>NZ_JBBOZH010000001.1:0-4800000 GCF_038008505.1 Paenibacillus sp. FSL H7-0735 | reverse complement strand
TCGTCTGGATAACGAAGGTTCTTTCAACTTAGCGCATAGATTAGGCTTTGAGACAACCTACATGATTCCCTATTATCGGCTGGTAGAATCCGTCATCAGGAAGGGTTAAGGATCCGAATGAAAAATAAACAGATTACCCATTCAGCTTCTTCTTTTTCTTTAAGTAGAATTGAGAAAAAGAAGGTGAAGAAGAAAACTAAGACCAGCAAGAAAAAAAAGATCTGGCTATTTACGCTTGCTATCGTACTTATTGCTGGGCTAGGATCTTATGTTTTTCGTAAAGAACTGCTGATTTTCGGATTTAATAATGTTGTGGCTCCGACTATTGAACACACGCTTGATGGGTCATACGTTCCTTTAAAAAATAATGAAAATGCTGAAGCTCCTGGATTCCAACCCACGACGGATAATAAGGATCGTCCATTTTCTATCCTCCTATTGGGTACTGATCAGCGGGGAAAAGAGAACGGGCTTTCTGATTCGATTATATATACTGTGATTCGGCCAGTTGATCATAAAGTATTGTTCGTGTCGATCCCTCGTGATTCCTATGCAGAAATTATCGGAGCGGAAAATGTTAAAGGAGCTAGGAAAGAAACCAAGATTAATGCAGCACATTCCTATGGCGGTCCTCAGATGAGTGTAGACACCGTTAAAAATTTATTAAACGCGCCTATCGAATATTACGCTACTATTAATTTCAACGGTCTTGTGGGCGTTACAGATGCTCTAGGGGGTGTTGAACTTCCGATTACCAAGGTGATTGAGAACAAGAGCCCGGATCATGAGAAATTAAGAATTGAACCGAACAAACCGATTTATTCTGGCGCTGAAGCATTAATGTATGTAAGATACCGTGAGGATTCTGATTTTAAACGAACGGAGCGGCAGCGGATCTTTTTGAAATCTGCGCTTGAACGGATGAAGAGAGTAGATAATATCCTTAATATACAGAAAATCATCGAAATAGCAGGCAGTAATTTCCAAACCAATATGAAGTCAGACTTTATTCTTGATTTGGCGAAAAGAGTAATTCTCGAGGGGGGTACTCCTGAGATCACAAGCCATATGTTGCAGGGTGAAGGCAGACGGAAGGATCAATGGTATTATATGCTTGACGAAAATGATGTGAAGCGTACCCATGAGTTGATTGAGATTTGGCTGAATCCTGACTCTACCGATATGGATCTGGCCGCAGCTTCTGCGGATGACGCAGCATAGATGTTGTGACTGAATTATTTTATTTTTCATGTGGAGGTTGATCTCTCTGGCTGCAAAAACAAATGAGCAAATGTTACTCGAATTTAAGTCCCTCATCCCGTTCGTAGAATCTTTAGGGGAAGTATCAGACAAACATTGGAATCAGCCTATTGCAGCTGGTAAATGGACTGTAAAGGATATCATCTGTCATCTCATGTTATGGGATAAATATTTTTATGAAGGTGCGATTAAGAAAATAATTCTCCGGGAACCGATCACAACTAAGCATTTGGATTTTAACGAGTTTAATGCTAACGCTGTAGAATATGCTAAATTATTATCTGAACAAACATTAATTGAACAATTTGTTCGTTATAGAACTAAAATCATAGATGCAGCTGCAGGGTTAACGGAAGATGAATTCAATCAGGAATATAAGGACGGAGATCGCAAAAAATTCAGCGTTCGCAAGTATTTGAGAAGTTTTATCCCACATGATAAGCATCATAAAAAACAGATTGAGCAGTTCTTGAAACCTTAAACCTTGGCGCGATTTTGAACTAACTTCATGGATTGGCGTATGAGGATAGGACCAAACATGCTTCCGGCAGAGGCGGCAATTAAGGAATGGAAGGGAAATTTTATAGCAAAATAAAAGACCCATCCAGCAACAATATCAATAAGGATGAACTTCTTGATCTCGGATAATGGAATGGTCACGAAGACAATAGATTGTTTGTTTCTCACAGCAATGACCTCCTAATTTTAAGAAAACATCTTATAAATCCACTGTTCATTCTATTTTGGAACTAAGATGTCCCATTCCGTCTAAATCTACAATCGAATCGTAAAAAAAGGAAGTATGCCTTGCGGATCTTTTTCGCAAAGTGTACTTCCTTTTTTGTATGTGAGGATATTATCTGACTAATATTTGGCAGGGTATGGAAAGTCACAGAAGATATATTCAATCACTAGTACAATGTAAGCGTTATCTTTTTGTGAAAATATATCCTAAAGGAGCTAAGCTATGAGAGTGAAGAGACTATCTTTTAACCAGCTTGTGTTTATCTGTTTAGGTTTTCAATACTTGTTAATGCGTTTGTTCTCTGCCGGCGAGGCGATCGTTATCACATCGATAGAGCTAGTAATATATATTGTTTATACTGTCGCCACCCTTGCCGGATTGTTTCTCCGGAGCAGACGAATTGATAGTGAAGCTGTATCTGGGTTGTCGTCGTTATTTTTCAGCGTGTTATGGACGGTATCTTTGTTCTCACAGTTTCGGAAAGAAAGTTATCCAAATGCTTTAACAATCATTAATTCGCTGGGGGTGTCTTCAGCGGTAATCGTGATGCTCACACAATTTATTATTTTGGCCAAGGCTTAGGCTTTAGCTGAAAAAAAAGGCGGGTGCCCCAGCAGCCATTTCATGGCTTATGCGGCACTCGTTTGTTTTTTTTCATCCCCAGAAATGAAAGCTCACCCTGTTCATTCCGTTTAAATTCAAATTCACTGTCATGCTTGGTATGATGGAATCTTGTTTCTGAGATAGGATAGAACGGTGTAACCTCTTCATCATTCCAGACAAAATAATAGTCCTGGCCCCTACGCTCTACGCTCGCTTTGCAGCCAAATCCCTCATAGGTCCCCATATATTCAGCATACATGCTATCATCAAGTGGGAAGGCTTGCGGGAATATCGGCATCTCGGCAGGCTCACCGAATACTAATCCAGATAGAGATTCCGTTAACTTGGTAATGGGGACACAATCATAATTGGTCAACATGATGACGGTCGTCTGCTCTTCTGGATATCTGTGCATTTCACTTCGGAAGCCGCGATAAGCGCCGCCGTGATACATTCTTTTGCGATCATAACGTTCGTCCAAAAACCAACCAAAACGATATTTGAGATTACTTGAATGAAAAGCCATCTCCAAAGTATCGTGGGATACTAATTGATCGGAGTATAACGCTTGATCCCACAGGAAAAGATCAGCAGCCGTCGAATACATAGCACCCGCTGATAGGATAGAGCTCATATTTATGTATTCACCCTGAGTATACTCACCCCATGAGGAATGATAAGGTGAGGCTAATTTTGAAATGATTTGCTGATTGTTATAAACTCCTGTATTTACCATGCCAAGAGGCTGTAATATAAAAGTAGTGATATAATCTTCAAATGTCATGCCTGTAATCTTCTCAATAATCATTCCTAATAAATAATAACCTGAATTATTATAGGAAAACGATGTGCCAGGCATAAATGCAGGCGGTTGACTCACAAATAGCTGTAACATCTCCAGTGGAGTCAGCTTCAGCTTATTTAATTTTTGATTGTATTCGGGTAGAGAAGTGTAGTTGGCTATACCCGAGGTATGTCCCAGCAGATGAAGGACGGTAATCCCCTCGAATGCATGCTGTTCAGGAAGATACTTAAGGATCGGATCTTCCAGTCGCAGACGTTTTTGTTCTTTTAGCATCAGAATTGCCATGCCAGTGAATGACTTGGTTAATGACCAGATCCGGAATTTGGTATCTATAGTGTTCGGAACCTGATGTTCAAGATTCGCATATCCGTATGCTTTTTGTAGCTTGATTTCTCCATGCTGAGCTATTAAGACTGTGCCGCTCAGTGGCCAGCTTTGTTCGTATTTTTCTAAATATTGCTCCAGACGCTGGGATTGTTTATCCACAGGTAACCCCTCCTTAAAGGCATATTCTAACATAATACTAAATTCTGTTGAAGCGGAGAGAAATGCATGAGATATGATTGTTTAATTATTGATGATGAAACTGAACTTGCGGAGAGCACCTGCGAATATTTTAATTTGTTTGATGTTCAAACCGCGTTTGTTACAAGCGCTGCTGCCTGCCGGAGCTTTTTGCGTGAGCATCAAGTCTCAATGTTACTGCTTGATATTAATTTAGGCGGTGAATCCGGCTTCCAGTTATGCAAAGAGCTGCGTCAGACGATGGGGATTCCTATCTTGTTTATTAGTGCCCGCTCCAGTGAAGATGATGTATTGATTGCTCTTGATATCGGAGGAGATGACTATATTCATAAGCCGTATACCCTGAGAGTGCTGCTCGCAAAAGTGAAGGCAGTGCTTAAACGCCACAATAACGAAGTTATAGCTGAGGCAGCGGTCCTTCAAGCCGGCTCTATCCAGATAGACCCTGAACTTAGGAGGGCAAGCCTTAATGGCGTAGCTCTCAAGCTGAAAACGATGGAATATAAACTGCTCAGCTATTTGATTCAGCATAAAAATAGGGTAATCCCCAAAGAGGAGTTATTTACAGAGGTATGGGGAGATGTTTTTGCGGGGGATGGCACCTTAAATGTACATATTCGCCATCTACGCGAGAAGATTGAGCAGAATCCTAATGATCCTCAGTACATCCGTACAGTATGGGGCATCGGTTATGCTTTTGAGGACAAATAGTTATGACTAAAAAACTGCTGTTGGCTCTTCTACTTACTATATTTGCCGCAAGTTTAACGCTCACATTCCTAATTCTTAATTTGCAGGAGGAGACAGGAACAGATAGAGTGGCTATCAATACCATTGTGAAGCTCACGGAACAGAACTGGGACAGGCTTGATCCGAAGCTGTACAAGGAAGGTCCTTATGAATTTGCCATTATCGATACCGCGGGAGTACTTAAATATCAGACGGGAAATGCGATTTCCGTTACCGTTAACGAAGCCATCAACAATCGGGATACTCTAGTGGACGTTTTTGTTCAGGATAAGATGGTGGGTAAGGTGATTATTAATAATGATTACCGTGCGATTTTTATACATATGAAAAAACAATTTATACAAGTTTCTATTGTGATGCTGCTACTGCTTACGGTTTTAGGCATTCTCTATATTTGGTTCCTGAATCGATCGGTTCTCCGTCCATTTCGCAAAATGCAGCTATTCGCGAAGCATATCGCGAGAGGTGATCTGGAAGTTCCGCTGGAGATGGATCGTAATCATCTGTTTGGTGCTTTTACCGAAAGCTTTGATATGATGCGGGAAGAGCTTGCAGCGGCTAGACACAGCGAATATTTGGCGAATAAAAGTAAAAAAGAACTGGTTGCTAGTCTCAGTCATGATATTAAAACACCAGTTGCTTCGTTAAAGGCGATCACGGAACTGATGTTATTAAGCGCAAGGGATGAGAAGACCAGCAGACAGCTTAACACTTTGTATTCCAAAGCGGATCAGATTGATCGTCTGGTGACCGATATGTTCCATTCGACCTTAGAGGAACTAAATGAACTTAAAGTCAGCTTAACGGAGGAGCAAAGCCACCTGCTGATCCAAATTATAAATAATGTAAATTTCTATGAACGGATTTTAGCAGCAGCAGTGCCTGACTGTATCATTACGGTGGACTCCTTGCGGCTGCAGCAGGTGATTGATAATGTTGTGAATAATTCCTACAAATATGCCTACATAGACACACCTATTGATATTAAGTTCGAGATTACGGATCATTATCTGGAGGTAGATATTCTGGATTATGGCCCCGGAGTTCCTGAGGAGGAGCTGCCTTTAGTATTTAATAAATTTTTTCGGGGCAGTCTGGCCGTGAGCCAGAATGGTGCGGGTCTAGGCCTGTACATTTCCCGTTATATGATGCAAAAAATGCAAGGCGACATTGTGTGCTCCAATCGGGAGGATGGATTTACAGTCAAACTGCTAATTCCTTTAGCAGGACAGAATTAAGAATTAGCTAAGGATTGCACAAAGACATGTTAAGAACATTTAACGTACGATAAGGTTGCAATTACGAATGAGCTTGTGATTGCAGCCATTATATTTCGCGTAGAGCAATGATTTTCTTTTAGCGCAATTAATGAGCATGAATGTAAATGGAGTGTTCAACATGAGCGAAGTGAATAATAAAGTGCTGATGCAGACTAATAAGCTTGGAAAAACCTTCTCCCATGGAGGAACTCAGCAGCATGTTTTGAAAAATCTGGATCTGACCTTATATCATGGTGATTTCACGATTATCATGGGCAGCTCTGGTTCTGGTAAATCAACACTGCTGTATGCCATTTCGGGTATGGATAAGCCAACGCTTGGAGAGGTTCTATTTGAAGGTCAGGATATCACAGCCATGAGTAATGATCAGCTTGCGATATTCCGGCGGAAGAATTGTGGGTTCGTGTTTCAGCAGATTCATCTGCTGGATACGATGAGTGTCCTCGACAATGTATTATCTAGTGCTTTTCTTGTACAAAAGGATAGAGCAGGGGCTGTGAAAAAAGCCAAAAAGCTACTCTCAGATGTAGGTCTGGATGACTCTGTCTGGGGCAAGTTTCCGGCGCAAATCTCAGGTGGCGAAGCTCAGCGGGCGGGTATTATCCGGGCATTGATCAACAGTCCAAAAGCGGTTTTCGCTGATGAGCCGACAGGTGCGTTAAACAGTTCAGCAGGAATAGGTGTATTGCGCGTCCTCACTGAGGTGAATAGGCAAGGGCAAAGCATAATTATGGTTACACATGATCTTAAAACCGCGTTGCGTGGTAATCGGATATTGTATCTGCGGGACGGAGTCATCGTTGGTGATTTGCGTCTTACCCCTTATAGCGAAGATAACGGACCTGAACGGCAGCAGCAAGTACAGTCCTTTCTAACCGAATTGGGGTGGTAGGGATGAGCAGCCTAATAGGAAAACTAGCTTGGTCAAATATTCGTAAAAGAAAAAGCGCCACGCTTACACTCTTCATTTTGATCATGATAGCTGTGCTGCTGCTGAACATTGGCCTTACGGTCAGTTTAAAGCTAAATTCTTTTCAGCAAGAAAAAATGACTGAATTAAGGACTCCAGAAATAAGTGCATTTTTCCCAAAAGATGATCATCTAGAAGAGTATGAGGAGCTTGTGGATAGTTATTCATATACAGAAACCTGGGAGAATGAAGCAGCAATTCTGTTAGCAGACGCTAAAATGAAGTACGGACAAACGGACACTACGGTAGCTTTTATAATTCTTAACATGGATACACCGCGGACCAAGGGACTATTCAAGACAACGACTCCGCTAGGATCTAAGGATGCGGATATGATCTATTTGCCTTATTTGTTCCATGTTGGATCGGGGTATAACCTTGGCGATACCTTTTCTTTTGTATACGATAATAAGCCATTCTCTTATACCATAGGTGGCTTTATTGAGGAGCCGTTGCTAGGGACGTTAACTAATGGAGCTTTAAAAGTATTTTTGAATGATGAAGGTTATAAGCAGTTGGAGAAACGTCTTGAAACAGAAGCTCAGTACAGCTTTCTATCAGCAGATTTAACCGATCCTTCAAAGGATGTAAAGCTGGAACAAATGCTAAGTGAGCGGATTTTTGCCTCAGGAAATACGGATCAATTTCAAGTCATGCGGGCAGAGGTTGGTCTCCAAGGGAACCGTGTTTTTGTTAATCTTTTAGCGGCCATTCTGATCGTATTTGCCCTGATTATGGTTCTAATCTCGCTTATTGTCATCAGGTTTCAAATATTGGGACATATTGAAGACAATTTGACGAATATCGGTATTTTAAAAGCCAACGGTTATACTTCATGGCAGATTAAAAACGCGCTTCTGCTACAGTTCACCTCAGTGTCAATCATCGCAGCTATACCGGGAGGTGGGTTATCTGGGCTGGTTATGCCGTTGGTAGGGAATATGATTTCGTCTTCAATCGGACTTCTGTGGCCAATATCCTTTGAAGGGGTCAGTGCAGTACTTAGTTTGGTTATTGTCTCTGGACTAGTGCTACTTGTTACCTATCTGTCGAGCCGGCGAATTCGGAACATTACTCCAATTACAGCTCTGCAGAGCGGAATCCTCACTCACAATTTTAAGAGGAACCCAATTCCACTCGAAACATCCCGAATGAATCTGCAATTCAGCTTAAGCCTTAAAGCTTTAGTAAGGCAAATGAAGCAGAATATGATGATCGTATTGATCGTTGCCGGATTAACCTTTTCTAGTATTTTTTGCTCTATATTGAATTTCAACTTTAAGGGAGACACCTCAGCAGTTATAAAACTGGTAGGTATAGAACGCAGCGACTTTTTGTTGTTGCCGAAAAACGGTGACCTACAGCAGGGGAAGTTTACAGAATTAGAAGCCATGCCAGGGGTTGAAAAGTTGACTGTATTGGATAGCATGGTCGCTTCGATTAAAAATACCAGCTTTATGCTCCGGGTATCTGACGATTATAGCAAGCTGGAGACACAAACCATATACAAAGGGCGAGAGCCTATTTATGATAATGAAATTGTGATTTCCGGTGTTATTGCAAAGTTGAAAAATACAGAAATAGGGGACGAGGTACCTATCACTTTTAATGGTGTGACGGAGAATTATTTGGTCACTGGCTTAAGCCAGCAGATTAGCCAACTTGGAATGGTGGCGAGTATGACCGGTGATGGAATGAGAAGACTTCAACCGGAGTACACCCCTCTGTCCATCAATGTGTATCTGAAAGAGGGGGGAGATGCGCAAGCTTTTGTGAAGGATCTGGAAGCACGTTTCCCCGGAAAATGGAACATTACTAACATTCGAGAAACGGTTGATAGTACGCTCAGTACATTCACTGCCGCAGTATCTTCTATGACAGCAGTCATCACTGTGGTGACGATTATAGTAGTCAGTCTGATTTTATATTTAGTGATTAAGACTTTGATTCTGAAGCGGAAGCGTGAGTTCGGCATTCTTAAAGGAATGGGTTATACCACTTTTAATCTGATGACGCAGATTACCTTTAGTCTGTTTCCGGTGATTGTGGTGGGAGTAGCTTTGGGGAGTATAGGCGGTTATTTTTTCTCGGACTCTGCGTTTGTACTATTGCTCTCGAGTTTAGGGATTTATAACGTCCAACTGGCGGTTAGTTTGCCACAAGTATTGCTATTGTGTGCAGCCATTCTAGTAGTCGCTTATGCGGTGTCTATGCTTGTTGCCCGGCGAATTCGGAAGGTTAGTGTGTACGATTTGATTATGGACTAAGCAAAAGACAAAAAACAACGAGCAGGAGGTTACTCCATACTCGTTGTTTTTTTTACATATTCATTCGTCCATCATCATAATTGAATTGCCAATCGATGCCGAATTTATCTTTTAGACTACCATAACAAGAGCTCCAGAAGGTTTCTTGCAGTTCCATAACTACTTTACCGCCCTCTTGAAGTTTATTGAAATATTTCTTTATGTTATCTAAATCCTTACTAACTACGGAAAGACTAATATTGTTTCCTTCGATAAAAGGCATGCCTGGAAAAACATCAGAAAACATTACATTACTGCCTTCGATATTCAAGCGGGTATGCATAACCAAATCTTTAGCTTCCTCAGGAAGAGTGAAATTGGGATCGGGTGGTGTTTCACCAAAGGTCATGATTTGTGGACGTTCAGTGCCAAACACCTCTGCGTAAAACTCTGCTGCGTCACGACAATTCCCGTTGAAATTAAGATAAACATCGATAGACATTTTTTTCACTCCTTAAAGGTTTGTTAGCGGCACATCAAAAGTTCTTAAAATTCAAAATACCTTATCACATCCACATTGTATCATTTACCAGTTTATAAACAAATATACTTTTAGTCTCATTATTAAACTTTTATTTCATCTACTATCTTCTAATTAAAAATAGGATATGGTAGTATTCAAGAAAAGGGATAATTTTCTATAAATTAAATAAAATTATATTTATGTTAAATAGTTGGGGTTTATTTGGGCTCGTGTTTGATCTTTACCACTGAGAGGAGGTGATGGTGAGTGCGGGTAAGGCATAGAGGAGGTGACAATTCTTTAAAGGAGTGAATACTGCAATTGTAGCATCGCGTGGCTATTAATAAATTATTTGCGAATTTATTTAATTGTCGAAAGGAGAATAATAAATGACAAAAGCACTAAGGAAGCAAATGTTGTTATTGCTTACGATCATGGCTTTAGTTATCACCGGATATGCTCCTTCTACCACGTATGCCAGTGAGGCACATGTTGACAATCCGTTTGTAGGAGCTACAGCATATGTGAATCCTGATTATGCCGCACTGATTGATACCTCTATTGCTCAGGTTACCGATAGTACTTTAGTTTCCAAGATGGAGACCATAAAAAAATATCCGACAGCCGTATGGCTGGATCGAATTGCTGCAATTTATGGCGGAGAGGACAATGGAGGTAGAAAAAGTCTGGAACAGACTTTAGATGCCGTACTCGCGCAAAAGCAACCCAATACGCCGATTACAGCCACGTTCGTAATTTATGACATGCCTGGTCGGGATTGCCACGCTCTTGCCTCCAATGGCGAGCTGCCACTGACAGCTGCGGGTCTTACAACCTATAAGTCAGATTATGTTGACGTAATCGCCAGTATTTTTGCAAAGCCCAAATATAGTGACATTCGTATAGTGACTATCGTAGAGCCGGACTCGCTTCCGAATCTAGTCACCAATCTCAGCACACCACAGTGTGCTCAAGCTAACTCCACGAATATTTACCGTGATGCTACGCGTTACACTTTAAATGCTCTCCATGCCATTCCGAATGTATATACTTACATGGATATTGGTCACTCCGGCTGGCTCGGATGGGATACTAACCGTGGCCCCGCTATCGACCTCTTTACTTCGGTTGTGTCAGGCACTACAGCTGGACTTGCTAGTGTCGATGGATTTATTACGAATACAGCCAATACCACTCCACTAGTAGAACCTAATCTTCCAGATCCGAATCTTACGATAGGCAGCCAGCAGCTTCGCTCCGCAAGTTATTATGAATGGAATCCGTATTTTGATGAAGCCGATTTCACAGCAGCTTTGTATTCAGGTTTTGTAGCAAAAGGTTGGCCTTCCACGATCGGCTTCCTTATTGATACCTCCCGTAACGGGTGGGGTGGACCTAATCGTCCGACTAGTGCAAGCGGAACAACCGTTAACGCTTATGCAGATTCCGGTCGGATTGATAAACGTCTCCATCGCGGCAATTGGTGTAATGCCAGCGGCGCTGGAATTGGAGAAGTTCCACAAGCAGCCCCTGCAGGTTATGCAGCCTCACATTTGGACGCATTTGTCTGGGTGAAACCTCCGGGAGAATCTGATGGTTCCAGCAGTGCCATTCCAAATAATGAAGGCAAGGGCTTTGACAGAATGTGTGATCCGACTTATACCAGCTCAAGCGGCACACTGACCGGTGCATTACCTAATGCGCCTGTATCAGGTCACTGGTTCCATGATCAATTTGTTCAGCTGGTACAGAATGCTTACCCTGTAATTCCTCTGAGCAACGGAGGGGGCACTGTAGTTCCAGCGGCACCCACTAACTTGGTAGCGACAGCGGGAGATGCAAAGGTAAGCCTGAGCTGGAGCGAATCCAGTGGTGCGACTAGTTACACGGTAAAACGAGCGACCACAAGCGGAGGGCCGTATACCACAGTAGCGACAGGATTAACAGCTACGAGCTACTCCAACACCGCCTTAACGAACGGAACAACTTATTACTATGTTGTAAGCGCAACCAATAGTGTGGGAGAGAGTGCGGATTCTACACAAGCGAGTGCGACTCCAGCAGCAGTGGCGACTGTTCCCGCGGCACCAACCAATTTGGTAGCGACAGCAGGTGAGGCGAAAGTAAGCCTGAGCTGGAGCGCATCCAGTGGAGCGACTAGTTACACTGTGAAAAGTGCAACCACAAGCGGAGGACCGTACACTACTGTAGCGACAGGGCTAACGGCAACGAGCTACACCAACACGGGCCTAACGAACGGAACAACCTATTACTATGTTGTAAGCGCAACCAATAGTGTAGGAGAGAGTGTGAATTCGGGACAAGCAAGTGCGATCCCAGCAGCGGTGGCAACTGTTCCAGTGGCACCAACTAACTTGGTAGCGACAGCAGGAGATGCGAAAGTGAGCATGAGCTGGAGCGCATCCAGTGGTGCGACGAGTTACACTGTGAAAAGTGCAACCACAAGCGGAGGACCGTACACCACTGTAGCAACAGGGCTAACGGCAACGAGCTACATCAACACGGGCTTAACGAACGGAACAACCTATTACTATGTTGTAAGCGCAACCAATAGTGCGGGAGAGAGTGTGTATTCGGCACAAGCGAGTGCTGTTCCACAAGTTCCGGCAGCAACTAGTCTGACGTTGCAGTATCGGGCGGGAGATACTAATGCGACAGACAATCAGATCAAACCTTATTTTAATATTAAAAATAACGGCACAGCCGCAGTGAACTTAAGCGATCTTAAAATCCGTTATTATTTCACTAAAGATAGTAATCAGACGTTAAACAGCGCAATTGACTGGGCACAAGTTGGCAACAGTAATATTCAAGTCGCCTTTGCAGACTACACAGGCACGAATGCAGACACTTACGTTGAGCTTTCGTTTACTTCTGCAGCTGGTTCCATTCCAGCTGGAGGCCAGTCCGGAGATATTCAGCTCAGAATATATAAATCCGATTGGACTAATTTTAACGAAGCCAATGACTACTCCTTTGATGCTACTAAAACTGCTTATACTAACTGGGATAAAGTGACGCTTTATCAAAGTGATGCTCTCGTATGGGGGATTGCTCCGTAACGGAAAGCAGGGGATATTTAAAAGAGCCGCTGGAGTGATCCTGGCGGCTCTTTCTGTATTATTTAATTCGTTTACCGAGTAGCACAAGCAGCCAGATGATTCCAGCCCCAACAATGGCGTGACCAAGCCCCGCAATATGGGGCAGGAAGCTAATATCACTGCCGTTAATTTGCAGCATTCCACGTGTAGCCATTGCACCAATCGTGATTAGAAGACCAATGTTATAGACAATGTACCATGCACCAAAAGATTTAGCCTCATGGATATTAAATAACTTATCTAAGATCATAGCAATAATAAAGAAAAAGAATCCTAAGATTAGAATGTGGGTGTGAAGCGCAACTAATATAGTATCTCCTGTGAAATCATTCATTTTAGTAATTTCGCGATAGGCCACTCCGGCTATCAAACCAAGAATTGCATAGAAAAAAGACGTGTAATACAATTTTTTCATAAGAATATCTCCTTTGTAGTTATCGTTATGATTGAAGTGTATCAAGCAATTAAGAACGCAATATGAACAAATGATTACAAGGTGAAAAAAATCACTAGTTTATAAATACATTATATCCTAAAGGAAGTTTCACTTTCCACGACGAACTGTACTACTAGAGAAATGAGAGGAGACTTAAGGAAAATATGAATGATAACATTGAAGTATTTCCGGTGCTCGAAACTGACCGCTTTATTTTGAGAAGAATTACACTGGATGATGCTAAAGAAATATATGATTATTTTTCAAAAGATGAAGTGACCCAGTATTATGATCTGGATAGCTTCACCGATATACAGCAAGCGATCAACCTTATCGAAAGATGGGATGAACGTTTCAAAGGCAAACAAAGCATTCGCTGGGGAATAGCCAGGCGTGAGGATAATATAATGATTGGTTCATGCGGATATCATAACTGGGCGCACAGAAATTTCAAAGCAGAGATTGGGTATGAATTATCTCCACTTTATTGGCGGCAGGGTGTGATGACGGAAGTTCTGACAGCTATTATTGCGTATGGCTTTGAGCATATGAAGCTCCATCGAATTGAGGCGTTTTATGATCCGGCTAATATTGCCTCCAAGAAGTCGCTTTTGAAAGCGGGCTTTAAGTATGAGGGGTTGTTACGCGAATCTTTTTTTGAAAAAGGTAGATTTGTAGATGCGGAGATTTGCTCTTTGTTAGCTTCCGATACGAACTAAGAAGTTTAAAATTAATAAAAGCAAGTTAACCATAATGCGAGAGGACGTATTATGGTTTTTTGTTTGTGATACAATAAATAGATTATCGAATTTATCCTACGTGGTACTAATCCAACATACATATCATGATGAAAGAAGGTGAAGGTATGGAGTTTGAGTATTTGCTTCGTGTAATTGGCGCGGGAATTTGTGGCGTATTAGTTGGATATGAACGCAAAAGCCGGATGAAAGAAGCTGGAGTTAGAACACATTTTGTTGTAGCCTTAGGGGCTGCACTCATGATGGTCATCTCCAAATATGGGTTTCAGGACCAAGCGGATTGGCCTAATCTTTCTCTTGATCCCGCTCGGATAGCTGCTCAGGTAGTAAGCGGAGTAGGTTTTTTGGGAGCAGGGATGATTTTTATGCAAAGACACACAGTCAAAGGGCTCACTACTGCTGCAGGGATTTGGGCAACAGCCGGAGTGGGCATGGCTATAGGGTCTGGTCTTTATATTCTTGGCGTAGGAGCAACGATAATCATTTTACTTGGGCAAAAGATCTTACACAGTCGTAACAGCTGGCTGGCCGCACCAAAAACCCAACAGCTCGTTATAAGTCTAGCTAACACAGAAGGCGCTATGGGCCGAATTCAAGAGTTACTTAAAGAACACAAAATCGCTGTTCTAAGTTTTCATGCTGAAAATAACAGTGTAGAATCCGAATTAAACGTAGAAATCGTTGTAAGATTGCCTGAATCATTTAATCCAGTGCAATTGTTATCGATGATCCAAGAGGACGCAGCCGTTAAGACCGTTGAGTTTCAATGATTTTTTAGCACCCTCGATGTAACTAACTCACTTCGCATCAAAGGTTACCTCCCTTTAGAGAGCTTCCTTTTGATGCGAGTGTTACCTCCATTGTATTTTCGATTCACACATCGTTCTGTATATTTTCAATCTACAGATTGCTCCAGCTCCCATTATCAATCTTTCATTCAACCCCCTCACATTCATCCAAGCAAAATACTTCTTTCAGTCTTTCTATCCCAATTAATAGGTTCAAGATTCAAATTAAATGCTAATTCATGGGTATGTGTGTTATGTCTGTGTTATATATTTAATGGTTTTTGTGTCGGTTATCTTTCGTTAACCGCTTACATTTATTTTTAAATAAAAAATATGTCATTTATATTGACACATAAACCATGACCCTTTATTATTAATCCCATCACTGGAGAAACTAAATTAAAATTTAAATCAAACAATACATTATCAGCGCTTTATTTGCAAATATTTTCTTGTTTTTGTGGTTTATTAATCCAATTAATGCACTGGAGAAAATAATTAGGAGAATGCCCGTGAAAAAGCACGATCAGGATTTCATGAAGCGACAAAATCGTTTAACGGTTTTCGAAATTATAAAAAATCAACAACCGATTTCTCGCGCTTCTATTGCTAAACAGACTGGTATGAGCCCTACGACTGTAAGTCGAATCGTCGGAGAGTTGACGGAGGAAGGATATTTACTCGACTCTGAGCAAGTATCATCAGGATTAGGTCGGAAATCAACGTTAATAGGTATGATTGACACTTCTGTATTATCGGTTGGCGTTGAACTGGATCGCAGTCTTATGTCTATTGGAATTGTGGACTTACAAGGACAGCTTATCTGCAGTAGTCAATTTCCCCGTACACCAGACGAAAGTCCAGATCGAACGCTGGAACGAATTAAGGATGCCATCGATCAATTGTTCCAGCAGCATGTGATTGACAGAACACGTATCGTGGGTATTGGCGTTGGACTTCCCGGCATTGTGAATAACGAAGAAGGAATTGTTGTCTTCTCTGTTCAGCTTGGATGGAAAAATGTGCCGTTAGCCAAACGCTTGAAAGAGCTGACAGGTTTTGAAATCGCTGTGGACAATGAGCTGAAAGTAAGGGCTCTTGCTGAACATCTTAAAGGAGCCGCAGTCGGCTCCAGCCGTACGGCATTATTGGGTTTCGGTCAAGGCGTGGGTTCTGCGATGATTCTCGAGGGAGAGATTTATCGAGGGGTGATGAACAGTGCGGGTGAAATTGGGCATACGACAGTGGATCCTAACGGAATGATGTGTGAGTGCGGCAAAGCGGGCTGTTTACAGACCTATATAAATATCAGTTCTTTATTATCTGAAGCTAATCGGATTCGCCCGATCCGTACGATTGAGGAGTTATTCGCAGCAAAACATGCAGGAGAACAATGGGCGATTCACTTGATCGACCGTGCACTCATGTATATGGCCATCACCATTAATAATGTCGTATGCATGTATAACCCCGACAGCGTGATTTTAAGTGGAGAACTCGTGGACAAATTCCCGGATATATACGAAGAAGTTGAGCAGCTGTACCTCTCGCGCTTTACATGGGAGCCGCTTCGTGGTTCCTTTACGATTCATCGCTCGTTGCTGAATGAGAAGGGTGTAATTATCGGATCGGGACTTTTATCACAGAATCGATTTTTTGCCTTAGATTAAATTAACTACTGCTGGGGAGGTTGTACAGATGGGATTTACAACATTGGTAGAAGAATATCGTGCTGGCCTGCTGGAGAATGTGCATTATGGTGCAGTTAGTGTAGTCGATGAGAAGGGCAACATTTTGTACAAAGCAGGCGATCCGGAGCATATGACTTATCTTCGCTCTGCTGCTAAGCCATTCCAAGCTTTGCCGGTAATGAAACGCCGGATCGATGAAGTATATGGTTTGACAAGTAAAGAAACTTCGCTGTTTACCGCTTCACACCGGGGAGAAGCCTTCCATATTGAAGCGCTTGAAGCTCTTTTTCAGAAAATGGGATTAAAAGAAGAGTCACTTCATTGCTGCTCTACATACCCGCTGAATGAAGAAGCCAAAGCAGAACGTCACCGGGCAAATGAGCCAACTCGTAAAATCTTTCATAACTGCTCAGGCAAACATGCAGGTTTAATGGGCCTTAGCAAATATATGGGTTGGGATATAGACACTTATTACGATCCTAACCATCCTGTACAACAGGAGATTCTTGAGATGATGGCTTATATCGCTGAAGTTCCCAAAGCGTCCATCCCGCAAGGTATTGATGGCTGTGGACTTCCTATCTTCGCACTTCCGCTTCATAAAATCGCTTATTCCTATCTAAAGCTAGCGTGTCCCGATTTGATTGAGGATACGGATATACGTAAGGCAGCCGCTGCCATTGCAAAACTTATGAACGATAACCCAGTTATGATTGCTGACACGAAATTTGTATGCTCAGAGCTCCTGAAGGATGACAATCTGACAGCTAAAGGTGGAGCAAAAGGGGTATACGGTATCGGACTCCGTAAGGAACGAATGGGTATATCACTGAAAGTATCCGACGGATCAGAACAAGTCTGGCCATGTATTATCGCATCGATTCTAGAACGTATTGGTTACAGCAATCAAGACACAATTGATCGCTTATATGCACTTGTGCCTAACACGATTGTTAATGATGGCGGTACTGTGGTCGGCGAACGCCGTGCTGTATTTCAATGGGAGATCTAGAGCATAAGGTCAAGAATAATCTTCAAGTTTGGTGATTAATCGGACTAGAAGCTTTTCTAATACATCGTTTGAATAGGGGAGTGTAAAAAATGAAAGCAAAAGGAAAAGTATGGTCAATGTTCATGCTGCTGCTTATTACAGTAGTAGTGACTGCAGGGTGCGGCAACAAAGCGAGCAACGAGGGACAAAACGGCAATACTGCTGGTGGAACTGAAACTAGCACCCCAACTACAAAGAATGATAAAGACATTGTAATTGCCATCAATTCTAACTTTATTACGCTGGACCCTCATAACGCAAGCGATACGCATTCAATCAGCGCTGCCAGAACGATGTACGAAGGTCTGATGGGTTTTGATGAGAATATGAACGTAGTTCCTGTTCTTGCCGCAAGCCATTCCATAAGTGAAGACGGGTTGGTCTACACGTTCACACTGCAAGAGAATGTTAAATTCCAAGACGGTACTGACTTTAATGCTGAAGCGGTTAAAGTAAACATCGCCCGTATTCAAGATGAGAAGAACAATCTAAGACTGCGCAAAAGCTTCGCAAAGGTAGCGAAAGTGGAGACTCCTGATGCTAAAACCGTGGTTATTACACTCAGCGAGCCGTACAACGCATTTTTAAATAAAGTAGCTATGGCACCTATTATTAGTCCGAAAACTTTAGAAGAAAATGGCACCGATATTTCGAAAAATCCTGTAGGAACGGGACCATTTAAGTTCAAAGAATGGGTGCAAGGCGACCGCTTGGTTGTCGTTAAGAACCCTGATTACTGGCAAGCGGGGTTGCCAAAAGTGGATAGTGTGACCTTTAGACCTGTACCAGAGAATGGTTCACGGATAGCCATGCTAAAAACCGGCGAGGCAGATTTCATTTATCCAATGCCAACGGAGCAAGTATCTGAGGTTGAAGGTCTTGAAGGAATTACTGTAGATACCATCGATTCGACAATTGTTCGTTATGTAACGTTAAATACGATGAAAAAACCTTTTGATGATGTGAAGGTTCGTCAAGCCATTAACTATGCTATCAATAAAGAAGCTTATATCAAAGTTGTGAAATCGGGTCTTGGCGCTAAGCTTGATTCCACGATGTCTTCCAAAACACAATACTATTCCCCACAAACAGGTTATGACTATGACATTGAAAAAGCTAAACAATTGCTTGCTGAGGCAGGATATCCTGATGGATTCGAAACCGAAATTTGGGGTGAAAATGAATCCGAAACTATGAAGGGTATGCAATTTATTCAGCAACAGCTAGCACTTGTAGGGATTAAGGTAGACGTGAAATCCATGGAAGGCGGCACATTGTCCGACCAAATTAACTCTGCTAAGACGCCAGAAGAAGCAAAAATTCAAATGTGGTATGTCAGCTGGTCTCCGTCTTCAGGTGATGCAGATGGTGCAACCAGAGGGTTGTTCAGTAGTGAAATGTTCCCGCCTGCTGGCTCAAATACAGCTTATTATAAAAATGAAAATGTAGACAAGTGGATCGCTGAGGCGAATAAATCTGTTGATCCAGAAGCGGCTAAATCCATTTATGGCAATATTCAAAAAACAATATGGGAAGATGCTCCATGGGCATTCATGGGCGTCGACCAAATCATCTCAGGCAAAAGATCGTATCTGGAAGGAGTTAAGGTCTTCCCGGATGGTTCCATTAATGTCCTGAATGCAGAAGTGAAATAATGCTAAACAAACGTTAGGTTTAATATCCCAAGAAATGAACGAGGCCGCTTCTGTAGTATGGTGGGAAGCGGCCTCACTAAATCATTTGTCGATACTGAAGGGGGCTTATGAGTTGGGTAGATATGCTTTACAAAGACTCCTCGGGGTTATTCCGCTGTTGTTCATTGTATCGGTGCTTGTCTTTTTGTTTATTCACTTAATCCCAGGCGATCCAGCCCGACTTATTGCCGGTAAAGATGCCACACTTGAAGAGATTCGTGGAATTCAGGAGCAGCTGGGTCTCAATCTGCCTTTGTGGAAGCAATACATAAACTACATGGGTGATCTGCTAAGTGGGAATCTGGGCAATTCGATCCGTTCAGGGATCCCGGTTACCGACATGCTAGAAAGCAGAGTAATGCCAACGTTGTGGCTGACTTTTCTCAGTATGGCCTGGGCTCTAATTATTGGTCTTCTAATTGGCGTGGTTTCAGCCGTTTATCGCAATCGGTGGCCAGATCATTTAGGGACGTTGACAGCCATTTCAGGGATGTCTATTCCTGGATTTTGGTTAGGCTTGGTACTCATTCAAATTTTCTCGGTAGAGCTTGGTTGGTTTCCAACAGGTGGTGTTGATTCCTGGAAGTCCTATATTCTTCCTTCCATTACACTTGGGATGGGAATTATGTCTATGTTGGCCCGTTATTCTAGGTCATCTATGCTGGAGACCCTTCGGGAGGATTATATCCGTACAGGACGTGCAAAAGGCTTACGCGAGTATGTTGTTATCGGCAGGCATGCGCTGCGCAACTCTTTGATTCAGGTGGTTACCGTAGCTGGACTTCAGTTTGGGTTCCTGCTCGGCGGCTCTGTAATGGTTGAGACGGTATTCAGTATTCCGGGTCTTGGCAGGCTGCTAGTAGACTCCATTTTGTTCCGGGATTATACAGTCATTCAAGCCTTACTGCTTCTGTTTGCTACACAATTTATTCTTATCAATCTATTAGTAGATTTATTGTATGGCGTACTTAATCCGAAAATAAGGTTTTCTCAGTAGCTAATGCGACTAAGAAGCAGAATTTCAATAGATTTATAGGGTGAATTTAGGATCAGGAGGGATATCATGAGTGACAATTCGGCGGTGATGGGAGCAAAATCTCCATTACCCGGAGAGGTACTGGCCCCGGAGAAAACAAAAGGCCGTATGGGTGTTTTTTTACGTAAGTTCAGTAAACAAAAGATGCCCCTTGTGGCCGCATTTTTTATTATATTGCTATTCCTAATTGCAATTTTCGGGCCATTTCTGACCCCGTATAATCCTGATGAACCAAACTACGATGCCCTTATGGCGGGTCCTTCTGCTGCACATTGGGCCGGGACAGACGAATATGGCCGTGATATTCTAAGCCGTTTGATTGATGGTACTCGCTTAACCTTAGCTGTCAGTCTCAGTTCCGTCTTAATCGCAAGCGTACTTGGAACCATCCTAGGTCTGTTAAGTGGATATTATGGCGGTTGGCTAGATCGGATTATTATGCGTGGCAGTGATGTACTATTTTCATTTCCAGACTTGCTGCTTGCCATTGGGATCGTCGCCATCCTCGGTCCGGGTCTATCCAATGTTGTTATCGCGGTTGCAGTCTTTGGTACTCCATCGTTCGCCCGAATTATTCGGAGCGTAACGCTGTCTGCGAAAGAAACATTGTTTGTGGAAGCTGCTCGTTCCATGGGAGCGAAGCATCGCCGGATTATTTGGCGTCATATTTTTCCTGAGACCGTGCCCAGCATTATCGTTAATCTATCCATGAAGATTGGCGGAGCGATCTTGGCCGCTGCATCACTAAGCTTTCTCGGAATGGGTGCAAAAACAACGGAGCCTGATTGGGGCGCAATGTTAAGTATGGGACGTGATTATTTAAGTATTGCTCCACATATCGTTTATTTTCCGGGGATAGCCATCTTTTTAACTGTACTTGCATTTAACCTGGTCGGGGACGGACTGCGTGATGCTCTTGATCCCAAAATGAAAAACTAAGGAGGGACAAGACATGACTCAACATTTGCTGGATGTACAAGGGCTGAAAACGGAGTTCAAACGCGGCGATGGAAGTATTACTGCGGTTGCGGGGGTAGACTTTGCTATTAAAAAAGGTGAAGTGCTAGGCCTGGTTGGTGAATCTGGTTGTGGCAAAAGTGTAACCTCATTATCGATCATGCGGTTGCTTAAAGATACGCCGGGTAGAATTTCTGAAGGTTCTGTGCGTTTTGAAGGAAAGGATTTGACGAAGATTTCTGAGAAGGAGATGCGCCAAATCCGGGGAAATGATCTGGCAATGATTTTTCAGGAGCCGATGACCTCTCTTAATCCAGTGCTGCGGATTGGGCTGCAATTAACAGAGCCGATTAGACTGCATTTGGGTTATGGACGCAAGAAGGCTCGTGAGCATGCGATTCATATGTTGCGGCTTGTAGGTATCCCTCGCGCAGAGGAATTAATCGATGAATATCCGCATCAACTATCCGGCGGGATGAGACAACGGGTCATGATTGCAATGGCCATGTCTTGTCATCCTAAGCTGTTGATTGCCGATGAACCCACGACCGCACTCGATGTAACGATTCAAGCGCAAATTCTTGATCTGATGAAGCAGTTGAAAGATGAACAGGATATGGGAATGCTGCTCATTACCCATGATCTTGGAGTAGTTGCCGAATTATGTGACCGGGTAGTTGTAATGTATGCAGGTCGTGTGGTGGAGGAAGCCTCTGTTCAGGAGCTGTTTGCCAGACCGCAGCATCCGTATACCAAGGGATTGATTCAATCGGTACCTAAGCTGCGCCAGAATGTACATCGCTTGGAGTCAATAAAAGGGAATGTGCCAGACCTTTCACAAATGCCTGCCGGCTGTAAGTTTGCGCCTCGCTGCGACTTTGCCATGGAGCGTTGTCTGTCGCACGAACCTGAGCTACTTCCGATTGAGGGACTAGAGCGCAAAAGCCGTTGTTGGCTTACACAGCAGGAGGACACGGAAGGAGCGGGATGTTTATGAAAGAGACTCCACTAATTGAAGTTAAGGGTTTGAAGAAGTTGTTTTCTGTGAAGAAGGGCTTCTTCGGAACGACTAAATATTTGCACGCCGTTGATGGGATTTCATTCGCCATTCGTAAAGGAGAAACGTTCAGCCTTGTAGGTGAAAGTGGCTGTGGGAAATCGACTACGGGCAGACTAGTGACTCGCTTACTGGAACCCAATCATGGAGAAGTGTGGTTTAAGGGGCAAAATATTAGCCATATCTCAGATAACCAAATGCGGCCTCTGCGCAAAGATATGCAGATGGTGTTTCAAGACCCTTACGCTTCACTTAATCCACGCATGAAGGTGAAGGATCTTGTCGCCGAACCCCTGCTTATTCATACAAAGCTGTCCTCCAAAGAGCGGGATAAGCTAGCTTGCGAACTTCTGGAGACCGTTGGATTGAACAGTTTGCACGCTGAGCGATTTGCGTTTGAGTTCAGCGGTGGACAGCGGCAACGGATTGGGATTGCCCGGGCTTTGTCGGTGCGCCCTAGTCTAATCGTGGCGGATGAACCCGTGTCAGCACTGGATGTATCGATTCAGTCTCAAGTGTTGAATCTGTTACAGGACTTGCAGGAGGAATATGGCCTGACCTATTTATTCATCTCTCATGATCTTAGTGTGGTCGAGCATATTAGTGATCGAATTGGGGTCATGTATCTGGGTTCCCTTGTGGAGACGGCTGATAAGGATACATTGTATGACCGTCCCTTGCATCCTTACACCCAAGCGCTGCTATCTTCAGTTCCCGTGCCCGATCCAAGCTTGAAGAAGGAACGCATTATTCTAAAAGGTGACCTTCCAAGTCCCGTTGATCCGCCGACGGGCTGTCGCTTTCATACAAGATGCCCTTCCTGTATGGAGATCTGTAAGCAACATGTGCCTGTATTCCGGGAAGTTGAACCAGGTCATGAGCTCGCTTGTCATCTGTTTGATGAAGAAATGTTGAAACTAGAACGATAATTTTAAATGTGAGTACACTTTACGGAAAAGAAGGGACAGCTATGAATATCTTGTTCGATTCTGCTAATGGGGCGGATATGCTTATCTACTTAGCCTATGAAGAGGAGCCTTTTCCTCTTCGGCTGGGTGAAGCTCACAAACAGAGTGGCAGTGTGACATGGTTATATGCTCGTTCTGAGGAAGAGTCCGATGTGTTAGCTGTTGGAATGGGAAAACGCAAGGCTCTTACGCTTGAGAAAATTCGTCGAGCAGCGGGATCTGCCGCCCGCTTAGCTCTAAGAGAAGGGCTGAATTTCGCTTCATTTGTTCGTAGGACAGCAGAAAGTGATATTTCCGCTGCGGATGAGCTGCAAGCATGGATTGAAGGCTGGCTTCTCGGATTATATCGTTTCCAAACCTATCGTGGCGTTACTAAAATAGACAATTCAGTTGATTTGCTGCTCCAGACAGCCGATTGGCCTGAGCTGACTAAGCTTGAACTGGAAGTTGTACTAAGTACTGGCCGCATACGCGCTGAAGGAGCAGTGGTTGCTCGCGATCTGGTGAATGAGGTGCCCGGGACTCTAAATCCGGATCGGTTCGCAGAATGGATGGTCGAATATTTCGAGCGTGATAACGCAGCAGTGAAAGTTCATGTTTACCGGGGGCAGGAGCTGGTTGACCTACAGATGAATGGGTTGCTGGCGGTTGGAGCAGGCAGTAAACACTCCCCGGCCCTCGTTGAAATTCGCTATGAGAGTAACCCTGAATTGCCAATGCTGGCATTGGTGGGTAAAGGTGTTACCTTCGATTTGGGTGGGATGAATGTTAAGACCGCAAGTGATATCAGCGATGCACGTATGGATATGGGTGGCGCAGCAGCTGTTATTGGGGCGCTGGATATTTTAGTACGGAATCAAGCTCATGTAAATGTGACCGCATTGATCCCAGTTGTTGATAACGTACCAGATGCTGAAGCGATGCTGCCATCGTCTGTTATACGCTATCCTAATGGGCTGACGGTTCAGGTTGCAAATACGGATGGCGAGGGGCGGCTTATTATCGCGGATGCGCTTATTCATGCAGCAAATATCGGGGCAACTAAGGTCATCGATATTGCAACACTTACTGGAAATGTTGGCGCAGCGCTAGGATTAGGTATCGCCGGCATATGGGGTGATGGAGAGATGACGCAGAACCTCGTCGAAATCGGTGAGCGCAATGGTGAGCGACTGTGGCCCATGCCGCTTATGGATGAATATGAAGTCGATCTTCGAAGCAATTACGCTGATCTACGTAATGTTAGTACTTCACCTTTTGCAGGTGCGATTACAGCAGCGC
Organism: Paenibacillus sp. FSL H7-0735; assembly: GCF_038008505.1. Taxonomy (NCBI): domain Bacteria; kingdom Bacillati; phylum Bacillota; class Bacilli; order Caryophanales; family Paenibacillaceae; genus Paenibacillus; species Paenibacillus sp. FSL H7-0735. The sequence goes on along the minus strand of NZ_JBBOZH010000001.1, from coordinate 4,775,454 downwards.
TTTTTATACGGCGTTTTGTAGCGGAATCGCTGAGCTGGGTTCATATTGATATGGCTGGGACGGTTCAGTACAAGCAGGATGTGGGGTATTCAGAAGCTGGAGCAACGGGCTATGGTGCTCGACTGCTCGCTGATTATGTCATGAAACAGGCACAACAATAACAACGGAAGAGTGGGGGAAAGTTATGAGATTGGAAGTCATCGCTACCTGTATGGACGATGCTCTTACAGCCGAAGCGAACGGGGCTGACCGCCTGGAGCTCATTACTGCGATTACGGAAGGCGGTCTAACACCAGGGATAGGATTGGTGCAACAAGTTGCTAAATCGGTTAGCATTCCTGCGTTTGTTATGGTTCGCCCGCACAGCCGTTCTTTTTGCTATTCAAAGTATGACATTTTGACCATGGCAGCAGAGATAAAGCAAATTGCAGCCAGCGGAGCGGCGGGGATTGTGATTGGTGCGTTAACACCGGAAGGGACTATCGACGAGCGAGCGCTTGAAACATTATTGCCGTTGACCGATGGATTGCAAGTAACCTTCCACCGTGCTTTTGATGAGTTGAAGGATCAAATAGAAGGTTATCGAACGCTTTGTAAGTATCCGCAAATTACGCGTGTACTCACTTCTGCTGGGCCAGGTCCGGCACCAGAAGCTATTCCTGCTATGCGGAAGCTAGTCGAGGAATCAAGAGGTAAAACGGTAAGTATACTGGCTGGAAGCGGTTTGAAGCCGGAAGGTATTACTTCATTTATACATCAGACTGGAGTAACAGAAGTGCATTTTGGGTCGGCTGTTCGTTATGATAAAGACGCTTTGTCGCCAATCGATCCAGCAGCCTTACGGGCGTTAGCAGAGAGTATTCATTCTAACGGCTAATAATAGATAGTGAAAAGGTGAATGGGTTATGCAGAAGGTTGAGAGCTACGTAGTTGGAATCGATTTAGGAGGCACAAAAATTGCCGCAGCATTGTTCGATTCAAAGGGGACCGTGTTGAAACGGGAACTGATGGAAACGGCTGGGGCACGTACCGCTAAAGAAGTGGTGCAGCGAATGATCGATATGATCCGCTCCGTATCCGAAGGACGACCACTCACTGGAGTGGGGCTGGCTTCTCCCGGAGCTGTAAATAGCCAGGACGGGATCGTTATTCACGGCACCAATCTTCCGGAATGGGATAATGTTCCGCTGAAGCACTGGATGGAGTCGGAGCTAGGCGTTGAAGTAAAGGTAGTGAATGATGCGAACGCTGCGGCTTGGGGTGAGTATGTCCGAGGAGCTGGCAAAGGTGCAGACAACATGGTTTATGTTACCTTTAGCACAGGGATTGGAGCAGGTATCGTCATTGAGGGCAAGCTGCTTCTTGGCAAAAATTCATTTGCTGGTGAACTAGGTCATAATATTATTGACCCGAACGGAACGGAATGTAGCTGTGGAAGATTCGGCTGCTGGGAAGTTTTCGCTTCGGGCACAGCGATTCGGGATATGGCGCTGCGAAGTATGGAGAGCAGACCGTCGATGATTACGGAACTGGCTAATATAAATGGAGAAAAAATTACTTCGCGGCACGTATTTGAAGCCATGGCACTTAACGATGCCGTGGCCGTCGAGGTTATTGACCGCAGTATTCATTATATGGCACTAGGTCTAGCCAATGCAGTTCATACGTTCAATCCTGATCGGATCGTGATCGGTGGAGGCGTGAGTAAGGCTGGAGATTTGTTATTCCCTGCACTGGTGGAGAAGACGGAGCAATTTGTCATGGATCCATATAAGGGTACTTTTACAATTGAACCTGCCGCTCTCAAAGACGATGTAGGTTTAATTGGAGCCGCAGCATTATTTCATACCGCTTAGGTGGAGTGAAAGATTGATTATAGCTTTCATTAACGAGGAGTTGGTGAGATGGGTGCAAGAGAAGAAAGAACGAAATGGTTCTTACAGGATAGGTTCGGGATGTTTATCCATTGGGGATTATATTCAATTCCTGCTAGAGGGGAATGGATACGCGGTAACGAGCGGATGAGTAGAGAGCATTACATGACGTATTTCGATGAATTTGACGCCTCTCGATATGATCCGAAGAAATGGGCAAGTGCAGCAAAAGCTGCGGGTCAGAAATACGCTGTTCTTACGACCAAACATCATGACGGGTTCTGTCTGTTCGATAGTAAGCTGACTGATTTCAAAGCCACTAATACGCCCGCTGGGCGTGATCTAGTGCGGGAATATGTAGACGCTTTCCGGGCTGAAGGGATTGCAGTAGGTCTATATTACTCTATCATAGACTGGCACCATGAGGATTATCCCGGATATGGAGATAAGGCACATCCTGATCGGGATAACGAAGCGGCTAAAGATAAGCCGATTGATTTCGATAGATACTTGGAGTATATGCATGGGCAAGTAAAGGAACTGCTCACCAATTACGGTAAAATCGACATTATGTGGTTTGACTTCTCCTACGATAATATGACAGGGGAGAAGTGGAAGGCGACGGAGCTTATCCGGATGATTCGTTCCATACAACCTGATATTATTATCGACAATCGATTAGGTGGCAATATTCGTGCGGCAGAACCTGAGGAATATGCTGGAGATTTCTTCTCCCCCGAGCAGATCATTCCGCCTGGCGGCATTGTTGACATAAACGGCCAATCCATCCCTTGGGAAGCCTGCATTACCCTTAATGACAACTGGGGTTATCATTCCGAGGATAAGAATTATAAATCGACCAAACAAGTCATCCGCTCGATGGTCGAATGTATCAGTAAGAATGGTAACCTGCTCCTCAATGTTGGACCAGATGCTAAAGGTGAAATGACACGGGAATCACTGGTTATCCTTGACGAAGTTGGGGAGTGGATGCGCCTTAATGGAGACAGTATTTATGGATGCGGGAAGTCTTTGCTACCTAAGCCAGAGTGGGGACGTTATACGCAAAAGGGCAATAAGTTATATGCGCACGTTTACGACCGTGGAATTGGCCCGATCTATTTCCAAGGCTTGAAAGGGAAGATTAAAAAGGCCAGATTACTACGTGATGGTACCGAGCTAAAGGTGGAGGCGCCGTGGATGGCTGAGGAATATTCGGATGTTGACGGTGGAGCGTTTATTACATTAAAAGGCGCGATGTTACCTGATGAGATGGATACGGTTATCGAGCTTGAACTATTTAATTAAATCAGAAGGAGTTGTCCTAGCAGCCATTCATGGCTTATGGGACAACTCCTTTTTTTCGTATTCTTCGCCAACATTTGCACATACGAAACACCTATCGGACACAGATGACTCTAAACCTAGAAATACCGAACGTTTGGGATGCCAACGGACCTTATAGCCGCTATTGGCTTGAAACACCCCGATATGGAGCTCTTTCGAGGGAATAACGTCATTGGAGTCCGAAGCCCTGTTCCAAAGGCAGAAAATGTGCAAATTACGTCATCTGGGTCCGTAACTCTTAGAGGGTGACAATACTGTTGAAGCATTTGAAGCAGGCATTCAACGAGTCAGAAAACAAAACGGCAATTCTCCAAATAACAGGAGAATCACCGCTCTGCTAATACTAGAGGCGAGCCTTGCGGAAGCCTTCATATATATTGAGGACCGCAACTAAAATCAAGACTGCTATACCTCCACCTACTAGCCCCGTTTCAAATTGGTTAGCTGTAGTAGTTAATAAATTAGACATGTAGTTAATGAATTCTTGGTTAAATACATTCGGATTTATAAGGATAACAGCGAATACAATAAGTACAATGAGCTCGAGGACCGTATTACATAATGCTAATTCTCTAGTCCATTGTCTCTTGATTAATTTATATATAGTTAATGCGACTTCTAATCCGATCACAATAAGAATAATAGGCCAATAATCAAGTAACACATGCTGATTAAAAGCTGGGGCTACGAAGTTAAGTGCGCCTTCACCGCCTCTATAGACTCTGATCAGGTGTTCAGCATTAAAATAAACAGTAGCCCAAATGGCAGTCCACAGTAAACTTCCGAACACTTCGAAGCTTGTAATTGCTTTTTTCTTATGGACAAGCGCGATATCCTTCAAATCATCAGGAGTCCATTTCCTTAATTTTGTAGTAAGCGGATGCCCTTCCTTTCCTTTATCCGCCCGTTCGATAATAGCGAACACAACAGTTATCCAAAAAAAGACTTGGATTCCTACTTCAAGGAAGGTTCCAATTCCTGTACTTATAACTGCAGTAACAATATCCGCAACTGTTTTATCGCCGCTGTAGCCAATCAAGTAATCAGCAACCAGAGCGATTAAAGAAACAACTACAGCGATTGGTATAATCATTTTTAATAACGTAACATATAAATCGAAATAGCGTGGGCCGATGAGATACATGGGCTGATCGCGGTACTCACTAGCTAAAATAGCTGGATTGCCCAATTTTTCAAGGACGGCCGTTACCTCTTTTTCGTCATAATCATCCGGTAACATATCCTCGATGGTTGATCGTAATTCTAATGCGATGTCTTCCCGATTTTGTTCCGGTAACCTCCGAGTAACTTCATGAATGTAAATCTCAATTAGCTTCATGGTCATCCTCCCCTTGTAATAGGCCGTAGAGTTCTTTCGAATTCTTAAGCCATTCTTCCTTTAGCTGTAAAAAAATCTCTACGCCATAGTCACTTAGAACATAATACTTACGGGGTCTGCTCTCGGATGTGTCCCAGCTGCTCGTCACTAATTCCTGTTTCTCTAATCGGCGAAGTAATGGATATAAGGTGCTTTGATCGATGATGATGCTGGATTCCTCCAACAATTGAACGAGCGAATATCCATACTGGGGTGTTCGTAATTGACTTAAAACGGCTAGCGTTAACGTACCTCTTCTAAGCTCTGTGATTAAAGAATTTAATAAAGTACTCATTCACCCACCTCATTATTTTAAATATAAGGATTTATAATCTCTTATAAATTGTTCTTATATTTTTGGTTTAAACGCTTGTTGTCCTTGAGAGGACTTCGAAGCCGCTTATACTTACTATGTGTCATACAGTATTCGATCTATACTATGCATCATACACTATTATTGTTCCAACATCAATTGAATAAAATAATCTTCTAAGAAATAAATAAGAAAATTTTTCTATTTTGTGAAGCAGTTTGATTAAAAGGAGGTTGTGAAATGACCTCTTCAGTTTGGGGTGGAAGATCGATAAGTACATCACGAAATATCAAACATTCGGCATTGTTCTAAAGGGAGCAGAGCAGGTCATTGAGTTTGTGGAGGCGAATCGTTACTTATTGGAGGGGCGGCCGCAGACTTTTCAACACGGCGACTATCATGTAGGAATATGATCATTACGAAGTCGAGGGAACTTGGAATTATTGATTTTAATAGATTTGATTATGGTGATCCTTGGGAGGAATTTAATCGCATTTCTTGGTGTGCACTAACGAGTCCAGAGTTCGCATCGGGCCGAATCCATGGGTATTTTAATCATGATGTTCCAGATCTTTTCTTTAGGCTTTATATACCGAAGTGGTATTTGGCAAGTTATACTGAGTGAAAAGACTCAGCTATTTGAGATTAGTTAGGGGAATTGAGCGATGAATATACTGATTGCTGAAGATGAAACTGATATAAGAAAACTAGTGAAAATACATTTAGAAGATCGATCCTATCGAGTATTCGAAGCCAAGGATGGCATTGAGGCTTTAGAGGTTGTTAATCAACATGAAATAAATCTTGCCATTCTGGATATTGTAATGCCCAAGCTTGATGGGCTTAATCTGTTGCGACAGATAAGAGAGAAAAGCCATATTCCGGTTATCTTGTTAACTGCCCGCGGTGAAGAAATTGATAAGATAGTGGGCTTAGGTCTTGGAGCGGACGATTATATGGTGAAGCCATTTAGTGCTTCAGAGCTTGTGGCTAGGGTTGAGGCGCAGCTGAGACGAAGAAATGTATACGATCTTAGCCAATCGATAACTGAAGAAACAATCCAACATAGAGAATTGAAGCTGAATTTAAAGGAATGTATGTTGTACATAAATGAAAGTCCGGTTCTTTTAAATGCCAAGGAATATAAGGTGTTACAATGTCTGATGCAGAGTCCTAATCAAATTTTTACGCCCAAAAAGTTATATGCAGCAGCGTGGGAAGAAGATTTCTATAGTGATAATAATACGATTATGGTTACCATCAGCCGTCTAAGGAATAAGATCGAACGGGACCCACACCATCCCGAATATATCGTTACAGTGCGTGGACTAGGTTACAAATTCTACAACCCAGGTAAATAAGATGAGAAAACAAAATATATCCTATCAATTGTTAAAAAACTATATCGCGATCTTTCTTATAACAACGGTTATAACGATATTGGTGATTGTTGCTTTATTTTGCATGAACAGGCTGGGATCTAAAGATATTATTTATAATCAGTTAACGGCTGCTAAGCTTATGCAAAATGACTATCAAAGAATTGACACTAGTGTTATTAATGATGTCGGGGGCAGTTTACAGGTTGTGAATTCCAATTACGAAGTCATAGACTCCATTGGCAACAATCCATTTACGTCCGAGCAGATTAGTGTCAAAGAATTTACGGATTTTCTAATGAATACTGGCGCTAACAAAAATATGATCACTGTTGAATATAATGAGCAGGAACAATTTTGGCTGATCGTCTCTTTACCTATACAAGTGAAAATGACAGGCAGTTTCCATTGGAATTCAGATTCACCTATGCAGGATCATACCCTTCGAATGCTTGGGTTTATTGGGTTAGGTTATTTGTTGATTCTGATTCTAAGCACGATGATTTATGCGAGAATTACGGCGGTTAGTTTCATTAAACCCTTAGACCAGTTGTCCGCTGCTGTTGAAAAAGTTAAGAATGGGGATTATTCAGCAAGAGTGCAGGTAGGCGGGAATCGGGAGTTTAGTCAACTGGAGCAGGCTTTTAATCATATGGCAGAAGTGATTCAGATCCAGACCTCGTTAAAAGAACAGAGTGAAAACAATCGAAAAAATCTAATATTAGATATATCCCATGATTTAAAAAATCCATTAACAAGTATTATGGGTTACGCAGAGCTTGAACTAAAAGAACAGGTGAGCGGTCGGATAGAACATTTGGAATTTGCCAAAATAATATACGAAAATAGTATCCGTGCCAATGTATTAATTCAGGATTTGTTTGAATTATCGAGAATGGAAAGTCCCGAATTCCGCTTGGATGTTACACCAGATGATTTCTCAGAATACTTGAGAGAAGAAATGATACATATGTTGCCCGAGCTTGAGGTTGCGGGTCTGATCCCTGATTTTGTAATCGAGCCAGAAGAAATAATTCTACAGTTTGATAAAAAAAGAATGAATCGAGTATTCTCAAACCTGCTTTATAATGCCATCGCTTATCAGGAGCAAGGTTCTACGTTTCAAGTTGTGCTGGAAAAGGTGAATGATGGAGCCAAGCTTACTTTTATTAATTACGGCGAACCATCAGCCTTGAACCCGGCAGGTTCTGGATTAGGGCTACTCATTGTTCAAAAAATAATAGCTGCTCATGGAGGGACTGTTCAGCTGAATACGCAAGATAACCAGTTTGAAATTATAATTGAGCTGAACCGGCAAATTTAAGGTCTATGTAAGATTACATTAAGTCGTATGAAATTTCCTAATGCTAAAATGGTTGATATTCAGTTTATTAACAATTTTACTTGGGGGAATAGATTATAATGATTGATGAAAAATTAAGTAAAAGGCAATTGATCTTGGGCGTTATATTAGCAGTAATGTACTTTTTAGGATTGTTCTCCATTCTCTTGATCAGGCCGGTTATGGAGATTCTTAACCATGTTTTTATTTGGCAGCCAGAACAACAAAATCGAATGGCCTTACTGTTGAATGGTCTGATCTACATAGGAGTGATTTTAGGTTTTAGGGGGTTCTATAAACAAGCTATCCATGATTTCAGACAATACTGGGTCCGTAATATGTTATGGATGATTTGGGGACTTTGTTTGATTATTATCATCGGAAGTATGTTGATTCCCACACTAATCTCCATTTTTCATCCTATTACAAAGTCTGTTAATGAGGTGGATTTACGGGCAATGTTGTCCTCGTATCCATTTATTTTTACAGTGAACGTGGTATGGATTGGCCCCTTGATTGAAGAATTAGTATATCGGGTTACCATTTATAGAACGATCCGCAGGAAGAGTCGTCTTCTGGCTTATCTGATATCCTCCTTTTTATTTGGCTTTCAACATGTCTATAGAGCCGTGGTGTTCCAGAGTAACTATAACGAAATGTGGAATATCTTCTCTTATATGGCTGCTGGATTAATCTTTGCCTACCTATATGAGAAAAGAAAAAATATATTAGTGCCTATAGGCGCGCACATGTTTAGTAATGGTTTATCTGTGCTTCTCTATTTCTTAAGTTAATACGAAACTTGACTTCATATCAGATTACTAGTAAACTGATAATCAAATAGATCCAATTCCAAAGCAATGGATGTGGCATAATGCGAGACAATGGATTCACTGAAGACAACAAACTAAGCTTGTTGATCTGGCTGCGGCTGGTAAGAGTTTATGACAATAGTAACGATCTTTCCAATGAGTTCTTGAAGCAGTTTGATTTAACGGTTAGCCAGTTTGATGCGTTAGTACAAATACTATTACATCAGCCTGTGACACAGATGGAAATTGCCGAGCATTTAACCATTACTAAAGGTGGAGTATCACATATGCTTGGCAGATTAGAAAAAGAAGGATGGATTGAGCGTAAGCAGGATTGGAAGGTGAAGTATATTTCTTTAACTGAAAAGGGCCAAGCGCTTATCGAGAAGGTTCTTCCTTTGCAATCGGATTTCCAAGCTTCGTTATTCGATCCACTGACGGACGACGAGAAGAAAGTATTTTACAGCATGCTTAAGAAGATTCACCGCCATAGCCAGAATGAGAATCGAATTTCCCGAGGAGTTCAGTAGTATTGTAAAAGCTTTATTGTGAATAAAGCTTCCTTTTTTCAGCATCAGTTTACTAGTAAACCATAATCATATTAGGAGGAAATTAAAATGAGCCAACAACAAATAACCGGACAACATCATGTATCAATGATTACTAAAGACGCTAAACAAAACCTATGGTTTTATACAGAAGTACTGGGACTAAGACTTGTCAAAAAAACCGTAAATCAGGACGATCCAACCATGTACCATTTATTCTATGGCAATCCTAATGGCGCTCCAGGCACCGAGGTATCTTTTTTTGAAATGCCAAATGCAGGGCAGACCCGGAAAGGAACGAACAGTATTTCTGCAATCTCTCTTCTCGTTCCTAGCGATGAGGCCTTAGTATATTGGGCTAACAGATTAGATACATTTGAAATCGCTCATGAAGCTATCGTAAGTATAGAGGAGCGTAATTCGCTTACTTTTCAGGATAGTGATGAATTAACGGTTCATCTGGTGTCCGCAGAAAAAGATAATGTGACTCAGCTGGTAGAACCTTGGATTACTGATGATATTCCACCACAATATGCCATTGTTGGTTTGGGTCCCGTTGAATTGACTGTCCGTGAGGCTAGCCGTACAAAGGCTGTTTTAGAGGATGTTTTAGGCTATACACAAGTTCGTAGAGTGCCATCCATGGGTGACCCGAAGGTAATGGTGGATATTTATGAAACAGCTAAAGGCGGCTTGTACACTGAACTTCAGCTCAAAGAAGTTAATGATCAAGACCGGGAAAGACCGGGAAAAGGCAGTATTCATCATGTGGCTATAAGAGTGAAGGATCTGGAAGAGTTAACCGCATGGGCTGCTAAAATCACAGCTGCAGGGTTCAAGAACACAGGGGTCATTGATCGTTATTACTTCCATTCTTTGTATTTCCGTGATCCGAACCATATTCTTTTTGAGCTTGCTACAGATGGTCCAGGGTTTGAGATTGATGAATCTTTTGATGCGCTGGGCGAGAATTTGACCTTACCTTCTTTTCTGGAAGAACGCCGGGAAGAGATTGAATCGAAACTTCATCCTATCCAATAATATAGCTAAGAAATAAGAAAAACTATGAGATTGGAAAAAATTATATTAAAATCATTCCTATAAGGTTAGACGATGGTTTGATAAGGTTCACTTAAGGAGGTAAAGTGTGACGAATAAAATGATAGCTGCTCAGCGTTTATATAATCAGAAGATCGTTGATTCCAAGCTAATCAAGCCCGAACAGGTCGTTAAAGAATTAGGGGCAATACAGGCGCAGGACTACATGCAGGCGATGTGGGCGATCGGATTACGTACTCCATCTTCGAATTTAGCTGATATAGAGTGTGCTATCGTTGATCGCAAGATGATTCTGAATTGGACGCTGCGTGGTACGCTTCATTTTGTCCCACCGGAAGATGTAAAGTGGATGCATCAGCTATCTGTGCCGCGTTTAGCGGGACAAACAAAGCGACGAAATGCAGAGCTTGGGCTAGATGATCAGACACTAGAACGTTGTAGACATATTATAGTTAATGCTTTACAAGGTGGAAAGCAGCTAGATCGTGCTCTTTTACTTCAGCTAATAGAAGAAGAAGGTATTCACACAGGGAACCAGCGTGGTTATCATATGTTGTGGAATGTTGCGTACCAAGGGCTGATTTGTTTCGGGCCGATGAATGGTAAGCAGCAAACGATTGTTTTGCTAGAGGAATGGGTGCCTCATTTTCGCGATCTTACTTACGAAGAGTCATTGTATGAACTCGCTCGGAGATATTTCACTGGACATGGTTTAGCAACTGTTCAAGATTTTGCTTGGTGGGCAGGCATAACCCTTACAGATGCCAGACGAGGACTGGAAGCGGCCAAAAGTCAACTGCAATCAGAGGTTATTGATGGCAGTGAGTATTGGATGTCTGCTCATCGGCTAGAGCCAACTGCTGAGGACTCGGGCGTTCATCTGCTTCCGGGTTTTGATGAGTACATTCTTGGTTATAAAGACCGAAGTGCCGTTCTAGAGCCCGACGTTGCTCCTTTGATAGTTCCGGGGAATAATGGTGTTTTTCTTCCAACGATTGTTGTGGAGGGTCAGGTTGTGGGTACATGGAAAAGAACCCTAAAGACCAAGGGGATTGAGATTGTGATCCATCCTTTTGCCGATCTGGGCGATACGGAAAAGTTGGTACTTAAAGAAGCTGAGCGATATGCGGCATTTATTGGGCTGCCGATACTCAAAATGAATGTGAGTGGTTCATTGACATGAGTATTTCACTATTCTCATCATTCTCACCGTTTTCATCTTTCTTACCATACTTTTGTGCGCACCTTTAACGCTAACGGACACCAGTGCACTTATTAGCTCCTAAATGCTGATTTGCTGAGCTTTTCGGACTCCAATGCAGTTATTCCCGTCGCAGCACCACTTTTGCCCCCTGTTTTTGCGGAATAGCGGCATCTGGGTCCGATAGATTCGTAAAAAGACTACTTTTAGCTCAATAGCGCCTCCTGAGTCCGAAAGACAGAACGGCATAATGGGTGAATGGTTGAATGGATACCGATTACCGGATAACCGCTCACGAATGCACTCTGAGTAAAAAATAACCCGGCAGGGCGACCTGCCGGGTTTGTTTCATAAATCTTATAGCTAGCTTAATTAGATTCGTCTAGCTAATTCAGCGCCTTCCCAAATCGCATTAAGCGCTCTACGCGCTTGCACCGCATCGCCAATTACATGATAAGGGATGGAGCTTTCCTCCAAGAAATCCTGAAGAGGTTGTTTGTTGAGGGCGCGTGAACCTACGGCGATTACTACATAATCAGCAGGTAGGCTGTGAGATTCGCCGTCTTTTTCAACAATTACGCTATCCCCTTGAATCGCCATACATTTGCTGTTGGTTATTAATTCAACGCCATGTCCATATAGACTTTCCATGACACAGATTTTACGCAAAAGTCCTAGATCATTAGCAACATCGGCTTGCATTTCAACTACAGTGATTTGATGTCCGCGTTCTACAAGCAGCTCTGCGACCTCAAGCCCCACTAAACCGCCACCGATAATAACGACTCTTCCTTCTGGATGAACCGTTCCCCACAACACATCATGTGAATTGACCACATGTGAACTGTCGACGCCTTCCACAGGCGGAATAATAGGAGAAGATCCGATTGCAAGAATGACCTCATCTGGACCAATTTCTTGGATTAATTCAGGTGTAACCTCTGTATTCAATCGAATGTCTACACCTTCACGTTTAGCGGTTTCTCCCATATTCAGAGCGGCTGCAGCCATTTCCTCTTTACGTGGTGCGGCGCCGGCAATATAAAGCTGTCCGCCTAGAATGTCATTTTTTTCGCATAATATTGGATGATGCCCACGTCGTTTCAGTGTGACAGCTGCTTCTAATCCACCAGGGCCACCACCAGCAATAAGTATTTTCTTGGGGATATTCGTTTGCTGCAATTCATATTCACTTTCACGGCCGGTTGCAGGATTAAACACACAGCTGATAAATGGCACATTAGGATTCACGAATCCATCGAAGCAGCCTTGGTCGCAACCCACACATTTAACGATGGTGTCTGCACGTCCGGCTAAAGCTTTATTGCAGAATTCCGGATCAGCCAGCTGCGCACGCCCAATGGCTACAAAATCAGCCAAACCCTCCGCGATTATCCGGTCTGCAATTGCTGGATCATTAATACGGCCTACGGCAATAACAGGGATGTTAACCACAGATTTAATTTGTGCTGCGTTATCTACATTGAAGCCCACAGGTAAATCGATTGGCGGAACTTCATATTTAATTGCAGCGCCAGCAGGGACCCCACGAGATACATTAATAGCATCAATTCCAGCTTCTTCAGCGAGCTTCGAGAAGAGCTTCATATCTTCCAGCGTAAGTCCGCCCGGTAGATCCTCAATTGCAGAAATTCTCATCAAGATAGGGAACCCAGGTCCAACCGCTTCCCGGATAGCGCGGATACAAGCCAACGGGAAGCGGCAACGATTCTCCCAAGAACCGCCGTATTCATCCTGACGAAAATTCATTGCAGGACTTAGAAATTGTTGGGGCAAATAACCATGGCCGGCATGGAATTCCACGCTGTCAAATCCGGCTTTCTTCGCACGTGAGGCTGTATCTGCGTAAGCTTGAACCATCTCGCCGACTTCATGATGCGCAAGTTCACGTGGTATATGACTTACGCCTTCAAATGGAACAGGTGAAGAGGAGACCTGAATTAGGTTGGGAGTTACTTTACCTCCATGCCATAACTGTAGACAGCTTTTGCCTCCTGCCTCTCGAATAGCTAATGCTAATTGAGCCATACCTGGAATAAATTTATCATCATAAAGGGCAGGAGCATCATCGGAGGCCGCCGTTGGGTGAATAGTTGTTACTTCTACAGTATTTAAGCCGTTGCCGCCTTTAGCTCGTGCTACATGGTAATCAATCAGACGATCACTGACGTATCCACCCGGCGCATTCATTTTCGTGCCCATCGCTGGTAAAATGACCCGGTTCTTAAGCTCCATATTTCCGATTGTGCCCTTGCTAAATAAATGTGTGAATTCCATATGATAACTTCCTCTCTACATATAGGTTAAAAATAAATAGGTTATTTTAACCTATATTAGCGAAAGGGAGGGCTGAAAGTATGTGCAAAAAATCACGAGTGATTTGGCAGGATTGTAGTAATTGAGGTAATATAAGAAAATGATGAACCGGATACGTATTCCGGAAGCCCGGAGGATGATTATGGATATTGAAGTTTTGATTCTGGCCCAATTAATGAAAGGGGCCAAACATGGTTATGAAATTAAAAAAAACATTATTTTTGTAATGGGCAATGATAAAATCGTAAACAATAACTCGCTTTATCCAAAGCTGAAATTATTTGAAAAGCGAAAATGGGTAATCAAAAAAACGGAAATTCAGGAACGCCGGCCTAAACGTTATGTATATTCTATAACTACTGAGGGTGAGGAGCGGTTTAACACCTGCTTAACAGAATTTACGCTGGAGACTATTCGAATTGATAATGAATGGTCTATTCGTCTTGCTTATTATGAGCTTTTGGATCAGGAGACACGTAGAAGATTGCTTGATTACAGAGAGACTTATATGAACGAAAAGCTGGACCATTTACAGCAGTTATCCAAAGTAGTAGGCAATAGTGAGGATATGGATTACTCTGAGGAGCTCTATTTTTACACCCGAAGTATGGTTTTACGAGAGATCGAGTTAATTAAGGAGCTGTCACGTAAATTAGAAGCATAAGGAAACAGTTTAGCACCCTATGAACCAATCATTTTTTAAAATATGAGGAGGTACAATAGAATATAAGATTGGAGAGTCAAGCTTATGACTGTGAAGAAATACTTAAGTATGATACAAAAGTAGCAAACGATAATGAGTATAATTTGATGATTACTAATAACAGTCCGTTATTTTTGAAAAGCGTAGTTGTAACAGAAGAAGAAGAAGAAGATAACAAGCACAAAAATGCTTTAATTGATGCTAATATCAACCGAGGTAATCAGAAGTGAGGATGCCCCCTGCTCAATAGAGAGCAGGGGGCATCCTCCTTAATTTGGCTAGTCTTTTATTGTTCGCCTTTATTTTTTGGCTTTAAAACCTGATGCTTGCATAAGCTTGGTGAATACTTCGGTGTTTTCGTAGATTCCAGTAAATAATTGTGCATTTTTGCCCATAGCTGTGATTGGAATATCAACCGCAGTATGGCCTGAGGTCGTCCAGTCCACTACAAAATTGTGTTTGGAATTGGCGATGGCGAATGGACCGTCTTCTTTGGATATGCCGTCACCGGACTCATCATCTGCGTCAACTGCTTCAATAGAAAATCCGCCGGTCTCATGATCGGCAAGAACTAGAACCAGTGTATCTGGATTCTTTTTGGCGAAGTCTTTGGCTACTTGCACGGATTTGTCCAGTTCTTGACCTGATCTAATCGTCATTTTAGCGTTGTTTTGGTGTGCAAATTCGTCAGTGCCTTCTTCTTCCACCATAAGGAAAAATCCCTTTTTATTTGTTGCTAGCGTATCTATAGCTTTCTTAGTCATCTCGGGCAGCGATACCACCGGATTATAAATATCCCCTTCACCCTCAGGATTTTGCTGGAACATTTCCTCGTTTGCGAATATTCCCAGTAGCTTGCCGTCTTTTGCTTTTTGCATATCCGCTTTGTTCGTTACATAGGTGTAGCCCAATTGTTTAGCTTTATCAACAAGGTTACCTTGTGTTCCTTTGCTTTTCTCTGAAGGATCTTCAGCGGGTTCATCTGGGAATTTCCCGGGATTGCCTGCAGGGTACCAGAAATCCTCACCCCCACCAAGCAGAACATCAACCTTGCTCTTAGTCAGAAGCTGGAGGGCGATATCACTTTGCTTTGAGCGGTCTTCGACGTGAGCACCAAATGCGGCGCCAGTCGCGTCTGTAATCTGACTAGTAGTAACGACACCTGTTGATTTTCCGGCATCTTTAGCATATTCCATAATGGTTTTAACACTTTTTTTATCGGCATCCATTCCGATAGCTCCATTATAAGTTTTCACACCGCTGGCATAGGCTGAAGCAGAAGCAGCCGAATCTGTAACAGGGACAGTGGAGCTTGTATGAATTAATCCAACGTATGGCATCGAATCCATTGCTAGATTTCCTTTTTCACCTACGGTGGCAAGCCGGATGGCATCACGCTGAGCAGCACCCATTCCGTCTCCAATAAACAGAATTACATTTCTTGTGTTCGAAGATGCTGCGTCTGCTTGATTAGGTGCATGAGTAGTGACTATGCTGGATACAAAAAGAGCCGTTGCCGCTGTCGCTACAATTGCTGTTTTGACGCCATGCTTTTTCGGTGATTTCATAATTTCCCTCCTAATGTATGTTTACAGTCTCATATTATAGTAGTTACATTAAGAGAATGTTTTCTTGTCTTGTAAAAAATGTAAAATGATATAGCGAATATAAATTATCCGAGCTGTGATAAAAGATTTTAAAATAGAAAATATCTAGGTGTATTATTGGAATATTGGATATATTCATCTCTGAATACGGACTTTAAATGTTGCTCTTCTTGAAGAATTAGTAAATGAATCGCGGCAATGTTAAGAATGAATATTAGGAGTGTTAACAGATTGGGGTACATCAGATACAATCCCAGAAACATGAGATCAAACCCGACAAATGCAGCGTTTCTACTATATTTATAAATACCGTGTGTGATGAGTTTGGTTACAGTAGTCTTATCAATCCCAACTCTCCATGAAGTGCGCATAGCAATCATAGCTTGAATGAAAATAAAACATCCGAGGGCAGCTACACCAACACCGCTAAAGTGAATTACAGGAATATCAAACGGTTTACCTACAAGTGTAACCATAAAGGACTCTGCTACGGAAAAAACAAACCATGCTGCGCCCCATAAAAAAGTAGAGGTTTTTACCAATAGCTCGGTATAATGGATCTTAGATAGTTTATCGCCTTTAGCCAGAACGTTTCCTTTAATGTGGTTTTTCTTGTAAAGTATAAGGAGCTTTAATAGATAAGAAATTAGGAAGATAAAGAAAAGAAGTAGAGATAGGATATTTTTAAGATCGCTCATTATGATTTCCTCCTTACCAATACATATGAATGATTGCTCATATGTTTGTTTATATCTTATTTCCTAATATTGTACATGTCAACTAATTATTGATTTAGGAGGATATCGTGAAAACAAATGTATACAAAAAACGGTGGCTTTGGGTGTTGGTTATCGTGGTTATTGCACTTGCAGGTACTGTAATCGGTATGCTGCTTACGCAAACTGGGCTTGCAACCTTTACATCCAATGCTTATGGAGTCTCTTTGAAGTATCCAACGGAATGGGTCGTCGATTCAGCAGATGATGAGAAGGGTCAGGGGGAGGATGGTTTTTTTCAATTATCCGCTATGTCTGGAGAGGGACAATCAATAGATGAAGTAGCTGAAATCATTGCCTCCCATCAGCTGAAACCATATGGCTCCAATCCGCAAATCACTGAACTGACATTAGAGGGGTTAAAAGAGGAAGAGAAGGCAAAGTTGATAATGCCTTCTACTGACCAAGGAGAGGAATGGAATCATCAAGCGGCGCTTATAATTAAATATCCCGAAGCAGTGAAAATAGGAGATGATGTATACTATTATTTTATTTTGCAGGGCGATAAGGAACATGTGGAGGAGATAGGTCAGACCGTAAGATTTACAGGTAAACCGTAAAGTGCTTGCGCACGAAGGTAGTCTATGGGTTTATTTGCAGGGATATCCAAGAAATATTCCGACTGCCATGTTTTCGTTTTTTGAGCTTGGCGACTCGTGGGATTGTCCCAAGGCGGGTAGACTCGAAAAGCTCTTTTTCCACCTTCACCTTTAGCAGATAGAATATCATGTTCTCCTAGGACAGCTTTTGGGAAAATAAATTGGCCAAAGTGATTCCCATTTCGTGTACTTATAACGAAGAGATCAGCAGGATCTGAGATGTCATAGGGTTGGATGGGATGATCTCCAATTCGCTCCCATAGTGTCACAAATTGCCCGACTTTAGTGGGTGTGATTATAGCCACCCGGAATCTAATGGCCAGCGCATTTAAGGTAAAGATATATGCTCCGTATTCCGCATTTTGCGGTTCAAGAATTGGTTCGGAGCAATCAAACCTGCAAGGATTATATACTTCTTCCATGGTAGCAAGTAAGTCACTATGTAGGATAGAAGTAAACATGGCCATCCAGGTTTATGAACGATTTTCTAAAATCATGAAAAAATATGACTAATAGAAAGGTATGAGAGGATGGATAACTATCAGGAGATCATAGCTTCGCTGAAGCAGCGCTTTCCGGAAGGGACAGTAACACACCGAAAAGATAAGAAGGGAGTTTATATCCCCAATCAGGTCTATACAGATCGAATTGAGACTGCAACAGGCAGTGAGTGGGATAAGGAGATTAAGTAGCTGGATATTAGTGTGCCACATCGCTATGTAAAGGCGATCGTACAGATCCGTATTGGACCCTATACTCGTGATGGCTACGGAGTATCGATTATGAATGGAGATCCTGCTGCCGAGCCCAAGTTAATACGTACAGCGGTCGATCAGGCAGTCAATGAAGCTTTCATCGACGCGATTGATACTTATGAGATGGGATGGAAGGATCTCGCCCCCTACAAGCTTGAGGACTGGGCAGGGAACCCAGCGCTTGCACATTTACAACAGAGTGGACCACCTGCAGGAGTAGAGGATGGAGCCGCTCCAATACAATCATTTGCGGTTTCAAACCATAAATGCCTGAAGTGTAAAGAGAATCTGACTAATGCCGAGTGGGAGTTGCTAGGACGGATACCGAACTTAAACCGCGAATCATTGGTATATTGCTTTGAGCATATACTGGCACATTTGAAACGCAAACTTCCCGAGCCAGTTTTGGCTGACTTTGAAGAGAAGCGAAACAGTTAAAGGAGAACGATATAAAATCTTTTTTACTCATTTTAATAGCCTACTGTTTTCAGGGAGGGAATTGAAATGTCCAAAACGACGGTTATTACCATTGCCAATCAGAAAGGCGGTACAGGCAAAACGACCACTGCATACAATCTTGCTTACGCTTTATCTAGGTCGTGTCTGAAAACTAAAGAATCCTATGGTATGATATGAGAAAAACGAATGGAGAAACAAGCATGATTCCAAGACGGTACGAAATAACCGATGAACAGTGGGAACAAATAAAGGACATGTTCCCCCTATCAAACAGGAAGACCGTCGAAATTAAGCAATCGTACGATGTTTAACGCCTTTCCTTGATTGCCCGAAGTGGTGCGGCATGGCGAGACTTGCCGGAAGAACGTTATGGTTCATGGAAAACGGCCTACAGTCGTTTCTGCAAATGGAGAGACTCCGGACTCCTTCTCGCCATCTTCCAAGCCCTTCACATCGAACCCGATTTTAAAAACTTGAGCATCGATTCTACATCGGTCAAAGCCCACCGACACAGTGCCGGTGCAAAAAAAAACGCAGATGGACACGAAGTAAACCAACACATCGGCGTCAGTCGTGGCGGCAAGACGACCAAACTTCATGCCATGGTCGATGGATTAGGCAACCCTCTAGCTTTTCTACTGACGGGTGGTCAAGTTATTCTTTTCCAGCGATTGAATTGCTTCAGGAGTTAGATATTATTGGAAGTCACATTCTTGGCGACAAAGCCTATGGCTCAGAAGCGATTCGGAACTGGATTACGACTAAACAGGCCACTTACACCATTCCGCCTAAAACGAATAGTCAACATCCATGGAAGGTCGATTGGTATCGGTAGAAAGAACTACACTTGGTTCAATGCTTTTTCAATAAAATCAAACACTTTCGCCGTGTGGCCACTCGTTACGATAAGTTGACTAAATCATTCCTCGCGTTTATATACATAGCTTCCATTTTTAAATTGACTCAATGATAGTTTTCAGATACGCCCTACACAGATGCTTCATTATTTTGTCAATGGTAGGGAGCGGGCCGTTCTGTTGTTGTTCTTTCTGAGTTCTTCCCGAGTTCTCTCCAACGTCCCAAAAAGCTTCATTTTGCCCAGATACCGGGAACCCTTACGGTCTTTAAACTCCTCTTCTTGGACTTGATTTCTGCTATCTTCTCAATAGCAGTCGCGACTCAAAATCGAGTGGGAAACCGTGGAGGTTCGAGTCCTCTCGCCCTTTACTAAGAGCAGTTCAATAGATTAAAAATCTGGTGGACTATTTTTATTTTTATTACTTCATTCATTCGGTTTGCGGAAGTGACCTTAAAACTGTATTCCAAGTGAGCATAGATGTTGGCTGTGGTGGAATAGACACTGTGACCTAGCCATTCTTGTACTTCTTTCATGCTAACGCCAATTGCTATGGCACGAACCCTACTGGTCATAGCCTATAGCATGCTGAAAAACAAAGAAGCTTACTTAGAAGGCCGACTCCAAAAACTAAAATTCGTCGATTCGTCTAGTTCCCCTTATTTTCACAGAAAAACTGTCTGTAGGTCGCGAATAAGTTGTCCCGAGGCAACTCCGACAAAACCGGTCTGCTCCAGTGAAATATTAAGGTTCGGTACTAATAGCGCTTCCATTGCTAATTCATCTTCAATGGAATGAAAAACAGGATGGCTGTCTACCAGCACCAAGTCTACAACCTCCAGTCCCTGCCTCCAACAAACGACCAGCTGTTTCAACCGCGATCAGTCCTCCCAAACATTAGCCGATTAGCTGAAATTGACGATGTCCGGTATCCAGAAGACGGGCCGCATAGTCGTCAGCCAGTCGTTCGATCAATCCGTCAATGTTCCTGGTCTCAATAGCGCTCTACATCCGCAATCGTAATGCCAACAACTGGTCCCAGCCCTTATTCATCCAGGTGTCGAAGCAGCAAATGGAAGCAGTTTATTGTTCCCAGACCTATACATGGAATACCACATGAAGCGGACCAGATTGCTTGCCGCCATAATAAGTGAACACTGCGTTGCCGCCAGTATTCAGTTGGGGCAGGACTTCGCTCAACGTTCCCCCCATCTCTGTTTCATGCTTCATAGAATCGCCCTTGAAACCGTCAGTTTGGCTAATTGTATTATTTTTTACGTATGAGGCAACAAAATCAGTGAGCTCTGCTACTGTTGGATCGTTCAACATTTGCCGCAGAAAGGCATCAAACGGAGTGGACTGACCGTCACAAGCATAATTACTCAATCGCGTAGCTTCCCGTCAACCTGAGCCATGATTAATGAATCCGCACCATGTTAAGCGGAGGCCCCCTGCCTATTGATAATAAGGGACAGAATCAGCTAAATAGTCATGCCCTGTCTTGACGCCGGGCTGGAGCAGCCGTATGGTACAAGTGACAAGAACATACAAACATACAAACATACAAACACATGCTCAAGAAGGGGGAACTATGAATAAATTCACAGCCTATGGCCGACAGATCCGGCGGCAGATCGTCAGCAGGTATTACCGGATATCCATCAAGCAGAGAATTCTGTTCTCGTTCATCGTGCTGATCACGCTGTCCATCAGTGCGATGGGCAGCTTCTCGTATTGGATTGCCGCGCAGGAGATCGAGGACAATGCCTACGCGGGCAGCCAGGAGACCGTAAGCAAGACGGCACAGCTGCTGGATTCCCGCCTGAATGATGTGGCGCTGTCCGTGCAGTCCCTGATGCTGAGCGATGCGTACCGCAAGATGATGCTCGATGTGTTCAGCCATGATGTGTCGAATTACTATGTGCATCTGTCGGATCTGCAATATGTGCTCTCCCAGGCAACGTTCAATCAGCCGATCATTGAGAATGTACTGATCGTTACCCCGATAGGCGATTTCTATTCCACTACGCAGACCCGGGCGCAGGACCATTCATTCTACGACTCGGAATTATATGGTCTGAGCAAGGGGAAGCCGGGCGGCTACTGGGCCAAAGGACATTATGACCGGTTATTCACGGGCAGCCAGCGGGTGGTCTCCTTCGTGGTCCGGGGAATTTATGAATACCCTTACACACCGATCAGCAATGTATTTATTGTGGTCAATATCAGGGAGAGCCGGATAAATGAGCTGCTGAATAAAGGGGGACAACAAGCGGGATGGGATTATTACCTGGTGAGCGGTGAAGGCGAGGCGGTGGTGGAGTCCCACTGGCCCTTCCAAGGCAGGTTCCCCTGGAAGCCGATGCTTGCCGGAGCCGGGACAGCAGCCGGTCCCAAGGATTACAACTACAGCTATGGCGGGAAGGAGTATCTGGTTAATTATACAGGCTCAGCGGCATCGCCGGACTGGATCATCTCCGGCATGCAGTCGAGGGACCAGCTGCTGGGCAAGCTGCAGCGGGTGCAGCGCATCACCCTCTATGTCATCGCATTCTTCCTGCTGGCCACCTGGCTGATCTCCAATCAGCTGACGTCTGTGCTGCTTAAGCCGCTGTTCAAGCTGCGGCGGCTGATGCGCAGAGTTGAGGAGAACCAGCTAAGCGTAGTTTATGAGAGCCGTTATGAGGATGAGGTTGCCCAGGTCGGCTATCAGTTCAACCGGATGATGTCGGAGATTAAGGTGCTGATTGCAGATGTGAAGGCCAAGGAGGAGGACAAGCGTCATGCAGAGATCCGCGCACTTACGGCGCAGATGGAGCCGCACTTTCTGTACAATACTCTGAATACCATTTATTGCAAATCGGTCATGGGCGAGAATGATGATGTGAATGAGATGATCCTGTCGTTGTCGCAGATGTTTCAGATCGGGCTCAGCGGCGGCAAGGATCTGATTCCCCTTGAGGATGAGCTGTCCCACATGCAGCAGTATTTCGCCCTTCAGCAGAAATGCTATGAAGGGTTGTTTGAATACACGGTGACTGTTGAGGACGAGGCCCTGCTGTCCTGCCTGCTGCCCAAGATTATCCTGCAGCCGGTGGTGGAGAACAGCATTCAGCACGGGTTCAGCGACCGGACCGCCGGCGGCCGGATCGACATCACGGTCAGCCGGGAGCAGGAACTGCTGCATATTTGCATTACCGACAACGGGCGGGGTCTTGATGCTGCACGGGTCAAGCAGGGGATGGTCAGGGCTCCGCAGTCGAGGAAAGGTTATGCCCTGTTCAACATCAGGCATCGGCTGGCGCTGTATTACGGGGCCGAAGCACGTATGGACGTTGGTGGCGAACCATGTAAGGGATCACGGACAGATCTGTGGATTCCGTTAGGGGAGGAGAGATGAAGGATGGACTGGGAGCTGGAGCAGGAAAGGTTCAAGTTATGTGTAATCGACGATATTAAAAGTGTGGTGGAGATGGTCTCGCGCAAGCCGCCGTGGCAGGAGCACGGTATTGAGGTCGTCGGTACGGCGCTTGACGGTGATGCGGGGCTGCAGATTATCCGCGAGACCCGGCCGGACATTGTGCTGACGGATATCCGAATGCCAAGAATGGACGGCCTGCAGATGACCCGGGCGATTCTGGAGGTGCTTCCGGACTGCAAGATTATTATCCTCAGCGCCTACTCGGAGTTCTCTTATGCCCAGGAAGCCATCCGACTAGGGGCGCTTGATTTCGTCAAGAAGCCCTTTTCGCTGGACGAGATTATGCAGGCTGTGCTGAAGGCCAGGGAGTTGTGCCGGGAGGAGCGTCAGGAGACCACCAGACTTGCTGTGATGGAGGCCAAAATCAGAGAAAGTCTGCCTATTCTCCGCCAGGAATATCTCATCTTCCTGCTGCACCACCAGACGACAGAATCGGATGCACGTTCCCGCTGGGCCTATCTCGATATCCCTCTGGACCAGCATGATTTCTTCGTGTTTGTCGCCGAAATCGATCATTTCACGGAGAAACTGAGCGGCCAGCCTGTGCAGGAGGTCGAGCTGCTGCGGTTCAGCCTGCACAATATTCTCGAAGAGACGATTTCCGCCTGGACCCGCGGCGTCATCATCCGGGAGGCGACAGACCGGTATGTCTGCATCATGAACGGCTCGGACCCGGATACGGCCGCGCTGGTTACGGAGGCCTGCTGCACGAATGTAAGCCGGTTCTCCCGGCATACGCTTTCCATTGGCGTGGGGCTGGGCGCAGCGGCGATTCAGGAGCTGAGCGCAGCGTACAGGCAGGCGATTAGCGCGCTGGGTTATCATTTCTACACCGGAGGCAACGGGGTCTACATTTACAGCAATATCGAGAATAAACCGCTCGCACTTCACAGCTACTCCGCCGCCGTCGAGCAGGAGCTGCTGTTCGCCCTGCGTTCCGGCAATTCTGCCAAAAGCCTGCAGATGCTCGATCAGCTATTCGCGGAGCTGCTGGACAGCGGGCTTTTGCCTGAGCCGCGTTATGTGGAAAGCGTCGGCTATGAGCTGGGCTACAGGATCTGCCGGGTCCTGCTGGAGCAGTTCCCCTACGGGCAGGTGGAGCCGCTGGAGCGCAGGATTGCCGTCATGAAGAACCAGGTGCATCCTTCCCTGCAGGATATCCGGGACCTGCTGTCCGGGCTGTGCCGGGAGGCCTGTGCGCTGGTTACAGAGACCCGTTCCCTGGAGTCCACGCGGATTATCCGCCAGGCCGCCGCTTATATCGATAGCCATCTGGATACGGGACTGTCGCTGGAGCAGGTAGCGAAGCAGATTAACCTCAGCCAGGGGTATTTCTCCAACCTGTTCAAGAAGGTGCAGGGGATTTCGTTTCAGCAGTATGTGATGCACGAGAAGATGGAGAAGGCCAAGGCGATGCTGATCAGCGGACGGCAGGTTCAGGAGATCGCCCAGGATCTTGGGTATGAGCACAGGCGCTATTTCAGCGAGGTGTTTAAGAAATATACCGGAATGACCCCGTCCGAGTTCAAACTGCATTATCTTGGAAAAGAATAAAAATGCGCAGGGGAGGCATGTCCGCAGGGCGGAGGTGGCCTCCCTTCACTGTATAAAGCTTCTGCAGAAATCTGCCCTTAAAGTGGGCTTACCCGCCTTATCCGGATGCGCCAATCCGTCTATAATCAGGTTGTAAGCGAATACAGCAGGGATATATAAGGGGGAACTACCAATGATGAAGCGTATGCTAATAACATCTCTGAGCCTGGTCCTGGCACTTGGCCTGACAGCCTGCGGCAACGGTAACGGCGGCAATGCTGCAGAAGGTAAGGGAGACGGGAAGACAGGCGGCTCGGGGGACAAGACCAAAATCAGCTACTGGACCGGCGACCGTCATGATGCGGATTTCGTGAAGGACAAGGTAGCCGAGTTCAACGCAACCAATACCGACGGGATTGAGGTGGAACTGGTCGTCAAGGGCGACGACTTCGATACCGCACTCGATCTGTCCTTCCAGACCTCCGATGCGCCGGATGTAATCCGGGTGAAGGAGAATACCATCCAGACCTTCTACAAAAAAGGCTTTCTCGCTCCCATTGACGAGTTCCTCACCGATGAGCTGAAGACGAAATTCCCGGCCATGCCGGATCTGAATGAATTCGACGGCAAGCGTTACAGTCTGCCGAATTATGGAACAACCATGCGTCTTGTATACAACAAGGATCTGTTCGCCAAAGCAGGCGTTGAGCATCCGCCGGCTACCCTGCAGGAGCTGGTGGAAACCGCCAAAAAATTGACGGAAGCCGGTAAAGCGGATGGCGCTTACGGCTTCGCCCAGAACTTCAAAAGCCCCGGAAGCGCGTTCGGGCGTTCGGCGCGGGTGATTGCGGAGATGAGCGGCTACGGCGGCTTCGGGTATGATTTCAAGACGGCCCGCTACGATTTCAGCGGCTTCGAGCCGATCATCAATGCCTTTAAGCAGATCCGGGACAACGGCAGCATGCTGCCGGGTGTGGAATCACTGGATATTGATCCGCTGCGGTCGCAGTTTGCAGAGGGCAAAATCGGAATGTATATGTCCTACTCCTCGGAGCCGGGCGTCTACAAGAATCAGTTCCCGGCCAAGATTGACTGGGCAGCCGCTCCGGTTCCGACCATCGACGGCACCGTGAAGGGGGCTTCGGGCTTCCTCGGGGGCCAGTGGCTGGCGCTGAGCTCGAAGTCGGAGCACAAAGGAGCAGCCTGGAAGTTCATGGAGTTCATGTACGGCGATCAGGTGCTGACGGATTATCAGGAAAAAGGCTTTGGCATCTCCATGGTTCCATCCGTCAGCGCAGTAGCCAAGACACCGGATGTGAACGGCATTGAAGGCTTCCTGCCGAACAAGCACGATGGAGTGTGGCCGGTCTATCCGTCTGTAGCACCGGAAGGGATGAAATCGGATGACGCCTTCTTCAAGTATATGCTGAACGGCGGCGATCTGAAGGCGATTATCGCCGATCTGAACAAACGCTATAACACTGCACTGGACAGCGTGATTGCGAATGATGGCGTGAAGGCCGAGCCGGATGCCGGCTTTGACCCCGCCGCACTGGGCGGCAAGTTCGCCAAGTAGACGGAAGGTTAGGGATAGAGATATAGGCCAAAGCAGAGGGATGGGGAAGCAGCTTTCCTCTCCCTCTGCTCTGGCCGCAAGGGAGAGGAGCCGGAAGAAACCAGATGAACAAAACAAAACAAGCCTTATTTTCATACAGCTTTATCTTTCCAAGTGCCTTGCTCACGTTGGTCCTCGGGATTTATCCGATTGCCTGGGCGTTCCGCTATATGTTCTATGATTACAAAGGGTTCGGAACGGCCCGGTTTACCGGGCTGGCCAATTTCAGACGCATCCTGAAGGATACCCAGTTCTGGGAGTCGGTGGTGAACACGTTTGTCTATGCAGGCGGCAAGTTGCTGATCACCATTCCGCTGGCTCTGCTGCTGGCCGCCATATTGAATCGAGGGCTGCGGGGCAGACAGCTGCTGCGGGGGATTTTCTTCATGCCGACCGTCATCAGTACTGCCGTAATGGCCGTAGTCTTCTTCACGATCTTTAACTCGTATAACGGGATTCTCAACCAGTTTCTGATCCGTTCGGGCCTTTCCGATTCCGGTGTGGACTGGCTGGGGCCGAAATATGCCATGCTCACCGTCATTCTGGTTGCAGCCTGGGGGGCGGTCGGCAATTACATGCTGCTCTTCCTTGCCGGTCTGCAGAATATCCCGGAGGATGTTTATGAGGCCTCTTCCCTGGACGGAGCAGGCAGAATCCAGCAGTTCCGCTATGTCACCCTGCCAATGCTCGGGCCTGTCATGCAGATGGTCATTATGCTGGCGATCATTACAGCTTTGAAGGGCTACGAGAGCATTATGGTGCTGACCGAAGGCGGCCCCGTAGGCAAGACAGAGGTGATGTTCCTGTATTTGTACAAATTATTTTTCCCTGTCGGCGGAGGCAGCGCGGCGGTCCAGGTCCAAGAGTTCGGATACGGCAGTGCGGTCGCCTTCGTGTCTGCGGTCATCGTCGGGATCATATCGCTCATTTATTTCTACGCATCCAGACGTATGAATCAGACCGATTGAGGAGAGAGGATATTATGAGACTAAGAACCATACTGGGCAATATCATCCTGTGGATTTTTTTGCTGGCATTTGCTTTTATCACCCTGATTCCGGTCGTTATCACCATTCTCGGCTCCTTCAAGACAAATGCCGAACTGACTGCGGGAGCCACCTTCCTGCCGGATAGCTGGCACTTCTCGAACTATGCCGAAGCCTGGGCGCAGGCGAATTTCTCCAGATATACGCTGAACAGCCTGATTGTCTCTCTGGCGGCGGTGGTTGGCACGCTGCTGGTATCATCCATGGCGGCTTATGTGGTGGACCGGATGGATTTTGCAGGCAAGAAATTGTATATCGGCCTGCAATCCTTCACTATGTTCGTGGCAGTAGGGGCGGTCGTGCTGCGCCCGCAGTTTGATCTGATGGTCAAGCTTCATCTGCACAGCAGCCTGTGGGGGGTCATATTGATTCTGATCTCCGCCCATGCTTCGATCTTCTTCATTCTGTCCAGCTTCATGAAGGGGATTCCCCGTGAGCTGGATGAGGCGGCGCTGATGGACGGCAGCTCCCCTGGCCGCACCTTCTGGCGAATTATTCTGCCACTGCTCGGACCCGGACTCGGCGTAGGTGCGCTGTTCACCTTCCGCGGCGCGTGGAATGAATATTTGCTGCCGCTCGTGTTCACGATGACGAAGCCGGAGCTGCAGACGCTGACTGTCGGGCTGGCGAACCTGAAATACGGGATTTCGGCCGCTTCCCAGACCCACTATATGATGGCGGGCGCCTGCTTGTCCATTCTGCCGATTCTCGTGGCCTATCTGTTCGCCAACAAATCCTTCATGCAGATGACGGCCGGTTCCCTCAAAGGGTAGCGGTCCGGCCCTGCGCAACCCATAATCCATCTTTAACATTCAAGGAGGTACACCCCATGACTCAACACGTTCCGGCGATTCTGCAATCTGCCCCGTTCATCCGGCGGTATCCGGGCAATCCGGTGCTGGCTGCAGCGAAGATTCCTTACCCCACCGCACTGGTATTCAATGCTGGTGTAACGAAATTTAACGGCAAATATGTGATGATCTTCCGCAATGATTACGGCTCACTGGCCGATCAGACGCTTGAGCCGCACCACACCACGGATC
The DNA here is from genome assembly GCF_038008505.1 of Paenibacillus sp. FSL H7-0735. Lineage (NCBI taxonomy): Bacteria > Bacillati > Bacillota > Bacilli > Caryophanales > Paenibacillaceae > Paenibacillus > Paenibacillus sp. FSL H7-0735. The sequence goes on along the minus strand of NZ_JBBOZH010000001.1, from coordinate 4,747,391 downwards.
TCGGCATTGCTTACAGTGACGACGGGCTGAGCTGGACCGCCGGCCCGAAGCCAGTGTTCAAAATGCATGACGAGGAAATTATCCGCGCCTACGACCCGCGCCTGACCGTGATCGGCGGCCGTTGTTATATGTGTTTTGCCGTGGATACGCACCATGGCATCCGCGGCGGAATTGCCGTTACCGATGATCTGGAACACTTCGAGGTGCTCAGCCTGTCTACACCGGACCTGCGCAATATGGTACTGTTTCCCGAGTTGATCGGCGGCAAGTATGTCCGGCTGGAGCGTCCCTTCACGGTATACAGCCGCGGCGGCAGGGACCGCTTCGATGCCTGGATCTCCGAGTCGCCGGACCTGAAGCATTGGGGCAACTCCAGCCTACTGCTCGCCGTCGAGCAGGTGCCGTTTGCCAATGACAAGGTCGGTCCGGCCGCACCTCCGGTCCGGACGGATAAGGGCTGGCTGACCACCTTCCATGCGGTGGATGTGGACCCGGCCAGAGGCAAGCATGGTTGGGAGGACACCTGGAAGAAGCGCTATACCGCCGGAATTATGCTGCTGGATCTGGAGGACCCCCGCAAGGTGATCGGCATGAGCAGGCAGCCGCTGCTGGCACCGGAGACAGACTATGAGATTGGCGGGGGCTTCCGCAATCATGTGATTTTTCCGGGAGGGATGATTCTGGAGGATAACGGCGAGGTCAAGATCTATTATGGCTCTGCGGATACGGTAGAATGTCTGGCAACGGCCCATGTGGACGATCTGCTCCGACTCTGTCTGGAGCCGGAGCATAGATAAGATTGGAAGCAGGCTGAGGGCGGAAATGCGGAGTAACAGTGGGGCCATGTGCCATGATTGGAGCGGCTTGCGCGGAGTTTGTGCATGAAGTGCAACAATGCTAAATCAACAACAGCGACCGTGGGGAGATTATCCATAAAATGCAACAATACAGCTCAGTAGTAGCGACCAACGCAGAAATCCTGCACAAGGTGCAACAAAACCAGGACCGTATTTTAAAAGGAAACTTTGCTGATGCAGAAAAGGTTAGTATTACTCTGCCACTTCCGAAGCTGAACAGGAATATGTCGATTTTATGAAAAGAGTAATAGAGCATCACTGGTGAAATCATTATTCACTGATGACAGAGTATTTCCTAAAAATATGAAAGAGGTGTTTATTTATGCTGAAAAAGTTAAAATTATTAAGCTTAATTGTTTGTATGCTCGCCAGTCTTTTAGCTGTCGTTCCTTTGACAGCAAGAGCGGCGGATACAATTGTAAGCTATCCATTACCGTCGATCTATACCACGACCAGTCAATACACGGTAACAGCAGACTCTACAAATATACCGGTAATCGACACTTCGGCGGTATTTGTAAACTATAATTATTGTAATTTCTCTTTTTCAGGTACTACTACAATCACAATAACAGCAAGCGAGACAATCAATACCTATAATATTTCTCCCAAAGCTTTGGGAATTAGTGCAACAAAGAGCGGAAATACACTTACATTTACACTTTCATCACCAACATATCTTATAGTTAAAATCAATAACCTGAAAGATCTGGTTATTGCGGCAGATGCTCTTGAAACCAATGTTCCGGCTTCATCCGGTACAGGTATATACAATGTTAAAACTCAATACGGTGCCGACAGTACCGGTGCCGCTATGGCTACAACTGCAATACAAAACGCCATAAATGCGGCTAACGCAGCAGGTGGCGGTATAGTATACGTTCCAGCCGGTGTTTATAAGTGCGGAAACCTTGTTTTAAAAAGCAATGTTTCGGTTTATCTGGAGGGTGGTTCTGTTATAAGGGGTTCAGGAAATCCGAGCGATTACACTACCCATTTTCATAAGAATTCTCTGGGTAAGGATGGAACATGGTTTATTTACACCGAAACAAATGCAAACAATATTAAGATATACGGCAGGGGGACTATTGACGGCAATGGCCATTATATGAGAAATACAAAGAATTATTTGAACAATATTCTTGTACCCTTGCAGTGCAGCAACTTCACGGTTGACGGCATAACAATAAGAGACAGCGGGGGCTGGGCTACCATAGTTACAAGATCCAATAACGTCACATTCCAGAATACAAAGCATTTCAACAACAATGAACTTGATTATGAAAATGATGCAATAGACATTCAAGAGAGCCAGAATGTACTAATAAAGCACACGGTAGCAGTATCGGAGGATGACACATACTCATTTAAGACATGGGATGTAGCAACTACGGATATAGCTGCAAACTGGCCGGGAAGTCCTGAAAACCAGTCAAATGTAGTTGTGGATGATGCTTTGGCTTGGAGCAGATGTGGAGCATTTAAGGTTGGAGATGGAGTTAAACAGCTTCAGGATGGCATTGTTGTTAAAAACTCTTATGTATACAGGTGCTGGCGCGCTTTAGCGGTAGGTCATCTTTATGGGACTACACCAGCACAAAACATCATATTTGACAATATAGATGTAGAAGGCTTCTGGCCAAGATCCGGTGTTCACTCCAGATGGTTTGATCTTTCTGCAAAAAGCGGACCGATAAAAAATGTGGTCTATAATAATATCAATTTACGCGCTTTAGGTGAAATTTCAGTAATGAAGGGTTGGAGTGATACATTTACTGTCTCCGGAGTTACATTAAACAATGTTCGCGTCGGTGGAGTTGCGGCAACTACATTGACAGAATTGAAAATAACAGATACTAACAGCTATGCTGAAGCTCCAAAATTCAACACATTGAAATTTGAAGCGGAAGGCTATAACCTTAGTTCAGGTGTTATTTCCTATGAGGCAAGCACTGATGGTGGGCTGGATGTTGGTGGAGGGAGTAATGGCGACTATATAGCATTTAAAAATGTAGATTTTGGTAGTACAGCTAAAACAAGTATTGATTTGAAGGTCGCATCCGCTAATTCCGGCGGAAGAATAGAATTCCACTTGGACAGCCCTACAGGCACTATGCTGGGTTATTGGACGGCAGAAAGCACAGGCGGATGGCAGACATGGTCAGTCAAGAATATCTCGCTTAATGCCGGGACAGCTGTAGGAACCCATACAGTATATGTTACTTTTGTTAAGTCAGATTCAACCACAGTTGCAAATTTAACTTGGTTCCAGTTCAAATAGAATGGAAACGGTTTGATTTAATTGCAATAAGATGGATAAAGGGGTATATCAAATGATATGCCTCTACATTCAGCTAAAGTTTTTTTCTACGACTGACCAACTAACACAAAAAAACAGCAAGTCTCCTAAGTGAAGTGAAATAGGGACTTGCTGTTTGAGGTTTCAATTAATTCTTAAAGCTATGAATTGGAGCTGGGATTCGTCCGCCACGATTAACGAAGTTCGCGCAGTTGAAGCCGTTTACTGCTATAACTGGTGCATATCCGAGCAGGCTGCCAAATTCGACCAAAGGTCATAGATTCCAGCTTCTCTAGTGTAAGGGTACCCCGCTGAGCCGCTTTAATCATGCCGTGATCTTCATGGAACGGAATAAAGGCTCTACTATTAAGCCCACCTACATAGGAGGAGGCCATTACGCCACTTTTTTTAATATTGTCATTTAGGGCGTGTCTGAAAACTATCATTGAGTCAATTTAAAAATGGAAGCTATGTATATAAACGCGAGGAATGACTTAGTCAACTTATCGTAACGAGTGGCCACACGGCGAAAGTGTTTGATTTTATTGAAAAAGCATTCAACCAAGTGGAGTTCTTTCTACCGATACCAATCGACCTTCCATGGATGTTGACTATTCGTTTTAGGTGGAATGGTGTAAGTGGCCTGTTTAGTCGTAATCCAGTTCCGAATCGCTTCTGAGCCATAGGCTTTGTCGCCAAGAATGTGACTTCCAATAATATCTAACTCCTGAAGCAATTCAATCGCTGGAAAAGAATAACTTGACCACCCGTCAGTAGAAAAGCTAGAGGGTTGCCTAATCCATCGTGGAAGATATTAGTGATCGGGATTTTGATCCTATTAGCAAACCCGAGAGTTATCTCGAATTTTATTTTGGGAAACCTGGAAGTGGAGGGAACAAGAGGACATTACATTCGTATGCAAAATATTGGGGGAAGGAAATTCCGCAGGAGTATAAAGATCGACAAAATGAATACTTTTACGAATCAGATGCTTCCAAAATTTTAGATGAATAAATAAGTATGAGAGTGATAGCATAGATTTTATTTATCAAGCTTCCTACAAAGGCATTTACAATATATTATTTATTGAACGGGCTTTCGGGGCTCAAGGGCATTTGTCTAAGTTAGTAAATGGATATATCCCACGAGCCCCCCAAATAATGATTACGAAAAAGGTTGGCGAATCTTTAGAAAATTCACAGCATTTAATCTGCGAAGCCGGCACCGGGACTGGTAAATCACTTGGATATTTAACTCCTGCAGCTCGATGGGCTGTCGTTAATAAGAAAACAGTTATTGTCTGTACGCATACGATCCCTTTAATGAATCAAATCGTTAATGTGGAGCTGCCAAGAGTAGTTAACATTCTTAAGATGGAGAAGTTATCACTTAAGTTCCAACATGTCAAAGAAAAAGATCATTATATTTGTAATACAAAATTAGAAGCTCACTGGCAAGAAAAGTTACGCAGTAATGATTCTGAAGCTAAACTTGTACGTGAAATTTCAAAGATGGTGAAACAAGAACGGGTTGGGGATCGTGCGGCTCTAGGATTCGATGTTGAAGACAATGTGTGAAAAAAGATTAGTGCTTCCAATTGTCCAGCCAATACTAAACCAAGCAACTGCATGTTAGAAGACCTGAAAGGAAAGATGTATACCTCCCATATAATTGTCACAAATTTCGCTTACTTCTTTAATGATCTAAAAATGAGAATGAAGACGGGGAATGGTACTCTTCCAGCATATGATGCCGTCATTTTTGACGAAGCACATGAAATAGAGGATGTATGCTGCAATGTCTTCGAAAAGAAAGTAGATATCAACCGTTTTGAAATTTTATTTGAAGCAATCTTCAAACGAAGTGCATTTTCGGAACTCGATCATGGAAATCAAATCGAGCTTGCTCAGCTTCGTCAAACTTTTCACCAGCAAATTGATGAAGTGTACGCTCAAGTAGGAAAGAAGATGAGAGATGATCAAGGAGGATTACTTGCCTTCAAGCTTATGACAACCAAGATTGAAATTTCCGAGGTTTGTGCTACTCTAAGCCAAGCGCAGCAGTTTCTTTGATTACTATTTCGATCTTAGGGTTAGCCGATTATAAAATAACAGTACCCGTAGTCGCTGTAATTGTGGTTAGTTCTCTTCATCCAGATATCGATGAACCTAATTCACTTTTAGTATCAAGAGAACTCCCAACATCCTTGCTTCGTCTTCTGCAGGGCGTACTTATCACACTTGCTGCATTCTAAACAGTATTTTCTTTGTCCTGACTGTAGTTGTGAATACGGTTTGAATTCAAGCAAAGAATTAATAGAGAGAACTTATTTCATAAGGGCTTTTGAGATTCTTTCAAATAGAAATATGGATAATTTAACCTGGCCAGAAAAAGAAAAAATATTTGGATTAAAGCGAAATAGTATTCTGAGAATTATTGCTAATGAATTTATTACTGTGATGTTAACAGCGATCTCTTCAATTCAAACAGAAAATGACTTCGCTGACATGGTCTTTGAGTGTGCTCGTGAAATGGTAGAACAAAATATTATTTATCGTGAAGCAATGTTTGATTACACAGCTTGCTATGGACGTAGAGGAATTCCACTAAAAACTGTTATGAATGGCTTTGCTAAAGGCTTAAAATTAGTAAAACAAAAGTTTAATAATATTGATATACGTTTCATTGCAAACCTCGATAGAACAGCTCAAGTTAAGGATAACTGTAAATATATTCAAGAGTTAGTGAAGTACAGAGATATGATTTCATTGATTGCTGTGGGAATGGATATGCAAGAACTTGGACATCCGGCTCATCGGCAAGCTGAGGCTTTTGCTGTTGCAAAAGAAAATGGATTCTTTATTACGGGTCATGTTGGTGAAGAAGTTGGTCCAGAAGGTATTTGGGATGCCATCCAATCGATACCATTTGATAGAATAGATCATGGTGTTCGTGCTGTAGAGGACGAAAAGTTATTAGAATGGTTGGCAGATAAAAAAATATTACTTACTCTATGTCCAGCTTCTAATATAAGCTTAGAAGTATATCCGTCGTGGGATAAATATCCAATCAAAAAATTAATAGACAACGAAGTGAAAGTATGCATTAATTCTGACGACCCACCTTGTTTTCACTATGATCTAACAGGAAATATTATTAAAATCCTTGGGGCGGGTCCTGATGGACTCAACTCCATTTTATATCTTGTTCGTGGACAGAAACTTATTCTTGTAGCACGGATATTCAGGCAAATCTATAAATTCAACCCGTGTAATTGCTTCTCACCTGGCACACTGGTGAATAACCAAGAAGGTGCCAAGCCGATTGAACAGGTTCAAGTTGGTGATATGGTCTGGTCCAATAATCCAGATACTGGAATATCCATATAGGTGAAGAGATACTAACGACCACTGATTTGCATCCCTTCTGGATGATAGGCAAAGGATGGGTGTTGGATTAAACTATAATCAGGTCGCACTTACGAATGAAGGAGTTAAAGCTTTGCATGAAATAAGAAAAGATTTAATAGAAGGAAAGATAGCACTTGGAAGAGTGAAATAATACTGTTGGAGGTACACATGAAAATATGGCAGTGGAGGTTTGAAGCGGATAAATACGAGACTGTTTCTTTCCCGAACCCACTCTAAAAAGCTCATCTTCTTATCATTCATCTGTTATTCTCCCAATCGAGTTCGTAATGTTCACTATCTTAATGCAAGTGAACCGAGTTCACAAGTGTAGGAATAATAGAGAAACTGGGCTTATGCTAAACTAGGGATCTTCAGAAGTGGTTATGGCGGAAACCTATTCGGGGAGTTGTTTGTTTTACTTACTGACGTTTTGTCATTTGTTGGATTTATTTTATTGATATGGTTTTCCAAAGAAAAATAGTTTGTGATTTTTGGGGGAGTAGAAATTTTGGATATGATGAACATACTGGTTGAAGAACGCCATTGTCCTTTATGTAAAGAATTGAATCGTTGTGGCGCTGAAAGCGGTGACTGTTGGTGTTTCCATACAGAAATTCCACTCGAATTGCAGGAACAGATCCCGGAAGAACTGAGAGGGAAAGCTTGTATCTGCCAAAAATGCGTAGAAGCATTTAATAAACATTAACCGGGATTTTAATTAACTCTCGACGAATACCGTAATTTCATTGTATATAATTAAAGTGTAATCTAAAAAAATAATGGAGGCGCAGATGAGGAAGCCAATAATTGCAGTAGATATGGATGATACAATTTGCCATCTAGTGAAGCGAGCCATATACCATAATAATAATGATTTTCCCACGCATCTGCTGCGGTATGAGGAAATGCTTGATTGGAATACGGATCATTTACGTCATCCGGATTGTACACAAGAGATTTTCTATGGGCGGCCCGGTCTGTATGAAGAGCTTGAACTGTTTGACGAACATGTCGTAGGAGAAATGGAGAAACTGCATTACGCTTATGATGTAATTATTGTTACGGCAGCCCAACCCCAGTCGGTGGTGGAAAAATGGAACTGGCTGCAGAAGCATATGCCGTTTATTCCGATTGAAAATTTCTTTACCTGTAAGCGAAAAAATCTTATTAACTACGATCTATTGATCGATGACGGGGTGCATAACCTGGTTCCGGCATTGCAGGAGGGAAGAAAAGTGCTTTGTATTCCGCATCCATGGAATTTGCGGGCCCGTGAACAATATGCTTTTCCATTATTGACCTCATGGGAAGGTGCAAAAGAGAAGATAGATCAGATGTTAGGACGTCCAAAGAGCGAATGAGACTGTTTTTTATAGATGATGTACAGAAAAATATCCTCCACCAAAAAATGAAGGTATCCCATTAGCCAGTGTGGCTTTTGAGATACCTTTTTTATATCTATTGCAGAAGCGCAATTTCATTATTATGCTCTGGATGTAAATATGTTGAATTAGTGACATTTCGATTCTTGGACTCTTTTCTTTGTATATTATTGTATATAAAAGGAGTGGAGATAGTAGTGAGAACAATCGGAATTGATTTAGGAACGACCTATAGTCTTGCTGCTTATTGGGACGGCAGTCAGGCTGTAATTATTCCCAATGTACTCGGGGAGCATGTAACACCCTCGATTGTTAGTGTAGATGCAGGGGGAGAAGTATTAGTTGGAAGAATCGCACAGGAACGACTGATTACACATCCACAGTTAACCGCCTCGACTTTTAAGCGCTTTATGGGATCAGCAAAGAAATATACGCTAGGTTCGATGACTTTTACTCCTGAAGAGTTATCTTCTTTCGTTCTGCGGTCCCTGAAAGAGGATGCGGAAAATCATCTAGGTGAGTCCGTAACGAAAGCTATAATCAGTGTTCCGGCTTATTTCAATGATGTTCAGCGGAAAGCAACTAAGAAAGCGGCTGAGCTGGCTGGTTTACAAGTAGAGCGGCTTATTAGTGAACCTACGGCGGCAGCACTCGCTTATGGCCTGCATCAGAATCAGGAGACTTCATTTCTTGTTTTTGATCTGGGTGGAGGAACCTTTGATGTGTCAATTCTGGAGCTTTTCGAAGGGGTAATGGATGTTAAGTCGATTGCCGGAGATAACTATCTAGGCGGGGAAGATTTCACGGAGATACTAGTGGCCTATTTTATCCAAAAGAATAAGCTGGACGCGGAATCGTTAACACCAATAACGAGGTCGATGTTGTATAAGCAGGCAGAGCAGAGTAAACGAATTCTTGGTACAGAGTCTGCTGCGACTATGCGGATAGTTATTAAAGAGGAAGAATACGTTCTGACTATAGATCGCTCAGAGCTTGAGCAATTGGTACAACCATTATTAATACGTCTAAGGCAGCCGATAGAAAGAGCATTGCGGGATGCTTCTTTGCAGCCTTCCGATCTGGATGGGATTGTGATGATTGGGGGTGCGACTAAAATGCCTCTGATTAAGCAAATTATCAGCCGTATGTTCGGGAAAATGCCTTATGCGAATATCAGCCCAGATGAGACCGTCGCACTTGGAGCTGCGGTTCAGGTAGCTCTGAAGCAGCGTGATCAAGCGCTGGATGAAATGATTTTGACGGACGTTTGCCCCTATACATTAGGGACCAGTGTTTTGCGTAGAGGTTCAAGCGGACAAACGTCATCTGGACATTACTTTCCGATCATTGAACGTAACACTCCGATTCCTGTTAGCCGGGTAGAACGTCTATATACAGCCGCAGATAATCAGAAGATCATAAGTGTGGATGTGTATCAGGGGGAGAGTCCTCGCGTTGAAAATAATCTTTTCCTAGGAGAAATGGAGTTTCAGATTCCGCAAGCACCTCGGGGAGAAGAAAGTATTGATGTCAGATATACATATGATGTGAATGGGATTCTTGAGGTGGAGGTTACAACAGTTTCAACAGGTCAGAAGCATCAGATGATCATCGAGCAAAATGCTGGTGCAATGACGAAAAAGCAAATTGAAGCTCGTTTACTGGAACTGCGGAGTATCAAAATTCATCCGCGTGAGCGTACCGAGAACAGGCTTCTGCTTGCTAGAGGTGAGCGTTTATATGAAGAGGTGCTTGGGGACCAACGGAAGTTTATCGCACAGTGTCTGAAAGTATTCGAAGATGCTTTATATACTCAGAACGAGAAAGTGATTGAAAAAGCGGCACAAGCTTTCAATGAGCAATTGGCGGAAATTGAAGGGTGGTCATACTTCACATGACAATCTGGAGTATGTTGGAGATTGAACCCACAGATGAACTAGCTATCATCAAAAAGGCCTATGCCAAAAAACTGAAATCGCATCACCCCGAAGATGACCCTGAAGGATACCAGCAGCTTAGAGAAGCTTATGATACAGCTGTGAAATGGGCCCGCTCCGGGCAGCGTATAGCAAGCACTGTCCCTTCATTTGTAGGTGAGGATAAGAAAGAAATAGCGGAAGCAATATCAAAAGAAATAGAAGAAATGGTGATACAAGCAGAAAAAGTAATACGAGTAGATGAAGCTGAGGAGGAAGAAGGCGAGGAAAAAGCAGAAGGGGCTACTTTTATACCGCATGAAAACGAGTGGACGCTGTTTCGCCCTCATCCCATTCAACTTGATGCTGATCTTCAAGAACAACCAGCAGCTATTTTTGACAGACAAATTAGGGAACTGTATGCGGACTTCTCGCGCCGGATTAAACAAGCTTCGTGGCATTCACTTTTGAATGAAGATTTCATGTGGAGTATAGAGCATCGTGATCGGCTAAGGGACAAGCTTATGTTGTTCCTTGATCAGCATCGGAATTTGCCTTATGCCGTATGGGAGGCGTTAGATTCATTTTTTCATTTTCGTGAGGACAAGGAAATATTTCTTCAACGTTATGATAATAAGTTAGTCGAGTACATACTAGGGCAGGTCGACGGAAGTTTGGAGATGCGTTATGAGTGTTTCCTTTTGCAGGAGTCTCTTGAGTTCGACATAGAACACTATCTAAATCTGAGGCAATCCGCTCAATTCATGCTGATGGAGGATAAACATACTGAAGCTGGCCAACTGCTCGATGAAGCAAATAAGCTGTTTCAGAATGATCCGGATCTGCAATTAATGCGAGCTAAGTATTGTCTGGATACTGCTGATTATATGGAAGCGCTGGTGTGCTTGGACCGAGTAACCACTATGTGGCCTAACGAAAGAGACGGTTACTTATTAAGAGGGCGGCTTCTCTACTATTTGCAGCGTTATGAGGAAGCGATGAAGGATTGTGAATATTTGTTGCAAGAGGATGCTGGAAATAGAGATGTGCAATGTTTAATTCTGGAATGTAAGATTGCATGTTCTCAAATTGAGGAAGCTCTTACACAAACGGAGACTAATGAGCCTAAAAAGGACGAGTTCATTCATTTTCGTTACCTTGCGAATAAGTCCATGTTGAACAACAAAAAACTGTATCCACAACGTCTTCGTATCTCTTCGCTCGTAACCATTGGAAAGAACATTATAGGGCCTATATTATTCTATCTATTGGTTTTCCTGAAATTAAGCTGGTTCTATATGTTGGTATATACCATATGTTATTTTTCAGTATCTGAGCTTCCCCCGCTTGTCAATGCGGTGTTCATTCTTATTATTCTATGGAAAATCAGGAACATTTGCAAAACAGCATACCTATTCTCGAACTAATATCAGGAGGCTCTATATGCTGAAGGAATACAATGTTAAGCAAAGAAAACGATTGGAAATGTATTTCCGCTGTCTTTCCTCTACCTGCATACGTGGTCTCTTAGGGAGATACTATGTGGTTTATGAGTTTGATTTCAGTAACGTCTTCTTCAAAAGAGGATTCATCAAAAATGCTTGTGAAAGATGGAATATCGAGGATGCTAACTCCTTTCATCGCCAGATTCGCTGGCTTCTAGAAGATGGCAACCGTGCAGAATATAGATCTTTACATGCTCGTTTAGCCACACTTTCCGAAACCTCACGCAGTAAATATCTTGAGGCACATAAGGATCATGAGGATTTTGTTAATCTGAAGGTTGTTGCACAAGGAATACATCAGTTGCCTTCTGGTGACATTTCTGCTTTTGGGTTAGCTTGGGTAATTTATCTGAGCCGGATTGGTTATGTTGAGGATTATTTGAAGAAGGAAGAAGCCTGGGAATACAAAATAGAAGCAGCAAGGCAGCTACAAGAACGTTATAGCAGTTGGGCGGATTATTATATAGCCTATTCCTTGGGCAGCAAATTTTCATTAGTACAATCCGGCGGATTAGATAATCTTTTTGAGACGGGATTGCAGAAGCTCATGCGAAATAGCAGCATTCTATACAGGGAAGCCGTTTGGGGGCAAAATCTGCAGCCGGAAGCCACTTAGTCCGTACTTAGGTAATTAATACCTATTGAATACCTATAGAATACCTATCCCGTGTAGCTTAAGGACCCAAAGGACGCTATTTGCAAATTTATAGCCCTTTGAGCCGGTTTTCGGACTCCAGTGCAGCTATTCCTTGAGGAAGGGGTCTTTTGTGGTGTTTTTCATGTCAATAGTGGCTATGCGGTCCGTTAGGATTCCAAATGGGGGATAATGCAGCATATAAGGTCAGCTGTGTCCGATAGGCTATGTCGTAAGTGTAAATGTGATATAAGCAAACGAAGTTTAGTGTTACAACACGAGCAAAGGTTTCGCTCAACGGATCAGATCAAAGAGCAAGCTAAAAGTAAAACGCAGCAGTAAGACCAAACAGTAAAACCAAACAGTAAAACCAAACAGTAAAACCAAACAGTAAAACCAAACAGTAAAATCCAACAATAAACAATAAGACCCAACAGTAAAACCTAACAGTAAAATCCAACAGTAAACAATTAGACTAAACAGAAAATAGTAAGACTAAAACCCAACAGTAAAACTCAAAAGTGAATCACAAAAAAAGAGGGAGTTCCAGCTGCTATAACATAGCTTTTGGAATTCTCTCTTTTTGTGATGCCGGATTAATCTTGACAGGATCTGATATTTGTATATAATTGGAATAGACCGACGGTCGGTCAATAGAATGGAGGACGTTTCAGATGAGAATTTCCAAAGAAGCGGAAGAACGTAGAAATGAAATATTGGATACAGCAGAAATGCTGTTTTTTACGAAAGGGTATACCAAAACGACAGTGAATGATGTCTTGCAGGCTGTAGGTATTGCGAAGGGAACCTTCTACTATTATTTTAAATCGAAGGAAGAGGTCATGGATGCTGTAGTGCTGCGATTTATTGATGTTGGTGTAGCAACCGCTAAGCAAATTGCTGCAGATCCTAAGCTGACCGTTCATGAAAAGCTGCTGCAAATCATTATGGCGCAAAAGCCGGATACGGACAGAAAAAGCCAAATGATTGAGCAGTTCCATCAGGCTGATAATGCACAGCTGCACCAGAAAAGCTTGGTGGAAACCATTTTACGGCTAACTCCTGTTTTGACGGAGGTCATTGAGCAGGGCATAGAGGAGGGACTGTTTCACAATCCGTATCCCCGGGAGACGATGGAATTTCTATTGATCACCTCTCAATTTCTTTTTGATGAAGGTATATTCAAGTGGCAGCCTGAGGAAATCATCCAGAAGATAAGAGCTTTTATCTATACGATGGAAATTACGCTGGGGGCGGAGAAGGGCAGCTTCGACTATGTGTTTCAAATGTTTGAGTAGGGGAGAGGGAATATTCTGAACAACAAATCCTTCGGAAATTTTATGATCATTTGGATGGGGGAGTGGATATCCAGTATTGGCAGCGGGTTGACGGCTTTCACCTTAGGGGTTTATGTGTTCCAGATGACGCAGACTGCCTCTAGCGTGGCACTTTTAACCTTATGTGCTTTTCTCCCTTCCATTGTGCTCAGTCCTTTTGGCGGCGTGTTAGCGGATCGGTTTGATCGTCGATTGATGATGATAGCAGGGGATTTGTTATCTGCTTTTGGACTAGTATATGTTCTCATCATCATGCTGCTGGGTGAACCTCATTTATGGCAGATTTGTCTAGGCGTGACGTTTAGTTCGATTTTTGTATCCTTGCTTGAACCTGCCTACAAGGCTACCATTACAGATTTATTAACAGAGAAGCAATTTGCCAAGGCCAGTGGTTTAGTTCAGCTTGCTGCGTCCTCAAAATATCTTCTTTCCCCTATCCTTGCCGGGATTTTGCTTAGCTTTATGGATATAAAAACTATCCTGCTTATAGATATCTCAACCTTTCTAGTTACAGTTCTTGCAGTGATGGCTGTTCGCAGGAATCTACATACTGAACACAGAGTCCCAACGAATCAGTCGTTTGTAAAAGATTTGAAGGAGGGCTGGGATGCTCTTATTTACACGAAAGGTGTACTGCAGCTTACGATCATTTTGTCTGTCGTTACTTTTTATGTGGGTTTTCTCCAAACCTTATATACGCCTATGCTTCTACCCTTTACGGATACGAAAACTCTAGGCACGGTATTGTCTGTAAGTGCTATAGGGATGTTGCTCGGCAGTCTGATTATTGGAGTTTTTAGCATCGATCGTAAATATATCAAAGTATTAGCGCTCGGCCTAGGATTCGCCGGTTTGTTTTTTTCTTTGGTGGGACTGACCACGAATGTTGCTTTTATTACAGCTGCTGGATTTTTATTTTTTGCAACGTTGCCTTTTGTTAATACCAGTGCTGACGTTATGATTCGCAACCATATCCCAAATGACACACAGGGGCGGGCATGGGGGATCATTGGCATTTTATCACAACTCGGTTATGTGGCTGCGTATGCTTTTGCTGGCATATTGGCTGATCAAGTGTTTAATCCTCTTTTGCGAGAGGGAGGTCTGCTTACTTCATCAGTAGGTAAGGTGATAGGCACAGGGGAAGGACGGGGAATCGGCTTATTATTTATCATCTCTGGTTTGCTCATCATTATTATGGCATTTGTGATCCCCCGAATGAAATCCATTCGCTGCCTTGAACATGAATAATTAAACGAATTAAAAACCATAAAGGAAAGAAACGAAGAGAAAGTTTGGAACTGTAGGAGCGATAGCGACCGCCTTTGTCTCCGGAAGTCCAAATTTTCGCGCAGTGACACTAATTCTAGTGATTATCTGTAGGTGGATTCAACTAAGGAGAGGAGAAGGCCCGTCAATGCTGCTACGAATTGTAAAAAGAGACCTTCAACGCAATAAAATCATTACCTTCGGATTATTTGTGTTTATCATGTTATCGGCTTTGCTTGTTGCTTCTGCGTCGCAAGTGATTATGGAATTGTCGGGGTCCTTGAATCAGCTATTGATTAAATCCAAAGCCCCTCATTTCGTGCAGATGCACGCAGGACAAATCGACAGCTCAGCAATCGAGAGCTTTACAGCTACTAATCCACTGGTGAAAGATCAACAAACCGTAGAGATGCTTAACTTGGATGGATCTAACGTTTATCTAGGCAGTAACCAAGGCTCGGAAGCAAACAGCGTGATGGATATCGGCTTTGTAGAGCAGAATCCTTCGTTTGATTTGCTGCTGAATTTAGAGAACAAGGTGATTGAGGTATCGGCAGGAGAAATCGCTGTCCCCATTTATTATATGAAGCAAAAGAATTTGAAAATCGGCGACGTAGTTAGCATTCTAGGTGAACAGTTCGATAAAAAGTTTGTGATTACTGATTTTGTAAGGGATGTCCAAATGAATCCAGCCATGGTCAGCTCCAAACGATTTGTCGTAAATACTGCTGACTTCATAGCGCTGAGACAGAATCTGGGTGAACCTGAATACCTGATTGAATTTCAGCTTACGGATCTATCCAAGCTCAAAGATTTCCGCAATGAGTATCAATCCTCAAATCTGCCCAATAAAGGCCCCTCTATTGACTATCCTTTATTTAAAACGCTGAATGCACTGACGGATGGGATTATCGCAGTTGTTATTATTTTGGTAAGTGTTCTGCTGATGCTGATTGCTATTTTATGTCTCAGATTTACGATGATCGCTACCTTGGAAGAGGATTACAGAGAGATAGGTGTCATGAAAGCGATTGGGATCACGCAGCAAGATATTCGCAGCATTTATTTAGCAAAATATATCGTGATGGCAGCCGTCGCCTCTGTATGTGGATATTTACTATCTTTAGGTGTGGTGCGTTTGTTTACAGCCAATATTACTTTGTATTTGGGCGTTGCTCCTGCCAGTATCCTTCAATATTTTGTTCCTGTCCTGGCGGTAGGTTTGATCTTTGGAGTTGTTGTATTCTTTTGCCGGATGATTCTTAGACGCTTTAATCGCATCACGGTTGTAGAAGCTTTACGGTCAGGTACGAGGGGTGAAGCAAGGATTAACACAAGCAGATTTTCACTTAGTAAGCGTAAATTTGTTAACGTGAATGCTTTTCTCGGGGTAAAAGATGTTTACGGGCGCTTCACCATGTACGGATTATTGTTCTTCGTATTTGTGATCAGTTTGTTTATCGTTCTAGTGCCAGTGAATATATTGAATACCCTTCAGTCTCCCCGGTTTGTTTCTTATATGGGCGTCGGTCAGAGCGATATTCGTATAGATTTGCAGCAATCGAACCAAATAGAGAAGCGTTTTAATGAGATGATAACCAAGCTTGAAAATGACCCGGACATCTCTAAATTATCTCCACTGATTACTTCTAGATTTAAGGTATTAGGTAGTGATGGTGTATGGGAATCGCTAAATGTTGAAACCGGTGACTTTACTATTTTTCCGCTCTCGTATGTTAATGGAGGAACTCCTAGAAGTGCAAGTGAGATCGCTCTTTCTGACCTGAACGCCAAGGAACTGAATAAAAAGGTGGGGGATATCGTTCATTTAGAGGTTGCTGGGGTGGCAAAAAAATTGACCGTTAGCGGGATCTATCAGGATATAACTAATGGTGGCCGAACTGCAAAAGCGCAATTGCCATATGACCCGAAGACGGTTCTCTGGTATGTCGTAGCTTTGGATGTGAACCCGGGAATTTCCGTCCAGGCAAAAATGGATCAGTACACCAAATTATTTTATCCAGCAAAAATCACTCATCTGCAAAGCTATTTAGCTCAGACATTAGGAAATACAATTCGCCAATTGAAGCTGGTTACAGGCTTATCCATCGTTATCGCGTTTTCGATTTCGGTATTGATTACCTCTTTATTTCTGAAAATGCTGCTTGCCAAGGATTCTTCGCAAACCGCTATTTTGAGAAGTGTTGGCTTTACGTTAGGAGATATTCGTAGGCAATACCTGGTAAGGATGCTGTTAATATCAGGGCTGGGCGTCATTCTTGGTACTTTTGCGGCTAACACTCTCGGGCAAAAAATTGCTCAAATGCTAGGCTCTTTTATGGGTGCTTCTAAGATACAGTTTGTAGTCAATCCGGCGGTAGCCTATCTTATTCTTCCTATACTTTTCATGCTGATTGTAGCGCTCACCACCGTAACAAGCACGATCTCAATGAGAAAATCCAGTATAGCCAAACTAATTGTCGAATGATAGGAGGTGACAGAATGTTCATATTAGAGACGAAGGGGTTAAAAAAAAGTTATTCAACAGGGCAAGGAACTCCGCAGTCGATATTAAAGGATGTTCAGCTTCAGGTGTCACAGGGGGAATTCATAGCTGTCATGGGACCTTCTGGTTCAGGAAAATCAACATTGCTGTATACGATCAGCGGGATGGATAAGTTGACAGCGGGAAGTGTTATTTTTAAAGGGCAGGAGATCAGCGGAGTTTCAGAGAACGAATTAGCCGGACTGCGCTTAAAGCATATGGGCTTTATTTTTCAGCAAATGCATCTGTTAAAAAACTTGAATATCCGCGACAATATCATCCTGTCTGCTTATCGGGCGAGAACCAGCAGCCGTAGAACTATCAATAAAAGAGCAGCCGAGTTAATGAACAAAACAGGAATTGCTACGCTGGCTGAACGTGATATTACACAGGTGTCAGGAGGACAATTGCAAAGAGCAGCAATCTGCAGAGCACTCATTAATCAGCCAGATATATTGTTTGGCGATGAGCCAACCGGGGCGCTTAACTCAAAAGCAGCTAGTGAAATCATGGACATATTAGCAGATATTAATCAATCAGGAACAACGCTTATAATCGCCACACATGATGCCAAAGTCGCTGCTCAAGCTGAGCGTGTCTTATATATGCTAGATGGCAGCATTGCAGCTGAGCAACGGCTTGGAAAATATAATCGCGTAGATGGTGAATTGAAAAGGCGGGAGGAGAAGCTTGCGGCCTGGCTATTAAAGCTGGGATTCTGATTGGGGATCTAGCGCTGTACGAATGTCAAACAACGTTTTACAGTTTAATATCTGCCCAACACTAAAACCTATTTTATATGCAATAATAACCACTCAATGCGAAGGCATTAAACAATTAAAAAAACTATTAACGCACCTCGATCATTGCTGATATAAACCGAACAAAAAAGCAATTGCCCCGGCACATCCGGATAACTGCAATTGCTTTTTTATTCACTTACTAATTCTTTAGAAAGCTTACGGCACTACGTAGATATTGGGTTTAGACACAGTGGGCATACCGTTGCCTAGGAAAAATCCTGTGTGCGGAGGTTGATTGTAAGCTGTATTCTGCCAGGCAATGCTCAACCGATATACTGGATCATGCATTAAGGTATATATTTTATTAGTGGTGATGTTCGTAGTTGTATAGATTCGTAGAGCCGAGTTATCGGACTTTCTCCAGATAGCCTCTTCGCGCCAGTCTCCAAGCAGGTCGGCCTGTAGGCTTGGCGTTGCTTTGGTACTATTGTTGGATGCTACGCTCGCTCCGGTTAATAAATTGGTAACGGAGTTGCTTGCAGGGTTCCATTTATCAATCTTGACACCATCCAGCAGTTCGCGGGACAAGTCGCCATCCCACCAAATTCCAAAATTCACAGAAGGCATTGTGCTGCTTATTTTGGTGCCTGTAATGGAGTATAGGCCAACGCCGTGAGCCCATACCTCTTCCCCGGGATAATTGGGATCAATATCGGCAGCCATCCCCCGGCCGGTATCTTTTCCCGTGTATACACCCCATAAGACCGTCCCGTTTGCAGCATCCCATACCGCAGCGCCATAGGGAGAACTAGTATTTTCCATGACTTTAAAAACTTCGAGACCGGGGCGGTTCGGATTTAAATCGCCTACATGCAGCGCGTCTCCATGACCCAGCCCTGTATTGTATAAGGTCGCACCGTTATTATCAATGGTTAAGGCACCATAAATGATCTCATCCTTACCATCGTTATCCACATCGGCTACACTTAAGCTATGATTACCTTGACCGGCGGTTCCAGCATTGGTGGAGCTATTGCTATCAAAGGTCCATTTACGAGTCAAAGCACTGCCATTCCAGTCAAAAGCTACAACGACTGTGCGTGTATAATAACCACGTGCCATAATGATGCTTGGATGTACTCCATCCAGATAGGCTACTCCTGCTAAAAAGCGGTCTACTCGATTGCCGTAATTGTCACCCCAACTGGATACCGTTCCTCTGGCAGGAACATAATCAATTGTGGTTAAGGCTTTCCCCGTTTGTCCGGAAAATACACTCAGATATTCAGGTCCGGTCAGGATATATCCACTGGAATTGCGATAATCTGCACTTACGTTTCCAATGGTTACGCCAACTCCGTCAACCGTACCGTCTGCTGTTTTGCAGACTACTTCGGCTTTACCATCACCATTGAAATCATAGACTAGAAATTGAGTATAATGTGCGCCAGCCCGAATATTTTTGCCCAGATCAATTCGCCATAGCCGAGTTCCATTCAGCTTATAGGCATCCAGATAGACGTTGCCAGTATAGCCACTTTGCGAGTTGTCTTTGGAATTGGAAGGATCCCACTTCAATACGATTTCATATTCCCCGTCACCGTCTAAGTCACCCACGCTGGCATCATTGGCACTATAGGTATAACTTACGCCATCTGGCGTAGTGCCGCCAGCCGGAATTTGAATTGGAACGTCCAAATAATTGTTGGCCCATACATTTGCTGCTGGAGAATCAGATTGCTCAATACCGCCAACGATTGCTCGAACTGTATAGCTAGACGAAGCTGTGCCGGCGTTATCCTGATAATTCGTGCTGTCCGTGATTGGGGTAACGTTTACTTTTGTGCCATTGCGGTATAAATTAAAAGAAACCGACAGTTCTTCTGTTCCGAGTAGCCGCCAGCTCACAAATACACCGCTGGATACCTTGACTGCTACTAGTCCCCGACTTAGCTTTTCCGCTTGCCGGGCAGCTGCTGCCGAAACAGAGGAAAGAGAGCCAAAAGCTGCCGTCCCTAACGTAAAGACTAAAAACCAAATGATTACAAGATATCCTGACTGATGTAACCGCTTACTCATTAACGAAGCCTCCTTTTCATTTTTGGTTCACGAGGGTTACACAGGATGTCATAGTGAACAGTACATAATATTTCATAAAGACAAAAATATGTTTTAAATTTACTTGAACCATTTTAAATGAGTACGACTTTACTCACACAGAAAGGAATACATAACATGGAAAATATAAGCTATAATTTAAAATTCGCTACACTTTGTGCCAAATATAATCTGGGTCTGTTGATGAATGAACCTGAACCGATAACAGGTGGACTCTTGCACAGAATGTATCGCCTGCAAACGGATAAAGCGCAATACGCAGTAAAGGCCTTAAATCCTCAAATTATGCAACGAGATACAGCCATGTCTAATTATATTTTTTCTGAAATGGTTGCGAATCTGGCTTATCAAAAGGGGATCCATGCTGTTCCGGCAATCGTATCTAATGGCAGTAGTATGCACGAGGTTGAGGGGCAATTTTATTTATTGTTTCCATGGGTTCAGGGGAAGGCATTACCTTTAGGTGAAATAGATTTAGATTGTTGTAAAAAGATTGGGGCAATTCTTGCGCAGCTCCACATCATCGATTTCTCACAGGGAACGGATGATCATCACTTTGAAACGCTTATAGCGTCTAATGCTGCAGTTGCCAATTGGAAAGAGCTTGCTCTCAAAGGAGAGCAGCAGCGTGCAGAATGGTCAAGCTTGCTGGCAGATCACCTGCATAAGATAGAGAATTGGGAGGCATTGATTCATTCTTCAGCGAGTCTATTGACGAATCATTATGTTATCAGCCATCGGGATTTAGACCCCAAAAATGTCTTGTGGGATGAGCGGCAAGCTCCAATAATAATCGATTGGGAAGCAGCAGGACCTATTCATCCGACGTTAGAGCTGATAGATGTAGCTTTATATTGGTCAGGTTCTGAATCGGGAGATTTAAGCAAAAAGGCATTCTCAAATTTGATTAACAGCTATCTGGAGCATGGCGGAGAGATTTATGCGGATTGGCAGGTTGTGCTCAACTATGGCTTTTTGGGAAAATTAGAATGGTTAGCTTACAATATCAGACGTTCGCTAGGACTGGAGAGCTCGGATGACGCAGAACGGGAGCTGGGTACTTGTGAGGTAATCCGTACGATTAATGCATTACAGAACTATGCAGATTTTATTCCACAATGTTTATTATGGTTGGGAGATTTAGATAACCGTCACTACCTTTGGTGAGGATCATTTAGCAGGCCAACCTGCCAGGGAGTTTTATCGGAAATTAGGATTTAGTCCTTTGCAGGAATATGTTCCCGATGGACCGGATGGGGGTTCACGCCAAAAGTTTAAACTGACTGTAAGTTAAAAAGGAGGACTTATGAAGAAGTTTATAGTTATATCTGGCGTCTCGCTATTTTTACTGGCGATTTCTTTTAACCCATTGTTCAACTATATACGTGAAAACAGGCAGGAAAGCAGATATGACTCCATGGGATGAAGAGGAGAAAGCCCCGCCTGGTGATATTGTCAAAGTTCAGTTCTTATTAAATGATCAAAAAATCTCCACCCCTGATGAAATATGGCTATCCAATCGGGACAGAGGCAGCAGATATTTTTCGTGGATAGATATTCTCACAGTAAAGGACCGAAAGACTGGTGAGGAACAAGTAAGTATAGTCCAAAGACTGACCGATGATAGTCAACCCATGGAAAACAGAAAATGGAAAATCATCACGATTGCACAAAACGGAGAAGTAGACGAAGAGGTTCTCAGCTATGCGCAAAGAAGCATCAATCATTTAGGTGTCAAGCTAATCGAGTTCTCCGGTACCTCCCTTATGGGTATGGGGTATTATTCAGATGTTACTAAGGCCTATCCTAGTATTTTCTTCCCACTCCTATTTCCGTTTCTTACTGGAATAGCGGGTCTCCTGTTATTGATTTTTCTGGTTGTTCTATTACTGTTTGAGCTTTATCTTAGACGCGTTATTAGAAAAAGAAGGCGATAAAGAACACAGGATACATTCTGAAATTACTTGTAGTTTCGAATTACCTTTAATTTAGTGATAGTTGATAAGGCAAACAGCAGCAGTAAGACTCCGATTGAACCCATGACAGGACCAGGGCTGAAGAGATCAGACAAGAACGAGACAGCAGTAAGACCAATGGATGGGGCTACACTCATGATAGAACCTAATACACCGAACACCCTACCCTGGATGTCTTCTGAAACTTCCAGCCTAAGGATTGTATTAATCAGCAACGTGGAGAATGAGAACATGAAGCCAATCACAAGAATGATAGGAATGGCAATCGCAGCGGAAGTGACGAATGATAACAGGAGGTACAGGGGACCGAGACATAGCAGTCCAGTCATAATAAGGAAACCTCTGTTTTTCAATTTGGAGCCAAGCAGCAAGATCAGTCCGGACCCGATCATATAACCAAGTGGAATACAGGCTTCAATAAGTCCAAACTGAAAGGGAGTGGAATCCCACACTTTGACGGCCATAACCTGCGTCAACATCAGGGAGGGGACAAAAAATAAGGTTAAGGTAGGAAGCATAATCATAACGGCGCGTGCGAAAGGATACCTCCAAATATAGCGAATTCCATCAACCAGATCCTGTGTGAATTTCCGTTCTTTCTTGGGTGCGTTATTTAATTGAGTTGGCAAAGGAAGGGAGCGAACTGCTAAAACGAGCAGAAAGGAGAGGAAAAATGTAACTCCATCAAATAAAATAGCGTCGGCTGCTCCAAAACTCGCTACGAAAATACCACCGGCTGAATAACCAATAGTCCGGCAGATGTTTTCAGACAAGTTCAACAATCCTACCGCTTTTTGTAGATGTTCTTTACCAACAACAGTAGTGATAGAAGCTTGGTATGCCGGGGACTGGAATAAAGCTGAAACGGTCGTAAGACCCGTCAGTATAGCGACTATAATGAACGATGTAGAGGGCAGGGAAATGGCTAAAGCAAGTGTCACTACGAGTCCGCAACTTATCAGATCGGTGATCAACATGAGGGTTCGACGATTGACCCTATCCGCAAAAGTTCCCCCTATCGATCCAAGTAAAGAACTGAGCACTAAATTGATTATCGTGATGATGGCAATCATTTTGGCGCTGCCGGTCGTTTGCAGTACCCATAAACTTAAAGCAATACTATGAAAAGTGTTACCGAATAAGGAAATGGAGTACGAACTGAGTAGCAGCAGGAATCTCCGATTTCCCCAAAGAGAGGGATGAGCTTGAACAGCAGGGGGAACTTGTTTCACTAATAAAGGACCAGACATAAGTTATGCTCCCTTCAACTTAAACGATTAAGTGAATAGCCAAAAAAATTATTCTACAAAATAACAATTATTTTCTTGTGCGGAGTAGTCAGAATGATGCAATAATTTGTCCATTAGTTCAAATGCAGTAGCCGCTTTATCCCCTGTGAAAATGAATTTATGAACGTCATCGCCTAATATTTCCGGACAATTGCAGGTGCAAAGAACAGAGAGTTGTTCGAACCTCCCGTTTTTTTCAACGTAACTTCCAATAAACTCATTAATGACAATGGCCTCTTTATAGCCCCCCTCCTGTAAGAATGTATTTAATTCCTCCAAATTGACAACGGTGAATATCGCTTCTTCAGGTAATGGAATACTGTCCTGAATAAAGCGGGTGAGGAAAGAGTTATTGAAGCTCTCCATAATTAAACATACCTGTGAAAGGTCCTGTGGTTTTACCTTTTGCAGAGCTGCTCGATAGTTGAAAAGGACCTGCTTAAAGAGTTTATCTTCAATCATGCTGTCGATCAGAATCAAAGGAATTCCTTCTACAAAATGCTTGGAGATCGAATAAAAGGCTTCCTCGCGCACATCGATCAGAAATACAGCCTCCAGCTTTCTTTCTACGATAATATCCAAAGAAGGCTGATCAACATCAAGTGAATATAGCAGCGTATGGTAACCAGCATTTGTTAACCGTTGTTCCAAGGCATGTATAAATGAGAACTGGGCATGGAGCTTCCAGTGTGGTGTATGGGCTGAGGTGTTAACAAGCACACCTACCAATCCTGTTTTCTGATTCGCAAGTGAACGTGCCGCCAGATTGGGTATGTAGTGTAGTTCCTCGGCAAGCTGAAGAATCTGCTGGCGCGTTTTCTCAGGAATGGTTTGGTTGCCGACACGATTCAGAACATAGCTCACTGTTGCGACGGAGACATTGGCACGAAGTGCGATGTCCTTCATGGTTGTCTTTTTCACCAGTAAATAGCTCCCTTATCCTTGTGATATTTTCTAAAGATTAACATTCTGATCCCAAAGCGTCAATGGGAAGTGAGTGTGCAGTTAGATGACCCTGCTAGGTTCTAGAAATGGAAGAATTACGGTGAAATTAATCTATCGGAATCAATAGATTCCATGTTATTCTAGTTAATAAAAATAATAGAAATAGGGGAAGTGTCGATGAAAAAATTGCTCCATGTTCTCTTTGTTTTAGTATTACTAATAGGTTTAAATGTAAGTGAAGGGAACACTGCATCTGCTGTACAGGCTAAACAGGTGTTGCGTATTGGTTTTGATTATATTCCTGTAGATCTAGATCCTGCCTCTTCCACAGATAGTAGTACGACTACGGTCATTAAAGGGATATTTGAGGGATTGGTGCGTTTAAATGATGCGGGAGAGGCGGTTCCCGGGATAGCCAAGTCGTGGACAGTCTCCAAGGATGGGAAAACATACACGTTCTCCTTGCGGCCGAGCGCAAAATGGAGTAATCAGCAGCAGGTTAAGGCTTCAGATTTTGAGTATGCATGGAAACAAGCGCTTGCACCTCAGTCTATGAATAGCTATGCATTCAAAATGTTCATAATTGCTAACGCAGAGAATTATCATAAAGGGAAGCTAAAGGAGTCTTCGAAAGTGGGTGTGAAAGCGTTAAATAACGATACACTCCAAGTGACTTTGAATGAAAAAACTTCACATTTCCCGCAGCTTCTCGCGGAAAGTATTTACATGCCAATTAATGCGCAAGTCGCGAAAGCAGATAAGAATTGGGCGTACAATATTAAAACTATGGTTACTAATGGCCCTTTTAAACTGCAACAGTGGGATGAAAATTCGATTCATCTAATTAAAAATCCAAACTATTATGCGGCGCAAGAAATTCGTTTCTCAGAGGTGCATCTACTTCAGCCTAAAGCTGGAACACCTTCGCCAACTATGGCCTACTTAAACAATGAAGTTGACTGGGTAGGGGCAAAAGATGAGCTGATAGATAAGGCTTCTTTAAATTCTGTATTCCCTCAGGAGTTATATGCATTGCCGTATGCTTCTACATATTATTATCAGTTCAATCTAAGCAAAGCACCTTTCAAAAATCTGAAGATACGTAAAGCATTAGCCATGGCAGCTAACCGAGAATCTATCGGCTATGGTACACCTGCTTACGGTTTTATTCCTCGGAGTATTCGTGGTTCCAAGTTGAATTTTAGATCAGAGATTATTGATACACGGTATTTCAAAGAGGATGTAATACAGGCTAAGAAATTACTTCAGGAAGGTTTGAAGGAAGAGGGCTTAACTCAGCTTCCTAGTTTTTCGATTATTATAAATGAAGGGCATGAAGAAATTGCAGAAGCCGTTATTAACAGCTGGAACAAAAATCTGGGCATTACAGTAGGTTTTGAGGTTCAACCCTGGGAAGATCTGCTTGATAATCGTCTTAAGCTGAATTATACAATGGCAAAAGCGGCATGGGCAGCCGACTATAACGATCCATCGACTTTTTTAGATTATTTCACATCTTGGAGCAGCGATAATGATTCGGGCTGGAGCAGTGCACTTTATGATAGTTATATTAAACAAGCTAGGCTTACATTAGACACTAGCGAACGAAACAAGCTTTATGCAAAAGCTGAAAAAATGCTCATTGACCAAATGGTCATCCTTCCGCTGTATTATTTTTATGCTGATGTTTTGCATAAACCTAACATTAAAAAAGTAAGTGTAGAGTATGATGGTTCCATATCTTTTTCAAGAGGGTATTTAATCTAAAAAATTATAGTAATAAAGACTATGAGGATACTTCCGCAGTTATTGGGAGTGTCCTTTTTGTATGGAATTAATCGCCTTTGTGAAACCGCTTCAGATAACGACACAATATTGTGAAATTTTTCACCTGTTTATTAAAAATTTTAATATATAATTAATTTATAATCAAAAACAAGGGGGATTTAAAATGAAGTTATTTAAAATGATGTTAGTAGCAGGCGTCTCGGTTGCAGTCTTGTCTGGTTGTGGTGCGAATAATAATAATGCGACTAATTCGGCGGCTACTACGGCTCCAGCTACAGAGCAAACGGATGCAGTTACTACAGCTTCAATCGTAAATCAAGCAGATGCGTTTACCAAGGCTGTAAGTAAAGATGGAAACTGGATTATTGCCATTCTAAATGATGTGACCATTGCCCAAGATGTTGTTGTTGAAGGCGAATTCCATGATAAAGGGGCCGCAGACGGCGACATCTACCGTAAGATTGCTCTTTATGCCCAAGACGCTGATCACAAAGTTACTGCCAATTACACACTCACTGTACCTAAGTTAACTGTACAAAGTGAAAATTTACGAGTTCAAGGCGGAACCATTAAAGGTGATGTTTATGTAGATGCGAACGGATTTAATCTGCATGAAACTTCGACTATTGATGGAAATCTTTACTTCGCAAACGAAGATGTGAAAGCAACTGCAGGGATTGAAGGTAAAGTGACTGGGGCAACTGAAGTTAAATAAGTTAGTGATGATTTCGATTAGGTAGAAGTAGATGGACTAAATAGATAGAATTATCCGGATAGGATAGGCAAAAGGAATCAGTATGAATGGGCTGACTCATAATGGACTACACCCCATCTAGTTACCATATGAGAGCCGACGGAAGCCTTGAAGTAACAAGTAATGGAGTATTGAAGCAGTGAATTATTGGAGTATGAAGTAATGGAGTATGAAACATTGAAGTGTACAGTAGATGGTTTTAACTGTATTTTGTACAACTAAAATGCTCAAAACGCCCGGCCAATGAAAATAGCTGTATTTTGTACATCTATTTTCCTGATTTAATACTCTATAGGCTATTTCTCTAGTTTTTAATTGTATAGAATACACTTAAAGTTAGAATTAGCCCTTGTGGATATCGAATAAGTGTATAGAATGCAGTTATCTTACAGATATATCAAGATAGTGCGCTACAACGGAGTGGTTATCCGAAAGCTACGAATGATTAAGCTTAGCTCATAACCTATCAAGCAAATCACAACAGACCCAAAACACCAGTCAGCGAACCTCCAATAACGGAGAATTGCTGCCTGGTTGTTTTTTTGTGGATGATGAATATATGAACTATTGTTGATTTTCTTCCTATTGACTTATAATATTACTACCACTACTAGGAGGAACACATATGTCTAAGGAGTATTCGCGCACATATATTGAGAGCGTAAAGCTTGAAATGTTAAATAGGTTGGGATTAAAGCAGGTGTTCTTCAAGGAGCAAATAGGGGACAGCCTAATTTTTGAAGCTGTGGGCTTTGATAAAGGGGCAAAACACCGTTTTTGCGTTAGACCAAAGACGAAAACGATTGATGAATTCATTTCAGGCAAATGGATGAAGGTACGCAGTTTTATAATCAAAAGTGTGGATATTTAATGTTGAACGCTAAAAAGGTAGCCCCGTTAATCGGAGTTACCTTTTTATTTTTTTAATACATAGTCATTGATAATGTGAAGTATCTCCATACAGATCGATGGTTGTATTGTTATCAGTTAGGGTTACTTTACATAATGCAGTAGAGAGAATATCCGGTAACTCCCCTATTTCCTGCAATGATTTATTAAGAAAATAAGCCATAATGACTTTTAAAGTCATCCGATGGGTGACGATGAGCACCTCTAGCCCTACGTTATCGTTTATGATGCGCTCCATTGTCGGCACTACTCTTTCTTCAAGCTGCTTATAAGTCTCACCTGAGGTTAGAGGAATATATAGATCGGGTCTGGTGAAAAAATGGGAATATTGTAAAGGGGATTCTAGTTGTATCTGATCCGTATTCATTCCTTCCCAGCTCCCCATGTTTATTTCCATTAAAGAAACTTGCTGTTGAATAGGTAAACTCCGCTTTCCCCGTAAAATCTGCGCAGTATGCAATGCTCTTGGACTAGTACTAGAATAAATTGCGCCTAAGTTTTCTACTTGCAAACGATCCCTTAACCATTCGGCCTGCTGTTCGCCCAAGGCTGTAAGCGCAGAATTTTGATGCCCTTGCATTCGTTTTTGTAAATTCCATTCTGTTTGCCCGTGGCGGGTTAAGTATAATACTGTCTTTGTCATTAACAAAACCTCCCTGATGAATAGTTGTAAGTATAAAAGAAATAAATATAAATAAACAATATATAATAGTTAACATCCATAATGTATAGTTATAGTAAAATGACTGAGGATAAGCGGCGAATACAGATATTATTTTATGAAGTGAGGAAGAGATCACGATGAACTATCATGTATTAAAATTGTTTTATTACGTTGCGATCACAGGTAGTGTGACCAAAGCCTCTGAACGTTTGCATATCAGTCAACCCGCTATATCAGCGCAAATCCGTAAGTATGAACGGGAGAATCATATTTTGTTATTTGAAATTAAAGGAAAGAGGATGGTGCTCACCCCTTTAGGAAAAAGGTTAATCGAACCTCTTGAGAAGTTTTTTGCCATGGGTGATCAAGTCCAGCAAATCATTGAAGACTATCACAAATTTCCTGAGGGGAATCTGCGGATTGCAGGTAATTATTTGGCAACAAGCATCCTCATTCCCCGGTGGGCGTCATTATTCAAACAATCTTTTCCGGAAGTTAACATTCAGATCACTACTACTAATTCTCATGGAGTCATGGAAAAATTGAATAATTTTGAAGCAGACGTAGCGATTTACAGTGATATGGAGTTTCCTACGCATAATACAGGAGTGTTCGAACATCGGGAGTTATATAGGGACGAGTATGTATTCGTGGTTTCTTCCCATCACCCTTTTGCCAATCAGCAGGTTAGCTTTGAAGAAGTGATGTCTGAAGCATTTATTATGAGAGAAGAGGGCAGTGCAGCCAGAGAGCGGCTTGTCCGGTTGTGTGAAGAAAGAAGTGTACAGCAGCCAACGATTGGGCTTCAATTTAATGGAGTGAATGAAGTTATTCAAGCTGTGATTGCCGGTTATGGAATTAGTTATGTATCCGCTTTGTTGGCGAAACCTTATCTTGATCAGGGAACATTAGCTAATGTAGCAGTAGAAAATGTAGTCTCCAAGCATTCGATATGGATGGGTTACAGAAAGAAGGAACTTCAAGAAAGTTATATGCAGTCGTTTATTACGCTCGTTATGAAACAATTAAGTTTAAAATAATATTAGGAAATTAAAGATAAGCTTATGGTAAACTATGGATAAAAGTTAGGAGGGGTCATAATGGATCAAATCATATTCAAACAACTTAAGTTTGTGCGTAGTGTTACTGTGCGTGCTGTCGAGGGACTATCTGAGGAAATTTTAGATAGTATTCCAGAAGGTTTTAATAACAATATCCGCTGGAACTTGGGACATATTTATTTGGTGCAAGAGAAGTTTGCCTTTCATTCTGCTAGGGAGCTTATGCAATTGCCGGCAAGCTTTGAACGCTTATTTGCGAAAGGGACTAAACCAGCCGAGTGGAATGAGGAACCGCCAACGCTTGAAGTTTTACTTGAGATGCTTACGGAGCAACCCAAACGGATCCAGGAAGCTTTTCACAATCGCTTAAGTGAGCAAGTAACCCCTCTTACAACAGGAAGTGGATTAACCTTAAATTCAATCGGTGAATTCATAAATTTCACACTTTACCATGAAGGTATGCACTTCAATACAATAAAATTATTAAATCGCTTTGCAGATAAATAAATTCAAATAACAAAAGATATCGATATATAATTGGTATCTTTTGTTAGCTTTATGATCGAAAAAAAGATTTGTAAATGAAAAGGTTATGTGATAATCTAATTTATGTAATACATGTAACCGGTTACACATTGGGGGATGAATTAAAGAATGATGACGATCAAAGATGTCGCAAAAATAGCTGGAGTTTCGGTAGCAACAGTCTCACGGGTTATAAATGAATCTGGATATGTGAATATCGATACTCGCAAAAAGGTTGAGGCAGCGATCAAAGAAATGAATTATACCCCTAATGAGGTTGCAAGATCATTGTACAAGCGGAAATCTAAATTAATCGGGCTGCTCTTGCCTGATATTACCAACCCCTTCTTCCCGCAGTTAGCGCGGGGGATAGAGGATCGGATGCAGGAGCAAGGTTATCGGATCATCTTTGGCAATAGTGATGAGAACGAGGACAAAGAGATGGATTATATTCAAACCTTTATCCAAAATAATGTCATTGGCATGATATCGTCAACCAACTTCCCTGAGAGCGACGTTTATTCTAACTTGAAAATTCCGGTCGTATTTCTGGACCGTACTTCTAACGATAGCCCTTCCGTATACGCAGATGGCAAAAAGGGCGGACGTCTTGCAGCACAAGAGATTATCGCACGGGGAAGCAAAAAAATCACAGTAATACAAGGACCGGCGCATATCAAACCTGCACAAGATCGATTTCTTGGGGCGATTGAAGTACTTAATGAAATGGGAATCAGCTATAATGTGATCCAAACTTCATCCTTCTCCCATACAGTAGCAGAACAATGGGCTGTGGAGTTATTTGCTAAATATATAGATACAGATGGCGTAATTGCCAGTAATGATATTGTCGCGACGGCAGTCATTCATGAAGCACATCGTTTAGGTAAAAGAGTGCCGCAGGATCTGCAAATCATCGGATTCGATGATATCCCGCTTAGCAGCTTGTTGTCACCTGCTTTATCCACCATTCGCCAGCCGGCACATGATATGGGTAGAGAAGCGGCGGGTTTACTTATTAAGCTAATTGAGCAAGATAAGGTGGAAGAGAAGATTATTCAACTACCCGTTAGCTTTGTGGAGCGGGAAACTACAAGAAGTAAAGAATAGATGACAACATGAGAAAGGTTGATGAAAATGGCTAAGATTTGTGTAATTGGCAGCTGTTCAATGGATTTAGTAGTGACTTCGAATAAGCGACCTCACGCGGGTGAGACTGTGCTTGGAGAACAATTCTCCACCGTTCCGGGCGGTAAGGGCGCGAACCAAGCAGTCGCTGCAGCCCGTCTTGGAGCAGAAGTTACGATGGTTGGTTGTGTAGGTGATGATTTCTATGGTACCGCTATCATGGATAATCTGAAAAAGAATCGCGTTTTTACCGCCAATGTGGAACCGGTTACACATGCCGAAAGCGGAACAGCCCACATCATTTTAGCGGAAGGTGATAATAGCATTATCGTTGTAAAAGGAGCCAATGATTTAGTTACTCCTGCTTTGGTTGAACGGGCACTTGAGAATATTAAAGGCTCTGACATGGTATTAATTCAACAAGAAATTCCGGAAGAAACGGTGTCTTTTGTAAGTGAGATTTGCCACAAATTCAATGTGCCTATGTTGCTTAACCCAGCACCTGCTCGTCCTATCAGTGAAACGATTATAAACAATGCCACCTATTTAACACCCAATGAACATGAATGTGCAATATTATTTCCTGAGATGAGTACTGCTGAAGCTTTACGCAAATATCCCAATAAGTTATTTATTACCGAGGGCAGCAATGGTGTGCGTTATTACGATGGTAAACAGGAAGTTTTAGTTCCCACCTATAAAGTGAATGCTATAGATACCACTGGAGCAGGAGATACTTTTAATGCGGCATTTGCTGTTGCTCTAGCTGAAGGCAAGTCTATTCGAACTAGTGTAAAGTTTGCCAATCGCGCGGCTTCTTTATCCGTCACAAAATTTGGTGCCCAAGGTGGCATGCCAACAAGAGTAGAGGTGGAGGTGAGTCTTTAATTATGAAAAAACAAGGAATCTTAAACAGTCATATTTCCAAAGTGCTTACTGATTTAGGCCACACCGATACGATTGTCATTGCTGATATTGGATTACCCGTTCCACCTGGTGTTCCAAAGATTGATTTAGCACTTAAATTGGGAGTTCCCAGCTTCCAAGAGCTTGTCGAAATCATTTCAGAGGATATGGTCATTGAGAAAGTTATCGTAGCAGAGGAATTAGCTGAAAAAAATAAAGATACCTCTGAATACTTGAATGACAAATTTAAGGAAATACCTATAGAGGCGATTTCACATGAACAATTTAAATGGTTAACCCAGCATGCGAAGGTCATCATTCGTACGGGGGAAGCTAAGCCTTATGCAAATTGTATTTTACAAGCCGGGGTCTATTTTTGATAAAAAGGGGGTTCAAAGCGTATGCACATTACGATGAAAGATATTTATAAATCTTTTGGGGCTAACCGCGTGTTGACGGGTGTGGATTTTGAACTGAAGGATGGCGAAGTTCATGCCCTAATGGGAGAAAATGGCGCAGGCAAGTCTACTCTGATGAACATTCTGATTGGACTGCATCAGCGTGATCAAGGGACCATTACTATAGATGGTCAGGAAACATACTTTAATAATCCCAAAGAGGCTGAACGTTATGGGATCGCTTTTATCCATCAGGAGCTGAACGTGTGGCCGGATATGACGGTTCTAGATAATCTGTTTATTGGTAAGGAACGAACCTCCAAACTAGGGATCTTAAATATGAAAGAGATGAAAGCGTTAGCAAATGAACAATTTCGTAAGCTCTCCGTAACGATTCCCTTAAATCAAGAGGCGGGGGAATGTTCGGTAGGTGAGAAACAGATGATTGAGATTGCAAAAGCGCTTATGACTCATGCAAAAGTTATCGTCATGGACGAACCGACAGCGGCATTAACCGAACGGGAAATCCAAAAATTGTTCGAAGTCATAACTTCCCTTAAAAAGGAAGGCGTCTCCATCGTGTATATTTCGCACCGGATGGAAGAGATCTTTACGATATGTGACCGAATAACGGTCATGCGAGATGGGAAAACAGTAGACACGAAGCCTATTCCAGAGACTAACTTCGATGATGTAGTTCGGAAGATGGTAGGGCGTGAATTAACTGACCGGTTTCCTGAGCGTACCTCCAAACCCGGAGAGGTTGTTCTTGAAGTCAAAAATGCCACGAAAAAAGGGCAATTTAAAGATGTTAATTTCTCCGTTCGTTCTGGTGAGATCTTAGGCTTCTCAGGATTAATGGGATCTGGACGAACAGAAATGATGAGAACCTTATTCGGATTGGAATCGTTAGACCGTGGTGAGATTATGGTACGGGGAGAAAAGGTCACGATTCGAAATCCCAATGATGCGATGAAGGTGGGGATAGGATTCGTTACGGAGGATCGGAAAGATGAAGGGTTAGTGCTTGATTTCTCTATTCGAGACAATATGGTCCTTACAAATTTATATAGCTTCGCTCCTAAGGGTGTAATCATTGATAAAAAAGAACAAGAATTTGTAGACATACTTATCAAACGGCTGCACATCAAGACACAGTCTTCCTCCACTTTGGTCCGGAATTTATCCGGGGGGAATCAACAAAAAGTGGTCATCGCTAAATGGATTGGGATTGGCTTAAGTGTGCTTATCCTCGATGAACCTACCCGTGGAGTGGACGTAGGAGCTAAACGGGAGATCTACCAGCTCATGAACGAATTAACGGAACGTGGAGTCGCCATTATCATGGTATCGTCAGAGCTTCCTGAAGTTTTAGGAATGAGCGACCGGATCGTAGTGGTTCATGAAGGGGAAATTAGTGGAGAGCTATCACAACTAGAAGCTACGCAAGAAAAAATCATGACGTTAGCTACAGGGGGGCAATAGTAATGACAACTATCAAAGGTGAGAGAGAAAATAAAGGTTTTCAAATCGGGCAAATTACACAGAAGCTAGGTCCATTACTAGGGCTGATTATTCTAATTGTTATCGTTACGGTGTTGAACCCAAGCTTTATGGAGCCCCTTAATATCCTGAACTTGCTTAGACAAGTTGCCATAAATGCGCTTATCGCTTTTGGGATGACCTTTGTTATTCTAACGGGTGGTATCGATTTATCGGTGGGTTCTATTCTAGCCCTATCCAGTGCCTTCACAGCTAACCTGATGTTGTCAGGTTGGGATCCTGTCTTAGCTATTATTGTAGGTTGTTTAGCGGGTGGTGTGATGGGGATGGTCAATGGACTCATGATTACCAAAGGTAAAATGGCACCATTTATCGCTACGTTGGCGACCATGACGATTTTCCGGGGATTAACTCTTGTATACACAGACGGTAATCCAATCACAGGTCTTGGAGACAGCATGACCTTCCAATTGTTTGGTCGTGGATATTTACTGGGAATACCTGTACCTGCTATAACAATGCTCATCGTCTTCGCAGTCTTATGGGTTGTATTGCACAAAACTCCATTTGGTCGTAAAACCTATGCCATTGGTGGTAATGAAAAAGCATCAATTATTTCAGGGATTAAAGTAGACCGCATTAAAATTATGATCTATTCATTGACCGGTATGTTGTCCGCATTGGCAGGAGCTATCCTGACTTCCAGATTGAACTCAGCACAACCCACAGCAGGCACATCCTATGAGCTGGATGCTATCGCAGCTGTAGTATTAGGCGGTACGAGCTTAACTGGTGGTCGTGGACGTATCGTAGGCACATTGATTGGTGCACTGATTATCGGGATTTTGAACAATGGTTTGAACTTGCTCGGCGTATCCTCTTTTTACCAAATGGTGGTCAAAGGGATCGTTATTGCCATTGCCGTACTCATAGACCGTAAGAAAGCCGTATAAGGGGGATTCCAACATGAAAAAGTTAACTTTGATTCTTACTTCCTTACTATTAATTCTCATGACAGGATGTTCCTTGGAGCCTCCAGAGTGGGCTAAGCCTAGCAGTGGTGGAAGCATGGAGAATATGAAGATTGGATTATCCATATCTACATTGAATAACCCCTTCTTTGTATCCGTTAAAGATGGTGTTTTGGCCGAGGCTAAGAAGCAAGGCTTGGAAGTCCTTGTCATTGATGCCCAAAATGATTCTGCTAAACAAAGTAATGACGTCGAAGATTTGATGCAAAAAGGTGTGAATGCGTTATTGATCAATCCTGTAGATTCATCAGCGATCTCGACGGTAGTGCAAACAGCTAACAGTTTAAATATTCCCGTCGTTACTTTGGACCGTTCCGCAGATCAAGGGGATATCAAAGCTCTTGTTGCCTCTGACAATGTAAAGGGTGGCTCTATGGCGGCAGAATATATTGTAGAGCAGCTTGGGAAAGGTGCAAAGGTCATCGAGCTAGAAGGATCCCCAGGAGCGTCAGCGACTCGGGAACGCGGTAAGGGATTCCATGAAATTGCGGACAGCCAGCTAGATGTCATTGCTAAGCAAACGGCTGATTTCGACCGTACGAAAGGCCTGACCGTTATGGAGAACCTTCTACAAGGAAATCCTGGCGTACAAGCAGTTTTCGCTCATAATGATGAAATGGCGCTAGGTGCCATTGAAGCCATTCAAAGTTCAGGCAAGAATATCCCTGTGATTGGTTTTGATGGAAATGAAGATGCACTTAAATCCATCGAAGCTGGTAAATTAACAGGAACCGTTGCTCAGCAGCCTGAATTAATTGGCCAGCTAGCCATTCAAGCCGCTAAGGATGTATTAGAAGGCAAAACCGTAGAAAAGCTGATTGCGGCACCGCTTAAACTAGTTGTTAAAGAGTCAAAATAATAACCATTATAGAAAAAGACTGCGCTCGCCGATTTGGCGAGCACAGTCTTTTTTGCTGTACATTGCAGCTTATTCTTCAATAACTCTATCCGGTAGCTGTGTAACATAGCTGTCTGACAAATGGAGCAGTTGTAAGGCACGCTCGAATTCGTCTTCTGTGGATTGCAGAGGTTGATCGCCGTTACCAGATAAAGTATAATGCTGGCCATCCTCGAAGCCACTGCCGGATAAGAAGAGCTCTTCGTTATTTACGAAAGATCCTGTAGGCAAATAATACCGTTGTGGAAGTAAGTTATATGTTGATTGATTCAAGAGATCTTGTCCGAAATGAATATGATCTGTAAGTGAGACACCCAATAAATTAGATACGGTAGGTAAAATATCCACTTGCCCGCCCAGCTGATCTTTTACACTAGGTGTTGTAATCCCTGTCGCTGACATGATCAACGGAATATTAATCAATTCACGTTCCGAATATTCATGGCCGAGAATCTCTTCCAGTAGGAGATGATCATCCTCTTTTAGAGAGAAGATAGGCAGCCCACGATGATCCCCGTACAATACGATCAAGCTGTTATCCCACACTCCGTTTTGTTTGAGCTCATCAATAAAAAGTCCTAGCGCATAATCAGCATAATTCTGAGCCCGAATATAATCGCCAACAAGCGTTCCTTCGAATCGCACTGGAAGTGTCATTTTGTATTTATCCTCTGGGATGGAGAACGGGTTATGAGATGACATCGAAATTACATGGGAGTAGAAGGGCTGGTCATCCTGATCCATTCTTGCCAGCTCTGCAGCGGTTTTTTCATACAAAACTTCATCAGAAGCGCCATAAAATACTGTGTCTTCTTCCCCGAAGTAAGTTTTATCATAATAACGATTGAATCCCAAAGCACTATAAAGCTCACCACGGTTCCAAAAGTCGACTTCGTTCGTATGGAATGTTGCCGTATCGTAACCTTGTGCTTGCAGCAGCTTGGGTAAGCTTGGAAGCTCTTTAGGAGCGTACATTTGGGTAGCTGGACCATCAGGTGGTACATAAAAAGAAGTGTTCACAATAAACTCTGCGTCAGAAGTGTTGCCTTGTCCAACCTGCTGGTAGAAACGCGGGAAGTAGAAGCTGCTGGCCGCAAGCTTGTTCATATTTGGTGTGATTTCTTGTCCATCAATCTTTAGATTGATTAAGAAGTTCTGGAAAGACTCCATTTGCAGAATGATTAGATTTTTTCCTTTGGCGGCTCCAAATAAAACCGGGTTAGAGATCGCTTGAATTCCTTTGGTTTTATCAATAGTGGATTGCGTAATCTCAGAGACGTCAATTTGTTCTTCCTCTTGATCAGCTAGCAGAGAGTAGGCTTCATAATTAAGAATGCCCATTTGCTCCGCTTTAATCGTTTCGTTCATACTGGCACGGTTTGGAAAAATATTCATTGCACAAATGATGATGGAAATACAGAACAGGACTGCCACCGCTTTACGGTTACTTTTGCGCGACATGGCTTTTTTCCAATCCAGTGCTTTCTGTTTTCTAAACATCACCAAGCTGATGACAATGATATCCACAAAGATAAGCATATATTGAGGACGAAGGACCGAAAATATACTTTTCTTTACGGCTCCCACTTGTTTGACCTGATCTAATACTTGCGAAGTAGCAATGATGCCAAAATGATTATGATATACAATTAATGAGAAAAATAGAGTAGTAATCAACACATTGACAAGCATGTAAATTGCAATTTTTCGTTTCGTAGCGAACCATTCAATCAAGCAAAAGACTAGAAGTACAAAAGGGATTTCTTTAAGCCAAGTGGTCCAAGTAGGGCCATCTTCAAATAGAAAATACCAGGCAAAATAGCTTTTTACAAGCATAATGAGAGAGAAGAATAGCAGGGATCTTTTACTGAGGGTACGAGGTTCTTTAAACGGCATTGCTTATGCCCATCCTTTTCTTTTTAGATTAGTTCATTCTATTACATTGAAGCGTTTAAAATCAACTAGATTTGGGTATGTCTGAGTGAAATTTTCCTGAATATTACAGTTTAGGTGGATTGAATAGTTCGCGATATATAAAAATTTTTTATGAAGATGAACTTTTTACAGTGCTCCTGACTCATATAGGGGAGAGAGGTGAAGGCATGGATGTTATACGATTGGTGAAAAAAGCCAAAAAAGGAAATAAAGAAGTTTTGCTGCAATTAATTATGTCTGAAAAAGATGTTTTTTATAGGCTTGCGTACAGCTATATGGGAAATGCGCAAGATGCAATGGATGCCATGGAGGAAATGATAGTTACGTTATACGAGAAGATTGATCAACTTAAGAAAGAGGAGTCTTTTTACAGCTGGAGTAAAACGATTTTGGTAAATGGCTGCAAAAGGCAGCTTCATAAGCGAAGCAAACTGGTGTTATTAGAGGATTGGAGCTCCAATGATAAGATGGAAAGCGTCCATGTTGCACCAGGCGATCCTTATCATAAAAGTGAACAGCAAATGGATATGCAGGCGTTATTGTTACATGTGAACGAGCAGCAAAGAGAAGCAATTCATTTAAGGTATTTTCATGATCTCGATTATCAAACGATAGCTGACATTACACAGGTCTCGATCGGAACTGTTAAATCAAGAATCTACAATGGATTACAAACGCTAAAAAATCATTACAGAGGTGATGTTGATGAACGATAACGTCGAACAACGATTAGTTAATGAGAAGAGGAATTTAGAGTCCATAACTGCACCTGAGGGTTTAGAAATGAGATTAAGAAATGCTTTAGACTCGGCACCCCCAAAAAGAATAAAAAGAAAAAGCTCCCCCCTCTGGAAGATTGCAGCCGTCATCTTATTAGTGATAGTGGTTTCTGGAAACAGCTATAATGCCTTCGCTTATTATGGAAAAAAGTTATTTGGTTTTGATGAGGTGTTAGAGGGAACTTTACAACAACTCAATGAACAAGGAATGGGACAAAGCATAGACAAAAAGACGACGTTAGCAGATGGAACAGAACTTAAGATTAACGGAATTATGGCAGATGCCAATCAATTTATTGTGTATTACACGTTAAACAATCCTAAGGGACTAGAGGAGACGGGAGATCATTTTAGTCCTTCTAAAATAGAAGGGTTTCTCACGAATTCCAACATAAGAAGTGGTGTATCTTTAAACAATGACGAACATACAGAAATAAAAGGCACGATGACATTTGATAGCGTAAGCCCATTTTCGAAAAAACTAACACTTCATTACTGGGGACCTCTACAGAAAGGGCAGATGAGTGAAGGGAGCATAACGTTTTCTTATAATCCAAATCAAGCGATGGTGACTCAGATCAAACAGTCGATTAATAAAAAGGTCAAAGCCGACAAAGGATCAATTACCTTCAAATCGATCACGGCCACACCAACCATGACAGTGATTAAAGGGAGTATGAATGTCGAGAATTTCGATCGAATAAGATTAGGGCTAGAAGGCATTCAATTAATTGCCAATGGAAAGCCTGTAGAAATATTAGGTAGTAGCAATAAAACCTCGCTGGGTGGGAGATCATTTGATATTCGTTATGACACCTTGCCAAAAGAACTACATTCATTGCAGCTGGTTGTTAAAGAGTTTGTTGGATATCAGAAGCTGGAAGAGAAGTATCCTCTAAATGCTGATAGTAATGAGCCGATTCTACTGGGGGATAAAGAATTATGGATTAAGGATGTGTCCAATACCGCTCAAGGGATTGAAGTAACTATTGCTACAGATGAGGATGTAATGCTGGATGGTGTGTCTATAGAAAATGCTGGCGAAAACACGGCTTTAAAAACAACAATTAATCAAAAAGAGTCAGAACAAAACAACGGTAAACTCATGAAGGAACGCACCTTATTATTTGATACACAAACGAAACCTGAAAATATTCTGATAGAAGGAATACATTATATGAAGGAATATAACAAGGTGATTGAGATTCCAGTGGATTAAAAAGAGGTGCCATATCCATAATTTATGAAATATAGTAAGCTATAATAGTCTGAGAAAGTGAGGGGGTTATGGAAAATATAGGAGCTTATAAGGTGAGTCGTCCGTCGTTAATGTCGCTTCTGTTTTCTATGATTTTTTCAAGTAGCATACTACTGTTAAATGCCAGAAATAATATGGAGTATAAAGTATTACTTTATTTTGGTTATATATGGTTGACCTTCTGTCTGATTGTTGTAATCATATTGCTCTATAGGATCATTACGATTAGAAAGTTCATTGAGGTTCGGATTCTTCCAGACTCTATACTAGTAGATAACAAAGAAATTCAAGCGAAACAAATTGAGAATATTTATGTAAAGGGCTATTTCATACCCGTAATAGGCATTAAACCTGTAGATCACAAATTTCCTCCCTATAGATTATGTTTTAGTTTTCTTGACGAAGAATACAAGGGAATGAAAGAACTAACCGCATGGGCCGAACATAATCAGATTAAACTATCTAAAAAAAGATTTATGAGATGGCTTTAACCGGGCTCTGACCAGTCCACCATACCGCGCTATATGCGCACTGCGGAGAGGATGGGTGTCCCAAAAGCCGAAAATGGCTACTGGGGCACCTCATTTTTTTTGCTCCATCATCGAACCCCAAACGTCGCTCGTTTCCTCTATCCCCCCAAGCCGCACATTCTTCGATCAAATTTGCGTGCCCAGAAGTAGCTATCGGACACAGATGACCCTTAGACGCGTCATATCCCACTTTTGGAATCCTAACGGACCGCATAGTCGCTATTGGCCTGAAAAACACCCCAAATGATGCCTTTTCGACGGAATAACTGCGCTGGAGTCCGAAACCTTGCTCCAAAGGCGAAATATTCGCAAATAACGTCAACTGGGTCCGAAAGTAACCTTCTTCCATCATCGAATCCCAATTATCGTTTGTTTTCACCATCACTCCCCCAAGCCACACTTTCTTCGATCACATTTGCGCACACGAAGCGTCTTACGGGTACAATTGACTCTAAAACAAGATTCTATCTCACTTTTGGAGTCCTGAATACCGCATAGAGACTGATTACGCCAATACGCTAATAGGTGGGATGAATGGAAAACACCTAGTTTTTGTTGCAAATACAACAATTATGGTATACTATTTTCCTGTCACATCTGCATAACACCATATAAATAGAGCTCAAAATAAGAGTTTATTTGTAAATTGATATTTTAAAAGGAGAAAACACAATGGCTATAAATATAAAAAAGTGCACGTTCGAAGATTTAGGTTCACTTCAAGGAATTAGTGTTGAAACATTTAATGAGACATTTAGTAATCAGAATTCACCTGAAAATATGAAAGCCTACTTGGATAGAGCATTTAACTTAAAACAATTAGAAAAAGAATTGTCGGATAGCTCATCGGAATTCTATTTTATTTATTTTAATGAAGAAATAGCTGGGTATTTAAAGGTTAACACCGATGATGCTCAATCTGAAGTAATGGGCAATGATTCGCTTGAAATCGAGAGGATTTATATTAGGAAAAAATTTCATAAACAGGGGCTTGGGCAATATCTAATAAATAAAGCTATAGAAATAGCGATACAATGTAATAAAGAGAAGATTTGGCTGGGGGTTTGGGAAAAAAATAAGAACGCCATTAGCTTTTATGAAAAAATGAAGTTTGTTCATACAGGAACTCATTCTTTTTATATGGGTGATGAGGAACAAATAGACTTTATTATGACAAAACAACTATAACATTTCTCTTAAATGATGTTAACTAAGGAGCGATAGGAGGCTTAGAATGAAGCAACTTTATATAAAACAAAAGGTATTCAGTCTAAGTGGTAAATTCACGGTAAAGAATCAGCAGGAGCAAGATGTCTATTACGTAGAGGGCAGTTTTATGCAAATTCCCAAGACTTTCTCTATTATGAATACAACAAGAGATGAAGTCGCACTAATTACGAAAAAGGTGTTCAGTTTTTTACCAAAGTTTTTTGTTGAAGTAGATGGTCGAGAGGTGTTAACGATTAAGAAGGAGTTTTCTTTCTTTAAAGCACGTTATACGATTGATGCTGCTGACATTGAGGTACATGGTAACTGGTGGGACATGGATTTTCAGGTTTTACAGCATGGTGTAGTCATCGGTAAAGTGAACAAGGAGTGGTTCACTTGGGGTGATAGCTATAAGGTTCAAATATTGAATGATGAGATGGAGACGCTCATGATTGCGTTCGTTGTCGCTATTGATTGTGTGAAGGCTGACCAAGCATCTGCATCTCATCAGTGACGATTTAACATTAAAGTTGAAAACTTAACAAGGTGACGTGGACGGAATTAATTCAGCAGGTGCTGATGAGTGTAATTGGCTTAGTTTATTTATAATGCGTTGAACCGTACTATAAGTAGGAGCAAGTTTAGTTTTTTGATATTGCCTATGTTAGATCTTATTGTTGATTTTCATTTTTTGAAAAAACGCCCATTGCGCCCAAGCGCCCTCTCCACGAATGCATATGATGATTATGCCTACTCATTGAAAGGAGCGATCACATATGGGATTTTTTCCAACACCGGGAGCCGGCGGAGGATTTCCAGGATTCCCGGGCGGACCTGGCGGACCTGGCGGACCTGGCATGCCAGGAGGACCCGGAGGACCTGGAGGACCCGGGGGACCAGGGTTTCCGGGAACCCCCGGACAATTTCCGGGGGGTGCACCAGGAGGCGTTCAAGCGCCGACGGCTCCTCCACCGCAATTCGTGCCGCAAATGTCGACTACCACATTTGCCATTGATCCCGGAGGGATCAGACGCTGCCTGTTCCGCAACACATACATTTGGCTGAACAACGGCGAGCAATTTTGGTTCTTTCCAGTATTCGTCGGGCGTAATTCTATTGCAGGGTTCAGATGGAACGGTTTTTTCTGGTCGTACTTTGGTATTGATTTGAATCGGATCGCTTCGTTCACGTGCTTCTAAAGCAGACAGCGATAGAGAACAGCCAGCAGGCTGTTCTCTATGTTATGCGAATTTTCGTGTTCCGGGAGTAGTGAATTACGCAAAAGATACATAGACAAGGTTCATTTTTCCCTGACGCTGACGTTAATACTAGATTCAAAAAAGGACTACTCTGCGAAGGATAACCTTAAAGCTTGCCGTTACAGACAGCGCGTTGAGCCGTATCATTAATCACGGTAATGCGGAGGGTTGGGCACGTTGGGTGATCCATTCTGTTATGAATTCAATTAGTTTTTTTGCCGCTGGAGAGGCATTTTTAATGGATGCGGCTGCAATGCCAATAGAACGATAATGCTCTCCTTCTAATGGGCGATAACATACATTGTCGGGGAGATGTGACAGAATCATTTCGGGGAGTATACTTACTAGGCAGATTTACAAATCCCAAGTCAGCGGTTCCATCGGCAATCCATTCTTCTATTTCAGAGTAGTTACCATCAAGTAGTTTTATTTCAATATGTGGAAACTGATTTTGAAATTGTTTAATGATTTGGGGCATCCATTGGATCGATACACTAGAGAAAGTACCTATTTTCACAGTGCCGATTTCGACACCCTTTAATGCAGCTATTTCTTGATTGAGTTTTTCATTAAGTTGGAGGATTTCTCTGATATGTGGGATTAAACGTTCGCCATCGTTGGTTAACCGGATACCCGATCTGTTTCTTATGAGAAGACACAGTCCGAATTCAGCTTCTAAGCTAGAAAGCGCATGACTGATGGCTGATTGTGTTAGATTTAATATCTCTCCTGTTTTGGTAATGCTGCCAATCTCAACTACCTTACTGAAAATCTGATATTTTAAAAGATTCATAATGATTTCTCTCCTCAATAATATATGAAAAAAATTCATTAAACTAATAATTAATATTCATTATTTTTATCTTAATTATAATAGTATAATCTGTTTTATATAAAAACATCTACGATTAAAGGGGAGTTTGAGCGGAATGGTTCATGAATCAAACGGATCTTATTATGCAGTCATATTTTCAAGTCAACGTACGGAGGGGGATAACGGATATAACATTATGGCTGAAAAAATGGAGCAGCTTGCGTCCGGGCAACCAGGGTTTTTAGGAGTGGAAAGTGTCCGGAATTCTTCAGGAGCGGGTATTACGATTTCTTATTGGGAGAGCTTAGAGGCGATTAGTAACTGGAAACAGCATCAATCTCACAAAGTTGCTCAGGAGAAAGGTAAGAAAGAATGGTACCAAAATTACAAAGTGAAAATTTGTAAAGTTGAAAGAGAGTATTCTTGAGTGGTAACATATTACTGCAACTGCAAAGTAATTTGGGAATCAATCCATTGAAGCGTACAACAACAATTGTTTTATTTCAAAAGGATGCGAAGAAACTTATCCGAGAAAATAGAAGATTCCTTTACTAATTAGATAAAATATAGATATAGGATGATTATTAAATGAACTATCAAATTAAAAGGGCGACCCTTGAAGAAAAAGAAATCCTCAACAACCTAATG
The DNA here is from genome assembly GCF_038008505.1 of Paenibacillus sp. FSL H7-0735. Taxonomy (NCBI): domain Bacteria; kingdom Bacillati; phylum Bacillota; class Bacilli; order Caryophanales; family Paenibacillaceae; genus Paenibacillus; species Paenibacillus sp. FSL H7-0735. The sequence goes on along the minus strand of NZ_JBBOZH010000001.1, from coordinate 4,703,169 downwards.
CAATTTTATATGTATGATTTCTCCGAGTATATGGATTTGCACCTTGAAGAAAACGGAAAATTTAATGATTATCCTCTCAACGATTACTGGACAGAAGAGTCGAATTTCCCATATCTGTTAACTCTGAATGAGAAAAATGCTGGATTCGTTTTAGTCAAATTAAAAAATAGAGATGATGATTTATACTTTTCCATTGCAGAGTTTTTTATTATAAAAAAGTATCGGAGAGTAGGATTAGGTAGACTAGTTGCAAAAGATATTTTTAATTTACATAAGGGGCAATGGGAAGTTTATCAAATAGATAATAATGAGCCCGCACAACGCTTTTGGAAAAAGGTAATAGAGGAATACACTGGCGGAAAATTCACTGAACGAATTGAAGCAGGGAGAAAGACACAGGTGTTTGTTAATTGAGTTTGAATCTTAAGCTAACAGGATACAGTAGATCAATAAAAAGCGGCAGTCGTGGACTTTATTTACTAGTTCAGGGCTGCCGTTGTTTTTTAGGTTCTCCAGAAGTGATGTTATAAGCCAGTTGCTTTGGGATTTTTGAGTAGTACAAAATCTCTTCTGGTGTTAAAATTACCCAAAAAGTATTTTAGGAGGCTAAGACGGGAATTATGCTAAATATACAGCAGATTGTAGAACTTATTCCTCATCGCTATCCGTTTATTTTAGTGGACAGAATTATTGAGTTGGAGGAGAACAAGAGAGCAGTAGGTATAAAAAATGTATCCATTAATGAACCGTTTTTTAGCGGCCATTTTCCTGAGCATCCTGTTATGCCAGGTGTTTTAATTGTGGAGGCATTAGCCCAGGTAGGAGGAATCACAATGTGCAAAAACGAAAAGCTGATGGGCAAGATAGGGTTATTAGTTGGCATTGATAATGCCCGTTTTAAGCGCCAAGTAACGCCTGGGGATCAGCTTCTTCTCGAATTCGAAGTCAATCGGATGAAAGGTGAGATTGTAAAAGGCAAAGGCATCGCAACAGTAAATAGTGAGCTGGTATGTGAAGCTGAGATTTCTTTTGCATTTGTGCAAAAAGGAGGTTCAAAATGAAAAGGATGCCGTTTGTACGACCAACTGAACATTACGATCTGCAAATTAAGGATATCGACGAGCAAATATGTGCATTGATCAAGCAACGAAAGGAAATCTCGAATAATAATCCAGGATTCCCACCGTTTGAATCTATCTCTAAATGGGCAGAAAATTATGAGCTCTATGAGGATTTTTTGAAAGCGGTATTTGGGACATTGCTAAGTGAAGATCATTTTAAACCGATGGTTGAGCCAATTGATTTTAGAAAACATATTGCAGTTCTTAAATCAATTGAGAAAGATGAATTATTTTATACACTGACCTCTATACGTCAATACAGTAATGCTAGTGTGGTCACCCTTAATATAGATTGGGACATGACAACTGAGCTTCCAGCAAATTCTCATAGCCATAGCTTTTTCGAGCTGTTTATAGGAGAAGAATATGATAGTCGAATGACGAATGGCGGAAGTTCAACCGGACAAGCTTCTTATAATTACGTGATTTCTCCACCGCTTTCTGACGATCCTTCAGGCGTTACATTAGAGTTCAGGAAATATGGTAAACCCTTCAAGAACAATGAGACAGGAGATCAAATTGTTTTTAGGCTGTAGTACTTATTTATTCACCGGAAAATATTGCTTATAGCTGTCTCCATTGCTATGATCAAAAGTGGAGATCCGAGCGAAGTTAAATTAGGCGCCGCTCCATATCACAGTTAACGGATTTTAGTGAATTAAAAACCGGCCATCCTGAGGGGATGGCTGTTTTCTGTGTAAAACAAATTCAATGATTCATTTCCAGCCATAAAAACTACGAAGGTACAGTTTACAAGGTAGATATTCAGGAATACGAAAATTGATGACCCCACACAGACTTCAGATGTCTGTATTTTTTTGCTAATTGTGGTTCTATAGTATGATTTTTTGGGATTATTTGAAAAATGGTTGAGAAATACATAGTGTATAGTCAATACTGTGACTTATAATGTTAGCTTAGGTAATGATCTAAAACCCTTAATATAACCTTGAATATATTCATTTACGCAGCAAAAGGCTGAAAGGAAGTCATCTCTTGTTTGAAACCCTACTTTTGAATTTTTTGTTTTTGCTTTTTCCAGTATTAACATTTCTGATATTTTTTGAGAATCGGGCCTATTCCTACAATAGATTGATTCTCGTTTTTATGTCAGCAGTGACCATGAGTCTCTGTATCGCTAAACCTATCAGACTAGAAATTGGCTATATTTTTGATTTAAGGTACATTCCGTTTATTATTGTGGCACTCTTTGGAGGATATAGGAATGTTTTTCCTCTATATATTATTTTGAATGCGTACAGATTCTATGTGGGTGGAGATGGCGTATTTTATTCGTTTCTATTTGCGACGGCGATTCTGATTTTGGTGCCGTTATATAAAAACAGATTTTTAAAATTACCATCGAAAGGTCGTGTGATTGCGGCAAATCTGATTGCTTTGCTAATTATGGGGGTTTATCTGTTTATTTTAGGTTTGGTTCAGGATTCTTTAGACAGGCAATTTTGGATTCTTTCATTAAATGCTTTGACGACTCATGTTGGGGTGATGAGTGTCATTATGATTTTGATTGAAAAAATTATATCTAATATTAAAAATCGGGAACGGATTGTCCAATCGGAAAGATTAAATGTCGTCAGCGAGCTAGCGGCAAGTGTATCCCATGAAATCAGAAATCCACTTACAGTGACTAGTGGTTTTTTGCAGCTATTAAATAAATCTAAAACAATGACGCCAGAGGAAAAGGGATTTGTAGAGTTGTCTCTACAAGAGCTACAGCGAGCAGAAAAAATTGTAAGTGATTATCTCTCCTTTGCCAAGCCACAATCTGAAAACATGGTTTACTCCAATATGAAGGCAGAATCAGAATATACTAAAAATATCATAATGCCTTATGCCACCATGCACAAAGTAGATGTTCAATTCAATTTTAATAATTCCTTAAATAAAAATTATGACCGGAACCAGATTCAGCAGTGTCTAATTAATTTATATAAAAACGGTATAGAAGCGATGAAGGAAACCGATGGTGGAACGCTATTTATCGATATATTTGAAAAAAAGCAAAATATTATGATCAGTATCAAAGATAACGGAGTCGGCATGACTAAAGATGAAATATCGCGACTCGGTAAACCGTATTATTCTACTAAAGCAGAAGGGACGGGGCTGGGTATGCTTATGGTCTACAGTACCGTCGATAAAGTGAAAGGAAATATTGAAGTCGATAGTGAAAAAGGCAAAGGGACAACATTCCTTATAACCATCCCAACATAGGCAAGTTGCAGAGAGTATCTTTTGCTGTTTATACCCCACTAGGAGTGTGTAATACCTTTCATGAATGGATTTCGTGTAAAAAGGGCAACGTGCCTGCGCGAGTCCCATCTGGAGGTGCAGCAATGGAGATATTTGTAACTATAGGCGTCAAATTGGTCATCAGCTTTTTTGGTTTGTGGATCATTACCTTTATTACCGGCCGCAAGACGCTTAGTCAATTGACACCACTTGATTTTCTGTCTTCATTGATTTTAAGTGAAATTGTCGGCAATACGATATATGATGATGAGGTGAAGATCTGGCATCTGCTGTTTGCTCTTTTTATTTGGACCGCATTATCTTATCTGTTCGAAAAGGTGACTACCCATTTTGTGAAATTCGGGAACATGGCGGAAGGCCGGACAGTGCTGCTAATTGACGATGGCATAGTGAATCAGGATTTGTTGGAGAAATATGATATTGAGTATACCCAACTGCTGTTCATGCTGAGGCAACAAAATATCTTTTCCCTAAGTGAAGTACGGTATGCTCTGCTCGAAACGAACGGTTCTCTATCGGTAATGCGCAAGTCTGAAGATGAGCAATCTTCTGCTTTTTCCGTTACAGTTATTGATAAAGGCAGGGTACTGGAAGAGTCTATGCGTGGCAGATCGATGAACAAGGAGCAGATTAAGGAACGCGTCAGAGAGCAGGGCTATAATTGCATTGAGGATATTGCCTATGCTGAATATAAAGAAGACGGAACACTCTATATCCTTCCCAAAAACAAACCATAAATCCACATGATGAGACGCTGGAGCCGGGAGGCTCAAGTGTCTTTATTTGAAATCAGGAGTGCAAACTCAACTTTTTGGGCTTCACATTACATTGTTTGGAGTAGTTGTGATATTAGCCTATGAGGGTGGCCGCGGGATAGGCGTTTTTATTGGATTAGTTGGGCTGTTTACGGGTATCTTGGGCTCTTTTAGAGATTCCTCTAAATCGGAGGATAAAAAGAATATCTGACAGCTTATATATTTACTAACTTTCGGAGGGGTATAACTTTATGGAGATTTCTATATGTAAAGCAGACGCGAGTGACGCAGCGTTTATTCATGAAATGCAAGTCAAAGCCTTTATGCCATTGCTGGAGAAATATAAAGATTATGAAACCAGCCCAGCCAATGAAACTGTGGAACAAATCAGGGATCGAATTAATCAGTCTTTTGCAGATTATTATATGATTAAGTATTTTGATATTGCTGTGGGCGGTGTCCGCATCCTTAAAAAGGAAAATAAAACTTATCGGGTCAGTATCAAAGAAATGGGAGCTGGATAGTATTATACAGGAGCAAAGGAATTGCTATTTATATGAAAAGTTAGGGTATAGAAGCACGGGAGAAACCAAAAAAATAAATGACAACTTAACATTAGTTTTTTATGAAAAACATATGAGTTAAAGCCTTAGGATTATACTTAAAAAAAAAGACAGCGGGCAGTTCATGTCCACTGTCTTTTTAACAGACAAAATCAATACACTCGAATACGCTTCACAAATAACGATATAATCAATCCAATACCTGCAATTGCTGCGATAAATAAGTAAGCATGTGTAATTCCAGCGGTTAATATTTCAGGCTGTGCAGCGGTTGGATGTGTGTTTGCGAATCGTATTTGTCCGCTAGACATTAGCGTAACAGCGAACGTTGTACCAAGAGCACCTGCAATTTGCTGAAGTGTACTCATAACAGCAGCCCCATCCGGATAGTATTTCACAGGTAATTGATTTAACCCATTGGTTTGAGCGGGCATAATGACCATTGCTAATCCGATAAACATTGCGCAGTGTATTAATATAAAGGTTAGGCTACTGGTTTCAGTAGAGTTTCTTGTAAATAGAAAACCAGCAATGGTTGCGATAAAAAATCCAAGCGGCAGCAATAATTTCGGACCGTATTTATCGAATACTCTACCCGTAACTGGAGCCATAGCCCCGTTAATAACACTGCCTGGAAGAAGTAGAGTACCAGCCATTGTGGCCGATAACAATAAACCTCCTTTTAAATATAAAGGTAATAAAATTGCAGAAGATAAAATGATCATCATTCCTAAAAAGAGCATTATAAGACCTATCGTAAACATGGGATATTTAAATACCCGTAAATTCAGCATTGGGGTTTCCAATTTAAATTGCCGTAATACAAACAAGATTAAGCTGATGAAACCAACAATAAGAGGCAGCAAAACAATGATTTCATTCAAAGAATGATCAGCAAAGTTACTAAAACCAAAGACGATTCCACCAAATCCAAGAGTAGAAAGCAAGATGGATAAAATATCAATTTTAGGTTTTGTGATGTTGGCTACATTTTTAATGAATGTTAATCCGAAACCTAATGTAAATAACAATAAAGGTAAGCTTATCCAAAAGATATACTCCCAGCCAAAATGATCTACAATTAAACCAGATAGAGTAGGTCCAAGGGCCGGTGCACACATAATAACGAGTCCCATCATTCCCATGACAGTTCCGCGTTTATGTGCAGGGAAAATAATAAGAATAATATTGGTCATTAATGGAAGCAATAAGCCTGTCCCTAAGGCTTGCACTAATCGTGCAATTAATAATGAGCTGAAATTAGGGGAGAGAGCAGCAATTAATGTACCGATAATAGAAAATAGCAAGGAAGCGGTGAATAATTGTCTAGTGGTAAACCATTGCATTAATAGGGCGGATATTGGAACGAGGATACCTAATACAAGTAAATATCCTGTGGTTAGCCACTGAACCGTTGAGGCGTTGATTGAAAATTCATCCATTAAATTTGTAAAAGCCATGTTTAAGGCGGTTTCACTAAATAGCCCGACGAATGCACCTAACATAAGCGAGAAGGCCATGAGGGCTGGACGTTTAACTTGAACAGTTGATGATGATTCCATAATAATGATGAACCTCTTTTCAGAATTTTGATTCGTATTATTTTTGCATGATAGATGATATATCAACTATAAGGGGGAGAGAAATGCTTTAAGCACCTCTTACATTATTCAGCACATGTGTTAGCAAAGTCTTTAACGTTGAGTAATCTGAAGCAGATAATCCTGACTCGATAATTTCGTTTAAATTGACCGTCACCTCATTTATAGTGTTCTCTAATTTCCGTCCTTCTTCTGTTACATATACATTTACCGCCCGGCGATCTTGCGCACTTGTTACTTTGCGTATGTAACCTTTGCTCTCTAAGCTGGCGATCATTCGGGCAACACTGGCTTTGTCCTTCCCAAGTTTATTAGCAATCTCGTTCTGAGATAAACCTTCTTTCTCAAGCAACAAAGCCATAAGTAGATGTTGTTCAGGCGCAAGTCGAACAGGGGCAAGCAATTTTGTTAAATAATTTGCTATTTCCAAATGTAAATCGCGAATCACTAAACCTAGCGGGTCTTTGGAATCCATATAATCTCTCCTAATTGAAGAATAGATGATATATCAACGTTATTGATTTGTCTATATTAGCATACAGTAACTGATGCTTGTCAAGTTAAAGAAAATGAATAGAATCATAGGCTTAGATACAAGCGACAAAGTTGTTTAATGCCCAATCATTTGATGATACATAGTCATATGCTGTTGTGAAATTAAAAAAAAGTAATTAGGGAGGGATTAAAATGGGATATAATTGTGTTGGGGGCGTTCAAGAACAAAAAAAGGCTCCAGTTTGTATTAATCCTTGGACATCAACGGGTACGATTCTTGTGCTTTACATTCTTCTCGTCATTATCCTTAAAACTTGTTGGATCTAGAATTATGTAAATCGACGCCCCGAAGTTTTTTTCTTCGGGGCGGTTCTGTGTTTTCTTTAGTTAGATAATTGACAACGTTAAGGATTCTGGATTATTTTTACGGTGGTTAATGTTGTCATGAATATTCATATAGAAGACTTAACGGGAATAATCGGGTTGTGTCATAGAAATGGGCTGAGGATTGGCAAGTACCCATTGCACCGCCAGCTCGCATAATCTGGCTGGTTGCTCATTGCCAGCAATGTTGCGGAACCGCTTGGCGAGTGCAGCTGCCTCTTGAAGAAGGGCGGGCGTTAAAGGCGTGCCCGTGCTAAAATGCCGTATCAGTGCATCCAGCATTTTACGGTAATCGGCATCCCAGTTTCCTCCGCCATTATTAAGTATTTCATGAGACACCCGCCCTGTGATGCGGATAACCTCACCCTGCACCGTTGTCGCATGTCCTGAAGCAGGGACAAGAAAATCCCACAGCTCTTGGTGCTGTGCGGGCCATGCGGCTGCCGTTACCTTGATGGGAGAAATTCCGTCATGTCTCTCCAGTTTCGCTATAGGCTCGACATCAAATTGCCGGTACAGCTCCAGGAGAGCATTTGCAGTTTCATCCAGTCGATCTTTATTGTAATTTGTTCTGACGAATTCAAAATCCTTGCCGATACGCCGCACGGATTCCTTCATCTCCGGCGTAATTGCTGCACCTGCATCCAGCATAATTCGCGAGATTTCTGCCATGTGAACTATATCGATATTCCGGCATTGTAATAATCCTTTGGCGAGAGGTGTGTTTTTTCGCTTATTTTCTGCATGGACATTTGCACCGCGTTCCACCAGATCCTGCACTACTTTTGTTTTGTAAGAAGCTGCTGCTGAGTGCAGCGGTGTCTCATTCTGGTAATCCAGAGCTTCCATATCTGCACCTAGCTCAAGGAGTAAGGGGACATTTCCGGACCAGGTTGCAGCCTGAGCATGAAGAGGGGTACGCTTATAGTTGTCGGCAGCGTTGATGTCAGCACCCTGCTCCACAAGCCAGGAAACCATTTCATCCGGTATTTGCCGGAAGCTGAGGGCGGTACCTTTGCTGTAACCCCCGCGGGCATCCCATTCGCATAGCTCAAATACCTCTTTTAAGGCAGATATATCATTCGTTTTAACCAGCTCGGCAAAATTGGCGGGTAATGTTTTTTTCTTTTTGCCCATATCATTTTTCCGCTCCTTTATTAATAGATAAATAGCAGATAACTTCTTGCAAGTTTATCATATAGGAGAATTGAACACTAATTCATGCAGGACGAAAAGGTTGAAGATATAGACGTAACATTATTGGAAAAGAGAATGGAATATCGTTTATATGGCGATCCCGAAATCATAGACTATTAGAAAATGAAAACATTAAGCTTGTGTCTTGGAAATAAATTCGAAATTTACGAAGGACATCGAAATTACGCTAACGGAGAACGATAGCTCAATAAACACGATTTGGCAGTCAGCCAAAGCGATCGACTCGATTGGAGCAACTACTGTCTCGGTTGGGATTATTGGTGAGCCTGTTCTTGCCATTGTCCTTGCATACCTATTATTAGGGGAAACTATGTCATTATTCCAGCTTTTAGGCGGCATAATAACCTTACTCGGTATGGGAATGTATTTTTGGTCGAAATCTTTAAAGTACAACATTCAAAATAAGTAAATGAGTAGTCGGAAATATGTATAGGGGGATGGAAAATGGTAACTATTGATGATTTTTTGAAACTTGATGTTCGTGTTGGAACGATTATTAAAGCGGAGTTTTTTGCAAAAGCAAAAATACCTGCGATTAAACTCCAAATTGATTTTGGACCAGATATCGGAAGCAAAACATCAAGTGCACAGATTACTAAACGATATAGGCCTGAAGAGATTGTAGGGCAACAAATCATTGGGGTAGTTAACTTCCCTGCTCGAAATATAGCGGGTTTCCTATCAGAAGTATTAGTTCTTGGAGGAATACCGGATAAAGGGGATGTGGTTCTCTTGAAGCCAGATATTAAATTACCTAATGGGACACCTATTGGGTAATATAGGGTAATTGTTGTATTAAACTAACTAACAGTGGGTCTATTTTAAGATGTACACAAAATTGATAGTAATCGGAGAGAAGACCATGGAAGAATTAACAAGCTTAGTATCTGAAAGTATTGAGGCAAGTAAAACGGCGCTAGTCGTGATCGACCTGCAACAAGGAATTGTCCTCAGTCCAAAGCAGGGGCCGCATACAAGTGCTCAGGTGGTTGAGAATGCCTGCAAATTAGCTCAATCCTTTACGGAGAAAGGAGGATTTGTTGTTCTAGTGAGGGTGTCATGGCTAGATGGGCAAGATATGCTTAAACCTAAAACTGATTTACAAATGAATTCTGTCACCTATCCAGAAGGTTGGGACAACATCGTGCCAGAATTAGCGAATATCAAAAATGCACATCTGATTACCAAACGGCAGTGGGGGGCATTTTTCGGTACAGATCTTGATTTGCAGTTACGGCGCCGCGGAATAGATACGATCGTATTATGTGGTATTTCTACCTCGATTGGTGTGGATACTACTGCAAGAGAAGCTTATCAGCTTGGTTATCATCAAGTTTTTATAGAAGACGCTATGACCGCGATGGTAAAAGAAGAGCATGATTATGTATGCAAAACTATCTTCCCTCGTATAGGTAAGATCCGGTCGAGCGATGAAGTAATATCCATGTTGAAATAGTATAAAAAAACCTCAGGCTCTCTCTGTAATTTCAGAGATTGTCATGAGGTTTTTTAATTGAAGTTATGTCTTACATAAAGATGAGGAGAAGTATCCCAGCTAAGAAGCAGTAATAAGAGAAATACTTCAAATTACCTTTAGCCATAATCCCCATAAACCAGCGCATGGAGAAATAAGTAACGATAAGTGTAGTAATAAATGCAATCAAGTATGGAATTGCTAGCTGCGAGCGGTTAGGATCGTGGGCAATATCAGATGCACCCATAACAAGTCCGCCCAAACTGACAGGAATATAAAGCATAAAAGAAAAGCGTAAAGCAGTTTCTTGCTTCATTCCCACAGCGATGGAAGAGATGACAGTTGCACCAGAGCGGCTTATCCCAGGAATAAGGGCGACTGCTTGGGCAAGTCCGACTATAACTGCATCCTTCGCTTTTAAGTCACCATCTTGTTTACGGCCGCGAAGGTTACGGATCAACCATAAAGCTACCCCTGTAACCAGCAAGGCGATAGATACGGTATGAACTGACGAGAAGATATCCTCAATCTGATCCTTGAAGAGTAAAGCAACGATTACCGCAGGCAAGGTACCGATGATGATGTACAAAGAGAACAGGAAATCTGACTTATATTCCTCTTTGCGGGTCAGAATAAATTGAACGAATCCAGTGATCAATCTTCCGATATCTTTACGGAAAATAAAACAAATCGCGATTAGTGAAGCCGTATTTGTTAAGATTTCAAATGATAGCCCATTTTGTTTTAAGCCTAGCAATTTCTGTGCGATGATCAAATGGCCGCTCGAAGAGACGGGGATTGGCTCAGTTGCCCCTTGAACAAACCCTAGAAACAAGTATTTAAGCCACAGTATAATATCTTCCATTTTACCTCCCAGTATTTTTGTAATCTTTTCAATCATATCGTATTCAATAAAGAAATGACAATAGAACCATCGTGCCATATTCAATTGGACGAGTTATACTAATTCGTAAGACTATTAAATGAGGTGGAACTATTTGTAGTACATTACTAAAAATTCAGCAGCATGATATTCCGAGAGCAGCCAGTGTTCTGGCCGAAGCATTTGCTAAAAATGATCCGTTATATCAGCATATCTTGCCTGATGAATCAACCAGATTACGCGTGTTGAATATTTTTTTCCATCGTTACATTGAGATGTTGTATCCATATTCGGATTTACTAACGACTTCTACTAACTTTGAAGCAGTGGCTTTAGTGTTCCATTCGGAGCGTCAGACAGGGACATTGATTTCGAACGTCAGGTATATGAAACAGATAGTCCTTGCGATCATCAAGTCATTACCGATCTGCCGAATCATTGGGGTGCGAGGATTTATACGTGGTTTATCTATTTTGCGTAGTATGAGTTCTTTATGGTTATCAATGTTTGGGGATCAGAAGTATAAACATTTGGATATGCTTGCAGTGCAAGAACAATATCGAGGCCAAGGATATGTATCAAAAATCATGACACCGCTGCTCGCGGAATGTCGTGTGAACAATACATTATGCACGTTAGAGACACAGACGCCGAGCAACTTGCCCATTTATGAGCATTATCATTTCCGTACGGTTAAAGTCATTCCTCTACCTAATAGCCCACTTGAGCAGTATTGTATGGCGTTTACGCAAGGAGTTGCTGAGTAGTTAATAAAAAAGGGCCGTCTCATTCAGCCAATTCATGGTTTATGGGGCAGCCTTTTTTTGCTTAGTCCATAAGAGTTAATGAAGCTTCAAGAGAAAAATCAGGGGATTTCTCCCTGTAATTCCGCGATCTTTTGTCATCCGGCTAGAATCTATTATTTTGTTTAACAAAAATAGCATAAGCTTCGAAGGATTGTTATAATAGAAACATATATTCCCGTGTTTCAGAACCCTATACAGGATGTATAGGGGTTTTATTTCTTTTAGTGAGGGTGATCGAGAATAAGTATGGCGTTGTCCGTACAGGGAGAAAAGGACCGGAGAGTTCCGCAGGAAATTTTAAATTATGAAGTGATGGCGAGGTTAGCAGAAAGATGAATTGGTCGGATTTTGGTGAACGAAACAAACGATTGAATCCCCTGTGGAATTTGGGGGCTGGCATGAACCTTGGCGAAATCCAACCGTACAAAGAAATGGTGTCTTTAAGCGTTCTGCTGCAAGTCTATTATCTGGAGCTAGAATCGAATGAGAGAAGATCCAAGGAGGATATTATAGAACTTACTTGGACTGCACTGGAACGTTTTAATATCGCCAATCTTGGGACTACCGAATCCGTAGAGCGTCTCGTGGACGGTTTATTGTGGAGCGGGAATGGTGGAGATTTCGAATCCTTTTTCTATGATGATGTGACCCGGCAAATGTCCGCGCAGAAATATAAGTATTTCACGGTGGACGAGGATGCGACCCGCAGCAGTTGGGAAGAGAATGGCAGAACCATCTATCGTCTCTCCGAATATGCAATGGAGCTCATTTTTATGAGCCATGAGATTATTGATGAATTTCAGATCAGCATCAAACTGCTCGAGATTCAAATGCATATTAAACATGGGCGCGTAACTCGGGCTCTTCAGGATGTTAATGAACTGATCTCCCGTGTCCGTAAGATGACCCAGCAACAGCAAGAATACCGCAATGCGTTACGCCGCAATCCGAAGCATATTTTTAGTGAATTCGGAGTGGCTCGGCATCAGCGACTCGAAGAGATTCATCATCAGTTCGAGGAGGAACGCAAACATTTTGACAGTATTCACCGTTCTCTGGCCCGGCTGGCCAATGATGAGAAAGACGTAATCGACTTCAATGAGATCCGTATTCTCTCTGAACGAGTCGAGCTTTCTAGGCGTGTGCACGATGAGCTGGCTGAGGTAGTATTGAATATTTTTGAGATGGAGACCAATTTAAGATTGAACTTTCCTGAATTATTCTGGGGAGCAGCCGGGTTTAACTTCCGTACTCACGTATGGGAGGAATGGGTGAAAGAAGAGGGTCTGCCAAGCGGTGACAGTCTTGAACTGCTGCTCAGCGGATTATTCGCTCCGAATCAGGACTTCGTTTATCCGCTTCCTTGGGCTTGGGAGGAACAAGAGGTAGGCTTTATCCCCGACTTAGTGATGGATGATTTCGAAGATGAGGTGGACGCAGAGCCTGTTCAATATATTCCTAAAGGTATCCCATGGGCAAAGGTAGTGGATCTGTGGAAGCCGGTTTTTACTGCCTTGGCTGAGCAGGGAAGCTTTACCTTTACTGCAGAGGCTTTTTCCGCCGAAGAACTAACAGGGTGGGCAAATACACCGGATGCTGTTGATCTGTGGGTGCAGTTTTTTCATACAGAGATTTTAGTGCAGGAACAGGCACCAGAAGGTGGTGGCGGCGTTTCTGATGAATGCCAACAGCTAATCCAATATGTACTTGCAGAAGATCTTCTGTTTGAGAGTTTACGCGGCAAAATGCTGCGGACGAGCATTGCTCCAGAGCCAGCCTCAAGGGTACGGTGTCCTGGTCTGGATATGAGTCCATATATGATTACGATCGTGGAGAGGTGAGAAGTTACTAACATGAGTTATACATTAGAACAGGTACAGCAAGCTTCGCGGCTATTTTTTGAATTGCTCCGTAAAAAAGTAATTCCTCTCGATGACCCTGCAACGGCAGAATGCCTTCAGGATGCAGGAACTTATGATGCGCTTCAGTATGTTGCTAAAGAAGGGGGCTGTCGGGTGATGAATTCGGGGCACCGTCTCCATCTGCTGGTTAATCCACTGGGGTCAGTGTTTGCAACCAATTTCACCCAGTTAAAGAACAAATATTCACGTGTTGAGCGTAAAACTCACTTACATATTATCAATATTATTATTCTGGTTTTTCTGGCCGAAATGGATCAGGATGAGACTCATTTTAAGTCGGGGCAGGACAGTATGTCCTATATTCAAATTGCTGATCAGGTGTCCTCGCTCTTTCAGACGTGGATTCAGATGGATGAGGATGGGCGATTTAGCCAGCAGTGGCAGCTTGATATCCAAGCGATGTCTAAGGTATGGACCAGTCTGTACATGCAGACTAAGAGTCAGGAAGAAAGCGATCTTCTGACCAGAGGCGCAGGCTCACGAATTGGACTGATCCATGAAGGCATGAAACTTCTGGAAGAGGAGAAGCTCGTATTCATCTCTGAGACAGAGAAGCGTATCTTTCCTCGGGAAGAGCTGTATGAGAGAATGCGTTATTTATATCATGATGTCGATCGATACCAGGAATTAAAGAGCCTCATTGGAAGAACTTTAGCTGAGAAAGACGGTGCTACCTATGCCGCGGATTGAACGCATACGAATTACAGGACTTAAATACGAGAAGATGCTCAAGAAATACGACGATATGATTCTGGACCTCTGCAACGAAGAGGGACCCGCTAATACGCTTATTACGCTCATGAATGGCGGTGGAAAGGGAGTACTGCTGCAATCCATTTTTCAGCTGTTAATGCCCAAAACACCATGGGGCAAAGACAGTGAGAACCAGGTTGAGGCTTTTTTTCATAATCATAAAAAACAACTTAAACCGTACACTTTTCACGTAGCTATCGAATGGCATCTCGACAACAATGAGCGCAATGAGTATATGACTACGGGAATTGCTATGACGGCACATAATTCGCTTGATCAGCAGGATATCAAAGTGGATTACTTGCTGTACGCACTTACAGATTACGGTGAAGCGGCTGAACTTACGCTATCAACGTTGCCGTTATTTGACGAAGTGACTGCTGAACCTACGAGTTTTGAAACGATCCAGCAATTTGTACGCGATCGGCGGGGAGAGATTGTACCTTTTGGCAGCCATAGCTCGGATTTGAAAAGATATTATGACTTCCTGGCTATCCGGGATATCCATATCGCCGAGTGGCGTAATATGCGGCGGATCAATGGTGAAGAGGGCGGTATCAAAGGTTATTTTAAAAAGAATGATGCCTTCACCAATCATAACTTGTTCGAAAAGCTGATTATTCCTGAAATCGGATCTAGTCTGAATGAAGGATTAAAGGAAGACGACAATACGCTGCAGCGGATGTTTATCGATACAGCAACAGTGGCTCAGCGCTTGCCGATGCTTGAACAGCGGGAGCAGGTCTATTCAGAGTTTCTTGGTATGGCTGCACCGCTTTATGAGCTGGTGAAACTTGGCGTGGAGGCGGAAAACGTAGTACAAGAAACTGAACTACGTGGACGCCAAATCTATACGGTTATCTATGAAGAGCAGAGAAATGCAGAAGTTGAGCGAAGTAAGATTGCTGATGAACTGGCTGGACGTTATCAGGATGCGAAGCAACTGCGCTTTGAGACAGACAATCTTAAATACTTACGCAGCAAGGAAGAAACGGAACTGAAGCAAGAAGAGTTTAAGAAGCTCAGTGATGATCAGAGCCGTGCGCGTGGTCGGTTGGAGGATTCCAAAGCGCAAGAGAAGAAGCTTGAAGTAGCTTATTTTCTGGCTAAACGGTTGCTCCATACCCGGCAAATTGAGCAGTGGCAAAAAGAAATTCAAGCTATCGAAGGTTCTCTGGAGATGAAAGAACAGCAAGAGGTCATTCAGGCAGCCAAGGAACAGCTGCGGAAACAGTGGGATGTGGTGTTTAATCTCTGGCAGCAAACGATTAGAGAGTTTGAGACAGCGCAGCAAGACCTGACGGCGGAAGAAAGGGAATTGCGCAAGGAAAGGGAAAGGTTCTTGGTAGAGCTGGCCGGGCTGGATAATCAGATCAATGATTTGACCTTATCTATTCGGCAATACACGGAAGAACTCGGAGCATTCGCAGCCCAATATGGGCAGGATGCCGCCCATTCTCCGGCAGCTGCGCTGCAGCGTACGGTCTCAGCGGCCAAAACGATTCTTCAAGTCATTGGAGACTTGGAAGAACAGCGCAAGCAGGAAGAGATTCGGAAGCTGGCACTGCATAAGAGTCATGCTGAGCTGAGCGAGAAACGGCGTTCTTATGAGCGTGAAGCGGACGAGCTTGGAGTTCTGCTTGAGTCACAGACTCAGAAAGAATCCCAATTATGGTCACAGCTCGTTGTGCTGCTGGAAATGTATGAAGAGCACAATCGTTTAGGTGCTACTGGCCTTTTTGAAGAACAAGATGTTATCCCGGCACGTTTTATCCGAAAAATAGATGAAATAGAGCAACAGACTAAACGTTCCAGACGGGATTACTATAATCAGCTCATGGATGTGGAACTTCAGAACCAATCCTACTGGCTACCCAATTCAGATATTCTGACGGTCAAAGATACACTCGATTCGTTAAAGATTCAATCAACGCTAGGTAGTTCCTACTTAAATGACCGTCCGTATCTTGAACGTGAGGAAGAACTGGAGCAATATCCGTTACTTCCATATAGTTTGATTTTGACCCGGCGCGAAGCTGATAAAATTCAGCCGGAACTGATGAAGGACACCTTGCTGAAATCAGCGGTGCCGATCTTTATTCGTGAAGAGATGGCAGCTTCGAATCAAGCATCCTTCATGCTTTTTGCGAATCAAGGGCCGCAAATGGTCTTGCAGCCGGATCGTTTCCAGGATTGGAAGAGCAGTATTCAGGGGAAGCTCAAGGAACAGGAGCAGATCCTTCAGGACTCTGAAGCCTATTTATCTAAGTTGAAATCGGTGCGTCAGGAGTATGAACGTTTATTTCAAGTCGAGAATACCATGACGCTTACAGCCAAGCATGATGCGCTTATTAAACTGCAGGCTGAACTTCAGCAGAGCATTATCAATCTGAGCAATGAGATGGATGAGAATGAGGGGACGCTTACCCGGATCGGACGAGAGCTCGCTGAGAACAAAGTTCTAAGTGTGGAACATGAGCAGAGAGCGGGGGTTCTGCAAGCTTGGATTGAACGGACGAAGAAACAGGAACAAGATTATAAGGAAAAACAAAAAATAATCGAACGAAAGAATCTGGTGAGCAAAGAGTTAGCAGGTAAAGATCAGCAGCTTGAACACCTAAAGGTGCAAATGGAAAGCTTGAGCGGACAACGCAATAAATGGACGAGAGAAACCGAATACGCGATGTTCCCTAGACTGCAACGATGGTTTCCTGAGATTGTTTTCCCAACAGATCGCCAGCTTTCTGATGAAGGAGAAGTCCTACCTGTAGATCCTGTAGAGCAGAATCTTCTATTGCAGCAGCTCAGTACCGTTGAAAGCCTGCAGCAATCACTTACCGAAAATGAGCTGGAAGTTCGGACAAGAGCTGCACAGATTAAGGCAGCAAGCGAGAATCTGGCTGAGCTTGAATCCAGCCTGAATCAAGTGGATGTGAATTGGCGGAAGGCGACTGAACCTACGGAAACGGCCGAGTCTATAATGGCTGCAAGAAATCGCCAAAAGACGGATACTACTTCATTGGAGGAAGACTATCAGATTGTTCACGACGGTTACATCCGCTGCCAGACTGAATTGGAGAACTTGCAGAAAGAGTTGCGCAAAGTAGAGAAGGGTATCAAGGAGAAACATGAACGTGCCGTGGAGCTTTGGAATGAGGTGCTAGAGGATAAGGAGACAGAAATTCAGGAGCGCTGCCAAGCGAATGAGCTTATGCTTAACCAGTGTAAAAGATCCTTGGATCGAATGGATGTCCTCATCCAGACTTTATCCAATCAAATCAAAATAATGAATGCGCATATTGAGGATCGCGTCAACCTACGGAGTGTACCAGAAGAAATAACGCTGAGGGTTAGAGAAAGCTGCGAGCCTCTAGTAGCCGACTGGCTTCTCCGCATCAAGGATAGCCGGATTAGACAGGATGAGATCTCCAAAAAGGTGAAGGAAGAGAAAAATTCATTAACCGAAAAACTTGCGAAAAATGAACGGAACTCCGAACTGGAGACCAAGATTCTAGATCGATTGAATACGGTCCATTGGGATAATTTCGCTATTGCACTGCAAGTCCTAGATTCCATGCTACGCAGTTCGCGTGATCAGATCGAGAGCATTCAAAGCGATAAGGAAGGCATGGATCTCTCCCGCAAGATGTGGGTAGGCCGGGCTTCTCTAAGAGTGGTACAAATCATTGATATTATGAAGCGAATGGAACGCCGGATGATTATTCATAACGAGAATAATTATGCCTTCCCGCTGGTACGTCTGAATTACAAGAATATCAATGTGCCAAGAACAAGCGATGAGGTAGAGCCGATGGTGAGTGACTACTTCAATCAATGTATCAATGAATTGCTCAAAAAGTATCCAAAGATAGAACAAGTGCCGGCACTGGTAATCAAAGAGGTTATTAATGACGGACGAATTGTCTATGCGGCGCTGCAGAACCGCTTTCCAGTTCTTCAGGTGTATAAACCGGTAACGGAGAATTATTTCCTCTACGCCGCACCGGAAGATTATCATTATTCGGACTGGGAGATTATTAATCGCGGCGCACTGGATGAAGCTGTCGGCAGTGGGGGGCAACGTCAATCTGTACAGCTGCTGGTCGCAATGATGATCATGACGCATAAACGGGTGAATCGTGAGAATAAAGGGTGGACGGTCTTTTTATATGACAATCCTTTCGGAGAAATGGTCTCCAATAACGTGCTTGACCCCGTCTTCGAAATTTCCAAGGCACTCAAATTCCAATGGCTGATTGTTACGCCGCCGGAGCTTGTCAAGAATGATGTCAGCGTGCGTTTTGGCGTGTATTGGCAGCTTTATTTTGGAGGCGTCAAAGGGGACATGCTGGAATCAACCCTGATCAAGGGAGGAAGAAAGCTTATTCCTGTCTCGTTGTTCTGAGTATGGAATGAAACTTAAAGAAGCTCCAGTATGCATCACGCTGCTGGGGCTTCTTTTTATTAAATGTTAAAGATATTTTGTTTATTTAGGTTTGCGTTCGGAAATATAAGAACCGATAAGCGTTAAAAAAGTTCCCGTTAGAATTGCCCAGGTGATCTTTACATTCAGAACAAGGGCGGAAGCTGCCACTGTAATTACAGGAACAATATAGATATATACACTTGTTTTTACAGCCCCTAGAATCCCTACAGCTTTATTCCAAGTCAAAAAACACAGTGCCGAGGCACCCAAACCTAAGAAAAGCAGGTGAGCTACATTTGAAATTTCTTTAAATCTACTCGGACCTAGCTGAAAATCAAACAGAAACAGAGCAGGCAGCATAAACAGCAGACCATAGAAAAATACTCTGCGGGTAGCCCCTATAGTATGAACCTTTAATACGCTTATTTTTCTCATCAACACTGAATAAATTGCCCAAACCACAGGTGCCAGCAATGCCAGCAAGTCACCGATGGGGTTCAGCTGCAGAAGAAAACTCCCGTTCAGCCCAATTAATATAATTCCTGCCAAGGCTATCAAAAATCCTATAATAAACTGCCTACGAAATTTCTCTTCTTCTAAAAAGAAATGGGCGATCACCGCCGTGAAAAATGGAGCGATGGAGACAATCACACCTACATTGGATGCAAGGGTATAGACTAGGGCAATATTTTCTATAAGAAAATATAACGTGACCCCACAAAGACCTGCTGAGATAAAGAGTAATTCCTCTTTAAAGGATGTAGTTCGGATTGGACGTGAATAGATCAGTAACAGTACAAAGTACCCAATAAGAAAACGGAAGAACAGAATTTCCACAGGCGTAAAGTCTTTTAACAGTATTTTAGTGGAGATAAAGGTGGTTCCCCAGATTAAAATCGTAAGTAATGCCAGCAGATGTCCTGTGTTAATCTTGCGTTGATTTATCATTTCGTAAGTTCCATTGATGACTTTACTCCCGTTTGCTGAACAAATATACGCATATATTGCTTAGGGGTTAAGCCTATGAGTCTTTTGAAAAAATTTGTGAAATGGCTCTGATCACTGAATCCGGTTAGAGAGGCCACTTCTATTGGCAATATTCCTTGTTCTAAAAGCTTTTTGGCATGGTTGATGCGAATAGTTTCCAAGTAACGGTAAGGTGATATTCCTTTCTGTCTGGTAAATAAACGCAGCAAGTGATATTTACTTAAGCCGCTTAATTCACTTAACTGGTTTAGCGTAATGTTCTGCGCATAATGTAACTCTATGTAATCGCAAATGATTTTAATTTCAGAAGTAGGCTCTTGAGCTGGATAGGGGGTTTCTGTCTCCGTGTATTCTCTCAGAAGCTGCTCCAGGAGAAATAGAAACAATTCTTCTTTTTGAAAATCGGATTGATCCTCTAATATCATTTGGTGCAGGTCGTGTAAAGGGTTCGACAGTTCACTTTGGTAGAGAACGTTGTGTGTGAACCGCGGTAAGTAGCCTATGCCGGTAATTTCTAGCACATACTCACGCATGACTTCCGGCTGAATATTGATGCAGCGATAGTCAAGCGTTCTCCCGTCTATCTGTTCACAGGCATGGGGATCCGCCGGATTAAAGATGACCACATCTCCGCTGTTAAGAATATGCTCTTCTTGGTTACAGAGCAGATGTCTCTTTCCTTGTTCAATAAAACCTATGACATAATGGTCATGAAAATGGTTGGGAAACTTCTGCATAATACCTTCGAATCGATACGCCTCAAATTTTAAGTCATGATCGAAAACTACAGTTCGAACTTCACGAGTCATTGCTGCACCTTCTTTTCCAATAATGTATAACCATTATAATGTGAAAATTAGGGGCATTCTTGCATGATGTTGCGATACCACATCTTCTACATGATAGGTTCCTCAGGTGTAATGATCGTTGGAATACTCACAGTAAAAGTTGTTCCTTGCTCCAGAGTACTTTCTACAGAGATCGCTCCGCCATGATTATGTATAATATTTTGTGTGATCATATAACCTAAGCCTGTTCCTGTTTCTTTGGTCGTATAAAATGGTTTGCCGAGGGCATTGATCTGTTCCTCTGTCATCCCACAGCCTTCATCCTGCACACTGATTCGGGCTTCTCTGTCATAGGTTTGCACATGAATATAGATGTTTCCCCCATGATTCATTGCTTCCATCGCATTTTTAAGTAAGTTAATAAATACCTGCTTCATCTGATAAGCCTCACCATTAATCCAAATGGATTGATCAGTACAGACAGGGAGGATCTTGAGATTTTTTAGGGCAGCTTGTCCATTCATTAGTGTGGTGACTTGTTCCAGCAAAGACAATAAATCCACTGGTTTACTAATATGAGTGGTTTGGGGTTTAGATAAGACAAGCAGTTCGTTGACGATGAACTCGATGCGTTTCAATTCTGACTCAATAATGGAAATATATTTATCATTCATCCGCTCGGAAGAGCGCAGTAGCTTCATAAAGCCATTAATGGCTGTAAGAGGATTCCGTATTTCATGAGCGATTCCAGCGGCTAACTGTCCTGCTGTAGATAATTTCTCGGACTGTATCAGTCGTTCATCTTCCAATACTTGCTCGGATATATCTTTGAATATGCCAATGTACGCTTCGTTTCCCTCATAAATGATTGGCAATGTAATCCCATCCACATATTTCTGCTGGTTATTTAAACAATTAATCAGGTAGCAGACAGAACCTGTTGTTCTATCAGTGTTGAATTTCTTTCTTCGTTCTGAGAGAATTTCATAATTAGAGTAGTCTACAATATCCATAGTCGATAGACCAAGTACTTGATCTAGGCTTTCTGCATGGATTAATTGTAAACCTGCCGAATTTGCATATAGAACAATCCCTCCCCTAGTGATAAGCACGGGCTGAGGCAGTTCCTCCAGCAGCTGTAGAAAAGAGCTCTCTTTTTCAAGTAGATGGGTCTTCACAACCTGAAGCTGAGTCTCCATTTCCCTGATCAGGGTCTTATTCTCGAATTGAGTAAAATAAAATATAGGTTTACCAATGTCATCCGAAAGGATAGATAAGGAGACGTTTAAAGATAACCGGTGTCCGGTTGGATGGAAATAATCTAATTCGAGTCTCTGCGGATCAGTACTCGTAGATGGAAGAGAGCTTCCTAATGAAATGAATTTATGAATCTGATCTAGAAGGGTACGGACGGTTGGAGAGGGTGTCGTTAACTCGTTTTCATCATACCCCAAGAGGTCGCATAATGCTGAATTCAGTTTTAGGAACGTTCCATCAAGCGAAATAAGGGCCATACCCATCACGGCTTGGGTAAAAACAAAGTCAAAACCTTGAAAATCATTTGTCCGCACAGCAGGTTACCTCTCTTCTTTATAGGGGAGTGAGTGTTATCTCAAAATGCAATATATCCAACAGTCATAGTATAAAACATATAACTCAATAAAACATATAAAATTTCTGGGTTATTAGATATTCATACAACAGTTAAATAAAATCAGGTAGAATGGGAAGATACGTTGCATTTTAAGACAAGTGGAGGCGTTGTATCATGTTATCAGTTGTTGGTGAAATTCAAGGAATTAATCGTTACCCGGTCAAGTCATTTGCGGGTGAGAATTTAGAAAGCTGTATAATTGAACCGTATGGAATGCTTGGTGACCGTTTTTGCTCCTTTTACGATGAGTCAAAAGAGGGCTGGCGAAAATATATCACCGCTAGAAATATTCCGAATATGCTTACCTATCAAGCGCAATTTATAGATGGACAAATCCATGTAACGGCATCAGACGGGCGAACCTTTGGATGGGATGATAATCTATTGGAAGAAATCCAAAGCCAAACCAAAACTCCAATCACTATGTCTGGTTTAAAAGCTGCACATCCTCAGCCAGAACATCCGCAGCTCCTATCCGTGGATGGCGCTAGTATTCTACTCATTACGGATGCCAGCTTAAAAAAACTGGAGGCAACCTGGGGGCATTCCTTGGATCAACGGCGTTTTCGCGGGAATTTTGTTATTGCGCTGAATGATGATTCTCTTTTTGAAGGAGATTGGATTGGACGCCGGCTTAACATTGGGGACGCACAGCTACAGGTAGATAGTTTTTGTGAGAGATGTGTTGTGATTACGATGGACCCGGATAGTCTCCAGAAGGACCCAGTACTTTTGAAAAAACTGCATAAAGAGTTTGATTTGCATTTTGGAGTTTATGCTTCAGTAATCAAAACTGGGCAAATTCGAATCGGAGATAAAGTAGAATTAGTAGATTAGATACATGGTCCCAATATTGCAAACTTCCTTTACATTACTCCATGGATAAATTATCCTTTAAAGGATGACGATTTCATATCGGGAGGTTATGTATGAAGAAGAATTTGGCATCCCTATTAGTTGCATTGCTTCTACTGGTAATGTATGTCCCTACGAGTGCATTAGCAGCAGATAGCGGCAAAGGGCAAACGTATGTGAACACTCAGAAGGTGGCAGCAGAGAAGGCAGCATTCTTAACGGAAAAGCTGGGAACGACTAGTCTCCAATATGCTCTTATTGATGGCGATAATATCGTTGTGAGCGGTCAATCTGGATATAGTCATGTGGAGAGTAAGACAGCACCAAGCGCTACAACGATGTATGGAATTGGCTCAACGAGTAAAATGTATACAACAGCTTCTATTATGAAGCTTGTTGAGCAAGGGAAAGTAGACTTGGACGGTTCAGTCGTATCTTATTTGAATAATTTTACGATGGAAGATCCTCGTTATAAGCAAATCACTGTACGGATGCTGTTGAATCATTCCTCAGGTCTTGCTGGCTCGAACTTATCCAATTCTTTCTTATTTAATGATTCTGATCCTATTGCAAAAGATAGTTTACTAGAAACGTTGTCAACACAACGTCTGAAGGCCGATCCAGGTGCCTACTCAGTATATTGTAATGATGGATTTACGTTGGCTGAGTTGATTGTTGAAAAGGTCAGTGGCACGGACTTTACCACATTCATTCATCAAAATTTCACAGAACCTCTAGGGCTTGAACATACGAAAACGCCTGTAGATTCTGTAGCTTCTTCTCAGCTGGCTAGTGTCTACAATGCTACCTACTCAGCAGCTTTACCCAAAGAAACCATTAATGTGATTGGAACAGGTGGTATCTATTCCACTGCAGAGGACTTGGTGCGCTTTGCAACTATTTTTACGGGCCAATCGACTGGCATTTTGTCAGAAAAGTCTGTGAAAGCGATGGAACAAGAGGAATATAAGCGTGGAATATGGCCTAAGGGAACAGATAATTCGTTAGCTTATGGATTAGGCTGGGACAGTGTGAACTTATATCCATTTAACCAGTACGAAATCAAGGCTTTGACAAAGGGGGGAGATACGGGTCTGTATCATACCTCATTAGTTGTATTGCCCGAACAACGGATGGCAGCAGCAGTAATATCTTCTGGCGGAGCAAGTACAACGGACCAGATGCTTGCCAACGAAATTTTACTCAGTGCCTTACAGGAAAAGGGAGTTATTAAGGAACTGAAAGCTACACCTACCTTTAAAGCTTCGAACAAAGAGGATATGCCGCAAGAATTGGTAAACTATGCGGGTGTCTATGGTGATTCTACGCAACTAATGAAGATAGAAGTTAGTAAAGCTGGGGAATTGAGTATATCTTCGATTATAGCTCCTACAATGCCAGCACAGAAATTTTCATATAATTCGAACGGTGAATTTTTAGATGCCGAGGGTACAAGTAAAGTTAGCTTTGTGAAGGAGAGCAATGGCCGTATCTATCTTTGGAGTCAAGGGTATGGGGTAATTCCAGGACTTGGTGAAACTGCCGTTACCCAATATGCAGCTGAGAAGCTTGAACCTAATGCCCTATCTCAAGAGGTCATTACTGCATGGCAGCAGCGTCAAGGGAAATTGTATTTTGATGTCAGCGAGAAGTACAGCTCCCAATATTACATGAGTATGCCGGTAGCTGGAATCGCTATGTTCCCTGACGCACCTGGTTATATGGGCTCGAATAAAATAACTGGACCTAATAAAGCAGAAATGACCGTGCAAATCCCAACCATCGCTGGGCGCGATCTTGCGGATCTTATTTTTGAAAATAAAAATGGTGTGGAGTATTTAAAGATTGGCAATCAATTATTTATACATCAAGATGCGGTTAAACCGATTTATGCAGGCCCGCAATCTATGGTAACGATCCAATCAGATGGATATGCTAGATGGTATGGAGTTCCTGAAACGGCAACAGGTAAGATAATGACAGTAGAGCTGCCAACCAAGAGTTCCTTTGCCGTCTATGATGAGAATGGTGTATGTGTGAATTACTTTACCATTAGCGGTCTTAAGCAAGTCAAACTTCCTAGCAACGGCAAAATTGTATTTGTAGGTGATGTCGGTGCGAAGTTTGAAGTGACCCTCAAGGCGCAATAAACGTATATAAAAAAAGAATCCTGTTATCAAGATTTTCGTCTTGGTAACAGGATTTTTTATTTGAAATTTTGTGAGAATTCTTTTATTTTATCTACCAATATCCCTTTGAGCTGATCAGTACCTTCCTTTGGAGCCTTATAGGCCTTATAACCTCCAAAAGATTCAATACAAATCGCAGCTTCTTTCAGATCATCAGGGAAATTTTTCTCTATTAATTCTTCGGTTTTCTTGGGTTTCTCGTTGCAAATGTAGTAGCCCATCTTCTTAGTCAGTAACTCATCTTTATTTTTTTTGATAAAGTCACGAATGGCTTTATATATTTTTTCATCTCTTACTCCTGCCCCTAAAATAATGCTATCAAATGCCTCGATATCTGGCTTTTCTAGTTCGATATTGCAAATTTTGCTCTGAGGTAGCTCTTCTGATAATACTTTTGCACATTGTTCTGTTGCTCCAGATTTTGTAGCGTATAGAATAAGTACTGCCATTGTGTTCCCTCTTTTCAGTTAAGATTAATCGCGTTCCCTCATGGAAAAAATCTCGCAAATCAATTATCTTGATTATCAAGATATAATATACTTTATCGAATATACTGATCATTTGTCAAGCCAACGGCAAGCTCCTGAGTGTTAATTAGATATCCTTATTATGGTATCATGGGAATAATATTAATCTAATGCTAACAATATCTTTAAGGAAATATACAAAAAAAGAGGAGTGAACGTAAATTGGGGATCATCGTAATGCTAATCATCTATTTGTTGCTTGGAATATTTGTGATTAAAGTAGGCATCGATAACTCTAGAAGTACGCAACTATCAAAAGAAATATTAAATGAGTTAAAAGAAATCAAAGAACTAATGATCAGAAATAAATACGAATGAATTCTATATAAGGGTGGAGGTGAACGAAAGTGAAAATTGGACTTATACTTATAATACTTGCTTTTTCTAATCTATTTCTAAGGATATGGATTGTTGGCCCGGACAAAGAAAAACTTCCTGAAGACGGTTATGAGCTTAATATAAAAGGGAAGCTTATACTTGCACTTGTGGGATTAATTACGGGGATTGTGATAATAATTGCCGATGGCCCAGAGGGTACGGTTATAAAATGGTTTTGGATTGTAGTTATAGTAGTAGCAATAGGGTTTCAGTCGTTCATCGACTGGAAATTTCTAAAACATACGAAACAGCACATAGTTTCACTTATTCTGTTAGTCCTGGGTGTGGTATTAGTTTATTTTATATTCTGATCTAGTTTCATTCGTACCGGCTTCGGACCCAGATGACGTTAATTGCTGAATAATCGCCTTTTGGGCAGCGTTTCGGACTCCAGTGCAGCTATTCGTTAGAAAGTGACTTATATTAGGTGTTTTTTATGCCAATAGTGGCCATGGAGTCCGATGGAATTCTTAAAGTGGAAATATACTGCTGTTAGTGTCAATGGAGTCCGTTAGTGACTTTGTAACTGCTGATGGCATCGAATCATACGAAGAAAAGAGGTGTTTCGGCAGCCAGCTTATGGCTTGTTGGGCACCTCCTTTTTGTGTTCACATTATACTTCTGCTTTCGTAGCCACGAGTGGACAGAATCCAGGGTTCGTTATACATAATTCTTGAGCGAATTCCGGTTGGAGCTTGGAGAGCTCGGCGAAATAGCTGCTGATTACGTGATTACCACTTGTAGATCCATTTTGGAAAGACAGTGAGTTAAAAGTGTGGACATGATTGTAATAATACTTTTTTTCCCGTTTGGGGAGCTTATAGACATGCGGAGGTGCGTAGGTTACAACATCAAAAAGATTGGCATACCGGTAACTCTTCTGCACATATTGTTTGAAAATATTAACGAAGTCCGGATCGCCTACCCGTGGGGAACCATAAGTATAGAGGTTAGGTGAGGTGTAAGAGGTATTTGCCGCAATATCTAAGGTACATAAGGTGGCGAGCGCTGCACCGAGGCTGTGGCCCGTAATGTATAAGGTCTTGTCGGGAGATAGCTTGGAGAGCGTAGAGAAGATGCCATCCCGAGCTGAAGAATAAATGTTGGTGAAGCCACGATGGGTGAGAGAGTCTTCTTTAAGATATTTGAACCGTTCCTGTGAAGCGAGGACGTTGGATATCCAATTGGTCGTCGTACTGGTTCCCCGAAAGGCAATAATAATCTCTTGTGGAGACTCCAAAATAAAGCCGAAACGTTCCCATACATTATTGAAGGATTGTGCTTCAATGGGATGACATAGCTGATAATCTAATGGAATGACGAAAACTCCATCTATATTTGAAAATTGTGTATAGGTCTGCCCGCAGACTGCAGCTAGAAAGATCGCCCTTTGCCCTTGCTCATTCCTCTTACTCACGTGCATCCCGCCTTTCTTTCCTACACTATATTAGGGGGATGAAGGAGTGATTCCTAAGAAAAAGGATTCCCTGAAACTTCTCTCTGAGTTACTATATATAAATAACTCCAACAGGAGAGAGAAGGGGGAAATGCATACATGAGCAACTTATTGGAAATTTTACACAAGGAAGTCGTACCGGCAGAAGGCTGTACGGAGCCGATTGCAGTTGCGTATGCCGTCTCCTTGGCGGCAGAGCTTCTCGAGGAAGAAATTACGGGGATTCAGCTGCATCTCAGCGGTAATATTATCAAAAATGCAATGGGAGTGGGCATTCCCGGGACAGGCCAGACAGGCCTGCCCATCGCAGCAGCCCTTGGAGCGGTGGTCGGCCGTTCTCACAAGGAACTGGAAATTCTGTCAGGTCTGACACAGGCTGAGTTGAAGATGGCAAATGACCTGCTGGATAGAAAGCTGCTAAAAGTGGAGATAAAGGACACTCCTGAGAAATTATATATTGAAGCCCAGTTGTTTACGCAGAACCATACGGCGACTGCCATTATTGCCAGAGAGCACACCCATATAGAATATTTGGCTCTGGACGGGGAGAAAATAACACCCCGGAATTCAAAAGCCGACTGTGGCAAGCCTAGTCTTTCCGACACGGAAGAGTATGCGGGCTCAGTTGATCAGATATTCGAGTTTATCTGTACCGCTCCTTTTTCAGAGCTTAGCTTTCTCTTGGAAGGAGCGCGGATGAACAAAGCGATCTCTGATGAGGGATTGCGAGGTGATTATGGCTTGCAAGTAGGCAAGAAAATGAATCAGCAATCTGCGGTGAATCTGTTCGGCAATGATGTAGCGAACAGAATTATCGCGGCCACTGCAGCGGCTTCAGATGCTCGAATGGATGGCAGTGCAATGCCTGTGATGACAACTGCGGGCAGTGGTAATCAAGGCATCGCCTGTACGCTTCCCGTTATAGCTCTGGCGGAATTGCTGGGCAAAGATGAAGAAATGCTAGCTCGGGCGCTTGCACTGAGCAATCTGGTCACTGTGCACATCAAACATTATATCGGGCGTTTGTCCCCATTATGTGGTTCAGGGATTGCAGGGGGAGTAGGAGCAAATAGCGGGATCATTTATCTCATGGGCGGCAGTCTTGAGCAGATCAAGCATGGGATACAGAATACGATTGCTTCTTTGTCAGGGATGATCTGTGACGGTGCGAATTCTACCTGTGCGCTGAAGATTTCCACCTCCACCAATACGGCGATCCAGGCAGCCACACTAGCTATGAACAACATTGCTCCTACAACCAAGGATGGTGTGATTTTCGAAGAGGTGGAAGATACCATCCGCAACATGGAGCGTTTGGTTCAGGAAGGGCTGGCGGATACTGACAAGACCATTCTCAATATTATGCTCTCCAAAGGCGGAGCGAATTAGCTTCCAAATAAGTTGAAAACAAGATAGAACATCATAATTAAGACCGCCCGGTTTCCTGCATAAAATGGCAGGAAGCCGGGCGGTCTTTGTAACACTTCGGCAAAACATAGATCTGCGAGAAGATTTGCATTAAATTTTAACATAACTTATTCTGAGTTAATAAAGGCATAGACTGAGGGTATAAAAAGGAGATAATATGACAGAGAAAATAGATATAGGCTGGAATTTTGCGAACAGTTATACTCATCTGCCGGAATCAATGTTTACAAGAATTAAGCCAACGCCTGTGCGTAAACCGGAACTGATTATTTTTAATGAACCATTGGCTGCTACTCTAGGGCTGAATAGCACAGCACTACAGAGTAAGGAGGGTCTTGGGATTCTTGCCGGCAACGAAGTTCCTGAAGGTACCATTTCGCTTGCTCAAGCTTATGCTGGACATCAATTCGGACATTTTACCATGTTGGGAGACGGTCGAGCAGTGCTGCTGGGCGAACAGATCACCCCTCAAGGTGATCGTGTAGATATTCAGTTGAAGGGTGCGGGAAGAACCCCATACTCTCGTGGTGGCGATGGCCGGGCAGCGCTTGGGCCGATGTTACGCGAATATATCATCAGTGAAGCTATGCATGGACTCGGGATTCCTACGACTCGCAGCTTGGCGGTGGTAGCAACAGGGGAGTCGCTAATCCGGGAAACGGAACAGCCGGGGGCGGTTTTGACCCGGATCGCGGCGAGTCATTTGCGTGTTGGAACTTTCCAATATGCTGCTGCATGGGGGACTGTGGAGGATCTGCGTATTCTGGCTGATTACACATTGCAAAGACATTATCCAGAAGCTCCTGTGGAAGATAATCCATATCTTGTTCTGCTTCGGGAAGTAATGGAACGTCAAGCAGCGCTAATTGCCAAATGGCAGCTTGTAGGTTTTATTCACGGAGTGATGAATACCGATAATATGGCCCTTAGCGGAGAAACGATTGATTATGGTCCATGTGCCTTCATGGATGTGTACAATCCTGAGACAGTATTTAGTTCCATAGACCAGCAAGGTCGTTATGCCTACCACAATCAACCCGGGATTGGCGCATGGAATCTCGCCAGATTTGCCGAGACTCTCTTGCCATTGCTGGCTGACGATCAGGCACAGGCGATTAAGCTGGCTGAGGAGGCAATTTCAGATTTTTCGGAGCGGTCCTATCAATATTGGCTAACGGGAATGAGAGCGAAGCTGGGAATCTTTAACGAAGAGTTAGAGGATGTTGCTCTGATTGATACCCTCCTTGAACTGATGCAAAAATATCGGTCTGACTACACTAATACATTTCGGTCTTTAACTTTAGGCGTAATGGAAGATGCTGATCTGTTTGGCACTCCTGAATTTAAGCAATGGAATGAGCTGTGGCAGGCGCGCCTTAGCAGGCAGCAGGAATCACAATCCTCTTCACAGGAGCTGATGCGTACCAGTAATCCTGCGATTATTCCGCGGAATCATCGTGTGGAAGAAGCGCTTGAGGCGGCGGTAGAGCGGAAAGATTACGATGTGATGGAGAGGTTACTTCAAGCATTGTCTAACCCATACGCCTACTCCCCTGAACAAGAGGAATACTCGGCACTTCCTGAGGAATCCGCATGTCCATATCGTACATTCTGCGGTACTTAAATTGCTTATAATCTATCTGGAAAATGGGGGAAGGAAGAATGTTTCATGCTTATGATGTTCTAGCCAACCAGTTGCTGGCCAATGCAAATGATCCGAGTTGGTATGTGCCCTTTGAAGTGGCGGTTAAAGACTTAAGTGAAGAAGAAGCTTTTTGGAAGGTAACGGAAGAAAGCAATAGTATTGCTGAGATTGTGCAGCATCTGCTTTACTGGAATGAAACTTGGCAAACTAGGTATAAAGAAGCCAGTGTTCATGCGGTTCCTTCAGTGGATAATAATAATACCTTTGTCGTTGCAGAAGAGAAAACGTTCGAAGCGTTGCAAAAACAACTTTTAGAGGTTCTTTTACATTGGCAGGAATTGATTAAGAAAGAACAATTGGAAGCTGATGTTCAAGGATTCCCAGACAGTAAATGGTGGGAAGTACTCGGAAATGTAACAACCCATAATGCTTATCATGTGGGCCAGATTGTTTTTATTCGAAAAATACAAAAAAGCTGGAACCGCAATGTGAAGTGACATTGTGAAGTAAATCCTAAAAAAATAAAATTAAAAAGGCGTTAGCGGATGCACATTCATCTGGCTTTCGTCTTTTTTTACGTATTAATACTTACATATGCTTAATCATATACTCATAAACGCTTGTAAATACTTATTAAATGACTTATGATGACTTTAGGAGGTGGATTACCTTATGTATCAAGAGGAACGATTATTAAAAATACTCGAATATTTGAAACAACACCAAGCAATGAGTGTTCAAGATATCTGTACGCAATTTGAAGTCTCAAGAGATACTGCCCGACGGGATATTGTTAGGTTAGTACAAGAGGGCGTCGTTGTTCGGACGCATGGCGGTCTAGCGTTACCAGAATTACAAAAAGAATTATTATCTTACCAGGATCGTTTGATCGATGAATCCGAGAGTAAGCAGAGAATAGGGAAGATCGGAGCCGCGCTTATCCAAGATCGTGAGACTGTGATTTTAGACGTATCGACCACTGTACAGTTTGTTGCTGAACAAATTAGTGCACAGGATATTACGGTTGTCACGCATTCAATAGATAATGTAGGGATTTTATCCCATCGTGAGGATCTGCAAATTTATGTACTTGGTGGTTACTTGAATGTGAAAAACCGCTTGTTATATGGTTCTTCCATTATCGATAAACTTAGTGAAATTCGTGCGGATAAAGCCTTTATTGGAGCGTCGGCGATCTGTGCTGATGGGCTCTATTATCCTTATGAAGAAGATGCGCGGGTAAAAAGAGAAATGGCTCGAAGATCTGATCAAGTGATTTTAGTAGCCGATCACACCAAATTTAATGCCAAATCCTTTTATCGGCTAGACTTTGACTTCATTGATATTTTAATTACAAATCGAGAGCTTCCAATCGAGATCAGAGAAGTTCTAGATCAGAAGAACATCACAGTTATTGAGTGTCAAGATGAAGCTGAAGAGGTTCGAAATCAAGAGTGATAACGAAATGGAGGAGAACGTTTATGACTTATATTTTGCAAAATGTACAAGTAGTGCTTCAGAATAGTATAGTTTCAGCGGCCAATGTATGGATTTCTGAAGGAAAAGTGATGAGGATAGACTCAGGAGATACCTCTATTCCAGAGGGTGAGTATGAACGGATTGATGGCGGAGGGCATTTGTTAGTGCCCGGAATGATAGATGTGCATATTCATGGTGCTAACGGGTTTGATATGATGGACGGTACTGCAGAGAGTATTCAAGAAGTATCGAAGGCTTGCGCAGCATCTGGTTGCACCTCATTTCTGGCTACCTCTGTGAGTTCTACGATGGAAGATCTTTTAGAGATGATTCGTAGTGTCAAACGTGTAATTGGGCATGAAGTGGGAGCAAAGATCGCAGGCATTCACTTAGAGGGACCTTATCTAAACCCCAAGAGAAAAGGAATGCAAAATGAAAAGTATCTGCGGCATCCTAACTTAGAAGAAATGAAGCTCATTTTCCAAGAAGCTGGATCACTCATTAAAATGGTTACGATTGCTCCTGAGCTGCCGGGAGGCATGGAGCTTCTTTCCTTTTTGAAGGAACGGGGAGTGGTGATAGCAATTGCTCATTCGGATGCCACATATGAGGAAGCCAAACAAGCTTTTGCCGCTGGGGCAAGTCATGTTACGCATTGTTTTAATGGCATGCGGCCGATCCATCATCGAGATCCGGGGATTGTGGTTGCCGCTTTCGAAGAGAAACATGTAAGCCTGCAAGCTATTGTGGATAATGTCCATCTGCATCCTGCAATTATCCGATTGATGCATACCATGAAAGGACCAGAAGGAATGGTCTTGATCACAGATGCGTTACAAGCAATGGGGTTAGGGGATGGGAACTATATATTTGGAGGACATCAGGTTACGGTATCTGGGGGCATAGCGCGATTGGAAGATGGCACGCTGGCCTCCAGTACAGTTACCATGAATGAAGCCTTACGTTATACTGTCGAAACTGGAATTTCGCTGACAGATGCCGTACAAATGGCTTCAACTACACCTGCTAATATTCTTGAACTTCAACAAAAGGGGACGATAACCACTGGCTTAGATGCTGACCTGGTCCTCTTGGATGATGAATTTAAAGTGCTCTGGACAATGGTAGGAGGGCAAATCTTACAGCTGTGACCGATATTCATGTGCCGTTATTCCGAACACGCTCTTA
Organism: Paenibacillus sp. FSL H7-0735; assembly: GCF_038008505.1. NCBI lineage: Bacteria > Bacillati > Bacillota > Bacilli > Caryophanales > Paenibacillaceae > Paenibacillus > Paenibacillus sp. FSL H7-0735. Next base: position 4,669,920 of record NZ_JBBOZH010000001.1, on the reverse strand, counting down.
AAATGCCTGTTCAGATGAGTTAGATCCACAAATCCGCAATCTACAACAGCTGCATAGATATCCTTGGTTCTCTCAATGGACTGCTTGGCACGCTCTACCTTGCAATTTAAGAAAAATTGATAGGGCGATATTCCTGTATGTGTCTTAAACTCGCGAATAAACTGATATTTGGACAGACCAAATTCTGTGCAGAGATCGTCCAGCTTCAGCACATGGTCTAAACTGCAGTACATCATTTCCTTTGCTTTTTTGAGAAATTTATTATTCGTTCTACGATCGGTAACTATTTCAGTATTAGATACTAAATGAAGCAGAGTGAATAACAGTTCACTGCACAAAGACTCCTCTTTGCCATTCTGGATGGCATGGTTTAGGGCTAATATGCACTGCGCCAATTTGTCATCGTATAAGATAGGAGTGGCGAAGCGGAGTTCTTTTTTATCTAGTATCTCTCGCATTAGGGTTGGCTTAATATAAAGCATGACATAATCAATGCCACCTTTATCATACGCATTGCCATCATGCGTTTGTTCTGGATTAAACAACATTACGCCATTTTTATGAGAGGATTGCAAACTACCGTCAAGATTATATTGCTGAATGCCACGAAGGGTCACACCGAGTGCATATTCCTCATGGCAATGTTTTTTATAGGTGAAATCAGTAAGGCTGGCGGATAAGGACAGGATCTCTGCTGACTTTTTATAGTTAAATCTCTCCACGTTCTTAACCTCCGCGACTTTATAGGATTCCCGATATCATAATGGCTGAGTATACTAAAAACAGTGCCATCACGGTATTTAGAACTTTTTGATGATTTTTCATAAATGTTCTGAAGATTGTCCCAAAAACAACCCATGTCGTAAATGCAAAAAATCCGATCACAGTTATAATTATAACAAACATAAACAAGGCAAGCGAAGAGGTATAGAATGGCATTACGTAGTTGGGAATGACCGTTAGTGTAAATACTAGCACTTTAGGATTCACAAGCTGCATAAGCACGCCTGAGCGGAAATTGGCATTGGGGTCAGGCTGGTCTTCCATTGAACCCATTTTAAAGATTTTATAAGCAAGGTAGAGCATATATAAACTCCCAATGACTTGCATAATGAACAGGATATTTGGGATGATTTCTACTAGAACACGGTTCAGCAGAGTAGAAATGATAAGTAATAAGCCAAAAGCCAGCGTGGATCCGTATACATACCCCATTGATTTTTTAGCCCCGGAATGTTGCACGGAAGAAAGAATAACAATATTGGTAGGACCGGGTGTAAATGTAGCGACAACGCAATAGATCAGAAAGGACAATATATTCATGATGACCTCCAGTAAAGTAGTTCTATGAATATAAACCTTTCAGTCTGAATGCTGATAGTATATTATTGCAGGATTTTTAAGAATTCCGGCCGGGAATAGAAGAGGTGTACGAATCAATGAATAAGAGTAATCAAATGGCCATAAGCACACTTTCTCCAGATGATTTTGAATCCACATGCTCTGTTTTTGAAATTTCAATCCCAGATGCTTTTGAAAAAGAAGGGCTTGATCATTTACAAGACGATATCCAAAGTGAAATAGATCATAAAAAGCAAATGGTGATGACTTCACTGGATACTACAACTGCGGAGCCTTACTTCCTTCTTGCAAAAATAGAAGAGCAGGTGGTCGGTACGATTTCCTTTGGAGCTTGTGGCGAAGATATTCAAACCTGCACGGATCATCAGTTAGATGAAATAGGGGAATTGGGCAGTCTATACATTATGCCAAGTTATCAGGGTCAAGGTGTGGGTTCAGCCTTAATTAAGGAAATGATGATATTTCTAAAAAAGCAAGGGGTAGAGCGGTTTTGTCTGGACAGCGGTTATAAACGTGCACAAATCAGGTGGCAACGTAAATTTGGGAAACCTTATAAAGTAGTGGAAGACTATTGGGGACCTGATTCCGTCCATATGGTTTGGTTGTGTAATGTGAGTGATCATTTAAGCTAGAGATATATTTTTCATAAAAATAACAGTCCCTTTGCTGCGCGCAGAGGGATTTTTTGTTTTGTTGGATAAAACGGGTGTAATGTCGTTTGACAGATGATCTTTTGCCGGGTAATATGAATCTTAGATTTAGTAAATTAGTAATTTAGTAAATGAGTAAATTAGTAAATCATAAAATGGAGAGTGACTAATCATGAAAATTCCAACAACTCTAAAACATAAACCTGTAATCGTGTCAGAAAATTACGAGCAGGTTGATGGCCGCTACGCCGGGGACACAGATGCAAAAGGTCTGTCCCTAGGATTAGCTCAATGGAATGATAGAGGAAAGGTCGACATCTCAGCAAAGGTATGGAGACATACAGGGGACAAATGGTCGAGACAGTCCGAAGAGCTGCCAATGCACAGAGTGCTTGACCTGGCAATTTTGATTTGCAGAAGTAGTTTGTATTTTCAAGAGGCCTATCGTTTTCCAAAAATGTATGATCCCGAGAGCCCTATGATTGATCGTGTTGGGCTGCAAGGAGATGCAATGAGTGTATCTGTCTGTGCAGACAATCCCATGATTGATAATGATATTAAGCTGTTCGCCCAGGCGCTTAGTGATGATGGTGAAATGATTGGAGAACGACTTTCGGTATTGTCCCGTTTATTAAAAGAAATGGGGTACTGAAATTTAGCAGAATTGTTTGTGGAAGGAGAATCATGAATCATAATGGACAAAAGCAAACGTAAAGAACTTCAGGAGCAATATAAGCAGCTCAAGACTTACATGGGTGCTATTCAAATTACAAACAAAATAAGCGGAAAAATATTCGTTGACAGCTATCCCAACCTGAAGAATAAATGGATGACTATACAGATGCAATTAGATATGGGCAGATTTGCGAATGCAGAGCTGCAAAAGGACTGGAAGGAACTTGGAGCAGAAGCTTTCAGCTATGAGGTATTAGAGCAGAAGGAGTCAGAAGACTTAACTGACGTGCGCTGGGAGCTTAAACTATTGAAAAAGAAGTGGTTTGAGAAATTGCAACCCTTTGATGACAAAGGATATAATAAGCCACTTACCCATTAAGCCAAGTATAAAGAAACCTTTAGCTTTCATAGCAAGGGTTTCTTTTTTTTTGATCGTATTTCACTCCGGATTTTATGTGTCGTAATATTATATATGTTTTGTCGCATTTTCCTACTAAAAAAGCTGTTTATTATGTGTTATTTTTATAGCAGATGTCAGAATAACATATATACGGGAGGCACAAGTAAATGACCATTAGAATTGGTAAGCTCAGCTATTGGCATGTGCATGCATGGGATTATACCAAGCAAGCTCAGGAGCATGAAGATACCGTATTAGCTGCAGTTTGGGACGAAAACGTAGAGCGTGGGAACAAAGCTGCGGAAAGCTTGAATATTCCTTATTTCGAATCACTGGATGATCTGCTTGCGCAAGAGGATATAGATGCCGTTATCGTGGATGCACCAACGAATATGCATAGAGACGTAATCATGGCTGCGGCCAAAGCGGGTAAACATATTTTCACAGAAAAAGTTATTGCCCCAACGTTAAAAGAAGTTAACGCAATCATCGCAGAAGTTAACGAGAACAAAGTGAAGCTAACGGTCTCCTTGCCTCGTTTAAATGACGGCTATACATTAACTATTCAAGAGATTCTAAGTCAGGAACTGCTCGGCAAGATTACTTACGTTAGAGTTCGCTTATCCCATAACGGAGCAACGGAAAGCTGGCTTCCTGATCATTTCTTTAGCTTGGAGCAATGTGGAGGCGGAGCTTTGATTGATCTGGGCTGTCATCCCATGTATTTGGCGAAGCTTTTCTTAGATCAAGATGTGACTGGGGTAAGTGCTAATTTTGGTTATGTAACCGGTAAAGAAGTGGAAGATAATGCCTTAGTGACACTATTTACGGATTCAGGAGCGATTGGTGTGGTGGAGGCTGGTTTCGTGAATAGTCATTCGCCGTTTACTATCGAGGTGCATGGAACTGAAGGAACGCTGCTTTACGGAACACCAGAGAATAAGCTTCTTCTTAGAACGAACAAATCCACAGATAAAGAAGAAGGCTGGAAAGAAGTAGCCCTGCAATGCAATCGTGAAAGCGCCTTCCATCAATGGGTTGATCATATCCAAAATAATACACTTGCCACTCAAAATGTTGAAATGGCAGTTGAGCTTACCAGATTAATGGAGGCGGCGAACCGTTCGGCTAAAGAAGGCTGTGTAATTCCGATTGGGAGGACTTAACGTTGAGCAGCTTTCCCTATGAGATGATGTTTGAGAAGCAGGACATGCTTGAAAGATTGGATATCACGATTTTATGGGGACATTACGAGATTACAGTGTTTAGATTTCATTTGACATCTTTTCCACCGGGCAGAGTAGTCGAGTTCCATAATCATTCTGAATTTGAATTTCATTTCATTCCGCGCGGGAAGGGAGAAGTCATTCTTGGGGATCAAAAATATCCTCTTTCAGAAGGAATGTTCTATCTAACCGGACCAGGTGTTATGCATCGTCAAGAGGCAGATGCTGATGAATCCATGGAAGAGCTATGTCTGCATGTTGACATCAAAAAGAGGATCAGGGATGATGCTGATCTTTGGGAGGTTGCGGAAGCTGAGACCTGTGTGGAGAAGCTGAAGTGTTTACCCTTGGTTCCAGCACAAGACTATCACGGGGCTATGAAGTGTTTTCGAGAAGCGTACGAAGCATGCGATGGGAAGTTGACCGGATATTATACTTCAATTAAGCATCTTGTGATCAGTATTTTACTAAAAGCCGTTAGAGCGTATGATTCAGGCGGGATCCGCACGGAGGCGCCGGTTAGAGATATGCTGACTTACCGGTATCAATACGCAATGCAATATATGGAAGCGAATTATTCAGGAACGGTTACCTTAGAAAATGTTGCGGAAAAGCTAAATATTAGTTCAAGGCAGCTGCAGCGGGTGTTTAAGCAAGTAAATGCAGAACAATCATTCAGTAGGGCGCTTGAGGATATTCGATTGCAAGCGGTCTGCCGCAAGCTTGAAGAAAGCAATTATCCGATAGAACAAATCGCACAGTCGGAAGGGTTTACCAATGCTACCTATTTGCATATTGTCTTCCGCAAGCGGTTAGGTATGACACCGGCAACTTATCGAAACAGCAAACAAATCCATTAGAGGTGAGGGTGAAGGATATGAGTAAGGTTTTTCGTGTAGGGATTATTGGATGTGGTGGTATTGCGAATGGCAAACATCTTCCAAGCTTGAGCAGACAAAGTAAGGTTGAGATCGTGGCTTTCTGTGACATTATTAAAGAACGTGCTGATGAGGCAGCGGAGAAATACGGAAATAATGAAGCTACTGTCTATACGGATTACACTGAACTATTAAAAGATCAATCCATTGATATTATTCATGTGCTTACGCCTAATGATGTCCATGCGGAAATATCAATCGCTGCTCTAGAAGCCGGAAAACATGTGATGTGCGAAAAACCAATGGCTAAGACGGCGGCAGATGCCAAACGAATGGTTGAAGCAGCGAAACGTACAGGCAAGAAGCTGACCATTGGATATGACAACCGGTACAGAGAAGACAGCTTATATTTGAAAAAAGCTTGTGAGTCCGGAGAGCTTGGTCATATTTATTTTGCAAAAGCACATGCCATCAGACGAAGAGCCGTACCGACCTGGGGAGTATTTCTTGATGAAGAGAAACAAGGCGGCGGTCCGCTTATCGATATCGGAACCCATGCGCTGGATCTAACCCTTTGGATGATGGATAACTATAAACCAAAAGTTGTGCTGGGCACTAAATATCATGAACTTTCACAAAAAGAAGAAGCCGCCAACGCATGGGGACCGTGGGACCCTAAAAAGTTCACCGTAGAGGATTCAGCCTTTGGAATGGTCGTAATGGAGAATGGTGCAACAATCATGCTGGAAGCGAGCTGGGCTCTGAATTCACTAGACGTACATGAAGCGAAATGCAGCTTAAGTGGGACGGAAGCAGGCGCAGATATGAAGGACGGACTTAGAATTAACGGAGAGAAATTCAGCAAGCTGTACACTAATAAAATTGAGCTTGGGGCAGGCGGCGTTGCCTATTATGAAGGAAAAGCTGAAAGTGCTCCGGATATAGAATTAAGAAAGTGGATTGAAGCGATTGAACAGGATAAGGACCCGGTTGTAACTCCTGAACAGGCTTTTGTTGTTTCGCAAATATTGGAAGCTATTTATGAATCGGCGCAGACCGGCAAAGCTGTGTATCTGGATTAGATTTTGACAACTATAGTGATTTAGAGTAATATCCACTTGTGATTTAATTATAGGGATCTGAGACAAGACTCTCTCTTTACCGGGAGAGTTTTTTTGTTTTTTTACTTGTTTAGACTCTGGGTAATAGGGGTGGAAAAGTGGATACTATTGATCGCAATCATGTGCTTATTGTGGAAGATGACGATAATATTAGACGTTTTATATCTATAAATTTAACGAATAACGGATTTGTGGTTAGTGAAGCTGCTTGTGGAGAAGAAGCATTGCAGAGCTTTGAGGCGAGCCGTCCAGATGTTATGGTTCTGGATATCATGTTGCCTGATTCTAATGGGTTCGAAATATGCCGAAAGCTAAGAGAGAAAGACGCTGGGGTCATCATCATTTTCTTAACCGCACGTGGACAGGATTTGGACAAAATCAATGGCCTTGAAATGGGTGCTGACGATTATATTGTTAAACCTTTTAATCCATTAGAATTGGTAGCACGTATTAAAGCTATTTTGCGCCGTACAGAATCCGCTCTAAAGCCGCAAAGAACTATACTTCAAGCTGGACCGATCCGGCTGGATTTGAACGCGAACAAGATGTTTAAGCAGGATGACAGCATTGAATTAACTCCGAAGGAATTTCAGTTGATGAAAACCTTTCTGGAGCATCCGGATACAGCACTCTCTAGAAATGAATTAATGAATCTTGTCTGGGGAGAGGATTATATTGGAGATCCCAAAACGGTGGATGTTCATGTGCGTAAGTTAAGAGAGAAAATTGAGGTTGATGCTTCTAATCCGCATTGGCTTGAGACGGTATGGGGGCTCGGTTACCGCTTTAGAAAGGATGGTTGAAGAATGGGGATTCAGAAAAGATTAGTAGGAAGCTATTTTATACTCATTTGTCTTACTGTGCTCATTCTTGAAATCATTCTTAATGTATCTGTGCGATATTATTATTTTCATAACATAGAGGAAACCTTGATGAATCAAGCAGAGCTATCGGCTTCTTTTTTTCAGCAATACTTTGGGGACCAGGATCTGGTGGAACAATCGGATAGGTTACTGAAGGGTTTTGCGAGTCATTCTGATGCACAGGTGCAGATTATTAATGTTGAAGGCTGGCTGTTGCAGGACTCAAATGGACTTCAAGGCGATCTAACTATGACTGAGTACATAGATGTACAAGCAGCAATAAAAGGGCAGCCCGGCAGTTGGAAAGGTGCGGACCCTAACACAGAGGAAGCAATTTACGCGGTATCTTATCCCTTGCAGGCTAATGGAAACATAGTGGGGGGAGTCAGATTTATCACGTCCTTAACGGAAACTATACATACAGTTAAACATATTACGGTTTTACTGATCGGGGTGGGGATCATCGTTATTGGCATTGTCACCTTACTTGGATTATTGCTGTCTTGGACCATAACCAGATCAATTAAAGATCTGAAGCAGGCAGCAGACCAGATGACCGAAGGAGATTTCAGCATCAGAGTGCATAAGCGCTATCAAGATGAGCTTGGTTCATTGGCGGATACGTTAAATATGATGGCAAGCCGAATCTCCAAGAGTGAACAGCTTAAGAATGATTTTATCGCTTCCGTATCCCATGAACTGCGAACACCCTTGACCTCGATCAAAGGTTGGGCAATTACCTTAAAGGCGAGTGAGGTGAGTAATCAACCTCTATTTTATGATGGGCTTGATATTATTGAATCCGAAAGTGACAGGTTAACTCATATGGTGGATGAATTGTTGGATTTCTCTAAGTTGGATAACGGAAGAATTGCCGTTCACTTCACATCAGTGGATCTAACAGAACTGCTGCAGCATATCGGCAGACAACTTACCCCTAGAGCGACCCGACAAGGCATCTCACTAGAAGTGAAAATAGAAGAACATCTGCCAGTGATTCAAGCTGACGAGAATCGTGTGAAGCAAGTCATGATTAATCTCATTGATAATTCACTCAAATTTACTGCTTCATCAGATCGGATTTTAATCAGCGCCCATACGGTTCCAGGGAAAGTCGTGATTTCTGTAGAGGATACAGGCTCAGGTATCGCAGAGACGGATTTAGAGAATGTGCGGCAAAAATTCTACAAAGGGGATCAACAGGCTTCGGGCAGTGGCTTGGGTTTATCCATCTCGGAACAGATCATTAAATTGCATCATGGAGAGCTGCGAATAAGCAGCACTTTAGGCAAAGGAACGATTGTCCAATTTGACTTACCGATAGAATAAGAATTCAAATTTAACTATTTCATAACCACTTTCATCTCTTTCACAGATAAAATACTATATATGCGGACAAGCGAGGAGTCGATGATCCAAATGCCGGGCAAATTCATAAAAATTGGTACCCTGTTTACAACTTTATTTTTGCTCGGAGGATGCGGAGTCCCGGCAACACCCGGAGAGCTGATTAAACCTCCATCATCAGAAGCAAGCCTGCAGCGAGACAAAACGAGCCAGGAATTTATTAAGTGGCTTCCAGACAAAGCTCAATTGATAACTCCGATGAAGGGACAAGAGGATAATGCCATCTCTTTTGGCGATATGGATGGAGACGGAATTGACGAAGCTGTGGTTGTGTATGAGTACAGTAAAAACAAAGGATATACTATAAAAGCAATGTTGTTGAGGCAGGAAAATGAAGCTTGGCAGAAGATTTCCGAGGTTGAGGGGTTTGGGTATGGTCTAGATTATGCCGGATTCTTTGATGTTGATGAAGATGGCCATAAGGAGCTCGCGCTGGGCTGGTCATTGGGTGAGGCTGGGAATGGTCTGGATATCTATACGCTAAGTGAAGATAAACTGAAGCTGTTATCGAAGAAAGCGTATCAGGGCAAATTTGATCTGAGGTAATCATTCAATTTAATCATCCGTAGCGCTTCAATGTGAAAAAAAGAAGTAAAAGTGCTCAGCACAACAAGAAAACTACAGAAATTAAATAGAGGTTGTTTTATGCTCATCTCTACCAAAATTGCAAAGCTGGACAGATCCGTACTTTTTCTCACCACCTGCTTAGTTGGCGTGGGTACTGTTGCTATTTATGAAGCGACTACGGATACGCGGTTAGACGGTCTTTACATAAGTTATTTGTATTTATTTGCTTTATTTTGCCTACCCATGTTATTCATTGCTTTGGTAGATTATAAGATTCTATTAGGCAGGTTAGCGTATCTCTTTTATGGCGTGGGCATAGGTTTACTCGTACTAGTCAAGCTGGTTGGAGAAAACCTCAATGGTGCCGTGCGTTGGTTAAGCATTGGGAGCTTTCAGCTTCAGCCCTCCGAGTTGGCTAAAATATGTACGGTGCTGCTCATTGCTCATCTATTAGGTACACGAGAGGGCCAGCAGCTGCGGTTTTTTCAAGATTTAGTACCGGTTTGTTTCGTTTTTTTAATTCCTTTTATTTTAATAATGGATCAGCCCGATTTGGGTACAGCGCTCGTTTTTGCTGGCATATTACTTAGTATGCTGTGGATTGGTAACATCCGTGCTCTATATATGATTCTGATCCTTGGTGTTGTGATTATTTCGATCGGCACGATACTATGGCTGTATTATGCCAACTTCGACTTGTTATCCAAGATTGTCGAACCCCATCAATTGTCACGAATCCAAGCTTTTTTGGACCCGCAAAGCGATCCTGATAAATCTTGGCATGTAAAAAACGCAATGATAGCCATTGGCTCCGGAGGATTATCGGGCAGTGAAGGTATTTTTTTGCGAAAAGGATATATTCCATATGCGTATTCCGATTCGATCTATGTAGTCATCGGGGGGAAATACGGTTTTATAGGTTCATCCGTGCTGCTGATGCTTTATTTACTGCTCGTGTACCGAATGATCTTTATTGCGCTGGATAGTAGGGACCGTGCGGGTACCTATATTGTCACCGGGTTTATCGCCATGTTCATCTTTCAAGTTTCCGTTAATCTTGGGATGCATATTGGGTTGCTGCCCCTGACGGGGATTTCATTGCCTTTTATTAGTTATGGAGGCAGCTCATTGCTAACTAATATGATTGCGATTGGCATGGTGTTAAGTGTTAAAGTTCATAAGGATGAAAGCACTGATTGAATTAGCTATTGGAACTGAGTGGAGGAAATTATGTCTAACAAACGCAAGTGGACAACAACCCGTAAAATTCTGACGAGCATTGGTCTTGTCTTAGGCGCAGCTATTATAGGGATTGGAGTATATGCAGGGTATTTATATAAAAAGACGGATGATGCGATACAGCGTATGGCAGCTCCAGTCACCATCCAGCCCACAGCTGCTCCAGAGGAAAAAAAGGAGACGGTATCGGTTGAACCTATGATTTTTCTGCTAGCCGGGGTAGATAGCCGGGATGGCGGTGGTGGAGTAATGAATACCGATGTTCTGATGCTTGTCAGCTTCAATCCGGACACGAAGTCGACGAGTTTCTTATCTTTACCACGGGATTTGTTGCTAAAACCTAAATCGTTGCCTTCCCGCAAAGCCAATTATTATTATGCTTATCATTACATAAAAGACAAAACAGAGGCTATTCCAAATACAAAAGAGTTCTTCAGCAATCTGTTCGGTCTGCCGATTGAGCACATGGTTGTGGTGAATTTTGATGTGTTGCAGAAGACCGTGGATTTGCTTGGCGGACTGACTATAGATGTCGATATGGATATGAAATATACCGATACGGCAGATGGTACAGACATCGATTTAAAGAAAGGCTTGCAGAAGCTGGATGGCAAACAAGTTCTTGATTTTGTACGGTACCGTAAATCGAATCAAGGAACGGCTGAATCCTCCGATTTCCAGCGCAATGATCGGCAGCAGCAAGTAATCAAGCAGATTCTGGATAAGCTAGGAAATTTCCAAGGCGTGTCCCAATGGGGAAATGTATTGGATATCATTGGTGAAAATGTGAAGACGGATATTCCTCAAGCAGATCTGCAGCAGTGGTTATTCAACTTCCCTAAACTTAAACCAGAGCATATTAATTCCTTACATGTGGAATCTCTTTGGAAAAGTCCGTATGTCTATGTGAATAAAGAGGATCTAAAACAAGCACTTACTACTCTGAGTACGGAAGCAGGCGTCAGCTCCGAAAGCTCATTACACTTGGAGAATGTTGGGACGGTGGATTAACATCAAAAAACTGCTCTTAGGAGCAGTTTTTTTGTAGCTTTCTGCCGGCTGTGAGTTTATGTAGAAAATAAGGTGAAAGAGTTTTTTACCTCGTATTGAGCTTCCAATTAATAGTATAATAAGAACTCGTAGGAGTTATTTCAATATGTTGTAGAGAGCTTATCCACAATAACTTTATGCGAATACATACTCATATTTTTTTGAGGAATAAGGAGATGAGAGCATGACTGTAAAAACTACAGCGGAACAAATCCGCATTATCGAATACGATTCTTCTTATGCTGGGGCGGTCGCAGAAATGTGGAACCGCAGCAACGAAAGCTGGGGCGGAGGCACTAATCAGAGAACTGAGGACAGTGTGCGCCGTGAGATGGAGATCTCGTCCAATCTTAATGCCTTTCTTGCCGTTGATGGCAAAGAGGTAGTCGGCTTCTGCAGCTTCGCCCACTACCGTCAAGATGAAGGGGCTTTGTATGTCCCGCTATTAAATGTGCGCCCCGATTATCACGGATACAAGGTTGGCCGCAATCTGATTCTGAACGCTGTTCGCCAAACAATAGAAGCGGGCTGGCCACGTCTTGATCTGTTCACTTGGGCAGGTAATACGAAAGCCGTACCGATGTATAAGAAATGCGGATTTTTTTGGGAGAAAAATGAAGATTACGTCCATCTGATGAACTTCATTCCAACTGTATTGCAAACGGAAGCACTTGCTCCTTATTTTGAAGAACTGGATTGGTATGCAGACAGTACCCGTGAACTTCCCATCCAGCCAGATGGCCGCCAGGAGCGTGGCTTTGATTTCTTTGATTATACTTGGCAAAAGGGAGAACTCTCCTTGCGGGCGGAATTCGAGAAGACTGGCCGCGGTCTGACCGCTCTTGATACACCAGACTATGAAATCTCCACGGAGATTGATGATCATGATCTTGTGTTCGGTTCGACCTACAAGATTCGCTATCGCATCAAGAATCGTTCGGCGTCTGAGCTGGCCATTGAGATCGAAGGCCAGAACGATAAAAATATCCGTTTTGCTCTATCTGCTGCGCGAACACTAGCACCAGGTGAAACGGTTATCGTGGAAGGTGATTTTGAGCTTGATTCGGTTCGGGAAGAGCAGAACGATAAGAAGACACACCCCGTTGTTTTGAGCAAGTGGATCATCGGTGGCAAGCGTGCTGAATTCCGCATTGGCGTTGCTCCTAAATTCCCACTCAAAATGAAGATAGCGCTGCCACACCGGGAACTATATCTGGGTCTTCCTTCGGAACTGTACCTTAATGTGGAGAATAATTTTGCTTCAGAAGCAGAATTTTCTTTTGATTTGCCCGAAGACGAATTCCTGATGTGGGCGGACCGTACAGTAAGCTTTACTGTTCCAGCTAAGAGTAAGGCTTCTATTCAAGTACCCTTTACCCTAAAGTCATACGGTCTTTATTCACAGGCTATTGAGGTAACGGCCGTTCCGGTTGGAGAGAAGGCAGTCACCTTCATAAGCAAGCTATCCGTTCTAATGAAGGGAACGCATGGCCGCTTTGGCGGGGAAAACGGGGATCAGTGGGTGGCTGTGAATGGCGCCTACTCTATTCATCTTAATAATACCGACAATGGAATGTGGATTGAATATCCCGGCTCGAGCCATAATTTCTGGTTGACCCATCCGAAGTTAGGCAAGCCATTCGCAGAAGAATTCTCTAAGAAACAGGCCAAAGAAGTAAAGATCTATTCTGAAGGGGAGATTCAGGTGCTCGAAGCCCTTTACGAGTCGGAAGAATTTCCGGGTCTTGAGATAAAAAGAGTGGCTAAGCTATTTGCTAACGGAATCGCTGAGTTTTATAGCGAGGTCTGCAATACCAATAGTGACATCCTGGAAGAAGACATGTATCTGTTGACGAATTTCGGCTTTTTCGGTAAACAGCTTATCTTGCCATATCAGGGCCAATACGTGGACATGGGCGATGCTTACTCAGGCGATCCAAGTCTTTGGGACAGTGCACAAATTACGGAGAACTGGTTGTTCTGCAAGGAAGAGAACGTCACATGCGGAATCTGCTGGGATCCTTCGCTAAAATTACTTCGCCCGGAATACCCGCTTGGGCTGGAGCATAATCTTGGCCGAATCTCCGCTGGAGATGTCGTACGGACAAAAACTATGATGTTTGCTCTTAACACCTTCCTTAAGTGGTCGGAATTTCGCGCCTTTGCCCTAAAACAGCAGAATTCGGTCATACCGGTGTTGGATGACCATCTTGAGCTAACGCTCGGCGGTGGAAATCCGTTTGCGGCAGGGGCACTTCATGCCGAGCTAATCGAACGAAAGATGACACCGCTTGATGGAAGCCTTGAATTGTATGTACAGGCTGATGGAGAAGAGGAGCGAAGTGTCGCTGAGATGGAGTTGCAAAGAGGACAAAATTTGCACTCCGCAGGTTTTGAGCTCTCTACTGAGGATACAGAATCACCAGAACACAACGAATCTGGCCGTAAGGTCCGGGTCGTCTATCGCGGTGAGGACCGCATTCAAGAGCGAACAGGCCTCTGGTTTCCACAAACGGAAACAAGCGTTGTTTGTGGGATAGAAGAAGGACCTGCGGGTCCCATTTACACAGTGACCAACGGAGTTCTATCTATTGCAGCTGCTCCTGATTTCGGCAGTGTTGTGCATTCCTTGAAGCACCGAGGAGAAGAGTGGTTGGACAGCACCTTTCCGAAAGCAGAACCACGCTCCTGGTGGAATCCTTGGCATGGTGGACTCGGTGTGGGTATTTCTGGAATAGGCGGATTTAGCCGGTTGCAGGAGCCAAGAAGCGCAGCTTGGACGGAGCAGATGGATGATCACGGTAACGTCTGGAAGGGTTTGAGACTGACCACTTCGATGGAGAAGCAGGAAGCAAACCGGGGGATCACGATCAATCAGCATTACCTTATGCTGCCCGGAGTTCCTGTGCTCTGTGTGTTGATTTCAGTAACCAATGAAAGTGGAATGACGCTACCGCATTATTCGCTATCCGAGGATAGTTACTTTAAGCCTTCACCAATCTATTCGGAAGGCTGGATGGAGCTCCCAGAGGAAGGCAACTTCCCTATCGGGAAGGTCGAAGCCCATCTGGAATCCAAGGGGCTTATCCGAATCGGTGCAACTTCGCGTAAAGACATGCTGCATGTGGTGCATAGTTATCCTAATCAGAGAGCTATGTCTTACGTGAACAATAAGGTATTCACATATGGTGTGAATCACCATCTACTACTTCTGAACGGAGAAACCGCTTGGACACAGCCGACCTTCATGATCATGGGAGAGCTCGCTCTGGATCCAGAGGCAGTTCGTAATCTTATGAAGGTGACCTTTGCTAGTGCTTCTGACAAAAAGGAGACTATAAATGCCAATCATTGATATTCACATTCATCTGTCGGACATCGATAGCTTTCATCAGACAGCACTGGACCTCTCCAAAGTTGATTACACAGCTGCTGGGCTCAAAGCGGAGTTTGACAAGAACGACGTTGTTCTCGGCATTGGAATGGGGGTCACGGAGCAGACGAAGGGAGCCTTTCCTGACTCTGCCTCTCCCAATCCGATGGGTCTCGACTTGGAAGCCAGTGTACCGCCGTTCTTAATGGAATGCGTGGGCATTAATCCGAATATGCTCGGAGGAAAGGATGCTTTGGATGAGCTGGACCGAATTGAGGCACGGCTGCAAGCTCCTGAGGTAGCTGGTATTAAGCTTTATGCCGGGTACTATCATCATTACGTTTATGACAAAATCTACACGCCGATCTATGAGCTAGCGGCCAAGTATGGCACGCCTGTGGTTATTCATACCGGTGATACGTATTCGATGAATGGATTGCTTAAGTATGCGCATCCGCTTACTGTGGACGAACTAGCGTTCCAACGGCGCGACGTGAACTTTATGATCTGCCATCTAGGCGATCCCTGGGTGATGGATGCTGCCGAAGTGGTCGCCAAGAATCCAAACGTCTATGCCGATTTGTCCGGTCTCGTTGTTGGTGACCGGCCTCATTTTGAGCGGTTCATGAATGAACCCCTGTTTATGGATCATTTTCGCCGGGCGTTGGTGTACTCTGATCACTATGAAAAAATGCTGTTCGGTACCGATTGGCCACTCGCGCCTATTGACCTGTATGCGGAGTTCGTCCGCCGACTTGTGCCTGAGCAGCACTACGAGAAAGTATTTTATGAGAATGCCTTTGCATTATTCCCACGCATCCAGCAGAGAATTGCAGCGCTCTGAGCGGAGCGGGACAGTATATTTGAAGCGCAGGAAAATAATATAATTACGAACAAGCCATCCTTAGTTAGTACTAAAGGATGGCTTGTTTTTACATTTGTATGATGACCATGCCTATTTTTAGATTGAGTTTCCAAATTTTAATCTTCCTTTTCTTTACTTAACAGATCAGCTAGCTCAACCGAATTCTTATTTCTTAAATCCAGCATCTTTTCGCTATTGCTAGCTTTAATCAGGAAACCATCTTTCGTTTTAAAATCCATATAAAGGCTGAATCCGGCCACCTTTGAATTAGCGTAAGTAACAGTCATTCGATAAGTCGGTTCACCCACATCAACAGACCCGCGTACTTTTTTTACAGTTCTTATAGCATCTTCGAAGATTTGAAGGCTTTCACGGTCAGTATAAGTAATTTCTGTTGTTTCGGATGCAAGATTGACACCTACGATCTTTTGCGTGGGTCTGACTAATACAAATAATAAAATTAGTAAAATTATCAGTGAAAATGATAGAATACTAAATTTTTTCATAACCTACCTCCTTACTTAAGAATAATGCAGACCAATCACTTAGTTTCCAAAATAGTTATAAATTTCAGCTGAGTGTGTGTTGGTTATCATTGTTGGAATCTTATAAAAATTCCTAGGGTTCTATTTATTATTTGCTACTGGACTTGTGAAACCTTTATTAAAACAATAAACGTCTAAGAATGTATACATATTTTAGAAATAATGTGCTTGCTTTTTAATTACACGTTTGTATAATGAATGTATTACACAAATGTATAACAAGGAGAAATAGGGATGAATAACAAAATCAAACGCTTGCCAGATGCTGAACTGGAAATTATGCTGGTGATTTGGAGAGCCGAGAGTTGGGTTAGCTCCTCTTATATTTTGAATCAACTGGGGGATAAACGTAAGTGGGCGCTTGCTACTTTGATGACAGTGCTGTCACGGCTGGTTGAAAAAGGCTTTCTATCTTGCGAAAAAGAAGGGCGGAGCAACCGTTATCTCGCTGCAATTTCTGAGACAGATTATAAAGAGAGCGAAGGGAAGTCTACGCTTGAAAAGCTGTTTGGCAACTCTGTGCAGGATATGGTGATGTCCTTATACAACGGGAAGGCGATTGATAAAAGCGATCTTGCTGAGTTGCGGGAACTGCTCGATAGAGTAGATAAGGAGGAATCCTGATGATAACAGGTCTTTTTACAGATTTTCTGGTTATCTCTGTGACCATAAGTTTAGTTATTATCGGCTTAATCACATTAACTCCCTTGTTAAGAAAACATTATTCGGCTAAGTTGAGCTATTGGATATGGTTGATCCTAACCCTGCGATTATTGTTGCCATTCAACTTTTCCTTTACCAATCCTCCTGTGGCGATTCAGCTACCCGAAGGTCAGGCCATAGCAACTGTCTTTCAAAGCTCAGTGTCCCAGAATTTGCAGGCGGATACGTCAGTAATCTCTCAGCCGGTCCAGACAGGGGATGTAAGCCATATCCCTTCTATAACTAATATCTTAGCGTACATCTGGGTTACTGGAGCTGTGCTTTTTTTAGGGTATCATTTGCTTAGTTATTTCTTTTTCAGAAAACAGGTATTACGTTGGAGCAGCCCTCTTCAGAGAGAGGATATGTTCTCCAAGCTCAAACAAGTCGCTAAAGAAATGCATGTAACACCCGCCATTTCGGTTCTGATAAGCAGTAAAGTTCCGAATCCGATGCTAATGGGTTTTTACAAGCCAACACTATTCTTGCCGCATGATCAATATAGTGAGGAAGAGCTGGAGTTTATCTTAAAACATGAGCTGGTCCATTACAAAAGGCATGACATCATATATAAGCTGTTGCTACTGATTGTGCAGGCAGTGCATTGGTTTAATCCATTGGTTTGGTTCATGGCACGCGAAGCTGTCCGCGAAATTGAAATTTATTGTGATGACACCGTTGTACGTAAGCAAAATGCAGCATATCGAAAGAAATACTGCGAAGCTATTTTATCGGTTATGCAAAGTAATGCTACTCGGCATGTAGCTTTATCAACGAATTTTGCAGGAGGAAAACACTCGATGAAGCAGCGATTCGGCAGTATTTTAAATATGAAAGAAAAACGAAATGGAGTAGGCGCATTTCTTGCGGTCTTAATAGTGGTTGGTGTAACAGCAGTGCTAGCAGCCTGTACGAACCTAACCGGACAATCTACAGATACGGCGCTCAAACCAGGTACTATTTATTCCTACAGCTCTAGTGGAGAACAAGTTGTTGTGCATGACGCTGGGAATGCGTATTCCATGGACGAGGATGGTAATGTCTCTGTCTCCTATCGGAAAGGGGAGATCCAAGCGCCAACACCTTTAAAACTTGATACGACTGGAACAGAAATGGGGATGGGGAGAGCGGATACCGGATTTTATATCTCCGAGGACAAAACTGCAATTGTATATGGATTTGCGAATGGTAAAGAATCCCCTCTACATGTATTAATCAGCGATGACATGGGGAAATCGTGGAATAACTACAACATTGAAGGTGCTAAGGGGTATGATGCCAAGTTCATCGGGTTTACTGACAAGCAAAATGGTTGGATCGTCTCCGGAGGTTCTGCAGGCGTGGGACGTTCGCTAAATTATGTATACCAGACCTCTGACGGCGGGAAGACATGGACGGAGCTTGGAAATCCTAACGATTTATACGCGGAAAGTTTAGCCGGGGCAGGGTTTTCTAACAAGGATATCGGATTCTTGGGGTTCAGATATTATGAAGATAATGGGCCTGTTATTTATTGGACCAAAGATAAGGGTAAGTCATGGGAAAAGCTCGTGGTATCCCTACCGGAAACCTTTAATGAATATCAAAAAACGCCGCTTTCACCTATTTTTAATGGAAAAGAAGGATTGTATCCTATTCTGCTCAGCAAAGAGGGCAAAACTGTAGGTACCATCTATCTGTCGAGTAAGGACAACGGCCTGAAGTGGACGTATGATTCAGCATATGATCAATTGGGCGATTCTAAATAAGAGCAAGTGGAGCAGGGGGTGGTCTACAAAGATCCCGCCCCTTTTTTATATGGAGGGCTGACGATTTTAATATGTAGTGGCTTTTAATTGTATTTCGTACAGCTATTTTCGCTCGAAAAACTCGCTCCTGAAGATAGTTGTATTTTGTACACCTATTTTTTAGTTTTTTGCCGCTAAAGCTGATAACTGTAATTTTTAATTGTATAGAATACAGTTAAAGTGAGAAGTTAGCCTTTTACAGACGAAATAAGTGTATAAAGTGCAGTTATCTCATAGGTTGCATAAAGTTAGAGCGATTTTTCTCCGAGGGTTGCCCAAAGGAGACCTTAAAGTCGGATAGCTACGATTTATCATTATCTGCTTAAACTTCCGCTACAAACCAAAAACACCAGGCAGAGCTTCTCCAATAATCGGATAGTCAATGCCTGGTTGTCTTTTTACTATTTTTTTAATAACGAGACTTTATTTGAATCTATCATCATCTGCTTTAGTATAACGCCTCGTCACCGATAAAAGAGGAATAAATTACTTTTTCCAGCCTCCACCGCTATGTGAGGAGGACTCTACATAGTCTACGTTGATTTTGCCAGTGCTCGTTCCTACCTCAGTGTTGAAATTATATTGTCGCAGGTTCCAATCATCGAAGGTTCCCTGCCAGTCATTATCTATGATGAAGGTGTAACGTGTTGTGGCGGAATTAGTGCCTCGAATATGAGAGCAGACTGCTCGTGATCCGTAGATACCCATTTTATAGCCTTTGGAATTTTTAGTACTGCTGTCTAGCACTGATTTTATGCCTTGAAAATAAGGTACTATATTGTTTGTGATTTCGGTAGAAGTCATATCGCGGTCTATGGCAAAATAAATCGGAGTGCTGCTGGTTTGTCCCAAATCACTTGCTAAGCCTACAGCCGTTTCAGCATCTTTAACACCATTGGCTTTCGTAAAATGATCGAGCGATTTGCTGATTTGATAAAGGGATATGATATATAATCCCCCATCTGAAATCCGTGTAATCTCAGCTGAGGTAAGACCATCCTGATATCCTTCGACGCGATTCAAATAGCGGCAAACGAATGTGAATTTATTATTTTTAAGTGTAGTTAATCTTGCTGCTGTTACATTTGTAGCTGTATCACAACCTAAAGCCATTGTAATTGCCTTCTTTCAATTATTTTGTTAAAGGTTTGGCGCCAACCTCCCTATCAATATATGAGAAAACTTTCACAGATTCTTGGGGGAACCACGAAATGAGAGAAAAAGAGGCAGATTGAGAGGATTAATAGAAGGAGAGACTTTGATCACTTATTTTACTTTCATTATGGATGGAGGCGGGAAAGGTACGAGCGCTGCACTAGTAAAGGATGGGATTACTTATGTTTCAGCCAGTCACTGGGAAGCGGCAGGGTTGAAGGTTGTATGGGATAAATCGCATCAAAGAGCGAAGTTTACTGGATGGGGAAAAAAGATAGCCGTTCGTATTGGAAGTAAACAGGGAGTTTATATCTAACAGATTCCGCAGGACAAACTCGCTTGCTAACGAACCTTGGTTCGCAGTTATTCGATGCTGTTCAATTCGATTTTCAGAAGACGCCGAAAGGTCTAATCTATCTAACCGTAACAGATATTTACGGAGAACCACATATCAATAATAAATGGTATACCATGATTATTAAGGATGGAATGGTCATTCGCCACGCAAGTGTAGGATACCATCTTCGTTATGGTGACAATGTAAAAATAGCTGGCAATCAGCTCCTGCTTACCGATGGTAAAATATTACGATTAATTGAAGATGGAACAGGGAAGGTAACGGAGACGATTAATCTGAACACCCTAGGTGGTAATTCGGATAATTATTTAGTGGAGGGAATGGACGAGGATTTTCTGCTGATTAGGTCCAATCAACAAGGTTTCCTCATGATGATAGATCGCAAAACAAGTGCCAAAACATTGTTGTACAAGGCACTTCTTGACGTAGAGCAGCAAAAATATGCCGAAACAAACGACCTTCCTTTTTTTGGAGATAACCTGAAGTTCCTGAAAAGAGAAGGGGATGCCCTGCTTTTTAATAATGAATATGTACAAGACGGTAAGGTTTATAAGTTTATGTTGGACGGTTCATAATGGGGAGGCTGAGTGGCGTCTCCGCAGGTTATCATAGTAAGATTTGATCCCAAGGTTTAAGAACCTTGGTTTTTTTGCTAACTAGAATAGTATAAGATCATGCTTAAACGGGTCAATGATTCTCCTGGATTATAATATACATGGGGTTTGTCTGCGTTAAACGTGATAGAATCACCAGATTTTAATAGATATTCATTATAATTGACACGCAAAGACAATTCACCATCAAATACAGTGATTAATTCTTCAGTTCCTTCCATATGTGGATTGGCATCAAGGTATCCACCTTCGTCTATCTCGACTGTATAACCCTCAAATCGTTTGCTTTCATCAAATGGGAAAGATGGATACACTCGATATTTTCCGTTGTCTTCAAGCAGTGGTTGAATTTCATTTCTTAATATCACTCTTGTGTCAGGCTTTGGGTAATCTATTAGCGTAGAAAATGAAGTTTTTAATCCATTAGCGATCTTCCAAATGGTTGTAATGGTAGGTGTTGATTCGCCTCTTTCGATTTGACCAATCATTGTTTTGCTTACTCCTGTTAATTCTGCCACCTTTTCCAGGCTTAAATCTTTACTTCTTCTAATCTTTTTTATATTCTCCGCAATGATTTGATTTATCTCTTCCACGGTAATTCTCCTATCCCTATTTACTTTATAACGACCAGGATATACAATAAAACGCACATAAGGACGTTATAGCGTCTGATAAATACATTATAACATACAACGAGGTGTAATTCAGTGATTGTTTCTTTGTTTTTATATGCATTTGTTGCTAGCTTTACTCCGGGACCCAATAACATTATGGCAATGACTTTTGCAAACCAGTTTGGTTTACGAAAAACAATGAAATTCTGTTTAGGAGTGGGCACAGGTTTTTTCGTGATCATATTGTTATGTTGCTATTTTAATATACTTCTGATTAATCTTATCCCAAAGATTGAATCTATTATGGCTGTGATAGGCGGAGTCTACATGTTTTATTTAGCATTTAAAATTATTACAAGTAAACATCAAGAAAATGATGGAAGTGGCGATAAACACAACAGCTTTATTGCGGGTATGCTTTTACAATTTATTAATCCAAAAGGGATATTATATGGAATCACAGTTACATCTACATTTATTCTTACCTCTCATTCTTCCTATTTTAGTTTATTGAGTTACTCTATAGTCTTAGCTCTCATAGGTTTTATGGGCACTTTTAGTTGGTGTTTATGTGGTTCTCTTTTCAAAAAAATGATATCTAAATATAGAAGTCAATTTAATATACTGATGGGATTGTTGTTAGTGTATTGTGGAGTTTCGATAGTGATAGGATGAATAAATGAAGCCTCATGTCAATAACGCCATAACATTGAACCGGCTTGATAACCTGATCCCAATGTCCAAAATAACAAGTTATCGCCACGTTTGATCAAACCATGTTCAATTGCACAATATAAGGCCAGAAAGGGACTGCTTGTGCCAGTATAGCCATATTCGTCGGCTACATAAATAATTTTATGCTGATCCAGGTTCAGCTTAGCCTGAAGTAATTTAATATTAGCCAATGTAAATTGTGAAAAACAAAAAACTTGTATATCCTCGAATGTTAGGTGATGTTTGTTCAATAATTCAACAATAGATGTTTCCGCAAATCGTACACTGTCTATTCCGCTGAATCTCCCCCAGTGTAAGTAGCGGTGTTCAGCCCCATCACGCAAAGACTTAGCCAATCCTTGAGCGGGGTACACAATTTCTTCTGTAAAACGGCTGTCCGAAAGATACCTTACGTCAATTAATCCACTCTCTGAATGGTCTTTTTCTAAAATGAGGGCTACGGCGGCATCGCCAAAAATTGAATATGTTATTGGATGTGATGGATCAGCCCATAAATTTAAAAAATCCGAACCGATAACCAACGCTCTATCTCTATCAGGATCATCGTATAAAGTACGAGCAGCCTGTTCAACCGCAATAAACATTCCTATACAATTCCCATTCAAGTCATAGCAAAGCGTATCATCTTTACCTTTGATAGCTTTGTGAATAAGCAATGAATTCGTAGGTGATAAATATTCCGGAGTTGAGCTGGAAAAAAGAATCAGGTCTATATCTGCAGATTTCAATGAAGCAGCATCAATTGCTTGTTGAGCGGCATTAATCGCCATCGTCAACGAGTTCTCCTTCGTTCCTTCAATAACATGGCGGTTTTTTCTGCCTGTCTTTTTAAGAATCCGCTTAATATCTATGCCTTGCTTTTGAAAATGGTCAATAAAATATTGGTTGTTAATCACTCTTTCAGGACAATAAATGGAGACTTGTTTTATCGAGATACCTTCTAACATAGCATGATCACCCCTTGTAATAATTTTGCAATCACATTACATTAAGTAATCTAAAAGTATCTATTTACCTAACAACGCCCGCTCATTTCTATAAGCTTGTTTGTCCAAAAAAATTTGTGATGTTATAGTTTATTATCTTAATAAAGCATAACACTAATTAGTAAAAAATTCTATAAATTCCTAAAAGTGTAACAAAATCAACGAATCTAATATATCCACTAAGATTAAGTCCACAGCAACCATGTTGCGGGTGGACTTTTTTGCTTTTTATATTTTTGAATTAGGGATGAATAAATCAGTGGTACTTTACAAAAACTTTATTCGATTAAGTCACTACTTTGCCAAATCAGGAGGGGTTCTTATTAAACCATTTATCGTTATAGTAGCGCTATTACTCGTTACTGCTTGTTCGGGTAATAACTCGGCCAACAACCAAATGACTACTCAACAAACGAAGGTTGACAATCATGCTCGTAAAACTACCTCAACGTCAACTTTAACGCAAGCATCTTCCATTTCCACGGAGAATGCAGGGAATTCAACAATTAAGACTAAACAAGTTCCTGGCGATGTAACGAAATGGCTGGATGGGTTCATCCGCACCAATCCACCTACAGGAGGCACAACAGACCAAACAACGTATCCGCAGCAGTCGGCCAAACCACAATATTCTGCAAATCCGCAACATTCTGCTGTCCCGCAGAAGTCTGCAAATCCACAACCATCCGCCAATACATCCCAATCAGTACAGCAAGTATTGGATCTTGTGAATAAAGAAAGAACGAATGCAGGCTTGAAGCCCCTTAGTTTAAATAGCGAACTTTCGAAAATGGCTTTGGCTAAAGCGCAGGATATGTATGACAACAATTATTTTGACCATCAGTCTCCTACGTATGGATCTCCGTTTGATATGATGAAAGCCTTCGGGATCTCATACAATTCAGCAGGGGAAAACATCGCCAAAGGTCAGTCGAGTGCAGAAGAAGTAATGAACCAATGGATGAACAGTCCTGGCCATCGTGCCAACATCCTGAATAGCAGCTTCACAGAAATTGGAATAGGTTACTATAACAGCGAGTGGGTTCAAGAATTTATTGGTTAGTGCGATTAAAGTAATAAACTTAACAGGGGTGTCCTAATAAGCTAAAAGTGGCTGTAGGGCATCCCTACTTTTCTGAAGTCTGCAAAATGAGATAGGGGATATTGAATCCGTATAGAACGGGTTATTTTTTGTGTTTTTTTATATGATAACGAATGAAAGTGACCAATAGAATCAGAAGAAATGGCAGGGTGTAAGCTAGGTTAGTGATCAAGGGCCATGTAATATTCACGATTTCCTCAAGCTCAGACTCTTGTGTGTAAGTTGTTACAGATAACAGCAGGCAAACAAAAGCAAGAGGGAAAACAATTAAACGTTCATCCTTCAATCTCAGAAGCTCCTTTAGTACTTTAATAAGAATAAGCAGCAGGATAGAAGCCTTGAAATAGAAGCCGATAATGAGTGAAAAACCAATCACGGATTCGATTCTTTCAATGGTTTCCTGAAAATAAATGAGTCTCGCCAACTGATATAATGAATATTTTAAGCTGCCGGACAGTGGTCCCAGTACCATAATACTGCTAATGACAGAAGCAATTAACGTCAGGGCATTGATGATGAGTGCAAGATACATTTGTTTTCCCAGTTTAGAATTGTCTTCTTTACGCACGAACGGTAAAATCATCGAAAAAACGATAAGCTCGGAATAGGGAAAGCCATAGACTACATATGCAGCGCTTAGGATAGGCCTAAATCCATCAGGCATGATGGGCAGTAGGTATTCGGGATGATATAACCCTGCTACGAGTATCCAGACTAAGATGATAAATCCGAACATTAGTGACATTAGGACGGCTGCCATGCGGGCAATCACTTCGATTCCAGCTAGAGCTGTCATCGCAATCGTTATAAAAAACATGGTATTTACCGCGTAAGTGGGCGTTTCTTTTAACATCGTACTTTTGAAAAAGGTTCCGATCTCAATTACAATTCCTGCGACATTCCAAAACAGCACACAAGTGAAAGGAATCAGGAGGACAAGGGTCAGTCCGTTTCCAAGTACGGAGCGGCTTTGTTCCACAAGCGAAAGATCTGGCGCTCGTCGGTTCAAATATAGAATACCGGAAAGCAGAAGCATTCCTATGGCCGAGGCGATTAAGAGGGATATCCAGGCTCCGTTGCCGGCAAAGTTAGTTAATGATGCAGGGACGATGACGATTGAGGAACCGGTCATAAAGAAGAGAAACAGCATGGACATTTGGATCGAGCTAACACGTTCTTGCTTATTCATACGTTCCTCCTCATTCTTTAAGCTTATGAAATGGTTGGGTTGATCCAATGGACGATGTGCTCAGCTGGAGCCGTAAGTAAATTGAAGATGGAGTCTAAATTGGGCCATGGCTTAGCTGCAATAAAGATAAATCCGAGATAAAGTACGGGTAGTAATAATACTCCATAAACTACTCGATCGCGGATGGAGGCTTGCCTAAACCTTGGGATGTCATGGGCTAGCATAGCGGAAGCTAATAAGAGGACGCAGATTATTTTTCCCACCATAGCTACTTCTCCTTTGTTCCGAATATTGTGCCTGAGTTCATTCCAGTGCTTAACACTTTGACATCAACGTTGATATCGAACTGAGTCTGGGCGAATGTTTCCTTCCATTGTGGCTCTAGTTGTTTCCACAGCTGTGGATTTTTCCGGTAAATCTGATTGCCAATTCCGAGTGCGTCGATCTTTTTTGTTTTCAAAAACTTGGTTGCATGCTCAACCTGTTGTTCAACCTGAGTTATGACACGCTGCTCAAAAAGCTTCATGTCCTTATTGTTTTTTAAATGTGAGCACCGTAATTCTCCGATCATCCCTTCAATAGCAATTTTTACACCGACGGATACAGAACCATTTTTCACGGTTGGAGTAAGCGTACTGTTGAAGGTAAGCACTTCAAGCGTTTCTTTTTTTCGCAGCGGTTCTTCGGTCTCATCCGGGCAAGGAAATTCTAGTACTCCATAAATATATCTATCCGTCAGCATCATGAATGCTTCTGTATTCTTCTCCTTTAGAATGTCAATCATTTTCCCGTCATGGATTACAGCCAGCCCAGATATCAATGGTTTATGATCCAAACTGGTCTTATGCAGGTAAGGGATGATGGAAGTATTGGAGGGGCTACACATTTGTATAGCCAGCTCATAGAGAGGAATCTTGGAAGTTTTTGCGGCATATAGAGCACCGCTCGTCTCCATTCTCTTATACTGTTGACCAATGGTCTGCTCGATAAACGGGTTGATATCTAAAAATGGTGCCGCAGATTGCTCAGCGATGAGAGGAAGAACGGTACCACGCGGTTCTTGATCCCTGGAGAAAAAATCAAGCACCTCCCGGATGTTCGAGGTTCTGGCTAGTTGCTCCCCGATTAATATGACGCGCATATGATCCCATTTGGCTTTTCGACCAAATTTTGCCGGGATCTCCCTTATTGCTTCAAAAAAGGTTTCTCCACTTGTAACAATATTAATTCCCTTCGACGCTGGATCCCCTGCTTGTCCCATTTCTATTTTGGTGGAAGGATTATAGAAATGTGTCGTGATCACAATCCGATTGTCTTCGCTTTGGTCAATGGCGACCGCCTGCACATACCCATACTCGTCCAATTCTTTATTATCCCAGCATCCGCTAGTTAGAGTGAGTACAAGAAGGGAAATTAGTATGGTAGTAAGTCGCTTCACTATATCTACTTCCTTCCTGAAGTCTTTTTATATAGGTGTCGATTCCGTGGTGAATGAAGCAGCAGTCTTCTCGGAAGTAGAAAAATAGAATCACGTACTCTTTTGAGATCTAGCGGAGCTAACGAGTCTAAATACGGTTCTCCTAAAGAGCGCAAGGTAGCCAGATGGAGGTAAATTAGAATAAAACCGACCATGATGCCAAGTCCTCCGAACGTTGCCGCGAGAATCATTAAGGGAAACCGTAAAATCCGCAGCGCAATTGCCATATTGTATTGAGGTAGCGCAAATGAGGCAATGCCCGTCAAAGCGACGACAATGACCATGACCGGAGAGGCAATCTGCGATTGAATAGCCGCTTGTCCAATGACCAATGCCCCAACAATACTGACGGCCGATCCAATCGGTCTGGGTAAGCGTATGCCCGCCTCTCTCAAAAGCTCAAAGAAAAACTCCATGATCAAAGCTTCAACCATAGCCGGAAAGGGGATTCCTTCGCGTGTGTTTAGAATGGCAAGCAGCAGAACCGTGGGAATTAGTTCGGAATGGAAGTTGGATAAGGCAATATAGGTACTGGGTAACAACAGGGCGATGATGAAGGCAGCGACCCTAATCAATCTTATCAATGATGAAAAAATGGTTCGGTAGTAATAATCTTCGCTATTCGTAAAAAACTCCATGAAATTCCCGGGACAGATCAGAATGGAAGGACTTCCGTTAACCATAGCAATAATCTTCCCGTCTAGCAGAGCTGTTATAGCTGTATCCGGTCGTTCTGTGTAGCGGACTTGTGGAAATGGTGAGTAGAGAGAATCACCGATCCACTCTTCGAGATAGGAGACGTCAAGAATTTCTTCCTGATCAATACTTGCTATACGTTGTTTGAATTGGTTTAATGCTTCTGGTTTCACCACTCCATCCAGATAACCATAGGACAACGTTCTTTGAACCTGCTTACCAGAGGTAAAGAACTCGAACTTAAGATTAGTAGATTTTAGCAAACTACGAATAACACCTATATTACGCTCTAAGCTTTCTATAAAGCTGACGTGGGGACCTTGAACAGTAGGCTCTGAAATGGGCTCAGAGGTTTGGCGCTGTTCTACATCAAAGGCATAATAGGCAACGGCTTTTTGCCAACCTGTAAAGAAAAGGACAACTTTCCCATCAAGAATCCCCTTAATGGCTTGACCGATATTGTCCATTAATTCAAGCAGCGGTGATGAAACACCATTTTTTTCAAAATAAGAGGTGACATCTTCAACGGTTACGTCTAAGGTGGGCCCCAGCTCATGCGGAACTATATTTTGCAAGACATCTTTAAAATAATTTGTAGGGTCAGACTTAGTAAGTGTATTGAAATAGACGGATGAGGCTTCATACTTAAGATCCGGGCCATAATGCCATGGAATAACCTTTAGGTCTGAGCAATTGGCAAAACAGTTATTAATAATCTGCAAGTTGTCTTCGAGAGACGCAGAGATAGCATGGGAAAAAAGATCCTTCATTGAAAGCTCATTTTCGGCTTCGATTTGAGGGGGCACCTTAGGATTAGACGGAGGCGTCTTGGCGTTAAAAAATTTCCGCATGCAATTCTCCTTAAATAAATTAGATGTTAAGTGTGATTTTTATCTTCTCCCTTATTTAGGAATTTATTCGGAAGATAGAGATAGATCAAATTCTTCGCAAAATGAACAATTGGAACTGGCTCATGGAGGAGTTGCGATGTTATAATGAACATAATTTTTTCAGGAGGTGCTCCTTGTGACCCATTCCATTCGTTTATGGTAGTCCGTGGTGCAAGACAAGTGGACTCATTCATTTTTTTGAGATAAGGAAATGAGTTTATTTGTGATGTGCCTGTTTCAGTGTGCCTATGCTCATGGAATGAGTTTATTTAAGTTTTTAATCAAAGGAGATGACCTTATGCAAATACAATGGAAAAAAGCCTTCGCCCTTATTTTTAGCGGACAGATTTTCTCGATTCTCACGAGTTCGATGGTTCAATTCGCGGTGATCTGGCACTTGACGGAATCGACAGGGTCAGCGGCAGTTTTGATGATTGCTGGGTTGGCAGCGTTTTTGCCGCAAGCGGTCTTGGGTCCTTTCGTAGGGGTTTGGCTGGACCGTTGGAATCGTAAAATAACAATGATTATTGCTGATAGCGCAATAGCGCTTTTCAGTCTGATATTAGGTATTTATTTCATGTGGGGGGAACCGGGACTTGGTTTTGTGTATGTCATTCTGAGCTTGCGTTCAGCGGCTTCGGCCTTTCATGCCCCGGCTTTTCAGGCGGCTGTTCCGTTGATTGCACCTGAAGAAGAATTGACAAGAGTCGCGGGCTGGCAGCAGATGGTGTTCTCTTTCTCGAATGTAATTGGTCCTGCACTTGGGATAGCGGTTTACTCGGCAACTTCGCTTGGGGCGGTATTGCTACTCGATGTGGCCGGGGCTTTGATTGCGAATCTGATGCTGTTCATGGTGAAGATCCATCAGCCTAAAGTGCAGGCTACAGCTGCGCCGTCTTTCGTTCAAGAATTCCGTTTGGGTTGGAACGCACTCATTCAAGCGAAACCCATTGTGTTGATTACGGGGGCTACTGCGGTGTTTAGTATCGCATTTATGCCGCTGGCGACACTGTTTCCTTATATGACTTTGTCTCATTTTGGCCGTGGAGGATACAGTGCCAGCCTGGTGGAAGCGGTGTTCAGCATCGGGATGATTTTAGGTGGTCTGCTATTGTCGATGTTCTCATCAAAATGGAGCGAC
This sequence comes from Paenibacillus sp. FSL H7-0735, assembly GCF_038008505.1. Classification (NCBI taxonomy): domain Bacteria; kingdom Bacillati; phylum Bacillota; class Bacilli; order Caryophanales; family Paenibacillaceae; genus Paenibacillus; species Paenibacillus sp. FSL H7-0735. The sequence goes on along the minus strand of NZ_JBBOZH010000001.1, from coordinate 4,640,253 downwards.
ATTAGCTATATGAGCGTAGGTCTGCTAGTCATCGGTCTTACCTGTGTGATCAGTGGTTTGATTGGTCCGAATGCATTTGTGATCTTTGCCATTCTCTCGTTCTTCATGGGCAGTGCGGCACCCTTCTTCAATGGTCCCTTCATGGCGATGATCCAGCGTTCTTTTGAACCCGAGATGCTTGGGCGTGTCATTTCACTTGTGACCAGCATTATGATGTTGTCTTCGCCAATTGGACTGCTGTTGGCAGGACCTGTAGTGGATCGATACGGAGTGCAGCTATGGTTCCTTGGTTCAGGAATTGTGGTGATGCTGACCGCTCTGTTTATTTTCATCCAGTTTCGGCGGCTGGCGTCCGCGATTCCGATGAATTGATTAGGGTAAAAAACTTTCCTATGAAAAGAGTTTATTGGCCGGTCCGAGAGGATCGGCTTTTTGGCGGTTCTTCATATTTTTCCAAATTATAATATGATAGAATTACGTTCACTTGGAGGGATACATAATATGAATCTTAACATTGCTATCTGTGACGATCAGAGGCAAGATGCCTCGCGGTTGGAAGAATTACTCAAGAAGCAGATGACTAGCCTGCAAGGGATGACCACCTCTATTGAGATTTATGAATCAGGCCAAACCCTGCTTCAGACAATGACGTCTACCGCATACGATATAGTTTATCTGGATATGGAGATGCCCGAGTATAACGGTATAGAAGTTGCAGAGAAGATCCGGCTCAAAGATGCCAGGGTATTAATTATTTATGTCACCAGCCATACAAGTTATATGAGAAGAAGCTTTGCGGTTCATCCCTTTCGCTATTTGCTGAAACCTATTGATGAACATGAATTGCAGACCGCCACAGTCAAAGCCATTCAGCAATGCTTGCAAAGAAACAATGTGCTGACATTCTCAATCCATCATATGAGCTATAATTTAAGGGTAGATGATATTATGTATATCACGGTAGAACGAGGTAAAAAGTTGGTCCTTTATACTGAACAAGAGACTTACTCGTATTATGGCAAACTGGGAGAGTTGGAAGGACAGCTGGGATCACATGATTTCTGTCGCGTACATACGGGATTCCTAGTAAATTGGCTGCATGTTCGTTCTTTAAGCAAGGAACTTATTCAGCTGAAGAACGGGGTGGAACTTCCAGTCAGCCGCAGTAAAAGCTCTGATTCTTTACGGTCTTACCATGCCTTTATAGAAAAGAGGCTCTTAAGATAAATGTCTTTCATCCGGGAGATTAGTCCTTACTTTTTTGGTGTATTTATGCTCATCCTTATATATGTTCCGCAAGGGGTCACATTTTATATTTTTCTCAAGAAATTTCTAATCCTGAACAGGAGCAAAAAGTCATTTATAGGCTGTCTTATTATCTTTTATATGGTTAAATCGCTTACTGCTGCTAGCTTATCTCTAGTTGATTCGGTCATCCTTCACCTGATTGTGTATAGTCTGATTACTATTGTTTATTTCCGCGGCAGTGTGCTACAAAAGCTGTTCTTTAGCAGTTTCTATACAGTGTTTACGGTTGTTATTGAAATGCTGGTATGGTATGGGATTCAGCATATCCCGCTCAATACCGGTGGAATAAATGAAGCTAATTTTTGGTGGTTATCTTTTTCTTTCCTATTTGTTATCTTGCTAAGCATCATGTTATGTCTGCTATTGTTGCGGTTATTCAAAGTGGACACCACTACGTTATTGTCGAATCAGGATTGGGCTGTGTTGAATCTTGTTTCGGCGGGTTCTTTGCTTATTATTATTGTGAATCTGAGACATTCCAGTGATAAACCTTTTAATATTCCGCTTGATTTTGTATTCATCCTGCTTGGGATTCTTGTAATTAATGTGGCTGTAATGTTTATATATCAAAAGTTAATGAAACGGATGCAGATCGAATTCCATAATCATGTGCTTCAGCAGCAAGTGAAGGATTACACGAGTAAACTGAAAGATAATCAGGAAGCACAGCGTTTGCGGCATGATCTGAATCATGTGCTGATCCTTATTCATTCTCTGCTGGATGAAGGCGCTTTAGAAGAAGCCAAGCGATATATTGCAGAGGTTGCTTCGACACAGGAGGCGGGAGAAAAGTTTATTTCTTCTGGAAATATTGCTATTGATGCCATTTATAATGAGAAATTCGCAAAAGCTGAGCTACATCAAGTTACAATGCAATCTCATTTTCGCATCCCGCAGGACCTGTCACTTGCAGGCAAAGAGGTTGATATTGCAATTATTCTAGGCAATGCATTAGATAATGCAATTGAAGGGGTTCAGAGATTACCAGAGTCAGAGCAGAATGTTATTGAGCTGGAAGTAATTTATACCGAAGGGTTATTGGTGATTTCTTTAAAGAATCCTGCATCTCTGCTTACAGAGGACGGGCAGGGCTCTTTTTTGTCCAGCAAGCGGAACTTTGGGAGTAGAGGGTTCGGAATCGAAAGCATTGAGTATGCGGTTCAACAGCTTCAAGGAAGCGTCAGTTTCAGATATGAGAATGGGCAGTTCATGATGTTGGCGGTATTACCACTGCCTGAGTAGCAATCCGAAACCAACTACTCCACCTAACCTGCAAGTTACGGTCTCTTCCCGCGGGCAAGCAGCGGTCCATGATATATTGAGGCTGTTCTTATTAAAGGGAGGGTATTCCGTTGACATTATCATTGCTCATCAGTGCAGTCCTTCAGCTCATCTTATTCAGCATCATTCCCTATACATACTGGTTTTTTACAAGCAGAACAACATCATCCTTTGCCATGTGGATTGGCTGGAAGAAACCCCAATTGATTTCTAGGAAGCAGTTCATACTATGTTTTATACTTACGATGACTATATTCACCAGTCTGGGAATGCTTACAGCAATCTACATGCTGGATAGGAATACTTTGGCCAGCTCACAGTTTTATGGTACAGGTCTTAAAGGTTTGATTCCGGCATTGATTTATTCTTGGTTGCAGACTAGCTTGTCCGAAGAGATTCTGTTCCGCGGCTTCATTGGAAAACGGTTAAGTTCGAAATTCGGATTCGGAATTGGAAACTGTGCTCAAGCTTTATTATTTGGTGTCGTACATGCTGTGCTGTTATACAGTAGTGCCGGATTTTTGAATTCTGCTGTTGTAATGCTTCTTACGGGTCTTGTGGGTTGGAGTATCGGAATATTGAATGAGAAGTTATCCGGCGGTTCGATCATTCCAGGTTGGGTCCTGCACGGGCTGACTAATCTGATTTCCTCCATTTTTATGATGTATCAATGGATGTAGCGATCAAAGTTTTTAGAGAGTACATTTTAAAAATATGGTAAACTAAAAAAGTCTTAAATTATAAGATTAAAGTTTATATACCATTTTTATTGGGAGGTAGATATTATGAAAAACAATGTCAGCTTGCAAAATTATATGGGGAAAACGTTTAACTGATCAAGCGTGTTAGCGTTCCCCACCATTCGAAAGGGGAAAATCATTTGAATCAGGTATTATTAATCATCGATGCACAACAAGAATTAATGGATGGAAACGAAAAGGAAAGTGCGGTATTCAATAAAGAGCAGCTTATCCGGAATATTAATAAAGTGATTGAACAAGCAAAAGAAGCCAATGTCGAAGTTGTGTTTGTTAGGGATCTTGATGTCGCTGAAGGAACAGGTGCAGGCTTTCAAGTGCACAATGAAATCAATAGGTCTGTAAATGCCAAAATCTTTGATAAGCTGGCAACGAATTCTTTTCACGGAACTGAACTGCTACAATATCTGAAAGATCAGCAGATTGAGCATGTGGTCATTATGGGATGTAAAACTCAACACTGCATCGATACTGCGGTTCGGACGGCTACGGTTAGCGGCATGGATGTTACATTGGTCGGAAATGGTCATTCTACAACGGACAATGATGTTTTAAGTGCAGAACAAATCATCAAGCATCATAATAAAACATTACATGGGCACTACAATGTCGAACATTTTTCTATGGTCAGAAGTTCCGAAGAAGATTTGTTTCGCCCAACGCATGACTCTTATAGATAATAATTCAGAGGCGGCACTTAAATGTGCCGCTTTTTGCTGTTTTGCATTACCTCTGATTTTCCTCACCTATTCTGATAGACATATTCGCCTAAACCATTTCCATCCCATCTTTATGGGATTGTTCTTGCAAGGGATCTACTTATAATTGTTAGTAATTCTTAAACAATATGAGTAGGGACGGGATCAACATGATAGCAGCAAAAGATATAGAGTTTAAAAGCAGACACGGGCAGCGGCTGGGGATGATGGCGGCTATTTGTATGGGGGCGTTTATTTCCCATTTTACAGCCGGAATTGTGAATGTGTCGCTTCCTTTTATTGTGAATTATTTTCAGACAGAGCTTGGGAAGGGATTATGGATCACAACAGGGTATCTGCTAGTGATTACGGCACTTCTTCCTGTTATGGGGAAACTGGGCGACCGTTATGGTTTTCGCCGGATTCACAATCTTGGATTTGTGATCTTTACTGTGGGTTCCATCCTGGTCGCTTTTTCACCTAATTTACCAATATTGCTAACGCTCAGAGTTATACAGGGAGTAGGAGCTGCGATGTTCCAAGCAACTAATATTGCGCTCATCACCATTCATATGCCGAAAGAGCAAAGAGGACGTGCACTCGGAATTTTAAGTACAGCTGTCGCACTGGGCGGGATGACGGGACCTATAGCGGGAGGTTTGATTGCAGAGTGGCTGAGCTGGAAATGGTTATTTTTAATCCATGTTCCTGTGGCGATTGTGGCTACAATTATGGCATATCGGTACATACCCAACCGTGTGCAAGAGCGCAAACCGGGTGCTATCAGCTTCGTGGGGGCCAGCTTGTTTATGGCATTCATCACCTTGGTTCTTCTCGTAATAACAAATGGGAGCAAATGGGGCTGGGTGTCCGTGTGGACGATGACAAGTTTGGTGGGGGGTTTCTTGTTACTGATTACTTTTCTATTCTGGGAACGGAAGCAAAAGAATCCTTTTCTACCCTTACAAGCTTTGAAAATTCCAACTGTAGCGGGAGGCTTGATCGTTAGCTGTGCCTCTTTTATTCTGTCTAATACATTGCTTGTCCTTATTCCATTTTATTTGATGGGGGCGGCGGCTCCGTTCTCGTCATCTACGACAGGATATATTATGGCGGCTTATCCCATTGCCTTGGCGTTTGCAGGTCCTCTCGCAGGCTACTGTTCCGACCGTTATGGCTCTCATCGTCTGATGCTTATGGGACTGAGCTGTATGGGAAGCGGGTTTATCTTGTTGCTGGTGTATTTAGACCATATACCGGTTTATGGAATCGCGGCGATTCTATCTCTTATAGGCCTTGGTATGGGGCTCATTGCCTCTCCTAATAATAGCTTCATTATGCAGCAGACACCTCGGGAATACGTGGGTTCGATTGGCGGATTAATTGCTTTAACAAGAAATGCGGGGATGGTCTTTGGCTCAGCACTTGGACTTGGTGTGATGAGTGGAGAGACAGGACAAGGGAGTCAGTTGCAGGCGTTCAAATTGGTTTTTGAGATTAATATTTTCATTTGTTTAAGCGTTATTGTATTAATGGTTGTTATAAATAGAAGGTCATTTAAATCTGCTTGATCTAAAAAAATGTGTGTGTAATCACAACTCAAGGTTTGGTGTTCTGTTACGTTGGAAGTAACGAATGATTATCTAGATATGGAGGATAACAATATGTTTTGTTACCAATGTGAACAGACACCGAATGGCGGATGCACCGTTGTAGGGGTATGTGGCAAAAATGAAACCATTGCGAGTTTACAAGATACGATGATTTTTGCATTAAAAGGAATTGCAGCTTATGCGACACATGCCCGGCAGCTAGGATATAGCGACCCCGAGGTGGATCGTATCACCCACGAAGCTTTGTATATGACGTTGACCAATTCCAACTTTAATACGCAGGAACATTTGGAGATGGCGATGAAGGTCGGAGATGCGGCGGTGCGCATCATGGATGTACTGGATCGTGCGCATACGGACCGCTTTGGCATTCCGCAACCAATCACAGTCAGTCAGAACAAAATTGAAGGTCAATGTATTGTTGTGACTGGACATAATTTATATGCGTTGGAGGAATTACTGCGGCAGACAGAGGGGAAAGGCATCAACATTTATACTCACTCAGAAATGCTGCCTGCGCATGGATATCCTGCACTCAAAAAGTATAAGCATCTTAAAGGCAACATCGGCAAAGCGTGGTATGATCAGCGTAGATTGTTTGAGCAGTTTCCCGGTGCAATTCTTGCTACCACAAACTGTGTAATGCCGATTAAAGGCACTTATGCAGACCGCTTTTTCTCATATGAAGTAGCGGGGCTGGAAGGTGTAGAGAAAATAACGGGCGACGACTTCTCCCCACTAATTAATCGAGCGTTGTCCCTACCTGCGGCTGATGTAGAGTCAGATCTGGTACTCACGACCGGATATCATCATGAAACTGTAATCGGGTTAGCACCAGAGATCATTCAAGCAGTCAAAGACGGGCATATCCGCCGGTTTTTCGTCATTGCAGGCTGTGATGCGCCAGGTACGGGCGGGAATTACTACCGTGAGTTGGCGACTTCCTTACCGAACGATACCGTCATTTTAACTACTTCTTGCGGAAAGTTCCGCTTTAATGACGTAGATTATGGCACCGTTGGAGACACCGGTATTCCGCGTTACATTGACCTTGGGCAATGTAATAATTCCGGTTCTACAGTGAAGATTGCCATGGCTCTGGCTGAGGCATTTGAGTGTACGGTGAACGAGCTGCCTGTCAGCATCGTGCTGTCTTGGTTTGAGCAAAAAGCAGTGGCCATTCTGCTAGGCTTGTTCAGTCTCGGCATTCAGGACATCCGCATCGGACCAAAGCCACCCGAGTTCATCTCGCCAGGTGTACTGGATGTGTTGGTAGAGCTTTTTGGGTTGAAGCTAATTACTACTGCTGAGGAAGATATGAACGCGATGTTGGCGTTGTCGTAGAGTAAAAATCAAAGGTTGCCGCCCATAAGGGATTGGCAGCCTTTTTTTGATAGGGGATTTAGGAGATACATCATTGTCGAAGCACGGCGATCCGTAAAGGATGATCATGCTTCTTAACTTGCCATTACGAGATGAACTTATCGCGTGCTCGCCACATAATTATAGAGGGTATCTCTCAACTCGAACTCGTACGTCAAACCATTAACAATCCCCACAACATGATCGTTGTCATACAGATCAAGCATGAATACAGCCATTTCCTTCGCGGTATGATATTTCGGCACAGTCCCATGATATTCGAATTCGGAGACATCGAAAGAAAGCTTCGCGAATTCTGTTTCTGTTGCGGCAGGTGCCAGCACTTTAGCCTGCATAAGTGCACCTTGACTCTTCAACTCATGAGAGAGTCCTTCAGTAAAGGCACTCACATAGAACTTAGTCGCACAGTACGTAATGGCATTTCCCACAATCGTATAGCCGCCACCGGATGAAACGTTGATTAATTGTGTTCCTTCAACATTGGAGTAATCACGAACGAATAGAGAGGAAAGGATCGTCAATGATTCAATGTTCAGATGCAGCATTGCAGAAATTTTATCTAAATCTTGCTTGGCCACTGAAGCGAAATTTCCAAATCCCGCATTGTTGATCCAAGTTTCGATTTCGAACCCTTGTAGATCCTCATAAAGCTTATAAGCATTACTAGAAACGGATAAGTCAGTCACTCGAATAACGACATCTACATCGGGGTAGTTATGATTGATTTCAGATTTTAGCTCCTCCAGTTGCTCCCTTCTGCGGGCTGTAACAATTAAGTTTTTACCGCGAGCCGCAAAGGCTAGAGCGGTTTCATAACCTATACCTGAACTGGCGCCTGTAACTACAGTATATTTCATGTGAATTCCTCCGTTTTTACAAGAATATTTAGTGTTTCAACAACGATGTAATCATAAAGCTTAGAGTTTACTCTAAGTCAAATGTTTTTTATAATTATGGGGACTCTTAAAATCAACATAGATTCGGGGGCTTGTATGTATACGATCAGCGATGTAGCCAAATTACTAGGGATTACCGCATATACACTGAGATATTATGAAAAGGAAAAGATTATTGCTCCGATACGGAATGCGAATGGAGAAAGAATATATGATGACTCCAATCTTGCTTGGCTGCGATTTGTGATGAGGTTGAAACAAACCCAAATGCCGATCTCACAAATTAGAGAATATGCGCAGTTATATTTAGAAGGAGAGCATACGGCCCAAGCCCGCTTGAACCTTCTTGAGAATCATAGTAACTCTATACAGAGCCAAATCAGAAACTTAACAGCCACAGAGAAGATGTTGAAAGACAAAATTGCAGCCTACAAAAATTCCCTTGCGAAAGAGACAGGCATTCACTAAGCAGGCAACATAAAAGTATGCTAATGATTAAGATAATTGAGAGTTCAAAGAAAGGGCCCTCACGATTCATTGATAGACGCTAGTTCCGCACGTATGTTTGCGGAACTAGCGTCTTTTGCTTTTGGGCTAGACTCCGGCAAAATAACCGTATGCTTCGCTATTCGCATCCTCGTCTCATTCGGCAACACCTTATTGACAGCGCTAGACGTATTCGTTATTGTGTTTAGAAACATGATTCAATTGAGAATGATTATCTCTTGAGAATTTAAAGGGAGTTTGCGAATCAGCTATGGACGTTCTGAAACTTATACAAATATGGAACCAGGTGATTATGAGTGTGCTGGACGTACGGCTAAAACAGGCCGGAACCGAGAACGATTTGAATCAATACCGTTTGCCAGCAAGCGCATTTATATTCGCTTTCCAAGGACAAGGCGAGTTGTGGGTTGATGATGAGGTGTGGCTGTGCGATCGTTTTCATGTACTGCACGCCGGCAAAGGCTCTTTGGTGACGGTTCGGAGCCGAGAAGCGCTGAATGTATATATCGTACTCTACAAAGCGTCTCTCCCCGCTTCGGCCTCGCGCGAATTTCATATGATGATGGAGGAATCCGACCCGTTTCTGGAAAGCTGGGGGTTCCCGCCTGGCGAACCGCTGGCCATGCTCGAGCTGCTTCAAACGATACGCGACGGTTGGCTTAATTCTGACGACGGATTGACCCGGCTGTCGGCCAAGGGAGACTTTATCCGCTTCGTTCACGCTGTCCTGAGGGAGCGTCTGTTCGGAGCCGGTGAGCCATCTTTATCGGAGCAAGTTATTCGGCATTTGTCCAGGAATTACCGCCAGCCGATCTCGTTTGAGGAGCTTGCTCGGCAATTGAATTACAGCCAACAATACATTTCGCGAAAATTTAAAGAACAGACGGGGCTCAGTCCGCTGGACTACGTCATTCGTTTCCGAATGGAAGATGCGAAGGCTCTGCTGGCCGGCACGATAGCAACGCAACAGGAAATAGCATCACATGTCGGTTATCCGGACCTCATTTATTTCAGCCGCATGTTCAAAAAATATGCCGGCATGACGCCAGGCCAATATCGTAAACGATACGGCCAGTTCGTTTCAGATTATGCAAGGAATATGTCACAATCGTCCGTTGTTCTAAGCCGGTCATTAAGCTATCCTTTTTATGTGAGTGATATTGATTATCAATTTCAACAGGATGGGGCGAATAAAATGACTAGAGCAACCAGAAGTTTTTATGCAGTGATGCTGTTATGTTTGACCGTGATGTTAACAGCTTGTGGTGGGGCGGTGAACAACGGAGGCGCAACGAACAGCCAGGTTGCCGTCAGCGCTTCTCCAACCATGGTCACCCAAGAGTCAGAGGTTTTGACATCTTCGGAGATCAAGGTAGTTAAGACTGCTTTCGGCGATGTCGAGGTTCCTGCACATCCTCAGCGCGTAGCGGCAATTTCTTATCTCGGCACTGTACTTGCGCTGGAAGTCCAGCCGATCGCAGCCGAATCGTTCTTGATGTCGAGTCCTTATCTTGAGGGAATGCTGGACGTCGTGACGGATGTAGGTGACTCATTAGAGAAGCTGCTGGAGCTCAATCCGGATTTAATCATAACGCATAATCCACAGCCTGAGGTAGTCGATAAATATCAGATGATCGCACCTACGGTATCTGTTCCTTACAATCAGTTTGCATCCATTCAGGAGGAAATGATGTATTTCGGCGACTTGCTGGATAAACGCGAGGAAGCGGAGAAATGGAACGCACAATTCGAGAAGGACATTGCAGACATTCGGGAGAAAGTCCAACAAGCCGTTCCCGAAGGAGAGACGCTTTCGATTATGCAAGAGTACGATGGAAACGTGAGCCTTTTTGGTCCGAAGTCGGGACGAGGCGGCCGGCTAATGTATGAAATAATGGGGCTGAAACCGCCGACGACGGTTCCAGAATTTATGCTGAAGGAATCCTACTATGAATTTTCGCTGGAGAAACTTTCGGAGTACATGGGTGATTATTTGATTCTGACGACAGAAGCCAGCTTGGAATCGCTGCAGGCTGATCCGATCTGGGGGACGCTCGAGCCGATTCGCAACAATCGGGTATTTTTATGGACGGAGAACCAATCCTGGTACCGCGACCCAATCGCCGTGAAAAGACAAATCAACGAATTGACCGACTGGATCATCGAGGCAGCGAGTCGGTAACTGCCCAAAGTATGGATTGATCGAACAACGGTAAGTTAAAATCAGAACTTGCCGTTACAGCCAGCGCGCTGATCCGTACCATTAGGGACGACAGGAAATTTTTGAGCGGAAAGTTGGAGAGTGCTGTAATAAGGATGTGGAATAGTTCGACAGAGGGTGTCCCAAACGTCATAAATTGACGTAGGGATACCCTCCTTTTTTAATGAGTGAGCGAAGCGAGAAGGAGGGAAGGAGCTAGAGATTGTGCTGAACGGTCAAGATTATATCTCTTTCTATGCGAAGGTTATTTCCAAAATTCAGGTGAAAAGTAGGTAGACTCAGGACAAGCGATCACTATAATGGAAATATGAGACATTCATAGAGCCGATCAATAGGATATAAATAGAATCCGGCTGAGTAAAAAAAGCGATTAGAGGAGGCCATCTCGTGGGAAGATCATTCGCAAATTTGCATATCAAGTCGAACAACCTTGAGAAGACTGTCGAAGCATTAAGAGAGCTAAGCGAAGGGCATGCCAAAGTATTAGGCAAGTCCAATCATGAGGCTCCAGAGAGCAAAGTTGTCATGTACGTAAGCAAAAGCAACGAGAACTGGATCAGCGTGCTCCACGATTACTTTGTATGGGGTACGGTGAAGGAGGCCGGCAAAACGTTGTCCCAGCTTATCGGGGAGCCAGTGATGACCGCCGGATATATGAATGAGGAAATATTCGAGTTGTCGTTGTTCGAGAATGGAGACATTCAAGCCGAAAAGATCTTTTGTGAACAGTGGACGAGGGATGAATATGAACAACTCCGGGAAGAGCCTCTCAATGATGACTACCTGCGAAAAGCGTTGGATATCCGTAATGAGGATTTTGACGGCTTCATTGACATAACGAGTCCGGGACAAGCCGTAGATAAGCTGTCAGAACTCGTAAGTATGTCTTTATGGAGTGATTGGGAGTGGATCCCGTACGAAGAAACTCTCAGAAAACGATTTGTGAAATATGAATTTTGAAAATACACGAGCAAATGGCTAAGGACAGCTGAGATGACATTTTAGTACATGGCGGTGAGCGAAAAGAAATGGATAGATTAAAGAACAGCGGATTTTATAAGCTTAGATTCTTCATAAGGCCGGAAGAGTTTGAAAGCGTTTTGAAGCTTTTTGAACATAAGCAAGCGCAATTTCATCTAACCAATTATGCCCAGACAGAGCATGATCTGAATCAGGTGTATGAGGCGTATAAGACCTTTTATGATTATTTTACGGCAGAAGAAAAAAGGAATGAGGGTCTCCCTTTCTTTGTTTATTCTATTTCTGTTGCGTCTGATAATGGAAGCTCTGGATTTTTCGCGAGAAATGAAGGTGTCTATTTTCCATATTACGGACAATGGGCAGAGGATGAACTGCCGTGTATCTTGCTATCATTTCCTAAAGGCTTTCAAATAGATTTGGAAGATGAAAAAGGGAAGTATTATATCTATGAGGATATTCGGGACCATAAGCCATTAACATATACGTTTTTCGATGAAATAACGGGTGCTATTAAAAAAATGACAAGGCCGCTTCGCTTCTCGGCGCATGATGCAGATGCTATGAAGGAGCAAAAGCCTTCTGTGTGTATAAGCCATGGTGCGATGCAAGATTTGAGCAAATCGTGGATTTTCAATAAATATGGGCTTGTGATGGGTGGAAAATAGTTCAGGGCAAATGACACCGAAGCACTGGCCAAGCTGGAGAATTCAAAAATTGGGGATTGATATGTTGCACTCTCTAAAATTTCAGTATTATCTTGGATAAAAAAGCTCCTCAACCTGCAATATTTTAAAGAATTCTCTTATTTGGAAGAGTTGCATGTTGGGGGCAGCAGGAGGAGTATTTATGTACATCGTATCTCGGCCAAAACCGCTGTCTGATGACCAAAACCAAGCACTTGCGAAGGAAGATGCCGCTGTTTATCCACCGGGCTACCTCCGGTTTTTGCGGCGATTCGGCGAAGGAACTTACAGAGGGTGGTTGAATGTTCAGCTTCCGGATGCGGAGGTGCTCAAACCTTTTGCAGAGTACGGATTATGGGAGCATGACGAAAACAGCCCCATTACTGAGCAACAGATCGGGGAGTGTATCGTTATAGGTACAACGGTTGACGGTGATTTTCTGGCAGTGTATCCACAGACAGCTGGGCTGCTCTGGCTACCTCGGCATGCGGAGCACGTGAAGGCGATTTTCCTGCAGGCACCGGAGCAGGAAGACGAGGAGATGTACGCTTTGGTGCTGGACGAAATATATCGTCAGGTGTATGGAATCATTCAAGGGGAGAGCGTCTATTATGAACCGTGGACGGGCACTCGCAGCCATCGATTTTTGCGTTTGCCACAAGGGCAGGACCAGCTTACGCTACCCGAACTGGCTGGATTGTGCCAACATGAATTTCCGCCGGATTTGTTTAATGAGAATGCCTATGCTTGTTTCCTGTTCTACCGGCAGCTGGGAGGCTATGTACGATTGAATTATGCCTACCAGCAAGAGGTGGCCGTCTTCTATGAACAGGATACGGGGCAGGCGTTTGCCGATATGGAGCAGTGGCTCTTGTCGAAAGGCTGCGAAGCGATTTCAGAAAATAACAGCTGATCTGGGTGCTCCTTACGTATGGGAGAGGGAGGTAGGCATGAAACTAGTTTTTACTTTGGATACACATGGAACGTGTGTGGGTCAATTGAGAGATGAACTGCTGCCCTTAGAGGAATTAGCAAATACATGGGAGTTTCCCTATGATATCTTTTTTGTATTGCGTGTTTTACCTGAAGGTTATGGTCGAAAAACATCCAGACGGTTTGATAGCAGGGATCATACCCTCGAATTAGATATCAGCATAAGTTATGAGCAATACCAACGGATGTCCAAGCATGAGCAACGTGAGGGATTAGGTATTCACCTTTTTAACTATTTGTCAGAGTCAGTTGCTAAATATAATAAGCATGCAGATAAGAAAACCCAAAATCAACTACTGGACCTAGTGAAAAAATGGATGCTCGAAAATAATTGGCTAAATGGAAAGTTAAATCAAGCACGGAAACTACTTTCGCAAGACATGGGTCTTTATGAAGTCAGCCAGAAATTGCAGATGCCATTAGAAGAGATTGAGTATATCCTTCTCCGTATGAATGACTATGAGCCAACTGATATTCATCCTGATAACCTTGTAGTAGAAAAAGCGCCGCCATATCATTTGTAGAAGGCTGGAGCTAATAGAAGACATCCTGCCTGAGCGGATCCACTAACGGAAAGGAGGAAGCCGATGCAAGAAATAGAGACGCTGGCGATAGAGATCGCCGATGCTGCTAGAACGTCTTTTCGCACTCTTTTTGAAAATGGCGAACGTTACTATTACTGTACTCTATACACTACTGGCGAGGGACATGCGCCAAGTATCTCCGCCTGGTCGTGGGAAGCTTTGGAGATGGAAGCAGTCAGGCAAGGAGTCGAAAGTGACACACCGGCATCGACGATTGCGGAACTTATCAAATGGTCTTATGCGGATTCGCCCTATTGTTGTTTCGGCGATGAGAACTTCGATAACGTTAAACAACGATTTACCGAGCGTCCTTTCATTGCGGATCTTGAGAATGACGAAGGGAATCGTGAGTTTGATTTGAGGCTGAAGGCCATGGAGCTGGCGATGAAAATGCTCGATGATGAAGGTGTGTTTGCCTTGAATCAACTGCGAGAGTCAGTATGCGTCCTTGTCGAAGTCATGCCGCCGGATGAGATCAATACTGAAATCGCCCTCCGTTTGAATCGGGCAGAATCTTCGGCTATGCAAGTATGGTTGGCGGAAGCGGCGGAGTAGAAGCCTCCGCTTTCGGGAACCGTCTACTATATTCGGATTTAATAAAATGGTCGAGATTAAGCAGGGCGTAAGCCTTGGGGCATGTGAGGAAATAATGGAAATTTCAAAATGAAGGGAAAATAATGTATGAGCAATCTTTTCCGATTCATTCCTATTAGCCAGCTAGCAGATAAATTTCCCGAAGGATCTTGGTGGGCGAAGTTTTACCAAGATTTTAGTGAAGAGCAACTTGCCGCTTACTATGAAGGGGATTTGACGCTGCCTTCTCTTAATCTAGATTGGGAGCAACCTTTCCCGCAACAAAAAGAGGTAATCATCATTTTTATAGAAGGAAATTTTACTGTAGACAATCTTTATAATAAAGAAACTGATGGCGCCATAGGGCTTTTGGTGACCGGTAATTTGAGTGCAAAAAATATAGCTGTAGGAGGTCAGGAAATTTATGTTTCGGGCAACCTGATGATTGAGGAAATATTATGCGGCTCCTACAATCATGGGGAAACGATTGTTAAAGGTGATCTCAGCGCTGCGGTTTTAGTTCAGGATGACGAGTACAGTTTCAAAGTGGACGGACATAAATCGATCGCTTGCTTAGTAAATGTGTGGGAGGGGGACGGCGTATTTCAGGAGCTTCCGGTGGACATTCATGAGGTGTTGATTGATGAAGTTTTTTTGGATATGGATGAGGATGAGGAGGATTTTTCCTTTGCCACACTGGTGAACGTAATTAAAGAAGGCTGTTCTGCTCTAAAAAAAATAAATGAATCCCCCATTAGCAAGAACGCAGTTCATTTATATTTCACCCATAACACGATCAATGAAGAAAATATATTGAAGTTGACGCAGTGTATTTTAATGCCAAGTGATAAGCCTTCTTTTAATTTTCGCGAGCAAGACGTTTTTTTCAAAGTTCAACTGGAGCATATTGATGCTGACGGGGATGAGCGGGATCTTAGCGTTTATATGAATGATAACCGGCATCACTATTATATTTGGCTGGAGCAAGATCATTCTGTCGGTTTGTTGAAGAGAACCATAGAAGAAGGGTCTGAGTGGGAGGACATTACAGAAGAGTCTCAGGAACAACTAGCAGAGATTAGCGATTGCTGGACGATGTTGCTGACCTGCGTTAATATGGCTGAGCTTTATTTACCAAACATTGAGGTACAGTATGTGCAAGACATTTTGCAACACACTGTAATTCAGGAATTAAATTCGGAAGTGGAGGAGAATGGCGGGTTCTGGGACGGCTCCAAATGTTACAGCTTCCGTCAAACGCATACGGACGAGGACGGAGACCTCCTACATGGTCGGATTGAAATCAGGACTCCAGATGAAACGTATTATTTTTATACACTGGACAATGGAACTTATGTTTCCCGGCATTATCAGCCGCCCGATCAATATGGCAAGCAGGACATGCCCTATTTGGATCTTAGGCGCTGGGAAGCATCAGAGCGGTATTTTACAAGATTTAAACAATTTATTACTGAGAAGATAGAGTCAGGTGTGAATAGTTAGATCTTGATATGCTTTAGAGGAAAGGATGATAGAAATGCCAAATGATAGCCAAGCTGGTCCTTCAGCTGGTTCTGTTAGAGAAGTTGGTAGTTATCCTATCAACCTGACAGGTCCACGTAGTCATACTCTTGTCCTTAAGCCCGGTGTGGGCAGTCTATCAATGGGTCCGTCGCAATTGGGGAAAAAGGTTGACCTTCATGTCGCGTCTGATGCGCCTATCGATTGGACCGTATTCGATGTCTTTGCCACACCGGCCGGCTCTCCCTGGCCGAGATTTCTGCATTATACAGGCAGTGATTTAGGCTTCTTTGACTGGGCACAGAAACGTCCCATTGAAGAGATGACATGGACTCCGATCCTGTCTGCAGACACGGTGGCGGACGCCAGTCAGTCCAATTTGCATGGCTTGCATGTCAAGTTGGAACCATCCGGGAGGTCCCTTAGCCTAATACTTCCGAAGCAGCCTTTCCGCCTGAGTGTGTCTGGCGATCTATCACGCTTCTCGGCCACAGGTGATATGCCATCTTCTCTTACACTAGCACCGCGCACCGGCCGACGTAAGAATGATTCCCCTTTTTTGCTGCCCGATATGGGGGAGCTGCACCAGGTAACGAGCTTGACGCTACATAACGCACCGCTGGGACAGCCCATCTCGCTAGAGTGTCTAAACCGGTACCCAAACCTTAAATCACTGAGTTTGTGGGGAAACTTCTGCGATTTGAATCTATTGGCTCATCATACCGAGTTAACGAATCTGGAGCTGCGCTTCATGCCTGATCTGGAGGATTTGCCGACCTTGAACGCGTGGCCGTTGCTTGACAGATTTATCGCCTACAATGTGGAAGAGAGCGCTGGCAAGCATCTAAAAAAGCAAATGAAAACTCGCGCTGAAACCCGTCCTTGGACCGACCATGCTTCAGTGAGCCAATTACGAAAGCCAGAGTGGTGGACGACCGAGTTTGGCCGCCCATTCTCCTCCTGGACTAAACGTCTAGCCAAGCTGGCTAATGAAGCTTACAACGTTGCACAGGTAACCTTGTCCGAGGCCCATAGCTTTGCTGAAGCAGAGGCCGCCATTACCGCTTTCACCGTGCGCTTCAACAATCTTAAGGGCATCGAAACCACCGAACGAGAAGATCTTGGTGAAGCGGTATGGCAACTTAGCCAGTCTGACCACCTGATTGGCCAGCCTATCACAGAGGAGATGGCTCAACGCTGGTTCGATGCAGCGCGCGATTACTAAATGAATTGAAAGTCACACCCCTAGAATAGAAATCGGATTGACCCAGGGGTTTATCCAATGTCTATTCTAAGGGGTGCACTTTACTATACTGGCGGGGTTTTGTTATACGATCATCCCCATTTCTCGGAGTCTATCTTTAATTTTCTTTAAACGAGCTTCTTTTTCGCTGTCTTCAGTTAATACCTCTACAGATGTTTCGTTATACTTCTTAATGATCCTCTTTAAAGTTAATTCTTTCATTTCCTTTTTACTGTGGATGGTAACAGGAGGGACAGTTGTATAGTTTTCTATGGTCTTGGGATCTGCAGAAATTCGTTCTAGTAAACTAAGTAGAAGCACCAGTCTTTGCTGGCCCAACCTCGGAACTTGGTATAGTTTTTTCCATGTGGAATTTAATAGATGATCAAGGTCTGTATATCCCTTTGAGTATAAAGCGTTTATGAGGCCTGTTAAATTTGGACCCCGTTCTTCTTCATGAGCCACAGCAACAATACAAGCAATATTCTTAGAATAAAGATGCGCCGGAAGTGGAAAAAAATGTATTAATGCCGCATTTCCGTCGATGATGTCAATCATGATGATATACCTCCATTAAAATATGTGTTCACTATACATGTTTAGTATTCTGGCAAGGTTGTAAGTCAGTAGGGTGAATTTCCCTGACTTGGTACAATAGATTGATACACTCTGCATTATTAAACCCCAAGCTACTGATCATTTTCTGAACACCAGCAAAACCCATTACATAAGCTCTTAGAATATGTAGCAGATATGATTCGTTGCGCTTCATAATCATTGCTAAGTAATGATATGATATAGGCATCAATTTTGTGGGGTGCACTGATATGGATTTCCGAATCAAAGAACTAGTTAATGCTACACAGCAAACCTATGGATTGGACAACTACTACTTACATACAAATGAAATTTATCGCGAAGTTACGATGCTGGGAGAAACCGACTATTTGCTTAGTATGGAATGGTTTCCTTCTCACATTAAGGAATGGAAGGAGGATTATAATCCGGAAGGAACTGCAGTCATTACGCTTGACTTACTATCCCGCAACTATAAAAGTGTTATTTTTGTTGGAGGGAAATCTTATGCAAATCGAACACCATTCCAAAACATTGAAATAAACGGCGTTATTCAGTGGATGGAAGCTGAAGTAGGGCTTGAATATGGTAAACAATTCTACCTATTGAAGGAAGAAAGAGGAGAATATCATTTTGCCGAATGTATAGACGGTATCCCCATCTCCCCCGGCGGGCGAATGGAATTACGCTTCGATGCGGAAGGTAGGATTATTTTTTATAGTGTATATGGCCAGTTTCCTTCTAGCTCCCTTGTGCACAAAGAGCATTATTCTCTCACGCTTCAAGCGGTAGAGCCACTGGCGAAAAAACAACTACAGCTTATCGAATATCCAGTGTACGAGATGAAGCATCTCCTGCCGATCTATGGGATAGAAGAAATCTACATTACAAATGATGGAACAACCACAATTCCATTTGAGATGATATCAGGTACGAGAGCACGACTGAATATTGATCAAGTAATACATTGGGAGCAAGTGGACACGGAACAGTTCGCAAGGACGGAGATCCGTCTGCAAGAAGTAGTTACAATCGAACAGGCAGTAGCACGTGAGCCGCATCCAGATTCATTTTCAATCACAGACGTAGAACAAGCCCAATGTATAGCCGCAGTCGAAGCTGGTTTAAGCCAGCTCTATCCGGATGAATCCGGACAATGGATTCTGAAGACTTTACATCGGGAAAGAGGACATATTCAAGCGACATTGAGGGGGAATGCGCCAAGTAATCGTATTTTTCAGCGTAAGATCCTCCTGTTTATCGATACGAAAAATTATAAGGTTATAGATTATATGGATAACAAGTTAATGCTCGATACGTTTGATGAGTTCCAGAGCGAAGGGGAAATTGCTGTGAGCCATGACGAAGCTTATGACAAGCTCAGGGGATGGTTCGAATTAACACCCGTCTATGTGTATAATCCTGGGCAGAAGAAGTATGTGCTGTGCGGGAAGCTGGATTGTGATTTTGCAGTGAAGGCTACTAGCGGAGATGTGGTGGAGTTGGGTAGTTTGGATTGATAGTGAAACCAGATTGATTTAGTCAAAAAGATAACTTCCGAAACTCATGTCCAAGAGACATGGGTTTTTCTTTATGTAGTTGGATGCCAAAAATTTAGACTTAATGAAAATAATTGTATAAAAATTTGATTTACTCGCAGAGAAATTCTGGTGTATAGCGTCAAATATAAGTAGACGTTAGAAAAAAAGAAAGTTCCGTTAGGTACAATGTATGAAATGAGAGACAATAACCGTTTTAAGGATGGTGAATGAGTTGGGTTTCAAAATACGTAAAAACACGGTGCAGTCCGTCTGGATGATGTGGGAAAAAGCTTTTGCGTTGCTTTCACATTTTCGCGGGTCGCATAAGTCACGCTTTGGAATATGTACCGTGATGCTAAAAAAGCATCGGGGACAGCCTATTGTATGCCAAGACGCCACGGTCATCAATCAGGGAGAGTGGGTGGGAGAACTCCACCTCGACAATGAAAGAATCCTGAAGTTGATCCGGTCCGAAGGATCGGATCGTGCCGCACTGCAAACGGCTCGCATGCTGCGCAAATCAATGCAGCAAATCAACGAAGCCTTCGAATCGCAGTCCGAGTTCAGGCAGGTCAAGGCTTTATTGGGGATTACACTGCTCCATCGGGGATTAACACACGGTCTTGGCTTTGAACAACAAAATATAAAGTCCGGCGTTTTCGAACGCATCACCACCATCTATCTTCGATTGCTGCTGTCTGCCATGCATCCTGAAGGGAGACAAAGAATCAATCGGCGAACAGAGCAACTGGTCCCGATGTTACTGATCCATTCACGCGCCTCACTGAAAAATCGATTCTCACCCGGACAGAACTACTCTGGATAGGACTTAGGCTTGTTATAAGGAGGTGTAATCATACTTACATATCTGATAGGAGGAATACTATGTGCGACTACTCTTTACATGTTTATTCCAAGTTTGATTACGCGAGTGAGCGGCTTTGGTGTCTTTCGCAAAGGAACGGTAGAAAAACAGGTGGCATTCACTTTTGATGATGGGCCACATCCGAAATATACGCCGGAATTGCTGGATTTATTGAAGTTACATCAAGTGAAGGCTACTTTTTTCGTGCTTGGAGCGCGAGCGGAGCAGTATCCAGATCTGATCAGAAGAATGGATCGGGAAGGCCATCAGATTGGCATCCATAATTACTGCCATACCTCTAATTGGCTGATGCTGCCCAGTACTATTAGGCGAGAACACCTGGAACGCTCCGCTGATATTATAGAGTCTATTGTCGGAATCAGACCCAATCATTACCGTCCACCCTGGGGATTAATCAATCTATTTGATTTTTTTCGGCACAAGCAGTATCGAATTGTTCTATGGTCGCTGAAGGCGAGTGACTGGAACATCCGGGCCTGTCAAACCCGGATGCAGGCCATTCTATTAGGTGGAATCACCGATGGCTCCGTTGTTTTACTTCACGATAGCGGAGAGACTGCGGGCGCGGACCGGCATGCTCCTTATTTTATGCTGCAAGCTTTAGAAGAAGTGCTGAACCAACTACAGGCAAGAAACCTGCAATTTGTCCGGCTTGATGAAATGTCTTGACGTTGCTATTTAGACTTAAATTGTTTGCGGAAGCAGAGCGGCGAGATGCCCATTATTAATTTGAAGGTTCGTCCAAAATGGGAGGTGTTATCAAACCCAACCATTCCCGCAATTTCAGTAACATTAAAAGAAGAGCCAAGCAGCAAATCACGCGCTTTTTTAATGCGGATGTTATTGATATATTCAATGAAGCTGAACCCGGTGGATTCTTTAAAAGTGCGGCAAAGGTAGGAAGAGCTTATGTCGAATTGCCGTGAAATCTCACAGAGCTTGAGCGGTTCCATATAATGTTGATTTACATAATTAACGATGTCCAGGACTTTCTTATGTGTACGATTGGATTCCACAAATGAAGCTGTGCGGCTGTCAAATAGTTTACGATTAAGATAGAGGAGCAGCTCCACCAATAATATTTGTTGGTACTGTTCGTATCCGCGGGCTTGCTTCTTTCCCTCCTGGATCATCTTCTGAAAAAGCTGTTCGATGAAATATTGATCCATCCCGGTCATCTTCAAAGCGCGGTAATCACTTTTGAACAATTCGAGCAGTTCCTCACATTGACTGCCGGTGCAGAAATGCTGCAGGAATTCTTTTTTAAACAGGAGTGTTACCCGCTCATACATATTGCAGCCTGAATTGACCAGTTTGTGCATTTCGTGAATATCCATAAATAGCAGCGTTCCGCCCGCAACCTGATAGGTTCTGTCCCCTATAAAATAATAAAAATCCCCGGATATTAAATACAGAATCTCATATGCATCATGATAGTGTCTTGCAGGCATGCTGGTGTATACCTGTTTCTTGCGGCTGATGTCAAAAAGAGTAGACTCATAAAATACCGGCTTCATTCAGCACCTCCTAAGAGGATTGTAGACTTAATCTATGGTTTGTAGCAACATATGTATAAAAATTAATAAATACAAGAAAATACGTGCTGTTTGGACAAACTTTTTGAGATAAGCTTGAACTGAATTACCAAGTGTTGGTAAAAGGAGGGCTGTCATGCTCAGATGGGTTGGGGATAAGGTTCACTGCCGCTAAAAGTTAAAGCGCTTAAACTATTCAATTAAAGGAGAGATTGCGGTGCTAAATTCAACGAAGAGTAAGGTTTCCAAGAAGATGAAATTTTCATTGATGATTCTGCTCAGTTTTTCAATGATTTTTTCTTATGGCTGTCTGTCCAAAACATCTCAACAGAAAAGTTATGCGGCAGGGAACCCTGATTCTAACTTCTCACCGGCAACACTTCAATTCTTGCGTGACAACACAGGACTGGATGGTGAGCAGTGGAACAATATTATGATGCTTGTCAACAAACCGGAGCAGGACGATCTGAACTGGATCGATTTTTACGGATATTGTGAAGATATTGATGATGACCGCGGGTATACGATTGGAATATTTGGTGCAACTACAGGCGGCTCAAATGATACCGGTCCTGACGGTCCGGATCTGTTCAAGGCATATGACGCTGCTAAAGGCGCGAGTAATCCTTCGGTTAAAGGTGCATTGGCCCGGATCGGTGTTAAGGGTTCGATGAAAGGGAAGATCCTCGAGATCAATGAAAGCGAAGAGAGCTTCTGTAGAAAAATCGGCAATTTGCAAGATGATCCCGAGTGGAGAGAGGCTATGTGGAAAACGTTCTACAATATCTATATTAAATACAGTGTGGAGCAGGCCCGCAAACGCGGCTTTAACTCGGCATTAACTATTGGTTCCTTCGTGGATGCAGCGCTGAACCATGGAGCTACCGGCGGCTCCGAGACCCTTCAAGGGCTTTTGGGTAAATCCGGAAGCAGCACGGATGAGAAGACTTTCATGACCAAATTTTATAAAGAACGGACCAAGATTGTGGATACTAATGAGTACAACTCTCCGCCTAACGGCAAGAACCGTGTGAAGCAGTGGAGCAATTTGCTGAACATGGGAGAGACAGACCTGAAAGGTGCAGATTCGGCAATTCTTCAAGTCACCGACTGGGAACTCCAATAACAGGAATGTAAGGGCAGTAGAACCACCGTTCTTCTCGGTGACTGCGGTTCGATGATAAGTGAGATTAAGGAAGAGGGAGATGGGCTGAATGGATAACAACCAATCTTATCTCAAAAATAGATTTTACAAGGTAATCAGTCTAATGGTTATAGGTTTGCTGCTTGCCATGGAGTTGACCGGGTTTGTCTCAGCAGGAAGAGAGGGAAATGAGGAAGATCTTGCAAGCGAAGCAACTGCAGTTCAGGAAACGATTGCCCAGTGGATTTTTAAAGACAAAGGCGAGAACGGTGTATTTCCGGCTACAGGCGGGGTATATCAGACGGCTTCATCCATTCGTGATGTAGGAACTAATACGAATGCGTACACCTATGAGTCAGGTGAGAACAGCGTACGCAACCAGGGGTGGCATGAAGGAACGGGCCTGAAATACTGGCTTGCCACGCTTTCTACCAAAGGTTTCGAAGGTATCTTCCTCTCTTCACAGCAAACTTCTTCAAGTACAGGACCCAGGGATTTTAAGGTGCAATACAGTATAGATCAACAGGAATGGACAGATGTTACGGGCGGCAACCTTGTTTTAGCCCAGAACAATTTTAATTGTTCCAATAATTCCTGCAAATTAACTAACCTCGCTTTGCCTGCGGGAACAAACAATCAAGATGTACTCTATATCCGCTGGGTGGTAAACTCTGCGAAAAGTGTAAGCGGGGGAACGGTGTCCAGCTCAGGCTCAAGCAGAATCAAAGATGTGATAATTAAAGGAACACGCAGCAGCGGCGAACCTGGGGACACTCCCACACTTGAGGTAAGCAAAACTCCCGCTTCAGGGGCTGCAGATGTTTCCCTTAACGCAGAGATCACAGTGAAGTTTAACAAAGCGATCAGTCTCGACAGTGGTTATCAAGTTGTAATCACGGAAAACAATCTCCCTCTTAATAACATTTCTGCTTCGCTCCTCGGTCAAGACACAGTCAGAGTCAGCCACCCTAATTTTACTGCCGGCAAAACTTACAACGTGACCGTCCCTAAAGAGCTTGTTAAGGGGACTGCGGATGGCCGGACACCTGAGAACGATATTACCTGGAGCTTTAAGACAAAGTCTCCGGATACCGGCATCAAAACACCAACGCTGCTGAACATGACTTTTAACGGGGACCCAAAGACAAGTATCGCCTTTGACTGGTATACAGCCGAAACCGTCAGAGGTACAGTAGTGCAAGTAGTGGAGGCCTCCAATGCGGGAGGAAGCGAGTTTCCGGAACAACTGGCAGCTTCTTATGAGGGCAGCTCAACAGTTATTGAAACCTTAATGACATCAGGAGACAGAAGTTCTCAAAAGTATAAAAAGTTCGCCAGCCACAAGGTTATTGCAAGCGGTCTTAAGCCTGGAACCCAATATATCTACCGGGCCGGTAACGGTGATGCGGACGGCTGGAGCGAGGCGGGTTCTTTTACCACGGACAAGGCGGATAATCAGGATTTCCATTTCCTCTATGTAACCGACACCCAAGGCTCAAGTAAATCGAATTTTGATCTGTGGCAGGATACTTTTAAGAGAGCTATTGAGAAAACGGTAGATCCCAAGTTTGTTCTTCTTACAGGGGATCTAACGGATGACGGTGATCTGGAGCAGCTGTGGCAGTGGTTCTTGGGTGTGCCAAAAAAGGAATTTGCCAATGTGCCATTTGCACCGATTATCGGCAACCATGAGATAGAAGATTATCCGAATAACAACTTCTATAACCATTTTAATCTTCCAAAAGATGTCGGGACGGGTGCTCATGACGGTTCGGTATATGCTTTCGAATACGGCGATGCCCTGTTTATGCAGATCAATTCCCAGTACGAAGGGGAGGTCAAGCCATACAAAGCGGATATTCAGTTCACCAAACAATTGGAATGGATGCGGAATCAGGTGGCAAAGACCGATAAAAAGTGGAAATTCGTCTCGATGCATAAGGGAGCGTATTCTTCAGGGGATAATGCTTCGGCAGAAAGCGACCGGGTAGAATTTTACCGGAAATATCTGATTCCTGTATTGGATGAGCTGGGTGTGGACATGGTTTTTGAAGGTCATGACCATATGTATATGAGGTCTTTTCAAATGCTGAACAACGTTCCGATTAAGAATGTCATTACCGATGAGCAAGGAAATGTGCTGAATCCCAAAGGGACCGTATATCTAATGGGCAACTCGGCAGCTTCGAAATTCTATGCTATTAATCCAGATGCAGACACTTTTTTTGCAGCAAAAAACGATCAGCCCAACAAGAAAATGTTCGTGGATGTTTCCATTACAAGCGACGTGCTGAAATTCACATCCTACACAGCAGTTAAAGATAAACCCCTTGCCGTCTATGATGCTTACAGTATTAAACGGACTGATGTCAAACCCGGCATTGTCCAAAATCCAAGCGCAGTAAGACAGTCAGGGAACCGTGCAGTTCTTTCTTGGAAAGCGCCAGCAAATAGTTCTGAGCCGGTGCGAGGTTACCGGATTTACGAGAAAAATGATAAAGTCAGCACAAACTGGAGCGTGTATGTACCGACGGTAAGCGGTCAGACGAGTTACAGCTATACATTAAACGGCATAGATTCTGCTAAAGCCTACAATTTCGTTATTAAAGCAGTGGGGACAAGAAATAACTCGCTTCCAGCAGAGGCAGGAATACAATGAAAGGATAGAGGAGGCGTTGACGGAGCTTAGGCATCCGTTAACGCCTTTTTTTAGTTGTTGAAGCTGTCCATTCCTCCTACGGTAACTCCTCAGAAAGATAGCCTCACTTTTTACCAGATCATGATTCATTGCGCATTGGCGTGACTTTTGTTCCTTTTAACGGCATAACCTCTGCATTGGTACCTTCAAAATATAACGGCAGTCCTTCTGCCAGGATAGTCAAGAGGGTTTGGGTTGGGTCCTACGAAACCTAGAATGGGGATGATAAATTTAAGTGCCATCCATTCATAGACACCAGGTAAGCCGTGAATCAAAAATACGCAGATCCATGACAGTAAAGCTGCAGCCAAAATTGTACTACCTAAATACCCGAATGCTTGAATTATTCTTTTCATATTCGCACCTAACGTATAAGAAAGTGTCTAATAGTTAGAAGAATATAACTGTAAAAATCACTTCAATTGCTAACATATCCGAGGCTCGATACGGTTATTTGGATAATACCACCTTAGGGAAATCTGAAAAACAAACATTTGTACAACTGTATTTGTCTTGTACCGTTCTTTGAAGTTAGTAATAAACTATATCAATCTCAGAAAAGGAGTTGATTTAGTTGGCTAACAGTGATATACGTCTTACTCTTTGGTCGGGTACTAATTTTACCAATCGTCGGATTCGATTCAGACGTGGAGGAGTTGCGGTTCGTGATCTTGGAGCGTTTCGGTTTAACAACGTTCTCTCGAGTTTCCGTCTCAGAAATGTTGTGGAAAGCTCTCAAGTAACGCTTGTGCTTTTTTCGCGAATTAACTTTCAGGGATCGTTCCGTGTGTTCCGTGGCAGCCAAAACGTAGCGAACTTGAATAATTTTAACTTTAACAATGTCACATCTTCGTTGATATTGGTAGGACGTATCCTTACAAGCTCCGAAATTTCCCAAATTCAAAGTACCGGTAGAGCGCCTCGAGATGTCCTCGTAATAAGACAATAATAATGCAAAGGGGGCCCCTAGGGCGCCCCTTTTTTACAAATATCAGTAGCACAGGTCAAGACAAAATATGCATAGAATTTAATATAAAATAAGAGAATAGGTGCTGCTCCCGCAAACAATCCTCCTTTAAACTAATAACGTACTTAACAAAATCTGCTAGAGGAGGATTCAAATGCGCAAAAAGGTTATCGGGAGAATTTGCAGTACAGTTATGATTTGCAGTCTGCTTGCAGCAGGCAACGGAACGACCTACGCCGATGGCGCCAATAACTCTGATGCTCCTACCAACAAATCGGTCAAAAACGTAATCCTGTTTATTACGGATGGGATGAGCTTATCCGATGTGAACTTGGCCAGATGGTATCAGGGAGGGCAGGCGCTTGCGATGGATAAGTATTTCAGCGGGCTGGTGAGAACATATTCTACGGATTCACTGACCACAGATTCCGCTGCGGGAGCTACGGCTTATGCTACAGGCCATAAGGTTAAGAGTGAGACGGTATCCATACTTCCAGACCGAATAACGATGCCTTTCATAAGCGCAGTTAAGCCAGAGGACGTGAACAAACCTCTGCCTACCCTTATGGATGCAGCGAGAATGGCAGGGAAAAGTACAGGAACGGTATTCACTTGTGAATTAACGGATGCGACGCCGGCTACATTTTTAAGTCATGCATACACGCGTGACAATGCGCAGTCTATTGCAGAACAGATGGTCTATAGTGGTGTAGATGTTCTACTTGGGGGTGGTTCCGGGTATTTGGTACCCGGCAAAGAAGACATTAACCGCAAGGACGGAGAAGATTTAACCAAAGTTCTGAAATCAAATGGGTATGAATACGTAACGGATAAAGCAGGGTTAATGAATTCTAAAACGAATAAAATCTGGGGTCTCTTCAACCCCGAAGCACTGGATGCTGATTTTGACCTGAACCCGCAAAAGCAACCGAGCCTTGCTGAAATGACCAAAGTAGCGATAGAGAAGTTGTCGCAGAACGAGAACGGTTTTATTCTGATGGTCGAAGCAAGCCAGATTGACTGGTATGGTCATGATAACGATCCAGTGGGTATTATGAGTGAGACCTTAGCGTTTGATAAAGCCTTTAAAGCCGCTGTTGACTTTGCAGAAAAAGATGGCAATACAGCAGTCTTATCGGTTTCGGATCATGCTACCGGCGGACTCAATATGACGAACTATGATTCTACCAAAGACCTAATCTCCGTGCTGAAGAAAGCGAAGCATACCAGTTATTACATTGAAGGCAGTATTAATGAGAGCAATTTCAAAAAGGTCCTTGCAGATCATTATGGACTTAGTGATCTAACCAAAGAAGAAGCAGATCAAGTCAGATTGGGAATGCAGGATAACCTTTCGCCGGTCATCGGTAAAATTTTGGGGGATAAAATAGGTGTAACCTTCTCTACGGATGATCACACATCGGAAGAAGTTGGCTTATTCGCGTACCATCCGGCTAATTTTAAACCGACTGATTTCGTGAACAGCGGTGTAATCCAGAATACGGATGTGAATAAATATATTCAAGAAGTGACCGGACTCAATCTGGCGCAGCTTCAGGATACACTGTACGTATCCAGTGATAAATTCAAGGCCAAAGGAGCTACGATTACCCTAGATAAGACCGATAAGAATAATCCGGTGGTTGTAGTGAAAAAAGCAGGCCAAGTTCTCAAGCTGCCTATAGATAAAAATATCGCCATACAGGATGGCAAAACAACGAAACTAAATGTGCTGACGGTAATGATTAAAGATAAAGTGTGGATTTCGCAGGATGCTTTGGACTTGATTCTCTGATTCTTAATGTTCATGTTGTGATCTGTCGGCTAAAAGTTAAAGCGCTTAAACTTGAGAACCCCTTTTTATAAGGGGTTTTTGGGTTGGGAAAATAAATTCCGACTTGCATTAAGAGGAGGAAAGTGAAGTTTTTATCGTTTTGTTGCAGGCTTTTTTCCATAGGTCATCAAGCGCCAAAGCTTTTCTAAGGGTCCCATGGAAAAGAACTTGAACCAGATGGTACTAAAAATGATTTGAATAAAATAAATCAGAACTGCGATGTAGAGAATATCTTTCGGTGAAACGACTTCGAGACCTATCATTGAAATGATTGCCGTCCCTATAATGCTTTGTGCTACATAATTTGTAAACGCCATTTGACCCACCCGTGATATGGGTTTCAGGAATTTCACCATTTGTTTATTTTCTAATAGTAGAAATAATGTTGTTAAGTAGAACAAAGTGGTTGGGAGAGATCCTAAGCCCGTAACTGAATCTACATTGCTGCTCCCACTTTGAGAAGCGTTCCAAATCCATAGTGAAAAACCAATGAACAACAGAAATGATACCATTTGAATTCCTCTAATTGGTTTAGACAATTCTTGTATGTGTGTCAGCCAACCTGACTTTGCGGTTAAAAAACCAGCTAAAAACATAATAAAGATTTGTATAGCATCATTAGAAAAAATATCAAGGATAGATGATATAACCCCTAGAGTGGGTAGAAATATTTTTGCCACCAAGGAAATGATGTAAATGGATGTCATACCTATCAGCCATTTTTTAAGTGTAGAAACCGTTGAGTGATAAAAAGGGATCAGAAACAATCCGATAATGGCGTATGTGGGCAGAATGGTTCCCCAAAAGATAAATACATGAATGATTCCCAGCAGCAAAAGGATTAGTAAACGTCTAGCCATACGCCATCTGGGTTTATCTCCCCGGCTTTCGGCTCTTGAGGCGAAAATGTATAGACCTACACCAAATAGAAAGGAAAAAATAGAAAAGAACTTTTTTTGTACGAAGATGATTATCAAGCTATGGATGATTCCATTAATGCCACTATAGTTTGGTAAGGGATCTCCTTCCATAATAACTTTAAAGGCTCCAACATTTATAAGCAGAATGCCGAAAAGAGCAAGTCCGCGAATGATGTCGAGTGAAATGATTCTTTCTTTTTGCGAAATGGAGGGATTCATTAATAGTGCTCCTTTGAAAATATTTTTATTTGCTTAGGAGTTAGTATAAGTTGCGAACCTTACATTAAATTGATGCCAACATTACAGGATCCTTAAATTTGATAAAATGTTCCAACTCCAGTTGAATTAGAATCAGTTTTATGGTTAATATGAATACTAAATCATTTTGGGGTGTGAACTAGAAATGTCAGCATATACTCAACCGATCTTTGTGGCAGCGATCTTTTTTGTGGTTTTAGCATTTGCCTTATTTATCCCATGGCTCATTTATACCTATAGAAAATATAATTACCTTCCCTTTTCTACCACGTTAATTTCGTTTTCGTTTATCTTTTACTTTCTAGCAGCGTTATTTTTAGTATTGTTGCCGTTGCCGGAAATACGTAATACTTGTTCTCTTCAAAAACCGGGCACACAACATTATTCACTTATGCCATTTCAATTTATAGTGGGCACCTTTGGCAATAGTGGCATCGTGTTATCACAGCCAGCTACTTATAGACTGTTATTTAGCCAACCCTCATTCTATCAAGCTTTTTTTAATTTCTTGCTATTATTACCTTTTGGTGTTTATCTGCGTTACTTTTTTCATGATAAAAAATATTGGAAGAAAGCTCTAGGCTTCACGTTCCTATTAACTTTATTTTATGAGATAACACAGGTAACCGGTATTTACGGGATTTATAATTGCCCTTATCGTATTTTTGATGTGGATGATTTATTGTTAAATACTTCTGGCGGAGTACTGGGGTTCTTTATTGCTCCAGCCGTGTTGGCGTTATTCCCATCAAAAAAGAAAATTAAGGAGAAAGCAGAAAGATTATTAGCTCTTGATGAAGTAAGAGGGATGTCTGTGTTACTGGCTGTTATTATTGATCTATTTATCAGCAACCTAGTAGTTAAAGTTGTGTTGAGTATGACCAACGTTAATATGGTTAGTGAATTTATTGCGAGCACAATTACACTTTCTGTAACCTTTTTTATTATTCCGATAATTTGGAATGGATCGACAATCGGTACGAAAATAATGCGTTATCGCTATGACAGTAAAATAAGTCGAGTGGAAACTAACAAGCGATTATTTAAACGCTTTGGTGCCATTTACGCGATGTACTTCATAACAGTCATTGCGAATATTTTGAATAATGTGGAACTATCAATGGATTCTCCATTTTATAAGGCATCTATATTCTTAACGCTAGGTGCTGGATTGACCTCCATTATTTTAACGATCGTGTTGTTCATCCATATTGTCTTAGTCGTGTTTGGCAAACAAAAACGCCGCTTTTACTTTGATGAAGCTTCTGATTTATATACAACCAGAAAAAAATGAATGCTATTCAATAGCAAAGGGATACTCCGTAGTCTTAAATGGCTACAGGGTATCCCTTTTTTTGTAGATTTAAGCTTGTTGTAAGGTTGGCATGAATTTGCTGTAAGGTTCGGTGCCTATAGTATAAGTATCAGCAAATTATGAGGTGAAATGAATGGAACCATTATTAAAAGTAGAAAACGTAAAAAAAGTGTACGGGAAGTTAAGTGCTGCTTACACAGCGTTGGAAAACGTGTCTTTTGACATTCATGAAGGTGAGTTTGTAGGGATTATGGGACCTTCCGGAGCGGGAAAATCAACCTTGCTAAATTTGTTAGCAACCATAGATTCTCCAACAGAAGGAAAGATATATATGAAGAACAAGAGTATTCATGATCTGAAGGAAGCAGCTTTGTCAGACTTCCGGCGTGAACATCTCGGGTTCATCTTTCAAGATTACAATTTACTCGATTCCTTGACGGTAAAGGAGAACATATTGCTTCCCCTGGCGATTGCTAAAATTCCAGCGAAGAAAATTAATCACCTCGTGACTCAGATCTCTAAAGTATTTGGGATTGAAGATTTACTGGGGAAATATCCTTACCAAATCTCTGGGGGTCAAAAGCAAAGAACCGCTGCGGCTAGAGCGCTCGTGACAGAGCCAGCACTGATTTTGGCTGATGAACCAACAGGTGCACTTGACTCTAAATCAGCAACAGATTTATTGGAAAGCTTAAGTACTTTAAATGAAAATAACAATTCGACCATTATGATGGTAACCCATGATGCCTTTGCCGCAAGCTTCTGCCGCCGGATTATTTTCATCAAAGATGGTTCGTTTTCAACAGAAATCTATCGTCGTGATCAGACACGCAAAGCCTTCTTCCAAGAGATCTTAGATGTTCATGCGGCCATTGGGGGTGAGGTAGATGACGTTATTTAGTCTAGCAAGAAAAAATATAGCCAGAAATTTCTCGCAATATTTTTTATACATTGCATCGATGGTGTTTAGTATCATCATTTACTTTACATTTGTGACCTTAAAATATAGTGATACGATAGCAGAACAGACGGCTTCATCCCAAAAACTGGCTTCCCTAATGAGTGGCGCGGCAGTCATTCTTATCTTTTTCGTGTTCATATTTATAGCTTATTCCAATTCATTTTTTATGAAAAAACGTAAAAAAGAAGTCGCACTGTATGCGTTGCTGGGGGTACGTAATCGTCAAATAGGTTTTATGCTCTTTTTTGAAAATTTGTTATTAGGATTATTCTCTTTAATAGTAGGGATTGTATTTGGCTTCCTCTGTTCAAAAGGATTTATGACGATTTTGATTCATTTAATGGGTTATGACGTTGTAGCACCCTTTACTTTTTCAATGGCGGCTGCGATGAACACGGCTATCGTATTTCTGGTTATTTTCTTAGTGACATCATTTCAAGGCTACCGCTTGATCTATCAATTTAAGCTGATTGATTTATTTCATGCTTCCAAAAAGGGAGAAGTGGCGCCTAAACCATCTATGATAGTAGCTGTTCTTGGAGTGTTACTTATTGTCTTGGGCTATTGGCTTGCAATGCAGGACCTTTTCACTTCTAAGGTATGGGCAAAAATCGGATTTCTCATGACCGTATTAATTATTTTAACAACGGTAATTGTGGGTACATTTTTATTGTTCCACAGTGTGACTGGCTTTGTGTTAGCAATGATTAAGAAAAATGAAAAGTGGCTGTGGAAAGGCCTTCATGTAATAACCATATCGCAGCTGCTCTATCGTATCCGTGGGAATGCACGTACATTAACTGTGATTGCTGTGTTGAGTGCTACAACAGTAACTGCCGGTGGAGCGGTCTATAGCCTGTATTACAATACGAATGACTCGGCAAAAACGATTAATCCGAATACCTTTATGTATCAATCAACAGATGCGGAAATGGATAAAAAAGTAAATGCTGTACTGCCAGCTACAAAATACGATGAAAATATCGATGCGCTATCCATTACGTTTCATACGAAAGAATTAAATTCACCATCCTCGTTCGATAGCTCTGATAAAAGAGGGTATACAGTTATCGATGAAAAAACATACAACAACTTAGCAAATGTACAGCATAAAGAAAAATTAAATGTAAAGGATGGTTACGCAGTTATTTTAGATATCGGATATGACAAAAGGTTCTCACCTATGTATACAGGAAAAACTATAACAACAGGCAACGGCCATCCACTCACATTCCAAAGCTTTAAAACACAAACCGTATTGAATGCAGGCACAGCAGGTATAACAGTTGTAGTCTCGGATGAACAGTATAAAGTATTACGGAATGATGGAGAAGTGCTACGCTATCGTGTTCTTGGGATAGAGGATGCCTCTGTGGATTTATCTGCAAAAATCGCAAACCATTTGCCTGAAGAAGCGCCATTTTCCAGTAGGCCTCAAGATTACCAAACAAGCTTGGAAAGTGTAGGTTCTCTACTTTTTATAGGAAGTTTCCTTGGGCTCGTATTTCTGGCTGCAACAGGCAGTATCATTTACTTTAAAGTTTTAACAGAGGCAGAAGAGGATAAAGCACAGTACAATATGCTGCATAAAATGGGTGTCAGTGCAAAAGAAATGCAGAAATCCATTGCGTCACAGGTATTCGTTATCTTTGTTGTACCGCTTATAGTAGGGTTATTGCATAGTGTAGTGGCTTTAAAAGCATTCTCTAGTCTACTGATGATAGATTTAGCAAAGCCAGTGTTGCTCTGGATGATTGCTTATACCGTAATTTACGGTTTGTATTATTTCTTAACCGTAGCTTCATACAATCGTATTATCACACTAAATAATAGAACAGAAGGATGATTGAGATGAAAAAATTTCTAATTACTATGGGTATTTTGTTTGTTATTGGGGTTGTAGGTGTCTTTGCTCTAGCAAAGATTGATTTCAATCGCATGAATGCCGAAAATTACTATTTACAAATTACAGAGGATGGGGAACCCCATGAATATAAACTGAGTGATGGTACAGTGATGACTTCCTATTCGTATACACTAGAGGCTACAAATGCTAAAGGTAATACAATTCCACTGGAATTTAATGCACAAAAAAATCTTCGTAAAGGCGCCTACTTAAAAATGTATGTAAAAAAAGGTGATCAAGTCTCCTCATACGATGAAGTGAAAGTAGAGGATATTCCGCTAAAAGCAATAAAAAACTAATAAATTGAAGAAGGGCTGTCTCCAATAAAGGTAATGGAGCACAGCCCTTTCCTCTGCCTAATGAGTAAGTAAGGCATTTGTATTATAAAAGTATAGTAATGGTGGTTCCGGTATTTTCAATGCTCGTCATATCGAGGTTCCCCTCATGAGCCCAAATAATGTCTCTTGCGATGGCCATTCCTAAACCAGTACCATGCTTGCTGGTTGTATTTGTACCCCGATAGTAGCGTTCGAAAACCTGTTCCAGATCTTTAGTTGGAATACCCTGGCCATTATCAGAAATCGAAATTTGGGTATGAGATTCTGGACCTGTATCCACTCGAATCTTCACCACGACATTTTCATCGTTATGCACCAGCGCGTTGTAGATCAAGTTAAGGATCGCTCGTTTTAGTAACTTTTTATCTACTTTATGCATTGCTTTAGCCACATTCGCCTCAAACTCTATCTGCCGTTCACCAAAGGTCGGGTCATTTAAAAGTTCAATCGTCATTTCTCGTAGAAACTGAACGAGATTCACCTCTTCAAATTGCAGGGATAGCTGGTGATTACGTAAACGTGTTGTTAAATTGAGGTCATCTAACAGATCTTTCATATACATCGATTTACTTTTGATAATTGACGTGTATTCCTGTAATTCTTGGGCTGTTAAATCTGTGGCACTGTCGTTAATAAATTCTGCATAACCTTGAATAGAAGCAAGTGGTGTTTTCATGTCATGTGAAACATTGCTAATCCATTCCTCACGCATTTGATCGAGACGTTTACGCTCCTCTTCATGCCGATCGAGCTTTTCAGATAGTTCATTCATATTACGAAAAACATCTTCATAAACACCTTTGGGAGTAGGCATTTTCTTAAAACGTCGTTCCCTGAGCTGTTGAATACCCTCTATTAATGTATGAAGGGGTGCAGTTAACTTTTTCCCAAATAGAAATCCAATGATGATTACAATAAGCACATCAACGATTAAAAAAATGGAAAGAAAAACATTAACATCTTTGAAAATTTTAGCGTAGTCATAGGTCATTACGTAGCGGCCTATTTTAGGATTATTAATCCCTAAAAAGTAACTGAAATTTTGGGCTTCGCTGACAAAAACCGTCGTGCGTGCATCTAATTCTTTATATTTATACATTTGGACAATTTCAATAGGAGAATACTCTGTTTTCAATTCTTCAGGGGTATAAAAGGCTGCTGCTTGCTCCCCTTGGTCATTCAAGAATTGTACCCAGGCGCTCATTTCTTGTAGTTTTTTGAGACCTTCTTCGTTCACAACAGGTTTGCCAGCCTGTAGTTCTACGTATTGTGAAAAGGTTCGGCTAAAGGTTTCTGCAGATGCTTCTTCAGTGCCAAAGTTATTATTATTTACCTTTATAAAGAATAGGGAAAGGAACAAAATCGCGTTTACAATACCAACG
Organism: Paenibacillus sp. FSL H7-0735; assembly: GCF_038008505.1. Taxonomy (NCBI): domain Bacteria; kingdom Bacillati; phylum Bacillota; class Bacilli; order Caryophanales; family Paenibacillaceae; genus Paenibacillus; species Paenibacillus sp. FSL H7-0735. The sequence continues at coordinate 4,604,749 of NZ_JBBOZH010000001.1, read as the reverse complement.
ATCACAACAATAGTCATAACCGATCTTAAAAAGCGGAGTGTCAATTTCCATTTCAACTAGTCTCACTCCTTGGTATGTAATTTATAACCTAACCCTTTAACCGTCAAAATAAAGGAAGGATTTGAAGGGTCGGCCTCAATTTTTTCGCGTAATCGCCGAATATGTACCATCACTGTATTATCGGAACCAAAAAAATCTTCACCCCACACCTGTCCAAACAAGGTTTCTTTGCTTAGAATCTGATTGGGATGATGCATAAAACAGCTCATTAAACCGACTTCTTTGGCGGTTAGCACGAGGACCTCGCCATTCTTTTTTAATTCTGTCTCATTGGCACTAAGTTCAAAGGGACCAGCTTGTAAGCTTTTCGGAGCCTTTTTTTCTTCTGTAAAGCCAGCTCTTCTCAGTTGTGCCTTTACCCGATAAGCGACTTCTTTCGGACTGAACGGTTTAGTAATATAATCATCGCCACCTATCGCCAGTCCTAACAGCTTATTAATTTCCTCGTCTTTTGCAGACATAAATAAGATGGGTGCATTTGATGTTTCCCGAATTTTTCTGCATAAGTCATATCCTTCTCCATCTGGGAGCATAATATCTAGCAATATAAGCTCAGGATTATACTCCTGGAACTTGTCCCAACCCTCTGCAACGGTCCCGGCAGTTACAACGTCTGGAACACCTTCTTTATGTAAAACAGCCTTCATTAGACGCGCTAAATCATCTTCATCGTCTATGATTAATACCCATTTACGACTTGCCATTTATTTCCCTCCAAATCCGTCTTTATGTACATTATTACATTATAAAGGACTCTTTATTTCTTGCGCAAAAAAATCGCAAAAGAAAGGCTTGCATGAAGATGGGTATTACTTAGACGAACATAGCAAAGCAATATTTGGTGATTTATTAAAAATTCATTCTAGATATAGCCAAATCAAGTAAGGAGGAGAAATTGTTACGCCCCCTGCCTTCTATGGCATTGATCTGCACTGTATATGGCCCTTTGAAGAAGTTCGCTAAAATGATGGAAGAAGGTGAGTTACTGTATTCGCTTGAGCTCGAAGAAGAACTTGCAGACAGCTTTTGGAATGCCATTAGATGGGGCAGCGACTTGCAAGGAGTGCAAGCAGCCTTAACAGGAACAACTGCAACCAATGCTGATTTGCAGAATATTTCACAGGATGACTTTGTACGTACAGCCGTGATTATGCTGGTCGGAATCTTAATTGTGCTAATAGTCATTACGCGCTCTGTGTCCAGTTCTCTGTTCATTATTGCTTCCTTGGTGCTAGTGTACTTACTTCTCTTGGAATCAGTGAAATCTTGAGCTGGATCGTTCCATTTTTCAGCTTCATTATGATTGCAGCCCTGGGCGTTGATTACAGCATATTCCTGATGATGCGGTATAACGAGCTTGAAGGGGATGTTGGATCACCTGCGCCGCGTTGATTCCTTCGGGCGTAATGACACTTATACAGGTAGCATTCGTATTAATCATTGCACTATTATTACTAAGTGTAGCGGCCATGCCGGTGTTCTTGACTGCATTAAAGCAGCTTGCTAGCAAATTAAATGGTTCAAGCAACGGTGCTACATCAAAGAATGTAGTTGACAAATCGAGTCATATTTAGAGGGCAGTAAAATTTAAAAATACATGCGTATTACGTATGCTGAGAACAATAGAAAGAATCTTCGGGGACCTTTGTGGTCCCTTGTTTCACCATATCAGAAAGTATATAATTATCGACTATACCTTACAACTTTATTACGCTATAATCAACGTAAAGTCACCAGATGACCTAAGAGTAGGATGATTTTAATAGATTAATTAATATTAGCTTTTGATATGCCGAAACGTATTTTGTTATTGTAATAGGTTGTTTATATTGTTTATGATATTAATAAAGGTGTTAATTAAATCTAGAGTAGGTAGATTATGAGTCTAAATGACAACGTATTAATTAAAATTCGTGATATGCGAGAGAGTTATACACCAGTTGAACGATTGGTCGGAGATTACATTTTAGAAAATACGGAAGAGATCCCTCATTTGTCGATTAAGGAATTGGCTCAATCGAGTAAGACAAGCGATGCATCTGTCCTTCGTTTCTGTAAGACGATGGGTTACAGCGGATACCGCAATTTTATTGTGAGTATATCGGCATCTTTGGGTTCTCGTGATGAGGATTCAAAGGCTCAATATACAGATATTCAGCCAGGTGATGATCTCTCGACAATTATATCAAATATTTCATTGAATAATTGCAAGTCCATTGAGGATACGCTTAGTGTTATTGATCGAAAAGAAATTACAAGAGCTGTAGAATTACTATGTCATAGTAAGCGAATTGTTTTCTTTGGAATAGGTGCTTCGGGACTCGTTTGTATGGACGGGGAACAGAAGTTCTCGCGAATTAATAAGATGTGTCATGCCTATACAGATGGTCATAGTCAGCTCACGGCAGCAACTTTACTTGAGAAAGATGATGTTGCCATTTTCATTTCTAACTCTGGAGCAACTAGTGATATTATTGATGCACTGGAAATTGCCCAAAAGAATAGAGCGAAATGTATTGCGATTACGAAGTACAATAAAAGTGAGCTTGCGGAGCGGGCGGATATTGTATTGAGCATATCCACACCTGAAATAACAATCCGCAGTGGGGCTATGGGCTCGCGTATTGCGATGCTTACGATCATCGACATATTATTTGCTGGTGTCGCAAGTGCTGAATATGAAGAAGTAAAAACCTACTTAACAAAAACGCATAATATATTAAAGAAAAAACTTAGAAATTAGGTTCTGATAGAATGAATGTGGAGGAAAGCATTGATCATGGATCAATGCTTTCTTTTTTTGTATTTCATTCACTTATTCGTGTACTAAAATGTACTACTTATCAATCCATGTCAGATTATCTACATGATGAATACGTTGATCTAATGAATATAATAAGTAGTTTAATTCAATAATTAATAGCTTGGCACACAATTATGAGGAAGAAAATGAATGGAATTGAAGACGAAACATCATCCGGTTGAACACGGATGATGTAACTTTATGTTTCGTTTGGAGCGATAATCAGCAAATAATACATTTTTTTAAATCGCTTTAACCTTAGAGCCATAGCGATCAAAGCAATTGTTAAAAATTTAAATTGCATCTTGTAAGCGCTTTATAAATGTGGTATAACATAGTATGTAAGGAATGAAATAAAACATCAGAATTTAATTTCTTCATGAAATTATATTTCAAAATCTATTGACGAAGCGATGGTGTTGTATTAGTATAAGAACATAATAATTGTAAGTTAATCTAACACGTTTTGTTAATTAAATGACAGATTAAGGCTGGGAAGAAGGAGGATGGCTATGAATGACTACCTTGCGGGATTGACAACAGAGGCTGTGAATCCAGACACATTAATGATTGATGAATGTACTACGGAAGAAATGATCCAGTTAATGAATCAACAAGATGCACTAGTCCCCAGAGCTATAGCTGAGGAGATTCCGCAGATTGCAAAGGCGGTAGATATTCTACATCATAGGTTGTCTAATGGTGGAAGAATGTTTTACATAGGAGCTGGCTCATCAGGAAGATTAGGTGTTCTGGATGCTTCCGAATGTCCTCCTACCTTTGGTACAGATCCTTCCTTGGTGCAGGGCTATATTGCTGGTGGTGATATTGCTTTGCGTACTGCGGTTGAAGGCTGTGAAGACGATATGGATGAAGGGATCGCATTAATCGAAAGCATTGGTGTAACAAACAAAGATGTACTTATTGGGATTTCGGCAAGCGGTAGTGCAAACTACGTTATTGCAGCTTTAGCGAAAGCAAAGGAACTTGGAGCAGCCACTATCGGTGTTTGTAACAACAGAGGCTCAAAGTTCGAACCCATTGTAGATGTTTGTATAACACCTGTTGTAGGACCTGAGGTCATTAGCGGTTCGACTCGATTAAAGGCAGGAACTGCTCAGAAGTTGGTGCTTAATATGCTGACAACATGCACAATGGTCAAGTTAGGAAAAACGTACAACAACTTGATGGTTGATCTGAAGGCTAGTAATTTTAAGCTCGTAGATCGCTCGATTCGTATCATCATGAACACGACTGGTGTAGATACATCAACCGCAGCAGAAACACTTGAAAAAGCATCTATGAACTGTAAGCTGGCAATTATGATGATTAAATCGGGGTTAGATGCAAAAGAAGCAGAACAAGTACTTAACACAAACGGAGGACGCTTGAAACAGGCAATCGCATCATTGGTTTAGGTGTGAAAAGTGGAATAACAGGATGGATGCTATTAATAATTGAGGAGGCTGTTTTCGATGAAAAAAAGATCACGTGGATTAACTCTGTTTTTGTCAGGAATCATGATGGTATCACTATTATCGGCTTGCGGAGGAAACGGAAATAACGCTCCAGCTTCTACAGATTCCGGTAACACAGGAACTAGTAACGGTGGTTCTGAGCCTAAAAAGGATACGATTACAGCACTTTTACCTCCGATATCAGCGAACTATCAAACACGTTTTGCTGATATGGAAAAAGAATTTAATACACTACATCCTAACTTGACTTTGAAAATCGAGCCAGCGAGCTGGGAAGATATGACGCAAAAACTTGATACTCAAGTAAATGCAGGTTCTCCTCCAGATATTGCTTTTATCGGTGCTTCAGGAATTTCGAAATATGCAGCACTTAATGTACTAATCGACCTTAACGGTGCCCTTTCTGATGAAGCCAAGGCAGATTATGACGAAGTTCCATTGAAATATTTCCAACTAGGTGACGCTCAATACGGCCTACCAGCGTATATGGAAATCCACACTATCGGTGGTAACAAACAATTCCTTGAAGAAGCCGGAATTGATTGGAAAAGCATTCAACAAAACGGTTGGACTTATGAAGAGTTCCGTAATGCAATTTCTAAAGGCGTAGTGAAAAATGATAAAGGTGAAACTACTCGTTATGGTTTCGTGTTCGCAACATCTGGTGTAGCATCTAAAGACTATCTAGCTATTCTTGCTAAAACTGCTGGTTTACCAGATTACTTCGATAAAGATCTTAAATATACGTATACAAGCAAAAACTTCTTGGGGCTACTTACATCTATTCGCGAAATGATCAACGATGGTTCTATGCCTAAAGAGCTAAGCTCTATCGATGCTGGTAAACGGTGGAACATGTTCCTAACGGGTCAAACGATGATCACAGGTAAAGGTTTATCTGCATTTGAAAACTCTGCTCGTCTAAACAATGAGAAGATTAAAGCGAACGATGGTTCAGCTGTTGCAGATTCTATTGAAGTTGATTATATTTCACTTCCAGTCCCAACATTCAACGGTGCCGATTATGTCCCTACTTCAATCGTTGATGGTTATATCGCACTTCGTGGTAAAAAAGCTCCATCTGAAGAGCACATCAAAAATATTGCCCTAGCAACGAATTTCTTGTCTTCTGGTTCAATTGCTGCTAACTACAGTAATGAGCTGTTCTTATCACCAATTACTGAATCTGCACGTAATGCAGAAGTACTTGAAAAATTCCCTCGTAACGAAGATAACGTTGCTGCAGGTAAAGCTATGATGGCAAAAGCGCTTCCGGCTCGTACAGATATTCCTACTGATCTGGCTGCTGAAGCATTAAAAATTGAAACAGAAGTTATTATTCCTAAACTACAAGCCTTACTTGCAAATGAGATTGCTCCACAAGAAATGTATGATGCAGTTAAAGCAGCTGCAATTAAATCTTTCGGTAAAGATGGTATTGTAGTTGACTAGTCTGTCGTAGGCTGACATGTGAAAGCTGTGCGTAGCTAGAACGTACAGCTTTCCTTCTAAATTAGCTAGAGCTTGTACTGTTTTTAGAAGAGAGGTGCGACCCAATGAATCAAACGTTGACTAAAAGAAAAAAATTGAAACTCGAAAGTGACTCAGGTTGGGGATACGCGTTTATCGCAGTAGCACTTATTGCGTTTTCTTTATTTACCGCATATCCAGTCATCAATGCTTTTATTATCAGCTTACAAAAATATGGTCCATTAGGATCCACTTTTGTCGGCGTGGATAACTTCGTTAACTCTTTTTCAGATGAACTTTTCTGGAAAGCGCTGAAAAATACGTTAGTATATACGCTATTAACTGTTCCGTTTAATATTCTTCTATCATTTTTAATTTCAATTTTGATTATTCCTTTCAAGAAAAAAACACAAACGATCTTTAAAGCACTATATTACTTGCCAGCCGTAGCATCTGGTGTAGCGCTTTCTGTTGTGTGGCTGTGGATCTTCGATCCGTTAAAATCAGGTATTGCCAATAAGCTCGTGAGTTTTTTAGGTATTGAAAATCAAAACTGGCTTGGTTCCAGTGCAACTGCAATGTTCTCACTTGTATTAATGTCATGGTTATCAAGTCATGGTACAGCAATTATTATTTATATAGCCGCATTACTCGCTATTGATAACAGCTATTATGAAGCAGCTGAAATTGATGGCGCGTCTTTCCTGCAAAAGCTTTGGTTTATCGTTGTCCCTTTCCTTAAGCCAACAACGCTATTCCTACTTGTTACTGGTGTTATCGGTTCCTTCCAAGTATTCCAAAACGCTTATCTTATGACAGGCGGTGGACCAGACCATGCAACAACAATGGTAGGTTTGTTAATCTTTAACAATGCGTTCACATATTTTGAGTTTGGTGAGGCAGCGGCACAATCATTAGTTCTAGCAGCGATTATCGGATTTATCTCATTCCTTCAATTCAAGTTTATAGGTAAAGATGTAGAATACTAGGAAAAGGAGCAGAATACTATGGGTTTGTACAACAATAGCTTAAGAAGCAAAGGGTATCTGTTTATACGTAATGGTGCAAACATTACGTTCCTTATCCTATTTGCCGCAGCTACCATATTCCCGATATACTTTATGGTCATCTCCTCGTTCGGTGATCCGGTAGAAGCTGGTGCAATGAGCTATTCTATCCTACCATCGAAGATTTCATTTGAATCTTATAAATTCTTCTTTAACTTCAGCCCACATACATGGGACTGGTTATTGAACTCCTTTATAGTGGCAGCGTGTATCACGGTATCTAACGTATTTTTTGCTACACTTGCTGGATATGCTTTTGCAAAAATGAAATTTAAAGGGAAAAACATTTTGTTCGCTATTTTGCTGGGATCTATGATGATTCCTGTTCAAGTCACTCAGGTTCCACTATATATTTTGATCGTAAACATTTTTGAATTACAAAATACGTACACAGCGTTGATTATGCCGAGCATAGTAACGGTATACAATATCTTCTTGGTTAAGCAGTTCATGTCCTCCATTCCAGGTGAAATTATTGAATCTGCTAAAATCGAAGGTTGTTCCCAGCCTAAAATCTTCTGGTATATCATTATGCCTCTATCTAAAACAATTATGGCAGTACTAGCAATCCTAACGTTCATGGCGGCATGGAATGACTTTTTCTGGCCGTTCCTAGTAACGAATACGATGGATATGCAAACCATTCAGGTCGGCTTGAAAAACTTTCGCTTTGCGAATACAACTTACTTTGCACCGATGATGGCGGGGGCAACCATTTCAGCAGTTCCAATGTTTATTTTGTTCTTCAGTTTACAAAAATACTTCCTTGAAGGGGTAACAGTTGGAGCGGTGAAAGGTTAATGGACAAACAATCAAAAGTTGATGCAACATACTTAGTTGGCTTGATGTCAGGTACATCAGTAGATGGTATTGATGCAGCAGTAGTTAAGCTTTTCCCATCAGCCGAAAAAGAGCATGGAGTAGAGATTGAATTACTGGCTTTTGAAAACACACCTTTTGAGGTGCAAGTTAGAAACTCCATATTTGAGCTTTTTGATCCCGCTAGCGCTACGATTGATAAGGTTGGCGCAATGAATATGTGGCTTGGCGAATTATACGCCCAAGCCACATTATCCGTTATAGGGAAATGCGGCCTTTCGCCTTCGCAAATATTCGCAGTAGGTTCGCATGGTCAAACAATCTATCATGCTCCGGAAGAGAATGTTATGGGCGGCTATAATCTGCATTGTACTGTTCAGATTGGGGATGGTGCAGTTATCGCCAATCGCACAGGAATTCCTTGCGTATCAGACTTTCGAGTTGCTGACATGGCAATGGGTGGACAAGGAGCTCCGTTAGTACCATTTACCGAATACTTATTGTTTAACAATCCAGAGAAAACAATTCTGATGCAAAATATTGGCGGAATAGGCAATGTGACTGTTTTGCCTGTAAATGCCTCACCGGATGAGGTATTTGCTTTTGATACGGGTCCTGGAAATATGATTATCGATGGCCTTGTATTGCAATTATTTGCACCTATGACCATGGATGTTGATGGCGAAATTGGTGCGGGCGGTCAAGTGATTGATGAGCTATTGAAATGGATGCAGCAGGATAAATATTATAAGATGCCGTTACCAAAATCGACAGGCAGAGAACGGTTTGGCCAACAATACGTGGCACAAATTATTGAAATGATGAAGGTTAATCACTGGAAAGCGGAAGATGTTGTTGCAACAGCTACGTACTTAACTGCCTGGAGCATCGTCGATAGCTATGAACGGTATATTGCACCGCAGCATCAGGCTGAGCAATTGTTAATTGGCGGCGGTGGAAGCTATAACAAGACGCTTTTGCGTGATTTACAACACTTATTTGCACCGCATAACGTGCAGGTGCTGACGCAGGAGGATATCGGTGGTAATAGTGATGCTAAGGAAGCAATTGCTTTTGCTCTGCTAGCGTATTACACGATGGAGCGCTTACCAAACAATATCCCGCTAGTAACTGGAGCTTCACAGCCAGTAGTAATGGGCAAAATTTCCTGGCCCTATATTGGACGTTCACAGGAGGCTTAAATGATGCAAATCAGACCCTTTTCAATTGAAGATCACTCTGCAGTTGTAGAGCTTTGGAATCGTGAGGCTACAAAATATGATTATAAGCCATTTACAGAGCGAGAGTTTCAAGATACATTCATCGACCATCCTTATTTTGACGCTGACTGTATATGGGTAGGCTGTGACGAAAAAGGGATTGTTGGTTTTGCAGCTGGCTGCTGCGGTGACGATCTCCCTCTTGGAGATGTGGCGGGTTATATTACGAGTGTTATTATAGATACCCATGTGGCTTCTCTGGAGCTTTACGATGCTTTTCTATTGCGTTTAGAAAAAAGATTCCAAGAACTTGGGAAAAGACAAGCGGATGTATTGTTTTTCAACCCTGTTAAGCTGAAGTGGAGTATACCAAGTGCACCTCAGCATGAGCATAATAATGCCCCGGGCATCAGTAAGGACCAGCCATTATATGAAGCTTTAATTGCTAGAGGCTACGAAGATCGAGCGAGGCAATGCGGCATGTATTTAAAACTCGGAAGCTTTATAGTTCCCGAAGATATTTTAGATAAGGAAACCAATGCAAATAGCAAGGACTATTACATTACTTCCTATGTCCCTGATTTACATACAGGGCTTGAAGCAACGCTTGCTGCCCTGCAAAATCCGCAGTGGAAGAAGGATGTTGTTACTTATGTGAAGGTTGGCGCACCACTTGTAGTAGCTGTGTACGGCAACGAGGTTGTGGGCTTTGCGGGTCCAATTATTTCGCAGCCTGATGGAAGAGCATTTTTTTGCGGTATCGGAGTGCACCCAGAGCATGAGGGGAATGGCCTTGGCAGTGTATTATTTTTCAGAATGGTTGAAGCTTTTCAAAATGTGGGCTGTCAATATATCTCTCTATTCACTGGAAATAATAATCCGGCTCTTCGAATCTATCAAAAAGCGGGCTTTACTATTGAAAAACAATTTTCTTTATTGCGGAGGGAACTTTAAAGATGAGCGAAAAATTCACAGTATTAGCAATTGGAGCGCATGTTGGTGATGTGGAGCTAGCTTCTGGTGGTGTGCTCGCTAGTCATAGTTTAAAGGGAGATCGCATTGTGACACTAGCGTTAACTGCGGGTGAACGAGGGGTCCCGGCAGGACAGGATATGAAGGAATATCGTCAGCAAAAAGTGAAAGAGGCACAGGTTTTTGCGGATATGCTAGGCGGTGAAGCCATTGTATTCGATGATTATTGTGACGGAGAGTTGCCTGACAATCAAGAAATTCGTATGGAGGTTTGTGATGTAATTCGTCGCGTGAAGCCTAACATTATTATTACACACTGGAAAAACAGTATGCATAAGGACCATGCGCTAACGCATCATATCGTAAATGATGCCCGTTTCTTCGCAAGTCTATCATCCTTTGAACGAGCGCTCCCCGCGCACTTTGCAGCAAGATTATATTACTCCGAAAACTGGGAGGATGCGGTTGATTATGTCCCTTACGTATATGTGGATTTCGATCAAGCGGCATTTGATCTATGGATAGATGCTTTAAGCAAGCATTGGTTTGTGACGAATAGCAAATCTTTCAAATACATGGATTATTATAAAGCACTAGCAGTTGTTCGCGGCTGTGAAGCAAGAAAGACATATGCAGAAGCATTTATGGTGCCAGCTGAAACGGTGAAGGTTAGGCAGTCTAGTCTTTGGTAACTATTCAACTAGCTAAGAGGGAGTGTTTCTATGTATAGCAGGAAACATTCCCTTGTTCTATCCATTTATGCGAAAAAGCAGCTAGGAGGCAGCTTCATATGGTGTTAAATGGGATTGATTCTATAACGAATTATCGTTATTTGTTCGAAGGTAAGCGCGTAGGATTGATTACAGCGCCGACAGGTCTTACGAAGGATTTTGCATCAACGATTACTATATTACATGAAAATTTTAATCTTGCTGCGATGTTTTCACCTGAGCATGGCGTTCGCGGAGATTTGGATGCAGGGGCAGTAGTAGACACTTACATGGATCCTTTTACGAATGTTCCAGTCTATAGCTTGTACCGTAAAGACTCCAAGCGTTTAACAAAAGAAATGCTGAATGAAGTAGACATCATTGTATACGATATTCAAGATGTTGGTGTACGCTATTACACATTTATTTATACGATGCTATATGCACTTGAAGATTGTGCAAATGCAGGTGTGGAATTTGTTGTTCTTGATCGTGTTAATCCGCTTAACGGGGTAACGGTAGAAGGGAATGTCTTGAAGCCCGGCTTCAAATCATTTGTTGGAAATTACGAGCTAGCCGTGCGATACGGCTTAACAGCAGGTGAGGTAGCAACGATGGCAAATGATCAAATGAATTGGAATGCATCGCTGCATGTCGTTCGTTTGGAAGGCTGGGAACGGAGCATGTCCTTCCCGGATACAGGATTAACTTGGGTTCATCCTTCACTTGGAATGCCACGATATGAAACAGCGTTATTATATACAGGAACATGTTTATTTGAAGGCACGAACTGCTCGGAAGGACGAGGCACAACGTTCCCGTTTGAAATGATTGGTGCTCCGTTCATTCAAGCGCAGCAATTGGCAGATGAGATGAATGCAAAAGGTATCCCGGGTGTGCTTTTTCGTCCAGTTTATTTCAAGCCAACGTCATCTAAACATTGTGGCGAGCTATGCGGCGGGGTACAAATTTACATTACAGATCTCCAAGTGCTGAGGCCTTTAGAAGTTGGGGTAACCTTATTATTTACGATAAGAGATTTGTACGAGCAATTTTCATTCCTGCCTCCTGTGAAGGAGGGCTCTCGCCCATTTATCGATTTGCTGGGGGGAGACAGCATGTATCGTACGGAAAATATGCAAGCCAAGCAGCTGCTTGAACAGTTTGCAGCGGAAAGCAAGCAATTTGCAGAAATAACACAGCAGTATCATTTATATCGCTAGAGGAAGGTGAATAATTGATGAGAACAATAGAACATATGAGCTTGCGCGAAAAGATTGGACAAATGTTCGTAACAGGCTTCCCTTCAACCGAGATCACTCCTGAGCTGAAGGAAGTTATTGAGCATTATAAAGTGGGCAATATTATTTTATTCTCACATAATATCGACAATAAATATCAATTAGGCCAGCTTGTTACTGAGCTGCAGCAATGGTACACGACACATACTGGTATCCCGGGTTTTATTACGATCGACCAAGAAGGCGGTCGAGTCACTCGTATGCCTAAAGACGCGACCAATGTTGCTGGAGCCATGGCAATTGCTTCTTCAGGACGACCTGAAAATGCGTATGCAGCAGGCAGAATGACTGCCAGAGAATTGAAAGCATTAGGTATTAATTTTAATCTAGCTCCAGTTATGGACGTTAACAATAATGCATTGAATCCAGTCATAAATGTTCGTTCATATGGTGATTCTGTTGCAACAGTATCCCAGTATGGAATTCAAATGATGAAGGGATTGCTCGATGGAGGCGTCATGTCCTCACTTAAGCATTTTCCAGGTCATGGTGATACAAATGTCGATTCACATATTGGCTTGCCTAGCATTGAAAAAACACTTGAGGAATTAGAGCAGCTTGAGCTGCTGCCGTTTAAGGCAGCAATTGAGCAAGGAGCTCAAGCGATTATGAGTGCACATATTTTATTTCCGAAAATTGAAAAATCCGGTGTGCCCGGAACTATGTCTCATACCATTATTACAGAGATATTAAAAGGAAAATTAGGATATAAAGGGTTAGTTGTATCGGATTGTTTAGAAATGGACGCGATCAAACGATACTATGGTACGGCAAAAGGAGCGTTAGGAGCTGTTAAAGCAGGTATTGATTTGGTATTCATTAGTCATACTCCTGAGACAGTGAAGGAAGCGATTCATTTGATCGAAGAAGCTGTAGCCACCGGTGACTTGGATGAAGCGCTAATTGATGCAGCTGTTACAAAAATTTTAGCTTATAAAGCACAATATGCGACGATTGAGGAGCTAGATTATGAACTAGTTGGCTGCGATGTACATCGCCGAGCAAATGAGCTAATGCGTACGGAAACGATCTGCCTCATTAAAGGTGAGCTCCAGCCCATTCATACCGGTGACGAGCAAGTGTTATTTATGGGTTCCTATTCATACCGCACCGATCTTGCGTCCAGCAGCTTGAATCAAGCTCTTAGCTTTCCGCAATATATGGGGGAGCATTTTAATACAGCTTATGAGATTATCGACATTGACCCGAGTGAGGAGCAAATCAACGCTGCGCTGCCAAAGGTACAAGGCTACAAGCATATTGTTATCGGCTTGTTTAATGCGCGTGAAAACAAAGGTCAGCTTGCGCTTGTTCAGAAGCTGCTGGCAGCAGGCTGCAAAGTAACGGCCATTACATTAGGTCGCCCGTATGATTTACCGTTAATCGAAGGCGAGTTCTGCGGAATTGCGGCATTTGAGTATACACTTGATGCATTCAAATCACTCCTTCCAATCCTAAATGGTGAGGTTGTACCCACCGCCAAGATTACGATACAGATGTAGATAAAAAGTACAACAAGGGGACATAGGTATGGCATTTATCGTTGGAATTGATGGGGGTGGCACGAAAACAGCTGTCACCATTACGCATGACCAGGAAGACTCTTTATTCACCTTTACTGTAGGGCCTATTAATTATAACGGTGGTGATGCTGATGCTATTGCCGCTTCCTTTGAGAAAATTTTTAGTCAAATGAAGCTCTACTGCAGTAATTTACAAGAAGTTGCTCATATATGTATAGGTGCGGCAGGAATAAGTAATCCGCTGGTCATCAATTTTTTGGAGCAGCATGTGAGAAATAACGGTTATATCGGGCCATTAACGATTACTGGCGATCAAGAAACCGCATTATACGGGGCACAAAATGCGATGCAAGGCATCATTCTCATTGCCGGTACAGGATCGATTTGCTTTGGGGTCAATGAAAAAGGAGAGCAGCATCGCACAGGAGGTTTTGGTCATCTGATTGATGACGAGGGAAGCGGTTATAGTATTGGGCGCGATCTATTATCCGGATTAGTTCAAGTGGAGGACGGAAGAATAACCGATACGGTCATCCCAGCGATGGTATATGAGCAGCTTGGATTAAGCACTGTGAAAGAGATTATTGGCTTTGTTTATGATAAAAATACGACGAAAAAAGATATTGCGCAGCTCGCACCGATTATGACGACCGCATGCGAGAAGGGCGATGCACATGCAATAGCGTTAGCGGAGAAATGTGCAGCCAATCTATATGAGCTTGTTGTGCCTGTTATTGAACGGCTTAAGCTATATGAAAGTCCGATTGCGATTGCAGGAAGTGTGCTGCAAAAGTCTCGCTTTGTGAAAGAAGCCTTGGAGCGAAAGCTCGCACAGAGCTACCCGCAAACAAAGTTGATTTTGCCGATTAAGGATGCAGCCTACGGTGCTGTCCTGTTAGGAAGATCAAAAAAGAACAACGACTAGTTTTTGTCGCTATGGAAAAATAAGGGTGTGTCATAAGTCCGAGCAGTTGGACTTGCGACACACCCTTATTTTAAAATGGTAGGAATCAAAAATGGCTTAAAATTTATCAGTCAAATAAAACACGGCTTGTTGTTTCGGAAATAGAGCTTGAAGGATGTTAGCGTGCTCAGTACTGTCCTTTGCTGCGCCTGCTTCATTATAGCCGAACATGATATAAGTCATTAGCTCGCGTTCATCTACTTCTATTGAAGTATAGGGATTGGTATGATTACTAGCATCGGAAACAGAAAGCTGCTTTTGCTTATAATCCAAGTAGATACAGTCCTCATTACTGCGAAGTGCAATATGCAGCTCCTGGTCTGCAATTATGTTGCTACGGTTTAGGCGATCTTCTAATTCAGGCTGAAGCTTATGGAAAGTTGAACTGAGATTGATCATTTTCCACATCGCCATATTGATTTGAATTGAATTAGCTTGATGCTGTTGGTAATAGGAATATAGCTTATGGTCCTCTGGGAGCATCGCTAATATTTGCTTTGCATTTTGACGCAGCTGACATAAGGCATGAAACAAAGCTTCAACGCCGTTTTCGGCTTCGTTCAAATACAATAATTCATTAATAAATACTTGTTCAGTATCTTTCTTTTCAATGATGCCATAAGCGACGATTTTTCCATTTCTGCGAAGGAGCAAGCAGTCAACTTTCTTCCATTCCGGCCAGGTCAATAAATCATTCCAATACGTTCTACTTCGGATCACGGTGTAGGTACGATTCTTATTGAATTGTTCATAGATGAAACGGATATCATCGAGATAACAGGCTTCAAAAGGAATGATTTCATCACTGTTTTGCTGCTGCTCCAAACTTGCTGGTTTTTCAATTGCGAAAGCAGTCTCCGGAATAAGTCTCCAGCCAGCCTTTTCATAAAACGCATGCTTGCTAGCCAAAAGCAAGCTTATATCATAATCGGTTTCTTTCATATAGTTGGTCTGCGCATGAAGAATTTTGTGTGCAAGCCCCAGCCCGCGGTAATTTAGATCTGTACCGACACTCCCCATTGCACCTGTTTTCAAGATCGCTTGACCGACTCTAATATGAAACGGGAAAATTTGTACATTGGATGCAATCTTACCGTCTACCATCGCAAACCATGTTGTATCTGGATCATATGTGGTGTCGAGGTCTAATCTTTCTTGGAAAAAAGCTCGGCCTACGGAAAAGCATTCATCTAAAATATCGTAAATCTTTTCAAGCTGCTCTCTAGTTGGATGGTTCATTACGATGATGTTTGGTGTCGTCGTCATCTTTCATTTCCTCCTGCGCCGTAATGTTGGGATAAATTTAATAAATGAAAAAAAACGGTTTTTTTTTTTTGAAATTTAATTTCTTAACTTATAGTTTAATGTTGAAAAAAAAATTCGTCAATAATGGAACGTGTGGAATCATAGAAGTGATACAAAATTTAGATTGCTCAATATAGTCTAAATGAGTATTAGGAAAATAGCGACTTCGGCTGAGCAATTACAAAGCACAAAGCGCACAAATGAAGGCGCAGCTTAAAAAGAAGAATGATAAACCGTTCAAGAAATTTTTGCGAAAAATCGGAAATATTTTCATACCATTGATTCCTGCATTTGTTGGAGCGGGTTTAATTGCGGGGAAGTATGATTTCGCAAATTGAGCTAGACTTAAATGAATTGCCAGAATCAGAGAAAAAGTAGCGGAGTACATTCTTGCAAATGCTAAAGAAGTGCTGCATATGACCATACATGAGTTAGCGACAAAAGCGGAGGCAAGCAGTGCGGCGGTTGTTCGTTTTTGCAGGTCGCTAGGAATAGATGGTTTCCCTGCACTGAAAATCCGATTATCAGCGGAAGTAGAAAATACGCCGTATGTTGGCTATTTTGATGTTGAATCGAATGAAACGGTGCATTCTATCATTGATAGTGGATGAAATGAAGCGTCCTATTTATCGAGCGATTGTAGAGAAATATCTTAATGGAACAAACCTGAGCAAGTACTATATTAAGCATGGAAGGACTTATTTATACTCTGACGAAGTAATCCGCACCATTGCAGATACGAGGCGAGTCCTTTACCTACACAGAATTTCAAACAGATGTACTTGCCATAATTCAGTTGTCAGATGAGTAGCTCTGCGTAGCGAAAAACTGGATAAATTGTTAATTTCACCCCTATATTCACTAAAATCGATTATAATAAAATTTATGTTCAAGCCGATTACCTATCCTAAGTTAATAGGATAATCATACGCAAAAAGGCATAGTGATGAATCGCCTATGCTATAAGGGTTATAGAGTTTTCAAATACACACTTATGTATAAGAGGAGGCGAATGATATGACGATAATGCCTGTTATAGTAATGATCTTAGTATTTGTACCTGCCATTGTACTCATGGTAAGCATGCCTTATTTAACAAGAGAGACGATTAGTTTTGGGGTCACCGTCAGCCCTGTACAATTCCATAGTGAGCCTCTGCGCCAGATGCGGAAGTCATATGCTAGGATTAGTGCTACCTTACATACCATCCTATTCATTATTTGTATCCTCTGTCTAATATACGGTGATGAACATTCCAAGCAACCAAGTTGGATCATTGTCACTTATTCACTCGCCATGGTCGTAATCTCCCTAGTCATAAACATTAGCTATTATTTCAAAATGAAAAGTTTACTACCTATGCTGCCTATTGCTCTGGAACCATCGATCATGGCAGTGGACACTGGATTTCGGAAAAGAAACATTGGCTTGTCTAATAAATGGTTCCTCATTCATGTTTTAATTATTGT
Source organism: Paenibacillus sp. FSL H7-0735 (assembly GCF_038008505.1). Taxonomy (NCBI): domain Bacteria; kingdom Bacillati; phylum Bacillota; class Bacilli; order Caryophanales; family Paenibacillaceae; genus Paenibacillus; species Paenibacillus sp. FSL H7-0735. The sequence goes on along the minus strand of NZ_JBBOZH010000001.1, from coordinate 4,587,588 downwards.
TGTTACTATTGTAAATGTGCTACGCAACTACGATCTGATTCCTGATCAGATTCCGATCCATTACAACAGCAGTTGGAACGTAGACGGCTATGCAGCTAAATCTTATAGTTCTGTGTTTATGCCTACGATCATGCAAGTGTTCATAACACTTTTGTTCATATTTGAGAATTGGAGTATTCGCAGAGTGAAGCAGCAGGTTCAACCCAATGATCCTAACCGTTCCATCAGACAAGACGCAACTTACCGCCGTACTTGGTCATATTTTATGCTTACAGCAAGCTTCTTAATAGTTATCCTGTTTTCCGTCGTGCAACTAAATATGATATCTCAGCTTAACATGAATTTCGCTATCCCTATTATCCTAATCATAATAGCCCTTATCATCCTATACGCCTTGGCCTTAACGTTCTGGGCTGGTCAGGGTGAAAGCCGCTTGGAGCGATCTGCCAATAGCTCCAATGTCAGACCTGTCCATGATGATGATAAATGGCTATTAGGTATGATTTATTTCAATAGCAAAGATCCAAACCTAATCGTCAAAAAAAGGCTCGGAGTCGGCTGGGGATTAAATTTCGGTCACCCAGTAAGCTGGCTGTTTTGGCTCGGAATTATTGTACTGTTAGTTGTGGTGCGGTAACAAGGCTTGGAGGTTAATACTCACCGGAGTATTGGCGAAGGTAGAGTTTCGAAACAGAATATTTACCGAGAAAAACGCCTAAAGGGCGTTTTTTTATTATCTTTAAGTGTCTCAGTAATATCTATTTTGAATTAAACTGCATATTAAAGAGTATTTCTCGTATTAATATCTCTTTGTTACAATCAGATTGTTATCTAAAGGAGGGTATAAAATGAACTATCGCAAATTAGGAACTAGTGGCTTACATCTAAGTGAGATTGCTTATGGTAATTGGATTACACATGGTGCTCAAGTGGACAATGATACTGCCCATGCTTGTGTTCGCGCTGCATTGGATGTAGGGATCACAACATTTGATACTGCAGATGTATATTCCGATACGAAAGCTGAGATGGTGCTGGGCCAAGCATTAAAAGGAGTGCACAGAGCTGATATCGAATTGTGTACCAAGGTGTGCCATCCCACAGGGACGGGGCGTAACGCAAGAGGTCTGTCTCGCAAGCATATTATGGAGGCGTGCCATGCTTCACTGAACAGATTACAGACCGATTATATTGATATCTATTATGCGCATCGCTTTGACGCAACAGTATCCCTTGAAGAGACCTTTTTGGCTTTTTCGGATCTGGTGCGTCAAGGTAAGATTCTCTATGTCGGGATAAGTGAGTGGACGGCGGATCAGATAGCAGAAGGTGCTAGTTTGGCGAGGGAATTGAAGGTGCCATTGGTGGCTAGTCAACCTCAATATTCGATGTTATGGCGTGTGATGGAGACGGAGGTAGTTCAAGCTTGTGAGCGGGAAGGGATTGGACAGGTGGTCTGGTCACCGCTTGCTCAAGGGATTCTTTCAGGTAAATATATGCCAGGGCAACCATTGCCAGAGGGTTCTCGTGCTTCAACCGCTGCGGGCTCACCATTTATGAATAAATTGGCGGGTCAGTGGCTTCGGACTGAGGTGCTTGAGGCGGTCTCGAATCTCTCTTCCATCGCCAGTGAAGTTGGGTTGACGCTTCCGCAGTTGGCTATAGCATGGGTGTTGCAAAATACACAAGTCTCCTCTGCAATTATTGGGGCATCCAAGCCTGAGCAGGTTATAGAAAATGCCAGAGCTGCGGGAGTTCGTCTGGATAGGGAAGTAATGTTGGAAATCGATAGGGTGCTAGAAGGACTCGTTGAACGTGATCCTAGAAAAACGGGCTGAATATTATATTATTCACCATTAATAGCTTCTGAACTCATTTGTCCTATGATCTCTAGTAACGCGGATAAGGAGGCACGATCGCAATCGGTTCTCCAAGCGGCATAAAGGGGAATCGATGGTGTGCTTTCTTCAAAGGGACGAAATGCGACACCTTCACGCTGAAAAATAGCAACTGAAGAGGGCACAATGGAAACTCCAAGATTAGCAGCTACCAAATTTACAATGGTGTACATCTGAATGGCTTCCTGTACAACATTCGGATACATGTCGTGTTGGGCGCAGAAGCTCATAATGAGGTCATGAAAAGGAGCTCCTAAATGACGCGGGAACGATATAAACGGCTCTAAAGCTAAAGAGCGAATGGATAACACCGGTAATTGAGATAGGTGATGCTGCTCTGGCAAAACGGCAATAAGCGATTCATTGACTAAGGGACGATGGCCGATATGTTTGCCCGACTCTGTATAACGTACAAATCCAATGTGAATCGTTCCTTCATGTAAAGCCTGCCATTGCTGAGCAGACGTCATCTCATGTAATCTGAGTTGTACTTGTGGATAACGTTCCCGAAACATTTTTAACATATTAACCAATACTCCACCAGCTGCAGAATCTATAAATCCAATGTTCAAATGTCCGATAATTCCTTGATCGACTAATTGTGTTGTTTTAATAGAGCGTTCCAGTTGAGATAAAATGGATTTAGCCTCCTCTAGAAATACTGCCCCCGCTGGCGTGAGACGAACTTGTCTTTTGTTCCGTTCTAATAGTTTCACACCAATCTCATTCTCCAGAGCTTGAATTTGCTGGCTTAAGGGAGGCTGCGTCATATTTAGCTTCTCTGCTGCACGGTTAAAATGAAGTTCCTCTGCTACTGCGATAAAGTATTGTAACTTTTTTATGTCCATACTGTTCAATCTCCCTTGAAATGCTTCTTCAAGCAAGTATAAGGATCTTTAAAGAAAAATGAAAGGAATGACATGTCCTCTGAGGTGTTTTATTCGAGTGCCAAATGCGCTAGACTTGGAATGGGTAACCAGAACAATGATGTACTGTTTGATTGGTCATAAAGGGGGAGAACGACGATGATAAGAGGATTAACAACAGCAGGTTTGGGTGAGATTAGTTCCAATGAAGAATACATCAGACTTGCGAGCCAATTCGGGTTTCGGTCCATAGACGTCAATCCATTAGAGTTGGTACAGCAATATGGCAAGGATGGGGCAGTTCAATTGTTGGAAAGTCATGGCGTCATGCTAGGATCTTTTGGTTTGGAGGTAGATTGGCGCACGACAGAGGATAGCTTTAGGGAGAGTCTGAAATCGCTTACCCAGATGGCTGAGGCCGCTGCTGACTTAAAGTGCACCACATGCTGCACATATATTTTACCTTCGACTGATCTTCCGGTCGCACCGTTTATGATTGCAGCCACTAGACGTTTAAGACTATGTGCAGAAATATTAGGCGCTTATGGTATTTCGATAGCCTTAGAGTTCGTTGGCCCTCATCACTTACGTACACAATGGGCAAATCCGCTGATCTGGACGATGCATGATACGTTGAACTGGATAGACACCATTCAAGTGAGAAATATCGGCTTGTTGCTGGATTCCTATCATTGGCATACAAATGGATTAACAAGTGAGGATCTGCTGAAATTACAACCGCATCAAATCGCGTATGTCCATATCAATGATGCTAAACCTCTGCCCATAGAAGAATTGCTTGATTTTGATCGATTGTATCCAGGGGAAGGGGCTATTGATCTTACAGGCTTCCTGGGAAGCCTTACAAAGATCGGGTATACCGGCGTTATCGCCCAAGAAGTGCTGGCACCAGCCTCCGCACACAGTTCATCTGAATTATTTTCCCGTTCCAAAGCAGGTTTCGATAAAGTATTCTCATTGCTAGAAATCTAAACACATCGAACCCTACATTAGAAGAAGCGTTAAGGAAGAAATCAACTATCTGCTCTATGGGATAGTTGATTTTTTTCCTCTAAACATAGGATTACATACGTCTATAGGCCTCTTAATATAGTATAATCATACTGTATTGCACAAAGTTGGAGATAGGGATATAGCACTATTAAATACTATTGACGAATGAGGAGTCTATGAGAACTTCGGAGAATAAAATTAAGTTAAGTCATATGTTGTACATAGTAGTATTCATCTGCCTGCTGATTGCAATACGCTGGAGCTGGTACAATCATTTTACTTTATCCAATGCCCCGGTAGTGGAGCAAGGTGTGCTCGATTTGCGGGGAGTAGACCTTGAATCACTAAGCTCTTTTCCATTGGATGGAGAATGGGAGTTTTATCCTCAACAATGGGTGAATGCCGCCAATATGGATCGTATTTTAAAAGGTCGGATGCTTCAGGTGCCGGGTAATTGGAGTACCGCATTTAATCCTTCAGAGCAAAAGAAGGCATATGGATACGGAACTTATCATTTGCGGATTCTGCTAGATCGCCCCTTGTCTGAGCCACTTAGCTTTTGGTTCCAATCCATCTATACTTCTTCTGAAGTGGAGATTAATGGAACAATTCTCTCACGGTTTGGAGTGTTATCTGACGAGAAGGAAGAGCATGTTTATGTGACGAAAGCATTCTTAATCAGTTATACACCTACAGATCAGAAGCATCTGGATCTGTTTGTCCGGACGTCAAACTATGAGTCTCCACTAAAAGGGGGCATAATTCGGTCCGTGGAGTTTGGCATTCAACATGAGGTAGACACTATATACTGGAATTCCATTGGCTTGCAGCTAGTCGTAGGGGTCATGCTTCTTCTACATGGGTTGTATTTATTGATTATCTATCTGATGGATGTACGAAAAACAGAGCTGATTATTTTTTTCCTAATGATGGTCGCTGCGGCTGTATCCATTGGGGTTGAACATAATGGACTGTTGTTCCGGTTTCTTCATGTTGATTTTGCCTGGATGTTGAGGTTAAAGGTTCTTTCGTATATAGGGTTTTGTCTATTCCTTTTATTGATGGGAAGAGAACTATTGGGGAATCGACGGAAAGGCAAGGCGTTTTATAGTTACATCCTGTCAGTTCTCATTTTTACTTTATTTATTATTGTAGGTCCTGAAGAGGCAGTGTTATATATCATCGGAAAAGGGTATTACATGATCCTGTATTACGTTCCAGTGTGTTGGACGGTATATTATTTTTGGAAGATGGTATCCTTACGAGCTGAAGGTGCTCTATTTTTATTGTTTTCAGTGTTAGCAGTACTAAATAATATGTTGTGGGGGGCTGTCTACTATGCCGGTAGCTCACAATTCATGTTTTATCCCGTAGATTTAATTGCTGCCCTTGCCGCATTTTCCGCCTATTGGTTTAGGAGATATTTTCATCAATCCCATCAAAATGTGTTACTGAACGCTCAATTGGCGGAATCCAATAAATTAAAGGACCGTTTTCTAGCCAATACATCACATGAGCTGCGCACTCCACTGCATGGGATTATGAATATTGCCCAAAGTGTGTTAACAAGAAAAAAACATGTGCTGGATGAAGAGAGCCAGCGTGACATGGAATTGCTAATTATGGTCAGTCGCCGGATGTCGCTTATGCTGAATGACTTGCTTGATGTTGTGCGATTGCAGGATAAGCGGATTGTGATGAATATAAAGGTCTTGCAAGTGAGGTCATTGGCTGAAGGTGTACTGGATATGTTACGCTTCTTAACCGGTGGGACGAAGGTAGAGCTTCGAATGTCTATAGATGAGAAACTGCCTCGTGTTTATGCGGATGAGGAGCGATTGGTGCAGATTCTGATTAATTTAGTTCATAACGCACTAAAGTACACCGAACAGGGAAGTGTTGAACTGGCCGCAGAACAAGTAGGTGGGGATGTATGGATACATGTTACGGATACAGGAGTAGGTATGGATGAAGCTTTGAAAAAGCGTGTTTTTATGCGCTATGAACAAGGGGCTTACGGTCAAGGCGGCATTGGGCTGGGACTTAGCATCTGTAAGGAGCTGGTCGAACTGCATGGCAGTGAATTATTGCTGCAATCGCAGCCGGGTCAGGGAAGTAAGTTCAGCTTCAAATTACCTGTAGCTAAAGGGGGCCTGCAGTCATCTATTCCAGATGTTCATACAGAAAAAGATTCGGATCCGTTGTCACCATTCAGCACGTGGATAACTGCTGAGAAATCAGCTATGGTGGCTGCCACCTATAATACAAAGGAAGTAGAGGCACTCTCGAAGCTCGATACAGACGCTGACATCATACATGTGCTGGCGGTTGATGATGATTCGGTCAATTTAAAAGTTCTGCAAAATATTTTATCAGATGGAGCTTATCGGATTGATACAACGACTTCAGCCCGTGAGGCGCTGGATATGTTGCATCATGAGCAGTTTGATTTGGTTATCGCTGATGTGATGATGCCGGGCATGTCTGGTTATGAATTGACAAGATTGATACGCGAGCGGTTCACGATGTATGAACTTCCTATTATTCTATTGACCGCCCGCAGTGAGCAGGAGGATGTCTACGCAGGTTTCTTGGCTGGCGCTAATGACTATGTAACCAAGCCAGTAGATGCCATAGAATTGAAGTATCGTGCTTCGTCGCTCACTTCTATGAAGCAAGCAGTCAATGATCGTTTGAGAATGGAGGCTGCTTATTTACAAGCGCAGATCCATCCACATTTTCTCTTTAATACATTAAATTCGATTATGTCCTTGAGTGATTTTGACACTGTCAAAATGAAAGATCTTTCAGATGCGTTCACTACTTATCTGCGGATCAGCTTTGACTTCTTAAATGCAGGCAAACTTGTTTCGCTGTCGCAAGAGCTGGAGCTGGTCGAGAATTATGTATATATCCAGCAGCAGCGTTTTGAGGAGAGGCTGCAAGTTGAATGGGAAGTAGACGCGAATCTCCAGCTTCTAATTCCTCCGCTGACGATTCAGCCACTGGTCGAGAACGCCGTCCGGCATGGGATCTTAAGTCGGGCAAAAGGTGGAACCTTGCGTATTCACATCGAGACACATGCGGAGGCTGTTCATTTTATCATTGCAGATACGGGGATTGGAATGGATGAAGCTCAAGTCAGCAAGTTATTACAGCCCAAAAGTCTTAAGGATCAAGGAATTGGTCTCCTTAATACAGATCGGAGATTAACACAATTATATGGACAAGGCTTGAAGATTCAAAGTATTCCTGGGGTGGGAACTACAGTGTCTTTCATTATTCCTGATTAGGATGGTTGTAAAACCATCCTTTTCTGTCCAGCTGTAATTGAGTGGATGTGATTTGGATGATCAATTCTTCCACGGCGGATAAGGTTGCAATTATACAGACAATGGTTGTCCAAATGGTGTGGGTACTATGGGAAAGCCATAAAGGAGTTATAAATAAGAGGAGCCCGGTAAGTTTATTGCCGTAGGTATGGATGCTTGCGTAAGTTTTGAATCTCCGGAGGGCGATCCCTATCGATGTTATGCGGATGACCGCGATCAAGAAGATCCATAAGATGAATTCGAGTGCAAGACCCAGAAACGGATACAAAGTAAATAAGCAGATCCCGATTAGTATCGTGTCGGCAGCAGAATCCAGCTTTGCTCCGAGATGACTTGTTGTGCCTGATTTTCGGGCAATTGGACCATCTATCAGATCGGTGACTCCGCAAAGGATATAAATTACAAGAAAGGCCGAACTTAGGGGCTCGAAGAATAACAGCATGATTGCCAAAATAATTCTGCCAAGTGTAATACAATTAGGTATAACTTTCAACTTCAATCCCACCTTTGTTCATGACCTCATTTAATTTTATTGTACCAGAGGCAGAGTATATGCTATATGCTATATGCTATTTGGAAAAGGATTATAAGATAGTATTGAAGAAGTAGTGAAGTAGAAGTGTAGATTAGGATTCTAGTGGTAATTTAGGAGGGATTTTATGAAGCAGAATACAAACTTAAAGGTACATACATTAGCTGATATCGAACATCTGAAAATTCACGGCAGAACAACAGGTTTACTTTCTCCACTAACGTTATTTTGGACAGGCAGTGCGGTCGAATTAAATGTTAAAAGTTCTGAGCTATGGCTTGAAGTAGAAGCAGATTATGATGTTTATGAACCTTGGATTAGCATCCTGATCAATTCTGTTCCTGTTAGCAGACAAATGTTAGTAGCAGGCCGGTATTGGATTTGTGTATTTAGAGGCATGAATGAACGTGTTGTGAAAAATGTACGTATTGTAAAAGATGTGCAGGCAATGAGTGGAGACCCTGGCTGCTCTTTGCAGATACATGCGGTGAAGATGGATGGGAAATTTCTGCCGGTTGCGGACAAACCCCACAAGATAGAGTTCATAGGTGACAGTATAACATCCGGTGAAGGAAGTATAGGTGCCAAGGCTGAAGAAGACTGGATTCCAATGTGGTTTAGTGCCATTAACAACTATACTAGCATGACGGCAGATGCTTTAAATGCAGAATATAGAGTTATTTCTCAAAGTGGCTGGGGCGTCCTTACTAGCTGGGATAATAATCCGCACGGTAATATCCCTGATGGTTATGAACAGGTTTGTGGTCTTCTAACTGGAGCAAAAAACGAAGCTTTAGGAGCTTTTCAAGAACACTCTTTTGAATCCTGGCAGCCAGATGTTGTGGTAGTTAATCTAGGAACAAATGATGGGGGCGCTTTTCAATCGCCAGAATGGAAAGATGAGGTAACAGGGGAAAGCCATAAACAACGCTTAAATGAAGACGGGACCTATCATGAGGATGATATACAAGCTTTTGTCGATGCCGCCGAGAAATTTCTGATGAAGCTTAGAAAAAATAATCAACATGCACATCTCGTATGGGCATACGGGATGCTTGGTATCCCCATGATGCCGGCGATCTACCGAGCGGTCGATGTTTATAGCAAGAAAACAGGGGACAAGCAGGTTTCAGTGTTGCAGCTTCCAAATATGACGGATGAGACCATAGGGGCAAGAAGTCATCCGGGAGCATTAGCTCATGAACAAGCGGCAAAAGAGTTGACGGGGTATTTGAAAGGGATTCTAGCGGGCGAAAGTTAATGATGAATTCATAAAAAAACAAGCCGGAGCGTAAGGAACACGCTCCGGCTTGTTTTATTTACTTTAGTCTATTTGGTGGATACAGACTTGAACCATTCGTTAACTTCTTTGGTGATTTGGTCACCACCATTTGCTTTCCAGTTGGAAACAAAGGAGTCAAAGGCATCTACTGGAAGCTTGCCGTAAATGATTTTGTTGAAGGTTTCCATTTCGGATTGACGAAGCAGATTCCATTTGGATACCATCGTTGGTGTCGCAGCACCAGTGAAATAGTTCTGTCTACGAATGTCTATTTGCGACATAACAACTTTTGCAGCGGCCCAGTTTTCCGGTTTACGGAACTCAGCCATTTGTTTTTCATAAGGAGTTACAGGTGTTTCACCATCAGCAAGTTTAACCAATGTCTTCATGAACAGATCAGGAATACGAGCCGGTCCAGTTAAGAAAGGAAACTCATTGGAGAAGTCTTTAATCTTCTCTTTATCACTAGTAGGCTTTCCATCAATCATGTCCCAATCGTAGCCTTTAGCAAAGCCGTATTCAAATTCACTACCAGCTGCAGGATTAGCTAGGTTATCAAGCAAGTAGTTGTAGTATAAGAAAATTGCTTCAGGGTGCTTAGCATCTTTGTTAATCATGATACTAGCGTTTACCCCAGAGTTCTGCCATTTGGTACCGATGAGTCCGTCTGGACCTGCTGGAACCGGATAAGCTTTGATCTTCGCTCCAGGTACATTTTTCATAAGATCGGGAGCCGGCCAGTCTGGAACCCAGTTTGCCCCTGGTAGAATACCTGCGGCGCCTTTTGTCCAGCTTTCAGCAGATTTACCTTCATCCCAAAGTGCGGAGTCTGTGTGAATATAACCTTTTTCCATCCACTCACTAAGCTTAGCAAGGGCTTGTTTAGCACCAGGATTAATGGAACCGTATTCTAGATTGCCATCGGCATCTTTATTCCATTGTTCCTCAATCGTACCATAAGCACCGAATAACCAGTCGAGTTGGCCCATCCAGGTGTTTGTATTGTTTTTCAAAGAAATCGCAAGTGGGAAAACATCTTTAGGTGCTAGACCGTCAGGGTTTTCGTTCTTGAATTTGTCCATAATGATCTCAAGATCGGCGATTGTTTTTGGAGCTTGAAGGTTCAGCTTTTCCATCCAATCTTCCCGTAACCAGAGAAGGGTATCGTCATTATCGGTATATTCAAGGATCGGCATATTGTATTTCTTACCGTCTTTTGTGAATGGATACCAAAGTTCTGGGTGTGCTGCAGCATGATCTTTTAGAATTTTATTAGCATACTTGTCAAACAACTCATCAATAGCAATGAACTGACCGGAATCAATCAGTTGATTGGTCAACACTGCATTGGTTGGTACAGAAACGAAGTCAGGCAGCTTTTCGCCAGAAGCAATGGCAAGCTGAAGCTTTTGTCTGTATTGATCGTCATTGGCAGGATACCAAGTATCTTTATGCTTCATGCCCAGTGTTTCCAGCATCCAGCGATCGTGAACATTGTTCTCTTTTGTATCGCCTTGAACATATTTCTTCGGCATCAATACCGAACTGAACTCGATGGGTGGATCGTATTTACCTTTTTCAAAAGCAGCATCTGCTTCAGATAAACTAGTCTCAGACGATGTGGTATTGTTTTGTTTGGCGTTTTCATTATTTCCGCCGCCACTGCCGCAGGCTGTGAGTGTGATAAGTGCTGTGACCGTTAACAACGACCACATTTTTTTGAACTTGATCATTCTTTAATTCCCCCTACTGTGTATGATCTTTACAAGTGTAACTTTAACAACTAGTCGGGGATGGCATCTATATGAGATTTTTAGTTTCGATAGGACTCTATCATGCTATTTATTATTGTCTCGATATTCCTGCGGTGTTACTCCGAACTGTCGTTTGAATACTTTTATAAAATAAGCAGGGTCCATATAGCCAATCTCCATGCTGATTTCATAGACTTTTTTAGAAGTGGTTTTCAGCTTATGGCAGGCCCGATCCATGCGCAGGCGCGAGATATAATCGCTTATTCCTTCACCCGTTTCAATCTTATAAATTTTTGATAAATGAGTCGGATGGAGGTTTACATGGTCAGCCAGAACCCGTAATGAAACATCTAAATGCAGGTTTTTGTCTGTGAAATCTTGAATCTTTTTCACATATTCAGACCTGATGTCTTTAATTTCGTTAGACGTTCCCTCTTTCAATTTGCTCAGGATGCTGAGGGACCATTTTCTAAGTTTACCGATGGTCGAGAACGCTTCACCGCTTTGCAACCAACCGAGATCGTCTCCCACTAAGTTAGCTAGAGTATGTCCATTTCGGTGTGCGAGATTCGTGAAGGATGCAGTGATTAAAAAACCGGCCTCCATGCAATGCTCCCACGATTCAGACCATTTCTCATCCAGCTCCGCGCAGACAGCGAGTAATTTCTCTTCCGCAGCATCCCAATGCCCACTTTCAAGCAGGTGAATTAGTGTCGGCGGGGTGTAAAGGGCATCCAAAGGTCCTTGGGTAGTGGAAGGTTCAAATTCGCTGACCCGCATTACGAATTCGCGCTCGTCTCCCACGATCTGCCGGAAATAAGCTGTAGCCTGACGGAAACGGCTCGACACCTTCTCGGGAAACTGGAACCACTCTGTGATTACTATGGACAGGGAACCTTTCAGAAATTGCTTAACCTTATACTGAAGCTGTAAAGAAAGCTTTTCTAGGATGGTTTCTTTGCCGATGTCGGATCCTTTCTCTTTAAGCTGAAGCAGAAACACAAGATATCCATGTTCTTCTTTAACGCCCCAGACCTGCATGAATTCACCCATAATCTCTTCAGCCATATTGATGATGGCATATTCAATTAAGGTTTGATCATTATTGTTATAATGGCTAAATTCTTCTTCCATGCGTACAAGCATCAAAGCGCAATCGCCAGAATGGAAGGGCAAATCATAATTTACGAGCTTCCGTTCCCATTCGCCAGCTTGAAATTGATGACCTTGCAAGGCATCAAGCAGCAGTTGACCACGTAAAAGCGGCAGATTTTCCCGTAGGGTAAACTGGGTTCGTTTAAGCGAACTGATAAGTTCCCATTCTGTGTTCAATTGCTCGATGGCAGTTTTGACTGCACCGATGATTTCATCATCGGTAGGTGGCTTAAGCAAATAATCGACTGCATTATGCTGGAGTGCTTTTTTGGCATAATCGAACTCCGAATGGCCTGATAAAATAATGCATTTAATCTTTTTATCACGTTTTCTTATCCGCTCTATTAATTCAATTCCCGTCATTTCGGGCATTTGGATATCCGAGATCACAATATCAATCGGGTTGGTATCGATAATTTGTAGCGCCTCACGTGCCGAATACGCTTTATGCACCTGTTCAATTCCTAGCGTATGCCAGGGTTTAGTCATGGCAAGATTATCTACCCAGTGCGCTTCATCGTCTACTATAATCATTTGCATGTTGTTATTCTCCTTGATGATTCTTAAATTTAGAATATTCATCCTCAGTAGGGATTTCCCAGATAATCTCTGTTCGGAAACCTCCAAGAGGGGATGGTTTAAAGGTTAGACAGGATTGATTACCGAACAGGTGCATGATCCGCTGATTCGTATTCCAGAGCCCACAGCCCATTTCTTCCTGCAATGGCTCCTGCATTTTACGATTCAAAGCTTCTAACTGCTCCGGATTCAAGCCAGGCCCGTCGTCATCAATATAAATCTTGCAGAAGCCGTTCGAAATTTCACCACTAATGCTAATCTCACCCGATGAATACGATTTGGCCACTCCGTGAATGACTGAGTTCTCCACAATAGGCTGAAGCATTAAACGTGGCACAGACTGGCTTAACATGTTCTCAGGGATTTCGATATGATAATCAATTCTGGCATTGCGCAGCTTTTGAATATCCAAATAGTTGACGAGCAGCTTGATTTCTTCATCCAGTGACGCGGTTTCCCGTTCCATTCGGGTAGTATAACGATAGTAAGCACTTAAATTATAAGCCATTGAGACAACAGCGTCCTCATCCTTCATCTGGGCCATATTGATAATATAACCAAGGCAGTTATAGAGGAAATGCGGATTGATTTGCGCCTGCAGTTGCTTAAGTGTAGCTTCGCGGGCACGGATTTTCTCATTGAACACATTCTCTATCAGGTCTTGAATTTGATGGGACATATCATTAAAGCGATGGAATAGAAACGAAAACTCGTTCCGGCCCTCGTTATGAAGACGTACAGAATAATCTCCACGCTGCACGCGCCGTAAGCCTTTAATTAGCTTTTTGATAGGGTACTGAACATTTCTGTATAGTAATATGGAAGCGGAAATTCCCATAACAAACAGCAAAATCATCGAGATATAGAACAAATCCTGACTGAGCGAAATGGGTTTTAGGATTTGATATAGAGGGACAACATCTATTAAATTCCAATCCAAATAGGAGGACTTCACAGAGCTGACCAGGTAGTTCTTGCCATTGAGTTTGACCACATCCTGCGTAGTGTTCTCAGGTGAGTGTTTATCCAGGTAACGAATGAGTTCTTCAGATAACTGCTTGTCCGCACTGCGATTCAGAATCGGAGAGTTCCCTTTATGATAGAGAAAAGGATCACCTTGTCCACCTTCCTTGTACGTATCCAGCATGTTCTGAATATTCTCATAACTGAAGCTGGCTTCAATCACCAAGTTGCTTCCCGTCAACATCCCCGGCTGAGCTAAGGAATCTGTATAGAACCAGTAGAAGGATTTTAGCTCGTCTTTAGATTCCAAGCTATGATCGCCATACGTCCATTTTCCACTCATATTTCTTTTTAAGTAATCCTCATCATACCCAAATGCTCGATTGTAGTTGGAGATGACATCTTTATTTTGCTGTGAATGTACGGCATATCTGGCAGGCCAAATATCTGCAACCCCGGATTGAAGCACCATCTTTTCCTGAATGACATACCGGGTTTGCATCTGATCATATCGATCAGCCCAAATGTTTAATCCGTTGAAGGCTCTGACATTTGGATCTCTAGAAAGGATAAGGGTGAAGTCCATCATCTGATTAATACGTGAATCAATTTGACTGGACAGAAAAGTGAGCTGCTTCGTATTGGACACCTGCAGCTCTTTACTCACAACATCGTAGGTGACGTTATTTGAAAAGGTATACATGATAATGATGGGGATGAACAAGAGTATGATGAGGCAGTTTATTTTGGCAAACAAACTAAACCGGGATTGTGTTAATTCTCTCAGGGATGTAAAGCGCTTCCAAATATTCATAAATGTACCCTCCAGATGATGTCCTAATAAAACCATATCAAGCCTAACAATGTTATATAGTCAAACCTGAGAAACGCCTGATACTATTTATAGCAGAGATCCCCATCACACACAAAATATTTTTTTGGGAACAGGAGAGAGCTATGGAGGCTAATTCAATACAGCAGGTAGGCCTGGAAAATAAACCAAGTATAAAAAGAAAAAGAAAAAAAGGCTATAAACAACCATGGGTGCTCCACTTCATGGTATTACCGGCGGCAATTATGGTTTTTATTTTTTCTTATATCCCCATGTCAGGAATACTCATGGCATTTCAGGATTATAAGCCTGCATTAGGATTTTTTGATTCCGAATGGGTCGGACTTAAGCATTTCAGGTACATGTGGGAGAACGATTATTTCCTGCAAATTACTTGGAATACACTGTTTTTTGCTTGCTCCAAAATTGTTTTGAACCTGATTATTCCTTTTATATTCGCCTTGTTGCTCAATGAGGTAAGGAATATGGGTCTTAAAAGATCTATTCAAACACTCGTCTATCTACCGCATTTCTTGTCTTGGGTTACCCTTTCAGGAATTCTGATCGATATCCTAGCACAAACAGGGATCGTCAATCAGTTTATTTCGTCCGTTTTCGGCATAAAACCGATCTTTTTTCTAGGGGACGGCAACTGGTTCCGATTTACCATCATAGCCAGTGATGTTTGGAAAGAATTTGGTTTCAACACGATCATTTTCCTAGCTGCGCTATCCGGCATTAATCCATCACTTTATGAAGCTGCTGAAGTGGATGGGGCAGGTCGCTGGAAGCAAACGATGTATATTACCATACCAGCACTTATTCCAATTGCTATTGTAATTGCGACCTTGGCACTGGGCAATGTATTAAACGCCAACTTTGACCAGGTATTTAACCTATATAGTCCTTTGATCTATCAACAAGGGGATATCATTGATACCTTTGTGTACAGAGAAGGTCTTCTGAGCGGACAATTCAGCTTTGCGACCGCAGTTAATCTTTTTAAATCGGCAATTAGTTTAATTCTAATCGTTATTTCATACCGACTTGCCTATAGATTTGCAGGGTACAGAATTTTCTAGAAAGGATGACAACAAATGTACCATAAAACCCTTCCATATCGAATATTTAGCATATTCAACAATGTGCTCCTAACTATCCTTTCGGTGCTCTGCTTGCTGCCATTGTATCACTTACTCATGGTATCTCTTAGTGCGTCCGCCCCAGCCAATGCTGGATTGGTCACCTTTTGGCCAATTGGCTTTACTTTGGAGGCCTATGCAAAAACTTTTAACAACACTAATTTTCTTACATCCCTGTGGGTGTCGGTAGAGCGGACAATACTAGGAACAGCACTTGCACTGGTAGTAAATACGGTTGCAGCCTATGCTCTTTCTAAGGAAACTAGAGTTTTCCGGGCGCGTAATATCTATCTTTGGTATTTTGTCGTAACCATGCTGTTCAGTGGGGGTCTGATTCCGGGATATATCCTGATTCTAAAGCTCGGGCTGATGAATTCTTTGATGGCACTTATCCTACCTGGATTGGTAGCCGTATTTAACATCATTTTGCTGCTGAACTTCTTCCGTGGTGTACCTAAGGACCTTGAGGAAGCAGCCTTTATTGATGGGGCAGGACATTTTAAGACCTTTTTGAAAATATATTTACCAGTCTCCTTACCAGTCATTGCAACGGTTTCTCTATTCATGATGGTGGGTCATTGGAACTCTTATTTTGACGGTATAATCTATATCAGAGATTCGGATAAGCTGCCGCTGGCGACGTTTATGCAGACCATTATCGTTCAGGCAGATATGTCCAAGCTTGATCCGTCAGCTGTAGCTAACTTGTCTCAACGGACCATACGGGCTTCACAGATTTTCATAAGTGCGCTACCAATATTGTTGGTTTATCCATTCCTGCAACGTTATTTTGTAACAGGGATCGTAGTGGGCGCTGTAAAAGAATAATCAAAAAAGAGGGAGTTACTGGACTAGTCCATGTAGCTCCCTTTTTTTGTAGGTATGGCATGAAAAATAGACACCCGAGATGAATTGCGCCTTCTAAAATACGGTGCTATACTTTTGGCATGAAATATGCTCGGAGGTGGTACAGTGCTAATGTTGAAATGCCCATTAGCTAGAAGTTCCTCACGCAAAGCCTAATATAGGGCGATACTTTGCGTGAGGTGCGATGGATGGATATATCGCCCAACTTAATTTTATCGTTTCTATAAATGGGCTTTGCACCTTATGAACTTTTAATATAAATAAGGGGCTGAAAAGCGATGTGTACACCATTTATTAGAAACCATCAATATAACTTAATTAAGAAACAAACGAAATTTGTTCTGCATACCCTGCGAACCGTTGCGGATCGCAGAGTCTTGGAGACTGTAAGATATAGTGCTGCTACGAACATTATTGAGGCATTTCCTTCTCTTACGGAGAATCACAAGCAGATGCTGGAACAAATATCGACCTTCGAAACTGCAGAAGATTTCCAGAGATATCTTAGTGAATTAGAACCATACCTAGAGTCATATCCGACGATTACGCTGAAGCAGATTCAGAAGCTATTCCCTAAGAATAAGAAACTGAAAGTACCTGATCTACAACTCATCGACTATCGCAACATAACGTATTTGAGTTGGATAGATATTGCCAGTAATAAATTATTCATTATCTATCCGTACGAAGGACAGTTCATTGGTATAGAGGGTAGAATTACACCAACGCACAAAAAAGGGTACTGCATGTTCTGCAATCGGCATCAAGAGCTTGCATTCTTTTATGTTAAGACCAAGAATGTGAACGTTTCGCCGGATAATATTTCTGCTGTGGGTCAATACGTATGTTTGGATAATCAGGAATGTAATCGGAGCATAACCGATACAGCTAAGCTTGAGAGGTTCATTCTCTCTGTCCGCAAATAATGTTTAGAAAAGGCTCCCTTAGTGGGAGCCTTTTTTGTTAAAAGATATCGTCAGGATATAGACAATTCGTTTCATTGAAGCAATGAGGCACGACATTAGTGGATATAATGAGAAAGGGGAGTTAGTAGTATAATTCTTCGTAAGATTCAGTGACTGAATAAACAATATAAGCGTTTACAAACAGAGAATTTGAGTAGTTATAAGAATAGTCAGAAAATTTCCATATGACGTGCTTTGTTACTTAAGCTATAATGAGGTCTAAAAAAGAAAACGGGGCGTTATAATGAATCAAATTAAGGGTAACAAAAATCTTCTCTCGGAGAAGGAGGAACGTTTCTCTTCCGCGGGCTTTATTTTTGCCGCCATCGGCAGCTCGGTTGGGCTAGGGAATATGTGGAAGTTTCCTTATATTACAGGAGAAAATGGGGGGGCAGCTTTTTTCCTTCTTTTCATCGTCTGTTTAGTGCTGATAGGGTTACCGGTGCTGTTGGCAGAACTGGCTATCGGACGCAGCGGGCGTGGTAGTGCGGCGACCTCTTTTATGCGGGCTGGAGGCGGGAAGAGTTGGTTTGCAGCTGGAATGTTGCAGGTGCTTGCGCCGTTTCTAATTCTCTCCTTTTATATTATTGTTGCTGGCTGGACGCTGAACTATTCGATGATTGCTTTTAATGGACAACTATTCAGCACTACTGATTATGCAGGCGAATTCAATTCGTTTGTCTCTGGATATATGCCAATCGTTTGGCAGGGGATAGCCATTCTGATTACGGCGGGTGTAGTCATCCTTGGCGTATCAGGCGGGATTGAGAAATTTAACAAAGTATTAATTCCTGGTATGGTCGTACTCCTTGTAGTGTTAATGATTCGTGCGGTAACCTTACCGGGTGCATCCGCAGGGGTATCCTTTTTCCTAAAACCGGACTTTTCAGTGTTGACAGCGGAATCTGCGCTAGTTGCATTGGGACATGCTTTCTTTTCATTATCGCTCGGGATGGGGATTCTCCTTACTTACGGATCTTATGTTGATAAAAAGCAATCGCTGGGTACCGCTGCCATCGCAATCGGTGCAGGAGATTTGTTATATGCTTTTATCGCAGGCTTAATTATTTTTCCGACGACGTTCTCATTTGGTATTGCTCCTGATCAGGGGCCTTCGCTGATTTTTATCGCTTTGCCAGCCGCTTTCTCGGCTATGCCTTTTGGTGCGCTCTTCGGCGGTTTGTTCTTTATCTTGCTGGCGATTGCTGCTCTAACCTCAGCTGTATCGCTGCTTGAAGTGCCTGTATCCTTCACAATGGAGCGCTGGAATTGGAGCCGGAAACGTTCGGTTTGGATTTTGACGCTGATCTGTTTCCTTCTTAGTATTCCTTTAGCGATGTCACTGGGAATGTTCCCGGAGCTAACGATTGGTGGCAAATCTCTATTTGATGGGCTGGATTTTATCACCTCTAACATTATGCTGCCGCTTGGAGGTCTGCTGATTACCATCTTCGCCGGTTATTTCTGGAAAGGTGCAGCGGAAGCCGCTGGACTACAGGCGCGCTGGTTCCGTGTTTGGCTGTTTATGCTCCGTTATGTGGCGCCGATCCTAGTGTTCCTAGTGCTGCTGCATACCTCGGGAATTATTTCTTTCTAATTCTGAAATTTATATATCCAAAAATAGCTCTACGACCCCTGGGAGTTGTAGGGTTTTTTTGTGTTGAAAAGAGGGGATTAGGTTGATTTTTAATTCCTACTTGACTAGGTGGAATAATTGGAATATAGTATAAAAAAGCTTGAACGGTATGGAAGGGAATGTAACTAACTAATCAATCCTTAACTAATAATTGTATACAATTATACAAATATATTATTGGGGTTCGGACCCCATAGATTATCGATGAGGAGCAGTATAGAAATGGCGATACGATCACGAAGGTTATCAAAGGATAATACCTACTATGAATTAAAACAAAAAATTATTGATAGCGAGTTTGAACCGAATCAACCTGTAAATGAAGAAAATTTGGCGGCCTTGCTCGGAGTCAGCCGCACACCTCTAAGAGAGGCGATACAGAGACTGGAGAACGAGGATTTTCTGGTTCGACAGCCAAATGGAAGACTGCGGGTAGCTTCAGTAACCCTTAAAGAGGTTGAAGAAATATTTCTTATTCGCAGCATGCTTGAAGGCTATATTGCAAGAAGTGCAGCTAAGCATGCCACAGAGAAAGATATTGTGAATTTAACGACGATGATTACAAAAATGAAACACTCGTTCCAGCTTGGTGATAATCAGAATTTTGTTACTTATGGATTTGAGTTCCATGATTATTTATCAGAAATCAGTGAACTTAAAACCTTCGAGAAGGTTCTGAATCAATTAAGAGATCATTCGCTTCGTTATTGTCGATTCGTCTCTATGCATGGGGATTGGAACACACAAGCGGATGAAGAACATGATCTTATTTTACAAATGATCGCTGCTAAAAATGAAGATGGTGCTGAAAAAGCCATGCAAGATCATATTTTAAGCAGTCTATCGACTGCGCTTGATCGCATCAAAGGGATTGAAGAAAAGCTGGAAGCATAACGAAAGGGGAGTACATCAGCTATGAAACCACTAAATGAGGTTGAGCAAACTTTAGCTAATCAATTAATAGAGGTTCGCAGAAACCTGCATCGTGAGCCTGAATTAGCGTATGAAGAGTTTAAAACCACAACAAAATTACGGGAATGGCTGACCCAAGCCAATATTCACATCCTTGACTTGCCTTTACAAACAGGACTCATCGCAGAGATCGGGCAGGGTCACGGACCCATAGTGGCCATTCGTTGTGATATTGATGCACTTCCCATAGAGGAACAAACTGAATTGTCCTTTGCCTCAGAGATCCCAGGAAAGATGCATGCCTGTGGTCACGATTTTCACACGGCTACTATTTTAGGTGCTGCATTATTATTAAAGGCTCGTGAAAGTGAATTACCTGGAAAGGTTAGAGTATTGTTTCAACCCGCGGAAGAAACAGGGCATGGGGCGGAAAGTGTCTTAGCCTCGGGAGGACTCCAGGATGTGGCGGCTATATTTGGTCTCCATAATTCACCTGACTTGCCTACAGGAGCTTTTGGAACAAGAACAGGAGCTTTAACAGCCGGTGTTGACCGGTTTGAAATTACAATAAAAGGTGTCGGCGCTCATGCTGCTTATCCTGAAAAAGGTGTGGATACGATTGTAACTGCGGCTCAAATCATTACCGCTCTACAAACCATCGTAAGTCGTCAAAACAGCACCACGGAACCAGTAGTGTTAAGTGTTACCCGAATTAATGGAGGCTTCACATGGAATGTATTGCCGGAAAAAGTCGAATTAGAAGGTACAGTAAGAACTTACAATGAAGAGATTCGCCGCAATATTCCGATACAAATGACTCGTCTTATCGAAGGGATTGCTGCGGGAGCTGGGGCAGAGGCACAGTTACATTGGTATCCAGGTCCACCCGCAACGATAAATCATGGGGAATGGGCGGACTTTACCAAAAAGATCGCCTCAGATTTCGGCTATGAAGTACATGATATTCCTCCACAGATGGGTGGAGAAGATTTCTCTTTTTATTTACAACAGATACCGGGTGCTTTTGTGAATATAGGATCAGGTCCAGCCTATCCCTTACATCACCCTCGTTTCGATGTTGATGAAGCTGCGATATTACCAGCTGCTAAGTATTTCGCTTTATTGGCAGAACAAGCGCTGGTGAAGCAGCAAGAGGAAGCTTAATCCTATATATGATTGAGGGGAATGGAAATGATTGAATTAAAGAATGTTTACAAATCGTTCACTCGGAAAGGGACCACTATTGATGCTCTTAAAGGGATTGATTTAAAGGTCGAAAAAGGCGATATATTTGGGGTTATCGGCTATAGCGGTGCTGGGAAAAGTACATTAATTCGTTTAGTCAATTATTTGGAAAGACCCACCAAAGGACAAGTTATGGTCGCTGGACGTGATTTGGGAACATACAACGATAAAGAGTTGCGTACCGCTAAGAAAAATATCGGAATGATTTTTCAACATTTTAATCTATTAGAATCTAAAAAAGTTTTTGATAATGTGGCGATCCCTCTAGTTCTCCTAAAAAAGAATAAAAATGAAATCCGCCAACGGGTAATGGAGCTGCTAGAGTTTGTTGGATTAAGTGACAAAGCGGGGAGTTACCCGAGTGAGTTATCAGGTGGTCAGAAGCAACGTGTCGGGATTGCCAGAGCGCTTGCCTCGAATCCGTCTATCCTTTTATGTGACGAAGCGACCTCTGCCTTAGATCCACAGACCACACATTCTATCTTACAGCTATTAAAAAAAATCAATGCTGAATACAACATTACCGTGATGATCATTACACATGAAATGTCCGTGATTCAAGAGATTTGTAACAAGGTAGCGGTCATGGAAGAAGGCCGGATTATTGAGCAAGGAAGCGTTCTAGATGTATTCGGAAGTCCAAAACATCTGACCACGCAAAATTTCGTGAAGACGGTTATTCAAAATAGCATGACCTCTAGCGTGCGGAAATCTATCAAAACAGAACCCGGAAGTCAGCTGTACAAGCTTAATTTTGTGGGAGCAAGTGCCTCCGAGCCTATCCTGTTTGAAATGATTCGCTCCTGCGATATAAAGGTCAATATTTTATTTGCGAATACGACGGAAATTCAAGAAACAACACTGGGAACAGTGATCATTCAATTCGATGGTGAGGCAGCAGAGATTAACAATGCATTATCTTTCTTAACAAGAAATGGAGTCGGTGTAGAGGAGGTAGAATCTAATGTTTTCGACCACAGTAACAGGTGATCAATTTCTGCAGGCGATTATAGAAACAATTCAAATGGTAGGGTTCTCCTTGTTTGTTGGCTCCCTGATTGGGATCCCATTTGGGATATTGCTTGTCATCACTCGTCCGGGTGGGGTTTTGGAGAACAAAGCGCTTTACGCCGTACTAAATCCGATTATCAACATCATTCGCTCATTGCCTTTTATTATTTTACTGGTTGCGATTGTGCCTTTCACACGATTGATTGTTCATACTTCAATTGGGACAAGCGCAGCGATCGTACCCTTGATTATCTATATCGCACCTTATATAGGGCGGTTGGTAGAGAACTCACTGCTTGAAGTGAATCCGGGAATCCTTGAAGCCGCTGAGGCGATGGGAGCCACTCCTTTTCAAGTCATTTGGTACTTTTTATTGCCAGAGGCGGTTGGATCCTTAATCCTGTCTCTTACAACAGCGACGATTGGTCTGATAGGTGCAACTGCAATGGCTGGAACGGTAGGGGGAGGCGGCGTGGGAGACTTGGCGATCGTATATGGATACCAACGCTTTGACACTGTTGTCGTAGTAGCCACCGTGATTATCCTCATTATTTTAGTGCAAGGGATTCAATCTTTAGGCAACACGCTAGCAAGAAAAATTCGCCGTTACTAGTTACTACATATTCTGGGAGGGACTCGACAGATGAGTGAATGGAGTAAGCAAGATCGTTTTAACGCATTATTATCAGGAGAACGGGCGGATCGTCCAATCGGAAGTGGTTGGCGCCATTTTATCGACAAAGAACAAACTGCAGATGATTTAGCAGAAACTACGATTTCTTTTACGAAAAAATATGATTGGGATTGGGTCAAGATTAATCCAAGAGCGACTTATCTGGCGGAAGCTTGGGGGAATCAATACGATTTTACGGATTATCAGACCGTATTTCCGAGACAGCAAACGACGGCTATTCCAACAGCGGCTAGTCTGTGGGATATCGACGTTAAAAAGGCAGTCCAGTCAGCCCCTTTGGCAGAGCATTTAGATGCGGTTAGAAAAATTCGCCAAGGGTTACCAGATACCCCACTAATCCAGACGGTATTTTCACCATTAACAGTGCTGCTATTTATTGTAGGACGTTCTGCTTACGTTACTAAAACGGTGTTTGGTATTGAGCACCCGGTAACTTTGGAATCCTTGTTTAAAGAACATCGAGCGGCAGCACACCATGCGCTACATGCGATTTCCTTAACTTTAGCCGATTATGTACAAGAGTTACAGCAAGCGGGCTCTGACGGTTTGTTCTACGCAGTGACGGGCACAGCTCACCCAGGATTATTTGATGAAGCAATGTTTGATGAGCTGTCCAGACCTTATGATTCTATTGTGTTAGAAGCAGCAAGCTATGGAAAAAACATTCTTCATACTTGTGGAGCTTACGCCCAGCCTGAGAAGTTCAACGATTATCGGATTGATGGGATCAGTTGGGATACGATAGCCGAGGGGAATCCAGGGTTAGAGGCAAATCTCAAAGCTACTAAAGTGGGGGGAGTCGATCATGGGTTGTTTGCGGTAAACGATATTGCCCAAATCAAGCAGCAGGCTGAAGATGCATTAAAGTTAATGAAAGACCAGCCGTTTATTCTATCTCCAAATTGCGCAATCCCACTCAATGTGACGGATGAGGCGTTGGCACAATTTAAAAAATCTATATTGGAATAGGGGAAGTAAGTATGAAAAAGTTAATGTTAGTGATGATGATAGGTGTTCTTGCAGTGTTGACGGCTTGTGGCAATAAAGAGGCGGGGGATTCTGGAGATAAGAAAAAACTTACCGTTGGATTTGGTGTCGGAACCTATGAGGAACAATTCCGCCAATCGATTCTACCGATTCTAGAGAAACAAGGGTATTCCGTTGACATTAAAACCTTCTCGCAAAACATGCAGGTCAATCCAGCAATGAAGGAAGGCTCCATTGACGCAAGCATATTCCAAAGTACAGCTTATATGGAGGCTATTAACGAAGAAATCAATGCAGATATGGTCGGAATTGCTTATGTTCCAGGTGCTCCACAAGGTCTTTATTCTGTAAATCATACCACGCTAGACGATGTTAAAGACGGTACAACCGTAGCTGTTCCGAACGATCCGGTAAACCAAGAGCGTGCACTACGTATTCTGGAAGAATTGGGTTGGGTCAAAATTAAAGAAGGGGCGGGCGTAGCGGATTTCAATATTAATAGTATGGAACCGGATAAATATAATATTGATATTAAAATACTGGACCCAGCTCAAATCCTTGTCTCCCTTCAAGATGTTGATTATGGCGTTGTAAACGGTAATTATATTGCCAATTCGGACAGAAAGATTACGGATGCTTTGAAAATAGAAAACACACCTATGGAACACAGAATTATCGTATCGGTTAATAAAAAGGATGAAAATTCACAGTGGGCTAAAGATTTGAAAGCTGCTTATGAATCCAAAGAGTTTGAAGAATATATTCATGGATTAGAAAAATATGATGGTTTCATTCTACCTGAAGCTTGGGACAACAATTAATTAAGGAAGTGAACGGAGTGACCAAAGAAAAGATTCATTTTATTGGTGGCGGACAGATGGCGGAAGCGATCATCCGCGCATGTATAGCGAATAACACCTTGTCTGTAAATCAAATTAGTGTATCGGATATTAATGAAGCGCGGCTGCAGTTTTTGAATACCAAATATGGTGTAGATACGGAGAGTTCACAAGAGCATAACCTGTCTACAGCAGATGTAATAGTAGTGGCAGTTCGTCCACAGGATGATTTAACTACACTTGGTCAAATCGTACAACAATTCGCTACAGCTTCTGCCGCTATCGTATCGATTGTGGCGGGTGTGACGAATGATCAATTAGCTGGGTATTTTGGAGCTGAACGGTCCATTATCCGGGTTATCCCCAATACTTTAACCGATACAGGATATGGATATAGTGGTGTAGCGTTAAATGCTTATGCTACTCGTGATCAAGTGGAGCATTTCTTACTTGGCTTTGGAAAAGTACAATATCTGGATGAGGCGTTAATGGATGTTTTCACTGGATTTGGTGTGGCGGGTCCTAACTATATCTATTATTTCATTGAATCTCTCGTGGATGCAGGTGTACTTGCCGGACTGCCGCGTGAGCAAGCCTGGAAGGTTGCATTGGAGAATATGATGGGATCGGTAGCAATGCTGCAGCAGACAGGCCTGCATCCAAGACAGCTGCTGGATATTAATAATTCACCTGGCGGTGTCGGCATGCATGGCTTGTACGAATTAAACAACAGTGATTTCGCAGCGGGCCTGCAAAGAAGTGTTCTGGCAGCCGTAAAACGTACTACTGAGCTGGGAGTGAAGTAATCATGGCAACGATGAAATGGGATCATTTAGTTCACTATGTCAATGATTTGGCCAAACCGGTTGAGATCTTTGGAGCTCATGGATTGGTTGCTTTTAAAGGAGGATCTCATAAAGATTGGGGAACCTATAATGCCTTAAGTTACTTTGGGCTAACCTATCTCGAGTTTCTGGGCATTGAGAATCTTGAGCTGGCAAAGGCAACTGAACATAATCTAGTGGTGAAAGATGCAGTTGAACTTTTACCAGAACATGAAGTTCTAAGTAGAGTAGTCATCCGGACGGATGATATTGAAGAAGTAGCGGCTTCCCTGGAAGCAGCAGGCTTATCATTATCTCCAATTATCGATGGTAAGCGTCTAGATAACGAGGGCAGATTAATAGAGTGGCGGATGATGACCATTGCTGGTGACTTTGGGGGACTGGTCTATCCATTCATCATTCAATGGAGCGGAACGGATACAGAGCGAGTGGAAAGATTAACATCATCTGGAGTCATTAAGCCTCATCCTGCGGGAGAAGTCGAAATCGTCCGTGCTGTATTTCATGTCTCCGATCCTGAAGCTGCAGCCAACCATTGGGGAACCATATTCGGACTGCCTGTTACGAAGTCAGAGAATGATACCTTCAGCCTTAAGATTGGCGATAGATCATTTGCTTTCGTGCAAGGAGACGAGAACCAATTCAAGCAGGTGGTTTTTGAAACGGATTCGTTAGAGCTGAAAGAGAAGACGATTCGGATTGGTGATGGGGAGTATGTTTTCGTTTAAGGGACTAGTATCTTTATAACTTTAGAAATAAAGACTTACTTGAAGGGAGCGATACCTCGAGTAAGTCTTTTTGCTGTTCATCGAAGGAACTAGTGAGGCTGGGATTTTTTTGTTTTAATCAATTTGTAAGATTTATTGAATTCCATTATATGGTACGATATCCATGGTATAAAAGGAATGAAGATAATCGGTGCAGAACAAAAATACGCGGCCCATTTCCACTCCGGATAAGCTTAGTGTGGATCAAGCGCAGATAAAAAACCTTGATTATGCCTCTAAATTTATATTACTATAGACATTTTTATCTTGTCTGGCACTATGGATTTTGATAAACATAATGGATAAATTTAAATATTACATATGGAGGTAATTACGGATGAAAACTCACTATTACTTAGATTGGTTTTATGATAAGGGTTTTTCTGAGAAATTAGTCAATGTGTTGCATGAGGATATAACAGACAGAAAATCGCTCGTTATGATTAGCGCTGAATCGTCTGATTTTAGTGATGAACAAGTTAATATTGATAGTGTTTTTGAAAGGACATGGTTTAATCAGGCTAACATTTATTTTGATGAATATCATTTCATTGATGACCGCACGCAGAAGGAAGATGCCCAGCGATTAATTCAAAACGCCTCTGTCGTTTTTTTATGTGGTGGAACCGCTCGGGACCAAAAGCACCTTTTGACGGAATATGAATTATCGGATTTGATTAAAAAAAGCAATGCTGTTGTAATGGGAACAAGTGCTGGTGGGATGAACATGTCTGATGAATATGTGGATGAATGCACTGTTTGTGAAGGTATGGCTCTTAATCACTTTTCTTTTGAAGCTCATTTTGATCATGATAACACCGCGATGATTGAGGAGCGTTTCCCTTTATCGAATAAAATGGATATTTATGTGGCGGCAGACAAAGATGGTGCTGTACGTGTGAAGGACAGCAAAATCGACATTATAGGCAATGTATATTTAATTTCTCACTCAAAGATTCAGAAATTGGCTGAGACGCTCTAATAATGGTTGAGTGGTTGTGACACTGACGGTTAACTGAATGGTATTTGTTTTGAGTCCCGCACCTTACGAGCAAATCGAGTTGATTACTCCTGCGAAAAAGGAAGATTACGCATAACGCGCATACGATGTTCAAGCCATCACCATTCGATCTTGAATTTATATCATTCCAGATCCACGTAAAGTTATCGGAATCCGCGGTTGCAAGGATATGAAGTTTCAAGTGAAGAAGCGTTTGATACAGTGAGAGGAGAACTCAAGTCTCTTTTCTTATGGACTGGGTCTAGAAAGGAGTGAATAAGCAATGGAGTGGAAAGGCGATGCAAATGCCAATAAAATAAGAGAGTCTCAGTTCACTGAGGAACTATCGGAGTCACAATTATCGGCTTTAGAATATGTTACGAATTACGCGCGAACTCGAAAAAGTGAAGCAGTTCAGACTATCCATGAAATTCTTCAAATGTCTAATGTGGATCGGGAAGAGTTTGAAGATGCTGTGGTCAAAATAAAGTCACAGGCGAAGATTGCTCTACATTTCCATCCAGATCGACTAGATCCGGTAAAGAAAAGTGTTGCAGAGGCGCTATTGGAGCAAGGCGTGTACAAGAGCCAATTTGAGACCTTGTTATCCAGTGGTAGTGTATCAGCCTATTCTGGTGGTCCACGTGATTTGTGGGAGGAAAGACTATTTGGAGGGGCATACCAACAAGAGGGTGCTTCGAATAGCGAACGCCCTAAATATGGCGCTCTTGATTTGATGCTTCATTCGGATGGGCCAGCTCCGCGCTTTGGCTCCTGCTATTTCCTCCTGTCCCCTGAGGTTTCTTATCGCAGTACATACACCTATATGGATTCGCATCAAAACCCTGTACAGAAAGGGACATATGCAGAATTTGATGATATGATGGCGGCATTACTAGAGGAGATTTTCTTAAGAGATTCCGCTCTAGGGGAAAAAGATCTTCAATCACAAAAATTAGTCGACCATCTTCGGGTCAACCTCACAATGCCGTTTACAGACCCTTCAAAGTGTGAAGCTAAACGTAATCTTAACCACTATATTGAAGCGCAAGTTCATGGAAACATCCGTCTAAAGGAAGATGTGGAAATCTTAGTTGCCGATCCTTCATTCAAGGGTACTCCAACAGGGCAAGTCCTGGAGCAAATATGTTTACAGTATGCCATCCAACTCTATTGGCACATGGGATTCGCGATGTGGGTAGACGAAGTGCCTTCAGATTTTAGAGGGCCTACGATGCCCTCCTTGGCTAAGCGTATTGCTCATCACGGTTATATTGATGCGAGCATGATTGGATCTGCTGCTATGCACTTAAAGCATGATCCTTCAGCATGGCGGGACCGAGGAACCGAAAAAGAAGTACTTCAAGAATTAAAACTCTTATGGCATGTTTTGGTACGGTACGGAAAGCCGCTCCGAAACTTTAAGTTGTAAGAAGAGTTGGTACGCTTGAAGTTATGGGCATTTAAGTAAACAAACAAACAAACAAACAAACAAATAAATAAATAAATAAATAAATAAATAAATAAATAAATAAGCGAATTTCCCTCCGTATGGGATATTTGACTTTTCATTGATGGGATGTTTGGGTGAATCAATTATTCAAAGAAGCTTCAGCGGCTCAGTATTGATTAGAAGTTTTTTGCGTTGAATCATGGAAATATCGTGCTACATCTTCTACCATGTTACAGTACAATGGGACTGTGGTTTATAAGACCTAGATTATAAAAATAAAACATTATGTTTAGTAAGATTCTGCACCGGCCATTAAGCAAGTGATTGCGGACGGCTCAGCCGAAAAGCTGAGGATGCTTCGCTCCATGTACCTGTATTCCTTCGAGAATTCGCTTAAGTATCTGAAAAAGTTGGAACGGGAATTCATTCAAAATAACCTGAAATAGAACAAGTCGGAGCATGGATTGGTCATGTGCTCCGGCTTGTTTTTATTTTGTTAATTTTTCTGACTGTCTTGCGTAGAATGATTCACTTGGGGAGTGGTATGTCTTCTCGGCTTCAGCTTGGACAGTATGGCTTAATATTTCGGTCACATGCTCATGAAATTGCCGCAACGCTTTGCCAGATGGCTCATTAACTTCTTTGATTACATATTCACATTTCTTCATGAATTATGCCTCCAAAATTTTACAGTTGTCATATTCGATGATGTGTCATCAAAAATGCTCAACATTCTACTTGAAAGGCAGCAAAAATTTAACAGGTTTGGAGTAGAAACTATTATGGAAAGTAAAACAATTAAACACGTAGCCGTTTATTTAAGAAAATCACGGGATGATGGTAAGTTTGAAGACGTTCTCTCGAAGCATAGGGATACCCTTCTGACCTTGGTCGAGAATCGAAATTGGACTTATAGGCTATATGAAAAAGTGGCCTCAGGTGAAAAGATCGAGTCCCGTAAGGAAATGCAGAAGTTTCTTCGACATGTTGAATTCCAGCTTTATTATGGGGTAGTGGTCATGGATATTGACCGTTTAGGGCGTGGAGAAAATAAGGATTGGGCACTCATAAAAGATCCGTTTTTAACTCAGAAACGGTCATTATCACACCAAACAAGATATACGATCTGGAAATAGACAATGACGATGTATCCTTTGATTTCATGTCCATTTTTGCCCGAATAGAATATAAAACGATTAAGCGAAGAATGAAGTAGGGCAAAGAGGCTGGGGCGAAAAAAGGCATGTGGACAAATGGAAAGCCACCGTTTCCAAACTATTATGATAAGAACACAAGGTCGGTACTGGTCGATGAGACGAAGCGTCCAATTTACCGAGCGATTGTAGAGAAATATCTTAATGGAACAAACTTGGGACATATCGCCATTTGGTTGACGAATAACAAGATACCCACGCCATACAACATTAAGCCGGATGGAAAGAGCAAGGGCTGGTCAAATATTACGGTTCAACGGTTGCTGGCAAGCGAAATCCATTTGGGTTACATTACTTATGGTAAAACCCGTTCCAAACGTGGACAGGTGGAATTGGTTCCCGAAGAAGAGCGGATTAAAGTCATGGGAACACATGAAAAGCTGAAAACGCCGGAAGAACATGAAGCGATTATGGAGCGGCTGCTTAAGAATCGCATGTTGAATCCCAATTCAAGGCGTAACATTTTTCCTTTGTCAGGCTTGCTGTATTGTGAAAAGTGCGGTTCACGGATGAGATTCCGAGTGGGTGAGAACAAGAAGCAGGGGTAGCACTGGAGTGCATTGTGCTATCACCAGTACAAAGATGGCAGCAAATGTGAACAGCGTGGCAAAGTAATGGATGCCGATTTTTTCAATGCTCTGTATGATCGGATTATTCATGTAGACCCAAACATTTTACGGGAGATTGAATTGCATGGAAGTCGTTATAATGATACGCAGACGATCATTGAGGTCAAAGAGCAGGAGTTGAAAAAGCAGAAGCGGGCATTGGACAAGCTGTATGAATCGTATGAAGAGGACATGATAACGAAACAAGTGTTTTTAGAGCGAAAGGCTGTTCGTTCAAGGCAGATACAGAAGCTGGAGGAAGAGTTGAAGGATTTGCGGAAGGTTGTAGTAGATGAAGGGAATTATCCGACTGTTGATCAGATATATGAACGGATAGGGGAGTTTAGGGAGTTGTGGAGCGCTTCGGTGACAAGTGAAGAGAAGAATCGGGCGTTGAAGAAGCTGGTGGAGCGGATTGTTTATAATCGGGAAGGGAATCGGGTGGAGTTGACGGTAGATTATAAATAAAAGCTCTAAAATTAATGTAGAAGAGAGTTCTAGTGATTAGAGCTCTCTTCTACATTAAATAAAGTACTAATGGGCTGTTATCTATATAATTAAATAGGCAATAAATCGTTAAGAACGAGTAGTTTTATTAATAAAGAGACTCATAATTTCAAATACTATCTCATTAAGTAATTCAATGTTTTTGCTAGCTAGGATCATGTTATACATATTACTCCACTCACTATCATGGATATTAATAAAACTTTCCTTTGTAATATAGTGAAAGTTGTGTTGTCTTAGTTGTGATAATTCTTTATATTCAGCAGCAAGAAATAGGGATGTTGCTAACTTCATCAGAACTGTATCATTTTGGAAACCCTTATAATTGCGCATAAATTGTTCAAATGTAACTTTTTTGTATCCTGCTTCAGTGTAAGTATTTAATATGTTTGCGATTTTATCGAAAGTTGCATAAATTCTAAATATAGCTGAATCAATAAAATAAGCGTAATTCATGTTATGAAAACATACAAATTCTTCATCGAGCTCAGTATTTTTATTGATGGATCTCTGGATGAGAGAGTATGCAAAATTTAAAGATCTGTTCGCTTCATGTAGTCTAAAAACTAGATCCGTGTGAAGTAAAATAAATTTTGACTGGTCATTTAATTCAATAAGGAATTTGTTAATGATGGGCCTCATTTTTTTGAAAACAGAAATAGCGGAATTAATATACTTACTATTATTCTGTAAACGATCTTCAAGCAATTGATTCTGTAACTCATTAGGAACGGTAGATTCAAGTTTTTTTGTATCGAGTTTGGTCTCCCAATTTAAAATATTCAAATCTATAGCCTCATTATATATATACGATTCTCTTGAGAGTTGATCTATAAATAGTATAACAATTTCATACAGCGATTTTCCATTTTCGTAACAAGACCATGCTACTGGCTTCAAGTCATCATCTTGCTCAACCTCAACATGTTTTGATAAACGATGATCATTACTTTCTCTAAAATCCTCCACTGTTGGGAAATAACCTGTTTTCTTAAGAGACTCGATAATCTTGCTTAACTCACTAGATTTATAAGAATCCATTTTCTTTAACGCTTTATACACATCAGAGGATTTTCCAGATTTTTTTGAATAATCATACCCATAAATGAATCCGGAAAAACGGAGTGTACGTTCCCATGAACCCATTATATGTATAAATGAATTATTTAAGAAATAACGTGAACTAAAGAATGTTGTGTCATCTTTGTGTTTGAGACGCTCTTCAAACATAAAAACTTCACTTAATGCCAAATATGCAAAGCGATGAATTTCTTCAAGAAGTGAGAACAAATAACCATTAAAGGAAAGTTGTTTCTCAAATACAGTTAGTTGTTTCCTTGTAAAGTTAGCTTTAGTATTGTTTAAAATGGACTCTCGATTTAATCTAAAGGCATTGCCTGAAATATCAAATCGCTCATTAATAGTATTATTTTGATTGACTAACTCCAAACATTTTCCTTGTAAATCTTTGTGCTGGTTACTTCTCTTCATAAATATCAGCCTTCCTAGATGAGTAAGAATCCCATCTGTAAGAATTTAATTTTAGGTGAATCAATTCCACAAACATTTTTTTGCAGCAGAAAACCGAACTATAGCATGTGTTCAGAGCTATTTATAGTTGGGAAATCAGTCCAAACTCGAATATTCTTCGTTTAATGTCACAATTTGGCTTGTGTTAATTTGCGATTTTATGAATTATGAAGTTGATTCAGGTATTTGAATTATATCTTTTTTTCTTTAACGTTTACTTATTATACCAAAATAAACCAAAGCGATGGAGTTTCGCTTGGTGATTATCGAAAAAAATCAAACATGCTTTTAATAACTATAGTCATGTACTCCTAATCAGGCGCAGTGGAATATTTATCTGGAATTTATTGGTGAGAAGAAATGTGCAGCGAAGTTCAACACGAAGCCGTTAGTTATCAAGTTGAGTGTATATTATATTGATCGATACCTTTGTACATTTGTGTTAACTCATAGAGATTACTCTTATTGTGTTCTCGTAGGGAATCGGGTGGAGTTGACGGTTTGCTATAAGTAAACATATTTAAATTTACCCTTTGATGAAGTCGTGCTGGATTATGGCACGGCTTATTAGGGTTTAAATAGACCTAATAGAAAGTTGGATAAACAGAGTCTACACTAAAATGTTTTGATTTGAAGGAATAAACCGGAAATTTGTCGAATTTCCCATATTGTATATCATAGCGTATTAAAAGGATTGGAGATAATTTAGTATGATAATTCTTCAATTCGAAAGATAAGTGAATTTTCTGTTTTGCAGTTTGCCAGTAACTTGCTAGAGAGCGGTTGAATCATAATTATATAGGACTGGGAGGATGAGGGTGGTATATGGGAAATAAATACATGAATGAAGAGCAAGTTAAAAATACTGTTATAGTCCCGTTTTTCTCCAAAATAGGTTTATTAACAGACAATGTAGAGTTTGAGACACATTTGACAATAAATATTCCACGACAAGGTGGGGTGAAGATAGGGGAAGAAATAGCTAAAAATGTTTACTCAGATATACTTTATAAAGCTTTAGTGAACGGTAGGTTGACAAATGTTATTTTAGTTGAAGTTAAGAGGGAGAATCACACGCTTAATGACAGAGATAAAGAACAAGCCATAAATTATGCTCGGTTACTTGATGAAATTGCTCCTTATTGTGTAGTAACTAACGGAAAAATGACAAAAATTTTTGATACCATAACAAAAAATGAATTAACTAATTCTGATTTGAGCAAGAGTAACTTCGTCACTGCAGGTTATAACCTAACAATGCCAGAAGATATCCGTGAAGTGGCTCTTAGAACTTTTATTGGTTTAGATCGAACGAATCTTCTTCGCTTTTGTCAGCTACAGAGCGAACGTAATTTTCAGGATATAAAGTCAGAAAAGCTTTCAAGTAAAAGTATTATAGATGAACTTCATTGTAACAGAGCCAAATACATAGATGAGTTTAAGAACTTTTTAAAGTCGGGAAGCAAGATTTATGCAATAATCGGTAATTCGGGATATGGAAAAACTAATTATTTATACTCATTATGGCAACTATATCGAGATCGGTTTCCAATTTTGTTTTATAACGCAGGCTTATTAAATCAGAGAGTGATAACTTCAATCCAAGAGGATTTTCACTTTTTACTAGACAAGGAATACAGTTTAGCAGAATTAATCAGAAGATTTGACGATATTACTAAGAATAATGGGGAGCAACGCTTTTTTATTGTAATTGATGGTTTAGATGAGCACCCCAACACGATGGAACTGCGGAATGAATTGAACGATCTAATAAAAAAAGTTCAAGATACAAATATTCATTTGATTATATCCTGTAAAACAACTGATGAATCTAATGATATTTGGAGCAGCTTGACTCATTTTAAGGGTTCGCTAAATTCTTTTGGAGAAAATATTTATACGTCAAGGAACTTGTCTTATCTAAACAGGAAAGGTGTTTATGTTGATAAGCTGGACGAAAAGGAATTGACCTTTTTATGGGAACGGTATAAAAAAACATTTAGAATTAAGGGGAGTTTGAAAAGCGAGAGTAGAGAGTTGGCAAAGCAACCCTTTCTAATGAGAATGCTTGCTGAGGTGTATCAAGATCAAGAAATTGCGAGCGAAATTACTGAAATAGAGCTGTACAAAAAATGGCTGCACCAGAAGCTCGGTCAGACCTCATCGCCAGATATGACTAGGCTTGTCCTAATAAAGATTGTAAAACAGATGGTCGAAGAAAAGAGGGAAAACTTAGAGTTCGATTTACTATTGAATTTTTTGTCAATAGTTGATAATGGATTTTCACATTTTCAGGAATTACTTAGAATAGGGGTAATACTCGTTACTAAAGATTCTAACGAAATCCAATATATCTCTATAAGTAACAATGCTTTAATGAAATATATTTATTGTTATGAGATATCAAAGTGGCATACAAAATTAATTATTGATTTAATTCAACCGTTTAATTCTTATATATGCGATGAATACCTTCGTCAATATCCGATTTTCTTAATTACTTTTAAACAAAGTCAGTTTAAGAATGAGCGTGAGATTTGGAGTGAAACTTATTCAAAGAGCGATCAACCTCTATGTATTAGTTGCAACACTAAAATAGTGACAGAAGATAAGGTTACTATTGTATTAAGGGTTGATAAAAATGATTTATCTAATGAAAATTTAGGTAATTTTCATATTATTCATGAAAAGTGTGCGTGGAATGGTCCAAGTATGTTTGATTTAAGACCAGAGATAAATCATGCAATACTGAATTGTGAGGACTTCTTAGGTGTATACAAAATTATTAGATTATTAAAGTCTATGACTGACAGCCAAAAGGCAGATGCAGCTCGACGCGCTAAGAAAGAAGAATTGCAAAGAGAACCGCACTTCAAATTTTTACCTTTGATTACATCAAAAGGTGAACCGTTTTGGGCGATAATGGAGTTTATGGACGAAGTTAATTCCGGGAATATGAGAACTCAAAAAATAAATGGAGAGGATCATTTATTATTTTTCGATACTAAGGCGAAAGCTGAATTTTATCTTGCTCTAAATCCAATTAATGAAGACTCTGAGATAAAAGAGCGTGTAATAGGCGTTGAAAGAAAGTATGTTAAGGGGTTGGAAGGCATTTACAGAGAAACGTCTGTTAATATGCCATCAATTGTAGTCCTAGTTGATTTTGAGATGGGTGGGAAAGCAATGGCTATTCCACTGGAATTTACAGAAGTAATTAATGTGGTGAATAGCGGGTTGTCATTTCTGGATTATATGAAAAGAAAACATCGGAAATGAGTAGTGAAGAAACGATTTTTTGGTAACCTAATTTAATTTGATCAATCCTTTAGTAGAAGCGGAACCGAGTTTAATTTTAGGTAGAAGTAATTTTTAATTTGTCACATAAGAATCAACTTTTCATGAAATTTTGTTGTCATTAGACTGATACATGAGTGGATTGATAGATTTAGAGAGAAATGGAGCGTCGCGGTGACGAGTGAAGAGAAGAATAGGGCGTTGAAGAAGCTAGTGGAGCGGATTGAGTATAATCGGGAAGGGAATCGGGTGGAGTTGACAGTTTGTTATAGGTATCTAAATCGTAAACAGCTTTGAATAATATTCCAAAAGGGATCTTTAATTGTGCTATAATACACACAAATGCTCTTTGAACAAATATGGAGTTAGGTATACCTTTAGTTGTAAAGAATTAAATCTTAAGGAGCAATTTAATTCCAGATCGAAACGAGGAATATATCTATGAAACACGAAAGTAGCGAAAAATCAAAAATTGAAATTATTGATGGGAAGTACACATTTTCTGACATTTACAAAAAAGATTATACACCACAGGAAATGATAGATACGATAAAAAAAGCTGATATTTTAATATTGCCCTACGAGGGTTTTAGAGATAGAAGTGACTACCTTTTTCCAGAAGAAACATATAAACTATATGATTACCTTAAAGAGAACACTCTTAGCAATTCAATTACTGTTGAAATATGTAGTTCCGACGAAGAGTATAAAGAGCTAGAGTTGCACGCTGATGTAATTAATATTGCTCAAATTATTGTTAATAGTTCTGCATACGCAATTGTAGTAGGTTTAATTACTAATTATTTATATGATAAATTGAAACATTATAATAAAAAAGATATTAATGCTAATGTTAGTATAACTGTTGAAACAAATGGTAAGTCAAAAACCATTCGTTATGAAGGAAGTATTGAAAACTTTGAGAGTGCAATGAAAAGTGTGGATGAGCACATACTTAAGTAGGTGATTATTTTGTCAATAGAAAATATAAAGAAATATCTTGCTATTAAAAAGATAGCATTTGATGATAACATATTTGACAAATTAGAAAAATTAAAGAAACAAGCAATAAATACTTTTAATGAAGAGTTAGCTAATGAAATTTGGTGCTTAGAAACAATATGCAATATACAAAAAATGTATATCGATATGTTTTATCTACTGAAAGAAAATAAATACAATAACTACTTTGAATCATGGAAAATACTAGAGAAAATTGGTATTGAGTTTTCATTTTTAAGAGAAAATTTCAACTATTCTGAAAATATATATAATTTAAAATTTACAGAAAACATAATTAAGGAATATGAAAAGTTATTTCCCTATGAGTATTTTACGAGTAGAGAATCAATTGTTAAAAAAGAATCTTGTTCTATTTGTGGGGAAATCAACACAATTAGAAAACACTGTGGACATAAAGTTGGAAAAGTATATATGGGAGAAATGTGTAGTAGAATTGTTGAAGAATTTGAAATTTTAGGATTTTCGATTGTTACGAATCCCTTTGACAAATATACTGTTTTGTTTCCTCAAGATAAAGAATATAACTACTTTATGTTAGAAAAGTTAATGCCAAATCTTAAAAAACCTTATGATAATTGGTATGTTGATATTTTAAAAGAAAAAAATCCAGAATATAGGGACATAGGAAGAAATGATTTATGTCCTTGTAGTTCGGGGATAAAATATAAAAAGTGTTGCTTAAATTCAGATAGTGGATATACTGATCATCACCGGATTACATTGTTAGATAATCCTAATGTTAAACCTATTCCGTTCACTCTAGGTAGTACGTGGAAGAATTAAAGAAGTGTCTTTTTTCAAATTCATGCCTTAATTAGGAAGAGCCTTTTTAAAGGTTGGGTAACGATTTTATTACATTCTTTAATATAATTTAATATATAAACCAAGGTAAATTCATTGTATATATGCTGCAACACCTAAATAACATGGAGAAGGTTCTCTTTTTCAGAAAATATGTGTGTTATCCCGTTTGGTGATAACACACATATTTATCTGTATCTACTTATTGACCCACACTTACCTGTCATTGATGAGTTGTTTGTATGAATCAATGTTATTTAACTCCTCCTAATAAATATTGGTGGGAGTTTTTTTGCATGTGGAAATTTTCTCGATTTGATAGATTTACAAAATATGGAATATATGCTATCTTATCTATGAAAGCGCATCCAAGAGATGGTATATTAAACTTTTATTTACCATATTTAACATAGGGAGGAAAGGTGGAAATGAAAAATTTGCTCAAGAAGGCAATCACAATGATGCTGGCATTTACTCTGCTACTTGGATTGATGACAGCGCCGCCCGTTCATGCAGACAACGCACTTTTCACAATTGAAAGCGAAAACGCTCAGCTCACCTCCGATCTTCAAGTGACGACCCAAATTTACGGACAGCCCAAACCCGGATACTCTGGAAGCGGATTTGTCTGGATGCAGAATTCCGGTACAATTTCCTTCACAGTGACTGTCCCAGAAACCGGCATGTATACGATCTCCACACGTTATATGCAGGAGCTCAGTGCTGACGGCAGGCTTCAATCTTTAGCCGTTAACGGCGTTACGAAGGGGTCGTATATGCTGCCCTATACGACCACATGGTCGAATTTCGATTTTGGCTATCACAAGCTGAATCAAGGCAGCAACACTATTCAACTGAAGGCTGGCTGGGGTTTCGCTTATTTTGATACCTTCACTGTGGATTATGCCGATCTTGATCCCCTGGATGTGCAACCTGTCCTCAGCGATACTCAAGCGACTCCGGAAACTCAGCTTCTGATGAATTATTTAACGGAGGTTTACGGCAATCATATGATCTCCGGCCAGCAGGAGATTTACGGAGGCGGAAATGACGGCAATTCCGAGCTGGAGTTTGATTGGATTCACAATTTAACGGGAAAGTATCCGGCGATCCGCGGATTTGATCTGATGAATTACAATCCGCTTTACGGATGGGAGGATGGTACGACCGCCCGGATGATCGATTGGGTGAATAACCGGGGCGGGATCGCGACAAACAGCTGGCATATCACTGTACCTCGAGATTTCACTGCCTATCAGCTCGGGGAATTTGTGGATTGGAAGAAAGCCACCTACAAGCCGACAGAAACCAATTTTAATACAGCTAATGCGGTAGTTCCAGGTACGAAAGAATACCAATATGTACAACTGGCCATTGGGGATTTGGCGGAGCAACTGCAGATTCTGCAAAATAACAACGTGCCGGTTATCTTCAGACCCTTCCATGAGGCGGAGGGCAACGGCGGATTGAATGGAGAAGGTGCATGGTTCTGGTGGGCTTCGGCAGGCTCGGAGGTGTACAAGCAGTTGTGGGACCTGCTCTATACCGAACTTACAGAAACGTATGGTCTGCACAATTTGATCTGGACCTACAACAGCTACGTGTACAGCACTTCTCCCGCATGGTATCCCGGCGATGATCAGGTGGATATTGTAGGCTATGATAAATACAATACGATCTATAACCGCTATGACGGTTTGTCTGGTGTTCCCAATGAGGACGCGATTACCTCGATTTTCTATCAGCTTGTTGATTTAACCGGCGGTAAGAAAATGGTAGCCATGACGGAGAACGACACCGTTCCAAGCGTTCAGAATCTGACAGAGGAAAAATCGGGCTGGCTCTATTTCTTACCGTGGTATGGTGAGCATCTCATGAGTTCCGCCTTTAATTATCCGGCCACCTTAACAACGCTGTACCAAAGCAATTATGTAATCACGCTCGATGAGCTGCCTGATTTGAAGGTTAACAATCCAATTCCAAGTGCGTCTATCACACCTGCAAACGTCGAATTTGATAAAAATGCCTCCAATCAGAGTGACAAAGCCATCACCGTGAATTTAAACGGCAATACGTTAACCGCTCTCCGGGCAGGCGCAAATACATTAATAGAGACTCAGGATTATACCTTGAGTGGAAATACGCTAATGCTCAAAAAAGCATTTCTGGCGACACTGCCGGTTGGCGAGCATTCGATCATCTTTGATTTTAATAAAGGACAAGATCCCGTATTAAAAGTGAAAATTGTCGATACCACGCCAAGCGCATCCATTGCGCCCGTGAGCGCTGCATTTGATAAAGCGGCGAATCTAACCCAGGATATTTCCGTAGTCCTTACCTTAAATGGACACCAGCTTGCAAGTATCACAAATGGAAATTCCACACTTTTAGCGAGTCAGGATTATACGGCATCAAGCACTGCTGTTGTTCTGAAAAAATCCTATCTTTCCACGCTTCCGCTGGGACAGAATACCCTAACCTTTCATTTTAATGGAGGAAATAATGCTGTTCTTACAGTGAACGTAACGGATAGCAGTGTTCCAGTACCCACTGGAGATTTGACGGTCCAAGCTTTTAATGGCAACACAAGTGCCTCCACTAACGGGATTTCACCCAAAATCAAAGTAGTCAATACCGGTGATTCAGCGATTCAACTAAGTGATGTGAAGGTCCGGTATTACTATACGATTGATGGCGAGAAAGATCAGAGTTTCTGGATCGACTGGGCCAGCATCGGAAATGCGAATCTAACCGGCAATTTCATTAAGCTGGCGACTCCTGTTGCCAGTGCAGATTATGTTTTGGAAATTGGTTTCACGAGTTCGGCTGGAACACTTAATCCAGGTCAGAGCGCAGAAATTCAAACCCGTTTCTCCAAAACCGACTGGTCCAATTTCAACCAGGTTAATGATTATTCGTTCAAGGCATCCAGCAGTCAGTTCATCAACAATGAACAGGTCACCGGGTATATGAATGGTCAGCTTGTGTGGGGGATTGAGCCATAAGCTTTTAATGAAAAAAGGTATCTTTGTGTAAAACAAAGATGCTTTTTTTCATTTTGGGAAAAAGCAGGGAGTGCAATGGGAGAACCATTTCTGAAGTAGCCAGATTGCTCGATGATCAGTTTCTGGAGAAGGAAAAGCTTGAATTGAGCGAGATTACCATCGACTGTGTTGGCTATTTGTAGAACTGGAGCAAAGAAATTTTTGTTAAAATTAGGGAGTTAGGTGCTTGTGTGGAATTTTTGTAGTCAGTCGCGATTCTCCTGAGTCGTTCCTATGGTGTGCAATGTCGCATTAATCCTGCTGCAATGTCGCAAAAGTACATGGAAATAGAGTATGAAGATAGATTATACTCACTTTATTGATATGATAATGAAAATCATTATCATACATAAGGGGGAGTCAGCATGAAAAGAACAAAGAAGAGGCAAGCAACCGGTAGAAAGGTAGATGCTGCCCAAAAAGCAGGACTATTAATGATATGGATGATGGCGCTGGTACTTGTGCTAACGGCTTGCGGTACTGGAGGGGGAGCAAATGCGGGCACTGCCGCACTGCCATCTGCTTCAGCCGAGCCGTCACCTACATCTGAGACACAGGCTCAGACTGCAGCCTTCCCGGTTACCATCTCGCATATGAAGGGCGAATATACGCTGACTGAGAAGCCGAAGGTCATCGCCGCGCTTGATGTGAAATTCATCGATCAATTGTTAGCGATAGGCGAGCATCCGGCAGGCAGCGTTGTAGCTGGAGCGAAAGATGCAAAGTTTCCAGAATATTTAAGTGAACAATTGGGTGATGTGAAGGTCCTGGGCACACGCGATGAGCCCAATCTTGAAGCTATTGTAGCGATGAATCCGGATCTTATATTGATGACCGATTTTCAGGAGCAGGTGTATGACAGCGTCAGTAAAATTGCGCCCACAATAGTACTCGACTTCTATGAAGATTGGCGGGATACATCGGCTACCATCGGTATGATAACGGGCAAGCAGGCGGAGGCGAAGGTAGTGCGTCAAGCCTACGAGGACAAAATCGTCGGACTGCGGGAGCAGCTGTCGGCGAAGCTGGGCGACGAAACGGTAGCTCTGATTCGCCCAAGACCGGAAGGTATTCGCGTACACGGTCCCGAACATCGGACCGGAAGCATTCTTTATGAGGATTTGGGATTGAATATCCCTGCATTCGTTCAGGAGATCAAAGATGATACCTCCGTTGAAATTTCGATGGAGACCATCGCTGATATTGGAGCAGATCACTATTTCCTGTTATCGGATGAATTGTTTGCCAAAGAGGCAGAGGCAATGGCGAACAGTCCGGTCTGGAAATCTCATGATGCCGTTAAAAATAACCGCGTATACAATGTGAATTCAACGCTCTGGATCGCTTATTATGGGCCAATTGCCCTCAATATTATTGTAGATCAAACCGCGGAAGCGCTGTTGGGATCGCATTAAAATGGACAACTATCTGTCGTCTGCCACCTGGAAGCAAATGGCGGAGGAATACCGTCTGTGGGTAGGTGAACTACCTGAAGGCAACGTTCGTACAATTGCCCTTAGCCAGTTGCACGAAGAAGCTGCATGCCGCGAATATGTAAGCTGGCTTAAAGGTTATATCGGTGCGCCTGATATGCAGGTTGCCGCTTCCATGCTGGCCAAGCGGATCGGTTATCTGTGGATCGCACCGATGCTGACCGCTATGACCCTTCATAACCGGGAAGTCTCCATCCCGCTGGAGAACTGCTTCCTCTATCATCCGGCTTCCCCAGCTTTTAAAGGGGATACGCGTTTTCCTTTCCTTGCGCTGAACGGGCTTCGAGCGACGGCGGCACCGGAAGACAGGGAAGCCTGGCGAGAAGAGATCGTAGAGGAAATTTTCGCGGTACGTCTTGCGCCGATGCTGCACACGCTTGCTGTAATTGGTCCCGTCTCCATGGCAGTACTTTGGGAGAATATTATGGTACGCGTTGCCCCGTTGTATTCTCCTGGAACAGGTGAATTTGGGCAAGAGAGGCAACGAATGCAAGCCGATTTTGCCTTCCTGACCCGGATAGCTCCCGGACAATTGTTCGGCGCAAGACGCAATCCGTTTACCCGGTTCACAGAGAACAATGACCTGGCTCCGGTTGCAAAAAACAAGCGTATCACCTGCTGTTTTTATTACAGGATGTCGGCGGAATATTGCGGAAAATGTCCGAAAATTGACAATGAGAATGAATCTCAATTAAAATGACAACAGCAACGCACTCACTTATGTTGCGGACGCGCTTTCACTAAAGCATGTAATCCTATTCGAGTGCGCCCGTTTAACAGAGGATGCTATTGTCAGGAGATGAGAGAAATGCCGCTGAAAGAACAGGCAAGTTTATGGAGTGATACAACGATCAAGATGCTTGATGTGCGCAGCGGTACTTTGCCACCCGGCGGCGTTATGAGCGAAACCGGATTAACAGCCAATGTGTTGCTGCTGGCAGGCGGCGGGGAAGGTAGGCTTGTGATGAATGGCGAAATTTGTCATATCCAGGCCTATTTCGCTTGTCACGTAGTCAAGGGATCAGCATTTACTTTGACTGCTGGATCAGAATCCATTCATTATACCGTTATTATGTACAAGGCTTTTCCAATGTTGGGGGCTGCCCATGTTCTGTTTCCGCAGCGTAATCACCCGTTACGCACATCATTTGTTCACCGTCCCGTGCTCCAGGCTGAACTGCATCAGACTGCGGAACAAATCGAAGCCAAATGGAGCCGGGGCGAAGGGCTGGAGCGTTTCCATGCGAATGCGCTACTGCAAGGAATGCTTTACGAGCTTATTATGGAGTATGAATGTGGTCAGAAAGGCACAGAGGCGGATATGGTGGATGTTGTCGCTGCCTATATAGCGGGGCATTATCGTCAGGAGCTGGAGCTTAAGGAGCTGGCAGCGCTTGCCGGATGCAGTACAAGACAGTTACAGCGGCGATTCAAACAGGAGAAGTTACTAGGACCGATGGAATATGTAATCCAGCTGCGGATGGAGAGTGCCGAGCGGATGTTGCGTCATACGGATGCTACCATCGGCGAAATCGCA
Organism: Paenibacillus sp. FSL H7-0735; assembly: GCF_038008505.1. Taxonomy (NCBI): domain Bacteria; kingdom Bacillati; phylum Bacillota; class Bacilli; order Caryophanales; family Paenibacillaceae; genus Paenibacillus; species Paenibacillus sp. FSL H7-0735. The sequence goes on along the minus strand of NZ_JBBOZH010000001.1, from coordinate 4,543,964 downwards.
GAAAAAACGGGCTATCGCGACATGTATTACTTTAGCAGGGCATTTAAGAAATATCACGGAGTTCCCCCGCAGATCTACAGGCGCACTGCCGCTTCAGGGATCGGTGCTCTCTCAGCATATTCTGGGCTGCCGGATCGCCTGGCCTCATCGTACGAGTCGCTGCAAGGCCCGGTAATTTGTCATATGCGAGGCGAATATTGCGTCACCGCTTCTCCGAGGCGTATCGCCGTACTCGACGTTCAATATGCAGACCATTTGCTTGCGCTTGGGATATCACCGGCAGGGAGTGTAGGAACGGGCAGTGCAGCGTTAAAATTCCCCCAATATATCAGGGAAAGGCTTAAGACAACGGAAATGCTCGGAACTTATGAGTACCCGGACCTGCAAGCTGTCGAACGGCTGCGGCCGGATTTGATTGTCTGTACTGAGGTGCATGCCCAGCATTATGAACGGTTAAACCGGATTGCGCCAACCCTAATGTTTCAACGGAATGAGAGCTGGCAGACGATTTTGAGCCTGTTCGGTGAATTGACGGACAAGCGGACAGAGGTGGAGCGTATTATTGCGGATTACCTGCGCCGAACAGCATTGCTGTCTGAGCAGCTTGCAACGGCGCTGGCGGGTCAGAGCGTGGCCTTGATCCGTCCGCGTGAGTCGCTGGTACGGGTACATACTGCCTCCCATCGCACAGGTGCCGTGCTGTACCGTGATCTTGGTCTGCCTGCTCCGCTATTTGTCGCAGACACTTCCGACACGGCTTATCATATTACAGTTGATAGACTGCCAGCTGTGCATGCCAGCCATTATTTTTTACTTAGTAACGAGATGATGCAGGAGGGGGTATCTGCGACAGAGCAAAGCGTCCGAGGGATGTTGGATTCCGATGAGCGGCCGTATATATACCCGGTAGATGCCGCTACATGGATCGGCTGCTACGGACCGACAGGTATTAATTACATTGTGGATCAGGTAGCCCGTACCTTGCTGGCCTGAGCGGTATCTAAGAGCATCCCCTAATTTCAGGCTATTTTTAGCCTAAACGTGAACAGCTCCTGTGATTATCACAGGAGCTTGTTTGTGCTGCGGATTATTATTTGTTGGGATAGCATTTGGAATTATCTGTCTGACCTAAAATATAGTCGATGCTTACTTTTTAGAAATTAGCTAGCGTAATTAAAACGGCGCTCGGAACATCCAAATTTCCATTTTCATAGCGGGAGTAGGTGGCTTGTGTAATATATAAAAGCTCCTCTATTTGTTGCTGTGTCAGATCTTTGTCTTCGCGTAAATCACGGATTCCTGTGTACAATGCTCATCAGCATAAGGATGAAATCCTTTGAAAACTGCGATATCTACTCATTCTTTTAATTTAACTTTTAGAGTAAGGAGTTTTTTGGTTCGTTCTGTTTAGTAAATAGTCAGTACTCGTCTTATGATAATCTGCTAGCTTAATCAGAATAGCCGTGGGAATATCAACATCACCGCGTTCATAATTACTATAAATCCGCTGGCTGCATTGCAAATACTCTGCCATTTGGGTTTGAGTCAAATCTTTATCTTCACGTAAATCTCGGATACGTTGATACATACTAAACACCTCCAAGGCAAGCATATCTTAGCGAATTATTCGCTATTGATTTTTAGCGATAAATTCGCTAATATGATTGAAGAGATGATTTGGGAGGGATGACTGGTGAGTCTTTTGGAGGATTTATATTACGGGAAAATCTGTCCAAGTGAACTTTTGTGTTTACGCGATCCCGAGTATATACAGAACTCCAAGCTAATCTCAGAGTTTATGGACATCCTAAAAGCAAAGTTATCTATAGAAGACTTTACTATGATTGAACAAGCCTTGGATCTGAGTGGCATGCAGAACTCTATCTCATCCGCTTCCGCCTATACTCTCGGATTCAGAACGGGGGCTGCTATGATAATAGAAGTATTAGAACATAAGGATGAACTTATACACTCTAAGGGAGAAGCTATGTCTTGAAAAAATAAAGATAGAGCTATTAGAGGGTAGAAATCGAGAAGAGGAGAACAAAAATTGAACAATATCATTCCAAACCGCATATGTTGATAGACGAACTTCTTCAGGCAGAAAGTTGGGGCATTATTCAAGCGAAGTTGGTTCCTGCTATTAAGGAAGCTATCGCTATGGGAGAGGTTGAAAAACTCTCTAAACTTAGGGCTAAGTTTCCATATTCTTTCGAAAATTCATTAAAGCATTTGAAAAAAGCGGAGCGGGAATTTATTCGAAACGGATGACGGAAGTGGGGGGAACCCCCTAACATCCGCTGGTTATATGAAAAAGATAATTTTGACGATCAGTTTTACCGTAGTGAGAAATTAAGCCAGTCGGAGGCGTAGTTGATATACCGATTAGCTCTCTTTCTTCGCTTAGGACGGATAAAAATATCGGTATCGGAAGCAGTGAAAAGGATATCATCGCAGCTATCCCTGAGGCATCCCGCAGCGAAAAGAAAGTAGTAGATGTTGTTAATTATTGGTTGAACGGTACCAAGCTTGACGAAGGATTCTATCATCCTTCCCTTGCCTTTGTCGTCAAAGAAGACAAGGTTGAAAATCTAGAGTTAACCAATTTACTTATTGATCCGTGTGAATAAAGAAGGCAGGCTCACATGGCCAGCCTTCTTTATTTAACTTAACAAGTCGACTTCTTTTTGAGACCAGCCGGATGCTCCAATTGCTTCATTGGCTACATAAATTCCCGTTAGAACTGATCCTCCTGTTTCTAAGCTACCCTGGTTGATTACCGGAAGCAGCTTATAGCCTAGGGTCTTTTTTTAGTGTCTATAAAATCGGGGCCTGACCATTATGGGCAGGGCCTCCTTTACGTTATTCCAAACCATTGACAATTATTGTAAAGATGGTGTATTGTAAGTGATAAGTAGTAAGTAGTAAGTAGTAAGTAGTAAGTAAATCAAACGCTCACCATACGGAATAAATATCATCCTGTTAATAGGAATTAATGGATAGGGGTGGATGGTTATGATGGATCTTAAATTAGCACCAAGTTTTTCATTGATCGCGCTTAATGCACAGAGAAGTCTTCAGATGACTACTGTTAAGAAAGTGTCTTTGCGCTGCATGGCAGCAGCGGTTATATTGGAGCTTTACTTAGAGGGATGTTTTACACAATCAGAGAACAAGTTAACTTTGCACAAAGAAGCACTTGATCAATCTTATTCAACACTCTATAGAGAAACTGTTCTACAACCCTTACTTCATAATAGTGCTGAGGTAACGGGTGACCTAAATTGGTGGTTAAAGAAGGCTTCGAGGAAGTCTAACCATCAACTAAAAAAGTTCGAAACCGCGATTTCAGATGATCTTCAAGCCATGAATTTGCTTGAAGATATACCAAGCCTGATAGGGAGCGACATGTATTTTGATTCTGCTGAAGTTGAAATTAGAGCCTATCGCAGTAATATGGAGGCGTACACGAGCATTACAGAGAATATGCGGGCAGAGATTTTGGAAGAGGGACCAGTTACGGATGAGGTCATTTGTATGCTATGGCTACTTCGTGAATGTGGATGTATGCAAGATTTCTTCTCACTGAACGAATTAGAACAGGTGAATATCAAATTACATGATCTATACCAAAGTAACTTATGGGCAAAGGCATTGTTTCCTATACAAATCCGCCAGGGAGTTGAGTTAGGCATCAAACGTTTTTTAGCATTGAAGACAAAGTTTGCGAAGACCTTTATCGGCAGCAGTCTCAATCTTATCTTCCCTGCCCTAGAGCGATCACGAGCTGTCTTTATAGAAACAGAGTCTTGGTTTGATAATTCTAATCAAAGGTTAGACGCAGTTATTACAAGATTAATGTCCTATGGACATGAAGTTAAGGTGCTGGAGAGAGGATCGATTGCGACTCTTAAAATTGATAATTTGCTCTACGATGCGATCCCACATTTTGTAATGATGAAAGTGCCAATTCAAGGTGTGCGTCTTATTCCGAAGCGCCCGCTGTAAAGGAGTTGGTTATCAATGTCTAGACAACGATCCATGGAGAATATTATGGCGTCAGAATATGTATCGATAGGGGAATTAGTAAGAATCACAAATGCTCGTTATAGTACACTCAAACATTACACAGAAGAAGGCATGCTGCCCTTTGAACAGGCAGAGGAGAACTTAACACGCAGATATAAAAGAGAAGAAACCGTCGCGCGCATTCTTTGGATCAAAGAAATGAAAGCAAACGGTTTATCTATCCCACAAATTAAAGAAGCTTTAGGAATGAATTAAATATTTCTTCACCTTGCAGTCAAATCTAAACCTAACTCCGCGGGAGCTTCCCCCCATACTGCGCGCGCATTTGCTGCAATTTATCCAGCTTGCTTAGACTACTGTCCCTGTTCGCTAATCCCACTCCAAGGATCAGATTCTCAATAATATAGGTGGGGCCAACCATGGAGTGGAACTCCCAAACCTCACCTCTCCCGGCATAAAGCACGATATCTGCATCTTGGGATCGCGGGTAGACGAGTCTATCTGTGATCAGGATGACCTGGTAATTTACTTCACGTGCATGGTTCAGTATGACTTCAATCTCAGGCAGTATTTGCACAAATCCAAAGACAAGCAAGACATCTTGTTTGTCAGCATGCATTAAGGTCTCTAGCAGCTCATGGCCGCTGGGGGCCATTTTTTTCATTTGAAGACCAAAACGCGCCATTCGATAGATCATTAGCTCGGCTAATCCGGCGCAAGGGCCAGGGCTGTATACATAAATAATCCGAGCTGTAGATATTGCATCTACTGCACGCTTTAGTACATCGTCGTTTAAATAGCGGCGTGTTTCTTGCAAATGATGTGAGCAATTGTCCAGCAGCAGTTGAGGGAGTGAGGTATCGTCTGATCGCTGCATGGCATCACGCATTTTTACAGAAGGTGTGGATTCAAAGCGGAAACGGAGCCGGTTTTTAAAATCTTTGGCATGTTTGTACCCCGCAGCTTTCCAGAAACGTGAAACAGAGGCGATGCTCAAATGCAGCTCGTCTGCCATTTCTTGTTCGGTCATATAGACCACGCGTTGCTCATTTTTTTGAATAAAGTCGGCAATTATCCGTTGATTAGGCGAAAAAGCGCGATGGTTCCAATCTTTATACAATCTCTCAATCCTCCTATGATGATGCGATAGATAGAATATAACGTGCGAATATGTTGTAAATATTTTTACAACGTTAAAAATATTGAAAAAAATATTACTCTCATTTAACAAATGAAAAAAGCTGTGATGACATGGCCTTCTTATAATGAAGATAAATTCTTATTGGGAGGCCAAATATTTCATGAGCACGATAAAAACGCGTTACACACTGACTCAGTCACAAAAAATGATGATTTTTGTACTGTCGATGTCGCTTTACGGGTTGTCCAATATGTTTACCGAGCTAGTGCCTGGGATCAAACTGGGCCCGATTGAATTATCCATTGAATATTTCGCTTTTATTCCTTTGACATTATGTATGTTGTTTCACCCCTTATATGCGGCGGTCGGAGCAGCTGTTGGTGAGGTAATCTTCGGGGAATTGATGTTAGGCCAATTTGGAGGTTTAGGGGAGCTGGAGAAATTCATTACCTTCTCACTGGCGATGTATACCGCAGGCCGCATGGTAACTGATCCGAAGAATCGTAGACAGGTTGGAGTGGCTGCGATTACCGGCGTGGCGATTCACCAGTTTTTTAGCTCCGTTATAGATATTGTGAAGGTATGGGTAGGGGTAGAAGAGCTAGAGGCTGTTAAAGGGCTGGCAGAAAGTATCGTTGTAATTGAGGGAGTAGGGTTCCTGAATGATGTCCTCTTCTCCGGCATTTTGTTCGCGCTGATTCCTACCATGTATCTGGTTCCGCGTTTATATGGAAAAATTGAACCATTGCTCGGCATGAAGCCACGTGAGCGGAATATGAAATATGCAACAGGAGCATGGCTATCTCCTAAGCTGGTCATTGCCGGAACCTTTCTAGTAATGGTAGCGGTGGGGTCAGAATTGTTATCGGAATCGGGCTGGAACTTCGGTGATTTTGAGCTTGCAGGGGCGGAATCGAATGAAAAGACCTTGATTTGGCTCAGTATGTTGGTAGCGGCTGTAGTAGCGGCAACGGCGATTATTGCACTGCTTCGGCGTTCGGCACGAAAAAGACAGGAAGCGGGTCAAGCAGATGCGTAATACAATTCTTGAATTGAACAAAATTAACTTTACGTATCCGGGAGCTGAACAACCAGTACTGCAAGACGTAGACTTACGACTGGGAGAAGGGGATTTTATTGCGATCATCGGCAGTAATGGCTCCGGGAAATCTACACTCTGCAAATGCTTCAATGGCTTAATTCCTCATTATTACACGGGTGATTTCAGTGGAGAGGTGACAGTTTGCGGCCAATCTGCGGATGGAAAAAGTGTAGCAGAGCTGTCCAAACGTATCGGTTATGTTTATCAGGATTTCGAGAATCAATTGGTACGGCCGACGGTACTTGATGATGTGTCTTTTACACCTCTGAATTATGGATTTACGGATTACAAGGAACGGGGAGAGCGTGCGCTGGCGTTAACCGGACTTAGTGACTTGAGGCATGAATTTATTTGGCAGTTAAGTGGTGGGCAAAAACACCTGCTCGCTCTGGCCGGAGCATTAGCTATGGATCCGGAAATTCTGGTGATCGACGAACCCGTAGCCCAGCTGGATCCGCAGCATGCCCGTCATATCTATGATATTTTGCAGCGTTTGAATGAAGAGCATGGAAAGACCATTGTAGTGATTGAGCATCATGCGGAATTTATTGCGGATTATTGTAAAAATGTTGTCCTGATGGATCAGGGTAAAATGCGCTGGCAGAAGCCTGTGCGTGAAGCTTTGTCATCTGTAGAAGAATTGCTAGAGCTGGGCATTTACCCACCGGATGTGACCCGGGCGGCTTGGCTGCTACAGCCTGATGATCAGAAGTCAAAGCTGCTTCCCTTAAATGCTGAGGAAGGCAGTACCCGCATGATGCTTCGTCAGGATGCTAATGTGGAGACACTTCCAATCGGACGAATTCAAGAGCAGCTCCCCATAGCAGCAAAAGAAGAAAGTTCTATCGTTCAGCTGGAGAATGTCCACCTCTCTTATCGTACGATTCATAAGGTGCTGCATCCTGTACTGAATGGAATTCAGCTAGAACTGCGGCAGGGAGAGTCCATTGCTCTTATTGGCAACAACGGAGCAGGTAAATCTTCATTAATGAAGCTGATTGCTGGTATTGTCAGACCTACAGCTGGAACCGTAAAGGTTAAAGAAATGACGGTGAACGGGTTGCCGCCTGAACGTCTCTCCGGTACGGTAGCTTACGTATTCCAGAATCCGGAGGAAATGTTTATCGAGGATTCTGTGCGTAAGGAAATCGCTTATTATCTGAAGGCGCGGAAATTACCAGATACGGATGAAAGAGTGGATGAGATGCTAAAGGCGTTTCGCTTAAGCGAGCTGGCTGAACGGGATGCCCGACTGCTAAGTGGCGGGCAGCAGCGCCGGGTATCCTTGGCGATTGGTGCCGCGGTTAGGCCCGCCATCATGCTGCTTGATGAACCGACAGCTAATCTGGACATTTCGACCAAACAAGAAATGGTACATGTGCTGGAGACGCTTCGTAATCATGTGAAGACGGTCGTCATCGCAACTCATGATATGCAGCTTGTCTCAGAATGGGCCAGCAGAATAATTGTAATGCATCAAGGGCGGATAATCGCGGATGGGACGAAGGATGAAATTTTCGCTGACGGCCTTCTTTTACGGCGTGCGGGTCTGGCTCAGACCCAATTGATGGAGCTAAGTCGTATGCTCGGTCTCCCTAGAATTTGCAGTAGCTTAGAAGAGTTTGTGAGTTTAGTGGAAAAGAAGGAGGTAGCTGCAATCCATGGAAGCCGTTAAACGGGCACTTGACCGTATATCTGTAGAACAAATCAAATTGGAGTTACTAGGAACCGCATATAACAGCAGCAGTACTTTTCTGGGCAGGCTGGACCCGCGAACCCTGCTGCTCTGGTATCTCTTTTTTGCCATCGTGCCTTGGTTTGTACATAACCGGACAATCCTGTTAGGGATGTTCGTGCTTATGGTTTTAACGACTGTTCTCTCCCGGGTCAGCCCTTATATTATTTTTATATTATGTCTCGGCTTAATCAGCCAGATTGGCTGGATGTTTATATTGTCGCTCTTTTTCGGCGGGGGGATTGAATCCTTGCTGCCTATGCTGACACTGACGCTTAAGCTTTCGGTGATTTCGCTGGCGAGTATTACGGTTTTCTCTAGTCTTGATCCGGAACGACTTAGTGACGGCTTACTGTCTTTAGGAATCCCTGATACCTTTGCGTTCAGCTTATCTTATGGCTATCGTATTTTGCCTACTTTACTGGAGGAATTCCATCAAATTCTACTTTCCTTTAGATTGAGAGGGCAACGACCGCTTCAACATGGAATTTTCTACTGGCGAACAATAACGTATTATTTGCGAATCGTCATTCTGGCATTTTACCCGCTCATGTTGAACACAGCTAAACGTTCTCGAACAACGATTGAAGCTCTTGAGACTCGGGGATTTAGCTACGGGCTTAATAATAAGAAAGTGAAGAAGATCAAGTTATCTTATTTGAAAATGAAGCGGTCCGACTGGTACTTTTTATCCGGATCCATTGCTTATGTCATCTTGATATTCTGTATTGGTTATCTCTACCCTGAACTGGTGTATTAACATAACTTACAAGCTCAAAGGAGACGAATTAGACATGATGAATATTGATCTGCATACCCATGGTAAATTATCTAAGAAATCTACGTTTTCCCCCGAATATTTTGCGGAGATGATGTTCGAAGCCAAGGCAAATGGATTACAGGCTGTAGCATTGACCGAGCATTTTAATACTTCTAATTTCTTTGCGATGTATGATGCGCTGGATCAGACTTATCCCTATAACGGGCATTATTACGATGTGAACGGACTTAAACTGTTTCCAGGCATGGAAGTGGATATCGCGGAGACAGGTCACATCCTGTTGATCGGACTAAAGGAGAATGTTCTAGCTGTCCGCGCTTTACTAGATGAGCATACACAGGAGGGGGATTTCATACCTTTTAAGCAGTTGCTTGATATGGCCGACGAACATAATCTTTGGAAAATCGGAGCCCACCCCTTCCGAACTTCTACGCCTTTACATCAACTGGATCCGGCATTGCTTCAGCGATTAGACGCTTTTGATTTCAACGCTAAGGATATTTACATGCAGGGGGTGGAGACTTATAAAAACTTGATCACGCCCTTTGCTGAGAAGCTGGGTGTGCCTGTGATTGCTGGCAGTGACAGTCATCAGTGTTTGCAGTATGGCAGTGTTGTGAATCGTCTGCAAGACTCCTGCTCAACTGTGGAAGAATTGAAGGAAGCTATCAAACAAGGAAACTATGTAATAGAGGTTTCTCCGTGTCTTCATACCAAAGTAAAAGCTTCGGTAATGATGAAAAAACTATTGAAGCAGTTAATTGGCGAAGCCCCCTCCAGAGATGAAGCGGAGTTAGGATATATGGCGTAGAAAGTAGAAGAGGGTTGTTCCATAAGCCATGAAATGATGAAATGGCTACTGGGACAACCCTTTTTGTTGTTCGCTGGATTTCATTACTTTTGCATGTACAAAGATAACTATCGGACACAGATGACTCTAAACGTAGTTTTATTCCGCATTTGGGATGCTAACGGACCGCATAGTCACTAATGGCACGAAAAACACCATATATGAATCTCTTTCAACGGAATAACGGCTCTGGAGTCCGAAACTCTGCTCAGAAGGCTGGGAATTTGCCAATAACGTTATCTGGGTCCTCAAATCTCAGAATGTATGAATTATCGTTTGTCTTTCGAATCTTTATTGCTGACTCGGGTGGGTCTGGTCACCCAATTCGTGCGATTCATCGGTTTTACAGTATCAATTCTTGAATTGGAAGGTTCCTTCGAAGGTTCTGTGGATTCAGTTTCAGTAGAAGCTGTACCCTCTTGATCTACGGTTTTTTTTCTCGATAGTCCTGTACCATCATGTTTGCCTCTGTTCCATACTCTTCCCTTACTCATACATACACTCCATTTCTATACGCTTATTTATAAACCATATCATATAAGGACAAGTTAAGGAAGAAAGACATAGCACAGATCGAAGAATTTTTCAAGTTATAAAGGTTACTGGAGATTTCATTTTATGGTGGCTATAATAGTACTGATATTGAAAGGAGAGTACTTATATTATGGCAATCAAGATCATAACAGACAGCGGTTCAGACCTGCCCCTTGACTACATGGAGAAGTATAATGTTTCCGTGATCCACCTACCGGTTCATTTTGGGCATGAGTTAATGCCGGCAGATACGGACACGAAAAGCTTTTATGCTCAAATGCGCGAATCCAAGGAGCTGCCTACCACAGCTAGTCCAAGTCCCAACGAATTCCTTGAGAAGTTCAAGCAAGTGGAGGAGGGAACTGACATTATGGTCATTTGTATGTCCTCTAATATTAGTAGCACTTATCAGACGGCTATGATTGCTATGGAAATGTATAAGGATGAAGGACATACCAATGCAATAGAGGTTATAGATTCCAAAAACTTCTCAGGCGGGCTGTCATTGATTGTCGGCCTGGCGGCGCAGTGGTCCTTAACTTGTTCAAGCTTGCAAGAGCTCAAGGAAAAGGTACTTCAGCAGATAGAGGAAGTTAACGCTTATTTTACGCTGGACACTCTGGAGAATGTAATGAAAGGCGGACGTCTAAGTCGGCTCTCGGGAGCCGTAGCGTCTGTACTCAATATAAAGTTGCTGCTCAAAATCAGCGAAGAAGGCACTGTCGAAGTAGTGGAGAAGACCCGGGGTCTTCCAAAAGCACTGAATCGTCTGCTTGCGCATTTGGATGAGAAGCAGCATGATTACGAGAAAGCGGTTATCGCTATTGTACACAGTAATTGTGAGAAGCTGGCACTCGAGATTAAAGAACGCATTTTACTAAAGCATCCCTTCAAAGAAGTCTTACTCTCAAGCATGGGTCCGGTAATGGGAACCTATGCTGGGGAAGGCGGAATTGGCGTAGCTTTTTAAAGTAGTGATCCTCACAATCCAGACAAATTACGATCGTACATGGGACGGTTTCCCGTGTGCGATTTTTATTTTATTCCTATGTGATAATTTAGCTATTCTTTAGATTGTGTTTAGGCTCTGTTAATAATCACAGAATATAGTTAGATGGGGGGATTATCATGTATACAATATTGATCGCTGATGATGAAGCAGAAATTGTGGAATTGCTAAGATTATATTTAGAGAAAGAGTACAACATTTTGGAAGCGAACAGTGGGACTGAAGCCTTAACGCAGGTACAGAACCATAAAGTTGATTTGGCAATTCTGGATATTATGATGCCGGGTCTGGATGGACTGCAATTATTGAAAAAGATCCGCGAGGTGCATCATTTTCCAGTGTTATTTTTATCCGCCAAAAGCGAACATCATGACAAGATTCTGGGTCTTGAACTAGGAGCCGACGATTATATTTCCAAACCGTTTAATCCATTAGAAATAGTAGCCCGTGTTGGAGCACTGCTGCGGCGTGTACATCATTTCGATGCGCAAGTCGTTGAGGAAAAAGAAGCTGAACAGATTGTATTAGGTGAATTAATGCTGGATCAAAGCCAGTGTCTGCTCTATCGTTCTGGTGAACCTGTGGTGCTTACTTCTACCGAGTACAAAATTTTGGAACTAATGATGAAGCAGCCTGGACGAGTCTTTACACGCAAAAAAATATATGAGGCCGTGTGGGAAGATTTCTATGTGTACGAAGATAATAGTATCATGGTACATATCAGCAATATCCGGGAAAAAATTGAGGAAGACTCCAAAAAGCCAGTATATTTAAAGACTATTAGAGGGCTGGGATACAAAATTGAAGCGCCTATGGAGCAATAGAGATCAACGACCTTTACAATCATCGCTGACGCTGGATTTTTTGTTGTTTATCTGTATTTTGTTTTTTCTCGTGATTGTATATTATTTGTTTATTAATCTTGATGTGACCCATATTTTTGAAAAAAATAAAATTGCTGATCCTGATTTGAAGGTGGAAGCTAGTGCTTATCGAGAAAATCTGGAGCATGGGGTAGAAACCAAACGTCTTCTGCGTAGCGGGGGATGGATCGAGGTCTTGGATCAAGACATGAAGGTCACCAAGGTTGTTGGAGAAAAAAAAGACGGTGTAACCCAATATACCAGTAACCAGCTTTTAAAAAGTTTGGAAAATGGAGAAGATCAAGCTTACTTTTACTCGTTGACCACGGTAAATGCTCAGAGCGAATCGGAGTGGCTGCTGCTGAAGCTGCCGCGGGAAGCTATCACCATCACCATTAATAGTGATCCCTTCGTGGCCTACTTTAATCATTCGCTTTCATACTACGTCTTTTTGGGTGTGGGAATGATTCTTTTGCTAATTATCGTGTACAGCTATTGGGTGGCGCGGCGAATCAGGAAACCACTGCGTATCATCACGCTTGGGCTGAAGCAGATGATTCAGGGGAATTATGATACTCGAATCGCTTTATATGCAGAGAAGGAATTTTCGCAAATTGGAGAGACTTTTAATTATATGGCAGACGTAATTGAAAAGACGACCAAAGAAAAACGCCAGGCAGAGGAAAGTAAGAAACGGATGATGGTTGATCTGTCCCATGATCTGAAGACGCCGATAACGAGTATACAGGGCTTTGCACAGGCGCTTGTAGAGGGTAGAGGCGAGGATGAAGAACGCCAAAAAAGATATTTAAGCTATATTTATAATAAATCCTCACAAGTTACTAAGCTGATTCAGAACATGCTGGAGCTGTTAAAAATAGATTCACCGGATTTCTTGCTACGAATGGAGCGTCAAGAACTGGGCGAATTTATTCGTGAAATCATTGCAGATACCTACGGAGAGATTGAACAAAAGAACTTTGTTTTGCATCTAAATGTTCCCGAAGAGGATGTGTTCTTGAACTTTGATGCGGAGCTGCTCTCGAGTGTGGTTCATAATTTGATCTCCAATGCACTGATCTATAATCCTCCAGGTACACATTTGCGTGTGGAGGTTATCCCTTTGGAGAAAGAAGTCACGATTGAAATCGCTGATACTGGAGTGGGTATTCCAGAAGAGCTGTGGTCCACAATGTTTGATCCGTTTGTTCGGGGAGATAAAGCGCGGACAGCTTCGGGAGGAACAGGGCTAGGTCTCTCGATAGCTATGAAAAATACAGAGAAAATGGGGGGTACGCTTCATCTCAGTCGCCGAAAGAAGGAACCTACGGTGTTCACCATCCGGATTCCGAAATAACGAGCTGGAAGACATCCAAATCAGAAGACGGGAGAGAAACTATGGCTAAACTGAACAATTTCATCAGAGTTTGTCTAGCGATCCTTTTAGTGTTAGGCATTGTATTTTTAGGCTCACGCGTAGATTTTTTATTCACACCGATCCTGTCTTTGTTCAGTGTCATTATAGTGCCTTTAATGCTGGCGGGTTTCTTTTATTACCTGCTGCGGCCACTGATCGATACCTTGGAGAAATATAAGCTGAATCGTTCTTTGGCGATTATCATCGTATATGTAGTTATTTTAGTGCTTCTGTTTGCTTTTATTATCGGTGTTTGGCCTTCACTTCGCACACAATTAGTTAATTTCGTCGATAATATGCCGAATCTCATTGCCTCCTTGAATCAACAGCTTTTGAAACTAGAAGATAATGAATTTCTGTCTGCGTTGATCCCTGCTGATGCGAATCCAGCCTCCACATTGACGGATTATTTGAATAAAGGGTTTACGCTGTTAACGAATTACGTTTCAGGACTGTTCTCTTTTGTTTCGAATTTCGCGATCATTTTGTTCACCTTTCCGATTATGTTATTCTACATGCTTAAGGAAGGTGGGAAATTCGGACGTAAGATTGTAAGTTTCTTCCCAAAGAAGTATCGTGAAGAAGGAACTACAATGATGACTGAAATCGACAGTGCGCTTAGTGGCTTTATCGTGGGCCGGGTGCTTGTTAATTTAGCCTTAGGCGTTCTGATGTATATTGGTTTCCTTATTATCGGCCTGCAATATGCATTGCTGTTGACTGTAATCGCAGTTGTGATGAACTTCGTGCCTTTTATTGGTGCGATACTGTCTAGTATCCCTATTTTCATCATCGGATTCATTCAATCGCCGTCTATAGCCGTCTGGTCCATCATCATTGTTCTGGTAGCGCAGCAGATACAGGATAATTTAATCGCTCCCTACATCTTTGGGAAAAAGCTCGATATTCATCCACTGACAACGATTATCCTGGTATTGGTTGGCGGGGATTTAGGCGGGATCATAGCGATATTGCTGATTATTCCGCTGTATATGATTGTTAAAATCGTCTTGACCAAGGCCTATTATTTGTTTGTCAAGCAACGACGGGTAGAGATAGAGGTAGAGGAGAGTCCTGATATCTCTTAAGGTAATAAAACATTATGGAGGGATTTCTATGAATGAAGGAACGGAGCAAGGACTAATTCATATTTCAGATGATGTGGTGACTTCGATCGTCGGGCAAGTGGTTCTGGACACACCGGGTATTGCCGGCATGTCAGGAAGCAGTATCTCGGACAACTGGGCTAAACGTCTAAGCGGTAAAAATGTAAAAAAAGGAATGTCCGTTGAAGTAAAAGAAGTGGATGTTGCCATCGATCTTCAGGTCATAGTTAATTACGGATGTGTGATTCAAGAGGTCTGCTATATGCTACAGCAAAATGTAAGAAATGCTGTTGAAAATATGATGGGACTGTCTCTAGTTTCCGTAAATGTTAAGGTTGAGAAGGTCGCTCTGCCATTCTAAGAATAGCCCATTTAATAGGCACCGTAATCTAGGCTTCAGCATAGAATGGAGCAAATCCATTTACGGAGGTCAGAACATCCATGTCGACATTTAACACTGGGCAGCAACAGAATGTGATTTATCAGGCCGATCCTGCTGTGATCCGGCACCTGCACGGTGTCCGTGATTCCTTACATCAATCTTGCAAGCCATACCTTAACCATAAGGTGAACGTACAGACAATTGATGGCTTTGTACATGAAGGCGTTATAGCCGGAGTAGATAATAAACACTTGTATCTGAACGTTGCGGCTAATGGGCAAATGCCCCGCGGGTTTTACAACCCTCATCAGCCTTATCATCCTCATCCGGGCCCCGGACCTGGCCCATATCCAGGACCTTATCCAGGTCCCCCATACAATAATAATGTGATTTTACCGCTTGTGTTGTTTGAACTGCTTGCTATCTCTTTAATCTAGTGCTTGGGTTTAATTGAAGAAGGACATGTGCAGGATTTGTGGTCATACGTTGACGCATCCCGCCAGGTCCTTTTTTTGTAGGCGTAAAGTATGTGTTAGAAGGAGGTGTTCTCATTATCACTTTAGGGATATAATGGGTACAAACTCTGGGAGGTGGCATATGATTAGATACCCTTTTTTGAAAAAGAATGCGACGATAGGCGTTACAGCACCTTCATCTGGAGTAGGCATTCAAAATGCAGAACTTCTTACACTGGCCTCCAGCCGGTTGAAGTCGCAAGGATTTAATGTCATTATCGGCGAAACGGCATGGAAGCAAGATAAGGCTAAATCTGCACCAGCCAATGTTCGAGGTCATGAGTTTAATGAGATGATCAAAGATGATGGAATTGATATCCTTATTCCGCCTTGGGGCGGGGAATTGTTAATTGAAGCTCTGGAATTTATTGATTTTGATGCTTTGCAGGACAAATGGATCGTGGGATATTCAGATATAAGCGTCTTGCTGCTTGCGGTCACGCTGACAACCGGGTTGGCTACTGCCCATGGAGCGAATCTCATTGATTTACGGGGAGAGTATTCAGATGATACTACAGCCCTCTGGCAGGCGGTCCTAGAGACATCAGTGGGTGGGTCCATTGTCCAGCATTCATCTCTTAAATATCAGCGGGAATGGCAACATGATGTGCCTTCGCCATGCGTTTTTCATTTGACAGAGGAGACCTATTGGAAGTCTCTAACTACAGATGCTGTAACGATGAAAGGACGTCTGTTGGGTGGTTGTATAGATGTAATTAGGCATTTAATCGGCACGCCCTATGGAAAGCTCCAGCATTTTCAGCAAGAAATGATTCATGACGAACCTATAGTTTGGTATTTGGAAAATTGTGAATTGAACACAGCGGATTTACGCAGATCTTTAGTGCAGATGAAGCTGGCAGGGTGGTTTGAGAATTGTTCGGGGATTATGTTTGGCAGAAGTCCAGCTAATCGGCCTGTGGATAACTATACTGCCGAGGATATCTATGCTGAACTTTTTGAAGAGCTTAAGGTGCCGATCGTTTATGATATCGATTGTGGTCATGTCCCGCCGCAGGTTACTTTTATTAATGGAGCTTATGCAGAAATTGAAGTGGCAGACGGGGTAGGGACGGTAAAGCAATATTTCTATGAATAGCGTTATATCAAAAAAGGACAACCCCTTGGGTTGTCCCTTTTACTATCATTAGTTCCCTGTATTTACAATCGCTGTGATTTCCTCATCCAGGTCCAGTCTTACATCTTCACGATAGGTGCGAACACCATATTCGCTGAGCATGTAACGCAGGATCGCTTCAATCATATTGGACTCCACTAGAAATTGACTGCGGCCCTGTACCCAAACCTCTGCAGAGTAACCGGTATCTTCTTCCCAGCTCAGTTCTACCTGAACATCCTCTGGGCGAACAGCCTTTCGTTCCGCCATGTGCAGACAGAGGGCATTGATGATCTCATCCATGCTTAGAACGATTGTAGACATTAGTAACGACCATCCTGTTCTTCTAAGCGGCGACGTTCTTTTCTACGACGGAAGAAGGACATCACGAGCATAACCAGTACATAGATAGCTAGCATATTAACGGCAAAGCCTAAGAAGTCACCAAAAGCTCCCATTCCACCAAACATTCCACCGAATAATAATCCGGCCAAACCACCGATCATCATGCCCTTCATTAAGCTGCCGCCGCTGAAGAATCCACGTTTCGTATTAGCAGCAGATCCTGCTGTGGAGCTTTTAGTGCTGTCACTTTTTTTGATGTTATTTGTTGTTGTTGATTTTTTTGGAGTTGTTGAATAGCTGCGAGTGCCGGATTTGAAACCGCCGCCACCTCGACGTGCATCGGCAAAGTCTGGAGCAGCCACTGCAAAAAATAGAGTGAAGGCCATTAGAATCATCATTACGCGTTTCATTGGTTTCATTTAGTACGAAAACCCTCCTGTGAGCATGAATTTTTGTGTATGGTCGGTAATACGCAGACATGCCCCACAAGGTTTCAATTTTATTTATCATAATTTATACTTTTATGCACAAAAAAAGCGTGGATCCAGGATCCACGCAAACAGCAGTTAGAGAGTCGTCATTCGTTACTTATACCCATCAGCGACAAGCTCAAGCGCTCCGGTTGCCGGATCGATGATCATGCCATGGATAGGTACATTAGGGGGAAGCAGTGGATGACGTTTAATCAGGTCCACAGTCTGAATTACCCCTTCTTCGACATTGTCAAACCCACGCAGCCATTTTGTTAGTTTGATTCCGGAATTCTCCAGTGTAGACAGCACTTCTTCAGATACGCCACGTTCTTTAATGGAATTGATCATATGGTCCGCATTGAGGGAGGCCATACCGCATTCATAGTGTCCAACCACGATTACTTCTTCAGCATCTAGTTCATATAGAGCTACCATTACACTACGCATAACACTACCGAAAGGCTGAGAAATAACCGCACCAGCATTTTTGATAATTTTGACATCACCGTTTTTGAAATTCATGGCTTTCGGCAATAATTCAACGAGTCTAGTGTCCATACAGGTGATGATCAGCATTTTTTTGTCAGGATAACGACTGGTTAAATAAGCTTCATAGTCCTTATTCTCTACAAAACTTTTATTAAAGTTAATAATTTCTGATACGTGGCTCATATTAGCTTCCTCCCTTAAAATCCTTGAATTGTACTTACGTTGCGCATATCTCTTACCATGATATTGTTGCCATAAATCTGAGAATCACTGACCAGCTTATAGGAAGAGAAACGTTCCTCTGCATCGAGTCGCATCTTGTCTTCATAAAAGATTTCCTGTTGCCGGCTTACGATAAAGGGAAGAGAATTCGTCTCTATCCTAGAATCGCCTTGCTCCACTTCTGAAACAATCAGTAACACATTAATTCCGTCACACCCGCAGCCTACCGTATCATAAAAGAGCTTGAAAAATCCTGGCTGATCTCCAAGCCTTTCCTTCAACTTCCTTTCTGCGAGAGGTGTAACTTGAATCATCATAGCCCTGTTCACGCTCCTTGATTTTTGTTCGAAGCATGCTCTGCTTCTTATGTAACTCATTAAATATTTAAAATTAGAGATGTAATCTCTGAAGTTGATTATACTCATTCAAAAAAGTATCATCAAGAGGAGTCTGTAAAACAGAGAAAGCAGGTGGAGTAGAATGGAACAACAAGTAAAGGAACGATGGGAACAATTCAGCGAGTTATTGGCAAAAATTAGTGGATATTCAGAGGCCATAGAATTAATGCACTGGGATTTGCGCACAGGTGCACCGCGTAAGGGAGTAGAAGTTCGTTCCGGTACGATTGGGATGCTGAGTGGAGAATTGTTCAGACTCGAGATTTCACAGGAGATGGGTGACTTCACAGCATTTTTCAGTCGTCCAGAAGTGTTGAGCCAGCTTACAGCTAATCAACAAAAGATCGTCAACGATTGCCGCAAAGAGTATGAGCGCAGTAAGAGTATTCCTTCCAAAAGATTTGAAGAGTACGCTGTCCTGTCTGCTCATTCCCAAACGATCTGGGAAGAAGCTAAGGAGAACAATGACTTTGCTACATTTGAACCTTATTTGAGCAAAATCGTAGCTCTGAAACAAGAGTTCATCGATTATTGGGGTGTAAATGGCACACGTTACGATACGCTACTAGATATGTATGAGCCTGATCTCACGGTAGAGAAGGTGGATGAAGTGTTCAGTCGCCTCCGCAGCCGCTTGGTTCCGTTAGTGGAAGCTATCGCTGCTTCACCTAATAAACCTGATACCAGCTTCTTGCAGCAGATTTTCCCTAAAGAGCAGCAACAAAAGTTTGGTAACTTTATTCTGAAGCAAATGGGCTATGACTTCGACGCAGGCCGCTTGGATGAGAGTGTGCATCCTTTTGCTACAGGGCTGAATCCAGGTGACGTTCGTATTACGACCGCTTATTTACTTGATAACGTGACTAGTGCCGTCTTCAGTTCACTGCATGAAGGTGGACATGCGCTTTACGAACAAAATATCAGCCAAGATTTAGTGGGAACACCACTGGCTCAAGGCGCATCGATGGGGATTCATGAATCTCAGTCGAGACTATGGGAGAATATGATCGGCCGCAGCCGTGCGTTCTGGCAACGTTATTACGGTGATCTACAGCAGCATTTCCCAGAGCAGCTTGCTAATGTAGATGTAGAGGATTTCTACCGGGCTATTAACAGTGTGGAAAATTCATTCATCCGAATTGAAGCAGATGAGCTTACATACAATCTGCACATTATTGTGCGTTACGAGATCGAAAAGCTTATTTTTAATGAAGGTCTATCTGTCAAAGATCTGCCTCAGGTATGGAATGCTAAATATCAAGAATATTTAGGTATTACACCGCCTAATGATGCACTTGGTGTATTGCAGGATGTGCACTGGTCCGGTGGAGACTTCGGATATTTTGCATCCTACTCTTTGGGGAATATGTACGCTGCCCAAATCTTGAATACACTCCGCAAGGAGCTGCCGAACTACGATGAATTGATTGCTGCGGGAAATCTTTTGCCGATTAAAGAATGGTTAACAGAAAAAATCTACCGTTTCGGAAAAAGCCTGACCCCTTCGCAAATTATCGAACAAGTAACAGGTGAGCCGCTGAGCCCAGATTATCTGGCTGATTATTTGGAGGAGAAATACACGGAGATTTACAAACTGTAATCCAGTGAGGTCCGCGTGGTATAATAGAAAGAAAGCTTAGACGGAAGGATATGGATATGGCAAATACTCACACCTACACCCGGAGAGAAGAAGTCGCGAATGCGATTACGCACGGGATCGGAGCTGTATTAAGCGTCGCTGCACTTGTCCTGCTTGTTGTTTTTGCAAGTCTGAAAGGAACGGCATGGCATGTGGTCAGCTTCTCCATTTATGGAACGACAATGCTGCTTCTGTATCTCAATTCAACACTTGTGCATAGTCTCAAAGAGGGCAAGGCGAAGGATTTGTTCGAATTTTTCGATCACTCCTCTATTTATCTGTTTATCGCAGGCACGTACACTCCCTTTTTGCTAGTAGCTATTCGGGGAACACTTGGCTGGAGTTTATTTGGAGTCATTTGGGGGATCGCAGTATTTGGCGTTTTCTTCAAAGCATTTTTTGTTAAAAAGTTTTTGTTCATGTCTACGGTATTCTACATTGCTATGGGTTGGCTGATTGTTATCGCCTGGAATCCTCTTTCGGCAGTTGTAGCGGACGGTGGTATGATTCTGCTGATGGCTGGCGGAGTGCTTTATACTCTAGGCACAGTTTTTTATGTGTGGAGAGGGTTTCCGTTCCATCACGCGATCTGGCATGTATTTGTTCTTGCAGGCAGTGTCACACATTTCTTCGCCATATTGATTTATGTACTGCCAATCCAATAATTTCAAGCGGATTTATCGCGGAAAATATGGATTTTTAATAAAGAAAGAGATGACAAGCAAAAGTGCTTGACATCTCTCTTTCTTTTAGGTATCATAAGGGACGTTGTGAAGGTGTAAAGTGTTTTTCCTTGACGAAGGGGTTGTCCTTAATGAGTCAGGAGAATAGGCTCGAGAAAACGAATCGTATCAATTTGCTTTTTGCCTTCTATGAACGACTGCTTACAGATAAGCAGCAAACGTTTCTTAAATATTATTTTCACGATGATTTTTCCTTAGGAGAAATCGCCGCTGAATTTGAAATCAGCCGCCAAGCTGTTTATGAGCATATTAAGCGGGCTGAGCAAGTCCTTGAGAATTATGAAGAAAAACTTGGATTATTAGTGAAACATGAGAGTCGTACTAAATATTTAGAAGAGCTGCGCAGACTGCCGGAGAATGGGATGCTGCCTGAGCAATATAAACTTCGGTTCGCGGAGATCGTGGATCGCTTGCAGAGGTTAGAGTAGCATGAAGGGAGAAATCTGCATATGGCGTTTGAAGGTTTAACCGGAAGATTGCAGAATGTGTTCAGCAAGCTACGCGGGAAAGGTAAAGTATCCGAAGAAGACGTAAACGAAGCTATGCGTGAAGTGCGGTTAGCCCTTCTGGAAGCCGATGTTAACTTCAAGGTAGTTAAAGAATTCGTGGCTAAGGTGAAAGAAAAGTCCATCGGCAAGGAAGTCATGGACAGCTTTACGCCTGGCATGGTAATTATCGACATCGTCAACAAGGAACTAACCGAGCTGATGGGCGGAAGCCAAGCGAAGCTGGCCAAGTCGAACAAGCCACCGACCGTCATTATGATGGCGGGTCTACAAGGGGCTGGTAAGACAACCACTTCGGGTAAGCTAGCTAAGCTGTTACAGAAGGGCAATCATCGTCCGCTCCTGGTTGCGGGAGATATTTACCGGCCTGCTGCTATCAAGCAGCTGCAAGTGCTGGGAGAACAGATTAAGGTTCCTGTATTCTCGCTTGGTGATCAGACTAGTCCGGTAGAAATTGCCAGACAAGCTGTACAACATGCGAAGGATAACGGACTGGATTATGTTATTATCGATACAGCAGGCCGCCTGCATATTGATGAAGAACTAATGGAAGAACTCAAGCAGATTCACAATGTTGTAAATCCTGATGAAGTACTTCTTGTAGTAGATGCTATGACAGGTCAAGACGCCGTGAATGTAGCCGAGAGCTTTAATAAGCAGCTTGAGCTTACAGGGGTCGTATTGACGAAACTCGACGGCGACAGCCGTGGTGGTGCTGCACTGTCAGTAAAAGCTGTTACCGGTTGCCCGATCAAATTCGCCGCTTTAGGGGAGAAGATCGACGCGCTGGAGCCGTTCCATCCGGAACGTATGGCTTCGCGGATTCTGGGTATGGGCGACATGCTGTCGCTGATTGAGAAAGCCCAGGCGAACATTGATACTGACAAGGCTAAAGAAATGGAACGTAAGATGCGTAATGCAGAGTTTACGTTCGATGATTTCCTTGAGCAAATGGATCAGGTGAAGAAGCTAGGCCCTATCGATCAAATTCTTGATATGCTTCCGGGTATGAACAAAGCCAAGGGCATTAAAGATTTAAAGGTCGACGATAAGCAAATGGGACGCGTTGAAGCCATAGTTCATTCTATGACTAAGGCGGAGAAGCAACAGCCTGAGATCATTAACCATAACCGCCGCAAGCGTATCGCAACCGGCAGCGGAACCTCAGTCGCTGAGGTCAACCGCCTCATCAAACAATTTGATGAGATGCGTAAGATGATGAAGCAATTCTCCGGCATGATGGGCGGAGGCGGCAAAGCCTCCAAGAAAAATGCCATGAAGCAGCTTAAAGGTCTTGGTGGTGGAAAAGGGCTGAAATTCCCTTTTAAATGATCTTGAATGTCTGTCCAACTAATGTTGGAAACTATTATAAGGAGGTGATTTTTCGTGGCAGTACGTATTCGTCTAAAAAGAATGGGAGCGCATAAAGCGCCTTTCTATCGTGTAGTGGTTTCCGATTCCCGGTCCCCTCGTGACGGTCGTTTTATCGAGGAAATCGGTTATTATAATCCGATTGAACAACCGGCAGTAGTTAAGATCGATGAGGAAAAAGCTCTTAAATGGCTTCAAACAGGTGCGCAAGCATCTGATACCGTCCGCAACTTGCTTTCCAAAGCAGGCGTGATGAAGAAGTTTCATGAGCTTAAGCAACAGAAATAATGACTGATTGCGAGGGTCCTCTATGGAAGAATTAGTTGGAGTAATTGCTAAGGCTTTAGTGGATCATCCAGAAGATGTGACGGTACGGGCTGTGGAGAAAGAACACTTGATTGTCTATGAGCTGTCCGTACATCCAGATGATGTAGGAAAGGTCATCGGCAAGCAAGGCAGGATCGCCAAGGCGCTCCGTACAGTAGTCACATCTGCAGCAGTCAAGAGCGATAAACGCGTAACTGTAGATATTTTATCTTAAATAATGCGTACAATGAGGGGCTAGGGATAGTATATCCCGGCTCCTTTTTGTTCAAATATATAGATGAAGCTTGTAAAGGAGAGGGTTATATGACGGAAGAATTAACCGTAGGCCGGCTTGTGAATACGCATGGAATTCGCGGGGAGATTAAAGTATTATCCCATACCGATTTTCCTGAGGTTCGTTTCGCTAAAGACAAGAAACTGTTCGTCATCCCTGCGGATGGCAGTGCAAAATTTGAAGTGACTGTAGAATCCGCTCGAGAGCATAAGGGTATGTTTATCGTTAAGCTTAAGGGATATACCAATATTAACGAAGTGGAAAAGTATAAGGGAAGTTTGCTTAAGGTACCAAGTAATGATCTGGTTGATCTGCCAGAGAACGAATATTACTTCCACCAAATCGTTGGCTGTGAAGTTTATACGGATGATGCTGGAAATGAACCGCTTGGCACAATTACGGAAATTTTACAGCCAGGTGCAAATGACGTGTGGGTTGTTAAGCCTGCTAAAGGGCAAGACATCCTTATCCCTGTAATTAACGATGTAGTGCTGAACGTGGACATTGAGGCCAAACGAATTACGGTTCACTTAATGGAAGGACTATTGCCATGATCAGAATTGATGTGCTAACGCTCTTTCCGGAGATGTGCGAAGGCGTATTTAGCACAAGCATTCTTGGTAAGGCACGCGAAAAAGGGATTGTATCTTTGAATGCTGTGAACTTTCGTGATTTCTCAGGCAATAAGCACAACAGTGTGGATGATACACCGTATGGCGGGGGCGGGGGCATGGTACTGAAGCCTGACCCGATCTTTGCAGCGGTA
Source organism: Paenibacillus sp. FSL H7-0735 (assembly GCF_038008505.1). Lineage (NCBI taxonomy): Bacteria > Bacillati > Bacillota > Bacilli > Caryophanales > Paenibacillaceae > Paenibacillus > Paenibacillus sp. FSL H7-0735. The sequence continues at coordinate 4,519,830 of NZ_JBBOZH010000001.1, read as the reverse complement.
GAACATGTATTGGGGATCGAGGCTAGTCCTTTGGAGAATGGTTCTGAATCTGCAGTCCCGACGCCTTCCTCTGTGAAGCCGCGCATCATTCTTATGTGCCCGCAAGGAAAGACGTATAATCAGAAGATTGCTGAGGAACTGGCACAAGAGCAGCATCTAATCTTTATATGTGGTCATTATGAGGGCTACGATGAGCGGATACGGGAGCATCTGGTTACAGATGAACTGTCGATTGGCGATTACGTGCTAACGGGTGGAGAACTACCAGCACTGACGGTTATTGATTCAGTAGTTCGGCTACAGCCAGGAGCGCTTGGAAATGAAACCTCTGCGATCACGGATTCGTTCAGTACAGGGCTGTTGGAATATCCCCACTACACTCGGCCAGCTGAATTTCGGGGCTGGAAGGTACCAGATATGTTGCTGAGTGGCCATCATGCCAACATCGAAGTATGGCGAAGAGAGCAAGCGTTACAGCGTACATTTGAACGTAGACCTGATTTGCTCGAAAGTGCAGAACTAACGTTGAAAGACAAGAAAACACTGGAACGTCTGAAAAATGAAATCAAGCCGGAGTAAAATTTTAATAAAACAGGCATATTTTACGTCTTTTTAACGTATCTTACGTTAAGGAGGCGTTTTTGTTATGTTTACTTAAATATAAGAAGGGCTATAATCTCGTATTTTTTTGCGTAATTTCCAAAACAAATGAGCATAGGTGCGTTGAACTCTTCTATTTGGGGTAATAGATAGAGGTGGCGTAATACTATATGCAGCTTACGATGCAGCAAGCTTAACTATTGAAAGGAATGAACTGAAGTGACTACGAAGACGCGTGAAGAATTCAAGCCTAGCGTGGACACGATCCACAAAGAAGCGGAGCCGCTCCGCACCGTGAATGATATTATCGATTATTATACAAATCGCAAATCGTAATTCCCATTCGCCCTTTAAAGCTTGAACATATAAGATTAATAATTAAGTATGAATAAGCAAGTCCAATAAAACCATTAGAGTATAGCGAACGAAAGTTCACTACATCTAATGGTTTTATTGTTCCTGCTAAGAGAGGTCAAACCCTGTGACTCTGATCAGAATGTAAACACCCCCACTTCAAGGAAAATTAAAAACTCTTTGGAAAGGGGGTGTTTGGTTAACTATAAAAATTCGTGGAGGCGCATTCTACTCTTTACGAAAGAGGCGATATACTCCTGTAAGTAGAGCGTAAAGCGCAAAACATACGAGAACAGTAACTGCCCATGCATAGTTGCGAACGGTATAGGTAAGCGATGATAAAATAATAAAGATGGTAATACGCAGTACGCCTTCCTTAATAAACTGTTTACGTGCTACATTCATTCGATTGGCCTCCTTGAATGGATAGGATGGTACGGATAACAAGCCGAAAATATGTCTTTCCTTATATATAACCTTTGGGAATACAAAAAATGCAGAGAACGGAAAGTAAATATCGATCCAAACAAATGACCTATGTAACTTAGCCGTTACCGACCTGTACTCCTCACCATAGAGTATATCATTACGAATGAGGAGGAGTACACTAGTGGAGGCTTATTATAATTGCTTACGTTGTAAGAATAGAAGGGTACGTATCCTGACTACTGATGGCAGACAGCATGAAGGTGTGATTACAGATGTGGACAGATATAATGTTTACTTAAGAACAGGATCCAATGGACCTGTGCAGACTTCTGCATTTTTTGGTTACCCTTATGCTGCAGACAATATTTTAACTCTCAGCTTGTTCACGCTGTTGGCTATTGCATTAATTTAATCATGATGATGCAAAAACAGACCGTCCGCTCATCCGGACGGTCTGTTTATTAGTGGTTGGTTACTCTACTGTAATTGCGCCTATATCAGAGCTTAAGGACAACAATGGACCTCCTCCGTTAACATCACGTTTGCCACCCTCAACCCCGGTGATCTGGCCTAGATCACTTTTAGCCACCAAGCTACATTTCACGCCATCGGCTAGAACAGCATTGAGGCTACCCACATTTGTTGTCGCTTTAAGGCGGCTATCACTCTTCATTCCGGCTATATCCATGCGTATGCTTCCTGTATTAGACTCTAGAGTGGACTTACCGGTGATGTTCGCTCCTTCGATATCAATAGCTCCAACGTTGCTGACGATGCGGTAGTTTCCGTTCAGATTGCGGAGACGAATTTGTCCGACATTATTGGTGATTTGATATTCATCCATACTGGTGGGGATCTCTATAGTATAGTTAATACTAAAATCCGAATAGCCGTATTTATCTTGAGCCCAAGTCCATAAATCCTTCTTCAAATTTGATTTGGAATTTGTAGATACCTTCAAAGTATCGCCACTAACGTCTATTGAAATCTCAGCGTCATCCAAGATTTTCTGACGGTCAGCTTTATGGGCAGAGCCGTTATGAGCTAAGATTGTTGCACTTACATTAATTTGATCACCCGTAGTTGATGTGACTTCAATTTCTCCCACTGCATTGTTCATGCTAAGCACTGAAGCAGAGCCGATCTCTTTTGATAAGGATAGTTCTTTGCTAATGCTGTTTGCTTTAACTTCGTCGACCACCTTGGTAGCTGTATCCTGAACGGCTTGCTCCACGCTTGCAGCGGCTTTACCTAACTCTTGCTTCACAGCCTCACCAATATTTTGCTGCACATCTTCAGTAATATTCTTTCCTAGTTCGTTATTAGCGGATTGCCTACCCGGTAACTCTGTGCATCCTGCCAGAAGTACGATGGACAAGACGGCTACAGCTGCCATTACGCTAGTTGTATTACTCTTTTTCATTGAATAAAATCCTCCTTATTTTTGGGTATATGTGTTTTTCCCTAAGCGCTACGTTATGTACGTACTTCTGTAAGTATAGCCTACGGGGATTTATTGTAAAAACGGCTGTAGACGGGTTAATATACTGGACCAAAGACTAGGTATTTAAAAAGTGTTCACTACACTTCAAATTTCAATTGTGCTAAAATGTAATATAGATCTTACGCTGACATTAAAATGGGTAAGGATACATATAAAAAGAGCGAAGATGCTCTCATATATAATCTTCAGCAGCTACTGAAAAGCGCTTTTTAAAGTGAGATGTGCTAGGGCTAGTTTGCGAATACGATATAGACCGTCGCCTTACTTGCATCACAGGGCGGTCTTTTTATTTTCTTACCTCAATTAAATCATGAAGAGCGGAGGGAGCCAGATGCAATATGTAGTTATTTTGCTTGCCTTGCTAGCGCTGGGTGTTGTGTATTATATAGCTCAGAAAAAGAAAACAAGCAGCTCAAGCAATCCTTTGCGCACCACTAGCAATAATGTGATCTCAATGGACAGTCATCGCAAAGCCAAACAGAGTCCAGGGGAGCAGCCTTGCTCTTCTTGCAAGAAGAAGAATGGAAAGTTGATCTTCTATGCTCAAGACAACGGAACCGTGGTCGGCTTGTGTAAAGACTGCCAGTCTAAGGCAAAAAAAAGAGATATGTTGCCGTTATAAAATAGAAAAATAAGTTGTATTAGCCCGTCCTTTATGATATTATTAACTCTGTTGTGTGGAATACGGTGGTCCGCTGCGGATAATGAGGGAGAGCTCAGATCTCTCCGGAAGAGGCAAGAACACCTGTACGGAAGGAGGAAGTCCTTAATGAATATCCTACAAGCTATTACGCAAGAGCAACTTCGTAAAGATATCCCTAGTTTTCGTCCGGGTGACACTTTGAAGGTGCATGTAAAAGTTATCGAGGGAACTCGTGAGCGTATCCAGTTGTTCGAAGGCGTTGTAATCAAACGTCGTGGCGGTGGAATCAGTGAGACTTTTACGGTTCGTAAAATTTCTTACGGTGTTGGTGTGGAAAGAACATTCCCAATCAACTCGCCTAAACTCGAAAAAATCGAAGTGGCTCGTCGTGGTAAAGTGCGTCGTGCTAAGCTTTATTACCTTCGTGAACTACGTGGTAAAGCAGCGAGAATTAAAGAAATTCGTCGCTAGAATAGTGACAGAGGAGAGGGGCTTGAGTTCAAGCCCCTTTCGCTTTATTTTTTTTTGAAAATATAAGAAAAGCATAAGTTTTACGTTATACATTATTCTTAAATTTCTCGCATAAACGCTTACCGTCCTTAAAAGGACGCTGAGGGCGTTTTAGCTTGGTATACAATGCGTGTGACATATACGCTTGGGGATAAGCTTCTCCGAAAAGGCCTCCTGAAGGAGTATCTGTGGAGGGGTTTTTGGCAGGAGTTTTTTTGTGTTGTATAGTAAGAGTAGTATTAAGAGAGGACGGTGAACTATGCAGCAGGAACAAAGCGAAACTTTGGAATCAAGCGAGCAGAACCCACGTAAACAGAAAAATGAAGTGCTGGAATGGGTCAAGGCCATTGCGATTGCTTTAGTTCTGGTTATACTGATTCGCTGGCTTTTATTCAAGCCTTTTATTGTAGATGGACCTTCCATGCAGCCTAATTTCCATACGGGAGAACGTGTTATCGTTAATGAAATTTTATACGATATAAGATCACCGCAGCGGGGTGAGGTTATTGTATTCCACGTGCCATCTGAAGGCAGAGATTTTATTAAACGTGTAATTGGTGTGGCTGGAGATACTGTGAAAGTAGAAGGAGATGTAGTTACAGTTAACGGTGAGGTTGTTAACGAGACTTACATCCAAGGCGCTATTGATGCTGCGCATAGTAACAACGCTCTGTATAATAATAAAGATTTCCCAAATGAAAAATTCACGGATGGTACTGTACCAGAAGGACATATTTTCGTTATGGGGGATAATCGCTCGGATAGTACAGACAGCCGGATGATTGGCTATGTGCCGCTGGGTGATATTGTGGGTCGTGCAGATTTAATCTTCTGGCCGATAAAAGATATTACACTGATTAACCATTAAGTTGACAGAAGTCAAAGGAGGTGACGGCAATGGCCATTCATTGGTTTCCTGGTCATATGACGAAGGCTAGGCGGCAAATCGAGGATAAGCTGAAGCTGATTGATGTTGTTATAGAGTTGCTCGATTCCCGTCTGCCGCTTTCCAGCCGCAATCCGATGATTGACGATATTTTGCGGGACAAGCCGAGATTAATTATTTTGAACAAAGCGGATCTGGCGGATCCGGAAATTACTCGGAAGTGGCTGGCTTACTTTAAGGAACAAGGGCATGTTGCCCATCCTGTGGATGCATCTACTGGAACAGGCGTCAAGGAGATTCCGGAGCAGGTCAAGCTGCTGCTGAAGGAAAAAATTGATCGGCAGATCGCAAGAGGAATGAACCCACGAGCTATGCGCGCATTGATCGTCGGTATTCCTAACGTCGGTAAATCAACGCTGATTAATCGAATGGCTGGGAAGAGTATCGCTGCTACGGGTGATCGCCCGGGGGTTACTAAGGGCCAGCAGTGGATTAAAACAGGAGGTAATCTGGAGCTTCTGGATACTCCTGGTATCTTATGGCCGAAGTTTGAGGATCAAGACGTGGGTTACCGCTTGGCAGTGACGGGTGCGATCAAAGAAGAAATCCTGAACATTGAGGACATTGCTTTTTATGCAGTGAAGTATTTGGTGAAGGATTATGGTTCCAGATTTCAAGAACGCTTTGGTATTGAGAAGCTTCCTGAGGATCTTGAGAACCCTGATGAGATCGTCGCAGTTATGGAAGCCGTGGGCCGCAAACGCGGTTGTCTGATTAGCGGTGGACGTGTTGATCTGGAAAAAGCTTCACGTGCTTTGCTGCATGAGCTGCGGGCAGGTAAGCTTGGTCGTTTTACGCTGGAAACACCTTAAAGGCGTTTAAATGAATGGGTATGGAAGAGCCATCCGGAATTTTTCGGGGGCTCTTTTTTTTGCCGATTTGGATCAAATTGGAGTGGTTATTTGTACATGACCATGTGAGCTTTACTATGGTAAGCTGACTTATGTAGTTTATAGAATAAATTATAATTGGCGGTGACAGATTCGTGAGTACGATAGATATGTTGAGTTATGAAAAAGAGGGCTGGGAACAGTCTTATCGCCGTATAGCCGGCGTAGATGAAGTAGGCAGAGGTTGTTTGTTTGGGGATGTTGTTGCAGCAGCGGTGATTTTGCCGGAAGGGCTTATTATTGATGGCGTCAACGACTCTAAGAAGCTTACAGCGAAAAAAAGAGATGCCTTATTCGAGATTATTATGGAGCAGGCGATAGCTATTGGTGTAGGTTATGTGGATTCCCGCATGATTGATGAAATTAATATTAAGCAGGCTTCTCGTCTGGCGATGAAAAAAGCGGTAGAAGGTCTTAGTCATACCCCGGACTATATGTTAATCGATGCTGAAAAAGTAGATCTTCCGTTGCCGCAGCAGGCGATCATAAAAGGGGATGCTAACAGCCAGTCCATTGCGGCAGCTTCGATTATAGCTAAAGTAACAAGAGATAGACTGTGTGAAGGGGTGTGGGAGGAATTATACCCTGATTATGGGATTGCGATACATAAAGGTTATGCGACCAAGCTTCACAGGGAACAAATTACGGCGTTAGGTCCGACACCTATGCATCGGCGCAGCTTTATTGGGAAGATTCTTGCTGAACAGCAAACCCTTTTTTAGAAATATCAGAATATAAAAGACGCCAAAGGCGCTTTAAGCTTGGATAAATTCACCGCTCAAAAAAGTCGGATTAATACCGATATAGTAAGAAGAGAGAAAATGGAGGGAGGAGAAACGGTATGAATATCGGAACATTGATCCGCGGATTGCTCGGGGATAATAAACCGGGAGCGGCCAAGTCTTTGGAATTAAAAGAAGGGCAAGTTGTACGTGGTGTTGTTTTGTCTGTATCGGATTCGGGAAAAGAAGCCGTTGTGCAGATTCAAGGTACACCTGTTCGTGCGGAGTTGGAAACACCACTACTGCCAGGAGAGACCCTGAACTTGCAGGTTGGAGCACCCGGAGAAGGCGGATTGCCCGTATTGAAGCCGGTCTCCCTCGGCGAAACGGTGTTAGCTACCCCGCAAAACATGGGCGAGGCGTTGGAATCGCTTGGGCTTACTGACTCCAAAGCGGGTCGGGAAATTGTGTTGGCGATGCAGTCGGGTGGTATTCCGCTTACCAAAGAGACAGCGGCGATTCTGGATGCTGTAATGAGTGCGAAACCTGCGGGCGTGCCGACCTCAGAGTGGCTTGATGCAGCTGTCATTTCTGTAAAGCGGGGCCTGCCGGTTACCCCTGAAAGTGTGAAAGGATTGCAGCAGGCGGTTTTTGGTCCGCAGCTTCATCAGCTTTTGTCAGCGCTCGAAGAACAGATTACGATTTGGGCAGGTCAAGTCGCCGGTGAAGAAACAACAACAGCTGAAGCTAAAGCTGAAATGGGTACCCAAACCGGAAAGCTGAATGCTCCTGTAACGACAGGTACAGGCGCTGTGATTAACGGGGAAGCGGTATCAGCAGGTGATGCTGATGCGGAAATGGACCAAGTGGCGGTTAAAGGGACTGGACAACCTGTAAGTAAACCTGCTGAAGGTAGCACTGGTGTTACTACTACAAGCGGAAGTGCTGCTGCAACAGGAGGGGCAATGGGAGCCGGAGTTATTTCTGACGAACCTGCAATTCCTTTGAATTCAGTGAAATCAGAAATATCGGGAAGTGCAGCTGCGAGTACAGCTGAAGCTCCTGAGAATGAAACCGGTATTGTAACTGCTAAGCCACTGGTGCCCGAAGAGGCTGGTGAGGTTGTTCAGCTCTCGAAGAGTGGAAATACTGGTGAACCTTTGGCTGGGAAGACAACTTCTACGATTGCTGCCGGGACTCAGAGTAGTGCCGCTAACACGCAAGGGGACGGGATTGTAAACAATCAAAATAGTTCTAATGGGAGCGAAACTCATGGCAATGAAATGAGTCTAAATAAAGATAGAGCGCAGGGCAGTGTCAGTGGCGCGAATACAAGCGCCACTGGATCAGTTGGGGCAGATAGCCAAGCTGCTGCGGCAAACCAAGCTGGTGCAGCAAGCCAAGCTGCTGCGCCTAGCGGGGCTGCCCTGCTCGCGAAGCTGCAGAGCGTGCTCACCGAGCTGCGCGGCAGCATGCCGCAGCTCGCGAACGTCCCGCCCGCTGACGCGGCGGGACAAGATCCTGCCCCCGCGCCGGCAGCGCCGCGCGGGGAGACCACGGCTGCTGCGGCTTCGCCGGTGCAGCCAGACACCGCCCCACCCGCGGATGCGGAGTCGTGGGTGGGGCGGGTGTTGAAGCTGCTCGGTGCGGAGCACGAGCAGCAGGCCGTGCGCGGCGGCGCTTTGCCGGCCGCGGACACGGCGCGAGCGGCAGCGGGGACAGCTGCAGCCGCGCTAGGCAGTGTCGGCGGGGAGCAAGCTGCCGACACGTTGAAGGGCGTGCTGCTGCAGCTTATGAGCAGCAGCGAGGTGCCGCCCGCGGTAAAAGATGCCGCGAGCGGGCTAGTGCAGCAGCTGACAGGCCAACAGCTGCTGCTGAATACAGATCGGACTGCTCCCTTCGCGCAGGTTACACTGTTCTTGCCGCTGCAAGGTCCAGATGGGCAGGAAACTGCATCGGTTCATATCCAGTCCAGGCGGGGCCGCAAAGGGGAGCTGGATGCAGCTAACTGTCGATTATGGTTCGATTTGGACATGAAGCAGCTAGGGCAGACATTGGTAGATGTGCAGGTTGTAGATCGAATCGTTAGTCTTAAGCTTCATAATGATCATCCGTGGGTGCTTGAGCTGCTGGAGACGCGGCGTGATGATATAAAAACCGCAGTAGAATCTATCGGTTATCAGTTATCAGGTTTAAGAACCGAACCCTTGCCAGAATTGAATCTGCCTAAAGAACTTGCCGGCTCCAATACTAATAAGTTTGTTGATTATGTTCCTGAGGCTTACAAAGGAGTGGATTACCGTATATGAATGAGCCTGTACAGCCAATTTCACAAGGGCTCAAAAAAGCGGTCGCTCTCAAATATAGTCCCGGACAAAACGAGGCTCCTGTCGTAGTAGCCAAGGGACAAGGCGCGATAGCAGACCTTATTCTGCAAAAGGCTAAGGAGAGCGGGGTTGCTGTTCAGGAAGATGCAGCCCTCGTGGAGGTTCTTTCAAAGCTTGATCTGGACCAACAGATTCCGTCTGAGCTCTATCAGCTGGTGGCGGAAATCCTCAGCTTTGTGTATCAAAGCGATCGTTCTGCTGGTGAACGGGGACAAGAATGAAAGAGCCATATGTAAGAAAACACTATAACCGCAAAGAGAAAGGAACAGCTGCAGAGAACGGAGCTGTGCAGTACCTATCTTCTAGCGGGTATATGATATTGGAACGGAATTGGCGTTGTCGTACTGGAGAGCTTGATATCATTGCGGAGCGTGAAGACTGTATTGTTGTTGTCGAAGTTCGTAGCCGCAGTGGAGAGCTGCTTCAGGGAACTCCAGAAGAATCGGTGAATGCTCGCAAAATAAACCAGGTTCGGAATACAACACAGGTTTATTTGCATATGAAGGGTTATGAGGAACGGCGGGTTTCTTTTGATGTAATTAGCGTCTTGTTAAATGACGATCTTAGCCTAGCTTCACTTAGTCATATTCGCGAGGCGTTTTAAGAGTAACTCTATATTCTCATGCGATTCTTTATGAATTTACTGCTGTTCTGATAAAAAAGTCTTTACATACCTTCCGCACTGTGGGTCATTTCTCAAAAGAAATGGGTAAACATTAGGAGTAACTTTTTAATGTCATCATGAGGAGGGCTGTCTAGTGAAGAATAAACCTTCTGAAATGCAGGTTAGTTTTACATGCCAATATTGCCAGCAGAAGATTGAAGTGAAATTTAAAGCAGAGCCAATATCTGTCGTCTGTTGCGATAATTGCAATAAGACCTTCACGGTAATGCGGCCCACTATAGCGGAGGAAATATTAATAGATTGGGAAAATGAAGCGTTATTTCAAAAAATCCGGGCTGAAAAGTCGCAAAACAGCAATAGCAGTCTCTTAGCGCTTGTAATTAGAGTTATTGAACTGCTTACATGGCGTGACAAAGGCAATGGACAGGTGGAAGCGATCAAGGAGATGCGTGGCTGGCTTATTGACAATGAGGAGGCGCCTCCTTTAGCTGAACTGATTCAGAGTGATGTTAATAAACGTTCGAGTAAGCGGCGCGACTGGGAAAAGTAACATTAACAATAAAGAGGTATTCCGTCATCGCCTCATGACATAGAATGATACGTATAATTTCGTGAGAAATTAGGCGGAAAAGTCCTCGGGGCTCCGAATTTCCTAGGGTTTATGGGTAGTCGGAGCTTTTTTCATACATACTGTCATTAGAATAGGAACAAAGGGAGGGTGCAAATGGCTAAGGTTTTTTTCACATCAGATCATCATTTTGGGCATAAGTTGATCATTGATTTTGAATCCAGACCCTTTAACGATGTAGAGCAAATGAATGAAGTTATGATTGAAAGTTGGAATTCGGTAGTGAATCCGGACGATAAAGTATTTCATTTGGGAGACTTTTCTTTTTTAAATAAGGAGGCGACTCGTGCGATTGTGGCCAGGCTGCATGGATACAAAATCCTGATCCTTGGCAATCATGATCGCGGCCGCAGCCGAAGCTGGTGGCTTGAGGCAGGTTTTGATGAGGTTAGTGAATATCCTTTGATTTATAAGGATTTCTTTTTCCTCTCACATGAGCCTATGTACATGAATAAACATATGCCTTACGTAAATGTGCACGGCCATATTCATGGGCAAAAATATGAGGGAAACAATCATTTTAACATTTGTGTAGAGCATTGGAACTATAAACCGTTGACTTTTGAGCAGATTAGGGGCTCGGTCGTAGTTAAAGAAGGAGATTGATGTAGGTCTTTAGAGATGTGCTTTCGCTTTTATGTAAAACTTGAATTTCTTATTCTAAAGATAAATTGCTCACAGATTGCGTTAGGACACAACTTCTATAATGTACTTAACAGCTAATATATATTTGGAAAATAAGGAAGCACCTTTTTTCTTGAAGCTATGACACCCCAAATTAGGGTGTATTTCAGGAGATGAGGTGTTTTTATTATGTATGGGAAAATGTTTAGCGCGTGTCTGTATGGGATTGAAGGGGTAATGATTGGTGTGGAAATCGATCTTGCAAATGGATTGCCGCAGACGAATATCATTGGCTTACCAGATTCAGCAATTCGCGAGGCTGTTGAACGAGTTAGGGCTGCCGTTAAAAATTGCGGTTACCGCTATCCACAGCAGCGTATTACGATCAATCTTGCCCCAGCTGACCTGCGTAAAGAAGGTTCCGCTTTTGATCTAGCGATTGCTTTAGGCATACTGATAACTAGTGGCCAGTTGATTATGCCTTCAGCTCAAGAGATGCTTTTAATTGGAGAGCTTGCGCTCGACGGCAGTCTGCGTCCGGTATCGGGTGTGCTGCCGATGGTTGAAGCAGCGCGTAAAAGCGGGTTTAAAGCCGTTCTGCTCCCGCAGGGCAATGCGGCAGAAGCTGCTTTAATCAGTGGCATGAATGTTTACACCCTCAACCATTTGCAAGCGTTAGTGAATGCTGCTGAACCTGTGGCCAGCTTTGGTCCGATTATAGATAAGCTAGTTCCTATAGAAGAATCTGAAGGATCACTACTTCCTTTTCCTGTATCCATGAGTATGGGGGCGGGGGCAAAAGAACAACCTCCGGTGCTTGTTCTTTCTGTAGAGCATCTCAAATATAACCCTATATATTCTGATTCTGAGGCTGCTTCTTCCGAAGCGAATGAAATAATGGATGATTACAGTGATGTGCTTGGACAGCAACATGTGAAAAGAGCACTAACTATCGCGGCTGCAGGGATGCATAATATTATGCTTATTGGTCCACCTGGCACAGGCAAAACGATGCTGATTAAACGCCTTCCCAGTATCCTTCCGCAATTGTCGGACAGTGAGGCGCTTGAGGTAACCAAAATTTTTAGTGCGGCTGGAAATTTGAAGGATGCACACAACGGTTTGCTGCGAAGTCGTCCATTTCGTTCTCCACACCACACGATATCTTCTGCCGGATTAATTGGAGGGGGCGGTATTCCCAAGCCAGGTGAGGTAAGTCTTGCACATCGAGGTATTCTGTTTCTGGATGAATTGCCAGAATTCTCCCGGAATGTACTTGAAGTGCTGCGACAGCCCCTCGAAGATGGGGTGGTTACTATAAGTCGTGCCCGAGCTTCCTTTACTTTTCCTGCCAAATTCATGCTCGCTGCATCGATGAATCCGTGCAGCTGCGGCTTTTTTGGAAGCGGTATCTTCCAGCAAAATTGTACCTGTAGTCCTGCCAGGATTGCCCAATATCGGGCAAAAATATCTGGTCCTTTATTGGATCGGATCGACTTACAGGTTGATGTTCCCCGCCCGAAGGAATGGGATCGGCAGGGGCATGTTTTATCGTCAGCAGATATGCGTGCGGAGGTGTTGGCTGCTCAGGCCATCCAAGCTAAACGTTACAAACGACTTGCGATTTCATGGAACAGTGAACTTTCTGGTGCTTCCCTTCGGAAATATGCGAGCCTAAACCGAGAGAGTGCTCAAATGCTGTATGACATTTTGGAGAATTTAGGTCTAAGCATGCGAGCGCATGATCGGATTATTAAGCTATCCCGTACCATAGCTGATCTAGAGGGTGCACAGGATATTTCTTCTGCACATCTCGCGGAAGCTGTGCAATACCGTAATCTGGATCGGCAGGTAATAGCGGAGGAATAAAGATAAAAGAGCAGCGATTCCCGTTATGGGAGAATCGCTGCTCTATATTATGGACCGTTAGTTACGAACACCGCCGAATCATCATTATCCTCTGATGTTTACGGAACGGACCTAGAGGACGTTATTTGCAAGTTTTTAGCCCTTGGAGCGTAGGTTCGGACTCTGGAGACGCTATTCCTTTGGAAGAAGGTTATATTGGGTGATTTTCATTCCAATAGCTTCCATGAAGTCCGATAGCATTCCAAATATGGGATTAAGTTGCGTTTAAGATCAACTGTGTCCGTTAGCTACTTCGAATGCGAAATGCCACGTATTCAAACGAAGGTTAGATCGTTTAGTGAATTTCACATACATTTTTCTCTATAATTTCTTACAGTACATTCAATTCTACTTCGATATTGCCACGAGTAGCACGGGAGTAAGGACATGCGCCATGGGCAGCTTCTACCAAAGATGTTGCGGTTTCTCTGTCAACGCCCTTAACCAGCACGTCAAGCTTAACCGCAATGCCGAACCCGCCATCTTCAACTTTACCAAAGCTAACAGTAGCCGTAACTTCGCTGCCTTCAATCTTCACTTTGCCAAGTCGAGCAACCATGTTTAGGGCACTGTCAAAACAAGCGGAGTAGCCAGCTGCGAATAATTGTTCAGGATTAGTACCTTCACCACCGGCGCCACCCATTTCGCGTGGTGTACTGATCGTAAGGTTGAGTTTAGGACTTTCTGATTCTATATAACCGTTTCTTCCCCCAACCGCTTTAACTGTTGTTTCATACATCTTTTGTTGAATTGTCATCATAATAAATCTCTCCTATTCATTAATTAGTTTGTGTACAATCTAATTTATCACAATTAATATAAAAGTCAAATTAATTTTTTGCTATTATTATGATGTGTGAGTGAATTATGATAAAATAAAGAGATAAGGCGGGTGAATAAATATGAAAATGAGTGAAGAAGATATGCAGAAAATGACTACAACCCCAGAGCTGCTGATCGAGAATCAGCTCTGTTTTACCATTTATGCTTGCTCGCGTGAGATTACAAAGCTGTACCAACCGTACTTGGATAAGATCGGTTTAACTTACTCCCAATACCTAGTAATGCTTGTGTTATGGGAACGGCAGCAATGTACAGTGAAAGAGATTGGTGAGGCGTTATTTTTGGATTCAGGAACGCTGACTCCGCTATTGAAACGCTTGCAAGCCGCAGGCCTGATTATACGTGAACGCTCGATGCAGGATGAGCGAAAAGTATTAATCTCACTAACGAAACAAGGCTGGGCACTCCAAAGTGATGCCGTGTGTATTCCCGGCAAAATGATGGAAGAAACGACACTGACAAATAATGAATCCATAGAGCTACTTGATCAGTTTAAAGACTTATTGAATCGTGTTCACGAAGCTAATATCCAAGATAGTAAAAAGTAAGCGCAGTAAGGAGTCAATGCGATCGTTCGCATTTCGGCATGAAATCAAGCGAAAAAATGTGTACAAATCATGAATATATTTAAGGTAAGCGTTTTAAAAACATGTTACACTATTCTGGGTTCCTTTGTATGGCATATAGGTAAATATAAGCTTAGTCTTATAGATTTACACAATGTCTCTTGCAGAAATAGTGCCATTCTTTTTACGAGTGGTAGATCAGTTTCTGCTGGTTCCGGAATAGTGCTGCATGTATAACATCAGCCTATCCCTAACCCCGCGGCAATCAAAACGGAAAGCGAGATGACGACAGGCTGCCTGTTTAGTCACCACGCTACTTTAGGAGGCTACCGCTATGAATATCCACGAGTATCAGGGAAAAGAAGTGCTTAAGAAGTACGGTGTAGCCGTACCGAATGGAAAAGTAGCTTATACAGTGGAGGAAGCGGTAGAAGCCGCAGAGTCACTGAGCACACCGGTTGTTGTAGTTAAAGCTCAGATTCACGCAGGTGGACGCGGTAAAGCTGGAGGAGTAAAGGTTGCTAAGAATATCGATGAGGTGCGTAGTTACGCAACTGAGATTCTTGGAAAGACTCTAGTAACTCACCAGACTGGACCGGAGGGTAAGGTAGTAAAAAGACTGCTCATTGAAGAGGGTTGTCAAATTGTTAAGGAGTATTACATTGGTATCGTAGTTGACAGAGGAACTGGCCGAGTGGTCATGATGGCTTCTGAAGAAGGCGGTACTGAGATTGAAGAAGTAGCTGCAACACATCCGGAGAAAATTTTTAAAGAGATCATTGATCCGGCAGTGGGTTTGCAGACTTTCCAGGCGCGCAAGCTGGCTTACAGCATCTCTATTCCCAATGAGCTGGTAGGCAAAACTGTGAAATTCATGCAAGCGCTATATTTAGCTTTCGTGGATAAAGATTGCTCTATTGCCGAAATTAACCCATTGGTAGTGACTGCGGATGGGAATGTGATGGCACTGGATGCCAAACTGAATTTTGATTCCAATGCCTTGTTCCGTCATAAGGATATTCTAGAGCTGCGGGATTTGGATGAAGAGGATTTAAAGGAAATCGAAGCCTCGAAGTATGACCTTAGCTATATTGCGCTTGATGGCAATATTGGGTGCATGGTAAACGGTGCAGGTCTCGCGATGGCGACTATGGATATTATTAAGTATTATGGGGGCGAACCCGCCAACTTCCTGGATGTAGGGGGCGGTGCAACGACCGAGAAGGTAACAGAAGCCTTTAAAATCATTTTATCGGATGAAAAGGTGAACGGGATTTTTGTTAATATTTTCGGCGGTATTATGCGCTGTGATGTTATCGCTAACGGTGTTGTAGAAGCGGCTAGTCAACTGGGTTTGACAAAACCGCTGGTTGTGCGTCTTGAGGGAACAAATGTTGGATTAGGCAAGCAGATTTTGGCTGGATCGGGACTTAATATTGTTGCTGCTGATTCTATGGCGGACGGTGCCCGTAAGATTGTGTCTCTTGTGCAATAATGGCCTGATTTAGGAAGCCAGTTATCGTATTTGACAATATAAGTAGGGATGTGACTTAAGGCATGAGCATTCTTGTAGATAAAAATACGAAAGTTATCACGCAGGGAATTACAGGATCAACGGGTTTGTTCCATACTAAAGGTGCGCTTGATTATGGAACACAGATGGTTGGAGGGGTAACACCGGGTAAAGGTGGAACATCTGTCAATATCACGCTTGAAAATGGCAGTGAGGTTAGCCTTCCGGTATTCGATACTGTTGTAGCTGCTAAGGCGGCTACAGGCGCAACCGCTAGTGTAATCTATGTACCGCCAGCATTCGCAGCAGACTCCATAATGGAAGCCGTGGACGCAGAACTCGACTTGGTGATTTGTATTACCGAAGGGATTCCAGTGCTTGATATGGTAAAGGTGTCCCGTTATATGGAGGGGCGCTCTACTGTATTGATCGGACCCAACTGTCCGGGAGTTATCACTCCTGGGGAATGCAAAATAGGAATTATGCCGGGTTATATTCATATGCCAGGGTATGTAGGTGTTGTCTCGCGCAGCGGAACTCTAACCTATGAGGCTGTTCATCAGCTGACCACGCGTGGAATCGGGCAATCTTCAGCTGTAGGTATTGGCGGAGACCCTGTTAAAGGCTCGGAGTTTATTGATATTCTGAAGCTTTTTAATGAGGATCCGGGTACAAAGGCAGTCATCATGATTGGTGAAATTGGCGGAACCGCAGAGGAAGAAGCAGCAGAGTGGATTCGTGAGCATATGACTAAGCCGGTTGTAGGGTTTATTGGCGGTGCTACTGCCCCTCCTGGCAAACGTATGGGGCATGCGGGTGCTATTATTTCCGGAGGCAAAGGAACAGCGAGTGAGAAAATTGCCGTACTTGAATCGTGCGGAATCAAGGTCGCTCCTACACCTGCCGAAATGGGCTCAACGCTTGTGAGTGTGCTTGAAGAACGCGGTATTCTTAGCGCATTTACAACGCATTAATTATTTTATATAATTGAAGGAATTCACTCTACGCGAGTGGGCTTCTTTCGTGTATAATTATTTCAGAGGTAAGCAACCTTTTGTTCCTATCCAAGGGATGAAAGGTTGCTTTTTTTGTTTTTTTAACATAGAAAAATATTGAATTAAAAGAAAATATTGCATTCGTCAAATTCATGTTACAAAATAGGGAAGGCTAACCCTTCCATTAAAGGAGAGTAAACTTATATGGAAGAAAAAGATCTGCTGTTTGGTTTTAATGAAGTGGAGGGGATTGGCTGGAAGAGTATCGACAAGATCCGCAGAGCCGGCTTAATGTCAGAACGAGCATTTTCCTGTAGTGCAAAAGATTGGGAAACGATCGGATTGAACAGAAAGCTGTCGAATTATCTTGCTTCCAAATATACGTTAGAGTGGATCGCCAAAAGGCGCTTATTAATGGAAGAATGTGCAGTGAAGATGGTAACTGTGTTTGATGCGGCTTATCCTGTTTTGTTGAAGGAGACGACACAGCCACCGTGGATCCTTTATTATCGAGGTCGATTGGAACTGTTATCAACTCCTAGTGTGGCGATGGTTGGCACTCGTGTGCCAACAGCATATGGACGAAAGGTAGGGGAGATTCTCGCGGAGGAGCTTAGTGCAGCAGGTCTAACGGTGGTTAGCGGACTTGCGAGGGGGATCGATAGCATTTGTCATGAAGCGGCGCTAAGAAGCGGTGGAGGGACGATAGCGGTAGTGGCAACAGGGTTGGACAAAGTCTATCCAACTGAGAATATTGAGCTGGAGCGGCGTATCTCTCAAAAAGGGCTTGTCATCACAGAGTATCCTCTTGGAACTAAAAGTCATCCTGGATTATTTCCACAGCGTAATCGGATCATAGCAGGTTTATCACGGGGGACAGTGGTCGTGGAGGCTGACAGTCGCAGTGGATCACTTATTACAGCCGATGCTGCCTTGGAAGCTGGAAGGGATGTCTTCGCAGTTCCCGGACCTATCACATCACCTAAGAGCAGAGGGGCGTTAGAGCTTATCAAACAGGGTGCAAAGCTGGTAACCAGTGGATTAGATATTATAGAAGAATATACTTCTTATTTGCCGGCAAACGTAATAAAAACAGGGAATAATAGCACTACCGAACAGACAGCAGACGACTTTATGATTGAAAAGAAATTGACAAATGAGGAGTCTCACCTATACCATATACTGCATCAAGGCCCTTTTATATTGGACGATCTGCTTGTAAGAACAGGATGGGATTTTGGACATTTGCATTCAGTTCTGTTATCTTTAATCATAAAAAAAGCGGTAACACAATTACCAGGAGCTATTTATAAGGTAATTTAATATAGAGGTGCGAGTGTTAACGAGGAGGAAGAGTCTATGGCAGATGCATTAGTTATTGTCGAGTCGCCTGCAAAAGCGAAGACAATTGGCAAATATCTAGGTAGTAAATATATTGTAAAGGCATCAATGGGACATATTAGAGATCTACCGAAGAGTCAAATTGGTGTTGAGGTGGAGAATAATTTCAGTCCCAAATATATTACTATCCGCGGTAAAGGATCTATATTGAAGGAATTGAAAGACGCTAGTAAAAAAGTTAAAAAAGTTTATCTCGCAGCTGACCCCGACCGCGAAGGGGAAGCAATTGCTTGGCATTTGGCGCATGCGCTGGATTTAGATAATACACAAGAATGCAGAGTTGTTTTTAATGAGATCACCAAACAAGCGGTAAAAGATGCTTTTAAGACACCGCGTAAGATTAATATGGATCTCGTGAATGCACAGCAGGCTAGACGTATTCTGGATCGACTGGTAGGGTACAAGATTAGCCCTCTATTATGGAAGAAAGTCAAAAAAGGTTTATCTGCTGGACGTGTACAATCCGTTGCCGTGAAGATCATTATGGATCGTGAGAATGAAATCTCCGCTTTTGTACCCACCGAATATTGGAGCATAACAGCGAAGCTTGGAATCCGGGATTCCGTCTTTGAAGCTAAGTTTCATAAGCTGAATGGTGTGAAAAAAGAACTGAACCAGGAAAGTGATGTTCAGGAGGTTCTTGAAGCCATTAAGAACGCATCTTTTAAGGTGAGTGATGTGAAGGAGAAGGAAAGACAACGTCATCCTTCGGCTCCTTTTACCACCAGCTCCCTACAACAGGAAGCAGCTCGTAAGCTTGGATTCCGTGCCGCTAAGACAATGTCTGTTGCACAGCAGCTATACGAAGGTGTGGAACTCGGTAAAGAAGGTACCGTAGGTTTGATCACTTATATGCGTACAGACTCCACGCGTCTCTCTGTCACCGCTCAGGATGAAGCTAAAGAGCTTATAACAGCTAAGTATGGTGAGAAGTTCTTGCCAGAATCCCCACGGCAGTATTCTAAAAAGGCAGCTGGAGCACAGGAAGCGCATGAAGCGATTCGTCCTACCTCGGCATTACGCGAACCTGAAATGGTCAAAGAGTTCTTGAGCCGTGATCAATTCCGTCTCTACAAGCTAGTGTGGGAGCGATTCGTATCAAGTCAGATGTCTTCTGCCCTGCTGGATACGCTTTCGGTCGATATTGCTGCAGGTACTGCTACATTCAGAGCTGTTGGTTCGAAGGTTTCATTCCCCGGGTTCATGAAGGTTTATGTAGAAGGCAACGATGACGGAACTACAGATGAAGACAAGTATTTGCCGCCGCTTCAAGCGGGAGATGCTTTAAATAAGCAGGAGATCGAGCCTAAGCAGCACTTTACACAACCGCCTCCACGATATACGGAAGCAAGACTTGTAAAGACGCTTGAGGAGCTGGGTATAGGCCGTCCAAGTACATATGCCCCAACGCTGGAAACCATCCAGAAGCGTGGGTATGTGGCTATTGAAGAGAAAAAATTCATGCCAACCGAACTTGGCGAGCTTGTTATAGAGCAGATGGAGCAATTTTTCCCGGAAATCCTAAACGTTGAGTTCACGGCGAACATGGAAGGGGATCTTGACCATGTGGAAGAGGGCTCAGAAGACTGGGTAAAGGTTCTTGCAGAGTTTTACGAATCGTTTGAGAAGCGTTTGGTGTTCGCGGAAGAAGAGATGAAAGAAATTGAGATTGAAGATGAAGTCTCTGATGAGATCTGTGAGAAATGCGGCAAACCTCTCGTGTATAAGCTGGGTCGCTTTGGAAAATTCCTAGCATGCTCTGGCTTTCCTGATTGCCGAAACACAAAACCGATTATCAAGGATATTGGCGTAACTTGTCCTAAATGTCATGAAGGTAAGGTTGTGGAGCGACGCAGTAAAAAAGGGCGTGTTTTCTATGGCTGCGATCAGTACCCTGGTTGTGATTTCGTTTCATGGGATAGACCTTCTATAAAACCATGTCCATCATGTGGATCTTGGATGATTGAGAAACGTAATAAGCAAGGAACCAAGCTACAATGTACGTCTTGTGATCATACAGAGGCGGTTCTAGACAACGAAGAAGAATTAGCAGATTAATAGTCTCTATGGGAGGAAAAAAGACAGTGTCAGATACAGCAAAAGTAACAGTAATTGGAGCGGGTCTCGCAGGAAGCGAAGCCGCTTGGCAAATAGCATCACTAGGAGTACCGGTAAGATTATATGAGATGAGACCCGTAGTAAAGACACCAGCCCATCACACGAATCAATTTGCTGAACTGGTATGCAGCAACTCCTTGCGTGCGAATGGATTAGGAAATGCTGTAGGTGTATTGAAGGAAGAAATGCGGCGTTTGAACTCTCTTGTATTAGGTGCTGCTGACCGACACGCGGTACCCGCAGGAGGAGCACTCGCCGTAGATCGTGACGGATTCTCAGGTGAGATCACCCATACTTTGCATAATCATCCGCTCGTTGAAGTCATAAATGAAGAACTTACGCATATACCGGAGGAAGGGATTGTTGTTATTGCAACGGGCCCTCTAACTTCACCGGCATTATCTGCTGAAATAAAAGGGCTGCTGGGTGAAGAGTATTTCTACTTCTATGATGCAGCAGCACCGATTGTTGAGAAAGACACCATTGATATGAACAAGGTGTATTTGGCTTCCCGTTATGATAAGGGAGAAGCGGCTTATCTGAACTGTCCGATGACAGAAGAGGAGTTCGACGTGTTTTATGATGCGTTGATTTCTGCTGAAACAGCAGCTCTCAAGGATTTTGAGAAAGAGATATACTTTGAAGGCTGTATGCCTATTGAAATCATGATGAAACGCGGTAAGCAAACAGCGTTATTTGGCCCAATGAAGCCAGTAGGACTTATCAATCCGCATACAGGTAAACTTCCTTACGCGGTTGTGCAACTCCGTCAGGATAACGCTGCAGGCACACTTTACAATCTTGTTGGTTTTCAGACCCATTTGAAATGGGGCGAGCAGAAGCGTGTATTCTCGCTGATCCCAGGTCTTGAGAATGCTGAATATGTTCGTTATGGTGTGATGCACAGAAATACATTTATTAATTCTCCTAAACTTCTGCACCCTACCTATCAGATGAAAGGCAAGGAAAGACTCTTTTTTGCTGGACAGATGACAGGTGTAGAAGGTTATGTTGAATCAGCTGCTTCCGGGCTCATAGCTGGCATTAATGCTGCACGGGCAGCACTCGGACAGGAAGGACTGATCTTCCCGCAGGATACTGTTCTAGGCAGCATGCCAGCTTATATTACTTCTGCCGATCCAGAGCATTTTCAGCCTATGAATGCCAATTTCGGTCTGTTGCCGAAGGTAGAGAAGAAGATCCGCAATAAGAAGGAAAAGAATGAAATGTTAGCTCATCGTGCTCTGGACAGTCTTGCCGAGTATGCCAACCGTACAGGACTCGCTTATTCGGAGCCGGAGGTTGTCGATAGCGAACAAAGCCCATCTTAAGGAGGTAACTTACAATCATGGTACCCAGCTTTCATGCGACTACAATTTGTGCTGTAAGACATAACGGACAGGCAGCTATAGCAGGTGATGGACAGGTTACATTCGGAGAGAGTGTTATTATGAAGACGACGGCCAGAAAAGTCCGTCGCCTGTACAGAGGACAAGTAATAGCAGGTTTTGCGGGGTCCGTTGCGGATGCTATTACCCTATTCGAAAAATTCGAGGGCAAGCTGGAGGAGCATCATGGGAACCTGCAGCGGGCTGCAGTTGAATTAGCGAAGGACTGGCGTCAAGATCGTATTCTTCGGAAGCTTGAAGCTTTGATGATTGTTATGGATAAGGAAGGAATGCTCCTGATCTCCGGAAATGGTGAAATTATCGAACCGGATGATGACGTTCTTGCGATTGGTTCCGGTGGTAATTTTGCGCTGGCTTCAGGTCGAGCACTCAAACGTCATGCACCCAATCTTTCCGCTTCGGATATTGCTAGAGAATCGCTTCAGGTAGCATCTGAAATTTGTGTGTACACTAATTCCAACATTATTGTTGAACAATTATAGACTCAGTGCCATAGAGACAAGGAGGAATTCACGATGGTGAATCAATCGCTTACACCCCGTCAAATTGTAGCCGAATTGGATAAATATATCGTAGGTCAGAAGCAAGCCAAAAAATCGGTAGCTGTTGCGCTCCGTAATCGGTATCGGCGCAGTCTGCTAGCAGAGGAACTGCGTGATGAAGTCGTCCCTAAGAACATCCTGATGATCGGACCTACAGGTGTGGGTAAGACAGAGATCGCCCGGCGTCTAGCAAAGCTTGTTAATGCACCGTTCATCAAAGTGGAGGCTACTAAATTCACTGAGGTCGGTTATGTAGGTCGAGATGTGGAATCTATGGTTCGTGATCTGGTAGAGACTTCTATTCGTATGGTCAAGCTTGAGCGTACGGAGAAGGTTAAGGATCGTGCGGAAGAACTGGCTAATGAGCGGATCGTTTCTATATTGGTCCCTTCCTCTTCCAAAAATAAATCACAAAAGAATCCTTTCGAGATGATTTTTGGAGGGAATTCTGCACAAGAGGACTCTAAAGAAGACACTGAGCAGGATGGAAGTTTAAGTGAACGCCGCCGTGGGGTTAGATTTAAGCTGTTAGCTGGTCAGCTGGAAGATGACATCATTGAAATTGATGTTGAGGATACAGCGCCAACTATGATGGATATGTTTGCAGGTCAAGGTAACGACCAAATGGGTATGAATATGCAAGAGATGTTCGGCAGTTTGCTGCCTAAGCGGACGAAGAAACGTAAGCTTCCTATTCGCGAAGCGCGCAAGGTACTCATTCAGGATGAGGCGGCTAAGCTGATTGATATGGATGATGTGATCCAGGAATCTGTGACTCGGGCTGAACAATCAGGCATTATTTTTATCGATGAAATCGATAAAGTAGCAAGTCAGGGAAAAGGGTCTGGACCGGATGTGTCGCGTGAAGGCGTGCAACGGGATATTTTGCCGATTGTAGAGGGTTCAACCATTATGACGAAATACGGTCCTGTGAAGACGGACTATGTACTCTTTATGGCTGCCGGAGCTTTCCATATTGCTAAGCCTTCAGATTTGATTCCAGAACTTCAAGGCCGTTTTCCGATTCGCGTAGAGCTGAGCAGTCTAACGTTAGAGGATTTCGTTTCTATTTTGACGGAACCAGAGAATGCTTTAACTAAACAATATGTGAATCTGCTTAAAACAGAAAATTTAGAAGTGGAATTCCAGAAGGATGCTATACATGAGATCGCCAAAATAGCGGCTTCAGTGAATCAAAATATGGAGAATATAGGTGCACGGCGTCTTCATACTATTTTGGAGAAGCTGTTAGAGGATCTTTCTTTTGAAGCACCTGAGCTGACTTTGGAGAAAATGGTTATTACCCCGGAGTATGTGCGCGAGAAATTGGCAAGTATAGCTCAGGATCGTGATTTAAGTCAGTATATTCTTTAAAGCGACAAAAAAACAAAAAATCTATGTATTTTGAATTTGGGCATAACGGATTAGATAAATTACAAATTGGTGTCGTGAAAACGTAAAAATATGTCAAAACATGCAATTAAAAAGAAAAAAATGAGTTGAAAATGTAAATAAATAGTAATAAAGTGCTAAAAGCCCTGTCTTTTCTAAAAAGATAGGGCTTATTTCTTATTGTAATAATATACAAATTAAATGAAAATCAATGTATGTGAAAATGCTAAGTGTTATTCATTGCGACAGCGTTCGACGGAATACCGTAAATTTAGAGTGTTTTTTTCTTTATTTGTCGAAAGCAAGCAGGTTTTTTGATGGAAGTTGTGGAATTCTTTTCATTATGATAGCTTTGAAAGGAGGAATTGTCTTGGGATTGCTGAATAGTGTCAGTTTTCAACGATTGCAGGGAGGCATTGATGCTGCCTATAAACGACAAAGTGCTCTAGCAAATAATGTGGCTAATCAAGATACGCCCAATTTCAAACGTTCTGATGTTTCATTCGAAAGTATCCTGCAACAACAGGAAAGTGGAATCCAATCTACACTTAGAGCGAAAGTTTCGGATACCCGGCATTATCAATTTGGCAGCAACACAATTGTTCCCGCTGCTGTTGAGAATACTGATGAAACTACCTCTATGAACAATAACGACAATAATGTGGATGTAGATCGCGAAATGGCGTTAAGCGCAGAGAACCAGCTTAGGTATAGTTCTTATGTTGAACAGATTAACAGCCAGATTTCGATGATGCGAGCCGTAATTCAAGGAGGATAAGAGAGTATGAACTTTGGTAGTAGTTTTGGGATCAGCGCATCTGCATTAACGGCTCAACGGTTGCGGATGGATGTAATTTCTTCCAACGTAGCCAATGCTGAAACTACAAGAGCATCCGTGGTGGATGGCAAGGCTGTTCCTTACCGACGTAAGTTGGTTGTTTTGGAAACGAACGAAAGTAATAAATTCTCGAATATACTAAATTCGAAAATGAATAATAGCAATGAAGGGGTTAAGGTGCAGTCGATCATAGAAGACACTTCACCATTGAAGCCGGTATACAATCCGAGCCATCCCGATGCGGATGCTGAAGGATATGTCTATATGCCAAACGTAGACATTACCAAAGAAATGGTTGATATGTTATCTGCATCTCGCTCTTATGATGCCAATGTTACGATGCTTAATGCATCCAAAGCTATGGTAAGCAAGGCACTCGAAATTGGTAGATAAATGAATGTTAATTAACTTAAGGGGGGGAAACAGTTGATACAGAATATATCTAATGGGGTTCAGGCTGTACAGCAGCTTGCAATGAAACCGACATCTTCCGAAGTTTCATCCACTCCTGCTAATTCGATGGAGAGCTTTGGCTCTTATCTTGAGGATGCGCTCAATAAAGTGGCTGATCAGGAACAACAAGCTAAGGATATGAGTAATAAATTTGTATTGGGAGAAGTGAACATTGACGAAGTGATGATTTCTTCCCAACAGGCTCTACTGAGTTTACAGTTGACTACACAAGTCCGGAACAAAGTGATTGAAGCCTATCAAGAAATTATGAGAACTCAAATATAATAAATCCTAGCTTAGTTTCGGATGGGGTGACACTGTGAATGAAAGATTTGCCCAATATCGGGAGAAGGTTCTCTTGTATTGGAACAGATTTAGTGGTAAACAGAAGATTTTATTCTTTTCAACATTGTTTATCATTCTAATAATAATCGTAGTTATGACCATGCAGCTTTCAAAAACAGAATATGAAGTAGCATTTCAAGATTTGGACAGTACGGATTCGGCTGGAGTAATGAAAGCCTTAGATTCAGCAGGTGTTTCATACCGATTAAGTCAAGATGGAAAGAGTATTTCTGTACCAAGTACAGAAGCAGCTCGGGTCAAGGTGGATATCGGTTCTCAGGGGATTGTTCAAGGTGGTTCTATCGGATATAAAGTCTTTGATGAAAACTCATCGATGATTGGTACAACAGATAGCGAGTTTAACGTGAAGTACAATAATGCATTAAACGGTGAAGTTGAACAGTTAATGAGACGCATGCAAGGGATTAAAGATGCAAAAGTGCTGATTAATTTGCCTAAAGAGACAGTTTTTGCCTCACAGGCTGATCAGGAGCAGGCATCTGCATCCGTTGTGCTTTCATTTGATCCAGGATTTAGACCTACTCAAGACAATATTGACGGGTATTTCAATCTTGTGAAAACTGCTGTGCCCAATTTGCCAATTGACAACATTACCATTGCAAATAATGAAATTGAATTAATGCCAACAGCTAAAGGTGGACAGGCTGGTGTCACAAACCAAGTTGAAGAAAACTTCGCTCTTCAGAAAAAATTCGAAGAAGAAGTAAAGAAAAATGTGAAACAATTCCTTAGCACTCTTACCGGTCCTGATAAAGTGGATGTTCTTGTGTTCTCAAAGTTGAACTTTGACAAGGAAAACCGGAAGGAAGATCTTGTTACCCCTGTGGATACAGAGAACATGAAGGGGATTGAGATCAGTTCACAGATAATTAGTAATTCGTATTCGGGTCAAGGAAACACGACTGGCGGAGTGGCTGGCACTGGTTCTCAAGATGTTACGGGCTATCCTTCTGATGCGGGTGCGGATACTTCTACCTCGGAGGAATCTTCTGAAACGAGGAACTACGAAGTTAACCGAATTACTAAAGATGTTATTGCTAGTCCGTATACTGTTAAAGACTTAACCATAAATGTTGCAGTTGAACCACCTTCAGGAGAAAAAACTTTAGATGATGCAACATCAGCTGCAATTCAAAATATTTTGGTGAATATTGTTCGCGCTTCTCTTGCAGATTCAGGTACTACATATACAGACGCTGATTTGACCAAAAAGGTTTCGGTCTACTCGCAACAATTTGGTGGCACCGATGCCAACACCGTTAAAGGTGGTCTCGCTTCTTGGATGATATGGGCTATCGGAGCAGCAGCATTGCTGGTTGGAGCAGGTGGAGGATATCTAATCTACCGGAGTCGTAAACAGACTGTGGAAGAGGAAGATGAAGACATTCCATTGCAGGTTCCTACTGAATTTCCTTCTATTAATTTGGAGAGCGTGACGAATGAAAGTCAAGTTCGTAAGCAATTGGAAAGTTTGGCCAAGAAGAAGCCAGACGAATTCGTAAATCTGCTGCGTACATGGCTTGCAGACGAACAGAGGTGAACTAATGGCAAAGGCTAGCCAGCAGGGACTTAGTGGCCGTCAAAAAGCTGCGATCCTGCTTATCACACTAGGGCCCGAGGTATCGGCGCAAATTTTCAAACATTTAAGAGACGAGGAAATTGAACAGCTGACTCTTGAAATTGCCAATGTTCGCAAAGTGGACAGCAGTGAAAAAGAGTCGATCATGTCTGAATTCCATCAGATATGCCTCGCCCAGGAATATATATCACAAGGCGGTATTAACTACGCTAAAGAAATTCTGGAGAAAGCGCTTGGGTCAACAAAAGCAATGGAGGTCATTAATCGTCTGACTGCAACATTGCAAGTAAGACCTTTCGATTTTGCACGAAAAGCGGATCCTAATCAGATTCTCAACTTTATCCAGAATGAAAATGTACAGACTATTGCACTTGTATTGTCTTATCTGCAATTTGAACAAGCTGCCGCAATCCTCTCCTCGCTTCCTCAAGAGAAGCAGGCAGAGGTGGCGAGAAGAATTGCTGTTATGGACAGCACCTCTCCGGAGGTAATTACGCAAATTGAACGTGTGCTGGAGCAGAAGCTTTCCGCTACAGTAACTCAGGATTATACAAATGCTGGCGGTATCGAATCGATTGTACAAATCTTGAATGGGGTTGACCGGGGGACAGAACGTACGATTCTGGATTCTCTCGAAATTCAAGATCCAGAACTTGCCGAAGAGATCAAGAAACGGATGTTCGTATTCGAAGATATTGTCAATGTGGACAATCGTTCAATACAGCGCATTGTTCGTGATATCGATAATGCGGATTTACAGCTTGCACTCAAGGTTGCCAGCGAAGAAGTACGGGATGTTATTTTCAGAAATATGTCCAAGCGTATGGCAGAGACGTTCCGAGAAGAAATGGAATACATGGGTCCTGTGCGGCTGCGTGATGTTGAAGAAGCACAGACTCGTATTGTAGGCACGATCCGCAGACTCGAAGAGTCTGGTGAAATTATCATCGCTCGTGGCGGAGGAGATGACATCATTGTCTAAGCTGATCAAACACTCCCAGTATGTTCCGGTTGATGTCTTTAAGAGACTGGAACAGGCCCGGCAATATGCGGGCCTAACTGAGGAGCCCGTTCCCGAGGAGACTTTAAGCGAGACTGACTATCATGATCCCGCACGTGAAGAGGCAGAAGAGACGCGTAAGCAAATGCTTAAGGACGCTCAGGATTTTGCTGAAGAGCAGGTTCGGAATGCATCTCTTGAAGCGGAACAGATTGTAGAGTCCTCGAAAGCGGAGGCTGAAGAGTGGTGGAAACAACGGCGTGAGCAGGATGAACATCTGATCGAAGCTATCAAAGCTGAAGCTCATCAGCAAGGTTATGAGGAAGGTGTTTCTCAGGCTGAGGAAGAGATGAAGCATAAGATTGCAGAGATGATGGAAGAAGCGCGTGCTGTTTTGACTGAGGCGTATAAAGCAAGAGAAGTGATTATTCAGGAAGCGGAGCCTTTTTTAGTAGAGTTAAGCTGTGATATTGCAGAAAAAATTGTGGACAAGCAATTAACGATAGAACCACAATTCGCAATGGACTTAATTCGCAAAAATCTGGCTCGTAAGCGAGAACAGGGTTTGATCTCACTTTGTGTATCCCCAGCGCAGTTCGCTTTTGTGAATGCTGCTCGGGAAGAATTATCACTAGCTGTTGATTCACAGGCTGAACTGCAAATCTTGCCCGACTCAACGGTAAAAGACCAAGGATGTGTTATCCGCTCTTCCTTTGGCAGCATAGATGCTCGAATCGACACTCAGCTCGCAGAGATTAAGAAAGAGCTGGTAAGAATTGCGCTGGACACCGATGAGCAGAGAAATGGGGAAGACGATGCTTAATAGCAACCGTTATAAGGAGCAACTTCGTAATCTCGATCCGGTGAGGATCAATGGGAAAGTGACGCAGGTAATCGGTCTAATGGTTGAATCGGAAGGTCCTGACGCAAGTATAGGTGATGTATGCTACATCTACCCTTCTAAAGGAAACAAACCGCTGCAAGCTGAGGTCGTTGGTTTCCGTGATAACAAGGTACTATTGATGCCACTTGGTGAACTGCAGGCGATTGGACCTGGTTGTGATGTAGTGGGCACTGGTAAGCCGCTTAGCGTGCAAGTAGGTTCTGAATTATTAGGAAAAGTACTGGATGGTCTGGGGCAGCCGCTTGATGGCTCTCTCATTCCAGCACGAATGCCACATAGCTCTACCTTTAATATTCCTTCCAATCCACTTAATAGACCGCGGGTGCAGGAGCCCATTAGTATCGGTGTGAGAGCGATTGACGGTTTGCTAACGATTGGCAAGGGACAACGGGTCGGTATTTTTGCTGGCTCGGGGGTCGGCAAGAGTACTTTGATGGGGATGATTGCCCGGAATACATCAGCTGACGTAAATGTTATTGCTCTGATTGGTGAGCGTGGCAGAGAAGTATTGGATTTCATTGAACGAGATTTGGGACCAGAGGGCTTGCAGCGATCCGTAGTAATTGTTGCTACCTCAGACCAACCTGCATTGATTCGCATAAAAGGTGCGCTTATCGCTACAACGATTGCCGAGTATTTCCGCGATCGCGGCCTTAATGTAATGCTGATGATGGATTCGGTCACCCGTTATGCTATGGCCCAACGTGAAGTTGGACTTGCAGTTGGAGAGCCGCCAGCCATGCGGGGATATACACCTTCGGTGTTTGCAAGCTTACCCAAACTGCTGGAACGTGCTGGTACAGGTCCTACAGGCTCTATAACAGCCTTCTACACGGTACTAGTTGATGGTGATGACATGAACGAGCCAATCGCAGATGCAGTCAGAGGAATACTTGACGGACATATCGTACTCAATCGAAACATTGCTAACAAAGGACACTTTCCAGCAATAGATGTTCTTTCCAGCATAAGTCGAGTAATGAAGGATATTGCTCCAGAAGAACAGATTGCAGCAGCGGAGAATGTGAAGCGCCTTATGGCCGTTTACAAGGATTCAGAGGATTTGATTAATATTGGAGCTTATCAGAGAGGCTCTAATGCTCAAATCGACGAGTCGATGGAATTTATCGACAGTATATGGGATTTCACCAAACAAAAGGTGAATGAAAAAGTTACGCTGGCTGAAGTTCAACAGTCTTTAATTTCACAGTTCTCAAGGAGTTGATTCGGTATTATGAGGTTTCATTATACTTTTCAAAAAGTCGTTGACTTGAAGGGCAATGAGAAGACACAGGCAGAATGGATGCTCTCAAGCGCGCTTGGAGAATTGCAGGCACAGGAAAGAAGCCTGGATGAACTCATCTTTCAGCGGAGTGCTATCATGCTATCCTTACAAAATGCCGCAGAGCAAAAGACACCTATGGTTAAGATTCGTGAAATGCAGGAGTATGTGGAATATCTGGATAAATGCATTGCCCGTAAGCATACGGACATTAGCCGTGCACATCAAGAAGTCCAGAAGAAACAAGATCAGTTAAGCACTAAGGTTTTAGATGAAAAAGTATGGTTGAAGGCAAAAGACAAGGCTGAGACATTGTTTCAGCAAAGTATGATTTTACGGGAACAAAACGAACTGGATGAGATGGCAACCGTCCGCTTCGCGATGAAATCCCTCTAACCCGGGAGGTTTCCGCTAGTGGCTAATATTGATAATGATATGGAACTTGAAAATGAAGGGTCAGCGGGGAAATTTGAGCGGTTCTTATTCTTAATGATACCGATTATATTCACGCTAGTACTGCTTGGAGTACTGTTGACGCTTTTTAATATGGACATTCGTAATAATGTACTTGAAGTTGCGAATAAAATTCCTATCCTGGAAAAATGGGTTCCTGATCCGCCTGCAGATCCTTCTAAACCGAAGGAAGAAAGCAAAAAGCAGGAAGTGAGCTCAGCGACAACGATTAAGGAGCTTAAAGCTCAGCTCGCCCAGCAGGAAGAAAACCTGAAGAAGGTTACAGATGAAAAAACTGCCCAGGATACCAAGGTTCAGGCGCTAGAGTCACAGATTGAAGGAATGAAGAAGGAAGCTGAAACCGCAGAGGCAAGCACAGAAGAAGCTGAGGATCCTTATCAGAAACAGGTTTCTGATTTGGCTAAGCTGTATGCGGGCATGAAAGCTTCAAAGGCTGCACCGATCATGGAGAATTTAACTACAGAAGAAATGGTGCAGATCTTCAGTGTCATGAGTAAAGCGAGTAAAACTGCGATTTTGGAAAAAATGGATCCGCAAAAAGCTGCAGATGTAACGATTAAGTTAAAAGAGACCACATCTTCGAGTGACATGGCGATCGCAGCCCTTCAATCTAGATTGAAGAAAGATGCCGGCACAACAGCAACAGCAACAACCAGTAAGAATTTGGATAAGGAAAAGTTGAATCAGACCTTCAGTTCAATGACTCCTGCTAATGCAGCATCGTTACTAGGAGAAATGTACAAGATTAGCCCTGATAAGGTTGTGACGATTATGAATACCGTAAGTGATAGTGTTCGTTCATCTATTTTGGGAGAAATGACTAAAAATGATAGCGCGCAAACTGCGAAAATTGTTAATCGTCTGATGGGTGCTAAATAGATAGGGAAAGGAGGTGAAAAATAAATGAGTTTAGTCGTTCAATCGCTTGTGAGTGCAAACGCAACTGCAGTAAATGGGAGTTCATCGACTACAACGGGCACAACAACGACGGCTGCACCATTTGCTCAAACCCTGGTACAAACCATGGGAGGCAATGCCAACAACTCGTCGACTCCAGCTGAACCCCTATTGGGAAATCTAACTTCTTTGCTGCAAGGCCTGTTAAAGGAAGTGCAGCCGACTGGAGAAGAGCAAGCAGGGCAAGACACTCAGAAGGGTGATCTCCTTGAAAAACTTGCTGCTGATGTTGAGAAGCTGGATGAAAGTATCAGTAGTGATCCTGCTCTGTTGGTAGCCTTACAGGCTTGGATTCTTCAGGTATCTGCACTTTTATCTGGAAGCCATGCCGCAGAAGATGGCACTGCTACAACGGAAGCAGAAGTGGCTGGAAGCTTGTCCCCATTGGCACAGAATGCTGATACATTGAGATTTGCAGTTCAAGACGACCTGCAAAGTTTAGTTTCTATGATTCAGGAAGCTGCAGTGAGTGGCAATGAGGAAGTAGCAGCTAAGGGAATCAGTTTATTGAATAATTTCACAGCGCTTTTAGAAGAGTCCTCCTCTAACACTAATAAAGGGAAGGGAAAGACAAGCAATGTGAATGCTGCTTCTGTTTCTTCCGTAGAACAGCCCGCTATCACTGAAAGCAAAAATAATCCAACGGATAAAACACTTCAGAATGTGAGCAATCGTTCCGGAGAAGCTGTTGTAGTGAGAAATGATACGGTTGTCAGCTCGCCAGTGACCTCAGGAACTGTGCAAGAAGCTGAAGCAGAGACTGCGAACACGCCGTTAATCAAGACAGGTGTAACCGGGGAAACGAAGTCAACAGAATCCACTCTAGATTCCACGCTAGGAATTACAGCTAACGAAGGGGATCATGAGGTTGTTACTGCGGGTCAGTTATCTCTGCGCGGAGGAATTACAGCACCCCTGAAGGCTGAAATGCCAGCAGCGCCTGTTCCGGTTCAGCAATTTGCTCAAGAAATGACAGGTTTCATTACAGGCAAATTAGAGATTGTGCAAAAAGGTGGGATCGCTGAAGCGACTATATCCCTTTTTCCAGAAAATCTCGGACAAGTTGATGTTAAGATCACAATGCAAAATGGTCATTTAGTTGCCCAGTTCATGACTGAACATACCGGTGCTAAAGATATGCTGGAGCAACAAATGAACCAGCTTCGCGCTGCATTGCAATCTCAGGGTCTTCAAGTGGAGAAGCTGGAAGTTACGCAAAATAATACCCCACTTAATTCGCAATGGGGGCAAGAAGGACGCCAACCTAATTCCGGAAGTGGACAGCAGGGTAGACGTTCCAAAGAAAGCAGAGAGGAAGCCAGTGATGCCGTTCTTGCCGCAGAGCTGAATGGTGAATGGAAGGACTGGGTTTCAAATGCGGGACAAGAAGATCAGTCCCAAGGTGGATCTTTTTCTGCTAAGGCTTAACTCTAATAACAAACGAAAGAGAGGTGAGTGGTTATGGCGACAACAGTTCCGGTCTCTACTAAAGATCAGTGGAATTATACAACTCCCGACTCTAGTGCACGGACAACGGGTAATTCTACTTTAGGTAAGGATCAGTTTTTGAAGATTTTGATTACTCAGCTGCAAAATCAAGATCCGATGCAACCGATGGAAGATAAAGAATTTATTGCGCAAATGGCCCAGTTTACATCCGTGGAGCAATTGATGAATATCTCTACTCAGCTTAATGCTATGAATCAGTCCCTTGGATCTGTATCCGGGTTGATTGGTAAAGATATTACTTGGACAGACACCGCCACAAAGCTGCCTAAGACAGGTAATGTTGAATCTATCGTTGTTAGCAATGGTATTCAATATGCGGTTGTGGGAAAAGACAGAATTGCTTTAACCGATATTACACAAATTCAGAATGCCGCAGCAACGCCAGAAAGCGGTTCTGGTACAGATAGTAATACTCCGGAGAATAGCGGAGGAAGCGGGGCGAGCATATGAGTGACAGGCTTACTATAGGCCAGCTGTATCCTGCGTCCCTGCATTCTACAACGTTACAACGATCTTCGCTGCCTAAGCAGTCTGTGGCGGGGGAAGCTTCTTTTGAGAGTTTACTGCAACAGAAACTATTAAAATTCAGCAATCATGCTGCTAAGCGCCTAGAACAAAGAGGGATAGAGCTTGGAAGCGGTCAGTTGGATCAAATTTCATCTGCTGTGGACAAAGCTGCTGCTAAGGGAAGTAAAGAATCCTTGATATTAATGAAGGATTTGGCGTTTATCGTTAGCGTTCCTAATCGCACAGTAGTTACTGCTATGGATGGTAACTCGATCAAAGATAATGTATTTACACAAATCGATAGTGCAATAGTGATTTCATAATAGGCTGGTCCTAACGGAAAGCCGAGGCGGCCGCTGACCGACTGACGCGGTCCCAATTCACTTGGAAAGTTATTAGGACTCTATAATCTGGGAGGACATTAAACATGTTAAGATCAATGTATTCAGGGGTTTCAGGAATGAGAGGCTTTCAAACTAAGCTTGATGTAATCGGTAATAATATTGCTAACGTAAACACTATCGGGTTTAAATCCGGACGTGTTATGTTCAAGGATATTATGAGCCAAACCGTTTCTGGTGTTACTGCACCGGGTGAGGATGGTCAAGGTGGGGTAAATGCGAAACAAGTTGGACTAGGTGTTAGTATTGCTTCTATAGATACCCTACATTTGGCTGGTAGTGCTCAAACCACCAACAACCCAACAGATTTACGTATCGATGGAGATGGTTTTTTTCTGGTTAAGCTTACTGAGGATCAAGAAACTGCGTTTCTGACCCGCGCCGGAGATTTCCACATTGACGCTGCGCGTAATCTTGTTACCGCTGACGGACTTCATGTTTTAGATTCCGACGGTGGGCTCATTCAATTAGGTGACGATGTAACGGCGTTTTCTATCTCTAATGATGGAACAATTGTTCAGACCATGGAAGATGGAACGACTGGAGCTGGGGTGAAGATTGGTGTAGCCAAGGTTACTAACCCATCTGGTCTGGAGAAAATCGGAGGCAATCTGTATCGTATGACACTTAATGCGAATGCAGAAGGCGAACTAGTTCCGACTACAGCGAACAATACAGAAGATGGCACCGGGGCAATCATCTCTGGACAGCTGGAAATGTCCAATGTGGATCTTACCAATGAATTTACAGAAATGATCGTATCACAGCGTGGATTCCAGGCGAATTCCCGTATCATCACAACTTCTGATGAAGTGCTGCAGGAAGTAGTAAACCTGAAGCGTTAATTTAATCAATAAATTCTATATTTTCTTAAATGGTTCATGCGGAGTCGTGGGGGAGTTACTCCTCCCCCTATTTTGTTAGGAGGCCTGTTATGATATCGGTAACGAGATTAAATGGAACACCGATGTGGATCAATGCCCTACTGGTCGAAATGGTAGAAGAAAGCCCGGATACATATATTACGCTCGTAACCGGAAAAAGACTGATCGTTCTCGAAAAAGCCGATGAGGTTATTACGAAGATCCGGGATTATAACAGGGACATAGGCACATATGCTGCCACCATTAAAATCCAGTCAATGGAGGAGCTAACATGAAAAAGATGATGCCGTGGCTCATCACGATATTACTAGCGATTACTCTGATCGTGGTCGCCGCATTTTTACTAATGGACAGGATCTTTCCGAAAGATACGAACGAGGTAAGTGCTGCTGTTCAAAATGTGGAAACAAAACATTTAACTGCAGATGAAATCGTCGAATTGACGGCAGAGATCATTGATATCAAAACAAATCTTGCTGATCCCGATTTTATCCTTCAAGTAGATTTCGCCTTCCAACTGAGTTCTGCGAAATCAAAGGAAGAATTCGAAAAAATAAAAGAGATCAAAATCAAACCAATAATTATCAAGACGCTTGCAGATACCAAACCTGAGGACCTTAATGGAGCGAATGGAAAAGATCAGCTTAGCAGTAAGCTTATTAATCTGATCAATAAGACATTGACTGAGGGTCAAATTACTCAGATCGAAATCACCAAATTCCTTTTGGCTTCTGTGTAGCTTTATTCCTGATAATTCTTTGATGGGGGGGTGATTGAATTGGTTGATGTACTATCACAAAACGAAATTGATGCTCTACTTGCTGCACTTTCTTCAGGTGAGATGGACGCCGATGAACTTAAAAAGGAAGAAACTCAGAAGAAAATCCGCTCTTATGACTTTAAACGGGCTGTCCGCTTTTCCAAAGATCATATCCGCAGTCTTACACGGATACATGACAATTTCGCCCGTTATCTTACAACGTATTTTTCAGCCCAATTGCGCACCTTCGTTCAGATTAATGTCGTTCAAGTAGAGCAGCTCCCTTATGATGAATTTATTCGCTCCATACCGAAAATGACGATATTGAACATTTTTGAAGCTGAACCTTTAGAGGGCCGCATGGTAATGGAAGTTCATCCAAACATTGCTTTTGCTATGCTGGACAGGTTGCTTGGGGGCTTTGGAACTGCACCTTCTAAGATTAATGCTCTAACTGAGATCGAAACAACGATTATGGAGCGTATCTTTAGTAGATGTTTTGAGAGTCTGCAGGAGGCTTGGAAAACGGTGCTGGATATTCATCCGCGGATGGAAGCTCTTGAGACGAACCCGCAGTTCATGCAGATTGTATCGCCCAATGAGACCATTGCATTAATCTCTCTAAGTACCAAAATTGGAGATACAACAGGCATGATCAATCTTTGTATACCGCATGTCGTTCTAGAGCCTATCATGTCCAGACTTTCTGTTCACCAATGGTTTGTGACAGAGAAGAAGACGCGGGATGAAGATGAGCTACTGGCCATTAGAGCTAGAGTTCATAAAGCGAAGCTGCCGATTGTTGCTGAACTTGGAGAATCGAGCTTATCCATATCTGAATTCCTAGGGCTTAGCGTCGGTGACGTGATTTCTCTCAACAGAAACGTAGATTCTGGACTGTCAATTAAGGTAGGGGAGAAGCTTAAGTTCATCGGAAGTCCCGGAATGGTTAAAGATCGGGTAGCCGTGCAAATAGACGAAATTGTCAATGAAGGAGTTGAAGAATTTGACGAGTAAAGATTATTTATCCCAAGAAGAAATCGACGCCCTTCTGAGACAATCTGCGGAGGGCTCATTAGCTCCTACGGAGAAAACGGTAGATGACTATCTAACACCGTTTGAACAGGATGCTTTGGGCGAAATTGGTAATATAACGTTTGGCAGTGCAGCAACAGCACTTTCCACTTTACTAGGGAAAAAAGTAGATATTACAACCCCTCAAGTTTCGATCATTACACGCGGGGAGTTTGAAATTGCTTTTCCTAAACCGCATGTAGCTGTTCACGTTCAATATGTGGATGGGTTTCAAGGGATTAACTCACTTGTTATTAAGATTAGGGACGCGCAGGTCATTGCCGATCTGATGCTTGGCGGTGCCGGCGAACCTAAGGATGAAGAGTTGAACGAGATTCATATTAGTGCTGTGCAAGAAGCTATGAATCAAATGATGGGTTCTTCTGCTACATCGATGTCTACGATTTTTAATCGTTTTGTTAATATCTCACCTCCGGGTATCGACATTTTGAATATGTCCAGCGGAGAAGGAGTAGGCAGTCTGCCAGACGATGAAACTCTAATTCGTATTTCGTTCCGGCTTAAAATTGGCGATTTAATAGATTCTACTATTATGCAGCTCTTGCCTGTTCAGTTCGCAAAAGATATGGTATCCATGCTTCTTGGTGATGTTAGTCCGGCAGAGGAGGAGGCAGCGGTTACAATGGCTGAAACACCTGCTATGACTAATTCTGCGGAGACACCACCTCCAGCACCTCCGGTGCAACAGGCGCCCTCACAGCCCGCAGGAGGAACGCAACCACCATATCCACCGCAGGGTATGCCAGCGTATCCAGGGATGCCAGAAGGCGGGTATTATTATCCTCCAGCGGGTATGCCGGCTTATGGAATGCCTGGGATGCCACCATACGGTATGCCACCGCAAGGGATGCCATATGGACAGACACCACCGCTTAATTCTGAGGCAAATCGCAATGTAAATGTACAGCCTGTGCAATTTGCAAATCTGAATGGTGGGGCCTTTGGTCATATTGATGAAAATAATTTAAATTTATTGATGGACATACCGCTTAGAGTAACCGTAGAATTAGGAAGGACCCAGAAGCAGATCAAAGATATTTTAGAAATGTCACAAGGCTCAATTATTGAGCTGGACAAGCTCGCAGGTGAGCCTGTAGATATTTTGGTTAACAACAAGCTTATTGCCAAAGGTGAAGTCGTTGTTATCGACGAAAACTTTGGCGTACGCGTTACGGATATCGTCAGCCAGTGGGACCGAATTCAGAAATTACAATAAGCATACTTAGGGAGGATTTTGTAAAAATGGCTAACCGAATTCTAATCGTGGACGATGCAGCATTTATGAGAATGATGATCCGTGACATTTTGTCGAAAAACGGATTTGAAGTAGTGGGCGAAGCTCAGGACGGTTCTCAAGCGATAGAAAAATTCAAGGAACTGCGTCCGGACCTCATCACGATGGATATTACTATGCCTGAGATGGACGGAATCGCCGCCCTGAAAGAAATCAAAAAAGTAGATCCGGCTGCAAAGGTTATTATGTGTTCAGCCATGGGCCAGCAGGCTATGGTTATCGATGCAATCCAAGCAGGAGCTAAAGACTTTATAGTGAAGCCTTTCCAAGCTGACCGGGTTATCGAAGCTATTAACAAAACGTTGGGCGTGTAGGATAAAGTCATGTTATATTCCGAAACGCTCGGAAGCAGTAACACCCTGCTGAATTTGTTTAAAGTTATTATTGTCCTGGCGATAATCATTGTACTTATAGTGGTACTGATTCGTTTTCTTGGACGACGTAATCAGACCTTTATGAGCAACCGTTCTATAAGAACGCTTGGTGCAATAGGGCTTGGACCTAATAAGTCGATGCAGGTTATCGAACTGGGAAGCAGTCTTTACTTAATCGGGATTGGTGAAAATATATCCATTTTGGATAAAGTCACCGATCCGGATGAGGTAGCATTGATCATTGCGGCATTTGAGGATCAGTCCTCTAACCAGAATAATTTCCTCGCACCGCTTATTGCCAAGGTAAAGGTAAAGCTGCGTGGGGAGGTTCCATCTCAGGAAATTGAACTTAGTGAAACATCATCTTTTTACGAGACTCTGCAATCCAAGCTTCGTTCTGCACCAGAGCGCAAAGAGAAAATGGAAGAGCTGCTTCGGGATGATGTTACTAAGGATGAGTCGAGGAATATATGAAAAAGAAGCTAATTCTTGCTATTCTGCTGTTCGGTATTATCAGTGTGGTTATGATGACGCCGATACATGCTGATCCTATACCTAATGTTAATATTCAGGTCGGTAATGAAGGTTCAAGCAGTGGTACCAGTTCCATATCAATTCTTCTTCTTGTTACGGTTCTGAGTATTGCTCCGGCGTTTCTGGTTCTTATGACTAGCTTTACTAGAATTGTAATCGTATTAGGTTTTGTGAGAACCTCGCTGGGTACTCAGAATATGCCTCCGAACCAGGTGCTGGTAGGACTTGCTTTGTTTCTGACCCTGTTCATTATGTCACCAACGCTGGCCACAGTGAATGAAAATGCGTTGCAGCCGTATATGAAGGGGACAATCTCCCAAACTGAGGCTTTTGACAAAGCTGCTGATCCGATGAAAGAATTTATGTTTAAACAGACGAACACCAAAGATCTTCTGTTATTTATGAAATACACCGGTTATACCGGATCTACTAAACCGGCTACATACAGTGATATTCCACTGACGGTGATGGTGCCAGCTTTTGCAATTGGCGAATTGAAAAAGGCTTTTACAATGGGCTTCTTAATTTTCATACCATTCCTGATTATTGATATTGTTGTGGCGAGCACACTGATGGCCATGGGGATGATGATGCTTCCCCCGGTTATGATTTCATTACCTTTTAAAATAATGCTCTTTGTACTGGTAGACGGCTGGTACTTAGTCATTAAATCACTACTTCTTAGTTTTAACACCTGACCTAAAGAGGAGGCATGAGGGATGAGTACGGAGTTTATAATCGGGCTAGCAAGCCAAGCCGTATATTTAGTGCTGGAAGTCAGCGCACCCATGCTGATTCTTGGTCTGGTGGTAGGACTAATAATCAGTATTTTTCAGGCTACGACACAGATTCAGGAACAGACGCTAGCGTTTGTTCCCAAAATCGTCGCAGTGCTACTGGCTTTATTGCTATTTGGTCCGTGGATCGTCACGAAGCTGATTGACTTTACAAGCCAAATTTTAGGTAATCTCTACATGTATATTGGTTAAACAATGAACATGGAGACCATACTGCAAAGTTTACCCGTCTTTTTGCTTATTTTTTGTCGAATAACCGCTTTTTTTGTTGTCGTTCCTGTATTTTCTTCACAAGGGGTCCCGACAACCTTTAAGATTGGCATTTCTTTTTTTGTAGCATTGGTTGTCTTTAGTGCTAACGGAACAGGACTTACAATCCCGCAGGATTTCAGTTATATTTTGCTGATTGCCAGAGAGGTATTAATAGGTTTATTGCTAGGTTTCATTGGATATTTGATGTTTATGGCGATTCAGACAGCAGGTTCGTTTATAGATATTCAGATTGGATTCGGTATTGCTAATGTCATTGATCCTATGACTGGAACATCTGCACCTGTTATCGGTAATTTCAAATATATGATTGCCCTGCTAATGTTTCTGAGCATGAATGGTCATCACCATCTGCTAGATGCTATTGTGTACAGTTATAAATGGGTTCCTATGAATAATGATTTATTTCTAGGCATGATTGACGGTAGTTTATCAGAGTTTCTGGTTCGAACATTTGTGCAGTCCTTTGTACTCGCTTTTCAAATGTCGGCTCCTTTAGTAACTGCGCTGTTTCTGACTGATGTTGGCCTTGCTTTCTTGGCGAGAACGGCTCCGCAATATAATGTATTTGTTATTGGGGTGCCGCTCAAAATCATTATAGGTCTTGCACTGCTTTTAGTGCTGATGCCTGGTCTGGCTGTGCTGTTTCAGAATCTCTTCGATATCATGTTCGAATCCATGGAGAATTTATTGAGTCTCATGGGGAAGAGTCCGTAGGTGACCGTAAGGGGAGCGTATTATGCCTAAGACGAAGCGGTATAGACTGGATCTTCAACAATTCGCCGGTGAAAAGACGGAAAAAGCAACCCCGAAGAAACGGCAAGATGCTCGTAAGAAGGGTCAAGTAGCCAAAAGTGCTGAGCTATCCGGTGCAGTTGTATTGTTATCAGCAATAGTTAGCTTGATGATGTTTGGTGGTTTTATGAAAGAGCGCTTCATGAAGCTATATATGGACGTATTTCAGAATCAAATGACAATGGAGGTTACTCCTGAGAATATAACGCTGCTATTTAATCAATATGGACTACAAATACTGATTTTGCTAGCTCCATTACTT
Source organism: Paenibacillus sp. FSL H7-0735 (assembly GCF_038008505.1). Taxonomy (NCBI): domain Bacteria; kingdom Bacillati; phylum Bacillota; class Bacilli; order Caryophanales; family Paenibacillaceae; genus Paenibacillus; species Paenibacillus sp. FSL H7-0735. Next base: position 4,478,946 of record NZ_JBBOZH010000001.1, on the reverse strand, counting down.
GGAATAGTTTTTGTTATGGCGCTGGTAAGCAATTTGGCGCAGGTGGGCTTTATGACCACAGGAGAGGGGATCACCCCTAAATTCAGCAAGCTTAATCCGATAAAAGGGTTCAAAAATATTTTCTCCATGCGTTCGTTTGTTGAGTTCCTGAAATCCATATTTAAGCTTCTAATTATCGCTTATCTGGTATATAGCACTTTATGGGGAGAAAAGAAGAACTTTGCATCCCTGTCGCATATCAGTGCGGAGGGGATTTTTAAATTTGCGGCCAAGCTGACGATGAGTCTTGGTTTGAAAATCGGGGCTGCCCTATTGGTTATGGCTTTTCTGGACTACATGTATCAGAAATACGAGCATGAAAAAAGCCTAAAAATGTCCAAGCAGGATATCAAGGATGAATACAAAAAAATGGAGGGTGACCCTCTAATCAAAGGTAAGATCAGGGAACGCCAACGTAGAATGGCCATGCAGCGTATGATGCAGGAAGTTCCAAATGCGGATGTAATCATTACGAATCCTACGCACTTTGCTGTTGCGCTTAAATATGACGGTACCAAGATGGAAGCACCGCAGATTATAGCAAAAGGGCAGGATTATGTAGCACTTCGCATCCGGGAGCTGGCTAAAGAGCACGGCGTCGTGACTATGGAAAACAAACCGCTGGCACGGGCATTATTCCAAAGGGCAGAGATTGGAGATGTCGTTCCAAATGATCTGTTCCAGGCTGTGGCTGAAGTGCTGGCATATGTATATAAGCTTAAAGGTAAGAGGAGATAAGGCGGGGGGGTTAGGACATTGAAAGCTAAAGATTTAACAGTTTTGCTAGGCATCATCGGGATCGTGCTTATGATGATTCTGCCTATCCCGTCCTGGCTATTGGACGTTTTGCTTGTTATTAACATCTCAATCGCATTAATTATCATTCTGGTTGCTATGAATACGAAAAATGCACTCGAATTTTCAATTTTTCCTTCACTGCTCCTAGTAACCACACTTTTTCGTCTGTCACTTAACATCTCGACTACAAAACTGATCCTGACTTACGGAGATGCCGGTTCAGTGGTATCTACTTTCGGTAGCTGGATCGCTGGCGGACAGATTGCGGTTGGATTTATCGTGTTTCTGATTTTGGTAGTAGTACAGTTTATTGTTATTACCAAAGGTTCAGAGCGCGTAGCTGAGGTAGGCGCTAGATTTACCTTGGATGCGATGCCCGGTAAACAAATGAGTATTGATGCCGATCTTAACGCAGGCATGATTAACGAAACCCAGGCACGTGAGCGCCGGCGTAACGTAGAACGCGAAGCGGATTTTTTCGGAGCCATGGACGGTGCAAGTAAATTCGTTAAAGGAGACGCGATTGCGAGTATTATCATCTTGCTGATCAACCTGATCGGTGGATTTATCATCGGTATGATGGTTCACGGGATGGATTTTGCTACTGCGTTATCCACTTATTCTGTATTGACCATCGGGGACGGTCTCGTCAGTCAAATTCCAGCTTTGCTTATTTCGACAGCAGCCGGCTTGATTGTTACTAGAGCTTCTTCGGAAGGTAATCTGGCAGAAGAGCTGACAGGACAGTTGTTGTCCTATCCGAAATTGTTGTATATTGTCGCAGTTACGGTAGCTTTTCTTGGACTCTTTACACCCATACATATGATTACAACGCTCCCATTGGCCGGATTGCTGGCTTTTGCAGCCTACCGTATGGGACAAAATTTAAATAAGAAACAGATTGCCGAAGAGCAACTTGTTGAAGAGAAGCAGATTGAAGAGGTACGAAGTCCGGAAAGTGTCATTAATTTGTTGTCAGTTGATCCCATTGAATTCGAGTTTGGTTATGGTCTTATTCCTTTGGCGGATACAGGTCAGGGAGGCGATCTGCTAGATCGTATCATCATGATTCGACGGCAATGTGCCCTAGAAATGGGTCTTGTAGTACCTGTTATTCGCATTCGCGACAATATTCAACTAAAACCGAATGAATATGTCATAAAAATTAAAGGAAATACAGTCGGCGGTGGTGAATTATTACTTAATCATTACCTTGCAATGAGTCCAGGATATGATGATGAATCTATAAACGGTATTGAGACCATCGAACCATCCTTTGGGCTTCCAGCATTATGGATTGATGAATCGGTTAAAGAGCGGGCTGAATTGTCCGGCTATACTGTAGTAGACCCTCCATCTGTTGTCGCAACACATCTGACGGAGTTAATCAAACGTCATGGACATGAGCTGATAGGAAGACAAGAAACTAAGATGCTGGTGGACAACCTTAGGGATAATTATCCAGTGCTCGTCGACGATCTTATTCCTTCCGTATTGGCGATTGGGGATGTGCAGAAGGTTCTTGCTAAGCTGCTTCGTGAAAAAATATCGATCAGAGATTTGGTTACGATTTTTGAGACATTGGCGGATTATGGGACATACACCAAGGATCCTGATATTCTCACTGAATATGTTCGTCAGTCCTTGTCCAGACAGATTACCCAGCAATTCTCGCAAGTAGGAGAGACGCTGAAAGTCATCACGGTGGGGCCTAATCTTGAAAAGAAAATTTCCGAGAGTGTGCAGCAATCTGAACAGGGAAGTTATTTGGCACTAGATCCAACTTCGACACAAACGATCTATCAGCGGTTAAGTGAACAGATTAATCGATTGCTGCAGACAGGGCAACAGCCAATAGTGCTCACATCACCAACCATTCGTATGTATTTGCGGCAGGTGATTGAACGAACGATGCAGGACATTCCTGTACTGTCTTATAGCGAGCTAGAGCCTAACATTGAAATACAAAGCGTCGGAGTGGTGAATTTATGAGAGTGAAGCGTTACGTGGTCGATTCGATGCCTGACGCCATGCTTTCCATTCGCAACGAGCTTGGGAGCGAGGCCGTCATTTTAAGTACAAAGGAAATCAAAATCGGCGGATTTTTAGGGTTATTTAAGAAGAAAAAAATAGAAGTTGTAGCAGCAGTAGAAAAGGCAGAGAAGAATAATGTTCCAAAAAAGCCGGCTGCGCCAGCGATGAACATTCCACGGAGTGCAGTACCACAGGCTTATCAAAAAGCTTCAGCTGCTTCCACTACACCTTCTACACCTTCTATACCTTCCGTACCTTCTGTTTCATTAGAAAAGCCAGAAGAGTCACGGACGTTTGCAGAGATTGCTGCAGCCTTATCGGAAGCTATCAATGTACAAGAATCGATAGCCAAGCATCCGGAGCCAGAACCTGAGCAAAAACTTCCTGAATTAAATCTGGAAGATGCACCTTCTATATCAGCGTTGTATGAATCATTAGGATTAGAACAATCGCCAGAGGTTGCCACTGCTCTCGAAAATGATGTTCTTCGTGAGATTAGAGATATGAAGCTCTGGATGGAGCGAATTGCCAGACAATCCTCAGGTGGAAGAGAACTGCCAGACAGTCTGCAGGAGCTACGGGATCTTTTATTAGAGCAAGAAATGGATGCTGTGCTTGTTGAGGAATGGATCAGTAACATCTCGGAACGTTGGGTGGATGAAGGGCGTACTTGGGGACCAGAGAAATTTATGGGATCTCTTAAAGAACAGATTGATGGTTTCCTGACGGGACGAATTGCTGATGGAATTGCCCGGGATACTCAAATTGTATATATTGCCGGACCCACTGGAGTTGGAAAGACCACAACCATAGCTAAGCTTGCGGCAGAACAGCTATTTAAGCACGGACGCAAGGTAGGTTTTATCACCTCCGATACGTATAGAATCTCAGCTGTGGAACAGTTGCGAACCTACGCTGCTATTCTCAATGTTCCATTGGAGGTTGTCCAATCGCCAGGAGATTTGCAAAGAGCACTCTTTCGCTTGGAGAGTTGTGATCTAGTATTAATGGATACAGCTGGCCGAAATTATCGTAATGATATGCTAGTAGCCGAACTGCAAAGCTTGCTTGCGAAGGAATTGAGAAGTGAAACTTATCTTGTGCTTAGCTTGACCTCGAAAAGCCGTGATATGAAACTTATTGCAGAGCATTTCGGCAGATATAGGCTGGATAAGGTTATTTTCACAAAGCTGGATGAGACGGGGAGTTACGGCCCGCTCTTTAATGTCCTGAATGACTTCCCACTTACCTTGTCTTATATGACCGATGGTCAAAATGTTCCTGATGACCTGCTTATGGCTACCAAAGGACAGCTGAGTGAGTTGCTTCTTGGAACAGGTGAAACATGATGGATCAGGCACAATCCTTAAGACAGCTTGTATCCAGTCAGGATTCTAAAGTAGCTGTAAGAGGGGGATCATCCGCCAGGATCATTACGGTGTGTAGTGGTAAAGGGGGCGTTGGTAAGTCGAATTTTACACTTAACTTCGCTCTAACTTTAAAGGCTATGGGCAAACGGGTTTTGCTGTTCGATGCAGATATCGGCATGGCTAATATAGATGTGTTGATGGGCGTATCGGCGAGATATAATCTTTATCATTTGTTAAAAAGAGAAGCGGATATCGAGCAGATTATTCAATACGGTCCGAATTCGCTCCCTTTTATAGCAGGTGGCTCTGGAATGGATGAGCTATTCACGCTTTCAGAGTCTGATCTTGATTATTTCACAAATCAGATAACACTTATCGCGGACAGCATGGATTATATTTTGTTCGATACTGGTGCTGGATTATCTAAGGAAACGATGAAGTTTATAACTTCTGCCGACGATTGCCTAGTGGTTACTACACCAGAACCAACAGCTATCACAGATGCATACGCATTAATGAAGGTTGTGAATCGTTCCTATCCTGAGACTTCCTTTAAATTGATTGTGAACCAGGCAGGTGATGAAAGGGAAGCCATAGCGACAAGCGATAAGATCCGAATGGCCGCCAGTCGTTTTTTGCAATTAGATATTTCTTATCTTGGTCATATAAGCTCAGATGCCCATGTAGTGCAAGCTGTCAAAAGGCAAACGCCATTCACATTGGCTTTTCCAAACAGTATTGCTGCAAAAGATATACATCGGCTTGCTCTAAGTTATTTGACCATTGATTCTAAAAAGACCACAAAAGTCCAAGGGATTAAAGGCTTTATCCATAAATGGTTAAAGCGGAGTAAATAGTTGTTCTGAATTTGGGACAGAGGTGGAAATGATATGAAGCCATATAAAGTATTGGTTGTTGATGATTCGGCATTTATGCGCAAGATCATTTCCGATTTAATTGAAAATGACGCTGACTTTCAGGTGACGGCAACAGCAAAAAACGGTCGTGAGGCTATCGAAAAAATCAATGAGCTTCGTCCAGATCTGGTTACTATGGATGTAGAAATGCCAGAAATGAACGGCCTGGAAGCGCTGAAAATAATAATGGCCTCAGACCCTCTGCCAGTGATTATGCTGTCAGGGATCAATGAAGAGGGTATGAAGGAAACCATTCTTGCACTGGAATGGGGCGCTTTTGACTTTATTCGTAAACCTTCGATTACCAACTCTCAGGATATCATGGGAGTGGGAGAATCCTTAAGGGAACAAATGAAAGAGGCTATGATGGCCCGGGAGCAGCGCGAAGCACGTGCTTCTGCATTTAAGTTGCCAGACATACCGCCAGTAGAAGTCGCACCGCCAACTGTACCGAGAGTGATGCCCGGCAAACCCAAGGTAGAACCTAAAGCTTCACTCAAAAATGAAGTGATCAAAAAACCGCGGGTGAAGCAGCCGTTAGATCATACTGTTCCTAAAAGAGCAGCCAAACCATTAATCTCTACTCCACCACCTTTATCAGAAAAGAGTAATGCAAGGTCAAGAGTAGAGAATAACGCTACCCCACCAAAACCGTTGCCTAAACCTAAAGTGGAAGTGTCTTCTGACGCTCCTGCAAATCCTCAGGTCCGGAAGTATGGGAGTAATGATCTGCAAAAGTTGGTTGCCGTGGGGTGCTCTACAGGTGGACCACGTGCTCTAAAGGTATTTCTGGAGAAGATTCCTGCGGATTTTCCAGCGCCTATTGTTATCGTGCAGCATATGCCGCCTAACTTTACCAAATCACTAGCCCAGCGACTGAATACCTTTAGCCCGCTAGAAGTGATTGAAGCTGAGCAGGGGATGATATTGCAAAAAGGAACTGCTTATATAGCACCTGGAGGCTATCATTTACAAGTTGTCCCATCCTCTAGAGGGCAATATGCGGTTGTACTCACAAAGGAGGAGGCGCGTAATGGCCATCGACCTTCTGTGGATGTTTTATTTGAATCATTGCTGCCGCTCACATCGTTAGAACGTCATTTGTTACTAATGACAGGGATGGGTAGTGACGGGGCAAGAATGATGAAATCCTTATACGACTCTGGGGTAACCTCAACCTTTGCTGAAAGCGAAGAAACTTGTGTCGTATATGGAATGCCGCGATCTGCGGTGGAATTACAGTGCGTCCAGCACATACTGCCTTTGCAAGAAATTGCTCCAAGGCTGGTGCAAGCTGTTAAATAACAGAAAAGCGAACTCAAAGGGGAGGTGCTCACTGATGGACATGAACCAATATTTATCCATGTTTATTGATGAGTCGAACGATCATCTGCAGTCATTGAACGAGAGCATGATGGGGCTGGAAGCGAATCCTGAGGACATTAGTATTGTACAGGTAATATTCCGCTCTGCGCACACCTTAAAAGGTATGGCAGCAACTATGGGCTTTGAAGATTTGGCTTCACTCACACACCAAATGGAAAATGTTCTTGATTTGGTACGCAACAACAAACTGCGCATGCAGGATTTCATTTTTGATACGTTGTTCAAAAGTTTGGATGCCTTGGAGTCTATGGTTGAGGATATTACGGGAGGAGGCGAGGGTAAAGCGGATGTCTCGTCTATCGTCTCCTCCTTACAGGCTATAGTCCGGGGAGAGATTCCTGTTGCGGGTGGCGAGGCAGCTTCTGTCTCAGGACCTGCTGCACAAGCGGTTGAAACCCCGATTCATTTAGATGAGTTTCAATTTTCTGTTCTAGAACAGTCGATTCAAGAAGGACATCAAGTATTATATGTGGACGTAACCATTCGCAAGGATTGTCAGCTTAAGGCAGTACGTGCATATATGGTGTTTGATCTTTTGGAGCGTTCAGGTGAAGTGGTTAAATCCTTCCCATCCGTTCAGGATATTGAACAAGAGAAATTTGATCAAAGCTTCTCTCTCTATTACATAACTCAAAAAAGTGCTGATCAAATTCAGGCTATGATTCTAAATCTGTCTGAGATTGACAAGGTATCGGCAGTAGCATTGGATCAAGATTCTCTGCAACAGCTGGGTCAGGAAGCAGCAGCAGCCTCTGAAGTGGCAGCCACGACTACTGAGGCGCCAGCAGCAGCTGCACCTGCCGCTTCTGCCGCTAAACCACTGCCAACCAAAGAAGAGGGTAACAAACCTGCAACTCACAAAACAGGTGGGGCACCGTCACGTACCATTCGTGTAGATATTGAACGTTTGGACGTGTTGATGAATTTATTCAGTGAACTTCTTATCGACCGTGTTCGTTTGGAACAGCTGGCTTCTGAGGTTCAAAACGGTGATCTCACGGAAACGGTTGAGCATATGGGCCGGGTAAGTGGAGATCTCCAGAATATTGTAATGAAGCTGCGGATGGTTCCAGTAGATACAGTATTTAACCGATTCCCACGTATGATTCGTGATCTAGCCAAGTCACTAGACAAAAAAGTAGATCTTATCATCACAGGAGCAGAAACTGAGCTAGACCGTACGGTCATTGATGAAATCGGTGATCCGCTGGTGCATTTATTGCGTAATGCAGTTGACCATGGTATCGAATCTATTGCAGATCGTGTTGCTGCTGGTAAGTCGGAGACCGGAACGGTCTATTTGCGGGCTTTCCACAGTGGTAATCACGTCTTTATTGAGATCGAGGAAGATGGAACAGGGATTTATCCAGAGAAGGTTCTGAAATCTGCTGTGAAGAAGGGTGTTATAACACAAGAGCAGGCAGCCAGTATGTCGGATGATGAAGCTTTTCAGTTGTTGTTTGCACCAGGTTTCAGTACAGCAGAGGTCATTTCTGATGTTTCAGGCCGCGGGGTAGGGCTGGATGTAGTGAAATCTAAGATCTCTTCTTTAGGCGGCAATGTAACGATTTATTCGTCTCCAGGTAAAGGAACTAATTTCTCAGTGCAGCTGCCTCTTACTCTATCTATCATTGCTGCAATGCTTATCCGTTTAGGCTCTGAGAAGTATGCCATTCCTTTGACCTCCATAGTGGAAACCGGAATCGTGAAGCAATCCCAGATTCGTACAATTCATGGCAATAAAATGGTGGAATTCCGTGATTCGCATATTCCACTGGTTTCTCTTAGCCGTCTCTTTTCGGTGCCTGATTATGATGAGAGTACTGAAGAAGAAACAGAAATCGTGGTTGTGCGTAAAGGAGAAAGGCTAGTTGCCTTAGCGGTACAGGATTTTATTGGCCAGAACGAGATTGTGATCAAGAATTTGGGTAAATATTTGCCTGAAGTACAAGGAATATCTGGCGCAACCATTCTTGGTGATGGTCAAGTAGCACTTATTATTGATCCCAACGCTTTTATTAAATAACTAGGATAGAACAGGGAGGTTCATTCCATGGCTGAAGATATTAAAGTGATAGTGTTCAAATTAGGCGTAGAGGAATATGGAATTGAAGTTGAAAAGGTACAAACTATTGAGCGTATGATGCCCATAACTCGTGTACCTAAGACCTATTCATTTATCAAAGGTGTAATTAATTTACGTGGTGTTGTTATTCCTGTAATTGATCTTCGGGGCCGTTTCGGTATCGAAGAGGCTGAACACACCGATCAGACAAGAATCATCATCGTATCTGTTAATGAAATGGAAGTAGGCTTCATTGTAGACTCTGCAAATGATGTTATAGATCTGAACAGAGATTCTATTGATACACCTCCTGATGTTGTTGGCGGCATCAAGGCAAAGTATTTGGATGGGGTGGCCAAGATTGGGGACGAGCGCTTACTGATTATGCTCAACTTGTCAGAAGTGCTTAACAAAAGCGAAATCGTTCAATTAGAAAGCCTAGAGGGCTAACCTGTGGAACTATTTAAGCACTATAAGGATTTCAAAATGGATGTGCTTAAGGAAGTTGGGAACATTGGAGCTGGAAATGCAGCCACCGCATTATCACAGCTCTTGAACAAGCCGATAGATATGGCTGTTCCTAAGGTACAGCTCCTTAACTTTGAGGAAATTACTGATAAAGTTGGCGGAGCCGAAGAACTAGTATATGCGGTGTTTCTACGTGTGGAGGGTGAAGCTCCAGGTAACCTGTTTTTCATTCTGTCACCAGAAGCGGCAATGAACTTGCTTAGTCGTATTGCAGGCATTGAGCTGTCGAGTGATGAAGAGCTTGGAGAAATGGAACTTTCTGCGCTAAGCGAAATTGGCAATATTTTGGCAGGTTCATATCTTTCTTCTCTAGCAGACTTCACCTCACTTTCTATGTATCCAACGGTTCCGGCCCTTGCTATGGACATGGCTGGCGCCATCCTTAGCTACGGTCTGCTGCAATTCGGGCAGATGGGGGACGATGCATTGTTGATCGACACTACCTTCTTTGAGGGGAAAAACGAAATTGAAGGGCAATTTTTCCTTATTCCCGATCCGGAATCATTCCCGAAAATCTTCAAATCGCTAGGAGTTCCTTTTGAAAATGATTGAAGAACAAAGCATTATTAAAGTAGGGATGGCGGATCTTAACGTTGGCAGCCAAGATAGTTTAATTCGTACCACAGGTCTTGGCTCCTGCGTGGGATTAACATTGTTTGACCCTGGAAAAAAGCTCGCAGGGATGGCGCATGTGATGCTCCCATCATCTGAGATTGCTAGGGAAGGGCAGTTAAACATTGCTAAGTTTGCAGATACCGCAGTGCCGGAGCTCTTATCCCGTCTGCTAGAGCTTGGGGCAGTTCGGAGCCGGATCGTAGCCAAGATGGCCGGAGGTTCACAAATGTTTGCCTTTGCCGGGGGGAGCGACACCATGAGGATCGGGCCTCGTAATGTTGAATCTTGTAAACTAGCACTTGAAAATTTAAAAATTCCGTTAATCGCAGAAGACACAGGCGGCAATTATGGCCGTACGATAGAAATAGCCTGCAACACTGGTATATTGTTTATTCGCAGTGTGCAAAAAGGCGCTAAGGAACTATAATTATGAATATGATTGGAAACATTTTGATAAACTTGGTGTCGGGTTTGGTAGGTTTCATATTTACCTTTTTTGTAACCTACAGTAACAATGTATTGGGTACTAGTTTATTAAGAAGCCTAATTGCATTTATCATCTGGTTTCTGCTTGCTTTTCTCTTAAGATGGGTATTGGGTTTTATTATGATTCAAACATCGCCTCCGGATGAAGTGGACACTGGCGGTGAAGAACTTGGGGCGAAGCTGGACATCAGCACCCCTAATGAGGATGAAGAATTAATCAATCTACTAAAACCGAAGCCAGGACAAGGAAACGAGAATAGCGAGGGATTTAAGCCTCTTACACCTCCTAAGCTAGTTTCGATGAAGGATCCTGAAGAATTGGCCAAGGCCGTTCGTCACCTGAAAGAAGAATAAGTGAGGGCTGAGGCGGAATCGGTGATCTTATTGGAAGGTACATTTCGCCGCGAATGCTCGCTGACTAAACTTTGGGAAGGGTGAAAGCTATTGAACGAGCGTAAAGCTTCTCAATTGGAAACTGACGAGCTATGGGAACAGTGGAAAGAACACAGAGACCCTGAAGCCAAAAAGAAGCTGATAGAGAGTTATCTCCATATTGTTGATTATGTATCCAGTCGTTTGGCTGTGGGATTACCCAAAAATGTATCCAAAGATGATTTAGCCAGCAATGGGGTTATGGGACTAATTGATGCGATTGAGAAATTCGACTACAAACGAGGATTGCAATTTCAGACCTATGCGTCCTGGCGTGTGCGTGGTGCGATATTAGATTCATTACGCCAAAGTGATTGGGTACCTAGATCCGTTCGGGAAAAAGCTAAAAAAATCGAGGACGCTTATCAGCAGCTGGAGCAGAAGCACTTAAGGTCAGTTAGTGACGAGGAAATGAGCCAATACCTTAATATTAGTGAACTGGAATTTCAAAATATGTTGCAGGATGTGGCTGTGATGTCACTTTGCTCACTGGAAGACCCGATTCGTGAAGAGGAATCAGAGACCCGAATGTCCATACTGGTGGACGATAAAGCTAAGAATCCGGATAGCAAGGTAAATGAATTCTACTTGCGCGAAGCGCTCACCAAAGGTATTGAGAAATTAACGGTGAAAGAAAGGACCGTTGTGTCCCTTTTATATTATGAAGATTTATCTTTAAGTGAGATTGCAGAGGTCATGTCGTTATCTCCTTCAAGAATTTCGCAGTTGCATTCCAAAGCTATTTTGCGGCTGAGGGGAACGCTCGAGAAGAACCGTGATCTCCTTATGCAGAACGATTAACCGTTAGCGGTGACAAGGGGGAGCAAAATTTGATCGGTCAATATGCTTTGAATCAGTACTTGAGTATAACTTTTTCGGAGGACAAAGGGATCGCGTATTTGCAGTTCTCCAAAAAGGATGAGAATTTTTCCTGCTCATCTACAGAACTGGAAGCCTTCCTGCACAGTCACAATATTCGCTACGGTATCAAGAGTGATGTTGTCGAACGTATTTGTAGTCATCCTGAGGAGTTTTTTTGGAGTAAAGTTCCGATTGCTGCAGGTTATCCTGCTGTGCATGGCACGGATGGACGAGTTATGCTTACAGTAGATCTGGAAGAGGACCGCAAACCGCTTGAGAAAGCGGATGGTAAGGTCGACTATAAGGACTTGGTCCGGCTTCGTAATGTACTTAAAGGAAAGTTAATAGCTAAAATTATCCCTGCCCAGCCTGGAAAGCTAGGGATGACTGTAACTGGTGATGAGCTTGCTTTCAAGGCTGGAAAGGAAGCTCATTTTAAAATCGGGAAAAATGTACTCATTGATAATGACGGCACTTCGATGTACGCAGCGATTGATGGACTGGTCACGTTAACTGATAACGGGAAAATCAATGTGTTTCCTGTATATGAAGTGAATGGTGATGTCGATTACGGCACTGGAAATATTGATTTTGTAGGTACAGTCGTCATACGTGGGAATGTCCTTTCAGGCTTTACGGTAAAGTCTGCCGGTGATATTCGGGTTGTAGGCGGCGTTGAAGGTGCAGAGTTAATCTCTGGGGGCTCCATTGAAATTACTGGTGGAATTATCGGATATAACAAAGGCCAAGTTACCGCTGGAAAAAGTGTGAAGGTTTCTTTCATTCAAGATGGAAACGTAACCGCTGGGGAAGATGTAATTGTTTCTCAGAGTATTATGCACTCCAATATACGTGCTGGTAGAGATGTTATCTGTAACGGCTCTAAAGGTTTGATAGTGGGTGGAATCGTTCAGTCTGGAGAAAGAGTTGTAGCAAGAACTATAGGTAACACCATGTCCACTGCGACTGTGATTGAGGTAGGCGTGGTTCCAGAGCTTAGAAATGAGATTAACGAACTTCGTCAAGAGCTGCGGCAGCTGCTGGAGAACGAGGATAAAACCTCTAAAGCTTTGTATCTATTAAATCAATTGGCTACTAACGGTCAGCTCCCTGCGGATAAAGTGGCGCTTCGCGTCAAATTAAATGCTACTAAACAATCCCATCAACGTGAAGAAAAAAGAATTAAAGAACGAGTGCTAGAGATAGAAAGAATGTTAGAAGATACAGGTAGAGCGAGAGTTGAGGTTATCAAAACCATTTATGGCGGTTCAAAGATCATGATCGGCAGATATACCCGATTTGTTAAGGATGCTACGGAGCGGGTTGTGTTTATTTACAGTGATGGGGATATATCTTTAACGCCGTACAATTAATCGGGCGGGCAGCATTTGCGGCCGGCCATTACTTGTGAGAGAAGGGTTAAGATGAGCCTAAAACCGGTGGAACTGCAAATTGCTTTGCCTCGCACCACGGAGGCGGGCAAGCTTCAGAATGAATCTCAGCAACGTCCTGCTATCGACCAACATCAATTGGCTGGGCAAAATGTAAAACAAAGTCAGGAATTGGCCATGCGGAGCACTGAAGTGGATGAGTCTTCTGAATCAGCTTTACGGGATGGCGGTGGAAAAGGCAATCAGCATTCAGGTGGCAATTCTTCGTCAGATAAACATTCGAACCCGCCTGCAACCCGTGATGCTGAGCATCCTTACAAAGGCCAACGCATTGATCTAAGTCTTTAATAAGAATCTACATGAATCTACATCTGATATGTAAAAGGAGATAAGGCACTTGCAACCATGGGTTTATATTGTGCTAGTAGGTGTCGCCGCTATTCTTTATGCCCTTTTACTTCCCACACGTGTAAAGGAAGGAAAAGCTAATCAGCAAAGCCTCAAAGATGCAGAGGCTGCGCTTGAGCTATATATGGCAGACATAGAGCGCGAGAATGAGGAACTGGTACAATTAGTTAGTAGTATTAAACAACAATCGCAAACTAATCATAATGTACTGCAGGGACAGGTTAATGAATTACAGAGTCAAGTGGTAGAGTTGCAGAACAGCTCTTTAAAGCTAGAAGCACGAGTGGCCGAGGAAGAGAAGAGTTTGAAAGAACTTGCAGTGTCGGTTGAACAAGGTTCGAAGGTTAAAGTTGGTGTTAACGAAGATCCGTCTCTCCAAGCAGAGATGAGTTCAGTGTCGCCAGATGTGAAAGCGAAACCTATTAGTTCGATAAAATTACGTTACCCAAGATTGTTTGAACTGCATGAGCAGGGCAAATCGATAGACTCCATTGCCAAGACAGCTGGACTTCAGCGAGGGGAAGTGCAACTGATTCTGCAACTTGCCAAACAGGAGGAATCGGTATGATTAAGAACCGTTCATTCTTGTTCGGGCTAGGCACTGGACTAATTACTGGCGCTTTATTACTTCAATTAATGATCTCCGGTGGAGCGGCTCCACTTACCAAAGAACAAGTTCTACAGGGTGCGGAGAAACTGAATATGAAAGTCATCGATGAAGCTGCAGTACTTTCCTCAGGGGAAACTGAGAATGATAATAAAGAGGAAGTCACAGAGACCGGGGGGCCGACAGCAGAAAGCAAGGAGAATGTCAGCCCCTTTGCGCCGGCTGCTGCAGCCTCCCCCACGCCGGTAGTGTCACCTACAGTACCTGAGAGCTCTGATAAAGCCGTTGCGCCGAAGAAGCCATCTACGCCTACTGACGGCAAGGTTGAGCAGCCACAGGTCACTCCAAAGGCCAGTGCCGCTCCAACCGCTGTAGCTCCTGTAACGCCTAAAGTCACAGCAAATGCTAGTGTTTCCGTTCGAATTCCATCTGGCAGCACATTGACAGCAACAACAGATATTTTGGCAAAGGCTGGAGTCATTAAGGATAAGTCTACTTTTCTAGAGGCTGCAAACAAACGAAAGATTAATACGAAAATTCAATCCGGTTCTTATAGCTTTAATAAGGGAGAGAGTATTGACTCTATAATAGAGAAATTAATAACTTTAAAGTGATCGTTGCATACACTGAGATAATATGGTATAGTAATTGACGGTGTTAAAACACACGCCGGTTGATTTCGACAAGGGGTGCTTTCTTCTGAAGAAAGTCTTGCTGAAAGATGACGCATGGCGGAGGAGACACACAATAAACCAAACTTAGGAGGTGTGTGAAGATGGCAGTAATCTCCATGAAACAGCTTCTAGAAGCTGGGGTACACTTCGGTCACCAGACTCGTCGTTGGAACCCAAAGATGGATCGTTATATCTTCACTGAAAGAAACGGAATTTACATTATTGACTTGCAAAAAACAGTCAAAAAGGTAGAGGAAGCTTACAACTTTGTGAAAAGCGTCGCTGGTGACAACGGCACAATCCTATTCGTAGGAACAAAGAAACAAGCTCAAGATTCCGTAAAAGAAGAAGCAGAACGTTCCGGTATGTTCTTCATTAACCAACGTTGGTTGGGCGGAACGCTTACTAACTTCCAAACTATCCAAAAGCGTATTGATCGCTTGAAGAAATTGGAATCTTGGGAAGAAGACGGTACTTTTGAAGTACTACCTAAGAAAGAAGTTATCCTTCTTCGCAAAGAGAAAGATCGTCTTGAAAAATTCTTGGGCGGTATCAAGAACATGAAAGGTCTTCCAAGCGCGTTGTTCATCATTGACCCGCGTAAAGAGCGTATTGCAGTTGCAGAAGCTCGCAAATTGGGTATTCCAATCGTAGCTATCGTTGATACTAACTGTGATCCAGACGAAATCGACTACGTAATTCCAGGTAACGACGACGCTATCCGCGCTGTTAAATTGTTGACTGGTAAAATGGCAGACGCTGTTGTTGAAGCTCACCAAGGCGAAGACACAACTACTGCTTAAGTAGCGACTAGCACATACAAGAACTTAAATGAAAAGGGTGGTTGGCAGGTGGATAACCTCTCACTGCCCTTTTTTTAGGATAAAGGCCTCGAATAATGTAAGAAAACGACAATTACCTGGAGGGAATAAACAATGGCAGTTGATGCAAAAGCAGTAAAAGAACTTCGTGAAAGAACAGGCGCTGGTATGCTTGATTGTAAAAAAGCGCTTGAAGAAGCTAATAACGATATTACTAAAGCAGCAGAATTGCTTCGTGAAAAAGGTCTGTCCGCAGCAGCAAACAAAGCAGGACGTATTGCTACTGAAGGCGTTGTAGAATCTTACATCCACGCTGGCGGCCGCATTGGTGTACTTGTAGAAATCAACTGCGAAACTGACTTTGTTGGTAAAACAGATTCCTTCAAGGAATTTGCTCGCGATATCGCTATGCAAATCGCTGCAGCAAACCCTCGTTATGTTCGTCGTGAAGAAGTACCACAAGAAGATGTTGAAAAAGAAAAAGAAATCCTGAAAGCTCAAGCTTTGAACGAAGGTAAGCCTGAGAAAATCATTGAAAAAATGGTTGAAGGACGTATTGGTAAATATTACGAAGAATATTGCTTGCTTGAGCAAACTTTCGTTAAAGACCCAGACAAAACAATCTCCCAATTGTTGAATGAAAAAATCAGCACCATCGGAGAAAACATCTCGATCCGTCGTTTTGCTCGTTTTGAACTAGGCGAAGGTTTGGAAAAGAAAGTGGATAACTTTGTTGAAGAAGTTATGGCACAAGTTAATCAATAATAGCTTCATCATAAATATGAAGAATTGAATAAAGGCAAGCATCAGAAGAGCGGAACACGTACACGTAGTGTTCCGTCTTTTGCAGAAAGTGAGGGTATACATTTGGAACAGCCGGTATTTAAGAGAGTAGTCCTTAAGGTAAGTGGAGAGTCTTTGGCAGGACAAAACGGATATGGTATTGATGCCGACATGATTATTTCCATCGCTGAACAGATCAAGGAAGTTGTAGAACTTGGCGTTCAGGTTGCAATTGTTTGTGGCGGGGGTAACATTTGGCGCGGGATCGCGGGCAGCGCAAGCGGCATAGATCGCGCTACTGCAGATTATATGGGCATGCTGGCAACAGTAATGAACTCACTTGCTCTTCAGGACGCATTGGAGCAAATTGATGTGCCAACAAGAGTGCAGACTTCGATCTCGATGCAGCAAATTGCTGAACCATATATTCGTCGTCGTGCGATTCGCCACTTGGAGAAGGGCCGGGTTGTTATTTTTGCAGCAGGCACAGGTAACCCATTCTTCTCAACAGATACTACTGCAGCACTTAGAGCGGCAGAGATCGAAGCAGAAGTTATTCTGATGGCGAAAAATAAGGTTGACGGAGTATATTCTGCTGATCCGTTCAAAGATAGTACAGCTGAGAAATTCGAACAGCTTACTTATATGGATGTTCTGAATAAAAACCTCGGTGTTATGGATTCAACAGCTTCATCTTTATGCATGGATAACAATATACCGCTCATTGTATTCGCCATTACAGAACAAGGCAATATCAAACGTGTCGTTCTCGGTGAGAAGATCGGAACGATTGTTAAAGGGAGTGTAGATTAATGCCACAATCGGTCAAAAAAAATGCCGAAGAGCGTATGGACAAAGCGATTTCATCGCTGAAACGTGACTTGGCAACATTACGTGCAGGACGTGCAACAACATCGCTTCTCGATCGTATTCAAGTTGAATATTACGGAGCACCTACTCCAATTAATCAGCTGGCCAACATAAGTACTCCGGATTCCCGGACACTGTTGATTCAGCCGTGGGACAAAACATCGATGTCTGATATTGAACGGGCGATCATGAAATCCGATATCGGATTGACGCCAGCCAATGACGGCACCATTATTCGTCTTTCTATCCCTCCGCTGACTGAAGAGCGTCGGACGGACTTGGTTAAGCTGACTAAGAAGTTTGGTGAAGAAGCGAAAGTAGCGATCCGCAACATTCGCCGTGATGCCAACGATGATATTAAAAAGATGGAGAAAAACGGTATCTCTGAAGATGAGTCCCGTGGCCATCAGGAAGACATTCAAAAAACAACGGATAAGTTCATAGCCGAAGTTGACAAAGTGCTTGTCTCCAAAGAAAAAGAGATTATGGAAGTTTAATGATATTCAAGAGACTTAAGGCCCCTCCGTTAATGGTGGGGTTTGTCTCTTTCTGATAAGAGCTTGGAGGAAACGGAAATGATCAAACGGATTCAAGCGTGGCTGAGCCGTAAAGACAGGCAACAGTCAGTCGAGATTTCACCGGATAACATTCCCCGGCATGTGGCTGTGATTATGGATGGTAATGGACGCTGGGCTAAACGGCGCGGCTTACCGCGCGTTATGGGTCATCAAAACGGCATGAAGGCTGTCAAACGTGCTACGATCGCTGCAGACGAATTAGGTATTAAATACTTAACGATGTATGCGTTCTCGACAGAAAACTGGATACGCCCGAAAGAAGAAGTCGATTACTTGATGCGTTTGCCTGGGGAGTTTCTGGCGATTGAGCTTGATGAGCTAATCGAGAAGAATGTTCAAGTACGCATGATGGGTGACGCTGACGCTTTACCTTCATATACCCGTAAGGCTATGGAAGAGGCGGTAGCTCGAACAAAAGAGAATACTGGATTGATCTTAAATTTTGCTCTTAACTATGGTGGACGCAATGAAATAGAAGGCTGTATGCGCAGTTTAGGGAAAGATATCCAAGCTGGTATATTGTCGCCAGAAGAAATTACATCAGAGTTGATTAACAACAGACTATTAACTGCTGGTTTACCCGATCCTGATTTGTTGATACGAACAAGTGGAGAAATTCGGCTTAGCAATTTTATGTTATGGCAGATTGCCTATAGTGAATTGTGGTTTACTGATGTGTACTGGCCTGAGTTCGACAAAGAGCATTTGCATCAGGCCGTTGCTGAATATCAACGACGAACACGCCGTTATGGTGGACTGAAGTAGCTTGTTAGGAGATGGAACCTTTGAAGCAGCGATTGATTACCGGAATTGTTGCCGGAGTATTATTTTTAGGGTTATGTGTACTGGGAAACTGGCCGTATCAGGTTCTGCTTATTGCTATGGCTCTTATAGGTTTTTATGAATTTGTCAAAATGATAGGTATTCCTACGCTTTCCGGTACTACTTTTCTGGGTTACGCAGCTATTCTAAGCTTCATGATCCCATGGAATTTGCTTGGTGTTTCTGAGCCGCTGTCCTGGGAGCAAGGGATTTGGATTCTGCTGTTATTGTTCCTTCTGGTCACCGTTTTCACTAAAAATAAATTAGATATTCGAGTAACAGCCTTGCTGTTTACTGGTATTGTATACATTGGAATGGGCTTCTCTTATATGGCCGTGGCTCGTGCATCGGATGACGGACATGGTTTGTTCTGGACTTTTTTGCTCCTGTTCTGCATTTGGGGCAGTGATGCGGGGGCATATTTTGTAGGCAGAAGCTTTGGCAAGAACAAGCTCTGGCCGGCCATCAGTCCTAACAAAACGGTGGAAGGTGCTGTTGGCGGGGTACTGATCTCGATGCTTATTTCTATCGTGTTTGCGCTGCTTGCTCCTGAACACTTGGCGATAGGACGAGCATTGCTTATTGGGCTTTCTTGTGCGATATTAGGACAGCTTGGAGATCTTGTGCAGTCAGCTTATAAACGTGCGTATGGCATTAAAGACTCAGGTACACTTTTGCCAGGGCATGGCGGTATTCTTGATCGATGTGACAGCTGGATTATCGTATTTCCATTCGTACATATTGTAATGCTTATGCCTTACTATTAAACGAAGGGAGAGAGAGTATAACTATGAAAAAAATAAGTGTTCTAGGTTCGACGGGTTCGATCGGCACTCAGACTCTAGATGTCATCGCAATGCACCCAGACTCTTTTGAAGTAGATGGCTTGGCGGCCGGAACAAATACAGCATTATTACTGGAGCAAGTTCGTCGTTTTAACCCGCGTAGAGTCTCTGTGGCAACGAAAGAGCTGGCAGATGAGATTAGATCCAGCCTACCTTCTGGTATAGAGCTTTACAGCGGGAATGAAGGGCTTGTTGAAGTGGCGGCTGGCGGCGATGCCGAAATGGTCGTAACGGCTGTTATGGGAAGCGTAGGGCTTCAATCAACACTAGCGGCAATTGAAGCCGGCAAACATATTGGACTCGCCAATAAGGAGACATTAGTAACGGCCGGACATTTGGTCACTGATCTTGCTAATCGTAAGGGAGTTAAGCTGTTGCCGATTGATAGTGAGCATTCAGCTATATATCAATGTCTCAATGGCGAGAATATCTCAGATATTGCCTACATCACTTTAACAGCATCCGGCGGCTCATTCCGTGACTTTACGCGTGATCAGCTTAAGGATGTGACGGTAGAAGATGCGCTTCGTCATCCGAATTGGAGCATGGGCGCGAAAATAACGATAGATTCTGCTACAATGGTGAACAAGGGCTTAGAGGTTATTGAAGCGCATTGGTTATTCGGTCTTCCGTATGAACAAGTGAATGTGCTGCTGCACCCGGAGAGCATCATTCACTCTTATGTTGAATTCCGTGACAGCAGTATTATTGCCCAGCTTGGCAATCCCGATATGCGTGTCCCGATTCAATATGCACTTACTTATCCAGATCGTTGGGAATCTCCGGCACAGCGTTTGTCGTTAGCTGAGATAGGACGTTTGACCTTCCGTGAAATGGACTTTGAACGTTACCCTGCACTGAAGCTAGCGATAGATTGCGGAAAAGCTGGTGGAACGGCGACTACTGCTTTCAACGCTGCGAACGAAATAGCAGTTGCCCGATTCTTAAGTCATGAGATCTCGTTCCTGCGTATTGAGGAGATTATCGGAGAAGTGCTAGATTGTCATAATAACGAGCATAATCCGAATCTGGAACAAATTGAATCCTGTGATAGACGTGTTCGAGAGCTGGCAGCTACGCTGTAGAACGTAGAAAGATCTCCTTTTAAAAATATAAGAAAGTATAAGTTTCACTTTATACATTATCCTTATATTTCTCGCGTAAACGCGTACCGTCTCCTTAAGGAACACTGATGGCGTTATTGCTTGACTGGAAATACTTACTTTGCCCTAAAAATAGGTTGGGACAGTTGATTCTCTTGTGCCTGATCGGAGAATAATGATAAATTAAGAGGACATACTTCGGTCTTACACCTAAAGGGGGATGATACGTTTGGAAATGGTTCAGGTCGTTTTTTTAACGGTGCTCATGTTTTTTGTACTTGTGACTGTACACGAATGGGGTCACTATTATTTTGCCAAACGCGCCGGTATTCTCGTGAGGGAATTTGCTATCGGTTTCGGTCCGAAACTGTTTTCTTATAAACGGAATGAGACTCAGTTCACTCTTCGCTTACTGCCTTTTGGCGGTTATGCCCGCATGGCTGGTGAAGATCCTGAGATTGTCGAGATTGGTTCTGGACAGACCATTGCGGTAAGGCTCGGACAAGACAATAAAGTTAAAAACATTTATCTGGATGCACTAGACACCCGTAGAAATGTTATCCGTGGTGAGGCGCTGAGTACCGATCTCGAAGATAAATTGCAGATTACCTTAGATGTGGACGGAGAAGTTACTACTTATGATGTTCATCCGCAAGCGATGATGATTAAAGGGACGCAACAGACACAAATTGCACCTAAAGATCGTCAATTCGGCAGCAAGACCGTGGGTCAGCGTGCGTTGGCTATCGTTGCGGGTCCTGTGATGAACTTTCTGTTAGCCTTTGTACTCTTCGCCATTCATTTGCAAATGGTCGGGATTCAAGTTGAAAATCCTACTTTTGTTAAGATTGGCGACGTCTCCGAAGGAATGCCGGCGCAAGAAGCAGGACTCCAAAAGGGCGATATCATTGTCTCCATCAATGGTGAGAAAATCGGTGCTGATTACAAAAAAATGATTAGCTTGACCTCGGAGTCCAAAGGTAAAGAAATGAACTGGACGCTGCAACGGGGAGAAGAAACCCTTAACGTTAAGCTAGTTCCTCGTAGTATGGAAGGACAAGAAGGCGGTAAAATAGGCATCACTCCTGAGCTACCTACTCGTAAAGCTGGTTTTGGCGAGACGATAACAGGTTCAGGAAAAGCTATGGTTGATACGACAGAAGCTATCTTTTTGGGCTTTAAACAATTGATCAATAAATTCAATATGGATGATATTGGAGGTCCGGTTCGTACGTTTGAGGTAACCGGTCAAATTGCTCAACAAGGTATTCAGTATCTTACATACTGGGCCGCTATTTTGAGTCTATATCTGGGGATATTTAACCTCTTGCCGATTCCGGCACTCGATGGAAGCCGTCTGGCATTCCTAGGTGTTGAGGCACTGCGTGGCAAACCTGTGGATCCGGGTCATGAAGGCATGGTTCACTTTGTAGGTTTTGCACTGCTATTTTTATTAATGATTGCTGTTACGTATAATGATATTTTACGTTTGATCAGCGGCTAATTTTCTTCGGGAGGCATTCCATTACATGGCTAAAGATAAACAATTCGTTACGGAAATCACGCCGCAAAGCGAGGATTTCTCACGCTGGTATATTGATGTTATTAAAAAAGGAGACTTGATGGATTACTCTCCTGTTCGTGGCTGTATTGTATTTAAGCCAGAAGGCTATGAAATATGGGAGCATATTCAGGAGGAAATGAACCGTCGCCTCAAGGAAACTGGGCATCGAAACGCTTATTTTCCAGTGTTCATTCCAGAGAGTTTCTTTCAGAAGGAAAAGGATCATATTGAAGGCTTTAATCCAGAGCTGCCATGGGTAACAGAAGCGGGTGGTGACGTACTTGAGGAACGTCTCGCAGTTCGTCCTACTTCAGAGACCATGTTCGGCCACATGTACTCTAAATGGATTCAATCTTATCGTGACCTTCCTGTACTTATCAATCAATGGGCGAACGTGGTTCGTTGGGAGAAACGTACATTACCATTTATCCGCACGACTGAGTTTCTTTGGCAAGAAGGGCATACCGCGCATGAGAATGAAGCGGAAGCTCGTGAAGAAACTATGCGGATGCTGGATAACTACCGTGATTTTGTCGAGACCTATCTTGCCATTCCGGTTATTACTGGACAAAAGACACCTTCCGAGCGTTTTGCCGGTGCGGTAGATACGTATTCTATTGAAGCGATGATGAAGGATGGACGCGCTGTTCAGGCTGCTACTTCACATTACCTCGGCACCAAGTTTGCCACAGCTTTTGAGATTCAATATTTAAGCCGTGACAATAATTTGGAGTATGTACACACTACTTCATGGGGCTCAACCACTCGCTTGATTGGCTCCTTGATTATGGTACATGGAGATGACCGCGGTCTTGTTCTGCCGCCTAAGGTAGCTCCAACGCAAGTTATTATGATTCCTATCGGACCTCCTAAGACCCGCGAAGCTGTGATTGGGCGGACGGACGAGCTGTTCAAGGAATTGAAGAATGCTGGCGTTCGTGTACGTGTGGATGATCGTTCAGATGTTACTCCAGGCTGGAAGTTTAATGAATATGAAATGCGTGGAGTGCCAGTACGTTTGGAGCTTGGACCACGCGACATGGAGAATGGCGTCTGCGTTCTCGTCTCACGTGTCACCGGTGAGAAGAAGGTTATTCAACAGGAAAACCTCGTAGAAGAGGTTCAAACAATGCTTGAACAGGTTCACAACGAAATGTTCGAACGTGCCCTGAAATTCCGCGAGGACCACTTCTATTCTGTGGATTCCTTGGAGGAAATGAAGGCTTCGATGGATGAAAAACGTGGATTTGCTCTAGCTGGATGGTGTGGTTCCGAAGAATGCGAGTCCAAAGTTAAGGAAGAGACAGGTGCGGGTAGCCGCAATATTCCTTTTGATCCAGCGGAGACTAAGCAAGTCTGCATTTGCTGTGGCCAACCAGCCAAGCATACTGTGGTTTTTGCAAAGGCATATTAATCTTTAGGCACCGATCAACAGTCTTGTAGTATTTTAATTTAGCTTCTGGAGAGAGGAGTCGGCGGGCCGTAAGAACCCAATGCTTTTTGAAACCAGAAGCTTTTTAAAATATAAGAATTTATAGGAATTCGCTATAAATTATCCTTATATTTTTACGAGAAACAGTTATCGTCTTTAAAAGGCGACAACATCGTTTCTTCTTATCATATTGTACTTTCACTGTATATCATGGATAGTTTTAACTGGGTTATTAAAGGTGGGAGGAAAGCATGGAACAAAACCAGGAGAGAAGAAAAAGGTTCGAGCTCTTGATGAAGCAGGGTGAAATTCCGCCTGCAATCATGGATCCCTACTTTTTAGACGGGTATATAGAACGTGTTGAGATCAGTCGCGGCAACCGGGACTGGCAAATCGTTATTACGAAAGAAAGTCTGGTTCCAGCACAGGTATATCGGACATTTAGCCTTAGAATGCGGGAGAAGCTACAGCATATAGCTAAAGTAAGCTTTTTGTTCCTATATGATGAGAAGGTTAGTAGAGCGGAGCTTGTCCAAGAATATTGGGGACTGTTTCTGGAGTGGGTGCATCGGGAGATTCCATCGGTAAACGGCTGGCTGACCCGCTCCTCACAGGAGCTTAAAGAGGATACTTTAATGTTAACGATGAGTGATTCCACTTCGATGGAGCTGGCTCGCAAAAAAGGCATCGATGGAGCAATTATTAAATTTTATGATAAGTATTTCGGTCTCTCCTTAAAAGTTAAATTACTAATGGCGGAGAACGAAAATAATAATGTTGAAGCATTCGAAGAATTTCAGCAAAAGCTTCAGCAAGAACAACGCGAGATTGTTGAGCAGATGATGACTGCTGTTGAAACAGAAGCTCCTGCTGATGATAGCGATCCTAATGAAGTAATTAAGCTTCAAGTGGGGTATGAAATTAAGGAACAGGCTGTGCCGATTCTTGAAATTCAAGATGAAGAGAAGAAAATTACAATTCAGGGTACCATTTTTGGTCTGGATCGTAAGGAGCTTCGCAATGGCAGTACCTTGTTCACTTTCAGTCTGACCGATTTTACGGATTCTCTACAAATGAAGATGTTCGCGAAGACTAAAGATGATCTGAAGGTTATGAGTCAGCTAGCTAATGGCAAATGGGTAAGAGCACGCGGAAAAGTAGAATATGACCGTTTTATGCAGATTCCTGAGCTCGTGATGATCCCTTCGGATTTAACGGAAGTTAAGGCACCGCCTGCACGTAAAGATACTGCTCCTAAGAAACGGGTGGAATTCCACCTTCACACTACGATGAGTACGATGGATGCGGTCACTCCGATCACTACCTATGTCAAAACAGCTGCCCAGTGGGGTCATCCTGCGATTGCTATTTCTGATCATGGTGGCGTTCAGGCTTTTCCTGATGCAAACCATGCAGCTCATAAGCATAAGATAAAAATGATTTATGGTGTGGAAGCTAATGTTGTGAATGACTCTGTGAATATTGTCGAGAATGCTCAGCCTTTGGACTTGAAGACAGCTACCTATGTAGTGTTTGATATAGAAACCACGGGTTTATCGATTACCCGCAATAATATTACGGAGCTGGCGGCCATTAAAATGTGCGAAGGCAAAGAAGTAGACCGTTATTCTACTTTTGTTAATCCGCATGAGAAAATCCCTTATCATATTCAGCAATTGACCAATATTACGGATGAAATGGTTAAGGATGCTCCTGATCTTGAACCAGTACTGCGTAAGTTTGTTGAATTTGTGGGTGACAGTATCCTTGTAGCTCATAACGCCAGGTTTGATATGGGTTTTATTCAGGCCTCGTTACGTAAAATAGGTGAACCTGATCTTCCGAATCCATCTCTTGATACGCTTGAGCTCGCTCGCTTACTATATCCAAGCATGAAGAATCACAGGCTGAACACATTAGCCGATAAATATAAAGTTCTTCTGGAAAGCCATCACCGTGCGATTGATGATACCATAGCACTCGGCGGTATATTAACAGGATTGCTCGCAGATGCTGAAAAGATGAAGGGCATGACCCGCCTTGATCGACTAAACGATTATGTGGGTAATGATCTTTCGAACACAAGACCGTTCCACTGTAATATTTATGCACTTAATCAAATAGGCAAAAAAAATCTCTATAAGCTCATTTCCATGTCACATACGGAATATTTCAAACGTGTACCTTGTATTCCAAAATCTAAGCTGGAAGAGCATAGAGATGGACTCCTAGTGATTTCCGGTTGTGAACGTGGAGAGTTTTTTGAAGCAGTACTCAACAAAACGACTGAGGAAGCCATGGAGGTTGCTCATTTTTATGATGTGCTGGAGATTCAGCCATTGACCATGTACATGCACTTGGTGGACAAGGGTTTTGTAGCAGGCCCGGATGAGCTTCGCGATGTAGTCCGGAAGGTTTGCGAAATAGGGGAACAGTTGAATAAACCTGTTATCGCAACGGGGAATGTGCATTATCTTGAACCCCGGGACAAGCTGTATCGTGATATTACGATTAATGGGATCACGGGCTTTAGTCCGCTTAAAGACCAACGCAAACCGGATGCACACTTCCGCACAACAGATGAAATGCTGTCTGAATTCGAATTTCTCGGTGCTGAAAAAGCGATGGAAGTCGTTGTCACAAATACAGTTGAGCTGGCGGAGCGTTTTGAAGAACTGGAGCTATTTCCAGATAAGCTATTTACACCAATTATTGACGGGGCGGACGAAGAAATTCGCGAGACCTGCTACAATACTGCCAAATCCATTTACGGTGAAGAGCTGCCTGAGGTAGTTATTGCCCGTTTGGAGAAAGAGCTTGCACCGATTATTAAATACGGGTTCTCTGCCAACTATTTGATTTCTGAACGTCTCGTAAAAAAATCAAATCAGGATGGGTATCTCGTAGGCTCGCGGGGTTCCGTAGGTTCTTCTGTAGTCGCTACATTTCTTGGGATTTCAGAAGTTAATCCTTTGCCTGCGCATTATATTTGCCTAGATCCCGAGTGTCGCCATAGTGAATGGTTCCTGGACGGTAGTGTGCGGAGCGGATTCGATTTACCAGATAAAGTCTGCCCGGATTGCGGTCAGAAGCTCAAAGGTGAAGGCCAGGATATTCCGTTCGAGACCTTCCTTGGATTTAAAGGGGATAAAGTTCCCGATATCGACTTGAATTTCTCAGGGGAATATCAGCCGAATGCACATAACTTTACCAAAGAAATGTTTGGTGAGAAAAATGTATTCCGTGCCGGAACGATTGGTACCGTAGCTGAGAAGACAGCCTTCGGATTTGCAAAAAAATACGAAGAACTGCACCAGAAACGTTGGCGTGGAGCTGAAGTTGGCCGTCTGGCGGCTGGCTGTACAGGCGTTAAACGTAGTACGGGACAGCATCCGGGTGGTATAGTCGTTGTTCCAGACTATATGGAGGTAGAAGATATTACGCCAGTACAATTCCCGGCGGATGATGTCAATGCTGAATGGAAGACCACACACTTTGATTATCACGCTTTTGACGCGAATTTGCTGAAGCTTGATATTCTGGGTCATGATGATCCGACGATGATGCGGATGCTGCAGGATTTGACAGGTGTGGATCCAACTTCTATCCCGATGAATGATCCGAAAGTAATGAGCATGTTTAACTCTACAGATGCACTTGGAGTGAGACCTGACGAAATCAGATCACCGGTTGCGACCTATGGTGTGCCCGAAATGGGGACCAAGTTCGTACGTCAAATGCTTATTGAGTCGAAGCCGTCCAGCTTTGCTGACTTACTGCAAATATCAGGTTTGTCTCATGGTACTGGAGTTTGGCTTGGTAACGCTCAAGAGCTTATAAAGAATAACACGTGTAACATTAAGACCGTTATCGGTTGTCGTGATGACATCATGCTCTTCTTAATTTATAAAGCGGGAATGGATGCGAGCTTGGCCTTTAAAATTACCGAGAGTGTTCGTAAAGGTAAAGGTTTGTCTGACGAATGGATCGAGGAAATGAAAAAGTGCAAGGTCCCACAATGGTATATTGATTCTTGTCTGAAGATTCAATACATGTTCCCGAAGGCGCATGCTGCTGCATACGTAATTTCTGCAGTACGTACCGCCTACTTCAAGCTGTATCATCCTATTGAATATTATGCGACTTATTTCTCTGTACGTGCAGCAGATTTTGATATTGAATTGTGCTGTAAGGGGTATGAAGCCATCAACCGTCAGATCGTAGAAATCGAGCAAAAAGGATTTCAGGCTTTGCCTAAGGAAAAGGCTATGTTGCCTGTCCTTGAGATGGCTTTGGAGATGACGGCACGTGGGTTTACATTCAAAAACATTGATCTTTACCGCTCAGAAGCGAATAAGTTTATTGTTGATGACAAGAGTTTGATTCCTCCGTTTTCCGCATTAGCGGGAATTGGTGAGAATGCTGCTATCAACATAGCTGCTGCGAAAGATGCTGGAGAGTTCCTGTCTATTGAAGATTTCCAGCAGAAATCAAAGGCAAGTAAGACGGTTATTGAGCTGCTGACTGGCATGGGCTGCTTCCGCGGCTTACCGGAAAGCAATCAACTTTCCCTATTTTAAAGGCTTTAACAACACTTATTTCATGGCTAGAAAAGAGTGCTCCAAAGGGGGAGTCAAGGGCTAGCACTTGTCAGTCCAGTTTCCCTATGGTATAATTTCTTTGGTAATAATGAGATAAGTCCGTTGTGTAAAGAGTGGGGAAACCCACTCTTTATCTTTGGTATATAGCAAAAGACAAGTTCGTGGAGGTAATTTTCTTTTGAGCACACCCAAATCTAAAATTAAACAAACGGTAGAGCAGATGCTCGGGCCCTATCTCGACGACAATGGTTTCGAACTGGTGGACGTTGAATACGTGAAGGAAGGCTCCAATTGGTTTCTGCGTATATTCGTAGATAAAGAAGGCGGCATTGATATTGATGACTGCGGGATCATTAGCGAATATTTCAGTCAGAAGTTAGATGAGAATGATCCTATTCCTGAGGCATATTTCCTTGAGGTTTCCTCGCCGGGAGCAGAGCGTCCTCTCAAAAAAGCTGCGGATGTAGCTAAAGCGGTAGGTAAGGACGTGTATGTGACTGTTTATGAGCCGATTCAAGGACTCAAAGAATTTGAAGGTCGTTTGCTCTCGTTCGAGAACGAGGAACTGCTCATCTCCGCGGGCAAAAAAGAACATGCAGTACCGTACGCCAAGGTCGCAAGTGCGAGATTGGCCATTATTTTTTAACGTCTTGAAAGGGGGGCCGGAAATTCATGAGTATGGAGTTTATTGAAGCAATGAATGAGCTGGAGAGGGAGAGAGGCATCAGTAAAGATGTGCTGTTTGAAGCGATTGAAGCGGCGCTGATCTCTAGTTATAAACGTAATTTCAATGCAGCACAGAACGTGCGTGTTGACATGAATCGCAATACAGGTGTCATTAAAGTGTTTGCCCGCAAGTTAATTGTTGAGGAGGTCCTGGATACAAGGACTGAAATCTCATTGCCGGCAGCCAGAGAAATTAACCCGCATTTCCAGCTGGAAGATATCGCTGAGCTTGAAGTGACACCGCGTGATTTTGGACGTATTGCCGCACAGACTGCTAAGCAGGTTGTAACTCAACGGATTCGCGAAGCAGAGCGTGGACTTATCTATAATGCTTTTATCGACAAAGAAGATGATATCGTTACTGGACTAGTTCAACGTCAAGATATGCGGAACATTTACATTGATCTTGGTAAAATCGAAGCGGTTCTTCCGCTTAGCGAATTGATGCCAGGTGAAAAGTTCAAACAAAGCGAACGCATCAAGGCTTATATCACAAAAGTTGAGAATACAACAAAAGGTCCGCAGATTATGCTCTCCCGCAGTCATCCTGGATTACTGAAGCGTCTGTTCGAGCTTGAAGTTCCTGAAATATTTGACGGTGTAGTTGAGATTCGTTCTGTAGCTCGTGAAGCTGGCTTCCGCTCGAAGATTGCTGTGTATTCCCGCAATCCAGAAGTAGATCCCGTTGGTTCTTGCGTAGGTCCAAGAGGCACACGCGTTCAGACCATCGTTACTGAGCTTCGCGGTGAGAAGATCGATATCGTCCGTTATTCTGATCTGGTGCAGGAATATGTTGCGAATGCACTAAGCCCTTCCAAGGTTCTTGAAGTTCAAGTCTTTGAAGCGGAGAAGATGGCGAGAGTTATCGTTCCTGACTATCAATTATCACTGGCTATCGGTATTAAAGGGCAAAATGCACGTCTTGCCGCTAAACTTACCGGCTGGAAGATTGATATCAAGAGTGAAACTCAAGCGGAGCAGGAATACGGCAGACCGAAATCTTCTATTGATGAAATGCATCAGGATTCCGTCTCCATAGATTAATTAACCTGCTTGACGGGAGGCGTTTGGTATGAAACAAAAAAAGGTGCCGCTGCGTAAATGCGTTGCTACCCAAGAGATGATGCCTAAAAAAGAGCTGATTCGTGTGGTAAGAACGCCTGAAGGTGAAGTACTGATTGATCTGACGGGTAAGAAGTCAGGCCGTGGTGCTTACATATGCGGCAAGCTTGAATGCTTTCAGCTGGCACAAAAGAACAAAGCACTTGACCGTGCATTGAAATGTCAAGTGAGTCCTGAAATCTACGCCCAGCTAGCCCGGGAGTTTACATCCGTGGAAGAGCAGTTCCTAGCAGCAAAGGATAGTGAGGATAATGAGTAAGGCGCTTTCTTATTTAGGGCTTGCCATGAGAGCAGGCAAGATAGTCACCGGTGACGAGGCTGTACTCAAAGCTGTACGGTCTTCAGAGGCGAAGCTGGTCGTTCTGGCAGGTGACGCTTCAGATAATACCCAAAAAAAGTTCCGTGATAAATGCGGAACTTACGATATTCCACTAGTAATCGCATTTCACCGGGATGAACTCGGTGCAAGTATTGGTAAAGACCAGCGTGTAGTACTGGCCATTACGGATAAAGGATTCGCGGAAATGATCTCCAAGCAACTCGGAGATACTGTCGGAGGTGGATTTATTGACTAAAGAAGAGAACAAAGATAAATTGCGCGTGTACGAATACGCAAAGTCACTAAACATGAGCAGTAAAGAAATTATTACTATTCTGAAGCGTTTGAATGTCCCCGTGAATAATCATATGAGTGTCATGGAGAATGGATCCGTGAACAAAGTTGAACAGTTCTTTAAGGATATCAAATCAAACGCTGCAGCCAAGCGGGATACCGGCACCAGCAGCCGGCCGGTAACAACCGGTGCGGTAACAGCCGAACCTCAAAGTGCTCAGAATGCCAACAAAAATCAACAGGAAAAGCAGGTAGGTATGAACAGTAACCAAAACAACAACCAATCGACGACGTCCCCAAGGCCCCAAAGCGGACAAGATTCCCGCAGAACACAAACAGGTTCAACGCAGAATGCACGTCCGCAACAAAGCGGTGCTCCACGTACTAACAGTACTAGCAGTACTAGTAGCAGCCGCCCGCAAAGCAGCACTACCGGCGGCAATCGCCCACAAGGTAGCAATACCGGTGGCAGCCGTCCGCAAGGCAGTAATACTGGCGGCAACCGACCACAAGGAAGCAACACAAGTGGCAGCCGTCCGCAAGGCAGCAATACTGGTGGTAGCCGCCCACAAGGCAGCAACACTGGTGGAAGCCGTCCACAAGGAAGCAACACAAGTGGCAGCCGTCCGCAAGGACAAAACAGTGCACCACGCACTGACAGCCGTCCACAAGGTCAATCTGGCACAGGCGGAGGTTTCACACGCGGTGATGACAGAGGTCCTAAAAAGAACACAACTGGTGGCAGACCGAATAATAATCAAAGACGTTTTGATGATGGTAAAGGTGGTAACTACCGCGGTCGTGGTGGTAAGAATGGTCGTGGCAAGAACCAACCAATGGTACACCGCGAGAAGATCGATAACACACCTAAGAAAATCATCGTTCGTGGCAGCATGACCGTTGGTGAAACAGCGAAATTGCTTCACAAGGATGCTTCTGAAGTAATCAAAAAGCTGATTTCAATGGGTGTTATGGCTACCATCAACCAAGAACTTGATATCGACACCATTTTGCTACTCGCTGCTGAATTTGGCGTAGAAGTAGAAGTGAAGATTCCTGTTGATGAGGACAGCTTCGAAACAGTGGAAGAGAATGACAATGAAGAGGATCTTCAGACTCGTCCTCCAGTAGTTACTATTATGGGTCACGTTGACCATGGTAAAACTACACTGCTTGATGCTATTCGTTCGACAAATGTGACTCTAGGCGAAGCCGGCGGAATCACTCAGCACATCGGTGCTTATCAAGTCGAAATTAATCAAAAGAAAATCACGTTCCTTGATACACCTGGTCACGAAGCATTTACTGCTATGCGTGCTCGTGGTGCACAGGTTACGGATATGACAATTATCGTAGTTGCTGCTGATGACGGTGTTATGCCTCAGACCGTTGAAGCTATTGCACACGCTAAGGCTGCTGGACTTCCGATTATTGTCGCTGTTAATAAAATCGACAAGCCGGGCGCAGATCCTGATAAGGTGAAGCAAGAGCTTACAAGTTATGAACTTGTTCCTGAAGAGTGGGGTGGAGATACCATCTTCGTTAACCTCTCTGCGAAACAACGTATTAACTTGGAAGAACTGCTGGAAATGATCCTGCTCGTAGCTGAAGTTAATGAGTACAAAGCGAACCCTGACAAACGGGCACGCGGTACTGTTATAGAAGCTGAGCTTGATAAATCCCGTGGACCAGTTGCTCGTATACTCGTTCAGAACGGTACGTTGAAAGTCGGCGATGCCTTTGTAGCAGGTAACTGCTTCGGACGTGTACGTGCGATGGTCAATGATAAAGGTCGTAAGATTAAAGAAGCTGGACCATCTACTCCAGTAGAAATTACTGGTTTGACTGAGGTGCCACAAGCTGGCGATCCGTTTATGGCATTCGAAGACGAGCGTAAAGCCCGTGCGATTGCTGATAGACGTTCCACTTCCCAACGTCAATCTGAGCTGAATACGAACACCCGTGTAACTTTGGATGATCTGTTCCAGCACATTAAAGATGGCGAGATCAAAGACCTTAACGTGATCATCAAAGCTGACGTACAAGGTTCAGTCGAGGCGCTTAAAGGATCCTTGGCTAAGATCGAAGTGGAAGGCGTACGCGTGAAGATCATTCACAGCGGTGCTGGTGCGATTACTGAATCCGATATTACGCTTGCAGCAGCATCTAATGCTATCGTTATCGGCTTTAACGTTCGTCCAGACGCACAGACCAAAGCAGCTGCTGAGCAAGAAAAAGTAGATGTTCGTCTGCACAACATTATCTACAACGTAATTGAAGAAATCGAAAGTGCCATGAAAGGTATGCTCGATCCTATCTATAAAGAGAATGTTATCGGTCACGCCGAAGTTCGCAGCGTGTTCAAAATCAGCAAAGTGGGTACCATTGCAGGATGTATGGTTACTTCCGGTAAAATTACCCGTAATGCTGAAATGCGCTTGATCCGTAGCGGAATCGTAGTGTTCACAGGTAAGGTTGATACTTTGAAACGTTTCAAAGATGATGCCAAAGAAGTGGCGCAAGGTTATGAATGTGGCATAACTTTGGAACGCTATAATGACGTCCAAGAGGGCGACATTATCGAAGCGTTTCTTATGGAAACTGTAGAGCGCTAAGCGAAGAGGTGAATATAGATGTCTAAAATTAGAGCAGGACGAGTGGGCGAGCAGATCAAGAAAGAGCTTAGTCAACTTATCCAAAGCGGTCTGAAAGACCCTCGAATCGGTTTTGTAACTGTAACTGGCGTAGATGTGACTAACGATCTATCGCAAGCCAAGGTATACTTAAGCGTGTTCGGGGATGAAGAGCAGAAGGCAGACTCGCTTAAAGCGATTGAGAAAGCCAATGGTTTTCTTCGCTCAGAGCTTGGCAAGGCCATTCGCCTTCGGCATACACCGGAGCTGATCTTCAAGATCGACGAATCTGTCGCTTATGGCAGTCATATTGAGAAGCTTCTTGGAGAGCTTCATAAGAACGATTAGAAATAAGTGATTAAAGTGGGGTTCAAAATAGCGTTATGCTATTTTGAACAACCTTTAAAAAGGAGACGGCGAATGCAGAGCTATGAACAAAGTCTCCAGCAGACCCGTGAGTTTCTGCTGGAACACGACGATTACCTTGTAGTGTCGCATGTTCAGCCGGACGGAGATGCAGTCAGCTCCACCCTTGCGGTGGGCTGGCTTCTCTCATGTCTGGGCAAAAAATACACTATGCTGAATGAAGGACCGATCCCGAAGCGAATGGAATACCTATGGCATTCGGATGAAATCATCAATATGGCCTCTAGTGAACCGCCCCGTCAATACAGCAACGTCATCTGTGTGGATTGTGCGGATTTTCAGCGAGTAGGGCTGACAAACCGCTATTTTGCGAATGAGGCTCTTATCCTGAACATTGATCACCATCCAACAAATAACGGTTATGGATTCGTTAATTTAATCAAACCGGATGCAGCTGCGACAGCGGAAATATTGTTCGACCTGCTGAAGACATTCGAGATCGAATGGGATATTGATATCGCCACAGCTATATATACGGGTCTGTTAACAGATACCGGTGGTTTTCGTTATACCAACACATCACCAAAAGTAATGGCAGCTGTATCTGAGCTATTATCCCTTGGAGTTAACGGTCCTGAACTCGCTGAGACATTGCTTGAAGAAATGACGCTGCCACAGGTTAAAATATTAAATAAAGCCTTAAATACGCTGGAATTATCTCCTGAAGGGGATATTGCCTGGCTATATGTTACACCCGAGCATATGATCGAATGTGCTGCTGCTAATGAAGATTTGGAAGGGATCGTAAACTACCCTCGTAATATACGGGGCGTGGAAGTAGGCATTCTTTTTAAAGTTATTCATGAACATGCGGTCAAGGTTAGCCTACGTTCTGCCGGTAAAGTAGACGTGGCTGCATTGGCGCAAACGTTTGGCGGCGGCGGTCATACCCGTGCTGCAGGTGCGCGTATAGAAGCTACGCTTGAAGAGGCAATAACTCAGGTGCTTGAGGAGGTAAGACGTCATTTATGAGTGAATTAGAAGGTGTTCTGGCGGTTTATAAACCGGCAGGCTTCACTTCACATGATGTTGTAGCCAAGGCACGCCGTATTCTCGGCATGAAACGGATTGGTCATACGGGGACACTAGATCCCCAAGTGACTGGTGTATTGCCGCTTTGTCTGGGACGTGCGACTCGCGTTGTGGAGTATATTCAGGAGCTGCCCAAAGAATATGTGGCAACACTGAGACTGGGGATGTCCAGTGATACTGAAGACTTAACTGGAACCATTACGGAAACTGTAGATGAGGTTCATGTATCTGAGGAAGAGATTCTTGCAGTGCTTGCCTCTTTCAAAGGTGTAATTTCTCAGGTTCCTCCCATGTACTCTGCGGTGAAAGTGGATGGCAAACGTCTTTATGAATTGGCTAGAGAAGGCAAGACCGTTGAACGAAAAAGTCGTGAAGTAGAGATTTATGAAATCGAAATGACGGATATGACTTGGGAAGGTAATCATCCCGACATCACTTTCCGGGTATTATGCTCCAAAGGCACGTATATTCGAACACTTTGTGTTGATATCGGTCGTGCGCTTGGACTGCCGGGTGTAATGGTGAAGCTGGAGAGAACAATGTCGGCAGGAATTTCTGCCAGCCATTGTTTATCCCTTGAGGATATTGCCGCGCACAAGGAAGCCGGAACATTAGAAGATCATTTAATCGCTGCTGATGAGGCAATTTCGCATTTGCCTAAGCATACCGTTATGGATGAGAAGAAGAAGGCAGCACTGCAGGGTCAACGTTTGTCTTCGCGGTTCATTGCTCCAGAAGTGAAGACAGCAGGTCAAATTCGGCTATACGATCTTCAGGGATTGTTTCTTGGCATTTATGAGCTGGAAGAGACAGGTGCTATTGCCCCAGTAAAAGTGTTTGCACAAGCTTAAATCAATTTTACCAAGTGAATTGTAGGTGAGAAACAGCGTGAGAACCGTAACGTTAACCTATCCGATGTCGCCGGAGACTGCTGCCGAATGGGCACAACCTCAAGTGGCTGCTCTAGGGCAGTTTGACGGCCTGCATCGTGGACATGCCAGTGTCATTACATCCGCTGTGGCCTTAGCCCGTAAACAAGGTGTGCCGGCTGCAGTCCTTACATTTCATCCTCATCCCAAAGATGTTATGGGTAAGGGGGATTATGAAGGGTACTTGACGCCACCCTTTGAAAAGCAAGAGATTCTTGCCAGCATGGGTGTAGATATCCTGTATGTTATTGAATTTAATGAGCAGCTTTCCCGGGTTAGTCCACAGAATTTTGTCTCTGTTATGCTTTTGCCGCTACATATTGTAACTGCAGTTGTTGGCTTTGACTTTCGCTTTGGCTACCAAGGTGAAGGCGATGTTGAGATGCTTCGTAAGCTGGGTGAAGGTGTTATGAATGTGGAAGTTGCTCCTCCTTTTCTGCTTGAAGGCGAAAAGGTTAGCAGCTCCGGCATTCGCAAAAGTCTCCAAAATGGAGATCTGGGACTGGCAAACTCCTGGTTCGGACGTTGCTATCATCTGCGTGGTGAAGTGGGGCATGGTGAGAAGAGAGGCCGCACAATTGGTTTTCCAACTGCCAATTTGAAGCTCAGTGATCATTTTGTCATTCCGACCAAAGGTGTATATGCGGTTCGAGTCTTTTATAAGGATAAAGTTCTGTACGGGGTTATGAATGTGGGCGTTAAACCAACCTTTCATGAGGGTGTGTTGACTCCGAGCTTTGAGGTACATCTGTTTGACTTCGAGGGTGACCTGTATGATCAAGAGCTTAAGGTAGAATTGGTATCTTACATTCGTCCAGAACGGAAGTTTGACTCCATTGGGGCATTGATTACTCAGATTGGCGAGGATGCAGAAACCGCGAAGAAGATTCTGGAGTATAATTTATAGTCATCCCGGACAAGCCGTTTACTTTTGTTAATGGAGATGCTATACTAAGTAACGTTGCTGGCTTACAGCATCATAACCTTAGCTTGGTTGCACGTTCTCACCGACGGTGACGAGGCTAGTGGCGATTATATTGAAGGAGGTGAACAGGATGGCATTAACTCAAGAACGTAAACATCAATTGATCGACGAGCACAAAACTCACGAATCCGATACTGGATCCCCTGAGGTGCAAGTTGCTATCCTAACGGAGAACATCGTTAATTTGACTGACCACTTGCGTACGCACAAGAAAGATCATCACTCCCGTCGCGGATTGTTGAAAATGGTTGGACAACGTCGTAAACTTCTGGCGTATTTGAAAAACAAAGACATCAGACGTTACAGCGCCCTGATCGAAAGACTGGGATTGCGTCGTTAATTTTCCATAAGATTACTCTTAAAGCAGCCTGGTTGTATACCGTATGTCCTTCTCGGAGCGACAGCGGGACAGCTGGGTTGCTTTTTGAAAATTTAGGGAAAACTTAATATTAGGATCGATGAGATTATTCGCAAAAACGGCGGCTTTACTTTTCAGTAAGGCCCAGCCGTTTCTTCTTATATGCATACAGAATAGGTAGCCTCCCTTTGGGACAAGCCTTTCCAATTCATTTAGATCGATATGTGAACCTGCTATTTTAGACTGCGGGTCTACTACTATTCAAGGAGGTATTTATGGAAAAACGTGTAGAAATGCAGCTGGGTGGAAGACGCCTTGTGCTGGAAACGGGCCGCCTGGCTAAACAAGCAAATGCAGCTGTTATGGTGCGTTACGGGGATACTTCGGTATTATGTACCGTTACGGCTTCGAAAGAGCCTAAGGATCTGGATTTTTTCCCGCTTACAGTCAACTATGAGGAAAGATTATATGCGGTAGGTAAAATTCCTGGCGGATTTATTAAACGGGAAGGTAGACCGAGTGAGAAAGCGATTCTGTCAAGCCGTTTGACAGACCGTCCAATCAGACCACTGTTCCCTGAAGGATTTCGTAACGATGTTCAGGTATTGAACATGGTAATGAGTGTGGATCAGGACTGCGCACCAGATATTGCTGCTATGATCGGTACTTCAGCTGCACTTAGTATTTCCGATGTGCCTTTTGATGGACCAATCGGCGGCGTTGCTGTAGGTCGGATTAATGGAGAGTTTGTGATCAATCCGGATATGTCTCAGCAAGCAATCAGTGATGTTTATGTAGTGGTTGCTGGAACGAAGGATGCAATCATGATGGTTGAAGCAGAAGCGAACGAAGTGACGGAAGATGTGATGCTCGAAGCGATTATGTTCGGTCATGATGAAATCCGCAAGATCGTTGCAACCATTGAAGAACTGGTTAAAGTGGCTGGTAAAGAAAAAATGGCTGTGAAGCTGCATACAGTGAATGCTGACGTGAATACTGAGGTCCGTGCATTTGCTGAGGCTCGTCTGGTGGAAGCCGTTAAAATAGCTGAAAAACATGCGCGTCAGGAAGCGATTGATGTCGTTAATGATGAAGCGGTTGCGTATTTCGTAGAGAAGTACATAGAAGCACCGGAGCTTCTGAAAGATGTTAAAGAAGTCCTACATGATATCGTGAAGGATGAAGTAAGACGTCTAATCACACATGATAAGGTTCGTCCAGATGGGCGTAAACTTGATGAAATCCGTCCGATTGAATGTGATACAAGTCTGTTACCGCGTACACACGGTTCCGGTCTGTTTACACGTGGACAAACACAAATCCTTAGCGTTTGTACCCTTGGAGCACTAGGTGATGTGCAAATTCTCGACGGAATCGATCCTACTGAAACGAAACGTTTCATGCACCATTACAACTTCCCACCGTTCAGCGTAGGGGAAGCTCGTCCGCTTAGAGCACCAGGACGCCGTGAAATCGGTCATGGAGCACTTGGAGAACGTGCATTATCCAAGGTTATACCTAGTGAAACTGAATTCCCGTACACGATTCGTCTAGTATCAGAAGCGATTGAATCTAACGGTTCTACTTCCCAGGCAAGTATCTGTGCCAGCATTCTGGCTATGATGGACGCTGGTGTGCCAATCAAAGCACCGGTAGCCGGAGTAGCAATGGGTCTGATCAAAGACGGAGAGCATGTCTCCATCCTGACGGATATTCAAGGTATGGAAGATCATCTCGGAGATATGGACTTCAAGGTAGCTGGTACAGCAGAAGGTGTTACAGCTATTCAAATGGACATTAAGATTGCCGGTATCGACCGCAACATTCTTCAGGATGCACTTCAGCAGGCTAAAGAAGGCCGTCTGTTCATCTTGGACAAAATGAATGAAGCGATCTCTGCGCCAAGACCTAATCTGTCCAAATATGCTCCAAAAATCATTATTATCAACATCAATCCGGACAAAATCCGTGATGTTATCGGTGCTGGTGGTAAGATTATCAATAAAATTATTGAAGAAACCGGCGTAAAAATCGACATCGAACAAGATGGCCGTGTCTTTATCGGTTCTTCAGATGAAGAGATGATCCAAAAGGCACGTTCGATTATCGAAGGACTAGTGCGTGAAGTACAAGTCGGAGAAATCTATGTGGGTACAGTTAGACGTATTGAGAAATTCGGAGCATTTGTTGAACTAATTCCGGGTAAAGACGGATTGGTACACATTTCCCAATTGTCCACTGAGCGCGTAGCTAAGGTTGAAGATGTTGTAGCTGTCGGGGATACAATTACCGTTAAAGTTACCGAAATCGACCAACAAGGCCGGGTTAACCTGTCGCGTAAAGCGGTATTGACTTCGGAAACTGGAGCTAAAGCTTAAGTTTCAATTGTAGAGGTACCTTTTCTAAGGTACCTAATAGCATAATAAAAGGAGACAGAAGCGATTGCGTTCTGGCTCTTTTTTTATATGAAATAAAGTAAAGTGCATCACTATCACGCCTCTTGCCTCTGTTCTTATGACATAAATTCCTCTCTTGTCTCATAGATTGGGACAAAGTGTCTTTGTATTCGTGTGGAACGGACTACAAGTCGTTTCTGCCGGGGAGGAAGTCGTCATGAAGACGGAAAAAGTGGCTTTAGTGGTTGCTTGTATTGCGATCGTGATAGGAATTGGCAGCACTCAGGGACCGGTAAAGGACATGCTTGCGCAATTGAAGCCGCAGGATGACCTAGCTGTGTGGAAGGATATTTCTAAGCCGGAGAACAATGATCTTCGGACACGGATTGAGACCGCCGCAGCCAAACTTAATGCCCCTCCAGTGAATGCCGTGGTTGATCGGGTATGGAAGGCGATTCCGGGTTATAACGGACTTGAGATTGATGTAGAGAGTACATATCGGAATGCTCTTTTGGCGCCAAAAGAACCTATAAAATTTGTGTATCGGCAGATTGAACCACAGATATCACTGAATCAACTGGGAGCTGAACCCATATATCGTGGGAATCCGGCCAAACCGATGGTATCGTTGATGATTAATGTGGCGTGGGGAAATGAGTACATTGTGCCAATGTTGGATGTTTTGGATGAAGAGAACGTTAAAGTTACGTTTTTTCTGGATGGGAGCTGGCTGAGTAAAAATCCGGAGCTGGCTAAAGAAATGCTAAAACGTGGTCATGAGATGGAGAATCATGCTTATACCCACCCTAATATGAGTACTTTAAGTCGTGCGCGAGCTACTGTAGAAATTGAGAAGACACAAAAGCTGTTAAAGGAATCGCTTGGAGTCACTAATAAATGGTTCGCACCCCCTTCTGGTGATTTCGATCAGGAGACAGTAGAAATTGCCAGCAGTTTAGGGCTCAAGACCGTACTATGGACCGTGGATACCGTGGATTGGCGTAATCCTTCTCCTGAATCTGTAGTTGCCAAAATCACAAGCAAAGCGGAACCAGGCACTCTAGTCTTAATGCATCCCACAGCCTCATCCTCCAAAGCTCTGAGGGCTATGATACGTGGAATCAAAGCAAAAGGGTTGCAGTTAGGCACAGTTAGTCAAACGCTCTCAGCAGAGCGGCTGATCCCCTCTAATGTTGAGTGAGAGCTGTATTTCTGGTAGGATTATAGGCACGTGTAATTAAATTAGATAGAACATGGCTATTTGCCAGGAGGACTTGAAGTGGAAAAAATAGTGTTATCCAATGGTTTACGAGTGGTAATGGAGAAAATCCCGACTGGCCGGTCCGTTTCTTTCGGAATCTGGGTAAAGACAGGCTCTCGGAATGAACACCCTGGAAACAACGGGATATCCCATTTTGTAGAACATATGCTTTTTAAAGGTACGGATCGGTACAGCGCCAAGGATATTGCTGAGCAGTTTGACGCCATCGGGGGCAATGTAAATGCGTTTACCTCAAAGGAATATACATGTTATTATGCTAAAGTACTGGATGAGCATCTGCCCATCGCTGTAGATGTATTAGCGGATATGTTCTTCCGTTCACGGATGGACGCTGAAGAGCTGGAGAAAGAAAAGAATGTCATCCTTGAGGAAATCTCCATGTGCGAAGACACGCCGGATGATCTTGTACATGATTTAATGTGTGCTGCTGCCTACAAGGACCATCCGCTAGCGTATTCCATCCTTGGCTTGAAGGAACGGCTGATGGAGATGAAGCCGGATGATCTTCGGGCGTATATGAAGGAACAATACACGATTGAGAATACGGTTATAAGTGTAGCCGGCAACATTAGTGATGGATTGATCGAACTGCTGGAACAGCATTTTGGTTCTTTTGATAATCATGGTACAAGTGCGCCGCTGACTCCACCAGATTACTATGGAGAACTCTTATTTCACCGCAAGAAAACAGAGCAGAATCACATCTGTCTTTCCTTGCCTGGCGTACGTTCTGGCGATCCCTTGCAATATGCTATGGTGCTGATCAATAATGCCGTAGGCGGAGGGATGAGCTCCCGTATGTTCCAGGAAATTCGTGAAAAACGCGGATTAGCTTATTCGGTGTATTCCTATCACAGCTCCCAGGCAGATTCTGGTCTGTTTACGGTCTATGCTGGTACAGCGCCCAAGCAAACAAAAGATGTCATGGAGTTAATCAAGGAAATGATGTACGAACTTGCTACTAACGGCCTCAGTGAAGATGAGCTGAGAAAAGGCAAGGAGCAGCTTAAAGGCAGTCTCATTCTTAGTCTCGAAAGCACTAGCAGCCGAATGAACCGTATCGGAAAAAATGAACTTATGCTCGGAAGACATAATACATTGGACGATATGATCGCCAAAATTCAGCTAGTGACGATGGACAATATCAACAGTGTGCTGGACCATATGTTCGCGGAGCCGCTTTCTTTAGCGATGGT
The DNA here is from genome assembly GCF_038008505.1 of Paenibacillus sp. FSL H7-0735. NCBI lineage: Bacteria > Bacillati > Bacillota > Bacilli > Caryophanales > Paenibacillaceae > Paenibacillus > Paenibacillus sp. FSL H7-0735. The sequence continues at coordinate 4,437,218 of NZ_JBBOZH010000001.1, read as the reverse complement.
AGGCTCATCAGATAAAGCTATTGCAAATGTTAGGAGAGATGATCTTGTCTTATTACGTACAAATCAATAAACTTACTGGAAACGAGGATGTAAATCTTCCTTGTAAAATGTCGGAGCAAGCTTCCGGTTATGATCTTTATGCTGCAGTTGCGGGTGAAATTGTACTTGCACCAGGAGAGCGTGCTTTAATTCCAACAGGGATTTCACTGGCTATGCCAGAGGGGCTTGAAGCGCAGATCCGTCCGCGTAGTGGACTGGCCTTGAAGCACGGGATTACCTGCTTAAATACACCTGGAACTATAGACGCTGATTACCGCGGAGAGATCAAAGTACTCTTGATCAATCTGGGGCAGGAGCCGTTTGCTATCGCTCGCAATGAGCGGATTGCCCAAATGGTATTTCAAGCTGTTCCAGTGGTTAATTTGGTGGAAGTGGAAGAGTTGTCCGAAACACAACGCGGAGCCGGAGGCTTTGGTCATACTGGCAAATAAGATTGTTGATATAATTCATTTAAAAAGCTTACGAATTCATGCCCAAGGCATGATTCGTGAGCTTTTTTTGTTATGCAGAGTTAATTATCATTAAACATTATTTTCTTCGATTGTTATGCAGATAGCATTTTATAAAGTGCTATCTGCTACTCCAACTACATCCGATTTCCCCATCGAATAAACTCAGCATTTTCATTGGAGCTCTGCCACAACTCTAACCCTACTGTCAAATTAAAAACGAAGCCCCTATCGGACCTCAGCGCTCTTATTTACAACAATTCTGCTTAATTCGGCTGTTTTCGGACCCCAGTGTCACTATTGGATCAAAAACACCTGATATCGAACCTGTTTATGTCGAATAAGAGCTCTCCAGTCCGAAACTCCTCCTAAAAGACAAAAAATACACAAATAGTTGCATCTCGGTCCGTAACTCATCAGCCGTAAGCCATCTGCTCATCAGCCATCAGCCATGCGTGCCGGGGATTTCATTTCCGCTCTTCACCCATTAACTATGCCCAGCATAAGATGCTTTATAGTCGATAGTGTATGTTGAAAGGAGCGTCATCCCTATGCTTACTGGCGTCAGGATCGTGTTCCTGGGCGGGGACGCGAGACAGCTTGAAGTGATTCGGAAATGTGTGGAATTGGATGCGACGGTAAGCGCTGCCGGGTTCGATAAGTGGGAGACCCCTAGCCCAGGGGTGAGCCTGGAACAATTGACGGTAGAGCTGCTAAGTAATGCAGATGTATTAGTGTTGCCTACGGTAGGCTGTGATGATGAAGGAAATATTAGTGCTCTATTTTCTTCTGAGCGTTTAACGATTCTGGAGGAGCATTTCACTGCGCTGCCATCCGATTGTTTAGTGTATACCGGTATGGCTAAAAGTTACTTGCGCGGGATGTGTACCAAGCACTCACTAAAGTTAATCGAACTGCTTAATCGTGATGATGTGGCTATTTACAACTCTATCCCGACAGCGGAGGGAGCGCTGGTAATGGCCATTCAGAACACGGATTTTACGATTCACAGCTCGAAATCAATGGTGCTTGGTTTAGGTAGAACTGGATTTACAATGGCTCGAAGTCTACAGGGACTGGGGGCTAGTGTAAAGGTTGGTGTCAGAAAACAAGAACATTATGCACGTGCTGAGGAAATGGGCTGGAAGCCTTTTATGACCAGTGAGCTGCTGCTTCACGTACCGGATGTGGATCTTATATTTAATACGATACCAAGTATGATCATCACCGCTCAGGTGCTCTCGCGGCTTGCGCCGCATTGCGTAATTATTGATCTGGCATCTGCACCAGGCGGTTGTGACTTTCGTTATGCTGAAAAACGTGGGATTAAGGCGATGCTGGCTCCAGGACTCCCTGGCATTGTAGCTCCAAAAAGCGCTGGGATTATTATGGCAAATGCGCTGGTACAGTCGATTTCGGACGAGGCTTTAATCAAGGGGGACGAATAAAATGGATTGGCACGGAAAAACAGTAGGGTATGCGATCACTGGATCTCATTGCACTTTTGCTGAGGTAATGCCACAAATTCAGCGCTTCGTAGACGGGGGAGCAAACGTAGTACCTATAGTTTCAGCATCTGTACTAGGAACAGACACCCGCTTTGGGACATCGCAAAATTGGTTAAAACAGTTGAAAGATATAACAGGGAATGATATCATTTCTACAATTGTTGAAGCGGAGCCGCTGGGTCCTTCCAAGCTGCTGGATGTGCTGACAATAGCACCTTGCACAGGAAATACAACGAGTAAACTGGCTAATGCCATGACGGATAGTCCCGTGCTAATGGCCGCTAAATCGCAGATGCGCAACGGACGTCCACTAGTTCTAGCGATATCTACAAATGATGGATTGGGCCTAAATGCCGCAAATATTGCTAAGCTTCTGGTGGCTAAACATATTTATTTTGTACCATTCGGTCAAGATAACCCTGAGGGTAAACCTAACTCGCTCGTGGCACGCATGGATCTTATCCCGGAAGCTTGCTATGCCGCTTTGCAAGGTAAACAACTACAGCCGATGATCATCGAACGGTTTCATTCAGCATAGAAAATTAACAGAGCTCGGCTGATTTTGTTGTGGACAATAAAAGGGGAGATGCACCAAATGAGCAATGAGAAGTGCCAAGATAACGTAGTGGAAACAGCTAAGTTCATTGCTATCAAAAAAATATAAGCAATATTGCTACCGTCCTCAGGTTCGAGGGCGGTACAGCCATTTAACAACTTACTTAACGAATAAGCTCACGTACCGTAATCTTTTCACGAATGATTAGTGTGTTTGCTTTGATAATAATGGGGGAATTATACATGGGTATTCTGGTACAAAAATTCGGAGGAACATCGCTATCCACACCGCAAGCTAGAGAACACGTAATCCGCAATGTCAAAAGAGAGCTGGCAAGTGGCTACAGTCTTGTTATTGTTGTATCGGCCATGGGCCGTCGCGGAGAGCCTTACGCAACAGACACTTTGCTGGATTGGGCCGTGCAGAACGGAGATGCACTTCCTGACCGGGAAAAAGATCTCCTGATGTGCTGCGGTGAAATTATTTCAGCTACTACTCTATGTGGGCTGTTGGAGAATGAAGGTATCGCTTCTACAGTATTAACGGGAGCTCAGGCAGGATTTCTGACAGACAGCAACTATGGCAATGCCAGAATTCTGGATGTACGTCCGGAACGCATTCTCCGTGAGCTGCGTGAGGATAAAGTGGTTATTGTTACCGGGTTCCAGGGCCAGACTGAAGCGGGTGATTTAACAACTTTAGGCCGTGGCGGTAGTGATACCTCTGCTACAGCACTGGGTGCTGCTCTTCATGCTGATATGGTGGATATTTATACGGATGTTAACGGGATACTTACAGCTGATCCACGGATCGTTGAAGATGCTAAGCCATTAACTTACGTTAGTTATACTGAAATTTGCAATATGGCTCATCAGGGAGCAAAAGTCATTCATCCACGTGCGGTTGAGATTGCTATGCAGGCACAGATTCCAGTTCGTGTTCGTTCAACCTTTTCAGAAGCTGAAGGTACGCTGGTTACGAATCCAGAAGGATTTAACGATATCCAAGCAGGGGGTATTGTGGATCGATTCGTTACAGGGATTGCTTATGTCAGCAATGTTACACAGATTTCTGTGGAATGCCCGGACGGTAACGGAACCGGAGTGCAATTGCAAATCTTTAAGAGTATGGCAGATAACGGGATAAGCGTTGATTTTATTAATGTAACACCTACGGAAGCTCTTTATACGGTTTTTGATGACAAATCAGAGAAGGCTATTTCTGCTCTGCAACAGCTGGGTTTGCGACCTAAGAGTTTATCGGGTTGTGCCAAAGTTTCTGTTATCGGGGGAGGAATTAACGGTGTGCCTGGTATTATGGCGCGCATCGTTGAGGCGCTTAGCTCGCAAAACATTCAAATTCTACAATCCGCAGATTCGAATACAACGATATGGGTGCTTGTGAAAAAAGAAGATATGGTGCAGTCCTTGCGTTCGCTGCATGCTATGTTTGAATTGCACCGCTGACAAGGAGGAATTCAAAGTGGATTTCGGAAGATTAATAACAGCCATGGTAACCCCTTTTGATGGGGATGGAGAAATCAACTGGGATGTAACTTCACAGCTTGTCGATTATTTAATTGAGGTACAGAAATCAGAGGCTTTGGTTGTCTGCGGAACGACAGGGGAATCGCCTACGTTAAGCGATGAGGAAAAGCTGCAGCTGTTTTCTTTTGTGCTGGAAAAGGCGAATGGACGTTGTAAAGTTATTGCTGGAACTGGCAGCAATAACACGAAACATTCCATTCATCTGACGAAGGAAGCAGAGAAAATAGGTGTAGATGGAGTGCTTTTGGTCGTTCCTTATTATAATAAACCGAATCAGGAAGGTCTTTATCAGCATTTTTCCACGATTGCTTCAGAGACTTCATTACCAGTGATTCTATATAATGTTCCAGGTCGAACAGGTGTAAGTATGAGCGTGGCCACTACCCTGCGACTTGCTGAGATTCCGAACATCATTGCTACGAAAGAATGCGCGTCTGTGGATCAGGTAACACTTATTGCCTCTGCTTGTTCAGATGATTTCCGTGTATATACAGGTGATGATGCCTCGGGTCTTGCCAGTCTGGCTGTTGGTGGATACGGAATTATAAGTGTATCTAGCCATGTGGTTGGTGCGCAGATGTCAGAAATGATTTACGCTTATACCTCCGGCAATGTTCAGCTTGCTGGAGAGATTCATCGCCAGCTGTTCCCGATTTTTAAAGGAATGTTTGAATGCCCACAACCGCTGCCCAATCCATCAGCAGTAAAATATGCTTTAGGACTCAAGGGGATCCCTGTGGGCGGAGTCAGATTGCCACTTATTTCGCCAACGGAAGCGGAAGCGGCTTTTATTGAAGGACTATTTCACTAAGAATTAATCATTGATGATGAACGTTCTAAACCGGCTACTCTATTGGGGGAGCCGGTTTTTGCATTTATATTTTTTTTCTGAAGTATTGAGGCGAATTTAAGGAAAGAATTTGGATACGAGGCGGATGACTTGTCTTTTGCCAAAAAAATCATGTATAATGATCTTAAGTGACTGGGTGCGGTTAAAATTAAATATGCGGTAATCTTCCGTCAATGTAATACATTGTGAGACAGGATAGGTCCCAAGATGAGTCTGTTTAAATAAATGACATGTCTTCGCGCGAGGGGCGCGACGGTGAATTTTGACGGCGTTTGTCCGCTTCAATATGAACTTTACTGCCCGGAATCGGGAGCTTTCGCATTGCGCATTTTACAGATTTCAGGAATTTCCTTGTTGATTGGAAGTTATTAGCTGTTTGAAGAATGTGTTCAGCGCCGCTGAAATAATCGAAGTTCGATATTTACCAATAAAAGTATGACGTCCAACATCATAGGAGGGTTAGATTCATTTGTCCAAAAAAAACAACAACGATAAATTGACGATTTTCGCATTGGGCGGAGTCGGAGAAATCGGGAAAAACATGTATGTTATTCAATACGGAGCTGACATTGTAGTCGTGGATTCGGGACTCAAGTTTCCGGAAGAGGATATGCTCGGTATTGACATCGTAATTCCTGATATCTCGTATTTGACAGAGAACCGTGACAAGGTAAGAGGTATTGTGCTTACTCACGGACACGAGGATCACATCGGTGGTCTGCCTTATGTCCTGAAGAATTTGAATGTTCCAGTCTATGGAACAAGATTAACTTTAGGCCTTGTAGAGAACAAATTGAAGGAAGCGAACCTGCTGGGTGACACCAAACGGATTCTGATCAACGAAGATTCAGAAATTCAATTGGGGAACTCACTTAAGGTAACTTTCTTTAGAACCAATCACAGCATTCCTGATTCCGTGGGTGTTTGCATTGAGACTCCGGAAGGAAATGTTGTTCATACGGGCGATTTCAAATTTGACCACACCCCAGTCAACGGTCAATTTGCAAATCTGCATCGGATGGCAGAGATTGGCCAAAAGGGCGTGCTTGCTCTTTTGTCGGATAGTACGAATGCTGAGAAACCAGGCTTTACCCCTTCTGAGAAGAATGTCGGTATTGTGCTGGAAGATATTTTCCGCAAAGCTGAGCAACGTGTCGTTGTAGCAACTTTTGCTTCCAATGTGCACCGTATTCAGCAAGTGGTTAATGCAGCAGAATCCACGGGTCGTAAGATTACAGTAATTGGCCGTAGTATGGTTAACGTTGTATCCATCGCTTCTGAGCTTGGGTATCTGAACGTACCTGACGGTATGCTGATCGAACCAGAAGAAATGAATAGAATGGCAGCTAATCGTGTCGTTGTTCTTTGCACAGGCAGCCAAGGCGAGCCAATGTCTGCATTGACACGTATGGCGCGTTCCAGTCATCGTAAAGTAGATATCCTGCCAGGTGATACCGTTATTATTGCGGCAACACCTGTACCAGGTAATGAGAAATATGTAGGCCGTACCATCGATGAATTGTTCCGTCTTGGCGCTGATGTGATTTACAGCGGTTCCAACTCCGGCGTTCACGTATCCGGTCACGGTAGCCAAGAAGAACTTAAGCTTATGCTCAACCTCATGAAGCCGAAATTCTTCATTCCGATCCACGGTGAATTCCGCATGCAACGCAAACATGCTTTGCTGGCAGAATCCGTTGGCGTAGATCCACAGAACATTTTCATCACTGAAATCGGTGAAATTGTTGAGATCCAAGGCGGTGCCGCTCGTAAAGCTGGTAAAGTAACGGCTGGTAACGTATTGATTGACGGACTAGGTGTAGGCGATGTGGGTAACATTGTATTGCGTGACCGTAAGCTGCTGTCTCAAGACGGTATCTTGGTTGTCGTGGTTACACTTAGCAAACAGAATGGTGCCATTGTTTCTGGACCTGACATCATTTCACGTGGTTTCGTTTATGTTCGGGAGTCCGAAGGACTGCTCGACGAAGCTAACCGAATTGTATCCAGTACATTGCAACGCCTGATGAGTGAAAAAGTAAATGAGTGGGCTTCCCTTAAAACAAGCGTAAAAGATTCGCTGGGCCGTTTCTTATATGAACAAACGCGCCGCAGACCGATGATTTTGCCAATTATCATGGAAGTGTAAGGAGAGTTTCTCCTTCAACGAATATATAGCTAGGGCTGAGCCCCTTTTCCCCGGAAATATTGGACGGTTTCCTTGGGAGAAGGGGTTTTTGCATGTCATAATTACTTCATAAGCTGAAAATTGCATAAGGCAGCACCCTGAAATGTCATACTAAGGATTGTTAGTAAGGCAACAGCAGACTAGAGCTGCATATGACAAGGGAGAGCTGCGAAGATGAACTACATCGAAGGATCACATGGAGCAAAAAATGAGGAAGTTGTCCCAGGAGAAACTAATCCGAATCCTAATGAAAATATGCCGCCCACTGCAATGGGAGCGATTAAGGAGCTTGGACAAACGGTAGTCCCAAGTGGAGAGCCTGATATTTTTTGCTTAACGATTATTGGTCAGATTGAAGGACATATTGTAATGCCTCCACAGAACAAAACAACAAAGTATGAGCATATCATTCCACAGCTGGTGGCTGCTGAGCAGAATAAAAACATCAAAGGTCTGCTTATCATTTTAAATACGGTAGGTGGAGATGTAGAAGCGGGATTAGCAATTGCGGAAATGATTGCATCCCTCTCCAAGCCAACGGTAACCGTGGTCATTGGAGGCGGGCATAGTATCGGGGTGCCGATTGCAGTTTCCTCCACTTATTCGATTATTGCCGAAAGTGCAACGATGACGATTCATCCGATTCGTATGAATGGTTTAGTGATCGGAGTGCCGCAAACGTTCGAGTATATGGAGAAAATGCAGGAACGTGTCGTTAAATTTGTGACTTCCCATTCGCGTATTTCTGAAGAACAGTTCCGTGATCTCATGTTTAAGACAGGTGAGCTCAATCGTGATATCGGGACGGCTGTGGGGGGCTTGGATGCCGTTAAATATGGCCTTATGGATGAGGTCGGCGGGATCGGAGCGGCTCTAGCGCATCTCAACCGAATGATCGGCGGGGATTTCTCTGCATCGACTCCAGGAGGGATTACGCAATGACACTGTACACAGTAGTTGCAATGGAACAGGTGTGGGAGGGGGCATTTAACAATTATGCAACAACCCGAGAAGTGAGTGTGCAGGGCATGCTGATGCAGGTTGAACCGATGGAGGAAGGGCGTGCGCGGATCGTGAGATTATTGGATTGTCCACTGAACCGTTATCTAGATCCGGCGTTCTCTCCAGGTTCGATAATTACATTAACATAAAGATTCAATTTCTGACAAAAGAGAACATAGGTACGCCACGCCATTATATGGTATAATGTTGTTCCGGGGGTGGCTGGCGTGGCTAAACGAAAAAAGAAGAAGAAAAAAGCGCTGCTCGGCAGCGTTTTAAAATATGAAATATATGGAATTTTATTAATAACTATTTCCGTCATTGCACTGTCTGGTGAAGCAGCCGTAGGGCGCTCACTTTCAAGTATGGCGGGTTACTTATTAGGGAGATTTTATTTTGTGTTGCCGCTTGTCGGCATTTTTTATGGACTTATGGTTATGATCCATCGAAGATGGCCTTCCTCGTGGAACAGCAGGCATACTGGCGTGCTTCTGCTTCTGTTGTCTATGTGCCTTATGAGCACAATATCTGCAATGGAGCAGAAGCTTGGCCCGTTGTCTTTGTTACATCCTGGCAATGTAATGACACAAATACATAATGATCTTTCGGGATCACTTTCACCTGGCTCGAACGACAGCAATGTCTATATGCTGGGTAAGGATATAAGCGGAGGTTACATCGGCGGGTTGGAGTATGCAGCGCTGTTATGGCTTTTTGGCAGTCTGGGCGCTAAGCTGCTTATGATCGTCATGCTGGCGATCAGCTTTATGCTAATTACCAACTTGTCATATGTAGAGATTTTTACGCTTTTGCGAGTGCGCTCGGTTAAGTTTGTGGAGGGGATTCGTCTCCATGCTGCAAATCGCCCGAAGGCGGTCCCAGTAGCGGCGAGACCATCTAGAGCGTCTGCTCCAGCTAAAGCTCGGCAGGTGAAGCAGCCTGTCTATGATGACGAGGATGAAGAAGACGAAGACGATCGGTATCTGCCTAATCGCAAACAACCCGTCCTTTTGAAAAAAATATCTGGCTGGTTCTCAGGCTCCACGCGTTCACAGGTGGAAGCAGATCCTGAGGATGACGATCAGGGTCCAATTGTGACAAGTGCTTCGAGCGGTCCGATTATTTCGGGATTAACACCAGATAGCCGTGTAATTCCATTAGAGGATATCGATCATGATTTTGACGATGCGGATCTGGATATTGAACCTGTGACGCCTATTATTCGAGATTTCTTTGAACATATCCGTTCAGAAGGTTTAAACGAAGAAGATCGGGAAGAGTGGAGTGAATTCTCACCCGCAGCTCGGGGTGAAGCAGCTAAACCTGCTGTAGCCGGAGCTAATGCCGTTAAGCAGCAGGCTACGGATGAGTCTGAGGAGAATGTAAGTATTGACTTGGAAGGCCTGCTAGGTGCTTCTCCAGATGGAGAGATTATTCCCGCTCCTCCAGCACCACCGCCACCGAAGCCATATAAGCTGCCATCGTTCCGTCTTTTAGCCAAACCTAACAATGGTGGCAAAGCTGGAGATCAGAATGATTATATGCAGACAGCCCGTAAATTAGAAGCAACACTTGAAAGCTTTGGGGTACGAGCTAAAGTGCTGGAGGTAGTAAGAGGCCCAGCTGTTACAAGATATGAGATACAACCGGATATTGGGGTTAAGGTTAGCCGTATTGTAAATCTGACGGATGACATTGCCCTTGCACTTGCAGCCAAAGACATTCGGATGGAAGCACCGATTCCGGGTAAATCTGCGATCGGGATAGAAGTTCCGAACTCTGAAGTGTCTATTGTTACCATGCGCGAAGTTATGGAAACACAGATTTTTCAGGAGGCTGAATCCAGATTATCGATTGCTTTTGGCCGTGATATTTCCGGCCAGACCATTATCGGCAATCTGGCTAAGATGCCCCATTTATTGGTGGCCGGTGCAACTGGCTCCGGTAAATCAGTCTGTATCAACGGGATTATAACAAGCATCTTATACAAAGCTAAACCTGATGAGGTCAAATTCCTCATGGTCGATCCTAAGATGGTCGAGCTGAATGTGTATAACGGAATTCCCCATCTTTTGGCTCCGGTTGTCACAGATCCAAAGCGGGCAAGCCTAGCCTTGAAGAAGATCGTAGTCGAAATGGAGAAGCGTTATGAGCTATTCTCCAAATCGGGAACACGGAATATGGAAGGTTATAATAAGCTAATGGCTGAGAATCCAGCGGCTATTCTACCGTATATCGTTGTTATTGTGGACGAGCTTGCGGATTTGATGATGGTTGCAGCCAATGATGTTGAGGATGCGATTTGCCGACTTGCACAAATGGCGCGGGCGGCAGGGATTCATCTAATTATCGCTACACAACGTCCTTCAGTAGATGTCATCACAGGTTTAATTAAAGCTAATATTCCATCCCGGATCGCTTTTGGCGTATCGTCCAATGTGGATTCACGTACCATTCTGGATATGCCCGGTGCAGAGAAGTTGTTAGGCCGAGGTGATATGTTGTTCTTACCAATGGGCGCATCTAAGCCTATTCGTGTACAGGGAGCTTTTATGAGTGACCAAGAAGTAGAGACTATTGTTCAATATGTCAGCAGTCAAGGTGAAGCCGAATACGATGAGTCCATCGTTCCTGAAGTGGATGATACAATCACTGAGGATCAGGAGCCACAGGATGAATTATACGAGCAAGCCGTACAAATTGTACTAGAGGCTAAGCAGGCTTCAGTGTCGCTGCTGCAGCGTCGTATGCGGGTCGGTTATACCCGTGCAGCCCGGTTGATTGACTCTATGGAGGCTCGTGGGGTCATCGGTCCTTACGAGGGCAGCAAGCCGCGTGAGGTGCTGATGTCACTTGAGCAATATCAGCATAACAAGATCAGCTCCTAAGCTGTAGAAGCCCGTTGAAACCTTCAATAGACAATAAAAGAGATGGCCACTTTATGAAGTGGACCATCTCTTTTTTTGTATCCTGAGTACTTATTTGACTCTTGGCGCAGCAAGCAAAGCTTCAACAATATAATCCAGTTGCACATTTAGAGAATAGATATCACTGTAATAACCTAAGCCAAAATCGATCTCCATCAAACGGCCTTCTTTCACGGCAGGGATATTGTTCCAAATTGGGTTTTGGGTCAGATCAGCCATACCATCATAAGAGGAGCGGAAGATATAGTCACCACTGTATTTGCCAAGGACTTCAAAGGATACGGATTCCCCATCCGCACCAGTCGCCGTATCTATTTCCTGTTGAATGATGTCCGGCGCCTTCATGCCTAAATATTCATAAATGATTTGTGAACCACGTCCGAATTGTTTGCTCGCTACAACAGCCATGCTGTTGTCTTTTCCACCTTCCATGATGGATATTGTGTGATCAAGAATACCAGCTTCTTGCAGCTTTTGTTTGCTGTCCTCAACTTTTTTATGGAAATCAGTAAATAATTCTTTTGCTTGATCTTCTTTGCCTACGACTTGTCCAATAAAGGACACCCGTTCTTCTGTTGACATTTTTTCATACGGAACTAAGACTGTTGGCGCAATTTGGTGAAGAGCTTCATAAGTTTCCTCTGACGGCACAATGATAAGATCGGGATTAAGAGCAAGGATTGCTTCAGGGCTAGCCTCAAACCAGGTGCCAAGCTTTTGCACATCTTTTAGCTCATCTTCAAATGCAGCACCCTCGGATACATCGGATACACCTATAGGTTTAATGCCGAGAGCCAGTACATCACCGAGCAAATAAAGAACTACAACTCTTTGTGGACTAGTGGGAACGGCAATGTCTCCTTTAACTGTGGAAATTATCCGGGTTTGTGCTTCGACAGCAGCTTTGTCTGTATTTGCCCCTGTACTTGTTTCTGCTGAGGGGGTGGGTTTCCCATTGCTTGATGCATTTGAATTTGTGGTTCCCGTGGAACAAGCGCTTAACACTATGGTAAAGCATAATAACAGGGTGAGCAGTAATGATGGTTTGGCATTTCTAAACATTGGTAATTCCCCTTCTCCGTTATATTGATAATGATTATCATAATCAATATAACGGAGAGGTTGTGTTCGGGCAATGTCAATTTGTGCACCTTGAGATGGCATATCACGCCAACTGGATTGGGTGATAACTTTATTTTTGTATCGGACAGGGGAGATTCCGTAATATTTTTTAAACATTTTCCTAGATAATAGCCATCAGGATAACCTACTGCAATTGCGATGTCATGCAAGCTGGCCTCTGTGTTCAGGAGCAATATTTTCGATTTTTCCATGCGGATGTTGATTAAGTACTGAGCAGGGCTAGTCTGCAGCTGTGTTCTGAATAATCTGGATAATGTTCTAGGGCTGCTGTTTACCGCTTTAGCTAATTTTTCAAGAGAGAAGGTTTCCTTATAATAAGTCTGCATATAGCGAATTGCTTGATCTAGCGGATCAGGTTGAATTAACTGTGTTTCCAGCGTATGCAGCTGCCTAAGCATCTCATAAATCCATTGATAAAAAAGTGTTTTGACATGCAGCCGATCCAAAAGCCCTATTTTGCCCCAATCAGTAAACATGTTCTCCATCTTATCAAATAAGGGCAGTGGACTAGTAGGCGTAAATCCATATTGGAGATTAAAGGGATTATTGTGTTCCATGATTGCTTTTAGATTGTTGCGTGAGGCGAGTGAAAGGTTTGCTTTATATAAAATTAAGTAATACTCCAGTAGTTCCTCCGTGCGTAAAAATTGAATGTTCATTCCTTTTCCACCATGAAGGATATGAAAGTTGCTGATCTCGTGCGGGACCTCGTCAATTAGTATTTCGGCCTTGCCGTTTATGATCAACAAGAATGCACTTGAGGGCAGCTGATAATGTGAATTCAGATCACCTGATCGTTGAAAAGTATGGCGTATATCAATAATTTCTATTAATGCGTGGTTCCACAATAACATGTGGTCCTTTAAATTCATGATTAATATCAACTCCAACGTTTTCTTATTTCGATTATAGTTGATAATCATTCTCAATTACAATGAAATGCTATTACTTCTTTTTTAGTAATGCATAGGATGTCCTGACAGTCGTCATAATAACTTTAGCCATTCATGCAGAACTCACAAAAGAAAGGTAGAGCGAACCCCTATGAAGAAACATAAGTTGTGGATCTTTGCTTCTTTAACCCTTGCACTTGCTGCCGCACCGTTTGCAGGAATGTTGCTCCAGGGTAATGGCATAGTACAGACCAAGCAAAGTGCTGCTGCGTCATTTGTCCATGAACTAAATCATCCTGAAGAAGAGGCCTTGCCTGCCTTCAGCACGACTCCGATTAAACTCGGTTCTTCTGGTCAGGATGTTTATGAGTTGCAAGGACGTTTAAAACATCTAGGCTTTTATGAAGGGAAAATAGACAGTCAGTTTGGTCCGAAAACGAAAAATTCAGTAACGTGGTTTCAATGGAAGTTTGGAATGAAGTCTGATGGCATCGTAGGCGCTAAGACTAAGCTGAAATTGTATAACGCAACTAAGAACTGGAAGCCGACAGAGTCTGCTTCAGCAACCGGAAATAATACAGCAAACAACAACACCGGTAACAAAACAAATACAACCAATAATTCGGATTCAGCGTCTCTGTCTTCAGGGAATACGATGGGATTATCAGAAAATGATCTCAAAATCATGGCTAATGCCGTCTATGGTGAGTCGAGAGGCGAACCTTTCGAAGGTCAAGTTGCTGTTGCTGCAGTAATCTTGAACAGGGTAAAATCTCCGAGCTTTCCTAATACACCGTCTGGCGTTATTTTTCAGCCGGGAGCTTTTACAGCTGTAGCTGACGGGCAGATTTATTTGGAGCCAAATGAGCAGGCACGAAAAGCAGTGCAGCAAGCGCTGAATGGCTGGGACCCTTCGGGTGGATGTTTGTATTATTTCAACCCTAAAACGGCGACCTCCAAATGGATTTGGACTCGTCCACAGGTCAAGACTATCGGCCAGCATATTTTCTGTATGTAGATAAGTAAAGAAGTAAATCCAGAGAGCAACCGGGAAGAGGCATCCGGTTGCTTCCTTACTTTGGAATGGTTTAGAATGGTTATTAATTCATAAACATGTTAATGAGCAACTATCCACGCGGTAAAGGAGTTTTGGACTTGACTAATAATGTATTTCAGCATGGCAACGTTGCAGGTATGCGTATTCACGTGATGCCTACCAAGGCGTTCAAGACCTACGCCATCTCACTTTATGCCGGCGTCCCACTTAATGAGGATACGGTCACCCCTACAGCACTTGCTCCATTTGTGCTCCGCAGAGGTACCGCTTCTTACCCAGAGACTACTCAATTCCGCGAGCGTTTGGAGGAGCTGTATGGCGCTGGATTTGGTTTTGATATTTATAAAAGAGGCGATTATCAGATTGTTCAGTTTCGCATGGACACCATTAATGACTCCTTCGTGCAGAGTCAGGAGAGCTTGCTTGAACAATCCTTTGCTTTCCTAGGAGAAGTCCTGACCCGTCCATTGGCGGAGGATGGAAGCTTCCGTCCTTCCTATGTTGCAACAGAGCGTGAAACAGTGCGCAAGAAGCTGGAATCTATCGTAAATGATAAGATTCGTTATGCAGCGGAGCGCTGTATCGAAGAAATGTGCCGTAACGAGCCCTATCGTCTTCATCCACTGGGTCAAAGAGCGGATTTGGACCGGATTACCCCAAAAAGTTTGTACGAATCCTATAATTCATGGCTGGATGGAGCTATTTTGGATCTCTATGTAGTGGGAGATACGACTACTGAGGAAGTTGAAAAGCTTGTAAAGCATCACTTCGGACGCATTCAGTCGGAGGTGGGCTTATATAGTTCCAAGTTTGTCCCAGTATCCGTCAGCGAGGTAAGGACGGTAGAGGAGAAGCTGGATGTCAGTCAGGGCAAGTTGAACATGGGTCTGCGCACATCAATTACGTATAAGGACGATACATATGCGTCCGCACTTATGTACAACGGAATATTAGGAGGGTATCCACACTCCAAACTCTTCGTCAATGTACGGGAGAAGGCCAGTCTTGCATATTATGCTTCTTCACGCTATGACGGTCACAAGGGGATTGGAACGATACAATCAGGCATCGAAACGCAAAATTACAACAAAGCTGTTGAAATTATAGAGAAACAATTGGAAGAGATGAAAGCTGGCAACATCAGTGATCTGGAGTTAAGCCAGACCAAAGCCATGATCCGCAATCAGCTTTCCGAGATTCCGGATTCTGCTTTTGAGATGATCTCTTACGACTTCAACCGCCAGTTGTCAGGAAAAGAACGGACAGCGGATCAGCTGCTAGAAGAGGTGGAACAAATCGGTGCAGGGGAAGTAAAAGCCGCAGCGGAGACCTTTCAGCTGGATACGATTTATTTCTTGACAGGGAAGGAGGAATAGAGATGGAACAGATTCAATACGACAGACTTCAAGAGACCCTTTATCATGAGGTGATGGATAATGGGCTTCAGGTTTATGTATTGCCAAAACCAACATTCAAAAAAACTTACGCCACATTTGCAACTAAATACGGTTCTGTAGATAACCATTTTCATGTCGCAGGTGGAGAAGAGACCACTGTTCCTGATGGTATAGCTCACTTTTTGGAGCACAAAATGTTTGAAGAGCCAGAAGGCGATATTTTTGCCACTTTTGCCTCAAATGGAGCTTCAGCTAACGCTTTTACAAGTTTCGATCAGACGGTTTATCTTTTCTCGGCAACAGAAAACATAGAGACCAACCTTAGTACACTCGTTGATTTTGTGCAACGACCTTATTTTACGGATGAGAATGTAGAAAAGGAAAAAGGGATCATTGGTCAAGAAATCAATATGTATGCAGATAATCCAGACTGGCGTGTGTACTTTGGCCTTATTGAGGCGATGTATTCGAAACATCCGGTTCGGATTGATATTGCCGGAACTATAGAGTCGATTAGTACGATTACGAAAGAAACACTGTACACTTGTTACAATTCTTTTTATCATCCCAGCAATATGCTGTTGTTCGTAGTGGGTGGTGTGGATCCGGAGAAGGTATTCTCCTTGATTCGCAGCAATCAGCAGGGGAAATCTTATGGTAAACAAGGTGAGATTAAGCGTATTTTTGAAGAGGAGCCGGAACAAGTCGCTACGAAGCGCTTAGAAAGCAAACTGGCTGTTTCGATGCCTAAGATTATGTTTGGATTTAAGGAAAAAGTTGATGGTCTTACAGGTGAAGCTGCGCTTAAGCGTGATTTGGCCACTAAGCTTATGCTTGATTTGCTGGTTGGCAGCAGCACAGCGTTGTACCAAAAGCTCTATGATGAAGAACTGATCTCAGACAGCTTTGGCCATGAATTTAATAGTTCAGAACAATATACTTTTTCAGCTATGGGTGGAGATACCAAGGACCCTGATTTGCTTCTAAAACGAATAAAAGAAGAAGTGGATCAGATCTTAAAGTCTGGCTTTGCTGAGAAGGATTTCGAGCGGGCACGGAAAAAGAAAATAGGCGGATATTTGCGCATGCTGAACTCCCCTGAAAGTATCGCACATGAATTTACACGTTACCAATTCCGCGGTGGTGACCTGTTTGAAGTTCTGCCTATTTACGAATCGATTACTTTAGCTGAAGTGAATGAGCGTTTACATGCCCATGTAAATTGGGAGCAGCTCGCTGTTTCACTAGTGGTGAGTCCTTAAATGGCGCTTTTGGGAGAGAGCAACAAACCATTAGGAGAAATGACAGTTCTGGTGACAGGGGGCAGCGGGGGAATCGGTGGCGCCATTGCAGAACGGTTTGCCTCTGTGGGCATGAATATTGTTATACACTACAAGCACTCACATGAAGCTGCTAATGATGTCGCTCGGCGTTGTATGGCCCTTGGAGCAAAGGTAATGACTGTAAATGCGGATATGAAGGATCGCAGTCAGATTGTACGAATGGCGGAGAAGCTTGAAAGCAATGGAATGCAGCCGGATATCCTTGTTAACAATGCCGGTAAATCTCATTACGGGATGCTCGCTGATGTGAGCGAAGAGGAATGGGACGATATTATGGCCATTAACTTGAAAGGTACCTTTATGTGCAGCCAGATTTTTATGCCGTACATGGTATCCCAGCGTTATGGTCGAATCATCAACGTTTCTTCCGTGTGGGGAATATCGGGAGCCTCTTGTGAGGTCGCTTATTCAGCTAGTAAAGGCGGAGTAAATGCTTTTACTAAGGCGTTAGCCAAAGAATTAGCACCTTCTGGCGTAACTGTGAACGCGGTAGCTCCAGGAGCGGTTAATACGAATATGTTGTCTAACCTACAGGAGGATGAGGTCCGGATGCTGGAGGATGAGATTCCGGCGGGACGTTTGGCTACTCCGAACGAAATCTCCTCATTGATTTACTTTTTGGCACTGCCAGAATCCGGGTATATTACTGGGCAGATCATTAGCCCTAACGGTGGCTGGATTACGTAATGCTTAACTTGGAGAAAAGCTCCAGCATAAGAAGCTATCGTCTGAGACATATTATAAGTGTTGTTTTTTAATCTCTCGTAAGGCGGCTTACAGCCTGTATGCAGGTGTTCGACCGTAAACATGAAGGAGGATTTAAGATGACACAAGACGATAGCGTAATCAAAAATTTTGACACCTGGAAGAAATTCTTAGGTAAACGGGTTGTACAGGCAGAGAAACTTGGGATGAGTCAAGACACAATCTCAAAGCTGGCTTTTGAAATCGGGGAATTCCTTGATGAAAAAGTGGATCCAGCAAACACTCAAAACCGTGCGATCAAAGAGCTATGGGATGTCGGCAACGATGAAGAAAAGCAAACGATTGCTAAACTCATGGTCAAGTTGGCGAAAGACAACGCCTAAGCTTGCGGAAAAGCTCCCCCTGTGGGAGCTTTTCTGCAATTATTACAGGACTGACCTTGCCTTTCATTTTTATTTTATATATCATTAACATGACCCGTGTAAAAGACCGCTTTGCCGGGGCAGCTTTTTTTGCTGTATTGGCAAAGGGTAGGGAAAAGGAATCTATGAGGTGTACAAGTGGAATATAAACAGTGGTATATGGAATACAAGATTCACAAGAACAGACCCGGTCTGCTTGGTGATATCGCTTCAATGTTAGGGATGCTGGAAGTTAACATTCTGACGATTAATGGAGTTGAAGGAAAAACTCGCGGAATGTTGCTGGAGACCAATGATGATGAGAAAATTATGCTGATGGGCGAAATGCTCAAAAAAGTTGATAATATTACAGTTTCAGCTCTGCGGTCTCCTAGGCTCGTGGACAAGCTGGCTGTGCGCCATGGGCGATATATTGAACGGGATTCAGATGATCGGAAGACGTTTCGTTTCACCCGCGATGAGTTAGGTCTATTGGTTGATTTTCTCGGTGAGCTGTTTAAAAAAGATGGGAATCAGGTTATAGGACTGCGTGGTATGCCCCGTGTAGGAAAGACGGAATCCATTATAGCTGGCAGTGTCTGTGCTATGAAACGCTGGACATTTGTCTCGTCCACACTGTTGCGGCAGACGGTGCGGAGTCAATTGGCTGAAGATGAGATGAACCCACATAATGTATTTATTATTGATGGTATAGTTAGTACGATCCGCTCTAATGAGAAACATTATAATTTATTACAAAATGTTATGAGCATGCCAAGCACAAAGGTTATAGAGCATCCAGATATTTTCGTACGCGAATCTGAGTACAGTTATGATGACTTTGATATTATTATTGAGCTGCGGAATAATCCAACTGAAGAAATCTTGTACGAGTCGTTTACGACGAGCTACAGTGATGATTTATAGAACACAAACAATGAAGAATACACTTCCGAGCATGTTTATTTATAAAGCTGGTTAAGGAAGTTTACATTCATAGAACTTACAGGAGGTGATGGTATGTCGGAACTGGGCCGGCAATTGAAAGAGGCACGTCTGCAAAAAGGGATGAGTCTTGACGATGTCCAGGAAGTAACAAAAATTCGCAAAAAGTATTTGGAAGCCATCGAGTCTGGAGACTACAAGGTGCTTCCAGGAAGTTTTTATGTGAGGGCGTTTATCAAAACGTATGCAGAAGCAGTAGGCATGAGTCCTGACGAACTGCTCGAGGAGCATGGGAACGTACCTGCACCACCCGCAGACACGACCATGGAGACGGTGATTCAAAAGCGCAGCCGTAGACCCGAAACCGAACGGAATGCAAAATGGCTGCCAACGGTGCTAATGTGGACATTCCCTATATTGATTATTGTAGTGATTTACATTTATGCTTCTAGTTTAAACAAAGCAGACCCTGATCAAGTTGATCAAACAAATATCACCAATAATGTGCAGGATCCTAATACAGCACAAACTTCTCCACCCGCATCAGGAGGCGGTGTTGTAGCGCCTACTTCCTCGGCAGGTGCTGAAGCAACTACAGAGCCAACTACGGAGCCTACGCCAACACCGACGCCAACGCCGACTCCTCAATCTATCACGGTTACACCAGATGGGAAGTCAGGCAAAACAACGAAATTTAAGGTCACAGCTCCTGCCGGAAGCGAAGTTAAGGTTGAGATTGTTGCATCCGGAGTAAGCTGGCTTGAAGTTTACAAAGGCGAGAACTCTAAAGGTGAAAAACTCTCCTTCGGAAATACAGCTGCAGGAGAAACTATGAGCTTCGTTCTTGGTAGTGAGGGCATGTATATTAAGTCTGGGTATTCCCCAGCAACTGAGATTACCGTAAATGGTCAAGTAATCACGGATGAGAAGACTTCTTCACGTCTCCTGCTTAATCTTGACGACGGTTCTGGAAGTGAAGGTACCCAAAGTGAAGGGACAGGCGAATAACAAATAGGATGTATAGACTTTGGCTTTAGAGAGAACATAAGACTGTTTTCAGTTTTAGCCAAAGTGAGGTGTACATCTTATGACAGTTAGCTGGATTGTAGCTGGCCTTGGGGTTGTTGTCAGTCTCATCGGATACTATTTGACACCAGGTGCTTGGGGATACGGAATTCTCGGATTCGGTATTGCACATATTGTGCTAGGAATTCTGGATATGTTTCGTAATCCGGTCCGAAGCAGATAGAAGCTGTAGAAATGAACGTCTCCAACGGCGTACTTCCGGTGGAGACGTGTTTCTACCCTTTGAACCAAACTCACTCGAAGGAAAAGCTCCACTTAGTGGGGCTGTTTTCTATGTCGGGTGAGCTACATAATGATTTATCCAAAATTAGACTTAATAGTACCATTCTCTTATAATAGTAGCAGACTAATTGTATAAAGGACGTGGAGTTTAATGAGTTCAGAATGTTCATTTGATATTGTATCCAAAATGGATATGCAGGAGTTAACGAATGCTATTCACCAAACAGAGAAAGAGATCGACAACCGCTTTGATTTTAAGAACAGCAAAAGCAGTCTGAAGATGGAGAAAGACGCACTTATAATCGCCTCTGAAGACGAATATAAGCTAAACGCTGTTATTGATATTTTACAATCAAAGATGGTGAAAAGAGGCATTACCCTAAAGAATCTGGACTTCGGTAAAGTAGAACCGGCTTCCCTGGGATCTGTACGTCAACGTTTAGGGCTTAAGCAAGGCATTGATCAGGAGAATGCGAAAAAGATTAATATTCTGATCCGTGATTCAAAATTAAAGGTGAAGAGCCAGATCCAAGGGGATCAAATTCGTGTAACCGGCAAGAGCCGCGATGATTTGCAGCAGATTATTCAGATTTTGCGTAAAGCTGATTTGCCGCTGGATCTACAATTCATGAACATGAAATAGAATTTTGTGCCCCGCAGTGCTTATTAGCGCTAACAACGCGGGGTGCTTTCTGTTTTTTTGACACCTATTTATTGCTATAATATACTTGCTTAAGTAGAAATGGATTAGCCTGTTTTAGGCAATTTGTATGAACGATTTAGGGGAGGAAAACTTCAGTGAATTTGCCCAACCGCATCACGCTAGCTCGTATTTGCCTGATCCCGATTATGATGTTTTTTTTACTGGTGGATTTCAGTTTTTATCCAGAACCGATACATTGGGGCTCGTTTCAGCTATCTGTTAATCATTTGGTAGCAGCTGTAATCTTTTTGCTTGCGGCCAGCACGGATGGAATAGACGGCTACATTGCTAGGAAATATAATATGGTCACCAATCTCGGTAAACTCCTTGATCCACTTGCGGACAAACTGCTGGTATCTGCAGTTCTGATTTCACTTGTGGAACTGGGCAGATGCGATTCATGGATTGCTATTGTAATCATCAGTCGTGAGTTTGCAGTCACCGGACTTCGCCAGATTGCATTGCTAGAGGGAAAAGTGGTTGCCGCCAGCAAATGGGGCAAGATAAAGACGGTTGTACAAATTGTTGCGATTTCACTGCTGTTGTTGAATAATTTCCCATTTCAATTTGTCAGTATTCCTGTAGACGATATTGCTATTTGGGCCGCAGCGCTGATCACTATTTATTCTGGAATTGATTATTTTGTGAAGAATAAGGATCTGCTACAGCTGCATAATGCGTAAGCATGTAAGCTGGACATACAAGGAAGGGTAATAGGTGAAGCACCTATTACCTTTTTTGAAATCTAAAAGCAGTGTACCTACATTATAACTAGGAGGCGAAAGCCAGGTATGAAAGCGGAGATTATTGCAGTAGGGACAGAGCTTTTGCTCGGTCAAATCGTGAATAGTAATGCCCAGTTTTTGTCTATAGAGCTAGCTGCCATCGGGATCGATGTATACTTTCAAACTGTTGTCGGTGATAACAGCAGCCGCCTGCAGCAAGCCATCGAGATCGCTCAGAGTCGGGCCGACGTTATTATCTTTACAGGCGGAATTGGCCCCACTGAGGATGATCTGACTAAAGACGCACTGGCTGCATCGCTAGGTAGAACGCTCCACATTGATCGTTTGGCGATGGATCATGTACAACGTTTCTTTGATGATCGTAAGATCGTTATGACCGAAAATAACCGCAAACAGGCACTTATAATTGAAGGAACTACACCGTTGCCGAATGAAATCGGTCTTGCGGTTGGGATTGCTTTTGAGCATGAGAAGAAATATTATATTGTGCTTCCAGGTCCACCTCGTGAGATGAAACCGATGTTCGTAGATAAAGCAGTACCGTGGCTACAGCAGCACGCCTTGACGAACGAAACACCGCTTTATTCAAAAATGCTCAAATTTGCCGGCATCGGAGAATCACTGCTGGAGGACAAGCTCATTGAGCTGATTCGCAGTCAGACTGATCCAACGATTGCTCCGTATGCCAAAGAGGGAGAGGTAACTGTTCGTATTTCGACAAAGGCCCC
The DNA here is from genome assembly GCF_038008505.1 of Paenibacillus sp. FSL H7-0735. Lineage (NCBI taxonomy): Bacteria > Bacillati > Bacillota > Bacilli > Caryophanales > Paenibacillaceae > Paenibacillus > Paenibacillus sp. FSL H7-0735. The sequence continues at coordinate 4,414,762 of NZ_JBBOZH010000001.1, read as the reverse complement.
TTCTGAGCATGAAGCTACAAAAAAGCTGGAGATACTGGAACAACAAATCAAGGAGATTTTGCCGGAACATTTGTATGCGAACATTGATGTGCCGCTAGAGCAATTGATAGTGGATTGGATGGCGGATGCCGGCCTGACCTTAAGTGCGGCAGAGAGCTGCACCGGAGGTTTGCTGATGGAGAGTATAACAAATATTCCAGGCAGTGCTTCGATGTTTGCCGGCGGAATCGTCTGCTATTCAAATGACTTAAAGAAAAAGCTGCTGAATGTGCCAAGTGCTTATTTGGAGGGACCCAATGCCCCTGGAGCCGTAAGCCGAGAAGTTGCCGAGGTGTTGGCTGACCAAGTGAGAATGATTGCAGACAGCGATTTCGGCTTATCTGTTACAGGTGTAGCTGGACCGGGTTATTCTGAACGAAAGCCTGTTGGACTTGTATTTATCGGCTTGGCTGAACGGGGACGTAAGACAGAGGTTTATGAGCTTAATCTTAAAGGTACGCGGGAAAATATCCGCTTACGAACAGTTAAGGCTTTGCTGTATCGTCTCTGGCGGAGACTTGAGGAACGCAAGGTGGAGACACCTCTTGAGGGTTCAGACTTGTAATGGGAGATTAGCCCAGTTATAATAAACACATACGGAAGAACCGTGGCACTGAGATTTCTTTGCTGCGGTTTTTTGTATATTTGCAGAGATTTTGATCACGATGCTTTCTCATGATCATAAGTCGTTGATGTCCGGTGAAGTGGAGAATTTAATTAACTTCTATCTCCGGAGGGAGGCTTACAATAAAAGGGATAAATAACGCCCAAGACAAAAAAAACGAATGTATGTTCGAAAAAAAGCTTGGCAAGACCTTAAAAACACGTTATTATATTACTATAAACAGTGAAGGAAGTGGTCTGATTGTCAGATCGTCGTGCAGCGCTTGATATGGCGCTTCGTCAAATAGAAAAACAATTTGGTAAAGGTTCGGTAATGAAACTGGGAGAATCCACGCATATGCAAGTGGAAGTTGTACCTAGCGGATCTTTGGCACTTGATATTGCGTTAGGTATAGGCGGACTTCCAAAGGGACGTATTATTGAAGTATATGGACCGGAATCTTCAGGTAAAACAACAGTTGCTCTTCATGCTATTGCAGAAGTGCAAAGACAAGGCGGACAAGCTGCTTTTATCGATGCCGAGCATGCGCTTGATCCGAAATATGCACGTAACTTGGGCGTAAATATCGATGAATTGCTGCTTTCTCAGCCAGATACGGGTGAACAAGCGCTGGAAATCGCCGAAGCACTTGTTCGTAGTGGAGCCGTTGACATTATTGTCGTTGACTCCGTTGCTGCTTTGGTACCTAAGGCTGAAATTGAAGGCGATATGGGTGATTCCCACGTCGGACTGCAAGCTCGCTTGATGTCTCAAGCACTTCGTAAGCTTTCTGGTGCCATTAGCAAATCGAATACGATTGCTATCTTTATCAACCAGCTTCGTGAGAAGATCGGTGTTATGTTCGGTAACCCTGAGACAACTCCGGGTGGTCGTGCATTGAAATTCTACTCCTCTGTACGTTTAGATGTACGTCGCGTAGAGAGCATCAAGATGGGGAACGATGTGGTTGGTAACCGTACTAAGATCAAGATTGTGAAGAATAAAGTAGCCCCTCCATTTAAACAGGCTGATGTTGATATCATGTATGGTGAAGGGATTTCCAAAGAGGGAAGTCTTGTAGATATCGGTACTGAAATGGATATCGTGAATAAGAGTGGTGCATGGTATTCCTACGAAGGCGAGCGTCTCGGCCAAGGTCGTGAGAATGCTAAGCAGTTTTTGAAGGAACATCAGGATATTGCCCTTATTATTGAGAATAAGATCCGTGAAGCAAGTAATTTATCCACTATTGTTGCTGCGCCGAATAATGATGAGATTGTTGCAGAGCAAGAGGAAGAAGAAAAATTGCTCCTCGAAATCGAATAGTATATTAAACAATAGGACGCCCTGTGATTGATTGTTGCAGGGTGTCTTTTCTTAACAAGTATTGAAAGTAAGACGATAACTGATCTATTGCTATGAGGTGACAAACAACTATGGTAATACAACTGGATTTTGAAGCAGAAGAACAAGATGAGCAGGTGTTATCTGATTTTCCTGAAGGAGAACTCTTAGAGATCACTAAAGTAGAACGTCAAAAGAAATCTGACCACCGTTATATCATACATTTCGGAGCATATAACATGACTGTGCACGAGGACGTCATGATTAAATATCGAATGATTACTGGTAATTCTTTTATGAAGGCTGATTTGGAAGAAATTGTTGTAGCTGATGAGCGTCAACGAGCTTATGTGGAAGGCCTCCGTTATCTTGAACGTAAACCACGCACCGCTATGGAAATGACTCGCCGTTTACGCCAGAAGGAAATAGGAGAGACTATTATTGCGGAAGTGGTGCAGCGGCTACATCAGGAAAGATTTCTTGATGACCCTTTATATGCTAAGCAATGGGCGGAGCAACGAATAGCGAACCAGCGGAAAGGGAAGATGTGGATTCGACAAGAGCTACGTGAGAAGGGGATTGACAAAACCCTTATATCGGAAGCTTTGGAGAATATTACTCCTGAACAAGAGCTGGAGAGTGCACTCGAAACAGGGCGCAAGAAATGGAATCTCATCCGTGGAGACGCTTCAGATAAGCGAAGAAAGACTGGAGCCTTCCTTATGCGCCGTGGATTCTCGGGCGATATGGTTCGCCAAGTGATCAATACTTTACTTGCGGAAGACAATTATGAAGGTGAAGATGAGGAGTTTTACTAGAATCACTGATTCTCTTGACATTAATGCGTATATCGACTCTCTTGACAATGTCTTTTTATAAATAATAAAATATAACATGAATCGGCATAAAATTAGAATCCTTTTTCCTTCCCAAAAAGGAGACTGTTTTAAACGGTTCACGTACAACTCATATGAAATGTAATCGCCGGATAAGGCGGGCAGTGTGCATGTGCAGCATGTGCAGTATGGCAATCGGTTGTTTACCGGTTTTTTGTATGGTGATGAACGGATAGTTAAACAACTGCACAATTCCCAGGGATATACCTTGGAGAGGAACCAACGAGGAGGTGAACAGATGCTGGAATCATGGATCTGGGTCATTATCGTTCTCGTTGTAGCTGCAATATTCTTTGGGTTCGGTTATTTTATTCGTAAATCCCTTGCAGAAGCTAAAATCCAAAGCGCAGAAAGAGAAGCCGTTGTCATCGTTGAGAATGCGAAGAAGGACGCTGAGGCGCTGAAGAAAGAAACAGTATTGGAAGCTAAGGACGAAGTCCATAGAATCCGTACTGAAGCTGAGAAAGAAACTCGTGAACGTCGGAATGAAATCCAACGCCAAGAGAGACGTTTGCTGCAAAAGGAAGAATCTCTGGATAAAAAAATGGAATCGCTTGAAAGAAAAGAAGAACAAGTAGCTAACAAAGAGAAACGAATTGATGAAACCCAACAGCAAATTGATGTTATTTACAAAAACCAAGTCACTGAATTGGAACGTATCTCCAATTTAAGCATCGAAGATGCAAGAAGTATCATTCTTAGCAATGTTGAGCAAGAAGTTCGCCATGAAACGGCACAAATGATCAAAGAAATTGAACAGCAGGCGAAAGAAGAAGCGGATAAGAAATCCCGTGAAATCATTACACTCGCTATCCAACGCTGTGCAGCTGATCACGTGGCGGAAACAACGGTTTCAGTTGTTACGTTGCCGAATGAAGAGATGAAGGGTCGGATTATCGGTCGTGAAGGCCGTAATATTCGTGCGTTGGAAACTCTTACAGGTATCGACCTCATTATTGATGATACGCCGGAAGCAGTTATTTTGTCGGGATTTGATCCAATTCGCCGTGAAGTGGCCCGTACGGCACTTGAGAAATTGGTGGCTGATGGACGTATTCACCCCGCTCGTATTGAAGAGATGGTGGAGAAATCCCGCAAAGAAGTGGACGAACGGATTCGGGAATATGGTGAGCAAGCTACTTTCGAAGTGGGCGTTCACGGTTTGCATCCAGATTTGATCAAGATTCTGGGGCGTCTGAAATTCCGTACAAGCTATGGTCAAAATGTATTGAAGCACTCCATGGAGGTTGCTTATTTAACAGGACTGATGGCCGGTGAGCTTGGGGAAGACATCGTGCTTGCAAAACGTGCAGGATTACTTCATGATATCGGCAAAGCGCTGGATCATGAAGTGGAAGGTTCGCACGTTGAGATCGGCGTTGAACTAGCGAAGAAATATAAGGAACATCCGGTTGTTATCAACAGTATCGCATCTCATCATGGAGACTGCGAAGCTACCTCGGTTATTGCTATGTTGGTTGGCGCCGCTGACGCATTGTCGGCTGCTAGACCTGGTGCTCGCCGTGAAACACTGGAAACGTATATTAAACGTCTAGAGAAACTGGAAGAAATCTCAGAGTCATTCGAAGGCGTTGAGAAATCATTTGCTATTCAAGCGGGCCGTGAAGTGCGCGTGATGGTACAGCCAGAGAAGATTGACGATGCAGAGGCATTCCGTCTTGCTCGCGATATTACGAAGATGATTGAAAGTGAACTGGATTATCCAGGACATATCAAGGTTACCGTTATTCGTGAGACACGGGCTGTTGAATACGCTAAATAGGCAATAAGTAGATAACATACGCTTCGGAAATAACGATATTTATGATCGTTTCCTGGTACATGTTTCTGCTAGGAATATAAGGTTAAAGGATAAGATATAACTTATACTTTCTTATATTTGATGAAAATTGGCCCCTAAGCGGGGCCTTTTTTCTTTTAAATATGAAGACTTATCCGTTAGATGAAGAGGTTAAGATTAGGAGGAGAGAAACATTAAAGTACTATTCATTGGAGATATCGTAGGTAGTGTAGGTAGGAAGGCACTTCGGGAGATGTTGCCCTCATTAAAAAGCAAATATCAACCACATATAATCATAGTTAACGGTGAAAATTCTGCTGCCGGTAGAGGGATTACTAAAGCGATCGCAAATGAATTTTTTAACTGGGGCGTTCACGGAATCACCATGGGTAATCACACATGGGACAACAAGGATATCTTCGAGTTTATCGACGATGAGGCCCGGATTATCCGTCCTGCTAATTTTCCTCCAGGAACACCAGGAAGAGGATATACGGTTGTTAAAGGTAACGGGAAAGAGCTGGCTATAGTTAACCTGCAAGGCCGTACATTTTTGCCTGCGATTGATTGCCCTTTCCGTGTGGGTGAAGAAATTGTGGAAGAGCTACGTAGAGATCATAAATGCATTCTCGTTGATTTCCATGCAGAGGTTACCTCTGAAAAAATCGCAATGGGCTATTTCATGGATGGTCGCGCATCAATTGTAGTTGGGACCCACACTCACGTGCAGACGAATGATGATGTGATTTTGCCAGGTGGAACGGCTTACTTGACCGATGCGGGTATGGTTGGTTCAAGTGAAGGGATTCTGGGTATGGAAAGAGATGCAGTACTTTATAAGTTCACTACACAGCTTCCAGCACGATTTGTTGTTGATGAAGGCAAATGGCAGCTTCACGGTTTATTTGCAGAATTAGACGAGAATACTGGCGCGGCTACCCGTCTGGAGAAAATACGGCTACGTGAAGATGAATGGGTAATGAGCTAGTAGTAGGATAAGATAAGTGATTTTCTGGGTAATTTCGCCGAATAAGGGTAAAGTGTGATATTTATTATATCGAAAAAGAGTATCTATTGTACCATTTTCTCCAGAGTAGTCCGCAAAAAGAAGGAATTATTTCTTCTCTCGCGAATAACATCTAAAGTAGTGGAAGAACACCATTATTTTCCCAGGGGAGGTACTTACTATGGATGTATTAAAAGTATCAGCTAAATCCAATCCAAATTCCGTCGCCGGCGCTTTAGCAGGTGTTCTTCGTGAACGTGGATCGGCCGAATTACAAGCTATTGGAGCTGGAGCACTGAATCAAGCAGTCAAAGCAGTTGCCATTGCCCGGGGATTTGTTGCACCAAGCGGAGTAGATTTGATCTGCATTCCGGCATTTACAGACATTGTGATTGATGGAGAGGATCGAACCGCGATTAAATTGATTGTAGAACCCAGATAATAGAAGCATAGAACGGATGAACCTGTTTACTTATGTAAACAGGTTTTTTGCTTTTGGTATATAGTCTGGCGTTTTTAAGCATAGAATCTGGAATAGGGCTGCATGAAAGCGAGGGCTTGGGATGAGAACCGATAAGCTACAGGTTGCGGATTTTCATTGTGATGTGCTGAGTAAAATGCAAGCATCACCGGATATGGATTTTAAGAATGATCCCCGGTTGGATGTTACCGGAGAGCGGTTGGTAGCGGGCGGTGTAGAATTGCAGATTTTTGCGATATACCTTTCGGCAAGTAGAGGTAGACCTAGCTTTGAGAATGTTTTAGGACAAATTGATTTGTTCCGGAAAAAAATATTAGGCGCAGAGAGCCTTCAGTGGCTGCGTTGGAAGGAGGAGGTAGGTAAACGAGCAGCTGGAGCACCTCCATGGGGAATGCTCTCTCTGGAGGGTGTAGACGGTCTAGAAGGGAACCTATTTTATGCACAGCTCTGCTTTGAGCTTGGCGTGCGGTTTTTGGGGATCACTTGGAATTATGCCAATTGGGCAGCGGACGGAGTATTGGAGCAGCGCAACGGCGGATTTACGGAAAAAGGGCGAAAGCTGATCGAATGGTGCAACGACAGTGGAATGCTGCTTGATGTGTCACATTTGTCTCAAGCAGGTTTTTGGGAGCTAGCCGACTTAAGCACACGTCCGTTTATAGCTTCCCATTCGAACGCCGCAAAGATCTGCGGGCATGTTAGAAATTTAAATGATGAACAGATTAAAGCATTAATTGCAATGGACGGAAGAATGGGCCTGACCTTTTATCCGTGGTTTGTATGTGATGATGGAAAAGCTCGTATAGATGATTTGTTTAAGCATATTGATCATGTATGTAGTCTGGGTGGGGAGAAACATATGATGTTTGGTTCGGACTTTGACGGCATTGACACTTGGGTAGAGAATATGGAACATCCGGGAAAATACCCTGAGCTTGCCGAGCACCTGCTTCGTTACTATCCAGAAGCTTCCGTTAAAGGTTGGTTATATGAGAATGCGGTCTCCTACTTGCGTACAAACTTACCTTCACAGGTGTCTAAATCATGACAATCCTGTTCTAAAAGTATGAATTGTCGAAAAAAAGGCCCTCGTTATGATGTGGGGCTTTTTATTTTTGGTTAAGAAGATGTATAATGGTTAATGGCTTGTACAGATACTAGAGAAAATACAAGGAGTGACTTTACTATGAGTAAGACTGTACCCGTAGGTGTGTCGGCTAGACATATTCACCTTACGCAAGAGCATGTGGAGGCTTTGTTTGGCCCAGGATATCAACTAACGGAGTTCAAACCCCTCTCTCAACCAGGACAGTTTGCAGCAAATGAGCAAGTAGCAGTTATCGGCAGCAAAGGTAAATTTGACAAAGTAAGAATTTTGGGACCTGCTCGTCCGGCTTCCCAATTAGAAATTTCCCGTACTGACTCCTTCGCACTTGGCGTGAAAGCTCCAGTTCGCGAATCTGGAAATATTGATGGAACACCTGGCATTACGCTTAAAGGACCTGCTGGCGAAGTAGAATTGGAACAAGGCGTTATCATCGCCGCTCGTCACATTCACTTCCATACTTCTGAAGCTGAAGCTTGGGGCATTGCTGATAAGCAATTGCTTAAAGTTCGTCTCGGAGGCGATCGTGGTCTCGTATTGGAGAACGTAATTGCACGCGTATCAGACAGCTTTAAACTGGATATGCATATTGACACTGACGAAGCTAACGCTGCAGGTGCCAACAACGGCGATACTGCTGAAATCGTAGAATAGTCATCATAGTTATAGCAAAGATAAGAAGCGGGGGAGAAATCCTCCGCTTTTTTGTGCGTGTCTGATCCGCGTGCTGTAAGGATTGCGTGTCTGATCCGCGTGCTGTAAAGTTTGCGTGGTTTACCCGACCGCTTGTACATATCGGACTGTATCGCAGCTATTTCAGCATTTTGATCTATTTTGCCAAGGTATCGGACCGCATAGCTCTTATTGCCTTATATTTGTACTGAATTGGGCTTCGAAGGTGTGAATAAGTGCATCTGAGTCCGATAGCATCGCCAAAAACCATGAATCCTCAAAATAAGGGCGTCTGAGTCCGATGGATCAACAGGATCAACAGGATCAACAGGATCAACAGGATCAACAAATGATACGCCACAGGATAAATTGAGGAGGAGTATTTTACGGTTAGCAAAATATTTCTGTAAGAGCAGAACGAATAGTATCCTGAAATGGATTTTTAATGAAAATTGGTGTGATGATAAAGAAAATCTATTATTATGTAACTTATTGTGTTATGATTATGGTTTATGACGTGACAAAAGGATTTATTGTTAAGAATATATGTATTAGAAATTAAGGAGACCCAATGACATTTAATGAACTGAATATTGTGCCTGCAATTTTGAAGGCTTTAAGCAAAGAAAACTATACATCACCTACACCAATACAGGAGCAGTCGATTCCAGCTGTATTAGCGGGTAGAGATTTACTTGGATGCGCACAAACGGGAACAGGAAAAACAGCTGCATTTTCCGTGCCTATTATTCAATTGTTAAGCGAACAATCCAACCCAAACAAATCCAATAATGTGCGACGCATTCGCTCGTTGATTTTAACACCGACAAGAGAACTAGCGATTCAAATTGCTGATAACATAAAAGCGTATAGCCAATATACAGATATCCGCTCTGCTGCCATTGTTGGCGGTGTGTCACAGAAAGTGCAAGAACGCGCACTGAATCAAGGGGCCGATATTCTTATTGCTACCCCTGGCAGACTTATCGACCTGATCAATCAGAAACGTGTAGATCTGCAATATGTACAAATTTTAGTTCTGGATGAAGCTGACCGGATGCTGGATATGGGCTTTATTCATGATGTGAAACGAATCATCGCCAAAATGCCTACGAAGAAGCAAACTCTGTTTTTCTCGGCAACGATGCCAACTGAAATTTCTAAATTGATCAAAACATTGCTTGTGAATCCAGTGAAGGTAGAAATCACACCCGTGTCATCTACTGCGGATAGAATCAATCAATCGATCTATTTATTAGAGAACGGAAATAAGCAAAACCAATTGAACCTGCTGTTACAGGATAAATCCATCGTCTCAGCTTTGGTGTTTACTCGTACCAAACGTGGTGCAGACCGTGTTACCCGCGATCTGGCTAAAGTGAACATTTCTGCTCAAGCCATACACGGCAATAAATCACAAAATGATCGCCAGAACGCCTTGCGGAATTTTAAAAGCGGTGCGACTCGTGTTCTCGTAGCTACGGATATAGCTGCCCGGGGAATTGATATTGATGAGCTGTCTCACGTAATCAACTTCAATTTACCGAACATTCCGGAAACCTATGTGCACCGGATCGGTCGTACAGGCAGAGCGGGATTGAGCGGAACGGCAATTTCTTTTTGCGAAGCTGAAGAGCTTCCTTTCCTTAAAGATATTGAAAAATTGATTGGAAAATCGATTCCGGAAGTTAAGGATCATCCTTATCCGATGTCTCGTAAAACGCAAATGAAGACAGATCGTTCTGCGAAACCGTCAGGTTCGAAAGCAGCAGCTTCGAGACCATCGTCTTCCAGACCGTCGAACTCTAAACCAGCAACTGCTAAACCTGCGGCAACAAAACCGGCAGCAACAAAATCAGCGGCATCCAAACCAGCTAAAGCAAAACCTAAGTCTAACCCTCCATTGAAGCCAAAGTCCGAGTGGTTCACAAAAGGAAGACAAAAAACGAGCAGCAGATAAGTAAGTTTGAATGCGTATCGTTTTCTATAGCATTATAAAAAACCGTCAGAGTAAATTGAACTGCACCCCAATTGTTAGACACAACTAACATTTGGAGGTGCAGTTTTTTATGTTTTATGTCCTGATGATTTACAACAAAAAACAGCCGCTAAACAGTTCCTCACTGTACAACGGCTGTTGTTATTTCATTTATGCGGTTGCTTCAATTGTATTGTCCTGAACATAGGGGCTCAGTTCTTGCTGAAGTCCTGTGCTGATGGAAGTCATAGGGAGGCGAAGCGTATCCGAGGATAGTAGGCCGTTTTGGTTAAGCATCCATTTAATTGGAGCGGGATTCGATTCCTTGAACAATAGGCGGATGATCGGCAGTAGTTGTTCAAAGCTTTCTTTAGCGAAGTCCACTTGACCAGATGTAAAGGCTTCAAAGATACGAAGGCATTCTGCCGGATAAACGTTGGCAGTAGCGAGCATACCCCCAGCTGCTCCGCAGCTAAGCATTTCATAAAAGAGGGAATCATCGCCGCCAAGCACAGGTTTGGCACCTGTACGGACTAACTCCGTAACCATTTTTGTACTGCCTGAGCAGTCTTTTAAACCGACAACATTATTCATTTCTAGGATTGTACGTGCAGTATCTACCGTCATGGCGGTACCTGTACGACTTGGAATATCATAAGCCATGATAGGTATGCCTACTTCTGCTGCTTTGCGGAAATGGGCAATGATACCCTCTTGTGAAGGACGACTATAATAAGGTACGACTACTAGTGCACAATCAGCACCAAGGTTTGCAGCAATTTCCGTGCGTGCAACCGTAGAGGCTGTATCATTGGTACCTGTACCAACTACTAAGGGGATTGATGTGGATTGTAGAAGCTCACGGGAAGTGTTTACTAGAAGCTGCATTTCATTTACGGTTACAGTGGGCGATTCTCCGGTGGTTCCATTAACGACCAGACCTTGTATGCTGTTGTTAATAATGTTCTTTACATAACGCTGATACGAATCCAAATCAACTTCACCAGCAGCATTGAACGGGGTGACCACGGGGACATAAACTCCATAAATCTGTTGTTCTGTAAGCATAAATTATCGGCCTCCAAAATATTTTAATTCCTCTACATACACTTTACCATGGAAAGTAGCATCGTCGTTAGCTATAATAAATGATATGGATCATCAAAAATATTGATGTTAGGGTGAGGTAATGGATTTAACCTATTTACGAACCTTCCGCGAGGTGGCTAAACGTCAGAGCTTTACGCGAGCTGCTGAAGAATTGGGATATGCACAATCAAGTGTGACGATGCAGATACAGAAGATAGAGAAGGAATATGGAGTACCTTTAATAGAGAGGCATGGCCGTCAGCTGCGGCTTACCCCGCCAGGAGAAGAGTTATTGAAGCTGTTCGTGGAGATTTTGGATTTGTATGATCGTTCAAAAGAAACCATCGCCCAGCAAATCGGAGGAACGATAACTATTGGGACGATAGATTCTTTAGCGGCCTTTTATTTACCTCCTTACCTGCAGCAGCTAAGGACTAAATTTCCGAAGCTGGATATTCATCTGCAAACGATGCAGGAAGCTAATCTTCTTGCCAAAATAAAAGATGGCGAAGTAGATCTAGGCTTAATGTTGGATCGCACCACTGCGGATTCCATCCTTGAGCGTACGATCGTCAGAGATGAGCCGCTTGTATTGATAGCCCCCATTCATCATCCGCTTGCCCAGATGGATACGGTAACCCTAAACGATCTGAATAACTGTGAGCTAATAGTCTCGGAGGAAAGCTGTATTTACCGCAGTCTGTTCGAGAATTTGTTAAAAGAGCACGGGATCATATTCCGCATTGGTTTTGAGCTTTCGAATCTGGAGGCCATCAAACGTTGTGTAATGAATGGCCTTGGAATTGCTTTGTTACCAAAAATCGTGGCAGAGGAAGAAATTGAACGAGGAAGCTTGGCGGAGCTGTCCTTTATTCATCCCGAAATTCACTTTGATCTGCAGCTTTTGATGCACCCTAAGAAGTGGAAATCACAACCGCTGCAATTTTTAATCCAAATGTTGCTTGCAAATCATTAATTTATTCCCATCAGGATCTTTCACAACAAACCAATGCTCATCTTGAATTTCAGTTACTAGCTCTACACCGAGAGCCTTCACATAATTGAAAGAGGCTTGCAAATCATCGGTCAGTAACAAAAAAGCTGGTGTTGTAATGGGCGGTGTTCCTTCAGGTTCTAAGCCGCCCCACAACGGCATGGTATCCAGTATGATTCCAGTGTTTCCCTGCATAGGCAGCGGGCATAAATGACCGTTCATGATCTTACAATCTGTCTCTGGAAGCCCCAGGACTTGGCAATACCAGCGACGGGATTTTTCAATATCATGTACGGGAATGAATACACTGCCAATTAAGTTCTTTACGGGGCTTATTATTGTGGAATTTAAAGCGGACATTGCTTGTTCATTCATTTAAAGACCTCCCAAATCCGAAATGGATAAACCTTTATTTGGAAATTATGTATCTAATCTATTTAAATCATACAATCAATAGGATTGCAAGGGAATTGTAAATGGTTATATTTTCATATGAAAGTAGCCAAAAAATTTGACATTGAAAATGAGTTTATGTTATATAAAAAGAAGAATTAGCACTCATCTAAGAAGAGTGCTAATCACGGAATGATGAATAATAAGGTTATTTTGAAAGGAGATTTATTTATTCATGGCCAAAAAAGAGTTTAAAGCCGAATCGAAAAGATTGCTGGAAATGATGATTAACTCCATTTATACTCAACGGGAAATTTTCCTGCGTGAACTGATTTCCAATGCAAGTGATGCGATTGATAAGATCTATTACAAAGCCTTAGCTGATGAAGGCCTGGTCTTCAATAAAGAGGATTATTATATTAAAGTGACCGCCGATAAGGCGAACAGAACCTTGACGATTTCCGATACAGGTATCGGGATGACACAAGAGGAGCTGGAGAATAACTTAGGTACAATCGCGAAGAGTGGATCTCTTGCTTTTAAGAAAGAGAACGAAGCTAAAGATGGCCACAACATCATCGGACAGTTCGGGGTGGGCTTCTACGCTGCGTTTATGGTGGCTGATGACGTTATAGTGATCAGTAAGGCATTAGGCAGCGACGAGGCCTTTAAATGGGAGTCTAAGGGCGCTGACGGCTATACCATCGAGACTGTTGAGAAGGATTCTGTCGGCACTGATGTGATTTTGAAGATTAAAGAGAATACTGAAGAAGATCAATATGATGAATATTTGGAAGAATATCGCCTGAAATCCATCATTAAAAAATACTCCGACTTCATCCGTTTCCCAATCAAAATGGACGTGAAGGAACAAAAGCCAAAAGAAGGCACGGAGAACGAGTTCGAAGAAGTTGTTCAAGAACAAACCGTAAACAGCATGGTGCCAATCTGGCGCAAGAATAAAAGCGAGCTGACTACAGAAGATTACGATAACTTCTATGCAGAGAAACGTTACGGCTTCGATAAGCCGCTTAAACATATTCATATCAGTGCTGATGGTGCTGTAGTGTACAATGCGATTTTGTTCATCCCAGAAAATACACCGTTTGACTATTACACAAAGGAATATGAAAAAGGTCTTGAGCTCTATTCCAACGGTGTGTTGATCATGAACAAATGTGCGGATCTGCTGCCTGATTACTTCAGTTTTGTAAAAGGTATGGTGGACTCAGAGGATCTTTCCTTGAACATTTCCAGAGAGATGCTCCAGCATGACCGTCAGCTGACTCTGATCGCTAAGAACATTAAGAATAAAGTGAAAAGCCAACTGCAAAGCCTGCTGAAGGATGAAAGAGAGAAATATGAGCAGTTCTATAATGCTTTTGGCAGACAGCTTAAGTTTGGTGTTTATAACGATTATGGGATGCACAAAGACACCCTTCAAGATTTACTAATGTTCTACTCCTCCAAGGAGAAGAAGCTGGTTACGCTGGACGAATACGTCTCAAGAATGCCAGAAGATCAGAAGTATATCTACTATGCTTCCGGAGAGTCGATCGACAGAATCGAGAAGCTCCCGCAAACCGAGCTTGTATCGGATAAAGGGTATGAAATTCTCTACTTCACTGATGATATTGATGAATTTGCGATCAAGATGATTCAGTCTTATAAGGAAAAAGAATTTAAATCCGTATCCAGCGGAGATCTGGGGATCGAAGCCGACGAAGCGGACAAGCCAACGGAAGCGGAAGAGAACGAAAACAAGGAGCTTTTTGAAGCGATGAAGGACATCCTGTCCGGCAAAGTGAAAAATGTTAAAGCTTCCAAACGTTTAAAGACTCATCCGGTATGTCTCTCTGCAGAAGGTGAGCTGACGATCGAGATGGAGAAAATTCTGAAATCGATGCCGAATGGCCAAGAGGTGCAAGCGGATAAGGTACTTGAAATCAACATCCATCACGAAGTATTCCAGTCCTTGAAGGCGGCAGCAGAGAACGACAAAGAAAAGCTCGGTTTATACACGAACCTGCTGTACAACCAAGCGCTGTTGATCGAAGGTCTACAGGTTAGTGATCCTGTTCAATTCACCAATGATATTTGCAAAATCATGAAATAATATGAAGTACAGAGACCATCCAATTGTATTATGATTGGGTGGTCTTTTTTATTTCAGCATTTCATTTTGTTGTGCGAAAAAGGTAGTAATCAATTTCAGAGTCATTATTTGTGCAACCGCTGATCGAATAGATAATTTCACCTTGTGTGCTTTTTTTACTCGTCACTTCGGAGCAGGTATCGGTTCTGACTCCTGTGTTGCTTCCACCGAATGCATCCTTAGAGGTATCATAGCTATAATTAATCACGTTACCGTCAAATTTCAAATCCTTAAATATAGGATCGCCTTCATCTGTGTAACTTGTAACGCGTATATTGTCTGCTTTTTTGCTGGAGAGATTAGTTATAAATTTCTCGAATTTATCTAGGTTGTACACTTTTTCCCAAGAAACAATATCCCCTCTACTGATGGCTTCTTTGGAAGTATAGGGTTCACTTTTGGGAAGAGAATTAACTTTATTATCGGAACAACCCCATACTCCTCCTAGTAAAAGAAAAGAGAGTGTAAGCAAATTTACCTTTTTCACTGAGGAACCTCCTTGTAACGTATTTATATAAAAGACGGAGATTAACTGGAAAAGTTACAGTGAGCTTGATTTTTCACATTGACAATAAACAACAAATTGAGTATTATTTTCTCTAACTTGAATATGTAAAAGCAAAGAAGAGAAAGAGTACCACGGCAATTCTTTCAACAGAGAGCTCCGGTCGCTGAAAAGGAGTAAAGAAAACCCTTGGGAATATGGTCTCAGAGCTGCGCATCGAAACCTTATGGGTTGTAGGCTGCGCCGGAACCTGCATCCGTTACAGTGCTAGGGTATAAACGTTAATTAACGTCGTACCTGAAGAGGTAAATGTCATGAGGCATTTATAAAATTAGGTGGTAACACGTGAGTAGAACTCTCGTCCTTTGTGGATGGGAGTTTTTTTGTTGTCTAAAAAAGGAGGAAAAGGTTAATGAGTAATGTGTTTATAGGTGGCGCTTGGCCGTATGCGAATGGATCTTTACATCTTGGGAGATTATCAAGTGTGTTGCCTGGGGATGTGCTGGCACGATATTTTCGCTCCAAAGGGGATAACGTATTATATGTATCAGGCAGTGATTGCCATGGAACACCCGTAGCGGTTCAGGCTGTGAATGAAGGGATTACGCCCGGAGCTTTTGCAAGCAGATATCATGAAGAGTTTCTGAAGTGTTTTGAACAGCTGGGATTTAGTTATGATCTATATACTCGAACGGATCAACAGCAGCATCATAAGGTCGTGCAAGAGTTGTTTACAAAGCTACTAGAGAATGGTCATTTATATAAAAAAACCATTGCGCAATGTTACTGCGAGGTGGATCAGCGCTTTTTGCCAGACAGATATGTGGAAGGGACTTGTCCGGTATGTGGCCAGCGGGCGCGAGGGGATCAATGTGATTATTGTTCTACGATTCTAGATCCTGCCGATTTGTTAGACAGAGTATGCAAATTATGTGGTAATACACCATCAGAAAGGCCGACAGAACATTATTATCTTAGCTTATCTAATTTTCAGTTTGAATTAACGGAATATGTAGAGGAAGCACAATTTTGGAGAGATAACGCTATAAAACTGACCAAACGTTATTTACAAGAAGAGCTGCAGGACCGCGCGGTAACAAGAGACTTGTCTTGGGGTGTAGATGTTCCTGTGGCTGGATTTGAAGATAAAAAGATTTATGTTTGGATTGAGGCGGTAAGTGGTTATTTATCAGCCAGTAAGCAGTGGGCTGCACAGTCCGGAGGAAGCTGGGAGGATTTTTGGTTAGAGGAAAAAAGGAAGATAACCGCTTATTATGTGCATGGTAAAGACAATATTCCTTTTCACACTTTAATATGGCCGGCTGTGTTATTAGGAGCAGGAGGTCTGCATTTACCGGACAGGATTATATCTAGCGAATATTTAACCCTTGAAGGGCAGAAGTTCTCCACTAGCCGAAACTGGGCGGTCTGGGTACCTGATATTTTAGAGCGGTATCAGCCAGATTCTATTCGTTATTTCTTAATTGCCAATGGACCCGAGAAGCGGGACACGGATTTTTCCTGGAGAGAGTTTATTTATAGCCATAATGGAGAGCTGCTTGGAGCATTTGGTAACTTTGTGAATCGTTCATTGGCTTTTGTAGATAAGTTTTATGAAGGGAAAGTGCCGAATGGGCAATTGGATAAGGGGTGGAATGACAACATTGACCTCTTGTATCTCGAATCAGGGCGGCTTATTGAGGCTGGGAATCTAAAAGATGCGCTGGAGTATATTTTTTCTTATGTGCGCAAGGCAAACCAGTATTTCGACCTGCAAAAACCATGGATACAGATAAAAGAGGATCAGGTTTCTTGTGATTCTGCAATATACACATGTGTGCAGATTATTGCGAACCTAGCGAATTTGTTACATCCGTTTCTGCCGTTCTCTTGTGACAAGATCAGGGGGTTCCTGTCGTTAGAACTACCGAATTGGCAGCCTTGCTCGGTACCCCCTTACCAACAGGTTACTGAATTACAATTATTGTTTGAACGAATTGATATTAACCGTATTAAAGAAGAAGAGGATAGGCTCGTTCAACAACAAGTGAATAAATAGAGCTGGTATTATCCATTCTTGAAACTCTCAATAAACTTTGAAGCCAATGATGACAAGTATTTATCCTTAATCCAGACGGCGGCGACCCGCGTGCGTAGTGATTCACTACTGATTTCTTTATAGATCAAATTACGGTTACTCGTTAATTCGAAAGCGGATTTGGGGATGATTCCGATGCCAAGACCAGCGTTTGCCCAGAGCAGTGTTGTCCTAGCATCATCATTCATGCAGAAAATCAGCGGATCAAAGCCGTTCTCAAGACATGTTTCCCGGATAAGCTGCTCAAAACGGCGGTAGATAATAAGCGGCTTATCCTTTAGCTCACCGATCTCAATAAAGTTTTCATCCGTTTTCCAGTCATACTCAGGTGTCATTACGGCAATCATAGGTTCAGCTTGTGTGTAAAGACACTCTAAATTTGTACCATTAAAGGGTGTCCTTACAATTCCGACTTCGACAATGCCTTTATTCAAGAGGTCAATGATTCTAAAGGTATTTCCTTCATGAATCTCAAACTTCACACCTTTATAGGTTTTGTGAAATTCACATAGCCGATCTTGAAGCAACGTAGCTCCAGAGGAAGAAACTGTACCAATGGCTAGGGTTCCTTTTAAACCTTTGACAAAATCAGTGAGCTCACGGGCAGTGGAATCTGCCAGCTCCAGAATTTGTTGGGCACGGTCCCGCAAAATGGCTCCAGCTTCAGTGAGCTGCACGCTGCGTGGACCTCGTTCCACTAGCTTTACACCGAGTTCTTCCTCCAGGAGCTTTAGCTGCTGGCTCAGCGGAGGCTGGGCCATTTGCAGTTTTTTGGCTGCAGATGTGATCTGTCCTTCCTCAGCTATCGCCATAAAATATTTAAGCTGTCTAATATCCATATAAAAATCCTCCGAACTTGAGATATGCTAATCGTATGGGAGCGATACGAATCCAATATTATTAATATGTGAGTAGATATGCCATAATCATAACTGTTCTTATACATATTTCAAGTGGTTAAATACTTCTTATGTTGGGTGTGGATAAATTTGTTCAAAATTGCAGTATATTTAAAGCCGTACAAAAAAGAAGCGATCATTGGACCGATCTTCAAACTGATGGAAGCGATTCTGGAGCTGATTTTGCCTACCATTGTCGCATTGATCATCAACAACGGGGTTGGCAATCATGACAGCGCCTATGTTTACCGCATGGGTGGCCTAATGGTGCTGATGTCACTGCTTGGCTTCGGCTGCTCCATGGTATGCCAATATTATGCAGCCCGGGCTTCACAGGGATTCGGTACGACACTACGCAATAAGATGTTTAGACATATTACATCCTTGTCGTATGCTGAACTGGATACCTTAGGTACGCCTACACTGATTAATCGGATTACCAATGACGTAAACCAGCTGCAAATTGCTGTGGCCATGCTGATTCGTCTAGTTATTCGTGCACCGTTTATCTGCATCGGGGCTATCCTAATGTCCATGATTTTGGATTTTAGATTATCGCTGATTCTAATAGCGGCAACACCGGTTTTTGGCATTATTTTATATTTTATTATCACCCGCAGTGCTCCTTTGTACCGAAAATACCAGCAGAAGCTGGATGCCCTTGCGCTCGTACTGAGTGAGAATTTATCGGGGATTCGAGTGATTCGTGCTTTTGCCAAAAGACGTACAGAAAAAGACCGTTTTGATGCCTCATCCGATGATTTGACTACTACAGCGATCCGGGTTTCGCGGATTTCTGCTTTGCTTGGGCCGATGACTACACTTGTAGTAAATGCGGCGATCATAGCTATTTTGTGGGTAGGCGGAATTCATATCGATGGGGGCCGATTGTCTCAAGGGGAGATCATTGCCTTCATCAATTACATCACTCAGATCTTGCTGGCGCTGATAGTAGTCTCCAACTTGGTTATTATTTTTACAAAAGCCTCATCCTCAGCGAATCGTGTGAATGAAGTGCTTGGTGTTAAGGTATCCGTGTCCGAGGAAGGAAATGCATTGATTGCAGAACCTGACCATGCTGCCCCTGCTATACAATTCGATCACGTATCCTTTGGGTATAATACGACAGGTGAATCGGCATTAGAGGATATATCTTTAGTAATTAATCGCGGAGAGACCGTGGGCCTGATTGGCAGTACGGGTTCAGGTAAGTCTACTTTTGTGAATTTGATCCCTCGTTTTTATGATGTGGTGCAAGGTGAAGTGAAAGTGGATGGTGTGGATGTCAGAGATTACAAGCTGCACCAGCTTCGTGAGAAAATAGGGATTGTACCGCAAAAAGCTGTGCTGTTTACAGGAACAATCGCTGAGAATATACGTTGGGGTAAGGAAGATGCAACTGAGGAAGAAATCATGCAGGCAGCCTCTATCGCTCAAGCGGAGGAGTTTATACGTAAATTACCCGAAGGCTTGAATACGCAAGTATCTCGTGGTGGATTAAATTTATCCGGTGGACAAAAGCAGCGCTTAACCATAGCTCGTGCAGTAGTAGGTAAGCCATCGATTCTTATTTTGGATGACTCCTCCAGTGCGCTGGATTTCTCCACAGATGCGGCACTTCGTAAGGCTCTCAAAGAGAGCAGCCAGGAAATGACCGTGCTCCTTGTCTCGCAGAGGGTAAGCACTGTAAGACAAGCGGATAAAATAATGGTATTTGAGGAAGGGCGGATCGCCGGTGTCGGAACCCATGAGGAGCTGATGCGGGGTTGTGAAGAGTATAAAGAAATCTGCCTGTCCCAGCTATCAAGTGAGGAGTCGGGCCAATGATCAAAAACAACATTTGGAAAAGACTTATTGTATACACAGGGCATTATAAAAAAATAGCTATAGGCGCAGTAATCTGCGCAATACTCAGTGTGATTGCCAATCTAATTGGCCCGTTGCTTATCGGCAGCGCCATCGATTTTATGATCGGGCCGAGAGAGGTTGATTTTGACGCCGTACTTAGACTGCTTTTGATTCTGGCAGGGGTGTATATTGTCGGCAGCTTTTTCGGATGGCTTCTTACCTACCTGACTAATCGAATTGCCTACCGGACTGTATATGACTTACGGCGGGAGCTTTTTGATAAATTAAATGTTTTGCCGCTGAAATTTCATGATAACCACCCGCAAGGGGACAGCATCAGCCGGTTTGTTAATGATATGGATGCGGTCTCTGATGGACTGCTGCAAGGCTTCTCAACACTGCTCACGGGGATCATCACCATCGTGGGGGCGATTGTACTCATGTTGTACATTAGTCCTTTAATGACCTTAGTTGTTCTTCTGTCAGCACCCGTTACATTTTTTGTGGCAAGATTCATTACGATGCGCTCCCAGAAGATGTTTAAGGAGCAGGCTAAAATTCTGGGCGGTCTCAACGGATATGTGGAGGAAATGATTGGCGGACAAAAAGTGGTCACAGCTTATCATTATGAAGACCGTGCACTGACCCAGTTTGAAGAACGAAACGAGACTTTGTACCAGACTGGTGTGAAATCACAATTTTACGGTTCCTTGTCCAATCCGACAACAAGGTTAGTAAATAATATTACCTTCTCTGTTATCGCGATGATCGGAAGTGTTATGGTGATTCGCGGGCTTGTGACGGTAGGGGATTTGTCCAGCTTTTTGATCTTCTCCAACTTGTTCGCTAAGCCGTTTAATGAAATTACAGGTGTGATTACGCAGCTTCAATCGGCAACAGCATCAGCGCAGCGGATTTTCGCCATTCTAGACCTATCGCCAGAACCAGCTGATGCAACAGACGCCAAAATTATGAATACAAGTCAAGGAACGATTACCTTTGAAAAAGTATCCTTTGCTTATAATCCTGAACGTCCTCTGATTAATGATTTCAGTCTGGAAGTGAAACCAGGTACCCGGGTTGCAATTGTAGGGCAGACGGGAGCGGGGAAGACGACACTGGTTAATCTGCTTATGCGTTTTTATGATGTGGATAGGGGTTCCATCAAGATTGACGGCGTGGATATCAAGACGATTACCCGGGACAGTCTGCGGCGTAATTTCGGGATGGTGTTGCAGGACACTTGGCTGTTTGGCGGCACAATTAGAGAAAATATTGCCTACGGCAAACCTGAGGCTACCGAAGAAGAGGTCATCGCTGCTGCAAAGGCTGCTAATGCTCATAGCTTCATTAAACGCCTGCCTGAGGGATATGATACGAAGATCAGTGGCTCAGGAGATAATTTGTCGCAAGGACAAAAGCAGCTGCTAACCATAGCACGAGTGATGCTCGTAGATCCACCTATGCTCATTTTGGATGAAGCCACCAGCAGTATTGATACGCTGACTGAGGTACGGATTCAGAAGGCTTTTCTAAAAATGATCGCAGGCCGGACCAGCTTTGTAATTGCCCACCGTTTGTCAACGATTCGAGAATCGGATCTCATTCTTTTCATGAAGGACGGAGACATTGTGGAGAGTGGTACGCATGACCAACTCCTAGCCAGCGGTGGATATTACGCCAGATTATATAACAGTCAGTTCGCATCAGCGTAGACTTTGCATTTAGAAAAAAGAGCATTCAATCCCGAATTTGGGGGTGAATGCTCTTTTTGTTGGGTGGATAGTTACCTTACCTTACCTTACCTTACCTTACCTTACCTTACCTTACCTTACCTTACCTTACCTTACCTTACCTTACCTTACCTTACCTTACCTTACCTTACCTTACCTTACCTTACCTTACCTTACCTTACTGTTGCGGACCGTATTGCAGCTAAATAGTGTTTTTGGCGCCTTTCCCCAAAGTAACGGACTGCATAGCACTTATTCGGCTGATTTTGCAGCAAAAAGGAGCGGATATGGCACAATAGCTGCATCTGAGTCCGAACGGAGTGGAAAAGGGTGGGATTTTGCGAAATAAGGGCGCCTCGGTCCAATACGTTGCAAGGGCAGCCATCGCCAAAGGTAGATTGCTTCTGTTCCGGAGTAGAATGCTTAGAAATTCGATTGCTTAGCGTTCCAAAGTAGTTAGCTTAGCGTCCCCAAAGTAATTTGCTTAACGTTCCAAAGGAGCTAACTCAGCGTCCCCAAAGTAGTTTGGATAGCGTTCCAAAGTTAGTTATCTCACCGTCCCCAAAGTAATTTGCTTAGCGTTCCAAAGTAGCTATCACATCGTCAGCAAAGTAGTTTGTTTACCCTTGCGGACCGTATTGCAGCTAAATAGTGTTTTTGGCGCCTTATTTCAAAGTAACGGACTGCATAGCACTTATTCGGCTGATTTTGCAGCAAAAAGGAGCAGAAATGGCACAATAGCTGCATCTGAGTCCGAACGGAGTGGAAAAAGGCATGATTTTGTGAAATAAGGGCGCCTCGGTCCGATACGTAGGAATGGCAGCCATCGCCAAAGGTAGATTGCTTCTGTTCCAGTGTAGAATGCTTAGAAATTCGTTTGCTTAGCGTTCCAAAGTAGTTAGCTCATCGTCACCAAAGTAGTTTGTTTACCCTTGCGGACCGTATTGCAGCTAAATAGTGTTTTTGGCGCCTTATTTCAAAGTAACGGACTGTAAAGCACTTATTCGGCTGATTTTGCAGCAAAATGCAGTGGATATGGCACAATAGCTGCATCTGAGTCCGAACGGAGTGGAAAAAGGCATGATTTTGTGAAATAAGGGCGCCTCGGTCCTATACACCGTGGCACCAACGAAGTCGACTGTTTAGCGTTCAAAAGTAAATTGCTTACCCTTACGGACCCGGTTACTATTCACCTCGCGCGCTATAGGGTGGGAATTTCCGATAAAAATATTTGTGAATGAATGAACTATCTGGACGGGCTAAACGTATTATAAGAAACGTATATTGAAGACGACGAAACTATAGTAAATATGGCTTGTCGAGAGTGTTATGAGATTGGAAGGGGAGTGGCAAGATGTTGACAATCAAACATTTTACCAAGAGCTACAAGGGTGGCAAGAAGGCGGTAAATGATCTGAATTTGGTGGTCGAAAAAGGTGACATCTATGGCTTTATCGGTCATAACGGTGCGGGGAAAACAACAACTATCCGAGCAGTGGTCGGAGTTTTAGATTTTGAGGAGGGGGATATCGAGATTGGTGGGTACTCCATTAAAAAAGATCCCTTAGCCTGCAAAGCGATTACTGCATATATTCCAGATAATCCGGATCTATACGATCATCTGACGGGCATTCAGTACTTGAATTTTATTGGTGATCTTTTTAGTGTATCGAAAGCGGATCGGGAGTTATTGATAAAGAAGTATAGCGATGAATTTGAGATTACCTCTAATCTGGGGGATTTAATCTCCGCATATTCTCATGGTATGAAACAGAAACTCGCGATTATCTCCGCGCTTATTCATAAACCGAAGCTGCTCGTTCTGGATGAACCCTTTGTGGGACTTGATCCAAAAGCGGCACACACGCTCAAGAGAATCATGGCGGAGATTTGCAGCCAAGGCAGTGCGATCTTTTTTTCGACGCATGTACTGGATGTGGCCGAGAAGCTCTGCAATAAGATTGCCATTATCAAAGCGGGTGAATTGATCACTCATGGGAAAACAGAAGAGGTGAAGGGTGACAGCAGCCTTGAAGATGTGTTTTTGGAGTTGATTAAACATGATTAATATCTGGCGATTGACGAAAATTCAGCTGATCTCATCGTTTGGGTTAAATAAAGCTTTGCATACAAGGAATATGAAAGAAAGACGAAAAATGCTTTTGCTGAGCATCGGTATCTTAATAGGGATTGTCATGATGGCAGTAGTTTCGTTTGGATATAGCTTCATGATAGCAGAGACCCTTGAACAGATAGGCAGGCCAGAGCTGCTGCTTGCGATTATGATGGCTGTTACTTGCTTGATTGGATTTTTTACAACGATCTATAAGGCGAGTGGGGTATTATTTGGCTCCAAAGATTACGATCTCGTAATGTCGTTGCCTATCAAAACGAGCCATATCGTAGCAAGCCGTGTAGTTCAGCTCTATGTGCTGAATATACTGTTCTCATTGATGGTGATGGTGCCAGCAGGTGTAGTTTATGCTATAAAGGTAAATCCGGCAGTAGTATATTATTTATTTTTCATGATAACGCTGCTATTTATCCCATTAGTGCCGATCATTGCTGCAACAATTATAGGGGCATTGATTAGTTGGATTTCCTCACGTTTTAAAGGAAGTCGTTTAATAAGTCTCATTCTGACTTTTGCCGTAATCATTGTTATTATTTTGGGTTCAGGCCAAATGAATGGGAATGACCCGCAGTTACTTGCGGATATGAGCACACAAATTGCCGATCAAATCTTCAACTTATATCCTTTGACGGTTATGTATGTAGATGCTGTCTGCTCGTATCAGGTAGCTCCTTTACTATTATTTATAGGGATTTCGTTACTTTCTTTTATGTTGTTTACCCTTATTCTTGGCAGCAAATATAAAGCAATACACACAGGCCTTACGACTTCTTACTCAAAGAATAAGTATCAAATGAGGTCACTTGCAGTCTCTTCACCGCTTTACACATTGTATAAAAAAGAGCTGCGCCGCTATTTCAGTTCTTCTATATATGTGCTAAATACGAGTATCGGTATGGTTATGTTACTTGTCATGGCGATTACCTTACTGTTTGTTAGCTCAGAGCAATTAGGACAAATTATTGAGATACCTGAACTCTCTAACTATCTAAGTAGATTGGCGCCACTATTTGTTTCCCTCTTTGTTGCATTAAGCTGTACGACATCGAGTTCGATTTCGCTTGAAGGTAACCATATTTGGATTTTAAAAAGCGCCCCCGTTCCGACAAAAACCATATTATTAAGTAAAATCGTAGTGAATCTCACCATTACAGTACCGATTGTGATTGTTAGTAGTGTGCTTCTAATGATTTCTCTGG
Organism: Paenibacillus sp. FSL H7-0735; assembly: GCF_038008505.1. Taxonomy (NCBI): domain Bacteria; kingdom Bacillati; phylum Bacillota; class Bacilli; order Caryophanales; family Paenibacillaceae; genus Paenibacillus; species Paenibacillus sp. FSL H7-0735. The sequence continues at coordinate 4,389,789 of NZ_JBBOZH010000001.1, read as the reverse complement.
GCACAGGCTGGATGGAGAGCTTGTTATTGCTAATAATCCCCGTCCTATACGCTTGTCTTACTGCAATGGTAGGTGTGATCGTTAACTTGAAGCTTCCTAAACTGGAGTGGACTAACGAAGTCTCAGTAATTAAACAAAGTGCTTCGGTCCTTGTAGCGATGATTATAGGATTTATCAGCTTGCTGATTCCATTTGGTTTGAGTTTTCTTTTATCCGATCTAAATGGTAATCTCGTTATGTTAGGTATTGGTGTGGTGATATTTGTGGCATGTGGAGTGATGTATAGATATATTCAGTCCAAAGGAGAACTTTTATTTCGGGCTCTTTAAAAAAGGGCATTCCAAAAGCCGAAATCGGCTGCTGGGATGCCCTTTTTTTGTGCCAAGATTTATTTTCGTGAAAAATCCCCTAAGCTCTACTGTCGCTCTTGTTATTCTTCTTGCTCTTCTCGCTCTTGTCGCTCATTAGCTAACTGTTCAATTCCACTCACCATTATTTTTAGACCTGTATAGAACATCTTATCGGAGCCAATTTCATTAAAGATATTGTTTTCGTACATTCGTTTTATAACATTAGGTCCATCCCCGGATAAGTGCTCAAGCGATTGTTTAAATACCTCTCTAGCATCTCCATTAGGTTCATTTTTCATGGCTAAGTCAATTCGATCCTGCTCATATTTGTCCAATTCGAAAGAGATTACATAGTTTAACACGCAAGCAATTAGGGAGAATTTGTCACTATCGCTTAAAGGAAGATGATCCACGATCTGAAGCAAAGTATTCAGTAAAGATAGATAATTAGGTTCAGAAGGCAAGGTTCTCATCATCAGCTGAGCCGAGCAAGGATACTTATGTAAAACCCCGCGGATTCGATCTGCAAAATGAAAAAGCTGTTCTTGCCAATCACCTTCGAGATTCGCAGTTTCGAGGGCTTCTTTGGCGATCTCATTAGCCAGTGTCTGGAAAATACTCTGTTTACTCTTAAAATGCCAATAGAGAGAGGCGGCTTGTATATTTAATAGTTCTGCTAATTTACGCATACTAAATGCCTCTATGCCGATATCATCCAACAGCTCCCAAGAAGCTTTTATTATATCTTGTTCAGTGATTTGCAGATTTTTGATTCTCATCGAAACGACCTCCTGTTACTGTCTTCTTTTATCATAAGCGAAGATGGATGGCTGGTCTACCATCGTTAGATTACCGGTTTATCTTACAGTGTTAGATATTTTTATTTACAAGCAAATAAACGGGTGCTATATTAATCTTACACTGTTAGTTTAATGGTGCGATTTTTTTAAAAGGAGGCAGCGGTTAGCTATTTTATTAGTAAAAATTAAAAAGGATGTGTATAGACCCATGAGTAATCTACAAGTGGAACAATCCCAACCAGTCACCAAAGAATTTTCTATAAAAGCAATATTTCCCGTAATACTGGCACTTATAACAGGAATGTTGCTGGTTATGCTCGACAGTACAATTATGAATGTAGCGATCCCGCAGCTTGAAAAAAACTTTGATGCTAGCCTAAAAACAATACAGTGGGCCATCACGGGTTATACGCTGGCTTTATCCGTAATTATCCCATTGGCCGGATGGTTCTCGGATAAGTTTACTGCCAAACGTGTTTTTTTAGCTTCGATCGTATTGTTTACCATAGGTTCTTTATTATGCTCAATGGCACAATCCACAACAGAGCTGATAATCTTTCGTATTTTGCAGGGATTAGGCGGAGGGATGATTGCTCCAATTGGTATGGCTATGTCATTCAAAATCGCACCTCCCGATAAAAGAGGTTCAATCATGGGATTGCTTGGCCTACCGATGTTAATTGCGCCTGTTCTTGGTCCTGTACTGTCAGGATGGCTGTTGGAATATGCAAGCTGGCACTGGATTTTTCTGATTAATGTCCCCATTGGTATTATTGCAATGATTGTTGGAGTGAAATTTCTTCCGGTAATAGAGAAGGGGAATAAAGCTAAATTGGATATTTGGGGTGTGATTTTATCACCACTCGCTTTCTCCAGCTTGGTATTTGGGGTGCATAGAGGGGGAGTGGACGGCTGGGGGGATCGTATAACGATTATATCTCTTGCGTTCAGCTTCATTGCTTTAGCCTTGTTTATTTTCGTGGAATTGCGCCAAAAAGAACCGTTATTGGAACTTCGCTCTTTTCGATCTCTAGAATTTAGTAAAGGTATGATTTTGACCTGGATTAATCAGTTCGCCTTATTTGGTTCGATTCTGTTAATTCCAATTTTTTTGCAGCAGGTCAGAGGTTTTTCTTCCTTTGAATCGGGACTTTTAGTTATTCCTCAAGCTTTAATATCCTTTGCTGGCATGATTATTGGAGGAAAATTATTTGATAAGTATGGAGCTCGGCCCGTTGTGTTCTCTGGACTTGTGCTGCTGTCCACCGGACTCTTTCTCTTGTCACGTTTGCAAAATGATACAAGTGTATACGTTATGATCAGTTATTTTGCCATTATGGGACTTGGCCAAGGATTAACTACTATGCAGCTCGGTACACATGTGCTTAAGGCCGCTCCGAAGGATTTGATCAGCCGTGTGACCCCACTTACTGCCTCTGCACAACAAATTGTAGGTTCTTTTGCTGTCGCTATAATGTCGGGCTTATTGACTTCGAATATAGCTACTCAAATGAGTCAAGGAAATCAGAAGCTACCTTTAGAGGCTATGGTTGCAGGATTCCACGACACGTTCCTAGTTTCATTGGTCTTGGCGCTGTGTGGTGTGGTTCTTAGTCTCTTTTTGCGTAATCCGAAGAGCTGATCCTATCGTATTCTACCAATATTTTAGCGATGTTTATGGATTGTATCCTTGGTATAATTCAAAGATTGATAACCAAGGGGGAATCTCTTAACCCGTGAAGAATATATTTGCTATATTTACTATAATGACCCTCGCTGTCGTGCTATACGCCGGAGTATTTATTCAGCATATATCGGCCGATAACGGGGTTCCTTTTGAGGATATAAACACTAGTTATGCAAAAAAAGAAATCATAGATTTATATAACCGGAATATATTAACTGGCACCTCGAATACTAAATTTTCACCTACTCAATCGATTACTAGAGCTGAGTTTATTACCGTTCTTGATCGTCTGTTGAAGCTTGATCCAGCGTTGAGTCCGGTATCTCCTTATACCGACGTAGCCAAAAGCGCTTGGTATTACGGCTGGATACAGGCAGCAATTCAGCTTGAACTGGCGAACGGCACTTCGGCAACTACTTTTGCACCCGCAAAAGCAGTTACTCGGCAGGAAGCGGCTGTGTGGATAGCCAAAGCGCTAAAGCAAACAAACACTGCAACTACCGCACAAACCAATTTTAAAGATCGGCAACAAATTGCTAGCTGGGCAAGTGCTGCTGTAGCCAAGGTTAATGATCGCGGATTAATGAAGGGCGATAATAGCGGAAATTTTCGACCCACGGACCCGATAACCAGGCAAGAGACGGCAGTGCTGATGGATCGGGTGCTGCAACATACAAGCTGGGCGGCAGAGCTGGAAAGTGATCCGGATAAACGTATTGTTATAGGCTGGCAGTATGGTCTCACGACGTCACAATTTGAGAATCATGTTTTGCAATCGAACGTCAACACACTCTCACCACGTTGGTATTATGTTGGAAAAACAGGGACAGTAACGGATTCGACAGATGTCTCGCTGGTAACTTGGGCAAAAAAGAATAAAAGGCAAGTCTGGGCGATGGTTAGTAATCGATCGGATCAAGAAGCGACGCATCAGATGCTGTTGAGTACAACCGCAAGGAATACGGCAGTCAAACAATTAGCTGCTTTAGTGAGTAAATATGGATTAGATGGACTAAATATAGATTTTGAAAATGTAGCGGCCGAAGATCGTGTGTATTTGACTTCGTTTATTACTTTATTGGCCGAGAAAATGCATTCGCTCAATGTTATTCTGTCGATGGATGTATCCCCTGATCTTGGAACGGATTGGACAGAAGCTTTTGACTATGCTGCCCTAGGCAAGCAAGTGAATTACATGGTGATGATGGGGTATGATGAGCATTATGACGGGAGTCAAGTTCCGGGGTCCAATGCTTCGCTTTCTTATGATCAAAAGGCTGTGAATACAATCCTAAAAGTTGTACCTAGTCAAAAAGTTATATTGGCATTGCCCTTATATAATCGGGATTGGACACTGAACCAGAAGGGAACGGTTTTATCCTCTGAATATATTACGCTTCCGGAGCAAAATCAGATCATCAGCAGCTATGCATCGAAACCTGTGTGGAATCCTACTCTGGGACAATATGTCGCGAGCTACTCGAAACAAGCTATAAAACATACGATTTGGATTGAGGATGGGCGTTCATTAATAACTAAATACAACTTAGCGGTTACTAAAAAACTAGCTGGAGTAGCTTATTGGTATATAGGTGGAGAAAGTTCTGATATATGGTCTAGCTTAAGGAATGCAGAGAAATTTTTCGATTATACTTTTTAAAAATATGAAAGACTGGATGCGAATAGCCGCTTAGCTAATTGCTGTCCAGTCTTTTTATTGGGTTACTAAGTCGCAACTGCTAGAATGAGTTTGATTAAATCAGCCTCGAGTTACGTATTTTTTGAAGTTTTTTACCTTTAGAACTTTAACATTTTGAGCTAGAAGTTTCTTGTCACTAACGATCCATGTGTGATCTTTGGAGTTTTTTCTACGAACCGCAGCGAAGTTATACTTATTTCCTGCATAAATCTTAAAGCCCTGTGCAGCGCAATCCGCACAAAACTTAACACATTCACCTTTATTCCAATCTGGAAAAGAAATCTGCTGGAAGACATTTCGTTTTACGAGTAGGGTGGCACCCTGAACATTGGTTACCTGTTTATTTTCCATATGAAGATAACGAAGCAAAAGTAGCTTCTTATCATTTAAATACATATAGTGAGCTCGTTTTCCAACGATATCAGCTTTAGTTTTATTGAGGATTTTCATACTATCCGTTAAATAGTTGGCAGAGTAATAATCGTCGTCATCAAATTTAGCGATACAACTATAATTCGCTAAGTGCACACCAAAATTCAGACAAAACCCGAGTGAACGATATTCTGGTAGTTTATAGATCCGTACGTTTTTATGTTTTTTTGCAGCATGTATATAATCTTCAATTCTCAAGCTATCATTATTTATGATCACGATAAGTTCTTTAGATTTGAAATTCTGTCGTTGATAGTTATCAAACATGGTTTTAATACAATCAAGTCGTTTCGTACAAGTTAGAATAGACACAGCAGATGAAGTAGATTCAGCAGTTAACTTCATAACGGAATCTTTGGACTGCGTCCAACAAAATTCCTGTAGTTTTTAATATTCCGGATGATCTTATGGTTAGCTATTAACGTACTATCACTGATAATCCATGTATGTTTTGAAGAGTTTTTTCTACGTATGGCAACGAAGTTATTTTTACTCGCAGAATAAATCTTATAACCTTTCTTTCTGCTTCTGCTGCAAAAGAGATCATCCTCACCTACGTTTTTATTAGGAAATTTCACATGATCGAATACTTTTCGTTTGAAGACGAGCGTAGCGCCAGGGAGATGGGTAACCGTCCGGTGTTCATCATTTGCAAAACGAAGAATCAAAGTCTTTGAACCTAGTAAATACATATAGTGAGCCCGTTTTCCAAGGATATCAGCTTTAGTTCTTTGTAAGGTCAGATTACTTTCCGTCAAATAATGAGGGGCATAATAATCGTCGTCATCAAATTTGGCGATGGTATGATATTTGCATTTTGTTACGGCATAGTTTAAGCATGAACCGAGAGATTGATGTTCAGGTTTACGAAATATCTTAATATTTTTGTGTTTTTTAGCTAAGGTTAGGTAGGGGGATAGTGGAATTTTATTATTATTGATAATAATGATAAGTTCTTTATTTGCATATTTTTGTCTGCTGTAATTTTGAAATAGGTTGTTTAAATAATTATGGCGATTGGTACAGGTAATAATGGAAATACCTTGTTGGTTCGCCTTGTAGTGAGGTACAGCACTCATTTAACCAACCCCTCATATGCATTTTTGGGAAAAGTCTCATTTATACGATATGTCCAAGTTAGGATAGAGTCACGGCATATCAACCTCTTAAAAGCAAAAATGGACTTGTTTAGAGAACACAAAACCCACAGTGATAGCTGTGGGTTTTGTAAGAGAGACACATCATATGAAACGCTTTGGATGTTTGTTCAGAAATAAGACTCAATGATGGAAATACCATTCTCGATTCTCGCCTTACTCTGCGTTAAATAATCTTTGGTCCAATCATCTAGGTTAGACATATCAAAACTCCGGTACATCCCTGTATAAACAATAATCTCTCTTAATCGAAGAAAAAGAGGAATTAGCTTCAGCTCATTTTCTGAAATACTGTTCTCTTTAACGTAGCCTTTAAGAAAATGCTCCATAAAACGCTGACATTGAAGCTGCCTGTCCTCCATACTATCATCCCCGTAAACGTAGACTAGATAATACAGTTGAATGGCGATATCTTCTACAAACCAGCTGTACTGAGCTTCATCAAAATCAAACAAGGTCAGCTTACCATTGTGGACCAAAAAGTTGCCTACATTGATATCCCCATGGATGAGACCATAGGTATTTATATCAGCGTCGAGATGCTTTAGCCGATCCATAAGCGCCTTACAGCTTTCTAAAACGCCACTTTGGGATGAAGGAATAAACCTGGTTACATTCTGCAGGTAGTAGTTCTGATGCCACGCATGTCTTTTGGTGTGTGGTTTATAAGATTTTGCTAATCTGTGCATTTGTCCAGTGATCATGCCACACTGCTCATAGAGCTCTACATCTTTCAGGCAGTCTGGGTAACCTATTCGTTTCCCTTGTGCTTTTTCAAAGGAAGATACCCTAAAGTACGAATCACCGATCTCTATTTGCTCAACTAAATTACCCTGAAGAGAACCTACGGGTCTTGATACTGAAACGCCATGATCTGCTATGTATAGAATCCATTCAAGTTCAGCCGCCAACAAATCCCTACTGCGTAGCGAGCTATGAGTAAATCTTAGAATATATTGATGGTTGCTAAGTTGGTATTCATAAACGAAATTTTGAAATCCGCCAATGAACGTTAGCTCATCTATGGGGATACCATATTTCGTACAGGCGGCACTTACAATCTGGTCATTAAATAAGGACTTAATCTTTTGTTCCAAGGGTTCTACTCCATTCTACATTACAATGATTTTATCGAATCGTTCTGGAGCTTTCCTGGATCTCAATAAGCAGCGGCCGTTCTTGTGGGTTGAGATTTGGGGCATGAATAGCCAGCATAAGTCTGCCCGTCAAATCACGAAACAACATCCCATGTCCGCCATCTTTGGCATAAAGAGGCTCAGGATCATGTTGCCAAGGTCCACTAATGTCACCGCTGACGGATCGGGCTAAACCCATGGCATAACCACCGGCTCCACTGCTAGACCACAACATAAGCAGCTCACCACTGCTAGTCTGATGCATAAAAGGACCGTCAGTTACGTACTGCCCTTCTTTGCCACCTACCGTCCAAGGAGCTTGTGAAGCCTGGAAAAGCAGCACGGGTTCACCAATACTAGCGCTTAAATCCTCCTTCAGCCGAACGGCATACATTTCTCCATCCGTCACTTCAATCCATTCACGGCAAAAGATCATCCAAGGTTTGTCTTCTTTATCTACATATAACGTTCCGTCAAGGCACTCCCAAGAAGCAGGGGTAATCGGATGATTGCTGATAGGGAGATAAGGACCCTCAGGTGTTTCCGCGCTTAATATTTGTGTCCCCCGTGGAACCCCATGTCTTTTAAAAGAAGCGAACATATAATATTTTCCGTTGTAGCGGTGAACCTCTGGTGCCCAGAAATGATGATCAGCCCAAAAATTAGGATCTGGACGAAAGGCAGCAATGGGTTCGGACCATTCCTGAAGATCTGAGCTGATATATACATCGAAGCCGTGAGGTGTGCCACTCCAAGCTGTTAGGCCATCTGTGGTGCCCCCAATTCACAAGCTATCATCTGCTTAATTTTACAATATCTTCATTAGGCTTGGAAGCGTTACTTCATTTGCTCGCCTTGTAGCAAACGTATTTTCATTACTCCTGGTGTACAGCCGTAGTTTTTTCGGAAGACACGTATAAAATAATTAGTCTCCATGCCCAGCTGAAGCGCAATATCTTGAACGGGGATCTCCACATCCTCCGTCATTAATTGCAGCGCCCGCTCCAGCCGCAGATTCTGCAAATACTTATGCGGAGTGACCCCGTATTCCTGCACGAATAAACGCTGGAAATGCTGCACGGAGTAGCCGACTGCTGCTGCAAGATTGGAGATCAGAAGCGGTTCTGTGTAATGCTCGTTGATCAGCCCGACGGCTGTAGTTAGGGCTTCATTTCGGACAGACTCGAAGGCTAGACGATTAGCGGAGCTTTGTGAACTCTTGGCAGGGCGCAGCATTAAGAGCAGTCTATAGAGCGTGATAGACAACTCCTGCATCCACATCTCGTCTTGCCGATTGGAGGCAGGAGAATTCACCGTATGCCAAATTTGGCCGATTTCTTCCCAGCATTGTTCAAAACGCTCCGGTCGATAAGGAGCAGAAGGGAGCAGTTCAAGCGCTTCCAGCAATACTTGAGCTTGACTGCCTTGAAAACCGATAAAGCCAACATGCCACGGTTCATGAGAGGTAGGATAATATTCATGACCTCGATCTGGCGGGAAGGCAAAAGCCATCCCCGGTTCCAGTATGATTTCTGTGCCATTTTCCAGATCACGAAATAAACCGGTTCCGGTCCGGATCAAAAAGATTTGATACACAGGAAATCCTGCTGGGCGCACATGATGGAATTGGATATGACGACCTACAGAGTAGGGGGATAGGGGTAACGTTCCAGAGTCGCGTGGTAATTCAATCAGAGAAAAAGGCAGCAGGTTTATCACCTCATCTTCATTTTGTGCTATCACTTCGAGACTATATTCCTACTGATTGAAATGACTTTTCTTATATTATAAATAGTATAAATGATGATTCCTGAATTAGATAGCTTACGCTTCTAGCCTGTCATCAGAGAATAGTCCCATTCCATAAATGGGCAGAATTGAGAGGATGATCGTACACAATGAATAAAAAACATTCCCCGATAAGCAGTAAAGCTGGTGTCATGCTGCACGGTGCTGATTATAATCCTGAACAATGGCTTAAATATCCGGAAGTATTGCGTGAGGATATCCGATTAATGAAGCTGGCGGGCTGCAATGTCATGTCCGTAGGCATTTTCTCGTGGGTATCTCTTGAACCAGAAGAGGGTGTGTTCACTTTCGAATGGTTGGATGGTGTACTTGATTCTTTTGCAGAGAATGGGATTTACGCTATCTTGGCAACGCCAAGTGGTGCCCGCCCAGCATGGATGTCGCAAAAATATCCAGAAGTCTTAAGAGTGGAGCGTAACCGTGTTCACAATTTGCATGGCTTCCGTCATAACCATTGCTATACCTCACCAGTGTACCGTGAGAAAACTGCAATTCTAAATGCAAAGCTAGCGGAACGGTACAGCCAGCATCCAGCCATTATCGGGTGGCATATTTCGAATGAGTTCGGTGGGGAGTGTCACTGTGAGCTCTGCCAGGATGCTTTTAGAGAATGGCTGAAGGTGAAATATAATAACAGTTTGGATGAGGTGAATCATGCTTGGTGGGCTACTTTTTGGAGCCATACCTATACTTCATGGTCACAGATTGAATCCCCAGCTCCACATGGTGAGACACAAGTACACGGCTTGAATCTTGACTGGCGGCGTTTTGTTAGTGAACGGACGATTGACTTCTGCCAGCACGAGATCAATACGGTTCGTCCGTACAATCTAGAGCTGCCTATTACTACGAATATGCATATGATCGATGGTATTGATTACCGCGAGCTGGCCAAAATCTTGGATGTGGTCTCATGGGACGCTTATCCAGACTGGCATTATACCGAAGACGGTGACGATACTAGATTGGCAGCATGGGCGGCGATGCACTACGACTTAATGCGCTCTTTTAAAAAGAAACCGTTCTTGCTGATGGAAAGCACGCCATCCCTTACGAACTGGCAATCGGTCAGTAAGCTAAAACGTCCCGGAATGCACAAGCTGTCTTCCTTGCAAGCGGTAGCGCATGGTTCGGATTCTGTGCAGTATTTCCAATGGCGCAAAAGCCGCGGATCAAGTGAGAAGTTCCATGGTGCAGTTGTAGACCACAGTGGCCATTCCGAGACTCGAGTATTCCAAGATGTAGCGGAAGTAGGAAAGACGCTTGCGGGAATGACGGAAGTAGTGGGTACGTCCACTCCGGCGCAGACGGCGATTATTTTCGATTGGGACAACCGCTGGGCGATAAAGGATGCGCAAGGCATCCGTAATTCCGGATTACGTTATGAGGAGACGGTGCTGCAGCATTATCGTGCACTTTGGGAGCTGGGCATTCCAGTTGATATTATAGGCTCTGGAGATGATTTGTCTGCCTACAAGCTGGTTGTTGCACCTATGTTATATCTGATTAGTGAAGAGAATGGAAAGCGAATTGAGAAATATGTGGAGCAAGGCGGCACATTCCTCGCAACCTATTGGTCAGGAGTAGTTAACGAAACGGATTTATGTCATCTGGGAGGATTCCCTGGTCCACTGCGCAGAACACTGGGGATTTGGGCAGAGGAGACAGAAGGGCTGCACAGCCGTGATCTGAACGGGATAGTAATGGAGGCAGGTAATAAACTTAAGCTAAGCGGTGACTACGATGCGCATGAGATTGCTGAGCTGATTCATTTGGAAGGTGCAGAGGCTTTGGGGCATTATCGCAACGATTTCTACGCAGGCCGTCCAGCGCTTACAGTCAATCGTTTCGGTGAAGGAAATGCGTACCATCTTGCTACCCGGGTGAAAGAGACTTCATTCTATGTTGAGCTATACGCAGCGATCACATCTAAGGCAGGAATTACCCGTGCGATGGATAGTGAGCTTCCAGCAGGTGTGACTGCACAACTTCGCACAGATGGCGAAAGTGATTATGTTTTTGTGCAAAATTTCAGCGGCAGTCCGCAAACGGTAGAGCTGGATGGAGCGGAATACACAGACTTGGAAACAGGTCTTTCAGCTCCGGCCCTATTGAATCTAACGGTGAATGGACTTGCGATGTTGAAGCGTAAAGCATTAGTATAATAAAGAGGCAGGACCTGAGTTTCAGGTTCTGCCTTTTTTTTGAATAGAATCAGTTCTTAACTCTTCCCATCATAATGGTGTTATACAATTTGCCGTCCGATAGAAGTTTATCTTTCTTTAAAATCCCTTCGATTTCAAAGCCAAGCTTTTGATAAAGCTTAATAGCATTGGTGTTCGTTTCCAGCACATTTAGGGTGATCTTTTGAATACCGTTAGTGTCAGCCCAGGCAATCGATTCGCCAAGAAGATTTTTTCCAATACCATATCCCCAATACTCCTGCAGCACACATACTCCGAATTCTACTTTATGAGCGAATCTTTTTAAGGGATAACCTTCGCATCTGGAGAACGCAACGATTTGATCATCCACTACTGCGACTAGAAAGAGGTTATTATTTTTCTCTGAATCGGCTTGAATAAGCTGTTCAAATCCTTCTTCGTCAATAAAGGCTTCGCCTGGTTCCCGATCTAAATTCTCAGTCTCTCCATCGATACGTACTCTTAATTCAGACAACATCTTAGCGTCTTTTGAGGCAGCAGATCTAATGCTGTATTGGATTCCATTCACTGTAGATGTTTGAGGATTAATGATCATATGTCCTCCGTGACGATGGTTGATGTTAGAATTATTGCTTCGATGCCCTCAATGATCCGAGTGAAATAAGCTGCTTCATGAGGCACAAAATGAGTCCGATCCACACTCTGTTGAATGTTGATTTTCTGCCCGTTTGAATCGACTTTGAAACCATTGATTTGTAGACTATGTATTTCTCCCTGCCAAAAGCTTCGGAAGTCCGCAAACTTTGTGATAACAATTCCTGCGACCTCTTCTTCTTGCAGCTTAAAATCGTCCAGTGGATAAGGATTGTTATAAACAAAAACATGCGCTCGTTCTTTATCGATTAGATTTTCTTTGATCATACAGTAAGGAATTGTACCTAAGGGAATCAGCTCATCAAAAGCTAGCTCCAAACCGAGTTCTTCTTGAACCTCGCGAATCCCGTCCTCTACCGTTTCGTGTGTCAGCAAATGTCCAGCGGCCGTGATGTCCAGCAATCCTGCATAATCTTGTTTCTGCTCACTACGAAGCTGTAAATAAATATAGGGGATTTCTTGGGTTTTGTTTATAAACCAGCAGTGGAAGGTCTCGTGCCAATGTCCTAACCGGTGTACTTCTGCCCGTGGAGCTGTGCCGATTCGGTGACCCGCTTCATCAAATATAGTAAGTATCTCATTATGCATAGAAAAGCTCCTTCGTGAAAATATCTACTGCCTAAAGCGTATCATAAAAACGATCGAATTGCTTCATGTGCCCAAGTGATTTTTATTGACATCGTTAAGAAAGATATGTATATTTTTGGATGTTAATCAAAGGAGGAGTTAAATGAATTTAGTAGCCATGAAGCAGGAAGACTTGGACACTTTAAGTGATGAAAGGTTAGGATGGGCCTGTATGGAGCCTACCTTTCAGCTGATTCGCGGAAAATCGCCATCGACCAAATCAGATGTGATCTCGAAGCTCACAGAGGGACAACAAGCATTATGTATGTTCAGAGTGCTATATGGTCACAGCTGTAATTCTGATGGGGAATATTATGCTTGGATTTCCTACATGCAAGACCTGCCAGGGTATTGGACAAGGGTGATAGGAGGCATACGATTTTTTGACGATTCACCCATGATTCTTTTGCTTCAGGAAACAAAGACATTTCTCGAGGAAAGAAATCATCGACTGGGTAAAGAGTGGGCGGATGCAGCCATCACGGATCTGGATCGAGACCCTGAGCTGTTAGAAGTTATTAGTGGGTTATTCGAACGATATAAGAACCTGACACCAAATACGCATAGAATTATTGGCGATTATATTCGCACTCATCCAGAGGAGTTTGTAGAACTAGGGAGTTCATAATTATGAATATGAAGAAACGTTATGTATTTCTCGTACTTATTTTTTTATTGATCGAAATCCCAGTAATCATTAATCTCTACCATAGTTATAATTCATTTGAGAATTTAGTGTTGGATCAAATCGACGAAACAGAAATCACCTCTATCGAGATTGAGAAATACTCAGTGGATGAAAAGGTAGTGATTGAAGATCCGAAGGAAATTGAAAAGATCATTTATGCTTTTTCAGATGTAAAATTGAGAAGAAGTAGTGCTTTGGACAAATCTACGGAGACCTACTGGATAAGTATTATTGTGAATAACAGCTTGAGGTTTGGCATGAATCTTACGGATACTAACTTCCTGTATGTGACGGATCTTGATAAGAAGGACAAATACAGTTCGGGAAACTTTAGAATGACTAGTGATTTTGATGTGAATTGCATTGGAAGCTTATTTAAATGACGCAGAAGGATCAACCACCACTGGTACTGAGATTTTCGGACCCAGATGCCCCTATTTGCGAATTTAACGCCTATTAAGCAGGTTTTCGGACTCCAGCGTCGCTATTGCTCAGGAAGGAGCTTATAATTAGCTTTTTTTGCACCAATAGCGGCTATGAGGTCCGATAGCTATCCAAATAGCGGATAAAACGGGGTATAAGGTCAGCTGAGTCCTTTAACTGCTGCGTATGGAGATCGGTCAGCTGAGTCCTCTAGCTGCTGCGTGTGCAGATCGCTCAGTTGAGTCTTTTAGCTATTGCGTGTGCAGATCAGTCAGCGGAGTCCGATAGTGCTTCATATCCACACACAAAAAATGGGTGCCCCTATGGGACACCCATTTTTGTATGGATTATCTAGCCATCCATCCGCCATCCACATTAAGAACGTGACCGTTCAGGTAGTCAGATGCTGCGGAAGCCAAGAATACGGCAGGACCTTTAACATCATCAGGCGTTCCCCAACGTGCTGCAGGGATACGGTCTAAGATAGAGTCCGAACGACTTTGGTCGGCACGGATTGGAGCGGTATTTTCAGTAGCCATATAACCTGGTGCAATTGCATTGATGTTCAGACCGGAGCCTGCCCATTCATTGGCAAAAGCTTTAGTAAGACCAGCAACCCCGTGTTTACTCGCAGTGTAACCAGGGACATTGATTCCGCCTTGATAGGAGAGCATGGAGGCGATGTTAATGATTTTGCCGGATCCTCTTTCCAGGAAGTGGCGGCCTGCAATTTGCGACAGAAGGAACACTGTGTTCAGGTTCAAATTGATTACATCAAACCAGTCTTTTTCACTATGATCTTTTGCCGGTGCACGGCGGATCATTCCGGCGCAGTTTACGAGAATGTCAACATGTCCGGTCAGCTCTAGCGCTTGGTCAAAAGTGCTTTGCAGCTTGCTGTGATCACTTAAGTCAGATTCGATACTAACTGCTTTTACTCCAAAAGCTTTTGCTGCATTTACAGTTTCTTCACTCGAATTAAGGGAGACTGATGCAACATCTGCACCGGCTTCTGCAAATGCAAGCGCGATTCCTTGTCCAAGACCTTGAGCTGCGCCTGTTACAATAGCTGTTTTACCTGCCAAGCTGAATAATGATGACATATAAATTACGCCCCTTTATTGTAGATGGATTGTTATTCCGGGTTTACCCGCATTCAATTGTAACGCCTGCACTGCGGAACTGTTCTGCCGTTTCGGGGGAGAGCCCTTTGTCCGTCAGGATCACGTCAACTTCTTGTAGGGAAGCGAAGGTACGCAGTGCAGTATGGCCGAATTTATGATGATCTACAACCGCGAATACCTTACGGGCTGTAGATACAAGGGCTTGCTTGAACTCAATTAAATCTCCTGTATAAATGGAGAGTCCATGCTCTATATGAATAGCAGTCGAAGAAAGGAATGCTTTTTGAATATTAAGCTTTTGTACATAGGAGACGGCTTCAGGACCAGCCAACATATTACGGACACGATAACCACCGGGAACGACCAGACGGATGTTATCTTTGGGAACCAGTTCGCTGATGATGTATACATCATTGGTGACTACCGTTAGTGGCATATTGTCCAGACGCCGAGCAATTTCAAGCGTGGTGCTACCACCGTCAAGAGCGATAATATCGTCCGGTTCAATATGAGCAAGCGCACGCAAGGCAATCTCCGTCTTCTCGTCAGAGTATTTATCCAGCGGGTCCTTGGAGGGCAAAATACCAAACTGGTCGCTTTGTGCCAGCACAGCTCCGCCATGTACACGTACGATCAGTCCTTGTTCCTCCAGCCTACTTAAATCCTCGCGTATTGTTTTTCCAGTAACCTGAAGCTTATCGCTCAGTTCATTCACCGTTACATCTTTTTGGTTCAGCATAACTTCCATAATCATCTCGTGTCGTCGTATCGGGTTCATCCGCCTGCCTCATCTTTCCGTAATTGATTTATCTCTATTGTAATTCTTTCATGGATACGGGGTCCATATCATCATATCTTTTATTATCGCCAGCCATACTCCAGATAAAAGTATAGTTATGAGTGCCGACACCACTGTGGATGGACCAGCTTGGAGAAATAACCGCTTGTTCGTTATGCATTACGATATGGCGGGTTTCGTCAGGTTCTCCCATCAAGTGGAATACAACGGAATCGTCCGGAAGATCAAAATAGAAATAGGCTTCCATCCGGCGTGGATGGGTATGTGCTGGCATTGTGTTCCACATGCTGCCTGGTTTCAGTTGGGTCATACCCATAACCAGTTGGGCACTTTGCACACCATTTGTGTGAATGAAGCGGTGGATTGTCCGCTCGTTAGAGTTCTCCAGACCACCCATCGCACCGGATTCAGAATCGGCCAGTGTGGTTTTGGTAGTAGGGTAGGACTGATGAGCTGGAGCAGAATTCAAATAGAATTTAGCAGGCTTGGAAGCGTCTGCACTTTTGAAGACTACATCTTTAGAGCCTTGACCTACATAAAGACATTCTTTGAAATCTACTTCATATTCTGTGCCATCTACAACCACGGAGCCTTTACCACCGACATTGATGATGCCCAGTTCACGGCGTTCCAAGAAATAAGTAACCCCAAGTTCTTTAAGGTCAGTAGTTAGCGCAACCTCTTCTTTTACAGGATTAGCTCCACCAACGATCATACGATCTTCATGAGTTAGGACAAGCTTTAGCTCATCAGGTGCAAAAATAACGGGAATGTGGAATTCCTTACGGAGGCGCTCAGTGTCAAATTGTTTTACTTCATTAGGATGGGATGCGAAACGTCTTTCCATTGAATGTTCAATCTCCTTTGTGTACATATTATCGTTCGTATAGGTACACTTTAGTCCATTTATGTTCATTTTACAAGTACTAATCTTTTTTATTTCGTTTATTTATGTTTATTTATTGGTTTTTCCAATTGCAAAATGAACGGAAAGTGTGCACAATAGAGCTATTATGCTCGATTTTCATGAATGCCGGAAGATGATATAAAACTGAAATGATGGAGGTTGAAAAGTAATGCCGGGGTTGAAAAATATCCAGAGTACTTATAAGGAACGTCAGCAAGAAATTATTTTTAATATAGCACTGGAAGCGGAGCAACGCTCTTTATTGGAAAGTGGACTCTGGTTCCATGATGATGTGCGAAATAACTTTTATTATGCCTCGTATCTTTTTGCAGCGGCTGTTGATGATTCTTTTGAGCTGCCTTTTGATCGTGAGCAAGCGAAACAGAAAGCACAGGATGTGCTGCTGGAGATCTTAATGCTTCAGAACCGGCAGCCTGGCACGGAGTTATACGGCCATTGGCCACTCGGATTAAATCCAGTGCCGCGAGATGCGTCACCACATGAGTTACCAGTGGAGCTTATGGGCAACCTGCTGGCGTATTTTTGCAAAAGATACGGAGGAGCATTAAACGCTCAACTTCGCATAGTTCTGAATACAGCGTTTGGACATATTTATCGCAGTGATTTCTACCGTAAGCCGGTGGTTACTTTTGGGCATCATGAAGCTAAATATACAGCTGCTAAGCTGATTTTTGGCACCATGTTTGCGGATGAAATATTGCTTGAGGATGGCCGGCAGAGTCTGAAGGATACACTGGCTTATATTCGTACTAAAGGTATGCCGGAATACGGCAGTCTTCCGTGGTTTTGGCATTGGGTGCAGGCATTCACCTGTGCGTTGGAACTTGTCCCGCCTGAGGATACGGAGCTTATTACAAGCCTTAAAGAAATGCTTGACCATTTATGGAATGTACGAGCTGAATTCTATCTGCGTGGCGCTTGGGTTGGTGCGCATTCTAGAGACTGGCCGCATGATGTTCCCGGCGATGCTAATGTGCTTCATGATTATGTTCAGTTTGGAGATTTCCAGCTGCCTGAGATGATGCCGCGCACGGAGTATGCCGGTTTATTATTCTATCAAGCATCCGATGAAATATTAGCCGCAGCCATGAATCACCAGTCACCAGTGGAAGTAAGGAAGATTACTCAGAAGGTTGTCCCAACGGATCCACAGCCGCAGCCTTTGCTTCATTCCTATGCTTATATTACAGAAGAGTTTGCAGCAGGCGGGATGTGGGAGCGGGTTGAGGAATTCGATAATGAGCAGCTTCGCTGGGCTTTTTCGTTACCTGTGAGTGGAGAGGGAGGCGCAAATCAGCTGTATTTCTTCCACCCGGGACAAGGCTACAATGAGGGAGATCCCCGCCATCAAAGCCGTTATATGGAGGTTCTCTATCACAAGAATGTCATCATTTCTCTATTCCCAATCCCCCAGGGTGAAAAGAATACGATCATCGGTGTACTTCCCCAAGGGGAATGGAAACAAGAGCCTAACACATTGTACGGGCAGGTTGGTGAGACGTATGTTGTTATTTATTTATCTCACTCTTATCAGCTGCAGGAACGGTCCAGATTCATAGAGGTATCAGTCGCAGGGATGCCGGGTGGTGTGATCGTTGAAGCATTCGGCATTATGAAAGCTGCTGAATGTGGTATTATTGGTTTAGAGGCTTTTGCCGCAGCTATGGCTCATAAAGAAAGGAATTTCGAAGTGGGAGAGGTATTAGCAGCGAATTATACCAACATGGATGGTGAAAGCTTAGTTCTGAGTATTAGTAGGGAGTCAGAGTTACCGCAAGCTCAGCTTAATGGAATCCAGATCTCATTAGATCATTATTCAGTATAAAAAATACACAATTGCTGTGATAAATAGTAATCCAAGTCGGCCTTTTTGGCCGGCTTCTTTAATAAGGAGGTACATGAAAGGATGTGATGCCCCATTGCACAGCCCGCAATAGATACCTAAGTATCCGTAAACGTGATTTTGTCCAAAATACTTATAATTGGGGTGAGCGACAATTTATCTGGATAAACTAGACCTAACGATTTGGTAATTCAATCCTCCCTAAGCACATTTCCCTTTAGAATAGCGGTGTTAGGTTACTAAATAGTAATTAATTACATTAAACCCTATTTTTCTGAGAGACATTTGTCACAATAAAGGTTAATATCTAAGTGAGATAGAAATGATTGCGCTTACTTATTTTCTAATAAACCTAATCATAATGAATGCGAGGGATATAACAGTGATTGAAACTGAATTTCGTGTAGAAAATGACTTTCTAGGCAGTAAACAGGTAGATAAGAACGCTTATTATGGGATTCAGACACTACGCGCAGTCGAGAACTTTCCTATTACGGGCTATCGGGTTCACAAAGAGTTAATCAAAGCGATGGGGATTGTAAAAAAAGCCGCTGCGCTTGCAAATATGGAAGTTGGCCGTCTCTATCGAGGGCTTGGAGAGGTTGTAGTGAAAGCAGCAGAAGAAATCATCGAGGGTCAATGGCATGAGCAATTTATTGTAGATCCTATTCAGGGTGGTGCGGGTACCTCGTTAAATATGAATGCGAATGAGGTTATTGCTAACCGTGCTTTAGAACTGCTTGGCCATGAAAAAGGAGACTATCGTCACTTAAGCCCCAATTCACATGTAAATATGGCGCAGTCTACAAATGATGCGTTCCCGACGGCAATTCATATTGCCACACTTTCACTGCTGGAGCAGCTGCTTGTAACGATGCACAGAATGCATGATGTGTTTGCGGTAAAAGCGGATGAATTCGATCCTGTGATAAAAATGGGCCGGACACATCTTCAAGATGCAGTGCCGATTCGTCTGGGTCAAGAATTCGAGGCTTATCGCAGAGTGCTGGAAAGAGATATCAAACGTATTGAACATACACGCCATCATCTGTATGAAGTCAATATGGGGGCAACAGCAGTGGGTACAGGATTAAATGCTGATCCTCGTTATATTGAATTGGTTGTAGAGCACTTAGCTGAGATCAGTGAATTGCCGCTCGTAACGGCAGATCATCTCGTCGATGCGACCCAAAATACAGATGCATATACAGAAGTGTCTGCTGCTCTAAAAGTATGCATGATGAACATGTCCAAGATCGCTAATGATCTGCGGTTGATGGCCTCCGGTCCGCGTACTGGGTTTAATGAGATTTCATTGCCTGCACGCCAGCCTGGATCTTCAATTATGCCGGGTAAAGTTAACCCGGTTATGGCAGAGGTCATCAATCAGGTGGCTTTTCAAGTCATAGGGAACGATCATACGATCTGTCTGGCTTCCCAAGCGGGTCAACTGGAGCTGAATGTTATGGAGCCTGTGCTTGTGTTCAATCTCATTCAGTCCATCAGCATCATGAACAATTCCTTCCAAGTCTTCACAGACTTCTGTCTGGCTGGGATTGAAGCCAATAAGGAAAAGCTTGAGCGGGATGTGGAGCGGAGTGTCGGAATCATTACGGCTGTGAACCCGCATCTGGGGTATGAAGTGGTATCGCGGATCGCTAGAGAGGCGATTTTGACTGGGGAATCTGTACGGGAATTGTGCATTAAATATAATGTACTAACCGAAGAAGAGCTTAATCTGATTCTGGACCCTTACGAAATGACACATCCGGGAATTGCAGGAGCAGCTTTATTGCATAAAGAGTAGAATGTTCCGGAGGATCGAGCTTTTTGCTAGGAAAAAGCAAACCCCCGCCACCGTTTAGGGTGACAGGGGGAGATCCTAAATATGTTTATACTTATATGAATCTACTTCGCGATTGTCTGAAGTAGGTTCTTTTTTTTACATTTCAGGCTTAAAAGAAAAATAAAGAACGTAATAGACCGCGTTTTCTTGGCGGAGCCGTTAGCCTGGTAGTGGCAGTGGACTGGGAATTTTCATAAGAGGTGAGCGGTTTGCCGTTAGACACTTGCAACGGTTCTATGGATGCCGCTATTTGCTTGATCATTATTCGTAGATCCTCAAGCTCCTCACGCTGCTGTAGCAGTTGTATCAATACTACTTCGTCGGCTTTTTGATCGAGTGCACGTTCAACATTGTTGATGCGAGACAAGATATCCTTCATAGGCTCAGCATCTGTGTGCTGTAGTGGATTTTCCTGTTGTGATGTGGCAATTTGCTGCTCATTCGTGAGTGTGAGTTGTATACATTCCAAGGCTTCTCCGTGATTAATACGGTCTTTAATATGATTGAGCAGGCCGATTTGCTGCTCTGAGAACACATAATGGCCAAATCGGTCTTTTGGAAAAAAATCAGGGAACATGGCAGCCCAACGTTTAATTGTGGTTATACTAACTGACATCAGCTCTGCGGCATCTTTTGTTTTTAGAATATCCATTTCGATTCCTCCAGTTCACGTAGTCATGTTATGAGTAATATTCGTTGTCCAGCAGCGGCTCCCTGCACGGTTGACAAAGGTAGTGCGTATTCGCTAAACAAAGTGTAATTACGAGCAATCTCACTCTTTTGAATTTCACTATCTTGCTTTTCCATTCCAAATTGAGTACAGATGAGCCTGCTCAGGGGTATAATTGCATTAGAGGTGAAGGCGATGAACAGGATTGAAGATGAGGAACAAATGACTGAGGAGCAATGGCAGGCTATTTTGCAAAACGATGTTGCTTATAACGACATATTTTTTTATGCGGTGAAGACTACAGGAATTTTTTGTCGACCCTCCTGCAAATCCAAAGCACCCAATCGGGAGAATGCGTGTATTTTTCAGAATGCTGAACAAGCACTGGCAGCCGGATTTCGTCCTTGTAAAAGATGTAAACCGACAGGTGAGCGTCTTCCTGATAAGGAATGGGTAGCTTTGATGACTGAATACATTGATCATAATTATATGGCCCCCCTCACCCTTGAAACGTTAGCTGAGGTATGTCATGGCAGTCCTTATCATTTACATCGAACCTTTAAGAAAGTAAAGGGAATCACTCCTGTGGATTATATACAGCAAAGGAGAATCGCTAAGGCATCTGAGTATTTGCTTACTACAGAGCAGGCAGTTGCTGAGATTGCATTACGCGTGGGTCTGCCCAATACGTCATATTTTATTACTTTATATAAGAAAAAAACGGGGTATACGCCTACACAGTTTCGTCAGCTTAACAAACAGAAAGTAACGTTGGCTTCTGATTTTATTTTGGAGGGACCGAATCATGGAGAATAAAACAAATGCTATTCTATACTGGACATTATTAACCGATAAGGACTGGAGTTTTTATATTGCTGCCACAGAGAAGGGGTTAAGTTATGTGGGTTCGCAGCAGCAACCCTTTGAGGAATTAAGTGAATGGGTTAGACGTCGTTTTCCGGGGAGTGAACTGGTGCAGGACGATGAGAAGATGGCGCCTTATGTGAGGGAGCTTAGTGAATATTTGCAAGGGAACCGGCAGAGCTTCGGCATTCCTTTTGATTATCAGGGTACTCCTTTTCAGCTTGCGGTATGGAAGGCGTTATGTGAAATTCCATATGGGCAAACCTGGTCCTATTCGGATATTGCCACACATATACAAAAACCAGCTGCGGTGCGCGCGGTAGGGACTGCCATTGGTGCGAATCCGATTCTGATTACGGTGCCCTGCCACCGGGTTATTGGTAAGAATGGGACATTAACAGGATACCGGGGTGGTTTGGATATGAAGACCAAGCTACTTCAATTGGAGAGAGGAGAGTATACAGCAGATATATGAAAATAGAGTCCAATTACACCTCCCCAAAAACCTTGCTGAATAAAGGAACAGGTTATCTGTCAGGCTACAGTCATTCCTTAAATCCATATACGGGCTGCACTTATGGCTGTTCCTATTGTTATGTACGCCAGATGCCTGTCTCGCTGTTCCGCAAAGAGGAGTGGGGGACGTGGGTAGATGTTAAACAAGAAGCGGCTGTGATTTTACAAAAAGAACTGCACAAAGCGAAGGCGAAAGGCCCCGTCTCTATTTTTATGTCGTCAAGTACAGATCCCTATCAACCGGTAGAGCACAAGGAACAGGTGACGAGATCTTTACTGGAGGTTATGGTACAAGACCCGCCCGATTTCCTATTCGTGCAGACCCGTAGTCCGCTGGTTCGCAGAGATATAGATTTATTATTACGTTTAGAGGATAAGGTTCGAGTAAGTATAACTGTAGAAACAGACCGTGAAGATATTCGGCAAAAATTCACACCAAGCGCTCCACCCATTGCGGCAAGACTGAAGACGTTACAGCTTCTGCGTGAAGCTGGCATCCCTGTTCAAGCTACTATAGCGCCAGTACTGCCAAGCAGTCCAGCTTTTCCAGCGACCTTAAGGGCTTTGGTGGATAGAGTCTGTGTGGATGACTATTTTATGGGCGACGGCAGCGGCGGCAAACGCACACGGAGATTAGGGATTTATTCCCTATATGAAGAGCTGCAACTGGAAGATTGGTATGATCCTGCAGCCTATCGCAGAGTGTATGAAGGACTTCAGCAAGTTTTTTCCGAAGAGGAGCTATTCTTGAGCCAGAAGGGGTTCGAGCCTTAATCTGAAACATGGTATAATAAATGAGAGCATTCATACTTAGTATTTAATATACTTAATATCCGTAATAGCTTATTGGAGGATTAGTGTGGCAAAAGCAAAGGTGGCCAAGCGGCCCACAAGAGATGAATTTGTGCTTGAGGAGTTAGGTAATCAGTTAGTTGAAGCTAAGCAAGAAGGTTCTGAGATTTTATTGACCGTATGGGGAAAAGAAGAAGAGGTACGCGGCATGATCGTGGAAATGGATTCGCGAACCGGGAAAGTACACCTCAGTAACCATGAAGAAATCATAAAAGTTCCTTTTATGGATATCATGCAGGTTAATTATCCCAGAGATTAATGGGCACGGCAGCAACAGGAGGTCCTGAAAGCTATATTAGCTTTGGGGCCTCTTTGATCATAAAGTTAAGGAATAGAGGATATTGAAAGGTAGGTCAACAATGCAAGTAACCAAAACCAACGCAATGCGAATGCTGGATGCCAAAAAAATCGGCTATAAAGTGTTCGCTTATGACAATGAAGATGGACTCATCCATGGCACGGCTGTGGCTGAGAAGATTGGAAAGGCGGCAGAGACGGTTTTTAAAACGTTGGTCGCTCATAGCGGTGCGAATCTTTATGTATTTGTAATCCCGGTTGCCGAAGAGCTGGATCTCAAAAAGGCGGCCAAAGCCGCCGGAGAGAAAAAAATTGAGATGCTGCCAGTGAAGGATCTGCAGAAATGGACAGGCTATATCCGCGGTGGTTGTTCACCTGTTGGAATGAAAAAGCTGTACCCCACGTTCATTGACAGCAGTGCAGAAGGGCTGGACACGATGGCTGTCAGCGCTGGGAAGATTGGCCAGCAAATGGACGTATCCCCACAGTTACTCGCTGAGGTTGTGCATGCGAAGTTTACAGAACTAATCAAATAGCCGAGCAGCAAGCTGGCCTAAATATTCCTTCAATGCTAACCCTGTTGTGGAGATCGCTCCTGGGGAGGGACTGAACTTGGCGGGCTGCAGTGCAATATCAGCGCTGGCGATATAATCCGTAGGATAGGCTTGCGCTGTTAGCCCCGCATTCTTAAAGTGCAACATCGCTCGGGACATATGAAAACCTGAAGTAACTAGTATAGGTTTTTTAAGTCCGGTTTGTTGCAGGATGGCTGCGGTATTTACAGCGTTTTGCTCCGTGTTGAGGGATTGATTCTCGATCAGGATATCCTCTTCGGGTATGCCGAGACCCAGTAGTTGTCTTTGCGCGATATCCGCTTCATTACCACTGTCGGAGAATACTTGTCCGCCAGAAAATAAGATTGGCAGACCTGTCTGCCGATGGAGGCGAACAGCAGTAAGCAGGCGATTTGCTGCTGATCCGTATAAATTGCCCTCGCCATCTATATCCGGTGTGCCAGAGCTGGCGCCCCCGCCGAGTACGACGATGACATCTCCTTGCAAAGTATCCGGCTGCGGATATTTCCGTTCTAGACTGCCGATCAGCGCAACGCTGACTAAGGGTGTCATGGAGAAATACATTAATAGTGTAACCCCGAGTAGAACTAGTGCTGGACGGCAGTTTTTTTTCCATAACCAAATGACTAAACCTAGCAAAAGCACGATAAACAGGCCGGGAGGAAGCACAAAGCTGTATACAAATTTGATGATGTAAATCAACAGTATCAACCGCCTTCTGAAAATATAAGTTCAGGTTGTATTGTAACATGAGATTGCAAGATTACATATTTACATGCGTATCCTTATACAAAACGGATATTGCCGCAGCTATCAGGATCATCCCCATAAAAGCGGGTGCAGCATGGCCAAGTGATACATATATTTGACCGCCAATGACAGGCCCAATCATTCTGGCTAAAGCCTGAATAGATTGGCTACCTCCTTGAATCCTCCCTTGTTCACTAGAATCGACAGTTTTGGAAAGCATCCCATTGAATGAAGGCCCAAAGATCGAATCCCCAAAACCAAATATAAACATTCCAGCGATAAAAAGCGGATAGTATGAGAACAAAGCAGATAGTGCAATAAGACTGTAGCCTATAATCTCCGAAACCATTCCAAGAATTGCGATCTGTTTATCCCTAAGTTTCAGCAAAAGCTTAGGCATGATGAAACCCTGTGAAAGGATGTCTTGGAAGCCCATAATTGAAAACATCAGTCCGATTAGTGCAGGCTTCCAGCTGAAAGTATCCATTGTGAATTGTGAAAAAACAGCCTGTAAAGATCCGTTCGGTATCCAAAGTAAGAATGCTGAGACCAGTAGCCTTTTTAAGTTTTTTATGGACAATATGCTTGCAAGCTGTGTAAATGGATTCAGTCTTACCAAGGTAATTTCTTTCAGTCTATTGTTCTTGTCAAGGCTCTCAGGCATAAAAAAGAATCCGTAAAGAACATTCAATAAAGTTATTATTGCTCCAAAATACATAGGTACAGAATAACCAAACTTGGCAAGTAATCCGCCTAGCGTTGGACCAATGACGGTGCCTACACCTACAACCGCACTCACCCAGCCAAAGTATTTGGTTCTCTGTTCTGGAGGAATGATGTCAGCAAAATAGGCGAAGATAGTACCTATGCTTCCGCCGGTTATACCTTCTATTATGCGTCCAACAAAGAGAACCCATAACGCTCCTCCTATCCCAAAAACTAAGTATCCAATTGCAGAACCCAAAAGGCATACCAAAAGTAATGGACGACGCCCATATTTGTCGCTCAAAGCTCCAAGTGCAGGGGCTGCAAAAAATACGCAGACTGCATAAACAGAGGTTAGCAGCGTGACAACTATAGCCTGTTCTCCCGGATTGCTTATATAAGGCTGCACTAAAAATGGGACAACGGGCATGATGATACTGAAGCCTATTCCGCACAGAAACACAGAGATCAAACCGAAGATTAGAGCGTGTTTATCTACGGTTTGTTCTGTGTTCTGTTCATTATGTGATCTGAATTTGAACATTAAATTCTCTCCTCAAAAGTTGATGTTTTGATTCCTTGGAAACAAATTTGGTACATCACCATTTTTATCACGGCTTTGTTTCCGTGTCAACAAAATATTGAACATAAAAATGCAGCCTTACTCATAAGAGCCCGGCTGCATGGAGTTTCATTTTCATTATTCGAATTTATTCGGATTAAAATCTATACCCTGTTTCTTTATTTCTGCATCCAAATGTCTACTATACTTTTCTACGAAGCTAAGCATACTTTCATATTGCTCCTCAGTTACCTGCTCAAATACGGCTTTATCCCGCTCTTGGAACTCTTTGTGCAAGTCCTCATGGACGTTATAAATTACTTTCCCTTGCTCAGTAAGCCTAAAATAGATTTCTTTTTTGTTATCCGATTTTTGGTAGCTTTCGATGAGGCCCTTTTGGATGAGCTTCTTAGTTAATTTACTTATGGCACCGCGAGTCATATAAAAGGACTCTGCAAGTTTTGTGACGTTGGAATCTGCATTTTTTTCAATGTATTCGATGCAATGTACTTCAGAAGGTTTATAACCCTTAAGACTGTCTTCCATCTTATCCTTATTAAGCCAAACCATCTTGTTATATACGTCCCTGAAACCCATCATGACCTGTTCTTCTTTATTCATGGCCTGTCCTCCCAGCGCTCTTACATTAACAAATTATATTGATTTTTTGTTTCTATTTCAACAATATTAAAGTAGAGGATAGTTTGTTTTATTGAACTTTAGATAAAAATAACAGGTGAGCAGTAACGGCGGAAGTCCAAACATTCCCCGCAGTTACGCCCGCCACCTTTTTAAGCTTAAATAAATTAATCTTAAGAAACTGCGGTTTCTTCTTAAGAAAGTTCATCCGCTTGAAGCTGCACCAAAGATTGTTTGTCTGTTATCATAAGATTAAGATGATTGGACAGCTGTGGGATGATTTCTCGAAGGTAGGAGGACTGCATAATGAAGAGTATCCGGGTACTGCTCGCAGATGATGAACCGGTGATTTTGCGAGGCCTAAAAAAACTGATTTCATGGGAGAAGCTTGGACTGACCATTGTTGGAGAGGCCAGTGATGGAATAGAGCTGAAACAACAGATCGAGGATTGTGATCCTGATCTGATTATTAGTGATATAAGCATGCCAGGATATACAGGGATTGATATCATCCGCGAGATTCATGAAGCTGGCAGAGCGGTGAAGGTTATTTTTATAAGCGCTTATCAAGAGTTTACGTATGCCCGTCAAGCACTGCAATATGGTGCGCTGGATTATTTGGTGAAGCCCGTGAACAAAAACCAGCTGGAACAGGTTGTGAGCAAAGCCGTTTCCCTTATTCGTCAAGAAACAGAAGGCGAGCGCAACAAAGAGAAGCTAAACCATTATGAACAGAGAAACCGCAGATTAACGATCGAAGAATTGCTCGACAAGCTGACGGACGGCAATAAGGGGACAGCAGACACCTTGCTTGATATGGGGATTATTGCGCTAAGTCGCTACGTCAGTATTTGTTTGGTAGAGACGGACGAATCGTCGGGGCAGCCTTCCAGATGGGAAGAACGCGAACGTAAGCTGATTGATTTTGCACTGTCTAACATTATTAAAGAAACCGTGGAGCAAAGCGATAATAGTTATATGTTCCGTAAAGGGGAACGTTTTTGTATCCTGCTCCAGCATGAGCATGCTGAGGAACCAGCGGGAATTGCCTTAGATCTCCATGACAAAATCACAAGTTTTCTGAAATTAAAGGTGACCCTTGGAGTAGGCAATCCTGTTGACGGTATGGATGATGCTGATGAATCTTATCGTCAAGCTTTGAAAGCGCTAAATTATAAATATTTTACAGGGCCTAATCGTGTGATTTCTGTTAAAGAGAGCAGGTATGAGAGTGAATCATTGATTCAAACTCCGCTGCATGAAATCCAGTCCGCCCTTGGGATTGCCATGAAATCACAACATAAAGAACAAATTGAGCAGGAGTGCCTGCGATTATTTCAGACGATCCGGCAGATGGCAGACGGAAATAGAAACCAAGCCGTTTCTACCGTATACAATACATTTTTGCAGCTTGAACAGGAGCTTATTCAATTTGGTGTGGAGGCAGGGCCCTCACTTCAGGATACAAATCCGATTCTTGAACGATTGGCTAATTATTCTACCTTTCAAGAGGTGGAGGAAGATTTCCGTGTGCTTTTGAGCAAAATGTCTGGGCAAATTGCCAGTCGCATGGGCAATAAGGAACTGAAGCAGCTTTCCCAGGTGAAGGCTTATATTGAGGAGCATTATCCAGAAAATATTACACTGGAATCTATGGCAGGGATGATGTTTATGAATTCCTATTATTTCAGCAGCTTTTTCAAAAAACATACCGGACAGAACTTTAAGAATTATGTCACTGAGGTGAGGATGAATCATGCCCTTCGTTTATTGCTGCAAAGCGATATGATGGTTTATGAGATTGCCGATAGTGTAGGCTACAACAATGCCCGGCATTTTAGCGATATGTTTAAGAAGAAATATGGCAAGCTGCCACAAGAATATAAGCAATCCTTCAAAAGCCAATAGTCAGATGGATAGCAAAGGGGATGCCTTCATTCATGTTTATCTGGGGCCGAAGATCCAAAAGTATATTTGTTAAATTCTCCGCTTCCTTTTTATTAGTCGGCCTAATTCCGCTTTTTGCACTTAGCTACATTTCTGTGCAGACGTTTTCCGGATATGTCGAGCGTTACACAACAAGCAATTTGCAGCAAATGGTGCTATACATGAGCTATAACCTGAATTCTGCCTTTAATCAGTACAATGAGGTCTCTAAGCTGATGTATACGGGACGATATGAAGGTTTTATCGAGAGTTATTCGCAGAATCAAACCTATAATGTAAATGAGCTGGAGCAGATTAATACGATTCCTATTGAAACCTTTCTAAAAACAGTTCTCTACAGTGATTCCTACATCACCAGTGTTTATTTTCATAGGGAGTCAGACGATAAGCTCTACTATCAGGAAAAAGAAAACAGAGGGGTCAATTTTGATTTGCTGCCTTATCAAGAGTGGTTAACTAAAATGGCTCCAAATCCTTCACAAGTGGCAATTTTCCCTACTCATTCAGAAGAATATTATACAGGTTCAAAGCGCAGTGTGTTCACCATCGGCCGTACTTTAATTGATATTTCTGGGCGTGTCACCAAAGATCCCAAGATAGTAGGGACCTTGTTTATGGACGTGGATGTTTCGTTATTTAATCAGTTCTTCAGAGAATTAAATCTGGGGGGACAGGATGAATTATTTCTGCTGGATGGCGACGGAAATGTATATTTCACGAATGAGACAAGGTCAGCGAATGGAGAATCTTTTCGGGCTAAAAAGGACGAGGAGATGATCGTTCTCAGTGAAGAGATTCCTTTTCTTAAAGGCACGGTGACTGCCAGAATTCATCGGGCGAATTTATTCGATCAGCTTTTTTCAGCCCGTACGACGGTGTTTATAGCGATGTTTATTTGTGCGATTGCAATGATCATCATGGGCGTCTGGTTCTCAAGGCGGCTGGCTGCTCCGATTCGGAACTTAATTAAGCAAATGGCTATCGTAGAATCCGGTAATTTGGATACCCAGATGGTCGTGAACAGCAATGATGAAATGGGTAGACTTAGCCATGGTTTTAACCGAATGGTCGAGCGTTTACAAGCCTATATCGATGAAGCTTACGTTGCCCAGATCAAGCAGAAACAAACGGAGTTAAATGCTCTGAAAAGCCAGATTCGTCCGCATTATTTATACAATACTCTGGAAGTCATTCGAATGAATGCGGTGGATAAAGATAATGATGAGGTCGCGGATATGATTTTATCGCTTTCTAACCAGTTGAAATATGTAATCGACTATGGAGAGGATAGGGTAAGCATACGACAGGAGCTGGAGCATCTACGGGATTATTTCTATATTATCTCTGTGCGGTATGAGAATAAATTTGAGCTTGTAGTCGATCTCTCACCCGAAGTGGATCTGAACTGGTACATTCTGAAATTGTCACTTCAGCCGATAGTTGAAAATGCTATCCAGCATGGCTTGCGCAGTCAAGGCAGAGGGACAGTTGGATTGACGATCGAAAAGAAAGATGAAATGTTGTTGGTTACGATCTATGATGATGGAATCGGTATGAGCAAGGAAAAGGTACAGCAGTTGACTGAAACCTTGGAAGAGCCTAGTTCGCCTAGCAAAAATGTTGGACTAAAAAATGTACATGAACGAATTCGTACAGTGTACGGTGCAGAATACGGATTATCCATCAGCAGCCGGGAGCATATTGGGACATCGATTCTATTGTTGCTTCCGATTGTAGAGGATCCGTATAAAATCTCGGATTCGGAGAATGCGTAAAGGATGGACGATGAACGGAAGACTGCGGTCTTTCGTTCTTTTTTTACTTACTTCTTAAATTCACCGCATATCCCGCTTAAAAAAGTTCATTCTAACTATTTATAAGGAATGCTATTCTATTAGCAACGGAAACGCTTTCGAGAGATGATGCGCACATCTTGCTTCAGTTTCCACGGTTCACTAAAAGGGGAGGCTATTATGATATGTACAAAAAAACAATGATGAAACTATCCGTATTGTTACTCGCCACAACAACAGTTTTGACTGCTTGCGGTGGAAATAATAATAATGCAGGAAGTAAGGCAACTAATACGCCAGCATCCGAGACGCCTTCAAATACACCGCAAGAGACCAAAAAAGAGGTTAGCTTTACGATAGGTTACGCCTCCGGAGATCCGGCCACCAAAAAAGCAATCTCAGATACGGTCAAAAAGTTTACAGCAGCTAATCCGAATGTCACTATTAAAGATTTGAGCGAAACTTCATCCGCTGCCTATCTTGATTGGCTTAAAACAAAGGATGCTGTGGGTGAATTCCCGGACCTGGTGGAAATGCGTGATACAGAAGTTTTTGCCGATGCGGGTAAGATTGTAGAGCTGCCTTCCGATCTGCTAGATTTGTTCGAAGCCCCACCACAAGTGGATGGTAAGGTGTGGAACGCACCGCTGCAAGTGAACGCTCCCCAAGGGATTATCTACAGCAAAAAAGCATATGCGGATGCAGGGATCACCGAGCTTCCAAAAACCTATGACGAATTCATCGCCATCCAAGAAAAATTGAAAACATCGGGCATTACTCCGATTGTAGTAGGCGGAAAAGATATTTTCCATATGGGTTTCTGGGTTAACAAATTCCTGATTGATGAGGTCTACTCGAAAGATGCAGATTGGAATTCCAAACGTACCGCTAAAACGGTCAGCTTCACAGATGCTAATGTAGTTCAAGGCATAACGGACTTCAAAGAATTGTTCAAGAATTATGTAGATAAAGGTTGGCTCAGCACG
Source organism: Paenibacillus sp. FSL H7-0735 (assembly GCF_038008505.1). Lineage (NCBI taxonomy): Bacteria > Bacillati > Bacillota > Bacilli > Caryophanales > Paenibacillaceae > Paenibacillus > Paenibacillus sp. FSL H7-0735. The sequence continues at coordinate 4,358,466 of NZ_JBBOZH010000001.1, read as the reverse complement.
GGCGACAATCAGACCGCTTCGATTCTTGTTTCTGGCAAAGCAGCACAATTGTACTCCGGTACGTGGATGTTTACACAAATCGCTGAAGCGGACCCGAACTTTGAATTTGGCTTCTATGCTCTTCCTGACCGTGAAGGGAAAATCAATGTCATAGGTCTTCCGTCACCTGCAGGCTGGTCTTTATCGGCTGAAGCCGCTAAGGATGCAGACAAAACAGAAGCCATCAAAGACTTTATCCGTTTCTTCTTCGCCCCAGAACAGTATTCGAACTATTTAGCAACCATAAATGCGATTCCTTCAACAAAAGAGAAAGTAACCTATGACACAAGTGAACAAATGCAGGTGGCTTTGGATCTTATTGCTGACCCGAATGTAGTGAAATCCTTGGCGATCAATAACTGGTGGGGAGACAATCTAATCCCTCCACAGTTCCGTAACTGGTACTACAAACTGTTGCAGGATCTCGTGGTAAAAGATGGAGATGTAGCGAAGTACATGAAAGATGCGGATACAGAGTATGACAACCAAGTGAAAGCTAATCAGATGTAAGAGCAGCGCCTGATCGAGCAACCTCTGCTGCTGCAGAGGTTCTCTTTTTAACAAGCGCGGTCTTTAAGGGAGGGAGAGTAGCCATGGCTACATCCGCAGTAAATGCTGACAAGTCATTGATAGGCACTGAGCAGCAGAAAAAGAAAAAGAAAAAATGGCAGTCCTACGCTCTGCTGTTCATATTACCATCATTTATTTTGTACACCTTGTTCGTTATCGTCCCAACGGTTGGGAGTGTCTATTTAAGCTTCACCTCATGGGATGGCATTAGCGACAACGTAAGGTATATCGGCTTCGCTAACTTTGTGGAAATTTGGAATAGTCCAAGGGTGCATAACGCACTGAAAAATACGATGATCATGACCATTTCACTTGTTGTTCTAGAGAATATTGCAGCAATTGCAATGGCTATGATGGTCGATAAGGTACGCTGGTTCCGGAATTTATTCAGAAGTGTATTTTATTTCCCTACGTTGCTTAGTGGGATCGTAATGGGTTTCGTCTGGGCGATGATCCTGAATTACAACTTTGGTGTATTTAATCAGATCCTGGAGTCTGTTGGACTCGGAAGCTGGATTGTGGATTGGTTGGGCAATCCTAAATATGCGATGCTGTCGATTATTTTGTCTACCGTTTGGAAAGGCGCGGGTTATTATATGATCATTTACCTCGCTGGATTGCAAGGCATTCCGCAGGAATTAAATGAGGCGGCCAGTATTGATGGGGCAGGGGGCTGGCAACAGTTCCGGCATATTACCTTTCCGCTGCTTGCGGGGTCAATGACTGTATGTATGGTATTATCGATGATCAGCGCCTTGAAGATTTTTGATCAGATTGCCGTCATGACCGATGGTGGTCCGGGCTTTGAGACGGAGACATTAACTTATATTATTTATAAAGTCGGGTTTGGTGAATTAAGACAAGGTTTTGGTACTGCACTGGCGATGGTCTTGTTCTTAATCATACTCATCATTACAGTCTTCCAAGTGAAGGTTCTCCAGAAGCGGGAGGTGCAGCTCTAAGATGACGATGCAGACACGCAAAAGAGTTGGGCAAATCGCACTTTTCATTGTTACATTATTAGTGGCTATTATCTTTTTCTTTCCTATTTTCTTTAATTTAATGTCAGCCTTCAAGAGTAATGCAGAGATTATGAAGGATGCAATCGCTTTTCCGAAAACCCTTTATCTGGACAGCTTTAAATATCTGTTAACCGAAACAGAGTTTCCACGGGCTATTCTGAATAGTCTGATTTTGACAGCAGTTTCTATTGCGGCACAGGTCTTGATTATTCCGATGGCGGGCTACGCAATTGAACGCAGAAATGCCAGATGGACTCGGTTCATGTTCGTTTACTTTTTAGCAGGAATGATGATCCCTTTTCAGGCGTATATGATTCCTCTGTTTAAAGAGCTTAGAATGCTGGGGTTATACGGCAGCCTTGCCGGTCCAATTCTAATTTATGTAGCCGGTGCGGTGGGCTTTGGATGCCTGCTGTATACAAGCTTTGTCAAAGGCATTCCTAGAGAAATTGAAGAAGCGGCGGAGATCGACGGATGTTCTCGTTATGCGATATTCTGGAAAATTGTTTTCCCGCTGCTAGGACCCGTCACAGCCAGTATGGTGGTCTTAAACGGACTTGGAATCTGGAATGATTTCCTGATGCCGATGCTGGTATTGCCTTCAGGACAGGCTAAAACTATGGTCGTGGAAATTTACCGTTATATCGGAGAATTCTCCTCACGTTGGGATATGATTTTTGCAGGAACAGCAATGTCGGTTGTACCTGTGCTGATTGTGTTTATCGCCTTGCAGAAGTATTTTGTTAAGGGGATTGCGTCTGGTGCAACGAAGGGTTAATTCATAAAAGGGATATATCCTGTAACCACTTAGTGGGCTGCGGGGTACATCCCTTTTTTTGTAAGCGAAACAATCACTAAAGCGTATTTGGATTCGCGGTTAAACGGCGGTAGCCCATTGGCGGGAGACCTGTCCAGCGTTTGAATTGCTTGCTGAAATGGGACACATCCCGGTACCCCAGCCGGTGGGCGACCGATTCGACAGATAGGTTATTATCCATTAGCAGCAGTTTGGCGTGACGAATGATCAAGCGGGATAAATATTGTCTTGGCGACATGCCATAAATTTGGTGGAAAACACGATTGCAGTGAGTTGTACTGTATCCAAGCTTTGCCGCAATGTGCTCAATACCGCCGCCTCTTTCGCCTGTGCTTGCAGCGGTGGAGACAGATTCTTGCAGCAGTCCTTCGATCGCGTTAGCTAGAGCGACGGTATTTTCCGTAGCCTCTGTATCTGTCAGAAGGGGCATTTCCGAAAGTACCCAGCCGCTGAGCGCGGTTAGAAGTTGCAGCGAAGCATGCAATGTAATCAGACGATTTCTGTGTGTGTCCTTTGACTCTGACAGAATGGAAGAATTAATGATCACATCTAGAGCGGAACGAATGGCTCGCAGCTCCGGGGTATTCCCACTTAGACTAACAGCGTCTGCTGTTAATAATGCTCGCCGTAAAATCAGATCATCAATATCAAAATGCAGGCAGTAATAAGTCATGTCACGACTAGCATTCGAACCGAGGCTGCTATGTTCTACACCGGGACGAATGAATAAAATATCACCGCTTTGCTGGATAAAAGATTTATTGCCGACCGTCATATGTTGCTCACCCTGCAGTACAACGTTAATCTCAAACATGGGATGAGTGTGTACGGGATATTGCCAATCCGGATTTACTTTTCTCCAATGCGCGGCGAAGATATGGAAAGCCGCTTGAATGTCTGGAGCCATCTGGCCATCAATAGAATTATGAAAAGCGGGATCATTCGAGATCATTTCAATCCTCTTTTACTGTAAAGTTTGGCTTCATTATAACATAGGTTTTTGTTGATGTTTGATTTGCCCAAATAATAGAAGGCTTTAACCCTGTTGCACTTCCGGAAAGATCGATAACATGGAGATATAGCCCGGTAGTATCCGGGACCATGCTGGAAGGAGTGTTATTATTAATGTCGCATAATCAATTTTTTAATGCCCATCATTCACCGATCGGTGCATTTGCGAGTTTCACTTTAGGATTCAAAGGAGCTAGTGGAGGTTTCGATCTGGAGATTGGAAAACCACCTAGACAAAATATATTCATAGGATTAGAACGTGCTGATGGGAAGGGATATGACACACTGCCATTTCATGAGATCGGAGGAGAGGACGAGAGCAAACGCTATGATATCGAGAATCCGGATCCTAATCCTGACAAGGAGAATATTCTGTTCCCTTTTCAAGAGCGTGAGATTTCCAGAGATTTTCATGTAGCCACAGACAGCTGGAGTGCGGGTGATTTGACCTTCCGGATTCTGTCCCCCGTTCGTTCTGTACCCGATCCAGAAACTGCCTCTATAGAAGAAATGAAGGATGTACTGCTGCCTGCAGTGCTGGTTGAACTCGAAGTGGACAACACCTCATCCGCAACCTCGCGCCGTGCATTCTTTGGTTTTCAGGGAACAGATGTGTATAGCGGAATGAGAAGACTGGATGATGTATCATCGGAGATTACTGGCGTTGGCCAAGGAAGATTTATTGCAATTGCTGCGGAAAAAGGAACTGCAAAGTCCGCACTGCACTTCACAATGGAGGATATTCTAACGGAGGAGCTGCAGGAGAATTGGACCTTTGGGCTGGGACGAGTCGGTGCTTTGATCATGGATGTTCCAGCCAGAGTAAAAGAAACTTACCGCTTTGCTATCTGTTTTCACCGTTCAGGTTATGTCACCTCAGGAATTGATGCTTCCTATTATTATAATCATTTTTTCAACAATATAGAGGCAGTGGCTGCATATGCATTAGCTAGATTTGATATCCTTAAGCAAGAAGCGGAGCAAGCTAACGATAGATTTACTCATGATGACCTATCCGCAGATCAAACCTTTATGTTAGCGCATGCGATTCGTAGTTATTATGGCTCCACGCAATTGCTGGACTACAAGAATAAGCCATTTTGGATCGTCAACGAAGGCGAATACCGGATGATGAATACCTTCGATCTTACCGTCGATCAGTTATTTTATGAGCTGCGTTTGAATCCTTGGACTGTACGTAATGAACTGGATATGTTCGTGGAAAGATTCAGCTACGAAGATACGGTGCGTTTCCCGGGTGATGATACAGAGTATCCAGGTGGAATTAGCTTCACACATGATATGGGTGTAGCCAACGTAGTTTCACGTCCGGGATATTCTGCTTATGAGGTCTATGGCATTGATGGTTGTTTCTCACATATGACACATGAACAATTGGTTAACTGGGTGCTGAGTGCAGCAACTTATGTAGAGCATACAGGCGACCGGAGCTGGATGGAACGTAATCTCAGTATTATGGAGAAATGCCTGGATAGCATGGTAAATCGCGATCATCCAGATCCTGAACAAAGAAATGGTGTCATGGGGCTTGATAGCTCACGTACGATGGGCGGAGCAGAAATTACTACGTATGACAGTCTGGATGTGTCTTTAGGTCAGGCTCGTAACAATATTTATCTGGCAGGAAAATGCTGGGCTGCTTACTTGGCTATGGAGAAAATATTTGCAGAGCATGGGCGTGCGGAACAGTCCAAAACAGCAGGTGATCAGGCTGAAAAATGCGCCGCAACAATGGTGGCAAGTGTTACAGCAGACGGGTATATTCCGGCTGTCATTGGAGAAGGCAATGACTCTAAGATCATTCCGGCTATCGAAGGCCTTGTGTTCCCTTACTTTACAGGCTGCAAAGAAGCTCTTGATCGTAATGGACGGTTCGCCGCCTATATTGGCGCACTCGACAAGCATCTGCATGCGGTGTTACAGCCGGGAGTATGCTTATTCGAAGACGGAGGCTGGAAAATCTCCTCAACTAGCAACAATAGCTGGCTCAGCAAAATCTATCTCTCCCAGTTCATCGCCCGCAGCATTCTGGGATTGGAATGGGAGGAACGGGGAGCGGCAGCGGATCGTGCTCACGTAGCTTGGCTTACCCATCCGGAGTTGTCGATTTGGAGCTGGAGCGATCAGATTATTTCCGGTGAGATCACGGGCAGTAAATATTATCCGCGTGGCGTTACAGCGATTTTGTGGTTAGATGAGAAATAAGAGTAGATAGTTTCAATAAGTAGAAACGGAATATGCAAAAATACTAAGAGGGGGCTACCCCTCTTTTTTGCTGTGTCGACGCTCCCTCCTTGATTCAATCTACCCCCTACTGAAGGGTCTTCATTCAAGAATTAACTTGTCGATAGATCTAATTGCTGCTATAGTCATACTGACTTATTAAATGCGTTTAATAAGTCAGTATGACTATAGGTGGGAGGGTGGGAGAGCCATGGCGAGTGAGAAACGACTTCCTTCACTGCAAATGAAATCTGAAATTATCCGAAATATTCGAACAGCATTATTAGAACTAGGAAAAGCAACGAAGGCAGAGTTAAGCCATAAATTGCAATACAGTTTCCCAACGATAAGTAAATTTCTAATGCAGATGGAAGAGGCAGGGGAAATAACGGTCAGCGGTCTGGATGAGTCAAGTGGTGGAAGAAGGGCAATAAGATATGCCTACAATCCTAATTATCGGTTAGGCATGGCTATTTTTTTGGAAAAAAATGAAACGAATTATACCATCTATAATTGCATTGGTGAGGTAATCAAAGAAGGGAGTTTGCCCAGTATTCTTGAGGAAGATGTTAGTAAACTGGTCACGCTTATTGAAGATGAAAAAAAGGACAATCCTAAAATCCATTCTGTGGCTATTGGAGTTCCAGGTGCGGTGAATCATGGGCAGATTTTTCTGATTCCGGGTTATGAGAAATATCAGAATTTAGATTTGAGAAAACACATAGAAGATCAACTATCCATTCCGACAATCGTGGAAAATGATATGAATGCGGCTGTAATCGGCTATATGACGCAACGAAATTTGAAAGAGAATACTTCTCTAATGTATCTGTATTTAGGGAAAAATGGTCCGGGAGCTGGGATCGCGGTCAATGGTGAAATTGTGCGAGGAAAGACGTTTTTTTCAGGGGAAGTTCAATTCTTGCCCCAGTATGACAATAGAAATTTCATAGAGGCATTAACTGGAGATCCTGGTGGATCAAATATGCAATCGAATCAAAGCGTGGATGCGATTAGTCGATTAGTGGCTACTATGACTTCTATTTTGAATCCGCATTATATTATTTTTTGTGAGGATGAATTAGCTCCAGCTATGCTTAATCAAATCGCTGAGCGAAGTGCCACATACGTTCCGAAGGAGCATCTTCCTGCGTTAGCGGTGAGTAACTTGAAGCGTGATTATCTGAATGGATTACAAAGTCTTGGATTAGGATTATTAGTTTCACAACAAATAGATGAGAACAATTAAGGAGATAACTATGGCAACTTTTTTTCTTATTATTATTTATTTAGCCTTTATTAGTTTAGGCTTGCCAGATTCATTGCTTGGATCCGCTTGGCCAGTGATGAGAATGGACTTAAATGCTTCATTAGGTACGGCTGGAATTCTTTCGATGGTCATTGCAGTAGGCACAATAGTGTCCAGTTTGATGAGTGGCATTATCCTTAAACGTTTTGGTACGGGGAAAGTGACTCTTGTTAGCTGCATCATGACTGCTGTAGCGTTGCTTGGTTTTGCATGGTCACCTTCGTTAGTGTGGTTAATTGTTGCTGCGATTCCACTCGGTTTAGGTGCGGGATCTGTAGATGCCGGATTAAATAGTTATGTTGCTACGCACTATAAAGCCCATCATATGAGTTGGTTACATTGTTTCTGGGGAGTGGGCGCCACGCTGGGTCCTATTATTATGGGCTCTTTTATCTCTGGTGAAGGTCTATGGCGGCAAGGTTATCTTACGGTTGCTTACATACAATTGAGCTTAGTCATTATTCTATTCGTTACACTGCCTTTATGGGATAGAGTGGCTGGGAGTAATAACCACCCGAATGCTGAAAGTGATCCCGAGTTCAATCATCCGGAGCTAGAGCATGCCGGAGAGAACACAAAACCTTGGAAATTAAGAGGGGTAAAGCTAGCGATGTTAACCTTTTTATTTTATTCTGCCATAGAAACGAGTATGGGGTTATGGGGGAGCAGCTTTCTTGTAAACATTAAAGATATTCCTGCATCAACTGCAGCGACATGGGTATCGTTTTTTTATCTAGGGATTACCTTTGGTAGAATGGTGACGGGTTTCATTACTTTTAAAATGAGTAATAAACAGCTAATTCGATATGGTCAACTCATTGCTTTAATCGGTACGGTGCTGTTAGTATTGCCGCTTCCAACTATAGTTTCACTTGTAGGATTTATGATTATAGGTTTAGGGTTAGCCCCCATTTTTCCGTGTATGCTACATGAAACCCCTGTACGATTCGGGAAGAGACATGCTCAGTCAATTATGGGCTTTCAGATGGCAACAGCTTATACCGGCACCACGCTGATGCCGCCTTTTATCGGCTTATTAGCTTCGAAATTCACGCTGGGTATTTTTCCTGCGATGATCGTTTTTTTTGCCATCGTTATGCTCTTGTGTACAGAAAAGCTTAATCATTACTCAGCAAAAGTAAATGTCGGTTAAATTTGAATTGAATATATTACGGACTAACCCTTCATATATATAGCTATAGGAGGGGGGAGCTGTACATGTGGTTGTTAATTATTATAGGTGTTGGATGTCTCTCCGGTTTTATATTGTTTAGAAAGAATATATTGGCCGCTGATCAAGAATATTTTCAAGGACCGGAGAAATTGTCCATCATCATCCCCGCAAGGAATGAAGAATATAATTTGCGTTTTCTGCTCGACTCACTCCAGCTCCAAACCATTACCCCCTATGAAATTATTGTTGTGGATGACTTCTCGGAGGATCGGACCAAGGAAATTGCCGAAAGCTATGGAGTTAAGGTTATTGCAAATAGCAGTCTCCCTGAGGGATGGACGGGCAAGAGCTGGGCAGTATGGAATGGATATTTGCAAGCCTCGGGCGATATTTTTGCTTTTCTGGATGCAGATATCCGGTTAAAGCCTAACGCTCTGGCCTCATTATTAAAAGCAAGGGAGCTATCGAAAGGTGTCATTTCGGTAGTTCCTTTTCATCATACAGAAAAGCTGTTTGAGAAACTTGCCTTAATTATGAATATGCTGGGGATCTTCACATTCACCTCCGTTTTTGAAAAGAATAACGCCAAAAAAGGATTATACGGTTCGTGTATTCTAGCTTTAAGGCAGGATTATGAAAAGGTCAAAGCATTAGATCTGAAGTGCTGGATGATTTGTCTTTAGGAGAGAAGTTTATCGCGGCAAGTGTTCCCATTAGAAATTTTATCGGGTATGGCTTAGTATCTTTTCGTATGTATCCGAAGGGGATAAAAAGTGAAATTGAAGGCTTCAGTAAAGGGGCTGTCTTAAGCACCTCAACGTTAAGCCCGCGGACGATTATTCCAATTGCACTTTGGGTGGTCGGGCTCATCATCTCAGAAACTGTGTTTATTTTTGCGAATACTTCTTGGGGATTGCCGTTACTTTTTGGTTATCTCCTTTATATGTTCCAGCTCTTTTATTTTATTAAATATGTAGGGGTTTTTGGCATCGTCATTCCAGTATTTCACGTGGTTGCTACTCTTTTCTTTATCTTGATTATGCTTTATTCGATATATCAGGTCGTTTTTCTGAGGCATGTAAGCTGGAAAGGAAGGCATATCCAGGTGGGAGGACATAGGGACTAATGATCATATTGTGGGTCGCGGGTTTATTTTTGTCGGGATCTCTTATGTTTTCCTATTGGCTTGGGTTAGCGCGTAAAAATAATTTAAAGGTCATAGGCGACGGTAATCCGGGGGCTTTGAATCTCTGGAAGTCATCTGGGTATAAATTCGGAATTTTTGGGGTGTTGTTGGATTTTTTAAAAGGATATCTGCCTCTTTTATGGGTAATGGGAAGCCATTATAGTCAGGGTTATTTCATTATTCCGCTTGCCTTAGCTCCTGTTGCGGGTCATGCCTTCTCTCCATTTCTTAAAGGAAAAGGAGGGAAGGCGATTGCCGTAACCTTTGGGGTATGGAGTGCATTGACAGGATTCAAAGCCTCTTTAGCGTTAGCGGTCATCCTGGCAGTGTTGAAAGTACTCGGCAGCGGGTACAAAAGCAGAGGAAATTCACCTGTCTCGGATGGTGTGCAAGTGGTTAGCGGAATGCTACTCCTTTTTGTCTATTTGTGCATCAGTAAGTGGTCTGCTCCTATCCTATGGGTATGGCTTGGGAGCTTTGTAATCCTTGTGTATACGCACAGGTTAGAATGGATTGCATGGGTGAAGGAATATTTAAAAAGGGAGCGGGGGCATTGAAGTTACTTTTATCTCGTATAGGTTAATAAACAGGTTTCCAGCGATTAATTTCGGGGAAGCCTGTTTTTTTCGGTTTTATAAGATGCGTTATCTTTAAACAGAAGATTTTATAATGGCTAAAGTTGGTGCATTTTAGTATCTTTAATTATAAATGCTTTCAATTTAGAAAGTTACAGAGATAGGGTTATGAACTAAAGGGGGGCTTGTGATGAAGATCGGCGGCAGACTAAGAAATGGAGGCACATTGTTTACCCATCTGATTTTTTCATTCACATTATTAGCCGTTGTTTTAATCGGACTTGTGGGCAGTTATCTGTATGTTCAGGCTAATCGCTTAATGGTGGATGAGATTGCCAGAGACAGCAAGCAACGACTGATGACTTCAAGTGATTTTGTGGAAAATACGCTGCTGCAAAAATACGAAAACAGTATCCGCAACCGAGCAGTGTCTACCTTGTCGTTAGAGAATCAATCTATGCTGAATTATTTACTGGACAGTGAATGGGAAGGTAATACGAGCAGAATATTAGCTTTTCGCAAGGATCTCGAAATTTTCAAGCTTACTAATGAAGGCGTTTACAAAATATCCACATACTTCGAGAAAGGTAATTATATCATCGATAACAGCCAGTTTTATTCGAAGCTGGTCAATTCTCCAGATGCTTCCTTCTTAAAAACATCAGTTACACCAGCATTAAACCGCTGGACTTATAGAACGTTATCGGATAAAGAAGAGGTGTTGACTTACGCAATCGCCCTTCCCTATGGCGCTTTATCAAAAACATCAACCGGAACCATGTATATTGACGTTAGCTTAGAATACATCAATAAAATGATTTCCAGCACGATGAGCTCGCCGATGGAAAAGCTATATGCTTTTGATGAAAAGGGCAGCCCTATTATCCATACGGGCTCGAACGTCGAAGAGGGGCTTAAGACTGCTAAGCAATGGATGGAGTCAGCGGGGAATAATAAGGAAATTCATTATAATAAACGCGACAAATATGTGTTGTCTCTTAAAAATGACCAAACCTCGAATAATCAATGGAAATACGTATTAATACGGCCTATGAATTCATTTGTATCCTCATCAAAGCAGCTGAAGAGTCAAATATTTATCACCTGTATCCTGGTATTGTTAATTGGGCTTCTATTCGCTTATTTGATCTCCAAACGTGTATATGTTCCTATGAAGAAGCTTGTAAACAATGTTCGCAGCTTTTATCATCCAGGCACCGTAAACTATTCGCAAAATGAGTTTGCTATTATTGGTAGTACAATCTCAAAGCTAGGTCAAAAAATCGAAACCTTAGAATCTAAAGCTAAAGTGAATGAACTAAAAAATCTGGTATTAGGTGCAGGTGTTGGCTCGGATTACTACGATTATTTACCTTTGCAATGTTATTACATGACTAGCTATATTCGTATAACCAAGGGAGATTGCGAGGAATTCAGGGCTTTTTATGAACAGCATGCTGCCTATAGCTTTTATAAATTCGTCAGCTTGAATACGCAGGAAGCGGCGATTATCTATTTCAGTGAGTTGAATAAGGATCCCGAAGAGCTGGAGCTTTTATTATTGAAGGAGCTGGAGCTTATAAAAAATGGGTTGCCCGAGCAACTACACTTTGGAGCAGCGCTTGGATCGAAGGTTCAGGCACCTGAAGAAATCCCCTTTTCGTATCAAAATGCCTTACATGCCTATCGTTATCGGTTTATCTATGGTTCGGAAGCTATTGTGCGGTATTCACATATCCCGCTCAACGATGTTACGCCACACTTATTCTCTTTTGATCTTTATAAAAATGCATTAAAGGCAGGCAATGATGTTACGATGAACAGGTTTATGGACGATTTCCAGAGGGTCCTGGAGAAAGGTGATGTCCAATTGGAGACGGTTGAGTTAGGCTTGCTTCAGTTGGTTACGGTTCTGTATCAGACCATTATTGAGCTTGATCTGCAACAAATCGTTTCGCCTTCCAGTCTGTTCGATGAGTTCAAAAAGGAAACGTTGGCCGAAACACTTGATTCCATTCGTGATTTATCAGCACAAATTACAGCTTATATTCAAGAGTCAGGTAATCACGCACATACGGAGATCATTCATAAATTAAAAATCTTTATCGATGATAATATTCAAGAGGATTTATCGCTAAATAAATTATCTGAGGTTGCTTCGTTGGCGCCCTCGTATATTTCTACCTTGTTCGGAACCGTTATGAATGAATCATTCACTGAATATGTAACCCGAGTGCGGTTGGAGAAGGCGGCTGATTTATTAAGAGAAAATAAGCAGCTGTCCGTGGCTGAGATTTCTGCTCAGGTGGGTTATCGTAACCCGCAATATTTTCACAACAAATTCAAAACACGTTACGGAGTTACACCGGTCCAGTATAGGAACGCAGGCAATGCAAACCATTCGAGCCATTCAAGTGCATAATTCTCTAATCCATGTGGAAAAGGCAATCGTCTCGCGATTGTCTTTTCTTTTGTTTGAAAAATTATAGCCCCAATACGAAGATAATTTACTGATTTTAATGAATTTACAATAGAAAAAGCGCTTACAATACCCTAACGTAAGGGGTGTTCAGACACAGTCTTAACGCAAAATCGTATTCGGAAGGAGAAAACAACTATGAACCCGGCAAGCACTGCTGGCATTCAAAAACAGGGAGAGAATCTTAAGCCGAAAGTCTCGAGGTGGACACATACTTGGCGCCAATACAAAAAAAACAAATATTTATTCTTATTACTAGCTCCCGTGATCATCTGGTATACCATATTTGCTTATGGCCCGATGTATGGCATTCAACTGGCTTTTAAAGATTATTTTATTCGTGATGGAATTTGGGGAAGTCCTTGGGTCGGCTTTAAGCATTTCGAATATTTGTTCACAGCTTCACCCGACTTTTGGAAAATTATTAAGAACACGCTTATTATCAGTTTTTACCATATCATCTTTGGTTTTCCTGCACCGATTATATTGGCGCTGTTATTTAACGAACTTAGGTTTTCTTTCTTCAAGAAGGTTGCACAGACGATATCCTATTTACCCCATTTCTTATCCTGGATCGTTATTGGAGGGATATTGATCACTTTGTTATCTCCGAATTCGGGTGTGGTCAATTATATTATTCAGTGGCTCGGCTTTGATCCCATTTACTTTTTAGGCAGCGAGAAATATTTCCGCTTTACGCTCGTTATGTCAGGAATATGGAAGGAAATCGGCTGGGGAACGATTATATACTTAGCTGCATTAGCAAGCATTGATTCCCAAATGTACGAAGCTGCAGTTCTGGACGGAGCCAATCGCTGGAAACAAACGTTATTTATCACCATTCCTTCGATCCTGCCGGTGATTGCTATTCTGCTTATTCTTCGGGTAGGGAGTGTGCTGGATGCTGGCTTCGATCAAGTCTTAACACTTTATTCACCAGCAGTATATGGAGTGGCGGATACGTTAGATACTTATGTGTACCGGATAGGTCTGCAAAACTTTCAGTTCAGTCTAACGACGGCTGTTGGATTATTTAAAAATGTGGTGGGTCTTATCCTGGTGTTATTTGCAAACTTCATAACGAAAAAAATGGGGCAGGAAGGTCTTTATTAATGAATGAATGTAAGGAAGGAGTAACTACAATTGAAGCTATCCACTGGTGAAAAAGTATTCCAAGTCTTTCTAATCCTATTTGTAATCATTCTTTGTATTACGATGATTTATCCCTTCTTGCATGTGCTCTCTATATCATTTAGCACACCTGCGGAGGCCCTTCGGCCGGGAATTCATTTCTATCCTAAAGAAGTTTCCTTCTTTGCTTGGAAGCGTGTACTGACAACTGATACGGTCTGGCAAACGATGGGGAATACGGTTTTTCGCACAGTTGTAGGAACGGCTCTGACACTGGTGTTTCTGTCACTGGGAGCATATCCGCTGTCTCGCAAATATTTGCCGCACCGGGGATTTTATACAATGTTCATTGTTGTAACGATGTTTTTTGGCGGCGGGCTTATCCCTACCTATCTGCTAATCAAAAGTCTGGGGCTTATAAATTCGTTATGGGTTTATATTGTCCCCGGCCTGCTCAGCACGTTTAATCTTCTGCTCCTGCGAAATTTCTTTATGGGTATACCGGAGGAACTGGAGGATTCAGCTAAAATAGATGGGGCTAATGATATGCGGATCTTATTTACGATTGTTGTTCCGCTGTCGAAGCCTGTTCTAGCAACATTAGCCCTATGGACTGCAGTAGGGCACTGGAACGCTTGGTTTGATGCAATGTTATATATGCAGGATCAATCAAAGATTGTACTGCAGCTCTTCTTAAGACGGCTTGTTATTTCAGCCGAAGGAGATCCGATGTTACCACTTCCTACTAATGAGCAGGCTCCTGAAATGGTCAAAGCAGCTATTATTATGTTTACAGCGCTGCCTATATTAATGATCTATCCATTCCTGCAACGTTTCTTCGTCAAAGGAATTATGGTTGGATCACTTAAGGGTTAGAAGACTCAGAATGGTTTAAACAGTCCGCTATATCCGCGAGCTGTCTAAATATATAGATGAACAAGAAAAGGGAGGAAATAAAAGAATATGAGGCATACATCCAAGAAATGGTTGGAAATTGCTGCGATAGCCCTATCGGCTTCACTTGTCATGAGTGGTTGTGGCGGGAATGCGGCGAATAATAGCACTAACGAAGCTAAGCCTACGAATCAAGGTCAAGGGGGGACATCAGCAGCTGAAGCTCCGATTGAAATTATTTGGGCGAACAACTTTAATACGCCAGAAGAAGACGGTAACTATGTGCAAACCGAGCTAGAGAAGAAATTTAATGTAAAAATCAAAAATATTAAATTGGAACGTGGAACTTGGAAAGAACAATTTTCGGTGCTTCTAGCTTCTGGAGATATTCCTGATATCTTCCCGGTCGATGCAAACGAAACGGATATGGTGCAATGGGCAGATCAAGGGATCATTGCGACAATTGATAAGGCTGAAATTGAATCCCTGATGCCGAAATATGCAGCAGCATTGGATTCCGTTGATTCCGGGGCATGGGGCGTAGGCTTATACAACGAAAAAAACTGGGGGATCCCGAAAATTTGGCCAGGTGGTCTTGATGGATTTATTCCGGGCTATAATGAAGCCTGGCTGAAAAATATTGGCTACTCAGAACCACCCAAGACATTGGAAGAGCTTGAAGATGTACTCACCAAATTTGTTAATGAAGATCCGGACAAAAATGGGAAGAAAGATACTTACGGCTTAATCGGCCGCGGCAAGCTTCCAGAACAATTGTTCACAAGTGTGTTCTCAGCCTATGCTGTTTCCCCTTATCAATTCAAGAAGGATGCTTCCGGGAACGTAGTTTATGGAGGCGTTACAGAAGAGACACGATCAGCATTGGCGTTATTGAGCAAATGGTACAAAGCGGGTCTGATTGATCCTGAATTCATAACTAGTGACAATAACGAAATCAATATTAAATTTGCTGATCAAAAAGTGGGTATGGTGGATAACGGGAAGTGGGGCAATTTTTATAAAGAATCTGGGTTTGTCGCAAAACCTGGTCTAGAGAAAGGTCAAATATTCGTGCCTGGCAAGCCGTTTACAGCTCCAGATGGCGTTGCTTATTCATTCGCGTATGGTGCAAGACAGGCGCCAGTATTGTTCGGTGTTCAACTCGAAAAGGATGAGAAAAAACGCCATAAAATTATGGAAATTCTTGAATATGTGTCTACGGATTCCGAAGGTTTTCTGCTGACAGGTTTCGGTCAATTGGGGGTGAGCTATGATATGGAAGGGGACCTTGCCATTCCAAAAGCGGATGAAGAGGTTAGTGCTCCGAAGATGGGAGCGGGCAATTTCTATAATCCACTTAGCTCCACAGACACTTCAATGGAAAAACATACGGTAAAACAAGAATTGCTAGATTTGAGAGACAAGATCACTCCAGGTGTTACACCATTGCTTGATGTACTAGGCCCAGCGGTATTGACAAGCAAACCCAAGTATTGGGGCAATCTGAAGACGTTACAAGATACGTTTGTTATCAAGGCGATTACAGGAGAAGCGAACACGGGTAAAGATTTTGATAATTTCAAGGATAGCTGGCTAAAAGCCGGAGGTCAGGAAGTAACGGATGAAGTAAATAAAGTGTTGGCGGATCGTAAATAGAGCGGTTGCCCGCTGATTAGTACTGGATGATAGGCTGGAGCAAAAGCTTGCTCCAGCCTATTTATTAAACCCTTAAGAGAGTTGATTCTAAGATAACGGAGGTTGAAATGAGCGAATTAATTATTTATGAGCAGCCGAATGAAGCCCTGGGGAAAGACGATTTTACAGTAAGCGTAAGAGAGCCTGGTGGGGTATGGCAATCTCTGTTTGTTTTTGAAGCAAAGGTGGATATGCATCAGGTTCGGTCGACATCGATGGTTTATTTTGATATGGATGGCACGGTGGAGGTCTCTGTTCATTGTAAAAAACAACAGATTGAACAAGCGGTTATTCGCCCTTTGGCATCCCAAATCTCCTTTCAAATCGAAGAGAATACCCTTTTGTTCACATTGGAGCACCCGTGTAAGCTTTCCATTGAAATCAATGGAGAACGTTTTAGTAACTTGCATCTTTTTGCCAACCCCTTGAAGACAGCCCCTCCTAGACATGACGATGATAATGTAGTGCTTGTCCAACCAGGAATACATCAATTTGCGGCTATCGCAGAACAAGTTCAGCATTTGTCAGAAAGGGCTAACGGGGAGCGTCAGACGATATATTTTATGCCCGGGCTTCATCAATTCGAGAATCCAATGCTGCATATCCCTTCTGGGACCACCGTTTATATTGCCGGAGGCGCGATCCTTTGCGGATCCATAATGATTGACCATGCTGAGAATGTTGTTGTTCGCGGCAGAGGTGTTCTGTATTTGGCGGATATGGAGAAAACCACTTATTTAAGAGGCGTTCAAATCCAGCATTCTGAACAGATTGAGATCGAAGGGATCATCACGCTTGATCCTCCGCATTACAGTATATATATCGGAGCGTCTAAGCATATTCGCATTCATAACTTCAAAGCTTTCAGTACACGCGGCTGGTGTGATGGAATTGATATGATGGCTAGCTCAAATGTGGATATTAATGATGTGTTCTTGAGAACTTCTGATGATTGCATTGCCATTTACGGCAGTCGTGGAGAGTATTATGGAGACACACGCCATATCACGGTTAAAGATTCCATACTCTGGGCGGACGTCGCTCATGCCATACATGTCGGTATTCATGGTGATCACCAACATAATGGCGATTTTATAGAAAATATTTGGTTCGAAAATATCGATGTGCTTGAACATCACGAGCCGCAGGAAAATTATTGGGGCGTTATGGCAATTTGTGCAGGGGACAACAATACCATTCGTAAGGTTACTTTCAAAAATATCCGGGTGGAGGATTTAGAACTAGGTCAGCTGTTTGATGTCCGCGTGGTGTGGAATAAAACCTATAATCCGGTGCCAGGACGCTGTATCGAAAATATTGAATTTAGCGATATCCACTACAATGGGAAGAATACCCATCCTTCCCGTATATTCGGCTATGACGAGGAAAGAGGTGTGAAGGACATTTATTTTTATAATCTCCAGATTAATGGAGAGGTTATTGTCGACCTGAATAACAAACATTTTGTAGTGAATGAATTTGCCAGCGGTATTTATTTGCATTAAATCAGAGGATGTAAATGAATGGAGGAGAACAATGAATTCACTTAAAGTGCTACTCTTTGGAAAATCGCTTAAACGTATTTTTAGGATCACAGTTTCTTTAAGTTTGTTGGTAACGCTAGTGCCTTTATCAGCAGAAGGAGCCGCAGTAGAATCGACAGAGCTGTCGATAATTACGGATTACCAACCTGCCATTAATGAGGTTATAGATGAAAGCGGATTCAAACATCCGGGTGTTGGCCTGACCAAGGATATTCTTGAGAATATTAGGACACAGGTACGGGCGCAAAAAGAACCCTGGATCACTTATTATAATCAGATGCTTCTCTCTCCGGCAGCTTCAAGAACGGTCACTTCCAACAATCAGAGTGGTGCGAATCCGTTGAAACCAGCGAGCGATGCTTTTAATAGCCAAGGCTTTAATTCAAGATTTATAGCGGATGGGTTGAAGGCTTATACACAAGCTCTATTGTATGTAATATCGGGTGATGAGGTTTACAGAGCTAATGCCATGCATATTATCCGGATTTGGTCACAGATGGACCCTGAGAAATACGTGTATTTTAATGATGCACATATTCATACAGGAATTCCGCTTAATCGAATGGTTACTGCGGCGGAAATCTTAAGGTACACAAGTACTCAAACTGAAGAGCTGAAATGGACGGAACAAGATGTCGCTGATTTTACGAATAATCTTATTAATCCGGTTATTGAAACATTCCAACACACCAATGATCGTTTTATGAACCAGCATCTTTATCCGCTGCTTGGAGCTATGTCAGGTTATATTTTTACAGGAAATAAAGATAGGTACAATGAGGGAGTTGAATGGTTTACCGTCAATAAAACCGCTGTCGATCAGGGGCAAAATGGCGCGATAAAAGCATTATTCAGATGGGTTGATACAAATATTGTAACAGGGGAAAAAGTTAATCCTCCCGTAGTTCAGCATGTTGAAATGGGCAGAGATCAGGCGCATGGCGCTGGGGATATAACGAATGTAGAGATTTTATCACGTTTATTATTGGCTCAGGAAACAAAGGTAGATCCGGTAGAGGGGACTGTTTCTGATACGCCAAATGCGGTGGGTCCGTATGAATTTCTAGATCAACGGATTTTAAAAGCTGCCGACTACTTTGCGCAGTATATGATTGGCCATGATACACCATGGATTCCAGTGGCGGCACATACAGATGTAAATGGAAATCCAACGATTATCTATAAACACTTGGCTGGCGGTTACAGGGGGAGAATTGGCGGTAATGTCTATGACCTTTATTATTATTATAAATATACAGCTGGAATAAATATGGAGGTTGAAGCTCCTTACTTTAGCGAGATGTTTACTAAGCGATTGCCTTTCTATTGGGAGTCTCCGGATGGAGGCGGGGATTATTGGCTGTACATCCCTAAAGAAGCAGAGGGCGAGGGTACGCTCAATCTGCCGAAGGGGATAACGAATCCAGATTTGAGAGAACTAGAAGACCGGTACACGAAGCTTGATAGTCACTCCACCACAAAACAAGAAGGAGACACTACTTACGTTGAGATTACCGCAACAGATGAGGGCAGTAAAATTGCTTATGTGGGTGCAAGCAGCGGCGAACGAACCATTGCTTTTAAGATTCGGACTAATGGCATAGCAACCATGGAGGTGTTTGGCGATACCGTTACGCTGCCTGATACAAAGGGGCAATGGAGGTATATCCAGTATGCGTTCAATGAGTTCCAAGGCTTCAGCGATCTTGTCTATTTTAATGTGAAAGGAAATGGGACAACAGTCGATATTGACCATATTAATTTAAAAGCTGGGGCACAGCTTACCCCTCCAGTATTTACATCAGGGAAGGCACCGGTATCTTTATTTACCTATGAGGGATCTACAGCGGCAATTCAATTTGATTTCTCTGCGACAGACGCAGGTGCAACGGATGTTGTTGCCTATCAAGCGGATCAATTACCTGAGGGCGCACTGTTTAATGAAACTTCAGGTGTTTTCTCTTGGTCTGGAGCACATGCGGGAACGTACTCCTTTGTAGTGAGTGCCTCAGACGGCACTTCGGTTACAACCAAGGATGTTACTGTTGTAGTAGCGAATGATCGGCATTCTGCCGTCAACGCTGTCATTTCTCCTTATCATGCTAATGTGCCTTACATTTCGGCAACGTTAGCTCACTATAAGCAAGTGCATGCTGAGGTAATGGATGTAATTACTAATGTCACTGACGAGGTCTTCTATCAGAAGTTATTTGACCTGAATCTTGCAGTGCAAAGTCTTAAAGAATTGACGCCTTTAATGAAAGATGGAAGTGTTAATTTTACGAATATGTTTGTCAGCTCAACCTTTGGTAATGCAGTCCCGAATCTGCTGGACAACACAAATGATAGTTTTGTGGGGTATTATACAGCGCAGGATCGGGCGCATTACATGGATTTAGGACCGGATTTTCAAATATCAGCAGAAAGCTTTGAGCTTCAGGTAAGAGCTAGTTTTCCGGAGAGAATTGGCGGCGTTGCAATGTTCGGATCGAATGACAAAGAAAATTGGACCCGCTTAACTCCCGGTTTGACAACAGTTACTGAAGAGATGCAGAGACTAGAGGTTCAAGCAGGCCTGGAGCATGAAAAATTCCGATTTTTGAAAATGGAAATGATAAAGCCTTCGAGTACTATGCTGGAAATTGCTGAATTTAGAATCTTTGGCCAGCGGTATGAGACAGTAAATCAATTAGAGTCCGTGTCCATTCACTCAGATCAAAGCTTAAAAAATCGGATTATTCCAGGGGATACGATTCAATTATCCTTTAAGTCTACAGAAATGATCCATAATGTCACGGCCAATATACAGGGTCAACCTGTTGCAGTCAGTTCTGTGGACAATATCAACTGGACAGCTAAGCTTGTGGTGAATGAAAATGTTCCATCAGGTACTGTGAAATTTAAAATCAATTATAAAACGGCAGCTGTAGAGACTATTTTTACAACAGATGGTTCTACTTTATTCATTGCAGATCAGACAGGGCTTGTCGCTAATGTGCTTGAGATAGCAAATCTAATCGATTCCAGTGGAAGGAATCCGGCTGATCTTTTGGCAACAGCAAAAGTTTTATTTGATAATAATTTAGGTTCTATCACGGATTTTCGTTTAAATGGCAGTGGTTATGGTGCCTATCTAACCTTTGACTTTAAAGAAGGTGGCCAGGCATTGCTGTCTAGGGTAGAAGTAATCGGAAGGCAAGATAATTATGCGGGCAGAATTAATGGAACAGTGGTGCAAGGCTCCAACGACAATGTGACGTGGACTACGATCTCTAATGCAGCCTGGAATACGCCGGAATGGCAGACGTTGACGATTAACAGCACAGAACCCTATCGTTATATCCGCATCACCAATGGAAACAACTGGTATGGAAACATGGCTGAACTACGTTTGTATGGTGATGTTAAAATCAATTCAAAGCTTGATGCGGTGTCCATTAGCTCCGACCAAAGTATCCAGAAACGAATTGTGTCTGGGAACACGGTGAAATTGTCTTTTAAAGCAAGCGATGCAATAAACCAAGTGAATGTCAATATTCAGGGTCAAGTCGCAACCATTGCTACTGTCGATAAGATCAATTGGACGGCTGAAGCGGTGATGGGCAATAACGTACAACCTGGACCTGTGAACTTTAGTATTAAATACAAGACAAAGGAGGGAATCGAGGGGCCGGAAAAAACATCAACTACAGATGGTTCATCTCTGTACATTCCCGATGAGACCGAGTTGATTAGTAATGTGCTTGCGATTACTAATTTAAGTGATTCCAGTGGGAGAACATCCACTGATCTCAGGAATGTTGCGGGATCATTATTCGATGGAAATGCAGGCTCAATTACGGATTTTCGGGTAAATGGCAGTGGATATGGAGGATTTATAACGTTTGATTTTAAAGAAGGGAATAGGGTTCAGCTGTCCAAGGCAGAGGTGCTTTCCAGGCAAGATAATTATTTTACACGAATCAATGGGACTGTGGTTCAGGGTTCGAATGATAATACAAGCTGGACGACAATCTCCTCTCCTGCAGGAAAAACGATGGATTGGCAGACCTTAAGTATTAGTAATGCAGAAGCCTATCGTTATATCCGGATCTATAATAGTAGTAATTGGTTTGGAAACATGGCAGAATTACGCTTTTATGGTGTAGTAAAAGGGGCAGATCATACAGCTCCGGTGACAATGGATGATGCGCCACAAGGTTGGACTAACAAGGATACGTTGGTAACCTTCACAGCTACAGATGCGGGCTCTGGTGTTGCGGTAACCTATTTCACAGTAAACGATGGCGAGCAGCAAACCGGGAATTCAGTTATTTTGTCCAATGAAGGAACACATAAGTTAGTTTATTGGAGCGTTGATAGAGAGGGTAATGTGGAACAGCCGCAGAAGACTGCTGTGGTGAAGATTGATCGGACCGCACCACAGGTGGTAATTAACGGAGAGATTTCCTATACCATAGAGCAGACATTAAACATCACCTGTAGTGCAGCTGATACTGTATCAGGCATCACTTATTCGCCATGTGATTCAACGCTCGCAGATGTAAAGGCGTATACGCTGGAACCGGGAACTCATAGTGTAACTGCGAAAGCCGAGGATGCGGCGGGCAATGTCGGGTTGGCAGAGCATTCGTTTAGTGTATATGCGACATTTGACAGCTTGTCGGCATTAACCGAAACTTTTGCAGCTGAGACGGGTGCTCCAGATTTAGAAAACGTAACCAACTCACTTTTGCAGCAGCTGGCTAACGCAAAAGAAAAAGCTGAGCAGCATGCTGGCGCAGAAGTTCACAGCTTGCTGGAAGCTTTTAATAGTGAAGTGAACCTCCAGAGTAATCAGGTGTTCACTTCTGAGCAGGCAGAGGTTCTAGTCCGTTGGTCACAATGGCTCCAGAATACAACTCCGCTTGCTGGTGGTGCCCCTGGAAAGCCAGTGTTATCTGACAATAATGGGCACGACACCGGGCTTCGAGATGGCAACTATGCCGTCACGATGAATCTTTGGTGGGGGAACAACGGTACCGAGTTTAAGCTCTATGAAAACGATGTGCTGATCAGTACCCAGATGCTGACAGACAGCTCACCGAATGCGCAGACATTGAGTACGGATATTGTGGGCAAAACAAATGGAACCTACACGTACACTTGCGAGCTGGTAAACAGCTTCGGCTCGACGATATGCGATCCGCTTACCCTTACTGTTATCGATACAACACCGGGTAAGCCTATAGTATCCCACGACAACTGGAGCGGGGATGGAACTTATGACGTTATGATGAATATGTGGTGGGGAACCAATGGTACTGAGTACCGTTTGTATGAGAATGGAGAAGTGATCGACACCCAGACACTAAACACGGCTACCCCTGCGGCTCAGATGACAGTTACGAAACTTAAAGATAAAGCACCAGGTGTATATGAATATTACGCAGTATTAGTCAATGCATCAGGCGAGACATCTAGTGAGAAAATCACAGTAACTGTCAAGCTAAGAAACTGATCATAGAGCTGATGAAATAGGAAGGCCCTTTCTTCGGGATGACCGAGGGAGGGGCTTTTTTAGAGGGATTGAGACGTTGAATAACGAACGGAGAATTAGGGAATTCTGTAAATTGACATAACACCTATAGGTGTTATAATCAAAAGTGAACCCAAAAGGTGTTATATTAATTGAATGCTGGAGGCTATTTATTATGCAAACTCAAGAACCCTTACAAGAAATTCGTCAAACGATTTTACTAGATGCGCCAATAGAAAAGGTTTGGAAAGCTGTTGCCACGGCAGAAGGAATGGCAGCCTGGTGGATGCCTAGTACATTCGAGCCTGTTGTTGGGCATGAATTCATCCTGCATGCTGGACAATTCGGAGATTCTCCTTGTAAAGTAACCGAAGTTGATCCTCCGAATCGTGTTGGTTTTAATTGGGGGAAGGATTGGCATCTTGCTTTTGAACTGAAAGAAATCGAAGGGAAAACTGAATTTACCTTGATTCATTCTGGATGGGACCCTGAAAAAGTTACTGAATTTGGACAACCACATCCAATCGTACGCGGCTTTATGAACAGCGGCTGGGAAAAAATCGTCCAAGAAAAACTTCCTGCTTATATCGAGGCTTAATATGCCGGTTGCTGAAGCAGGACATGATGTATTTCAGGCGATAGCAGATCCTACCCGCCGCAGTCTGCTAAAGCTGCTCGCTAATAAGGAAATGTCTATAGCATCTATTACGGATTGCTACCCGATCAGCCGAACCGCTGTTAATAAGCATTTACAGGTATTGTCCGATGCGCAGCTTGTTAGCAGTCAGAAAGTCGGACGGGAGACCCGGTATAAGCTTCAGCCAGAACCTTTGCTGGAGCTGCAAGATTGGCTTGCCTTTTTTGAAGGTTATTGGGCTAATAAATTATTTGCGCTTAAAGAATATGTTGAGGCTGACTCAGACGAGAAGTGATAAACCGGGAGGCGTGAGATCGCGCTCCCCGGTTTTTTGTGTTGTTTAAATTCAGTTTATAATAGGGAGTTACCATCACAATACAAACTAAAACGTTGGAGGAATTGTAATGGTAAATGAACGCAAAAAAATAATTGAGCCCAACCCTGGAGATTGGGCCGTCGAAGCGCGTGGGCTCGTCAAAACGTTTGGTGACAATCGCGCAGTTGATGAAGTAAATCTAAAAGTTAAGGCAGGCACAATTTACGGTGTTCTTGGTCCCAATGGGGCTGGAAAGACGACGGTAATTCGGATGCTGGCTACGTTACTTCGTCCGGATGCGGGGTCGGCGCGAATCTTCGGGCATGATGTGGTAAAGGAGTCGCAGATTGTTCGGCAATTGATAGGGGTTACGGGACAATATGCTTCTGTGGATGAGTCACTTAGTGCTACAGAGAATCTGATTATCTTTTCACGTCTTTTAGGGTTAGGGCGGGTAGAGGCGCGGCAAAAGGCAGCGGAGTTGTTAGAAGAGTTTGGTCTGACGGAGGCGGCGAAACGGCCACTTCGAAATTTCTCTGGCGGTATGCGCCGACGTCTGGATCTTGCAGCGAGTCTGATTGCCCAGCCTCCGCTTATCTTTTTGGATGAACCAACAACAGGCCTGGACCCACGGACACGTTCGCAAATGTGGGATACCATTCGTCGGTTGGTGAACACAGGATCAACAGTGCTGTTAACTACACAGTATCTTGAAGAAGCCGATCAGCTGGCAGACCGTATTGCAGTTATTGATCATGGTCATGTCGTTGCAGAAGGCACCGTGGATGAGCTAAAAGCTTCAGTCGGCACCACCTCGCTGCACTTAAAAGTCCAAAATCTTAAAGATATCGCTCAAGCGCGCCGGCTTGTGGAACATGTGCTGCATATCCAGTCTATTGGGCCGAATGAGGCTGGGAAAATTACTGCACCGATGGCGAACGCTGATTTAGTCACTGATTTGCTTATTGCACTCCGCGAAGCGGGGATTCCACTTGCGGAGATGAGTGTGCAGAAACCGACGCTTGATGAAGTGTTTTTGACGATCACTGGCCATGGAGTTACGGATGAGGCGTCCCAAGCGTCACAAGAATCAATTAATAAGGAGGCAGCAAGAGCATGAGTATGAGAACTTCTACTATTAGTCCAGGTGCGACCCGACAATTGAAAAACCATACGAGCTTCAAACAATCTGTTCGTAACTCGTTAACGATGGCTTATCGCGGGATATTGAAAATCCGTCGCACACCCGAGCAATTGTTCGACGTAACGCTGCAGCCAATTATTTTCACACTAATGTTTACTTATATTTTTGGTGGAGCCATATCAGGAGATGTAGTGAGCTATTTGCCCGTTATTATTCCTGGTATTCTAGTGCAGACTGTAATCACGACCTCCATCGTCACTGGGGTCCAACTGCGGGAAGACATGGATAAAGGGGTGTTTGACCGCTTTAAGTCATTGCCGATTGCCCGAATAGCCCCATTAGCCGGAGCTTTGTTGGCAGATACAATTCGATATACGATCGCAACTGTGCTTACTTTTGTCATGGGCTATATTATGGGTTACCGACCTGATGGCGGTCTGGAGCATGTCGCAATTGCTGCGCTTTTGGTTATCGTCTGCTCCTGGTCGATTAGCTGGATTTTCGCTTTCTTTGGTGTGATTGCCCGAACCGCTTCCAGCGTACAAGGGATATCAATGATTGTGCTGTTCCCACTCACTTTTCTATCCAACGCCTTCGTGCCTGTAGATACGATGCCTAACTGGCTGCAATGGTTTGTCAAAGTAAATCCAATCTCGCATCTTGTGTCAGCTGTCCGGCAGCTTGCTAACTCTGGAACCGTAGGCTGGGATTTCGCTATCTCACTTATCGGAGCCGCTGTGATTGTTGCGATTTTTGCACCTATTACTGTGCGTGCATATATGCGCCGGACATAATTAGAGATGAAGAAACGGCAGAAATGCCGTTTTTTTGTGTTTTTTATTATGTTGAAAAAGCCGTGATCAAAGGATATCCCAAGATTACGGCTTAAATTTGTTGAGGAGGGACTTGCAAAGAGGCTTTTTAGAATTACTTATCTTTTTTAAAGAAGGTATGAATTAAATTGGAGACCGATCTATCATACAATATTTTAGCAGTTTCCTCATTTTGAATATGTCCACCCAAATGCAGATGAATGACGCCATGCAATGACGCCCATACCAGGTTAACAACAAGGAGAGGGTCTTTCTCATTAATAAACCCTTGTTCGATCGCTTCTGTAATAAGGGCTATCACTTGTTGTAGTGCCGTAAAGATAGCATGTAAGCTTTCCTCCTCCGGTTTGAATTCACTAAAGGCCCCTCCGAACATAACCATATAATAGCTGGTATGATTCCGTGAGAAATCCCAATAAGCTTGTCCAAGCTCGCGAAGATATAAATTTAGATTATCTTGTTTTGGAACCGCTTGAAAGGCAGCAGCTAATAATTTACACCCTTGCAAAAAAAGCTCCTTCGCTAAACCTTCCTTGTTTCCAAACAAGTTATAAATGATCTTTGTGGGACATTCCATTTTTTCAGCAACCTTGCGAATAGTTACACCTTCGGGTCCGGATTCATGCATGATGGCCGCAGCGGCTTCGATAATGTTCAGTCTTAATGTTTCCGCATGCTGTTGTTTTGCTTTTGGGTAGGTTGTAACAGATTGAGCATCTATAGAAGATATTTCGGACGATTTTTGCATGTAGTTTCACTTCCTTAGAACTTTACTTTAGCTTTTTAGATAGCCGTTATTTCTAAACCTTATTTTACTGATGTAGAAGAGAAATAGCCAATAATTAAATGTGTAGAACTTTATTTGACAACGCAACCTCACTTGGATACAATGATTCTTATTGAAACAGTGTTTCTAGATGGTCATTAAAGGGAGAGATGATAGCAATGATTACAATTCAAAATAAATGGGCGTTGATTACCGGAGCTTCTTCGGGTATAGGTGAAGCGTTTGCTCGAGAACTTGCAGCCAAAGGAAGTCACTTAATTTTAGTCGCCCGTTCTGAAGATAAATTGATTGCTTTAGCGGAAAAATTACAACGAGAATTTCAAATTCAAGCGGAGGTTCTAGTTGCTGATTTATCTCAAGAAGGTTCCCCTGACAGGCTCCATCAACAATGTGTAGAACGTGGCTTGAACGTTGATATTCTTATTAATAATGCAGGTTTTGCTACGCATGGGCTTTTTGAACAACTATCTGGTTCGAGACAACATGAAGAAGTGATGCTAAATGTATTGGCGGTTGTAGATCTGACCCATTTGTTTTTGCCAGAGATGTTAAAAAGAAAAAGCGGAGTGATTATAAACGTTGCATCAACAGCAGCATTTCAACCTCTCCCTAATATGGCTGTATATGGAGCGACAAAAGCTTTTGTATTATCATTTACACAAGCGCTATGGGAGGAAAATCGGAAACGGGGCGTACAATTTCTTGCGTTATGTCCGGGGTCTACGGAAACAGAATTTTTTAATGTCGTGGGAGCCGATGAAGCTTCGGTAGGGAAACGAGACACGCCAGAAAATGTCGTTCAAGTGGCTCTTCGGTCGCTTCAGGCAAAAAAAGTGTTTGCTGTCCCAGGATTTACAAACTATATTTCAGCTCAAATGTCACGTTTTTTCACACGTAAACAAATGCTTTATTTTGTTGGACGCATGCTCCGTACGCGACATTAATGGGTCAACGTATTCAAGCTGGTGTATTCCTTAGCAATGATTAACTATTTTAATTATAAAAAAACAACAAAACAGCGGTTCTCCCCAATATGGGAGAACCGCTGTTTTGTGTTTTGACTTGCTGACTTTGACTCCGTTCGCTTGAATTTACATCAACATCACCAACATCACCAACACCAACAACAACATCAACGTCAACATCAACATCAACGTCACCATCAACGTCAACGTCAACATCAACGTCACCATCACCATCACCATCAACGTCAACGTCAACATCAACGTCACCATCACCATCAACATCAACATCACCAACATCATCAACATCTACAACAACAACATCAACAAAATTACCAATCGACTTCTAAATCACATCGCCGACTCATAATTGTCCACTGTGGTACGGACCCCAATGGTGTTATTAGTATGTTTTTCGCAGTTCCAGCGTAGTTTCGGACTCCAGTGCAGCTATTCCCTAGAAAGGGTTCTAAATATGATGTTTTGTGCGCCAATAGGTGCATTGAGGTCCGATAGGATCAGAAAAGTGGGGAATTTCTGCGAATAAGGTCAACTGAGTCCGATAGTACCTCGTCCGTCAAAGTAAGGCGAGGTAAACACTTATGTTCTTGCAGTCAACCTTATTGTATTAAGGTTCAATAAAAAGGACAAAAAACCAGCGTTGGTTTGTTGCTACAATAGATATTTGGGCAAGTAAGGCTAACGGACCCCAATGGTGTTATTAGTATGTTTTTCGCAGTTCCAGCGCAGTTTCGGACTCCAGTGCAGCTATTCCCTAGAAAGGGTTCTAAATATGGTGATTTGTGCGCCAATAGGTGCATTGGGGTCCGATAGGATCAGAAAAGTGGGGGATTTCTGCGAATAAGGTCAACTGAGTCCGATAGTACCTCGTCCGCCAAAGTAAGGGGAGGTAAACACCCTCGCCCTCGCAAATAGCCTACTAGTAAACACCCCCGTCCTCGCAAACAACCTACTAGTAAACACCATCGTCCCCGCAAATACTACTGGCATGAACCTTCGTACACGTAACTCCGTATTGGAAGCTACGTCATGCGCAGAAAGCAATTGGATTTAATCAAAGAAGGTTCGGTCCTCAAATTATTTTGGCCTATTTTTCCATTAACTACTTCATCTGTCGTAGTAATTATGTTATACTGCAACTACTACGACAGATGAAGTAATCATGGGGGGATATTCTTGATCAGCAGTGATGTTATACGCGGCTACAATGATACGATGATCCTCTACATGCTGCTGGACGGGGAATCTTACGGGTACGAGATTTCCAAAAATATCAGGCAGTTAACGCAGGAGAAATATGTCATGAAAGAGACAACGTTATATTCTGCCTTCACCCGACTGGAGAAAAACGGGTATATAGAATCCTTTTATCTGGATGAGAGTCTTGGCAAGCGGCGTACGTATTATCGGATTACCTCGTTGGGTCTCGCCTATTACCGAGAAAAATGTGAGGAATGGAAGGTTACGCAGCAAGTTGTAAACCAATTTATCAAGGAGTGGTGATAGAGCATGGAGACGATCATAGTATATCTGGATAATATGTTTGCGGGTCTGCCAAAGAGTCAGGAACTGGAACATCTGAAGCAAGAGCTGCTATCCGGGATGGAGGAGAAGTACCTAGAGCTGAAGCTTGCTGGCAAGTCGGAGAATGAGGCGATTGGTATCGTCATATCGGAATTCGGCAATATTGAAGAGCTGACAGCGGAGCTTGGCATCGATCCAGTTGCGCCGGAACAGGCTATTCCGGTGCTGACGGAAGAAGAGGTTTACGCTTATGCGGCGGCCAGACGAAGCGCTGGATTATGGACGGGTATCGGCGTTTTTCTCTGCGCATGCGGAGTGGCGTTTTTGATCACTCTGGATACAATATTTGAAAATAAGGCTGTTATGAGTGATAAAGGTTCTATGCTGGGGCTGGTCGGAATGTTCGTGCTGGTCGCTATCGCGGTCGGGATGTTTATACACAGCGGAATGAAGCTTGATCGCTTTAAGAGTCTGGAGCAAGGTTTTCAGCTGCCTTACGCTCTAAAGATGGCGCTTCAACGGAGCCAAAGTCTTTATGCTTCGACTTACCGTCTTTCTCTGATTACAGGAGTCTGCCTGTGTGTGCTGTCGCCGGCTTTTATCTTCATCACTAGCTATGTCAACGATGACTATGCTCCCTATGGAGTCGCTGCTTTTCTGTTTATTGCGGCTGTAGCGGTGTTTCTGTTCATCTATTACGGGAATATCCAGGGTACTTATACGAAGTTGCTGGAGGAGCCGAATATCATTGCAGAGAAGCAGGAAGAGAACCGATTTGTTGGAGTTGTTGGGGCTGTGTTATGGCCTTTGGCGACGGCGATTTTTCTGTTCACGGGTTTTGTCTATGGGCGCTGGGACATCAATTGGGCAGTATTCCCAATTGCGGGTATCCTGTCCGGCATGTTAAGCAATGTTAATCATGTTCTGAACCGTAAAGATATCTCCTGATGGTGTTGACTACACTTGTACATTCCTGAACTAGATAGATTATATGTAAGGTATTCTACCAGTAGATTTGGCTGGAGAATACCTTTTTTTGTTGGATTTTAACAGGTGAGCTAAATGAGCTCTTTAATATTTTGACATTTAAATTTTAAGTACGGACTTGGACATATGTTGAGAGAAAGAGAATATGAATATACAACAATAATCTTGTTAAAGAGGCGACAATACATTAACTAGTTAGGAGAAATGATCGATGGAATTCGAACTGGGCAGCATTTTGAAACTAGTAAAACGTAGGCTGCTGTTCATTATTGTATTATGTATCGCTGCAGTCGGGCTCGCTGGTAGTGTTAGCTATTACGTTTTACAGCCGAAATACGAAGCGACAGCTTCTATACTTATTCAAGGGGACAGGCAGCAGAAAGCAATTAATGACATTATGGCCGGACAAAAGCTGGTCACTACTTACGGGGAGATCATTCGAAGCAGCAGGATAGCGGAAGAGGTCGTCAGAAAGCTGCAGCTAAAAATGACAGCAGAAGAGTTACTCAAAAATGTTAAGACAAGAACCAATAGCGAGTCACTCGTAACAACGGTAATTGTGACTGATTCAAAAGCTCAACGGGCAACAGATATCGCGAATGGCTTCGGAGAGGCCTTTAATGCGAATATTCAATCGATTATGGGAGTGGAGAATGTTGTATTTCTCGACCGTGCCAAGGTTCCTTCTGATCCTGTCTCACCTAAGCCCGTCTTCAATATGGCTGTTGCCTTCGGATTGGCGCTGATTACCGGGATTGCAATCTCTATCCTCCGGGAATTGATGGAGAAACCCGTGAGAAGTGCCAAAGATATTCAGCTTGATTTGCAGCTTCCGCTTCTGGGAACCGTGGGCAAATTAAAGCCACGCAAACGGCGGAATAAAGCGAAAACCAAATCAGCAGAAGGAGCCACCAGTTATGAAGAAGAAAACGCCAAAATTATATTGCCTGGAACAACCGAAGTCATCTAGCGGAGATCAATTCCGAAGCATACGCTCCAATATTCGTTATACCCGCGTTGGTGGAGAGATCCGCTCTTTATTAGTCACAAGCTCGCTTCCGGATGAAGGAAAATCAACGGTAGCCATAAACCTGGCGATTGCCATGGCGGAAGCTGGTAAGACAGTTCTACTCATTGATGGGGATCTACGTACGCCAACGGTGCATAAGGCATTTGATCTGCCTAATTGGATCGGGCTTAGCAGTATCTTAGTGGATCATACCCGCTTAGAGGATTGCATTATTTCTATTGAGGAAGCAGAAGGTTTGTCTGTATTGACCTCTGGTCCGATTTCACCAAATCCCGCTGAATTACTAGGCTCTGAAGGAATGAAGCGATTGTTTGCAGAGCTGAGCGTGCGTTTTGATACGATTGTTATCGACTCATCCTCTGTATTAATGCCATTTTCGGATGCCCTTATTTTGGCAACGATGACTGAGGGGGTATTGCTAGTTGTGAAATCCGGAAAAGTGCTCTTAAAGCACACGAGTTCTGCCAAGCACTTGCTAGAGCAGCAGGGAGCACATTTGCTGGGAGCCGTATTGAATTATCGGAAAAAGAGCAGGCGTTCCAAGATTCGTGGTGAAGATTTTGCCGAGTGGGCCTCTTCTTCTGGAATGGTCTGACGTCTATGTCATTTGCTTCTCTTCGTTATTTGCTCGGGAATATCACTTACGCTGGTGCTCAGTTTGTGATTGTGATCCTGCTGAATAAATTCGGGTCATCGGCAATCGTGGGGCAATATTCGCTAGGGCTTGCAGTTACTGCTCCGATCTTTATGCTGTCGCATCTACATCTTCGTTCCGTATTAATCGTTGATTCATCGGGGAAATACAGTTTTGGAGACTTTCTGGGCTTACGGCTGATAACAACCGCCCTTGCGTTTACGATTACCGCAGGTTTTTGCATAATAAGTGGTTTGGATTGGAATACAGTATTGGTTATTTTCTTCATCGGTCTGTATAGAATCGTTGAATCAATCAGTGATATTTTATTAGGCATCGTTCAAAAGGAGGAGAGATTAGATCAAATCTCAATCTCCAGAATGGCAAAAGGGTTATTCTCCATTCTAATCTTCATCCTCGTATTTATCCCTACACAGAGCCTTGTTCTTGCCTTGTTAGTCATGATAATCGGATGGTTAGCGATAACGATTGGATATGATGCTCGTAAAGCGAGAATATACACTTCTCTCAGGCCACTCTTCAACAAAAGAAGCCTATGGAGTTTACTGATCGTCAGTTCACCGCTAGGCCTGGTATTGGCGTTGATGTCGTTAAATACGAATATCCCATTATATGCGATTTCCTATTTTAAAGGGGAGCATGACTTAGGTATTTATGCTTCACTCTCATATATGATTGTTGCCTGCAATGTTGTCGTCACCGCACTTGGTGAAGCCATAACACCACGTCTTGCCAGGTGGCACGCAGGCGGGAGACACAAGGAGTTTGTCACTTTACTCAGCCGAATGATAGCGATGGGTTTGGGTTTTAGTGCGGTCGCTTGTTTGATAGGGTGGTTGTTTGGACACAAGCTGTTAACCGTATTATTCAGTTCAGACGTGGCAGGAGAGTTAGGGTTGTTTCATTGGCTGCTGGCGTCCACCATGCTGGTATTTATTTCATCCTACCTGTGGTACGCCATAACGGCTACCGGAAGGTACAAAGCCCAGATTCCATTGTTTTTGTGCACAGCATTCACTAATGGCTTGTGTTGTCTGATCTTCGTACCTCATTACGGGGTAGTAGGTGCTGCGATGGGAGCTAGTTCGTCGTTATTTGTACAGATGATTGGCAGTGTAGTTGTGCTGTATCGTGTCATCGGAAAGGCAAGAAATCGGGAACAGTCGGAAGCGGCAGCATAAGTTCTTGTTTTATAGGAAAGTAGGAAAGTAGGGACTTGTATGACATCTGTATCTGTTGTAGGGAAGCCCTACACCATGCACAATTTATTTCTGTTTGCGGTCATGGGGTACATCATATGCCTTCCGGCGCAGATTGATTTTGGGGGAGCCTTCCGTATCGCCCCGTCGGATCTCTTCTTAATGTTAGGTTTATTTGCCGCTGGATTCCATCTCAAATTGGACCGGAGGATATTCAGTTCATGGCATTGGGGCATGCTGTTCATTTTTGTTTTAGCTTCCTTTGTATCCATTTGGCGCAACGGCTTCATTACTCAATACGCCCTGCTGCAAAAAGATATTGGATTTATTCTCCTTTTGTTGACCTACATCATGCTTGTGCAAGCAGCAGATAGCTGGGAACGGTTATATAAAATGCTCCGATTTTTCCTGATCAGTGTGCTGCTCTTAAATGGTGTTGCCCTATTCGCTTTTTTCAGCGGAGTAAAGGTTCCGTTCATGGTGCAAGACGGGCGGTTGTCCGGCATGTTAATTGATCCCAATGCATACGGGGGATTGCTGGTGACGGCTTTTGCCATTCATATCATGACGAGTGGGGAGAAGATAAAGCTGCTGCGGGGATGGGTCAGCATACTAGCGACAATAAGCTTAGCCGGGGGCATTATGATGACTTTCTCGCGCTCGTCTTGGATTGGTCTGTTCCTAGTATTACTTACACTTTTGATTACCAAACCGTCCAGACTGATCAAGATCGGTATGGGGTTTGGGGTGGCTTTTATAGCTCTGCTGCTGTATAAAGGCACCGCTTATCTAAATGTGCTGGAGTCTATGTCCAGCAGACCTTCCCAGATCCAGTCGCGTCTTGACATCATTGACAAAGCGGTGGATTGGATCGCACAAAGTCCGTTATTAGGCATTGGGCTTGGTTCCTATAATTACGAACTGCGCATTATTATCCACAACACCCCTATATGGTTTTTGACTGAATTCGGCTTATTGGGCTTGATTGTATATGGCGGATTTATGATTTGGTTCTTCATTGTGGGTATCCGTTCTTATCGTGCAGCAGATCCGATTCATAGACCGATTATTATGGCATTGCTGCTGTCCCATGCGGCGATGATTGGGTTATCGATGGGCATTGAGGCGTTATTCCAGCGGTATTGGTGGTTCATGATGGCGATGAACGGAGCTTGCATCCGGTTAACAGACAAAAACCTGAAAGGAGAGATGCCCTATCGAACCCAACACGTTGAAAGGTCAGCTGGGCGCAAGCTTCGACAACGAGCAGAGCAACCTCAATAAAAGCTCAAGTAAGGACATCGGGAGTATCCCAGCTGAGGGCGGCTTACAAGCAAAGGTTGCTTTTGTAGCCTCCATATATGGGCATTTCGAGAGTTTTCATTTACCTTACATGGCGTTATTGCAGCAAAAAGGGTGTGAAGTCCATGCTTACGCTCAGCCGGGCGAAGCCAGACAGCGCTTGGAACAGCGGGGAATTGTATGTCACGACGTACCTATACAACGAAGTCCTTTACAGTTGAAGAATTGGACGGCTCTGCGGATCTTAACTAAAAGCTTCCAAGCGGAAAAATTTCAGTTCGTCCATGTACATACACCAGTGGCTTCGATTCTCGGACGGATTGCAGCCCATAGAACAGGTGTCCCCAGCCTATTGTATACAGCTCATGGTTTTCATTTTTTTAAAGGTGCTCCTCTTCTGAACTGGATGCTTTATTATCCGTTGGAGTATTTGATGGCCCGTTGGACGGATGTGCTGATCACTATCAATAGTGAAGATTATGAGCGCGCTCAAAAATTCCCTGTCCGAAAAAAAGTAACTTATGTGAGTGGAGTCGGGCTTGATCTTCAGGTATACGGTAGCGGTGAGAGGGATAATGAAGTTGCAAAAATGAAGGGGGAAAGTCGTCGCCAGCTATTTGATTTACCTAAGAGATACAATGATAATCCTTCATTCGTTGTTCTCTGCGTCGCTGAGTTAAATGCTAACAAGAACCAAAAACAGTTGATCCAAGCACTACATCATTTGGGTGATCAAGCAAGCGATATTCATCTAGCATTCGCAGGTACAGGTCCTTTCGAGCAAACTCTTGTAGAACTTGCTACTCGGTTAGGGGT
Source organism: Paenibacillus sp. FSL H7-0735 (assembly GCF_038008505.1). NCBI lineage: Bacteria > Bacillati > Bacillota > Bacilli > Caryophanales > Paenibacillaceae > Paenibacillus > Paenibacillus sp. FSL H7-0735. The sequence goes on along the minus strand of NZ_JBBOZH010000001.1, from coordinate 4,323,045 downwards.
TAGGGATCAGGTGCATTTTCTGGGGTTTCGAAGAGATATACCGGATTTGCTACAAGCGTGTGATGTTGCGGCACTCGTGTCCTATCGCGAGGGGTTACCCCGGGCGATTATGGAGGCGATGGCAGCAGGTAAACCCGTGATCGGCACACATATTCGGGGCATTCGCGATTTGATTGAGCATGAGTCAACGGGCATGTTGGTTCCAGTAGATGATATTGCTGCTACGGCAAAAGCACTGGTTCAACTGCGAGCGGACGCAGCTTTGACCGCAGCAATGGGGAAAGCGAATAAGGACAGGATTATTCGCTATGGATTGCCTGCGGTGCTTTGTGAAATGGACTCGATTTATATAGAAGCGCTGAATGAACCAGGGATAAAGCCATTTCCGTCTGAATTACAACCGGGTCTGACAGCAGATAGATAATTCATTCTCGCATATAAGACAACATACGAATAAACGAATAATTAGTTAATTAGGGAGAAAGAAGTGATGAAAATGCGGATCGTACGTTTAGTCATGTTGGATGCGGGAATTATAGCGGCTTCAGTGTGGCTTGTGTTTTTACTTCGGTTTGATTTTCAAATCCCTGAGCAGTACATGTGGATGCTTCCGTGGGCGATACTCATTCACATTATGGTGTACGCAGCGTTCTCATTTGGATTCAAGGTGTATAACAATATCTGGCGATACACCGGTATAGGTGAGTTATTGCAGCTGCTAAAAGTGAGTGCTTTAACACTCTGTGGAGTGGTCGCTGTCAATGTATCTACGCATGTATTCGTCCCTTCTTATCGATTGCCGATTTCGATTTATTTTGCAGCGGGATACGTATTTCTCGGCATTGCCGGCTTACGTTTAGTAAACCGTCTCATCAACGATAGATTTGAAACAGCGGGGGCAAAGGGTTCATCCGAAGGCAATCTGCTAATCGTAGGGGCAGGGAAAGCAGGCATCCTCGTTACGAAAGATATCAAGCATTCAAGATTTAAATTCATGAACCCAGTCGCCTTCATAGATGATGATATCTCAAAGCGCAAGCTGGAGCTTATGGGGTTGCCGATTGTCGGTAACCGTAACTTCATTCCCCAGGCAGTCGAGCAGCTGGATATTTCGTTCATTATCATCGCTTTGCCTACGGCTCCACAAAAGGAATTACTGGAGATCATCGAAATCTGCAAATCTACCAAAGCTCAGATCAAGTTAATGCCCAGTATGACCGATATTTTGGACGGGAAAATGGCCATTAACATGATCCGTGAAGTATCCGTAAATGATTTGCTGGGGAGAAGCCCAATAGAAATTAATACGGAAGAGATTCGTGAGAATTTGGGAAGCGAGTGTATTCTCATCACCGGTGCAGGCGGTTCAATTGGTTCGGAGTTATGCCGGCAATTGGCTGCGTACCGTCCGAAGGAAATGCTGCTTTTGGGGCATGGAGAAAATAGCATTTATCTTATTGAACAAGAATTGCGGCAGTTATATCCCGATCAGATCATTCATCCCATTATAGCGGACATTCAGGATGTATCGCGGATTGATAACGTTTTTCAAAAATTCCGCCCCTCCATTGTGTATCATGCCGCTGCTCACAAGCATGTTCCTCTTATGGAGATGAATCCAGTAGAGGCAGTTAAAAATAATGTGATCGGCACAAGGAATGTAGCGGAAGCGAGTGCTAAATATGGCGCTAAACGGTTCATCCTCATCTCATCGGATAAGGCGGTTAATCCTACCAGTGTTATGGGTGCCACGAAACGAGCCGCGGAAATGATCATTAATGATCAGAATTCCTTAAGCAAGACGGTTTTTGCTGCTGTACGTTTTGGTAATGTGCTGGGCAGTAGGGGAAGTGTCATTCCGTTATTCAAAAGACAAATCGAAAACGGCGGCCCGGTGACGGTTACACATATGGATATGGTGCGTTACTTCATGACGATACCCGAAGCGGTACAGTTGGTTATTCAAGCAAGTGTGCTGGCACAAGGGGGAGAAGTGTTTGTGCTGGATATGGGTAAGCCAGTTCGTATATACGATCTAGCGAGGGATTTAATCCGCTTGTCGGGTCTCGAGCCTGACAAAGATATTCCCATTGTGGTCACTGGCATTCGTCCTGGAGAAAAATTGTTTGAGGAGCTTTTGACTGAAGAAGAAGGGTTATTGGTCACTAACAACTACCGTATTATGATTAGCCGCCCGCAAAGTGTCTCCAGATCTGAACTGAATTTGGTGTTGGGGGTTCTGGAGAACTTGTGCAAACGGTATGAACTGATGCCAAGCAGTCATCAGATCAAAAAACTGCTAAAGCAGCTAATTCCAAGCTATTCGGGTTTTCAGGAAGAAACGCAGGTGGGCACACATGATCTTGAACGCATTAAATCCGAAGTTCATGCGGGAATCTGACCTATGAAGTCGACTAAGTATTCATGGATGACAAGATTATGGGGCAAGCGCGACAAGCCAATTACAGGTAAACGTTCACGCATGCGGCGGGTGGGACGATACAGCCTGATTGTTATTCTTGTTGTGGTTGTAGTTGGGGGGATCTGGATTGGAGGGATATTGAATCCAGAGCATCGTTTTAACAAGGCGATTCTTAACCCCTTGACGATCCCTAGCTCTAATGTGGTTACGGACAATGAAGAGATGGTACAGTCGCTCAGCACACCAGCCCCACAAGCGCAAACGGATGAGCTTATCCTAACAACGCCTACACAAACTCCAGCTGCGGCGATATCCCCAGCAGACAAGAAAAGCTCATCCTTTAATGTAGTGCTAATTGGAACAGACACTTGGGGCGGAGAAAGCTCGCGGGCAGATACGATCATGGTTGCCCATGTGATGCCGGATCAACGGAAGGTGAATATCGTATCTGTGCCGCGGGACACGCGGGTTTATGTGCAGAATGTCGGTTATACCAAGATCAATCATGCACATATCGTTGGTGAGACAAAGGGTGGGAATCAGCAGGGTACGCTGACACTGATTCAAGCCGTTAGTGATTTTATGAATATTCCTATTCATTACTACATCAAGACGAACTTCTCCGGTGTTCGTGATTTCATCGATTCGATTGGCGGGATCGATATGCTAATTGATCAGGATGTGACCATCACTCCGGAGATCACCATCAAGAAAGGTGAGCAGCATCTGGATGGTGCCCACACGCTTTATTTAGCAAGGGAGCGCTACTCGACTCCGGAGGGTGACTTTAGCCGCCAACGGGAGCAATTCAATATCGTTCGGGCTGTAGCCAAAAAGCTATTAAGTCCGGAGCATATTCCTGATCTAGCTGGACTGCTACTGCGTGAAAAGAAAGACATTATTGATACGAGTTTTAGTGACAGTGATTTGATCAGCTTAGCTTGGCTATTCAAGGGAATGGATTCCGCGGATTTTGCTTACGAACAGATTCCTGGCCATAACAGCTCTGCTCTAGATCCGCTCGTCCGAACTAAAGTGTATTACTGGAGTGCTAATTCGGAAGAGGTAAAGTCACTCACAGAACGTCTTTTTACGGAATAAGAGAAAGGCGGGGGGATGACTACCATGTATCGCCATATGAAGCGGGGCTTCGATTTGGTGGGAGCGATCTTTATGTTAGGTGTGTTTAGTCCGGTCATGGCTGTAGTGGCGTTGCTGATTCGGATAAAGTTGGGAAGTCCTATTTTGTTCAAGCAGCAGCGGCCGGGAATGGGAGAAAGACCCTTCTACATCTACAAGTTCCGAACCATGGCTGAAATGTATGATGCGCAGGGCCAGCCGTTATCGGATGCTCGGCGTTATATCAAATTCGGCGGATTGATTCGAAAGCTGAGTCTGGATGAGCTGCCGCAATTAGTGAATGTTGTGAAGGGAGAAATGAGTCTGATCGGACCAAGACCTTTGCTCATCCGTTATAGCCCGCATTACTCTGAACGGGAGCGGCTGCGATTCACTGTAAGACCCGGAATCACGGGATTGGCGCAGGTATCTGGACGTAATACTTCGGAATGGAAACAGCGGCTTTCCTATGACGTTACCTATGTTGAGAAGCTGAGCTTTAGATTAGATGCGTTGATCTTATGCAAAACTGTGCTGAAGGTGATCCGCCAAGATGACGTTGTGGCCAATCCGGGTGAGCATAGTCTGCCACTCGATGAGTACAGAATGAACCAAAAGGAGGGGTCGGCATGAATTTGCGGTTTAGTCCGCTTCAGGAAGATGATATTCACCTTGCATGCCGGCTCTTACAGAGCAACTTGCCAGAGTCGGTCTACAATCAAACCATATTCGCCTGTGGCGGTTATCCCGAATATTTGAAAGCAGCATGTAAATGCGGAAGCCATTCAGCAACACTGCTGATTGGTGCCTATTCTGAAGATCTTCTTATTGGATTCGCTGAATGGAGAAGAATGGAGCAGATGCTGGTTCTGAATAACTTGAATGTGGACGCAGCTTATCGAAAAGACGGCATCGGCGGCAAGCTTATGGCCTACGGGGAGACGTTAGCCCAAAAGGATGGCATTTCGAAGCTGGCACTTGATGTATTTTCGTGGAATGAGCAAGCTCATGCTTGGTATTTGCGGCTTGGTTTTGCAGAGGAAGGCCGGACTTACTGGTATGTAAGAGATTTGGCTCCAGCGATTGATAGGGATAGAGAAGCATTGGCGTACATCATAGATGATTACCCGATGGCAGAAGCACATCATCAAAAGTATGGATTCTCTTCTCTTAAGATTAGAACGAAGGAAGAGACTTCAGTAGTGGGCCGGTTAGGTGAACAGTATTATCGTATCCAGCTGCAAAGTGGAGGGTGGAGTGGCTGCAATCTTTTGACAGACGTATTAATGGATTTAGACCGGGAGAAAAGGCTGCTGTTGCTTTCTTCAGATGCTTATTTGCGTGAGCGAGACCCCGAGCTAATCTTAAGCACTGAAAGTATACGTATGATCAAAATATTGGAGAATCAAGAGGTGTTGTATGAGTAACTTTATCGTGCTAGGCAGCTCTAGTTCAGAGGAATGGGATGCCTATTTGAACCAGTTAGAGACGAAGGATATCTATTTCTCCTCAGCGTTTTTTCGGCTGTTTGAGGACGGAGAGCACCAGCAGGCAGAGCTGTTTGTATTCAAGCAGGGAGACCAGCTCATCATTTATCCTTACTTGCTTCGTTCCATAAGCCATCTTCCTGCTGTAATCCAACTGGGGCTTGAAGGTGATTGGTACGACATTAGTACACCTTATGGATACGGGGGACCGATATCGAATCTCCCTCCAGGAGCCGAACGAAGTGAGCTGTACCGGCAATTCAGTGAAACGTTCACGGATTACTGTAGAGAGAAAAAGATCATGACTGAGTTTGTGAGATTTCATCCCTTAATAGGCAACGCTACGGAATATCAAAGCGGGCTTACTACCGAGTGGAATAGAAATACAATTTATATTGATTTGACTGTGGGTTCGGAGGCAGAGCTTATCCGGAATTATGGCAGCAATCATAAACGGAATATTCACAAAATAAAGTCTGCGCCCTTTACAATTCGGAATTCCAATCTGAAAGATCGTATTGAGTCCTTCAGTGAATTGTATTACGGAACACTAAATGATTTACAGGCGGATTCTTTTTATTATTTCCCCAAAAAATTTATAGAAGATACTAGTTATCTACTTGAGGGGAGAGTAGAGCTATTCGAAGCTATGGTTGGGGAGAAAACGGTGGCAACCAGCATCGTGTTACATGAACGACCGTGGATGCATTATCACCTATGTGGTTGGGATCGCGCCTATCTGCAGTGGTCACCTACCAAATTGCTAATTCACGCAGCAGCCAAGTGGGGGATGGAAAATGGCTTTGAACGTTTTCATCTTGGCGGGGGATATAAGGGGAATGACGACTTATTTCAATTCAAGCATAGATTCGCGACACAACTGGAACCCCTTGACTATTACTTAGGTAAACGAATTTTTTTTCCAGAGTTGTATGAGCGGATCATATCCTTTTGTGACACTAGAGTATCAGGAAGTTACTTTCCGCTCTATCGGCATCCAGATCTCGATATGATATGTATTCCATCTGGAGAAATCGGTCCAAATGGAGAAAGGAGCTTCGCATGAGCATTCGTCAAACAAGCATTCTGCCACGAATCTTGTTATCCCCGCCGCATATTAGTGGACGTGAGCAGGTCTACATGGAGGAGGCGATACACTCTGGTTGGATTGCTCCTATTGGTCCGCAAGTCGATGCGTTCGAGCGGGAGATGGCCGCCTACACAGGATCAAAGGGTGCACTAGCGTTAAGCTCTGGCACGGCGGCGATTCATCTCGCACTTCGTCTAGCCGGTGTCACACAAGGAGATTACGTGATCTGTTCAACGCTCACGTTCGTTGCTAGCGCCAATCCTATTTTATATTTGGGGGCCACCCCCGTATTTGTCGATTCAGAGCCTGAGACCTGGAACATGTGTCCGCTGGCTTTTCAGCGGGCCTGCCAAGATTTGAATGACAAAGGACTGCTGCCAAAAGCGGCTGTTGTCGTCAATTTATACGGACAAAGCGCAGATATGGAGCCCATTGTAGAAATAGCTGACCGATATGGAATTACCTTGATTGAAGATGCTGCCGAATCATTAGGTGCTTTCTATCAAGGCAAGGCCAGCGGAACCTGGGGCCAATTCGGAATCTATTCTTTCAACGGAAATAAGATTATTACAACCTCAGGTGGGGGCATGCTCGTATCCGACGATACCGAAGCCCTAGAGCAAGCGCGCTTCTGGTCTACGCAAGCCCGAGACACTGCCCCTCATTATCAACATTCCGAAATGGGATACAACTATCGGTTAAGCAACCTGTTGGCAGCTATAGGACGCGGTCAATTAGAACTGCTTGAAGAGCGGGTTGAACGGCGCAGATCTATTGGCCGGCGATATAGGGAACGTTTAGGTTCCATACCGGGTCTTCATTTTATGCCGGAAGCACGCAATTGTCGCAGCACGCACTGGTTGAGTGCGCTGACCATCGATGAAGAAGTGGCGGGGTTCTCTTCACGACAACTTCTGTCATGTCTGGAACAGCACAATATCGAAGCTAGGCCTGTATGGAAACCGCTGCATTTACAACCCTTGTTCGAGAGCAATTACTACTATCCTTACAGTGAGGAATACAGTGTATCAGATAACTTATTTTCAACAGGTGTCTGCCTGCCTTCTGGAAGCTCTTTATCGGATGAGGATTTGGAACGTGTCATTTATGCGATAGAGACATGTAACCAATACCGTTGATTCATCTTATTTAGCCTTCCATCCGCTGGCAGCTGATCCGCTTTCCTTCACATACAAAGTGGCTTGTGCCGTGCCATCCGTTCGCATGGCCAGACTGCCAACTGGGGCGGTTACGACTCCCTCGGGCGAACCCTCCACTATGAACACCGCGGGCAACACTGCCCCGCCAGTGAGGCGAATGGCCCGTTTGAAGTTACCGTAGGTCGAGAACCATTCAGGAAGCGAATAAGGATTATACAAGGTACCTAGTGATGTGCCTTGCATACCGATTAGTGTTTCGAATTCTAGAATTCGCTTTACTTTCACTGCTCGGGTATCGAACACAGCTACATTATTGAGGCGCAGAGACGGTTTAGCTGCACCGTAAGAAGAGACTAGCACTACCTGATTGGTTCCGCTATTGCGGACGATCATATTGTCGACAGTAGCCATGACGTCAGACTCCGTTGTGAATAAATGCAAAGTACTGCCCGTTAAGTCCTGTGCATCCATCGTCCCCACATAAAGATCTCCTCCGTCGATTCGGACACCACTTGCTAAGGTGGAACCCGAGCCGTACATTCCTAACGAACCGATATGCAACCTTGGTTTACCTCCGGCAGCATTAAACGCTGCATAGATCGCAGGGCCTCCGATGCCATCGAACTTGGCGCTAGCGATATCAATAAATTGTGAATAGATCGTCTGTAGACCGAAGTTAGCTTTATGATCGGTGGAGCGGATAGCCAAATGATTGATTTTCAGCGTCAGTCCATAGGACAGTAAGGCTGGACTTACCGATCCGCTTACACGCATATCTAGTGAACCGATGTCGAGTGTCCAGAGTCTAGCGATAGCATCTGTAAGCCCTGCTGATAGATCGTTACCGAAACCAATGGTAGTCAAGGAGTCGAATCGCTGATAAAAGCTGCGCGTTCCTTTAAAGACGTCGGGTTCAAGATCGAGAGAGTTAGCGCCAGTAAAACCCGGTGCGCCACCGCGGCTATTATTCAGGACTGCTCTGTTGACATGAAGCTGGTCTACAAAATGGACCACAAAGTTCTTTCGTCCAGCAGTCTCACAGCGTGCATATCCGATGTGCACATTAACGGAGGGGATTTCTTCTGTCCCCCCAACGAAGATATTATCCCCATAGCAATCGTGAGAGTACACTGACTCTATCGTTATATTTTGCGAAGAAGAAATGAACAAGCCGTGAAGCTGATCGTTGACGGCTGTTTTAACAGTCGATGCACTTCCATCAATTTCAAGGGTGCCTGCGATTGTGATATTTGAGGCATTTAAGATGACTAGAACCCTAGTGTCTGAGGGTGGATTCGGGGCAAGCACAAGTTTGGAGCCGGCTTCAAAACTTAAATTAGTTTTGGCTGGAATTCGAAGACACCACCAGTCGAGGACGGAGGGGTTACGCATGTGCCCCGAAGATACCTTGTATACACCAGGAGGAAAGATTACTACTTTGTTTTTGGCGTTTCCCGCATTGATAGCATTTTGAATCGCTACTGTATCGTCCTTGATACCGTTTCCTACAGCGCCGTACGATCGGACGTTCACATAACCGTTTGTCTCAGGGTCTAATTTAATAGATGTGACCGCACCATCAGAAAGGATGGACGTAGTCACCGAGCTGTCTGGAATAGGGGCAGAAGCCATATACTTCACTCCTTTATACTTTGATTTTGTATTTTATGTGAATTTTTCGGGGAATGCACGGTACAAAGATCACTCTTAGAGGGCGAAAGGAGTTTTTTATTTTGAAGGTATTGGTAACTGGGGGGTTAGGCTTTATTGGGTCCCATGTGGTTGATCGGCTAATAAAAAAGGGCATAGAAACTGTGATTGTAGATAATGTATCCGGAGCCTCCGGTCTGACTTATATGAATCCTGCTGCGGTTTTGTATAAGTACGATATTCGGGATGAGACTTTGCATGAGGTTTTTAGCCTTGAAAAGCCAAATGCAGTCATTCATCTGGCTGCACAGATCGACGTCAGAGAATCACAGCGGAACCCGTTATTTGATGCGAATGTGAATATTGTTGGCACGCTGAATGTACTGCGCATGTGCGAGATCCATCAGGTTCAAAAGCTAGTTTATGCCTCGTCGGCAGCGGTTTATGGGAACCCGGAATATTTGAGCATTGATGAGCAGCATCCCATTAATCCCGAGTCCTGCTATGGTGTATCCAAAAGTGTACCAGAGTCATATATTCGGATGTTTGCCAGCTTACATGGGCTTAAATATACGATTTTGCGTCTCGCTAATGTATATGGGCCAAGGCAAAGTTCGCATGGAGAAGCTGGCGTTGTTTCCGTTTTTCTGGATCGTATAAAGCAAGGGAAGGATCTCGTTATCTATGGGGACGGTGAGCAGACAAGAGATTTCGTCTATGTGGAGGATGTGGCGCAGGCGTTCGTTGATGCGGTTCAGACCGACGGCAGAGTGAATAATGAGACGATGAATATTAGCTGTGGAATACCAACCTCGATAAATACGATGGTTCGGATGTTAGGGGACATCACAGGTCGGGATTTCCTGACAACCTATGCGGAGCCTCGTCCGGGGGATATTCTCCATAGCTATTTAAATAATCAAAAAGCTCAGGAATTATTGTCTTGGTTCCCTAACCATAACTTTCATACCGGGCTCGAAAAAACAATTACTGTCCGCTTAAGTGTAGGAAGTGCAGTAGATCATTAAAAGCACCCATTGAAAGGGGCACTCCGCATGGAACGCAAAATGAACTCGGAAATGTTCGTTCTTCGTAGTGTAGCCTGCTTAAGTATAGCCCTGCTGCATGCTCTTTATCGGGTTTATGACGATGGAAATACACCCTGGGTAGAGTCGGTGGGTTTACTGCTAACGTTTGGCACACCTGTATTCGTATTTATCTCTCAATTCGTGTTGTCATTTGCCTATCCCAATGAAATTCCAGCGAGATTTTGGGAGAAAAGAATCAAGTATATTTTATTGCCTTACTTTTTTTTCGGGACCTTGTATGCAGGACTAAAAGGATTGGAGCTGTCGAGTAGTGACGGCATTCCTTTGCTGCAGGCTTTTTGGTATTACCTCTGGCGTCATTTGCTGATTGGAGATTTCCATGGCTATTTTATACTGATTATCTTTCAGTTTTATGCTTTATTCCTCTGGTTTCAAAAGTATGCGAAGCGGCTTAACCCCCGCAATGTTCTAATCGTATCGTTCCTTATTAACGTTATCTATTTGGGTTTCTTCAACTTCACTACGCCCGCAGATACGGCAGCCGCCCATTATTTCTGGGATAAAATGTACTGGATTTTCGCACCAGGTTGGATTTTTTACTTTACAGTAGCCTATTACTTGGGACGAAATGAGCTGTGGTTCCGGGAAAAATTAAAAAAGTTCCGCATAGCCGTATACACGCTCCCGGTTCTGACAGGTGCGCTTGTGCTGTTCGTGAATAGTCAAGGCTGGATAACGGCGCATAGCTCCAAAAGAATTGATATGCTTCTATTTGCCTTAAGTATGATTTTGTTGCTCTTCTCCGTGGCATCAAAAATGAAGAAAGTGCCACGTGTGCTGGAATGGAGCAGCAGATATTCTTTTGGCATATACTTGCTTCATCCTTTGCTATTAGCTATATTCGTCAAGCTTCCAGCTTCGTTTGGGTTGCAAAACCTTGGACTATTCAGTGTTCTGCTGCAATTTGTCGGTTGTGTGGTAGGCTCGGCAATTATAATGAATTTAGCGAATCGTATTCCTGGCGGAGCGTATGTATTCGGTCGGATCGGCATTGGGCTAAACCCGAGCAAACCATCGAAATCGCTGGATAAGCCGATAACTCCGAGTATTGGGAATGCAAACTAGCTTGAACTTGACTGGCCGCTAATCGTCTGTGTTTAGGTGATTAGTGGTCTTTTTTGTTTTTGTATTAATTGCGATTACTTCGCTAATTACATTGCGATTACATCTCACTAGCAGCATCCGCCCAATTCTCATTAAAAAAGCAAAATAGTTGTAAAAAGTACAATTAAGCTCTTATGCTCGCAGCTTTAGGGCAGTTTAATTGCATATTTTACAACTATTTTTCTAGAATCCCGCCATATTGAGGCAATTGCTCGTATTTAAGTGTACAGAGTGCAACTAAATCCACAAAGGCTACCTTCAAAGCGTATATAGTTGCACAAAATACAATTAAACAAACTTCGTCGTTACCTCACATTAGCTGCACAGTGCGTTGGCGGTAAATGCAATTAAACAAACTTCGTCGTTACCACGTCTTAGCTACACTGTGCGTTGTTGGTAAATGCAATTAAACAAACTTCGTCGTTACCACGCATTAGCTGCACTCTTGCACATTGGCGGTAAAGTCCCAGTATAATTGTTGTATTGTGGTCAGTTCATACGAGGTCTTGTTTGCTCGGACTGTATTGCAGCTATTTTCACTTTTTAGTTGATTTTGCGATAGTTTCGGACTGTATTGCGCTTATTTCCATAAAAACACACATTATGGAAGCTACTTTGCACGAATAGCTGCATCTAAGTCCGATAATTTAGCAAAATGAATGAAATTATTAAAATAACGGCTCCTCAGTCCGATCTATAGTGAGGGGGATCTAATTAGATGAACTTCGATTATAGTCGAAGGGAACTAAATTAGTTAGAATAATTAGGTAGTCCCTTTAGGGTTTTTTACATCCAGAGAATAATGCATCGTGCAGAATATTAGGAGGAAATGAATAGTGGAACTTGGAGTAAGCACATTTGTCGAGACCACACCTGATGTCCAAACAGGTGAGACAATAAGTCATGCAGAACGACTACGTGAAGTAGTGGAGGAAATTGTACTTGCCGAAGAGGTGGGATTAGATGTATACGGAGTAGGTGAGCATCATCGCCATGATTATGCGGCATCTTCACCTGCGGTTGTACTGGCTGCGGCTGCTTCGTTGACTACTAAGATCCGGTTGAGCAGTGCTGTAATGATCCTGTCTTCAGCCGATCCGGTGCGTGTGTTTCAGGACTTTGCAACGCTGGACGGAATTTCGAACGGACGTGCGGAGATTATGATCGGCCGGGGTTCGTTTACAGAGTCTTTTCCTCTATTCGGATATGATCTGAAGGATTATGAAGAACTGTTTAATGAGAAGCTGGAATTGTTATTAGCCATCCAAAAGTCAGAAAAAGTGACCTGGAAAGGCAAACACCGAGCAGCTATAGAAAATTTGGGGATTTACCCGCGTCCGGTTCAAGATCCTTTACCGATTTGGATCGGGAGTGCAGGAAGTCCAGAATCTGCGATCCGCACAGGATCACTAGGTTTGCCTTTTGTTTTAGCGATTATAGGGAATGTTCTACCACTGGATTATGCGTCACATGTACAGCTTTACAAAAAAGCAGCAGCAGAAGCCGGGCATGATATTTCAAAATTTCCAATCGCTTCGCATTCACACGGGTTTATAGCGGAGACTAATCAGTTAGCGCTGGAGAAATTTTTCCCTTCAACGCATGCCCGGACCAATGTGCGGGCGAAGGAAAAAGGAACACCTCCGTACCATCGTGCAGATTATGATGCAGCGTGCAGCTTAGATGGCGCCCTTTACGTAGGTGATCCAGAAACTGTCGCTAATAAAATCATTCATCTGCGCAAACATGTGGGAATTACGCGATTCTTTTTACATGTGCCGCACGGCACGATGCCTCATGAGGATGTTATGCAGGCGATTAGACTGCTGGGCACCGAAGTAGCCCCACGTGTGCGGGAAGAAGTAGCGCGCTGGGAAGCAAGTAATCGGTAATTTAGTAAGCTGCGTCCTTAGGACGTGGCTTTTTTTGTAAGGTATACTGAAGAAATGAATAGCGTTTTATACAGGAGGGGCAATGGAAAAAAATCATTATTTATCTCAATTCAATTTGCTTCAATCGTTAGGACTGGAAGATCTAATTGAAATGGAAGAATTAACGCGAATAACAGTAGTCCCCAAAAATACATATATCCAAACACCGTCAACCTTTTCTGAAGGACTGTTTTTTGTGAAAAAAGGAAAGGTTCGCTTATACCAATTAAACGCAAACGGTAAGCAATTTACATCGGATATCCTTAGTGAAGGCAATGTTTTTGGTGAAATGGGTGTGATTTCTTTTGGAACGAAGGAACATTATATTGAAACGATTGAGGAAAGCCATATCTGCACAATTGATCCTGCAAGGTTTGAAGAATTCATCTCTCACCGGCCTAGGTTTATGATGTCATTATTGCAAGTATTGAGCGACCGCATAAAAAGTATGAGTCAGTTAACTCAAAATCTAGCCATCGGAAATTTGCATGATAAAATATTGTGTGTTCTTTTAAAGTTAGCGGATCAGCATGGGGTTGAGCATAAGGATAATTGTTACAAAATTAATGTTCCTCTATCGCATCAAGAAATCGCTAATTTAATTGGGGCCAGCAGAGAGGCTGTAACAGTGGCATTACAAGAATTGGTGAAAGCGGAAGTTATTCAGACAGGGTTCAGAACTATCTATGTTCAGCGAGACAAGATTTTGGAAAGAAATATAACATAGCTATCGAGTTGTAAACGAGATTACAGCTTCATTTTTAGAAACAACGGTATCCTAGCTATGACATGAAGGTGATTTAAGCTTTCAAATCATAGTGAAGGGACGATTTCCATGGAACACAGGAAGGGCGCTCGGAAGGTTACTGAAATTCCCGTTGAGATTGTAGAACTGCTGAATAAAGGATATTTACAGAGCGTGAATTTAACGGAATGGCTTGCTGTGGATCATCTTATATTGCTGGAAAATGTACTGAATGAGCTAGGTTTTGAACAGGAAGCTAAACCAATTTTACAAAGGCTGAATGCGTTATCGGAAAAGAAAATCATGAAGCTCATCCCGGTGATTTCACGTGAGTGGCAGCTTCTATTTGACTGTAAATCAGAGCTGGAACGTTCCCGACTATTTGCTGTGTTAGCTTATCATAACTCCGATAGTGTTCGCTGCTGGGCTGCTTATATCGTGGGGCAGAATCATCAATGGAGTCTAGTTCAAAAACTAACAGCAATCCTTCCTTTTGCAGCGGATGGTCATTTTGGGGTGCGTGAGATTTCTTGGATGGCTTTGAGGGAATCAGTCATTGCCGAGCTGGAAGCGTCCATTGAATTGTTAAAGGTTTGGGTTCATGACCAGGACGCGAATATTAGGAGATTTGCGGTCGAATTGACGCGCCCACATGGGGTATGGGCAAAGCATATTACAGCGCTCAAAGAAAATCCAGCGATTGCCCTACCGCTATTAGAACCGCTTAACTCTGATCCGGCAAAATACGTTCAGGATTCTGTAAGCAATTGGTTAAATGATGCTAGCAAAAGCAATCCGGCATGGGTACAGCAAATTTGTGATGAATGGTTGAACCTATCAGATACCAAGGAAACAAAGCGGATTGTAACCCGGGCTACAAGAAGCATTACTGATCAAAAATGAAATTAGTGCATCACTTTAGACTGGATATTCAAACGCCAAACACTATGGGCTAATATGTGTTGGCGTTTTTTATTATGGAGTTAACTTGGATAATTCAAGAGAAAGACTACTTCCTATTTATTATTTAAACCAAACTTCGTGAAAATATTTATATTGTTAATCCTCAGGTCATCTGTTATACTCAGAAACACAAAATGTTACAAAAACTAACACTAATTAAAGGAATGGAGGATTTTCGTATGAAAAAACAAATAATTCGTAATGTAGGCGTCACGTTATCCATGTTTTTAGTGGTGAATTCGTTATCCAGTGTCATGTATGCTAACACAATGAATGATGCGTATAAGCCAAAAACCCATGTTCTGAAGGCGAATTCGGAGACTGTTCGATGGGGGAATATTGGTAAGGGAGATCCAGCTCTGACTGTACATTCGGGAGACATCGTAACGGTTGAGGCTATTACACATCACTCTGGTGATGATTACGAGCGGATGATTAAAGGAGATGCGGGAGTGGAGGATATTTTCCACTGGATTGAAGGGGAGAAGAACGAAGCGCTCCGCGGGCCAGGCGTACATATTATGACGGGTCCCATCGCAGTAGAAGGTGCTGAACCAGGGGATGTGCTGGAAGTGAAGATTCTGGACATGAAGCTGAGACCTAATGGAAATGAACAATACGCTGGAAAAACATATGGCGTGAATGCCGCGGCGAACTGGGGTTATCTATACGGAGATATGGTGGAGGAGCCGAAAAAGCGTGAGGTAGTAACCATCTATGAGATGGATACGGAGGGTGGAACAGATTATGCAACAGCTGTATATAACTACAAATGGTCTGTGCAAACCGATCCGGATGGTCAAGTGCACCCGACAATTGACTACCCGGGTGTTATCGTTGACCATAAAACGATTGATAAGAATTTCGATGTGCTAAAAGGTGTGAAAATTCCGGTGCGTCTCCACTTTGGTACAATGGGTGTGGCGCCGAAAGAAGCGGATGTTGTTGACTCCGTTCCACCTTCTTACAACGGCGGTAACGTAGATGATTGGCGGATTACCGAAGGTGCAACGATGTATTATCCTGTATCCGTAGCTGGTGCACTACTGTCGATCGGTGACCCGCATGCCGGTCAAGGCGATTCGGAGATTAACGGTACTGCGATTGAGACATCGGTCACTGGGGATATACAAGTTATTCTTCATAAAAAAGCATCGCTTAACAACAAGCTGAAAGGTTTAAACTTCCCATTACTTGAAAATGAGAACGAGTGGGTCGTGCATGGATTCAGCTACGCCAATTATTTGGAGGAGCTGGGGGCTAGTGCTCAGACGGATATCTTCAACAACTCGTCCATCGACAAAGCAATGAAGGATGCCGCTCATAAAACAAAAGATTTTTTAATGGATGGAATGGAATTGAGCGAAGATGAAGCGTACTCTCTGATGTCGGTGTCAGCTGATTTTGGAATTACACAAGTGGTGGATGGAAACTGGGGCGTTCACGCCTTAATTGATAAAGGTCAATTCGGCGATTCCGAGCGCAAGCCCGTGGTTTTACGGAGCAGCTTTGAGAACTATGGAGCAAAGGTTGGCTGGCAGCCTGCCACTAAGACAGTTACGCTAAGCTACAATGGCAATGTTCTGGTGATGAAGGTTGGAGCGACAACGGGAATTTACAACGGAGAGACAGTGAAGCTTGTAGCCCCAATAAGTGTTGTGAACGGGCAGGTTGTGGTCAGCGAATATTTCGTGAACTTTTATAAAGCTAAGCTGGCTAAGACAGAGTAGGACGAAATAGCAATTATTTGATAATTCTAATAAAAATCCAGATGAGAAAAGAACCGTCTTTATAGGCGGTTCTTTTTCTTATATATTTAGGCCGTCTTGATTTTTGTGGCGTTTCAATAAAATTTGGTTTTCTACACGTACCAGTCCATCCAGACAATAGATTGATTCATGCATAAACCGTTCCATCTCTTCGAGATTCTCAACTAAGATGTGAATATGCAGAATACAAGGTCCTGTCATTTCGTATAATACAGCTACGCGTTCGTTTTCTTTTAAGACGTCGACGATATGATTCAAATGAGCAGGTTCTACTTCAAGTTCCAGGTAGGCGGAGATTTTCTTTCCTAGCTTTTCAGCACTGATGACAATCGAGAACTGTTCAATAATCCCTTGATTGACTAGCCGATCAATACGGTCTTTCACCGCGACACTTGATAAACTGACTTCTTTAGCTAGATCAGTATAGGAAATTCTGCTGTTTTGGGCCAGCCGCATCAAAATATGGTTATCGATAGGATCTAGCATTGGATTCGTTCACCTCTTTTTTCGTAATTGTATCAGAAAAAAAGTGGAAATGCCTAGTAGCGCTTTACAGTAGAAGTGTGTGACGGCATTCTCTGCTGAAGATAGTTGACATAAAAGAATTATTTCACTATACTGGCTGTAATCTTATATACGATATACGTTGAAGGAGCCCAGTAGTAACTTAGTCCCTGTTCCAGAAAGCCGGGGGTTGATGAAACCCGGTACACACTAAGCTTGCGAATTACACTTTGGAGTATCTCGGGTAACACCGAGCGGAATGGCGAACGATATCTCGTCAAGAGTGGTATCAATGGTATGCTTGAGCATAAGCGTTTCATGGGTGCAATCTGGGTGGTAACACGGTTATTCAATCGTCCCTATGTCTACAATAGACAAGGGGACGATTTTTTTGTTTTTAAATATAAGGATTTATAGGGTTCACTTCATCAATGATCCTTATATTTCTCGCTGAAACGGTACCGTCCTAATCAGGAGGGCAAAGCCGTTTCCGCTTGGCGGACTGATGTTTCATTATAGGATAACTACTAATTTTGAGGGGTGTAAGGCAATGAATATTATCGACGAACTAGAATGGCGCGATGCCATCAATCAACAAACAGATGCCGAAGGGCTTAGAGAACTGACCAATCAAAAATCGGTATCCCTGTACTGCGGTGTAGATCCAACTGGTGACAGTATGCATATTGGCCACTTGATTCCATTCATGGTGCTCAAAAGATTCCAGCTGGCAGGACATCGTCCGGTTATTCTAATTGGTGGGGCTACGGGAACGATCGGTGATCCAAGTGGACGTCAATCCGAGCGCTCTTTGCAAACGCTGGAGCAAGTCCAAGCCAACGTTGATGCACTTACAGCACAAATGAAAAAATTGTTCGTGACTGATGGCGACAATCAAATCCGCATGGTGAACAACTACGATTGGACGCATAAAATCAATGTTATCGAATTTTTGCGTGACTATGGTAAAAACTTCAGTATCAATTCGATGCTTGCCAAGGATGTTGTAGCGAGCAGATTGGACAGCGGAATTTCCTTTACGGAATTCTCCTACCAAATCCTGCAATCCCTGGACTACCTGCACCTGTTCCAGCATGAAGATGTGCAGCTGCAAATCGGTGGTTCTGACCAATGGGGGAACATCACAAGTGGCTTAGATCTGATTCGTAAAAAAGAAGGTTCTGAAGCGGTGGCATTCGGACTTACCATCCCGCTTATGCTGAAAGCCGATGGTACAAAATTCGGTAAAACAGCTGGTGGAGCCATTTGGTTGGATCCGAACAAAACGACAGCTTTTGAATTCTACCAGTTCTGGGCAAATACAGATGACCGTGATGTTGTGAAATACCTGAAGTACTTTACATTCCTCTCTAAAGAGCAAATTGATGCACTAGCAGAAAAGGTGCAAACCGAACCGCATAAACGTGAAGCGCAAATAACACTGGCTGAAGAAATGACCAGATTCGTGCATGGTGAGGAATTGCTGGAGCAGGCTAAACGCATTACTGCCGCTCTGTTCAGTGGAGATATTAAATCTCTGACCGCTGACGAGATCGAGCAAGGCTTCAAGGAAATGCCGACCTACGAAACGACATTGGAGTCCAAAAATATCGTGGAGTGGCTGGTAGATCTAGGAATTGAGCCATCCAAACGTCAAGCGCGTGAAGACATCACCAAAGGCGCAATTTCCATGAACGGTGAAAAAGTTAGCGATGTAGCATTTGAAGTTACAGCCAGCGAAGCCATCGGCGGACGTTTTATCATTATCCGTAAGGGTAAGAAAAACTACAGCCTGGTGAAATTGTCCTAATAATAAGAAGCCTTCCTTATGAATAAGGAAGGTTTTTTGTTGTATTTTAAGTATAGAGGCCGACTATTTGCATATTAAGTGAAATTTGAAAGGTGAAATCGTCAAAATTATGGTAAGCTTAGGATTCGTGTGATTTATGGATTAACATGATATTCTACAACTATAACAGAAAATTAGGAGTGGTAATTTGAGAAGACAAAAACCAATGACCATGGAAGAATTGATGAATGAGTTACAAGGACAGAAAACGTATCAAGAAGATCCCAATCACATCTCTTTCGAGAAATTGTTTAATGAAGCGTTTATGAGTAAGTATTCCAATTACAAAAGTTTCGATGAGTTTGTAACCAAAGGGAACTTTCAAGTAAAGACAGAAGAAGATGTTGCTGACATACCTGATGAACTCTTTGATCGTCATGTTGTTAGGGAGACGAAGTTTGCGGATTGGAAATCCATGTTGGAAACAGCAAATAGAGAATACGTCCGTAATTAATAAGACTTAGTCTCTAACTACCGTTAGTTAGACTCATCCACAAAGAAACTGCACACCCTTATTGCTTTGTTCCAACGGACAATGGGGAGTGCAGCTTTTTTATGCCCAGTTATTCGACCAGCTATGATGTTTTACTCATCGTTGACTTGCAGATCTATGATTTAATTGAACAAATAGGAATTAGGTTCTACAAAGATGTATTACATAGGAGGGGCAGAATCGTATGACTGCATGTATACAAACCTCTAAGCAGGAGACCCTTCATGTCATGTGGAAAACCGTCTCAGAGGATTGTAATCTAGCCTGTGATTATTGCTATTACAGTACAGCCGGGGGACATCCTCAGCAACCGATCCGGGTGATGGATACGGAGCTTCTGGAGCGGTTTATCGCTCAGTACATGAAAAGATCATCAGGGATAGCGACTTTCTCTTGGCAGGGTGGGGAGCCATTATTGGCCGGACTTTCGTATTTTGAACAAGTGATTTCATTTCAAGCTAAGTACGCTCCGCCTCATACGATGATCAGTAATGCACTGCAGACCAATGGAACGCTTATCCATGAGAAATGGGCGAAATTTTTTAAACGGTATAACTTTTTGGTTGGGATTAGTCTGGATGGCCCAGAGCCTATTCATGATGCTCATCGTGTAACGGGTTCGGGGAAAGGCAGTTATAATCTAGTTATGCGTGGGATTCGTCATTTACAGAATGAGGGTGTGGAGTATAGTATTCTGACGGTGATTCATGAAGATAACGTGACGAAACCAGAGGAGTTGATGGCATTTTATCTAGAACATACCTTTCCGAATATTCAGTTTATCCCCTGCATGGATTTTGTTTCTCAGAAAAGTGATGTAGCGGGACGTTTCCGAATTACACCTGAACAATACGGAGTCTTTTTATGCCGTACATTTGACCTTTGGTACAACGGTGGGTATCCAGAGCTTCCTATTCGTATTTTTGAGAATATGCTTCTTGTATTCATGCATCGTGAGGCAGAGTTATGCGTTCACAACTCATGTTGCCCGAAGATGATGGTGCTTGAAACGAACGGGGATGCCTACCCTTGCGATTTCTTTATTGATGAAGAGCATAGGCTAGGAAATATCGGCCAAACTGACCTGAAAGCGCTGCTAACCAGCCCAGTATATGATGATTTTTTGTTAATGAAGCCCAATATGAATGAATCATGCTATAAGTGTGAGTACCTTAGCTTTTGCAATGGGGGATGTCCGCGCAACCGGAATTGGCTTGATGTTAATGATCGGACTGAGGTTGATTATTTCTGCCATAGTTACAAAATGTTCTACTCACACGCCTATGAACGCATGTTATTACTGGCGAACCGACTTAGATCGGAGCGGATGCTGGAGTACAGGAAAAGTGCAAAACCACTTCCAGGTCGAAATGATCCATGTCTCTGCGGAAGCGGGAAGAAATTCAAAAATTGCTGTCAGGCATTATAGCTTTGACTAGATAAGGTTGTCCCAACAGTCATGCAAAGGATTGGGAACAACCTTTTTGTTATGCTATAGAACCATATGATTTCTCGCCATTATTGCCGCACCAGTCACCACAGCTTCTTCTTTTAATATACCTAGGGAGAAGTGAGGTTGGTATTCAGGATAACGGTAAGTGTTTCTCTGTGCCACCTCCACCGCTGTTTGGAAAAACAACTCGTGAGAGTGAATGAGCGCACCGCCTAGAATGATGGTCTCTGGATGAAACAGGTTGATAACGTTAGCGAGCCCGATCCCGAAATGGCTGGCAGCTTGGGTAAATAATTCACGCGCATGTGGATTACCGTCTCTAAAGGCTTGTACCAATACATCATAAGTCAGCTTCTCAGGCGCCACTTTATATCTTTGGAGGATCAGATCGTTGTCCATTTTCGCCTCCGAGCGTGCACTTTGTTCTATGGCCTGCACAGATACAAATGCTTCCAGAGCCCCGTAGTTCCCGTCATGATTTAATCGGGGTCCATCTGTCTGGATGATCATTTGACCAATGGCATCTTCCATATCCATTGTGCCATGAACAATACTTCCATGCGACATCATCGCATAGCGGAGTCCTGCTCCAGCATGTACATAAAGCATATGCTGAATGTTTGCGTGACGGATAGACCATCGTTCCCCAAGCAATGCGGAATTGGCACCGTTGTCCAACCAAGCTTTGAACCCCGTCCGTTCCTCCACCAATTTGCAAATCGGAAGATTGTTCCAGCCCGAAGAAGGGAAGTGCAGCGGCTTTAGGATCAAGCCATGTTCCCGATCAAGTGGCCCCACAGCCCCTATTCCTATCCCGATGATTTGACTGTCCACTAACTGATGGTCCCGAAGGAAAGCGCGTATTTGATTACTGATATGATCTATAAATCTTTCAGGTGTGAATGCCTGATCCATTCGCCAGTGAACAATTGATTTTGGGTTCATTTGCATATCAAATAAACCAAGAGAAGAATACACCCTGGAAATCTCTAAACCGATTATATAACCGTAGGAAGGATTGATCTGGTATAAAATAGGTCTTCTGCCTCCGCTAGATTCTCCAAATCCGCTTTCTATCAGCAAGCTTTCTTCCGTCATCTCATCCAATATCCGGGTCATTGTGCTTTTGGTAAGTGAAAATGTCTGTAGAAGATCCAACTTGGAAACAGTGCCTTGTTCGGCGATTCGGTCGTATAGAAGTTTTTTTGGTGATGGAATTTGTGTCGAGCGCTTTTCCACGATATACCTCCAAGCTATATATAGGATGAACTTGTAAGATCGTTTTTTATATAGTTTGTATTTATTAACATGAATATAGTATAACTCATAAACCCTTGGTTGTATTTTACCGTTCAAAAAACTTAATTCCATTTTGGGAAAAAGTGATATAATGAAATTACGACAGATTATAAAAGGGTGGATTCCATGAGAACAACTATGAAAACAAATATGATACCGAATACAGACCTGAGGATAAGTCTACTGTTTCAGTTGTTTTGGGTATTTGTTCGAATTGGTCCAGTAACCTTCGGGGGAGGTTATGCGATGATCCCTATGATCGAACGGGAAATTTCCGCTAAACGAAAATGGCTGGGTGAAGAAGAGATGGATGAAATTCTATCTTTAGCTGGTGCTGCACCTGGGGGTGTAGGTGTAAATGCAGCGGCATTCATTGGTTATCGTCTTGCTGGTGTGACGGGGGCGATTGCTGCAATCGCAGGGATAACGATTCCGACCTTTATCATTGTTTGTTTGCTTAGCGCCGTGTACTCCCAACTGGCCGACCAACCTAAAGTCATTGCCGCTATGAAAGGGATTAATGGTGCAGTTATTGCTTTGATCCTAGTAGCTGCATATCGAATGGCCAAGAACGCTATAATTGACAAGACTACCGCAGTTACGGCGTTAGTTATACCGGTTGTTTTACTGGTTTTCGGAATTAATCCCATTTACGTGATTGCAGTTGGTTTATGTATTGGGTTTGTATATCTGCAAATTAAACAGCTCTTAGGGCTCCAAGTTCGAACGGAGAAGGAGTCCTTGAAAGCTTCTGATGAAGAATCGAATTATCCGGAGTATTACATCTAGGGGGAAGCGATGTGATTTGGAATTTATTTTTCACTTTTATAAAAATAGGTCTTCTGTCTTTTGGAGGAGGGTACGCCATCATTCCGATGATTCAGCATGAAGCCATGGCTGGGGGTTGGTTATCCGAAGGGGAATTTCAAGAGGTAGTTTCCATCGCAGGGATGTCACCTGGTCCTGTTGCGACGAACAGTGCAACCTTAATCGGATATCGTATAGCCGGAATGGAAGGAGCGATTGTGTCAACATTAGGCATGGTTCTGCCCTCATTTTTAATCATCATTGTTATTTCTGTCTTCTTTTATCGGGTGAGGGATAGTCAATGGATTAAAACGTTATTTTATGGTTTGCGGCCAGTGATTACAGGCTTGATTGCCTATGCTGCGATTCGTTTTGGCTTAAATAGCGTGGAACATGCTTTTATTACTTGGCAGACCCTTGGCATGTTGATCATTGTATTCGCTGCACTTTATGGTTTAATGAAATATAAGCTGCATCCGCTCACCATTATCGTTGCTTCTGGCATTCTTGGGGTAGCTTTTTTTTAGACAGAGCCGGGACGATTCCAGATTGGAGGTAAATCATGTCAGAGAATATACGGGCATGTTGTTCAGCTAGTCGAAATCAAGTCGCGAAACAAGAATCTATTGATGTTTGTAAGGAGAACACAACGGTTCAAGGAGTAACAGGGGAAAAAGATTTCTCGGACATGATCCTTATCCCTGGAGGCACTTTTCTTATGGGGACGGATGATAAGGAAGGGTTCCCCGCAGATGGAGAAGGGCCGACTAGGAAGGTTACCTTATCTTCCTTTTTGATGGATGTAACGGCGGTTACGAACAAGCAGTTTGCTGCTTTTATCCAGGAAACAAACTATGTTACAGATGCGGAACGTTTTGGATGGTCTTACGTGTTTCATTCTTTTGTTTCCATGGAGACAGGGAAAAAGGTGACCCAAGTAGCCACTCAAACCCCCTGGTGGTGGGTGGTGGAGGGAGCGGATTGGTGTCATCCTGAAGGTCCGGATTCCCATGTAGATGAACGACATGATCATCCGGCTATTCACCTATCATGGCATGATGCGGATGCATATTGTCGCTGGGCTGGTAAACGTCTGCCTACGGAAGCGGAGTGGGAGTATGCCGCACGAGGAGGACTGGTTCAGAAACGGTATCCTTGGGGGGATGAATTAAAACCAGGCGGAGAGCATCGCTGTAATATATGGCAGGGAAAGTTTCCCGATAAAAATCATGCCAGCGATGGTTTTGCAGGTACCGCACCTGTAAGTTCCTATCTGCCTAACGGCTATGGTCTTTATAATATGTCAGGAAACGTGTGGGAATGGTGCGCGGATTGGTTTACTAAGGACTATCATTTATCTTCCGAATCCGTGAATCCGAAAGGTCCAGTAAGTGGTGTCGCAAGATCGATGCGCGGAGGATCATATTTGTGCCATAAATCTTACTGCAACCGTTATCGGGTGGCGGCTAGAAGCAAAAATACTCCAGACAGCTCTGCCGGAAATATTGGCTTTCGATGTACGGCTGATTATACAAGTTAAAGCACTTTTACGACTACTACATAAGAAGGAGGAACTTCCTTGTCCTCTATCATCCATAGTCAGTTTGACATCAACGTGCTGGACGTCCTAAAGATTCAATATCAGAAGCGGATCCTGTTCGATTATGTACAGTCTTGTTATACCGTCTCTTATATCCAAAAAGGTGAGGTATTGACGACATCCTCCGAAGGAGAATATGTTGCTTCTGCCGGAGATGTGATGATCCACCGTCCTAACGAGCCTTTTAATGTGATCTCCAAAACGGATGGTGTACATTATCTGTTTAATATTAACGCTAAAGTTAAAGACGGAGATGACTTCTTTAAGTTATTCCCTTTAGGCAAGGTGATTCGGGTCCGGGATCGAAGCGAATATGAGCGAAGGTTTGACGAGTTGCGGAGCCTGTGGTTGCAGGAGGAAGATGATTTCAGGAATGTTCAGGTTGGTTCATTGGCATTTTTTCTTCTTTATGAAATTATGGAGAGTACCAAGCTTGGCGGGCGACGTTCTTCACGAGATCCCTTTATCACGGACCGCTTTAATGAAGCGTTGCAATATATGGAGGAGAGGCTTGATCAGGAGATTAGTAGAGAGGAGCTTTCCAAGCTCTATCATATGAATCCTGTTTATTTTAGCCGGGCATTTCAGAAAATATATAAACTGACACCCATGCAAATGCTGCGAAAATTGCGGCTGCAGCAAGCTAAACAAATGCTGGAATATACGGATTATACAATCGAGCATATCTCCCAGAGATGTGGTTATTATGATGCTTCACACTTCAGCAAGGTATTTCGTGGCGAATACGGTAAGGGGCCGGCAGAGTACCGGAAAAGTATCGAATTTACAAAAACAAACATCGCTACTCCATAGCGGAGCTTTCCATATTCATTTACTCTTATAAGCATGAGCAGATCATTCTAAGCTGCCCGAATCGAGCGTAACCATTTCGATGAAAAGGAAAGGCAGGGAATAACTCATGAGAATCTTGTATTTGGATTTGGATTCGCTTCGCCCGGACCATCTGGGATGTTATGGCTATCATCGGAATACCTCCCCGAATATCGATTCAATCGCAAAAGAAGGTGTCACCTTTACCAACTACTATTGTTCAGATGCTCCTTGCCTGCCGTCTCGTTCTGCTTTAATGTCGGGGCGATTTGGCATTCATAATGGGATTGTAGGGCATGGCGGAACCGCTGCTGATATGCGTAGAGAAGGAGCAAAACGTGAATTCAATGACCGGTTGGGGATGGAGAGCCTTCCGGCTATATTAAGGCAAGCGGCGATGAAAACTGCATCGATCAGCACCTTCTCCGAACGACACTCGGCTTGGACCTTTAACGCCGGGTTCCAAGAAGTGTTTAATGTTGGTGGCAGAGGGCATGAGACGGCAGAGCAGGTGCTTCCAGTGGCACTTAAATGGCTTGAGGATAATGGGGAGTCCGAAAATTGGTTTCTGCACCTGAATTTCTGGGATCCGCATACACCTTATCGTACACCTGAGAGCTATGGTAATCCGTTCGAGAAGGAGCCTTTACCCGATTGGATCACGGAAGACGTGTTTGAGCTTCACCGAAATAAGAAGGGGCAGCATAGTATTGAAGATATGAATGCGCTCGCGAAATCGCATTATCAGCAGCATTTCAGGCATCAGCAGGAGATAGAGAACCGTGATGACCTGCGTGTTATCTTTGACAACTATGATGCTGGAGTTAAGTATCTGGACGAGCATCTCGGGAAAGTTTTTTCTAAGCTGAGAGAACTTGGCGTGATGGAAGATACGGCTATCTTGATCTCTGCGGATCATGGAGAGAGTCTGGGTGAACTAGGAATTTACTCCGAACATGGCACAGCAGACGAGGCGACTTGCCGTATTCCGATGATTGTTCGCTGGCCAGGGGGCAAGAAGGGAATCGTGGAGGAGGGGCTACATTATCACCTTGATCTAGGACCTACATTAGCAAGCCTTTTGAATTTGAAAGCGGCTGCTTCTTGGGATGGTGAAAGTTATGCAGGTACCATTCTGGAGGGGGATTTGGGAGGGCGTGAGTATCTCGTAATCTCACAATGTGCGCATGTGTGTCAACGCAGCGTTCGGTTTGCGGATTGGTTATATATACGTACCTATCATGACGGACACCATGGATTCCCGCAAGAAATGCTTTTTGATTTGAAGCATGATCCTTATGAACAACATAATCTTGCCGAAGTGCGTAAAGACGTTTGTATGGAGGCTGTCTATCTGTTGAATGAATGGCATGATAATATGATGGGCTCCATGGATTGTGATATCGATCCATTATGGACGGTACTTATGGAAGGTGGACCCTACCATGCCAAAGAGTATCTGAGCTCATCCTTATAGGCTGCTTAATAATATCCTAGTAAATGCGGCGAATGAAAGACATATGAAATGGAGGTTGCCCTGAATGGGCAACCTCCCTATTTATGTTCTCGCTTTTTGTGGATCTATTAAAGATCCGGGAAGCCTCAAAACGGTCTTAGTCCCGCTACCCTCCTTACTATACAGCAGAACGCCGCAAGGATCGCCATACTTAAGATTTAGACGATTATTGACATTTAGGAGACCGATATGATCTCCTGATTCTATATTCTTACCAGCCAGCAACTCCGTAAGTTGTTCCAGTCTTGTTGTATCGATTCCTACACCATTATCTTCTACCACGATTTCAAGCAGCCCCGCTTCGTTTTTCTCTACGGAGATCAGCAAAATTCCTTGTCCTTGTGCCTCAAGCCCATGACCAAGCGCATTTTCAACAATAGGTTGAAGGATCATTTTAGGCACGGGAATGTGTAACCATTCCTGGGGACACAACAGCTTGTAAGTAAATTTGTCCGGGAAACGGCCTTGGTAAATCCTCACACAAGATTCCGCGATTTTCAGCTCTTCCCCAAGAGTTACCTCCTCTTTGCCTTTGATGCTGTACTTGAGCATTGTGCTTAAGGCGGTAGTCATCTCGAAGATATCCCGATTTCCTTTTACGATCGCAACGCCCTTGATTGTATCTAAAGTATTGCTTAAGAAATGCGGATTAATTTGACTTTGTAAATACGAATATTCCGCCCGCTGCTTTTCCAGATCGGTCAGATAAAGTTGAGTTGAAGCATCGATTAATTGGTCCGTCAAATCGTGGATCCGTGTGGTCATATCGTTGAACTGTCGAGAGATGATTTCAATCTCAGCATAGCCCTTTAAATCGACCTTGTTGTTCAATATCCCCAGACTTCCGCCCTTTAATTGATTCATATAGCGCATAAGCCTAGACAACGGTCTTAAGAGATTCATCATAAGCACAGAATAGGGGATAGAGACGACCAGCAAGATTAAGGCTAGAAGAGCATAGCTGACCTTCTTCAATTTCTCCAGTTCTTTCATTAAATTATGGACAGGAACAGCGGTTATGATTTTTCCAGAGATCTCCGGTAAGCTAAAGGACTGAATTGCATATTTCTTTCCATGAACGGTCTCGACGATGGACTCTCCATCCCTTCCAGTTGCCCGAGTTTGAAACTGCTGGAGCATATCCTCCGGCTCATTGCTATTAGAGTAGATCATGCCTTTATCATCCATCATAAAAAAGCTGGTTCCGACCAATCGGGGATACTCAGAAATTTCAGTTTGAATGGCCTTCATATCTACAATAACTGCGAGATAGCCAATTTTTTCACCATATAGGGACGTGTCACCTGAAGCGAAGATGTTCATCCCGAAAAGCAGTTTTCTCTTGTCGATGACTTTGTCTGGAGGACTGTATCCGCGATAATGAACGATTCCATCCTCCTCAGCTGTTTTCATAAGATCGATAGCATATTTTGTTCTTCCTGCTAAGGAGATACGTGTGTTTGAGCTGCCGATAACAATAATATCTAAGATATCCGTGTTCATATTTCGGGCGATGCTCAACAATCCTTCAACTTTTTGGGATAGATCGTAGACTCGAAGCTTATCATTCTCGACTAGGAACTTTTGGACGGTCGAATCGTAACCCACATTCATCATCATGGAAGAAACGTTGGCATAGTTGTCAGAAATCCGTTGCTTGAGGAGGGAGACCAGCTCTGTATTGTATTGCGTATTTTGATTAATGATAGTTTCGCTTGATAGTTGGTAGACTCGTGAAACGATGATTGGGATAATGGCAACAATAAATAACCCGAATAGCAAAACCTGAGTACGGATGGATAGTCTCTTAAATGTCTTCATTGTTTTGTTCCCTATATTGTGTAGGTGTCATTTTGAGATGCCGTTTAAAAATTCGTGTGAAATAGAAATAATCCTGAAAACCGCATTTCTCACCGATTTGGTAAATGGAAAGGTTGGTTTCGATCAGCGTTTTACAAGCGTATTCAATTCGTAAACGACTGATATGTTCGATGATGGTCTCGCCGACCTCTTTTTTGAATAATTGGCATAAGTAATTTGGACTTAAAAAAAACTGATTGGCTAAATGCTGGATCGAAATTTCTTGATTGAAATGGTTGCGGATGTATAACATGATTTCTTTGACTTTGTGGTTTGAGATTCGTGAAATATCAGTTTCGTTTCTGTTCATAAAAATATCAAGTGTCATAAGAATCAGATCATCAATCATAGCTTCAGCCGTGCCGTACCGATAATAGAGCTGTTCATATCCTTCAAAAAAACGGCCGCTAACCCGAGTCCCTTCCCGAGGAAATAAGTAGAGGATCGATGTATAGAGCAAATAGGCTTCTTTAATGGTGAACGTTCCCTCTTTGAATAATTTCTTTATCGATTCCATGGCTGCTATGAAACCGAGCCGGTCTTTATTATGAAGAATCCGGGAAATCTCTTTGAGTTTCTCGTCGATCGTTATTTCCTGCTGTGGATTCACCCGGTAACATCCGGGCATCCCCGTTGCGAACATACTGAAAGCAGCATGAGAGGCGGACTCTAAAGACGCATCCAATTGGTGTATATCCGAAATAGGAGGACCGATCCCGACTCCGCATTCTTGTACAACTTCTGTTTGTTCAAGACCCTGGAGGAAGACTTCGTATTGGCACTCTTCCAATAAGTAACCATACCGACGGCGGCTCATTGGGAAACACAGGGAAGAGAACTGCCTGACATCTACAGGTGAACTTAACCCTTGGATAACAATGGGGATATGAGGGGTATCTTTCGACAAGGGTATTTTCTTCTCATCCAACCATAAGTTAATTCGTTCAAGATCTCCGGAACAAACCGCTTCATAAAGTTCGAAGTCGTGGATAGGTTGTTCTTTAACTGTCTTGGAATCGTGTTGCTGGGCTATTCGGTTGAGCATACCTTCAATTTCTTCGATTTCAAAGGGTTTGAGACAATATCCGAAAGTACCATAATTCATTGCTTTTTGTGCATAAGCGAACTCGGCATGTCCGCTGAGTACGATAAAGATCGTATCAGGCGCGATGGCCTTGCCACGTTGAATGAGCTCTAGTCCATTCATAACAGGCATCTTGATATCTGTTAGAACAAGGGTGGGGCGAAGCGATTGAATTAATTGAAGGGCTTCTTGCCCGTTTTCGGCATCGTCGATCACTTCAAAGCCGTATTTCTTCCAATTCACTCCTGCTTTAATTCCTTCTACAATCCACTTCTCATCATCTGCAATAATTACTGAACGCATAAGTGAATCCCCCTCTCTTTATAGAGCTCTTAGATTTATCCTAGCGATTGTGGACCATGGGGGGTATGGACTATCTTACGCTCACTATGTCCGATATTACGTGCTACAGGAAGGTCTCCCGCAAAGGTGTGAAAAATCCACATGACCGGAGTTGTATTCTCTATACAAGAGAATTTACACTCCCGATATAATTTACCATATAAATCGCTTACAAGCATAACAATCTCATACAGAAAGGTGGGGAGAAGATTGGCTGATTCTGTAACCGCTCGTACGCCTAAAAGAAGCTTAAAAACTCGTGCTCCAAAGCAAAGTTTAGGAAAAACGATTTTACAGTACAAGTATTTTTACCTCATGGTTCTACCGGTGTTAATCTGGTATGCCCTCTTCAGCTATGCTCCCATGTACGGTGTAACGCTAGCGTTCAAAACATTTAATTACAGTGAGGGGATTCTGGGAAGTCCTTGGGTTGGCTTGGAGAATTTTCAAACGCTGCTGACCGACCCCGATTTTCGCAAGGCGTTTTGGAATACGGTCATTATCAGCTTGATGAAGCTGGTCACTCATTTCCCGATGCCCATTATCCTGGCGATTGTTTTATATGAGTTTTCCAGGACAAAAATGAAGCGGTTTTTTCAGACGATCCTGACGTTCCCGCATTTTATATCGTGGGTTGTACTGTCGGGGATTATTATCAATATTTTAAGCAAGGACGGGATTTATAACCAGATCATCATGCTGTTTGGTGGAGATCCGAATTCTCCTCTTGTCGATGAAAGTGCATTCAGACCCGTTCTGTATATCACGCATGTGTGGCGAGAGATCGGTTGGGATTCAATCATTTACCTGGCGGCTCTGGCAGGGATCAATCCTGAGCTGTTTGAAGCGGCTGAAGTAGACGGAGCGAACCGGTTTCGCCGTTTGCTAAACATCGCATGGCCGGGTTTGAAAAGTACAGTCGCAGTCCTGCTAATCCTTCAAGTTGGACAACTACTAACCCAAGGTTCGAGCTTCGAGCAAATTTTCAACCTGTATAGTTCGCCGGTATATTCGGTTGCCGACACGATCGATACTTACATTTATCGGACTTCATTCACGATTGGAGGAGACTTTGGATATATGACCGCCGTGGGTGTCGTAAAGTCCATTATCAGCCTAATCCTTTTATGGGCGGCCAATACGTTCGCTAAGAAGATGGGCGAGGAAGGACTGTATTAATCTGCAGGAAAAGGGGAGAAGCAAGTGACCGACATAACGGTTAAAAAGAGAAAAAAGTGGAGTGTTTTCGATATCGTCGCATTCGTGGTGCTGGGGCTCCTAGCAATAGTAACATTTTTTCCCTTCTATAATGTTCTTATTATCTCTGTGGCAAAGTTCGAAGCGATTAGTAAAAGCGACTTTTATATTTTTCCGCTTTCGTTTGACCTGTCCGCTTACAAGCTTTTGCTTCAGGATATGAAGTTTTGGACTTCCATCTTTAATTCTGTCATCGTAACAGTGGTTGGCGTGTTGTTCAGCATGACAATCTCTGTGGCGGGAGCTTACGCATTATCCAAGCGGGGTATGCCCGGCAGAAACATAATGCTTAGCTTGATCTTGTTCACTATGTTTTTCAATGGCGGTTTAATTCCTTTTTACTTAGTCGTTAAAGATCTAGGATTCGTAAACAATATACTCGTCATGATCATCCCTGCGGGTCTCAATACGTTTTATCTAATCATTATGAAAAACTATTTCAATACCATTCCAGAAAGCTTGGAAGAATCGGCTAAGCTGGATGGGGCGAATGATCTGTACATTCTTTTCAAAATCATTATTCCAATTTCTGCTCCATTCATGGCGACTTTTGCTTTGTTCTATGCTGTGGAAAGATGGAATGAATGGTGGTATGCATTAATTTTTATCAGTGACGCGGCAAAAGCACCCCTTCAGATTTATCTACGGGAGACACTTATTACTTCGAATTCCTTGCTAAGCCAAATGGCACAAACGATGGCCGAGCAGGAGCAGACGGGAAAGGTCTACACACCTGCACTTCAAATGGCAGCGATTGTAGTTTCGAGTATTCCGATTATTGTTGTTTATCCGTTCCTGCAGAAGCATTTTAATAAAGGCATTATGGTGGGTTCAATAAAAGGATAAGAAAGATTTTAAATAGATTGATTCTATCCTAAAATAGTATAAAGGGAGGTTTCAAGCATGCATAGAAAGAAAATAATGACATTGGCATTATGTATAACTTTGTTGGCTTCAGTACTCACGGCTTGCGGTGGAGGCAATAACGGCAAAGGGCAGGCTGGTTCAAACGGTGAAACATCTCCGAATTCTTCTAACTCTACGGATAATCCTTACAAGGATCCAATGACTATTTCTCTTGGGTTTTGGGATGCAGATGCCGAGATTGCTAACATCGAAAAGGACCCGATTGCTAAACAAGTATTGGAGAAATTTAACATCACACTAAAACCTGTCAATTTGTCTTGGGATGACTATACCCAGAAGATTCAAATGTGGGCCGCTTCCGGCCAATTGCCAGACATTTTCGCGATCGACGCCGTAGGTACACAATATCAGCGCAAATGGGTGAATCAAGGCGTTGTCAAAGCGCTCCCGGATCTTTCAAAGTATCCAAATCTTGCAAAATACTTCGAATCGCCAGATATTAAAGGATTAGGAGTGGATGGAAAGTATTATACTGTGCCTCGCCGGATGTTCCCGAGTGTCGATTGGAGCGCACTGGATCGTATGGTCTTCTATCGTTGGGATCTTGCTCAAAAGGCTGGGATCACCAAAGAACCAGAGACATGGGAAGAGTTTGAAGCTATGCTTGATGCAATCGTAAAGTCGGATCCGGAAGGCAAGCATGTTACTGGTCTTACGACGACAACTACCAAGATGCTGGGCGGATTCTTCTGGTTGTATGGCAACCCGGTTGCTACTAGTGATGGAAGCGGCAGTGATTTTAAATGGATCAAAGAGGATGGGAAATTTATCCCTGCTGTATTCTCTAAAAATGCGCTGCCAGCGCTGCAAAACATGAAGAATATGTACGAAAAAGGATTGATCGATCCAGACATCGCGCTTGTTAAACCAGCAGAGTCCTATGACAATTTCGTAGCAGGCAAAGCAGCTGCTCTCCTGAGCGGTGGAGGTTTCATAAATTTAAATAGCGATATGTATGAAAAACGCTGGAAAACAGCTTATCCGGATAAGGATATGACGGAGAGCGTGAAGGCGCTCAAGCCGCTTATCGGTCCTGATGGTGAACGTTCACACGCTATCTTTAAAACATACTGGTCAGAAAGCTATTTCAGCAATAAGATTGACGATAAAAAGATGGATCGCATCATGGCACTCTATGATTATGTGTTGTCTCCTGAAGGCAAGGATCTGTTGACTTATGGCATCGAAGGTGTAGATTATAAGCTCGAAAATGGGCAGAAGGTTGTCATTGAAAAGGGTTCGTTAAATGAGAAGTATCCAGCTAGCAGATTTCTGAAGAATTTGGTAGCTTATGAAACTTCAGATAGCTATAACATGGATAACCCGACGATTGCTAACGAAGGAATCCGCAAAGAAGCTGTCGATTACATCGACTGGATTCAGAACAATACAAAGGTGCCAGAATACGACATTCGGTTAACTTATATGTCCACCCCAACAAAGGATAAATTTACTGTGCTTGACCATGATGATTTGCTTAAGATCATGCTTTCCAAAGAACCCGTTGAGAGTTACTGGAATAGCATTGTGAACGATTATAAGGCTAAAGGCCTTGATAAAATGATAGAGGAAGTAAATGAGAAGGCCAAGGAACAAGGTATTGAATAATGGATGGATAGAGAAGATCCGGGCGGAAGTAGCCCGGATCTTCCGTTTAATTATTTGAAGTATGGCTTAGACGGTGCGGCGCTACTGACCGCATACTTATAAGATTGGGAGGGTAAAGTTTATGAAACTTAGCATTCACTTGACCGGGTTAACCGAGAAACAGTTAGCAGCAGTTTCAGAAGTAGCGGGAATATTGAGTATACGAATGGAACGCTCAGGGATACCAGTGAATTGTATTAAGCAAGGGAAGGGCTTTCGAATATCTTACGATGAGGCTCAGGTCACCATTGCGTATGGACAGGAACATCAGTTGATCCGGGCACTCAGCCGATTTCTTGAGAACGTACGCCGTGGAGAACGAGTTGAAATTAATGAACGGCCGGTTTATGAACAGTTAGGCTTCATGGTAGACTGTTCGCGAAATGCGGTTCTTAACTATCAAGGATATAAGGAATTGATCCGGCGTTTAGCGCTTATGGGATATTCAACGGTTCAGTTGTATTCGGAAGACACCTACGAACTGGAGGGATACCCTTATTTCGGCTATTTGCGAGGCCGATATACTGGAGATCAAATTTGGGAGCTGGATCAGTATGCCGCGTTATTTGGCATAGAACTGGTTCCTTGTATTCAGACCCTGGCCCATCTCGGCCAAGCATTGAAATGGCAGGCACATGCACCGCTTGTGGATTTCCAGGATATTCTCCTTATTGATGATCCCAGAACTTATGAGTTAATTGATCGAATGTTTGCTTTTATGTCGGCTCATGTAAGCAGTCGCCGCATAAATATCGGGATGGACGAAGCTCATATGATGGGACTTGGTAAATACCTGGATAAGCATGGGTATCAGGATCGATCTTCATTAATGTTAAAACACTTTAGCACTGTTATGGAGATCGCCAGAAAATATGGTTTCCAGACGATGATGTGGAGCGACATGTTTTTCCGTCTGGCCAGTTCCGGAGAATATTACGATGCCGAAAGTCCAATTAGCCCTGATATTGTAAAGCTGATTCCTGAAGATGTTACCTTGATCTACTGGGATTATTATTCGGAAACGCAGGAGAAATACGACGGGATGTTAAGCAAACATAAGCAGCTGAATGATCATATTGGATTTGCAGGTGGTGCTTGGAAATGGATGGGCTTCGCGCCAAACAATGAATTCAGTCGCCATGTCAGTCTGCTGGCTCATGATAGCTGTGTTAAGCATGGAATTCAAGAAGTGTTGATTACCGCATGGGGAGATAATGGCGCTGAAGCTTCCGTTTTCTCGGTTCTTCCTACCCTTCAACTTTGGGCGGAGCTGAGCTACACGGGATGTTTCGTGGAGAACTATGTCAAAGAAAGATTCAGCAGCTGTGTGCAAGGCAATTATGATGACTTTATGGCACTTGATGCGGCCAACCTGGTTCCGGGTAATTCGGCTCCGGGGGGATGTTCTATCAATCCGGCTAAATACTTGCTTTATCAAGATATTTTGTGTGGTTTGTTTGATCGACATGTTATTCCTAACGCGTATTCGAAGCATTATCAGCAAAGTGCAGAAAAGCTCGAACAGGCGATTACTCGCAATTCGCCTTGGCAATCCTTATTCTCTGTACAAGCCAGCTTGTGTCGCTTGCTCGAAATAAAGAGCGAAATCGGGATTTCTATACGCGACGCTTATCATCGGGGGAATTTAGAGGAATTGGCTCACTTTGCCAAGGTGACTTTGCCACAATTATCTGATTTGGCCAGACAATTCATGGACGACTATCGAGTGCAATGGGAGCTGGAAAATAAGGTATTTGGTCTTGATGTTTTTGATCTTCGTATGGGAGGAATGCTTGAGAGAATCAGAACGGCGATTCATCGAATCAATCGTTATGTCGAAGGGAACGTGGAGCAGATTGCTGAATTAGAAGAGGAGCTTCTGACGTTCGACGGTCTTGTTGACGAGGGCGACCCCAGGACGATAAGTGCGAATTTATGGCACACGATTGCAACACCATCCGTGATCGCTGGGGTTTAAGGAGGGGGTGAGGTTATGATTGATACTAATCTGGACCATCAAAAGGGCACAAAGCAGCCCAACCTTTTGCTTATCACCGTAGATCAGATGCGTTTTGATTGCCTGAGCATTATGGGACATCCCGTCGTTGAGACACCCAACCTGGACGCTCTGGCATCAAGGGGGATCTTATTTGAGCACGCTTACTCGGCTACCCCCAGTTGTATTCCCGCCAGGGCTGCTATCATGACAGGAATGGGGCAAAGATCACATGGGCGGGTTGGTTATCGGGATAAGGTTGAATGGAATTACGCCCATACGATTGCCGGAGAGCTTGCTCAAGCTGGTTATCATACGCAGTGTGTTGGCAAGATGCATGTGTATCCTGCACGTAATCTATGTGGATTCCATAATGTGGTGCTTCATGATGGATATCTTCACTACAATCGGGATAAGAGCAAAACGTTACAGGATGAACACTATGATCAAGTGGATGATTATTTGCAGTGGCTGCGAAGACAAACTAATGCTAACTCGGATATCACTGATTTAGGCCTTGATTGCAACGCCTCAACGGTTGCCCGCCCCTGGCACTTGCCGGAAGCGATGCATCCCACGAATTGGTGCGTGACCGAGTCGCTAGACTTTTTGCGAAGAAGGGACCCTGGGAAACCATTTTTCTTATGGTCTTCCTTCGTTCGCCCGCATTCCCCATTGGATCCGCCACAATGTTATCTAGATATGTACAAGGACTTGGAATTTCCCGATCCTCCAATCGGAGACTGGGTGGACGAGAGTGCGGCCTTAAACGGAGCTAAGGATCCAACTTCTTCGTTCACTAATTTGCCAAAGCGCAGATTGGATCGTGCCCGTGCGGCGTATTACGCGCTAATTACGCATCTTGACGACCAAATTGGGAGGTTGATCAATGGGCTGCAGGAGTATGGAGTTTTAAATGAAACTTTGATTCTATTTACTTCTGATCATGGTGAAATGATGGGGGATCACCATTACTTCCGCAAATCTCTTCCTTATGAAGGAAGTGCTAAGATTCCTTTCATAGTGTTTGATCCGGGAGAAACGCTTGGACTTCTTGCAGGCTCCCGGCCTGATTCCATTGTAGAGCTTCGCGATATTATGCCCACATTTCTTGAAGCTGCTGGCGTCCAAATACCAGTTCCAGTAGAAGGGCAAAGTGTGTTGCCGCTGTGCAGGGGAGATCAGACATTATGGCGATCTTATATTCATGGGGAACAAGCCTATGGAGAAAAGTCCCACCACTTCTTAACGGATGGAAGAGAGAAATTTATTTGGTATTCTCAGACAGGGGAAGAGCAGTATTTTGATCTAGCGGCAGACCCCTCAGAGAAGATTAATGCGATAGGCTGTACTGATAAATTTGAGCGTATAAAAGAGTGGAGAGAGCGTCTTATTCACGAGCTGGAGGGACGAGAGGAAGGGTTTGTAAACAACGGCGAATGGATTGCCGGACGCCCAATATCTCATATTCTAAAGGCATCCCAATTGGGGAAATAATCATAACATAGGGCAACCAGAACTCACAGGTTGCCCTACGTCTGTTACGGATATAAAGAAAGGTTAGTGAATTTACCAGCTACTCCGGCGTTCAGGCAAAGGGTCCTGATCTTGAATCATTCGATGGACGAGCAATTCAACCATCGAATGGCGAATATCACTATAATCGGGATCTTCAAAACGATTGGAGTTTTCATGAGGATCCTCTTTCAAATCATACAATTCGCCGTAGGTCTCACCTGCGAAAATCACCAGCTTATAACGTGTTGTACGCAAACACTTAGCGTTAATGCCGCGGTCATGAGCAATATAAGCGGTCAGGGCAGAATTGCGCACATGGGACTCTCTTCCAGCCAGCACCTCCATCTGTGACACACCTTGAATTCCGTAGGGAGTTTTGAGACCTGCGGCTGCAAGCAGTGTGGGGACAATATCAACATGTTCCATCAAAGCAGGGACCCGTTGCCCGGAAGCAATCCCAGGACCGCGTACGATCATCGGGATTCGTGTTAACCCTTCATAAAACCACGGCCCCTTGTAAATTAGTCCATGGTCACCGAGCAGTTCTCCATGATCGCTGGTAAAGAGGATGACTACATCATCGTACATTTCTTTTTGACGCCAAGCTTTTATAATACGTCCGATCTGCGCATCAATGAAGGTAATCATCGCATAATAATTTCGGGTGAGCCGTTTCATATGCGCTTCATCAAGAGAATGCTCCTCACCGCCACCAGGCCAATATCCTCCCTGACTCTGACGCAGCAGATGTGGAGGACGAAGATGCACGTCATCTGTTTCTCTGGCTGGAGATGGAATGTCAGTGTCAGCGTACATATCCGCGTAAGCTTTTGGAGGGTCAAAGGGGTGATGTGGATCGACGAAACTGGTCCATAAAAATAGCGGTTGCTCGGTTTTGTGGGCGAGGATAGCATCGATACTCCGTTCAGCAATCCAATAAGTCTGATGCAGCTCCGGAGGGAGTTCGCTCTCCCACACATCGTTTTGAGCATTAGAAGCTCTGTAATGGTCCTTGCTGAAACGCTCTGCCACTTCAGGGTTACGCTGTCTAAGCCACTCCATATATTCCCCGATACAATTATCTTCCGTAATATGATGTTCATCAAATCCGTAGTACGTTCCATCGGAAGCTCTTCCGCGGTCACGATAAGCAGGCTCTTCATATTCTTGTGAAAAGTTCCCCTTCATCTGAGGGCGGAAATGCATCTTTCCTATACCGATGGTTTCATAATCCGCTTTCTTTAAATGATCGCATAAGGTAAGTTCGTCTTCTCTGAGTGTGGTACCGATGTTCCAGGCACCATGAACATGCGGATACCTGCCTGTAAAAATGGAAGAACGTGAAGGCGTGCAAACGGGACTAGCGCAGTAAGCGCCAGTGAAGAGTGTGCCTTCCGAAGCAAGCTGGTCAAGTTCAGGTGTCAGTACGGAAGCGTTTTCGATACCTAGTGCGTCTGCGCGCATTTGATCTGTGGTAATTAACCAAATATGAGTTCTTTTTGACATCCGTAATAACCCCCTATGAATATAGTGTATAGCATCACAAAAGCCCCTAGCAACCAATGAATTCTCCATATATTTCATTAGAATCGTCCATATGGGTTGATATTTTTATTACCTATAATTAAATAGTCTATCTCAATGTTGGAGGAGAAATTATATGCGGAAGTTATCCATATCAGGGGATCATTTTATATTGGACGAACAACCCATCCGGTTGCTTTCTGGTGCGCTTCATTATTTCCGGATCGTTCCGGAATATTGGCAGGATCGTTTGCTGAAGCTGAAGGCTTGTGGATTGAATACTGTTGAAACCTATATTCCTTGGAATTTACACGAACCAGAGGAGGGGAACTTCAATTTTGCTGGATTTGCTGACATCGAGGCTTTCGTTAGACTTGCCGGAGAGCTTGGTTTGCACGTGATTTTGCGGCCAAGTCCTTATATTTGTGCGGAATGGGAATTCGGTGGATTGCCAGCTTGGTTACTTGCGGACAATAACATACAACTGCGTTGTAATGATAACGTCTATTTATCTAAGTTGGATGCCTATTTCGATGAGTTGCTTCCACGTCTGCGGCCCTTGTTAAGCACTAACGGTGGGCCTGTGCTTGCCCTTCAAGTAGAGAACGAATATGGAAGCTTTGGTAGTGATAAGACTTACCTGAATGATCTAAAAGCAGGAATGATCGCCCGCGGCATGGACGTTCTGCTGTTTACTTCAGATGGAGCTGAAGATCATATGCTCCAAGGCGGTATGATTGACGGAGTGTTCGCCACTGTGAATTTTGGTTCACGGGCAAAGGAAGCCTTTGCTAAACTACGTGAATATCAGCCTACGGGACCGTTGATGTGTATGGAATTCTGGAATGGATGGTTTGACCACTGGATGAAACCGCATAATACACGCCCCGAATCTGAAGTAGCGGAGACTTTGGATGAAATGCTGGCTTTAGGAGCCTCTGTTAACTTCTATATGTTCCATGGGGGGACGAATTTTGGATTTATGAATGGGGCAAATCTTTTTGACAAATATGAGCCCATCGTAACCAGCTACGATTATGATACGCTGCTGGACGAATCCGGTAAGCCAACTGCAAAATTCTATGCAGCACGAAAAATGATTGAGAAATACGTAACGTTACCGCCACTGGAATTACCGCCGTTATTAAAGTCACAAGCTTATGGTAAAGTGTTGATGACAGAAGCAGCACCACTGTTCACTCAGTTAGACGTTTTGTCTACCCCAGAACATAGAGCATGTCCCGAGCCAATGGAGAAACTGGGTCAGAATCATGGGTTCATCTTATATTCGACGAGGATCAGTGGACCCCGCAGCAGTATGGAGCTCGTCCTTCAAGAAGTACGTGATCGTGCGCTTGTATTCGCGAATGGGGCCTTTGTCGGTACAGTTGAACGCTGGGATCCGCGAGGAATTCCATTAGAGGTTCCAACGGAGGGACTGCAGATCGACATCCTTGTGGAGAATATGGGGCGTGTAAATTATGGCCCGCTGCTTTGTGATCCAAAAGGCATAACCTGTGGCGTTAGACTCGGCTATCAATTCCTGCATGATTGGACCATTCATTCTTTGCCTTTAACCAATCTTAAGGGATTATCATTCACACCGATAGATTGCGAGCAACGTCAGCAGCCTACTTTTTACCGGGGGAGCTTTCAAGTCAGTAAGTCTGAGGATACTTTTTTGCGGCTGGACGGATGGAGTAAAGGTCAGGTTTTCATAAACGGCTTTAATTTAGGGCGCTACTGGGAGCAGGGTCCAACTAAAACACTATACTTACCAGCGCCGCTTCTGCGTCAAGGTGATAACGAGCTTATCTTATTCGAACTACATGGCGTAATGGAGCCAGTGGTTACTTTTGTAGATACACCGGAGCTCACATGATATTTAACGGTTGAGTAAGTA
This sequence comes from Paenibacillus sp. FSL H7-0735, assembly GCF_038008505.1. Lineage (NCBI taxonomy): Bacteria > Bacillati > Bacillota > Bacilli > Caryophanales > Paenibacillaceae > Paenibacillus > Paenibacillus sp. FSL H7-0735. The sequence goes on along the minus strand of NZ_JBBOZH010000001.1, from coordinate 4,282,086 downwards.
TCATGATTCTATAGTACGGGTCTGATGATTTTTAATATATAATCAAGACAGCCCAACAATTTATAGGAACTGAAAATGCACGATTAGGGTGGGTTAGAGGAGGATTTTAAATGAGCTATGATTTGATGGCATTTGAGACGTCTAAAGCACCGCAAGAGAGAGCAACGTTTATGGAGTGGTATGAGCAGCAAGTGCAGTGGTCGGAAGACCATGCCTATAACGATCCATCGGTTTTATCGGAGGCGCTGCAACGCTTTTATAGTGAGTTGTCTGAGCAATTTCCTAATATGAATGTAGAGGACGAGATTTTTGAGGCGATGGAGGAAGCCGGAACGGATAACCGGTTAACTGACTACTCGCTTGGCTCATCCGTCATCTATGCGGCTTTTGCGTATTCCGTAGCTGACGAAGCTTATACGGCGATGCGGGAGTTGGCTATAAAACATAAAGTTGGATTTTTTGATGTAAGCAGCAACGAAGGTGATATTATTTTTCCTTGAAGCAATATGATTTAGAGTGTAGACAGCTGGTTGCTCTCCTAGTTGTGAATGAAGGGGCAACCAGCATGTTTTTTATCTTCTTTACTCTACTACAGACGGAATAATACACTCCTTAATCAGAGGCCAGCGGTCACGAGGCTGAAGTGTGAATTCTGAGGCGATGGTTACGACAAGATCCTTTTCTGGAATGCAGCAAATGACATTACCACCATCACCTAACGCTGAGTAGGTGTAAACCCCGTCTTCTTCGCGTAGCCACCACAAGTAACCGTAATGATTAGGGTTCATCGCTGTTGATTCCTCAATCCATGTCTCCGAAATGATCTGATTTTGCTCCCATTGTCCACGGTTCAAATATAATAAACCAAAACGCGCCATATCGCGTGGAGACAACGTAAGTCCCCATCCTCCTGTGGTGATACGATTTGGGTCTTCCACCCACCCCTTCACATTTACCCCAAACAAATCATCGAACCCAAATGAGCTCATCTCATAATCCGGGATTTCATTCATTCCGATAGGTTTAAATAAACGTTCGTTGGCGAACTCACGGGCACTTTGTCCAGTGCTGCGCGTGATGATGGCAGAAAGCAGATGTGCTCCAGCGGTAGAATATTTGAAATCCCCAATTGTTCCTTGTTGGCCTAGCATATCCAGCGTATATTTTACCCAGTCAGGCTGCATACACATTTGCTCCAGCGGTTCGTGCCAATCTGCAAAAGCATAAGGTGCGGTCATCGTAAGGAGATGGTGCAAGGTGATTTCTTGTTTTTGCGGATCTTGAGCAGCGTTTGGAACATAGTCCGGGAAAAACTCCAGTACCTTTTGATCTGCATTGTTAATAAAGCCAGCATCTATGGCAATGCCTATGAGCGCGGATATGATACTTTTTGTTACAGAGGCCACATGATGTGTGTCATTCGGGCCAGCGCCATTATAATATTTTTCATAAGCGATAGTTCCACTTCTTATCACAACAATCCCGTTGATATTGCTATACTCGGATTTGATCCTTGATTCTAGTTCTGAAAGCAAATCAGCATCCATTCCCAAGTTTGCGGGGGCTGAGATTTGCCAATCTGAAGTTGGATAATTGTTTTTGAGCATGAAAGTAACTCCTTTATGAATTTTTTTTCTTTACTGGAAAATAGACCTCGGTAACCAGATCCTCAGGCACAGCGGCTTGTATCGGGTCCGTTACATATATTTCATAGGGCGAATTCACCATTTCATAACCTTCATTTTCTATCCATTCTCTCAGCTTTGCATAGACCGAGGTCAATTCTGAATAGGCGCCTTTAAGAACAGATCTCGCACAAAGAGCATCAGGCAAATCTCTTGTACCTTTTACAACCTCTTTTATGGGGAGAGCAAACTCTGTATCATTTCCGGCTGGATTATATTCATGGCTGTGATAAATTGTTATTGGCGTACCGAGCAAAGTGAGTTTTTCAGTGGCGATTTTTTCATATAGCCCGCTAAAATAATGTCCATAACCTAGCGCATAGTCATCACTGCTCAACATCTGACGCGTAAAAAGAATATTCATAGGCTGAGTTTCAACAAGCTCTACTTTTATCTCATTCAGGTAGGACATCATGGGGATACCTTTCTCCAAATTTAATACATCACTATTGATTTGTTTTAAGGTGTATTCATAAGTACTTATTTTCTCCTGTATTTCTTTTTTCTTGAGATTAAGGGCTGAGTAGAGCTTCTCTTCTGAATGATCCTGTTCCCATTGCAAAATGTCTCTGATTTCTTCCAGCGAGAAATAATAAGCTTTTAGACGATTGATAAAAAGCATTTTTTTAAGTTGTTTGATGGAGTAATACCTATAACCGTTCTCAGGGTTAATCTCATCGGGATGAATTAATCCGATCTCATCATAATATCGAAGCGTCTTCGTAGAAACTTCGCATATCTTCGAGAATTCTCCAATCGACAGCAAAAAGTCATCTCCTTTTTTCGTTTGAATTAAGCTTCCAAGCTAAAACATCGATGTTTGGTTCTAGATCTACTTAACACCTTACCCTAAGGTCAAAGTCAACAGCAAAATAGTGAACCGATTCCAAGGTTACGACAATATATAGGTAAATGGCCATTCAGAAAGGAGTAGCCAACGGGGCTACCCTTATTTATTAGAGTGTATCATTTTAGCTAAAGCCTTCAAATATTTCCCATAAAACTTCTAGAACATGTTAAGATTTTCACAAGAAAAGATTATAGGAATGGAGAGGAGAACATTTTGTCTAGAAAAAAATACGTATCTTTATTCGTTTTGTTTATCGTCCTGTTATTGGGTTGCGAAAAAAACAATGCCGATATATCCAATAATACAGATGTAGATGTAACTGATGATCAAGAATATAACTTGCTGATTACGAATAACAGTCCGTTATTTTTAAAAAGTGTAGTTGTTACCGTTGATGAAGGAAATGACGTTCAAATTAACTCTTTGATCGACAGTAATATTAAGCATGGTGGGGTAGCAAAGTTCCCCATAGATAATGGAAAGCATTTATTTAAGGTTACACTCAATCCGAAAGATAATTACTCGGTCAGTAAAGAATTTAAGGAAGAATTTAAAGCAGGAGAGATTGTTGAATATCAGATCCTAATAGAACAAAACGAAGTATCTATTCAAAAGATTAAGGATATTAAATAGCAGACTCAATTATAGCAATGAAAAAGCAGGTGGACTAGCCACCTGCTTTACCGATCACCACACTTTAATATAATTTTTGCCCTTATTCAAAAGTGTAAGAGGTCCTAAAGTGCTTTTATTCTCTTTCTTGTTATCCAGAAAATCTGTATCCAGAATTATATTGCTGCCATCCGGATTCTCAAACTCGGCATCCACGATGCGCACCCGCGGCAAAGTCTCAGTTGAATGTACCTCACCTAAGAAGTTAACGAAGCTTTCAGGCAGATCAATAGAAAGGAATCCTTCATCTCCTTGATCTACAATAAAGAAGTCTGGATCAAAGCTTTCCTCAACCAGCTTTACATTCTCTCTTTCGAAAGGCTCAGCACCGTTTAAATAAGCGTTGTTATTAATGAACATAGGCTGTTCAACGAGTTCAAACTCCTCAAGATCACCGTGTAACTTATGGACATTCTCGATATACTCCGCCAAAGAGGTGGTGTAGTTATTGAAATGTGATGTTCCCACGCCTGTCCATCCGTCTTTTCCAACAATGATATTGTTGTAGAACCGATCGTCCCCACCATAAATAAGTGAGAAACCGGCAATTTTTGTACTATGCGGAAGATGATATTGCGTGGACCGGTTTAGTACCTTACGATGAACCATCCTGCCGCCGATCAGATTGTTGATATAGGCTCCACCTTGGGCTACATTCTCCAAAGCATGTTTAGCTGTCAAGATATTATGGTCAACAATGTAGGGGCCATGGCTTACTTCTATAAACAAATCCCGGTGATTTTGATAGAACAGATTTTTACTGATTCTTGTCCCTTGGGTCTGCCAATCCAGCCATAAACCTAAAGTACAATCGTGAATCCGGTTATGGTGGATGTGAGTATCGATCGGTGCGTGAAGCTTGATCCCGGCAATTTCGTGGCCCCAGAATTCCCGTTTTATCGCAATGTTGTAAATATGGTTATGATGAATTTCGCTGAAAATACAACCTAAGTGGCCGACGATGGCATTTTGGCCGCAATCATAAATGGTATTATGGCGGATAAGATGTGAACCGATCGATTCTTTGCTCCAGCCCTGACGCTCAGCAGTAAAGACGGATTCAAGCTGATATTGATATCCGGGTTTGTCTTTTCGAATGGTACGGTAATTATGGCCTGTGGAAGCTTCTTTGCCGATACTGATAGCGCTGCATTTGGCATCGTGAATGATATTATTTTCAATAATCCAGCCTTTGCTCCAGTTAGTGCCCAGCAGTCCGGGCTGGTCTGCCGTTGGAGGTGCCCAAGGTGTTGCCGCATGCGCCATTTCAAAACCTTTTACAGTAATATAATCAATCCCGGTTTCTTCAGGGTAGAAACAAGATCTGCGTACATTGATTTCTACCAGTTCTTTGTTCGGGTTGGCACCTTGGAAATTAGCGTAAATCGTGGTGTGGTCAGGGCTTACTTTGGCAAACCAAACATAGGTCGTCTGTTTTGGATTTTGGACCGGAACCATCTCATGTGTCCAGAGATCCTTGAACTCCAGCTTTTCGACGGGAGCTGCCAGTTGATCATACTGACTGACCTCATAAAAAGACATGCCATTTAGATATACATCGCCTAAGTGTCTTGTCTCCTCTATAGTGACGAGCCAATCGCCAGACACTTCCTCAACATACGGATTAAAGCTGCCAAAAAACGTGTTCGGCAAGATCACTTTCCAAATATGATTCTCAACCTGCTGCCAATCTTGTATATGTTCAGAGCCTTTTATGACAACCTGCTCGTCTTCAGCGGCTTGATAAATAATTCTTCTTTGTTCGCTTAATCCTTTGTATCTCGGTTTTACCCATTCGCGATATATCCCTTCATGAACGATAACCTTATCCCCAGCCACAGCTGCTGAAGCCGCTTTATTGATGGTTAAAAAAGGATCATGTTGAGTACCTTGACCTTGATCTGAACCAGTTTTTGATACGTGATATTCCATTGTCCTATAACCTCCGCTTGGTTGACTTTATCCAATATTATAGGAAATAACGTTGTTAATTCTATACTTTATATAGTACACTTTAAGACAAAATTAGTGTTTTCGTGAAGGAGAATCTACTTGTGGCCCTTTTTTGAAAAACATGGTGTCGGCGAAAAAGATTACTTTAAACTCATTCCCTTGAAAAACTATCATTTTCCACTTCATTTTCATCGGGCATTTGAGATTATTTATGTCAACGACGGGCAGTTATCTATCACCATTGACGGGAAAAGCTATCAGGTGCAGAAAAATGATCTGGTTTTTATTTTTCCTAATCAGATGCATGAATTTGAGACGATTGATTTTTCGGAGATTATGGTGATCCTTTTTTCCACAGAATTGATAGGTGATTTTCACATGAATTATAAAAGCTTTATTCCAACTGACAATGTCCTCCATGCTGTGAATGAACCTGATTGTTCAAAGCTGGATTCGATTTATAGCCAGAAAAGTTTCCTGTATGGTGTATGCGCGGAGTTGATCTGTCAGACATCATTTGCTCCGGTCAAACAGTCCCCGCAAACAAAGGTGCTCTATAAAATCCTGCTTTTTGTAGAACAAAATTATTCTGCCGATTGCACATTAAAAGCTGTAGCAAAACATCTGCAATATGATTACCCGTATTTATCAAAGCTGTTTGTCCAGCTGATGAAAATACCCTTCACAGATTACTTGAATCACTATCGGATCTCACACGCATGTTATATATTAAAAAACTCGAATGTGACTATTGGTGAAGTCGCCAACCTTTGCGGCTATAGCAACTTACGGTCATTTCATCGGAATTTTCAGAAAATCACCCATCAATCGCCGAAAGGGTATCGGGTTTCCAATCCGCCTGATAAGAAAATGAACTAGAAGACTTTAAGAGGGTAGGGAAGAGGATAAAAAGAACTCCAAAACCACGAGTATAGTGGTCTTGGAGTTCTTCTTTTTTTATTGTTGCATCATAATTCTGTAAATCAGCATGGCTGCTTCGGCACGTGTGGAATGGGCAGTTGGTGTAAGCTGCTGCTGAGAGTCTCCTTTAATGAGACCTGCTGATACCAGCGCCGCAATATCATTTGCCGCATAATTAGAAATTTGATTATGGTCAGTGTAGCCGTCTAATGCAGAGGAAGAGGTCGTATTCGATTTCCATACCTCTGCAGCCTTCAATGCCCTAGCTGCCATAACAAACATCTCTTGTCTGGAGATGGAATCATGAGGGTGGTAAAGACCGTCGGTTTGGCCCGTAACGACCCCTAATTTCTGAGCAGTCATAAGTCCCTCATAAAAATAATCGTTAGGTGACACATCAGCAAAGCTATTTCCTTCTGCTGCGGATAGACCTAAAGCTCTAACTAATAAAAGTGCGAAATCTGCACGTGTAATAGTCTGTTCGGGTCTAAACTCTGTTTCCGTTACACCATTAATGACACCTTTTGATGTTAGTACTTCTACAATAAACTTCGCCCAATGAGAATCTGTTATATCCCTGAACGTTTTGTGATTGTAAACGGCGGCGTATTGTCCAGATGAATTTGTTGTTGAGAAAATAGCTTGCTTCTTATCTGAATCATAATTCCCGCCTAATACCGGTTGGATGACTCCGTACTCATTGACGTTCCACACTACAATAAAGGTGTTGTTCAATGGAGGTACAGCTTCTAGATAAGGAAGCCCAATTTGTATGGCTGAATTTAAGCTCTCTAATTGAACTGTTGTACCATCCAAAAGTAGCTCGTAATCAATAAGCAAACGTTCACCCAATCGCTTCTTTAAACTTCCTGTTGTATCGACAGATTTGAGGAGCAAAGTAACTGTCTTCACATTGTCCAGTGTCTTCGCCGGGAATAGATTATCCGGAAGTACAAAGGTAGCTAGTGTTGTATTGATCTCAAGCTGCAATGTGGAAGTTCCAACAAGAAATGCAGCGGCAGGGAGAGTGACTTCAAATGAGCTATCATCTGACGATTGTTCCTCTGCAAGCTGAATTCTTAGGATTTTATGGCCTGCAGAATTAGGTTTGGCTAAAGCGATAATCTTTTGTAATGAAGATTCAGTCAATATCGCACTAGTTTTTCCTCCATTCATAGTAGTAGGTATCTCAATCCTTACGCTACCGTCCAAATGGAGTATAGTAGTGGCCGAATCTCCAACCGATGATCCGGAACTGCCTGAGCTCGGGGCAGCCGTCGGACTTGGAGAAGCCGTCGGACTCGGAGAAGCCGTCGGGCTCGGAGAAATAGTCGGACTCGGAGAAATAGTCGGACTCGGAGAAGCCGTCGGGCTCGGAGAAGCCGTCGGGCTCGGAGAAACAGTCGGACTCGGAGAAGCCGTCGGGCTCGGAGAAGCGGTCGGACTCGGAGAAGCCGTCGGACTTGGAGAAGCCGTCGGACTTGGTTCCGGTCCATCAAAAGGAATGAACTTCAAGAAATCGCCCCAGATTATATTCCCGTCGGCATCCCGAGAGTAATTGACTACAGGATTTAAGCTGACAAAGTTAGAATCGGTCAGTTCTAAACCTGATTTATTCGCCGATCGCGTACCGTCAAACATGAAATTATTGTCCGCAGCTAAAGAAGCTGGATATTGGTCTTTTGCAATGTTGGCAGTTCGGTAAGATAAGAAACCGTCAATCGTAAAGTCAGCAGTAATGTGATCATAAGTGGTGAAGCTTATATTACCACGCATATTGTTAAATCCGATGTTGTTGATGGCGATCACACCTGGATTACTATTGCTTGTAAAACCATAAGCGCCATTACCAAAGGCGATTGAATCGCGAATGGTATGTGTGACATGAATGCCTTCGCCACCAAGCTTGAAGCCATTTTTATCACCGGCACCTACGGTTCCGTCTGTTAAGAACCCATTGTTGAAGGCGGCGCTGTGCTCAATCAGCACTGAACCTATCGCTCCTGAGCCTGCTTTCGTATATAAGTCCCAGCCATCGTCGATATTGTTATGCGCCAGACAACCTCTAAAAATATTACCAACACCCGCAGTCAATTTTGCCGCAAAGCCATCGGCATTATTGTCGGATGGATCACGGTTGTCGAAAGAGGTACTGTTGAGAATTAAGTTGTAGGAAGGCCATTCACTGAGTTCTATCGCGGTACCATCTGTTCGGCTGATTTGTAGACCAGTGTCACCATTCGCATAGAAACGGCTATTTTCAACGATGTTATAATTGCCTCCCACTGTAAAGCCCTTGGTATTCCCAGCTGAGCGAGTGAAATCAAGTCCCTTCACATGCCAATAGTTTCCGCTCAAGAGAACGCCTTCTGTTTTTTTGTCAAAATCAAAGATAGGTCTTGCTCCTGGTGCTGCTTCTATATACTTTTTGGCGGAGGCTTTACCATCATTGTACTTTTTAATCTCAAGTGGTGATTTCCGCACATAACGACCCTCAAGCACAATAATATGCTGACCTGGCTTAACGAAATCAATCGCAGTATCGATATCAAGTGGGAGATTGATCGTTCCATCTCCGGAGCTTGATCCGGTGGGCGATACGTAGATCTCATCATCTTCGTTATAACTTTTTAGGGTGACGGTAAAGTTGCTGATAATCTTCTCATAAGAGGTCAAATACTGAGTATCATCTGGTAAAAAAGTAATACTAAAGTTCGTATCTCCTTGATCAAGAAGTCTCGTGGGAATAGAAAGACGTTTACCAGCTATTGCCTCGATATCCTGAGCGATGATCGTAGAACCTTGCTTCAACGTCACCGTTCCGTTGACATTAGAGCGTACAATCATTTGGTAAGCTGGATCTGAAGTTTTACTTAGTGAAAGAATATTTAAGCTAGGTGTGACGGGAATCGCAGGTGGTTCTTTTTTAGGAGAATCTGTAGCTGCTGAAGTGACTGTTAATTGAATATTGCTTACATTAATTGTGGCTAAACGAGCGGCATAGAATCCGACGTACATTTTTGAATCCTGTACGCTAAGAATGTCTGGTGTGAAATGAATAGCTTGCTGGCCATTATTGAGCTGTCCTGTAAAACCACTATTCGTCTTTGCTAACGTTAAATGGTAAGGTGCTGCAGGAACAGTATTGGCAGGTGCCGGACGTTCTTTTTGAAGCATGATGGTTTGAATCCCTTTACTGCCAGTCCCATCCGTTTTTTCAACTCCAGTGCGGACAAAAAGCTGTGTGCCCAGATCGCTTTTCGTCCCGCCGCTATAACCACCGAGGGCAGCTATATTGGATGCAAAGACGCTAGAATTTCCTTGTGTGCCGATGACGTCACGTGCCATAATGCCAAAAGATTCTTGCCCGTCATATGGATTTTTTGCAAAAGCCAACACTTGGACATCCGCAGACAGCACGAAATTATCTTCCGAAGCATCTAGCTCGGTGTAATAGAAGGTAATGCCGTCATGATCTTCGGTGACTTTACCGCCGCCTTCCAAAGCGATCAGCTGGGCGGATCCATCCTCGTTGACAATCGTCTGATTGTTAGCAGCTGAAGTGGACTGACCGAATTGAATGCTTTTCCAAACGGGATCCATCTTTTCTTTTACTGTAACGGAATACGTAATGGGCTTAATAGAAGAATCGGTAGGGAGTATACCAATTTCATACAATCCAGCTGCCTGATTGTCGAACTTGGAAGTGTCGAGCGTATAGCTGTTTAGCTTCTCTCTATCTGAATTATCATACACTTTGGATACGAGCAGATTTTTGCTGTCAAAGTTGTCGTTAATAAAAAAGGTAATTTTAGGATAGCTGGTGACTTCGATGCCTACTAGTTTTTTAACGTTGACCTTAACTTGAAAAAAGGTTATTAAGCCTTTATGCGCAATTGTGATTTTTTTATCGCCAGATGTCGTGGTGTCGAGAGGAGAGACTTTGTATTCATTGTTCAACAGCCGAATCTGTGTACCATCACTGTAATGAGCATAAACCACAAGTCCTTCTAGTTTGAGGGAGTCACCGATATAGTAGAGTGCTTGTTTAGGTTCATTTCGAATTTCTAAAGCGGATAACGTCGCTGCTTTTACTTCCACATTAAAGGTCGTTGTGATTGCCGGCGCCTCTGTTGAAGTAACGGATACCGCTGTGGAGCCTGATTGCGTAAATAGATACGGTAATAAATCGCTGACCGGTTGTCCGTTAATGGAGAGGGAATAAAGATCACTGGTCAGTTCTTTGGTCAGGAAGCCGTCGTTATAATTGGCAACAAGAACAAGACCTTCTGGATCGAAGGTATCCCCTGGATAATATACGGTTTTAGCTGGATAATACTTCACTGATAATGAGGTCATAGATAATGGAACGATTTGCAAAGGAATGCTCACGAAAGCACCGTTGTAGTTAATGGTTATGATATTTTCTCCAACCTTGCTGCTATCAAAGCCTGTAACAATATAATCCGTAGAAGACAAAACGGCCTCACTCTCATCAGAAAAAATAGCCTTAACGACTAATCCAGTCAAATCAAGGGATTCACCAACCAGATAAGTGGTTTTCGTCATTGCGCTGGTATCAGCGGTTAAGCTGGTTACGATTTTGGATTCAAGCTGGATGTCTATGTCACTGAAAGTAACAGTTGCATCTCTAGCTACATAGATTCCGGCAAAAAGAGTATCTGTGAACGTATCGTCCAGTGTTATGATTTCGGTCTGATCACCCACACTTAATCGATAAGTATCTCCTGATTTTTTAATACTTAGCGAATATACAGCTCCTGCGGACGGGGCTTGGATATCGCTAAAAGGATTTAACTTCACTTGGGTGTCTTTTTTATAAAAACCTTTCATTACCTGATCCAAAGCACCCACCGCCGCAAAGTTAGAAGTGGTTGTGCTTGTATCTCCGTTCGTCCTAATACTGTCGCGGAGCATAAGACCGAAGGATTTCTGGTTAGGTGTGCTGACAGTGCTATTGCTATTAAAAGCAATCACTGAAGCGGTCGCTTTCAGTTCAAAGTTCGCATCCACAGGAATCTCTTTCGAATAAAAAGATATTCCCTCATCGCTGCTGGAGATTTTGCCGCCGTAAGTCGTCATCGTTACAGAGGTTGGACTTTCAATTATAGGCTCGGGGTTCTTAGTTGGACTAGTGTTGCCTCCGAAGGCGCTGAAGCCCCAAGGTCCTAACTCGATTTGACCTTCTTGACTGAATTGAATATTACGGAACGTAACCGTAGTATTTCTAGCGGTGTAAAGGCCCGCATATTGAATGGAGCCGTCAAAGCTTTCGATCGTTTTGGTTTCATTGCCGATGCGGACAATATACAGATTTCCGGTCTTTTTGATGCTTAATTCGTAATTCTCTCCTTGGGCAGGGCGATTAACGTTATCAAACACGTACCCAAGTTTCTGTAGGCTTGTATTTTGCAATTTGTGAAACGCTTTCATTTCTTGATCCAAAGCACCCACGCCGACGTAATCTCCAGAGTAGGCTCCGAATTGGTTATCCCACACATTGCCGCGCAGCATTATTCCGAAGGAAACTTGGTTATTGGCTGTCCAAGCATCCACGTGAGCCGTTGCCTTCAACTCAAAATTAACACTTGGATCAACCTCTTTAAAGTAATAAGCGATACCTTCCGTGCTGCCCGATACTTTGCCTCTATCATTCGAGCTTCGCAGTGTAGCTGATCCATCCGTGTTCTCCGTAATGCCAAAGTTGGCTGCAGTAATCTTGTCTTGCCCCCCAACATCACCAAATACGCTGCCTTGCCATTCACTTTGAATGTTAATCATTCCTTCATAAGGATCAGGTGCTTCCTCTGCAAACATCGATAACGGAAAAGAGGAGCACAAAAGCAGGAAGGTTACGAGCATGGCTAACAAACGTTGTTGTTTTCTCAATGATTAAAACCTCTCCTTATATGATCGATTTTGACCAAAGCTAAGCTTGATCATCCGAAATTATACGTTATCACTAAAGCGTACAGCTATAATCAATACGCCATATAACGCTGTTTATGCAGTAGGAGAGGGAGAATCTGAGTTAATGACACCCGGTTTATGCCTTTGCTTCTGCTACTTATGTGGAGTTTTCGGAGCTTGGTGTTGGTGGTTAGCACGCTGGCGTGGTGGTTACGGGCGCCGAAACTGCCGATAAGTACGTTCGCAGTGGAAGTCCGTGACCTTTTGAGCCCAAATTACTTCCGCGGTTGTCGTTACGGACCCTAATGCAGCTATTTCTGCTAATTCGCTCATTTTCCCTGAGTTTCGGACTGTATAGCTCTTATTGAGCTGAAAAAGTGTATCTGAGGGGTGCTTTTGAGTAAATAGCTGCAACGGAGTCCGATAGCGTGGCGAAAACGAGGAAATTCAACAAATAAGGGCTGTACGGTCAGAACGTAGGGAGCTGAGTGGTTACAGACTTAGGTATTCTACAAAATGCTTAGTTTCTGGAAAAATCAAAGCCAAAATACGGGCTTGGCTGTGGGTAATTCCTTCCGCGGTTGCCGTTACGGACCGTAATGCAGCTATTTCAGCTAATTCGCTCATTTTCCCTGAGTTTCGGACTGTATAGCTCTTATTGAGCTGAAAAAGTGTATCTGAGGGGTGCTTTTGAGTAAATAGCTGCAACTGAGTCCGATAGCGTGGTGAAATCGAAGATAATTGGCAAATAGGGGCTATACGGTCCGAACGTAGGGAGTTCAACTGGCGAGAGTGTATTAATGGATGGCAAACAGATTAAAACTGGCTTACAAAGTGAACCAAATCATCTAAATATTGCTCAACAACAATATGTCGTGGGAAAAAGACTGCGGTCAAATATGTTCTTAATGGTGATGAGGCATTCTTTTTTGAGAGCATAGAGTGATCAGCATCAGGAAGATAGAAGACGGAGAGTAGGTTTTTAGGGATTTTTTCACGGTAAATACGTTCGGTTTCCTCAACATCTACATTTATATCTTGCCCGCCAAGAACTAAGTGGACAGGAGTAGTGAAGTTTTTTAAATCCTCACTCGCATCTGACTGATAATTTTTAGAGAAAAAACCCCATTTTTCTTTGGAAATTAAATCGTCCGATTGTGCAATTCGCAAGTAACTTTCATATGACGCCTGTTCCTTAAGTAGCAGTAGGATTTGCGCGTTATAATCTTCTCTCTTTTTTATCTCCTTTTCCGAAAAACCTTCTAAAATCATCTCTTGTCTGGTATTGTATTGTCCTTGAGAAATCCATTGAATGGCGGGGGATACAAGAATACTGAAGGCGAGATCAGGCACTTTTTTAGCAATCTTGGGAATCACCCAGCCCGCCTGACTTGCTCCCCACAAACCAATAGCTTGAGCATCAATCATAGGTAAGGCTTTAGCCCAGTTAATCGCATATATAGTTTCTTGTGCTCTATCCTCCATGCTTTGCTCTAGCCAGTTCCCTGAGGAACCCCCAATACCTGGTTTGTTAAGAGATAAGGAAGCATATCCGGCAGAGGCGAGCTTTTCCCACAAAGGTTTATATCCATCATCGTAAGTATCATTAACTGGGCCATCCCCATGAACAAAAACTACCAGTCCGACGGTTCCAGAGTAGCTTTCGGGCAGAACTAAGGTTCCTGTTAGTTGACCTTGAGGCGTATCAATTTCAATTTTTTGCTCAGTCATTGAGAAAGAATGTTGCTGTAGTACGAACAAGACCGCTGCAATTAACAACGAAATGGTAATCATCCAGACAGTTAGCTTAATTTTCTTTTTCATTCATTGATCCCCCAGATTGTAGCGATGTTTTTCTTGTCATGTAATGCCAAATAGGCTCTTTAAAAAGTAAATGTCTTACCGCGCTATAGTTAGATTTATGGATCTCAAAGTTCAACTGCTGGTACATATTAATGGCTCGTTTATTCTTGTTAGCAACATGTAGCGTTAATTTTTCAACCTCAGAATGACTGTTTACAAAATCCGCCGCCCAACCCAGCAACTCTTTGCCAATTCCCTTATTACGGTGACTGGACCGAACAGCCAAATGAGCCACATAACACTCTTTTGCTCTAGGTTGATAATCCAAAAAATATAACCCAAGGATTAACTTACAAACATTTAAGTATCTAAATTTCTTGAATAGCTGCAAAAAGGGAGCCCGATTCAGTGGTTTAATTGATCCTTTTTTAAGGGAGAGCGTATCCTGCCATTTTAAGTAGATAGTGCCAACCACTTCTCCGTTTTCATAAGCGATTATTTGTTTAGATGATAAGGAAGTAGAATCTTGTTCCCAAAGTCTTATAAGTAGATCAGCAATTTCATTGTCCTCGAGAGAGAGGAGAGAGTGAAATTTCCCGTGAAATGCATCTACCAATAGCCTGCTTACAGCCTCACGATCTTGTTCCTGGTAATGGGCGATGATAACCTCGTTTGTACTCATTTAGTAGTATCATCTAGGGCATGCTCGATTTGAATTTGAAGCTCATAATGAAGCTTGTCGTTGTTAAACATGGATAGGTACGATTTTTCCAGAATGATGATTGGTCCCAATACCATGTAGTGATGCCCATTTAAAAAGTGTTCCAGCTTGGCAATTTCATGATCTACATCCTGATCGTCTGTTACAAAAAATGCTTTATAGAGATAGCACCCTTTTTCTAAAAAAATGTCAGGGGCGGGAGTGGTTTCAATGGTTTCAAAGCATAAGGTTACTTGTTCAGAATCGTATACATAATGCAAATCTGTTTCAAATAAATGATGGTTCTGCGGTCTTTTTTCATATAAACTTCGCGCAGTTAGTGTTTCGTTATCCTCTAGCACCAACCACTTTTTCAGATAACGATTGTCCACATGTTTAATTTGATAATCCCCCTCCATGTTGCCATAATCTGCATGTTCTTTTAGTACCTTTTGTATAAATTGTTGCAGCATTATTAATTGGTTTATTTCTGAGTTGATTTTGTTTAGCGATTTCTCTAACAGCTGTTGGTAGTCATTCGTTGCGGATTTATTCATACTTTGGTTAATGGTACTGACAGGGATGTTTAATTTGCGGAGCAACAGGATATGTGCCAATTGATAGATCTCATCGATGCCGTACATCCGGTACTGATTATTGTCTATATAGGATGGAAACAGGATTTCTTTTTCTTCAAAATATCGAATCTGGTGGATAGATACATTCATAAGTTTTGATAGTTCTCCAATTGTAAGGTACGGATTCAAGGGCGGTGCTCCTAACTGTAAGTTATTTGATAAAATAACTATAAACCTTAGGTCAGACCTAAGGTCAAGCGTCGATTAAAATACGGGATAAGCAGAGCACTTTTTTTCTAAATAATGATTAGTAATAGTAATGGGTGGTATTGAAAAAGACTTAGATTTTGGAAGGACAATGCGGGGGTGCAACGGATTAGATTCATGATCATTTTTTTGTATGAGCCTTGCTGGTATGACCTTAGAGTTGCCATTACGGACCGTAATGCAGCTATTCGTACATTTCCGCTCGTATTCCAAAAGTTAGGGACTGCATAGCTCTTATTAGCTGCAAATCGACTCAAAATGGGGTGGTTATGAGCATATAGTTGCAACTGAGTCCGATAGCGTGGCGAAAACGAAGATAATTGGGAAATAAGAGCTATACGGTCCGAACGTAACTTTGTTAATCAAACCAAACTAATCAAACCAAACTAATCAAATCAAATCATCACATTCTAAGCTGATAGCTTCGATTCCGTTCTTTTCCACCGACGATCTCTAGTAGCTGCTGTTCAACTAACTCATGTAAAACACGTCGGGCATGACGATTAGTGACTCTAAGATGATGGGTGAGTTCAACAGGTGTGAAAGGACGCAGAAGACGTCTTGCGAAACGAAGTGTTTCAGCTTCTAACCATGTTAATGAAGAGGGCACGTCTGAAGCCATGAATTTGCCGATGAATGCGAGTACTAGTTGTTGACATAGCTGAGGCTCGTCCGTGATTGAGGGATAGGCGATGGATAGGAAGGTCCAACCGTCTAGCGATAATAAGGAATGGCGTCTACATAAATCTTTGAATCGTCGTACATCAAGATCTCTAGCATGCGGACCGTAGCCTTGAATCTCAATTCCGCCCTTTGCTCCACCTGGCATATAGGCCAGATCAAGATAACGATAACCATTGTTGAAATCGCGCACTTCCCATTCCGGGAACAAGTAGTTGAAGTTTCCTACAGCAGGAAACCATACCGCACGTAGAAATTCGACTGTTCCATAGCCCAACCCTTTTGCAAGAAGCTCCTGTCTGCGGGGATTGTTCTCCTTATCCAAGTTGATCTGTAACCATTCCTCTAGTTGCTGTTCGAATCTGGACATTTTGTGTATCCTCCTTAAGTAATTTTTTTTGAAAAAAGAAAAAGCCGCTCCCATACAATTCCTCCTGAGCTTACCCAGGATAGAGATTGTATAAAAGCGGCGTGTTCTTCACGACCTATAGTTGCTATTATAACGAGTGCTGAGGATTTCTTCAATGAGTTACTGTGTATAAGGATGACGAATCCAAATAGGTTTTAGATGAAGGAAGCTAGCAGGGTGAACGAGCTGAATTTGCTGAAGTTAATAGTTACTCTAAAAGCGGATTCTTCCCCCGCGCGGCCGCATGGCTTTTCTAGGACGATCATCATGTGGTTACTGATCCGCAAAAATGGATTACGTGCTCTGCGCAATATCATTATTCATTTTCGAACGTTGCGGACCGTATTGCAGCTATTCGTACATTTTCGCTCGTATTCCAAAAGTTACGGACTGCATAGCTCTTATTAGCTGCAAATCGACTCAAAATGGGGTAGTTATGAGCGAATAGTTGCAACTGAGTCCGATAGCGTGGCAAAACCCTCATTTTTCAGCAAATAAGGTCTCCTGAGTCCGCATGCGCGCGGTGTAAGTATTCAGAGTTCCCAACGACGTCAGAATTGTCTATCTAGTCCAAGTCGTCAGATTATCATTGTGTCCATGTCTTCCATGTCCCAAAGTCGTGTAACTCCAGCATGAACGGACCGTATTGCAGCTATTCGTACATTTTCGCTCGTATTCCAAAAGTTACGGACTGCATAGCTCTTATTAGCTGCAAATCGACTCAAAATGGGGTAGTTATGTGCGAATAGTTGCAACTGAGTCCGATAGCGTGGCAAAACCCTCATTTTTCAGCAAATAAGGTCTCCTGAGTCCGCATGCGCGCGGCAGATACATTCGAGTTGCCAAAGTAGCACAAGTCGCCCAACTGGTCCTTTCATTTCGTCATTAAACTCATCATGCTCATACCGTCGTCCTACTCATCGTGCTCATTTCGTCATCCTACTCATCGTGCTCACACCGTCATCCTACTCATCATGGTCATATCAGACCATCTTTTCATACAAGTCCCGCTTTTTCAGAAAAAAATCCTAATAAAGGCCCATTACTTTGTCGAATTGTGAAGGAAATTAGAAAATTTTATAGAATTATCTATGTTCATCTAAACTTTTTACTCTTCAACACGTGTTGCAGGATGGCCCTGGTGATTGCTGCAGCTTTACTCTTCCATAAAAGGGGCCGATACGATGCTCAAAAGGACATTACTTATCTATCTGATTGGTTTAATTTTATTATCTGCGATTCCTCTATCCATTCTTATGGGTCACGATAAACAAGGGAGTCACCTGCAAGTGCAGCATGGAGTCATGGATCTCGCAGCTTGGGATTACGAACAGGATAAGATTATCAAGTTAGACGGTGAATGGGAGTTTTATTGGAATCACTTATTAACTCCTGAGCATTTTAGGGCGGGTAGCGCAGATATACCTGCTTCTTCAGCTTGGATGGAGGTGCCCTCCCGGTGGAACGGCAACATCGTTAATGGAAGCCCTTTACCCGCCTTCGGTTCCGCCACCTATCGGATGGTTCTAAAAAACCTGCCCGTAAGTGGGGTATTCGCCTTGAAAAAAACAAATATCCGCTTTTCAAGCAGGATTTTTGTTAATGGACAGTCAGTTATTGAGGATGGTAATCCTGCTGCTAATGAAGCTGATTATCGGTCAGGGAATATCCCGCAGATTGGGCTTTTTTCGTCTGATAAGGGAGATGTAGAAATCATAATTCAAGTCTCCAACTTCGATTATGTAAATGGGGGCATTCCGGTTTCTTTATCCTTTGGTGAGGAAGCAGCAATGATGGAGGTTCAGCAGAAGAGTACGGCCCGTGAATTTAGCACCGTTGCTATTTTAGGCACACTTGCCCTTATCTTTTTTATCTGCTTTGGGGCAGCGTCCTTATACCGTAAGCAGGATTACTCTTTACTTGTGTTTGCGACTATTTGTTTGCTGTTTGCGATATATCATGGGTTGATCGGTGAGCGTTCACTCTTACTCTTTTTCCCTAAACTTTCGTTCATAATGCTCTACAAAGTAAAGGATATAAGCTCCATCTCCTGCTTTATTGTGCTCGCAATATTTTTTTACCAAATGCACAAAAGCATAATATCTTTAAAATTTACTCAAGCCATTACGATTGTTTTAGGCAGCTTTATAATTCTGGTCGCCATCCTGCCGATTCGTTCTTACACGGTCATTTATCCGTATGTGATTATTTTATATGAGCTGATGTTAATTTGGATGTTATGTAGAGTGGCCACCCTGTATATCAGAAGCGCAGAAGTAAATAGAATCAAATTGCTGCTGATGTTTATGGCGATTCTAGCTATTAATCTATATTCCATAGATATTATTCTGTTTGCTCTTTCTATAAAAGAGAACCTTTGGCTCGGGCAGTTTTACATTGTGGCTTTTAATATCATCATGATCGTGCTGATTGTTCTACGTTTTTTTGAAGCCTACCATACCATAGACGAGATGAAAAACCAGTTGATCGGGCTGGATAAAATTAAAGATGAATTCCTTTCCAACACCTCACATGAACTAAAAACACCTCTAAATGCCATAGTGAACATTACAGCTACGCTGCTGGATGGGGTTGAGGGTCCAGTTAATGAAAAACAAGCGCAGAATCTAGCGATCGTAATCGGGAGCGGCAGAAGATTAACACATATGGTAAATGAACTACTCGATTATTCCAAAATGAAGTACGGAGACATCACATTATACAAAAGCAAACTGGATTTGAAAGCCGTTGTTGATTCCGTCATTGGCATTCATTCTTTTCTGCTCGGAGAAAAGTCGATCCTGCTCGTTAACAGAGTCGCTTCGAATTTCCCTATGGTGAATGCAGATGGCAATCGCCTGATTCAAATTTTCCACAACTTGGTTGATAATGCGATTAAATTTACGGAACAGGGTGAAATAGAGATTAGTGCCAGAGTTATTCAGGAGTGGGTGGAAGTACGTGTGGCAGACACAGGTTTGGGAATCTCACCGGAAATGCAGGAGCGTATTTTCAAAGCTTTTGAGCAGGTGGATGAGGCGGAGATTCATAGTCATGGTGGAACAGGGCTCGGATTAAGTATTACTAAGAAGCTAGTAGAACTGCATGGCGGGAACATAGCTGTGGAATCTACAGTGGGAAAAGGTTCGGTGTTTATTTTTACACTTCCACGGTGGGATAAAGCGGTTAAGCCAATCACGAGACCTACCCTTAAGGCGGCACATTCTTATAAAGAATTAAGTTTCTCCCATGGTGGTTATCCCCTTTATATCAAAGGCGAGATCGATGAGCCCATTTTAGTAGTGGACGATGATTTTGCCAATCTGCAATCTATGATCAATCTGTTTAAGCTAGAGAAATATTCTATTGTGGTTGTTAATCGCGGGCAGATGGCACTTGAGGAGCTAGCGAAAAACACAGATTTTTTTCTGGTGGTACTGGATATTACCATGCCGGACATTTCGGGTTACGAGGTTCTGCAAAAGATTAGAGAGAGATTTACTCCTTTTGAGCTGCCTGTGTTAATGCTGACGGCCAAGAACAGGGTGAGCGATATGAAGATGTCCATGGATAACGGCGCGAATGACTATGTGGGAAAACCTTTTGAAGCTGAAGAGCTAATGGCACGTGTTAAAAGTCTGACCCGATTGAGAGCTTCCGTGAAGACTGCCAAAGACGCCGAAATAGCTTTTTTACGATCCCAGATCAAACCTCATTTCTTATACAATGCTCTGAATTCAATTGCTGAACTATGTGTGGAAGAACCTGAGAAGGCCGAAGAGTTGACACTGCAGCTGTCACAGTATTTGCGAAGCAGCTTTGATTTCAAACAACTGGATTCACTAACGAGTCTGGAGAATGAGATTGAGCTGGTAGAGGCTTATATCAATATTGAAAAAGCACGCTTCGGTGCCAGATTAAATGTGGAATATGATGTGAGAGTTAATACGGATTACCGGATTCCTCCGCTGATTCTACAGCCTTTGGTCGAAAATGCAATAAGGCATGGCCTAATGTCCAATTTGCGGGGTGGCACGGTAAATATATCTGTAAAAGAATTAGAGAATTCGGTGATTAGCTTTATTGTGGAGGATAATGGATCTGGAATGAGTGAGCATAAATTGAAAGAAGTAATGAAGTCAGATGTAGATAAAAGAGGGGTGGGGCTGTGGAATATCAGTCAGCGCATCAAGCTATTATATGGAAAAAATATTCATATTCAAAGTGCTGAAGGATTAGGCACAACGGTATCTTTTGAAATTCCAATACAGCAGCTTAAGCGGATGGGAGGTTAAGGCATGCTGCGAGCGATTATTGTAGATGATGAGGAGTTATCGGTAAAACGCCTGAAGCGGATCTTATCGCAGAGCGGAGAGATTGAAGTCTATGAGACGTTTTTGGATCCAGCGGAAGCCTATGCTTTTGCGAAGGCCAATCCGATAGATGTAGCTTTTTTGGATATTTCTATGCCTGAGACGAATGGGATGAAGCTTTCTAGCCTTTTGCATGAATTGGATGAATCGATAGATGTGGTTTTTGTAACCGGATTTGATGAGTATGCGCTGCAGGCTTTTGACCTAAGTGCAGTGGATTATCTTTTGAAGCCTGTAACTGCGGAGCGGTTGTCTAAGACGTTAGAGAAACTCAAAAAAATGAATCGAAATACAACGGCTGAGCCTACGTTAGAAGTTTTTTTGTTTAATGGTTTAAAAGTGTATCGCAGAACGCAGAACAGAGAGCTAATCAAGCTGAGAAGTCCAAAAACAGAAGAATTATTTGCTTTTCTGGTTAGTAAAGGAACGGTTAGCCGGGAGGAAATTATCGACACGTTGTGGAGCGGATTGGAGCCTGAAAAAGCATGGAAGAATCTGAACTCGACGCTGTATTATATTCGAAAAGCAATCGGCGCCAATTATATAAAAGCAAGCAGGAACGAAATTCATGTAGTAGAGAGCAGCATTTATTGTGATCTGTATGAATTTGAGCGATTGTTAAAGCAAATCAGGCAAACCTCTGAAAGACATGTTGAATGGATGATTCAAGCAGAAGTTTTATACTCAGGAGCATTACTCAAAGGAAAAGCCTATGAATGGGCTAGTAGCAGGACCCGGAGACTCGAGCATGAATATATAGGATTGCTGGAGCTGGCTGCAAGATTTAATTTAGAGCAGAATCAGCAGCATCAAGCACTACATTATTTTGGAGAAATATTAAAATTAGATTCCTTGCGAGAGGACATCTATCATGAAATCATCAACTTATTAATTGAATTAGGGCGAATGAATGAAGCACAGCGGAAATTTGGCCAATTGGAAGAGATGTTGCAGCAAGAGCTCGGAACAACACCTGATCCTAAACTCAAAGCGTTAATGAAACAGAAGTTATTGTAATGGAAGGAACCTTCGAATGGATGGTTATCGAGGGTTCTTTTTTTGTTTATTTTTTGTTTATCTTAATTTTGTATAATACTCTCGATTATTGTCGAATTAATGACATGATTTATGCTAGAGGGGGAAATAGAGTTTGAAGCCATCATTTATGAAAATAGGCATTAGTATTTCTTTATGTACTGGACTTGTGGTGCAGGGGGTGGGTCCTATGCAAACTCCAATCATAAGTGCAAAAGCTAGTTTCGGTTGGATCGAGAATAGCCCAGCTATAATAACGTCCATCAATGAAGATGACTATTCCAACGCAGGGGTTGAGGTAGCCAGCTTTTTGACAGGAAAAGTATCGGATCCAGCGTCAACAGGGATTGCTGTAGTAGCTTTAGATAATACCAAAGGGGCCTGGCAGTATTACAACACGGTGGGAAGAATTTGGTATAATATCGAGCCGGTGTCGAACAGTAATGCTTTTCTGCTGCTGAAATCGGAGAAAATCCGTTTTGTCCCGGCTAAAGACTGGAACGGAACTGCTTCCATTAGCTTTAAGCTATGGGATACGACAGCATCAGGTTATCAAAATTATCAAAAAAATGCGAATACCACAGTATCTGCCGCGTTCAGCTCAGATCCGGGTATAGCCGTAATTACTGTAAATCCAGTGAACGATGCACCTTATCTGACAGAACTAAATGGTGGGGACTATCTTAGTTTTGACGGTAACGAGGATTATGTGACCTTCCCGGATCAACGGATTTATGGGAATTCTTTTACAGTTGAAGGATTTTTGAAGGTAGATGCTTTTCAGACCTGGATGAGATTTTTTGAATCATCGATCGCAGAGCAGAACCACAATATTTTTGTGGGTTTTAACGGCAAACGGATGAATTTCACTGCCTACACTAATAAGGGAGATATTAATGTCACTGAGGATTTCCCGATTTCTAAATGGGTTCATGTCGCGATTGTTTATGATCACAGTCAGAAAAAGGGACGGATTTATTGGGATGGTGTACTTAAGGCAGAAGGGGCTATGGATTTAAGTACTGTAGGCAACGTTGCACGTCCGAATAACTGGCTTGGAAAAAGCACGTGGAGACAGGACGGAGATTATAACGGTGGAATGAGAGACGTGAGGTTCTGGAGTAAAGCCAAGACTCAAAGTGATATTGTTCGAGAAATGAATGTCGACTTGACAGGCTCGGAGCCTAATCTGGCTTTAAACTATAAATTAGCGAATAGCAATGATGGGAATGTCGCTGTTAATACTTCTGGTCTTCCCCTTAAGAACGGTACAATTACTGGGGCAACCTGGAAGCAGGACACAGGTTTTATGGGAAATACTACAACCGATAAAAACAAGTCGGTCTCACGATCCTTTAAAGTCCTCGATGTGGATGGAGATGACCTACAAGTATCAGCTACTTCCTCGAATACGCTCTTAATTCCGAATAATGGACTGAAAATAAGTGGAAGTGGTGAGCAACGAACTTTAGAAATAACACCCGCAGCGAATGCTTTTGGCACCAGTGTGATTTCAGTCAAAGTAAGTGATGGAACATTAAACAACACCTACACTTTTAATGTGACGGTAAACAATACGGGGGATGTAATCGTAACCGGAGTGTCTTTGGATAAACCATCACTGAGTTTAACACAAGGAGAAGCAGGGGACACACTTAGTGCCGTAATAACACCTGCTGATGCCACGAACAAAACAGTAAATTGGAGCTCTAGTGATGAAACTGTTGCAACCGTTGTAAACGGAGTGGTAACTCCAGTTGGCGTTGGAACAGCGATCATCACGGTAACGACTACTGATGGAAGTTTTACTGCTTCGTCTGTAGTAAATGTAAGTGCTCCAATCCCGCCGGTTGTGGACGTAACTGGAGTGAAGCTAGATCAGGAGACACTGGAATTAACAGCTGGAGAAGCTGATGGAATCCTAAAAGCAACAATAGAGCCTGCCAATGCAACGGATAAAGACGTGATCTGGAGCTCTAGCGATGAGACAGTTGCGACCGTTATAAACGGAGTGGTAACTCCGGTTGGTGAGGGTACAGCTGTTATTACGGTAACGACGAAAGATGGAAGTTTTAAGGCTTCAACCACAGTTAGTGTAAGTGCTCCAATCCCGTCGGTTGTGGACGTAACTGGAGTGAAGCTAGATCAGGAGACACTGGAATTAACAGCTGGAGAAGCTGATGGACTCCTAAAAGCAACAATAGAGCCTGCCAATGCAACGGATAAAGACGTGATCTGGAGCTCCAGCGATGAGACAGTCGCGACCGTTGTGAACGGAGTAGTAACTCCGGTTGGTGAGGGTAACGCAGTTATTACGGTAACGACCAAAGATGGAAGTTTTAAGGCTTCAACCACAGTTAGTGTGAGTGCCCCAATCCCTCCCATTGTGGACGTAACTGGAGTGAAGCTAGATCAGGAGACACTGGAATTAACAGCTGGAGAAGCTGATGGAATCCTAAAAGCAACAATAGAGCCTGCCAATGCAACGGATAAAGACGTGATCTGGAGCTCTAGCGATGAGACAGTCGCGACCGTAGTGAACGGAGTAGTAACTCCGGTTGGAGAGGGTACCGCAGTTATTACGGTAACGACCAAAGATGGAAGTTTTAAGGCTTCAACCACAGTAAATGTGAGTGCCCCAATCCCACCCGTTGTGGACGTAACTGGAGTGAAGCTAGATCAGGAGACACTGAATTTAACAGCTGGTGAAGCTAATGGAATTCTAAAAGCAACAATAGAGCCTGCCAATGCAACGGATAAAGACGTGATCTGGAGCTCCAGCGATGAGACAGTCGCGACCGTTGTGAACGGAGTAGTAACTCCGGTTGGAGAGGGTACCGCAGTTATTACGGTAACGACCAAAGATGGAAGTTATACGGCTTCTACAACCGTCACTGTGAAGGCTCCTGTTAAGCCAGTTACAGCACCAGGAATTCCAACATCTGTAACTGCAACTGCAGAGAATGGTCAAGCAATCATCACCTTTATACCGCCGGTGAACGATGGAGGCAGCGAAATCATAGGATATATTGTAACTGCTAATCCGGGAGGTTTGACGGTTACGGGAACTGGAAGTCCGCTGACAATCAGTGGTTTGACGAATGGAACAAGCTATACCTTCACGATACAGGCAATCAATAAAGCTGGCATCAGCGAATCCTCTGCTGAGTCCAATGCAGTTGTTCCTAGCACTTCATCTGGTGGTGATGTTGTTGTTCCGTGGCAACCAACCCCATCAGCAACTCCGGCACCTGTGGTAAATGATGCTTCCATCCTAATCAATGGTAAAGCGGAAACAGTGGGAACCGCAACGAATGGTAAACGGAATGAGCAAACGTTAACCACCATTGTGTTAGATCAGAAGAAGCTAGAGGACAAGCTCGCCACTGAAGGTAAAGGTACGGTAGTTTCTATCGCTGCAAATAGTAAATCTGATGTTATAGTTGGCGAACTAAACGGACAAATGGTTAAAAATATGCAGGGTAATCAGGCAATTCTTGAGATCAAAACAGGAAATGCGACATTTACACTGCCTGCTCAGCAAATTAATATTGACGCTTTGAACGAGCAAATCGGCAAGTCGGTAGCTTTGCAAGATATTAAGATACAGATTGAAATTAGCGCCCCTACAGCCGATAAAGTTAAAGCTTTAGAAGCAGCTGCGCAAAAAGGATCCTTTTCATTAGTTTCCGCGCCAGTTAATTTTACGGCCAGAGGTATCTACGGAGATAAGAGTATTGAACTTTCCCAATTCAATACGTATGTTAAACGTACCATAGCCATTCCTGAGGGGATGGACCCGAACAAGATTACAACTGGAGTGTATGTTGATTCCGAAGGTTCGGTACACCATGTACCTACTAAAGTGGTTGTAATTGATGGCAAATATTTTGCTACTATCAACAGCTTAAGCGGAGGTACTTACTCCGTAATCTGGCATCCGCTTGAATTTAGTGATGTGGCTAATCACTGGGCAAAAGAGGCAGTGAACGATATGGGCTCTCGATTAGTCATTGAGGGAACAGGTAATGGTCAATTTACTCCGGATCAGGCCATTACCCGTGCAGAGTTTGCGGCGATTGTTGTACGCGGTCTGGGACTTGAGATGGAACAAGCTGCAACACCATTCTCAGATGTAAAGACCACGGATTGGTATAACAGTGCGATCAACACAGCATTTGCTTATCAATTAATCAATGGTTTTGAAGATGGTATGTTCCGCCCTGATGAACATATAACCCGCGAACAAGCGATGTTAATTATCGCCAAAGCGATGAAAATTACAGCGCTACAGACTAAGCTTTCTGTTCAATCGGCTGACGTTTTGTTAGCTCCATTTACAGATAGTAGTGAGGTTTCTAACTGGGCGATCAGTGGAGTTACTGACACTTTGCAGGCAGGCATTATCATGGGAAGAAGCAGTAAAGGGCTTGCTCCAAAAGATGATATGACAAGAGCTGAGGTTGCAGAGATCGTGAAGCGGCTACTTGAAAAGTCGGATTTAATTTAATCTACTAAGCTCCAGAATTGTGATGAAGAAAGAGGATTCGTTCAAAGAACATTGAACGAGTCCTCTTTTCTTTTTATGGTTAGCCAAGCAGGAGAATGGCTAGTTATCCAGAAAAAATAACTTAGATCGTTTATACGATAATTAGAAAAGAGGCGAAATCTATGGAAATAAATCCACTCATTAATGATGTATTTCAGGCAGCAGAATCAGGCAATGTAGAACGGCTGAAAGAAATCCTGGAAGCTCATCCGTACCTTGCGAATATGGAGAATAACGAGGGTCTTACACCGCTTGGTTATGCCGCGCATTTTGGTAAAGTGGAAGCTGTTCAGGTTTTGTTAGACTATGGTGCTGACATTGATGCAGTGTCACATTCCCAAATCAGCTATATTCCATCCAACACAGCATTACATGCGGCAATTGCTGGTGAGCGAAATATGGAGGTGATCCGGGTTCTTTTGCAACATCAGGCCAAGACCAATATATTTGATAGTGATGGATATACTTCCCTACATTCTGCTGCTTTTCATACGGATAATGTAGAACTAATAGAGTTGTTAATCGAACATGGCGCCGACATTTCTGCTAAAATTAAAAGTGGTGAATCTGCATGGTCGGTTGCGATTAAGCAGAGTAATCATGATGTTGCAGAATTTCTCCGCGGAAAAGGAGTAGTCTTGAATGAAAATCACAGTGGATGATAAGAATGATTCAACGGTAGCTATAATCTCTGGAGAAGAGATCATTATCAATAATGTAAGGGATGCCTTAGACTTAATGATGAATGTGAAATACCAAGGATGCGATAAAATGCTTCTGAGGAAGGAACAGATTACGGATGATTTTTTCGAGCTAAAGTCTGGAATTGCTGGTGAGATTGCTCAAAAATATACAAACTATCAGATGAGAGTTGCTATCGTAGGAGAATTTACAAGCTATAACAGCAAAAGTCTGAATGATTTTATTTACGAATGCAATCAAGGCGATAAGATGTTGTTCAAAAGTACTGAAGCTGAGGCTTTAGCAGCCCTTCATTTATGCAAATCGTGGAGATGATCCAGAGAGGAGTTATATCATGGATGAAAGTAAAATCACATATGAATCGATCGATGCCTATATTTCCGGGTTTTCGCTTGAGGTTCAGGAAATCCTTAATACGTTAAGAAAGGTGATAAAAGAGGCGGCACCGGAAGCAGAGGAAAAAATAAGCTATCAGATGCCTACTTTTGCATTACACGGAAATTTGGTGCATTTCGCTGCTTATCCCAAGCATATTGGATTCTACCCCACACCAAGTGGAATTAATGCTTTTAAAGATGAATTATCAGGCTATAAAGGTGCTAAAGGTTCCGTTCAATTTCCCATTGATAAGCCTATGCCTTATGAATTAATTAGCAAGATTGTAACCTTCCGAGTCGCTGAGAATCTAAAAAAAGTTGAAGCAAAATAAGGCGTCTACTGGTATGAAATAGAGTTGTACGTCTGGCTAGGGCTGGAAGTGTGTATCCATTGTTGATCTTCTTCTTGAAGCTAGTGAACATTTGGATCCTCTTACGAGGCACTTCTTGCCTTTCTATCCTCATTGCGGACGTCGTACGAATGCCAGTATAATATCCTGGGCATAGTCCCCGAACCCACTTCCGAACAGATTTAATCCTCTTTTATTGAGTGCATCCTCCCGAATTTCAAAACGTACACGAATAGGTTCATTAAACGCCAGCTTTAAAGAGCTGATTGTAGTGGAAGATGAGAGAGAACCATTACAGCTGCTGCCCGATTTAGAGACACTCCATGTAGTAAGAGCTCCATATTCAGTTCCACTTCTCCAACGTTCAGGGGTCAGCTTCCCTTTGCGGTTACCGAAATCGGAGGGGCAAGTCCAAGTCCCGACTAACTGGTCATTGATGGATAAGCTGATATCACTGGCCCAATCCTCTCGGAACGAAGGGGCTTCTGAGCATACTTCTGCCGAAATGCGGATTTCATCCAACTCGACGCCTGGAGGCAGGGGGTTGGCAAAATAGTATTCGACATAACCCGCTTCCGCGAACCATAAGAGTGAGGCATCGACTCGTTCAGGCATGTAGAATGCTCTTGGATCATCCTGGGAGCCGATGACGCCACCATCTTTTCCGGCCATCCCACAGGACGGTTGTATGGAGCAGCGGGAGAACATGCCGATGGGCATATGTATTTCCTCGGTTTGATGCAGGCCATCCCCTAGTTTCGAAGGGAGATCGAGATGAATAGAGCGACAGGTAACCGCACAGATTTTTTCGCGATTTGCTCCTTGCGTAGACGAGATAAGATTAACCTGTTCTAACGTCTGCACATTGATAGATATGGTTGGCTGAGCTACACCTAACGTCTCAGCTAATTGACTGACACTCATAGGCTTTTCGCCAAGGGCTTCAAGAATGCGGACGCGGACGTCACCAGACAGTGCTTTAGCTACATCTAAAATGCGTGACGCGGGATAACGTATCGTTTCTTGTGAAATATCATTCATCATATTTGTTCCTTTTCGTTTAGGATGGGTTGAGGTTATTGTACAATGAAGAATGGATATTGTAAAATCATAATAAACATTGCGAAAATCATATACTGGTGCTAAAATGGGCTCAACTTCTTATTTTGAAAGGCTGTGCTCGCCAAATGACAACTTCTATATTAGCTTCTGAGACACTTGAGATTCCTCGATCTGAACACCCTCATCCACATTGGCAACGTCAGGAATGGATGAATTTGAATGGGCAATGGTCATTTAACTTTGATCCGAACAACGAAGGTATGAAGGCGTTATGGTACTCCAATCCTGAAATCGCTTACGATTCAATGATCACTGTACCTTTTTCTTGGGTAAGTCCCTTATCCGGAATTGGCTGCGATCAACAAGGAATCGGCTGGTATCGACGCACCGTGAATGGGCAGGCTATCGACCAACAAACACGATTGTTTTTACGTTTTGGGGCAGTAGATTATTCATGTGATGTGTGGATAAATGGAGAACATGTAGGTTCACATCAAGGTGGATATGGTTCATTTGAATTTGATGTTACACCTTACTGGGCAGCTAACAGTGAGAATAATATTGTCGTAAGAGCTGAGGATTTCGATCATGCTTATCAAGCGCGGGGCAAACAAGGATATGGAGAAATCCGTGGAATTTGGCAGCCTGTATGGCTTGAAGCACGCCCCGAAACTTATATGAAAGATGCAAAGTTTGTGACCAGTATAGATGGACAGGTGAAGGTAACTACAAGAATAATTTCGCATGAAACGGGTTCGGCAGATTTTACGCTGCAATTCGCTGATCATTCCGTTGTTCATACAGAGAAGCTGCAGCTTATAGCAGGGGAGAACGAATGTAAGCTGTCTATCGATATTCCCAATCCGCATTTGTGGAGTCCAGAAACTCCTTATTTATACGTAGGTGAACTGCAGCTTAGTGGATCGTTTGGTACAGATACAGTCAGCACTTATTTTGGAATTCGCGAAATTCAGACTGCCCGCTTTGACGATCGTGATTATCGGTGGATCACCTTAAATGGCAAGCCGATATATTTGAACGGCACTCTTGATCAGTCCTATCACAAGACAGGTTATTTCACCTATCCAACGGATGAAGACATGCGGGATGAAATTTATCTAATGAAACGTTTGGGACTAAACATGGTGCGAATTCATATCAAGCCCGAAGAACCCCGTAAGCTGTATTGGGCGGATAAGCTTGGCATTCTTGTTATGGAAGATATGCCTTGTTTCTGGGGTAATCCAGATGACAAAGCCAGAGCCTCCTATGAGAGTGAAGCCCTTGAGGTGATTGAACGAGATTATAATCATCCATCTATTTTTTCGTGGGTTATGTTCAATGAGACCTGGGGTTTGAAGACAGATGCTCAGGAGGCTGGCCTCACAAGTGATGTACAGCAGCAGAGTAGTTATCTTAAAGAGACACAGGAATGGGTGCGGGAGAAATATCGCTGGGCGAAGCAGCTTGATCCGACTAGAATTGTTGAGGATAACTCGCCTTGTAATTATGATCATGTGGAATCGGATATTAATACATGGCACTTTTACATTAATGGTTACGAGCAGCTGCAAGCCCACATGAATGAGGTTGTAGATAAAACATTCCCAGGGTCGGAGTTTAACTGTATTGGCGGCAACGTACAGTCTGATGCACCTCTAATGAACAGCGAATGCGGCAACGTGTGGGGGATCGAAGGTGGTGCAGGGGACAGTGATTTGGCATGGCATTACCGCTATATGATGAATGAATTCCGGCGGCATGATAAGCTATGTGGATTCGTATTTACAGAATTCCGTGATGTTACGAATGAGTTCAATGGTTATTACCGGCTAGACGGGAGCGATAAGGATTTTGGATATGGGGATTTTGTTCCCGGGATGACGATTGCGGATCTGCATTCCCCAGATTTTATCGTGATAGATGCTCCTCCATGCCAGACAGTAGAAGCAGGGCAGAGTGTTAAAGTACCTTTGCTAGGTTCCAGCTTCGCGGACAGCTATCACGGTCATAATTTGAAGCTGAAATGGGAACTGTGGTACGACAATTTGGGGACTCGGGTCACTGCGCAAAGTGGACATATGTCTGTGAAATGGGATAACTTTGGAAACACTATACTTCCTTCTTTGAACATTACAATGCCTGGTCAGGAGGCGGCTGCAATACTTGCTGTTTCTCTGATTAATGAGAAGGGTGAAGCGATCACGCGGAATTTCATTACTTTCGATGTAAGAGGCGGTAATAACACTGCATTGTTTAAAGGTGAAGGAGAATTTATAAAAATTCCAGTGGGAGCTTATACCGAACATAACTTTAAGCATCAATGGGATGCTATCCAAGGATCTAAGATTAATGGTGCTGGGCAAGGTCATTATGTATATGAGGTTACACTGCCAGATGCAGCAGATAAATCGATGATTGGTGAGATTGAGATCATGTTCGAAGCAAGTGCTAAACGATTGCTGGCGCGGCATGTTGAAGGTACGAAGCTTAATGATATGGGCCTTGATCTTATGCATGGGGCAGATGCGAGGGTGGAATATAATCCGAATACGTATTATATGACGGATGAAGAGCGTCATCCTTCCCGAGTGAACGTTCTGGTGGATGGGCAGCGGATTGGTTCTTTCTATTTACCGGATGATCCGGCTGATAGCAGAGGGATTTTGTCTTGGCATTATCAGCCAATAGCGAATAAGCTGGATGAGGCTGGATCTTACGGCTACCTATGCAAGGCAAGTGTACCGGGGCAGTTAGCAGCGAAGCTGGATCGCAATCGTGTTTTTCGTTTGGAGCTGCAAGCAGAGGACGGCGGGTTAGCTTTGTATGGTCGTAATGCAGGTCGTTATCCACTGGACTTGTTGATTCGTTATCGCTAAATAACCTCGATGTGCAAAAAAAAGCAATCCCAGCTAAGAAGCAGGGATTGCTTTTTTATCGGTACTGCAAGGTATTATTAAAGTTCTTTATCATTAATGCTGTTTAACCAGCTTTCAATCTCCCCAATGACCGAGCTAATGCAGCCATCTTCAAAAGGTGAAGTCAGGCCCGCAAGTTCAACCAGCTTGATAAAGGATTTGCTTCCTCCGGCTTGACATAACTCCAA
This sequence comes from Paenibacillus sp. FSL H7-0735, assembly GCF_038008505.1. Classification (NCBI taxonomy): domain Bacteria; kingdom Bacillati; phylum Bacillota; class Bacilli; order Caryophanales; family Paenibacillaceae; genus Paenibacillus; species Paenibacillus sp. FSL H7-0735. The sequence goes on along the minus strand of NZ_JBBOZH010000001.1, from coordinate 4,250,082 downwards.
ATAATCACTCCAAGCGGATTTGAAATCTTCATTTGAGCGTTTCCAGAACTGGAAGGCACATAGCTGTGCTAGTGTATAGTCAATGTAATAGAACGGGGAAGCGAAGATATGGCCTTGCTTATGCCAAAATCCACCCTGTTCCAGATAAGCATTACCTTCATAATTGCGGTGCGGCAAATATTTTTTCTCGATTTCTCGCCATGCTTGCTTACGTTCAGCAGGGGTTGCTTCAGGATTGCTGTAAACAAAATGCTGGAATTCATCTACAGTAACTCCGTAAGGAATAAACTGAAGGCTATCTGCCAAATGATTGAAACGGTATTTGTCTGCATCCTCTTCAAAGAACAATTCCATCCATGGCCAAGCAAAAAACTCCATGCTCATGGAATGGATCTCACAGGCTTCATAAGTAGGAAAAGCATATTCGGGTACATTAATATTTCGGCTTTCATACACCTGGAAGGCATGCCCCACTTCATGGGTCAAGACATCAATATCCCCTGAGGTTCCATTGAAATTCGAGAAAATAAAAGGTGCCTGGTATTGGCTGAAGTAAGTACAATAGCCGCCGCCTTGCTTTCCTTTTTTACTTACTAAATCCACTAGATTGTTATCCAACATAAAAGTAAAGAATTCATCAGTTTCCGGAGAGAGCTCTTTGTACATCTTTGATCCGTTAGCTACAATCCAGTCAGGATCTCCTTTAGGAGTGGCGTTGCCAGTCTTGAAGCTGAAGTTCTCGTCATAAAATTTCAAGGCATCCAGGCCTAGACGTTCAGTCTGCCGTTTCTTAAGCTGTTGGGAGACGGGTACGATATGCTCCAGAACTTGTTTGCGGAAGTTGGCTACCATGTCGGCGTTATAATCGGTCCGCATCATCCGGTCATAACCTAGCTCCACAAAGTTGCTGTAACCAAGCTTTTTAGCAATGCGGTCACGGACTTTAACTAGCTCGTCATAGATTCGATCAAATTCACTTTCATGTTCAGACATAAAATCATATCTGGCTTGTGAAGCACGTTTACGCATATCACGGTCCGTGGACAATTCAAAAGGAGTAAGCTGAGTCAGTGTGCGTTCTTCGCCTTCGAATGGAATCTTAGCGGACGCGATAAGCTGAGCGTATTCTGTAGAGAGTTTGTTCTCCAATTGTAAATCTTCGATGATTTCTGGACTAAAAGTACGCAGAGCTACTTCTGCAAGCTGAAGCAGCTGTGTGCCCCATTCTTGTTCGAATTCGGCTCTGTATTTGGAATTGACGAGTGCTTTGTAATAGTCCGTTATGTATTCTTGAACGATAGGCCCAATTTCGTCCATGAATTCCTGTTCAGCCTTGTAGAATTCATCTGTTGTATTGATCGAATGGCGAACGCTAACCAATGTCTGCAGCGTGTCAAACTCATTGCGAAGCTTGTTAATAGCGGTAACGGAAGCCTTTTGCACTTCTAATGGCTCGGTGTCATTGAGATCTTTAAGCAGGTTGTTAAAATCCTGTTTGAACTTCTCTACATCCGGGCGCTCATAGCGATAATCATTAAATTTCATTAACTATTCAACTTCCTTTCTATACCAGATAGTCTCTATTATATATTCTGAACAGCAATTTACGATAGACCTGTGTTAGCTGTTTTTGAATAAAAAAAGAACAAATGGACAAAAGTGTAAAAACTTGTTAGATGAAATACGGTTTGATATTATCTAAGAATATAGTAGAAATGCAATTTATGAGCGCATCCGTACAATGTAATGAAGCGAAAATAGGAGGCTCGATATAGATGAAACCCCGGATTACAGTAATAACACTAGGTGTGGACGATCTGGAGAGGGCTTTGATTTTTTACAGAGATGGATTAGGATTCCCGACCAAAGGGATCATTGGGAACGAATTTGAACATGGAGCAGTTGCCTTTCAACAGCTTATCTATTACTAAGCCTTTATTTAACCCGCATTCGCTGAATACGGGTTATCTCTGTTTATATATGAATATTTGTATTTTTCCACTTTACACCATACATCCTTCCTCCCTCTTTTTTTACAGCACCAGCACAAATGTCGACAAACTTAATATATCATGATATATTATTATGTATAAGATGAAAAAATTAGAGTCAGGAGATAACGAAAGTCATGAGTGAGACAACATCATCCAAACCGATGTATGAAAAAATATTTGATGAAGTGAAGCAACTTATCCTTAATAAATCTTATGGACAAGGCGAACGGGTTCCCTCTGAGAAAGAACTGGCTGAAGCCTATAATGTTAGTCGGATTACGAGTAAAAAAGCTCTGGAAATGCTCGCCGCGGAACAATTAATTGTGAGAAAACCTGGAAGAGGTTCATTTGTGGCTGATCCAGCAGTCGATTACATGGAATCAGCGATATCTCCGGGGACGGTCTCCGACGGAACTGTTTTCAATTCCTTTAACCATGAGGAAAAGACGATCGGTCTGGTTATTACCGACTTTGGCAACAGCTATGGCACAGGCTTGATTTATGGCATGGAGCAGGCTTCACGTGATAATGATTGTTTTCTGGTTTTAAGAAGAACCTTTGGGGTCCCGGAGAACGAAGAGAAGTCTATTCAGAAGTTGCTCAGCTTAGGTGTAGATGGTCTGATCATTTTTCCGGCTCAAGGCGAATTTTTTAATGCTGAGATTCTAAAATTGGTGATAGGGCGCTTCCCGCTAGTTCTGGTAGATCGCCATTTAAAAGGAGTGGCAGCAGCATCGATCAGTACTGATAATATGCAGGCTGCACTCAAAGGTACGGAGTATTTATTTGATCTCGGGCATACTCACATCTCCTTTCTCTCTCCACCTCCAGCGGATACCACAGCTCTTGAAGAGCGGGTAGAAGGATTTATTCAAGCGCATGCGGAGCGGGGGATAGCTGTAGACAAGGGATTGTGGGTCAGCGATTTGACCTCAACACTACCGGATTCCTTCAACGATGAGAATATTGAACATGACATTTCACGGCTTATTTCTCATTTGCAAAAGAATCCAACAATAACAGCGCTTTTTGCTGTGGAATATAATATTGCGCTGCTGGCTAGAACTGCGGTCCAACGACTTGGGCTACGGATTCCAGAAGATATTTCGATCATTTGCTTTGATAGTCCGCCAACTCCACTCGGTTCGGGTTATGCATTTACCCATTTACGGCAAAATGAAGAAGAGATGGGGCGACTCGCAGTAGAAAATGTATTGCGAATTATGAACGGGCAAAGTGTGTCCAATAAGATAATGCTGGAAGCTGAGTTGATTTCTGGTGAATCAACAAGCTCTGCTAAACAATCCATCTCTAAATAGAAATTTGGGTTATTATCCAAATTAAACATATATTAGTTGTTATGAAAACCTATCTTTATGGATGGGTTTTTTTATTTATTTTAGAAATATATTTATCTTTATAGATGTATTGATATATTATTATAATAAATAAACATATTGACATACCAATTACATGACAATATACTAATCAATGAAAGCGCTTCAAAGCTCAAAAGAAAAAGGGGGTATTATAACTGAAAGCAACTAGAGAAATACCCGAGTCGATGCAAAAACTGGCATCTAGCGTAAAAGCACAGCTGAGTGATCGTCCGAAATTAGCCGACATGTTCGAGAAATGTATGGCTAACACCTGGAACACAACCTTAAAACGAATGCCAAACGGAAGCACTTTTGTTATTACCGGGGATATTCCAGCGATGTGGCTACGGGATTCCGCCGCACAGGTCAGACCTTTCCTAATCCTTGCCTCCGAAGATGAAGAAATTGCAGACATGATTGAGGGACTTGTACGTAGACAATTTACTTACATCCTGCTTGATCCTTATGCTAACGCATTCAATGAAGAAGAAAGTGGGCATGGTCACCAAGAGGATCTGACAGAGATGAGCCCGGGAGTCTGGGAAAGAAAATATGAAATTGATTCGTTATGTTATCCAATCCAACTGAGTTATCTGCTCTGGAAGAATTCGGGTCGCACAAGTCAGTTTAATGAGTCATTTGTAACGGGCATAGAAAGAATCATAACATTATGGACTACCGAACAGAACCATGAGCGCGATTCAAAATATCTTTTTCAACGGATGAACTGTCCGCCCACGGATACGTTAGCTCGAGAAGGCAAAGGGACGTTGACGGCTTATACCGGAATGACTTGGTCTGGATTTCGTCCTAGTGACGATGCCTGTGAATATGGGTATTTGGTTCCAGCCAATATGTTCGCGGTGGTTGTTTTACGATATGTGTGTGAAATTGCCCGTGAGATTTTAGGTGATCAGGAGCTGGAAAAGAAAGCTAGGAAACTATCTGACCAGCTCAATAAGGGAATAAGTGAGTATGGAAATGTAGAACATCCAGAGTTTGGGACGGTCTATGCCTATGAAGTAGATGGTCTGGGACAGGTGAATATTATGGATGATGCAAATGTACCGAGTCTTCTCTCCATCCCTTATTTGGGTTATGTGACTGCTGATGATCCTATCTATAAAAATACCCGTGAACTTATTTTAAGTAGCACTAATCCCTATTTTTTCGCTGGAAAAGCGGCTGCTGGCATTGGAAGTCCGCATACGTCAAATCGGTACATCTGGCCCATAGCTTTAGCGATGCAGGGAATGACATCTACCCGCTTTGAGGAACAGGAAGCCTTACTTCAGCTGCTGGAGAAGACGGATGCTGGAACTGGATTTATGCATGAAGGGTTTCATGTGGATAATCCTGATGAATTTACACGTCCATGGTTCTCTTGGGCAAACATGATGTTCTGTGAGCTTGTACTCATGCGCTGTGGTAGGCAAATTAAGCGCGGTTGAGACCAACAAGGTTTTTATAATCGACTCTAAAGGGGATAGAGAACATGAAAAAATGGCTGGTTACCTCAATTGTTTTGGTAATGACTACTGCTCTTGCTGCGGGCTGCGGTGGTAATAACGGATCTGCGGACAAAGAGACCGGAAACACAAGCAAAGCTGGGAGCAGTACCGGGAAAAAGACAGAGCTTACCTTCTGGGGAGATTGGGGCGGTGAGGGGCAGAAGCAATTCGAGACCATGGTGGATGCTTTTAATAAATCGCAGGAAAAAATTCACGTAAAATATGTGCTGCAACAGGATATGATTACGAAATTCCTAACTTCTGCGACCAATGGCGGCACTCCTGATGTACTGTTTTGGGACCGTTGGAGAACTTCGCTGTATGCCCCGAAAAATGTACTGCATCCGGTGGATGAATACTTAACGCGTGACGGCATTTCCGAAGATGATTTCTACAGTGAATCCCTACGGGAGCTTTCATACGATGACAAATTATATGGGCTGCCGCTTACAGTAGATGCACGTGCTCTTTTCTATAATAAGAAGCTGCTCGCAGAGGCAGGACTTCAGCCTCCAACAACTTGGGATGAGCTAGAGGCAGCGGCTACGAAGCTAACGAAATGGAATGGCAATAAACTGGAGACTGCAGGTTTTTCCATGGGAGATTTGGGACTTTTTAATATGTATCTCCAACAGGCTGGCGGCACCATGCTTACAGAGGATGGAAAGACCAATTTTAATAATGAGCAGGGCAAGCAAGTGCTTGAGTTCTGGGATCGATTGATGAACAAGGATAAGGTATATAAAGTAGGGTTCGAACTTGGACTTGGTGAAGGGCAAGATGCTTTTGTCACAGGTAAAGTGGCTATGCTGTATTCCGGTCCATGGATGCTCAGCACCTATAACAAATATGGTAAAGATCTGGATTATGGAATCGTTCCTCCTCCGGCCGGACCAAATGGTGATAAAGGCAGTGTCATGGGGGGATTTGGTCTAGTGATTCCAGAAGGCTCCAAACATAAAGAAGAGGCATGGGAGTTCATCAAATGGTGGACAGCGAACAAGGATAACGCGTTGCTCTGGGCAAAGACGAGTCTAAACCTGCCGGGTTATAAGCCATCGATGGAAGATCCATTTTTCAAGGATGATCCAAAGTGGCAGCCGTTTCTGGAAACGTTGGAGTTCGCCAAGGTTCGTCCGAACCACCCTGGATATTCCGTAATGGAGACTGATGCTTTGGCCCCTAATTTGCAGCTTAACCAGCAAAACAAGATGAGCATTGATGAGACCTTAAAGAAATCGCAAGAAGAGGGCGACAAAATGCTGAAGGATAATGAAGTAGTGAAGTAATAAGTAAGACATTTGAAGTGAAGGGAGGTTTCGCCTCCCTTTTGCTTAGGAGGGGGTAGCTGAAATGGCTTCCATCAGAAGGCTAGAGAAACATCAGGCGCGGACGGCTTATCTGTTTATTACACCCACGGTATTGCTGTTTACAGTTTTCACGGTCATCCCCGTGGTAATGGCGCTATATTTAAGCTTTACCAACTACGATGTACTTAGTAGAAACGATTGGATCGGTTTTGATAACTATCGCCGTTTGATAGAGGACAGTTTGTTATGGAAAACATTCCGAAATGTATTTCTGTATTCCATCATTTTCGTTCCATTTAATATTCTGATTTCGCTTCTCCTCGGGATTCTACTTAGTCGATCCTGGCGTGGGGTAAAGTTGTTCCGCACACTGAATTATCTGCCTACCCTTACATCCGCTGTTGCTGCAGCTACGGTATGGATCTGGCTTTTGCATCCTGAATTTGGTTTGGTTAACGGATTGTTGTCTTATGTTGGGATTACAGGTCCGGCTTGGTTATCCGAGACACGAACGGCGATGTTGTCCATTATTATGCTTACCCTCTGGCAGTCGGTAGGTTCTAATATGATTATCTACTTGGCAGGTCTGCAAGGCGTGCCTGACTATTTGTACGAATCTGCACGGCTGGACGGTGCTAATAAGCTGGCTTGTTTCCGGTTTATTACTTGGCCGCAGCTGCGACCAACGACCTTTCTTGTCAGTACGATGTCAATCATTGGTGCGTTGCAGTTGTTCGACCAAGCTTTTGTGCTGACGCAGGGTGGTCCGGCGAATATGACAAAGACCCCGGTTTATCTGATCTATCAGCAGGGCTTTAATCAATTGCAAATGGGGTATGCGTCTGCACAAGCATTTGTGCTTGCTGTGGCGATTCTCATATTCTCACTTATAAACATGCGGATCACAAAGGCGGAGGAGTCCATTGTATAAGCCAGGCTTGCCATGCAGAAGGGGGATAGAGGTATGGATACTAGCGGAAGTTCGTTATTAAAAAGAAGCTTAAGTAAATCTATCTATTATATAGTGTGCATTGTTATTGCCATCGTAATGTTTCTACCTTTTTATTGGAGTGTTCTTACATCCTTGAAGCCTGACGAAGAGATATTCGCCATGCCCATCCGGTGGTTTCCTTCACATTTGACCTTAGAACACTATCGTAAGGCATTTACTACGGTTCCGTTTGCGCTCTATTTCTGGAATTCGCTTGTACTTGCAGTAGCGGGTGTACTGGCGAATCTGTTCTTTGGTTCCATCAGTGGATACGCGTTTGCAAAGTTGAATTTTAAGCTCAATAAGCCAATATTCCGCGTGCTGCTTGCGGCGATGATGATACCAGGCATTGTGACGATGATCCCCACGGTTTATGTTATGCGCCATATTCCTCTTTTTGGAGGCAATGATATTTTTGGTAGCGGGGGTAACGGGCTGATGAACTCATTCTGGGGGATTATTCTTCCGGGCGCTTCAGGAACCTTTGCTGTGTTCTTTATGCGGCAATTCTTTCTCACCTTGCCTAGTGACATGATGGAAATGGCCCGGATCGAAGGCTGTGGAGAGTTTAAAATATTTTGGCGGATTTATTTGCCGTTGACTAAACCAGCGTTGGCTACTTTAAGTATCTTTACCTTCCAAGCGGGCTGGAACAGTTTCTTATGGCCAATGATTGTGCTGAATGATCCCAACAAAGCAACGATTCAAATGGGACTTCAAGCTTTTTCTTATAATTTTCAAACAGACTACGGTCCAATGATGGCTGGTGCGCTAGTAGCGATCTTGCCGATATTGGTGTTGTTTTTAGCGCTTCAGCGTTATTTTGTACAGGGAATAGCCTTTAGTGGTATTAAGGGTTAATGCAACAAAAATCGAACCAGGGAGAGAGTCTATATGAACCAATTGGAGATAGGGATTTGGGAGGCACGGGCGAATCAAGCACAAGCTGCGCTGGATTCATTCTTCTGGAATGAAGCGATCAAAATGTACAATATAGAAACACCTTGTCCAAATGGAGAATGCAACACGATTTTTCATTATTGGTGGATGGCTCATGCTGTGGATGTATTGGTAGATGGACTACAGCGGACTAGAGAGAACTGGTATGCCGAAAGGCTTTCCGCACTTCATGAAGGTCTGCTTCAGCGAAATGGTGGAGTATGGCCAAACGAGTTGTATGATGATATGGAATGGATGGCTCTCGCGTGGCTTCGTGCATATCAAGCAACAGGAGTGGAAGGTTATAAAGATACAGCCCTTCTTTTATGGAATGACATTCAGACAGGCTGGAACGAGCATATGGGCGGTGGGATTGCTTGGCAGAAGTCACAGTTGGATTATAAAAATACACCAGCCAACGCACCGGCAGCTATACTTGCGGCACGCTTGTATCAAGCTTTTGGTGAAGCTAGCAATCTTGAATGGGCGTTAAAAATATACAGATGGCAAAAAGAGCATCTGGTAGATCCGGCAACGGGTTTTGTATGGGATGGCATGAATCGCACTGGCAATGGCCAGATCGATAAGGATTGGAAATACTCCTACAATCAAGGCGTCTTCATTGGCGCAGCAGTTGAACTGTACCGTATTACTAAAGAGCAAGAATATTTAGATGATGCTCACCTAACCTTTGCCGCCGCAGCCCATGAACTTGCTGACTCTCAGGGAGGTGTGCTGCCAGATGAAGGGAATGGTGATGCGGGACTGTTTAAAGGGATCCTGATTCGCTATACAGCTGAATGGGTTAAAGCTGATTCTGCAGCAGTTGATGCTGTTGATTTCCTGCGTGCGAATGCAGAATGTCTCTGGGAACAAGGAAAGTCAGAGGACACAGTGTTGTTTGGCACAGATTGGACTTCGTCCTCTGCTGGTGTAGTTCAGCTCAGCTCCCAGCTTAGTGCGATCAAGCTGCTGGAGAAGATGGCTGAATTAACTAAGGAACAGGTTTGAGGTGAGTTCTTAATGACACAAGCAAAGGAAGCCATAGAAGCGGTCAGTTGGCAGGAAAAGTCCGAGTGGTTCCAACAATGTCTACTACGTAATTATTATAATGCTGAGACTGGGATCATGAACCAATGGTATCCCAGAGAGTACAACGTTGCGGGGGAAAACTTTTATTATTGGTGGCAGGCTCATGTCATTGATATTTTAGTAGATGGTTATGAGCGTAGTGGAGATCCTGTGTATTCTATGAGAATCAAGGAGCTAAGTCAAAGTCTGCAAGCTTATAACGGGGGGACATTCAGGCATAATTACTATGATGATATGGAATGGACGGCATTGGCGTTGCTACGTGCTTATCGGGTTACAGGACATGAAGCCTATTTAAGTGCTGTGCTTGATCTATGGGAGGATATTAAGACGGCTTGGAATGAACAGTTGGGAGGAGGTCTGGCGTGGAAGAAGGATCAGCTCGATTATAAAAACACTCCTGCCAATGCACCTGCCGTTATCCTTGCAGCCCGGTTATATGAACTTTTTCATAAGCAAAAGGATCTGGAGTGGGCACTCCGTATCTATGAATGGAACAAGACATATTTAGTGGATTCTGCGACTGGTTTTGTGTGGGATGGGATGAATAGACGCGGGGATGGCCAGATCGATTACGATTGGGAGTTTACGTACTGTCAGGGAGTGTTTCTAGGCGCTGGCCTAGAGCTTTACAAGAATACGGGTAATGTTCATTACTTAGAAGATGCGAATCGAACGGCTAATACTTGTATTGATCGGTTATGTGATCCGGTTAATCTGATACTGCCTGATGAAGGCATTGATGATACGGGTTTGTTCAAGGGTATTCTGATTCGTTATTTGGTTCAGCTCTGTAAAGAATCTCCTGAAAATATCCGTATTCGCGAGGTCGTATTGGCCAATGCAATGCAGTTATGGGAAAAAGGTCTGGATAAACAACTGGGTCTGTGCAGTTCATCGTGGGAAGTGAAACCGGAGCTTCCGGTTCAGCTGAGCATTCAACTCAGCGGCTTGATGCTGCTGGAGGGTGCGGCGGCACTGGCGAACGAGTAGCATATAAAATATAAAGACACCTCAAGAGAGGTGTCTTTTTGTTGTTTGAATAACTATCTACAATTAGAAGATTCGATGCTTCCAGCCATTTAATTTAGCGATAGCCTCAATATAATAGTAGTCTCCATAGATCAGGGATACATCAATGAAGGAATCGCCACTGCCAGTTCCGTGCAATAAAATCGCTTCATGCTCCGGCTGCTCCCAGGTTGCGTAATTTTCAGTCAGTGAGCGCAGAATTCGCTCCGCTGCATTTGCATATAGACTTTTTTCGCCTAATGGTACGATATCTGCAAGCTCTAATAATCCTGAAGCGGCTATAGAGGCTGCGGAGCTATCTCGGAACATCCGTGTGTCATCCTCTAGGCGGAAATCCCAAAAAGGGACTTGATCCTCGGGTAAAGCAGAGATGAAATAATGTGCGATCCGTTTAGCAGTGTTCAGGAAACGTTCATCTCCAGTGTGGCGATAAGTATTGATGAAGCCGTACAGTCCCCAAGCCGTTCCACGGCTCCAAGAGGACTCAGCCGAGTAGCCTTGACCGCCAAAATTCTCAATATAAGCACCTGTCTCTGCATCAAAAGAAATAATATGTTTGGTGGATCCATCCTCACGTATGCCATATTGCATCGTCGTCTCGGCGTGGTTAATTGCAATATGCTTATAGCGGGGATCACCTGTCACTTTGCTGGCCCAGAACAGCAGGGAGATATTTAACATACAGTCGATAATTACCCAGCCGTATTTATCTTCATTCCATGCGCGGATGAATTTGCCTACAGGATTATAGCGGGCAGCGAGGAAATTCGCCGCTTCAATTCCTCTGCGCAGGGCATCTTCGTCACCTGTAATTGTATGTTTGATTACAGCTGTCGGTAGGAATTGGAATCCCACATCGTGATGCATCTCAACCGTTGGTTTAATAAACCATTCCTCCAAGGTACCGTCCCAATGCCAAGCGGCCTCCTTGTAAAGGTCTTTTCCGGTCATATCATGCATGATCCAGAGGAGTCCAGGCCAGAACCCTGTAGTCCACCAGTCTGAACCGATATCATCAAATTTGCCATCTTTTCCGGCGAAATGCGGGCACTTATCACCGATTTGCTCTATCATACGTTCTACTTTTGTATCGAGTCTACCCATGATCTCTTGCCAATAAGGGTTTGTCATTATTACTGCCTCCAGTGTATTTAGGATGTTATGAGTATAGCTTTCTAAAGCTCAGGAAAGTTGTGTTTTGATATAAGGAAATGTTTGATTATTGTCATGTTGTAACAGGCTTTTAATCTATAACTGACAAAATACAAACATTTCTGCATAACACATTAAAACTTTATCGGAGTTGGAAGCGATACAATCTAAATGAACAGGAGGATGGTAAAGTGGATGATTTACAAGTATATAAAGCACCTAAAGATTTCCCGGGACGTGAGGATTATAAGGTCAGAGTACGGCAGCCTGAAGGAGAATGGCATAGCTTGTTTATTTACGAGGTTAAGGTAGATATGCATGAGGTACGTCCTGCATCCATGGCTTATTTTGATCTGGAAGGTACAGTAGAAGTTGAAGTCACCTGTCTTTATACGGAGATTGATTGTGTGAACATTGCTCCGGCTTCGCGAGAGGTCACTTACGAACATCATGGAAATACCATTTTGTTTAAGCTAACGGGTCCGCAAAAGTTATCGATTGAGATCAACGGTGATATTTTTCGGAATCTCCATTTATTTGCTAACCCTAAGGAGAAGGATGCCCCTCAACCAGAGGATGCTAATGTCCTAGTAGTCCAACCGGGTATACACCGGAAACCTGATCTTTTACGTCTGCTGGATAATACCGCTGCTGATCCTCGTGAAAAGAGGAAGGTGCTTTATTTCGCTCCGGGCACACATTATATAGAAGAAACAGTATTGCCGGTCCCTTCGGAAACCACGGTGTATCTTGCCGGAGGTTCTGTGCTTGTAGGTTCCTTGGTATGCGAGGGAGTTCATGATGTATCCATTCGTGGTCGCGGTGTAATTTATCTTGCGGATTTTCATCGATTCTCGGCCTTTCGAGGGATACGAATTGTTTTTTCACGATCTATAAATGTGGAAGGTATTACCGTGATTGATCCGCCACATTATAGCATTTTCATCGGGCAGTCTGAGCAGATTGTGATTGATAATTTCAAATCGTTTAGCACTCGCGGTTGGTCTGATGGCATTGATATCATGTCTAGTTCTGAGATTAGAATCCGGGATGTTTTTATGCGTAATTCTGATGATTGTATTGCTATCTATGGCTCAAGATGGGATTTTTATGGGGATACCCGCAATATTAGCGTTCATGATTCTATTCTGTGGGCGGATGTTGCTCATCCATTGATGATTGGCACTCATGGTGACCATGAACGGAATGGTGACGTAATTGAGTCTATTGTTTTTGCGAATATTGATATCTTGAATCATCACGAACCGCAAGAGAATTATTGGGGGGCACTGGCGATTAATGCCGGGGATCGAAATAAGGTGTGTAATGTTCTATATGAAAATATACGTGTGGAACGTATTGAGCAGGGGCAGCTAATTGATGTGCGAGTGGTCTATAATAAGGACTACAATCCAGAGCCGGGGACAAGCATCCGGGACATTACATTTCGAGACATCAGCTATAGCGGGAGGGCGAACCCTTCACGAATTTATGGATATGACGAAGAGAGAGCTGTTGAAAATGTGACCTTTGTCAATTTAAGGATCAATGGTGAACTGATGGACGCCCCCCGCCCAGAGCTGATAGATATTAATCATTTTGCTAAAAATATACTCTTCGTTACTGAAAAAAATACGGTTGTGTAGATTAGATCTAATTACTTTTTCTATATTTTAATGGAGTCGTCCCTAGGACTCTTTTGAACAGTTGATTGAAATAAGAGGCATTTGGAAAACCAACAGTGATTCCGATTTGCTCCACAGGCAGGTCTGTCGTTCCTAACAAGCGGCAGGCCTGTTTGATCCGGCGGGCAGTCAGATAATCAACAAGCCTTCCTCCGGTTTCCTGATGAAAGATTCTGGAGATATAGGATTTGGACAAGTGAATCTCCTCAGCCAACTGATCCAGATTAACCTCCTCATGATAATGCTCTTCGATAAAACTCATGATTTTCTCAGAATAGCGCAAGGTTCGCCGTTCTCCTGATTGGAATACATGCTGATCTTCAGTTCCTATACTGCTCAATAATTGAAGAATTAACAGTGAAATGTCTTCGGTATCCTCAGTCAGACTGACTTTTTTATTGTGATTATAATGCTCCAGAATCCACTCCACAGACTCAACGTGGTCCTTAAGATCAAAGGCACAATGTGTATTTTTTCCTTGCCAAAGCGCTGTGAATAAAGCCTTTCTTTTCGCAAAACCCTCCAGCAGGTGCTCAGCAACATGTGGATCAATGTAGAAGATGGTTCGTTCAAAAGGACACTCGGGAGAAACCTCAGAATAGATCCGGTGCAGCTGATAGGGCTGGAAAAAGAATAACATTCCCCTGCGAATATCGTACATCTGCTGATTCACAACAACGTTTCCCTGTCCGCCATACACGAACATGACTTCGCAGCATTGATGCCAGTGATAATAACCTTTGTAATAGTCGTCGGTATATATTTTATAATCCCAAATCAAGGTCTTGTGTTCTTCAAAAACAACAGGTTCGAACAGCTGCTTCATAGGCCCTCCAAGATGACAAAATATAAACATTTTCTTATATCCCATTATAACTTTAATTATTATGAAAGCGATACAATAAATACGTTAAACTATGAAAAATCCGGTAGTGGAGGGTAACATTATGACGCGAAAAATTGTTAATCCGGTGTTGGCAGGTTTTCATCCAGATCCGTCTTTTATTAGAGTAGGGGATGATTATTATATCGCAACATCTACTTTTGAATGGTTTCCAGGTGTAGAAATCCATCATTCCAAGGATCTAGTCCATTGGCATTCCATTTCACGTGTTCTGACAGAAGCCTCACAAGTAGATCTGCGTGGTAACGTAAGTTCTGGTTCCATTTGGGCACCAGCGCTTTCTTATGATCAAGGCGTGTTCTATCTGCTATTTACAGATGTGAAATCTCGCAAAAGTGTATATAAAGATCTGCATAACTATTTAATTACAGCGACTGATATCATGGGTCCGTGGAGTGAGCCGGTTAGACTTAATGGCAGCGGGTTTGATCCATTTTTGTTCCATGATCTGGACGGGACCAAATGGCTGCTTAATATGCGTTGGGATTTCCGTAAAAATCACAATAACTTCTCTGGCATCATTATGCAGGAATATGACCCGGAGACTGGCAAATTAACGGGACCTATCCATGAAATTTATAAAGGGACACCTATCGGAGTGACCGAAGGTCCGCAATTGTACCAGAAGGATGGGTACTATTACTTACTGACAGCTGAAGGGGGCACCGGCATCAACCATATGGTTACCTTAGCTAGAAGCCGAAGCCTCACAGGTCCTTATGAGACTGATCCGGATTTCCCGATTATGACCACGGCGCATGATCTGACCTACCTGTTTCAGCAAGCAGGTCATGGATCGCTCGTAGAGACTCAGAATGGGGACTGGTACATGGCACATTTATGCACACGTCCGATTCCGGGAACGTCAACGATGAATCCGTTAGGCCGGGAAACTGCTATTCAACGCTGTGAATGGACAGAGGATGGCTGGTTGCGATTGGCCCACGGAGGGAAGCTGCCTGCATTGGAGACAATGGCTCCTGAGCTGCCGGTATTCACTTTTGAGGAGCTGCCAAACAGAGATGATTTTGATGGAGAGGTTCTTGGATTTCCATACCAAAGCTTGCGTGTGCCCTTTGATGAATCTTGGGTTAGCTTGAAGGAACGCCCAGGGTTTCTTCGTCTGCGCGGTAGAGAGTCGTTAGCTTCACTGCATGATCAGAGCTTAATTGCCCGGCCGATTCAACATTTTGAATGCTCAGCTACAACCTGTCTGGAATTCAAGCCGGATAGCTTCCTGCAAATGGCTGGACTAGTCCTCTATTATGATGACAGTGATTACTATTATTTGCGTGTTACCGCAGATGAGATCCGTGGAACTAGTTTGGGCGTTGTGCTGTGTAGAGGTGGCAAATACGATGAGATTTCCTCTATGCAGCTATCTGTGAAGAATTGGGATCGTTATTATCTAAAGGCGGAAATTCATGGACGTGATCTGTTGTTTTATGCCTCTCCAGATGGGGTGAATTGGACAGCTGTCTGTACTCCCTTAGATTTTGGCACGCTTTCGGATGAATATGGCGGTAAGCTCGGCTTTACCGGTTCCTATGTCGGGGTATGTGCTCAGGATTTGGATCAGCAAGCGAAGCCGGCTTATTTTGACTATTTTGAATATAAAGCTTTATAGGTGTTCAAAAAAACCATAACATTCTTCATATTCTATTTTAGGATAAAATGTTAATTTTTACTTATCTTACATAGAAAGGGATGTTTGTGATTTTGAAAAAGACTTATAAAGTCGTATTAACCTGCACACTCTTGCTGAATCTGGCCCTGTCCTCTGCTGCAATGGCCGCACCCATCGACGTCGACGTGAGTAATTTGAAAGAAGTCCAAACTTCTGGACCGGAAAAGGTTTGGGTTGGAGAATGGAAAGGCGACGATACGATTATTGTGGACACACAAGGAAATGTTACTACTGTTGGAGAACTCAAAGAGTCTTCAAGCTTTGTGCCCCCAGCAGATGACAACCTTATAAATAATGAATTGTTGGCACCGGAGCTAATAACACCTACTTTTGAACCTGATTCTCCGCAAGCAACCCTATCTTCCGCTTATGGTCATGCATGGCCGTATACAGCCGAAAATAGCTATGGAATTAACTGTTATGGTTATGCCTTAAGATTTCCAGGGGCAATCAACCCTGGTGATGGAGACGGGGTCTCAAATGTCAGAGATCCTGCCTATTTTACTAATGTGTATTATACTGCTGGTCTTGTGGTTCAAGATGGCAATACGAATCCTTTATATTTTAAGCCGGGTTGGCGGATACTTCCGGGCCGAACTGCAGCGATTAATTCCGATGAACATCGTATTGCACTTAGAGTGGGGTGGATCGACTCAAATGGGAATGGTAAAGTCGATATTCCTGAGGATAACGTTGATTACCACTTCATGCTTCAAAATAGCTCAGGTTTATGGTCAGAGAAACATGGACATCAACCTTCTCAAAACACAGCAATTTCAGATCCTAGCAATTTCGTCTGGAGCAATGGCTCTCATTATGGTTTTTACAATAGCGTGACCGTTTATATTGCTGCAAAAATATTTTAGAATTTCATAAACATTACGTATGGAATAGCGATAGTCTTTTTTTGAAGATTATGGCTATTCTTTTTTAGTTTCGAATTGTTTATGGGATTATGTATACACTTTTTAACTTTGGTATGATACAATTAAATTGTACACAAATTAAATAAAGGTGGTTATTTTGATGGTATGGGTAGCTAATATTATGGTCGGTGTTGTTGCGTTAATACATATCTATATTGTTTATTTAGAAATGTTCGCTTGGTCAAAGCCAAAAGGGCTTCGAGTCTTTGGAATGACACAGGAAGTTGCGGATGCTTCTAAAACTCTGGCCGCGAATCAAGGGTTATACAATGGATTTTTGGCGGCAGGTTTAATTTGGGGATTGGTTCATCCGAATGTAAATTTCGGCCATCAAATTGAAATCTTCTTCTTGGCAACAGTTATTGTGGCGGCATTATATGGCGGACTGACGGTGAAAAAGTCTATTTTGTTTATGCAAGGTCTTCCAGCCTTAGTTGCATTAATCCTCGTGGTTTCGATTTAAGATAACTTAGAAGTAATGGACTTTAGTAGGGTTTCTACTCGCATACATGCGTGGTGGAGCCCTTTTTTGCGTAAGATCAAGAAATTATTGGGAAAGGTTATGCGCTGATTTAAATGCAGAAATTATGAATAGGTGTACTAAAGAAACAGCAAAGAAGTGGTAGATTAATATGTTTTAGGTAAAGGTGCGGCCTTTAGATAAGATGAAAGGGGGACTTTAGCAAACCTATTGCATGCTTGTGTGGGCTGAAAGAGTAGACGAAATGGCGTTTAATCTGAAAGTTCTAGACTTTAAAAGTAAAACCTTATCATAAAAAAGAGCTGCTTCCCAGCAGGGATCACCTGTCGGGAAACAGCTCTTTTTATGTGCTGGTTAAATGAGGATCTTATTTAATAGATGCTGTATAAATCGCTTCTACAGATTTGGAGAGGAGCGCGTTAAACTCTTCTTCTGATTGTCCAGCGCTTAGTCCCTGCGATAACGCACGTGAGAAGCTGGCAATCAGCCCTTGATTATGGGCGAGCTTATCGTTTGCTTCTGCTTGTGTGTAACCGCCTGATAAAGCGACAATTCGCAAAACGTGAGGATCATCCATTAATTCGCGGTAGAAATTATTCTCCGTTGGAATGGAGAGCTTAAGCATGACCTTCACGTCTTTGCCCAGCGTAGACAATTGGGCCGATAGTTCTTCTTTTAGCAGCTTCTCTGAAGCTGTTTTATCAGCAGTGTGGATATCAACTTCCGGTTCGATAATAGGAACGAGTCCCGCTGCTAAAATCTGCTTGCCGATTTCAAACTGCTGTTCTACCACCTTTTTTATACCGGCAGGGTTAGCCTCTTTAATCACCGAGCGCATTTTTGTACCGAAGATGTTACGTTCGTTGGCCCGCTTCAGAAGATCATTCAAGCCGGGAATAGGCTTCATTAGTTGTACTCCGTCCTCAGGGTCGGCAAGCCCTTTATCGATTTTCAGGAAAGGCACAATACCTTTTTTCTCCCATAGAAAATCGGCAGTATATTGACCGTCTATAGAACGATCCATTGTGTTCTCAAATAAGATTGCACCCAGTATATGCTTAGAATCAAATGCAGGGCTCTTGATAATGCGCGTTCTCATCTCGTGAACCAACCCATACATTTGATCTTCATTAGAGTAACTGTCCTCTGCAACACCATATTGCAGCAGCGCTTTTGGTGTACTGCCACCACTTTGATCCAAGGCAGCTATAAATCCCTGTCCCGTCCGAATTCGTTCCCATTGCTCCATATTCATGAAAATTCTCCTTCCTTTCGTGAACTGAATGAAAATTCTTATGTTCATTAACTATAACACTTAATGTACCGGCTCTAAACAAATGGTATTGTAAACTCGGCTGGTAACTAGTTCGTCATGAGTAGTTTTGAATCTGCGATATAAGGACTTCTGGGTCCGGCTGTTCTATGAGGATGACGTGGTATCGACGTGTGTGTTCTTCTGAGTCCGGATTAGCCAAGATAGACGATACTACATCATCGTTCGGACTGTATTGCAGCTATTTGGTGTTTTTGGAGCATTATTCAGAAGTATCGGACCGCAAAGCTCTTATTGCCAAGTTTTTGCTCCAAAGAAGAGTGGATTTGGTCGAATAGCTGCATCCGAGTCCGATAGCAGGGCAACATGGCCTAAATCTGCGAAATAGCGTCTCCTGAGTCCGGACCGTCGATGGCGAGGACGAGTAGCCTCAGCAGACGATTAAGAATCGACATATAGCGTCATCTGAGTCCGGATTAGCCAAGATAGACGATACTACATCATCGTTCGGACTGTATTGCAGCTATTTGGTGTTTTTGGAGCATTTTTCAGGAGTATCGGACCGCATAGCTCTTATTGCCAAGTTTTTGCTCCAAAGAAGAGTATATTTGGTCGAATAGCTGCATCTGAGTCCGATAGCATGGCGAAATGGGCTAAATCTGCGAAATAGCGTCTCCTGAGTCCGGACTTTCGATGGCGAGGACGGTAGCCTCAGCAGACGATTAAGATCGACGTATAGCGTCATCTGAGTCCGAACCCATAGTTAGTGTGGACATAAAGCCTCAACTGACGAGTACGAATCGACGTCTGAGGTCACCTGAGTCCGGACTAGCCAAGATTGACGATAATACACACCGTAACGGACTGTATTGCAGCTATTTAGTGTTATTGGAACATTTTTCAGAAGTTTCGGACCGCATAGCTCTTATTGGCAAGTTCTTGCTCCAAAGAGGCGTACATTTGGTCGAATAGCTGCATCTGAGTCCGATAGTATGGCGAAATGACCTAAATCTGCGAAATAGCGTCTCCTGAGTCCGGACTTTCGATGGCGAGGACGGTAGCCTCAGCAGACGATTAAGATCGACGTATAGCGTCATCTGAGTCCGAACCCATAGTTAGTGTGGACATAAATCCTCAACTGACGAGTACGAATCGACGTCTGAGGTCACCTGAGTCCGGACTAGCCAAGATTGACGATAATACACACCGTAACGGACTGTATTGCAGCTATTTAGTGTTATTGGAACATTTTTCAGAAGTATCGGACCGCATAGCTCTTATTGCCAAGTTTTTGTTCCAAAGAGGAGTACATTTGGTCGAATAGCTGCATCTGAGTCCGATAGTATGGCGAAATGACCAAAATCTGTGAAATAGCGTCTCCTGAGTCCGGACCATACATGGTGTGGAGATAAAGCCTCGGCAGACGCGTGCGAATCGACGTTTGAGGTCAACTAAGTCCGACTAGCCACTATTGACGATAATACACACCGTAACGGACTGTATTGCAGCTATTTAGTGTTATTGGAACATTTTTCAGAAGTTTCGGACCGCATAGCTCTTATTGCCAAGTTCTTGCTCCAAAGAGGCGTACATTTGGTCGAATAGCTGCATCTGAGTCCGATAGTATGGCGAAATGACCTAAATCTGCGAAATAGCGTCTCCTGAGTCCAAACCATCAATGGCGAGGATCATGTAGCCTCCGCAGACGATTAAGCATCGACTTATAATGTCCCTGAGTCCGAACCCATAGTTAGTGTGGGCATACAGCCTCGGTTGATGAGAACGAATCGACGTTTGAGGCCACCTGAGTCCGTCCCCTCCATGGTGTGGACATGCAGCCAACGCAGACGAGTGAGAATCGACGAATAAGGTCTGTTAGGTCCGATCTCGCAGCAGTCGGAGATGCGGGCAAACATAAATGTTACTCCAAGAAGAAACTAAAGACGCTCTATGCGAACTTTAAAGTGATCCCCCAAAGCGCACACCTAGCAAACTTCAAGACATTCACAGGGTTCACCTAGCAAACCTCAACTCGTTCCCAAAGGTACTCTTTACAACATATTGTCCTCTTGGGAGACTCCAAGTCATTCCGAAATGCTGAGTGAAAATTCCTTCGAAGTATTCTCTGATAATATTCCTCGAAGTAGTCACTTTTTATGCTTAATTCCCAAACTTGGAATCAAATCGCATAGTCTTCTTCGAGTCGCGCCAGACCAATCCAGTCAATTACTTAAAGTTAGTTTGAAACACAGTGGAAGGATGATCACATTTAGGCGACTGGGAATTTTGATTATGTTATAAACAGCTTTGTATGAAGAATTTTAAATCAGAGTGTGTAAAGTTAGAGCACCTAAACCCATGCTGGGAGCGGGTTGTTAACTTGCTCGCGGATTATTTCCTAGTAATTTAATGTGAATAATCCAATAAGATAATTGGTGTGACATTAATCATAATTACCAATTTGAAGCTTTGTGAAAATAATAACTTTTCGTAAATGTCGAAATGAGGTTGACGAATAAAAATATCAGTCGTATGATTGATTCTACTGAGTATGCTAGTAATTAAAAGTAAGTTAATAAATAATATATAATAGCAGGAGGAATGAAAGTGGAATCATCAACATTTGTGCTTTTTGGCGCTACAGGAGATTTAGCAAAACGTAAAATCTATCCTGCACTATATAACCTCTTTTTAGATGGTCAAATTTCAGGTCCTCTCTCAGTGATTGGATTAGGAAGAAGAGAAGTTTCAACCGAAGCTTTCCGTAAGCAAGTCCTGCAATCTTTGCAGACATTTTCTAGACAACCGGCAGTAGAATCTCCACAGTTGCAGGTTTTCTTGGAAGCTTTTGAATATAGCGTTCTAGATGTAGGTAATACAGAAGATTATTTTAAGCTACTGGAGCACGTTAAACGTCGTGAGCAATTTTTTAACATTCCGGAGAATCGGATGTTCTATTTATCGGTGGGTCCTGAGTTTTTCAAGGAAATTGCCGCCAATATTCACTCCAGTGGTCTGGGATCGACGAAGGGCTGGAAGCGTCTGATTATTGAGAAGCCTTTTGGTACAGACTTGCAAACAGCAAGAGAGTTAAATGACAGCTTGAATGCCGTATTTGCAGAAGAAGAGATTTTCCGAATTGACCATTTCTTGGGTAAACCAATGGTTCAGAATCTGGAAGTTCTAAAATATTCAAATCCTGTACTTAGAGCACTGTGGAAAAATCGTTATATCGCAAATGTGCAAATTACGGCGAGTGAGATTGTTGGCGTTGAAGAACGGGCAGGCTATTATGATAAAGCTGGGGCACTTCGTGATATGTTCCAGAACCATATGCTGCAATTGCTCATGATGATGGCGATGCAGCTTCCAAAAGGCAGTACACCTGAAGAGATCCGCGGGAAGAAAAGATATGTCATGGAGCGCCTCATTCCGTTAAGTAAAGACGAGGTTAATCAATACGTTGTCCGCGGACAATATGCTGAAGGTGAAATTAAAGGTAAATCTGTTGCAGGATACTTAGATGAACCAGGAATTAGCCAATCCTCACAAAATGAGACGTTTATTGCAGCGCGTTTGTTTATAGATGATCCATTGTGGAATGAAGTTCCGTTCTATATCCGTACCGGCAAGAGAATGAAAGAGAAATCAACAAGAATTGTTATAGAATTTAAAGAACCGTTTAATGATAACAATAACAAAAATAAAGGGAATGACGTTCCAAATCTACTCATCATCGAGATCGGTCCAAATGAAGCCATTACGCTTCAGTTGAATACGAAGGATCAGTTGCAAAAAGGGAAACTTGAACCTGTCCTCGCTACTTATGAAGCCGGAACTTCAGACGTACCAGAAGCTTACGAAAATCTGATCTTTGATGCGCTTCGTGGTGACGCCACTTTCTTCGCTCACTGGAAAGAAGTCGAGTTGTCATGGCAATGGGTTACACCAATTCAGGAAGCTATGGAAGAGGGATTAATGCCACTTCATACCTATGCTTCAGGTTCTTATGGTCCAGATGCGGCTGTGGAGCTTTTGGGTGAAGACCGCTGGTGGTTTGATGATGCAGATCAGGAGTCAGATTTTCTCGACGCTCAAGCAGAAGTTGCAGCAGCGCAGGAATCTATACGGCCAGGGGCTTAAGCCCCTGCCTGTTTTTTTTGCCAATTTAGCTAAAATACATCATAAGAATCTATAAATCGGAGGGAATTTACATGAAAGTAGGATTAGTTGGGTTAGGAAAAATGGGTTTTAATTTGGGTCAAAATTTGCTGGATCATGGACATGAGGTTGTTGCTTTTGATCTGAATGCACCTGCTGTAGAAGAAATGAAAGCTAAAGGCGCTAGTGGAGCAGTTACGCTTCCTGAATTGGTGCAGCAATTGGAAACGCCAAGAATCATTTGGATCATGGTTCCGCATCAGGTCGTTGATTCTGTAATCGCTGAACTCACTCCACAGTTGTCTAAAGGTGATATCGTTATTGAAGCAGGAAACTCGCATTATAAGGAATCGATTCGTCGGTATGAGGAATTGAAGGAGCACGGAATTCACTTTATGGATGCAGGTACCTCTGGTGGTATGGAAGGGGCGCGTAATGGCGCTTGTTACATGGTTGGCGGAGATCCCGAAGCTTGGGAGGTTGTGGAGCCTATTTTCCGTGATACAGCTGTAGAAAGCGGCTTTTTATATGCTGGTAAAGCAGGTAGCGGCCATTTTCTAAAAATGGTGCATAACGGTATCGAATACGGCATGATGGCTGCGATCGGTGAAGGTTTTGAGGTTCTGGAAAAGAGTGAATTTGACTACAACTTTGAGGAAGTAGCTCGGGTGTGGAATCACGGCTCTGTAATCCGTTCGTGGCTGATGGAACTGGTGGAACGTGCCTTCTCGAAAGACGCTAAACTAGATGAGATCAAGGGCATTATGCATTCGTCTGGTGAAGGCAGATGGACGCTTGAAACCGCCTTTGATTTACAAGCAGCGACTCCGGTCATCGCAATGGCGTTATTGATGCGTTACCGTTCCCTTGAGACCGACACATTCACTGGTAAAGTAGTTGCTGCACTGCGGAACGAGTTCGGCGGACATGCTGTGGAAACTAAATAAAATTGGCCGACTCTGAATTGAGTGTTTACAAGCTCGA
Organism: Paenibacillus sp. FSL H7-0735; assembly: GCF_038008505.1. Taxonomy (NCBI): domain Bacteria; kingdom Bacillati; phylum Bacillota; class Bacilli; order Caryophanales; family Paenibacillaceae; genus Paenibacillus; species Paenibacillus sp. FSL H7-0735. The sequence continues at coordinate 4,226,581 of NZ_JBBOZH010000001.1, read as the reverse complement.
ATTTCTCGCAATTTATGTTGCGGAGAAATTTGGGCTTTTTATTTTAGGGGGAATAGATAATGGGAAGTATAGATGGAGTACGAATTTAATGCAGTTTACATATTTTAGGGGTAGAAGGGGAAGTTAGGAAGCAAGGGGGAGATTTCATGCAAAGTGGAATTCGTGAGCGACTTCATTTTCTAAATAAATTTCTGCATGCGCCCCGACAATATGGTAGTGTGACTCCCAGTTCACATTGGCTGGCCCAGAAGTTGCTTGATCCAGTGCCTTGGAACCAAGTGCATTCTATGGCTGAGTTAGGTGCGGGGACTGGTGCAATCACAAGGTTTATTCCGCGTGGAGAAAAGACCGGTATGAATGTTCTTCTATTTGAAATAGATCCTGATTTTCGCAGTCAATTAAGAGAGGAATTCCCCGGATGTTTCTGCAACAACGATTGTCTCCGGCTGCGTCTTGCGCTTCATAACAGCAGTCTGGAGAAGCTGGATTGTATCGTGAGTAGTTTGTCTTTGATGAATTTCTCGAAGCCAGACCGCACTAGGTTTATGGAACAGATCATTTCTTCTTTAAAAGAAGGAGGGTGGTTTATAACCTATGAATATTTTCCGCGGATGAAAACAGAGTTGAGCCAGCATTTTGAGATCCTACACACGAAGTGGGTGCTGCTGAATTTTCCACCAGCGCTTGTATATATTTGCAGGAAAAAAACCACAACGCAAGTGCAACGCGAAAATCCCAAATCAACAGTCAACGTAGTCCCAATCTCTCAGGTTTATACAAAAAGATAATCATCTTTATACAACAAATGCCGTCACCCATTACTCATTGGGGAACGGCATTTTTAATTGGGCACCGAAGGCATTTGAGCCCGATCAATAGAGAAGCTCAATATTCTCTTTGTTCAGGCGCTTCAACCAAACCTCAGAAGGCTGGCGGTCTGTGATCAAAAAGTCGATTTGGCCAAGCTCGATCAGCTTCGTAAAGGCGGTCTTATCGAATTTGGTGTGATCGGCCAGGAGTATGACCTTGTTAGCTTGACGTAGCATATATTTCTTGAGCTCACACTCCGGTTCATTAGAATCTGTGATGCCTCGCTCCATATCAATTCCTTTACAACTGATAACCGCAGTGTCCACATTGTATCTTTGAATGGTGTCATGTGCTACAGGACCCACGAGTGACATGGATCGGTAACGTAAAGAACCACCGGTAGAGATGATATCCATCCCTGAATTCGAGAACTCATGCAAAATATTAATCGAGTTCGTGATAATGGTCAGATTGTTTTTATTGCCAAGCAGTTTTAGAAACTCAAAGGCTGTGGAGCTAGGATCCACCATTAACGTATCTCCATCATTGATTAAATCGAGCGCCTTGAGTGCGATTCCCCGTTTGATATCTGTATTCAGCGCATTGCGTGTAACAAAAGGCAAATCCTCGTTCGTGTGACGATTCAGCATGGCCCCGCCATAGGTTCGGCTCAGAATGCCATCCTTCTCCAGCTTCTCCAAATCTCTGCGTATCGTCTCTTCTGTAACTTCAAACATCCGGCTTAGATCAGAGACTAATACTCGTTTATCCTGATGAACAAGATCTATTATTTTTTTGCGTCTTTCAGCTGCAAGCATAGGGATCACCTTTCCGAAATCTGTATATTCCTTAATCATAGCTCCAAATATCTGTGTTTTGCAATAAAATCAACGTAGAATCATGTTTGTTTTCCAATAATATTCACAAAACGGATATAAAACAAATAAAAACAACATAAATAATATTTAAAATGTTGACAACAAAGATTCGCAGGCATACGATGAAGGAGAAAAGAAGTCCTGTAGTGGTAATTAGATTTGAAAGATACCAGAGCCGGCCCAGTTGCGATTCAGAGGCCAGCCTGAGGCGCTGCAGCCGGAATACTACGCTCTAGCTTGCAGAGTTGTGTGTAAAACTTTGGTGTTGATAAATTAACTTTAGGAGGCTGGTCAAGCAATGAGCACGCATGTGTATTATGTTCCATCGATCAATATTATGGGCAAGGGATGCTTGCAGGAGATTGGTCCATACATCCAAGAACTTAAATTAAAAAAGGCGCTTGTAGTTACGGACAAATTCCTTATGAAAAGTGGCATTGCTGGTAAATTGCTGGCGGTATTGGACGAAGCGGGGATTGAATATGCCATCTATGATGAAGTGAAACCCAATCCGACCTGTAAAAATGTCCACGATGGCGTTGATTATCTCAAGTCGCAGAATTGTGATTATCTGATTTCCATCGGCGGTGGATCACCACAGGATACTGCCAAAGCCATTGGTATCATTGCCACAAATGGCGGTCATATCAAAGAATATGAAGGTGTACACAAGTCTAAGCATAAATCACTGCCGATTGTCGCCGTGAATACCACTGCTGGTACTTCGGCTGAAGTGACCATTAACTATGTAATCACAGACGAAGATCGCAAAGTGAAGATGGTTATGGTAGATAAAAACAGCCTTGCGACGATTTCAGTCAACGATCCTGAGCTTATGGTTGATAAACCAGCTGCACTTACCGCGGCCACGGGTATGGATGCACTGACTCATGCGATTGAAGCGTTGGTGACGCCAGGAGCTTATCCGGTAACTGATGCTACGGCACTAGCCGCAGTGGAGCTAATTTTTGCTAACCTGGCTCGTACTGTGAAGAATGGCCATGATATCGAAGCGCGTGAACAGATGGTATACGCGATATTCCTTGGCGGATTGGCTTTCAATAATGCGGGGCTTGGTTATGTGCATGCGATGGCGCATCAGCTGGGCGGCGTATACGATCTGCCGCACGGCGTATGTAACGCGATGCTGCTGCCTTTTGTGGAAGAAGAAAATGCCAAATATGTGCCTGAGAAATTCAGATCCATTGCTAAAGCGATTGGACTTAATGTAGAGAACCAAACGGATAAACAATGCGCGGATTTCGTAATTGAGTCGATCAAGGCGTTGTCTAAAGAAGTAGGGATTCCAGCCAAATTATCCGAGCTTGGTGTAGAAGAAGTAGATCTTGATCTTCTGGCTGAAAATTCGATGAAGGATGCTTGTGCACCAGGGAACCCTTTTATTCCTACTAAAAAAGAAGTTATTACACTGTTCAAAAAAATATTATAAATCACCCCTTATCATAGGAGATTGTTTATGAATAATCACATCGCCGTTGACATCGGTGCCTCAAGTGGGCGATTGGTGCGCGGAATATTGCAAGAAGGTATTCTTTCCTTAGAAGAGCTTCATCGCTTTAGCAATAGCTTTACGGAACAAGAGGGTTCCTGTTTCTGGGACATTGATTATTTAGTAGAGCAGATTATGATCGGGCTTCAGAAGGCTAAAACCGATGGAATTACTACCTGTACGCTCGGTATTGATACATGGGGTGTAGATTATGTGCTGGTAGATGCGGACGGGAATCGTGTTCAGGAAGTATACGCCTACCGGGACCGCAGAACGGATCTGGCTGTGGATCTGGTGGCAAAGCAGCTTTCACCACAAACCGTCTATGAAAAGACAGGAATCCAGCAGTTATCCATCAATACCTTGAATCAGTTATATGTTCATAATGAAGAAGAGTTAGCGCAAGCGGATCAAATTTTACTTGTACCAGATTATCTATATTACCGACTGACTGGCCGCAAGATCAATGAGGTTACTATTGCATCTACAACACAGCTGTTGAATCTGGAAAACCGGGATTTTGACGATGACCTATTAGAATTCTTGAATATCAGGAAAGATCAATTTTCAAAATTAACTGAGCCTGGTGTAGTGGTTGGTCCTCTTGACGAAGCTTTAATCCAACAATATGACCTGCCTGAATGCCAACTGATCTGTGTGGCTTCCCATGATACGGCCTCAGCAGTGCTAGGTGCTCCACTTCAAGAAGGCTCAGCTTATATCAGCAGTGGAACTTGGTCTTTACTCGGTGTAGAAAGAACGGAGCCTCTAAATTCTCTACAAGCCATGCAGGCCAACTACACCAATGAGTGGGGAGCCTACGGAACTTATAGAGTCCTCAAAAATGTAATGGGCTTATGGCTTATTCAAGAGGTTCGCAGATTACTGAACAATTGTTATAGTTTTGCGGAGCTTGCAGAGCTTGCGCAGGGAGAAGAGGGGTTTCGTAGCCTCATCCCTTGTAATGCACCAAGGTTTCTAAATCCATCCAACATGATAGAAGAAATCCGCAGTGCCTGTATGGAGAGTGGGCAGCCCGTTCCGGAGACACCTGGACAGTTAGCACGTTGTGTTTTTGACAGCTTGGCGTTATCCTATCTAACTTATTTGGAAGAGTTGGAGGAGCTGACAGAAGGTCGGATCGAGGGATTGCAAATTGTCGGCGGCGGGGCGAACAACCGGCTTTTATGCCAACTAACAGCTGACGTTATTGGCAGGGAAGTAAAGGCTGGACCAACGGAAGCGACTGCTCTAGGAAATATAGTAGTGCAGATGATTAGCACAGATTCCATTGCAGACATAACTGAGGCAAGAGCTATTATCGAACAATCTTTTGAAATAACATCATACATTCCGCAGCCGATCAAGCATTTTGATAACATTCTAAATCGCTGGAGAAGCCTTCATCTGTCCAGAGTGAATGAGCTTATCTAAGCGAAACAGACATTGCACTATTTTAGGAGGATAAACAGCATGGATCAGAGCATTATCACTAGCTATAACGAAGCCAAAAAACTATACGCCACCCACGGTATTGATGTGGATAAAGTGCTGGAGCGACTCGCGCAAATTAAAATTTCCATACATTGCTGGCAGGGTGATGATGTAAAAGGTTTTCTTTTTAAGGAAAAAGAACTAAGCGGGGGCATTGCGGTAACGGGAAGTTATCCGGGCCGGGCGGGTACACCAGATGAACTACGTCAAGATTTAGAAAAGGCGTTATCTCTTATTCCTGGTAAACATAAGGTTAACCTGCATGCTATTTACGCAGATACAGATGAACCTGTAGATTTGGATGAACTAGAGCCACGACATTTTCAATCCTGGGTGGATTGGGCGAAGGAGCAGGGCTTAGGGCTTGATTTTAACCCTACTTGTTTCTCACATCCGAAAGCAGCCGATGGATTCACTCTCAGTCATTCGGACGCGGAGATTCGGGATTTCTGGATCAGACACTGTAAAGCTTCACGTACGATCGCTGAGCATTTTGGGCGGGAGCTGGGTCAGCCTTGTGTGACGAATTTTTGGATTCCAGACGGTTATAAAGATACGCCAGTAGATCGGCTAGCTCCAAGAGTACGTTTAAAAGAGTCGTTGGATGAGATTTTTAGTCAGGAAATAGATCCGCTTTATAATATGGATGCCTTGGAAAGTAAACTGTTTGGAATTGGCTCTGAAAGTTATGTGGTTGGCTCTCATGAATTCTATATGGGTTATGGTTTAACAAATGGAAAAGCAATCTGTCTGGATGCGGGACATTTTCATCCTACAGAAGTGATTTCGAATAAATTATCTTCGATTCTGATGTTCAGTGAGCAGCTGCTGCTGCATGTTAGCAGACCTGTCCGCTGGGACAGTGACCATGTGGTAACGATGGATGATGAGCTGCTGGAAATCGCCCGTGAATTAGTTCGCGGGGATTTACTTCCTCGTACAAATATTGGATTGGATTTCTTTGATGGCAGTATCAATCATCTCGCGGCATGGGTCATTGGCACCCGCAACACTATTAAGGCGTTGCTGCGTGCGATGCTGGAACCAGTGGAAGAACTTAAGCAAATCGAGCAGTCCGGGGATTATACTTCACGTCTTGCTGTGGTAGAAGAGTTCAAATCGTATCCGTTTGGAGCGGTCTGGGATTACTACTGTGCATCACAAGGTACACCGGTGCGTGAGCAATGGCTTACTGAAGTCAAAAATTATGAACAGGACGTTTTGTCTTTAAGATAAAAGTGGATACGGAGAGCAGCAAATACAAAGGAGAGAATAGACTATGAGTACATCCTTGTTAGAGTCAAAAGGTTATATTGCCAGCAGTGAAGCTCCATTTATTCAGGAAATGTCAGAGATCACCCGTCATATGTGGGAGCTTGGCTGGGATGAACTGAATGGTGGGAATGTCAGCTATTTGCTGGATGAGAATGAGGTGGCTAAGTATATTAATGTACTGGAGCCGTTGCGCACGATCAAACTCACCTTTCCGGTAAAAGAATTAGCAGGCAAGTATTTTATCGTAACAGGTTCGGGCAAATATTTCAGAAATGTGATTAAAGACCCTGAAGCGAATCTGGGTGTGTTAAGGGTTAGCGGCAATGGCGAAAGTGTGGAAGTATTGTGGGGATTGCGGAATGGTGCAGTTCCTACGAGTGAGCTCGCTTCGCATTTTATGAGTCATATTGAACGCTTGAAAGTAGATCCCACACACCGTATCGTGCTGCATACACATGCTACAAATGTTATCGCGATGACCTTCACGCATGATCTGGACGAACTGAAGTTTACCAAAACACTATGGGAAATGTGCACAGAGTGCCTTGTTGTTTTCCCTGATGGGGTCAGCGTTATTCCGTGGATTGTTCCGGGCAGCAGTGAGATCGGCCGTGAGACTGCCAAAAAAATGAAGGATCACCGTTTAGTCATCTGGCCGCAGCATGGGATTTTTGGCACGGGCTCCACCATGGATGCTACCTTTGGTCTAGTAGAAACGGTTGAAAAGGCTGCAACGATCTACAACTTGATTGGCGGTAGAGAAATCAAACAAAAGATCACAGACCAACAGCTATGGGATTTAGCTAAAGCATTTGGAGTTACACCTAAAGCGGGGATTCTTGAAGTCTAGAGAGTCATTATAATTTGGTGAAAACCGGGCATTCGTAGATTCTGCGAGGTCCGGTTTTTTTTGTCTTTTTCTTAAAATTTGCATTTCCCATCTTTTGGGTAGATAATAAGCTTACTTAAAGTAATCAATTAATAAATTGGAGGTAACATATGAATACAGAGCAACTATTTTCACCTTTTCAAGTGGGGAATCTTTCGCTGTCGAACCGATTTGTAATGGCGCCGATGACACGCGCGCAGTCTCCGAATGGTGTGCCGGGAAGCAATGTTGCCGCTTATTATCGTAGACGTGCAGAGGGTGGAGTGGGATTAATTGTTACTGAGGGTACTGCGGTAAATCATCCAGCGGCTGTCAGTCACCAAGATATTCCTAATATACATGAAGAAGCATCTTTAGAAGGCTGGAAGAAGGTTGTGGAAGAGGTTCACGCAGCTGGGGGCAAGATCATCCCGCAGCTTTGGCATGTGGGGATGGCGCGTACAATCGGCGAGTATCCTAACGTAGAAGCCCTTCCTGTAGGCCCTTCGGGACTGAATTTAGCAGGTGAGCCGGTGACAGAGCCGCTGACCACAGAAGAGGTTGAAAGCTTAGTAACAGCCTTCGCTCAAGCGGCGGCAAATGCCAAAAGCGTTGGCTTTGATGGCATCGAGCTGCATGGCGCTCATGGGTATCTGATAGACCAGTTCTTCTGGGATAGAACGAATAAACGTACCGATCGTTACGGTGGCGATTTGGTAGGAAGAACAACATTCGCTGTCGAGATCATTAAAGCATGCCGTCAAGCGGTTGGACCAGACTTCCCAATCGTGCTGCGCTTTTCCCAGTGGAAGTTGGGGGCGTATGATGAGAAGCTGGCGAAGACTTCAGAAGAACTTGCGAGTTTCCTAGCACCGCTTAGCGAAGCGGGTGTAGATATCTTTCATTGCTCGACCCGTCGCTTCAGTCAACCTGAGTTTGCTGGCTCTGATCTTAATTTAGCTGGTTGGACTAAGAAGCTTACCGGGAAGCCGTGTATTACAGTGGGCTCTATTGGCCTGCAAAGCGATTTCTTCGTAGAAGATAAAGCTCTGAAGCCTGAGGATAATATTGATGAGTTAACTTAAAGGTTCGGTCGGGAGGAGTTTGATTTGGTTGCAGTGGGCAGAGCGCTTATTAGCGATCCAGCTTGGCCTGCCAAAGTACAAAGCGGAGCGATAGACGAAATCATCCCATTTACTCCTGAAGCGACGAATACTCTTTACTAAAACTAGCAGAATATACAATGACTATTTTTTTAGGTAAGAGGTTGTGTAACTGTTTCAAGAGTAGTGTATCTGCTTATAATAGTAGCATACCCCCCTTAATATGATAGAACTTGACCCTGCCAAACGTTGGCGGGGTATTTTTTTGTCGATATGCAACGCTCCTTTACATCATTAATAGACCGGGCACTTCTATGTTAGGCCAGCATTATGTTATAATTTTAAATTAGCAAAGTATAAAAATAATTGTTGAACAATAGAGGACGTGAAAACAGCATGACAAAGGGGAACCACAACTCACCGGACTTAAAATCCGGCAAGGGTTCTAAGGATTATTCGAAATATTTTGATTTTAGTGATGCAAAGGTAATTAGTGAAGAAGAAGGTAAGGTTACTTACCGGATTAAAGGAAGAAATGTGCAAATTAATAGTCAGCCTGACTATAAAGAAGGAAAACGGCGCGGCAAGGAAGAAATAGAAGTGCATTATGATTTCGAAATTCCTGAAGAAATGCAGAATTTCGGAGTGGGCAAATATTATCATATAACGACTTATGGCTGTCAAATGGTGAAGAAAGCATTATAATTCATTTCCCATAAATTTTAATTTACATACTTATTCTATACTTTGGAAAAAAAAGCATTATTTATATTGATGTATGAATCTGTATCCCTTATTGTCTTTAATAGAGGGGTATTTTTGTTTTTTTAGGGGGAGTAAGCTTGAATAAGAAAATAAAGCGTTGTGTTATTTACTTACGTGTATCTGATTATCAAAAGCAAGTTATAAATAAAGATGGTCAGTCTTTAGATTTACAATTAATTGAGTGTGAGCGGTATATGGAAGCTAGGGGTTACGAGATTGTAAAGGTATTTCGTGAAGAAGGCATCTCAGGTAAAACACAATTTCGAGATCAATTCCAAGAAATGCTACAATTCATAAATAAACATAAAAATGATCCAACAGAAAAGATAACTGCTTGTACCTTTTTTGCGATAACTCGTCTTGGTCGTTCGGCAAGACTAATTCTCAATACCGTAGAATCTCTTAAAAGTATTGGTTGTCAAATATTCAGTGTTTCCGATGGAGCGAATGATGCTGATGGAACCTCTAAATTACTTCTTACTATCTTATCGGGTATGGCTGAATATGAAGCTTATCAGCTTGCAGAAAGAACTTTTCCAATGCAATTGCACAAGGTTAAAACACAAGGTTCTTATCAGGGGAGTAGATACGTTTCATACGGATACACATATAACAAAGGGGATAAAAAATTAACCGTTGTAGATGAGGAAGCACGACAGGTGAAAATGATTTATGATTTTTTCTGTAATGGAATTGATAACGATTATAACGTTGGGCAATATAAGATAGCGAAGTATATGAACAGAATAGGTGAGAAGTGGCTTAGGGACGGTTCTGAATGGACTTCTAAGCGTATAGCCGACATTCTAAGAAATGAACATTATATTGGAACTTATGTGTTTAATCGTAAGGGAACAAAATATAAAACAATAGATACCGAAGATTTTACAGAAACAAAATATGAAATGAGCAAAAAAAGTAAGAACTTCCGTCCAGTTAGAGAAACATTTGAAAAAGAAGAAAGCGAAATAGTACGATATGAAAATGCTCACGAAGCAATAATCTCTCATACAGTATGGGTTATAGCTAAAAATAAAATTGAGAAAAATAAAAGACAGCATCCATTGGATACTTCACGAACAACAAAGCATTTATTAACCAAGTTGCTTTATTGTCCAGATTGCAAAGGGAAAATGACAGCAACGAAAATGTATAAAAAAGATAGGACATATGAAACGTATTATAAGTGTCAGTACGCTTCGGGTGGTGGAAATTGCAATTTCAACTTAATTAAAGAGGCTTATATACTACCAAGAATATTAGATGTATTTTTTACTTATTATGAATTTTATATTAGGAGAGTTCTCCCTGATCTCCTTATGGATAGTCTAATGGTTAATGAGAATATTATTGACAACGATAGTGACAAGATAGCGTCTATAGAACTTCGTAAGGAACGATTGTATGAAGAGCAGAGGAAATTGAGAAAAGAGTATAATAATGAATTGATTGACGAAGATTTTTATAAGATGGAAATGAAAACAATCACACAACAAATAAGTATCTTAAATAAAGAAATAGGAAATATAAATCACAGTAGCCAGGACAAGATCGTTAATAAAAACGAAATTGAACAGTTTGTTGATAAATTTTCTGCATTTAAAGATGTAAGATTATATTTTGATAATTTAGACAGACAAGGACAAATTGAACTTTTAAGTAAATTAATATACCGAGTTGTATTTGAGAAATATGAAGGACGTAAAGGTGAAAATTCATTTGCTATTACAAGTATCAAACTAAATAAAGAAATGATTCATAGTTATCAATCCTTCTCTGAGAAATTGAATAAAATAGGGAAAACTAATCAACAATTATATAAAAAGTTCAGTAAAATCCGTTATGAAGTGGAAGAACGATTAGGGCTTGAATCACACGGATTACAACCTTTAATGAGAAAGATAATTGAAATAGAGGAAAGAGAAAACACGGTATTGGTTGATTTAAATACTGGTGAAGAATTTGGTAATCTCACTAGTATGAATAATCAATTTAAGGAAGGTATGAAAAAACATAAAGCAATGCTTCTTCAAATGGATAAAAGTGAGTTAAGAGAATATCTTAGAAGTAATAAGTTAGATTTCAATGTTGATGCCTATTATGAAGAGTTAAGAAAATAAAAAAAAGCAGAGCGGGTATCAAACCGACTCTGCTTTTTTGAATTTTATCCTACAATTTAAATCCGAATCAAGTTGATTGAAACTGAAAGTATCACAATTAGGCATTGCTCTAATTTCTTGAACTACACCATCAACTTTAAACTTCGTTATAACTTTGATTATAGAGAAAAAGTAAAATATTGTAATATGCATTTCATTTTCATTTGTAATGAGTGCTTGGGATTTTCGTTGGCAAATACTTATATCGGCATATAAGATAGCGGTTAATGGAAGCAGGGAAGCTAAAAGCCACACTGATCCATTAAAGAAGAAGCAGTAAATTGAAAGTGGAATAAAACAGAGCAACGAAGCAAGGACTAATGAATAAATACGGTAAGTGAATTGAATATTTCCCTTATATAGAATTTCACTCAAAAGCATCATATCCTTCGATTACTATAATATAGACACCTATTTTCTCAAATAACCTTTTGATAACTTCATACTCTCTTGTATGCATACTTATTGAGTGGTAACTGGGTATTAACAGCACTTGGAACATATCACTTGACTCAGCGGCTGAACGTAGCTGCTCGTTATCGTCCTTCTGATCTGTTGTTTCTCTAAAGAAATAAGTTGTGTCAATCTCTATGTTGTGTTTTGCGGCGAAGCTATTTACGATATTCATTTTTTCTTCGAGTTGATATTTGTCTGCCGCTCGGCAATAAGCCCCCACATTTTTACCTTCTAAAAAACTCTCCAAATAGTCAGCCATTTTCAACAACTCCCAAAAGTAGTTTTCTATCTAAGTAAATTATAAGATATAAGTAATGTAAAAGTAAATAATATTATTGTATAAAAGTAAATAAATTTATAAAATATATTATATTAGATTCATTAAATTTAATGAATCTAATATAAAGAAGATAATTATTTATTTTAACAACGTATTGGGATACTTAACTGATGGCAAACAGTTAAGTGATAGAATAAATAAGTGTAAAATAGTACGTTAATTACTAAAAAATAATAAATAGCAAAGAAATAACATAAAATAAAATATTATTAATAGTGAAAAACAATTGAATTCCTATAAAAAACAAAATATCTGAAAAAGACAAAAAAAACCCAAGCAATTTGTATTTGCTTGGGATAAAAAATCAAAAGGAGTGTGTTTAAATGTTGAAAAGTTGAAAGGGGGCTATCTTAATGACTACGATTATAATTTTTAACTTTGGTGTAGGCTGTGGTTGTTACCAAAATAAGTATTCCAAAACCTAATGTTATATAAGAAAGTGTTTCTACTGGAAGATTATAAATAGTCATTAGGATAGCCCCCTTTCTTAAAAGTATAGGAGTGTGTTTTAAAAATGTATGAGCGATTAACTCACATTATAATAATATATGTTAATTGGAAAAATGTCAACTCTTTCCAGTAAGTACATAAAGATTGAAAGATAATTATTCTTTATAAAGTAATTATTTTTAAAAGATTTTATTGAAACAATTATTTTTACCTAGCTAAAGAAAACGGTTTTTGATTGATTGTTTGTTTATTATATAAGCACAAATAAAGTGCCTGTGAATTAATGAAGGGAGTTATTAGTTATATAGGCACAAATAAAATGCCCGTGATTAAATTATAAAATGCATAAAATATAGGCATTTTGATATTTTTAGAAATAATGATAAAATTTAGAGTAAAATACAAAATTGAGTTTAGGGAGTGTAATTAAAATGAGTAAAGTAAATGAAAAGGTCAATGAAGTAGTAATAAGTGTTATACGTAAAGGTATTACGGAATTTTTTAAAGGAATGTATAAATACACCTATGTATCAGGAGCAAGCATAGTTATTGGAATGATACTCATTTTACTTGGTTACAGTAAGTTTGCTTTAATTGTTCCCTTCGGGTTCGGAACAGTAATACTTATCGTCGCTATCATAATCGGATTTATCAAAGGTATTTCAGAAGCTATAAAAATGTATAAGAGTATTGACGATGACGATAAGAGAAATAAATCAGCACAAAAAGTATTACATACACAAAAAGTGAAAGCAAGAGTTTAGTGAAACCGAAACAAAGCCATCCGAAAGGGTGGTTTTTATATTATAAAAATATAAAATACGAAATTTTGACAAAAATATAAAATGTACTATAATAAAGTATAAAACAAATGCACAAAGTAAGTGCATAAATAAAATTAGGAAGTGATATGTAATGTTATTAAATAACAAATATGAAAGAGAAAATGAAAAGATAAAATATAATAATGAACTTAGTTTGGATTTTATTGAATTAATGAGAGAACTTTCTCTGGTTGAACAAAGGGAAAATAAGACTAAAGAAGATATTATTTTAATCACAATAATCACCAATAAACTCGGTGATTTAGCAAGGGAAATAAAATACGTAAATAAGAAACACAGATAAGGAGTGTTGCAAAGTGAATAAAGAAGAACTTCAAAAATTAAAACTTAATTTAGATATACATACCGATACATTTTACCTTTATGGATATCCAGAGATTTTGAGTAATAAAGCTTCAATGGTTTATCTATTTTTAATTCAGAGAGCAAAGCCGCAAGTGAATGGATTGGAAATGCGATACTTTCCGAACGGTGAGTTCTATGTGGATTGGGGATATGGTAAGAAGGATAATTCAGTAGCCAATGAGGTTGGAATGCATAGAAACTCTGCTGGTGAAGCCATAAAAGAATTAGTTCAATACGGACTTATAAGAGTTGATATAGGAAAAGCATATGCAGGTATATCAACAATCTACATAAAAATTGAAATCCCTGTTCCAAAGCAAATTAAAATTCCTCAGTTCTACCTTAACTTATATGACAGTGTAGAAGAAAAAGTGAAGCGTAGAGAAAAGGTTCAACGTAGGTCTGAATTTTTGAGAAACTTGAATGATATTTTTGAAACTGTTGATTACTCTAAAGAGGATATAAATAATTATAAGATTCATTCTAAAGACAGTGACCAGAAAAGAAGAAGAAAAATACAAGACCAATACATAATCACTTTATTAAAGATAGAAAATGAAATAACGGAACAACAAGCTATATTTGAAAGAGATAGAATTACGAGATTAATTGCTAAATCAAGAAACCCTTATTTAGTAGAAGACGCTATACATAAAGCTTATGATGAAAAAATTGAAGACATTTATGGCTTTATCTCTAATGAGGTAAATAAAAATATTGTGATTGATTTTGAAGTGAAAAAACAAATCCTAAAAAATAGGAGTGATATGAAAATGGGGAAATCTGACTTCAAAAGTTATATAAAAACTTATATAGAGGAATCAAACAAAACTGTTTTGGAATCATTAATAGAGTTATTAGAAGAACTTATAACAGGTGCAGGAACAGAAGACGAAGTTAGGTACTTACAATTTAGAATAGATATAGAAAAAGAAAAATTAGCTAAATAACACATAGGAGTGTGGGTTAAAATGAAAGCGGAAATATTAAAATCAACAAATCTTTATAGTAATTTTTATAAATTAAAAATTAATACTGAACAAGAATACATATATGGGAGAAGTGAGTTTCCCTTTGAAACAAGTCGTTTTTATAATTTTACGAATCTCTTTGAACAAACACACCCGACATATGGTAAACAACTTCACTTTGCTGATTATGAACAGCTTGAAGAGGTGTCAGACGCAGTGAAATTTTTAAGCGATAATATTAAAGGTATTGGTAAAAAGAAAGCTGAAACAATCGTAGTAGCCCTTGGTGATAATGCTGATAGATTATTATTAGATAATGTGGAATTGATTGAGGAAGTCAAATTATCTTCAAAGGAAAAGGAAGCAGTTAAAACCTACTTCCTTTCAAATAAACTTAATAAAGAAGTAGCATTTAAATTAAAAGATTTAGGTTTAACAATAAACGAAGCCTTTAATTATATTAATAAGTTATATGAAGTGTGTTCTGACGAAGAAGAGAAAATGTTAATGGATCCTGTGGGTAGAGTTAAGAAAAACCCCTACTGTTTAATGGGAGTCATATCAAACATAGGTTATATGAAATGTAGCCTCATAGCCAATAAAGTAGGAATGTCAAAAAGTCACCCTATAAGAGTTGAAGAAACGCTATTGTATGTTCTTAGAGAAGCCGAACAAAATGGTCATAGCTGTTTATCCCTTTATGAAGCAATGATTCAAGCTACTATATTATTAGGAATTCCTTCAATCGAATTAGAATCAATTCTAATGGAAACAAAATTTAATAATGAAGTAAGTAAAATAAATACCAGATGGGAACTTGAAGAAACAGACGTTTATTTAGTTAGAAACCATTGGATTGAAAAAGGAACGGCAAATCTACTTTATAGAATTGCGACTGAACCAGCAAACAATTTTCCAATTAGTGAAGATAAAATACATAGCAATAATATTATTCTGAATAATCTCCAAGAAGAAGCCGTTAATATGGTTTTTGAAAATAAGATTTCTATATTAAGTGGTGGTCCAGGAACAGGTAAAACAACTTCTCTTCGTGAAATTATAAGACAAGCAAAACTTAGGGGTATGGAAGTTAAATTATGTGCTCCAACAGGTATGGCGGCTAAAAAAATGAAACAATCAACAGGTGAAAAGGCTACTACAAATCATAAGATACTTGAAGTCGATATGAGTAGAGGGTATCAAAGGTTCCTGCGTAATCAGGATAACTTTATTGAGGCTGATTTACTTGTAATGGACGAAACGAGTATGACAGATATGTTTATGTTTTATAACTTCATTAAAGCCGTTAATCCTAAGACCAGACTTCTTATTGTGGGTGATCCAGACCAATTAGAATCAGTTCAGGCAGGTAAGGTGCTTGAAGACCTTATAATTTCTAAAGCCTTTAAACACATTCATTTAGAACAGATTTATCGCCAAGAGGGTAATAGTAGCATTGTTGAAAATGCTCACAGAATAAATAATATGAAGTCTTTAATGAACAAGCCTGAGCCTGGCTTCTTAGACGATTGGCACTATTACGAATATTTCACAAGAAATTCTATATCGGGAAAAATACTGAAATTAATTACTGACGCAGTTGAGCTGTACAACTCTGGTCAGAGCGATATAAATCCAATGACCGACTATCAGGTATTATTACCACGAAGACAAGGAGAGGTTGGTGAGATTGTTGTAGAGCAATTTAATGCTCGACTCCAAACAGTTCTTAATCCTGCAAATCCTAAAAAAACAGAATTAAAGTTTAAGAAAGATATTTTTAGAATAGGCGACAAAGTAATGCATAAAACCAACGACCCAGAAAAGGAACTCTCTAATGGCGATATTGGTTATATTACTTCAATTGATACAACTAATAGAATAATTGCTGTTACATATACTGAAATTGAATTAGAAGGTTCTGAATCTAAAAAAGAAATAAAATACATAGAAGACGAAATTGAAAGTATTGTTTTAGCTTATTGCTTCACTACACATAAGAGTCAAGGTTCTGAGTTCCCTTATGTAATAGTTCCATTGGTTAAAGGTAAAGACGAGTATATGCTCCTTAAAAAACTCGTTTATACAGCTATTACAAGGGCTAAGAAGGGCTTTTGCTTTGTTGGAGACATAAATATACTATCTAACACCTTATACGCAAGAGAAGAAGAACCACGTAAGACTAACCTTAGCAAATTTATAAAGGAAAAGTTCGGAATTATAGAAAATGTTATTGAAGAAGAAAAAGTAGTTGTGTTTGAAGAGTATAAGGAACAGAAAGAAAATTCATTACTAAGTGAGTTAATGAATTTAGACTTCCAATGGAATGCGTAATCGTTTAGGGTGCTAAAAAGCACTCTTTTTTATTGTTTTGGAATGGATTTAAGTGAAATTTTGATTAAATTAATTTTACATATAAAATTATAAAGCAATGAAAATATTAATTTATGGAGTGATGAAAATGTTAGTATATGTGGTTCTTTGTGATTATGGATATAACAATAATGTAATTGAAGGTATTTTTTCTAATGAAATAGATGCAAATAATTTTATGTTATTGTCAATGAAAAAGGAAAAAGATAGTTATGATCAGGTTAATGGTGAAAATAGCGATTATCGTCAAGAGTTTTTAAAGAACTTAGAAAACAGTTATACCATAGAAGATTGGAATGTAAAGTTATGAAATTAACAATAAATGAAATTGAAAAAAAGGTTAGAGCAATTCAAAAGATAATGAGGTTAGAGAATTACCAGATCGAGATAAAGGTAATAAAAGACGAAAATTGTTTTGCCAGAGTTGAGACTAATGTTAAACGGAATATAGCTACAATTGAATTCAATATAGTTTTGCTTAGTAAGTATAATGAACAAGAATTAATTGACACTATATTTCACGAATTACTGCACATACATAAGCAAGAAGAACAGGATTTTGTTTATCAATTAATTGAGAAGTTAGATAGTAAGGCTTCTGCTGAAATTATAAGAGAATTTTACACTACTATGGATGAAAAATATACAGATACACTCGCAAGGATATTGACTGCTTTGTATCAGGGGGATCATAAATAATATAAGAACACTTGAACAGTTTCAACAAGAAATAATAAACTTTGCTGAATCAGGGAAATGTCCGAATAAACAGCTCGTATATAGTATGGCAGAGCAGGTGTGGGATAACCCCAAGAAGTTAAAGGTCATTTTGAGAAAATTGGAATACTGGAACGAACACAAGAAGTTTGGAAGTATGTTAAATGAAAAAGAATGAAAGAGATAAAGAATAACCATAAAAAGAGGTTATTATTTTTTATTTAAAAATATAAAATTACAAAAATTTATTGACTAATGATAAAAAATAAAATAGAATGAAAAAGTGAATTAAATACATAAATTAAAGGGTGAATAAAAATGTCAAAAAAATATGGATGGATTAAAGAAGATAGTGAATATAAAATGGTTAATTTCATAATGAGTGAAGTTAAGAATGGGATTGGATTTCAATTTGAATACAAAGGTAAATTATACTCTCTCCTTGGTTTTACACTTAGTTGTACTAATGATTCGATAAATTTAGAGCAAAATGAACCGACCGTATATGATTGGGATACAGGAGATTTAAATGAAGAATTAAGCGAAATTTCTGACCATATTTTTGAGGATTTAGTTTGCTCTCATTTTTACCGCAGAACACACGCCTGGTTCTTTTTTAAGGCAGCAGAAGAGTTTGGCTTACACAATAGATACGAAGATTATGACGAAGACAACGAGAATCAACTAGGAGGGGAATATGTTAAACGAAGAAAATTATGAAGAAGCAGTTGTTTATTTAGAAGAAGAAAAAGAACTTTGTGAAAGGTATCTGCGAATTATAGACGTGGAAGAAACGCAAAAAGAAGAAGTTTCAGATGAGGATAATTATTTCGATTATTTGATAGCACACGATCCAAGCTATGCACGAAAATATTATGAAGGTCGTTTAGAAGAAATAGCTACGGCATTATACTGTTTGAAGAGAATAAAAGAAAATTGACAAAGAGCAGAAATGCTCTTTTTAATTAAGCAAAATTTGAAAAAAATAACTTCTATATTAAAATTATGATAAGAAAACATTTTAACAATAGGAGTGATTAAAATGGCAGAGTATCAAAATAATGAAATTATAAAAGTGTATCGTGATAAAAAGATTATTTTTAGTTTAGCTGACTTAATGACCAATAAGTTAAATCCGAAGCAATACAAAATCAATTTAAGGCTTATTCCTCTGAATGTAGATAATAAAGCCAATAAAGAAGGAAACCTTGATCATTATCTTGATGTTCTTGTAATGAAGCGTGTGTGCTTCCACATACTGAACGGTTCGTTAAATAGGCTCTTTAATAAGACAGAAGACATTAGAGGTAAGAAAATCCCTTGTTATAAGGATATGAAGGGAACTATCACGAACGGTCACGTACTATCACGTATCTTCACCTTGTCTTATGACGATAAAGGGAATCTGAATTTTAAGTTAAGCGAACACAGTGGTAAGCAAACCGATCAGGGAGCGATTACACCGACTTCTGGACCCATTAGGCAAGCGTATATTGCACTTACACCTGAAGAAGCCGAGTTGGTCGCAATTGGCGTTCAAGATTATATGAATCAAAAAGAAATAATTCAATTTAAACAATACCATATGAAAACAATAACCCATACTGCCAACAACCAAAGAAAGATTAACCAAATAACGCTTGGAGCATACGAGGGAGCCTAACGGCTTCCTGGTTTGTTATTAATGAGACTTATAGCACTAGATGGTGCAACACGCACTGGTTATTCGATATGGGACATAAGAAGCGAGAGGGTGGTTTTAGAACAGTATGGTGCAATTCAGTTAAAAGTTAAGAAACAAGAACCAAAGGATTATATAAGGATTCAGGATATGGATAATTTTTTAGATTTAATTATCAAGCAAAGTGATTTTATTATTTTTGAAGATGTATTTGGTGGATTGAACTTTAATACCACTAAGTTTCTTATAAAAATGCAACATTTCTTACAATCTTACTTTATCAGGAACAGGATAGACTTTGCGGATCCAATACCTGTGAGTGAGTGGAAAGGAGCAGTTGCTCAAAAAGAAAAGAAGAAACGAAATGGTGTAATAGAACCAGCAACACCAGCGACAGGCATTAAGGCATTATTCGGAGTTAGTGAAGTTGATAAGGAAACAAGTATTAGCATAGTTAAAGGGCTTTTAAACAGTTTTGAGGACATAGACGACAATATGAGCGACAGTATTCTAATGGCTATTTATTACATAAGATTCGTGTTGAAGATTGAATTAGAAATAGATTTTAGTCAGGCAAAACAAATAAATTATGGAGTGGATAAGAAATGAATTTAATAAAGAAATGGAATAGGTTAAAGAATTTTGAGCATTTAGAACTTGAGTTATTCTTTAAGATAATGAATTTAAAAACACGTGAGATTTTATTTAATGAAGAAATAGAAGAATTTAATGAAATAAAAGAAGAATTTCATAAATTTATGGAAAACAATCTTTCGGACTTGCAAGAAATTTTATCGATATTCGAACAATCATATGATATTAAGGACGAAGCAGTAGTTAATCAACTTAAAAAAGCAATAAAAACAATAGGTGATATACATAGTAATAGTTAATTACGATTATGAACCATCAATAGAAATTTATGGGAATTTAGAGAAAGCTAAAGAACAATATGATTTTTACTTAACCTTTGTGAGTTCGACTGTGTATCTTACAGAAGTTAAAGAGGAAGGTAATAATAATGATTAACGAAATCCAACAAAAAATAAACGAATTAAAAATAGACAAGCTTATTAACGTTCAGACGAAGATAGAAGACGGTGTTTGTGTCCAATACGCTTGCGACAGTTGCCCATTTAGAATGGATTGCTTACAGGACTATGATTTGAAGGAAATACCAACATTAAGAACGCTTACGAAAATAAAAGCAATATAAATTACCCCCTGTTATGATGCAGGGGGTTCTACTGTTTGGATAGCTTTAATGTAGAGGACATTTTTTATTATTTTTGAAGTAGATTTGTCGTACCTTTATTGTTAAGTCTATTAACTTTCCATTCACCATTAACTTTAACAAAAGAAGTATCAAAAACAATCTTCATATGAACCTCTAAGTATTTTTCTGGTTCAACTTTGTTAAAATCAACTGCATATCTTTTAGCAATCCTAGTAACAAGGGCAGTAGCTTCGAATCCTTTGACAGTTATATTACTTACGCTATCTATAGAATACTCCATATCATAATTATCAAAATTAGTTTGTAGCTGCTCCTTTGTTTCAGTAGGTTTATAGGTAATACGTAATACGCCATCAGCATCCTTATTATTTAGATAATCAATATGTGTTTGGATTACTTCTCTTATTTGTTCTTCATCTGTTTTAATATTTGGTGTTACAGGTTTAGTGTTCGTGGCAGTATCAGAAGTAGTGACAGCATTAGAATTAGCGCCAGCGCCTGATTGTGTCTGTATGGTAATTGATTGGCTTTTTTGTTCCCAAGTAAGAGATACATTTAAATTCTCACTAACAAAACGCAAAGGGACAAAAGTAGCACCTCCAACAATTAGAACTGGTGATTCTAAGGACTGAACAGAATCATTAATTTTTACTTGCTTATCATCAACTTTCAAAATGATGATTTTATCGTCTTTTGTAATAGTAACTACTTTATTCTTCTGATCCCATTGAACACCAGCATTTAATTGCTCCGATATAAAGCGTAAAGGTACATAAGTAGAATTATCCTTGATAAAAGGTGACTGTAATAATTGAGCGCTTTGAGTTTCATTAATCACTACTGTTTTACTACCAATTTCTAATTTTAATTTTAAGGAATTACTAGATGCTGAAACTGAATAAGTGGTGAGGGTAGAAAAGGTTAATGGAATTAACATTGCTTTAATAAGTATCTTTCTCATAATACACCTCTATGTACTTTATTTAGGCTAATTGTAGCACGATTTTTGTGGGATTTCTGTGTTTTTAATAATCGAGTTATAATTTAGAGTATATAAAAATAAACCATATAGGAGTGGTGCAAAATGTTTGAATTACAATTTATGAATAAGAAAGAAGAAATATTAACTAATGAAGTAATAGAGTATATTAATGAAAATGGAAAAGATATTAAGGTGATTTGTATAAACACCTCGTTTTTCGCAGATAAAGCCGCCGCTAACGAAAGTGTAGAAAAGATTCAAAGACAGTCAGAAGTGTATGATATTTCAATTCTTTCAAGTGACCGAGAAAATACTTCAAGGTATGATACCTATGGGAAGCCAGTAATTATTTATATTGAAGTTGAAAACCGTTTAGTTGATATACCATTTAACTTTATTATCGAACCTCTATAATGTTTAGGCTTACCAGATGGTGAGCCTTTTTTGATCTTTTAAAGTTCCGATATAGAATTAAATAAATGGAAAAAAGGAGGAGACTTTATGTTAGAGAGAGATGGTTTTTATAATATTGAAATGAATGAAATAATGAGTAAGTTTTTTAAAGTGATTGAACGAAAGAATGAACGCCTCTTTGAAGGTTATTATGCAATTAAAAAAGTTGAAGAATTTTTAGATAATAAAAATATAGAGATTATTACGGTTTATCTGAATAAAGATTATGCGAGTCTGATTGAAATTTCTACTAATATGAATATTAAAAAAGAATTGAAAAAGTTACTGAAAGAGAAGTTGTATTGTAATCATAACAATAAACAAGGTGATTTAACTTTTATGTATATTATTTTATATAGAGATAATTGTGGATTAAAGTATTTTTGTTTAGATAAAAACATCCATTGAATTTGGATGTTTTTTTAATATGGTATAATATTAAGAGTAAGTTAAATGCATAAAATAAGTGCATTTGACAAGAATTAAAAAAATACTATAATTATATAAGAAGTAAAAATATTAAATTATAAAAACAAAAAAATTAAAAAAGAACATAGGAGTGTGTTGAAAATGGAATCAATGAAATCAATCAAATTAACAAGTTATGCAGGTGTTGTGAAGTCGTTGGTATTAACAAAAGGAATTGATAAAGTAAAGTCAATATTAGTTGATAGTGAAGATAGAATAGAAGAGATAATTAACCTCTGTGACCAATTAGGTATTAAACCAAGTATTTATGTTGAACCAAACGGTGAGACAGTTATTTCAGAAGAAATTTATATTAATGGCTACACTACGCAATGGGAATATGACACACAATTAGAAAATGACGAAGTAGAATCAGATGCAACGGAAATACCATATGAAGAATTAAGTTTTGAAGAAAAAAGATTATTTGCATATGGATACAATGATTTTCTAGAAGAGTAACAAACTAAGGATTATCCTCATAAGGGATGATCCTAATATAAAGTTAATAATAATAGGTTGTTTAATGAAAAAAAAGGAGAGATTACAATGAAAAACTTATTACTTAAATTTATTTGGAGGTATTACATTAATGGATATAACAACACAGGATAAAATAGAAGATATAGAAAAAATATTGAAGAAATTTGAATACGTTGTAATGCAGTACGCTCGAAACATCTCAGATTCTGCTGATATCATTCAAGAAGCTAGAATTGAATTACATAAGAAGGATTGGAATAAAAAGTATGAAGATGCATATTTCTATATCTTATTAAAAGGAATTACATTAAATTATAATAATCGCAGAGTAAATCGTGAGTATTATTACTTATTAAGTGAGACAGGATATGAAAGTGTAACTAGAAAGAATAATAAACCTTACATAGATAATTCAGAGATAATTAATCAGTTGGAGTTAAATATTAGTTATTTGCAGTATATTAATCCTGATTTTATCAATGAAATAAAGAATCGAGTGAAAAGTAAAAAGAAATCAGACTTTAATAGTGATCGTGCCTTTATAATATATTATTTAAATGTAATTTTGGGTTATAACCTTTCTTTTATAGCTAAAACAATTGAAGTTAATGAGAAGACAGCAAGGCGTAATCGTATGGAAATTGAGAATACGATTGCAGAAATACTCGAAGAACAGTTTGGGATTGATTACATTAATCAAATTGAATTAAAAGTAAAAGAAAAGTGGGAAATCATTGATGGATTGATTGAAAAGGAAGACGAAACTGATAACAAAGTTATAAAGAAAAATATCCAAGGTTACAGAAAGAAATTAGAAGAAGAAAATGTGTGTCGTATAGAATTTGAACGTCTTGCCTTCTTTATTAGGAGGTTTGGCGAGTATGAGGCAGTATAATAATTATTTTGATCACTCTAAGGAAATGTCTGACCAGGCGTGGGATTATTATTATAAAACGAAAGATATTGTAACTGAGAACACTAAAACGAAAAATTCTTTTAAGAATTATTTTTCAAGACTAAGTGAATTGGTAGCTGAAAGTTATTTTAAGCAATTAGGGCATAGCATTATTGATAAAGAGGTTATAGGTAAAGGGAATCCTTACGATTTTGATTTATGTATAAATGAATCTAAGAAGAAGGTAGAAGTTAAATGTATTGAATTTAGAAGTAAGTGTAATCCAGCAGCTAACTGGAATTTCCCGATTCCTATGAAGGGTTGGAATAAAATGTACGACTTCTATAAATACGAACAAACCGTTGATTTGATAATTTTAACTGGTTTCAATAACCGGTATGAAGATAAAGACAAAGGGAAAATTATTATTTATGGTTGTATTACACCTGAAGAATATCTTAATTTAGTTGATTTACATCAAAATTATAAGAATGAAGATAAAAGAGCATTTTATTATGGATTTGGATATAATCTAGGTTCAGAACGTTTTCCTTTATTTTCAGAAGAAAAGGGATATTGTTGTAAATTAGATTGTTTATATCCGCTTGATACATATATGGAGAGATTAAAATTATAAAATGTGTCCGTTTTTTCATTCTGAGTTTGATTATTATATAGAGAAACAATTAAATCACGCGAACAAAATATGTGCATATTAATATAATAATCTTTTAAGAGAATAACACAGGTTGAAATATTATGCCTATTAATAATAAAGACATAAAACCGTTCTTTAGCTAGATAAATAAAAAGATTGTTCTAAAAGATTAAAGTCTTCTTTTAAGCAATTTCTTTTATTGAGCAAAGAAAGGTTTTTGTTTTTAATTGACTCTTAAAATTCATTCCTAGACATTTAAGTAGATTAGGAGTGCAAACATATTCGGTCATACCCATCAAAGGCACCAGAGGGCATACCAGAGCGTCAAGCAACGTGATACAAAACCAAGCCCCCTGCGCACCGCCCTTAAATCAGCACATCGAAATAGATGGTATGAATTCCTCTCCAGTTCTGGTACCATCGAGCTAGAAAATTGGAGGGGATGTAAAATGCTAAATTTCAGTGAATTAGAGAAAAAAGTATTGAAAGAAATTTTTAAAATGAAAATTAATGAGACGATGTTTTTTAATGAAAAAGGATTAGTAAGGAATAAAAAAATAATAATTAAACAAAACGAATTAGAGGAACTGGATAGAATGGAAATGGAATATATTAAAGGTATGGTTAAACGGATTAATGAAGGAAAGTTAGTAATAGCATAGGAAAATAAGAAAGAGGGCTTGCGCCCTCTCTTTTTGTTGTTCTAATTTACTTCTTAACTTCTTCTTTTTTGTCAGTCTCTTTCTTACTTTCTTCTTTCTTAACTTCTTCTTTTTTATCTGCTTCTTCTTTCTTTCCGTCCAACTCTTCAATGTGAAGCTTTTCCTGAAGCGGTGGTTGGGCAATTATTAGACCGTCTTTGTCAATTTCAACTGAAACAGAGCCTACTCCGTTCTCTAAATCAAATTCAATACTTCGGAAAAATGGAGTCGCCGTTACATAAAAGGTGTTTGTCTTTTCAATGACATTAACCTTAATTGCTCTTACATCCACTTCACCTTTTTCGTTCTTGTTTGTATCCAATACCTTAATTGCAATTTTATTGCTCTTTTTATCAAAGCCGATCATAACATATTTCTCTTGTGTAATTTCTTTTAGAACAGTTAATGCGCGGTTGAATGATATTCTACCTGACTTTGCAATGTTTATACTTGGTGATTTATTTACACTGCGAGTAGTTGCTTTACTAAAATCGAAAAATTCAAATGTCATAATATTCACTCTCCGTTTTTCTGAGTTTTTAACTTTAATGATAATATAAAGTATTACCAAATAAAACTCAAGTTAAAATTATAAAATTATAAATGGAGTGTTTTAAATGAATAATATTAATGAATCGGATATTTTATTATTTATCGTGCGATATAATGAAGCATTAGCAGAGTATAAGAAGAAACAAGAAGAAAACTTAGGTGAGAAGTTCTATATGATTGGGTTGGATAAGGACGCAAAAGAATTGCAGAATACATTTTTGGAATTATGGAATGCATTTGCAGATTTTTATTGTTACAGTAAGGATTTAGCGGATTCACTTTTTAAGAAAGTATTAAATAAATCATTTGAAGAAATAGACGATGTATTTACCAAGATAATTGTTGATATTAGATTAGGCGAAAAAATTGAATCAGGATTTTATGACGATTAACCTCCATTGGAGGTTTTTTTATTTTATAGGTAGGTGAAAGAAATATGAAATTAAATATATTAGGAACTGAATATACACTTGAACAATTAGAGGAGATAACAGGAAATAAGAAGAGGGATTTTGATATTCAAGAATTATTAAAAATGAAGCCAAAGCAAATTAATCAATTACTCAAAGAAGAATTAAATGTGATTCCTGGTGCGAAGTGGTCAAAAGACTATAAGGTTGCTGTCGCTCTATTTGGATTCAAAGGTAAATGTAATGGATTCAAGGAGAAGCAAATAGAAGGCTTTTCTGGCTTCTGTAAGGGTAAGCCTAGTAAAGACATTAAGGGAAACTGTAATGGACGCTGTATAAGCCATTCTGGGCGCTCTGATAAGAAGAAACCCAATGGACGTAAGCAAGGTGATCCAGAACTGAAAGGAAATACAATAGCTGCTGTTCATATGGGAGCAAGCCGAAGACGTAAAGCATTAAAAGAGGAAATTAAAGCTTCATTCTTCAAAAAGGATTTGTCCGACTTAGATAACCAAATCATACGATTAGACGACCAGATAGCCTCTCAAATGGCTCTGATTGAGGATATGGAGGTGACAGGTCTATATGGCTTGGATGAAATTGAATTTGTACCAAGTTATAACCGATTTGGTGAAATTGATATAGACGAAGATAAGCAAAAGGCAATTAAAGAAAAGAAGAAACAAATCTCATTAATGGATTTATCAATGGCGAGAAAGGAATTAACCTCCCTTGAAACATTGAGACTAAAATTAATTGAGATGAAGGAATTGAAACTAAATGAAGATAAAGACGGTAAGGGTGGAAACGTAATTATTCAGTTCAGTAATAATACAAATAATGCAATGGATATTTTTAATGTTGATAAGAAGTTCTTACCTCCATCAGATAAAAATGAAGATGAAGGTGAAGAATAATGGAAATAAAAAAAACTCCAAGTGGAATCATACACACGATACGAATAAATGGAAAGCCAATTGAGTTATATGATAAACAATATGATTTTGTAACAAGTCAATCTCCAAACACATTATTTAACGGAGGTATAGGTACAGGTAAATCAGTAGGGTTAGTTGTTCCTCCAGTTTTAGGTTCGCTAATTTATCCAGGCAGTCGTTATCTCCTTGGAAGTCCGACTTTAAAAATGGCAAAGGGAGCAACTTTACAAAAATTCTTGGAAATAGTAAGTGAATATAATATTCCTTATGATTATTTAGAGAGCAAATATCAAATTATTATTTACTCTAAATCAGAGAAGTTTGGAAAGTATAAAGAAAGCACAACCTTCTTTACTGGTCTTGATAATTATGACCGAGTAAGAGGTTGGGAGTATAATATGGCAGGAATCGATGAAATTAATTACCTTCAAACGAAAGCCAACCCCAATCGGGGAAAAGAAGCGATGAATGTTGTAAATGGACGCTTGAGGTATCAGGACCCTGCTACTAAGGAGAAGTTTTTTCCAAGTAAATTGTATATCGCTTCTTCTCCAAGAGGAAAGAATTGGTTATACGGGGATTTTTATAAAAACCCCTTAATGAGTAATAGAATGATTCACGCTACCAGTTATGAGAATCCTTTTTTAGATAGACAATACTTATATAATTTAGAACAACAGTACAAAGGTAACGCATATGCACAAGAATTATTGGGACAATTCACTTCTTATGAAGGAATGATTTTTGATATTTGGAAACCAGATATACATACTGTTAGCCAAGAGGTAATAAATAAAAAAATAAGAGAAAAATCTATAACTCACTTTGCCATAGGAAAAGATTGGGGATATGACCCTGATCCGGGAGTGACATTAATTTTTGGTATTGAATTTATTCAAGGTCAAGCTAATTATTATTTGATTGAAGAGGTTTATGAAACAAAAATACATACCGTAAATCATAGTGGTGGAAGAGATTGGATTAAGATTGATAGAGACTTATTGAGAAAATATAAATCAATGGGTTTGGCTTATTTAGGAATGTATGCAGATAAGTCACAGAAGAGTTATAGAGAGCAATATGAGGACGCTGGATTCTTTCTCGAAGATGTAGATAACGGTATAGAAGCTGGTGTTAGAACGCTTCACTCCTTTTTAGGAGCAGGGCGTTTTTTTATTTGCTCAAATTGCACAAATACAATTAAAGAGTTAGACCTTTATCAACGTATGCCTAACGGACAAATACTTGATGCTTGGAACCACTCCATTGATAGCTGTCGTTATGTCATTCATAGTCGTGAAAAATTAAATATTCAACATTTATTAAAAAATAAATAAGACAGGTGAAGTAAAATGAAATCAGTAATTGAATTTATAATAAAATATAGTGAATTACCACAAGATTTTTTTGGAGATAGGGATAAACATTTGAGTGAATTAGACACCTTGAAGAGATTATACGAAGGCGACCATTTAAGTGTTTTCCAACACGAATTAAAAGACATTTATAAAGAGCATTATGTAATTGATAATATCCTTCGAGATGGAACAAAAATAAAATTAGACATTATGAGGAAAGCAAAAATAATTGTACATTCCTTAAAACGTAAGGATAAGATAATGAAATGGAATAAGAAAAATAAATTAAGAAAACAATTAGCATCGGCATTTGAACACTCTATGGTGTTTAAAAATTCCTATTTTTATTTACAACTTGCTCCTAACTTAAAAAATCCAAATGAATTCGAATTTAAGCTGAGACAAGCACACCCAACCAATGTATTTTGTATAAAAAGCGAAGAATATGTAAATGACATTGATTATGTTTATTGCGTTAATGAATCAGACGATAAAGAGCAGATTGAAATGATATTACATTCTCCAATAGATTGTGTGAAATTACTCTATGTAAAAGATAATGGGAAGTATGTACTTACTAATCAAGATATGTATATGACTCTTATAAATAAATACATTACTTATCAAGACAATGATTTTTCAGACGAGTCATTTTTTTATGATCAAGATACTGGTTATCTTAATCATCAGAAAGGTGACTTTTTCTTTTGGAATGTACAGAACGAATCAACTAATAATTTTATTTCTGTTTCCGATTACACTAAGAATATAATTACAAAGGTAAGTCGATTAAATAAATTAGCGACTGTCGAAGAGAAGACTATTCTTGATTTTGCTAATCCACATCACTTTTTAGATAGAGGAACGATTCAATTACTTGCAAGAGAAGCTGAATTTATGATAGATGGAATTAAGGAATTGAGTTTAGAAGGTAAAAAATTCTTACCAACTTCCGGGGAAAACTTCAAATTAGAAAAATTAACTGTTGATTCATTTATTACAGAGTTAATGGAGAGAAAAGAGAAGTTAAAAGACGAGATATTAAATGCTATGGGAATTGATTCAGGGCTATTTAGGGAGAAGCAAGCATCGGGTAATATCCAATCAGGTAAAGCATTAGAAATGGAAAATTATAAAACCTTATCCAATGTAGAAGCTAAGTTAAGTAACTATGTAGAATTCTTGCAGGATTTATACCGCACAATGGAATTCCTGGAACTAAAAAACGGAAAAAATATTGAAGTGGATGAAGAAGCGTTAGAAGATGTAGAAGTGGAATTTGAAATCACTCTATTTAAGGATAAAGAAGAAGAAATAAAATTAGAGCAATTGAAGGTTGAACTGGAACAGAAAAAGGCTGATTTAGGCTTAATTAAGTCTAAGCGTACAATGACCAAAGAGATTGAAGGTTCAACGGACGAAGAGTTAGACGTTGAGGCTCAGTTAGTCCAGGACGAACAGGACGCCGATCTACCAATCCGCAATGAGTTTGGTGAAGGATTTACTACTGAGGATACAGGAGAGGAACCAGAGGGCGTTACAGAGGCACCATACGAACAATCACAAGAGCTGGTGGGTAATCAGGGCTTACTTGATAAAATCATTCAAGCAATCAAAAATGTATTCAAAGGCAGCTCCAATTAAGGGGCTGTCTTTATTTTTAGGAGTTGATTTTAATGGCTAAAAAGAAGAAAGAAACAGAAGCAGAACGTCTTGACCGTTTAATAAATAAACACTTGGATAAAAAGCTTATAAATGCACTGAATAAAGTAAATAAGCAGATAAGTAAAGAAGTAGAACAAGCATTATTCGAAATAGTAAAACAAAAGAGTAAAAACCCATCACTTGCGTTAAGTGAAATTGAACATTATAAAACGATAAATAAAAAGGTGAATAAGATATTTCAAAACTATTTAGATTCACAGCAGTTATCAATACAAGATTTATTTATAGAGGTATATCAACAAGGAATAGATGATGTTGATCAACAATTAATTTTACAAAATGCCCCTTCTTCTATGAGTGCTACTGTTCAATTTGCAAAACCTAATCTTCATTTAGTTCAGGCGACTTTAAATGAAGTGAATACCTATTTAAAAAGAGCATCAGAAGGAATACCACCTCAAATAAAAGCTACTATTAATAAATTGGTGAATGATAAGGTAATAAAGCAATCTATATCAGGTCAATCGCTTAACAGAGCTGTTAAAGAAATGGTAAAGGAAATAGAGGATAAGGGCATTAAAATGGTAACGACTTCTAAACGTAGATACGATATTAAAACCTATTCTCGTATGATTTTGCGAACGGAGTCACGCTATATGCACACACAAGCCGTTAAGCAGCGTACAGAGGAGCTTGGGTATCTTTATGTACGTATTAGTTCGCACCCTAATCCAAGTAAAGCTTGTGAGCCTTATGAAGGAAAAATATATTATGTTGGAAAGAATCCCAAAGATAATTTTCTTAATAAAACTCATTTAGACGATGTAACTGGTGTTAAAAAGTTATTCCATCCAAATTGCAAACACGTAAGCGTAGTATATCCTGCAAGACCGCCAAGAAATAAATAATTATTTTTATCGAGCTAAAGAAAACGGTTTTTGAATGTTTGTTTACTATATAAGCACAAATTAAGTGCCTGTGAATTTTTAAAAGGATTATTAATTATATAGGCACAAAATTTGGACACGTGAAAATGTGTCCGTTTTTTTCGCTTTATTTTGATTATTATATAGAACTACAATTTAGGAGGTATTAGAAGAATGGAAGAAGATCAATTATTAGATGAACAACAAGAAAAAAATATAGATGAAGAAGAGAAAGAGATTGAAAAAGTTTTTGAAGAAATAAAAGAAGAAAAACAGCCAAAGAAAACGGTGAAGGAAGAAATTTCTGAATTCTTTGGTGAGTTATTTGGAACTAAAAAAAAGGAAGAGGTTAAAGAAGAACCAAAAACAGAATTATCAGAAGAAGATTTATTTGCTAAATTAGGTTTAAATAAAGACGACTTAGAATACATAAAAAACAAAAGAGAAGAAGAAGCGCAAAAAGAAATTGGAATTTATGTTGAATCTAAATTGAAGGAAAAGCCTTATAAATTACCTTCAACCAAGTTTCAAAGCAAAGAAGAATTTGATAATACAATTAAGTTAATTGAATCTGTACTTGAAATAAATAATTTCATTAAGAAATCAGATGTAAAACCAAAAATTGATACCGGCTCCAATAAAGGTGAAACAAAAGTGAATTGGGAAGAGGAATATAACGCACTTATTAGACAAGGTAAATACACTGCTGCCCAAGAGTTAATGAGAAAATATAAGTAATGAACCGACCAGACCAGTAGGGTCTTTTTTTATTACCCGAAAGTTTAAAAGAAGGTATGTCGTTAAAACTCACATTCTAAAAAATTAAGAATTTATATTTTGGAGGTAATTGCAAATGTTAGTAAATGGGAAAAACTTTGATTCCACGACTTATACACAAGAAGTCAGTGAAAGATTAAAAACTATCGGTGAAAATGAAACACTTTTATTTAACGAAATAGCAAGTAATGGTATTAAAGAAACTGATGAAAAAACAATAGAAGTAAGCGTTAATGATTTATCTCAATTGAGTGGTGATTATAATGACGTTTATGAAGGAAATGCTGATTTATCAAATAAACAAACTGTATTACCTGACACTTTTGAAAATCCATTTCAAGAGTTCGTAATTCCATATGGTTACACGTTTAAGTCTGCAACAGGTCGTCAGGTAGTTAATCCAGACAAACAAAAAGACCAAGCAATTTTACGTGCGGTTAAATCCATAGAGCATTTCACCTTCAACGGAAGAAAAGACCAATCTAAGCCAAAGAGTGATAAGTTCCAAGGTATCCTGGCACACTCCCAAAGTGGCGGTAACATTATTACGCTTGGTGAAACTAATGTGGATGGAGATGGAAAAGTAACTGTTATAAATGGAAAACTAACAGACGTATCTATTTATGAAGCATTACAAAAAATCGATGAAGATGGCGGTTTAGGTAACGATATGGTTATGCTTTGTTCTAATAATGTTGCGAAGGTTCTCACTTTCGTATTAAAACACGGAAGAGACGTTTTAGATCCGGCTACACACCAAGCTAAATTTAAATTATTTGAAACAGATTTATGTGATATTAGACGTATTCGTGGTGGTAAATTACTTGCTGGTTACAACGGCATAATTATCCTACCAAAAGAAGAAATCTTCTACCAAATGCAAAAGACTAAGTTAGAAGTCGAAGGTGTGGTATTAGGTGAAGGTTATTTCTTAGACGTATTAAAAGGAATTGATAATACTGAAATCAACAAATTCATATACACAAAAATGAGTTTAGACTTACCACTTGCTTCAAGAATGGCTGTAATCAATAACATCGATACAAATTTAAATAATTATAGCAATATCTAATCGAAGGCTAGTGACAACTAGCCTTTATTTAATTTTATGGAGGTAATCTATTATGCAAATGAAATATAAATCAAAAATCAATCTAGATATGAAGATTAATGGTGTAGAGTATAAAATCACTCGTGGAGATAATGTGACGGATGACGCAAATTTAATGAATTTAATAGAATCTGGTTTGTATGAAGCAATTACTTATGACGAAAAAGATTATATTAAACAATTAAAAGAAGAAGCAGAAGCACTTAGAAGTAAGAAGACAAAATAATAAGTAGGTGATAGCTATGTTAGTAGTAGGGATAAACAGCTATGTAACCATAGAAGAAATAAAAAGTCTTTGTCTTGAAAAGGAGATATTATCCTTGCAAGATGAAGATTTGATTTTTTTAGCTAAAAAAGCCTTTGATTGGTTGGAAAACATTTATACAGTATTCAGGTATCCCAAATACGATAAGAACCAATCAGCTAATTTTCCTTTGAGTGTGAATGGCAGCTCTGTACCTTTGAAGGTTAAGAAAGCCCAAGTGATAGCAATGAACATCGTGAATGAAATGGAAAATATGGATAGCATTTTTGTGTCTGGTAAAACAGTCGGTCAAATTAGTGAGAACTACCAATTAACAGGAAAATCAAATATTAAAATAAACGATTCTCATAATCAAATTGTTAATTATTTATCAGATTATATGGTGAATTTCTTATGTTAAATGGATATCCAATAACAATTGAAAGAATAACAGAGGAAAGTGAAATGGGGGATACTATGGTACAAACTATTACGCTTAATAACTGTTTTATTCAGAATATCCAAAATAATCAGAATGGATCTACGCTCACTATATTTTCATTAACTCACGAATTAAAAGACGGAGACAGAGTTTTATACAAAGGAAAATGGTATCCAATCAATAATATTGAAGACGCATTTCATAATGGATTTGGAAGTTATGTTGGGGTATTGAAATGACAATGTTTAATTTCAACCTAAATCTCCAACCTCTTATAAGAAATATTAACGTATTGCCACAACATATTATTGAAGCTCTAATTCAAGAAGCGCAGGACTGGGCGTTTGACGCTCAATACGAAATGATTCAAATAACGCCGCTTGACACAGGGCAGCTACGACAATCCATTAATGTTGAATTTAATGGAGGTAATCAAATCTCTATTACCAGCAGCGCTCTTACTGCAAATATCACTTGGCAACAAGTCGTGCGTGATGGATATATTGAGATAATTTTCTCCTCTCATTTGATTTATGCGAATTACATTCACGAAGGGATAAATCCCAAAACAGGATTACCGCTTAACTTTCAAGTTGGGGAAGATCATTACATCACAAAGATAATTGAACGCCAAAAACAAGATTTATTCGATAGACTAAAAAGAGTTATATAGTAGGTGATTTTATGAAGTTTCAAGTAACAGATATTAGAACAATTCTATATACAAAAGGGTTTGATAATACAATTCCGATAATGTTTAAACCTTACGATGAAACATTTGAGGGGGTTTATATCAAATTAGGAGAAACAATAAGTAAAAACGATAAGAAAAGAACAAAAGAAGTTCAGGTTCAGTTTGTAGTGAGATATTACAATAACCATCAAAAGGTGAGTGACGTTTCAGATTCCATTTTAGAATTATTGGAATACGATCAAATTCAAGGTTTAGAACTTCCAAAATATACTGTTCTATCTTTTTTACATAGATACACTTCCGACTATTTATTAGCGGAAAACAAGTATGGTATTTACTCTGTAAATGCCATTTTGACATACACATATTAATAATAATTTATGAGGTGATACATATGTTTTTAGATTTTGAAATTAGTTTAGTAAAATCATTTGATCAAACAGCATTAACAATTGAAAAGGATATAATTGATCCTAATGATTTATCCCCTGAAGGTTATAGTATTAATGGTACTGATGAAACTTTATCTCGTGATACATTTGCTAAAAAAGGAGCAAATGAATATCAAATGGATAGAACGTATGAAGGTAGTCTTAAACTTGCCCCAAAAACATACGATGTTTTATCAAAATTCGGTAAAGCACATAGAGAAACAGATGCAAATGGAGTAACTACTGATGCATATAAAAGGTATCGTGATTTGAAAACTTTAACAGAGCCTCTGTTATTTTCTCCAAAGGCACCAAATTTAAAATATAGATTATGGTTGAAAGTTATAGCTAATGGTGGAGTAAATGATTTTAATGCTTCTTCACAAGATTATTTTAAAGCGGAAGTACCTTTGAAGTTTTTTTCGGTAACTTATGAAAACAAAGATATATTTTGGATTGAAGCAGATACATTGGAGAAGGTTTTAACGAAATGGAAAGATGTAATAGATAAAACTGGTGAAGAATTCTTTCCAGATCCATTAGCCTAATCTTAGGAGGGGAAACCCTCCTTTTTAATTTTTACAAAATAATATATGAGGTGATTATATGTTTTCATTAGATAGTTTAATTAAGTTAGACATTATAGATAAGATTGTAGATGGTAAAAGAGAATGCTTTATAGAAGTGAATGAAGATAAACATTTTAGGTTTGTAAAGAGTTTAGAAGTTGAACAAAGTTTAGAATTATTAGAACAGATTATTGGGAATTTCATTGAAACTGAAAAGTCACCTGATATTCTCCAACAAGTAGTTGATGCAGGAGATAATAAATTAAAAATTGGTTGGATAATCGTGAAGAATAGAGAATTCTTATACGATGCTCTTGCGATATACTTTAATGTTTCAAGAAATGAGTTAGCAGAATTAGATTTATTTGATTTTGTGGATGTTTGCTACACGCTTTATGTGGAGTACAAGGATTTTTTAGCCGAACGTTTTCAAAAAAGGGAGAAGAAAAGAAAGAAGAATCAGAAATAAGTGAAGAGATGAAGGAATTTTATTATAGTATTCCTGAATTATCAAACAAACAGCATTTAATAAATCTGAGACAAACAATTAAGTTGAAATATTATCAGTGCAAAATGCATTATAAAGATGATTTATCAAGAATATCTCTTAAAGAGTTGAACGAAAGATATGATTTTATTCAGTTTGAAAGAATGGATGAAAAACAATATTATTGTGAGAGTTCAGAACAATTTCAAGCGATAACAGAAGGAAAGAAGAAGTTTGTAAGAGAGTTTTGGAATATCGCTCCTACAAGAGATGAAATTTATAATGAAAAGTTAGAAAAGTATCGTAGTCAAGGTTTGTTTATAAAAGAGAAATAACAATCTAACACCGAAGGAGGTGTTTTTTTTATGTCAGCTAACGGTGGTGGGAATAACACTGTTGTCGGTAGTGTATTTATTGATGTAAGTAATGCTATTAGTAGTATTCAAAGATTAGCAAGACAGTTTAGAGGAACGAATCAACAAATGAATAATTTGAATAGAAGTTCTACTCGTACCGCTCAAGGCGTTCAGAATATGTCTAATAGAATGAATCAATTAAATGGTAGGGTTGTTCGTGTTGCAAGTGGTACGCAAATAATGGCTAATCAAATGAATCGGGTAAGAAGTAACGCCAACAACGCAGCTCAAGGTCTTCAAAATGCTAGTCAATCAGCTAATCAGGCTGCGAATAACAATAATCGTTTAACACAAGCTACACGTAATAGTTCAGGACAATTGCAAAACGTTGGTTCAAACGCAAATCGTGCTTCCCAAGGGTTGCGTCAATTAACGAGAGCAAGTAATCAATCTGCTTCTAGTTCAAATCAAGCGGCAAATGGAATAAGCAGTTTTGGAGATAAGTTAAAAAACTTTTCTGATAAAGCGACAGCCGCAAGAGATGCTTATATTAAGTGGGTTGGAGGATTTGCAATTGGCGCAACTGCACTAGCTAAAATGAGTGAGAACAATAATTTGGAATTCGTTAAATACGGAAGACAGCTTGATTTGATTGAAGAAAGAACAAAACAACACCGAGAGAATATGGAAGAGATAAATAGAAGTGGTGTTGGAGAAGACCAAACAAGTATCATAGCCGCTCAGAAACTTATTTATACAGGGAATGAGAGTCATTGGGAGAAAGCGGCTTTAAAGGACCCCAAAGAGACAGAGTTGAAAAATACTACAAAGATGCTTGTTGCAAATGCGGAAGCTATGGGTGTAGATGTTCTTCAATACATAACTGCTGTTGATAGAGGTAAAAAGAATGTTTTAGGAAATGATACTTATGAGAAATCCGCTTCTTGGGTAAATGCAATGCTTAAAGCATTTCCTGATGCAAAAGATGAAATGCTTGAGGGTATTGCTGAATACACAAACGTATTAAAAATTAATGGGATAACAAGAGAAGAGTATATAGACTCTGCAAATTTAGCTAGGGATAATGGAACATTCTCTGCGGCTCAATTCCTTGAAACTATGAAGGAAATGACTGTTCAAAGTACCTTAGATTTAAGTGAGGGAGGAGAATACCATACAGGTATTCAAGCTTTATGGGGCTACAATAAAGCAGATGAAACAGAAAAGAAACAAATAGATGGAAAAATAATTAAATACTTATCTTACCTTCGCTCAATTAAGGACGATGGAAGTAGAAATAAAGAAGCTTTAACATTTTTGGCTTCTGAATACGAGAAAGTTAAAGTTAATAACCCAATGGCAGCACAAGAACTTGGTGTTCTTCTTGCTGGTTCTCAATATGAAGATAACAAAGGATTCTGGGAAGCCCAAATGACTGAATTAGCACACGGTACATTAGGTAAAGGTGTAGTTGTAAATGAGAACTCTGCAAAGCTAAATGAAAAAGCTATAATTGATGGTAAAAAAATAGAAGCAACATTCAGAACAATCAAACAAGAATTAATTAAAAATATAGCTGATCCAATATACAAATTGTTCATAAAGGAAACACTCGATAAAAATGGGAAAGTAATTTCGACTGAATTACAACCAGCAATAAAAGAAGGAATAAAAGTATTAAGTGATTTTCTTTTGAAACTTGGAGAAATTATAACGAAGATATCTGAATTTGCTGATAAAAATCCAGAGGCTTATAGTGCTTTGTTAAAATTGGTAGCTGGTATTGGTGCAATAGTTGTTTTATTACCTAGTTTAGTTAATGTCATAAAAGCTTTATCTACAATTGCTGGATGGCTTGGTATTGGTGGAGCTGCTGGTGGAGCTGGTGGTATAGCACGTATGAGTATCACAACGCTTGCAAAAGGTGGCTTGTGGGGAATATTAATTGCTTCAATTATTGCATTAGTTTATGTTTTAACTCAAAAATGGGATTGGTTCGTAAAAGGTTGGACTGATTTCTTTAATAAAACTGGAATAGCAGATAATCTTACTAAGAATCTAAAAGCCCTTCAAACTGAACTCGATGGTGCTATTGATCGATTCAAGACACTTACCGATTTAAGTAATTTAAAGTCACCAGAAGGTTGGAAAGACCTTGGTAATGCTGCTTGGGAAACTACTGGTATTTATCAAGTCTCAAAGTTCGCTAAGTGGGGATACAATGAGGCTACTGGTAATAACAAAGAGGAACCAAAAACAAAAGTGCAAATGGAGAACAACTTTAATATAGTAGGTCAAACAAAAGAAGAAACTGAATGGACATTTAAAAACGCATTGAATAAGGTTTTCGATTAGAAGCAGATATTATCTGCTTCTTTTATTTTAACAAGAAGGTGATTCAATTGAATGATTATATAAAAATAAGTGACCCTGTATCGGGAAAAGTTTGTCGCTTGAAACCAGACGATTATTCCTCTGAAATGCTCAAACCAGTAGAGAGAAAGGAAGTAATGCTAGACGGAACAATTAAACTAATTCAACCATCAAAACAAGATTATGAATTTACGTTAATCTTTTCTAAAATATTAAGACCTGAATATGAAATGTTGTATGAGTTATGGTCTAAACGTGGAAGGATTTATGATTTTGAAGACGACTTTGAAAACAAAATAAAAGTAATAATTTCTTCACTAAGACAACCTGCCGGACCGCAGGGTTTATATACGGTTCATTTATCATTTATCTATAAACGTTAATAGGGAGGTGGAAAAAATGTCAGCACCAATTCATTCAAGTTTGCCAGTATATTTTAAAGCAGATTATTATCAATTTCCTAAATTAGAAATTAATATAGATAAATTGCCAGCAATGCCTCTCATAGAAACACCACATTATATAGAGAGAGAAGTTACTCATTTAGGAAATAATACATACGATGGTCACGAAATTTATAAATTAAGCGATTTTTACTATTTAACGATTCATTCTGATAACGAAATTTATAAAAGAGATGCTGAATATGGAATGATACAAATGATGACACGTCCAGACGATCCTAA
The DNA here is from genome assembly GCF_038008505.1 of Paenibacillus sp. FSL H7-0735. Taxonomy (NCBI): domain Bacteria; kingdom Bacillati; phylum Bacillota; class Bacilli; order Caryophanales; family Paenibacillaceae; genus Paenibacillus; species Paenibacillus sp. FSL H7-0735. Next base: position 4,187,645 of record NZ_JBBOZH010000001.1, on the reverse strand, counting down.
CAATCCGGGTCAAAAGTTAAACCTAAGATTAGATTATCAACATATTGATTTAAATATCTTTTCAAGTAATTATTACAGTCCAAATGATAATCCAGATAATAGAAAGAATTTTAAACTCTTTACGATTCAAGAAAGTGATTCTTTCAATGAATTTACAGAAATGAATATAGTCGTTAATTGCGATAATTTTAGTGATAAAAGTGGAAACAAGTATGTATTAATTGATGGTTTTAGTGGTGTTCAAATGTTAGCTGATAGAAATTATTATGCAGTTAATCTTGTGAGAAGAGTTGGGCAGTTGGGACAAATGTATTATTTTGCTGGTTTGTTCAAAAGTACAGATTTAATGACATTTGAATTAATATATGTCGATACAAGTTCATTCTCACATACAGCTTCACAAAATAGTTGGATGCTTTTTTATAATTTCATTTACGTAAATTATATAAGATATGACATTAGAACTTTCGCCACCTTTGATATGACTCAACTATCGACTACTTCACAAACCGATCCATATAATAATTTGGTAAAATTCTATGGATTATATCAAAAACTAAGTAATTATGTAATTAGTGATTACGTCTATGATAGTTCAGAGAGAAAATACTATTACTATAAAATGACTGAAGACGCTACGAAGTTAGAAAAGTTTTATCTCGAAACTGACAATAATGATATTAAGAGAGTGCCGCTTATTAGGATTTCTTGGTTCAGAGACCCAATTAGAGATGAGTTATACTTTCTATTTGGACACGGTGAAGCTCCTTATGATAAAGAGATAAATTTTTCTAAGTATTATAAGTCGGTTTCAACTTATCAGGCTGAGCCTGGGATTATATACAAAGAAAACGTAAATGAGTTTCTTAAAAATTATAGTGTTACGTATTCTACGGATTATATGAATACTTCAGCTACATTTGAATTCCTTGTAGATCATAAAGGGAAGGACGTTTGGGCATTCTTTGGTCCAAATAAGGCTCAGAGGGCTTTTAAGCGTGGAAACAACGTAAAAATATCAGCTATCTATCCTTTAAGCACAGAAGTGAAAATGGACATTCTAAACGGCAAGATAACAAACGTTGAGGCTTCTGATGTTGCCTCTAACTCAATAACAGTTAATGTAGATATTGGCGCTTCAAAATTACATAAGAAGAAACCTAATTTCACCTTACCAACAGATTCTCTTGGAGGAACATTAGAGCGCTTAATAATTAAAGCAGGATACACTTCAAGTGATATTTATCTTCCTATTACAAGTCCATCTGTTAATACAGCTTTTTATTCTAATGATAATTATATAGATGAACATATAACAATACTTATGGCGGCATATCCAAATTGGATTTTTTATAGAAGAAAAGACAATAGATTTGAATTGAAGAAGATTGATAATCTAAATGCAAAATATACATTTGAAGCTTCAGAAATAAAGTCATTAGGAATTAGTGAAACCCAAGACTATTACAATGTAGTCACTGTTACTTCAACGCATATTGCAACAGAAGGATACACTGCAAGAGCAGAAGACATTACTAACATTAATGAGTGGGGAGAAAATGAGCTTGCTTTAGAGTCAGATCACTTTGATACACAAGCTAAACTTAATAACTATGTAAATGAAGTTTTAGCCTTTCAAAAGCAAACAATATATCACGGTAGTTTAACTGTTATTAATATTAGAGCAGATTTGAATATTGGAGATACCATTTCAATAATTGACCCAAATTATAGTGGTGCAACTGCAAATCAAAGGTTTGTTATTATCGGTATGGATATTAGTGGTTTTGTAACAACAATTCATTTCAAGTCAATATTACTTTTTTAAGGAGGTTTTTATGGCTACTTTCGATTATTTAAAAATTAGAAAGAAATTTGATAACAATACCCAAAAGTTTATAAGTAATAGTTCTACTAAAATACTCTCTTGTAATGTGATTTCATACAATGAAGTAACTAAAAAAGCCATTGTTGATTTGATATCACAAGCTGAGGGAGGTTTGGAAATACCAAGCTTAATCGAAGTTGAAGCTGGTCAAAAAGTTAAAATTCAATATAAAAATAAAAACAATATCATACTAATAAGCAAAGCATAGCTCATTGTAGTTATGCTTTTTATATACTTTGGAGGAACATTATATGACACAAGAAAATAATGAAGAATTATTAAAAAGAATAAATAAACAGGAAGAAAATCTTAAAGCTTATGCACAAAAATTAAATGAGTTAGAAACTTTTGCATATAAATTAAATCGGGAGAAAGTTGATGTAAATCAGTTTATGAAACTAAATAATCAAGTTATTGAATTAAAATTGGAGAACAAACGATACTTTGAAGAAATAATAGCAATTCAAAAAGAAGCGAGAGAAGACCAAAAACAATTATTCCAAGAAACAATAAACCAAACAAGAGAAGAAAATAATAATAAAGAACAAACTGTTAATAAGTTACTAAATATTATTATTAAATTCTCGTCAGTTGGTGTAGGTATTGGTGTTATTGGTTTGGCAGGGAAACACGCAGATAAATTATTATCATTTTTAGGATTATAAAGACGTTGGGACACTCCAATGTCTTTTTTATTTTTTGATTTTCAGGTTATACTTCAAAGATTTCAATTAAATAGGAGGAATGATATTGATGGCTTTTAAAATGAAATATGAAATTAAATACGAATACTTAACCAATTCAATAAACCGATCCAAAATAAAAGCTGATAAACGACTGTTTCAAGTTGCTCACGATACAGGAAATATAAATTCTACAGCAAGAAACAACGTAAATTACTTAAATAGAAAATTTAAAATTGTTAATGGAGAAAGATTTGAAGCTTATAACGATAAAGATGGGAAACCTGTGCCTTTCAGAGTAGCTTCTGCTCATTCATTTATTGACGATAAGGAAATTATTGTTTGTATCCCATTAGACGAAAAAGCCTGGCACGTACTTTACAATGTAACGACTGATAATAGCTTATTCGGTGACGATGCAAACGATGTGGCATTAGGACACGAACTATGCTTCTTTACAGACTTAGAAAGGTCAAGGGAGGCGTATAAACGCTTTGTTTGGTTTAATGCCTATACGCTCTACTTAGAAGGTTTAAATCCAATAAAACACCTAGTATCGCATAAGCAACTTGACCCTAAACGCAAAGTGGATCCAGATCACGCTTTTAGTAGAATTGGTAAAACATTTGCTAATTTTATTCAAGATGTACTTAAAGAAATTGAAGATTGTACCAAAATTGAAGAACCTAAAATACCTGTGGAGGTTGATTTATTTATGAAATTATCAGATTGGCAGTGGAAGAGAATTGAAGCGATTGTTCAAGAGCAATTAGACAAAAAAATCATATCAGACTTAAATTGGATTTCAAAAATACAAAAGAGGACTATAACAATGGACGAATACATTTATCTGTTATCAGAAATAGTCGTTCGAAGAGGTGAGTAACTATGAGTGAAGCAGAACTTTTATTATTAACGGTTATCGTAGGAATTATTATCAAGGTTACGTTCAACTTTTTGAAAGATAAAGGTATCATTGGTAAGACAGAAGACATTGTAGATACATTTGAAGAAGTATTAATAGCACGAATAGGTAAGACAGCGACAACCCAATTATTATATGCAATCAAACTAATTGGAGAAGAACAGATTAATGAATACATACAAAATTATAATAAGTATAATGGAACAAATTTCACCGAGAAAAGTTCAGTGTTAATTCATTTCGTACAAGTTCAATTAAATAAAGTTGATATTAAAATGAGCGATAAAGAAATTGATATCCTATTAAAAATGATAGAAGATGAAATTGCTGAATCAATAAAAAAGAAAGCCGAAGCGAAAATTAGAAAATGATAAAACCCTCCTTAACGGAGGGCTTATTTTTTTTGTCCATTTTTCTTCAACAATTGAACAATGTGCTTACCATAATCAGATAGAGCATATTCAGTTTTTCTTCCGTTAGCGCTTTCCCTAATAATCATAGAGGCTTCTAATTTAATCATTGCTACACGAATTGAATGTATTTGAATTTTGCATTCTACTTCTCCTCTTTTGTATTTCATTTCTTGATTTCGAATATTTTCTTTCCAGTAAATTGCATCAGGTGTATCAAAAAATAGCTTGTAAAAGATTAATTTAGTCATTTTATCTAAATTATTAAATAATTCATTAATTGGTATTGCATCCTTCATAATTACCACTCCTAAATGATAAAATTATATACAATTAATTATACATTAATACTTAAAAATAGATAAATTTTGATAAAATATAAAATCCTTATATAATTCGATATATTTTAATTCAGAGTTATAAAGGAGTGTATAAAATGGAGGCTGTAAAAGTTGAAAAAGAAATAGTTAATCAAGAGTTAAAACAAAAGAAGAAGCATTATATAGACTGGAAATGTATTGTTCGGGGGCAAATTTATCTTGCTGAAATGTACGATGGAAGTGTTCAAGAGGTTTTAGTTATTTCAAATAATATTGGAAACTTTCGTGCTTCTATAATAACCGTGGTGGAAGTAGTTAAAGGTAAAGTTGATGTAACTCAAATGAATACAATTAGTAAAAAGAGATTATTAGCTTATTTAAGGACAATTAGCGATGAATCAATGAAGCTGGTTAATCACCAACTTAGAGTTTGTATTATAGGAACTGATAATAATGCGGCAAAACCAGTAGTAATTTAGCTCTCTTAGGAGAGGGGATTTGGATTAATATTAAATAAAAAAATAACACACTGAAGGAAAAGAAAGAACTTTGTCGAAATTAATAACGTTGTATTAGAACGTTTGATATGGAGGCGAGTTTTTTTGTATGTATTGGATAAGAAACTGATTTTGGGTGTGATGAGAACAAACTCAGCAGAAGTTCTTGAAAAGGTATCAAAAATGAAAGGTAAAAATCAAGATAAGACAAAAGAAATGAACAAGTTCTTAGATGAACTTCACAAAAATGTCTTTGGGATTTTAACACAAAAAATTGATGCTAGTCAGAAATCAGAGTGTGCATTTTTGGTTTATTATTGTTGGATCATTGTATCTCTAGAATGTAGAAATTATCTTTGGAATTATGAATCGATGGATTTGTCCCGTAGATCAGGAGAATTGTGGGAAAGCCTTGTAAAGCTATGTTGGACTTTTCCAGTTAAAAAAAATGTGAAAAGATTTACTGCTCCTAGTTTCGGAGATGTGCAAGAACAAGTGAAAAAGAAATTCATCAATAAATTAATAGAAAAAGGATTGCCAGAAGAAGTAATCAGGGATATATTTAATGATTATGAAAAGATATGGACGCTTCTTGGTGAAAGTATAAATCTAAATTCTGATGAATTGTTTGAAACATTCGAGGAGTTAGATGGTGAAATATTCGAATCAGAAACAAAACACGAAAAAGTAATAATCGATTTTAAAGGAAGTTATGGCTCTAATGAAAAAGGTAATAAAGAACGACTGCTTACAGTCGCACGAGTTTATGATATGTTGAACTACTACGAATTAACTGAAAAGCCATATAAATGTATGTTGGCAGTAAGAACAGTAGAAGCCACAGGGCATAATTATCTAAGACAGCTTGAAAATTCAGGACTGTGGTCTGTTGAAAGAGGAAATGAAGTTTATAGTATGATACATAGATACACTGGGTTTGAAGCTTTAAAGATTATCGAAAAACATCAGCTATCAATACCAGATGATCTTGACGAAAAAACTTCTTCGTATATGAAGTCCAATTACACTTCACGACAAGGTAAAACTTTTGCAGATCACTATTTAACTTGGTGGTAAAAATCAAGCTTGAATTATTCTTAGGTTTAACTTATGCTTAACATAAGTTAAACCTAAGTTTTTTTATAAAAGGAGATATTAATAATGGATGAGTTTCGTTCGTACTACACAAAATCGCAATTTATTACTGATTATATGATTAATCAAATTGAGTTACAGCCAGATGACTTAATACTAGAACCATCAGCAGGCGATGGTGTTTTTATCGATGAGGTATTGAGACATAACCCTAACAGTAAAATTGAAGCTTATGATCTGAATCCAGAGGCAGTAAGTATTTTAAATGGTAAGTACAAAGATAATCCAAACATTAGAGTGATTAATTCAGATACATTGCTTGATGTACAACTTGATATGTTTGTTATGTCAAATGGATACTACGATAAAGTAATCGGCAATCCGCCTTATGGAGCGTGGCAGGATTATGAAAAAAGAGATGTATTAAAGAAAAGATATGCTGGTTTTTATGTTAAAGAATCTTATACTTTGTTCTTACTTCGTTGTATTTCTCTACTAAAGGAAGAAGGAATCCTGAGTTTCATTATTCCCGATACATTTATGAATCTTCATATGCATAAAAATTTAAGAGAGTATATGTTGTTGAATACTAAAATAAAAGAAATATTAATATTTCCATCAAAATTTTTCCCTGGGGTTAATTATGGTTATTCGAAAATGTGTATAATTACAATTCAAAAAACAGTGGATAAAGAAATCGCTCTTGAAAATGATATAAGAATTATTACGAATTTAAAGCAACCAGAAGACATTGATGAAATTACACATAAAAGAGATTTAAGTAATTATTCCGTGGAAATTTTAAAACAAAAGGAAGTTTTTGAATCACTAGATAAGGCGTTCTTAATAAAATCCGGTCAAGGAATCAGGGATTTAATCAATACTTCTTCAGTTACTTTAAATGATATTGCATTTTGCGTAACTGGAATTTATACAGGTGACAACAAGAAATATTTTAAAGTAGCATCTGAAAATGTTAAAAATAATATAAGTAAATGTCCGGTAATAGAAGAAAATGAAATAAATAATAATTATCTTGAAGTAGAAAATATTCTTGAAGGCATTGATGCGACAAATGCATTTATTCCAATAGTAAAGGGTAGTTCAGACAGCTATGTAAGAAAAAATGATTGGTACATCGATTGGAGTAAAGAAGCTGTTAAACAGTATAATACAAATAAAAAAGCAAGATTCCAGAATTCTCAATTTTATTTTAAAAAAGGTATTGCTTTACCGATGGTGAAATCATCGAAAATTAGAGCTAATTTAATAGAGAATCAGGTGTTCGACCAATCAGTAGTGGGTATATTTCCAAAAGAAGAAAAATACCTTTACTTAATGCTGGCATTCTTTAATTCTGAAATTTTCAACAGCATCATTAATGCCATAAATCCGACAGCTAATAACTCTGCTAATTATGTTAAAAAGATACCGATTATCATTCCTGAAAATTTATCTTATATAAATGAACAGGTTCAGAAAATAATTGATCAGAAGAAAGCGTCTGGGAAAATTAACGAAACTATCAAAAAAGAACTGGAAGATTACTTCGCTGAATTATATTCTGAGTGGATGGTATTACAGGTAAAGTAATTTAGTTTTACCCCTCGATTGAGGGGTTTTTTGCTAATTTAGTCTGTTCCTTCGATGGATATACTCAGATAGACTATGCTATAATTTTAGTGAATGTTTAAAATATAAGTTTTAATTAAGGGTGTGTATTCTAGTTGGCACAAGAGAAGGATTACTCCAAATATTTTGATTTCAGTGATGCAAAGGTTATAAGTGAGCAAGAAGGAAAAACAACATATCGTATTAAAGGAAGAAACATTCAGATAAACAGCCAGCCAAACTACAAAGAAGGCAAACGGCGTGGCAAAGAAGGTATTGAGGTTCATTATGATTTCGAAATCCCAGAGGATATGAAGACCTATGGTGTAGGAAAAAAATATGCTATTTTTACTTATGGCTGCCAAATGAATGAGCATGACACGGAAACGATGAAGGGCCTATTGGAACAGATGGGCTACCGCAGTGTCGCTGACCGTAATGATGCGGATCTCATTTTGCTGAATACTTGTGCGATTCGTGAGAACGCCGAGGATAAGGTATTTGGAGAGCTAGGACATCTTAAGAACCTGAAGATCGAGAAGCCGGGTCTGTTGTTAGGGGTATGCGGTTGCATGTCCCAAGAGGAAGGCGTAGTCAACCGGATTATGTCAAAGCATGGCTTCGTGGATATGATCTTCGGTACGCATAATATTCACAGATTGCCACACCTCATTAAAGAAGCGGTATTTAGTAAAGAGCTTGTGGTTGAGGTATGGTCTAAAGAAGGCGACATTATTGAGAACTTGCCGAAGAAGCGGGAAGGCATGCGCGCTTGGGTGAACATTATGTATGGCTGTGATAAGTTCTGCACGTATTGCATCGTACCGTTTACACGCGGTAAAGAACGCAGTCGTCGTCCTGAGGACGTTATCGCTGAGGTGAGAGAGCTTGCCCGCCAAGGCTTCAAGGAAGTAACGTTGCTGGGGCAGAACGTAAATGCTTACGGTAAAGATTTTACAGACATTGATTACACTTTCGGTAACCTGATGGATGATATGCGCCTGATTGATATTCCGCGCATTCGCTTCATGACATCGCATCCGCGGGATTTTGACGATAAATTGATTGAGGTTCTAGGCAAAGGCGGCAACTTGGTGGAGCATATCCATCTGCCGGTACAATCGGGAAGTACTGCCGTTCTTAAGAAAATGAGCCGTAAATATACCCGGGAAGCTTACCTGGAATTAGTGCGTAAGATTAAGATAAGTGTGCCGAATGCTGTATTAAGTACCGATATTATCGTTGGTTTCCCTGGGGAGACTGATGAGCAATTTGAAGATACCCTATCGCTTGTGCGTGAGGTTGGGTATGATATGGCATATACGTTCATTTATTCTCCGCGGGAGGGTACACCAGCAGCAGCTATGGAAGATAATGTACCGATGTCGGTGAAAAGTGAACGTCTGCAAAGATTAAATGATCTCATCAAGGAGAACAGCCGGATCATTAATGACCGGATGCTGGGTGAAGTTGTAGAGGTGCTGGTAGAAGGGGAGAGTAAGAATAACTCCGAAGTCCTTTCTGGCCGTTCCCGCGCTAACAAGCTGGTCCATTTTGAAGGTCCGAAGGAGCTTATCGGCACATTTGTAAAAGTGAGAATTACAGATACCAAAACATGGTACATTAAAGGGGATATTGTGGTTGAGGCCGCAGCTGTTCATTAATCACATACGAATGGGGAGATGACTAATGAGTACAGAAGAACAACGGTTGAATAAATATGGAATGAAGACTTATAATACCCGTGATCTGATCGTTCGCGAGGATATTATGGGCAAAGCTAAAGAATTAGCATCATTAATCTCAACCAGCGAAGAGGTTCGCCATTTTCAGCAGGCGGAGCAAAAAATTCTTAATCACGAGCGTGTGCAAGGACTGATTGCAACCATTAAGAAAAAACAAAAAGAAATCGTGGCCTTCGAAAGCTTCAATAATAAAGATATGGTCGCCAAAATTGAACGTGAAATTGAAGTGCTGCAAGATGAGATCGACGGTATTCCTGTCGTCAATGAATTTCAGCAAAGCCAGAGCGATATTAATTATTTGCTCCAGCTGGTAATTTCCGTGATTAGAGATACCGTTTCGGAAAAAATAAATGTGGAAGCCGGCACCGAAGCGCCTCCGACCACATGCGGATAACCCACACTCAGTTCAGGGGGCGGATGCAGATCCGTCCCTTTATTTCAATATAAGAGGTAGAAGTAAGATTCAAGAATATACATAATCCTTATAATTCAACGACAAGGTCGTTTCTCATATAGTCTTTTTTGTAGGATAATGTAAAATAATGGAATTTAGCTGTTGATTTATGAAGAACATGTTTGGTACATTTAAAGATACGAATAAGTAAAACTACAGCTTCGGAAAAGGATGGGGCAATTATGAGCGACAATGGGGAATTAACCTATAACGCCAAAAAATATCGTACACCGGATGGTGTTCCGGCCGACATTGTAATGTTTACACTGACCAAACGCGAACGGAAGACGGTCACTAAGACGTTGCCTTTACGTGAATTGAAGGTAATGTTAATTAGACGGAAAAAATGGCCATGTGCAGGCATGTGGGCTCTACCAGGCGGATTCTGTCAGGAAGATGAGTCTATTTATGATGCTGCAACTCGTGAGCTGAAAGAAGAGACCGGTGTCGATGGAGGTCACTTAGAATATCTTGGAGTTTATAGTACACCTGGCCGCGACCCTCGGGGATGGATAATCAGCCATGCCTTTTTCGCCTTAGTAGAAGAGTGGATGCTGGAACAAAGACAAGCTTCCGACGATGCGGGTGAAGTGGGTTTATTTACGTTGCAGGAAGCGTTAGAAGAACTGGAGCTCGCTTTTGACCACCATGAAATCATCAAGGATGCATACGTACGTATCCAACAGCAAATGCTGCAGACAACGATAGCAAGACAGTTTTTGCCTAGGCATTTTACGCTAAGTGAGCTTTATCAGGTGATTCAGACAGTAGTGCCGGAATTTAAAGAGCCAAATTTTATTCGTAAAATCACGTCAACACGCAGCCGTCAGGGTATATTAAAAGAAGTGAGAGATGAAGAGGGCAATGCACTCAGCTCCAATCAATACTCACAACGCCCGGCTCAGCTGTATATGTTTACAGATCACGAGCCATTGTTGTCCATTTATACGTAGTGTCTTAAATCAGGGGAGGGACGATTCTCATGAGAGCACTAATAGTAATTGACTTTACCAATGATTTTGTCAATGGGAATTTACCGGTTGGGCAGCCTGCAATCGACATCGAGCCAAGAATCAGCCAATTAACATCTGAGTTTGTCCAAAATGGCGATTATGTTGTAATGGCTGTAGATTTACATGAAGACAATGATCCTTATCATCCTGAGAGTAAACTGTTTCCACCTCACAATGTACGAGGGACTGAGGGGCGGGAGCTTTATGGAAGTCTGAAAACTGTTTATGAAGCTGACCAGGATTCCATCTATTGGATGGACAAAACTCGATATAGCGCTTTTAGTGGAACCGATCTAGAGATCAAGCTGCGGGAACGTGGCATTACTGACCTTCATTTGATTGGTGTATGTACAGATATATGTGTTTTGCACACTGCGGTGGATGCATATAACAAAGGTTTTACTATTACTGTGCACGAAGATGCGGTCGCCAGCTTCAACGCGGATGGACATAAATGGGCACTAAATCATTTCCGGGGAAGTTTAGGAGCAGACGTTGTTAAGGCATAATACTATAAAAAACATACACATACAGCAACGTGGATATTAGGAGATGAGGACTTGAAGAGAGAACTTGCGCTACATACAGATAAATATCAGATCAATATGATGTATGCTCACTGGGTGAATGGAAGCCATAAGCGAAAAGCTGTATTTGAAGCTTATTTCCGCAAGTTACCTTTCGGAAACGGCTATGCCGTGTTCGCAGGATTAGAGCGTATCGTTGGGTACATCGGCGGTTTGCGTTTCACCGAAGATGATATCCGTTACTTGTCGGAGCAAGAAGAAAATTACGCTCCCGCTTTTTTGGAAGAATTGCTGCAATTTCATTTTCAGGGCAACGTTTATTCGATGAAAGAAGGGGCGTTGATTTTTCCGGATGAGCCACTAATCCGTGTGGAAGGGACGATCATGGAAGCGCAGCTGGTGGAGACCGCCATTCTGAACTTCATGAACTACCAGACGCTGATCGCTACGAAGGCTTCCCGAATTAAGCAGGTGGCTCCGAATGATATTCTGCTGGAGTTTGGTACCCGACGGGCACAAGAAGCGGATGCGGCGGTCTGGGGCGCTAGAGCGGCTTATATCGGCGGCTTTGATGCAACCTCTAACATGCTGGCAGGTAAAATGTTTGGCATCCCTACCAAAGGTACACATGCGCATTCTTGGGTTCAGAGCTTCAGCAGCGAGCAGGAAGCTTTTGATGCTTATGCCAAGGTGATGCCTGATGAAGTTACACTATTAGTTGATACCTTCGATACGTTGCGCAGTGGTGTGCCGAATGCGATTAGAACCGCCAAAAAGCTTGAAGCTCAAGGTAAAAAGATGATCGGTATCCGCTTAGACAGCGGTGACTTAGCCTATCTATCCCGGCAGGCGCGGAACATGCTGGATGAAGCTGGGCTCGATTATGTGAAGATTGTGGCATCCAATGATTTGGATGAGAATACAATCATGGATCTGAAGCTGCAAGGTGCAGCCATCGACACGTGGGGCGTAGGCACACAATTGATTACGGCTTCGGATCAACCCTCTTTGGGTGGGGTCTATAAGCTGGTAGAAATTGAGTCCGCAACGGGAGAAATGGTACCGACGATCAAGATTTCTTCTAACCCTGAAAAAGTATCCACGCCAGGCAGCAAGGACGTATTCCGGATTATCGGGAAAAATGGCAAAGCGCTAGCAGATTATATCTGCTTCCCGGAAGAGGAAGCTCCGCGCAACGGCGGTCGGGTGAAGCTGTTTAATCCGTTGCATCCATACATGCACAAGTATGTGGAGCGCTATGAAGCGCTGCCTATGCTTGAGCCGATCTATGTGAACGGCTTCCAGGTCTATACTTTGCCGGATCTGAATGAAGTTCGCCGTTACCATCGGGAGCAGAAGGATCTGTTCTGGCCGGAATATCTGCGTAAGCTCAATCCTGAGGTGTACCGGGTGAATCTGAGTGAGAAGGTCTGGACCAACAAGCAACAATTGATCGCGGAGCATATTCAGCCGGAGATCGAGTAGATTTTGTAGTTTCGATGGAAAGAAGCATGTGAGGATTAGATTCCCGTGCTTTTTTGCGTTTGGGTGAAGCCGACGTTTGGGTGAAGCTTGCGTTTGTTAACTTCGAACGCCGCGAGTTTATTTCTGAAAGTATATTAAGCCAGCTTGTCTGCGTATATCTGATTTGGCTTTCGTTGCATTTTGTGCAGCAGAACACTAGTTAAAGTATATCGACAAATTACCATAAACCCAAAAGAATAAGTAAATCCTGTAGAATGTGGCGAATCCGGTGTAAGTAGGCAAATCAACGGTATAAATCCCGTAGAATGAGGCGAATCCGGTGTGAGGAGGTAAATCAACGGTATAAATCCCGCAGAATGAGGCAAATCCGGTGTGAGTAGGCAAATCAACGGTATAAATCCCGTAGAATGAGGCGAATCCGGTGTGAGTAGGCAAATCAACGGTATATCTCCCGCAGAATGTGGCGAATCCGTTGCGAGTAGGCAAATCTACGGTATAAATCCCGTAGAATGTGGTGAATCCGTTGCGAGTAGATAAATCAACGGTATAAATCCCGTACAATGAGCCGAACCCGGTGCGAGTGAGCAAATCTACGGTATAAATCCCGTAGAATGTGGCGAATCCGTTGCGAGTAGGTAAATCAACGGTATAAATCCCGTAGAATGAGGCGAATCCGGTGCGAGTGAGCAAATCTACGGTATAAATCCCGTAGAACGGGGCGAATGCGGAACGAGTAGGCAAATCTACGGTATAAATCCCGCAGAATGTGGCTCGTCCGGTGCGAGTAGGCAAATCAACGGTATAAATCCCGTAGAATGGAGCGCATCCGGTGCGATTAGGCAAATTAACGGTATATCTCCCGCAGAATGTGGCGAATCCGTTGCGAGTAGGCAAATCTACGGTATAAATCCCGTAGAATGTGGTGAATCCGGTGCGAGTAGGCGAATCAACGGTATAAATCCCGCAGAATGAGGCGCATCCGGTGCGAGTAGGCGAATCAACGGTATAAATCCCGTAGAATGAGGCGACGGTGTGAGTGAGCAAATCTACGGTATAAATCCCGTAGAATGTGGCTCGTCCGGTGCGAGTAGGCAAATCTACGGTATAAATCCCGTAGAATGAGGCGAATCCGTTGCGAGTAGGCGAATCAACGGTATATCTCCCGCAGAATGTGGCGAATCCGTTGCGAGTAGGCAAATCTACGGTTTAAATCCCGCAGAATGAGGCGAATCCGGTGCGAGTAGGCGAATCAACGGTATAAATCCCGTAGAATGAGGCGAATCCGGTGTGAGTAGGCAAATCTACGGTATAAATCCCGTAGAATGTGGCGCATCCGGTGCGAGTAGGCAAATCAACGGTATAAATCCCGTAGAATGTGGCTCGTCCGGTGTGAGTAGGCAAATCAACGGTATAAATCCCGCAGAATGAGGCGCATCCGATGTGACTGGGCAAATCTACGGTATAAATCCCGTAGAATGAGCCGAATCCGTTGCGAGTAGGTAAATCAACGGTATAAATCCCGTAGAATGAGGCGCATCCGGTGTGAGGAGGTAAATCAACGGTATAAATCCCGTAGAATGAGGCGAATCCGGTGTGAGTGGGCAAATCTACGGTATAAATCCCGTAGAATGAGGCGCATCCGGTGTGAGGAGGTAAATCAACGGTATATATACCGCAGAACGGGACGAATCCGGTGCGAGTAGGCGAATCAACGATCCCATAAGAAAAGGTGTATCCCCATTCTACGCGATCGCGTAGAACAATGGATACACCTTTTTACATGTCAATGCGAGCAATTTAGTTTAGTTCTTCTTCCGGAATTTCGCGAATGACCAGATGGTAAGCATCAGCAGGAAGCCAAGACATGTGCCTATGCTGATCCGGTTCTGAGTGTCGAAAAGGAAGGAAATCGTAATAACCGACAAACAGATAAGTGTCAAAATCGTTATATAAGGAAAGCCCCAGACTTTAAAGCTTGGCTCTTTAGGATAGGTTTTCCGCAGCTTCAGCTGTGATAGACAGATGCTGATCCATACCAAGCTTACTACGAAGCCGGGAACAGCCATCAGCAGCCGGAAAAGTCCATCCTGTGCGAAGTACGCTAACATAGAACCAACAAAAAGAACTATAGCGCAAAGTTTAAGACTGTTGATCGGCACACCTTTTGCTGAGGTCTTTGCTAAGCTACGTGGAGCTTCACCCTGTGAAGCCAAAGAGTGCAACATCCGTGTGGCGCCATAGATACCGGAGTTAGCAGCAGAGAGCACAGCTGTAATCAGTATGAAGTTCATAACATGGTCAGCACCCTTAAGTCCTGTAGCTGCTAAAACCTGCACAAAGGGGCTGGTATGCTCGTTAAGCTGATTCCAAGGAATTAACCCACAGATGATCAGAATTGGAATCGTATAGAACAGAATAACGCGCAAAATGAAGCTTTTGACAACTCTAGGCAACACTTTTTCTGCATCTTGAGTTTCTGTTAAAGTTAGTCCAATCAGCTCAGATCCGCCATATGAGAACATGACGACCAGAAGGGCAGAGAAGATAGGTGTCCAGCCTTGTGGGAATAATCCGCCATAATCCGTAAAATTACTTAAATAGGGTGTCCCTTCAGACATAGGCAATAGCCCAAACAATAATGCAGCTCCCAGAATAATAAAGATGATAATCATAGCTATTTTGATTCCTGCTAACCAAAACTCCGTCTCTCCATAACCGCTTACACTCATCATATTGATGCCAATAATTAAAGCACCACTTGCTAGACTCAGTAGCCATAACGGAACATCCGGTAACCAGTATTGCAAGAAGCTTCCTGCCGCCAGCACTTCGATCACGCAGACAGTCAACCACATGAAGCAATATAGCCAACCCACGATAAAGGAGAGCCGTTCTCCAAAAGCCTCGCGAATGAATTCCTTCATATTTTTGTTCGGGTATACCGTGGCCATTTCGGCAATTGCACCCATAACGACTAGTAGCAGCAAGCCTGCCAATACATAGGAGAGAACAACCCCTGGTCCAGCAATGCTTATCGTCTCAGAGCTTCCTTTGAAAATCCCCGTACCGATTACGCCGCCCATCGCCATAAAGCTGATATGCCGTGGAAGCAATTTTTTCTGTAATGATGCTTCGTTTGACTTCACATTTAATGCCTCCTAAGTAGGTTCAAAAAATTACACCAAGAATCAGTTTATCCTGAAATGGACTAGTTGAAAAGTATAAATGATACACATTTGCAGAAATAGAGGTGATTTTTCATCGGTGTGTGATATTTATCATGAACAATGTGATGAATTTAACATCTTAATTTTTAATTTTATTGCTAAATGAAAGTAGATAAATAAGCTTAGGCAACACTTGGAAAATGCAAGATTTGTCACTTCGCGTCTTGCGAAATCAAGTTACAATCGTTGAAAAAGTCAAAAGGATATTATACTAGATGACATTCTGAAAGGGGCTATGTCGGTGGTACAGTTACCAAAAGTGAACGAGCTCGGATTTTTTGAGATTCGTCTGGAGTCAATTGGAGGGTTGGGTGCGAACCTGGCTGGTAAAATGCTTGCGGAAGCAGGCGTTGTCGGTGCTGGAATGAATGGGGTCAGCTTTTCGTCATATGGTTCGGAGAAGAAGGGATCAGCGGTAAAAGCGCATATCCGGTTTTGTGATTTGAACACACCTATTCGTGACACGTCTCCGGTTGAGCGCCCGCATGTTGTTGGGGTATTTCACGAAGCACTAGCAAAGACAGTTAACGTAATTAGCGGAATTTATGAACATAGCACAGTATTGGTAAACTCAGCAAAATCGCCGGAGGAATTGAAATCCTCCCTGAATATGATGGGAGGAACTATTGCAGTCGTTGATGCTACAACTATCGCCTTAGATGAGAAAAACCGCGTTAATATGGCGATGCTGGGCGCGTTGTTCCGGATGTGTGATTTCTTGGACCCTGAAATTATGAAAGGCGTTATAGAGAAATCACTAGGCAAAAAGTATCCACAGGCAGTACAGTCAGCGCTGACTACTTTCGACCGTGGATTTAATGAAGTTAAGTTTATGCATTTTCCACTGCCTGCGGGCGTGACAATGCCTGAATTCGTGCGGTCTGATATTTCCGCATTGGGTTATGAAACACAGCCTATCGGCGGTACCATTACGAATCCTGGGAGCAGCTTTTTAAAGAACTTGAGCATTTCTCGCTCCGGTTTGCTGCCTCATTTTAAGCAGGAGGATTGTATTCATTGTGCGCAGTGCGATACGGTGTGTCCTGATCTGTGTTTTGTTTGGGATGAGCAGCCTGATAAGAAGGGGCGTCCACAAATGTTCCTGCAAGGTATTGATTACCAATACTGTAAAGGCTGTTTAAAATGTGTAGAAGCTTGTCCTACAACTGCCTTGTCAGGCGAACGTGAGGAAGAAGGCTACGCAGAGAGTCATACGGTCCGGCATATTTTTGATCTCGTTACTGAGGCCTAATTAACGGAGGAAAGGTGGAATACACGTGGCTATAGATTATGAAAAAGAAATAGGCTCTGCTAAAGTAGAGCAGAAATTCCTATATGAATCCGGCAATGAAATGGCAGCTTACGCTGCTCATCAGATTAATTATCATGTAATGGGGTATTTTCCGATTTCTCCATCGACAGAAGTAGCGCAATTTCTTGATACGATGAAAGCGAACGGCCAGCATGATATTATGCTGATTCCGTCAGATGGCGAGCATAGCTCTGCTGGAATCTGTTATGGCGCTTCAACGGCTGGCGGACGTGTATTTAATGCTACCAGTGCCCAAGGTTATATGTTCATGCTTGAGCAATTGCCTGTACAAGCTGGTACGCGTATGCCTATGGTTATGAATCTAATCTGCCGTTCGATCTCTGGACCGCTGAATATTCACGGGGATCATTCTGATTTGTATTTTGCCCTGAATACAGGTTGGCCAATTTTAATGTGCCGGGATCCACAATCTGTTTATGATATGAACCTAATGGCATTGAAGCTTGCTGAACATGCTAAAGTTCGTCTTCCGGTAATGGTGGCTTCAGATGGATATTTCACTTCCCACCAGAAGCGCCGCGTACAGGCCTTTACTCATCGGGAGGATGTTCATAAATTTGTTGGAGCACAACCTCCAACAGGTTTCACCGATACTTTAGACCGCAATAATCCGGTAACCGTTGGCCCTTATATGAACGAACCTGACTATATTAACAACCGTTATCAACAGTCCGTAGCTATGTACAATGCGGGTGAAGTTTTTGAAGAAATCGCGAAGGAATTTGCTGAGTTAACCGGACGTTATTATCCAATGATCGAGGAATATCGGATGGAAGATGCTGAAGTAGCCGTATTCTTGATGAATTCTGCCTCTGAGATTATTAAGGATGTTGTAGATCAGCTTCGTTTGCAAGGAATCAAAGCCGGTGCAATCTCGCCGAATATGATCCGTCCTTTCCCGCAGAAGCAAATTGCTGAAGCGCTGAAAAACGTTAAAGCAATCACCGTTGGTGACCGCGCAGATTCTGTTGGCGGACACGGTGGTAACATGGTCAATGAAATTAAGGCAGCCCTGTTCACATATGGCAACACTACGACTAAAGTAATAAGCCGTATTTACGGTTTGGGTGGTAAGGACTTCTACGCAGAAGATGGTCATGCATTTTTCCAATTAGCAATTGATGCTGTTGCTGCAGATCGAGTAGACATACCATTTGATTATTACGGCCACAATCCGGGTACACCAGATAAAGCTCCACAACGTCTTCTGAAGCCAATGGACTTTGACTCACTGAAGACAGGCTTGATCACTGTGAAACAGGATGAAGCAACGGGCAAATTAAGCGTACGGATTCCGCCGCTACGCAGCTTGACGAAGAAACCTAAACGGCTCTCCCCAGGGCATGGTGCGTGTCCGGGTTGTGGGATTTTCTCAGGACTGGAGACTTTCTTCAAAGGGATTGAAGGGGATATCGTCGCACTTTATCATACAGGCTGTGCCATGGTAACGACTACGGGGTACCCGTATTCGTCCCATAAATCAACGTTTATCCATAATCTTTTCCAAAATGGAGCGGCTACCTTGTCCGGTGTCGTAGAGATGTTCTGGGAACGCAAACGTCGCGGTGAGCTGGATGGACTAGGGCTTAAAGAGGACTTTACGTTTGTTATGGTAACCGGAGATGGCGGCATGGACATCGGGATGGGACCGGCAATTGGAGCTGCACTGCGTGGTCACAAAATGATTATTGTAGAGTACGATAACGAGGGTTACATGAATACTGGAGCACAGCAGTCCTATTCGACACCACTGGGTCATCGTACTTCAACCTCCAGTATCGGCAAGCAGCAGCAAGGTAAAGTGACTCAGCATAAAGATACAGCACAAATTATGGCGGCTACTAACATTCCTTATGTCTTCACGGGTTCGGAGGCTTATCCGCAGGATCTGGTGAAAAAAGCGGCAAAAGCACAGTGGTACGCACAAAACGAAGGTTTGGTGTATGGTAAAATCCTGATCGCATGTCCGCTAAACTGGATGTCTGATGATAAGGAAGGCACTAACATCGTTTCATTAGCTGTTGAGTCTTGCTTCTTCCCGTTATATGAAGTAGAGCATGGTTCTACGAATATCACATATAATCCTGAAGACAAGGGCAAACGTGTCGAGCTCTCAGCATGGCTGAAGACAATGGGTAAAACTCGTCACTTGTTGAAACCTGAGAATGAGCCAGCTTTGCACAGCTTCGAAGAAGAAGTTGAGCGCCGTTGGAATCGTCTCAAGGCAAAACACGAACATCCTGACTTATAAGATGTGTTTATCTCCAGCATATAAAATATGAAAAAACCCGGCAGATTTGTCTGCCGGGTTTTTTGTGGTTAGGGAGCATTTGCGCGTAAGAAACAGTTTTCGGACACCACTGACCTTAAACACAGTCTTCTTTCCCATTTGGAATTCTAACGGACTGCATAGCAGTTATCGGCCCTAAAAACTCCCAATATGAACCCTTTTTGAAGGAATAGTGTCACTGGAGTCCGCGAAACTTCTGAAAAAGCTAAGAACCGGCAAATAACGTCATTTAGGTCCTATGTGTTAAAGACTTGGTCATTTACAATTAGAATAAAGTCCAATTCCCTTTTACTCTTGCATGTTGTTCTGCCCTAACCAGAAGATAGCGGGTACAAATGACAAGACAAGAACTACCTACGATTAAAGCGCCGAGAGCCCACCACCAGCTAATCCCGATATTATCGTATAACGCCCCGCGCACGAGAACCAGACTATATGTGAGTGGAAACAGAAGGGATAGGCCCGTTGCCCATGCTGGGAATACCGCTGGTGGAATACGAACCCCACCAAACAGCTCCATTGGTGCTTGAAAGATGTAATAGAGTAGCCCTGAATCCCTTGAGAATAGAGATATCGCACACAGCAAAGCTCCCCATATAACCGCTGATATCATGATAAGTACTAATACAGGCAATAAGGCGCCCCAGTTAACAGTCGTTGCATCCGCAAGAAAAATGAAAGTCAGGATGGAGAAACAAGCGAACATCCATATTCCGTGAAATAGTGAATATATGGAACGTCCATACAGGAAGGCCATTTTTGACGCTGGGGTTAGGAACACTACCTCAAGTGTGCCCCCTTTGCGTTCTTGTTCGAATAACCATGCGGCTTGCACAACCGTCCAGTATAACTGAAAGACGAGATATCCGCTCAGCAGAAAAAGGGGAATCCGTCCATCTGGTATAACTTTTGAGAGTGCTGATCCTGCTCCTGTTCTAAAGGGCTGCATAGTAAAGTAGGTGGTTAAAAAGGTGAGCGCCGGCCAGAGTAGAAGTGAAAAAAACACTGCGCGTCCCTTAACTCTATTTCGATGCTGCTTAGTGATCTCCGCGCTAAGGGTAAACCATAAGCTATGTAAGTTCATGATACCCTTCCTTCCGAAAGGAGGATAATCGCATCCTCCAAATTAGGTTTTTCGGATGCGAAGCTTTTAATGCTAAGCCCATGCTCCGTAGTCCATGGCAGCAGCTCTGTAATGATCCTATCAGCCGAAGGTGTCTTTACAGAAATGCGCTGCAGTCCATCATTTCGAAGTTCAAGTTTTTCTGTTGCGCAGACACCCATTAATTCCGCAGGCTGAGTATATGTTCGTAGATGCTCTAGTAGCTTGGGACGAAGTGATTCATGCCAGCCTGTAACCTCTAAATGAGCAGTTTGCGAGCCTGCAACCTGATGGACAATCCGCTCAGGTTTGTCACAGAGCAGAAGCTCGCCTCGATTCAGTACATAAACCCGGTCACAGAGTTCTTCGACCTCCTGCAAATAATGGCTGGTCAGAAGGATACCCTTTCCACTGTCCAGTGCAAGCTTTCTTATCGTACCGCGAAGCTGCCTGGCAATGGGGGCATCAAGGCCAAGTGTGGGCTCATCTAGAAATAAGTATTGTGGATCGTTGATAAGTCCGCGGGCGATTTGCAGTCGTTGCTTCATCCCTTTAGAATATTGCTCAACGGGTTGGTCAGCAGCTTGGGTCAAACCTACTTCCTCCAGAAGACGTTCTG
This sequence comes from Paenibacillus sp. FSL H7-0735, assembly GCF_038008505.1. Lineage (NCBI taxonomy): Bacteria > Bacillati > Bacillota > Bacilli > Caryophanales > Paenibacillaceae > Paenibacillus > Paenibacillus sp. FSL H7-0735. The sequence continues at coordinate 4,166,421 of NZ_JBBOZH010000001.1, read as the reverse complement.
CTTCTCTAGCGATTTGAGGGCTGTTCATTCCATAGAGTTTACCGAAGTATTGAAGATTCTCTCTACCAGTGAGTCGCCAGTACAACATTCGTTCTCCTCCGGCGATCATATTTACTTTTTGCTGAATGGCCTGTCGATTCTTGTGCAGTGACATTCCATCGACTTCAATACTGCCTGAGGTTGGCTCTAGGAGAGTAGAGAGCATACGGATTGTAGTGGTTTTTCCAGCGCCATTTAGACCGAGAAGACCTACGATTTCCCCCGCAGCGATATCTAAAGATAGTGATTTCACTGCAGTCACTGATCTTTTTTCCGAACGGAACCAGCCCAGTCTGTGTTTGCTTTCGTAAATTTTAGTAACTTCATGCATGTTTATCAATGGTTTTCACCCTCCAAGGTTTTAGAAACGTTCGAACAACCCGCGCTCTATGCGCCGATTTGTCCATTGACCAACCGTTATGTATACAACACTAAGTAGTATGATAGGCAATGCATCAATTAATCGTATTGATTCTCCAGTTAGCAGCGTGCCTCGTAGCAGTTGTAGCGCATAGGTCAATGGGAAAATCTCACCTATAGCCTGCAAGTAGTCAGGCAAGTATTGCCTTGGAAACTGAAATCCACATAGTAGAGCAGTTATCGTAAATAGAGTATTTTGAACAATGAAGGTGTCCCTTGTATAAAGCATAATGCTTCCTAGCACCAGCGCCATCGCATAACATGATAGTAAAAACAGCAAAATTCCCACGAGGAGAGATATAAAGTGAACAGAGGGGAGCCGAAGTCCTGCCAAAAGGCCAAAGAAGAGAACCACCAGCAATTCCGCCCCGCTTCGATACAACTGCTGGACTGCGTTTCCTAGAAAATAACCGCTCCGGCTTGAAGGGGAGAGCAACAGTGCCTCAAGTGTACCTTCTCTCCATTCGGTAATAAGTGCCCTGGATACATTCATCATCATACTGACGGAAAATATACTGAGCATACCTCCAATAATTACATAGGTCAGATAGTCATCACTGCCACTATAGATAGCGAATTTTGAATCTATATCCCCATTGATTAGATACACATAAGAAAAATAAGAGATGATGACTAGATAAACTCCATCAATAATGTGCCCGAATGTAAAGGTCCAGGGAAAGGCTCTAAGATTAGATTTTTGGTTTCTTTTTAGAGTTGCGATAGCGATATGCCACAACTGTACTCACACCTTTCATTAACCTTATTGTTCAAGGTACTGCCTTTGCAGAACGAGAAGATTATCAAAGACTTCTTTGTTCACTGAATAAAATAAATAATTCCCTTTTCGCTGTGATTGGGTAAATCCTGCTTCACTTAGTTGTTTTAGCTGTTTAGAGACCGCAGCTTCAGAAATACCCAATATTGGCGCAAGCTGCTTGGTACAATGTGGATTTTTCCACAGTAGTTTCAGAATTCGCATCCGCGTATCATCACTTAAAGCTTTGAGTTGGCGCAACAGGTCACTCGGCGGTCCTTCACTAAAGGCAAGACCGGGAACATCCACCGTGAGTGGTAAAAATAAAGTATCTTCGTACCAGCCAACAAGCAGATGCGGAAATATGAAAGTAGAAGGAAAAACGTACACTTGTCCAAGCTGTTCATAAGAAAAGTAATACGTTACTGCCTTTTGAACTGTTAGAGTCCCGTTCTCTGCGAGGAGGCGTGGGTGGAGCGTATTTAGTGCCTTTTCCGGGGATCGACTGGCTAAGTCTTGAAACTGAGCGGCTGAGATGTTCATAAATGGTTCAATATAGTCCCATTCCTGCCCGAAATAATCATGTTCGTATGTAATTAATGTTGAGATTAACAGCTTGCGAACACTAGCCAGATTGTTTATCAGGTACTTCACGTTTCCACTCAACTTCATCAGCGAACGCTTGCTTTCAGATTCATTCAGCCATTCGACTAGGGTACTTAGTGCAATTTCTTGATTCATAAATAGATACACTAGCTCTGCATCCGGAAGTTTTTTGAGTAGGGTGATTCCTTGATTGCAAGAAATAGGGACACCCATACGGTCCGGTAAATCTAGCAGAGCGATCCAACGGTCTGACAACTGCCCAAGTGTGTGGATGTTCTCCTGTAGAGCAAGAGGCATCCTTTTCTTGAGCTCCAGAGCCCATTGTAATCTTGTTGGATGGTGTTCTGGTTGATGGAAGACATGCAGACTGCATAATAACTCATGAAAAGGACTGACGACCGTTTTGATCTTTCGATTTAAAGTTTGGAGTGAGCTCATCTCTTTCCTTTCCGATTAACTGTTTGGTTAATCAAAAACCACTTTCGCGTAAAGTGTTCAAAATTATAGGGGGAATGGTCAAGTTTGTCAAATCTTTTATACAGAAAAAAGCGAGAGCACATCCCCATGCGATGGACATGGATGTTTCTCTCACTTATAGGATTCTTTTGATAGAGTTATGAAGTAGAGTTATCTTCTGCCTCTAGGCATCATGGAGTTATCGCACATGATATCTTTAACAGAATAGGTGTAGCAATGACGAGGAACTGGGACACAGTGATGGCGTCTAACGATTTCTACCGGGTGAATAACATTCACAACTTGAGGGTGGTAGTAATCTTGATAAACCACCTTAGGTGGGTCAGTGACAGTTTGGGCCGGGCATTTTGGACATCCTTCTGACATTTCCTTCAGCTCCTTTGTGTGTGAACTTACCGTATTATACGCACAGAACAAAGGCATGCTTGGTTATTTGTCTAGTTTATAAAAAAATGGGTGGGATTATTGTTTGTATATCTCTCGCATTACATGACGAAGCTCCGGGATAATGAGCCGTTCCATAGCCAATTTAACGGCTCCAGTGGAGCCAGGCATAGAAAAAACAGCTGTGTTGCCAATCGTACCTGCAATTGCCCGGCTAAGGATTGCCGCCGAACCAATGTCCTCTGTGTAGCTTAACATTCGAAAAATCTCACCGAAGCCCGGTAGCGTTTTATCAAGCAAGGATGAAACTGCTTCGTAGGTGGTATCACGGGGAGAGATTCCTGTTCCACCTGTCAGCAACACGGCCTCAACTTCAGTGTGATCAGCGTTTTTATAGAGTAGTTCACGAATGTCCTGATAGTTGTCTTTGATAATGGTATGACCAATAACTTCATACCCGGCAGCCTCGAGCATGGATTTGATTAATGCTCCACCGGTATCTGTTTCAGTAGTTCTGGTGTCTGAGACGGTAATGATGTAGCAGGAAACGGATTGTGGTGCTTCCTTCCGATGTTCTTCAACGGATGACAATGAGATCAGCTCCTAAATTAGAGATGTTCTCATGATAGGGTATGGGGAAGGCAAAGACAAGTTTTGTTATCAATCGCTATTCTTTTGAGGTTATAGGTGTGCCGCTTGCGTGCTTTGGCATCATGTAGTAAACTCGCTACCATACCCGTAATTTGCAAGGAGCGATGAATCATGGAACAGGTTGTACCTGTGTATATATTGTCAGGATTTCTGGGAAGCGGCAAAACTACCCTGCTGCAGCGCCTGCTGGAACATTGGAAAGATCAGGGCTTGCGCCCGGCAGTAGTGATGAATGAGCTGGGTGAAGTGAACCTGGATGGGCTGCTGGTTGAGCAAACCGTTCCTATGGCAGAGCTGCTCGGCGGCTGTATCTGTTGTTCTATCCGAGGGGATCTTAGCACAGAGCTAACTACTCTTATCAAGAAGGAATCACCTGATGTGGTTGTTATTGAGGCCACAGGTGCGGCGAACCCGTTGGAAATTGTAGATGGTGTAACCGAAACTTCACTGTATCAAAAAGTCGAGCTAAAAAGCTTGATCACCGTCGTTGACGCCGCGCATCTGCTCGAATTGTACCGTGCGCAGCAGGGGGCAACCTATCGACTGATGCAGGAGCAAATTCGCTGCGCATCTGTTTTGATTCTGAATAAAACTGACCGTGTCTCAGCAGATGAAGCGGAAGAGATCACAACTGTTCTGCGAAAATGGAATTCTTATGCACCGATTATGCCAGCGGAGCGTTGTGAGATCGACACAGAGGAGCTCCTGCGTAGTGCAGGTGGAGTTCTTACGGATACACAGCTTGAAGAGAGCGACAGCGAAAGCCAAGTGCATGAGGAAGCTCAACTACCTTTAGGAGGCACCCATGCTTCTCATGATCACGTGATGGCATACACACATTACTTCAAACGACCTGTCAACAGCGAGACCTTTGAACAGTTCGTCAAGGAGCTTCCGCGGGATGTTTATAGGGCTAAAGGCATTGTGACCTTTAATGACACCTCCAGTCGTTTTCTTTTTCAATATGCTTACCGTGAAGCTGATTTTATGAAAATCACACCTCAAGGCGAAGTCCCAGACGTAGCTGTATTTATCGGGGAACACTTCTCATCCAGTGAGTTACGCACGAAGCTGCTGGAGATGGAAGGACGTATTTTAGTTCGGCCTGGCACGATCAAAAGAAGCCTGTAATCCGTTCTGCTTCAGAAGAAGCTGTGGTTCATTCCTAATCTTGTAGGTTAATAGTAAGGCATACCCATTAAAAATGCAGGAGGTTGAAGGCTATGACCCGAATTCAATATCAGGAGTGCATTGACGCTTGTCTCGAAAGTATGAATGCCTGTAACTACAGCTATGTCTCAAGCCTAAAAGAATATGATCTTGCATCACTTCGTGAGAGCATGCGACTCGATCGTGAATGTGCGGATATTTGTTCTTATGCCATTCAAGCAATGACTCGTCAAAGTCCGTTTGTATCTGGAATTCTAAAACTATGTGCGGAGATTTGTGAAGCATGCGCAGATGAGAGCAGCAAGCATATACATAATCACTGCCAAGAATGTATTAATGCCTGCCGTAAAGCTGCAGAGGCATGCCGTTTGATTAGCGATGCTGTTGAGGTATATGCGTAAGATCGTATAGCTTAACTCTCATATATGAACTAATAGCCAGACTGTTGCTGTAGAAATATAGCAATAGTCTGGTTTTTTATATCCAGGTCTGTTTGATTAATGCTACTGGTAGAAAAAAAGGGGAGGAATACTGGATAGAAAGGAAGTTTTAGAAAGGGCTGCTATGGCAGTTCTTTCATTTTTTTGATTCCTAGAAGAGGAAATTCGTAGGGAACCGGAGAATTAACAGTAGATATGAAGGGAGAATGTTAAGTGGCGAACTTAGTAGATCGTAACTTTGCCAGCGGTAGTATAGATGTTGCTATTCCCCTGATAGAATTAGAACAGATCAGTAAACAGTATGGACGCCGACCCGTATTGGAAGATGTATCGTTTACTATTGAAAAGGGGACTGCAACTGCTCTGATCGGACGGAACGGATCCGGCAAAAGTACGCTGTTGTCAATCTTAGCTGGACTGGTCCATATTTCCTCTGGAAAGCTGAGTTGTAAGGATTCAAATCTGAGAATTGGTTATGCACCTGAGATGTTTCCAGGGTTGAAGCTGACCCCAGAACAGTACTTGCGAAGTATGGGACAGATTAGCGGCCTTGCGCCAGTCCTGATCGAGCAGGAGCTAACAACGTTATTTCAACTTTTTAAGCTGGAGCACTTTCGCAAGCAGTCGATGCTAAATTTCTCCAAAGGAATGCTGCAAAAAATTAATTTGATTCAAAGCTTGCTGGGAAGTCCCTCGTTGCTGCTTCTTGATGAGCCTATGTCGGGCCTTGATCTCCCCTCAATGAATAAGTTAGCTGAGCTTCTTATTGGTTTGAGAAATAAGGGTACTGCTATAGTCTTCTCTGTACATGAACCCCAATGGATTGAATTGCTTGCGGATCAGGTTCATGTGATACATGAAGGGAAAATTGTAAAGTCAATTCAGGGGTCAGAGAAGCTGAACTTTAAACCCTCTACATACATACTATTGTCTAATCTGTCGATTCAGAAACTGCAGCAATTGAAGGAAATGGCAGGTTTTATTGCAATAAATACGTTTAAGGATAGTTGTAACATAGCACGTACAGCGTTGACAGTAACAAGTTCAGTATCAGATGCTTTTTTGCGGGTTATCTTGGAGTCGGGTGGTTCAATACAATCGGTAGAACCTCGCGGAGGATCGCATGACTTAGAAAAATGGATGAATCCTAGGAGTTGAACCAAGGGGGGCTAACGTGTATCCGTTTATCGTTTACATGCTGCGAAGTTATACTCGATCTCAGCGTTATTTCGGCCCGTTAGCGGGGATTGTGATTGCAGTCTTGATATTGTATTCTTATAAGCCCAATCCAGTTATGAATAGCTATGCCGCTACAGCAGTAATGCTCTTTATAAGCTGCGCTTGGATGAGTCTTAGTTTTTTGAATCATGAGCACGCTGTTCATCGGCAGATTGCAGTTGTTCACATGCGAAGTGCGGCAAAACATAGTGCAGGTAGTATCTTAACGCTTTGTTTTCTAACGTTGCTGATAGATCTATTGATTGTCCTTTATCCTTGGGTAACAGGTCATTTCGCAGAATCACCTGGGGCATATCGGTTAATTCTAGCGCTTATAGGACATGGATTGTTGGGTATGCTTGGTGTGGCTATTGCCCTATTCTTTCAATCTTCTTGGATTCAAAAAGGCAGTCACGCAACAGGTATGTTATTAGCTATCGTTGTATTATCACTGGGTGGAGCACAAATCAGCGAAAGTTTGCCTGGTATATTTCATTTTTTGATCTGGTTGTTGCCGCCAGTAACTCCTGTAATGGAGGCCATGATGAAAGCTGATACATTGTCATTAGCGGAGTTGTTAGGTTCATTTGCACAAGCATTAGTATATATAACACTGCTTATCGGTTTTTATTTGTACAGATCAAGACAGAGGGATTACAACAAAACATAACTTGTATAGATAAAAGGAACAAGGATACAGAAGTGGGGGAAAAGATGAAGGATACATATGTACCTGAGAGTGAACAATCGAAAGAGTTATTCGCCTATTTTGGACTGGCAGTTTATTATGGACAGGCCCTCGAGCAGCAGCTTACCAACTTGCTATTGCTTACTAAGCTATCACAAGGAAAAACGCCAACAGAAGCAGATCTGACAGACCTTTATCAGCGAAAACTCAGCAATTCACTCGGCCAACTCATCAAAGAAATCCAACATCATTTTCCTTTCTCGGAGCAAGAAACCGCTCAGTTGGAGGAAGTGTGGAAACAACGTAATTACATCGTTCATGATTACTTTAAAGAGCGTATACAGGAAACCTTTACGCCTGCCGGAAGAGCTAAAATGATTCGGGAGCTGAAACGTTTTAAAAATAAAGCAAGTAGACTTGAAGTTAAACTGCAAGGCTACTGCACAGAAATGTTCACGAAGCTTGGATTAGAGGAGGAAAACTTATTGTAATAATCCTTCTAAGCCGCAAGCTGTTACAACCTCTGGTCTAAAATGAACCGAAGAAGCTCTAACACAGCGAGAGAGTGCAGTTAAAGCTTCGCCTAATGCCGGAATCATCTCCGGTGTTAGGCTTTCTCCAGGTTCCCACCACCAATTGTTAATATTCAATGTTTGCTTCTTCTTATCCATCACCGGTTCAAATCTGCCAACAAAACGATCATTATATAATATTGGCAGTACATAGTAACCATATTCTCGTTCTATTGCCGGCTTATAGACCTCCCAGCGGTAATGAAATCCGAATAATTGCCGAACCAGCTCGCGTTCCCACAACAAATTATCCAGCGGAGCCAAAACAGCCGCAAATGAATCACGTGGTTGAAGCCCAATCTCTTCAGATTCTTGCAGCATCACAGACTCCAAGGTTGGAGCATCTATACTGCGGATATAAAGCGGAACCTTAATCCCCTCGACCCAAACTTCTCTGAGACTATCCTTCTCCAGCAATCTCTGAATCGCCGCCGCACGCTCTTTGCTCTTCAGTCCGGATATGCCCAGCCATCCGTCTCCAGATTTATTCCATAACAAGCCGATACTTCCTATTCTACGTATCACATACCAATCGTGAAATTGTTCTTCCGTGACATTTGGATCGGCTGAACTCAGCAGCTCTGAGGGTAACAAACGTTCAGCGAAATCATAATATCGCCGAGTATGTACACGATGGTGGACAACAATCTCTCCCCAAAAGTACATGCTTTCCATTGCAGCTCGTGATAATCTTGTCGGAGCCCAAGCCCAATCTACTTTCTCCTTTCCGTCTAAATCCAAAGAGGAGAGGGGGCCGCGCTTCTGAAGCTCTTCACGAACCTGTGCTACAGCGACCATTACAGGCTCATTAGCCTGATGGTGGGAGGCAGCAGCTGTTCTTCTCCGCTTAAAATAAGGCCAATCCTCTGTACAATAAATAGACATGTTCTTGTCCCAGCCATCAACGAGCAACCTGTCTTTATACAGAAGCTCTTGGACCAGTTCTGGCGTAAATCCCGGAATCCGTGCTTGGAGGACCAGCTCATGATTATGGCCGGCAATATTAAGGGGGTCATATTGGATGCAGCCTACGTGACGAACATAGTCATAAATACTAAGTTTTCCGGAAGGGATAGCTCCGGCAGTTAACTTTTGATGAGATAGCAGAAACAGCCTGGCTTGTTTCTTAGTCAGATTATAAGTAAGCATCGTTTACTCCTCCAAGGATATGTATTAATTCCCATAATACAGAACATCTGTTCTAAGATCAAGCAGGAAAAAACCCTGAATCACAATGAAGTGACTCAGGGTTGTAAATTACATTTTCTCAAGAGAGGGTTGCAAGTTTCCGAGTGCTGGACGGTTGCTTGCGCCAGCGTTATCGTCAGAGCTGTTAGCAGCGGCACCTACTTGCAGCTGGTACATACGGAAGTATCTTCCGCCAAGCGCCATCAGTTCATCGTGGCTACCGCGTTCTACGATCTCTCCGTGATGTAGGACTAGAATCTGATCTGCACTGCGAATCGTGGATAAGCGGTGAGCGATGATGAAAGTGGTGCGTCCTTTTTTGAGAACTTCCAGCGCATCCTGAATGACGCTTTCCGTTTCTGTATCGATGTTGGAGGTAGCTTCATCTAGAATAAGAATAGCTGGGTCAAAGGAGAGAGCTCTCGCAAAAGAAATCAATTGCCGCTGACCCGCAGATAAAGTACTTCCTTTCTCAATTACCGGTTCATCAAATCCTTGTGGAAGATGAGCGAGCAACTTATCCGCACCAACCTCACGCAATGCACGTTCTACACGTTCACGTGAAATTCGTTCATCCCCTAGGCTGACGTTCGAAGCAATGGTGCCCGTGAAGAGGTACGGATCCTGCAGCACGATGCCCATGTGATTCCGCAGCCACTGCTTCGGAATATCCGTAACCTTTTGACCGTCAATCGTAATATCGCCTTTTTGTGGATCATAGAACCGGAACAGCAGATTGATGATTGAGCTTTTGCCGGAACCCGTATGACCTACAAGAGCGACAGTTTCACCCGGGCGTGCTTCAAAGGAGATATCGCGAAGGACGTAGTCTTTTTTATAAGCAAAAGATACATTCTTAAATTCCACTTTTCCTTTGTAGCGTGGCATGGAGCCGTCAGTAACATTCTCTCCAGGTTCATCCATAAGCGTAAACACACGTCCCGCAGATACCATAGAAGTATCCAGGTTCGCCAACTGGTTCACCATACCTGTGATAGGTTGGAACAAACGTCCGAGCACATCGACAAAGGCATACAGAACGCCTAAGGATACAAAGGTTGAACCAGTAATACTGCCATGTCCGAAATACCAAAGCACCATCACAAAAGAGAGACTACGAAGTGAGTTCACCAGATTGTGGGACGTGAAAGCATTCAGATTTAACATTTTATTCTGATATTTCAAGTAATCATCGTTCAGGTTCTCAAATTCTGCACTAAGCTGCTTCTGACGGCGGAATATCCGGACGATTGACATCCCCTGAATCGATTCATTAATAATGGCGTTAATTTCACTTAGACGTGAGCGAATGATCGTATTGTATTTGGTCGCAATTTTGCGATAGAGCACGATCCACAGCACAAGAATAGGTACAATGAACAAGCTGATCAGACCCAGACGGACATCAAGTAAGAACAGAGCGATATATACGCCAGTTATATTGATAATACCGGTGCTGAAATTGGAAAGAACGGCAATGAATAGATCCTTAATCGCCTCGGTATCATTTGTAACCCGCGACACTACCTTACCAGCAGGCAAATTGTCAAAAAAATGAACGGGTAGTCGCTGGATATGTGCGTATACATCTGTCCGCAGCTTCCGGATTACCTGATTCGCCGAAGATTGCAGCCAGTAGGTTTTTCCGAATTCAGCAAAGATGGAGATTACAAGAAAAATAGCATACATTCCGACCAACTGATAGATTCCAGGAAGCTCAGGTTTGTAAAAAGCGAACAGCTCATCGGCCGATAGCTTAACCGCCGGATAGATAACTTCGTTATCACCACGGGTGATATGCATCTCTCCATCGATGAACTTTCGTTCACCGTCAGGCTGTGTTACAGCTTCGTTAATAAAATAAAAACTTCTCCCTGCTTGAAGAACACGAATTTCTTGGCCTTTAGTTTCACCAGGCTCAAAGCGATCGCCGCGTTTGTATAAACTATTGTTATATTCAGCCGCCTTATCGGGAGACGTGGTGCTGAAATAGGGCTTCTCGATGGCCAGCATGTGATTGTCGATCATGCTTTTGGCTATAAATGGACCTGCCAGCTCTGCCGCTACCCCGATTGAAAGCAGCAGAAGGGCTGCGATAAAGGTTTTCTTTGCGGTCAATGCATATTCCAGCAGGCGTTTGCCTGTACTTTGTGTCAACCGTGACACCTCCTAAAATGTTTTGCGTAGTCGTAGCTCGTTTATTTATGGTTGTAGTTTAATCATTCGATAAGTTATTTTCGACTTGCTGCCGATCATATTGTTCACGGTACCAGCCATTCAAATCCAACAGCTCCTGATGTGTACCTCGCTCAACGATTTGTCCGTTATCCAGTACAACAATCATATCGGCATGTTGGACGGCGGAGAGACGGTGAGTAGAGATTAATGTGGTTTTTCCGGCACGTTCATTCCGGATATTGTCGATAATCTGAGCTTCCGTACGAGCGTCAACGGCTGATAAGGCATCGTCCAGAATAAGAATATCAGGATTAGCGATAAAAGCTCTGGACAGAGAGACACGTTGCTTTTGTCCACCGGAGAGAGATACACCACGTTCACCCACCAGAGTATCCAGACCATCGGACAATGTGCCCAGGTCGTTCTGGAAAGCGGCAGCTGTAATGGCTTGCATAATCGTATCGTCATCGGCGTTGTCTAGACCAAACTGAATGTTTTGCCGAACGGATTTGGAGAAAAGAATTTGCTCTTGCGGAACATAACCCATCCAGCTATGCAGCTGATCCAGGGAAATCTGTTGAATAGGCACGCCAGAGATAAGGATCTCTCCATTACCTGTCGGATATTCGCGGAGCAATTGTTTGAGCAGTGTAGATTTCCCGCTTCCTGTACGCCCGACTACACCTAATGTCTGCCCTTGGTTCAGGGTTAAGTTGACATGGACTAGATTGTCTATCGTCGAAGAAGGATAACGGAAAGTCACATCGTTAAGCTCGATTCGAGTAGGGTGGGGAACTTGAACAGGATGGGCAGCATTTTGAACATCGGGTTTGGAGTTTAACGTCTCGTCGATACGTTCGAGGGAAGCTCCACCACGCTGCATAATGTTGATCAATTCTCCAATAGCGAACATCGGCCATACAATCATACCGAGGTACATATTAAAGGAGACTAGATCACCCAGTGTGATCTGATTGCGGAATACAAGGTAAATCCCATAAGTAAGACCAATAATGTAGCTGAGTCCGACGCAGAAGCGGATAGTTGGTTCGAAGAAAGCATCGACACGAGCTACGGCCATATTTTTGTTGTAAACATCTTCAGTAATATCCGAGAAACGTTTTTCATCAAGACGCTCTTGGACATAAGCACGGATTACGCGTACACCAGAGACAGATTCGAGCACTTGGTCATTCATATCTCCGAATGCATCCTGCGCTAAGCTGTAACGATCATGAATAGCTTTACCATAAAAAATCATAGCTATTGCAATTAGGGGTAATGGTAATACTGCTGCAAGGGTCAATTTCCAACTCACGAGAAAGCCCATCGCAAACAACACAACCGTGAGGTAGATTGTAGAATCCACCAGTGTAAGCATCCCGAATCCTACGGTAGCTGAGACGGCTCTGATATCATTGGTTGCCCGGGCCATGAGGTCACCAGTTCTATTTTTTTCGAAGAACGAGGGTGTCATAGTCATAAGATGATTCATAAATCGGGAGCGCAGCAGGCGCTCAACAAGGTTGGAACCTCCGAAAAGTTTGTGCATCCATATGTAGGTAATCCAATAAATAACTAGCAGCAAAATAAAGATCATGCCGATATATTTGGCAAGCGAAGCTGTAGTAATCGAACCGCGTACTATGTCGTCAATGGCATTGCCTAGCAGACGTGGAGGGAGTAATTCAAGAACGCCTACACCTATGAGTAATATGAGTCCAATCAGGTAACGCCTTTTTTCTCGGCGAAAAAACCAGCCGAGATCGCGAAGAACAGAGAACAAGTAAATCCCTTCCTTTCAGGTTGTAATGATTGCTTGTGATGCTGATAAAAGCGCAAGTGATTATCTCTTCAGCAAACAAAAAAGGCATATCATCCGAAAACGGACGATATGCCTGTAATTTACAGCTATCATGCGCACGGTGCGTTACAGCACCAAGCATGTGAGAGACCTTCAAGAACTAAAGTTATACGGTCCATAAGACTCGCAAAAACTTCAGGATGGCTTAATCACTTGGGCTGCTTCGGTATTCGGTTGAGTAAAAATTCCAACAATAGTAAAATAATATGGCTGTAACTTCGTAAACACCGCGCTCACCCCTTTCATTAATTTGGTAATAACTAGAAGACGTTTAGTTATGTTCAGAGTTTATCATCCGGTTCGCGAATTTGTCAAACTTAATTTTAAATGGATTGGGAAATCATTAATTGCATAAAGTTGTTTGAATATCGACTTATTTTCGTTATGATTAGAATATACAAAGGAGCTGAGAGAAATGAACATGGAAATTAGTCAAGCAGCGGCAGCTTGGTTTAAGAGAGAATTGGACCTTAAGAATGGAGACTATATTCGTTTATTTCCCCGTTATAGCTCGGGAGGTGGACTTCACCCCGGTTTTTCGCTGGGCATTGCTACAGAAGCGCCTGGGCGTCCAGCTATTCAGGTCAAACAGGATGATATTGTGTTCTACATGGAGGAGCAGGACTTGTGGTATATGGAAGGTTATGACCTATCTATCGTATACTCTGAGTCAGAGGATGACATTGAATATAAGTACGAACCAAAGCCGGTATCCGGCGAAGTGCAGGTATCGTTGTCTTAATGATTGTTTATTTTAATCAGGAAAAGCCCTTGCCAAAAGGCAGGGGCTTTTCAAATGCTGTCTTTAAAAATGAGGGTATTCCAGTTGGAAATACATAGGTGTTATCAGTGCAAATTGCGAGAGGTTTCTTCCTCCAGAGCGAAGTCGAAGTCGTCAATATCGTACACCTGAACTGGAACTCCACCCTCGATGATCCGTTGAATCAATTCAAATTGATCCGTTAGGATAGGTACTTTCTCACGTTGTGAGGACAGCAGAAGCTCTGTTTCGATGGGATCGAACATCTCACCGTAGACAGCGGTATCCATACTGTTAATGATGGTGATTTTGGATTGCCCGCCAAGGAGAATACCTGAGCTTTTCGCCCATGGCACTGCTAAACAGCGGTTGATCTTCTTCGCGTTGAGCGGTTCTTCAAAATAAGCAATGAGCTCACTAATCTTCAACTTAACATGCTTGTCGTCGTCCGGACGGTTCATCAACGGATCATCGCTGTCTCGCAGTTCGTATAGTTCCATCACAGTAGTATAAGGCACTATATATTCTACAGGGCTGCTCGATACGAGAAGCTGGCCGTAAATCGCCATCATGACGGCTTCCGTCACAAATTGTCTAGACATCGTTATCCTCCTGAAGTTCGGTACTGCAATTGTACTTATGATCTAAAATTATAAAAACACTGTAGAGAGCAAAAGTCAACTGTACTTAGCAACTCACTAAAGAGAAGGGACAGAATATTCCTGTGAAGCAATGGAAATCATATTTTACTTTTGTACGACCTTATATGAAATTGATTGTGTTTACGCTGTTTATCGGCATGATCAAATTCAGCATTCCGCTAACGCTGCCAATGATTCTGAAATACGTGGTCGATGACCTCCTAATGAACCCGAGCATGGGTATTGAGGAACGGGTATCGCATTTGATGCTTATTCTGGGTGGTGCCTTAATTTTATTTGTAATCGTAAGAGGACCCGTGGAGTATTATCGCCAATACTTTGCTCAGCTTATCACAAGTAAAGTGTTGTTCGATATGCGAAATAAGCTTTACAGTCATTTACAGCGGCTGTCACTGCGGTATTATCAGAATACCAAGGTGGGAGAAGCCATCTCCAGATTTATTAACGATGTTGAGCAGACCAAAAATTTGGTCGAAGTCGGCATGATGAATGTATGGCTCGACACGTTTACGCTAGTTTTTGCTTTGGGATTTATGTTTTATTTAAATCCGGTGCTGGCGCTCGTGTCTATCTCGGTATTGCCTTTTTACGCAATTGCTGTTAACAAATTGTATAAGCGGCTTAAGCTTTTAACGAAAGATCGATCCCAGGCTCTGGCTGGCATTCAAGGTTATCTCCATGAACGGATTCAAGGGATATCAATCATCCGCAGCTTTACGATGGAAAAAGTGGATCAGAAGCAGTTTGAAGACATCAACGGTAACTTTCTTAAAAAAGCGATGGCGCAAACCCGCTGGAACGCTATGACCTTCGCAATTATTAATACATTAACGGATATAGCACCTCTTTTGGTCATCGGATATGGTGGTTATCAGGTCATTCATGGCAATTTGACAGTAGGTACCTTTGTAGCTTTCTTTGGCTATCTGGACCGGATGTATTCTCCGCTGCGAAGATTGATTAATTCCTCGACGGTGCTTACACAAGCCTCTGCTTCTCTTGAACGGGTGCTTGAGCTGCTGAATGAGCCTTACGATATTGTAGACAAGCCGGGAGCAAAAGTGCTAAAGGATGCACGTGGTGAGATTGCTTTTCAGAATGTATGGTTTAAATATAACGAAGAGAATGATTGGGTCTTAAAAGATATTAATCTGAGTATTCAGCCCGGACAGACCATTGCGTTCGTCGGAATGAGCGGTGGAGGAAAGTCCTCCCTTATAAGCTTGATCCCGAGATTCTATGACATCAGTAAAGGCAGCCTCCAAATGGATGGTTATGATATAAAGGAATTAACACAGGAAAGCTTGCGCAGGTCTGTCGGTATGGTCTTACAAGATAATTTCTTATTCAGCGGATCTGTGCGTGAGAATATTTTATTCGGTAATCCTAACGCCACGGAAGAAGAGGTCATTTCAGCAGCAAAAGCTGCCAATGCGCATGATTTTATTGAGCAGCTGCCACTGGGTTATGAGACAGAAGTGGGAGAACGTGGTGTTAAGCTATCCGGAGGACAGAAGCAGCGGGTTGCTATCGCAAGGGTATTTCTCAAGGATCCGAAGGTTCTTATATTAGACGAAGCTACTTCGGCGCTGGATCTGGAATCGGAGCATTTAATTCAACAAGCGCTGCAGTCCCTTTCTTCGGAACGTACTACACTAATTGTAGCGCATAGACTGTCAACGATTACACATGCAGATCAGATTGTCGTACTTGAGAATGGTGAAATTACTGAACGGGGTACGCATGAACAGCTGATGGCGATAGAGGGTAGTTATGCGCGATTATTTAACGTACAGCATTTAGACGCTTAATATGTTTTGGAAAATAATTAAACACCTTAGTGGTCCTCTCGAAAGAGAAGGCCACTTTTTTTGAATTCCAATCAGGCTTGTGGCACACAGTAACTTATACTATGGCAAAAATCCTACGGGGGACTTGAGTCTTTTCGGAGATCATGTGCGTCTAAAGCTTATAAACATCATGAAAGGAAGTGAGGAACGTGAATAAAACCACGCTTGAGGAAAAGGCGATAGCTGGTGATGAAGACAGCTTTACTGTTCTTATTGACGGCATGCAGGAGCGTTTATACCGAATGGCCTACTCCTATGTGCGGAATCAAGAGGATGCGCTGGAGATTGTGCAGGAGACCGTCTTCAAAGCCTATATCTCCATTCATAAATTGAAGCAACCGCAATATTTTAAAACTTGGCTCACCAAGATTGCTGTCAACTGTGCGCTGGACTTTATCCGTAAATCTAAAAAAATCGTGTATATAGATCAAGAGCTAGGAGGCAGTTATGCTCCGAAATCTAGGGAAGAGGTTATGGATTTGCATGAAGCGCTCAGCGGTCTTGATGAAAAATCAAGAATGGTGATTGTGATGAGATATTTGGAGGACTTGCCCATAAAGGAAATTGCAGAGGTTCTCGATATGCCCCTGAGCAGCGTCAAAACCGTTATTTATAGAGGTTTGGAAAAATTAAAAATAAGTATGGAGGAGAGTGAGTACTTTGGATAAGCAACTAGAACGTCTACAGGAAGCCTATAATGAGATTGAAATTCCTAAAGAACTATCATTCGCTTCTCGTAAAGGAATTGAAAGAGGGAAAATCTATAAACAGAAAAACAGTTCTTCAAAACGTACTTTGAAATGGACAGGATCAGTAGCTGCTGCTGTATTGATTTCTTTTACGGTGGGTGTAAATACGGTTCCTGCTTTTGCGAGTAGTATGGATCAAATACCGGTTCTAGGTAAGCTGGTCAGTGTTCTGCAATTTACGGAGGGAAGCGCAGGAGGGGGAACCATTCAGGATGGAGTAGATGTGAATTTTATTTCGGTCAAACAACTGAAGAATAGTGATCAATTGATTTTGAATTTTGCAAATCCGGATGAAACTCAACAGATGGCAAGCTCATATAACGTAAAGTTTACGGAAAATCCGGCAACAATGACGATTACAGTAAGTGGGGCCAGAAAATTCTCAGCAGTCAAAGATCTGGAGACATTAAAACAAAGCCGATATGTTCAGGATGCTTATCCACTAATTACACTAGATGATTCGGCCATTCGGTTCAATGTCACACTTACGGACTCGGTTGCTTATGAGGTGAAAGAATATAAAGAGCCAGCACAGGTAGTGATTACGTTAAAAGAGAAAGGAGACGAAGCAAAAGGGGGCTCTGTATATTCCTTAAGAACGGTCTCACAGCCTTCTGGTGAGGCGCTGGGTATGGCTGAAGAAATGTTATATGGGTTAGAGGATATGCGGATGTTAAAGGATCAGAAAGGCTTATATCTCGTGGAAGCAGGATATTTTAATACAGAAGAAGAGGCTTTGAAGCAGTTGCAGAAAATTAAGACAGAGTATGGCGTTGAAGATTTATTAGTCGTTGAAAAAAGAGCAGCACAGCAAATTCCGCAGTCCATTTCTCAGGTGGAGGAATAATGAAGAAGAAGGTTCAAAAAAGGCACAATAAAAAAAGACCGCCAAAAGCGGTCTTTTTGTGCTGTTCTATTACATTTTGCCGATCATAAGTGATAAAATGCCGGCTGCGATCAGCGGACCGACCGGAACGCCTTTAAATAATGCAACCCCGATCACTGTGCCAATCAGCAGACCCGCAACAACTGTGGGTTGGTTGGTCATGAGCGTAGCACCGCGGCCTCCAAGAAAAGCGACGAGAATGCCGATAGCGATAGCAAGCAAGGACTTCCAGTGTAAGAAGGATTGACCGACTGTCTGCAACGATATTTTGCCGCTGGCTAATGGGGTCATGACCCCGATGGTCAGGATGATAATCCCGATGGTTAAACCGTATTTTTCTAGCCAAGGAAAGGTTTGCTGCAGGCCAAGTACTCTTAGCAGTAATAGGACGACCATTGCTATTGTTACAGGGGAATTGCTGCTGATAATTCCCAGCGCTGCAAGTCCAAGCAAAAGCAAAGAGGTCATGTCCATCTTAATGTTTCAACTCCTTAGGATTAGAACTTTGTTTTGACACAATGTGATCTGCGATAAGCTTACCATGCCCTCTTCCGGTCTCAATAAACACTTCGTTAGCATTGCGGCCGGAGGCGATTACTCCAGCAACATACAACCCTGGAACATTACTTTCCATGGTAGAGGTGTTAAAAGCAGGCTTATCCATGTCGTCATCCATGATCACACCCGCTGAAGTGAGGAGGGTACGGCTAGGACGGAAGCCAGTCAAGGCAAGAACGAAATCATTATCCAATGCTTTCTTGTCCCCCTTATGATCCGTAACAATTACTGAGCTTGCAGTAATTTCAGTGACACGCGAGCCTAAGTGCAGAGTGATTTTCCCTTTTTGCACCATGCCTTCAAAGATTGGCCGAACCCAAGGTTTAATATTCTCTGAGATGCTTTCACCACGATATACCATATCTACCGTAGCTCCTACACGCATAAGCTCCAGCGCTGCATCTACTGCGGAATTACTGCCGCCAATTACAGTTACCTTCATTCCCGTGTAAGGATGAGCTTCACCGAAATAATGAGTAACTTTAGGTAGTTCTTCACCTGGAATGCCAATCATATTCGGCTGATCAAAATAACCTGTTGCTATAACTACATTAGCAGTGATACGTTTCTGATGCTCACCACGCATATTTGACGTATGTACGGCAAAGGTTCCATCTTCAAGCGGCTCAATGGATAAAGCTTCTTCATAAGCGGCGATCTCTAGACCATATTGCTCAGCGGCTCGGCGATAATAGACAAGCGCTTCGTGACGGTAAGGTTTGTCGTTGGTCGAAGTGAACGGAACATCCCCGATTTCTAATAACTGAGCCGTACTGAAAAATTGCATATTTGTTGGATACAAATAAATGGAGTGTACAATAAAGCTTTTTTCAATGATAAGGCTGGACAGGCCTTGGCGTTGGCATTCGATAGCTGCCGAGAGGCCGCAAGGACCTGCACCGATAATAATGACATCTTTCATAAAGCGGGTTACCTCCTGATTGTTACTATCTTTTCTTTAAATCCTACCCTAAATTCATGAATTTTTCCATAAGAGCAGATTGAGTATAATAACCATTGCAAGAATAACGTTGATTATTATATAATTAGATATATATCTAATGTTTCAATTTATTGTGAAATTCTAGGAGCGTGAACCCAGTGCAGTTGGAGAAAATCGTGAGTTATCATAAAGCTTTAGCTGATCCAACGCGTCTTCGCTTATTGTTGCTTCTGTCCCAAGGAGAAATGCACGGGCAAGCGCTGGCTGAGAAGTTGAATTTATCGCAGCCTACAGTCACTCATCATGCGGCTAAATTACGTGAAGCGGCTCTAATAAAAGAAAGACGCGACAAAAATACAGTTTATTTTAAGTTGAATCCGGAGTTTATCAATAATGGTGCTGAGGCTTCACTGCAGTTTATTTTTTCGAAAGGAGCTGAGAATATGGAAGAGCAATTACCTGAGAATAGTCTTCAGGATACTGTAATTCGTAATTTTTTCTCTAAAGATGGCCGGCTGCGGCAAATTCCAGCACAATACAAGAAGAAATTGATAGCGCTTCAATACATGGTTGAGAAGCTGGAGCCAGGAGTTGTTTATACGGAAAAGGAAATCAATGAGTTTATTAAGCAGTTTCATGAAGATTTCGCCACTATTCGTCGTGAATTCATCATGCATCAGTTTATGTATCGTGAGAAGGACAAGTATGAACTAAATCCTCGAGAAGTATGGACTCGGTGGGAATATGTCAAATAATGATCTTTTAAATATTAACATTCTGTGTCGATTTGAAATGTACTGATTAATTATTCGAATTTCGAATAAAATGGAATTGTAAGCGTTATCTGAGACATATTTAGAAAGGAGACTTTCGTTATGTTATTTAAACGCACAAAAAAGCAACCCAAATCAGATCATGTAACCGTCACATTACCCCAAGTGAAACAGGCGATTCGAAAGTTCGAAGAAGATATGCCTGGACCTATTAATAGAACAGCATTAATCTTAGAGGACAAAAGAATCGATATGAGTCGCCTGAAACGTTATTTGGGTGGAATACCCGAACGGAATTTCTATATGTCACGAGAGACCTATGAAATTTTCGAGGAAGAAGACAAGTTAGTGCCGTATTATCTGGATTTAGTTCAGGCTGCTGTAGACAGTTATATTAGTGATACAGGCAAGCTACCGTTGCTTGAAGACACCTGGTTGCCAGAGGTTCATTATCGATTGTTATCTACAGAAAGTTATCTAAAAGAAACACCTCCTTTTCCGCTGTATATTACGGATGAAGAAATGATGCTGACCCATCGGGCAGAGCATTTCGAGTAAAGGAATGACGCAGATACGAATCTTCATAAAGACTGTTCAGTAAAAGGGAAGCCATAAATCCTTTTTGTTGAATAGTCTTTTCTTTGTCTCTTAAGGCATAGTACAATTACATTCTGTAGGTTAGGTTTGAAAATTAACAGCATGTAAGGGGAATCGCTTGATGAAGGAAGTACAAGCTATTTTATTTGATCTGGACAATACTTTAATGGATCGCGACTATACATTTCGCAGCTTTAGCACTCAGTTCGTGCAGGATTTTCTTGGGCATCTGAAACCTGCGGAAGCGCAGGCCGTGATTGAGGATATGATCCACAGAGACGCTGATGGCTATCGTGATAAAGACGGATTTTTCTTAGAACTTAGTGAGATCCTGCCTTGGGAAAAGCCTGTGACGGCTGAACATATCCGGGCGTATTATGATGCGAGCTACATCAATCATGGCGCAGTCATGGAGCATGCTTTGGAGGTTCTGGAGTATTGCGTGGAGCGTGGATATACTTTGGGGCTGGTCACCAACGGTAAAAAAGAAATCCAGAACACCAAAATCGATATTCTCGGCCTGCGAGAGTACTTCAAGGCTATAGTTATATCTGGAGAAGTTGGCATTGCGAAGCCTGATCCTGCGATTTATCAATTGGCACTAGACAAGCTGGGTGCCTCTGCGGATCAAACCTTGTTTATAGGGGATCATCCGGTAAATGATATCTGGGGTGCAGGTAAGGCTGGCCTTGAAGGAATTTGGCTGCAAAGGAAACATCCTTGGGACGATCAGCTGGACATCCAACCTTGGAAAATGATCCGTGAGCTGAAAGAATTAAAGGCTATTTTGTAATCTGGAAAATTTGGGGTTGACATTTTACTGCTGCACCAATTATGATAACAGCATCTTAAATTTCGGAAGGAGACGATGTTTTATGACAGTTTTAAATGTAATGAACTCAACTGTTGTGGATACGTGTCTTCCGGGAACAGCTGCTGCCGAATAATTGATTCGTGCAGTTTAGCAGGTAAGCTCAATTACGCTTATTAGAGCCGCCGGGAACCGTATAGGGTCCGGTGGCTTTTTTGCGTGTGTAGAAAGATTGGATTTGTTGTAATAAATCCACATGTCTATATACCGCCGCCGGAGTCTTTATTTCCGGCGGCTTTTTGTGTTCTCGGAAAACGCCAAGGGGCAAGAAAAAACATAAACATATCTTATAGGAGGAAATGAATGAATAGCATAAAGCAATATGGTTGGAATGAAAACTGGAGTACAAAATGGAATGAAAAGTGGAGTCATGCAGAGGATAAACAATTTATACCCGGGAGAATCGTTGGTGATTTCGGCAGTAAGTACAAAGTGTTAACTGATGTAGGAGAGACGTGGGGAGAGCTTGCCGGGAAGCTGAGACACACATTTGTAGCCTCGGGTGATTTTCCTGCCATTGGAGACTGGGTAGCATTAGCAATGCAAGATGGCGGCGAGCATGGAATTATACATGGCGTATTGCCCCGGCAGAGTGTGATCTCACGCAAGGTCGCAGGAAATACACAAGATGAGCAAATTGTTGCCTCCAATGTAGACACGTTATTTCTGGTCAGCGCGTTGAATGATGACTTTAATGTTCGCCGGATGGAGAGATATCTGATCATGGCTTGGAATAGTGGGGCAAATCCAGTTATTCTACTCACTAAAGCGGATCTTTGTCCGGATGCAGACAGTAAAATCGCTGAAATGGAGAGCGCGGCTCCCGGAGTATCAGTACATGCTGTTAGTGCAATACAAGATGAAGGGCGCGAGAAGCTGCTGCCTTACATTGGTGAGGGTCAAACAGTAGCTCTAACGGGCTCCTCCGGTTGTGGGAAGTCGACAATGGTCAACTGGCTATGCGGGAAGAACCTTCAGATTACTCAGGATGTTAGAGAAGGGGATAGCCGCGGACGTCATACTACTACCCACCGTGAACTGTTTGTTTTGCCGGATGGGGGGATTATCGTAGATACACCGGGGATGCGGGAGCTGCAGCTCTGGGAAGATGAAGGTGGTCTTGATCTAGCCTTTAGTGATATCAGCGGCCTAGCTACTAAGTGCCGGTTTAGTAACTGTAGTCATGAACGCGAAGAGGGCTGTGCTGTACTTGAAGCAGTCCAAACAGGTGAACTGGAAGAGAAGAGACTATTCAACTACCGAAAAACACAACGAGAAGTATTGTACCAAAATAATAAAGAAGCCAAGCTTAAGAGAAAAAGCGCAGCTTCCACTAAAGTGAGTTCATCCAGAACCAGAGGATACGGATGGCGTAAAGAGCTGGATGAATATTAAAAAGAATTGATATAACGGCATAGACATTGGAAAAGGACGCCCCTTAGCTTTTGACAGCTAAGGGGCGCCCTTAATTATTGAATTGAATCTAAACGGTTATGGTTTAGAAGGATGCAGCAGTTTCCTTAGCCAGTTGCAATCCGTTTTCAATGATTTCAGCGGATTGTGCTGGAAGTTGGTTGTGGCCTTCGATGATTACTTGTGTAATATCTTTAATTCCCCACAGGTTAAGGTTACCAACGATGAAGTTTACTGCCATTTCAGCACTTGCTGCAGGACCTTCAGAGTAGATACCGCCTCTTGCATTCAGAACGATTGCTTTTTTACCTGTCAAAAGACCAACTGGACCTTCAGCAGTGTAAGAGAATGTTTTACCAGCTTGGCAAAGGTAATCTACATAAGTGTGCAATACAGCAGGTACAGTCATGTTCCACAGTGGGAAACCGAATACTACCTTATCTGCAGCGATGAACTGGTTAAGATATTTATTAACGATAGCGGCACCAGCTGCTTCTTCAGGTGTTGCTTCGTATCCTTGAGCGGCTTTATACATACCAGTGATCAGGGTATTGTCGTAGTATGGAAGTTGCTCTGCGAACAGATCAAGCTCAGTGATTTCATCTTCTGGGTTGTTGAGCTTGTAGCTCTCCAAGAATTCATTGTAAAGCTTAACACTTACGGATTGTTCTGCTGGACGGTTGTTTGCTTTAATAAATAGAACTTTAGACATTATGATTTCTCCCTTGCATGTGTGTATTTAATATTAACTATATTTAATATAGCATGTAATCTTTTGTTTGTAAATTATTTTTTTGTCATTGAAATTTGTTTATGCTCAAGGAGTTTGAAAAAATGAAAACAAGGTTAATAGGTGATACAAGAGAAACAGGAAATAATTTCCTGTCTCTATAAGTTCCAGAATGATCTAAAAGGAGCGATTGACATGTCCATCGATCGGTTTATCATTAAAAAATTGGACAGCTGTCACGAAGAGCATACGCGTCAGAATTTAGTGAAGCTATTTAGACTTCGAATCCAAAAAGCTGAAAAAGCAGAGCAGAAGAATTACAAGATCAGCTGATAATTGCTTAGCTCTTCCTAATAGTAGATTTTTCGCTGAATGAGACAGAGTCCTTGGGTTAAAAAAGTCCGTAAATATAGCAGAGCAGTGATCCTCCCGTTAAGGGGGGATCACTGCTCTGCGTTTTTAGTCTTGGGCAGATTGTTTCAGCTTAGAATCAGCAAAGGAAGCTGACCGACCACAAACGTTACTTTGGCAAGTGACATTGTAGCGTCAGGTAACCCGCTACCTCTAATCTTCTGACAAATGCAAAGTCATTTGTCGAGTTACACACTAAGTGACCTTCCAAGTTATCCTCAGCGGCCAACGGACTCAGATGCCGTTATATGCGAAATTATGGGCATTAGAGCAGAGTTTCGGACTCCAGCGCAGCTATTTAGCTTTTTGAGGTCGTTAATTAGTGTTTTTCGTGCCAATAGTGACTCTGGGGTCCGATAGGATTCCAAATGAGCCAAAAAGCTGCGATTAAGGTCAACTGAGTCCGAAAGCATCCAACAATGAGTCCAATAGCAGTCAGCTATGTGACTAGTCAGTAAACAGCAATTCAATTTTGCTATATAGCAGTCCCAAGTCGAACCAAAGCAAACCATGCAGAACTCAAGCAGAACTCAAGCAGAACCAGACAGAACTAAGGTCGCATACTTTAATAGTAGAAGCTATGTATGTGTAAATGGTATCTAATACAAATGATGGCTCGGATTTAGATCAAGATGCTAGAGGGAGCTCCAAAATGGTCAAGAGTCCCAGCGGTTATTATAGTGTTAAGTGACAACTCCCTGGAATGTCATGTAACCCGCTATACATACATCTGCACCACCGAGTAATAAACATCCATCGCAGCCAACGGACTCAGATGACGTTATATGCGAAGTTATGGGCATTAGAGCAGAGTTTCGGACTCCAGCGCAGCTATTCAGCTTTTTGAGGTCGATAATTAGTGTTTTTCGTACCAATAGCGACTCTGGGGTCCAATAGGATTCCAAATGAGTCAAAAAGCTGCGATTAAGGTCTTCTGGGTCCGATAGCAGTCGGCTATGGGGATGGCCGGCAAGCAGCAATCTAAAATGTGCTATGAAATAGCACAAAGCAGTACAAAATAGCACCAAGCAGAACCAAGGTCGCTGATTTTGATAGTAGAAGCTATGTATGCGCAAATGGTATCTAAATCAAACGGAGTGTCATTTTGGATCAAGTTTAGCTTCAGAAAGAAAACGAGTCTAAGCTGCAATTCTTAGTTGCTTAGGACGCTCTTTATTAGAAGCTTAGGACTGCAATGTTGTGACAAAAAAACTACCCCTCCATTAATAGAGGGATAGCGCCAATGAATCATTTTCACTGTAACTGTGCAATATAGCTTCAGAGCCTTTAATTTCGATACTAATCAGAGAATTGAGGCATTTCTGGAGGGCACTTTTGCCCTTTTGAATTTTGAGCTCCAGCGTACTGTTAAGTAATCTAAGTACTTTTTGAGTGGGCTGTTTATTTTCTGTTGTGAAATACACAGGTACAAGTTTGTTCTGAAATGTGATGAGCATTCTCATTTTGAAATCACCTCGCTACAAGTATTTCATGTTAATGATCATACCCCTTGTTTCTTAATTTTACCTTAAAATTAGCTTATGATAACATAAAGATTGCTAGTTTAATATACATTTATATGTAATACAGGAAGGATACAATAATGTGAATGAGAAAGAACGAACGGATTTAACGGATTTAACGGATTTAACGGAATTTTTATTTCCAGATCGGGTAACCGACCAAGTAGTATTAAATGAATTGTTAAATACTGCGCCTACAGCAGAAAGGATAGGTAGATTCAAATATAGAGAGAAGGAGAAAACTAAAGATCTGTGTTTGCAAATACATAAGGATAAAATACTAGCCTACTGCAATAATACACCGGACTCTCCTCCGTGTGTGCTGAAGAGCAGAGATGAAACAGAGAGCTTTTGTCTCGAGTTGTTCGAATGTGAGAGAGCGATGGAGCCCTTTGCTCACGGGATTCCGGCGTTGCTAATGTCAAAAAAAAGGTTTGAGGAGCTGAAAAAAGGCTCGGATTCCTCTACGGTTCACAGACTCTCAGAGTGTTTAGCTGCAGAGACAGGGGATGACGTCCATTCCAACCATCTTGCACGAGTGATGAAATGCTTCGACGCAGAGGGAGAATTACGACTTTGCATTTCTAGTGATAATGGCTGGAAGTTTCAGTATGCTAGCTTCATAAGCGATCATTCAAGTGGCTGGTTGCTGCGAATGAGCAGCGATCCTTCCCAAGACTGGATTGTAGCTCTTCCTATATCGAAAGCACAATTATGTAGTTCAGTGGCAGAGTGGGTATTAGATTCCTCCTCTTTTCCTACTTCACAATAACCGTTGAATAGGGAGGAAGAGTAAGCTGATCTGAATTTAAGGTCACTTTGTCAGCAGTTGTCTTTTGGATCTTGGTGTAAGAGATACCTTCGACATTTGGATGAAGCGTAATGATTTGTTCATCTCCAGTTAGGTTATGAACAACGAGGACTTGATCCTTTGTTGTTATACGTTCGTAGGCCATTACCCCTACATTGCCAGAAGTGTAGTCTCGAATTCCGCCATCACGGAGCGCAGGGACTTCGTTTCTTAACGCAATGAGTTCGCGGTATCTTTTAAGCAGTGAGCTGCTGTCGTTAGTCTGGCTTTCGACATTAATGCTAACATCATCAGCGTTATTGCTGCCGACCTCCCAAGTAGTCTGCCCCTCACCCTGATCCGCTGTCATCCATCTCATGGGCTCACGAATTCCTTCATCTGGTTTTACACCAAGCATTCCTATTTCTTCACCATAATAAATAAAAGGATTTCCAGGCAAGGTTAACAGCAGGGCTGCTGCCATTTTTGCATGATCCAGATTGCCGTCTAATTGACTCATGACTCTGTTTTGATCATGATTTGTCAAAAAAATCGCATCGGTAAAATGGCTCTCAGATATTTTGGAGTACAGATTATACGTACGTTCCAGCGTAAAGGCAGTCCCGCTGTCTTTTTCAGTTTTCACGGAATTAATAAGAGTCTCTGCTAAACCAAAGTTAAAGCTGGAGTCAAAGGCTTGATCCAAATAAGCCCCTACGGTGACTGCAGAATTCTCCCATACTTCACCAACAATATAAGCTTGAGGATTCACTTCATTCATCGCTTTGCGGAAATCCTGCCACCAAAATACATTTTTATGGGTTGTGGCTTGGCTTTTGTCGGTTAGAAGGTCTTCGTAAATATGTTTAGCAGCGTCTAAACGGAATCCATCAACCCCTTGTTCCAGCCAAAACTTGCCGATATCCTTCATTTCATTATGAACTTCCGTATGATCAAAATTTAGATCAGGCATGCCTTCCCAAAAGCCACCTAGATAATGACTACCCAGTAAAGAGTGCCATGCATTGCCACTACCAGCGGCACTGGCTCCATTCGCAGGACGTCCTTGATCTTCAGCCCATATGTACCAGTCGCGATATTTGCTGTCCTTATTTTTAGCGGAATCTACGAACCAAGGATGTTCTTTGGAGGTGTGATTCACGACCAAATCCATAATTACTTTAATCCCACGTTTATGCGCCTCCATAACGAGCTCCTGTAAATCCTCAATCGTCCCATAATCTGGATTGATTGCACGATAATCAGTCACATCGTAACCATGATAGCTTGGTGAAGGGTTGATAGGCATAAGCCAAATCCCTCCGATCCCTAGATCGTCTGTGGTGTCAGGATTTCCGTCATTTAAGTAATCTAATTTTTTGGTAATCCCTTTGAGGTCACCGATGCCATCCCCGTCAGAGTCATAGAATGAACGAACAAAAATCTCATAATAAACCGTTGAGGGTTGTTCGTCAGTAGTTATCGTTTTTGCAGCGGGAGGTGTTGTAGTATCCTGAACAGTATTTGCTTTTGGCGATGGAAAAGGGGAGGCAGAGGAAGAAATATTGTTATTATTTCCTGAACACCCGGAGAGCAGAAAGGCAGTTAAGCTAAGACCCAAAAGTCCGTTTATTGTGTGTTTTTTGGTGATAGGTGTTGCTCGTTTATCCATATAAAATAACCCCTTCTGCTGCAATTTTCCTATAAAGGAAATGGTAAGCGCTTTAATTCTTATAGTACTGTAATCAAATCCTCAGGTAAAACGTTTGCACAGATATAAAAACAGCAAATCCAGTGATATTTATCCATAAATTCAATAAAAACTGCTGATATCATGGATATTCTTTTAATTCCCCACGATATTCGGGATTTTAACCTTTCAGTAGGCATGTGCATATGCTTTAAGCAAGGGCGAAGGACCCGGTAAGAAAGGAGAATGAAGAATGAAGATTCGGAAAAAGCTGTCATTGTCGCTCATGATCATTACTTTATGCTTTTCAGTACTTGCCGGTTGCGGCGGAAAGTCAGAGACGGTAAAGGTGAAGATTGGGGAGGTTACCCGCTCTGTCTTTTATGCACCCGAGTATGTTGCCTTGACTCAAGGTTTCTTCAAAGATGAAGGGCTGGATGTAGAGCTGCAGACGATTCCCGGTGGTGATAAAACGATGACTGCATTGCTCTCAGGAGCTATTGATGTGGCGTTGGTTGGTTCAGAAACCTCCATTTACGTGTATCAGCAGGGCTCGGATGATCCGGTCATTAATTTTGCACAGCTGACTCAAAGGGATGGAACATTCCTGTTCGCCCGGAAGGCTGATGGAGATTTTAATTGGGATAAAGTGAAGGGCTCTACCTTCCTTGGTCAAAGAAAAGGCGGAATGCCACAAATGGCAGGCGCGTTTACTTTATCTAAAAAAGGAATTGATCCTGCGAAGGATATTACCTTGATCCAAAATATCGATTTTGCTAATATTGCCGGTGCATTTGCTTCAGGTACTGGTGATTATGTGCAGCTGTTTGAGCCGCAGGCCTCTATCTTCGAACGAGAAGACCGGGGAGCTGTAGTGGCATCGTTTGGGGTAGAGAGCGGTTATTTACCTTACACAGTATTTATGTCAAAGAACAGCTATATAAGCAAAAATGGGGACACCGTGCAAAAGTTCACTAATGCCATACAGCGTGCTCAGCTTTGGGTGAAGGAACATAGTCCTGAAGAAATTACGGATGCCATAATAACTTATTTTGATAAAACGGATCGTGACATTGTGATTTCTGCTGTAAAACGCTACAAGGAACAGGACACCTACGCCATTAATCCGATTGTTGATAATGAAGAATGGAATAATCTGCTGGATGTTATGGATAACGCAGGTGAACTTAAAGAACGTGTTCCAGCAGAAAAAATCGTGAACAATACTTTTGCTGAAAAAGCTGAAAAGACCATAAAGAGCAGTGGCTCTAAATAAGAGAGATAAGATCCTAAATGGATTTTGTTAACTATAAGGAGGGGATGACCTTGCTTCCAGTAGTGCAATTAAAGGGAGTAACGCATGCCTATCTCGGCGATCGGGAAGCTTCACTGGCCGTTGAGGATCTAAATCTTAATGTCGAGCAGGGAGAGTTCGTCAGCTTAGTAGGTCCAAGTGGCTGTGGCAAGACGACTCTCCTGTCGATTATTGCCGGACTGCTGCAGCCCTCTGAGGGTGAAGTATTCGTAAATGGCCAACCCATTCTAGGCCCTTCACCTGAGGTTGGATATATGCTGCAGCAGGATTATCTTTTTCCTTGGCGGAGTATTCTTGACAATGCCGTGCTTGGACTGGAGCTGACCGGAAGCTTAAACGAGGAAAGTCATAAACGGACTTTGGAGCTGCTGCGCGAGATGGGATTAGAAGGGAAAGAACAGGCCTATCCTTCTCAGCTATCCGGAGGGATGCGGCAACGGGTGGCTCTTGTACGAACATTAGCTACCAATCCAGGACTGCTGCTGCTAGACGAGCCGTTCTCGGCACTTGATTATCAGATCAAACTTCAGCTGGAGGATTTAGTCTCAGAGACCTTACGCAGCCGGGGAACCACGGCTATTTTGGTCACGCATGATCTGTCAGAAGCGATTGCGGTCAGCAGTAGGGTTATTTTATTGCAGCGAAATCCAGGGAAGATTCGTAAAGTTTTTCCTGTTCCGGAGCTAATCCGCTCAGCCCCACCGCTGTATGCGCGTGATCAGCCAGGGTTTGCGGAGCTTTTTCATGAAGTATGGACAGAGATGGAGATCGCAGGGAGGGAAAGCTAATGAAACGAACAGAGCAAGCGGGAGTTTTAGCTTCCCGTGAACTGTGGCTGCAGCAAATGCATGTGGATTTCAAAAAAAGAAAGCAGCGCCGGCGTAATCAGGTAATTGCTGTAAGAAGCAGTCTGTTGCTGCTGTTCTTTGTGTTGTGGGAAGCGGGAGCAAGAATGGGCTGGATTGATGAGTTATTGTTCAGCTACCCGACAAAAATCTTCAAGCAGATTTGGCAGGATATGATCAGTGGAAGCTTGTGGCCTCATTTGGGGATGACGGTAGGAGAGACTGCGGTAGGGTTTGTTCTGGGAACCTTGTTAGGAACGCTGCTGGCAGTGATTATTTGGTGGTCTCCGTTTTTATCAGCGGTGCTTGATCCGTTTATGGTTGTCTTTAACAGTATGCCGAAGGTGGCCTTGGGGCCGATTTTTATCGTAATGTTCGGGGCGGGTTTCACCGCTATCGTTGTAACAACCTTATCGATTACGGTGATCATTACTACACTTGTTGTTTACAATAGCTTTTGTAGTGTGGATCCTAATCTGGTGAAGGTGGTTCGTTCTTTTGGAGCTTCTAAAGTTCAGGTGTTTTTTAAAGTGATTCTTCCGGCATCTTTTCCAACGGTTGTCTCTACCCTAAAGGTGAATGTGGGTATGTCATGGGTCGGGGTTATCGTGGGAGAGTTTCTAGTAGCAAAATCCGGTCTTGGGTACCTGATCATATATGGATTCCAGGTGTTTAATTTCACGCTTGTGATGTCCAGTCTGCTGATTATCGCAGCCGTAGCAACGGCAATGTATCAACTGGTAGTGTATCTGGAGAAGCGCTTGTTATACCGGCGGTAAGTCTAATGTAACGTTGTGTCCATACACAAAATCTTGTAACATGTCTATATCTTTACCTATTAACGGTTAGTGCTTTTAAGGAGAGATAGGGTTATGGGATTTCGTGTGATTAAA
Organism: Paenibacillus sp. FSL H7-0735; assembly: GCF_038008505.1. Taxonomy (NCBI): domain Bacteria; kingdom Bacillati; phylum Bacillota; class Bacilli; order Caryophanales; family Paenibacillaceae; genus Paenibacillus; species Paenibacillus sp. FSL H7-0735. Next base: position 4,135,510 of record NZ_JBBOZH010000001.1, on the reverse strand, counting down.
ACAGCTGCTGCGACGTTAATGTCCGTTCTTCTCGCGTCTGCAGTAGGCATACCCAATGCACAAAGTGCAGGGCTTTTAGCCATTTTGGGTGTGGAGGTTACCTTGAAAAGGAGTTTCCGGACGATAACGGCGCGTTTTTTGGCCTCGCTCGTGGGACTCTTTTTTGGGTGTATTTTATTTTGGATATTAGGATTTCATTACTGGGTGCTTGGACTATACGTTCTGGTTGGCTTTCCGATGATTGTGAAGTCTGGCTACAAGGAAGGGATTGTCACTAGCTCTGTTATTGTGTTTCGTGTTTTTGGACAAGCTGAGTTATCGCTTCATGTGTTGTTGCAGCAAGTAGAGCTTCTGGCCATAGGTCTCGGTTCAGCGGGGGTGGTTAACTTGATTTACATGCCACAGACCGGGGGAGTTATTTATGGAATCCGCAAGGAAGTGGATCGATACTTTTCAGTTATTTTTACTCAGATGGCCCGTACTTTGCGTGAACCTGCGTATATGTGGGATGGCAAAGAATTAATTGATGCGGATAATGCAGTGCAGCGGGGACTGACTGCCGCTACTCGTGAGATGGAGAATCATGTGATTCATCCTGATGAAGCTTGGAATGTCTATTTCTATATGCGTAAGGAGCAGCTGGAATCGATTCAAAGCATGATGCAGCTGATTTCTCAAGTATATCGCCATTTACCGCATGGAGAGATGGTAGCTGAATTGTTCGACCAGCTTAGCGGAGATGTTTTGGCTGAAGAATATACAGGCCGCACGGAACATTTGCTGGAAGAGCTTGAACAAGAATTTGAAAGCATGGATTTGCCGGAGACACGTGAGGAATTCGAAGTGCGATCAGCGATTCTGCAGCTTTGCAGAGAATTGGCACTTTATTTGAAAATTGCGAAACGCCATAAAATACCGGTCAGCTATAAGCCTGAGAAACGTTTGCTCACCCGGAAAAAAGCTTAAAATTAGGCTTTAATAAAGTGAAGTATTAACATTCGCCCCTGAAATCACGATAAAATATGTATGAACTAAAAGTTGATCTCCGAAAGGGATTAACAATTATAGGGTGAGTTCAAATTCAAGCAGGAAATTCATATACGAATTTTCCGCATTGGCAGGTGAGGCGTATGGACAAAGATATGGAATCATTTATCGGAAAACAACTTGTAGCTAACCTCTTTAATGACAAAGGAGTATTTGTTTTACCCGCATTGACTTTATTGAGTGCTGAACATATTAGATTAATTCGACAACATAAGATCACTCTGGAATCTCATGACGTCGTCCAGCTGGATAGCGCGGAATTTTTCCAGCTTGCAATTGATGATTGTACAGCTGCGATTGAGAATATTTTTGAACAGATTCGTCATAACAAAAATAAAAGAATTCCTATGCTGGAAGTTAGAAATGAAGTGATTCCGTTTATCCAGCAGGTAAGCGAAAAGAATGACTTCTACGGAGTATTGGCTGCTTTGCAGACCAAAGATGATTATACATACAGACATAATGTAGCCGTGGGCATAATATCTACCTTGCTAGGCAAATGGCTGAAGCTAAAGTCTGAGGATTTGAGCATGTTGACCATTGCAGCGACTCTTCATGATATCGGCAAAATGAGAATCCCGGATGACATATTAACCAAGCCCGGTCCATTATCCGACGAAGAGTTTCAGCTGATGAAAAAGCATACGACCTTTGGGTATGAGATGATCAGGGATACGGTAGGCACAAATCATACCCAAGCGCTAGTAGCCTTACAGCATCATGAAAGAATGGACGGCAGTGGTTATCCATTTGGTGTGCTTGGGAACCGGATTACTGATTTCAGTAAAATCGTTGCTGTGGCTGATGTGTTTCACGCGATGACCTCCGACCGTTTTTATCGCAAAGCGGCTCCTTTATACGAAGTATTACTGCAAATGGAGGAGAGTGTGTTCGGTAAGCTCGACCCTTATATTTGCAGAGTGTTTATTAATAAGTTAATGCAGTCAATGCTAGGGAACGAAGTGGAATTGACAGATGGGCGAAAAGGAAAAATTGTTATGATTCTTGCTACAGACCCTTTGCGGCCACTGGTGAATATTGATGAGGATTTTATTGACTTAAGCAAACATAGATCGCTTGGAATTGTGCGGGTAATCCCGCAATAGCTGGTGTTTTAAGGTTTTTTTAGGGGTCAGGAATGGCTCTGGAACAGGTTGGACCATTTTCGGAATCTACTCATATATGTACAAATTTTGAAATAAAATGAACTATGAGTCTCCTGAAAAAGCCTTCTTGAGGGCTTACTCAAATTTATTTATAGTCTAACAATCAACAAATGCCTAGAACCTGCATACACTTGATAGTGAATGATTGTATGGAGGAGGTTCAAAGATGTCATTAAGCCATAAACGTCAAACAAGGGAGATCATTACGAAGGCAATTTGCGGCAAAGGTCGTAAGTTCTCTACAGCAACCCATACCGTGACTCCGCCACATCATCCGACTAGTATTTTGGGGGCTTGGATTATCAACCACCAATACGAAGCGGTTGCCGCCGGGAACGGAATCGAAGTAATTGGTACTTATGATGTAAACATCTGGTACTCGTACGACAAGAACAAGCAGACCGAGGTAGCAAAGGAAACAGTCTCTTATGTGGAGCTCATCCCGCTTTCCTACCTGGACACGAGACACCGCACTTCAACAGTTGAGGTCTCTGCGGAGGCAACGCAGGAACCCAACTGTGTAGAAGCGGGCGTATCGCCAGGCGGAGGCAGTGTGACACTTCGCGTAGAGCGCGAATTCGAAGTGGAGTTGGTGGCTGAGACCAAAGTCCGTGTGTATGTCACTGAGCAAAGTGATGATCCAGAAGACAAGGATTATGATTTTGAAGGTGATAGCTTCGATTACGATGATCTGGACCCTGACAATCTGGATGATGAGCTGTAAGGAAGGATACGCCGCCGTTAACTGAGTATCAATGGGTTATGGTCCATTATATGTAGGGAGTGCGGCGGCGTAGAGGGCGAATGCCCTCCTTTTTTTTATTTATTTTTAGGATGAAAAAAGGTTCACGCTCGGATGGAGGCGCTAAAGAGTATGAATGAAGGTCTTAAGGTGTATTCAGAATTGTCTGTGGCAGAGAGAGAGTCTAGATTGCTTAGAAGCGGAGTTGAAGCAACGCTGACGCCATCTGTAAAACGTTTTGTCGATACATATGCTTCACACGCTACTGAGAAGGGGCACAGGCAGTGTTATAAGATATTGGTTTATCATTTGACTGTGCTCCACATCTCTTTGCTTGGAGCGGGTCTTGGAATGCGTGCGGCCACCGATAATTACAGCGAAGCTGTGAGCTTTGCTAATGCCGAGAGCAATACCACGGGAGGCCGAGTGCGGGGAGAGCTTCGCGGGGTGATGAAATTGCTCCAGCGGATTGCTGTCCGCACGCTGTACAGCTTGGGGCTGGATAGCGGTGAGGTACTGCTGAGGGCAATGGGGAACCGGAGGTATGTGGTGGAGGGAGTCACTCCACTAGTAAAGACCTCCGGGCAACGATTGCCCGAGCCTTATCGTTCCGCAGCGTTAGCGCTGGAACGAAAGCTGGCTCTGGAGCAGCCGGGCCGCAGCGGCTTGCTGATGGGTATGGACCCGGAGTTCATCATCCTCCGGGAATCCACCGGCCGCGTCGTGCCTGCGTCGCGGTACCTGCCCACGGACGGCGTCGCTGGCTGCGACGCCGGACCTCCGGGAACGCGCGGCGCGTTCCCGGTCGCCGAGCTGCGCCCTCAGCCGCGCGGGGAACCGCGCGCACTGCTGGCGCAGCTGATGTCCGCCGCGGCGCTGGCGGACCGGCTCATCGCCGACCGCTCGCTGCGCTGGCGGGCGGGAGGCATGCCGCTGACGGGCTGGGCCCTCGGCGGCCATCTGCACTTCAGCGGCGTGACGCTGACGGCGCCGCTGCTGCGCGCGCTCGATAACTATCTCGCGCTGCCCATGCTTCTGCTCGAAGACGTCCGCGCAGGGGCGCGTCGTCCCCGATACGGCGTGCTCGGCGATTTCCGGACTCAGCCGCATGGCGGCTTCGAGTACCGGACCTTGCCGAGCTTCCTGGTATCCCCGGTCATCGCTAAAGGCGCGGTCTATCTGGCTCATCTGATCGTGAGCCATTATGAGGACCTGACGCAACGCCCGCTAGACCGGGAAGACCTGCATATCGCCTACTACAGCGGCGATAAACCTCCGCTGCGCGCCGCAATCCCCCCATTGCTGGCGCAGCTGCGTTCCCTAGGCGGCTACGAGATTGCCGCCCCTTATATCGAGCCTTTATTCAAATATATTGCCGCTGAACGGACGTGGGATGAATCACGGGATATACGTGAGTTATGGTGCAGCAAAGTAAAAGTGTGATTTTACATTTGGTCTACATGTTAACGAGGGTCCATGAACCGATATCTTGAAAACCAAGTCGTTTATAAATAACTCCGGCATGCGGGTTGTCATAAAAGAGGCACAATGACTTTCCTTCATGGAGCAGGTCTGCACAAAGCTGTGCCATTACGCGCGAAGCAAGGCCTTGCTCTCTGAATGCTTGATGTGTGGCAACCCCTACAATCATCGCTGACATGGAATTTTCCGCTGAAGTTGAAGCGGTGACAATGACCTTATCTTCCCGTTCCATATAATACGTGCGGCCGGTGTTGCTTTCCAGCGTTTTACGCAGGCTGGTTCTAGAACCATTCCGGCTGCTTTCAAATTCTTCAATGGTATCCGTGAGTGCGCAAATCGCTTCCACATCCTGAACCGTAGCTTTTTTGACAGGCTCAGCTGAAGAGAAGGACTCACTTATTTTATTGTTCATTTCTTTTAATTCAGCAAAATACAGCTGTTTTACTTGTTTGAAATTAATTTGCCCATCAAAAGCCTTCACCACCTCTGAAGCTCCGGAGATCATATGTATATCATTATCCTTTCGGATAATCTCAGCGAACCCCTCGACATCAAAAGGGCCATCTGCATAAGGAAGGTAACTTCTATAGAAGCGCAGCAGAACGGCTTTTATCCGCCCGTCGGCTGGATCAAACTCTCCCCATAAATCCATGAAATCCTGCTCAAACCCAAAATTCTCCACATCGCCAATGATAAATAAATTAAGCGCCGGTTCTTTCCGTAGCAATGCCATCAGCAGCTTTTGATCATCCTTCGTTAGCTTTCGTATCATATTGTATTCTCCTTTGATTTTTATATGGGCTGACGCTCTGTGTTAAGATTTTACAATATTTAAAAGCAGAAGAATATACCTCCTGTAAGTGTTTGTCTGATAAGTATTCTAGTCTTTCGTTGTACTAATGTGAGGTTTCAGGGTAACTTTGTCCACCAATTTTCTGTTATAATGGGGGACAGCATTAAATAGGCATGGAGGTTGACCATGGCACAATATACGCCGATGATAGAGCAATATTTAAAGGTAAAGGAAGGGGCTAAGGATGCCTTCCTATTTTTTAGACTGGGCGATTTCTATGAAATGTTCTTTGAAGATGCCATTTTGGCTTCCAAGGAGCTTGAGATTACGTTGACAGGCCGCGAAGGCGGGGGCGAGGAGAAAATCCCTATGTGTGGAGTGCCTTACCACGCCGCCGAGGGATATATTCAACGCCTGATAGAAAAAGGATATAAAGTCGCCATTTGTGAGCAGTTAGAGGATGCTTCAGTCACTAAAGGCATGGTGAAGCGGGATATTGTACGCGTCGTGACACCAGGAACCGTGATGGATGGAAAAATCATTGCTGACAAGAGCAATAACTACCTCGTTTGCGTCACCGAAAGTGACGGAATGATGGCATTAGCTGCCTGCGATTTAACAACTGGGGAGCTGTATGTTACTTCGGTATTATCTGGAGCCGAATGGCTGCGTGATGAGATTGGCATTTATGAACCGGCTGAGATCATCGGAGACGCTGCACTTTTGGAGATCCTGCGAAGCGAAACGCCGCTGTTAGCCAAACCTGTAGTGTACACCCCTTGGGAGAAACGCGAGGAGGAGCTGGCACGTCGTCAGTTCGGTGAAGCGGCATGGGTACGTCTAGAGAAGGAACGTGGACAATGTCTGGCGCTTCTGATCTCTTATCTGAATGAGACCCAGCGGCGTTCGTTAGGGCAGCTTAGTCAGATTTCTCCTTATGAACCAGGCAATTATATGATTCTAGATCCATTTACACGCCGGAATCTTGAACTAACCGAGACGGTTCGCGAACGCTCCAAAAAAGGATCCCTGCTCTGGCTGCTGGATCGAACGGAAACGTCAATGGGCGCCCGTCTGTTACGTCGCAGAATTGATAAGCCGCTATTGCAGCGAGCTCCGATCGAACGGCGCCTAGAGGCTGTCGATTATTTGTACAATCAGTTTATCGTTCGCGAGGACCTGCGTTTAGCGCTTAAAGAAATTTATGATTTGGAGCGTTTGGTGGGTCGTATTGCTTTTGGCAGCGCTAATGGACGTGATATGAATGCTCTGAAAATATCGCTGGCGCAAATTCCTGCATTGAAGGAATTATGTATGACCTCCGGTTCAGCTACTTTAAGAGAGATCGGTGCAAGTATGGATGAATGCGCTGAGCTGCGAGAGGATATTGACCGCGCAATCGTCGAGGATGCGCCGGTGTCTGTGCGCGACGGTGGAATTATCCGTTCCGGTTATCATGAACGTTTGGACGAGCTTAGAGAAGCTAGCAGTAACGGTAAACGTTGGATCGCTGAACTGGAAGCTAAGGAAAGACAGGCCACTGGCATTAAGTCACTGAAGATCGGCTATAACAAAATCTTCGGTTATTTCATAGAGATCACCAAATCCAATCTGGCTGCACTGCCGGAAGGAAGATATGAACGTAAGCAGACGCTTGCCAACGCAGAGCGTTTTGTCACACCTGAGCTTAAAGAGAAGGAAGCACTCATCCTTGAAGCTCAGGATAAAATGACGGATTTGGAATACAGCCTCTTTACCGAGCTGCGTGATCGCATCAGCGGGCAAATCCCCCGCTTGCAAAATCTTGCAGAAAAGGTTGCCGAGATTGATGTATATCAATGCTTGGCGGCAGTTAGTGCCGAACATCGTTTTGTCAAGCCAGTTCTTTCGGATGGTTATGATCTTCGGCTTGAAGGAGGCCGTCATCCCGTTGTGGAGGCGGTGCTTAAAGATTCCGCTTTTATTGCAAATGGAAGCACGCTGAGTAAGGAAGAAGGTAACATTCTTCTAATTACAGGTCCTAATATGGCGGGGAAAAGTACTTACATGCGTCAGGTGGCGCTGATCTGTATCATGGCTCAGATTGGATGTTTTGTACCAGCAAACAGTGCTGAAGTTCCGCTTATAGACCGAATTTTTACTCGTATTGGAGCAGCCGATGATTTAATCGGTGGTCAAAGTACATTTATGGTGGAAATGGCTGATATCCAAGTTATGACCGAAAAAGCAACAGCTCGCAGCTTGATTATTATTGATGAGCTGGGAAGAGGTACCTCGACCAGTGAAGGTATGGCCATCGCTCAGGCGGTTATTGAATATGTACATGATGTTATTTCTTGCAAAGCTCTAGTTTCGACGCATTTTCATGAATTGGCTCATTTGGAAGGGAGTCTTAAAGGACTGCGGAATTACTCTATGGCTGTTCAAGAGAGCGGTGATAAAGTAAACTTCCTGCGCAAGCTAGTTCCTGGAGCGGCTGACAGCAGCTATGGGATCTATTGTGCACGTCTTGCAGGTCTTCCTGAAGGGATTATTGACCGAGCTTATGGTCTCTTACAGAACATTGAGCAGGCAGCCCATCCTGGTGGTTCTGAACTTCATTACGGGGGAAGTCTCGAAAGACAGGCGGCTGTAAGAGAAGTTGCTAGCACATCCTCGATGGCGCAAGCCGTAAGTGTCATCACTGAGACGCCCGTAGAAAATGAGGTTGTTCAGTTGTCTATCTTTGGTGAGGAAGAACCACGCAAGAATCGCAAAGGTAGTGCACCTCAAGTTGCGGTAACTGAGATCCATGAGAATCCCGCGCTAAAAGAGTTCATTTCTTCTGTGCGTGACGCTGATCTTATGAATATGACGCCGCTGCAGGCGATGAGTCTTTTGAACGAGCTGAAGATGAAGGTTAAGGATCTGCAATAAAGATTTTATAATAATTGATTGCCTAAATAAGAGGTGAATGAAATGGCCAAAATTCATATATTGGACGAGCATATTGCCAACCAGATTGCTGCGGGTGAAGTAGTAGAGCGGCCAGCTTCTGTTGTAAAGGAGCTAGTCGAGAATGCGATTGACGCTGGCAGTACAAGAATTGAGGTATCGGTAGAAGAGGGGGGCTTGCAGAGCATCCGCGTTAAAGATAATGGCTCCGGGATTGATCCTGAAGATTGCGAGACCGCCTTTTACCGGCATGCTACAAGTAAAATTCTGAATGGCCGCGATCTATTTCAAATCACAAGCTTAGGCTTCCGCGGAGAGGCACTTCCCAGTATTGCCGCGGTATCCAAGGTATCGCTTCTAACTGCAACTGCCGATGACGGCAAAGGGCGCCTAGTAGACATTGAGGGTGGCAATCTCATACGAAATGAGGACGCTCCTTCCGGCCGGGGAAGTGATCTTGCCGTTCGTGAATTGTTTTTTAATACGCCGGCAAGGCTGAAATATATGAAGAGTATTCAGACGGAGCTGGGCCATATCTCAGATGCCATGTACCGCATGGCGCTGGCTCATCCGGGGATCTCTTTTACCTTGCATCATAATGGCAATCAGCTGCTGCATACGCTCGGAAATGGTGATCTGCTGCAGGTCATCGCAGCTGTTTACGGAACCAATGCCGCCAAAGCAATGCTGCCGATTACGGCAGAAGACTTGGATTACCGGATTTCCGGATATATAAGTCGTCCAGAATGGACTCGTTCCAATCGAAATGCAATCACTACTATTGTCGGTGGCCGTTATATTCGCAGTAATGGACTGAACGCAGCAATCATGCGTGCTTATCACACCTTGCTTCCGATTAACCGTTATCCGTTATTAGTTCTTGAACTGGATATGCACCCCTCTTTGGTAGATGTCAATGTACATCCAGCAAAACTCGAGGTTAGATTCAGTAAAGAGAATGAGCTTTACACCTTTGTTGAGCAGGAGATCCGCAAAATACTGCTGGGGCAAAGTCTGATTCCACGTCCAAGCAAGGAAACAATCGGACCCAAGGGCAGCAGCTCCTTTATCCAGGAGCAATTTTCTTTTTCCAAAGGAGCTGTTCCACTGTCATCTTCGAATGGGGATGAGAAGGATACAGCCCCCACGGGATCTGCCAGCTTCTTAAGTGGACTACAGTCATCGAACCTTGACCGTAATTCCCGTGATTTTAGTAAGGAAGGTCAGGCGGATCATCAGGTGGCTCGCGAGGTAGCTCCAGCTTACGGGTCAGGCTATCCGTCTTCATCTTCGCAGGGGCGCCAAACTAGTGCGAATACTAGTTATTCCAATAGCTATCGCCCGCAAGAAGCGTCAATGGCGCAGAAGCAGCTCCCTTCGGTTGAGAAGCTATGGGCTCCACCACAACAAGAAGAGCCTGGACTTCCGGCCTTTCCTGAGCTTAATTATATAGGCCAGCATCATGGGACCTATATTATTGCCCAGAATGATGGAGGACTTTATTTAATCGATCAGCATGCGGCACATGAACGTATTAATTACGAATACTTCTATGAGAAATTTGGTCGGCCGGAGGATGCCTCACAGGAGCTGCTACTGCCGATTACACTGGAGTTCACGCCTTCTGAAAGTCGTCAGCTTAGTGAACGTCTACATTGGTTTCAGCAGGCCGGGGTATACCTTGAACACTTTGGCGGACAGACCTTTCTTGTTCGTTCCTTGCCCTATTGGTTTCCTGAAGGGGAGGAGAAGGCGGTCGTTGAAGAAATGGCGGAGTGGGTCTTAAGCGAGCGTATGATTGATCTTGCGAAGCTACGAGAAAAGTCATCGATTCTGTGTTCATGTAAAGCCTCGATTAAGGCCAACCATAAACTAACAGAACAGGAAGTGGAAGCTCTGTTATCCCGACTTGCAGAGTGCAAGCAACCGTATACTTGCCCACATGGACGGCCGATTGTGATCTCTTTTTCATCCTATGATTTAGAGAAATTGTTCAAGCGGGTTATGTAATTATACATTTTTTTGAAATTTGTTGAGAGCAAGACTGGAGGCACCATGATTATAACTACGGGGTATAGCCCGATAATGGAAATAGTAGAACGCGCGCAAAGCCTTGCGAAGAGAACGGGTTGTAGTTATGCTTCACGTGAGAAACTCTCAATTACAAGGATGGTTGAACATTACGGAGATGAGGATATTCTGATTCTATCTCAGGACGCTGTTCGACTACACCGCTTAGGAATGGAGCCTATGGAGTTTCATCCAAGCATGGGCTTCGTTCGCGCTAAACGAATCCTAAAGGGTGAGATCGAGCCGATGCTTGTTGCTGCTCGAATGCTTCCCGGAGATAGCGTATTGGATTGTACAGCCGGATTAGGAGCCGACTCCTTACTGTTTGCTGTGCATGGTGGTGAGTCCTCGGAGGTTACCGCTTTGGAGAGCTCATTACCGCTGTACGCACTGCTCAGTGAAGGGATGTCTCATTACACCTCTGGGCAAGTAAAGGTCAATGAGGCTTTACGCAGAGTTAATGTCGTGCATAGTGAACATTTGGATTATTTACGGTCTCAACCAGATCGAAGTGTGGATATTGTCTACTTCGATCCTATGTTTCGCGTGCCTCTGACGGGTTCTGCCTCGATTTCCCCGCTGCGGCAATTCGCTAACCGTGCAGCCTTATCGACAGAGAGTGTAGCAGAGGCGGTTAGGGTCGCCCGTAAGACTGTTCTTTTAAAAGAAAAGGCTTTGAGTGGCGAATTTGAACGCCTAGGGTTTACTGAGCTGCTCCGAAGCAACTCCAAAACATCGTACGGGGTGATACACATTGACAACTAAAGAAAGGCATAAGGTTCTAGTGCTGTTAGGACCAACTGCCGTAGGCAAAACCCGGTTAAGTCTGGAGCTGGCAGCAGCTTATAACGCTGAGATTATTTCCGGCGATTCGATGCAGGTTTATTGTGGTATGGATATTGGTACAGCTAAGATTACACCCGCTGAAATGAAGGGAATTCCCCATCACCTGATCGATATTCATGATCCGCAGGATGCGTATTCTGCCGCTGAATTTCAAGAGCAGGGCACTAGACTTATCGAGGAGATAAGCGCTAGAGGGAAGCTTCCCTTTATCGTAGGGGGGACTGGACTGTATATTGAGTCTTTATGTTACGGCTTTCAGTTCTCAGAAGCAGTGGCTGATGAAGCTTTCCGTAAAGAGCAGGATCAATTTGCGGAAGAATATGGAGCGCTTGCACTGCATGCCAGACTCGAGGCGGTTGATCCAGTCAGCGCAGCCAAACTTCATCCTAACGACCGTCGCAGAATTATCCGTGCACTGGAAATTCAACACCAGACAAACACTACACTTTCCGCTTCTCATGCTGCTCAAAAGAAGGAATCACCCTATGACTTATGTCTCATAGGTTTGACAATGGACCGGAAAATACTATATAAACGTATTGAGGACCGAATTGATAGCATGCTGGCGGATGGTCTCGTTGCTGAGGTGAAGGGACTGCTGGATAACGGTTACAGCAGAAGCCTTGTGTCCATGCAGGGATTGGGTTACAAGGAAATTGCCGCTTACCTGGCGGGAGAACTGACGCTGGAAGAAGCTGTGATACTGCTTAAACGCGATACTCGCCGATTCGCCAAAAGACAGTTGTCATGGTTTCGCCACATGAAGGAAATCGAGTGGATCGATGTCGAAGGTGAACAAAACTTTTCTGAGAATTTCTCAAAAATACGTGGTATAATAGCAGGAAAGTTTCTCTCAGGTCTTGAATATACTTCTGAACAATCTAATTGAACCATTGGGGGTACGTCATATGAACAAGTCCATTAACATCCAAGATACATTCTTGAACCAACTACGCAAAGAAAATATCCCTGCTACGGTATATCTGACCAACGGTTTTCAAATCCGGGGAATAATTAAAGCATTCGACAATTTTACAATCGTCATTGACAGTGATGGACGCCAGCAAATGGTGTATAAACACGCAATTTCCACGTTCACACCACAGCGTAGTGTATCACTGATGCAAGACAGCAGTAGTGAAGAATAATATTTATCAAAAATGAATTGAAACCTTTCTTGTTTATAAATCGTTTGAATAGAGTGTGAGAGAGCAACCTGTGAAGGTTGTTCTTTTCATTCATGGCAGACCATTTATGTTTATTTCCGAAAGGGAGTCAGGAGGCATTATGTCTAGAGACGATACATCCAGGACGAATCACAATAGAGATAGAGGATCGTCCAGTTCCAAATCAAAACCAAAATCAAAACCAAAAAAGAAAAAGAAATTTTTGACGAAGAAGCGTGTGCTGTGGAGCTTGTTCTTCGCTACGGCATTAGCCATTTTTTGTGCATTAGGTGGATATCTGTTCATTATGCTAAATGGTCAAAAGCTTCTGCTTGAGAACCAAGATAAGCTAACAGTGAATGAAACTACTAAGGTATATGACCGCAATGCTAATTTAATCGGCGAATTATCACTGGAGAAAAGTGATCCAGTAGAGTATGAAGAAATTCCACCGTTATTGGTTAATGCTTTTGTAGCCACAGAGGATAAACGTTTCTTCGAACATTCTGGTGTGGATTTATGGTCGATTGGCCGGGCAGCAGTAAAGGATATCGCCGCACGAAGTATGGTAGAGGGCGGTAGTACCATTACTCAACAGCTCGCCAAAAACATCTTCCTGACACGGGACAAGACGTTTTTCCGTAAAGCAACTGAAGTGTCTATTGCCGTAGCCCTTGAGAATCAGAAATCTAAAGAAGAGATCATTACGATGTATCTGAACCGGATTAACTTCGGGGGTACAATTTACGGAATTAAAGCAGCATCAGTAAGATATTTTGGTAAAAGTGATTTGAGTCAGCTTAAGGTCTGGGAAATCGCGACATTGGCGGCGATGCCAAAAGGCCCGTCTCGTTACAACCCGCTGCGTAACCCAGATCTTTCGAAGGAACGGCGCGCAGTAGTGCTTCAGCTTATGTATGAGCAAGGGTACATAACGGAGCAGGAAAGAGACGAAGCAAAAGCCGTAGATTATAACTATAAGCCGCCAGAAAAGAAACAGCGTTATCAAGCATTTATTGATTTTGCAGTAGATGAGGCGGAAGAAAAATTTGGATTGTCAGAAGATGATCTGAATATCGGCGGATACAAAATTTACACTACCATGGATAAGCATGCTCAAGAAACGGTTGAAGATGCTTTTGCAGATAGTGATAATTTTGAAAAGAGTGTAGATGAAGAGCTGGTACAAGGCTCAATGACGATTGTGAATCAGGAGAATGGCAGCATTGTCGCACTCCTTGGCGGACGGAATTATGAGAAAAAAGGCTACAGTCGTGTAACTGGCAGCCGTCGTTCTCCAGGTTCTGCTTTCAAACCAATTGTCTCTTATGCTCCAGCGCTGGAATCTGGGAAATTCACCATGAATTCAACGCTAAGCAATGAGAAGCAATGTTTCGCGAACTATTGTCCAACCAACCTGCACGGATATTCTAAGAGCATCAACATGAGTGATGCCATTCAGAAATCAGAGAATATTCCTGCTGTTTGGCTGCTCAATGAAATTGGTGTGAATACCGGATTTAAATTTGCCAAGAAACTAGGCATTGGATTGGAAGACGAGGATAAGAACCTCTCGCTGGCTCTTGGAGGCATGAGCAAAGGAACCAATACGCTGGAAATGGCGCAAGCCTACAGCGCTTTTGCAAATGGCGGCGAACTAAGAGAGGCTTATTCCATTAAATCCATCTCTGACAGCAGTGGTGAGACGGTCTACAAAGCGAATACAACGCCTGAGCGTGTGATGAGTAAGGAAACGGCTTATCAAATGACTGAGATGATGCAGAAGGTCGTGGAGAGCGGTACGGGTAGAAAAGCTAGGATTGACCGTCCTGTGGCCGGTAAGACCGGTACGACGCAAAGTGGATATTCTGGAATCAGCTCGAACCGTGATGTGTGGTTTGTAGGCTACACGCCGGAATGGACAGCAGCAGTCTGGATGGGTTATGACAAGCCAAGTAAAAAGCATCTGCTTAAGAACAGCAGTCCGCTTGCCGCTGCTTTCTGGGGTAAGGTCATGGAGGAAGCGCTGAAGGATGTTCCTAAGAAATCCTTCCCGCAGATCGATAACGAGATTGCCCCTGAGCCTACAGAAACACCAGAAACAGCTCAGACCGTTACTGGACTATCAGCAGCATATGATCCTTCTACGATGACTGTAAATCTCAATTGGGAGGCAGTTCCTATTTCCGGAGTTGAGTATCGTATTTATCGTAGAGAGACATCGGAAGCTGAGTTTGGCTCACTGTTAAATACAGTGACTACCAGCGCAGGGGATTTTAGTGCACTGCCTGGTTTGGTTTACGAGTATTATGTAACCTCTTATGACCCTGCGCTGAAAGTGGAGAGCGAACCATCCAATGTGGTTAGTGTATCCGTGCAGGATGAAATGCCGACCCCTGAACCAACCATAGATCCTAATCTTCCAACCCCGACCCCAGAGGAAGGTGGCAACAACGGAGAGAATGGAAATGGTGGCAATAACGGAGGCGGCAACGAGGGTGGCGGAAATGACGGAGGTACAGGGACGATCCCTGAAATCACCCCGCCACCGCCAACACCAATGCCGACTCCAACTCCAGAACCCACTATCGGTGGAGAAGGTTCCGGCGATGAGAGCGGGAATGTGTCCACAAACCCTGATCCAGAGGCGGGGTTTGTGAACGGAGATTCTTCCGCTCAATAAACGAGTTTGAATTTCAAATAATAAGCTTTATCCATGGCAGCCCAGCTTCGCTTTATTTAAAAAGCGAAGCTAGGTTGCCGTTTTTGTTAGGTTTAGAAGAAAAATTTCTTGTATTTTGCGGGATGTTTTGAGTGTATCCTCTAAATGTGTTAAGCTGAATAGACCATACTGGAGAGGGTAATTTCTATGAAACGTAAATTCGGAGACCGGGCCAACTGGCGCCGGATTACGCGTCGCCATTTTGCCTGCCGCTATGTGGAGAGCCGGGAATTCAGCGGATATATTACGCTTTATACCATCTACGGGCTGAAAGAACCACTGTGGAAGAGCTATGGACGACATACATATCGTATTGCAGATAAAGGTTATTCCTGGCTGCAATATTTTCCGAAAGACAGTCACTATATTGTGACGGCTATGTTCGACGAAAAACAAAATATTGTTCAATGGTACATAGACACCTGTAAGGTGCAAGGCGTCACTGACCAAGGTGTGCCTTGGTTTGACGATTTGTATCTGGACGTGGTAGTACTTTGGAACGGCGAGGTGTTTTTGCTCGATGAGGATGAACTGGAGGAAGCACTGGAGAGGCAAGATATCTCAGAAAGCGATTATAAGCTAGCCTGGGAGACTGCCCATACTATTTTACGTGGCATCGATGCTCATGCTTTCCCTTATTTCTCTCTCTCTTTGAAACATCGTGCCGAATTATTTCATCATGGAGAATTCAGGAGGAAATAAAGATGGAATGGTACGTTTATGGAAGAGACTCTTCCCCGATTCGGATTGTTCCCAAAAAACGCCGGATTTGGTCTAAACGAACGTTGCTTATTGCTTTAATGCTTATTGTTGTAGTTGGATTGTTGTGGTGTGCGTACGCATTGAGGAATATCAATAAAGCCGCAACGACAGATCCTATGCTCAAAGCCGATACAGGGATCATTCTTGGCATGTCGATGTGGGGAGATGAACCTAGCCCGGGATTGAAGGAACGATTGGATTACGGGCTTAAGCTTTATCAAGAGGGGATGTTCTCGCATTTCATAGTTTCTGGAGGTTTGGATAAACCTGATCTTCAATATACCGAAGGTCAAGGCATGCGTAATTATTTAGTAGCTCATGGAGTTCCGGATAGCGCCATTTCTGTTGAAAATAAAGCTACCAGCACTTACGAGAATCTTCTGTATAGCAAAGCAATTATGACAAGTGAGGGATTGTCTTCAGCAATTATTATTACGCATACATATCATGGATGGCGTTCACACGAAATCGCGGACGAGCTCGGTTATGTGAATCCTGAACTGGGACTTACAGAATCCACTGTTCTGTCGATGACAAGGCATAAGTCGCGCGAAATTCTAGCCTATACGAAATGGAAAATCCAGCAGTTGTTCCTGTAATTGTTCCCGAATATCAGAATCTTCTAATAACGCCTCCTATTCCGGAAGAGACTTGATTAGAAAAGCCAGCCCCCAAATGGATTAAACTCTAACTGGGGGCTATTTGTTATTTGTATATCAAAAATAATGGGAGTGTAAAATGATAAAAAAATAAGCGTTTGCTTATGGCTTTTATGTATTTCGGTCATTCTATCCTCGTGTACCATCGTAGAAGATGCGAGAGATAGCAGGGAATCCAATGTCGAAACCCCATTCTTTAAAACAAGTGCATGATGTCATTCAGTTATTGCATATAATGCTCTAACGAGGTGATTACAATGGGTGAAGAAAATTTAAGAAAGATAACCATTAATGATTCCAGAATGAATATAACTTTCAAAAATCAAGACCCAACAAATATTACGAATGAAACATTGGAGAGCGCGCTGGCTCAAAATAATCATTTAGAATCTACAAAAGAAATCCTGCAAGAGCTTCATGAGCTTATCGGTCTTGAAAAGGTGAAGGATCTTATATATGAAATTCATGCGCTTATCCAAGTGGAAAAAATGAGACAAGAACTGGGGTTAAATGTAGTTAATCAGGTTTATCATATGCTGTTTAAAGGCAACCCCGGGACTGGAAAGACAACTGTAGCAAGAATCGTTGCCAAGCTGTTAAAGAATATGGGCATATTAAGTAAAGGTCAATTAATCGAAGTAGAGAGAGCGGATTTAGTGGGGGAATACATAGGGCATACAGCTCAAAAGACCAGAGACCTTGTTAAGAAGGCTATGGGTGGCGTATTATTCATTGACGAGGCTTATAGCTTGGCTAGAGGCGGAGATAAAGATTTTGGGAAAGAGGCAATCGACTGTCTTGTAAAGGTTATGGAGGACAGGAATGATGATCTCATCATTATCTTAGCGGGTTATCCAAATGAAATGGAGATGTTCATGGAGGCTAACACCGGACTTCCCTCACGATTTCCAATTCAACTTGATTTTCAGGACTACACAACAGATGAACTGATATTGATTGCACATAAAATGGCAGCTGAAAGAGACTATATAATTACTCCTGAAACAAATGGGAAACTAAAAGAGTTAATCCTTAATGAGAAAATTATTGAAGAAAATTTTAGTAATGCGCGGTATGTACGCAATATCCTCGAGCAGGCAATTCGCCATCAAGCGGTTAGATTAATAAGCAGACATGTCAAAATATCCAAGCAATCTTTGATGGAGATCTTACCGAGAGACCTTGTTCTTCCGGTCGATGATTATTCAAAAGGGGAGAGTATAATCTCTTAAATAAATTGACACCGGCTAAGTTTATACGTGCTTAGTCGGTTTATCTTTTATAAAAGATTGAAGATTATTATAATGAAAATGCTGACAGCATGGGGAGCCGTTCCATTATCAGCCTATATTACCAATGAAACTTATGATAAAATGTTTTGAAGTGCTGTGAATGAACAGTTTCATCTGTATAACATCAGCAAGAAGTGAAAAACTGATTAAATGGTACACAAAGATTCTATTACCGTCATAAGGAGCATGAATAAATGGCAATAACTACGCATGATACAGAAACGGATATTCAAGATCGGGCGATATTGGTCACTCTCGTCACAGATAAAATTAAACGTACCGGTATTGACCCAGAGCTTTCTCTGCAGGAATTAGTACAGTTAGCAGAAACAGCAGGTGTTGAAGTCCTGGATGTGTTGCGTCAGAATAAGGAAACACCGGATTCAAAATGGTTTATCGGGAAAGGCAAGGTAGAAGAGCTCCGCATGGCCGCTGATGGTCTTGGAGCTAATACGGCTATTTTTGATCAGGAATTATCTGGAGCGCAGGTACGGAACCTTGAAGAGTCTTTGGATCTGAAGATTATTGATCGGACGCAACTCATTTTGGATATTTTTGCTGGGCGGGCCAAAACGAGAGAGGGTATTATTCAAGTAGAGCTGGCACAGCTGTCCTATCTTTTGCCGCGGTTATCCGGTCAAGGCAAAAACTTATCCAGATTAGGCGGGGGTATAGGAACCAGAGGGCCAGGTGAAAGTAAGCTTGAGACCGATCGCCGGCATATTCGCAATCGGATTACGGAGTTGAAACGCCAGTTGGATGAGGTAGTTAAGACCCGTGAGCTGCACCGTGAACGCCGCCGTAAGGCAGGGGCAGTGCAGGTTGCTCTAGTCGGCTACACAAATGCTGGTAAATCGACGCTGCTTAAGCAGCTTACGGATGCGGATGTTTATATTGAAAATCAATTGTTTGCTACGCTTGACCCTACTTCACGTGTGCTTCAGCTAACGGGTGGCAAAGAGGTAGTGCTTACGGATACTGTAGGCTTCATTCAGAATCTTCCGCATGATCTTGTGGCATCTTTCCGCGCAACGCTGGAGGAAGTCAATGAGGCCAATCTGGTGTTGCATGTAGTGGATGCCTCATCTCCAATGCGTGAGGAGCAGATGGAGATTGTGCAAACTATTTTGCAGGACTTAGGGGCAGCCAGCAAACCGCAAATAGTGCTTTTTAATAAAATCGATCTATGTGAGCCTGAGCAACTGGAAATGCTGCCA
The DNA here is from genome assembly GCF_038008505.1 of Paenibacillus sp. FSL H7-0735. NCBI lineage: Bacteria > Bacillati > Bacillota > Bacilli > Caryophanales > Paenibacillaceae > Paenibacillus > Paenibacillus sp. FSL H7-0735. Next base: position 4,116,612 of record NZ_JBBOZH010000001.1, on the reverse strand, counting down.
ACCGGCACAGGGTTTTTGAAGATCAGTGCGTTTAACCCTGAGGATTTAACCCGGATTATCGAAATTATCTCTGATGAATTGGCCGGAGATACGCTGAATTTTCGAATTCCTGGAGACCGTGGCGATATTTCTTCCCTGCTTTACAGAGTAGGTGAGGTTCTGGAAACCACCTATGACGAGAACGATGTTATCTATAACGTCCGTCTTAATAAAGAGGATTATGATAAATGGGGTTACATGCTTGCTGATTTTGTGGACCAACCGTAATCTTCTTTGTTCCCCTAAAGTGGAAATGCTTGTAGTATAGGTATAAAATAATAGCTAATGACAAAAAGCGTCAGGCAACTGTCGCTTTCTGTCATTATGATGGCAAGTAAATGTAAGGAGCGAATAAGAACTAATGGCAGTTTTTGCAGAAGATATTTTAGGAGCGGCAGAGTCCGCAGAAGTTGAAATCGAAGGTGCAGTCAAAGCTCTTGATCGAATTGTCGATAAGAATCAATGGAAGGTTATAGAAGCGTTTCAACGTCATCAGGTCAGTGATTATCATTTTGCGGGTTCAACGGGGTATGCTTACAACGACCGTGGACGCGAAGTGCTGGATCTTGTCTATGCTGACGTTTTTGGTGCGGAATCAGCTTTGGTGCGTCCGCATTTTGCTTCAGGAACACATACCATTTCAACAGCCCTCTTTGGTGTGCTGCGACCAGGAGACGAGCTTTTATACATCACAGGTCGTCCGTACGATACCTTACACAAGGTGATTGGCCAAGCAGGAGATGGGACAGGCTCACTCGCAGACTTCGGAATTACATATCGGGAGGTTGCCCTTACCGCAGAGGGTAAGATTGATTGGGAAGAGGTAACTCTCTCTATCAATGAGAAGACTAAAGTAATTGGAATTCAAAGATCGCGTGGTTATGATTGGCGTGCTTCCTTCACAGTAGCCGAAATAGGTGACATGACAGCGAGAGTGAAGTCATTGAAACCGGATGTTATTGTGTTCGTTGATAATTGCTATGGTGAGTTTACTGAAGAGCTTGAGCCTCCACAGGTTGGAGTGGATCTAGTAGCGGGTTCATTAATTAAAAATCCTGGTGGTGGAATTGCTGAGACGGGTGGATACATCTGTGGGCGCAGAGATCTAGTAGAGCTTACAGCGTACCGTCTTACAGCTCCTGGTATCGGCGGCGAAGTAGGTGCAATGTTAGGAACTACCCGCGGGTTATACCAAGGACTGTTCATGGCTCCGCATACAGTTGGACAAGCCCTTAAAGGCAGTATTTTTGCGGCAGCTGTATTTCAGCGCTGCGGGTTTGAGACGAAACCAGCGTGGAATGAACCTCGTACAGATTTGATTCAGGCGGTTTCCTTTGATGGACCGGATCACTTAATTGCCTTCGTGCAGGGAATTCAACGTGCTGCGGCGGTAGACAGCCATGTAGTTCCAGAACCATGGGATATGCCGGGATATGAACATCCTGTCATCATGGCGGCAGGTACGTTTATACAAGGTGGTAGCTTAGAGTTATCGGCAGATGCGCCTATCCGTGCGCCTTATATCGGCTATATGCAAGGGGGATTAACCTACTCCCATGTCAAATATGGCGTTTTGATGGCACTCCAAAGTATGCGTGATCGAAAATTACTGTCAGAAAATCTTACACACCATTGACACGCTGTATTAGGAAATGTACAATGAGATCAGAAAAAGATCATTGGAAGGTTGGATGAGTCATGGGTGATGAAATCCGCAGAAATATGGCATTATTTCCTATTGGAATTGTAATGAAGTTAACTGATTTATCTGCAAGACAAATTCGTTATTATGAACAGCACAGTCTAATCGTACCTGCACGTACATCTGGGAATCAACGTTTGTTCTCTTTTAATGATGTTGAGCGCCTATTAGAAATTAAGGCCTTGATTGAAAAGGGTGTTAACATTGCTGGCATCAAGCAAGTAATGAACCCAGTCTCTAAGGAATCCGAAGAAGCTACTGTGATTACCCCTGACACAGAGGTTAGACGTAGAGAGCTATCAGATTCGCAGCTTCACCGTTTGCTGAAGCAAGAACTAGTTTCCGGTAAAAGACCGGGACAGGTATCGCTTATTCAAGGTGAGTTATCCCGGTTTTTTAATAAATAATAATATACAGAGTTTTGAAAGGGAGAGGATCACGTGAGCTTTTCTAAAGAGGATATTTTACGCATTGCCAAGGAAGAGAATGTTCGTTTCATTCGTCTGCAATTTACAGATCTGTTAGGTACTATCAAGAATGTAGAGATTCCGGTTAGCCAATTGGAAAAAGCACTCGACAACAAAATGATGTTTGATGGTTCCTCCATTGAGGGTTATGTACGGATTGAAGAATCCGATATGTATCTCTTCCCAGATCTTGATACTTGGGTAATCTTCCCTTGGGTGACTGATAGCCGTGTTGCACGTCTGATTTGTGACGTGTATATGCCTGATGGTACTCCATTTGCTGGAGACCCACGTGGTATCCTGAAGCGTTGTCTGAAGGAAGCCGAAGAAATGGGCTTTACAGCGATGAATGTTGGACCTGAACCTGAATTCTTCTTGTTCAAAACAGACGAAAGAGGTAACCCAACTACAGAATTGAACGACCAAGGTGGTTATTTCGACTTAGCTCCTACGGACTTAGGAGAAAACTGCCGTCGTGAAATCGTATTGACCCTTGAAGAAATGGGCTTTGAAATCGAAGCATCCCACCATGAAGTGGCTTCCGGCCAGCATGAAATTGATTTCAAATATGCTGACGCGATCACTTCTGCTGACCAAATTCAAACCTTTAAGCTCGTTGTGAAGACGGTTGCCCGTCAACACGGCTTGCATGCAACTTTTATGCCTAAACCTTTGTTTGGTATTAACGGATCGGGTATGCACGCTCACCAATCCTTGTTTAATGGCAAAGAAAACATGTTCTACGATGAAAGTGACAAGCTAGGTCTGAGCAAAACTGCACGTTACTATATGGCTGGTATTTTGAAGCACGCTCGTGCTTTTGCAGCGATTACTAACCCAACAGTGAACTCTTACAAACGCCTTGTTCCTGGTTATGAAGCACCTTGTTACGTAGCTTGGTCTGCAAGTAACCGTAGCCCGATGATTCGTATCCCGGCTTCGAGAGGGCTTAGCACACGTGTTGAAGTTCGTAATCCGGACCCGGCAGCTAACCCATACCTCGCACTTGCTGTTATGTTGAAAGCAGGGCTAGACGGAATTAAGCGTAAGCTTGATCTTCCAGCCCCAATTGACCGTAACATCTATGTGATGTCTGAGGAAGAGCGTATTGAAGAAGGCATCCCAAGCTTGCCATCCGATTTGAAAGAAGCGCTAAGCGAAATGATCCGCAGCCATGTAATTACCGAAGCTCTCGGCGAACATGCGCTGGCTCACTTCTACGAGCTGAAAGAAATCGAATGGGATATCTATCGTACTCAGGTTCACGAGTGGGAAAGAAACCAATACATGACACTTTACTAGAACCTTTAAACCCTTGACACCTTTGGTGTTGAGGGTTTTTTTGTTTGGGCAAAATAGTGGTTTTGTAACCATCAATGATATGTCTACGAAAAATGCCCGCGAAATGCCCACAAATAGCTGAGGTTAAGGTTATTCGAGGATGTTTTACAGGTGAATATCAAAATTGGCATATTGTTGATTAACAATTTTAACGTGTAAGAAGCTGTTCATTTATCATAAATAATGGGATATGATGGGATATGATGGGATATAGAAGAATTAAACACAGAGGCGGAGGAGTAAATTTGGATATAGTTTGGTCAAACTTAATATTAACTTTGATAATTTTCGGGATATTAGTGGTTTTGATTTTTAAAGGTATAAGTTTATTAGTAAGAAGTTATAAATCAAAAAAATAACTCTTCAGACGAGTGTACATAGTCATGACAGACATTGCTTATATTCTCGCATTGCTTTGACTTTTAAAGGATTTATCAAAGAGTGTTGACACAAATCTGAGTTACAGATCATTAAGAATGGCGATTTACAGAACACCCGCGGGTTGGCTGTGAGTCGCTATTTTATTATTTTTGTATATTCTAAAAGTGTTAAAGTAAAAGTGATTGTAAATTTTTTTCACTTTAATTGATTTATCGTCTACCTTGCTCTTGCTCAGTCCAATTAACCTTATGAAACCGAGAAGAACTAAGATCTCATGGGTCACTTTATGGAATCTGGTGGCATTAATTAAGATAGCAGGTGCCCGAATCGTCCGGGAACAATTTGAATTTCGAGCACAACTCCATAGCTGTAAATAAGAACGAGTCGATTGTTTGAAATTTTTCAATCCGTAGCAATAAAAATGAAGAAAAGGTTTGAATAATAAGAGGACACGTCACTCATGTGGGTAATAACTAATATAGTAATAAGGAGGTGCGTAATGAAAAAAATATTATTAACTACAGTTACTAGTATTCTTCTGTCTTCCTCAATTCTCGGTGCATGTAGTAACAATAAAACAACAGACGAGGCAAAACCTACAGCGTCAAGTGCAGCGACAATGCCAGTTGTTGAAGCTACAAGCACTCCTGAACCTTCTGCTACTCCTTCTATGGAGGTGCAGGAGTCCGCCAGTCCGGAGGCCACTGATCCTCTAGCATCCGATCGACCAAAGACCAAAGCATTTGGTGAACAGGAGGGAGGGGTCTCAGGGCAAGAAGGTACACTTGAGCAAGGTGATGGATATTCCCTGTATGTCTTTCAGGATTTCACACTAGACTCGCAGTCTAATCGTTTATTATTGACTAAGGATCCAACCTATTATGCCCAAATTGAACACTTGCCTGCCGGTTACGATCTCACAGCTTTGAAGCAACAGGGACAAACCGAGCTTTCTGCAATTGGAAAGGTAAACGACCATAGCGGGGAACTAATTGAACATCCTCTAGGTTTTGCAGAATTATATCTGCAGGCTACCAGTGATAAGGGGATAGAAGATTATATGGTCTGGAAAAATCAGGCGGGGGAAGCTTTTCTTTTTCGGATACACAATCCTAAGGGTGATTCGTCGAATAAGTTTGCACCTTGGGTGATGGTTTCACTGGCAACACTTGAACTTGAAATGAATTAAGTGTAAACAGAACCGAAGGGGTTGTATGGAGTAGAAGAAGTGTGCCATAACCATAATCAAAAAATGGTTGTTGGCACACTTCTTCTTTTTGGTACCTTACTTCATTTGAACGCCAATTTCCATTTGCTGAGGTTGCAAATTTCGCGTATGAGCCCGGTATAGGACCCAGCAGACCTTATATGAAGCTTTATCCCACATTTTGGATACTAAAGGACCCCATAGTCGCTATTGGCATTAAAAACACTCAATATGAGCCTCATTCTTAGGAATAACGTCACTGGAGTCCGAAACCATGCTCCAAAGGCTGAAAATAAGCAAATAGCGTCATATGGGTCCGAAAGTCATGGCGTGTAGTAAAGGGATTTAATGTTAAAATATCTTATATATAGATAACTAATTTTTTCCATAGAAGGAGTGAGTTCATGCAAATTTTTATTTACATAGGCTTGGGATTTTTTATAATTTCAGGTATATGTGTTGGAGCCTTCACGACAGGTACACAACAAAGAGGTAACTTTTATTCGGAATCTAAGCAAGACCGTAAAACTAAAAACAAAGTAGCGAATGGGTCCGCTTTAGGTGGTCTTATTTCATTAGCTATAGCTGGGATTCTTTATTTGTTGTAATTGAACGCAAAATATAAGGAGGAGGAGTGTGCAGATGGTGAAGATTTTTAATGAAAATACGGTCTCTTTTACCCAAAAACAGTCCCCGATCCCAGAGTTTGCTTGGCATACGAGTGAAAGATTAGCTGAAATGGTGGGCTCCAAGCATTTAGTTTTTGATATCAGATCTTTAGATTCTGATAAATATTCTTTTCCTTATCATTTTCATAGAAATGCTGAAGAGATATTTGTGATTTTAGCGGGAAAAGCGATGTTAAGAACACCCGAGGGTTTTACGGAGGTTACGGAAGGGGATGTAATATTTTTTGAAATGGGACCGGAAGGGGCGCACCAGCTTTATAATCATACGGATGCACCATGCAGGTATCTGGATCTCCGAACGAATCAGGGAATAGATGTTTGCGAATATCCAGACTCAGGCAAAATCAACATTTTGCCTTATCAAGAAATCTATCAAGCGGATGAACAGGCGGATTATTATAAGGGTGAAGAGCATGTAAGGGAAAAATGGAATGGGGGAGCGTAATTGATTAAAGATCGTTGGTTTACAGTAACGGAAATTGATCCGACCACCTATGCAATCAGTGAATATGGACATTGGGAAAAGGTGCATTCTTTTTTACTCTTGGGGCAAAAACAAGCCGCGTTAATTGATACGGGATTAGGTATTGATAATATAAAAAGAATAACGGATCAGTTAACGGATTTACCTATCGCTGTCATAACTACACATGTGCATGCAGATCATATTGGCAGTCACGGACAATTCGAGACAATCTATGTTCATAAAGAGGATGAGGATTGGCTAATTAACGGAATAAAAGGCTTGTCCCTTGCCCAGATTCGAAAGGATATGAGTCGAGACATCACCCTCCCTGTTCCTGAAACCTTTGATCCTAACACCTACATACCTTTTCAAGGGAAACCAACGGCTCTTTTACAAGAGGGGGATGTGCTCGACATAGGTGGGCGCGAAATAGAAATTTACCACACACCAGGTCATTCGCCAGGTCATATCAGCCTATTTGATCATGCCAACGGATATCTGTTTACAGGTGATTTATTGTATGACGTTACGCCAATCTATGCTTTTTACCCTTCGACTAGTCCGGCTGATTTAGTGGCATCCTTAGAGAAGATTACAGAAATTCCAGGGGTTACCCAAGTATACGGCTCTCATAATACGCTGGGTTTAGATCCATCTATTTTGCAAGGGGTCAAAAAGGCAGTTCGTGAGTTGCGTGAGTAAAAGGTAGTGGCACATGGTACGGGTATTCACCAGTTTGATGGGTTCAGTGTGCAATTTTAGTTCTTTCAATGTCGAAAACAAATGAGAGGTATGGCGATAACAACTTAATTATTCAGATACGATTGACCTGAAGAGTGCATGCAATTGTTGTACTTGGGAGTAAGCTTCCTTGTACTGGTTGTCGGATTGTTGAATAGGCAATAAACCCGGCAAGAAGGAAATACAATACACAGGCGTTTCTTTGCTGTTCATATATATTTTAAGCGTGAGTTCTTCTATCACATTAGCTTCTTCATCAGCTTCCTTAAGGACGTTAATATCTGCACTAGTTGCAGTTGTTTTGCTGTTTTGTTGTCTTTTGGAGACTTTTGAAAGGGTAAGTGCGTTAACCACAATCTCGGATCCCATTACATTATCGAAAGAGTATAGCTTTGCTACTGCTTTTTTGTTGTTCTTCGGATTTCTGGTGCCTATTGCTAATTTTTTATTAGGTTCGTTAAGTGCGATCAAGTGAGATTGATTGGGGGGGATGAATGTTTTGGTGAAAATGATGTTAAAGGATGCAGCCGCATTAACTAGCATAGAAATATCAGATGAAGTGGATAGCGTTTTCAATTTTATAATGGCGGCACTTAGAATTAAAACAACTCCTAAAATAGCAAATAAGTACACTAAGATAATCAGCATATAATCACCTCCCAGTTATCTCATTAGACTCAAATTGTTGCTTATTGAAAGATATGCCTGAATGATCCCCACTAGTATCTTTTAAAAGGGAAATTCGTGGAATTATAGGATCGGCTTCGGAATTAGCCCAAAAAAAGCACCCGGAGAAACCTGCCGATTCTGCAAATGGCGCAAAATTGGGGGTTGCTGCAAGGGTGCTTTTTAAGGTAAGTATGTAACCTATAGAAAATTGAAGGCAGTGATATGATCGGTATAAACAATCAGCTGTTTGTATTCGATCGGAGTCCCATAACTAGCATAAGGTCTTACAGTAACGTCATTGAGGACAACAAAGTTATAGCTGAAATTTTTATCAGGGTGTTCTGCTCCCAAATAAGATATGTATTCGTCTACTATTACATCATCCATCAAAGATTTTAAATCAAATACATCCTCTTTGTTGGAGACGGCTGGAGAGACGATTCCCTGAATGCTGCCAAAAGAGGTGAGCAAATTCACTTTTTTTCCACAAGCTTGTTCATCATTTAAAAGTAAACCGGACAGCTTACCCAGTGCATCGACTTTAAAATCGACGAGGGTTCTAATTTTTGAGTTATTCAAAACTAAACACATCCTTTTCAATTTGCAATCCTGTTAACAATATTCGACATATAATCACCAAACTCCTAGTATGCTAATGAAAAAATACTTACTTATGTAATGACCCCCATTCTGTATATGGTGATTTGGGGGTTGTGACGTCCTCAGCGAATTCAATTCCTTATCGTTACTCGTGTTCCTATAGGGACGATAGCTGCGAGTGTTAACACATCCTCGTTGTACATCCGGATACAGCCGTGGGATACCTCTTTCCCAATGGAGGAAGGATCATTCGTTCCATGAATCCCGTAGTGTGGTTTAGACAGTCCCATCCAAAAGGCACCAAAGGGACCGCCTGGATTGGGTTGTTTGTTAATAATCGTGAATTCTCCCACTGGGGATTGGGTTAACATCTTACCAATGCCGACATGGAAACCTCTAATCACAATATCATTGTCCAGAAGATATAACATTCTTTGGGTCAGATCTACAATAATTCGGTAATTTGGCATTATGCACAACACTCCTTTCTGATTAGGATATGAGCAGAACGCCTAAACGGTTATTCATAGAAAATGCCCATTTTAGCGAACGAGAACAAATGTTCGTTAGTGGTTGAGAAAGCAAAATACACAGAAAAAAGGCTGTTCCGCATTTGCGGAACAGCCTTTTATGGTAGGAGTGCATACTTAGTGGATATCTCGAAACAATCCGATGACTCTTCCGAGAATAGTTACGCGATTAAGGCGAAGAGGCTCATAAGCTGGATTCTCCGGCTGAAGCCGTATATGATCACGTTCCTTGTAAAAGGTCTTAACGGTTGCTTCATCTTCTTCAGTCATGGCTACAACGATATCTCCGTTGTCCGCTGTTTGTTGTTGGCGAACAATTACATAATCACCATTCATAATGCCAGCATCCACCATACTATCACCCATAACTGACAGCATAAATACTTTGTTGTCACCTACATAGTGAGTAGGAAGTGGGAAGTAGTCCTCGATATTCTCTGTAGCAGTGATAGGTACCCCGGCGGTAACTTTACCTACGACAGGAATCCGTGAGATGGTCTGGGCGAATTGGTGAACATTCTCTGAATCCTCTTGGCCTAGTAATTCTATTGCACGTGGCTTCGTTGGATCTCGACGAATAAGTCCCTTCTTCTCAAGCCGGTCCAAATGACCGTGAACTGTGGAGCTGGAAGCAAGGCCAACAGCTTCTCCAATTTCCCGGACGGAAGGTGGATAACCCTTGCTGCGGACTTCGCTTCGTATAAATTCCAGGATCGCCAGCTGGCGACTTGAAATCTTTGACATTGGAATCAACCCCATATAGTAATGTTTGGGAAAATTATAACATAGAACTACCGTTCGCACAAACATAAGTTCTAACTATTATAAATATTAATCTGCTAGAGTTAAAAAATGGTAGACAAATGATAATAAAATGAACCACTTGAGTCTCTCGAAAAAAAGAGAACAATTGTTCTGAAATAGTATTGAACAAAACACATGTTCGTGTTATTATGAATTCGAAAGTAAGAACAAGTGTTTGGAGGATGATAATTATGCTAAAATACAGTACATACCGCAGCATCTACGATAAGGCCCCAGTGGTTGAATCTTTAGGACATAATGACGTTGCCCGTAATTCCGCTAAGGTGAAAGAGATAACGGAACGTTTGCTAGGAGGGATGATTTCGTTGTTCCGTCAGGACTTCTTTATTAAGTTAATATTGATTATCGTGCTAGTATTTTCTGGCCTAACAGTAGTGGGAAATGTATTTGCAGGATCGACGACTATAATGAAGGAAGAGAAGCGGATTGTGGTTGAACGTGGAGATACACTATGGAGTATTGCCCTTAAGAATAAACCGGCTGATATGAAGACAGTTGTTTATATAGAAGGAATTAAACGTTCAAGTGGGATTAAGAGTAGTCAAATTAACGCTGGAGACATACTTACTTTACCTATTTATTAATTTTCTGAGAACATAATAGAATGACCAGTAGAGCTTGCAGGGAGTAGACCTTGACAAGCTCTTTTTCTCATGGCAGAGTTAGAATTAATTTATAGGGGGAGGGAAAGTATTGAATATTGATGAGTTGGTCGCGCGAATTAACGAATTGGCACGCAAACAGAAGAGCGTAGGCCTTAATCAAGAGGAAGTGGCGGAACGTGCCAAGCTTCGTGAAATTTACCTGGGGAATATCCGCAATAACTTCCGAGCACAATTAAATACTATTGAAGTAGTAGATAACGATGAGCATGAACAAGGTAACAAGGGGCTTAAACATTAGCTCGCTGTTCCTTTTCATAGATATTTCAGGATGACTAGGGGGAACGCACATGGCCCGTTCTTGGGAAAGAATGGTTCAACGCAACACACAGCAAATCAACAAGCAAAGAAAGAAACAAGGCAAGGATACGATTTATGCCTCTAAATCTCCTACCCAGAATGCCGAAGTCTTTAAAGGTCGCAACATTGCATTTCCGGTAGTGTTAGTGATACTTGGCACTATGTTTTGGGTAGTTGGTTCTATTGATCAGGCCAAAGGAAATGGCATGCTGGCTAATTGGTTGGGAGTAGTACTGTACTATTTGCTGGCAGCGCTATTGTTCTTCCGTCGTCCGTACTTGAAGGTGGAAAAAGCAAGACTGTCTACTATTAAATTCAATCGCGAACGCGGGCTTCCAGCTGCAGATATTGAGAAAATCACCCTTTCGCGTGGAGCTGTAGTCATTAAGCACAAAGGGAAACGTACGAAATGGATTTTCACAAGACTTATGAATCGCTATGATACTAATGCGATGAGTACACGATTAGAAGCATTTGCTAAAGCTCACAACATTGAAGTAGTTCACGAATAGAACTAGACCAGTTAAAGGGAGAGGGAGACCTGTAATGCCAATTTCTGCTGTACTATTTGACCTTGATGATACATTGCTGTGGGATGATCGGAGCGTCGAAGAAGCATTTCGTTCTGCTTGTGAAGCCGCCGGGGATACGATTGATCCACAAGAACTAGAAGTTGCAGTTCGTAAGGAAGCAAGTAGCTTGTATGAATCTTATGAGACGTTCCCATTTACAAAGATGATCGGAATTAATCCATATGAAGCACTCTGGGCTAACTTTACGGCAGGTGAACAGCCAGAATTCCGTCAATTGGAGCAGCTTGCACCGGTTTATCGTAAAGAGTCTTGGCGTCGCGGACTTGCAGCCTTAGGGGTGGAAGACGAAGCACTAGCTGAGACCTTGGCAACTAAATTCGCAGCAGAGCGCAGAAAACGTCCATACATCTATGAAGAAACAATGCATGTACTGGAGCAGTTACGGGGTCAAGTGAAGCTTTTGCTACTTACGAACGGTTGTCCTGCACTGCAACAAGAAAAACTAGATGGTGTGCCAGAGTTAATTCCTTTCTTTGATCATATTGTGATTTCCGGAAGCTTTGGTAAAGGCAAACCGGATAAGGAAATTTTCCTGCATGCTTTAGAGCTTCTTGATGTAACTCCTGAGCAAGCGGTTATGGTCGGCGATAAGCTTACAACGGATATCCGTGGGGGGCTGGCAGCAGGGTTGACCACGGTCTGGATTAATAGAAAAGGTAGAGCACCTAGTCTTGATATTCATCCGGATCATGAAATCAATCACCTTGAGGAGCTTCTTCCACTAGTTCAATCCTTGTAAGATATACAGAGCTATTAGCTCCAACATAAAGACTTTATAAAAGCAGCGAGTTTCTGAGATCCTAAGAAACTCGCTGCTTTTCTGTACATACATACTAACATAAGGATTTCATTAGATTTTTAAGTAAATGATTTAAGTCACAAGTCTGATGCGGAATTGATGCAAAATACTGAAAAACCAATAATAATGTGTATAATAGATGGAGATGTATAACATGAATTGGTAGATTTTTATTATTCGATAATGATTGGGAGGGCTCCAAATGATGAGATCGAAGAAATTAGTCGCTGTATTATTAGGTGCAACACTTCTAGTACTAGGTGGATGTTCTTCAAATGGAACCAAGCATTCAGAAATACATAACATGAATATGAACATGTCTATGGAACCTATCAAAGTCGAACTACAATGGAGTCCTGAAGAAGTTGTCGTAAATCAAAAGGTAACCTTTGAAGCTGTGGTGACCCAAGATAACGAGGCAGTAGATGATGCAAAAGAGGTTCTGTTCGAAATTGTGAATAAAAATGATGAGGGACAGAAAATAGAGCTTAAGGGAAAGCTAATAGGTAAAGGAGTCTATCAAGCAGAAGGGACCCTTGAAAAGGAAGGACAATATAATGTCACTTCACATGTGACAGCCCGGACACAGCACTCTATGCCTAGCAAAGAGCTGTCTGTGAAACCATGATTCAAAGGTTCACAACGGTTGCTGAGCAATAACAGATAAAGCAGAGTGGAAAGGAAGGCTTTTCGAAATTCCTTTATTCTGCTAAACTTACTCTAATGTTTTACTGGGGGGACTATTAGTTGGCTAAATATACACTTGAGGAAAGCTTACAACAAAGGATTTTGATCCTTGATGGCGCAATGGGCACAATGATCCAACAGGTGCCTCTTACTGGAGAAGATTTTGGTGGCGATGAGCTGGATGGCTGTAATGAAATGCTGGTATTAACACGTCCAGAAGTCATTCAGACGATTCATGAGCAGTATCTCGAAGCAGGGGCTGATCTCATTGAGACTAACACATTTGGTGCAACCTCTGTTGTACTAGCTGAATATGATATTCCTCAGCGCGCACGTGAGATCAATCTAGCGGCAGCAGAGTTGGCTCGCAGAGCAGTAGACAAATATGACACACCTGACCGTCCGCGATACGTCGTGGGGGCTATGGGTCCAACAACAAAAACGCTCTCAGTAACTGGAGGCGTTACTTTCCAAGAGCTAGTTGATAGCTATGAGGAACAAGCAGTGGCATTGATCGACGGTAAAGTAGATGTTTTGCTGCTGGAGACCTCTCAAGATACACTTAACGTTAAAGCTGGAAGTATTGGTATTCGTAATGCTTTTGAAAAGACTGGCATCACATTACCGGTTATGATTTCAGGAACAATTGAACCAATGGGTACTACACTGGCGGGTCAGAATATTGAAGCATTTTATATCTCATTAGAACATCTGAAGCCTATCTCTATGGGCCTCAACTGTGCGACTGGTCCAGAGTTCATGCGGGATCATATTCGTTCGCTTTCGGAGATCTCCTCGGCAGCCGTGAGCTGTTATCCAAACGCAGGATTGCCGGATGAGAATGGACATTATCATGAATCTCCAGATTCTTTAGCTCGCAAGATTGCAGCCTTTGCTGAAAAAGGCTGGCTGAATATTGCGGGGGGCTGCTGTGGAACGACACCAGAGCATATCCGTGCGATGAAGGAAGCACTTTCCGAATATCCTCCACGCCCGCTGGCAGGTAATCATCCACCTGCACTTTCAGGTATTGAGCCTATCTATATTGAGAACGACAACCGTCCTTACATGGTTGGTGAACGTACGAATGTACTTGGCTCTCGTAAATTCAAACGTCTTATCGTCGAAGGTAAATATGAGGAAGCCTCAGAAATTGCCCGAGCTCAGGTAAAGAGTGGGGCACAGGTTATTGACGTGTGTGTACAAGACCCTGACCGCGATGAGATTGAAGATATTAAGCTTTTCTTAGAACTGGTTGTAAAAAAGGTTAAAGTACCTCTGATGATCGATACTACCGATCCTAAGGTTATTGATTTAGCTTTGCAGTACTGCCAAGGTAAGGCGATAATTAACTCTATTAACCTTGAAGATGGTGAAGAGAAATTCGAGCTGGTGACGCCGATCATTCATAAATATGGCGCAGCTATTGTTGTGGGTACCATCGATGAGACGGGACAAGCAATTAAGGCGACAGATAAACTGGAAGTGGCTAAACGCTCCTATGACTTGCTAGTGAACAAGTATGGTTTAGCAGGAGAAGATCTTATTTTTGACACGCTGGTGTTCCCTGTAGGAACCGGAGATGAACAATATATCGGTTCAGCAAAAGAAACGATTGACGGCATTCGTTTGATCAAGGAAGCACTTCCAGGTGTTCATACGATCTTGGGCATCAGCAACGTCTCCTTTGGATTGCCGGAAGCGGGACGTGAAGTGTTGAACTCAGTATTCCTTTATGAATGTACAAAAGCTGGATTAGATTATGCGATCGTAAATACAGAGAAAGTGGAGCGGTATGCTTCCATTCCTGCCGAAGAACGTCATCTTGCTGAGGAACTGATTTATAATACGAATGATGAGACGCTTTCTGCTTTTGTAGCTGCTTTCCGTGGTAAAAAAGTAGAGAAAAAAGAGAAGATTTCCAACCTGTCACTTGAAGAACGTTTAGCCTCCTATGTGGTTGAAGGTACGAAGGAAGGACTCATTCCTGATCTAAATGAAGCATTGACTAAATCTGGTCCGCTGGAGATCATCAATGGACCGCTGATGGCAGGGATGTCGGAAGTCGGCCGGTTATTTAATAATAATGAATTGATTGTTGCTGAAGTGCTGCAAAGCGCTGAAGTGATGAAGGCTTCTGTGAATCACCTAGAGCAGTTTATGCAGAAGGATGAGACAGCGGTTAAAGGAAAAATTATGCTGGCGACCGTAAAAGGGGACGTGCATGATATTGGTAAGAATCTAGTGGAGATCATCCTCTCCAACAATGGTTATCAGATCATTAATTTGGGTATAAAAGTACCACCAGAGACCATTATCGAAGCCTTCCGTCGAGAAAAAGCTGATGCGATAGGATTGTCCGGGCTGCTTGTAAAATCTGCTCAGCAGATGGTGCTCACCGCTCAGGATTTACGTACAGCTGGGATCGATGTTCCGATTATGGTTGGCGGCGCAGCTTTGACCCGTAAATTTACGAAGACCCGTATTCGTCCAGAATATGACGGCCTAGTATTGTATGCTAAGGACGCTATGGACGGGCTGGATATTGCCAATCGGCTTATGAACCCTGAAGAACGGGAGAAGATTGCCGAGGAAATTCGTGTGGAGGCAGAAGCAGCGGTTGCCGTTGCGCCTAAGCAAGAACTGCCGAAACTAACCAGAGCAGTGCGTTCCAAAATATCTCCAGATGCACCTGTTTTTGTTCCACCGGATTTAGAACGCCACGTACTGCGTAACTATCCATTGGGGCATATTATCCCCTATGTGAATATGCAAATGCTGCTGGGTCATCATTTGGGGTTACGGGGTTCTGTAGAAGCCCAATTAGCTGCTGGAGATCAGCGGACTGTTGAACTGAAGGGTACCGTAGACGATATTCTCCATCAAGCGATGCTAGAGGGTACCATTACTCCACATGCTATGTATCAATTCTTCCCTGCACAATCGCAAGGGAATGATATTATAGTGTATAATCCACAGAATACGTCCGAGATCCTGCATACCTTTACTTTCCCAAGACAAGGGGTAGAGCCTCATCTGTGCTTGGCGGACTTCTTGAAACCTGTTGACAGTGGTATTATGGACTATGTTGGATTCCTATTTGTAACAGCAGGTCACGGTGTACGTGAATTGTCTACTCAGCTGAAAGAAAGCGGAGATTATCTGCGTTCACACGCCTTGCAGTCGGTTGCACTTGAAGTGGCAGAAGGACTGGCAGAACGTGTCCATCATATGATGCGCGATACTTGGGGTTTCCCAGATCCGGCGGATATGACGATGAAGCAAAGACATGGGGCAAGATACCAAGGGATCCGTGTTTCATTTGGTTATCCTGCATGCCCGGATTTAGAAGATCAAGGTCCACTGTTTAAGTTGTTATCTCCGGAGGATATCGGTGTTCACCTTACAGAAGGCTTTATGATGGAGCCCGAAGCTTCCGTTTCGGCTATGGTATTTGCCCATCCAGAAGCGCAGTATTTTAATGTAGAGAAGCTGTAATTCTTTCATTTATATACCTGGTCTGTAGGGGATTGTATCCCTTTCAGCGGAACCTCCCGTAACTGGGGGGTTTTTTGCTGGAAGAAGGTCGTTTAGAATTGAAAAGAGATGGTTGAGCCAATAAGTAGAAGGGAGGAAAAAGAATGGATTTATATTTTTTAGGTACTAATGCAGGTGTACCAACGCTACAACGTAATGTAACGTCCGTTACATTAAGACTGCTGGAAGAACGTCGCAGTATTTGGATGTTCGATTGTGGGGAAGGTACACAACATCAGGTTCTTAGTTCACCGATTCGGCTAGGAAAGCTGGAAAAGCTATTCATTACCCACTTGCATGGTGATCACCTATTTGGTCTTCCAGGTCTATTATCAAGTCGTGGTTATCAGGGAGGGACAGCGCCGTTAACGGTGTACGGCCCCCCTGGCTTAAAAGCATACCTAGAGATCTCCTTAGCTGTGAGCCAATCCCGAATTCCTTATAAGATTGAGATTGTGGAGCATACAGGAGGAACTATATTCGAGGATGATGGCTTTAAAGTTGAAGCTGCATTACTTGAGCACCGCATTGACAGCTATGGCTACCGGGTAAAGGAAAAGGATAGTCCCGGAAGCCTCAATACGGAATTGCTTAAGAGTTATGGTTTAAAACCGGGACCGATTTATGGGAAATTAAAAAAAGGTGAAGATGTTGTTACGGATG
Organism: Paenibacillus sp. FSL H7-0735; assembly: GCF_038008505.1. Taxonomy (NCBI): domain Bacteria; kingdom Bacillati; phylum Bacillota; class Bacilli; order Caryophanales; family Paenibacillaceae; genus Paenibacillus; species Paenibacillus sp. FSL H7-0735. Next base: position 4,099,714 of record NZ_JBBOZH010000001.1, on the reverse strand, counting down.
AAGGTGTACGAATCTGTGCTGCTGATGTTGTTAGGGAACCTAAACGAGGACGTATTGTTACTATCCTTGGGGATACAAGACCTTGTTCGGGAGCCTTAGAACTCTCTCTTAATGCAGACCTTGTTGTTCATGAAGCAACCTTCGCCCATGATCTGGCTGACATGGCGTATCAATATCATCACAGTACAGCGCGTCAGGCTGCAGAGTTAGCAAAAGAAGCCAAAGCAGGTCAGCTGTTGCTGACTCATTTCAGTTCTCGTTACAGCTCGCATGAAGAGTTAATTCCTTTGCTTGAGGAAGCTGAACTCATATTCCCTGAGACATTATTAGCTGAGGAATTTAATGCATATCCGGTACCTCGCAGACTAAATGGGCAATAGGGGGAATGATTATTTTCCGGGAAAGCGCAGGAAATGACAGTGCTATGCTAAAAAATGCTGGATGGGACGCTTGTTCGATTTCATTCGACGAAGTGTGTTAGATTTAAAGTAATCACGGAGTAAAAGACGAACGAATGGCTGGACATATTGCCGAAAATCAGTAGGTGATATCTTCCACCTAAAGGGATTGAGTATGCGTGTAAATCCAAGCAGGGCAAAGGCTGCGAGTTTGTTAATACTATTATTTATTTATTATATTAATTAAATTTATTATGGAAACTGAGGGGTTAGTGATGGAACAAATTGAAGGATTATTGATTGATCTAGACGGTACATTGTACCATGGGCATAAAATGATTCCCGGTGCTGATCTGCTGATAAAAGCTCTTCGTGAAGCGGATATCCCTTTTTTATTTGTTACCAATAACTCATCGCGTACGGCAGCTAACGTTGCTGCCCACTTAAGTGGAATGGGAATTGAGGCGAAAGCTGAGGAGGTATGTACCTCTTCTATGGCAGCCGCACGTTACATAGCTGAGGAATCACCTGGGGCTACAGTGGCGATACTTGGAGAAGAGGGACTGCGTATGGCTTGCATTGAGGCAGGGCTCCAAATCGTCACAGAATCCCCTGATTATGTGGTGCAAGGTATCGATCGTTCTTTTAATTATGCTTCGCTAGCTCAAGCTTCGCGTTGGATTTTGAGCGGGGCAAAGTTTGTGCTCACCAATCCAGATTTAATGTTACCATCAGATGATGGGGTTATGCCGGGTGCGGGTACGATCGGTGCAGCAATTGAGGCTGCCAGTGGTGTGAAGCCAGTAGTGATCGGTAAGCCTGAATCGCATCTGATCAAATATGCGACAGATCTTCTGAAAATTCAACCTGAACATGCTGCTGTTGTTGGGGATAATATGCGTACGGATATCGCTGCCGGTGTTAATGCGGGCTGTCGTACAATCCTTGTTCTTACCGGTTTAACCACTACAGAGAATCTGGAGCACTATAAAAGTATCACAGGGATCACTCCCGATGAAATATGTGCCGATTTAGCTGAACTTAAAATGTTTCTCGGTGTATAATAGCTAGGGTCTTATTACTTCACCAACTTAGAGGGGACGATGAGTATGCCAGAATTGCCGGAAATGGAGAATTATAGACAGCTGCTTAGCCAGCGTATTATAAATGTTCCGATAACTAATGTAATTGTGAACAGAGAAAAAACAATTAACATGGAAACAGAAGCTTTCATTGATGCCTTGATCGGTGCGCGTGTTGTTTTTGTAGAGCGGCGCGCCAAGTACATTTTGTTTCATCTCCATGATGGACGAAGATTACTATTGCATTTAATGCTGGGTGGATTGCTTTTTTATGGTTCAGAAGAAGAGCGGCCGGATCGTAATACGCAAGTAGAAATCGCATTTGGTGATCAGATCCTTTATTTTATGGGCCTGCGGTTAGGGTTCTTACATTTAGTATCCGTGAAGGAAAGCGAAGCAACGATGGGTAAGCTTGGACCTGAGCTCCTGGATCGACGGATGACGCCGGAACGTTTTGCAGGAATATTAAAAGGGCGGCGTGGTGCGTTAAAAAGTCTGTTAGTGAATCAGCATGTAATGGCGGGTATTGGAAATTGTTATGCGGATGAGATTGCTTTTGACGCTGGGCTTCTGCCTTCAGTTTTAGTACAAAATTTATCACCTGAAGCCATTTCCCGTCTGTATCAAAGCATTCAAAAAGTATTAACTGATGCGACAGAGATCGGCGGATACATGGAAATGCCGTTTATGACAGGTGACATGGTTACGGGTTCCTATAATGATCAATGTAAAGTCTATGACCGTGAGGGCGAGCCTTGCCTACGCGATGGGGGAACGATTATCAAAACAGAGCTGTCTGGACGCAAAGTATTTTATTGCCCAGACTGTCAGCATGAAGCCTAAACCCAAAATAGGGGCTCATGTCAGCATTCGTGGTGGATATGGGAGAGCTGCCCGATTGGCTTGGGAGAGCGGTGCAACAAGTTTTCAATATTTTCCGAAAAATCCGCGCAGTCTGAAGCTAAAGACGGTTGATATTCGAGATACAAGGGATTGTGCACTCTTTTGCCAAGAAAAAGGAATCACCTCTATCGCCCACACCCCTTATGCAATCAATATGGCTGCGAATAGGGATGACGCAACCCCTCGAAAGGTGTATGTAGACTCCCTTCTTAATGATCTGGAAATTGCTGAAGCCTGCGGTTCCTTAGGTATTGTTGTTCATTTTGGACATTTTGCTGGAATGGAGCCGTTACAAGGCTATCAAAATATTATACAATGTATGAATGAGACGCTGCAGTCCTGGGAAGGTAACGCCAAGCTGCTAATTGAGAATCAAGCGGGCAACCATGGTACCGAAGGGATTACACTTGAAGAATTGGTGAAGGTTCGTGAGCTTAGCCAGTTTCCCGAGAAGATTGGATTTTGTCTGGATACCTGTCATGCTTTTGCAGCAGGAATTTGGAATCCTGAGCATACGGAAGACTTGCTTGAACGAGGAAACCAGCTTGGATTTTGGCCGCATCTTGTAGCTGTTCATCTTAATGATTCTAAGTTTCCCTTTGGTTCAAGACGGGACCGGCATGCTGGAATAGGAAAAGGTTTTATCGGCGAAAAGGGTCTTGAAAGCTTAATAACTTCTGATCCATTACGTAAAACATCTGTTGTTTTGGAAACTGAAAAGGGTCCAGATGGCAGTCATCGGAATGAAATAGCTACTGTTCGCAGTTGGTTTGAAGCGGGGGCTAGAAAGTGATTCATATCTATATGGACGATCTCCGTAAAGGTCCGCTTGGATTTGCTTTAGCCCGGACAACAGAAGAATGTCTTCTGATGCTGCGTGAGTGTGAGGTCGGTATTTTATCGTTAGATTATGATATGGGACCGGATGATTATTCAGGTGGGGAAGTGGCTAGACGGATTGTTCTGGAAGGACTGTACCCCTGTGAAATCTATCTACACACCTCCAGCGTTTTAGGGAGAAAAGAAATGTATGAAATCTTATACGCGGCTAAACCTGAGGGGATGCGCTTGTTTAATGGTCCCCTGAGTTCTGATAAGCTTCATGATATCGCTGGGGAGACGGGACTAAAATGAAGGAAATGAACGAAGCGGATTTACTGGAGATACTCACGAGACCGGGAGAACCGCTGGTAGTGTTTTTGCATACTCCGCTGTGTGGTACCTGTAAGGCAACAGAACGCATGTTGGAAGTGGCGGCACATCTGTTGCCTGCTGAACTCCAAATGGTTGCTGGAAATGTGAACATGTTGCCTAATCTGGTACAACAATACCGTATTACCAGTGTTCCTGCTCTACTAGTGGCTTCTGCTGACCGGATAGAGGATCCGCATATTTATTATTCAATGGTTTCAGTTGAGCGGATTCTGGAATACATAAGGAGTGTTATATCATGATCATTTCATTACAACATTTATCTCTGCGCAGAGAAGAAAGCCTAATCTTGGACGATGTGTCCTTAGAAGTTAAGGAAGGCGAAAACTGGGTCATTTTGGGACGGAATGGTTCTGGCAAAACAACAATTTTGGAGATTATGACAGGTTATTTATTCCCTAGCAAAGGAACTGTTGAGGTATTGGGGAATAAATATGGTCAATGTGATTTACGCGAGGTTCGTAAAGAAATTGGTTATATTGGTCCTTCCTTAATGGAGAAGATGTCTTTAAATGATCCGGTGTGGGAGGTTGTCGCTACAGGAGCTTACGCTTATTTGCGTTTCTACGAGAGCATTCCACACGAAGTGAAGGAGAAGGCAATCCGCTTGCTAGAGGATATGAATCTGGGCAATATGGCACTTCATCCTTTTGGAACCTTGTCACAGGGAGAGCGAAAAAAAGCAATGCTGGCAAGATGTCTTATGGCTGACCCCAAACTACTGATTATGGACGAGCCTTGTGCAGGTCTTGATCTGTACGAAAGAGAAAAAATGCTGGCTGAAGTAGATAAGCTAAGACAACGTAATGTCTCCGTTGTTTATGTAACTCATCATGTGGAAGAAATTGTCCCGCTTTTTACACATGTTGCTTTAATTCGCGACGGTAAGCTAGCTGGTTCCGGACCGAAAGAAGAAGTATTAACCAAAGAAATGATCTTGGCCACCTATGATATTCCTGTTGATGTAGAATGGGATAGCGGTCGTCCCTGGATTAAAATTAGACCTGGAGGCAAAACGATTTGAACGAATTAAGACATGATAACGAAGAGCAGACCACTGCTCCGGAAGAAATAGTGTACTCCCGATATATTTGTACAGCTAATCACGGCTTTGCGCCATATGCTCAGGAAGAGCTTCGGCGCTTGTTCGGCGCAGTGAAGAGTACGCTGCTGTTGCCGGGAGAAATCTTTCTCGCCACCTTGCAGTCTGAACCCGAGGAAGTATCACGATTGCTCACACAGAATCTGCCCATTTTCCTTCGTCATATACAGCCTGTGCAGTTTCAGGATGAAGGAACCATGGAAGCACTACAGCGTTTGGCTGTGTATTTAAGCCGCCGCAGTGAGCTAGAGGGGGAGAAAGTATCCCTAAATGTTCGTAAAGGGGATCCTTCCTTCTGGCAGGAAAGTCCGGGCGAACTTCGTGAATGGCTGCAGGAGCAATTACAAAGCTTGGGTGCAGAATTTACAGTACAAGATCCGGCATGGGTCATTTCTGTCTACGCAGACGGGAATGCCTTATATGCAGGAGTTTCCAGACCAGAAGAGAATCTATCCGGCTGGAATGGCGGTGCAATCCGCTTCCGCAAAGAAGACGGACAAATCTCACGTGCTAAGTTCAAGCTGATGGAAGCGGAGAAGGAGTTCGCTATTCCTTTTTACAGCTTCCGTAATGCGCTTGATATTGGCGCCTCTCCAGGGGGCTGGACTTCTTTCTTGCTGGAGCGTGGAATGAAGGTAACAGCGGTTGACCCTGCTTTGATGCATGAATCGCTGCGTAATTACCCGGGTCTGAAGATCCTGCGCAAAAATGCCGGAGAAGTGAAATTCCGCGATAATGAATTTGATCTGCTTGTATGTGATATGAGCTGGAGTCCTAAGCTGATGGCAAAGCTTGTAACCGGGCTGCTGCACAGCCTGTCACCAGGCGGAACAGCGATTGTGACCGTAAAGCTGATGCATAAGAAACCTCTAGCGATGATCAAAGAGATCATTGCAATGTTTGAGGGCGAACGTATGCAGATTCAGCGGGCTAAGCAGCTGTTTCATAATCGTGACGAGATCACGCTTTATATGATTAAATACTAGGTAAGATCCTAATTTAAAAATCTTAAGGGAAAGCATCCCGTTATTAACGTTATCGTAATCTGCGGTAACAACGTTAATGGCGGAAGCTTTCTCTTTTTTTTTATGTGAAAAAGGGGGAAGTTCAGTGAATTTTGCATCGAAGCTTGGGGTAGGGCAGATAATGGACGCCAGATACAGAATTATTGACCAGATTGGAACAGGTGGAATGAGTATTGTTTATCTTGCGGAGGATCTGCGTTTAAAGGGGAAACGTTGGGCTGTAAAAGAAAGTGTTAGCTCAGCAACGCTGCATTCGGACATTGAAGCGGAAGCGGAGATGCTAATGGGGCTGGATCACCCGCGGCTTCCACGTATTGTTGATTACTATCTTTCGGATAAAGAAGGGTATTCTTATTTAGTCATGGATTATATTGAAGGGATAACTTTAAGTCAGCTGATGAGGGATAATCCCGGACCTTTGCCTTGTGAATTCATCCTACAAATTGCTAAACAGCTTTTAGAAGTCCTGCAATATTTGCATGGTCATCATCCGCCCATTGTTTATCGTGATTTAAAGCCCTCCAATCTTATGTTAACTAAGCAAAAAGAATTAATGTTAATCGACTTCGGAATCGCTCGAAATTTTAGAAAAGGCATCGCTGAAGATACGGTGAAGCTTGGTACAGTAGGATTCGCAGCTCCTGAGCAGTATGGGAATGGGCAGAGTCAACCGGTTTCTGACTTATATGGTCTTGGTGCGTTGCTTTTATATATGGCTACCGGAGGATTATGCAGCCACTGGGAGTCAGGAATGGAAAATAAGTTGCGTGACCAAGTTCCCGCAGCTTTTATTCCGATAATAAGACGTTTATTACGGCCACATCCGGAGGAAAGATATCAGGAGGCAACAGCTGTTATTCAAGCACTGGTTCACGTGGAGGCTGATATGGATGAAGGTAATCATTCAGCAGTGTCTGTACCCCTAGCAGTTGATAAACGGAAAGCTAAAGTGATTGCCTTACTTGGAGTAGGGCCGGGGCTTGGAACAACACATACTTCATTTGCGATTAGCAGTTATCTGGCACAGATTGGTTCAACAGCTTGGGTTGATCTATCACCGGATTCATCGGTTTATGATCGCATGCACAATTTGCTTGATGTGCAGAGCGCTTCAGTTCCTGCTGAGAGCTCTGAGTCTGTATTTTCCTGGAGGAAGGTTCATTACTGGAAGCGACCTCACCATGGGGATGTAGCAGAGCTTATGAGAGGGGCTTATCAATTTGTGGTATTAGATCTGGGCACGGGTGGATTTGATGGAGCGCTGGAAGAAATCAAACATAGCGATATTCCCATTCTAATTGCTTCTGGCGCAGATTGGCGACTGGAGGAAACTTTATTATGGATTAGGAGGAAGGGGCTGCAGCCTGAACGGGATTGGAGAGTGGGTTTACCACTTGCTGAACAGCAATCTGTTGAACTGTTGCGAAATTCTTTAGGTATAGATAGGGTTTATAATTTACCGTGTCAGCAAGATCCATTTTTACAAAAAGGGAAGTTGGCAGATGTAATTGCTGAGCTATTAGGGGACATTAAGGGCGAACGAAACGATGGAAAACGCCGTGGTTTTTTCTTAAGATAGGCTATTGGGACTAACATTTAATTCAGTGTTCCGCTAAAGTGTGATAAAATATATATTTATACGTGATTTGATTTACGCATTATTTAAGTATAGACAGGAGCTTGCGGAGAATTTATGAGTTTACTTACTGTAGAAGACGTTTCCCACAATTTTGGGGATCGGACGTTGTTCAAGAACGTGTCTTTCCGGTTGTTACCAGGAGAACATGTTGGAATTGTTGGAGCAAATGGCGTTGGTAAATCGACGCTAATGAATATTTTGACAGGAAAGCTTTTGAAGGATAATGGTAAAGTAGAATGGACCCCTCGGGTGCGTTACGGTTATTTGGACCAACATACGATTCTTACACCAGGAAAAACGATTCGCGATGTTCTAAAGGACGCTTTTCTGCCACTGCTTGAGTTAGAGCAGGAAATGCTGAAGATCACAGAGCAGATGGGTGATGCTTCGCCTGAGGAACTAGAAGTACTACTGGAGCAGATGGGGGACATTCAGGAACAACTGGACATCGGAGATTTCTATCTGATTGATGTAAAAGTGGAGGAAATGGCAAATGGTTTAGGCCTGTCCGTGATTGGGCTTGATCGTGATGTAGCTTCTCTTAGCGGTGGTCAAAGAACCAAAGTACTGCTGGCAAAGCTTTTGCTTGAGAAACCCAATGTACTATTGCTTGATGAGCCTACCAACTATTTGGATGTTGAGCATATCGATTGGCTGACCAACTATTTGAAACAGTACCCATATGCATTTATATTGATTTCCCATGACACTGAGTTCATGAATAAAGTCGTTAATGTCGTTTATCACTTGGAGTTTGGTAAATTGACCCGTTACACGGCGAACTATGAGAAATTCCTTGATATGGCGGAGATGAACAAAAACCAGCATATCGATGCCTATGAGAAACAACAAGATTTTATCAAAAAACAAGAGGACTTCATCCAACGGAATAAAGCGCGTGCTTCAACCTCAGGCCGGGCAAAAAGCCGTGAGAAGCAGCTTGATCGTATGGACCGAATTGATCGTCCTGAAGAAGCTGCTAAGCCGACCTTTAAGTTTAAAGAGAGCCGGGCAAGCGGCAAAACCGTATTCGAAGGAATTGATTTCGAGATTGGTTATGATCGTCCGCTGCTGCCACAGCTAAATATGGTCATTGAACGTGGGGAGAAGATTGCTATTGTTGGCTGCAATGGTGTAGGTAAATCTACACTGCTGAAGACTATTCTGGGAGTGATCCCAACATACAGCGGCAAAACCTATCTTGGGGATTATCTGAACCCTGCATATTTCCAACAAGAAGTGAAAGCAGCTAGTCTTACGCCTATTGAGGATGTCTGGAATGAATTCTCCAGTTTAACTCAGAACGAAGTTCGTGGGCATCTGGCTCGCTGTGGTCTAAAAAATGAACATATTACACGTCCGCTTAGTATGCTGAGCGGTGGGGAGCAAGCGAAGGTGCGTCTTTGTAAGCTTTTGATGCGTGAAAGCAACTGGGTACTGTTCGATGAACCTACCAATCACCTTGACGTTATTGCTAAAGCAGAGCTGAAGCGCGCTTTGCAAGAATATAAAGGCACAGTCCTGCTTGTATCCCATGAACCTGATTTCTATGAAGATTGGGTTACGAAAATTTGGGATGTTGAGCAGTGGTCAGCTGTACAAGTATAGAATAATCATAAATCCGGAGAATAGCAGACATCCTGCTGTTCTCCGCTTTTTGGATATGGGGAGGAGATAATGTATGTTTCATAACGCCGGGCGAGAAGATCGATACTCACGACAGATACGTTTCGCGCCATTTGGTACTGAAGGACAGCAGGGGCTCGCAAAATCAAAAGTGCTTGTGGTTGGTGCGGGTGCGTTAGGTACAGGGATTGCAGAGACATTGGTCCGCTGTGGTGTTGGGCATGTCCTTATCGTTGATCGCGATTATGTAGAGTGGAGTAACCTGCAGCGGCAACAGCTGTATACCGAGATGGATGCACAGGAGCGAGCTCCGAAAGCCATAGCAGCCCAGAACAGACTGCAGCAGATTAATTCTGAGGTTGTCATAGAAGCGCATGTTATGGATGTGCGGAAGGAAGAACTGGAAGGACTCATCTCAGGGGTGGATCTGATTATGGATGGGACCGATAATTTCGATACACGTCTCATCATTAATGATATTGCCCAAAAGAATAATATCCCTTGGATTTATGGAGCTTGTGTAGGAAGCTATGGAATTACATATACGATTTTGCCTGGAGAAACGCCATGTCTTCATTGTCTTTTAGGTACAGTCCCACTAGGGGGAGATACCTGTGATACAGCGGGTATTCTTCCACAGGCCGTGCAATTGGTTACTGCAAATGCTACAGCTGAGGCGTTAAAGCTTCTCGGTAACCGTAAGGACCAATTAAGAAATAAACTGCTCACTTTCGATGTATGGCGTAATGAACATCAAGAAATTGGAGTGAAAAGTGCCAAAAAGGAGAATTGCCCTTCTTGTGGGACTCATCCGATCTACCCTTATCTAACAGCCTTGAATACGGAACGAAGTGATGTGCTTTGTGGTAGGGATACCGTACAAATCCGCCCTGCCCGGCCGCAGAGCCTTAACCTGCAGGAAACAGCCAGCCGCTTGTCTCGTTTAGGAGACGGTGAGGTAGAGAGCAATCCTTATCTAATTTCCTTTAAAGAAGGTCCTTACCGGATGGTGATCTTCGCAGATGGCCGGGCATTGATTCATGGGACGAAGGATATTGCCGCCGCCCGTAGCTTTTATCATCGATATTTCGGTTAAAAAGCAAGATAAACTGATCTTCAGACCATTTCCTAGGAATGGTCTCTTTGCTTTCCGGGGATTCTATATCTATTAATGGGATGCTGATGCATGTCTGATGGATACGGGGGATCTTTGTGAGTGAGCAACTGATATGGTATATGTCTGAGGGAAACGAAAGAGGAGTAGAAGAGCGAATCGCTATAGAAAAAGTGTTTAATGATATCGGTCTGCAAATAACAAAAAGCGAAGATCCCGAAGATCTTCGCTTATCCATTTCTGAAGTAGAACCGGTATTGCTGCTTGCTGATTTAGGCGAGGTGGGAACATGGGAAGGATGGAAAATCATTTCCGCAGTAAGAGATGAGGGAATGATTCTTCCGGTCATGGTGATTTCCGAAGAGTTATCGGGTAACGGAGCGGTTGCGGCCTTTTTAGCCGGGGGGAATGATTTTATGTCAAAACCACTACATACCGGTGAATTCAAATGTAGAATTCTAAATTTATTAACCCTCACGGGTCGGCGTCGAAATTTAAAACATCTGTTAAAGGTGGATGGTTTAATGCTCGATCCCAGCCGCAGGCTGGTCACCCGTGAAGGGATCGAGCTTAAGATGACGCATAAAGAATTCGATCTTCTATATTATCTCGCTGCGAATCGAGGGATTATATGTTCCCGCGAGGAAATACTCAAACAAGTATGGGGATATCAATTCCATGCAGATACCAATGTTGTAGATGTATACATCAGGCATATCCGCTTAAAGATTGATAAAGGGTACCGGAACAAGTTAATTCACACTGTTCGCGGAACAGGATATGTAATGAGGGTGCCCGAAGGCAGCACCACATCCTGAGACTTATTCTCTTTTATAGAAAAGACTCTACTATAGAGCTGTTGTTTACAGTACGCGGCGAGCCTTTAGATAAGTCTTTTTCCATGTACCAGAATTAAGATCAGAAACCGTAACACCTGGTTTACCGTAAGTGTGCAGAATTTTACCGTTTCCGGCGTAAACAGCTACGTGAGTTACATTTTTACCAGTTGCTCTGCTGCCGCTAGAGAAGAATACAAGATCGCCCACACGAAGGTTTGCTTTGGAAACAGAAGTTCCTACTTTTGATTGAGCTGCAGCTGTACGGGGTAATGATACATTATACTTTTTAAAGATATGTTTCATAAATGAAGAGCAATCAAAAACCTTAGTAGTAGAAGTAGATGCTCCGAATTTGTATGGAGTTCCCATATAGTTTTTCCCGAAATTGACAACGCTTTGTCCTTTGGACACCGTAGCGGCTTCGACTTTAGTTGCGCCTACGCCTGTTGCCATCATTGTTCCTAAGCCCATCGTAGTAACCATTCCTATGACAATCGCTTTTTTTATCCATTGTTGTTTATTCATGTTGTAAGTACCTCCAAAGTTAGTATATCAATCTGTCTTGCTGTGTCTTGTCTTGCTTGCCTGATTCGTAGTATAGCAGGTTATCTATGTCATAAAATTTGGTAGAGCAGCAATAAAGTGAGGCTGGGCCTAGGTTGTAAACGTTTTATTAAAAATTCATTAAAAGTTACAAAAAATTAATAACTTGATATTTTGGACAATAAAATAAGCCGTAAACCCCTTGATATATAAAGGATTTATCGGCTTTTTGATTTTAAAACAATAGTTACAAGGATGTTTCTATATCACTATGTATTTAGTCTTTGCTCTGGATAATCAGCAATAATCCACTACGTATTCTAACTGTTCCAGTGGAGGAAATCAGTTTGTTGCTTACACCTAGAGATTGGCCTAGCTTTAAAGTGGCGTCATTCAAAGGATATTGAAATCCTTCTAATGTAATCCCTGTTACTTCAGGAGTTAATGGAAGCAAAGATACATAGGTGTAGCCCAAATCTTCAATAACTGTTTGGGATCCGGTAAGTGTCACATAGTTATTAGAATCCATGACGTAGCAATTGATTTGACGTTGCAGAGCCCTTGTCATCATTTGAATGCTGGCTAAGGAGTGGTCAATTCGAGTGCCTGTAACTCCTAATAGTAAAATAGAATCAGGTTGCTGATTCATCGCAATATCGAGCGCCATCTCACTGTCGGTTAAATCCTTGTTTACGGCATCACAAGTGATGGTTTTTTTACTTTTGGATTGAATATCCTGAAAAGCTTCAGGCGATACAGAATCAAAATCACCTACTGCAATATCTGGTATATATCCATGTGAGATTAGGAATAATGCACCCCGGTCCGCACCGATAATAAAATCTTCTTCATCTAATAGAGCGAAATAATCCGGAGATAGTTCTCCACCGGCAAAAATAACGACACGTTTGGATGGCATAACATCCATTCCTCCTCTAAAACTCTAGTTGGTTATCCTGTCCCAGTATAATGCAGATTGAAAAGTTGCACAATTGACCAAGACAACGCTAAAATGATAGTGTGCGATTTTTTATGTGCATAAATTCATATTTACTTATGTTTTAACAATTGGGAGGTGAATAAAATCGTAAACGTGCTATTTGTATGTCTGGGTAATATTTGTCGCTCACCAATGGCGGAGGCAGTTCTGCGCCATAAGATTGATGAACAAGAGCTTTCACATAAGATTCTGGTTGACAGTGCGGGAACTGGAGATTGGCATATTGGTAAGGAACCGCATGAAGGGACTAGACGTATACTTGATCAAAACATGATTAGTTATGCAAATATGGCAGCGCGTTTGGTCAGTAGCGAGGATTTTCAGAAGTTTGATTATATCGTTTGTATGGACAAGTCTAATGGAGAGAATGTTCGAAAGGTTCCTGGTGGGGAAGAGGCTAAGCTTTTGTTCTTCATGGATTTATTGCCTGAGGAAGAATTGAGAGAAGTGCCAGACCCTTATTTTACAGGGAATTTTGAGCAGGTATATGATTTAATCAATGCAGGCTGTGACGTTTTGCTTGAAATGGTGATAAGAGAAAAGCTGTAACCCGGTTGGGTTCCAGCCCTCTCTGATTAGTATTAAAGTAAATTAAGGAAATTCGCTGGATTAAACTGTAAGCGCAAACACGGCTGAAATCTACATACGTTCTTTAGATGTTCATTTTTTGCTTCTATCAATAAGGCATTATGTGTTTAAAAAATAGAGTAGAGATTCAGGGAGTTCCTTTTGCCAAAAGCCCCAGAGATGACGACCGTCTTTCTCACGGTAGGATACGGTAGCTCCACGTGCTTCAAGCAACGCTTTTGTTTCTCTGTTCATCTGAACAAAATCGTAGGTCCCTGTATCAGTCTGGTAATCTGTTTCCTGCAGTCCAACGACCATATTAATGTTAAGCCAGGCGAGATCTTCTTCTTTTGCCAGCATGGCTTGTGATTCGGGATAGAATGCACCGGATAGGCTGATGATACGTGTGAAGATAGCTGGATAAGCAAGTGCGAGATGGAGGGAGACGCTGCCTCCAAGGGAATCGCCGGCTAAGATTCGTTCTTCGGGTGTACGGCGTACGGGATAATTTTTTTCAATGAAGGGAATAATCTCTTCGGAAAAGCAAGATAGGTACTGCTTGAATCGGCTGCCGAACGGAGCGTATTCTTGAGTCCGAACAGCGACGTTAACTTCTACACCGACGATAATGAAGGGCTCGACATCTTCTTCTATAATAAGTTGTCCAGCAAGTGTAGCAATGCGTCCAAAGTTGAAAAACTCTTCTCCGTCTTGGCAGTACACCACGGGGTAACTGAGAACTTCATTGTAGCCTGGGGGCAGATAGATACGTAATTTACGTTCCTCCTGCAGATGTTCACTCCAAAGCGTTTCTTTTACAATTGTGCGTTTCAGAAAAACAGAATCGCTCATCGTTGTCACGTCACCTTTCTTGTCGAATTTTGCAATACACACAGGGTTACGCTAAAATTATTAAATGTGTAACTGTGTTATTAATCATTTACTTGTTGGAAAAGTGTTAAACTGTTATATTAAATTATCTCACCTGTTATACATACAAAATTTAAAGGAATATAAATTTTATAAGTATTTCTTTGACGAAAGTAACTAAACAGGTGTATAATAATATTATAACAGAGGCAGCTGATATTCAAATTTTTTTATTGAGGTGAAGATAATGAGTAAAGTTCCTTATGAAGTGTATACAGAGGACGTCGAGGCTCTATCGGTACTTTCCCCGGATGGAGAAATTATCAATAAGGATAAGATGCCAGATTTAACTGACGATCAACTGAAAGAAATTATGTATCGTATGGTATTTACCCGTACTTGGGATGATCGTGCAGTAAACCTTGGCCGTCAAGGTCGTCTTGGTTTCTACGCACCGGTATCCGGTCAAGAAGCTACCATGATTGGTAGTGAGTTCGCTTTGGAGAAAGAAGACTTCTTATGCCCAGGCTACCGTGATATTCCGCAGCTAGTATGGCACGGACTTCCATTGTACCAAGCTTTCTTATATTCCCGTGGTCACCAACATGGTGGAGCTATTCCTGATGGTGTTAATGTATTGATGCCACAAATTATCATTGGTGCGCAAATCCTGCACGCTACTGGTATTGCTATGGGCTTCAAATTGAAAAAACAAAAGAGTGTTGCGATTACTTACACTGGTGATGGCGGTTCTTCAGAAGGTGACTTCTACGAAGGCTTGAACTTTGCTGGTCGTTTTAAACTGCCTGTAATCTTCTTTGTTCAAAACAATGGTTACGCGATTACGACTCCGTTCGCTAAACAAACGGCTTCCAAATCGATCGCTCACAAAGCGGTTGCAGCTGGTATTCCAGGGATTAAGGTTGACGGTATGGACATCTTTGCAGTAATCAGTGCTGTACGCGATGCTGCTGAACGTGCACGCAACGGCGAAGGTGCTACATTGATCGAAGCTGTAACTTACCGTTTCCGTCCACACTCCCTTTCTGACGATGCAAGTAAATATCGTTCGAAAGAAGAAGAAGGACAATGGAGTGAAAAGGATCCAATCGCCCGTCTTGCCAAGTATTTGGAGAAGAAAGGTCTTTGGACTGAAGAAGATACACTGCGCGTGAAAGATGAAGCGAAAGCTACTGTTAACGAGCAGATCAAAAAAGCTGAACAAACCGAAAAAATGACAATACCTGGCTTGATCGACAGCATGTTCGAAGTAACACCTAAACATCTGGAAGAGCAAAAAGCCGATTTTGAATAAGGGGGATATCAGGCAATGGCACAAATGAATATGAAAGAAGCGATCCGCGACGCGATGCGCGTTGAACTGAATCGTGACCCTAACGTTCTTATCTTCGGAGAGGATGTTGGTAATGTAGGTGGCGTTTTCCGTGTAACAGAAGGTCTGCAAAAGGAATTTGGCGAAGATCGTATTTTTGATACACCACTAGCTGAGTCCGCTATCGGCGGTCTGGCATTTGGTCTTGGTGTACAAGGCTTCCGCCCAATTGCAGAAATTCAATTCGTAGGTTTTATCTTTGAAGCTCTGGATCAGATCGTTGTTCAAGCGGCACGTCTGCGCTGGCGTTCTGGCGGTAAATATAATGCTCCAGTAGTATTCCGTACTCCTTTTGGTGGCGGAGTTAAGGCTGCTGAGCTTCACACTGACTCACTCGAAGGTTTGATCGCACAAAGCCCAGGGATTAAAGTTGTAATTCCTTCAAACCCATATGATGCTAAGGGACTTTTAATCGCGTCTATCCGCGACAATGACCCTGTATTCTTCATGGAGCACTTGAACCTTTATCATGCATTCCGTGCTGAAGTGCCAGAAGGTGAATATACAGTTGAACTTGGTAAAGCGAACGTAGTACGTGAAGGTTCTGACGTTTCGATCATTACTTACGGGCTGATGGTACATACAGCTACCAAAGCAGCCGAGCAACTCGAAAAAGAAGGCGTTAATGTTGAAATTATCGACCTTCGTACTGTAAGTCCGATCGACATCGACACTATTGTAGCGTCTGTGAAGAAGACTAACCGTGCTATCGTGGTGCAAGAAGCACAAAAGAGTGCGGGTGTAGCTGCTGAAGTTATCGCACAAATCAATGAAAAAGCTCTACTGCACTTAGAAGCTCCTGTGCTTCGTATCGCAGGTCCTGACACTGTATATCCATTTGCACAAATTGAAGATACATGGCTTCCAAACCCAGCGCGTATTATTGCAGGCGTGAAGAAAGTTTTGGAATTCTAAATATTTTTACGAGAAACAGTTGTCATCCATATGGATGACAACGTTGTTTCATCTTATAAAGTTTAAATCATAAGGTTAGTCCCAATTTCACGAGGAGGTTTTCAAAGTGGCAAAGTTTGAATACCGATTTCCTGAACTAGGTGAAGGTCTGCATGAAGGTGAAATCATCAAAATGCATATCAAAGCCGGTGACAAGGTAACGGATGATGATATCGTAATGGAAGTTCAAAATGACAAGGCGGTAGTTGAGGTGCCTTGCCCAGTAAACGGTACTGTATTGGAAGTTCTGACTAAAGACGGTCAAGTATGCCGTGTCGGTGAAGTAGTGGCTATTATCGAAGCAGAAGGTGACGTGCCTGATCAAGAGGGTGCTGCTACTGAAGCTCCTGCTGCTCAAGCGCCAGCTGCACCAGCTGCTCCAGCATCTAACAAAGCATCGAATTTTGAATATCGCTTCCCTGAGTTGGGTGAAGGTCTGCATGAAGGTGAAATCATCAAAATGCATATCAAAGCCGGTGACAAGGTAACGGATGATGACATCATCATGGAAGTTCAAAATGACAAGGCGGTAGTTGAGGTTCCATGTCCAGTGAATGGTACTGTATTGGAAGTTCTGACTAAAGATGGCCAAGTTTGCCGCGTAGGCGAAGTTGTTGCTATTATCGCTGCTGAAGGCGACGTTCCTGAACAAGAAGGTCATGCATCTGCTGAAGCTGATGCAGCAAAAGGAAGTGCAAACACTACTTCTTCCCCTGCAGCAACAAGCCCTGCTGATGCTAAAGAAGGCGGATCTGCAAGTGTAACACCAGCTCCTGACCGCGATGTATTGGCTACACCAAGCGTTCGCAAATTTGCTCGTGAGCAAAAAGTGGATATTTCCAAAGTGAACGGAACTGGAAAAGGTGGCAAAATCACTCGTGAAGACGTAGAAGCCTTCTTGAAAGGTGGTTCTACACCTGCGGCTCCTGCAGCAGCAGCGGCGTCTGAAGCTCCTAAGGCTGCTAAGACCGAAGCTAAAGCAGCACCTGCAGCAGCTAGCGGTAACGTTAGTCTTGAAGAAGAACGTGTACCATTCAAGGGTATTCGTAAGGCGATCTCCAACGCAATGGTTAAATCGGCTTACACTGCTCCGCACGTAACCATCATGGATGAAGTAGATGTTACTGAACTGGTAGCATTCCGTACGCGTATGAAACCTATTGCTGAGAAAAAAGGCGTTAAGGTTACTTACCTTCCATTCATCGTTAAGGCTCTTGTTGCAGCTTCCCGTCAATTCCCAGCACTTAATGCTATGATTGATGAAGAAGCAGGCGAAATTGTTTACAAGAAATACTACAATATCGGTATCGCTACTGATACACCAAACGGTTTGATCGTTCCAGTTATCAAAGACGCTGACCGTAAGAGCATTTGGATGATCGCTAGCAGCATCACTGACTTGGCTGTTCGTGGCCGTGACGGTAAATTGTCTGCTAACGAAATGAAGGGCAGCACGATCTCCATCAGTAACATCGGTTCTGCTGGCGGTATGTTCTTTACTCCAATCATCAACTTCCCTGAAGTGGCTATCCTCGGAACTGGCCGTATCAGTGAAAAAGCAGTTGTGAAAAATGGTGAAATCGTAGTTGCTCCAGTAATGGCGTTGTCACTCAGCTTTGACCACCGTATTATCGATGGTGCGACTGCTCAAAACTTTATGAACTACATTAAATCGCTGCTCAATAATCCTGAGCTGCTGGTTATGGAGGTATAATTATGGTAGTAGGAGACGCTTCACTAGATATTGATACATTGGTCATTGGTGCAGGTCCTGGTGGGTATGTGGCGGCAATTCGTGCCGCCCAGCTCGGCCAAAAAGTCCTCATCGTGGATAAATCGGAACTCGGCGGTGTATGTTTGAACCGTGGATGTATTCCTTCTAAAGCCTTGATCGCTGCTGCACATCAATTTGAATCTGCACAGCATGGTGAAGTTTTCGGCGTTACAGCTGAGAATGTTAAAGTGGATTTTGCCAAAACTCAAGAGTTCAAGAACAGCGTAGTTAAAAAAATGACTAGCGGTGTGACTAGCTTGATGAAGGGCAACAAAATTGAAGTATTTAACGGCGAGTGCATGTTTATCAGCGACACAGAAGCACGTGTGTTCAATGATCATGAATCTCCACGTTACCGCTTCAAACACTGCATCATTGCTACAGGTTCCCGTCCAATTGAACTTAAACCTTTCCCATTCGGCGGACGTATTCTGTCTTCGACTGAAGCTCTGGAACTTCCAGAAATTCCGAAGAGCATGATCGTAATCGGTGGTGGATACATCGGTGCCGAGCTTGGTCAAATGTACTCTAAATTTGGCACTAAAGTAACAATCATCGAAGGTTTGGATACTGTACTTCCAGGCTTCGATAAAGATATGACTCGTCTTGTTGCGAAAAACATGGCTAAAACTGGCATCGAAATCGTAACTAACGCTAAAGCTGAAAGTGCTGTTCAGAACGACAAAGAAGTAACCGTGAAATACTCTGTTGGTGGCGAGTCCAAAGAAGTTACAGCAGATTACTTGCTTGTTACTGTAGGTCGTCGTCCTAACACTGACGGTGAACTTGGTCTGGACCTGATCGGTCTTGAGCTCGACGAGCGCGGATTGATCAAAGTTGATCACCAAGGACGCACAAGCATTCCTACCATCTTCGCTATCGGCGACGTTGTTCCAGGTCTTGCTTTGGCTCACAAGGCTTCTTACGAAGGTAAAATCGCTGCAGAAGCAATCGCAGGACTTACATCTGTTGTTGACTACAAAGTCATCCCAGCTGTTGTATTTACAGATCCTGAGTGCTCAAGCGTTGGTTTGACTGAGAAAGAAGCAAAAGACAAAGGCTACAAAGTGAAAAGCGGCAAATTCCCATTCGCAGGAAATGGTCGCGCAGTATCTTTGAACAGCCCAGAGGGCTTCATCAAAATTGTTGCTAACTCCGAGAACAATTTGGTACTGGGAGCTCAAATCGTTGGTATCGAAGCATCCAATTTGATCGCTGAACTTGGTTTGGCAATCGAAATGGGCGCAACGCTTGAAGATATCGCCTTGACTATTCACGCGCATCCAACCCTTGGCGAAATCGTCATGGAAGCTGCTGAATTGGTTGAAGGTCACCCAATTCATGTAATGAAATAATTTTTCTCCAAAATTGCTCTAGCAGGCAACAGAAAGGCGGACGCAAATGCGTTCCGCCTTTTTTTGTGTTTTCCACTTTTTTGAAAAGAGATATACTGGAAGGAAGAGTAATTACCTAATCTGTAATTCATGAATATAGGGAGGTTCAATGATGAGAGCTGATAAATTAAAGCCTGGAGATGAGCTGCGGATTATCTCTCCTTCCAGAAGTTTGTCATTAATCGATGCTCAGCAAAGAAAAATTGCCAAAGAGCAGCTTGAACGGTTAGGTTTTCGGATATCCATTTCAACAAATTCTTTTGAGACGGATGATTTTGTTTCCTCTTCTATTGATTCGAGAATTGAGGATTTGCACGAAGCCTTTTTAGACCCCAAAGTGAAAGGAATATTAACGACCATTGGAGGCTTCAATAGTAACCAGCTGCTGCGTTATATAGATTATTCAATCATTGCGGGGAATCCAAAGCGTTTATGTGGTTATTCGGATATTACTGCACTAAGTAATGCGATTTATGCTCAAACAGGATTAGTTACATACTCCGGGCCGCATTTTTCCACATTTGCGATGCTCCACGATAATGAATATACCATCGAATATTTCCGCAGGCTGATGATGGACAATAAAGAAATTCTCGTGCAGCCTTCCAGGCATTGGAGTGATGATGAGTGGTATCTGGATCAGGAAAACCGGATATTTATTAAAAATGAAGGTCCGTTCATTATCAATGATGGGGAAGCGAAAGGAACGATTATTGGTGGCAATTTATGCACTTTAAATCTTTTGCAGGGAACAGAGTATATGCCTAGTTTAAAGAATTCTATTTTGTTCATCGAGGATGATTATGAGTCAGCACCTGCAACCTTTGATCGAGATCTGCAATCCCTAATTCATCAGCCTGAGTTTGAAGAGGTCAAAGGGTTGGTGATCGGCAGATTCCAAAAAGAATCGCGTATGTCAAAGAAGCTGCTAACTACAATTATCCGCTCGAAAGAAGAATTATCTGATATTCCTGTGAGCGCAGACGTGGACTTTGGACATACATCGCCGATGATTACCTTTCCTGTGGGTGGACAAGCAAACGTTCGTGCTTATGGGGCCAGAGTGGAGCTTAGGGTAGCGGAGTAGAGATACACTTGCTGAACCAATCCTTTATAATTGAATATGTAACCCGATTATTAAATATATTTAAAAATTATCTTACCTTCTACAAAATTCGGATTTTTCAGATATAATATATGAGGTGTAATATTACGGAGGTGCAGTACATTGACGAATGAGTTAGAACAAACCTATTTGAATTTTTTACGATATATTTTAGATCATGGTGTAAAAAAAGAAGATCGTACAGGAACTGGTACAATTAGTGTTTTTGGTTATCAAATGCGATTTGATTTATCAAAAGGGTTCCCGCTGTTTACAACAAAACGTACACCGTTTCGCTTAATTGCAAGTGAGTTATTGTGGTTTATTAAAGGCGATACCAACATTCGTTATTTATTGAAAAATAATAATCATATTTGGGATGAATGGGCTTTTAAAAGATGGGTTGAATCAGACGAATATGTTGGCCCAGATATGACAGACTTCGGGAATCGTTGTTTAGTTGATGAAGATTTTAATCAAGTGTATCAAGCAGAGATGAAATCATTCTGTGATCGTGTCTTAGAAGATGATGAGTTTGCTGCGAAATATGGTGAGCTAGGGAATGTTTACGGTAAGCAATGGCGGAATTGGACATCTTCTACTGGTGAATCAATTGACCAATTACAAGACGTTATTCATCAGATCAAAACAAATCCTGATTCTCGGCGTTTAATCGTGAGCGCATGGAACCCGGAAGATGTTATAAATGCCGGAACAAAAGGAAGTAAAGCTGCGTTACCGCCCTGCCACGTTATGTTCCAGTTCTATGTTGCAAATGGTAAACTAAGCTGCCACTTGCTGCAACGCAGTGCTGACTCCTTTCTCGGGGCAAACTTCAATATTCCATCTTACTCATTACTTACGCATTTAATTGCATATGAATGTGGTCTAGAAGTAGGTGAGTTTGTATACAGCATTAGTGATGCGCATATCTATTCAAACCATGTTGAGCAAGTGAAAGAGCAATTATCAAGAGAATTAAGAGCATTGCCTACACTGGTTATTAATTCACAGAAGAAATCAATTTTTGATATTGAACTGGAAGATCTGGTCATTGAGGGGTACAATCCGCATCCTTCGATAAAAGCGCCGATCGCAGTATAACGTAATTGTTAAAAATTAAGATTCGCAAATATAATTTCTGGCAGCGTAGTTTTTTAATTTAGTATGAAGGAAGGAGGGAACTTCATGAGTATTAGCTTAATATGGGCAATGGGTGCCAATCATGTCATAGGAAAAGATAACGATATGCCTTGGCATTTACCGCTGGATTTTGCTTATTTCAAAGCAGAAACATTGGGCAAAAGAATGCTAATGGGCCGCAAAACATGGGATTCGCTCGGAGGCAAGCCCTTGAAGGGCAGAACGAGCCTAATTCTAACTAGGGATACTGATTATTCAGCTGAAGGTGCAGTGGTTCTACACACGCTTGAAGAGGCTCTCAGCGAGGGGAGAAAAGAAGATGAGCTGATGGTGATCGGTGGTGCAGAAATTTATCGCTTGATGCTGCCGTATGCTGACAAGCTAATGTTGACGCAGATCGATCAGGATTTTGAAGGAGATACCCGGTTTCCTGAGATTGACTGGAGGATGTGGAAAGAGGTCTCCAATATCAAGGGAATTCGTGATGAGAAGAATCCGTATGATTACCGTTTCCTTGTTTATGAACGTACGGAATAGCAATAAAACGTTTTCTCTGACATAACATGTGAAATAGTACAAATAATCAGTAGATTTATCCATTACTGTGCAAAAGTGATGAATGTTACTATAATTAAAATTAGAAATGATTATGTATAGGTATAGAATAGAATGTGCAGGTACTTCATTGCGTTGCTGACAACCATACGAAGCCGCGATATGCTACAATGTACTATACTTCAACACGAAGAGAACGGATGGGGGAAACGTAAACATGTCTACACCTACAGGTTTTATGGAGTATAAACGGCAGCTCCCAGGTGATCGGGATCCTGAGCAGCGGGTAAAGGACTGGGAAGAATTCCACCATCATTTATCCGAGGACGAGCTTCGGACACAGGGCGCACGCTGTATGGATTGCGGAACCCCCTATTGCCATACAGGTATTGATATGGCTGGCGGGACCTCAGGTTGTCCAGTACACAATTTAATTCCGGAGTGGAATAACTTGGTGTATCGTGGACTCTGGAAAGAAGCACTGGAACGTCTGCATAAGACAAACAACTTTCCTGAATTCACAGGCAGTATTTGTCCCGCCCCATGTGAAGGCTCTTGCACAGTGGGTCTGATCGGACAGCCGGTAACCATCAAAACAATTGAACTTGCGATCGTTGATAAGGGTTTTGAAGAGGGCTGGGTTGTACCTAATCCTCCTGAGAAACGGACTGGCAAAAAAATTGCAATTGTAGGCTCTGGACCTGCTGGACTTGCCGCGGCAGCACAGCTTAACAAGGCTGGACACACTGTAACTGTATTTGAGCGCAGTGACCGCATTGGCGGACTGCTGACATATGGAATACCTACTATGAAGCTTGATAAAAAAGTTGTACAACGTCGTGTAGATTTGCTGGCTGCTGAAGGAATTAACTTCGTGGTGAACACTGAGATCGGTAAAGACATTCCGGCTCAGCAGCTTGTTGATGAATATGATGCGGTTGTTCTGTGTGGTGGAGCTACTAAAGCACGCCGTTTCAACATTGAAGGTAGTGAGCTTAAGGGCGTTATGTATGCCATGGATTATTTAAATGGAACGATCAAGAGTTACTTGAATTCCAATCTGGAGGATGGTAACTATGTATCCGCTGAAGGTAAAGATGTAATCGTCTTGGGTGGAGGGGATACAGGTTCTGACTGTGTTGCCACAGCACTTCGTCATGGCTGCGGCAGTATCACTCAATTTGGTACACATGAAAAAGCGCCTCTGCAACGGGATCCGATTGCTAATCCTTGGCCGCAATTTCCGAATGTGTACAGCTTGGATTATGCGCAAGAAGAAGCGAAAGCTATTTTTGGTGATGATCCGCGTGAATTCTCAATCATGACCACTAAATTTGTTGGGGATGAAGAGGGGAACTTGAAGGAGCTTCATACCGTGCAGATCCGCCGGATCGTGGATGAGACAGGTCGTAAAATCTATCAGCCCGTTCCTGGAACAGAAGCTGTATATCCTGCTCAACTCGCTCTTATCGCTATTGGTTTCGATGGACCAGAGCAAGATATTGTTGAGGAGCTTAAACTGGAGACCGATCGTCGTACCAATGTGAAAGCACGTTACGGCAAGTTCAACACGAACGTGGATAAGGTGTTTGCTGCTGGGGATATGCGTCGTGGTCAAAGTTTGGTGGTCTGGGCCATCAACGAAGGTCGCGAAGCTGCACGTGAAGTGGATAAATATCTGATGGGCTCAAGCGTTCTTGTCTAGGCTTTAATTTAAGAAGCCGTTTCAAAAGCAGTTTACCTGCTGGAGAAGCGGCTTTTTTTTGGAGCCGACGCTTGACGGAAATATTATTTTCATATAGATTTAATACAATATTTAAATGACAAAAGCATTGACCAAGGACTTACGATCCTAGAAGCGTTAGAACAGAGAGGGAACTCACCGGCTGAAAGGTTCCTCAAATACGTGTGGATGGTATCCTGCCTGGGTAGCTGCAGCGTACAACCGCTGCCGGAATCGGCCGTTATTCGATCGAGGATCGCCATGTAGACTATGTATGGGTTGGCGGTTAAATAAGGGTGGTATCACGACACATTCGTCCCTGACGAATGTGTCTTTTTGCGTTTAGAGCGTTCATTTTTTAGGGAGGGTACAAATATGCGTCAAAGTAATCTTTTATTAACAACTCTGCGTGAGGCACCTACAGAGGCGGAGACAAGCAGTCATCAGCTACTGCTGCGTGCGGGATATATTCGCCAATTAGCAGCGGGTGTGTACACTTATTTACCGCTTGGAAGACGTGTTTTACGGAAAATAGAAGCGATTGTGCGGAATGAGATGGATTTCTCTGGGGCTCAGGAGGTATTGATGCCATCTATGCAGCCTGCGGAGCTCTGGAAAGAATCAGGCCGATATGAGGTATACGGTAAGGAGTTGATGACGCTTCGGGATCGTCATGAGCGGGAATTCATACTAGGTCCTACACATGAGGAAGTAGTAACCACACTCGTACGGAATGAGATCAGCTCTTATCGTAAGCTTCCTATTACCGTATATCAGATTCAGACCAAGTTCCGTGATGAACGCCGACCACGTTTTGGACTGCTGAGAGGCAGAGAGTTTTTGATGAAGGATGCTTACTCTTTTGATACAAACATGGAAGGTCTCGATAAATCATATATCCAAATGTTCGAGGCTTATCACCGGATATTTGAGCGATGTGGATTGAAATTCCGTGCTGTCCATGCGGATTCCGGTGCGATTGGAGGCGAGGGCGGCAGTCATGAATTTATGGCGCTGGCTGAGATTGGGGAGGATACGATTGCTGCATGCTCCGTTTGTGATTATGCGGCCAATCTGGAACAGGCAGAGTCCGTGCGGCCTGCAAAAAATGAAGTTGTCATGCAAGTACCGGAGATAGAGAAGTTCCTCACTCCTGATTTGCGCACAATTGAGCGACTAGAGCAGGAGCTAGATATCCGGCCAGAGCAGATTATTAAAACATTAATCTATGAAGGTGACGGACAGATTTTTGCTGTTCTGGTCCGGGGAGATCATGAAGTCAATGAAATTAAGGTAAGTAAATATTTAGGAATGAATGAGATTAAGCTTGCTGACTACGAGGCAGTGAAATCCTTAGCCGGTGTAGAGAGTGGATTTGTAGGACCTGTGGGTTTAACGCTGACTGTCCTAGTGGATGCAGCAGTAGCAGATATGACCCAAGGGATTACAGGGGCGGGAGAAAAAGATTATCACTTCCGTAACGTAGTACCAGGTAGAGATTTTGCGCTTGAGCATGTGGGGGATCTACGGAATGTAGCAGAAGGTGAAGTTTGTCCGCATTGTTTGGAGGGTGTTTTGCATTTTCATCAAGGGATTGAAGTGGGTCATGTTTTCAAATTAGGTACTAAATACAGTGAAAAGCTAGGCGCTTCTTACTTAGATTCTTCAGGCAAAAGTCAACCTATGATTATGGGCTGTTACGGAATTGGTATCTCACGGCTTTTATCCGCTATTGCTGAACAGCATCATGATGAGGATGGATTAATGTGGCCAGCAGCATTGGCACCTTATCAGGTTCATATCTTGATAATGGCCGTCAAGGATAGTGAGCAGCGGACGGTTGCAGAAGGTCTCTATGATCAACTAACCAAGTTTGGCATTGAGACGCTGATCGATGATAGGGATGAACGCGCTGGCGTGAAATTTAAAGATTCAAGCTTGATCGGGATACCTTTATCAATAGTTGTGGGCAAGGAAGCATCTCAGGGAAGAGTAGAGTATCTGGAACGAAACACAGCGGAGAAAGAAGTCTTAGAAATTATGGAAGCTGTGTCTCGGATCAAAAAATTCTATTCACCGCTGATATAAATGATCTTTTTAATCTAATGAGAGTGCCAATGATCAGGGCACAAGAGTGCTGCTGGTAATTTCGTGAGAGTATTGCCTTTTGCCGCATTGATCTGTGCCTGGGTGAGAAAGAGAGCTTCTGCTAAATTAGCACCTCTGAGGTCAGTATCGCGAAAGTCTGCTCCAATAAGGTCTGCACCTCTGAGATCAGCATCCCTAAGGTCTGCGGCTATTAAATAGGCTCCTCTCAAGTTGGCACCTCTAAGATCAGCTCCTTTGAGCTTTGCTCCCATAAGGTCGGCACCTCGACTGAAATTCTTCGTGGATTTTTTTAGTTTACGACGAGCGTCAGTTCTTACAATTTCACTGACCTGCAACAGTAACATATTGATTTTTGCTCGATGAGCGGAAACATCCACCTTTATAAGAGCTTCAGGATTGAGTAAGGTGAGCTGTTCTGTTTCATCGAGAGCTGTTTGCAGCTCAGTATGGATTGTACGGGTTATTTCTAGGTTCAAAGATTCATGTAAATACCAAAGCAGCTCGTGCAAATGCCACATAATCGGAAATACCTCGAACATCTGCTTCGCAGTTTTCGGCTTTTTCCTCCAGTCTTCTCCAGCATAAGTGACTTGAGAAATCTTTTGCCCAGCTCCAAAACAGTCATAGACCGTACAACCACGGTAGCCTAATTCTCTTAGCTCTGTATGTACACCACAGCGAAAGTCCGACTGTAGATTGTGACACGGCTGTCCAGCGTCTTTGTCTCTAGCGAAATCTACGGAAGCAGCAAAAGGTAATGCGGCACAACATAAGCCGAAGCACTGCTCACAATCCGCCTTCAGGGCAGAGAGGCTTCGATCAGAAAAAGGTTCTGTAAATCTGTGATTCTCATACAAGGTTTGTTTCCCTCCGATACATGAATACGCTTATACCAACTTATTTTAAATCAAACGAAAGACTATGAAAAGTCCGGTCGATTAAAAAAAACCGAGGTTAATGTTATAATAGAGTACTGGACCTATTTTGGACTTAAGAACGAGAAGGTAAGGAGCGAATGTTTTTGAAGACACTTATTATTGCGGAGAAACCGGACATGGGGCGGAATATCGCCGCCGCAATAGAACCAAAGGCTAAAAATTACCGTTCCTATCTTGAAGGGGAGCAGTACATTATTACATGGGCAATAGGGCATCTAATAGGATTGGCTGAGCCGGATGCATATGATGTAAAATACAAAAAATGGAATATTAATGATCTTCCCATTATTCCGGACCAATTCAAGCTGGTTCCTAATGCGCGGACCATTGATCAGCTGAAGGTAATCGGAGAGCTGGCTAAACGAAGCGATCTGCTAGTAAATTCTTGTGACGCCGGGCGGGAAGGCCAGCATATATTTTCGCTCATTCAGCGGCATTTGAAGCTTGAACATCCTGTGAAACGGCTGTGGATTTCCGATTTGACACCAGAGACAATCCGCAAAGGATTTCAAGAGCTAAAGGATGGGGCGGAGTACGAGAATCTAACAAAAGCGGCAAAAGCGCGCAGTGAAGCCGATTGGCTAATCGGTATGAACGGATCACGTGCATTTACTACGAAACATAATGTGCTGCTGTCGGTGGGGAGAGTTCAGACCCCGGTACTTGCACTTATTTATGATCGCCAGAAGACGATTGAGGCGTTCTCATCTCTTAAGTTTTTTGAGGTAGAGGGCCATTTTACACAAAATGAAATGACTTATAAAGGTATGTGGCAGGGTGACCGGCTCACTGATGGTGAGAAGGCGGAGGCGCTGGCTGCCAAGGTCAAAGGAAAACCGGGACGAATTGACTCTTATGAGGTTAAGGAAACGAAAGAGTATCCGAATAAACTGTATGATTTGACGCTGTTGCAGCGGGAGGCGAATGGGAAGTACGCTTTTTCCGCTAAAAAAACACTCGATATCGCACAAGCGTTATATGAAAAGCATAAGGTGATTTCCTATCCGCGGACAAATTCTAACTATGTTACAGAACAGAATATTCCGGAGATGCATAAGACTTTATCTGCGCTCCAAGGGACGGCTTATGATGAATGGGTGAAAGGCGCGAATCGTAATCTCGTTCATAAAGGAAATAAATTTATCTGCAATCCCTCGAAGGTCGAGGATCACCATGCGATTTTGCCTACATATCGAAAAGCAACAGGGCTTAGTGCGGATGAGGGAAAGCTGTATGATTTGATTGTGCGGCGCTTTTTATCACAGTTCTATCCGGCTGCGGAATATAAAGTGCATACGGTTATGACTGATGTAGAGGACGAAAAGTTCAAAACTACTGTTAAGGAATTATTAAGTCTCGGCTGGAAGGTCATTTACGCGGACCAGAAAAAAGACAAAGCAAAGTCGTCCAAGGGAAAAAACAAGGATGATGAGGAAGACGAAGAGATTGAAGTGAATGAACCGTTCGCAATCGCTCCGGCAGACGAGGTGATCTGTAGTGACGCTATCGTTAAAGAGAAAGATACACAGCCGCCAAAACACTATACGGAAGGCACGCTGCTTAGAGCAATGGAAAGTGCCGGAAAGCAGATTGAGGACGAAGAGCTTCGGGATGCTATGAAGGATTCAGGTCTAGGTACTCCAGCCACCCGTGCTGCAACTATTGAACGGCTTAAGAATGTCGGATACATTGAAATGCAAGGTAAAAAAATCGCCATCACGCAAAAAGGACGAACGGCTATTGAACTGATACGTGGAGCGGGCATCGAGCTGTTGACTTCACCTGAAATGACCGGCCAGTGGGAACGTCGCTTGAACGAGATATCCAGAGGAACGGCGTCGGACGGACAATTTATGGAGAATGTAAAAAGATTCGCCTGTATGATCGTGGACAAGGTTCGTGTGCAGTCTCGGGCGTCCAAAACTTCTTTTGAAGGGGAAACTCCTTCTGTGAATACAGGGGCTAAAGGTCGGAGTGGTGGAGGTACATCTCGTAAAACCAGCGATAAACCTGCCGCGCCAAGAAAACGTAAACCAGCTAATGAAGAGGAATCAGCAAATTCCGGTCCGAAAATTATCGGAAACTGCCCGCGTCCTGGCTGTGGCGGGATGATTTTTATGGGTAAAAAAGGCTACGGCTGCTCTCATTACAAAGAAGGCTGCAAGTTCGTGATCTGGAAAGAAAACCACGGACGTACCCTTACAGATACTCAAGTAAAGGCATTGATAGAAAAAGGCCGTACGGGAAAGCTGAAGCTTACGAGCGAAGACGGCACCCCGCTGGAAGGGAAACTTGTGCTTAATAATATGGATACGGGTCAATTAACAGTGGAGTCATAGTCTAACTGGAAGTTTGTATGGATCATGGGTGATTACATCACATTTGTATGTACGAAGCCACTATCGGACATAGATGACCCTAAACGCGGGAATACGTCCTTTTTGGACTGCTATCGGACCGCATAGTCGTTATTGGCATGAAAAGGGGTATATATGCACCGCTTGCGGGAGAATAGCAGCACTGGAGTCCGCAAACTTGCCCCAACGGCTATAAATTCGCCAATAGCTTCAGCTGGGTCCGTAGTCATGACTATTAGTCGGACTCGCCGTATAGAGGATATGGTTTCAGTGTCGGCTGTGGGTGACCATATCATTTACACATAAAATTAATTAGTTAAAGAGTGTAGGACGCACCTATTTTAAACGGGATGTAGTAACTTGTGTGCACAAGATATTATGATTACGTAGGGGGCTGATCTTCACTCTTTTTTCATCCTGCGGGATAAATCCAATGTTACATTTTGATTGGGCAGTATAGTCACTACTAGAATGGAAGGAAGGATGACATCATGGGAATGCGTGGATATTACTTCGCAATGGATGACAACCTAGTGCAGCAAATTATTGCAGGCGACATTGCATTGAAGAGCTTGAAAATAGACGATTATCCCGGACTGGACATTGATAGATCCTGGGAGGCGATTCACTACTTGCTTTGTGGAGCTATTTCCGATGGAGATGCCCCTCTTGGCTATGTTGTTCCGCTGACGTCAGACAAAGGCATCGATTTTGGCTCATTCGGGGCGTTTTCCTTACGCGCTGAGCAAGTTGCAGAAGCGCTTCAGGCTATTTCTGAGCTGGATGAAGCGCAGCTCCGCTTGCGGTATAATTTCCCGGCCATGGTGAAGGAAGAGGTGTATCCTCTTGAACCTGATATTGTTTCGGACGAGGATGAGGACGCGTTCTTTGCCTACATGCTTCAACATTTTAACGAAATTCGGCGTTTTTACAACCAAACTGTAGCCGAGAGCAAAGGTCTCATCTTTTATATTTTCTGATTCTGACCAAAAGGCGATACACGTCTCCTGATTCCAATGAGCGCGATAAAAAAAGAACCTTGGACTGCTGAAGATTATGACGATTAGAGAAATAAATGACCAATGCGGGAAACAGTAGGTTCAAGTAATCGATGAGACGAAGAGGGGGAAACGGAAATGAAGACGATCAAGCGCATGATGGACCACCTGTACTGGGCGGACGCACGAATCTTGGAAGCGCTCGAGGAGAGTGAGATGAAGAACAATGACCTTCTGAAGCTGGTTCGGCATGTCGCGGTTGCGGAACGAGTCTGGCTGTCCCGATTGCAGGGCAAGGGCAGTGCGCAATATTCGTTATGGGAGGAAGCGGAAGACCTGACGGCGATCCGAACGATGTTCGAAGAAAACGCCGAGCAATATCGTGTGTATATCGAAGGGCTGGAGGAATTTGATTTGGACGTGATGATCGACTACGCGAACCAGAACGGAGTCCCGTTCCGAACGTCCGTCCGTGACATCCTGTCGCAGGTCATTTTACATGGGCAATATCACCGGGGACAGATCAACCGGGCACTGCGGATCGAATTGGCAGAGCCTGTCCAAGTCGATTACATCACGTTCGCGAGACTCTAACAGGGCCTAATCATCACCATTACCCGGAATGAGATGGGCATTGAACTTCTCCGATATGATCTAGTTTACTCACGCAGGCTCATGAATTCGTAGGATTTTACCTTTAGCTAAATGTGAGATAAGAAGGAAATTGAGGAGGCGGTGGCTTGGAACAACTGTAAGGGCATGTGATTTTCACTCCCATGTCTCAACGGGTCCGAGCCCTTTTATTTAATGCCTCCCGGTACTCCGTGCTTCTTGTCCATCCTGCGAATGCATGACACGCTTAAGCTGCTTGCGGAAATACTTTGACAGAACGATAGGGTTATACACCGACCACTAAGTGCAAAGAGGAAATCTGATGAGATTCCGAAATAGTAGGACCAAAACGTTTGATTTGTCATTGAATGATAACGTTGATATTTTCCAAGGCGATTTAAGGTACAAATATATCCTCTCCTCTCTTTTCCGCAAGTAGAATCAAGTAATGCAAATTCCATTACTCTACAATGACTATAGAGTGGTTGAAACGAGGTGAACAGACCAATTGTACGAGTGGCACAAGCAAATCCAAATAATCGTTAATGAAATTGACGAGTGTATTAAGAATCGTAACAGTGAAGCAATAACGCTACGATTTCTTTCTCACAAGTTAGGTTATTCCGAATTTCATACTACGAGAAAATTTAAGGAAATATCGGGAATGCAATTTAGGGATTATCTACGGCATAGAAAATTAGCCTTCGCACTAAAAGAGGTTCGGGATAGTGAAAAGAGCATTTTGGATATTGCTTTTGATTATGGTTTTTCATCACATGAAGCTTTTACCAGGGCTTTCAAGGGAACATATGGTGTAACTCCAAGTGAATACCGGAAAAAGCCTATGCCTGTCGCCCTTCGTACAAAAATAAACTCTTTCGACCGCTACTTTTTCGGATTTGGAGAGATTGGTATGATGAAATCTACAGATGATCTTAACATTTATTTTGTAACCATCCCCACTCACAAATTTTTGCACATTAAAAACTATGAGAGTAATGGGTATTGGGATTTTTGGCAAAAGCAAAGCCTTATTACAGGACAGGACTGCGAAACTATTTGCGGCTTACTCGATAGTATCAAGGGCAAATTGGATGACGATGGTGGGAGTGAATCTAACGGTGGCAGCGGTCAGATTATGGCTTACATTAATGACCCGGATGGCAGACTCTGCGATTGGGGTATTCCACGTACAGAGTGTTTTGGTGTACGTCTTCCTCTTGATTATAAAGGTGAAGTACCTCCACAAATGCTTATGATTGATGTTCTCGAAGCCGAGTATATTGTTTTTGAACATGGGCCATTCAATTATGAACAGGAAAATCGTAGTGTAGAGGAAAAGATGGAAAGGGCAATGGCAGCTTTTAATTTTGCAGACACTGGTTACTGCTTTGATACTTCCCTTGGGAGAATCCATTACGTTTATCACGATCCGGAGCGGTTTTTGAAGTATATCAGGCCAGTAGTGAAGTTGACCTCCAAGCTAATCGAAACAGATTAAGCAGGTGCTATATGCCAATTTGTGATTCGCTTCAGTTAAAATTTGAATAGTAGAATGATGCGGACAGAACTTCTACTACTTTAGAAAATAAGAGCACAATATTCACTATACGACGGCGCGTTTTGGTGATGTAGGTTCAACAGATGTGCTTGCAGCTGCAGCTGTAGGTGCCAAAAGAATTCTCGTAGAGACAGGATGGAGTAAGCAGTCTCTGGAAAATTATCGTCACACATGGTATGAGCTAGCATCAACAGATTTTGTTGCAAAGGACCTCTTGAATTGAAGAGCTTGAAGGTCGATTGATCGAGCTTTGGGAGAAATATAGAGTTACAACCAAATCCAACTGTATAACTCCAGGGTTGACGAGTTATAAAAAAATGAGTTGACACAAAAGTAGTTAGGGACCATACTACATATATGAACAACAATAATAAAAAAATAAACGACATTGAGGCTATTCCCTCGCTTGTACAATCCAAGCGTCAGATTGATCGTTATAACCTAGACATAGACGCACAGGCTATACTCGTCGCGTCTAGGCTAATGGCAGCGGGAGCCATGCTTGGACACGCCTCTGAGATTCATTTCTCTAGATTCGGTTTATCAACAGGGCGTTATCGTTTATTGGCAGATCTTGAAGATAACGAAGGAGAAGAGTTGCCTTCGCAATTAGCGGAGCATCTAGGCGTTACACGTGCTACAGTGACTGGTCTTATCGACATTCTTGAACGAGATGGGCTAGTATCTCGGCGATTATGCTCAGACGATGGCCGTCAGAAATCAGTCGTTTTAACGGAAGAAGGAGCGAAGAAGCTCCGTGAAATGGCTCCTGAGCATTTCGCTCGGTTGGAAGCGATGGTGGGGTTGCTCAACATCGAAGAACGCAGCGTATTTCTCGACTTGCTGGGTCGAGTTACACAGGGCATTTCAGCACTTACGGGCGAATTAGGCTCGAAACCAAAGGGAAACATCAGTAATGAGTAGAATTGGGCTAGTGAAGCTAGCCTTTTTTTACTCTTATATAGTTAGGTGCCTAATTATAATTTACTGAAATCAATCGTTGAACTATTTCAAAGAAGGGAGCAACTAAATGAACCAGATGAAATACCCGAATCAGACAGAAGATGTTTACAGCATCAAGGCTGTTGGTTCCAAGAAAAAGACTTTTGTACTATGGCGTGAAGTTGTAATGGCCTATGCTGCTCCTGCCATTATGGCAGGTATCGGGGGATTGGTTACTGTAGATAGGGGGCTTCAAATAGCGGCGTTGACTACTATTGGCGGTGCATCGGCCTTGATGGCCTTGATGATTGGACTTTTGTTGCACAGCCGAGTGGGCCGTTTGCGATGGGTCATCGGTGCACCTCACTTGATTGTGGTAGGATTATTCGCAATGGCCGGGTCCTCATTTGGGCTATACGCTGCATGGATGACATCTGTTGTAGTAGAAATTATGTATCCGAGTAATCACTTGGCCTGGGTAAATCGTGTCTGGATCGATTTCCCGTTGTCTGGATTCATAGCGAGCACGATAGTGACATGGCGGTGGCGACTTGCTGTCACAACTAATTTTTCATCCAAAAGGAGAAGATAAAAATGATAGTTATTATGGGAGCAACAGGTACGATTGGAAGTGCGCTTTTGGAACGTTTGGTTGATCTTGGTGTACCTATCAGGGCGCTGAGCAGAGAGCCAGAGAAGTTGCGTGATCAAATCGGAGA
Organism: Paenibacillus sp. FSL H7-0735; assembly: GCF_038008505.1. Classification (NCBI taxonomy): domain Bacteria; kingdom Bacillati; phylum Bacillota; class Bacilli; order Caryophanales; family Paenibacillaceae; genus Paenibacillus; species Paenibacillus sp. FSL H7-0735. The sequence continues at coordinate 4,065,517 of NZ_JBBOZH010000001.1, read as the reverse complement.
GAAAGGCCGATCGACTACTGAGGTCGCAAGGGTAGATGCTTCCGATCCTGAATCGCTGCGACGCGTGTTTACAGGTGCTAGCCAGCTCTTCCTTGCCATGTCCAACAGTCCAAGACAAATCGAATTGGAAACCTCAATCATTCAGATTGCCACCGAATCTGGAATCAAACACATCGTAAAAATATCCAGTCCAGCCTTTGAGCAGAGCTCTCCAGTGGCAGTGGCGGGCTGGCATCAAGTAATTGAGAACACGTTGAGGGAATCGGGTATCACCCATACCGTATTGCGCCCTTATGCGTTCATGCAAAATTTAATGCGCTTTGCACCAACGATCACAACCCAAAATGTTTTCTTCGGCTCTATGGGCGTTTCACCGTGTAACTTTATTGACTGTCGCGATATTGCAGACGTTGCCGCAGAAGCTCTGACCAACGACAAGGTATCAGGCCATATATATACGCTTACTGGTTCGGAGATTTTCAGTTATCCCCAGATCGCGAGTCGACTATCTGCCCTGCTTAATCGGCCGATAAGTTACATCAACATGGAACCTCAAGTACTACTCCGTAATCTTATTGAGCATGGGAATCTGCCTCCTTGGCTCGCGAACCACGTTGTGGAAATTCAAACCATGTCTAGGATGGTGCCAGAAAGTCCAAATGACACTGTGAAGCGTTTGCTCGGCAGAGATCCACGCACACTAGACGCCTTTCTACATGAGTGTGTAGATAATTTCCGGTAGAGGCGGAGTCCACCTATTCTGATTTTGTATCGATAGCAGTATTTTATTCCGATTCCCATATCTCAATGGTTCAGAGTGTATCCCAAAGGTCATAAAATGACTGCTGGGATACACTCTTTTTATTATGTTCTATGGAACTCATAGAACTTGTTCTTCTATAGCGTTTATAACAGCATTACAAGAAAAAAGCTAAAATTCGTCAATAAGTTAGTGTTATTTACGAAATAACACTAAAAAAGCTAATAAAATATTAACGAAAAATTCATACTCAACAAATAAGTTATATTAATAATAACGAGTTATGCTAACTAACGTAACATTTTTTCTTGACAATCTTTGTGGAAAATTTTAGAATGTAAGCGATTACTCTTAGTTTTCTAGGTGAAATTCAAAAGAAGACATTCGAAAGTTCACAAAAAAACATCTGAGTTTAAATTTAGGGGGGCAAAACATGAGAAGGTGAAGGATAACATCATAGATAACAAAAAATAAAATGTTATTTTTTTAGATTCATGACTATGTACGAGGGGGTTCACTTGAGGATGAAAAAAAAGAACGCGTTCTTAGCTCTACTTCTGTCATTTTCTTTGTTATCTGTGACTGCTTGCAGTAATTCCTCTAATAGTGCCAATGAGAACGGTAAAAATGCTGCAGGCAATAGCAATACTTCGGTAAAAGCAACCAGTGATGTGGGTCAAACGGCAGTTAAGAATGAAGGTGCTGCTGATCTTGAAATTAAGGCGGGAAGTTCGGTAACCGTTTTCAATCCAAAGATCCCGACGCTTGATCCTACACAATGGCAAGGACAAATTCTGGTAGGGCAAGGAACTTTGCTCGAAGGGCTTTATGGCTACAATCAGGATAATGAAATCGTTCCGAAAATTGCGACAGGTTATACCGTCTCCGACGACAAAAAAACTTGGACATTTACCCTCCGTAAAGATGCCAAATGGTCTAACGGCGATCCTGTGACCGCCCATGATTTTTATTTTTCTTATATGTATCAATTGGATCCAGCTAACACAACCGCACAACTTTGGCTAAGCGTGCTTAATTTTGTGAAGAACGGATATGCATACCATGCCGGATCTGTAAGTAAAGAAGAAGTTGGTCTAAAAGTAGTTGATGATTACACGCTGGAAATTACGACCACGCTGCCTCACGCGATTCTGGGTGATATGGTTCTTTCCGGGTCGATGCCTATGAATCCTAAAGCGGTCGAAGCGAACCCTGGTAAGTGGTTTGAACCGGGGAATTTTGTGAGCAATGGCCCTTACATGGTTAAATCTTTTACACCAAACGGTGAACTCGTCATGGTGAGTAATCCGAATTATGTAGGTGCAGCTGGCCAGCTTAATCACGGCAATGTAGAGACCATCCATGTTCTTCCGGCAACAACCGTGCCGGTGGAGGATTATATGTCCGGCCATGCGGATGTTGTTCTAATCCAAAGCGCGTCTGATTTACAATACGTGAAGAAAACGGATGAGCTAAAGTCCCAGTTGTATACTGCAGCGACTTATGCGATCAAATATTTGCTCTGGAGCAACCCGACAACGGAATCTCCATATGACAAAAAAGAGGTGCGCCAGGCTATCGCCAAAGCGATCCAACGTAAACCGATCGTAGAATCGGTGCTGAACGGCATGGGCGGGGCGACCAATATCTTTGCTTCACCAGGTTGGCCAACGGAAAAACTGGAGCAAGGACTTCCGGAAGATCTCGAGGCAGCCAAACAATTATTGAAGGATGCCGGTTATGAAGGCGGTAAAGGTCTGCCAACCTTATCGCTGTATGTTGGGGTCAAGCAAGTAGATGCTCAGGGTGAGCAAATCGCTTTGGCGTTAGGTCAATTACTGCAACAAAATCTTGGTATCAAAACAGAGCTAGTTCAGCTCAATGAGGCGCAGTTTAACGCTTATCAGTACAGCGGACCTCAGGGCGATGCAAAACCAGGCTTTATTCTGGCGTCGGGCGCAACAAACTGGAGTGAACCAGGAAGTTTGGACATGGGTGCAACGCAGCAACTATATTCCATAGGAACGCTGGATGCTCCATTAGAAGCTACGAAACAATTCGTGGATTGGACCAAGGAAACTTATTATAAACCGGCCATTAAAAAATATGGAGATCCGGACAATAAGAACGCCGGTGTGGAATGGAGCGACTGGGCAGCATTAGAAAAAGCTGCCAAAGAGGATATCGCCTTTTTGGATAAATGGACAGCAGAGCAACCGGCGGATTGGCAGCCTTATCTGAAACAACCGGGGCTTCCAACGGCCGCTGAACAATGGCAACAGATTGTAGATCTTTGGAAAAATGCTAAAAATAACGATGAAAAACATGCCGCCTTTGTAACCGCTTGGACCTTCGTAGCACCAAACGCGCCAGGTGGCAAGTTGAATCAAAATGCACTTGATGTACAGGTATACTACAACGGTTATCAATCCGATACCTTAAGAGATTTGAGAATGTGGCAAGCGCAATTCGTAAATGCGCTGACCGTCGAAGACGCTGCTCCTATCGCGGCTAAGGTAGTTAATAACCTGCTAGAAGAAGCTTATGCTATTCCGTTGTATTATCAACAGCAATACTTCTTGGTAAAACCCGGCATTACAGGAGTGCAATCAAATCCTTGGGCATGGGGCAACTTCTATGGGCTGCATCTTTTATCTGTAGAATAATCCTAAATGGGTTGAATAATTACCAATCGCGGGCGCCAATTATGGTGCCCGTGAATCGGTAAAGGAGGGTCGAATTTGACCATATTGAAATTTATTTCAAAGCGCATTTTACAAATCATTATCACTTTAATTTTGGTCATTTCAGTCAGCTATACCATGATGTATTATTCACCTGGCGGTTTCATGAATACGAATACCATGGCTACGGCACTGGCTCCGCTGCAAGGGCAAAACCCTGTTCTCTATCAGCAAGTCATGGACCAATTTCAAAGCCGGTATGGTTTAAATTTACCGCTGTGGCAGCAAATCATGAAGTATATATGGCATCAATTAACCTTCGATTTCGGTAATTCGATGCAGAATCCGTCTTTGCAAATTGCGACTCAACTGAAGCAGGCTTTGCCGATCAGTACACTTTTGGCATTTGGTTCTGTTGTTCTTTCGGTAATTATCGGGGTTCCGCTTGGCATTATTGCAGCACTCAAACGTAACACTTGGATCGATTATGTTGTAAGCACCATCTCATTGACGGGTCAGGCCATTCCGGCATTTGTTCTCGCGGTGATTATGGTTTTGTTATTTGGTGTTGTGTTTCAAGGGATTCTGCCTGTAACGGGATGGGGTCACTGGAGGCAAGCAATTTTGCCGATTATTTGTTTATCTGCGGCAAATGTCGGTGTTGTGGCCAGATATATGCGGGGCAGTCTGATCGAAACCATGAGGTCGGATTTTATGCGGACCGCAAAAGCTAAGGGCGTCAAATATTGGCCGATGATTTTTAAGCATGGTGTCAAAAATTCGCTGACAGCGATGATAACCGTCATCGGACCTCAATTTGCTTTTACAGTGATGGGCACGATCTGGGTGGAGCAAATTTTCGCCATTCCAGCGCTTGGTCAGGTGATGCAGACGGCATTTACCAGTTTCGACTATCCGCTCGCCATCACATCTGTATTTCTGCTGGGATCCATGATTATGATTATGAATTTACTTGTTGACATTATTTATGCCTTTATTGATCCGCGTGTCAGATTATAAGCGGCACAGACTATACGAACCTAGGAGGGGGAGCAATTGGCTGGCACAGTTGCAGCAACTCAATCGGATGTAGCTTTGAAGAGAAAAAAGAATCTTCAGAGATCCCAGTTTTATCAAGGTTGGAAGCGATTTAAAAGACATCGTCTTGCCGTTATTGGTTTGGTCTGGGTTGTCCTTTTTTTGATCGCGGGGATTATCGGACCTTGGGTGGCTCCGTATGATTATCGCACGGGAGATTTTTTGGCCATCAATCAAGGGCCGACATGGCAGCATATTTTTGGCACGGATAATGTGGGGCATGACATGTTCAGCCAGATCTTGTTCAGTGTTCGAAGCGCTTTGATTATTGCCTTTGGCGCGACTTTGGTCAGCTTCATCATCGGGATCATATTGGGCTTATGGGCCGGATTGCGCGGCGGAATTGCCGATATGATTATTATGCGTGCTGTGGATTTCATGATGACCTTGCCGGGATTTTTGTTCGCCTTGATATTAGTCATTATGCTGGGACGTGGGTATTTATCTTTGATTCTAGCGATTGGAATTCCGGGCTGGGCGGGGTATGCGCGCTTGATCCGAAGTCTGGTCCTGAGTATGCGGGACGGGGAGATGGTGGAAGCGGCAAGAGCGTTAGGCGCATCTCAGGCGCATATTGCTAGAAGGTATATGTTGCCGAATGTTATCGGCAGTATGGGTGTCTCTCTTGCCTTCGGGATTCCCGGTGATCTCATCCAGATTGCAGGCTTAAGTATTTTTGGCATGGGGCTTCGGCCGCCAATCCCTTCATTTGGGAGTATGATTGCTCAAGCCAGTGAGAATATTCTCGGCTTTCCGTGGCTGCTGTATTTTCCGGCAGGTATCTTTGCAATAACCTTGCTTTCGTTTCTGTTTGTAGCAGACGGTCTCCAGGAAGCATTCAGTCCGAAAGGAGGCAATTAATATGGGTGAACCGCTACTTTCTATTGATGACCTTCATGTGAAGTTCTCCCGCAGTGAAGATGAAGTTTATGCCGTAAACGGCGTTAGTTTTTCAATCAATGAAAATGAATCCTTGGGGATTGTTGGTGAAAGTGGCTCCGGCAAGTCCGTTACATTGATGTCATCAATTGGGCTCATTCGCGAAAATGGAAAAATAACATCGGGGACAGCTCAGTTTAATGGTAAGGACTTACTTAAAATGCGTCCCAAACAATTAGAAGATATTCGTGGACGTGACATCGGCGTTGTTTTTCAAGATCCGATGACCAGCTTGAACCCGATCATGCGTATCGGGGATCAAATAATGGAAGCCATGCTGACGCATCAATATGCAAACCGGAAGGAAGCTTTTGACCGAACCATTCAGCTCTTGCATGAAATGGGGATTCCGGATCCCAAATCACGGTTTAAAAGTTATCCTCACGAATTTTCCGGGGGTATGCGCCAACGTATCATGATTGCTATTGCTTTGGCATGTGAACCGCAATTATTGATTGCCGATGAGCCAACAACCGCGCTTGATGTCACTGTGCAGATGCAGATTCTTGCACTATTGCAGGAATTGCGCAGAAAACATGGGATGAGCGTAGTGATGGTAACGCATGATTTTGGCCTTGCGACCAACTTTTGTGACAAAATCATCGTGATGTACGGGGGCCAAATCATGGAGAAAGCCACTACGGACAAGTTCATAAGTGAGGCGGCGCATCCCTATTCACTTGGATTGAAACGCTCCATTATCGAAGTGGGCCACAAGGGAAAAGAAATAATGCCTATTCCAAAGACGGCAAAGACACTTACACAGACATTGACCGGCTGCCCATTTGCCGATCGTTGCTTCTATACAACTGAGCGGTGTCAGAATGAGGTTCCCAAGCTTCGAGATTTTAGCACCGATCATCAGATCGCCTGCCATCATGCTGAGGAGGTCGCTTCCTATGCCCAATAATCCGCTCTTGCGCGTAGAGAATGTCTCAAAAACTTTTCGGGTACAAGGAAAAAAGCTGCATGCCATCGAGAATGTTTCTTTTACTCTGGAAGCAGGGAAAACATTGGGGCTTGTTGGGGAAAGTGGCTCAGGAAAATCAACCTTGGGGAGAATGGTTTTGCGTCTACTCGAATCTGACAAAGGAAAAATATTTTTTGAGGACGTTGAACTATCAAAGGCAAATAAAGAGAAGCTGCGGGCGATGCGCCGTGATATGCAAATTATTTTCCAGGATCCCAAGGCGAGCCTTAGCCCGAGAATGACGGTAGGAGACGCTATTGAAGATGCAATGGCTATCCACAAAATTGGAACTAAAGTAAGCCGGCATGAGCGTGTGCTCGAACTTCTTGAGCGGGTCGGTTTGCCTTCTGAAGTCCAATACGCTTATCCGCATGAACTGTCAGGTGGACAGTTGCAGCGGGTTGGAATTGCCAGAGCGTTGTCACTGAATCCCAAATTGCTTATTTGTGATGAACCGGTGTCCGCATTGGATGTATCTATTCAGGTTCAAGTCATTCAACTACTAAAGGATTTGCAGAAGGAATTTAACCTGACTTATATCTTTATTTCGCATAATTTGGCAGTAGTGGAGTATTTGAGTGATGATATCGCGGTTCTTTATTTAGGAGAGGTGGTTGAGCAGGCTCCGGCGGATGAATTGTTCAAGAAACCTACGCATCCTTACACGCAGGTTTTGCTAAATTCGATTTTGAAGATTCCGGATAGTGTGGAGCAGAAGCAGCAGATGGTATCGATTCAAGGCGAGGTGCCATCACCGCTCAATCCACCAAGTGGCTGCACTTTTCATCCGCGGTGTTCTTTTGCCTCGGATGTATGTATGGCTGTCAAGCCTGAACGGAAAATCGTGTCAGAAGGCCATAGTGCCGTGTGTCATTTGGTAGAATAAGCAGTGGCTTAATTAAGTAATCAGCAGATGACTTCTGTATATCACAGAAGTCATCTTTTTTAATTCATAGACACAAAAAAGCCCTGTAAGAAGGTCGCTTTTTTCAAAGTGAACAGCTTATAGGGCACAAGTTAAAGGCTGCTTACTGCTTGTCAATCGCTGCTGCTAACCCTTCATAGGAAGAATCCTGAAGCAGCACTCCGTTCACCATAAATTTAGGAGTACCGTTCACTCCGTAGGAACCAGCGATCTTAAAGTCTTCTTTTACATCGAACATGTAGGTATGATTCTTGAGATCTGTTTCAAATTGAGCGTAATCAATGCCCTCGATGTTATTCTTAACGAATTTTAGAATGAATTTCTGAGTGGCCCAAATTTCGCTCTCATCGCCTTGATTAGCGTACAGCTTATGAAGGTATTCCCAGAACTTCTCGTTGCTTTGCTTGTAGATGGCTTCGCCGGCGCTAGCTGCAAGATAAGAGTCCCGGTCCAAAAATGCAAAGTTCATGAAGAAAAGTTCCACTTTTCCGGTATCCACGTAGTCTTTAATAAAAGTATCCAGATACTTTTCAGTCCACATTTTGCAGGCGGGACATTTGAAATCTGCGAATTCGATAACTTTAACTTTGGCATCAGGACTTCCAAGATGAGGTTGCTTCTCATATTTCAGCCCATCAACAACAATGCTTCCCTTTACGTCGGTGTAGTTGGGTAGATCTGCTGTATCATCAGTCTTATTGCTTAAGATGAAAACAATTACAGCGAGAAGGATTACAACAACGACACCTAATATCATGGGAAGCAAAGGTCTTTTGGTCTGAGATTGTTTAGCTGACACTTTCTTATTCATATCTCACCTCCTAGACAATATAGGAATACTATAAAGATAGTATAATCATCCAGTAGGTAGTGTAGATATGTCATTTGTAACAATGCTACGTAACGTTGCAGCTAGATTATTAGTTTTTGTATATAGCGGCTGAGCGAATGACAGGAGGCACCTCGTGGATGGACGAAATAGTCATTACGGCTTGCTGCATCTCTTGCTCCAGCTCGATAAGGTTATAGCTCCATTCATTTTGTTGCTTCAGGTAGATACTGTTAATGCCTGCGGTAACTGCGGGAAGTACATCTGTACGTAACGAGTTGCCAATCATCCAGGTACGTTTGCGGTCAAAGCTTTGGGTAGCCAAAATATTTTCGAGCGCCTCAACATTTTTATGCTTCCGAATATAGATACGATCGTCAAAATAAGCATCCAGCTTCATTTGTTCAATTTTACGTTGCTGAATCGTGTCGTCCCCGCCAGTATACAAGAATAAATGGTGACCCTCTTGCTTCAGTGTATCGAGTGTTTCAACCATGCCAGGGTAAGCTTCAATTTCTTGGTCATAGACGCTTAGACCGAGCTTGTGTAATTGTTGCTCATGAAAGCGATCTGTCGGACGGTTATATTTGCCGCAGAAATAACGGTAGGTGGCGATTAAGGATTTGGGAAAGTTGTCGCTGGCCAGGCCACTCGTGTTGACGGTATCAACATCAATTTCTATTTGCTTGCTGCGTAATTCACTGGTGCTTGGGCCAAATTCATTAAACCAATCAGTCATGAGCTCGAAATATTGCCCTAAAATTAGATCGAAATATTTGTTGCAGTGAACCAGCGTATCATCTAGATCGAAAATTACTTGTTGAGTCATGTATTTCATATCTCTCACTCCTTGGATCTGTATCTGTATAGTGTTCTATAGGTGAATATAAGATTCTAAGAACATTTGAAGCTCAGAAGCGCCGTCTGGACGGATACTGAAGCGCTCATCTTGTTCCCCACGAAGATGGATACGGAGTAAACCAGCTACGCGTAGGATCATTAGGTGATGCATAAGCATTTCTCTGGATTGATTTAAATCGGACTGCATCTCCCATAAAGATTTGGGTTCATGGGCGACATACCGAAGCAATCGGAGTCTGGTTGGATCCGACAGCGCCTTGGTCATGCGCAATAGCACCATCGGTGGCTCATTTTCATCTTCCAATGGCACATCTACAGGATACTGTACAATCACCATAGTTTTGTAGAAGCAGTAGGTGTTAATTGGTCGATTATGAACGGTAGGCAATAATACTATAGTCTTAAGATCCCGTATATCCTCGAAAACTACACCACCAGATGCATATTCAATTAAAGAAATAGGGTCCATTTTGCTTTCCAGCATTTTTTTCTCGGAGGCATCTTCAATTAATAACGGTAAAATCTTGTGTTCTACATGACGAAAATATTGCTCATACCAGAGTCTTAGAAGCGGACTATAGCTGCTCTTGATCCGGGAAGCTTCATCTATGGTGAAATCATGAATTAACGGTGCGATCTGCTGATAACACTCTTTTATAGAAGCTGAATCCAGATCATCCAGAAAATGCAGCACTGACGTTGCGGGCCCTCGGCTGTAAACCCAAGCATATAACACATCATAATCCGTAAATGGCCACTCCGCAGCTTGCATGAGAGCTGTTACTTTATGAGGAGTAATGCGATCTTCCACATCACTTACCCAGTGGGGACCGAGGTCTAAATTGGAGATCCATTTTCTGGTTACATATATCATAAAACTGTCCAGCAGTTCATAAACCGGCGATACGTCGATTTTTAATTCGTAATCCATGTAACATGCACCCCCAGAAATCCGTAACTTCTACATATTATCTCTTGTTTTGAAGAGGGTTGTCCACTATAATGTTCGGTGTTTGCCAATTGGCGTTCGATCACATCATTGTTTTTATTATAGGGGGATATCATCCGTGTCAGACCGGCTTAAAGTATCTATACGAAGTAATAGCAAAATGACTTTCATGATTCTTATTACAGCTACTATAGCCGCGGGGCTTAGCCAAGGGCTGTTGCTGCCCATTCTATCCATTCTTTTGGAGCAAAAAGGAGTCTCCTCGTCACTGAACGGACTGAATGCTGCTGCACTATACATAGGATCATTTGGGATGACCTTGATTGCTGAACGTGTTCTTGGAGCGGTTGGATTTAAAAAATTGATAGCTGGTGGGATTAGTTTAGTCTTAGTAAGCTTGCTCATGTTTCCCTTTTTTACAGGGATCAAGGTATGGTTTGTATTGCGTCTGCTTGTGGGTGTGGGCGATGCTGCGATTAATTACGGGGCCCAGCTTTGGGTTCTGCTCATGACACCTGCCGAGCATCGCGGACGTAATCTTTCACTATATGGCATGTCCTATGGTCTGGGTTTCAGCTTGGGTCCACTTGGGATAAGTCTGCTGCGTTATGGACAGGCCGTGCCTTTTATTGTTCTCGCATTTCTATTTTTGTTAGTCTTAATTCTTGTGACTACAATTCTGCCGGATTCCCGGCCAGATAAAGCGGAGAGTGGTGAAAGTCAGGTTCGCCGTTTCGGTCGTTGTTACAGCTTAGCCTGGTTCGCTTTAATTCCAGCCCTTTTATATGGCTTTATGGAAGCCAGCTTAAATAGCAGCTTTCCGGTATATGGTCTGCGTATCGGTTACAGCACAGATCAAATTGCAGCGTTATTGCCTTTTGCGGGGATCGGAGGACTGCTTTTGCAGTTTCCATTAGGTCTGTGGAGCGACCGGTTTGGCCGCAAGCTGGTACTGATTATTGCCGGGATCGGAGGCGGGATCGCCTTCACTATGTTGCCGCTGGCAGGTGACCATTTTACGTTGACAATGGTGCTTCTGATGATCGCAGGAGGACTAGTGGGCTCCTTTTTCTCATTAGGGCTAAGTCTGGCCGCGGATATTTTGCCACGACATCTACTGCCTGCTGCCAATGTGGTTGCTTCTTTCCATTTTAGTATTGGCAGTATTATTGGGCCCGGCATTGGTGGTTTGTTGCTGCAAGTGGGCTTAAGCGGCGGTATTTTTGCCCTGATGGGTGGTTTATATATCGTGTTCGGCTTGCTTGGGTTATTATTCTCGCCACAACCTAGAAATTGAGGTAAGATAAGAACGAGTGCTCGCATGGAAATTGAACTCACATTCAGAGTACACTATAGATTATAGATGAAGACAGGGAGAGGCTGAACTATGATCACAGTTGAACACTTAGCCAAGGCAGTTGGGGAAGATAAAAATCCGGTCCTGCAGGATATAGGATTTCAATTAGAGCCGGGTGAGCTCGTAGCCATACTTGGAGCGAGTGGGAGCGGTAAGACCACTTTATTACGCTGTTTAGCGCTGCGAGAGAAGTGGGACAGAGGGAATTTTAGAGTGGACGGTACGGATATTATGGCGAGTGCCTTTTCCGGAAAAAGAAAAATCCGCCGGGAGTGGGCTTATCTGGAGCAGAATGCAGAGCTCAATCCTAACCGCACAGCGCTGAAAAACGTGCTGATCGGCCAGTCCGCACAGACGCCAATGTGGCGTATGGTTACAGGGATGGTTCGTTCAGATGATTATATGGGTGCGATGGATGAATTAGATGCCCTTGGACTTCTAGATAAAGCGAAGATGAAGACTAGCCAGCTAAGCGGTGGTGAACGTCAGCGTGTAGCGATTGCTAGAGCATTAACTCATGGTGCCAAAGTAATTCTAGCGGATGAACCGGTTACGGGTCTTGATCCCAAATCGGCAGAGAGTGTATTGGAAACTTTGCGCAGACTATGTAAAGAGACGGGGCTTACCGTAGTGACGGTGCTGCCTATTGAACTGGCTGAACGTTTCGCTTCACGTATATGGGTACTAGAAGATGGACGAATTAAGCATGATATAAAGGGACGTAGATTAACGTCTCAGGAACGCGCGAATTTGTAAAGTTCGGACACGGATAAGGAAAAGAGTGATGAGGTTGAGTATAAAAAGTCTTAGGTGCCTGGCAGCTGCAACACTGTCGTTATCCGTACTTTCGGGTTGTACTTTCATCAGTGATCCCGTTTCGAAGATGAAAGCTCCGCAGCTGTCTGCTGACAAAGCAACACTTATGGCTGCTATTAATTCACATATTCCAGCGGGTACGGAGTTGATCCGTCCGGTTAATGATGAGAGCTCAATTTTCACAGAGGATCTCAATAACGATGGAATTATGGAGTCGTTGGTGTTCTATAGAACGCCAAGCGAAGCTGTAGAGATTCACGGGATGATCTTAGAGAAGCAAGGAGATGCCTGGGTCAAAAAGCTTGTTTTTGATGGGGATGGAACTATGCTGGAGTCCGTCGATCTGAAAGATATGACAGGTGACGGGAAGCTGAATATCATTACAGGTTATTCACGTGGGGAAGAAAAAGGCCTCGTCGTGTATAGCTATTCCAGTGGATCATTAGAAGAAGTGCTTTCACTTCCTTACACCAAATATATGATTGATGATCTTAACAAGGATGGAATTGAAGACATCACCGTTGTTTATTTTAAAAGAAATGAATTTGCAACCATTTCGATCTATCAGTACAATGATGGCTTTAAGGTGCTCGATAAGATCGAGGATATCGATCCGTATTTTTTTAATTATTACAATATTGTCGCAGGAAAGATTGCCAAAGATAAAGAAGGAATCGTATTGGACGCTTCGGTGGATTTCCAATCCGCCTACAGTTTAATTGTTCTTATGGAGCATAACAAGCTGCGCGTGGTTTTGCCAGGTGATACGAGGACTTACAAAGATCGTCTGATTGCAAGCGAAGATATTGATCATGATGGCATTATTGAAGTTGGATTGCTTGAAGCACCAAAAGGATGGGAGTATTTCGACCCCGCAGATATTCCTTATTTCACCTCCTATTATAAATGGGATGGAAAAGATGGCCTAACCTTTGCAGTCCAGCTATATCGTGATCCATCGGATCGCTTTACTATTAATTTTGATCCAGAGCTGCATGGAAAGGTAAGTATTGACACGAAATCTGTTCTGGATAAAAACCTTAAGTTCATCATGACCGACACCGGAGAGACGTTTGCTGAGGTTTCCTTCTTTTCTCCTTCGGAATGGGATAAGGCTAAGAATGAAGGCTGGGAGCTGCTTGGGCGGGATTCAGATAAAGTCATCGGCTACCGTGGTGAGCTAGAACAAAGTACAACAAAAGAAGGAAGCAATAAGATTGCCTCCCCTATTGAAAGGAAGGGAATAGATGAGTAAAGTTCTGATATTGGAAGATGAAGAGTCCATTCGCAGTTTCATAGTCATTAATTTGAAGCGTAATGGGTTCGAAGTGCTGGAGGCTGCTGACGGAAATGAAGCATTGCATAAATTAACCACTATACCTGATATTGATATTGCGTTATTGGATGTTATGGTTCCCGGCATTGATGGATTTGAAGTTTGTAGACGGATTAGGGAGACTAATGAACGCTTGGGAATTATTTTTCTTACCGCCAAGGTTCAGGAGCAGGATAAAGTTTACGCTTTGTCCGTAGGTGCAGATGATCATGTTAGTAAGCCATTTAGCCCAACGGAGCTAATTGCGCGTATTCAATCTTTGCTGCGCCGTGTAAATGTGCATCGTGAACAGTCGGCCAAGGTTTCTTTTCATTCGGGGCCTTTCAGCTTGGATCTTATTACCAAACAATTCAAACGTGATAATGTAGCCATTGAACTGACGCCTACGGAGTTCTCTCTGATTCAATTCTTTCTTGAAAAAGAAAACACTCCACTTAGCCGCGATCTTCTGTTGGATCATGTGTGGGGCAAGGAGTATATGGGTGATCCCAAAATTGTAGATGTAAATATCCGGCGCTTACGCCAGAAGATTGAGAACAATCCTTCGGAACCGGAATTTTTGCAGACTGTATGGGGGCACGGATATAGATGGAAAGGCCAAGGACAATGATTAAGAAGGGGATGCGCAGACAGATTGTTCTGCACTACATTCTTGTAGTTTTTTTGGCGCTTCTCCTCGTAGAAGTTATCTTCCTGCTGGCCATCAGAACATATTATTATGACAGTGTATACAGCAAGATTAAGAATCACATTTCTGTTTCAGAGTCGTTTTTTCAAAAGAACATGATACCAAGCGATAATAGCATCTATCTGCTACAAGAAGTACTGGAGAGGTTCTCATTGAGCAAGACGGAGCTGGAAATCTTATCGCTAAATGGGGATATCATCACTAGTTCCACTGGCTTTCAGCCGGATCGGACCATTACGACCAGTGATGTACCAGAAGCCGTTGGCGGCAGCGTTGGACGCTGGGTAGGGCGTCAGGCAGGCACGAATGAGAGCGTAATGGCGGTTTCCAAAATGCTGCAGATTCATGGACAGGATAAGTATGTCCTAAGGTATATTACTTCACTAGAAGAAATCAATAATGATTTGCTTAATCTTACCTTATTGTCTACTGCTATTGCTGCAGCTGTTATGGCTGTAGTTGTTGGGTTTAGCTTCGGACTGGCCAATTCGATTGTGAAGCCGCTGAATAATATTACGGCAGTTTCAGCGCAGATGGCCAAGGGGAGATTCAACGTACGGATTAAGGGAGACTATAAATTTGAGATTGGTGATTTGGCTTCAACGCTGAATTATATGGCTCAGGAAATTGTGCGCAGCAATCAGATTAAGGATGATTTTATCTCGTCCATTTCTCACGAGCTGCGGACACCTCTTACAAGTATCAAGGGCTGGAGCGAAACCTTGGTTTCCGGCGGGTATGATCCGGAGGAGACAAAACTTGGAGTCAGCATCATCTCCAAAGAAAGTGAACGTCTGATTGGGCTGGTGGAGGAAATTCTCGACTTTTCTAAGCTGCAGCAGAACCAAATGAAGCTGTCGATTGGGGTTGTAGATGTAAAGGTACTGCTACAAGAGACGATACTGAATGTTTGGGCTAAAGCGGAAAAGAAACGAATTCATCTGCTGCTGGAATGTGAAGACGCGATCTTTGTTAAAGGGGATGCCAATCGATTAAAACAGGTATTCTTGAACTTGGTAGACAATGCAGTGAAATTCTCACATGAAGATTCCAGTATTGAATTGTCAGCAAAGAGGCTGTCTGCTACAGAAACAGCGATTATGGTACGAGATAGCGGGATAGGGATTAGTGAAGCGCATATATCCAGAGTTAAGGACCGTTTCTTTCAAGTGGATGCACTTAATGGAGGAACAGGCTTGGGGTTAGCGATCTCACAGCAGATTGTAGAACTTCATAATGGGACACTTGATATGGCAAGTGAGCTTGGAAAGGGAACGGAAGTAACCGTCATCTTGCCTCTTACTGAACCACAGCCGGAAGTTAACTCAGATGAGGTAACTCAAATTACAGCTACCTTTCCTGAATTAGATGATTGGGAGACGTGACCTGAGATGGGGATAACGAAGAATTCGATCCGTATAGTTCGTGGAGAGCCTGATCGGGTTAACGACATCTTGAGGCTGTTGCAAGAAGCGGCAGGATGGATGGAGCGTAACGGGATTAACCAATGGACACCCGGACAATTTAATGAGACCGATATTGCAGGATATTTCGCTGACAGACATGTTTATTTAGCCCTTGACGATGGGGCTGTAGTTGGCATGTTCACGTTGCAATTCAGTGATCCACAGTACTGGGGCAGTAAAAATGATGAGTCCTACGCTTATTTGCACCGATTGGCTGTGAAAGACTCCCACCGCGGCCGAGGACTTGGACAGCAAATGCTTAAATATGCAGTAGTGCTAGCCAAAGATCTAGGCTGTAAGAGTCTTAGGTTTGACACTGTGGCACATAACATTAAGCTCAATCGTTATTATCAGAGCATGGGTTTTCACTACATGGGCACTAACGATATGGGAAATGGTCGTTTAGTGAACTTATATGAACATTTTGAGGAGAGTGCTGAGTCAGACCGTCTGATCCTCAGGTTTATATCAGAATCTGATTTTGAACACTTAAAGCGCTGGAGTGTTTCTCCAGAGTATCTGAAGCAGTGGGCAGGACCTTCGCTTACTTATCCTTTAGACGATGAGCAGCTTGTTAAATACTTAACGGATGCTAATCATCCAGGCTTATCCGATCGCCTTATCTTCTGTGCAATTCAGGAAGCTACGCAGCAGGTAGTGGGCCATATTAGCTTTTCTGCCATTGACCGGGTTAATCGTTCTGCACGTATCGGGAGGGTAGTAGTGGACCCTGAGTTTCAAGGTAGAGGCATTGGTAAACGGGTGATGCAAGAAATGCTTCGAATTGGATTTGAAGGTCTGGACCTGCATCGTCTGTCTCTAGGCGCTTTCGATTTCAATACAGCTGCCCTGAAAGCTTATGAAGCTGTTGGCTTTAAGCGGGAGGGTGTTCAACGTGAGTCCGCTTTATTCGGAGAGCATTATGTAGATTGTGTGGAAATGAGCATATTAGACAGAGAATGGACGGCTAGCCGTAATTCATAAGATCATTAATTCTTTACAACCGAAGAGGCTGTTGCTCTGGTCATGATCGACCAGGACAACAGCCCCTTTTTATATAAAGTATTTTTCTATATAATGGTTGTTATGAAGGAAGAACTTCACGCAAACGTCCTGTCTTCTCATACACATCCTGAAACAGACGGGAAGGTTGGTTTCGGACCGCCGGCTTGGCAGCCACAGTCTCATGTGGTCCAACGACAACGATATTATTTATGCTTCCCTTGATGACTGCGCCATCCTTAATGATTGCCCCTTCACCAATAATGGCATTCTCAATCAATACTCCACGACCAATGCGAGCTCCAGGCATAATAACACTTTGTTTGATCTGGCTCATCTTACCGATTTCTACCCCATTAAAGACTACAGAACGTTGTAGACTACCTTCTTGGGAGCAGGATTCATTCACGAGAGAGTCCGTTGACGGGATCTGTACACGTGGTTTATGAACTGCAAGCTTAGTCCGGCGAACCCGACTATACATAGGCCAATGAGTCTTGTCTAACTTCATGCCATTGTCTTTTTGCAGAAGGTCCATATGTGCTTCCCAGAGACTGCCGACTGTACCTACATCTCTCCAGTAACCCTTGAAACGGTAAGCGAATAAATCATCATTCTGATCCAGCATGGTAGGAATAACGTCTTTACCAAAGTCATGGCTGGAATTAGGATTAGCTGCATCCCGCAACAAGTGCTCCTTCAGATAAGCCCACTCGAACAGGTAGATACCCATTGAAGCAAGATTACTTTTTGGTACTTTAGGTTTTTCCGCAAATTCGGAAATTTTCAGATCATCGTTTACGTTCATTACTCCAAAACGACTAGCCTCATCCCAAGGAACCTCCATTACGGAGATAGTTGCTTTTGCTCCTTTTTCAATATGATAATTCAGCATCTTACGGTAATTCATATGGTAAATATGATCACCGGATAGAATGAGCACATGTTCTGGGTTGCGGCTATCAATAAAGTCAATGTTTTTATAAATCGCATCAGCAGTTCCTGTATAACTGTCTCTGCCTTCAACACCTGAAGGAAGCAATGTGACACCTTTATCCTTTTGACTAACTAAGCCCCAAGGCTCACCTTCACCGATATGATTATGCAAAGAGTCAGCTTCGTATTGTGTCAGAACACCTACTGTATCAATGTTCGAATTTACACAGTTACTTAGCGGGAAATCAATAATTTTATACTGTCCACCGAAAGGGACTGCAGGCTTAGCCATACTGGAAGTCAAGGGAGCCAATCTGCGGCCTTCCCCTCCTGCCAATAACATGGCGATACAATCTTTTTTGTTGTTCATTTGTTATCCCTCCCATTATTTTGTCAATGCTTGTAATATAAACTTACGACAAGCGCTTGAAACGACATAGGTGAAATATATTGCTTTGTAAACAGAAAAATTACAATTAATATTTCTTTATCAGAAAATCTTTTCTTTTAACATCAAAACATTTTCAAAATGGTAATATTCGGGTAAGGTAATAGGTACAAGCACATTGAAAAAGGTGGTGTAGAATTGGCTGAAAAAGCAAAAATCGAGACCCTTCCGTCAGCTGCTGATATCTATCTGTTCCATGAGGGCACCAATTATCGCAGCTATTCTATGCTGGGTGCACACACTGCCGCTGAAGAAGGCGTTAGCGGTGTGCGCTTTACCGTGTGGGCTCCTCATGCGACATATGTAGGACTAGCTGGTGATCATAATGATTGGGACGGAACACAGGGCGTGGACTCGTTATATAAGATACCCGATTCAGGATTTTGGAGTCGTTTTTTTCCGGGAATACAGCCGGGAACTTTTTACAAATACAGGATTCTTGCCTCAGATGGATCAAGTTTCCTAAAAGCGGATCCTTTTGCTTTCAAAGCCGAGGTTCGACCGGCAACGGCTTCGGTAGTAGCAGAACTGGATGGCTACCGATGGGGAGATGCAGCATGGCGTCGGAAAAGCAAAGCGCCTTATCAACAACCAATGAACATTTATGAAATGCACTTCGGTACCTGGCGTCAAAAAGAAGATGGAGAGTTCTACACCTATCGGGAAATGAGCGAGCTTTTAATTCCTTATTTGGTGGAGATGAACTATACACACGTGGAATTTATGCCGCTGGCAGAACATCCATACGATCTATCCTGGGGTTATCAAGGGACGGGGTATTTTGCGGCAACCAGCCGTTATGGCGAACCCCATGAGTTGATGTATTTGATCGATCAGCTGCATCAGGCAGGTATCGGTGTGATTTTAGATTGGGTTCCAGCTCACTTTGCCAAAGACGCACACGGATTACGTATGTTTGATGGGGCGCCACTTTATGAATATGCCGATCCAATGTTAGCTGAAAAACCAGGCTGGGGGACACTTTCGTTTGATTTCAGTAAGCCGGAGATTTCTTCTTTTCTTATTTCAAATGCGCTGTTTTGGTTTGAGTATTATCATATCGACGGAATGCGTGTAGATGCGGTTACCAGTATGCTTCGATTAGATTTCGAAAAGCGGGATCATCAATATCGGCGGAATGTTAACGGTGGATTGGAGAATCTGGAAGCCATCAAATTTATCCAGAATCTGAACAAGGCTATCTTTCATTATTTCCCAAAAGCATTGATGATGGCGGAGGAATCCAGTGCTTGGCCGGGGGTTACTGCACCAGTGCATGAAGGAGGCCTTGGCTTCAATTACAAATGGAATATGGGTTGGATGAATGATACGCTAGGCTACATAGAACATGATTTTGGTGGGCGCCCTTATCATCATAATTTACTTACGTTCCCAATATGTTATGCTTATGCCGAAAATTACGCATTGCCGCTATCGCATGACGAGGTTGTCCACGGCAAGAAGTCTTTGTTAGACAAAATGCCGGGTGCTTATGAACAGAAGTTTGCAGGGCTCAGACAGCTGCTGGGATATCAGATCTCACATCCCGGTAAAAAGCTTCTGTTTATGGGTGGAGAGTTCGGTCAGTTTATCGAATGGAAGGATCAGGAGCAGCTGGACTGGCTGCTGTTGGATTATGAGAGCCATCGTCGGATGCTTGCCTACACGGCTGCACTTAATAAACTGTACCGCTCCGAAAAAGCGCTGTGGGAGCTGGATCATGCTCAAGAAGGTTATCAGTGGATTGATGCAGATGACAATGATCAAAGTGTGATTTCGTATATACGCCGAGGGAAGAAACCAGGAGATACGCTGTTTATTGTCATCAATTTCCAACCGGTAGAACGGCACAATTATCGTATAGGCGTGCCACGGGCTGGGACATATGAAGAGCTCTTTAGCTCCGAAAATGTAGAGTACGGCGGTTCCGGATTGCACAATGTCCCTCAAAAGAGCGTTAAGCTGGAATGGCACAATCAGGTGAACAGTATAGAGCTGACTCTTCCGCCCCTTAGCTTCCTGGTGTTTAAAAAAACGTCACGAATGGGTAAGAATAAAGAGGCAAAAGAGTTATAGATCTAAGTACGAATAGAGAATCCGTACAGTTTAAGGGGGAAATAATCATGAAGGTTTTATTTGCCGCAGCTGAAGCCCATCCTTTTGTCAAAACGGGTGGTTTGGCCGATGTCATTGGAGCACTACCAAAAGCGCTGAAGGCTGCCGGGGTAGATGTACGAGTGATTTTGCCTAAATATCGTGGGATTCCTGACAAGTTCACCGCTCAAATGGAGCATTTAACGGAAGTGTATGTCCCAATTGGCTGGCGAAAACAATACTGTGGAATTGAACGCATTATCTATGAGGGTATCCCCGTTTATTTTATCGACAATGAGTATTATTTTGGGCGTGATGGAATTTATGGTTATATGGACGATGGTGAACGGTTTGCGTTCTATAATCGTGCAGTACTGGAGTGTCTGCCGGCCATTGATTTCCAGCCTGATGTTCTGCATTGCCATGATTGGCACGCGGCCGTAATTCCAATGCTCCTACAGGGGCATTATCGTCACAATCCATTTTACAGTGAAATGCGGAGTGTATTTACAATACATAACCTGTTGTATCAGGGAGTGTTTCCTTATGAGGTACTTGGAGAGCTGTTAGGTCTGGACAGCAGTTATTTTGGTAGTGTGGAGTACTATGGTAATGTGAATTTCTTAAAAGGCGGGATTGTATTCAGTGATCGGGTCACGACCGTTAGTCCGACCTATTCAGAAGAAATTCGCACACCTTATTATGGTTACGGCTTGGATGGTTTATTGAACGCACGGTCAGATGTTTTAAGTGGTATTGTGAATGGCATTGATACTAAAAGTTATAATCCAGCGACAGATTCCAGCCTTGTCACCCGTTATCGTTCCAATTTAACCAAGAAGACGGAGAACAAAGTAGCCTTGCAGGAAGAGCTGGGATTACCAGTAGATGCTAATATCCCAATGGTAGCTATGGTCACGCGTCTTGTGGACTCCAAAGGCTTAGATCTGCTTACCCGAGTGCTGGATGAGCTGCTATATCACGATGATATTCAATTTGTGCTGCTTGGAACTGGTGATGAATCCTACGAGCGTTGGTTCAAGGAAGCAGCATGGCGTTATCCGACAAAGCTGTCTTCACAGATCCTATTTAATGATGCACTCTCACGTAAAATATATGCTGCCAGCGATATCTTCCTTATGCCGTCCAAGTTTGAGCCATGTGGCATCAGTCAGCTGCTCGCTTTGCGCTATGGTAGTATACCCGTTGTACGTGAGACAGGTGGCCTCAATGATACTGTGCACGCTTATAATGAAGAAACCGGTGAAGGCAATGGCTTTACGTTCAGCAATTATAATGCTCACGATATGATGTTTACGCTGCGCCGGGCACTTTCTTTTTACAAGCAGCCTGAACATTGGAAAAAGATCACAAAAAATGCATTCGCGGGAGATTATAGCTGGAATGTATCCGCTCAGCAGTACATGGATATCTATGATGATATAACAAGATAAAGTTTAACAAATTCTGTGATGGGTTAATAAGGGATTGCACCCGGGAGTATGGTAAATACTCTGGGAGCAGTCCTTTTTTTATGACATAAGGGGATGAACAATCGAATGATTTAGCTAGTATAGGGGATAGTAAAAATGTATAAATCTTGCTTCATCGTGAATAAAAGCGGTTTTTTAGTTGTGTATTATAGAATTACCCTCATAGAAATCCATTAAAAGGAAGTTATTGTCACAATTATGCCTTTGCATATTCATGCGTTCTGATTTATAATAAGTCAGTCATTGGGTCAACTTAGATTTTTTCATATGAATAGGGGAGATATAGAAATGAACAAATGGGGTAAACTTAGTTTAGGAATGGTATTAGCGGTAGGTCTGCTCTCAGGCTGCGGTCAAAATAAAAATGATAATGATACCGCTGCTAGTGGTAATGCAAATTCCGGTGCAGTTACTAAAAAGCTGATTATGGGAACAAGTGCAGATTTTCCTCCGTACGAATTCCATAAAGTAGTGGACGGAAAAGATACCATCGTAGGTTTCGATATCGACATCGCTAAAGAAATTGCTGCTGACATGGGCGCTGAGCTTGAAGTTAAGGATCTGCCTTTTGATTCACTGCTTAACGAATTGTCCAGTGGACGTGTAGATATGGTGATTTCCGGTCTTAGCCCGACTGAAGAACGCAAAAAAGCGGTTGAACTCTCAGATATTTATTACAAAGCAGAGCAAGCTATTGTAGTGCGCGAAGCAGATAAAGATAAATACGCTACTATGGACGCGGTGAAGGGCACCAAAATTGGTGTACAGACAGGCTCTATTCAAGAAGAAATCGCCAAAGAGATTGAAGGCGCAAAGATCACTTCTCTTGGTAAAATCTCCGAGATCGTTCTGCAATTGCAATCTAACCGTATCGATACAGCAATTATTGAAGGACCTGTAGCCAAATCTTTTGTTAAGAATTTAGCGGGTCTTGTAATTACCGATGCTAAGCCTGAAGTAGAAGATGATGGATACGCAATTGGTATTAAAAAAGGCAATACAGAGCTTCTAGATAAAGTAAATGCAACACTTAAACGTCTAGAATCAGAAGGTAAGATTGATGAATATGTAGCGGCAGCCAGTGAGCTTGCTGAAAGCACGAAGTAAGGAATGGAGATTGTTTTAGGTCTGCTGAAGTAAATTGTATGTGTATTACAGAAAATAGCGGAACTTTGCTATTTTCTATTTTTTTGGAGATAGGGGGATAAGATATTGGATATTACTTTATTTAGAATGGCTTATGATTATCGTGATCTTTTCTTGACTGGATTACAATATACCTTGCTTCTTGCTGTTCTTGGTGTCTTTTTTGGCTTCATTCTTGGGATTATCGTCTCTCTACTACGGATGTCAAAATGGAGAGTGTTACGTTTCTTAGCCACTGCTTGGGTTGAATTTTTGCGGGGCACTCCAATGCTTGTGCAACTGTTTCTCATCCATTACGGGCTGGCGACGTTTGGGATTGAGTTTACTCCGATTCAGTCCGGGGCGATTACACTCTCCATTAACAGTTCTGCTTATCTGGCAGAAATATTTCGCGCCGGGATTCAGGGTGTCGATCGTGGACAAACGGAGGCCGCACGTTCACTTGGAATGAAACAAGGGATGACAATGCGTCATATTGTACTTCCTCAGGCACTTAAAAGTGTACTTCCGGCAATCGGTAATGAATTCATTACCATTATCAAGGAATCATCAATTATTTCATTTATCGGAGTAACGGATTTGATGTTTCAAGCTCGTACGGTTACAACGATTTCGTATGATGGTATGACACCACTCGTGATTGCTGCCTTTATGTATTTTGTTCTAACATTTACGCTTTCCAAGATCCTAGGTAGACTCGAAAGGAGGCTGAATACCGATGATCGCCGTTAAGAACCTGCAGAAGCATTATGGAAAGCTGGAGATTCTCAAGGGAATCGATTTGGAGATTAAAAAGGGTGAGGTTGTCGTTGTAATCGGGCCCAGTGGTTCGGGAAAAAGTACCTTTCTGCGTTGCTTGAATCTATTGGAGCAGCCTACAGGTGGAGAGATCACTTTTGAAGGGGAATCGATCACCTCAAAGAAGCATGATATCAATGCAACGCGTGAGAAGATGGGGATGGTTTTTCAACAGTTCAACCTTTTTCCGCACAAAACCGTTCTGCAAAACATTACACTCGCACCGATTAAAGTAAGAAAACAGCAACAGGCTGTGGCCGATAAATTCGCAATGGAGCTCCTCAAGACTGTAGGGCTTGAAGATAAAAAGGATGTTTATCCAGCTCAATTGTCCGGTGGACAGAAGCAGCGGATTGCGATTGCTCGTGCATTAGCCATGCAGCCGCATGTGATGCTTTTTGATGAGCCTACCTCAGCGCTTGATCCGGAAATGGTAGGAGAGGTACTTGAGGTTATGAAAAAGCTTGCCGAAGACGGAATGACAATGGTTATTGTTACACATGAGATGGGCTTTGCCCGTGAAGTGGGTGACCGCATTCTGTTTATGGATGGCGGGGTAATCGTTGAACAGGGTACTCCTGAACAAGTATTTGGTAATCCTACACATGCTCGGACTAAGGATTTTTTAAGTAAAGTATTATAAAGAATTCGTCAAAACGGCCCTGGACAAGTATCCGGTGGCCGTTTTGTTATAGGGTCCTGAGGGTAATGTGGGGATATATCGCTGGGACTGAGTTCATTTATTTATGTAAACCATGTATAATAGATGGTCAGTCAATCAACAGGAAAAGGAGTACATACATAATGAGAGATGATCTACGCCGGATAGGCATTATTGATATTGGTTCGAACTCCATTCGTCTTGTAATTTATGATACAACGCGCGAAGGAGGCTATAAGATCATCAAGGAGTGTAAGTACTCCGCTCGCCTTAGTGAGAAGATTACGAAGGAGAATAGTCTGGAACAAAAGGACATGGAAACGATTGTTCCGGTCTTGCGGCAGTTTAAGGAAATCTGCAATGCTTTTGCAGTGGAAACCATTCGGGCGGGTGCAACGGCAGCTATTCGTAATGCAGCTAACTCAAGCGAAATAATAAGCTTTTTGTCACAATCTTCTTCCATTCCGATTGAGGTGATCAGTGGCCACCAGGAGGCATATTATGGCTTCTTGGGTGTTATTAATGCCTTTAATGTTGAGGATGGTTATGTCATTGATATTGGTGGCGGGAGTACTGAAATCACTCTTTTTTGTCAGCGGCGTTATCAACACAGCATTTCTTTCCCGTTTGGGGCAGTAAATACCAACCTAATGTTTGGCCAAGGTGGGAATTGGAGCGATGAGCAGATTCACAAGCTGCAGACCTTTGTTCTGGGCAGGCTGGTTGAGCATGATTGGCTAAATGCCAAAGCTGGGCTTCCTTTATTCGGTTTAGGAGGGACGGTTCGTTCTTTGGGGAAGCTGGATCAGAAGACACGAGCATACTCATTGCCTAACTCCCACGGTTATACGATGACCAGTGAGACAATCGAGCACTTTATGAACACCCTACCTTCAATGCCTTACGAAAAACGTAAGGATTTAGATGGATTATCTAAGAGTCGGGCGGATATCATTGTATCCGGGTTGATTATTTTCCATACGGTGTATCAGTATATTGGGGCGAGTGAGGCGATAATCAGCGGGGAGGGACTCAGAGAAGGTTTGCTGCATGATCTGTTGGAGCCGGAGCAGCCAGTGCGTGATAGTGCTTTAGAATATAGCTTAAACACGATTATTCGCTTTGATATTCATACCTCTAAACGGTATTTAGATCATATCAACAAGCTAGCGCTCAGCCTGTTTGACGCATTTAAAGATGAATCGAATAGAGCAGAGCACGAGATGTTAATCTATGTGTCCATCATGCTGCATCGTACGGGAACGAATATTAACTATTACCAATCCAAACGACATACTTTGTATTGGTTGATGAATTCACCGATTCGTGGACTTACCCACCGTCAGCTTATTCTTTGCGCTATGATTGCCTCATACAGCACAAAAAGCCGGAAGCAGAAATTGTCCCAACAACATAAGGACATTTTGCTGCCATCCGACGAAGAGTGGATTCATAAGCTCGGATCGCTTGTCCAGCTTAGCATTGCGCTGGACAGCACGGAGATTGGAATTGTAAGCGGCCTGAAGGCCAATCTGCACGGCAATACGCTTCATCTAGACTTAGAGGGCGCATCGTCACTGCTAATTGGCCTAGAGGACATTGAGAACGCGATAAAAGCATTTAAGAATGCTTGGGCGGTGAAGGTAAAACTCGGCTTCCCTTCCAACGTGTAACATCCATTGCAGCAAACTGGCTCCGGAAAGGGGCCTTTTTGTCGTCTGGTTGTTCGTAATATCCATTAGCCTGCAAGAAGCTGGCTTTAACATTATCTTGTAGAGACAACTCTAGAATCTTGACGATCTGTTTACGGATGCCGCTGTCTCTGACAGGACACATCAGCTCAATCCGGCGGGTTAGGTTTCTAGTCATCCAGTCGGCACTGGATAAATACACCTCAGGTTTGCCGCCATTTTCGAAATAATAGATCCGGGAGTGCTCCAGAAAACGGTCTACGATACTGCGTACTGTAATGTTTTCACTTAAGCCCTCTATTCCCGGACGTAGGCAGCAAACCCCTCGCACGATTAAGTCAATGGAGACACCGGCTTGGGCTGCGCCATATAAATCGTCGATCACTTGCTGATTAGAGAGTGAGTTCATCTTGGCGATTATGCGTGCGGGTCTGCCTGCCCGCGCATGTTCAGCTTCACGCATCATTAGCTTTTGCAGGGATAAGCTCATATTCGTTGGCGCTACAATGAAGGAATGCCAGTCAAAATTAGCCGAATATCCAGTCATTTGATTAAACAGCTCGGAAGCATCCAGTCCGATATCGCTTTGGGCGGTGAATAGACTGAGATCCGTGTAAGCCTTGGCTGTACTGTCATTATAGTTTCCTGTGCCTACATGCACGTAACGACGCAGTTCAGGGCCTTCCTGGCGGACAATCAAGGTCACTTTGGCATGCGTTTTGAGTCCGATCAGACCATAAACGACATGACAGCCTGATTTTTCAAGCTGGCGTGCCCAAGCGATGTTCCGTTCCTCATCAAATCGGGCTTTTAACTCTACAACCACTGTAACTTGCTTGCCAGACTCCGCAGCATTGGCTAGTGCAGTGATAAGTGGAGAATTTCCGCTGACGCGGTATAAGGTCATTTTAATAGCCATCACTTGCTCATCTTCTGAAGCTTGAATGATAAAGTCTGTCATCGCATCAAAAGACTCGTAAGGGTGGTAGACTAATACATCCCGTTCACGCAGCACCTCGAAGAAATCCTCGTTTTCTTGAAATTCAGCAGGGTAGACCGGCTCAATAGGTGGATAGTTCAAGTAACTAAAACCTTTTAAGCTTCCGGCAAAATTACGAAGAAAGCCCAGATCGAGCGGACCTTCTATTTCAAATACGAAGTCCTCCAGCTCAAATTCAGCTTGTAGCTGCTCAAGAGCATAGGGATGGATACCTTTTTGTACCTCCAGACGAGCAGGCACCCCGCGACGACGCTTGCGCAGCTCTTTTTCGATCTCTTCCAGCAGATCCTCGGCACCTTCCTCATCGATTGTAAGATCTGAGTTACGAGTCAAACGAAACTCACTAACCGCAACAGGTTCGTAACCGCTGAATAAGGTTTGAATGTGATGGCGGATCACATCTTCAATAAATACAAATTGTCTTTTCTTACTATTAGAGCGGTGTGGAAGAGGGATACATCTTGGCAGATTCGAAGGAATTTGCAGGATAGCAAAATAAGGCTCCTCTTCAAGGCCATTCTTACGAGTAAGAACAACAGCTAGGTAGATAAACTGGCTGTGCACGAGTGGAAACGGCCGGCTCTGATCAACAGCCATTGGCGTAAGTACAGGATAGATGATATCCCGGTAATACTGTTCTATGGACTGCTCTTGGGCATGGGTAAGATCCTTATAATCCACAAATACGATGCCTTCTTTATGCAAACTCCGCGAAATATCACGGAATGTCCGGTATTGATCGGCAATGATTTTGGTTACGCGTTTGATGAGGCGTTTATACAGACCGGAAGGGGTGTAGCCTGTGAAATCTTTTTTAGTATAACCCGCCCGGATCTGATCTTGAATTCCCGCTACGCGAACGCTTATGAATTCATCCAGATTGCTCGAGACGATTGCCAGAAATCTGGCACGTTCCATTAAAGGGTTATCAGGGTCCTGCGCCTCCTTGAGTACACGGCGGTTAAATTCGATCCAGCTCAAATCCCTATTGAGGTAAGCAGTGGCTGGACTGCTTTGGTTGTTTTTAATCTCTTCTGTATTCATGGGACCTCCAAATATGCTTCGATGTCTGTATCTCAAATCTATTTATCATATTCTATCATTTTACTATTGGATGAGGCACGAAATGTTAAATCTATGTAAAATCTCAAAGAATATTATTTAATTATCTTATATAATAGGATATGATTGTCGCTGATTAGTTAACATAATGAAAATTATGTTAACTAATCAGCGGATCAAAGACAATAATTAAACATGTTATTTCAGAATGGTAACAATTACATACGCATAGGTTACAAAATTGTGATATATTAAGTCCTGTCAGTTTTACAAAAGACAACAATACATCAGGACATCACACAAGATGTACATAAGTACAGGAAATGTACACGAGCGTATACGGAAGTCATACCGCTTACGCCCATCTAAAGAGGAGGCATTTATGAAGAACAAGTTCAGAACCATTAAAACCCTTGCTGCAGTTATGGGAATTAGTGCATTGCTGCACACCGCTCCTGCTTTTGCAGACAGCGTTCATATTGCAAAGGAAGGCAATACTTTCTATACTCTTTCTCAACAATACAATGTCGGTGTTAATGATCTAATGAAAGCTAATCCAAACGTTGCAGCTCTTAATATTTACGATGGACTTAAAATAACGATCCCTAGTAAAATGCAAGCAGAGTCTGTAGCTACGACAGAAACTCCAGTGCTTACCCCAAGCCTGAATGTTACTCCAGAATCAAAAACAGTTGAAGCATGGGGCAAGTCATTTAACTATGAGAAAACGATACAAGTTAAGGCTTCTGCTTATTCCTCAGCGGCTAGTGAGAATGGAGGCTGGGGTGCGGTTGATTATTTTGGAAACCCACTTAAGCTAGGAACCATTGCGGTTGATCCAAGTGTAATTCCTCTTGGAACAAAAGTGTTGGTTACCGGCCATTCACACTCAGGATTGCCTAAAGAAGCTTTTCTGGCTACTGCAACCGATATGGGAAGTGCCATTAAAGGAAACCGCATCGATATCTTTATTCCAGGCAGCCAAAGCTTTGTAGCGGATTTTGGTTATCAATATGTACAATTATACATTGTTAAATAGCTAGATAAAAATATAGAGATTTATACAGAGATATGGAATGGTTTTAAATAGGTTAAATAAGAAACGGAGGGAGTCCTTAGCGGCTGCCTCCGTTTCTTATTTATTTATTTATTTTTAGAGACCTGCAGCAATTGAGGCACGGTAACGAAAGAATAGCCGCGTTTACGCATAATCGTGATTACCTCAGGTAAAGCCTGAATCGTTCCACTAAGATCACTACCCGGCCCACCTCCACCATGCTGAAGGATAATTGCTCCTTTTCCTGCATTAGCTAAGATGTTATTTCTAACTTGAGTTTTGGAAAGTCCCTTCCAGTCCAACGAATCCACATTCCAATTTACGAGCTTATAACCATGATTTTTTGCCCATCTCAATTGTTGCTCAGAGATATCTCCATAGGGTGGACGAATCAGGCGAGGTTTATATCCGGCCAAGGTTTGAATAATGTTCTCGGTCTCAATGATCTGTGATCTGAAATCATGCATCTTCAGCTTCACAAACTGAGGATGGTCATAAGAGTGATTTCCAATAGCATGTCCTTCTCTAATCATCCGCTTCACTAGAGCAGGATGTTTCTCAGCTCGGCTTCCTACCACGAAGAAGGTTGCTTTGACATGATATTTTTTAAGAACATCTAGCAATTGGGGTGTAAACCTTGGGTCAGGCACATCGTCAAAAGTTAAGGCGATGACTTTATTCCGAGGACCGCTGGTCTTAAAGGTCTCGGGATATTTGTGTAATAGCTGACTCAGAGACAAGCCCTTAGTGTTCTTATTGTTGCTGCTCGTTGAATTATTTGTAGTAGAAGTTCCCGCAGATATCGCCTTGTCTTCGTCAGTGGTCTGCGTACTTTTAATTTGATCCTGTGAGGACTTCTGATTCTGAGCTGGAGCTGAAGCAACCTCTGCTGAAGAGGTTGGAAATAGCAGGACAATGATTGATCCTAATACTACCAGCAGTTTCTGGACTCTCCGTTGATCATACATCCCCAAATGCCTCCTTTACTACCTGATCATCACCATATTCTTCATTGTTATCTCCATTGAAGGATGAATTTATGCCGTTTCTTCAAGGTCTCTGGTAAAGATTTCTTGCACACACTAATGCGTGTATACTAAATAGAACGGGATATTCCCGGGCCAATTATAGACAGGTGGAAGGATGGGGACAAGGATGTCAGAATTGTTTGCACCTTATGAATTGAAGGGTTTAACGCTGAAAAATCGTATTGTTATGCCACCTATGTGCCAGTATTCGGTGGATAAAGAGGATGGCATCCCCAATGATTGGCATTTTGTTCATTATGTAAGCCGTGCTATTGGAGGTACTGGTCTAATCATTGTCGAGATGACTGGAGTACATCCGGACGGTAGAATAACGAACCGGGATACAGGGATTTGGAGTGATACGCATATAGAGGCGTATCGTAAGCTCACAGATAGTGTACATGCCTATGGAGCAAAAATAGCCATTCAACTAGGGCATGCCGGACGTAAAGCGGTCGATGCTGAGCCGCCGGTTGCCCCTTCTGCAATTCCTTTTGATGCTCGTTCTAAGCAGCCACAGGTGCTTTCTAAGGAAGGCATCCTTGAGATGATAGAAGCCTTTCGTGATGCCGCTCGTCGAGCTGTGGAGGCAGGATTTGATACTGTGGAGATTCATGGTGCGCATGGTTACTTAATTCACCAGTTTCATTCACCTCTGTCCAACCTCAGAGAGGATGAATATGGACAAGATCCTGCACTTTTTGGAGAACAAGTAGTTGCAGCAATCCGAGAAGTAGTGCCAGTAGATATGCCCTTGATCATGAGGGTATCCGCGAAAGAATATGTTGATGGTGGATACGATGCTGCCTATGCCCTGGAGTTTTGCCGCCGATATAAGGATGCTGGAGTGGATATGTTCCATGTGTCTTCAGGTGGTGAAGGGCCCATTGGCTCTAATGGTGGACCTAATGCGGGCCCAGCCTACCAAGCAGATCTGGCAGAATATATTCGCAGTGGATTACAAGTGCCAGTAATTGCGGTAGGACGGCTTGAAGCCTATTCTGAGGCACAGTCCATCATTGCAGAAAAAAGGGCGGAGCTTGTAGCTATTGGCCGTGGGATGTTAAGTGATCCTTATTGGGCTTTACATGCTGAAGAAGCGCTTGGTGGCGTACATGATGTACCTAAACCTTATGAACGTGGGATTTGGAAAAGAGGCTAGACCGTTTTCGATGTGAAGTTTGTCACAGATTTTATGCTCCTTCTAAGGCAATCTTAATAAAGATAAAATTTGAAGGAGCTTGATAACGTGGGGACGGTTCTAAGTAACGAACGGCTGACAGATGGTGTGTATCACCTTAAGGTAGAGACGAATAGTGGCGGAGCAATGGGTCAATTCTACATGTTACGGGCATGGGGAGCTTACCCCATCCTATCCAGACCCTTAAGTATACATGAAGTACACGAGGATAGTGTTGAATTTCTGTATCACGTAGTTGGGGAAGGTACGGAGATATTCTCACGGCTGGGTTCAGGTGATTCGGTAGAGCTTGAGGGCCCTTTTGGAAATGGATTTCCACAGGTTGAAGGGAAGGTTGCGCTCATCGGCGGTGGGATCGGAATTGCACCGCTATATTATTGTGCGAAGCAGCTTCCGGGGAGTGATATCTTTTTGGGCTTTAGCCGTGAAGCTTACCGGACAGAAGCGTTTCGCCCACTTGCAAGTGAGCTTGTAGTCGATGTTGGCGGTTTAATTTTGGATAGTGTGGATTTCAGCCAATATGATCATGTCTTTGTCTGCGGCCCACACCCTATGCTTAAAGCTGCTCAACGTAAAGGCATTGCTGCTGAAGAAGCAGGCAGTAGAACGAAAGTATACCTTTCTCTAGAGAACCGAATGGCTTGTGGGATTGGAGCCTGTCTGGTCTGCAGTGTATCCTGCCGTGATGGCCAAAAGAAGGCCTGTGCAGACGGACCTGTGTTTCTTTCTGAGGAGGTGATTTTCCATGACTAAGTTGAACACAACAATTGCTGGCGTTCATTTTAAAAATCCAATTATAATGGCCTCTGGAACGTTTGGTTTTGGCCGTGAATATGGCAAGCTGTATGATGTGTCTCTGCTGGGCGGAATCTCTGGCAAGGGATTAACCCTCAATCCGAAAGCGGGAAATCCCGGCACTCGTGTATATGAGACAGCTTCTGGTATGCTGAATAGTGTGGGACTCGAGAATCCGGGTGTAGCTGCATTTATAGATAAAGAATGCCCTTATTGGGAAACACTCGATACTGCTCGTTTGGTCAACCTGGGTGGAGGCACACTTGAAGATTATGTTCTTGGTGCTGAGATGATTCAGCGGGATGCAGATGCTCGTGCGAGTGCAGGTAAGACAGCAGTGGACATGATTGAATTGAATATTTCTTGTCCAAATGTTAAAGAGGGCGGCATTGCGTTTGGGATCCAAACTTCAGAAGCTCAAAAAGTAGTACAGGCTGTTAGACGCGCAACTAAACTGCCCCTCGCTGTAAAGCTGTCGCCGGGAGCCGAAAATATCGTTGAAATGGCACAAATGTGTCAGGAGGAGGGAGCAGACGCTGTCTCACTCATCAACACGATCTCAGGAATGAAGATTGATGTCCGCCGCAGAAGCAGTGTATTCAATAACTTATATGCTGGATTGTCTGGACCTGCGATTAAGCCTGTCGCTCTTCGTATGGTGCATCAAGTTGCACAAAACGTAACGATTCCCGTGATCGGAATGGGTGGCATCACTTCAGCAACGGATATCATCGAGTTTATTATGGCAGGTGCTGCAGTTATCCAAGTGGGAACTTATAATTTCATGAACTTGCGTGCAGGTAGTCAGCTAGTTGCAGAGCTTGAGCAATTTATGGTTGAAGAAAATATTCAATCACTAGAGGAAATACGGGGCATTATATAAAGTGAAGTAGTGAGGGGAATACTATTGACTACTAACCAGATTGATCCTGAGGATATTGAGCTGAAGGCGACGGCTGTCGGACGTGATCTCTTGCTCTTAATTAGTGGAGGTGTTCGGCATATTGGTGCCACGAGTACTGCTTATCTGGAGGGGGAGCAGGTTAAAGTACTGACTTCAGCGGTTCCTCATCATAAAGAGCACACGATAAGCGAGCCCATTGCGATCAAAGTAGCTGAAGCGCTGAACAAGACGGTCACAGTAGTGATGGGGATTCATTACGACAATCTCACGAAAGAAGGTATTATGGAAGTCGTGGAAATTGTGAATTTAAAAGTAAATCAATATTTAGCGCAACAAATATGAAACGGTAGTGGCAATTCTACGTAAAAGATAGCATGTGAGGAATTAAATTATCTTTTGGAGGAATGAAACCATGTCTATATTTAAAAGATTGCGCGATTTAACCATGTCTAATGTGAACGCGATTATTGACAAAGCAGAAGACCCGATTAAAATGACAGATCAATACATTCGTGATATGACCGAAGATTTAGAAGATGCAGAAAAAGCTGTAGCGGCGCAAATCGCCATTGAGAAGAAATTCAAACAGCTGTATGAAGAACAAGAAGCGCTTGTTAACAAACGTACCCAACAGGCTCATGCAGCAGCTCAAGCGGGTAATGTTGACCTTGCTCGCCGCGCTCTGGAAGAGAAAAATGCTGCTGAAGCTAAACTGGTAGAATACAAAGCCAGCTTTGATCAGAACAAAGCCTCTGCGGATAACCTTCGTGGCAAGCTTGAAGAGATGCGCAAACAGCTTACCCAAATGAAGAACAAACGTGAGACATTGGTTGCGCGTTATAACGCTGCCAAAGCTCAAACCGAGATCAACAAAGCAATGAGCGGATTTAGCTCCGATTCAGCGTCTGCAGGTCTCAAACGTATGGAAGATAAAATGCTGCAAGCAGAAGCTCAGGCTGAAGCCAGCAATGAGATGAGTTCAGGCAATAAATCTCTGGATGATGAATTCGAGAAGCTGAACAAAGATCAAGCGGTTGAAGATGAACTGGCGGCTCTGATGAAACAATACGAGAAGCAATAACATTTGATCTTTAGCCGGTTCACGGCTGGTGTTCACAGGCGAAGGGGAGACAGAAATTCGTTTCTTCTTCGCTTTATCTATGCTTATGAAAGGCATGCAAAATGATTAAGCGGGGGCTATAGAATGGATCTCCATATTCTGGTGTCCATGGTCGTGTGGACGGTGAGCGGCGCTGTGTTGCTGTTTGTACTGATGTATATAGATTCACTTTTTACTCGTTATAACGATATTGAAGAGTTAAAGGCTGGAAATATGGCGGTGACTACACGGTTTGTAATGAAGCTTTTAGCTCAGGCCTTCATTTTATCTTCATCGATAGCGGCTTCCAATAGTTTGTTAGATGCGTTGCTGATTTCGTTGGTATCATTTTTGCTTTTGTTAATTTTAGAAAGAACGGTCCGGCTTCTACTAGCAAATTGGGGGAAGCTGGATCTGGATCATGGTACACAGCTTGGTAAAATCGGATATGGCCTGCTATCAGGTTCACTGCAAATTACGGGTGCTTTAATTATTACTGCCTTTATGTAGGAGGAACGATCAAGTTGAGTATGTGGAAACGTATAGGTAACCTTTTCTCTAAGCCAGCGCCTCAGGAAGTTCAAAAAAGTATGCTTAATTTGTCTCCCGGAGACATTTGTGAAGTATCGCTTGTCACCTATGAAGTTACTGGCCGGACACATAATCGGGGCCGTAATGCTGTAGTTCTGACCCTTAGAGATGGAAGCCAGATATCTTATCTTCATATAGAAGAGCGGGAACAGCTGCAATATGGATTGTACAGACCTATCGATGGGCGGTTAGATAATCCTGCTGAGGTTCCAGCAACTCTTGAGCTCGATGGCTATACATTTTTCCTGGAGGAAGAATATGAAGGTTTTGTTGCTGTTGCAGGTCAGACGCCATTTATGAATGGTGGAGAGCAGCATGTGTGGCAATATCAATCAGATGATTCACGTCTACTGCGTGTAGAGTGGCAACATGGACGGTTTATGCTTTATGAAGGGGAGAAAATAATCCCTGGGGATGTAAAGGTAATTAGAGCATCCTAGCCTAGTAGAGAAGTAATGGATCACTATACCGGGAAAAAATTTTTGTAGAAAAGGCTGCTGCCCATAAACATGGATGGTGGCCTTTTGTGTTTATAATTTTACTTCAAGAGGTCTCATGTTAAAATAATACCTATTACAGCAAAAATCGACGTTTCAGAGCGGAGGTCTTTATGAAGGATAATAAATTTCAGCGGGAAGCGCTGCAAGTCAAAGAAGCTCAGGCCAAAATAATCAAATATGCCAATCCGCTAGAATCAGAAAACGTATCGCTAGATGAGTGTTGTGGACGTTATTTGGCTGAAAAAGTGATTGCCCCACACACATTTCCTGCGTTTAATCGTTCGAGTATGGATGGATATGCGATTATAGCGTCGGACACCCATAACTGTGTTAATGGACAAGTTGTATGGTTAGAAATTGTGGATAATATTCCGTGTGGTGCAGTGCCTGCGGTAGATATAACTCCGGGAACAGCCGCAAGAAT
This sequence comes from Paenibacillus sp. FSL H7-0735, assembly GCF_038008505.1. Lineage (NCBI taxonomy): Bacteria > Bacillati > Bacillota > Bacilli > Caryophanales > Paenibacillaceae > Paenibacillus > Paenibacillus sp. FSL H7-0735. The sequence goes on along the minus strand of NZ_JBBOZH010000001.1, from coordinate 4,029,909 downwards.
TATGACTGGTGCACAAGTACCGGTTGGGGCAGATGCTGTGGTGATGCTGGAGGTCACGGAGAGACGTGAAGAGGAAGGAAAGACTTACGTTGGTATTCGAAAAAAACTAGAGGCAAACATTAATATCACACCTCAAGGTTTCGAATTAAGCCAAGGAGATCTTGTATTGCCTATAGGAAGGTTAATCTCTGCGGGGGATATAGCTGTTCTTGCAGCGTTTGGATTACATACCGTGAAAGTCTATCGTCGTCCTAAGGTAGCCATCTTTGCCACAGGAACAGAGCTGCTGGAAGTGCATGAGCCGCTGGAGCCTGGCAAAATCCGCAATAGTAACTCCCCTATGCTCGAAGCTCTAGTCAAAGAGACAGGGGGTGTTCCAGTAATGTTAGGCGCTATTGTGGATGATCTGGAGCTGGCTAGAAGTAAAGTACAGATGGCGCTGGAAACTTATGATTTTGTGATCACAACGGGTGGCGTTTCTGTGGGGGATTATGATATCATGGGCGACTTGGTTCGCGAACAAAGTGGTAATATGTTGTTCAACAAAGTGACGATGCGTCCAGGAAGCGTAACTACTGCTGCGGTTAGAGAGGGTAAGCTGCTGTTAGCTTTATCCGGGAATCCGGGGGCTTGTTTCGTTGGGTTCCAACTGTTTGCACGGCCTGTGATTTCTCTGATGCAAAGTGCTTCTCAGCCCTTTTTACCGGAATGGAACGTTACACTCGGTACAGATTATAAAAGAGTGAATAATTTTACTAGATTTGTGCGAGCTCGCTTAGAAATAAAAGACGGCAGCTTGTTTGCTTATCCGGCACTCATTGATGAATCTTCCGTAACGGTCACGATCAAGGATAGCGACTGTTTGATAGTTGTACCCCCAGAAGAAAAGGGGCTATCTGCCGGAGATAAGGTAACGGTGATCAAGCTGCCAGGAGAGATTCGGGGCTAGATGTGGATGGTACTCTGCCCATCGATGATGAACAAAATTTCACCGCAGGTATTGGAGTAATTAAAGGTATTTGATATCCACGCACGCACAGAAATCGTCATAGAATTGCTAGGTCAACGGTATTATTTCCAATATTTCAACATATGAAAAATTCACAATAGATAAGCAAAAAACAGCGTTCCTGCTAACCCAATAGTCGCTAACAACCGGTTTTAAAGGGAGGGTTACCCCAGAAATTAGAATAAGAAAACCCACTTACGTACCGTAAGTGGGTTTTTAGTGCAACAATAATCGGGTTAGGGGTGCCCGCCGAATGTAATTCAAATTTGAAGAAAAGCGAAAGTAAAGTTTCCGGGTAGGCGACACAAATCGCAGTAAATCTCCTATCGGAAGAGTTACTGCTCTATTGTTTTGAGTTATTGGCTGCGCCACTGCCGAGATTAATCACCCGCGGACGCTTACGGACCCAGATGATCTTATTTGCATATTTATCACCTTTTAAGCGGGGTTTCGGACCTCAGCGTCGCTATTTCATAGCATGGAGCTCATATTTGCGTATTTCAGGCCAATAGCGACCTTGAGGTCCGTTAGCCACCCAAATATGAGATAATCCTGTGTTTAAGGTCCGCTGAGACCGATAACATCTCTGCACTAGCGAAGAGCGGCTACTCATCCGAAGTATGAGCTCCCTTTGTGATCATTAATTATCGACACGCCGCTCGATCGCCTCAGACATCGTTTTATCCGTTAAATGAGCGTAGATCTCAGTTGTTTCGGTGGATGCGTGCCCGAGCTGTTCCTTCGTTTTATAAATATCATTTTGCAGATAATAATCTGTTGCAAAAGAATGACGCAGCTTATGAACCGTAAGATACGGTTTACCAAAGCGTTTAGCGTACTTAATAATCATTTCTTGAATCGCACGTTTGGTCATACGTTTGCCTTCTTGACGCCCGTTAGGGAGAGAGATAAATAAGGCCTTTTCTCTCTTGGGTGTTTTGTAGCGAGATTGGCGCAGACTAAGATAAAGAGCTAGATCATCTTTAGCTTGCTCTCTAAAATAGACGGGTGTCTTAAACGTTTCGTCATTATTCCCTTTGCGGGTGACATAGAGCAGCTTGTTGTTAATATCCAAATCGTCTACGTTTAGATTGACTACCTCAGATACACGCAGGCCAGAGTTCAGAATCAAGCTGGCAATACAGGCATCACGCTCGTGATTCAATTGAAACGAATAATAAGCCTGTTTGTTGCCTTCCACATCCCGTCCATACCCTTCATAAATGTACCCCACAAACTCCAGTAATTCCTCATCTTCCAAAATCTTACCTTTTAATTTAGCAGCAGTATCCTTTGGCTTATGTGTTCGTTTGACCTCAACCTTAGCCATAATGTTTCGCTTAAGCAATGGATAAAAGTTCTCGTCCTCAGCGATTTGACTTAAATAATGAAATAAGGAGCGTAATGCAGATAGTTTACGGGATACAGTAACACGAGTGTTCGTACCTTCGGCTCGGGTAGTTAGATGCAACCGATATCCGACAATACTGTCCATATGTAGGGTTTCCAATTCTAGAAGCGTGATCTCGGTATTTGAGCCGGCTTGGGATAAGCCCTCTGCCCGCAACCAGCCGAAAAAAGATTCATAATCCCGGATATACTCCAGCAGTGTGGAGGGGGAGAGATCAGGCCGTTTATAGTCAATAAACTGCTGAACGAACCAGGGCATGAGGGGTAGCTTTTGATCAAGTTTTTTACGGTCATCGTTCTTTTGAACGCTCATGTGATTCACCTTTTTCCATAGATTGCATAAAATTTCTCCTTTCTATCTTAACATGTTTTGTCCCATATTGGACTTTGAATGAAGGGGAAACTAGGTACGAGCCTTGCTCCTGATGCCGGTAAGCTTTATGATGTGAAGTAAACATAAATGTCAGAGGTGCACATAATGAAACTTGAAATTGAGCTGGTTCCCAAAGAACGTAAGCATACTATAAGCAGATTAATGCAGTTCTACCTATATGATTTCACCCGTTATTTGGAATTTGAAGTCAATCAAGACGGGGTATTTCCGGCCTATCCGGGACTAGAAGCTTATTGGAGTAGCGGGAATAATAAATTCGCATATTTGTTTAAGGTGGACGGGCATATTGCTGGTTTTGCTTTGGTGGACAGGTTATTGCGTAATCCTGAAGGCCAGTTTTATATGACTGAGTTTTTTGTGATGCAAAAATACCGCCGAAGTGGTGTAGGTACATGGGCTGCGCATAAGCTATTTGATATGTACTCTGGTGAATGGAAGGTTTCACAAGTCCGTGCGAATACGCCCGCTCGTGATTTCTGGCATAAAGTGATCGGGGACTATACCCATGGAGAGTTTCAAGAGCGCTTTAATCCACAACAAGGCAACCCCAGCCAATACTTCAACACATTAACTATTAATCGAATTAAGAAATGAAAATCCGTGTGTTTTCGGGTTTTTCTTAAAGAAGGAGTTTACTATTAACAGCAAATGGAATGGAAAAGTGGTGCTAAGCGAGTGAGCGCTAGACAGTGGAGGATGACCAAGAGAGCGTCAAGAAGGACGGCCAGGAAACTGTATTTTTTATAAAACTGGCTAGCTATTAAGAACATATACGAATTGTAAAGTAATGAGCATCTAATGCTCTCTACTTTAGTTAACATAACATTATTTATGTAAACCAATTAAACCATTCACCATAAAAAGGGTCGTTGGTTTATTTTTTGTGTTCAAAATACCCAGTCAGTGAGGGCAATATTGCATATCTTATGATGTACTCAATTACAAAGGAGGAGTCAACAATGGGCGAATTTGCAGGAGGATACGGTGGTTTCACTTCCACAGGAGCTATTCTGGTTCTGTTTATCCTGTTGGTTATCATTACTAAAACCCTCTGTCTGTAATCCTTTAACTTCACAAATTAAAGGTTCCGTCAGTCTAAATGACTGGCGGATTTTTTATGTCCAGATATGTAGATTGGAGGAGGGGAATACATGTGACTAAGGATATTGACATAATACTAATCCAAAACATATATTAAACAGTGTTCAAAGATTAAACAATGTTCAACACATGAGGAGACAAATTTATGACTAAAGAACAACGAAAAGTACGTGAGCGTGAAGAAATGAGAAATCTGATCCTGCAAAATGCAGCTTTATTGATTGCTGAAGAGGGAATAGAGAAGCTCTCTATCCGAAAAATCGCTGAGAAAATCGAATATTCACCGGGAATTATTTATCATTATTTTAAAGGCAAAGAAGAGATTATCGAGAACTATTTGCAACAAAAATATACGGATATGCTTACTGAGCTTCAGTCTGTGCAACAAGAGGTACAGCAGGAATTACCTCCAGATACACTTTTAAAACGATCATTGGAGAAGTTCATCAGGATGTCTCTTTCCACGGGTGTAGAATACCGGAATGTCATGCTAAACGATACGCCGGCTGTTCTTAGTTACACAGCTGTTCTATTTAGAGGAGCAGCCCAGGAGCGTAAAGCGATTGGGATGCTCTGCCAGGGCCTGTTCAGATTTGAAGCACAGAAAAACCGTGAGGAAGCTTTCGTAGAACTCACTGCTCAGGTGATATGGAGTGCAGCGTTCGGTTTAATTATGCGTTTGCTTGTCGAAAAAGATCTGCCTGATGATCAGGTCGAAGCTCTGATTTCATGTCATTTGGATTCAATGGTTGCTATTGCCTCCAGGTAAAATCTAAATATTTTCATGAAGGGAGGGGGAGGTTGTTATAAAACATATAAGGAAAGTCGTAGTGCTGTCGGTGTTGATTTCGGTTATTGCAGTGTTTGCAACAGCGGTTGGGTTGTTTTCAGATGGGATAAGTGATGGAACAAAATATACTTTTACGTCAATATGGGGCGAGGATGTAAAGCTTCAGGGGTCAGGAGTGTACAGCCATGATTCTGTCTCTGCGGCGGCACAAGCTAAAGCACAGGATGGAGTTACATTATTTCTTGCCATACCTTTACTGCTCAGTTCGCTCATCATGACAATTAAAGGCTCGATAAAGGGGAGGATGCTCCTTACGGGCACTCTGGGGTACTTTTTATATACTTACGCATCCTACAGCTTTCTGACGATGTACAATTCATTGTTTTTAGTTTATGTGCTGTTGTTTTCTTTAAGTTTTTTCGCATTCATCCTAGCCTTATTTTCCTTCGATAAAGAATCCATACATACTTACTTTAAAAACAGTTTACCTTCTAAAGGAATCGGCTTTTCACTAATGGTTATTGCTTTTATGATTTTATTTCTCTGGCTAGGGAAAATACTGAATTCACTACTGGGGGGAATACCGCCACAAGGGCTAGAGCACTATAGTACGTTGGTAATTCAAGTTTTGGATCTTGCGATCTTGGTCCCATTAGCAATTGTTACGGGGATTATGGTCATTCGTAGACAACCTTTTGGGTACCTACTGGCAACTGTCGTTGTTTTCAAAGGAGTTACATTACTGCTAGCAATTACGGCAATGCTGGCGGCAATGATCTATAGCGGTGTGGCTGTGTCTATAGCCGAGTGTGTAATTTTTCCGACGATGGCTTTAGCTATTGCTGCTTGTATGGTTATTTTGTTAAAGCATGTACGTGAACCCTTAAGATAATAAGTGACCAGCGAGCGGAAGGGAGCGATTAGAATGAAGACAATAATTATGTTTACCTCGAAATATGGGTGTGCGGAGAAAGCGGCTTATTTATTAAAATCTCAACTGGGCGAAGAAACCGAAGTAGTTAATTTGATGCATGCTAAAGAGCCGACACTGGAACGATATGATACGGTCATCTTGGGAGGATCTATTTATTATGGGAAAATCCAAAAACAAATGACTGATTTTACAGCAAAATATCAACATGAACTAGGGAAAAAACGAGTAGGATTGTTTATTTGTGCAGGAGCAAAAGGTGAGGAGGCCTCACAAGAATTGAAATCTGCGTTTCCAGAAGTGTTATATAACCAATCGGTGACGAAAGAAGTTTTTGGAGATGAGATCTATGAAGAGAAGCTAACTTTGCTAGATCGGTTTGTATTGCGGATGGTAAAAGGAAAAAATAAGAACGTAAATGGGTTGTCAAAAGAGACGATAGAGCGTTTTGCGCTTGCTATGAAAAGGTTGTGAAAGTGAGTGGACGAGCGAGCATCTGAACGCACTTCAGATTATAGTTAACATAATTATTATTATGTTAACTATAATCTTGACATTCAAAAAAAGTGGTCCTTCTTGTGAGAAGAGTTTTACTTCCTTATATCCAGTGTCTGTTCATCGAAACATGAAAACCCTACAGAATCGTGCAGAAAAAGTCGGGAAGGTAAAAACCTTCTCTGATAACCTATAATTAACGAGGGGAGGCAACGTCATGGATACGCTGATACAACTGAACAAAGCAATAAACTATATTGAGGAGAACCTAACAAATCAAATTGATTATCAGGAGGTTGTGAAAATAGCCTGCTGTTCGGAATATCATTTTACTCGCATGTTCTCATTCCTAGCAGGCATTACTCTGTCGGAATACATCCGGCGTCGACGTCTAACCTTGGCAGCACTCGAGCTATCACAAAGTAATATCAAAATTATCGATACCGCTCTGAAATATGGTTATAATTCGCCTGATTCCTTTTCTAGGGCTTTCCATAGCATGCATGGGGTAAATCCTTCGGAAGCTCGGGTCCATGGACAATCCCTTAAGGCGTTCCCTCGGATGTCGTTTCAGCTGACTATCAAAGGAGGAAATGAAATGAATTACCGTATTGAAATCAAAGAATCTTTTCACATCGTGGGCATAAAAAAACGGGTACCAATCATTTTCCAAGGGGTCAATCCGGAGATTGCGTCGATGTATGAAGGGTTGACGCCGGAAATGATTGATGAGATGAAGAGATTTTCCGATGTTGAGCCCTCAGGGTTTATAAGCGCCTCTACAAATTTCTCTGAGGAGCGTATGGAGGAAAAAGGAGAGTTCGATCATTATATTGGCGTTGCCACTACGAAAGACGCATGGAATGGCTTGGATCAGCTGGAAGTGGCGGCCTCCATGTGGGCTGTATTCACAGTCGTCGGCTCTTTTCCGAGTGCGCTACAAGAGATCTGGGGGCGAATATATTCGGAATGGGCTCCGTCATCGGGATATGAGCTAATTAAAGGGCCTGAAATTCTTTGGAATGAGCACAAAGATATCACATCGCCAAATTTTAAAAGCGAAATATGGGTGCCTATCACTAAGAAATAAAAGAGTTTGGTTGGATTAATGAGACTGAGAGCTGAATATCCTTTCACTACGAAGCTGCCGCGAAAAACATTCCGGCAGCTTCGTCAAGCTATAGGCAGGATATTTCGAAAATGTTGTAGAAGTACAATTGGTGAGTCGAATGATTTTTGGAATGTAGTAGATTTCAATTTTTATGATTCAGACGAAGATTGAATCAATGAATCCTTCTATTTTAAAGGAGTCCTTATGACGAACGAGAAGCTTTTGGACTTACTAGGCAGTTACGATATCCAACAGCCTGAGATTATTTTCTTAAGGCATAACGAGAACAGAACCTATCGTGTTAATGACAGAACGGGAAAATCATATTTACTCCGCATTCATGACCCTTTTATAGATGACATGAAAGGTCTGCAACATACATACGGCGGCATTCTTGGAGAATTGCAAATGCTTGAGAAGCTGGGAAGCTGGAGCAGCAACGAAATACAGACTCCCGTAAGAAACAATGAGGGTGAACTTATTACGATCATTGAATACGAAGGTGAACTGCTAAACTGCTCCGTCCTCACCTGGCTGGATGGAAGAGACATGAATATGAATGATGTTAACAATCTTGAACTGGTAAAAGAACTGGGATCGCAAATAGCAGAACTGCATACTTTTTTTCGGCAGTACGAACATACAGGTATGGAGATTCGACCGAGTCAAGGTAAAGCTTATAATGAACGGATGATCCGTGTGATTCATTCGGGTGTGAAAAAGAATTTATTTACGCCTTCTGATGCTAATGTCATTGAACAAACGCTGCAATTGATCAACTCCCGGTTAGATGACCGTGGCGGGGAGGCTGGCCCTGACCTTATTCATGGGGATTTGTGTATGGGTAATATCATCATCACAACCGAAGGAGAGGTGCGCTTCATCGATTTTGGCTTTTTCGGTAACGGTTATGCCTTACTTGATGTAGCCATGGGAGCTATGATGCTGCCATCCGATCGAAGAGATACTTTCCTAAAGGGTTACTACAGAGAGTACGAAAATACAGCGAATGATCTACTTCAGTTGGAAGGTTTAATGTTGGTCGCTATTATTGGATATTACGTCTTCCAGATGGAGAATGTACATGTTCATGCCTGGATGCGTGAAAGAATGCCCAAATTATGCGCTGAGTATTGTCGCCCCTTCCTCAATGGTGAAAGTATATTTTATAAAATATGAAATGGAATGTTCATGGTTGAACTAACGAGGAGTGGTAGGTTTGATAAAAATTGATTATAACCGTTTGTCACCAAACGTGTTATCAAAAAAAATAGTAAAATAATACTGTTAAGCGCGATGGCTGTCGATGAGCATTTATTTCGATTATATTATAACAAGGAATGAAAGGGGGAATGGTGTTGATTGAACATAGCAATCTTGAAGAATTTCAAGATCCGGTAAATTACGATCTTGAATTTGACGGTGAAATGGACAAATATCAGTTCTATCTTGAGCTTGCTAGATCGAGTCCTGGGGAAGTGTTAGAACTTGCTTGTGGTACAGGCTTAACAACGATCCCCCTCTCGAAAGCCGGTATAACAATGACCGGTGTAGATATCTCTTCAGCAATGATTGCATATGCGCGGTTGAAGGCGAAAGGGCTGACTGTTACTTTTATGGAAGGTGATGCCCGTACCTTCGAATCGGATAAGCGATTTTCGATGATTTATTTGACTGGTAATGCATTTCAGGCACTTTTAAGTGATCAAGATCAAAGCGATTTGCTCACGACCGTTCACAAACATTTACAACCTCATGGAATCTTTGCATTTGAGACCCGTAATCCGGAGGGAACGGATTTATCCGATCAAGAGGAGACAGAATGGGGATCATTTATTGATAAGGATGGAAATAACGTCAAGGTATCAGGCACACAATGTTACGATGCTGGCCAGCATATCATGCATTGGGTCACGATGCGTGATTGGGGGTATAAGCGAACGACTTCCCGGATTGCTTGTCGGTTCACGGATCCGAATACGCTTCATTCTTTATTAACCCGTCACGGCTTTCGCGTCGAACATCAATATGCTGACTGGAATAAAACGCCGTTTTCTCCGTCATCTTCATCTATCATTAGCGTTTGTAGGAAATGTTAGGAGAAACGTAATGCATTGCAATAGAACCCCCCCTCAGATTGAGGGGGATTTTGTTGTTCCTAAGTTTAGCATACTTTTCGCATTAAGAATTCAATCGGTCCGCGGGACATTCTTTTTCTCCACCTATGTGAGAAGATCACACATGTATCGGATGAAGAAAGAAGTTCTGCTCAATAAATAAAAAAGAAGTCGACCCTCTCGTTGGTCGGCTTCTAATTGTTCTATTGCGCGGTCAGGATTTGTGGACCTTCAGCGGTGATGGCGATCGTATGCTCGTATTGGGCGGCGAGCTTGCGGTCCAGTGTCCGGGCGGTCCAGCCGTCCTGATCAATTGTCATGTTGTAGGTGCCTTCAGTGATCATGGGCTCGATCGTGAATACCATGCCTTCCTTGATGCGGGGGCCTTTGCCGGGCTTGCCGACATGCATATAGGTAGGCTCCTCATGCAGGTCACGACCGATGCCATGAGCGAGAAGGTCGCGCACGACGCCAAAGTTGTTCGATTCGGCATGCTGCTGGATTGCGCTCGTCACGTCTCCTAGCCGATTGCCGGGCTGTGCCTGCGCGATGCCGAGGTCAAGGCACTCCTTCGTGACGCGCATCAGCTTCTCAGCCGCCGGTGAGATCTTCCCGACCGCATAGCTCCAGGCTGAATCGCCGAGCCAGCCGTCGAGCTCCGCTACCGTGTCGATCGTCACGATATCGCCTTCCTCAAGTGGCTTATTTGTAGGGAAGCCATGTGCAATTACGTCATTGACGGAGGCACAGGTCGCATATTGATAACCATTGTAGCCCTTCGTATATGGTTTGGCGCCGTGCTTCAAAATAATATCCTCGAATATGCGCTCAATCTCGTTCGTTGTGATGCCCGGTTTGATGAGCGGGGCAATTGTGCGATGGCATTCGGCCACAACCTGGCATGCCTTGCGGATGGCTTCGATTTCATACTTGCTTTTTAAGATAACCATGTTTGTTTCAGGACTCCTTTGTAATGGCTTGTATCGCGAGCTGGGCGATTCGATCGATGTCCAGCTCGGAATTGCTCGCATAGTAGTGCAGCCCGCAGCAGCCGACCAACACGGCAAGCATAAGGTTGATGCTGTCGTCTTCACGCTGCATAGTCGATTGGAGTGGAACATACAGCCTTTCCATGAATCGTCTCTTGGCAGGGTGCCGATCTTTCTCTGGCAAGCCTGTAAAATGTTCCGCTGCCATTTTGTAGACGAGATATGCGCGGGCATCTGACTGCCACAACTGGAGTAGCGTCTTGCAATACGTTAACAACTGCCTGTCGTCAGGGTTGTCCCGGCTGATGTTCGCCCATTGAGTCAGGGTTTGCTCACATCGCTCGAAGCCGCTGCTCAGCACATCTTCTATTAGTAAATGCCGGTTGGGGTAATAATGGTATACCGTGCCATAACCGAGACCAGCCTCGCGGGCGACGTCGCGAATATCAAAGCTTCCGCCCGTACGGAAGTAGGTATGCGCGGCGAAGTCCAGGATCTGTTCTCTGCGCTGCATGCGTATGAGCTCATTTTGTTCTTTGGTACGGGGGCACATGGGCGCGTTAACCTCCTTTTTTTATATAGACCTGCAAATTTGTCAATATAAAGAGTGTAACGCATGAGGCGGAGAAATGCAATTATCCGTTGGCGTTCGATGAAAACAAGTATTAGACTGAATAATAAAGTGCTTACCGGGTAAGACAATCCTGAGATACGAATTCGCATTGAATCGCTTCGTCAGCAGCAAGTTCAAGAGCCGACACCGAAACAAATTAAGCGGGAGATGGATGAAAACAACAAGGACGCCATCATTGCGTCGTTAAAACGAAAGATGAAGAAGCTCGAAGAAGAAAATAAAAAGTTGCGAGAACAACTTAAGTTTTCCTATGCAGAGGTCTATCAATGGATTTGAGGGAATGACTGTTAGCTTATCCAGCTTACGGGCAGCTTAATTTAAGATCATACTCGGTGAACTGTATCATAAATAGGGGCAAGTTTAACCCTTGAAACCAGTGAGCTAGGATCAATTTCGTTTCGAGTTAATGTGAATAATATCCATTATTTTTAAATATGCGACAAAAATTGCATTTGAAGAAATATTATTGTATGATTTTGTTGTGTTAAAAATTGGAAAATTTAATCGTCATTGTGTGGACAGTACGGATACTACTTCAGCAGTAACCAAAGTTTCTTATACTTATTAACTAAGGAGAAGCAGCCTTGCGTAAGAAGAAATATGTTAGCATAGCCTCAATTACATTGATTGTGATTATGGTCGTTCTATTCTTCAGTATGAAAAATGTTCTTTTCGACGGCTCTTCTAACAAATCAGAGGAACAGGCCGTCACAACAACCAGTGAGATGATTAACGAGACAGAGAAACCAGCTGCCACAATAACGAATAAGGGAACCAATGAAAAGAAGAGCGTAACCGCGATGGAGGCACTGCGCCTTGGGTACTCAGAGGCGAATAAGCTTACGGAAGAAGAGCCATTACTTATTAACATAACAAGCACGGATGACACTTCTGTTTCCCAGGAACGAACCGATGGTTCGGATGGAACAAGAGATGCTTGGAATCTCGAATTTGGCAGCAAGAAAGGGAATGTTTTTATTTATATCAAGATCGATAATGGAATGGCCATTAAGACTGATGTGAAAAAGCACGATAAGAATTTACTTGTAAAAGGACAGTATGCGATATCTGATATTCAAATCGATTCTTCCGATGCAGTTAAACAAGCTGTTGAGAGACTGGGGATGAAACCAGGAAATCCTGCTATAGCAGATGACTGGATCAAGGGGTATCATTTTACTATCAGCAGGTATAATACTGATCCTAACTCCTCCAAAACACGTCTGCTGCTAAGAGTTATGGGTATCTCGCCGAATTCTCCTAATCGTGAGAATGACAGTTTGAGAATGAGCGCTTTCTTTGATGTCAAAACAGGCGAATTGATGAGCGCTACCGAGATGACAGGCTTCGACAAGGATGGGAATACCATGTGGAAGAATATTGAGCTTAAATACTGATGACGGCATAAATAAATGAAGAAGGAAGATATTTTCGTAAAAATACAACATATTACCAAATAAAGAGTTATTATTGATGGAACTTACCGTGCGTTACTGCTCATGAGCAGACGCATGGTAAGTTTGTTTTTGTGTAAAGGCGTTATTACTGTCTACTTGGTAAAGTCTATACGCATCACTCAAGTTTATTGAACTGGAAATATCCATTCTTCGAGGTGATGTATATGCTGAGTATATTCTTTAGTCCCCTGAACGGCGGTTAGGGCAATTGGAACCTAGCGGATCAAAGAAAGAGCATCCTGCAAAGGATGACCCAAAAACTCACCGTTAAAAACAGCGCGGTGAACTGTATCACAAGTTGTGGTAAAGTAGATTGTTGGGTTGAGCTAAGAGCAGCAATGTTAAAAATTGCAGATTGTTGTTTATAGATTGCTAAGTGAGGATCGAAAGGCTGGAAGATCGATGAATAAAGGGATGCAGGCGATTCGCAAAGCTAATAATTTTGAGCGATCCTAATAAAAGATGAGGTATATGTGATGCCAAAAAACGATAATATGCTGGCAATCCTATGGATGCTGAATTCGGGTGTTAAAATGACCGCAAAACAAATATCCGAAAAGTTAGAAATAAATATAAGGACAGTCTATCGGTATATTGATGCGCTAAGTGCCAGTGGAGTGCCTATAATATCCGACACTGGTCATAATGGCGGGTATAGCCTACTGAATAATTTTATCAGAGCACCACTGCTATTTGATATTGAAGAAAAAAAAGCACTTCTTCATGCTGCTGTTTTTGCAAAAGAAGCCGGATACCCTTTGAGTGAGGCATTAGGTAATGCGACATCCAAATTGAAAATGTATTCGAATGAGGAACAGGAAAGTGTTCTCAGCCGTCATTTAGCCGGATTTGAAGTTATAAACCGTAGGGGAGATCCTTCTATTCAGCCAGTATTAGCGGAATTGGAGCAAGCTGTAGCAAACGAGTTCTCTGTAGAAATTGATTATCACACACGCCGTGATGATCAACCCAAGACTAGGGTGATAGATCCCTATGGTATGGTGTACTGGAACAATAAATGGTATATTGTTGCATTTTGCCACCTGAGAAATGAGATTCGCAGCTTTCGGGTAGAACGGATTTTACAAATCAAGCGGACTCAAAACATATTTAAACGTTCCGAAGCTTTTTTGGCTCGGGAATTTTTTTTGCGAAATCTATTACCTGATTTAGTCGGCAAGGACGGGTTAATTGCTTTAGTTATCGAAGGTAGGTCAGAGGCGTTGGATGACTTATGCCTGCATTGGTTTTTGGGGCATCATCTGAAAGAGCGTACATCAAATCAAGCAATCTTTTTACTTGAGGAAAAATCAATTCATACCTATGTTCCTAATTTTCTCTTATCCTACGGGAAATCCATTCAAGTAATCGAACCACAGAGTTTGAAGGAAAAACTTGTTGGTGTGGTGTCGGAGTTATTGGAATATTATCAACTTTAATAACTTCACTGACAGCGGATGTCAGTGAAGTCATTTTATAATGACGATAATCATTGATTACCGATGGTTGGTATCACTAGATGAATTGTAAAATAAGGAGAACTTGCAAATGAATAATACGGTATATCTTTATGTGTTTGACACAATGGCAGACTGGGAAATAGGCTACGTAACTGCCGAACTGAAATCGGGAAGATATTATAAAAAGGGGCTGGTCCCGTCAAAAATAGTTACCGTGGGAATTGATAAGACTCCAGTAACTACAATGGGCGGATTGAAAATACTGCCTGACATCAAATTGGATGAGTGCAGCATTGAAAGATCAGATCTATTGATTTTACCCGGTGGAGATACATGGACAGAAACCATTCACCACCCCCTCTTAAAAATCGCTGAAAGATGTTTAAGGGAAGGTATATGGGTTGCAGCGATTTGTGGTGCTACAATGGGACTTGCCCAGACAGGATTGCTGAATTCACGTGGGCATACAAGCAATGATCTGGAATACCTTAAAATGATCTGTCCCACTTATACAGGAGAAAAGTATTACAAAATGGAGTCTGCTGTAACGGATGGAAAACTGATCACAGCATCTGGAATAGCTCCGTTGGAATTTTCTGCACACATCTTGAAAGCTTTGGATGTGTTTTCTCCAAAAACATTAGACGCCTGGTATAGCCTTAATAAGACTAATGATTCTAAATATTACTATGAGTTGATGAATTCAATACAATGAAGGTATCAGCATTTAAGGAAAAGTGAAAGTGTGTTGTATATATGGATATGGACAAGATGCCACATGAGTAACAATGCGACTTAAAATATTCCTTCCATAGGAATCCTAATGGAGTACGATAGTTAAGCATAAAGGGTTCCACATATTAGTCATGTATAATATGTGGAACCCTTTATTATATCTGACTTTCCTAAATCTAGATCTTGATTAATTGAAAAAATAAAGTTGTAGACTGCACGCTGGCATTAAGTTGTTTAAGAATACATTTGGATAAAGTGGGAGATATTACTGAAAACTTCTCCAGATGGGCGGTTATTATGAAAAAATTACTGATATCATTTTTGGCGATACTTATTTTTTCCACTGTTACAGTAGAGGCTGCGCCTGAATACGCAAAATGGGGCAAAATTGCAGAAGAGGAAACACAAAAACGATACAATGCAGTCATAATTGATTATAAGCACATTGGTCGTACTGAACTAACACCTAAAAAGTCTGAAGAGAAATTCAAACTATGGATTAGAAGCAAAGCAGGTAACGAGTTTGGGGTTTTTGTATCAATCCAATTTGACCCATCAACTGATACAATCCAATCGATTCAGTTTTCTGAAACTAATCGTTAGATTTAATAAATCTCGCTATTTACGCTAATGGGGCACGATAGCACAATGACAACAGGCTGCCGAGATCATAGGCAGCCTGTTCAGCTAACGGGCAGAATAACGTGATGTAGGTGTGTACTTTAAATGAGAAGAGTAATAGAGGTGGATTAAAGATAGGACTTTATTTTCCAGTCCAAGACTGCCGCTGGTTTTATAAGGCGCCATTCTAAAAA
This sequence comes from Paenibacillus sp. FSL H7-0735, assembly GCF_038008505.1. Taxonomy (NCBI): domain Bacteria; kingdom Bacillati; phylum Bacillota; class Bacilli; order Caryophanales; family Paenibacillaceae; genus Paenibacillus; species Paenibacillus sp. FSL H7-0735. Next base: position 4,014,461 of record NZ_JBBOZH010000001.1, on the reverse strand, counting down.
CCCTATTTTCCTCGGACATTACCTCCACAATATCAGCAGGGACCACGATCTTTGAGAATTTCCATCGTATGACTAGTTTAACCTCTAATTGAACTATCTTAATCCCAGGATGAAATCCCTGCAAAATGCTGTGAAATAACAGCATTTTATAAACTAGAACTAAGGACAGCTTACCAAAAAGGACTAAAATTACTACTTTGTTCTATAATTTCAACATATGAAAAATTCACAATAGAAAAATCAAAACCTATTCCTCTCCCTAGCTACAATTCACTAATTCAATAAGTTCTACGCCCCCACAAACAAAACCCATGAAAAAGGATACCCAACACCAACCTCTATGTTTACACAAGCTTTTTTTCTATTTTTATTGCTAGTTCCATAGCTTGTAGGGCATGGTCTAACTCGATTATGGATGAAGTACCCTCCTCTAAGCATTGGAGAGCATGCGTAATACTCTTTTCAAAAGGATTAGCTTGTTCTATCAATAGTTGCTGTTTACCTGCAGAGGTATATTCAATTAATGATCCTTCAACCTTTCCGTTCATGTCGTCACTTTCTTGATAGACAAGCTTTCCTTGTTCAAAATAAGCTTCATACCCTACGGAAAAAGGATAACCAGCTGGCATTTGTGAGGATACAACGATTTCTGCGGAGACATTCGTTTTCTGAAAATGGGTACGTACTAACGCTTGTTCATTTCGTCCACCATCGGTTCCCCACACAGAGTATTCTTCTAAAGATCCAAGCAGCCAGGTAACAAAATCAAGTTCGTGAATCATCAGATTTGTGGAGATAGAATGAAGTCCGAGATCACCCCACAGAGGTGCCGTTTCTCTTTTTAAGGTGAAAGCTAAGAGCTTTCCATATTTCTCTTGATGAGTGGTTTCGTATAAATATTTGTACGCAGGATCAAATTTAATAAATTGGTTCACGAGGATTCGTCTGCCATACTGTTGTTCTGCTTCCTTCATCGCAAGGGCATCTTCATTGTTAAAGCATACAGGTGTTTCACAGAATACATGTTTCCCATGCTTAAGCGCCTCAACGGCAAACTGTCTATGTAAAGTTACGGGCAGACAGATATCGATCACATCAATTTTGGTATCAAGCATGATATCCTCTATATTTGTGGTAATCTCAACGCCTAACGCTTGTTTTAAATTTTGCAGCTTAGCTTCATTTCTACCATAAACAATAACTTTGTCTACACGCTCATTTTTCGTCAATAATTCTGCATGATAAGCTCCGAACCCTGTTCCTAAAACGGCAATTTTCATATGTTTCAGCTCCCTTTATGTAATGAACTAATCATAACCTCTTATTGTTGACAACATCATGGCAAGAATTTTGAAGTATACTTGATAAAAAAGAAAAGCTCGGAGGTTCCCATGCGCTTGCATCGTTTGATTGCTATTTTATTATTAGTGGAGTCGAGAGGGAAAATGAAGGCCAATGAACTAGCTCAAGCCTTGGAGACTTCTGTACGTTCAATCTATAGAGATATTGATGTACTAGCTGAAGCTGGAATTCCTTTGTTGTCTATGTCGGGGCCGAATGGTGGTATCTCCTTAATGGAGGGATATACAGTTAACCTGAAGCAGTTACATGGTGAAGATGTAATCAATCTATATTTAACAGGTATGGGCATCTATTCTGGAGGACATTCTGAATCTGGTCTTAAGCTGAAGACGACGCTGTTGAAATTAGAAAAAACATTGCCCGCATCCTATCAACCTGACATTCAGAAAGCGCAAAAGCGCTTTTATTTCGATGACACACCTTGGTGGGCAGAACGAATAGAAATCCCCTGTCTGGAATCTATCCGGACAGCCGTTTGGCGATCTCAGAAACTACAGGTTAAGTACCAAAAGGTTAACGGAGAAGTATCGTGCAGGAAATTACAGCCCTATGGTCTTGTGGTGAAAAAAGAGGAATGGTATCTTATAGCCTACTGTGAAGAAGCTAATCAAATCCGAACGTTTAAATGTGAGCGAATTGTCTCTACGCAGCTTGTGGAAGAAGAGTACTCTATACCTATGGATTTTTCATTAGAAGAGCACTGGAAGCAGCAGGGACAGGTTTTTAAGCAAGCGTGTAAAGAAGAAGAGGTCTATCCTGTTGTGATCAGAGCTGATAAGAGAACAATGTCTTCTTTATCTCAGCTAGAGATCATGGAAATGAGAGAAGAAGGGGATGCATTCATTTTAAAGGTGAATATGTTTGGTTATGAAAGTGCATGTGCTAATGTCTGGTGCATAATAGGTCATTCCGAAATCATGGAGCCCTTAGAGCTAAGGCAATATGTAAAAGGCCAGCTGAGTTTTCTTCAGGGAATATATGATTAACCGTTTTTTCTATGTAAAAGAGACCGTAGCTATTGCATATTCTGCAAAGATACGGTCCCTCTTTTCTGATTAAAAGAATTAATTCACATAATTGGTTTACATAATAATGATTATGTTAACCGAGATAAGGATGATCCAATAAACAACGTATTGAATTGGAAAATCATCCTTTTATTGCTCTATTTTTAATACCAAGTGTTAATTTCTCTCTGGCAACAAGTCTTTTGTGCGCTACGAGAAGAAAAGGAAGACCAAAAGCTGTTGTTAAAGCCAACGGCACAAAGATCGCAAGGCCATTCTGAGCGCCATAATGGTCTAACAACACCCCACCGAAGATAGGTGCCATAACACTCCCTAAATTATTAAAGCCAATCGTACCAAAGTACGTCCCTTTCATTTCAGGTTTGGCAATCCGATCGATTAACATATCCATCATCGTAAAGAGTAAGACTTCCCCTATAGTGAACAGAACTACACTGATCATTAGTAGAGCCACACCACCAGCAAGCCCCACTAAGAGAAGACTAAGTGCAACGCAGATATTCCCAAGTATTAAAGGGACAATCGGTGGAAATTTACTTGCCGTACGTACAATGGGATACTGCACTACTAACACGGTTATAGCATTCAGTGAAAGCATATAGGAGAACAATTGCCCCCCATTGGTGAAATGCGTGTTCATCGCTAAATATTGAGCCATTGTTGAGCCGAAGTGACCGTATCCTAACACACAAAAGATTGTACCCAGCAATACTGGCAGGAACACACGGTCTTTTCCTGTGATTGTCAAAGCTTCGAGTAAACGTGGTGCTTGAGCTTGTGTACGGGCGGGCATGCTTGAACGATGTGCCTTAAATTGCATGAATAATACAATTCCGTATGCAACATATACGATTCCGGCGATTAGAAAAGGAAAAGTTGATTCCGCAGAGCCGAGCTGTAGCCCAATGATCGGACCAAATACTACACCAAGATTAATTGCTGCATATCTAAGATTAAAGACAAGCAGCTTGCTCTCGGGTGGTGTAATATCGGACAAAAGTGCCCGTGAAGTAGGCTCGAATACTGATCGACATAAGCCATTTAGGGTGTTTACCAAGAAAAATACCCATAGATGCTGAGCCACTGAGAATCCGAAGAAGACGGCTGCCCAGCCAAATACCGAGATTAACATCACAATTTTGCGGCCAACAATATCAGAAATATAACCGCCATAGAAACTAGCCAATACGCCTGCCAGCGAGCTAACCGCGACCGTAATCCCTGTTTGTGTCGGGGAAGCTCCGAGAACTTGGGTCAGATAGATGGATAAGAATGGGATGCTCATCGAGGTCACCAGACGTCCGAACATAGTGCCGATGATAATTGTCCAGGCTAGAGGGTGAATGTGCCTTAGATGCTGTTTCATAATGATTACGATCTCCTAGTCTTATTGCTCTAATATTGTTGCTGCATATTCATTGTTGATTTATGTATAATTATAATGATAAAAGGGGGAAGGAAAAGTGTAAGAAATACATTGACCGTTTCACCTTTAAAGGAGTGAACCATTTGGACCAGATAAGTAATCATTTTTTATGTTTAGCAGCAAGCGTTACTAGTTCGTTCAAAGTGAATGAACCTGTTCCTGTGACGATAGATTTATTGGCTTCGATCCTAATTTGCACTCCACGCAATGTTAAATTCGTTCTGCGGAAACTGGAAGAGCAGGAATATATTCTATGGCAGCCGGGGAGAGGCAGGGGGCATATCTCTCAACTTACTTTTTTAAAAAGTATTGATGAGGTGTTCGAGGATAGCTTTCAGGAGTTAGTCAGTAAAGGCAAGATAAAAGAAGCTATCGAATTGATGAGCAGCGATCAGGTGACCGGACCCTTAAAGGAACGATTGTTAACGATGTTAAATAAACAGATGGGTTTTCGTAGTGAAGCAGAGTCAACCTCAGGGCTGGACGTCCTGCGGATTACCCGTAACCGGCATAAGGAAGTACTGGACCCTGCTTATGTATACACCGCTTTTGAATCCTATTTGCTGGGTCAGATCTATAGCACACTAGTTACTTATGACGCAACGACCGATGCCTTTCTTCCTGGTTTGGCCCATATGTGGGAAGCTAATGAGGAGCATACAAGTTATATTTTTTACCTCCGCAAGGGGGTACGCTTTCATCACGGAAGAATTATGACCTCGAGAGATGTAAAAGAGACGCTACAACGGCTTATTGACTTGAATAGCCCTGCGGTGAACCTTTATAAGGATATCGAACGAGTAGAGGTTGAAGGAGATCATCGAATCCGGTTTGATCTGTCTCGTCCAAATCTCTTTTTTCTGCATCTGTTTAGTTGCATTCACATGTCCATACTCCCATACGATATAGACATCACTAGTGAAGTGATCGGTACAGGTCCTTACCGTTTAATGGATCTGAATGAGGATGTATTGGTGCTCGCAGCTTTTGATTTTTATTTCGGAATTCGGCCGCTCCTGGATCGTGTTGAGATTTGGTATTTGCCAAAAGAGGCTTCTAATGAACGCCAATACCAGCTGCCAGATCCTGAACATGGAGAACTTTTACCTGATATCATCAGCAATCACAGTATAGATTACCCGGCCTTAGGCTGTAGATATATTCTGTTTAATTTTCATAGAGAGGGAATTCATCAGCAGCTATGGTTTCGTCAAGTGATCCGTATCCTTTACAGTCGAACGGCTTTAATAAAAGAGTTGGGTGGCAATCGTATCACTCCAGCAGATAGCTTTTTGCCATGGGAGAGCAGTAAGAGAGAGCTTGTAGATCCAACTTTGGAACATGCCCGAGCGCTTTTAGCGGAAAATGGGTATCAGGGAGAAGTCATTACTTTAGCAACTAAGGATAAAAAAGAAGAACGAGAAGAAGCGTTATGGCTCCAAACACGCGCTGCCTCCGTTGGTTTGCAAATTAAATTATACTTTTTCAATGAGTTTAAAGCAGATCATATACAGACAACAGCCGAGATCCAGCTTGCTGAAGAGGTTTTAGAAGACGATTGGCAATGGGGAATGATTAACTACTTTAATAATAAATCTAATTATTTATTTTCTTTGCTTAGAGAGGACCAGATTTCATTGTTTTCAAAGGTGTTAGGTCCTTTCACAGAATCTCCAAAGGATGAACGGGTGAAGCTGCTGAATCAAGCGGAGGGAATTTTACGAGACAATTATTGGGTGCTGCATGGCTGTCATATGAATAAAAAAGCTCAGCTAAATCAAAGCCTGTTTGGTCTGCACACCGGTTCCTTCGGGTTTTTGGACATCTCCAAGTTATGGATTAAAACTAGGCTTTAAGGTTTTCTTTTGTTATACTTTCCAGAGAGGCTGTATCGATAGAATCGAATGGTGCTCTAGTTGGATCAGATTTATGAATTGTAGCCATGGAGGTGAACTCGTTGGATTTTGCTCAGATCCGTATGGACCGAGACAAAAGAACGGTCGATACTTGACTCTTTTTTTGCCATTCGGACCTGTTTAGCGGATAAGCTAAGCGGTCTTTTTATTTGTTTAAAATAAGGTGAAAAAAGGGGAGACTTACATGCGTTTTCTATTCGTGGGTGCAGGAGCTATTGGTGGTTATTTTGGAGGGCGTCTAGTTCAAAAAGGGGAAGATGTAACTTTTCTAGTCCGTTCTACTAAACAAAAGCAGTTAGAAGATGAGGGTCTGGCAATAAAAAGTGTGCATGGTGACTTTCAGACTCCCGTTCGGACGATTACATACGGGGAGAAGGCAGAGCCTTTTGACTGTATTATTATTGCAGTGAAGGCCTATCATTTGCCTCAGGTGATGATGGATCTAACCCCTTTCGTCGGTGAACATACTATGATTCTCCCGCTCCTTAATGGGTATAAACATTTTGGTATTTTGCAGCAGCATTTTGGAGCAGAAAAGGTACTGGGTGGTCTTTGTTATATTGAAACAACGTTAGATTCTAATGGAGCTATCATACAAAGTAGTTCTTTTCATAGTATTGTGTTTGGTGAATGGGCGGGTGGGGAGTCAGAACGGATGCAGAAACTTCTCAGCCATTTGGATAAAGCAGGATTCACTGTGATATTAAGTTCTGATATTCAACGCGAAGTGTGGCAGAAATATATATTCGTAGCTAGTTTAAGCGGGATTACAACTTTAATGGATAGCTCGGTTGGACCTATTTTAGCCTCACCTACAGCTCGTGCTATTTATGAGCAGCTTCTGAATGAGATCGTGAGCATAGCGCAAAGTGCAGGTATGCCTGTTGGACCAGATATGGTGTCGGTCACGATGCAAAAGATGGATTCGGTCCTGCCCGAATTTACCTCCTCTATGCATAGGGATATGCTAAAACATCTGCCAGTGGAAGCTGAGCATCTGCATGGTGCACTTTTGGCGATGGCTGTACCTGGTCAAGTTGCGTATCCCATTCTTGAAACCGTATATGCCCGTTTGAAAGTATACGAAAGCGTTAATGATATGAGATGATCTGTATAAAATGACTGTAAGGAGCTGGACGATTATGAAGGAACTGAATCAAAAGATAATGACTTTTCTAATGTTCGAAGGAAAGGCTGAAGAAGCTATGAATTTCTATACTTCTTTATTTGATCACTCCGAAATCATCAGTATTAAGCGTTATGGAGCGGACGAAGCAGGACCTGAAGGGAGTGTCATGCAGGCTACTTTTTCATTACATGGACAAGTTTTTATGTGTATAGATAGCTATGTGAAGCATGGATTCACCTTTACTCCAGCGGTATCCTTATATGTGAATTGTGAAAGTGAAGCTGAAATTGACCGCGTTTATGCAGCATTATCCCAGGGTGGACAGGTGCTCATGCCACTAGGTGAATATCCATTCAGTTCGAAATTTGGCTGGGTGGCGGATCAATTTGGCGTGTCTTGGCAATTAAATTTTCTGGGGAATGTGTAAACGATTGATGTGTTGCACAGACAGATAATACGCTGTATCACAAGGGGCCGAGGTCGTTTATAAAATGACGAACTCGGCCCCTTAGTGTCAGGCAGCGGAAAGGTCTGAAGACTCTTCTGATTTTAACTCACGATTGCAGCCCGCTTATGACTAATGATGAAATTCTCTCGGCGACTTCTTGTTGATTTATAGTATTATTTCCTGTTACCCATTGATAGACACCTTCATGGATCATTTGTGCGATGATCGGTACATAAAAGCTTTTCATGTTATCTCCTAAAGCGTTAGATAAGTGAACCTTCAGCTCATTTACAATCTTCTCTTTCAATTGAGGGACAACCATCCCTATATAACTGCTGCGGCATTGTATGTTCGGTTGCTGATAGAAATCGAATACCGATAATACGAGTTGAATGATGCCTTCTTGATCGAATTTAATTTCTCCTTCAGTATGTTTTACAATAGCCGCGGATGCCGAATCACCCATAATATAATCCAATAATTCATATTTATCATTAAAGTGTGCATAAAACGTGGCTCGATTAACTTTAGCTCCCTTTGTTATATCGACGATTGTTATTTTCTCAAAATCCTTCAGGGAAACTAACCTTAAAAAGGAGTCAATTAAAGACTGTTTAGTCTGTGTCAGCCGAATATTGTTTACTTTAGTAGCCATTACTTCACTCCTACCCAACAATTTAGCAATCTTGTTGCTATAGCAACATTTGCAGGTTGATTGTTGATTGATACATTAAATTAGTAGCTGTATATTAGCAATTAAAGCAACAGCTGTTACTTTAATATATCATAGAAAAGGAGTTCATCAAAAATGAAAAATATTGTTATCGTTGGTGCAGGGCCTGGGTTAGGATTGTCTCTAGCTAAAAAATTCGGAGTTAATGGATTTAGGGTGGCTGTCATTTCACGCAATCCCGAGAAATTATCAATGATTATAAGTGAACTTAAGAAACTTAATATTGAAACACAATCTTTTGTAGCGGATGTGACAGATTTAGCAGCGCTAAAACAAGTCTTTCAAGCGATAATAAAAGAGTTTGGTTCAATCGATGTACTAGAGTTCAGTCCGTATGCAGGGTGGGATAAATTCACTCATGTGCTGGAAACTACACCTCAAAGTGTGTTGGAACAAATAAACAGTTACTTGCTGCCCGCCGTTCTTTCAGTTAATGAAGTATTACCCGATATGATCCATAGAGGATCAGGAGCCATTCTTTTTACCACTGGTATTTCTGCTATGTTCCCGTTGCCTTTTGTAGGAAATGGCGGTATTGTTATGTCTGGTATACGAAATTATGCTACTGCTTTATACAATCAGTTAATAGAAAAAGGAGTATTTGTCGGCCATCTTTCCATAGGGACAATGATACAAGCTGGAACAGCTGGTGATCCTGATGTTATTGCAGAGACTTGGTATAGCTTATATGAAAAGCAAGATAACTTTGAGGAAGTATTCCCTCTAGGATTCGACCCGACCCTTTTTCCAAATTAAAAAACTAAATCTTATTGGATAAGCAAGTCGCCTTAATGGCGGCTTTTTATCTATTAGAAGACTTATCTCTCATCAGAGTGAAGCAGGATTGAAGGGTCAGATGAAAGGATTTAATTACATTGCTGAACAACGGTTGTGCGTTCATTAGTAATCGTGACTTTGGAATGACCTGATAAATATTCGGTATAACCGCACACGGTTTGTTCTTTAGACTGTCCGTTAGAGTTGGTGTATCGAAGATATATAGCACCTTCACCATTTAGACTCAATTTTGGTTTGAATTTTTTCTTTTGTCCTGCTTTTATTGGACTTGTATACGATTTCTTTGAATCCGCACGAATTAATCCTACTTCGATAGAGCTAATATCAACATCAGATTGATTATCTACGATGACTGAGAAGCTTTTAAACGGACTCAGAAGATTTGATATCGTCCCTACGCCAAGAACAACTCCACAAGCAATCAGAAATATCGTAATCCCTATAAAAAATCGTTTTCTCATCTTTTAGTCCCCCTATATAAGTAAGACAGGGTTTACTTAAAAAATGTTACATCAAGGAGAAGTTATTTATAACAATTCATTACCAAATGTAGCGTGGACATGCATGTTATTATAAATATATTCCATATTAATGATTTGAAAAGGGGTTTTGCATTGACTACTATTCGTCATTTTGAACAAGGTGACATGCCATTACTTGGGGAACTTTATAACTCGGTATCTATAAAGGGGAATGTTGTTTTTTGGTGGGTTGGTAATGAGGAAAATTGGGAAAATGTATATTGCGCTTTCGAGGACGGTAAAATGGTGGCCAAAGGCCAAGTGAGCATCATCAATATTGTGCCGCCCGGCCGTTCCAAGGATAGCAGACATTCGATCTACCTGAACTTAAAAACAATACCAGAACGTGAAAGTGATTTTGATTTATTAGAAAAAGTGTATCAGTCACTCTTATTAAGAGCCCTTGAATTAAAAGAAACTTTATCAAAGGATTACAAAACCACTCTTTGTGTAGGGAACGATTCGGCAGAGGTCTTGAATACTCAATTTTTCGAAAAAGTGAAGGGCTTCTCTCATTATAATAGCTTATTTAAGATGAAACACAATCTAAGTGATGGTTTGTCCGAACCCACTCTGGCTAAGGAACTTGAATTCGCAACCTGGGATATGGAGACGCCTGAAGATGACGAGCATTATTTGGAATTAGAAGCTGAGATTTGGCCGGAAACTCCGCTAGGGAAAGAACGGTTAGCTGAATTTAAACAAAATCCGCTCTGGTCATCACTTGTTGTTCGAGAAGGGGAGAAGGTAGCGGGTAGCTTAATGGTCTGGCAGGAAGAGAAGGGCGGCTACATCGAAAATGTATTTGTTCTTGAACCATGGAGAAGATCCGGAATTGCTAAGTACATGCTTTTTCAAGCATTGAGCTATTTTAGAACCCACGGACTGGAAGAGGCATGTCTGATGGTGCTTACGGAAAATGATTCTGCATTACGGCTATATGAGTCTGTCGGTTTCATTCTAACGAATGAGGAAAGACGATATCGGATTGAACTATAAAAGTTTTTGTAAGTGAAGGATTACCAAGCAAAGTGCGATAGTTTTTTTGTCGAGCCTAGGTTCGAGGTTAAGGTCGCACTTTATTTGGTAACCCGTTCTGTGAATCAACTGCTAAATGCTTTCATACCTTTTGCTTTCCATCACATTTCTTACATACGTTAAGCTTTTCACCTGAAATGCCTTTCCCGAAGTACAACAGCTTAATACGTGTGCTGCCACAGATCGGACATGTTCCTCTAGCCCGGGATGGAATGCGCCAAAGTGCTTTGCCGCGTTTGTTTTTAGACATGATTTGACCCCACCTTTACTCTTAATACTCCATCTTATGACCAAGAGGAACTTAAAGTTCGAAGAGCGAAAAGAATAGAAAATCGGAAGAAAAAGGGCCAAAAAACACCTTTAAAAAACAGCGTATAACTTAAATTATACGCTGTTTTGATTTTAAGGCGTTTTTTAGGGGGGATGGGGCACTTGGACGAGTAAAACAGGTGGATTTTAAAGGGATATTTTATAAATAACGGATGTCGATATCTTTGAATCTTCCCGCTGACATTTTAGCCATTCTGAATTGCAGGGAACCTTGCTTATAAGTGCCTCTGCTCTGATCTGGAATGACGGGAACTGGCAGCTGAATAATCTCGCTATGATCTTTTCCTAAACCTGTTAATTTAATTTGTGTGCGATTGATTTGTGCCCATATACTTTCGGGGTGGATTCCGCTCGGAATACGAATTTTGGTAATCAGGTGATTATGAGTGTCGATATGCTCAAAGCTTAAACTTGAGGTTTCGTTCATAAATGAAGAGGAGGTCGCTGCAGTTGCTTCTCGGATGACTTTTTCGACATACCCGTCAATTTGGTTAGGATCCAACTTCCACTGCTCTTCAAGAGCTTTCAAGGATAACTTTTTCTTAAAAAAAGGATCTTCATTCATCCAATCTAAAGGGTTCGTCTTATTGGGACTCATAGCTCTGCGCCTCCTACGGTTTTTATCCATTGTATGGGCGTTTGACTTATTCAGTGACATCTGGGCGAATATCTACATAGAATAGCTTATCATTCCGAAAGGAGGAGTGGTTTGGTGGTTTCAATCATCGGCAATATTAAAATCAATAGCGTAGGCCCCAGCTCCACAGTCTTAGTAGGAAATACGGCATCCGTTATCCTGAGCAGCAACTCTAAAATTTATGCCGGTGCCAACTCCTTCTCCATAGGTGACTCCATAGGTACGAATATAACGAATAATGCGGCCAGCAGTACAAATACGATGGATTCAGATGTGGTGGATCAAGTATCACCTCCTTAAGGGTGGGGTTTAAATGAACATTACGGTATATCAATGCATATCGATCTATAATCTAAAAATCGGTACTATCTCTAATTCCTCGGTTCTTCAGATTGGTACATCGGGACGAATCAATACTTTGTCTCATAATTATGAGACCTCTGGAGCTCCATCATCGCCTTCAACACCTCCAGCGGAAAAAATGGATTCACCCCTTGTGTCCTTGCCGCCAGCGGCAGAACTATATGCACAACTGAATTAGGCTCTTTGTCCCCGCATACAATAAACCATAGGAGGGGGTTGTATGCATCCGTATTATGCTCAGCAGGTTTTTAATACACTAAGATTGCAAGCGGAGAAGATCCAACAGCTAGAGAAGCAACTTCGAGATTTGCAAGGCGATGTAGACAGCATAAAGAACAATAAATCTGCAAGTATAGGACCTATCAATTATCATTTTGAACAATTAAAAATCGAAAAGCTGGAAGGCACTTTAAATATAGGCATTACACCGAATGAGGGGAACAATCTGGATGAAGCGATGATCAACGGTAAATCTATTGGAGAGCAGGAGGTAGGTACAACTGCCTTATCGGATCAGATTCGCCCACAGATTCTGAAGTATGTGCAAGAAGAGGTTCCCTCGCAATTTTCACGTTTAGAAAAAGAGAAGAATTTAAGCATTGATGAGCAATATATCCAAATGGTGACTCAGGATCTGCTGAATCAGATGGATGGACGGATTAACGAGTATGTAAGCCAACTCCCTGCCACAGAAGAAGGGCGTGGATACACTGATGAGGAATGCGCTTCTATTGTAGAGCAAATCAAACGAGATATCGTTATGGCAGTAGAGCGGCATTTGGAAATAAATATAACCGGAAGGCGGGAGACGAATGAAGATAACGGTGATCAATAGAGATATTAGTGTCAATGCAGTGAAAGTCGTTTCGATCTCGGGTTCATCAGTATTTTTAGTAGGGGATACTCAATCCATTCATTGCTCCTCGGCGTTTGACAGCGTAATAGAATATACTCAGAGCGCTCCAGATCAAGTCAAAAAAGGCAGTTAACCTATGCACACCTCACGCATACAAGATGTCTATATCAACAATCTGTCTGACAGTTCTATTTTTATATGTGGATCTGTAGGCCGGGTTCAATCTAAATTCCTGGGAAGCAAGGAGAATTACCTTTTTAACATAAAGGAGATTAATAATCGCACGAAAGATACTACACTTATAGACATTCCTATCCCTGTATGGACAAACCAAGGGAATGAAGTGGATGAATTTGTGATATTAAAGGATTCCGCGGAATCAACAATTAATATACAATATATCAAAATTCTGTCGATTGGGTCTGGCACGACCTTCCAGATTGGAAACAGCGGGTCAGTTCATCTGGAGAGTCGAACCATTGAGTTTAAACGAGAAATGGCTGCAAAAGATAAGGAGTAACAACAACTATTTTAATTCTTTTGGCAGAGAAATCGCGAATATATTGTGCTCCGTCTGGATGTAGAGAATACCATTCGCACTGAATAGTTTACCGTATTGTTGTGCTCCAGTTTTTACTTTGCCAAGTGTTTTTCCTGTTTCTGCATTTATGATATAGAAGTAGCCATTCTCATAGCCAGCGTATAGCCCCTTACCCATAGATTGAACGCTTAACGCAGGACTGTCCGGCCCGTTGAAGTTAATAATGCGATTATCGTTCATTTGAACGGCAGTGATCTGTGCATCCTTTTGGAAAAAAGCCATGTTATTTACTGGACCAGCCACCCAATTTCCGTACTCCTCATAACTTTTGGGTTCACTCGCTGTTTCTTGACCTAAGGTAAAGCGGTATAGTGGATGACCCCCCCATTGGTCTAAACCTCCATCGACTGTATATAGATACGAGCCTTGAAGTGATGTGAAATAATTACCGAGTCTACTGACATCTTCGAGCAGTTTATAGTTCTTTTTGGTCTTCGCTTTTCCAGTTTTAACATCAACATGTACCAAGGTCAACTGATAGCCTTTAAGAGGCTCGTTAGAGGCATCATTTGCAGCATTTGCTTGTTCGCGGAGTAATAATTCACCATCCCGGTAAGCAACAAAGCTATAAAATCCCTGAATTCTCCATAACCTCTTGCCTGTAGCCGGATCGAGCCCGAAAAACTGTGTACGCCTATTATCAACAGTACTGGATACTACCAATACCCCGTTATATAGGCCGTCGATACTTCCTACATACATAGGGATGTCTTTATTCTCCCAGATTTTTTTACCAGTAACCGGGTGATAAGCTGCAATTCCACCATGCTCGTTCCGGAAGTACAACACTCCGTTAACTAACTCCGCGAAAGCACCGATTTCAATCGGATCTTTGGCAGCCTTAACCTTCCAAAGCAATTTCCCCGTTTGGGCATTAACTTTTACAAGATAACCCTCATAAGTGATAAAGAAAACCGAGTTATTCGTTATAATCTCAGGATTTGTTCCGTTTTTGTAGGACCATTTAACTTTGCCTGTACTGAGATCGGCGGCCTTTAGTGTCCCGCCTGATGAATAATAGAATAATCCATTTGCAATAGGGGCCTGTTGGCTATAAATTCCTTGACCATCTGCCTTGTCGTGCCATAAGGGTTTAATTGTGGTGATAGAGTCGACGGTTGTTGAAGAGGAGGCAGGGGTTGTTACTGCTGCTTGAGCACCAGGCAAATATACACCAGCTCCAGATACGAGCAAGGAGGATGCTATAACGGTCTTTAGGATAAACGGTACATATTTCACGATTTTAGCTCCTTATAGATCATTTATAATATATTGACGCAGGGAATAGATATTTGTTTCTCAATTGTAAAAATACACTTGTTAACATAATAAATATTATGTTAACAAGAAAAGACGAATCAGTTTCGCACAAAATTCTTGTGAGAACCAATTCGCCTAGTAAAAGAATATGTCAACAGTTGATTTGTTTAGAAACCTTCACGAAGCCATGTAGTCGCTAACTTGATAGCTCCCTTTTTAGCATGAGTCTCGGCTAAAGGATTCAGCATGACAAAATCATGAATGATGCCTTGGAAGCGGACAGCCGTAACATTCACGCCAGCTTCCCGCAATTTGGCGGCATAAGCTTCACCTTCATCCCTTAGCACATCTGCTTCACCAGTAATAACCAGTGCATCTGGTAAATCCCGTAGCTGCTCTAGGTTAGCCCGAAGAGGAGAGGCAGTGATTTGATTTCGTTCCTCAGGGTCAGTGGTATACTGATCCCAGAACCATTTCATGCCGTCCCGCTGCAAGAAATAACCTTCGGCGAACTCATGATAGGATTCAGTATCAAACGAGGCATCCGTTACCGGATAGAATAGTAGTTGTTTCGCTATCTTCGGTCCACTCCGTTCTTTCGCCATGAGAGTAATAGCAGCTGCCATATTCCCACCGACGCTGTCTCCGGCTATAGAAAGCTTGCTAGTATCAAATCCGTGCTCGCTTCCTTTTTCAGCTGTCCACTGGAGAACTGCGTAGATTTCTTCAATAGCTGTAGGATATTTAGCTTCTGGGGAGAGGCTGTAATTTGGGAAAACAATAGCGGCCTCCGCTCCGACAGCTAGTTCACGGATCAAGCGATCATGGGTATGGGCATTCCCAAACACCCAGCCTGCGCCATGAATGTACAGGATAACAGGCAACGATGCTGATGAGGAGCTTGGGGGACGAACGATTCTTATGGAAACATCACCGTTAGGTCCACCTGGCACCATTAGATCTTCAATATCAACTTCCGGTTTATATATATCACTGGATTGTACGCTATCTACCGTTTCACGACCTTTTTCTGGCCCAAGGTCAGGTAGAAAGGGAGGTTTCGCATTATCATCGGCAAATTTTTGAGCTGCTGGCTCAAGAATGATCTTAGTTTTGTTTGGCATGATTTATCGTCTCCTTTGACTGGTCATAGTCTAGTATACCCTCTTCATTCCATAACCATCTAAGCAGCTGCTGAAACGAATGCCAGTTTACGACTAGTTAGAGATTTGACACTATTTGCACATTTATCGCCTATTGAGCACGGTTTCGGAAACCAGTGTAACTATTCCTTTGGGAGAGGTTCAAACGCAGTTAGAGCCTTACAACACCTTTTGTTGTTTCTCATGCATTCCACGACTAATTTCCTCAGTGACACTTATCCTCTGTTTACTTTTATTACGGATAATCCAAACGAACACCAAAGTGATGAGCAGCGGATAGCCTATCGCCCAACCCGTAAAAGGAAACACAGCAGCTGTTGCTAAAAAAGAAATCCAGCTTATCGTCACGCCTAAGCGACTTCCTTTGAGCAGGCGTATCCCTGCGGCACAACCTCCGATATAGGTTAGGATAAAAGTAGCGTTCGGAAACTGGATCAGAGTGGTGATGGAGATGGACCCGCTGCCATACAGTGTCATCACTGTTACAAAACAGAGCAGAAGAAAAGCTATGCCACCGATAGGGGTATGGTATAGTTTGGATATTTTACCCATCCATTTCGGTGCGGAGCCTTGGCGCGATAAAGCATAAGCCACACGTGAGGCAGCTCCTGCATAGGCAATAATTGTGGCTGTACAGATGAACAGACCGGTAAGTCCGGCGATAAATCCTCCCCAGCGCCCAAGAGGCTGACTAATAATCCAGACGAGTGATGTGCTTGCTCCACCTTTGAGGTAGCTTTGTGTACCAACAGTTGCTAGTGCGGAGAGAAAATATAGAATCCCTACTATAATAGCGGCGATGGTGACCCCTTTAACGGCGGCACGCTGTGGGTCCTTGAACTCCTCAGATAGGTGTGAGACAGCTTCCCAGCCAATAAAACACCAGAATAAGATTGCTGCAACCTGGCCAATGCTCATCCATCCATGTGGGACAAAGGGAGTGAAGTGTTCGACTTCCATGCGAGGCAGTGCAGTAGCAAAGGAGAAGACCAGCACAGCAACAATCGCTATTACTACCGCTATCTGTACCTTTCCAGCGACCTGCATGCCAATCCAGTTCGTAATCAGACCAATGACCAGCATAATAGCGGCGATAGTAATTCTCGCAGATTCGTCCCAGCCCATAGCGGCTGTCATATAACCCGCTCCAGTCAGTGCAGCAACAGGTGCACCAATCGGAACGGACATCAGAAAAAACCACCCCACCAGTGAGCCAGCTTTTGGACCAAAAGCAAGCGTTACAAAATGGGACACACCTCCGGCGTTAGGGAATTTAGCAGAGAGCAGACCCATTGATAAGGCCATCGGCAAAATCAGCAACGACATAAATCCCCACGCCAGTAATGAAGCGGGACCCGCCATTTCTGCAGCTAAACCAGGAACAATTAAGACCCCAGAACCCAACACAGCCCCGATGTAAAGGGCAATAGCCTGAGGCATGCCAATGTTTTTT
Organism: Paenibacillus sp. FSL H7-0735; assembly: GCF_038008505.1. Lineage (NCBI taxonomy): Bacteria > Bacillati > Bacillota > Bacilli > Caryophanales > Paenibacillaceae > Paenibacillus > Paenibacillus sp. FSL H7-0735. The sequence goes on along the minus strand of NZ_JBBOZH010000001.1, from coordinate 3,997,399 downwards.
TGTAAAGTGTTTGAACCGGATTCCTTCATGTTTTTTTATCCTGCTTTCCTTGTCTTTTGTTCTAGAGTAGCAGATAATAGATCCATTGGAAAAACAGAATTTTTGAATAGTATCCATTCAATATTCCGATGGTTCATTTTCATTTAGGGGGAAATTCATGGAGTCACGTCATCTTTTTACCTTTTTAGTGGTAGTGGAGACGGGCAGTTTTACTAGAGCAGCACAGAAGCTTGATTATGCACAGTCCAGTATTACTGCACAAATCCAAGCACTAGAGTCTGAAATTGGCCAGCCATTATTTGATCGGATCAGTAAAAAGATTATTCTAACCGACGCAGGCCGTCGTTTGCTTCCGTTCGCACAGGAAATATCCAGAATGCACAATTTAGCACAGGACGCGTTACGCTCGGATAGTGAACTAACGGGTTCTTTGCGGATTGGGGCTCCTGAATCTCTGGCTGCTTTTCGCTTACCAGGCATTATTAAGGAGTTTCGCGCTAAATATCCGCAGGTGCAAATTATTCTGAAGCCTGGAGCTTGCTGGGAACTATCAGATTTTGTCCGTTCGGGTGAACTGGATTTAGCGTTCTTATTGCAACCTGAGACGGAAGATAAAGATTTAAATATAGAAACATTAGTACATGAGCCGATGACGCTGATCGCAGCGCCAGATCATCCCTTATTAAACCTTGCTGAGGTAGAACCCCTTCATTTAAAAGGAGTGACCATACTTCATACCGAAACTGGCTGTTCCTACCGGACTTTATTTGAACGGCATTTGAACAGTTACGGTGTATTTCCTGACCCCACGTTAGAGTTTTGGAGTATCGAGGCGATAAAGCAATGTGTAATGGCTGATCTTGGCATTGCCTTTCTTCCATTAATTACTGTAAAAAATGAACTGGCTGAAGGCAAACTTGCCAGATTAAATTGGAATGATGAATCACAGCGTGTGGCGACGCAGATCGCCTATCATCATAAAAAATGGAAATCGCCCGTGCTTACGGAGTTCTTACTTGCAATAAAAAAACATGCTGAGCAATGGAGAAGTCTAATATAGATCAACATTAACAAGGAGGCTCTAAGGCATGAATGAGTGGTGTGAAGACTACGAAGAAGGGCTGGAGGCCTTTCTCATCTGGATGAAGGATGCCGGGTACACTCCCTATACGCAAAAATCCTATTTAGTAGATGTGAAACAGTTTTTAGACAGTCTGAATGGTAAAAAGCTTGAGACAGTGAAGAAGCTGCATGTCATTTCCTTTTTGACCTCTGTCCGCGAACGTGGAGTGAGTGATGCCACTCGTAACCGGAAGCATGCTGCGATTAACTGTTTTTTCAAGTCATTGATCGAGCTGGAACTACTACAGAACAACCCGGCAGCCGGAATTAAGAAATCCAAAACTGAGATCAATCGTGAGCCGGTTTACTTAGATGAAAGTGATCTGGGGCGGTTTTTATCTTCTATAGATGGTAAATACAAAAAGCGTAATTTAGCAGTTTTTTTGTTGATGTCCTATATGGGGCTTCGGGTGGGGGAAGTCCACACGCTGAATTTGAGTGATTATAATGTAGAAAGACATTCCCTCCGTGTGTTTGGGAAGGGGCGTAAATGGCGTAATGTGCCGGTTCCCGAGGATGTAGTGCCTTTTCTCGACTCCGCGTTAGCAGAAAGGTTAGACCCTTGGCGCAGTAAAGAGGAAGCGATGTTCATTTCACAAAAAGGACGCAGGTTGTCTATCCGAGGCATTCAGCAAATCGCAGCAGATACCTTCGATCGTTTCCAAAGGGATGTGCCAGCAGCACAGCGACGCCCGTATTCAAGCCATAAGCTCCGACATTCTTTTGCAACCATGCTGCTGAGAAAAGGGGCAGATCTGCGTACCGTACAGGAACTGCTAGGTCACTCCTCGATCCAGACTACAACCGTATACACACATATCACGAGTCGTGAGAAGGAAGAGGCCATGTCTAAATTACAAATCCAGCTGTGATTGAAAAGAAAGCAACCTCCTTAGAAAATCGATAACAAAAAATAACTTGTTATTATAACGGTATTGATTTATTCTAACAGTTATTAAGAGTTTTATAGGAGGTCCTAATCGTGAAGAATGTTTTTCTAAAAGGGATGACTTATGGCTGGGGATCAAAACGAGGTGAATACCGTACAGAATATGCAGAAGATTCGATGAGAAAGCTGGCAGAGACAGGTAGTGAATGGATTGCCTTATCTTTTTGGACATGGCAAGACACTGTGCATTCAACAGAAATTCATTATGATTACGGTTACACGGTGACTGATCGTGATCTCACACATGCGGTACAACTGGCAAAACAGCTTGGTCTTAAAGTTTGTCTTAAACCTGTAGTGAATTCGAGGGATGGCATTTGGAGAGCTAGGATTGGATTTCCGGAAGAGGGAGATGTTTATTGGGCAGCATGGTTCCGTTCTTATACTAATTTCATTAAACACTACGCAGAGTTGGCGGAAGAACTTGAATGTGAGATGTTCTGTATCGGCTGCGAAATGGTCGGCACAGAGTCTAGAACTGCGGAATGGAGACAATTGATTCAAGAGGTCACCAATCTTTATACAGGGCCGATCATTTATAATGCCAATCATGGCAAAGAAGAAGGAATCGAGTGGCTGGATGAGGTGGATTTTATCGGAACCAGCGCTTATTATCCGGTAGCTTCAGTGCCGGGAGATTCTTATGAGAATATGCTGGCTGGTTGGGAGCGGCAGAAACCGCGGCTTAAGTCACTCTCTGAGCGATTTGGCAAGCCTCTCGTATTCATCGAGATTGGCTGCCGAAGTGCTCATGGGTGTGCCACCATGCCATGGGACTTTACATACACAGACTTACCATATTCAGAAGATGAACAGGCCAACTTCTATCGCTCAGCGCTGGAAGCATTCTGGAATGAACCTTGGTTTGCCGGTTACTTCTGGTGGGATTGGAGCACGAAATTGTATGACTTAGAAGAGGCTTCCATTGACCGTGGTTTTGATATTTATGGCAAAAAAGCCGAACAAGTTCTCAAAGAATACTATAAGCAAACTATCACTAAATAAATTGATAAAAAAGATCCGGAATTTCAGGTGAGCCTGGCCTGCTAAAGGATCTTTTTGTCATTGGCAGGCTAAGTTAATTCGTGTTATATTAAAAACCGTCCTTTTCATAGTGGAGGCAACGCTCCACATATAAAAAGGACGGTTTCTTGTGTCTTTTGTAGTCAAAAAGGGCTGTTTCCAGCCAGATTCGCTTACAATTCTAGCTTAGCTATTTCTGCTTTTAGCTTCTCAGCGGATTTCTGGAATAAAGCCTGTTCGGTTTCATTGAGTGGGAGGTCCAGTACCTGTCGAACACCCGAGCGATCTACTACGCAAGGTGCACCGAGATAGACATCCGAAACCCCGTTATAGTTATTTAATAAAGTAGAAACATTCAACACGGCGCCTTCATTATGAAGAATGGAGACTACAATTCGGTCCAGTGCAAGCGCTATTGCATATGAGGTTGAGCCTTTGGCATCAATTATTTCATAGGCTGCATTCTTGGTATCTTGGAAGATTTCTTCGCGTTCTGCTTCGTCAAAACCAAGATCAATCCCAGCTACATTCGCAAGACTCCAAACCGGAAGCTCTGAATCTCCATGTTCACCGATGATCTGTCCGTGAATACTGCGAGGATCGATTTCTTTGTGAAGACCGATCAAATAGCGAAAACGAGCACTATCAAGTACCGTACCAGAACCAATTACACGTCTGCGGTCAAACCCGCTTATTTTCAAAGTCGCGTAAGACAGAATATCTACAGGGTTAGTCGCAATAAGTAGAATGGCATGTTGGTTATACTTTGTAATTTTTTCAATGATATCTTTAAAAATTGAAATATTTTTACGAAGCAGATCTATCCGGGTTTCTCCCGGTTTTTGTGATGCACCGGCAGTTACTATAATGATATCTGCTTCACGGCAGTCTTCATAAGTACCAGCCCATAACTTCACACCACCGACAAAAGGCATGCCGTGATTCATATCCAGTGCTTCGCCAAGTGCTTTCTGATGATTAACGTCAATAAGTACGAGTTCGGGCATACGTCTACGTAACAATAATGTATAGGCTGTAGTTGTACCAACTGCTCCAGTACCGATAACTACGACCCGATTGGGTTTTGGGGGGGCCATGTCTCCATCTCCTTAATATTTCAAATTTTTGGTTTCAATCTTGTCCATCATAATCGTTAACGGTAGTGTTTTCAAGCTGATCTTATTTAATGCATTACCCTAATTAAGGCCATACTAAAATGTGATTTTTATTTCATTATCTTAGCAAGACTAGACAGGAGAGAATGTAAGGATGGATTTATTTCGTAAAAAGGCTCTAAACATACCCACAGTTTCTGAGGGGACGCAGTTAAACAAGACATTGGGTGCCCTGGATCTAACAATGCTTGGGGTAGGAGCCATTATCGGCACAGGTATTTTTGTAATGACAGGAGTTGCCGCAGCAGAACATGCAGGTCCTGGTCTTATAATTTCTTTTTTACTGGCGGCGTTTGCCTGTGTGCTCTCGGCATTATGTTATTCGGAATTTGCTTCGACCATTCCTGTTTCCGGGAGTGCTTATGCTTATAGTTATGTAGCCTTTGGAGAACTATTAGCTTGGATCTTAGGCTGGGATCTCGTCTTGGAATACGGAGTTGCCGCAGCGGCTGTAAGCAGTGGCTGGTCAGGGTATTTTCAGGGGTTATTAGAGGGCTTTGGGATACATCTCCCAACCGCACTATCGGGGGCTTATAATCCGGAAGCGGGTACAATAATAAATCTGCCTGCAGTAATCATCATTTTGTTAATTTCCTATTTACTGACTCGGGGAACGAAAGAAACGGCACGTTTTAACGCCATCATGGTCTTTATCAAAATAGCAGTGGTGCTTCTATTTATCGTAACTGGATTTTTCTATGTGAAGCCAGAGAATTGGACTCCATTTCTCCCCTTTGGGTACCATGGCGTGATCAATGGCGCGGCCACAGTGTTTTTTGCCTACATAGGTTTTGATGCGCTAGCAACCGCTGCAGAAGAGGTGAAAAGACCCCAACGCGATTTGCCGATTGGAATTATTTCATCCCTTGCTATCTGCACTGTCTTGTACGTTCTTGTCTCACTCGTATTAACAGGTATTGTTCCATATACTGATCTCAATGTTAGTGATCCTGTATCTTATGCGCTTCGCTTTGTAAATCAGGATATGATTGCCGGTCTGATCTCTGTTGGAGCCATCGCGGGAATGACTACAGTACTCCTCGTGATGTTATTCGGTCAAACCCGGCTGTTATTTGCCATCTCACGTGATGGCCTACTGCCAATAAGTTTATCTAAGATTAATGCTAAAACACAGGTACCCGTACGAAGCACATGGATGGTAGGCATCTTAATAGCCGTGTTAACGGGTTTCATCCCACTGGACCGGTTGGCAAATCTGACAAGCATAGGAACATTGTTTGCCTTTTTTGTAGTGTCTTTAGGGGTAATCGCGCTTAGATATATTCATCCGGATTTAAAAAGAGGGTTCAGAGTTCCATGGGTACCTTTCATTCCGCTGTTAAGTGCGGCAACTTGTGGTATTTTGATGTATAATCTAGGAAGTGAGACATGGATTGGTTTTCTAATTTGGACAGTTGTTGGACTTCTAATCTATGCACTATACGGCTATCGTAATAGTAATTTGAATCATAAATAAGATTCAATCCATCCGAGAGGAGAGAGGTTATTGGCATCTAAGATTGCTGGATTGAAGGGAATAAGATTAATATTGATGCTGATTTTGTTAGCGTGGGTGGTCACGGCTTGTTCATCTCCTCCCCCGGAACCTACTCAGCAGCCCCAGCCGACAGAGGCACCTGAAGAAGGACAGACGATAACCCTGATTACTCCAGACGCCAATCATGTTGACAATGATAGCGCTCCGAAATATCAAATTCAGACTCGTCTTACAGATTTTCAGCTGCTTAGTGAAAGTGAAGGTCTGGCCTGGGGGGTTACCAAAAACGAACTCCGGTTGTACTTAACCCGGGATAACGGAGCAACTTGGGCTAATATTTCACCAGCACCAAATGTGCAGTTCCTCTCCAACCCTGTGTATGGGAAGGGGATTTTCTTCACGGATCCATCACATGGTTGGATTATAAGAAGTGCTTTTGGCTCGACAGAAACGATTGTGCTGCGAACCACAGATGGTGGCCAAAGCTGGAAAATCTCATCTTTAGGAGATGTTAATACAGTATCCTCTGTATATTTCAACTCACCAAAACGGGGTTGGCTGATGACCTCATGGAACGCATCTTCCAATAAAGAGAACAAGGCACTTTTTTCAACGACAGACGGTGGGGCCACTTGGGAAGAAGTGATGCAGAATGAGCAATACAATCCGAATTTCCCTAATGATTCGATACCGTTTGCCGGCGTCACCACTGGAATGATTTTTCGCAATAGTACACATGGATTTGTGACAATGCAGACAGGTGCTCTTCCCAAAATCTTTATGACAAAAGATGGCGGTAAGAGCTGGAGCCTCGGGCCAGCTTTTCTGGTTAACGAACGTTTAGAGGATTGTGACCGAGTAATTACGGGCAAACCGGAGTTCTTCGATGCCAGTAAGTCTACTGGTTGGATGTCTGTTGGCTGCCAAAAGGATAAAGAAAAAACAATCGCCTACCATGGATATTTTACGGCTAACGGTGGAGCAAACTGGAAATTTGCATCCTTTGGATTGAACGCACAAGCTGGTGTCAATCGTCAAATTGCTCCGACGTTTTTGAACTCACAGATCGGTTGGACCATACTTGGCGACACCCTTTACCATACGGTGGATCAAGGAGCTACGTGGTTACCTCTTAAAGAGAGCAGTGTACTGCGATCTAAGCTTCTGGAATATCCGGAGATTGTAAAGCTGCAGTTTTTTTCCACTGAGGTGGGGTGGCTTTTGATTGAGAAAAAAGAGGACAAGCGCTCGATACTGTTACAGACTACGAATGGTGGTATCAGCTGGCGCGTAATGTAATAAGGAAAAAGAACCTGCCTGTTGGTAGGTTCTTTTGTTGTTAGCAGAGTGGGGGTTTATTGTTGTTTGTGAATGATTGAATATAAGGAAAAAACTTATTTAAAATTTTCTTTATAAATGTGAAAAAAATCACATGACATTTAAAGAATCCTGTGATATATTTAACACATAGAAAACAAGTTCAAATTTTCACAAACTCAGACATCGAATAGGAGAGATTACAATGAAAACATTCGAAACAGATTATATGACAAGAAACCTTTTGCAACTTTGCTACAACTGTGATGACGCTCATCTTTGTGAAACTGAAGAACAATGCAGAGCTTGCTGGGCTGAAAATGGAATGTTAGATGATCAGACAGACGAAACTAAGAAATTGCTAGACCTAGTTCATGCTTAATTTAATTACTGAAAACTCTGTATAGAGACCACTCGAATTCTTGATTTTTAAGAAAACGAAGTGGTCTTTTTGCATCTAGTCTCACTTATTTAATGCTTTCTGGACTAGATGAGGCATATACATGTACAGAAGTACCCAGAACGCAGCAATTAGGCTGAATTACAAGGGGAAGAAGGGGGAAACTGTCATGGGAATGGGCCCGGATCTTTCGTGGATGTTTGATTTTGCCGGAACGGTGATGCCGATCTTTATCGTTGTTATGATTGGTATTCTTGCTATATCAGCAGGCAGGGGCTTGCTTCAATGGGGCAGGAACAATGGCTCACCCATACTAACAATCCCTGCACATATCGTTAGCAAACGGACTGAAGTACGTCAGCAGCAGCTTCAGGAAGAGAATGGCTCAACTCGTACGAGTACAACTTACTATTTAACGTACGAGCTGGAAGGCGGCAGTCGCATGGAATTTAAAGTAGATGGCCATGAATATGGCTTGAGCGCAGAAGGCGATAGAGGAATGCTTACTTATCAAGGAACTAGATATCATGGATTCCAACGACAGCCACAATACTCAACTGCGGAGTAGTCATTTGTTATATAAAATCAAAGCAGCGATCCCCATGCTAATGGAGGATCGCTGCTTTGCGTTTTGGTTATGTACAATTCAAGTTCATTGACCCTGTAGCTCTCAAAGCTCACTGATCCCGTAGCGCTCAAAGCTCACTGATACTGTAGCTCTCAAAGCTCACTGATACTGTAGCTCTCAAAGCTCACTGATACTATAGCTCTCAAAGCTCACTGATACTATAGCTCTCAAAGCTCACTGTAGGTGCGATCATCTATTAAGTGTCAGATATTCATTACCCTCTTACCTTACGGACCCAGATGACGTTATTTGTAATTTCACAGCCTTTTGAGCCTAGTTTCGGACTCCAATGCAGCTATTCATTAGAAAGATGCTTATAATCGGTGCTTTGCGGGCCAATAGGGGCTTTGGGGTCCGATAGAATCCCAAAAGTGGATTAATATCGCGAATAAGGTCGGCTGTGTCCGATAGCGCCTTCTGAGCGGACGTTTACGTGGATGCTGTTGCTGACGTTGAAGCTATTGCTGTTGCTAACAAGGACATCGACGCTGACGTGTACATTGTGGCTAAAACCGACAACGATTCCAGCACCGATTCGACGCTAAAACCGACGCCGACCCTGATGCTGCCACCAACATCGACTCAGACGCTAACGCTGTCGTTAACAAGGACATCGATGCTAACGCTGCTGACATTGTCGCTAACACCGACACCGCCCCCCGACTCAGACGCTAACGCTGTCGTTAACGAGGACATCGATGCTGACGCTGACTTTGTCGCTAACACCGCAGCTGCCCCCGACTCTTACGCTGTAACGCGAATGTAATTGGGCAAACGCAGCTTAGAGTGTAGATAAAGGGGATTTGCTGAGTGGTTAAAAGGAAAAATCCCTACTCTAAAAAATAGGCGGGAACTGTCACCTCTTAGGCGAATGCACATACTATACAGCATGCAGTTAAGAACGAGGTTGCTACAAGAAGTGACCCCAAGGAGGAGACAGCGTGGCCGTCATCAAAACGAACTCGGAAGATGTGAAGGTGCTGGCGCGGTTGATGAGAGCGGAAGCTGAGGAAGATGGAGAACTCGGTATGCTCATGGTCGGCAATGTTGGCGTCAACCGGATTCTTGGCAATTGCTTGGACTTTAATAACATTCGGAATGTGAATGACATGGTCTATCAAAGTCCAGGAGGTTTCGAAGCGCCGCAGAAGGGATACTTCTATCAGCGAGCCAGAGAAGCAGATATCCGTCTAGCCAAACGTGTAATTGCTGGTGAAAGAACCTGGCCAGCTACCAATGCTTTGTGGTTCTTCAGACCCGCAGGTGATTGTCCTGCAACCTGGTATAACCAACAAAACACAGGCCGCTTCAAAGCCCATTGCTTCTTTACTCCGACCGGAGAAGATTGCCCGACTGTATTTATCGGCAATTAGTATGGTAACTGTGCAAAGAGAATTACTCAATAAAATGAGTAATTCTCACAGAAAGTAAGAGTGATTTCAATTGTGTCCAAAGGAGTTTATGCTCCGATAAACATTTAGGAGGTTTCATTAAATGATCGTTCAACCTTACCGCCCCGTAACTTATACCATCGGTAGTGTCTCTTCTTCAGGTATGCCAATGTCTTCCGGAATGCCGATGTCATCAGGAATGCAAGGCATGGGCAGCATGCCACCTCAAGTAAGCAGTGGCAGTCCAATGACGCCAGGGGGAGTAGTAGTTCAGAATCCACCACAAACGTTCGAACAATCCTACATCGAAAATATTTTCCGCCTGAATTTAGGAAAAGTAGGTACGTTTTATTTTACTTATGAGAACAACAAAGACTGGAATGCCAAAGTTTACAAGGGTGTGCTGGAAGCGGCAGGCCGTGACCACATTATTATCAGTGACCCTGCGACTGGCCAACGCACCGTCTTACTTATGATTTATTTTGATTATGCTACCTTCGATGAGCCCCTTACTTATCAATACCCAGGTGTAATTGGCAATCCTCCCACGATGAGAAATTGTCGCTAAATGTAATCCATCTTCGATGAGAAGAACTCCAACGCCAAACGGTTAGGAGTTCTTTTTATTTGTGATTAATTTATGGAATAATCTTGATAATCACTGCCCATTTTTTTTCGAAAGGACACGCATGCTTGCGGTTTGCCCCAATATATTAATATAATAAAGTATATATTCAAAAACGTGATTCTAGACTGGAGATGAAACCATTGGGAAATTGATACTGAAAGGAACAAACGGCGAGCATTTTGCCAATACTCTGAAAAAACGAAGGAGGTGGGCCTATCCATCCATGTACGGAAAATGGTGGATAGGAGTATAAATTGAGCGACCCTTTACCCGGTATATTACATGTTGGTCTTATTATTTTGTTGGTATTGTTAAATGGATTTTTTGTTTCAGTCGAATATGCAATGGTGAAAGTACGAAGTGGTAGAATTGATACCCTGATTGAAGAAGGTAGTAAAAAAGCTTTTAATGCAAAAAGCATTGTCAGCAACCTGGATGGCTATCTCTCAGCCTGTCAGCTCGGCATTACATTGGCTTCTCTGGCATTAGGGTGGCTGGGTCAACCAGCTATAGCTAATCTTATAGGGCCTTTATTAGGAAGCATAGGTTTAGGAGAAACTGCTGTTAATGTTGTATCTTTGGTTATTGCTCTTATGTTCATTACTATCTTGCATATCGTATTAGGTGAGCTTGCACCTAAGACCATTGCTGTTAACAAGGCTGAATCTGTCCTTTTACTAACAGCAGGACCGATGAATGTATTTTACAAAATCATGTATCCAGTGATATGGATCGTTAATGGGCTGGCGCGTGGTTTACTGCAAATTTTCCGATTAGCCCCGGCTTCAGAGCTGGGAACGGCGCATACGGAAGAAGAAATTCGTATTATCATGCAGGAAAGTAACAAAAGCGGATTTATCGATAATACTGAAATGGCGTTGGTTGACAATATTTTTGAATTTGTGGATACCATGGCTCGGGAGATCATGATTCCGCGGACAGAGATGATCTGTCTGAATAATCATGTTTCTGCTGAGGAGAACCTTGAGATTGCCTATGATGGCATGAGGACACGTTATCCCGTCTGTGATGGTGATAAGGATCATATTTTAGGCTTCATCCATATAAAGGACTTAATTAAGGATCGCCCGCAAAGTTATCAGAAATTAATTCGTCCAATATTAACCGTGCCGGAATCCATTCAGATTAGCGCTTTGCTGAAAGTTATGCAGCGTGCGAAGACACAAATCGCCATATTGATCGATGAATATGGTGGAACTTCAGGAATGGTGACATTGGAAGATATCATGGAGGAAATTGTTGGAGAAATTCAGGATGAATTTGATGAGGAACGTCCCGGTGTTGAGAAGCTTGGCGAGGATGAACACTCCATTGACGGTTTGATGCTTATTGAAGAGATTAATGATCTTTTGGGTCTTCATATGGAGACTGAGGATTACGATACGATAGGCGGCTGGCTGTATTCTAAATTGGAGGTTAATCCACCTCAAAAAGGGCAATCCGTAGAATTTGATGATCATCTATTTATTGTAGAAGAGACTGAGAATAAGCGAATTTCTCGAATTAAGCTATTGCGGTTACAGTTATTGAATGAAGAAGCTGGAGCTTGATGGAATTATATATTTTTAAAATAAGAGCAGCGTTTCTCCTTTTGGAGTCACGCTGTTTTTTTTGACTATACTGTTTGCCAAAAAGAGATTAATAATTATATAATTTTAAATGTATATGATAAAAACTACATTAGTCCCTAGAGGACAGAAAGGAATTCTCCTTGAGTAAACCTAAAAAAAGTCCAAATGTTCCCCAGTTGAGCAAACAAGAGAAACGACGGGTAGAACAGGAGCAACAGAAGCAGAAAACGAGAATTTTAGTTATTAGTTCAATAGCTGTAGTAGTTATCATTTTTGTTGGATTGTTTATGTTAGCTTCGAAAGATGCAGCAAAGAATGTCTCTACAGGAGAACCGGTAGAATTCAATTACAGTGAGCTACCTAGGATTGGTAATGAGGATGCACCTGTTAAGCTTGTTGAATTTGGCGATTTCAAATGTCCAGCTTGTTCCCAGTTTGCTGGCTCCATGAAACCGAAAATTGTTCAAGATTTTGTCAACGAGGGAAAAGCAGCTCTTTACTTTGTAAATATGGCTTTCGTTGGTCCTGACTCTGAGACAGCTTCACTAGCTGCATTGTCTGTATACCATCAGAATAAGGATGAATTCTGGAAGTTCTATGATGCTGTATATGCGCAGCAAGGGGATGAGAGCGACGAATGGGCCACTGAGGATTTCTTGATAAGCCTTGCTGAAAAAGAGAAATTAGCGATCGATTACGATCTTTTGCGTAAAGACATCCAAGAGAAAACTTATGCAGATGAGCTGAAGAAAGACATTCAGTTGGCAACTGACGCAGGCGTGACAAATACGCCTTCGCTCTACATTAATGGAGTGAAAACGGCTGAACCTTTCGATATTGAAGCGATTACATCTGAAATTAACACCGCCGCAAAAGCAGTGGAGGCAAAGTGACAAAATTCCTATCTTTTTGCAAGCGTAACTGCCTCTATCTGGCCTGGTTTGTCTCTTTGGTTGCTGTAGCTGGTAGCTTGTATTTAAGTGAAGTCTTGAAATATGAACCTTGTAAGCTTTGCTGGTTTCAGCGGATTTTTATGTATCCGCAGTTATTTTTGTTGGGAATTGCCACTTTCCGTGGAGATAAGCGCATCATTCCTTATGTGCTTCCATTAAGTTTGATTGGTGGCAGTATCTCAATCTATCATTATGCGGAACAGAAGATTCCAGCGTTAAGTAAAGTTCTACCTTGTACAATTGGTGTTCCTTGTAATAAAGATTACTTGAACTACTTCGGATTTATTACGATTCCTTTGTTAGCTTTAATCGCTTTTGCTCTAATTAGTCTCCTTCTTTGGTATGGACGTAAGGAAGAAGAAATGATTGAAGTAGATGCAGAGGAGAGCTTAGGATTTTAGTTTTCGCTTTGGAAGTTACAAAAAAGCTGAAAAGGTATTAAAATCACGGGCTAGAGGGATAATTGAAGATAATGAAAGAGAGCATCCAATAAGACGCTATATTTGAGCTTATTGGATGTTTTTTCATTCTTTTTTCATTTTTTTCAACGCTTTACTGTAGGCACTTTGTAGACTAATATTAGACCTTGTGAGAAGTTGAATATGCGCTGAATTTTCTTAGGAAAAACGGGGGAACCAAACTTGGCATTCATGCCAATGGGGTGAATCGGAACCGGGTCGAACAGACCTGTACCGTAGGGCTATAACCACAGCCCGAATCCGCCAGCTAACCTCGTAAGCAAGGTGGGAAAATGACCATGCATAAGCATGCGGATCATTTCCGTATGCTTATTTTTGTGTCTGCATTTATGAAATCCACCGATGAAAACAGCGCACGGAAATTCCGTTTCAGCTCCCAAAGAAAGGAACTGTATCCACCATGGTAAGCAAGGTAAAACGACTATTGATCGGACGTCCGATGAAGTCGAATGAACTCGATCATGAAAAGTTATCCAAGGTTAAAGCACTGGCTGTCCTGTCTTCTGATGCGCTCTCGTCTGTAGCCTACGGAACGGAACAAATACTGATTGTACTGGTGGCTGCCGGGTTTACTGCCATCTGGTATTCCCTGCCAATTGCATTAGCCGTATTGGGCCTGCTGGCCATCCTGATTTTATCCTATCGGCAGACGATTTTTGCTTATCCGCAAGGAGGCGGAGCTTATATCGTAGCCAAGAGCAATCTTGGTATTCCGACAGGGCTGCTCGCTGGGGGTTCATTATTGGTGGATTACATTCTTACCGTAGCGGTTAGTGCCTCGGCAGGGACGGATGCGATCACATCGGCTTTTCCAAGTCTTCATAATCATACTGTTCTCATCGCTGTATCTGTTATCGTTCTATTAACAATCATTAATCTTCGCGGAGTGACTGAATCGGCTTCGTTCATCGCAATTCCAGTGTATTTGTTTGTGGTTTCGATTGTTGTTCTGATTATCTCCGGTATCGTTAAATATGCAATGGGTGGCGCGCATGCGAATGTTCCTGAAATAGGCAGCGCCGTATCTAATGTAAGTTTGTTTCTACTATTAAAAGCGTTTAGCTCTGGTTGTTCAGCCCTAACGGGGGTTGAGGCCGTATCTAATGCGATCCCAAACTTTAAAGCACCGGCTGAGAAGAATGCAGCCAAGACGCTAATGATCATGGGACTTATCCTTGGCTTTATGTTTACCGGAATCACTGTGCTGGCGTATTGGTATGGTATTGTGCCAGATGAAAAGGCTACGGTTGTCTCTCAGATCGCTGAATCGACCTTTGGCCGTGGCGGATTGTACTTTTTCATTCAAGGGATTACAGCAGTGATTTTGTTCTTGGCAGCTAATACAGCATATTCAGCGTTTCCGCTGCTTGCCTTTATGTTTGCAAAAGATAAATATCTGCCACACGCATTTATGGTCCGTGGTGACCGCCTGGGCTTCTCAAACGGCATTATTTTTCTAGGAGTTATGTCTATCATACTTGTGGCTGCATTCCATGGGAATACGGAAGGTTTGATTCCACTTTATGCGGTAGGCGTGTTCATTCCTTTTACCTTATCCCAACTGGGGATGATGGTGCATTGGATCAAAACAAGACCTGCTGGATGGGTGAAAAGATTTGTTGTAAATACCATCGGTATGCTGACTACATTGACGATTACGCTTATATTTATCATTACTAAATTCTCGAGCGTATGGATGGCATTCATTTTCTTACCTGCTGTAATGTTCGTGTTCCACCGTATTCATAAGCACTATTTGAACACTGCGGATCAACTGCGTATATGTCCGGCTACTGATAAACCTATAATTAAAGGAAGTACTGTAGTTGTTCCTGTTGCAGGGGTTACACGTGCCGTATTACATTCCATCAGCTATGCGAAGTCTCTAACAGATAATGTTGTTGCTGTGTATGTAGGCTTTGATGAAGAAGACATTCATAAGATGGAGCAACGGTGGGAGGAATGGAATCCAGGCGTACGCCTGATTGTACTTCGCTCCAGATATCGTAGTATCATTCGTCCGTTAGTGAAGTTTATCGATACGGTTGAGTGGAAGACAGCTGCGACGGATCACATCACGATTCTGATTCCACAGTTTATTACCAAACATTGGTGGCAAGCCGTGCTTCATAATCAGACCAGCTTTTTAATCCGCTCGTATCTAATGAATCAAAAGGACGTTGTAGTAGCGACTGTCCCTTATCATTTAAATAAATAAGTAGAAGATTAAAGATGAGGTTATATCCGGAACGTTCGGAATATAACCTCTTTTGTATTTTATATGAAGGAAATTGTTGCAAATCCACAGAATTTGAAATTTATATGTTGACACAGAGAATGAGAATCAATATCATTTAAAAGTGAAGCAGAGGTAAAGGTCACCTTTGAATATCAAAGCAGTTACATATAGGAGGGTTTTTAATGTTTTGGCTTAACAGAAAAAGATCAGGAAGCATGAAAGTGACAATGAGCGGACTAATAGTGATGACGCTATTACTTTCCGCTTGTGGTAATAATAATGCTGAAAGCTCATCAAATGCAGGAACAGCGCCTACAACAGCTCCTACAGCAGAATCTACAGAGGCACCTGCTGCTCCTAAGACATTAACAGATGCAATGGGCCATGAAGTAACGATTCCGGCTAATCCACAGCGCGTCCTGGGTTCATATTTGGAAGACTCATTGGTAACTCTGGGTGTAACTCCAGTAGCTCAATGGTCAGTTACAAATGGCGTTCAGGATTATCTGACCACTGAATTGAAGGATGTTCCTACAATTAGTTACGATCTTCCGTTAGAGGCTGTAACCAGCTTTGCTCCGGATCTTATTATCATCCCATCGGAGTCTTCTGTTCAGAACGGGATTTACGATCAGTTGAATAAGATTGCACCCACTTATGTAATTGGGGATGAACTAAATCAAGATTGGCGCAAATCTTTGCTCAAGATTGGTGAGATTTTGAACAAAACCTCTGAAGCAGAAAAAGCCATTAAAGATTATGATGTTAAAGCAGCGGCTGCGAAAGAACAGCTTGCAGGAGCTATTGGACAAGAGTCCGCGGCTATTCTATGGTTGGTGCAAAAAAACTTCTATATTGTAGACGAAACCCGCAGCAGTGGTGCTGTATTATATACAGACCTTGGCGTAAAGCTGCCTAACTTAGTAACAGAGATCCCAGTAGGAACAAGAGCAACTTGGAATCCGATCTCGCTAGAGAAGCTTTCTGAGCTGACCGCAGATCATATTTTCCTTGTAAATAGTGATAAGACTGAGGGTTCGGAGATCCTAGATAGTGCAATCTGGAAGGGTATCCCAGCTGTAAAAGCTGGAAATGTGCATGAAATGAGCTCAACAAGCAGCTGGCTTTACAGTGGTGCGAACGCTGGCAGCAAAATCATTGACGATGTGCTAAAAAGTCTTGTGAAATAAAAGTCGTAATTCACCATGAATGAGACTGATCATTTCGTTGGGGGAGGGCGTGCAGATCAAGTATCTCGGGATACAAAGATCTGCACCATTTTTTTATAAACCAATCCCATAGTACGGAAAAATCGTTCCTGCAATTGTACAACATAAATATTTTTGCGATAATGAGAATGATTGTTGTTATCATATAAACCATTGTAACTATTGAATAAGGAGACAACCCATGGTTTCACCCTCAGATTTCGCAAATCTTAATAAAAATGAACCCAAAAAAGCTCTACATACCCGACCGGCAGCTGCCATTGGTATTCTTATTTTTGGACTTGCTGCTATTGCCTTCGGATTGGCACTTTCGGTCTCAGTGGGTGCGGCAGATATCAAGTTAGCTACAGTATGGGAAGCTATATTTCATTTCAATCCAGATTTACAAAAACATCAGGTGATCAGAGAACTGCGATTTCCACGTGCTATTGCTGGCGCCTTAGTCGGTGCTTGCTTCGCAGTAGCAGGGGCTATCATGCAGGGGATGACAAGAAACCCGCTTGCGGATTCAGGGCTGTTAGGCTTGAATGCAGGAGCAGGAGTAGCGTTGGCAATAGTATTTGCTTTTGCACCCTCACTCTCATTCACTTCACTAATGTTGTATTGCTTTATCGGTGCCGCTGTGGCCTCTTTTATCGTATTCGGAATCGGTTCGCTTTCTTTTAATGGCCTGACCCCCTTGCGATTGACACTAGCAGGTTCGGCAGTTAGTGCTTTATTGGTTGCTATTAGTCAGGGAGTAGCTATTCTTTTCAACTTATCTCAGGATATAGCCTTCTGGTTAGCCGGTGGGATGGGGGGAGCTAGCTGGACTCAGATCAAGATTATATTCCCTTGGGTGGCCGTAGCCTTAATTGCAGCGATGATGTTATCACGATCCGTTACATTACTCAGCTTAGGAAGAGAAGTTGCGGTTGGTCTGGGGCAGCGGACAAGGTTAGTTCAGTTGGCATGTATGATTGTTGTGGTTATCTTAGCTGGAAGTGCGGTTTCAACGGTTGGCCCGATTGCTTTTATAGGACTAATTATTCCACATGTTACACGTTATTTCGTTGGAGTGGACTACCGCTGGATTATACCTTGCTCGGCTGTTCTGGGGAGCTTATTGATTATCTTTGCAGATATTGCCGCAAGAATGATAAATGCACCGTATGAGACACCGCTAGGAGCCTTAATTGCCATCATCGGCGTACCTTTCTTTATTTATTTAGCGAGTAAGCGGAAGGGGGAGCTGTAATGCCCAAAATAACCCTTACTCCAGATGAAAAAGAACGCCGTACACGCACCATAACGGTGTTATCGCTCCTTGCTATACTGATCGTCGTGGTGTTTATAGTCAGTATGAATACAGGGTTTATGCGTCTATCCCCACTGGAGGTATTACATACACTGCTGGGTGATGGAACACATCAGCAAAAGCTTATTTTATTTGATTTCAGATTACCCCGCATAGTAATTTCATTGTTAGTTGGAGCGGGCTTTGCAGTGTCAGGCTGTATTCTACAAAGTCTCGCGCGAAATGCACTTGCTGAACCGGCTACGCTGGGGATAAGTGCTGGTGCAGGTTTTGCTGTAATCATTTTTATCTCGTTCTTTCCGGCTACAACAGCAGCTCCGGTATTTGTCTTGCCTCTCCTAGCGCTTGGTGGGGCTGGCCTGACTGCAGCTTTAATCTATATTCTTGCCTACCGGAAGGCAGATGGTCTGTCTCCTACAAGGCTGATCCTTATCGGGATTGCGGTCGCTGCAGGAATCAATGCTTGCCAGCTTGTATTGGCACTTAGGCTTGATCCTAATAATTATCAATTTGTAGCTACTTGGATCGCCGGGAAAATATGGGGTGGGGATTGGAGATTCGTCCTTGCTTTGCTGCCTTGGATCGTGATTCTGTTACCGTTCGCCTTCTATAAAGCCCGGGTTCTAAATGTATTGAATCTAGGGGACCATACTTCATTAGGTCTAGGAATGCGTGTGGAGAAGGAACGTATTCTCCTTCTGGTAACAGCCGTAGCGCTTGCCGGCTCCTGCGTCGCAGTAAGCGGAGGTATTGGCTTCGTCGGCCTGATAGCACCACACCTGGCTCGCAGGCTCGTGGGACCCCGTCATCAGGTGTTATTACCTGCTAGTGCTTTGACAGGGGCGCTTCTTATGATTACCGCTGATACCATCGGCAGATGGGTGTTGCAACCTGCGGAAGTTCCGACTGGCATTGTGGTTGCGATTATTGGCGCACCTTACTTTTTATATTTACTCGCCAAGTCTAAAGCGTAAATTAGTTCATACTTAGGAGCATAGCTCCATAAAACTTTTAAGGGAGTTGTAGATCATGTCAGAACGTTTGAATACAGAAGAATTAAGTATTGGGTATGCAGAGGCTACTATAGTTAAAGGATTGAACTTGTCTATCCCTACGGGAAAAATCACTGCACTAGTAGGTGCTAACGGCTCCGGTAAATCTACAATCCTCAAAACGATGGCCCGGATTATGAAGCCGAAGAGTGGCACCGTAATGCTGGACGGCAAATCGATCCATAACTTTTCAACTAAAGAGGTTGCTAGGCAGCTAGCGATTCTACCGCAGAACCCAACGGCTCCTGACGGTCTGACGGTATCTGAGCTGGTCAGCTACGGTCGTTTCCCTCATCAAAAGGGATTTGGCACGATGACCGCTGAGGATCGCAACATCATCTCCAACGCCATCTCTGTTACGGGCATGGAATCTTTTCATGATCGCCCTATTGACCGTCTCTCAGGTGGACAACGTCAACGCGCATGGATCGCTATGGCGTTAGCTCAAGAAACAGATATTTTATTCCTTGACGAGCCTACAACGTTCCTAGATATGGCGCATCAGCTCGAAGTTCTTCAACTTTTGCAAAAGCTGAATGAGGAAGAGGGCCGTACCATTATCATGGTCGTGCATGATTTGAATCATGCTACTCGTTATGCGCAGCATATGGTAGCGATTAAGTCCGGTACTGTGGTTAGCGAAGGCTCACCTACTGAGGTTATGACACCAGATGTATTGCGGGAAGTGTTTGGAATTGAAGCGGATATCGTTCCGGATCCACGTACGGGTGTGCCACTGTGTCTTCCTTACGAGCTTGCTGCCTATAAAGCTGTGTAATTATCATCTAAAATCATACAACGAACAGGCTCCTGTCATTGACAAGGGAGCCTGTTCGTTGTTACAGTTGTGGTTGCCTACAATTTCATAATAACTCTTTAAAATAGATCAAGGACCATCATTTATACATGGTTAAAGGAGCATGAAAACATGAATATTGACAAAATTCAAGATGACCTAGAGCAGCTAATGACTGCAGGAATAGTGAAAAGTCATGAGAATTTAAAAGATCACGTGTACACTAAAATGGGCGGCAAGGCTGATATTTTGGCTGCACCAGCTACTTATGATGAAATTCAAAAGATCGTTACATATGCAGAACAAAATGGGATAACCCTTACGGTACTTGGGAATGGCTCCAATGTGATTATCCGTGATGGAGGTGTACGTGGTATCGTTCTGCAAACGGCAGGACTGACCGAAATGGGGATTCGCGACAATCTCTTATATGCGCAATGTGGTGCCAAAATAATTGATGTTTCCAGATATGCGCTTGGTAAGGAGCTTACGGGTCTTGAGTTCGCCTGTGGCATTCCAGGAACAGTCGGTGGAGCGCTCTATATGAACGCAGGTGCTTATGGCGGTGAGATCAAAGATGTCCTGCATAGTGCACTAGCTATAAATAAGAACGGGCAGTTGGTAACTCTGCAAGGAGATGAGCTGCAATGGGGATACAGAAAAAGCGTGTTCGCAAGCGGTGAGTACATTGTACTTGAGGCCAAATTTGCTATGACTTCCGGTGATGTTTTAACGATCAAGGCAAAAATGGATGAACTAACTTATTTACGTGAATCGAAGCAACCGCTTGAGTATCCATCCTGTGGGAGTGTATTTAAGCGGCCTCCAGGCCGTTTTGCAGGTCAGTTAATTCAAGAGAGCGGCTTACAGGGTACAAGAATCGGCGGTGCTGAGGTATCCAAGAAGCATGCGGGATTTATTGTGAATGCAGATAATGCAACAGCCAGTGATTACATCGGGCTAATCCACCATGTAAGAGCGACTGTGAAGGATAAATTCGGTGTAGAGCTGGAAACTGAAGTGGAGATCATTGGAGAAGAATAAATGATAAGCAAAAAGAGCCCGCAATCGCTGTGGGCTCTTTTTGCTTATCATAATCATGTTCGTTTAATCTACTGAAAGGGTGTAATTAGCTCTGTCCGTAGTTATTTCTGCCTTGCGGTCGGCTAAGTCTACGATTTGAAGACCTTCAACAGCTAAATCATAAGTGGATTGTGGCAGGGATACCAGTTCACCATCGGCGTTAAGTGTGCTGCCGAAACCTCTTAATATCAGTGCACTTCCAAGATATTCATCAATAACATCGTCTGCACTCCGGAAATCTACGGACTCTAAATTGAAATGAACTTTATCCAAATCACGAAGTTCTTTCTTTTCAATTGCGATTGTTTCATTCAAATGATTGTTAAGCCAATCCATAAGCTGCTGTATACTTTGTTCCATAAAATGCTCCCACCCTTAGCTCGAAGATTATTATGAATAAGTTACCCTTTTCTTAGGATTTGAATCCTTTTTTTTGCCGCATCTTAATTAACCATATGAATAATTCATGTCATTAAAAAGAAATCCACAATCAAATTGGCATTGGTTTTGAGCTTCCTAATCTCTACATACGCAGGTCTATCCACGTTAATCTGGAGTTATTTGCTGATCTGTATAAGGTAACAGTAAAGAGTAGAACTTGTCAGGAGCGGGCTACCCATGGTATAGTTCAAGACGCAATATGCTTTATGCTTTAAGAAGAAGTCTGCACTAAAGTTGTGCAGGAGAGGTTCGCGAACTCCCTCTATAAAAAACTAAGAATATATTAAACAGTACAAGCGGTTGCTGTCCTTTATCCGGACGTTGCTTCCGTTTCTTCTTAGTGGAGCCAAGTTTTCGAAATCTCGTTCTTCTTTCCATTACCGGCCAAGGCCGAAGGAAAAGAGAGGGGTTTTTTGTCGTGTCAGAAGGAAGATTGAAAGAGGAAATGCAAGAAGTTACTTTGCTTGGTAATCAGGGAACACAGTACAAGTTTGGTTATGATCCAGACATTCTGGAGGTGTTTGATAACAAACATCCCGGACGTGATTATTTTGTTAAATTCAACTGCCCTGAGTTCACTAGCTTGTGTCCTGTAACGGGTCAGCCGGATTTTGCCACGCTGTATATTTCGTATATTCCTGAACAAAAAATGGTGGAATCCAAATCATTAAAGCTGTATCTGTTTAGCTTCCGCAACCATGGTGACTTTCATGAGGACTGTGTCAACATTATTATGAATGATCTGATCTCACTGATGGATCCGCGTTACATTGAGGTATGGGGCAAGTTCACTCCGCGCGGAGGCATTTCAATTGATCCTTATTGCAACTATGGAAGACCGGGTATGAAGTATGAGGCGATGGCGGAACACCGCTTAATCAATCACGACCTCTATCCAGAAAAAGTGGACAACCGCTAAATTCCAACTTGTGATAAGGAGAGATTCATATGAACAAAAAAGCACTCGTCGTATTCAGCGGCGGACAAGATAGCACCACTTGCCTGGTTTGGGCATTGCAGCAGTATGAGGAAGTGCAGGTAGTTACCTTCAACTATAATCAACGTCATGCGGCTGAAATCGAAGTTGCAACAGAGATAGCAGCTAAGTTTAATGTAAAACAGCATATTCTTGATCTGGGGCTGCTTAATCAGCTGGCACCCAATGCACTTACCCGTCAGGATATAGATATCGTGGCTGGTGAAGGGGATGAGCTTCCAAGTACTTTCGTCGATGGACGGAATTTGTTGTTTTTATCTTTTGCCGCAATATTAGCTAAACAACTGGGGTACTCCCATATCGTCACTGGGGTTTGCCAAACGGACTTTAGCGGTTATCCGGACTGCCGTGATGTTTTTGTGAAATCATTGAATGTTACGCTGAACTTATCTATGGACTATGAGTTTGCGATCCACACTCCCCTAATGTGGCTGGATAAAAAAGAAACGTGGGAAATGGCCGATCAACTGGGGTATTTTGATTATGTTCGCGAACACACACTGACCTGTTACAACGGTATTATTGGCAGTGGCTGCGGTACTTGTCCAGCCTGTCTATTGCGTCAGCGTGGTCTTGAGCAATATGAGGCGGAGAGAATGGAGGCCGGTTCTTAATGCTTAACGAGGTTTCAGTCTGCAAAATATTTACGTTCGATGCGGCACACCAGTTAGTGGGACACAAAGGGAAATGCAGCAATCTGCACGGACATACTTATAAGCTCGAAGTAGTGCTTAAGGGCAAACCTATGGCCGCGGAAGGCCACTCGGATGAAGGCTTCGTCATTGATTTTAGCGATATCAAAATGACAGTACAACAAAGCCTTGTAGATCGTTTAGATCACGCTTTTCTTGCTATGGGAAATGAACCTGTGTTAGAGACGTTAACGAATACGGGCTCCAAAGTAGCCTTATTGTCTTTCCGCACCACAGTGGAGAATATGTCTTCATATATTGCCTACAAGCTTAAGCAAGCAGGGTTGCCTTTATACTCGGTAAAGCTATGGGAGACTCCAACCTCTTGGGCAGAGGTGCTGGCTGAAGATGTTCCGGATGAAGGGCCATCCTACCGTTTGTATGGAGGCTGTGACTGTGAGTAAGATTCCTGTAATTGAAATGTTCGGTCCAACTATTCAAGGCGAAGGTGCGGTAATTGGAGTGAAGACGATGTTTGTCCGCACCTATGGCTGCGATTATCGCTGCGGCTGGTGTGACTCCGCTTTTACTTGGGATGGTACGGCTAAGAATAAGGTTCGCATGATGGAAGCAGAAGAAATCATAAATGAATTATTGGCGTTAGCTGGAGATAATTTCGACTGTGTTACGATTTCAGGCGGTAATCCTGCCTTGATTGGTGAAGGAATGGGTACCTTCATCAGTCTGCTTCATGAGCGTGGAATAAAAGCAGCGATAGAAACTCAGGGGAGTAAATGGCAGGATTGGTTCAATGACGTGGATGTGCTGACAATCAGCCCTAAACCCCCAAGCTCAGGAATGACAACGAATTGGGAAATGTTAGATAACATCATGAGTAAGATGGAGAAACTGGGTCGTTCTACGCATAGCTTGAAGGTCGTAGTGTTTGATGATAATGATTTTGATTATGCGAAAAACGTTCACCAGCGATATCCGAATGTGCAGCTCTTTCTGCAGCCTGGTAATGATGATGTCACGGAAGAGGGCAACATTTCTGCTCGACTTCTGGGAAGGCTGGAGTGGTTGTTTAATAAAGTAATCGTGGATTCGGATATGAACAAGGTTCGTGTACTTCCACAGCTGCATGCATTGATCTGGCATAATAAGCGTGGCAAATAAAAGATTGATGAAATCGTCCGGGTATCTGCTTACAGATGCTCGGTTTTTATTTTTAACATTTGTAACTTCTAGTAGGTAGATAGTCTGTCCCAGTTTCTGGTATGATTTTGAAAAAAGCTCTTGGAGGTTATTCATTTGGAACAATCAACAGCATTATTAATTATCGATGTTCAAGAAGCCATGTTCTCCTATGAACTAAAGCTGTACGATGAAGAGGGTGTGATGGACAGGATTGTCTCCCTTCAGCAAAAAGCTCGATTAGCAGGTACTCCTATTGTGTATATTCAACATACCGAAGATGAGGAGTACACAAAAGGTACACCCACTTGGCAGATCAGTCACCGCATCACACCGCAGGAAGGCGAAGTTATCGTTGAGAAGCCTACTTGGGATGCTTTTCACCGAACGGAATTGCAAGATGAACTCCAAAAGCTCGGGATCACGAATCTGGTGATCTGTGGGATGCAAAGTGAATTCTGTCTGGATACGACAATAAGACGCGCATACAGCATGGGATATAAAAGTGTACTGGTTTCAGATGCTCATAGCACCTTTGATAATGGGGTTCTGAGTAGTAGGGAGATCGTTAAGCATCATAATGCGATAATTGGAGGTAGATTCGCCCAGTTACGAGCTGAAAGCGAGGTTCAGTTCTAGATGAATACACCCCAGGCTGCCATGAAGCCTATTCAGCGTTCTCGCCTTAGATTGTTTGCTGGCAAACGATATTTTATTTGGAAAAGATATTTGAAATGGTACACTGGACGAAGCAAAATAGCGAAGCAGCGTACGGATGAAACATTATCTTATGCAGCTATGACTCATGCTACCCCGTTATTAAGAAGTCTTCGGAATGTAGATATGGTGCTTCAATACAATAAAATTACTAACTTACGGCTGGCAATTGCGAAGCTGGATGGACTTGTTGTGCAGCCGGGGGAGACTTTTTCCTACTGGAGAAGTATTGGTAAGCCCACTAAACGAAAAGGGTATCTGGAGGGTATGGTGCTGCATTATGGTGGTTTTCATTCCGGGGTTGGAGGAGGCTTATGCCAGTTGTCTAATCTGATCTATTGGATGGCACTGCACACACCACTTACCGTTATTGAACGGCATCGTCACAGCTATGATGTATTTCCAGATGAACAACGTACACAACCTTTTGGAAGCGGGGCGACCTGTTCTTATAACTATTTGGATCTTCAATTGAAAAATAACACCGCTCAAACGTATCAACTAAAGCTCTGGCTGGACGATAGCCATTTACACGGGGAATGGAGATGCAATGAGCAGGCGCTTTATGATTATGAAGTATACGAAAGTGATCATAGGATTAGTCTAGAGCCTTGGGGCGGATATATACGCAGTAATAAGATCAGTCGAAAAGTATATACCCGATCTGGAGATCTAATTGGAGATGAAGCTGTAACTGATAATTACGCACTGATGATGTATTCTCCGCTTCTTCATGGATAAGAGGTTAGGGCTTAGGGATATAACATAGAAAGGTATGAACGTTATATCTCTAGACCATCTCCAAAGGAGCGGATTAACAGCATGAAAGCACTAACCTACCAAGGGAAGAAAAAAGTGGAAGTTAAAGAAGTAGCTGATCCGAAGCTTGAGAAAAAAGATGACATTCTTGTTCGGATTACCACTACGGCGATTTGTGGCTCGGATCTGCACATTTATAACGGAGAAATTCCAGGTATGCATGATGATTATGTTATTGGTCATGAGCCGATGGGGATTGTTGAGGAAGTGGGACCTGACGTAACTAGAGTCAAAAAAGGTGACCGAGTCATCGTCCCCTTTAATGTCGCCTGTGGGCAGTGTTTTTTCTGCCAGCATGAGATGGAGAGCCAATGCGACAATGCTAATGACGCCAAGGACACAGGCGGTTATCTTGGTTATTCCGATACTTATGGCGGTTTTGCTGGCGGACAAGCTGAATTGCTGCGGGTACCTTATGGTAATTTTGGGCCTTTTGTAGTTCCGGAGGATGCAGAAATGGAAGATGAGAAAATTCTTTTCTTATCTGATATTGTGCCTACTGCTTGGTGGGGAGTAGAAAGCGGGGGAGTGAAGCCGGGAGATACGGTCATTGTTCTCGGCTGCGGGCCCGTGGGACTGCTAACTCAAAAGTTTGCCTGGATCAAAGGAGCCTCTAGAGTCATTGCTGTTGACCATATCGGCTACCGATTGCAACATGCGAAGCTGACCAATAATGTTGAAGTTTATAACTTCGAAGAGATCAAGGACATTGGGGCTCATTTGAAGGAGATCACTCATGGGGGCGCAGATGTAGTTATTGACTGTGTGGGTCTAGATGCCAAAATATCTGCCTTGGAGAAAGTGGAAACGGTTCTGAAGCTGCAAGGGGGCTCGCTCAGTGCATTCAGAATGGCCGCGGATATCGTACGTAAATTCGGAACCATCCAGCTTGTAGGGGTCTATGGACTTAATTACAATATGTTCCCGCTGGGTCAGCTATTTGAACGAAACATCACATTAAAGATGGGACAAGCGCCGGTGATTCACTATATGCCGTTGCTGTATAAGATGATTAAAGAAAATAAATTTGATCCTACAGATATCATTACGCATCGCCTGCCAATTAGTAAAGCGGAGCATGGCTATGACGTTTTTAGTGAGAAAAAAGAAGATTGCATCAAGGTTGTTCTGAAGCCGTAGCCTTTTAAGAAGCATGAGCTTTCGTCAGAAATGACATTGCTTGTGCTTTTTTTAGTGAAATCTTATGAAAATAGATGCATTTTTTTACGGTCTGCGTTAAATTAACATAAGTGACTTAAGATATTGAAAGGACGCGTAACATGTGAAACTTAAAAAACCGCCACTTCCGATTCCACTATTAATGTTGATAGGGATTGTGGCCATCTCTTTTTCCGCCATTTTTATTAAATGGTCTGATGCACCTGCATCTATACAAGGCATGTACAGATTATTATTTACCTCACTGCTGATGCTGCCTTTTGCAAGACCCTATAGTGGAGCTGCTTTTGCTCTTCGTAAAAAAGACTGGCTAATGCTCATCCTCTCAGGCGCAATGCTTGCGCTGCATTTTTTGCTATGGATGGGATCATTAAAGTATACTTCGGTAGCTAGTTCAACAATGATCATGGCACTGGAGCCTGTATTTATTATGCTGGGTGTTTATTTTTTGTATAAGGAAAAGACAGCTCTGTCTGCTATTCTAGGGCTTGGCATTGCAATTGGAGGTGTCGTGTTTATCGGCTGGGGTGATATTGGAATCTCTGCAGATAATCTTAAAGGTGATCTATTATCGGTCGGAGGCACTGTCGCGGTAGCTATACATATGCTGATCGGTCAAAAGCTAGTGGTGCGCATGCCCTCTTATTTATATAGCTTGATTGTCTTCTTGTCAGCCGCTGGCGTGTTCGCCGTATACAATCTGTTCATGGGGATTTCCTTTTTTAATTATCCGGCCAAGGAATGGGGAATCTTTGTATTATTAGCAGTGGTGCCAACGGTGTTTGGCCATATTTTGTTTAATTGGTTACTACAATATGTATCTGCGACTACGGTTTCAATGAACATTTTAGGAGAACCAGTGGGTGCCAGTATCTTAGCGTATTTACTCTTGGGTGAACAGCTAACAACCTTACAATGGGCAGGTGGACTGCTCGTTATGATTGGACTCGCAGTATATTTGTACGCGGGAAGAAGGAAAACTATCCGGATGGCTGATGCCATTCAGAATGCTTCATAACAGATATTTTACACATAAAGGGGTAGTAATGGATGGAAGAGCAGAATCAATATTCAAATAATCAGGCAGAAAAAAACGCTGTGCCAACAAGCGAAGAGCTTTGGAACGAAGATACTTATACCGCTTGGGTAACTCGGTTTGGTACACCGTCAGAAGCAGCTGCAAAATTAATAAAGGAACCAAGTGCAAAGCTTTACCCGCTCCTTTCTTTTTTTGGAGAGGTGAAGGGGAAGAAAATGATGAATTTAATGGGCTCAAACGGAATGAAGGCCGTGGCACTCTCATTACTAGGTGCGGAAGTAACGGTTGCTGACTTCTCGGAAGCCAATGCGCGATATGCGGCTGATCTTGCCCAAGAAGCAGGGGTACCACTAACCTATATCGTCTCAGATATTCTTAAGCTACCAGAAGACGTCCTTGACGGTTCATATGACATCGTCTTCGCGGAGTTAGGAATTGTTCATTACTTTACTAACCTTACACTATTCATGGAAACAGCTCGCCGATTGCTTTCTCCTGGAGGCGTATTTGTACTCCGCGATTTTCATCCGGTAACGACCAAGCTTATTTCCTCAAAGGGATCTACTGCGAAGGTACGCAAACACAAAGTAAACGGAGATTATTTTGACTCATCATTGGAAGAGAAGAAGGTATCCTATTCCAAGTATTTGCCTTCCACAGGTACACCAGCAGGTGAACAAGAGCATAGTGTTGTGTATTGGCGCCGCTGGACACTCGGAGAAATTGTAACCGCTGCAGCTAATAGCGGACTAGTGATCCGCCAATTAGTAGAAGAACCTAATCTATCTTCCGACGTGTATGATAAGGGAATTCCTAAGACCTTCACATTGGTGGCTGGAAATGGCGCAAGCCTGTAAGAGGGATCGCTGACATGTGATTTTTAGGGTATAACATTTGTGCTGAACTGAGGTGCTCTCGGTTCAGCTTTTTTTTGTGTAAAACATAAAATTTTAAACTTTTTTACGGAGATTATTCCATTACAATGGCAACTTATAGGGAATACAATGATTTTACATTCCGGATTGAAAGCGATTACTTTAAGGGTTAATGCATTCTCAAAGAATTTGAGGTGGATATCAAAATGAACGAAGTGTTGCTTCGTATGGAGGGAATCAACAAGTTTTTCCCAGGTGTTCATGCTTTGAATGAATGTCAATTTGAGCTGAAGCGTGGGGAAGTTCATGCGTTAGTAGGAGAAAATGGCGCTGGCAAGTCTACCCTTATGAAGATTGCGACAGGTGTCTATTCCAAGGATACTGGTCAAATGTGGTACAAGGGAAATGAAGTGGAGATTGTTAATACCCGTGAAGCACAGGAGCTTGGAATTAGTATCATCCATCAGGAATTGAATTTAATGCCTCATCTTACGGTCGCCCAGAACATTTACATTGGACGAGAGCCGCGAAAAGCTCTGAAATGGTTCGTTGATGATTTAGAGATAAACCGAAAAGTTCAGGTTTTGTTTGATCAAATGAATCTGAAGCTGGATCCCAGAGTTTTGGTATCAGACCTGACCGTTGCTAATCAGCAAATGGTTGAAATCGCTAAAGCCTTGTCTTTCCAAGCCGAGGTATTGATCATGGATGAACCAACCGCCGCGTTAACAGATACAGAAATTAACGAGTTATTTCGAATGATTGAGCAGCTACGAGATAAAGGTGTGGGAATTATTTATATCTCTCACCGCATGGATGAATTGAAGCGAATTACAGACCGCATTACAGTTATGCGCGATGGTTGTTATGTAGATACCGTTCGTACCGATTCAATAACGATTGATCAGATCATCAGCATGATGGTTGGACGTGAATTATATCAAACGTCGAAACCAACGATTGCGAAACAGACTCAGCAAGTTGTCTTAGAAGTTCGGAATCTTTCTAGAGGGCATGCGTTCAAGGATATCAGCTTTCATCTGTATAAAGGTGAGATTTTGGGCTTCGCTGGTTTAATGGGAGCTGGACGCACCGAGGTTGTTCGTGCCGTATTTGGTGCCGATCCCATCGATGAAGGTGAAATTATGCTCCATGGAAAATCGGTTCGTATACGTCAGCCACATCAAGCGGTACAGCATGGTATTGGGTATTTGTCCGAAGACCGTAAACGTTTCGGACTGCTTGTGGATATGGATATCAGCATGAATAATGCGATTGCCTCCTTTTATAAATTCCGTAATTCATTTGGCTGGATGAAGGAGCGGGAGATGCGAAGCTCAGCGGAGCAGCATGTTGAAGCGCTAGCCACCAAAACTCCAAGTGTAGGTCAAAAGGTTAAGTTTCTGTCCGGGGGTAATCAGCAGAAAGTGGTCATCGGCAAGTGGTTGACGAGAGACTGTGATGTACTCATCTTCGATGAGCCCACAAGAGGTATTGATGTAGGCGCGAAAAGTGAAATTTATAAGCTGCTGGATCAGCTTGCGAGTCAAGGGAAGGCGATCATTATCATTTCTTCAGATCTTCCTGAGATTCTAAGAATGAGCCATCGGATTATCATTATGTGTGAAGGGCGTATAACAGGAGAACTCCCCGCAGAAGAAGCATCGCAGGAGGCGATTATGAAATATGCGACGAAACGTTCATAACTGTTCAAGAGTTAACCGGAGGTGTCAGGACTATGAAGATCGCGGATAAAGAGATTAGTCAGCCAGCGGGTATGAAGCAAACGGGAGGGCAATCCGGATTCAAACAAAAATTATTGGCATTTGCAAGTCTGATCATATTGGTCATCGTATTCTCTTTATCCTCCAGTAACTTTTTTCAATTCTCAAATCTTGTCGGAATTCTAGTTTCTACAGCTGTAATCGGAGTATTAGCGCTTGGAGCTACCTTTGTTATTATAACGGGTGGCATCGACCTCGCTCTGGGTACTGTAATGACATTCTCATCTGTTATGGTTGGAGTCATTATTACCTTCTGGGGTCTGCCCGTCCCGTTAGGCATTGTAGGTGGGATTCTGGCTGGAGCACTGTGCGGCTTCATCAGCGGTTTGATGGTGGCGAAGATGAACATCCCACCCTTCATCGCCACTCTGGCGATTATGATGGTCACCAAAGGCTTGTCGCTTGTCATTACAGGAGCCAAACCCATTTATTTCAACGATGATCCGATCTTCGCCAAGATCGCTATGGGTAAAATGATCCCCGGTATACCCAATACCATCGTTATCTTCTTATTACTCGGTATGATCGCAAGCATAATCTTGTCTAAGACGATTATTGGGCGTTACAACTTCGCGCTTGGCAGTAATGAAGAAGCTACTCGCTTATCAGGTGTGAACACAGTCAAATGGAAGATTATTATCTATTCCATTACAGGGATCTTTAGCGGAATCGCAGGTATCCTGATGGCATCACGTTTGAATTCAGCACAGCCATCACTGGGCACCGGTTATGAACTAGAGGCTATTGCGGCAGTGGTCATTGGCGGAACTTCCTTAAGTGGAGGTGTAGGTTCTATTCTAGGCACGATTATTGGCGCACTGATTATGAGTGTGCTGACGAATGGCTTGCAGATTATGTCCGTGGCTCAGGAATGGCGGACGGTCATTGTCGGTGTTGTAATCATCATTGCGGTTTACGCTGATATTCTACGCCGCCGTAAGCAATAAACTTGGTATGATCTCCATCCGGAGTGATATACAAAGCAAATGACGAGGGGGAAGATTCAAATGAAACTGCGTCGTAGAGGGTTTATCATGCTTGCCTGTCTGTTATTAGTCACTACATCGCTGAGTGCATGTAACAACAATGATAGTAACAAGAGTGCATCCGGTTCAGACAAACCGTACATTCCAGTCATATCAAAAGGTTTCCAGCATCAATTCTGGCAAGCGGTGAAGCAAGGAGCGGAGAAAGCTGCTAAGGAATTTGATGTTGAGATTACCTTCGAAGGTCCAGAAAATGAGAGTCAGGTGGATAAACAAATTGAGATGCTGCAAACAGCTCTCGACAAGAAGCCAGCAGCAATTGCGCTAGCCGCACTAGACAGCAAGGCTGCGATTCCTTATCTAGAAAAGGCAAAGGAAAATAAGATTCCGATCATCGGCTTCGACTCTGGTGTAGACAGTGATATCCCTGTAGCAACAGCAGCGACTAACAATAAAGCAGCAGCTGCTTTGGCCGCAGATAAAATGGCTGAACTGATTGGCAAGAAAGGTAAAGTGGGCCTTGTCATACATGACCAAACGAGCAGCACAGGGCAACAGCGTCGCGATGGCTTCTTGGAACAAATGAAAGCAAAATATCCGGATATTCAAGTGTTAGAGCCGCAATATGGGGGTGGAGATCAGTTAAAGTCCACAGACCTTGCGAAAGCGATGATGCAGGCAAATCCGGATCTGAAAGGAATCTATGGCTCTAACGAAGGTTCTGCTGTAGGTGTGGCTAATGCAGTAAATGAATTGCAAATGAATGGTAAGATCGTAGTCGTCGGCTTTGACTCTGGCAAGCAGTTGATGGATGCTATCCGCAGTGGTGTTGTGGCTGGCGCTGTTACACAAGACCCCATTGGTATTGGCTATCAAGCTGTGAAGGCAGCTGTGCAAGCGATTAAAGGGGAAGCGGTTGAAAAGAACATCGACACGGGGTTCCACTGGTATGATAAAAACAATATGGATTCCGATGAGATCAAACCTCTACTATACGAATAGAGTTTAATAATAGAGGTTGCCTCACGCAGGCGGCCTCTATTATGCTTATGCTGATAAGTTTAAAGTTGTGGAGGTGTTGGATGTATAAGATAATTCTGGTTGATGATGAAGATGAGGTTCGCGAAGGGATCAAACAGAAGATTACATGGAGTAAATATGGGTTTGAGCTGGTTGGTGATTTCGATAATGGCAGAGATGCACTGGAAGCAATCGAGCAGCATCGGCCTGACGTAATTATTACTGATATTTGTATGCCTTTTATGGATGGACTGGGATTGGCCAGAGCTGTGATGGATAGGTACCGGGATATGAAGGTCATTATCGTCACTGGATATGAAGACTTCGAATATGCGAAGCAGGCCATAACACTGAAGGTGACTGAGTACTTATTAAAACCGATTAATGCACGTGAGTTTGCTGAATTTCTAAGTAAGATGAAGCAGGATTTAGATGAAGAGCATCTACAAAAAGCGAATTTAGTTAAGCTTCGTATGCAACTTAATCAGAGTCTTCCATTGCTGCGGGAACGATTCTTGGAGCAGCTGGTAACTACTCGAATGAAAAGCGAAGAAATCGAGAATAAATTGAGTTATTTTCATATTCAGTTACAGGGTCAAGTGTACCTTGGGCTCGTTATAGATATAGAACTTGAGAAACGAAGCCAGGACCTAGCTTTTGATGCAGAGCTACTGCGTTTCGGAGCCTTTAACATTGTTCAGGAGCAGCTTGAGAAAGAGCAAGAAGGAGTGGTATTCCAGACGAGAGATGGAAAAATCGCTGCGATAAGATCCGGCAATTCAGAGACGTTAGAAGTAGCAACGCAGCTTCTTGCAGAGCAAGTCCAGAGTAGCTTAAATAAATATTTGAAGCTGTCATCAACCATAGGCATCGGTAGAAAATATAATACTTTGCAACAAATTCCACTATCCTTCCAAGAAGCGGTCTCCTCCATAGAATATCGTTACCTTTTAGGCATAGATAAAGTTATCTCCATACAGGATCTTGAGTTTGGCAAGGGATTGGATCAGGCGCATTTCACCTCATGGGAAAAGCAATTCATATCCGCTTTAAAGACAGGTAAAGCTTCTGCTGTATCGGAAATTCTATTGAAGTGGTTTCAGGAGCTTAAAAGTAATACCTCCTCTATAGAAGGCTGCCGTAGCAGCATCTATCAGCTGCTGGTTTCTTTGATGAATTATGTGGTCGACATCGGCTTCCCAAATACAGTAGTTGTTTCGCATAATATGTTTGCAGAGGTTGCTGCGCTTAAGACTTTAGATGAAGCTAGAAATTATCTGGAGAGGACTTGCCATGAGCTGATACTTAAACTATCGGAACAGAGAACAACGGTTCGGACTTCTCAGATGCAAGCCGCAGAAGCTTATATTCGCGAGAATTATTGTAATGACAGCTTTTCACTCAATGAGCTGTGTAGCCATATTTTTATGAGCATCAGTTATTTCAGTGCAACTTTTAAACAGCATACCGGAGAAACATTTATAGAATATCTGACTCGACTCCGTTTGGAAAAAGCAAAAGAACTCCTTACGGTCACACAGTTGAAGACATATGATATCGCTGCCAGAGTTGGTTATGCTGATCCACAGTATTTTAGTGTTATTTTCAAACGTAATGTAGGAAGCACACCGAAGGAATATCGACACCGGCAGAAGGAGAATCTCTCTCTATGAGATCACAGCGCTTTTTCCGCAGCCGAAGTATTCATACTAATATTGCTGTCTCCTTTTCACTTCTTATCCTCTGCACAACTATTGTCCTGAGTTATACTTCCTATCGCCTGTCCTCAGCCGCGGTCAAGGACAATTCTGTAGCCTACACTTCACAATTAATAGAACAAGTAAAACTGAATATCGAGAATTACATTGGCAATATGGAGAGCATAGCTGCTCTGGTGTTAACTAGCAGTGATCTAGAGAAATATATAAAAGGCTCGAAATTAGATGAAGAAGAAGCGCTTAAGAATAAACTGCTTGCCAGTCATTATCTCCGGTCAGTCGTTCAGTCCCGCTCGGATATTTCCTCTATATTATATGCAGACTCAGATGGCATGACTGTTTCGGATCGACAGCATGCTGTTTTGAAACCGCTTCCTGAACTAATAGCTCAAGATTGGTATCAAAAAGCTATGAATCAACTTGACGTTGCAGTTTCTTCCTCACATGTGCAGCACATCTTTCAAGATGAATACCGGTGGGTAGTCTCGATCAGCCGAAAACTCACGAATGCGAATGCTATGACGGAAGCGGATCAACAAGGTGTACTGCTCGTAGATCTCAATTACAGTGTAATTAATAATCTATGTAAACAAATCGAACTGGGAAAGCGCGGTTATGTTTTTATTGTCGATCCCGCAGGCAGCCTTGTCTATCATCCACAACAGCAGTTGATCTACTCCCAGCTCAAGTTCGAACAATTGGAGACGGTCCTTGGGATCAAGAGTGGATCTGTTACGGTTAACACGGGGAATGACCAGAAACTGTACACTGTGGACACTACCAGCTTTGGCTGGAAAATAGTTGGAGTCACTTATCCGGATGATTTGGTCGCGAACAAGCAACGTATGCAAGGAACCGCCGCCTTATGGGGAGCAATTAGTTTGATTTTTGCTATGGCTATATCGATATTTCTCTCGTACGCACTGACCAAACCGCTGAAGAATTTGGAGCTGAATATGAAAAAAGCGGAACGTGGAGAGTTCGACATACGCGTAGAGATTGAGAGCACGAATGAAATCGGCAAGCTTGCTCGTACGTTTAATCTTATGATCATGAAGATTAAAGAGTTAATGGGGCAGATCGTCTTGGAGCAAGAGATGAAGCGTGTCAGTGAACTGAAGGCGCTGCAAGCGCAGATTAAACCTCACTTTTTGTACAATACACTTGATTCGATTATTTGGATGGCAGAGACAGGAAAGATGGAGGAAGTGGTGGAGATGACTTCATCTCTATCCAAGCTGCTCCGTTCAACAATTGGTGAGGGTGAGGAATTGATTCCGCTGGCCAAAGAATTAGAGCATATTCGGCACTATTTAACGATTCAGAACATGCGTTATCGTAATAAATTCACTTATTCCATAGAGGTACAAGAAGATATCCTAACCTGCAGCATTTTAAAAATGGTACTTCAGCCTTTGGTTGAAAATGCGATCTATCACGGCATAAAACATAATCCTGAGCAAGGGCACATTCTGATCCGGGCAAGACAAGAACAGAACGATATTATCGTACAGATCATTGATGACGGTATTGGGATGGATGAAGAGCAGATGGGTAAGGTACTGCTGCAAAAATCAGATTTCAAGACTGGCAGCGGTGTAGGTGTCGCAAATGTGAACCATCGTGTCCAGCTGTATTTCGGTGTGAAATACGGTTTGTCTTTTACAAGCGAGATGGAGGAAGGAACGACGGCCACTTTACGAATACCTGTAATTTATGAGGAGGAGAGTCAATGAGCGCATTACGGTCAAAAATTGGCCTGTATACTCTGTTGCTGCTCTTCATTGTTACTTTGGGTTCATTAGCCTATCGTATGTTTGCAAATGAGCTTGACGCAAAGGTTAGGACCATTATTTATGTGCCCAAGACTATCGACAGCAGTATTGAATTCTGGGAAGTGATGAAACAAGGTGTGGCAACAGCGGCTAAGGAGTTCGGTGCAGAGGTTCGCACGGTTGGAACGGATACAGAGCTTGATGTAGATCAACAAATAGAACTGTTGGAGCAAGCAATTAAGGAGAAGCCTGACGCCATTATTTTATCAGCTACGGATTATTATCGCCTCATTCCAATCGCAGAAAAGATCAAATCAGCTGGCATTACGCTTATTACTGTAGATTCGGGCTTGAGCGGTGGTGTATCAGAGAGTTTTATTGCTACGGATAATTATGAAGCAGGACGTAAGGCAGGGCAGGAGTTAAGAAAATATATCGATCCAGAGGATAAAGTCGCCATCGTTAACTTTGTACAAGGCTCTGCGACAGCAATAGAGAGGGAAAGAGGAGCTCGTGACGCCCTTTTAGAAAATGGAGTTCATGATGTGCAGCCTACATTATACAGTGATGGTTCCGTGCGAAAAGCGTATCAGTTAACTATTGATTTGCTAAAGGACGAGCCAAATTTAAAGGGAATAATCGGTCTTAATGAACCTTCTACACTAGGTGCTGGGGAGGCGATTATGGATATGGGATTTCAGGACAAAGTGAAATTGTTTGGGTTCGACAATTCTAGCAATGAGGTGAAGCTCCTCGAAAAAGGGATTTTGCTTGGCACGGTCATGCAGAAGCCCTTTAATATGGGGTACTTAGCTGTGAAGACGGCGATTGAAGCTGTTGAGGGTGAAAAAGTGGAACAGATAATAGACACAGGCTCCGTGGTCATCACGAAGGAGAATATGTATTTAAGTGAAAATGAGAAATTAATGTTTCCTTTTATAGAATAAATGAACAAGGAAGCTTCTAAAACCGTTTGCGGCTTTAGAAGCTTCCTTGTTTTTTTAAAGATCAAGAGTCGTTACTATTTCAACAAAGGATTGCTGCAACGGTGTTAAAATATGATCTTTACGCCAGCCGAGCACAAACCCGCCGCTTTCAGGCAAAATCCCTGGTAGGTTGGCATAGCTAAGCTTGCCTAGCTCAATCTCAGCTTTAACAGCCGCTTTAGAACATATGCCAACACAGTCACTCCCGCTAACTAGCTGCTTAATCACTTCTGGAGAATTCAACTCGGATCGGTTCCATAAACGGATTTGATTGAATTGTGCCCATTGATCGGCATACCCCCGTAAACAAGATCCTTGCTCATGCTGAATCCACGGCTCATTGGCAATTAGTTCAGGTGTTAATTTCTTTAGGTCTTCAAATGGATGACCAGGTGCAAAAATTAGGACAGGTTCATCACGGACAATAAGCTGAAAATCAAAAGATTCGTCCTGCCAATCCGAAGTATGTAAAATGGCCATCTGAATATCCCGACTACGGAGACGTTCACGTAACAAAGCATCGCTTTGAACCGTCAAGGAGTTGTTAATCCCCGGATAGAGTTTCATGAATTGGATTAACACATTAGGTAAAATATAAGTTGCAGGAATAAAACTGGCTTCCAGCTCTAATGTTCCTTTTGAGGGGGAAGAAAATTGTTTAACTGTACGCTCAGCTTCTGCTGTGAGGGAAACGATTTTGAGGGCGTATTGATAAAGGGCTCGCCCAGCATCCGTAAGCAGCACTCTTCCGCTGCGGTAAAGAAATAGAGGAGTTCCGAGCTCAGCCTCCAGATTCTTCATATGAAAAGAAACAGTAGGCTGTTTAAGGCCTAATTCTGCGGCTACATCGGTTACCTTTTTATATTTTTCAATCAGAACTACGATGTTCAATTTCATAATATTCATGACTTTCCTCCACATAATGCTAAGTTGGATTACAAATTATATCTCCATTATAGATTATATCTATACAGATATACACTTTATATTGGTATTTTTTTCGTTCACTTTACAAAGATAAGAAGTTTCTCTAACGAACGAGCTCTAGAATAAGAAGAGTCAGAGGGGCCAAGAAGTCCCGGACAACATATAACATATGCGTTTGATGAACTTTTACAGTAACCATGCATATGGGGGCCAAGCTCCACAACACCATGTTAAAGCTTTCGAAGCCAGTTTGGTATGAACTGATCAGGGAGCCATGCTAACAAACCATTTAGGAGGAGACAAAACAATGCAATTCAAAAAATCATGGATCATGACTTTGGCTTTAACAAGCGTACTGGCACTATCGGCTTGCGGTAACGGCGGGGCAAACAACACAGGAGGAAACGCTGCAGCAACTAACGAAGGAAGCGGCGGCGCTGAAATAAGTGGTTCGATTCTGGCTTCAGGTTCAACAGCATTACAACCCTTGGTTGAGCTGGTAGCAGAGAATTTCATGGATAAAAACACTGGCGTGGACATTCAAGTTCAAGGCGGTGGCAGTGGTACTGGTCTTACTCAAGTAGCTGAGAAACAAGTAGATATCGGAAACTCTGACGTATTCGCAGAAGAAAAATTAAAAGATGCAGATGCAGAAAAAGCAGCAGCACTCGTAGATCATCAAGTAGCAGTAGTAGCGATCGCAGCAGTATCTCATCCTGATGCTGGTGTGGATAGCTTGACTAAACAACAACTGGTGGACATTTTCACTGGTAAAATCACTAACTGGTCTGAAGTAGGCGGAGCGGATCAAAAAATCCAAATCATCAACCGTCCAGGCAGCTCCGGTACTCGTGCAACCTTTGAAAGCTTTGCACTTGGAACCAAAACAGAAGATATCCCAGGTTCGATTCAAGAAGATTCCTCCGGTACGGTTAAGAAAATGATCGGTGAAACTCCAGGGGCAATCGGATACCTTGCTCTTTCTTACCTGGATGATTCCATTAAAACACTTAGTCTTGACGGTGTGGAAGCATCTGTTGATAATGTTGTTTCTGGTAAATACCCAGTGTGGGCTTACGAGCATATGTACACAAATGGTGAACCTAACGCAACAGTAAAAGCATTCCTCGACTTTTTCTTAACTGACGAAGTGCAAACTGGTGAAGTTGTTGAACTTGGATACATCCCAGCTGTTAAAATGCAAGTTGTTCGCGACGTTGCAGGAACTGTTACCGCTAAGTAATTTAATTCTAGGCAATGTTATTGATTAGAATCTCAAGTGATTAGAGGCGGATACATCTGCCTCTCTTTTCACTTTAGAAAGAGGGAGCAATTGAGGGTGAAACTAAAGAACTCACGATTCGAAAAACATCATATTGAAGATTTTGTTGGACGTACTTATATGTCCTTCTGTGTATTACTGTTGATAACAATCATTGTATCGATGGTATATTTTGTAGCGTCTAAAGGAATTTCAACCTTCACAAGTGGCAATGCTACAGTTTCTGAATTTCTATTCGGTACAAAGTGGTCGCCAGAAGCGGATACGCCTTCCTTCGGAGCTTTTCCATTTATCTCGGGGTCCTTCCTGGTTACTTTGCTTGCCGCATTGATTGCTAGTCCACTTAGCTTATGCGCTGCGTTATTTATGACTGAGATTGTTCCAGGGTGGGGCAAAAAATTACTTCAACCTGTTATTGAGCTTTTGGCAGGGATTCCTTCGGTAGTATATGGTTTCATCGGATTAAGTGTAATTGTACCGTTTTTACGCAACAACCTGCCGGGCCAAGGCATCGGGGTAGCTGCAGGCGCGCTTGTGCTCTCGGTAATGATTCTTCCGACGATTACAAGCGTGGCTGCAGACGCGCTGGCTTCATTGCCGCAAAACTTAAAAGAATCTTCCTATGCGCTTGGTGCCACCCGGTGGCAGACGATTTCGCGGGTGATTATTCCAACAACCTTTCCTGCCATAATGACAGGGATTGTATTGGGAATGGCTCGTGCTTTCGGTGAAGCACTCGCTGTACAAATGGTTATCGGGAACGCGCCATTCGTGCCAAAATCACTCTTTGAGTCAGCTTCTACCTTGACCAGTGTGATCACACTCGGTATGGGGAACACGACTATGGGCTCACCTCACAATAATGCACTGTGGAGTATGGCACTGGTTCTCATGCTGATGACTTTCGTATTTGTCTTCTTTGTGAGAATGCTTGAAAGGAGAAATAAAATTTGAAGCCGAGAACCGTAAATAAAATTGCCACCAGTCTTATTGTATTTTTCGCGATGCTCATCGTTGCCATTCTACTTGGACTTTTGGGATATATCCTCTTTAGAGGCTTAAGCCATATCAGTTGGGATTTTCTTTTCTCCGCACCGCAAAAGATTCGTGCAGGTGGAGGGATCGGACCACAGCTATTTAACTCCTTATTCCTGTTAGTATTGACACTTATTATTACAGTTCCGCTTGGACTGGGTGCCGGTATTTATATGGCGGAATATGCTCGTCCCGGTAAGATTACCGGCTTTATTCGCTTGATTGTTGAAGTATTGTCATCTTTCCCTTCCATCGTAGTCGGCTTGTTTGGTCTATTGCTAATTGTTAACTATTTCAATCTAGGCTTCTCCTTAATCTCCGGTGCGCTGGCATTGACGGTCTTTAATCTACCGCTGATGGTGCGGATTACGGAGCAAGCTTTTCGTAGTGTTCCAAAA
The DNA here is from genome assembly GCF_038008505.1 of Paenibacillus sp. FSL H7-0735. Classification (NCBI taxonomy): domain Bacteria; kingdom Bacillati; phylum Bacillota; class Bacilli; order Caryophanales; family Paenibacillaceae; genus Paenibacillus; species Paenibacillus sp. FSL H7-0735. The sequence continues at coordinate 3,956,741 of NZ_JBBOZH010000001.1, read as the reverse complement.
CAACAAAAAGAGGCCGGTTTTGCACTAGGATTATCCAAGTGGAAAATTGTTACCTCGGTGTTGTTTCCGGTAGCATTACCTACAATTATTACAGGTACTATCTTGTCCGCTGGCCGTGTCTTTGGGGAAGCAGCTGCGTTGATGTTCACAGCAGGAATGAGTAGCCCTAGATTGGATTTCACCAACTGGAATCCACTTAGTGCGAATTCGCCACTGAATCCCTTCCGTCCAGCGGAAACGCTGGCTGTCCACATTTGGAAGGTCAACAGTGAAGGTCTAGCTCCAGATGCTGCACAGATTGCTGCGGGAGCTTCGGCGGTGCTTGTAATTATGGTGTTAATCTTCAATCTGGCAGCACGTTATTTCGGAAGATTTATTTATCGTAAGCTTACAGCTTCAAAAAGAATGAACTAATCATACAAATTAAAGTAGAGATGTAGGAGGAGTAATCGATGGGAACGTCGGCAACAGCAGTGCGTGAATCTTTTCAAACCGAAGACCTGAGTATTTTTTACGGAACATATGAGGCAGTAAAGGGGATAAGCCTTCCATTTGCTGAAAATACAGTTACTGCACTGATCGGCCCATCCGGCTGCGGTAAATCAACCTTTCTTCGTTCTTTGAACCGGATGAATGACGAAATTTCTGGCTCAAAAACAAAAGGAAGCATCTGGATTGATGGAGTGGATATTAATGCTCCGGGTACGGATGTGATTAAGCTGCGTCAGAAGATCGGGATGGTATGGCAAAAGCCAAATCCGTTCTATAAATCGATTTACGATAACATCGCTTTTGGACCTAAGTATCACGGCATTAAAGGCAAAAAGGCTCTTGATGAGATTGTTGAGAGCAGTCTTCGCAAAGCAGCATTGTGGGATGAGGTAAAGGATCGTTTAAAAGATTCAGCACTTGCACTTTCCGGTGGACAACAGCAGCGCCTTTGTATTGCTAGAGCGTTGTCGGTTAACCCGCAAATTCTGCTCTTGGACGAACCAGCATCAGCTCTAGACCCGGTCTCCACAGGTAAAGTAGAGGAGCTAATCAAGGAGTTGAAAGAAGAGCTTCGCATCGTTATTGTGACACATAATATGCAGCAGGCAGCTCGGATCTCTGATTATACCGCATACTTTTATCTAGGCTCCCTTGTCGAATATGATAAGACGGATAAAGTCTTTACCAATCCAGAGAATCAAATGACGCAAGAATATATCATGGGCCGATTCGGCTGAAGCTGTGAACATCGTTCTTTCGGGAACGGTGTTTTTTTGTGAATTCAAGAGTTGTGATTCGAATGGTTGCCTATTATTTGCAAAAGGCAGAAAGATGCTGTATCATTTGTGATAATGATTATCATTATTACTATATTAGGGAGTGGATCTTATGACGCAATCTCAACAGACTCAACAGAATAGTGTGGCCGAAATTATAAAAGAACGACGCTCGATTAAGCTTTTTAAAAAAGATCCACTTCCACAAGGCCTTTTAGAGGAATTATTAAATGTAGCGGTATGGGCACCGAATCATGGTGTGCGTGAGCCGTGGAGATTTATTGCTTTTCAAGGGGAAGGTTCGAAATTCCTAGCTGAATCTGCATTTGCTTTTGTAAAACGTGCTATAGCTGATCCAGAAGTGGCTGCTAAACGTAAAGAATATATCTCGAATATTCCATTAACAGTAATCGTAGTGATGCCTGAAGATCCTCGGCAAAGAGAGTGGGACGAGGATTTTGCAGCAGCGTCCGCACTTGTACAGAACTTCCAGCTCGCAGCTTGGGAACAAGGTGTAGGAACGATTTGGAAGACTGATCCATACATCAACAACCCTGAATTCCGCACTAAAATTGGTGTGAAGCCCGGCGAAAAAATTGTAGCCATGATCCATGCCGGATATCCGGAGACTGTACCTGACAGCCGTCCACGCACAGACGCTTCGGAGCTGCTGAAGATCGTAGACTTCTATCCAGAGAATGGCGTAGTGGAATAAGGAAAGTCGAAGGCATTCGTATATTAAAAGCGGAAAGATCATAAACATCGAAAAAGCGTCGAAATATCAAAAAGATCGAAATATCAAAAAGATCGAAAGATCAAAAGCATCGAAAGATCAAAAGTATCCTTAGGGATGCTTTTTTTTGTTACTTTGACTAGCGATAGTAGGGTGATGGCTACTGGGTGCTAGGTGCTGATCATGTTTCGCTGCTGGTTCCTCTGCTGATGTGGCTCAACCTTCTACTTACTTCTTAGTAATATCCTATTGACCTCCTAGTGGCTTCCTAGTGATATCCTAGTGACCTCTTGCGGGGCTTACTAGTGACCTTCTAGAGATCTCCTAGTGACCTTCTATGGGCTTCCTACTGATCTCCGCATCGGACCGTATTGCAACTATTTGAGCTTTTGGAGTCATTTTGCAGAAGTATCGGACCACATAGCTCTTATAACCATGTAACTGTGCAGAACTGGTGTGGTTATGAGTAAATAGCTGCAACTGGGTCCGATAGCACGTCAATTAGCTGCAAATATACGAAATAAGGACTCCTCAGTCCGATGCAACGGCGAATAAGCGAACTAACCCCAAACTAACCTAAACTAACTAAAGAACCTCATGTTGCGGACTGTATTGCAGCTATTTGAGCTTTTTGAGTCATTTTGTAGAAGTATCGGACCCCATAGCTCTTATTTCCTTGTAAAGGCGCAGAATTGGTGTGGTTTTGAGTAAATAGCTGCAATTGAGTCCGATAACCCGCAGAAAACACTCGAATTTGCATTATAAGGTCATCTGAGTCCGAACTATTGGCAAAAGTGTGCTTACATACTATCCAAGGCGGCGAGTTATGCATCGCAGCTGACTGGCTATGGACTCAGTTACAATCACTCTTCACCATTTGATCCAACGGTGGGGAGAAAGTATTTCCTGACGGAGAGGGAATGGAAAATGAAGTCTGGATCCTAACATGACACGTCGATCCTAAAGTGAAATGTTGATCCCACTAAACAAATGTAATATATAATGTGCATAATGACCGATATAGATTACAATGGTGGAAAATGGAATGCATCACAAACATTAAAGGGAGGTTATGGAGTGGGAGAGAACAAAAACATCAAGTTAAAGCTGGCAAGGATCCAAAAGAATCTTTCCCAAGAACAGTTAGCGGAAGTTGTAGGGGTTACACGGCAGACGATCGGCCTGATTGAAGCTGGTAACTATAACCCGACGATTAAGCTGTGCATAGCCATCTGCAAGGCGTTAGATACGTCATTAAACGATATTTTTTGGGAGGATTAGTTGTGAAAGGGCCAAAGATTAAAGACGAACGAATTATCACAGAAATTCAGAAGTTTAGTACGCACGGATTATTGATTGTGTTAGTGGGATTTATGATCAGCCTTTTGGTAAAATTATTTATCCTGGAATGGGACATCAAATATTGGGTAGATACTTTTGGGATTATGCTGTTAGGTTGCTTGTATGTTACCGTTCGTTGTGTCAAAGATGGGATATACCTGCTGCCGAGTAAGGAAGGAGAACTCAGACGGTTTAAGAAGATTCATTTAATATCGGGTGTTATCAGCACGATTATTTGGGCCACGCTAACATTTTTGCTTGATTTTAGAGAAGCGGGTGAAGTGGATATTAGAAAAAATATATCGAGTACTCTCGTGGGGGCGGTTGTTTTTTTCATAGGGATCACTTGGGCGATGTGGTACATAATTAATAAATCCAACAAAAATGCTGACAAGAACATTGAGAGTTAAATATTAAATATTAAAGATTAAAGATTAAAGATAACAATCTCTTGTAAAACTAATATCATTAGTTTATATTTAAGCTAATATCATTAGTTTATCGGAGGGGTAAGGATGAGAGTAACACGTGAAGGTCATTTATTGCAGTTGACTTGGATGCCAAATTTTTTTCCAGTGAATTGTTACATTATTGAGGAAAAAGATGGATTGACTTTAATAGATGCCGCTATGCCATTTAGTCTAAAAGGAATTATGGATACTGAAGCGAAGCTAAATAAGAAGCTTACACGTATGATCTTAACGCATGCGCATGATGATCATATTGGGGCACTGGATGGACTAAAAAAGCAACGTCCAGAGGCTCAGGTGTACATCTCTGAGCGAGATTCGGCATTACTACGTGGAGATCGTTCACTTCGGGAAGGAGAACCTCAGACCCCTATTAAGGGAGGCGTTCCGAAGAAGATAGCTACCAAGCCAGATGTCCTTCTCCACGAAGGGGATACCATTGGATCATTAACAGCGATTCACACTCCAGGACATACCCCCGGCTCTATGTCTTTCCTTGATTCACGCAGCGGTGCTGTAATCGTTGGGGATGCTCTTCAGACCTTCCGGGGAACTGCGGTGGCTGGAACCATCATCCCCCTGTTTCCTTTTCCAGCAATGGCTACATGGAATAAAGCTCAAGCTCTGAATAGTGCGATTAAGCTTCTAGAGTTATCTCCAGCTTTACTTGCTGTTGGTCACGGCAACTTACTTAAAGCGCCAAAGCAGGAGATGGAGAAAGCCATACGTAAGGCACAAATGATTCAGGATAGGAGTAATTAAATGTCACCTAGAGCAGGATTAGATCGTCACACACTAGTGATTAGAGCAGCAGAAATTGCCGATGATGAAGGTATAGAAGCCGTTACCTTGGCTGCATTAGCAGGTAAACTAGGTGTTCGTTCCCCGTCATTATACAATCATATAAATGGACTGCAGGATTTGCGGATTGGGCTCGCCATTTACGGATTAGAGTTATTATTTACAAGCATGTCGAACGCAGCTGAAGGATTAAATGGAGATGCTGCTGTACACGCGATGGGCCGGGCATATGTGGATTTTGCTAGGAGTAGACCAGGTTTGTATGAGACTACACTACGAGCGCCTGAGCAGGAGAACACGGAGCTTGAAGCGGCTGGTGAGCATATTTTGCAGTTTATAATTCAGGTGATGAAGAGTTATCAATTAGGCGAAGAAGGAGAACTTCATGCCGTAAGGGGATTACGGAGTATCCTGCATGGATTCGCCTCATTGGAGCAAAAGGGTGGATTCGGTATGGCGCTCGATACTAACGAGAGTCTAACCCGCTTGATTAGCACTTTTATAACCGGAATTGGAAATATGAAATCTGATTAAATTAGATCTAGGAGATGATGAACAAATGGGTCAGGAATATGAACAAGGTAGTGTCACCACTTATGGGGAAACAGCAGAGGTTATTGCGAAATTGGGGATTTTACCGCTTGCTGCGCTCATCCCCGGGCACCCGTCTTTAAACGGCTTAACTAAGCCCGAGAATTGGCATACTGGAACAGATTTAGATCCGTGGTCATGGCGTGCGCAGTTTCCAGGTGAGGGCCTTGCAGGATACGGAAAGTTTATTAAGAAAAAGGCTATTTTGGTCTCAAGGGAGTGGTTCCCGGCATTTGTAGCAGCAGCAGGCAGTACCAAATCTATTGAAGAGCGGTATAAGGATGGGTTGGCTAGTAAAGAAGCTGTGACCTTGCTGCAGATTGTTCGTGAACATGAAGGTATTGATACACGTAAACTTCGGGCAGAGGCTGATATGAAGGCAAAAGAAAAGAAAACAGCCTTCGATAACGCGGTTACTGAGCTGCAAGGATCTTTAGATATGGTGATCTCAGGCATCAAGCAACGCCTGAATGATGAAGGTGAAGTAAATGGTTGGAGCAGTACCTCGTTCGAGACGGTCAGTCACTGGATGTCAGATAACGGTTTATCCGCTTTTGAAGGGGATAGAGAAGAGGCCATAGCTTGGATACAATCGAAGATGAACGGGGTATGGTCGCCTACAGCAATAGCTTGGACAAACAAAGCATTCTCATGGAATTAATAAAAACGGTTAATCACTACTCCATAGAGAGTGATTAACCGTAAGCGTTTTCCAATAAAGTTATATCCATCACATTAAGGTTCCAACATAGGCGCCAAGTAAGCAATCAGGAAATACAAGAATCCAAAAAGCAGCATAACATAGGCAGTGTATTTAATAGCATTAGATGCAACAATTCTTGAATCTACCGGTGGTTGAATTTCTAGCTGTTCTTCTTCGATGCTGTCAACTTCTTTGGATACTGGGTCTCTCAACATGATAATCCCCTCCTTGGAAATTCAATCCTTAATTGTATTGTGACATATTTGTGAACGGAAATCAACAATAGTGTGAACGAATATTGAACATTTATTCAAATTTGGGCATTTTACCACCAGAAATGTTGTTGTTAAAACAAAAACAACCCGCTTACTCTCTAATTAGAGAGCTAAGCGGGTTGTTTGAAGTTGGTTCTATCTAGGATCTAACGGGTGTTGTTTAAGCCTTAAGCCCAATCCCCATTACGGAAGATAGGTACTGTTGTTCCATCATCGTTAATTCCGTCAATATTCATTTCAGGAGAGCCCATCATAAAGTCAACATGGGTATGGCTTTGATTCATTCCTTTTTCCAACAGCTGTTCCTTAGTCATCGTAATTCCTTCTTGAATTGTGAAGGCATAAGCTGCACCTAAAGCCAAATGACAGGAGGCATTCTCATCATACAACGTAGTGTAATAAAGAATACCGCTCTCAGAAATCGGAGAGTGGAAAGGTACCAAAGCAACTTCGCCAAGATAGGAAGAGCCTTCATCCAGCGCGATTAGTGATGCTAAAGTTTCAGCGCCTTCTTCAGCAGTAAAATCAATCACTTTACCGTTCTCAAAGGTCAGCGTGAAGTTATTGATTAGATTGCCGCCGTAGCTAAGTGGCTTAGTGCTGCTCACTTTACCATTAATACCAGACTTCAAAGGGGCAGTAAACACTTCTTCCGTAGGAATATTGGCTAAGAAAGGGACGCCCTTACCGTTCACAGCTCCAGCCTGACACCAGATGTGTCCTTCCGGCAACTCAATAGTTAAATCTGTACCAGGTGCTGTATAGTGCAGCTTGCGAAACTTACTTTCATTCAAGGAAGAGCAACGAGTTTTGAGTCCATCTAAATGGCGGCTCCATGCTTCAATAGGATCGTCCTGATCCGCACGTGTGGCTTTAAAGATGGCATCCCATAACAGTTCAACCTGCTGCTCGGATGGAGCGTCAGGGAACACTTTTGCAGCCCAAGAGGCTGATGGGAAGGCAAGACCGCTCCAGCTCGCATGATTTCCCATTAAGTACTCACGATATGGCGCTAGGGTCTGCCCAGAGATACGCTGATTATCGGCAATTCTTCCAGGTTCAACGCCTTTTAAAAGATCCGGGTCAGCAGAGATAATGGTTAGAAATGCCGCTCCCTTTTTAGCAAGATCCTCTAATTCATCGGCTTGCCACTGCGGCGGCTCCAGGAAGGAATCGGATGGAGCAAGATCATATCGTGTACGTAATACAACTTCATCACTATAATTCACCTTTACAAGTCTCGCGCCGGCTTCATAGGCTTTACGAACCACAAGTCGCACAAGCTCTGCGGATACAATATCTGCATTCACAACGAGTGTCTGACCCGGTTGAATATTAACGCCAATCTTCACGGCCAGCAATGCGTAATTCTCCAGCTTTTGCTTGAAATCCAACATAGTTTCTATTCCTCCCAATATCCTGTATCTCTTGTGTGCTTAAATTAGAACGCCCAGTTTCCATTCAGGAAGACAGGTTCTTCAGTTCCATCAGCAGTTATCCCGTAAATGTTCATCTCAGCTGACCCGATCATGAAATCCACATGGGTTACACTATTGTTGAGGCCATGCTCAATTAACTGCTCTGGATTCATATCTTTACCGCCTTCTAAACAGAAGGCATAAGCCATACCTATAGCAAGGTGATTAGAAGCATTTTCGTCAAACAATGTGTTGTAATAAAGAATGTTGGATTCAGAAATAGGGGATTTATGAGGAACCAAGGCAACTTCCCCTAAGTATTTCGCTCCTTCATCCATACTAATGAGGTGCTCTAGCGCTTCTTGACCTTGCTCAGCAGTAACACTTACAATACGGCCGTTCTCAAAGCTAATAGAGAAGCCATCGATGATGTTGCCGCCATGACTAAGTGGCTTTGTGCTTCTTACAGTGCCATTAACACCAGTTTTTAGTGGTGCAGTGAAGACTTCTTCGGTAGGCATATTGGCTACAAAAGAATGACCTTTTGCATTAATGCTGTCTCCTTGTGCCCAGATATGGCCTTCAGGAAGCTCGATGCTAAGGTCAGTGCCAGGTGCTATGTAATGCAGCTTTTTATATTTTTTTGCATTGAGTACATTTGCTTTTTGTTCTAAGGTGTCGAGATGCTCCTGCCATGCAGCTACTGGATCTTCACGGTCAAGACGCACGGTGTGGAAAATGGCTTCCCAGAGTTTATCTACACGTTCTTCGGCTGGAACCTCAGGGAACACTTTATCCGCCCAAGCTTGACAAGGAACAGCTACAATACTCCAGCTAACTTTGTCGGACATTTGCATTTCACGATATTTGGTGAGGGCAGCTCCACGTACTTTTTGAAAATTGGAGATACGTACTGGATCAATACCTTTAAGTGCATCAGGATCTTCAGCGATCACGTTAAGGATAGCCGCACCTTTTTCGGCGAATTCAGTCATTTCACCTGCGTACCAAGTAGGAGGCTGAGTGAATACCTCTGGCGCAGCGTGTTCAAACTGTTGGCGTGTAATGCTCGCATCACTCCAGTTCACCTTAACTAAACTTGCTCCGATGGTATATGCCTTAGCGGTAATTAGACGTACGAAATCAGCGGCAAGAATCGGTGCATTCACCACTAGAATTTGCCCGGGTTGAACATTAACACCTATTTGTACAGCTAAATCTGCATATTTACTAAGCTTAGCCTGAAAATCAGTCATTGTAATTTCCTCCATTTACTAATAGTTTAGTACTTTACAAGCATTGTACTAAATTATTAACCGCCGGATGAAAAAAGTCAATTACGTGGAATTTACAGAGCAAAGAGAAGGAATTACAATCATTTCAATGATATACTGAAAGGGTAGCTGATTTGATGATAGGAAGGAAGATAAGTGGATGAATTTAGAGATCGTAAGTGCTGAAATGAGCCGTAAAGAAGATAAAAGTTATGTAGGGAGGACTGTATTCACTCTCGAAAATCATAAGGCTCCATATGAAATTACTTTCTTCAGTACAAGAGGAACGGAATGGGATTACAGTCTAAGCTTTGCGGGTGAGCCTGGGAGCGAGGAACAGTTCTTAGAAACGGATGCATTGCTGGAGAATGACGATGATGTGTACAATCAGTTGCTGGATGCGGCACTTGATCAACAAGAAATCGTGGAAGAATAATACTATTATTGATATGACGCCAGCGGCATTATCTGGTAGCCGCTGGCCATATCATGACTATCCAATCGTTATCTTACCTTCTGGGTAACGATACAGTTCTTTACTACCTTTTGGTTTCAAAGCATAAGCAAGTGTAAGTGGTCCGGTCCGGCCCATAAACATCAGGATAATCACTAGAACCTTTCCTGCCGTAGTCAGTTCCGGAGTAAGGCCCATAGATAAGCCTGAGGTTCCAAAAGCAGATACAGCTTCAAAAAGTACAGTTAGAAATTCAGCGCTCTCGGTCAAGGATAATAACATCGTAGCGATGACAAGCAGCATAAGAGACATTAATGTGATGGTAAGGGCTCTATATACATTTTCTTTAGCGATCCGGTGGCGAAACATTACAATATCTTCTTTCCCCCGTAATCGTGCAGCTACCGCAGTAACCAGTACGGCGAATGTAGTGATCTTAATTCCTCCACCCGTCGACCCAGGTGCAGCTCCGATAAACATCAATAGAATCATCAGAAATTGTGTGGATTGCCGTAAAAGTGGAACTTCAATGGTGGTGACACCACCAGATCGCGGAGTTACCGCTTGTAAAAAGGTCGCCCAAAACTTTCCGCTTGCACTCAAGGGCTTCAGCGTAGAATTATACTCCAGTAAGAAAAACAGCCCCGCACCAATAATAATCAATATAAGAGAAGTCCAAAGAACAACCTTTGAATGAAGAGTGAGTCTTCTGCGTTTAGGAAAGTCCATAAGATCAGACAGAACGATAAAACCAATCCCTCCAAGAAATATGAGGCTCATTGAGGTGAAGTTAACAATGGGATCATTTACAAAACGAGTAAGTCCGCTAAAGGGTCCATGAATATCACCGAAGAGATCAAAGCCTGCATTATTAAAGATAGATATACTATGAAAAATCCCATAATATGCTGCTTTCCCAAAGGGCATATCCATCATAAACCTTCCAGCAAACAACACGGCACCCGACAGCTGAATAACAAGAGAATAGATCAGGACTCTACGGATTAAGAGTACAATTCCCTGCATCGAATTTTGGTTCATAGATTCTTGCAAAAGGATTCGCTCTTTCAAGGATATCCGTTTATTAAGGACCAAGGTAATCAAAGTAGCCATCGTTACAAAGCCTAATCCTCCGATTTGAAATAAAATGAGTAGAACAACTTGTCCGAAGGTAGTTAGCTGAGTTCCCGTATCAATGACTGCAAGACCTGTAACACATGTGGCTGAAGTCGCCATAAACAAGGCATCGATAAAGGATATTTGTCCGGATGTTGAGGAGACCGGGAGACTAAGCAGAAAGGTCCCGGCAGTGATAAGGATTAAGAATCCTAGTGATAAAACTTTGGGCGGGGTCATTTTAAAACCACCGAAGTTCAGGTTAGCCAATGTAATTCTCCTGACGTACGTGATATTGGAGTAATGCTCACAGAATTATAACACAACTTACCAGCCCTTCCCTAAATGGAGGGAGGTAATTGACATATTTTATCGAATTATTCTAGAATAACACCCTATCCGTCAACTTTAAAGAGGAGGCTTTCTTAATGATGATAAGTCCGATTCTGAATCAGATTGGTGCTGTTTTTATTCCGGTAAAGGATATTGAGAAATCTAAACAATGGTATTGCCAATTGCTTGGACTGCCACTAGATGGAGAGGTATTATTCGGCCATTTATATGTAGTCCCTATGCAGGGACCGGGCATCGTTTTGGACAGTAAGATTTACACCGCTGAATCTGTTCTAAACATCCCTTCGTTTCATCTAAACACCGAGGACATTGATGCTGCTTATGATTATGTAAAGGCCAACGGAGGAGAGATTCTGACGGATATCGAACATGATCATTGGTTTAATTTTAAAGATCCCGATGGAAATGTGATTATGGTCTGTCGTTGTTAAGCGTTATATAGAAGGGAGTAGACGAATGATAAGAGAAGCTGTGCCCAAAGACGCTATCAATATTGAAGAACTATACCGGATTTTGCTGCCTGAGCATCCAGCTATCTATGTATCCCCTGAGCGACTGAAGCAGATAGCAGATCATCCGGATAGTTTTCTTTATGTGTACGAAGAACAAGGAATAATTGTCGGGTCGTTACATCTTCATTTTTGTATGGATGCTTTGTGTGACGATAGGCCCTTTGCTGTTATAGAAAGAGTTATTGTGGCTGAAAAAGTACGAGGAAAAGGGTATGGCGCAATGCTAATGAGACATGCCGAGAATGTAGCAATCTCCAAGGGAGCCCTTAAGATTATGTTAGCAAGTGCTGCAAAGAGAGAAGAAGCGCATCGTTTTTACGAGCATCTAGGTTATGATGGCAGCTCCAGCAAGTTGTTCAAGAAGTATTTATAGTTATTTACGATTGGAAGTGATGATATGATGGTTACACTTAGAGAACTGGTGCCGGAGGATGCAGGTGAATTGCTTCGACTTCAGCATCAGTTAGACCAGGAGTCCAAATTTATGTTATTGGAACCGGATGAAAGACAAGCTAGTCTTTGTCAGGTCAAAGAAATGATCGAAAGCTTTCTGGTAGCAGAAACTTCAATTCTTATAGGGGCAGAGGTTGACAATCATTTGGCAGGTTACTTGTCTGTTAGAGGTGGAAGTGTTAGACGTAATAGACATAGCGCGTACATAGTGATTGGGATTCAGAAACAATATCAGGGGAATGGGATTGGAGCTGGCCTGTTCCGTGAGATGGACATCTGGGCTATGAACAATGGGATTGTTCGTCTTGAGTTATCCGTCATGACCCATAATCAAGCTGCTTTGGCGCTATATATCAAGAACAGGTTTGAAATCGAAGGGACGAAGCGGAAATCTCTTATTATCGATGGTGAGTGGGTGGACGAATATTATATGAGCAAAATTCTCCCAAAAGAAAAAAGGATAGAGGATCAGATTTAATCTGATGACCCTATCCTTTTTTTTATGAATAAAGGTTATGATTTCGTAATTTATGATGATTCAGTGTTGCTTGATTGTTCGATAACAACTTCAACCTTGCGGACACGGTATCTGTTCATCTCGCGGATGGTCAATGTTACATGGTCACGAACAATACTTTTGCCAATGGCTGGATCGGTAATATGACTGTATACCCAACCTCCAACTGTGGTCACTTCTTCATCTTCGAAATCAAGCCCTGTAAGATCCTTGACCTCTAACAGAGATACCTTACCATCGAATAGATAGTTAGTATCGCTTATTTTTTCGACTTCTCTGCGTTCATCACCGTCAAACTCGTCACGGATTTCACCAACGATTTCTTCCAAAATATCTTCAATCGTGATGAGACCGGATGTTCCACCATATTCATCAAGCAGCAAGGCAATATGCACACGCTCCAACTGCATACGAGTTAGAAGATTCTTGACTGGTGTCACCTCAGATACTGTCAGTACGGGTTGAATTAAGCTGTGGAAATCAAAATCAGGATTGTTATCATACTGCAAATAGAGCTGTTTCGTGTTGATCATTCCGATAATATTATCCTTGCTGCCTTGTGCCACAGGGAAACGAGTATATTGCTCCTTGCGGATAATTTCGAAATTTTCTTTCAACGAATGATTGGTAAAAAGACATACCATATCGGTTCGCGGAACCATGATTTCTTTGGCGAGCATCTCATCAAAAGTAAAGATTCGGTTAACATAGCCATATTCGGCTTTATTGATTTTCCCACTTTCGTAACTCTCGGACAAGATCAAACGAATCTCATCTTCACTATGCGCGTCTCCATGCTCACTAGCTGGTTTCATCCCAAAAAGTCGAACAAGCATATTAGCGGAACCGTTCATGAACCAAATGAGAGGGTACAAAATTCTGTAGAACCAAATAATCAGCGGTGAAGTAATTTGACCGATTTTTTCCGGAATGTTTATAGCTGCCGTCTTCGGAGCAAGTTCTCCGACAACGACGTGTAAGAATGTTGCAATGATGAATGCGAGTAAAAACGCAAGAGGGTGACTCACACTAGAACTGATATTGGCCCAGTCGAAAATAGGAAGCAATAACTGTTCGAATGCAGGTTCTGCCAGTGCACCAATACCCAGCGCAGTGATAGTAATCCCGAGCTGACAAGCGGATAAATAGCCATCGAGATTAGCGGATACCTTCTGTACTGCTAAGGCATTCTTCTTTCCGTCAAGCACCATTTGACTGATCTGGCTACCTCTAAGTCTCACCAATGCAAATTCTGTTGCTACAAAAAAAGCGGTTAAAATAATCAAAATAACCACCAACGTCAAACTAAGTCCTATACCCATATAATCTTTACCATCCCTTTCGTTCCTAAAATAGGTTATACTCATTATTATGAGTTCTTATGAACTATTCTACGAACTTTTCAGTAAAATATCAAATGGTGGAGGGAAACAGATATGGAATCATTTGCATTGACTCGTGTGGAGATGTCCAGTCTACTGCTCTCATTGACCGGATTGTCAGACCGGAAACCGCTGAATATCCTCCAAGAGGCATGGGCAAAGTTTCACCGTGAAGAATTACAAAAGGGGACTTCGTTACCCGCTTTTTTATCAACCAATGTTCCACCCATATTACAAAAGATCATTAAAGGCGGCCATGTAAAAGGCTTTTCACTTGGTGAAATTGCTTCATTGGGCCATCTTATAGAGTATTCCACATTGACCGTCACAGCTATGCAAAATTGGGTCAAGCGCGACTTCAAGGAATATCTCGGTTCGCCTAAAGAAGGAAAGAAATATTCGGTTAATCAGGCGGCGCTTTTGTTTATTATTGATGATCTCAAATCAGCCCTTAACTTTGAAAGTATTCGCCAATTGTTCCAGCTAATGTTCCTAAAGCCGGATCGCGATGATGATGATCTAATTGAACCGGCCAAGCTGTATTACGCATATGCAGGGCTTTTTGAGGAGATCAAAAGCAATCCATCGATTCAGACGCAATGTAAAGTAGATCAAGTGTTGCACAAGGAGTTCTCTTGGAAAGAAGATACCTCGTTAAAAAGCTCTATAGATCGTGTAATTAACCGGCTGACACATTTGTCGAGAGCGCAGAGAGAATCCGTTCGTAATATGCTGCTTATCGCTACAATTTCTGTGCAGACCTGTTATTTTCAATCGCTGGCTAGGCAATACTTTAATGCTGCTTTATTTCTTGATTTTTGAGCACTTCAATTTTAAAATGTATAAGTGAAACAATCAAAAGTAAGTTTTATTAGTTAGCAGGTTGAAATAAGGGGGCTTCGAAGTGAATCAAATGACACTGCTGCGGAATCCGAAACAAAGGAAATTACTCTTCAGCGCTGGCTTGAGCTGGATGTTCGATGCGATGGACGTCGGAATGATTTCTTTTGTTGTAGCAGCTTTAGCTAAGGATTGGAATCTGGGACCGGAGCAGATCGGTATATTGACTAGTATTAATTCCGTCGGTATGGCTGTAGGTGCTGCAGCGGCAGGGATATTAGCAGACCGCTTTGGTCGTAAACCGGTATTGCTGTGGACACTCCTTATTTTCTCGGCGGCAAGCGGATTATCTGCATTTGCAACAGGCTTTGCGATCCTCTGTGTGCTTCGTTTTATTGCTGGGTTTGGTCTTGGCGGAGAGCTGCCTGTCGCTTCTACCTTGGTCTCAGAGAGCATGCCTGCTCAGGAGAGAGGCCGTGCGGTTGTGCTTTTGGAGAGCTTTTGGGCAGTCGGTTGGATTGCATCTGCATTAATCGCGTTCTTCATTATCCCTGATTATGGCTGGCGTATAGCTTTCGGAATTGGGGCTGTACCTGCACTCTACGCTTTATATCTAAGACGGGCGATTGATGATTCACCGAAATTTGCTGAGATTAAAAAGGCACCCGTTTCCTTAAAGAAACGAATCGCTACCGTATGGTCGCCAGAATATCGCCGTTCTACAATTATGTTGTGGATTTTATGGTTTACGGTGGTGTTCTCGTATTATGGCATGTTTCTATGGCTGCCTACAATTATGGTACTTAAAGGCTTCAGCTTGGTCAAAAGCTTCGAGTATGTGCTTATTATGACGCTCGCTCAGCTGCCTGGATATTTTACTGCCGCTTACTTTATTGAAAAGTTCGGACGTAAATTTGTCCTAGTCATCTATATGCTGTTCACTGCGGTTAGCGCTGCATGGTTCGGAAATGCGACTACTGAAGGAATGCTGATGGCTGCCGGAATTTGTTTATCCTTCTTCAATCTTGGCGCTTGGGGTGGCATGTACGCTTATACGCCAGAGCTGTACCCAACGGCTATTCGTTCCACAGGTGCTGGTTTAGCAACGTCCTTTGGCCGGATTGGGGGCATTATCGCACCTTTGCTGGTAGGGGTTCTAGTAGGTAAATCTATGGCGATTGGCTCGATCTTTATGTTATTTTTTGTAACGATTATTATCGGTGCATTAGCGGTATTGTTCCTTGGCAAAGAAACAAAGGGAACCGAGCTTCTCTAAAGTGTGATTCTGCATTACATACTTGATGTTAATCTATCAACAATGCTAAAATATCAAGGAGAAACGATGTTGTCGTCCTGTATGGATGACCACTACTATTACGTAAGAACAAAACGGTTCCTTCACAGTTGTGAACAGGACCGTTTTTTTACATTAATCCTTATTTATAAGGACGGAGCGATCGCACATGAGTAATGATAGGAAGCAGCCGCATTTCACAGAATTAGTCTGGGAAAGTACGGAACAAAATGTACCGATTCCGCCGCGAAATTCCCCTGAACCGCTGTTGTCTAAGTCATCTTCAACGAATAGAGGCAAAACGAATTCATCCCCTGAACCATCATTACAGCTGCAGCTTTGGGATACAGAGATGGAAACACCGGAGCCTGTGACTACCACCGAAGGGCAGTTCGTAACAAGAGCGAAGGAATTGGTTGATAAAACTGAGGATTCAGCGCTATTTGTTCCTTTTAAGAGTTACTGGCCTACATATGGCCATATGACAGGCACGCAGAGCAGATGGTATTTCTATTGGCGGAATGAAGTTAGACAAGGCAGATATCTGAAAACAGATCTTTCTTATATTTTTCTGCATGTATATGAGCTTATTAATGGTGTGGGGTGGACTGATCCTTATGATGGCTATAGGCAGCTAAATCAGATCTGGGAAGCTTACCGGGAAAGTTATAAACGCTTGGATCAATATCTTGGCGGCTGGATCGCGGACTTCTCTTTTGTACATCACTTGGATGTCCCGCTTTCTATCATTGTGGCTCGTTCACGTGGTCTTGCAGGAGATCTGGCGGAACTTGAATTAATGAGAGGCTTGACCGCAGCGCCTGAGCAACTAACCTTTGCAGTATTAACGGCAATGTCGGACTATGATATTAGTAAATCCAAGTTCTACATCGGAGAAGGCAAAGAAGCTCTTGAACAATACATTCCGCAGGTCGTGGCGTTAATCAATGCTTATGTCACCCGGAAACACGGCTCCAATCTAGTTGAAATGTTTCCACCTGGACCAGCGGTGATGCGGGAGCGTTATTTATTCCGAAGTGCCGTATATGACATTTCATTATATGGCTATTCTGTTCTTATACCGGTTGTACGTATTAGTAAATCTCCACCACTTCGCAGTCTGATTACCAGGCTATTTCGTCTGACTGAGAATAAACTACGGGAACTGATGGGCTACCGCGGACGACTTAAAGGTGTTAATGTGGATGCCGATATGGACGATTTGATCACTCGTTTTCTAAAGCGTGAGTACCTTAAAGAGACGCAGGAAGACAAGGGACCGGCAGTCGTCATAGATCCGGAGAAGCTAGAACGCCTGCAAAGTGATTCTGAAATTGTACGGACGATGCTTACGGTTGAGAATATGGACGAGCAGGAAGATTACGAGGATAGCGAGATCGATGTAACTATCGATGAAATCGGTCCAATAAAAGACAGCAAGGAAGAATTGTTGCCTGTAGATGTGATTGAAGAAGCTCAAGTGGTTAACATAGGGTCGGAGGCAGAACAGTTTGCCAATGCTTTAAATCCACTACAACGGGAAGCACTGCTTGCTCTTTTGGATGAGGATGGAAGTCAATCTATGCTGAAGCTGGCTGCTGCCAATGGCACGATGTCAGAGCTTTTAATTGATGAGATTAATGAAATCGCAATGGATATTCTCGGTGATCTGATCATTGAGGGTGAAGACATTGTTGAGGAATATATCTCTATGCTGCGCAATATTTAATGAGGTGAACTTTGGATGAGTGAATTAAAAATACCTAAACGAATGACAACTGCGCTAGTCAATTCGTTGACGGCTGGTGTTGTTCCGCGTATCGGACTAGAGCATATAGCCGTTGGCCGCCGGCCGGAGATTGAAGCCATATTAAGAGATATGGAGAACATTGCAGAGGGTGGGGCAGCTTTTAAGCTGATTACAGGCAAATTCGGCAGCGGCAAAAGCTTTCTGCTTCAGATGATCCGTAATTACGCTATGGATCGTGATTTTGTAGTAGCAGATGCTGACCTCTCCCCTGAGCGCAGATTAGTGGGAACCAAAGGACAAGGCCTAGCGACTTACCGGGAGCTAATGAGCCATTTATCGACCCGCACACGTCCAGATGGTGGAGCGTTGGAGATCATCCTGCAAAAATGGATTATTACGCTACAGCAGTCCGTGATGCAGGAGAAGGAATATGGACCTGATCACCCTCAGCTTGGTGAAGAAGTAGAGAAGCGAATTTACGCTGTAGCCTCTGAAATGCGTGGTTTGGTACATGGTTTTGATTTTGCCAAAGTACTCGCCTCTTATTGGAATGCACACAAGCTGGCTGATGATGACCAGAAACAGGATTCGCTTCGCTGGTTGCGTGGAGAATTTGCAACTCGGACAGAAGCCCGCAAAGCGCTTGGGGTTGGCGTGATTATTGATGATGATAATTGGTATGACTATATGAAGCTTTGGGCGGAATTTACCGCGGCAATTGGCTATAAAGGTCTGCTGCTGTTTATTGATGAAGGTGTCAATCTCTATAAAATTACGAACAGTATTTCCCGCCAGAGCAACTATGAAAAGCTGCTTACCATGTTCAATGATACGATGCAGGGGAAGGCAGAGAACCTTGGGATTTTTATAGGGGGAACACCGCAATTTGTGGAAGATGGACGGCGCGGATTATTTAGTTATGAGGCACTGCGATCGAGATTGGTTGCTGGCCGATACGGGGCGGCGGGTCTGAACAATTATACTGGACCTATCATTGCACTGGACATGTTATCACACGAGGAAATTCTGGTACTGCTGCAAAAGCTTAAAGGGATTCACGCCCTACATTATGGTTATGAAGCGCGTTTATCACAGGAACAATTGGTTCATTTTATGGAGGAAGCGGTTGGAAGATTAGGGGCTGAGGAACTCTTGACTCCACGGGAGGTAGTTCGTGATTTCATGGATCTGCTGCATACGCTCCACCAGCATCCGGAGATTACTTTTGAACAGCTAGTGGGCGAAAAAACAGCTAAGCCAGCTGAGACCGAGCAAAATGAACTGGATGGGTTCTTAGCGGAGTTTGAATTATGAGTGATAATCCGTTCTATAGGCTGGCACCCTTCATTAAAGAGTTTATTTATAAGAACCGCTGGGAGACTTTGCGTGAGGCACAGGTGGATGCTTGCCGTGTGCTTTTTGATACCCCGCATCATCTGCTGATTGCCTCAGGTACCGCTTCAGGTAAGACAGAGGCAGCTTTTTTCCCTGCGCTTACTGAGCTGTATGAACGTCCTTCCGGTTCGGTTGGCATTTTGTATATCGCCCCTTTGAAAGCTTTGATCAACGATCAATTTACACGTTTGAATGATTTGCTTCGTGAAGGCAACATTCCGGTGTGGCACTGGCATGGAGATGTACCACAAGCCGATAAAACAAAACTTGTGCAGAATCCTTCAGGCGTGCTGCAAATCACCCCTGAATCGCTTGAAGGATTGTTGATGAACCGCCCGAATGCTATTCCAGCGTTGTTCCATGATTTACGTTTTATTGTCATTGACGAGGTGCATGCCTTTATGGGAGCTGACCGGGGGATCCAGGTGTTAAGCCAGCTGGCGAGAATTTCACGAATGGCGGGATGCCATCCTCGCAGAATCGGTCTATCTGCTACGCTGAGCGACTACGCTTCTGTCACGGAGTGGCTAGCGGCAGGCACACGGGAGAGCGTTGAAGTGTCCGCTCCACAAGGCGGGCGTAAGCTCAGGTTAAGTGTGGAGCATTTCTCTTTCCCGGATGCACGGGATGAGGTGCAGGCGGAGCATTTAGAACGTGCGAAGCAGTCTTATTACGATTTTATTTATGATCATACGCATCTGAAGAAGGCGTTGATCTTCACCAACAGCCGCTCAGATGCGGAGACGGCGACCCTAGAGATGCGGAGAACGGCCGCGAAGCGTGGTGAACGGGATGTGTTTCACGTTCACCACGGCAGCATCTCCGCGATGCTGCGTGAAGAGACGGAAGCCGCGCTGCGGCAAGGCACCGGACCGGCTGTTGCCGCAGCGACATTGACGTTGGAGCTGGGTATTGATCTGGGCGAGCTGGAGCGAGTGCTACAGGTTGGCGCTCCCTATAGCTGTGCTAGCTTTGTGCAGCGGTTAGGCCGCTCGGGCAGGCGTGGAGACGCTGCATCCGAGATGATCTTTGTCACGCCCGAGGAAGAGGACGAGGAAGCTCAGCTTCCGGCGCGGATGCCGTGGACACTGCTTCGAGCGATAGCGGTTATTGAGCTATATGTGCGCGAGAAATGGGTTGAACCCCTGGTCGTGCGTCAGCTGCCAGTTGGACTGCTATACCATCAGACGATGAGCATTTTGAAAAGTATGGGTGAGGCCGAACCGGATGATTTAAAAGAAGCGGTTCTGAGTTTGCCTTCGTTTAAAACCATAGATCCTACTGATTATGATATTTTCATGACCTATATGTTAGGCATGGGACAAATTGAGAAGATGGACGAAGGCAGCTTGATCATCGGGATGGCGGGAGAGAAGATCGTGAATAACTTCCGCTTCTACGCGGTCTTCAAAGATGATGAAGAGCATGTGGTCTATAACGGAACTGAGGAAATCGGATCGATCACAACGGTTCCACCACCAGGCTACTGTTTTACTCTGGCAGGTAAGCTTTGGAAGGTAGAAGAGGTGGATAATCGCCATAAAGCCGTTTATGTGAAAACCTCACGCGGCAAAGTAGATACGTTGTG
The DNA here is from genome assembly GCF_038008505.1 of Paenibacillus sp. FSL H7-0735. Lineage (NCBI taxonomy): Bacteria > Bacillati > Bacillota > Bacilli > Caryophanales > Paenibacillaceae > Paenibacillus > Paenibacillus sp. FSL H7-0735. Next base: position 3,936,212 of record NZ_JBBOZH010000001.1, on the reverse strand, counting down.
GCTTGGTGCGGGTGGGGATGTACATACACGCATCATGAACAAGATCCGTGAAATCTTAGGAGCCACTTCATTGTATCCGTATTTAGCTCCGAGTGCGGCTGCGCGGCTCGAACGAGCTCGTCGTTTAGCGAAGGAAAGCGGAATGCTTGTGCGATCCGTTATGCCGGCGGGTGGAGATTCTATGTTCATTCTGCCCTGGGCGGGCAGTCGGCAATTCCGCACGCTGGAGCGCCTTCTGAAGAACAATCTGAAGAGCCCTCTGGGACTGCGTTCTATCGTTCCGATGGAACCTTATTATATGGTTGTTGCGGGTAAAACTGATGCAGAAACGCTGGAAGCAGAGATCATTGCCGAAAGTATGGCTGCCACAGATCCATTATCATTGTTATCACCAGATGAAGCACCCTACCTTGGAAAATACGATGAGTTCATCCCGCATGAGCTGCTGCGCAAAGCTTTTTCCTTGGATGGATTAGATGTCCCGGGTTTGATTGAAGTTTTAAAGCAGTGGCAGCAACCTAATTAACCTTGAGCAGTAAACATCGAAAATACTCTAAATTGCAGACGCCCGCATAAGCGGGCGTTTTGTTATGTTCGGACCCATGGTGATATATGAACTTTCCTTAAGTTTCAAATGTTGCATAAGAATAGGGTGGAAGGAGAATAGTACTAACAGATTCCTATAGAGGATGATTGCGATGTGGCCTAAAATAGTCTCTTATATTCCGGACTGGACAATTTTTATGCAGGCGGCGATTACGCTGCTCTTTCCCGTAGGGATTTTTTATCTTTACAGGCATTTGTATTTTTATGTTGGAAGCGGACGCTCTAAGGAAACAGAGGCCAAATCACAGGATGCGGAACTGAAGAAGAATGACAATCGGGAAGTAAATCCGCAGCCTCCTGTGTCTACTGCTTTTACTCAGGACTATGATGCCGATCTGACAGCGATAAAAACGGCATTGGGGGAGAACAGTGATGTACATTTTCGTGAATTCTCAGTTAAAGGTATTCAGGCACGTGCCGCATTAGTCTATGTAGAGGGGATGCAGCACGAAGAACTGATCAATCAGCAGGTGCTGCAGAATTTGATGTTTGCCGGCGAAACGCAGGCTTCAGAAGGAATATACAACTACTTGAAACAGAATATGCTCCCGCTAGCTCAGCTCAGTGAAGCCAAGGATTTAGACCAGTTGCAGGAGTTTGTCCTATTCGGATACACTGCGCTGATTGTCGAAGGCATGTGTGAGATGTTGCTGGTGGGTTCTCCGCATGGAGCAGTGCGCTCGATTACTGAGCCGACCTCAGAGGCTTTGCTGCGGGGGCCTCGGATTGGCTTTACCGAGGTGCTCAGTGAGAATACCTCTATGCTGCGGCGCCAAGGGCTTAATAAGAATCTGGAAATGAAAATGGTTGAAGTAGGCAGCGAAATCAAGAAGAACCTGGTTATCGCTTATATGAAAAACATTGTAAATCCTGATCTGCTCCAGGAAGTGAAGGAACGTATCTCCAAAATTGATATGGACTTTATTCTGGAATCCGGCTATGTGGAACAGTTGATCGAGGATGATTATTTAAGCCCGTTTCAGCAGACACAGAATACGGAAAGACCCGATCGGGTAATTGCTTCCTTGTTAGAGGGAAGAGTCGCTATTTTGCTGGATGGCACACCGTTTGCACTCGTTGTTCCAGTGACGTTCAGTATGCTTTTGCAGTCTCCTGAGGATTATTATGAGCGCTGGATTCCGGGTACACTTTTGCGGATACTCCGGTTTTGCGCATCATTTCTGGCTCTGTTGGCTCCGGCGCTGTATATTTCCTTTATCTCCTTTCATCCGGGACTGATTCCTACACAACTGGCGATCTCCATTATCGAAACACGCCAAGGTGTACCCTTTCCTGCATTAATTGAAGTGTTGATTCTGGAAATTTCCATTGAAATCTTGCGTGAAGCTGGAATCCGGCTGCCGAAGCCCATAGGTCCGGCAATGGGGATTGTCGGAGGTCTGATCATTGGAGATGCCGCGGTACAGGCTGGTATTGTGAGTCCGTTTCTGGTAATTGTTGTAGCCGTGACAGCGATCTCTTCGTTTTCCATACCGATGTACAGTGCGGGGATTACTCTCCGGATCTTACGATTCGCAGGCATGTTATTTGCGGCGGTCCTGGGCATGTTCGGAACCATCCTTTTCTTCCTGCTTATTTGCAGTCATCTGACTCGGCTTTCAAGCTTTGGAGTTCCTTACGTCACTCCTATTTCCCCTTTCCGGTTAAGTGACTGGAAGGATTTGTTCGTCCGTGCACCGTTATCAATCATGAAGCGAAGACCGGAGATGCTGAAGACCCAGAAGAAAAAGCGCAGGTCCTAGAGAATGTATTCTTAGCAGGAGCAGAGGGGAGACCACAGTGTTCAAACGAACTGATGACAAGATCACAACCTCGCAGGCTTCCATAATCTTGACCAATTCAATGCTAGGTGCGGGAATTTTGACTTTGCCCAGAAATGTTGTTAAGGCTGTACAGACTCCCGATGCCTGGATTTCAGTAGTGCTGGGAGGTATCACCGTATCTTTGGTGATATTGGTTATGGTGAAGCTTAGCCAGCAATTTCCAGGGGAGACTGTCTTTCAGTATTCTAAAAGAATTGTTGGGAATATTCCAGGCAGTGTAATGAGTACAATATTGATTCTGTACTTTATTGTGATAGCGGGTTTCGAAATCCGCGTTTTGGCGGAAGTAACATTGTTTTTTCTTCTGGAAGGGACACCGATCTGGGCGATTGTGATGCCGTTCATCTGGGTGGGCACTTATTTGGTGTATGGTGGGATTAATTCCATGGCCCGCGTGTTTCAGATTGTATTTCCGATCAGTATTTTTATCCTGATAATTTGTTATATCTTAAGTACCAGAATATTTGATATCCAGCATTTGCGTCCTTTTCTGAGTGAAGGTATGATCCCGGTGATCCGAGGCATGAAGTCGAGCATCCTGATCTTTACCGGTTGTGAGGTTGTGATGACAATGACGGCCTTTATGGAGCATCCACAGCAAGCAGTCAAGGGAATGTTGGTTGGTTTAAGCATACCATTTGTATTATATTTGGTTACTGTTGTAATGGTTATCGGCGGCTTATCTATTAATTCTGTAATCTCCAGCACCTGGCCGACGATAGATTTGGTGCGGAGCTTTGAAATTTCAGGGTTCTTTTTTGAACGATTTGAATTTCCGTTGCTGGTTATCTGGCTGATGCAGATGTTCTGCAATTTTTGCAGCTTTTTCTTTAATGCGTCACTCGGAATCTCCCAGGTGTTTCACCTAAAGATCCATCCGGTTATGTTCGCTTTAATGCCCATCATCTTCATCTGTACGATGATCCCTCAACGCATCAATGATGTCTTCAGTCTTGGTGATGCGATTGGCTATATGGGTGTGCTGATCTTTATATTGCTGCCACTGTTATTGTCGATTGTATTAATCATTAGGAAGAAAGGACTCAAGCAGAATGTTTAGACAGCAGGTTATTCGCTTACTATTGGTATTTATGATTCTGCTTACGCAGTCCGGCTGCTGGAGCAGTAAGGAAATTGAAGACTTGAGTGTTTATACGGGATTGGCGCTTGACAAGGGGGAACCCCAAACAGTCGAAAAGAAATTTGAGGAACTCGGAGGAAGTTACCTTAAGCATAATAAATTGACGGCTACGGTACAAATTGTGCCTGAAAATGTAATTGGAAACTCCGGCAAAGAAGGTGAAACACCCAAAACTCATTTCCATAATATTTCAGAGTCTGGAGATTCCCTGCTTGAAGTATTCCGCCAGATTTCGATCCGCAAGAACCGTCCGATTATAGGCCATCACCTCAAGGTTGTTGTCATATCCGAGAAATTGATACAACAGGAGAAAATCCGACGGCTAATGGACTTTCTGTTGCGTGATAACGATATTCGCCCTAGCTGCCTCATCTTTCTTAGCCAAGGACGTGCGTCTGATACGCTAAACACGACAGCAGAGGAGGTTCCTTCTTTTCGTCTGGAGGACATGGTCCATAACCACTTCAGGACTAGTAAAGTTATGAAGGGCATAACATTGTCGAATCTAGATGCATTGATGTATTCGAAGCAAAGCTTTGTTTTGCAGAACGTTATTGAGGCAAATGGTGAGGTGGAGTTTTCCGGCGCCGGTATTATCAAGGGAGACACAGGATATTGGATCGGCAATCTGAACCAACAGGATGTGGAGAGTATTGCCTGGATCAAAGGCGATGTTAAAGGCGGGAGCATCAAAACATATGATCAGTCAAACGAAGCAATTACTTATGAGATTAAATCAGTCAAGAGCAAGATTACACTGAAGGAGACTGCTGATGAGAAGTTTTCCTTTCATGTTGCGATTGAGTCTGATGGACGTCTTATTGAGCATTGGGATGATAATGAGCATTCCGCGGAAGTTGCCTATTTCAAAGAATTGGAGAAGATATTCGAGGAGAGATTGACCGAAAAAATTAATGCTCTTATTCACAAAATGCATTCCACCTATAAAGTAGATGTGGCAGGGTTCGGAAATTGGTTCAGCATAGAAAAACCGCAGGTTTGGAAAAAGGTCAAGGATCATTGGGACGAGGAATTTATTCGGATGCCATTAACCTTTGATGTAAAGCTTAAAATCACCGATTTTGGTTCCACGACTGAATGAAGGGTTCACTTGATAAACGTGTTAACTCAAAAAGGATCTCAGCAGCCGATGATGGCTATTGAGATCCTTTTCGTGGTTAGTAAGTAGAAGCTGCAAAAACAAACACAACGACGAATAATATAATAATTGCGTACATCAGCGTGCCCACAATTCCACATACCAGACCTGCAATCGCTAAGCCTTTGCCTTGTTCATAACGATTACGGATTTCCTTCAGCGATAAGGCGGATAGAATAATCGCAATAATTCCTAACAGAAAACCAATATAAGGCACAACAATGGAGAGGATTCCCAAGACAAAACCAGCGATTGATTTGCCATTCGTTGGTGCCGGAGGGGGTGGAGGCTGATAATAGTTCAAATTGTCGTTTGGTGGATAGCTCATTAAAATCACCTCCAATAGAAATTGTTATTGAATGTAGTTAATCCAGTGCTCTAGCTGCACACAAGGGACAAGTCCAATAGATTCAGCTAGACGAATGGACGCTTGATTTCTTTCAAGGACGTGATAGCGTGGAATAAAGCCTCGTTCTAACGTTTCTTGTATGGCTGTGCGAACTACCATTTTCGCGTATCCGTATCTTTGAAATGCTTCTAAAGTATGTACAGCGCCGATTTCCCAAATCTGCTCTTCATTGCGGAACGCTAGGCAGGTACTAACCGGATTGTCGCCCTGAAAGATTGAAACGGAAAACGCTCCTTTTTGGAAATATTCCTCAATTTCTTCCTTATTGTAATGGTTAGCAGCCCAAAGTGGAAGTAGTCTGTCGTCAAATGAATGATTGATTGTTACTTCTTTGTCCTTAACATACCTTAACCCCTCAGTTGTGCTGTAAGAGAAAAACCCCCGAACTTTTTCTAAAGAAAAATGCGCAGACAGTGCCTCTTGGTACTTCACATCCTGCAGTTTAAAAACAAGCTTCGCCTCTGTGGGGAGCAGCGTTAGTAATGCTGGAAATATATCGGGGCAGCTGTAATCCAAAAATACGATGTAATCCGCTTGAGGATATACCCTATGATCATATGCGTATGCTGTGGCTGGAAGAAGTAAAACAACACCCCACTGCTCACCTTGCTCTACTAGATGTGTTTCCATGACTTCGTGGAAGGAGGTTAACATTTTTAACAAGCTAACATTCTTTAAGGGGTTCTTTTGTAGTTTGTTTATGATTTGTTCGTTCTGGTGCACACCCATCCACTCCTAGCTCAGATTTATATATTTTACTATAAATTGTACTTATGCAGATATTTATATTTTTCCTTTACTAATCATTAATCTATTGAAAAAAGAAGGTTGACAGTGACTGCTATAATATATTAGGGAAAATAAAGCTCGCTGTTTGAAGCAGCATACGTGAACGGAGGCACATAATTTCATGACACAATCTATCACAGGCGCTGCTGTTCGTGTAGGAGAAGGTCTATCTAAGCAATTCATCCTAATTCTAGCCATTGCATCAGGACTAAGCGTGGCAAATATGTATTATAATCAGCCGCTCCTGGCTGAGATAGGACGCACATTTAATGCTTCCTCTAACGCAGTGGGATATGTATCGATGCTTACTCAAATCGGCTACGCGCTGGGAATGTTATTTTTTGTTCCACTAGGTGACATTCGTGAACGCAGAACACTGATATCCGGACTTCTTATTGCTGTATCACTGTCCCTAATTGGTTTCGCTACCGCACAAAACCTCACTTGGATGTATATCGCCAGCTTTGCTATCGGCATAACTACGGTGGTGCCGCAGGTCATCATTCCTCTCTCGGCTGAGTTAGCTTTACCGGAGGAGCGGGGGAAGGTTATAGGTACAGTAATGAGCGGATTGTTTTTTGGTATTCTGCTAGCAAGAACAATATCCGGAATTATAGGGGATATGTTCGGCTGGAGAGCGATGTACTGGATTGCCGCAGTAGTTATGTTATTGCTATCCCTTATTCTTTATCGGCTAATCCCGGCAACGAAACCAGACAATAATTCTTCGTACTCCGATCTGCTGAAATCAATGGGGCAACTGATTCGCAGATATTCGACGCTTCGTGAGTCATCTTTAATTGGGGCTTGCATGTTTGGCGGCTTCAGTGTGTTCTGGACTTCTCTAGCTTTCTTTCTGGAAGGAGAACCTTATCACTACAGTAGCTCAATCACAGGATTGTTTGGTCTTATTGGTGTAGCAGGTGCTGCTGGTGCTCCATTTATCGGGAGGTTAGCAGACAGAATTGCTCCCAAAAAGATTGTAGGGATCCTACTGTTAATTACATTGATTGCTTACGGATTTTTTGGTTTAGCCGGATTTACAATCTGGAGTTTGATTGCAGGAGTTATTATTCTGGATCTTGGGGTACAGGGATCACAGGTCAGTAACCAAACACGGATATATGCACTTGAACCAGCGGCTCGAAGTCGTATAAATACTGTTTTTATGGTCAGCACTTTTACAGGTGGAGCGATTGGATCCACGCTGGGAAGTTTTGCATGGCAGCATTGGGGCTGGAGTGGCGTCTGCTTAATGGGGGGAACGCTTGTTGTAGCCGCTCTATGCATATGGATAGTCTATAGAGTGATAGAGAAAGAGGATATACCGGAGATTAGCTAGAAACGTATTATATTACCTTTTATTATACCCGGAGGTGTTTGATCATCGCTGAGAAGACGAAAGTTATAGAGGTTGTCCCGTATAACCCAGAGTGGAAGGCAGAATTCAATAGATTAAAAGAACAGCTCTTATCTTATGTCGGAGATCTTATTATTTCTATCGAGCATGTGGGCAGTACTTCCATTGAAGGGCTGGCTGCTAAACCTATCATCGACCTAGATCTTGTGATGGAAAGCTACGATGTACTCCCACAAATCATCGAACGTTTACAACAGCGTGGTTATGAACACCAAGGGAACTTGGGAATAGAGGGCAGAGAAGCGTTTCAAAGACTTCAGGATGACGGGTTTATGAAATATCATCTGTATGTTTGCCCTAAGGATGGAAAAGGCTACTTGGAGCATATCGCTTTCAGAGACTATCTGCGATCGAATACAGCAGCGCGTCAAGCGTATGCAGAGGTTAAACAACGCTTGGCAGAACAACATCGTTATGACATTGATGCTTATTGTGAAGGAAAGACAACGTTTGTTACCTCTATTTTATCTAAAGCCATGAAAGAAACGTAAGTAATATCAATCACTTGCCCGTTCGAAGATGATTTCGAAATTCACTGGGAGACATGCCGCTCCACTTACGAAACTGCTTGGAGAAGTATAACGCGTCATTGAAACCGACCGAGGAAGAGATCTGGTCGATGGTCAGCGTTCCTCCTAGCAGTTTTTTTGCTTTATCCATCCGAACCTTTAATAAATATTGTTTGGGAGACATGCCGATCTTTTGTTTAAAGACTTTAGAGAGGTGTGCTCTATGATAGCCAAGGGAGGATGCCATATGGTCGATACTGATCTGTTGATGAAACTGCAGAGAAATCCAACGGATCGCTTGATCGATCTGACGGTCGATAACATCCGGTAATTCTATCGATTGAGAGGGAAGCGAACTTATGTTCGCGACGCCGAATTTGTGCACTAGCAGCCGCAGCCAACCAGAAGCTTCTAAGCTCTCCAGTCGAGGATAAGCAGATTGCTGAAAGGATAAACGAATATGTTCATAAATCTTATGTATCTCTATTAAGTTATCTAAGTGGACTATTGGATTGTCCCTTGTAATTCCAACTTCCTGTAGTAGCTGTTCAACTGCTTCCCCTTGTAAGGCCACCCATACATATGTCCACGGATGTTCCATGTCTGCCTGATAGCTAAATAACGCCCCCGGAAAAATAACAAAGGTATCCCCCTTACCACATCCCTGCGAATTACTGCCACTTTGAAAAACACCTTCACCATCAATTACTGTATGAATGAGATAGTAATCATGAACAGAGGGACCCATTTTATGTCCAGGAACGGGTTTGCCTTCTCCGCTGAATAATACAGATAGGTCATGATCATCGGGAGCCAGATTAAATCCTGCTGTAAAATGATAATGCTCTGAAGCCATTCACTTAGAACCTCCACAAGATTGCTTTTACAATACATTTAGATTATAGGATTGAATATACAAATGCAACAAACGTCCATATATCTCTTGTATTTCTCCATACTCATTGGGACCGCTCTCATTTATAGTGATTAGTGAAGAGAGCAGACGGTTATGATCTGACATCCTAGTGTTTATAAGGGAATTATAGTTTACTCTACTCCATAAAACTGCGATGTTAACACCGTTCACCTCACCTATAAGGAGGAATATTTCACATGTCTAAAATTACATTTATCGGAGCGGGTAGCACCGTATTCGCCAAAAACGTGTTGGGAGATTGTATGAGAACGCCAGCCCTGCAAGGGTTTGAACTTGCCCTGTATGATATTGATCTACAACGCCTTAAAGATTCCGAGAATATGCTAAATAATATAAAAGAGAGCAGCGGCAGCACTTGTGTTGTGAAATCCTATACGGATCGTAAAGAAGCTTTGCGTGGAGCTAAATATGTCATTAATGCAATCCAAGTGGGAGGTTACGATCCTTGCACCATCACAGATTTTGAAATTCCGAAGAAATATGGCTTGCGGCAAACGATTGCGGATACGGTTGGCATAGGCGGGATTTTCCGTAACCTGCGTACTATTCCAGTGATGCTGGGCTTTGCTGCGGATGTACGGGAGGTTTGTCCGGACGCACTCTTTATGAATTATACTAATCCTATGGCAGTTCTGACCAATGTGATGAATACCTATGGCGGTGTAAAGACGGTGGGATTATGTCATAGTGTGCAGCATTGTATTCCGGGCTTGTTCGAGCATCTGGGTATGGATCAGACAGGTGTTCAGGCTAAGATCGCTGGGATTAACCATATGGCTTGGCTATTGGAGGTTACTAAAGACGGCGAGGATTTGTATCCGGAAATTAAACGCCGTGCAGCTGAGAAGCAAAAAGAACATCACGGAGACATGGTCCGTTATGAAATGATGCTTAAATTCGGTTACTACATTACGGAATCTTCGGAACATAACGCAGAATACCATCCTTATTTTATCAAACGTAATTACCCTGAGCTTATCGAACGGTTTCAAATTCCACTCGACGAGTATCCACGCCGCTGTGTAGATCAAATTGAACGTTGGCAACAAATGCGTGAAGAATTGGTTAATAACAAAGAACTTAAACATGAACGTTCGCATGAATATGCGTCTTATATCATGGAAGCCATCGAAACTAATGTGCCTTTCAAAATAGGTGGCAATGTTATGAATACAGGTCTTATCACCAATTTGCCAAAAGAAGCATGTGTAGAGGTCCCTTGTTTAGTAGATAGAAGCGGAGTAACTCCGACCTACGTGGGAGATCTGCCTCCGCAGTGCGCCGCACTAAATCGTACAAACATCAATACACAACTGTTAACGATCGAAGCGGCCATTACCCATAAGAAGGAGCATATCTATCACGCCGCAATGCTTGATCCACATACAGCAGCTGAATTGTCGATGGATGACATTACAAATATGTGCGACGAGCTGATCACAGCCCATGGAGACTGGCTCCCGGCGTATAAATAAATTAACTAGTTAGGACTAAGGAAGCCTGAGAAATCAGGCTTTTTTGATTGTATTTCTACGAGAAACGATTGTTATCTTTAAAAAAAGACAACGTCGTTTCTTCTTGCTTATCTGTCTAGGACAACTGGGGTATATCGGAATACACATATATGGATTATCTAAATGTGGAGGTGATCCTTTATGATCGTTGAAAGCTATACCTTAGCATCGTCCACAGCTTATGCTACCCCTTATTATGTGATTAGAGGTGAGCTTCCTGGTCCTGTCTTTATGGTGGTGTCGGGGATACATGGGAATGAGACAGGAAGTATTCGTGCCGCACAGATCATTGTAGAAGGTTTTAACCAGAGAAGGTTGTATATACACCGGGGCACGATCATTGTAGTTCCTCTATTGAATCAAAAAGCTTACCGCAAACGGATCAGAGGTGTACCCGATTTAAATCGCACCTTTCCACGTTCTAACAAAACAGCGGCAAAACATCCATTAGCTTCAGCTTTGCTACAGCTAGTACTAAGATATCGTCCCACCTGGTTTCTGGACCTTCATGAAGCAAATGGGTTGTCACAAAAAAATCCGAAGCGACTTGGCCAGTCGATCATCGTCACTCCGGGAAGCCGAGGAATAGGTACAGCAAAACGTATCGTCAAAGGCATTAATCGAACGATTCCCAAAACCGCTTATCATTTTAATATCCGTTTACGGGAGCGCCCCGGCTCCTCAAGGGCAGCCGTTACCCGTATATTAGGAGCTAAAGCATTTACTGTGGAAACCTGCTGGAGCCTTGATCGTGACCTACGGATTCGCTATCAGATAGATATTGTTAGCCGTTTTTTAAAAAGTGCTGGAATATTGTGATGGAGAAAATATCTGATAACTGTGCAAGCTGGTTCTTAGATCCTAGGAATCAGCTTTTTTGCTTGTACAAGAAAGGTAATTGACAACAATGAGTATAGTGTATATATTACATATATACATTGATAACACATAAACTAGGAGTGAGGGCACGATTCCATGAACATATTGATATCCAACACTTCCGGTGAACCCATCTATGCACAGATTGTCAGCCAGATCCGCCAGATGATTCTGCAAGGAGAGTTAGTGTCTGGCACCCCATTACCTTCTATCCGGCTATTAGCCAAAGAGCTGCAGATTAGCGTAATTACAACGAAACGAGCCTATGAAGAACTGGAGAGAGAAGGGCTTATCAATTCAATTGTGGGGAAAGGTTCCTTTGTTTCTGGTGCAGATCAGGAGTTTATTCGGGAACAACGGCTACGGATTATGGAGAACAAAATGAAGGGGATTATCGACGAGAGTAAAATGCTGGGGATTGATTTTGCTGAGTTTAGTGAGATGTTGAAATTGCTTTATGAGGAGGAGACAGAATGAAAGAAGTCATTCAATTGGACCAAATTTCTAAAAAATATGGCCATTTTAGCCTATGCGAACTTACGTTCGGAATCAAAGAAGGGTATATCACGGGGCTAATTGGACCGAATGGGGCAGGGAAAACAACATTAATTAAAATGATGATGGGGATGGTGTTTCCTGATCACGGCAGCGTCAAGATTTTTGATCAAGAGATGTCTATCTATGAAGCAGAGAATAAGGATCGGATTGGCTATGTCTCCGATGAGAATTACTTTTACGATCAATTAACCATCGATCAGATGAGTAAGATTATTGCTCCTTTTTATAGTTGTTGGGATCAAGAAACGTATAGGAAATACATAGAGATGTTCAAGCTTTCCCCGCGGAAAAAGATTAAGGAGCTCTCCAAAGGAATGAAAATGAAGTATTCGCTCGCTATTGCCTTATCACATGGTGCAGATCTGCTCATTATGGATGAACCTACTGCAGGACTTGATCCTATATTCCGAAGAGAGTTGCTTGATTTGCTTAGTGAGCATATCCAGGATGAGAAGAAGTCTATTCTTTTTTCAACGCATAATACGACTGATTTGGACCGGATCGCAGACTATATTGTTTTTGTGAATGAAGGGCGCCTAGTATTTAATGAAATGAAAGAATCTCTAGCCAACAAATACATGCTGGTAAAAGGCAATAAAGAGTTGCTTGATCGGGATGTACGAAAATGGTTCATCGGGCTTAGAGAGACGGAAGTTGGTTTCGAGGGTCTTCTGAACAATCGCTCTGAGGGGGAACACTTCTTTAAAGGTCATGCCATATGCGAAACACCTACTCTGGAAGAAATCATGTATTTTACGGTAAAGGGAAACACTTTGTATGTTTAATCTCTTTTTGCTGATTCGAAAAGACTTTATTCTCCTGCGGAATTTTATCCCTATATTTCTCTTGAGTATCTTGTTTATTGCATATGTTCAACTGGATAACTCCAGCATGTTTGCTACATTTCAATCTTTACTGTTGCTCGTATACTCCTGTTCTATGGATGCATTGAATAACAACACAAAGTTTGTTATAGGGTTGCCAGTAAGACGGCAAGAGATTATCTTGGCTAAATACTTATCACTTGTTCCTTATTGTTTCATCGGTTTGGTTTGCTCTTTAGCTTTGTTACTAATTTCCTTTTCATTTGGATATTCCATAAGCCCGTTTTATTGGATAGGGGTATCTTTAACATTACTGATGATTCCTTTGACTGCGTCTATTTATCTGCCGATTCATTATTGGCTTGGTTCCAAAAACTATTACTTCAATATCCTTTTTAATGTAGTAATAACGATAACCACCCTAAACACTGGATCTTCACTCTCAAATTCATCCTTTTTCTTAACGATTACCCATTTAAAGCTGCAAGATCATCTGGTGCCGGTTGGTTTGACAGGGATTGTTTATCTATCTATATTGTACTGCTCGTATAGAATTTCACTACGATTGTTTAGTAAGGAAGAGTTATAAGCTAAGGAGGACGTAAAGTGTATAAATCATTTTTTTTAATTCAAAAAGACTTCATTCTTCTGCGTAAATTTCTGATGCTGCTAATCCCTTTCTTTATTTTTATAGCGTACTCGAACTATCATAGCTTCAGTTTATTTACGGTAATGCCACCCATGCTGTTATTGATAAGCTCCTGCTCAATGGATACTCAGCAGATGACACAACGGTTTCTCGTTAATCTCCCTGTAAGGAGACAAGAGCTTGTCCGTGCCAAATATTTTTCGATCCTTCCGTTTGCTCTTGTCGGGCTGGCAGCAACGGCCTTTACCTATCTCCTGATTGTTGTGACAGGTAAAGCCGTAACCCCTCATTTTTGGCAAGAGGTTGGTATTACGATATCCATTTTCCCTCTCCTTGCGATGCTTTATTTACCGATTCATTACTGGTTAGGGGCAAAGGGGGCACAAGTGGTTAATCTTGTTTTTATGATGATTGTTATGTTTGGCCCGAACGTGTTTAGCTTTTTGATCCAGTGGATACCTGATGTGAACAGATGGCTAAGTTTTGGAGTGAAAGGTACGGTCATTCCCTTTATAATTCTAGGGCTGGCTTATGTATTCTTGCTTAGCTGTTCATATATCATTTCTCTGCGGATTTTTGTGCGGAAAGATCTTTGATTCGAAGGATTTGAGATTTTGAATGAATTCATATACCATTGTCACTACAAAGATAAATAGTAGGGGAAGGGTATACAACCAATGCCTAAAATGATTTATAGCTTTCGTACAAAAATGATTATGCTGCTGATGGCCAGTATGCTTGTATCCGGTGGAATTACCTTTTCAATCTATAAAATTCTGCAGAGATATTATCGATCAGAGGTCTTATTAGAAAATCCATTGACTAAAGTTCGCTACTTGATGCGGGATATCGGTGATGTTAATGCGTTTTTGATTATCTTCATTCCTTTGGCCATCTTATTCTTTTTTATATTTACTAAACCATATGCAAATTATTTCAAGGAAATCTCGAAAGGGATCCATCAGCTGGCGTCGGGTGATTTCTCGGAGCGGGTGGATATCCCTTCTAAAGATGAATTCGGCCTTATTGGCCATGATATCAATCTGGCTATTGATCATCTTCAGGAAGCTATTGAGCGGGGAGACTTTGCGGAGAGCAGTAAAGATCAACTTGTGTTAAATCTGGCACATGATCTGCGTACTCCACTTACCTCAGTTATAGGTTATTTGGATTTTATCCTTAAGGACAATGAATTAACGCCAGAACAGACCAGACATTACACAACGATTGCTTATACTAAATCTCAACGTTTGGAAAAATTAATTGATGAGCTATTTGAAATTACAAGAATGAACTACGGTAAGCTTACGCTTGAGAAAACCTCGATCGACCTTAGTGAGCTTCTTTTACAATTAAATGAAGAGTTATATCCCGTTTTTGAGAAAAATGGTCTTACTTCCCGCTTGGATGTAACCCAGCCTCTGAAGATAGAGGGTGACGGTGAGCTGCTGGCACGTGTATTTGAGAATCTTCTCACTAACGCAGCGCGATACGGAAGCGACGGTCAATTTATTGATATTCATGGGTATTTAGAAGAAAACGAAGTCGTTATTGAGATTATTAACTATGGAGATTGTATTGATCCGGAAGAGCTGCCGCGTATTTTTGATATGTTCTACACCGGGGATCGAGCGCGAACGCATCCCACAGGGAGTACGGGACTGGGCTTATTTATCACTAAAAACATTGTGGAACAACATGCTGGAACAGTTTCTGCACAAAGCAGTGTAGTTCGGACGATGTTTGAAGTGCGGCTTCCACAAAATAATTGAGAACGAAGTCAAGTGTTGACTGGGCAGGAGTAAAAAAATAAGATCTACGTGATCTTGTGGTTTTACTCCTTTTTTAATGGTTTGGTCAGCAAACAGGATGAACGTTACGGACATTTATTTGAAATTTTTAATAAATCGTGATATTATTAGCTTGCTAAGTAATTTGTAAGGCAGTACGGAGGAAATATCTGTGATAGAAGATGAGATAAGGGAACTACTAGATAGAATATCAGCGGAAATGCGTAGAGATTATGCAGAGCTGCTTAGAGAACTTAATCTTCATGTGGGTCAAGAACAGTTATTATGCCGGTTATGGAGAACAGATGGAATGACACAGATACAGCTAAGTGAACGCTTGAATTGTGAGCCTCCAACCATAACAAATATGGTGAAATCTCTTGAAAATCATGGGTTTGTTGTTCGAAAAAGAGATCCTGAAGATGGCAGAGTTAGCCGAGTGTATCTAACCCCAGCCGGACGTAATCTCTGCGAACCTGTGGAACAGATCTGGAACAAACAGCTGGATAAATTACTAGCCGGAATTATACCTGAAGAACGTTTATTATTAAGAAGACTTATGAAACAAATGGCTGATAATTTAGCTTGAATCTGGAACTAATCGCCATAACCGTTAGTAAGCTAATTAAAACTAAGAAAAGAGGAACATAGATGATTACAAGTTTGACTCGCATCAATGAATTAGCTAAGAAAGAACGTGAAGTAGGTCTGACACAAGGCGAATGGGTTGAACAGATCGCATTGCGTGAAGACTACCTGCGTGAAATTCGTGGACAAGTTCGTAACAGTCTTTCTGGAGTGACAATTTTAGATCCGGATGGAAATGATGTAACTCCTGAGAAGCTTCGTGCAGCGCGTAAATAATCAATGAACTAATAAGTGGAAACTACACCTTTAGAAAACGTTGAATTGGCCTATGGTTAATCGACGGATAACTAAAGGTGTTTTTTTGTTATTCCAATCTTAACAGAAGCTTAAATCGTTATCATTAGGGGCTGTTGAAAGTTAAGAATCAATTAAACTTGCGTTACACAGGATCTAAGACTGGATTGATAGAATGGAATAGACAAAAGATAAGGGATAACAAGAAGGGGTGCAGAAGTTGGAGAAACTAAAAGAAACATCAAGGAAGGAAATGAAAGTATGAAGAAAACATTATTAATTTTACTTAAAGTAATAGTCGCTATAGTCATCCTCCTAGCACTTTTTCTGGTCATCGTTTTTACAGTCAATGTGATCAGCAATAAAGTGGAGAAAGGAAAAATAGAACCCTATGGTCAGCTTGTACCTGTCGACGGGAAAAAAATGAATGTAACCATACAAGGGCAAGGCAAGGAAACGGTCGTGTTACTCCCAGGGTTTGGAACCGCATCACCCGTAATTGATTTCAAACCACTTGTAGATGAACTGACTCCTTTCTATAAAGTTGTAGTAGTTGAGCCGTTTGGTTATGGACTAAGTGATGTCACCACAAAAGAACGAACGGTCGACAATATAGTGAGTGAGCTTCATGAAGCTTTACAAGAATTAAAGATAGATCGTTATATTCTGATGGGACACTCTATAGCAGGAATTTACGGACTGGACTATGTGAACAAATACGAAAACGAAGTTAGTGCATTCGTAGGCATCGACAGCAGCGTACCCACACAAGGGGGCAACGATGAAGAATTTCCATCAGGAACCTATAAGCTGCTTAAAAAATCAGGATTTATGCGATTGCTGGTAAAACTCAACCCGGCCCAAATCGTTACACCAAGTGATGATGAGGAAACTAAAGAACAAAATAGAATGATTTCACTTAAAAACATGATGAATCCTAATATCATCAGCGAAGCAGAGCATTTTAAAAGCAATTTCAAAGCCACGGAAACATTAAATTTCCCTAAAGATCTTCCTGTTATTTTCTTCCTAGTGAAAGACAATACGGATGTTCCAGGCTGGGAATCCCTGCATAAAGAACAGATTAACGACTCCTTACACGGGAAATTGATGTTGCTTGATGGGGAGCATTATTTGCACCATACCCGATCTAAAGACATTGTCGAGAACTTTAGAAGCTTTCTGGGAGAGATAAAGTAAAAATGAATGAGAAAAGCCTGCTAATACAGGCTTTTCTTTTTTTATATTTTCAAATAAGTGAATCCTTTAGAAAAAAATGATAAATTTATCAAAGCAATTATGGGCACTCTATATCCTAATCTTTATAATAGGAAGGACTGCCAGAGTATGTGCGGAATAGCAGGAATATTAAAATATAATGGACAGCCACCACATGAAGGAACCTTAAAACAAATGACAGGGGTTATGAATCACCGAGGTCCCAATCATGAGGGAGTATGGCTCGATTCTCGCATTGGACTTGGTTTTCGCAGATTGTCTGTAATTGATTTACGTGATGGCAATCAACCGATGACGAATGAAGATCGTACTCTTTGGATTATTTTTAATGGTGAAATCTATAATTATAAAACACTACGAGATCAACTTAAGCTAAAGGGACATCACTTTCAGACGCAATCCGATACAGAGGTCATTGTGCATTTATTTGAGGAATACGGCAAGGATTGTGTCCATCATTTACGTGGAATGTTTAGTTTTGCGATTTGGGATCTTAAGGAACAATCTCTTTTTGCTGCTAGAGATCATTTCGGGATCAAGCCTTTTTATTATTACAAAGACGAAAATAATCTTTTATTTGCTTCGGAAATTAAAAGCATACTTGCAGTGCAAGGGGTACCCAGAAAGCTTCAGTATCAAAGTTTATTCAGCTACTTAACTTTTCAGTATGTCCCGCATCCTGATACGATGTTTGAACACATTCATAAATTAGGACCTGCAGAGCGAGTATTTGTTAACTCGGAAGGTGAAATGAAGATCGAGAAATATTGGGAACCCCATTTTCAACCGGTAGTACGATCTTTAGCAGACTACGCAGAAGAAATTCAGTGGAAATTGAAAGAGTCTGTAAACCTTCATTTACAAAGTGATGTGAATAGAGGATGTTTTTTGTCCAGTGGAATTGACTCTACAGCTATAGCTGCAATGATGAGAACAGAAGAATCCACCAAAACCTTTTCAATTGGATTTGAAGGGTTGAACAATGAAACAATCATTGCAAATCAAACAGCAGCCAAACTGGGGACAGATCATTATTTTCACATCTTATCGCAAAAAGACTTTTTTGAAAGTATCCCGAAAACGGTCTGGCATCTAGATGAACCTGTAGCGGATCCTTCTGCCATTGCACTCTATCATCTAAACCAGCTTGCCAAAGAACATGTTACGGTTGTCTTATCAGGGGAAGGTGCTGACGAATTATTCGGAGGATACAGAATCTATAGAGAGCCAAATGCTTTAAGACCGATAACCTGGATGCCTAACTTTATAAAGGATTCGTTACGAAAATCATTATCCGTATATCCCTATCATTTTTATGGAAAAAATTATTTGCTTCGGGGTCTGACACCTTTAGAAGAACGTTTTTTCGGTAATGCGAACATCTTCAACAAAACCGGTAAGATGAATTTGCTCCACGAATCGGTACACGCTCAGCATAGCTTTTTACATCCCGCGGATATCGTTAAGCCTTTTTATGATAAGACAGCTCACCTAGACCCTGCGACAAGAATGCAGTTTATTGATATGAATTTTTGGTTACCTGGAGACATTTTATCAAAAGCAGATAAGCTATCCATGGCTCATTCATTAGAATTAAGAGTCCCATTTTTAGATAAAGAGGTTTTCGAAACGGCTAGTAAAATACCTGTGTCCAATCGGATTGGGCAAAAAACAACAAAACTTGCTTTGCGTAAAGCTATGGAAGGAATCGTTCCGGAAGCTATTGTGAATCGCCCGAAACTAGGATTTCCCGTACCCATTCGTGATTGGCTCAAAACTCCAATTTCAGATATAATGTTCGAACAAATACGATATAGTGGCATTGAAGAAATATTCAATATGAATATCATCGAAGAGATGTTTACCCAGCATCGGAGTAATAAAGGCGACTATTCGCGTAGAATATGGCTAATTTACATTTTTTCAGTATGGTACACTCTTTTTATAAAAGAAGATCTGAAGCAATTAAATAGTGCCGTTTTGTAATGGGGGAGTGATTCGTTGAATATTGAGGAATATGCATGGAATAAACATGAACAGCAATTAAGAGAAACTAACATGTTTACTTATAGTAGTCCAAAGATAAAGATTGTAGATAACCATGAATTAAGAAATTGGCTTGAAGAAACGCTTGAAGAGCTGCCGCAGAAGTTTCTGGCCAAATGGGCTTTGAAAGTAGCAGCTGAGCACCTGGATCATCTGGACCAGCAGCTTGTAAATGACCCGCGGATTGATTTAGGTATAGAAACGCTAGAAAAGCGTATAACAGGTGAGATTAGAGCCTTTGATTTAAGAAAAGTTGGATTTATAGTCAATGAATTGGCCAAAGAGTCCACAACCGAGGCTAGTAAGTATGCTGCCCGTTCTTTTGCACAAGCCATAGCAACTGGACATATGCGAGGACACGCTATGGTTTGCAGTGACTATGCAGTAAAACTGGTGAATTACATATCAGATCATTCTTCAGTTGCAGAGGCAGCTACTAAAGAACGGGAAAGACAATTAAGGATAGCTGAAGAGTTGCTTTGAAATTAAAGCTTTAAAGATGAACATGTATGAGGAAGATTATAAAAGTTAAATAATGGTAATAGTCAATTTATATAATCAAGAGTTATGTAATCTAATGCAACAATAAAAACATTATCAGCACTTAAAGTTTTATGCGAGACTTGATGAGCTTTAAAGCTTAATACTCGTTTAAGATAAATCGATTACTAAATAAGAATCAATTGCTTATGAAAGGGCAGCTATTTTGAACAGGTTTGAACATTGATTAGATAATCATTAATAGACAGTAAATTGGCAATAATTTGCATCAAATTGGTTGGTTCCTTTAATTTACACACTACTTCCTCACAAAACCCGTATTTTGTACATATGTCACTAAGATGCATTCTACTTAGACTATACATAGATCTATATGGATTGTGTCACAATCTAGGGGTTTATATTATTTGATCTATTTATCACTTCCTCTTTCGAGTTCCGAGCAATAACCACATCATTAATTAGAGCCTTGCGATTTCGACTGGCCATATCAATTGCTCAGAGTTCATCAACCACTTATAGGACGACACACAAATGCATTCAAAAAACTGTTGAGCTGATTCAACGGTTTTTTGAAATTCCTACAAGGCATCACATCCAAGTTAAACATTGAGCGATAATCACCCTTTGTTTATATGCGCTAATAACCGGTAGCGAAGCCATATAATCTTCTTCGCTTATTGCACAGTATGTACTAATTTCTTCTTTTTTGAAAAGATTAGATAATAAAGAACTTTGCTGCGTTCTATAGATATCCCCAAAAGTCCCGACAACAATTGTAAGTCTCTTTTGAAGAGTACTATTATTATTTAACTAATTACCGGAAACCGAATCATAACTGTCGTACCACACCCTACCCCGCTGCTAATGTGGACAGTACCTTGATGTTGATCGACGATCCAACGTGCGATCGATAGCCCTAGACCTGCTCCATGATCCCCTCTACTTCTAGAGGAATCTCCCTTATAAAAGCGATTAAATACGAGTGGTAATTCATGTTCCGAAATACCCACTCCGTTATCCTTGACGGTTACAAGAACTGATTTCCCCTGCCTAAGACACTCAAGATCGATTTGCCCATCCGCCTGCGTAAATTTAATGGCATTGTCCAACAAAATCATGAACAACTGTATGAGACGATTCTCATCTCCATTCATGAGCAATTCCGAGCCTTCGACATGAAGCTGTACCCGCAACTGCCTGTAATCCATTATTGGCTCCATTTTTTTGGCGATCTCTTTAATGATCCCGTCAATACGAACAGGTGTGCATGAGATAACTTCCTCATGTGAATCGCCTCTTGCCAGAAGAAGTAGGCCGTCTACCATGTTGCTCATTCTTTTGGTTTCTTTCAGAATGGCTGAAATTGGAGCACTTTCTTCCTCGATCGTATGATCGGGATGGCGTAACAATATTCTACTTCGGCTACGGTACTTAAAAGGGTAAAGTTAACGGGTGGCCGTTAGCTTAATAAAAAGACAGCCGATCATCTAGACGGCTGCTATCGTGTATGGATTGATCGATCATTCCCCGTAAGCGTAATGATGTTGCTTCAGTCTAAAATAACTGCAATCATATTAACCTGCTCCGTAATTTATAGCGAGGTTACGAACTTCTCCTCCGGAAAACGGCTATCCGGTCCTTTCATTAAGATTCCGTCTTGATTTTTCAGATACATATCGAAGAAATTCAGCATATAGGTATTGGTAACGGAGTCCGCTCTATCGGGCTCAATCTTTCCTGTAATGCCCAGCATTTTGAAAATCGGAGAAATGAACTGTACGTCGGTAAAATTCAAATGCTCCGTATTTTCGATATAGAGGACTTGTCCCCCTTCGTCGACCGCTTTGCGCATCCGTTCTAGCTCTAACTTTTTATCTTCCGTTACTTGATCCTCCCACTCTCTGGTTGAGCCTATACGGTTAATTTCTGCATCCGTGTAGACCCGGTTATCCATCACCATTTTTAATTTTTCAAAATAGCTTTCCGAGTTGAGGAATAAAAACGGTTTTTGCAGTCCCTCTCTTTCACGCAAACGATAAAGCCCTCCATCTAGGTCTATGCCAACCGCGATTCGCGGATCGTAAGAAGCGTCATAAGCCGTTGCTCCACCGATAGAATGACCGAACACCCCGACATGGTCGAGATCAATCCAGCCTTTTAGATGACTTGGAATCTGCCCCGATTGGATAAGTTCGAATTGGTCCAGCACAAACACCACATCGTCGGTTAAAACTTTCCCTAACTTGTCGCGATTTCCGCTTTCCGTCCGATAATCATGGTCAGGCGAGAATAAGTCGTTGGTTGTGCTGGTCGTGATTCGACCGTCCGGAAACTCGGTTGCAGATGTGTTGTAGGTGTGGTCGATCATTGCCACGATATATCCGTGACTCGCGAGATATTCGGCTTGCGACGTGTGGAGGAACCTAGAAGAGCCGTTGCCGGGATTCCCAAGGATCAGTGGGTATGAAGTCTTTGCCGTAGAGATTTCCGCTTCCGAATATGCATGACTGGATACGTACTTCAGGTGTTGAAAAGTAAACCCGGGAAGACCATAGTTCGCGGCCATATAACTTAAAATCCGCGTATCGGGAATAAAAGCAGTTCGCTTGCCACTACCAGCTTGAGTCGGATACCATACCTGAACCATCAATTCTCTTTTACCCTCTCTTGCTTTATCAAAAATCTCTTCCCTATTGGTATCCACAAAATGAAACGTTTGCGTTCCTACCTTAAATATGCCTGTCAGTTCAGGGAGTTTAAACACAGGAAAAGTATACATGAGGACCGCTGTTCCGACCAGCATGATCGCTATAGCGGTATAAGCTGAACCCAACAGGAATCGAGGGATTTTTTGGAAACTGCTTTTTTTAAAATAACTATAACTTGAAATGGCTAAAAAAAAGACCGTTATGCAATATGATAAAAACAGCTGCACTCTGTATCCTTCCACCGTCCAATGAATGACCAGTAAAACTGCGGCGATCCCGCTTGCAACGAATACTGGAATTATACGCTGACCTTTTTTTAATACAACTGTTAATACAAACAAACTGATGTTTGACAAATATAGCAATAATTCAAACAATCTCATCTCAAGTCTCCTTTAAAAAAAATTTCATTTTCATTTGTTCAAATCATTCCTGCCTAGCTAGCCTAACCTCCCCTCCTTTTGCTGCTTCAGTATAAAGACGGTTTCTCAATCCAAAATGTATCAGTTTCGTTACTGTAAACTGCTTATTAGCTAATGAAAAGGCAGCCGATCATTTGACCGGCTGCCTTTTCATTTTGATTGAGCTATCGTTTATCATTAACTAGCTTAATGGATCACATTTGTAGTTTTAATGCAACCTACCACTTATTCCCTTAATCTCCCTTTACTTCATTATCGTTCGGAATTAATTCATACAAGGCACGAACATCACAACCGATGGAATCGGCGATCGATATGGCAATTTTGAGTGGCATCACTCTTTTGTTTTCAATAAAGTCGTAAACTCGTTCCGGTTTAAAAAACAAGTCTTTTGCCAGCCATTCTGCTGACTTTCCGGATTCCATCAATCGTTCATTCAGTAAGCAACGTCCTAGTTCAAATTTCAAGAAGCGATGACCTCCCGTATAAGATAATACTTAACCTTAAGCGTTGTCCATTGCCAGCATGAATATACTTCATAAAGAGTCCTATAACGATGAAATTCCCCATGCGTCTGCCCAATTGTTGGGCGAGTTCCATCGCGGGCCTTCGTTTCCCGTTAGTTCAACCGTGTTAGACTCCGAAGAACTCTTTTATCTTCAGCCAAGACTCATACCAAAATGTTTTCGATTTATATGGTATGGCGTTCTCTATCTGTTCCTCATTTTTTATTATAAAAACTGCATTATCTGTGGCTTTCAAATTATTTATCTTGGCTGTCTTTTCTATATTGTTCCTCTCTTCTATCTGCACACTCCGCTTATCAACCGAAGTTTCAAACGAATTTTCCTGTTCACGATTGAGATATATGATGCATAATAGCACTGTGTAGAAAATCTGCAAAATCCTCATTGCTATATTGATTAAAGTAGTTATTGAATCGTACATCGAATTTATAAGTATCGGCAATGCAAGCCAGTAGCTCTTTATCACATGGCATGAATTGCATTAGATTTTTTTTCCAATCCTTGATTAATCGCTGAACTTCATCGGAGGAAGGATGCTGATCGACACAAGACGCAATTTGCGTGAATACTTCCTCCATCGATTGAAAACGTTCATCTATTTCATCTTGTGATAGTTTATCCAACGTTTCATTAAACACATTATACGCTTCTGTTTCACCATAGATGAATCTCGCCTCATTTGCATATTGTTCTTTTAATGGCAAAACGGAAGAATTGTTGAAAATTTGCAAATTACTAATATCATTCCCCGAAACGTATTCTTCGAGAGCAACCATGATGGTTTCTAGTCTTTGTTTTCTCGAAAATAAGGTTTGTCTCTGCTTCTTTAATATTTGATTCTGTTCTTGCCTGGTCAGCTTTAAAATGTCCGCAATTTCTTTCAAGGAAAAATCCAATTCCTTTAAGAACAAAATAGTTTGAAGTTTTTCCAAACTGCTTCGATCATATAAGCGATACCCTTTTTCCGTCAGATGTGTCGGTTTAAATAAATCAATCCTATCGTAATAATGCAAGGTCCGGCTTGTAATGCCTGTAATCTGAACAATATCTTTAACAGCTAATAATGGTTTCTTCATCCCAAAATCCTTTTACTTCGTCTAGTATTTGAGCAGCAGGTGTTATTGTGGCCTCAAAGATTGTTCTTCCTGTTTTTCTTAAATAATATTGGATTAAATAATATCCGCAAGCGTAGCCAGCACTATAAGGCATATTGACCGGTTCAAAGTTTTGAAGTTTGGCGATCTCGTCACCGTAAAGATACGGAGCAAATTTATCAAACCCTGTTAATTGCAATTGCTCTCTAAGGACAGGCTTTATGCGCCTGTTAAGTGTGTCTGCGTTTGTTTTCGTTACCCAAGGGCCGAGCAATTCTTCGCCAAACATGAACATAGCATAGTTTTCAGCTAATCCTTCACTTACAATGAGCTCGCCCAAATTAACGGTGTGATCCCACTGAATAAATTGATATCGTACATTATGGTTGCACTCGTGCGCCAGCGCAGCCTTCATTCGAGAAATCGTGTACTCATTTGGCAAGAGTGTACCCCAGATAAACCCGGGAATGCCCCCAAAGCCACTATATCCTTCGTTTATTGTTAAGGCACTGCTTTCAGGATTCCCTAGTTGAATGGTAAACAAATATTCGGATACGGGGAGACTTATTTCATGCTCTATAAATAGACGGAGGCTTTTCCTTACCGCGTGCTCACACTCTAACCAAAAAGAATCTGATGAAATCAACTCTACCTCAGATGAAATCTGCTGGGTAATCTGATCAGGGGATCGATGCATTATACTATTAAACGTAACAACGTCAAAACCATTCCCCTCTTCAGCTCTAAAAGGGATCTGTTGAATTTGCCATTGTTTCATAAAGGGAGCCATCATTTCATTTCTGAATAATTCAAGTTTTTCCTCGGGCGAAGCTTGGGCAACTTTTTGATAAATGTGGTCTGAACGCAATGTTTTTATGTTTATATCTCTCACTCCTAGTCGTCTATAGTGAGAATTATGCACTATGACCTAACGTCATAGTCAAGTAATTTGGATCAAATACTGATAATTAGGTACTTTTATCGCCAGTTATATAAGTTTCTTCCCAGATGATTCTCCTTTGCCCTAATAATTATGATTACACCGTTGAATCAATTGTTAGATACGAATTTGCAAAAGGTTACAAACAATTTCATTGATATTTCAATATAACAGAAACTGATCGTATGGAATGTCGCTCCGTACATATATAAGCAATAACGCCCTATCTCGTGCTCTATAACATCGTCCACCTTAAGAGTAAGTTAGGTCAGTTTTTATGGAGTATATTGTGTAAACAAGCTTATGCGCGCTTTTTTATTGTTATAGAACATATGGATTTGGTTTGAATGACAGACTCATTCGTTAAAATAGGGCGTAATCCCTTTTGAATATAGGTTCTCCACTAACTTGAAAAATTCTTCAGACGACAAATCCTTTTGACGCTGGAGCCAAAGACGAAACAAAGAAAGAGCAGTTGTCAGGTAAAACTCAATGAAGTATGGCGTTAAGGATTGGTTTTGCGGAACGTTTAATTCTAATTGATCCAAAGTGATTTCTTTCTTTAAGCGTTTTAAAAAACGGGCACTTCCATAATCACCCAAAAGGGCATTAAGAACCAGGAGATGTTCTTTTTTATCCAGACAATTGAGCGTATCTTGAACCGTATCCTTCGATAGCTCTTTATTCGCCAATTCTTTTTTTATGTCATTCAATAAGTCATTTTCAACAGAGTCTAACAATTCGTAAATGTCAGTAAAGTATTGATAAAAGGTGCTGCGGTTATATCCTGACTTATTCGAAATTTCCTGAATCGAAATTTTTTCAATCGGCTTTTGGCTATATAACTCACAAAAAACTTCTACAAACTTTTGTCTTGTTTTCTCCGTTATTTGGGGTTGCTTTTTCATGTTACCCTCCTACTAGTGAATAAGAATATCATCCGACAAATCATAAAAAACTGATGGTTGATCAAGGAATAATGAAGATTTATAATCACATCATACAACATGTTGTCGGATAATCAAAAGGAATATTAATAAGTAGGGGTGGTTTATATGTCGGCAAAACAAGATAGAATTTTAATTTTTGGTGCAGGTGTCATCGGGAGCATGTACGCAATAAAGCTTATTGAAGCAGGGTTTGACGTTAGCCTGTTTGCACATTCGAATAGATATACATCATTAAGAGAAAATGGCCTGCAGTATATAGAAAAAGGTACAGTTAGATCGATACAAGTGAATGTCATTGATACGCTCGAAAATGACGATGTATACGATTTTATTTTCGTTACCGTTCGTTATGATCGGTCCGAATCAGCGTTGTTAGCGCTAAAAGATAATCAAAGCAAAAATATAGTTACGATGATTAGTAATTCAATTGGATTTTCTTCGTGGCTGGATATCATAGGGGATAGACTTTTACCAGCTTTTCCTGGCTTCGGCGGACAGATTAAAGATGGAGTATTGCATACTCGATTTCTACCAAAGTTTATAGCGGCAACTGCATTTGGAGAAATTAGTGGTGTAGCGACAGAACGCATAGAAAACCTTGCAAAATTATTTAAAACTGCAAAGCTTCCCTACGTTATTAAAAAAGATATGCAAGCGTATCTAATCACACATTCCGTATCAGACATTGCCATGTTGAGTTTTTTGCATTCTGAGAATAAGATTATTGACAAAAAAACAGCCAGAACCAGAAAGACGGCACGCAAAATAACAGTCACTTTAAAAGCGTATCTAAGGGCAATACAAAAAGCTGGCGTTTCAATTGATCCATCAATGCTTAAAATGGTGCTGAAATTTCCAAACTTATTTTTGGATCTTTTCTTTATGACATGGCTAAGAACTAAAATGGTTAGGGATATGATGTTGCCGGATTATGCGAATAATGCTAACAATGAGATTGTGCAGCTGAGTAATGATTTAATGAAATTTTTAAGTCAAAATGATATCAAATCGGAAATACATGTTCAGTAATTTTTTGTTAAAATAGTATGGTGATTTTTAATTTATTTTCATTAAATCCTTCAATTGGGGTTAATCTAAATATGAAAATCGAAATATATAGTTTTTTCGTAACATCCTTGACTAAACTAACGGGAAACGATAATTGAACAACAACAGCGGCAGTCTAAGACTTTATTTATCAAGTCTTTTTCTGTCGCTGCTTTATTATCCGGGACAGTCAGCTGATAAACGCATTTCAGTATTCAAAGTTTACTCACACCTGGGGTGATTCCTATCTTGGTTGTGGTTCTTGCCTGGATGCTGGCTCATAATATTTTGTACACCTATATCTCTCCTTTCCTTGGGCACTCCTGATTCTCTTGTTTCTTGCTCTGTTTGTTGCCTGGCGTGCTAAAAGGCATGGGTTTCGTCCATCCCAGATCCGTTAAGTAATCCGATTGCCATCCGTCTGCTATTGACTGTGAATTGTTCTTGCACGATCGTGGCAATCATTCATCGATTTGCACCACTGAAAATCATAAAATGCACCACCAAAAACAAAAACCATAAATTACATTAGATCGATATGTGAACCTGACGGAATCATGAATTTCGTCAGGTTCTTTTTGTAGTCTAGTCTTGTAAATCAAAGCAATCTAAGTAAACATAAAGGTTTTATATTACTTAGTATAAGTACACTTTACTTTTGTTAAAAATAAGTTTATAATTTGCTTCAAGAGGTGATGGTCATGAAGAAAGATTTTGGTGATTCAATATCCAATAAGGTTTATGAATATCGTGTACTTGCCAGAATGTCTCAGCAAGAATTAGCAGAGAAAGTCGGGGTTTCCAAACAAACCATTTTCGTAATGGAAAAAGGGAATTATGTTCCGACTCTGCTATTGGCTTTTCGAATTGCCGATTTTTTTAATGTTGATGTAAACGATGTTTTTACTTATTTGAAAGGAAATGATCAAAATGAAAATTAAGTCTATTTCTGATATCCATAACGCAATTTTTCATCCTTTAAAGTCCTGGGCTGAGCAATCTACGGGAAATTGGAATATTCTCATTGGAGTTGGTTTTTTACTGCTCATGGGTAGTGCGATTTTTACCTATGTATTTTATAAGAAGATTGGGCAAGACGATGAACGGACAAATAAAATCTTTTTGAAAAGCAGTTACTTTATGCTGTTGACAATTATTCTATGTGACATGATTTTTCCTAAAGAGTATATGTGGAACATCTTTTTCTTGTTCAAATATGCGCTAGCATTTTTAGCTGGTGGAATTTACATGGCCATCCAGTATAAAAAGGATTTGTCGTAAGGAAGGGTCGCAGAGCGAGGGCCAGCTAAGGATGGGGATTAGACAATGTTGATAAATATGCTAACTAAGTGATATGGAAGTTCAATAGGTGCAATCGGGTTGTAAAATAAATTGCTAAAATCAAAAATATCCTTTTATGTTCCTTCCCCCCTCTGCTTCTAGCGGCAATGGTTACATGTTCTTGTCCTTTGATCGCGACAAGAACATGTATTCATAAATCAAAAAAACCTCGCTCTGCCCCGCCTCTTATGAGACTATTATATCGGTGAGTGTATACAAACCATGTAATGCTTGCTGTTAATAATGCTGACGAAATCAAGGCTGTAAGAACACTATATGTTTGCCAAATAAGTATCGTTGACCAATCTAATACACAGCACATTATACACAGGGCAATCGTAGCAATCAGCAAAATAGCTGTTACGATTATTCGCTTTTTTGTCATTGACTGCCGCTCATTCGTTTTCCTTCTGCGTAATCCTAGTAGAAAGAACAGAACGGCCAATAGGCAAAAAATAATTGTGGTAGACGATAAAATGATGTCCAAAAGCTGTGTGCTGCTTATTTCATATGACTGCGTTAGATTGCCGTCTAATATATCTTTAACTCTTAGTACAATGCTTCTATTGATATTTGCGCCGTTGGTCAGCAAGCAGACGGCTGTTCGTTCATTGGGCAGTATAATCACTTCGGTTCCAAAATTCGGATTTCCCCCGGGGTGCTCTATAATCGTTTGGTTGGCGTTTACCGTCCAGCCCGCCGCATAATACATTTCGTTGACAGCCGGAACAGACATATCACCATGATGTGATTTTTCGATAACCGTATGGAATATTTCGGGTATGTCCTTCACAATACCCATCTGTATGCCCATCCAACGCGCCATATCTTTTGTACAAGAAATGATGTAGCCTGCGGGTTTATTCCCGGAATAATCCGGTGCGTTATATGGAGTTGTCATAAAAAAGGAAGAACGGTAGCCCTGTGCCAACTGTCCGGTGGCTTGAGCATCTTCTTTATAAACATACGTCTGGTGAAGACCTAACGGCTGAAATACCTGTTCCCTCATAAAGTCTTCATAGCTTTGTCCCGACACAATCTCAATAACCAAACCCAATACGTCATAATTAACGGTTCCATAGCTATACTGTTCACCGGGAGGGAACGCCAACTCAGCATCTACCAGCATTTCCACAGTCTTTTGCAACAAATCTGGTGTATTGCCTTGTGGAATATTTTGAGAATGCCTACCATTTGTTAGGCCGCTAGTATGGTGAAGAAAGTTATTGAGTGTAAGGCTTGTCATATCAACAGGTTTCCCTTGATACTTTAACGTAAACCAAGGTAAATATTTTTGGACAGTGTCAGTCATTGACAGCAGCCCTTGCTCCTCCAACAGCAGAATGCCCATGCCGGTAAAAGCTTTACTGACCGAGGCCAACTCATATAGTGTATTTTCACTTGCAGACAACCCACTTTCATGGTCTGCATACCCGGAAGAAAAGTAGAACATTTCATCATCAGCAAGTATCGAGATTGACATTCCCGGCACACCTGATATACGACGCGCATCATCCAGCAACGCGTGTATTGCCGCAGATTGCGTATCTGACAACGACGCATAACTTTGTGTTGCGAATCCTGAGATTAATATAAGTATCGTTATCACACAAACAATAGTCTTTTTCATAAACTCTCCATATCGAAAAAATTATGCGAGGATAATATAAACAACCCGTAGTACGCCTTATCCACCTAATGTATCGTTCCATTTTACTTAATGCTAGACGTTCAATAATTAGATTACAATTGTAAACTTCACAGACCCATGTATATTATTTCTTGTTTCGCAAAAAAGACCCCTCTGATTGCTTACCGGAAAGGTCTCCTTTCTTTTATAAAAATTCCACCCTATTATGATAAAGCTCAGCGTAGGCAAGTTTCATTAATCTTTCCATGTTACCTGCCATCCATATGACTGAAGTTTAAAGTATTTACTAAACTCCGCGACTACGGACTTCGCATTCTCTTTCGATGTTGCATGAAATATAGTTATATCGACTATATTACAGTCTGAAATTTCCTCCAAACCTTTAAGTCTTGATGCATCTACTCCAATCTGCTTTAGACTCATACAATTTTTGAGTATTGTTAAATCTCCAACCGGATAAGTGAACTGCTTTAATTTCTTCAATTCTCCTATAACCTCTATGTGTGATTCATCTATTGCACAGCTAACTGTCTCAAAAACCGTTAGATTCTTTAAAGCTTTTAAGAATGATAAATGTGGTATTGTCACTTGTTTGAGCTCTAGTTTTATTAACTTACTAAGGTTTGAAATATAAAGCAGGTCGCCAACCTCCATTTCTTCTAAACTTAGTTCCTTCAAATTTTTTATAGTTCCTATTAATTCCATTTCAATTGAGTTCATTCTACATAATCTCAAACTCTTTAATTTCTTTATATCTTTCAGTTTATGTATATTTTTTAATGGAAGTCCTATTAATAAAAGCTTCTGATCCTATCACAAGTTCTGCTAAAGAAGTCAACCGTTGAAGTACATCAAAATTAGTAATTTCATCCGCATGTATAATAAGTTCTTTAAGATTAACCATATGGGTTAAAATATCCAAAGATATTGCTCCGTATTTTTGAGCTTGATCAGCTCTAATAAATACCATTCTCTTTTTTTTCAATGTTTTTGAAGATACAAAACCACTCTCAACATCGTCTTTAAAATACTCTTCCCAAAATCCGCTTACAGGGATAAGGCTTTTCTCTTCGATATTCCAATTAGTCAAAGCCAAAATATCATCTAACAAACTTCCATTTTCACGAGATAATATGATTACATCATCTTCTTCACGAATACCAATACTACTATTTCTGAGGCTCGAATTGATAAATTCAAAGAAATGCCCCAAACTTTCCGCAATAACATAGGAAAAATTAGAATTGTGATCTATAGTAATAATTTGCCCATAAATGCCCTTTTCTCCGGGGTCTAAATCTATTGCCAAAAATGAGCCACCACCATCTTCAGCAAAAGGAATCCAGCCTTCTCTGTAGTTCCCATCTTTTATTACATCTGATTTGCTGGATATAATATCGTATGCTGATTCCAAAAGGGACTTCCAGTTGCTTACTATCGATTCAATGTTCATCCAACCAAGACCAGCCATAACACCAAAAATCTGCTCTCCTTCTCCATTAAAATTCATGTATAACTTTCTGAAATCTTCTGGAAATTTGCAGTTCATCATGCTCTCGAAAAGATCTATTTCTGATTCCTCAACTGCTGGATTCAGTAATTCCTCTACATTTGGTATATGCGATTTTAATGTCTCAATAAGTAAACACTCTTCTTTTTTATTAGCTAATGACATATAGTGGCCCCCATTCTACAGAGTCATAATAGTTTCAGTAAACATCCTTGGTTGATCATCAATCATTTTGTTATGATTCATCTTCAACAGTTCTATCAATAATTAATTCTATCTTACATATGGAGCATCTATTTCCCAATTTAGCAATATCGTATCATGAATTTGTAAATATTGTTGTATTAAGTCATATACAAAAACCTAAGAGTCATCTTAGGGGTTAATTTTATCTCTATATAAACTTCATTCACAACTAATTTTTCACCCTATTTATGGTACGGTTCTCCTTATACGCTATAACGGCTAAATTTCTTTCACAATTTAAAAAGGGATATCGAGAAAATCGATATCCCAGAATAGACTCTTTACTAAGTTGACTTTGGTGCAGCGGCCGACAACATCCAAATGTGCTCAACACCTCAACACATTTTTATTGTAAATCTAAGTATAGCTTGCCCTCTTTTATTGCGGATTTGTTGTCAAAATTCCAGCAGTCTTTATAAAGACTCGTTGTGGTAATTGCAGAGTCGCTACAATAAGTTCAGCCACATCTTCAGGCTGCATCATCCTGTCTTCGTCACCTATTTTCAGACCAACATTCGCCGCCAATTCCGTATTAACCGTGCTTGGGGTCAAAGCAGTTACGAGAATATTGGATTTCCTCACTTCATGCATGAGAGATTCTGTGAATCCCAACACTGCGAATTTGGAAGCACAATAGGCAGAACCGTTGGCAATGCCGCCCGGGTAACATAGTACGTCCCCATGAGGTTCGTTTGAATGATGCGCTCCCAAGCCTCCGTTTCCATCTCAAGTACGGTCCCAAACTTCGCTACACTCGCATTATTGATGAGAATATCAATGGTTCCAAGCTTTTCTGCCAGCGTATTTATTGCTAGTTCAGCTTATTCTTTATTGAAAATATCGGCGGTAACCTGAAACACCTTGACTGCATACGACTTCCCTAAAAATTCTGAAGGCTCTCCAAATCGGCAGCGCTTCTAGCCATGATACCAAGATGTACGCCTTCTTTCGCAAGCGCAATAGCAGCGGCTTTCCCGATTCCCTTCCCTGTTCCAGGGCTAAGACTTGGGGGACCAACAATTTAAATCCTCCATGTAAATGACACTGAAAGTAATCGGCGGCAAGTGGAAGCCGGTTATTCTTTGCCACCTTACCGAGGGAGCCAAAAGATTCGGAGAGCTTCGCCGCGATATGCCAGGCATCACACAAAAGGTGTTGACTCAACAATTAAGGGAACTTGAAGATGATGGCATCATCCACCGAAAAGTATATACGCAAGTGCCTCCAAAGGTGGAATATAGTTTGAGCTTTTGTTCAAGTTCCAATACTGTTCCGTTGGTGGTAAATCATGCTGGTCTGTAACAGTTGCCAAAATGCTGTAGAACCCATTTCACCATCACATTCAATACTTCTTTCAAGGTACCATCCACCTCTTGAGTTTACGTAAATGATTTCACCCAGTGAGAGACTAGATCTTCCTTTGAATACTCTTTCTAGCTGCTCCGGGTAACGAATCTATCAAAAAAGGACCCCATCGTCGTTGACGGTGAGCACGAACTGATCATCAGTATAGAATTGTGGGATGCCGTCCAGAAGTTCTGCAAAAATCGGGGCGTGAAATAAACCCTCGTCCGTTCAATGATCGCGTCCGTTACCTGCAGGCGGCCTTGCGAGGATAAGACGACCGGCAAACGAATTATGCACCCAGGACGGTTTGAAATACAAATTGCCGGTTGTATAATTTTTCGATTACAGAGCAAGATAATACCAGATAATCACTTTAATCATGGAGGAGAAGACTATGGTTAAAAAAGACCCTCAAATGAAGAATCATCAAATGTCTACATGGCTTGATGAATTAAAACAGAAATTGAACCATATGGATGATGCCGAAGTCGTTGAGCACAGAATGGGTACCAGTGCTTCAGTCCATCTTTTATACATAAAAACGTTAATCGATCAAGAGCGTTTAAACGAGGCGATTATTCAGCCACTTTATCGATCTGTCGGCAATTCACTTTCTTCATGCATAACCAATGCCAAAGTTTCGGAAGTTCTATCGATCGAAGATGCTGAGCAAAAAATAATGCAAGGATTTATTCTTCTAAACGATTCAGTCAACAATCAATGGTTAGGCGTCCAGTTGGAAAGTTCTTTGGGTCGGGCAGTTGAACCTTCCCAAACGGAAACGGTTATATATGGAGCGAAAGACAGCTTCAGTGAACAAATCGATAAAAATATTACAATGTTGCGCAGACGTTTGCCTATAACTACATTAAAAACGGAAAGCTTTACTATCGGTTCACTAAGTAAAACGAAAGTTGTGTTACTGTACATAGACGGATTAATTAATCCAGAATTTGTATCCCTTGCAAGAAAGAAAATTAACAGTGTGGATTTCGATCAATTTTTAGACTCCTCTCAGCTTGCAGCTTTTATTGAAGATCATAACCATACGGTCTTTCCGCAGTTTCTACAAACGGATCGGCCGGATGCCTGCGCCTACGCCTTAGGTGAGGGAAAGCTGACGATATTGGTTTCCAATTCACCGTTTGCCTTAATTGCTCCCATTACTTTTTTCCATCTAATGCAATCGCCGGAAGACTACTTCCTTCGTTGGCCGGTAGCCAGTTTTTTACGTATAATCCGGTATGTAAGTTTTATTGTTTCTTTGACGATGATTCCTTTTTATGTTGCGTTAACGACATTTCATTACCAAATGGTTCCGCTGCCGCTTCTTTACGTATTGTTGGAATCGAGAAGCAAATTGCCCTTTACTCCGTTTGCGGAAGGATTTTTCATGATCATAACGCTGGAAATCATCAAAGAAGCAAGTTTGCGAATGCCGACCAAAACCAGTCAAACTTTAGGGGTTATCGGTGGTATCGTCATTGGACAAGCTGCAGTAGAAGCAGGCTTTGCAAGTAAAGTACTGATAGTGCTGATGGGTATATCCGCTATTGCTTTCTTTTTAGTTCCCAATTATCAAGTGACAAAATCCATGGTGCTGATACAAATTCTTTTTCTTGTCCTTGCATCGTTTCTTGGGTTGCCGGGAATCGTGATCGGGCTAATCGGGATTCTTGCACATCTCCATGCATTAACGTCATTAGGTCAACCTTATTTAGCACCGATCGCTCCTTTTTATGGGAAGGATTGGAATGACCTCTTTATCCGCGGCCCTTTAATTTGGATGAAAACGCGTCCAAAATATCTAAAACCACTACGGAAATGGCGACAGGAGATGAAGAAGTGAAGAGTTTATCCTTATATAATCGAACTTCCACCCTTGGCGGTATCTATTTCCTTCTCTTAGTGAATCGCATGCAAATGCATTATTTCATTTTAATCATGCCGGCTTATTTGGTTCATTCGTATATGGTTTGGGGAATTGTCGTGATGGGGCTACTGTCCCAACTTAATTTGATGATGATGTCCAAATGGTTTACTTCAAGTTATGCAGCGAAAGGCTATCAAGGATTTTTACAGCTTTTCGGGAAACGGGCGGTTCAAGTTTTCGCAATACTTGGTTTTTTGATAATATTGTTAAAAATTTCAGTCATCACACTGGGATACGTTGAAATGCTCCATAGTTTTATTTATCCATCAATGAATAAAAAATGGCTGATCCTAATGATTCTTTTGATCAGCTTATTTGTGGCTTCACATGGAATGGAGAACACATTGCGTTTTGTCGTCATCGCCTTTCTTTGCGGGGCTTGGATCGTAATCGTGTTTATTCCTTTTTTCTTTCCGCCGATTGCAAATTACCGCGATTTGTATCCTCTCATACCCACCGAATGGTCAGGACAATCATGGCAAGGTTTGTTGTTTATTTGGTCGGCATTTTCCGGTCCAGTATATTTGGTCTTTATGGTTCCATGGTTAAGCTCCAATAAAAAAATATCGAAATATCTGGTCATTGGAAACATGCTGACGATCCTGGAATATTCATTATTGTTCATTGCTTCGGTATTATTTTACGGTTCGAACTTCTTAAGCAAGATCAATTTCCCGATAGGATATATGGGAAGCTACATTCAAACGAGCGGTTTAGAACGAATCGATTACATCCTTATCTCTTTCCATATGTTTAATTATGTGTTTGACATTTCAATTCTTCTGTTGTGTTTTTATGGAGCCGGAAGAGTCTTTATGAGAAAAATGAACGAACGCACGACTCGGATCAGATTATTGTCGAGTTGGTTCGTCATTTTGATAAGCATCATCTTAATGGATCAATGGTTATGG
Source organism: Paenibacillus sp. FSL H7-0735 (assembly GCF_038008505.1). Taxonomy (NCBI): domain Bacteria; kingdom Bacillati; phylum Bacillota; class Bacilli; order Caryophanales; family Paenibacillaceae; genus Paenibacillus; species Paenibacillus sp. FSL H7-0735. The sequence goes on along the minus strand of NZ_JBBOZH010000001.1, from coordinate 3,899,886 downwards.
CAAACGGTTCCGGGTCAAAAGATGTTACTGAACATTCAAATCTGGCTCAGCGCATTCATTTATTTACTTGTTCCTACGATCCTTTTCACTGCAGTTAAACGAAAGGAGAGTAAGTAGGCATGGTATCATACAAGCACTATGGTTTATTAGCGAGTGTATGCCTTATGTGGATGGCCGGCTGTTCTTCTCCATATGTCGAGAACAATTTGGTCGAAGAGATCGCTCCGGTAGTTTTCTGGTCGGTTGACGAGGGGACGGAAGGAAAGTTGAAAATCAGCACTTTAGTACCACCGCTCATCCAAGAAAAAAAACGTCTTCTCTCCAAGGAAGTCGATCTGTTAAAGCAGGGAGGCAGGGAGTTTAATTTAATTTATTATCGGGAATTAAAGCAGGGGCAGCTGCGAATGTTATTAATCAATGAGGAGCTGGCAAAAAAAGGAGGAATTGAAAGGCTGATCAATACGATATTGGTTGATCCCGATATTTCAATGCGTGTCTATTTGTTGATTGTCAGAGGCGATTTTGATGAATACATAAAAAATCAATTGACGAAGCAAGAAAACCAAGATTATTTTCTTTATCGGATGTTAAAGCATTACGAGGAGCATAACCAAGGTGAAATGAGCATCGTCAATATTCATCAATTTATGAAGATGTTATATTCCCCTCTTAAGGATCCGATCCTGCCGGTTTTTCATTCGGATAAGAACAATTTCAATTACGTAGGGACAGCCTTATTCCAAAAGGATAAAGAAGTAATGGTCATTCAAGACGTGGACGATGATATTTTTCAACTTCTGGATAACGATCATTTCCTAAAAGTCTTGGCCATTCCAAAGTTATCTATCAGTTTAGGACGTATTCGATCCAATGTTCGCATGAAACTATCGAGGGACTATTCATCCTTGTCTTTACATGTGGGATTGAACGGAAGAATAGAGGAATACCAGGGAGAAATGAATATTCAAAGTGAAGAACAATCGGAACATTTAATTCATGAAATTGAGGTCTACCTTGAGGAACAAACGTCAGATTTATTAAAAAGAATGCAACGGTGGAAAGTGGATCCCTTAGAGGTCGGAACCCATTCGCTTAAGCCGTTTTCTAAACAAATAACGGAAGATCAATGGTTGAAATATTGGGGAAATATGAAAATTAATGTTGACTACGACATCAAAGTACATCCTTTAATTAATGGAGCGGTTGATGTGAGGTAGCGTCAAGAAGTTTGTGTAAGCTAGGGAAAGTAATTCTTTGGATTGCCTGAGTGGTATGGGTGTTCGTTGGATTGGGGGAGCCCCCACCCCAACGAAGCTAGAGCAGCATTACTCTTCTAGCATGGCGAAACGGGATATCGTAGTGGTTGGAGAGTAATGGCTGCCAAACATACTTTCAATAAATCGAGCTACGTCACGCGTTCCCATTCCACTTTTGTACATCTGGATAACAGCCTCTTCCAGCTTCCTCACTGGTCATGAACTGCTGGATTTCCGCCTTCATGATGGACTTCAAATTATCTTTGACAAACTGGGTGACAAGATTTCAAATAGATTATTAAGCATGTTTTCGTGTAGAATACTCATCGAGTAGGGATAAGAAAATTGACAGTAAGGAACTTTATCCTGAGCTTGTTATTCTCGAGATTTTCGTAACTCTTAAAAAATCGGCTCCATGAGGCTCACAAATCGATTTATTGGTGCTTGCTTTGGCTTCGAGATGTGGTTTAAATCACACAACAACACTATATGTAGGCTAAGGAGTAGTTAATTTATTTAGTAGACGTCATTTATGATACGGTTCAGCCCGATTTGTCCTCACCGCGGGATACATCTGTTCCAAGCTTTCAGCCACGTTTAGATTCTATTGTGATTGTGCGCCCTGAGTCTGAACCAGCTGATCTTCTCAACTGCTGTGTTGCGGTCCCCATCTGCAGTTTCCGGGCAATCTGCTTGTTGCGCATTCCTCTGATACCTTCAATAGTCCTCCTTGCTTCATTTAGAGTTATATATACTGGTTTTCTCAAATTAATCACGTAATCTAGTGCTCCGAATAATAAAAAAAGCCCGCAAGCTAGGTACCTGCGGCTTTGAATTTTATTTAGGATATGTTGTAATTTATTATTATCTCTCCCTCCCCAACAAAGCCATAGCCCCCTTTTATGGAGTTGCTTGTGGAAGCTACAGCAAAGGCTATACGCGTTGAATCGTGGCTATCACGACCCCAGCAAATCCAATGCCTAACTGCACCAGTATTTCCGTGCTCCTAGGAGGACACGCTATGCGATTTTCAAGTGGCAATCGCCTCTTTCTGTTCCTTAGCTTTTGGGAATCCTTGATCTACTCCTTGTTCTCTACGACTATCACGCAAGAGCTCGTACGTCACATAAACCGGTCGCCCTGTTCGTGGTTCCAGCATAATCTCGGCATCAATGGCAAACACCTCATTCAGCGTCCGTACCGTCATTACACGCTCTGGCGAACCATGCTCCACCACCTGGCCCTCACGAATCGCCACCATATAGTCGGAGAAGCGTGCTGCCAGATTCAGGTCATGCAACACCATCACAATCGTCACCTGTTGACTGCGATTCAGTTCATAGAGCAGTTCCAGCACTTCAAGCTGATGCGCCAGGTCCAGATAGGTGGTGGGTTCATCCAGCAGGATCAGATCGGTTTGCTGGGCGAGCGCCATCGCAATCCATACGCGCTGACGCTGACCGCCAGATAGCGTATCGACCTCACGATGCTCAAACGCTGTAAGCTGTGTAACCGATAGGGCCCAGGCTACTACTTGCTTATCCTCTTTGGAGAGCTTGCCGAAGCCCCGTTGATGTGGAAAACGCCCATAGGCGACTAATTGAGCGACCGTCAAACCGCTTGGTGCGGTCGGCGTCTGCGGCAGAATCGCCATCTGCTTGGCCACTTCCTTGGTGGACAGCGTGCGGATATCTGAACCATTCAGATAAACCGTACCATTATTCGTCTTAAGCAGCCGACCAACTGCCTTTAGTACGGTTGATTTACCGCATCCATTGGGTCCAATAATCGAGGTAATCTGTCCACGCGGAATCTGCAAGTCCAGTTCTTGTACGATAAGCGTGTCATTATAGACAATATCGATTTGTTGCGCTGTAATACTTTCCATGACGTCCTCCTAATTGGCCTTCGATAGTAAATAAAGAAAGTACGGAACACTGATGACCGTAATGACAATTCCCGTCGGCACATCTCCCCCCAGGCTAACCGTGCGCGTAATCGTGTCAGCAAGTACCACGACTAATCCCCCGGTCAGGCTGGCAGCGGGAACGAGCAATTTGTGATCGGGCCCGACCAGTTTTCTTGCCATATGCGGAGCGATCAAGCCAACGAAAAAGAAGCTTCCACCCACGGCCACACTGCCAGAGGATAAAGCAACCGCAGCGATCGACAACCCCAAAAACTGCCGCTTCACGGCAAGACCCAGCCCTTCTGCCGTCTGATTGCCCAGATGGAGGGTGTTGAGTATGCGAGAATTGTAGAAAATATAGCCGAGTAAAATCAAGATCCATGGTCCCAGTACGGAGATATAGCGCCAATCAGCGCCCCATAAGCTTCCTGCCAGCCAGTGCAGCATGAAATCCATCTGCGAATCATTCAGCTTGAGTGTCAGGAAGGTGGTCAGCGCTTCATACCCGCTTCCGAGTGCGACCCCGGTTAAGATCAAACCGATTGGTGAGATATCTCGCCCACGGCGATACGATAATAAGAAGATTAATCCCGCCGCCAACAATCCGCCAACAAAGGCCAGTAGTGGCAGGGCTATAAAGGAGCCCTTTCCTGTCGATGCGATGAATACGACGAAGAACAGGACAAACAAACCCGATCCCGAACTAATCCCCAGCGTCCCCGGACTAGCCATGTCATTACGCAGCAAACTCTGCATCACGACCCCAGCCGCTCCCATTCCCAGGCCTACCAAGATGGACAGTGTGATTCGTGGCAGGCGAAAATCGAACACGATCAGATTTTGCTTGTCTGTACCGTTTCCCAGGAGAACATTCAGAACTTCTAGCGGTGAAAGATTCATTTTGCCAGAATTCATGCTAATGACAGCAAACATAAGGATGAGCACCATAAGCACTATATTGACGATTATGCCCCTTTGCACCGTATAACGCTGCTTGATCATTCAGCTTCCCTCCTTTGCTTGCGAGCCAGGAAGAGAAAGTACGGCACACCAATGATAGAAAATATAATGCCAATCGGTGTTTCGAACGGCTTATTGATCAAGCGTCCAGCCAGATCGGCCGACACGGTCAGCAACGCACCATATAGCGCAGCTGCCGGAATAATGTAACGATAGTCGACACCGATCATGTATCGCACAATATGTGGGGTAATCAGACCAACAAAACCGATGGGGCCAACTAAGACAACAGCCAATCCAGTCAGCACGAGCACGATAATCGTCGATAACCCCTTGACAAGTCCGCTACGAATACCGAGTCCACTTGCCACATCATCCCCCAAACTGAGCAGTGTAACAGAAGGAGATAGCATCAGCGCCAGCAGCACACCTCCAACAAATAGCGGTGAGATAATTAGCAATTCCCCCCACTTGACCCCCGCTGTACTGCCTGCCGTCCAAAATGCCAATGCTCGACCCAGGTTATAATTGATCGCTAAATACTGACTGAGTGCGCCAAATAGCATGGAGATGGACAGTCCTGCCAGTACCAGCCGCTGAGGCGTCATCCCGCGCTTGCCGAGTGACGCGATGAAATAAGTGATCCCGGTCGCGAGCGCTGCTCCCAGACAAGCAAACAGCATCATCTGCCCATACGAATAACCCGGCAGAAAGGCCAGGCAAAGAGCAATCGCGAATGCTGCCCCAGAGCTGATCCCCATCAGCCCGGAGTCGGCCAGCGGATTGCGCGTCGTTCCCTGCATAATAGCCCCACATACCGCAAGGCTGCACCCGACGATCAGATCGGCTACGGTACGCGGAAGACGTAGGGTTTGAATAATTTGATGCTCAGTGAGCGTTGGATCAAATCGGAAAATAGCCTCCCATGCAGTCGCTAACCTCATGTCGGCGGCACCGAAGCTAATCGACGCCGCCGACATGAGAACCGTTAATCCAAGCCCTACCACCATGTACATGGTGAAGTTCACCGCCCCACGGCGTTTTTGTTCAGGCTTGTTTTTCATTACGTTTTCCTTTCCTTACCTACTGACAGTCATATTTGTAAATTGGAGTACTTCTTAATACCTTGTCAAAACCCTTATTGAGGCATTGCCAGCAATTGTTTGATAATATGATCAATCAATGCACTGGAAGTCATTATATCCGTGGACCAAGATAGCGATGTACCCACCGTTATGATCCGATTATGTTGCACAGCAGGTAGTGATTTCCAGACCGCATTATTAGTAGGAACTTCCGTATCTCCTATAGCGATTAGATAATCCCCTATGTAAGCAGCCAATACCTCCATAGAGATATCTCCCCAATATTTATCTGCGTCAATAATATCAGTTTGAACTTTTGATGGTGCCTTCATTTTAAGTTCATTATAAACAAGCTCGCCAACCGCATGTTTGGCTCCAGCGATGTAGTTACTTTTATCACTGAATTCCCCCATAGTAATCGTCACGTCTGAAAGACCTGCATTCTGAAGGGCTAACTTCGCTTCTTCGATTTTTCCGGCATAAGCACTCAAAACAGCCTTAGCCTCTTCCTGCTTGTTCAAAACATCGCCAATAAAATGTATACGCTCTTCTGTAGTCATATCACCATAAGGGACATAAATTGTTGGGGCAATTTTGGATAAATCTTCATAATTTTCATCACCCCATGCTAAAATGATCAGATCAGGCTCAAGAGTCATGACATCTTCCGGCTCCATAGCTATTTTAATGGAGTCTGTAATCTGGTTAGCAAAAACAGCCTCTTTCCCGTCCCTTGCTGCTCTCGCCACACCTAGAGGAGTTACACCCAGGGCTACCACATCACCCACTAAGTAATCGACTACAACACGCTGAGGGTTGTTAGGCACCTTAACGTCACCCTTTACTGTGGATATCGTTCTCGTCTGCGAGACTGCTTCTGAAGCAGTCGTCTCTGATACTTCCGGTTGTGTCTGTGCAGGGTTTGGATTTACCATTCCCCCGTTATTCGATGGCGTTCCCGACGCACATGCCGACAATAACAGCATCAAGCTCATCGCCGCCGCCAAGATCATTTCTTTACTTCTTACTTTTCCAAACATGGTTGATTCCCCTTCTCTATAAGACTGGACTAGACCTGCTAGTTCCCTCTCATAGTAAAGAAAATGAGAATCATTATCAATACCATCAACCTGCATGGATAGTGCGTTTATTTTCCGATAATCACTTGGTGTCATCTTGTAATACTTCTTAAACATCCGAAACAGATTTTTCTCATCTGCAAAACCAGATCCTGTTGCGATCTCTTTAATGGTTGCTTCTGTATGCTTCAAGTCATGGCAGGCAGCTTCAATCCTTCTCTGAATGAGGTACTCCTGTAAGCTCATGCCTTCCTTCTTTTTGAACAGCCGCGTCAATTGCCCGCCACTGATCCCAAACATATCGGCAATTTCTTGAAACATAATCGGCTGCATGTAATGTTTATCGAGGTATATCTTGGCAGAACAAGCCGGATCTGGCTGGAGATACCGAATCTCACCACTCTCAAAATCTCTGTAGACCCCATGAATCAATTGATATAGAAAACTTTTGGCCTGCAGCTGATCCATCGCCTTGCCGCGGTTCCAGCCATTCATCATCTGTTGAAACCAATCGAGTAGCAAGATAGGATTACTTGGTGTATAACCAAACTGTTGAACAAATGGGTTCACTTCCTCCAGTAATTGCTGCAGGTGCCTCTTGAAAAAAAGAGGTAATTCTGCTTTATAAAACACCATAAAGGTCTTCACATTCTCCCCTATAGGTGAAATACTGAGCAGGCTCCCCTTCCCTCCGTGAACTAAACCAAAGCGTTCCATTCCAAATGTGGTTTCATTCAGTTGAATTTGTGCTTCTCCTCCACATGCATAGATAAACATGCTACTAGGCATTTTATACTGCTCCAACGGGTATTGGGACGCTACATTCTGAAAACGCACGTCTATTAATGTAATGATCGAACGTGTCCAAATATGGGCCATCGTATCGATCATCTCCGGTGTAAATACCTGGCTTGCTGCTGCTTCGTCTTGCATCTATCTGCGCTCCCTCATCTCACTTTTTCCATTTTATATATCACCTATCAATTGATATTGATTATCAATATCATAATTCATGAGGTAAGTATATCATCATTAAGTGACATTGGGGACAGGGGCCGAATAAATGTATAGAATCCTTATCTAGGATGCTTTCATGAACGGTCATCGTTGCATCAACCCCACCTTTAAACACAGATATCGTAAAAATGAACGTTTCAGCGGGCTTCCGCTTCGAGAAATTTAGAAGAACATCGAATCGGCAATCACAAGTTCTTGCCCTGAACAAAAGACAAGAACTTGTTCCAATAAAAAAACCGCGCCCAGCGCGGATTCCAGTGAGACTATGTTCTTGTCCTCTGATCGGAGAATCGTTTCTCAATCTCAGCAGAAGATATAGTTTACAGCTAAATATCACGAAGCAGTGAAGTATTAAGCTCCGCTCTCCCCAAGTAGCCGCTGCAGATAACGGGGCGGTTAATGATTTCATACATTTTTTTAAGATCGGAAATGTACTCTTGGCTCCAAGTTTCAAACGAATCGAATTCCGCCATTGATATTTGATGGTACTCCGGGGAGTCGGTTACCCCCGTTAGGACCTCATATGCATAAATATTGTCACCAAACTTTCCTACAGATTGGTATCTACCTGTTTTCAGGCGGATATAATCGGTATATCTCACGGTCTTCCCTCATCCTTTCATTGATTTCATCATGTCTATTTTCTTAATCTTGTATAAATCTAACTCCGCAGCAACTCGTCCCGCGCTTCCGTCAGTGCGAACCCCAGCAGATTTCTACCCCGCCATTTCACGGGATTCTCCGCATCTGGATTGGACTGGCCCATGCCGATCCCCCAAATACGGTCCCGCGGGCTAGCCTCCACAAGGATGCGGTTCTTCGTCGAGTTAAGATAATCGTTAAGCTTCGGATTCTGCGAAAATTTGGCCAAGCTGGCTCTTTTGACGATACCGTAACATTCCTTATCCCAAATATCTTTGTCAAAGTTTTGGACCGCACGTCCAAAAGCCTTCATCTCTTTTGGGTGCTTAGCTTTAAGGATGGACTCCAGCATTTCGTCATCGCCGAACACCCTTGCCTTTTCGGCCATCATAAACTGCTCGGCGCAGGAGTACTGCGTTCCCTCTACCGTGAACGGGCACATCCACCATTGGCTGAAGCAGCTTTTATCGACGCTCCCGTCCTTAGGCGGTGTATGTCCCCAAAAAAATACGAATTTGAACTTTTTTCCTTCGTTATATACTTTTCTTAACTCATCGATATTGTAAATCATCGTTAACCCTCCAAATTTCTCCGATATAAGCGGGATGGCCTATGCCCCGCATTTTCGGTATAATGATCGGTCTCCACTACAAGATCTGCAACTTTACGCCGGAAGGCCGCCTTCAACAGCTCTTTATCCATAATTACCTCATACACCTGCTGCAGTTCCGTCAAGGTAAAAAGCATCGGCATCAAGTGCAGTGCAATATCGGTATAATTCACTTTTCCCCGCAACCGATCAATCGCGCATGCTATGATCTTCGCATGGTCGAAGGCTAATCCGTCATTCGATACGATCTCATAATCCGTGCCAGTCGATGTAGTCTTCGCTGTCATAGTCCTTGCCACGACCGCCGAAAGTTCTTCTTCTTCACTGCTTAGTTTGAGTTCGTACTCCAGCGTCTTGATGTATCCGTCCTCAATCAGCTCTTTTTGCTCCCGCAGCGGCCGATAGGATACCTTGAACCAGGCGGCGTCTGCTGCATCATCTCCTGCCTTAAGCTCCAACTTGTCGCTGTTGATCAGAGCCATATAGCTGCAGCTTATCACCCAGGTTCGTGGGTCGCGCCCGATATCACTGAACGTATACAGCTGTTCCAGATAAATGTCTTCCACACCGGTTTCCTCGCATAGTTCCCTTACTGCTGCCTGCTCAGTCGTCTCATTCGGCCGGACAAAACCGCCAGGCAGAGCCCATTTGCCCAAGAAGGGGTGAGCCCCCCGGCGAATAAGGAGGACGCGTAGCTCTTTTTCCGGCAGTTTGCGATAACTGTCAGCATCCTCTTCCGTCACAGTGAAAATAACCATATCCGTTGTCACTGAAGGCCGCTCGTAATCCCCTGCTCTGTATTGCTCCAAAAATTCGCGTTCCATAAGACCATCCTTATCCAACAAATCCAAGTGGGTACGCCTCCTTTATATTTGATTTAACCGTTCAGCTCTCCGAAATAGTTTCCGTAGGGCTCGAACTTTGCCAACACTTCATCAACCTTGCGAATACGTTCCTCCAGGCTCCCCCGCAGCGTAATATAGGGGATCCGCCGCTCCTTCAATTCCGCGATAATCTGTTTATGAAACACATGCCGCTTCTGATCCCCACTGCGGTCCCAAGTATCGTCGTAAGGAATATCGTCAGCGCATAGGAAGAACAGATCATAACGTTGCGCGTTCTCAAGAGCGATCCGGGTTAACAGCTCTGGGGCCCGGCCGTGGTAATCCAGGGCGAACATATACGTCGTGATCGCATTGGTATCGACGAACAGAACCCGGTTCGCCTCAAGTATTGCCTGTTCTTCGCGCTCGATATGACCCACCGCGATTTCATCGAACGCTTCCAAACCGATTCGGCGGTCCACCTGATGTTCGGTCCAATAATCGCGTCCGTATTCGTTTGCGAACGTCGTGCAATATCGCCGTGCCAGCGCTTCGGTGATCGTCGACTTCCCCGTCGACATCGCTCCAACGAACACCACTTTCGTGATCAAATCCCGGTACACGATATCACTTACGAACTCCCTGTACTTATATGGATTGGAACGGACCATCGTCGCTGAGATCGGAACCCGCTCTCGGGCTTCATCCACCCGCCGGTCTATTGCACCCAAAGAGAGACTCATATGTTTGCCGTAGAACTCGCTCGAGTAAAAATGCGTTACTTGCTCTCCGTTCAGCAAACCGAGTATATACTGTTCTTCCCGAATCTCATGCTCCCTGTCATCCGAATACCCGTCCGGACCGTCCCAAGCCTCGATTACCCGGACTTCCGGATAGAGCCTGCGAATCCAATTTGCCCGGACATGAAGCGGGATCGGGGTGACCGTCGTTTCGTAAATGACCAAGATCAATTCATCGACTTCTTGTAGTGCCGTCTCGATCATGAACTGATGGCCTTTATGCAGCGGGGCAAACTTCCCCAGTGTTAGTCCAAGCGTTTTCATGCCGCCACCTCCTTAGCCCCTTTATTCCAAATATAGTACCCGTATACTGCGTTGACCAGATACGCGCTCCACATCACGATCATCAGCAGGCCTTCTCCGCTACCCTCCAGCATACGAATCACCCACAATAGCACCGTAAAGAGATTTAGCACGATATAGACCAGCCATTGTTCCTTGAATCTTCTAACCATTAAGAAGGTCGCCCCAACAGACAGCACCGTCGTAGTAGCATCGATGTAAGGCGAGTTCTGTCCCGGAATGAACGAAAGACCAAATCCGAGGAGCAAGCAGCCGATTACACAGACCATCCCAACGAGGAGCAGTCTTCTAAGATCCATCTGCCTCATGGTCAGCCTACCATCTTCTTGCCGATTACTTTTCCACATGTAGAAGCCAATGACATTCATTGGAACGAAGAATAGCAGATTGAGCATAACCTCTCCAAACAAACCGTTAATATAGGCCAAATAAGCGTAACCGACTGTATTGTACATGCCGAAAACATAGCTCATCAGGTTGCCCTTCGCCGCAAGCACCACGCATAACACCCCAGTAATAAAAACCGTAAATCCGAATAAAGAGTCCTTTGTTATCACCGTAAACCCGACAGCGATTGAGGTAAACAGTACCAACCACGTAATTTCGAACAGATTCCAGCTACCCGCCACCTTTTTCATCTTGCATCCCTCCGCTTTTTCGACTCATTCATAGAGTGAAAAACATAAGTTTTACTTAGTATCATTTTGTTAATAACATATTGTTACTATCAAAAATAACAGAAAATCCTGCGAAGGGCAAGTAAATTCTTCCTATTTCTACAGACAGGTACTTATTCATTTGTAATGGTTCGTTATAGGATCAAGCATAAGCCCTTTGCTCTAGGGATAATTGAACTCCTCGCCAGTAAGGTATGCGTTTGGAAGTCCAGAAGGCTTCTCAACAGAACTAACTTTAATTGTGTGAAAATAAAAGAAAACCCCTAATAAAAGGGGTTTCCTCCAATCTTGTTCAACTAACGTACCAATAGGTGAACTGTTTTTTTAGGTATGTATTTTATAATTCTCACTCTATAAGGTTTACTATTCCGTCTTTATACTTAAATAAATAATCACCCTCTTTTTCTAAGAGAACAGGTAAATATTGAGCTACCATTTCAGCAATTCCTAAATTACTTGGGTTCAATATCCAATCAATTTGTTTCCAATCGAGAATACCTTCTCTCGTTATTTGTATGGGCTGATTTCCTAAATTCTTATCTACTTCGAATAAGTACAGATACAATCCATCTTTTTCCTCGCCATTTTTATCCCAGGTAATGATACCTTTTGAATAGTATTTGCTTACTTTAATACCCGTTTCTTCTAATACTTCACGTTTTGCACCATCATCAGCATTTTCGCCTACTTCATTTTTACCGCCAACACCGTTCCACACGCCCATAATTGGTGGTTTTTCACGATTCAACATTAAGATACGGTCGTCACTCTTTAAAAAACACACATTATATTGAAACACGAAATCATCTCCACAATTAAATTGTGCACTACATCAGATAAACCCGTCTTCGGGTTTACCAACATCAAATCCTAATACTTTTGTCGCTTCCAATTTAAATCTCTCTATCCAAGAATTCCAGTCACCATTACTCATCTGTGCATAAAATGATAATCCACTTGGCTCTACTGAGGCCACAATAAAAATATCATCATCTTCCTGCCCGAACCAATAGGGAATTCCATTTTTATATCCTATCCAACCTGGCATACTCTCATATATATTAGTTACTTTATCCCAGACTTCATCTGATAGGTAATACCATATATTTAGATTGCAATTTTGAGAGGTTAGGTTACTCATTTGTGTCCCTCCTTTAGCCAAGATCTATTTCAGATCCTAGCTTCACTTATCTCTATATAGCATCAGCAACTTATAAGAGTCAGCAGCTCTGATAGAATAACTCTAAGCTCATGCTCCGTCTGCTCTGACTTCACGGCTTTTTCCAGCTTTGCTCGACTTCCGAATATCCGGTATAGAACCTGCTCCCGTTCATATATTTCTTTAGGCGACACCTCTTGAAGCAGCACTTCTGCTAGCTCGGCCCGATCGATCACGAAGTTTTTGACAGATCTTGCTTCCTCATTTCCTGCTAGCAGAATGTCTACTAGGACTGGTATAAGCTCAGCCTCTACACCGTGCGCATCAATAAAGGCCTCCGCATAACCATCTTGTATCATTTGGTGCTCCGTATCTACCATCTCCATATAACGAGAGACGAGTGAAAAATATTCCTTGCTATACAATCCTAATCCGAGTACAGCATAGGTACCAGGCATGACCGACTTTTCACCCGGATTTGTGTCCTTGTACCACGCATAGGGCTCCATAGCGATATTCGCATACGCAGCTAGCTTAGGATATAGAGCCGGATATGCGAGTGCACCAGCAAAAAACTGATGAAGACCTGATTTAGCCATTTTTTTTAGAGGAAGATAGTTCTTTTGTTTGCTTTTAAGCTTCAGGTAATATTCCTTCGGAAATCCTTGCTGCAGCAATTCGTTAATGTGATCTAATGCTTCTCCATAAGCTCTTTCCTCCTCGGTCAAAATCCGGATTTCAATGCTCTGGGTTACATCATTATTATCAACTTCAACACGGGTTCCTTTATATACTGGAGTGAATTTCCCGCTTCCCCCCTGAATATACTCCGCTGCGCGTTTTGAACCAAGCTGGACAGCAAGTTTCAAATATTGTTCCCGGATGTCCGGTTTCGTTTTTCCAATTTGCAGAGCGGCATATACAAAAAAGGAAAGTTGATCTGCATTCGGATCCATAAGCGCCATATTCTCTTTAGGTATCCAATCCATTCTAAAGCTGCCTGTACGCACAAAATGGCGAGGAAGAAAAACATTCTGAATCCAATCATCCATAGCCGAAGTATACTGGCCAGTCCATTCGTCTAAGCGTCCCCTATTACTTCTGAGCTTGTCGGACAAACGCTCTATTAATGGGCCAACCGCATTCTCTTCCTGCTTCAAAAGATCAGGATTCATCAAGTGATGAGAAAAGAAAAACTGGTCATCAACACTCGGCAATACCGGAAGATCAGACATGATTTTGGATGTTATAAACTTCTGTAATGATTGGCGGAGTTCGTTCAGCTTCTCTTCGTTTACCAGATGCACGCAAAGCGTTAAGTCTTCGTCCTCCATTTCAAAGGAAAGTACGATCTGGAATCGGTAATCAAAAAAACGAGGACCTAGTTTATCTGATAAAAAAAGCTCCTCCACTCTCTTGCATAATGCCGGGTAAAGTTCAGATCTAATTAATTCATCCGTGAGCTCGGCGATATAAGGACCTGCTTCGATTTCATAAGAGCTGTCCGTCCAATCAAGCGGTTCTTCAACATCAATATGTATTTTTCCTTCACGCCAAGCTACTTGGAGATAATCCTTTATCCCAGCCTGAAGCGGACGATTGCCTATGAATTCATTTATTCTTATAGTCTCTTTGTTATATATGGTCATCATCTCGCTCCACACATCGTTTAAAAACCTCTGTACTGCTGCGTTCATTCCCACTCCTCCTCATAGTTAATGCTAATAGAACTTAGTACTCCTCATGCAGATTGAAGACGGAGCAGCAGTTGATCAACCAGATCTGTCTCTCGCAGCTGGTTGATCCAGCGCTGAGGGATATGCTCATAGCCATATCGGATTCCCGCAAGACCGCCTGTGATACAGGCCGTTGTATCCGTGTCGTTGCCTAAGGCAACTGCTCGTTTGACGGCATTTTCGTAGGAAGTGCAGGTTTGGAGGATCATACATGCACTGAACAAGGAATCCACGACATAACCAGATCCTTCGCCATAGAATACTTTATCAGGCTGAATGTTCTCTTCAAGCTCCCGTTCATGCTCAGGCATCTGCTGGTAGATCTTTCGAAGCTTGCTAAGAGCAGTTCGGTAGCACAGATTGAAGTCTTGCTTTTGCAACAGTTCACGTGCAATTAACACATACAAGGCACAACATACCTGATTACAAATATGTCCATGAGTTACAAGGCATTGAGTATGTGCGTTTTGAACGAGCTGCTCGTCTGTTCCTTTATGCCACAAGGCAAGTGGTAGCACGCGCATCAGCGCTCCATTCCCTTTCCCATCAGGAACCGTATTGCCACTCTCGTAAGGGGACATTCCATGGTAATAAGTAGTCAGCGTACGACTGGTTTGTATCCCAATATCAAAAACTTGTTGGGCTACTGCCCATCTACCTTCGTGATACCAATCGACCAATTTGTCTGCAAAATCAGTTAGCTCCAGTGTACCTTTATCGATCAGACTCTCCAGCAGACATAGTGCCTGCGCACCATCATCCGACCAGGTGCCTGCAGGGACATCTCGGTAGGTGGGCTGAAAGCCCACAGGAGGAGTAAACTCAATATGCTTCAGAGGTGGGAGCTGCTCCGCTGATCTGAATTCATAGGGGACACCAAGAGCATCTCCAATCAATAAGCCGTAAAGCCCACCCTTAATTTTATCCCACATGTTGTATTCTCCTTATCACTAGATATAATTTGGATCAAGTAGCCTACAAATATATAAGCCTACCCTATCAATATTTAAACTGTTTTGCATCATCTAAATAAAAATTGAAAAAATAAGCTTCCAATGAACAATACGATAGTAATCTAAGCCTTTTTTAAAATCAATAATATATAACAAAAGATGAGGCTGTTTTTAAAAATCAACAACCTCATCTTTTTTATGAATCTTTCCCGAATAATTACGTGTCTCTACTTAAATAACCAATCAAGTTTTTCTGCGTATTCGCAATTTACTTTAGTCCCAGTAATTAGTTAGGGTGAAGTGCCCGGGCCATCGCATCCATATAGCCCTGAACAGCGCGCTGACTCACTTCTGTTTCTGGAGCGAAAATTTCGAAAAGGTGAAAACAACCGGGATACAGGTGGAATTCAACATCTACACCTGCTTGTGCAAGTCGTGCCACATACTCCATTGTCTCGTCTCGGAATAGATCGAGCTGACCTATACAAGTATAGGCTGGCGGCAAACCTGCCAAGTTCTCCGCTCTCGAGGGTACTGCATAAGTAGATTCTCCTCTGCCAACGCTCTCCTCGCCCAGGTACATGTTCCAAGCTGCTATGTTGTCTGTTCGGTTCCAGATTGCGCCTGCTTCTGTGATCTCATGACTGGACGGTGTGATGTTACGGTTGTCAAGCATCGGATATAATGGCATTTGGAAAATAAGAGAGGGTCCTCCTTTATCACGCGCCATCAGCGCGAGCGCTGCTGTCAGTCCGCCGCCACCGCTAGCACCGGCAATTGCAACCCGATTCACATCAATGCCAAGCAAGGCTGCCTCCTCCGTCATCCATACCAATCCAGCATAACAATCTTCGATCGCCGCCGGATAAGGATGCTCGGGAGCAAGCCTATAATCAACCGATACGACAATACATTCAGCTGTCTGAACAAAACGTTCGCATAATTCGTCGTCCATATCCGGATGTCCTAACACGTATCCGCCCCCGTGAATCCATAGCATGGCAGGTAACAAGTCATTCGTTCGCCCGGCAGGTTCATAAATTTTCACCAGCATCTCGCCTCCATCCCTCGGGATTTTGCGACTGTTGTGTTTACATGCTCTGATCCTTCCACGGATGCAGCTGACACTAAGCTCCTGCTCCACTCTAAATTCTTCTCCAATTCAAACCCTGGAAATTGTGAATAAACCTCTCTTAATTCTGGTAGTATACGTGGTTCAATACTCATAATAATCCCTCCAAATAAAATAATGAATTCGTTCGTTTACGTTTTATTCATAGATAATCCTTATCCCATTTGAGCTTCCCACTTGGCAATTTCCTCTCGTACTCGCGGCGCAACCTCTGTACCGAGCAGTTCTATAGCCCGCATAACCAACTCATGCGGCATCGTACTTAAGGGAACATACATCATGAATCGTGTAATCCCTACATGCTTACGCAGATGGATAATTTTTTGGGCGACTGTTTCCGGATCCCCTACATACAGCGCACCATCAAAGCGTCGGGCAGCATCATAGCTGGAACGATCATAGTACGCCCACCCCCGTTCTTTACCGAGCTTATTCATACCGTACTGGGTAGACGGAAAAAAGAGTTCTGCCGCCTGTTCCGTATCTTCTGCAACAAATCCAATGGAATGTGAACCTACCTGAAGCCGCGAAACATCATGTCCGGCATGAGCTGCCGCCTTTTTATACAGTTGTACAAGCGGCGCAAAATTGGTTGGGTTTCCACCGATAATCGCCAGGACTAATGGCAGACCCAGAAGTCCTGCACGTACGGCAGACTCCTGAGTACCGCCGCTACCAATCCATACGGGTAAAGAGTGCTGAACAGGGCGCGGGTATACACCCAGATTATTTATCGCTGATCGATGTCCTCCACTCCATGTTACTTTCTCAGATTCCCGTATTTTCAGAAGCAGCTCAATGTTTTCATTAAATAAATCCTCATAGTCATGCAGGTCATAACCAAAAAGCGGAAAGGATTCAACAAAGGAACCCCGGCCTGCTATAATCTCGGCACGTCCATTGGATAAGCCGTCCAGCGTGGCAAAATCCTGAAACACACGGACAGGATCAGCTGATGAAAGGACCGTCACAGCACTCGTCAATCGAATCCGCTTTGTTAGGGGGGCCGCAGCAGATAACACCACTGCTGGTGATGAAGCTGCATAATCTTCACGATGATGTTCACCTATGCCAAACACATCTAGTCCTACCTGATCCGCAAGGACGATTTCTTCGACGACTTCACGTAATCGTTGTGCGTGACTCATCACAACTCCGGTCTCAGTATCTGGCTTTGTTTCTATGAACGAAGTAACACCTATTTCCATAGTTAATCTCTCCTTATATTTTCTCTTGCGATTTGTCCGACATCATCGGTGACAACCCAATTTCTTAAGAAGAATGCTCAAGACAACGGATTAAAGCCGTCCAATCCAACTCACCATAACCATTGGCAATTCCCTCAGACAAGTGATGGTGGATAAGCTGACCTAAAGGTAGAGGAGTTTGAACGGACTTCGCTGCCTCAATAGCCAATGCAACATCTTTTAACCCAAGCTTCATTTTAAAACCGGCCGGTTCAAAGCGCTGTTCGCTCATGATCGCTCCATAGTTCTGATATATTGGAGACTGAAAAAGAGCATTTACAACATTCATAAATTGGGACGAATCAATACCGTGCTTTTCTACCATTAGCTGCACTTCCGACAAAGCTTCCAGCATTGAAGCAATTAGAAAGTTAACGCCAATTTTTACAACGTTCCCTTCTTCGCCGTGATCCCCAATCTCTACTATCTCTTGACTCATTGCTGTTAAAACGGGAAGTACCCGTTGTCTTGCTTGTTCCGGACCAGCTAAAATAATACGCAATTTAGCTTCTTTAGCGGCATCTGGGCGCCCCATCACCGTGGCAGACACAAAGTGTTGCTTTCGCTCCGCATGCGAGACGGATAATTTTCGAGCCAGATCTACGCTGATTGTACTGGCAGAGATGTGAATTCCATTTTCCGATAATCCATTCAGAACACCATTCGGTCCCTCGACGACCTCCTTCAAAGCAGCATCATCAGAAAGCATGGTAATTACAAGATTGCCTTCTTTCACTGCCTCTAGCGGTGTTTTGGCATATCGTGCTCCCTGTTTCATTAAGGGTTCAACTTTTTCAGGGGTCCGATTAAAGATGACTAATTCATAACCCGCTTTCAATAGATTTTGGGCCATTGGTAGCCCCATATTTCCAAGCCCAATAAACGATACTTTCATTAGACACCTCTCCTTATTTTGATGGACTTCTCAATAACGGAATGATCGTTCCAAAATAATCAAAAAAAATATAGTCTAACATATACTCTTCAATTATCACCTTCATAATATGGGAAACATGATAACGGAACGATCGTTCCAAAATAATTAAAAAAAATTAGATTCCTGCAATTACAAAGCTAATCATCTCTTTTGCACGTTCCGGGTGCTGATCTGCTTTGGCCATAATATTTATGCTTTGATGTAAATTCAGCAATAAATAAGATAACACTTTGATATCAGTCGTTTTATCAATTTCTCCCCGTTGCTGGCCCTTTTCTAAAAGGTCACAAAAAGCTTGCTCTAATTCCAAAAAACTAGTCTTTATCAACTCATTAATTTTTTCATCTGGCGACTCCAATGTTGTAGCTACATTCGTAACAAAACATCCGCCCGGCAGGCTGGTATCGTATGCTGAAGCAATGTGATACTCAAAAAATTGAAGAATTCCATCTCTAACGCTTGATGCCTGTTCAAGAATAGCCTGCTTATTGAAATTCCCCTTTTTATAATGCTCAAGGGCATCTGTATACAAGGTTTGCTTGTCGGAAAACGTATCGTAAAGGCTGGATCTGCTAATGCCCATCACTTCTAGTAAATCTGGTATGCTAGCCGCTTCGTATCCTTTTTTCCAAAACAATAGCATGGCTTGATGCAGCGCTTGATCTTTGTTAAATTCTTTTGTCCTAGCGATAAGTAACACCTCCCGTCATTGAAATATAACATATCTGAACTGATCAGTCCAGAAAAAAGTGAGCAGAACTTTCGCTCATGATTCTTTGCGATATTTGTACATTTATTTTCTATTATTAAAATCCTAGACTATGTCATTAATCCAGACTATTCTTTTGATTTATAAAATAAACGGACACTCATATTGGTGTCCGTTCTTAGATGAAATACTTATTCATTGAATTGCTCAAAAACATCTTTTATTCAAACATTAATGTTTGTTGTATATTGATCTAGTTAAATGATCATATCAGCTAGTCAGAGTTAGGCATCTCGTTTACGGTAAAGTACAATGGCTGCTGTAATAAAGACCAGTGTCCATAACATGGAAATACCTGTCCCTTCCATTGGTGTAAGGACATTTATTTCATCGGAGGAAGGCGGCATAAACATATAATAACCTGCTGTATCTGGAAAAAAATATTTAGTATTGTGTAGAAAATCTTTCGACAATGGACTGACAATGAAGTAATAGCCAAGCAGTACCACTAAAGCAGGAGTAGTTCGTCTTAATAAAGCACCTATAGCTGCACTGAGAAGTGTGGTTAAAGTTAGATAGCCTGTTGCACCTGCTAATGATTTTATCATTTCGTCTATTTCAATCACTACTGCTGTGTCTTTCATCATGATAAAGGTATATAGCACACCTGATGCAGTAGTAATAGACGCCGCAGGAATGGTTATAATGGCCAAGGCCAAATACTTCGTGGATAATTGAAACCCTCGCCAAGGTATCGTAGTTAAAGTAGTTCGAATCTGTCCCCCTGTATACTCCGAACAAGTAGTTAATATACCAAGAATAATAAACCCTGCTTGAAGATATCCCATAGAAGAAAGTCCTGTATTCAGTATATTTTGCGTTCCTGCTGCCTCTTGTAGATCAACAGAAGTAAAAGCTGCGGCTAAACCTAAATTAAGTATGAATGTAACCATAAGAGTGAGCCCTATCAATGGTAATGTAACTAATTTATCCAGTTCAGCACCAAGGATTTGTGTTATCTTTCTACTAGATGAGACACTCATGCTGCAACGTCCCTCCTATGGAATACAATAGCTGCAACAATGAAAACAACGACTACCCAGGCAAACATGACTAAACCGCCTGTGAAGGGGGTGTGAAACCTGTCGAATAAACTGCCTGTTGACGTGTTGTCCGTAAACATAAACATTTCAGCGCCAGCCCTATCTGGTAAGTAAAACGCCAACTTTGTAACCCTATATAACAGGACACTAAATGATACAACGGATGAATTTATTATGAGCACTGCAAGCGGGATGATGCCATTCTTAGTTAGCAAAGTAATTCCAAGTGCTAAAAGAGCAGTGAATGTCCAGTAACAAATGGCACCGATAAGTCTGGACCATTCAAATGCAGGGGCATATTCACCAAGAATAAGATGCGTTACAGACACAGTTGTCATAATAGCAACAATACAAAGCAGTATGCTGATCACAGTCACAGCGCCTGCTTTTGCCAGCAAAAAATGAAGACGGGATGAAACAACTGTTAAACTCGTTGTAATCTGTTGTCCTCCACCTGATTCACTGCTCTCTGTCAAATACTCACTGCTGACAGCAAGCACACCAAGAATAATAACACCTTGCACACCAAGAGCTAACCCGATATAGCCAACTTCCGATAGCCGTGTGCTAACTCCAGCTATAATCTCCTCTTTTTGTGCTATGCTGTCCAAAGCAGCAATGGCTGCCGGAGCAAATGCTCCAATAAGTAAGGCTAGCCAAATGCCTGGCAGGGAGATCAATTTAGATAGTTCCGCGTTGAATGCCCTCATACAACATCACCTGCATTTTCAGATGTCAGGGCAAAAAAGGCTTCCTCCAGCGTGGAATAGTTACCTATTACTTCTTCCAAAGTTCCATCTGCAACGATGGTTCCATGCTTAATAATCACCACATCATCAACGGTCTCTGCAAGCTCTCCCATTAGATGACTGGATAATAACACCGTATTTCCAGACTTAGCACGTTCACGTAAAAATGTCCGAATCCAACGAATTCCTTCTGGGTCGAGCCCGTTTACGGGCTCATCTAAAATCAATATTTTTGGATCACCAAGCAGCGCAGCTGCAATTCCAAGTCTTCTCCCCATACCAAGAGAATACTTCCCAACTCTTTTTCCAGCGGCATTAGTAAGACCTACTATTTCCAAAACTTCCTCGACACGTGAGTTAGACAATCCTGCGGCACGAGCAATCCAACGCAAGTGTGCCCGTCCTGTTCGCATACGATGAGCTCCAAATCCATCAAGTGCGGCACCTACTGTTGCTATAGGATTATGTAGTTCTGCGAATGGCTTTCCATTGATTAGCGCACTCCCTGAGGTGGCACGATCTAACCCAAGCAGGATACGAAGCGTAGAGCTTTTACCTGCCCCATTTGGACCTAAAAAACCAGTTACTCTACCAGGTCTAGCTTTAAAACTGATACCTGATAAGATTTCCACAGTTCCGCGATGTTTGACTAAGTTATTAATTGTAAGCAACCATAACACTTCCCTTCTGTTATGGTTCTAATTATAAAGAAGCAAAGTTACATCTCGGTTATCCTGCTATTTACTTCTGGGTTAACTTTAGGTTAAGCTCTCTCTACCAATAGCTACTCTTGTGCCATCTTCATTTGATGTAAAGTCAGCTTTCAGTTTCATTTTTTTTAACATATAATTTGAAGTCGATAAACCAATCCCCGCCCCACGCTCATAGGATGAGTTATCCATACCTGGACCTCTGTCTGCAACAATGATCTGTTCTTTTTCTACATCAACCCCAATGCTTACAAATTTCCCCTCTGCTGCATGTCGAAGAATATTCTGAAATAAATTATCAAGAACCCGTGTCATCCATTTAGGATCTGCTTCCCAATAAAAAGTCGCCTCTGTCGGTAAATCAACCTCGATCTGGATTTCTTTTTCTTCAAATACAGGATACCACGCAGCAACAGATGCTCTTACTAAACGTCCAATATCTGTTGAAGTGGGCTCAAAAGGATGTTTTCCTGATGTAAGCAATGTATAGGAAAGTAAATCATCCATTAGTTCTCCGACTCTAGTAATCGTATGGTTCATCTCTGATAATGAGTTTTGTCCTTCTAGACTCAATGATTCTTTATTTAATCGGGTGACATGTCCTCTCAAAATGGTAAGCGGTGTTCGTAAGTCGTGAGATAAATTCGCGATGAGTCGATGTCGTAACAATTCCTCTTCATGTTCTCGCTTGCGACTGTCTTCAAGCTGTTGAATCATCCAATTAAAAGAACTGCCTAACTGGTCTATTTCATCCATACGATCACTTTGAACAACTATTGATTTAGGAAATGAATTATGATTAGCTGAAAATGACATGACATCCTGTAAGCGGTTAAGACGTTTACGAAGTCTCAAGAAGAAAATCCAAGAGATTACCACAAATGCGACAATAATAAAACCAAACAAAAGAAGTACAACGTAAAAATAATTTAACTTATTCAGCTCTTCTTCATTAAAAGGAGACTCAATGAACGCAGATAAGAAAATAAGTATGATCGGAGGTAAAAAGATAAATAGAAAATGTCCTTTTAGAAAACGACGAAATAATGATTTAGTCTGTTTCATAGTTTCACCCGATAGCCTATTCCCTTCAACGTTTCAATAATCTCTGGGGAGTCTGGATGACGTTCCAGCTTTTGACGCAGTCGATGGATATGTACCATTAATGTTTTATCACCTGTGATATAAGCTTCTTCCCAAATGGCTTCATAAATTTGTTCTTTTGGTAAAACTTGATTAGGGTGGCGTAAGAAGTACATCAAAATATGATGTTGTTTCCCTGTCAATATAATTTCTTCTCCTGTGTGTTTGTCAAATACCATTTGAACTTCTGGATCTACTTCAATATATTTCCCTAATGAAATACGTTCGGAATGTGTTCCGCCCTTTCGACGGATTAATACTTCTAATCTAGCAACTAATTCATCCGTATGGAATGGTTTCGTTAAATAGTCATCAGCAAATTGTAACCCTTCTACCTTATCATCTATCGATGTGCGAGCAGTTAACAGCAAAATAGGAACAGCAGGAGCTGCCTTTTTTAATCGTTTTCCCACAGTAAATCCATCTAAACCGGGTAACATGATATCCAAAATAACGATTTCATGCTGATTCACTTCTTTTTCAGCTCCTTCACCAGAAAGGAGCCATTGTACTGAAAATCCTCGTTGTTCCAATTCTTCCTTTACCCAACTGCCTATCTTCTCATTATCTTCAATATATAACACGTTTCTTTTCAAGTAACTTCCCTCTCTCTAAATCGAGTTCACTATTAGACAGATTAACACAATCTAAAGAATTGTTTCCAGTTAAGACAATTATATAGTTCGTGCGGACTTTCACTGCCAAGTTATCGTCCATGCAAGGCGCACACTAGAAAACCCTCTAACATACAGTACATGTTAGAGGGTTTCGTGCGTAGCTGCTAATGTTAGTGAATACTACTTCATGATACTAATGGATTTCGTAGTATTATCGAAGAATACATCTGCACCAAAATACTCAGCAACGAAGCGTAATGGGAGCATAGTACGTCCGTTTACAAGTTCAGCTGCTACATCCATTCCTGATGCAAGTTCACCGATCTTAATCGACAAAGTCTGACCTTTCAAGGTAATCATTACGGTTTTCGTAACGTTATCCCAGCTTACATTTGCTCCTAAGCTCTCAGCAACGAAGCGCAGTGGCACTAACGTTCTGCCTTTAACTACCATCGAAGCAACATCCATACTCATTTCGATTCCGTTTAATTTATACCCTGTCTTCCCTAAAGTGAATTCCAATTTCACAGGTTCAGGCTTGGTTGTAACGAAGATATAGCCTAGTCCTTTTGCCTTGAAGGTAAATTTACCTGTCTCATGGTCATAGTTGCCGCCTAAACGTTCCATATTACCGTTCAATCGAAGCATGACACCGCATAACATGCTAAGATCGTTTGTCGACAACTTCTCTTTTGACAGATCGAAGATTACGGGTATAAGCCCTGTATAATCCGTTACTTCCCGGCCATCCGCGAAGATCTTCAATTCATATCCCCGCCCTATAGCTCCGTCTCTTTCATCTACAGGTTTAATAACAACCTTCATCCGCTTTCCTGTATTCAATTGCTTCAACAATTCAGCGGACAATTCCACAGATAAGGTGTCATTCGTAACGATTAGCGGTTTGTCAGCTTTAATAATCGCACCGATCGTATCGCTTTGAATCTCAAGCTCATCTTTTCCGGCTGACATCGTCAATTCAATGGAATTACCCTTCTTCAGCTGCTCTTTGATTGTAGCATCAATACGCTCCGCTACTGATAACTCTGGCGAAGGAGTCGGCGTACTGCTGTGGCCATTTGAATTGCCGCCATTGTTATTGCCATTATTGCCACCACTGTCATTTGTAGTAATTACAATAGTTAACTCTATCGTATCCATAGCTGCATAATTGGAAGCCGTAATATTGAATTTGTAAGTTCCCGCTTCAGTAGGCACGCCTGAAATAACACCCGTAGCTCCTTCTAGATTCAGCCCAGCAGGTAAATTATTATCACTCACTGTCCAGGTAATCGGTTTGTCGCCGTAAACCGCTAATGTTACCGTATACGGTTGTCCAACTTTGCCGTTTGGCAAATTTTTAGTGATAATCTCCGGAGCTGTAACAACTGGCTTATCCTCTTTAATCTCGATGCTCAATACTCGCTCATCTATACCAAAGTCATTCGTTGCTGCAACCGTGAATTCGTAATATCCTGTCTCTTGAGGCGTACCCGAGATAACGCCTGTTGCTTCATCTAGGTTCAAATCTACTGGCAAATCACCTCCCTGGACCTTCCAAGTAATCGGTTCGCTGCCATATACCGCTAGTGTTACCGTATACGGTTGTCCAACTTTGCCGTTTGGCAAATTCTTAGTGATAATCCCCGGAGCTGTGTCAACTGAGACATCTTCAGTGATCACTATATTGAACGGTTTTGTGTCACTGCCTGCGTCATTATTTGCTTGAACTTTGAACGTAAATTGACCCCACTGATCCGGTGTACCAGAGATAACACCTGCATCTTCATCCAAGCTCAATCCTGATGGTAATTGACCCTCTACAACGGCCCATTTGATCGGCTTATCGCCTTCAGTCGTAAGAACTGCCGAATAAGGTTGTCCGACCTTGCCATCCGCAAGCGAATTCGTCGTAATCGTTGGTGCCGTACCTGCGTCTTCAACCCATTTCGCATATAATCCAATATCCCTTGTAACAGGATCAGCAACGAAATTCCAGGCATCGTTTAATCCTGTATCTTGATACCATCCGCCGAAAACAGTCTTTTCTTTTGTCGGCGCTGTTGGCTCGGTAATTGTCCCGCCCATATCAGCGAACTTCATCGCAACTTCGCTGCCACCATTGGAATCAAAAGTTACCGCGTAAGGGCTGTGCGCGCCGATGGAAGGCGTTCTTCCGCTAAGTGGATTGCCGAAGAAGTCTGTTCTCTCCGTCATATGAGGCAGAGCGTTCGCCCGATCCACATATGGGCTTACAATCTCGGCACCTGCACCATAGGCCAGGTTATTACCATCAGCAAGACGGAACCCGTTCATCGCACTGTAATCAAGCTTGGCATCCACTGTTCCGCTGTTGGTAATCCAATGTTCCGGCGCAGATTTATAATCATTTAATATAGAATTTAGTTCCTCTTCCGTTACATAGCGGTTGTCTGTTGCTGTTACGCCTGCACCTAGATATCCGCCTCCACCTGCGTTCATGCTGCCAAAAAGATTAGCCGGATATACAATGTTGTTTGTAAACCGTCCGGTTGCAAATGGAGCTGATGTTCCCCCGCCTTTCAGACCAACCTGGTTGTTTGCCCCAGTGTAGGCAAATATATTATTTTGGAAATAAATGTGCAAGTTGGAGGCTGTCGGGTCAAATACTAACGAACTGCTATTCTTCAATGGTGTGACGATAACATTGTTATAGTATAAGCCACTTAATTCCTCGCTCGTTGAAGAACCTCCTGCAAGCAATATTAGACTGTTAAAACTCTTGTTAAAATCCGGGCTGCGGCCGTCGTTCACGCTAATATTATAGCGAACGATATTGCCCTTGGCAGCGTTCATCTGTAAGTACCAACCACCATAGTTATTTCGGCTGTAATTGTATTCATACACATTGTCCTGACAATAGTTGTCAATGTCCCAAGCCATACCGTCATTACTTGCATGATAAGGGTTATCCACAGCTTCATTATAGCGGAAGATGGTGCCTTTACTTGCCATAATCCACGCTGCTGCATAGTTTTGCGAACCTAGATATGTTGGTGTTGTATTATTTGGACCCCAGTTCGTAACCAGATTGCCGCTCTTATCGCTTAAATAGCTATAACCGTTGTCTGTGACCACATTTCGTTCCACAAGGGAGTTGTTCCCGCCGGACATGACAATGCCATCTCCAACCGAACTAGAAACCCAGTTGTTTCTAAACACAGCGTTGGATGCCCAAGGATAGCTTGAGTTACTCCAAGTAATGCCTGTGTTATTAGTCCCTGGATTGCTTGGCCCGTAGGCATTATTGCGAATACCTTCGTTATCACAACGAAGGGTTTTGTTGCCTTCAACCAATATATCTACATAACCATTAATAATGATGCCGCCGGATACCTTACTTGCTCCATTTGCTTGGTGCAGCCCATTAACATCATGAACATAGTTATCTCGAATGACGATTCCTTGCATACGAGCATCAGCATAATCTTGAATATTAAACTGTCCTTGTCCCAGCTTGGAAATCCGTGACATTACAGCGATACCGGAACGGCCGTCACCTGCCGCATTGCCGATGTTCGTTACTTCAATTCCACTGACAATCCAATAGTTAACGTCATATAACTCAATGGTACCGTTTAAGGAAATGCCAGATGGGCTCGACGCTGTTCCTCCACCATTAATTACCGGGCGTTGGTTAGGGTCGGTCGTATTATATTTTGTAAGCGTAATCGGATTTCCTTCCTCACCATTGCCACGCAGTCTGATTTGTTCATTCCATACGCTATTCGCATCCAGATAAATGGTTGAACCTGGCATAAATACATATTCATTAATTTTGGAGATTGATTTCCATGCTGTAGCCGGTGTGCGTCCATCTGCATGATCGTCACCGTTATTGGAGAAATAATAATCACGGACTTCAAGGGGTACAATGTTCAACTCGAATGTGATTTCGGCAGGATACAGATCAAGTCTAACGGTATATTTCCCCGGCACGATATTATTTCTTGCGAATGATTCTTTGTTAATTTTCAATACATTACCGCTAACCGTATAATCCACATCCCGCTGCAGTGTTACAGCGCCGATCTCCACTCCAGCTAGATCTGCTAAATCAGGATTTACGGTGATATTATAGTCGTCCAGACCCATAACATATGTGCTGTCTTCCAAGTGGCTATACTCTTTGGACAAAAGCTTTAGCGTAATAGAAGATGTTCCGGTTTGGGCTGTTATTCCACTATCGATAACATATACGTCATCGATAAAGTGCCTGTTCTGTATATCCTTAACCGTTCCAGCCTTGTTGCCCCAGTTCGTAGCAAGCTGCAATGCATCGATCTTGGAAATATTGTTCTTAACTAGGGTATCAAAATTTCCGCCATCTGTTGATTGCCTTTGAATGTCTTGTCCGTCAATTTTATAGGTTGTTCCTGTTGATGTAACGAACCATTGAAATTTATGCCAGCCTTCACTTCGCTTGACATCTACAGGATAGAATCTCCCGGATGAACCGGGTCTGACTGCGTAATTGGTCAGATTTGCCGTCCAGTCACCATCTCCATTGCCATAATTTATTGCGATATGTTCATTGGACGATGGGGTTAAGCCAAAGACAGCGTGGTCATTGGAAGCCGCTCTGCCATCATCATAGTACCAAGCAGTAACGATTGTTGTCTTACCGGTTGCAGGGGCGTAATTATAGGTACCTGGAACAGTCGCCACCTGACCGGCGCCGCTTGATGTCGCGGCCTTTCCTCCGGTACGGGACATCACATCGCTGTGAATATATCCGTTCGCACCATTTGAAAATTTCTTCTCCCCTTCAAATCCATCGTAAAATTTAGTGTCAGCCTTATTGAAGTAATCAACGCTCACATGTACAGTAACTTCTTCGTTCCCTGTCGGAATATAACCTTTCTTAACCGTCACGAATCCGGCATCATCAACTTCAATCTTATTCTTGTCTTGATCCGCCGGACTGAAGCTGATGTTATCAGCAACGAACACATCAGCTGTGTCAACCATTAACCGCGTTCTATCTCCTGCCCGTAATGTATCGTTCTGGCGAATTAGCGCAATGTTCGCTGAATATTGTGCACTCTCCCCTGATTCATCAGAGTCCAAGAATCGTGACGTTGCGTTGCCGTTTGCCTTTACTTTAAATGTATCGTTTAAAGTCGGAGACAAAGCCGTATCATTGCTTGTCGCTGCAATCGGGCTTCCATTAACCACTCCATTACTGAAGAGTTGAACCGAATAGGCAGATGCGTTAGCGACGCGATCCCATGTAGCGTATGTGCCGTTCCATCTGGCATTTGCCGGTGTAGGCAATTTCTCGATTTTCAATATTCCGGATGCTGCAACTTCTTCACTGATATCTCCCGCATTATTTATGACAATAGCTGTAACAGTGTAGTTGCCCACTCCCAGTGCCCTTGCATAGGGCAGAACATGATGCCTTTCATGATTGTTAGGCTGGTCGGGACCCCCATTTTTCGATAAATAATAACCAACAGGTCCACCGTCTTTGAACAGTGTTACAAGGGTATCGCCGTAATTGGAAGCGCCATTATAAATACCCGTATCCGAGTCAAGCGTTGGATTAATTGGTGCATTCACCTGCGTATTGGTGGTTATCAACAACGGTACAGCATGGGATTTCACCACAACTCCCTCTGCCGAGGAGACTTCGCAATAATAAAAATTGCCTTGTTGTGAAGCTGCGTCCACATTGGAAAGTGTTAATACTGCCTTATCAGCTCCGCTGACTTTTGTCCCGCTCAAGCCAGTCTCGTCATCAGATACATACCATTGATAAGCAGTAGCAGCGGCTGATGCCGTAATGCTAAATGTTGCTGTCTCACTTTGTTTCACTTCTGCCCTTGTTGGCTGAGTGATTATTTCTAAATTTGGCAATCCGCCGGGAGGTACCAAATTCACTGTTAATGTTCTGGTACCTGTTGTTGTAGCCACATCTTTTACAACATAAAAATCGTCAATTAGATGTTTATTTTTAATATAAGCTTTGTTCCCTGACTGGCTATTCCATCCTCCAGCTATTTTAGGCTGAATGGTTGTACCGCTCTTCATAGCTTTGTAAATATCACTTTGCGCTGAATCGGATATTAATGTTCCGTCTATTTGTAACGTCGCACCATTCGGTGTAATAAGCCACTCGAATTTATGCCAGCCTGTGGAACGTAAAGCCCCGCTATCTTTCCAACGGTTGCCTGCTGTACCCGCTGATGATGGTTCATAAGCCCAAGTATATTTCGTCGGGTTATGAATAACATCAGCCTCTGAACTTTGATAGAATGTCCCGGCAAAGGTGGCATTTTTGCCATCTACAATAGCAAATTGCGTTCTATCCGTCGCAGTCTTCTCCTCATTAGGATACGGGTCAAAATACCATGCCGTCATCTTATAATTGCTGCCAGCCGGCAATGCCACGTCTTGGGCTACCTTTTCATTATTCGTATCATCCGATGGTGTAATCGCTTTCAATCCAGAGCGGGACTGTGCATCGGACAGCGTGAAGGACGAGCCTAATTTGCTCATAGATGTCATCGGACCATTGTTGTTCTCGAAGTCCTCCATGAATAACACTTCTGAGTCAGGGTAATAACCTGCCGTGGCCGTGATTGTCACCGGGACGCCCGGGGCACCTGGCGACGCAAATGTATAACCGTTAGATAAAGTAATGTTACCCTGATTATTAACAGTTAAAAGATGCGAATTGCTGGAATCATAACTTACCTCGTCAATAACCGGTCCTTTAACCAGACTGCTTAAAGGCGAACCTTTATAGGAAAGATTTACCCTGCCTGCCTGACCTGCGGCTTGTGTCAATTCTAGTACAACGGAGTCAAAAGATTCGCCCCCTCCCGCAGCTGATACTTCAGATGAAGGCGCCAAGCCGAACAGACCAGGGAATGCCAACGTTGTTGCCGTAACTATCGACAAAGCTTTTTGCATCCATTTCGATCGTATCATTCCAAAATTTCCTCCCTTTGAAATTAATAAATTTATACTTTATAAAAAATCTGTATCTATGGAAATCTCAATAGACATAGATTTTTATAAACTTAAAAACTAACTATTCTAGTTCACTACTAATTCACTGAATCGATTACCGTTATACACGATCTTCAATTTATTCGTATTTGTAATTAACGCTCGCAAGTCAGATTCCGCCCATTCGTATATAATGGAATCTTTCACTTCTTCCAGTTTAAGCTTGGTGATTTCCGGTTTTGTGATTAATGTGGCAATGACATCCTCGTCCATATATTTACCGATTACTGTCTCACCTACAGAAGCAGCAGCTAATGACTCCCAGAACTTAAGAGACTCGGTATCTTCTTTGGATATATCCAAACGATTTAGCACTTTCTCTTCCTTGGCCTGCCCCGTTGTCGCTAACGCAGCCGTTAATTTATCAGCAACACGAGTATATTCCGCACTTTTTGATGCATACTCAACTTGTAACTCCGCGTTGCTCATTTTCGTTTTCTTAACCTGGGTTTCTACCAAATCCGGCCAACGGGCGCCACTTAAATATTGCATGTATTGATATAAATCAAACTGAGGCAGCCCATAGTATGTCTCTCCTGAATCATCCATCTTAGCTCGCTTAACATTTTCATCATCCATGTCGGATTCTAGCTCATCAAAGCTTTTATAAGGGGCGATCCCCCGCTCATCTGCAATAAATTGCTCCTGCTTGGTTTTTAGCAATGCAGTCATCGCAGAATTTTTGGCGTATTCAGAGGGGGTTTCATGATTTTTGCCGTATTTACGTGTCCAGAAGCCCTCATCTACTTGAGCCCCATAAGTTCTGAAGAAATAGTCTGCTGTTACAGCTCTTTGCTCTGTTACATAGAAATGAAATTCTTCCTCTGTTACGGCATATCCATCTACGGTAAATATCCAGTTTTCAGGCAGCTCCGCCTTTTTGTTAGTTAAGCCCAACATGAGTAAAGCAAGAACAATCAGAGCGGTAAACAAGATAATCACTGTTGGTTTTCGTCTTGTAATCCCCATGACAGCCCCCTTTCCAATATTCAACCTAGCTTTGCATGAAAGCCATGACAGTGAAATTCTTCCCCGTTGCAGGAGAAGTTCCCAAATTTAAATGGTTAGACATTATTGTAAGTTTAGCCACCCCCTAATGTAAGCGCTTATTTAGACTGAATTAGAACAAATTTGACTTATAAAAAAACAGTCCTAGTTCGCAACTTTGTGTGTACTAGGGGATCAATATCTTAAAAAGGAACTGTCGTTTGGTGTAAACGCTTTTATTTATGGATATTAATTTTTAAATTTTATTCACAAACACCTAGACACGGCGAAAATAGTTGTGATACATTTGAGCATAAGTAATGCTGCTGGGTTAGCAATTTCTACCTATAGGTGAAAAGTGACGTTGAGGATGCGATGATTTCCTATAGAAGCACGTATCTTCAAATCTCTTCAGCATATAAGTCAAATGTCACTTCCGCCCTAAAGTTAAAGCGCTTAAATTTTATAGGCTTAAATAACATCTATTGTTAAGCGTGTTACTTTGGAGATCAGACTATAGGGAAGGAGGATTCATTGACGTTAATTAAAAACCGTCACTTAAGGAGAAATTTTTGTGCACTCATTGAAATCGACCTCAGGCACAATGAAAGTGTCAATAGTAACGTTGAGGATGCGATGATTCCCTAATGAAGCACGTATCTCCAAATCTTTTTCAGCATATAAGTAAATGTCACTTCCGCCCTAAAGTTAAAGCGCTTAAACTTTATAGACATAAATATCACTTATTGCTAAGCGTGTTACTTTGGAGATCAGTCTAAAGGGAAGGAGAATTCATTGACGTTAATTAAACTAACCATCACTTAAGGAGGAATTTTTATGTACTCATTGAAATCGACCTCAGGCACAATGAAAGTGATGTTACTTGTTATGCTTTCGGCGGTTATGCTTCTATCGACATTAGCCGCACCTGCACCGCTTCAACCAAAAGCTCATGGAGCGGGTGAATTGAAACCGTTTCCTCAACAAGTCAGCTATCCGGGTATCATTAAACCAAACCACGTCAGTCAATCCTCATTGAACAGTTCAGTAGCTTCCTACTATGACTACTGGAAGGCTACTTATCTTAAAAACAACCTGTCCTCGCTGCCTGGAGGATACTATGTAAAAGGTGACATTACTGGCGAAGCGGACGGCTTCGATCCGCTA
This sequence comes from Paenibacillus sp. FSL H7-0735, assembly GCF_038008505.1. Lineage (NCBI taxonomy): Bacteria > Bacillati > Bacillota > Bacilli > Caryophanales > Paenibacillaceae > Paenibacillus > Paenibacillus sp. FSL H7-0735. The sequence goes on along the minus strand of NZ_JBBOZH010000001.1, from coordinate 3,867,316 downwards.
GGCACATCGGAAGGCCAAGGATATGGTATGGTCATTACCGTGCTTATGGCCGGTTACGATACGAATTCCAGAACAATCTATGACGGTTTGTTCAAAACGGCTAGAGCGTTCAAGAGCTCTAACAACCCGAACCTGATGGGATGGGTAGTAGCAGATAGTACTGGGGCTCAAGGGCACTTCGGTTCGGCAACAGACGGGGACCTCGATATCGCTTACTCCCTTATTCTAGCTGATCGCCAATGGGGCTCGACCGGAACGATCAATTATTTGGCTGAAGCCAAAAAGATGATTGGCGCTATTAAGCTTAGCAATGTGACAACTAACAACAGGCTGAACCTTGGTGACTGGGATACGAAGAGCGCCTTGAATACCCGTCCCTCCGACTGGATGCTCAGCCATCTACGGGCTTTCAATGAAGTAACTGGAGATTCAACTTGGCTAAGTGTCATCAACAATCTGTATAACGTATACAGCCAATTTACAGCAGCTTATTCGTCTAGCACAGGTCTGATATCGGACTTCGTGGTAGGCAACCCGCCTAAGCCGGCTCCCCCAAACTATTTGGAAGAGTTCCCTGAAACAAATGAATACAACTACAATGCAAGCCGTGTACCACTTCGGATCGTAATGGATTACGCCTTGTACGGAGATACCCGCGGTAAGGATATCGCTAATAAAATGGTGGTATGGATCAAAGGAAAAACAGGCAACAATCCGAACAATGTGAAGGACGGTTACCAACTGAACGGTTCGAATCGCGGTACTTATGCAACAGCGGTATTCGTAGCGCCTTTCATCTCCGCAGCGACGACTACCAGCACGCATCAAGCTTGGGTCAATGCCGGTTGGGACTGGATGAAGAACAAAAAGGAAAGTTACTTTAGCGACTCCTTTAACATGCTGAACCTACTGTTCATCTCGGGGAACTGGTGGAAGCCTACCTACAGTGCAGCGGATGCACAAGCTCCCTCGGATCCAACGAATCTGACCGCAACAGCAGCTTCAAGCAGCCAAATTAATCTGAGTTGGACTGCTTCCACAGATAATGTCGGTGTAACAGGCTATCGGGTTTTCCGTGGCGGCGTGGAAGTAGGCGCACCTACAGACACATCCTTCAGCGATACCGGACTTACCGCATCGACAGCTTACAGCTTTACGGTGAAAGCTGTCGATGCCGCAGGCAACCTGTCTGCTAACAGCAATACCGCAACAGCAACTACAAGTGCAACTTCTCCTGACAACACCAACCTTGCGCTAGGTAAGACAGCGGTAGCCAGCTCTATCGAAGGTGCAGGATTTGAAGCTTCCAAGGCAACAGACGGCAACTCCACTACCCGTTGGGCGAGCATGGAAGGAAGCAACAATGAATGGATTTACGTCGATCTGGGTGCAACCCAAAGTGTGAACCGCATCAAGTTGAATTGGGAAGATGCTTACGCTAAAGGCTACAAAGTTCAGGTGTCTAACGACGCAACAACATGGACGGATACTTACGTAACAACGACCGGTAATGGTTCTATTGACGATATTACATTTACCGCAAATAGCGGACGTTACGTCAGAGTGCTGTGTACTGCTAGAGGGACCGTATACGGTTATTCAATATTCGATTTCGAGGTTTACGGCTCTTAATTGAACAAAGCCTGGCGGATATGAATCCGTCAGGCTTTGTTACTTTTGCTTAGGGCAGCGACGGTTCTATAAACCGTATTATCACTGGATGTGCAGCTATATGGACTTCATTTCGATTATAGGAGAATAAGAACCATTTCCATTGCGACATTTGCTCGTATCTCTTTATTAAAGATTAAATATCCCGAAATCTGGATGCCTCCCTCCACTCTCATATCCTGATCTTGATCATTTATTCGATTTATCGTTCGCAACAAGGTTGATTTCTAGCAACCGGAGGGGCCGATCAAAGCCGTAATTGATTTTTCAAGGATGCACATAGTTATATTTTTTAATCTGGCACATCTCACGTTCAAAATAATACGGTTGGCTGAAATCGCCCTGCTGATCTAGCATGAGCAGTATCGTGTAAATATCACCCAGTTGTGAGCTTTGAAAGATTAGATTAAATACGATCGGATGCTCCGGCATATGTTCCAAAAATGTACCGTCTTCTTACATCATCGTTTTACAAGTGATTTGCATAATTCAATACTAAATTCCTAGAAATAAAAAGCCGAATGGATCGTTCTCATCCACTCAGCTCATAGGTTTATTTTACAATAATCTGTATAGTATCACTTTCCGTAGTTCCACTTCCATTCATAAACTCACAGTGATATTGATAAATGCCAGGAGTTTTCCCTGAGATTTGTGTAATGGCCGATTGAGCACTTGGTGTTTGTGAAGATAAAGATTGCGTTTCAATGAGTTCGCCATTTTCATATAATCGATATTGTGCTGCGTTCGTGCCCCACCACATATTAGCAGTAATGTTATAGTCCCCATCTTGATCCCAGTTGTCACTAGACAACACAGGTTTGCCGGGATTCGCCTCAGTCACGGTGACGGTGTGTGGATCACATGAAGTCGTTCCATACAAATTCGATAACTCACATGTATACACATAGGTTCCATTCGGCTTTCCTTGAATAGGAATAATGGAAGTCTGGGCAGCAGGCGAAACATCGGCCAGTGACTTCGTTTGGATCAATTGGCCATTCTCGTACAACTTATACAGTGAGCCATTGTTTCCCCACCACATATTCATCGTAACTTCGTAATTGCCATCATTTATGCCTGTGGCAACACCGCTATTATTCGAAAGTGCCGGTTTACCTGGCACCCCATTTGCAAGCAATTCCGGGCTAACGGAATGCCGTTCGAACTTGACTGCATCAGCCCTCGTATAAATCATATCGGCAGGTAGAGTTGGCGGATCTACCGTTGTCGGAGTAACCCTGGTTAGACGAACATACTCGCTGCCGTCTCCAGTAAAGTCGAACGTTCCTAGATTAACCCAACCTGAGGAGCCGACGGTTGCATCAATATACGTGACCTCGGTAACCGACTGATGCTTCACTTCTACTTTGACATAATTATCGTTTGCCGTCGTATGGACGAGCTTGTAGATGGAGACCGTATATTTCCCCTCTGGGAACTGGCCTTTCCACGTCGCTGATGATCCTTGCACGGTAGAGTAACGGGACTTAACCCCAATTTTGTATCCGGCTAAATTGCTTTGGCTCCAAGATCCTTCTGTCGTGTATAACCCAGTCGTATTCGTGCTGTCGACAATAACCGTTAAGTCCCTGATCGCAATTGTCAAAGACGGCGTTGTTAAGGTCACCCCGTCAATCGTTACAGTGGCCCATACATCAATATGATCCGTTTCTCCGTCGAGACTTAGAAGGGTCAACATACCGCTACTGTCCACTTCAGCCAGATCGGTTCGATCAACGAAATATTGCACATTTGCCTGTGATAGATCACCAATCAGACCGTTATCCAAATAGCCGGTCACGCTTAGTTGTACGGTTTGAGTCATTTGCAGTTCACTCCGATCCGACAGGATCACCACAGACTCCAATTGCGGCATACTGTTTGGATCGACCCACATCATCGCATCGGCAACTACCCGTGACTTGTTGGCCTTATTGGTTAACTCGACATATCCGCTATAGCCTGCTGCAAAAGGATAATCTCCCAGGTGCACCCAAGTCCCATTGGCCGTTGTCTCATCAACGGTAACCGTCTCGGAGCCTCCACTATAATAAACCGTAAATGAGGCATTCGTTGCCCAATTTTCACTTGTAGCGGTTATTTGCGGAAGCTTGTAATACACACTGTAAGTAACACTTTCCGGCAGCTCAGGCTGCCATTTAATTCTGCTTGTCGCTGTGCCGGCAGCCGATTTGGCGTACACATAGTTATCATAGTAATAGTCGTTAGCGGTTGTATCCCGTATCCAGACGCCTTCTGTCTCCGCCTCCGTATTATCCACAATGATCGATGAACCCTTCTGCCAATCCGGTTGAACCGGAGTTTCTTGTACCTGATCAGGCAAATAGAGTGTCCGCTTGCGAGTCTGTTTCCCGTCCGATTCCACATAATAAGTGAAGGTTTGGGATAAATCGTTTACCCGTATCGACCATTCCATCGGATAAATCGTATCTGGAATCGTCGTATACGTCGCCCCGCCATCCAAGGAATAATGGATCGTCGCTGGTTTTGTCGTTTTTGCCTGCACATAAGCATCATAGGCCGTTTCGTCGGGCTTGACGATCAGCATACCTTTAACCGCATCTATAGGGCTGTGGATATCGAAGAAATAGCTTGCCTCCGATGTATCAGCAGTTCTGACCTGGTGCAGCGGCACATCAATGTTGAGTCCTTCTACAATGATAGCGGTTATTCCCTTGCTTGAAACCGTGGCTTGAATGATTCCGCCACTCATAACCGTTTGCTCTGGTGTTCCATTGTCGCGGATGATGGTTACGGTATAATCTTGTGCCGGGTTGAACCCAATGATTTGCGCATTCAATTCGATAGGAGTCTGGACTTCAGCTGACGATTCGTTGCTTAACCCGATGTAGAATTTATTCCCGCTCTCTCCCGTTATCCAGTTCAATTGAGGATGGTTGGTCTTAATAATCCCCTTGGGCATCCAGAGCCAAACGTCGGAATTACCGTAAAAATGACCTGGTTTGTTTCCATAGAGGTGATATTTGAACCATAAAAAATTAGTTTCAAATACAGTAGGGAATGTAATACTACCATTCGATTTCAACGATTGTTCGCTGATCAAATAATCCATCGTTTGCCCGAGTTGTCCCGGGATATGGTGATAATATATAGATGTAGCCCCGCTTGGGCCTTCCAGAGGAAACTCTGGTTCAAGTTGGCTAACGGCGAAGCCCTTATAGTAATAACCTGGATAACTGGAATATCGACCAATAACCGCATTATGAGCAATATCCTGCAGCAGTTTATCACCTGTATAGAGCGACAATCTCAGCATAAATGGAGCTTCCTGAGCATTCATCCGATAATAGCCAGTTGTACTTCCCGCTTCAAACGTCAATCCATTGGGAGATACAAGCTCACTATCCGCTTGTACGCCTCCGGCTACATCTTCTGGGAGCTTGATCCGAGGATATTGATATTTACCACTTTCCGGCCAGTGGAACGACTCCGCGTAATTATACGTCTCAGGCTGCGGAATCGTAACGGCACCTTCAGGAACCGGACGAGCAACGAACATTGTTGCATACCGTTTGGCTTCCTTATAAGCAGCATTTAAGTATTTGGGATCCTGAGTTTCCTCGTAAAGCTCCAAGATCTCCATCCACAGCTTGCTATAATAATAAATGAACTCATTTTTACTCACATTAACAGATGCAGGCGTATCAATATGCTGCATGATATAGCTGTCGGCTGCATCCTTGGCAGCCTGTAAATAATGCGCATCTCCCGTCATACGATACATCATCAGGGGCTGAATGACAGGACCGCGGTCTTTCTGGTCAGGATCACGCACGAGGTACTCTTCCTGTGCTAGCGCCCCAATTCCTGCCGAAGTACCCATCATCTGATTGACAGCGGCTACGCTTGAAAAATCAAACGGCAAGGTTGCCATTTTCCATAACGACGGCACACCGTATACTGGCTTCTGCGTCGGCGACCAACCTATGCCATTTCGCGATAAGCCATACTGGACGGACGGCAATGCTCTCGTATCGTAAAGCTGGTCATCCCCAGTCAAATAGTAAGCCCCCAAAAGAACCGCATTCGAGCTTGTTCGAACGCTATCCTCGTTTTCGATGTCAATGAAGCCCTTGGCACGGCTCCACCACCCGCTGGGTGACGGGACATAATCAACAGAGTCATCTCCTTGCGGCTCTATCTTAAGTAAATCGATCATATTGAACATCGCGTCAGTAAGCGACTGATCTGATACATTCTCACGGTATGCAGAATAACCGTACTCTTTGCGAAGAATATCCGCGTAGGACTCATACAAATTGCTTTTTTGAGCGATTAGTCCCATATGAAATTGATAAGTGCTTTCTGCGTTCATTTGCGAATAGGTCCCTAATTGAGGAGCATACAAGATTGGCTGCACGCTGCCTTCGTTGTTGACAAGGCTCATGCCGAGCCTTTGCTTCGTAACACCTCCCGTCGGTTCAAATTCAACCGGAAGCTCATCCGACGGTACAAATACCCCATACGTCAATGGATTCCCCGAACCGTCATTCTTCTCAACCAGACTCATCGGAGCGCTCAGTTCCCTTAAGCTTGTTGATTCCACTGAACCTACCATTTTGGCGTGTGATCTGAAACCATTTAACACTTCATTGACACCTGAGATTTGCTCTGTTGTGAAGGACTGATAACCGATTACATAATTGCCATCCCTGCGAGGTGTAAAGGCGAAGGAAACATCAGGTTTGTCCCCTGACATAGACCAGTTCACTTGTAAATCGTAATCGCTTTCATGTGATGAATCGGTTAATATCGCCGTGTGGCTGTCGGGGAAGTCGATCTCGTCGAATGTAATCCAGTGTTTGTTCATCGTATCGTAGTAATTGGTACGACTCCCCGCATTCCCATCCAATAAGACCCATTGTTCTTCAAGTCTTTCAGACACATTATTGACAGGTACCCAGTTCTCCGTATCCGTGTCCTTGTAGAACAAATCACGAACGATGGATTTGCCACCATCCCAAGCTGCTTCATAGAAGGTTGCTTTATAGCCGGCATTCTCGATGCTGCCTTTTTCCGTGTAACTGAGATTCGCCAATGTACGGCTGCGCAGCGGAGGCAACGGGGGAGCCTGCTGCCGGATATTCCCTTCAAATTTGACCGCATCGGCCCGCGTAATGATCTTTCCGGTCGTAGGTTGTGTTCGAGTCAGTCTGACAAATTCGCTATCATCACCACTGAAATAATATGACCCCAAATCAACCCATCCGGCCGATGGTCCCGACGAGGGTCTCAGATCCATAAACATGACATCCGTAATCCCATTGTGAACAATTTCGATTTTAACATTACTGTCTGCTTTGTCCGCCCAATCAAGCTTGTTGAATGAAATTTTCGCCGTCCCTGCTTCTAATCGCGGATTCCATGTGATGCTTCTTCCTACTGCATCGGTAAATTTGGAACTGGAATTATTATATCCCTTCACTCCCGTACTTGTAGTCCAATCAGGAGCGGAGAATCCGTTATTTGCGTTATTTACATCAGTGGTGACGACATCATCAATCGTGATGCTTCCATCATCAATGATGATCGTCTTATGAGGTTCTTTTTGCTGAATATTACCTTCGAACTTGACCGCATCTGCACGAGTAAGTATCGTGCTGGTTGTGCTGGTAGACCGAGTTAATCTAACGAATTCGTTACCCACTCCGGAAAAATAGTACTCTCCCAAATCAACCCATCCCACAGAAGCGCCAAATGAAGGTCTCAAATCCATAAAAAGAACATCCGTCGTTCCATTGTGGACGATTTCAATTTTTACATTGCTATCTGCTTTATCTTCCCAGTTAAGCTTGTATAACGAAATTCTCGCCGTTCCCGCTTCCAATCGTGGATTCCATGATATCGTTCTGCCTGCTGTACTCGTATATTTGGAACTGGAGTTATCATACCCCTTCACCCCTGTACTTGTGGTCCAATTCGGAGCCAAATATCCGTTGTTCTCGTTACCCACATCAGGTGTCACAACATCATTGATCGTGATGCTCCCGTCATCGATGATAATCGTCTTATACGGTAAGGTCTCTGCATAAGCGGTCCTTATTCCATCTAGGCTGAAAGGAACTAATATCGTCACGATGAAAACGATTAAGAAAAACAGCTTCCTTTTTATCATACAACTCACAGCCTCCCTTAAGTTGATAACGCTTTCAAAATAATAAAACCCTCCTTTGTTCGAAGATCATAAAGAAGCGATCAACCGTATCCTTCTGGCTAATCCCGCTCCGTCGTTTTTATCATAGCATGTCACAGAACTGTGAAATTTCTTTGATTTCAAGAATTTCTTATAAGATTTTAAGCAAGAAGAAACGACTTTGTCTTCCTTTAAAAAAGAGACCTACATCATAACTGGCCGCTCAACTGCAGTCAGTATGAAATAGGTCTTTCAATTGGATAAAACCTTTAGATTAATTATAATGGCGGCTGCACCAATAACAACTTCCCAAGCTGGATCACCGTTTGATCATACCAATCTGGATGCTGCCGAACATGCTCAATACTTCGTTCATTTCCAGATGCCTCAAACACAGCCGCTTTGTCTGTCTTTTCGGTATCGACTTCGAAGCGAACTGTATGTTTCCCATTCGGGAGCTCTGGCAAGAATACATACTGATTACGATTATGATCGTTGTGTAGTGTGAATCGATCGACAATAAAGGGTTCTCCACCATCCACCGACACCTTCAATCTGCCAGAATCAGGCCCCCCGATATCGAATAATCCGATATGGGTTCCCTCGAACTGCACCGTGATAGCCTCTCCAGGATCGACTGCTCGCCATAGGCCGGGGAACAACCAATTGTACTCGCGCACTAAAGCACAATCATCCGGAGTCATGTAAGACCATCCTGCGGAAAAATCGGTAAGACTATCCAGTGACAGCATGGTCGCATACTCCCAAGGATTAGCCGGAACCAACGGATTCTGAGGTAAGTGATGTACTGACCTTCCCGGATGATCTTGAAGTTCTCTAATTTTCTCAAATGACCGGGTGATCGTATCCGTGTAAATCTGGTGTCCTTCGGGAATAGTCGGATGGATCGAATCATGCGTAAAAACAACGGCTCCGGAAATGGACACGTCTTCCCTTGAGGTAAAAACGAGTTTTCCCTCCGACACCAAGTGACTGACCTCTACGCCTAGATGAATCGAAGGAATGCCGTAATAGTCGGCCACTTCCTCTTGCATTATAGCCCCCTTCTGGTATTCCCCAGACTGAAATAAGGCCACATCCCGCTCCTTCAGCGTATAAACGAACAGGATATCGGTAAACCGGTTCCGCTTGCGGATCTGACGGACAATCCCTTCGATACGCGCCTTGGATTCGGGATCTCCGCCATCGTTACCGACAAATTCAACAAATACTAGATCAGGCCGATGACGCAGTACATCTGTCTCCAAACGGGCACAGCCCAAATCCGATCCTGTCCCATCAATGCCTGCATTCACAGAGCGGATATCCGCCTTAGGATATTGCTTACGAAGCCAATCCGCCGTCATGACCCTGTAGCCTTCAGAACGTGTATTACTGCCGCCGAAATAGACGATTGTTACGGTATCCCCATTTTCCAATTTTTGAATTATATTGGGGAGCCCTTTACGAGGGAATAATTCCTTCATCGTGACTTCACCTGACCTCATTTATCGATTTTAGGAGCAAACAATTTCACAGCAAACACTTCGAAATAAGGCGAACCATAAGTTGCGCAGAAATTAATCCGGATTCGGGATACACGTTTCTCATCCACCTTATGTTTATTCAAGGTGAGATAATTCCCACGAGTTATGATTGTCCTATCGGTTCCGTCTTCTAAGGTCAAGGTCATATCATAATCTTGAATAAGGGACTCGATCGGATCGTTGAAATGCTCCAAATCCAGCTGCGAATTAAAAACAAGATGGATTTCGTCCAGATTTTTGGGGCTTGTAAAACAGAATTCCAACCATTCCTGTCCTTTCGAATGTTCAGAAATCCAACCGTTCGGTTGGCCATAAGGTCTGGAGTAGCCATTGACAACATTCTCAGGACTATACATATTCTGAGCTGGCATCAGGTCCTTAAAGCAAATGCTCTTATTGAATTTCTTCAGCCTGGACGGCTCTTCCGGCCTATAATGGAAGCTGACCGCACCTGTCAATTTCTCTTCATTACCGTATATGGCAAGGCTCGCCGTGCCCTCCAATATGATGTAGATTTTGTCGTCAGCCGGTTTCTTGCAGTCCAAGTCTAGCGTAATCCAGTCGTCATGACCGGCTGTAATAACCAAGTGGTAGTCTCTCAACTCGCTGGTTGGAATGTAGTTTTCCTTCCGTTCCCCGCCAAACAGCTTCACATGTAGAGTTTCCGAATGCTTGGACCTATTTTTAATTTTGATCCGTACGCTTTCAGCCACGGATGTCTGAATCGGCAAGACCAAACATAACCCTTTCTCCAAGGAAATCTCTTCGGTTGGATGAAGATTGTCATAACTGCGCTGAGACGAGGCACGAATAGTTAATCCGTCAGCGAAGTAAGGATCCAATTTTTCTTGAAGGCCTACAATGGTTTGCCCGTCTCGAAGCAGTAGCGCCTGCAGCTCCCCCATATGAGCTTCGACTATGGCCGCGGGGTCTACCTCATATTTCGAGCACAAAGAAGCAGCTGTTCCAACCGCCTGCCCCATACAACCGCAGGTTGCCATAACCCTTGTAGATCCGAAAGCCACATGGGTAGCACTTATATTGCGACCAGCGAACAAGAGATTAGGAATATTTCGTGAATATAAACTGCGGAAAGGGATATTGTACAATCCGGGCACGAAATTCCAAGCTGTAGCCGGCCCCTCATCGTAGATGCCCTTATTAGCATGTAAATCCATATACCATCCACCGACGGATACAGCATCTTCGAAATGCGGCTTTGCTGTGAGATCGTTCTGAGACAACATGTGATCCCCAATAAACCTCCTCGACTCCCGCTTTCCCGGGATCGGGCATACATAATCCAAGATGAGATTGTCTACATCATCAAATTCACCGCTATTTTTGAGATAATCCCAAATCCCGTACACCAATTTCCGCAGTTCCAACGCGATATCTTCATTATTTTTGATAATATCCATATGTCCGCCGTATTCCAGCCACCACAATCCGCCAAGCCCGTTGATTTTTCTTGGAAAAGCCCGATGGTTCAAGCCTTTTCTGATACTATCGAAAAAGGCCAACTTCGTAATATCATACGCAAAGCCAGGTCTTTTGTATGGAACGGAATATCCTACGTCACGGGCTTGAAACAGGATCGTATCGCCCATGGTGTAATGGTCCGCCACTTCAGGAGCCAATTCTTCCTTGTATTCATGTTTCGCTTCTCTCCCCCATCGGAAGAGAGCACCTGCCTGATATCCGACAACTCCATCTCCGGAGCAATCGATATAGGTTCGGCTTTCAAAACGAAATTTCCTTTCGGAAGCCAATTGAAGGCCCTCCACCCATTTAATTCTGCCGTTCTCCATGCCCGTTTCATGCACGCATGTATTCAGAAATAGAGAAATGTTAGGCTCAGCATAGACCATATCCAACAAGACCGTATCCGAAAGCGAAAGCATCAGCTTCTTGTTGTATAACGGATTATAGTGGAAAATCTTCAACTTGAGTTCTTCCACCAACCCTCCTTCGCGTGCATAATAGGATGGACTGTTTCCGAGATATGCCGACCCGTTGATATGAACCCTGACCTCGCTGCTCGCATTTCCCCCAAGAACCGGTCGATCATTAATAAGTGACACTTGCAGCCCTTGGCGTGCGGCAGCAATGGCAGCGCATATCCCAGCAATACCTCCGCCGACGACGGTTACATCTGCTTTAATAAGCTCCATTTTGATAACCTCCATGATTAGATCCTTCTATCATGGTAATCCTTTTGCTCCCTTTTTTTTTACATGATTTCGCGAAAAAATCACACATTTTTTGCAACCTTAATTGGATTCATACCGTGTCATTTTTATCCGATATTGCTTAGGAGTATCACCCGTATATTCTTTAAATAATTTGCAAAAATAACCTTCATTCACAATTCCTACTTCCTCGCACAATTCCAATATAGAATAATCCTGAACATTTAACAGCTCGAGAGCTAATTGGATTTTTTTACGATTGATGTAGCTGATAACGCCCTCGTTCATTGTTTTTTTGAATAAGCTGCTAAAATACGATGGAGCTAAATTCACTTCCTCGGCAATCGCCTCGAGCGTTAATCGCTGTTTCAGGTTTTTCTCTATAAACCGCATAGCACTCATAATTTCTATACGATGTAAAAGTTGGCCAGCGTGTACATATTCGAAGGTAAAGTCGCCAATATAGGCAAGCTGCTCCCGAAAAGCTAAAAATTCTATGGGAAACTCTGCTACTTCCGTGGCCAACTTGTTCCCCGATTTAAACTTCACAATAATGTCTCTGTACAAGTCTCGTAGCATAGGCGCCATGATGGACTTATGGATTTTATGGTCCGTAACAAATTGGTTCAGATCAGCAAATGCTTTCTCCAGCTCTTCCTTGGAAACCTTTCTTTTCACCCCAGCAAGAAAATCAGCCAGTTTCTGCTGAAATTCTTCTTTTCTGTCATTATGGTAATGGAACCGATGCATGGGTGTTTTTACTACTTTCTCTGTATGATAATAGAAATCATCACTCACATTTTGTGCTTCCGTGTAAGCTTGTTTGATGGATTCCCAGCCTCGGTGCTGACCTCCAAAAGCGACAGATACCCTTTGATTCAAATATTGATGCAAATGGGAGACGATCTGCCCCCCCAGTGTCTGGCAATCATATTCCGTTTCCAGATCACTACGATTATTTTCCCAGGAAAGAAAGCCAATAAAACGATTATCGGATAGATCCGCAGCTACACCACTGCCGCCATTCATCACCGTTTCTTCGATTATATTTGTAATCGCATACCGCAAGATGTTTTGATCAGACGCTGAATAATCGTTTCGGAAACTTTCATACATATTCATTTCGACAATGAAGCAGCGATAGTTGGCTTGAAAAAAATGGAACTGCATGCGATTGGCAAAATCCGATGCCCGATGAGAAGGAATTTCGCCTCTGATAAGCTCGTTAAAAAATTGCTTGCGGACTCTATATTTATTTTCAAGCACGGATACGTTTAACGATTGAAATTCCGCTTCTTTTTTCTTTACCTCATTTAAAATCCCGGCTGCCTTATCTAAAGCTCGATCCAAATCCGCATCCCTGAGCGGAACCTTAACAATGTACTCCAATACGTTGGCTTGAATAGCTCTCTGGGCGTATTCAAAGGATGAATAAGCGGTCAAAAGAATGAATTGGGTATGGGGAAGCTTTGGCTTTAGCTGCTCAATCATGGAAATCCCATCCATTCGCGGCATGACGATATCAGATATTACGATATCCGGCTTAAGCTTTACGATCTCCTCTAACCCCTTCAGCCCATTATTCGCTTTTCCCACTAAATGAAATCGCCTATCCCTAAGGGAGAGCTCGTGAAAAAACAATTCCAATCTCTGAATGATTAGATCTTCATCGTCAACAATGAAGCAGGTGTAGTCTCTCATCATCATGCATCTCCTTTAAACAAGCCTGCTGGGAATAAGGCGCGAACCCGGGTTATTTCCTTAGGTATGCTTATGATTTGGAGCCCGAATTGTTCTCCGTAGTGAAGTCTGATTCGGTCATGAATATTGTTTAACCCGATTCTTTTTCTTTTCAATTCCACATCCCCCGGTTCTGAAATTAAAATATGCTTTATTTTATCAGTTGGAATTCCCTCGCCCTGATCAACTACTTCTATGATGACATTGCCGCCCTCCCTGTACGCATGAATAGTAATAGGGCCTTCGATCCCCCCACCGTTATAACCATGGAAGATACTATTCTCCACAAGGGGCTGCAGCAGCATTCTAAAAACCGGAAAATCTATTAGCCCTGCTTCGATATTTTCGATTAAGTGGAAGTTTCTGTTATAGCGGATGTTCTGGATCGCGATATAGTCCGATACATTTTGCAATTCCTGACGCAGTGATACCTTCTCCGAAGCGTCGGCTATCCCATATTCCAATATTGAAATAAGAGACTCAATCACCACATCTACTTTCTCTATTTGTCCGAGTCGTATGACATTGCTGATAGAACCAAGCGTGTTATACAGAAAATGAGGGTTTATTTGAGACTGCAGTACTTGAATTTCCAGCTTGCGTTCAAGTTCATTATGAAGCTCTGCTCCCCGAATCAGTTCCACAATTTGCTGCAGCATACGATCGAATGCTCGGGAAAGATCTCCAAACTCATCGTTTCGGTTAATCGATATTGTAGTTGTGAGGGAGCCTTGCTCCACCCGCTTCATTTTTGTTTTGAGTGCATAGAGCGGAGTCCTTATATATTTGGCAATAAAGAAGGAAACGAACAGACTTAAGAGAAAACCTGCAGCTAGAAGCTCTATATAATAGGTTTCCAATCTGGATAAAGCAGCTTTCAAGCGTGATTCATCGTTGATTGAGATGATGGTCCAGTTAAATTTTTCAGTCGGTTTTTTCAGAAGGGAGACCTGAATCCCCTCCTTGGTGTGCAGTTGAAGGTTTGTTTCTGTAGTATCCAGAATTTGTTCCGCTGACGTTTCACCGATTGAAAAAGTATGATCTTGAACATTCAGGGGGCCTTTATTTTCCGAAAATCCGGCAATGATTTTTCCCGATGCGGTGATTAGAGCCAAATTCATTTGTTCTTTTTTATTAATCTTGAACAAGGTTTCTTCAATGGCATTTAGATCTAAATCTACCGCAATGGCCATAGGAAACGGAGCGCTGTTCAGATATCGGACCATCGTAACTGTCCAGCCGGAATATTTAGATTTGTAAGGATCACTGACAAATGTAATCCTTCTATTCTTGTCAGCTGCATCAAACAATGGTTCTCTTTCAGCTAAAGGTTCATCAAATATTCGGGTAGGTGTACTTCCGCCTAGAATAGATAAATCGCTTTTGATCAAATAAATATTACTGACGTAATTACTGTTGAGTTCATACAGCTCTCTTAATTGCTTTTTAATCACGTCCGGATTGTCAATGTTGGCTTTCACCGATGACTCGACCGAGAACAGCATCGTCTGGAAGGAGGAAAAATTAACTGTGAAATACTGATCAATCTTATCAAGTATTTGGTTGGTGTAATAAATGTCAGAGGTTCTTATTTCCTTTTGGACATAGCGATAAGACAATTGGCTTATCAAGATTATGCAGCTTAATACAAATGCAAACACGATAAAAAATAGTTTTAAAGGCAAGCTGATTCTTCTTCGCATCGATCATCTTCCTTTTAAATCTGTAATAAACAAATAATAGCATATGATAAGAAGAAACGCCTTCGGCGTCCTTTTTAAGGACGATAAGCGTTTCTTCGAAAAATAGAAAAATAAAGTATAAAGTAAAAAGTAAAACTTAACCTTCTTATATTTCAATAAAGAGAGGGGCTAATTATGGCCGCTCTCTTCGTTTAAAAGATAAGGAACATTTATATGCTTCGCGCATAAATGTTCCTTATCTTTCTCGCTGAAACGGTACCGTCCTTTAAAAGGACGGCGCCGTTTCTACTTGATTTACTTGATTAAGCCTGCTTCTTTAAATTGCTTGATTACTGAGTCTTTATACTTCTGCATGTCAAACTTAGTTTCCAATGTATTGAGGAAATTGTCCCAGTTCGAAAGAGGTTCTTTGCCAGTCATAAATTTGACCAAGCTTTCATTAATGTAACGTTGGCGGTCAGCTGCCAATGAATCGTTCGGGTCTTCAGTCAATAAATTCCCGGGCAACGTAGCCGCCACGTATTTCTGGTTGTTCTCAAAAGCTTCTGCCGTCTTAGGATTCTGGAAGCTGAAGTACTCAGCATCATCACCACGACGCGGCATTCTATAATGATCGACCCATAAGTACTTTTCTTTCATCTCCTTTGATAATTCGGAGGTTTTATTTTTGATCTTGCCGTCTACCAAATCCCAATGAATCCCTTTAATTCCGTATGCAAAATTCGGATATGCTTCTTTGTCCGTAAAGAGATAATTTAGCATGGACAAGATCCGAATGATTTTGTCCTTATCCGCTTTCTTGGATATGGCCCATGAATTGCCTTGGAACGATTTTCTCTCTACAATTTGATCACCATAAGGACCTGTCATTGGAGGAATGACGATCCATTCCGGCACCTCTCCACTGATTTCTTTCATTTTTTGCTGATAATCTGGTTCCAACCTGCGGGCATCTCTTATCATGAAGCCAACTTTACCCTTAAATAACTTTTGGTCCAATAAATCGGGAGTATTCATCGTCACCCAGTCTGGATCTACAACTTTAGCTTCCATCATTTTATTGATATAAGCGAGTGCTTCTTTCATTTTTGGGTCGGTAAACAGGAACACCGGTTCATTGTCTTTCACATCAATGGCTGAGGGAGGATTGACACCAAACATCCACATCAAACTATCGAAGCCGTAGGTTTGCAGATTACCTTCTTTATTCATACCGCCTATGAATCCGTACGTATCATTTTTGCCATTGCCGTCCGGGTCTTTTTCTGTAAAGGCTTTCATAACTTCAAATAGCTCGTCGGGTGTTGTTGGCACTTCCATATTCAGCTTTTTCAGCCAATCATTACGGATAAAGAAGCTTCGACTAATACCGTTTACGTTATCATAACCTGGAACCCCAATGGTTTTTCCCTGATAGGACATCGCCTCCCAGGAGTCGTTGCTAAAACGTTTCTGCAATTCAGGAAATTGATCCAGATACGGTGTCAAATCCGCAAGAACGCCCTGGTCATAATATTGTGCAAGATCAGCCCGGCTCTTTAAGAAGATCAAATCTGGAATATCTCCGCCAGCAATGAGCGTATTTAATTTAGTCGTTGCTTGCCCTGATTGAGGAATCATCATTTCCAAGTCGATATTTACTGCTTTCTCCAACATTTGGCGTTGGATATCTTCTTCACGGGGAGGAATCGGAGCAGCAGCATTGAAAGTTCCTTGGTTAAACATCGAAATTTTCAATTTGGTTTCAAAGGGACTAGACTGGCCTTGTGAATTACCCGAAGCTGTCGATGTAACCTCTTTTTGTTCCCCACAGCCTGACAATACTGTTCCCACACCGACCATTGCTGTCAGAATAGAAAATGTAATCGCTTTACGTTGCATTATGACCTCTCCTTTGCTTCTATATTATCACGGTTTCCCCGTAACAACTCAGGTTGGAATATCTTTTTAACCTTTAACCGATCCCAAGAGCACACCTTTGGTAAAATGCTTTTGCATAAATGGGTAAACGATCAAAATCGGAACTGTAGTCACGACAACTGCTGCCATTTGTATAGCGAACGTACTAACAGCTCCGGTATTGGCAAGCGAATCAGCACTTTGTGTTGCGACGTTAAGCAGGATGTTGCGCAAGATCACTTGAAGCGGCATTAAGTTGGAATCATTGATATAAACAATAGCATCGAAGTAACTGTTCCAATGCCCGACTGCGTAAAATAAAGAAATTGTGGATAGGACGGGCAAGGACAGAGGTAAGATGATCCGCCATAGCGACTGAAGTTCACTTGCACCGTCTACCCTCGCTGATTCCTCGATTTCAGCAGGCAATTGCTCGAAAAAGCCTTTAATGATCACCAGATTAAATGCACTAATGAGATTTGGAATAATCAATACCCACGGGCTGTTTAGCAATCCCAGAGAGCGGACTAGTAAATAAGTCGGAATTAATCCTCCCCCAAACATCATCGTAAAGACAATGAATAGTAAAAATGGGCTGCGACCCGGCAAATATTTTTTGGATAACGGATATGCCGCGATTACCGTAAAGAACACATTGAGAGCAGTGCCCACAATCGTTCGAAACAATGTGATTTTATACGCCTGCCCAATACCATGAGAAATAAATACTTCTTTATAGGCTAGAAAGGTAAAGGTTTCTGGTATAATAACAATTCCTCTTCTTAGCACTTCCGATTCTGGCGTTACTGAAACAGCAACAACATATAGAAAGGGTAGTAAGCAAAGTAGAGCTAGCAAAATAAGAATAAAATAAACGAATGCTTGCCAGACCTTTTCTCCGATTGTCAAATTGATCATTTTGATAACCACCTCACCAAATTTGCCCATCGAATTTTTTGGCGAGCTTATTCGCTGCCAACACTAAAACAAATCCGATGACCGCTTTAAATAATCCCACAGCAGTAGCCAAGCCAATCTTAAGTCGCTCGAGCCCTTCACGGTATACCCATGTGTCGATAATGTCGATTTTCTCCTGATTAAAGCTGTTGGCAAACATGAATATTTGGTCAAAACCAGCATCCAGAATATGGCTTAGTTTAAGGATCAGCATCAGAATCATAACGCCTCGAATGCCGGGAAGTGTTACATGCCATAGCTGTCTCCACTTGGAAGCGCCATCAATTCTAGCCGCTTCATATAAGCTTGGATCGATTCCTGCTAATGCTGCAAGGTACAATATCGCTCCCCATCCAATATCCTTCCATATTTCAGATAAGATGATCAGCAGTCTGCCCCAGGCAGGTTCCGTTAGGAATGAGATGGGTTCAACTCCAGTTTCCTTCAAAATCATGTTAAAAAGACCATCCCCTGGGGCTAGTAATGCCACCATCATTCCATAAACAATGACCCATGATAGAAAGTGGGGTAAATAAGTGATCGTTTGTACGATTTTCTTAAACCATTGGGTATAAACTTCATTGAGCAGCAAAGCAAGTATGATAGGAGCTGAGAAACCGAACAACAGCTTATACAGGGATATGATAATCGTATTTCTCATGATGTCCCAGAAATAAACGCCGTTCATAAAATCTGTGAAATTTCTAAATCCCACCCATGGGCTATCCCATAGTCCCAAAGCTAGGTTATAGTTTTTAAAGGCAATAATGATTCCCGCCATAGGAATGTATTTGAATACGGCAAAGTAAACTAATGCCGGGAACAAGAGAGCGTACATCACTTTATACTTTTTTATCGTCCTTATCCATGAGTTCCGCTTTTTGGGGAGGGGAATGGCGTCCGCTGCCAATTTTGCTTGCATATCATCACCTCGTCTTTATTTGTATTTGTATAATAGCATCTCGTTATTGGATAAATTTCTGTAATTTCAAGAATTTCTTATAAGATATTAAGTAAGTACAGCCTCGGATAATTCGAATACAATAGGCATGATTGTCTTGCATTAAAGCTCGTACAATAACTCTGACACGAAAGTTTGAGTATAGACCAAATACAATCCTGAGGTCCCAAACAAAAAAAGCCCTAGAAAAAAATGGGCTTAATTTAATGAGTCTGTTTTTATATAATGCATCCACGTATTTTATTTTCCATTACTAAAAACTACATTCATGAGCAAAAAAGGCATCCTCCATCCCTGTTCACGTAAGTTTAGACTTCTCAATATATAAATCAATAATGCTTATGACTAGACCAAAATTCCTTTAACAAACAATGAGACACTATGCTTGTAGAACTCTTCCTCGGTGACGAATTGGGATTGATATTGCCGATGAATCAGCTCGCTCATCTGAAATCCGTAACACATCGAGAGAAAAGACATTGCGACAAGACGCTCATCCTGCCTGGCGATAACTTTTTTCTTCTGCAAGCGTTCAAAATATTCAACCAGCAAGGAGTGAAGTTTCGCCGGCGGATCGGCCAGCACTCTGTCTAATTCGGGAAGCATTCCTTTGTCGCGGATACCAATCAAAATGATGTCCGCATTTTTATGGAAGAACAAACGGTACTGCTGACTTACATTCAGCAGATCGACTTCCGGATTATCGGTCGCTTCCTCTTTTAACAGCTTCTCAAATTGCGGAATATCCGAATGTCTTTGAATGATGGCTTCCAATATCCCTTGCTTACTTCCGAATTGCCGGAAAATCGTAGATTCATTTACTTTAGCTTCCGTTGCAATGGCTTTGGTGCTTACACCCCGATAGCCATTCTTTTTGATGAGACGTGTCGCGGCTTCAATGATTCTGTCTGAAGTTTGCATTGTAGTTCTCCTTTTGCATATGTTAATCCTATTCTACTACAAGTTTTGCAGTCAGGTACCACTTGCGTGAGCATGCTCTTTTACTATCATATCGCATAGAATAAATGAAAGCAAGTACTCGCTTGCATTTATTCTTTTCATTCTCTATAATAATGACTTAGTCAGTATGCCTTATCCTAAAAACATATACGTAAAGGAGAATTTTTATGAAGTATGGACGTATTATCCAAAAACCTCGCGTTAAATTTTTTGAAGTCGCAGATGGCGTCTTTGCTGGTATTTCGCCGTATCGTGGGATCAGTTGGGCCAATGCCGGATTTATCAACAAGGGTGATGGGTTGGTGTATGACACATTCTTCGATTTGTTCCATGCGCGGGAAATGCGGGAGGTTTTTATGGAAGTAAGCAACGGCAGCTCTCCCGCATATGTGGTGAACTCGCACTATAACAGCGACCACGCCTGGGGAAACAAAGTGTTTGAAGATGCTTGTATTATTATGCACAAGGAAGCCTCCAGAGAGCGTCTCACCGAAAATATCGCTTGGATGGACAGCGTCATCAGAAGAGGAAAGAATTCTCCGGAATCGACTCCGGGTGAGCGGTTTTTTGCAGCGGAATTTGAAGGATTCGACCTGGAAGGCGTAGAATGGGTGCTCCCGAGTATTGAGATAAAGGACGATATCAACATCCGTCTTGGCGATACAGAAGTTATGATTCACAACGTAGCTCCAGCCCATTCTGATAGTGACTTACTGTTGTGGATGCCAAAAGAAAAAGTGCTGTTCGCTGGCGATGTCGTGTTTAATGGTTGTACGGCATACAGCGAAGAGGGAACTCTCAATTGGGTTAAAGTGCTTGATCGCATTATTGATGAAATTAAACCCGAAATCGTTGTTCCAGGGCATGGCGCCATTTGCGGCTTGGATTTCGTGAAGGAACAGCGAGACTACCTCTTGAACCTGATCAGCGAGTTCAACAAGCATTACAATGACGAAATCGATTCCTTGTCCCTGACCAAGCAAATGGATATTTCCCTCTTCCTTCATTGGATTCAGCCAGAACGCTTGTATGTTACAGTGGATATCCTATTGAAAAGCAAACGAGGGTTACCACCCCTTCCAATTTGGAACGAGGTGCCTGCTAAGCTGGAAGACATGAAAGCTTTTTTGGCTGGAAAATATGACAATCAGATCAAGCCATGGGACCCTATGAGTGTTTGGCAAGAATAGCAATTTACAGCTAACCTATGAAAACAAAAGAACCGCCCTGTCGCAAATGATGCGAACAGCGGCCGTTCTTTTGAATTGTTCCACGAAATTAAAAACGGTGCTTAGAAACGATTATGATAAAAAATGGAGAAGGACTATGACTTACTAGAGGGTATCCCCTCATTTGGATTGGAGAAGATTCCCGTTGTTGTTGGACTTATTATTCCAAATAACCTTCGGCAAGTTTCATCAAGGTTTCTTTGCTTACCTTATTCAAGTCTCCTTGTATAGTATAGGCGTATTTCACCTTTTTGTCTGGGCTCTCGTATACCCATTTCAGCTCGTGCCACTGCGAAGGACCAAATTCTGTATGCAGCATTTCTACACCCTTCACTTGAACCTTCTCCTGCTTAAATTCAACTTTCTCGTCAATATACGATGTTGGGTCGCTTTTCCCGCTCAGATTATTGATCATAACCCCGATTTTATCTTCGCCATTTTGATACGTAACATTGAGAAGAGAAAACTGATCTGTCATTTCAACAGACATCATTGCATAGCCCTTATTGGACTCTTCCGCCTGTTTTCTCAGCTTTTCTGCCATTTTCTTCTTTTCTTCCGAAGAAGGAGGATTCACTTCCTGAGCATTTTTAAAGATTACGTCCGCCTTTTGGAAAGTATAATTTCCATTGATGTTGTCTGCGATCTTAATGGATTTATCCGTAATCTTATCGCGCAATTGAGATGGATTGTAGAAGATAGTCAACTTCGTTCCAAGATCTGTTTGATGATTCGGGTTATTGGCAACCATATAAAACAGCCCTGCTTCCCCGTTCTTTAGCACCTTTTCCTTAAGTTCAAAAAATGCCTTGAAACGATCTGCCTCATCTTTCGATTCTGTTTTTACGCTCTATACAACGAAGAGCTCGACCCAAAATGTGACAGCAATAAAGATCATTACAATCTAAATCGAGCTTCGCAAGGAGCTTGTGTGGCCCTTTTCCGTTGGAATGTTTGTCCTTTTTTCGCCATGAAAATATCCCCTCCAAGTGTCACTCGAACCTCCATGATAACATGCAGGTTTTTTCGAGTGTCTACTTGAAGGGGATAATACCAAACAAGATCAACCTTTAGTTTTTATCTTAACCATTTTTTGAATCAATCGTGTATAAACCATCGGAATCTGAGAAGTGGCATTTGCAACAAGTTGATGTGTTTGGTCTATATTTACACTTCAACTTCTCCGATCATTTGCTGTTCGATTTGTTTCATCTCATAAAAATAGCCTTTTTGCCCCATCAACTCCGAATAGGACCCCGTTTCGACTACCCTGCCTTGGTCCATGACCACAATCTGGTCCATCTCTTCTAATCCGGTTAGCCGATGACAAATCAGGAGAAGCGTATCATTAGCCGCCTGTGCGTAGAGATGCTTCAATACGTGATGCTCTGTCACATAATCCAGCGATGAAGTTGGTTCGTCCAGAAGCCATACCCGTCCTTTGCGGAGCATCGCTCGCGCCATAGCCAACCTCTGCTTCTCGCCGTCTGACAGATTCTCCCCTTTTTCATACACCATATCGGTCAACGATGTATCGGGCAGCTGCATTTTAGCTAGCACATCCAACAATTGTTCGTCAGCGTGTTCTTCTCCATTTAGCAGCAGGTTGTCCCGAATCGTTCCCCGGAAGAAATGATTTTGCTGAAATACCACATTAGCCGTTTGCCAAATGCTCGTCTCGTCCAGTTCCTTCACCGAAATACCGTTTAATCGTATCTCGCCAGCCGTTGATGTTCGCAGTTTGAGCAGCAATTCGATAATTGTTGATTTTCCTGACCCACTCGGCCCGACTATTGCCGTTTTGGAGCCAGGTAAAATGTGCAGGGACATATCCCTGAGTGCCGGTCTCCACTCCCCTTCATATTGAAATGTAACATTGGATAGTTCCATCGTAACAGCATGATTAACAGGCAATGTGCCACTTGGTTGCGAAGACTGCTCATCAAAAGTCTGAACTGTTTCCGTCAGTCGTTTGGCTGCGTGTTCGCTATCCTCTTTATACGCGGGTAATGTGGCCATAGCCGCCGCTTCTTCAAATACAGTTTGTGATGCCATAACCAACATGGCAAGAAATACGCCTGCAAGCGCTCCTTCCATAATTAAATAGGCGCCGAGCGTCAGCACTCCCCAGGAAACGAGAAATGTAACAAAAGTATGCATCGATTGCCCGCGCAGCAAGTGCCCGGCTGCTCGTTGCTGTTCAGTTGCCAATACAGCGGAAGCATGCTGAAGCTGCTCCTCCCGCTGTGCCAATTGACCATATACTTTCAAATCCCGGAAACCGTACAACACTTCGGTAACTTCCGTGGACAGCTGCGCCCTCTGCTCACGAACGCGTCCATGTGTTCTCCGCTGCCCGAGTAACACAATTCCCGGTACAACGAATGCCGTTACCAGCATACCTATTACAAACAAAACGGCAATCCAGATCGAAAAGGTAGAAGTAAACAGCACCGTAGCCAAAAATACCATGACGACCATGATCGGAGGATAAGCGACTCGCAAAAAATAATTTTGCAAACTTTCCACATCCCCAACGATCCGCGCAAGCAGATCCCCGCTTCGATTTTTGTTCAATATACCAGGCGTTAAAGGAATAAGCTTGGCGAAAAAGGATGTACGTAAACGGCTAAGCATGGAGAAAGTCGCCCGGTGAGAATACAAGCGTTCTCCATAACGACTCGCCGCCCGAAGCAGACCCAGCAGTTTGACCATGGAGGTGAGTACAATTAAAGTATAAAGCGGTGGCGCAAATACCGTTTGTGAAATCAGATACCCGCTCGCAGAAAAGAGTGCCACACCGGCTATGCCGGCAATAAATCCACCCAAAATCGAAAGAATGATATCCTTGCGCTCCTGAATCATCGCCTTTGACAGAACAGCCAGTTCATTCATGAGGATATCCCCCCTTTCCGCTCTACATCAATCATCTCGGCATACTGAGGCAGGCGCTCCAGAAGCTCGTCATGTCGTCCCGAGTCCACCAACACTCCATTGTCCATAAACAAAATCTTGTCGGCTTGTTGAATCGTATATAATCGGTGAGCCACCGTAATCATCGTAGCCGTTTTTGCCAGTTTGGCTATGGAGCGTTGCAGTACCCGCTCGGTGTGCAAATCCAGTCCAACTGTGGGTTCATCAAACAAAATGATAGCAGGACGCTTCAAAAAAGCGCGTGCTAAGGCAAGCCGCTGCTTTTCCCCACCAGACAGTCCCCGGCCTCCTTCACCAACAAAGGTATCAAATCCATGCTCTAATTGGGCTGTAAGCGCAGCGAGTCCGGCTTCCTCCCCCGCCCGCTCAATTTCAGCTCTGGAGATGTTTCCACCAGCACCAATCGCAATATTTTCAGAAAATGTGCCTGCAAAAATATACGGATGCTGTGTAATGTAGCTAACATGTTCGAACCATTCGGTTTCATCGTATTGCGAGAGTGGACTTCCATTCACCAGAAGCGTACCCGATTCTGGTTTCAGCAGACCGGCAATGAGATGTAGCAAAGTCGTTTTGCCGGAACCGCTTTTGCCAACAATCGCAATGTGTTCTCCTGGACTAAGCTTGATCCGCCCCGTCTTAAGCTCGAAAGAATCTGGAGCATACTGAAACCGAAGTTGGTCAATTACGATAGACGGTGGTATTAAAAGGTCTCCGGAATGGGCAAGTTCCAGTTTGCTTATTCTGTCGGTCCTATCCCCGACCTTATCTATGCTGTCGATCTCGTCGATTCCATCGGTTGTTAATGCTCCTTCAATGCCATTAGCGTCCCTGCTCTCCCCTGCCGTTTCCTCAAGCATCTGTTCCACCTTACGAACCGCACCCATACTTGTCCGGCCGCTGTGAAAGGCTGTTCCCGTATTCTTTAACAGGTTGTAAAACTCGGGAACGAGCAGCAAAACGAAAAAGGCAGTGTGGAACGTCATAGCTTTGAAAACAAGCAACTGGATGGCCAGTTCGAGAGCCACAATACCAATGCTTAGCATCACGATTGATTCCAGCATGAAGGTATTCGTAAACGCAATCTTCAGAATACCCATCGTGGCATCACGATAACCCAAGCTACTGCGTTCAATCTCCTGTTGCTGACGGTGAGCCCGTCCGAATATTTTCAATGTCACCAGTCCTTGAAGAGAGTCCAGAAACGTCCCTGAAAACTCAGCGAGTTGCGCATATTTTTCTTGGGATTTGTTCTTCGTTTTCAGCCCTACCAAAATCATGAACAGCGGGATGAACGGAGCAGTAAACAATAGAATGAACCCCGTGTTGGCATGTTGGATAAATGTAACGACCAAAATCAGAACCGGGATGATAGCAGCTTCCATCATACGCGGCATGTATTGACTGAAATAACTATCAGCCTCATCCACAGCATCCAGAGCAATACTGACCTTCCCTCCCGTCTGTCCACTAAGGGTTGAAGGCATGGAAGCATGGGTCAAGTTTTGCAGCACGGCTGCGCGCATATTTGTCTTGGCAGCAGCTGCCATGTGCAAGCCAACTATACCGTTTCCATAGGACAATAGTGTGCGTACAGCCATAATAGCCAGAAGTATACCGAGCAACAGGATAACCGATGAAAATGAAGCTCTCTCCACAAAAATCCGTTGGACTGCTTCAGCAAGCAGTCCAGCCTGACTCACAATAGCTATACCAAGCCCGAGCGAAATGATTGCGAGGAGAGCCATGTTTTTCCTTTGTGAAGACATTTGTTGAGAAATCAGACTGGATTTCCTCTTCACAGATCACACCTCCTTTATATATAGGCTTGTAGGGAAACCTCAAACATGCCGTAATGGATTAATCAGCTTTATTTTTTCCCTTTTACATAATCCGCATCAAACAGGAAGAGTCTGAAGACCAGAATAAGGGATGGGATCAACAGGCATAGACCGCCGATAAACACAATAACTAACGCTAAGCCCATTGCTGGTGAAGTTGCACTGCTCTGAATCGTGATATACGGATCAAGAATATAAGGGTATTGCCCAATCCCATAAGCGAAAAAGGCACAGAAAAATTGCAACATGACGCATATAAAAGCTAATCCGTAACGGCGTCCGTTATATAACAGCCACATCGCGATCATGAAGAAAGCAACGGAAAGTGCCAGCAACCACCATAAATCCATCATATTTTGAAAATGCCGCTCATTGTGTTGACCCAAATAGATAAATGCTGTAAGTGCGAGGATTATCGTCGGTGTGCTCCAAAACAGGGCGTAGTTGCGCATCAGCTTCAACGCGGAATGATCCTCTGCCCGAGAAGCGTAAAATGTCAGAAATGAGCCGCTAATGAACAAAACGGACACAATTGCCAGTCCAACGATACTCCACGATAACGGATTGGTAAACAGCGCCCAGTAATCCAGAGAAACCGTCTCCCCCTGCTTCACGATAAAGCCGCCTTCAGACAAAGTTAGCGCCACTGACAACGATGCTGGAATAAGCAAACCTGTAGCTCCGTACAAAAAAAGATATACTATGTTTTTCTTGGAACCGTAATTTTCAAAAGCATAGAATGAACCGCGAATCGCAAGAAGAATCACTGCAATGCTTCCCGGAACAAGTAACGCAGAGCCATAATAATAGGCTGTGTCCGGAAAAAAACCGACGATGCCAATGTAGAAAAAGATAAAAAATACATTTGTAATTTCCCAAACGGGTGATAAATAACGCGAAATCAGACGATTAATGAGGTGATCCTGCTTCGTTAAACGGGCATAAAAGGCGAAGAAGCCCGCTCCGAAATCAATGGAAGCTATAATTAAATAGCCGTACAAAAACAGCCAGAGCACCGAGATGCCAATCAATTCGTAACTCATCATTCAGTGCCCCCCTTTTCCGTAGATTGATTAGGATGATCCTTCATCCATTTCTCCATCTCAGCTTCTGCCGGATTATTGTTGAACAAACGTCTTAGCACGATTACACACATACTGCCGAGAACGATGTACAAGAGCAATAAGGCGAAGAATATAATTCTTACATTCGGTGAAGACGTGGCCGCCTCCTCAACACGCATATATCCACGGATAATCCACGGCTGTCGGCCAACCTCTGCATAAAACCAGCCCAGCTCAACAGCCAGAAAAGCGAGGGGGGCGCTCAGTGCGATGATGCGAAGCATCCACTTGTTAAGCTCATTACGCTTTTTCCAGAACACAAACAGAAAATATAGGAACGAAATCGCGAGCAAAGTAAATCCGATTCCGACCATTAAATCA
Organism: Paenibacillus sp. FSL H7-0735; assembly: GCF_038008505.1. Classification (NCBI taxonomy): domain Bacteria; kingdom Bacillati; phylum Bacillota; class Bacilli; order Caryophanales; family Paenibacillaceae; genus Paenibacillus; species Paenibacillus sp. FSL H7-0735. The sequence goes on along the minus strand of NZ_JBBOZH010000001.1, from coordinate 3,840,059 downwards.
AACAGATAATGAACGAGAAGTGGTGGCCATTCTTCCTTGGGGAATTCCTCGAGCCCCGTCACCTCTGCATTAAAGTTTCCAAAGGCCAGGAAGCTGAGCAGCTTCGGAAGATGAAGAGCCCCTAGAACTTCATGCTCTGTATTCAGCCATCCCAATAGAACCAAATCCACCCTGCTACTCGTCTCAAAATGCCACTCTGCCGCTGCAAGCTTCTCTGGTTGATGCTCGGCCAAAAACTTGGCGGACACATCACCGGCTAACGTGTTCAGCAAACCGAATAGTAAAACGACCGCCATCATGAGATTTAAAGATTTTTTGTGGTATGCGGACACACCTTTTCTCAGCATCGCGAAGGCTGCAATCCCGGCTAACAAGGCAGCTCCTGTTAAATAGGCCGAGCTTAATACATGGAACACTTTGGAGAACGTCGCCGTATTCAGCATCGCTTGCACCGGGTTAATCGCTGTGAATTGGCCTGCTTCCATGACAAAGCCTTCAGGCTGGTTCATGAATCCGTTCACCGTCGTAATAAAAACGGCAGACATGCCTGCCCCGGCGACAATCGGTATCGTCAGCAGCCAATGGGTATATGGATTTTTGAACCGATCCCACGTATACAAATAAATGCCCAGGAAGATAGCCTCGAAAAAGAACGCGAACACCTCCATGAATAACGGAAGTGCAATGACATTCCCAGCCAGTTTCATAAAATTCGGCCATACCAGGGCCAGCTGTAGTGAAATCGCTGTACCGGTCACAACACCAACCGCCACAGAAATGACAAATCCTCGAGACCACCTCTTTGCCATAAGTGTATAATGGGGGTCTTTCTTCCGGATCCCGATGAACTCTGCTATAGCGATCATTAGCGGTATACCGACGCCAATCGTCGCAAAAATAACGTGGAACCCGAGAGTCAAGCCTGTCACTAGCCTGCTCCATAGCACCGTATCAATTGCCATTCTTTACTGCTCCCTTCAAAACTCTGTTCATTTTTCGTCTTAAGTTGATACTTATGATTAGGCCCGCTAACTGTAGGCTGCATTCAATATCAGGTTTAGCAAGGCTCAGCGACATCGTTTCCTGTTCTTTTTAGTATGACATTCCTCGTTCTTTGCTATGTAAAAAGAGAAATATTTCACAAAGCAAGAGTTGGCGAACCTGATTTACCTGTTACTGAGCAGTCAAATTAATAACGTGGCCTAATAATTAAAGTTATCTTATCTTAAATTTTAAGTATTTCAATCATCGACATCTCTTAATCCCTAAACGTTCAAGAAAGGGACAAATCTTTCTAACAACTCAGTGAATAACACAAAAAGCACCCGAAGGAGCTATTGATTGATTAGCGTATATGTGATGTCACAAGTTTCCTCCTACTTCGATGCTAACAAAAAAACGAAATTTTCTCATTTTAAGCCGTAATATACCCCCTTTTTGCAACAAAAAAACACTGACTTAAATCATCAGTGTTTTTGAATTCAAGCTAATTTCATCTTCGTCATGACAAATCTTGAACTGCCACCATCATTTAGTACGACCGTAGAAAAAAGAATACCCATCTGACTTCCCGAGTTTAGTCGTCTCCGTTCCGTCCACTAGCTTGACCGCTTTCAGCAACGATACAATTTGCGTATGCATTAGCTTTGCATCAAATTTGTCCATCTCTCTGTTGTCACTATCCACGAGCAGATAGTCGGGCATTGGAATGAATCCAATCACCGGTATCCCTGCTTCAAATAAGGGCTGACTCTCTCCAAACTCAAACTTGTTATGTCCACGCAATAATACAGTACGTGTGCTATCTGTCTTTTCAATAGCCTTCAGCCAAATGGCTGCCATCATTTCATTGCCTGCATACGTATATTCTGTACTTATTTGTCCAGTTGGACCATAATGACCCGTATCATCGTCCTTCCACTCCATGCTGCCTAAATGCTCAACCGTAATTCCAGCTACAGCTTTTAAATGACCATTCTTGCCATCCCACAGCTCTCGATGCCCCTCCATCCAGGTGGAAGTTGCCTGAGAGGACCCTTTGAACTCCGGTAATCTAAAATGTCCTGTCACAAAAGCGAAAATCATCGTACGTTCCGGCTGCTCCTGCTGTAAGTAACGAATCATAGACAGCATGCCCACAGCGCCATTCTCCTCCACTACATTTATCCCATCCGTATGGGTATTTACGATAATCGCTTCGTCTTTATTCTTACCGTCAATTTTCACATAAAAGGATTCTGTTGGGGCATCTTTTTGAATTTCCGCTTCTAAAATAACCGTACCTTCTTTATGCTCCTGAGCTGCGCTGATCACCTTTTTCCCTTCCGTTTCATTAACCCAGATTGCAGGGATTCCTGCATAATCGGTGGTAAAAGGCACATATTGCTCTTCAACCTTATCGTCAGATACCCCTTTCCAGACTAAAACAACAGCTTTTACGCCCATTTCCGTCGCTTGCTCCAATTTAGCTTCTTTTAAAGCTGTAGTGAGGACCAGATCGCCTTCATTTGGGGCAATTTGGTTGTCCATTGGAGATGAAGCCCGCATATTCATAACGATCCCACTTGGAAAATTTCTAAAATTCTCAATTTCAATGACAGCAATTTTTCCACTGGCCTGGCCATATTCACCACGCTTCGTATACACACACCAGCTCCCCTGTCACACCTTTTTCGTCAGTTTCCCCGGAATAGGGAAAAGCTGAAGAGACATGAATTGCCTGGTGATCAATCATTAAAGCACTGTTCTTTTCTTCCCATCGGTCAAAAGTATAGCGATCACGATATACTTGCAGCCCCATATCCGTTACCTGCTGCTCCAGCCAAGCAATAAACTGATTGTGACCCTCAGAGCCGGTTGTACGGCTTCCAAAAGAATTCATTACTTCAATATCTTTCAGCATCATTGCTGCAGAATCCAATTTACGTTCATCGATCGTCATAGCCGCATCAGCTGATAATGCCACAGGTGTTGTAATAGGTTTTGCATAGATTCCAATCCCCCAAAGTGCAGTAACGATAAGTGCAGTAATGCTGAATAACACTTTACGAACGGCTAGAAACGGAGTGACTCTTCTGCTCCCCGATTGCCCAAAGAGTCCTCTACATATGCCCGCTACGATCAGCAGCAGGATAGAAAGCGCAAGCAGCCAAAATTCTCTTGTTAGTAAGAATAGCCCTTCTGCCACCATCACACTAATAAAAACCACATGTACCTTCTCACGTTTCTTTAAAAGTAAAAAAGAGATGCCTAATTCTGCTAACAAAAAGATAATGGTCACGATCGAGATTACCGTTTCTTTGCCAATGAATACCGTAGCACAGAGTGCTAGGATCAAAAGCAGGACCGCTGACAATCGTCTATATAAGATTTCTAACATGACGCCCTCCCATTTTAACTAACGATTATTTTGACATTACATTTGTAATGCCTTATGGTTTTAGCATATTGAAAAGACTCATGAAAAACAATGAAACGAACATCAGAATGTACAAACGGAGGGGAAATGTCATCTCAAATCATGAATTATACAGTCCAAATACCTCTCAGCATCGTTCCAATAAAGAAACTAACCGTTTGACAAGAGAAGCCATCTGCACGGCATTAGTCTTCTTGATCCAGGAACAGTCTTTTAGTAAAATCACCATCACCGATATTGTGAAGCGCGCAGGGGTTTCTCGAACGGCCTATTACAACAACTATTCCTCCAAGCAAGAGATCCTGGTGGATTTGGTCGATTCGCTTATTTTCGAAATTAATCAAAAACTCTTACCTTACACCAATGAATTAACAGGCAAAGCTAAAGAACCTCAAAAATTTATCAAAGTGCTTTTCGAAGTTATTTTTCAGCAGCGGAACATCTACAAAGCACTGCAAAGCGCAAAGTTTGATGATGTAATTCTGGATTGCTTGAATGAAATGATGCTTTCTACTGCTCATGACAAAAGCGATGAGAATGTGTACCGAATATACTTTAAAGCGGGAGCCCTCTATAATGTTCTCCTTAAATGGATACAATCAGACTTTGCAAAATCCATTGACGAAATGACCAAAATTTGTCTTGAGGTATACCATACTCCAATGTCCCAGGAATAAGGTTTAAAAATCGTGTTTATAAATGAAAAAACAAAGAAACCACGGAACCAAGTTCGGCTCCGCAGTTTAATTATCAACCCTACTATTGAATTTGAATTTGTTTCATATACTCTTTGAATGCCTCAGCGATTTCTTTATATTTTGTATGATGCAGATAATGTGAACCTTCCATTGGGATCATTTTGCCCTGTGCGGATTGTTTGACTTGCTCCTCATGCAGTGGAATCCACTGTTTATTGTGCTCGTTATTCGATTGAACGAAGAGAAGCAACGGCAAGTCATTTGGCATTGTGATTTTTTCTCCATTTTTGAAATTGGAACCGAGGTGGCTCAGTTCATTCATCAATGTTGGGTTGGTCGCGACTTGATTTGATATCAAACGCATCTGTTCTTTGGTATGCTCATCGAATGCAAGCGATTCATACGGATCTCCGCTCACTTTTTGGACCAATCTCATTAGCCCTGATTTTTGAAGAAACTGCATGGCTTTCAAAGGTAGTTTGACATCCATTCCGGGTTGATTGGGAACGCTGCTATCGATGCCGACAAAAGCAAGAACTTCATCCGGATAAGTATTCACATAGGTCGCTCCGTATAGTCCCGCGATGGAATGTCCCATTAGAATGTAACGGTCTACACCCAGTTGCTGCAAAGCTTCGTGAACCTCACTTACTATATTCTCAGTCGTTCTTTCCTTCTCGGTTTCATCGCTCAAACCATAACCGAAAGGCTCGACCACCACGACTTTGTAATTAGGGGTAATCTCATCGATCAGCAATTTGAAATCAAGTGCAGGTGTCGGGGTTCCTTGTCCTGGTAGGAGTACAACCGTTTGTTCTCCGCTGCCTTGAATAAGCACATTCATCTTTTTCCCATCCACATTGACATACTGGCCATACGATTCGATTTTCTTTTTCTCTACCCCGTCGCTGATTGCATCAACGATAAAAACGATGCCCATGAACAACACTAGCGCCCCTACAATACCTCCGATTATTTTTAACCATAGGTTCCGTTTCTTGTGGCTCTTAGTCCCAGTTGTTTTTATTTCCACCTTATTTGCCACGTTGATCTCTTCCCTTCCTTGTCCCTGTATCTGAAGTGCCGCCTTGACGACATATTCAAAGTGTAATCAATCAAGATGTACTCTTCGTGACGACAATATGAACGGAATATGAACAAGCCAAAAAAGAGGTTTTAGATCAACATCAAATCGGAAATGAAATAATGTTCTTGTCCTTTACTCAAAAAGCAGCGCCTCTCATTTAGAGGATCGCTGCTTTTTATTGTTACTTCATTTAATTATGTGTAGGTTCTCACTATTATATTATTTTTCAGCACAAATCATGAACATCGGTGTTGACCGGTTTAAGACTTGCTGTTTCTCATCCAGTACTTTGGCGTTCAAATTCTCTTCAGCAAAAATAGTGGTGAATCCTTCTTCCTTGAGAGTCCGTATATCCCATTCGGGACGCCACTCTCTGGTCAGTGGCAATACAAGACTCAGACGGTCTGTCTCCTCTATGTCCTTATGATGCGGGAGCTCACCAAAGCCCTTATCTACATAGACTTTCTGATCCTCTACTCGCTTTTGCTGCATCTCTTCGTCCCAGAGATGGCGATTCCAGTTGGCATCAAAAACCAGTAGCCGTCCCCCAGGCTTAAGTACTCTTTTCCACTCTTTGTAAGCTGACTGCGGATCGGTAAGGCTCCAGGTAACATTGCGGCACACGATCAGATCGAAATTCTCCGCAGCAAAGTCAAGCTTGTGCGAATCCATCTTGCGGAAAGTAACGGTGACACCTTCCCGACTGGAGTGGGAACGTGCTTCTTCCAGCATATTGTCGGTACAATCGATCGCAGTAACCAGATGCCCGGCACTTGAGAGAATCACAGAGAAGAAGCCAGGCCCGCAGCCAATATCTAGAACCTGCAATCTTTCCTTCTGTGGTGCGTTAGCGAGGATAAGCTTCAGCCAGGCCTCCCGCTGGAATCCGTTCAGTTCCTTCTGAATGCCTTCGCTGTACAGCTAGGCTTCGCCTTCCCAATACATTTCCACCTCTTGTTGTGTACCCATTTATCATTCACCCTTCTTGGCAAGTATCATGAACCGGTTTACATTCTGGTAACCGTATTTCAAAAAATCGAGCGGCATCTCACGGGCAGAGATAAAGTTCCGGTGAACATCTATGCTGCGGAACCCGGCCTGTTTCAGCGCTTTCCCGTCAGCTTCAGGCCGTTGTACATTAACAAATGGCAACTCGCTTAGCAGGTTTTTATCTTGACTGCTTCGCTGGCGGATTCTTTGTTCTGTGAGAAGAATCAGTGTCCAGGACAAGGCATACCAAAGTCTATGGAATACAGTCTTGCTCTCTTTATATAAATAGTTGCCGTCAAAAATAATCAGAGTCCCGCCCGGTTTTAGAATCCGATGCCATTCAGCATAAGCCCTCTGTGGATCAGGCAGCGTCCATACTACATCCCTGCAGACCACTGCATCAAAGCTATTCTCTAGCTCCATATGCAAGTCGGCAGCATCAGCGACATAAGCTGGAACTTTGTATCCATAACTCTCAAAATTTCGTGAAGCTCTATCTATCATTCCCTGAGAGGCATCCACCGCTGTAGGCAGATGACCCATCTGTGATAAGAGTATGGAGAAAAAGCCAGGTCCTGTTCCCACATCCAGCACCTTTTGCTGGGGAGTTGTTCCCAACCCTTTAATAAGCAGCTGTTTCCAGAGGTTTATAGTTTTTTTACTGCGGAATTGAGTCTGTATGACTTTGTCATAACTCTCCGAGCTTGATGTCCAGTATTTCGAAATCTCTTTTAACATCATTTTTCTCCTATGTCGAGTAGATTCCAGAAGACCGGCATAAAGGTGGAGTACCCCGGTTTAAATCCAGTCACTCTATTATTAACTGCCAAGATATCGTCAGGGAAATAAATAGCTGCAAACATAGCCTCCTGATACAATTTGGAAAAAATGGAGTCATATGCGGTCTGACGTTCCTGAATATCGGTTGTTCCTACTGCTGTGTCAATTTGAGATTCTAGTGCAGGATCAGACCATACCACAGCAGATGCATCAGCTGTTTTATGAAATAAGGAGAGCAAGAATGCATGCGGATTATAGGCATCGTCATAAGTCCGGTACATAATTAGATCAGAGGCTTTGCTTGTCCATAAGGCATCGTAATAGGCATTCGGCTCAAGAACCTGAAGATTCACTCTAATGCCAATCTCCTTTAACTCAGACTGAACCAGTTCACTGATGGACTTCCATTCGGGATATTCAGCCTGCTGCAGCACGAAATTAAGCTCAAGCTGCGCTCCGTCCTTCTGTACCATTCCATCTCCGTCCGAATCCGTGTAACCGGCAGTTGCTAGCAGCTGCTTCGCTTCCAGCGGATCGAAGCCGTACCAGGTATTATTGGATTCCGTCACATAAGGAACCGTCAACGGGAACAGACCTTGGGCTTCACTGCCGATACCGTCCATAAGATCATCGACAATGCTTTTTTTATTAATTGCCAAATTGATAGCTTTGCGCACATTCAGATCTTGAAGTGCGGGCGTTTTGTAGTTAAAGATCAAGAAATGAGAGTTTGTTCCTTGTGATTTTTGCAAGGTCAGTGAAGAATCCGCTTCAATCACTGGCACGCTTTCGACTGGAATCTTTCCCATTTGTCCCCCGGCAATGTCAACATCTCCAGCTTGCAGCGCTAGTACTCTGGACTGTGGATCAGGGATTACCTTTAAAATAATTTTCGACAGCTTCGGCATTTCTCCCCAATAATTCGGATTTCTGACGAGTACGGCTTCCTGATCTGTTTTGTAGCTCTCAGCCATCCATGCGCCAGTTCCAATCGCTTTGATGAATTTACCCGTAATATCTCCTGCGGGTTCCACAGCGGAAGGGCTGATAATTCGGACCGGTCTTGCAAAGGATAACTCGGTTAAGAAGGGATAATACGCTTTGTTGAATGTCATTGTAATCGTATGTTCGTCCACAACAACAAGGGATTGCATCGCAGTTGCCACATTTAACGAATTGGCTGGATCCTTAATCCATCGTTCGAAGGAGAATTTAACCGCGTCGGCATTGAACTCCGTACCGTCAGAGAATTTGACGTCATGGCGAAGATGGAACGTATATACTTTCCCATCTTCTGAAATATCCCAAGACTCCGCAAGCGACGGCAGTATTTCGCCTTTTTCACCATACTCCACTAACCCCTCATATATCATCGCGTGCACATTCATCGAACCATCATAGGCACCGGCATCCAATCGGTCTATACCGGCATCGGACGATATAGCAACAGTGACTGTCTTGTCCTGAGCTTCAGATCCTTGTGCAGCTTCATTATTGGCGGTATTATTGGCTCTAGCCGTAGAATTGCTGTTATTACTGTTACCGCAACCTGATATCACCATAACTACCACAAGAAGCATAAAGAATAACGATTTTGATAATAGGCTTTTTGTCTTAAGGTTCGTTCTCATTCTTGGTACATCCTTTCTCTACTTAACATCATAGGAATGGCTGGGTTGCCACTCTGTGCCCAGTCTCTTCTTCCTTAAGCGGGGGTCCTGCACGGGTACCGAAGAGAGTAATGTTCTTGTATAAGGGTGGTCTGCTTGCTGCAACATAGTTGCACCTGATTGCTTCTCTACTATTTCCCCTTGACACATCACTGCCACACTGTCGCAAAAACGATTTACAACTGACAAGTCATGTGTAATGAATACATAGGATAATCCCAGCTCATGCTTCAACTCCTGCAGCAGACCCATCATTTGCTTTCGCAGGGTGACATCGAGACTCGAGAAAGGTTCATCACAGATAATCAGCTCCGGCCGCAAGGAGATCGCTCGTGCAATTCCGACCCTTTGCTGCTGTCCGCCGCTGAGTTCATGCGGATAGCGGTGAATATGCCGCCGTTCAAGTCCCACAAGCTCAAGTGTGTCTGCTACCGTGGCCCTGCGGGCTCCAGCCTTCCTCTCTCCATAGTTTCGAAGAGGCTCCCCGATAATCTGCTCTACCGTAAACAACGGATTAAATGAAGCCAGACTGTTCTGAAACACCATCTGCATCTTCCTGCGGATCATGCGCATTTCGCTGAAGCTCCAGTCCGTATAATCCTCGTTCCGGTACATAACTCTTCCGGAGGATGGTTTCTCCAGTCCCAGCAGAAGTCTGGCCAAAGTGCTCTTACCACAGCCACTTTCCCCCACTAATCCAAGGGTTTCGCCGCTCTCCAGACTGAGAGACAGGTTGTTGACGGCATGAACACTTCTGGCATTACGTGTGAACCACCCCCTTTCCATCCCATATTTCTTGTTCAGGCTTACCGCTTCCAATAACTTCAAGATCACCACGTCCCTGAAAAATGTAATATTACCGTTGTTATCTGCACTCCATTAAGTATTTAGTATAGGGATGCACGGGATTAGAAAAGAGTTCAAACACATTGCCTGATTCCACGATCTTCCCGGACTTCATCACATATACATAATCTGCAAGCTCCGCAACAACGCCTAGATCATGGGTAATTAATAGGATGCCGACATTGTTCGTCCATCTGATTCGGTCCAGCTCTTTAAGAATCTGGGCTTGAATGGTTACATCCAATGCCGTTGTAGGCTCATCTGCAATTAATAATTTTGCACCGGATACCAGTGCGATGGCAATCATTACTCTTTGACACATACCACCGCTAATTTGAAAAGGATATTTATTGAAAAGTAAATCAGGATCGCTGAGCCCTGCTTGCTCCATCTGCTTCATGGCAAGTAATCTTGCTTCTTTTCCCGACACCCGCTTATGCAGTTTAATCGTCTCCGTGATCTGCCTGCCAATAGTAAGTACCGGATTCAGCGCGTTCATAGGATCTTGAAAGATTACGGCCATTTCTGTTCCCCGAAGTTTCCGTAACTGACGGCTGGAGCACTCACGAAGATTGTTACCCTTAAGCCAGATTTCTCCACTCTCAACTAAGCCTGGAGAATCTAATAATCCTAATATGGACATTGCCGTAACACTTTTACCGCTGCCGCTCTCACCTACAAGTGCGACAATCTGCCGGGATTTCACCTCGATACTGACATCATCAACTGCCGTAACTTTATAACTGCCTGTGTGAAAGCAGGTGCGTAAATGACTGACCTTCAGCAGTGGAGACTCTGCCATCATGTTCTGGCCCCCCACTTCACTGCAGAATCGAAAACACGCTCTGGTTGTCGCAAGCCATCTCCCAACAGATTAAAGCCCAGAACCGCCAGCATGATCATCATTCCCGGAAATAGCATCAACCGTGGCTCCGTTTGAATATAGGCACGGCTGTCGTTCAGCATTACTCCCCATTCCGGTGTAGGCGGCTGAGCTCCCAAACCCAGAAAGGACAAACCCGCAATGGAGAGCATAATCGTACCCACTTCCATAGAAGCAAGAACCAGAATAGGCCGGGCTGCGTTCAGCAGAATATGCCTGAAAATAATTTGTAAATGAGAAGTGCCTGACGCTTTGGCCGCTGTAATATATTCACTTTCCTTGATTTGAAGGACCATGCTGCGTATCACTCTGGCATACCCCGTCCACCAGACAGCAGCAAATGCGATTAGCAGATTCTTCATACTGGGACCTAGCATGGCTGTAATCGCAAGGGATAGGATTAAGCTGGGAAAGGCAAGCAATATATCTATGATCCGCATAATCAAATGATCGATCTTGCCGCCAGCGTAACCCGCCAGTAAACCAACAGGGATGCTAATCGCAAAAACAACGATCAACACCATAAACGAATAATTCAGGGAGGTTCGGGTCCCATAGATTAATCGGGATAAGACACAGCGTCCCAGATGATCCGTACCGAGCGGGTATTGCCAGGAAGGCATAGCCAGTTTGTGTTCCATGTGAATCTGCAGCGGATCGGAAGGTGAAAGCCATGGGGCAAAGAGTCCAACGCATATGAACAAAAGTACTATGCCCGCTCCTAACCTTGCTCCCTCATTCTTAATTAAGCTAATACGAAATATGACAATCCGCTCCTTCTAAATCGTCACCGCAGCCTGATTCGCGGATCCAGCAGCAGATGTAATAAATCCACTGTCAAGTTAATCAGGACAACGACAACAGCCATCCATAATACGTAACCCTGAATGACAATATAGTCTTTCGCAAAAATCGCCTCAATGGCATACTTACCGATTCCCGGCCAAGAAAATATAGTTTCAACAATAACGGAACCGCCCAATAGCCCCGCTATGTTAACTCCAAGGAGGGTAAGACTCGGAAGAAGCGCATTACGAAGTGCATGCCGAATGATTATTCTCCATTCCTGCAGCCCCTTAGCTCTAGCTGCTGTGATGTACCGCTTGCCCAAAACGTCTAGAAGACTGGAACGAATCAAGCGGATGTAGACTCCTGCCATTCCAAATCCTAGTGTGAGGGCAGGTAGAATGACACTGGATACCCCATCCATTCCCATCACAGGAAATAGCTTAAACTTCACCGCACCATAATAAATTAGGAGCAGACTTAGCCAGTATCCCGGCATTGAAACACTGAGCAGTGCACATACTCTTCCCAGTCGATCAAGCAATTTACCCGGATATAGTGCAGATCCCACTCCTATAGGCAAGGCAATAAGAATAGCGGACAATACGGAACAGGCACTGAGCAGTATAGTTGCCGGAAAGCGACTCATTAGCTCTGTGAATACTGGACGACCGCTGCTGTAAGATAGGCCTAAATCGAGATGGGACACCCGGTTCAACCAATGAAAATATTGCTTATGTACAGGACCATCCAGACCAAGTGCATGTCTGGTCACCTCAATAGCTTCCTGCGTGGGTTTAATGCCGTCAGCACGCAGCATGATCTCCGCTGGATCACCTGGCGTTAAGTGCATCAGCGCAAAGGTAATGCAAGAGATACCGAGCAGCACGGGGATGAGCTGCAATAAGCGTTGCAACAAGTATCGATTGATGGCATTCAACTCCAAGATCTTAATCGTAATAATTACGATTATAGCATAATCTTTTTAAATTAATAGTCTTAATTTGATTTATTTCATGTAGGACATAAAAAAATCAACCCATATTAAATGAGTTGATCTTTAAACATTTGGCCTCTGCACAGTCGCAACTTTTTTTTGCAATAATATTGTCAAATCCTTAATAATCATGTCATTATAAGTAGGTTCATATTAAAAATAACAATAAAGGAAGTGTGTATTTGAATCGGTTCAATTTAGTCCTCATCTATGTTTTATCCATCATGATAGCTTTTCTTTTAGGAATTTACGTGGCCCCTAGCGTTGAAACACGCTTGAATGGGCAGAATGTGGCAAGTAATCCCGTTATCGAAGAAATACCACCTAGTACCGCAGATAAAGCTGCTATTGCTGCTGAATCCAACACTACTGGGTCCAATTCTATTGAATCAGATCCTACTGAATCAGATCCTACTGAATCAGATCCTACTGAATCTTCACCTTCCCCGGAAGCCGTTGTCTTGGAAGATATGCCTTCGGACGATGATACCGGACCCGCCGGTGATGAAGCTGAAGATCTGCCAGCAGCAGATACCCCATCCGGGCAAGGGATTGGTGCGCCATTAGAATTCAAGTATAGTACGAACTCTGCCGATGCTGTTAAGCTGACCTGGGAAGCTGACAACTTAACCGGTAAAAGGATCAATTATTACACAGCCCACATCAGCACGTTTAATCCAGTAGGCGATCCTTCCAATGATCAGCTGAACGGCAAGAGCAGCTTTTCGCTTAAATATGTGGGGCCGGTTGAGCCCAATGATACTTTATTTATTTTCAGTGATTTTACATATCAGAATACAATACATACGATTATTATTGACCAGCTCACACTTCAATATGATGATGGTACTATCGAGACCTTCGACTATGGTTACGAAACTACCGATGATAGCGGCCTATAATCCATATGATTTGCAGCCCTGGTGCGAACCAGAGCTTTTTGCGAGGCACAATGAACTAATGGTAATGTAAAAAACGAAGAGCGGCCTGGAATCCGGCGCTCTTCGTTTTTTACTGTTATTGTTACTGCCATTCAGTTTAGCGGATGACCGTTACCTTGATCGTATCACTGGCAGTTACTCCCGCCGCGTTGACCAGCTCCGCCCGATATTCGTACACACCGGCAGTGCGTCCGCTGATGGTGGTTGCTGCACTTTGCGCCGAAGGTGTATGGGCATTCAGCGGCTGTGAGTCGATAAGCTCCCCGTTCTCATATAGGCGGTACTCTGTAGCGTTAGTTCCCCACCAAAGATTCATCGACACCTTATAGGTGCCATCTCCGTCCCAGTTATCTTCGGACAGAATCGGCTTGCCCGGCGCAGAGTCACTTATGGTGACCGTAAGCGAATCGATCTTGGTCGTGCCATATTTGTTGGTTAACTCTGCAGTGTATACATAAGTGCCGTTCACCTTGCCATGAAGCTCTGTGCTTGCCGTCTGGGCAGCCGGCGATACATCCTTCAGTGTCTTAGAATCAATCAGTGTGCCGTTCTCATAGAGTTTGTAGCTCGTGCCGTTATTACCCCACCATAGGTTCATGGTGACCGTATAGTTACCATCACTAAGTCCATTAGCATAGCTGCTGTTGGAGGAAAGATCAGCCTGTCCTGGCTTACCAGTCGCAATCACCTGGCCGCCAATAACCTGGAAAGTATAGCTCTTTTCAGTCGTATTGCTGGCCGCATCCTGCACGGTGTATTTCACGGTGTGGGAGCCGGCGCCTAAATCGGCGGCGCTCAGGGTCTGGCCCTCGGCAATCGTTTTCCCATCTAATAGAAGCTGTTTCGAGGTGACACCTGACAATACATCGTCAGCAGTCAATTCAAAGTAAAGCTGCGCTCCTTCTTCTACATCTCTCACCTCATGGCCGGATTCCTTCAGTTCGGCAACCGGTGGAGCCGTATCAATATTGAGGTTCAACGTCTTGGGATCTTCCGATTTGCCTTTTCCCGGCACAGCATGGTATGTCAATGTATGCCGCCCGTCTTCCTTCAGGTCCACAGGTGTACTGTACTCAGCTTCCTTGTTGCCGTTAAGCGAGTAATAAACATTAGCTGTATCTGTATTCGCCTTCAGGGTAACGGTGACCGGCTGGTTAAACCAGCCGGAAGCATTAGGCTCGGCAGACAGCGTCGCCGTTGTCACCGGAGCCCCCTCTTCTTCTGCTGCGGCGAAGTCATCGAGGCTTCTCGGCTTGAGCTGGTAGATGCCTTTAAAAATTGCGGCAACACCTGTGATATTAAGTTTTTGTCCCTCAGTATAAGGGAAGATATCCTTAGTAATGCCTGTCCGGGCATCCACGCGCACATGATTGCTTGTCCCGTCGGCGTTGACTGCGTCGAATTCAAAGGAGCCGCTTGGCGTAGCGTTGATAATGTTCGCCACTGTCACACCGTTCAGTTGAACCAATTGGCCTTGGTTGGCATCATTCACCATGTTCGCCGCAATCGGCTGCGGCAGTGCCGCCGTGCCCGTCTTCGCAATTTGTACTGCTTCGGTCAGCTCCAGCTCTGTGTTGTACAGTGCGGTGGACGCTGTTACCTTGACCTTATCGCCCACGTGGAAGCCGCTCTGACTCTGGAAGACATAAACCCCACCGGTTCCATCTTGGAGATAGAAGGACTGTCCGCCAAAGATACCCGGCTCGGTCGTCACGGTCCCCTCCACCGTTACCAGTGATCCGGCTGCCTTAGCCCGGGAATCGCCGATAGAGATTGCAGCCGGTATGGGATCTTCCTCAGCCGGAAGCGGTTCAGCAGGAACATTGCCCAGCGTCACCGATTCAGTCTTGAGGTTTGTACTGTTCTGACGGAGGCGCAGATTGGATGCAGCTGTGGTGCCCGGCTTGATCTGGATCGTCAGGTCCTTGTAGGCATGACCGTTCAGATCAGCCGTCAGATTGAATGAGGAGCTATAGCCGTAGCTGCTTGGCCAGGTGCCGTCGCTGTTCTGAATCTTGGCGATTTGGGCGCCGCTGCTTACCTGGTAGACACCTACCTGGAAGCCGGAAACGCTTGTGCCTGCTGGAAGATTATCTGCACTCACCCGAATCTGAAAATTCTGTGCATTTGGCAGCACAGCCTGGTGCGTGAAGTTATAAACCGCACTTGCAGTGGCTGCTGGTCCGCCGTAGGAGCCTGCTTTGAAGGTGCTGCGATCATACCATTTGTAGCCAGCATTTGGTTGAGCCCAAGGCTCCGGTTGCGGCTCAGTGGACAGCGCTGGCTCCTCGAATGGCAGCAGTGCTGTCGGCTGATCTAGCATCAGGCCATTCACCTGGGTGAAATCCGTATAACTCTCCTGCTCAGCGAGCCAGTTGACGGTGTTAACCAGCAGTTTGGCATCGTCCACTTCCTTGAAGCCATCGTAAGTTGTTTTCTTGGCACCGGTATCTTCGCGCAGGTATTTCGGTGTTGCATCTTCTACAGGAGATGAGTCACCGATGAAGGCTGCCTTGCCGGAGCCTTTTTTCGCAACTGCCACATAAGGACCTTCTGCCACACCGCCGCCGTTATAGACCCCCTGGTCTACGGCATTGGCCCAGACAGCATTGGTTTGCGGCAGGTAGACGATACCTTTCGCACGGGCTGGGTCTAGAATGGCCAGCGTGGAACCGGCATGCATAGCTACCGCCGATACGCCCGTTGTAATGCCGAAGGCTTGATCGGGAGCCACGATGTTGGTTGTGTTAATGTCGCCAAGCGCATTGTAGCGGAAACGGACACCGAACTCGTCCGCCAGCCAGTCAGAGCTAACCACACCCTGCATGGCTGCAGAAGCGACCTCATCGGCATTCATGCCTTTGGCTGGATTGTCCCACGCTCCACGGCGGTAGCCGTTGAAAGCTTCAGAACCATCCCAGCGATTTTTGTTGCGGTCGGCATTATAATGGTCGCCGATGAAGAAGATACTGCCGCCATCCTCCACATATTCCGCCATCGCAAGCTGCTCGCTTGCTTTGTAGGGCACGTTGGATTCGGCGACGATGTAGACATCATAATCGGAAAGATCACTCAAAGTAATTGGAGTCGTCTTGCGGAGTTCTTTGACATAATAGCCTTCCTGGGCAAGGGCATTCCCAAAGTCTGAAAAAGCGCCGTCAATCACCCAATCGGCTGCTCCCGCAGTCTGCTCATGGGTATTGTCAAACAGGATCTTCTGGCCTGCATGCTCATTGACCACTTTGGCCTCAATGTACGGTGCAGGATCGTTTGGTCCTTCTGCGAATACCGCCGAACCGGCTCCGAACGTGAACAGCTGAAGTGGTACGGCCACCGCCACAGCTAGAGTGCTGTTCATCAGCCTCTTTTTCCAAACTGAATTCTTCTCCTTCATACCCTTCCTCCTCAAGAAATAGTCCGGTGAGTAATTACCATAAATACCCACCTGCTTGACATCTACTATCCTATCTCAAAACAATTAAAAAAAAGATAGATTTATGTAAACTGCTGTAAAAATTATACTTTTGGCCTATAAAACGGGTCGAATATAGAAAGGGTATTATGAAAAAAGTCACAGTTGCTGAGGCTCATGATGAAGGATTGGGCTATCGGGATATTAGTACAAAAAAAAGCGAAACGGATAAATGCTCCGTTTCGCTCTCTCCTAAGTTACTGATAACCAAGTAACAAATTCACAATCGTATCAAGCTGAAGCTCTAATGAAAAAGGGTCCTCCATTACGAATTCATCATGATAATTATCGCCATACAAATAAACTTTGCCATTTTTCACTGCAGGGATGCCTTTCCATATGTTACTTTCCATTGCTTTATTGGTTGCATCCGCATCGCCATTATATACAAAAACATAATCACCTAAGTATTCTGGAAGCACTTCAAGTGAAATGGATTCAAACCCCTCCGCCATATTTTTGGCACTTTCTGTTGGAGGTAGCTTCAGCATATTGTATATAGTGGAAGAACCATAATTTCCTCCCTTTGCCGCTAAGACGTACACGGCCTTTTGTGAAAACTGAACAATCGAAACGGTTTCCCCTTCCTTGATAACCCCGGCAAGTTTCGACTTTGCTTCAGCTACTTTCAGTTCATATTCCGTAATCCATTCTTCTGCTTCTTTTTCTTTTCCGAATATTTTGCTTACACTCCTAAATTTATCAAGCGGCCCTGCTGTTTTTAACCCCTCCCAATAAGGCAGAAAAACAGTGGTCCCAATTTTCTCATATTGTTCTATGTTCTCATCGATCGAACCGATAATTAAGTCCGGATCTAGCATCGTTAATTTTTCCAAATTTAAAGGAAAATCCCCTAAATCCTCAATTTTCTCGATCGTTTCTTTGGGTATGTCCGCTTTTTCCATCCACCCTTCATCCAGCATAAACGTTCTTGCTCCGATGGGTATAATTCCTAATTTCAATAAATGCCCCATATATTGGTCAGCCGCCACTCTTTTCGGCTCTGCTGGTAGTTCCACATCTCCCTTAGGCGTTGATACTATTCGAGTGTTCGTACTTTCTTCTGATGTTGCTTGATTTACGGTTCCATTCCCATTACTTTGTTCCTTCGTAGCAGTACCCGTCCCGCTTGAGCAAGCACCTAATAATAGAGAACTGCAAAGCAGTAAAGCTGCCGTCGTCTGAGATTTTGTCATTTTAAACATAGGTAATTCCCCTTTTTCCGTATTATGATAATGATTATCATTATTAATATACTGTTGAACGATGGGTTCAAAAATAGAGGATGTGGGGAAGTTTAATGGACTTTCAGCAACTTTAGGCCGCTGAAACTCTCTTGTTCTAAAATGTGCAGGGGATACACCTTTTCTTTTCTTGAAAATTCGGCTGAAATAATATACGTCTTTATAACCAACACTTGCTGATATTTCCCCGACCGAAGCATCTGTTGTCATTAAAAGCTCCGTTGCAAGTTCAAGCCGAAACCGAATTAAGTAATCAATCGGACTCATACCTGTGTGCTCTTTAAACAAGGATGACAAATGATAAGCACTGAAATTAAATACTTCCGCAAGCGAATCTAATGTAATTGGCTCCGCATAGTACTCCTGGATATAGGTGATTACCTGGACTGCAACACTTGTTTGTTTCACTTCAGTCTCTTTTCTATGTAATTCTTTTAAAACCTGATGAATGAATTGATAAAAAAGTGATTTTACATTGAGTCTCTCTTCTTGCTCGTTCCATTTTTGATACATCAATTGCATTTTGTTATAAAGTAAAATGGGTGCATCTGGGGAAAAACAATATTGTGTTTGGAACAGATCCTCCTCTTGCATCCATGCACGGTAATAAATGATATAGTAAACAAAATTCTTGCTTGTCGGAACAATATTAAGGGTCGCTCCTTTCCCGCTATGCAGGACTTGAAATCCTGTAAAAGAAAATTCAGACTGATCTAATTGAACTTGAGCGCTCCCTTGTACCGAAAGTAAAAATATACTGGCAGGAATCTTATATTTATGAAGAATTTCGCCCCGAATCCTTTCAATACGGCGCACATCCAATAACTTGACCGTCGCTTGGTCCCAAAGCAATATTTGATTGCTTTTGTGCATAATGACTACCCCTCCGTTATCTGTCTAATACTCATCATAAATGATAACCATTATCAATAACAGTCAAGATATTTAACTTAATAACAAAAATCCGATTGCCCTAAAAGGTGCAATCGGATTTTGTAATATAATTTTATTGTTCAGACGCCAATTGCAGAAAATGATCTGCAGCCAAACGGACAGCCAGGATACTTGCGCTATTGAGTGAGTTATCAAAGATAAGTACATGATTGTTTTTCACTGCTTCCAGTGAGTTCCACACGTTCGAAGTTTCCTTGTCCTTGATGGCTGCCTTTGCGATATCCATATCATGCTGGATAATAATAAAATCTGGATTCATGCTGTATATTCCCTCCAGAGAAAGTGCCCCTCCCTCTTCAGGATATCCCTTTGGTGGCAACAACCCAAAGCCTACAGTTTGATTGTAGTACATCGTGTTTTTAGAGCCTTGAGCATTAAAATTGGCTTTTCCGTCGACCCGTAGTAAAGCAAATGTTTTATTCTCAAGACTACTTAACTGTTCTTTTGTTTTTGCAATCATTTCTTGGGTTTCCTTAATGGCTTGTTCCGCTAATGTCTCTTTACCAACAATCTGAGCACACAGCATCGCCGTTTTTTCCCAGGTATCGGTGTAGTCAATTAAGATGACTGGTGCAATCTTATTCAACTCTTCATAATTGCTATCAACAGAACCCTTGAAGGTTACAATCACATCTGGCTTTGCATCCATGATCATTTCCAGGTTCGCATTGCTGCTGCCCAAATCAATAATTTCAGCAGTTCCAGCATAAGGCTGTAAAGTAGCAAAATCCTTCATCGCTTCCGCTGCATTGGTTGATGCGATTGGAGGAGTATCTAGAGCAAAAAAGTAATCTAAATACAAGGGATGCAAAACCGCTATACGCTCAGGACGTGTCTTAAGCACCACTCCATTGTCGCTGGCATCCGCAATTGTTCTAGGCCATCCCGCTTCATCGATCTTGCCGGCTTCCGGTGTAGGCGTGACTGAAGTTTCGGAACATCCAGCCAGTAATCCTGCAAGTATAATTAAGGATGCAATCCATCCATATAGTCTTTTCATTTGGCTCCCCCTTGAGTTGTTATCATTACTGTCTGTATAAATGCTTCATTAAATCACGGTTTTTCTGCGTGAACAGGTCATTATGTGAAGACACCATCCCGGACGAATTTGCCTCCGGTGTGATGTATTGTTTGGCTTGGTTTACCGCATTGGCAGCATCCTGGAATGCCCCCGCGATCAGGTGCAGTTTCCCATCATGATGTAGAACATCACCTGCCGCATAAATACCCGGCACGGATGTCCCGCTCGTTACTGATCCTGAAATCTGGTGTTCCCACAGATCCATTTTAATTTCACTGTTCACCAGCAGTTCTTTGTCGCGCTCATAACCGTGATTAATGATGACCTCATCGACAGACAGCTCAAATGCCTCTCCGTTGTCATTACTTTTCAGCAGTACAGTCCCTATTCTTTCGTGATCCGGTGTGGCAATCAACTTTTCGATTGAAGTATTTAACAAGCACTCTACGCCATTGTTTGCCAAGCGTGAAATATCGGCTTCATGCCCCTTTAAGTTCTCTTTCCGGTACGTCAGAAACACCTTTTTGGCAATCGGAGCCAGTTCATTCGCCCAGTCAACAGCAGAATGGCCGCCTCCCGATATTAGGATAGTCTTCTCTTTAAATCGGGCAAGTGACTTCACCGTATAATGCAAATTTGTGATTTCGAATCTTTCGGCACCCTCGATTTCGAGCTTGACCGGCTTCAGAATGCCTCCTCCAATGGCCAATATCACAGTTTTAGTGAAATGCTTCCGGTTTGCGGCGGTGTGTAAAATAAAGTAACCTGCTTCATCTTGCGA
Organism: Paenibacillus sp. FSL H7-0735; assembly: GCF_038008505.1. NCBI lineage: Bacteria > Bacillati > Bacillota > Bacilli > Caryophanales > Paenibacillaceae > Paenibacillus > Paenibacillus sp. FSL H7-0735. The sequence goes on along the minus strand of NZ_JBBOZH010000001.1, from coordinate 3,819,491 downwards.
GATGGATGTGACCTTTTCATTAAAGGCAACCTCCGGTTGGAAAGTCATCCCTTGAGCAACCATTTGTTCTATAAGTTGTGAGCCAAGAATAGGCTGTAAGCCTCCTACGTCCCAGATCATCTTTTCCGGATAGACATGCACCTTACCGCCAAGCACAGGTTGGAATTCTATAATTTTGGTTTTCATTTCACGGAGTCCGCTATAAAATGCAGCAAATAATCCAGCCGGACCGCCGCCAATAATCGTAACATCAAACAATTCCTCTTCATGCATCGTTCAATCGCCTCATTTCTCTTTTTTAAATCCCTAAATGCTCACGGAAAGTGCTTCCAGTATATTCACTCCGGAATAAACCTCTTTCAACCAGCTCCGGTACCAACTTCTCAAAAAACAACTCCATAGATTGTTCCGAGCCGCCTGGCAAGGCGATGAAGCCATCCATAGCCTCCGCATCAAACCGTTCAATAATATCGTTCAGCACATCCTCTACTGTCCCGACAGATACCCAATGTGCAGATCCGACAACCTCCGGCCTGTCCAAGATTTCTTTCACTGTAGGCTGGTTTTTGATAATATACCGCCGTAACAATTCGGCATGAGTCCGGCTGCGGACGGCCTGACTGGAATCGGGTAATATATCGTCAGTTACTCGCTTATCTAAGGGATAACCGCTTAAATCAAGACCCATCACCGATTTGAGCGAAGCATGTCTGCGTTCAAGGCTTAAATTCGCATGTGCAGCCTTATGTAATTCAAGTGCTTCTTCGCGCGTATCGGCCAGGAAAAAATATAAGCCCGGCAAAACTTTGATAGCATCCGGATCACGGCCCTGCTCAGCCGCTCTTCTTCTCAGATCATTCCTTAGTTCCACTCCCGATTCGATATCCGGCATTGCCGCAAAAATAGCATCAGCTACAGATGAGGCGAAATTCCGTCCAATGTCTGAAGCACCAGCTTGAAATAGCGGCGGTGTTCCTGATTTGTGAGCAGGCAAAGTAAGCGGCCCTTTTACACTGAAAAATTCCCCGGAATGATTAATAGCAGTCACTTTATCCTTATCCGAAAACATACCTGACTGACGGTCGATAACAATCGCTTCATTCGGAAAACTCTTCCAAAGCTTGCGTACAACATCCGTGAATTCCATAGCCTTGGCATATCTTTCTTCCGGTGACGGCATAGGTGAATCGCTGAAATTATCGGCACCTTCAATCGAAGTGACAATATTCCAGCCGGCGCGTCCATTGCTCAGCCAGTGTAAGGACTGCAATTGCCTTGCAACAACATACGGCGGATTAAAAGTAGTGGAAATCGTCGTTACCAGTCCGATCCGCTCGGTTTCACGAGCTATCGCTGCAAAAAACAATGCAGGGTCGGGGCTGCCGAAATTTGAGGAGTCTCCTATCATCTGCGGGCTAACATACAGATAATCAGCCCTGAAAAGAAAATCGAGCTTTGAATTCTCAGCCATTTTTGCCAAATCAATATAGTAATCAATAGACTCCATCTTCTCTACTCCGCTATCCGGGTGCCGCCAGCCGTCTCCTTTCATCCAGGTTGCATTTAAGGACAGGCCAATACATAATTGTCTTGGTCTTTTTTCTGTCATATCTACCAGCCTTTCATTTATAAATCAATTTACTGATAATGATTCTCAGTTACAAAGGTGAGTTTATCAAAAATTTAAATAAATTCAAATGTACAAATCTCAAATCCAGCATGCATCATTATTTAATCTAAATAAAAAAAGTCTGCACTTCTGGCTTATCACCAGTAGCTGCAGACGTAGTTCAAGTAAAAGAAGCTCATTATGTACATTATTTATAAGCAGAGGGAGAAACACCGAATTTCTTTTTGAATAATCGGCTGAAATATAGTGGATTGTCATAACCAACACGGTCAGCAATCTCGCGGATAGGAAAATTACCTGCTTTGAGTAATTCACAGGCCCGTTCCAAACGATAATTAACGACATAGTCGATTGGTCGTAGTCCCGTATATTTATGAAAGAGGTAAGAGAAGCGGTTGGCACTCATTGCATGCTGTTCCGCTAACTCACCGAGTGTAAGTGAATTCATATAATGAAGTTTAATATACGCAAGAGCTTCGTCTACCATTTTTTGATTCGGAGAACTATCGTTCTCTCTGTAACTGCACGCAATCAGAACCTGATGCATCAGGCTTAAGAACAACTCCTTGATACGCAGCTTCCCAATTTCTCCGGATGGATGGGCATTCTGATGGAGCATAATTAGTAATTCAATAATCTTTAGATTCGCTCCCGGCTCCAGCTTGAAATGAGAGTCAAATTCGTGAGTACTATTCATTTCTTCCGGCATATCCAATTTATAAAAAAGTGAGTAATACTCGAGCTCAGATTGTCCTATAACCTGCGAATCCATCTGCATGCCCGGAGCAGCATGAAAAACTGATCCTGGCCGTAATTCATATACCGTTCCGTTCACACGTATTCTGGCTCCCCCGCGAATGATAAATAAAAATCCATGCTTAACGGTGGTGAATTCACTTAATAAGCTTTTGGGCTGGATGACTAAGCGGCTTCTATCTTCTATTTCATAGACACCTTTAGTAAATGCCTTTGCTAATTTGTCCAAATTTATCAATGTTCTGCACCTGCTTCCTAGCACCATGCTTCTTTTAAAATCAGATCCAATTCTGATATTTATTTAAAACAGTATAGACAATAGTGTGCGAAATTGCTAGAAGTGTAGTAGATATTCAAATGTACATTGTACCCAAGAAGATGCTCAGGAGATTTTGGTTGAAAATATGCCGTTTTCATTACAATCAATTTGAAGAAGTTCATCCTGTAAAATCCAAACATCAGTTTTTTCAACAAAGAAATGAAATCCGCCAATGGATTGAACCCATGCGGGATCGATCGGTGTAGCACTTGCATTAATTCCAACAGTGAAGGCATCTGAGCCTCCACCGGCATATTTTGCATAAATTCTTACATATTGGTCCTCTTCCAAACCCCATTCATTCTTAAATGAATCCAATGCTTTTTCGGATACTGCAAATGATATCATTCCTCTTCTCTCCTTTCTGCGGTTCAATCACATTTTTTTATTTCGCCACGATAATTGGCCATTCTGAAACTGGCTCCGCATCCACATGAAGCTTTTGCATTAGGGTTATTCATAGTGAATCCGCCTACCATTCCACTCTCTTCATAGTCAATTTCAAGACCGTCAATATAAGGAATACTATTCGGGTGAACCAATATACTAAAATCCTTTTTATTTAATACAATATCCTCTTCTGCCTGCTGTTCATCTAAGACTAGGGTATAGGATAATCCACTGCATCCCCCTTCATCAACACCCACTCTAAGGAATGGATTTAGGATATTCGCACTTAATAAGATTTCGGCGATTTTTTCTGATGCCTTATCACTGATCTCGATGATCATTGTGAACTCCTCCTTCGTGTTTATTTGTTTTTCAAACCTAAAGATTGAATACCTGTTCCTATCTGTTCAGCTACTGGTGAGATCCGAGTGCTCGCAAATAAACTCATTACAATCAACAAGAGATGGAAACCCATTGCTACAATTAATCCGGATTGGAGTGACATTCCGCCAGCCTGACAAACCACAAGAATGGAACCGCCGATCCCGATAACTACACCGGGTGTAAAAGAATCCGCAAATTGCAGATTTGCCGAGGTGTTGCCGACACCTCCTTCTCTTGTCTGAGAAAACGCCACAACACCGCTAATCGGATGCGCCAATCCAATGCCGATTCCAGCGATGATCTGTCCAAAAACTGCAACGGTAACGGTCACCACGGGTATCCAAAATACGATAGTAATCCCTATGGCAAGCAGCAATACACCCAGAATAATTCGCGTATGCCGTCCACGCCCCTGATCTGCCGAATCCCACCGTCCTTGCAGATACGCTATGACGCACCAACTCAACGCAGCACTCGCTACAATCAATCCGGCCTGAGAAGGCGTTATTCCCTTCACATCGATTAGAGCCAATACCAAGAAATTCTGTGTGCTGGTATAGGCAGCGAAGAACAGCCCACGTGTTGCCAGAATAGCTGGCATGCCTCTTCGAAGCGTAAGAGTTCCCTTCGGCAGCAGTTTGCGGAGCGGAAATATCATCAGTACTAAGCCGATAAGGACTAAAACAAATCCCATAATACTCGGAAGCATGCTTAGACCAACCAAGAAAATCCCTGTACCCATCGTTAACAGTAAAGCCATCCAAGTCGATGAAGCTCCGATATCCCCTTGTGTCTTCGGTGTTTTTAATTTCGTGAACGCAGGTAAACTAAGCAGCGCTGAAATTATCAGGATCGGTAATATTCCTCAGAAAACAAACCGCCAGGACCACTGATCTGCGATAAGACCTGCAACGTATGGACCGAGCATGGACGGAAGAACATAGGCCGTACCAAACGCTCCTAGTATTTTGGCGCGTAATTCATCCGGGTAGCTTAAGGATATTGCTGTGTACACACAAGTCATCATAGCTCCGGCACCCAAACCCTGCATGGCCCGTGATCCTATCATGGTATACATATCGCCTGATGTTGCGGCAGCGATCAACCCAACGATAAACAAAAGTAGTGCGATAGTGAACGGTATTGCAGGTCCTCTTCTATCTATGATTCGACCGACGACCAGAGTTCCGATAATCTGCGCAAGCAGATACGTGCTGAATATCCAGCCAAACAGGCTAAGGCCGTTCAAATCTCCAGCAATCGAAGGGGCAATGGTGGTTACGGACAGACCTTCGAATCCAACGGCCATCACTGACAGAATAATACCTATGGATAGTGCAAAATAACGTGGGCTGAAAATACTTTGATGATTAGACGACATGAAATGTGACCTCCAAGAAAATTGGTATGTATACATCGTATCCGGACACTTAGTAAACATTTTTGTTTATAATGTCTAAGCTACAGTTCAGCTTTGACTTTGTCAACATTTTTGTTTAAAATGTAGTCTGTGATGTAGATTTAGTTGCTTCAAAAGGAGGTGCACCTTGAGCCGAAATCAAACCAAAAAGGATGTCTCAACCAAGACCCGAAGAGCGATCATTGATCTGTTAAAGCAGCAAGGGGGAATGGATGTTATGGCACTCTCCTCGCAGTTTTCGCTATCTGGAATGGCTATTCGTCAACATTTGAATGCGCTGAAAGAAGAAGGGCTGGTTACTAATAAAGAAGAGGCCCGTCCCATGGGGCGGCCCACCAAGCTATGGATCTTAACCCCCGCGGCCGATCGGTTTTTTCCAAGCGGATATTCGGATTTATCCGTCAGTCTGATCCATTCCATGAAAGAAGCTTTCGGAAACGAGGGGCTGGACAAGCTGCTGGCTGTTCGAAATAAAAATATGCAAGAACAATATCTTCAGCAACTTGGTGATACAGCAGACGTTAGAGGGAAGCTGGAGAAACTGGCCGAGATTCGAACAAATGAAGGCTATATGGCCGAGGTTAAGGAGCAGGATGATGGCAGTCTTTTATTCATTGAGAAACATTGCCCGATCTGTGAAGCTGCTGTTGTATGTACCGGGTTATGCAAAAATGAGTTACATCTATTTAAAACTGTTCTAGGTAATAATGTTCATATTGAACGGGGGGAGTACATATTAGCGGGAGGAAGAAACTGTGTATATACGGTTAGAATCTGACAATTGCTGTGGCACTTTCCAAACGCCTGCCATGTCACACATGAGCATCCAATGACTAGCGATATGAACCATTATCATAATATTCATTACAAATAGATAACAACCCACAGCCAAGATTTATAATAAAAATGATCTTGGCTGTGGGTTGTTTTAGTTTAACTTTACCCCGTTATTTAATGTTACATATTCCATTTCATTTCTTCCTCAATTTAACTACGATATCCCTTATTCAGAAAAAATAGGTTCACTGAGCTCCCACTATAGAATGCGGAACATATAGTTCTTCTAGTGATGAAATTTCTTCAGAGGTTAATTTCACAGATAGAGCTTCTACTGAATCTTCGAGTTGAGAAATTTTCGTAGCACCTACAATAGGAGCAGCTACAGATTCTTTTTGCAGCAGCCATGCAAGCGCAATATGAATACGGGGTACACCGCGCTTCTCTGCAATTGACGCCACTCGCTCAATGATCAATCGATCTGCATCAATAGTAGAATCATATTTTGCTTTTTGAATTAGATCTGTTTCGGATCTTTGCGTGGTTTCCGACCAGTCGCGAATCAGTCTTCCAGATGCTAATGGACTATAGGGAGTCACCGCAATTTTTTGGTCCTTACAAAGTGGCATCATCTCCCTTTCCTCTTCGCGGTAGATGAGATTCAGGTGATTTTGCATGGATACAAAACGAGTCCATCCATTTTTCTCCGCCACATGTAATGCTTTTTGAAATTGCCATGCATACATAGCAGAAGCACCGATATATCTGGCCTTTCCAGACTTCACCACATCATGCATAGCTTCCATGGTTTCTTCAATTGGCGTGTTGTAATCCCAACGATGGGTGATATAGAGATCCACATAATCGTTCCCTAGTCTCTTTAGACTTTTATCTATCTCGCTCATTATAGCTTTTCGGGAAAGCCCAGCACCGTTTGGACCTTGATGCATGCGCCCCCAAACCTTTGTTGCGAGGACAATTTCATCCCGATTTGCATAATCCTTTAGAGCTCGTCCTATAATCTCTTCACTGGTTCCACTTGCATAGATATTCGCTGTATCAAAAAAGTTGATGCCGAGGTCCAGCGCTCTTTTTATAATAGGACGGCTGTTCTCCTCATTAAGCACCCATTGATGCCCTTCTGGCTGCACATCTCCAAAGCTCATACAGCCTAGGCAAATCCGAGAGACATCCATACCTGTATTTCCAAATTTAATATATTCCACAATGTAAACCTCCTTCTATTTATATAGATTAATTTCTACAGTTGTTCAAACCATTCATCATCGACAGCTTCAAACCATTCTGTTTCCCCTGGAGTCATGGCCAGATGCACGAACCAGCTATCTTTTGTCGCACCATGCCAATGTCTTACGTTAGGTGGAATATTGACCACATCACCTGTTTTAAGTAATTGGGCAGATTTTCCTTCTTCTTGATACCAGCCGTTGCCGCCAGTAATTAACAGAACTTGTCCAATGTGATGAGCGTGCCAATTATTGCGAGCACCTGGAGCAAAGGTTACATTTCCAATTGCAGTATTAAGAGGAGTAGGATCTGTAAACACCATTTGCAAATAAGCATCACCCGTAAAGTTTGCTTTAACTTTTTCCCCTAACGGAAAAATGGTACTGTTATCCTCTTATTCTCCCGCAGGAAAGTCAGTTGAAGCGGCCAGTTCAGTCTGCGTCTCGTAGTCAGCAATACGGGCTTTCAAGGTCGAAACGGTGTTTGCCAGTGCTTGAGAACCGAGTACCATTCTCATTGGCGCAGGTTCTTGATCAACGCTCTCAATGATTCGGGAAACCATAAGCACTGGATCACCGGGAGCTAGTCCATTGGAAGGGTCGAGCATATTCAAGAAGCTGTGCGCCGGATTTTCATCGTATTCTGGCATCAGGTTCGCTACCTGTGCACTGCCATATCGAAACTCGGTACGGGCGCCTCCTGGCTCAACCAATGTAATACCAATGTTAAACGGTGCAACCTCTTGAGCGACCGATTCGCAAAATCCCTCTATACCAAATTTGGTGGCATGGTACATTGAATTACCTGGAAAGGCAACCTGACCACCATAGGAGGAGATCTGAATAATTCGCCCGCCACCCTGAACACGCAGATGCGGCAGAGATGACCGAATTAGCTGGATGGATCCAGTTAGGTTAGTCGCGATGATATGATCAATCTCGGCGTCTGAGAGTTCCTCGGCTGCACCGAAAAGGCCATAACCTGCATTGCTTAGGATAACGTCGATATGTCCAAACTTCTCAAAAGAGCCGTCAACAAGTTTATGAATAGCAGGAACATCGGTTACATCCAGTGTCTCGCAAGTGAAGGTATCGGGATAATTCTCGATGAATTCGGCGACCTTGTTTTTGTTACGGGCAGTTCCGATAACCTTGTCACCCTTCTCAAGAAGCTGTTTTGTCATCTCATAACCAAAGCCACTACTAACACCAGTAATAAGCCATGTACTCATAATTAATTCCTCCAAAATTTTATTTCGTTCTTTTTTAATTAGATTTCGCTGCTGCTTCATTCACACATCGTAGAGCATTCAGACTGCGCGGGTAACCTATGAAAGGTAGGCATTGAGATATAATTTTGATCAGGAATGACTTATCATTTCCAAGCCTGATATTGGCGGCCGCATGGCTGGTTAACTGAGGTTCACATCCACCCTGGGCAAAGAGAAAGCAGAATGTAATCATCTCTCTTTGTTTGTAGTCGAGTCCTTTTCGGGTATAGTAATCGCCAAAGCAGTTAGCAGCAAGCCAATGATTAATGTGTCGACTCTCTTCCGGACCGGATTTCCAGAATTGTTCCATGCTTTCTCCAAAAATTTCTACTTGTGCTTGAATTCCTGCTTCTAAACGATTCTCTGTGGTTGTAGTTGCCTGACTAGGTAAAGGTAGTTCCACACCTCCGGCAGTCAAAATATCATTTACCGCATGCAGAAAGGGAAATACCCTTCCAATGCCAAGGTAAGGCACTGACTGATAGACAATTTCCTTCGCTTCCACAGGAGTAACACCAAAGTTTAGTGCTGCTGGAAGCATGGCTTTAAACTCGTCAATCCCTTGACACCCAATTAAAACAGACAGAATGACCATCATACGAGTACGATCATCCAAATCGTCCTGATTTACCACTTCATCAAAAGCAAAGTTATCGAACCGTTCAATAAACTCTGGATCTGTTGTTAATAATTTGGATTCATAGCCCGGGAACATTCTTTCATGGTACTTATTTGCTGCCTCCGTTATTCTCATGATTCAAACCTCCTCTTAATTTAATAAAAGCTGGTTTATCGCTTTCTGTAGATACTTTTCCGTGAGATCTCGATTCCTATTAAAAGTTTATCTTTTTCGGTTATTTCATAGTCGACTTATCTACCCGAATAACGGTATGAAAGTTACAGATAAACTAAAGATGAGTCAATCCTTTGATTGACCCATACTTCATCAGAATAAACAATTACAATGTAGACATATCGATTACAAACCGATATCGTACATCACCACGAAGGACATGTTCATATGCCTCGTCAACTTGGTCCGCACGAATGACTTCGATCATTGGAGCGATTCCGTGCTCAGCCGAAAAGTCGAGCATCTCTTGAGTTTCTTTGATACCACCAACGTTTGATGCAGTAATGCTCCGACGCCCAGCAAATAAGGAAAAAACATTGTATTGATCTGGTTTGTTTGGCAGACCCAAATTAACTAATGCTCCGTCCACATTAAGTATGGATAGAAAGGCATCGACATCTATATTCGCAGAAACTGTGTTTAAAATTAGATCAAATTGACCTGCCAACTCAGTAAATGTGGCGGGATCATTCGTTCGATAATAGTGATTTGCACCAAATGCAAAGGCTTCTTCTTTTTTGTTCAAATTATGACTTAGGACAGTTACTTCAGTGCCCATCATATGGGCAAACTGAACTGCCAGATGACCAAGTCCTCCCATTCCCACAATCGCAACCTTCTTACCTGGTCCAGCGTTCCAATGTCTAAGAGGCGAGTAAGTGGTAATGCCTGCACACAACAGTGGGCTTGCCACATCCAGTTCTAAGGCATCCGGAATACGTACAACAAACTTATCTTTCACAACGATTTTCTGACTATATCCACCATATGTTAGATTTCCGTCGTAATCTATAGAATTAAATACGACGACGACACCTTTCTTACAAAACTGCTCTTCTCCTCTGAGACAGAAGTCACATTCCCCGCACGAGTCAACAAAGCAGCCTACGCCAACACGATCGCCAGCAGTGAATTTTGTCACACTACTACCTACAGCAGTAACAACACCTGCAATCTCATGACCCGGAACCATCGGGAAAACTCCGCTGCCAAAATCATCATGAGCATTGTGAATATCAGAATGGCAGATACCACAATATTTAATATCTATTAAAACATCATCTGGCCTTAAATCTCTACGTTCTATGGTTGTTAGTTCAAATGGTGTCTTTGCCGCTGGAACACATAGTACTCGAGTAGTAATGTTGTTATGATTGTTACACATATTACAACAATCCTTTCTAATAAAAGATGAATTCCATAATTAATGTTCATAATTATCTTAATGAACTTATGTCTATTATTATAATTGATTTGCATTTGAGGTCTATTGTCAATTTCAAGTGATTTGTGCATTAATAAATAGAATGATTGAATTTGTTTATTATTTACTGATTTATATTGAAAAATAATAAACATTTGTTAATAATTAAAAACAAGTACAAAAATGTATTTTCTCTATATTTATGATGATAAAGAAAGTTCGGTGGGCAAAATGACTAAGGTCGATAGAAGAATTCTTAAAACCCAGGAAGCATTAAAAACAGCAGTAATTAAACTAATGGCTGAGAAAAATTTTGATGATATAACCATTCAAGATCTTTCGGATCAAGCAAATGTCAGCCGTGGGACGATTTACCTCCACTACATGGATAAATACGATTTGTTGGATAAACTTATTGAAAACCATATTAATGAGCTTCAGGAGAGATGCGAAGCGGCAGCTGATTTGGATTTTGTAACTGGGTCTCTGATTTGGACGGAATACTTCGAAAGTAATTACGATTTTTTCTCCATGATGTTAGCGAGTAAAGGAGCGCCTTTCTTTCGCAACCGGTTCCTTGAATTTTTGATTGAAGAGTTCAAAGATGAAGTAGATAACACAAAGGGGAAAAACGAAGGGCTAAATAAAGATCTTGTCGTACGATTTGTGGCTTCCTCGTATGTGGGCGTAGTTGAATGGTGGTTTACGAACAAAAGGCCTGTAACTCATCAAGTATTAGCAGAACAGTTAGGGGCCTTGTTGGATAGAATTTGTGAGTAATAGGTGCAAGTTCTTGGCTTAATCAAAGATTGTACCCATAAAACAGAAAATCCGCGCTGGGCGCGAATTTCGTACAGTATATTTAATATTTTATTTTTCACTAGTTTATCTCAACTTTAGCCTTTACAGTAGCACCCGCTACGGATAACGGTAGGATGACATCCTCATTTACATCTCCGATATGCACGACCTCATAAGGAGCAATATGTGCGTCATCAAAAAGCACTGTAAAAGCACTCCAGCCATCATAGTAGTATATGCCACCTGCATGTGCATCTGAAGTCATAGGAACTCCCTGAATTGATGGCTTGTTAGGAAGTGAACTGTAGTATTCGTGACCTGCATATCGTTCTAGGGTTAATTCCATTGGTAACATATTTAGTATATCTTCTACTGTACGGTTACTGTTTAATGTTGCTGTATATTCTTTTCCATCTAAAGTTAATTTTATTGACTTCCCCATTGCTCTCTCCACTCTCCTGATGAATTCAGAAGCCCATCGTATTCTAAACTTACTCAGGCTTATTCACACCCAAGCTACTACGGACTTCCAATCCCGGCGTTACAGCTAATTTAACAATTAAATCAGCAACACTCTTACGTGATACTTCCGACCCCTTAAACAATTCGCCTTTCTGAGTTGTTTCATAGTCGATTTCATTCTTATTGGTAAACCATGCGGGTCGCAATATCGTATAGTCAAGATTTGAAGCCTCAATGACTTGAGCTGACTTTCGATATGGGTTTAAAATGCTACCATATTTCTCCCCTGGAACTTCATCATAAATGCCCATAGAATTGATGAAAATTAGGCGTTTTACGCTGCTCGCATTCATAGCTTCTACAATGTTCTTAGCCATTTTTTCGAGGTTGCCAGCTAGATTGGCATAGACAACGTCTTGGCCTGCCATTGCTTTTTTTAATGTTTCCAAATCCATAACATCGCCTTCAATAACACGAGTGCGATACGGATCAAGTTTTCTTAGGTTGCCAGCATTCCGTAGGAAAAGCGTTAACTCAGCATCCGTTTCTTTGAGGAATAAATCGATAGCATAACCAGCAATTCCTCCGTTTGCTCCAAGAATCAATACTTTGGTCATAATTAATACTCCCTTTCATCTTTAAAAGTTAAAGCTTCGACATATCAATAACAAATCTGTATCGAACATTACTTTTGAGGACTCGTTTATACCCGAACTTAGATTAGAACGTCATACCCAGAACTGGATGTGGCACATAAGATTCTTCCAATAAGTCCATTTCTTCAGGTGTCAACTTAATCGAAAGTGCAGCTACTGCGTCTTCAATATGAGAGATTTCAGTTGTTCCAACAATTGTAGATGTAACGGGCTCCTTGTGAAGCAACCAAGCAAGTGCGATTTGTGACATCGGTACCCCCCTTGTTGCAGCAACTTCGGCTACATGTTCAACGACTAGTCGATCTGAATCAGCTGTTGAGGAATATATCGCTGTTGCGATTGCATCAACTTTGGCACGCTCGTCCGTTTCCCCCCAAGGTCTTGCCAATCTTCCAGCAGCCAGCGGACTCCAAGGCATTACTGCGATTTTATCTTCCTTACATAGTGGCATCATCTCTCTCTCCTCTTCTCGGTATAAGAGATTGTAATGATCCTGCATAGCTACAAACTTGGTCCAACCATTACGGTCAGCAGCATGTTGTGCTTTTAAGAACTGCCAAGCATACATCGTGGAAGCGCCAATATATCTAGCCTTACCTGCCTTCACGACATCATGCAAAGCTTCCATAGTCTCTTCTATAGGCGTATTGTAATCCCAACGGTGGGTATAATAGAGATCGACATAATCGGTTCCTAGACGCTTAAGTGTTTTATCAATTTCACTGATAATAGCTTTGCGGGAAAGCCCACTACCATTTGGACCTTCACTCGTTGGGTAAAAAACTTTAGATGCTAGGACGATTTCATCCCGGTTGCCATACTCCTTTAGGAGCCGTCCAATGATTTCTTCACTCGTTCCGCCCGAGTAGACGTTCGCAGTATCAAAAAAATTGATTCCTACATCAAGTGCTTTTCTAATCATAGGACGACTGCGTTCTTCATTAAGTGCCCACGGAAAATCGCCTCGTTCTCCTATACCAAAACTCATCCCTCCAAGACAAATTCGTGATACATCCAAACCTGTATTTCCAAGTTTTACATATTCCATTCTATAGTTCCTCACTTTCATTTCGTTATATTTTTTAGATGTACCGTATAAATTAACTTGAAAGTTGCTCTGTTAGGTTACATCTGTGTATTATTATATATAGATATTAAAGGTCTACAATTACTAATTGACCGATATTTGTGCATTAGTTCACAGATTGATTCAAAATAGCTAATATTTATAGAAAGCAGTGATCCTCATATGCCTAAAGTAGATAGAAGAATACTTAAATCTAAAGAAGCGATAAAACAAGCGGTTATTGAACTTATTTCCGAAAAAAACTTTACTCAGATTACGATACAGGATATTTCCGACAAAGCAAACGTAAGTCGTAGAACGATTTACCTTCATTATCTAGATAAATTTGATCTGCTGGATAAGCTTATTGAAGAACATATTAATGAACTAGAAGAACTACGTAATGCATCAGTTGAAATGGATTTTATAGATGGAGGTTTGATTTGGTTTGAATACCTAGAAAGCAATTATTTATTCTTCTCGACGATGTTAGCCAGTCAAGGCGCCCTCTCTTTTCGTAATAGATTCCTTGAATTTGTCATGGAAGGTTTAAAGGATGAAGTGACTATAGAAGAAGGGAAAAATGAGGGGTTCAATGAAGAGGTAATTCTTCGATTTATTGCAGCGGCTTATGTAGAGGTAGTGGAATGGTGGTTTAAGAATGAAATGCCTTATCCACCTCGTGAAATGGCCAAACAAGTGGGAATATTGATAGAGAGGATTGTATAGTCAGTATCTTAAACAAGGATGAATTATCCCAATTTCACGTAGCCATTCAGATACAGCTTCTTGTGCAGTTGTCACTTCATTACACTCTATATCAAAGCCTTCTAAGACGTTTTGCCTCCGGGACAAGCTCTCTGATCATTTCAAAGCTCTGTCCAGATCCATATCCACATGAGTAATAAAAGGTACGATGGTTTTTCCTGAAAAATCATATTCAGATATAAACGATGCAATTGGAGCAACTTGAATAGGTTCCTATTATTCGGAGTTTGTTATAGTTTTTAATATGGCGTACATCCAATAACTTTAACGTCGCTTGATCTGCAGCCAAACGGACAACCAGGATAATTGCGCTATTTAGTGAACAAACCCATAGGCATCCAGATTGGCAAAATAATTTATTGAGATCACCTCGTATAGGTCCTGATGATAGAATCGCCATTCTAGCGAATGGAGCAGCAAGAAAAATTGATCCTGACCGTAATTCATATATCGTTCCATTCATACGTATTCTTCTCCCCCTGCGAGTGAAACAGAAATTCATGCTTTATTATAAATGGAAGTTTTAGTGGAAAATTTTGGGTAGATATGTTAATAGAAAAATGGTAGATTATTCTATGGTTGATACCTCAGCTTGTTCGTGTTCGATATATGTATTAGGATTACGCGCAAGTCGGGAGATATGTTTAGGCTTATATAATCTATATTTGGGGCGGGTGTCTGCATGGACAAAAATTCTGGTCATAGAACAAACGTTATAGGTGCGGGTGAGGTTGGCATCGCCATCTCGGTCGATATGAATACGAATGCTATTCATGAAACAAACAGCTTATTTTGGGATACAAAAGGAAATGATGTTTTAGGAGCTACCGCACTACCTTTATATGGAGCATTTGTCTCAGAAGAACAATGTCAACTTTTTGGTGATGTCTCAGGGAAAAAGTTGCTGGAGATAGGCTGTGGAAGCGGCCAATCTTTGCAATATTTGGGGGAACACAATGCATCTGAACTATGGGGTACGGATATATCAGAGAATCAAATCGAAAAGACTAGGCAACTTTTGACGGCGCACGGACTTTCAGCAAATTTGATCTGTTCTCCCATGGAAGAAGAATGTGGCCTGCCAGAGGATTATTTTGACTTTGTTTATTCGGTTTATGCCATAGGCTGGACAACAGACCTTGAGGGTACTTTTAGCCGGATTGCTTCTTACCTTAAAAAAGATGGATCATTTATTTTCAGCTGGTCTCACCCTATACACAAATGTGTTGTTGCAGAAAATGATATGCTTGTTTTCAAAAAATGTTATTTCGATGAATCTTGGTATTCAGTATCTCTTGAAGAAAGTACGCTAACCTTATCGGATCGTAAATTATCAACCTATGTGAATGCGCTCTCTAAAGCTGGATTTGTTATCGAGCAAATGATTGAGCAATCTGATGATGAACTTATGCAGTCGCGGGACGATAGAAGCGATTTTGCAAAAAAAGCAAAGATGCTTCCTGTAACTTTTGTAATTAAAGCAAGAAAACTCTAGCATCCGATACCTATTGAACAACCTTACAACGTAATAATTATTATTCTAAGCCGATCCAGAAAAGGATCGGCTTATTTGATAGCTTTTTTAAGATCAATCTTGTCTGTTCTCAACAGATTTCATACGGTTTTGATCATCTGGCACTCGGTCATTACTGAATTCCTGGCCTGCTTCTACTTCACCATGACCGGAAGCACTTCGGGCAAAATTTGTGAACTGCCTCTTCTGCTCATCTAGCTTATGTTTACTTTTAAGAAGCTCCTGCGGATCTTGATTTGTCATCATTATCACCTCGCAAAATGGATTCATGCTGTTTATTCGCACTACATAAGTTTTCCATAATAGAGCGGTGCTTATGCAAGATAAAAAAACTCCTGCTCACCATAAGCAGAAGTTTCTAAATGAAGTTCTATTTAACGAAAAATATCAATTATTTTATGCAAAACAAGGTATTCCAAAACAATAATCCCACCGCAAATGAGTATAAAAAACTGAAGTCTTGCCGTATTCATTCTATCCTTCCAATACTCTCCCCGGAATAAAGAAATGATGTTAGGCGTAAAAGTATGCCTAATCGATTCGTTATAATCATCATTATCCACGAAGAACACGCGAAACAAAAATCTATATACTGGAATATTTAAGAACAGTAACAAAATGATCATCACAAGACTCAATGTCCTCTCCTCCCAAGATCCACTTATCTTAATTTTACCACATGAGTAAATGTAGAAATCGGAAACTGATGACAACTTTATAACCGCTCCACTAAAAAAGACCTTTCCTTTATAGGAAGGCCATTATTGAGTAATATTCACTTTCAGCTGCGTAAACGACTATTTATGTTCCAACCACTTACACTCAGTAATTTCCATTTCCGTGAAGACACCTTTAAATGAAGAATTCTCTGGGCTACAAGCATATAAGCCAAAATTTATTTCCTCATTCCCTTCAAACAAATGAAAAATACGCATCTGTTCAAATGTAGTTCCATCCAAAGAGCTTTCAATACAGAAATCACTTTCACGTCGACTTAGTCTATAATACATTGTTTTAATATTTGCATCGATATCTGTTGTTGCCCAATCTGAATATCCGTGATTTGTAACCACACTTCCAAGTCTTTGGAATTCCTCATTTTCATATTCTACCGATGCTTTGAACCAATTGTCACTGTCCTGATAGATGACTATCCCACACTGCTCGTATCTATTTGCACTATCATAATCTGTTCTTACTATAAATGAAAAATACTTCTCAGCAGTTTTCATTAACAGTGCAGGTGAATTATCATTTCTAAAACCATAATAGGTTCGTTGCCAAAAATCTGTATTCGGCATCGTTACAAATTCAATCCTGTTTTCTGTAATAGAATAATCATTGATTGGATTTATCCAAAAAAGCTGTTCTTTATTAAAGTTCATTGCTCTACTCCTCACTTTTTATAAAGTTTTGTCAACCATTTTCATTGCTAAGATTCCAAATACAATTTAAATAGTTTTCAGCAGTTCATCCTAATAATACCATTTGAAGAATATAACGCACATCATTTTCTAATCTTTTATATTGAAGTATCCAGAGAATTAAATAAAAAGGTTGTCCCGTTCACATAAGCTCTCAAAATCGCTTGAGCATATGGCTGCTCTTCAATCAAACCCTCGGTCTCTAGCGGATTCTCTGCATGAAAGCTATAGGCTTCGATTATTGCCATGACTAAGAAGCACTCTAGCTTCATTATATGTTCATCTTCCAACTTTCTGATTCTCTGATATCCTTCGACGAAATAAGCTCTTTGTGTTGGGTATAATCCCATAATAGCCTGAGCTATATCGTAAAGATGGTAGCCGAAGCCACACCTGCCAAAATCAATAGGGTACGGTTCATTATCCTGAAAAATGACATTTCCATTATGTAAGTCCGCGTGGATCATCCCATAATTTTGTTCATGTCTTGTGATCGTTTCGAGACATGTTGCCACTTTAGTGGCAGCTACGGAATACAACTTAAAACCCTCATCCGATATGAAATGTTTGCGATGTAGACTTAGGTGATCCCAGTCCCGTTTAAAGCTCAGTGCACCCCAAGAAGGACGAGTAAAGCCGCTGGAAGGACTAAAATCAGAGCTGGCCTCATGAAGCTTTGCCATCAATGATCCTGTTTTACGGATGCCTTCCTCCGTTAGTTCGCTTTTGTCTACATGCTTTCCCTCGACCCATTTCATTAAGCTCGAATAAAACCGTTGTCCGTCACACACCGACGTTTCCGTAATAAAGGCCCCTTCACGATTGATTACAGCTTCGGGCAAGATGAGGCCCTTACTCTTCAATGCGAACAACCACTCTATTTCTGAAATGGTTCCTTCGCGTTGTTTGTTATTCGGGTGAATACGGAGCAAGAACTGTTCCCCCACTTCGCTTACAATGCGGAAGGTGACATGTTCGGATACTTGAATGAAGTGAATGGAGTTCCAGTCTATTTCGTATTCCTGCAAAGCATGAAAGGCCGCTTGCTTTACTTGTCTCAGAGTTCGGAGTCGATTCTCCTCAGTATTGATCTGAAAGCCGTTATTCATTGCTTATCTCCTTTGTCTACCATACTTCCATCATTTTAACAGTCTAGACGGATAGCTGTAATGATAAAGAATGAATATGAAAAGAGTTTTCTCTTTTTGACTCACCTATAAAAATAGGGAATTCATTGCCATTTAGGCATGAAATTCCCTACTCTTCAAATCTAATAAGATTCTTCTACAAGCGAAATTGCAACAGGTTCTATGACATTAGTATAAGTGCCATCACCAAGCTGGGCTAACCCATTATACCCCCAGGTCAGCAAGGTCCCCTCCTCACTAACCGCACCGCCGCTCATATAACCTGCACTAATAGCGACGATACGACTGCCAATGTTGAGCTTAGAAGCGAGGGAACGCTCCGACTCAGCACTACCACCGAGCTGGCCCTCATTGTTCGCTCCCCATAACCATACGTTTCCATCGCTTTTCAGAGCCATGCTATGCAAGGCGCCAGCGGATACACTGATAACTGAACCAAGATCCAAGGCTTGAACGGGAGTATAATGATCTTCGGTTGTCCCATCCCCCAAGATTCCCTTAACGTTCGTTCCCCAGCTCCATACGGTTCCGTCCTTTTTCACTGCCATGCTGTGATAAAAGCCGGCAGATACGGAAGTAACGCTGCTTAACTCAGCAACCTGCACTGGGGTCACGTGGTCGATTTTTGTGTTATCTCCGAGCTGACCGTAGGCATTGAACCCCCATGCATAAACCTGACCATCGTGGCTAACCGCTAGATTATGAAAGGCTCCGGCTGAGATCGATGCGATTGAGTCCAAACCTGCAACCTGCACCGGTAATGCACTATCCTCGGTGGTTCCATCTCCAAGCTGCCCATATGTGTTAAGTCCCCATGCCCACACCGTTCCATCGGACAACAACGCTAACGAATGCTGCTCACCTGCTTGAACCGCTATGACATTCACTAATCCAGTCACTTGCTGCGGCACAAGCTGGGGCGCCGACGTACCATTACCCAGCTGGCCCACGCTATTGCTTCCCCATGTCCAAATCGTTCCGTCCGTCGCGAGCGCGATGGAATGGTCTTGTCCAACGGATGTGGCGCTTATCTCCGGCAAGCCAACAATTCGCACAGGCTTATTACGAGCAATGGTTGTGCTATCACCGAGCTGGCCCATCCTATTATTGCCCCAAGCCCATACGGTACCATCCAGCTGTACAGTCAATGTATGAAAGGAATTCCCGTTGCCCATGCTCATAATGGGACCAACATTACTTACAACATCAAGTGTACTAACCTTCAACTCGTTACTAATTGCTGATTTGTTCCCTGCTTCGTCTATAGCTTGTACTACAAAGGTATACTCCTGTCCAGCCTTCAAGTCGACGGCCGTGTAGACCGTTGTGCTAACTGTTACTTCTGCCAACAGATCAGAGTCCTTATATAGAACATATTCCGCAACTCCGACATTATCCTCGGATGAAATCCATGCCAAGCTAATGCTATCTGATGTGCGACTGAAAAGAGTTAGCTCGGGCGTACTCGGTGATTCTTGATCGGTTAGAGGGAGTTTCTCTTCCTTCGTTGTTGGTGGGTACGCTTCCGCTGGAAGCGTACTTGCGGTTAAAGGTGGACTTGTTTTTGACACGGGTCCGGATATGTTTACGGCTTGGACCGTAAATGTATAGCTCCGGTCGGAAACCAATCCCTTCACCGTATACTCCGTTAATTCGCCTGAATCGAAGGTATAGACCACATCGGTTACGCTAGGATTGGTAGACTCCATTAGATTTACCTTATAACTCACATCCGTGTTAGAGGTTCCCTCTACGGCATCCCAGGTAAGGCGAATGCTTGTGGAGGTTGAATCGCTGACTGCCAGATTCGCTGGTGCAGCCAATAGCTTTACTTGTTCAAAAGAGCGTCCTTTTGCATCTCCTACAGACGGGAATTGAATGACGGATGGAAATATAAGAACTAACACCAACATTAAGCTCATTTTTTTTATCGGAAATAGCTTCCTTGCCATTTTTAATCACTTCCTATCAAATAAAATGGATGGTTCCTACCTCAAATCTTGAATTACTTAATCTCAATTCCGGCGCTGGCATAACCTGTTACAGTATTTATCAAGCTTAGACCGGAAGCCGTCGAAGAGAACACTAACATTAAGCGATCGCCAGCCTGAACAGCCGTATTTATGCCTTTGACTGATCCGTCACTAGTAGATCCAATAGAAATTATTCCTGTCAAACTAGGCGCCAAGGATACTGCTGAACCAATAATAGGTGTAAAACTGTTGCTATTACTATCCGCTTTATATATTTCTGCTTGAACGTTTATGGTCGTGCCTATTAAAGAAAACGCTAAAGTTGGGCTGAAAAAAGCATATATTGAAGTGATCGTACCATTACGTGGAACGATAAACGCTTGGTTGTACGGATCTTTTGTAGGATCAGAACCATTACTTCTGGTTAAATCTATTTTTCCACCTACTATACTAGCTCCTGAGTACGAACTGCCAAATCCAAGCATCGCAACTGTACCTTTTAATCCCCCGACGATTGTTGTTACAGTAATTGGTGATCCGGAAGAGAATGGAATTATAGTTGATGCGCCAGATGCCCCGGTAGCTCCGGTTACCCCTTGAATTCCTTGTACTCCCGTAGCTCCGGTTGCGCCAGTTACTCCTTGAACTCCTATTGCACCTGTAGCTCCGGTAGTTCCAGTCACCCCTTGAACTCCTTGTGCGCCTGTATCACCAGTTACGCCTTGAATTCCCTGAACTCCTTGTGCCCCGGTAGCTCCGGTTTCACCTTTAGAGACAAGGAGGGTAAAGTCGTTATTTATATCAGAAGGTACTCCAGATGGGTTGTTTATAGTAACGATGTAGATACTTCCTAAATAAGTAACGACTTGTCCTGCATGATAGGAAGTCGCTGAATTGAACGGAGCAATGCTATCAAGACCAATGCCAGTTGCGCCAGTCGATCCGGGAGCACCGGTTATCCCTTGAATACCCTGTGCACCCGTTACGCCAGTTGACCCCATCGCTCCATTAGCACCCGTGGCACCTGTTGCCCCATTTGCTCCGGCTGCTCCAGTAGCCCCGACAGCACCAGTTGCTCCGGTTGCACCAGTAGCTCCAGTAGCCCCGACAGCACCAGTAGCTCCAGTTGCTCCGGTTGCACCAGTAGCTCCAGTAGCCCCGACAGCACCAGTAGCTCCAGTAGCTCCAGTTGCGCCAGTAGCCCCGACAGCTCCGGTTGCACCAGTCGCTCCATTAGCACCAGTAGCCCCGGTTGTGCCAGTAGCTCCAACAACCCCAATTGCCCCGACAGCTCCGGTTGCACCAGTCGCTCCGGTCGCACCAGTGACACCTTGCGGTCCACTTGAACCAGATGCCCCATTTTGACCCGCTGGACCGGTAGCACCTGTGTCTCCTTTTTCCCCTTTCGAACTAGTCTGGCCTACAGCCCCTAATCCCAACACTTCAACGAAGGATGCCATTCCTCCATTATGAATAAGCGTCACCAAAGACCCCGCAGGAAACACGCCCTTGCCATTGTCCCCGAACAGAACAGATTTGCTATTGATTTCGAACTTCTCTGTCTGACCGCTGCTGCTTAAGAGTTCGATCGAATTTTTGGACATCGAGACGACAGAGCCATGGATAATCCGATCGGATACCTTGCTCGCAAATATTTCAGTCTTAGACAAGATAGCTGCAAACTCGGCGCGAGTAGCCGTCTGCTTAGGCTTGAAAGTATTATTAGGGAAGCCAGATATGACCTTGCGGTTAACTGCGGCATTAATGTAGCCTGCTGCCCAGTCCGATGCGTCTAATGCATCCGAGAAACCTATGTCGCTATCCCTAAACTCGATAGCCTCGGATTCCTTGCCTGCGGCACGAATAATTAAACGTGTTATCCACTCACGACTTGCTTGCTCTTTTCCCCAGATTACGGTGCTGGGTCTCCCTTCCTCGCTTGGAACCACGAGGCCAATGTCAATCGCTTGTTGTATCCAAGCAGTAGCCCAAGAATCTACGGTGAAGGGTAGACTTCCACTAGTAACCTTAGGCTGTTCATATCCCATGAACCTGAGCACCATAACAACCGCTTCCTGATTCGTGACTGGACGGTTAGGACTGAAGTTGCCGGTACCGTCTCCTTCGATTACCCCAAGCGTGGAAGCTTTAGTGATATACTGATATGCCCATGAGGTAGAATCGACATCAATGTAAGCTGCTGCACTTGCCCGGGGTAGAATACTGCTATAAGCAGGGCTCAAGGGTGCAATCAACTGACTCATCAGAATAAATGCCATTGAGCTCTTGTAAGCTAACTGCTTGCCACTTTTCTTGCCACTTGCCTTCGTCCTCTTTAATCTTGCCATTACTAAATCCCCCTCAAATTTATAAAGTTATGTATTGCTTCAAATAATCGCGATTAACCATGACGCTCGGATAATCCGGTACATAGCCCCCAGCTATCTCATTGTGATAATGCGCTTGTTCGTATTGTCCTAAGCGATCGTAACAGACGCATAATTGCAAATGCGGCAGCCACGTCCATGCCGGAAGGTCTACTCTAGCGTTAAGCTCAGTCGGCTTTGGTACTTCCGTGGCTAGCTTGTACCAAAAAGCAGCATTCTCGAACCGTTGTTCGATTAGCTCATAAGACCCTAATTGACAACAGGCTTCGGCTCGGGGAGGCGACAAGGCAAAAGCTTGAAGTACTTTAAGCTTGGCTTCTTGAAAGAGACCTAATTGTGACAATGCATCTCCGGCACGCCGACTCGCAAGTAGCTTGTCCTCCAACCAGCCATTCGGCATGACAATGAAGGCATCGTACTGCTCTATCGCTCGCTGCCATTGGCCGTGATCGTATAGCTCGTTGGCATAATAAAATAAATCCCGCGGAGTGAACCTCGTTTGCGCTTTCAACATCCCCTCATAGATGAGAAGATTACGCGAGGACTGCGTATGCTTTCGATCATGTGTTATGCCTAACTCGGCATAGAACACATTGCCTGCGACCTCAAGGTACTCATGAACGACTCCAATCCAACGGAATTCACAATTTCGTCTTAGAAGGCGATTACGTCTCAAGCTCGAAGTTACACTTCCGTCTTTGTCACAGTCGAGATAATAATGCATCGATACAGCATCGATATCCCATGGTAGTTCGGATACGATGGACTGGAAAGCCTTTGCATCCTCTAACTGCAGATAATCGTCCGCATCCAACCACAGCAGGTACTCTTGAGTAGCGAGACTGAAGGCATAATTTCTTGCCTTGGAGAAATCGTTCACCCATTCGAAATCATAAACCCGTGCTCCATAAGATGCCGCGAGCTCTTTGGTCCCATCACTCGAACCTGTATCAACAATAATGATCT
This sequence comes from Paenibacillus sp. FSL H7-0735, assembly GCF_038008505.1. Classification (NCBI taxonomy): domain Bacteria; kingdom Bacillati; phylum Bacillota; class Bacilli; order Caryophanales; family Paenibacillaceae; genus Paenibacillus; species Paenibacillus sp. FSL H7-0735. Next base: position 3,796,055 of record NZ_JBBOZH010000001.1, on the reverse strand, counting down.
CATCGACAAGCTCCCTCACGCTGGATAAACAACGTCCTAAGGTGTGCTCTTCGTTTTTTACAATCATGCATAGGCTGACAGTGACTTTCTTTGTGCCACTATACAAGGAAGAAGTTAAATCGAATCCCCACTTGCTTATGGCCATAGCACGATTTAAGATTAATCGGTTATTGTACCAATCAGGATCATTAGGATCTACTGAAGGAGGTTCCTTCCGGAAGACTACGCATCCTTCGGCTATGTAAATATCCAGGTTCATAGATAACGTGCGATAACACAGATCGTCATCCTCGTAAGATTCGACCTCAAATCGCTCATCAAAGGACCCGATCTGCTCAAAGTAGCGACGGGGTATCATCATTAGTAAACTGACAAGTCTAGGAACCCGGGTCCAAGACATTGATTTCCCGATGGAAAGCATCGATGACGACTGATAGAGTTGCTCCATGTTCTGATATACAATCGGAATCCGTTGAGCGCCGCTAACATCATTCATCCTCGGACCCACGATTGCAGCATTGGAATGATGGTCCAGACAGCCCGACAACTGTTCTAACCATCCCTCGTTAACCATAATCTGATCGCGGATGAATACAAGATGATCTCCCGAAGATGACACCGCGCCCAGATTGAATGCTGCTGCAACCCCTTTGCTCCGGCTATGAATGACATGAACGCCGTATTCATACGCAAGGTAATTCGACACTTCGGCAGATTCGTTATCCGAGACGACAATCAGCTCATAGGACATAGACGTATATTTCTTAATCCGATCCAGACATTGTACGGTCAGGTTAAAGTGCTGAGCCAACAATATAATGCTAATATTCAATCGCTTTTCCTCCTATATTCGACATTTTCCCTAAATCTACCATTCTATTAGCGTTGCATTCAAGACAACCAAAGTTGCTATTAGCCAGTTTCACAAATAATGATAATCTTAAAAATACAGCCGGGTATGCAACTCTGCTCTATTAATGCAATAAATAATTTTTACAGAATGCAGGAAATTTCCACCTACTAATTCTGGCATGCAACGTATACCGTATTTGTTGCGACTGGCAACGAAGGTATCGCTGTTTCCATATTCCAACAATATATATGTATAAAGAACATTTAAATAGTGTGGGTTGTCATCACTTTTGTCATATGACAATATGGTATTTAATGGGTTTTACATGAAAAGATAGGGTCGTTAATCATTTATCTGTTCCTATTGAGATTCAACATTCGATCGTCTTACAGAAAAAAACTGCCTCTGAGGGCAGTTTTTTTCTTAATATATCGTTTTTGCGAACGGTGAGAATGAACCTCTAAAGCGCTCTTGAATCGAAAATTTGCACAGTATTGGCTATATAACTCCAACACACCTGATAATGATTGAAATGGATAGAGATTTCATATTTCACAATCGGATTGTATTTTTTTCTCAGGAAACTTTCATAAAAAAAAGGGTATCCCAAACTGGGACACCCTCTGATTAGCTTATCGTCTCACCCTCCGAGCAAAATCCACAAACTGAAATTTATCCAGCCGGTGTCTAGACTCGGTATATTGGTAAAGCACCGTGTTCTCCAAATAAACATAGTTTCGTACTACTACAATATGCGTAAAATTCTTCAAATCGAGCAGTCTATGATCCTCCTCGGTGGAAGGTTCAACAGATATCAGCTTCTTCGCATAACTGATCTTAAGGCCCAATTCCAGCTCCAGATATTCATAGATTGAGCCCTCGGCGATTTCCTCACTCAGGAAGGAAACGATATCCGCACGAAAATAATCCTTATCCAAAATGATCCGTTCACCTTCAATCTCTCTGGCACGAACAACCTTCCAAACCAGAGTTTCAGGTGGAATCTGCAGATGTCTGGCGAGAGCGGAGCCTGCCGGCTCTTGTATCGTCCGCTCTACCAGTGTCCGCGAGGCAGTACCCAGTGTATCGGCCATCTCTTTAAATGAAATCAAACCGGTAACGGGGAAATCCATTCGGGTCATGTCAAGCACAAAGGAGCCTCTTCCCTTAATTTTGTGAATATATCCTTCTCGGAAAAGTAGATTCAGCGCTTTGCGCACGGTCTCTCGTGAAGTGGCGTAAGCTTCGGCGAGTTCACTTTCGGAAGGCAGCTTGGTTCCCGGCAGCAGTTGTCCAGAATGGATTTGGTTGCTGTATTCATTATAAATTTGCAAATATTTATTTTCTCTCAATTTTGATCACCGCCCTTTATTGTATCACGTCATGCCTTTGGAAGCATCGATTCAATTGGAGGGGAATTCATAGCGTTGAACATATAAATTCTTATATTTATAGAAAAACAGCCCCCAAGGGGCTGTCTTTCTATAGTATAAAGTCTTTGCCAATATAGCCTTTATCAACCCTTGAGATGAATAGTCAAGACGCTTGTTTGTTTGGCCGTAGCTGGTCCGGTCTTCTCTTCAATCTTCTCGACCATCTCCTGACCTGCAGGAATGATGATTGGAGTAATCACCGGGTAACCTGCTGCGCGGATAGCTTCCATATCAAATTCTAGTAGAAGCTCGCCTGCCTGCACCTTATCACCAATATTCTTCAGGCTGGTAAAACCGCTACCTTTAAGCGCCACCGTGTTAATTCCAACGTGGATTAATACCTGAACACCGCTGGCATGCTCCAGTATAAGCGCATGTTTGCTCTTAATCACATGAGCTACTGTAGCATCAAAGGGAGCATATACTTTCCCCTCAGAAGGTTCGATTGCAATTCCCTCACCCATTTGCTTTTCAGCAAAGGCAGGATCGGGTACCTGTTCTAGCGATACTGCAGTTCCACTAAGCGGGGAGACAAGCTCCAGAATATTAACTGATTCCTGTGACCCTTGAACTGAATGACGGCTGCTCAATTCCTCTGGTTCGCTCGTAGTACTAGAAGCCTCTGTAGCTGTGTTCTTTTCGGAACGACCCACTACAGAACGTCCGTACAATACTGTGGCGGCAAATGGCACAACGAGAACAATAACCATACCTATAAAGAATACGCCCCACTGGTTCGGGAAAATCGAAAGGAAACCGGGAATTCCCCCTACGCCAATGGATGAAGCGCGAACCTGGTTAACGGTAAGGAGCATACCGGCAATTGCTGAGCCGATCATCCCGAAGATGAAAGGGTAGCGATAGCGGATATTCACCCCAAAGATTGCCGGTTCAGTCACGCCGAGGAATGCAGAGACGGAAGACGTAGCTGCCAAACCTTTTGCCTTTTGTTCTCTAACAACGAACATCATCGCCAGTGCCGCAGCGCCTTGTGCAATATTGGAGAGCGCCAGCATCGGCCAGAGGAAGGTGCCCCCCTCACTGCCGATGAGCTGTACATCGACTGCCAGGAAAGTATGATGCATCCCAGTGATGACCAGAAGTGCATAGAATCCACCATAGATCAAACCACCAAGGAGCGCAAAATGATCAAATACATAGATCAAACCCGAGGTGATAGCATTGGCAATGGCGAACGTAACCGGTCCGATAATGGTGAAGGCCAGAAAACCTGTAACCAGCAGGGTCACTGGAGCAACGACCAGTAGTTTAATGGAATCAAGCACCCGACGGTTGAGGAACTTCTCCAGTCTAGCCAGAATATAGGCCGAAACCAGTACAGGCAATACTTGCCCCTGATAACCGATCTTCTCCAAATGCCAGCCGAACAAATTCCAGGTCGGAACGGTTCCCTCAGTTGAAGCACTTGCATAACTGTAGGCACTTAATAGATCCGGGTGTACGAGAATGAGACCTAGCACGATCCCGAGCAGAGGACTGCCCCCGAAACGTGTAACAGCTGCCCAACCGATAAGTGCTGGTAAAAAGGTGAAGGCTGTGCTGGCAATCGTGTTAATAATCGCAGCAATGTCTTTCCATGCAGGATAGACATCTACCAATGACTTACTATCAAAAAAGATACCAGGTCCGGTCAAAATATTATTAATCCCAAGCAGCAAACCTGCGGTTACGATGGCCGGAAGAATCGGAATAAAAATATCAGCCAGTGTTTTGATCGCCCGCTGCAGTGGATTCTGTTTCCGTGCTGCCGCTGATTTCACGTCATCCTTGGAAGAGCGGGCACCACCAGTGATCTGAATCATTTCATCGTATACTTTATCTACAGTTCCTGGTCCGATAACGATCTGGAACTGCCCCTGCGTAGAGAATTGTCCTTTTACGAGTTCGTTACGGTCCAGGGCTTCCGAATCCACCTTGTTCTCGTCATACAGCGAGAATCTCAGCCGGGTTACACAATGCGTCGCAACTTCAATATTCTCCTTGCCCCCAACCGCCCGTACAATATCTTCAACATTTTTGCGGTCTATAGCCATATCTTCACTCCTTACAAAATTGATGTGTGCTCCTTCTTAAGTACACCTCGTTAGCGGACTAACCACATGTAGGAAGCATAAGGACTAAGCTGAAGCTTTTGTGTTAATTTAGGTGCATCTGCTGTATTCCCAATCAGAAGCTCGTCCTTACCACTTGGCGACAATTCAGACCAGTGATTATCTTCAAAGCGGAAAGAGATCTCTTTACTACTGAAGTTCGAGACCACAACAAGTGTCTCTTCATCGCCTGTTCTGGCGTATGCGAATACTTCGGGATGACCTTCATCGAGTCTCTTGAAAATACCTTCTATAAATATTTCATATTCCTTGCGTAGTGCAATCAGTTTACGGTAATGGTGGAAGATGTAACCAGGATTTTCCAGCTCCTTCTGCACATTGATGTTTGGATACCGCTCATCTACCTTCAACCATGGAGTACCAGTGGTAAATCCGGCATTCCGGCTGTCATCCCACTGCATCGGCGTACGTGAATTGTCCCGCGAACGTTCTTGGAGAATGCTGAGAGCAACCTCCGGGCTTTTCCCCTGTTCACACAGAATGCGGTACATATTTAGTGACTCAATGTCGCGGAACTCATCGATGCTTTTCCATACCGGATTCGGCATACCGATTTCTTCCCCTTGATATACATAAGGTGTTCCCTGAAGGCCATGCAGAGTTGTCGCGAGCAGCTTGGCGCTTTCCACACGGTAAACCTTATCATCAGTGAATCTGGAAAGGGCACGTGGTTGATCATGATTGTTAAAAAATAGTGCGTTCCAGCCTCCGCCTTTCTGCATTCCAGTCTGCCACTGCGAGAACAACCGTTTCATTGCCTCGAAATCATAAGGCATCAGTTCCCACTTCTGTCCATTCGGATAGTCGACTTTTAAATGATGAAAATTGAAGGTCATGGAAAATTCCCGCTCTTCGGGACTTGAGTACCGGATACAATGCTCCAGTGTAGTTGAGGACATCTCTCCTACAGTCACCATCTCAAACGGACCAAACACCTCTTTATACATTGCTTTGATGTATTCATGGACCTGTGGACCGTCAGTATAGAATTTACGTCCATCCCCCGGTGGAACACTCCCGTCATCGTTAGGGAAGCGCTGATCTTTGGAGATTAAATTAATTACATCCATGCGGAAGCCGTCGACACCCTTTTTAGCCCAGAATAACATCATATCATTCACTGCTCTACGTACCTTCTCATTCTCCCAATTCAGATCCGCCTGGGTTTTATCGAAGAGAGTAAGATAATATTGTCCCGAAGTTTCGTCGAACTGCCAGGCAGGACCCCCGAACTTCGACTGCCAGTTGTTGGGTAAGCCCCCGTCCGGAGCCGGATCCTTCCAGATATAGTAATCACGGTAAGGGTTGTTCCTGCTTGAAATGGACTGTTTGAACCACTCATGTTCAGTCGAAGTATGGTTAACCACGATATCGATCATTAGCTTCATTTCGCGTCTATGCAATTCCTGTACTAGCTCGTCAAAATCCTCCATCGTACCGAAATCCGGGTTGATATTTTCATAATCTGCTACATCGTAACCGTTATCATGTTGCGGCGAAACATAAACCGGCTGTAACCAGACAATATCGATTCCAAGCTTCTGCAAATAATCTAATTTCTCAATAAGTCCTTTAATATCTCCTGTTCCGTTGCCTGTAGTGTCCTTAAAGCTCTTCGGGTACACCTGATACACCGTGGAGCGGCGCCACCATTCCGAATACTGGGACTGACTCAAGTTGAACACCTCCAAAAAGAATTCTTTATTTCAACCATTAAACCTGTATATACAAGTTCAAACACTTCACACAGTTTAAACCTGTATATACAGGTTGTCAACACTATTACTATCGAAGGAGTGGCATGAGTAGAAACTAGATTATTTATAACGTTGTATTAGAATGCGATTCATCGAAAAAAGGATTAACGACAGGTGGCTATAAAATTAACCCCTTTAATAATTGATTATTACCCTAATAATTGATCCGTAATAACAAAAAAAGCCGCTTACTCGGCAGCTTTTTAGATACGAAGATGTGTAGATAAAAAAACAAACAGGATACCATTTACTAATACAAGTTAGGTACCCTGTTTCTATTCAAAGTGTCTATTCAAATTAAGTTTATTTAAGCTCCTGTAGGAGACTCTGACCAAATTGGGGCATGGTCACAACAAAGTTATCAGCAACTGTTGCTCCAATATCCGAAAAAGTCTTCGATATAGGCAGCTCCCCTTGTCGATTGAAACTCTTACTGTAGAGGAGTAAAGGAACATATTCACGGGTGTGATCCGTGCCCGCATGAATGGGATCATTCCCATGGTCTGCCGTAATTATAAGAAGATCATCTTCACATAGCTCCGCTAGAACTTCATGTAATCGATCGTCAAATTCTTCTAGCGCTTTCCCATACCCGATCGGATCTCTACGATGGCCATAAAGTGCATCAAAATCAACAAGATTCAAGAAACTAAGTCCTGTAAAATCAGTATGAAGGGTCTCCATGAGTTTATCCATGCCATCCATATTAGACACTGTACGCAAAGACTTGGTGACACCCTCCCCATCGTATATATCTGAGATCTTGCCAATCGCTAGTACATCGAACCCGGCATCCTTGAGCTCATTCATCACGGTTCTTCCATAAGGCTTCAAGGCATAATCATGACGGTTCGATGTTCTTTTGAAATTTCCGGGCTGCCCGAGGAATGGTCTAGCAATCACTCTGCCTAGCATGTACTCCTCACGTAAAGTAATCTCTCTGGCAATCTCGCAGATTTGATACAGTTCTTCTAAAGGAATAACCTCTTCATGAGCCGCAATCTGAATCACGGAATCTGCTGAAGTATAGACAATGAGTGCACCTGTGTTCATATGCTCTTGTCCAAGCTCATCGAGAATAGCTGTGCCACTAGCGGGTTTATTCCCAATCACCTTTCGTCCTGTTCTTTCTTCTAATTCATTAATTAATTCATAAGGAAATCCTTCAGGAAACACTTTGAAAGGAACGTCAATTCGTAGGCCCATGATTTCCCAGTGACCTGTCATCGTATCCTTTCCATTAGAAGCTTCCTGCATTTTGGTCCAATAAGCTAAAGGGCGCTCTACTTTGGGAACTCCGGGTATTGGGTCAATATGACTTAACCCTAGCTTGGATAACGCAGGAACATGTAGCCCATTCATTTTTTCTGCAATATGCCGTAATGTATGTGATCCTGCATCCCCAAACTTTTCAGCATCTGGAGCTTCACCAATGCCTACAGAATCCATAACGATGACGAAAATCCGCTTAAACCGGGGTGTTTGTTTCATGTTAATACTCCTTGCTTCAACTAGAATATGATACCGATAATCAAAGCTGATAAAACGCTTACAAGTGTGGCGCCAAATAACAGCTTTAATCCAAATCGTGCGACGATATTCCCTTGCTTTTCATTCAATCCCTTCACTGCACCCACAATGGTACCAATCGACCCAAAGTTAGCAAATGAGATTAGAAAAACGGAGACAATGGCTGTAGTACGGCCACTTAAACCTTCTTGAATCTTAACAAAGTCAAGCATAGCAACGAATTCATTCGCAACAAGCTTTGTCGCCATAATACTACCGGCCTCAACAGCTTCATGCCATGGCACACCGATAAGAAAGGCGATGGGTGCAAAGACGTAGCCTAACACTCCTTGGAACGAGATTCCGAATATGCCACTGAAGACCCCGTTAATCAAAGCAATGATTCCCACAAAACCAACTAACATTACCCCAACTACTATGGCTACTTTAAAGCCATCCATAATATATTCGCCCAGCATTTCAAAAAACGTTTGTTTTTCTTCTACCTGAACTTCAACAATATCTTCTTCAGGTGTAACTTCATACGGATTAATGATGGATGAAATGATAAATCCGCCAAATAGGTTTAATATCAATGCAGCTACTACATACCGAGGTTCTAGCATCGTCATATAGGAACCAACGATTGACATGGAAACCGTAGACATTGCAGACGCACATAATGTATACAAGCGATGTTTCGGCAATAGTCCAAGTTGGTTTTTCACTGAAATAAACACTTCATTTTGTCCGACAATTGCGGCTGCAACTGCATTATAAGATTCCAATTTACCCATGCCATTTATTTTACTCAGTACCAGTCCAATATACTTTATAATGAATGGCAGTATTTTGTAATGTTGCAAAATCCCTATCAATGCTGACATAAAAACAATGGGCATCAAAACATAAAGGAAAAATGTATGCGCCCCTTCATTTGCAATCCCGCCAAACACAAAGTCAGTACCTTCATTGGCGTATCCAAGTAATTTTGCAAAACTATCAGCAAACCCTTTAATCAAAAATTCTCCAATGCTCGTTTTTAGGATAATTAATCCCAAACCTATCTGAATAGCAATCATTACAATGATTGGACGATATTTAATCTTTTTCTTATTGTTACTTCCTAGCCATGCCAGTAATAGAACAATAACCAGACCAGCAATAGAAATTAGATAATGCATTTTTAGCCCTCCAAATTATCGGTTAATTTTCTTGGAATCCTCATATCGGAATGCATCTTTCCACATTAACCCTTGTTCCAAAATAATCGCTAACAGGCTTCCGCATATTAATCCATTATTTAAAATGGCTATCACGATCGGAGATAAATGGGCCGTAGCTGATGCAGGAATAAACATTAAACCTACACCCACTAAAAGGGAAAGCCCACTGACAATAAATGTTCGCTCTTCATGAATAACCTTTTTCAATTCCTTTAGCGCTAGTCCGACCATCTTCACAAAAATGACGAAGGTAACAGAATAGCCTATGGGAGCTGGAATCGCAGATATGAAATTCATCATAGGCGGAAACAAGGATATTGAGATCACTAAGCTGCAGCCTATTAAAAATGATTTGCGCTCCCTCATCCCTGTTTGCTCAACATATCCCGCCGCTCCCGAAATAGGGACTGAGCCGATCGCTCCTAAACCACCACTAATAAGATGCGTAATTCCAGAAGTAAACCCGGCGCGCAAATAACGACGATGATCCCCTTGCTTGGGTTTCATAACGGTCTCCATCAAACGGATGGATGCCACTGCATTGGTTATTAATAATAGGGTTAGTAAAAATGCAGTAGTAATTGTCCCGGCATCGAATCGGGGTTTTCCAAATGGGAATATTTCCGGCAGCTTAAATAGAGTATCCGCACGAGAAACCGCCGGCATACTACCGCAGATTATAAATAATAGGCAGCCTATCACTATACTGAAAATTATTGAAAACTGGCTGAGTAATACAAAGCGGCTGTTGCCTAACCAAAAGGTAATGCAGACCACAATCACACTAAGGATGAATACTTTAACATCTAACATGGTGTGGGATATGGTAATCCCCATCATCCCTTTCATAAAAGATCCGCTTAATTGAAAGATCAATAAAAGTAAATAAATAAAGGTGATGGTGGGAGTAAATAGACGAGCGATTTTATCCATTAGCTTAAATGCTGAAATTAGGATAAATAACACTCCGCTAATGATCATCGCTCCACTTAAAGCCTGTAAAGCGCCGTTGTTAGAGGAATAGAGTCCCCCCACTAAACTCGCGTAAATGGTAAAAATGCTCCACCATAACCCTGCCGGACCTTCATGAATAGGGAATTTATGACCCATCAGGCCTTGTAAAAATCCAGCTATTGCTACAGTAATCATGGTGCTCTGAATGAGTCCGGAAGTCTCTATGGGTGTTAAGTTATATAAATCTGCGATAGCAATGGGTGCAGCAATTGCACCAGCGATCATAAAAATCATCCACTGCAATCCTGACAGTATTACCTTCATTTCTTTCTCACTCTCTTTTCTAACAACACTACACTCTTATCAATAAATCAGCCTTCAATGACTGTGTTAAGAGCTACTTCGACCATTTCATAAAAGGATTGTTCACTTTCTTTATGAGTTAGGTGTTCCTGTCTTAACAATTGACTGCCGACGGTCAAAATCGATAAAGCTTTTACACCATATTTAGCGGCTAAAGTGTATAGGGCGGTACTTTCCATTTCTACAGCTAATACACCGAAATCCATAAACTTGTGAAGCCGATCTAAATTTTCACGATAAAATTCATCAGAATTATAGATGTTACCAACAAACACATTGGCATTTTTAGCTTGTGCTTGTTGATATGCTTTCATTAGCAATGAGAAATCTGCCGTTGGTGCAAAATTACAGCCATGAAAGATCTTTTCCGTCATATTACTGTCTGAAGATACTGCTTGGGCTAATATAATATCGCGGATATTGATTTCTTCCTGCATCGCGCCACATGTACCAATGCGAATCAATTTCTTAACTTCATAATCGACGATCAATTCTGTCGCGTAGATACTCATCGATGGATTTCCCATCCCTGTCCCCTGAACCGACACAGGCACACCCTTGTATAATCCAGTGTATCCATACATCCCTCTTACTTCGTTATAACAATAAGCCTCCTCTAAAAAGTGTTCTGCCACAAACTTTGCACGCAAGGGATCTCCTGGGAGCAAAACGAGCTCTGCTATTTCTCCCTTATTTGCACCTAAATGCCTACTCATAGTTCTTCCTCCAACTTTTAATAGTAAACTGAGGTTTACCGAAATCGCTTTCCACTTGCCTTCAAGTAAAATCAGTTTCGAAACTAGATTGAGCATAAGGTTTTTTAACATTACAAACTAGACCAAAAACTTACGGAGCTTACGGAAAATAATTGGTCAAATTATAAAAGCAGTTCTTTACGAATGTTGTCTAAGTCTCTTTTAGAGGGGATCGTAGAAATAATAACAACAGGCACTGTCTTTAATGCAACCGGGATATTACTAATGACAAGATCGATATTATTTTGCTGCATGATCTCGTCGGTCAGGCCTTTCATTATGGAAGTATTAAGGATCAACTGATCCCCAATTTCTTTTTTTATCAAATCTGCTATGTAATGACGAATTGAAAATTCTTCCCCGATCACTAAAAAAGCCCTCTTACTTTTGTAACGTAAACTCGAGCGGACAATTAAGGTTAGCTTTGTTAAATGAAAGTGATTAAACAAAACAGAAGGGTAAGTTTTATTCCACGTTTGCATACAGGTTTGCAATTCTTGATAAATCTGCTGGCACTCCTTTTGAACATATGTTGTTAAATGACTTGTTGAAATCATCATCCATTCAGGAATGGCATTTTCGATTAATAGCTTGTCAAAGAACCCGTAAATCTCCAAAATAAACCGTTCTTGCATATGCAAGTTCGGGTATACCTTTGCTAATAACATTAGAAGCAGATTCCCCATTTGATATTCTTCTTTATCCTTATGTAATTCTACTTCTTTCATCGGAGTGATCTCTGACCCTTCATAATAATGATATTGGCTGAGACTAACCATGGATTGCATAAAGAATATTTCACTGTTTGGAAATTTAAGGGACAGCTTGTCCTCAAGACGTTTTGCAATAGTTTTCACTGGAAAATAAAACATCCCCTTTTCCCAAGGGTAAGCATTTTCGTCGATTTTCACACATTTTCCTTTAGCCACTCTTTCTATAACAATGGCCAACAAAAACGATAATCTCCTTTTGGAATTGATAAAATATACAATGTTATTCTCATTTTCTATATTTGTGATTAACTGATTAATATAAGCAAAATCAACATTCGCAAAGGGCCAGCCTGTAAACTCATACGCATCACAATATAACTTCCAATAAAAATATCGAATATTCATTTCATTCCCTTTGATCATGGGGGTAGAAAAACTAATGCGTAGCTTATAAGCTTTTAGATCATCATTATTTAATTGCACAATCAATTTCTTCAAAGACGAGGTACTCATAAACATGGCTTCGGAGAGCTCCTCCACAGACAGTCGCCCTACATTCGTAAACAAAAAATCCATCAGCCGATAAAAGATGGTTTGTCTGAACATAGAAGAAATCACTTCACTAATCGTACTTCGCCCATCACGTTGAAGAACTATTCCCTTTCCTCTAGAAACCTCAATGGTTACAGTAGATGGTAATTGCTTGCTGATTTCCTCCACCATCTTCCGGATGGTCTTATCAGAGATCCCTAAACTTTTTTCAATTTCCGCTAAGGTAAACCATCTATGTTCCGTATCAAGCAGCGTTAATAGTTGACTAGCTAAATTAAATCCCTTATCCATTTTTCTACACCCACTTCAATTTCGTTTTAATTTTTATAGTATAAACAAATTCGCAACCATAACCCTATTATTTTTCAATAAAAAAACCCGGGTTTTATTTACCCGAGTTTCACATCACATTATATTTGTGTTTTTTCTTCAATAGGGCTAATTGCTTTCAGCTGCATCGTTATGACGGCTGCAATAACGGCTTTGATGATGTCTCCCGGAAGAAAGGCCAACGCTCCGACAAGACCAGCCCAGATCGAAGTATTGGTTATCAATGCCATGACAGGGGCACCAATCAGACTCACTAGTAATACACCGAAGATTATGTTGATACCTACCAGCTTCCAAGTTCGAACCTTCGGCCAGATTTTTTCGGAATACCAGCCAATAAGGCCGGCCGCAATTGGAAAGCTAAATATGTATCCTGCAGAAGGTCCAACTAGCACCGAGATTCCGCCGCGACCGCCGGTCAGTACAGGCAGCCCAATGGCTACTAGTATGATGAAAATAATTAGACTGAGAGCGCCCATCCGTTTCCCCAGAAAACATCCAGCCAACATGACGCCAAGTGTCTGGGCAGTGATCGGAACGGGGATGAAGCCGAGTGGGATGGGCGGTATCATCCCCAACACCGCGATAAGTGCTGCGAATAATGCAGCATAAATAAGTTCTTTTGTCTTCAAAAAAATGACCTCCATTGGATATCAATGATTGTATTCTGGTTAGTAAATACGTCCAGTAAGCTGAATTATAATGGAGATATTCTTTATTGTAAACCATAATATTTTATATGGTTTACAATAGAATAAAATACCATGCTTGAGTTTTTCCTATTGTTATATAGAATTAGAGTATTCAGTCGCAATCGTTGGATGTTAATCTATTCAATGGGTTTTGGTCGGAGAGTTATACTTTTGGAGGTTTAAGTTCATGACAGTAAAAGAACATATTCTTGCCTTACTCGACAGTAATAAGGGTGAATATTTTTCCGGCGAGGAAATAGCCGTTCAGTTATCCGTGACGCGCAGCGCGGTCTGGAAAGCCATAAAATCTTTACAGACAGACGGTTATTCCATACAAGCTGTAACCAATAAAGGATATTCCATGTCACCACAAACGGATATCTTATCAGCCAGTGCAATTTCAAAGTACCTGGATACTCGGGGGCAAAAGTTACGAGTCGAAGTCTTTAAGACCATATCTTCCACGAATGAAGCCGTAAAGAACCTTGCCTCAAATGGAGAAGCTGAAGGTAAGGTGATTCTTTCGGAAGAACAAACAGCTGGTCGCGGGCGAATGGGCCGGAAGTTCTTTTCTCCACCTGGAACGGGTATCTATATGAGCATCCTGCTGCGTCCCAAGCTGTCCGCAACAGACTCAGCTTTATTGACCACTTGCGCCGCAGTAGCTGTAGCCCTTTCTATCGAGAGCGTATCCAGTAAAGAAACGCAGATTAAATGGGTAAATGACGTTTTCATGGAAGGGAAAAAAGTGTGCGGGATTCTTACCGAAGCATCCGTGTCACTGGAAAACGGCTGGCTTGATTATGCTGTTCTCGGCATCGGTATCAATGTAGTCCTCCCTTCCGAAGGCTTTCCCACTGATCTTACCGAGATTGCAACAACTGTAATTTCCGAAAACAATCCTTATGGTGATCTCCGCAACCGTCTCGTTGCAGAAGTACTAAACAATTTCATGAGATATTATGAGCATTTAACGGACAGATTGTTTCTTTCCGAATACAAAAAAAGGTTAATTTCACTTGGAGAACCTGTGACCGTGATAAAGGATAATGAACAACGTAAAGCAACAGCCATTGATATCGATGACGATTGCCATCTGAAAGTCAGATATGAGAATGGTGACGAGGAGTATCTTTCAAGTGGAGAAGTCAGCATTAAAATTTAACTGGAGCTTCGCCTCCAAAGCAGCTATGTGCTGCCTCATGGCAGGCTGCGTCATCATACGAGCCAAAAAAACCTTGCTGATCCAAGGTTTTTTTAGATGAACTTAAAGTATCAACTTAAAGCTTAGGATTTTACTGTACTAAAGTATCTAAATCAGGCTGCAATTTGTTCCGCAGAACATACAGCATGATGGCCCCCACAAGGAACGCAACAGCATCCGAAATGACGAGCGACCAGACTACTCCGTGGAAACCGTTCATTCGATTAGCAATATACAATACTGGAATCAGAGTAATACCTTGAATAATTGACATAATAAAGGCGGCGGTTCCTTGTGCTGTCGCTTGGAAGATCCCTGTAAACAAAGCGGTCGTTCCTGAAATGAACAGGGATAAGAACGTTACATGAAGAATGTAGCTGCCCAGTTCAATTAATTGAGGGTCATTCGTAAATAAACCGATTAAGTGGTCTGAAATCAGATATACAATAATGCCGAACACGGCTGCTAATGCCACAGTCACTTTGATTGTAAAAGTAATGGTGTGCTTCATGCGTAATTTGTTAGCTGTAAAAGAGAAGGCAATCAGCGGCACGACTCCCTCACATAAGCCCATCAGGATAACCTCTGGAAATTGTAATAAACGTGATGAAATCCCGAAGGCCGCAATGGCCTGCTCCCCATATTCGACCAGAAAACGGTTAAAGATGAGTGACATTGCACCCATGAAGAGACTCATAACAAAGACTGGAACTCCAATTTTAAATACATTGCTGAGAATGTCTTTGGAAGCTTTGAACCATTTTACGGAGATGGTTAAGAATTGGCTCTTATATCCCATGTGGAAGGCGTAGAATGCACTTGCAACCAAGTTAGAAATGACTGTAGCAGATGCAACCCCGATCACGTCCCAATGGAAGACGAAAATGACTAGCGCATCGAGAATAATATTCACAACAACACTGAGAAGCATACCGATCATCGAAGTGATTGCTGCCCCCTCCGAGCGCACGATATTCTCCAGCGTGAAGAATAGAACGACGAAAGGTGAACCAATAAGCATAATCGTGACATAGTCCTTCGTGAATCCGAAGGAGTCAGGCGTCGCTCCCAAGCCATGAACGATTGAATCGATTAATGGGATGCCGGCAGCCATCAAAATAAGACCGAGAACTAAACTGCTGTAAAAGGCGAATGAAGACACATGCTTTACATCATCATATTTTTTCTCTCCCAACAAACGGGAGATAAATGCACTGCTACCGATGCCAATCAAGTTACCAAGCGCCATTATGGCGGCAAATAACGGTAAAGTTAGTGCGAGTGCGGTTAACATCGCAGTATTGCCCAGTGTACCAAGGAAATAGGCGTTCAAAATGGAGTATATGACACTCATCGACATGCCTAGCATCATCGGTACTGCGAAGTGAGCTACGGCTTTTGCGACAGGTGCTTTTTCAAAGTAATGGAGGTTTTCTGCATCCATAGGGTTCACCACTATCTTTCTTTATTTTGTTTTTTGAAATTACTTAGAATTCTAACTATCGGTCCAATATGAACCGTGACGCAGCAACAAGCAAACCTGTACCCTAACGTCGAGTCTCAGATTTGGCGTACGAAATTTGACTATTCTTCAGTTTCACATTACGCTGCCTTTGCCGTTCATCTTTCTCTGGTGGAAAGGCAGCGCCTCAGCTACTGTTTGCAAAAAGACTCTAATTACTTATCGTCCGGGCCATGTGACTTGTCAGGTGACGAATTACTGTCATCTCTGGAAGGCCAGCTGAATCCGCGCATGTCACCATGCCCTTCTCCGCCAAACCCAGGGAATCTGCCGCTAAAGCGTTCGTCCCTAGAATTTCCCCACATTTTGTGCATTTGTCCGCGCATAGCCATCAGTTTTTCAAATTCCTCTGTTCCCATACGCTCCTTTGCGGCTTCCATCCACATAGCCATCACATCACGTTCTCCGTCCGTTCCAAGTTCTTCCTCCACAGCTGTAATGACGCGAGTTAGGTAATCCCCGAAAGCTATCTGCTCTTCTGGCGATAAGCGAGAAAATATGTTGCCGTTGTCTATCTCTTGTTTCTCTTCCTCTTGCCCTTTTTGCGTTAGGTAAATCAACATGATACGTTTGTCTGTTTCTGAGGGCTTACGGGTGATGTATTCTGCTTTCTCCAGTTTACCAAGCAATTCATTGAGGGATGATACACGGATGTCCAGCATATAGGATAAGTCTTTGGTGCTGATACCGTCTTTCATCCGAAGAAATGCTAATATCCTGCCTTGCCCACGTGATGCGTCGGCCATCGGACCAACCGCGGCGTGAGTTTTCAAGTGTTGCCTTTGCAACAGCCATTGCAGTTTCGCGAGTTTTTCGTATAACTCATCATTCATGTCCATAATGAATCCTCCGTTGAATTTTTACGGTACCTGTTGCTCTTTGTGACGGTACCTGTTAATTTGTATTATAACGGTACCTGTTAGATATGTCAAAATTTTTTTGCAGGTACCGTTAGTATGTTGTTACGATGTTTCTGGGAGGTGGCTTATAAGCTTGCAAACAAATACAAAACCCGCGCCCCGCGCGGGTTATTTTAAAATTATATTGTGATCAGTTTTCATTTTTTATATCTGCAAGCAATCCTTCAAACCACTTCAGAACGGTTTGCTCGCCTATTCGATGTGCCTTGATATTCTACTTATCACCGGCAAGTGTAAGCCACTTGCGGTTATGATGTTCCTGTACTTCAACAGGGGTATCGAAGAAATCGCTCAAGACATCCGACTGCAAGCAGTTTACTGTCTCATCCCCTTTGTAGATTTCGCCGCTCTTTACCAGCAGCGTGTGCGTAAAGCATGGTGTTATCTCTTCGATATGATGGGTTACATACAGCAAGGTTGGTCCACCGGGTTGCTTTGTTATCTTCTCGATCATCTGCAGCAGCTGTTCTCGGGCAAAAATATCAAGTCCCGTGCATGGCTCATCAAGAATTAGTAGATCTGGATTGGCCATTAGTGCGCGTGCTATGAGGACTTTCTGCCGCTGTCCTTGCGACAAGGTATCATATGTACGACTAACTAAGGAAGAGCAGTCTAGAAATTCCATTAACTCTTCGGCTTGTTTTTGATCCTCTTCATTTGTCTTATCATACAGACCAATGGTCGCAAATTTCCCGCTTAGGACGATGTTCAGGGCAGTCTGATGGCCGTACAGCTTCTGCTGCAAGGAGGTGCTTACCCAACCGATTCGTTTGCGTAGCTCTCTCAAGTCCACATCGCCGAAGCGATGGTCCAGCACCTCAACTTGTCCTGTTGTCGGCCAGATATAGCCGTTCACTACATTTAGCATCGTCGTTTTTCCTGAACCGTTCAGACCGACGATACACCAGTGTTGTCCTTGCTTCACTTCCCAATTCATATCGCGTAAGATCATTGTCGTATCACGTTGCCATGATACATTTTTGAGTGATATAATCATGCCCAATTTTCCCTCCTTATACATGCTTCAATGAGTTCAATACTATCATGGTACAGCCCTTCCCGTAAAAAAACCATAACCTCAAGATTTTTTTACCAGTGGTTCTACGGACAATTAATCTTTGATTCTCTGTTTGTTTCGGTATACTGTCGGAGGGATCCCGTTAAGCTGTTTAAAAATCTTGCTGAAATGATATTCTTCGTAGTACCCGCATAATTTGGCTATTTCCTTAACTGGATAATCGGTAAAGACTAGATAACGGCAAGCTTGCTGGTTCTGTATGTGCATATGGTATTCCTTAGGCCCCATCCCCGTAAATTTTAGGAACATCTTACGCAAGTAAGATGGCGAAATGCCGTATTTCTCCGCCAATTTTTCGATCCGGTGATGATCCTTATAGTCGTTCTCGAGTGTTTTCTTGATTTGCTCGAAGGCGGCGAAAGCTCCAGACTCCATCAGATTCCAGTCCGGTTGTACGGTCTGGTGCAGCATATGCAGCAGGATCTGCATTTTAGCCCGGGAAACAGCTATGCCATCGGTTAGTCCGGGCAGCCATTCCTGGTGAATCCCCCAGACCAACCGGCTAATTTCCTCAGCTTCCTGTTGATTATATTGGCTTAAGAAGGGAAGTCTTAGTTTTCCGATTGGCTTGACTTCCTTCCATACCGCATCATAACCAAGCTCGGCACAATCGAAGAGCAGCATCGTTATACGAAGTGGAGCATCCATCTGCGAGCGCATGGACAGTTTAAGGCCTGGTTTTAAATAGATTAGCATTCCAGCCTCTACTTTGTGCTCAACATTGGTCAGGAAAACCCCTTTACCTTCATGAATCCAGTACAAGCTGTGCACATTTACCATGTTACGGATGTCCTCCCAGCCGGGATAAGTAGCTTTGTCGAGTACAAAATGGATATGCACGGTGAGGTCATTCAGCTTGTAATCATTTTCTTCCAATTAATATCCCCTCCTGCTGCTAAAAGAGCGATTTAAACAAGACGGTAACGTTTTTTTCTATTCAATGCTTAAACTCCAAATGTTACTATCCATATTATCAAGATGTCTGAAATTCTCAATACATTACAGGAAAAAAAAGGAGGAACACACTTGTTAAGGACTTTTAGCGAGTATCAAATTCGGAGAACTGAGCTGTTGGATGGGCCTTGGGATTTCATGAAGGATCCGTTAAATACGGGTGTTCAAGAAAAATGGTTTGAGCGATTTCCACATTCTAGGCAGTCTCTTTATGTGCCCTCGTGCTGGAATAATGAACTGGGAATGTACGATTATGAAGGTGTCGGTTGGTATCGTAAAAAAATACAGATTGTGAATTCGCAGCATGTCAGACTCATCTTTCATGCCGTGCTGGGCCATGCCGATGTCTATTTGGACGGGCGGCACCTTGGGTATCACTATGGCGGATTTACACCTTTTGAATTTATTGTTCCTTCCTTAGGGGCAGGAGAACATGAGATTATCGTCCGGACGGACAGCACCTTGGACCTACTTACGATTCCGACAGAGCAGGTGGATTGGTATCATTACGGGGGTATCATACGGTCGGTGGAGCTGCAATATTTGCCTGATATTTACATCGAACAGCTGAAGATTGATTATGCACTGCATGGATCAGATGCAGATGTTACTGTTCAGGTGCAGCTCCATTCCTTCCATAAGGAGCAGCATACTACCAAGATCACATTCTCCGAAAGCGGACATGAATTGCACTCGGAAGAAGTACAGATTGAGACTGGCCAAACCCTCAGTCATACGTTCAAGTTGCTTATGCCTGAAATACGTTTGTGGAACGTAGGTCTTCCAGAACTGTATACCTTTCAACTGCGGACAGAGGAAGACGACAAGATTGAACGGATCGGTTTTCGCTGTATTGAAACAAAGGATCATCGGATTCTAATTAACGGTTCACCCGTATATCTTAAGGGGGTGAACCGACATGAAGAGCATCCTGAGTGGGGTTTTGCCTTCCCACCGAAGCTGATGCACAAGGAGCTCAGTATCATTTTGGAATTAGGTTGCAACTCCGTCCGGGGCTCGCATTATCCCCAGAGCCCATATTGGCTTGATCTACTCGATGAGCAAGGGATTGTATACTGGAGCGAAATTCCGATATGGGGAGCCTTTCTGCCGAACGAAACGGTAAGTGAGCCGCTCTTCCAGGAGCGTGCACTGTCTATGATTGAAGAAATGATTGGCCTGCATTTTCATAACCCAAGTGTGATCTTCTGGTCCGTTCATAATGAGATTGATACCCGGACTCAAGAAGCATATGCTTTCACACAAGCTCTAGTCGGGTTGGTGAAGAAACTCGACAGCACTAGGCTTGTCACCTACGCTACGATGCATCCACTCGAAGATATTCTACTTCCATTATTCGATGTTATCGGTATAAATAAATATTTCGGCTGGTACGAAAGCGATACAGCCAGCTTCAAAGACATGCTGGAACAGTTCCATGTGCGTGCGGAGCAGATGGGAGCCGGTAACAAGGTTGTGCTCATGACCGAATTCGGTGGTGCTGGACTATTCGGGGATGTGGGCTGGGAGCCGAGATTGTTCAGCGAGGATTATCAGGCAGATATTGTGACTGAAGCGCTGAAAATCTTCAAGAATGATTCGAAAATTGGCGGGACCTACATCTGGCAGTTTGCAGACATCCGCGGCGATCTGAAAAGCAGCAGTAAGAACTTCCGCGACCGGGCCCGCGGCTTCAACAATAAGGGTCTGGTTAATGAATACCGTAAACCCAAACAATCCTTTCGTGAAGTGCGCTGTATCTACCGATCTTGGACAGATTAATATCCACATTGACTAAGAAGCCCATCGTCAGCATGGTTTTTTTTAGTGTCTTCATTCTTAGATCCTTACAGCTGGTGTCGGATGCTGTATATATATAGTTAAGCTGGGCGTATTAAGCCGGTTCTATTCTTTGCGTACTCGGGTAGCAGTAAGTTGATTGTCTATTTTCGGCATTCGATACAAGTGCTTCTCCTCTTACATTGCAGATAGATAAAGGAGTTTTAATCTAGAGTGATCAGTATGGTATGAATAATACTTGTTAATTTTTTATGATCCGTTGCCGTTTTTACCATTGTACGCAGTCCTAACCAGGCATTCATTAAATAATGAGAAATGGCCTCGGGCTCCAGTGAAATTCTAAGTTCACCTCTTTGCTGGCCAGTCTGAACGAGGTCATATAACAACTTCTCCGTTTTTGAATAGCTATTCTCAACAAAGGATGCAACCTCCGGATCCAGTACTCCCAGCTCCACACCCGAATTAACTATGAAACATCCTTGAGGTTCTCCTTCGCTCCTCATCGAGGATTCTAGAAATTGTCGAATGATCTCCTTTACCGGTTCTTGCTTCTCAACCAAGAATCTCATTTTTTTGTTTTGAGTAGATTCGTACCGTTGGAGTGCCGTCAAATATAAGGCGTGCTTATCACCAAATGTATCATAGATACTTCTTCTGTGAATTCCCATACAGTCTACCAAATCTTGCATTGAAGTTTTCTCGTAACCTTGCATCCAAAATAGTTGTATCGCTTTATCTAGTACTTCATTAATTTCAAATTCTTTGCTTCTTGCCATTGTAATCACCTCAAGCAATCATTATACATTTAAGTAAACGATCCGCAAACTAATATATAAAACGTAAATAAAATCAAGCAAGATGCTTGATTTTATTCATAACATGATAACTGAACTGATGCTTACCATTGGATTCTTACTTTGGCTGTTTTTAAACAATCCAGAGTCCAATCTTTTTCCAGCGTGTGCAAAAGTTGTACCCTACGTTTAAGAATAGGGAAGCCAGTTCTTTTTGCTCCAGTTTCTTCGACGATCGTTTTCGTGACTAATATCTAATTCGATTTAAAACTCAGATATAATTGGATAGATTTGATCTCTCAGATTGAAGTTATAATTCTGGTCAACAATCCCTATCATATCATTGCTATTATAAAGTTCTACCATGAAACTCGCCATTTGTTTGGCAGTGTGGTACTTAGTCATGTTTGCTTTGTAATCAAATTCTTCAGCATCTATTGATTTCTTCACAAATTCCGTTTCAGTTATTGCTGGAGCTAAAACTTTTGCTTTTAATTTCGCGCCTTTAAGCTCTAGTTCTTTTGCAAGCCCTTCGGTGAAGGCACTAACATAATATTTAGATGCAGAATAAGCAACGCTCCCAACAGCAATGGCATATCCGAGTGCGGATGATACGTTAATTAACTGAGTTCCTTCTACATCAGCATAATCTCGCACAAATAGTGTAGAAAGGATCGTCAAGGATTCGATGTTAACACGTAACATAGTTTCAACTTTATCTAAATTCTGTTCTACCACAAAAGAAGCTTCACCAAGTCCTGCATTATTAATCCAGGTTTCTATTTGGTATTCCTTCAAAGTGTTATACAGTGTGTAAGCCTGCTCTGTAACAGACAGATCACTTGAACGAACAAGAACATTTACATTAGGATCAATATTCTGAATTGTTGATTTAAGTTCTTCTAATTTATCTAATCTTCTAGCTACCAAAATTAAATTTTTACCGCGTGCAGCAAACGCCAATGCTGTTTCATACCCAATTCCTGAGCTTGCTCCTGTAATCACTGTATATTTCATATTATTCTCTCCCTTTTAAGTTTTTTGATCATTTAACAACATTTCGATAGAGTTTTGTTCACGATTAAACTTGTATCTCGTTCATCCCTCCCTTAATAAATTTCTTCGAAATATTCAAGAACGATCATTCTAGTTACGGCAAAAAAACTACACTATTAACTCTAATTTAAATCAGTATATCAATTCTAGAATGATCAGTAAAGAATTTTTCGACAACCAATTTAGATATACTCCTTAAAATCTGATAATAACTTTCCCTTTAGGATGACCTTCAGCAACAAAATTCAGTGCTTCGTTAATCTCTTCTATGTGGAATTCTGTTGGGTCCACTGCTGGTACAATCCCATTATCTTCAATAATCTTCGTGATTTTCTTTAATTGTTCGCCATCACTGCGAACAAAAATGAAATGATATTGAATCTTCTTTTTCTTCGCTTTATGATCATACTTAGCCCCAGCGATGGTGAAGAGCTTTTTTTTCCAGCCAGAGAAGCCCAGATCTTCTGCAAAACGTTCGTTAGGACCGGTCCGCAGAGAAAGAAGGCGGCCTCCTGCTTTAATAATTGAAAGCTCATGATCAAATTCGCTTGGTCCCAAGGTATCAATCACATAATCTACATCACCAAGCTGTTCCCAATAGTTCTCAGTCGTATAATCAATATATTGGTCTGCACCAGCGGCCATTGTCCGTTCACGTGCTTCTGGATTTCCACTGATGATGACCTTGAGCCCCATACTTTTGGCGATAGGAATGGCCATTTGGCCAAATGAACCAGAACCTCCAGGGATAAACACGATTTCGCCAGCTTTAGCATCTAATTCTTCATTTAATCCTTGATAGGCTGTCAATCCTGTTAATGGCGCAGCTGCACCAGTCACAAAATTCAAATTAGCGGGTAGGTGCCCGATGGCATTTGCATTAATTGCCGCGTATTCCGCAAAGGCACCGATTTTTTGTAGTGGCAGACGTGAATATATTGCATCGCCAACTTTGAAGCCTTGCACCTTCTTACCTACTTTTTCAATAACACCCGTCAGCTCGTTACCAAGTACCAATGGGAATTCATAATCCTGAATCAGCTTTACGCTTCCGGTACCAATGAGCAATTCCAAATGATTAACTGCTGCTGCTTTCACCTGGACCAAGACTTCGTTATCACTTATTTCTGGGATTGGAATATCGTTCACTTTTACTATGAACTTTTTTGAATATTTGGTGATCTGTGCTGCTTTCATAATTTATAACCCCCTATGCGTTAAAAAAAGTAACATTTATTTATTTTTGTAACTTATACAATAAGCATAAAGCAATAAGTTACAAAAATCAACAATTGTTACTGATTATTTTATATGTTAAAATATTCGCAAGTGTATTAACGATAAAAAGGAATTTATTGAAGAAAGAAGGGTTGGCAGTACTGTGGCTAAAATCACACAAGAGCTCATTATTGAAACAGCTGAGGCATTAATTAAACGCACGGAAAAATCCGAAGTGACACTCTCACAAATTGCGGATGAATTAAGTATCACCCATGCAGCGCTCTATAAGCACTTTAAAAATAAGCAAGAGCTCTGGGCAGCCGTATCTAAGAGCTGGTTCAACCGGATGATTTCAGAACAAATTAAATTAGATATGACTAGTTTAACTAAACCGCAAGAATTGCTTCACGATTGGTTATGGGCATTTGTTAACGCAAAAAAACGGGCTTATAACGAGAATCCCAAGATGTTTGCCTTGAATACTCAATACGTGGATAGCAATCCACTGGTATTACGCGATGTTCTCTGGGATTCCTACCAAATTATTGACGGCTTCATGGACTATCACGATCCCCACTTGGAACGGGCTGAGGCGATTCTCTCTGCGTTTGCAGTATTTAGCCTCCCATCCTTCAAAGAATCCTGGAATTTACCTGACTACCAAGACAGGTTTGAACGCATCTGGAGTTTAATCAAACAGGGCCTATGAATTCAAATCCTCTAGTTTTTAAAAAAATTATTCTTCAATCATAAACATGGTCCAGAAGCTTCTGTCTTCTGAAGTACTGCCGTTGCTCTCCCACTTTTGTCCGGTTCCCCAATTTTCGTAAAACATGGAATAAAATTATCATTACGAAGTCCTGTTTTGGTGGAATACGCGGAATTCCTGAATTCCTCACTG
The DNA here is from genome assembly GCF_038008505.1 of Paenibacillus sp. FSL H7-0735. Lineage (NCBI taxonomy): Bacteria > Bacillati > Bacillota > Bacilli > Caryophanales > Paenibacillaceae > Paenibacillus > Paenibacillus sp. FSL H7-0735. Next base: position 3,771,336 of record NZ_JBBOZH010000001.1, on the reverse strand, counting down.
AGCATGCCAATATGTGCGGGTTACGGACGACTTCTGGAACCTGTGGCTGGTGAATGGCAAATTCAAGTGCGATTATCTTTAAATCTCTCCTAAAAATGGTTTGCTAAAAAAATGTAAAGCCGGTTATTCAGGATCATCCTGAAACCGGCTTTTTATTTAGAACAAATTAAAGGTATAAATTTTTTGCCGAGTCTGTAAATGCAGTCCTCAGTTCTAATCATAAAAATGGCCCCTATAGTTCCCTTTAACTCTAAAAAGTTTAGCTTTTTTCTCGGCTTCTATTCCGCAAGCCTGTAAGTCCAAGCAACCCTAAGAGACCCAACCAGCTCCAATTAGTGCCTCGATTCTCATCCCCGACTGCCTGTGCTCGGTAATTTCCATTCTCGACCGCTGTTGAATTATGATTACCCGTTGCATTAACATTCCTTGCATTCAGGTTATCATTTGTTTGATTAGCCGAGTAATGTGTTTGTATCCCTAGGTTTGCTTCATCTTGGTTCGCAAATGCTGGAATACTTAAAAGTAAACTAAGACATGCAACTGATGCAAAAGTAGCAATCTTCTTCATTTTTTTCCCTCCAGAACAATATTGGGCAGGCAGCACCCATTGCTATTTTCCCCTATTTAATCCTTCCTATCCGAGAATTTTGAGGAATAGCTTTGCTTCTGATTGTTCTTCACTCCTGTCTTTCCCTCGCTTGGAGTAACAGCGAATAAGGATAGCAGTCACGTTCCGCCCCTACGGCTGCTATATAAAGAAGTGATCGTGCCTCGATTTCTTTTTCAATTCCTTCAAGGGTGCAAACTATAACAATGTACCTAAATAAGCGCCGAGGACAGGGCTTAACATTTTACCAAAGGTGTTGGAAGCAATGACTCCCATTCCATCCCTGCCTCGATGGAGATACACTCGACTCTCTCCAGTGATAACCAACTTCATTGAATGCAAAGGCAATTATACTTGCAAGCGGTCCGTTAGAACGATTACTGATAAGTCCTCTCTAAAATAGTATCTGCCATCGTCCATGGAAGTATCTATCCAATCATCACGATGAAAAACATTTGATTCCTCCACAACTCGTGTTCAATTTTATCGTTCCTTATTTTCACATTTATCCTATTATGAGAAAATTAGTGCTATTTATCCTTAAACATGCACGGATGTCGAAGCCTCAAATTGACATACCTATTTTATGTGAAAAGCTGCAATTTTCTTGTTGTTGTGGGCATGCTAATGTTTGTTCAAATCCAACAATAAAGGAGACTATTTATGACAGGGATTCTAGGCGGTAACCCCAAAGAAGAACCGATGCATTATGGAGAGATTTTTACGGTTTGGCAAGCCTCAATGGTCGCAAAGGGAGCCCTCTCTTGTTACAGAGCTTATATGTACCACGCGGGCGACAATGACCTGAAAAAAATATTAGGAGCTTTAATTGATCAAGCGGAGCTTGAAATCAGTGAGTGTGATACACTGCTCTCAGAGCAAGGTATTGCATCTGCACCAGTAATGCCAAATCGGCCCGATGCTAAACTTGAAGATATTCCTGTAGGGGCACGTTTCACAGATCCTGAAATTGCAGCCAAACTTGCAGCTGATAATGCTGTTGGACTTGTGGCATGTAGTCAGGCAATGGGACAATCGATCAGAGAAGATATAGGGGCTTTGTTTGCTAAATATCACCTTACCAAAGCAGCCATCGGCCTTAAAATTCTACATTTGACTAAGAAAAAGGGCTGGTTGATTCCTCCACCTCTTCTTGTTAAAAGACCTGAATCCGTGAAGGCGTAATTCTACTCACTCTTTAGTTTCTTATAAAAGAAGGCCCGCGATCTTCCGCGGGCCTTTTTTTGGTTGTCCTACCACTGCCTTTATCAGAATAAGCTATCTATATAAAGGAGGAGGACAACATTAACGTATTTATAGGTTATATGATTATAGGATTATCCCTCTCGGCACCTCTCGGACCCATTAATGCAGCACAGCTGGACAAGGGACTCCGCGGAGGATTTATGCCTGCCTGGATAGTCGGTTTAGGGGCGGTTAGTGCCGATATCATCTACATGCTGCTTGTTTATTTTGGCCTCATTCATCTGCTGGATGCTCCGTTTGTTAAAGTGTTTTTATGGTTGTTCGGATTCTTTGTCCTCGTCTATTCAGGTGTAGACAGCATTAAAAATACAGGTGACATTTCAGCTGACGGGCTGAGGGGCAACGATACCTCACTATCCAAATCTTATCTGTCGGGATTTCTCATGTCCTTGTTCAATCCCCTCTCGATCCTTTTTTGGTTGGGTATTTACGGCTCAATATTAGCCAAGGCGGTCAGCGAGTATCCGATGCAGCAATTATTGATCTATAGCGGAGCAATCGTACTAGGGATTCTTTTCTGGGATGTAACCATGGCTGCCGCCTCCAGTCTCTTTCGTAAATTTCTAACCGTTCGGGTATTGAAGGCGATCTCCGTTCTGTCAGGTCTGTCGCTGATTGGATTTGGTTTTTATTTTGGTGTACAGGCTGCCCGACTTCTCTTTTTTCATTAAACCTTGTTTTTTCGCATCCTTATGCCCTTAATCCGAAATTCAGGACCGCCCGGTAAAGAATGATATTCATGGGTCTGTTCGTCCGCCCCATGCCCCATAACAGAACTGTCCTTCTTATTACGGATGTGTTGAACGATCCAATCACTCAAGGCAATCAGCGAAACAATTAGCAGGCTGATGTAGAAGCCTGGACGACTGAGCGCATGAAATAGCGTACCTGCTACAGCAGTAGCGATCAGCACTAAGCCTAGCCAGCGTTTCACCCCGTTTAGAAGACTGGGCTTAAGCAGCTTGCGGGAGGAGAGCAATATAAAGGACCAGTTATAGAGGATCATCAGTCCGGCAGCTGTTGTAATGTATTCGTATACTTTTCCTGGCAACCACAATGACATCATAATGGCACCCCCTAAACCTCCAGCTATTAAACAAAGGGCAAAAAACGGATATTTATCCTTCCATTTCTTCGAAAAAACCTTGGGTGCATCCCCTTCCTGTGAAAGAGTGATCATCATCGAGGTAATGGCATAAAGCGAAGCTGTCATCGTGGAGAACCCAGCTATGATCAACACCCCGTTAAACAAATGCGGTATAAAGGTCAGATGGTCGCTACTGAGCGCGAGCACAAAAGGACTTTCTTTTGGATTAAAAGCACTAAGCGGCACCATGATTACTGCAAGCCCGATTGAGAGAACGTATACTGTAGCCAGTCCCAGCAACATCACCTTTCCTGCTTTTGGAGCTTCCTCAGGTTTCTTTAGCCTGTAGGACATAATTCCCAGCACCTCAATGCCACCATAGGCATAAAAAGCAAAAATAAAGGCAGACCACAACCCAATACCTCCAGATGGAAACAACGCTTTAAACCCAAGTGGAACTTTCGGTGAGAACTTAGAACCGCCGATCCAACCCGTCAGAAGTACGGCAGCAATAACAAGGAACATTAGTATAGCCGCCACTTTAATGATGGCCAGTATATTTTCAACCCTGTCAAAGCCCTTATTACCAAAAAACACAATCAATAGGCTCACGGCCGCAAAGCTGGCAGCAAACACCCACATCGGTACGGCCGGGAACCAAAAACGCGAGAATATGGACAATGCTGTGAGCTGACTTCCCATAATCAACAGTTCCGAAAACCAATATACCCAGCCGCTCCCGAACCCTGCCCAATTTCCAAATGCTTTTTTTGCATAGGATCGAAATGAACCCTGCTCCGGATCTTCCGCTGTCATCTGAGCCAGTGCATCAAATACGACATATGTTCCAATAGCAGCTAAAATGTAGGCTAGCAGCACTGCTGGCCCTCCCATAGAAATTGCTAGACCTGAGCCAAGAAAGTACCCGGTTCCTATAGTGCCTGCTATGCCTAACAAGCTTAGTTGCCACCATTTCAGTTTATCGTCTTCTTCAGTTTTACTGGAAGGTTGCTTCATGAATTCCGTCCTCATCCTGATTAGAATTTGAGATATCTCTCATCTCTAGAATTCCCTTCAGGCGGGTCCGTTATTTACAGGAATCATAATAAATAAGCTTCCCGACCAGAAAGGCTGACAGGCTTATAGTTATTCATACCGGGTAGTATGCAATAAAGAAGAAAAGACTGGTTAATCAGTATGGCTTTTTTGTGGTAGGAATCGTTGTATCGATTCGCATGTTTACGGAAGTTTCTTGTTCTGTGATCTGTGGAATGGCAATCGTAACTAAATCTAAACCACCGTATAAATGATATCTTTCCGTACAAATGGTACTATTGGGTATGGACTTACTCTATAGTAAAGGATAATTTACTCATGATTAGAAAAAATCTAACGAATTTTTATACTGGTGAATTTGCTAAGCTATTCGGAATCAAAAAAGATACATTGTTCTACTATGACAAAATAAAGCTATTTCAACCAGCAGGAATAAGCGATAACGGATATCGATATTACACTATACAGCAGCTCGATACCTTTTGGGCTATACAATCACTCCGATCGTTGAACTTTCCTATTAAAGATCTGAAGAGCTATTTCAGTTCACCTTCCTCGGAGAAATTGACCAAGCTTGCTGAAGAACAACTCATAAAGGTGGAAGAAGAAATTAAAAAGCTACAAGAAATTTATTGGTTCCTTTCGAAGTTGACATCCATATCAGAAGAATTAATAAATACCACACTAGGTGAAGTTACAATCGTTGAATTACCGGAGGAACACGTGATATATAGTGCCCCGAATCCACGTACCGGTGATACCTCTAACGAAGAATGGAATTACGATTATGAAGTTTTTTTAGAGCAAACAGGAATGAAAGGTCCAGCTTTCATTGGTTCTGTGACTAGCAAAGAGGATATCTTGCATGGTCGGTTTAACCGAGTTGAACGTTTGTTTGTTCACACTGAAACTCCGAATGCCGAATTAAAATCCGCAGGTCTTTATGCAATCCTTTATCATAAAGGCAGCTATGAGAGCATAACGGAAGTTTATCCGTTCCTGTTAAATGAAATTAGGGATAGAGGGTTTCATGTATCCGGTAATGCTTATGAAGAATATTTGGTCAATGCATTGTCAACCAATAGAGAAGAAGACTTTGTCACGAAAATCAGTCTTGCTATAAAGTAGAAAATTTAATTTATAGCTTAGCGTCGTGTGACGAGTTGCTGCAACTCGGTAGCCCAGAGCTCTTGCGGATTCGGTTGAGCCACGATGTAGAACTCGCGGTATACTTCCTGAGGCCGATACCCCTCTCTACTAATCCAACGTCGGAGATTATTCCAGGTGGCAGCAGTGCTTTCTGAGCCACGGTGGACCGTCGTTACAGCCGCTTCAACACCAGAGAGTACTACGACCTCGAATCCGTCTCCGGAGACAACCTCTGGTCCGACAGGGAATGCGGCAGTCACAATTAACCCGTTACCGTCCACGTCTTCCTCAAAGGTGGCTAGCGATACCGCACCAACAATCACACCTGCCTGGGTAAGGCTGAGGTAGAGCTGATTAAACATTGGACCAATGATAGGGTTGATGTGATTAAAGCTCTTCGCTTTTGCCATGATGCGGGCGACGCGCAGAGCCGGCAGCGATTTGATCTCTGGTTTGTGTGCAGCGATCTTAGGTTTTTCTTCAGACACTGCTGATCCTTCAACACTTTTTTCTTCTGTGTCTTCTTCTATATAATTATTCATGAGGTACTGCGTTGCCGCTAAGGCATGGGTGCGAACCAGATGCAGCAATTCCTTGATCGATACCGACTCATTGGCCGCGCTGCAATTGCTTCCGTCCGGACCATACCAGAAAGCAGGCGTACCACGATAACGCCAGTACCGACAATCGGAAATTGCAACATCAGGAACCAGCACCGGTTTGTTCCACCCCAAATCTTCTACCGTCTCCTGCAAGATCCTAGCCATCTCACTGTCTGGATCCGATACATCCGCCGAATCGACGCCTTCCAATTTGATTTCTGCTTCGGGATAGCGAGCAACAATATCTCTGGCTTTCGAGAAAATCGTATACGGATCAGCTCCGACTGGAAGAACAACGGATACCGAGAATATACAATCAGGTGAAATGACACTAGGTGAATTGCCGCCCTCGATCGTACCAACATTAACCGTGATTAATGGCAGAATCTCAGCCGCACCTTCTCCTCTGGACTCGTTGTACTGTTCACGCCGCTGCGGATTAGAGAGTATATCCGTAATCGAGGAGGGAACGTCTACCTCGATACCTTCCAACTCGTCAAGGTCGAGGATGATATCGGTGGCGATACGGATCGAGCTTTTGCTTTCGTTAGGATACCCGGATATAGCTCCCCGTGTCGCCACTCGTACAGAAAACTGCATGTAACCCTTCGAGGCGAACGAAATCGCATCCGTTCCAGAGGGTTCGGCGCTGTGGACGCAGTCGGCTTCCATTTCGCTTTCGATCTGCTCGAACATAAAGCCGGTGCCCCGTCCATATCCAGTCTCTTCATCGGAGACGATGGTAAGCGATAGTTTGCCCTTCAGTTGATCGCGTAATTGTGATAGATACGTGTAGGCGAAAAGCATCGCCGTTACGCCTGCCTTCATATCTGACGTCCCGCGTCCCCATACCCGACCGTTCACAATCTTTCCGCTCCATGGATCGTCAGTCCACCCGGGTTCATCTCCAGCAGGCAGTACATCGAGATGTCCGTTGAACATCAGATGCCTACCCTCGCTTGGCATTTGCACCGAAGAAATGATATTTGGCATGGTATCTTTGGCGTTGACTTGCCTGTACGGAAGTCCCTCGATGTCGAGGTAACTCTGAACCATCGCCATTGCCTCACGCGTATCACCTGGAGGGCTAGGGGTTTCACATTTAACTAGACTTGAGAAGAACTGAACAATCTTCTCCTCATCACGTTCGACCCAATTCATTATTATCTCGCTAATTTGTTTTAACTGATTCTTTTGCTTCAATTGTTGATCCATATCCTTGTCTCCTTTGAGTGATTGATGATTTGCAGGCTTACATAGGTCATCTGTCCTGACAAAGGGTATCATAAGGTATGGAGTTACTCCATAGTAAAGAGGGGGTTTTTCTTTTGTTTTGGAATAGCTGAGTAACTCCTAAATCCAAACCGTATCCAGCAGCTCGTCCACTGCTTGAATTCTGGTCACAGATGGTGTTTGTATTAAATTCCCTCTGACCATAACCATAGCTACATCAGACAAAGCTTTTATGTTCTCCAATGGGTTTTGCTCCATCATGATTAAATCCGCATATTTGCCCACATCTATAGAACCTGTCAGGTGATCGATTCCCAAAATATCTGCATTTGATTTGGTTACTAGTTCAATAACCTCACTTGCGTTTAGCTTTGTTTGTCGCATGAAATGATCAAGCTCACGCCAAAGATCATAGTGGGTTACATAGGACATAGCAGCGTCCGTTCCCACACCGATTTTGATATCATGTTCTATAGCCTGCTGTAGCCCTGTTAACATAGAGTCATACACAAGCCGGGCATTTTCCTTAATGGTTGTATTCAACTTTGTCAGGATCGGATCTAATTTCGCACTGGGATAAGCTGCTTGTAAAGTAGGAATCACAGCGGTGTAGCCCTTTAAGGCTCTGGGATTATTTTTGTACAGCCTGATCATATCCTCATCCATCTCCGCGCCGTGTTCAATAGTATCCACTCCACCCTTTAACGCAACTCTTACACCTTCGGTACTTTCTGCATGTGCCGCCACACGCATCCCAATTTTGTGAGCTTCCTCGCAAATGGCAGCCACCTCTTCTTCCGTCATTTGCAAGCGGCCTGCTTCTCCGATCCTTTTGGCATCGGTGACCCCGCCAGTTACACATATTTTGATTAGGTCCACTCCGTTTTTTACATTGATTCTTACATTTCTTCTCCCTTCCCATGGTGAATCACCGACCAAAGCCAAATAAGGTGCACCGTGGCCATCCGTTACGCTCAGGAAATACCCAGATACCAAAAGATTAGGTCCAATAGATTGATTTGCCTTAATCTCATCCCTCAACTGAACATCAGTATAAAAAAATTCACCTACGCTACGCATCGTTGTTACTCCGGAATGCAGAGCGGTTAGGGCATTTTTTTTCATCCGTCTCTTCAACATGTTTCTGCCCAGTCTCGTATCCAAAATATGATGAAACGCAAAATTCAGCAGCCCTTCACTGGCAGACAGCGTAAACGGCTTACCATCGGCAAAAAGATGGACATGCGCGTTGATGAGACCGGGCATCACATATTTCCCCGAACAATCGATCGTTTGGAAATGGGTGGGGACAGTTACAGCGCTTGCTTTCCCGATCTCCTGAATCAAGCCGTTTTCATCAATCAAAATCGTCATATGGGAATCAGTCCCTTTTTTCGCATCTCCATAAATAACATTACAGTCCATAAACGCATAACCTGTCTTCATCGTAACTTCCCCCGTTTCTTGATTACACCGCCCAAAAATGAATAATTAATTCATTATTGGATTAAAAAAATAGGGACCCTCGTAGATGCTAAATGTGCATATCCACTTGGTTGTCCCTCATTGCTGCGTTGCGCCCCAGTTCTACCCCACACCTAAATTCGGTGCATTGATGTTATTCGCTTAAGCTTTTTAGTCCATGTAGCCAGTATAAGCTTAATGCCTCAAAAATCCTTCTCCGGCTATCGGCGCTCATCTCGTGCTTTAATAAATCCAGAATCATATTGATGACATTGTTCGCGATGATCTTCAGCAGAATCATATTTTCTTCGGTTCCGATTTCGTATCTTTTATAATGATCTTTTATATAGGGTCTTTTAGTTTCGATCATCAGATCGATCAGCTCGTTTTTGGCATTGCTATATACGGTCCCTTTATTCTTTTCAAAAATAATGACAATCTGCCTGCTGTACTGGGTTAATATATTTATTTGCTCTTGAACGATAGCTGATTTTTTCTCATTATTAACATCATCAAAAAAAGTCTGGTTATCGATACGAATATTTTCCACTAGCACATTCTTCAAATAGTCCACTAAAGACGGCGGAACAACCGAATAGAACAACTCTTTTTTATTTTTAAAATAAGTATAAATATTGCCAACAGAAATTTGAATTTCATCGGCAATATCATTCATTTTGGCATCAGAGAAGCCTTTTCGGAAAAATACCTTTAAAGCGGCGGATTCAATTTCCTGTTTTACTTCTTCTTTTTTAGACTGCATATTGCCCCTCACCTTTAATAATGAATTTATAATTCACTATTAAAAATAATTCAAAAGATTCGATTTGTCAAACTACATTCGTGATTCAACCATTACAATATTTCGATATAGCCTTCTGTACCATGCACACGAATTCGTTGCCCATCTTTTATCAATTTGGTAGCATTCTCCACTCCGACAACTGCTGGTAAGCCATATTCACGCGCAATAACTGCCCCATGGGTCATTAGTCCACCAACTTCAGTAACTAGACCTTTTACAGATACAAACAATGGAGTCCAGCTAGGGTCAGTAAATAAGGTAACTAATATATCACCATCTTCTAGATCAGCATCCTCCATGTTTAAGATGACACGCGCTCGTCCCTCTATAACACCGGAAGAAACCGCTAGACCTACAATAGCTTCTGTTGGGAGGTTTTCTCGGTTGTACTTACCCGCAATAATTTCACCATCAGACGTGAGAACACGTGGTGGAGTTAGTTTTTCATATAATTTGTACTCTTCTTTTCGTTTGCTGATGATCTGGTAATCCAGTTTGCATCTACTTACGACTTCGCGAAGTTCTTCAAACGTTATATAGTATATATCTTCTTTTTCAGGAATAACTCCTGCTTGTACGAGTTGTTCGGCTTCTTTTAATAAAGCTTGCTTATAAACGAAGTAGCGATTAACCATACCGTATTTGGGGTATTCCCTAAACCCGCTGAAATTCCGGATGAGATCAATCATTCGTTTTGTTTCTTTAGCTTTTTGTTCACCATCGGGTAATTGCTTCAATCGATCTAATAGCTCTTGTTCTTTTTTCAAAGCTTCCTGTCGACCTTGCTCAAATTTCCGATGGCCAGCATTAGGTTCAAAGTTTTTGATATTACTAAGAATCATGGGGACAAGTGTAGTTGGTTTTTCGCTCCAACGAGTTCTTGTAAGATCGATTTCTCCGGTACATCGCATTCCGTATTTGCTGAGATAGTCATAGAAAGCCTCTTGGGTTTCCTGCCCACCCTCAAAACTAACCAGTTCATCTAAGAAATTATCGTCTTTAACCTGCTGTAAATAATCAATGACTTCCGGATAAGGCCGAATCACATCAGCGAGATTGAGTAACGCCAGACCCATTTCCGAAGTAATATTGCCCTGTACAGATTGAGAAAGCGTATCTGCTACGTTTTTTTCACCTAACCACTCATTTATTTTTTCATTGATCCATGCTGAAGCATCCATAGCAGCCATAATCACACGCATACTTTGTGGGTTGAATAGAATCTTCTTTAATTGCTGCATATCTTCCAGAATAAAATCAAACAACTCCGCCCCTGATTTGGTTTGAATGTTTTGTTGCAGCTCTTCTATCGATGCTTGGTTGCTCTTAATGAGGTCAGAAACGATTGTCGGATCATTTTCGAGTTGTACTTGAGAATCACTAGGTGGCAGGCTTGTATTGCTTTTACTCGGAGTAGAAGCTTTTTCATTATCTGCCGAAAATTTTATAAAATCTTCTCGCTCTACGAGGGTTATGAGTGCGTCTTTTATGAGGGGATCAGATTTACCTAAGGCTTCTATGATCATTTCTCTGCTGCCAGGTGAAGCAAGACTTGATGTGACATCAACAAACAATCTTCCGCCAGCTGTACGCATAGGTGCAGGAGTCGTTAACAGGTAAAAAGCCAATCCCAGCGGTTTCATGGGATCTGTCATCATTTGTTGATGACCAACAGATACATAAACGTGGTTTTCTTGATCATTCGCTTCAGGGATGGGGAATAAAGTCGTGATTGGCCGACTCTGGACGATATAAAATGTATCCTCGTCCAAACACCATTCGATATCTTGTGGGCAACCAAAATAGGCTTCAATCTGTCTGCCTATCCTTGCTATTTGTAAAATTTGTTGTTCAGTAAGTGTTTGAGTCTTTTGCTGTTCGAGGTCGATCTGCCGGGTCTCTGTTCCGCCTTCTTTTAGTCCGTAGATAGCCAATTTTTTGGTTGCTATTCTCTTATCGACAATTTTCTCTTGCTGTACTTTATAACAATCGGCAGATACCAAGCCAGAGACCAGTGCTTCGCCAAGTCCAAAACTAGCATCGATGGATAGCAGTTTCCGGTTAGAAGTAATCGGATCAGCGGTAAATAAAATCCCTGAAGCCTGTGGAAAAACCATCCTTTGAACGATAACGGATAAATAAACTTGACTGTGGTCAAATCCATTTTGCATACGGTAGATTACGGCACGATCCGTAAATAGAGAAGCCCAACATTTGCTGATATGCTGAAGGATTGCTTCTATGCCGATGATATTTAAATAGGTATCTTGTTGACCTGCAAAAGAGGCATGTGGTAAATCTTCAGCGGTGGCACTAGAACGCACTGCATAAGCATGTTCATCACCAAGCTGGGTGAGATAGTGAGAAACTGCCTTCACAACATCGGAAGGAATTTCTGCTTCCATAATGATTTGCCGAATCTTCCTACTGATTTCACCGATTTGATCCCGATCTTCTACTTTTAGCATAGTTAGTTGATCCAACAAAGCATGATACGTTTGGTTCTGTTCGAGGGCTTGGTGATATCCTACTGTTGTAATACAGAATCCTTCTGGTACTTGTATTCCTTCTATTTTTGATAATCTCCCTAAATTTAACCCTTTTCCGCCAACGAGCAAAAGCTGTGTATTGTCCACTTCCTGAAAACCGAGAACTAAAGAACGCATTTATTATCGCTCCTAACTATTAAATTGAGAAAAAAATTGACAAGAATTTAACGGCATGATAATATAAATATATAAGATTCAATTATTATGCCTAACCTTTGGATATCAGTCGTGAGTTGATTATATCATCGTGTCTTTTCATATGCAATATATAAGAATCTGATGAGATAAATCAGGTTCTTTTTTTGATTTCAGCTATCATTAGTGTTAAAGCAAATAAACCGCAGCCCCTCAAGTGGCCTACGGTTTATTTGCTTTAATATTAGAATGTCGTAATAGGGTATATTATAATCCCTTCACTTCAAACTCATAGATCCGCGCTGCTGTATCGGCTCCCTGCGTAGGTTTGAGAATCAATAATTTTACATAGCGGGCTTTTACTAACGCAATTGAATCAGTCGACTCGGCAGCCGAGTTTCCTTGGACGTTGACAACATCCGTCCAGTTCGTTCCGTCGCTGCTGATCTGAATCGTATAATCACTGGTATTAAAACCGGACCACTCTCCTCCGCTCTCAGCATGCTTGATGACAAAAGTGCTGAGTTGATGTTCGGCGCCGAGGTCAACCTGAAGCCAATGGGGCAGATTGCCAATTGCGCACCATTTACTGTTATCCGTCACTTTACCATCTACGGCGTTAGGTGCCCCTTCCTTTTCCCCGCAGGCATGATCGGCTGTTGCAGTTTTACCAAGTGCCAGATTTTTCACTGCGCTAGCTTCCTTGCTCACTGTGATGAGTGCTTTTTTCGTAATTGTGTCTTGGCCCGAGCTGTTGGTTGCAGTCAGCGTCACGCTATAAACGCCTTCCTGAGCGAACGTCACAACTGGGTTCTTCGATGTGCTGACCGCCGGGCTTCCGCTTTCGAAGGTCCATGACCATCCTTCTGTCACTTCAGTCGACAGATCAGTGAAGTTAACGCTCTCGCCTGGAGCCACTAGGGTACGATCAGCCTTGAACTCCGCAATCGGCTTAGGATAAGCTGGCCAGCTGATCTTCACGCTAGTGGTTTGACCTTGCTCGTATCTTCCATTCACGGCAACAACCTTCAATATTGTGATCGTTTCTTTGTCTATTCTTCGCATCTCAGGAACGTAAAACACATGATTTGGTGTTGCACCTATGAACATTTCACTACCATCTGGCAGTACACGATAGATTTCGTATTGTTTGACCTGCTGGTCAAGCTGTTTCCACTGTAATCGGGCGTCTCCATAAATACCATTGCGGAAATCGGATTGAGTGACCTTAAGATCGCGAACCGCGGGCAATGGTTTGATCGAGTCATTAGCATTTTGAATAGAGAGCTGGCCAATTTGAATGTTGTAATTATTAATTGCATCCTTAGAGTCAAAATACAGTGACAACTCTACGATCCGTTTCCCTTTGTATGGGGTCAAATTCAATGTTTCAGTAGTCCAGTCTGGCGATGTCTTATCCTTCACGTTAAGGAAGACATATTGGTTGGGATGGTCTGCGAAAGCGAGACCAACCTTCAGGCTTGGCTTATTTTGTGTTTTGTACGTAATAGACAGCTTTGTACTTGCTTCGATCTTAAGGTCGGTCTTGTAGAGTTTCAGATGTGTCGCATTGTTAGGGTTCAGCACGCCTGATACCTTCAGCGAACTGCCACCGTAATATGCATTGGACCAGTCGAGCACTGGTGTAAGTGGGGTACCTTTGCTGTCTGCGATCCAGCGCCAGGATGGAAGAATATCCTGCAGACTCCGGTTGTTCCAGCCCTTATCCCGCACCTGCTTCCCTCGTACAAAATATTTCTGTCCGCTTCCCGTGTTGAAGTTAGTGGTGAAAGGCAGCTCATTTACTGGTGATGATTCGATCACATCGTTTGCGATACCTTTCCAGGCTTGATCGCTCGAGGTGTTACTCGGATTCCCGTTTGGACCCACCCAGAATTTGTTCTCGCGTACAAAGAAATCTTCCATACTCTCTGCGCTGTTAAAAGCCCAATCCGGACGGTAAATACCAAGGGAAGTAACGGCAGGATCTTTATCCGGAAACAACAGATTCCAGTTCACCTTTGTATCGTAACCCTTGGCTTCGACATCGATGCCTGCATACAAGTCATATGGACTTCTGCCCAAGCTTCTAGCCTTCTCTGCCGAGCTTTTAAGATCCTTCCACCAGAAGTTCAGAAACATACTGTCCGTTATTTGCTTTTTATTGTCTTGCAGGAACATCGAATTCTTGTCGTTAAGTGCATTTTGCCAACTGATACTGCCCTCATTGGTCATGGAATCATACCATACGATGTGCATAGAATTTAACTTGTGTGATTCCAGATAACTTAGGAAAGCTTTCATTTGCTGTGCGTCGGCCGGCGTTCCGCCCTCAGTCTCCTGGTTAATAAACCAGCCGTCAAATCCGTAATGGCTCGCAACCTGGATCAACTTGTCAGCAGCGGGAAAGGAGCCGTCACTATTCTGCTGAAGCATCTGCTTGACCCATTCATACTTCCCGCCATATACGGTTGGTGGGAAGAACACCGTTCCGATAATCGGCACGCCATTTTTATGGGCCGCGTCGATCGTATCAGCGCTTGGAGGTACGATGATCCCTTCGCCCGCGGAACCACCCCAATAGACCAGCTTGTCAACATATTGCCAATAGGTAAATGTGTTAGCTTCGAATTTGCTTGAACCCTGCGATGGAACTCCGCTTGTTCCCGGGTTCAGTGCTGATAAAGCCATGACTTTTGGCGCTTTGGTTGCATGAGCGTTGACTCCATCTGCTACAAAACGGTCCTGCAGCGGGACTGTGCTCCGGTTAAATGCCGCATCCGGGTCGGATGCCGGACTCCACTGAAGCAATTGCTCCGGAAACCAATAGGATGAATAAGGCTGTTTCGCGAACGCAGTTGTGGATAAGGCTGCGCACATCACAAGTAAGAATATAAAACCTGCCCCAATCTTTTTCATGCCATACTCCTCCAATCGATAGATTAAATGATTGCGCTTACATTTTATCAAGTTGAACAAAGCTATAGATAGTGGATTAATGGCAAGTTCAGGTGCAATTATTACAGGTCGTAAGTCTAAGGTCAATAATCTCAGTGGGGAATTTGCTCCTATAAATTTGATATTTATATACAAAAAGCCGCAATTATGCGGCTAGTAAATGTAAATGTATAGGATAAGGTAAAGTGTATAGTTATTACGCTTTTAGGTTTAAAAGAAAATGCCGTGTGTCCTGATAAGCATCTGTCCAGCCCATCTTAGCATAGAATCGAAGTCCATCGAGTCCCTTAAAATAATAGGCACCGATTAGCCGCTCCTCAAAATTCGGGGTCACTATTCTAGTTTTCTTTTGATAATTTTGATACGTGTTAATGACATCACACCAAGGCATATGCTTGTCGAGAATCGCAAGGTCTATGAGAGAATCGCCATACATGCAATTACCATCAATAATGCCGGTTATCCGTGTTCCGTTGGACAAAATATTCCACTGTTGAAAATCTCCGTGTATAAAGCTTCTATTAGATTCATTATAGGGTACGTAGGTCATCAAACGACTATAGATTTCTTCGTATACGTCTCTTTCCAAGCAAGACGTGCGGAAGAGTTCATGCCAATTCTCCCAGAATGTCCCCGTCTGATCTTCCGCATTTACGGCAATGACGAAGTCTTTCCAAGATGAATAGGAACCATTGCCGTCAGGTCCGATCCAACCATAACCGTTAGTTCCCCCAATATCCGTTTCGGCCATTCTTGTTAAAATGCCGAGAATTTCCGGCATCAGCCGGGTTTGTTCCTCTGCTGTACAATCGGAAAGATTGCGACCTTCCATTCGCTCCATGATCAAATAGGTTAACTGATTAGTCCTCCCTAACCCCAAACATTTCGGGAAAGGGATACCTTGGTCGAGTAGCAAATTGGATACAAATTGTTCGGTCTCATATGCTCGTTCCAAATCGCTGAATTTCACAACATAGTCTTTTCCTTCGAGAATAAAAGAAAACACGTTGCTAATATTGCCGCCAGACATCGGTGTAATCTCAGCCGCTCCCTGTCCAAGATGATTCCACAGTACTTTTTCAATTTCACTCATGGTCAATTCCGGTTTTTCGTAAGCCATTTTTACTCCAACTCCTGCTTATTTGAGTCTACTATGAATTTATCCGCAGCATATCATAAACACCATCATCCTAAATATCTCGTTCCTCATACTCAAAGGGTTCATCACATGAGTAAATTTCATGGAAAAATCCTACATATGGGATATCGTCTTCTAGACATTTTATACGATATGACAGCTCTTCATCGCATTCCGGCTCTTCACCATTGTTCCGCATTACCTCGAATGCATCAACGATGTTTTCCATGAGGGTTACTTGGATAAATAATGGCAATGTACCTAACATCGAATCTTCGATCCTGGTCTCGGATCTGTAGCCATCAAGGACTGTTTTAAAATAATCATCCATAAACTTTTTGCGTTTATCAGTATCTTGTTCAAATTGTATCCAGCCCACTCCAAGTGTCCAGAGATTTGCCAGGTCATACATATACCAACAAAAGCAGGAGTTATCGAAATCAAACACAGTTATTTGCCCTGTATTAAAATCGATCATATAATTCCCATCGCAGTAATCAAAATGGACCATCCCAAAAGACTCGTGATCCCTGTCCATCCCTTCTAACGTTGTAAGGAGATCTACCAGCTTCTCCTTCAGCAGAGATAACGAGTCAGGTATTAGCTTATCTATATAATCGGCATTGTATTTATCAAAAAAATCATACCGAGAATGGACAGGCGTATATCCCTTCGATAATTGATGCATTTTCCCAAGAACTTTGCCACAGTTATAATAGTATTCCGTAATAGGAACGCCTTCCCGATACTGATAATTATTTTCCACGAGCATACCCCCCTTGGCCTTTTCAAACAAGCAGACAAAAAAGGTATGATTATTAAGGGTTATCGTTTCCAGTAGATTCCCCTTCTGGGAGTTGACCACATTCGAAACACTGCCGCCATGCTCGTACAAATACCTGATATATTCCACTTCACCCAGAATATCTTCTCGGCTTCTGTCACTTAAGAAGGCAATTCTGATTATTTTTGCTTCAGAATCAGCTTTATCACAGTTATATGCAACATTCCGTCCTCCTTCATGTGCATTGATAAGCCTGATTTCATAACCTTCCAATCCGTACAATTCCATCACTAATGGAAGTATGTGTGTATCAGCAATTTTAATAACCTCGTTATAATTCAGAATATCTCTCCTCTCCACTTCTTCAATATATGGATAGTTTACCAGTTCCAGCTGATAAACTGGATGGAGAAAACAACTATAACTGAAATATCCTGCTTCATTAGGTCATCGTTCCTAGGTACACACGAATTAAAATATCTTGGTCATGGTTACCGAATCCAGCCCCATAAAGTGTCAAACCACCAACATTAACAGCCTTCTCGTCAACTGCGAACCGAAGCGTCCAGAACTGTTCCCGTAGCAAAATATCTGCGACAGTAATGTCCGACATCCTTTCTTCATCAATAAATGTGCCCGAAGTATCAATGCGGATCGTCTTCAATAACCCGTATTGATTTACATTCCGATGCCACCAATCCGGAGTATATATGCCTCGTGCCGCTCTTCCAAAGTCTGCCGGACTGGTCCAGGTTCCAAGCTTCACACCGTTAAAAAAGAACTCAATATCCGAAGGCCAATGATCTCTCAAGCCCGGGGCTTCAGAAGCAATTTCCATTGAAATCTCGATGGCGTCGGGCATTTGACCGGGAAGTAAGTAGTTAGGCGTTTTGTACTCTACGTAACCTCTCCCAAACCACAAAATGCCGGCGTTGACCCGCTCGGGATCCAGAAAATAGCGGGGATCGTCCCAAACCCCAATTTCTTTCTCTTGTGTCCCAAGACCACATGTAGGATGGACATCAAACGAGGTATAATGACCGACTGAAATGGTCTGCTCTCTGATCCTCGGGGTTTGAGTGGCAGTGGGGAGTTCGATCTCAACTCTTTTTTGTTTAAGGAAGCACATTTTGTGCGTTCCTCCGTTTAGGCGTACCCTGTGGCTTCCTGTAAGTCCAGCTTGTTCGAGCTTTCGGATATGCATAGTAACTATGGAAGGGCTAAGCTCTAACTTAGCCGCGATCTCCTTCACATTCATTTCATTATCTGCAATGAGGCTCATAATCCTCCATCTGACTTCGCTTGCCAGCGCTTCATACAACGCCATGAATTTTGCTTCGCCGTTTGCTTTGATCATCATCATAATCACCTGACCTGTGCTTATTGAAATTACATATATATTAATTTAATAAATATAACGTATATCTTCAACCCCGATTCATTGAAAACCTATAAGCAATAGTGTTTAATTTTCTTAGTAGTTAAATATATTGAATTCTTATTTATATGAATTTATTAATGAGGTGGAGAAATGAAATACAATAATCCGGTCATCAAAGGGTTTTATCCTGATCCCAGCGCATGTAAAGTTGAAGACACTTATTATTTGGTCTGCAGTTCCTTTCAGTATTTTCCCGGTGTTCCGATTTTTGAAAGCAAAGATTTAATTAATTGGACCCAAATCGGTCATTGCTTAACCCGAAAAAACCAGATTCAACTGGATACTGTGGACAGCTCCGGTGGTGTATTCGCCCCCACCCTGCGGTACAATAATGGACGATTCTACATGACGACCACTAATGACACTTTGCGCCAGAACTTCTATGTCTGGACTGACAATATTTACGGCGAATGGTCTGATCCGATTAATGTAGATCAAGGCGGTATTGATCCGGATTTGTATTTTGAAGACGGCAAAACGTATTTCATGAGTAATGGGACAGACGATTACGGAGTTAATGGTATTGTCCAATGTGAAATTGAAATTGAAACTGGGCAGAAGCTGTCGCCAAGCCGTTCAATCTGGCAAGGATCCGGTGGGCGTTATTTGGAGAGTCCTCATTTATACAAAATTAATGAACAATACTATCTGCTAGCAGCTGAGGGCGGAACCGAATATGGGCATATGGTCACTTATGCAAGGGGCAATTCTCCTGCTGGCCCATTCGAAGCCTATCCGCATAACCCCGTATTGACTAATCGAAATTTAGGCGGTTACGAGCTTCAGGGTGTTGGTCACGGAGATTTGGTACAAGATCATGAGGGGGATTGGTGGCTGTTACATCTTGGATTCCGGCAGACTGGCCAGTATCTTACCTATCACCATTTGGGGCGTGAGGTTTTTCTAACTCCGATTACCTTTGGCGAGGATGGATGGTTTACAGCAGGTCATGAAGGTACCACTCTAATAAGTTTCGAGACTGATCGTATTGCGGACACAGTCATTCAGCAGGAGAAAGAAGTCTATACGTTCGAGAACACAGATTGGAATTTGGACTGGTGTTACCTGCGTCACCCGGTTACAGAAAATTATCGGTTAGAAGCTGATAAAATAAAGCTTAAAGGAACTCCAATAACGTTAGATATCCCGGCTACCCCGACATTTATTGGTATTCGTCAAAAAGACTTTAACGCGATTATTTCATGCGAAGTCAGCCTTACGAATGGTGAAGCCGGAATTACGCTTTACATGGACGAAAATCACCATTATGACTTGGCCTTGCGTAAACATCCAGAGGGTTATGAGATTATCGAACGGCTGAATATCGGAGATATCAAATCCATTGAAAAAACAAAACATATAGGTCAATGTAACCATGCTTCATTAGTTGTCAAAAGCAGTCCAACGCATTATCACTTTTATATCCAGGTAGACGGTACTGAGATCTTACTCGGAGCTGCGCAAACCAAATATTTATCCTCTGAAATAGCCGGAGGATTCACAGGTGTGCTTATTGGTTTGTACGCCACTGGAGAAGACCAAGATTATAATGCGATATTCACAAATTTTAGCTGCCTTTATTCTTAAACCTCCAAATTAGAATGAACTGTACAAGGCTAAGGGTGTTCTTATAAATAAAAGATGGGTTAACCCCTTAATTATGGTTAACCCATCTTTTATCAAAACCAATAAGATCCTAAGAAAAATTAGATATCCAGCTTCCTAGTACTTAACGCTTTTACCATTACAGGATCTCTATGTGAAAAGAACAAACTCTCTTTTGTGTCTAACAGCGCAATTTGTTCTATATCCTCTGAATTTAATTCAAAATCAAAGATATTAAAGTTTTCAATTATTCTTTCTTTCCGGACAGACTTTGGAATCACAACAACTCCTCTTTGCGTCAACCAGCGTAAAACCACTTGGGCAACAGATTTATTATATTTTCGAGCTATTGATACTAAAACTTCGTTCTGGAACATGTTGTTTTTACCTTCAGCAAATGGACCCCATGATTCGATCTGAACATTGTTTTCTTTCATGAATGCAGCACTTTCAATTTGTTGGCAGAATGGATGTGTTTCAACTTGATTAACGGCAGGCGTTACTTCATTATGAATAATCAAATCAATCAGACGATCGTTCTGGAAGTTACTTACGCCAATCGCTCTGATTTTTCCTTCACGGTACAATTCCTCCAGCGCCCGCCAAGAACCATGCACGTCGCCAAAGGGCTGATGAATTAAATACAAATCCAAATAATCAAGTTGCAATCTTGAAAGGGATTTTTCAAATGCTTCCTTTGTACGTTCGTATCCGGTATCTTGAACCCATAATTTCGTAGTAATAAATAGATCCTCTCTTGGTACTCCACTCCGTTTGATGGCTCTTCCCACCGCTTCTTCGTTTAGGTAAGAGGCTGCGGTATCTATCAGTCGATAACCTGACATGATCGCATCGTAAACAGCTTGTTCACATTCAGCTTCATCTTGAATTTGAAAAACTCCAAAACCAAGTATCGGCATTTCAACACCATTGTTCAAAATAACTTTTTGCATAAAAAATCCTCCTATTAGTTGATGATACACCTCTAGTTAGAAGTGTGTACTATCAATTTCCATTTTAGACAAAGCTTCATTTAGTCTATCTACATCTTCCTTTGTTAATTTCAGATCAGCTCCATATAGGTTTTCTTCTAATCTGTTTAATTTTGTAGTGCCTGGAATTGGAATGATATATGGTTTTTGAGCTAATTCCCACGCTAATACGACTTGAGCCGGTGTTGAATTTTTACTTTTTGCAACTTGAGTAATTAAATCTAATAACACTTGGTTATGATCAATCACATCAGGTTTGAATCTTCCCATGAAACTTCGATAGTCATCTTCATCATATTTGGTTTCCTTAGTATATTTACCACTTAAGAAACCATTTCCTAATGGGCTGTAAGCAACAAAAGCAATTCCTAACTCTTCACATAGTTCAAACAACTCTTTTTCTGGTTCACGCCACATCATAGAGTATTGATTTTGGGTTGCAGAAATAGAGCATACCGCATATGCTCGTTTAATATAATCAACCGGTGCATTTGAGACTCCCCATGTTTTAATCTTCCCTTCAGCTATTAAATCTTTCATTGTTTCTGCGACAGCTTCAGGTTCGACATTCGGATCCACTCGGTGCTGATAATATAAATCAATGCAATTAACCTTCAACCTTTTTAATGAATCTTCTATTTGTTCACGAATAGAATCTGGTGTGCTATTTAAAATAAGTTGAGGTTGACCGTCTACAGCTTCTTGTCCTAAAATTCCAAATTTAGTTGCAATCACAACTTGATCTCTTAGTGGTGCAAGGGCCTCGCCTACTAATTCCTCATTGGATTGTCCATAAAAAGCAGCAGTATCAAAGAAATTACATCCTAGTTCAACTGCTCTGCGAATTAATTTAACCATTTCATTACGATCTGCTGGCTTTCCATAGGCATGATCCATTCCCATACAGCCAAGCCCTATTGCCGAAACTTCCAAGCCACTATTTCCTAATTTACGCATTTGCATCTGTGATCTTCCTTTCGCATGAAGTTCAGTCAAAGTTCAACGTTCGACGTAGTCTGCATTATTTTCAGCACGTTAATCCAGCTAAATTAGTTTGGGTACTATTTTAGTATGCAACAATTTTTCACAAAACAGATATCATAATAGTATTAAATCATTGCCTATTCCTCTCATTTTAACGAATAGACAGATATATGAGTCACTTTATAGCGACTACAAGGATTTCAAACCGAATCTTAAGATTAGATAAATATTGATTCTGCTCCCTTTAAAACAAATTCCCCACAGGTAATAATGGATACAAACCTACTATTGGAGTGAACAGTAATGATTAACATACTCGTAGTTGAAGATGATAAGCATGTAAGAAGACTTCTTGAAGCTGTTCTGAAACGCGAAGGATATGATGTTGTAACTGCCGAAGATGGAGTTAAAGCTTTGGAGGTCCTTGATTCACAGCATATTGATCTAATCATTCTGGATATCATGATGCCTAATATGGATGGTTATGAATTCGCCAAGGAAGTAAGAGCTGCTGATAGCTTAATCCCTATTCTCATGGCTACAGCAAAACAGCTGCCTGAAGATAAGAAAAAGGGGTTCCGGATTGGAACCGATGATTATATGACCAAACCGATTGATACCGAAGAAATGCTGCTCAGAATCCAAGCGCTGCTTCGCCGTTCGCAAATCGCAAGTGCCCGTAAATTAGTAGTGGGTAAAGTGATCCTTGATTATGACGCATTGACAGTAACCCGGGAGGACGAGAAACAAACGCTTCCGCAAAAAGAGTTCTATTTGTTGTATAAGCTATTATCTTATCCGGAACGGATATTCACCCGTATCCAGCTTATGGACGAAATATGGGGCATGGAAAGTGAAAGTACGGATACAACCGTTAATGTACATATCAATCGCCTGCGGAAACGGTTTGACGCTTATCCAGAGTTTGAACTGGTTTCCGTCAGAGGTCTTGGATACAAGGCGGTGCGAAGCCAGTGAGCAAAATAAGTAACAAGCTCAGCAACAGAATCAGCCTTCCCATCTATTTTTCTCTTATCATATTTTTCATCTTTCTTATTACCGTTGTGATTACAGGACTACTCTTCTTTCTCGCACAGGTTTTTGGTTTGTTGAACGAAGAGCTTGCCCAGGATGGATTCGTACTACCCATAATGGTATTAATCGCTTGTACAATTATCGGTACCACGATATCAGCCATCACAAGCCGGAAAATGGTAAAATCCATCCGGTTATTTATTGAGGCCACAGAGCGTCTTGCCAGCGGTGACTTCTCCATGCGGCTTCAGCTCAAAAACCCGCCGGAGTTTGAAATTCTATCAGAGAACTTTAACCGGATGGCTGAAGAGCTTGGGGGTATTGAAATTCTGCGAACCGATTTTGTGAATAATTTTTCCCATGAATTCAAAACACCGATTGTATCTATCAAGGGATTTGCCGAAGTCTTAAAGAACGATGATCTTACCAAAGAAGAACGGAATGAATATCTAGATATTGTCATTGAGGAATCGACCAGACTTGCCTCCCTTGCTTCGAATGTACTGGAGCTGACACAAGTTGAGACGCAAAAGATTCTGACAAACAAAATGAGGTTTAATGTTGGGGAACAAATTCGCCAATCTGTGCTTTTGCTAGCTGCTAAATTTGAGAAGAAGCACCTGAAGCTGAACGTTAATATTCAGGATTATGAACTCTCCGGCAATAAAGAGCTTTTAAATCAAGTTTGGTTAAATTTATTGGATAACGCGATCAAATTCACTCCTGAACATGGCGAAATTGAAGTTAACATGAAGAGAAACGAAGATAACGTGGTGATTCTAGTTCGTGACTGCGGAAGCGGTATTCATCCTGAGGCTCTTCCCAAGATATTCGATAAATTTTATCAGCAGGATACTTCCCATTCGACTGCGGGCAATGGACTTGGATTAGCAATTGTTAAAAAAATCATTCATCTACACAATGGAACCATTTCTTGCGAAAGCATTCCATTACAAGGAGCCACATTTACAGTTACGATTCCGATTGGAATGTAGTACGAGCCCTGGAGAACCTCATCGTTCTTTCAGGGTTTTTTCATTTTTCAGAAAAGTTAACTTTCAGTTTATCTTCTTTCGTTATCATTTAAGCAACGCCACATAAAGGAGTCAGATGTATGGTAACTATACTTAAGTACTTAAAACCGAAGGAATGGACCCTAATCGGTATCAGCATCCTGTTCATTGTCACACAGGTATGGCTGGATCTGGAATTGCCCGGTTATATGAGCGAGATTACTCGTCTTGTACAGATACCAGGAAGTGAAATGAGCGAAATCATTGCAGCCGGAGGCTGGATGTTGCTCTGTGCCCTCGGCAGTTTAGCCACATCAATCATAGTGGCAGGGATCGCCGCTAAAATTGCCGCTAACTTCTCTTCAAGATTACGCTCCAAATTGTTTGATAAGGTACAGTCTTTTTCTATGGAAGAAATCAACAACTTCTCTACAGCTAGTTTAATTACCCGTTCAACGAATGACATTACACAAGTGCAAATGCTAATTGTCATTGGTCTGCAACTGCTGGTGAAGGCTCCCATCCTTGCCGTTTGGGCAATGCTCAAAATTACAGGCAAGAGTTGGCAGTGGTCGCTTGCTACCGGTGTCGCAATTGGGGTATTGATTCTTATTGTCAGCATAGTGATCGTGCTTGTGCTTCCGAAATTCCAAAAATTGCAGCAACTGACTGATAATCTTAATCGTGTTGCAAGAGAAAATCTTACAGGCCTTCGTGTCATTCGTGCTTATAATGCGGAAAGTTACCAGGAAGATAAATTTAGCGTAGCCAACAGCGAGCTTACCCGAACGAATTTATTTGCCAACAATGTACTGTCCATGATGATGCCAAGTATTTCTCTCATTATGAGCGGTTTAAGTCTCGCAATATATTGGATTGGTGCTATTTTGATTCAAAATGCCAATGGTACGGCGAAGATGGGCTTATTTTCAGATATGATTGTCTTCTCATCCTATGCGATGCAGGTGGTTATGGCATTCATGATGCTGATCATGATTTTTATCTTGATGCCTCGTGCCCATGTATCCGCTAAAAGAATCAATGAAGTGCTGGATACTAAGCCAAGCTTAGAGAACGGATCACTTACTTCCTCTAAGACAAATCGGTTGGGTGAAGTCGAATTCAAAAAAGTCAGCTTTAAATATCCGGATGCAGAAGAATACGTTATTGAGGATATCAGCTTTACGGTGAAAAAAGGAGAAACTGTGGCCTTCATCGGTTCAACCGGATGCGGAAAAAGTACCGTAGTGAACCTGATCCCTCGCTTTTATGATGCTACAGCAGGTGAAGTGTTGGTGGATGGTATTAATGTTAACCAATATGAGCAAACTGCACTGCGCAATAAAATGGGATATGTATCTCAGAAAGCGATTTTGTTTGGCGGCACGGTGAGCTCTAATGTTGCTTTCGGCGACAATGGCAGTGATCTGTCCTCTGATGTTGTAGATGCCATTTACACCTCTCAAGCTTCAGATTTTGTTGAAAAGATGGAAGGAAGCTACGAGGCTCATGTCTCTCAAGGCGGTACGAACTTGTCTGGCGGTCAAAAGCAACGTCTTTCCATTGCCCGAGCCATTGCCCGTCGTCCTGAAATATTGATCTTCGACGATTCCTTCTCAGCACTTGATTATAAGACGGATCGCAAATTGCGTAGTGAATTGAAGAAGAAATCCAGCGGTACGACGATACTAATCGTTGCGCAGCGGATCGGTACAATCAAAGACGCAGATAAAATCATTGTACTGGAAGCCGGACGAATGGCAGGCATGGGAACACATGATGAATTGATGCAGACCTGTGATGTCTACCAAGAGATTGCTTACTCACAACTTTCAAAGGAGGAGCTAGCTTAATGAACAAAAGCAAAGAGCAACTCAACACGTGGAGCAAACTTCTCCACTATTGCAGAAAATATATCCCTGTAGTCCTTATAGCTATTATTAGTGCAGCAATCGGTACGGTTCTGACTTTGCTTGGACCGGATAAGCTTTCGGAGATGACAGACTTGATCACGGCGGGCCTCGTCACCGGAATTGATATGGAAGCAGTAACTTCTATCGGCCTTTTCCTTGTATTTATCTATATCCTTAGCGCTGTGTTATCTTTGGTACAAGGATTAATTATGTCCGCAGTTACGCAAAAGGTCTCCAAAAACTTAAGAGCCGATCTCTCACGCAAAATGAACAAACTTCCGATTTCTTATTATAATAATTCTACAACCGGTGACATTCTGTCCCGGGTTACCAACGATGTGGATACGATCGGGCAAGCTTTAAATCAAAGCGTCGGCACACTGGTAACTGCCCTTGCCCTCTTTACGGGATCCATTATCATGATGTTCAAAACAAATGTGATCATGACTATTACGGCGGTTGTTGCAACTATCATTGGCTTTGGCCTCATAGCGGCAATTATGAAAAAATCCCAAAAATACTTTCAAAGTCAGCAAGAATACTTAGGGAAAATCAATGGCCATGTGGAGGAAGTATATACAGGACATACTGTAGTGAAAGCCTACAATGGTGAATCACAAATGCGCAATACATTTGAATCCCTGAATATGAATCTTAAAGATAGTGCATTTAAAGCGCAGTTCCTCTCCGGTCTTATGATGCCGATTATGATGTTTATAGGCAATCTAGGTTTTGTGGCCGTTTGTGTAGTTGGTGCTGTACTTGCTATGAACGGAACGATATCCTTTGGGGTCATTGTAGCCTTTATACTGTATGTCCGTTACTTTACACAACCGCTCTCTCAGATTGCTCAAGCCGCACAAAGTCTGCAATCGGCTTCCGCAGCAAGCAAACGTGTCTTTGAGTTCCTCGATGCTGATGAAATGGACAATGAAAGTCATAAAGAAAGACATCTTAAAACTGCAGCGGGCAAAGTGGATTTTGAACATGTGCAATTTGCTTATGAAAATTCAGATAAACTTGTGATTAAAGATTTTTCTGCAGGGATTAAGCCTGGGCAAAAAATTGCTATAGTCGGTCCTACCGGCGCAGGTAAAACTACACTGATAAATCTTCTAATACGGTTTAATGAATTAAAGGGCGGAGAGATTTATATTGATGATACCCCCATCAGCAGCTTAACAAGAGAAAACATCCATGATCTATTCTGTATGGTCCTGCAGGACACCTGGCTTTTTGAGGGCACTATCAGGGAGAATCTAGTTTACAACAAAACAAATGTAACCGATAAAGAAGTTGAAGATGCTTGTAAGTCGGTAGGCTTGCATCATTTCATTCAGACCTTAAGTGCCGGTTACAATACCATACTAAATGACAAGGTTAATTTATCCACGGGCCAAAAGCAACAGCTTACCATCGCCCGCGCGATGCTCAAGAATGCTCCAATGCTCATCCTGGATGAAGCTACAAGCTCAGTCGATACAAGAACAGAGCTTTTGATTCAGCAGGCAATGGATAAGCTTATGGAAGGAAGAACCTCCTTTGTGATTGCGCATAGACTCTCAACCATTAAGAACGCCGATGTGATTCTGGTTCTGAAGGAAGGCGATATTCTGGAAAGCGGCAGCCACGAAGAACTACTTGCCAAAAATGGTTTCTATGCGGAGCTTTATAATAGCCAATTTGATCAAGCCTCTTAAATCCTAGTTGAACTGTGAATTATATAGCGAAAGGACCTGCTTATTGTTCAGTATAAGAACAATAAGCAGGTCCTTTGTTCGCTATGAACGCATATTACCTACTGGCAAGGAATTCATCAAGCTGTTTCTGCTTTTCAGCAATGACTTTATCTAGGCCGGCCGATTTTTGGGCGGCGATAAATTTCGGTAATTCTTTGTCCAGATCAACCGAGCCGGTCTCAAGCATCTTCTGATATTCTCTTAGGACGTTTGCTAGTGCTCCAACTTCTGATTTGACTGGCTCACTGTCAAAGGTGAAGCCCAGCGCTGGTGACGATTTGGCCCCTTCGTTGAACTTTTTGAACTGCTCCCACTTGTCCGGAGCTTCCGAGCTCCAGACATAGTTGAGGAACTGATTTCCCAGCTCCCAAGCGACGCCCGGTGCGTACTGTCCTGACTTCTCCGTCTGCGTCATAACATTACCATTAAGTGTAAAATGCGTACCTTCAATACCGAAGTTAAGCAGATTAATAATCTCTTGATCTGTATGAAGCAGGTTAATCAGCATCATGGCGCGTTCCGGGTTCTTAGACGTTGATGAGATGGCTAACATGGCGCCGGTAGTCTCCGATGTGGCGACCGTTTTACCTGTCAAAGTAATTTGTGCAAGCTTGCCATCAAGTCCTGTCGCGGATGCGATTTCCTCTGCTTTGCCTGGCTTGAGAGGCTCTACGGTGGAGAATACGTTGCCCGTCTTATAAGCATCAAGGGATGACGTTTGGGAAGTGGCCGCATCTTTGTTTAGATACCCCTTCTGGAAGAAATCACGGGTTACTTTTAATGCATTTAAGTATTGGGGATACTCTTCGGCCGGTTTGACTGTCGCTTCCGTGCCATTCTTATCGATAGCGCCAGGTATCGTCGTATCACCTAAAAAATCCAATTCCACAAAAGAGTGAGAGGCGAACGTGCCACCCGTTGTATAAAGCGGATACATGGTTGGCTTCTTCTCTTTAACGATCTTATAAACGGCATCTAAATCTTCGATTTTTTGCACTTTACTCATGTCGATGCCGAGTTCATCGGCAATGTCCTTCCGGTACACAATGCCCCCTGACGATGCCAATTCTTTATTAGTAGGGACTGCATAGTTTTTGCCGCCGATTTTGGAACCATCGAGAAAAGCTGGATCCAAGCTATCCTTAATGCCCTGGCCATACTGATCGAGCAAGGGACCGAGATCTAAGTAAGCACCTTTGGCAACGTTCTTTGCATACCCGTTCCATGAGGCTGTAAATAGAATGTCTACGGGCTCTCGAGAAGCGATGATGAGGTTAGTCTTATCATCCCATGCTCCCCAATCGATTGGTGCGATATCTACCGTCGCGTTGATTTTTTCGGTCAAGATCTTGTTCAGCGCTTCCTCGACGATAGCCTCGTCCGCCTGTGGAGCTCCTTCGTAGACCAGCTTTAGCTTGTAGGGTTCCAGCTTCGAGGGCTCATTGGATGTGTTATCGGTGGTTGAATTCGCTGATGAGCTCGGTGCGGCGCTTTCTTTTCCGGCATTATCCGGTGTAGCGTTATTCGAGTTGTTTGAATTGCCGCAAGCCGTAGTGGCTAATGCTGAAATAAGCATTAGTGTGAGAAGCAGTGAAGCCTTGCTTTTCGTATCCTTCATTTTCAAGTAATCCCCCCATAAAATAGAATGATATGCTAAACCATATACTGGTTTTAGCCGTTTCCGTGCCCACGTAAGTGATCGGCAATCTTAGCCTTTAACGGAGCCTACTGTCAGGCCTCTGATAAAGTATTTCTGGAAGAACGGGTAAGCAAATACAATAGGTCCAACACCTACAACCACCATCGCCATACGCACGGTTTCACTTGGGAAGTTAATCATTCCGCCAGCTCGGGTAATTTCAGCCATCGCGTTCGGGTTACTGGATAAGTACTGGATGTTGACCATCATCTTGTAAAGAAAGTACTGCACGGATATATTGTGGTTGTCTGTAATAAACATTAGGCTTAGGAACCAGTCGTTCCAGTATGTCAGTGTTTGGAACAGTGCTACGGTTGCCAGAACCGGCAGAGATAAGGGCAAGACAATTCGGATAAATATCCGTAGCTCCCCTGCCCCATCTATTTTGGCTGACTCCAGCACAGCTTCAGGTACGGTCTCCTTAAAGAAAGTGCGCATGATCAGTACCCAGAATGCGGACATGATCAGCGGCATGATCAGTGCCCAAAGTGTATCTTTTAATTCCAGCATCTGTACGTATACCAAGTACCAAGGGACTAAGCCGCCGGAAATCAGCATCGTTAGAAAAACAAAAAATGTAAAATACTTAGCCTGTGGGAAATTATTTCGGGAAATGGGGTACGCATACAGTGCTATTATGATGACGCTTAGTATCGTGCCGATCACCGTGACAGTTAGTGAGATTCCATAGGAATGAACGATTTGACTGATATCTTTCATTAGGAATCGATAGGCTGCCAGATTGAAATTTTCGGGCATAAATCGATATCCGTGTGTCATAACGGACTGCTCATCGGAGAACGATACCGAAAGAATCAGCAAAAGCGGTAG
This sequence comes from Paenibacillus sp. FSL H7-0735, assembly GCF_038008505.1. Lineage (NCBI taxonomy): Bacteria > Bacillati > Bacillota > Bacilli > Caryophanales > Paenibacillaceae > Paenibacillus > Paenibacillus sp. FSL H7-0735. The sequence continues at coordinate 3,741,251 of NZ_JBBOZH010000001.1, read as the reverse complement.
GATACAGAGCGCCGAATAGATGACGAAGAAGATGTTGATGAGGGTTGACGCCCATCCCGACAGCTGATTCTTTGGATTGGACCCAGATAAGGATTTACTCTTTGTATTGGTCATAAGGGCTCCTCTCTTAGAACAGCGCGTTCTCGCGATTAAAGCGGCGAACGACCCAATTAGATACAAAAACCAAGATGAAACCAACTACTGATTGGAACAGGCCTGCTGCTGAGGAAAGTCCGATATCCCCAACGGTCAGGAAGGTGCGGTAGACATAGGTATCGATAACGTTTGTCACAGGGAACAATGCCCCCGATTCACGCGGCACTTGGAAGAATAGGCCAAAGTCAGCATTGAAGATCCGGCCAACCTGCAGCAAAGTCATAATCGTGAGGACAGGCATGATCAAGGGAATCGTGATTTTCTTGATCTGTTGCCACTTGTTCGCCCCGTCTATCGTCGCGGCTTCGTAGTACTCCTCGTCGATACCAATGATTGCTGCCATGTACACAACCGTGTAGTACCCCATGTTTTTCCACGTGTTAATGATCGGCAAGACGATCGGCCACACTTCTTTCGTGAAGTACCAGCGTACGGAATCAAGACCAAGCGCCGGCAGCAATGTGCCGTTGAAGTATCCTCGCTCGTCGCTCATGAACCCATACACCAAGTACGAGATGACGATCATCGACAGGAAGTATGGCAGGAACATGATCGTTTGGTGTAGCTTCGAGAGGAAGCGGTTCTTCATCTCGTTAAGCATCAAGGCGAACCCTAGTGGAAGCGCCATGTTCAATACAATAAACAGCGAATTATAAAGTAATGTGTTGCGAATGATGATGTACGAATCCTTCGAGGCAAACAGGTATTCGAAATTTTTCATCCCTGTCCAGGGGCTTCCCAGGATTCCGTCCTGGTAATTGATTGTCTTAAAGGCAATAACGATCCCGAACAAAGGGATGTAGTTATTTATTACAAGCAGAACGATTCCCGGCAGCATCATTGCGTAGAACATCCAGTAAGTACGAAGATTCTTCACGATGGAAAAATTACGTACAGTACGTATCGGTTTCCTATTTGTAGGAAGTGGCATAGCTTTCAATAGAGTTGTTGCACTCCTTTCACTGTCTTACACACTCCCCACACCGTTGTTTAGGCGGTAATGGGGAGTTCAGGTTTTCGCTATTGAGCCGTAATGGCAATTGTGACGTTACTTATTGAGGTTCTGTTCCCCACTGAAGAGCGCCTGCGACATAGCCAGTTGTATGACTCCAATCGGTGTAAGTCGAATCGGTCGGATCGAAGGAGTAATCGCCCGTCTGCGTGTAGTTCGTCCAATCGGTCTTGTTCATGCGGATCTGAAGCTCAATGCTGTCTCCATCAGCCAAACTTCCAGCTCCGCTCGTAAAGCCGATTTCCAGATAATGATCAGCTCCTGTCAAAGGAGCCGGCAACTTGACGAAGGCGCCAGTTACGTTGCTACTGCCGACAGTGGACCAATCGCACCAGAAATTCTGGTCCTTCTCCCCATCGATCGTGTAATAATAATGAAGCTTCACGTCGGACAGATTGATGGCAGTTGTACTGGTGTTCTTCAGCTTTATCCGTGGGCTCAACGAATTGCTCGTTGCCGTAACAGGAGAATTGTACTGCTGCACTGTGATAGAACCACTTCCGGTAGAGGGGGTATCGACCACGGAGACCGCAAGATTCGCACTTGCTCCTGTGCTAAAGTTGAAAGTCAGTGTCGTTGTTCCCACCGGTTGGGCAGCCAGATAAGCCTTCTGGATCGTCACTGTCGTGCCTGATACGGTGTAGTCCGTACCAGCAACTAGGGCAGTCGTGCCATTATTAATGCCGATGAGTGTGTTATCGTTCAGCGTCAAGGTCACCGGAATGTCGGTCTGATTCGCGGTTTGCTTGTCAAAGGTAGCGGTCGTCGGACTGATCGTCGAGTTAATAACCGACGAATCGTTCACAGCAACGGATAGCGTAGCAGATGAACCGGCGTTAAACTGGAAAGTGAGGTTCGCCGTGCCGATTGGCTGCTGCGCGAGATAGCTCTTGTGTAGAGTGACCGTGTTACCCGAAACGGTATAGTCCGTGTCCACAACCAGAGATGTCGTACCGTTCTTAATGTCGGTGAGCGTGTTGCCGTTCAACGTTAGGGTCACCGGAATATCAGCTTGATTTGCGGTTTTCTTATCAAAGGCAGCAGTCGTTGGATTAATGGTCGAGTTGCTGCTATTTCCGGTTGCGAATGCGGCGATGAATACCAACCCTGAATTCCAATAAACGGTATGTTCATTTGTAGTCCATTCTTGGAAGTTATCGGTATAGTTTTTGGCTGCAAATCTTGATATCTGGTTTCCTACAGTTATGTCATTGGAGTATTTATTCGGTCCTCCGACCAGATATCCCTTAGGTACACCAGGTAAACCATCCGTTCTATACATGATGCTGAACGGATATTTCACGCTGTTATCGCCGTAACCTGATACAAAAGATACGCCTACCGGGTTCTGCCCCAGAATCCAGTCTAACTGGCTATTGTTAATCTCATTAATGATAGCGCGGTTGCTCTCAAAAGTTCCCAGCAATTTCGTACCGATGATCATTTCCATCGGTGTGTCCGCAACCTGCATGGTGATTCCCCAATAGTAGTTACCATCTTTTATGATGCTTTTCCAAGGGCTGTCGTTGTATCTGCTCACTTTATCATTGAACCATTGCTGGAATTTATCCGAATACCAGCTTAAGACTCCAGAGTCCGGATTAGCGGCTTTCAGATAGCTGAAGAAGCCTGTATTCCAGGTGTTTGCCCAACCACTGGCGAAATCAAGGGTATCGTCAAAAAATATTCCCATATCAGTGTAATTCGCCAGGAAATAATCGTTGTATTCGGCATCGCCGGTTGATCGGTACAGGGAGCCTGCAGCCCACAGACGATTCGAAGCGTCATCCGTCACATCGTAAGGCCATCTGCCCGTGTTAGGCGTCCGAATATTTTCCGGATGTGCTTCCAGGTACCCCCATGCGTCTATTGCCGCATCCAAGCAACTTTGGGCAAAAGCCGGATCAATATTCTGATACATTAAGTAGGCATGTGCCAATACACCGGCTGCGGTAGCTGTATCGGCGGTCGTTTTGATATCAGTACGCGAGCTTACCGTATCCTTATCGATAATTTCTCTGTCTACCATATTGTCGTCATCCTGAAAGGTCACTCGAGCATAGAAACCGCCAGTTGCAGCATCCTGCATTTTGAGCATCCATTCCAGTTCCCATCTTGCCTCATCCAGGATGTCGGGAATGCCGTTTCCGCTCTCAGGAATATTAAATTGATTGTCCGTAAATTTCTCCGGCATCATTTCATAGGCCCAGAAGAGATCCGACAAGGCTTTGGCTCCTGCGTTAACGTACTTGCCTTTATCGCCCGCATCGTACCATCCCTTGGAAACATCTTTTTTGATGGAAGGATTGGACATTAAAGGCACTGCGGTGTCAGGAGTAAAATCTGTTCTTTGATAATTTTGAGTGTATGGGCTGGTAATATTAATCCCGGTTCTCTGGTAATAGAAGTATCTCGTTACGTCATTTAAAAAGGGTTCATAGATTTCGTTAGCTTCGCTGATAGTGAACTTGGGCGAATTCTGAAGACCCTGAACTGAAACATAATATTTTCCCGGAATCGTTAAATTTGTGAAATCGGCGGTAAAAATACGCTCCCCGCTGTCAATAGCATCATAATTCTTGGTGAGTACAAGCGTTCCGGAGTAAGCTGTGGAATTATTTGTGGCGTTAATAACGTTAAACGGAGTACCTGCATCGACCGTGAGCACATCCTCAAAACCGGTTACGAGCGCTTGCTTTACTCCATCTACGGGATAACCTAATTGATTGACCTTGATGGGTGCGTACTCTTTTTCCTTATCGGGAGACGTAACCCTAATGTCATTAAGCCAGACTTTTAAAGGTTGAAAACCATTATTCTTGATGGATAATGCATCTATGGAAGATACATCAATTCCTTGGGAGACCTGAATTAGATCCTTTAACGGGATCTTCACATGGGTCCAACCTGTAGTAATGCTGACGTAGTTGTTAATGTTTACTGTAGTGGTAATTTCATTGCCGGCAGCTCTTTCGAATACCCGGTCTTTGAAGCCCAGTAAAAAGGACTCTCCACCCGCATTTCCTTTGATATTAAACTCAAGGAATCCATTTGGATGATAAGAGGTAAAGTCATACGCTTTCCAGCCGGCAACCGTAATTAAAGCGTTGTACCAGGAAGGACTGGTAGGCGTCTTCGCATTCAACAATAATGAAGGCAATCCATTGTACATTGCTGTAGAATCTATGGGCAGCTTGCTGTTCTCCGTCTCCAATCCAAACCCGCTATCTCCTGCCCAGCCATCGGATATATTACTGAATATTTGGTAATCTAGTAAGTCTCTCCATCCTGCAGGCGCTTCGGGGGTTGCCGCATTAGTCTTGATCGGATTTGAAAAAAAGATAGTCACAAACATAGTTAATGCCAGAAACACGCTTACTTTTTTCCTCATTACCTCTCCTCCTAAAAAGTTTTGTGAGCATAAACTGCTTCGCTCCGCTTCAAACAAAACTCAGTTCGAAAGTTTACACTTAGTTGTGAGAGTTACTCTATGATTAGCTTCGTATACCATCACCTCTTTTTATTGAAAACGCTTTCTAATAAAATCATTTTAATTCAATAAGTTAATCCTGTTATATAGAAGAAATAAAGGAACATAGAAGAAAACAAGCCACAATATTATGGCTTGTTTTCCATGTACCAGTTATTTACTTCTCTCGTGATTACGTCGCCGCCATTCTTGTAAAATTGGGCTACGAACTCATCAAAGTAGGAGAGCGGCTTCTCGCTATAAATGATGCTCAGATAACTCTCCGTTGCGAGTTTCTGCAGGAACACTCCGTGTTTCTCCATCCCGTCCGTTAAAGGTCCGTGGTACCGGTTCGGGATTTCGAGTCCCTGCTCAGCAATCGCCACCCCAGCCGCCGTAAGTTGAGCCGAGTTCAAACCTTTAATGGCTTGTTCGATCGGCGTCGTCACTATGGCTTCCGAATTTTCAGATAATTTTCTGATTGCATCCGCATTCATATAAGGCAAGGCTGGAGCGCCACCTGTTAGCGGATAGAGCATCCAGCGCATATCCATTGAAGACCCGTCCGCAAGCGGCCACTTATCATTCGGCACGCCTTCAGTCGCAAAATTGACAGTAATGACCTTGTCGTTCATGATCACATAATCGTAACCTTCGTGAAACCCTTGTGCGAATCGGGGATCGAAGTACGGATCATCCGGTCCGAAATTTTTGGCAAGCAACTTGTTATAATAAGCGAACCAGGCTTCCATATTCGTGAAATCCTTGCTGAACACCGTATAGATACCGTACAACGGCTTTTGTGCCTTGCCCTTTAACCCATCCGGTCCGGCAGGAAGGGAATAAGCCTCCCAATCCGCTTCCGGGTCGACCTTCACTGTATCGCCGAGCGGCCAGGCTCCCATCCAAAACGGGCCGAACATGACACCAGCCATTCCGTTAACCGCCAGTTCGGACGCTTGGCTCGGGTCCTGCATGCCTGCATCCCTGTCCATGTAGCCCTTCGCCATCCAGGACGCCATCGTTTCCAGGTATTTCTTAGCATCCGGATGTACGGCGCCAAACATCAAGCTGCCCTTCTCGTCCTCATTCCAGAACAGTTTGATGTCAGACGTGCTAATCATCTGCCTTGAAAAAGCTCCGGCGATCGCATCTGTCTGCCCCATCCAGCTCCAGGGACCTTCCTTTAGCGGAACCGCCAGACCAACTTCGTCATCTTCACCATTCCCATTAGGATCTTGTTCAGAAAATGCCTTCAGCACGTTCTCCAACTCACTTATCGTCGTAGGCGGGTTCAGCGACAGTTTCTCAAGCCAATCCTTACGGATCCACATGACCGTTCCCTCATCTCCTGCACTAAAACGGGGAAGTCCATATATCTTGCCGTCTTTGGTCACTTCTGCCATAGTATAAGCGTACTTCTCGAGCGCTTCTTTTAGCTTAGGATGCGCATACTTCTCGATGGCATCATCCAGCGGAAGCAGCTTGTCGGCTTTCAGCAGATACTTCAGGATGTCTCCTTCAGCGCTAAGGGTGTCCGGCAGCTTGCCATTCACAGCCAGCGCCAGCCGAATTTTGGTATCTGCATCCTCGAACTTGCTGACAATCCAATCAAACTTCGTGACGATTCCCAGATTATCTTCCATCCAGCGGGTGTGCACGTTGTCTGTAAGGCTCTCATCTGGCTTGAATGCGTTAGGCCGATTCTCGTCCACGATTCCTGTTGTGATCGTTATAGGCGGATCGTATTTAAAGTCCCATACCGGCTTCGTTTCCCCATTGGATGTACTGTTCTGTGCCGTTTTCCCTGTGTTACTTAAACAGCCGGAAACTAGCAGTACTCCGCTCAGAACTGCCCATAGAAATCTGGCCTTTCTTTTTTGCTTCTTCACCGGCCCAATCACTCCATTCCCGATCGGTATCTATCCCTGAATTCCTGCGGCGTCACCTGATAATAGTCACGGAATTTCCGAATAAACCAGTTGGTATTGGGATAGCCAATACTTTCACCAATATGGTAGATTTTATTATTTGTATGCTTGAGCACCTCGCAGGCTTTGAGCATACGCTGCTCGTAAATATATTGGGATACGGTAGTGCCTGTACACTGCTTAAAGATTTTTGACAGATGGTTAGGATGTACGAAGACGCGTTTGGCCAGCAAAGTAAGTGACAAGTCCTTGTCCAGCTCTTTCTGGATGTAGAGTTGCGTCTTCCGGACGATCACCTGGCTGTGGTCCTCGGTCTCCTCCCCTAGCTTATCGCGAAGTGTGCGTAGTAAGTCGAGCGCCCAGCTTTCCAGCTGCGACGCGTGCAGCATCGCTTTTCCTTTAACGAAAGCCGATTGCTCAGGAGTGAGCATTTGGGCCAGCGTCCTGCCGCTGCGATTCGCGATATACTGGAAGGCATTGGAGAGAAAGAAAAAGACATCGCGCATGAGGTAAGGCGAACCCGTATGCATTAGCGGTGATACAAACGCTCGGATCTTAGCTTCCGCCGCTTCCCATTGCTCCGTTTCCAAAAGATGTGTCAGCAGAGGCGTTTCATAGAGCTTGCGCATAAGACGCGCTTCCTCTTCATTCTGCTCGGGCACCTGCCCACCCGAAAAACCGTCACTATCTAATCGCGATTTAGCTGTCATATAACTAGCTTGCAGTCCTTCCGGGAATAGACAGTCGGTTTCCCCTACAGAAATTTTACCTTTAAGCAAACTCTGTACTTCTTGCTTTAATCGCTCTATCCGCTCAAGCACCCATTCCGGATCGGGTGGTGCTCCTGACAGGTCGTATACCAGAGCGAGCAGGTTTCCTTCATCATCCGCCGCCGACCAGCAGTCATAGCGGTCCATCAGCAATTCTTCCAGCATGTTTGTTACCGCGAACCGGATCAGTGACTGCGAATAGAGGTCTTGTCCATCGAAGGGGGAACCCAATCGGACCAGGCACATCGAGACATGACCTGGTATCGGAAGAGGGAGGTCAAACAGCTTTAACTTCTCTGCAAGCGCCTTGCTATTCAGATTTCCGCTGAGCACTTTGAGCAACAACCCTGCTTTCAGTTCTGCACTATTGTCTCGGTAGATACGGAAGCCCTGTTCGATTGATCGCTCCTGCTCAAGCTGCTTAATGATCCGGCCCATTGCCTTAAGTAGCTGCTCGTCCTTCGCGGGCTTCATCAGGTAATCGAGCGCTTGCAGCTCAATCGCTTTTCGGGCGTAATCGAAGTCCGCATAACCTGTGAGCAGCAGGCACTTCAGCCCTGGAATACGAAGCCTGGCCTGTTCGATCAGTTCCAGGCCGTTCATGCGGGGCATACGGATATCCGTCATAAGGATGTCAATGGGGAAGGTGTCTATCAGAGCAAGTGCCTCGCTCGCGCTGTAAGCCTTCCAAACGCGGGAGATACCAAGTGTCGCCCATGGAATTGTATCTGCCAGACTGTCCGCATAATGTTTCTCGTCATCAACTACAAGCAGGCTATTCATTGCTCTTCCTCCTTCGTTTCGTCTTTCATCCCAAGTCTCCAAATCAGCCTCACGTTTAGCCCCCCCAGTCTGGACGGGCAAAACTCAATTTGAGCGTCTGAACCGAAGTTGCCTTGCAGTCTTTGATATACGTTCCAAAGACCGCAGCCTGCATATTCACTGGCCGGAATATGAAGCTCCATTTGCAGTTGGTCCATCCGTTCTTTATTTAATCCTTTTCCGTTATCCTCCAATTCCAAGTGCAATTGATCTTCATTGACGTAAACTCTAATTTCAACCCGGCCTGGATATTCGACGTTCTCAAGTCCATGCACGATCGCATTCTCCACGATCGGTTGGATAAGAAGCCGGGGAATTCGCAGCTCCGCCAACTCTTCAGGCAGTTCGATGCTGTAGGACAGCGTCTCATTGCGAAGCCGAAGAATCTCGAGGTGAATGCGCACGAACGCCAGTTCTTCCCCCAGGCTGACTCCTTGATTATCCATTCGCGTCGTATACCGGTAATAGTCGGCCAGATGATACGCCATGTCTATGACAGCCCGATTCTTTCCCATCTTGGTCATATTAATGATGAAACCTAAACAATTGTACAGAAAATGAGGATGAATCTGTGCTTGTAGCTGTTTTAGCGTAGCATCGCGCGCAAGGATACGCGATTGTAGGACATTCTCGATGAGATCTTGGATCTGCGTCGCCATCTCGTTAAAGTTCTGCATCAGGAACGTGAATTCATTGTTTGATTTCTTCGGCAGGCGGTAGGCGTAATCGCCTTCCTTAATCCGCTGCACCGCACGCACAAGTTGAAAGATAGGCCGATGTACGTTCCAGTACAAGGCAGACGCGGCGGTAATACAGGATAGGAGCAAAATAATCGAAGAAGCTCCAAACAATAACCGCTGTTGCTTGATAGGTCCGATAATCTGGTTAAGTGGAACAGAATCGACGAGATGCCACTCAAGAATATTGGAATAATAATAGGTAATCAGATAAGGCCTGCCGTCGAAGGAATGAATTAAAAAACTTGAATCCCGGATATTGATCCTGTCGCCTAATTCCGCGATAATTTGGTCCATCTTGGGCCCATCTGCGGATCGGCTGGCGATGATGGCATGTCCTTCTTTGTAAAAAAACGGGTTGTCAGAGTGACCAGATTTGTAGGTATCAAGCAAATTTTCGAAGCTCCACTTGTAGAGGTTAATGCGAACGGCAACATCCAGATCGTCCGTACGGGCTGGTTTGTAACCCGTAGTGACATAAGTTCGAGTAAACCCGGAGCCAATCTCCAAATCTTCGCTGTAGCTCCACCCTAGCGAAAATCGGCTTTCAAACTCTTGAAGGTCATATTCATAGGAGGGGGAAGAAGAAATACTATCGTCTCGTTGCGGGAAATAGACGGTCACGTCATTGCGCCAGTTGCCCGATGCGCTGGCCAGCGACAGCTTCTCTTGGATCAGCAGCCTTGTTTTCATTAGGGAATAATCGCTCACGTTGAGGTTGTAAAGGTACTCCAGCACGTTCGTGTCAACGAGCATAGGTGCGGAGACTAAGTCGAACTTCTCAATGCTGGCATCCAGTTGTGCCACGAAAAGCTCCATCCGGTTCAGGCTGGCTTTGATAAGCTCCTCCTGTATGACGTTGATGCTCTTAGAGGTAGAATAATAGTACAGCGCCACAACCGGAGTTAGCAAAATCAGCAATAACACTAACATTTTCTGAAAAATATTAAATTTGATCCGCATGGGATTTCCATCCTTGTTTTGTAATTACACCTCAACCTGTATTTTACAATGGATAGAAAGCGTTTTCTATACAAATTCTTTGCGTTTCAACAAATTAAAATAACCTCATTCCCAATGAACTCTACTTAGGAATGAGGCTTCGTTAAAATTTAAAGGCATTATCAACCGTTATTTTAGGACTCCCCAAAAAGAATCTCCGCATTAAATATCTAGCGATCCTGCTATTTCCCATCAGTTTCATGCACGCTAGCGAGAAGTTTTTAATCCCTTTAGGGGATTTAACGATCATGCTGATTATCAACTGTTGAGCAAAATGCACAAAACGAATTTCCCGATTACGAATGGGCTGCAAACGATCTAAACGCTTGTATTCATGATTTGGCTCTAATTTTGATGCAACAATAAGTTCAGCTGTGACCAGCGCTGTTTCAAAAGCCAAGGACAATCCGATAGCTCCGAGTGGAGAAGAACAATGTGCAGCATCACCGATTAGAATACAACCCTTATCATGCCAATTGTCCACCATAAAAGTCTCTGATTGGATAGAAACGAACGATTTGAAATCACTGATTTTTTCAATGTCTTCTTCAAGCTCAGGAAAGGCCTTTATGAATTCAAGCTTTAATGGTTCGATGCCTTTTCTTTTTATGGTATTCCATTGGTCTTTCTTCATTGTAAAACCTATTTGCACACAATCAGAGGAATAAGGAAGCCCTATGAAGTTACTAAAATCAGACAATCTGAAAAGGAGTTTTTGATTTAGCTTGAACTCATTAGTCGATATTTTGCACCAGATTAAATCAAAATCTTCTTTTTTATACTTAAAAGAAAAATCGCTAGTCTTCCTAACCGTGGACATCCGTCCATCCGCTCCGACTACTAAAGAAGCATGGATCTCAGTCATTTGTCCATCTACTAAGGCGTTTACCCCGACTGTTCGATTTGTACTTTTAATAGTTGAAGTGACCTTAGCGTTAAAAATGAGCTCAAAATTAGTATAATCCTTTGCTAGATCGTAAAGAAAAGTTAACAGGACGGATTGTTTTATTTTAATTGCGTAAGGTGCCTCCGGCATTTCTTTTTCATAATCAATTTGAGTGATATATTTCTTATTATTCCATATTTCGGCATTAAATAATTTTATATGCTCATACTTTTCAAGACACTGTTCCAGGTTCAGCTCTTTCATGAGCCTTACAAATCGAGGCTGGAGAACTTCTCCTCTAAACTTGCGATTAAAGCTTGTTTGACTTTCCAGTACGGTAACTCTAATTCCGTTTTTGGCTAACAGCAGCCCTAGAAAGAGGCCAGAAGGTCCACCACCAACAATGCAAATCTCCGTTTCTTTAATCATTCCTATCACTCTGTGGGTAAAGAAGCAGCCCGTTCATTTTTTACTGCGGGTTCCCTAGCCGATAATCTAAGAAAAAGAGAGATTAAAAAACCTAATAAAAGAATAGAACCTAATATAGTAAAGGATAACGAATAATTTTCTGTTTTTAATAATTTCAAAGCTAATATCGGGCCTGTGCTAGCGCCTAGGAATAGAATAAATGCATTGAATGAAATAGCAGACCCTCTTGCATTTCCCCCTAATTGACTGACAATTGAGATGATAACGGGAGTTACCAGCGCGATACCAGCCACAAATACAACGCTCATTAGGACAAGAAGTGGCAGGTTCGTGCTAAAACCTAGAGCAAGCAACCCAATTGCAGCTAAAGCTAAGCCTCCCCTTAGAACAGCAGCCATTCCAAGTTTTTGAGCAATTCTTCCGGAAAAGGGTGCTAAAAGCATCCCCGCGATTCCAAATGCACGAATATAAAGGATATCCTGTGAGGAAAGTCCAAACTTAGCTGAGCTTAAATAACTTCCCAAAACGGTGTACATGCCAACTAAAGTTAATAGGAGCATAAAGGTTATCGCAAAAGCCAAAAGCAATTGTGATTGTTTTAGCAGAATTGTCATTTGTTTAAACTTCCGCAGAACATTTTCTTTCGGTCTTAGCATTTCATCTTTAGGAAGGAACCTTATTACAATCACTGAAGTAATACCATACACAATCCCCAAAATAAAGAAAATAGCACGCCAGCCAAGAGCTTCGTTAACAATCCCACTAAAAACCTGGCCTACTATGCCTGCCATTAACAGTCCTGAGCTTATAAATCCAACGGCTGTTAATCTTTTATGAGGCGGGAACATTTCCCCTGCATACACTAGCGCAATAGGTGCAAAAGCAGCAGCCACTAGGCCTTGCACTCCTCTGAGCATAATAAGCCCGTAAAAACTATCCACAAATCCTAGCGCAAGCGTAACTACGGTTAACCCAATAATGCTGGCTACTAAAAATACTTTACGTCCATATCTGTCTGAGAAAGGTCCATACAAAAGACAGCCCAGAGCATAACAAAGAGAAAATGAACTCCCAATCCAAGCCGCCTCACTCGTGCTAATTTGAAAGGCATGTGAAAATACTTCGGATAATGGAATTGTAATATACATGCTAGTTAAAATAACTAATCCACACCAAAATAAAATAATCGTCATTAATGAATAGTTCTTATTGTAATTCTGAACGTCTATCGTCTGATTCATAAAGTGAATATCCCCCGGTTTACTATTAATTTGCAACAGTGATGCCTTCCAAGACATGGATCAACAAATCCTTTATGTAATCCGCATCCGGAATTTTTTTATAGATGAGAATTTGAAAGTAAATGGGACCATAAAGCAGATCTAAAGTTATATCCAGGTTAATTGTTGACTTCAATTCTCCCTTATCTATGGCTGCTTGGAGTAATTGTTTGGCATCATTTCTTTTAGTCATTAAAAACAATACGTAAAAATCTTTTGCGATTTCTTCGCTCTCTGTAACTATAGTTAAAGTGGATTTCCCGATTTTGCTATTGAGGATACGAGCTAAAGCTTCAAGCTGTTGTTTAAAGTTAACCTCAATGGATTTATTGCTATCAAATTCAAACTCTGATTCTACGGTCATTAGAAAAACGTCCAATACAAGACGTGCTTTATTTTCCCACCATCTATAGATGGTTGTTTTACCTACTCCAGCTTGTGCTGCAATCGCCTCAATCGTTAATGATGAATAACTGTTGGATTCTAACATTTCAATGGTTGCAGTAAGAATCTCCTTTTTACTTCGAGGTTCTTTGTTTTTCCCTTTCATATTCATTTCACCTCCTAGATGTTATTTATTAAAAGTATGCAATTATAGAACGATACGTATCGTTTCATTTGTTACATTATCTTATATCATTTTCATCAAATTTAAAATAGCTAATTTGAGAATTATTATTTTCTGGATTTAGGCATGCGTTAGATGACTAAACATAACTTGTGCATACAAAAACTAACGCTTCGGAATGGTCCGAAGCGTTAGTTTTTGTGGATATTTGCAATTTAGGATTTGATGACTAGTTTATCAACTATAAACATAATTAAAATAATAACAACAATAATTACGATAATTATACCTACTGGTGATTCGAAAAAAATGAGCATGAAATAAAGTAATATCGTCTCCCAAAATGACCAGTCAAAATCAACCATAGGTTCCACCTTTCTGATAATCTTGGCGAAGTGATTAAACCTTCCTGTTCGTGGGACTTGTCCCGAGTGTTATGCTTGTAAGCGTTCCTATTCTATCTTATCAAGAGTCCCAGGCCACTCATTACATAAGGACGAACAATGTCCACAAGTAAATCGGTCTGATCAGCCTCCCCCTCAATTAACCAAGTAAATGCAGCGCCATAGATCGCTGAACCTGTCATTGCTGAAATGATCTTTGTATGTTGGCGGTCTGCGATATCATAATTAATCCCTTTCAAAAATATGTTTTCAATGATTTGCTGCAGCATATTTTTTACTTTCTCATCCACCAGCTTAGCAATAGATTTGGAATCCATTCTGCATTTCTGATAAAAATCAACGATGTACTGATGAGTCAACAAGATCAACTGGTTACATATTTCATCTGAAAACTCCCGTGCATTCATTACTTGTTCAGGAATCATCTGATGAAAAGAATGTTCTGTAAATTCATCGAGTAAAGCATATTTATCTTCATAATGGGCATAAAAAGTAGCCCGGTTTATCGTAGCTTTCTGTGAGATATCTTTTATTGTCATTGAATCAAATCCTTTAGTCTGTAAAAGATTTCTGAAAGCTTCTCTTATTAACAGGCGAGTCCGTATTACTCTCGGATCTTCTTGATGTACCATCTGAGTCTCCCCTTTCTAAAACATCAATTATCGGAATGTGTTGTCTATGCAACTCTTTTCTTACAATGACGGTTGTAAGCATAATCTTGTCATACTATTATCTTATCAAACAGATGTTGCTTAAACAATCAGTGACTAGTTAGTCGGAAGGAATGATAATAGTGAACATAAAACAAAATAGACTTCTAATATTTGGCGCTGGCGTAATTGGCAGTTTATACGCTCTTAGATTTGCACAATCGGGGTTTGACGTCACTTTACTGGCTCGAGGAAAAAGGCTGGATGAACTTAAGCGGAAGGGTTTGAGATACAACGACAACGGTACGATAAAGCAACTATCCATTAAGACGGTCGAAAAGCTTGCAGATGATGACATCTATGATTTTATCTTTGTTCCTGTACGATATGATCAGGCAGAATCTGCCCTGTCTGCGATCAAAAATAATCAGAGCAAAACAATAATTACACTGACCAACACTATTGGTTATAATTCCTGGCTTGAAATCGTGGGTGATCGGTTACTTCCAGGATTCCCTGGTGCAGGTGGAGACATTAAAGAGGATATTTTATACGCTCAATTTGGTTCCAAAACTTATTTTGGTGAAATAAATGGACAAACGACCGAAAGAGTTAAGGAGCTTGCTTTGATATTCGAAACAGCTGAAATGCAGTATGAAATACAAAAAGATATTCAAGCATTTCATGTTTCCCATGCTGCACTCGCTGCAGTCAACAAGCATTTTTATACGAATGAAGGAATGGTAGATATTGAGACAGCAATAAGCGAAAGCATTCTTAGCAAAGTAGCTACAGATATCAAACAAAATCTTTACTTGGTAGAGCAAGCTGGAATCTCTGTAATCCCGACTGAAACGAAGTCAATGGGAGAACTGATGGAAGAAGAGATTATATCCCGGTATCGGCAGATGCTGAGTGATGAGTTTATCATTGATGTTAAGTTTGGAAACCAAGCTGTCAGCAGAAAAGCAGAAATAATATTATTGGATGAAATGTTTCATGAGAAGTTTTCGATTTAATCCAAGCAAATTTTTTCCATAAAAGTTATCAAATGAGTTCATACCCCATATTACTTAATACTAAAACAATGTAATATGGAGGTGTTAGATTGCCACTGAATCAAGATCAGCAGATCTTTCAACAAAGCACAACAACTCAAAGCTGGGGAAATATCCAGGGACAGACCTTAGTTGCAGGCCAGGGTAGCTTGAGAAGAGGAATGAACTATAAGTTAGGCGCTCAGGCTATGGCACAAATCAATAATTTATTAAATAAATGGGCTGAATTAAAAATATTGGGGAGTGCCGAAGTTTCGCTTCTTCTCCAAGTACAGATACAAACGCCCCTGGATCTATTCGACGAAGCCGGGCTAGCTGGTCGACTTCAAGCCGTTCTTAAAGCGGCGGTAGCGGCTGGATTAAGCATGAATATGACAGTTAAAGAGTTATTGAAAATCCTGAAGAATAAACCGTCAGGAAATGGTTTATCCGGTGAATTGATTGAGCTATTGTTAGAAGAATCAAAGCTCGAAGGTTATTTGTACGCCCAATTTGCGGTTGGTTTTATGGCGTATGCCAATTTTGTTATGCTTGGTAATTTACATAAGACAGCTACTCTAGGGGAATCTGGATTCCAATTTGTCTATGAGGCGGGAATGGGATTTATTGCGGGGGGTGGCTATAGAGGTGGCATCAATTTTAAATTCCCCGATCCTGCATAACTGGTCAATCGTTATGGGGACCGCTTAATTGAGGGCATTGTTAATAAAGCTATTGACACACAGCAGGAACAAGCATTAATGCTCGGTACTATGCTAAGGATAGGAGTGAAATCAGCCTATGAGGTCAGTAGACAATTAAATGAAGGTACCGGGAGCAATAACGAAAAACTAGCGCAAACCGTTCTTACATTTATTGGCGGACAGTTCCAATCGTTGTTCTTCTTGACTATGAATGTGTTCTTTAAGGAAGAGATCCTTCGTTTAATTGGCCTTGCTTCTTTACCAGCTGAACAAACCTCAGAAGTCATTCAAACCCTGAAAGGTTTTAATTCTTTTCAGTTAGTGCCGGATAACCATGAAATTTTTGTTCGTTTAGACTCATTATCAGCATTAATTCAAAACGAGCAGCTTAAGAAGGAGTTTGTCAGAAGTATTTCTGCTTTGTGGGTATCAGCTTTGTTGCTCCCCCTTGCAGTGCAAGCGGCAGATAAAGCAACCATGCCTACTTTTACGGCACAATTGTCTTACCAACCTCCTCCCGCTGTCAAAAGTGCAATTAATACAGATTTGAACCGTCCGTCTGACACAAATTTGAACCAGGGGGATCTTCTATCATTTCTACTTGATAAACCTTTGACGCTTACCATACAACATGTAGATAGCGTTCGGGAGATAGCAGCAATTCTCAAACCTGCCGTTTCAGGAACGGCCCAAGATGCAATGAAGTTCTTATTTAGTCCCTCATTTCCTTCGACTACAGGGGAAAACTCTTTTAGATCAACACTTGGAGCCATAAATCAAGCTTTCGATCATTACGTGGATACGGAAATAAGTGCTAGAAAAACTGCAATCTCGAACACTTTGGCTGGCGAGGAAGAGATTAAGATTCTATTTGAGCAAGCCCTGATTCCCTGCATACAACTGACTTCTGATGTTCTAATTCCAGAGATCGTTAATGGATTTCAAAATTTTGACATAAAAACTATGCAAGAAGCATTATCCAGCGTATTACTCACAATGCTTGGAAGAAGCGTTATTCATGTCATGGACGGAATTCAGACTTCAGTTAATAAACAAATCGAGGGTCTTCTTCGCGAAGCTGCTGGTCAGGCTGCAAATGTTCTTGGACCACTTGGAGCTCAAGATATTTTAAAGAAACCGTTGGAGGCAGCTGTTAAAATTATTGCGGAAATGGTAGCGCCTTTGACACCTGAAGCACAAGAACAACTTTTTGAGAATGCTCTAAACATATTTACTCCAATAAAAGGTAACGCCGTGGACTTCGCCAACCATTTGCAAAGCGATCCGATGTGGATGCCTCAAATGGCTGAAATAGAAGCAATAGCCAAAATTTTGATAAATCATTTAACTGATCATATGATTCAATTCGCTCTAAAACTGATTCCAGCGTTGTTTCAAGCCTTGATCGATGAGCTCCTGGCCATAATCGAACACTGGCTAAATGTAATAGCCAAGATATTAAATACTATTACCGATTTCATAACTAAGTTAATGCAAGAAAAATTAATGAAAGAACTGATTGAACCTGTAATGGAAATCGCTGAAAAAGCCGCTGACGTATTAACGTTTAACATTTTTTCTCTAATCGGTGCCGGTAAAGTAAAAGATGAATTTTTCAAAGGGTTAAGAGGAGCAGTCGAAGCTATAATTCAAGAAGCAATCATCCCTCCTGTTGTTATGACAGTGAAAGAAATCAAGTTCAATCCTCGTAAGCTCGTGGATCTTTGCCGAGACGTTTCCGACTTTACTTTTACTAAATTTTCTGAGATTTTTAACGATTATATTTTTGGGGAGATCCAGAATCAACTTGAAAAAGGTTTAAATATGAAAAATTTCAAATTGGATATTAAAGTGCCCGTTTCTTTTTCGATTGACTTACCATGGCCTTTAGGGTCACAATCCTTATCTTATACGTTTAGACTTACAGATGTCCTCATTCCGTCATCAATCGTTTTGGACATTGTAATGAATTTAATACGTAACAATCTAAAATTAGGAGGAACATCGGAGTATCTTTTCCAAATGGTTGTAACAACTATCGATAATTTCAAAAAAGTAGATCAATATAAATTGGATATGGCAGATGCTTTGAAAAAGTATAGTAATTAAAGGAATATCTTTTAATTTTTCAACTTCGAAATGCTGCCTAATTGAAACCTTCTTCGCATTGTTGTATCTTTCAAACTAGCACCACCTATCGGACATAGATGACGCTAAATGCAGTATTATTGCACTTTTGGTAGGCTAAAAGTCTCCATAGCCACTATTTGCATAAAATACACCACATATGAACCTCTTTATAAGCAATAGCGTCACTGGAGTCCGAAATGTTGTTCAAAAGGCTGGAAATTAGCAAATAGTGTCATCTGAGTCCGAAACCCTTAGAGGCTCAGATAACGATGACACTGTTGAAGCTGGCGGCTACCAATAAACTAAAAGCAGCAAAAAACTAAGAGCAGCGAATCTCTCTTCATTATGAGAATCGCTGCTCTAGAGTTTTTCACGATGAGACAGTCTGTTTTACTCAAGTGGAGAACGTAGTTTTCACTGTAGCCCCATTGGACTGTTCATCCACATGAAATTTGACAGGTAACCTTAGCATTCGCCTGCCTCTGCCTATTGGATCAGCTCAAGAAGTTCTGCAACATTCGCCTTGTACTGTGGCTTGAAATCATCTGATTTCATATAACCCGCAAGACTGAATAAGAACTGTCTGCCTTCCGGCGTATCGCTAACCTTATCAGCATCCAATGCGCATATCAGCAGGTTGCCTGCTCCTACACTGCATTCCACTAGGAAACTCAGCTTATGATTGCGTTCAAAATTATCGATAGTCTGCACAACGGGATTCCAATCGCGGTCAGCTGCATCCATGATGAGCGATTTCGAATTCTCAACAATACTCCACCAGGGATAGGTAGAATATTCCTCGCTCGGGAACTCACGAAGCACCGGGTGCTTGTTATCAATCAACAGCCCCATAGTACCAATGGGTACTGGCCGGTTCATGCTCTCTGAGATCGAGCGGAACATTGGATAACACCAGAAATCTGTGCAGTAATAACCTTCAACGGCATTTTGGAGAGATTCCGGTTTCGGCATAAGCAGCACATTCTCACCTTGCTCCAGCAATGCAAGCGCATCATCAGACAGCTTGTCGAAGACATGGACACCTTCCAGCATGTTGCCACTCTTCACTGGATAAATCCACAGGTCGTAACTCTTACGGATATCTGTTCCCTGTATGGAGAGGGACAATACGATAGTACTCATACGGTCAACTTCAGGTAGTTTTATTGCCAGATCGCAGATATCGATATAATTCGTTCCTGCAGGTACGTCCACCTCGGTTGAACCTGCGGCGAGTATACCATTATCCGCGGTAAGCTCCCAATGCAGTTCAAATGCACTCGGCATACCACTGCGGAAACAGCTCAGTTCAACATGGGCATCGAACGATTCACCAGAGACATAGTTATACTTAGGGAATCTTGCCAACAGAACGGCATCATTACAAAAAGTTCGCCAGTCCTCCGGACTTATCATTCCTTTGGATCCATAAAGGCGTCGAGGACACCCACCAGCGCCGTTCCCTGGCCACTGAAATCCTGCAAATCAAGCAGTTGGAAGCCCGCAAGCCGCCGGGAGCGGAATGCCGCCTCAAGTTCCTCTTTGTAGCAAGCTACTGCCAGTTGCCCCGAGGATTCAAAATATTTGGCGGCCAAATGACCCAACCCTTTACTTTCCAGTCGTTCACGGAAAATTTTGAAATTCTCAGCTTTGAGCGGACCGTTGTATTTATCGATTTCCTCATAATTAGGATAGGTAGCATACTGTCCGATCTCATGCGAGATTACCGGAATGTGCGGTATCCATTCTGCGGAAGCGTCTCCAGCCTTCACCGTCTTGGCTTCCGTACCATACTGGATCTGAATCTCTCCGCCAGCGGCAGCTTCCATCCCCTCTCCGTTGAAGAAATCCTGAGGGACGATCTGATCGTCATAGTCTTTCATCGTGCCTGGCAGATCGATCTGGACATGACCTAATGGAGCATCACACATCGCATAGGAACCTCTGAACAGCCGATCTCTGGAGAAGCGCACGCCGCTGAAGAAATCGTCATGTTCCAGAATTTCTGGCACCCATTGGTGGTTATTGGACCCCTGTGTATAGAGAATCCGGTTATCAAATGCTTTATAGTCCTTTAGGAAGGAATCAATCTTGGCTTTGCTGCCCCATAGCTCGTTGCCAAGCGACATCATCACGAAGGAGGGGTGATTGCCAAAAGCCTGAAGTATGGCATAGCCTTCGCTGATCAGATAGTTCTGCTCCGCTTGATTATGTCCCTCGTCGGTTTCTTCTGTGATTGTTCCCCAGAATGGAAGCTCTGGTTGCATGTAGATACCTAGCATATCCGCTGCGGTGAAAGCAGCTTCCGGCGGACAGCAGGTATGAAAGCGATAATGATTGATGCCGTAAGACTTGGAGATGCCAAGGATTCTTACCCATTCCTCGACGTCAGTCGGGGCATAACCGGTAAGCGGGAAGATCAGGCCGTCATGTTTGCCGCGGAGGAAGGTTTTTTCTCCGTTAATTGTAAACTTATCGCCCTCTGCCCGGAATTCCTTCAATCCAAAAACGAGCTCCTGTTGGTCCATTATATATCCATCACTGTCTTTCAAAACAAGGTTTATGTTATAAAGATTGGGAGCGCCTTCACTCCAGAGCAGCGCGTCTTGACAAAGCTCATAGTTGACGGAAAAACTACCCGGTGAGACTGGGTACTCCCGCTGGTCCACAGCATGTGCATTGTCGCTGTTGAAGCTCTGCGCAGACACTGTAAGTATAGATTCGTTCCTGCTGTCCAAGGTTGCCGTGATTCGGACTGAGCGGGCTGAGAGATCCGGATCGAGCCGGATGCCGCTGAGCCGTGACTCACCGTAGAACTGAAGCTCCATACGTCCGGTAATCCCATTCCAGTTAGTCTGGGTATCCTGCGACGTTAAATGTCCACCTTTGGTTGGGTAACCCGTATTGTCCACACGGATGGTGAGCGTATGATTCCCAGGTTGAAGCTGCGGCAACTCGTATATATGTGGGGTGTTCAGACTGTTACGGCTGCCTATTTCCTGATTGTCCAGCCATAGAGTCGTCAGCCTCGTGCGTTCCAAATATAGGAAGCAGACTTTGCCGGCTAGTTCTTCCGGAATGACGACCTCTTTTGAATACCAGACTTGCCCTTCAAACAAATACTCATCCGTTAATGCGCTTACTAAAACATCCTCGTTCTTCGAACCTTTGCGTGCGTAGGACGTTGTTCCCGGCAGTGTGATAACATCTGTAAAAGGCAATGCCAGTCCTTGATTTCCCTCATCCAATTGCAACTTCCATTCGCCTTCCAGGCTGATCTTTGTCTGCAAAATATCACTCCTAATAATGATAATCTCTGAACTCCTGAGGTGTGGTGCCGGTTGTTTTCTTAAAAAGGAAGGCAAAATAAGCCGCGGTTTGAAAGCCCACCTGCTCGGCAACCTCGTAAACCTTAATATTGGGGTCACGAAGTAGTTCCTTGGCTTTGTTCATACGCGCTTCCTGCACGAAATCGGAAATCGTCCGGCCCATTTCTTTCTTGAAGAGAACACTTAAATAGCTGTGATTCAAGTGAAACTGCTCAGCAAGCTGCTTTACAGTCATGTTCTCATGCAGATGCTCCTCCAATTGGCAGGCGACCCGCTGGATAAGGTTATGCTGCTGAGCGACCTGCTCTCTTTGATTAAGCTTAGCATATTGCGCCAAATATTCCAGTACGACCTTCCTGACTTCATCTACGCCTGTACAGTCGATCAACCGCTGCCACATGAGGATGTTCAACTCTGTATCCTTCTCATGTATACGCTTCAGTTTTCTGGCTAGTTCGCTAAGCAAACCCATTCCGAAAGCCTGCACATAGGAAAAGGATACAGGCTCTCGCGCAAGTAACACTTCGAAAGCATGATTGAAATAAGCGGAAGCTTTATCGCTCTCTCCTCTGTCCAGTAGCTTAACGATTTCCGGAATGTATTCTTCACGCAACCGGAAATCATGATATTCATTCATCAAGTTCCGGTCGAAATAGAGGATTTGTCCGTAGCCGGCCAGCCTGGCACCGGTCATCATATGCCTTACTTCCTTATACAGCAACGGTATTTCCGTCCAGAACAAGCACTCTCTGCTAATTCCGACCGAGACGGAGGCTTTATACTGCTCTCTTAGGATATCTTGGATAAACGCAAGCTGCTTCTCAAGTCTTGCCCGCACCAATGGCGTTGCGTTCAGCACAATGACGGCCAGTTCATCCGCTCCTGTCTTCCCTATATAGGTACCGGAGAAGCCAGATAGACCAGTCTTAACGCAGTTCAATAGCCCTTCGCTAAGCAGGATCCGATCCTTGGCATCATGCGGATTATCTAGGAACCTGCGGTCATATCCGAACAGGAATAAAGTTGCCTGCCATTCCCCATTAGGCAGATCCAGCAGACGCCGCCAGGATTCGAGCAGCTCATCACTGTGGATCCAGCCTTCGACCATATCTTTGACGAAACGTTCCTGCAGCACCTCATAGCTCTCTGTAACTTTCTCCCTAAGTACAGTGGTTTCCTGTTCAATCTGTTTTTTCTTCTCAACTACTTCTCTGAACGCAGCCAGTTTCATTTCGAGTTCTTCCGTCTTGATGGGCTTCAGAACGTAAGCTTTAGCTCCCAGATGTATAGCCTCCTGCACAAATTCAAACTCGTCATATCCACTGATCATCACAGTCTGTAAAGACTGGAGTAACGGATAATCCGCTCTGCATCTGGCGAGCAGTTCGATCCCTGTCATACCGGGCATCGAGACGTCAGCGATCAGCACATCCACAGGAGTTTCTCCTAGGATTGTTAGTGCTTCTTCACCAGATAATGCAGTTAACGGTTCCTCATACCCCAGAGCTTTCCAGCCAATATGACGAAGAAGCCCTTGAATCTGCATAGGCTCGTCGTCGACAATTAATGCCCGCATTAAGCTCCATCCCCCTTTTTTATCTCAGGACTTTCCTTGCAAACAGGGATATCAATGGTTACACAAGTCCATTCGTCTTCTACACTGTCAATCTCAAAGCCGCCCTCTGTGCCAAAATACAATGCAAGACGTTCACGGATATTGTTCATCCCGAATCCGTTTTGCGTCCCCGTGTGGCTGCCGGTACGGATCTGTTCCAGCTTCTCACTGCCAATCCCTTTTCCATTATCAAAAATCTGAAACTGCACCGTATTCTCCACTCGTTTGATCGTAATTTGTATAAAAGCATGAGTTCTAGTTGTGATGCCCCCGTGCAGATAACAGTTCTCGACCGTTGGCTGTAGAATCAGCTTAATGCTGTACAGGTCAAGAACGTCAGGCTCTACCAGCCACTCTACGGATACCTGACCGGGATAACGCAGCTGCTGAATTTCGATATACGCCTTAAGATGCTCAATTTCGTCACGGATCAGCGTCACATTAACCCGGTTATTGAGTGCCAGCCGATAGAATGTCGTCAGCGCATCTATGGTTCGGATTTGCAATTCGTCCTGCTGATCTAATGCCCGCCAACGGATCAGACTTAGCGAATTATAGATGAAATGAGGGTTAATCTGTGCCTGCAACGCCCTAAATGATTGCTCCCGCTCTTTGAGCATGGCCTCTGTATGTTCTGCGACCAGTTTTCTCAAACGGCCAGACATGGAATTGAACAATATCTCAAGTTCACCCAGCTCATCGTTGTCACGGTTTCTCACTGTAACTTCGAAATAGCCCTGTGAGATATCTGTCATTCGGATGCCCAGCTTGCGGATCCGCCAAATCACATTTTTAAGTACAATCATGATTAGAAAGATGGACAACAGCAGGAAAAATGCAATACCTGCTCCGATATAGTACATAATCCGCGTAGACTGCTCCTCCAGTCGGTCAAGATGCACAAGCGCGGCAACCGTCCAGCCAGACTTAATCTCCTGAGTGATCAGCATCATCCCGCTTTTTGTCGCCGATGTTTCCAACGAGTTATTCCAGTACTGACCTAAGGAGGATGAGGATAACCGGCTGCCAATTTCAGAGGGCTCCGAGGATGCAATAATGCGTTCGTTGTCGTCAACAATATACAATTCTCCGGCCCCTTCAAAAGGATGCTCGAACGATTCCATGAAGACACCGTTATAGTTCAGTAACAGGTACACAATCCCGTAAACATCTCCATATGCGTTCAGAATTTTATGGGATACCACTAGCTTAGTCCTGTCGTCAGCTGCATTAGTCCATACCAGATTGTCTGTTGTGCGAAGCATTTTCGTATACCATTCCCGCTCTCGAATTCCCGAAAGGCTCCGTTCTTCCGGCTTCCACAGAAGCCCTCCATCTTGCACTAGTGTATCGTTGGTATGATAGATCCGGAAATTCTCAATACCTGGCAAGTATTTACTGGTGAGCAGAAAGGAACGGTCCACATAATTGACCGTACCCAATTGTTCATCGATATCCGCATAGTCCCTGGCTAATCTAGAGATCAGCTCACCATCCGTAGCCGTCCGGGTAGCCAGCAGATCATAGCTTTGCTTCCTGAATTCAATACTCTGCGCACTTTGCCGAACGGCTTCCCTGATCGTAAGCATATAATTGGCCCGCACCGTATGAAGCATCATGTACCCTGCACCTGCAGCCAGCAGTACGGTGGGGAGAAATACAATTAGTCCGTAGAATAATACAATCTTACTCCTCAGGTTCATAGAACGGGTCATACGGATGATCCATTTCTCTATTTGTTGTTTAATCATAGATTTCCCCCATGAAGTGCAAAGGGAGCCCCCTCCAAGTGAGAGGTGCTCCATTAATTTTTTATCGTTTAAGATCCGCGACTGAAAGAGCATCACGGTTGTCTATTGCAAGGCGGTTACTTCCTCCTTGTACGTATCCAGCCACTCCTGCTTGACTTCACTCCAGTGCCCACGCTTCTCTAGTGCTGCTTGGAAATCGCTCCAATTCTTCTCGAATTGCCCCTCGTCTTTGGCCATTAAAAGCTTGGCTCGATATTCCTTGCGGATATTTTCGATCTCCGGTGAATATTTCTCCCATGCGCCGCCCTGTTTCATCTGGAATAGATCATAAGACTCTGCCACGCGGATCGTTCCCATTTTGCCGATAGCTTCTGTGAACTTAATTGTCTTAGCAGCTCCGGCTTTTCCTGCATCCTCTGTGTTCCACCATGGGTACCATTCATTGCTGTAAGAGGCAGTCATGTAAAGCTCCGGGGTGACTTTAGCTTTTTGTGCGGTGTCTCCGGAATTGCGGCTCGTCTTGTAGGTTTCGTCTGTGAATTTCCATTTGCCCAACGGTTGATCAATCCAATCCCAGTATAATCCCGCCGGTCCTTCATTAATGACCTGCTGCTGTTCAGGTTTCGGCTGCAAGGTATAATCGAAGAATTTCAGAATAGCTTCCAGATTTTTAGTTTTTTCACTAACATAGACATCATAGCCTGGATTCGGATTGGTAACCTGATTAATCCCGACTTTCTCTACACCATCCACTTTAGGAAAAGGGATCGCTTCGTAAAACCACCCCGGCTCTGTTGGGCCGTCCAATGTCTCCCAGGCAGAGGCAGGAATGTTCCAGAAGCTGCCGACATTGAAGGCAATACGACCTGATTTGTTCTTTTCTGTATACTGTTCTTTTTTGCTGGTAACGACCTCTGGATCGATCAACTTCTCCTGGTACATCTTGTTCATCCATTGATAAGCTGCTTTATAATTGGGATCGTCGTAAGCGAATACAAAATCATCGCCGCGTTTGTCAACGCCATTACCTGCTGTAGTCACCCCAAATGCTGTCAAAATTGCGTTTTCATCGCTCCAGCCCAGATTATCACTAGTGTCCATCAGGAATGATAGAGGAATCAGCGATTTGCCGGAAGCATCCTTCTCTTCTGCAGCTTTCCGAAGGAAGGTCTCAACTCCTTCTAACGTTGCTAAGTCCTCTTTGGTCATACCTGTTTTCTCCAGCACATCACTTCTGACAATCCAGGCTTGAGATGCCCAACCTGGCCACGGATCTTCCGGGTTTTGGTCAAACCAGGTAGGGATGGACCAGATATGGCCCTCATTATCCTTCATAAGTTCCAGATACTGCTTTGGAATAGACGCAAGTCCTGGATATTTGTCAGGCATGTCGAAATACTGCTCTAGCGGCATAAGCTGCTTCGACCGGTTCATCGCGCTTTTGACCGTTTCGTTTCGGCTGAAGATAGCTGCATCCTCAAAGCCGCCAGTGTTTATCTTCAAATTAAGTGCAGTCATCGCGTCGCCTTGAGTGGTTTCCAGCTTCACATTTACTCCAGGCTCCTGTTCACGCCAATATTTCTGGACCAAACTATCATTATTGATGGTTGCCGTCCATCCGAGCCAGAGATTAAAGGAAGTCGAGCCACTGGCGGGCTGGTTATTTGACGTTTCATTGTCACTTCCAGGCTTGTTCGCAGTATTCCCACCTGATCCGGAGCATCCGGCAATAGACATCAGTAAGGTTGCTGCAGCCAAGGCGACTAGACCCGTTTTTTTGATCATCATTGTTTAATTCCCCCTGTTCTATTATTGTAGATCAACCTTTTACTGACCCTACAAGAACTCCTTTCACAAAATATTTCTGCAGGAACGGATACACGCACAGGATGGGGATTGCACTCACCATAACGACTGCCATCTTAATCGACATCAGCGTAATATTCTGCATTTGTGAGCTTCTCGCCAAAGCTTCCTGGTTGGTATTTGAGCCAAGGACAGCGGATAAATCCTGAGCAGCGAGCAATTGCTGCAGGAAGGTCTGCACCGGAATCAGATTCTGCTTCGTGACGAAGAAAGCACCGGCGAACCAATCATTCCAGTGTCCCACTGCGGTAAACAGTCCCAGCGCTGCAAGCATAGGTTGAGAGAGTGGAATAATAATCTGAATCAGAGTACGAACAGGACCGGCTCCATCTAGTTCAGCGGATTCTACCAGAGCTTCAGGGATTCCCTGTATAAACTTCAGCATGACAAACATGTTCCAGACCGAGAACAGCCCGGGGAAAATATACACCCAGAACGTGTTGATAAGCCCGAGATTATTAAGCTGAATATAGAAAGGAACCAGTCCTCCACTGAATAACATGGTTAAAAGAATATAGCCTAGTATCGTGCTTCTTAATGGAAGACCGCGGTAGGACAAGCCAAATGCCACCAGAAGTGTGACGATAAGTCCTGCGAATGTGCCAATGACTGTCCTAGCGATTGTAATTAGATAAGACTGGCGGATAATCTCATTTCCTAATACAATCTCATAATTAATTAATGTGAAATTCTTGGGCCATAGATACACGCCACCTTTGGCCGCACTTGCACCGTCATTCAGTGAGATTGCCAGCATGTACAGGAATGGATATAGTACAGACAAGCACAGACCGGCCAGTACTATGACGATGACGTATTGAGCTATTTTTTCACCTCTGCTGAGCTTCATATGCCATCACCATAATCCTTCACCATTTATTTTTCTGGATAACTGATTAGTCGAAACAACCAATATCAAACTGATCACTGAGGATAACAATCCCACTGCGGTCGCCATCCCAAAATATCCCTGCTGCAATCCGTTGCGGATGATATACGTATCCAGTACATCCGCGACCCCTTGATTAGCAGAATTCATCAGCGGATAAATCTGATCCATCCCTACTGAAATCAGGCTAGGGATACTCAGAATTAGCACAATCGATATTGTCGGTAGAATACCCGGGAAGGTGATATGCCGAATCTGGGCTAGCTTTCCTGCACCCTCTACTTTGGCGGACTCATACAATTGCGGATCAATCGTTGTGATCGCAGCCAGATAGAGAATCGTGTTCCAGCCGGTCTCTTTCCACAAGCCGCTTAATATAACCATGGGCCGGAACCACTCCGTGGAACCTAGAAAAAATACGGGATCACCACCTGCTTTCTCGATGAACTGATTGACCAGCCCACCATCCAAAGTCAGAAAAGACTGCAGGATGTAAGCGACTACAATCCATGAGAAAAAATGTGGCAAATAGCTGACCGATTGCACGAATCGTTTAAATACAGGCCGGGTTACCTCGTTAATCACCAGCGCCAGCAGAATCGGTGCCGGGAATCCGAAGATGAACTTAAGCACGGATATATATAACGTGTTTTTGACAACAGTTAAAAACTGGGGATCTTGCAGGAAAGAAAAGTTGTCTAATCCCACCCATGCGCTGTTCCAGATCGAGGTGCCAATCTGAAAGTCGCGGAAGGCGACCTGAATCCCTGCCATCGGAATATAGCTGAACAGAAATAGCAACAGAACTCCCGGAAGAATCATTAAATATTGCCATCGGTACTTGTAGAACTTAGCGTACAATTTACATCCCTCCTTGATATTTCTATCATAAGGTGCAGCGGGAACCCTGCCTATATAACAGTGATTGGTTATCTATTGCTCTGATTGGATATTTAAAGCGCTTACGTTGATAGACAAGCTCCGCGCGCACGCAAATAAACGCAGCCTTAAACGGCTGCGTTACATTTTTTATGACGAAAGCTAAATATTGAAATTCAAATTAATATTATTGTTAATGTATGGCTTTATGCCCTGCCGGTTGAGATGCCTTGGAATAGCGGTTCTCAGGCAATGGAATACCGAGATTTCCACGCAGGGTGCTACTTTCGTATTCAGTGCGGAACAGACCCCGCTCTTGCAGAATCGGCACTACCCGATCGACGAATTCCTCCAGTCCGTTAGGAACAGCAGCTGCGATCATAAATCCGTCTGCTCCTCCACCCTCAAACCAGGTTTGAATCTGATCCGCCACTTGCTCAGGTGTGCCAATAAAGCTGCTGCGCGGGGTAGCGGATTGTAAGGCGACCTGTCTTAGTGTTAAGCCTCTCTCCTTCGCGTCCTTTTTGATTTTATCCGTGCCGCTCTGAAAACTATTGCGCCCCAACTCGCCAAGCTCAGGGAACGGTGCATCCAGCGGATATTGCGAGAAATCATGATGTTCGAAGAATCTGCCCAAATAGTTCAGTGCATTCTCAATCGTCACGAGACCAGCAACCTCCTGATATTTGCGCTCTGCTTCCTCTGGTGTGTCGCCAATGATTGGTGCAATGCCAGGAAAGATCAGCACCTCATTCGGATCCCGGTCAAATGAAGCTACCCGTGTCTTAACATCGCTATAGAATGCCTGGGCATCTTCTAGCGTTTCGTGGCCAGTGAAGATAGCATCCGCTTCCTTTGAGGCGTAATTTTTACCAACTTCTGAGGAACCTGCCTGAAACACGACTGGCTGCCCCTGCTTCGAACGAGCAATATTGAGCGGTCCCTTCACGGAGAAGAACTCGCCTTGATGGTCCAGGGTATGCATTTTTTGCGGATCAAAGAATACACCTGATTCCTTGTCTCGGACAAACGCATCATCTTCCCAGGAATCCCATAATCCGCGCGTCACCTGCAAATATTCGGTAGCAATGCGGTAGCGCTTGCCATGGTCAGGATGCTCTGTTTTGCTGTAATTAGAGGCAGAGCCTTCCAGCGGTGAAGTCACCACATTCCAGCCGGCCCGGCCTCCGCTGATTACATCCAGTGAGCCGAATTGACGCGCGACAGTAAACGGTTCACTGTAGGAGGTGGACAGGGTACCAACCAGACCAATGTTGGTGCTCACGGCGGCGAGTGCGCTAAGGATGGTCAGCGGCTCAAACCGGTTAAGGAAATGCGGAATGGACTTTTCATTAATGTACAAACCGTCTGCGATGAAGATCAGATCCAGCTTGCCTTCTTCTGCCTTCTGTACCCACGCTTTGTATAATTCAAAGTTTACACTTGCATCCGGCTTAGCATCAGGATGGCGCCACATCGACGTGCTGCCTCCTACTCCATGCAGCAGTGCGCCTAGCTTCAGTTGTTTTGGTTTGGTCATGTTCATTCCTCCTAAAAGTTTTGTGAGCATACGATTCCCAGGTTTTACTTCGTGCAAAACTCACTTTATAAGCATTTATTGCACGAACGATGCATTGGCAGCGCCCTGCTTGATTCGCTCGATCTGGCCAAGATGCCTTTCCACATGTGCGGGGAAGCTATGGACGATATCGGAAATTTTCACGATCTCCCCCTTGAAGTTAATCCCGCTTTTCTCCCAATCCTCTGCGCTGAGCCGTTCAAACAATAGACTGTTATAATAAAGCAAGCTGCGGAACAACTCCAGGCTATCGGAAGCATAACCACTGTTGGCGTACTGGCCGCTGACCCAAGCGTCCTGATTGAAGACTGGCAGCTGCGCAGTTGTAGCAGCGAGAATATCACGGATGCGGAACGAAACCACAATGCTGTGATCAGCTAGATGAGCCAGCACCTCAGTGACACTCCAACTTGTTGGTTCCGCCTTCCATTTCAGCTGTTCCTCTGTTAACCCTGCAGTTGCATGCACCAGCTGGTTGTAAGTACTTAAAAAATTACTGATTTGAACTTTGCTCATTAAATCCCCTCCAATATAAGGCCTGCTTGCGAATGATCAGGTGCAAAACGTGATAACGAAAAAGGTTGGATGTTGTGGTTGGTAGCTCCACTTGTCGCCATATCAGCAAGTATTTCACCTACAACACTAGAAAATTTAAAACCATGCCCTGAGAACCCTCCGGCTACCAGCACATTGGAGTGGAGCGGATGGCGGTCAATAATGAAATCTTCATCAGGCGTATGCTCATATTTGCATACAGAACCTTTAAGTAATCGGCCAGCTGCACCCGGCATATAAGACTCCAGTACTCTACGAAGGTCTTGCTCATCGCTGGCTTCACTGCCAAAGGGAGCAAGTAGTGTGCCTGGTTTCCATTCCAGCCCCGTATCGTGCCGGCCGATCTTCAGACCGGTTCCATCAATGCTGGGAAAGCCATAATAGCCACCTTCCTCAGCCCCTAGCGTGAAGCCAGGGAAGTTACCGGCTGCAAAAGCAGGTGAGCTCTCAAACCAGCCCACAACTTTGCGGATCGCCTTGATTGGCAAATGCACAAAAGGCGCCAACGCACCAAACCAGGCTCCGGCACTAAGGATAGCTGACGCTCCGTGATAATCGCCGTTTGTTGTATGAACTGTCACACTGCCTTCGCGGGCGGTGATGTTTACTACCGAAGTGTTCGTCAACAGCTCCGCACCCTGTCCAAGGGCAAGCTGGCGGTAGGCGGAGATACAGCGCTCGCTGTACAAATACCCGGCATCTGGTTCATATATTGCTGCGAATGTTTCTGGAATGTTCAATCCCGGCCAGCGCCGCCGGACCTCTCCGGCATCCAGATGCTGAACCTGCACCTTCCGTTTCTTCGCTTCCGCGAGACGACCGCTGAAGGAATACACTGCACTATCTGCTAGATTCAATACGCCCGAGCGGACAAGCAGTTCTATTCCGCTCAACTGCTCGGCTTCTTTCCATAAACGATCTGCCCGCAGAGCCAAATCAATGTAAGCGGGATCACCACTGTAAGCGTGCCGGATCAGCCGGGTTTCCCCGTGATGGCTTCCCTGTGTATGTGGAGGATCAAAGGCATCAATTAGCAGCGTCTTCACTCCGCGCCTCGCAAGATAGTAACCGGCGCTCATGCCCATCGAGCCTGCGCCGACGATAATTACATCGTAACTGTTATGTTCAGCTATAATTCTGCACCTCCATCGGGACTGTACTGCACTAGGGAACGAACAGCTACATCCGCAAGGAAACGTGCTGCCACAGGGAGTGCACGTTCATCCAGATTGAAGGCCGGATGATGCCATTCCTGGCTTCCTTCAGTGCCTACAAAAACGAACAGTCCGGGTACCACGCGCTGATAGAAGGCGAAATCCTCTCCAGCCAGAGAAAGCTCTGGCTGAATCTCTCGGTAACCAAGAGCTTCGACCGATTCAACTCCAAGCGCCGCTAGGGAGGGGTCGTTGATAACCGGAGGTGGCCCTTCTATCCAGCGAACGGTAGCTTCTGCTCCAAGAGCCGCTGCTACACCGACCGCCACTTCCTGAAACCGGTTCAGCACTTTGCTGCGCACCGTTTCATCAAAGGTGCGGATCGTCCCTTCAAGCACGGCTTTTTCGGGGATAATGTTCCATGAATTGCCGCTGTGAATCTGCGTCACACTGACCACCGCACTCTGCAATGGACTGACATTGCGACTTACAATGGACTGGAATGCCGTCACAATATGCGAAGCCGCTACAATCGGGTCTATGCCAGCTTCCGGAACGGCAGCATGAGAACTGCCACCCTGCACTTCAATCACAAACCCGTCAGCTGCTGCCATTAAAGGACCACCCTTAATACCGATGGTTCCGACTGGCAAGTCTGGCTTGTTATGCAGCCCGATCACTGCCCGGACGTCTTCTAGTGCCCCGCTAGCAATGATTCGCTGTGCACCCTGCGCCTTCTCCTCCGCTGGTTGGAATAACAGGCGCACCGTTCCCTGTAATTGCTGCTCTCGCTGTTTCAATTGAAAGGCGGCACCAATCAAGGCAGCCGTATGGAAATCATGCCCGCAGGCATGCATTTTGCCGGGATATAATGAAGCAAAGGATACTCCGCTTTCCTCCTGGATTGGCAAGGCATCAATATCTGCGCGCAGTGCGATGACCGAACCAGGCTTTTTGCCGCCAATCTCTGCGATCACGCCGGTAGACAGACCGTATTCTACGATCCTGACTCCTGCCCGCTCCAGCAGGGAAATGATATATTCTGTTGTGCCATATTCTTCATTGGACAGTTCCGGGTGCCGGTGCAGATGACGGCGTATCCCGATTAATTCTTCTTCAAGCGCTTCCGCACTTAACTCTTTAACTTTACTTGTCATATACAGTCACCCTCCTTTACACGATTTCCTGTGTGATACCGAGCCCGCCCGCTTTATGCCTCTGCCGCCACTTCAGCGATTGCTTCGCTCAATAGCTCAAAGGATCGGAGCCGTTTGTCAAAGGGCTGTACATTCGTCGTTATGATGAACTCCTCGACACCGGATGCCTCTGAAAGTTCCAACAACTGTTCACGGACAGATGATTTAGTTCCTTTGGTAATCTCCGGTTCCAGCTCTTCAATCGTGTAGGCTTCATTGCTCTGGCGGGCAAATTCTTCCGCCTGTTCCAAGGTCCCTACTGTCAGCTTCTTCCCGCTCGCCAGTTGAATCCGGATCAGCTTATGCGCACCTGCCAGTTCTTTCGCTCCCTCCTCAGTCTCAGCCACCACTAACGATAAAGCGATAATCGCTTGCGGTTGTCTGCCCTGTGAAGAAGCAAAACCGCTGCGGTAAGCACGAATGGCATCCAGCGCTACCGCCTTATCGCTGTTAATAAACAGGGAGAATACGTACGGTAACCCCAGTTCAGCGGCAATTTCCGCGCTACTTACACTCGCACCAAGGACATACAACTCGGGAGGAATACCAGGAAGGGGACCTGCCTTCAACCCTGCCAGCGGATGGTTTTCTTCGAGGCGGTTATGTACATACTTTTCCAGCTCGATGATTTTGCCCGTCAGGTCTGGGGTTTCAGCTTTTCCCTGCTGCAGTGCCTGTGTGCTGCGCGGGAGTCCACCGGGAGCACGTCCCACACCGAGATCCACTCGTCCATGAGCCAGTGTAGACAGCACATTGAAGTTCTCCGCTACCTTATACGGGCTGTAATGCTGGAGCATGATTCCACCGGAGCCAATGCGGATTCGCTCTGTTTTAGCCAGAAGATGTGAGATAAGTACTTCCGGGGAAGAGCCGGCTACCTGCTCGGAGTCATGATGCTCTGAAACCCAGAACCGGTGGAATCCAAGCTCTTCGGACAATTGTGCCAGCTTGATCGTATGCTGGAATGCTTCCTCCGGCGTTTCTCCCGGATAGATCGGACTTTGATCAAGTACGCTGATTGTAATAGCCATTGTTTTTCCTCCTATATGGAATAGTTAAATTCAGGTGTGATCCGCTTCAGGAACTGCTTCGTTCTTTCTTCGCGCGGATGGTTAAACAGCTCTGCCGGGGTCCCTTCTTCAACAATGACGCCTCCGTCCATAAAAACCACATGATTCGCCACATCACGAGCAAAGCCCATTTCATGAGTCACCACAATCATTGTGATGCCTTCCTTAGCAATTTTACGGATGACGGCCAGCACCTCACCCACTAACTCTGGGTCCAACGCCGATGTGGGTTCGTCGAACAATATAACCTCCGGCTCGAGTGCCAAGGCACGGGCAATGCCAACCCGCTGCTGCTGGCCTCCGGACAGCTGACTTGGATAGGCGTCCAGCTTGCTGCCAAGACCAACCTTTTCAAGTAGAGCAATACTCCGCTTTTTCGCTTCTTCCTTCGGAAGCTTTTTGACAATCAGCAGTCCCTCCATCACGTTCTCCAGCGCGGTTTTATGGCGGAATAAATTGTACTGCTGGAACACCATTGCCGTTTTTTGCCGGAGCAGATGAATCTCCTTTTTACGGGCGTGCTTGCAGTTCACTTTGAAATCGCCGATGGCGATCTCTCCGCTGCTTGGCTTCTCCAGATAATTCACACAGCGTAAAAGTGTCGTTTTGCCTGAGCCGCTGGGACCGAGAATGACGACAACTTCACCTTTCGTCACCGTTAAATCTATATTGTTGAGCACCTGATTCCGACCGAATGACTTCGAAATTTGCGCAAGCTTGATCATGCTACTCCACCTCGATTGTACAGATTAATTCTTTTTTCAATCAGCGACGTCACGCGTTCGATCAGGAACGTAAGTCCCCAGAAAATCAGTGCTGCCGCCAGATAAGCCTCAAAAAACTTCCAGTTCGTTGAAGCAACAATTTGCGCCTTAGCATTGATATCCACCACCGAAACGGTAAAAGCAAGGGTAGATCCATGCAGCATACCAATTACCGAATTTGAGAGATTGGGCAGACTCGCCGCCAGCGCCTGAGGAAAAACAATCCGCCGCAGTGCCTGGGGCGTGGTCATGCCGATAGAATGTGCCGCTTCCAACTGACCGCGATCCACCGCAAGCAGACCGGAACGGACGACTTCGGACATATAGGCTCCCGCTGTAATCGAGAACGAAATATAGGCAAAACCGATCATCGGAATCGATACTGACCTGAAGCTCCAGCCGAACTGTACCGCCAGACCATCGATTAATACGGGAAGCCCAAAATAGATGAGCAAAAGATGCGTCAGCATCGGTGTCCCGCGGATGAACGTAACATAACCGACAGCCAGCGGATACAGCAGCGGAATTCTGTATATCCGGATCAACGCTACAGCCACACCAATCACAAATCCAATGAGTACTGAGACAACAGTAATAGATAAGGTCACAGGAATTGCACTTAAAATTTGCACCAGAGCAGTCCAGATAAAAGATGGGTCCAGCTTCATAATCCGCTACCTCCTTTACCCGGTCCAAGTTCAGCAATGATGCGGCGGTAGGACCAGCTTTTGTTGATTTTGAACGATTTTTTCTCCGGTGTATTCCGTTTCTCATGCCGCAGCAGCCGGCGTTCTGCTATAAGCAGCAGTTTCTCGATTGTAAAGCTGATGACCAGATAGATTAGCGCAAGCGCGATATACGTTTCAATAAAATGCTGAGTTAAGCTGCCTAGCGTCTGTGCTTTACCTGACATTTCCATCACCCCAAGAGTAAAGGCCAATGACGTATCTTTCAGTAGAGCAATCACCAGATTGGAGAATACCGGAACTGCGATTCCGAGCGCCTGCGGCAGCACGATTCGCGTAAAGGCTTGAACCCCCGTCATTCCTGTAGCATAAGCAGCCTCTACCTGCCCCTTATCCACCGCCATTACAGAAGCCCGGATCATTTCGGACATGTATGCCCCCGTATGCAGCCCGTAAGTAAGTATCACAAAAACAAGCACGGGAGTCCGGGTCATATCGACATGAACCAGCTTCATAATTTCGGGCAGACCATAATAAAACAAGAAGAGCTGGATAAGAATCGGAGTTCCCCGAAAAAAAGAAATATAGATTTCGGAGATGGTTTTTAACACAGGCACTTTATAAAGTCTTGGCAGAGCTACGAGAAAGCCGACAAGAATTCCTGTCAGTAGAGAACAGGCGACAATCAGAAGCGTGGTGCTTAAAGTCTCTAGTAACTTAGGCAAAAACGAAAATACAAAGCTGATATCAAACTGTGCGCCCATATATTCCCTCCCTTCCCGTGCTCACCGGCTCAATCATTTAACCGAATCCGCTGTAACATCCGCACCCAACCATTCCGTACTAAGCTTGCCTAGTGTGCCGTCTGTCTTCAGCTCTTTAATCGCACTGTCAATCGCATCTGACAGCTTTTGTGAATCGGCATCATCCTTACGGAAAACATAGAGAATGTCCGCGGAGGACAGCTCGTCGCCCGTTGCTTTTAGCTGATTCTGCGGATCAATGATCGGCAGGACAAAATCTGCAGCCAGCGTTGCGTCCACACGACCAGTACTAATCTGTGCGACGGTATCATTCGCTGCACCATTCTGATACACGATATCAATCGCATTGTCATTCTCTTTATTGTAGTTCTCGAGTATTTGTGCTTGTGCACTCGTTGCACCTACAAGCACCTTTTTCCCTTTGAGATCATCAAGCGATTGGATTGAATTATTATCCTTTGCCACTACAATGCGGTTTCTCCAGTGGGCATAGGCTTCTTTGTTAAAAGAGTATTTCAGCTCCCGTTCCGGATTTTTCTCCATGACATGGGCGACCAAATCGATTTTTTTGGTTTCCAGGCTCAGCAGCAGATTGCTGAAATCCATGGTTTGAAATTCGAATTCATATTCTGGAAGCTGCTTATCGATTTCTTTGAGCAGTTCCACATCAAATCCGGTGAGTTTGCCGTTCTCATCAATGAAGCAGACTTTCGGAAAAGCAGTACCCGTGCCCACAATGATCTTAGTTACCTTAGCCGAATCCTTTGCCGGTGCCGCAGCTTCTGCTGTATTTCCCTTCTGATTGCTGCTAGCGCTGTTACTGTTGTTTCCGCAGCCGGCAATCGCCAGTGTCAATATCGATGCAAATACTAGTGAAATGGACTTTTTCATTGTTTTATCCCCTTTGAATGAACTGTGGTTTGTCTGTAAGTGTTTTTTTCAGCAGATACATAATGCCGTCACCATTCTGCTGATCCAGTTCTAGAAACCGTTCGTACCCCCGGCGTTCATACATTTGAACCAACCACGGATGTTTCTTCGCCGTTGCCAGCGTGACCGCAGCCGAACCTAACTGTCCAGCAATAATGTTCTCTTCCACCCATTCCAAAAGTTTTCCACCATAACCTCTGTTACTGTAATCTGGATGAGCAGCAAACCATTTAATAAAAGGCAGTGGGCTAATCTTCTTAATCTCTTCTTCCTTTGAAAGGGTTATGGTCGCAACTATCGTTCCGTCAACTTCAAGCACATAACACTCATTCGTAGCTATATTGTCTTCAATAAGCGCCAAGTCGGCTGTGGCCGCCGGCCAATGCAGCCCGAGTTCACGAATCAGCTGATAGGCACGATATGTAACATCCAGCAATTGCTCCGCATCCTTCAGTTCTGCCAGCCTGTATACCTCACTCATCACATGCCCTCCAGCCTTTCGAAAATTAACTTTATAATCCCTATCGAAATAGTCGTGATTATATGCAATTAACTTTATCACTGCATGTGTCCATGCGCTAATAGAGTTTTTTAATACATCTATACAATTAGTCGATCTCCCACTTTACCAATCCCCAGTTCAAGCAGGGTTTCGATGAATTCTGCGTTCTCTCCATTTAGCGAAATCAGGCTGGTTCGCAAGGAGATGCCTTCCGTCTCCGCAATATCCACCCGGATCAGCGACCCCGTCGCCACTTCCTCTTGCACACTGAGGGCGGGAAGGAAACAGATGCCTGCTTTTTTCAATACCAGCTTTTTGGCTGTCTCCAGGTTATCTACCTGATATTCAATCTTCGGCGGCTGTTCCATGCTCTCAAATACACGATGCAGCCGCATCCAATCTAAAGAGCCACATTCAAAAAAAACCAACGTCTCCTGGCGGATATCCTCCAGTGAAGCCCGCTGTGCTCTAGCAAAGCGATGTCCCTCATGTACATACAGTGAGATGGGGTCCTCGCAGAAAGGAAAGGTTTGAATTGCCGGATTTACGATCTTACGGATAAAAGCCAAATCAAGCTCCTTCGATTTCAACTTTTCAGTCAATACTTCCGTAGAAGCTGTCATCAGCTTGATTGTGATATGAGGATATCTGCGCTTTAAATGGAGCATCAGATGGGGCATTAAATAATTGGAAACCGAGACCGTACTGCCGATTCTCAGTTCATTTGGAATGTGTCCCTTAGCCTGAACCTGATATTTACCGTTCTGATAGATCTGGAGAATCTGCTGGGCATAGGGAAGAAACTGTTTACCTTTATCCGTCAGGTTAATCTGCTTCCCCAACCGATCAAATACTTTGCAATCCAGTTCCCTTTCTAGCGATTGAATCCGGGCCGTTACTGTCGGCTGTGAGATATATAGGACTTCGGCCGCTTTATTGAAGCTTCCATAATGATTGATGTAGACAAAGGCCTCAATATTTTCAATGTTCATCCGTAATCCCCCTAAGCTTTATTAATTTTACTATTCCGATGAAAGAACAATGAATTATAGCGATGCTTTCCTATAGATTTTGTTTATATCTTAGTCATCGCCCTATTTTTTGTCAACAATTAATTCCGTGTAAATCAATCGGATTTCGGATCAAACGTTATGTTTATTTCATATAGAACTTTTCTATTCCTATATCAGAATTATGAAACTCCTCTTATTCCACTGGGAATTATCATGTATAATAATTTCATTCGAATGAACATTACATTTGTCTGAAAGGGGATAGCGAAAACATGTCACAAAAGATCATTATCCGTGAAGCGGAGAATAAAGATCGAAATGCTATCGCCGATTTGCTGTTAGATGCATACCACCAATATTCGGAGATCATGCCTGAGCCGTTGTGGCTGGAGTATCGGAAATCGCTTCTTGATTCCGTTCATGGTGATACCCCGCTCGTTCGGATCATCGCTGAAATCGACAAGAAAATCGTTGGTAGCGCACTCTTGTTCAGTTCCTCGGAAACGGCTTACGGGAAACCGGAGCTCGGGATTCACTCCCCTATCCTACGTCTGCTAGCCGTATCTCCATCCGCTCGTGGTCTTGGCGTTGCAACCCTTCTGATTCGCGATGCTGCACGGAGATCACTACAGTTGGGTGCCACCACCTTGAACCTGCACACCTCGGAAATGATGTCTTCAGCCATCAAACTGTACCAGCGCTTAGGCTTTAATCGTGCGTATGAGACCGATCTTATGAACGGTGACACTCTAGTACAAGGCTTCCGGCTAGACCTGCTGTCCTCCGTCCGTTCTACAGCGGGACAAATATAGAATTCGAGAATTCTTAAATATTTGTCTTTTAAATATAAAAAGAAGCCTCGGAAAGCTTCCCCAATGATCTTGTGTGATCGTTGCGGTGAACTCCCGAGGCTTATTTATTTTTCTTTTTTATAAGTAATTTCTTTAAAACTCACAGTGATTTCCCCCGTATTATCGGCATCGCCCATTCGAAGATCTGTAGAAACGGTAGCACGGGAAGGGATGGACGAAAAGCTTGCCCCCTTCTGCTTCTTTTTTACATCATAGAGATAATAAGAAACATCCTTAACATTAAGCCCTATATTATCCTTGTGCATAAGTTCTACAGTATATGACTTTATCACGGCTACATTAGCGTCCATCCACCCCACAACTTCAATAGCCGTATCTTCATGATTGCCTTCAGTCTTAATGGATCCGATGGAAAGACCATCCTGATTATAAAAATTAATTTTTTGTACAGCTATTTTCAGATAATCGATATCGATGTCAAGAATTCGGTTTTCGTTGATTTCTGCTGTATCCATCCAGGCAATCGTGCCCGCCGGGTTCCACTTTATTTTCTCAGAAGGTACATATTGCTCTTGTGGTAACGGTACAGTACGTAGCGAAACTCCTTTATTATCGTAAAAGGTTAATTCGCCGCTCTCATCATCATGTACAAATCTCTTAAAAGTTGGTGAGAGGAACAGGGATGGCGCCCCGGTCGTCGAATGTGGGATTACGCGATATTTCAGAAGATGGACATCGTCCTTTCCTGTTTTCAGATCAAAGATCCATACATTGCCGAGATAACTCTGCATAAACAATTTTTGCTCATCAGCTTTCCATTGAAATTTATAAATGTAATCATAATCATCAGAAAGAGGCCAGAAGTTTTCCCGAAGTCGTTCAATCTTTCCTGTAACAACATTATATGAGGACAAATGATATTGCCCGGCTTTTTTCGTCACATCCGATTCCAGAAATAATAGATGATCCTCATCCAGCGGGATTAGCATATTATAGTTGCTCATAAAAGCGTTATTCCATCGATTATTGGAATCGTTGAGTTCGTCGCTCCATTTCACCTTCACCTCATCCGTAGCAGGATCATGGGCTAACAAAGCGTTGACAGCATTGTGGTCGCCATAGAAAAGATGAATGGTATGATAAGAGATCCCTTGCAGTTCAACTACTGCTCCACCATTTAATAGATAGTTATTTTCGGATAGGCCCATCGGTTTGGCCACCAGATCTCCAATAGAGTTCCGTTCTGTATTAAACTCCAAACCATTAAATTTTGCTTCCGAGAACAGAATCTTTTTTAACTCAGCAGTTGATTCCTTAGTAAGTGTGTAGCCTGTATCCGTTTCGTTCACATTCATTAACATGCCTTGCTCGCTTGTCTCGGTAATCCATAAATGAAAGGCATATTTATTATTATCTGAAATTAGAACGATATCGTAGTTAGGCGTTGCGGTATTTAAATTCCCTGGTATTTGTACAGCGGTACGGATGGCTCGGACGAAAATATCTATGGTTTCATGATCTGTGTATTCATCCTTTATGTTAGCATTCACTGAACCATGTGCTAGAGAGTTTGCTAATGTGATTCGCTTGATGGTCTCATCGATCTTTAGATTATCGGATTCTACATGCTGATCATTTGATTCAAATAAGTTAAGCAAAGCAGCCTTATCCGTTTCAGATAACTTGTAATGCCCATTTTGTCCTGATTTGGTGAAAAGACCATTATTCTTGCCCATAATCCAGAATGAGAACTTTTCGTTTTCTTTATTCTTCAATTCAACAGTAGCCTCATATTCAGGTGCTGCAATATCAAGCTTCGCGTTGTCATACTCAGCAGTATGTATAGCTTTATTGAAACGTTCTATTAGCTTTTGGTCCGTTATGGTTATTAATCCGCCGCTATCATCATGGATTGTAATGGAGTCCACAGAACTCAGATCGATTAGCGTTTGATTCGCTTTATCTTTATCCCCTGTATTGACACATCCAACAAAGATTATTGAAATAACTGCTAAAAGGGCTAGTAGATTTAACTTTTTCATATAGCCTCCCCCTTCTTATTCTCTCTTCTTTGACGCCGGTTAGAGGATAAAGTTGCAAAAAATGAGATTTTACACCTATTTAAAAAGACCTAAATAAGCCAAATCTAGCCTGTAGCCATTGGATCAGATTCTTGATCTGAGCAAAGTTACAGTGTCTGTAGCGATAAAAAAAGCCACCGCACAGGCCTGTTCTCCTGTAAGGCAGCTTCTTCTTTATCTCAATATATCTCTTACAGCACCTGTCAGCACACCAATAACTTCTTGCTCGGTGGCCAGCGGAGAATCTCCTTCTACTGTGTGGGCTAGCATACCGGCCGTGGCCGCAAAGGCTACAGTATGCTGAGGATCAAAACCTTCCAGCTCTCCGTGAATTATACCACTGGCATATGCATCTCCAGCCCCGACTCTATCAAGCACCGGAAAGCTTAAGGTCTCGGAATATGCGAAGCGACCGGATTTGAAGATATAACCGCGCAACGAATGGCGGTTATCTTCATGGATGGACCGATGCGTTCCTGCTATCGTACATAGACTGTAGCGTGAAGCTACTGCGGGAATTAGCTCCTGAAGTTGTTCTTCCCTTGAAGTTCCCTCGGGCTTCATACCAAGGATTAGCATTGCGTCTTTTTCATTCATCAGCACGATGTCGGCCAAATGCAGCATGTCTTCGTAATGGAAACGCGCCAGCTCATAGCCTCTCTCTCCCCAAAGCGATGGGCGGTAATTGCAGTCAAAAACGACTAGACCACCGCGCTGCTTAACCGTTTCTGCATAAGTTTTCATCGCTTTTCGCACACCGTCGTTCATTGCCAGCGTT
Source organism: Paenibacillus sp. FSL H7-0735 (assembly GCF_038008505.1). Taxonomy (NCBI): domain Bacteria; kingdom Bacillati; phylum Bacillota; class Bacilli; order Caryophanales; family Paenibacillaceae; genus Paenibacillus; species Paenibacillus sp. FSL H7-0735. Next base: position 3,699,051 of record NZ_JBBOZH010000001.1, on the reverse strand, counting down.
ATCCCACAGAAATGAACAGCATCCGCGAGGTCTGCCAGCTCTGCGAATGGATAAGTGCCCGGAGGAGCAGTATTGAAGCTGCTCTCCGGGCGACCGGAATAAGTCACTCGGGAGGGGCGAGCCCCGAATCCGTTTTCAAGAAAGTACATCCCTATACTTGAGCCCCCGCGCTGGATATGCTCGGGCTGGATGCCCAGTCGCCGAAGATAGGCTGTTGCTGCATCACCAATAGGATTCGCAGGCAGCCTCGACACCAAGCTTCCTTTATGTCCGTATCGGGACAATGCAGACAGTACATTGACGCCGGTGCCGGAAAAGGAATACTTCAGCAGGTTACCCTGAGATAAAAGTTCAAAGCCTGGGACCTGTAGCCGCATCATTATTTCACCAAAAGCGGCGATATGTTTAGGCATATTGATCCGCCAGCTTTTTCATCGTCCGATACAGCTGTTGTATATCCGCCACTCTCGTTGCTCCGCTCTGCGGATCGATGATCGATGTATAGACATGGGGAATCACCTGCGGCACTCCTGCTTCCAATATAATGGACAAGATCTCTTCAAAGTTGTCCAGATCGATACCGCCGGTCGGCTCCAGCGCAAAACCCTCTTCCGCACAGGCTTTGGCCACAGCGATTAGCTCCGCTTTACGGCTCAGCCCCTGCATCGGAAAATACTTTAAAGCATTTCCGCCCATATCCCGAACCAATGCAATCGCCGCGTTTACGGGAATTACAGCTGGGACAGATTGTGCCGCACTGGCCGGACCGGTGGAGATATTTACAAAACCAGGTTGTCCCGTTGGTGCGATCATGCTGTTAATCCAACTATCTTTCGCTCCAAGGTTGGCACGGGTCGCACCAACTGCCGGGAACACCTGATTAATATGGCTGCCAGCATAGGATTTGACAATCTCTGCAACAACAGCAGCTTGCCGATTATCACCCGCGCCTAGTCCTATCGATACCGCACCGTCAATTTCCCGCCCATATGCCTCCATCGCCTGCACGGCTTCCTCTACCGTTGCATAGTCTTTGGACAATACACCGACCAGTACATAACCTTCGGCGGCAGTAAACACCTCTTTGGCATTTTCTATATCCTTAGCCAATACGTTTAAGGCCACCCGACCTTTATAGAACCGCTTGTTAATTTCAGACATTGCTTACCCCTCCTGTCAATTCCCTTATCCTCGCTATAATCATTTCTATGTCATCACCCATTAGCGGACGCGGATCAATATCAAAATAACCTTGCCTTACCCCATAGTCTCTAGTGTAAATAGCCACTTCACCTTGTTGAAGCTGCTGGGATAACTCAAGTGCTGTTATTGCGCACTGATTCGGGTCCACATGGATGCGTCCACGGTAAATTGCCCGGCCTGCTTCATCCTGCACGATAGTTACCCGAATTCCGGGAAGCCCGTCGAGCGGCATCAGCAATTGGAGCGTAGCTTTTTCCTTTTCGCTTGTATCCTGCTTGTGAGCATATTCATCCAACGCCTGCATCAGGCCGAAGGATGTTTCCTTACCAACCTTCATGCTGCGTCCAATGCCGTGAAGCTGCACTTTCAGCCATTCAATATAAAGACGTTTTCCCGCCACAAGTCCGGATGTTGGACCTTCTATGGCTTTGGAGCCACTGTAAATGACCAGATCGGATATTTGCACATATTTTTGCAGATCCTCTTCCGCTGCAGCATCTACTATAAGCGGTACGTTATGAGTTTGGGCCACAGCCCAAGCTTCCTCTACAGAGATCATATTCTTCTGAACGGCATGATGAGATTTGACGTACAAAATAGCTGCAGTCTGATCCGAGATCGCAGCGGCCAAATGCTCCGCCCATCCTTCATTGGCATAACCTGCTTCCACCACTTTACCGCCACCGAGATAAACCATGGTTTCCACTGGTGCACCGTATTGTACGTTATGACCTTTTAGCATTACAATTTCATTTCTAAAAATGCTATCCTGATGGAGCCGCAGACTTGTACGAATATTACCGCGGGTTACCAGCGCCGCCACGGATAAAGCAATTCCACTGGAAGCCGAGTTCACGATCACCGCTGCTTCAGAACCTGTATGACGTGCAACATAATCTCCCGCTTTATCCACCAAATCGGCGATTTCCACATAACTCTGTCCGCCTTGACGCATAGCTTCCATCACCGTATCGGTCGGTGCCGATACCCCGAGGATGCTCATCCGGCCGCTTGCATTAATAACTCTTTTCAGGCCGTATTTCGCATTCCATGTATTTGTCACCTATGATCACCCCTATTGCTTGAATGGTTTGCTGCGCTACCCGGCGTTCCCCCTCAGAATCTACCAGCTCAATCTTCTCATCCGTCACACGAAAAAGGGTCAGATTCGCCTTGTTATTGATCCGAATCTCCCCAAGTTCCGGGCGTCCCAGCCACTGGGCTGCTCTGCTCGTCACCCGCGCAATTGTTTCTTCAAGGGAATATCCCAGTGCAAGGAATTTGTTCAACAGATTCGCCATGGAGTAGACGGGACCATTCATACGGTTGCCTCTGTATATGTCCGTGCTGATCGTATCCGGATCAATACCGTTTTGTTTGGCCGCCTCGGCCACAGCGAACGAGAAGCTAGCCGTACCATGTCCCACATCCAAGTGAACTCCACGCTCAATAGCATCTTTTAGCACCTGGAGCGGTCGATTCTCCTTATCGAATAAATTGTTGCTTTTACCATTTAGATAATGGGTTATCACGTCGTTGCGTTGAAGTAGCGGTAGAACCTCACGGATATCCGGCGGTGCGGAGCCTATATGTACCATCAGCGGCAGCCCGGTCTTCTCCGAGAGCTCCAGCGCATGATGAAGCGGTTGAATGCCATTGTCACCCACTACGCTTTTGCTGATTCTGGCCTTCAAGCCTACGATAAATTCTGGATAAGCAACTACCGCCTGAAGCACCTTTTCATGATCAATCCACTCTAGTTGGGACAACTCGTCAATTCGCATTAGGCCAATCTTTGAAATGTTAAGAAAAGCTAGCAGTTGCGTTGCTGACTTTTTCCCCGCCTCCGCCAGCTCACCCATCCGCTCCGCTCCGCAGCTACCTGCGTCCACGAGCGTAGTCACGCCGCATCTGATTCCAATCTCATCGATCTCGTCACCATACGGATTCAGTTCTGCAAACGCATGTACATGTAAGTCGATCCAGCCGCTAGAAACATACGCCCCATTGGCTTCCACGACCTTGAACCCATGCTCTTCGGCGGTGCCACCGGGAACTATCTGGACTATGTTGCCATCAGCTATGACAATGTCCATTTCCGTTCCATTCAGGACTTTCGCCCGGCGGAGGAGTAAACGTTCTGCTGTCATCGTCACACCTTCTTTCCAAATTCAGAACATTACCGTCCTAGGTCTTTCCCGCACACTCTATAACACAAACAGTCCCAATGGATGTAAGATCTTTTTTCACAGGGACTGTTTGGATGAACTATTTAATCTTTATTACTACCGTGTTCAGACCCGAAAACCCTTCAAAAAATTCACAGCCTGGCGGATATCTTCCTCCGGATTAGTGCCAACCTCCCGTTCTATGGTCAGGAATCCTGTATAACCGATGTCGTTCAGCGCTTGCAGATAGTTGTTCCAATCAACAGAACCTGCTCCGAGCGGAACTTCACGGAATGCCGAGCCGGTCTCGGCCATTTCAGCGATCTTCTCATGGTCTAATGCTGGTGCTTCATAACCATATTGACCGTAAACATCGCGCGGATCGATATCGGCAAGCTTGAGACCATCTTTAGCATGGGTGTGTACAATGTAATCTTTTAGAGTATGAACACCTTGCACCGGATCATCACCAGTCACCATGACCATATTGGCCGGATCAAAATTAACGGAAACCCCTCTGGAACCCAGACCGTCGAGGAAAGTCTTCAGACGTGCAGCGGGTTCTGGCCCAGTCTCAATCGCAAAATAAGAATTCATCTCATGTGCATATCTGCTAAGTTCCTCACAGGCAATGTGCATGGTTTCATAAATTTTACTGGCTGGGTTAGAGGGAACAATACCGATATGTGTAGTTACGATATCTGTACCTAGCTCCTTAGCCAGCTCCATAATGCGCTTGGACTTTTCAATTTTGGCACGGTTCTGGGCAGGATCCTGAAAGCCATGTCCGCCTAAATCTCCAACGAGGGCAGAGATTTCTAAACCCAGCGAAGCAATGTAATCCTTCCATTCACGGCGTGCTGACTGAGAGAGAGTAGCGGGATCAAATTCGCCTTGCACCGCATAAATCTGAACTCCATCTGCCCCAGCTTCTTTTGCCTTACGCAATCCCTCTTTCACTCCAACCTGAAAGCTGTCTACGATAACACCGATTTTATTAGTGATAATTGGCTTAACCATGGCAATAATCCTCCAGTATAATGAATTAGATTTGGTTCCAAACCCGCTTGATGTATTCCAGCCCCAGTCTTGTTCCCTTACGGCACTCTTCCATTCCCTCAAATTCTACAGAGATATATCCGTCGTAACCGCTTTCTTTAACGATTCGAATTACACTTGGCATGTCGATGTCTCCTTGACCAACGATGGCACCTCTCAACCAGTTCCCACCGGAGGATTGGAACCAACCTTCGCCAGGCTGGCGGTCTTGTGGACGAATATAGAAATCTTTGAAATGCACCATCGAAGCAAGCTTGATGTTGTTAGGTACAGCTATTAGCGGGTTCTCATCTGTGCACAGGAAATTCCCAATGTCGAGTGTTGTACGGAAGTTGTCTCTTCCTACGGCATGAACCAGCGCCTGTACACGATCGCTGTGCTGAATAAAGTATCCATGATTCTCCACACTGGTCGTAATGCCCAAACCTGAAGCATAATCGGCAATTTCTCGGCAGGCTTCAGCCAAACGTGGAAGCTCTTCCAAAAAATGCGTGATGGATAGATCGTTTGAGGAGGCTACATCATGCCGCATCCGCTGAATGCCTAATGCCGCGCACACGTCTACTTCCCGCTTTACCCGCTCGACTTCCCGCTGCATTTCCGCTGTCTCTAGCCCGGCAAAGTTCGCCCCGATAGCATAATTGGATAACTCTAGTCCACGACCCGCTGCTGTTCGTACAATCTGATCAATTAGCTCAGGATTTTCAACCAAATTGATACCCAAGGGTACAATCTCCGCATGTTCTGCGCCCAGATCGGCGATCGTCTCAATGACTCCTTCAAGCGTGAGCTCACCCGTCGAAAAAGCTGAATGCAGACTGTAAGTGCTGATTCCTAACTTCATAGTTTCACCTCTTCACCTTTGGCTGCGGATTCATAGATCGCGCCGAGTACCTTCATGATTGTAACGCCGTCTTGCACAGGACTAATCGGTGTAGAGCCGGTACTGATGTTGCTCGCAAAATGATTAATTTCATTCTGGAATGCACTGTTGAACTCAAATCCTTTATTATCAGTCTGCGGATAGGTATTGACGATCGTATCCGCCTGTTCTTTAACGATGACTATCTCAGGATCGATTTCAAAACCACCCTTGTCCCCGTACAGGCGTACTGAGCGCTCGTCTTCTTTGGCATGCAGTGTAAAGCTGACATCGACCATCAGCGAAGCTCCATTCTCAAAGCGAATTAGTGCATTTGCTAAATCTTCCACCGTATTGTTCGCTGCGTCGTAATCCGCGGCTTTATAGAAAGAGAGATTCTTAATATTAGAACGATTGCCGAGCTTCCGGTAGGTATTGGCACTTACCGATACTGGATTCGGACGGCCCATCAAATACCAGCAAAGATCGATCACATGGACGCCAATATCGATCAGCGGTCCGCCGCCTGAGCGTTCAATATCACTGAACCAGCCGCCGGGATTGCCTAGTCTACGGAACGTCGTTGCCTTTGCATAGTAGATTTCGCCGAATTCTCCTTGTTCCACCAATGTCTGAAGGAGCTGGGCATTGGAGTCATAACGTCGTACAAAGCCTACTTGCAAAATCTTGCCGCTCTTTTCCACTGCTTGCTGTACCTGAAGCGCTTCTTCAACCGTACGGCAAAGCGGCTTTTCCACAAGCACATGCTTGCCTGCCTCAAGCGCCGCAATGCTGATCTCGGCATGAGAGTTGTTCCATGTGCAGATGCTGACTGCATCTATTTCGGAATTGGCCAGTAGTTCACGATAATCCGTGTATACCTTCTCGACGTTATATTCTGTAGCAACTTCGCGTGCACGCTCTTCATTCAGATCACATACCGCATATATGGTTGTCTGCGGATTATTCCGATAAGCACTTAAGTGCATGCCGGAGATAGAGCCCGTACCTATCACGCCAATTTTGATCTTATCCATTAACACTCGCTCCTTTATTTTGCATAGGTTATGATTCGTATTATAATGATTTCAACCCTAAACACCATGCAGAGCCTTGCGGTTTCATTTGTACAATTGTGCTATAGGAGGTGCAGTCTATAAATGTTGGACTATGATAAACATCTACAGGAACCCATGGACATGCCGGATCCCGAGTTTCCGATTAAAGTACATACCCAGCGTTTCAACCAAGAAGGAGTTATGTTGTTCCCACATCACTGGCATGAGCATCTTGAGTTTATATTTATTGAAAGTGGTGAGGCTGTTTTTGAGTGCGGACGAACACCGATCAACGTTCGAACTGGCGATTTAGTTGCTGTGAACAGCAACGAGCTGCATTATGGGGTAAGCGCTTCTTCTGATTTATTGTATTATGCGATTATTGCAGATACTTCTTTGCTGCATAGTGCGGTAAGCGATGCTGCCGAAACCAAGTTCATCGCCCCGATTCAGCGGAACCAGCTGCTGTTACGTAACCATATCCGGGGGGATCAACATATTACAGACTGTGTGTTGGCGATTATCCGGGAACTGGAACGTCGCGAATTTGGTTACGAGCTGGCTGTCAAATCCGAGTTATACCGCCTGCTAACGCTGTTGTTGCGCAGACATATCGTCACCGTACTCTCACAGGCTGAGCAAGAGAGGCGTATTCAGACCGTTGAACGCTTCGCACCTGTTTTGCGTTATATCGATACCCATTACCAGGAGCCGATTCAAGTTGACGAACTTGCGTCGCTAACGGGTCTAAGCCGCTTCCATTTCAGTCGTCTCTTTAAGGAACTAACTGGGCATACGATATCGGAATATGTAAATGCTGTCCGTTTAGACCGTGCAGATTATTTGCTCCGCCATACCCAGCTAACGATTTCTGAAATCGCTACCACTACTGGCTTCAGCGATATCTACTATTTCAGCCGAACCTTCAAAAAGCATAAAAAAGTAACACCTAGCAGTGTAAGGGGATTCTAGTTAGAGTGAACAAAGGACTGCCTCTCGGCAGTCCTTTGTTATTGTATGTATCGTTCCTCTAGTTAAACTATCATTGCCATACAAGCTGTCCCTTTCTTATTTTTGCTGCATAAATGATTTGGCCTGTATGATAATGGACTTCTCTCACCATCGCTATCATGAGATTAAGAGCAGTAGTCTCGTTATTTACTTGGCTATATGTAAGTGGTGGTAAATTAAGAAAGGGTTGTGACATCAATAACTCCGGGTTAGATTGGAGCCGTTCAAGATATTGGATGATAATATCAAAAGCATCCCTGGTCATGGTTATGGCTTGTTCTTTTGTCATTTCTAGGCCTCTTTCAAACTCCCTCTCCCTATCTCTAGTATCCGGAATATCTAAAAGGATGGTTTCAATTCGTGAGTGTACTGCCCCGCTAATATGAGCAACCAAATTTGCAATACTGTTACTTTCCACGGTTGGGGACCATGTAATATCCTCTTGGGTACATTGCTCGATTGCTTGGAGCGTCCATTTCTTTTCCGATCTAAATTTGACTAACATACTTTCAATTAACTCAATGGCGATATCCATTGCTAACCTCCTATTAATAAAACCTATGTATAATTTTACCAAACACATCTCCTCTGTCAAATGAAATCTAGTCCCAATGCTATTTTTATGCCACAATGTTTTGTTACATTCTTATCCTGGCTCCTGAGAAAAAATAACTCTTTCATTTAACACCAAGAAGATCAGGTTAGGGTAGTTCCCTCTACTGACCTTCTTTTATTTTATTAATTGTGTAAAAGAAACTATCTTCCATCTTATGGGTATAATTAACATAAGGCTCTATAGGAGGGAAAATCATTGAGAAAATTAAGGAAGCTGATTCTTTTAGGATTTTGCATCATGATTTTACCGGGAACCGTGATTTATGCTGCAGCTGGCTCATCTGAAGTATCATTATATTTGAATAATGTGCTTCAAAAACAGCCCGCAATATTATCCGAAGGTTCGATTTCCTTGACGACTGAACAGTTGTCTAAAGATTTATTTGCACTATTCGCCTTGGATGAATCAGGTAAAACGGTTCGAATCTACAAGCCTAATATAAACATGGTTATGCTCGATAATAATGGAGAGATTTTTGGTAAAGTAAAAAGCCCGTCACGTTTTGCATTTTCTACTCTATTACAGGTGGATCATTTAAAAGCAGAAATTTCAGATATTAAGGTTGTGATCACCGATCCTGCGGACAAAACAGAAACCATTGATGCTCAACAAATTAAGAACAGCGAAGAAAACTTTTGGTTCAAAACCAACGAGTATACATATTCCTTTAATACAAAGGGCACCTACACTATTCAAGTGTTTTTTAAAGATGTGGCTTCGAAGAAGTGGTTTCCTGTCTCCGAAATCGATATATTTGGCATTTGAATTCCAGTTATAAGGGACTCAGCTCATTCTATTCTTATCGCAATATTACCAAATTGTTCTCCCTGCTGCATTCGGTGAAATGCCTGAACTGTGTCTTGTAAAGGATACACTCGATCAATGATAGGTCGAATCGAATGATGTTCCATAAACTGAAGCATATCCGCAAACTCTTCACTACTTCCCATTGAGCTACCTATGATACTAATTTGCGGGAAAAATATGGCTCGCGTCGGGATTTCCATTCGATCTCCTGAGCTTGCACCTAACGTGACAATACGTCCATTGGGTTTAATAATATCAAAGTAATGTGGGAACGTCGCAGGCCCAATGCTGTCGAGGATGAGATGAACGGTGTCTCCATTCATGCTTTCCTTCCAATTGCTATGACTGTCAAAAGCATGGTCAGCTCCATGAGCGAGTGCAGCTAGTCTTTTCGATTCACTGCGTGAAGTGACACTGATACGTGCACCCACCGCTGAAGCCATCATCATGGCATAAGTCGCAACCCCACCACCAATGCCAGGTATAAGAACGCGTTCACCTTTCTTTAAGCAGCCTCTAGTAAACAGCGCCCGATAGGCTGTTAAGGCTGATAAGGGCAGCACGCCGGCTTCTTCCCATGACAGGTAAGCTGGCTTGCTGACGGCATTTTGCGCTGGAATGATGATTGACTCAGCGAATGTACCCTCTGAAGGTCCCCCTATAATGGCTGGAACGTTAGGAACATTGTCGGCATATTCCCATCCGATGCACGGATTAATGATGACATCTTCACCAACATTATGATCAAGTACACCTTCACCTATTGCTTCAATTCTCCCCGCGCCATCAGAGCCGATAATCAAAGGAGTATCCTGTTTTGTTCTGTCATCCATGATAAACAAGTCCCTGTGGTTCAGCCCTGCAGCCTTTAACCTAACCTTCACTTCTCCAATCCCCGGTCTTTTATCCATAATCTCTTTATAGTTCAAGCCCTTCAGGCCACCTTCTCCAGCATGTACAATGGCTTTCATCATCCAAGCCCCTTCCTCAAGTTGTTATTAATGAATCTATAATAAATTTTACATAGTGGGTGTAATCCAGTAAAATGATCAAAACTGAAGGTGACTATCATAAATCATCATACCAAGAAGGTGCAAAGGAAATGGAAAGTGGAGATTTGAGAATATTTCAAGCGGTTGCTCGCGAGGGTAGCATAACGAAGGCTGCTCAAGTCTTAAATTATGTCCAGTCAAATGTGACAAACCGGATTCAGTATCTAGAAGCTCAGCTGAAAATCCCCCTATTTCGCCGATCCAATCGAGGGATGACGTTAACGCCGGCAGGTGAGAACTTACTGGCATATACAGACAAAATATTATTACTAATGGACGAGGCTGTAATAACCACACAATACTCTGAGCACCCTACTGGTCCGCTCCGTTTAGGTTCCATCGAAACAACAGCGGCTACTCATCTAACGCCTCTGCTAACCGAATATCACTTACGATATCCCGATGTTAATCTATCGCTTATAACGGGAGAAACGCATAAACTCTTACAAAAAGTGCTTGATTACCAACTAGATGGAGCCTTTGTTTATGGACCCATTGACCAGCCTGATATAGAACATGTAGTTGCTTTCGAAGAGGAGCTGGTGCTTATCTCACAACCAGGTAAGAGCGATATGCGCGAATTGCTTACAAAGCCAATGTTGTTTTTCGACGTCGGATGTACACATCGTGCCAAAGCTGAGAGTTTCCTAAATGAAAGCGGGATGAGCTCTTATAAGATTATGGAATACGGAACGTTAGATGTAATTCTAAGTGGGGTTTCCGCTGGACTCGGCGTGTCTATGCTGCCCCAATCTTCGATCTCTAAGGCCGAAGAGGCGGGAGTAATTACTTCCCACCGTCTGCCTGAAGGATATCGAGATTTGCAGGTATGGTTTGTGTATCGCCGGAACGCGGTTTTTACTAGTGCGTTGTCAAAATTAATCCAAATGATCGAAGAAATATAGCAACATACATATTGGGGTTTGATTATATTCGAGCGCAAAGCTTGTATATTAATCAAACCCTTTTCAGCTTTTTCCGATTATACTTGGTATGTCTTGTTCCCGTCTACTCACCACGAATCACTCGAAAACCTTGATCAGGACCCATACCATTCGCTTCGAACTTTCCCCGAAATGAAATCTCGTTGTTGTTAATGCCGCCGATCCACCCGCCACCCTTTACAACCCGGAAAGAACCGCTCTTACTATCTATATCTCCGTACCAGTTCCAACACCATTCCCTAACATTCCCTGACATATCGTAAAGACCTAGCTCATTAGGTTTTTTGCCACCAATAGATTTTGTTTTGTTATGGTTGTTTTCTATGATCGGCCAGTTCCAATCTCCTGATAAGAATTTGTCTCCAGCGTTTTGCCAATACCATGCTACTTCATCTGCTTTATTGCTTCCACTGTAGGTGTAACTTTTGCTCAACTGTCCTCCACCCGCAGCATATTCCCACTCTGCTTCTGTAGGCAATCGGTAACCATTAGCTCCTGCATTGAGTGTTACTGTCCATTTTAAAGTATCGTTATCACTTTTATTATTCGGATCTTTTTTATTTTTATCTATATTGTAATAGGGTTTGAGCCCCTCTTTTATACTTCTTTTATTACAGTAATCTATTACGTCATACCAGTTAACCATTTCTACTGGCAAGTTGTCGTCTTTGAATGCTGAAGGGTTGCTTCCCATTATTTCAACCCACTCTTTCTGAGTAACTTCATATTGGCCGATATAGAAATTTGATATAGTTGTACTTTTGTAGTTGGAATTTGTGTTAATGAAATTTCCACCTTTGACCAATACATAAGTATCCTTCTGTTCAGGCTTTTCTTGCGAACAAGCGCTGATAGCAACAACTATTAAAAGAGAAATTAATAGTTTTCTCATGGATATATCTCCTTTCCAACCACTGGTATGTAGTTAAGTATCATTTGCTGAATGATCTAGAATGATCTAAGGCTGCCGGTTGTGGACCGACAACCTTAGCAATGATAGTGATTACTTATAGATAACCTGTTATTACCACACTGTTACGTTTGAGCTTCCGCTACTTTGATATCCTTCTGTCGCTAATACCTGGTAAGACCAACTGCTGCCCAGATTCATTCCGTAACTTTTCCAAGCATTAACGTGGTTGGCAAAAGTGATCGCGACATTGCCTCCCGTTGCTCGCTTGGATTGTCTTACACTCCAAAACTGTGTGAAGGTTGCCGTACCATCAATAGAAGGGGCGTTCGTTCTCGTAGTCGTATATATATCATATGTGCCTCCATCACTAGTCACGGTACCTTTATAGGTTCCAGTAGGTCTATAAGTGCCCCAACTATCAACGACGTAATATTCTATGAGGGAGTTTCTCGTCCACCCATAAAGAGTTAAATACCCATTGCCGGATGGTGCCCAGACGCCTGCATTGTAGTTTATTGTTCTAGATGGGGATCCAGTATTCCAACCTTTACCAACAACAAAGTTACCAGTATTTGACCATGTAACACTGTAATTCCCACCAGATCCATTAGTAGCATTTACTGTCCCGCCACCATCGGTCCAATTTTGCCAATAGTCTGTCGCTGCACTTGAGGTTGCTGCAAACAAGCTGAAACTCATTGAAGCGGCCATAATTACAGTCACGATTTTCTTGTTAAATTTAAACATAATCTACCTCCTGAAATTTTTTTGTCACTACATACCTACATACTGCTTGTCTGTATTTCTAGTAGTCGAGCAATTTCTTGTTGGGGCAGATTCGCAACATCACTTCCTTCCATATATATTAATGTAAGCGATTACATATGGAATCTTATCATAGATCGTTTACTATTTAATCTCTTCAAATTAAAGATTTTACCCTAAAAAGTATTGTTCTTTTGGGATACCTAATTCACTGGATTTTTGTATCTGCCACAATTACAATCCAGTATTTTTTAGTAACACGTTCATATACCATGGCTTAATCAGTGGTACAACTACTGCTGGCTGCATAGCTTTTGTATGGTCCATCTGGGCTCCCGAAAGGATTTCAACATCCCAGCCTAAATCCGCCAACTGCTCCTTATTCTTTTTTAACAACCCGACGATGTCAACGGTAACGCTCCCGAAATTTTCACCGTATACGATCGTATCATTTCCACCTGCAAAAGCTAGTTTAGGGAGACTAGGCAAATGTTGAATTCTGCGATCATCAAAGGCTGTGAGGCTCTGGTATAGGGAGACAAATTGTGCTGTAACACGGGTATCTATGGTAACCTTTATATTGTCCCAATCCATTTCGTTTGGATTATCCGGTCCAGCAGGGCTTTCCACAGATTCATTTTGGTTACTCAAAGCTTGTGTATGTGTTTTATGGGTCACAACCCTCATTTCTTGATAGGGGCCATTATAGGGTGGAAAACCTCCCATTACCAAACTCTCCAAGCGATCTGTTCTTATAGCCATTTGCAATCCAATCAACGCAAGCCAGGAATAACCGTAGTAACTAAAGCTTGTAACATTCATTTCATCCGCAATGTGGAGAAGATCCTTCACAATATGATCTGCTGTTAGATTTTCCACTGGATGTTGAAATAGATGACCTTCATAATCGAAATAAAGCACTTGAAAAGTGTCCGCTAATCCTTCAACAAAATGTTTACCTAATTCGGGATCTACTCCCCATAGCTTTAAGTTTTCTGCTTCTTGATTGTACACAGATTTTTTAGCGATGGGTAACATGATGGTTGGACGATCTGGAAGCCCTGCCATACCTACTTCTATTTCTGATTGGTTTGCTAATTGTATTATCTTTTTCAATGAACTCACTCCTTTGTGTTCTATAAAAGTATCATATAACATTCATGCAATCTTTCGGTTTATCCCTTTACCTCCCTTGATATATCTGCCTAAATTCGATTTAATATTGTTGTAGCACTTGAAGGTTCAACTTTAATGTTTCGGGGCGATGATGATTATGGAAGAGATATATACACCTACACTGATAGCTAAGCAATTAAATGTGAGTACCACTACTTTAAGGAGATACGAAGATCAAGACTTAATTCCAGATGTATCAAGGACCGCCAGCAACCGCAGATGTTACACTTCCATCCATGTACAAGCTTTTATTACCATTCGCGCATTATTGCAGGGATATGAAATTCCGGTTGTGTACGATGTGATGAGGAAGATTAAAGGCCAGCAGATGGAGTCTGCTCTTTGGGCAATCAATCAAGAGCAACATAAGACCCAAGTGGAAAAAGAAAGGTTAGAGGAAGTTTTACGCATGTTTCGGGATGTTGATTTATCAAAATACAAAGATTTAACTGTAACAGATTCAATGACGATTGGTGAAGTTGCACAAATGGCAGGAGTTAATCCATCAGCTATTCGGCATTGGGAACAAGAAGGGCTAATCTCTTCGAATAGGAACAAAGATAATAGCTACAGAGTCTTCACTTTAACGGAATTAAGAAAAATTATTCTTATCAGCAGTTTAAGGAAAACCGTTTATTATATCGAGAATATGAAACAGCTTTTGAATGAAATAGAAACACATAACTACAAAAAAGTGGAGGTATCCTTTCAGCTTGCCTTACAAAAATTGAATTCTCAATTAACGAAGCAATTTTTCGCGATAGCTGAACTTACAAACTATGTTAAATTGTATAAAAGTAATGCCAAGTAACATATTGATCATAGAAAAAGGACTACCTTGCGGTAGCCCTTTCGTGCCTATTTGAACTTGATGTCAACAATCTTTCCGCTTTCCACAAAACCAATATTTCGATAAACCTTATTGGAGTCAGGATTCTTTAAATCAGCATAAAGCATGGGCACTAAATCCTCCGATAAAAGAACAGAACATAACTCTGCTACTAGTGCACTTGCATAACCTTTTTTCCTGCAAGACGGAGGTGTGTATACCGCATTTAATCTGGAATATCTTGCCGACCGATGTGCAATGTACGCCATCGATACAGGTTTATCGTCTACAAACCATAAATACAAGTCACCTGTCTCAATCATCCTCTTGGCATCTAGAATTTTAGTTTCTGGGTTCACCGTAATCCCATAAGCCCCCTCTGAGAAACCCGCCAAAAATTCTGCTACAATGGCCACATTTTTTCTCGTTGCTTGTTGCATTATTCCCTTTACGTTCAAAGGTTTCTTTGGATCTGTACAGAAATAAGATTCTATAGTCATCGTGGACTCATATTGAAGATTATTTGCCTGAGAATACAGCTGCGCAAAACGTTCTGTTGTTTTTGGTTCTCCAGATACTCCCGATAATGTTGTCCCTTTAAGGAATTCTATAAGTTCTTCGTAGAGAACGATCTTCTTATCCTCGGCAATCTCCTTAGAACTCCAAAGCCATGCGTTATGTCCCGTTGACTGGGCATAGATCATTGTTTCACCAGAATCTTTTAAGCATCTAGAACTCTTCGACTCGCAAATAAGGTGAATCAGGTTGTATTGAACCTCATCAGCAATAAACATATCCTGGCTTAGTATGCGATCGGAAACATTGATTGTTTGGAACATCGTTACTCCTCCTTATTTATTTATATGAACGCAAAAAACTCCGTCCCATTAGGGACGGAGTAGATTCCGCGTTACCACCCTGATTAGTGTATTCGTGAATACACCCTCTCTGCCATCGTCCAACAACGATACTTCTTTGTAACGGCAGAATCCCGGGCCCGCCTACTATGATTTCGGGAGCCAGCTCTGAGGCGATTGTTCGATTCGGGTGTCCACTGCCTCGCACCAACCGGCAGTTCTCTGATCGACATATCCGGATTTACTTGTCCTCTTCGTCGCATTTGATTGCAATGTAATTAGATACAATATAAAGTAATAGGGATTTTATGTCAATAATATATTATTGTTCATTGCGAAAAAATACTAACCACCAAATTGTCTTAAATGATGGTCTAGATGTTTATAAATCCCTTTACCCCATTGCTCCGGAGTGAATTTTCCGAAAAAAGGATGTGGATGGGATGAACATTTTTCCGGACCGTTACTTTGAAAAATTAAAATCTTTTGTTTCAGTATTTCTTTTTCTTTCCCAAAATCTCTGTCATCTAAAATAAGTATGGTCGGAATTGTTGACATATTGTGTGGTACCGGCTTGTCATTATAAAAAATAGATTTTATAAAACTTCCTATTAGCATTCCTAGCCAATTTCTAGGGGGAAAGGAGTTTCCAATTGCGATGTCTTGAAATGCAGAACAGTGAGCCAACATTTGAGCAACATTCATTTTTCCCCATTGCGGTTTAGAATTTGGACTTAAATTCTCGATACGGCTCAGTATTTCTGCGGTATGTAATTTGTTGTATATATTTTCCATAAACACACTCCCCATTTCGATTTTCTGTTTTTTTCAAAAGTTAGCATGAAATTGTCAATAGAGTCTGCTATCTTATCCCATTGCTCTGGTACAAGTACAAGTTTAGTTATTAGATGCTGGTTCCACTCAGGATATTGTTCGTAGATAGCACCCAATATTTCTGCACCAGCTGGAGTAAGTTCAACCAGCTGGACGAAAATCTTCTTGGGCTATTATATTCATCGTTGCAACATTACAATTCGACAGCTACTACCAATCTAATCTTCGCCCTTCTCTATCATTCTATCCTTTATTCACTATCATGTCCGCTAACGTAACAAAGTTACCCATAATGCAGGTAGCTCGTCGTCTTAACTCGTTATTTAACTATCGTTTCCTGTTATCTTAATATTTTACGGAGAAATTTAATCCACTTCGGCTCGTATGCTTCGCTAATTGGAATCCCTGTATAATAACAATGATAAGGGTCCATTTCCCATATCTTTAAAAGCCCCTCGGAAACTTCATACTTAAATATGGGAGAGCTTTTGTCCGCCCTAATATAATACCTATTGCATGCAACACAGTACAAAATCTGCGATTCATCGGAGAAATATGAATAAATATTAAGCTCAGTGTTACAGGCTTCGCATCGACGTATTCGATTGCGGTTTAGCCAATCAATAAATAGTTTCAGATTATCATCTCCTCCGTAAAACAAGGAATATCCTTCGCAAACTAACGTGTCCCGTAATTTCAACAACCTACGGATTTCTGCAATACAGAAATACTTTCCTTTAGGAACGCCCTGTTCTTTTCAATCCCTCTATTTTTACACCAGACAACAGCACTAAAAGCATCGTAAAAATTATAAAAGGGTAGTATTGTTTCCAAATCCATTAGAGGACGAATTGTTGAATATCCCTTTTTATACGAAATTCTACTTTGAGGATTCACTTCCCAAACATATCGGTTAATTTTTGTGAAATCAATTTCAGAGGATCCACCCCGTGCACTCTCAAAATCAATAATTCCAACAACCATATTATTATTTGTTAGTATATTACCTTGTCGAAAATCCATATGAACAACACACGGGCCATCAGGAGGAGGTAAAACTGAGAAAGAACCCTCAAAGTAATTAATACATTTTTCGAAAAGTCCTCTCTCAAGGACTTCCTTGCAAGGTTCTATAAATTTTTCAAAGCTATTTCTTATATAAAGTCTCCAATTGTTCTGATTAGAAAATTGAAAACCGTCTAATCCTTCCACACCATATCCCGGCATTTTAACTTCATGCAGGTTTGCGTGAAGTAACCCAATTTGAAATGCTAATTCATCGTTAATAGCACCTGTACATGGTATACCTTTAATCTCAGATAAAAGTAATGCACCAGAGATTAAGTCATCCCCACTCCAGAAGTCTAACACTTTTGGAACCGGTAATACCTCTCTCAACATTTCAAGCATACGATATTCGCGATATAGCTTATCCCTGTTATAAGGGATCTTCGCATACACCGTTTCTCCATTAGTAAGATTCAGCTTGTATACTTGTGAACTAAAGGACTCAGGAACATTATCTATACTTAATACATTAAGGTTAAATCTTTTTATGATCGTTTCTACTAAGTTCAACTCGCACCTCACATGTTATGAATGAAATAGTAATTAGTTCAGCTATCTTTTTCTTAATTTTATTTGAACTATCCTAACCGTTAGTGCAATAAGATTACACTTAGCTCTTTTTCTTTCTTGCTCTCAGGTAAATGACTGAAATCACTACTAGTACTATTGCAATTACGATATACAAATCAGTATCCTGCTCAAACATTAACCACATCTTGTATTCTATGTGTACTTGCTGTTTGGGTCGAAGTCCTTCACCGAATAGTTCTGTTGCTTGGTTAAGGTTATTCATTTCAATGGTTGAACTGCATGGACTACTGCTTGTTACGCCATCCACTTCGCTTATGTATATTAAGTATTTATTACCTTTCTTAAAATCAAAACCCCAAGTGTAGTCTGTTCCCACAATAATTTGAGAGTCAACTTCAGTATTCCAACTTCGTTCAACATCCACTAATATATATCTGATTTTCTCTTTTGGCCCCGCAAATCCTTCTTGTTTCAAATCAACCTTTATTTGTTTTACTTCACCATAAATAGCTCCACCGTAGACCTCTAGGGCTTCTTGGGGACTTCCTATCTCGACACAGGATAAAGCTTTAGCATCTTGTCCATTTGCAATAAAGAACGCGAATGTGAATAAACATATTAACGTGATTAAACGAAGATTCAATTTACCACCTGCTCTTATGATTTTATTTCATAACATCTTTATTGACTTTATTAATAGGTGAAATGTTGCACTAATTTTCCAGTTCCTTCAATGCAATAGGGAGTACACCTAGATGGTATGCTCCCTATTTGGGTTAACAATAGTATTCTGTTAGCCATACATGTAGCGCAAGCGCCGCACCTCAGGTGATAGAAGCTAATGAATTCTTCCAAGGAGCTGAAAGCTTTGAAGAAGTATTACCCAAGGAGTTAATTCAACTTTAATCCCTAATTCATTTACAGTTAGATGTTGAACTGAGTTTTTATTAAACTAACGCACCTGTTAGCTCAATAGCAAAGATGTGCAACTCCTTACTTCTCCCAAAGCTCGATCAGTCGACCTTCTGGGTCTTCAATCCAAATAAACTTTCCAAATTCACTAATCTCTATTTTCTTTGCAAGAGGTACACCAATCTGTTCAAAATGCTTAATCGTCTCGTTTAGATCATGCACTTGGAAATTTAACATCACTTGTTGTTCTGTTGGAAAATAGCTGTCATCCTCGGTAAAGAAAGAAAAGATAGTCTCATTTCCCACTTGAGGTTTTATCACAGTCCCATTCCAATTCTCTATGTCAAGCTTCAACACCTCACTGTACCACTTTTTTGTAGCTTCAAGATTCTTAGTTCTCCAGAATATTCCTCCGAAACCTTTAATCATCGTATCTACACTCCTGTCTGCATTGAATTTTCTAATAATGTACCCTTTAGGATTAAGGAGAATCCACCGTTAACTTCCAGTCATTACATCGAAGGTTAGTGCCAACGGGGGATTCAATATCACATTCACAATAAACGAGAAGCCAAGCTTATGACAAATGATATTGGAAACAGGAGTGAAGTCTATCGGACCCTATAGTCGCTATTAGCCATAATTCGGCTCATTTGAGAACCTATCGGACTCTATAGTCGCTATTGGCTCGAAAATCCCTCATATCGCGCATATTTGGAACGAATAACGCCTCTGGGGTCCGAAACACTTCTTAAAAGACAAAATTCAGCCAAATAGCTGCAACTGAGTCCGATCGCTCATCGTGAAGAGAGAGTGTGGGAATGCAAAACTTACAACAAGCAGCAAGCAGCATAGTCGCACATCCGGTATCACAGACGTCAAACAAACAGCAAAATAGCACATTCGGTAATCCAGGCGCCCAACAGCAAAGCACCAATCAAGTATTGAAGTATTCGTGTATTCGTGTATTCCAGTGTTTCAAGTGTTCAAGGAGATACATCGTGCTTCTTCCATGGGGAGATCATTCCTCCTAACCCCACGCAGTGTCCGTTGCTCATTACTTCTCCTTCTTATGTAAATAATCTTCATTTTAGATTCTAGATTAGAATTATTTGCTATAATGTTCTCATGAAAAATAAAACTATTCTAAACAAATTAGCTATCATTCTACTTTTTATAAGCATTCTCTTTGGCCTACGCTGCATTTGGTTGAGTATATTTAAGGTTTCCAACACTGTACCTGTGATTAACAATGGTGTACTGGATTTACGCGGCCAGGATCTGGAGCAGTCTAACTTATTCAGGCTGGATGGTGAATGGAGCTTCTATCCTTCGCAATTCGTAACGTCCAAGGATATTTCAACTTTACCAGAACCTTCCCTCCCGCTTCAAGTTCCCGGAGACTGGAGCCGCGCGATAGGAACGGATGACCCTTCTTCGTACGGTTTTGGTACTTACCGTCTGCGAATTTTGGTAGAACCCCTTCAGCAGCCTGTAGCATTGTGGATCAAACAAATCTATACTGCATCCAGCGTAGAAATTAACGGTAGCCTATTGCTCAATAATGGGACAATATCTCTTGATGCCGATACTTATGTGCCCAAAACCACCTCATATAAAGTATCCTATTTCACAAAAAACACAACAGTAATTGATGTGCTTATTCGTGTAGCAAACTTTGATCTACCTTATAAGGGGGGGATTGCAGGGCCTGTTTATTTTGGTTCTCAGGAAAAAGTTGACCGTACATACTTTTATACCGTAGGTTTTCAAATGTTAACAGCAATCATCCTGTTATTGCATGGGCTCTATGCCTGCATTCTTTATTTATTTAATCCTAAAGAACGTGCTTTGTTTCTTGTAGGGTTAATGACATTATCCGTAGCTGTTATCATTTTAGCCCGTAATGACAACTTACTTCTTGCAATAGTGCCGATTAATTATACCTGGTCATTAAAGATCCGTTTGCTTGCTTTTTTGTGGCAAAATCTTTTTATTCTTCTTGTTTTTAGAAAATTCACCTCAGTTGCCAAAATCAATAAGGGGTTACGTGCATACGTAGTGAGTCTTGGTCTTTATTCTGTTTTTATACTTACCGTCCCAGCTTATTGGGTCAGCACATCCATTCATTTGGGAATCATTCAAGTATTCCAGTATATTCCCTTCATTTGGTTGCTCTATAGCTTAGGGCGCTTATTGTTCAAAAAGCAAGATGATAAAGATGTTGTTTTTCTGCTGTTATCAGGTGCGGCGATCGTTTCTAATTTGTTATGGAATTTGTGGGATAGTAACGGACACTATTCAATTGTCTATTATCCTTTAGATATTATCGCAGCCATCGTGGGCTTCTCAGCTTATTGGTTTAAAAAGTATTTTCAAAATGCTAAAGAGAACATGGAACTGAATGAGCAGCTGAAAAAAGCAGACAAACTTAAGGACCAGTTTCTGGCTAATACCTCACATGAGCTGCGCACACCGCTTCACGGAATCATGAATATCGCGCAAAATATTGTCACAAAGGAAAAGGACAGACTTTACGAAAGTAGCCGTCAAGATATGGAGCTGCTGATTACAATCAGCCGCCGTATGTCTCATATGCTTGGTGATCTACTGGATGTGGTCCGTCTTCAGGAGCATCGTGTTATTTTACAACAGGAACCTATTTCGGTTCAATCGGTAGTTCCCGGTGTGATTAGTATGCTTCAATATATGATTGAAGGTAAGCCAGTACAGCTATCTATGGATATCCCGGAAGCTATGCCGCCAGTTCTTGCGGACGAGAAAAGACTGGTGCAGGTTTTATTAAATCTGGTGCACAACGCGCTCAAATACACCGAAGCAGGACTTGTAGCTGTTAAGGCTGAGGAACAGGACGGACAGGTTCTTATCTATGTGACAGATACCGGAGTGGGCATGACTGAAGAGACTATGGCAAGGATATTTCTACCCTATGAGCAAGGCCCTCACGGAATAAATGACGGGCGTGGAATTGGGCTGGGATTAAGCATATGCCGGCAGCTGGTAGAACTGCATGGAAGCAGCCTACGCATTCAATCAGAGCTTGGTAAAGGTTCAACTTTTAGTTTCACACTCTCTCTTGCCGATTCTTACAGCGAACAGATAATAAGACAGACGGAACCTACAGTTTCGTATATGGCAGATGAGATTCATAGACAGATGACTGAGTGGGGAATTTCCGAACATCAGCCAAGTAATCACTCTGAAAAAATTCCACCGCTTTTTACAGAGATTAAGGTAAATATTCTGGTGGTAGATGATGATCCTGTCAATCTGAATGTACTAAAGGGTATTCTTGAAACCGAACCTTATATCATAACTACCGTGAACTCAGCCCATGAAGCATTGGAATTGTTGGATAAAAGGAACTGGGACTTACTTATTGGCGATGTTATGATGCCACAGATGTCGGGATACGAATTAACACAGAAGGTTCGTACTCGCTACTCCTTATATGAGCTTCCGATTCTATTGCTTACTGCCCGTAGCCAGCCTGAGGATATTTATACTGGATTTTTGTCCGGTGCCAATGATTATGTCACAAAACCTGTGGACGCAGTGGAGCTTAAATATCGTATTCGGGCTTTAACTGCAATGAAGTTATCCTTCAATGAACGGGTACGGATAGAAGCAGCATATCTACAAGCACAGATACAACCACATTTTTTATTCAATACGTTGAACTCTATTGCCGCACTCAGTGATTTGGATACTAAAAAAATGCAGGAGCTCATTGGGGCGTTTACTTCTTTCTTAAGAATCAGTTTTGACTTTTTAAATGTCGGAGAGCTCGTGAACCTCTCCCATGAACTGGAATTGGTAGAATCTTATCTGTATATTGAACAGACTCGATTTGCAGAAAGGATATCTGTTGTCTGGAAGATAGATCCGAATATTGATATCCTACTCCCTCCTCTATCCATCCAACCGTTGGTAGAAAATGCTGTTAAGCACGGTATACTTAAGCGCCAACAGGGTGGAACTGTTCAAATACGTATTATCCGTCTGCACAAGGCTGTAAAGATTGAAGTGGAGGATGATGGGCAAGGCATGGATTCCGGAACACTCTCTTTACTGCTGAAGCCATTGATGGAAGGCAAAGGTGGCATCGGGCTGGCCAACACCCATCGGAGGTTAAGTCAATTATATGGTCAAGGTCTCTCGATCCAGAGTAAGCCTGGAGAAGGCACCTTGGTATCCTTTGTTGTACCAGAGGACAGTGATAACTTTTCAAGCAAAAAAGCCGCTCCATAAGGAGTGGCTTTTTTGTATCGTTATCTATATCCTTTTAGAGTACGCTTAAAAAATAGTCGGCACCATTCCCCCATCCATGCGAATTGGAGAACCTTTAAATGCAGAGGCATAAGGACTGCATACAAATGCTGCTAGTCTGCCTATTTCAAAAGGTTTAATAAATCGTTGTATTTCAGATTGAGGAAGATTTGTAGTCATGAATTTTCTTTCTTTTTCTGAAAAAGTCATATCCTCATTGGAGTATATCCCATCAATAATTTGATGCACATTTTCAGATAGTGTTGGTCCTGGCATGATCGTATTGACTGTAACTTCAGTTCCTATCGTTAACTTAGATAAGCTTTTTGACAATGATAATAACATTGATTTGGTCATTGCATATTGAGGCATTTGGCCTGAAGGCATAATGGCTTCTTCACTAGCAATAAAGAGAATTCGGCCATAATCTTTTTGTAACATTTTAGGTAAATAGAATTTTGTTAATCCATTCGCAGCAAGGACATTAGTACGGATGTATTTTTCAAATATTTCGTCGTCAACGTCCTCATATTTCATAATTTCATAGATACCCATATTATTAACTAAAACATCTATATTAGGGTATTTTTCGAATAAGGCTTCTCTTTGCGCAATATCCACAATATCCGCTGTAGCATTTTGTGGAGAGGTAGCCGGGAAATTCGACTTTATTTCATTTACAGTCTGTTCTACCTGATCATAATTCCGTCCATTAATTAGTACATTAACTCCTTCTTTAGCGAGTTCAATGGCGATTGCTTTACCAATACCTTTTGTTGA
This sequence comes from Paenibacillus sp. FSL H7-0735, assembly GCF_038008505.1. Classification (NCBI taxonomy): domain Bacteria; kingdom Bacillati; phylum Bacillota; class Bacilli; order Caryophanales; family Paenibacillaceae; genus Paenibacillus; species Paenibacillus sp. FSL H7-0735. The sequence goes on along the minus strand of NZ_JBBOZH010000001.1, from coordinate 3,675,316 downwards.
TCCTGTAATTAAAGCTGTTTTATTATTTAATCCCATATCCATATTACATTTCTCCTTTTATCCCGGCGTGCTGAGTAGTTGTCATTTTAAGAACAGTCCTGTGTGCCGGCTAGGATTGTATTATCGTACCGGGGTTGTTCAGTAACTAGCGGATTGCGCCAAAGTTCTTGTTTAACACGCCAATGATAAAACTCTGAAAATACTGTCTTTATGAAGAGGGTATCGTGTTTAAACCTAAATGTTCATTACGCCAATTTGAAGGAGTATCACCTTCCCAAAGACGAAAGGCACGGTAGAACGAGTTCTGGTCTTCATATCCAATCAAGAAAGCCACTTCTTTAATATCAAGCGAAGGATCTGCCAGATACTCTCGTGCTTGCTCATGTCTAGCTTGTGTCAGCAATTGCTTGAAGCTTGTGTTTTCTTCAGTAAGCCTGCGTTGCAAGGTACGGTCACTCATACTTAATACCTTCGCAACAGCTTGAATGTCAGGGCGTCCTCCGCTGAAGCTGCGTTTCATGATCCATTTGACCCTCTCGGTTATAGAGCGTGTGCCCTTCTGTTCAGCAAGCGTCCGGTCCAAAACGGGAGTCAGAATCTCCAGCAACTCTTCGTTGTACGAGATAAAAGGATGATTCAAATCATTTCGACGCAACGTCAAACGATTATATTGAGCATCTATCTGAATTCGGCAGCCGAAATAAGCTTCAAGAATCTTTACATTTCCTATAGGCTGTGAAAACTCGACAAGCTGTGCTGTCAAAGGTAGACCTGTGCCTCGCCGTCCGAGTTCTAGAAGAAATGCCAAAGTGAGGCCGAGCAGCAGCGGTGGACCAGAATGCCCGGGATGCTGCCATTCCAATTCGATTGTACATAGCTCGCCTTCCTCGGTAATACGCAAGCTTTCAGGAGGGCACATTTGTTTGTATCGTACCATTCGGTTAAGAGCATCGCGATAGTCCTTAGCATGGTATGTTGCTAAAACCGTCGGCGGATATTGTGTGGTTTCAAAGACGGTTGCAAGCTTAATGATTCCTTCGGCAGTATCCCCAATGAGATCGTTATATGCCTGCCAGACTGCGAAATATTGAGCAGTGGTGACTTCTGACTCTCTGAGATGGCTAAGTGGAAGATTTGCTTTGCTGGCTACATCTTGTGCAGTTATCCCTAATTGACTTAATCCAGCCCAAAATCCTGGTGGGATTTTAATTTGATCAGAGGTATGAGACTTCATACATATGGACCTCCTTTATTAAGAACTCCAGCACGCTTGGGCAAGCAGTTCGAACGAATGCAATCGTTTCTCATAATCTGGAATCATGGTAACGATAATGAATTCATTAACTCCATACAAAAGAGATAACCGTTCCAACTTACCTTTAACACTTTCCGGAGTACCTACCAGCAGCTTGTGTTCCAAGGGCTCAGACTTCGCTTCGGCAGAACCTTCTTGTTGGAATAATGCCGTACCAGATGAGGCCAATCGCTCTGCCTCTTCCTCAGTCTCGGCGCAAATGACGCCAACAGCAACCATGGCCCGCGGTTCAGGAGAAAGTGAAGAAGGAGTAAATGTTTCACGGTAAGCTTGCAAAACCTCCTCCCCTGCTACATCGCTCATGAACTGGCCGAACACATAACCTGCTCCAAACTCGGCAGCATATGCCGCGCTTTTCTTGTTTGTACCCAGCAGCCATAGCTCTGGAGATACGGGTGGGACCGGCCGGGCGGTTATTGAACGTCCTTCATAGGAATAGTTGCCCTGTAATAATTCAGTGACTCCTTTAAGCAGTTCTGGCATTTTCCAAACATTTTCGAGAAAATTTCCACTCAGTGCTAAACTTACTTCAGCAGTACCGCCGGGAGCTCTGCCTAATCCAAGGTCGATGCGTCCCGGGTACAAACTGGCCAGCAAATGAAATGCTTCCACCACCTTTAGCGGCTTATAATGTGGCAGCAATAAAGCCCCTGAGCCAAGGCGAATGTGTGCTGTTTTCGCTCCAATATGCGATAAAAGCACCTCCGTAGAGGTACATGCTAATCCCGGCATATCATGATGTTCAGCAACCCAATAACGAGAATATCCCAGTCTTTCTGCTGTCTGAGCCAGCTTCACTGCTTGTCCCAATGCGGTAATAGCATCCACCGTATTAAAAACAGGTACGAGATCTAATACACTAAGCTTAATGGATGTTCTTGTCATGATTAAGTCCTACTCGAGGGTTTCGGTAAAATTCGATCATATCGATAAAAATAAGCTTGTAATCAACTGCAACCGCGGCCAGATCATACATTCGGCCATGGCCGTCTTCTTTGGAGGCAAAAACAACATCGTGCCGCAGCTTATCCATAATCATTTTGCCGATGAACTGATGCTCGTATTCCGCGTACTTCTTTTTGAAAGCTTCATTAAACTCCCACAGCTCTTGGTAAGACCGCTCTAGCATTGCGTTTACCAAAGTCAGCTCATTGCCCTCTTTTTGTACAGCTACGTAATAATTTCCGCGATCATCCTTGATCAAATCCTTATATAACTCAACATTCAAAGTTAACGTCTCCTCTCTGATTACCTAGGACTCAATTTTATAGGCTTGCAGTCAGCACCGTTGGCTCTGTCGTGATTTCTACATTTCCTGCAACGGCTCTGGAGATCATGCAGGAGCCTTCTGCTTTATGGGCAATACGGATGGTTTTATCGATATCGTCCTGTGACGCATCTTTGGTAAGGGTGATTAGGGGTGAATGTTTGATGGCTTCATATGTAAAAATGTTATTCGTTACATCGACCGTCGCCTCTGAGGTTAACGTCAGCTCTGAAGTCGTAAGCCCTGCCCGCTCCAGCATTGCTGCAAGTGTAATGAGATAACAGGTTGCTGCTGCTCCCAAAAGCATCTCATCCGGATTCGTTCCTACTCCGGGTCCTCCCATTTCCTTCGGAATGGAGATTTGAGTCTTAAGCTGTCCAGCTTCAATAGTTCCGTCACTGTTACGGCCACCGTTCCATACGGCGTTCAATACAAATGGGTGCTTCATTTTTATATATCCTCCCTAGCTTGATATTGCATGATATATTTTTCATCGAATACTTTACATGCTAACATAGAAGAATGTGGTGAACAAACAGGCTCAGGCCTACTATTCATGAAACTTATCTATAAATTAAAATCCAGGAGGTTCTACTATCATGATAAACGACACGGATATAAAACATCTCAAGCGTTGTATTGAACTTGCCCGAATTGCACTAGAAGCTGGGGACGAACCCTTTGGTTCAGTCCTTGTATCAGCAAGTGGAGAAGTGCTGGCGGAAGACCGCAACCATGTAGGTAGCGGTGACCATACTCAGCATCCCGAATTCGCTTTAGCCCGCTGGGCAGCTCAGAATATGACACTGGAAGAACGTAAGCAGGCAACAGTGTATACCTCCGGAGAACATTGCCCTATGTGTGCAGCGGCACACGGTTGGGTTCGTTTAGGACGAATTGTATATGCCAGTTCCTCGAAGCAATTATCGGCGTGGTTAAATGATATGGGAATTGCAGCATCACCCGTCCGTAATTTAAGGATTCAAGAGGTTATTCACGATGCGTTCGTAGATGGCCCTGTACCGGATCTTGCAGAACAAGTACGGGAGCTTCATCTACAATTTCACGAGAAAAGACTTCTTCAGTAATACGAAGAATCAAAAATATTTTATTTTTCCGTAAAAAAAGAACCTTCGGATAAAGGTTCTTCGGCTGTCGAGAAAGTCTCGACAGCTTTATTTATGTCCAGAAAATCCCTTTACCTTTTATTATTCTTAATTACTTCGCTAAAGCGGTCAGGGAAATTTGTATGTACACCATCTACACCCCAAATTACGGCTTTATCCATATTCACTTGATAATTCACAGTATATGGAAACACCTTTAGCCCTGAATTTTTTGCCTGCGCGACATATGCCGCATTTATTTTTTGAAAGTTAGGACTTATGCCTACCGCATAAGTTTTTAATCTATTCACATAGGATTCTGATATTTTATAAACAGGAAAATCATACCATACAATTTGATAAAGAGGGACTGCTGGATTTATGGAATGGAATCTACGTAAACTCGCTTCACTAAATGAATGTATAGCAACATGAGCCGACAGATCATAATTTAAGATTTCTTCATTTAACAATCCCTCGATGTTCGAATTCGACGTGGGATCTTTAATCTCAATCATATAGTCCACTTCTTTTCCGAACCTTTCAAATACCTCTTTTAGTGTCGGAATACGTAAATCTACATATTTATCTCTAGCGAACATGGGATATTGTTCATTAAACCATGAACCCGCGTCTAATTTTGAGATCTGCTCTAAAGTAAAATCCTTTACATACCCTTTAGCATTCGTGGTGCGATTTACGGTCCCATCATGAATAACAACAGGAACATGATCTTTTGTTAACTGAATGTCTAACTCGATATAATCGGTCTTCATATCAATAGCTAGTTCGAATGCAGGTATTGTATTCTCAGGAGCATATCCTGAAGCACCACGGTGAGCGATTGTATATACTTTATCCGCAGGCATGATAATTTCCTTTACTTTAATGCGAATCCAGGGGGAATAAGCATACAAAGAGGTGAACAATAAGATTAACAAAAGCACATGTATACCTATAAAGTAGATTCTAGAATTTTGAATTTTTTGCATTAAGCTAACCTCATCTTTTAAAAAATATAATGTGGAATACTTGGTGACTTTCGCTCTAACATTCATTCTTGTGTAAAATTATGATTTATATTCCCTTATGTTAATCCCACCTCAATGTATTTGTAAGGTCAAAGTTTGGAGATTTCTATTGTACCAGATTATCTAGAGAAAATATTGCGAGGCAGCATAAATGAGAAAGGGTCTGCAAGGTCAAGAAGCAACATCTAAACTTTGTGGGGTATAAACTATAGTTGCTATATATACAGAGTCCTAAAGTTCTTATACCATTAACTTTGTAAGCGATTAACTTTATAGGAGGAAATGACTTGACAACGCCAGTGCAACCCAATGAACCTCTCGTAACTCATATTTATACTGCGGATCCTTCTGCTCATGTATTTGAAGGCAAGATTTATATTTATCCCTCTCATGACCTGGATCACGATATGATCTCTAATGACAACGGTGACCAATATAATATGGAGGATTACCATGTTCTGTCTATTGATGGAGATGGCTCCCCTTGTATCGACCACGGTGAAGTACTTCATGTGAAGGATGTTTCATGGGCTAAACAGCAAATGTGGGCTCCGGATGCAGCATACAAAAACAATACCTACTATTTGTTTTTCCCAGCCCGAGACCATGATGATATTTTCCGAATCGGGGTTGCCACCTCAACTTCACCTTCCGGACCCTTTACACCTGAACCGAACTACATTCCCGGCAGTTATAGCATTGATCCCGCTGTTTTCGTTGATGATAATGGCAAATCATATATATACTTTGGGGGTCTTTGGGGCGGTCAACTTGAAAAATGGCAAACCGGCTCATTTGTTGCGAATGCCGAGGGACCGGCTGAAACGGCACCAGCTCTTGGACCTATCGTAGCGGAGCTGAGCGAGGACATGCTGAGCTTTGAAGGTGCGCCTAGAGAAATATCCATCATCGATACGAACGGAAATGCGATTCTTGCTGGAGATGAAGAGAGAAGATATTTTGAAGGTCCATGGGTTCATAAATATAACGGTTATTATTATCTTTCTTATTCCACGGGAACTACCCATAATATTGTATACGCTATCAGTAAAGATCCGCTTGGGCCTTTTGTATATCAAGGAAAAATACTTACACCCGTCCTGGGCTGGACAACACACCATTCTATTGTTCAGTTTAAAGAGAAGTGGTATTTATTTTATCATGATAGTTCTTTATCTGGTGGTGCTGACAACAAGCGATCTGTAAAATATACGGAGCTGAAATACAACGATGATGGCACCATTCAAACCATCCATCCTTAGTTTTTATTGAAATGGAGTGCATGCTGGAGTGCACAGGAGGGGAAATATCATGCCAATGACACAACAAGGTGCTTTTTATACGGGGAAATATCGCAATTTATTTAAGGAGTTTGGCTTTTCTGAAGATGAAATCAACGCTAAACTCGAAGAAACTTGGAGTGATTTGTTTTACGGAGATCCGAACGTACGAATCTACTATCCGCTGGACGAGGATAAAAGCTATATTCTGGATACAGGTAATCTGGATGTTAGGTCTGAAGGAATGTCCTACGGGATGATGATGGCTGTTCAAATGAATAAAAAAGATGAGTTTGATCGTTTATGGAACTTCTCTAAGACGTTTATGCAGCACAAAGAAGGCCGTTATGCCGATTACTTTGCTTGGCACTGCAAGCCTGACGGTACAAGAATTTCACCAGGACCCGCACCGGACGGGGAAGAGTTTTTCGCCATGGCTTTGTTTTTTGCCTCAAAACGTTGGGGGAACGGTCCGGCACCTTATAATTATTCCGAGCAGGCTCGAATAATATTGCGTGCTTGTGTACATAAAACTGAAACAGGCGCTGGTGACTCAATGTGGGACGCGGAAACGAAACTGATTAAATTCGTACCGGAATCCACCTTCAGTGATCCATCTTACCATCTCCCCCATTTCTATGATTTGTTCGCTTTGTGGGCTGATGAAGGTGACCATATATTTTGGCGAGAAGCGGCGGAAGCCAGCCGCACATATCTACACACTACATGCCATCCTATAACTGGTCTCGCTCCCGAATATGCCAATTTTAACGGCACCCCGGCAGAACCCCAGCCTCATGGTGATTTCAGCCATTTTTTCAGTGATGCTTACCGGGTTGCGGCTAATATCGGTCTGGACTGGGTATGGTTCCAAAAGGACAGCTGGCAGGTCAATCAATGTAACCGAATTCAAGCTTTTTTTAGGAATATCGAAGTTTCCAATTACCGGCGGTACACCATTGAGGGACAGGCATTCGACGAACCGGCGCTGCATCCAGTAGGCCTTTTGGCGACCAATGCCATGGCTTCGCTTGCTTCGGATGGCCCGGAGGCAGAGCATTTTGTCCGTTTGTTTTGGGATACACCTTTGCGAACTGGACAACGTCGTTATTATGATAACTGTCTGTACTTCTTTAGTTTACTAGCCCTAAGTGGAAACTATCGCATTTATTGAAGTATATCGAACAAAACAATAGGACTCCATTCCTCGAAAAGGTCGAGGAATGGAGTCCTATTAATCGTAATAAAGCTTTGCTATTATTTAATTACTACATATTCCAAGTTAACAAGTTTTGCGTAAGCAATAATTTGGTCTGTTGTAAGAGTTAAAGAAACAACGGTGTGGTGACCGCCACCATTTTCGATCCAAGCTTTTACCCCGTCTTGGAAGTTTGGTTTAACATTCCAAAGCACACGAGCTACTGGAAGGTTTGGAGCTGGAACAGTTGGTTCAAAAGCAGTCACTTCATTGATCAAAAGTTTGTAATGCGTACCGAAGTCAGCCATGGAAACCACTACACCGTCTCCTGCTTTACCGTCAAATACTAAACGGGCTGGATCGTCTTTGCCACCAATACCTAGTGGAGACACGATGATTTTTGGTTTGTTGCTTGCCAAAGTTGGATCTACTTCAAGCATATGGGATTGAAGAATAGATTCTTGTCCAACCGTCAATTCATAAGTGTAATCTTCCATAAAGCCAGTGGATTGGTTATGGCTCATCACTTTAAGTAAGCGGTCGAGAGCTGCAGTCTTCCAGTCTCCTTCTCCAGCAAAACCATATCCTTGTGCCATCAAACGTTGAACAGCAAGTCCTGGAAGTTGTTTCATTCCATGTAAATCTTCGAAGTTTGAGGTGAAGGCATTGTAGCCACCTTGATCAAGGAAACGTTTGATAGCAATTTCATAGCTTGCTTGAACTCTTACACTAGCTTCCCATGCTTCTTTGCTGTTAGTGCCATAGTCGAATTCATACAGCTCTGCATATTCAGCAAACAAACCATCGATTTCTTCTTCTTTAACTTCATTAATGACTTGAACCAGGTCACCAATACCAAAGTAGTCAACCGTCCAGCCAAATTGAATTTGGGCTTCAACTTTATCTCCTTCAGTTACACCAACGTTACGCATGTTGTCACCAAAACGAGCAACTTTGATATTGAAGCTTTCGTTATAAGCAACAGCTACGTCCATCCATTCTGCAATTTGCTTTTGAACTTCAGGGCGTTCCCAATAGCCTACAACCACTTTGTTTTGTTTGTTCAAACGGGCGTTAATAAAACCATATTCACGGTCACCATGAGCTGCTTGGTTTAGATTCATGAAGTCCATATCTATTGTTGCCCATGGAATACTTTCATTATATTGCGTAGCTAGATGAAGCAAAGGTTTTTGCAGCATTTTTGTTCCGCGGATCCACATTTTTGCAGGTGAGAAAGTATGCATCCAAGTGATGACACCGGCAACTTCGTCACGGTAGTTAACTTCTTTCATAATGTTGGTGATTTTATCTGCGCTGACAGCCAAATCCTGCAATACTAGTGGGTAAGGCAAAACTCCGCTTTTATTCAAAGCATCTGTCATCGTCTGTGCGTGCGCTTTAACTTCAGCCAATGCTTCTTCCCCATAAAGATGTTGCGAACCTACGACAAACCAAAATTCTTTTGCTACTGCTGTTGACATATTCATCCTCTTTTCATCATTTTGTAGTTTGATTATTTTTGACCGTAATAAGCGTCTTTCCCATGTTTGCGCAAGTAATGTTTATCTAGAATACGTTGTGGCAATTCTTCCGCAAAATGGTTTAACTCTCTAGCAAATAAATTCATTTTTGATACTTCATCCAACACTACGCTGTTCATTACAGCGGATTTTGCATTTTTCCCCCAAGTAAAGGGTCCGTGGCCTTTAAGCAAAACACCGGGAACCGCCATAATATCTATCCCGCGTTGTTCAAAGGTTTCGATGATTACATTACCTGTTTCCGCTTCGTAACCCCGATCGATTTCCTCTTGCGTCAAGAAACGCGCACAAGGAATGGAGCCATAGAATGTATCAGCGTGCGTAGTTCCCATTACAGGAACGTCAAGTCCTGCTTGTGCCCAAATAGTTGCCCAAGTGGAATGTGTATGCACGATTCCGCCAATTTCGGAGTAATGTTTATAAAGTACTGCGTGAGTAGGTGTATCGGAGGAAGGTCTCATCTCCCCTTCAACCACATTGCCATCCAGATCAACAACTACCATATCGCTGGCTTTCATTGTTTCATAATCTACACCACTAGGTTTGATTACGAATAATCCACTTTCGCGATCAATTGCACTCACATTTCCCCATGTATACTTGATAAGTCCATGTTTCGGCAATTCCAGATTGGCTTGAAAAACCTCTTCTTTAAGTTGTTCTAACATCTTGGTCCCTCCATTTTCAGACTAAATTATCAACAGCGGATTGCTCAATCGCCAAACCTTTTTTATAACGTTCGATAAAGGTTTCAAAGCCTTTAATGTCGGTTGCATCGGGATGAATTTCTTCTCCCTTTACATCTTTGAACACTTTTTGATCGAGGAAGTCTTCCAAGCTTTCTTCCTGATTTTTGTTCATCATGTAGGAGGCAAGAATAGCCATTCCCCATGCGCCGCCTTCTCCAGCAGTTGACATTACGGAAACAGGAACATTCAGTGAAGCTGCCATCATTTTTTGGCCAACAACCGGAGTCTTAAATATACCGCCGTGTCCTAAAATACTATCTATGGCTACATTCTCTTCTTTCGTCAAAATGTCCATTCCAATTTTCAAAGCACCAAAGGCGCTGAACAAATGTGCACGCATAAAGTTAGCCAGATTAAATTTGCTCTCAGGCGAACGTACAAATAGCGGACGGCCTTCTTCTAACCCCGTAATGTTCTCACCCGAGAAATAACCGTAACTGAGCAATCCACCCGCATCTGCGTCTGCTTCCAAAGCCTTATTCAGCAATACGCTGTACAATTTATCAGCTTCTACCTTTTTCCCCATTGCTTCATAGAACTCACGGAATAATCCGAGCCAGGCGTTAAGGTCACTTGAACAGTTATTAGCATGAACCATACCTACCGGACTTCCGTCTGGTGTAGTCACCATATCAATTTCCGGATAAACCTTAGAAAGTTCTTGTTCCAATACGATCATGGCAAAAACAGAGGTTCCTACGGAGACATTCCCGGTACGTTTTCTTACACTATTGGTAGCAACCATACCGGTTCCCGCATCCCCTTCTGGAGGGCTAAGCGGAATCCCAGCTTGTAATTGCAATGATGGATCCAGAATTTTGGCTCCTGCTTCGGTTAATAGACCCGCTTGCTCACCGGCAACATACACCTTAGGAAGAAGATCGCTGGTCTTCAGCGAATAACCTTTGCCAGCAATAAGCTCATCAAACTGTTGTATCATGGATTCATTATAATTCCCTATGGATTCATCAATCGGGAACATACCTGAAGCATCCCCAACACCAAGTGCTTTGTTGCCGGTCAATAACCAATGAATGTATCCTGCCAACGTCGTAACAAACCGAATCTCCGGTACATGTTCTTCTTTGTTTAAGATCGCCTGATAAAGATGAGCAATACTCCAACGTTCCGGGATATTGAATTTAAATACATCCGTCAATTCTTTGGCTGCCTTACCAGTTGTTGCATTACGCCAAGTCCGGAACGGAACGAGCAATTGATCCTGTTCGTCAAAAGCCATATATCCATGCATCATTGCAGAAAACCCGATTGAACCAACGGTTTGGAGGGTGATTCCGTAATTTTGTTGAACTTCTTGCTTCATCTCACGATAAGCATCTTGTAGACCTTTGATAATATCTTCTAGGCTGTACGTCCAAAAGCCGTCTTTCAATTGATTTTCCCATTCATAACTTCCAGAAGCGATCGTTTGAAAACTATGATCAATAAGTACTGCTTTAATACGCGTGGATCCAAATTCAATCCCTAGCGAAGTTTCTCCCTTATTGATTGCTTCTTCGATGCTTAATCGATTCGATATCACGTTAGTCACCTCTCTGACAGCGCTTTTTTAATATAAAAGAATTCGCTTTCTTAATTAACAGCTTTAGTATAAATTTTTGTACGTACATTTGTCAATAAAATAGTTATATATACATACAAATATGGAGATGATAATAATTTAACTCCGTACTTAGTTTGTTTATGATGATCTAAAGGTACGAAATATTTACATTTTTTCATAAAAAAAGAGCCCCTTTATATTTAATTCGTAGTCATGCTATAATTTGTACATACAACTTAACGAAATGAACGAATCAAAAAGCGAACAAGTATGGAAAGAGGAATTACATGAAACCAAAGTATCAAGTGATTATAGAGGATATAAAAAGCAAGATCCTTTCAGGAGATTACAATGTAGGCGAACAAATTCCTACGGAGTCTGCCTTGCAGTCCTTGTACGAGGTTAGCAGACAGACTGTTAGAAAAGCCATTTTAGAGCTATCCAACGAAGGATTCCTCCGCAGCGAAAAAGGTTCTGGCACGTATGTCAGCAACCAATATCGCACAAAGACCGGCGGGAGTTCACATAAGAAGACGATCGGTGTAATTACGACGTATATCTCTGACTACATCTTCCCTTCTATTATCCGGGGGATTGAAAGCCGAATGAATGAGGATAACTATTCTCTATTATTGGCTAGTACCAATAACGATGTTGCGCAAGAAAAAAAAGCTCTCGAAATGATGTTGTCCTACGGCGTAGATGGTTTAATTATTGAACCTACGAAAAGTAATCTGTATAATCCCAATATTGCGTATTATCTGTCGTTTAAGGAGCAAGATATTCCACTCATTATGATTAATGCTTTTTATGAGGAAATAGAGCTCCCCTTCCTTTGTCTTGACGATGTGCAGTCCAGTTATCTGGCAACAAAAGAATTGATTTCCAAAGGCCACTCTCAAATTGGACTTATCGCAAAAATGGATGATTTACAAGGCAAATATCGAATGAAGGGTTATATCAAAGCCCTCGAAGAAGCTAAATTGCGGTTTTATCCAGAGCAAATATTTTCGTTCAACACCGAGACCAAACAAACCTTAGCTACGAACTTGAAGGATTTCCTAAATAAAAATAGAGATACCCTCTCTGCGATTGTCTGCTACAACGACGAGGTTGGTTTAGAAGTGGTCAATGCTTGCAGACAGCTGAACATTTCTATACCAGAGGAATTATCAATTATTGGCCAGGACAACTCCTATATTGCCCAAAATGCGAACATCAAACTGACCACTTTAACGCATCCCCAAGAAACTATGGGCCGTGATGCAGCGGATTGGGTCATTAAAAAATTACAAGGAAAAAAGGATCTTCCCAACAATACTTATTATCAACCTGTGTTAATTGAAGGAGAAACAGTAGTCGAGAGATAGAATAAATTCTGAGGGATTTGTGTTTATCTTCATATGTAAATGTAATAACCCACCAGTCGTGACTGGTGGGTTATTTGCAACTGTTATCTCCGTATTCTTTAAAGGTTCGATTCTTGGTTTGAAGTCAACAGTACAGTAGAAGCAAACTGTTTCACAAGCTTGCCGGGATTTATCCCGTATTTATCCCGAAATCCCTCGGCAGCCCGAGGGGTGATAGCCCCAAACACTAACATTTCTTTTACTTAATTTCTTAAATACCGAGTATTCCTTATTGGACTTAATAAAACTTAATATCTTTTCAGCACATTCTAATGAATTCATCTCTTCCGTATTTACTTCGAGGTCATATTCTTCAAAGCAATATACTTTGCTAAACTGTGAAGCTGCTAGTCCAATCATTCTATCTCCTCTTGTTTGCTCTCTTCTTATGAGTTCTTCTTTCGAGCATATTACACCTATAAATAACGTAGGGTGATCGAAAAATTGATCAAGAAACACATTAAACCTCTTATCATTGTCGATTACGGTATCTACTATTACATTAAAACCAAATTCTGATAACAATTTAATTGTCGAATGGTACACTGAGAATATGGAATCATCCAATATTTGGGAAACGACTTGATGATCTATTTCTCTTGTAGGTTCATCTGGAAATTTATTATTAATAAAATCATTGTAATTATTAAAAAAATCATCAATTGATAAATGATAAAAAGGAATCTCTTTCTGTTTTATCAGTTCAGTCGATATGGAGGTCTTTCCGGAACTTGAAGTTCCATTTAGAAAAACTAATATCCCTTGCTTCAATTTAATCATCCCTTCAAATAATAATCATTGCAACTCAGAGATTATTCGAGAAAAGATTAAATTATCCTTTACTGTTTGATATGTTCCTTGATTTGTTCGGCTATTTGCTCCAACAATGCTTCTTTTCCTAAAGCAAAGAAAGCCTCATTATAATTTTGTCTGCTTGTCATACGATATATATTATTCGATTTTACAGCTTTCAGATTGCTCCAGACCTTGCTTTGGTCAAGAACATTCTGGTCATTATCGGATAATAAAATGATATGGTCTGGATTAAAGGTGGACAGTGCTTCTAGACTTGTCACTTTCCCTCCCCATGGATCTGGCTCCGGTGTACCTGGCGCGATGGGTAATCCTAGATCATTAAAAATCATATCCGCAATACCTGTGCGGGAATAGATGCGTATTTCTTTCTCTGTAGCTTCGATTACCGCAAACGTCTCTTCCTTGGTTATCTCAGTGATTTGATCATGTAGTAGTAGAGCACGTTGATCATAGACCTTCAACCACGCTTCCATTTCCGCTTTCTTATCAAGCACCTCCGCAACAAATGCAAATCGCTCTCTAAAAGCGTTAAAGCCATAAGGCACCCTCACTGTTGGAGCAATCATATTTAGTTGATCATAGATTTTTTCTTGGGTAGGTCCTGCCAGTATCAAATCAGGGCTTGCTGCAATGATCGCTTCTAAGTTGACTTCCGTCTGAAACCATCCAGCGGGAGTTACATCAGGCAGTTCTTTTTTGAGAATAGGAGTGATTTCTAATGAATTAGCCATATCTGTATTCCCAGTAATAACAGGTTTATATCCAAGCACCAGAAGTTCTTCCGTTGAGCCGGATACATCGGCAATTCTAACCGGATTCACCGGTAATTCAACATCTCCATTAGCCTCCTGACCTGATTTCCCACACCCGTACAGCATCACCATCATGATTAAGGCGATTCCGGCAAAAGAGATCCGTTTTAAACTGAACATTTTTTCCAACCCTCTCCAATCTATTGATAATCATTCTCACTTCTAGCAAGTCCGATCATACACTCTGCTGATAGGACAGAACTACCGGCAGAGGGATTGAATAACGGTTTGGCGGATATTTATTTAATTTTTATCGTTTTTTAATTACTTCTGAAGGATTAATTCCATATTGCTTCCGAAAAGCTTCGGCAAAATGACTAAAGTTGTTGTAACCTACCATCGTCGCTGTTTGGCTGACACTAATATCCCCGGTACTTATGATTTCCCATGCTTTTTCTAAACGTTTGTTCCGTAAATATGCAAATACAGTTGTTCCGTACTCTTCCTTAAATCCAACTTTTAATTTGTATTCGTTAATGCCTGCCAGCTTGGACAATTCGATTAGCGAAGGTGGGTTTGCCATGTGGTCAAGGATGATATCCCTGGCTTTCCGAATGTTTTCTCGGTCACTACGTGATAAATGCAAACTGCGTTTAATATGCTTCTGCTCAAAAAGAAAAACGTCAAAATATACAGATAAGAGTTCTAATGCCTTCCCCTCTAAGTACAACCGGCGCATGGAGGTATGATATGGACAGTCTCTCAATTGCACCAATAATCGGGTGGTTTCTGGAAGAATAGGCATACGGAACATTCGAAAAGCACGTGAATCTAACAGTCCGGATAAGCTGCGAACATGTGAAGAGCCTTGATCCGCCATCCATGAATCAAATAGTGTAACTGGTACACCTATGGACAATAAACGGATAGGTTCAGCACTGCGATAGTGAAATTCCGCTTGGAAATCCTGCATGAACTGCAATGAACAACTATCGGGCATTAACTCATGGCTAGTATCTGTAACATGAACTTCCCCGCTCCCCTGCAGACAAAAGCTTAACTCAATCATTGCTGCTTCGGATTGAACCTGAACTAGGCGATCATCAGCAAAACGGTAATCACTATCAACAATTTCGATCCCGGAGGGTGTGATCACTCTATCGACGTATCCTTGGGTACTGGATTGTGCAAAATGTTTCCTCTCTGTAGTGTCCCTCATAGACGGAGCCTCAAACAAAGCATCGAAATACCCGTTATAGATGTTATGAATAGATGAACTTGTCATTCTGTTATACACTCAGCAGGTAAGCTGCACTCCGTAATCCCAATATTATGTTTTATCATGAGCAGATCACCTTTTCTCTTCTATTAAATGATAACGATTATCATTTAGATCATTATATGCGAGATATTGGATAACCTGCAATGTACAGTTTGTAAGGATCACTTATCTCCGCCTCCTCAGTAAAGCGGTAGCACCTCTTGGGTCAGCCCTGAAAAGAGGTCGCTGGTTTGAACAAAAAAGGCATCAGGCAAATAATAATAAGCATCACCCATAGACACCACCTTTAATTCGGGAATGATATACATGGCGATATAAGTCCCGTCTTTTAGGTTGAACTGTAATTGATATGATTTCCCTTGGGATTGCGCCGCTGCAAGAGCTTCATATTCCTTATTGCTTAGCTCTGTTTTTTTTGCGCTGTACAAACCTTCGATAATGGACTCAACAATAGGATGATCAGTGATAGTCTTTTGCACGTCATTCCCCACATGATTCAGAATATAGATATCTTTTGCATGCTCCTTCAGATTAGCCAGATCTAAATACTCCTTCGCGCTCATTGCAGAATCGTCTACCTTCGCCACAATTTCAGCTAGATAAAAATATTGCTCATCCTTAACTGCAATACGAAAATGGGATGGGTATGTTGGGATTTCATACAGCTTTCCACCAATTGCGAACGTAGCGGCATAATCCTTTTCCGCATTCTTATCCCCGTCTTTCTTTCCGGGCTCTTGGTTGAGATCAAACTCTAATGCACCAAGCGATTTGTCAGGCTCCATACCTGTGAACTTAAACTGAGCGCCATCTGCTACGAATGCATAACGGTATCCATTGTAATTCAGAATTTTGCGAACCCCTGTGGGAGACGAGACTGCTGTCTGCTGCGATATTTGTGGTGAATTAGGCAACGGCGTCTGTGGAAATTTATAAACGGCCACACCTAACACCAATGCAGCACAAGCTGCGAATGAGCCCCACTTTACATAAGCTTTTTTATTAGTGCGTCTCGCGGAGTTGGCTTTTTCTATCAAATTTTCGTCTATGTAACCGATTGTTTTGAAGAGCTCTTTATTATTCAAAGGAAATAACCCTCTTTCTGAAGATATATTTGGAGTTTTTTGCGTGTTCTGAAAAGAATTGATTTGGTTTTGCTTTCACTGATTGAGAAGCGTGCGGCAATATCGGCCAAAGAATCAGAATACCAGTAACGCCTCAAAAAAATATTCCGCTGATCTTCCTTAATGTTGTGTAGAAATTTGCTTATAGATTCGGCTATTTGTGCTTCCTCGTATTGGGTTTCAACGTTGTCTGAAGAGGATAAACAATCGTTTAATTCATCAAGAATCGTATCGAATTTTTTATTCCGTTTTTTAGCCATATAATAATCGTATTTGTTCAAGGCAATATTTCGTGTGATTCTCCCCAGAAAAGAGGAGAGCTTTGCAGGAGACTTCGGCGGTATTGCTTCCCATGCACCAAGAAAGGTATCGTTAACACATTCTTCCGAATCTTCAGCATTAGACAAAATGTTATGAGCGATCCGAGTACAATAATTTCTATATTTTTTCGATGTTTCTTCTACTGCTCTTTCATTACGTGCAAAATACAATTGTATGATTTCACTATCTTCCACTCCATCACTTCCGTTCGATTTGATTAAGCATTCACTTATAAAGTAGGAAAAGAAGTGTTTAGGTTGCATTAAAATATAATTTTCTATAAGTTTCGGCATTCAATGCTGATAATATGACATAAAAAATACAAATAACCCCTCATCCTATGGGATAAGGGGAAGTTATAATATCTTCTAATTTTTAATTAATTCTACTTCCTTCATTGGAGCCTTTGTCTTACGGAGCATCATCCAGATCCCCCCCAGACAAAATAAAACACTACACCCCATGCCAAACAACGCGCTGGCGTTTAATGCCTGAGGTGAGCCTTTCATCGTAAGCACAGCCATTTGAGTAACAACAATGGAGACTACGGCATCAGTAAAGCTAATCATTTTTAATGTTGATATAATGGGATTGTTGAGATGACGGTTAACAATGTTTCCATGAATGGCAAAACCAAGTTTTGTAAAAGCGATCAGTGCTACCAGATATACAATGTAACCTTCATAAACCAAAGCGTCCCCGACTAGATAAATCCGTAGGCAGACCAACAGATATGAAACACCTAGAAGACAAAGAAAAACACCGCCACGCTTATAAACATAAAGCTCCATGGAATACCTTTGCTGTGGTGAACTGACTTTTTTAGCTAATGTATATTTATGAAGCACCTGTCCTTTGGCTATACAAAGGATCAGATAATAAAGTGCATTTGTGATGAACCATCCGGACAATAGATATAACCCAAGAATTAACTTGCCTATACCAATAAAAGCATTGATGACTAGGGAAGCAGCGTTGAACATGGCGGTTCGATCTTGCGGATTTCCGAAGTACCGAACTAAGATTGCCTTAATATATATCATCCTTTCAAGAAAACGTTCATATCTCATTTTATGTTTCTAAGGGGACAATAGTATCATACTTGGCTCAACCCAGCAATAAAGCAATTAAAGTTCTGATTTATGATATATTAGAAAAGGTTGTGCTAATTCGGCAAGAGGAAATAGCAACACCAATTGTTAATGGAGGCAGGTCGTATATGTATAGAAAATTAACAGCAGCAGAGTTGGATGTTATTTTAAGCTCGATTAATAAGGAACAGCATTTTTTATATTATTCATACCTTACTTTTCGCAGACAAAACACAGTGCATTACGGTCAGTATTCTGACCAGGGCGAGTTGCTTGGAGTATTAGCCTTTTTAAGTGGCCTTCCGTTTAATGCTTTTTCTGTATATCCAGTTCAGCAATCCTTTTGTCTCAGCTCAATGTTGGCGTTCATGAAAGATGAATTACATCTACATAACCATGCGGTGGGTAGCTTTATTATTAACGAACAAGAGCTGCAGGTCTTTGCTTCTCAGCTTCAGTTCTACAGCCCTCCCAAAAAATTGCTTCTAATGAAACATATTCATGAAGATGTTCTACCAACAGCGGACAAGCATGTTATGCACTTAGGACCTGCTCATTTCCAGCGAATTGAAGCAAAGATGAACGAGCTGCAAACCATGGCTTTTTCAAAAGAAGAATTACAGAATCCGTTCTATGGTGTGATGGCACAAGACGAGCTGATTGCTGTAGGAGGATACCACATATATAGTGAGGATTACGTTGAACTAGGAAATATCGGAACAGATGTGGCCTGGAGAAGAAATGGTTATGGAAAAAAAGTCTGTGCAGAGCTAACACGCCAAGGACATGCCATTTCAGCTAACGTATATTTGAATGTTTTTGAGGAGAATGTAGGAACCATTTCTCTATATCAATCGCTGGGATATGAACTCATTTGCCAACAATACATCGTTGAATTTATTATTTAATCAAAAAACGTACTGCATAAGCTGCAGTACGTTTTTTCTATCTAAACCTCTTACGCCGTAGGCATATTCTTCGTAGAAGAATAGATTACAGCATCTCTCAAAATGTAAATGTATTGGCTGCGCCCATCATCACAATAATCATACAATTCACCATGGCTCCCAGCCATATTTTTCCTGTGCACTTAAAGAGGTAACGCGAAATATAAGCTGCAATAAAAAGCTGGAAAACGAGAGGGAAAAGGACTAGTATTCTGAGCCAATCTTGATTTTGCCAAAAAGTTACACCTGTTGAAAATAACGTTCCGTATTGTACCCCAATGAGCACTAGAATTCCGAGTACACCGCCTGTCCCGCTAATGAGCAGATCCTTCCATTCTTTCTGCCCTTCAACTGGGGTGGTAGAGTTCACGGCAATTGACTGTGCAACATAAAATATAAAGAAGAAAAGCATATAACGTAAGCCAATTAATAATTGATTCGGAGTGAATACTTTAATTGCCAGTACCCATAAGCGGAAGTCTGTCTGAAAGAAGTAATCTGCAAATGCAACCAAAGCATAGAATCCAGTGAATATACATACAGCTAGTGCAAAAGTCTTCAGCAGTTCTTTCAAATTTGTTTTTATTCCCCAGCTTTCAGAGTGCTCATTATAATTTTTTCCTGATAAACGAGTGGTTAACCAAAATAACAATAGACCCACAAGGCCGTTAAAGATCGCCCAGATTAAAATAAAGTTCATGGCGGTTTGTGGAAACAAACTACGAGGCTGAAGGATATTCTGTCCAGCTATAATACTCCAGCGACTGATCGGAAGGTATGATATTGCGGAAATTACCCAGCTCATTATCCAAGAACCCCAAAAAAGAATTTTGCTTTTTCTGGTCTTAGGCTCCGGTAACTTGGCAGGAGTAGGTTGAATTAGACTATTGAAACAAGGAAGCTTGAGGAGCAATACCGCAAAGGGGACAATAAATAAAAAGGATCCTAACAAGCCGATAAAGTTAAAGATCTCTTTCCATAACCATAATTGGTTGCCGGAAGATAACGGATTATTGATTTGAAACGCTTTCGTAAAAAAGTCTGCTAAATAACCAGTGCTCGCCACCGAAAAGTGTTGCCAAGGGTGGATCTCCGCTGGATTGTACACGACGCGCAAGGTTTGATCAGCTGCATTACCGTAATATTTGCCGATTTCCACAGCGTTTATCTTTTGATTCTCCGGCATTACTGAATTTATAGCAGCTAGTGATTCTGGGGCATCGCCCGAAAGATCAGCATTCCCTCTCGCAAATCCGGATCCGCCTTCATCATATTTGCCTACATTGATGCCTACATTGGCATGGATGTTTTGAAAAGTCTCATCGGTAGACTGTTCGACCTGAGAAACAATGAAAGCGGATGCAACTTTATTCGAAGCATCAGCCTTGGCTTGTTCACTTACCGTAATAACTGCGCCGTCTTCCGAAGAGGGATCTTTCGCCGCTTCGAGCTCCGCCAAATAAAGTTGGCCATAATACTGGAGTGTACTCCAGGTAATCATTCCACCCATAGAATGACCACTAATGCCAATTTTTGTATAGTCTACATAATCAAGACTGGATGATGCATATTCCACTAGAGGAATCATCCCATTATTCTCTGACATTATCGTTGGGAAAAATGGCATATCAGGAGAGCTCGAGCCTCCGTGCCATAAGAAATCCATTGCAATCACAGCAATTCCCCGACGGGAAAGTTCGATTGCGGTACTATCCTGCATCTCTTTATTATTTAAAAAACCGTGACTAGTAATGACGAGTGGAACTTTATGCTCTGCATTTGCTGAGACAGGCCTGAACAGGTTTCCCTCTATCCAAGTACCATTATCGGACGGAATCTTAAACTTACTAATCTGGACCTCGCCGAAATCTGTTTGCAAGAAAGAAGCTCCCACACAGCTGATCAAAACCATGGATAAAGCGACACATAAAAATTTCAATGCTAATCTCGTAGACAGAAACTTTTTCATCTGGTCTCCCCCCAAAAAAAGTATCAAATCAAAATGTGTAACACAAAATGGGCAAAAAAAATAACCTGAATCCGAAAAATTCATTAGTAGACCCCATGAGTAGATATCCCTCGGATTCAGGTTTATGTGTAGTTCTTATTTCATTGCTTTTGCCAGCTCTGTGAAAATAACCCCAAGCGCATGAGCACCCGCATCTGGATAACCGATGCTGCGTTCCCCTACTGTGCCGGCTCTTCCCATACGGGCAACGATTTCTATAGTATTTTTTGACCCTTGGACAGCTGCTTCCGCTGCTTTACTTGCCGCCACTTTAATATCATCGCCTTGCTCTGCACTTTGGGTCCAGGCATCTGCAAACGGTACAAGCGCATCAATCAATGTCTTGTCTCCGACGACAGCCCCTCTGCCAAAAGATCTTTCACCCGTATCTTGAATCCCTTTGACAACAGCTTGCATCATATCAGCAAACTCCTGAATGGTCAGCTCTTCCTTCTGCTGAACATTTTTGCTCGCTGCGCGGAAGCCTGATCCCCAGATCGGTCCGGATGCTCCACCGCAATATTCCATAATGACCATGGAACAGGCGTCAAGGAACTCACCGATATTAGTGAGATGATGAGCTAAAATATCCTCCCACTCGACTTTCAGCTGTTTAAAGCCCTTAGCTACACTCATCCCGAAATCACCGTCTCCAGCGTGGGAGTCAAGCTCACAGAACGGAACTTCATTCTCAATAATGACCTGGCTCATTTGATCGAGCAGATAGACGATATTTTGCAAAGTAAACCGATTGTTCTTAATCACCGCTGCAGCAGCATCCGTATTATTCTTAAAGGATACATTGCTGTCTGCTTTCTCTTCTTGGATTACTTCAGTATAGTTCACAGGCTCAAAAGGGCCTTTAATCGACAAGGCTGGTGTATCACAAGGCGCAGATAACCATTTCTTTAGCGTCTCATCCAGCTTCATTATCGTCACCGATGCACCTGCCATGTCAATGCTGGTCATGTAGTTACCAACAAACACTTTAAACACTTGTTTATTCTTAGCGGTTAATTCGCGGATGACAGAATTGTTCAGCAAATATAACTCTTGCAGCGGGGTGCCGCCAAATCCATTAATTAATACGGCTACTTCCTCCTGCTTCTGATCATTCATTTGGAAGTTGTCTAGCAAAGAGGTAACCATTCGCTGTGCTAATTCATCTGCGGGTACAATTTTCTCCCTGCGTATTCCAGGTTCTCCATGGATGCCAACCCCGTATTCCATCTCGTTCTCTTCAATATGAAATGTCGGAGTACCTTTGGCAGGCACGGTGCAAGAGGTATAGGCGAAGCCTATGCTGCGCACATGATCAATTGTATGTTGCGCCGCTTCTTTCACTTCCGCTAAGGACAATCCAGCTTCTGCTGCTGCTCCGGCTACCTTATGAACAAGCACTGTTCCGGCTACGCCTCTTCTCCCTACTGTATAAAGGCTGTCTTCAACGGCAATGTCGTCGTCTACTTTGACATAATCCACTTCGATGCCGTCTTCAGTTGCTAGATGGGCCGCATTTTTAAAGTTCATGATGTCACCGCTATAATTCTTGATAATAAGCAGCGAACCTTTGGTGCTGGCTGTGCGGCGAATCGCTTGATAAACCTGAATTTGGGATGGAGAAGCAAACACATCACCGCATACAGCTGCATCCAGCATCCCGGTTCCTACAAACCCGGCATGAGCCGGCTCATGCCCGCTTCCGCCACCACTGATCAGGGTAACTTTATCTTGATTAATCTCTTTCTTAGAAATCACTTTGAATTTAGGATCGAAATCCAGCTCGGGATGCGCCAAGACAAGCCCGTTACACATTTCTCTAACCAGAGTCTCCGGCTTGTTTATGATTTTTTTCATTTTAAAGCTCCTTACTTGATTTATATTGACGGCCTAATTGATCGGCTGCCATAATTGCTGATGCAACCGCATCCTCCGTAATTGGGAACGGCATCGAATGGATAGATTCCTCAGCAATACAAGCTTTTTTAGCAACCTCAAGCAGTTCCTCATAGGTTACATGCTCAACACCAATATCCGCTAAGCATACTGGGAGACCAATCGAAAGACAGAAGTCCAACACTTCTTTTAATTCAGTCCGGTCTGCGTTTTCAAGAACCAGTTGAGCAATCGTGCTGAAGGCTACCTTTTCACCATGATAATAATGATGAGTTCCTTCCAAAGCAGTTAAACCATTATGAATCGCATGAATCGCTGCCAAACCACCACTTTCAAAGCCAAGACCCGATAAAAGAATATTCGTCTCAATTATATTCTCCAAAGCTGGGGTTACGATATTCAGATCGCAAGCTTGCTTCGCCTTGAATCCATTCTCAAGCAATGTCTCATAGCAGAGCTTCGCAAGTCCCAACGCTGTTACTGTCCCTTTAGCTTCACCGCAAACCCCTTCACGAACTCCGCAAGGTAAACCTGCATTCACGTTGGAATACGAATTTGCAGTAGCTCTTGCTTCAAAATAGGTTGAAAGTGCATCTCCCATGCCTGCCACAAGAAATCTTGTAGGTGCATTGGCAATAACTGTTGTATCAATCATGACTACACTCGGGCTTTGCTTGAAATAAGCATAATCGTCAAATTCACCTTCCGGAGTATAGAGCACCGCTGAGTGGCTTGTCGGAGCATCAGTTGCTGCTATCGTTGGAACGATAATCAGTGCTTCTCCTTCAGCTACACATTTTGCCGTATCAATCGCCTTACCTCCACCCAAGCCAATCGTACATGCACATTGATGCTCCTTGGCTAGCGCTTGTAATCTGGCGACTTCTTGTCTTGAGCATTCCCCGTGGAAGCCGCTTTCAACAAGAGTTATATTAAATTTCTGTTTAGTTGACTCCAGTTTGTCTTTCACACGTGTTACATCATCTGGATGGGCAATTAACAAAGCAGAATCACCAAAGGTTTTTACGAAGTAACCTAAGTTCAATAATTCATTCTCACCTTGTACATATTTCGTCGGACTGATAAATGCTCTTCTCATTTTTCGTTCCTCCTCAGTTGTTTATAGTTATCATTATAGATTGCTCTAATTTAAGAAACATGAAACAATAAAAGCTTATTAAAGCGTTTTCTTATCGTATTTATTTGTCATAATCGTGAAAAATCGAACTTTCTTGTCATTGTGTTGAATTATTCTGTATAATATTCATTAAGATTCTATAACTTACTTAGGAGAATTTTGTGATGTCAAAATCCCGGTTCAATCTAGAAGAAATTATTGATTTGAAGAAATGGGAAAAGCTCCAGGATTCCTTATCTCTTGTAACCAAAATGGCTATTCTTACTGTTGATTACAAGGGTGTTCCCGTGACCAAGCACAGCTATTGTCAGCCTTTCTGTCAAGGTGTGCGCCAGGACTCCCATCTCTCTCAATATTGTCAAAAATGTGATGCCCGCGCTGGGATTGAAGCGGTTCGCCAGAACAAACCGTTTATTTATTTATGTCATTTCAATATTATAGATATCGCGATTCCCATCATTATAGATAATCAATATCTAGGTGCAATTATGGCCGGACAGCTCAAGCTTCGTGAACCTGACGTGCCACAACTGGAGCAGATTGTCTCTCGGCCGCCGAATGTGGAGACGAACATGAAATTTCAAACACTCAAAGAGCATTACCAGGCACTGCCTGTTTTATCCTACGATGAAGTAACAAAGTGTGTTGAGCTGCTGCTGCAGTTAAGTACCTATATCGTGGAGGAAGCCATTCAAAAGCATACTACCGTGGATTTGTACAAAAAGGTTCTGACTACCAATATAGAAGAACCCGCTTCTGCCGAAGCTATGGACGAATCAGACCGTACGTACCGAAAAATCCAATCCATACAACAGGAGTTATCCGGGGCTTTGATTGAGACCAAATTAAAGAATGGTGTTCAAAAGTTCGTCTCAGCGAATTCTGTGCTTCAGCCTGCTTTTAATTACATTTATACACATAAAAATGAGAATTTCAGCCTCAAAGAAATGGCTAAGCTTTGTCATATCAGCCCCAGTTATTTCAGCCGTATTTTCACTAAAGAAACTGGAGAGAATTTCTCCGCCTTCATTGCCAGACTCAAGATTGAATGGGCTAAGCAACTGCTGGAATCCACGGATTCCCCGATCAATCAAGTCAGTGATGATTTGGGCTTTTGCGACACGGGCTATTTCATTAAAACCTTCAAAAAATACGAGAACCTCACCCCGGCTGTATATCGGAATATGTATATGAGGCGATCAGCAAAAGAAACCCTCCGTTAATAAAATTAGCGAAGGGTTAGTTCCTCATTCCCACCAATGCTTCATTTCACTAAATCCTACATCCCATATCTTCACATTCCCTTTAAGGATAAAGGTTATTTCTTTTACGGTAACTAATGCCGTATTGTTGAGTTCAGCTTGGGAACTATATTGTTCACTGGATTGAAGGATCACGTTGCCATCAGCTATAATCATTAGTTCACTGCTAGAATTTTCATTTTCCGGGAATCCAAAGCTGAAATATAACGATACCTCTTTTTTATCACCCAAAGTATAGGTGTATTTTTTAATTTCTTCACCTTCACTGCTGTATAAATTCATTTTTGGTATTATATTTTCACCAGCGATAGTGAAACTGGGAAGATTATGCGTGATAGGCATGCTTCCCGTAAGCTTTTCCAACGTTTGTAATCCCTGCACAGGTCTTTCACTTTTCTTCAGAGTTAAATCAATGATCTCAGAGATTCCCATGATTCCAACCAATAGCACAACAACAGATAATGTCGAAGTAAAAAGCGATCTCCTGGTGATTTCCGGGGAAAATCCAATCTTATATGCACAAAATCCGATCATTGCCCCTAACGTATTGGAGATGACATCGGCTACATCAAAGGAACCTAAAAAAGTTAAAGCTTGAAGAGTTTCCAGCCCAAAAATTGTTAAGATAAACAAACAAATAAACTTCTTAAAATGTGTACGATACAGCAAAGGGAATAATACGCCAAAAGGAATAAAAGCAGCGATGTTCCCAAAGTCATAAACCCAAGAAAAGGATAGGTCAAAGAGATCAGGAAAAAGAAGCGGAACACTTTCAGGAATCAACATAAACGTGTATTCATACTGGCTTGTTGCATGCTCTACTCTATTGAAAGCAAAAAACAAAAAATATAAGATCAACAGTGTATACAAAATAGTTCCTATAATAAGGATCTTCCGTAATTTCACTCCCATAATAACTTCACAATTCCCTCCATATGTCGATGGAAATAGTATATCTCTCCAAGGTGACATTCCAGTGACACTGAAGGTGACGATTTAGTCATTCAAGGCTTATTTCGATAAAAAAGCCATCACCCTTAGTTTAAGGCCGATGACTTTTTGATACATGATATTTTATCTATTCGTGACTAGTTTCCAGTGCTGGCTAGCAGAACCTGTATTATTTGCTTGAATAATATTTCCACCCTCTGTCGTTGAACCCTGATCTACTGCCAGAACTTTTCCACTGTTACGATTAATAATATTGTAAAACTCACCTGAGGACTCCAAAGTCCACTGCTGGTCATTCGATCCGTTATCATTCCATTGAACACTTTGAGCACCGTTAGCTAATGAACCTCCTAAAATGCCCAGGTTTTTACGACTATTAGTATTGACCAGTTTCGTATAACCATCAGCTGTGCTGACTACAAACCAATTTTGGTCATATGATGAAATTCCGCTGGTCCACTGAACCGCCTTCCCTCCATCTGCCATCGAACCCTGATAGATACCCAACACTTTACCACTGTTCTCATTAACCAATCGATAACTGTCCACCATAATATGTCCTTCATCTGGAACCAACTCCCACAGCTGATCAGTGCTGCCTGCATCAGCCTGCTGTATAACTTGGGCACCCTCTTCAGTAGAACCCTGCGCTATACCTAACGTCTGACCACTGTTACGATTAACAATCTTGTAGTAGTTACCAGAGGCTTGTAAAGTCCACTGCTGGTCATTGGAATTGTTTTCAGTCCATAATACGGCTTTAGCTCCATCAGTTGTTGATCCTTCTAATATTCCAGCGACCTTACCACTCTTTGCATTCACAATGGATTTGTAACCGTTAGGAGCATAACCACTTTCCGCAGTGGAAATGAGCCAATATTGATCCAAGGAATTAGTCCCACTGCTCCATTGCACGAGCGGATTGCCATTCGCAGTTCCGCCTTCCAATACACCTAAAGCCTTCCCACTCTTCACATTAATTAATTTGTAGTAACCTACGGACATATCACCGTATTTCACCGTGTTTTTCCCACTAAAAAATCCGGCTTGTGGGATAAATAAGCGGCCATTGCTAAGCGGCAGTAGTTGGCGGTTATACCCTGCGTCTACGGGTGGATTATATGGAACCCAGCTGCCGGATGCATCCACTCTAGAAGAGTTGATCAGCACTTCTTTTTTTCCTGCAACGTTTAATACGAGTCTCCCATCTCCCAAAGCAGAAATATAGGGACTTCCTCCGTACCCTACAAGAGTTCCTACTTCAGTTGGATTCCAGCTCTCAGGATCTGCTGAAATTTTCAAATAATTGGGCACGCCCGGGTATCCGACCATCTCATAGGTCATTGCGTAACTACCATTGCCCAGCTTAGCGATTGTAGGCATTCCTGGACGTAATTTACTGTCTGCAAATGCCACATCAGCTACCACAGGTCCCCAGTTCGTGCCCTCCAACGTAGTCTGATGAACTAACTTCTGGGCATGAGCAGGATCACGTTCATCTGAATAATAAACAATGAGTTTGTTGTTGTGAACCAAAAAGAAAGGCTCCCAAATGGGATCGTAACCAATATCGTTTCGTCCACCTTCAGCAATGGTGCTTACATATGTCCATGTTCTACCTAAATCATTGCTTTTATATAATTCCAACTTGGTAGCTGCTTTGTTGCTTGGCACAGAATTTCCTGCAAGAAGCATAGTACCCGCAGGCATGTTACCTATAGATTGGGGGAGTTCAAACAATTCAGGGCAATTTAACATTCCCCAACCGTTTTGAGTATCCTCCACTTCTCCAACCTGATTCCAAGTGACACCATTGTCAACGCTTTCATAAATAGGGAAAACAGGTGTGGTATTAGAGGTTTGTTCAAATGTAGCATACATTTTATTATTGTTGATGCCACTATATTTAAGCTGGATTGCCCTAGGTGATAAAGCCCCATAGGATGGTGAATCTGCTGGTGGTACATATAAGACGTTAGGTCCGAAAGCGTTTACAATATTACCATCAAAGCTAATCCCTGTGCCAACCACTGTCACTAAAACCAACAAAAAAGTCAAAACCTTTCTCAGTTCTCTTCTCAAAAGTAATTTCTCCTTTACTCTGGGATTTTTTAAACGTATACAGCTTCAATATAATTAATAAACGGATAAATGAGAATGTAATATCTCGACCGGATCATGCAATATGATTACTCAATTATCATCCCCTCAATAAAGTTTTGGAGTTAGATCTGGTTTATAAAATAAGGGTGCCCCTTAGCCTTTTCATGGCTTTTAGGGCACCCCTTGGATGTGCTATACAAATGTTAAATGTCAAATTTATGTTTGGCGAGTCCTTCTACGATTTGGGGATCATTATGCGAGAAGAAAACACTCTGTTTCGTATCTAATTTAGCTATTGTCTCTAAATCTTCTTGGTTTAATTCGAAGTCAAAAATATTAAAATTTTCGATGATCCGATCTTTATGCGTAGACTTTGGAATAGCAATCACGCCTCTTTGAGTTAACCAACGTAAGACTACCTGAGCAACGGATTTCTGATATTTTTCAGCGATAGAAACTAATACTTCATTATTGAAAAGGTTGTTTCGTCCTTCCGCAAAAGGTCCCCATGACTCGATCTGCACATTCTTCTCTTTCATATAATTCGCACTTTCGATTTGCTGCTGAAAAGGATGTGTTTCAATCTGGTTGATTGCAGGTGTAATTTCATTGTGGCTAATCAAATCAATTAGACGATCCATTTGAAAATTGCTGACTCCAATCGCCTTGATCTTACCCTCATGGTACAATTCCTCCATAGCACGCCAGGAACCATATACATCACCAAATGGCTGATGAATTAAATATAAATCTAAATAATCCACTTGTAATCGATCGAGCGATTTGGCAAATGCTTTCTTAGTACGCTCATAACCGGCATCCTGAATCCAAAGTTTAGTAGTAATAAATATTTCTTCTCTTGGTACACCACTGCGTTTGATGGCTCTACCGACGGCTTCTTCATTTTGGTAAGCTGCTGCAGTATCAATCAGGCGATAGCCTGCCATAATAGCTTCATAAACGCTCTGCTCGCATTCGCTAGCATCATTCATTTGATAGACACCAAAACCAAGGATAGGCATCACTACACCATTGTTCAGAGTTACTGTTTGCATATGAAATCCTCCTATTTACATGTTCTGTGATTAAGATTACAATAATTAGCCTAACAGGTTCGAGTAACACGAAGTCAAGCGATGCTGAGTTCTTTTCGCATCCATTTTCAAGGAGGAATTACAATGTATACTGTGAAGGAAGTTGCCAAACTACTGGGTTTGACTGAACATACCATCCGTTATTATACGGATAAGGGTTTAGTTCCAACGATACAACGGGACAAAAATAACATTCGTCTTTTTGATGATGACTCCATTAATTGGCTAACAGGTGTAAAATATCTCAAACAATGTGGGATGTCAGTAGAAGACATTCAAAGCTATGTAGACTTGTGTTTACTAGGCGATTCTACCATCCACGATCGTTATCAAATCATAATGGAGTATAAAGCCGCTGCTGCAGTTCAGTTGGAAGAGGCCAAACTTAAAGTCAAATATATGGAAGACAAAGCTGATCATTATCTAGATATTATCAATCAGGTAATCCCGGATGACACGAATCCAGCTAAATGGACAAAATCATGAACAAGAGGCAGATGAACAACTTTTGATTATCAAAGGTTGTTCATCTGCCTCTTAACTTGTTAGGAATCTACTTTTCTTCTTGATGTGATATCTTTTCATTGTGATAAAGGACGAATTCGTATTTATTCCCCGTTAGTTGATCATTATAAAATACAATTTTACGGTTCAGTATATCTAAGTTTTGTTGCAATGCCTTAATTTCTTGTTCCACTTGTTGCTTACGCTGTTCAAGTAAATTTTTCCGTTCAGGAATTGTCTCGTCCCCCATAGCCCGCCACTCGGTATATTGCTTCAATTCTGCCATCGTCATTCCTGAATCTTTTAAATGAAGTAAAAATTGAACCCAACCTATATCCTGATCTGTATATTCGCGTAAATTATTGTCACTTCGATGTGGAGTAAGTAATCCTTCCATTTCGTAATATCTGAGCGTGCTCTTGTTAACACCGACGATTTCTGCAAATTCTCCAATGGAATAAGGCATGATCCCCACCTCCATTTCTAATTTTGTTTCTATCCAAAGGATATACTTAAACTAATAAAAAACCAAATGTCGGAGTATGAATCCATTTTTATGGCTTGCCTTAAAGTGTACTTTAAGGTCTATACTTCATTTTGAAGCAGTTAATTTCGTTTTATGTAGGGTGGCCTAAAGCTTGGTCGGCATTTAATATTGCCAAAGAAATTTATAAAAATTAAACGAAAGAGGGTTTTTATTATGGCTAATGAGCAACTAAGCAACAGTACTATCTTTCCACTCGGACAAAAGGTTGAAGCTAATTTTATAGGTGATGCATACTTGCAGATGATTTATACTGACGCGACACCTTTGAATGCGCCTATTGGGAACGTAACCTTTGCCCCGGGAGCTCGCAATAACTGGCACTCCCATAAAATCGGACAAGTATTATTAGTTACCGGTGGTGAGGGTTGGTATCAAGAAGAAGGCAAACCAGCTCAATTCCTCCAAACCGGGGATGTTGTGAATATTCCAGCGAACGTAAAACATTGGCATGGTGCTACAAAAGACAGCTGGTTTGTCCACTTAGCCATTTCACCCGGAGAAACAGAATGGTTAGAACCTGTTGATGGTAAGCTTTATAATCAATTGTAAAAAAACGCATCGGGTCTATGGACTCGATGCGTTACTTTTCTATATCGTCTTTTTGAGAAAACTAAACTCTATTGCTCAAGAAATTGGTAAACTGCCATCATCTCTTGTTTATTCAACTCACGAATACGATTGAAAATTGGAATATCAGCTACAGCCTCAATGTTTAAGCTTTTAGAAACAACGTCACTTATTTTACCCGTTAGCCAAGTTTGCACATCTATACCTTCAACGACTTCCTTACGCCCTTCATCATTGATGCCACTCGCATAACAACTTACACAAGGAATCGTTAATTTATATACGCCATCATGAAGTCCATCTTCCGAAATAACTTTTTTCCCTTTACAGAATGGACATGGATGGCTTGCTTTAATCTTATTAATTAAGGTGACGATTTTTTTGTAACCAAACGCTTCATAGACATAAGTCAGCTTTTTATATTTTCCATTAGTGAAATACTTATCTATGATATTTTCTCTTGTTTCGTGGATATTGGCAAAATCACAGATCGTAATCCGGTTTTTCCTGCTGATGGATTCGATACTGCTGCTAATGCTGTCCCAGAATGGCAAGGCATTTTGTAACACCATTTCATATTGCGCAAAACTTCCTAACTCTAGTTCAAGCATTTTTAGAGCGACTTGTGATTCCCTGGGTAATAGAGAGACCTCTTCTGTCAAAACCATATCTCCGCCCACGATGGCTTTCATTTTTTCTAGTACCTGTAATTCACCAACGGTGCTAATGACTTGATCAAGGGGCATCCCAATAATCTCGCGAATATCAGTGTCGCCGAATTTAAGCTTTTTATGATGATTTAACACCGTTCCTTGACAGATTGGACAAGTAATCATTTTTTTGGACGCTTTAATATGCTCTTTAATAATTGATTTCGAAATGACCATATAGTTCCCGATAATGGTATTAAAGCCTTCCCAAGTTCTCGAGGCTTTAGCTGCTTTATCATAGAAAGACTTTTCCCAATACCCGTATAAAAAGGTGTGTTTTTCAGCTTCTGTCATCTCATTATAACTTTTGCTAATATCTTGTCCGAGCTCATTCTTTAACTCATCAAAGATGAATTTTATTTTTGGTAATTGATAGAATTTCAGAATCTCCATCGCATCTGGATGTAATGAGCCGTCCCAAAAGGGGACGTTCTTGTCCTGAAGTACAATATCAAAATCAAATTCTTCAATCACACGGCGGCCCTTACAGCTTGGACAATGATTGTCTGATTGATAGAAATCAAAGCTTTTTGTATCCTTATTAGTGGGATGCGCTGCCACAATATGGTTGATCAAGCCACCCATTTCATAAAGGAAAGTAAACTGACTATACAAGTGTCGTTCCAGATCAATGGCGATGACAGGTGCAATCGTATCCGATTCATATTCACCATAAATCAGGCGGGCCATGGAGGATAAGCTTTTTAATATGCCACCTTTATAGATGTTCTCTGCATTTTTAAAATAGGCGATCTGATCTTCTTTTAAATAGGCAATTCCATTTTGTTGCTGGAGTGTTGAAGAAATGTGCGCAGGCGCCACGCTATCTGCACTGTTTTGTTGACGATAATAATCATCATGACTGAGAACATCAAGATGCTCCACAGGTGCAAGCTGTCTTTTGCCAAAATCAACGATAAAATCAGAGTTATCTAACATATAAGAATTATGTTCAATCATGATTATGGAGACAGATTCATCCTGCAAAATGTCCCTAATGCTGTCAATGAATTGATTTAAAATATTTTGTGATAAACCTTTGGAAGGCTCGTCAAAAATAAAAAGTGTATGTGGATTTCTTGAGCCCGCAAACAGCTCAGAAACTAAATGGACACATTGAAATTCACCCGTGGATAAGGACTGTGTTTTTCGCTCCAACGTCAAATAACCAAGTCCAAGCTTGATCAATAAGCTTAGTCTTTTATGAGCAATGTCCTCATTTGGCAGTTCAACAATAATATCTTCAATCGAGCGCTCAAAAATATCATCAATATCCTCACTGTATTTTGTCAGTTTCCTTTTAATATCAAGAAAAGTGGCAACGGTCGAGCGACTGGTAATCGACTGATTTCGATCTTGCCCTACGATCACCAGCTTATCTTTGGAATAACGCTTTAGAAAATCTTTGACCATACATTCATTAACCAGCGTAGATTTACCACATCCGGACTCACCTGTAAAAGTTACCAGCCTATTTTGGGGAATCTGAATCTCGGCCATTTGAATATTACGACAATAAAGATCATGAAATTGATAATATTCTGCAGGTGCTGCCTGATTTAGTTCTTTATTGATGGGCTCAGGACGTGGTGATTCCTCAACAATTTTCCCGCCATATTTGCCACTGCCAGGTCCAAAAAACAAGTGTTTATCCGCTGTGTCCAGCACCGTGTCAGAATGGTCAATGAGCCAAATTTGATTTTTATATCCCAATTGTTTAATCTCCGCTAAAATCTTCAATAGGGTTTGGTGATCGAGACCCACGGAGATTTCATCAATGATAATCACGGTATTTTCACTTGTTGCCATGAATTCTGCCAAGTAAAGTCGTGTTAATTCTCCGCCTGACAATGTACCCATAATACGATTTAATGTTAAATAACCAATATTCATATTGATTATATTTTTCAGGATTTGTTGTTTACCCTCACTTATCTTAAGCTTTTCTGCTAGTTTAAAAATGGTTTCGATGCTAAAGTCGTTTAGATCGGAAATACTCTGTGCTTGATCCAATAATTCAATTTTATATTGTTCAGCTGCTTGATTGTAGCGTTTTCCTTGACACTTTTTACACTCGATATTTTTTGTAGTTCCACGCCCCTTACAATCAGGACACCAACCTAATTCATTATTAAATGAAAAAACCTCTGGAGAGAGATTATATTGTTCAGCAAGAGTGACACGGATTTCAGTAAACACACCTGTATGTGTGCCAATGGTTGACCGAGGATTTGAAGATATGGATGACCTACCAAGAAAAAGAACAAGGGGCATTGCTTCCATTTTGATCGCACTGAAATTAGTCTCCATAATATTGGGGAATAAATACTGGTATTCAGCTTTTGGCAATAAGGAAACGAGACGTTTTTTTGATTCTTCCCCAATCGTTTGACAAAAAGTTGTTTTACCAGATCCAGACAAACCAGCAATTCCTAACGACTCATCTACTGGCAGTACCGTTTCCAATCTGTTAATATTGTTCGCAATTAATTGATTTATTTTCATAGTAAGCTCATCTCATCTCCATTCTCTTCATCTAGTATTGCCATGATTTATTCCATTAAAAAGGGCACTTTCCCTGTTCCAGAAAAGCGCCCTATTCTTGAATTACAATTCTGCTAATACCTTTTCGAGCTGACCACCCATATTTGTCCAAGCATATTTAGCACCTTCGATGGCTCCTTGGCGGGCTTTCGTCTCTTCACTAAATCCTGATTGATCTAGATGGAGATTAACCTTCCCCTCTGAATCTTGACTCACAGTCCAAGTAACAGTAGTACTTTCTCCCGCACTATTCCAAGTATAAGATAACGTATGAGGCTCATCCACGACGAGTACTTCGCTATCTACAATTCCATCCCACCATTCATTTGGCTCAGCACGGAATTGAAATTTATGACCAACGACGGGTTTAAAATCATTACTCCAGATCCATTTCGCAAGCGTATCCGAATCCGTTAAAGCATTCCATACCTTCTCGATCGAACTTGTAAATTGAAAATCTAATGATACATCTGGTTTCATAGTTATTCCTCCAATATAAGTTTTAATTTATCAATTCTTTGCTTCCAGAATCCTTCATAAAAAGATACCCAATCTTGAATTTCTTTCAAAGGATTGGCATTCAACCGATACCTCGTCTCTCTGCCAACCTTTCGAGCAATTACAAGACCAGCATCTTTAAGTATATTTAAATGCTTCGAAACGGCTGTACGACCCATTTCAAAATGAATCGTTATCTCATACAGAGGTAATTCATCAACATCAGCCAGAATTTGAAGAAGTTTTCGTCTTGTTGGATCCGCAACAGCGTTATAAACATCCCTCACTTGACTATTGTCGCTCACAACCACCCCCACCTTTTCCGTAATATTTCCTGTAATGTCACCTAGTATCCATCATTATTACCTAATAGGACACCATTCGGTGTCTAATTGATTATAAGACACCAAATGGTCACATGTCAACAATCCAGTAAAAAAGCATTACCAAAAGCAAGTCCAGCTTAGGACTGCTCCTGATAATGCCTCCAGATGAATCATTTCGTTTTACGATTTAATAATTAATCTAATTGTTCTCCATTAGTAGCGATAACATTTTTATACCAATAAAATGATTTTTTCTTCGAACGTTTAAACGACCCGTTTCCTTTATCATCCAGATCAACGTGAATAAAGCCATAACGCTTTTTCATTTCACCCGTTCCAGCAGAAACAATGTCTATGCAGCCCCAAGGTGTGTAACCTATCAGATCCACATGATCAATTTCGATAGCGTTTTTTATTTCTTTGATATGATTTTTTAAGTAGTCGATACGTTCATCATCATTGATACTACCATCTTCTTCAACCTTATCTATGTTGCCCATTCCATTTTCAACAATAAACAGAGGTTTTTGATAGCGATCATATAGCTCATTTAATACAAAACGCAGACCTTTTGCATCGATTGGCCAACCCCACGGTGTTGCTTTAAGATACGGGTTAGGCGAACCTTGTTGTCCACCAGTTGTTGTTGTGTTAGGTGAAAAACGATCAAATACAGTTGTACGGTAATAAGAAAACGCTAGAAAATCGGAAGTATACTGCCTTAGGATCTCTTCATCACCAAACTCTGTTTTTAACTCGAAATTATATTCATCAAAAATGGCTTGGGCATAATTTGGATAATAGCCTCGTAAAATTACATCTGAGAAAATTAACGCTTTTCTTCTGAATTCATAGGCTCCAAATACATCATCTGGATGACATGTTGCTGGATAGATCCCTGATAATGCCAACATAGCTCCCATCTTAAAGTCAGGATTAATCGTTCGTGCCAGTTTATTAGCTAAAGCCGAAGCAACCATAAGATGATGGATAGATTGTAATTTGTCACCTGCATCAGCGAGGGGAGTTTCGCCTTGATTAGAATGGGTTCCTTCCTTGATATTATTTGAAGCTAACCCCAAAGTCCAATAGCCTCCAAGCACATTCACTTCATTAATAGTGACCCAATATTTCACTTTGTTTTTCCAACGCACAAATATAGTTTCGGCGAATCTTAAATAGAAATCAATTAGCTTACGGTTGGTCCAGCCCCCATACTTATCAGCCAGATTAAGAGGCATATCAAAATGCAATAATGTTACCAGAGGTTCAATGCCGTATTTCAGCAATTCATCTATAACATTGTCATAAAACTCCAGTCCCTTTTCATTAGCTATTTCATCATCACCATTTGGAAAAATTCTCGTCCAAGAAATGGATAATCGATAAACTTTAAATCCCATCTCCGCAAATAAAGCAATATCTTCCTTGTAATGATGGTAGAAATCCGTCGCATTATGACTTGGGTAATAATATCCTTCTTTTAAAATGCCTTTAGCTCCGATTGGTATGCAGGCACCTTGTCCAATTACTCCTTCGCGGCCATCGGGAAATTGATAAAATATTTTGCGCGGAGAATCTTTTGTGCCATCAGTCATCAGATCAGAAACGGCTAATCCTCGACCTCCTTCATTGTAACCACCTTCATATTGATTAGCTGCAGTTGCACCACCCCATAAAAATCCCTGTGGAAATCCCATGCTGTTACCTCCTTCTTTTTACTCAATCTATTTTTTTGCTACTACGCTAAAACGCTTTCAGTTTCATTACTACGGCTATCCTGTTCTTCTTTATATTTCTGGTTATCTAAAACTTTGAAGAACGGGAAGTAGATAAGAATCGCTACCACGAAATTAACCAGCTGCAAGACAATTCCCGAGATACTTTGCGTTACTAAATATCCTGAAATAAATATCGGCGTTGTTGGAGGTGGCAATGCTCCGATTGGTTTGGCCACGATTCCTAAAGACATGGATAGATATGCGAGCAGAACAGTAACGATTGGAGTGATGAGAAACGGAACTAACATAATCGGATTCAATACAATCGGTAGTCCGAATAGAACGGGTTCATTAATGTTGAATAAGCTTGGTCCAATACCTATTCGTCCTATTTGCTTCATCTGCTTACTTTTGGAGAACAGGAACATTAAAACAACTAGACTTAGCGTGGTACCTGCGCCACCTATCCAGATAAAGAATTTGAATTCTGCAGTAGCGATATTCTCAAGAGGCATGCCTGCAGAGAGTGCAGAGGCATTGGCTGCTGACAGCTGAAGCCAGACGGGCAACATAATGGTGCTGCCGATAATAGAAGAACCGTGCAGACCTACAGCCCACAATAAATTGGCAAGTAAGAAAACAATAATAGTTCCTACTAAGCTTGTCCCAACAGCAGTTAAAGGTTCTTGGAGAAGTTGTGCCACAATTTTGTGAACGCTCTCAAAAGAGGTGAAGTTCTCAACGAGCAAACGAATCGCGACAACGCTCATGACTGCTACAAACCCCGGAATTAGGGCTGTAAAAGATCTCGCAACTGTTGGCGGAACTCCGTCCGGCATTTTGATAACAATATCCTTTTGGACAATCTTGCGGAATATTTCTGTTGTCAAAACGGCAATGATCAATCCTACGAACAATCCTTGGCTAGTGAAATAAACAACATTCACCGCTGTGGTAGTCACATTATCTACCGTAAAGGTTGAATTAGGTGTGATAATAAAGAACGAACATAAGGCTACTATCCCAGACGATAGCGGATCGACTTTATAACTCTCTGCTAATCGGTATGCCACGCCAATAGTAGCAATTAAAGCAATTAGGTTAAATGTGCCACCGTAGGGATACAACAAGGCAGTTTTGATTCCTGGATGAGCAGTTAAATAATCTAAATAGGCTGGAATGGGCAGATAAGCTAGTATTAAGAATACTGAACCAATAATTATAAATGGGATAGTCAAGACCATCGCATCACGGAGTGCAGATAAGTGCCTTTGTGCAGCTATTTTCCCCGCAACAGGCATTACCTTTTCTTCTAAGAAGTCCGTTATTTTCATATGTGCTACACTTTCCTTTCTTGAAAGGGGTATTTTGCAGCGTTAATTTATTTATTTCGCACGCTTATATAGTTCAATCATTTCTGTAACAAGCAGAGAAATGGTTTCTACACTCATTAGTTGATCTTCAGCATGAACAAGAATCAGTGAGAATTGAAGTTGTTCTCCATTTGCTTCTCTTTTGATTAATGATTTATGCATTTTATGGCCTTCTCTAAAAAATTGCTTTGATTCTTCTAACTTTTCTTCCGCTCCTTTAAAATCCCCCTCTTTTGCTGCATAAAGCGCCTCCATTACTGAGCTTTTAGCTGCGCCAACGTTGCTTATGATGTTAAATGCTACAGTATAGTATTCCTCTTTCACTTCATCTACCATTACTTACCGCTCCCTTCGTCTCTCTCTATTTGCTTAATTGCTTATTTGCTCTCAATTATCTTTAATGCTTGTTCTAGTACTTTTTCGCCGTTCATCATACCGTAATGCAGCATATCAATCGCTTCAATCGGAATATTTTTACCGACCAGTTTAGCTTCTAATTGTTTTTTCATAAATTTCACTTGAGGACCTAATAGGATGACGT
The DNA here is from genome assembly GCF_038008505.1 of Paenibacillus sp. FSL H7-0735. NCBI lineage: Bacteria > Bacillati > Bacillota > Bacilli > Caryophanales > Paenibacillaceae > Paenibacillus > Paenibacillus sp. FSL H7-0735. Next base: position 3,636,737 of record NZ_JBBOZH010000001.1, on the reverse strand, counting down.
CTACGTTTTTTTCTTGTAACGTAAGTTCAATTTCAGTAACTGGTTTCGCGAAAATATTAGCTTGTATTCCTTTTTCCTCAGCGGTCTTTTGCATTTTAGTTACTAATAAACTTGTACTCATCCCTGCATTACACGCTAACATAATTGTATTCATTATTGTTCTCCCCCTTAAATACTGTTGTATTTACTAACAACCTCAGTTTATCGCTAAACAGCTTTCTTTTTAAGCGAACCTTTTTCCAAAAACAATAGGAAACGTTTGCAGTGTAAAAACGCAGATTCATTTCAGTAACTCTAAGATTTCTTCCGCAGAATCTTTAACAAGAATTTGCTCAACGATCTCTTTATCTTCAATAAGCGAACCAAGTTTCTTATACATGCTATCTAGATCGCCACTATTTCCTTCTTTTATATTTAACAGACATATTAACTGCACCATCTGCTTATCATTCCAACGAATAGGCCGCTTTAACGTACATAACGTCCAAAAGGTTTCTTTCGTTACGGGAGTAGTTGGATGAGGAATGGCCACCAGATTACCAAAGCTTGTTGGAGCCAGTTCCTCCCTTTCTAATACTAAAGATTCATAATGGTCGGGAACAAGACCTTGCTTAATCAGCTCACTACTTAAAAAATGAATAACACTTTCCTTTGTTGTTAATTCTTTTTTCACGAATATCCGGTAAGGATCAAGATAAAAATGAGCTTCTCCCGGCTGTTCTGAAGAAGATAAGAGATTCCTGATCTGATCCAGATCCGTATCGTCTAGAAAGGTTTTTACTACATGGACAGGTATTCCTATATTTTCCTTGATAGGGATTGTACTGATGACTAAATCTATCGAGGATAGATCGGTTTCTGCTAATTTATAATAGCTAATTGTATTTACAACATGAATCTTGTTTTCGAATAGATTGATTAAACGGTAATAGAGTAATTTTGCACTTCCGACACCTGAGGCACATACAAGAATAACTCTTTTGACCTTTTTATTTTTACTTTTCATTCTTTCTAAAGCAGCACCAATGTGTAAAGCAATAAAAGCCACCTCATGTTCCCCAACTTCTAAATCTAAAAAGTTGTTAATACACTTGCTGGCTATAAGAGCTCCTTCAAAAGCCGCCGGAAAATTTATTTTAATTTCTTTTAACAAAGGATTTCGAATATTCATTTTATACCTGATTCTGTTCATCGCAGGCCTGATATGAAGGGTCAGAGCTTGAATAAATTCAACGTCACCATTAAAATCCCAATTAGATTCGTTTTTTAATCTATTCAGTATACATCTTACAATGGTTCCCACTTCATCCAGCTTACTGTACTCTGACAAACTTTCTTTTGGAAGCAACTTCGTACCCACCAAATGGATAATAACATAGTTGATCTCCGAATCAGGAAACTCTAGTCCGGTAAAGTCTTCTATTTCTTTAACAATTTCTTGGCTCACTATTTTTTCAAAAGGATAATCTTCTTTTAGATGTACTGAAGGATTATCAATTAGAAAGCCCTCTTCAATTCTCTTGCAAGCTATAATTAAATGGATGGCAAGGTTATCTAAAGAAATATCAGATATTTCGATTTTGTAGTTGTTTACTTTATCAACGATTATTTCCTTTACTTTTTTGTATGTATCTTTATCAAATAAACTAGAGCTCACGTGAGTTGGATCGAGTTCTTCTTCTCTTTTGTATAAATAATTGGACAAACATATTCGTTTCATAAATTCATCCCCCTCTATATACAAGCCGTAATGGGGGCGGTTTACTATACTCAGGTTGTAATTTTCCAGTATTTTACGCACTTCTTTTAAATCATTTTGTATTGTGGATTTAGAAACAAACATCTCATCTTCAATCGTCGCTAATTTGATATAGTTATTTTTCAACAAAAAACGGTTCAACAAATAAAAGACCCTATTGTCTTGTTCAGAAAAGTCAATCGTAGTATAACTGATCTTATCACTTGTTAAATCACCAAATTCCTGATGAAATAGATTTATATCAGTAATTTTTGCTGCGAAGCCTTTCCCACGAATCAATTCTATTTTCAGGCCTAATACGGAAGATATATTTTGTAGTTCCTTTAAATCATTACGGATCGTTCGATCGCTAACATTCAGTTCCTTAGAAATCCATGCAGCTGTGACAGGTTGATTAGAATTAATTAAGTATAAAAGTATTTCTTTTTGCCGTTTTGAAAACAATTCTATCCCTCTTTCTTATCCAGAGTATGAATATGAGCTAATATTAACTGAAGCATACATTTACATACATTTGCTCATTTTTTTATATCGGTTACAATATCACTTCCTAAGAAAATTTGATAGTGTTCTTACAGTACCAAACGAAACAGGCGTCCTCATTTAAGAAGACACCTGTTTGAACTTCAGCTTCGTTTGACGAGTTATGGGCAAGAAATATGCGGGTTAACTCAACTTCTGCTGCAGTATAATTGCTAGTTCTTCTGCTGAATCCCACACAATAGGACGAATATCCTTAAGCTGTACAAAAAGTTTATCCGCCTCAATACTGTTTACGGTCCATAATACGGGTATGTTTAAACCAAGTGCATATCCCGCCGAAAAATACACCTCTGGGGATTGCCCCGTTAAATCTGCGATAATCAGTTTGCTTTCTGCGATTTGATCCAACTCGTATTTTTCACCGTTCTGAGTTTTCGTATGTGTTAATAAGCGCGGCAGGAAACCACACTGCTCTATTTTGGGCAATAACTTCTCCAGCCATGTTGTAGACAAATTCTCTTCATCCGACACGAGCACGAAGCAAGGTTTTAGTTTCTTACCTCCAGCGCTTTCCGCAGCTTCATTCCAGCCGGTTTCAGTAAGCTTAAAGGTCATGCCTTCCCTGATCAGAAGCTGATCACTTATCAACTTGTCTATGATGTATACCAGCTCTTGCAGATTGGGAGAATACGTCAAGTTATAGCTGCTTGAGAGGGGTTGAATGACAACCGCTTCCCCCGGGCCTTCAGAATGTCTATATAAATATTGCAGTAGACGGTTTCCTTTATCTTCAATGCTCACAGGTATTTTTGGTGAATTTACAATGGACTCTAAATCTTCAGCAGATATAGTGATCTTTTCATCACAATCAGTCAGCTCACGTATGTAAGCCGATACTACATGCAGCATGTCGCGTTTCTTTTGATGCGGGAGCGAATTAATGGGTTCGTAGCTGTCTCTACGTAGACTATAAAACCCGCCTGGTGAACAAGAACAGCCTATATATCTATCGTTATCGCCTTCTGGTTCAATGGAAACAATCTCATCACAGAACAAACAGTGTTTCTTAATCATGACAACTCTTCACCTCTTATTAAGTGTTAGCCTCTACCTTACCAAGATTTTTTTGAAAAGTAGACAAGAAGATATTTCCTGTAGCAGGTTATCCCAAGGCGTAAACGTAATATTTCGAGGCTCGAATATAGATTTTATTCAATAAAAAACCGACATAGGAATCAGCTGTAAACTGAACCTTCTGTCGGTTGATATAAGCTTGGAGCCAGGCATTTAGGATTGAGATAAACCTTCTATAACTTTATCAATATTCCATTTGATCATCTTAATGTATGTGTCGCCCTCTTCGCCTTTCTTAGCTAAAGAATCGGTGAAAATCTTAGAGTGTATCGGTACTCCCGTTTCATTTGCGATGGTCTCCATTGTTTTTGGATTTACGCTAGTTTCCAGAAATAATGCAGGCACTTGATTTTCATCAATGATCTTAATTATGTTTTTCATTTGCTCTGGCGTTCCTTGACTATCCGTATTGATCTCCCAGATAAAAGCCGATTCAAATCCGTAAGCTTTAGAAAAATATTTGAATGCTCCTTCGCTGGTAACAAGGATACGTTTCTCTTGTGGAATTTTTTCGACTGCTTCTTTTGCATATTGATCCAATTCATTCAGTTTCTTAACATATTCCGATTGATTATTAAGATAAAATTCTTTGTTGTCGGGATCTTTTTCGATTACACGTTTTGTGATGATATCTACATATTTTATTGAATTCTGAATATCCAGCCAGGCATGAGGATCTACCTGAGTTTCTTTTCCTTTTTCTGTTAGATACATTGGAGATACTTCATCTGAGACTGCAAAAGCAACATCCTTTTTATTAGTCACATCTAGAAGATCTTGAAACCACCCCTTACCTGTTTCTAGGTTCAAACCGTTATAAAACACTAAATCTGCGCTAGAAACCTTACTAGTATCCTTGGGTAATGGATCGTACATATGCGGATCTGTTCCGATGGGTACCATACTGTAAACTTCAGCTTTCTCCCCTACAATGTTTTCGGTCATATCAGCGATAATGGAGTATGTTGCAACAATCTGCAGCTTATCATGGTCTGCTTCTCCTTCACTAACCTTTGAGCATGCGGTAAGAAGTACGATAAACATTGTCAAAGAGAGTATTTTTATGGTCTTCATCCTTGTTTCAACCCTTTCCTGAAAAAATTATTTTTGGGTGAGATTATAAATGAAATTCCGAACATGCTTACGCCGACCAGAACAATCGTGGCACTTGTAGGTAAATTGAATTTAAAGCTTACAATTACACCTATAATCCCGGATACAGCGCCGATTGTAGAAGCCAGGATAATCATGTGGAACAGCTTATTCGTCCAGAGATAGGATGTAGCAGCCGGAATAACCAGCATTGCAATCACAAGCACAATTCCTACTTGAGATAACGAAGATACGGTAACCACAGATAGGAGCATCATCAATAAATAATGATAGAACCCTGTTTTTAACCCATAGGCTTTGGAAACAACCGGATCAAACGAACTCATTAAAAGCTCTTTATACAGCAATGAAATGATGGCAATAACAACAATCATAATAATAAAGGATTGCATTAACTCCGACTGTGGGACGGCAAGAATATTACCAAACAGAATGTGAGTTAGATCAAGCCCGCTTTTGGCAAAAGTAATTAGGACGATACCTAACGCAAAAAATGAGCTGAGAATAATGCCGATAGAGGTGTCACTTTTAATATTGCTACGACTTGTAATAAATTGAATGAGAACTGCTGCTAATAGTCCAAATAGTGAGGCTCCAAGAAGAATGTTGATGCCTAAGATATAAGATAACGCCACCCCGGGTAACACCGCATGTGATAACGCATCTCCCATTAATGACATCTTTCTAAGTACAATAAAGCTTCCTAAAACCCCTGATACAATTCCAAGAATGATAGCAGATAATCCCGCGTTAAGTGCATATATCGGAATGTTTAATACCCCTGAGAAATAATCAATCATGATCTGTCGCCCCCATCCCTTTGATCACCAGATTACCTAAGGAGGCACCATAGGCGCTGAGGATATTCTCTGGCGTAAAGGTGTCTTTAACATCACCAAAAGCAATTAATTTCTTATTGAGAATGATGACTTTGTCAAAATATTCTTCGACCTCATGCAAATCGTGATGAACGATGAGTATGGTTTTTCCTTCTTCGCGAAGTTGTTTTAGCAGCTTTACAATGATTTTCTCACTGACTAAATCTATGCCTACAAAAGGTTCATCTAAAAAAAATACATTTGCTTGTTGTGCAAGTGCCCTGGCGATAAAAACTCTTTGGAGTTGTCCCCCGGACAGATTGCTGATTTGTTTATTCGCAAGATCACTTATATCCACCATCGCCATACATTCCTCGACTCTTTGCCGCTCTGTTTTTCCGGGACGCTGGAAGATTCGCAAATTAGGGTAAGTTCCAGTCAGCACTGTATCCCTTACCGTAATTGGAAAAGAAAGATCAATGTCATTCTTTTGCGGCACATATGCGATCTTCCGTTTGTACTCAGAAATATCTTTTCCCTCCACCATAACTGATCCTGTTCTCTTCTTTATCACCTCTAACAATGACTTGATAAATGTAGATTTCCCGGCACCGTTTGGTCCGATAATTCCGATTGCATACCCAAAGGGAATATCAATATTTACATTTTCTAGTGCAGAATTACCGAAATAATCTACGTTTAGGTTTCTGATTTCAATCATAAAAAAACTCCTTATCTCTGTTAAGTTCATATGTAGCACTGTTCTGTTCACCCTGTTAATTTATTTCCTAATAGAAACAATGATTCCTTTGGTCCAATTTGTTTCCCTAGGTAAACTTTTATTCTTATATACAATATATTTACCCGAGGGCAATATGTCAACAACATTCCTTAAATCAACAAAAAAAAGAACCCAAGTGATTGGAGTTCTTTTGCATTATTTCAATATAAAAATCTCATAGTTGCAGTAGTTTTAAACATCTAGGCTGCATCAGATATCCCCCTGAAATATGCTCTGCCTGCAATCGAATCATATATTCTCCTGCCGTGGGGAAATACAGCTCACCTACTTGAAAGCTTTGAAAATTGCTAACCCCATCGGTAGAAATAACTTTCGCTTGCAAAATTTGATCCGCAGCCTTGATGAGGTAGACTCCTCCACCGCCATTCTCTCCTTCTTCGCTGCGATATTCGATACTAACCTGAAATCTTACCGGACCTAATGTCCGGACATGCCAAACTGCGGTATCCTCTCTATCCTTCCAGTCCAACAGATTATCATGGTCTTTTTTTCCTGTATCGTAACGAAGGGTTGGACCAAAGATCTCACTTTCAAATACCCCTAATTCTAGTAAGGTATCTTCTCCAAAGTCCAATAATCGGATTGGATTACCTTCTACAGGTTCTGCACAGACAATTGCAATGACCAGCGGCATGTTATTAGAATTTTCGGCAAAGTTCGGTAAACTGGGGAGTTCGACTTCCAGATCCTGCTCAGATAGCTTTGTGAAAATCAGCTCCTCCCCTCCATCTAAAGCAAATACCTTTTGAACAGCGGTCTTCAGACCGGGGACGATTAGCTTATTTCCCTTCTTAAGATCGAAAACATGTAGATATAATGTATTTCCTTTCAGAGTGCATCTGCCCCAAGACGGTTTGGCTGTGGGCGATTCTCCAGCACCGTAAATGCTATCCCCATTGGTATTTAACCAATCTCCTACTTGAAGCAAAATCGATTCGGATACCGGATCCCATTCCCCTGTTGCTGTTGGACCGATATTGATAACCAGATTCCCATTTTTGCTAACAACATCGATGATCTGGCGGATGATAGTTACAGGGGATTTCCAGTGATGATCGGACCTCTTATACCCCCATGAGTCATTTAACGTAATAATATTCTCCCAGTACTTACCAAGGTTACGAGTCGTAAGTTGATTATCAGATGTATTTGAATAATCTCCAAGTGGTGCTTTCCATACTCTGCTATTGACCAAACAATCTGGCTGAAGTGCATAAACCGCCGCCAAAAACGCTTCTCCTTGCTCACGGGTCAGTTTGCCTCCGCAATCAAACCACATTAAACCAACTTTTCCGTAGTCTGTCAGCAGCTCACGGACTTGAGGGATTGATTTGCTGTGCAAATATCGTTCAAAACGGGTGCGTTTATCGGTATCATTTATCCACGTTTGAACGTCATCATAAGCGCCGATATTCAGTGGATAATCCCAGGTATTCCCTTGAGAGTCTGGATCATGCCAATCCATCGCATGAGAGTAGTAAATTCCGAGTACCATTTTTTCCGCACGACATGCCTCCATTAGTTCCCGAAGGGGATCACGGCCCAATGAAGTGTGCTTACTGATCGAATATTCGGATACACTCGAGTTATACATCGCGAAGCCGTCGTGATGTTTAGCTGTAAAGATGATATATTTTAGGCCAGCACGCTTGGCAGTCCGCACCCACTTCATTGCATCAAAAGCTGATGGACTGAACGCTGCGGCCATTTCCTCATATTCAGCAACTGGGATCTTCGCGCGTAGCATAATATGCTCACTGTAAGAAGCTTGTATTTCTTTTCCCTTCCATTCACCCGCAGGCAGGGCATAAGGTCCCCAGTGAATAAACAAGCCGAGCCTGGCTTCCTGCCACCATTCCATACGCCGAGCCTGTTCATTGTCTATCGGAGTTTCGACGGACTGTATACTATACGGATCATCGAGAAGGTTTTCTGTTGTTTTTCCGTTTCTTACCATAACTGAAGAACGGCTCCGCGGAGTTTAGATACAGCCTCGACAAAGAAATAATCGCCATAGATCAGTGGCGTATCAATGTGCACACCCCCTGGGAGATTGGATGTTCCAGAAAGAATCAATCCTTCCTCTTCCGGAATGTCCCAAGTCCCATAATTCTCATAAAGTGAGCGAACGATTTGTTCTGCGGCTCGCAGGTAAAAAGAGGCTTCCGTCTGTGGTACGATCTTTGCCAGCTCGATCAAGCCACATGCCGCACATGCACCAGCAGAGGTATCACGCGGCTTTTCGCCTGCATCAGGTGCCCTGAAATCCCAGTGAGGTACATGATCCTCCGGAAGATTAGCCAAGAAGAAGTGCGCAGCTCTTTTAGCTCCCGATAGAAACTTGTTCTCTCCGGTATAGTGATAAGACAAAGTAAGACCGTAAATCATCCATGCGCTGCCCCGTGCCCAAGCGGATTCTTCCGCATAACCTTGGCCGGACATAGCGCCTATTTTTTCTCCTGATTCCGGGTTGAACTGCAGAATATGATAACTTGATCCATCCGGACGTAAAAAATGCTCCACTACCGTTTCCGCATGCGCAGCGGCGATATGCCGGAAACGCGGATCCTCTGTAACTTCCGATGCCCAGTATAATAAGGGCAGATTCATTACAGTATCAATGATGGACCATCCCGCCCGGTTTATCTTCTCCGTGTCATGCCAGGCTCTGATAAATGACCCTTTCAGGTTAAAGCGGCTGGCCAGTTGAGCGGCAGCCATCAACCCGCGCTGCTTGGAGCGTTCATTACCAGTCACGCGGTAATTGGCCAAAGCTGAGAGTGTCCATATAAAACCGGCATCATGATGAACGGAAAGAGCATAAAGAGGTTCATCCAGTTTCTCTTCAATTTGCTCGGCGATTTCTTGCAGCGCCGGATAATTCCCCTCTGCGGCAATCTGCCACAAAATACCCGGCCAGAACCCTGCTGTCCACCACGATGGACGCATGTTATCGTATACTCCGCTCACGGAAGCATGCGGAAAACTAACGCCAATTCGCTTACTAGTCTTTTCCACTTTATTTATAATTTGTTGCCATGCGCTATCCGCCCATTCCAGAGTTGACTCCGAAATTACCAGTTCGCGATTTTGTTGAGTTGGTATTACATCTCCCATTTTAGTACCTCCTGTTAACATTGATGATATTTATGAAATTCAACCTCTTAAAGCGTTGTCCTTAGTGGAATGACCATATTCCAAGTGTGCTTCGCATTTCGGAACCCTCCCGGTCCATCTGCTACCGCAGCGAATAAATGGGTAGGAACCCCTTCCTGAAATAATAGGAACGGCCGTTCAAAGCTGCCCATCCACTGCTCAGTGCCGTCCTCCCAGAGAACTCGTCGGGAATACGATTGCGTTGAATCAGCCAGTTGCCAGTCGGTTCCATTCTTAGAAGATGCAAATATCCCACCGTGCTTTTCTCCACATATCCGGCCATCCATATCCTTGGCGATCATTTGGTACCCGTCCGCCGTCCGCCAGATAAATGGATCTTCAATATGAGACCGCTCTGGTGGAAACAGCGGTGCGTTGTTAATTACTCTATATGGCCCTTCGTCCTTAGATGAACCGGCAATGCCAAGCGTCATCTGTCCATAGGAATTGCCTTCGTATTTGCGGGCTTTATATACCAATAGCAAGGAGCCATCTTCGCGGATACAAGGAGCCGGATTGGATGTGAGGAAGCTGTCGAACCTGCCCGGACGTGTAGGCAGAATAGGTGCATCCATCCTTGTCCATGGTCCGAATACACTGTCGGCTACAGCTAGGCCAACACGTTTGTTGGCACGAGCGGCAATCACCCGATAGTCGTCAAGTTCCACTGTTTCATTAGGCTGCGGCTCAGCGAATGGATGAGTTGAGCCCATATAATACAACAGAAACTTATCGCCATAACGAAGGATATGCGGATTATGGGTGCTTCGTCCGTCCCAGTATTCCGCTCCCCTTGCGGGTAGTACGGTTTCTTCGTACGTATAGGGTCCTTCCGCGTTATCGGCAGATGCGCGGACAATTTCTGAGCGAAGTAACCATCCCGGATGCATCGGCAGCCACTTCGGCCAACGGGATGCGAATAAATGAAAACGCCCATCCTCGCCACGCACAGCTGATCCGCACCACACCCACCAGTCCTCCATACGGAATCCTCCGTTCAAAGGAGCAGGCAACATTCGGTCCATTAATGAAAAAGTCATTTTCTCCCTCCATGGCTTATTGCTTAACATCCGTTAGTCTATAACGTTTAGCAGCACTGCCATGCAGCCATTCCGCAGCAATATCCAGCGCCTCATCCCGGCTGATCCAGCCTTCCGCTATTTGACTTTCCAAAAAGCGCGCAAGTATTTTTTTAACGATCAGCAGCTTGCCATATGTCCATTCGATACAGCGCGCATCCGAGACAATGAGCGAACACTTGAGCGGGGCGAGTGCCTCCAACCGATACTGCATGCTCTGCAAATAGGTACTGGGTCTGAAGTTATACCACCACATCCCGCCTACATGAACGTTAGGGAAATTCCATGCAGCCTGCACAACATCCAGGTTATTTAATTCCGAAGCCACCACCAGCTCAAACGGAATGGAATACCGTTCGAATAAACCGTACAGTTTAACAATCCGTAGCGAATCGTTAACTGGCGCAGCTGATGTATTACACCATCTGCGTTCGACGCCGAGAAACAGCTGCAAGAACATTCCTCTTGCTTGCAGTTCCGAACAAATATGATGAAAGAGCAGCATCATGATTTCATCCGGTCCAGTTACGTTGCTAAGATTGTAAACATCATGAGCTTTGGCTTCAAAAGCTGGCAACGTAGTCATGATTCCTGGACAGCCCATAGTCTGATAAGACTGCAGCTGCTCGCTAATAAATTTTTTCGCTTGAGCATAAGCAGCCTCCCGGCTGGGATCATAGGAATCTGCAATATTCTTTGCCAGCTCAGGCAGCCAAGAGTCAATTCGAGGAATCAGTAGAGCATTTTCCCTCATGTGTGCAAAGTTGGCATGTTCCGGACGGTTTACAATAAACCGCTGCACATGCAGACGGTCAGCTACGTTCTGCGCCCAGCCGGGATCGTGACTTTGCTGTTTAATCGTTATATCCGCTTTGAACACCGACTCTGAATCTGTGATGGAGATACCGTACAGATCTTTCATGATTGCTGTAAAAGCACGATTCATCATCGTATTACGGGAAGCGTGGTAGGCGCTAACAAAAGAGTCAGCCCGTTTCCCTTTCGAAAGTTGGTCCGCATTCGCCGGATATCCTGCTGACTGAAGCTCTTGGTTCAACCAGAAATAATCGGCTATTTCCCAGAAGTCAGCCGCGTTTAGCTTATCGCCGACGAGATGGGTATGTGTATCGATTACAGGCAGACGCATGATTTCATCACACAATGAAGTTTGACTCATCGTTCTCCCTCCTAACTGGCAGGAAGCCCTTCGAATGAAGAGGCTTCCTGAGAATCTATCTATTTACGACTTTGCTGATTAAGGATTCCCTCATTATTTTTGTAGCGTTCTGTTGCTTCTTTTAAGATTTCTACGCCGCCTTTTTGCTTATATTCCTCGATGACTTTTGGGAAATCGCTAATCGGTTCTTTGCCATAAATCATTTTGACCATATGGTCTATGATCAATTTTGGTGCCTGATCGGGACGTTTAGAGGCAAGATCAGGGAACTTGCTGAAAGACTCCAGATCAGGTACAAATCCGATGCCCCCTAAGCCTTCTTTGCTCAGCGTTTCATCCAATGCTTTCAAGACATCTTTACCACCCGAAAGCAGCTCAGTTCGTTCGCGGTTGATCGTTCCGTCCCCTACCCAGCGCAGCTGTGTGCGGAATTTCTCTTCATCTTGGGCAGCCTTGTTCTCTGGCAGCTTATAATCAACTTTTCCGTCTTTTACCGTGTAATTTTCGCCTTCAATCCCAAAGCTATAGAAATTACTTGCTTCCGGGGTCTGCATCCATTCAAACATTTGAATAATCCGGGCAGCCTTTTCTTTACTGACCTTATTGTTGATATACAGTGAGGTATTGACCGAACTATACAAGCCATATCCTTTTTGTCCATTGTCACCGGTTGGCGACGAGATAATATCCACTTTCGCTTCCGGATTGGATGCGGCGATTTGGGTCCGGAAATCCAGTAGATTCTGCGCGTTAGCTGTCCAGATTCCTGCATTGCCTGCAGCAATATTTTCGCCATACTGCGCCGTCTGAATTGTTGCAAAATCCTTTTGAATGAGGCCTTCGTCATACATCGTTTTGTATACGTTCAGTGCTTTTTCCATATTCTCGGAATTATAAAATTTGGGTACGATCTCTCCATTATCCTCTGTAAACTGATAGCCAAGCGCGTCATATGCACCGAATGCGATATCTGCATATTTGAAGTTCTCACGCATCTGATAAGGCGCGCTCACACCGAGTTTCTTAAAAGCGCGTAGCACATTCAAGAAATCTTCAATCGTTACAGGTACCGGGAGACCGGTTTTCTCCAATAAATCTGTTCGGATAAAGGTGGCACGTCGAGACGGATTGCTGAGCCAAGTCGGAATGCCATATATTTTTCCGTCGTAGCTGACTTCATCCCATGCTTCCTGCGGGACAACCTTCATCAAGTTAGGCGCATTCTCCTTCAGCAGATCATCTAGCGGCATAAAAACACCAGCCTGAACCGATCCAGCCATCGATTTATCTGTAGCCCCTCCGACATTTTGAACCACATCCGGAATATCACCGCCTGCGAACATAACAGCCATTTTGGAATCAAAGTCCTTCAAAGGAATTAACTTAATGTCTAAATCGACATTCGCCCGTTTTTCCAACTCCTTGACCCACTTATCGGTGTTAATGTCTTTAGAACTTTCCGTGTAAGCGTTTCCGCTTGTGTTTAACGAAATACTAAATTTAAGCGGTTTTGATTCGCCTGCTGCATCGGCGTTACCGTCCGATGTTTCATTGCTTCCGCATCCTGCGACGAGACTTGATACAAGCGCCGTGGATAGGATCAGACTAACCCATTTTTTCATCTGGATAATCCCCCTTATTAGTATAAAAAGGTATTTGGTTTACCTGTACCCATCATAAAGCTGTATCATCAGCACTCCCATGGGGTGGATTATTATGGGATGTGTTTTTTTGTGATCGGTTGCCGTTATAAAAAAAGGCCATCCCAAAAAGTCCGCGGCTCGGACCTCAGGACAGCCTTTTGATCCTCGTTCTCTTCGGCGAGTAGCGCCTATGCGTTAAGCACTTGATGTTCCTTCCTTCCGGAAATCGGCATTCTCATGATCATGCGTGTTCCCCATTCTGGACTGCTTTCTACGTCAACACCGCATTCTTCCCCGAAGACAAGTTGTATCCGGCGGTGAACATTTTGCACACCGATGCCACCTGGGCTTCCTTTACCTTCATCCACATCGGCGAGTCGATTTTCGCTCAGTTTGAGGCGAAGTTCTTCAAGCCGCTCCGGGGTCATCCCGCTGCCATTATCCGTAATGCTGACCCAGAAGATATCGCCATCCTCTCCAGCATCAATCGTAATCGTGTGATGATCTTCAACACCATAACGAAAAGCGTGCTGGAACACATTTTCCACAAGTGGCTGTAAGGTCAGGCGGACCATTTTGCGCAGAAGCATTTCAGGCTTTATCCGCACATCGATTTCAAACGGCCTTCCGATCCGGTGATTGATAATGACCATATAATGGATGACATGCTTCAGCTCATTGGCCACGGTTATCTCTTCAAGATTGGTGCGCACCGAATAATGCAGCATGTAGGACAGGGCTCCGACAATTTCTGATATTTTATCTGAATCCTGAATTACTGCATAGCAGACCACCGTTTCGAGCGTATTATATAAAAAATGGGGGTTGATCTGTAACTGTAAGGATTGGAATTCGGCCTTCTGCCGCTCGGCTTCCACTTCCTTGTTCTTCAGTTCTGATTGATACACGGTGTCCACAAGCTCTGACAGGCGCGTTACCATCAGATTGTAACGAACGATAAGCCCAGTGACCTCATCCTGGCTTTTCGGAAGGGAGATTAATTCCCAATTTCCTTTTTCGGTCTGGCTCATTCCTTTCATCAGTATACGGATTGGTGTAGTAACAGACTTACCAAATCGGCTTGCCAGAAACAGCGCTATCATAAATGTCAAAATCGCGACAGCAATAATATAATTCCGGATGGTAATTAGCGGCTTTTGCAGCTGAGTGTCTGGAATGGATACAACCAGATGCCAACCGGAATATTCCGCATTACGGCTGATATAAGATTTTTCCACTCCCTCTGCCGAGCTGCGGAACATCGCATCTCCTGCTAGCTCAATTTGCTTGCCAAGACTATCGGGAATCAACGTCCCTACTTTGTTTTGATCGTTATGATATTGAATCCTGCCTTCGCCATCTACAATAAAAAAATAGCTTTCGGGACCAAGATCGATCCCTTTCCATAACGTGGAGAGCTCCTCCGCTTTGACTTCGATGCCTACAAATCCTTTCATCTCTGGTGACTGAAGGCCACGAATGCTGCGGATTAAGGTCAACATCGGCGTTTGATCCCCACGGATACTGTAATTGATTACATTCAACTGTCCACTGACATCTGTATGTTCTTTGAAATACCTAATCTGTCTAGCGGTGTCTTCCTGTGTAAAAGATGGCGCTGAACCGCCATTATAATAATAAAGCGCATTTCCGGAATACCCGATAATATATAAGGCTTCAATCTCGGGATTGCGAATCCATACTGGTTCGACAATTGCATCGCGAATATCGGTCGTGTAGCGGTAATTTTCATATTCCTCACGGTCTGATGATAGGTCAATATATCTTTTAACTCTCAAATCCGTTAGTAGCGCCACGGTCGACCGTTGATAGGATGAAATATAGAGATTGGTATGATGAACTGCATTATTTACGATTTGTATCATCTGGTTTTCAGTACTTGCCTGCAATTGCTTGGCAGAAATGCTGTAGAAGGAAATCCCCAGCGCTGACAGGGAAAGTAAGATGACAATGGTAAAATAAAATAGCAGCTTCCGGCTGAGGGTTGCTCTCATTATTCAATGCCAAACGAAGCACGGTATTCCGAAGGTGACACACCCACGAGATTTTTAAACGTCTTCGTAAAATGGGGATAATCCTCGTAACCTACATGAATCGAGATATCACTGATTGTCATGGTAGGTACGGCAAGAAGTCTGCGCGCTTCCTCCATTCTTCTTCGGATCCGGTAGTGTACGAAGGTTTCCCCCGTCATTTTTTTGAATAATGCGCTGAAGTAGGTGCGGGCAAGTCCCACCCGTTTGGCTACTTCTTCTAACGACACATCCTCAGCCAAATGTTTATCAATGAAAGCTTTTGCTTCTTCAACCGGGTCCTTATAGTTGCCTTTGCGAGTAAGTTGCAGCTCCGCAAGTATACCGTTTATTATCGCGACAAATGCTAACATCGTTTCTTTTTTCGTATTGGCGGCTTTCACATCTCCACAGCACCGGGACTGAGGCTTCCAGCCTCGGCGTTCCAAGCGATCTACGATCATTTGTAGACAATCATTTAGGACTGCATCCATGCTAAAGACGTTCAACCCTTCAAATAAACCGGATGTTTCTCTGTCATCAAGCAGACGGTTTGTCTCATCACGTTGCAGCAGCCAGATATGTTGTTCCAGCTGTTCGGCCCAATCCACGTATTTATGAACAGGAATAATGTTGCCTGTCATTCCGGATATAAGTTCTCTCAGCATATCATGCACATCCTGCTGGAGAACCGGCTTTAACAAATATCGCTTAACGCCGTATGCCATTGCTCGTTGAGCATATTGAAAGTCATTGTACCCGGAAATGACTGCCACCTGGACATGACTGTAATCACGGTGAATTCGTTCACATAAATCAAGGCCATCCATCCGCTTCATGCGCAAATCTGTCAGCACTAAATGCGGTTCTAGCTTTTGGATAGTTTCTAAGGCTGCTTCGCCATCGTCGGCTGTATAAATCGCGGTGAATGAGACCGGATAACGCTGGACCATCTTCACCAATCCTTTTTGAATGACAGGCTCATCTTCTACAATCAATACTCGCACTTGTATCAAATCCCTTCCGGAATGGAATCAGAATCAGTTGTCTTGTGGTATGAAATTGATTTGAAGTTGCGATCATTGGCAACGCTTCCATTTTTGAGTTTGGATTATATCTTACCATATTTTGATAAGCAGATGGCTGTTTCTTTTAAAGGATGATGCAAGCTGGTTGATTTAAGACTTAATAGATCCGATTAACATCCCTTTGATAAAATACTTTTGCAGAAACGGATACACGATAATAATCGGTATGACGGAGACGACAATAACTGCCATTTGCACACCTGCCGGAGATACTTCATTTACGTTTTCTAATAAGCTGCCCGCTTGCCCAAGGTCGTTACTCAGTACGATTTCCCGAAGCCGCAGCTGAAGTGGATAAAGCGCTCGTGTATTGATAAAATACAACGCCGATGAATAAGAATTCCAATGGGATACCGCGTAGAACAAGCCCATAGTTGCCATAACAGGTTTGGACAAAGGAAGGATGACGCTCCACATCGTGCGCAGCTCTCCCGCTCCATCCATTCGCGCGCTGTCTATCAGCTCAGTAGGCAGGGCTGAGAAAAAAGAACGCATGATGAACAGGTTATATGCACTGATGGCCGATGGGATGATTAATACCCATAAAGAGTCGATCAAGTGCAAGTTTTTGATGACCATATAGTTCGGTATGAGCGGAGCGTGAAATATCATCGTAATTAGGATTAAAATCAGAACTCCTTTGCGCATCGAATATTCGGATCTGGATAAAGGATAGGCCAGTGATGCAGTTAAAATCAGATTAATAACTGTTCCGACAACTGTAATAAATATACTTACCATGAAAGCTCTCCAGATGGAGGTATCCCCAAGAATAACTTGATAATTCATAAGCGTCCAATCTACAGGGAATAGCTTAACCTCGCCTGCATTAATGGCATGAGTGCTGCTAAATGATTTGGCGAGCACATGCAGCAGAGGGAAGATCATCAAGCACCCGACCAGCATCAGAAATATATAGTTAAAAACGTCAAACAGGCGACCTTTATTTTTCATTTACTCTTCGACTCCTTTCTAGTAAAGTCCATCCCCTGATGCTTTTTTGCTAAGCGTATTCCCGATCATGACTAGCAACAGTCCGACGACCGATTTAAAGAGGCCTATAGCTGTTGTATAGCTGTATTGCTGATCAATAAGACCCACTCGGTATATATACGTATCGAGAATATCTCCATTGGTCTCATTAAGCGAATTGATAAATACAAACACTCGCTCGAAGCCAAAATCAAGGAAGTTACCGATATGAAGCAGGAACATAATCATGATGGTGGGCAAGATCGTCGGGATCGTTATAGATAAGGTTTGTTTCCACCGATTTGCTCCGTCAATCCGGGCCGCCTCGTACAGCTCAGGATTCACAGCAGCGAGTGCGGCTAAATAAACAATAGTTCCCCATCCACTGTCTTTCCATATGCCTGTTCCAACCAGGATGGTACGAATATACGAGTCCTCGCCCAGAAAATAAACGGAGTCGAGCCCAAAAGCATTTAAGATCTGGTTCACGATACCTGTCGTTGGGGACAAAATGCCGATCATAATCCCCCCAATAATGACCCATGAGAGAAAATGGGGCAAATAAACGACGGTCTGCAAAATCCGTTTATAGAAAGCTTTTCTCACTTCATTAAGAAGGAGGGCGAATATTATGGGAACCGGAAACGCAAAGACCATATCATATAGGCCAATCAGGATAGTATTTTCAAGAATTCTCAAAAACTCTGGATAGGTGAACATCCGCCGGAACTGATCAAGGCCAACCCAAGGACTGCCTGTAAAACCTTTGAATATGTTGTAGTTTTGAAAGGCCATGATGGAACCCGCCAAGGGTAAGTATTTAAATACGATAAAAAAAATAATGCCCGGCAGTGAAATGAGATATAGCGCCTTATATTTGCGCAAATTGGTCATTCGTCTTTGGAATGGGGAAAGATCTGGCCTGCTCGCTGGCAATGCGGCTGGCACTTGTTGTGGCATAAATATCGCTCCTTTGGTTGCAGTTTGGATTTTGTTGTATGGCTAATGTTAATCCAATATCCAGGTCTTCAAAATGGAGATTTTTCGGCTTGCCTGTGTTTTATTACGATTGACTATTGTGCACAAATCTTGCGGGACTTCCCTGCAACTGAAGAAAAATTATATTCAAATCCCTGACCATCGCTAATAAGAGATTGTTCTGGCAGATCAAGCGGAACGGCAGACCAAATTTGATATTCAGCGGTTAACGTAGAGTGAATCGTCGCTTCATCAAGCTTTCCTTGGCTCCAAGAAAGATCAACGGTAAAACCACCTCTTGCTCTCATTCCCCTTATGCTGCCTGAAGCCCACTCCTTAGGAAGGGCAGGTAATAGTCGAAGTTCTCCTCGGTGGGATTGCAGCAGCATTTCTGCTACGCCTGCTGCTCCACCAAAGTTTCCGTCTATTTGAAAGGGTGGATGGCAGTCTAAAAGATTCGAATACGTGGAGGAGGCTAAGAGATTAAGTAAATGCTCGTAGGCTTCCGCACCCATACCGAGACGGGCATAAAAGTTGACGATCCATGCCCTGCTCCAGCCGGTATAACCTCCACCTCCGTCAAGGCGGCGTTCAAGCGTTCGCCGGGCTGCTGCGGCAAGCTCAGGGGTGTGCCTCATGTCAATCTGTTCACCCGGATGTAAAGCGAACAACTGAGAAATATGCCGGTGACCTGCGTCTTGCTCTTCGTAGTCAAACAGCCATTCCTTAATCTGTCCATGACTGCCCACACTCGGCTGTGGAATGTGTTCAAGCGTCTCATGTAGTTCAAAGAGAAACATTGTATCTTCTTCTCCGAGAATTAATGCCGCTTCCGAACAGGCGGATAGCAATGTATATGCGATTTGCAAATCCATAGATGGTCCCATACAGAGGCTGCCGCTGCTTCCGTCCGAAAGAAGGAAGCGGTTTTCAGGGGAGACCGAAGGCCCAGTAATCCGTACACCACCTTCCTCTACCATGTAATCAAGCAGAAAAAGCGCTGCTTCCTTCATCACTGGATAGGCCCTTTCCTTGAGAAAAGAAAGGTTCAGTCCAAACCGGTAGTGTTCCCACAAATGAAGGCATAACCAAGCAGCACCCATTGGCCAGACCGTGCAGGTAATTAGGATGCCTTCAGGTCGGGTTTCCGCCCATAAGTTAGTGTTATGATGAGCAACAAAACCGCGACAGCCGTACATTTTTTTCGCCGTTTCTTGACCGTTCAACTGCATCCGTTCGATCAGATCAAACAGCGGTTCATGACATTCAGCCATATTTAGGACTTCTGCAGGCCAGTAATTCATTTGGAGGTTAATATTAATTGTATATTTTGATTCCCATGGCGGGGTAAAGCTATCATTCCATATGCCTTGCAGATTAGCAGGCAACGTACCTGGTCGAGAACTGGAAAGCAGTAAGTAGCGCCCATACTGTACATATAGTGCAACTAGTCCCGGATCACCAAACTCATTGGAATTGCTTCTTTCATCTTTTGCTTGCTGTAACCGCAGTAATCGCTTATCGGTAGGAAGCTCGGCGTACGGGTCGCCATCCCTTGTTAAATCGATTGAAAATCGAGCAAACCGAGACTTGTATTCCTCCTTATGCTGCTTTATTAGAGTTGCAAAAGACTGAGCCATGGCTTGATCCAATTGCTCTAGACAGGCTTTTTCAGGTTGATCCACACGAAAGGTACTCTGCGCTGCCAGCATAAGGGTGACAGAGTCTGCCCCCTCAATAGAGATGAAATCCCCGATGAGCCTCTGGCGGCCTCCTTGTTGAACTGCCCTTAGTGCTGTGCAAAAGCGAACACCATCCGCTCCGCATTCCCCATTCATTAGAACTGTGTTAGCAAGGCCAGTGCTACAGCCGGTATCGAACGGACGACGCATAAGATTCGCAGCCAACGTGATCTTGCCAAGTCTGTCAGCTGTCAATCGGACTACTAATACACCGTCCGGTTCACTTACAAAATATTGCCTGTAATAGCGAACCCCGCCACAACGGTACGATACCGTAACGACCGCTTGCTCCAAGTCGAGCTCCCGCTCGTATTCTTCAATAATCTCACTGGAATCCAGAAACTTTAAAATCAAATCGCCAAGTGGCTGGTACGGCTGTTCATATTTTGGTGAAGCAGTCATAGCCATTCGTGCCAAATGTTCTGCCTCCGCCTGCCTGCCGTCTTTCAGCATTTGCCGAATCACCGTCAAATATGGCTGAGCTGCAGGATTAGCTGCGCGTCCAGGGCCTCCGTACCAGATTGAATCTTCGTTAAGCTGGATTTTATCTTGGCCGATCATACCGGACACCATTGCCCCGAGGCGCCCATTTCCTATGGGAAGAGCCTCATTCCAATTTGACGCCGGGCTTGTATACCATAATCGAAGACGTTCTGATTCTCGCATGGTTGCCGGTAATGCCACCTCTTGTTTCGCTCGTCTTCTTTCACTCAACTCTTGTTCACCTGGCCTTTCCTATTTTCAGGTCATATCATTCGTCAGTAACTCCACTTCCTATGCTACTCTTGATCCTGATGTCTCTCCATGGCATAGATTGTTAGGGGTTGTGTTTTTTTATGATCCAAACTAAAAAGGATGCGGAAGATTCCGCACCCTACTGTAAATTATTTTTTTATATTACTGAGCGCATTTCGACCTAAACGTTCCATCAGCTGCTGCTTGTAGAGACTATTAATGACGACATGTTGACCGCAACTGCACCAATATCCATCTTCACGGGGCCGGGGATCATAATCGTTAGGAACCAGTCCAGGTACCTTGTTACCAACATGGCCAATGGCGTAGTTTTGAGCGGTTGGTGGCCGCTGTAAAGTGAGTTCTCCTTGCGTATTCCAGGTTACATAATTCGCGCCTGCCCAGCCATGTCCGCTGCCTAACCACGCCCTATCCCGAATAGAGATGGGAGCTTTGATATTATCGAACAGGCCTCCGACTGACCAGCGATGATGAGGCTCACTGGTGTTATAATTGTTAACAGCTACCCCATCCAGAAATACATTTGGCCCCGGTACCCAGCTATCGACGGTGAACGCATGCCGCGCCGTTTCTGTATAAATACGTTGAGCGAGATTTAGCTGACCCATCTGATGTATGACATAACGGCGACCCCCAGTAACCACACTGATCATATCGTACATTTGACAATCCTGAACCGTAATCCATTTGGAATAACGCTTCATTTGAACGAGAGAATAGGACAGATGGTAACCCGTCACATCTCGAACCCAGCCATTCTTCACACTGTTGAACACGACGAAGCGTTCAGCATGCTTTTCGTCCGCATAATAAGGATCCGTTGTATCGTTATCCATCTTAATATCTATAATGCTCGGGTCAAAATCGGACTCTACCCTCATATTCTCTACCCCCACCTGCTGAATGCGGGCATGGTCTGTATATTTATAGATCTCTCCGCCGCCCCACTGAAGTTCGATAGCATTCGCTAGTGGGGCATCGACCGTAATCGCATTACCTACAATAGCAGTGATGACTCGGTCAAAATCCAGATTGAACGGTGACCATTGGGTTACGGTTCCACCCGGGCGCTTATATATGTTATCCATGCCAATTTCGTGAATCCAGTTTTTATCACCTATTCTGCGGACTATGATCTGATCGCCTACACGATAAGCATTCCCGTCTTCTACATGGAAAGTGCGCGAGCCTGAGGGTACATACAAATCTGAAATCATCCGTTTCGAGTTGCTGTCCAGCATAAGATCTGCATTTTCACCAATTTCAATTAAATTTCGTGGTTTCGCTCCGGTACCATAGATAATTGTGCCCTCTTTGTCCTGACCTTCGCCGCGAAGGACGATCCCGCTTGCTTTAATGAATAACGTGCCTCCGATTTCATATCTGCCTTTTTTCAACAGGATCGCTCCGCGGAATCCGTTCTTATCGAGCGGGAGCTTGGCCAACTGGTCAATTGCTCTTTGAATACGTTCCGTCGCGTCTCCGTCCAAGGGTAGAACGGTCGACTTAACGGGGATATTCGGGATTTCAACACCGCCACCCCTATAACCCGCATTGGAAAAATCCAAGATCCGATTACCTCGATAATCACCGATATACATCATCATTCCATCGTTACCAAGGAAAGCAATTGGGCTCTGTCCCGCGGGGATGCTCTTTGGATCCAGCACGGTAAAATAATATGAGTCATACTGAGGAGATTTTCCGTCCTGTTTGAGGGTCATTCGCAGTTCATAAGTACCCAGTTGTTCTGCCGTGCCTAACGGTGTCCATTCCATTAATGAGTCTTTGACCATAGGAGTCTCAGGCAAACTATCAACCAGCTTCGTTCTATCAAAAATCAATTCACCGGCAACCCTTCCGTCAACACACGATGTGAAGGAAACCGTCGGATAAACCTCCCTAGGCTTGAGGATAGCTGGTTGACCAATTTCAGTAGTCATGTGCGTATGCTTTAACGTGGAATTAATAATAAAGAGTTCACCTCCTTTTCTATATTCACTCTCACATGTCGGATACATATTACCTTGGCAAAAGAAGAATTAACATGTCATTTTTATTGATTGGAATGTGTTTTCTTATTCACCTATTTAAGCAAACCCTTGCACCCGCATGGTGCTGAGCAACGATTAAGCCAAACTAAAGATAAGATTCTAAAGGCACTAAATAAGGGATGAAAGTTAACTTAGATAAAAAAAGGCGCGATCCCAAAGGGCATCACGCTTTTTTATCTAGCATAGATTTCCTATAACTGGGTGTGGCACATAAGGCTCTTCTAGTCTCGCTATTTCACTTGACTCCAGTTTCACTGATAATGCTGCAACGGCGTCCTCCAGATGATTAGGTTTGGTAGCACCAATAATAGGCGATGTTACTGACTCTTTTTGCAGAACCCAAGCAAGCGCTACTTGTGCACGTGGAATCCCGCGTTTAGCCGCAATTTCGGTAACTACCTCAACAACCTTGCGGTCAGCTTCAGCCATTTTTGCATAAAATGCCTTTCCGACTTCGTCTATCTCTGAACGAGCTGTTTGTTCATTCCAATCACGGGTTAGTCGGCCTTTAGCAAGCGGACTCCATGGGATCACACCGATTCCTTCTTCCCGGCAAAGAGGCAACATTTCCCGTTCTTCTTCCCTGTAGAGTAGATTCAAGTAATTTTGCATAGAGACAAATTTAGTCCAACCATTTCGCTCAGCAACATGCTGCGCCTGCAAGAACTGCCATGCATACATAGAGGACGCTCCTATATATCTAACTTTCCCTGCCTTTACTACGCCATGAAGTGCCTCCATGGTCTCTTCGATGGGAGTGTCATTATCCCAACGATGAATCTGGTATAGGTCCACATAATCCGTGCCCAGCCGTCTTAGACTGTTGTCTATTTCGGTCATAATCGCTTTGCGTGAAAGTCCTGCCCCATTTGGTCCCTGATGCATCCGGAAAAACACCTTTGTCGCAATGACTACCTCATCCCGGCGAGAGAATTCTTTTAAGGCACGTCCGACAATTTCTTCGCTAGTTCCGTCAGAGTATACATTAGCCGTATCAAAGAAGTTGATCCCAAGCTCCAGTGCTCTTTTAATAAAAGGTCTGCTCTGCTCCTCATTCAGCGACCACGGAGCCATTCCACGTTCAGGTACTCCGTAACTCATACAGCCAAGACAAATTCTAGATACGTCCAAACCAGTACGTCCAAGTTTTATATATTCCATTAGCTTGTGCCTCCTTTAGATTTTGGGTTTGTTAACTCCTAAACTGCGGCAAATTTCCATATCTGGTGATTCAGCCAATTTAACAACTAACGCAGCCACACTTTTTCGCGACACTTCTCTCCCTTTAAAAGGTTCACCTTTCTGAGTTGTTTCGTAGTCAAATGATTTCTACTGATTTTCGATATGGATCCAATATACTGCTGTACTTCTCTCCGGGAACTTCATCGTAAATGCCCATTGAGCTTATAAAAATCAAACGTTTAAGACCAGTTGTATTCATTGCCTCTACGATAGATCTAGACATTCCTTCCAAATTACCAGCCAGATTGGCATAAACAACATCTTGCCCGATCATCGCTTCTTTTAATTGCTCACTATCCATAACGTCCCCTTCAACTACTCGAGCACGGCTGGATGTTATATAGCTTAATCTGTCCGAGTTGCGAAGATATAGAGTTAACTGAGCATCGGTTTCGTTCAAGAATAAATCAATCGCATGACGAGCAATTCCACCGTTAGCGCCTAAGATCAAAACATTGCTCAATTTCAAAACCCCTTTCTTAGTTCTAATTATGCGATGTATGAAGTTGACACCGTTATCTCAATTATCTTAAATGATTGCCTATTCCTCTCACTAGCACTAACACAAAAGATGCTTTTACTTTATAATTGAGTAAGAATAAAACATTAGGAGGAGCACATGTCTGAAGAATTACTAGAGCGGAAAGAAGAACTCGCCAGATTGATTGAACATCATTCGTGCCAGGATGGAGTATATGAGACCGCTATCCCCTCATTGTTTGTGATTCGTAACTCCAACGTGACCGAGCCAGTATACAGAGTATACAAACCTTCTTTATGTTTCATTGCGCAAGGAACAAAGGAGATCATACTGGCCAAGGACCGTTTTGAGTATGGTCCCGCAAATTATCTAATATCATCAATGAATTTACCGGTTATCGGTCAGATTATAAAAGCTTCTCCCAATGCACCCTATTTAAGCTTTAAGCTAGAATTTACGCAGAGTCAGATATTGAAGGTACTAAATGATTCCGAATTTAAACTCGCTCCGAAAGAAAATGCTAAGCGAGCTATGTATGTCGGGCAGATAGAGTTATCACTATTGGATGCGATCCTGAGATTGGTACGTTTGCTGGATGATGCCAAGGACATTCCGTTTTTGGCTCCGATTTATACTGATGAAATTCTATACCGGCTTCTGCAGGGACCATATGGAGTTACACTCGCACAGATTGCGATGGAAGGAAGCAGCACCTACCGCATTCGGGAGGCCATCGAACAGATTATCGAGAACTGTGATAAACCTTTGCGCATTGAAGAGCTTGCTGAAACAGCCAGTATGAGCATTTCTTCGTTCCATAGACACTTCAAAGAGGTAACTGCCATGAGTCCTATACAGTTTCAAAAGCATCTGCGCTTACAGGAAGCTCGCCGCCTTTTATTATCTGAATCAGCGGATGCAGCGGATGTCGCGTTTCGCGTTGGCTATGAAAGTGCATCACAATTCAGCCGCGAATATTCACGGATGTTCGGTTCACCACCTAGAGCAGACATCAAGCGTTTGAAGGAAGATATGCTCATTGGATAAAAGCGTGCTTCATTCACAATATGGAACTATCCGCTAAACACCAACATGTATAGGTAACCTTTGCGCACACGCTGATTCTATCGGGTTTATCGCTAATGAGCTTATTACTATCGGACCCAGAGGACCTTAAACGCAGTAATATCTCACATTTGGGATGCTAAAGGACCGCATAGCTGCTATTGGCTCAAAAAACGCTCAATCTGAATCGCTTTCGAAGTAATAGCTGCAATGGGGTCCGAAACTAAGCTCAAAAAGGGATAAATACGCAAATAACGTCCTCTGAGTCCTTAAGCCCAAGAGGTTTATAAATACAAGCTGAGGCAAACAACCAACGACGACAAAAAAACAACGACAACCAAAAAACACAAAGCAGCGATTCATCCATACTTGGAGAATCGCTGCTTTGTGTTTTCCACAAGCTAACACTGCTTTTTCTGACGAACACATAGCCGACCGCTTTTTATTTCTTTTGATAGCTAAACCAATCATAATAAGCAGTTGTTTGATTAGGAGAGTAGCTATACATACCGAAAAATACTCCAGTAAATCCGCCTGCGACTTCAGTAGATATCAAGTGTGTCTCGGCTTCGCCAAGCAGATGCCATATTTGATCCACACCTCGATAGTAAAACATATATTTTTCAGGTAATGCCTGGATTCTAAATTCTACCGCCGTGCCTTCGAAAGGCGAAGAGTATGCCACATCGCTTATGCTCCCTACCTGTCTGCGTAGTGTAATAACATTTTCACCTTCCATTTGCGTTAGTCCAATTGCGTAGTGATACTTCTGATCCATAAAAACTACAAGACCAGCTTCGTCACCATCAAGAGGGCTAAATTCCATTTTGGTGGTAATTTCACAATTCAAATGCCGCTGTCTACAACCAATAAAAGCAGGCGTTCCCTTCTCATTTAATCTCACATCTGATCCACGTAAAGCTAGCCACCCTCCCCGTTCCTGCAATGACCAATCTACCTTATTAGCATTACGAATGAAATTCCAGCTCATTCTTAGGTCAGATTGATTAAAATCGTCGGTTTCAGGCTCTTCTTCCCACGGCATTGGTGAAGGCAGGTCAGCTTCCATTTCTAATCCAACCACTCCGTTATCCCCAATCATTGGCCAACCCTCCTCCGTCCACTGAACCGGAGCCAAATATGTCTCTCTGCCAAGATGATGACGGTAAGGATAACCTACTGGTCGAATCCCCAGAAATACCGCCCACCAGCTACCATCCTGTGCTTCAACTAAATCGGCATGTCCTGTAGCTTGAATGGGGTAATCTGAACTTCGATGAGTCAAAATCGGATTGTGAGGAGACGATTCATAAGGCCCATATGGCGATTTACTTCTTGCAATAGTCTCCATATGTCCATATTCTGTCCCACCTTCTGCACACATCAAATAATAGTAATCGTTTATTTTGTAAAGATGTGGACCCTCCGGGAATTTCCCTCCGCTACCAGTCCAGATCAAGCGTGTATCGCTAAGCTTTTGACCCGTTTCAATATCAATCTCACATTGGTAGATCCCCATTCCTTGCTCGGAGCCTGTGCTTGTGAAATAAACCTTTCCATCATCAAAAAACAAGGAGGGATCAATACCTTCCTGCTCCACATAAAGTGGATCCGACCATTCGCCTGTAGGGTCATCCGCCCAAACGTAGAAATGACCTCCGCTATCCTGATTTGTCGTAACCATATAAAAACGTCCGTTATAATAACGAAGAGTCGGCGCCCACACACCTCCGGAAACCACTGATTCATCAAATTGAAGCTGATTCTCACGAGTCAAACAATACCCAAGCTGCTTCCAATGCACCAAATCCTTGCTGTGCCAAATAGGTATTCCCGGAGAATAGGCAAATGAACTGTTTACCAGATAATAATCCTCGTCTACTCTGCAAATGCTTGGATCTGGATAAAACCCCGGGATAATCGGATTGTTATATTTCATGTAGTATTCTCCTTCTCTATCTTAATCACTGAAACCTATGTCAAGGATTATACTGCTTCAGCTGGATAGAAAGCCTTGATTATTCGGTCCTAAAATAGCATGATATAGACATTCATCTAGACAAGCTTTTGGAGGGTAACGAGTTGAGTGAATTTTATTTAAAATGGTTTACATCTGATCGTCAATTTCCATTTTTTATTCAATACGGCTATCACGACGAAGACACCGATCTACATAGACATGCGGACTTTTCAGAGCTCGTAATTGTATTGAGTGGTACAGCTACACATATTGTTAATACTGAGGAGTCTTTTATCAAAAAGGGAAATGTGTTTGTAATTAATGGTTCGACCCCGCATGCTTTTAAAGATCCTCAGGATTTCAAGATCTGCAATATTATGTTTCAGCCTGAAATGCTATCGACAGCTGGGCCAGATTTGCGGACATCCAACGGCTTTCAAGCATTATTTGTGTTGGAACCCCTGTATCGTCATAAACATTCCTACACAAGCAAACTCAGCTTGCCGATTCCTAACCTGGAGTATGTCTCTTTTCTCATAGCGGGCATGATTGAAGAATATCACAACAAGCTACAGGGTTATCAGACCATGCTGGGCTCCAAGTTTATGGAACTGGTTGTCTATTTGTCCAGACATTATGACCAACAGGAAAAAGGGATTCAAGGGAACCATCTGATGCATTTGGCGAATGCACTCTCATATATGGAAGATCGTTATCTTGAGCCCTTAACACTGGATCAGATCGCCAAACATTCGGACATTTCAGTCAGACACTTAAACCGGATCTTTCGCTCCTACTATCAGACAACCCCGATCGCTTATCTTCATCGTTTACGTCTGGAACGGGCTTGCGGACTATTAAAGCATTCTAACCTCAGTATCACCCAAATCTCACATGAATGCGGGTTTAGTGATAGCAATTATTTTACCCGCCAATTCACCAAAATCTATGGGATGTCACCTAAGGTCTATAGGAACAAGCTTTGAGGGTAAAAAAAGAACACCAGGCAGCGATTCTCCTATTGTTGGAAAATTACTGTCTGGTGTTTTTGGATTAACCAGCTTACCTGATCAGATTATGGGCAAGTGAATATAAACAAACTAATGGTCCGCATATCGCTTATAGCAAACCTTGGAATGTAACCGATCGGAATGCCCTCTCCGTATTCTCTTAGTTCTGTGTCTTATTCGAATCTGGGAGATAACTGCATTCTATACACTTATTCCGTACGCAAAAAGAACCTTCATACTTTAACTGCATTCTATACAACTAAAAACGATCAAATCCACCTATTGGGTAGAAAATCAAGGAAATAGATGTACGAAGTACACTTATATCCCCGAGCTGAGTGATTTGAAGGAATATAGTTGTACGAAATGCAGTTAAACGTTGGTACACATCGCATCCATCGGCTATCTATTCAGCGTTAGCGTGCTCGTCGCTTATTAGTTAATAAGTTAATTCATACCAACAATGGAACATATGTCTTTTCCAGAAACGCAATTTCTTCATAGGTTAACGCATATATTTAGATTTTTGGATCTGATCTGTTTCTGTGCGATGAGTTGTTTCTGCTCAGTCTCACGTAAGTCTTCTTGTTCATACGCCTCTTTCCGAGTAAGCCTGTGTCCAAAGAATCTTCATTTCATAAAATAGCTTAATAAGGTTTCTGCGCTTCTACTTGGGAATATGAGGTGACATGATGTTATTTTCTGCACAAGGGGTACCACCCCAAGGATATTACCAAAGCATCTGGGACTTTACTTCCCACAACGAAAACAGTACAAAGGAAGCTGGGAATGTCGTTCCTTTTGACTTCGGACGGGCGGCTGAGTTCAGAGCGCCCAAAAGCATTGAAACGAGTATTGCTCCAGCACTAACACCTTATTGTTTAGAGCCCTTTGGCGGATACGTAGCCACCATTTCCAGAGGGAAGGTATGGGGAGAATCTGGTGCCCTTCTAACACCAGAAGGGAAATTGATCTTTGATCTTTCCCAAGAATATGATGCCGAACAATACAGGATGCTTGAAGCAGATGAGCACCCTGTGTTTCACCGGTGGAACGATCCTCAGCTTCAACATTTTGCCGGGACCGCGGCGGTGTTAACATTTTGCGGAGCCCATAACTATTTTCATTGGATGTATGATGTGCTTCCTAGATTAGCGATGCTTCAATCGAGCGGAATCACTTACTCCACTATTATCATGAATCCAAATCCGTATGGACCCTTTGTGGAACAAACGTGGGCCATGCTTGGGATATCCGAGTCATTGGTGATCCGGACGAATTCAGAAGCATATGTTCAGGCTGACCAGCTACTTGTCCCTTCCTTAATGATGAATTCACATTATCCTCCTTGGACCACGGATACACTGCGGAGATTTTTGTTACCGCATAGAGAAACAACACTAGTCACTCCAGAACGAATTTATATCTCACGAAAAAAAGCAAGCTCAAGAAGGTTGGTTAATGAAGATGATGTCATCCGCTGCCTAGAGAAATTTAATATCGTACCGATTTGTCTAGAGGACTGGACGGTTGCCCAGCAAATCCAATTATTCGCCTCAGCAAAAGTAATTGTAGGTCCACATGGTGCTGGACTCGCTAATTTGGCTTTTTGCCAGCCTGGAACACAGGTCATTGAAATTTTCCATGCCCAGCATGTTGTTCCAACCTATTGGATGATCAGCAACCATAATAATCTCGAATATTATATGGTGTACGGGCAAGGTGTAGCAGATCCTGCGATTCGTTTTCCAGGACTGGAGGACATCTATGTGAACGTAGATCGTCTGAAACAAACGATGCATCTGGCAGGCTTCGAATGAGAAGCTTGCTTACTACTTTCTCGAATTCAAAAAGCGCAAAGCATATTTTGCTTTGCGCTTTTTAAGAAACATAGATTTAATCACGCCGTGTTACATACTTCAACCATAGCCCATCATCCGCAAGTTTTTCTACACTTTTTAAGCTGAAATTTGCTGGGGTCTGTTGTTTCATAGATGCATCCATTTCAAATATGGTCACAGAATTAGAGGCACCATCTACGATGGGAACAATAACCAAGCTTAACTCATCAATTAAGTTTTCGTTCAGGAAAGAGCCGTTTAAAACGCCCCCACCCTCCAGCATCAATTCATCGATTGAGAATAATTGTTTCAGCTTTCTCACGACTACAGAAAAATTCAATCGTTCTTTTCCACCGAATATATATGAGATTCCTAGATTTTTCAGATAAGCTAGATAAGCATCAGATACCTGTTCTGTAAGCACTTCAATGATATGATGCTCTGTTCTATTGTGACTTCCTTCTGAAATGTAGTTTTTGGTCCAGCCCAGTTTTCCCGAGGGATCTACAGCTACTGCATATGTTGAGGCATCATTTTGAGCGATAAATTCTGTTCTAGGAATGCTTGAAGTGTTACTCTGCTCTAATTCTAATTTATTGCCTAACGTAAAATTTTCCTCCATGGTAATCCTGCCACATATCCAAGCTTTACATCCATACCGATCATGAATGTTTTCGTACTCATCAATAAAATAGGCAGTCCGTTCTTCATCCAAGTAATCTCCGATGGTTTTACCATCCAATGAGATAAGCATATGGCAAATAATATAGGGCCTGTCCATAACGATCCCCTTTTAACCTACTTGAACTGTTGGGCGAATAATCATTTCATTGATAGCCAAATCTGAAGGTTGCTCAATGGCAAATGTGATGGCACGAGCGATGCTGTCTGCATCAATGGCTATTTTGTAAAATTCATTCAAGCCAGCTTTTGACTCTGCATCTGAGGTAGTATCTAACAATTCGCTGCTGACGGCTCCTGGAGAAACATTGGTAACACGAATATTGGTTCCACTCATCGCTTCTTCTTGACGAAGCCCTTCAGAAATTGCTCTAACCGCATGCTTGGTGCCACAATATACTGTACCCCCTGGGTAAATGTTATGGCCAGCAACCGATGATAAGTTAATAATATGACCAGATTTTTGCTCTCTCATTGATGGGAGAACAGCTGCAATCGCATATAAAACCCCTTTGATATTTACGTCAATCATTTGATCCCATTCATCCACCTTTTTCTTAAAAAGAAAAGCTTGTGGCATGATTCCCGCATTATTAACTAATACATCAATTTTGCCAAACTCTTTAAGTGCATAAGCAGCCAGTTCTTCCATTTGTGCTTGGGAAGTCACATCTGTCACTTTGTAGATGGCTGTTCCACCACTTTGTTCAATTTCTCCTTGAAGCTTTTGAAGACGTTCCTCACGACGAGCGGCTAGGACAAGCTTAGCACCTTTAGAGGCTAGTTCTTTCGCGGCGGCTTCCCCAATCCCACTAGAAGCACCTGTAATAATTACGACTTTATCTTTGATATTTGGCATGTGAAAAAACACCCTTTCGATATTGTATATTGATTTATTAATAGACTATAATCTATTATTATAAACAGTTACAGAATACATTCAATTGTACGATGAGTCTGTTTTGTTCAATACTAAACAGATCCTATAAATGTGTTTATTATTTTTAGAAAGTAAGGTGAGCCCCGAATGTCTAAAGTGGATAGAAGAATACTCAAATCTCAAGATGCGCTTAAAAAGGCCGTCATTGAACTGATGACTAAGAAAAATTTTGACGACATTACCATACAGGATCTCTCCGACACAGCAAATGTAAGCCGGGGAACGATCTACCTTCATTATCTGGATAAATATGATTTGTTAGATAAACTTATCGAAGAACATATAGAGGTCCTAAGAGCACTTTGTGAATCGGCGTCTGAATTGGATTTTATCGAGGCAACGTTGATCTGGACGGAATACTTCGATAAAAATTATTCTTTCTTCTCTATGATGTTAGCGAGTAAAGGTGCTCCTTATTTTCGAAATCGTTTCTTAAGCTTTCTTCTCGATGAGTTTCGGCATGAAGTAAATGTCACCGCAGGAATAAACCAAGGGTTAAATGAAGAGGTTATTATTAGTTTTGTTGCATCGGCTTATGCAGGGGTAGTGGAATGGTGGTTCAAGAATGAAAGACCTGTACCACATCAAGTCTTGGCTGAACAACTCGGAACGTTATTAGAGAGGAATTTATAAAAAGAGCGGCGATTCTCCTATAATAGGTGAATCGTCGCTCTTTTTTATCGGGCATTAATTACGCAATAGATTACACATCTTTTTAAGGACTTCGGACCCTGGGATGCTATTCCTTCACCCCAATAGCTGCAGTGGGGTCCTTTAACATTCTGAAAATCAGAAAATCTCGCCTTTAAGGTCAGATGAGTCCGATAAAAGCATCTACTTACAAATGTTATCGGTTCAAGTAAAGATTCTTTTAAATCGCTCGTTTGAACTGGGTATTGTACAGCTCGTAATAAACACCTTGCAGCGCAAGAAGCTCTTTATGACTGCCTTGCTCGGCAATTCCGCCACCCTGAATAACGAGTATACGATCAGCATCCTGGATGGTACTAAGCCTATGGGCGATCACAAAGCTTGTTCGTTCCTTCATTAGCTTTTCCATCGCCTGTTGAATATGCATTTCCGTACGCGTATCCACACTGCTGGTTGCCTCATCTAGGATCAAAATAGCTGGATCAGCTAGAACAGCGCGGGCAATCGTTAAAAGCTGACGCTGGCCGTGGCTCAAATTACTGCCTTCCGAATGGAGAATAGTCTCATATCCATGTGGCAGTCTATTGATAAAGGCATCTGCATTGGCCAATCTTGCCGCTTCCTCTACCTCTTGGTCTGTCGCATCAAGGCGGCCAAAACGAATATTTTCCCGAATCGTTCCCGAAAATACATGCGCGTCTTGCAATACCATTCCCAATTGACTACGAAGTGCGTTTTTATCCAGCTCTCCAATCTCGCGTCCATCAATGAATATGGAGCCGCCGCTCAAATCGTAGAATCTGATCAGCAAGTTGACAATGGTCGTTTTTCCAGCACCCGTTGGGCCAACAAGCGCAATTTTCTCTCCGGGTTTTGCTTCAAACGTAACCTCACTCAGAATTGGTGAATCCGGCTTGTAAGCAAATGAAACGTCTTTGAAAACAACATTCCCTTTTAACCTCGGCAGATCGTCACTTTGTTCATCACCGTCACCGTATTCGGAGGGCATATCCATGACTTCAAACACACGCTCCGCACCAGCAATTGCCGACTGAATTAGATTGTACTGGTTAGCAAGATCGGAGATCGGTCGTCCGAACTGTTTGGAATACGTAAGGAAGCTAACGATTACGCCAACCGTAGCCATGTTATGAAAAGCCATCCAGCCACCCACCCCGGCAATGATCGCAAATCCAAAGTTATTAATCATGTTCATAACCGGTCCCACTAATCCGGATACAATTTGTGCCTTAATGCCGACTTTATTCAGCTCTCCGCTGATTTTGCGGAACCGTTTCACTTCTGTCTCTTCCCTGCTGTATTGTTTAACCACTTTTTGTCCGCTGATGGTTTCTTCGATAAATCCACCCAATTCACCTAAATGGCGTTGCTGATTTTTAAAATAAGTTCGACTTAAACCTATGATTTTACGGCTGGACAATAACACAAGAGGGATCGTTATCAGTGAAACTACGGTCAACGGAACGTTCATCATTAACATGATCACTAGTGAACCGCTTAGTGTGATCAAACTGTTTAATAACTGGGTCACACTCTGATTAAGTGTACTGGATACGCTCTCTATATCGTTGGTTGCCCGGCTCATTAGTTCTCCGTTAGCTTGCGTGTCAAAAAACTTAATCGGTAGCTGTTGATATTTGCTGAACAGATCACGACGCAGCTCAAACACGGTATTCTGTGAAACGGAGGTCATAACATAGGCTTGCACCCAAGCAACTACACTGCTTAGCCCATAAATACCTATTAGGAGTAGACAAAAGCGAATAAGACCCTGATAATCGTGAGGAATTACGGCAGTATCAATCGCTTTACCGATTAGATAAGGCCCAATCAACGAAAGGATTGCATTCAACACTGTAAATACATATACAATGATTAGCCCGAACCGCTGGCGGTTCAAATACGTCCAAATGCGTTTGAGTGTGCCCGCTTGATTCTTAGCACGTACGATCGGCACAGCTCCGCCGCGTCCGGGACCAGATCCCTGTCCAGGTCCGAATCCTCCTGATCGATTAAAAGGAGTGGTGTTCATGCCGTTATTAAGCTTTGACATAAGGTACCTCCTCTCCCTTCATCTGTGATCTCCAAATATCTCTGTATATTTCACTGCTATTCATAAGACCATCATGTGTACCTTGTACAGCAATTCGGCCGTTTTCTAATACCAGAATACGATCAGCGTCAATTACAGAGGTGACACGCTGAGCTATCAAAATATTCGTGCTGCTGCGCAGCCGTGTTTTTAACATCTGCCAGATTCGTGACTCTGTCGCTGCATCGAGCGCACTAGTGCTGTCATCCATAATGAGGATTGTTGGCTGAATTAAAAGTGCCCGTGCAATCGAAAGCCGCTGCTTTTGCCCACCGGACAGGTTAATGCCACGCTGGCCGAGCTCTGTATCGTAACCCTGTGGAAGTTCTAAAATGAAATTGTGAGCTTCAGCGGCTATTGCTGCTTCTTCCACATCCTCATCTGTGGCATCCGGTCTGCCATATCGGATATTATCGCGGATAGTACCGCTGAACAGAATAGCCTGCTGCATAACATATCCGATTCTGCTGCGCAAATCTTCCAGAGCAATCATACGAGTGTCGGAGCCGTCAATTGTGATTGCGCCAGAGGACACTTCGTAAAACCGGGGAATAAGGCTGACCAATGATGATTTACCAGTACCGGTGGCACCAAGAATGGCCACTGTTTCTCCTGGCTCCGCAGTGAAATTAATACCGTCTAACACTAGATTTTCATCCGTAGGATCATAAGCAAAAGATACATTGTCAAATACGATCCGACCGTTGTGTATGGCATCTTTTTTAGCGTTGGCAACTTCTGTAATCTCACTAATGGTGGAAAATACTTCATTCTCCCGATCGGCAGAAACCTTGGCTCGTGAGAAGAAGGTCAACATATTGCTTAACATCAGCATTGACATCAACAATTGGGTTATATAGTTAATAAAAGCGATCAGCTGACCAACTGGCAGCCCACCGTTCCAGCTTTGCACTCCCCCAAACCATAGTACAGCAACAATACTGGCATTGAGTACAAGCATCATTAGCGGCATATTTAATGACATTAACCGTACCGCTTTTATCGCAATTTCTGTATAATCCTTGTTAGCTGTATTAAAGCGTTTCTGTTCATGATTAGCGCGGACGAATGCTTTGACTACACGGATGCCGGATAAATTTTCCTGCAACACTGTGTTCACACCGTCTAATTTGACCTGCATTTTTTGAAACAAAGGAAAAGAAAGTCGGATTAACCCATACAATATTAAACTCAAGAGTGGCACGGCAACGGCTAGGATGAGGGTCAGCATAGGACTAATCCGGATGGCCATCACCAAGCTTCCGACTAATAGCAATGGAGATCGAATACTCCGCAAAATCATTTGCACAAAGGTTTGCAGCTGCACCACATCATTTGTTAATCGCGTAATCAGTGAGCCCGTCTTCAATTGATCCAGGTTCTTGTTAGAAAATTTCTGAATATGTTCAAACAAGCTAATCCGCAAATCATTACCGAAGTTTTGAGAAGCAATACTCGAAAAAATAGTGCAGCCCACCCCACCAATTAGACCGATAAACGCTACACCAAGCATAATCAGTCCGGTCGAGAAAATATGAGACAAATCTTTTGTCATAACACCCTTATCCACAATGCTCGCCATGAGCGTGGGCTGCAGTAAATCCAT
The DNA here is from genome assembly GCF_038008505.1 of Paenibacillus sp. FSL H7-0735. Lineage (NCBI taxonomy): Bacteria > Bacillati > Bacillota > Bacilli > Caryophanales > Paenibacillaceae > Paenibacillus > Paenibacillus sp. FSL H7-0735. Next base: position 3,600,360 of record NZ_JBBOZH010000001.1, on the reverse strand, counting down.
AGTCACTTCGACCAGCATCAGCAATGGTGCCAACACACACCACACCCAATATGGCCTCAAATAATGCTTAAGCTTCCACATTCCGCCACCTTCAATTGTTTAAGATAAATACGTGATTTTAGAACTAATCGGTGTTCTGGGTTTCGCATTCGGCATTTCCTCCGGATAACCCATTCCAAATATCCCAATAACATCGTAATTTTCTTGAACATTAAGAATCTCACGATTATGAGGCAAAGCCCCCAGCGAAGCCCAATACGTACCTACACCTGCTTCATGTGCAGCTAATAGGAAATTTTGTACGAAACAAGCAGCAGCCATAACATTCTCATCGCGTTCAAACGCAGTTGCGGCAGGCTTAGACAGAACTGCAAAAACAACAGGTGCGTTGCCAAAATCCGTCTTATGTTTTAATTTCGCTCTAGTATTGGATCCGATGAAAAGAAGCTCCCAAGGTTCGGTCATACGATGATTAGGAGCGTAACTTGCAGCCTCCAGCCATGAATGTAACTCCTCTTCACCTATTGGAGTCTGTTTGAATTGTTTTATACTTCTACGGGTTTTAATGAGCTCAGTTATTTTCATCTTTTTCTTTACTCTCCTCTTTTTTAACATTTGATGTTGTATCTTCTGGAGCGATCTCATGAATCTGAAAGATTTGTTTAAACTCTTCAATGATCGCTTCCGTTGCTTTTAATTCACCGCTAACCACTTGTTTAATCGATTCAAGCTCAGGCTGATTTAACTGCCGCTGTAATGTAGCCCGGTTAACCATAAGCTTATCTAAAAAAGCGATGGCTCTGCCACGGCGAAAAGTTTGAGCACTTTTAGGATGTTGATCCATCGGTTCTGTCATCCCATGTTTCATAAAGCCACGATCTCTGTGTTCTCCGTGCTCCCTATGACCGCCACGTTTGCCGATATGTCCTTCACGCATTTTATTTCCTCCTTTTGCAGTAGTGTATACAATTGTATACGCGTTCTTCATGTATACAAATGTATACGATAGAAACCATTTCTGTCAAGATCATTTTTCCATTTTGTAACATCATAATTGCTCATTTTATATCTGAAAAAACAATAAAAACCCGCATAAAGTGCGGGCTTAAAGAGAAAAATCATCAAATTCAACGGAGTGATTTATAGGGAAAAACTATTTTTCTTATACTCCTGAACGGATACTCCCATTACTTTTTTAAAACAGTTACTGAAGTAAAATGGATCTTTAATGCCTACCTTTTCAGCAATTTGATAAGCTTTCCAATCCGTTTCATTCAGAAGCTTCACCGCTTTTTCCATTCTGCACTTGAGAAGATAATCCGTAAAGCTAGTCCCTATGTCCTGCTTAAAGATCCGGCTAAAGTAACTGGAATTCATGTGGAATTTATTCGATACATAGGATAAAGACATCTCCGGAATGTGCATCTCCTGTTGAATAAATTCTTTAACTTCATGGATAATATTATTGGTTTTTTTGCTACGTGCCCGGGTTACTTGAGAGGTTACCTTCTCTGTGAGTTCAAGTAATGTCTGTTGCATGTCTGGCAGGCTATCGAGCTCAAAAATCCTTTTATATGGCGAAATATCGAAAGAAAGATTATTATCTATTATAACTCCCATTTCAGCGAGTGAATTGATTAATGTGGAGACAAATTGGGCGGAAACCAACCTAGCTCGTTCCACAGAAAAAGCCTTGGACTTCTCCAAATCCTGAAACATTTTCTCGATGGATTGCATAGCCTTGTCTAAGACACCAGCTTTTACAAAAAACAAAATTTCCTCAATTTCATTCGTCTTAACTTCCCAGGATCGGCCCCCGAAATGAATTTCATCATTAAAAAAATAGATGGCGTTACTGCCCTTTAACTTACCATATCTAACTGCCTCCAGCGCCTCTTTATAGGATTCTTTGATCCTATTGAAATCCTTGCAGGTACTGCCTACGCCAATGCAAGCTTTGCATTCAAGCTTTTCATGGAGCGATTGGGCAAGCCACTCTCCAATCTTCGTAAGATTCTGATTATCTTTTCTATTAAGAAGGACAATGCGTTGACTGTTATCAAAAAAAACTTCGATTCCCTCATACTCTTCAAGCGCGTAATCAATAAACCTCTTACAACGCAAAGACTGCAGGATTCGTTGTTCCTCCCCTTCTTCTAAGGAGATTTGAAGTTCAATGAGCATGATTGAAAACAGGCTGTTCGCTGAGTCAGGAAAAAAGTAATGGAACCGGCTGTCCAGCTGATCGGGGTCCCAGAGGCCTGATAGCAAATCATTTAGAAATTTTTCTTTTAGTTGAACGGCGTTTTCTTTTAACTGTCGATTCAGTTCCTGATATTCGTTCCACCGCTCTGTCTCTTCCCGGATTTTCCCATGAAGATCTACCGCAACTCTTCGTACTTCCTCGGATTGAAGCGGCTTCAAGATAAAATTTTGTACTCCAATGTCCAGGCTTCTTTTTGCATATTCGAATTCGGGATGTGCAGTGATGATCACAATTTTGACTAGCGGATACCTTTCTTTTATCAACCGGCTTAATTCCAGTCCATCCATAAAAGGCATACTGATATCTGTAAATACTACATCCGGTTTCATCGTTTCGATCAGATCTAACGCTTCGCTTCCATTCGAGGCCTCACCTACGAATCTGTAACCAACCGCTTTCCAATCTATAATGATGGGAACAATTTTTCTCGCATTAATTTCATCATCCACAATAATGGCTCTGAGCAGTTCAAGCTCCATGACTATTCCCCTCCTCAAGCGGTAGTTCCAATTCAATCCGAGTTCCTTCTCCCGGTGCACTGACCAAACTACAATTCATGTCCGCCCCATAGTACAGCTTCAGACGCATCAAAGTACCGCGCAACCCAAAACTGGACTCATTTTGCCCATAGGGCTCAGCTTGCATTTCCCGACGTTTGTCTTCATTCATCCCCACACCATCATCTTCCACGACTAGCTTCAGTCGATTCCCCTGAATTCGGGCAAGGATGCGAATCTTACCACACTCCCCTAAAGGGCGAATACCATGATAAAGCGCATTTTCTACAAGCGGCTGAAGCGTCAATTTGGGTATCCGAACATACTCAGCTTCTTCCGGCACCTCAATTTCACTGGTGAAAATTTCTGGATAGCGAATATTTTGTATACTCAAATAACTTTTAGTGATCTCTACTTCTTCTCTTAACGTTACTACATCACTGCCCTTACTAAGACTCTGACGATAGAAGGCTGCAAGCTCAGAAATAATCTGGTACGCCTCATTATTATTTCCTGACAAAGTTAAATAGCCAGCTGATTCTAACGTGTTATATAAAAAATGTGGTTTAATTTGCTGCTGCAAAATATCCAATTCGAGTTTCCGAATCAATTTCTGTTCTTCTTTCTCCCGCTTCAGCGCTTGCTCAATGGTCACAATCATATTGTTATACCTATCTTTCAACTGGTTCAGCTCATCAGTTCTCGCCTCGTACCGAACCAAACTAAACTCTCCAATCTCCACTTTTTTCATGGATCGCAGCATATGTAAAATAGGTGTTGTAATGAATCTAGAAATCCAGACGGAACCTAAAAATATAGAAATGAAATTAAACAGCATAATCATTAACAGCATTAGATTAAATTGACGATAGGGGCTTTCCCATTCCCCCAGAGGCTGAGCGCTAGTAAACTTCCAACCACGATCCATTGAAACCAGAGAAGAGATCAGATAATTATGATCTTTGATCTTTACGATTTTGCTACTGCCGAGCGGCACATCAAGCATAGAAGAGTTTGTATAAGTCGATAATTCAGGTTTTGTAAAATCAAGGAGTGTCTCATATCCAGTTTCGATCATTAAATCAGGTTTATTATCGTTGATCGAACGTTCATAGCTTTTTTTCAGCTCCTGAACCGTAATGTTCACGACTAATACTCCTATTTTCTTGGAAGTGTTCATGTCGTTTACGATACGAATCAGAGAAATATATTGTGGATCCTGCTGGGGTTCCTTCGTCTCAAAATTGAAGATACCTCCGGCATTTTTCCTCCAAATTGCTTTTCCGTCCAAGGCGACCGCCTCGGAATACCATTCCGCTGACTCGATCCCATCCGTTCTGATCGGTTTTGCAGACTGCAAATCAATCGCAAACTTACGTCCTGCATTATCGAATAGATAGACAGAAGAGATAGAGGGCTCTGCGAGCATAAAATCTGACAGAGCCACCTCTAGCTTGTAAGTTAAAATTCCGATGTCGTTACCCGCCAGATCACTGCCCAGAACTTCCTGAACTGTATTGTTCGACACGATCATCTTGGAATAATTATTCGTGCTGTCAAGAAGTGATTCGATTCCGGAATTCATGGCGTTTAAGGTTTGAAGCGATACCTCACCTACCTTTTCCTCGGTGAATTTCTCATTGATTCGTTGGTACATAATACCGCTTGCAATCATGGAAACCACTAGTAAGGCCAAGTAGTAAAAAACGATTTGTGATCGGATACGTGCAAACCTCATCGGTAACCTCCTGGCCGACAATTAAGCGAATACGGACCTTTATTTATAGCTACTTCAATACGATACTAGTATAGCATTTTTCGAAGGATTCCTATCCCATTGCTTTAGCCCTTAACTGCCCCGGCAATAATGCTTTTTTGGACTTGGTTACTTAGGAACAAGTAGATAATGATCATGGGTAGTGTAGCCACAACCATTCCAGCGAACATAGGTCCGAATTCTGTGGCATAGGCACTTTTAAACGAATTGATGGCGACGGTAATTGTTGCTAAGTCAGGATCATTAATGAACGTATTAGCAAACATCAGTTCGTTCCAAGCGGATAAAAAAGTAAAGATGGAAGTGGTTACGATAGCCGGCTTTACAAGCGGAAGCATAATACGGAAAAAAACCTGATAAATATTGCAGCCGTCTACAACGCTGGCTTCTTCCAACTCCCCTGGCAGCGCTCTAAAAAAACCAATCATGATAAAGATTGTAGTAGGAAGTGCACTAACGGTATAAGGAATGATTAAAGCCCACGGTGTATTCAGCAAACTTGTCATTTTTAACATCTGAAAGACAGGTAGCAGCGTAGCATGTACGGGGATCATCAATCCCAGCATAAAGAAAGTAAGCACCACATTATTAAGCTTCCACTTCATTCTTGCGACAGCAAAAGAAACCATTGCCGATAACAGAGCAGAAATAATGACAGTTACCGTTGTATACATAAGGCTGTTCAAAAAGTTACGTGCGATATTCGCCTTAAAAAGTGCGTAGTCGTAATTCGCCCACCGCCACTCATTAGGCAAGCCCATCACATTTGAGCCTGTAATTTCTATGTTTGTTTTAAAGGATGAAAATACAAGCCACACGAGCGGATACAATTGAATAACGGCGAAGATTAGAAACGCAAGCTGCAAAACAACCTTTGGCCAGCGGCGGTTATGTGTTGTTGTCATTAGCTCTCCTCCTTATCATCGTAGGTTCTGATCAGTTTTTGTAGAATTAAGTAGAAAAAGAGACATTCCACAACCATAAACACGGCCATCGCGCTGCCGTACCCATACATATTGCGATTAAAAATCGATGAATACATCAATGTACTTGGAACACTAGTTTCCGGTGTAGGGTAGCCATTGGTCATAATGAAGACTAAATCGAAAAACTTTAATGATCCCAAAACAGCAAATATGACGCATACCTTCAGGATCGGTGAGATAAGTGGAATGGTAATAGAGAAGGCGGTTCTTATACTTGATGCTCCGTCAATTTTTGCAGCCTCGTACAAATCTTCAGGTATCCCTTTGATGGCAGCGTACATTAGAAGCATATGGTAGCCGATATATTGCCAAACGATTGGAATCATAACACTTATTAGTGCTGTTCCGCTTTCCGTTAACCAATCATGTGTCCAGGAGGACAAGCCTAGTTGATTGAGTATCGTATTCAGCAAGCCATATTCAGGCTGATAGATTTTCAGAAACATAACGCCGATGACAGAGGAGGATACCAAGACTGGAATGAAATACAAAGTACGATACAGCTTTTCACCCCACACCCCTCTGGCAAGAACCAGAGCGAGCACCAGAGCTATCGGAAGTTGCATGAAAACAGAAAGAACTGCCAGATACAACGTATTAAGTATCGAATGATTAAAATCCATGCCGTACGTATCTGTAAAAAATAAATCCTTATAAGAAGCTAAACCGATAAATTTAGCCGGTTGAATCCCATCCCAGTCCAGCAGACTGTAATACATGGACTGAAGGATCGGGAAAAAACCAACAAGAATGTATAAAATCAAAGCAGGAACAACAAATACGGCGATAGCCTTTTTGTTTCCGAATACTTGATGCATGCTTCACTCCACCTTTAAATCGATCAGGCGGCGAACAATTCTCGCCGCCTGACGCAGATTATTGTCCTTGATTGACCTTGCTCTGTAATTCTTTCGTGTAGTCTTCAGGTGTTGTTTTTCCGGCAACGAATTTCATCAGCGAGCCGAACATAGATTCAGTGTCATTACCATTCAGCATTTGATCCCACCAGTAGGAGAAACCTGTTGCTGAAGAAGACAATTCACCAATTTGCAGAGCCAGTGGATTCATTTGAGAAGTGTCACCTACATCAACTTTCCATGCTGAGGAGCCTGAACCAGCCAGAAATACTTCTTTAGACATGGTCTCAATAAAGAACTTGTATACTTCCCATATTCTTTCCTTGTTTTTCAGATCGGCATTGAGCACGAATGTTTCACCCGAACCTCCGAACCACTCGTCAGCATTTCCTTTCCCCCCTGGAATGGTTGGGAATTTAATCGGTACCACTTTACCTTTGACCAGAGAGTTATCATCTTCAATCTGTCCGTTGACCCAAGCACCCATGAACATCATAGCTGCTTTGCCTGATAGGAACATATTTGTCGCGTCATCATAAGAAGTTCCAACAAAATGTTTGCCGAAGGAGTCCGCATCAATCAATTGTTTGTATTTCGCAGCAGCTTCTGTGAATTCAGGTGTGTCGAATGATCCTGTTTTCGTTAAAGCGGCATTTACAGCATCCACGCCTGCCATCCGGATGGCTAGAATCGCGTTCCATTGCATGGCTGGCCATCTGTCTTTAGCCCCAAGTGCAATCGGCTGAATACCTTTTGCTTTTAGTGCTTCAATCGCAGCAACAAGCTCATCCCATGTTTCCGGAATTTTTGCTCCTGCTTGCTCAAATAGTTCTTTATTAACGTACATTTGAGCAGTAGCTATATTGATCGGCAGACCGTAAAGCTTGCTATCGAAGACGAAATTGTCTGTCGTACCTGGTACGATTTGGTCCAGCGTTCCATCTTTTGCGAGATCATCAATGGACAGAATCCGGTTCCCCGCTATAAATGGCTCAGAGAATCCGCCACCCCAGGTGTAAAAAATGTCGGGCAGTTCATTGGCTGCTGAAGCCGCTTTCACTTTTGTTTTATAAGATTCGCCCCCAACACCTACATGCTCGATTTCTACATTAGGGAATTTAGCCTTGGTTGCCTCAAGTGCTTTATAAAAACCAACAAACCCACCATCTTTAGAATTTGGATCCGCGAATTGAGACCACATGGTAATCTTGAGCTTCTCTTCCGCCGCAGTTGTTTTTCCCGTATTGCCTGCGTTTGCATTAGCCTCGGAATTCACGTTATTCCCGTTGTTCCCACCACAAGCAGTGATAAGCATGGACATAGCCATCAACACTGTTAGAGTTAGGTTCATCCTTTTTTTGTTGACTTTTTTCATTCTTTTTCGCCCCCCATTTTTATATTGCTTACAGGACTAATTATATAAATCAATTTATCAAGTGAACATGAAAGCGTTTTACTTTATGATGTATTCTCTTTACATTAGACATTTTTCTTTATTAACTACACATAAAGAAGACCTCTGATTTCTTCAGAAGTCTTCTTTTTTCATTCATATCAAAACCTAGGGCATGAACACCTCTATATAGCTGAGTGGCTTAGGTTCTATCCAAATTAAAGTTTTCTCTTTTATCAGAAGTTATCTCATGAATCTGAAACATATGTATGAACTCATCGATGATCGCTTCCGTAGCTTTTAGTTCACCACTAATGACTTGTTTTGTCGTTTCAATCTCTGACTCTTTTAGCTGCTGCTGCAACGCCGAACGATTAATCATTAGCTTGTCCAAAAATGCGATAGCCCTAGCACGACGAAAGGTCTGAGCGCTTTTGTGAGGATGCTCCGAACCCTCCTTGACTCCATTTATATTCATTTCTCCATGCTCTCCGTATTCTCGATGCTCGTTATAACTGTGCTTTTCTATGTGTCCTTCGCGCATGTTATTTCCTCCTCTAACTCTGATTACAAATGTATGGCCCATTAATAAGACCGGGCAAGACGGAAGCCAAGATCATCTACGCTAAATGTTGGATGACTACGACGGCGGCATGTGGCTCCACATCCTCTGTCCTCTTCTGCCCAGCTGCCTCCCCGAAAAATTCGATAGGAGCCATACACTTGTTCATCATATAAATCCCAGCACCATTCCCATACATTTCCTAACATATCATAAAGTCCCCAAGCATTGGGTTCCTTTTGTCCTATTTCGTGGAGTTCGCCACCTGAATTTTCATTATACCAAGCAATTTTATCCAGTTCTCCATATTGATAACCGGAAGTTCCTGCTTTACATGCATATTGCCACTCTGCTTCTGTTGAAAGTCGATATCCGTTTGTTTCCTTATCCCAAGTAATGAGTTTACCATCTTCACCTATAGTATAAGCTTCTATAAATCCAGCTTTCTGGGAAAGCAGATTGCAAAAAGAGATGGCTTCAAACCATGAAATATTCACAACCGGTTTTAGATCTCCATGAGATGAGTTATTAATTATAGCATTGTATAGATCCACAGTTACAGGATAAGGTGCAAGAAGAAACGGTTTGATTTCTGCTTTCCATCTACGCTTTATCCGATCGTCTCTTAATTCTATTTCTCCCCCTGGAATTGCAACCATAGGATAGTCCAAATAGCTCTCAATTTCGATTGACACTCTAGCTGCCTCCTATCTATTATTTTAATCATGTATTGACGGGTATACAGAATAGAACTATAATCTATACATTTCCTAGTTAATTACTCAGGATTACAAACAATAAGAAACATTAAATCATACTTGGTTTATCCAGAAGAAGGAGTGTAAACACATGCCAAATGTTCAAACTTTCAAAGCAACTGCTCATTTGCAAGACGGCGTTAGGGTCGTTACTAATGTAAGACAATTCGAGCTGGTCATCGACGAACCGACAAGTCTAGGGGGTACGGATACAGGAATGAATCCTGTTGAAGCTTTGCTCGCTTCTTTGGGTGCCTGCCAATCCATTGTAGCTCGGGTCTACGCCTCTAAATTTGAGGTGGAGCTTGAAGATTTCAGAGTAGATGTGGAAGGTGACTTGGATCTCGATGGATTCTTCAACCGCTCTGAAGTACGTCCTGGCTATTCCGATATTCGGTATACATTCTACATAAAGACTCCATCCCCTGCTGAGAAGGTCGAACAGTTCGTACAATTTCTGGAGAGCAAATGCCCTGTAGGTGACACCATTGCTGCTCCGGTTAATCTCAAGCTAAATCGTATTGTGATTGAAAATTAACCGTTTTATAAAGCTAAGAGAGCTGCAAAGTTGCGTTAAAGCGACTAAGCAGCTCTTTTTCATGACCTGTTCTCCGACTTCATATAATGTTAAAAATGATGCCTTCGGAGGAACCCAAAAAATGACGGATATACTAAGAAAAGTAGATGAAGAAATCGAACGTTCTACAACGTTTTTGCTACAACAGCAGAAGGATGACGGCTCATGGCATTTTTGTTTTGAGAACGGGATTGTGATCGATGCTTATATGATCATTCTCTTTAGGGTGTTGAACCTACAGAATGAAACCCTCATTCGGCAGCTACATGACCGCATTCTTGACGCACAACAGCGAGAGGGTTTTTGGCAGTTATATAAGGACGAAGAAGCTGGGAACTTATCCACATCGGTCGAAGCTTATTATGCCCTGCTCTACTCTGGGTACAGTAAGATAACAGACGAGCCAATACAGCGTGCTAAGCGTTATATACTGTCTAAAGGTGGATTAGGCAAAGTCACAAGTATCTTAACTAGAGTCATTCTCGCCGCAACGGGTCAAAGCAAGTGGCCTTTAGCAATTTCTTCGATTCCACTGGAGGTGCTTTTGTTTCCGTCTTACTTCCCTATTAACTATTTCGAATTCTCTGGCTACTCTAGGGTACACCTCACTCCTATGCTCATTATGGCCGATCGGCGATTTTCGATCACTACAGCCCATGCTCCTGATCTGTCAGATCTTATGGAGACACGGTTGGATGCAGATGAATCGCCTACCCGTGGATATCAGGAGCTGCAGGATGTTATTCAAATGGGTTTGAGCAGATTACTCGGGAGTCCACACTACATACATGAAGCTGCCAAAAACAAAGCAGAGCAATATATGCTCCAGCGAATCGAATCCGACGGTACCTTTTACAGCTATGCCAGCAGTACAATTCTTATGGTTTTTGCCCTGCTTGCTCTCGATTATGATCGGCAGCATCCAATAATTACAAAGGCCATTCAAGGTCTCACCGCGCTGCAATGCCAATCAAATCATAAAACTACAATTCAAAACTCTCCATCTACAATATGGGATACAGCGTTAATCTCCTATGCTTTACAAGAGGCTCAAATTCCGGTTGATCACAAAGGAATAAAACACGCTGCAACTTATCTTCTGGATAAACAGCATCATCAAACTGCTGATTGGAGCATCCATAATCCGGATACAGTTCCCGGTGGGTGGGGATTCTCTGAGTCCAATACAATCAATCCGGACGTAGATGATACAACGGCAGCCTTGCGAGCCATCCGAAGCTTATCAACAATTCACCCTTCATATCTGAAATCATGGAATCGCGGTCTGAATTGGGTCCTATCGATGCAAAATAACGACGGCGGCTGGCCGGCATTCGAAAAAAACACCAATAAAGAAATGCTCACATGGCTCGCTATCGATGGTGCTAAATCTGCAGCCATTGATCCTTCGGAAGCAGATCTTACCGGACGAACTTTGGAGTTTCTCGGAAACTTCGCTGGTTTAAATACACAACACGAGTTCATTAAACGGGGTACGAAATGGCTGATTCAACATCAGGAGAAGGATGGTTCGTGGTATGGAAGATGGGGTGTTTGTTATATTTATGGCACTTGGGCATCATTAACAGGCCTGCAGGCTGTTAGGCTCCCTATAAATCATGATACTTTGCAAAAAGGAGTGAAGTGGCTTCTAAGCATTCAGAACTCGGACGGCGGTTGGGGGGAGTCTTGTCACAGCGACCGGCTTCTACAATATGTTCCTTTAGGAGAAAGCACACCTTCACAAACCGCCTGGGCACTTGATGCGATTATTGCCGTTCAGCCAGAGCCAACAGCTGCGGTGGAAAAAGGGATTCAAAGACTAATCACGTCTATTCATGAAGAGGATTGGAAAACTTCTTATCCCACTGGCGCTGGACTCCCCGGTAATTTCTATTCCAATTATCATAGTTACCGCTATATCTGGCCACTACTCACATTGAGTCATTACAGAAAAAAATACGGTCAAGGATAATACTCGGTAATACTCGGTAATAACTAGCGTTGTCCTGCTCCACTTCTTAACTGTCTCGAAAAAGCTTGGATCGCCAGAGCAGCAATCGTCCGTTACTGGAGAATCCCGTTGCTCTGATGTTATGAATCGAGAGATGAATGCTTTTGTCCGTTGCACCTACCTAAATCACCCAGTCTTGATCAAGCTTAGAGCTTTTCGGACTCAGAAGACGCTATTTGCTTGTTTTTAGGCTTTTGAGTTAAGTTACGGACTCCAGTGAAACTATTCCTTAAAAAGAGAGTCATTTCGGGTGTTTTTCATAGTAATAACTGCGATAGTGTCCGTTAAAATTCCAATTGTAAGCTAAATCTGCTCTTAAGGTCAGCTGAGTCCGATAGCAAATACGTGTGCGCAAAATGTTACCTATCAAGCCAACTTGCCATTTGGAGCAACCCTATAGAAATTACTTAAATTACTTATGAGATAGACTCCATTTTTGCATGTGAGTCAATCGAGCATAGTTAGCATAAAGCTAATTAGAATCAGGCAGCGATCTCCGATAATCAAGGATCGCTGCCTGATATTTTGGATCACTCGCGGTTTGCCTGAGCAATTAAGACTGTAACGTCTGATATCCCCACTCCGTATATTTGTAGCGCAAGATTTTCACGCAATTTAATGAAATAACTGCATTTTATACACTTAATCCATATTGCTAGGGAATAACTTCGACTTTAACTGCATTCTATACAATTAAAATCAAGAGAAATCACCTAATAGGCTTAAATTCATGAGAATAGATGTAAGAAATACAGCTATTTTCAATGCGCAACTGTTTTGAACGATTATAGCTGTACAAAATACAGTTAAACACATTGCTGCTTCCCATTTCCTTCATCCGCCTCCATACGGGTACACAGAGGGTTGCATCATTACTAAGTTTACTTTTTGGAGCACGGTACCGAAAGATCACCATTCAAGAAACAGGCGTAATCGTTGGTGGTTTCGGTGCTCTTTCCCAAGCACGGGTTACCTGCAATGTTGCTGCATAGGTAATTAACGAAACGAGCAACGCTCCGAACAGTTCAATGATCTGCCCCAGGTGCAATCGTTCCAGAATTCCGTGAGCCGCCAACCCGCTAAGCACCATGACAATTCCTCCTGCTCCCACCTTGAATACAATACGAAAGTCAAAATAAAACCCGATCGTTCCTGCCACAGATAAAAAATTCAACAGTGTCAGCAGCAAGAGCCCCAGTCCGAAACCCATGGCCACCCCTTCGATTCCAATATTAGAACCTAGAACAAAGATCGCAATCACTTCGAAAATATTCGTAAGAATATGGTTCCACATAACGGTTGATGCTTTCCCCAAACCAAGCAAAATTGCTTGCAGTGGCGCTCCAAAATAATAAAGAAAAAATAAGGGTGCAATTAACCTTAGCAGCTCGCCCGCTTCTGGCGAATGGTAGATCATAGTCGTTAAGGGTACAGCCCATAAGTACAGGATGATTGTACATGGAAAACCTACTATAAGCGCGGATCGCATAGCCATATCCATCCGACTATGCATAAGCTTGCTATTGTTGCTCACACTTGCTTCGCTGATCGCCGGAATTAATGCAGTCGACAACGATTGTGTGAAGAAGCTGGGGAGAAACAACATGGGAAGAGCATAACCCGCCAGAAGTCCGAATTGCTTGGTTGCCATCTCAACACCTACACCAAACAGTACTAGACTTTTCGTAATCAGCAGTGGTAAAAAGGCATGATAGAGAGAATGAATAAAACCGCTGCCTGTCATCGGTAAGCCGATGCGCAGCAAATCTCTTAACGTACTGTCTCCTTTAAGTGAAATTCTTGACGTATGTGGTGGAGAGGTTTTGATCTTACCTCGATTTGCCCATTTGAAGACAGCGAACAAATAGAGCAAACCAAAACCTTCTCCAACAACGGAGGCAGCCATCGCGCCAGCAGCCGCATAGGCAATACCGTAGGGCAGCAAAACGTTGACAACACCGATAATGACAATGATTTGCGCCAGATTCTCAATAATATCGGAAAAGGCAAGTGGGTTCATGTTCTGTTTTCCACGAAAATAACCTTTCAGTACAGCAGACATCGCAATAATTGGAATGATCGGCGTAATAGCAACCATAGCATAATACGCCCGCTGATCGGCCAAAAAAATCGATGCGATCCATTTGGAGCCAAATAGAGCCACTAAAGTTAATATAATACTCAACGTACCCGTAATGCTTAAGGATACAGTGAGAATACGCTTTACTCGCGCTTCATCCTGCTTAACCTCAGCTTCCGATACAAGCTTTGAAATCGCAACAGGAAGCCCCAGCTCTGTCAGCGTAATAAATAAGGGAAGCAGTGGATGAGCAATCATAAGCAGCCCTACTCCCTCTGCTCCCAAAAAACGTGCCAGCAAGACTCCGTTCAAAAAACCAAGCCCTTTTGTGAAAAATGACGACACGGTTAATATGAACGTGCCACGAATAAAACTTTGTTTACGCATCCCCATTTATACGCATCTCCACCTATGGTTTGTCCTGTCCTTCTTTCTAACTTATTCGAACAAACACAAGTACATGCAGACAAGTATTTGTAAAGTATTTAATCAGCAATAAGCCGCCACATCTTGATTGGTATACCAGGCAATTTCCCTCACTTTCATTATCTTCTGTAGCAAAAACATTTTTCATAGACCAGAGATACTCCTCTGTATCGCTCATTAGTACTGTTTTTGTATAAATTTCATCCTCCGCAATAAAAGATATATTAAGAAATAAATAGATAATTTACCAATGGCATGTTATCATTTTGAATGCGATTTCAATAGCTTTGTTATAACGGTTTTTTTTACTCTTCTTCGTGAATGTCTTTTTGCAAAATCTTTGATATGATAAAAAAGAATAGAAAAGGCTTTACGGAAATCATTCACATCGATAATAACCACTTCTAAATTTTTCAAAGATAAAGGAGAACTTCATTCATGAGTCAGAAAACAAGATTAAATAATGACTGGTTATTCAGCAAACAGCCGCTTAAGTCTACTTTAGAATCGGTGATAGCAGCTGATTCGGAGTGGATCGACGTAACCTTACCCCATGACTGGCTAATTTTTGATACACATAATCTATATGAAAGCGGAGAAGGCTGGTACCGTAAAAGCATAGTTATAGATGAGCACGTGCCAAATAGCCGTGTGTCGCTTCGTTTTGAAGGCGTATACATGGACTCCACTCTCTATGTGAACGGCCATATCGCAGGCGTCTGGAAAAATGGATACTCCACTTTTGAATTAGATATCACGCCATACATTATTGAAGGTATCAACGAAATCTATGTTCAAGTGGTTCATGAGTCTCCTAACTCACGCTGGTATTCCGGTGCGGGCATCTATCGGAGTGTATGGCTGAAGACGTATCCAGGGACACATATTGTGCCTGATGGTATTTATATCTCTACTCACAAAAAAGAGGATGCCTGGAATGTTGAGGTAGATACCGAAGTATTGTGCAATGATCTATTGCAAAGCGCAAAGCACTACATAATTCGTCACAGTATACTAGATGCTTCAGGAACTTGTATCTCTCATGTAGAAAATGAAATTCCAGTACAAGTCGGGTCTGCTGTATCCAGCTCTGCCCTCTTATCCATCAATAATCCAATGCTCTGGGATATTAACCAGCCTTACTGTTATAACCTAAAAACGGAGCTGTTAGAGAACGAACAAGTGATCGAGGAAGAAGTCCAAACCTTCGGATTCCGTACGATGGAGTTTGACAGCCAACAAGGTTTCTTTTTGAATGGCCGAAAGGTGAAGATTCATGGCGTATGCCAACATCATGATTTGGGATGTTTGGGGGCTGCGGTGAATAAGGTAGCTCTAAAAAGACAGATTATCCTCCTGCAGGAGATGGGCGTAAACGCTATTCGTACGGCCCACAATATGCCAGCCGTTGAATTGATGGAACTAGCCGATGAGATGGGCGTGCTCATAGTTTCCGAAGCATTCGATATGTGGGAACGCAGTAAAACTCCTTTTGACTACGCCAGATTTTATCCGGATTGGTGGAAACAAGATATTGCCAGCTGGGTACGCCGGGATAGAAATCGCCCCTCCATGCTCATGTGGAGTATCGGAAATGAAATATACGACACCCATGCCGATGAACGCGGCCAAGAGTTAACCATAGAATTACGTGATCTGGTGCAGGTTCATGACCCTAAAGGAAATGCAGTGGTTACTATCGGTTCCAACTATATGCCTTGGGAGAATGCACAGAAATGCGCAGATCTAGTGAAGTTCGCAGGGTATAACTATGCCGAAAAATACTATGATCAGCATCATGAGGAACATCCAGACTGGATTATTTATGGCAGTGAAACATCGTCTACTGTACAGAGCAGAGGCATCTATCACTTCCCTTTTGCTCAGTCTGTATTGTCTGACGATGATGAACAATGCTCAGCTTTAGGAAATAGCTCCACTAGCTGGGGTGCCAAGAACACAGAAGCTTGCATCATTGCAGATCGTGATGCGACCTACTCACCGGGACAATTTATTTGGACTGGATTTGACTATATCGGGGAGCCGACCCCATACTTCACTAAAAACTCGTATTTCGGTCAACTGGATACCGCGGGATTCAAAAAGGATTCCTATTATATTTATCAAGCAGAATGGACGGATTACAAGGTCGCCCCGATGATTCATATTTTTCCATACTGGGATTTCTCTGAAGGGCAGCTTATTGATGTGCGAGTATGCTCCAACGCACCACAAATCGAATTGTTCTTTAATGATCAATCCATGGGCACTTTTAACATTGACCATAAACATGGTAAAAAGCTGCTTGGGGAATGGCAGCTCCCATTTAGCGAAGGTACTCTACGAGCAGTCGCTTATGATGAACACGGAGTACAGATCGCTGAAGATACGGTAACTTCTTTCGGAGATTCAACTACTGTGGTCATGAAGCCTGATAAAACTCAGATCACTGCTGACGGATCGGACTTGGTATTTGTTGAGATCTCGACCCTCGATCAAGAAGGACGTCCCGTGGAGAACGCCAATAATCGTATCCAAATCTCTGTAGAAGGACCGGGGCGTCTTGTTGGTTTGGATAATGGTGACAGCACTGACTACGATTCATATAAAGGAACAAGTCGCCGGATGTTCAGTGGAAAATTGCTTGCAGTCATTGCCTCTTCATTGGAGCCAGGTAAAATCGTTGTACGTGCATCTTCCCAAGCCTTACAGTCCGCTGAGCTTACACTGACTGCCGAAGCACGAGAGCTAGATCATTCTAAGGACGAAGAGCTTGTACTTTATCAGCATTCGTCACAATCACTATCGGATGTGAGCGAGTTATCCCAAGACTATTTATCAGATGAAATTCCCGTTCGCAAGCTGGAAATCATATGCCCACAAGGAAATCAACTAACGAAGGACACCCGAGCACTTCCGGTTCGTGTGCAAATTCATCCAGAGAACGCAACCTATCAGGAAATTGAATGGCGAGTTACGAATGCTGCCGGCATTGACGCCAATATAACCGTTCTTGAGGGAAATGGGCATGAAGCAGTAATATCGGCTTTGGGAGACGGAGACGTCTATGTACGGTGTGCAACGAAAAACGGTGCAGATCAAGTGCGCCTGTACTCGCTTATGGAATTCCATATTCGAGATATGGGAGCTGCCTTTTTGAATCCTTATGAGTTTGTTTCCGCTGGTTATCATAGCAATACGAGCCGGAACTTAACAAATGGGAATGAACGCGGAGTGGCTACTGCAAGAGAAGGAGAAAGCTGGATCTGTTTCGACAACATCGATTTCGGTGATTATGGAGCTACTGAACTTACCCTTCCTATCTTCGCGCTAGATAACGATAAATATACGATTGATATATGGAAAGGTACTCCGGATGCTCCAAACGCAGCTCTGCTGACACAGGTAACCTATCAAAAACCTTCTATATGGAATGTATATCAAGAGGAAACCTACTCATTACCTGAGCGAATAAAAGGTGTCACCACCCTTTGTTTTGTTCTTCATAAAAAGATTCATCTCAAGGGCTTTCAGTTTAACAAACCTTTAAAAGCGTACGAACAACTTAACGTTCTGGAATACAATCAGATTTATGGAGATTCCTTTACACTGGCAGATGGACAAATCAAAAATATTGGTAACAACGTCTCTCTCATCTTTAAAGATATGGACTTCGGTGATACTGGAAGCACTAAACTAACCTTATGCGGGCATTCGCCTATCGATAAAAATACTCTGCATATTCTATTTAGCGGACCAGAGGGTGAAAAGAGACAGCTTGTGGAGTTTACACAGTCAAGTGATTATTGCGAAAGAGAATTTGTGTTGGAGCGCGTAACCGGTCCACAAACCGTCACCTTTATATTTCTACCGGGGAGCCAGTTTGACTTTAAGTGGTTCCAGTTCCAAGCAGAATAAGGTAGTTTCAACTTTAAACTAATCGCTTACCAAAAGAAAACCCTGCGCATTAGCACAGGGTTTTTCCTTTAACTTATATTTAGAGCTACTTAGTCAACTTTATTAAATTCGATCCAGTCGATCTGTAAACCTGGTTTAATGAACTCCAGTTTCATTTCATAAAGACCTGCTTCTAGTTCTACTTTCACAAGCTTTTGTCTAATCCATTGACCTTCTGTCCCGTTGGTTTGAATGGTTGTCATCAATTGATCATTCAAATTAACATTGCATGCACTTTGAGCCAGCTCAGGCTCTGTTGACATGATATGCACGAGGATCCGATATTGACCAGCTTGGCCAACTTCAAAGAAAGTCGATCCTTCAACGGCTGGCTTAACCTGTGGATTTTGAGATAAGGATTGTACTTGTTCTGCAGTAAGTGAAGGATTAGCCTTAAACGACTCAACCGTTTCAACAATTTGCTGTTTTCTCGAGAATACTGGAGCATGCATGATGAACTCACAAATATTCATTGCAGAACGTTGCAGCTCTCCTCTAGTCAAAGATCCATTTTCCAAGGATTCAATGGTGTTGTCATTCCATCCATTAATTTCGGCGCCATAGTTAGCTACAACCATGTACAGGTCATTTTGTGCACGGACCATCCAATTTGTAAATTTCCGGTCTGCAGCTCCACCATTAACGACATCATTCATGATGGCCCACCAGTCTGTCATGACAATACCTTTGAAGCCCCATTCTCCGCGGAGAATTGTAGTGTTCAAATCGTAATTTGAAGCGGCCCAATGTCCATTAACAGGGTTATAAGAGGTCATAATTGAATTTGCCCCACCCTGCTTCACAGCAATTTCGAAACCTTTCAAATAAATCTCGCGAAGCGCACGTTCCGACACAACAGCGTCAACCTTACTGCGATGTTTCTCCTGATTATTGCAGGCAAAATGCTTCAGTGTGGCATTAGAGCCACCTTTCATAATCCCACGTGTACATGCAGCGGCAAACACCCCAGAGATCAAAGGATCTTCAGAAAAATATTCAAAGTTGCGGCCATTAAGCGGGCTGCGACGAATATTCAGACCTGGTCCAAGCAAGGTGTCTATGTTGTTTCTTACCAACTCTTGTCCTTCTAACACATACAGCTCTTCGACTAATTCGGCATTCCAAGTAGCTGCAAGAAGCGTTCCGATCGCAACCTGAGTCGCTTTTGCTCCACTATCCATACGAATTCCTGAAGGACCATCTGCCGTACATGCAACAGGGATTCCTAAGTTATATAGACTATCACTTACTCCTCCAAATGCAGAAGCTGTACCCGGTGTAACTAAAGGACTGCTCATGCCTTCACCCCGGACAATGGCAGCCAAGTCATCGTCACTAAGCTGGGCAATAAAAGCTTCCATACTAACTTTTTGTTCAAATACATCTCTTAATTTATGCCCTTGATTGCCTGTCTGGGAGATCGTTATTGGTAGATTGCTCTCGATCCGTTCTGCTAACGAAATCTTGCGTGTTGGAACCTCTACATACAGAAGTTCATACGAACCGTCTGCATTTTGAACGCCAGGTTGCATTCTTGTAAAGCTTTGCGTTGGTGCAAGAGCTTCTTGTAACTGTTCCACAACTTGAAGAGTTTCCACGACATAGCCGCTATTCCCTTCAACCTTGACTTCCTCCACTTTTTTAACACTCGTTCCCGCAAACACGCGGTACGTGCCTTCTTCTAGCACATAAGCAGAAGCATGCCCTGTCACACCAGCGTCATCATAGGAAGCCATAGAATGAACAGGAAAACTCACAGTAAGACGTTGTGCTTCGCCTGGCTGAAGGACTTTTGTTTTTGCGAATGCTGCCAAAGCTTTAGCAGGCTGTCCCAATTTTCCTTGTGGAGCTTCATAATAGACCTGAACGACCTCTTTTCCAGCAAAGGTAGTTCCTGTATTGGTTACGGTTACGCCGACTTCAACATTAAGTTCGCCAGCTTTGTTAATAAGTTTTGCTTCTTCTGGCTCGAGCTTAAACTTGGTATACGATATTCCATAACCAAACTCATATTGAACCTTTTCTGGGCAAAATGTCTCGAAATAGCGATAACCAACATAGATATCTTCCTGATAAAGGTTTGTAAATTCATTGCCGTAGTTATGTGTTGACGGGTAATCGTTGATGGAATATGCGATCGTGTCTGTTAATTTACCGCTTGGAGTCACTTCTCCAGCCAGCACGTCCGCAATTGCATTACCACCTTCCATTCCCCCCTGCCAAGAGTAGATGACAGACGAAATCGGATTTTTATAACTTTCATCGTTCAGCCAGCTCATATCAATAATATTAGAGACGTTCAGTACAACAATCGTTTGCTCAAAATATGTAGTTACCTGCTTCAGCATCGCCTTTTCATCAGCTGTTAGTTGGTAGCTCCCTGAACCATCGACATTATCCTGATCTTCTCCTGCTGTACGTCCGATTACAATGATTGCTTTGTTCGATTTTCTTCTAGCCTCTGCTACCAATTCGTCGGATAAAAGCATTTCCTTCTGGTTCCATGGCTCTGCAGCCCAAACGCCGCCACCATTATCAAATGGATTTTGCGCAATCCACTTCTCATATACTGCTGCCAAATCTTCGTTGACCGTAAGGTTCTTTTTACTGCGAAGACCGCCTAGCAGGTTGGTCGTATAAGTAACATGAACACTACCGCCCGAACCAGTACCACTGCGATAATAATTCACTTGAGTTCTGCCAAATACAGCAACATTATCATTTTCACCAAGCGGAAGCACCTGATGATCATTCTTCAACAGTACCGCACCTTCAGCGGCTACCGTTCGGCTAAATTCTGCAAAACCTTCTAATGGAATTCCCACACTCTGTGTACTCAACTTGTTTCCTCCTGTTGTTCAATTCTATAGGTTGTTTCTTTAGGCATCAATTACATATCATAAAGTTTAACTATACCATTATAGTACATTGGATAACTGTAATATATATAATAATTATCTTTATTAATATAATAATATTGGTCTGTTAGAGTTGGAAATTTTCAATCGATGTTAAAAATATCAGCTAAGTTCAATGATCTTCGTGGCAACATTATGGCAAAATTCGCGATCATGCTCCACAAAAACGAGTGTTGGTGTATATTCAAGCAATAGCTCTTCAATTTGCATACGTGAAATAACATCAATAAAATTAAGCGGTTCATCCCAAATATACAAATGAGCTTTTTCACTAAGACTTTTGGCGATCAGGACTTTTTTCTTTTGGCCGCCACTGTATGTGGAAATATCCTTATCAAATTGAATTCTGGAGAAATCAAGCTTTCGCAGAATAGATTTAAAAAGACTTTCATCTATCCCATTCTCTCTAGCATAATCTGTTAAATCGCCCCGTAGATCAGAAGTGTCTTGCGATACGTAGGAAATGATAAGCTGGCTATCCTTAGTGAAGGTGCCGGTATAATCTATATCCTCGCCGCAGATCAATTTGATGATACTTGATTTCCCGGAACCATTTTTACCCGAGAGTGCTATTCTCTCCCCCTGCTCAATGGTAAAGCTTACTTCTGAACATACCCTTTTCTCTCCGTAAAAAACCGAAACATTGTCCAGCTCCGCAAGATGACGTTTATGATAAGCAAGCTGCGTAATCTCTAAGTTCTCAGAATTTTCAATATTTTTAAGAAGCTTAGACTTTTCGTTGATGGCAGATTGCTGTCTTTGCTCGATGGCTTTAGAGCGTTTCATCATTTTAGCGGCCTTGTGCCCAACATAACCTTTATCTAACTTAGATCCAGAATTTCTAGTTCCGTTTTTAGTTTTTTCCACCTCATGTGACCAGTTACCTGTCCGTTTAGATGATGCTGACAAGCGTTTGATATCTCTTCTAAGTTTTTCGTCTTCTGCTAACTCAAAGTTATCTTGTCTGACTTTATTCTCCCACCAGCTAGAAAAATTGCCCTTTTGAATCTCTATATTGGTTTTGTTGATTGACAAGATGTGGTCCACACAATTATCAAGAAAGGATCTGTCGTGAGAAACCAGAATATATCCACTTTTTGAATTGAGGTAATCACTGACAAGCTTTCTTGCCGTCATATCCAAATGATTTGTAGGTTCATCAATCAACAGGAAGCTATTTTCCTTAATGAATAATGTGGCTAACAGCACTTTCGTCTGCTCTCCGTTAGACAATGAATCAAAGGGACGATATAACACATCCTCAGAAACCTTTAGCAAAGAAAGCTCACGCATTAACTTCCAATGAATATAATCCGGAAAAATCTCGCTGATCACATCTATGGTGTTAAGCTCCTTGTTATTCACCTGAAAAGGGAAATATTCAAAGCTGACATGAGCAGAAATATTACCGCTGTATTCATGCTTTCCAAGCAATAAGCTAAGAAATGTAGTCTTTCCTCGACCATTTCTCCCTGTGAAACCTAATTTCCAATCGGTATCGATTTGAAAGTTTACGTTCTCAAATATGTTATCGTAGCTGCCTTCATAGGCAAAGGTTAGATTTGTGACATTTATTAATGACATAAAATAATCCTCCTGTATTTTAAAAAATAAAAGCCACAAGAAAGTTACTTTCTTGTGACTCAAATAAATACAGCAAATCCAGCCCCAAATGGAGTTAGATATGGATATATTTTCGAGTGAAAAGAAGTAGTAACTTTCTTGCATACAAAGAATAAAACAAACGAAATAAACCATTGTTGTTGTTTTATTCATCATAGGACGCAAGAATAATTACTACACTATACTTTTCAACTCCGATCATTAATTTGTAATTATGTTATCATGCATACTTATTATTTTCAACTTCCTACCCATAATTCGTTAAAAAAGTTCAAATTCTTCTTCTGTAAGATCCATATTTACACTCATAGCTGTCCGACTCCCGTCAGCCGCGGCAAACACTAACTGAGAAGGCATAAAATAAGAAACATCTCCAGCCGAATATAATCCTGGAATCGAGGTTCTCCCCGCACCATCTGTGCTAAACCCACCAGAATCATTCCGCTCTACAGCCAAATGATCTACGATTGATGCCGTTTGGATCAAATTCGGAGCAATAAACCCTCCCGTTCTTATGATCTCAGTACCATCCGCAAAACGAACCGCCTGAAGTTGCCCGTCATGACCCATAAAAGAGGAAACTAATGATTCTTTGACTACAACCCCCTTGGCCTCAAGACTTTTTTTCTGTTCATCTGAAAGGAATGTCTGGCCGTTCGTGCAGATAACCAAATCTTTACTCCAATTGAGCAGCATTTTTGCCATATGAAAAACATGTGGATTTTCGGAAACAACGACAAGGGGTTGATCTCGTAATTCCCAGCCGTCACAATACGGGCAATTAAACAGACTTTTTCCGTATAATGGACGTAGGCCCTCTATCTCAGGAAGGACCTCCTTTAACCCAGTCGCCAAAATCAATCTGCGAGCTTCAATGTGACGACCAAACGAATCAAGTACTGCAAATCCAGAATCATTTTTGTTAATCGAAATAATCTCAGTCTGGATATGCTCAACTGACGGATAACGTAGTACCTCCTCATACGCAATACGACGAAACTCGGCTGGTGTAACCCCGTCTCTTGTAATAAAACCATGTGACGCATGGGTAACAGCATTTCTTGGCTGATTATTATCAATTAAAGCTACTTTTCGTCTTGCCCTACCAAGAACAAGGGCTGCGTTCAAGCCTGCGGGTCCACCACCAACAATAATGCAATCGTAAATCATATGAATCATCTCCTATATGCAGATATTAAAGACTCTTTTTATCTATTATTAAATCAAAAAAATATCTGTTACATCATAGATTTAATGAATCTATAATATCTCCAAATTAACTAAAGTGTCAACCCAAACCTCCCGATCCTCCATGAGTTTTATTTAGTGTAGTGCTAGAAAAAAGCAAATAAGCCCATTACCGTATGTTTGGAAGTAACTTAATACTCCAATATATAAGGTAAGAGCTATATCTTGAACTTACTTGGCAGTGTAGGGCTTCCTCACTAATCAAACTTCCCCGTTTGCTAATTCTAATTCATCAGCCGAGGGGCCATAAAGACCAGGTACCGGCACGTCAAGCAGCCGCAAATATACTCCAAGCTGTGCCCGGTGGTGAACCATGTGATTCAATCCGATGGTACGAAGCGCAGCAGCCCGGGTCTGACGACGGATGATCTGCTCCCCGTTCCGCAAGGTCCACTCGGCGCCGAGCATCTCCACATTGCTTGCAGTAATTAATTCCTCAATTTCACGAGCTTTCAGGTCGAACTCTTGTAGAACCGCATCGGGACTCTCCAGTGCTTCTCGTCGGTATGCCACGGATGCCAAATCAAACTCCGAGTAAAGAAGAATTGCGGATTGCCAGCTCAGAAGGTTAACGAGATGTGTGGCCAGCCCACCCAGGCTCATTGACTTAGAGTGTGGTTTCCATGTCATATGCTCCTGAGGCAGCTTCTCCAGTATCCGACGCGTACCAGCCAACTCCTGCAAAACATCCCCAATGATCAGCTCTTTAACCATTCATCTCTCTCCTCTCTTCTGTAAAGCAATTTCTTTTGATCATTCGTGTGATACTTTTGTTCCTTTTCCCAAACAGTTTCTAACTCTCCGCTGGATCGGACCGTGAGGCTCTTATTTCGAAGATTTATGGCATTTCACCAGGTTATCGGACCCAGATGCAGCTATTTCCCTAAAAACACTCCGATTCTGTGCCATTACAACCCAATAAGAGCTATGCAGTCCGATAAGCTTGAAAAATGCTGCGAAAATCTAAAATAGCTGCAATGGAGTCCGATACGATGGACATTTGGCGAAAGTCCGACACAGAATACATCAGAAGGAAGATCAGATTGGACTATGAATAACGAATTCGACATCGCTTAAGAAACATCCTCCTGAGCATTCGCTTTCCAAGTCTTCTCTCTACAACTTTTTAGATACTTTCTGCCAATTGCATAGTGGTAACACATGTATTATCACTCTTAAAAGTGGAAAGTTCAGATTTTGCTGCTTTTCCGTCCTGCTCAATGGTTACGTTATATTTTTTGTCCCGGGGCAACCAAAGATCAATAAATCCGTTAGATAGCGATTTCATTTCTTTATCCACAATCACATTGCCTTCGCTGTCTTCGATATATACTTTAAACTCATCATCCGTTAATTCCCCTTGGCAGCCGGTCAAGCTATGTGTAGCGCAAGGATGCGTATTCTCCACATATGGAGCTATAGAAACAAAAAACTCATCTTTAGGCAAGTCGTAAGTTTTCTCTTTATTGTTACTATCGGTTACAATAAGTTGCTCAGAAGTGATAGAAGCGGACAGGTTTTCCATACTGCTTGAACTATATTCTTGCACTAATTGCTTAATGTCGGTTGTATCTTGTGCTGAGGGCGTATCCTTGTCGATACCTCCCAATAACAAATACGCACCTAATGCAACAACCGCCGCTCCAGATACCAGCAAGATATTTCTTTTCATTTGTAATCATCTCCTTCGCTTATTCGCCAGATTATGTACTCTCTCAGAGTATCTTCCATTTCTTTTAGTATAACTAGTTAAACTAAACTAACACAATTATGAACAAGGCAAAATAGTGAAAAGTTATGTATTTGATTCATCCTCTATCAACACAAAAAAAGGCCTCCTCACTGGTTTTTCAACCTCGAGGAAGCCTTTTATCTTTTATATTATTATGCTTGTAAATTACCGACCATAACACGAATGACATCCGCAAGAGGAGTAGCTGAACGTTTCAGCAGTTTCTCTAATTCGCTACTTTCAATATTAAGCCAACCTTCACGAATACCACGTTGTATAGCTACAACTATTGGAAGCGCAGCTTCTGGGACACCCACCTCCGACATGGTCTTGGCATAAGCCTCGTCGTCAACCTGGATTACTTTGATTTCTTTACCGATTACAGTGCCTATGATCTCAGTCAATTCCTCTTGTGTTAAAGGTTTGCCAGACAATTCATACACTGTGTTCTCATGTCCGTCACCTGTCAGTACATTAGCTGCAGCTTCTGCATAATCTCCGCGTGTAGCCCAGCCAACTTTACCGTTCCCTGCTGAAGTCACCCATGGGGCACCTGCTAGAGCGCCTTGAATGGAGCCGATCTCATTCTCCAAATACCAGTTATTACGGAGGAAGCTGTAAGGAATGCCTGTTGCGCGAATAGCTTCTTCGGTGATGCGGTGAACTTCAGCAAGAAATAGTTCACTCTTGTCTGCTTGTCCTACACTTGTGTAGGCAATGAAGCCAACGCCTGCTTTTTCCGCAGCAACAACAGCTGCTTTATGTTGACGAATCCGGGTTTCATTATCACCATCTGCGGATACAATTAATAGTCGATCCACACCGGCAAATGCTGATTCCAGCGTCTCAGGTTGATCAAAATCACCATGACGGACTTCTACTCCACGCGCCTGAAGATCACTTGCTTTTTCTGGGTTCCGCACACTAACTACAAGATCACCTGCGGGTACAGTTTTAAGTAAAGCTTCTATCACCAATGATCCGAATTGACCTGTTGCTCCTGTTATTGCTATTTTCATTTTTACTTCCTCCTCAAATTAGGATGATAAATTTATTTTTAATCACTACCTGTAACTATTGTAGTTACAATCAGTTTAGATGTCAACTTATTTATGATCCCAACTCTGGCTGGATAATAAACAGAAGAATTAAAAAACTATATTCACAACAAAAAAACCACCGTCATTTCCGTTAGGAAAAACGCTGGTTCTATGATCAGCTCCATATCAACTTAATAATGGTCCCTTGTCCAGGGCTACTCTCAACAGCAATCCTGCCCTCCATACATTCGATTAATCCCTTGGAGATCGCCATGCCAAGGCCGGATCCGTTGGAGCTAGATACGGTGTCCGTTCCTCGATAATAACGTTCAAATAGACGGTTAAGTGTGACTTCATCCATTCCATCGCCATCATCGGAAAATTGAATAGTAAATCCACTGTCCTCATCATTCATAGTAAGCGAAACCGTTAAAATCGTATCTGAGGGGTTATGAAGTAAAGCATTCGCAGTCAAATTGTTGACCACCCGCTCTAGCCATGGAGTATACAATCGAGCTCTCACTTCGTTTGGTGCCGGCACAAATATAATTCGTTGCTTCCCGTATTCGGGATTTGCAGCAGCTTGATCAAGGGCTTGATGTAGCCAAAAGTTCAATTCCACCTCCATCAGCTCTGGTGGCTTGATCCCTGTTTTTAGCCGATAGGTCATGGCAAGATCACTAATAAGCATGTCCATATGGGCTGATTTATCCAGCATAGTCCTTGTAAACTTGCGAACTTCCTCTTTCGACCAATCATACGAAGGCTCCGCCAGTAAATGGGCATAACCAGTTATAGAAGATAAAGGAGTTTTTAAATCATGTGTAACACCTGCGATCCATTCTTCCCTCAAATTCTCTGTTTGTTGCCGCAACGCTTGATCTCTCTGCAAATTAGCAGATAATTTCTCTATGGATACCATAACATCAGAAAAAACCCGGTATCTCCGTCTCCATTTACCTACGTGTGTTCGACTACGACGATTTCCTTTACGGTCCATAGGCTCTGTATATATGGCATTTCCAATGGAATCGAGCCATACAAGCATATGCAGCATTGGCGCTCCAAACCTATGAGCTTGCCATAAAGAAAGCAATATAAATGCAAGCAATAAAGCCGCGAGCATTGCTAATGAGCCTTTAATAACAATTTTAACCTCTTCAGGTACCCATACCTTTTGGCCTATATCTGCTCCCTTTACGTTTGGTTGTCCAACGATCCATGTTTGGCCGGTTTGTTTATCAAAAGAAGATCGGACATGATAGCCGTAACGTTCACTGTAGAGAGTGCGTAGTGCTAGCTCTGGCACTGAGTACTTGGTGGGAATCATCTTTGGCCTATTATAGGAGAGCAGCTCCGTACCCGATGAATCAATGAGTTGAACAAAAGCCTGTGATGATTTAATTTCTCTTTCAATCGAATCAGGCAGAACCAGATCTCCATCTACTGCATCAAATGTACCTTCGCTCATTTTTTTTAACAGAGGATCTAGTATATTTGGCGCGCCATAAAGAAGCGTGAATTGTCTCCCATTTTTCTCTTGAATCCATACAGCCAGAGTATACGGAAAAGGCTGAGTCCCTGTCCAATAGGCGACTACTTCACCCGGTCCATATTGAATTGGGACATCTTTTGGAGTGTTGTAGGCACTTTCAACTTTTCCATTTTCATCGATGTTTTGCAGCCAGCCCTTATTCTTCTTCACTTGCTCCAGCAAGCTCGGGGAAAATTGAATGCCCTTCTCATCAATTTTGGAGGATTCAACCAGTTGCTCTAAGCCAACATTAGCAAAATCACGCGTAATACTGATATCGAGAAAACGCAACAGCATCCAAGTAAACGTTACTGCTGCAATAGCGAGAACAACCATTCCCGTAATAGCTAGCTGTAGAACGAACCTTAACGTTAACCGGCGTTTGATATTCATGGCATGGACAACTCCTGGCGGTCTACCTTCACCAGCTTATAACCAAGGCCCCTAACGTTAACAATAAATTTTGGATCGGACGGGTCTGCTTCGATACGTTCTCTAATTCGATGAATATGAACCATGACCGTATTATCATCACTCAGTGCTTCATCGCCCCATACTTTCTCATATAACTCACTTTTGCTGAAAATCTGATTGGGATGTTTGCATAGGAAGACCAGCAGTTGAAATACAAGTGCCGGACAAGCAACAGACTGACCCTCTACCAGGAGTTCTCCCGCTGTCTCATCTAGCTTAAACCTTCCGTAATCATATACATTTGCAGATTTATGGGGGACTATTTCTACACTCTTGCCAGTAGCCTGTTGGTTAGCAGAAGCAAAATATCTCCGCAGCTGTGCTCTTATACGAGCCACCACTTCAAGCGGGTTAAAGGGCTTAGTGATATAATCATCTCCACCTATAGCAAAGCCCGTTAATTTATCGAAATCAGACGTCC
Source organism: Paenibacillus sp. FSL H7-0735 (assembly GCF_038008505.1). Lineage (NCBI taxonomy): Bacteria > Bacillati > Bacillota > Bacilli > Caryophanales > Paenibacillaceae > Paenibacillus > Paenibacillus sp. FSL H7-0735. Next base: position 3,571,220 of record NZ_JBBOZH010000001.1, on the reverse strand, counting down.
GAGCAGTCAGAAAAAGAATAGGAGCATCCGTCGTCTGCCGGATAAAAGGGCAGATTTCGACGCCACTTCGTCCGGGCAGCATTACATCCAGCACAATTAAATCATATTTTTTGGATTCACAGGCACTTACTGCTTCTTCACCTGTTTGCACTGTATCTATATTGACGTAGCCTTCCTTACGCAGCACTGTCTCCATAATGTCTAAAAGTGATACCTCATCATCAACCAATAAAATTGAAGCCTCATTCATATAAATTTTCCCTTTCACAATAGACGTTTTTATCATCATAGCATGATTTTTTTGGCTAGCAATCTTACTAATCTTAACGGAAGCTTAATTCGTATTCATTAAATAGCTAGTAAATTATGTAAGTGTTAATATAGAATTTCAGAAGAGCTAAGGCTAGACTGCTACAATCGTAATACTGGGAGGCGATATATATGAACAAAAAACCTGAAAAAATCATTCATAAAGTTATTTTGAATACAAGAACTGTCTTGGCTGTAGGGTCATTGTCTTTATTAATGGCTGCCTGTGGAGGAGAGAATGCTGATGTGCCGACTACTGAAAAGGCGGAGCAGACAACAAACCCGGCCACAGCTGCCATTCTGAGTGGATTTGCTCCAGATGAACTATCAAAGATTCTACTGGACGGGAAGTACAAGGAGTTGTATGCCCGCTTTAACCAGCCTTTAAAAGATGAAATAAGTGAAACAGAATTAACAGAGACAGGAAAAGAATTCACAAAGGGTATCCATACATTGGAAAAGGCATCGACCATGCAGCTTAATGGATTTGATCGACGCACATGGGTTAGTGATGCTGGCAATAAGGGGCTCGTCGGGATGTTTGATCCGGATGGGATGATTACATTAATTCAAGTTCAAGAGCTTACCCCTTCTCCTGAAACCGACAATGTACTAAGTAAACATGAATACGCGCTGCCGTTTGAGGGGGATTGGTATGTGTTTTGGGGTGGCGAGAATGTGCTTGTGAATTATCATTATGAGTTAGAAATCCAGCGTTACGCTTACGATTTTATCCAAACCAAAGATAACTATTCCTATAAAGGAGACCCACTAAGAAATGAAAGCTATTATGCTTTTGGCAAAAACATTCTCGCTCCAGCGGACGGCACCGTTGTATCGGTTGTGAATGACATTAAAGACAATGAGCCAGTTGGGGTCATGAATCCGAATCAAGCAACCGGAAATATCGTTGTCATTGATCATGGCGGGGAATATAGTCATTTGGCGCATCTCAAACAAGGGTCAGTTACTGTAAAACCGGGGGATAAAGTCGAAAAAGGGGAGGTTATTGGCTTAACAGGTAATTCTGGTAATACGAGCGAGGCCCATCTACACTTCCAAATCTCAGATGGAGCTGATCTATTCACTTCCCGGGCAATCAGAGTTAAATGGGAGCAAGATTTAAAACCAATTCAAGGCGAGACTATTTTCGCCGCTAATTAGCGCTAAATTCCGGGTCGCTAAGGTTGTCTCTCATAAATAATAGATCAGATGAGACAACCTTGATCTTCCCTAAAAAACTTCCTGTATTCTGAGGAAAGGAAGTGTCAACCCCGATGTCTTTACTCCTAGGCTCTCATGTGTCTATGACCGGAACAAAAATGCTCCTTCGAGCTAGTGAAGAGGCAGCTTCTTATGGAGCGACCACCTTCCTTTTTTATACCGGAGCCCCACAAAATACACGCCGCAAACCCATTGAAGCTTTGAATATTGAAGCGGGACATGCTCATATGAGAGATTACGGTATTTCTAATATTATTGTACACGCTCCATTTATTGTTAACTTAGGAAATACACTTTCGGCACAGGTCTTTGAGCATAGTATAGAGTTTCTTCAATCAGAAATCATAAGAACAGAAGCTTTGGGTTCAACCCAAATCGTCCTACATCCTGGCTCCCATGTTGGTGCTGGCTCTCAAGCCGGAATCTCTCGGATCGTGGAAGGCTTAAACGAAGTGCTAACAGATAAACGAAATGTTCAGGTTTCATTAGAAACTATGGCTGGAAAAGGTAGTGAATGTGGAGTCTCTTTTGAATAACTTCCAGATATTCCCAAACTCTTAGAGACTCCCTCCATCGGTGAAAAGAAATATGTAAACGCACCCTATAAGCATGAGATTTCCTTGTTAAGGGGAGATACAGATGAGCTGGTAAAAAAATAAAAACCGCCAGTTACGCGGTTTTTTATCTGTGCAACCATCATCGATTATCCTTTTGTGGAATCAATTGTAGTAGGCGCGGTTCCATTTACCTGGAGTTTTTTTAACGAGTTTTTCTTTGCTGTTAATTCTTTGGAAAGATCAGCTTGCAGGCGATTCATGTTTTTAATTTCATCGTTAAGCTTTTTGATTCGCGTCATTTTACTGCTCAAATCTGTGTGAGACTTGCTAAATTTCATATCCTGTTCTAATTGATTAATTTTGAATTTGGATTTTTCCTTTTTGTTCTTCACGTTTTTGAGCTTGCTCTCTACCTCTATGATTTCTTGTTCTAACCTTTGGATCATTGGTTTGGTGAAATTAATCGCCATTCTTACACCCCATATCATTTAGTGTTGCCGAGAATCAATTCTACTATAAAAGAACAAAAAAGCACACTCATTAGAGTATGCTTTTTAAAAATAATCAGAGAAATAAGGATGTTCTGGCCTGATTAACCCTTCCAAGAACTGAACTGTTGCTTCATCTGCCTGGATCCGACCGATCCTAGCCAAATAGGTAGGTCGCTTATAGCCCATTAACATCGTGGTTAAAGTAGGAATGTCAATCAACAAGGAAGGGTTAGTCCCTCCTGCGTGCAAAACACCTGTTCCATCTTTATCCACATTAAGTGTAAATGTACCCCGGTTCCATTCCAGCATCGGATCACTCAAGGTGAAGATAAGGCAACCCTCTTTATCCTGTTTTTTAAACGGATACTGTTCGATAAATAATTGCACATCCACTATCCGGGCCATAAAATAAGGAGCAATGGTTTCCTTGATGTCACCATCATCTAAAACGAAGGAAAGCGGCTCCCCTTTATAAATATCCCCTTTGACAAGAGTAATCATCGAAAAATGTGCACTTATAAAGTTCCATAATCCCACCCGAGCTTCTTCGTTGATATAAACCATTTCTTTGATATAAAAGATCTCCTCAGCAACCCAATACAACAGATACCCTGTGGGCAAATCATCATTGTTATAATAGATGCCTACCGTCATTTCATCCAGATCCCAGCGTAAATATTCTTCCCAAGCCAACTTATTTCGAAGCATAGCTCCATGATGCTGCATGGAGAACTGATCATATATCTCCTTGATATCCGGATGTTCAATAGTTACCCGCTCCACGTTCCCAGGAACTTTTTTAGTTTTCGGCAGCTGGGTATCCGGAACTTCAAATGAGATTTTATCGGTAATGATCTCCCAGCCTTTCCGCCTATAATATGGAATGGAATACGGAAATAGATAAGAAATTGATTGCTTGCGGCCCCGCATTTTAGTTAATGCATGCAGCATCAGCTTATTCATTAAACCTAAATTAGCATATTCGGGATAGGTTCCAACACCCGTCAGGCCACCCATCTCATAAATTCGCCCAAAAATATTTACTTGAAATGGGTATACTGCTAACTGTGAAATCAATTTATCACCATCAAACCAACCGACTACATCAGCATACTTTAGAACTGGCAGCTTCGCTTGGGTGATTTCACGATTTTCCCAACCAAAGATTTGTAAATCACGATTCGTCACTTGAAATACATAACGTAATAAATTATTAAATTGCTCTGCATGTTTAGTCTCGACATTTGCTAACCTGATTCTATCCTGCAACTTATTGCGACTCACTATCAATACCCCCGCTGAATTACCCAGATATAAATCAGAAATCACTCTTATTATTCTTTATATCCGTTCAATAAATACATTCTTTCAGAGAAGGTTAGCCTAACGAGTTCTTTTGCAGCTTCGGGATCAAAGCATACGCAAACGTGATGAATGGGCTTAACCACAGAAGGGTGGCATAAGGTATATATTCAATTACCGGTACACCTAGTGTAGCAGCGAAAAAAGCACCGCTAACTCCCCAAGGAATTAAAGGATTAACAAGGGTTCCACAATCCTCTAACGTACGGGATAGTGTCTTTGCTGGAATGCCTCGGCGATTATATTCATCTTTGAACATTTGACCGGGCAACAGAATAGAAAGATACTGTTCACCAGTCATCCCATTAACCGCAATGGATGATGCGCCGCTCATAAGCACGATACTGCTTTTACGTTTGAGCGGTTGAATGATTTTGCGAAAAAAAGCCTCTATGACACCACAATGTTGGATTAGTCCGCCTAATGATAAAGCAATCAAGATAAGTGAAACGGAACTCATCATTGATTGCATTCCACCTCGGTTAACGATAGAAGCAACGGATTCATTGGCAATAGTACTTTCGTATCCATTCTGCATCACACTGAACCAGACACCGATTTCTGCCTGCTGCTGAATAATAGCGGTCACTAGAAGACCAGTGACAATACCAACCATCAGTGTAGGGAGAATTGGAATTCGTTTGATTGAGCAAATAATAACGGCAAGTGGTGAGATCAACGTTAACCAGTGAATATGAAATCCATCTTGTAGAGCAAACTTAATCCCCTGAATCGACGATAAATCAATCGCATCAGCTTTTGGTGCGAACAAGAAAAAGACAGTAGTTATTATAAGCGCCGGAATCGTTGTGTACATCATATTACGAATATGTGTGAACAAGGATATACCTACCACAGCAGGTGCGAAATTTGTAGTATCAGATAAAGGTGACATTTTATCACCAAAACAAGCTCCGCAAATGATTGCTCCAGCAGCAAGTGTTGGCGAAATCCCTGTCGTCAAAGCAATACCCATCAAAGCTACACCGATCGTGCTAACGGTGGTGAACGAGCTTCCAGTAAACATAGAGACGACAATTGTGACATATAACGCGCTTACTGCAAAGTAGTTCGGATTAATATAATCCATACCATAAAATAAAAGTGTAGGCACCGTTCCACTCATCATCCATACAGCGATCAATATTCCGATCAGCATGAGGATAAGAATGGGCATTATAGCTGTTTGGATGCCTTTAATGATAGCTGCCTCAATATCTTTCCATGACACGCCAAATAAACCCAATAAGACTGCTGTGCCAGCTGTGGTTGCGAGAAGGGGGATATGAGGTTCTGCTTTTAATAGGAAAATAGATACAAAAAGAAGTGCAAAAATAAAAGCGATGATAATCATACTTTTTGAAAAACTAAGCTGACGGTCCATAACGATAGTGCTCCTTAACATTGTGATTGGGATAAAATTCGGAGATTGCGGCGCTTCCTTACTTTTAAGCTTTTAAGCTTTTAGGCTTTTGGGCAATGAAGCACAGAGGTAATATTAACGATAAGATAGAGAAGAGTCAATGTTAAGAACATACAATGAAGGTTTTTCCATTAAAAAAACAGAGGGCAAAATGCCGCTCTGCTTTATATTCATCCTATTCACTTTACAATTGCAGCTTTAAAATATCCTGCGGAGTTTCAAATTTATATTTCGCGGGAATATGCTCATGCTGCTTACATCCCCATAAAGCTAATCCAAAATCGACACCAGCATCTCGTGCACATTCATAATCATAAATCGTGTCCCCTATGTAAATAGATGATTCAGGGTTTGCTTTTGATACTCTAATAAATTCTAGCAAGGGGTCTGGATATGGCTTATGCTTTGCTGTATCTTCTGCGATAACGGTATATGATAAATATTTAGTTAAGCCAAATGGAGCGAAATCGTCATTTAGCTCATCTCTTGTCTTGGAAGTCACAATTCCTTGAACGATCTCTTTTGACTGTAATGAACTCATTACATCTACAATTCCGTCAAAAATGTTAATAGTATCATAGAAATCTTTCATGAAAACATTCCATCTCTCATTGCCCTCATTGATATCTTCAATCCCAAGTTGTGGTAATGAAGCTGAACCGGGAATACCTAACACAAAATAGAGCTCTGACAATTCATACTCTTTGTTGTGATCCACCTTTAACATCTTTTGCAGAGAACTTAAAACAGCAATTTCTGTATCAATTAAGGTTCCATCCACATCAAAGATTACAGTGTTATATTTACGCATAACTACCTCCTATAGGATTACAACAAATACAAGATTATTAATCGTTAAGCTTAATCTATGACTTACAAAATAACTCTACGGCTTGCGTATCCATAATCGGATGGATATATTTCTCTAGCGTAATCGTTAGGGGTTGAGGATAATCTTTCGCTCCCTTTCCAAAAGTATAACGCATTTCATCCACGGCTGTACCCTCCTTTGAAGTCATGTAGCCACCGAAGTTTCCTGCCGAAGTTGTTTTGATTGCTCTTTTATGCACATTTCCTTCCGCATCAGTAAAAGTATCAGCAAGTCTAGTGTAGTATTTTAAATATTCGGCATCAGTAATTGTATGCCGCAACAAGATCTCTCCTTCATCTGCATAATTCTCTTGCGTTGGAGCAACAAGCTCAAGGCCACTTCCCGGTGCTTCAATGATTTGCTGCTTATTGAGATCGACAACAATTTTCATTTTATTCTTTTCCACTGCCGAGATACCAAAGGTTTTTAATGAAACAGTGTCTAGCTGACGGTTTAGGCCGCTCTGACTGTTCCTGAACACCAGCGTGAACTTGGAGTTGTCCGAATAGACTTCAGAATTGTCAGAGTTGACGATGTCGGGGTAAAATAATTTCTCGGTAGCTCCCCCATTTGTACTAATCAGAACTGGATTAATCAATTGGAAAATTTGTTTAACATTGTTCAGATCATACTCCAAATCTACATAGGTACTAAGCGGTGTATATTGCACTAGATTCACTTTAATCTTTTGCCCGTCAACTGTCAGCATTTTATCCGTTTTTAGAATTTTTTCCTGTGCTTTGAGCATATCAGGATTAAGTTCGAACGCAACATCCAGATTAGTCCGGTATTTATTACTACTGGATTGTAGCGCCTTATCTGAAGTTTCAGTGAGAATGACATTATAGTTTACTTCCTTTGGATATTTAACCGTTGGTGAAAGACTAGTGGTGTATATAAAATCCTTAGACTCGCCTGGTTGAATTCGGTTATCGCTGGCAAGCATACTTAGTGCAGCACCTTTATGTAGATTCGACTCCTGTATGCCTTCATATTGAAGCGCAAAATCCGCATGTATAACTTCTTTGTCTGTATTGTTCTGAACACTATATAGAATATAAACCTTCCTTCCATCTGTTACTGCACCAGTTACATCCACACGGTACCCCTTGTTTTCCGCGCTCTGACCCACCGGCATCACGAGATTCTGTTCCAGAGCACTAGCAAGCGCTGGTTCTAACCTTGAAAATGAACGATAAGCTGCAAAATCATCTGTATTTTTAGGGCTGGCGGTTTGAACTGAAGGTTGAGCCACTTCCTTGGCAGTTAATCCGATTGAAGAGTATGTAAATAATAGGGCTACGGCTGCAGCTGCGATCACTCCCATACCTGCGGTATAAAAGCGGCGTTTCTCACGTTTTTTTCCTTCCATAATTCCCTTTCGCATCGCGTTATATATTTTCATTTCCTGTAAAGTTTCAGTATTCTGATTCATTTCATCAACATTTTTCTGCAAAATACGATCTTCTTTATCTGTCACTCCGTTCACCTCCCATATCACTTAAGCACATTACGAAGCTGTTTAAGTCCCTCACGTAACCAGGTTTTGATTGTACCTTCAGGTTTTTTTAGCACTTTTGCAATTTCGATTGTAGTCATGTCATTGTAATATTTAAGAAGTACCACATGCCGATATTTGGGCTTTAGCCGGTTCATAGCACGTTCCAGATCAATCCGGTCGTTGCTTTTCATTTCCTGAGTTGCAACCTCTGCCAGCTTCTCCGTAGGAATCACTCGTTTTTTTCGTCGTAGTTCATCCATACAGCAATTGATCGTAATTCGAATCAACCAAGGTGTAAATGACTGTTCATCTTTAAGCTTCTTACGTTTCATCCAAGCTCGACATGAAGCCTCTTGTACAACTTCTAACGCGTCCGCTTCTGTCCGTAGATAACTATAAGCGACGGTGTACATTTTCCGATGCTCCACATACAGGCGTTTAAAGAAAACTTCCTCATCCATTCGGGCAAAATCAACCATTCTGACCTCGTCCATCGTCCTATCCACCACTCACCACACCCCCTCTTTTTTTGTCAGTGTCGGTATTAGGATAAAGTCATCGTTCTGATGTTCTTATAAGTAAGACGGAGTTGAACGTAAAAACGATTGATTTTTTTCATAAAAAAGTGCTGGCAAAGATGCCAACACTCCATTTTCATATTTATCGATCACGATTAATCATATAATTCAATAGATGTTTTAAAAAATTGATATTGCGGGGGATCTCTTTTAGCGCCTCCATGGCAAGACAATAGTGCTCCCACATCTCTTTTCTAGCGCCTTCTGAACCCAGAATGGAGACAAACGTTGCATTGTTATTCTCAACATCCTGACCTGTGGGCTTACCCAGTAATTGTAAATCCCCTTCCAAGTCGAGTAAATCATCTTTAATCTGAAAAGCAATCCCCGCATGATAAGCGAATTTCTTCAATGCTTCAATTTCTGTCTCCTTAACCTGTGCAAGAATCGCTGGCATAACTAGTGAAGCTTCGAACGCAATGCCCGTCTTATAGAAACAAATCATATTTAATTGCTCTAGCGTCAATGCTTTTCCTTTAGAATTCAAATCCATCGCTTGCCCCATGCAGGTATCTTCCGCCTTTTGAGCTGAATATTGCATTAAAGCAATTACGGATGTAGCATCGAATGTATGAAGGGATGCCTGTTCCTCAATCGACTTCTGAATTAGAAAGAGGCCTGTCAATTCCGCCGTTGCGCTATTATACACCTCATGTAGAGTTGAACGGCCTCTTCGAGTGGGAGCATTATCCTGAGAGGGCAAATCATCGAAAATTAAGGATGCAGTATGCATATATTCCAGAGACCTCAAAAGCGGCACAATTGCCGCGCTGTCTAATCCGTATTCGTTCACACCCATAACCCAAGTCAGGATAGGTCGTATTCGCTTGCCATCACCCTCTAAACTATAATTGGCTGCATCAATTAACATTTCTTTCATAGTTGGTGTCCCAACAGGTTTATTAATTGGCAATTGATTGTTGATTTCACCACGAACCTTTTGAATCGTATTGTGAAAATCCACCTTTTCCTGCTTGTTGTTTTTTAAATTCGTAAGCATCTGATCTCTTAGTAGTTTGTCAAAAAAATCCACATCATCAGCTTTCAACACCATTTGCTGCACGAGACGATTAAATTCGGGTTGACCCGTAGCAAAGATCTCCATAATCTCTTTATACTTTTCAGTACCCAGACGTTCTTTACAACGCTTCAAACCGTTAATTGCTCGATCTAGAATCACTTCACGGGTTTTGGCATCGGATTGATATACGGTATGGATTAGGTGAGAGATGACGGTCCAGTATAATTCAAAAGGGTTTATCAAATCTGAACGTTGATCACGGTATTTCAGAAAATAGGTATACGGCGTTACCGCTCCCTCTTTCATATCGTCAAACATATCTGCAAAATCATCAGCCAGTTGATTGTAAAGACCATAATAAAAAGTACGTTGATCAAATCCATCATCTGTAGGTGCACTAATGACGGATCGGACAATTAAACGGGAAGAAGAGGATTTTAAGATAATGGGGATATAAAGCTCTTCATTGGTGTATTTAGCGTTGGAAAGTTCCTTAACACGGTCCAGCTCCTGAGATTGAAAAAACACAAAGGATTGCTCGAAAAATATGTTCTGCATTTCTGGACGTTGATAGCTTTTAATATATTCGAAAGCTTCACTAAGCTCCGAATGTACGTATCGAATGAATTCCATGTTATCTCCGGACCATTCTCCAAGCTCAGGCACAGATCTAGTAAGGATAGCGTCGCGTATCATAAGGGAATATTGCTCTTTTTCTTGAACCGTTAAGACACTGGAATCGAGAAGATCATCAATAAAAGGGTAAGTCAGCCCATAAGAATAACCAAGTCTAATGGCTTCACTAAGCTTCTTAGAACGTTCCAAAGGTGGGGTACTCTCCCCCATTTCCTCCATTACATGCAGAATGACCCCGATAATGATCTTAATTAACTTACGCTGCGCTTGTTCGGCATTCATTTCCTGCGGAATATGGGTTGATACGTTCTTTAGCTTGTCGATCACCCAGATGGTGGCGGTCTCGACGCCTTCGTTCTGCGCCCAGCGATATACTCCTGCCAAGCTCATAAGTTCCGATTGATCTCTTATCGTTGTTGAATCGTCTGGGATCAATTGAGATCTAATGTCAGCAACCATTCGCTTAACCCTCTTTTGTGTATCAGTAGAATCCAAGGCTTTGCCCAGATCCCTCATATATAAATAGGACACGCTGCGATCTAAATAATCATCCAATTTACCGTTAAGATTCAGCCAGCCTATATACCTATGATAATCCTGAGAATCAGGTTTCCTTTTCCCTCTAGAGAAAAATGACAACCATGAGCGGCGATGAATATGATGTTTTTTCCATAATTGAATGTCTTCAGTCAGAGTAGATACATAAGTTTTTTCTTTGAACTGCATGTGCAGTGAAACAAAATACTGAGCCGCCCTCTGCTCGGCTAGCGAATAGGCTGAATCGGCATGATCGGTTACATTCACATTCATAGGTGGATTACCTCAACTTCTCTTTTGGTTAATTGTCGGTCATGTTCATATCTTATACGGAGAAGTGTCTTTATGGTTACGAATTCTTAGCCATTCGTTTCCCAATAAAGTCAAAGATCAGACCCGCTGTCCTTTTTATAGGACCCAATGAAACAGGATAATAATAACCCGACTCAAACCAGCCTTGTTCTTTGTAATAACGATAATCCCTGGAACGATCATCAAGCATTGTTTTTATACTTGTACGTGACATTCGAAACAGCATTAATCTGAGAAAAGAAGGAACTGGGATCTTGGGCGACATAAGGTCCTTATAGAATCTTTCGGAGGCTTTCTTTATTTCTCTCGTCATTTTTTTCTGCGCAACTTCTGTTCTTGGCTCCAAAGTAGTCAAAACACAGCCTTTTGTAACTTGAAATCCGAAATTCTCGCCCATATTGCTAAGGTATTTTACAATTTTGTTGCCTCCAAAGATCCCCTGATTGACAATAGCCGTGAAGGTTTTCCCGAAGAAACGAGGTCTATGAAATACAAAAGCAAGCCGATCCAAGAGGTTCTTCATCGGTGCCGATACATGAAATGCATAATTAGGCGTGGCGAAAATAATTCCGTCAGAATGGATCATTTTCTCCATCAATACATCACGATCATCCTTTAGTGGACAATACTCCTCACCTTTATTGAAACATATCTTACAGCCCCGGCAATATTCAAGCCGATAATCTTTTAAAAAGACATACTCAAATTCAATATCACCATATGCTTTTAAATTATTGCCAAATTCACAAACCGCTTCAAAGGTCGCATGCTTTTGTTGATTCCCAATAAATGCAGTAACTTTTTTCATTTGAACCCCTCCATATATTCATATTTTGATTAATACCTGTAAAAATGAATGAATTATATTTTGTTCATTCATATTGTAGCACCTTGATCCCTTTTATGCGATAAAATTCCATTTGAGAATGCAAAAAAACAGAAGCCCTACTTGAGCAGGCTTCTGTTAACTTCCCTCTATATCTTTTTAGCGTAATTATGTGTAACAAAATCAACTAGCAGATTCACACTGCTCTCCATATCGTAAATCTCTGTGTTAACTGTCAATTCGGCAAGTTCAGGGGCTTCATAAATAGCATCAATACCTGTAAACTCACGAATTTCACCTTTTCTAGCTTTCTTATACAGCCCTTTAGGATCACGTTGTTCGCAGGTTTCTAATGAACATTGCACATAAATCTCTGCAAACTCGCCAGACTGAAAACGATATCTAATCGCTTCTCTTGCAGCTGAAGAAGGTGAAATCATCGGGACAAGCACTATAAAGCCTAGATCCAAAAACATAGATGCTACTTCGGCTGCGCGCCGCATATTTTCTTTACGATCCTCTTCTGAAAAGCCTAAATCAATATTCAAACCTTTTCTTAGCTGGTCGCCGTCGATCACAGCACATCGGATGCCTTGCTTAAACAATTCTTTTTCAGCTTGTTGTGCTAGTGTACTTTTTCCTGAACCTGATAATCCTGTGAACCAAAACACGCCCGCTTTATGACCGTTCAACAGCTCCCAATCTTTTCTATTCATTCTAAGACGCCCCTTTCTATATGATTAATATTATACTAGTTTACCGCAGTCTTGAGAGAAATGGCTGATCCTAATTCCTTCTGTATATACGTCATATCAGTCATCTGCTCAATATGGTAAACTCCGCCTGGGGGTGGTGAATCATATAGATGTTTTGCTACTGCCGCTGTTACTTTTGCCGTAATGATAGATTGATTCTTTCCTTGTAATAAAAAATCCGCATGAAGTAATTTACCTTCTGAATTTCTTCCACGTGCCTCAACCTTAATAGCGAACCCATCATCCCCCAAATGCAGCCGCCCCATAACACGAACAATTGAATTCTTCAGCCAGCCTATTTGCAGTAAGCGAACGGCTCCAGTTCTTTTCGTTATTGCCAGTATTTTAGTAACTACAGCTGAATCAAGACAAAATCGTGTAGAGATAGACGATGATTTCAGTGTTCTGCTAAGTGTCTGTTGATCTGAGAATGGAAAACGGTAAGCATATCGGTTACCCATCTCATCACCAAAATGATACAACCTTCTGTCTGTAAAGCTCTCCACCTCAACCTGTTGATTATCCTGCTTCACTTCGAACTTAGCTGCTAAACTGTCGACTGTCCATTCTAGCGCCGCTTTGCCATGAGAATCACCTAATCCGAGCATAATGGCAATTTCTATCTCCTCGATCTGATCCATCTGCCGCTCTGCTTCAAGGGCCAGGAGATTAGTGATGCCGGGAGCAAGTCCTACACTTAAGACAGCACTTGACCCATTGTCTTCAGCCTCTCTCTTGAATTTCTCAATTTCATTCAAAAACAAACCGTTCGCAGATACATCCACATAATGAATACCGCTTCGAAACACAGCTCTTATAAAATCCGTATCCGTTTGATCTAAGCACATAATGATTAATTTCACTCGTTCTAACTTATCAGTAGGTAAAGGTTTATTAATATCCAACTGCATCGGCTTAATTTTCCCATCAGTTGTTTGACTGAATTGCTTTGCTTTTACAAGGCTTCGCCCTGCAGCATATACTTTTCCAGGATATTTTTTCTCTAAGATTTCACAAATGGTACGCCCTACATGGCCATATCCGCCGACGACTACAATATCTTCTTTTCTCTGCATTTTATCACCGCATCCTATATAATAGAAATAATTAAGAACCATTCTCAATTATACGGATATGCTTTATATTCACTATCCCATAAATGTGGGATACCTATTTTTATACTCCAAGACTAGAGGGCTTACCTATGAAAACCATAAGACAACTTAATCATATTAAACAACAAATCAGAAGGTTAGGTGCTATTTCTGATTCTTCACATAGCTACCGTACTTCATTACTGTCGATTTTACGCGAGGTTGTACCCTTTGATGCTGCCTGCTGTACCCATGTTGATCCACAGACACTACTCTCGACAGGTGCGGTGACAGAAGATAACGTGGAATCCATTCATCATCACTTGTTCCAGATCGAATACGGTGAAGAGGATATTAATCCCTATGAGCAAATGGTTCATAGTAAAGTGCACGTAGCTACTTTATATGAAGCAACCGAAGGGCAGCCAGATTTAAGTGCTCGCTATCAAAAAGTACTGTCTCCGTCGGGATTTGAGGATGAATTACGCGCTGTACTTGTTCACGGAGATGCGTGTTGGGGGTATCTGACACTTTACAGAAAATCGGGTCAGCCTGTATTTTCACGGGAAGATTGTGAGTGGATAACCTTAATGCTTCCTGAGATTGCCGCAAGAATGCGGGCTTACAGTCTTGACTTGCCTGAGAGAAATCAGACTTGGCTGGAAGAAGATTACGGTTCAGGAATTGCCGTCCTTTCTGATCAACTAGTGCTCCTCTCCTCCAATCCTACAGCAGACCGCTGGTTAGAGAAACTTCGTTCATTAGAAAAAATTGATCACCATATCCTGCCACGACCAATTCGGGCGGTGAGCACACAAGCAATCAATGGTCCCTTTGAATCTTCGGGGATGGCTAAGTCCTGTATCCGGATGTCAGACGGACCTTATCTAGTGATCCGGGCTAGCCGGCTTCACGCATACGACGGTCAGACGCAAATTGCTATTTCATTCGAGCCTGCACGTCCAGCAGATATGCTTCCTATCATTGCAGAAGCGTATGATCTGACGAAACGGGAACAGCATTTACTTGAAGGAGTAATTCGCGGATTATCTACTAAAGAATTGGCTGCTGAGCTACATATTTCTGCTTACACGGTTCAGGATCATTTAAAATCCATTTTCGCTAAAGCAGGTGTCAGCAGCCGTAGAGAGCTTATCTGGCATTTACATTCTCGATATAGCATTTCAGAGAAATAGGATCGCCGAGCTTCTTATCAAAAAAGCCCAAGCCCTTATTAACAAAGGACTTGGGCTTTTATTTTATCTTTTATTTCCTTAATGCGATGCCGTAAATTCTTCCAGCTCAGAAGCAGGATCAAACTTCTCCCTGCTCATCACAAATGCTGCCATTAGAGCTATAACTGATGGAATAATCGCCCAAGCAAAGGTATGAACAAGAGAGGAAGATAATCCTTCGGTGATTTTATCAAGAACCTCAGAGGGAATTTTGTCCCGTGTGTCGGGAGTCAAAATTGTACTTGGATCACTTAGATTAACACTTTCTGGTGCCGCTCCTCCCTTACTGAACATGGAAGTTAATTTATTCGAAAAAATGTGACTTTGAATAATACCAAATACCGTAATACCAAGTGTCATTCCCAGCTCCCGTGTGAAGCTAAGTGTCGAACTTGCCGAACCCCGTTGTCTTGCTGTAAATCCATGAATCGCTGCATTGCTTAAAACAGAAAATGATGAACCTATGCCAAGACCCACCAGAAACATAAAAATAGTGACCATGAACCGGGAGGAGTCTGGTGTTAGTGTGGTAAGCAGAGCAATACCTGCAACAAGGAGTACTAACGTAGAAATCATGATCGTGCGATAATTAAATTTAGAGAGCAAGAATCCTCCGCCAGCAGCAGTGATAACAGAACCAATCATCATAGGAAGTAGAACAAGCCCCGAATTTGTAGCAGACCCGCCAAGAACCCCTTGAATATAAATTGGAATGTACACCGAGGCTGTAATAAATGCCGCTCCGCTAAATATCGCCATAACATTACTCGTAGAATAGAGACGATTCTTGAACATGCCAAAGGTAATGATAGGCTCTTCTGCACGACGTTCGATAACAATAAAACCAATTAAAAACACAACAAAAGCCATAAACAATCCCAGAATCATTGTCGAGTCCCAAGCATATTTCTTACCCCCGAGCTCAATCGCAAACATGAGACAAAGGATTGAAGCTACAAGTGTAAAAGCCCCAAGATAATCAATTTTCTCTTTGGAATGCTCAACAGATTCTTTGTAGAAGAAAGCGATCATAAAGAATGCAATAACACCAATGGGTAAATTGATATAAAAGACCCAAGACCAATGAATATAATCCGCTATATAAGCGCCAATAAGGGGACCAAAAATACTGGAAATACCATAGGCAGCACCGAATAACCCACCGATTTTCCCCCGTTTTTCTGGGGCCACTACATCGAACATAATCGTGAATGCAATAGGAACGAGTGCGCCTCCACCAATACCCTGAATCGCCCGATAAATACTAAGCTGGACAATAGAATTTGCCGTACCACATAAAGCTGAACCAATCATAAAGACAATAATACCGAAAATAAAAAATCGCTTACGCCCATACATATCCGATAATTTACCGAAAATCGGCATTCCCGCCATCTCAGCTATCATATAAGCGGACGTAACCCACATCAATTTGTCAAAGCCGCCAAGGTCACCTACAATGGTTCCCATTGCGGTTGCAAGTATAGTATTATCCATTGATGCCATAAGTGTAGCCAACAATAGAGCTACTATAATAACCCCAACTTTATTTTTCTTTTCCATGCTCCTTTTTCTCCTCCACTTTTCCCAAATGTTTAGTTCTACTCTAATTGTTAAAGGATTGTGCACAGGCTTCATTCCAAACCACGTGATGTTATACCCTTTGCAAATTAGTGAATAATTCGATAAAATCAAGACAATTAATTAGATGTTCATCAAGCATCTTGTTTATTAATTATCTTGATTATCAAGATATAAACATTTTAAAAGGAGGGTCCTCTTTTGTCAAGAGATCGGCACAATCAAGTTACAATTCAGCAGGAAGACTTAACTTTACGCATGCGGGGCCTAGGCAGCCGAACGGTTTTGTATCAGCAAAAAGTAGCAACTTCTTTAGGGTTATACAATAACGATTTTCTATCTATAGATATCCTTCATGAAAAAGGTCCTATCACCGCCGGCGAGCTATCCAAATTAACTGGACTTACTACAGGCAGCATTACCACATTAGTTGATCGACTTGAAAAAAATGCTTTTGTTCGCAGAGAACATGACCCCAAAGACCGTCGTAAGGTGATCATTGTTCCTTTATATGAGAATAGCGAGGTTGGAAATGCCTACCTTCCTTTGCACACTAAGATGGTTAAACTGGCGTCTTCCTTTACTGAACAGGAGCTTGAGTTGATAACAACATTTTTAGGCAAAGCAAGTACCATCCTGGAAGAGCAGATTCACTATCTCAGCACTACAACGAGTAACTAAAACTGTATAATCGTCAAAAAGGACGATATCCCATGAAGTCAAATGACTTTGAGATATCGTCCTTTTAATATAAGTATGGATCAAAGAGAAGCTGAAGCTTGAGCAACTAAAGAGACCAACTGTGCAGAATCAAATGTGTCTCCTTTTCGAAGCTTCAGGGTTTTCCTTTCAGGTGGTCCCTCAAATGCTCCCTCTGGAAGCGTTAGCTCGGTTGTATTAAAGATTACAAAGCTGACTGCGTCTTTTGATATCGAGATGGCCGCAGCGTATTTTCCATTTTTCAAAAAATGAGGTTTCTTATACTGAATACGTTCCTGCACATCCGGTATAGCCTGATGAACAACCTCACGTAGTGAGGTGGACAACTCCACCTGCCATGATTCTTTTAGCGCTTCAATAAAATCGATTACTTCCTGATTCATTTTTCATCTCTCCCTTTAAGTAATTAAATGGTTTGCCTGAATAAGCGCAGTAAGTTGTTTTAACAAAATCAGGAGGTCCTTTGAGATCCGACGCATCTGCTATGACGAACTTAAGATGATGAAATCAACACATTTGCAAAAGATTTTCAAAATTTAATAGTTTAAATCCCCCATATATTAATTTCTTGGTCATGTAGTCATTATCCTTCTGGAAAATTAGAGATATCCAGCTCGTTACAAGCTAAAAGGGAAAAGCTCCTAAGAGCTTCTCCCTTAACCTCGTACATAAAATTAATGAATCGTTAGATTAAAACCGCTCTGAATATAATTCAGATTCGGATAAGCAATGTTGGAAGTTGTCAGGTTATTAAAGGTTGCCGCACCATTGCCCGTATAGGTGTAAATAGCTGCACCTTTATGTGGACCTGAGAACCGTGAAGTTGTTATTTCATCAAGTCCTGTACCGTTAATGTTGATGTTGTTGAACACGATGTTCTCGAATCCACCACCATATCCAAATTGAATCGCATCACGCTGGGTATTAATGATGTCTATGTTGTTAAATGTAACGTTCTTGATAGCATCATTTGATGCTTCAAGATCAATTGCGCCACGTTCACCCCCATAAAGATCTTTACTCGTGCCACTGTTAATAATGGTTGTGTCTGAGAAAACTACACCCGTATTATTCTGGAAATGATAACCTGGAAAAACGGTATTCATACGTATGCCGGAACCACCAACTGTATCAATGATATAGTTATGATCAGCCTTATGACCACTTCCTCCAAAGAAAGCAATCGCTGCCGCACGCCAGTTATTCTCAATGGTGTTATACGAGAAGGTATTATTCACACCAGCAGGTGCACCATTGGTGTTACTGGTCCATACTGCAAGACCATCGTCACCATTATTTCGCACACTGCTATTGCGTACAATTGAATTGCTAGTTCCTTGCGAGAAGTTGATGCCGTCTGCAAGATTGTTCCGAATCCGACTGTTTTCAACTACCAGCCCGGTAGCATAAATCGCAGGTGTATGAGCGTAGTCGCCTACCCACATTCCGCATTCAAAATGCTCTACCCAGACATCATGGATAATAGAGTTGGTTCCAAAGTTATCCATAAAACCTTTGTAAATTGCATTTTGTCCATAACGTGAGCGCAAATTAGAATTCATATAAACATTGCTGAAATCTAGCTTACCTGAAATACGGAGTGAAATACCCCCGCCCGCAGCATTAGGATTGGTGAACTGAATATTGGTGTGCCAGAGACCAGCACCAGTAATAGTGAGGTTATTGATCATATTGCTAGCAGAACCAATCTCCCACATACTGCTAAGATTAAAGGTTCCTGCTGGAATATAAATAGACTTTCCGCTTGCCACGGCTGCATTTACAGTAGCTTTAAAAGCTGCCAGATCATCTTGTCCGTCGTTTGCCACAGCACCGTAATCTGTTACAGATACGGAGTTAGCTGGGCGGGCAATTGCTGATGGAACAGATTCAATTTCAATGAAATCCACACCATATTCCAAGTTATCTCCATTGTTCTTCTGGATTCGAATCTTGTCCCCAGGTTGGAGGGGTGTATCCATCTTCCAGTGAACTTCATCAAAACGGAATAGTGGACGTCCTGCACTAGGTGTATCGCCAGGCATATCACCTGAGAAATACTGCCAGCTGTAGTATGAGGTTAAAGAAACTGTTTTTACTTTCGCTCCATTCACATACACATCCAGTGAACCATTCAATCCCATCCCATCTGCAGAGTCAGGCATTGTAAATCTCATCGTTACACCTGCGCCGCCTTGACCCTGTCTGACCGTCCACTCTAAGTTCGAACCATTCGAAGGAAGAGCTATATAACGCTGGCCAGAAGCTTCAGAAGCGAGTAATGCCTGATCAAAGGTTGGCGCCGATTTCAAGGTCGCGCCACCCCCGAGAGTAGCATCCTCGGTATCATATCGACTATACGGCATGCTTGCACCACGCGCAGCATAGACAACGAGATTAGAAACACTTACATTATTCGCTTGCTTGGCAGCTATCTCATTAGCATCCACTTCAACAGTAGTGGTGACTGTGTAGTTACCATTAATCGCTGTCCAAGTCCCTGGAATCGCAACATTAACTGATGCCCCCGCTGCTAAGGCACCGTTATAAGATCCATTATAGGTTTGAACAGTGGAACCCGCAGAGTTTTTTAGAACAACGCTTATACCATGTGAACCACTTGCAGAGGCAATGGTTCCTTGATTCTTAAGATTTACATTGAACGCTACATTGTTATTAGCAACAGGATTACTTGGTGTCCATGTAACAGTTCCCACTAAGTCAGAGCTGGACACTGGAGCGATAATAAGTGACGCTGGGTTCGTGTAGCTGTTATTCGCTTCATTTTGTTCGATAACTAGGTTGTCTTCATCAACTTTGGCACTAACTGAATACGTTGCGGCAGGCTTAACTCCTGCGGTAAGTGTCATCGATGCTGTTGTCGATGCTCCAGTTGCTAGTACACCTACCGGAGCTGAGCCTACAAGCTCATTATTTAAATAGAAATTAACAGTAGTAGCTGGAGAGCTGGCATTGCCGATATTCTTTACGATTGCGTTCAGCGTAATCGCATTAGACTCGACCGGATTCGTTGGTGACCAGGACATGCCAGTAATCACCAAATCCGGATTCGGAGCTGGAGTACCGTATACTTCAAATTCGGCGATCTGTCCAGCTGGAGCACCCGAGTTGGCAGTAATATTAAGCTGTAGACGTTTGACAGTTGCGGTAACAGGAATGGTTACTGTATTTCCTGAAGCTGGATTAAACGAATACGATTGTGCTGACACCAGATTCCCAAATGTCGTTGTGTTTTGATTGTGACCGAGCACTTGAATCGTCTGGGTACGTGCTCCCCATGCAGCGGCTGGATTTAACTTTAGAACGATTGAGGAAACATTGTAGTTTGACCCCAGGTCAAGTATCAATGAACTAGGATTACTGCCACCTTCCCAGTATGTGTTGGTGTTGTTGTCATTAGCATTTGCTGCCACAAATGATTGCGTATTAGAGGATGCGGTAATCGATTTGCCAACCGCGATATTACTGCCCGTAACAGGTGTTGGTGTGACAGTTGGTGTGGCTGTTGGCGTTGGTATGACTGTCGGTGTGGCTGTTGGCGTTGGTGTGGCTGTTGGCGTTGGTGTGGCTGTTGGCGTTGGTGTGGCTGTCGGTGTGGCTGTTGGAATTGGTGTGGCTGTCGGTGTGGCTGTTGGCGTCGGTGTTGGTGTGCTAGCTCCATAAATTTCGAATTCAGATACTTGCGCTGCCGGCCAACCCGTATTGCCTGTTACATTCAGGCGTACATAACGAGTGCTGGTTGCTGAAAAATCAATCTTAACGGTGTTCCCTCCTGCTGAAGGATTGAACACATAATCAGCTGAACCAACAATGTCAGTGAATGTAGATCCATTTGTGCTGCCTTGAACGGCGAGTGTTTGCGTACGCGTCTCCCAGCCCGTTGGCAGCTTCAATACGATTTGGTCAATACTTGTCTCTGTACCGAGATCAACTTGGATCCATTGCGGAAATGCATTATTGCTGCTTTCCCAATACGTCTCTTGATTGCTGTCTTTCACATTGTTTGGACTATACGTTTGTGATTGACCGCTAGCCGTTACAGTTTTGCCCAGCGTCAAACTCGCGCCACCAGAGGCACTAACAAATGTGAACGGACCCGCTGCCAGGTATAAACTTGAAATCAACAGGGTTACTACAAGCGACCATACGACATACTTGTTGCGCATTATAATCCTCCTCTTAAAGTAGATTATCACTAATGTGTCGCCCTATCTGAGTGCTCAAATGATAGCGTTTACATTTAAATTCATCTCAGAGCACATTAAATAACAACCGATCCTCCTTTCAATGTGAGACACTTTCATTATAGAGAAAGAACAGTTCAAGCTATAAGATGTAATTCTACGGAAAAGATATGTGATACCAATATCGCCAAACTACCCTAAATATGGAATCTATCAACATCACGCCAATCAAATATAGGCCTGATTTCTCAGGCCCTTGTTTTTTATAAAGATTAGCTTGTGGTTTTAAGTTCTTTTTCATTAGCTGAATCTGGAGAGTTTAATAAAACTACACCTCCAACTATTAATACTATGCCTGCAAGTGTAAGCACACTAAATGGATCCCCCCATATTACTATGCCAACGATAGCGGTTAGAACTGTACCTACACCTGCCCAAATCGCATAAGCTAAGCTTAAAGGTAAAACTCTGAGACTTATAGACAAACTATAAAATGCGATTATAAAACCAATAATAACACCTATAGTAGGCAATATTTGTGTGAACCCTTCTGACATTTTCAGCATAGTTGTACCTATTACTTCGCTTATAATAGCTACCCCTAGTACCCAAAAACCCTTATTCTTGTTCATAACATTTCCTCCAAGCTCTAATGAGATCCACCAGAAAGTTTCATAATGACTACTCCACCAATGATAAGAATCAGACCGAGTAATTTCTTCAGATTGAATTTTTCTTTATAAATGATTACTCCTATTAACGCAGTTAAAGCCGTACCTACCCCCGACCAAATAGCATAAGCCGTCCCTAGAGGAATCGTTGAAAGCGCTAAAGAAAGACAATAAAAGGCTGAACCCATGCCGAGTACGACTCCTATTGAAGGTAAAATCTTTTTAAACCCGTTAGAAACTTTAAGCATGGAGCTACCAAATACCTCGCAGATAATCGCTGTTGCCAGTAACAGATATGAATTCAACAATAGCCCCTCCTTACTCCGTCATGTTTATTAATTCTTGAATCACTTTACTGCGTAACTCCTTATCTAAAACTCCTAATCCGAACATTTCTGAATACCATAAACCGTCCGCTGCCAGCCTGACAATCGTTGAACGTACAGGATCTATTCCATCGTTCTCTATATTGTTTTGCCATACTGAGTATTGATCTTGAAATTTCTTAAGGATATCCGGATTCGTAAAAAGAGCAGCCGAAAGCGCTGTGCTAATCTCCTGCTCTTCCTTAAGATCGTCGTCAATCGCCTGAACAAACGCTCGTCCCCACTTCCCCGTTTCTCTAGATGCATTCGCTACTCTTTCTTGAACATTACTGAAAAAATCGCTTGTTAACTCTTCCACCATACTTTTTATTAAAGCTTCCTTATTCGGAAAATGGTGCAGCAGTCCACCTTTACTGACCCCGGCTTCTTTGGCAACGGCTTCAAGCGTAAGCTTCTCCACCCCATTATTTTTAACAACAATAGAAGCTGCTAATAAAATACTACTTCGTTTTGAATTACTGTTCACGATAATCACCTCTGTTATTTACTATACCGTCTGGACGGTTTTATTGTCAAATAAAAAATCATTATCTTAGAGCAAAAAAAGCCTGGTAATCCAGGCCTCCAACATTTTTAAATCAATTACATTAAATTTTTAATATACCAAGCATCACAAGCAAAATGCTCCGACCCAGCAAGTGGTTTTTCTAATAGCTCAAATCCATTTTTTGTGTAGAAACGGTTGGCTGCGTGCATGTTTTGCAGTGTCTCCAAATAACATTGGTTGTAATGAAGCTTGGCAAAGTCCAGCGCTGTATTTAAAAGTTCGTTGGCTATCCCGTTACCTCTAATCGACTGAGATAAATACATTTTTTGCAACTCACATATCTTGTCATCATTCCCGAAAGGAGCAATTCCACAACCTCCCAATACTTCCCCTCCCTCTTCAACAACCCAATAAGCCCGATTCTCACTATGATTATAATAATCAGATAAATGATGCAGGCTGTCATCCTCCCAGACGAGACCCGCGCGATTCCCGCCAAACTCAATTAGGCAGTCCCTGATGACCTTTTCAATGGAGCTATTATCTTTCATTTGTAATAGTCGGATATTCATGAGTAACGTTCTCCTATCTTTCGATTAGCTTTCTTCAGTTATTATATTGTATCAGCCTTCAGAATGGATAATTATAATGGGAATCAAACATAATATAGAGAAATTTATTTAGGAGGGGCTTCAATGAAAATGGCAGCTAAGCAGCTCTCGATTGCAGCATTAGGCGGGGTTCATGAAATCGGTAAAAATATGTATATCCTGCAATACGCAGATGACATTGTCGTTATTGATTGCGGCTCTAAATTTCCAGATGAAAGTCTTTTAGGAATTGACCTAATTATTCCTGATGTTTCGTATTTATTAAATAATATTGATAAGGTACAAGCATTGGTGGTTACTCATGGACATGAGGATCATATCGGTGGGATTCCTTACCTGCTTAAACAGTTGAATATCCCGATATATGCTTCCCGTTTAACCCTAGGATTAATCGAAAATAAACTTAGGGAACATGGGATTTTACGACAAACGAAACTCCATTGTATTGATTCAGAATCTACTTTAACCCTGGGTGCCATTACTACAACATTTTTTAATACAAATCATAGCATTCCAGATTGCCTTGGCGTAGTATTCGATACACCTGAAGGTACCGTAGTTCATACGGGAGACTTCAAATTTGACATGACGCCCGTCAACAAGCAGTATCCAGATATACATAAAATGGCCGATATCGGTAAAAAGGGTGTAAAGATCCTGCTGTCAGAAAGCACCAATGCTGAGCGCCCTGGCTTCACCCCTTCTGAGAAGCTTGTTGGCGCTCACATAGAAGAAGCCTTTTTAAAAGCAGAACGTAGAATTTTTATTTCTACCTTCGCCTCAAATGTACATCGTCTACAGCAGATCATTGATGCTTCTCATTTAACTGAACGTAAATTGACCTTACTAGGCAGAAGTATGGTTAATGTAGTCGGAGTAGCCCAAGAGCTCGGTTACTTAAACATTCCGGACAATATGCTGATCGAACCTGCAGAAGCTGCTAAGCTTCCTCCGGCTCAGGTAACTGTTTTATGTACAGGCAGTCAAGGAGAGCCCATGGCCGCCCTCTCCCGCTTAGCGAACTCAAGCCATCGATTGATGGAGATCCAGGCTGGGGACACGGTTCTGCTCGCAGCCAATCCCATCCCAGGAAATGAAAGAAATGTTTCAAGGATTGTCGATAATTTATATATGCTGGGTGCTAAAGTCATCTATGGTTCACGCAGTGAGCTTCACGTCTCAGGGCATGGTAGCCAAGAGGAACTTAAGCTAATGCTGACTCTAATGAAACCTGAATACTTTATTCCGATCCATGGTGAATACCGCATGCTGCATCATCACAGCTTGTTAGCGGAGGCGGTAGGCGTCAAACCAGAAAATATCTTTATTCTAAAAAATGGGGACATCGTCGAGTCATCGTCTGGTGTTGTCCGCCAATCCGGTCGAGTGACTGCTGGGCAAATTCTAGTGGATGGCCTTGGGATCGGTGATATTGGAAATGTTGTGCTTCGCGATCGTCGCCAGCTGTCAGCAGACGGCATACTGATTACGGTGATTACACTGAGCCAAACCGATGGACGTCTATTAAATGAGCCGGACACCATTTCCAGGGGATTCGTTTATGTCCGTAACTCCGATAATTTAATGGACGAGATCAACCAGCATGTAACATCGACCCTTAAAAAGATGAACGAAACTGATCTCGGCCAATGGAATATCATCAAGCAGACCATCAAAGAATCATTAAGTAAGTTCCTATACGAGAAAACGAAACGGCGTCCAATGATCCTTCCAATCATCATTGAGGTTTAATGTAGGAATGCATCCAAATAGATATTGGCGGATTCTCACTCCATTATGAGTAAGAATTCGCCTTTTTGTGTTTTATAGTTTTAATACTCTTCTTTTATATATTCTGCTGATAGTATTAGATTCAGGTGCAAATTTCTACATACTGAAGTACAACTAAGCAAGAATTATCAAAATCCCTTTAAATAGATGAGGTATATTAAGACCAGAACAAGGAGGTGATCAGGCTGTATTACAAGATGATTCACAATAGTATTGAATTTATTGAGAACCATTTGGAAGAAGAAGAATTGAATCTGGACAGAATTGCGAAAGAGGCTGGATTCTCCAAATATCATTTCCACCGGCTCTTTCAGAAATATGTCGGCAAAAGTGTAGCTGAATACATTCGTTCCCGCAGGTTGAGTTCTGCTGCCCAACTGCTGCTCTATTCCGAAGAACGCATTCTAGATATTGCACTTCTTTATGGTTTTGATAGTCAAGAGGCTTTTACAAGAGCTTTTAAAGGACTTTATGCTCTCCCCCCAGCCCAATACAGGTCACAGATAAAACTATTGATTCAGGAAAGAGAGGAATTTACCATGTCCGAAATTAAAGGTTGGTTCATCACCGGAACATCTCCCAGCAAATATAAGGCATCATTAGATATGCAGATTTACCATAAGGGAAGGAACTCTGTATCACTGGAATGCGCAGAAACTGAACCACTCGAAGGGAACGAATTCGGTACTCTAATGCAGCAGTTTGACGCAAAAAATTATCTTGGGAAACGGATGCGGTTTGCCGGCTTTATCCGGACCGAAGAAGTAAGCGACAGGTGCGGCTTATGGATGCGTATTGATGACAAGCTCCAGAATATGCTGGGTTTTGACAACATGCAGTACAGAAGTATTAAAGGAACTGCTTCCTGGAATTTTTACGCTTGTGTGCTGGATATCCCGGCAGAGGCGGATTGTATCAACATAGGTATTCTCCTATCCGGATCCGGAAAGATTTGGCTGGATGACTGCACCTTTGAAGAAGTAGGCCTGGACGTTCCCGTCACTGATTCCCGTGCACGGACAGAAGAATTTCCGACGGAACCGCAGAATCTGAAGTTTGAAGCCTAAAGTTTGCTTACCGGCGGAAAGTTTTGAGGAGTGATCTATTGTTTGTGTTAATTATGGAAATCATGAAGACGACCATTCAATTTTTGACGGATTTGTTATCTGGGAATCTGCCAAAATACTTTTACCTCTGGTGTGGTCTATTTATGCTATTTGTAATCATCTACGCCTATCTTGAGGTACGGATGAAGTATAAATCAGTCGATTTTATAAAAGGCATCTGCATTGAAAGTGTCTCCCATCTTGCAGGCTGGATCATCGGTATCCTAGTAACCTTGTGTAGTTACATTATCCATCCTCAGTGGTGTTTTTGCGTTACTGTTCAAGATTTCTCAGAGAGATGGAATCATTGCCTCAGACGCCAATTTTAATCGTCACAGTTAATGCAGATGGTGCCTCGGGATAAAAAAACAGGATACCCTTCGGAGAATCGAAGTAAGGTATCCTGTTTAAGATTCGTTAATTGAACTCGTATACTTAGAATACTTTCGTCGTCCAATCTTCGCAATTCCAGATATCTGTTACGATGTCCTGATAAAAATCGGGTTCGTGAGAAATCATAAGAATGCTTCCTTTGTATGCTTTTAGAGCGCGTTTCAGTTCATCTTTGGCATCGATATCCAAGTGGTTTGTCGGCTCATCTAATACGAGAATATTGGTTTCGCTATTAATGAGCTTACATAGACGCACTTTGGCTTTTTCCCCACCACTTAGAACAGCAATCTTACTCTCAATATGCTTCGTAGTTAATCCGCATTTAGCAAGGGCAGCACGTACTTCGAATTGTGACAGAGACGGGAACGTGTCCCAGATTTCCTCAATACAAGTCTTGTAATTGCCTTCCTTCATCTCTTGCTCAAAATAGCCAATCTCCTGATGGTATCCACGTTCTACCGAACCGGACAATGCAGAGATTTCACCTAAAATGCTGCGCAGCAAAGTTGTTTTACCAATTCCGTTTGCCCCAACCAACGCGATCTTCTGTCCACGCTCCATCAGCAAATTAAGCGGTCTGGACAATGGAGAATCGTAGCCGATAACCAATTCTTTTGCTTCGAAAATCATCTTGCCCGCAGTTTTACCTTCTTTAAAGTTAAACTGTGGTTTCGGTTTCTCCTTGGCAATCTCGATGATCTCCATCTTGTCGAGCTTCTTCTGTCTGGACATCGCCATATTACGGGTTGCCACGCTGGCTTTATTACGAGCTACGAAATCCTTCAGCTCTGCTATTTCTTGCTTTTGACGATTATAAGCAGATTCAAGCTGTTGTTTTCTCATTTCGTAGACTTGTTGGAATTGCTCATAATCACCCACATAACGGGTCAGCTTTTGATTTTCCATATGGTAGATCAGGTTGATAACGCTATTCAAGAATGGCATATCGTGAGAGATCAGAATAAAGGCATTATCATACTCTTGAAGATAACGTCTCAGCCACTCAATATGCTGCTCATCCAGATAGTTGGTAGGCTCATCGAGGAGCAAAATATCTGGTTTTTCAAGCAATAGCTTCGCAAGCAAGATTTTGGTACGTTGACCACCACTAAGATCGGCTACATCACGATCCAATCCAATGTCAGTGATCCCTAGTCCACGCGCAGTTTCTTGTACTTTCGCATCAATCATGTAAAAATCTTGATTTGTAAGTGTATCTTGGATGGTACCTACTTCTTCAAGCAGCTTTTCCAGCTCTTCAGGTGAAACGTCACCCATTCTGCCGTACATATCATTCATCTCTTGCTCCAGATCAAACAGGTATTGAAAGGCACTTCTGAGTACGTCTTGAATCGTCATTCCTTTGGTTAACACAGCATGCTGATCGAGGTAGCCAACACGCACCCGCTTGGACCATTCGACTTTACCCTCATCAGGTTGCAGTTTGCCTGTAACAATATTCATAAAAGTGGATTTTCCTTCGCCGTTAGCGCCGAATAATCCGATATGCTCGCCTTTTAGGAGACGGAATGAAACATCCTTAAAAATCGCACGATCCCCAAAGCCATGACTTAATCCTTCAACATTTAATATGCTCATTTATGGACACCTTTTTCTTATTTTTCTCGCTATATTATAAGCAGGATTAACTAAAAACTCAATGGAGAAGCAAAAAATTATCATTTTTCAGGCTAATTTGCGAACAATTTTAGTTTTTGTGGACCGTCACTTGCCGAGATTAGGTTTGCGCTGGCGATCGCTCGTCATCTTTTATATGATAGTATGCATAGATACACTTTGGAGTTGACTTGAGAACTAAGGAGAATTAGAAATGAATAAACTTGTATTTTTTCTTGGTCCAGCTGGAGCAGGCAAAACAACGTTAGCTAAAGCGATTGCTTCGCGGCGCAAAATACCATTTTTCGATATGGATATTCTGCTACGGCCTGCTGCCGACGCCATAATGACTTTACACGGACTGGATCCGGCAGATAGAGACTCAGCAGAGTACAAAAGGTTATGCCGCGATTTAGGTTATCGAATCACTATGGATGCTGCGCTGGATAATATAGGCTTGGACGTCGATGCTTTTGTGGTTGGTCCCTTCACCAAAGAGGCGGCCAATCCTGACTGGATCAGCAATGAGTTAGTTCGGATCGGACGTTCCCTCCTTGATGTTGAAGTCAAGGTTGTCTTGGTAGGTTTAGCCAACGAGGAATTGTACCGGGAACGAATTCAAGACAGACAATCACCACTAGATGAATGGAAGTTCCAGCATTGGAATGAATTCCGCACTTCTCTTGGCAACCGTACGGTAGCATGGCCGCTCCCGGCTGAAAATATTGCGTTGATCGATAATTCTAACCCGGATATTAATGCTACCGTTGCGGCAGTAGAGCGATTTATTTACGTCTAAACTTTCGGACCCAGATGACGTTATTTCCGCTTTTATCAGCTTTTGCGCAGAGCTTCGGACCCCAGTGCAGCTATTCGTTAGAAAAGAGTGCTTGAGGAGTGTTTTTCGTGCCAATAGCGACGATGTGGTCCGTTAGGATTGCAAAAGTGCGATAATGCTGCGTTTAGGGTCAGCTGAGTCCGATAGCTGCTGCGTCCCCCGTAAAATAATGACATCAAACGATGTTTAAGGCTTTGACAAAGAGTTTTGGCTAAACTTTCGGACTCAGATGACGCTAGTTCCACATTTATCAACTTTTGCGCAGAGTTTCGGAACGCAGATGACGTTATTCCCAGAATTCTTTTATTGAATATACTTCTGACTGACCAAATCATCAGCAAGCACCGCGGTTGGTATCATAAATTCAACGGAGCCCATATAACCCGGTGCGACATCGTATTTATTAAACACAATCACAAGCTTACCTTCGGTATTGATATAAAAGCTTTGATCCTTCGTAATGGATGTAAACTGATCCGTTGGCACATCATCGCCATACTCAGGGATCCAGTAAACTTTTTCAGAGTCTGCTTTCATTTGAGCAATCATCTGTTCTTTAATATTTTCGCTGATGCGCTCAATGTATTGATCATCTTTAAATAACATTGGTAATGTAATAAGGATCTGATTTTCTTTGTCTATCGTATCAAAAGTAACTTCCATTGAAGATGAACCAGCGGTTTCCTCAACATATCTGCCAATGGAGAAAATATGCTCATTATCCGTTTTCACTTCATAACCAACATCCAGCCCCAAATGGCCCCCACCTTGTTCCTTCAACGCTTCGATCTCCGCTTGGAACTTTTCGTATAGTGCTTTATTCTCACTTAAATATTTGCTGTTCAATCCAAGCTCCAGTTCTTTGTTTTCCATATCCGTTACGGCTGGAACTTTGATATTAGCATCGTAGTTCTCTTCTTCTACAACGTATTCTTTAATAGTTAGCACTTTTATTATCCGATCAACGCCTGGGATGGAAGATAATGCACTAGCTACGGTTGTACTGGTGTTTATGGCTACTAGAAAAATAACTGCGGCCGCGCCAACACTAGCCACCCACTTAGTTGTTGTGTGTTTTTTTCTATTGGCTTTAAGTGACTGCTTTATAGAGCGGTTTACAATCAAATCAAGTTCATCCGGAATGGGAATATCGGTATACTCTTTATGTAATTCTTGTATTCTTTCGTCCATCTTACTTTATCTCCTTTAAGGCTTCATCATTCAGCTTCACTCGCAATAACTGAAGGGCCTGATACAGCCTTGTCTTTATTGTATTGGTGTTCTCATTAAGAACTTCAGCCACTTCATTAATCTTCATATCCTCAAAATATCTAAGCACGATCACACTTCGGTATTTCGCCGGCAGCTCTTCCAGTGTTCTTTTCAAATCCATATCTGTATAGTTATCCTCAACAGCCGGACTATAGGTTTCTATTATCTCTGGCTCCATCGTCTGAACCTTCTTGTTTCTGCGCAAAAAGTCTAAAGAAGTATTCACGACAATCCTGTAAAACCAACTTTTCACGGCATCGTGATCCTTTAGCAAATCCATTCGTGTCATCGCTTTATAAATAGAATCCTGCACAATGTCGAGGGCATCCTCTTTGTTTTTCACATAACTGTAAGCAAGCCGGTATACATTTTCTTTGTTTTCTTTGATACATCGCGTCAATATTTTCTCGGTTTTCCTATTCAACATGGTCGATTATCCTTCTCTGTTTGTGATCTGGTGTTGTAACAGGAGTAAGACGTTTGGTGAGTATAAAAAAGTTTGGAGATTCCAAATAAATTATTTATTTTCTTTTTCCAAAGCTTTAATTAGAATTGATGCATAATACTTGGCACCCTCACGTTTCAAATGAACACCATCTTTGTAGAAGTAGTCGTCTTTTCCTTCACTAGCTGAGTACCAGTCTACTATGGTCGTATTCCTGAATTCACTGGAAACTTTTGAAAGGGTGGAATTCACAGTCTGCTCCCACTTTCTCGGCACACGTGTATTGACCAAAATAATCTGCTCCGCATCGCTTAACGAATTTAGTAGTTTACGTAATTGCTTGGAGTTAAAAGCTCCATTCGTCCCCAGCTCAATGATCATCCGCTTCCCTAACCGCCCTTGTGCTCTAAGCTGATCAACCACCTCCTGTGCCTGCAGCATCTGTCTGCCGACCTTTCCATCGATGACAATACCAGGGAGACTTTCTACCAAAAATGGTGCTGCATCCAAAATGACAGAATCACCAATGGCCGTAATATTCTTTCCGGTTTGATTTTTCCCGGTTACCGCAATGTTTCCTTCTGGTTCAACTTGTTTCTCTTCAGTGTCAGGTTTTTGCTTTTCATCATCAGTCGTATCTTTTTCTACGGGTGGTGCCAATGAGTTGTGAGCTATTGGATCTTGCGCTGTTCCCTCTTGCTGTACATTCTGCTTATCTGCAACTTCGATTGTAGGCGTGTCAGATTCAGCATTGGATAAATATCCATTGCAGGCAATCGGAATAAGAACCAAAAAGATCATGGTCATAAGAAAGACTGGGCGGTAGCTGCGGCGTTGCTTTGCACTCCAATTGTTCCAAATATCTCTTAATGATCTCCGACGGAGCGGCTCCTCCACATATTTGTATGATAAGGCTGCCAGTAGAAAACTTCCTGCTAACTGAAGGATAATACGAAGTACGCCGCTCTCATCTGGATTCCCATTAGGGCTGGTAAGAATAATTACGGGATAATGCCAAAGGTATAAGCTATATGAACGTACACCTATCCATCGCAAAGGTTTGCAGCCCATTTTCCGGCCAAGAGAACTGGCAGGATGAGCAAGCACGGCAATCACTACTGCAGTAATGATAGAGATGATCAAAAATCCACCACGATATAGTGATTCATCAAATTCGTTAATCCGGTAAACTAGCACCATTAATACCAGCAGTCCCAGAGCACCAATGATATCAAACATATAACGAGATCTTTCTGTGACTGTATTTTTAAGTTTCTGACTAGGCCATGCAACGGCAAGCGCCGCTCCAACTAGAAGTGCAAATATGCGAGTATCTGTTCCATAATAGACCCTGCTTGGATCTGTGCCCGGTACATAGAACATAGCCATGGCTAAAGCTGAGACAGCAGCACAAGCCAGAATCCAGGCAATAAGTTTACCTCGACGAGGTATGATCTTTAGTCCTAATACGAGCAGCAGCGGCCATAGAATATAAAACTGTTCTTCAATAGAAAGTGACCATAAATGTCCGATCGGTGAAGGAGGACCAAAGCTTTCGAAGTACGAAACATCATGAAATATTAACCACCAGTTATTAACGTAAAATAGTGATGACATGAAATCTCCTGTCAGCCCATTTAATCTCGTGGGATCTATGATTAAGAGCCATAAGGTGACAACGATCAGCATGACTATCGTCGCCGGCAGCAACCTCCGTGCTCTACGTATCCAAAAGTCCAGAAGGTCCAATCTTCGATGACGCTCCCATTGGTTAATGATTTGGTCTGTGATGAGATAACCCGAGATCACAAAAAAGATTCCCACTCCCAGCAGTCCACCCCCAGCCCATTTCAAATTCAAATGATAGGCTATGACAGCGAGTACAGAAAAAGCTCTTAGTCCATCAATTCCAGGCATATAACGCTTGTTGTCATTCATTCTGTTTCAGTCCTTACCCTTAATTTGTTGTTCATAGTCAGGACGCAGGAGTAGCACAAAAAGTTCTTTTAACTGGTTATTCTGTTATCAAAAGTAAAAAAAACACCCGCGCAAGAATTACCCTGCGGGATGTTTTTAAAAAATCTAACTACTTTCACAAACTTCTAAAAGGTTATTTCTGAACTACAACCTGTAGAATTTCTGATACGAATTGAACAGGTACATAGGTTTTGTTATCTTGCAGAACAGGGGCAACACCTAAAGCTTTAGGAGTCATTTTTGCGAAGAAGTATGAATCTTTGTTAAGCGTAACACTTGTCCACTGTGCACCTTTCATCAATTCAGCGGTTTTGGTAGACTGATTCCATTTCAATTCATAGTTTAGTTGACTGGCCACATCACGAAGCGATACCATGCGCACGCCTTTCTTATTCGTGAAAGTAGCTACTTTTTTCAAATCTAGCTTAGTTGTATCCGTTGAACTATGATTTAAGCTGAACCGAAACTCTGGTGAACCTACATAACCTGGCGCAATGCTGTATTTAGGGAATACGATTACTAAGTTACCTTTATCGATATAGAACGACTGCTCAGTTGAAGTTCCTGTGTACTCTTCTAAGAAATACTTATCTGAATCCTTTTTAATTTCTGCCAGAATGTCTGCATCGAGCTTCTCTTTGTAGTTAGCGCCCAGTAGATCCGTTAGTGTAACAGGTTCTGCCTCAGCTATATTTTTCACATTATAAGTATCGATCCGCGGCATGCTTGTTCCACCTTCAGAACCTTCAGTAGTAACAGTCAAGGAGATAACGCCTGCTGGAGAACCTGTTCCATCTGATTTCAGATCATAAGTAATGTAAAGAGTATAAGGATGAAATTCCATTTGATCAGCCTGTGCTTTTTTGCCCATTTCTGCAGCGTCTTTCTCCCACTGTGCCAGATCCTTTTCAGCATGAGAGAGGATAATATCGTTCAGTTCATCTTGATAATGAGTATCCAGCATTCCTGTTAGCTGAGGTACTTTTAAATCTGCAATCAGGTATTTACTTGTTGTGTTAAGTACTTTTTCTTGTACTTTAATGCCAGCAAGGGCTGGTATCTTGGACGGTAAAGCCGCAGAAACATTAGCTGTTACTTGTGTGGAAACCATAGCATGAACCGGTAAAGAAGCTGCACTCACTCCCATAATGGCTACACATCCCACTGCACTCATTTTAAATAGATTTTTTGTTCTTTTGTTCATATCTCGTCATCCTCCATCTCTATTTATAAGTGCCTTCCGATGACACTCATTAGCTAGGACGCAGGAGGACCTCTAAAAAGTTTGCTGGTTTTCTAATTTAAATATAATTTCTTCAACTTCTGTACCCCGTAACTCTACGTAAAAAG
This sequence comes from Paenibacillus sp. FSL H7-0735, assembly GCF_038008505.1. Classification (NCBI taxonomy): domain Bacteria; kingdom Bacillati; phylum Bacillota; class Bacilli; order Caryophanales; family Paenibacillaceae; genus Paenibacillus; species Paenibacillus sp. FSL H7-0735. Next base: position 3,537,038 of record NZ_JBBOZH010000001.1, on the reverse strand, counting down.
GCTGTACCTCATCATTTAGACAATACTCCAGCCGCAGTCTGAGGTTTTTCCATGTGACCATTTCTAATGCTTGTTCTATCGAGAAAAACCCAACTTCTAAGCTCTCGGAACTAGTAGCAGGTTCGCCGCCGATGGCATTCCCTAGAAATAGGTTAGTACAAATAGATCGATCAACATTTTGAAAAACTCCGCAGAACTTATTAATCTCTATATCAATGCCCGATTCTTCTTTGGCTTCCCTGATTGCTGCTTCTATAAGGGACTCCTCCTCTTCAACCTGTCCGCCTGGCATCTCCCAGCCTCTACGTGGACCTTTTATTAATAAGATTTCTTCTTGATCATTGAATACAACTGTAGCTGCTGAAAGAATATGTTTGGGGGGATTCATATCCATTGTTACCTCGCTCTAAATTTATTCTAAGCCCTAATTAATTCTGAATACAGGTCCTTTGGGTGAGAAAGGCAAGTCATTACCCTTGGGCAAAATATAAGCATGGTCTCTTTTAAGGATCAGCTTGTCACAATAACCATCTGTAATAATTAGAAGCGGTCCTTTTTTCGGGAAATCCTCAGCTTGTTGAATCAAATCAATAGCTGGTTGTAAGATCGTTCCCCCTCTTCCCTTCACTTGTACCCGATCCGCGATAGCCTCGGGGGGCATGTAACCTGCATCATAAGGACAAGCATCACAAAAGATAATCCGTGCAAAAGGAACATCACGAGCCTGCGCATAACTTGAAATAGCCCCTAATGCTTTGGCCAGAAGTTTTTTATCCATTGAGCCTGAGGTATCTAAAATAACTCCAAAAGTACGGCCATCATCTGCAGCACCGCTATGAACCCACTGTGGTCGAGGGATATCAGGCGTAGAAGATTGACGTCTGCTAATTCGTGAATAAGATCTGGTCTTCTCAAGCGGTGAAAAATAATGATCAAACCACCGTGCAAGCTCTACATCCCATTTAATAGGTGGCTGGCCCAGCGCTCTAATCTCTTCAACTAGGCCTGATGGCAAAAGACCGCGACTTTGCTCTTCATGATACATAAGTCCCTGTTGCATAGCATTTTTACAGAAATCATCTAACGTTTGTCCTTCTCTCGCATCCCAAAAACTTGATGAACCGTTATCTAAAATGTCACCAAGTCCATTCCCTCTCAAGGTTGCCAGTTTCTTATAAGTGCGGATATCTCCGACCATACGATCATAAATCGTTTCAGCAGATAAACCTTTAAGCTCAGGATCTAATAAGAGTCCAATTCGCGGATACTCCCCTACACTCATTTCCACTAGCCATAAATTTATAACGTAGTCACAAGCCACATTCCAAAGATAATGATCTCGACCAAGACATCGCTCGTGATGCTGAAGCCCCGCATGCAGAAGCTCATGCGCCATCACGAAAATACACTCCTCATCGTTTAGTCCAGCTGCAGGGTTCATGAATATTTTGCGATCAATAACGTCAATGGCAGCTATGGAAATATCTAATCGCCGACATATCGCTGGATCTTCTATAATCTCAAAGCCGGCGGCAAGCGCTCCTAATAAAGGATATCTGTCCATAAACCATCGTTTTGCCCGTTGTGGAGCTGTTAAAGAAAGTGCAGGGTCACTAATAGTATTAGCATGTCCTCCAGCAACACTTACTGCATTCGTCACAGCATTAGATAACCCATAAGCAAAATAGGCTTCCCAATCCGGTGCTTTTCCCCAGTATCTTTTGGTGGCATCTCTAACATTCATATCCAGTTTTGAAACACCCGCAGTCCCAAAATATCTGGAGTTGTCCGGAATTCCTTTTATCATAAACTGCTCGTAAAGCTGTTGTTCATCTTTAATTGTAAGATCAATTCGCGACTCCATATCTGCGGGTATTTTCCCAAACTTCAAGTCATTTAAAAACTTTGCTATGTACACATCACATGCAACGTTCCACGCCACTTGATTCTCTTTAATCTTTAAATGTCCAAGACCTAAATGAAGAAAACAATGTGCCAAAACGTACATCCATTCAGCAACCTCGCCACGCCGTTTAGGATGAGTGTAAATATAACCGTTATTAGTGACAATTGCCCAGCCGTCTTCAGGATAGGGACTATTTTCATTATGAATAATCGAAGCTCGAACAGATAACGGCGCAAAAATAGGATGATCCGCGATTAACGAACATGCTTCGTTAAAATTTTTCAAAGCGGGATTATCTGGAGTTGTTTTTTTAGCCATATTTACCCCCGCTCTTTTATTGCAAGACGTGGTAAATCACGTACAATTTCAACCATTAACCAATCTGGAATATTATCACTTTGCTCCTGCTTAGCAACTACTAGCTGTGCAATTTCAAAGCTAATGACGGACAGGTCTTTAATCAGCTTTTTAACCGTATGTGCAAATTGGCGATGTCCATCTCGTACGTTATCTTTAATCGGAGGGAGTTCTTTGATAATCTGGGCACGCAAGGATTGCGCCAGAAAATACAGGAGATCCCGATCTTCTGGAGCCGTTGGAAATGAGGATTTACCATCTATAATTTGATTAAGTTCATATTTTCCAGTTAGATTTTTATAAAAAGCCCTGAATTGTGTGGCGTGAGAAGGTGTCAGTGAGCCATTCGCTAAAATCCCCACGGTATCCACATTTACATCATCGCCAAACTCATGTAGTGCATCACTAAGCATATGCCAAGAGCGTGGCGTGGAGAAAGGCTCTTCAGTCTTTGGAGGTGCACTCCACAAATGATCGGGACGCAATTCCAGATATTCAATAACCATAGGATGAATGCTATGCTCATATGCCCAAGAGATCCAATTCTGAAACGATACATTTAACTGTATATGGAACATCCGATTGATAAGCGCGGAGGACATAGGTTTAACAATTGCACTATCTTGTGCACGGTTACCAGCTCCTATTACTATAGAGCCCTCAGGTAGGTGATAATCGCCGATGCGGCGTTCGTGGATGAGACTATAAAAAGCTTTTTGCACCTCTTGAGAACAGGCATTAAGCTCGTCTAGGAACAAACAATATGGTTCATCCCGAGCAATCATTTTTGGAGGACAGAATTGGCTCTTACCGTTAACGATTTGCGGGACTCCAATGATGTCTTCAGGTGCTAATTGAGAACCTAATAGTGACACACAAGGAAGACCCACCTGATCAGCAAAAGCTTCTACTAGCGAAGATTTCCCAATACCAGGCGCCCCCCAGATAAAAACAGGGCGAATCACAGAAACGTTTAGAAGTACTTGCATAAGTTGAATAGGTGTTACAGGAGTTGCTAGATTCAAATAAATGCTCCTTTTTAATGAAATAATAATAAAGATAACTATACACAGTATAACAAATAATTCATTAGCTCAGGAACGAACTTCAACAACAACACTCTATTTCATTCGAAAAAAACAAACCTTTTCTTGACGAGATATAAAAAAGGATGATATATTGTTTCACGCTTTAATAATTAAGTAGTTAATCATTTAGTTGTTATCTAAAATTTAATGGAATTACTTATTCCGCCCTATTTCATAACTTTAGGAGGCGTGATTTGGCTAATAATGAAGATTTTCTTCAGATTTCTACTATGTTCAAATCCTTTTTAAAAGGAATCTCCCAAGATTGGAACAAACAAGACTACCCCTTAAATATTACACAGTTCAAAACCCTCAGGACTTTATCTAAGAACGGTCCACAAAACGTATCACAGATTGCTGCAGCTCTGGGTATTACCTCAGCAGCAATTACAGGCGTAACAGACCAATTAATCGCTGAAGATTACGTAAATAAGGAACGCGCCAAAGATGATCGAAGGGTTGTACACATCACCATTACGCAGAAAGGAGAAGCAACGATTAAAGAGGTGCAGGAACGCCATCAAGAACTTATGGAATCTTACTTTAAGATACTGCCCGATGAGGATATTGAGCATTTAAGAAGAATTTTCGCAGTAATAATTTCTGATTTAGACAAGAGATAAAATTTAAAAAGTGGCGGGGAAACAATCAAATGGAACATTTATCCAGCAAACGAAAACTTAGTATTATGATAGCAATAATGGCTGCAATGCTGTTCGCAGCGATTAATCAGACAATTACAAGTACTGCTATGCCGCGTATAATCGCAATTCTTGATGGCATGGATTACTATACTTGGACTATTAACATTTACTTATTAACATCAACAATAGCAACCGTTCTTGTCGGTAAGTTATCTGATATGTTCGGACGTAAACCCTTTCTATTAGCAGGTATTCTCTTATTTATGGTTGGGGCTTTTCTGACAGGTACATCTTCCGATGTTTATCAATTTATCATTTACCGTGGGATTCAAGGGGTAGGTGCAGGTATTATTCAATCCACCGCATTTACTGCCGTAGGTGACTTATTCCCTCCGCGTGAACGTGGTAAATGGATGGGGTTGATGATGGCAGTATTCGGCTTCTCCAGTGTGCTTGGACCAACGCTTGGAGGCTTTTTGATTGACAATATGGATTGGCATTGGCTGTTCTGGATCTTCCTACCGCTTGGTGTAGTAGCCTTCGTGATGATTCTTACCTTATTTCCTAAAGGCAAACGCGGGGAGTCAACAAGCATAGACTATTTAGGTTCCTTGCTAATGACAACTACCATCGTGCCTCTACTGCTTGCCTTCACCTGGGCAGGTACAGAATATGATTGGGGTTCTTCGCAAATTCTCGGCCTGTTGGCGGGAACGGTCGTTTCGGCACTTCTCTTTATTTTGGTCGAATCCAAAGCTAAAAATCCAATTCTTCCGCTTCATCTATTTAAGAATAGCGTAGTTACCATATCTAATATTATTGGTTTTATTATGAACTTCGGTATGATGGGAGCTATGATCTATCTTTCCTTCTTCGTACAAGGTGTTCTGGGGATCTCCGCGACATATGCAGGGTATGTTACTATGCCAATGTCGATCGTTATGGTTGTAGCCAGTGCCCTTACCGGACAAAAGATGGCGAAAAAAGGGAAGTATAAACGTTACGCATTAATTGGAATACCCATTATGATTGCTGGTATGACAATTATGGTATTTATGAATAATGTACCGATGGCTGTCCTAAGTATGATTGTGTTTGGTCTTGGGTTAGGATTGGGAATGCCAGTATTCTCACTAGCTACTCAAAATGCGGTTTCACACACAGAACTGGGTGTAGTAACGGCCTCCTCACAATTATTCCGTAATTTAGGCGGTACGATCGGTATCGCAGTCATGGGTACCGTTATGTCAAATAGTCTTACCAAAAACTTGAAGGAAGCTCTGCAATCGTCATCAGCACCGGATTTCACACAGATAGATCCAAAACTTGCTGAGCAAATGCTCTCCTTCGCTAATCCACAGGCATTAATGAACAAACCATTGCTTGAACAGACTCAAGCTAGTCTGCCAACCGATGTACAGCCTATCTTCTTACAAATGATTGAGGGTATCCGTGACGCTTTAGGACAGACATTGTCATCCGTGTTCTTAACCGGGACCATTGTGCTTGTTGTAGCTTTCGTGCTTGTCTTCTTCCTGAAGGAGCTTCCACTTCGTACTTCTAACCAAATGCCAGTTCCTGAAGAAGCTGAACAGGACCCGTCAAACATGAAATCTTCAAAACTTGCAGTGGATAAAGCCTAACCGCAAATTACTTTGAAGCTGACTATAAAACAACAAAAACTGCAACGTACTCATGCGTAACTGAGTAAGTTGCAGTTTTTGTGTTGATCTATTATTTTACAGGTGAAAGCTCATCTTCTGTTACCCACTTATGATTTTTCACTTCATCTCCACCCGTAGTAGGTTTGTAATTAATCATATAGACAGTGGTTTTTTCTGCTGAGTTAATCTGAGCCGTTGCACCCTTCATATCCTTCATATGATCAGATTCCATAATAACCTCTGAGCCTGGTTGATAGGATATATCATCTGCTTCTTTTATTTCTTCATGAATAATCCACTTATGATTTGTGACCGGCTGACCTCCTGTAGTAGGTCTATAGGAAACATTATATGCTGTCGTCTCATAAGCTCCCACAATTGTCGCAATGGCTCCCTTCATCCCTTCCATATGGTCAGTTTGGATCACAGCTTCACTTCCTACTTTGTAAGTAGGGTTCTCCGCTACCCGCAGATCTTTTGGAACTTCACCTGAACTTGAATGTGAGTTATGTTCCATTTGTGTATCGTTAGAAGACATTTGATTGCCATAGCTATTGTCATTACTACAAGCACTTAAGCTGAAAGCAGCTGCAACGACTAGTAGAAATAATTGCTTTTTCATATAAAAGACCTCCGAAATTTTATCTGCCTATAAGTATTATTTTACCCATTTCAGAAAATCACAAACGGAACTAAGAGTTCACAGTTTGTAAAACAGTAATTTATTTTCCATTAAATGAGTGTTGTCTCAATGATTAAACTATATTTATAATGTTTTCTGAAAGGAGGCTACTATAATGAAGACTAAAATATTCACTTTGTTGCTTCTTTTGGGTCTGGTGAGCATGGCTACTATGATCGGTTCTGCTAATGCAGCTCCGGTATTAACCATAGGAAGTTCTTCAGGAGATGTATGGGATCTACAATATAGATTAAAAACCCTTGATTTCTATACTGAGCCCTTAGATGGGGTATACGGATCACAAACGAAAGCAGCGGTTACTAGTTTTCAAAAGGCCTATGGAATAAGCGCTGATGGAATTTCGGGGACAAAAACTTGGAATATTTTAAAAAAACACACGCTTAATATTAATGAAATGGATATTTTGGCTAAAGTTATCTACAGTGAGTCTCGCGGTGAGCCTTATGTAGGACAAGTTGCAGTGGGTGCAGTAGTCATGAATCGTATACAATCAAGTCAATTTCCTAATAATATTAAAGAAGTTGTATTCCAAAAAGGAGCTTTCACAGCCGTATCTGACGGCCAGTATTGGCTTACACCAAATCAGACAGCTTATTTAGCTGCTCTTGATGCTGTTCGGGGTTGGGACCCCACAAACCATTCAATCTATTATTTCAATCCGGATACAGCAACAAGTGCATGGATCTGGTCACGTCCGCAAAACTTGAAAATTGGTAAGCATATATTTGCGAGTTAAACGCATCAAATAGCTAAGATCAACAAAAGCCGATCTAACTATGATAGTTAGATCGGCTCTTCAATTCCAAGCACTAAAGCCATATTAATCTGCCCTACTTCGTCCTTATGGTTATACCCCAATTTATTATAGATTCTGATCGCATTTCGATTTTCTTTATCTGCTGCTAGAAAACTCCGCTTAGCGCCGTTGTTATTCCCCCAGCGTATACCTTCAACAGCTAACTTATGTCCGATACCTTGGTTATGATATTTCGGATCTACAGCTAATTCTCTAAGCCATAACACAGGTCCCTTTTCATTTTCAAATCCGTAGATGTTCAATAAACATACTCCAACAATGCTTTTATTCAATTCTGCTACAAGAATACAAGAATGATCCGATTCATTCCATGTTTGTATGAAATCCAACTCTTCACCATAGAAACCTCTTGAAAGATTTATACATGCTTTGGTGATCATACTAACCTGTAAATAGTCTTTAGGCTCAATGTTTCTTATGAATGGTGATTCTGCTTGATCGGTGATCTTCTTTGAGATATCCTCATTCCAGAAATCAATAAACTGACTAACTATCTTGAACCCCAAAGACTCCATAACTGGCATGAGATCTGGATGTATAAATTCGATATACATTCTATGAGTTCCACCCACAGGTAATTGAATAAACTTACTGGTCAGATCTATTAGTGCAGTCCTAAATAATTCTGTAGACTCGGCAGCCCAGTGAATATTATGACCCTCATCAACCGATTTACATAATATAAACACACCAGGTTCATCAATAAGAATATCCTCAGGCGCCTGTAGTTCCAGCTCTTCAACATCCAAATATTGCAAAGAACTGTACTTATAAGCTTTCGCTTTTAGGAATGAATTCTTAAACATAACTTCGAAATAATCCCCTTTTATGGATTCGATAATTTTGATTGGTTACTAAATGTAAAAATCATCTTTAATTCATCATCATATGACTTCCCGCATTCCTCTAAATAACTATCACCAGTGTATTCTTTTAAAGTTTTCCTCCAAAAATGCTGTGCTCTCCCATTTGTGCCCGTGGGATTTGTTTGCAACTCCCAGTTACCCAAATGAAGCTTAAAGACTTCCTTAGCTGCATATTCAGCAATTCCCTTACCACGGAAGGGCCGTAGAATAAAAAATTCATTCAAATAGAATTCACAAGCAGACGGTGTGTAAGGCGGTGTAGCAACTAATGCAAACCCTACTGGAATATCATTTTCTTTTATTAAATAAGGATACAAAACGCCAGCTTTCTCCCACCAAATGTCGAAGACTTTATTCTGTTCCTTCAGTGTCTGTGTCTCGTCCTCCGCGAATACCCCGTATTGATTAGGAATCGTCCCCCATATTTCTGATAGATCGTGTAAGTATAGTGGGTAGAGGTTGTTAATAATAAACTTCGAGGCACTATCAGTTAAGGTGATTGTGATATTCATATCGTTACCTTCCTACCTTCTATCGAATTTTCGAATATATTAATGGAGATCACTCAAATAACATTCTGTATAATTATCTTTTGTATACTCTGTAAGTACTTTCCGTTAAAATATTATGGCAGAATAACTTTTTATCTTCAACGGTTCAGGAACAAACTTAATCTCCATCATCCCCCACAATTTCTTCTCAATAATTACTTCTTTTCTCAGTATAATTACGACCTCGCTCTAGTTATATGCCATATTCGATTAGAATTAATTTTTATATAATGTCACCATTTATATTTGATAATTAAGTTAAGCGTACCTGTACTTCTATATACTCGACTCGCCTTAACTTCTGCGGATATAGTACAAACCTCTAGCATATTATAATTGTATAAAAATGGGAGGTGTGCTCAGATATGCCGGATCCTTTTGTTTCGAGATCTCTAGATGAAATACGATTCTGGTCACGAATCATGAAAGAACACTCTTTTTTTCTTAAATTAGGGTTTCGTTGTGAAGACACGCAACTAATTAATGAAGCAAACCATTTCTATGCCACATTCGAAGCCATAGAGAATAGATCACTCGGATTTACTGTGGATTCTGATCCAGCAGTAATACGGAAGTTTAATGAGGAAGTTCATAGTGCAGCTTCACATATCTGGGCGTTCAAAAGAAAAATACTAGGTCTAATTCTACAATGTAAGCTTCCAGGCGGAACGAACTTCCCCTTATTAGTGGATCATGTCAGTAGGGAAGCCAACTATTTTCGAAATCGACTGGAAGAACTGAATCAGGGTAGGTTAGATCCTTTACCAGACGCAATTATTAATGAAAATGTATTCTTCCTACGTATAATGGCAGACCATGCTAAATTCATTGGTCATTTATTGGACCCCTCTGAACGTCAACTTGTTGAACAAGCAAGAAATTTCAGCCATGACTTTGATGTTTTGCTGTATCAAGCTATTGATCTTAGCTCCATGCGTCCTCAATCCCAAACCAAACCCCTGCTCAGTCAGCAACTTGACGAGAATAAAGTCTCAGTTAAATCTCTCCGTGACTTTAAGAAAACGGCACGAGATCTTATTGAGGAATGTCGAATAAAGAGCATCATCCATCCATTGCTTGCGGATCATGTATTCCGAGAAGCAGAACGATTCCTGTATATAATTGATGCATTTGAAGCCTCTTTGAATATGAATAAACAAATCGTATAGCATTACATATTTAATGGATAGGGCGACAACTTGTATCAAAAAATACAGGTTGTCGCCCTATCTATCTTTATATTTGACTTCATTAATTCAGTAATCCATTCCCAATCGATGTATAGAGATTTAAAGCACAAAAAGTAGTTGGTATTTGAGAAAAAACACTTTATAGTAAAACTCAGGGAGGAATAGTAAGTTTATGGAATACGGGATTGCTACCAGTAAATACAAAATCAATAGATAAGGATGATTGAAAATGAAAAGGTTTGGTCGATATTTGATACTATGCACTATGGTTATTGCTCTATTAATGCCATCCACTGTGTTTGCTGCTGATAAGAAATTGCTTAACGAAGCGAGTATTACTTTGTCTAGTGATGTTATTCCCGTGGGTGGAACCACAAAAATAAAAGTTCGCTTACTAGCCGAAATGACCAGTCTTACATATGCAAAATTGACACCTGAAGTTTCTGATGAATCTATACTTACCATTGAATTGGATGGTTACTCAGATTATATTATTACAGGAGTTCAAGAAGGTTCTGCAGAAGTAGTCTTCAACATTCCTGGTTGGTCTGAAGAAAGATTCCCTATTACCGTTCTATCTGAGGCAGATTATGAAGAAAAGATGAAAACGCCACAAGAAGTAATAGATTTCACAACCTATTCTAATCAAATAGCAGCGATTTTTAAATTTGACGAAATTGCCTCTGAGGCATATGTAAAGAACAGAATAGATACAGGTAACAATAGAAAACAACGCTATACAGCGTTTAATAATGTGATCATTCCCAATTACACTAAGTTGGTAATAGAGGCGAAAAAGATCAAAGCACCCAATACAGAATTGCAGGCGTTACATGAAATCTATTTAAAAGCGATTAAGTTGCAATTAGAAGCAATGACAATGATGAAAGAAGCACTATACAAAACAAAGGTTTCTAGTACAGCTATTAATGCCGCAAATAAAAAGATGGATGAAGGCGTGAAGTATGAAGGACAGTTTGTAGATGGGATCAATAAATATCGGAAAAAATATGGTATTTAAGATTAAATTATAATTAAATTCCAAAAACCACGTCAGAGTTTCCTCTAACGTGGTTTTTTTGGATGATAAGCTATTTTTTTGAATAAACAATTTTCTTGATACTATCTCTAGAAAGGCAATATTCATCTGAAAGCTGGTCAACCGTTGCACCAACAGCAAATCTTAGACAGATTTCGATATTTCTAGATCTTAAGTATTTTCTGCTCCCTGATTTTTCGCCCCATTTTACATGTGATTCTTCTGGCTTAGGGATATAAACCATACCACCGTTGATATATTTCTGAATTTCCTCTAATAATTCTTTTGGGAAAATCGTATCTGCATTTACATATTTCATAATCGCTCTGCTCCTTAAACTTTTTAATGAGTTTGAAGGTAGCAAAGTCTATTCTGTAAACAACCCATGCACACTGCACTAGCGGTAAACTCAATTTTTCGCTCTATACAAACAACCGCCGTTGTTTATAAGTCTAGACTTTGCATAGAGCTGATCGCTAATCTTCTCACGATTGTACACCCTCCTTTTTATTGTGTAGTTACTTGTTCCAAAATACGCTCAGCTGTCTTTTCTCCATTCGCAATACAATCCGGAATACCAACTCCATAATAAGAGCATCCGGCAAGGATAACATTAGGATACCTATCTGTCATCTTCTTCTCTAAGGATACTACAATTTGATGATGAAGTTTATGGTAATTTGGCATTACATCATGCCATTTGGTCACATCATAGGTAGCTGGCTGTCCTGTTATCCCGAGACTGGTCTGTATATCTTTCAAAGCCACCTTCAATAGTTCCTCTTCAGATAGCTTGATCAACGAATCATAATGAGGGTTTGAGCTCTTATAAAAGAGTCTGACAAGCAGACGCTGTTGTCCTGACGTATGCTCCCACTTGCGACTTGTCCACGTACACGCATTACATAGAACATCATCGCTGTTGGCAGTGATGAACCCTGTGCCATTCGCAGGCAACTGACTATCAGGGATATTAAATCCTAAATATACACTAATCATTGAACTATTATATAACTGATTGAAATCTTCATTTAGTTCTTCGTCTTGAAGTAGCGCTTGTGCAGTAGAATGCATCGTTCCAAGTACGACAACATCGGAGTCTATGATTCGTCCATCTGCCAAAGTTACCCGGTACTGCTCTCCACGTTTCTCAATTCTCTCGGCACGAATCCCTTTGATGATCTCCGAATTAGAAAGATGTTCTTCCATAGAATCGATCAAGGCAGACACACCACCCTTGAATGACATGAACTTCTTATCGCCATTTCCTAGAAATTTGGCTTTATTAGCGGATAAACCCTGAATAATACTGCCGTATTCATTCTTATAATCAATCAAATAAGGCAGTGTCGAGGCAATTGTAAGTTCACTCAACTTCCCGGAATATACACCTGAAAGAACAGGTGAAATTTGCTTCTCGACAAGTTCCTTTCCTAAAAAAGCTTCTAGAAAATCACCCACGGAATCGTTTTTCGTAAACTTATTATTGGGTGTGTAGAAATCTTTGAGTGCTTCAACCTTTCCTTCAGCTGAGATCAGTTCTGTAGTAGCAAGCGACTCCATACTGAGCGGAATGCCAAAGACTGCATCTTTAGGAATTTGCTTCAGTTTACCTTCTGTATAAATAAAGGATATTCCTGTCGCGTTATATACAACCTCATTTTGTATACCCAACTCTTCAATCAGAGGTGCAACATTCGTTTTGCGGGTGACCATAGAATCTGCCCCAGACTCCATAATGAAGTCTTCTTGTTTTAGTGTTCTGATTTTGCCGCCCAGTCTATCGCTGGCTTCAACCAAAATAATTTTTACATCTAGCTTATTATGCTCTATAGATTTCTGTAAATAGTAAGCGGTGGACAATCCAGTAATTCCCCCGCCAATCACGACAATTGTTCTCAATTCGTTGACACCTACCTCGTGGTTATAATCTGTATCAATTCAATTGTGTACATTATATCATAGGATTTTATAAGAATTTACATACCAACGTGTCAGATATGACACAAAAAAGCCGCGTTAAACGCGGCAATGATGGATAATAGTTATATATTTTCCTGTTTCAATGCATCGATAATGTTCTCTTTTTTCACTTTTGAGCTTGAATATAACATGGCTACGCTAACGATGATAAACACTGCCAAAATGACGCACAAGATACTCATCCACGGAAGTGTGAATCCATAAGAGAAGCTGCTCATCATTGATCTATAGATCAAGTACATAATAACGATACTAATCGGAAGCCCGTATAGTAGTGACTTTATTCCATAAAAAACACTTTCGTAATTAATCATTTTATTAAAACCATTTGGTGTCATCCCCACAGACTTCAGCATTGCGAACTCTCTTTTACGAAGGGATATGCTGGTTGATATCGTATTAAAAATATTCGCAATTGATATTAAAGTAATCAAAGCAATAAAACCATAGGTGAAAATAGACATTAACATGATCATCTGCTCACTATTTTGTCTATTTTGATACACATTTTGAACATAGATATTACGCTCTTTCATTTCCTCTATGGCTTGCTGTGTCGCTAATGGGTCTGTGCTGTTCAAGTTAAGCCGACTTTGAATATCTTTACTCATCGTATCATTTGTTAGTTTATCGAAGACTTGTTCAGAGACGATGATGTTTATTCCACCAACCATTGCTGAATGTACACCCATGGGACGTTTATCAGTTAGAGCGGCAATTTTTACGGGTAATAAATCCGTCGCTTTTTTTGTATCCCAATCCGTATAAAAAAGATCAAGCTTTTGGCCGACTTCAGAGTGAAAAGCTTTGGTCTCGACAATTTTTTTGGCTTTCTCATCCTCAAAAGTAACCGTATCATTCACAATAGCAGTCATCTGATCAAGCTTCGTTAGTTGTTCATAATTTGTGCCGACCGTTTCTGCATAGGTTTTCAAACTCTGTTCATTTAGTGCATAAATCTGAATGTAGTAAGGATATTTCCCGTTCTTTAGAACACTCTTATCCGCCTGCACAATCTCTTGCAATTCTTTCGCCATATTTTTTTCATCAATCCATGAACTCACACTAAGTTCCCTAGTCACATTATATTCCGTTATATTAGGTAATTTGGATATCGATTTCGTCAACCGATCCACTTTTTGAGCGTCCTCAGTCCCCATATATACTTGGATATCATAGTTCAACCCATCCTGTGAGAGTTCTACCGACCTTGTCATATTAGAAGTGAACGCTGATACAGATAAAAACAAAACGATACTAATGACAAGTGAGAACACGGTTGCTTGGTACCTGCGTTTATTTCTCTTTAAATTCTTCAAACCAATTTCTGCTTCAATACCAAACAATCTGCGCACGAACTTGGATGTTTTCACAGCTTTACCAGAGAGCCTAACATCGGTTGTTTGTCTGATCGCATCAATAGCCGAGATCTTTGAAGCCTTTCTGGCTGGAAGATAAGTGGATATAAAAATTGTCAGTATTGAAACTAAACAAGCGGTTAGTAGAGACAGAGGTGTAACAACTAACGTTAATTTTTCTGTTATGCCTAATACATCTTGAATCATTGAATTGATAAACATAAAAGTGATCCCGATGCCTGCTATTCCGCAAATGATCCCAATGGGGATACTAATTAAACCGATAATCATTCCTTCAAAAAACACTGAATTCTGCTTCTGCCACTTTGTAGCCCCTACGCTGGAGAGCATCCCTAAATGACGTGCACGCTCCGAGACAGAGATCGCAAAAGCATTATAGATTAATGAAACGGAACCAATGATAATCACAACCATAATGATCACTGACAATGAAAGAAGTGTGTTACGTAAGCCATCGTTATTCGTCACACCATAGTAGCGGAGCAGACTATTATTATAAGAGATCGACTCGATATTGTTTTCTTTTGCCAATTCCTCTGCATGCTTGTATATGGAGCTATCCACCTTGTTTAATACTACCGTCGCTGTGGTTTTTTCGGCTGCTCCAATCAAGCTTTCATCCACATAACTTAAGGCAGTATAGCCCGGAGACCATGTTGGTTCCCAAGTAGGACGCTTTATCACTCCCACAATCGTATAGTTCATTGGTTTTTTATGAATAATCTTTTCAAGCAGGGTGTCCTCTTCAGTCCGTAATCGTTCATTCTGAGATAGGGGTTGGCCACTATTTTCACCATCGCTAGTGACACGTTCACCAACATCAAGCGTTAAAGTTTCCCCCATCTTGTAAGTGACTTTTGCATTCTTTGCAATCTCCTCAGAAATGACTACTTCGTGGTTTGTCTTCGGGAGTCTACCTTCCAGCAGTTCAATCGGAAATTGTTTAAAACCAGCTGCATTATATTCCTTGATATACCAATAAGGTTTATTCTCATTCTTCCCACCCTCTAAAGGGGCGTAACCACGATCGTTGGAGATCACTAGTGCTTTTGTCGCATCATCTGTTTCTATCGCTTTGAGCTGAGCTTTAGTAACATTTCTATATTGGACATGCCATTCTCCATTTGTCGAGATACTTTGCTTCTTCATTAATTCCATAAAAGAAAAACCTAAGGTCGCGACAGCCGTTACCATAGCTACAGAAATAATGACTCCAATGATAGTAACCAATGTTCTTCGCTTATTCTGTTTCAAATGTCTTATAGTTAATTTGTTTACGATATTCACGGACGAATCACCTCATCTTTAGCGATCCTTCCATCTTCAATAGTAATGACCCGATCTGCTTGCAAGGCAATACGTTCATCGTGAGTAATAACAATAAGTGTTTGATTATACGTTTTATTAAACATTTTTAATAATTCAATAATTTCACTACTATTCTTGCTATCTAGATTACCAGTTGGCTCATCTGCCAGCATAATTGCAGGATTACTAATTAACGCTCTGCCTATGGATACCCGCTGCTGCTGTCCGCCTGATAGCTGATTCGGCAGATGTTTTAAACGATTGTCCAGATTCAACGCCTTCACGGTATCCGCAAACTGTTTCTTATCCACCTTATGCTGATCGAGCAGTAACGGTAGTGTGATATTCTCTTCGACCGTCAACACCGGTATGAGATTATAGAACTGATAAATCAGACCAATTTGTCTGCGTCTAAAGATCGCCAGTTGTGTTTCATTCAAATCGTAAATATCCGTGTTATCTACAAATACTTTGCCGCTTGTCGGTCTATCCACTCCACCTAATAAATGCAAAATGGTTGATTTTCCTGAGCCGGATGGTCCGATAATCGCTACGAATTCACCTTTTTTAATTGAAAACGATACGTCATCCAGAGCCTTTACTGCAGTCTCGCCTTTACCATATGTTTTAGACAGATGTTCAATCTTTAAAATATCCATTGTTAGACCTCCATTTGTTGATGAGATCAGTATATCTGTCTACAATGACTCTCCAGTGACTCTTAAGTGACATTCTAGTCACTAAGCTATAAGTGTTAAATCACTTGCTTGTAAAATTTGATCTGAAATTGTGTACCCTTCCCTACTTCACTCATCACATCAATCGTTCCGTTTTGTTCAGTGATAATACTTTGCGCCAAGGCAAGTCCAATTCCAACGCTGTCTTCGTTTGCATTTGTCCCCTTGTAGAATCGTTTGAAAATATAGGGGATCTCTGCCTTAGGAATTCCTTTGCCATTATCAGTAATGACAATTTCCGTGAACAGCGTGTTTTCTGCAAAAGAAATCGTGATCACTCCCCCAGCAGGTGTATGCTCTACACAGTTTTTCAGAATATTAATCATCGCCTCAGTTGTCCAATTGTAATCGCCTATGAATGAGGTAGCGTCTTCTCCTTCGATTTGGATCCGTTGCTCCTTAATATCCATTGGAATCAGTATGGGCTCCATAGATTTCTGAACAAGCCTCTTTACTTTTATTGAATCTTTTTTAAATTGAATGGTTCCGGCATCGATCTTTGAGAACTTTAATAATGAAGAAACCAGCCAGCCAATCCGATCGAGCTGAAGACTGATTTTCCGCGTAAATTCCATTCTTTTCTCAACGTTCAGTTCAGGGTCGCTTAATAAATCTGCCATCACGGTCATGGAGGTAAGTGGTGTTTTGAGCTGATGGGAGATGTCGGAGATCGCATTGGTAAGCTTTATTTTATCCTCTTGCAACAGCAAACGCTGCTCCGATAACATCAACGTCACCTTATAAATATCATTTTTCAGAATGCTAAGCTCGCCTTCCTGATTATCACGAACATCGAGCGAATAATTACCGCTGCTAATTTGACGTAGATACCCTGAAAGCTTCTCAATTTCGCGGTATCTCCAGCGGGTAAATAATAAACAACAACCTATAAGCAGAACTGAAGTTACCGCCGTGATCCCCATCGCCCCTGATGAAATAAATGCCGTTACTATAATCGCCAGAAGGCTGATCGTAGACATCGTTAGTAATAACCATCTAAATTCTTTGTTACGTAACATCCTAATCACCAACCTTATACCCTAAACCGCGTACTGTTTTGATTAAGGTGGGCTCTTGCGGGTTATCCTCTAACTTTTCCCGTAAGCGTTTAATATACACAGACAATGTATTATCATTTACAAATTCTCCGGCGACATCCCAAATCCGCTCTAACAATTGATTTCTGGAAAGGACTTGTCCCACATGATTAGCAAATATCAGAAGCAGACGATATTCTAATGCTGTTAGCAGAACTTCATTGCCGTTCTTATACACTTTTCCTTCTAGCGTATTAATCCGTACATTCTCTAGTTCAAAATTAGACGGGGTCTGAGCCTGCTTGTTATATCTCCTTAACACCGATTTAATGCGTGATAACAGCTCACGAATCCGAAATGGCTTAGTTATGTAATCGTCTGCTCCCATATCAAGTCCCATCACTACATTGACCTCATCATCAATCGCAGTTAAAAAGATGACCGGAATATCGCTCCGTTCCTTCACGATCTTACACAGATCATATCCGCTGCCATCCGGTAGAGAGAGATCAAAAATGCAAAGTGTTACTTCAGATATCTGCTCCGCCAACACCCTCCTAGCAGAGGTTGCATCATAACATAAAATAGTTTCAAAATGATCCTGCTGCAAGGAATATTCAAGTCCTGACGCAATGGTTCTATCGTCCTCTACGAGCAATATTTTCATATATGTTCATCCTAACCTAATAATTTGCGAAACCGTCATATTGAAAAAGCGCTACACTTATATTGATGAATTTGCTGAAATCCTAAACGAAGAGCTAGCTTTTGGGAAGCTTCATTATCTAATGAACAGTCCCAATAAGGTGTAAAACCATTTGCAAGTATATCTCCCGCTACTAAAGCCGCTAAATGGGTCCCCACTCCTCTATTCTGATACTTGGAGAGGGTTTCAATTCCGATAGCATGAGTATCCACAGTAACGAAACTAGAATAACATACACCAATGATCTCAGCTCCCTCAATAGCAGCATATCCATAGCCTGTTGCCTTAAAGCCTTTTTTCGATGACCAGAATAAATCAATATTCTCATGTACAAATTCCATGTGCTTTAAATCTAAGTTCTCCCAATCCTGTATTTTAAGATTTATAGTTCTAATCCCATTATTAAGGGACTCAGCGGGCTTGTGGAATAACTTGAACACCATTTGTTCAAAAGGATATAGCTTCCTAGAAGGAAACATCAATGCCAGATCCCATTCATCGTGTTGACCTGAGACTTCAAAATACTCCAGCCCAAGCTTTTTCATCCTCGGTGCAATATGACTGGATACATAACTATCTAAGCTTTTGATAAATATCCCATTGGTGTGATCGCCTATAATATAAAATCCTTGCATCCCCTTACTCCATACCAACGCGCTTTTCGGTGTTACAAGTTGATCTACAAAAATCCAGCCCGGATTATTTCCCTCGATGATGGAGAGAATTTCAGGATGAATAAGAGCACCTGTAAGTAACGGTTTCACTTCAATAAAATCCTGTTGAGATAATTCAAGCATATGAACACTCCTCGCCAACAATTTATCTAAATAACTGAGCAATACTTAAAAGAATAATTCCCCTTTGTATATTCTATAAGATAATTCAACAGATTGCTTATTATTAAATCCGATCCGGGTATCCTAAATAAAAAAGAATTGAACCCAATGCTTAACGCACAGGCCCAATCCTTTATTTGGAGTATCCATAATGACCGAAATCAGCTTGCATTATTGACCTATCATACCACCGTCGACTGTATATAGAGAACCCGTTACGAATGAAGCCTCATCCGACAGAAGGAAGTTCATCACAGCGGCAACTTCTTGCGGTTCACCGTAGCGACCCATTGGTGTTGCAGCTTCGTTAGCTGCCTTGTATTCTTCTGCACTTCCGAAATTATTCTCAATTTTACGCATCATTTGTGTATTGATCGTTCCTGGCAGTACCGCATTAACACGAATGCCAAGTGGTGCAAGCTCATTTGCAGCTACGCGAGTCAGACCAATTACAGCATGCTTAGACATAATGTAAGGGGCCATGCCTGGTGCGCCCATGAGTCCTGCCAGAGAAGAAGTGTTCAGAATAGCACCTGAGTTTTGTTTTTTCATCACAGGAATTACATAGTGTAGTCCAAGAAATACACCACGTACATTGACGTTGTATACAAGATCAAGTGCTTTGACGTTAAGCTCTTCGATTTGACCTGCTGGACCTTCAATTCCGGCATTGTTTGCAAAATAATCAATGGCACCAAATTTTTCTACCGCTTTATTAACATAATTCTGAACGTCTTCTTCATTAGAGACATCCGCAGCTACAGCTAAAGAGTTAGATTCATTTAAGCCTAAATCTTGGATAACATTTTTTATCGCTTCTTCATTCAGATCGACAAGTACAAGATTCAGTTTACGATCAGACAATCGACGGGCAAGCTCCTTACCGATTCCTCCTGCAGCTCCAGTAATTACAGCAGTTTTTACATATGATTCACTCATTGTATATTCGCATCCTTTGTTATGAATTGGCTATATATTATAGTCTTAGGAGATGGGATAACCTATCTCTATTACTAGAGTACACCCCATTAGTTAATCTGTTCAATAATCAGAATTTTAATCAATGTCGCCTAACCAACAGAACTGATCTCTGTGTTTACTTATGTCTAAATCTTGAACATTGGCTGATCTTTTGTTACTTTTAAAGTAGGAATTATAAATGAACGATAAAAAGATCATAGCTGGGGGTAGTTTTTTTGATACAGGAAGAGCATGAAGACAGAAGAACCAGAAGAACACGCCAAGCTCTGAAATCTGCATTCATTGAACTAATATTGGAAAATAGTTATGATTCAGTTACGATATTGGACGTGACTAATCGAGCGGATTACAATCGAGGGACTTTTTATAAGCATTTTGAGAGTAAAGAGGCTTTGCTTAACGAAATACATGATGAATTTCTACAGGGCATAGGTGAAGCGCTAATAGACCCTTATGAGGGATTGGATCGTATTGAGGCAACAGAGGTTTTCCCTTCCATTTTGCAATTGTTCGAATATATTGAGGGGCATAAAGCTGAGTTTTTGGCCTTATCCGCTGTGGAACGAGGGAAAATGACTGTTGAACTGTTCGACCGTTTACGGGAATCCATGCGTGAGGATATGCGGATTGAGATAGAAGCTGATGCTGCTCCCGTGGATTATGAAATTATGTTGAGTTACCAAATGTCTGCTACAGTAGGTGTCATTATGCACTGGGCTGAAGTCAATTTCAAATATTCGGCGAGCTATATGGCAGAACAGTTAATTACACTGGTTAACAGCAAAATAGACCATATAGCGTTTATGAAAAAATCAAATGGATAAGAAACGAAACGCAAGCAGCTAATACGGAAACAAAAATTCAAGAAACCAGAGCATTGAGAGATGATCTCAAATGCTCTGGTTTTTTAGTGTAGCAGTGCTCTACTCAGCGAATATCTTTTACTCGAATATTATTTCCTAACAGACTGGCATCACTACTTAATTTAAATGTAGGGTAATTTGCATCTGCTTCAAGTCGCATCTGTTCATCAAATAAAGATTCCTGTTGACGATCAACAAAAAATGTAAAAGGCTCTTTCTGAACTTCAATATCTGTAGCATAGGGTTCACTAATGATCTGAATTACGATCACGCCATTACAACCACAACCCTCTGTATCGAAGAACAATTTAAAATCACCTGGCCGTTCCCCAAGGTTCTCTTTTAACTTATCTACTGTTAGTGCGTTTAGTTCTATGTGCATAAGATACTCTACTCCTTATTTTGTAATTTAGACTACCCTTCAATCGATTCATCGTTGCTTGCCCCAGGCGGGACAATTGGATAGACATTTGTTTCTTCGATGACATCAAATTCCATAATAGCAGGACCTTCGGTATTCATAGCATGTTGGATTATGGCTTTAGCCTCTTCTTTAGTGCTGACTTGATAACCTTGTGCACCAAAGGATTTAGCGAGTGCGGCAAAGTCAGGTGAACTAATCTGTACGGCTGAGTATCTTTTGTTCAAGAATAGTTCCTGCCACTGACGCACCATTCCTAAATAACCATTTTTCAAAATAACTACTTTTACATTGAGCTGCAAATCTACAGCTGTCATGATTTCCTGCATATTCATTTGAAAGCTTCCATCCCCACTTATACATACAACCTGCCGTTCCGGAAAAGCAACTGCTGCTCCAATAGCTGCAGGAAACCCGTAACCCATAGTACCCAATCCTCCAGAGGTTAGAAAGGTACGCGGCTTTTTAAAATTATAGTGATGTGCTGTCCAGATTTGATGTTGTCCTACATCCGTGGAAATAATAGCATCGGAGACAGTTGCATGATCAACGTACCGAATAACGTCTTGAGGTGTCAATCTCGATTCATGATGATCTCTAAATGGTTGAATTGGACATCTGCTCCATTCATTGATCTGGTCATGCCATTCAGGAATCTTTCTATCTGATAAGCGATTAAGCATTTCCTGTAATACGTTTGTTATAGAATCACAAAGAGCTAGATCCATCTCTATATTTTTATCAAATTCAGCTTCATCTATGTCCACTTGGATTTTATACGAATGAGGAGAGAACGCTCTGCGTTTTCCTGTTACACGATCACTAAATCTGACGCCTAGACAAACTAGAACATCAGCTGCTTGTATAGCGCGGTTCGCGGCCACCGTTCCATGCATACCTACCATTCCTAAGTGCAATGGATGATCAGATGGAAACGCCCCTATACCCATCAGAGTAGAAGCAACTGGAAGATCGAGACGTTCTGCCAAATTAAGCAATAAGGAAGGGGTTTCACCTGCTACACATCCCCCGCCGATCAATAGTAAGGGTCTGGCAGCATTCCGAAGTTTCTCCGCCATCGTATCCAAGTCATTCCCATTAGACTGATTAGCAACTGAATATCCACGAATAGAAACAAATGATTGTTGTTCGGAAATTTCGTATATTATTGGAGTTGTGTCCATCATAACATTTTTAGGCAGATCAATAAGAACAGGGCCAGGACGTCCTGTAGTTGCCAAATAAAAAGCTTCATCAATGATGCGTGGGAGATCACTCTTATTCATTACTATGTAATTATGCTTCGTGATGGACATGGTCATGCCATAAATATCAACCTCCTGAAAGCTGTCTAATCCAATCATATCCGTGGGGACCTGACCAGTTAGTACGATCAGTGGAATGGAGTCCATAAAAGCTGTCGCTATTCCAGTTATAGCATTGGTGGCTCCAGGACCACTAGTTACGAGTGTAACGCCTACACTTCCTGTCGCTCTCGCGTAACCATCTGCGGCATGTACTGCAGCCTGTTCATGCCGTACTAAAATATGCTCTAATCCTTCACAATCGAACAATGCATCATATACAGGCAGTACGGCCCCACCGGGGTAACCAAAAATCGTTGAAACACCTTTCCTCAATAACAAGTCTACTAACAATTCCGCTCCCGACATTAGATAATTTCTCCTTTCCTTCTATGCTCCAGATTTACTGCTTTGGCAAAGTATAAATCGATTTTCTTCTCCTCTCGTGTGACTGCCATCACTTCTAATTTGACAGTCATGCGTCCGAGAATAGGTTATTCATAACAAAAAAAAGCATGAACCCTTATGGGTCCACGCTTACAAATTTATTAGCTCTATTTAGAGGATTGATTTAAGCCGACTTTTGAGTCTCCCGGGCACCGCCTAGCTTAAACACTAGAATACCGCCAACAATCACAAGTACTCCGACCAACTGCTTCCAAGTGAAAGGAACCTTCTCAAGCCCTAACCAGCCGAGGGAATCCCACAATAAAGCGAATCCAAGCTGAGAGATTAACACGATAGAGATCGCATAGGTTGGTCCAAGCCGCTTGGTCCCTTGCACGAGACAGATTACAACTCCCACTCCGATCAATCCGCTGATCCAATACCAGGGCTCCATGTTTCGCAAAGTAAATATACGGTTGCCTTCAAAGATAAGACTCATGATAAAAGAAGCCAGAAATCCCATGCCTAACACTAATGTCGTTGTAGCCCAAGATCCAACCTTCTCATTAACCTTCGTATTAAATATATTTTGCAGGCTCACTAGTGAGCCCGCGATAAGCGCTAATATCAAACCTATAATCATAACTTCATTCCTCCATTTATCGATTGTCCATCAGGATCATTTAGAATTTCAGGATCACGACGCCAGCAATCATTAACGCGATACCGATAAATTGTGGCAGTCTCATCTTTCGTTTTTCCATCCCGAACCAGCCTTTAATATCGATGATGAAGGTCAAGCATAGCTGAGCAATCAGCAATGTGGATATCGTAAACGTTACACCAATCTGCTGAATAGCTGTTACCTCACTGAAAATAATGACTGCGGCAAAGGCGCCGCCAATCAAATATAAAGGTTTTACCTGTTTAAAGCCCTGTGATTTGCCATCTCGGACGAATAGCAGGATTAATAAGGACATTATAAACCCAGTTAGCTGTGTAATTGTCGCAGCTTGCCAAGTCCCAATATCTTGACTAATTCGAGCATTAGATACTCCTTGCAGAGTGATACAAGCCCCCGCTAAAAACGCAAATATAATTCCTCTCATTTCTCTCTCTCCTCAACTTCGATCTCTTACATATTAAAAAGCAATTCAGGCCTTTAAAAAAGGACATCTGTCCTAAACCAAAATAAACGATGTTGTTGCCCCTATAAGCCTTTCATATATTTTCAAAAAAAAGACCGCCTCAAGCCATCTCTTAGGCTTAAAACGGGCTTTCAGAACTTTAAATTGTGGATTAGGAAAGTAATTTATGCTCATGCAATTGATCAAAAATGATCTGTGTAACGACTGAAACACCATTTCGATCCTTATAAGATAACCAGGATAACTCTTCAATTTCCGACGCAGGACTAAGTGTACCTTCAAAATCGGCGATATAACATGTCATTTTAACTATGACGCCTTCAGCTTTACCGTGAGCTTCCGCTTCAAAGGTTCCAAAATAGGAGATGGTTTCTGTTTTAATACGAACAGAGATCTCTTCCTCGATTTCGCGCACGAGCGTCTCCTCGTCTGTTTCTCCAGCTTCTCTTTTTCCTCCAGGCAAATAATAGGTATCTTTCCCTTTGGAACGCGCACACAAAACTTGTCCATTCTGAATATGAATCCATGCAATTTTATCAATGATTGTAGTCATACAGTTCTCCCCATATTTTTTTCTAATAATTATATCATACAGCCAAGACCATCTATTTATACAACGTCTATATTTGATTTTTGTATGTGCAGCTTAGCTTTGGCCTGAGGTACATGATGAAGCAAATAGTACGCAGCAAGAGAAAGAAGTGTTACTCCCCCCGCAACCTCATACATCATTCGGTAATCCGTATAAGAAGCAATTAAACCCATGAAATACGAGCCCGCTCCATAACCCAAATCAAATAACAAGAAAAAGGTCCCATTCGCACTACCTCTACGATCTTTAGCCGCTAATTTAAGCGCAAGAGTCTGGAAACATGGCATAAGTGCACCATATCCAATTCCCATAATGACACCAGACATCATTAACATCAAACCAGACCGAGCTTGACTTAAACTAAGCAATCCAACGGCGAAGATTAGAATTCCGGGATAGATGAGAATATGCTCATTATATTTATCGAATACTTTACCTATAACCGGGCGAAACAATACAATCATAATTGCAAAAGCCACAAAAAAATAACCAGTAAGCTGTGATTGATGAATTTCTTTCGTAAAAGAAGCTATAAATCCAGACAAGGAGCTGTAGGAAAAAGCAAGCGTAAATCCGACAAGTGATATCGGCAAGGCTTTCGGCTCGATTACGTCTCTCCAGCGAAGCCCTTTTCGCGTCTTAGCAGGTTCCTTAACAGCTTCAATAACGTTAGCCTTATCTTCTTTTGGCATCCGAACACCTAACGTGAATAACAGCGAAAGAGCGGCAATCACACACACGCCTAACAGTAGTACATTAATATTCTCATCTTTCCAGAGAAAAAGACCCAATGCGGGTCCAATGACCATAGCAATGCTCATAAACATGCTAAAATAACCGATGCCTTCTCCTTGACGTGAATAAGGAATTAGCGTCGAGGCTATTGTACTAGTAGCTGTCGAGGCAATAGCATAACTCATTCCGTGAAGGAAACGAATTACCAGGAATAATACAATTCCATTAGATTCGAAGTAACCAATACAGGCGATTAGAAATATGGTTAGCCCAATAACCGCCATTTTCTTTTTGCCGAATTTATCGACCCATTGTCCCGAAAAAGGACGGATCAATACTCCCCCTATTACATAGATAGTAATCGCTAACCCCATTTGCTGCCTGATTCCCGTGTAAGCTTTCCTTAACGTATAACGGGAATGCAGTTGCCAGAATGTAAAAGGTCAGGAACATAAAAAAACTACTTAAGCAAACAACAATAAAATTCCGGGTCCATATTCTCTCTCTAATCACAACAGACTCTCTCCATCCTACCTATAACTTTTTATATGTTACAATAGTATAGGACTGAAAATTAATTAAGTAAAATACATATTATATGATCGATAGATCACATTAGAGTTATAAGTAAAGTGAGGTTTTTGTTATGGAATTCCTTCAGCTTCAATATTTCCAGGCAGTTGCACGCCATGAACACATGACTAAGGCCGCAAAAGAATTAAATGTATCTCAGCCCTCCCTTAGTAATTCCATACAGCGTTTAGAGAAAAACTTAGGTGTTCCCTTATTCGAGCGACAAGGCAGAAATATAAAATTGAACGAATTCGGCAAAACCTATCTGCAACGTGTCGAGCAAGCTTTTATGGAACTTGAAGAAGGACAGCGTGAGCTCACAGATATGGCTGGACTTGAACATGGTGTAATTTCTATTGCGGCCACACTCCCGTATGTATTGCCCACTTTACTAAAAGAATTTCTTACCCTTCATCCGCATGTACGGATCATCCAACGCCAGCTTGGCTCTGCGTTAGAAATGAGAAATGATTTAGAGAGTGCAGCGATTGATTTTTGCATATCATCTACACCTGTTACCGGACCAGATATCGAGTGGCATACCTTAGCAGAAGAAGAATTATGTTTAACTGTGCCCAAGAACCATCACTTTGCTAATCGAAAGAGTATTTCTTTGATAGAAGCTGCAGGTGAGAATTTCATTTCTTTATCTTCTAGATATAATTTCCGTGAAATTTCAGATGAATTTTGCCGACAAGCTGGATTTGAACCTCAAATTACGTTCGAGCTTGAAGAAGTAAGCGCCATTCAAACCCTAGTAGAAATGGGACTAGGAATCACCTTCACCCTCCCTCTCTCCTTAGGCAGAAGAAGTCAAAATACCGAAATTGTTCAATTAAAAATAAATTTGCTGTGGATTTTTTTAGTAAACCTCATGAATATAATTAAGGTGAAAACTACTATGCTAAGCATTTTTAGTTATACCAAGATGATTGTAAAGCGTACATATCTGCATAAATCCCTTTATTATTTATTAAGTCTTGATGCTGCCCCACTTCAGCTATACTTCCATTATCAATAACATAGATCGTATCCACATTTTTCGCCCAGCCCAGTCTATGTGAAATGAAGATCGCAGCTTTATCTTGGCAGATATCTAATAATTGTGTATAGATCTGCATCTCAGCATTCGGATCAATCGCAGAAGTAGGTTCGTCAAACACTATAAGATCCGCATCATTATATAACGCACGCGCTATCGCCAGCTTTTGCCACTGTCCGCCTGATAGCTGCCTGCTTCCTTCAAGCATTTGACCTAACCTTACATCTAGTCCCCCTAATTCGTAAAACAAATCCATCAGCTCACATTTTTCCAGAATACTTAGTATTTTCACATCGTCCGGCGAAGATTTGGCATCACCCAACAGGATGTTTTCTCTTAGTGTCAGTTCGAATTTAATAGAATGCTGGTACACGACGGATACTTTACCTTGAGGTTCTGGACTGTCTTTCCAGTAAATAGATCCAGAACTAGCAGTGTACTGCCCTAATAACAATTTGATCAAGGTAGACTTTCCTGCTCCATTTTCTCCAACGATGGCTATTTTCTCACCGGGCTTTATGACCATATTGATGTTAGATAAAACATACTTACTGGATTTGGCGTATTTAAAATAGACATTTGAAACGGTAATAGGAAGCATAGCTTCAGAGCTGTTATTGATATTATTTTTTCGAAAATCTCTATTTTTATAGGTAAGCACTTCATTTAAGTCATATAATTTACTGCTGCTGATGTAAAGCTTGCTTAGCGGCCAGGTCAAACTCATGATTTTACCACCACAAGTTAACAAAGCCAGAAATAATACTGAGATTGTCCCCACAATAACTGTATTTGACTCCCCCATTTTACTTAACAGATAGACCAATACGATAAAAATAGCACTCGTCTGAACCATAGCCACAATCATCCCTGTTTTGATTTCGAATTTCCTCGCACTATACCTTTTATCATGCTGCTTCTTCATAAGCTTTGCCCAGAGATCCGTAAAATAGGAGATAGAGTTATAGATTCGCATTTCCCTAATCGCATTAGGATCTTCCAAAGTTACAGCTAGATAATCCCCCATTCTTCCGTCAAAAGTAAGCTCTCGCCCTGTTCTTCTAACTTTAATCTCAGTAAACATTCGAAAAGATAAAGTAGATACGATCATTAAACCCACCACCAGTGTGACTAAAAAATATCCACTTGTAGCCGATAACCAGATGATACTTATAAGTCCTGAGATATTTCCTACACTGGACACCAAAAAACCAGTAATTCCCTCTAAATCTTCTCCAACTATTGTTTTAGCTCTTTGCAGCTTGTTCCCAAACTCTTCATCATCAAAATCCTCAAAGTCAACTTGGTTTGCAATATCTATCAGCTCGGATTGGAAAGCGAGAGTTAGTTCCGCATTCATTCGACTTTTCATTATGTTGGTTATACTCAATGAACAGGCTTGTACTCCATGAATTAAAACAAACCATAGAATCGGAATAAAGGTTATCGCACCAGCAGCTACTGCATTAATGATATGAACTTGAACAGAATACGAGTAAAAAGTTAATAATCCACTGATTATAGGAACTATGATCGTTATTGTTGAGATTACTGGACTTATTCCAATCATCCGTGCCAGTATCGTTAAAATATTCTTAAGGTCTCTTCTCAGCAGAATCTCTCCTTTCTCAGCCATATAAAGAGGACTGGCGGTTAAACATTCCCCTGTACTTACCATCCAAAATCATTAATTCTTCATGTGTTCCACTTTCAACGATTTGTCCATGCTCAAACAGAAAAATTCTATCAACAAATTTGGACATATATAGCCGATGTGTCACAATAATGGAGGTCTGCTGCTCTCCTAATTTCATAAAGGTTTCAAACGCCTGCTGTTCCGCGTAAGGATCGAGGGCTGCAGTAGGTTCATCAAAAATCGTAAGCGAGCCGTTGTTGAGATAAGCACGTGCAATCGCAAGTCTTTGCCATTGTCCACCAGACAGATCGATCCCCCCAAACTGTGGACCTACTAAAGTGTCCAACGCAACACCATAGGAATCAGCTTCTGCTTTTCTCATCGCAGCTAATAATCTTGAATCGTCATACATGGCAGCAATATTCCCCATGGCTATGTTTTCTCGAATTGGTCTATGTAATTTAGTGAAATCCTGAAATACAACTCTCACACCCTTTGTGACGTTATGAGCCAGAACTTCCTGCTCTCCATTAAACCACTGGATGTTTCCCGCTGTTGGATGATATAACCCTGCTATCAGCTTGATGAGCGTGGATTTTCCTGAACCATTCTCACCTACAAAAGCAACTCGTTCACCAGGTTTGAGGATCATGTTTATATTTTTAAGCGTGTCCTCTGCATTGGTTGCATAACGATAATTCAACTGCTGAATTGTGATCTGCATCGCATCGGTATTCCTTATGGAATCTTCCGGATCTCTTTGAACTTGCTCTTCAAGTTCCAAATACGCACTATACTCATTGAAGCGCAAGCGACTTTTGGTCAGATCAGAATACATCCTTGTTAGTGCAGGAATGACAATAAATAATTGACTAGATATCTGAAGTAATAATACGAAAAGTCCGGCGCTCTGCCCGCTACCTCCAAGCGTAATTGCTAAAATAGCAATCGTAAGCCCGTTTAATAAAGTCATTATTATACTTTGGGAGAAGCTTAAGGTCTCAGATAAAATAACTTTTCGGTGCATTTGTTTGAAATTTCCATTGAAGATTTCTTTCATTGTGGTAACCAAGTAGGAGGACATTCCGTACATTCTTACTTCCGGGAGGGTATTTCTACTAACCAGCAAATCAACGATATAATTAATCATTCGTACAGAGGAGGTTTGATTCGCTGAAATGGCCTCTACTTTCCGAGACATCCATCTCATGAGGTAAAGCTGCAGAATTTGTACAACTAAAATGAACACTGCCAGGATATAAAAGCCATAACAGGATAGAACTACGATTAGTGCGATTAATGTTATAAAGTGGATTGTCACTCCGGTCCATTGATCTAATAAATCGATCAGGGAAAGCCGTTTTGCTTTTTCTCTAATCGTTTTTGTTGCGGGGTCTTCCAATTAAGCCGTCGATAATTTAGAGGTCTTAGCCAAAATACTATGTTCCAGTTCATAAATACTGGTTGCCGTTAAATTGGTTACAGAAATGGCTCGAAGAGAACCATTGATGCCAGCCAGATATAAAATTAACATCAGTGAACTTACCAATAGTAAGATATGTAGGTAGGCGTTAGTCGTGAAGTTCTGAATGAGGTCAACCACATATTTCGTTATGAACAGCTCTGCAAATAGAATTGGTGGGCTCAGCAGGTTAGTGATAAAATATAAAAGTGAGTTTCTTTTGTCTTTTACATAGAGCAGTTTTACAACGTAGAGAAAGTCAGGCAGATAGCATCTCTCCTTAAGTGTATATTTTTCACTGAAAACTCTTTCCTTTTTAAACGTGGAATCTGATTATAACGTTAATTGTTTATAATTGGAAGAAGTAATTTCGAGATTACCAAATTATAGGAGTGTGAATTCATGAAACTTCAATTCAACTTATTCCCAGGCGGATTATCTAAGGCGCTCACTATGAGCTATGATGACGGCCAGAAACACGATATCCGCTTGGCTGGTATTTTTGATCAATATGGAATCAAAGGGACCTTCCATTTAAATAGTGCAATGATCAATGCACCTGGGTTCTTATCGCCCGCTGATGTTAAGCATTCGCTCAGGAATCATGAAGTGTCCGCCCATTCCGTTACTCACCCACATCTAGAGCGTCTTCCTTTACCGATGGTAATTGAAGAGCTGTTCGAAGACCGTAAACGATTGGAAAAGCTGGTGGATTATCCAGTGCGAGGCATGTCCTACCCCTACGGTACATACTCTCAGGAGATAATTGCACCACTTCAGTCCGTAGGAATTGAATACAGCCGCACTGTTCACTCTACTAAACAATTTGATATGCCTCTTAATTTCATGGAATGGCATCCAACCTGCCACCATATTGAAGATCTGCATCAGGTTTGGGAGCGATTCACAATGGAAGGACCCTCCCAGAAACTAAGACTCTGTTATGTTTGGGGCCATAGCTATGAGTTCGCACAGCAGAACAATTGGGAGCTAATCGAAACCTTTTGCCAACAAGCAGGTGGACATACAGATATTTGGTACGCTACTAATATTGAGATTTATGATTATGTCACTGCCCTGTATTCACTGAAATTAAGTGCCGACAAAACGATTATCCGCAACAATTCTGCCATAGATGTTTGGGTATCTATAAATGATCAACCCGTTCAGATTAAGGGTGGAAGTATGATGACGACGAAATAATCATAAATACATAAAAAAGAGCGATGTTCAACATCGCTCTTTTTTTGTACTAATTATATTGATGTGATTCCGAATTATTTCGCTTGAAGTGTATATGTCACTGTTTTTGCTTTTTCCTCAAGGATTGGCGTGTAGGTGAAGGTCAGTACATTCCCCTTACGGCTTTTCATCCCTAACATTCTGCTCAGAATGTATTGATCTCTGCCATCATTTACTTTATCCCATTCTTTACGATCCTCACTAGTAATCAGTTGTTCACTGAGATTGACGATTTCTCCTGTACTGCTGTAGACAATATATAATTGTGTTGTATCTAATAAGCGAACGAGTGCCACATCCTCCGCGGCGTACTCCACTATGAAATCACCGGTTGCCCCGGTTAATTTCTCCATCTCAAACAACTTGCCCAAACCGCCATCCTTAGTAATATACTGAACGTTCTTCCCATCGGTCATATACACCTGAGTGGAGGGCACTTGAGGCGCATGAGGATAAGCAGAGATCATATAATGATAATCCATTTGCTGAATTATTGTACCTGCTTGAACTAGTACCTGATAGCTGTTGCTGAAATCATTAAACATAGCATAGTGATTGTCTGTTAACTGGAGCAAGTACTTGCCATTTCCAAATTTCTTGATCTCAAATCCATGATTGTAAGCGGATCCCTTGAGCGGTAGTTGGCCAATAATTACTGGTTTCCCAGCTGCTGTAGCCCGGTAATATAAATCACCGTTTTTTTGAGATATCCAATAGGATCTTCCTTCTACAGAAGCGGCAACAAATCTAGGTTCATCAACGATGTGGATAATTCCATCCGTTTTATTTAGCCCCGCTTTACCCCCAAGTACACTGACCGCAGAGACCAATGGCACGTACAACGAACCTTTTATGATACGTGGAGATTTTGTTAATCCCATCGCTCCCCCGTTCACTTTTGACGTTGTAGCACCCGCAGTGAAGATGACTTCACGCTCTGGACGTACCAGCTTGGCCGTTTTTAATTTTTGATCCCACGATAACGTATAACCCATAGCATCTGCAAGTGATTTCAAAGGTACAAAAGTTGTATTCTCCGCGATGACTTGTTTACTGCTGATTCCAATTTCTTTATAGTTGAATTGAATTTGCTTGTCTGCTTGCGCAGATGCCGATCCATACCCAGTACTTAAAATCAAAACAGCAAAGATCCCTAGCGTTACTTTCCATTTATTCATTTCTATCCGTCTCCTTCGACATTATAATCATATGTAATTAGACGGAAGATAATGGAAAAAGTTTCATTTCACCCTCTAGCAAACTCATAAAAAGCCAAAGCATCCTCCCGAGTTGGGAATCCTGCTTGCGCCAGTTTATCGCTGCCCCCGCCTTTACCGTTGTAGCTGCCTAGATGAGCTTTGAAAAAAGCTCCACAGGAAATCTCCAGGCTCCCATTCTGCGCAAACACAACCTTATTCTCCGCAGAAGTAGCTAATAATACAGGAAGATCACATTTCGAAGTCAGCTTATTAGCTAAGCTCTGTAGATCTTTTAGCGATTTATCCTCAAATACTTGTGCGATTATCTTTCCCGCTTGCTCATTTAAAAGCTCTTGCACGACATAGTCGTCATTTTTTTCTTTAAGCAGGTTAATTTCAGCTTGCAGAAGCTTTTGTTCATTTTCCCATTTTTCAATTCGATCGATAATTTCATCTTTGCCTGTATTGAATTTGGAAGATAGTGTACCAAGGATTTGCTGACTGGTATTAAATTCCTCTAAAGCCCGGTATCCACATTTAAAATAAATCCGCGTATTCCCTTTTATTTTTTCAGCTTTCAGAAGCTTAATCATTCCAATTTCACCTGTTGAGGACACATGTGTCCCCCCACAAGCGTTGTATTCAACATCTTTGATCTCAACAATCCTGATGTTCTCTGTCACTTTTGGCTGTTTAACCAATTTAAGCTGTGAAGCCTCTTCCCCTGTTACGAAATAGCTGAGAATATTGTGATTTAAGTAAATCTGCCGATTAACTTCTCTCTCTATCGAGGACAGTTGACCAGCATTCAGTTCTGGCACTTCTATATCAATGGTGCAATAATCCTCACCTAAATGAAAGCTTAAGGTCATAAAGTTATGTTTTTCTAGACAAACCGCTGAGAGCAAATGCTGGCCACTATGCTGCTGCATATGGTCAAATCTTCTATTCCAATCGAGCTGGCAAGCTACCGATTCATCATTAGGTAAACGTTCCAGCTTATGTAGTACAAGCTCTTCCTCACTGATTACATCAAGCACAGGAATTCCCTGAATAGATCCTAGATCACAGGGTTGTCCACCACCATGCGGATAAAAAGCCGTCTCCTCCAAAAGAACATAAAGACCATCTTCTCGTTCTATGGTTTCAGTCACACGGGTTTGCCAATCAGTCAGGTATGTTGAATTGTAGTATAATTTGTTGGTCATAAATGGTTTCCTCTCTTTTTTACGTTATCGACATATTAAGTTTATAGTATCATAACGGATAGTGTGAATCTTATTATTTCAAAAAAACCAGCTCCACGCAAAAGCTGCGTAGAACTGGTATTAGGGTAATTAACAAGAACAAGTAGCATCTTTTAAATTTCTAATGGCAATTGCATTTAGTCGAAGCGCTTCTACTATTGAGTCTCTTACTGCTAACAATTCAAATCTTTCACGACTGCCAATAGGCAACCTGCAAAGAATGGCTTCAATTCTTTTAAGACTTTCTTTCAGAATCACTCTTTGCTTACGCAATGCGTTCAAAGCTCTTTGAATTTTTCTCTTCTCTGCAGCAGTCATAAACTACCACCTCTTTTCGATTGTGATAGTATATGAGATGCTTATTCCCCCTTATTTGCTTGTACAATCCGGAAACCAAATAACTATATTTACTCTTTTTTGCTAGCTTCCATGATAGGAACGGACCAGTCTACATTAGTATACATTCGATTGTTTATCGTGCGTATTAATTGAAGCTGCTCGGGAATTTGTGTAAGGCCTTCGGCACGGAATTGGAAATATTTCTTTTGATTATTTGACTGAGATTGAACAATTATAATATATCCATCCTTCCATCCTTCCCCTTTGATAGAATGCGCTCCTTGTTTAGTGAGTTTGTATTCCTTGCCATCCATTGTCTTGAACATCCATTCATCATTCATAAATTCATTTTTCAATCTTCCGCTAAAATGTAATACACCTTCCTTCGCTGATACATTGTTATCGGGAGACGATTCCACTATAAAATCATTTAACATCAGCTCATCCCCGTCAAAAGCAAAGGGAATCGGATGTTCTTTCAACTTGGCTGGCTCAAATTGCACACTAGAACCATCCTTCTCTGGGATAAAATATCCATCCAATACGAAAGTATAAGGCGTATCCTGTGGTAAATATTTAAACGTATAGCTCCAGTGCATAAGTCCCTTTGTTGCCCCGGGAATGTTAGAGTAGGACATAACGCTGTTCTTATTAGGAAACTTTCTAGCATTAACACTGTGAATCTCTTCTCCTACTGTATCCTCAAAATGGAATTTCAAACCTTGTTGCTTCCATAGTTCGCCTGGAGAACGGGTCAACGCCTCTTCACTCAATTGAGTATCGAACTCAAAACGAACACCTTGCACCATATGAGTTAATTTATTCAAGGTCACAGTTAAACCGTCCGGGGAGGTGTAGCTACCCGTTAGTGGCATGGAGGTCGTTTGTTTATTCGCTTCCGTCATATCCATCGAAAAATTGAAATTCCAATCGCCTTTAAGAGTAGGGATGTTCTTGCGTTCACTTCCCAATTCAGTAATATGACCTTCGACCGTAATTCGATCAGTTTGCAGAGGTTCAGTGAAATTAGCGATCAAATAGTAAAAGTCACTGGTAAATCCTATATCGTATAACTCCCCAACAACCTTCCCTTGATCATCCTTAATCGCAATACTGTTCCCATCATTAAGGGCCAAGCGTTTTTTATCATGCTTTCCATCCGGTCCAAACAACTGTAACGCAACAATTACCCGTGTAGGATCTGCCACCGCTTCATCTATTTTGATAGTGTAGCCCTTATCCTTCACCTTAATATTAGGATGTTCTACTAACCCAAATTCTTGTGCTCGTAGAAGGCCAATGTCCATGTTGTTTTTTACAAAAAGAGAACGTAAAGTCTCTGCCAGTGTAGGAACGGAATATAAGATCACGGCACTTAGTACAACCAGTAACAACGCCGCGCCCATAAATAATCTCAGCAACTTATTGCGCTTCGGATGCTTGCGATTCCTTTGTGTTGGAGTAAATTCCTCAAGCTCAACTTGTTCCAAAGAAGCCATTACTTGAGCAGTAAATGAATCTGGTAAGCGCTCTTCATACATAGCCTGCGACCATTCAGCTTGTTCTTCAAGCTCTGCTTCGTAGATCATATTACAATGCGTACAAGTTGCCATATGTTCAGCTACGGCTTGATCTCGTAAGATAGATTTGCTTAAAATATATTCTTCGATCTCATAGGAATTTAAGCACCTCATCGGTCTTCACCTCCTGGAGTGTAATTAGCTGCTTCAAACGCTGTTTAGCCCGGTATAAATCATTTTGAATCTTGCTTAATGGAACATCTAGAACCATACACATTTCTTCGTAGCTTAAATCATTGGTATAACGAAGCAGTAAAGCCGTACGATAATTAGACGGGAGCTTCTGCATCAGGTGAAGCAGCTCTGTGCGATGCTCCGATCGCATTAATTCTTCTTCTGGATTATCTGAAAGAGAATGTTCGGCATTGTTGTCCGGCAAGCTCGCTGTTGGTCGGTCTTTTTTCCACAAATCCTTCAGTAAATTAGTCGCGATAGCATATAGCCACGCCGCAAAATTCTTATCCAAATCATGTGAGGCCAGCTTGCGGTAAGCTTTAATAAAAGTCTCCTGCGTTATGTCTTGTGCATCTTGATGATTGGCTCCCATTCCTCGCATAAGCCCATAAATTTTATTCTTATATCGATTTACAAGATACGAATAGTCTTCTTTATGTCCATCGAGAATATTTTGGATCCATAGCCTCTCATCCTCTTTTTCAACTTTCGGTACATGTCCCTTCACCTTGAAGCCTCCTTGAAGCACGATACTGTATAGACGATCCCTATTTAAAAAACTCTCACTTTATACAAAAAAAAGTAGATCTTCAAATAAAACGAAGACCTACTGTGTAATCTACCGATTACGTTTTAGAACAAAATACAACAATTGATCACGAAGTTCAGCGTCCTGCTCAAACGCTAATCGCTCTAGCAGCATTAAGGATCTAACATTCTCTGGCTCAACTGTAGCGTCAATACTAGTAAACCCCAATTTCAAGAATCCCAAATCAATAATCTCTTTCATCACTTCGTACATGTAGCCTTTGCCCCAGAACGCTCTGGATAAATCATAGCCTACCTCTGCTGTAAATTCATTGCCTACTCTTCTTAAATAATGATATCCGCAGGTGCCGATAAACTCATTATTCGCTTTTTCGAACATTCCCCATCTACAACCCGAATCGTCCAAATGATACTGAATGATCTCTTCAGCTTCTTTTAGATCTTTGCAGGGCTCAATGTCCATATATCTAGTTACTTCTTCATCAGAAAAATGTCTAAAGACTACATTTGCATCCTCTAGATTTAAAATCCGCAATTCAATTCTTTCTGTATGCAACGCAGGAAACACAATACTTTGATCGTTCAACTTAACACCTTCCATTTCTAAAGCCATAGAATCACTGAAGCGCTAAAGAAACCACTTTACTCCAATAAATTAACTCTTCATCCCTACCATATGCCCCGATACATTGAAACCCTAATGGCATGTTATTTATAGTGGCAGCTGGAATACTCACCGCAGGCGCTCCAGCATATGACCAAATGGCCGTCATTCCGGTCCATCCGGTTCGTGTTCCCCACAGCGGAGCTGTTCCTGCCTGAGCCGGCGAAACCCACAGATCAATCCCCTGTGACTTCTGCACATCTAATAGATCATTTCTGAGCTTGAGTTGTCCGCTACGATATCCTTCCAGTTCTTCCTCAGTAATGGTTCGTCCAGATAAAATAGCCTGCCGTACGGTATCATCATAAAGATCTTTATAAACATCAAATAGTGGATCATGGACTTGCGCCATTTCTCCATGTACAAACCTCACCATGGCATCTCCGTAGATAAAGCTATCTTCCCACGGCATCGCAACTGTTTTTATGCTGAACCCTGCTTCCTCAAGCTTCTTAAGCTGCTTCTGAAAGGTTATCTTGGTGTCATCCTCCAATAATGTCATGTACACACCTTCGGGTATCCCCAGTACAGGTTTACGAGCTTCTTTAAAAGGTCTCCATCCCGTTACAAGCTCAGCGGCGAGAAAGTCCATACCCTCCATATCCTGAGTGAAAAATCCAAACGTATCAAAAGATGGCGACATCAATTGGACACCATCTATAGGGATACGCGCATAACTAGGTTTAAAGCCGACCACTCCGCAAAATGAAGCAGGTGCCATAACAGAACGCAAAGTTTGTGTACCTATCGCAAATGGACAGATGCCCGCGGCAACCGCAGCAGCAGAGCCTGCACTAGAACCGCCAGGCGTATGATCCAGCTGATGAGGATTGCGGGTTGTGATAGGTCCGGCATAAGCAAATTCCTCCGTCACTGTTTTGCCGGTGAACCAAACCCCTTTTTGCCGAAGCTTTTGAATAAAACTGCCTTCAGACTTCGTCAAAGCTTGTGAGGGGAGGTTCGACCCTGCACGGGTAGGCAACCCATCTAAGTGAATTAAATCTTTGATTCCAGCAGGTATTCCATATAGCGATGGTTTAGGAATTTCTGAATACTTCTCTCTTACCCCAGCCACTTCATTTTTTATTCTATCTGCTCGGTTCTCCTCTGGCACGAAAGCACGCACGTGTGGTTCTACCTTATCGTAAAGATCTAAATATTGTGTAAGATATCTATCCATGGTTACATCTGAGATCTTATTGCCCTGAGCAAACTGAGCTAACGAAGATTTATTAATGTACATGTCTGATTGGAACCCTCCTTAATATTCACTTAAACCACTTAAACCAGGAAGCCATTTGAAGACGATTGTATTAATTTGGAACAGCTTCATGTTACTAGTTAACCTTATCTATGGCTATACTTTAGTTCTCTATTTCTATTTTCATCCACAATATTGATTACACGATCCACCCACCCTTGATAAAATTGCTCCTCATGAGAAACCAGAATCACTGTACCTTTAAATTGGATTAAAGCATTCTGTAAAGCATCTTTTGTTTCGGCATCTAAGTGATTGGTGGGCTCATCTAAGATTAAGAAATTACATGCTGTAAGCAATAAAAGACACAGCTTAACTTTAGATTGTTCGCCACCGCTGAGTGTACGGATAGGCTGTGTAACGTGACTATCTTTTACAACACATAATGCTAGATGACGACGTATTTCCTTAATAGTCAATTTTGGATAAAACGATGAGACGATTTCAATAGGTGTCATGTTATCGTTTTCCCAAATTAAATCTTGCTCGTAGTAACCAATAGAGACTTGTTCGGCAAAGCGGAAAGCCCCGGCAACACAGGAGATTTGACCAACTAATGTTTTCAGCAATGTTGATTTTCCGATGCCGTTAAAGCCTGTAATGACTATCTTTTGTCCTCCTCGAATCGAAAATGTTAATTTGGGCAGCAGCGGTTTGACGTAACCAACCACCAGATGGTCTACTCTAAGCGCAACTTGTGCATTAACAGGAAGCTCTTGAAAACGGATAGATGCTTTAGTGACAAACGTCGGTGCAGCGACTCTCTCCATACGATCCAGCTGCTTCTGACGGCCACGGGCAATTCTAGAATTAACACCAGCAACATTTTTCCGGATATATTGCTCAGTGGCTTCAATTTTTTTCTGCTGTGCATGGTACTGCCGGATATGGCTCTCGCGAAAATGCTCCTTCTGTCTCAAAAAATCAGCATATTTGCCATGATATTTCTTAATCGTTTCCCCTTCAATATCGCAAATGCTTGTTGATATTTTATCGAGAAAAGCATAGTTATGAGAGACCACAATGAAGGCTTGATCGAACGCTATCAGATATTCAGCAAGCCAGTTAATATGCGTGGTGTCGAGATAATTGGTGGGCTCGTCGAGTAATAACACATCAGGTTGTTCAAGCAACAGCTTTGCCAATATAACTTTGGTTCGCTGCCCCCCACTAAGCTGATCAATAGGACGGTCCATCCCCATTGCGTTTAATCCTAGCCCCGTAACCACTTTACTGATATTGCTCTCGATAGAATAATAGTTGAGCGCCTCGAGTCGTTCCTGAAGGTCTGCTGCCTTCTGCAAAAGCACTTCATTGCCAGTAACTGCACATTCCGCATAAAGTGCATTCATCTTTTCTTCCATTTTGTATAATTCAGTGAACGCTCGCCTTAAATAACTTTGAACTGTACTTGACCCATCAATAACCGCGTATTGATCAAGATGGCCTATTTTGATATTGGGCTGCCATTTAATCGTTCCACCATCAGGGATCACCTCGCCCGTCAGAATACCAATTAATGTGCTTTTCCCTGTTCCATTCTGACCCACCACACCTACATGCTCCCCTTTGTAGACTTCCAAAGAAACCTGTTTATACAGCACTTTATCTCCAAAAGCATGTGATAAATTAGAAACCTCAAGTAAACTCATTTACTTTCCTCTTTTCTATAATTGTTTTTAAGCACAAAAAAAGCAGAAGACACCGCGCCCTTGGGCGCAAGCCTTCTGCTTATCCGTGCACGAATAGACGGCACAAATAGATAATTGTCAGTTTGGAAACTGAACATTACAAACACAAAAGGCTGTAGACGAAAATTGTCTACAGCCTCTTAATCATTAACATCGGAAGATGGCGTAATCAAATAAGCATGAATAATCACACTAAAATGACCTAGCTATCTTTCGATGATATAAAAAGCGATTCGCTTTTTGATTAAGCTCCGGACAACGTTTCATCGTTTGTATCCGATTGTTCGGAGCAGCTTCTGGTATATAATTTTTCAGTTTCCACATGAATCATGTTGAACCATCCCTTCGTTTGGTAACAGTTTAAAACGCATGCCGTTACTTGTCAACCATCATCCGAGAGGTCCTCTTATTTTTTGCGGGTGCGTTTGACCGTACCGATCCTAGTTCCTTGAGGAATTGTAATGAACTGGCTCTTCGATACACCGATAAGCTGTGAAGTATAAATACTACTATGTCCGGAGAATAAATAACTCACCACACAAGCGATAAACATGTATATGGCTCCTTCCGAACCAAACAGCTCGATCCCCATTAAAAAGCAAGCGATAGGCGTGCTAGTAGCTCCACAGAAGACAGCAATAAAACCGAGGGCAGCTAAAAAGGGTCCATACACATGTAATATTTCAGCCAAAGCATTGCCTAGTGTGGCACCAATCACAAATAACGGAGTAACCTCACCACCCTGAAATCCTGTTCCTAAGGTAAAGGCAGTAAAGATCAGCTTCCATAAAAAAGCGAACGGTGAGATATCTCCCTCAAAAGAATCCTTGATTAATGGAATTCCGAGGCCTAAGTAATCACGAGACCCTACAAGGAATACTAAGGCAATGATAATTAATCCACCTACTGCACCTTTTATCATTGGATTGCTTATCATGGCGGTGAAGATTCTTTTTAGAAAATGAGTCAGTTCACTGAAAAGCATACTCACGAGACCAAAAATTACAGAGGCCAATACCACTTTTAGAATAATCATTAAACTTAAGGCTGGAAATTCATTCACTACATAGTGTGTATGATGAACGCCCCACAATCGAGTGGTGACCAGATCACCAACAAAGCTAGCCACAAAACATGGAAGTAATGCCTGTTGACTAATAAGTCCAATGGTTACTACCTCTAGACCAAACAAAGTTCCTGCTAGTGGAGTGCCGAATATAGATCCAAAACCACCGCTAATTCCGCACATTAACAATATTTTGCGATCAATAGGACTGATTTTAATCAGCTTTCCGAACCATTCCGCAAGGCTTCCGCCCATTTGAACAGCTGTCCCTTCACGCCCAGCGGATCCACCGAATAAGTGGGTTACTAATGTTCCGAACAACACCAATGGAGCCATTCGCAAAGGTATGGTTTCTTGTCCGTCCTGAATTTGTTCTAGAATGAGGTTATTGCCTTTAGAACTGTTCTTGCCATATCGCATATATAAGAAACTAACAAGTACTCCCCCAAGAGGCAACAAATAAAGTAGCCACGGATGCTCTAAACGTACATCTGTAACGTAATCCAAGCTTTTCAGAAAAAAAGCAGAGGCGGTGCCGGATAAAATGCCAACCACACTACCAAGCACAATCCATTTGATAAAAGTACTCCAAAGTGCAAAATAACTTCGCTTCTTAGTGATTTCAAACCATCGGGTAGACCATGGATTCATCTCGACAGCTCCTAAGGACAAAATAAATTAGTCACAACAATAAAACAGACCCCTACCAGGGAAGCTCACACTGGTAGGAGTCATTAGTCTCAGAGAGACAGTTATGGCGAACTCCATCGCCCTTTATAAAACTTAAATTATTCTTCTTCTGAATCTACGTTATGATACACTTGTTGAACATCTTCCAGGTCTTCCAAAGCATCAATCAATTTCTCGAATTGAGCTTGAGCATCTTCTGGGAGTGCCACATAGTTTTGTGGAAGCATGTTTAACTCAGCAACAGTAAATTCAGTGATGCCTGCATTTTTGAATACTTCTTGCACTGCATTGAACTGATCAGGCTCTGCATAAACAATTACTGCATCATCCTCTTCCAGCACATCGCGTACATCAAGTTCTGCATCAAACATCATTTCAATTACTTCATCAGCAGTTTTACCTTCCACACCTATAACGGCCGTAGAGTCAAACATGTAAGCTACTGATCCGCTGACACCCATATTTCCGCCATTCTTACTGAAGGTTGAACGGATCAATGGAGCTGTCCGATTAACGTTATTTGTGAGCGCATCAACGATGATCATTGAACCGCTAGGTCCAAATCCTTCATAACGAAGCTCTTCATAATTTTCTTCAGCGCTGCCTTTAGCTTTATCAAGCGCACGGTCAATGATCGCTTTTGGTACATTGTAAGTTTTTGCACGTTCTAATACAACTTTCAGAGCCCGGTTCGCTTCTGGATCGGGTTCACCCTTCTTTGCTGCTACATAAATCTCAACGCCAAACTTTGCATAAACACGACTTGTGTTTGCGTCTTTGGAAGCTTTCTTTTCTTTAATATTATTCCACTTACGACCCATATTGTTCCCGCTCTCTTTCAACATGAATTAAAAACAATTGTTACTTATTATACCCTTCTTCGATAGCTCTAGTAAAGTGCAGTAGTAGGTTAATCCTCTAAGCTGTCACAATACGCATAGAAAAAGGCTTCTGATTCAATCAGGAGCCTGCTAATTTTTTATAGATTACTGCCATATTTCATCTGCAATCTCTTTAATAAACTGCAGTTTGTCCCATTGTTGTTGATCTGTCAGATGGTTTCCTTCTTCCGTAGAGGCAAAACCACATTGTGGGCTCAGGCACAACTGATTGATATCCACATATTGCGAAGCTTCTTTAATCCGTCCTATGATTTCTTCTTTATTCTCAAGCTCACCTGACTTCGAACTGAACAAACCTAAAACCACTTGTTGATCTTTAATAAATCTAAGGGGTGCAAAATCTCCGGCCCGATCCGTATCGAACTCCAGATAGAAACCATCTACATCCACCGCTCCGAATAACACTTCTGCGATAGGCTCGTATCCGCCGGATGCTGCCCAAGTGGACGCATAGTTCCCACGGCATACATGCATCGTAATTACCATATCTGCTGGATGATCTTTTATCGCTTCGTTATTTACAAATGCGTATAGCTTAGCGATTTCGTTAACATCTACACCCTCTTTTTGACGAGCTTCCCAATATCCTTTATCACAGAGCATCCCCCATGTGCAGTCGTCCAATTGCAGATTACGGCAACCTGCCTCATAGAAGTCGCGAATAACTTCACGATAAGCTGCAGCAATATCAGCCACTAGTTCATCCTGGTTGTTGTAAACCGCTACAGTTGTCTTTTGATTGCGCTGAAGTTCAGCAAGGAACTGCGCTGGCGAAGGAATCGTTTGGCGAGCTACTACATCATTTCCCGCTATGCTAACCAATTGTCTGTAGTCAGCGATCATCGGATGGTTAGTCCCACGGATTTTTCCGGATAATTCTGCAGTTTCCGCTCTAGTCTCTACACCATTAAACAGGTAGCCCACTGGGCTGACTTTCTTTGTTACCCCTTCAATGCCCCACATAAAATCTAAATGCCACCAAGAGCGGCGGAACTCTCCATCCGTTACACCTTTTAATCCGACCGCTTTTTGTCTTTTCACGACTCTGGTAATCTCTGTATCTTCAACCTTGCGCAATTCATCAGCGGAGATTTCATTATTTTGATATTGGACACGAGCTCTCTTAATCGTTTCCGGACGTAAGAAGCTGCCAACGATATCTACTCTGAATGGCACTTCAGTTCTTTGATTTCCTTTTTGGATGGTACTCATAGGGGTTCGTCCTCCTTCATTGTCTGTGCTTTTCTGTTGAATTCACTATAGCACTGTACAATCAGGACAGGGTAACTCCTAAAAACTATGGCCTACCATAAGCTTACGCTATAGCAGGCCACCAAATTAGCTTATTTAATTATAACCAGACCTCTCGGGCGGTTTCGATCACAAGGCGTACTTTATCCCACTGCTCTTCTTCGGTTAGAATATTTCCTTCCTCCGTAGAAGCAAATCCACACTGGGGACTT
Organism: Paenibacillus sp. FSL H7-0735; assembly: GCF_038008505.1. Taxonomy (NCBI): domain Bacteria; kingdom Bacillati; phylum Bacillota; class Bacilli; order Caryophanales; family Paenibacillaceae; genus Paenibacillus; species Paenibacillus sp. FSL H7-0735. Next base: position 3,493,016 of record NZ_JBBOZH010000001.1, on the reverse strand, counting down.
AGGCACAGCTTCTCAATATCTACATATTGCGCGGCTTCTTCGATCCTTGCCTTAAGCTGCTCTTTACTCTCCAGACCCCCATGTTTGGTTGTCACTAATCCCAACACTACAAATTGGTCTTTAATAAATCGTAAAGGCTCGAAATCACCAGCTCGTTCATTATCATATTCCAAGAAAAAGGCATCAACTTTTGTATTGGAAAAAAGCACCTCGGCAACAGGCTCATAACCACCAGCAGCGAACCAAGTGGAGCGAAAATTACCTCGGCATACGTGCAGAGCGATGGTCATATCATGCGGACGCTTCGCAATACTCTCATTAATCAGCCTAACATAATCCTTTGCTAACTGATCTGGATCTGTACCTCTACTGCGTAAATGTGCGCGATGTCTACCACTGCTCAGCGTTCCCCAAGTTGTATCGTCTAACTGGAGGTAACGGCAGCCTGCATCGTAAAATGCTTGAATCGCAGTTTGGTAAACCGCTATGATATCTTGAAATAAAGTTTCCTTATCAGGGTAAACTTCATTTCCATTAAACTCCTCCACAAAGTGAAATAATGCAGGTGAAGGAATCGTCATTTTGGGTATTCGGTCTCCCGCCATTTGCTTGAGCTTGATAAATTGCTGGAGCATCGGATGATCTTCAAAGGAAATTCGGTCAACAATTCGGAATGATTCCGCGCGCTGAACCGTTTCCGCTCTTCCACTCCCTTGGTTTAAGTTAATTTTTTCAGTTCCTTTAATTCCAACAAAGAAATCAAGATGCCACCAGGAACGGCGAAATTCACCATCTGTAACTGCTAATAATCCTACTTCCTTTTCTAGTTCCAGTAGTTTAGCAATCTCAATATTCTCTATTTCATAAAGCTCACTTCCTGTGATTTCACCATTCTCATATTGGAGGCGGGCTGCTTTAATTTCTTCCGTACGCAAGAAGCTGCCGACGATATCATAGCGAAAGGGTGGAGCATTTCTCTGGGTGCCAGTTACGGGTCTAATCATACCGATCCTCCTACAGCTATAGTAAAAAATGATTTAGATCAAAATAACTTCCGGAAACCAAGTCATTTAAGATTTCTATATACTTGGATGCCATCACACTAGGTCTGCGATCTTTATGTGCAATCCAACCAACCGTGAATACTTCATTACTCTCAAATGGAATCGTCTTCAGTCCATTACCGTTCAGATCGGATGCCATGATTCCTGTACCCACCGTATAACCGTCCGTGCCCATTAATAAATTGGTCAAGGTTGCCCGGTCATTCACTTTAATATTCTTCTCAATCTGAGAAAAACTTAACATTTCCTCCGAGAAGTGAAGTGAATTGTTCTCACCTTGTTCAAAAGTAATATACGGAAAAGGTAAAATATCGTCCTGCGAAATCCTTTCCTTCTGGGCAAGCGGATGTTCAGTTCTGACATAAAGATGTGGGTCGGTATTAAAGAGTGGCGTGAATTTCAGATTACCATCACTGAACAGCTTATTCATATGCTTATAGTTGCTCTCGTTAATATAAAGAATCCCTAAATCGCTACGGAGGGTACGCACATCTTCGATGATGTCGTAGGTTTGCGTCTCTCTCAAGCTGAAGTTGTACTCTGAGACATCACTTTGCTTCATGAGACTCACAAAAGCATCTACCACAAAAGCATAATGCTGAGTCGAAATGGAAAAATAGATTGGGCTACGCTTTTTCCCAGTATAACGATTCTCCATAAGCTCTGTTTGTTCAATGATTTGACGGGCATATCCGAGAAATTCCATTCCTTCTACAGAAATGCTTATTCCACGGTTCGTCCGCTCAAAGATGGTAATCCCAAGTTCATTTTCAAGCTCTTTAATAGCGTTGGACAGGCTCGGTTGAGAAACAAAGAGCTTCTTTGCCGCCTCATTCATGGAGCCACTATTTGCAATTTCGATAGCGTAGCGGAGCTGCTGCAACGTCACTCCTATTCCCCCTGTTCCAGACCTATTCGTACTGCATTCTGTTTCATACTAGCTGATATCGTAGCATAAATACATCTCTCATTCCAAGATAATCCTTTTCAGGTGCCCAATAACGCGTACTTATTGTGTTCTCTTTTTCCCAGCATCAATCTTGGCAGGATCTAGTCCTTTCCAAATATTTGGCATATCAACCTGTTCTGGATGCTCAAAAACTAAAAAGGCTGTAGGCAAATACCGCTCACCATATTGGGATGAAGGTTTATTCATAATCTCATTGTCTTTTACAAGTACCGTAGAAGATCCACCATCAAGATTAGCCGCTATCACGGCTCCATGCTTAAGCAAAATTTGCTGCACATCATAGAGATTTGCTCCAATACTATAAGTAGGCTGTCGACCGTCAATTACCACAAAAATAATAGCGCCATCTGCCCGCTGACCCATTGCTGTTCTAGGTGCAATCCCCCAACCTTCCGCTGCATTCTTAATCAATCCTTTGCCATTGACGATTAGCCGCGGGCTAAAAGTAACTGCCTCCTGAACCCCCATTTTACTAATCTCATCTAGTGTATAATTCCCGGCAACCATTTTTCCTTGTTTATCAAGACCAACAATCTGTGTAGATTTTTTACCGCCTAGACCGTTGTAATATAATTTACCTTGAGAGACTACAATTCCTATAGGTTTAAAACCGTTACCTTTCCAGTTCGGATCAGCGAACCCACCACCGTTAACTCCGGCGATAGCGCCTGTACGCTTCACCATACTGGTTACTTTTTCACCTGAACCAATCTTATTAGGTATTCCTAGCCGGACTTTGGTTGGATCATTAACAATCATTACATATCCGGTATAACCACTGCCTGAGACATTCTCAATCTCGACAAGTGGCTTCTCTACCACCTCAGGTTCGGGAGCGATCGTATGTGTATCTATTTCGTCCCCCATCTCTTCAAAGCGGGCGGTATACTCGGTTACCCGTTCCTTCAGTTGATCTTCACCTATAATATATTTAGCCATATAGCGATGTTGTGTTGTAATTAGCGTATCTGCGATCGTATAACGTAAGTTCTGAGCCGAGGGTGCAAAATAAAGCCATCCACCAGCAGCGATCATTAAGAATAAGCAGAATAAAAAAACTTTGGATAAGGTGCGAAAAAAACTCCGTTTCTTACGCTTTTTTATTGGTTTCTTAACAGGTTTCTTATTGCGTGCATTGGAACGTTGAGGTAATGATGAAGTGCTCACTTCTGAGTATTCCTCCCTAACTATTACTAATTTGATAATATGTACAACTCGTCCTTATCATAGACGATGATTTTCGTTAAAAGTTTCTGTTTGAGTAATAGTCATCATTTCAAAAACAAAAAAGAGCAGGTTTCCAAAGTTTTGGCTACCTGCTCACATATAGCTAATCAAATTCTAATGTCTTCCTACTCCACCGCCGCTGCTAGCGCTACCGCCGCCACCTGATGAGCCACCACCGCCGGAATAACCTCCTCCACCGGAAGAGCCACTATCATTGTTAGATCTGCTGCTGCTTGAAGAGCTGGAAGAATGTCTTCCTGCTCCTCCACCACTGCTGGAACCTCCACCACCATGGTTCTCGTTGCTTGAGGAATACCTTCCTGCACCGCCACCGTTAGTAGAGCCTCCGCCACCACTGTTTCCCCAGAAGCTTGACTGTGAGTTATTGGATGGTGTATTTCTATGATGATTATGATGGTGATGATAATAACGTCTATGCCAGCGTCTGCCATAACCGTAATCGGCTTGACCATGCCAAGGACCATAACGGCGTATATTCCTTTGGCTATATGGATTAAATGGCAAACCATACATTTCTATATATCTATTGCGTCGTGAAGCAGTAAATCCAAATAAGATGAGCGAACCAAAAATTGCTGAGAAGATTAGAAAAGCCTTGCTTTTACTAACCGCCTCACCTCCACTTATAGCAGTAGTAGAGGAAGTACCAGAGTTCGTTGTAGTTCCAGGATTAACATTGTTTCCGTTGTTTCCAGTGACTCCTTGCGGATGATCCGCTCTCGCTAACAAGAAACTGTAGAACGAATTAACTGTCGTTGTAGCTCCCGTTCCGTAATCTTTTTTCACAAATTGGGGTTCAAGCACGGTATTTAAAATATTACTAATAGCCTCATTAGTTAAAACCTTGTCGATATCCTTGCCTTGTAGAACATGATAGTTGTCTCCGCCTATGTCCAATACAAGCATAACATCCTTAGGACCAGCACCTACCGAAGCAAACTTCATATAGGTATAGTCCTGCAATGTTTTATCTCCAGCATTTTTTACGGTAACTACATAAATTCCACTTCCGGTTGTTGTTTTATATCTGTTGCTGGAATCGTTCAGATAGTCTTTAGTTACTTTTTTGAGCACACCCGCATTATCGGATACGTAATTTTTGGTGCCAACATTTTCTGCCCAAGTACCGCCCATAGCTTGAATAAAAGCTCCATACGTCTTCCTAGCACCATTACTGTATGTTTTAGCTGCGAAATCCGGCTCAAGATATTGTGAAAGAATCTCTTTAATCTTACTGTTAGGCAATGATTCCTCTATACCTTTACCTTGTACCGCCCAATAATCATCATCTTTTATAGAAAGGAGCAGCAGCAGACCGTTATTTTTATCTGCAGCCCCCACACCCCAGCTATTGAAAAGCGATTTTGCATACTCTTCCATCGAAACCCCTTCAGTAGAGTCGACAGTTACAAGCACCACTTGAGCTCCAGTAGCCTGATGTAATCGAATACCGTAGTTCACCATGTAATTCTCTGCTTTCTCGTCAATCACATTCGCAAAATCATTCACATAAAATGAACCGGTATGCTTAGGTACAGCAGTTTTGGCTAAACTTACAGCCGGCAAAAGCAATACACTTAACAATAAGGCAGCAAGTGTGGTACGTAGCAGTATTTTTAGAGTTCTCGTGTTCATATGTACCTCCTGATCTATCATTATCTCTCTTATTTATCGGTTACGCGCGGTTAGCGGAATAGTTCCATTTTATTCTAAACTGGAAATTACACAACAGGAAAAACGGTTAGAATTTGTGAGGCGGGTGATTTAAGGCGTGCGAGTCGCTTTAGGGGCAATCATCGTGTTGTGTTGAGGGATCAAACTCAAGAACATTGGAGTTTTGGAATCCTCCTACTGGATAACATACTTTTCGCCGATGGATCGGACTCAGGAGACGTTATTTTGTTCATTTGCGGGTTTGCGGCAGGCTAACGGACTCAGTTGCAGCTATTTACTCAAAACCACACCACTTATCCGCAAATGTTGGCCTATAAGTGCTATGCAGTCCGATACCTCGGCAAAATGAGCTTAAAAGGCGAAATAGATGCTATACGGTCCGTAACACACTAAACTCTCTTAGCTACTTGTAATAATGGAAGTTTTGGAATCCCTCTTAAACTTCTTAGTTACTTGAGATACCCGGAATCTTGAGATACCCAGCCAATACTCCAACAACAAAAAGACTCAGCATATTGCTGAGCCTCATGATTTTAAAGCCAATTAGTTGGATCTCGAGCTCATGTTCCGTTAAAAATCAAACAGAGTAGTTGTTAAGTAACGCTCACCGGAATCCGGCAGAATTACCACGATGGTCTTGTCTTTATTCTCAGGACGCTTAGCGATTTGTGTAGCTGCGTAAACAGCTGCTCCGGAGGAGATACCCACCAGCAAACCCTCTGTTCTCGCAAGTGCACGTGATACGCTATAGGCATCATCATTTCTCACCTGAAAAATCTCATCCACTACCTCATTATCGTAATTCTCCGGAATAAAGTTAGCTCCAATGCCCTGAATCCCATGTCCCTTAGGACGGCCTCCTGATAAAACAGGGGAGTCAAACGGCTCGATGGCAACGATTTGGACTGCGGGGTTCTTTTCTTTCAACGCTTTTCCAACACCCGAGATAGTGCCTCCAGAACCAACACCCGCTATAAAAATATCTACATCTCCATCGGTATCCCGCCAAATTTCCTCAGCTGTAGTCGTTCTGTGTATTTCCGGGTTCGCAGGATTGCTGAATTGTTGGGGAATAAATGAATTTGGAATTTCCGCAGCTAATTGTTCTGCCTTTCTTACAGCTCCGCTCATCCCTTCAGTTCCCGGTGTTAACACAAGCTCAGCACCTAGTGCCAGCATTAATTTACGGCGTTCAATACTAAATGTATCTGGTAGGACGATGATCAGTGAATACCCCAAGCTAGCAGCTGCAAAAGCAAGTCCAATCCCAGTGTTTCCACTGGTAGGCTCAATAATGACAGAATCTTTATTGATGAGACCTCTCTCTTCCGCATCTTTGATCAATGCATACCCAATACGATCCTTAACACTACCTGCAGGATTAAAAGATTCCAACTTGGCAAGAACCCATGCTTCTACGTTTTGGGTTTTACTATACTTTGAAATCTCTAATAACGGTGTATTTCCGATCAGATCGGTTAAGCTCATGTAAATATTAGCCATAATGATCCGCACCTCATTTCTTAATTTCCAATCAAATTACTCTGTATTAAGTCTAGCAGGATTTAAAGGATTTACAAGCTATTGATTCTTATTAGTCGCAAATTGAGGCCGTTAATTCGTACTACGTCTAACCGAAACACTCGACTCTCGCACGATTAATCGTGGATCAAGCTGCACCCTTTGATACTCCCCGGTAATATTATCCTGAATACGTTGTAAAAGAAGCTGTGTGGCTAAACGCGCCACTTCATTCCCCATGATGGAAACCGAACTAATCTGAGGCGTTGTAATAGTTGTCCATGAGTTATTATCCACCCCAACCACCGCCACATCTTCCGGAACACGAACGCCTAATTCTTTAAAACGATTTACAATACCTATCGCCACCATGTCATTCACTGCATAAATAGCGTCTGGCATATGTGTCAGGCTGTAGAAATAATCAGCAGCTTGTAACCCCGTTTGCAAGGAAAAGTCTTCGCCAAAATAAACAAGCGAAATATCCACTTGTTTTAAAGCTTGCTGATAGGCAAGATAACGATCTTCAATAAGATCTTTTTGAGCTCCTGCATATGCAATTCTAGTTCGACCGATATTGATTAAATGCTCCATCACTAATTGACCTTCAAAACGTGACAAGCTGACGATGTCTGCTTTCACATTTTCTGTGATTCTTTTCCCGTAGTTAATGATGGAGACCGGAACACTCGATTTATTAATTAACTCTACCATGGTCTTTGGATAAGCAAGAGGCATGATAATGAGTCCATCTACATGTAATTTTTTGACCTCACGAATCGTTTCGAGCTCAGTGCGCGGGTTGCCAGAAGTATTAATTTGAATTACCCGATAGCTATGTTGTTTAGCGGCTTGCTCTACGGACCAGGCGATATCCGGAATAATTGCGTTGCGGATGTCAGGAACGGCCAGAGCAATTTGCTTCGTTTGGCGGATTTTAAGGCTTTGCGCAGAGGTGTTCGGAGTGAAACCCATCTCCTCAATCACTTGAAGTACCAGCGCCTTGGTCTTGGAACTAATTCCCTCTGAATTATTAATGGCTCTTGAGACAGTAGCAATACCTACCCCCGCCCGTTTCGCTACATCCTCTATGGTTACTTTGTTTTTATTAGCCACTCTGATAGTCCCCTTATTTCCGGAATCGTTTTCGTATTTATCTTTATTCCGCTCATCTAAAGTCAAAATTTCAATGTATAGATTATAACATAATAGTACATAGAAGAATACTTATCTCAGCTGCTAATGCGAACCTAAAGTCTTGATATACCTCTGTTTTAGTGAAATATTTCACTAATTTTCGATATTAATATTTTCATTATTTAAATTTGACAATATGAAAATTATGTGACATATTTGTTCTCGGAAACGTTTCCTCTTTTCCAGAAATAAAACACTATTTATTATCAATTATTAATCTAGGAGATGAATGATATGCAAGCATTAAGATGGCATAACGTCAAAGATCTACGGTTAGAAACGATTGAAGAACCAGCAGCCCTTGAAGGAAAAGTGAAAATCAAAATCGAATGGTGCGGAATTTGTGGCAGCGATCTTCATGAATATGTAGCCGGCCCTATTTTCATCCCCCAAGGTACTGTTCATCCCCTTACTGGTGAAAAAGCTCCAGTCGTAATGGGACATGAATTTTCTGGACAAATCGTAGAAGTAGGTAAAGGCGTTAGCAAGTTTAATGTTGGTGATCGCGTCGTCGTCGAGCCTGTTTTTGCATGTGGTGAATGTGTGGCTTGTCGACAAGGTAAATATAATCTTTGTGAAAAAATGGGCTTCCTAGGTTTGGCTGGTGGTGGCGGTGGATTCTCAGAATACGTCGCAGCAGACCAACATATGGTGCACAAAATTCCAGACAGCTTATCCTATGAACAAGGTGCTCTCGTGGAACCTTCTGCCGTTGCTCTACACGCTGTTCGTTCCAGTCAACTAAAGGTTGGAGATAAAGCTGTAGTATTCGGTGCTGGCCCAATCGGTTTGCTGGTCATTGAAGCTTTGAAAGCATCCGGTGCAGCGGAAATCTATGTTGTAGAACTTTCTGAAGAACGTAAGAGTAAAGCTGAAGAACTCGGTGGTATTGTAATCGATCCTAAACAATATGATGTGGTCGAAGAAATTCAAAAACGTACCGATGGTGGCGTAGATGTTGCTTTTGAAGTCACTGGCGTCCCTCCCGTTCTAACCCAAGCCATTAATTCCACTAAATTGAGTGGACAAATCATGATCGTTAGTATTTTCGAAAAAGATGCTACGATTACTCCAAACAATATCGTACTTAAAGAACGCAACTTAACTGGTATCATCGGATACCGTGATGTTTTCCCAGCTGTAATTAGCTTGATGGAACAAGGGTACTTCCCTGCTGAGAAGCTTGTTACTAAGAGAATTAAACTGAATGAAGTGATTGATCACGGGTTTGAGGCACTTTTGAAAGAAAAAAATCAAGTGAAAATCCTTGTAAGTCCTAAACAATAACCATAAGCAGCCTATTGGCTGAATCATAAAAGAAGGCGCTGCCCCAAGCAGCTCTTTCTAGAATTTGTAGCGGTCTCTGTTATTAAAAAACAACCAGGCAGCGATACTCCGGGAATTGGAGTATCGCTGCCTGGTGTTTTTGATCTGTGGCGGGTCTTAAGCAAATTTATGGGCAAATCCTTATACACTCTGATTTAACCCGCTTAAACATCCGCTGATCCACCAAAGTATAATTGTCCACACACTATGCAGGAGTTGCCAAGTCTGATGCTCTTGAGGGATCCTTTCGGACCGTCCGTAGCTTCCGTTGTATCCCCTCTTAGTATACTTCTAGCACCTAATTTAAAGGATTCGAATGAGATAATGGGGAGTGATATAGGGTAAATGTGAAATAACTGCATTCTGTGCACTTATTCCGGATGAAAAAGCAACTATACTTGTTTTAATTGTATTCTGTACAATTAAAAACCTAAAAATCTACCTATACGGAAGTAAATGAGGAAAATAGATGTACTAAATACAGTTATATCTATGACCCAACCAATTAAGGAATTATAGTTGTACAAAATACAATTAAACGCTCGCTCTGCTTCAACAAATTGCTTCCATCGCCACTCTGATTCATCTATTCTAGATGAAGTCTAGCTCCCTATGGAACAACCCCTAGCCCGTTTGTTTGCTTCTATCTATATTTATGCGTATTTGTCATTTATCAAATAATGCAGATTCTCTTTTACAGCAGGCCATTCGGTATCCAATATGCTAAAGACCACATTATCATGAATCGATCCGTCAGACTTGATTCTATGCTTGCGCAGAACCCCTTCTTTAACCGCCCCTATTCGTTCTACTGCTCTTTGTGACCTCAAGTTGTTCGTGACCACTGTAAATTCTACGCGGATCAGCTTTAGTTCTTCAAAACAATAGTGTAGCAGCAGCGACTTGCCCTCTGTGTTCACACTAGTTCTCCAATAATCAGGCGAGATCCAGGTACATCCGATTTCCGCATTGCGATGAACCAAATCCGGATGCATAATCCTTGTGGTTCCGATAATTTGACCTGTTGCTTTCTCAATAATAGTAAAGGTAATTTGTGAACCGTTTTTTTGATTTGCTAAAGCTGTTGAGATTAATCCTTGCACCTGCTCGTCCGACGTTATTTTTCGCCAGGTAAATTCCCAGATGTCTGGATTTCTTAACATTCTCGCCAATCCTTCTGCATGACTTTCATCTATTGGAACCAGCTTAATTGTTTTCCCGTCAAGTAGTTCAGTATTCATAACACTCATTTGGTGCACCGTTCTCTCAATGAAATATGCTGAATGATATCTGCAATTTCTTCCACACGAAAGGCGATATGGTCTGCTCCGGCTTGTTCAAGCTCTTCCTTGGGACCATAACCAAAAGTCACTCCAATAGATTCGACACCACAGCCAATAGCACCGATCATATCATGCTTACGATCTCCTATCATTACCGCTTCCTCTGGATGTATGTCATTCTCATCAAGCACGTACTGAATAACCTCTTGCTTCTTAGAACGGGTACCGTCCAGATTACTTCCTCCGATATGTTTGAAATAATGATCGAGCTTATAATGCTCAAGAATCTGTGCTGCAAAAACAGTCGGTTTGGAGGTTGCTACATACAATGAGTATCCATTCGTCTTAAGTCCCTCCAGCAATTGGGGTATACCTTCAATCACCATATTCTCAAATAATCCCGTGGCACTGTAACGCTCCCGGTAAAAAGCAACCGCTTCAAGCGCTTGTTCCTCAGTGAAATGGTGCAGCTCGATAAATGAATCATATAACGGAGGACCTATGTAAGGAAGAAGCTCATCCAAATGTTCGATCTGTATATCAAATTTGTTCAAAGCGTATTCTACGCTTTTGGTGATGCCTTCTTTGGGGTCTGTTAAAGTACCATCTAAATCAAATAAAATGTTGTGTAATCCTCTTCCCACGGTTGTCTTGCTCCCCTCGACTGTTATTATTGCATATATTTATCATACCTTCGTTTCCACATACTTTCCACATACTTCTCGAATACGATAAGTAACCGAAGCTATTACATATTATCGGAGGAGTATCTTATGAACATGACGCATTACATGTCTTTGCTAGCGGACAACCAGCCTTGGAACTTGATTATATTCATGGCAATCCCCGTGATTTTCGCTGAGACGATTACCATTACAGAGTTTATTATTTTGTTCACCAAGAATCTAACAGGCCCGCTACGATCCTTCAACAAAGTCTGCAGCATACTCGCAGGGTTATATTTCACAGGGGTATTCCTTTACTTGTTCCCAACTGCGTTTATTCCTTTGTCTGTGAATGGGGAATGGCACACATGGGTTGATATCGTAGCCGTGGGCTTCTATTTAAGCGGAGTACTCTTCTTATTGCCACTGGCTTTGTTAGATCTTGATCTGATTGCCCGTAAACGATCGGAAGAGCACAAGATGAAGCTGCATTTTCTGCTAATTAGTGGCTTCTTGGTCGTGGCGCATATAGCGATGATATTTGGGATGATTAATCCGGAAATTGTGGGCAGTATGGGTGGAATGGGCGATATGATGCATTAAAGTTTATTAACATAACGTAATCTAAGTCAAAAAGCAGATCAAGGATAAAACCTTGATCTGCTTTTTGTCTCGTACCGGTTATCCCGCGCTTTGTACAGTTACCACAGTACGCTTCTTGCGTAATAAAAACATCAGCGGAAATCCAAACAACACGATAATGGAACCTACCACAAAAACATCATTCACACCCATCGTGAACGATAGTAAACGTATCGAATCTGTATTACTTGCACCGGAGCTGATCAACTCTTTAGAGTGGAGTAAAGATCTACTCGACAACAGGGAAGTGAATACTGCAATCCCAAGTGAGCTTAACACATTGCGGACCCAGTTGTTGATCGACGTAGCATGCCCAGACCATTCGACGGGAATTTCCTCCATTGAGGCTGTACTGCTTGGAACATTGGCTAGTCCAATGCCGAGATTACGAACGACCATCGCCCACATAATAAAGCTATAAGATATGTTCGTTTGCAGCCGACTAAGCATGAATAAACCGATGAATATAAATAAAATACCCGCAGAAATCAACTTCACAGGTCCGAACTTTGGATACAGCTTACCTACGATTGGACTCAGTAAGGCAAGGAGGATCGAGGACGGCAATAAAATCAGCCCTGTTTTAAGCGTTGTAGCCCCTTCTACCGTTTGTAAGAACAAAGGGGTTAAATAGGTTCCGGCATACATCGCAATCGTAACCAAACTATAGATACTAAGCATGGCGGTAAAACGGCGATTACGGAATACACGCAAATTCAGCAGAGGCACCTCCGCCTTCAGCTCGCGCAAAACAAACAAAATTAACAACACAACCCCCAAAAGGATTAACGATAAAGTTTTCCATGAAGTCCATCCCCAGCTGTTGCCTTGGCTAAATGCGGTTAATAACGATAAACTACCGAGGACAACGGTGAGGAAACCAGGAATATCAAATGACTTCGGAATATTCATTCGATAATATGGGATTAACGTTAGGGTTAGAATAACAGCTATAATTCCAATAGGAATGTTAATTAAGAATAACCAATGCCAGCTGGCATATTGGAGCAGCCAACCGCTAAACGTCGGACCTATGGCTGGCGCGACCATCGCGGATAGCGACCAGAGGCTTACAGCAAAAGGTCTGCGTTCTCCCGGAATTACTTGAAATATGATGGTCATCGTACAAGCCATAATGAGACCGCTGCACGAACCCTGAAGCATCCGAAATACAATTAATGATGTTGGATCCCATGCCAAAGAACAAAGCAAAGAGAACATGGTGAATCCCATCAAGGCGAAAAGATAAAGCCTTTTGTAGCTGAATCTTCCTCCGAGATATCCGGCGAGTGGTGCGGTTACTCCTGTCGCCAGCATAAAGCCCGTGACCATCCATTGCATGGTGTTCAGACTCGTATTGAAATGATCCATTAAAAGAGGAACAGCAATGTTGATCGTCGTTGTACTTAAGACAGAGACGAAATTTCCGAAGAATATGGCAATCATGATCGGCCAAAAATGTATTTTGCTTGCTTGATTTTCTTCCATGCTTCCCCTCCTCATTATTTTTTATATGTCTACTTTTACATATATAAAGTGACTTGAATAATGTTATAATCGTATGATCAATATGTCAATGATGACATATCCCCGAAAAATTCAATGAAAACGGATTTATAATAACTGGAGGGCTTTATAGTAATGAATACACTGTCTTATGGACTTCTAGCTTTACTTAGCGCTAACTCATTGTCTGGATATGAATTAACTCAGAATATCAAGCCGCTCTGGCGTGCTGGACATAGTCAAATCTACCCTCTATTAATGAGCATGGAGCAGCAAGGTTATATCACCTTTAAGCTCATTGAACAGACCGACAAACCGGATAAAAAAGAATACTCCATTACGGAAGCAGGACTGAAGCAATTGCGGCAATGGGTGGAAACTCCTGCTGAGCCTCCGGTGCTGCGGGATGAACTGCATTTTAAGCTGTATAGCTTATGGCTATCCAACCCGGCAGAAGCCAAGGACCTATTACTAAAACGTGCAGAGTTTTGTAAGAGTGAGTTGGAGCGATACAAGGTTTTGCTCAAAGCAAACGAAGTGTTGCGTGATGAACGCGGTGAGACTCGTGAGTTAAAAGCCACAACTTTTGGACGTTATTTACTGATCCGCAAACGTGTGCTTGATATGGAGAGCTCTATACAATTTTGTGAATGGGCACTTGAAGAGCTTGAGTCGAATAAATAACATTATAAACAAGCAAAAAAAGAGACCTCATTTTGTATATGATGAAGTCTCTTTTCACTTACATTTATTCGGATTTAGATAGATTCAATAGTTGCACCTCGCAACGAGTACCCGCTCCAGGCTGACTTATCATTCGAATCTTGCCTCCATGCAATTCCACCAGCTTTTTAACAATGGAAAGTCCCAGACCTGAACCGCCGTATTGTCTTGAACGTGATTTCTCTACCCGGTAGAAACGCTCGAAGATATAGGGAAGCTCTTCCTCAGGAATACCTATTCCTGTATCTTCAACAATTAGAGTTGCAGCATCCGCTGCAAATTCCATATGAACAATAATCTCACCTTCATCCGTATAACGAATTGCATTTTCCAGAAGGTTCATAATAATCTGTTCCATACGTTTTTGATCTCCACGGATCATATACGCATCTCCGCTAAGCTGAAGCTTCAGCAGTAACCCCTTCTCCTTTGCTTTCAGTTCAACTCTGCGCACGGCTTGTTCCGCTAGCTGACTGAGATCGATCCACTCTTGGGTAAGAGTAACCTTTCCTTCCTCCATCTTTGCCAGTTCAAATAAATCATCCACAAGATGCTGGAGCCGATGTGCTTCCTGATGAATGATATCCAAGTATAGATCTCTTTCCCCTTCGGTCTCGTAAAGTCCATCTTTTATTACCTTGGTATACCCCTCCAAATATGTAATGGGCGTTCTCAGCTCATGTGAGATATTTGCCAGAAATTCCTGACGTGTATCCCTGTATCGTTGCAGATCGACAGCCAGATCATTTATAGCCTCTGCCAAAAAACCAATCTCATCGTTGCTACGTATAGAAAGTCTCGTTTCCAGCTCGCCAGCCGCGATTTTCCGGGTTGCCTTTTGCATCTTGATCAGAGGTCTGGACAAAATCATGGCGATCACACCAGTGATCCCTATAGCCAATATAAAAGCCCCTATTCCTGCAATCAGCAGCAGGTTCCGGATGGAAGCCAAAGATTGCTTCATACTCTCTGTAGAGGACATTACATAAAGTGCAGACTGAGTTGTATCCCCCTCCATTATTGGTTTTCCAATGATATAATAGGAATGTCCAGCAGGATCTTTATACTCAAAATCAACACTTTTCCCAGCGAAAATCCGGCTAACATCCGAAGCTTGGATGAATGAACGATCCGAACGATCATGTACACCCGAGTGGAGTATCACATTGCCATCCTTCGAGATATTAAAGATACTGACATCCGAAAATTCTGCAAAGGTACTCATCATCTGCTCATTTGAACTATCCTGCGATTCCGCCATTCCGATAAAATGTGAGGTGAGTTCCTCCGTCTCTTTTTGCATCTCGTTGTAATAGAAGCTTGTAAACATCCGGTCTATAGTAATTCCAAGAACAAGCAAAACTACTAAAAAAACAGACATTATAATATAACCAAGCTTAAGTCCGATGATGTTATTTTTCATACCAGATTACCTGGAGCGTGAAATTTATAACCTAACCCCCACACTGTTTGAACCGGATTATAGGAGAGGCCTGCCTTATGCAATTTCTCACGGATATTCTTAATATGGGTGTCGATAACACGATTCTCCCCCTCATAATTATTCCCCCATAATCGTTCCACCAGTTCTTCTCTCGTAAAAACCCGGGTAGTGTTTTGCGCCAAAGTAGCCAGTAAATCAAACTCCTTGAGAGTGAATTCAATGGATGTATCCTGAATATGTACCTCCCTAGCTTCTGGGTATATTTTAAAATCAGGGTATGTGAGCACCTTATCCTGAGGTTGGTGGGCAAATGTAAGTGTTGAACGCCGCAGCAGAGAATAAATCCTAGCCACTAATTCTTCCGGCTCAAACGGTTTAGTAAGATAATCATCTGCTCCTATACCGAGACCACGTACCTTATCCTTGGTTTCAGAACGTGCGGTTAGCATTAGAATTGGGATAGAGCTTGTCTCCCTCACCAGCTTGCAGACCTGCCAGCCATCCATATCCGGCATCATCACATCCAGCAAGATTAGGTCAAAGCTGTGTTGTTTCAACAGTTGGAGTGCTTCATGACCCGTTGACGCCTCTTTTGTAGACATCCCTTCTTTACTTAAATAAATCCGCAATAAATTCCGCATGTTCCATTCATCATCTACGATCAGTATCTGTAGCTTATTCAAGCCGTTCACCCTCTTTATGACCTAGTTCTTCTCATTATACAAAAAAATACAGAACAAGCCGACATCATCCCTAAATGATGCCAGCCTGTGATTATGGTTAGTGGCCGGAATGCGGATTGCCTCCTGCAGTAGGTGAGATTTCTAGCATATCATCAATTTCACTTTGTGCTCGCTCATTTATTGCAAGGTTATCTCCAGTTATCCAAGCATGATTGTAAGGACCTTCCGCTGGTGAATCTTGAAATTTAGGTTGAAGCTCCATCATATACTCCATTACTGAATCTGGCAGCCCGTCTTTTTCTGTAAAAATAAGCGGCGCATGTTTCCCCAAATGGGAAAACGGCGCAGCGGCGATAGCGAGCATCGTTGAATCCGTGGTTAACAAAGACAGGTTATGACCGGGTGTAGTGATTCCCCAGCCGAATCCGTTATTGGCATCCTTAAAACTTGCAAAAGCTATAGCGTTCTTAAAAACATCTTGTCCAGCTATACGGGTAACTGTTCCGTATTCTTTTAATTGCTTTTCTACATCTGCTGAGACAATGTCTTCTGGTCCTAGGATATAAATAGTTGCGCTACCTCCACGTTCTTTTAAAGCCTCGACCGTTGAGTTAGGAATTTCGTCTTTGGTTACATAGAGTAGAGGTTCCGGCATATGTGCGATCCAATTCACTGCTGGCAGCGTGTACTCAGGGCTATCCATAGAACCAATTATGACCGACTTTGGAAGTTCGCCGGCTGCTTTAGCGTAATAAGTATCTATAGCCTGAGCTACAGCCGCTGCCTCATCCCCTTCTATCCGGTCTACTTTTAAATCAATGGCCTTTAATTGTTGTTCTACATTAGATGCCATAGGCCCAACAAGCACTACCTGAACCCCATTATTGCCATCAGCACCTATTGGATTCAGTCGCTTAAGTTCTGCGAGGGTAACCTCAGGAACCCCATCTTTTGCGGTATACAGGACGGGGCCGTTACTGGGATGATGAATCAAATCTGCACTAACTGCGGAAATCTGCCAATTACTCACATCCGTCAAAACTACACTTGAGGGTCTATTATTCTTTGTTTGCGCAGTCCATAAAGTCTGAGAAACTAACACTGCGGCTTGAATCGGATCTGAAGTGTTAATGCGAGTAGTATTCTTCGTAGCTATCCAAGGTGGCTCCACCGTTGCAGAACTAGCATGCGAATTAACCTTAGATGGAACATTATTGCCTGATTGGCAGCTTGTTATCACTGTACTCAAAAGCAAACTAACGGCAACAAATGGTATGATTTTTTTCATCCTAAACCCTCCTGTGTGATGTTCTCGCTTGATTTAGAGTAGTTTAGTCTACAAATGTGTGGAAAGTATGTAGAATTTAAAATAAAAAAAATTTGTATATAATGCAAAAAGAGCATCCCGTAAGCCATGTATGACTCAGGATGCTCTTGGTCTAGATTTTTCAATGCTTACCAGTGTTTTGCGATAAAAGTATCCCGACCGGATTGCTCCCGATCTTCTTTGTAGTGCTTAGGATTCTTATGATGATAATCCTGATGATACTCTTCTGCACGATAAAAAGTTGGCGCCGGAAGAATTTCCGTAACGACTGGACCGGAGAATCTGCCGCTGCCCGCAACCTGTTCTTTCGAGGCAAGAGCCGCTAACCGCTGTTCTTCATTATAATAGAAGATCGCTGTCCGGTACTGAGTTCCTCGATCCTGGAATTGCCCACCATCATCGGTAGGGTCAATCTGAGGCCAATATAATTCAAGCAGCTTCTCGTATGAAAAAAGCGCTGGATCAAACGTAATCTGCACAACCTCGTAATGCCCCGTTGTTCCGGTTTTGACTTCTTCGTAGGTTGGATTCTCAGTTAACCCTCCCGCATATCCCGATACAATTCCATGAATGCCTGGTAATTCCTCAAACGGTGTCACCATGCACCAAAAACATCCGCCTGCAAACATCGCTTGTTCCATATGATCAAATCTCTCCCTATCTATCTTCATCTAATAAATAATATATGCTATGACGATAAAGCCAAAAGATCATAAAGTCAATGGAAGTCAGCAGCACCATTAGAATTCAAATCTCCAAAACGTTATAATATAACAACAACAGAAGTAGAAAGGAATGCGCTATGAGAAAAAATCGTTTAGGACAATCCGATTTGTATGTAAGTGAAATAGGACTTGGCTGTATGTCTTTGGGTACGGATGAGGCGAAAGCCATTTCCATTGTTCATGAAGCACTCGATCAAGGAATCAATTTTGTTGATACAGCAGATCTTTATGATGAGGGCCGTAATGAAGAGATTATTGGCAAAGCCATTCGTCAACGTCGACAGGATGTAATCCTGACCACAAAAGTTGGCAACCGCAGAATTCCCGGTCAAGAAGGCTGGAGCTGGGACCCTTCAAAAGCCTATATTAAAAATGCAGTCAAAGATAGTCTCAAACGGCTGCAAACGGATTACATCGATCTATACCAGCTGCATGGCGGCACTATTGAAGATCGAATTGACGAAACGATTGAAGCTTTTGAAGAACTTAAGCAAGAGGGTCTTATCCGCTATTATGGGATCTCTTCTATTCGTCCTAATGTAATTAGAGAATATGTGAAAAAATCAAATATCGTAAGTGTTATGAGCCAATATAGCATTTTAGATCGACGTCCTGAGGAAGAAATCCTTCCTCTGCTAGCTAAGCAGGGAATTAGCATGATCGCACGCGGACCTTTAGCAGGGGGCATTCTATCAGAGCGTGGTCGCAGCAAGGCGGAGAAGAATTACTTAGATTACAGTATTGAGGAACTTCTGAATTTACATGATCAGCTTTCGCAGGAAACTAGTGACTCTCGCAATCTTGCACAAACAGCGCTTCATTATCCACTAGCTAATCCATCTGTAGCCGTTATTATTCCTGGGGCAAGCAGTCTGGAGCAATTAAAAAGCAATGTAATGGCTGCTGATGTAGCTCCACTCACTTCGCAGGAACTTGCAGACATTCAGCGGATGAGCAAAGCAAATCGTTACAAGCTTCATGTATAGAGTAGTCCCTTTCGTTTAAAACAATGGGGTGTCCATAGCCATATAATGGCTGTTGGGCACCCTTACTTCTTGTGCCTAACTGATCTCTGATCTAATCCTTGAACTTGGTTTGATTTGATATTTTTTACACGAACGAAGCCGCTATAGGACACAGTTGACCTTATGCGCTACTTTTTCCTATATTAAGGGTGCTCGCGGACTCCATAGCCGCTATGAGCTTGATAATCACCATATATCATCCTCTATTTAAGGAATAGCAGCACTGAAGTTCGAAATCATGCTCCAAAGACTAAATATATGCAAATAACGTCATCTGGGTCCGAAGGTATTCAAGTCACTCCGCGTGACACATCCAGCCTGCCATAATTCCAGTAGAATAAAATCGAGTGATTCTCGTGAAGCCTGATTCTTTCAATAACTCTTCAATTTGTTTTTCGGGAAGGAAAGAAATTTTCGTAATATTGTTACTTACATTATTAAACGCTTCGGGAGATTCATACCCTGCAACCCAAAAGCTTTTCCATACGTTTATTCTGTGGTGGAGTTCAGGATCATCCAAATCTCCATATGCACTTACGAGAACAAATGGAGCACCCGGTTTCAGATTATCCTTTATGGAGCGAAGCAATTTCAATTTTTCTTGAACATCATGGATGAAATGAAGGACCAAAATACAACTTGCCACATCGAACTTTGAGTCCTGCTGAGGAAGATCATCGATTGTCCCAGGAATCAGACTGACACGGCTCTCTAAGCCCAGTTCATCTATCTTTAATTTCGCGATCTTAAGCATATCTTCCGAAGGATCCACTCCCGTAAATGTCCAGTTTGGGTTAGAAGGCCCCCATGCCGAAAATTCATTTCCTCCCCCCGCACCGACCACGAGCATAGATACAGGGATGTCACCTAATTCGAAACGAAAATAAGATTGGATCATGGAAAATAATGAATCATAAGAGGGAATCGAAATATGAGTGGTTTTTTCATAGGTCGCCCTCTTGGCATTTAATTTTTGCTCTTCAGTCATTGTAATCATCCTCCATTGTTTTAAATTTCACATTTTAGTATCAAAACCCCTATTAAAGTCATTACGGATTCACATTATCTCTATTAATCCCGAAAAAAGAACGGATCTTTACTCCGTCTTCATCGTTTTTGCCAAATCTGCAATTTTCGTGTTCTCTAAGTACTGCTCCATCTGTCGCTCAGCGTCAATCACAACCTGTTGAATCAGACATTCACTTCCGTGATCTAGACTGCAT
Source organism: Paenibacillus sp. FSL H7-0735 (assembly GCF_038008505.1). Classification (NCBI taxonomy): domain Bacteria; kingdom Bacillati; phylum Bacillota; class Bacilli; order Caryophanales; family Paenibacillaceae; genus Paenibacillus; species Paenibacillus sp. FSL H7-0735. The sequence goes on along the minus strand of NZ_JBBOZH010000001.1, from coordinate 3,472,770 downwards.
TCAAAAAAGGAAGCCGTTCCTTCGATTGCATGGATAATATCCAAAAAAGAGATTTCTTCCGACTTGCGTCTGAGACGATAACCACCATTAGCACCAGGTGCAGATTGAATCAATCCAGCCTTCACTAGCTTAGTCATCATTTTGGACAGATAGGTTTGGGAAACACCTAACTTCTCAGCAAGCATTTGAACACCCACCGGTTTATCAGACGCCACTGTTACCATATAGAGCATTGCATGAAGTGCATAATCTGTCGCTTGGGAATATTTCATTCAGCACCTCCATTAACGACTTTAGAAATCTATGATAACTCTAACATTTTTAAAAGGCAAGTATATAATTCCTACACTCGCCCATTAAGCAATCTTCTTCATCCTCAACTATAATGGAGTATACTCTCCATTATACTCAAATTCATAGTCATTAGCGATACGGATATAGCCATATACGCAATGCCAGCGATCTCTGTAAAAAACACTGGAATAATTCTGATTATCCCTATTTCCTTCAGCAACTAAGATCTCTTTGTCATCACATGCTAAAACAATACCTGTATGATCGTGAGGGTCATTAGTTAGCAATTTTTCATAAATCACAATATCACCACGTTGAGGAGTAAACCCCTCTTGCCCGTCAAAATAAAAAATTTGGGTCTCAGGTAGTTGCGCCCACTCTAACCAAGCCCCTACGCCAGCTAATCGAAAATCAGCATTCGGATATCGAATCGGCAGCAGAAATCCAGCTTGCATACAGCAGTAATATACAAATGCTGCGCACCAATTGTTTTGTAATACTTTATAAATCCCTTGGTCAGGCCAATATTTACAGATTTCTCGATATCGTTCATTTCCTGGTATTCCAACAATGTTTTCTTTTCCAAATGCTTCAGCAATATTAGCTAACTTACCTCGTTTATCTGTAGGCTGGTGAACTTCAGCCCCGCTACTGTAATCTACCTCTGCCAAAAAGTCCTCTGGAATCGTCATTTGACGAAGTACATTCCGAAGCCTATTCGTGTCCTGCTGTGTTACATTACATCCCCTATTCTGCAAGTGTAATTGTAGAACTTGAGCATCCTTTAGAATCTCTTCATAGGGACCCTGAACTTTATTCCTGTCCCCTTGATGGAAGATCGCCTTTAGAATTTGAATCAGCTCTTCTTTGGTAAACATATTCAAGTCTCTTAATAAAGGCCTTACGGTATCTGCACTGTTGGGACCTGGAAATTCCTTGACTCCGGTTTTGAAGAAATAATAATTATGAAGCAGTCCTATAATGGCTGCCAATTCCTGATTTTGTTCTCTTTTCATGGCAAGGAATGAAGCGAAGCTAGACACTCCGTACAAAAGAACACACGCTTCCTGTTTCCGTTGTTCGCTACCTATAGACATGATCATTTCTTGAACCAGCACACGCACACTATCGAGGCGCTGGTTCACTTTTGTTATCAGTCGTTGAGTCACTGGAAACCTTCCCTTCCGTTACTACTCAGCTGTAATAATATCAAAGCTAATACTGACATGAATCTTTTTATTAATTCAGTCCCTAATGACTTCCTTTTTATGTCCATCCTTGACGAACTCCACACCAAAATAATCGGTATTACCGTTCGCCCTGAATTCAGCAATCCGAGCGTCAGGCTTACTCTCAAAGTGAATGTTATGTTTAATATTAGATCTTGGTAACAAGGTAATCTCTTGCGGCTGAACCTCTGCGAATGACCAGATCCCTTGAGGATTACCGTACTCTCGAAAGATTGGACGGATCATAACGGGTTCATTTTGCCCGCCATAGTTGATTAGCCTGATTGTACATTGAACCTGCACAATATCCTCTTGAGTACCGTACATACAGTGCGAATCTTTTTTCAGAAAATCCACAACTTCAATTCCTTCATTGTTCATATTCACAAGATAATACAATCGTTCTGTTAGAAATGGATATAATGTAATGAAAATGATGATAGCAAGTAAAACGGTTCTGCCTACATATTTTTTATAACGCTGTCTAAAGTGCTTTATAGTTAAACTCCCACTGGCGATTAACATAATAATCCCGAATATTGCTGAGTAATGTAAACCATGGTTTGTCGCAGGCTCGCTCCAAGGCGGAATTCCAATGGTTCTGAAGAGGTCATCCCCAAACATAGTTCCCTGATGTGTGATTCCCACAAAAACTAAAGAAAACAGCAAAAATAAAACAGCCATCCAACCTTTACCCTTGGTCATTTCATCCCTCCAAACCAATAACAGTTATGTCTTCTCTAACCTCCAAGGAAAGATTCTTATGCATATACAGTTCAATTTTTTTACCGCTAAAGCTCAAGGTATAATCAACTACGTAAGGGGTTTCAATGTAATATACCGTGAGGATTAATTTAGAATCAGCATATTGCCAGCTTGCAGATGTACAAACTTCCTGCTCACTAAGGGATAAGTCTTTAATAAATAAACTCTTTGCATGGGTAGGCCTTGAAAAATCGAACGGAAATTCATCTAAATGATCGTCGTAAAGTAAAGAAAAACTAAGGTGCTCCTCTTCAAACTTCATTGTTAATTCTTTGATTTTATGCTTATTTACTTCAAAGATATAAATTCCACTGTAAGATCTATAATCTACTTTAACTATCCTTTCTACTAAGGAGGTAAAGGTAGGAGATTTAATAATGTTAGATGCAACCGTTGGCCAATCAAGGTTCAGTAAATTTGCATATATGATATCTAAAAAATCCTGTAACTTCTTCATCTCGGTAAAACTTGAAGTTGCAGCAATCACAATCTCTTGACTCGGATCAATGAAACACAATTGACCAAAAGCTCCATTCCCCATCTTACATCCATTCCTGCACATAAAGAACTGATAACCATATCCGTTTGACCAGTCAGCCTTATTTTGTCCCCAACGATTATCGCTTTGTTCATTTAGCGCCAGCTTTAAATAATCTTCAGAAACAATTCTACGGCTATTATAAACCCCTTGATTGAGGAGCATCTGGCCAAATTTCGCAATTCCATCTGTTGGTATGCTTAGTCCCATTCCACCAGCAACCATTCCTAACGGGCAAGTCTCCCAATCTGGTCTTCCTATGTCCAATGGGGCAAATAATCTTGGCATTAGAAAATCAACAAGATTTTCTCCAGTCGTCTTTTCGATAATAGCCGAAACCATATAAGTGGCGTGTGTATTGTAATTGTAATAACTTCCCGGTTCATCTTCTACGTCCAAAGCTAAAAAGGCACGAACCCAATCATTTTGCTTGGCTATCGCACCATATATATTATTGTTATGTCCCGTATTCATGGAAAGAAGATGATGTATCGTCATCTTAGCCAAATTAGGTGAAATTGAGCTAGGAAGCTGATCCGGGAAAAAAGAAACTACTTTATCCGTTAATTCAAAATAACCGTTATCCCATGCTATGCCTGCTGCAATAGATGTAAAGCTCTTACTTAGAGAAAATAAAACCTGGGGAACGTTTTTGCGGTACGGTTGACGGTAAAAGTCAGTAATAACTTCTCCCTTTCGCAATAGCATAAAAGTATTAACCGGTAAATTAGTTCGTTCAAGTTCTTCATAAAATTTAGACAGCGCTTGGGTTAAAATCTCTGGATTATCCATTTAAACCTCGCTTGTCGTTATATTTTTGAGTTTTTTAATAATTCTCAGGTGGACTGCTAAGTCTCGTGTCAGGTCTCCTCCATTTGTTCATTTAGACGGCAACCTTGTCATGCTAAACCTAAAGACTTGTTATACCAAAAATAATCTTCAACTTTTTACGACTCTTCTTACTTATTTTCAAGCCTTGTTTTAAGTCTAGAATGATTACGGTTTTGCCAATCCAAATCCTGAAATATAACGAGCGGAACTTTACCGGTTTCACTATGCCTTTTTCTTCATATTCCGTTCCATCCTCTAACTCCGTTTCAGTTCTAATAAGCCACGTATTACCGAGACCCAATTCGATATACTTCAGAATCTATCTCCCCCGTACAAGAGCTGCTTCTATTGCTCAATAGTTTTTATAAGATAAAGGCAGAGATCATCGTCCACACAAACATGTGCCCCAGGCTCAACAGGCTTATTATCGTACATGATTCCCCGCCCATCAGGGATAAAACCACGCTTTATATACAGCCGTTGTGCAGTTCCATAGTCAGCGTATAATCCAAAACCAATACCAATAGTATTAGAAATAGTAAAAGCATCTTTTTCAAGAGCCTCAATTAATACACTTCCTACCCCACGTTTCCTAAATGGCGGGATGACGTCAAAGTTTTGAATTTCAGGTATATTATTTTTTGCAAAATAAGGGTATTCCGACTTGTATACCACATGTCCCCATCCAACAAACTCATTTTCACAAAAAGCTAAAAGTGTAACTCGCTTTTCATTTTGATTTTCTTCCCAACAACGTTGCACATAGTCAAGAGGTTGGCTTACATCATGCTCAGATAACCCCGTATGTATAATATCAATATCATTTTGTGTCATTCGACGGATTTGTAAAGGTAAGGCCATAATATAATTTCCTCCTAACTTATTAAATGAGTCCATTCCTATATTAACATACTAATTAGGATTAATCTGGTAAAAAACAATTATTGTTAAACTACCCATCAGTTAAAAAAACAGGCTGCAGAATATACTGGCAGCCTGTTCTGATTTGTTATTTTTTTATTTCTTTAAGGTAAAATTCATATAATTGATCAACAGATGAACTTGAAAAGATAGACGTGGCTTGCTCAATTTTCTCACGTTTCCAATCGAACCAGCGCATTTCCTTTAACTTTTCGATTTCTAGATCTGTAAACCGTTGCTTGATCACTTTAGCAGGATTGCCGCCTACTATCGTATACGGTGGGACATCCTTTACAACAACCGATCCTGCCGCCACAATAGCACCTTCGCCTATTTTCACACCGGGCATAATCATTGCATTCATCCCAATCCAGGCATCACTAGCAATGATTGTATCCCCTTTGGATTCGTAAGAGTTTGCAATCTGATCTACAAAAGGATATACGGTGATCCATTCAGGATGATGATTGTGATTCCCACCCATGAGAATAATTACACCACTAGCAATACAAACATAATTTCCTATAATCAATTTATCTAAATGCCAACCATAATCTTCGCTGGGATTAAACAACTTTCTTGATTGTTCATCACCCCAAAGGTATCTAACACACCCATCTTCAAAATCAAGATTATCGTAATAACCAGAGTAGTAAGAGTAATCTCCTACCTCAATCATTGGGTTGGTGACAACATCCTTCAAATACTTAATTTCAGACCAATGGCTAAACTGATGTTGTTTCATTTTCTTTCCCTCGCTTCTAAGTAATGTAATTCATTTATACTTAGAAGCTTGATGCAGTAGCGACATTCTTAAACCGTTTCAAACGACGAACCATCGTCCTCATCCTTTTCCTAATTGATGCCGTCATTGTAACAAACGATTGATTTATTCGTCAAATCAACCGTATTGTCCGAACTCAGCTCAATTATGAATTTATCGGATTACGGCTAGCCTTAACATGTTTAAGCTGGGCAACTATAATGACGCTAATGATCACTAGAAGGAACCACGAACTGATCTTACTGAAACTAACCAGTTGCCACGTTTGATATTGATCAGGATATTTCCATGCATTAAAAAATGTAGCGATATTTTCAGCTAACCAGATAAAAAATCCTACAATAAAAAAGGCCAGTGTCAAGGGCATTCGATAGGTAACCGTCCGTACCCTATAAATGATCCATGTTTTCCAGAAGACAACAACCACAAGCGCTGTCAGCCACCAGCGAAAATCAGGAATGAAATGATGTGTGAAAAAATTTAAATAGATGGCTCCTCCCAACAATCCCGCTGAAGCAAGCCCCGGCCAACCGGTCATATCCATTTTCAATCTTCGCCATATCTGGCACATAAAGCTTGCGACACTTGCATACATAAATCCACTATAGAGGGGTACACCAAACACCTTCGTAAACCCTGGCTCAGGGTATGCCCATGAACCCATCTTTACCTTATAGATTTCCAGCAATAAACCAATAACGTGGAACACACAGATTACTTTTATTTCATCCAGTGTTTCTAATCCAGTACGGTACATGAGGTACTGCACTGTAAGCAGTATTAGAAGAATGGCATCATAACGGTAAAGAAAAGGCATTTCTATTATGTTAGAAAGAGCTAAAGTCCCAAAAATCGCAATAGGAAATATGCAACTCATCGCCTGATGATATCCAAAATGCAGCAATTGTGTTATTGACTTCATTCTTAACTTTCCTCATCATTTTTGTATTCTAATAGATCTCCAGGCTGACATTCCAAAGCCTTACAAATTGCCTCTAACGTTGATAATCGCACCGCTTTTGCTTTTCCATTTTTCAATATAGAAAGGTTAGCCATTGTTATTCCAACTCTCTCCGAAAGCTCAGTAACACTCATTTTTCTTTTAGCCAGCATCACGTCGATATTAATTATAATCGCCATTGTTTTCACCTCAGACAGTTAAGTCATTTTCTGATTTTATATCAATAGCTTCTTTTAAAAGCCTTTGTAGAACTGCAGCAAAAACGGCAATCACCATGGAGGCAAAAATGATAATCAAACCGATGACTATAATCCCGGGGGCATCATCTTTCTCCGCCATGAGGTAAAAGAGTGGCATACCAACTACATACAAGCAACTGATGATGATTGCACAATATTTTATTTTCTTTAAAACCTGTACAGACATTTCCGAGAAAGCATTGTTCTTGTCAATATAGCCTAACAGTTTAAAAGCTTGATACAGTGCAAAGTAAAAAGGTATCGCCGAGGCATACAAATCAATGGCAAGGAGATATTTCAATAAACTATAATCCGGATACAGTTCTGCTGCGAAACTCGCTATCTCCGGCACCACAAATATGCACAAAGCAAGCACCGGGATACCTATAAGAATAACCGCTGCCCTTAAAAAAAGTGTTGATCCTCTTTCCATAAAAAACACACCTCACAGATTTATTGTGAATTGAATTTATCACATTATTTATCGTATTACAATATATTTTAATCGAAATACAGTTATTATTGGCTGTTTTATAATTTTCGACTAAAAGGCCGAGCTAATTGACTATTAGAAGTCATTAGCTCGGCCTTGGTACCTTTTCATATCTCTTTATCTCTATTTTTCTATTCTACAAGTAATTCTAATACTGACCGAGATCGATAAAATTCAAATCCATGTTAGTTTCATCTTCAGCCTGATTTGCAGCCTCCGTTGATACTACTTTTCCTTCGTATTCAAGGTTACCGCTTGTCAAATTGAATACATATAGACGATTACCTTTGAAATTCTTATAACCCACAATATAGAGATAGTTTTGTTTAAAATCATAGGTAATGTTTTCACTTAAATCTATATTTGTATTCTTCAAAGTAGTCTCATATTCTTTACTCACGAGATCGTAAGAAATAACAGTAAATCCTATATTCTCCTTACCCGATACAGCTTTTTGCAGGAAATAAATTTTCTGTCCATACGCATTCATAATATTATTCAATAACATTTCATGCCCTTGGAACGCGAGCGGCGAGATTTGTCCTGTTGCAACATCTACTTGATATGCCTTTTTATGATTATCTTTACTAACCGTTAAAATCCATTGATCCGTGTGATCCAGATTTTGATTGGCTAACCTAACGAATTGATTATCCCCATTTGCTGCTTCAGATTTAGCTCCTGGTAACACGAGCGGCTCATTTGTAATCTCCTTTGTTGTTAGATTAACACGGATAATCTGCGGTTCAGATACATAACCTTTGGCGCTGTGATTCAAAAACACCATTGCAACAAGCTCTTGATCAACAAGCTGTACATTTTGTACATACATATCTGAAACATCATGATCTACATTGATATCGGATGTGATTTCCAGCGTATTGTTCTTCTGCTTGTTAAGCACAGAAATACTGAGCTTAGCATTTTTCTTCGCTGAAGGATCATTGGATTGCTGCTTATCTACGGTCCAATTCACGTAAGCAAGCATATCCTGATTTTCATAAAACCCAGCTAAGTTCTTCTTTCCACGCATGAACTGACGATGCTGATCCCTCCATTTATCCAATTGTGTGTTCACTGGTCTTCGGTTTAAGCTTTGGCTGATCGTTAACTTTTCATCTGGATAATCTGTACCATTTGTAGTGATATTAGCTCGTTTGATGCCAAAAACACTATCCTTAGTCAGATAATTTCCGTATAAAGCTATATCTTCAACGAGAGAAGCATCCCCTTGAACCATCGTCAGCTTATAATTAGGTGGTGTCTCTTGTGAAGCCTGTACATAATACGTCCCGATTGTAACAACCGCGAACACTACAAGAACGGCGGTAACCATATATTTTCTCATTCCTTAACCTCCATTCCCCTTCAATTATACCGATATTTTCTTACGCAATAGATACAAGCTGTACCAAAGCGAACCTCCAGCAATAATCACTATTAATCCGAGACAAGCACCTAAGATTTCTCCGGGATAGAAGTAGCTATCGTATCTGCTATAACCCATAAGATAGGGTATTGAGGCTAATCCAGCTAGAACCGCTAAGTATAATACGATAAAGCCGATCCCTTTCAGTCTGTAGCTCCGCTCCATTAGAATCGCTGTGAACAAGACGATCAAGCCCGTAATGCCCAGTCCATAATATAGAACAAACTCAGAAAAGTAGGGCGGAACCAGTACTCTAAGCACAGTAGGATACTTCAAATAATCAAATACCGAGATGTTCCGATATAGTTCAGCAGGAAGAATCGACTGTGCTATCAAACGCTCCAGTGGCACAAGCACAATTTGCAGGGCAACAAGTCCAAATGCGAATAGCAAGATCGTAACCAGCTTGGCAAAATACAAATTCGCCCGATTGGATGGCAAGGTGAGCAGGCGATATACTATCGTATTTTTACCTCTCCAGTCACGGTACCAGATGAAGCAGCTATATATTAGTAACACTGTTATGCTCAAGAATATGGGTCCGAAATATAGAAGTCCATTATAGCGAGCATACATCATACTGTTTAGCTGAATATATCCAGTCACATTGTGATATTGCTCAAGCGTCCATTGATTCACTCTCATTGCCTCATTCGCAGAATCCAGCCAATGATTAGCACCGATGGTGACTGCTGCAAGCTGCAAGGCAACTGTCAGCACCATGAGTCCAATATATATTTTGGCAAATCGGTTCATTTCAAAATTCAATAGCTTCACAAAAGCTCTCATTTCATGTACACCTCTCTCATTACGTCCGTAATGGACTTACCTTCCTGCTCGCGAACTTCTTCACAGTAGAATTCACGCTCTACCTTCCCGTGCTGTAGCAAGACCGCTTTATCAATTAAATGCTCAATATCGTTAATTTCATGAGTTGTAATAATCACACCACGGTCCTCGATCAATTCACTCGTGAACACATCAGTAATTTGCTCGCGACTGAACATATCAATCCCCGAGAACGGTTCGTCCAATAGGATGTAATCACAATCCAAGGCTAGTCCCAGCAACAAATTTACCTTCGCAGCCATCCCCTTCGACAATGAGGATACGCGATCCGAAGAGCTCAGTTGGAAGAACTTAAGCAATTCCTTTGCACGTTCAGCGTTCCAATTCCGATAAAAGTCAGCCATAAAGATCAAGCAATCAGCAATTCGCATATTGGAGGGCATCGTTAACGAATCTGGAATAAAAGTGATTTTCTCATACATCACAGGTGTTAGTGATACATTATCGATTAAGACTTCACCTTTGTATGGTGTCAGTCCCATGATGGACTTCAGCACCGTTGACTTCCCGGCACCATTGATTCCGATCAGGCAGGTAATCTCTCCTTTGGCAGCAGTGAAGCTAACGCCATTAAGTACCTTCTTGAATCCATAATTCTTCACCATCTGATTCACTTGGATCATCTTGTGTCACCATCCTCTGGAGATAACTTTCGCTCGGATGTATATTTTGTCTTTATGATATCTACCAGTTCTTCAACTGGAATTTGAATATTCTGAATGGAGCTGATGAATATATCCACTGCACTTTCGATTAATTCAGCTCGAATCGAGTTAAGTATTTGCTGATCCTGTGTAATTCGGCTCGGGGAATTCCCTTCTGTTACGATCAAACCCTGTTCCTCCATTTCCTTATATGCCTTCTGCGCCGTGTTCGCATTAATCTTCATTACTGATGCAAGTTCACGCCGTGAAGGAATTTTGTCTCCCGCTCCGATTTGCCCTGTGGCGATCTGTTCCTTGAAATGACGCACAACTTGAATATATACCGGCTCACGAATATTAAAGCTGACGCCTGATTTCTGTTCTTCTGTCATACAACCAACTCCATATACTAAGTGTGTGTACTAAGTGGTTCATACATCTTATTTATGTACTATACGTGTAATACACTTTTGTGTCAATAGTTCAGGTTTGAGCAGAAAAAAAAGCTGCCTCTCGGCAGCCCTTTTATTACTAAAACACCTTTTGATTAAAAACATGTTCTTTTCCACCTAAACCCAGTGCAGCTGCTGTTGTAGTGTGAATTTTCTGCAGAAGCACGGGATTATCCATAAGTGACAAGCCATAAGAAGGAATCATTTCTTTTATTTTGGGTTCCCATTCTTTTATATATTGAGGGAAACATTTGTTAAGCACTTCAAGCATCACGTGAACAGCCGTAGAAGCTCCAGGGGAAGCCCCTAACAGTGCTGCGACCGAACCATCAGCGGCACTAATAACCTCGGTACCAAATTGAAGTGTGCCTTTGCCAGCTTCTGTATCTTTGATAACTTGCACACGCTGACCAGCTACAACAAGATCCCAATCTTCAATTTTGGCATTGGGGATAAACTCTTTCAGTTCTTCCAGACGTTTTTCTTTCGATAACAGCACTTGTTCGATCAGGTATTTTGTTAATGACATGTTTTTAGCACCTGCCGACAGCATTGTTATGAGGTTATCCGGTTTCACAGAAGTTATTAAATCAAACATTGAGCCCGTTTTTAAGAATTTAGGTGAGAAGCCGGCAAATGGCCCAAATAACAGTGATTTTTTATTGTCGATAAATCTTGTGTCTAAGTGCGGTACGGACATTGGAGGGGCTCCAACTTTAGCTTTGCCGTATACTTTGGCATGATGCTGCGCAATAACTTCCGGATTATTACACACCATAAAAATACCGCTTACTGGGAATCCACCTATATGTTTTCCTTCAGGAATACCTGATTTCTGCAGTAAGTGCAGGCTTCCTCCCCCGCCACCAATAAACACAAATTTCGCTGTATGTTGTTCAATGTTACCGCTGGCATTTCTGATTTTTAGATCCCATGAGCCAGCACTGTTACGCTTCATACTATTGACACTATGCTTGTAGTGGAGATCGACGTTTTTACTCTTTAAATGCTCAAATAAGATACGCGTTAAAGCACCAAAGTTAACATCCGTTCCAGAGTCAATTTTTGTAGCCGCAATGGATTCGTTCGCTGGACGATTTTGTATAATAAGCGGAATCCATTCCATCAGTTTTTTAGAGTCAGCAGAAAATTCCATACCTTGGAATAATGGATTTTTTGAGAGCGCTTCAAATCTTTTCTTTAAAAAAGCTATATCCTTCTCCCCTTGCACCAAACTCATATGAGGTAACGGCATAATAAAGTCCTGGGGATTATGTATCAGCTTACGATTTACAAGATAAGACCAAAACTGCATCGAAAGCTGAAACTGTTCATTAATCTGAATAGCTTTGCTAATATCTAAAGATCCGTCTGGCTTTTCAACAGTATAATTAAGCTCACAGAGCGCCGCATGCCCGGTTCCTGCATTATTCCATTCATTAGAGCTTTCTTCCCCTGCTTTTTCAAGCTTTTCAAATACTTTAATTTTCCATTCCGGTACTAATTCCTTCAAAAGTGTTCCTAAAGTCGCACTCATGATTCCGGCACCAATTAAAATGACGTCTGTATCAGTTGCACTTTTGCCCATTATTACCATCCTTATCCCCTGAATTTTGCAGAAAGGATGTGGGCGCTCCTTCTTAGGCGTCACACCTTTTCTGTATCAATTATAACCTTATCATGGTGTATTACAATTATTTATAAATTTAATATCTACTATTATATGAAAAAAATAAAATATTTAAAAGCTTGTAAAAAAGATAGAAATAAGTCCTCAAGATTTATGGAATAAAAAAGCTGTATCATCCCCTGTTCTCATTGTAGACAATTCCGTTTTGATATCCCAACCCTACTATTGTTTTTTGAATTTCCTGATCTACTTTTCTTTTAAAAGTTGCAAACTCTAATGTAGTTAAGCCAATTGGAAGCTCTTGTTCTATAAATGAATCAAAATCGATCGCCGTTTTGAAAATACGAAGCTTGTGCAGAAAAGGTAAATGCTCCATTCCCGTCAAATGAGCCAATGTTTTACAATTCATAATCGTTAGCTCTTCCAATGTCTTCATCTGCTGATCAAAGTTAATCTCACGTAGCTGGATTTGATCTTCAATCACAAGCTTTTTTAACGCACGAAAAACCGAAATATTACTCAGATCATGAAAGCCACGGACTCTACAAATTTCCAGGCTCTCGATCTCATTCTCTTCGATGTCCTGAATATGTTCTCTGCCTCCAAGTAAAATGCGAAGTTCTTTCAATTTCTTTAGCCGATTAATAAAATGTAAGGGTTTGTTGCTGATGGAGTGCAGCGCGAGATAGGTAAGATCCTCCAGATCTCCAATAGCATCAAGGTTTTTAACCTTTCCTATTACATGCAACTGTTCTAGACGAGAGAATTCTTTTAGGTATTCCAGATTAAGCGTCTTTTTCTCCGAACTAATATTTAAAATGCTTAAAGACCGCAACGTATCTATACTCAGTATCTCCGAATTCTCAAGCTCATAAATACCCACGCTCAGACTATACAGGTTATTCAGCTTAGCCAATACGTTCGTGTTATGTGACTGTCGAAGACAATTCAGCAGCAGCATTTTAACATTTGGAATCTGCAGGAGTGTCTCACAATCAAAGGATACAGAATAATGGCCATAAAAACGCACTCCAAAATTTTCATCAAAACGCGCGCAAAGCTCATTTACTTCATCCAGAATCGAGCCATAGGTCGATGGATCAGAGAACTGAACAATCACTTGGTTGCCGCTGTACAAGTCTTGCTGAATCTGAACTGGATCTAGTGAAATAGGATCATTGATCAGAATCCTTCTTTTCCATGTAACACTCATTCCTAACCCCTCCTACCTGCCGTTAATCATCATTTTATATTTATTGTAAATCTACGAATTACTTACCCAAGAACATAATTACATAAATCAACCCCATGGACAAGCTAAAAAGGTAGGTTATAGAATATTTAGAGTTCCGTTGATTTATGAGGATTGAGAATAATTGATTCACATTAAAAATACAATAAGCTGTATCATTCGTAGAGTAATCTACTTTTGATACAGCTTATTTATTATTTATTCAGCCTTTTGCGATGAACTATAAATCCCCGCCACCAACTCCAGCGCTTTTATCCCTTCAGAACCATCCAACCAAAACTTTTGACCCCTGGCGACATGCTCATAGAAGTCCTCAATCAGTCTCTTATGCCCGGTACCCCAATAGGATTTACCTTCCGTAGCACTAAATCTAGGCTCACACAGCAAGGTTTCCTTTCCATCCTTCCAAAGATATAAATGATCTCTGCGGAGGTTGATAGTACCTTCTTCAAAAACTAGCTCCAGCTCCACTGGAGAATTCTCCAGATAGGTATTTGTACCATAAAAGAGCCCTCTGACATTACTAGTGAAATCGATGCAGGCATGGGCGGTATCTTCTACCTCTATGACCCCATTTAGCACATCCGTGGTAATACTGCCTTTCACCGATGCCACCTCTCCACCAAACCACTGAAGTAAATCCAGTGTATGAATGGTTTGGTTAATTAGCAGACCTCCACCTTCCGTAGACCAGCGTCCTCTCCAGTCACTATCGCTATAATAACTTTCGCTGCGGTGCCAGGTCACGATTCCTTTCATGCAGTGCAGCTTCCCATATATTCCTGAATCAATGACCTGCTTAATATATATGGAGGCATCATTATAACGGTTCTGAAACACCACACCAAGCTGACCTGTGCTTTGCTGTGCGGCTTCAAGTATTCGTCTGGCTGAAGGAAGATCTGCCGCCATAGGCTTTTCGGTAAGGACATGTTTTCCTGCTTGTAACAACTCCGTAGCCATTTCTGCATGTAAATAATGAGGCGTACAGAGATGTACAACATGAATACGGTCATCCTTTAAAATTTCTCTATAATCATTAGTAGCTTGGCAGTCATATTCTTTAGCCGCATGTAATGCTTTGTCAGCATCAATATCTGCAACTGCAAGTAGGCTCACACCATCGATGCCTGTTAATGTTTTTGCATGTAGAGGGAAAATGGCTCCGCATCCAATAATGGCTGCTCCAAGTTCTTTCATCTATATTACCCTCCGTTCATCATTCAATCGTTATCTGAGTATTGCCGGGGTTAGATTGATCGCTTGTTCTTGAGCCTTCAGACATAGCTCGGCAGCTTTGAACACATGGCTCTGTGTCATCGCCAGCTCTGTCCGATTCAGACAGTCAAGGATTAGCTCACCAAAGAAAGGAAAACCAACCTTCCCAGCTACATGCTCATAATGTTCCCCTTCCCCATTGACCCAGTACACATGATCCGGTGTATTTGAACGACCCATATCAGTATATTTACGCAGTTCAATATATCCTTCAGTACCCATAATCATCGTGCGCCCGTCTCCCCATGTGCCCAGCCCATCAGGCGTAAACCAATCCACGCGAAAATATTGTGTTGCCCCATTGTCACCTACAAGAGTAGCATCACCAAAATCCTCTAATTCGGGATAAGTCGGATGGTTGTAATTGGCCACTTTACTATGAATAACCGAAGCATCCTGACAATCTGCATAATACAAAAATTGTTCTATTTGATGACTGCCTATGTCACACAAAATCCCACCATATTTCTCCCTTTGGAAAAACCATTCCGGCCGGTTAGGAGCATTTAGACGATGTGGCCCTAATCCAATGACTTGCAGGACACGGCCGATAGCTCCTTGCTGAATCAGCCGCCCAGTATAGATAGCGCTTTCAACGTGAAGGCGTTCACTGTAGTAGACCATATATTTCTTATTAGTTGCTGCTGCCACTGCTCTAGCGGATTCAAGCTGTTCCAGGGTTGTAAAGGGTGCTTTATCCGTAAAATAGTCCTTCCCGTGAGCCATTACTCGATTGCCTAAAGGTCCGCGTTCAGATGGAATTGCTGCCGCTGCTATTAATCGCACTTCGGGATCTTCCAGAACTTCTTCCACAGATCCAGCAGCTTTGACACCGGGATATTTACTAATAAAATTTCTGACCTTTTCCTCATCCGGATCATATACCCATTTCAGCTCTGCCCCTGCTTCAACCAGTCCGTTACACATCCCGTAAATATGACCGTGATCTAGGGCAATAGCGGCAATGATGAATTCACCCGGCTTCACTACTGGTTTGGATTCATATGTTGGTGCATAGGTCATCCCATTTTTCCGATTCATAAAACCCCTCCTAATCAGTATTACTCCATTCTATAACGTATTAAGAAGATAACGCAGACTGATCTCCAAGCTTTCAAAAGGATCACGACGGCAAACATCCTGCTCCACTACGAACCATTCAACACCTGTTTCGCGACAAACATTGATAATTTCTTTATAGTTCATATTCCCTTCACCGATTTCAGCAAAGATCTGTTTTCTATTAACAATCGCCATATCTTTTAAATGCACTACCTGCATTCTGCCTGCAACTTTGCGTATCCATTCAGCCGGACTCCCTCCGCCTGCTTGAACCCAATATAAATCCAGCTCAAAACCAACGGCAGGATCAGACTCAGTGAGCAGAATTTCCATGCCAGTCATTCCATCAAAGCGCTCAAATTCAAAATCGTGATTATGATAAACAAATTGCAGATCATGTTGATCTTTTAAAGTAACTGCAATGTCCGACATCAGCTTTGCGAATTCACGGTAACCATCTTGTCCCGTACGGAATTTTTCCGGTAAACTTCCTAGTCCAATATTTTTGCAGTTCCACAGCTTATGTTCAGCGGCTAAAGCATCCAAATCGTTCGTTAGGCGATCCCATGACACATGGGTTGCACATATTGCCAGACCTGATTCATCCGCATACTCTTTTACGAGTTTCGGATCGATTGGCCCGATGCCTGAAATCTGAATAGCTTCATAACCCATAGCAGAGACCTTTTGAAAAGTGGATCTTAAATCCTCCGCAGTTTTAGTAAAATCACGTAATGTGTACATTTGAGCAGCAATGGTTGAACGATTCATAGGATCTTTCCTCTCTGATTAGAATTTAATGAGTTCCCTTAACATCAAAGGTTTGGGCGACTGTGGTTTCTTTGTTGAAGTTAGAATTCTCTACCTTTTCCATGAGCTTCTCATAAAATAAATCTTCATCAATCGGTAACTCCACCCAATCGTCGGTCCAAGCCGATAAATACATTCCATTAGATAACGTTAGACCGTGAATACCTTCCTCACCCGGAGCTAACAATTTCTCATCGTGTAGAATGGCATTCGTAAAGTTCCGCAAAATTCCTTTATGCTGTTCACCGCCACCTTCTTCTACAGGAATCTCACATTTCCAACACTCTGGGCTGCCGAATCCTCCCGTAAACTCTGCATTGAATTGCGGCTCCGGCGTGCGTAGACGCCAAAAGGTTAGCTTCCCGTCTTCCACTACGATTTTTCCATGATCACCAGTAATTTCGAAACGGTTAGTTCCCGGTGCTTCACCTGTTGTGGTGATAAAAAGCCCTGTCGCACCATTTTCATATTCCACATAAGCGGTTACATCATCTTCAACCTCAATATTGCGGTATTTACCAAAATGACAAAACGCTCTGATCCGCTTAGGCATCATACCTGTCGTCCACTGCCATAAATCTAGTTGATGAGGATCTTGATTCAGCAGCACCCCACCACCTTCGCCTGCCCATGTAGCCCGCCAACCACCGGAATTATAGTAACTTTGTGATCTGTACCAGTTGGTGATGATCCAATTTGTGCGGCGGATTTCGCCTAGTTCACCAGACTTTATGAGATCCCTAAGCTTTTGATATAAAGGATTCGTCCGCTGGTTATACATGATTCCGAATTTGCGATCAGACTTTGCTGCAGCTTCGTTCATCTGCTTAACAGCTTTGGTATAGACCCCAGCCGGTTTCTCTACCAATACATGATAACCATATTGAAAAGCCTCGATAGCTAAAGTTGGATGATCATAATGTGGAGTACAGATTAATACTGCATCTATGAGATGAGACTCATATAACTCTTGGGGTGTTGCAAATTTCTGTACACTTTCCGGTAAATGCTCTTCTGCCCATTTCAAACGTTCTTCCCTTACATCACATACAGCTGCAAGCTCAGCATCTTTAATAAGATTCAACAGACTTTGTGCATGTGCACTCCCCATATTCCCAATTCCAATAATGCCA
Source organism: Paenibacillus sp. FSL H7-0735 (assembly GCF_038008505.1). Taxonomy (NCBI): domain Bacteria; kingdom Bacillati; phylum Bacillota; class Bacilli; order Caryophanales; family Paenibacillaceae; genus Paenibacillus; species Paenibacillus sp. FSL H7-0735. The sequence goes on along the minus strand of NZ_JBBOZH010000001.1, from coordinate 3,455,176 downwards.
TACCGTACTTTATTCAATCAGATCACTTCCCTATTTGAGGTTATGTTATGAGAATATACTTAATTAATAGACATGAACATGATCGAAACTAAGCATTATTTGCATAATAATAAGATGATTTAGTTAAATAAATTCGTTATAATAAGGATAATCAAGTCATAGAGGAGCTAGATGATGAATAATCCAGGTAACCTTACCGGCAGATTCCTCCAGAATCTTACCGTAAAAGTGACCCATGCCCAACTTAGAAGCGGATATAGCGGGTGGAATCGTACGCTGGAAACCCCAACATTTAATCGGCTGTATTTTATTGACCGCGGTGAGGGAAAAGTTATCATTAACGGTGTTACTTATTATCCGAGAGCAGGTCAGCTAATGATCATGCCCGCAGGAAGCACTCAAACTACAGAAACGTCAATGAATGATCCCTATACACGCTATTTCTGCCATTTTGATGCTGATATTGGGGAGTGGCCCTTATTCCATTCGGCAAACAAACTGTTTATCTGTGATGCGCCCAACCCAGATTCCGTACGGGTTATTTTCACAGAAATGATCGAACAGTTTCAAAAAGATGATGTATTGTCCATTCTGCGTACTCAGGCGAACGTCCTCAATCTAATCGCTACTTGCCTTGAATCGAACGAGAATATCAAAACAGACTTTATGCAAGAATTTATACATACGGGGGATCAAGGAAAGCTCGCCTATGTTCTTCAATATATTGATGAGCGGCTGGATAAACCCATAGAAATAGAAGAGTTAGCAGAAATTGTCCACTTACATCCGAACTATTTCATCCCCTACTTCAAGAAATTTATAGGGGTTCCCCCCATGCATTATGTACAATTGAAAAGAATGGAGCATGCTAAAAGACAGCTTTCTTATAGCAATTTCAGCATTTCAGATATCGCGGAGCAAGTAAGTATGGAATTAGCCCATTTCTCTAAATATTTCAAAAAGACAATAGGAATCTCCCCTTCTGCCTATCGTAACAGCACTAAGTAAATTTATTAGGGAATGTCCGGATCTATGTGTTGGAACAATTAGGAGAACGACTACAAGAAATCGGAACCCATAGAGATCATGCTGTATATGTAGCTGAATCAGATCACCGATTGGTAGGATGGATACATGCGACCGTTCGAATTTTGCTTGAGTCTCCTTCATTTGTTGAAATCGGAGGTCTTGTTGTTGATCAGACTTGCCGCGGAGAAGGAATTGGCAGACAGCTTGTAGAAACCTGTGAACGATGGGCAATCCAAACAGGGATTAGTTCGTACTTGATAAGGAACTTTAATCACACTCAGGACTTTTAGGGAGGCTCAATGGTTATGCTAGAATTAACTTTGCATCCAACATTAGAAAGAAAAATCGCTGTGATTACCGGAGGAGCCGGTGTATTATGCCGGGTTATGGCGCTAGAGTTAGGTCGACAAGGAGCTAAAGTCGCGATTCTAAATCGTACCGCAGCTAAGGGAGATTTGGTTGCCGCTGAAATTACTGCCGCAGGCGGTCAAGCAATTTCACTTTCCTGTGATGTTACAGATCAACAGAGTGTTATGAAAGCCGCAGAAGCTGTTAAGAATCACTGGGGTCCTTGCGATCTATTAATTAACGGTGCTGGCGGAAATGATTCCTCAGCAAATACGACCCAAGAGATTTTCAAAAATGATGACCTGGAGAACCCGGACATATTCACTTTTTTTGACCTTAGTGTAGATGGATTTCGCAACGTGATGGACCTTAATCTGATTGGAACATTGATCCCAACCCAAGTTTTTGCCAAGCAGATGCTCGGCAGAACGGGCACATCTGTTATTAATATTTCATCCATGAGCGCACCTTCTCCAATGACCAAAGTACCTGCCTACAGCGCTGCCAAAGCAGGAATTAATAATCTCACCCAGTGGCTCTCCGTTCATTTCGCTGAGTCTGGTATACGTGTGAATGCCATTGCCCCTGGCTTTTTCCTTACTAAACAAAATGAGAAGCTGTTGGTTCGTGAAGATGGCGAGCTTACAGACCGTTCCCAAAAAATCATCTCTCATACTCCAATGCGCCGCTTTGGACAGCCGGAGGATCTGCTTGGCACACTACTCTGGTTAGCAGATGAAGCAATGTCCAGCTTTGTGACCGGAGTTACCATCCCCGTTGACGGTGGATTCTTGGCTTATTCGGGAGTATAGACTAATCTAATGAGGGATTAAAATGATTGTAGATCCATTACGCGTATTCGTTACTGTAGCTGAACTGAGTCATTTTTCCAAAGCAGGAGAAGCGCTGAATTTATCTCAACCCGGTGTCAGTCTGCATATCCGGAATCTTGAGAATGAGCTCGGTGCTAAACTCCTGCATCGTTCTTCTAAACAGGTTAGATTAACAGAAGCCGGTAGTATTCTTTATAAACACGCCAAACAAATATTGGCTCATTTCGATGAAGCAAGTCAGGAAATCCATATGCTTCAGGACGAAGTCACTGGGAGTATACATATCGGCGCTAGTTTTACTATTGGTGAATATATTTTGCCGGCAAGACTTGCTGATTTTGCCAATCAATATCCGCAGGTCAAGCTGCAAGTGACGATAGGCAATACTGAGGAGATTATTGGAGGCGTTAAATCCAACGAACTGGACATAGGGTTTATTGAAGGCGAGGTCCATGAGAATGATCTCAACGTCACTCCTTATATGAAAGACGAGATGATTATGGTCGCCCCTGCTACCCACCCTCTGTCAAAAGCGATTTCTGTGGAGCAGAGCATGTTGCAGGATCAGGTTTGGGTGCTTCGCGAGCATGGCTCGGGCACACGAGCTTTCAGCGATCATTTCCTACAGGAGGAAGATATTTCTGTTAAAAGATCCTATGTCTTCAACAGCTCTCAAGGTGTTAAAGAAGCTGTGGCCTCCGGTCTCGGAATCGCCATGCTCTCCAGATGGATTGTACGGAAGGAACTGGAAAGTGGTGAGATCAAGGAGCTGCCAATCAGGCAACATCATCTGGAAAGGCAATTCTCGATCATCCGACATCAAGAATGTTCTTCTTCCTTAGCTACCGATGTCTTTATAAAAAAGCTACTTGTCTTTAGAAAAGACAAGTAGCTTTTTTTCTTCCACACTATGAAATTATACTTGATGTTCAACCAAATGCCCGTCTTCCAGATGCAGAACGCGGTCACACCATTCGAGCATCCGTTCATCATGAGTGACCATTACCGCTGCTTTCCCCTCACTCTTCACCTCATCAGCGATCATGCGTACAACTTCTCTTCCGCGTTTGAAGTCCAGACTGGCTGTCGGTTCATCTGCAAAGAGAATCGCTGGTTTATTCATCCATGCTCTAGCGATAGCTACACGCTGCTTCTCCCCACCGGATAGCTGCTCCGGATAGTGATTACGCCGTTTCCAGATATCCAATCGTTTCATCAAATCGGCAGCCCGTTCCTTCGCTTCCTTAGCACTCATTTTCCCCTGCTTAGCTACAAAAAGGAGTTGCTCCTCTACCTTCAAATAAGGCAATAGTTGAGCGCTTTGGAACATAAAGCCTATCTTCTCTAAACGGAGCTCTGTCAGCTCACTTTTACTTTTATCTGTAAGTGATTCTCCATCTATAAAAATCTCACCGCTAGTAGGTGTTAGAAGCGCACCAGCCGCTGAAAGGAATGTACTTTTCCCTGTTCCCGAAGGTCCAAGGACAGCAACGAATTCCCCTTCATTAACGATCAGATTCAAATTGTTCAGCACAGACACCGTTGTGTCGCCATCACCGTAGTTTTTGGTTACTTGCTTCATAATTAGTTTTGCACTCATGCTCCAGCCCTCCCAATAGCTTCTAATGCATCTACTTTTGCCACTTTAGCGACAGAAATTAGTGATCCTAAAAGAGACATCCCAACGAATAAACAGCTGGTTAAAAGAATGGTGGAAGGCTCTAGTTGGAATGGCATCGAATCTGGCAGGACCTTATTCATCCCAAAGGTAAGCAGTAAGCTAATGCAAAGACTTGATATAGCTAAAATCATGACCTGCCCTACCACGCTCCAAGCCAAGTAAGACATTTTAGTACCCATCGCCTTCAGAATACCAAACTGACTTGTTTTCTGAATCGTAATGACATAGAAGAATACCGCCAGAACAAACGCTGCGATCACAAACAGGAAAACAATCATCATTAGCAGTGAACCCTGCTCTGCCGAGTAGCCCGGAATATTGGATATAGCTACTTTTTGCGTAATGACCTCTACATCTTTTACATTCGTTGAAATCTTATCTACTTGATCAGCATTCGCATTCAGGGCAATCACATTAAACGGTACCGACGAAGAGGTTTCTTCTCCTTGGTTAACCCCCTGCTTCATAGCTTGCCAATCCTGATTGTTGATATAAACTACTGGGGTATGGCTGTATGAGCTATCCTCAACAAAACCTGCAACAGTAAATTCCATCCCGGTTGCCTGATCACGAATAATACTGCCAAGTTTGATTCCTGACTGTTCGAGGTCACGATCAACAAGGACTTTACCGTTTGTCTCATTAGTAATCTTGTCACCTTCAACTACTTTAGGGGCTAATAACCCATTCATATCTACTGCAAAAAAAGTAATATCTGCTTTAACGTCTGCATCATTAGCAGTGACAGTGCTCATCTGCATTGCAAGTGAAGACGCATTATTGTCTCCAACTACTGCACGTACATTCTGGAGCTCCGTATCTGTTAACTGAGAACGTCTAAAGGTCTGATCCGCATCACCTTGTACTACAAAATAATTCGCCGGCATGTTCTCTACTGCAGAGATATTTGCATACGCTAATCCTCTGGCTAGTCCCGTGACGAAAAGTACAAGAAAGGAAACCAATAACATGATAACCATAATTAATAGGTATCTGGCTTTAGAATGTCGCATTTCCCTTAAGGCTAAAAACATATTACCACTCCTTCTAATCTGTATAGTCACAGTTTAGAAGATGAAAATGAACGGAGTATGAATAATGAATTACAAAAGCGGAAGTGTAACTGTAAAGGTAGTCCCTTCACCCAAAGTACTGGTTACTTCAATGTTTCCGTTATGCGCTTCTACGATTTTTTGAGAAATCGCAAGTCCAAGTCCGCTGCTATGTGTTTCATGCGTTCGTGCTCGATCTACTTTATAGAAACGATCAAAGATTAACGGTAACTCCTCGGCTGAAATGCCTTCACCAGTATCCGACACAGAAACAATACAGTTCTGTTCCACTAGCTTCGCGGAAATCATAATGGAACCTTCAGCAGGTGTGTATTTTATGGCGTTGGAGAGCAGGTTCATCCATACCTGGAACAATAGATTTGAATCACCTAGAACGCTGATGTCAGCAAGATTCAAACGCACGGCCAGTTGTTTCTCCGTTAATCTCCATTCCATGATTTGTACGACCTGTCTTAGTTGTGCACGCAAGTCTGTCGACTTTTTCTGTATGGAATTAGGATCATAATCAAGTGAAGACAAGGTAAGCAGCTGTTTGCTAAGCAATGAAAGACGATGGCTTTCTTGGTCAATAATATTGAGATACTGTAACCGTTCATCCTCAGGTAAGGTAGAATCTTTTAAAGCTTGGGCAAATCCCTGAATAGATGTTAATGGCGACTCAATTTCATGCGATACATTAGCGACAAATTCCTGACGTGCCCGATTTGTTCGTTCCAGCTCCCGGCTCATAATCATAAAATGGGAAGCTAGCTGACCAATCTCATCACGCCGCCACGTATTCAATTTGATATCGTATCTGCCTTTTGAGATCCGTTTAGTGGCCGTCGTCAAACGTGTAATAGGTCTAACTACATGTAGTACGCTAATCATTACAAAGCCTAAGCTAAACAACACGGTGAACCCAATGATCACAGCGAAAAAGACGCGCAGCTCACCGAACTGTACTTCAGCATCCGGACGCATAAACAAAGCATACGTCTCATTGTTTACTTTTACAGGAACACCAATTGAATTACGCAGTTGATTATCAAAAAATCCGGTAATAAATGCACTGTCCGGGAAATCCGCGACCCCATGATAAATTTGCCCATTCAGAACCTTCTCTAGTTGCTGCTCATCCAAATCTTCTTTTCTAAAGGGCTTACCGTAGAATCTTGATTCCCCTTCAGCATCAGTTAAATAGATTTTATAACCCAGCTTGGCTATACTCCGCAAATAATCCTCCATCGTTTCCGGATGTGATTCTGCGAATTGTTGAACCTCGATAGCCATTCCGGTAAGTTTGGCATCGTTCTGAGATTTAATCTGGGCTTGATAGTAAATATTAGACACCAAAAATCCAAGAAGGCTACTCACCACAATTACTGAACAGAAGACAATACACATCCGGACATACAAGGATCTCATACGTTAACCATCTCCAATTTATAGCCAATACCTCGAACTGTTCGGATCACAAAATCTTCCTGATAATCTACGAAGCGCTGACGCAAACGTTTGATATGTACATCGACTGTTCGCTCATCACCTTCATAATCCATGCCCCATACCAGTTCAATTAACTCACTACGTGTATATAACCTGCCTGGATATTGCGCCAATTGAGCCAGAAGCTCAAACTCTTTTACCGGCAGCAGCAGAACCTCATCACCATCGGTTATTTCATAATTTTTGCGATCAATAACTAGAGAATTTAATCGAATCCGATCATCTGAAGCAATGGAATAGCGGCGGAATAAAGCTTTGATCCGAAATAGCAACTCTTCAGGCTCAAAAGGCTTCGTTACATAATCATCCGTCCCCCGCAAATAACCTTGCTCTTTATCACTCAGCTGCTGGCGTGCTGTCAATAAAATGATCGGTATATCATACGTTTCTCTAATATGCTGACATAGCTCTAACCCATCTACATGTGGCATCATTACATCTACGACCGCTAAATCCGCAATACTGTCCTGCAATTTATGTATCGCATCTCGGCCATCACTGGCCTCCATCACCTGATATCCTTCCCTTGTTAGTACATGTTTTAATAATGTTCGAATATTCACATCGTCATCTGCTACTAAAATCTTCTTCATCATTTACACTCCCTGAATAATGGATGAACTCATAGTAACAACTTTATAACGATAGAACAACTAAAGTCAGATCAAACAAAAGGCTTGATACTCTCTCTAAGTGTGGTAACCGGCCGCTCCATCAGTCTCTCCAGATCTTTTGATGTAGAAGCAGTGTCTATCTTCGCAAGAAACGAATATATCCAATGTTGAACGCTTGAATCCTCGCGAAACGTAATTCTTTTCCCTGATAACTCTGATAATACATCAACTAATTCGTTAAAGTCCCAAACGCTAGGTGCGGCTAGTTCGTAGATTTGGTTCTCATGTCCACTTGTTGTAAGAACCTTTGCCGTAGCTAAAGCGAGATCCTCACGAGTGACTGAGTTAAACTGCCAGTTCCCTGGGTAAGTGGTTAACTCGCCGCTTTCCATGGCTTCCTTCAACCCAAGCACACCCACAAAATCTATATACAAAGCGTTACGCAGAAACGTATAATCTATCCCTGATTCAAGAATCATCTGCTCAGTTAGTAAATGAACATGATAAGAAGGAATCGGACCTTTGGGGGGAAATGCAAATCCAGTATAAAGCAGATGTTTCACATCGGCTTTTTTTGCTGCATGAATGACCTGAGCATGCTGATTTAATCTGATCTTATCATCGGTATGAGAGCTGGAGATTAGAAGTAACGTTGTGACCCCTGTAAAAGCTTCAATCAGCGAATCTAACTGGTCATAATCGCCAAAACGGACTTCGAACCCTTTTTCTAAATAATTAGCAGCTTTCTCTCGCTGACGAACACAAGCAATAACTTGACTAGCCGGAACATACTTCTCAAGGTTCTCCATAATTAAGCTGCCTAATTGGCCTGTGGCTCCTGTAACCATAATCGACATACATAACACCCTTTCTGTTATTCGAATGTACTCAGTTTTTGTAATAAAAAGATAAGTTGGTGCAGCTCCTGATCATTCAGATTCTGCATTCTCTCTGCAACAGCCTGACGATTCTCTGGAAGATGCTCTAAAAGTAATTGCTTGCCTTCACTTGTAATCGAAATGACGCTTTTTCTGCCATCCTTGGTATCATTCGAACGGGTTATTAATCCATCACGTTCCAATGGTATTAACAGCATGCTTATATTAGCTTTGGTAACTCCAATAATTTGAGCCAATGTAGAAGGTAAAATCGCACCTCCTTGTTTAGAGATCTCCACCAAGATACGAATTCTTGCTCCGTTCAATCCTTTCGACTGCCAATATTTCTCAGAGACAGAAACCAAATTTGCAGTAGCTTCAACTAATGTAAAAAATGCTTTGGTATGCAATGGCTGATTCAGCACAACTTGTTGTAAATGATCCATATTCTATAATTCAGCTCCAATATAGTTAAGTCCTTAACTTTTTTTCAAACATACTACAATCCCCATGCGTTGTCAAAAAAAAGAAGCTGCCTCACCTAGCAGAATAAATCTGCTGATGAAACAGCCTCTAAATATAAACTCACCTTAGATTAACACCGTTTTTGTGGAAACAGGCTCTTCACTGTATTTTTTAGAACCCTCCAGCATAACCTCCAGCTTAATGATCTCCGACCGGCTTGCTAAACGAATTGGGGGTCCCCATGTTCCATAACCTGACGACACGACTACATGCAAATTGTCCTTACGAAGATATCCCCAGTCCAGCTCGAACAAACGTTTAGTGATCCAGTGATTTGGAGCAATCTGTCCTCGGTGTGTATGACCAGAGAGTAGAACGTCTACCCCAGCTTGAGCGGCTACGTCGAAGCCTGTAGGCTGATGATCCATCATAATCACAGGACGTGTAAGATCAAGTCCTTCGAGCAAGGAGCTTACACTTTGTCTGCCACCGGCTTCCATCGCCTCGGCTGTCTTATCTTTTCGGCCTACAATATAGGTTCCTGCGACTTCTTCAACCTCATCTTGCAGGACCTTGATCCCAATACTACTCATCAAATCGGTATATTCCTTAATTGATCCACCATAATATTCGTGATTGCCCAGTACTGCGTAGACACCATAACGAGCTTTTAACTGTTTAATCTGTTCACTCATACTATTGCGTATAAAAGGTTCAATGCTGTCATCCAAGACATCTCCAGCCAGCAAAATCACATCGGGTTGCATAGCGTTCATTTGTGACACCATTTTTTTGAGATGACGATTGCCCACGATATTCCCTAAGTGCAGGTCTGAAGCAACCGCGATCGTTAATGGCGTACTGGTGCCAATGGATTTATCAATAGGAATGGAATGTGTGCGGATCACGGTACTCCAGGCGTTGATTGAACCCCAGACCAGAAAAACTGCCAATAATATCAGAATTGTCCCGCCCGCTTCTGCGATGTAATAGGTACGATCGATTCCCGACCATCCCAGTATCACGTATAATAGGTCTGCCAAAGGTAACGTAATGATAGCAAATTCCATACAGGCTAGATAATACGATCCAATAACTTTAAAGAATCTGGCGATCGGTTTAACCGATTTTGGCCATGGAATCATTCCAATGACATACGCAAAAGCGATGAGTATAAATAATGTCCAGAATACTGCTGACGAAACACCTGAAAACCATTCATCAATAAGCAGCCAACCGTGATAGCCAATGTAGAAATTAACAAGACCCAGAATGAGCAGCATAGCGAATCCTGAAGCTAACATTCGTAATGTTTTCATCGTTTCTCTCCCCTTTACCTAACTACTTCTCTACCTCTTATCTCAAATCATAACACAAACCGTTAACCCAGTATAAACTGCAATGCGGTGTTCGGAAAACATCGGAACTAAAAAAAGAAAATGCCCTTCGGCATCTTCTTTGGAGGTTTATCTTATATCGCTTTATCACGTGTGGCCATACATTGACCAATCAGCTTATCGCATTTATTGATGTGATTTATCAGCCAGTCTGTTAACGTTCGATTAAGCTTGATGGTTGAGAGTACGGACACTCCCTTTGTTTTGACCGTTTCTTCCAATTCGAGAACTGCCTTCACGAAATCAGCATGCGTCTGACGATGTTCAGCTAGTTCAGGGAAGTTGATCTCCTCCATCAGCTGCTCTTCATTACTGAAATGTTCAATCGTGTATTCTTTCAAGAATTTCAGCGTTTCCTCAATCTTTTCTTTTCCTTGCTGATTACTGCATGCTTCAAAGAACTCGTTCAATTTCGCTAACAACTGTCTGTGCTGGCAGTCAATTTTTTCTACACCGATATCATATGAATCTTTCCAAGCGATCATGAAATCACCATTCCGTTTCTTGAAAATTACATTTCAATTTTATTTTCCACCTTTCTCCACAAAAGAACTATTAACAACATCACAGGCGTCTATATTCAACCTTTAGCTGTACATATATCACCTACTGATTTGGTACCTATTTAATAATCTCTACTTCATCACGGGTTCGATATGTACAAGTACATTGGAAACTTGGTGCCGGTCTTTTAACTGTTCTTCAATTTCTTCCGTAATATCATGGCTCTGCACCACACTTAGCTGAGAATCCACTAGTACAGTTGTGTCTACTAATACGTTATTCCCATGGATACGGGCTTTGATATCTTTTATGGATTGTACGCCATCAATTTCTGCCACAGTTTCTTTCATCTGTTCAAGCTCTTCCGCATCAAATCCGTCCGTTAGATCATGCGTAGCCTTGCTAAAGATATCCCATGCCGTCTTACAGATGATTAGTCCGACAATGATAGCTGTAAGCGGGTCAAGCCAAGGAACGCCTAAGGAGGAAGCCACAATTCCGATAAAAGCGCCCACGCTAACTATAGCATCTGATCGATTATCCAGTGCTACTGCCCGCATTGCGTTACTGTTAATGGCGCGGGCCAGCCTAATATTATACATATAGACAGCCATCATAACTACAGCACAGCCCACTGCCGTCCATGCCGCTATAAGATCAGGACTTTCCAGTGCTGGTTGAATAAACTTGTTCACAGCTTGATACAAAACTTGAAGCCCTACCGCAATCATAATGAATGAAGCAATTAATGAAGCCACGGTCTCCGCTCTAAAATGCCCGTAGCTGTGGTTCGAATCCGGCGGTCTTCTGGAAATCTTCAGGCCAATTAGTACCGCGATAGAAGCAATAATATCGGTACTGTTATTCAATCCATCTGCAAGCAACGCTTGAGATCCTGAGACTGTACCTATGAACAGCTTGATAGCTGATAAAAAGATATAAGCAACGATGCTTAGCCAAGCTCCTTTTTCGCCTTGTTTAATGTCGTTATAAGTTTCCAAAAAAAGAACCCCCAAAGAATAGTATTGTTCTATACTACACTTTGAGATTCGGGTGGGTCTAGAGAAACAGTGTTGCTACGGGGCGTAATAGTTCCCTCTGTCAAATAGAGTTGCAAGGTCGTAACTGTTTTGCAGAACGTAACATAGTTTGCCCCCGTTCAACTTTGCTTCCATTCTTCTGGAATAGTAACTTTTTGCTATTTTTATTGTCTAATTATAGTAATGACAAATTTAAAGGAGCGTGGAGTGATGATTCAGTCTTTGCCGAAGAAAATTGTTACATGTTTAGCTATAGGGAGTATTTTAATTCCAATAACAAACAGTGGATCAACGTCAGTCATTTCCGCAGAAAAAGCAGTTGTAAGCCTAAGTAACACTTATTACAGTGAAGTCACAGCCCCGATCCTAAAACCTGTTTGGTCAGCACAACTCGCCATTTTAAAAAAAGACAGAATCACCGGACAGGACATTACAGCACTCGCGGAAAACGGGAAGATCTTTGCGTTGCAGCGCAATGAAAAATTAACCGCAATGAATGTGGCAACAGGCAAAAAATTATGGGAGTTCGGAAGTGGATTAGCGCCGCTATTCACATACAGTAATGGATTTATCTACGGTCTGACCCAAAGCGGCTCCATATATGCCGTTAGTGAGGCAGGTAAAAAAGCATGGTCGGCTTCCATAACACTCCCCAAAGCTACAAATATACAGCGTTTAGGATCTACTATTTATGTTACACAAGAGGAACAATTAGCAGCAGTTGACGCCGTAACCGGAAAGATCAAATGGAAGGCTGTAGAAAAAAGTAATAACTTTACAGGCTTATCAGATCTCATGGAAACAGATGGGGTCGTTATTCGCAGCTATCTGTCTCAAGGGGCCTTAACAACTGCTGGACTAGCCGCCTATGACAGTCTGACAGGAAAAAAACTATGGGACCAGACCCGGCAATGGATGCCGTTAGCAGTGAAGGATGGACTTCTCTACTCCATTACGAATACATTTATGATGGATGATGACCCGGTAAATCGTAAAGTCAAAGTATCCGTGTTCAACATAAAGACGGGAGAATTAAAAGGAGAACGTTTATATAAATGGACAGATACCGAGAATAAGGATGGTGTGTACACTTATAATGGGATGAATGGAAACGCGTTTTTGGATGGAAAAGACTTTTATATCTTTCAGGGTAGTAAGTTTGTGAAATATGATTTCTGGAATTATTCTGCAGAGGGTAAACCGGTGCAAACCTGGACCTCGATGGTTAAAGAAAAAGACTCTCCACTAAACCAAGTTTATCAACAAAGAATGTTATTTCAAAATCAAGATAAAGGTACTTTATCCGCACTTAAGCTAGGAACTGGACAGCTTGTCGACCTCAATATTGGAGAGAATTCAGTGGTACAGACGGATCTGTTCGGAAACGTGGTTTATAGTGGACAATCTGATGGCCTATTTCATGCTTATGACATGTTAACTCTGAAGCCTATTTTCACTGTGAACACAGGCTCTCGTAACTTCGCCCCTTCCCTCAAAACTGGAGGGATGCTGATGATTCGGACGGATAATAAGCTGCTCGCCATTAAACTTCCTGCATATATAAAATAAAAAAGCCTGATTTCTCAGGCTTTTGGGCTTCAATAACTTATTCAGCCGGAGCTGTAAAAGTACGTGCAGCAAACTCGGCATCCAGCATGTAGAAGGCGTTGCTATCTTTATCAATTCGTTTCAGTTTACTGATGATGTTGCTAAAGAGTGCTTCTTCTTCTACTTGCTCGTCTATAAACCATTTCAAGAAATAAATCGTCGCATGTTCACGCTCATCCAGAGCAAGATCAGCCAAATGATAGAACCGTTTAGTGTTCTGTTGTTCATGCGCGAAGGCATGTTCAAAAGCATCTAACATCGAGTTATATTCGTTCTTCGGCTCTGGTAGTGCTTCTAGCGTAGCACGGTTATCCCGATCGTTAAGGAACTTATAAATCTTCATGGCATGGAACCGTTCTTCTTCGGCTTGAATTAGAAAAAAGTTTGCAAATCCATCCAGACTTTCGCCGGAACAATAAGCAGCCATCGCTAGATAAACATGAGCGGAATAAAACTCGAAATTCATCTGTTCATTAAGTGCTTGTACTAATCCATCTTTCATTGGACCGTCACCTCATTATTCAAATTTAATATGTAAATATTTAAGTTTATCTTATCACCGTGCTTCTAAGTCAGCAAGGATTCCTCTCCCAATATCTAATTTAGCTAACGAAAGGACGACTATTCAGATGATTAGATTGACCCGTCACAGCCTAAAGCCTAAGATTTCCGGTACACTCTTCATTATTGCAGCTATGGTGTCACTGTTCCTCATAGCTGGCTGTTCCAATAGCAGCAATAATTCACAATCTGAAGCTACCGCTACACCGACCTCCCAATCCACACCTTCACCAACCGCTAGCTTGGCTCCCCCCCCCTCAGCAATCAGCGATCCAATTGCTCTTCAGGTTGCTGAGATGACTTTGGAAGAAAAAATCGGACAAATGCTCCTAGTTGGAATTGATGGAACTGTCCTTGATGAGCAAGCTAAAAAGATGATTACCGAAGACAAAATCGGTGGAATCATCCTCTATAAGGACAATATTAAAAACCTGAAAGGGATGATCAGTCTTATCAATTCTATGAAAAAGAGTAACACTGGCAACCCTGCCCCACTATTCATGAGTGTGGATCAAGAGGGTGGAAAAGTCAGCCGGATGCCTAAAGAATATGCTACATTCCCTTCTAACGGAACAGTGGGTGCAAGTAATGACGCTGCTGCTGCCGAGAAAATGGGAAAGCTGCTCGCAAGAGAAGTACGTTCAGCCGGATTTAATATGAACTTTGCTCCCGTTCTCGATATCAATAGCAATCCAGATAATCCAGTCATCGGAGATCGTTCGTTCGGTAATGCTGCTGGCCAAGTCATTCAACTAGGGATTTCCGAAATGAAGGGAATTGAGAGTGAAGGCGTCGTTCCTGTTGTCAAACATTTCCCAGGACACGGAGATACCTCTGTCGACTCCCATCTGGCTCTGCCGATTGTGAATAAAACAGCCGGTCAGCTAGCCGAATTAGAATGGCTCCCCTTCCAAGCAGCCATTAAAGAGGGGACGGACGCCGTAATGGTCGCTCATATTTTGTTTCCAAAATTAGATCCAGACAAACCTGCATCCTTATCGCGTACCATTATTGGTGAACAGCTTCGAGATGAAATGGGCTACCAAGGAATCGTAATTACAGATGATCTAACCATGGGAGCCATCATGAAGAACTACGATCTGGCTGCTGCAGCTGTAGATACTGTGAATGCAGGTAGTGATATTCTCCTTGTCGCTCATGGCTATGATAATGAAAAACGGGTCATGGACTCCCTCCTGCAAAACGTAAAAAACGGTAAGATTCAAGAAACACGGATTGATGAAAGCGTCTATCGGATCTTAGCCTTAAAAGCCAAATATAACCTTTCCGATGAGCAAATCCCGGTTCCTGATCTTACCGATCTTAATAAAGATATTAACGTTTGGCGTCAAACGATTGAGAAGTAAATCAAGCGTTAGTCATTTTTACTGAAGAACAACAACATCTCCAACCTTCAACCCAGAGAGAACCTCTGTTTTGTCCGTTGTTTCCAGACCCACTTCGATATCTTTTCGTTCATATTGCCCGTCCCCTTTATCCAGCATAACGTAGGAGAGGTCTCCTTCATGCATTACAGCTATGCTGGATACAACGGTGGCATTTTCTTTGCGAACTGTTTCAATTTCTCCGTTTAAGCTTAAGCCACCGATCAAATGCTCGTCAGGCTGCAGCGTGATCACCACTTCGAATTGAGGAACTGAACTGGTAGTGGCATTCTGACCTGAAGCAGTCTTTGCAAATTTCGCTACCTTCGTAACTTCTCCAGATAACTTCAAATCTTTTATAGCTGTCATTTTTACGTCGACCTTCATGCCTGTCTTTATACGGAAGACGTCTTGTTCACCTACAAGAGCAATGAATTCAAGCTTGTTCATATCTACTATTTTTCCGATATATTGATTATCTGTCACTGTTTGCGGAATTTCGCTTGCACTGTCAAATAAGAAAATGCCGGATGCCGGAGCATAATAAAGTGCTGTTTTGAGTTTGGCTTTTTTCTCTGTTAATTCGCGTGCCTGTATTTCGGCATTGACCTGATTAAGCTCGTCCCCTAGCCGTGTTGCTTCTTGGGCTGTGAGTGCTTTAATCCGTTCTGCTTCAGTCGCACCAAGGGCTGCATTCTCCTCATCTTGCTGGCTCACAAATTCATTCAGCTCTGCTTCCAGCTTTGCTTTTCGGATAGTCGCCTCTTGTGTAGCAATCTCATTCTTTAAGGCTTCCTGATCGAGAGTAAACAGTAAATCGCCTTTTTTGACTTGTCCACCGTTCTCAACCTTCCACTTTGTCACCTTTGAAGCATATGGAGCATAAACAAGCGTTTCTTTCTCATAATTAGAATTACCTTTAACCTGTATGGAATTGGTAATGGTCTCCTGTGTGACCTCAAAAGTTATTGCTTGTGGGGGTTCAACAGGCTCTAACTGCGCTTCAGGCTTATACATCTTATTGTATAGAAAATAACCTGCTGCAATTATAATCAGTACCAATACTATCCACTTGATTCTCCTCTTCATCACTTTGGCTTCCTTTCAACTTAAAAATAGCTAATCCCGTTTAATCGCCGTGAGTGCATTCGTTCTGGATGCACTGATCGCCGGATAAATACCTGATAATACCCCTGTCATTACCGCAAATGCGATCCCTACCGGGAGAGTCATCAGAGGAATATAAATCACCAAAGGCTCGCCTCCACCCATTCCTGAAGAGGTACCGATGAGCTTATTAATTCCTAATACAATCAAGTATGAAAAGACTATACCAAGCAATCCGCCCAACATCCCGAGCAATGCCGCTTCTGTAATGAACATATTGCGGATCTGGCCCATATTGGCGCCCAGCACTTTCATGATACCGATCTGCCGCCGTCGTTGATGAGTGGACATAGTCATCGCAACGATAATGGAGATCGAAGCAATAATTAGAATAAATACACCTACACCGAGAGCCGCTTTCTTGACCATGCTGAAGGTATCAGCGAGTGCCTCTTTTTGATACAAATTCGTGCTTGTCGTTAGTGTAAGTTTCTGAATAAGCTTCTCTAGTTCCACGATATTCTCAGTGCTGTCTACCTTTACAATCGCTGAGTTATAGACACCCTTTTGCCCAGCGGTTCCACTCGATAGCTTCATTTGTTCTACAAGCCGCTCGCCAGTCTCTAGTGACACATAGATCTTCTTGTCGTACATAGCCATATTCTCGTTCGTTCCACTCGGGTTGTCGAGGATCCCCACCACTTGAATCGGTGAGCTAACTAACATCCCTCCGGTTTGAGAGGCGGGATCAAAAGATTGTAATTGAACCTGTTGCTTGTACATATCTGTTGGAAGCATACTTAAGCTGTTGTACTGTTCCATCAACTTATTGTTATATGGATCTGTACTCAGTTGTTCAAAAAGCCGCTGCCGAGTTTCGTTATCAATCAGTCCAACGGTTGCACCATAGTTCAGTACAGCCATTCCCACTAAATCAGAAGCCCCGCCTTGTTTGAATTTCTTATCATATTTCGTTAACAGGCGTAGATCGGTTCCAATAAGCTGTACATCTGTTATTTTATTATCGATAGTCAACATCTGTATGTACCCTAGCTCTTGAAAGGGAGCTGCTGCAGTTACATGCCGCAAGCCTTTAATAATCTCCAGCTTTTGCGCCGTCAGCCTGCCGGGATCAAGCTTTTCATTGGCCGCAGACGATCCGCTGCCACCGCTGCCTCCTCCTTGGGAGGGTATACCTCCGTTGGGCGACACCGTAATTTCATCCATTTTGAAATTGCGGTTGATTTCCCGCTCCGTGTAGCTCTGTGCGGAGTCTCCTATACTTAATGCAACTATGATTGCAGCACATCCAATGGATATGCCAGCCATACAAAGACCTGTGACAACTTTCCGCCGTTTGACCTGTTCCCAAGCCAAGCGGGAAATATCACTAATCCTCAATGAGTATACCCCCTTCGAGTTCAGTATCCGAAGAAGTTTGGTTTTCAGTAATCATATATCCGTCCCGAAGCGTGAATATCCGCTGCATTTGCTCCGCGACTTTTAGCTCGTGAGTTACAACTATGAAGGTGGTCTTCATCTTCTTGTTCAGGTTAAGCAGGATATTGATAATTTCTTCTTCTGTCTTCGAATCTAGGTTTCCGGTTGGTTCATCTGCAAAAATAACAGACGGTTCCGTAATTAAGGAGCGCGCAATACTGACACGCTGCTGCTGTCCGCCAGACAGCTGGGAAGGGAACAAGTCGGCTTTATCAGGAATGCCGACCCCTTCCAACAATTCTAAAGCTTTTTGTTTACGTATAGAGGGTGCAACGGATTGAAAAACCAGCGGCAGCTCTACATTTTCACGGACTGTCATGCTAGTAATCAGCTCATACGCTTGAAAGATAAACCCGATATTTTTTCTGCGAAATTCCGATAACTTATTCTCACTCATCTTCACGATATCTTGATCGGCAATATAAATATGGCCTTCAGTAGGCTTCATTAGTCCTGCCATCAGATTCAGCATCGTTGACTTACCGGAACCCGAGCTCCCCAGCAGTGCTACCATCTCCCCCTCTTTCACAGAAAAGTCAATTTGATGAAGCACTGCTGTAGTTTCATTACCGTTTTTATAAGAATGCGTTACATTTTCCACTCGCAACATTGGAGCTGCTCCTCTTCGTACAATAATAGATATGAAATGCTATTTCTCAGTTACAACTGCTCTATCAATCTTGATGTTATAAGCTTGACTAGCCAGCTCGATCCGTTCGCCTTGGAATTCATCGTACAGCGTGATCCGGTAGGTACCTCCTGACAAATTCTTATACATATTATTGCTAAAGCTTGCTGTATACGAGTTGTTGGTCCCTTCAAGAATATCAGTACCGATGTTCAAGCTTCGTTCCTGAGAAAGACCATATGGGTCCGTCATTTTCAGGACCAGTTTATGCGTGAAGGTACCCATATCATAGCTGCTATCACGAAGAAGATTGTAATTCATAACTATATTTATAGAGTCACTGCCTTGTAATGAGCGCCCTTCTGAACTTAGAACGGACATGGTATACGGATAAATTGCCACCTTCGTCAAGTTTTTCTCTGGTGGAGTGGTAACCGGATTTAATGACAGTGAAGCCATATTAATAAATCCAGTGGATTCCTGACCCGGTTCCGTCAGCTTATTCCCAGTAATCCCTGGCCCTAGGAACAGGCTAACATCAGAAGTATTAACGGCCTTCGGAACCTTCGCCCAGAAGGTGATTAATTGCTTACCGCCCGGAGTAGCAGAAGTATCTGGTTGATTGGCTGTAGCTTCGAATAGCTGACCGTCTCCCGTTTTGTAATAAGCTTGGAGGCGAGCCATTTTGCTTTGTCTTTTCTCTTCACTGCTCATAAGGAGCTCTGTGTATACGAGATTGGAGTTAAGTCCTTCATAAATAATGGTTTTGTTCTCTTGCACTTTAGCGTTCTTACCTTTACCAGAGATAACATAACTTCCTCCAGTTTCAATAGAAGCTACAGCGTTCATCATGCTGTTAGTAGTAACTGATAAGAACGAGCTCTTCTCTTCTTTTACCATAGAATAAAGATTTAATTTTAGTTTATCGAACTCTTGTGTATAAGGAATTTTGGCAAACACATAGATTTCAGCGTTTTTACCTGGTCCAATCGTTGAAGTTTCCTTATCCATAAACAGTTCCGTTGAAGATGACATGTCCTCATTGTCTACCTGAACAGCTCCCTTTAATTCCGGCAGAGACAAGGCAACCGATTGGGTATTCGTAATATTTAATCTGGCAACTACGATATCGTCGTCTTTCCATGGAAAACGCTGTAAGGAAACTAAACTGTAAGTAAACGTCCCATATTCATTTGTAGCTCTATATTCGAGCCCTTTCTGTATCTCTGGACGCAAGGTATAGGAGATTGTAAAGTAAGCAACCGGAACAGTTAGTTTAGCTGTGTTGCCCGTAACGACATTGGTTCCACCAGTGCTTCCAGTTCCTGCTCCGTCTCCGGTAGTTCCCGTCTCACTATTATCTGGAGCAGAAACAGCCTCAATCATCTGCAATTGCAGTGAATTCTGTTCTACTTCAAGGGGGACTTGTGCGGTAAGCGGGATGATTTTTTCCTCCAGAGGTTTTATGGTTAATCCGCTCAAGCCCTTAGAATTGATCGGAAAGGTTGTCCCAGTTGAGGATTTGACGGCAAGCTCATAAGAAGGTAACGTAACGGCTGTCTTCCCTGTATTCTTCACTCGCAGCTGAAAAGACCAGAATCCCTTATTGTTCTCTGCGTATACGGTTGCGTTATTTAATTGTGTTTCAATCGTATTGTTATTGATGGTAATTTTCTTGATTACACCTTTGCCAACTACCAAATTTGGTGTTGTAGCCGCAGGCAGCTTGTACGAAGATTTGGCAATCTCCAGCTTCAGCGCCTCATCCTTTTGGGTGAATTGCAGTTTCATATTATCCGTCTTCATATACGAAGGAATTTCTGTAAGATAATAAATGGTCTTTTTCTCTTGTGGCTGAATTTTATAACTAAGCTGAGAACGGTCAAGGGCTAATTCATACGAGCTTCCCCCTGCCGAGACCAAATATGCTGCGTAACCAGGATCACTTAATACTTTGCTGCCTTTATTGGTCAAGCTTATGCCCACCTTGGCATAAACCTTTCCGCTGTATTTGTAGAGCTCCAAGGATTCGCTTTTAGCAACAACCGGAATGTCATTCATTGTAGTGCTTACAGTTTTACCGTTTACAGCGGTTGGCGAATAGTTGGCGGGTATATTAAAAGTTCCTACTTGCTTGAGATACCCCTTGGTTTTGGAATCCCAAACGTACATTGGAATCTTGATACCTTTTAACGAATTTACCTGGCCGACATTAACATAATATGTAACGCGCAAGCTTTCATTAGAACCCACTTTTTTCTTAGTAGAGTCAGCACTTAGTGGATTCCCTGGAATGACAGAGCCGCCAGAGGTCATAACTCTCGAAAAATAATACAATAGGCTAGCACTTTTGTTGCTGCCATTCGAATAGTTAATTGTATAAGTTAAAATATTGCCTCCAGGTTGTGACCAAATATTCACATCTTCCAGTGTAGCTTTGATATTAGCTCCTAAAGAAACGGAACCCAGATTACTAGGAGCTGCTACAGTTGCAGCAGCTACCGCAGATTTTGGCTGAACAGAACTAACTGATGCAGCCGAAGCGGTATGCCCTGTCAACTGGCTTATGACAAAGGTGCTTAAGAGTAAAACAACATATGTACTGCTATGCTTTCTCATTGACTTCCCTCCACGAGTATTTTACTAGAATTATTATAGTGGTTAGAGCAGATCCAATTGTATCCATGTTGTAACACTTACAGGCCTTTTGTAACCTATTTGTTCCAATTTGCATATATTCTGAAAACGATTCTATAATTTCAGTTGATTTTTCAAGGCTGCAATATCAGAAGCCGCAGGCTGGTCTTCTCCGTATCTAACTTTTTCATATATTTCAATCAATTGTTCTGACGCAGCTATAGAATCTTCATCTCCCTTACGTTTATGCTTGTTACGATCTCCCCATAGCAAAACATCCCTTTTTGTTTCCTGCGGCGTAAGATAACTTTTCATTTCATAACCGTTATCGCGCTTTATATTTAGCCACCGCCGATAAAGCCAACGTACACGTTCCTGCTCGCCATTCATCTGTTCCCAGCGATCCTTTCGATGTTTTGAAGGAAGACGTGAGCTCCAGAAATCCTTCAACCCTCGAACGGTTTGTTCCCAAGTAAAGACGCTTTTCTCTTCGTCAAGATATGCTGTATTATTCTTAGGGGCATGTTCCCTACGTAACATCGATAACAATGCATCTATGGCTCTCCGCCACTTTTCTCCAGCATTTCTGTACAACCAGCGAAGTGCATAATAGGCTACAAACCCCAATAATACCGCTGCCAAAATATAGAATCCGTACTCTAGTATAATAGCTAGCCAGCCCCGCTTTTGCTCGCCAACAGGCGGTAACATCGGAGTTGCTGGCGGCAATTCTGCTGGCGGAGGCTCTGGTTCTTTTGTGCCAGAAAATAACTGATTAATAAAATTGAAAAATGAGCGTAAGAGTCTCCATACCAGTGTTCCTATAGCTTTGCCGACACCTGCTGCTAGTACAGCTGCAATAACTCCAATCACAATGACATATATACGATTATTCCGTTGTATCCCTTTGGGCAGCGTTTCATTCTCTTCAGTAAGTGCGCTGTATCGTATATAGCTGCTATTAGAAATAAGTAAAGTCAGTATTAAATACAGACTGCCACACCAGGTCAATAACGGCACACTTGGCTCCAATTCAGGAACTCTATGAAACGCTATAGTAGCTACAAAATAGATTATTATACCTATCCAAAACATTCTGAATCTATTATTTCTAGAGTCTACCGTCATCCCTAAAAATGTACATATAAATCCAGCCACACCTAAGGGAAGGCTTTCGATGGATAAACTCCCTGAAACCGCACCTAATAATACCCCGAGGATTAAGGCGGCAAGCAATTGCTTCCATCTTACATTGCAAAAATTGCGCAAAAGAATGCCCGCTAAAGCTAGTATAGGCAGCGCAATCAACCATATTTGTTCATCTTGTTGGGGCAACAAATAAATCTGAAATAGAACCCAAACCGGTAGAAATAGCAACAATTCAATAACAGACCACAACCAGAGTTTGACTGTTTCCCTTACATAGCCAGACAACGTAAGCTTCATGCGCTCTCTCTCCCTTGTTCCGGAATATCCAGCCATTCCACACCATTGCCTTGCTGCATTAGGAGATCCGTCGCCTTTTGCAATTCTGCTCCTCTATGGCAGCTTATGATTAGAAAGTCTGTGTCACTAATTCCACTCTCAACCTGCAATTCCAATAGTCGACTCATAGGAAGTGTTCTATCCAGCTTCAGCCTTGCCAGCAGCTCTAACATATCTTCGAGCTGAGCCATCGGCTCTGCTTCAATTGGATCTCTTTCGCCAGCATCGTCCAATCTGCCATTACAGATTAATCCGGTCTCAATTCCATGCTGCATTGCGTATTCAGCTATAGTCGCTGCATATCTTATTCCTTGCTCGATTCGTTCCACATCAGTCACCGTTCTCCACATGGAATCACTGTCCTCTATATTCAGACAGATGACGAGCCGGGAGTCAGCAGTATAATCTTTTTTATGAACCTGCATAACACCAGTACGTGCTGTAGCCTTCCAGTTTACCAATCCCATAGAATCTCCTGAGCTATACTCACGAATGCCAGCAGTCAGAAAAGGGTCTTCAACGATCCATCTTTTCACAGGAAGCTCACCCAGCCAGCTATGAATGGGCAATGGAAGCTCGTCTAGATTCAGCAGAACGGGATAGATCAATAACTCTAACTCGAGTGGATACGTTTTGTTTTTTCGAGTCAAACCAAATGGATCTCCCGTTGTCATAGTCACGGATTCCAAACGATATAAACCACGACGCTCACATGTCACCTGATGCCGTCTTTTAATATGACGATAAGATTTTAAATAGAATAAACTAATATGATTCTGAGAGATTTCTCCTGTACTAATCCCAAGATTATCCTGACTTCCAAATTCCAGACCTCTCGCAATACTAGACTCCAATCGGAGCCACGGCAAAGGAAGAAGTTTCGCATTAACGATCTCCTCGATCATCTCAATACGTTCTCCTTCATAAGCAGTCTTGCGTGAAAAATAGCGAGAATAACTAAGCGCTTTCAGGCCATTCCGTTTATAAATGTCAGCAAGAAGTAACACCAACGCCACAGTAATGAAAATGAACCAAGGCAAAGCCATAGGTCATTCCACCTTTCCGCCTCTTAAGGACGTCACGGGTTCAGCAGGCACCTCAACTTCACGTAGCACTTGCAATACAATATCCGCGGCTTGTCCCTCTCTTGAGCCTAATCCCCGATGAAGCAGCAGACGATGTGCAAGCACGGAAACAGCTACGGCTTTGATATCATCCGGTGTTACATAGGACCTGCCTTGAATAAGTGCATATCCCTGAGCTGATCTAAGCAACGCGCCACTAGCACGTGGACTCGCCCCCAGTTTTACTGCCGTAGATTTGCGGGTAGCTTCCGTTATCCGTACGATATAACCTAATAAATCATCACTGATACTTACCGATGCGGCTAAGCGCTGTGCGGCTTGAATATCTTGTACCGTTGCTACAGGAAAAGACTCTTCGAGCGGATTATTCTCACGAAAACGCTGTAAAATATGTATCCCTTCATCGAAGGTAGGATAACCCGTAGTAATCCGCATCAAAAATCGATCTAACTGAGCCTCAGGCAGTGGGAAGGTCCCTTGGTTGTCTATCGGATTCTGAGTAGCAATGACAAGAAATGGTGCTTCTAATCCGTGCGTTACGCCATCGATAGTTATTTGCCGTTCCTCCATACACTCTAATAGGCTGGATTGAGTTCTAGGTGTTGCACGATTAATTTCGTCAGCCAGCAGTATATTAGCAAATACCGGACCTGGTCTGAACTGAAACTCTCCCGTCTTCTGATTGTAATAGTTGATCCCGCTTAAATCAGAAGGCAATAAATCCGGTGTAAATTGAATGCGCTTAAATGAACAATCTAATGATTTGGCAAGAACCTTTGCGAGCAAGGTTTTACCCGTTCCTGGTACATCTTCCAGCAGAACATGTCCATTCGCAAGTAATGCGGTCAGCAGCAGGTCTACTCCCTCCTCTTTTCCTACAATGACTTTGGCAAGATTGGCCCTAATAGATTTGATAAGTTCAGTTACTTCTTGAAGATTCATGTGAATACACCATCCAATCTGAGGATAATTATGTAATAAGTGCTTTAATCATAACAGAAAGCGTACCCGATTTATAATTCACAAAAAAAAGCACTGCCCATAATTAGACAGCACCCGTCTTCCATTCGACTTTCATTTCGCAGTCTTATGCCGATATCGAAAAAAGGCTACAATCCCGTAATATATGGGTATGCTTTCAACGATTAGCCAAATGATCACAATGGCAAAGCTTTTGTAGTGTTCGTAATATCTGCCGACGTCGCGTGAATATAAGTACGCTATTGTCACTGAAGCCAGTGTTAAAAGGGGAACGTAAATTTTTTTACTATTAGTATTAAACAAACTTGCTGCACATTTTGAAGCTACATAGATAAGGAAAGCACTGTGAATAAACATCGAAGACGACCAGATTCCAATCAAAAGCGGGTCAGTATTACCTAATAAATTATCTTCTTTTGAACTACGCACCATCTCAAGAAAAGGATATTGGAGTTGCTGGCCTAAATGTGGACCAAAACTCATCATTGTCAATAACCATCCTATTAAGACCGTAATTGAAACATAGAACTGCGCAAATACTAATCTTTTCATCATTTTCGCTTCAATTTTTAAATCAGGTGCAATGAACAAAAGGACAATCCATTCTCCAAACCATGACATGACCACAATAGAATCTTTCAGGGCGATTCCAGGATCATGATAATGAAAGAAGGCAGGTACCATATTAAAGTCCGCGTTTGGAAGGAATAAATTAAATAAAATAATCACGGTAATAAAGAAAATAATAAATAATCCATCGGCCATATATGTAATTGTTGCAAATCCTAGACTTGCCGTGTACATGATCACCAGACCAACGACACACTGGATAAATAGAGGTGGAGTTCCTCTTAAATAATTCGAGCCGAAAAATAGTACGAAATTCTCTATATCGAAAGAAACATAATAAACACACCAGCATAGTAGGAGCAGAATCATAAATTTATGTGGCCATTTGCCAATGATCTCTTTTCCAAAGTGAACCCAAGCTTGATTAGGTCGCAGCTTACCAACATAGATTGTAAACCACAATAATATCAATCCTAATAAGGAGCCAACGATTAATGCAATCCAGCCTTGATAAGAGGAAGTAGCAATAATAGCTGGTATCAAAAAAATGGTGGTTTGTGAGCTAAAAAAAATAGTGATAAACCGGAACAGCTGCCACTTTGTTGTACGCATAACTTCTCCTTCCTCAGTTCTTTATTTTGCTGTTCCAAAATCTACAATCCGAAAGTCCGCCTTCACCTTAATATCCGCCTCATGAGCGTAGTAATTTTCCCAACGTTCTCTTAATTGCTTCCAAAGTTTCGGATCATTCCATTCCAGCAACATGCCGAGCTGTAGTACATCCGCACCTGCTTGTTGGGATAAACGTATAGCTTCGGTCAGATTAGCAGTAACTTTATCGCTTAGTTTCTCTGTAATGATATTACTGATCTCTTCTAGATTTCTTTTCTTAGGATCCCTTAAATAAATCACACTAGCTTTTCCCTTTAATTTCACTGTAAAAACTGGACCCTTATCCGTTATTTTTACTTTTTTTGAAGATTTGGTGCTAACAAACACAACACTTGCTGCACTTTCTCCACCATCCCAGGTAACAGAATAAACCGACAGCTTAAGCTTGCCTGCGGCCCATGCCAATGCCCTCCCCTCTTTAAGCTTTAGTATTCCCTTCATTTTCTCATTCTGAAACAACATAGCGCCTTGAATGCCTGCCCAATATTGTGGTTTGCCTTCTTTTGTAGTTTCTTCTTTTTTACCAAATGAAAGATTATTTATAGCAAATCCAACGCCCGATGCCTCAGCGAATATGCAGTCCTTAATTGTAGTCGAAAACATATATTTTTCTGTTCCAAAGCTCCTCAGTACATCAGAAGGCAATTGTTCATAGATAGGTGTTAATGTATTCATCTCTTTGGCACTGCCGGGACTAGCCATGACATAGGTTCCAAGGGGGAGACTTGGCTCTCTTCTAATCCATAATAGGAGTTCAGCGATCCCTTGTTCTGCATAAGCTTTCCCTAAGACAATTATTTTCAATTGGGAAAGACTAAGCTGACGTGTCAGATCTTTTTGAACTAGTAACATGGCGTCTGCGATCGTATCTGCGGTCTTAGAAACTGTAGAATAACTATTCCCATCACCGCCACCACTTGAGGGCTGGCTTCCCGAGTTAAGACGATTAGGCAAAGGAGAGTTAATCGTAATTTCAACGGTGCCTGCTTCTTTGCCTACATCTATAAATAAGCCGTACACAAAGGTTAATTCGTCCAGTTCCACCTTGGACGACCAACAGCCTGTTAAATTTAGGAGTAGAAGTATAACCACTCCTATCTTTAGAGTTCTCATTTTTGATTCTGTCTCCTTAGATTCCTGTTGCTATAAAGTTTGCTGCGTTTCTTCATATAGTTAGAGGGAAAGCGAGATAAAGTGTCCTTCCAATCTTCTAACACCAAAGGGGCAACGGGTTGTAAATACGGTGAGCCTAACGGTCTAAGATTAGCTAAATGTCCGTAAATCAAAAACGCTGTAATATATACCCCGAGCAATCCCATTGTTCCCCCCATAATCAATAAAGGGAAACGAAGTAAGCGAAAAGTCAGACCGAGCTCATAATGGGGAATAATGTAGGTGGCAATTCCGGTAATGGAAACAACAATAACCATAGGAGCGGATACAATTCCCGCTTGTACCGCAGCCTGACCGATGACTATACCCCCAATAATAGAAACGGTCTGGCCCACAGGCTTTGGTATTCGGGTTCCAGCTTCTCTAAGGGCTTCGAATGTAAGCTCCATAATCAAAGCCTCAGTCAATGCTGAGAAAGGAATGTTCTCTCTGGCAGATGCTATCGTAATTAACAGGTTTGAGGGAATGATCTGAGGATGAAAGGTTGTAATCGCAACATAAAGCGATGGAAGAATCATCGATATGATGGAGAACACAAATCGAACCATTCGAATCCAGCTTGCGGCATAGAAGCTTTGATAATAATCCTCAGAGGATTGTAGCATTGTAAAAAAAGATGTAGGTGCAATCATTGCAGTGGGTGTGCCATCCTGTAATATTCCGATCCGGCCTTCCATTAAAGAAGCTGCCACCGAGTCGGGGCGTTCTGTATATTGAAATACAGGAAATGGTGTCAAGTTCCCCTTCCGCAATTGCTCCGATATATAACTAATGCCCAATATCCCATCAATATCTATTTCATTTAGTTGCTTTTCAATTTCCGCAAGAACTTCTTTTTTATAAAGTCCTTCAATATATACAACATACACATCAGTTTTGGTATATTTACCAATTGTATACTGAATAGTCTTTAGATCCGGATGTTTAATTTTGTGTCGGAGCAGGGACAGATTTGTTTCAATATCTTCAATAAATGCTTCTTGTGGTCCAATCACCACAAGTTCATTTTGTGATTCCGTTACCGATCTTTTCTGATATTGCGTGATCTCAAAATAATAAACATAAGGAAGCTCTTCAAAACAGAGCACTACTTTTCCAGCGACAATCAAATCCACAGCCTTGTTTATGTCAAACTCCTTAAGATACGGGATGGGAAAAACAGCTCCTCGATCCAGTCGTTCTAAAAAATCAGACCATTTGTGCTCTGAATTTGCTTCATTTCTTAGCGGCAATGCAATATCCTTATGAAGACTCAGGGAATTCACAATGAATGGGATATAGATCAAGTGGCAGGAATGCCCGTGAAGGCGAATGGATTGAAAAACTGCATCACTAGATCCCTCTAGTTGTTCTTTAATTGTTTCAATAATTCCAGACATCTGCGGCATACCTCCAAGATTGTGACTTGTTAATCTGGCTTAG
The DNA here is from genome assembly GCF_038008505.1 of Paenibacillus sp. FSL H7-0735. NCBI lineage: Bacteria > Bacillati > Bacillota > Bacilli > Caryophanales > Paenibacillaceae > Paenibacillus > Paenibacillus sp. FSL H7-0735. The sequence goes on along the minus strand of NZ_JBBOZH010000001.1, from coordinate 3,427,012 downwards.
TTTGCCAATGAAATGGAAGGTTTATTCTTATATCAGAGCAAAAAGGCATGAGTCCGGTATAGTACCGAACTCATGCCCATCAAACCCCTAGATTTCAAATCAAGGAAATGTAGCACCAATATTAGTTCCGCTAGGTGTTCCAGATCCGATTAGGTCGCTACCCCCTGTTAATTTGAGGAAACTGCCCAGACTAAAAGATCCATCAGCATTTCGCACCACTGAAGGCGTAAGACTTACAAAATCAGCGGCACTGGCTACCAAACCCTTGGCATTGGTACTTGCATTACTCTTCCACCACACATTAGTACTTAGAATATCGGTTCCACTTGTTTTGTCACTCGATCCTCCTGCAAAAGACAAGTTGTTCGTAAATTGGTGAGTACCGGTATCAAAAGCAAAGTTACTCTGTCCGTTACTCCAAGAAGTATTATTTGTTAACTGGATGGAACCTGGATTACTGTTGTAAGTGAATCCGTGTTTTTTATTTTGAAATGCGATGCTATTCAGTACAATGTGGTTTACTGCAATCTTTTCACCACCTAGTTTGAATCCATTCCCATCGCTGTTTGCCGTTGAATTTCCATCTGAGGTCTGTCCGTTCTTATAGGAGATACTATTCTTGATCGTCACCACTCCGATGGGGCCTGTTTCTGATTTACTGTAAAGATCCCAGCCGTCATCTGTATTCCATGCAGCTATACATTTATCGAATACGTTACCAGGACCTATGGTCAGCTTAGCAGCAAAACCATCAGCGTCTTCCCCGTTATCCGGATCATAATTATCATGAGAATACACTCCAATGATCTGATTATAGCTCGGCCATTGACTCATGCTGGTCAGAGATGAAGCATAACGGCTGATTTGCAGTCCCGAATCCCGATTATGATGGGTTTCAACATTCTCAATAATGTTATAGTTCCCGCCAATAAAGAGCCCATTATCTCCTGAGCCTCTTATCTCTAATCCTTTTACCTTCCAGTAGTTACCGTATATCTGCAAACCACGTTGAGCTGGGTCAAATGGCTGGGCGTAAAAATCCAGTATAGGCTTCTCAGTCCCATATGCAGCGATGTTCTTTCGTAAGTTAGAGCTTCCGCTATTATCTTGTCCAACAATTATTGTTGAAGAATACGTGTAAACCCCTCCACGCATATAGATGGTTTCCCCGGGGGCTACCTTCGTAATCGCTGAGGCCAGTGTGGTTGGACTACCAATTGTTCCTGCGTTGCTGTCCAGACCATTAGGGGCTACATAAATCGAGCCTGCAATTGGTGTTGCAGTTGGAGTGGCGGTTGGAGCTACTGTCGCAGTGGGGGTTGCGCTTGCTGTTGGAGTAGCCGTAGGAGCTACCGTTGGTGCAATTGTTGGTGCTACGGTAGGCGTAGATGTCGGAGTGCCCGTTGTGATATCGGAGACATTGATATTGTCGAACTTCGCTGCTGTCTTATAAGCTACAAGTCCAATACCACCTGCCGTCAAATTGTTATCGTGTGCATTTAACTGCAAAACATCATTAACATACATTTTAAGCGAATCTCCACTAAGCTCCAGCCTAACTGTATAGGCAGTTCCAGTGGTTATAGGAAAATCAGTTTTACTAGCCAGTGTTGAACTTGAACCATTCACCTTTTTTCGTATTTCAAGCGTCCCACCATTACTGTTAGACAGAGATGCAGCATAATAGTTATTTCCGTCAACATAGCGCCCGCACACATAAGTTCGATTAGTTCCATTGAAATTATCAATCTTCACATCGGCTTGAACACTATAATCTGTCCACGTGTTGCTACCGGAGAACGAACGTCCTTCGTTTTGACTGGATTGATAATACATATGATTGCCACTCTCTTCAACTACAGACCAAGTTCCTGTTGTACTCGTCCAATTGTCGGCATTTCCATTCTCAAAATCATTGCTAAAAATATTTGCTGCCTGTGCGGTAGGGTTACTCCATACCAAATTACCTAGAACCAGCGAAGTTGTAAGCGTAACCATAATTCCGAATGAAAATTGTCCTTTTAGTTTCACGTGAACATCTTCCTCCTTGTTTTTGTGATTTAAATAAAAAGCGAGGACATTCCTCCAATCCTGTGTCATCTATAACTCCAGCCTAATCTCAACTATAATTAATATTTTGAAGTTGTACAGCTACTTTGTGCCCATATTATTACATTTATTTAAATTAATATAAAAAAACACCCTCGATCTCACTCGAGAGTGCCTTATCTATACCCTTAATTTTGAATTAACGGTTTCAAAACCTTCAGTGAAGCTTGCAATTGCTCCGAACATTGTTCATACATTTTTTTAGCTTTTTCGTTATCTGTTGATAAACTGAACATCTCTAAATCAGCTTCACACTTTTTCAGCAAAGCATATAATTGTGGCTTATCCTGCGGCTGTGGGACTTTAAAGTTATCGGCATACAAATCGACTGTCAGCTCACCATAAGAATCAACTTGTCCAAGAAACACATTTTCAACAGTCAGACCCATTTTTTCAAGGGCACCATCAAGCCAGCTTCGCGTTAGATTTAGAGTATCTAATGGTTTGTCGAGCACTTTACCATCCATAATGACAACTTGTGACTCTTTCTCTGGAGCAACCTTTATACCCAATTGCTTAGGGGTTAGCGGCTGATTTTCACTCTTAAGTAAAACATTTATGGCTCCATCAGATTCCATAATCGCAAATTCCACTTCCGATATATTGAAAACGTCTTTTTTGCGTAACTCCTCCAGCAATTCATCTGTGGTTAAACGTTCTTTTTTCATGTGATCTTCGAGAATTTTTCCGTCCTTAATTAGTACGGTAGACTTGAAATCAATAAAGTCTCTTGCTTTTTTACTCTTCATCTGAAGGTATTCGATCCCTAAAGAACAAGCTACCCATACAATCAGTGCAATGAGCCCTAAATGCCATAACTTATCCGTATCCAAAGAAATGTAAGCGGCTAAGCTGCCGACAGTTATCCCCGTAATATACTCGAAGAACGAGAGCTGCGATACTTGTCTCTTTCCCAGTAATTTTGTTAAAAAGAAAAGTACAACCACAGCAAAGAGCGTTCGAACTATAACCTCCAACCACTCCGGCATTACAAATACCCTCCTTTTTGAATCAAAGCTTGTTTACTAACACTCATTATTTGTCAATAAAGCCGCATTCACTCCGGAATTTCACTACTTATTTATGGAAAATCCTCTATTACTACAAACATGAATTTTTTTCCTGCATAACGATAGATGCATTTGAGGACAATAGCAATCGTCTTGCTAATAATCCAACACAGAGGAGAGAAACTCAATGACAGTAGCCTCACAAGTAAAAACATGTTTATCTTCTTTAAAAGGTGCTCAAGCCAGTCTTGAACAATTTGCACTAGAAACACAAAACGAGAGTGCAAAAACCTTGTTCACAAACGCAGCTGAGCAAACACAACAAATCGTAACTCAAGTAGAGAACCGGGTAACCGAATTAGAGTCCGAAGAGCCTCAATATAAAGGGTTCTAATTAAAGCTAAAGGGGTCTTAGGCTAGAAAAACTAGCTTTAAGACCCCTTTTCATCATGTACAACATTCGAACGAATGCCACGCTTGCCCTTATTAGCCGGAATAAGTATCTGAACAGAAGTGCCAATTCCGACACGACTAAAAATGGTTACGCCATACTCAGATCCATATTGCAGTTTAATCCGCTGATCCACATTACGGACCCCATAACCTGTATTCGTATGGCCCTTTGGATCAAAAATTTGATCAATACGTTCCTGTCTCATGCCGATTCCATCATCAATGATGCGGAACAGAATATCATTGCCCTCTTTACGCCCAACAATGCGTAAATGAATGTGGTCACCACACCAGGCGTGCTTCAGCACGTTCTCGATAAATGGTTGTAGAATCAGTTTTATGGTCTCATAAGGCCAGATTTCTGTATCAAAATCAAACATAACTTCCAGACGATCACCGTATTTAATTTTCTGAATTTCTAAATAAGCGTTTGCTTGTTCAATTTCAGTGGGGACCGGAATCATGGTACGTCCTTCATTAAGCGTCAGGCGATAAAACTTCGCTAATTCCAGCACCATCTGCTGCAGCTTTTCATTTTGACCAAACTTGGCTAATTGAATAATAGATGACAACGTATTATATAGGAAATGAGGATTGATTTGTGATTGTAGAATTTCAAGCTCTGCTTCCTTCTTCTGGAGCTGCGTCAAATATACTTCTTTAATCAACATATCGATATTCTCGCCCATATCATTTAACGCGGTTGCAATCTGAGAGAATTCATCCTTGCCTCGATAGGAAATACGCTTGTGAAGATCACCTTCCCGATAGGCATTCAGCACGTACACGAACTTATTAATCCGAATTGAAAAATATCGGGATATAAATATGCCGACAAAACTAAAGACAACACAACAGATGAGACACATTAAAATAATAAACAGTCGTACCTTCACTGCATCCTGTTCAAGTATTGTAATTGGAACTAGCGCGTTTAATTGCCAAGCTTGGTTAGAAACCGTAACTGTTTCACTAATCGTCAGGTAATCCTTATTAAGTTCGGCTTCATTGGTATAGTGCTCTGGTAGTTCTCCCGATTGGTACATCGTTCTTCCGAACTCGTTTTTTAAAATTAGAATACTTCCTTTTCCTATCTTCGTATAATTCACACTATTGAACAGATCTGGAATGCCTACATTAATCCGCAAGAAGCCAATCTCCTTAGGCACGAGAGGGTCGTATGTATCTATTAATCTACGGAGCAACGAGATCCGATTATTTTCTACATCGCGCTCGATCTGCCACCATTTCATAGTCTCCGCGTATTTCTCGGTTGGAAAATCATAATACCAGGATTTCCCTTCAATCCGTTTCATATGGTAAAGATGATAGAAGCTACTATTATCCAGATAGCCCTCAAGTGAATTCGAATAGATCTCAGGAATGGATTCATTCTTTAAAAATAGCGACATCCCAATCCTCATACCCGTTGATTGAATAGCTACGTCCAGCTTTGGAAGTACCTTCATAGACATCCTATCATAGTTTTCCCAGCCTTCTTCATAACTTCGCAGATTCCGATAGAAATCATAATCACTATATAATTGCGTTGATATCCGAATAACTTCCCCCATTTTATAATCAATATTATCGCGAATCTGCAACAACGTACCTTTAATATTCGAACTTGTATGCTCGCGTAATGAATCATTGTACATAGAGTGAGAGACAAAACCGATCACGGATACAGGGATAATAATGAAAAAAATATAGGTCAGCATTAATTTATACCCTATCGGCACATACTTATGTTTTCTTCTTGGTTGTTTCATGCAACATCATCCCCCATCACTTCTCCCGCTTACGATACTCCATAGGTGTCATACCATAGGCTTCTTTGAATTGTCTGCTGAAGTAAGGAAGATAACGGTAACCTACCTGGCTCGCGATTTCATAGATTTTACACTTCGGATCTTTCAAAAGCTTGCCTGCTTGTTCCATTCGCAGCTGAATGAGTACTTCGCTGAACGTTTTCCCAGTTTCCTCTTTAAATAGATATCCCAAATAGTTGGGTGAGAAAGAGAACTGCTGTGCAATATCCTTTAACGTAAAATTCTCGCTCATCTTATCCTTCATCATTTGCATAATTTCTCTAATCAGTTTATTGTTCACTGACTCTGTTTTGCTTCGTAGGTACTCGGATATTTCAAACGTTTTGAGTACAAGCCAAGAGCGTATATCACTGATCGTATCGAATTGAAGCAAAATATCTAAACTATGTAACTCCATACCTAAGATTTCAAATAAATCCTCGCTAACCTCCTTCAACTGCTGATCCAGCTTCCATATAATATACATGGCTAGATTATGAATCGTAAATTTAGATCTTAGACTACTCACGGATCTGAACAGCTTATCGATCTCATCATAAATAAGGACTAACTCATATTCTTTCATCGCTTTAAAAAGCGTATCCATACGGGTATCCAACGTACGGGCATCAATCATTCCAGGTTCGCTGCTAACCGTTTCATACATAATAAGTTTGCCTTTGCCAAGAAACATCTTTCCGTCAACGGCTTCCATAGCTTGCCGATAGGAGGTGTGGACCTGTTCCATAGCAAATGTAGGCTTCCCTACACCTACGGTCATAGTGACAGGAAATTTTGTACGAATCGAGTCATAAATTTCTTCAATAAACCTCTCCATCTCCTGTTCGTTAATCAACAACGCGATTCGATAAGACGATACCTTATAGCAATGAGGCATCCCGTGCTTCTGAGCAATTGTATTCACTTCATATAGAAAGTCCTTGGACATTAGATGTTTAGTTAGATTATCCTGTTCTTGAAACCAGTTGAAATAGTCCAGCTCCAAGACCGCCACACGTATAGGCCATTCCAGCTTATCCAGACCGTAGGATTTCATAAGCTTCAACATTCCAGCTTGAGTATCCCCCTCCCATTCCCCTTCAAACAAGCGGATCAACAAATCATTTTTGGCCATAGGAATCATATGCTGATAAGCTTCTTCAACGTCACGCCGTTTACTTTCATCATCTAAATCCTGCTTAACTTTCTGAAGTGCAGCAATAAGTTCCTTGTCATCCATTGGTTTAAGGACATAGCTATACGCTTTTAGCGAAAGCGCCTGTTTCACATAACTGAAATCCTGGTAACCGCTTACAAAAATCACACGTATATCGTTTTTTTTCTCTATGGCAATCCGAGCCAGCTCTAGACCCGACATATTCGGCATATTCACATCACTAACAATAATATCAATAACATGCTGTTCTAAAATATCGCATGCGGTAAACGCGTTATTCGCTGCCTCCACGACCTGCATACCCAGTTCATTCCAAGGAATGAATTGTCTCATGCCTTCAAGATCAAGCATCTCATCGTCTACTAATAATACGTTGTACATCAACACAATCCTCCTTTGAAATGTTTTTAAACCAACCTGCTGAATTCTACTAACCAATCTTTTTCAGTATACCATTCATTCTCTTACCTAACAGCTTATAAAGCAATGAGCACTAGAAATGGGACGTAAAAACGAAGGCTCGCTAAATAGCAAACCTTCGTATTACAAATTATTATTTACCTAAAGCTTTCTTATTTTCTGTCCATACTTTTGTTACATAATCGAGGAATTTCTCATAGCCAACCTTGATAGAATCTTCATGTGCTTTATCAAGAATTGCTAATGCTTCTGCATCAGTCTTCGCATACATTGATTTTGCTCTTGCTGTTAACCAGATATCTCTGACACTTTGTCTAATAATACCTTCTTCACTGTCTGGAGCCGGATCCCAATTCAGGAACTCCGTAAAGTCACCTTGTGAAGCCCAAGTAACTTCCATCTGCCAACGGTTACTAAAGTCAATCTTGTCAGCTGGAAGGGTTTGCAACATCATTTTCTTTGTATTATCCAAGAAAACTGTATTACCTACCCATACCAAGTCACCGGCTTTTCCGCTAATTTCGGACAGAGCTTCTGGCTCATTCAGATACTTATCTTTATTAAATTTAGGAGTAAGTCCATCTGCTTCAAATCCATCCCAATAACCATCTGGTCCTGGAGGACCCCAGTTAAGAACCATAGAACCTTCTGGTCCTGTCATCCAGTCAAGCATAGCGAATACAGCCTCTGGATTTTTAGCGTTTTTAGTGATTGTAGCAACGTTCCAACCTAACTGATTGTACGTTCCTGGAGTAATCTTACTTTGATCCAAACCAGCTTTGTAAATCGGTTTAATAAACATATAACCAGCTTCCGGATCCGTCTTCTTCATCTCTTCATCAGCAGTGGCGAGCAATTTCATTGGATCAAAAGTCGCAATAACAGCAAACTTGCCATTCATTGCTTTCTCTCTAATTTGATCTTCTGTTTGTGTATTCGCATCCTGCGTCATTAGCTTCTCACGCATTAATTTAGCAGCAAATACAACAGACTCACGGAATCCTTCATCCTTGTATATCGAACCCATTTTGTCGCCATCAGGTACGGCGTATATTCTAGTATACGACAGATTATTCTCTTTAAAAGAGGAAAATAACTGGTCAATTCCGTTACCATCTCTCGCTAAGCCTGTCTCGAACGGAATAACGTCAGGGAACTTCGCCTTAACAGCATTTAAATATGCATACAAATCATCTGTCGTTTCTAGCTTAGGAGAACCAAGCTCTTTGTAAATCTTCTTATTAATAGCATAACCGGCATTTCCGTTTGGTTGAGTTGTATAATAATTCGGCAGCTGATAAATCTTCCCATCAGGGGAACGAAGTAATTCCAAATGTCCAGATGTTAGGTATTTCTTAAAGTTTGGATATTTATCAATATATTCATCTAAAGGAACTAGCATATCCGCTTGGCGAAGACGTTCTACGTCAGCACCTTTCTCGGTCCACACAATATCCGGCAGCTCGTTACCAACGATCATCGTTTGCAGCTTTTGAGCGTTATTACCACCAGAGCTAATTCCTGTGACATTAATCTTCAGATTATCTAAAATCCATTTAGAAGCAGCATCTTTGCCCCATTTCGGCATTTGATACCAGCCGTAATTTCCGTAGAATGAGACTTCAAGCGGTTCTTTCCCTAATTCATACAAATCAGCCGCAGGAGCTTCAGTTGCTGTGTTGACCGCTGTTCCTCCTTCTTTCTCTGGTTCAGCAGTTGCCGCTGGAGCGCTTGAATTGTTGCCACCACAACCCGCCACCAAAGTCGTTAATAGCAAGGTAGACATCATACCGAGAAGCATCTTTCTCTTAGTCTTCAATGTATTTTCCCCTTTCAATTTGTAATCTATGTTCAAAGCAATACGCTCTAAACCCAATCTCATTCTATCATCCTACTCTTTCAATGATCCGACCAAGACCCCTTTAACGAAGAATCTTTGTAGGAATGGATACACACATACAATCGGAATGGTTGCAACCATAATCGTAGCCATCGTTAATGACTTCGAGGTTATTTTCTTAGCCGAGTTAATATGAGCAATGGAGCTTGCATCTACATTAGACAGCTGTTCTGAAGCAATATTAGAGAACAGTATCTGTCTTAAGATGGTCTGAATCGGCATTAACTCCTCTTTCGTAATGTAAATACTCGCTACGAACCACTCATTCCAGTGATTTACTGCTGTGAATAAAGATAATGTTGCTATAACTGGCCCCGACAAAGGAAGTACGATGCGGACAAAAGTCCCCCAATACCCGCAACCGTCAATCTTTGCTGACTCCTCTAAACCTTGTGGAAGACCTTGAAAGAAGGTCCGGAATATGATCATATTCCATACGCTGACCAGTGCAGGAATAATAAACACCCAAAATGAGTTGAAGAGACCTAAACTTCTGATAAGCATGTATGACGGAATCAGTCCCCCACCGAAATACATAGTAATGATACACATAATCATGTAGTATTTGCGACCCATCAGTTCACGCTTCGACATTCCATAAGCGAATATCGAAGTGGCCAGTATCGCTGTTACTGTACCGATTACCGTCCGCAATGTAGCAATGACGAATCCACCCATTAGACGAGAATCTTCAAAAACGATCTTATAATTCTCAAGCGTGAACTCACGGACCCAGAAAGTAACTCCACCTTTCGAAGTATCCATCCCCTCATTAAAGGAAATAACAAGTGAATTCCAAAATGGATAAAAGGCGGAAAATGCCAGTAAAGTCAAGAATACATATATGAATCCTATAAATATTCGATCTCCTATATTAATACGTTTCATAGTTTGGTCCCCCTATATTGAGTAATTCATTACCACAAGCTGTTCCCTGCTCTTCTGGCAATGAAGTTGGCAAAAGTAAGTAATGTCACGCTGATCACGGCCTTGAACAATCCGATAGCAGTCGCATAGGAGTACCTGAAATTGTCTATACCGACACGTACAACATATACATCAACTGAATCTGACACTTCTCGTAGTGCTGGATTAGAAGCTAGGATCAAAATATCTTCGAATCCTGCATTCACCAGATTTCCGATTGCCAAAATCATAAAGATGATTACAACTGGCATAATTGAAGGCAACGTAATCAAATATATCTGTTTAAACCGACTTGCACCATCCATCGAAGCCGCTTCATATAAATGCGGGTCAATACCAGCAATGGCAGCTAAATAGACGATTGAAGCAAATCCAATTTCTTTCCATACATTGGTTGTAACTAGAATGCCCCAGAAATATTCTGTCATGGAAAGGAAGTTGATCGGTTCATCAATAAATTTCAATTTCTCAAGCAGCATATTTATACTGCCGTTATCTACAGATAACATCGAGGTAACCATTGAGCCGATAACTACCCAAGATAAGAAGTGAGGCAAATATGTAACGGTCTGAATAACCCGTTTAAAGAACATCTTACGAACTTCGTTCAGCATTAACGCCAAAATAATCGGTGCAGGAAATCCAAAACAAAATTTCAGTAAGCTGATGATGATTGTATTTTTCATAACCACTTCAAATTCAGGTGCATTAAAAAAGTAAATAAAGTGCTTAAAGCCAACCCAGTCACTGCTAATAAAACTATTCCCTAACTTGTAATCCTGGAATGCAATTAGAATCCCGTACATGGGGATATAGGCAAAAATAAAAACTAGAACAAGTGCTGGTAATACCATAAGCTGTAGATCTATTTGCTTAAAAAAGCGTCTGATCCCGCTAGTTCGTTGCTTGTTGAGATTCGGTCCGGATCTCTTGTCTGGTGCGACGCTTGCGTTCGCCATAGGTGAATCCTCCTTGTGATGATTTTGAAGATATGTACAGATAATTGATGTCCTTTCTCCCTCCGCTATAGTTGCAACATTTATAAAATAATCATAAGGTTTAAGCGCTTTCAAAAATATATGACAAAACAACTATTATTGATACTTTGACACTCTCTTGCATTAGCTCGTCTCATATTCCTTAAGCTTGAATAAAAAAAGACACATACAGAGATAACATCTGCATGTGTCTTTGACTTTCTCCTTAATTAGCAAGGGTACTCAGTATTTCTTCATTTATCTTTTCAGTAATTACTTTTTGGACCTTCCCATTATCCAGATAAACAATAGAAGGAACTGAATCTATTCCTAGCTTGGCGGCAAGTCCGGGTGACTTATATACATCTACCTTTGTGACCCTGACATCCGAATGGGATTGCTCAAATCCTTCAATTAGAGGCAATAACTCCCGACAGGAAGGATCTGTGGCATTCCATAAATAAACAACAGATGCTTTGCCTTGATTCAGAATTTGATGCTCATACACCTCACATTCAGATATATACTTCTCTGCACCATACCCTGCAATGGCACCATCGCCAACAGCGGTAGCAACTTGTTTTAGAAACTTATCGCACACATCTCCTGCTGCAAAGACCCCAGGGATATTCGTTTCCATTTTCTCATTAATAAGTATATATCCATTACGATTCAAATCCACTACCCCTGATAAAACTTCTGTGTTCGGGGTGTATCCAATAAATAAGAAACATGAATCGACCTTTACGTTTTGCAGTTCATTAGATTTTAAATTTTTCAGGACGACGGAATTTAAACGTTCCTCACCTTCGAAAGAATTCACCACCGTATTCCACATGAATTCCATTTTAGGGTTTTCTAGTGCCTGCGTTTTGGCAATTTCATTGCAATCCATTTTCCCATGATCATGCATGACAGATACGATCACTTTATCAGCAAACTTAGTCAGAAACATCCCTTCCTCAATAGCTGCATCACCACTGCCAACGACCATAACTGTTTTCCCCGTATTTGCCGCAGCGTCACAGGTTGCACAGAAGGAAATCCCTTTATCATATAAGAACATATCTTCATTAGCTGCACCTGTAATTCTTGGTTTTCCTCCACTGGCTATGATAATGACTTTACACTCATATCGTACCCGAAAGGTCTCCACTACTTTAATGTCTTCTGCTACCGAGACAGATTTGACATCTGTCATTTTGAAATCAACACCAAATTTTTTGGCTTGTTTATGAAATAATCCCATAAGGTCTGTTCCGGTCGTTCCTTCAGGAAAACCAGGATAATTTTCTATTTCATTAGTATAAGTCGCAAGACCGCCTACCAGCGATTTTTCCAAAAGGAGTGTCTTCAATTTTGCTCGTCCACAATAGATCCCTGCTGTTAATCCAGCAGCTCCGCCACCGATAATGACGACATCATACTGTTCTGTCTTCTTTTCCATTTCAATTGTCCCTCCTGTGTAGATTTTGATTTCAATAAAATAGGCTGACTCTCGTCAGCACTATAAGCTCAGCCTATTTCACTTTTACATAAAGAATTTGGCTAATAATTTACTGCCTATAAATGCACCAACCAGCAGGAACAATCCAAAAATCCAGCCTGAAAGCGATAAAGAAGCTATAGCCGTAAATAATGCACCTATATTACATCCATTAGCCAGTCTAGCTCCGTACCCCATGAGCAACCCACCAAGTACAGCCGCCACTACCTGCTTTTTGGACTTAATTTTCTTAAGCTTGAACTCGGAAGCAAACAATGTCGCTGCTAATGCACCTAAGATAATCCCTACATTTCGAATGGACCCACCATCATTTAAAAATCCGGAAGATAATGTTTTTTGAGCTTTCTCCGTACTAAAGTAAGCCCAGTTATCTACATTTCCTCCTACCAGTCGATACGCCCAAGCTCCCCAGTCCGCGAAGGCGCTGGTTACTCCCCATCCTTTTGAGAAAACAGCCAGATGTGCTGTAGCGAACACAGCCAGAAGTACAGCTCCAGTTACATAAGTAAACGGTTCTTTGAGCAATTGCTTGTAAAAGCGGTTAGACGATATCTTCAACCAGAATTCGTTCACCGTTTCATTCACCGTCCTTTCCTACTCAGCGATCCTATTTTACCTTCTCAATAACAACTTCCCACTCGCCATCATCGACCTCTTCGATTTCCACATTATGTCCCTGTTTTCTCGCCCATTCTGGTACGTTTTTCATTGCGCAACTATGATCAATAGCAACAACTAAAACGTCTCCAACATTTAGTTCAGTCATCTTCTTTTCTGTTCTCATTAACGGTACCGGACAAGCTTCTCCCATGCAATCAAGTGTAAATTCAGCCATCTTAAAAACCACCTTTATATTTTTTTGAAATACCAATAGTGAAAATATTCACGTAATAACTTATACTAATCTGCGCTTCCCATCTTTTTCTCTTGCCATTTAACTGCAGCGATGTACAACAGAAGAATGATCAGGAACTGAACAACTAGTGCTCCAAGCCAACCAAAGACGTCTGGTAAAAATACTGTTGGTGCATCCTTTATAACGTTAGCTCTCCACCAACCCATATCATGTGATCCCCAAAGTGAACCAATGATAAAAAATACAAGCGACAGCATCTGCATTGTGAACCCTTCACCTACACGCATCAATGTACCCGAAGCGCAACCACCTGCAATAACCATGCCAATTCCAAATAATACAGCGCCAATTATCAAAGCAAAACTGATTTGACCCACATTGTCCATCCCAGGAATCGGTTTACCTTCCAGGAACGCTGGATACTTAATGGCTGTAAATCCGATCGTAGCGAGAGAAAATGCTATCAGTACAGCTCTTGTTACCGATGTGCTGCCTGTAATACATGGATCTCTAAGTGATGCAGTAAAGCAGAATCGTGATCTTTGCAAAATAACGCCAAACGAAATACCGAAAAGCAGGTAGACAACCATTTTATCGTGGGAATGGTCTAGGAAAAAACCAAACCCAATAATGAGAACTGTAACCAGCAACGCGATGGGCAACTGACTCTTTTTAGGTTTTCTAGGAGCTCTGGTTCGGGTTGATTTCGTTTCGGGACTTACGGTTTGCCCCATAGTCTAACACCTCCATCGTTTTATGTAATTGACTATGTGAAAATAGTAACATACTTATTTGAGCTGTGGTTATCTGCTTTCTTTATGCTGTATAAGTGTTACTAATGGCACAGATGGAGCGTAATCAAGTATGCTATAGTGTGCACTAACAGCGGGCAACAGGAGGAATAAGTATGAATATGGAAACGCTTAAATTATTTTTAGATATTGCTTCGTTAAAAAGTATATCTAAAGCCGCTCAGAAATCTCATATCACCCAATCCGCACTTAGTCAGCAGTTGAAATCCTGGGAGAATACCCTGGGTTCTGAGCTTTTTGTGAGAAGTAATAAAGGGGCCAGCCTTACAGAAGCAGGGATTATAGCGGAGAAGTATGCGGAGCAAATCTGTAAATTATATGATGATATGGTCACAGAAATCAATCATTTACAGCCAACACAACATGAGCTGTCTATTTATGCGATTCCAGAAGTCTGTAATTATGCCCTGCCCTGTACCTTATATGAGGTAAAAAAACATTTTCCCAATTGCCATATCACTCTAAACGAAGGGGCATCGTCACTAGTAGAGGAACGTTTACTTCTTGAAGAAGGTGATGTTGGCTTTATTTCCGGGCCTTCCCCGAAATCTGAATTATGCTCCAATATGGTGTTTTCTGATCAAGTTATGTTAGTGGCAAGCAGTACGACTGTATGTCCTGATAAAATCACACTGAATGAGCTCCCTAAATATCCTTTAATCTGGTCCTCACAGCTTCATTGTGTGCAAAGGGCTTTGAACAACATATCTGCAGGGGAGCTTAAATTAAATATACTGTTTAATCTGGACTCCATTGAGGCGGTAAAGCTTGCTGCCATTAGAGGACATGGTGTCGCCTTTCTCCCTTATATGTCCATAAAAAAAGAGTTGTATAGTAAACAACTCAAGATCATTCATATTGATCAGTTCCAGGTAAATAACGATGTCTACATGGTAAAAAAACACAATCAGCGTTGTGACAATGATACGAAACAATTAATTCGTTATATAGAAAAGACATTGATTGATACATTATGTTGAACTTATAGCTCAATCGTAATCTCCCATACCCCATTAATGACTTCTTGAATGGAACATTTTAGATTTGAACCACGACAGTAATCCGTGATAGAAACTTTCGCGCAGCTATGATCAGTAACCAGCATCACTTTTTCGCCATTTTGAATGGCTTTTTGATGTTTTTTTAACATCATTACTGGTACTGGGCAGATTTCTCCCAGACAATCAATTTCAATCATGAGGTTACCTCCATTCCATAGATCATTAAAGTTCTAATAATGACCCAGCATTATTTTCTTCACAAAAGGAGTTGATGTAACTCTTCTAACTGGGTATCACTAAGACTCCGTACACTCCAAGCTGAGAATATTTTATCATTTCCCTAAATCTACCTCCCCCACAAACACCGCAGTTCCAGAAATAAACACATCCATTCTATCAGAATCTAGTCGGTACACTTCTACATTTACTTTCCCGTCTCTACCGATTTCTTGTCCTTGTTCTACATCAAATTGGATTGAGTCCATGTGCGGATTAATATATTTTAAATAATAAGCCCCCATAACTCCCGATGCTGTACCTGTTACTGGATCTTCAACGGTTCCCGAAAAAGGCGATGAGAAATGTCTGGCGTGCATTAAAGCGTGCGGATCAAGCGTGTGGAGTGAAAATGGGTGTATCGATGCTTTTGGAAGCTGCGTTAAAATCTCCGGAAACAACTCGTTTATCGGTTTCATTTTATTAAAGCTATCTATACTCTTAATTGGAACTAATAGAGTCCATGCGCCAGTACAGCCATAAACAATCGGCATATCCTCATCAAATTCGTCAACTGTTAAGCCTAAAGCATGGGCAAGCTTAGCTCTATCACCGTCAAATTCAATAAACTCGGGATGATCTTGCTTCATTTTTATAAGTAAATGATCATTGTTGTCCATACTGAATTGAATCGGGAGCACACCCACGTTTGTTTCGATCTTTACCGAGCTTGCCTCTCCAAGGATACCCTTTGTTTTTAAAGCAAATAAAGAAGCCATAGTTGCATGCCCACAAAGATTGATCTCATGGCCTGGCGTAAAATACTTAAGCCTTAAATCAGCTACAACCGATGAGACTACAAAAACTGTTTCATTAAAACCGACCTTATGAGCTATCGATTGCATGTCACTTTCGCTCAAATGAGCCGCATCTAATACTACACCAGCTGGATTTCCTTTGTTCGGATAAGGAGAAAACGCATCATAATGAAGCACTTTGATGTTGTTCACTGGTACGTCTCCTTTATTAAAGATTTATGAAGGTTGGATGACTGAGTATAATAATTCAGCAGTGAATATCCTAACTCTTGGCGTTCACTATTTTTTATTTCATCATCATAGCAAGTTTCATTGATAGCCTAATGGGGAGTGCAGGATTACTCATCTGGTTTAGATCCCCCACAATGAATAAATTTTTAATAGGATAAAAAAAGGCAAACGAACCTGTTGAACCGGAGTGCCCTAGTAACTCACCTTTCCCCATGTAAAGCGTGGACAAGCCATCCAAAGGAATTCTCATATAGCCGCTGCTATAGTAAATAGGTCCCATCGATAATTGAAGTTTATTAGAAGCCGATAGCATCTTAAACAACTCATTTTTAAATAGCATCCCACCAAAGAAAGCTTTGATAAATATCATTAATTCACGAGCTGTGGTGATACATCCTCCACTCGCACGACAACTCCTAATAAATTTGGAACGGTTAATTGATTTATTTTGATAAAAGATATTCGGTACAAAATCGTTGTCACCTTCAGGGAGATATGTACTTACGAGTGACAGGGGATCAAATATGAACCGCTTATAGACTTCTGCTAATGTTGACTGCTCTACCTTCTCAATGATTTCACCTAGTAAATCAAAATTTATATCCGCATAATATGCTTTTCGTTTGGTACGAGGCATAAAATGAGGCTTCAATTTTTTAATTAATGCAATCTGTTCCTCGAAGGTAATATAATAATCCTCCTTAATCGCACGACGCTTGTCATTCTCTTTTCCTTCTTCAAATACATCTGGCAAGCCACTAACCTGAAACAATAAATCGGATATTGTCAGGTCAAACGAATAATCATTACCACCAAAGACATGAAGACCACTTAACACAGCGTTATCAAAATACTGTGTAACCTTGTCATCCAACGACAGTTTACCTCGCTCTTGTAGGGCCAAAATACAGGTGGTGGTAAACAGCTTGGTGATGCTGGCCATTAGCAAAGGTGAGTCTATATTCTTCTCCCCATATCCAATATTATAGGAGTAGTCGCCATCTGTATTCTCAATGTATAGGACGCCTTCGTGAATGTGACGTGAGCTTATCGTTTTTTTGAAGGCTTGTTCTATCTTTTGTGATGTATTAGTTGTCATAGATCATCCTTTCCTCCGCTTCATTATCCAATTAATTAATAAGACGATAACCGATGTTCCCAATAAGAAATACATCCAAATCGTTTTTTTAACCAATTCATCATTGGGATAATGGCCTTTATTATAAGCTTTTACAAAGATACCCTCTTGGGTCTTAATAGCAATAAAATCTTTTGGATCGGTATTGATAATTGAATAGTAGGGCGTACCTTTAGGATAAATATTCGAGAAATTCCCCCTGTACGTTCCTTCCTCATCGGAATATTTAGTTACATGCCCTATCTTCTTATCGATTTCTTCCGAGGGGATGAGTTCATCGTCTGATATTTCGTAGATGTCACCTGAATAAACAACAAACTAACCGGCCCAATCCGCGGAGACCGCATGTAATGGCGATAAAGCAATTATAGCTAGAATTACAATAATGAATTTCTTCATCTCAACCTCCTAGCTTTGGGATTCGATTGATTTATAGATTGTTTTGAACTCTTTTCCATTATTTAATCCATCAATAAGCTCCACTAAACCTGACTTTCCAACGATTCCAAACCATCTATTAATTTCTGAATGGGCGATCTCATAATTTTTTTTTACATGTGAGGGTTCATAAAAGACATCTCTACTACTTAGCTCATTTATCTTGTCAAAACTTATAAACTTATCGCTGTTATATCTATAGTCAACTAAGGTAGCCAAACCTTCATCAAACCACACAGGAACCTCATCCTTATTCTTCAACCTCTTTCTTAACTCACTATGCATCAATTCATGGGCGATTACATCCGCGTTAAATCCGTCTGGACCAATAACAATGTAATTTCCCCAATAAGTATAATAAGTCTGGCCCGTTCGATTCTTCTGAGCATACTTCTCAAGAGCGTGTGGAGATTGAACAAAAAGAAGGGTTGGATTGTCTTGTAAATCTTCGAAGAACCCAGAAACTCTCTCCCTCGATTGTTCGAAATCGTTCAAAAGTATCGTTGTTGTGACCTCTGAAATATCTGGTTCTACATAAATATGCTTACCTTGCTTCTCCATACTAGAAAAGTCTACCATCATTGCATTAACAGGTTGAGGATTTATCATATAGACTACAATCAGCATCAGAAGTAAAAATGAAAGAAATGCAGAGATGATTATGAGTTTCTTTCTTCTTTTGATCATAGGGATTAACTCCTTACGGTTTAGATACAAAGAGATTTCCGATAAATATATTTATGATCCTCATCCATATCCGATGATTTCATATATCCCACACTGCGCCAAAACCTTTCATTTGCATCATTAGTCGGGGTTAACTCGATATACTTTGCACCGTCTGCATAAACATGTTTTTCGACTATTGAATAGGCAAATTCACCATACCCTAAATTCCGATACATAGGTTCAATATAATACTCCATTAAAAAACACTTTCCACCCTCATTAAAATAAGTAACATACATTAAAAATCCAAGCATAGTACCGTCCTTATGTATAAGAAACAAATTCAAAGGATTTATTTCTCTTGTTCTTAGCTCTTCAATGATCTCTCTATACTCGTCTGAATAAAAGTAACCCAGGTCAAAATCATCGCCCATAGATACATGGAGAGATAATTCATTTATGTAACTATTAAAGAGTCCCCAAAATATATCCACATCCGATTGATCTTTTGCTACAAAAATCTCTAACTGGGTCGTATTCATTTCAACCTCCTTAATCATAGTTTTTAATGAAAATCTTAAACGAGCTTTCAATAGCGTCAAAATCAGTCGAGCCAATAATTTGATCCATAACCTTGCCATCAGAGTTTATAAAAAACAACGCAGGAAAAGCTTGTTCACCAAATTGTTTATGGAGATCACCTGTTTCATCTAGGAGAACGGGATACTTAATGTTGTAATTCGCCACGTATTGTTCTACATCAGAAAGATCATCTTGATAAAGCAAATTGATTCCGTATATGTTCACTCTATTTTTATAGTTCTCATACAATGAGACAATCTTAGGAGCGTCGTCATTACAATATGGACACCATGAGGTGAAAAATACGAATACAGTGGGTTTCTTCGAGAAGTCCACTTGTATTTTGTTTCCATTCGCCAACTCTTTTAGTTCAATGTTCTCAGGACTTTTAATGGGTTTTGCAGAGTTGTTTACCACGACAAATATAATCGAGCTTAATGCAATCAAAAATATAAATGTACTTACAATAATAGATATTTTCTTCAAAAATAATCCGTCCTTTTATACTTCCTTAGTTACATTAAGCTTTTTCCATTTGCGAATCTTAGAACGAAAAGTCTTAAACGGTGCTACTGAATTAATATGAATCCATTTGACCATAGGCCATCTTGGATTGTTTCCTGTCCATTTCCGCACGCCTTGCGTAAAAAGTTCTTCATCACTTAAAGAATCAATCCAGTTCTGCCACTGATGTTCTGTCTCTTGAAATAAAGATCTTAACTCGTCTAATGAGTAGGCAGCATATGTATGATAAAACGATTGATATAATCCGCCAAGTTGATTCCATTTATAATCCGGTGAAGGTGTAATAACGGTTAACCCTGCTTTTTCATCCTTATCCCATTTCATAACAAGATTCAACCAGCCCAATTGATAAGCAATGATTTCTGCTGGGGTTCGATCAACCCCTTCCATACGATTGTCTCTTTGGGAGTTCTCAATGCCATCAAATTCTTGATCAAGAGACTGATAGGCAATATGAATCGCATCTTTCAATTCTTCTTTTGATAGATAATCGGTTGACATCATACCCCTCCTTTAAATCACTTTATTAAATTACTTTACAAATGTATTATGTACTCGCTCTGATTTCAATAAATATGCAGTCCAAATTGCACAAGTAAACGCTGACCTAATGATCCTTTTGAGTGAATCTCCATTTCCAAGTTCTCTGGCAAGAGGAATTTGATAAAGAAGTACAACATCAATGATTCCTACTACAGGGATTGCAATATAGAAAATAATCAATAACCGTGGTAAAAATGCTTTTTTTCTGTAGAAATTAATTAGAATATATACACTAAACGCTAATATAGCTATATTGAAAGTGGTTTCAAAAACAATTATAAATCCCCACAAGGGATGATAGAAATCCGAACCTTTAGAAGTAAAAGCAGTCCAGATATCGGCATCAAATGCTGTAAAAGAATCCTGAAAAAGCTGCATCAACTGAATGATAATCGTCCCATAAAGACCGATTTGTACAAGAATCAACCATCCCCCAAGTCCTGATATCCCTAATGGTTTATAATCATTTTTCTTTTCGTTTAAATTAGTTTCCACGTCAACTCTCCCTGTTTATCATCTATCACTGCTATTTATCCATAATATCCCTAAACAATTGTTCTTTTTCTTCATCTAGATCCTGATAAATCCCTAAATAATCAAAGATTTCAAATGAAAAATCAACAAATGCACGGCCTTTAGCAGTAATGATATGTTCATCTCTAACTACTCTCTTATCAACATAATTGTCTCTTGGAAATGGATCCTCTACATTAAGTTTACTGATTCTTTCCACTGAACACGAAGTAGTGAATTTACAATGGTCTAAAATGCCCGCTCGTCCTAAATACTGTGGTCCATGACATATGGCTGCCAGCATCTTCTCTTCTCGATCAAGATGGTTTATCAGATCAGTTAAATCCTGTTTTTGATTTACAATCGGACCTCCGGGAATAATTAGCCCTTCAATATCATTAAGCTTAACTGCTTCTTTGAGGACCAAATTAGGTTGATAAGTCAGACCAGATTCGCTAACTACAGATTCATAACTGTATCCTACGGATAACACTTCTTTTTTTCCAACATTTCTAATATTATGTAGTGCCAAGGTAATCTCAAAATCCGCAAAATCATCAGATATGAAGCAAAGAATTTTGCCCATCGCACACTCCACCTTTTTTACAAAGTGATTTTATCGCCCACAACAATACACTTACTGTTACTGCCATGCCCAATCTCAGCTGTCTTTATGATAGGAGTGGAGGTGGAATGGCTAATTTCCTTCACATACTCTTCTACTATCGGAAATTCATTAAAGTTCTCTAGTTTCGAAAATGACCCTAGAATCAATCCAGCACAAGCATCAAAATATTTCAATTGCTGGAGCTGAGCAAAAAAGGAGACTATTTTGTTAGCTCTGCCACTTAAACTCTCCAACAATAATATTTTGTCCGAAGGATCCGGAAAATAGCTTGTCCCTGCCAGCTTCAAAAAGCAGCGAATATTCCCTCCGATTACTATCCCGCTCATCTGGTTACCACGGACCCAATGATACCGGAAATCGTAAAGATCGTTTTGCCCCTCGAAGAATGTTCGATAAAAAGCCCTCTGCTGCTCTGCCCCATCAGAAGACACTAAATTCATCAACTGATAATGATAGGATTTCGAATTATTTTGCGTAAATAAAGCGTTCAAAATAACTGACAAATCACTCATTCCAAAAAAGGGTTTGGGGTTCATACGGATACTTTCGTAGTCTATGTACTCTAAGATTTGGTTGGCAGAATCCCCACCTGAAATATCGAATATTGCGCTAATTTCAGTATTTTTAAATAGTTGATTCAGCTCCGCTGCCCTTTCCTTTGGATTTCCACTGGAATAACCATCTTTTCTAAACAAAGTATTAGCCACCTCTACATGGAGTCCAAATGAATGCAAAACTTTTTTTAATTCCTCTACTTTAGGTAAGTTCTCTACTCTCACACCATCTGAACAAGCAATCAGTCCTACTTTATTCCCGTGTGTGAATTTTAAGGATGTGTTCATTTTAATAATCCTTTCGATTCTACTTTTTAGTTTAATCACCGCAAATTTACGATCATATTTACACCATACCATATTTAGGGAGTTGAATCATTTTCTTCTTGAAATTATGAAACCACAACATGGTAATATAAGTATAATAATGCAAGATCAAATACATTGGGGGTGTACTAATGCGTAAATCACCGTTGATATTGAGTATGATATTATTATCTCTTGCGTTAATTATCGGATGTAGTTCAGAGGTAGATGATGCCACTAAAGCCGCAGAGAAATATAAAAATGTAGAATATACCGTCAAGGCTTCTGAGGATTTAATGTCTGATGAATCCATTCTTGCGCGAAATGAAGAGATGAAACCGTATTTTACAGAATACTTTACTGAAAAGGCTATAGCGAGCCGAATTACAACTATCCCAATTAAAATCGCTGATAAACAAAAGCTTTCTTTAAAACCGGAAAACCTAAAATTTAACCTTTCCGAACAAAAAAAAGATATTATCGAGTTAAAATATACGGTGGATCTTGTCTTATTGGATAAGGATGACAAAGAAAGTAAACGTGTGCCTTTGGAAGGTATATTGACTCTCTTTGATGTGGACGGTAAATGGTTAGTGCAAGGGGATCGATTTGATACTGTAGCATTAATGAACTTGATTGATGGGTGAATTTGAATATCCTTCTTATCACAAAAAGCAGACTGCTCTAATGAGCAACCTGCTTTTTTGAATTACATTATTTTTTTACTCATCCTATAATTGACCAACAGAACACCTTTTCGTTCTACACTTTGTTTCGCAATAAGCTGGTATCCCCGTCGTTCAAAAAAAGGTTTAGCAGTGATGCTTGCTTCGGCATCCATTTCATAAAGACCCAGTTCTTTCGCTTTCAATTCAAGCTTACTCACCAATGCAGAGGCTATACCTAGTCCTTGGTAATCTTTGTGAACATATAATCGATCCAAATGTCCCTCTGCTGTCATATCAGAAAAGCCCACAATAATATTATCAATTTCGGCTACATAAGTGATATTTTGACGCAAAGAAGCTCTCCAAGTATTATGCTTAAGTACCTCTTCCTCTTTAGGTGCCCAAGCATCTAGCTGTTCCTGTGAATAGTCTTGTTTGTTTACGGAATGAACTGTTTCGTAGAACAATGAGACAATTTGACTAATATCCGATTCTCGGTAAGCTCTAATATCCATTTTGATCTCCTTGCTGGCGATTGTAGTAACAGAAGTCAATCTCAGAACTCCACTAGATCGATTTTCCGGCCAGATTCAGCACTTTCCAGCGCTCCGAACACCATTGCCATACTATACCGATTATCTCTACAATTCGTCTCTGCAGGACGTTGCTCTGCCAATGACAAGAACATCTCATCCAAACACCCGTGATGGAATGTTTTATTCATCTCAACATTATCTCCATTTATACGCTTTACGTCACGAATGAACTTATCGCTCTGATCTCCTGCAGTAACTACCTCAGCATATGGCAGCTCATGACCATCCCAGATTGCTGTTCCTTTCTCCCCGTTAACCCGCCAAGAAGCTTCCCATGACGTGGATGCACCTTCTGCACACCAAGATCCCTGATAGGTAAATATTGAACCGTCGGACATCTCGAAAATGCACACTGCCGACGCATTCCCCTCATACCATGAACCGGGAGGATTAAACTCCTGACAGTATACGGACACAGGGTTCGCGCCACTAATAAACCGGGCCTGGTCGAAGGTATGAATTGCCATATCCAACAGCAGCGGACTTTTCATAACATCACGGAATCCCCCGAAATGAGCCCCAAGGAAAAAGCTTGCACCGATAAATCCTGTTCTTCCTATGGTTCCTGATTCTATGATTTTTCTTAAAGAACGAATTCGAGGATCATAACGGCGGTTCTGCATCACAGCATGAGCATTTCCAGTCCGTTCCGAGATCTCAACAATCTTATTACATTCCTCCATAGTCTCAGCTAACGGTTTCTCACTAAACACATTACACCCAAGTTCCAATGCAGTACTAGAAATATTGAAATGACTTCCGGGAACGGTAACGTCAAAGACGAGATTTGCTGCGGTCTCCTGAATTGCCTGCTTAATATCCGTAAACGTCAGACATGAAATCCCATGCTTCGCAGCCATCGCCTCAGCCGACTCCAACCTTATATCTACTAGAGCAACGATCTTAGTATCTGGACGCAATAAAGCGTATTCAATCCATGCGTTAGCCATTCCTCCGCAACCTGCAACCGCTACACGGTACTGTGCTGTCATATTTCTCCCCCTGACTTATTAAAGCGGATTAGGCACAAAGCTGCCCCCGCGGCATTGTTTTAAATAATTCAAGGCATGTACTTGACCCATCATTTCCAGCTCATCCCGATAGACAGGATCATGCCAACCTTCAATATCAATGGTACCTTTATAACCAGCCTGACGCAAAATGGAAATAACATCCGTCCAGTTCGTATCACCAAAACCCGGAGTACGGTGCCATACATAAGGTTTTGGGCCGTGGATTCCATATTCTTTTACAATATCCCAAGCGATGGTGGCATCCTTGCCGTGTACATGGAAGATCTTATCTGTCCATTTGCGCAGCTGTGGAATCGGATCAATCAGTTGCACCATCTGATGGCAGGGCTCCCATTCAAGTCCCATATTGTCAGCAGGTACAGCGTTAAACATCTTTTCCCAGGCTATTGGATGATGAGCGATATTCCAGTCCCCTGAAGTCCAATTGCCATCCATGGAACAGTTCTCGAAGGCAATTCGTACCCCGCGATCTGCTGCTCTTTTTGTCAGCTCACCAAATACCTCGGTAAACTTCGGAATCGATTCATCAATGGACACTCCTGGTAGTCGTCCCGTGAACCCTGATACCATATCAGTACCAAATACATGAGCATGATCAATAAGCCGTTCCCAGCTCGCTAATGCATCGGAATTGTCACCAGTATTCGTCAAAGGATTGCCAAAGATGCCAACCGATGAAATCACAAAATCATGTTTTGCCGCAAGTTCTTGCACACGCTTACCAGTTTCCACAAGATCTGTTTCACCTGTAGTCTGCCAGAAGGTTAAGCTAAAAGATTCGAAGCCATGACCTACGATTTGCGGAATCACTCTAACAGCATCTCCGCCACCAACTAATGTGCCTATACGCATTGTATCCTTCATCTTGTGTACCACTCCAATATTGGTTTATAGTAAGTTCTATAACCCGAGTATATACTGCATTTAAGCTTAAAACTCTTATTATATTGTGTTTATATAGTCGTATATTGTGGGAGTTGAATAAATATTGAGCTATCCTAATGATCTTAAAGAATACCCTCAATTAGAAGGAAGCACCTATCCGTTTCGATTGTTTTTTAATGAATGCAGACATGCGAAAATCGGCCAGAACATCCTTTTTCTACACTGGCATGAGCATTTCGAAATCATTATCATGCAAGCAGGCAACGCCATTTTCCACATTGACAGCAAGCCCTACGAACTGCATCCCGGAGAGGTTTTGTTTGTTCCTTCTGGAGGTTTGCACGTTGGATATAGTCTGCGGGATGATCATGTCCGATTTATATCCGTCGTATTTCATAGTTCTTTATTTAAAGATTGGAAGCAAGATCCTCAACATGAGCAGTTCGTAGCTCCCTATTTGGAAAATCGATATCAGCTACCAGTTAAACCAGCAGCACTAGTTCCAACCTGTTCTACTTATTACTCTCTTCTAGACACTATCGTGGATGAAGTGCATCAGAAAGGTCCTGCATTTCAGCTAATCATCAAAAATCAACTTCATCTGCTTTTTGTATTGCTCTCCCGTACCTTTTTGCCTGAGCGGGTTTCTGGCAGAACAAATGAACGTCATTCCTTCAATCGTGAGCGTTTTAAGCCACTGCTGGAGTACATGGAGAACCACTTTGATGAGAAAATGACTATTGAAAGCGCCGCGAGATCCGTTAATCTAAATCCATACCATTTCTGCAAAACCTTTAAGAAGCTCACCGGCCGAACCTTCATCGATTATGTTAATCTTTGCCGCGTAAATGAAGCAGAACGACTGCTGCTGGAGACAGATTTTACTGTAACGGAGATTGCTGGACGAGTGGGCTGCGACAATCCTAATTATTTTACCAAGCTGTTTAAGCAATATAAAGGAACTACACCATCCGGTATTAGAAAATAATTCACACTGGAAAATAGGAGCATGTAAAATGAATTTAAAAGAAACGCTGATATGCATAAAAGAAAATGATTACCTAGCACCTCCCGATACCTTCCAGTTGGTACAAGAAATGATAAATAACATTGGTTCTTTAGATGCCCAACTACGGGATGAGCTAATTTATACAACCTTATCAAATTGGATCCCAGGTAATGCTCTAACTACAAACGAATTGGAGCAACTTATACCCGTTATCTTGGATAAAAACCATTTGCATTTTAAGCTTGGTGAAACCAATACAGACTCTGTCTATACCAGATCTTTCTCTATGCTAGTCATCCCACTCCTCTTCATGAGGCATAAAGAATCACCATTTCTCTCAAGAGAGCAAATTCATCAGATAAAGGAGAAGGTATTTTGCAGTGTGCAAAATGAGCGCGATTACCGGGGGTATGACGAAGAAAAAGGCTGGGCTCATGCCCTAGCCCATGCAGCAGATACTTTAGATGAATTGGCTCAATGTTCCGAACTGGATAAAAATGACCTTATAACTATCCTCGATTTGGTTTACGAAAAGATGACCATAACAGATCGAATATACTCCGATGGGGAAGATGAGCGAATGGTAAGATCCTTAATGAGTGTTTTAGATAGAAAAATGCTTAGTCAGACTTATGTAGAGCAATGGATTCGAAGTTTTGGTGATGTGGAGAAAACTCCAGAATTTCTTCCTGCCTTTAAACAAAAAAATAATATAAAGAATTTTTTGAAAAGTTTATATTTTCGAGTTAAATATTACAAAGTAGATGCCAATCTCTGTCCAACAATCGAGCATACATTATACAAAGTAGAAAAAGTATACTATTCCTAATTAAGAAAAAGTGAGGGTTAGAGCACCCTCACTTTCCATCTACTGTTCAAATGCGTGGAGCACTTGCTACCTGTTGACGGGTCTATTAGATTATTCAGTAACTGCTAGCTCCATTCTCCGCACACTCGCAAGCGCGGGAAAAGATTCCAGCACCATCCCTGTATTCCATAACTTAACCTGCTGTCCAACCTGCAAATCCTTAAAGCTGATGGACTCTCCAGCGTCATTAAACATTTCAGATTTCGCATTGAATGTGAACCAGTAAGATGGATCTTCGTTTCCAGGTTCAAGGATTAGAATCCGCTTCGCCTGTTTAGTGTCGATCTCAACGATTGTACCCACTACATGTGGATCACCTATTTCTGAAATATCATAGGTCAACATTTCTGGATCGATCCACTTTTCAATTTCAAGCTTGGCTGCTTCCGCATCATCAGACGGAATGGTAATAGTTACTTTATTACCAATCGTATCTACACCAGAGCCGTAGAGATTCAGCTTCTGGTAGAGTTCTTGTTCATGCAACAATTCTTGAGCAGCTAATAACTCTTGCATTGTATATTTCACATCATGAAGCTCATAAGTACCTGCAGTGAAAGCCTGAGCAAAGCTCTGCTCAATCTCCGAGTTCAAACCTACAATATTAATATGAACCTTGTTATCTTGCAGATAAATATCTCCGTTAGGAATCTTCTGAGCAGATAAGAAAGTCTTAACCTCGCCTGGATCATCCATTGCAGGGTTCTTAGAAGCTAGAATTTGTGGTTCTGAACTAATTACAGGAGTAGGAACCGGCTCCTTATTCGCTTGTTGAGCCTCTGAACAGCCACTGATTAACAAAATAACAACGGGAATCCATATCCAACCAATAATTATCTTACGCATCCTATTAACACCTCCACTCTTCATCTTCTCAAACGAAGACCGGAAGTGATAGGTTGCAGATTCAGGAAGAATTCTCTAATCCAAAGTGTAAGGAGCAAGACCGATTGGAAGTGCCGCAGGACGAGTGCAGGTGCTTTCCATTTCGTAGAATGAATGAGCATCAGAAGAATCATGGAAAGCCCACATTGCTTCTAATACGTGATAAGCCAGTTCTCCACTGGCACGATGCCCTCTACCCGTTCGAATGGCGTAAGCCATATCTGCTGGTCCAATCCCGCGGGTATTCTGATCATACCCTGACAACAACAGCTGTTCCGTCCACTCATTCTCACCCATAAGCCGGAGTTTCACGGGACCCCCAAAGTTATTCGGGTCTGGAACTTGAATCGTTCCTAGCGTTCCGTAGATTTCTATATGCGGCAGGTTGCTCCCGCCAAAGATATCAAAGCTTGTAATCAACGTTGCAATGGCACCATTTTCAAATCGTAAGGTTCCGGCTACGTGAGTTGGAATTTGAACAGGAATTTTTTTCCCAAATTTCTTCTCGCTTGTAATCGTACGTTCTTCCAGCGCTTTCCCAGTCATTCCGCTAACCGTATGAATAGGACCTAGCAGCTGCACCAAAGCCGTCAAATAGTAAGGACCCATATCGAACATTGGACCTCCACCAGCGGCATAATAAAATTCCGGATCTGGATGCCAATGCTCATGTCCACGGCCCAGCATAAACGAAGTAGCTGCAACAGGTTCGCCAATTACTCCTTCATCTATCAGCTTCAAAACCGTTTGAATTCCCGCTCCAAAGAACGTCTCCGGTGCACTGCCCACAAGTACTCCCTTTTCCCGCGCCGCAGTCAGAACTTTGCGTCCTTCTTCTCTCGTCACAGCTAGAGGTTTCTCAACGTATACATGTTTACCCGCTTCAATAGCTTTCAGGCATACTTCCGCATGAACAGCTGGTATCGTTAAGTTGATTACGATTTCTATCTCTGGATCATTCAGTAATTGTTCTGTGGTATAGACGTTTGGAATATTGTATTTATCCGCTTGTTCGTGTGCTCTCACCAAATCTAAATCCGCACATGCAACTAGATCAAGGATCTCGAACTTTTGACAGTTCTCCATATAGATACTACTGATTTTACCGCATCCAATAATACCAACTTTGACTTTATCCATTCGCTGATCGCTCCCAGAATTTATTGACTGTCTGCCATTCCACTATAGCTATTACTAACCCCCGAAACATTGGATAATGCTTGCGCTTTACCTTCAGCTGCCCATATTAATCCTCTGCGCATCATTTCACGCACTTGCGGCTGATCTACAATGTCCGCATGATGCCCGAGTGAATTATAATAAACTCTGCCCAAGCCCCAACGTTTTGTCCAAGCTACTGGCATATCAACAGCCTTATTATACGAATGAGGCCCTTCAACTACTGGAAAACGAGTCGTAGCAAGAACTTCAACAGCTGGATCTACATGCAGATAATATTGCTCTGAGCAAATGCTGAAATCTTCTAATCCTTCTACCAGAGGACTTGAGCTTTGACAAATCTCTACGGTATAGTTAACGCCGTCATTACCAGGATGAGCTACCCATTGTCCACCCGTCATAAACTGCCAATCTACATTATTACGAAAAGAATCACACATCCCGCCATGGCAACCGGCAAGACCTGTTCCATGTTGTACAGCTGCGGAGACATTATTCACAAGTTCCTGCTCGATTGTGCCCATTGTCCATACCGGCACGATCAAATCTAGTCCAAGAAGCTTATCTGCATCAGCAAAAGCCTCCAGAGTATTTGATACTTCAACTTCAAACTGTTCCTCTTGCAACATTTTAGCGATTATATCAGCTACCTGCTCAGGCTCATGACCATCCCAACCGCCCCAAACAATCAATGCTTTTCTCATTTTCAGCACTCCTTCTAAGGTTAGATTACATTTCGGATAAATCGACCCAACGGCGTTCATCAATAGAACGTTCTACAGCCTCTAACACCGCTTGGCATTTCACTCCATCATTGAAATTTGGTTCTGGCTGACGACCTTCTTCAATTGCGTTAGAAAGCTCCAGCATTTCGTGAATAAACGTATGTTCAAAACCAATCGTATGACCAGGCGGCCACCAAGCCTCTGCATACTCATGAGCAGGATCGGTCGCCAGCACACGACGAAAACCTTGTACATCCTCGGCATCCGAGGTCAAATAAACTTCTAATTCATTCATACGTTCGAAGTCGAATTTCACACTACCAAGACTCCCATTGATCTCAAAAGAATTGGTAGAGCGATGACCCGCTGCGAATCTTGTAGCTTCAAAGCTGCCCAGGGCACCATTATCAAAACGGGCTAAAAACAAGGTGGCATCGTCAACGGTAACCTTACCCTTGGGTGCATCTTTATCTCCTTTAGCGCTTAAACCAGTCATTTCAGCGGCAAGCGGACGCTCTTTTATGAAGGTCTCGCTCATGCCGATTACTTCCTTCATATCGCCTACTAAGAAATGAGCCAAATCTATAAGATGCGCCCCCAAATCTCCATGCGAACCTGAACCGGCGATATCCTTCTGCAGTCTCCATACTAAAGGGAAATCCGGATCTATTATCCAATCTTGTAGAAACCAAGCCCGAAAATGATAAATCTTTCCCAGACGCCCACTCTCTATGAGCTTCTTAGCCAGTCGAACTGCCGGAGAAAAGCGATAATTAAAACCAACCATATGTGTAACTCCCGCGTCTTCAGCAGCTTGCAGCATTTCACGGGAATCTGCCAAGGTCAGCGCAAGTGGTTTTTCACAAAAAATATGTTTACCTGCTTTGGCTGCTGCCAAAGCTATCTCCTTGTGCGCGTTGCTGGGAGCATTAATATCTATAAGATCAATATCCTCTCGAGCGATCAGATCCTTCCAATCCGTAACACAATCCGCCCAGCCTAACTGCGATGCAGCTTCTTCAAGCGCTTCACTATTACGTCCACAGATTACAGACATTTCCGGTTTAAGCGCCTTCGGGAAAAACATAGGCAAACTGCGATAAGCATTACTGTGGGCTTTACCCATAAATTTATAACCGATCATTCCAATGCGAAGCTGTTTCATCTTATTCCTCCTAAGTGTTGATAGATTTAGATGAAGCTCGTATAACTAGTTCTGTCGGTAATTTGATCTGTACGGCTGGTGCGGGTATATCTGCCAGATTGTTCCCCAGCAATTCAATGATTTGGGCTGCGGCAAGTTCACCTAGTTCGTAAAAGGGAACCCGCACACTGCTTAATGCAGGTGTGGTAAGCTCCGCAGCTTCCGAATCATCATAACCCACAATAGCTGGCAGGCGATCCCTTGGTATTCCTAGCTCCTGCAGCCCTTGCTGCAAACCAATGGCCATCCGATCATTGGCGACCATAATCGCATCAATCTCATCCAGCAGAGGCAACATTTCTTGGGCAGCTATAATCCCGCTTTTCCGGCTGAAGTTACCTTCGAACAAAAGTGAAGAATCTACAGAAAGATTCACCTCTGCCAAAGCGCGGGCATACCCCGTTAGACGATCTCGGCTGTTGGAATAAGATTCAGGCCCATTTAGAAAAGCAATCCTCGTAAAACCTTGTTCCAGTAAGTGTTTAGCCGCTTGCCAGCTTCCTTCGACATGATCGGCATCCACCTCGTGAAAAGCTTCCCCTGCAAAATGCTGATTAATCAGACAAAAAGGATGGTTTTCTTCCTTCAAACGGCGGAGTGAGGCTAGCTCACCTGGCTCTTCTTTAGCGCCAAGCACAATGCAAGCATCGATCTTCCGCATCTTAAACAACCCGCTATAATCCATTGGCTCTTCGGCATTCCGAAACAGCATTAACAGATCATAACCCTCTTCTCGCGCCTTGCTCCCTATTCCACTTAATATTTCCGAAAAATAATAAGTGGAGAACAAGCGGGCTTTCGGCAAATAAGGCATCACTACACCCAAGTTCCCGCTCCGTCTACGTGCAAAGCTCTGAGCGAGTGAACTAGGGGTATAGCCTAGCTTCAGAGCAGCTGCCAACACACGTTCCTTCGTTTCTTCCTTAATCGGACCAACGTTATTTAACACGCGAGATACTGTGGCTTCTGACACACCTGCAAGCTCGGCAACCTCTTTACGGCTGGCGATATAAATTCCTCCTTCTCATAGGTTATGAACAGTGACATTTAGCCTCGTTCAATACACTATTCGAAAACGCATTCATTTAATGTACGCGCGTACATTTTCTCATGAACAAGGCTCTTCGTCAACCCTAAGATTGGATAAATTTAAAAGACGTTCATATACACTAAGGAGAAGAACGTCTTTCTATTTCTTTTCAACTATCCGCGAGGTACTAGCAATAGGACACCAAGTAAAATGATAATCAGAAATAAGTAACTCTCAAATTTCTTAGCAGGAATACGTTTATTCACATATACACCAAGCACTGTAGCTAAGATAATTGCTGGAATAGAATATCCATAAAGAACAAGAGCATCCGCAGTCCACAATCCCCCGATAGCATGACCAGTTACAACGAGTACACCAGAAATAAGAAAATGAGCTTGCAACGTACCCCGAAAGCGATCAGGATTCCACTGTCGTAAAGTACCATAGATCACGACCGGGACACCATTAAAGTTATAAGCACCGCCAAGTACACCCGAAGCGAATCCGAAGGGATACACCCAGCCTTTTGCCTTAAGCAAGGGATGATCGATCGTCTTAACTATTCTCTTCTTAATCACTGAATAAACTCCATAAACAATCAAAAATATACCAAGTCCAGTCATAATTACACTTGCAGGTGCTAAATAAAGCATGACTAGTCCTACAGGAATTCCTATCACAGTTGAGAGTGCTAATCGAATCAGAATAGGTCGTTCTATATGCCGCCACCCACTCACAACTGTAAGTGAGGCAACCGTGAGGCCTGCCAATCCAATCAAAGAAACTGAGGTATGTATAGGAATCGGGAGCAGTGCAAGCAGTGGCATGCTCACAATCGCTTCACCAAAACCAAACATGGTTCTCATCAAGGCACCTATAAATACTGCTAATACGACTAGTGTAATAATTGTAACGGACAATCGTTTATCCCCCTCCTAATCTCATCCATCCGTAATTGTGTATAAAATCATCACATAGACAGATCATCTGGAATACATTTCTTTTTCCCACTCTTCTAATTATAACATATCATTCGCTAAAAAACAGACATCGATATAGAACAAACGCGCATTTTAACATCCCTAGAATCCATCACATTGCCGTTATAACTACACAATAATGGAGATATACATATATTTAACGAAAACCCCTTAAAATCGATTACAGAGGCCCGTATGTATTACCCTTTTTCTAAAAAACAACTAAGTATCTAAAAAAAACTGATTCCCCTAACGTTGAAGAGGTATCAGTTTCTTATTTTTTGACGTGTTTATTTAGGCGTTATCTTTCAGCCACACTTGCACATGCTTTAGAAATTTTTTGGTGACGGGAGAAGCGTATTTCATAGAGTGGACAGCAATTCCTAACGATCTGAAACTTCGTTCCTCTAATTCTAACATGGCTACATTATAATTTTGCCGGGTTAAGACAAGCTCTGGCAAAATACTAATCCCAAGCCCCTTCTCCACCATAGACATAATGGCATAGTCATCACCCGCAGAGAATTTAACATTTGGTTTAATCCCCGCCTTATCCAGCACACGTCTAACATCATAATCCGAACCTGCTTTCGGGATAATGAAATCCTCCTTAGCAATTTGCGATAAGGAAAGAAAGGGCTCCGTGCTTAGCGGATTCTCTTTAGATACAATCCCTAACATCCGGTCTTTTTTTAAAGGAATTACATCAAACTTCTCACGTGTAGGCAGTGAAATAAAACCGCAGTCTACGACTCCAGCCTCTATCCATTGCTCAACCTCCAAATAACCGCCTTCCATCAGCTTGATTTCTATATAAGGGTATTCACTGCGAAATTGCTTAATCATCCCTGGCAGCCAATGCACAGACACACTGGTGAACGTACCGATGGTAATCGTGCCAATCTCTAGCCCGTGGATGTCCGCTACCTCCTGCTTCAATTTCTCGTTCCACTTCAAGATTTCACGGATAGGCTGCAG
The DNA here is from genome assembly GCF_038008505.1 of Paenibacillus sp. FSL H7-0735. Classification (NCBI taxonomy): domain Bacteria; kingdom Bacillati; phylum Bacillota; class Bacilli; order Caryophanales; family Paenibacillaceae; genus Paenibacillus; species Paenibacillus sp. FSL H7-0735. The sequence goes on along the minus strand of NZ_JBBOZH010000001.1, from coordinate 3,392,847 downwards.
AACTTGTTCTCCGTTTACCGTCAATTTCACACCGGATCTATTTCTAATTAATAACGCGAACCCAAACTCCATCTCCAAGCTGCTAATGGTGTGACTAATTCCGGATTGCGTAAAACCCAGTACATCTGCTGCTTTTGTTAAGCTGCCTAGCTCCACAACTTTCAGAAAAATCTCATATTTATTAATGCTCAACCTCTGTTCCCACCCTTATAAATTGCATAAGTTTTACTCATGTATTCTATGATAAACATTCAGTTACCTTATGTATAGAGCCGTATTATACTATATTGAGTTGAAAATGAAGAAGGATGGATGAAGAGATGAAACCGCTCAAAGCTGAGCTGCTGCTGTTAGTTGTAACATTATTTTGGGGCTCCTCCTACATATTTATGAAAATGGGGTTAGGTACGTTAGGCGAATTCAATCTGATTGCACTGCGCTTCGGACTTGCTTTTATATTAGCCGCTATGATATTCCACAAACGATTAAGACGAGTAGACATGAGAACTTTAAAATATGGCGCCCTACTCGGATTCCTCCTGCTCGGCGTATTCACATGTATAACCTTCGGACTTCAAACAACCACCACCTCAAACGCAGGATTTCTAGTTGCGTTGACGGTTATTTTTGTACCGATCTTGGATCGAGTTATTTTCAAAAAAAGAGTTGCACCTCCACAAGTGTTCGGCTCCATCCTCGCCATAGCCGGGATTGGACTCCTTACCTTAAATGCAACCTTAACTATTCAGCCGGGTGATTTCCTGTGTATCCTTTCGGCAGTGTTCTATGCGGTACAGATCTTATTTACAGGCAAGGCGGTAAAAGAATGTGATTCCCTGAATATCGGAATCTTGCAGTTAGGATTTGCTGGAGGGTTGGCCTTAGTGTTGTCCGCACTCTTCGAGACACCTGCGCTACCGTCTACTTTGCCAGGTTGGACTGCAATTCTTGCGCTTGGTATCTTATGCAGTGCCTGTGGCTTCATCCTGCAACCTATTGCTCAAAAATATACTTCACCGACCCGCACCGGACTAATCTTCTCCCTTGAGCCGGTCTTCGCTGCGATGTTTGGTTATTGGTTCGCTGCTGAGAAGTTATCGATGCAGGGTTATGCTGGCGCAGCGCTTGTTCTGCTCGGAATCGTGGCTTCTGAATTGCTTGGTAAAGCAACACTCCCCGCATCGTGGGCTCAGAAGAAACCAGAGCATTTATAACAATAAAGGCGTCGTTCAACTATACAAGCTGAACGACGCCTTTTCTATGTTTATTGGTTCAATTAATGCCCCATCATCATCGCCGCATCTGCCTTCTGTCCCTCTCCAGAGGAAGGATCGCCAGCGGAAAGCTTAGGCTTGCGCAAAATAATACTCATTAATACACCTACCACACCTATGCAGCCAGACAGGAAGAACACATCATCAAAACCACTAACTGCGGCTGTCAAAGGATTACTTCCCGCTTTCAGTGCTCCCATATGAACAGCGATCTGACTAGTCAGGTAACCTGTCATTCCAGCTATAGCAAATGAAACAACGACTTGTTGAGCAGCAGCAGTAAGTGAAGTTACACTTCCCACCCATTCACGTGGAGCAGCATTCAAGACATGAGTATTCAAAGGCATCATCGTTAGACCCATACCAAAACCTAAGAAACCCAGGTATGTCATAATTAACGATAAATTTGTTGTAACACTAATTCCGGATAACAGGAACAAGGTGACCGTAATGATACTAAGTCCAACAAACGCCAGCGGACGAGCCCCGATCTTATCAAACAACCTACCGCCAATCGGCATTCCGATTGCTGAAGCTAAAGCCTGCGGAAGTAGAATCAGACCGGTTTCCAGCGGGGTATAGCTTCGAATCTGCTGCAGGTAAAGGGGCACAAATAACATGGACCCAAACAAAGCAGCTTGCATAACCCAAGTTAAAATAATACCCCTAGTGAAATCCGACGAACGGAAAACTCGCAGTTGTAAAAGCGGATTTTTGTGAAGCAGCTCCACAATGACAAGAAGGATCAATGCAACCCCTCCAACAGATAAGCCAACGATAGCGGGAGTAGACGACCAGCTTGTTCCACCGCCTTCATTCACCCCATAAGCCAACATAGAGAAGGCAATTGGGGCAAGGATAATGCCTAGGATATCGAGTTTGCCTTTGCTCTTTTTTTCAGACTTCGGCAAATATTTAACACCAAGAATAATGCCAACGATTCCAATAGGTACATTAATCAGAAAGATCCAGTGCCAGCTTACGTACTCCACCAGCCAACCGGATAAGACTGGACCGAGTGCCGGAGCTAAGAGCATTGGAATACCAAGCATCCCCATAATAGAACCTCGACGTTCTACTGGAGCTAATTAAAAAACCATCGCCATCCCAATGGGAGCAACCATCCCCCCGCCAAGACCTTGAATGACTCGAAAAATAATGAGCTGAGATGAGCTTTGTGCAACCGAACATAACATAGAGCCAAGAATAAACATCGTAAGAGTTGCCAGAAAAACTTGTTTCGATCCAAAACGATCGGTCATCCAGCCCGCGAGTGGGATTACAGCCGCTAAAGCTAAAGTATAACCCGTAATCGCCCACTGAATCGTTTTGAGATCGGAAGCAAAATAATTAACCAGCTTGGGAACGGCCACATTCACAACAGTACCATCCAGAATAACCATAATCATACCGACAATAATAGCAAGAAGCGGGGGGATGATTGCTTTTAACGAAAAGGGTTGATCTTCTGCAGTACTCATTCCAGTCATAGTTTTTGTCATCCAGTACTCCACTCATTTCTCTAATTTAATTAAATGCTTTATTGATTATTTCAAATTTTAATTTACATTCGATGAATCTCGAAGTCAACAAATAAAACCATTTTTCCCATTAAAAACACATCGAGTTTACGATACCCTTCAGAAATTATCTTGAAATGTATATTAGAACAGCAAAAAGACTATGCATAATCCCCTTAAATCTTCTCGCTTGGGAAATGTGCATAGTCATCATGGAATCATTTTCCGATTAGAGCGTCTCTCTTAATTCTATAATTTTGCCCGATGTGTTCAATATAATTTCAAGTGGAATCTCTGTCTCTGCAAAATCCAATACACAGCGAATAGAAAATTGATCCTCGTTATAGCTACTTTTTGTAGATTTAATCCCATGATAATTCCCGGCTTTTACCGTAATTTGCTTCCAGTCTTCCAGTAATCCATTTAAGCTCTGCTTATTTACGACCACATCATAATGATATCGCTCCGATAATTCATTATATTTACCGCCGACCAGTAACCCCGCTATAACGCTCGCTGTCACTTCAGGGGTATACACTTCAACTTGATTGGAATCACCATCATATATGGTTACTAAACCAATAGTCTTAAAAAAAGAGATTGGAACGTAGATATGATCCTCTCTGAATTCGATATCATCTTTAAAAAACAACTCTTGTGTATCATTGATGCTAACCAAATGTTCGTTAAGCTTCCATTTAATTATTTCATTTATCCTTGTTAGTGTTATAGTTTCTGAACTTTTTTGATATGTTGTTTTATATTTCAATGCATTAGAAGCCTCTCTGAGCGGAATCATGACTGTGGAACCCTTGTTGAAGGCTGAATGGGGATCAGTATCCAGTACTTTACCATTCAAAATTACGCTAACCTGGCCGGAGTCTGCCCATACTGTTGGAGCGGCAAATCCACCAAATCCATTAGTTAAAAATAGAACACCTAACACAACAACCGCTGCCATTTTGATCATCCGTTCGAAACCTCCCTTTTATCTATTACAAGTATTATGTGCGTTTCCAGCATGTGCTAATCCTAATGATAATCAAGACAAGCAAAAAAAAGAAGCCGTTCAACATTATGTTGGGCCGCTTCTTTTAAATAACTATTCCACTTTGAAGTCAAAATACTGCTTAGGAAAAGGTTCTTTTATCAGCGTAAAATGCCACCATTCCTTACTATAAGGTTTAAAGCCTTGCTTCACCATAACCTCTTTGAGAATTGCACGATTTGCTTTCTGAGTCTTGGTGATTAACGATGTATCATAAAAAGAGATATCTCCGAAAAAATCAAACGGGCTGCCCATATCTACATCTACACCGGTCTCTTTATTGACGATCGTTAAATCGATGGTACTGCCACGGGAATGTCCTGATTTTTTCGCTATAAATCCGAGTTTGAATAAATTACGTTTATCCAGTAGCGGGTAATATTGCTGCTTCATCTTAGTATCCGCGGAATTCTGTGACCATCTTACAAAATGATTCACCGCGGTCTGCGGACGATAAGCATCATAGATTTTTAGGATATATCCTTTTTTGGCTAAATCCTCACTTACTGCCTTCAAGGCTGTAGCTGCAGTCTGTGAAAAGATCGCTAAAGGCGCTTTATATCCATCAATCCGCTCCCCTACAAAATTATTGTCTCCGTAATAACGAATTTCAAAATGGGCAGTAGGAATCACTTCATCCAAATAGACAAATCCTTGCGGCAGACGGTGTTTCTTCTCCAGCTGCATTTGCTGCAGTACATTGTCTGTAGATGATCCAACGTAAGCTGCATCTGCGCTGCCCATAACAATAGTGTTTGTCCATAACAACAGCACAAATGCGAAAACTATGATTTTTGTTCCTCTAAATCCGGTTCTCAATAGATCCCGCCTCTTCATTTCGAATTAACCGTTTGATTCAGAAATTTTTCCACTTCAGGTGTGAGTTTATTATTCGTGGAATCAAGTAACTGCAGTAATTTTTCTAAAATCATTAGGATTCTGGTGTCGCCTTTGTTTCCTTTTAATGCATTCTCATACGCCTTTTTCACTTCAGGTTTGATTATTTGCTCATCATAGTCATAAGCTGGTGTGTTGCTTGACCCATATAATAAGCGTGAAGTTGCATTAAGCAGCTCTTTTTGAAGAACGGTTGACCGATTGGAAGCTGGATATTTCGTCACAAAATCCTCCAGTGCTAGCGCCCTGTTCGTTAACTCTGTCCAACTAATCACAATAGCTGCATCAAATACACTTGGTTGATTCGATTCAGTGGCCATGATGTCAATGTAAGCTGCGATGTCCTTCGTGACATACGGCTTAAAGCTTTTGAAGCCCTCATAATGCATCACTGGATAGTACATGCCCTCACTAGTCTGCAGCTTATATCCCTTATCCCGTCCTTCAATTAACATATTGCGTACATTGGCATCTTTGATCGAATTAAGGAGTGTGCTGTAGGTTAGATTTTTGCTTTTGGATAAAGCATTATTTATCTCTTTCTGAACATTCTCCGGAAAAACCTTCTCAGAGTACACAGGTAAATATGCCTTCTGTGCATTTTCGAGCTGGAGTGTCATCTGAGTTGCTGTCCAGGTATCCACTTCTTTGATATGGTTAATCAAATAATTCCGTGCGTTAGCCAGAGATGCCGGCTTCTGTACATATTGCTGGAATTGATTATAGACTTTTGCAGATTCTTTCACAGTTGCGGCAGCTACAGTATCTGTTGTATGTATACTCCCAAACCCTCCCATAGAGCCTAGGGCAAAGGCAACACTTAACAAGCCTGTTTTTTTCCATCCCATTAAAAGACCTCCCTTAAGTATTCATACTTAATAATTAGACATACGAGAGGATCCTGAATCTAACTTAGTACAGTATTATTCTGGACGCCTCCAATGTCCTTCCTACGATAAATACCCATCAGAAGTCCAATAGCCGCATATTCAAACCACACATGACTCCCATAGCTCAGGAAAGGGAACGGGATAGAAGTCAGCATCATTCCACCGCTCAAAATAGCAAGACCATAGGTTAGTCTTATCGCTAGCAAAAATGCCAAACCCAACACTAGAGCTTGTCCATAGGTCTCACGAATCGCTCGTATCGTAGATAGAAGCTTGATGAAGAACCAGGAGATAACTGCCAGCAAAAGCAGTGCCCCCGCCCAACCAAAACAATGAATAAGATAGACAGGCAACATATCTGAGTAGACATACGGCAGCTTTTGTTCTACTGCTCCGAATCCGTGCCCCCACCAACCCGCTGAACTAATAACTTCACGCATTACTTGGTATATATATCCATAACCGTCTGGATCTAAAGAGGGATTTATAGCACTAATGATTCTGACCATCAGGTAGTCGCTATTGAAGATGAACATTAGTCCAACTATTACAAAGAATCCTAATAATACTACACTCTTAATCCAATCGCGAGTAATCCATACATATAATACTAATGAAGAAATTAGATACACCACAAGCTCTGGAAGAGAGTTTAAAGAGATAAGAAGCAAGGCAGGTGCTAACAGAATGCTTATGTTGAACAAACCACTCCGCCAAGTTTTCTTTTTAGCCGATTCCTTGCGATTCACTAAAATCCCTGCTAACGCGACTATCAATACATAAGGACGATAGGATGTCATATCAGGTAAGATCAAAAAAATCCTAGGACCATAATTCACTCCATTTATTGTTATCCCCCAGAATATACTCGACAGAATTCCGGCTATTGATGTTCCGTATAATACCCACGAGAAACTTTTCAGCTTTCTGAAATCGATAAAATACAATCCAAACATCAATACAATTCCAATGAGTATATTTATCGCTTGGCGTCTAAACGCATTATCCAAAAAAGAACCCTTAACGATATCACTGTAGCCTACATCCACAGAACTCATTCCGATCAGACTGATCGCGGATAACAAAGCTACAACTCCAAACAATCCCCAAGGTACATGTGGTTTATGTATTAGATGAAGTTCCTTCCCTAACGTTTGCGGGCTCCCCATTTGTTCGATCGCCCAAGCAATGGCTTCTTCCCGTGATACACCGTCGGCTTCTTTTTCACAAATTAAATCTTCTAGATGACTAGCTAATTCTTGACGTATCTCTGGGTGAGTTTTTTTCGCTTTAATCTCTGCACACACTACATCCAAAAATTGCTGCTGCCTCTCTTTCATCATACACCACCCTCTCCCAGAACGGAGTCAACTGCACCTTTAAACATAACCCATTCTGCTTTTTTCTCCTTGAGTTTCTCTTTACCTTCCTCCAGAATTCTATAGTACTTACGCTTCCGTCCCTCTACCTCCATCCAGTAAGCCTCTACCCAGCGCTCACTTTCCATCGCATGCAGAATCGGATACAAGGTTCCTTCTTTTAATGAAAAAACACCCTGAGATCTCAGCTCCAGCGCTTTGATCAACTCATAACCATATAATGGCTTCTCCAGTAAAAGAGTCAGAATCAAAGTACCCGTACTGCCCTTCAGCATCTCTTTACTTACTTTCAACGGCTAACACCTCCTAAATTCTAAACTTTACAATTGGCGTGGATGTATCTGATCCACTAAACAAATTTCACTCATCATAGTAGTTGATCTGCATCCTTGGACCGGATTCGGCTCATTCTACGGGATTTATACCGTTGATTTGCTTCCTTGGTCCGGATTCGGCTCATTCTACGGGATTTATACCGTTGATTTGCACCCCTGGGCCGGCGTGGGCTTAATCTACGGGATTTATACCGTTGATTTGCTTCCTCGGTCCGGATTCGGCTCATTCTACGGGATTTATACCGTTGATTTGCACCCCCGGGCCGGCGTGGGCTTAATCTACGGGATTTATACCGTTGATTTGCCTCCTCGGACCGGATTCGGCTCATTCTACGGGATTTATACCGTTGATTTGCACCCCCGGGCCGGCGTGGGCTTAATCTACGGGATTTATACCGTTGATTTGCACCCCCGGGCCGGCGTGGGCTCATTCTACGGGATTTATACCGTTGATTTGCTTCCTCGGTCCGGATTCGGCTCATTCTACGGGATTTATACCGTTGATTTGCCTCCTCGGTCCGGATTCGGCTCATTCTACGGGATTTATACCGTTGATTTGCTTCCTCGGTCCGGATTCGGCTCATTCTACGGGATTTATACCGTTGATTTGCTTCCTCCGTCCGGATTCGGCTCATTCTACGGGATTTATACCGTTGATTTGCTTCTTCGTCCAATGACTAATATCTGTATACATGAATATTATTTATCCTTTTATACCTAGGACAACTATACATCGTAAATCTATGTATGTAAAGTTCCTCTTATCCCCCCCCCCCTTACTCCCTCCCTATTCCCCACTCTTACATGTATAATAATGGTAATACAAGCGACATTTTGAGGAGATCTACCATGCAAAAAACAATAATAGCCATCTGGAGTTTTTCGTTCTTTTCATAGTTATTTTCGTTGGATATATGCTCCATAACAGTTCTTTGACCTATTATGAGGCGTAGAAGATAAATTGGGGAATAGCGATCTCTAAACCTACAGAGTCAAAAGTGATATTTGAAAGTCCACCCAGTTTCCATGGGGATGGCGAAAGCTATTACGTATTAAATTACAACGAAAAGCAATTCATAGAAATCAAAGACGCAGCATTTTGGCATCCCCTCAATGTTGAATCCATTGACCCCTTAAAAGAGAGAATATCAAGCTTCAAAGATTCCGTGATGGCCATTTATCCAAATGAAAAAGCCAAATACGAAAAATTATTTTGGGCGAACCTTATAGAACTCGAAGAAAGTGGATTATATTACTATAAGAAAAAGATGATGATAGCTACTGTATCGTGATCCTTAACGTGAAATTAAAACGAGTATATATGATGGAATGGACACAATGATTGACGACAAAAAAGGAGTGCTAGAACTGTTGCCAGTTAGCACTCCTTTTAATCGAATTCCTCTAATTATTAATGCATTGGAGTATTCATTTTATGATTAACAACTACTCTTTTTATGAAGAAAGCAAGAATTAGTCCTACAATCGCCATACTCATTCCGAAAATAAAAGCATTTTGTACACCGTTCGTAAACGCAGGTAACATATTAGCTGGATCTGCTGGGTTCTCTACAGTTTTCATATAGCTTTTTGAACCCGCGGACATAATGCTGACTGCTAATGCAGTACCAATTGCACCAGCAACCTGCTGCAGTGTATTCATGATAGCTGTACCATCTGGATATAGCTCTAGTGGTAACTGGTTAATACCATTTGTTTGTGCCGGCATAAATACCATCGAAATACCAATCATAAGCGTACTGTGAAGTACGATTACGAACACAACCGTAGAAGCTACACTAATACTGGAGAAGAACCACAAGGCTACCGCTGCAATAATCAGACCTGGAATAACGAGCCATTTCGGACCGTATTTATCAAACATACGACCCATAATTGGGGACATCAATCCGTTTATAATTCCGCCTGGAAGCAGCAACAGACCCGCTTTGAAAGCTGTATAACCTTGTCCTTGTTGAAGGTACATCGGAAGAATCAGCATAGAGGACAGAATAACCATCATACAGATAAATACCATAGCTACACCAATAGCGAACATTGGATATTTAAAAGCACGCAGATTAATCATTGGCTCCTTCATCTTCATTTGACGAAGTCCAAACAATAACAATGCTACTACACCTACGATGATCGCAATGATCACTTTCGGACTTCCCCAGCCCGCTTCTTCACCCGCGCTGCTGAAACCAAACACGATACCGCCAAACCCGAGTGAAGATAACACAATGGAGAGGATATCAATTTTTGGTTTCGTCACCTTTGTTACATTCTGCATGAACAGAATCCCGAATATCAATGCAATCACCAAGAATGGCAATGACAACCAGAAAATCCAGTGCCAGCTGAGGCTTTCAATAAGAAGTCCAGCAATGGTAGGTCCAATCGCCGGAGCAACCATGATAACCAGTCCGATCATCCCCATTGCAGCCCCCCGTTTTTCAGGAGCAATGATGATAAGGATTGTATTAAACATCAGTGGCAACAGAAGCGCTGTTCCCATAGCTTGAACCACTCTTGCTGTAAGTAAGAACTCAAAGTTAGGTGAGACTGCTGCTAGGAATGTTCCTAGAATTGAAAAACATAAAGCCGCTATAAACAGCTGTCTCGTCGAGAACCATTGAAGCAGCATCCCCGAAATTGGTACTAATATACCCAGTGTAAGCAGATAAGCTGTTGTCAACCATTGTGCTGTTGCTGGGGTAATTTGTAGGACATTCATTAGATCGCTTAAAGCAACATTTAATGCCGTTTCACTGAACATTCCGATAAAACCTGCTAGTAATAAAGAGACAAGAATCGGAATAGTCTTAAACTTCTTGACCTCTTTTTGTTGATTCCCTTGCATAGTTGCTTCCACCCTTAATCCTCCTGATAATCTTGTCTATTTGTCTGTATCTAACCAAGTATTGCTGGGATAATCTTTGCCGCCGCGAGAAGCGGTTGTTCATCCCGAAAAGTCAGCGTCTGGAGAAGCGCCCCTTCAAATAAAGAGATTACCACTGAAGCCTTATCGGCCGCGGGCTTGTTCTCTACGCCTTCATACAAAAGACGTTTCTTGATCACATCCTGCAAGTCCATAAACACAGATTTACATGCTGTCCGCAGCTCTTCACTAATACAGGATGTTTCCGCCGCCAACCAAAAACTAAACGGAACTATCCCCTCGTATGAGGATTCCACTGCATCTTTAGCCATTCCTAGAATGAAATCCTCCATTGCCTCAGACGCACTCTTGCTGTTCTCCATATGATGTCTAAGCTTCTGAGCGACAACTTCACTAGTCCGGTTAATACATGTTAAAGCCAGTTCTTCTTTGCCGTGGGGAAAGTAGTAATAAAGAGATCCCTTCGGCGAGTCGCTGTCTTTAATAATCTGATTCAGTCCTGTTGCATGATATCCCTGAGAAAAAAACAATTTCGAAGCTGTGTCCAAAATCGCCTCACGCGTATTCGGCTTGTTCGACAAGCTGACACTTCCTTTGCATTATAACAATTGGTCTACATAATAAAACCATATTTTAAAGAGATATGTCAACACATAAATTACTTAAATTCAAAGTAATTTTGGTGGAAGATCGTGGAGGTTGGGTTGGGTTGGGTTGGGTTGGGTTGGGTTGGGTTGGGTTGGGTTGGTTTAGCTCCATCCTCCCTATTGGACTCAGATGCAGCTATTTGTGCTAAAACGGGCTTTTGGACACATTTCCGGACCTGAGCGACGCTATTCCGCTCAAACCGGGCTGTTTTCATCCCTTTTTGTGCTCATAGCTGCATTGGGGTCCGTTAATCTTTCAAAAGGTTACTTTTCGATCAAATAAGAACTCTGGGGTCCGATCGCTCCTAACTTCGAGCATCCTTCTACATCACATTTACTTCCCATCGAGCTATTAGCTTCGTTAGTTCTTACACTTGTCCCACACTATTTCCGCGCATGCATTTGTCCGTGTACTCCCTTGCTTCGCACTTACTCCCACACTTTTGTTTTCCATGTACTACACTTTGCTCTCAAGCTAACATTTCTATCGGACTCAGATGCAGCTATTTGCGCTAAATCAGGCTTTTGGACACATTTTCGGACCTCACCGTCGCTATTCCACTCAAACCGGGCTGTTTTCATCCCTTTTTGTGCTCATAGCTGCATTGGGGTCCGTTAATCTTTCAAAAGGTTACTTTTCGAGCAAATAAGGACTCTGGAGTCCGATGGAGTGAAGGAGATAGAGTGGATCAGTTGGACTGAAGGAAATGGAGTGAACCAGATGCGGTAAAGGAGAGAAGGCCCAATGTGCTGTCGAGAGGAGATGAGGACGTAACATGCTAGGTGGGTGGGATGCTATTAATGTCCATCTGTATTTTCTCAATAAATTACCAACTGCCTCCATCCAGCCCATCTGCTCCATCTGCTCCATCTGCTCCATCTGCTCCATCTGCTCCATCTGCTCCATCTGCTCCATCTGCCCCCATTCGCTCCATCTGCTCCACCTACCTCCATCCGCCCCATCTTCCCCATCCGCTTCCAGCCATCTCCATACCTTCTCCATCCCTCACTAATCCACTCTCGCACGAAATTATCTACTTCCCATTCCCCCAATCCCAGCGTATACTATAATTATTCCAATGAGAAAGGTGTGAATAAAATGCAAAATGTGCCCAAAGGAATCGCCCGGCCATTAGTAAAAACTAATCAGGCGTTTATCGTCATTTCTGTAATATTAACATGGCTAACAGGACAACACTGGATACTAGCGCTGCCCTTGTTTGCCGGATTGCTCGGTCTTTTGTTCGGTTATAATCCCATCATTAAGCTGGCTGCCAGGTTTCTGACAAAAGAGCGTTCCCACTATGTACTCGAAGACTGGTCACAACAACAGTTTAATCAAAGCATAGCTGTCTTCTGCCTCGCAGGGGGTCTGATCAGCTTCATCGTTGGCTGGACGATCGCAGCTTACATTTTCACAGCGCTCGTAGCGGTGGCCGCCACTGTGGCAATCCTAGGTTTTTGTATCGGATGTTTTATCCATTATCAATGGAGAATGTACAATTACAGACGTAAACAAAGCAGCACAAATTAAATTTGTTAATCTTAATCTCTCTCTTCTCCAACAACATCCCAGCGATGGCGAAATTTTAGTAACCGTGGATGCAGTGATGAAGGTGCAGCTGGCAACAATAACCGAATCTTTACAATCCACTCTTCAAAAGAAGAATAAGACGCAAACTGATTCGCCACCTCAGGCGTTAAATACAGAAAAATCGGCGAAGGATAGATCTCCAAAAGATGCCGCAGCACAGAATCAAGCGGAGTATACTTTTTTCGCTTCCCTTCCAAACTCTCTACCGTGATAAAGCTACGTCCTTGCTCTCTTTTCCATTCATGCAGCCGGTCCTCTCGCTTATAATAAGCGCTCACCGGCTCTTTGGTCATCCGTCGCACCGTTTCCTCATGAAGTGGATATAACACCAGTTTAGTGAAACGCCGGTCTGCTGCAGTTTTTGCCGCCACTTCAAGCTCTTGATCTGTTATATGTTCAAAAGAATCGTAAAACACTAAAGTCCCTTTACGTTGCTCAACTGGTGGCTCATAGCCATAGGGTACATGCTGAATGTCTCTTTTCAATGAAATCCCTCCTGCTTGTTCTATTTATTAATCATATCATGTGACAACAGCAGGGCTATCATTCTTATCTTTCAGCTGAAGATGAATGGTTAATGAAATCCTGAACTTTTGATATCAAAGCTGGGTAAATCAAGGGATACGTCAGCTCTTTTGGTATCTCAGTAAATCTTCTGATTTCTGCCATCTCATAAGGAGGAAGTTCTGAGAACTGTTCCACATTTGCAAAATATAACTTACCATAATTTTCTGGAGCGTCGATACTAGTGACCCTATAAATAGCTATTGGAAAAAGTGAGAATTGTTCCGCACCCGTTTCTTCATATAATTCTCTGGCAGCAGCCTGCTCCGGGATTTCGCCAACCTCTATATGCCCTCCGGCAAACTCCCACGTCGAACGGTCCTGATGTCTCGCTAAGATCCATTCTTCACCATGTTTAACCATAATAACAACGTACTTCAGCTCAACTTCTTCTTCCTTATCCAACTCAAAAAAGTTTACCTGCATTTATATCCCTCGCCTTCCCACCAGCCTCAAACAGTCCTTGCCGCATCCCAAGCCAATTTAAATTCTGCTACATTCCGATACCGCTGCTCCCTCACCGCACTGACGGCCCGTAAAGCTACCTCGTAGAGGGCTTGACTGGATTCCCATTTTACAAACGATCGATCGGATGCTCCTCCTAATAAAACAAATGCTGTGGCGCCCATATTAAATACATTCGTAACTTCATCAATCGGCGCATCCAAGCTAAACTCTTCCGGTGACTTGAATCTGGATGAACCCCAGAAGTTCTCTCCCAGATCATTTACAGTAGGCTTTAGTCTATAATAATCAATATCACAAATTTTAGTTTCATCGTTTACAAAATCATATAAAATACTTCCGTCATAAAAATCCACAGCTGCATACCCTCGACACTCAACATGTTCATGAAACGAAAAGATTACATCTAATGAAGACAGACGTTTTTCAACGGATAATTGCTTATAACGAAAAAAAGGCGACTCCGGATGACTCAGCTTCGCTTCTCCCGCAAATAGCCAATGCGAATGTAAACATTCACCTGCAAACCAATCAAAGACTGCTACATACCCTGACTCAACCTCATAATGCGACAGTAGCGTGATCAGTGCATCAGATCTAAGTTCGTTATATAACGGAATAGCTTCAATTAAACGGTTAACAGCATCCTGAGGATTGCCGGCATAAGTCAAAGGTCTCGCTCCAGCAAATTTCACAAAAAACTTCTTTCCATCCTGCTCCACACCAAAAGAAAGATTTCCGGAGTCTTGCTGATCGAACACTTTAAACACTTTTCCCAGCTTAGTTAACCAAACAAAATCACAGGCTTCCTGCAATTGAAAAGTTACCGCATCGATTTCATATGTATAATTTTTTTCGCGCAAATTAACCTCCTGCATTCACTATCTAGATTAAATTTATAAGCTTCATTCATTGTCTTGTTCGATATTTAATCACTAGAATAATAACCAGCAATACAACACATAAAGACATCGTATTCGTAATCAAAAAAGCTAATCCAACCCCCGTAACCGCCAAACTGATCGCATAAGCTTCCATTAGACTAATCCCGAGCAGCATAAGTAAATACGATTTTAGATTTAAATCGGCTACGGATTTTGATTTGAGGATTTGAACAATCTGCGGGATCCATCCCAAAGAAAGAATCACTCCACCTATTAATTGCATGATTGCAAACATAAGAGCACCTCCACGGATTTTATACAGTTGTATTCCGGGCGGCTCGATCTGGTTCCATTTCATGTAAAAAAACAAATAACACTAAGCAAAGTTTAATTTCCCTGCATCTTGCAGCTTACTATACGCATAAGAGGCCGCACCTATAGTTCCTGCCCGACTCCCAAGCTCTGCTTGAACAATTTCACACTTCCTGCTTGATAGCTTCAACGCATGCTGATGCACAGTCTCTCTTACGGGTTGGAGCAATTTATCTCCCGCCGCTGCCATTCCCCCACCTACAATAATAAGATCCGGGTTGAGGATATTCACAACATTCGCTAATCCAAATCCAAGTATAGCTCCAGTCTCCTGCATTACTTCCACAGAGAGAGCGTCTCCAAGTTCGTAAGCCTCAGATATCATTAACGCGGTAATTTGCTCATCTTGATCCTTAGTCCAAGTCTGAATAATACTTGTTCGACCTTCTTTCAGCTTCTCTTTAAAAGTATTCACCATGCCAATAGCGGACACATATCGCCCCAAACAACCGGAGCTTCCACATTTGCAGGGACGTCCGTTCCTGTACATATTCATATGCCCAATTTCACCAGCGCTATAAGACGTACCGTAGATCACTTTTCCGTCATTCACGATACCTGACCCTAATCCCGTTCCCAATGTAATCAGAACCAGATTGTTATACCCTCTTCCTGCACCTTGTTGCCATTCACCATAAAGATTAACCCTAACATCATTATCAATAAAAGTAGGAAAGTCATAGAATTTTTTCATCTCATCTACAACATGCACATGCTCCCAATCCGGAAAATTCGGTGAAAAAAAAGAAATTCCCGCTACCGGATCAAGTAATCCTGGCACTCCGATTCCCATTCCTTCTACCAAATCTAATGGAATATTCGCTTCATCCGTGATTAAACGTACGGCTTCTCTAATCCGTCCCAACACATGGGCTGGGCCCTTAGCAGCCTCTGTTGGTATAGATCTTTCTTTAACAGCTATAAAATCAGTATCGTAAATCCCTGCTTTAATATTGGTTCCGCCAAGATCAATCCCTATCATATACCGTTTCATAAAAACCTCCAGAATTAGATATTCTATCGCTTTCGATTAAGTTCTAGTACTAACTGCCGCTTCCGTTTCAGCTAACATCAAGCGGTTCACACCCATCTTAATCTGATTCTCGGTGAGATTAGAATAACCAAGTAGAAAGACAGGACCTTGAGGTTTACTGCCCACAAAATAAGAAGACGCAGGATAGACCCGAACTCCATATCGTAACGCCAATTCAGCTATACGATGCTCATCGGCACCAGATTCCAGCTCAATTAATAAATGAAGACCCGCCTCTTCCCCATAATAGCGGACACGACTGCCAAATTCAGCATCCAAACTTTTTACTAGACAAGCCCTGCGGGCAGCATAAAGTTTCCCCATCTGCGTAACATGCCTTGCATAATGTCCATTCTGAATAAATTCCGCCAACGCTTCCTGATCCAGAGCAGAAGACATACGATCTGTTATCCATTTGACCGCCAAAAAAGGTTGAATCAGAGTCGGAGGCAATACTACATAACCTATGCGCAGAGAAGGAAATAACACTTTACTAAAACTGCCTACATAAATTACTCTACCGTCAACATCTAGTCCAGCAAGTGATGATAGCTTCGGACCCTCGTACCTGTATTCACTATCATAATCATCTTCAATAATAAAAGCTTGATTGGCTTTGGCCCATTCCAGTAACTGCACTCTTCGTTTCATCGACAGGGTCACCCCGAAAGGAAACTGATGCGAAGGAGTGACATAAGCTAGTTTTGGTTTTTTATGAGGACCTTCTTTGATGTGATCACAGCTTGCTTGGAGCTCATCTACGGAGATACCCTCTAGGTCAACTCTGATGGGTGTAACCACCGCTCCAGCGAACGAAAAAATCTCCCGCACAACGTTATGTGATGGATCTTCAACAACAACATGATCACCTTTTGAAACAAAAATTCTCGATAATATATCCAATACCTGCGTTGCCCCGGATGTAATCACAATTTGCTCCGGAACCACGGGCATCGAACGTGTGGACCGTAATAAACGTGCAATCTCTTGGCGTAGTCCCAAAGAGCCCTCGACCGGGCCGTAACCCAAAGTATCAGGAGATGCACGACGACAGGCATTCATTAATGCTTTTTGCCACTGATCCATTGGAAATGCGTCCCATGCAGGTACACCGTGCCGAAAATTACATAATACTGTGTTCAAGTCGTTTTCTATAATAGAAGAAGGATTGAGTGTAAGGAAATCAGGACCTTTCGTTATAAAATTGTAAGGGTTCTCAGAATCCTGGAGGTTCTTCTCCTCCACCGGCAGCCCCGCTATATAGGTTCCTGCCCCTTTTCTCATCTCCAGATAACCCTCTGCTTGAAGTAGCTCGTAGGATTGAAGAATTACACTTCTGGATACTTCCAGTTGATTAGCCAAAGTCCTTGATGGAGGTAGTGAATCCCCCCCACTTAAAGCTCCTGAATGGATAGCATTACGAACCTGCTCATAAATTTGATGGCTTAATGGAATGGGTCTTTGTTTATCGAGAGTAATCAGCAATTCATGCTTCATAAGATTTCCTACCCTTCTAATCCGGGTTTTCTTAATGGTTCATAGTAAGGATTTTTACAATTATTGCTGCAGAAACAGCACCTAAGATCACGAGTAACAGCGGGATTTTCCTAATTAATACCAGTATAACAGCGACTATACCCGAAGCGATACCTACAAGATTGTCATCTGCGTCCACCTGAAATATCCCAGGAACCGTTAAAGCACTAAGAACCGCGATAGGCAAATATTCCAAAAAAGCTTGGACTTTGGAAGAGCCATTCGTATGCTTTGTCAGCAGCAAAGGTACAAAACGAAATGAAAATGTAAGGATTGCCATCCCGATAATGATCAGAATAGTCATACGGATACCTCCTTTTCTACTTCAGCTTGCTCTGGAAATAAGGAGCCTACTGCCATACCAATTAACATAGCTGCAAGTATCGAGGAGTTTCCAAGTACGGGATGTAGAAGCCATGAAGAACCCGCCGCTGCTAAACATATGGCCAAATTCCGAATGCTTCCCTTTAGTTGTGGCACTATTAGTGCTATCAGTAAGGCATATAATGAGGTGTTCAAAGCAGGTAAGTATATAGCCGGAATGTAGGATGCCAGCGATATTCCTGCAGCTGTTGCCAGCAAATTTGCTATATACGGAGGAATTTGTAGACCCAGCAAATATGGAAGAGTTATATTTTCTTTTGAATGATTGCGGGGGATCATACTAACAGCGTACACTTCTTCTGTTAAACTGAACCCAATCCAGACTTTGGCCAGAGGATTGATTGTACGGTCAAGCTGACCCCCAAAAGATAGGCTGATAAACAAATATCTTAAATTAATGATCAACGTAAGCAGCAGGATCATTGGAGCGGCGGCACCAGCGGCAAGCATTTTCACGCCAATAAATTGGCTGGCTCCCGCAAATACGAGCGCTGACAATAAGAACACTTCCAGACTCCCCAGGCCTAATCCCTTACCGACCAATCCAAACGTAAAACAAGCAGGAATAAATCCTGCAACAATAGCTACAGAATCCTTAAGACCCGTTCTAAACATCACTTTCTGATCACTCATAAGTTTCTCTCTCCCTTATCGTTGTCCCTAGAGAGAGCATACTTGGATACAATTCTTGTGGAAATAACCGCATGGGTGCGTATGTACCATACCAATTTCTTGACATAGAAAAAAGACCGCCCGCTAAGAGAGCGATCTTTAATGAAGGTTAAACCTCCTGAGGACTTTCCACAATCCCGCTGATTTCTTGTTGAATTTGGGATTTAATCTGATCTACATGGTCAAAATCTGTAGCGGCGGCATAGATTGTCTTTAACTCATCCAAAAATACTTTGGCATCTGTCAGATGTTGAATGGATCGTTTCATGGTGCTGGAATATCGCTCTTTAATACCTGCGATGGCTTCGGCAAAAGCTTCATCCGTACCTGACTGTATGCACCGTGAATACATATCAACAATCTCGTCGGTGGCACGGTCAGGGAAATACTCATGCGGAGCTGTGCTGTCAAAAATAGCAAACCCAAGCTCGCGTACGATAATCATATCAAGACTGTTCGGATCGAAACCACAGTGGTAAATCTCAACATTGACACCACGTTTTATTCCTTCAGCTGCCAATTTTTTTAAAAGTGTAGATTTACCGGATCCCGCGCGACCTTTTACAAGATATCTTTTTAGTCCTGCGGTTAAATTAGGTACAAAATCCACTGCACCCTTAGGCGTAGCTGCACCTAAAAAACGGTGATCCACCCGGCTTACTTTTTCGAAGTTCTGATCACCATACAGAAGTTGAATATACTCCTGAGTCAGCTCATCAGCGGCTTGGAAATTCATTGTCGCAATATAAATCGCTTCCCACTCGTCATGAATGCGGAGTGCTTCAGCAAAGCCTGAATAAGCGAGTTCATGCTCTTCCGTGTACTGATCAACTAAGCTGTCGATCTCAACACAACGCTGGCTTAACTGGAGCGTATCGACGGCCTGCTCCAAATTCACATGTACGATGGCCTCTTCAGGCAATTCTGGCTTAATGACCCGTGGAGCCGTACCATCTATAATTCCTACTTTTAATTCAGGAATAACCACTCCGTCGAGTGAATCATTATCTGACGCTGCGTGAATTAACCAGATCTCATAACCTTGTTGAGCCAGAAGATCTCCGATTTCTCGAATGATTCTAGTTTTCCCCGTACCGGGGCCTCCTTTTAAAACAAACAAACGCGTTAAATCTTGCAATGACGACTCATAGAGGTTAGAGAAGCCGTGAGCTGTGTTGCCGCCAGCAAAGAAATTCAGGATTGTTCCGTCCATAATCGCACACCTTTCCGGGCTGATGTCATGTTTCATTGTTCATCTTATTAATGTACCCAGGGAAAGGTGACGCTTTGAGTGAGATGTGGTTTCGTTAGCCGGTTCAGTTACAAACAAAACGATCCATAAACCTCTTAATGACGGGAACATCTGGAGGAGACAGCTCGCTTGGCAATTCTTCATAACTAAAAAAACGCAATTCTTGCACCTCAATTCCATCTACTTTTAGCGCCCCATCAAAGTCCGTGCATAGATACGCAGCCACAACATTATATACTTCATCACCGTGCGGGTATTTATAATAAAGATCTTTTCCAGAGAACATGTCGAACAAATCAAGAACTTTGGCTGTTAAGCCTGTTTCCTCAAAAAGCTCCCTCTTAGCGACCTCTTCTAAAGTCTCCCCAAGCTCCATTGAACCACCTGGCAAACCCCAGCACCCGTTGTCCGTTCTACGTTGCAATAATAATTGATGATTGCTGCACAATAAAACACAGGCTCCTGCCATTATAAGCGGTCTGGTACCTACCAGCTTTCTTAACTCCATAATATAATCGCTCAATAAACTATCCCCTGTCTTCTAATAGGCTCAAATACCCTACGTTAATAGAAGTTCATTTCTTTTTCTGCACATGAAAACCTTTGTCTTGCGCGTAATTTTCAATGCTCCAAATACCTATTCCCCGCTCTCGCGCCTTATCCTGAATCGCTCTAAATTGATCAACATATTTTGTGTTAGGTGCAAATACATAGGCTACACGTGCATAACCCTGCTCTAGCAGAATCTCATTGAACATTTTCCCATCTATATAGAGGTAACAAAGTAGGCGGCCATATTTGTCCCGCTCCGATACATCTAGTTCAATTTGTACATCTTTATCCGTAAGCATCTTTTTGGCGAAATCAGAAGCTTCTAGCGAAAATGGCTGTGGTTCGGGGATATTCGGATTCACTGACTCTGGAGTATCGACCAGCAATAAACGAATGGTTTCCTTTTTGCCGCCTATAGTCAGCTTCATGGTGTCACCATCGACTACTCGTGTTACCTTTGCATCTATTAAACGTTTGTTGTCCTCTGTTGTATTGTCTGGCGTAGAATCTAATCCAGAACTGGAATCGGCCGTAATCGTTGGAACTGGTTCTAAAGTAATCTGCTCGGCTAAGTTGCAGGCAGTTGTTGTTCCAAGTAAGAGTGTGATAGCTAGAAAGCTTTTTAATAGATAAATCTTATTCATTGATAACCTCTTTCTTATACACGTATGTAATTTCATGGGGTCTAATAAAAATAAATTAAAACACTTAAAAACACAAGACTGTAATACTAATCATAGAAAACAGCGACAGCCATGTACCAGAAAAAAGATACTTGGTTATCGCTGTTTCGCCTTTACTCTACTTCCACCACGTTTAATTTGGAAATCTTTATTTTGATTATGATCGATAAGAAAGCAAGCAGGGAAAACATAATTCCGATCCAGATGAGTTGATGTATTCCTGCATGAGAAATAAACCAACCACCGATAGCAGTCCCTATAGTAATTCCAAGGTTAGAAAATGAGATAAACAAGCTGTTACCGAATTCGGGAGCTTCTTTCGCTTCGGTCGTTAACCATGCTTGACTGACAATCAGTCCGCCGGAATGCACTGCCCCCCAAATGATTATGATAACAACCATCGGAAGGAAATAAGAACCTAGATAATATACGAATAAGTAAGTTACCGCATATAACAATGGAAACATGATAACGGTCTTTGTAATGCCTTTATGCAAAAGGCTTCCAAATAAAAAATTCCCAAAAATCATGATTATCCCAAAGGCCATCAACATGATACTAATCCATGACCCGTTCATATGTGTTACCTGCCCAAGATATTCAGCAAAGTAACTGTACACAGAAAACATAGCTGCAAAGATAAAAATAACTGCCACAATATTTAACCACAATAGGGGTTTGCGTAAAATACCAAGTTGTTTACCATATGACATTTTTTCTTTAACTGGCATGGAAGGAAGCCAAGCTAGTATTCCTAAAAAGGCAATTATACTTACGACAGCTCCAAAGAGAAAAGCGACTTCTAAAGAAATTTTGTCCGCGAGATAAGAAGTCAAAGGCACACCAAAAGCAAACCCGACCGTTATTCCGGCGAAAACCTTTGTAACTGCTTTGGTGCTCTTTTCCGGAGGGACAAGTTGGGCAGCGGTAACAAGTGCAACTGAAAAAAATACGGGATGAAAAATAGCAGGGATAATACGAAAAATCAGCATTACTTCAAACATGGTCGTATACGCATAAACAATATTTGAAATTGCAAAAATAAGTACGGCAGTTAATAGAATTACTTTACGATTAATTCCAGAAGCCAATAAGGTCAGAAATGGACCTGAAATAGCAACAACTAAAGCAAATATACTTACAAGCCATCCAGACTGAGAAGTTGATATATTAAATTTTTGAGTTACCTGTGGCAGAACACCTATAATCCCCATTTCCGTTGTAATAATGCCAAATACGCCTAAAGCCAAAATAATAATAAGTAAAGGGTTAACCTTTTTCATTTTAAAATAATCCTCCATTTATATTTACATATTTAGATTTGTAGATATGTATTATCAAAAAAAGCCCTTCCTCCTCTCTCCTATAGTTTCTCTTTAATATAATCGGAAAATTCTTGAATTATCTTTTCGTTTCGACGATAATACGTCCACTTCCCAATTCGCTCAGATTCCAGCAAACCAGCTTTTTGCATGGTCAATAGATAGCTCGAAATAACCGACTGTGCAAGCCCCGCTTTAGCTTGAATATCGCCCACGCAAATCCCGATTTGAAAATTTAGGCCTTGTTGTAAATAAGGCTTTTCATCAAAAAACTCCTCGGGAGTTTTTAGCCACATCATAATTTGACTACGAGTCTCGTTAGACAACGCTTTGAATATCATTAAAGGTTCCATGTGTTCCATTATATCTATTTTTATAGATTTGTAAATACAAAAGATGCCGATGTCTCGTTGTTGCAATAACACTATGTAGATTCATGTTTCGTATCGAATTGTTCGTTTAGTGAATTAAATATTTCCAAATCAACCAGCAAAGCAGTACGGATACCCACGAAATGAAACCGAAAATCATCACGATTTTGTTCTCACTCCATCCGTATTTTAAGCTGAAGTGGTAATGAATCGGAGCCATCCGGAATAGCCGCAGCTTCGTCCGTTTGTAGTACCAAACTTGTAAAATGACCGACAACTGCTCCGCAAAATAAACGAAAAACAAAATTGGAAGTAAAAGCTCAACCTTCTCAATGACAGCCAGAACGGAAAGGGAGCCCCCGATCGCCAGTGATCCAGTATCGCCCATAAACGCTCTTGCTGGATAAATATTGTAAAGCAAAAGCCCTAGCAGACAACCGATCATAACAAGTGAAAATGTCTGCACTTCAGGTTTGTCCGAAATCATAAAAAAGAAAAAATACGACGGTATGGCAACATTGATCAGTAGCCCATCGAGACCATCTGTAAAATTGATGGCATTCGCGGAGCCGACCACAAACAGCAAAATGATGGCCACATAAAGGTACACAGGCAAATGCAGATTTTGCCCTTTAAATAACTCGATATCACTCGTCAGGCCGAACGAATGGAACAACACATATAATATAATTCCAGTAAAAAGAAATTGAAGCACTAGTTTTGAGCGGCCGCTGATGCCGGATGGATTTTGCCAAAAAGCCTTTTTGAAATCATCCAAAAATCCGACTGAACTAAACAACAAAAACGTAACGCATAAGAGTAACATTAGAGGCCCGGGTTGAAACTGCAGCGAAATCGCTATCCCGATAAGCAGGATCAACCCTGCCATTAGTGGTGTACCCCGTTTGGCCTGATGATCTGCTGGAAGCTCGGCACGAATCGGCTGCGTTAACCTCAGTCTATGCAGCGTCCAGATTAATAGAGGTGTAAATACCGCCACCAGAAGAAAAGACAGGCCGGAAACAGCCAGAATTCCATACATACAACGAACTCCCCTCTTTGGAAAAGATCATTTATAATACTCACAAAATATTTCTAGAGTTAATGAGGTCGTCTGTAATTATGTACTCTTTTCATCTGTTGATAAAGAGAAATTATTCTATTTTTATTTCCTGTTTTCTGCTGTGTAACAGCTGAGAGTTTTCTATAAGCAGATCCCAAAGCATAAACTTGCCCAATGAGAAAGTTTGCACTTTGGGCAAGTTTACATTAGTATATAGTCATTAATCCTAATCTTCACCACAATAACAGCCATATGGGAGGTGTATACATAAAGTTATGATTAAACAAACTTTGAGAGATTTCAAAAAAGAAGCCACTGAAAAAGCGCTAGCTGAAGCGGCATTCGAACTTGCACTTGAACATGGGTTGGACGGTTTTGTTGTTGAAGATATCGTGCAAAAAGCCGGCTACTCCAGAAGAACTTTCGCAAACTATTTCACATGCAAGGAAGAGGCAGTTGCGATGGGAGCAGTTACCGTACGGAACACGAATGAGTATGAGGAATTGCTCACCAAAATCCCTGAAAATGCCTCCTTGCTTGACACCCTATATCAGCTAATAAAGATGCAACTTACAGCTGAGCTTATAGGGAGGTTACGTGAGCTTTCATTACTTTCCCGAAAATTCCCAGCGCTCGAGCCCCATTATCTAAGAGCAATACACCTTACGCAAACTGGAGCACAAAAAACATTGTTGCACTTGTCAAATGGTAAGTATGACGAGGTCTATACTTATCTGCTTATAAATTCGGTTTACGGAACTGTACTTCCCTTAATTGACGGAAAACTTAATGTGCTGCTTCCGGGACAAACGACGAGCGACGATCCAAGTCCTGAAACTCTTACGTTCGATCAATTTTTGGAAACTATTTACGGATATTTACGCAACGGATTCTAATAGGCTAATAATCAGTTTTCATCATAGAGGGAGTGTAAAATAGATACATGTCAACATTATTATACAGAGTGGGAAAAACCGCTTATCGCAAACCTGGGTACTTCATTTTAGGTTGGATTTTAATTTTGGGATTTGTCATCTCTATGATCAGTATGAATGGTGTTCATATCAGTTCGGAAATGAAGATTGAAGGCACGGAATCGCAAAAGATTTTGGATCAATTAGCAACAGAACTTCCGGCTGCATCTGGTGGACAAGGAAGTGTCGTGTTCAAAGCACCTCAAAGCGAGCGATTGGATACGCCAGAACGTTTGGCAGCGATCACTAAGGGTATTAATGAGGTTTACGGTTTAAACGAAGTGATTAATCCTGCGGATTATGCAGCGGAAGCAAGTAGTTCAACTACTGAAGCAACTCAGGCTGCCAGTATGGATCAGTCTGCAACAGCCACAGCACCCCCTTCCTATGGTCCTCTGATGGCAGATGGTGTTCCGGTGCCTGGTGTTATTCTTTCCGCAGACGGTAGAATTGCATTGTTCCAATTCCAGTTTACCATTGAGCAATCAGCTATCTCTCAAGATATTTTTGATTCTGTAATTGATACCGTCATGAATGTCGAGAAAGATACCAACATTACTGTACTGCCGGGTGAGACACTCAAATCAGTATCTATCGGTGTAGGATCAGCTGAGATTGTCGGACTTGTCATTGCTGCAATTGTTTTGCTGGTGACGCTTGGCTCTGTCGTTGCAGCAGGGCTGCCCCTTATAACTGCACTGCTTGGAGTCGGCATCGGTGTGGGTGGAGCATTTTCTATTTCCAAATTCATTGAAATGCCTAGTGTCACTTCCGTCTTGGCGCTTATGATTGGATTAGCCGTCGGAATCGATTATGCTCTTTTCATTGTAAATCGCCAACGCCGAATGATTATTGATCAAGGATTAAGCGCACAAGAAGCTGCGGCTAGAGCAATTGGCACATCCGGCAGCGCCGTATTTTTCGCCGGTTTGACGGTTATTATCGCTCTCTGCGGTATGCTTGTAATCGGGCTTACTTTCTTATCTACGATGGCGTTAGTAGCAGCAGCTACCGTCCTCATCAACGTATTTGTTGCCTTAACCCTATTGCCGGCATTGCTCGGATTGGTGGGTGAACGCATCTGTTCGCCTAAAGCTCGCAAGAAAAACAAGGATCATCATAAAACGGGTAACCGCGGTATAGCTGATAGATGGGTTAAATTCGTCATCAAGTATCGTTGGGTCACTATTGTTGCCATCGTCGTGATACTTGGCGTAGCAGCAACCCCTATAGCGAAAATGGAAATGGGCATTCCCGGAGCTGCCTCGGCGAACTTGGACACGGTAGCAAGACAAAGTTATGATGCTATATCCGAGGGTTTTGGAGAGGGATTTAACGGACCGCTTATTCTGGTTGCAGAACCAAAGAACTCTTCCACTCCAGTCACTCCGGAGCTCCTAGGAAATCTTGTGCAAGAGCTCCAAGCTCAAAAGAATGTCGCGCAGGTCACTCCTCTGGGCATGACTAAGGATTTAGCTATCTTCAGTCTGATTCCAGAAACGGGTCCTAGCGATATAACAACCAAAAATCTGGTGAATGATTTACGGGCTACGGAATCTAGTATCGCTCAAAGTAATGATGTTAAACTCGGGGTTACCGGCTTTACCGCCGTTAACATCGATATGTCGGCCAAGCTGGCAGATGTATTTCCCATTTATGTAGGAATCATCATTCTCCTATCGCTCATTATTCTTCTGTTGGTATTTCGTTCGATTATCGTTCCTATCAAAGCTACGATCGGTTTTCTGCTTAGCATTCTCGCTACATTCGGGATCACCACAGCCGTGTTCCAATGGGGCTGGCTCCATACTCTCTTCGGTTTCGACACCGGTGGCCCATTGCTAAGCTTTATGCCAATCATCGTTACGGGTATCCTATATGGGCTCGCGATGGACTATCAGGTTTTCCTTGTCAGTTCCATGCGTGAATCGTACGTTCATGGTCATGAGGGATCAGAGTCCGTTGTTCATGGATACAACCAGGTGAGTCGTGTCGTAGTAGGCGCTGCTATAATTATGATCTCCGTTTTTGCAGGGTTTATTTTTACGGATGATGTCATGATTAAACAAATCGGCTTTACACTGGCCGTAGGGATCTTAATCGATGCTTTCATTATTCGAATGGGATTAGTTCCTGCTGTAATGTCTATTTTCGGCAACAAAGCTTGGGCACTTCCAAAATGGCTCGACCGTATTCTGCCAAACCTGGATGTCGAAGGCGAGAAACTGATTGCTACACTCAATGCTAAAGACAAATCTAATTCCATGAAATAGAAACAATAATAAACAGCCTGAGCCCTGTATTCCTAGGGGTTCAGGCTGTTTTGTTTCTGTGGTAAGATTCGCTTCCCATGAAACGATGTTGGAGAAAGAGCTTAATAATTAAGGATTATAGCGGGGCGCACACCGTAACAAGCTAAGTTTACATGTCCGTAACTGCGAATACTGCTACGGGTACCTACAAAATACGCACGTGAAGAAATCGCAGGTTGAGTTCTCAGCCACCACCATGAGCAGCCAAACTCTTCATCCTTCTCAAGGATATAATCAGCTTTGACTTTTTTATCATACACATACAATTTACATCCATCGTTCTTTTTCACTTTGGAGAATCCCGTTCCTATCGCCCTACGCTTCGCACGTAAAGTATCTTCACCAAGTTTAAAGGTCAATTCATTCGCCTCCGAAACACTGAGCAGAAAAATCTTATCTTCCGTGTTTATACTTCCCTCTCCGTTATCTGTGCATTGTGTAGTCTTGATGAGCCTGTGCTCGGAGTCATTAAAAGCGGCATTATAAAAATCATCGTTCAACCACTTTCGCAAATCGGAGTCATGCCATGTAACATCAACATATTCACCGTGATACCGCCTGCAGTCCAAAATGTACTCGCTTAAAATGAACAGCTCTCTACCTGAATTTTGCAGCACCCGCCACTTTATCGGCATTTTTTCTGCTCCGTCCGCCATTTGCGGATAAGAGCCAAAAGTAATTATTTCGCCGGGTTTTGCCCGCTCATACATGGGAGTAAGATTATCATTTTCATTACAAATCATAATAATAAATTCTGTAGTTCCTTTAACGATTTCAGCTTCCCGGCTAAATCCTAGTTTTTCATACAAGCGTATCGCTCTATCGTTGAACTTCGCCACTGTCAGCCGCTTTGGTTTTTCCTCGAATCTCTCATTAATATAGTTAAGGACTGTTGTGAAAAATAGAGTCCCATTCCCCTGTCCGGTTAACTCTGGCTTCATTCCTAAACCCACATCTATAAAATCCTGAGAATATGTATATTTATCATTTGGAACCTGTGCCGGACTTCCTACACAGAAGAATCCGATCAATTGTTTATTTGCATCAAGTACAGAAAAAAATGCTTCCTCTAGCATTTCACTTATAGCTTCAGGAGTTGTTTCATTATTGTAAAAATCATAGGGTGGATCATATTGCCAGCTTAAAATATCCCTAGCAGCATCAGCATTCAGCTTTTCCACGTAAAGTTCCATTTCGCATCCCCCTTTGTTTTCAAAATCGATAACTCCCTAAGAGTCTAGCTTTGCTAACTCCTGAAGAATTGTCTCTACATCACCATCAGGATTTAACGCTTTGATCATCTCTTTGGTAATGACTGCACCCTCATAAACTTGTGCAACGACCTCTAAAGGGAGTGTGAGTTCAAAATAACCTTCGGCAAATTCCACAAAATCCTCAGCTGTGCGGAAAATAGTCCCTAGCAAAAAGTCCGAACCATCTTCTACCTCCGCTGGAATTTCTACCTTCCCCTTCTGCCACGTCAAGTCGTTATTTTCACGCCAAAAACAAAAAGTAACATCATCCTTAGCTATCGCCTCATCTTCAATAAAAGACAATAGTGAGATTGGGACTTCTTCATAGATTCCCGGCCAAACTTCATGTTCGTCGCGCGCATATGGACTTACTTCGGACTCATGATCAAAACCTTTAATTATCGTTCCTTGAGGTGTAAAAATAATAAACAAATTATCACCTGAGCCATTATCGATCGATGCTAGAGAAACATTCTTATCAAATTTAGAATCAAAATTATGATAGCGAAGCCATTCCTCAGGACATAGGACAATATTTAGAGAAGCAAGTATTTTCATAAGTTTTTTTAAGTTGTCGGGTGCTGGTAAAATATCTAACACATTCATCTATGATTCCTCCCCAATGTAGATATTAATGATTTTAGCATATTCATGAATTCCGGGTAAAAAAAAGACTACCCGAAGGTAGCCTTTCCAACATAACAAGACACTAGCTTAACTTAAGACCCCGCACCTTTGTATCTGCGAACGCCATAACTCCAGGCTAACAAACCAATCCCCAGAAATATAGCACCTACTACAGGTGTCATCAGAGCAAGGCTGGTCATCTCCTCCCGCTGCAGAAAAAGCGCGGCTGGATACACTCCGACGAATGCAAATGGAATGATCCAAGTAAGCAATACCTGTATAGCGCGATTGTAAATCGTTACCGGGTAACGGCCATAAGTCTGAATGTTGTACATTAACGGAAGAATCCCAGTAGGAGCATCCGAATAGAAAGACAATGAAGTCAACGTTGTATAAATCCCCGTATAGATGGCGACCGCACTTAACGTCAGAATGATCAGAGCTGGTATCGTCCACCATTCAAAGGGAAGACCCAGATTGCTGCCACTGATGGCCATAATAATAATACCTATGAATGAGCCCATAAGTGCTGGTGGATCAACATTTTCCAAAAAGATCTGGAACAAATTATGAGCTGGGCGTGTCAAAATACGGTCCATCTCACCTTTAACGATGTAACGTTCACTAAATCCCCATAGATTCACAAAACAACTAAACACCCCAAAAGGCACCATAAAGAATCCATAAACGAACACTACTTCATTCTGATTCCAGCCGCCCAGGCTATCCGTATGCATAAAAATTACGAGAATAAAGATAAAGTTGGTAGCTTGAAAAAGCAAGTCTGAAATGACCTCTACCCAAAAGTCAGCGCGATAGGTGAGCCGGCTCTTCATATAGTTTTTGATATATTCAATTAATAATCCCAGGTAATACATGTTTCCTCAACCTCCCTGCACGAAGAGACGCTGCCGCGCCGCATGATATAACCAGACAATTGGAATCAGCAATACCAGGAACCAAATAATTTGTATCCCTAATACATTCCATATTCCAACCCCTTGCACCCGTCCCGTAAACACTGAACCGGGCAAGTAGGTAATCGCCTGAAACGGCAGCACCTCAAGTACGGAAGATAACCAGTTAGGAAACAGACTGATCGGTACGATTAAGCCGGAGAATAAGTCTACAATTACCCGCTTCATTCGCATCATGCCTTCATTATTTTCCACGAAAAAAGCCGAGAGCCCTGTAATGATATTGATCTGTGAATTAATTAAAAAGCTGAAAAAGAGCATCACCAGGAACCCCGCCCAAGCAGATGGCGCTGTTGGCAATTGTACTGGGAACAGCAGCATCGCTATGGCCATGCCGGGAATCATAAATAAGAGGAAGCGGAACATTCCCTCTCCAAGACCTTGCATCATTTTGACTAAGACATAGTTATAGGGCCTTATAAACTGAATAGCGATACTTCCATCACGGATATCCGTAGAAATCTCGCGGTCTAGGTTATTAAAATAAAAGGCTCGAGCCATCCACGACACAGCAACATATGATGTCATTTGCGTTGCAGTAAATCCACCCAATGAATCCCCATTACCATAGATGGCCATCCAAGTGAAATAGTTAACCCCAATATTCAGTGAATAGATAAGAATACCTGAGTAGTAGTTAATCCGATAAGCAAGCATGGTAAGGAAACGGATGCGTATAAAATCTAAGTAAGCCCCGAATAGTAATTTACGGCTATTCTCCTGAGGACCACCAGAAGACGCGCCTCCTGAGGAGGAAGACATAGCCGTTGCAGGATTAAGCTTATCAGACATGTAAAGCCTCTCTTTCATCCTTCAGAGCGGCAGCCATTTCATCAGGCTTGTCTGCAGACCCGGATTGATAAATACTGCGAACAATATCGTCCGTATTGGTCTCTATGATTTTGATATCAGTAATGTCTGCTTTTCCCACTACTCTGCTTAATACATCCGATACATTTATATCTAGCGGTATCCAGACAGATGCCCCTAGATCGTTCTCCGCAGACCAAGTAACAGGCAACCCCTCAGTCCATAACTCAAGTTGCTGACGTTTCGTTGCATTTCCAAATTGAAATTGAACCTCACGTCCGGTTCCCCAACGCTGCTTCAGGTCTTCCAGTCCTCCGTCATAAATGATACGGCCATCATCAAGCATTATCACTCGGGAGCAAAGCGCCTCAATATCTTGCAGGTCATGTGTAGTCAGCAGTATGGTTGTCCCATGCTCGCGGTTCATATCTTTTAGGAATTCACGGATCTCTGACTTCACCACAATATCTAAGCCAATGGTCGGTTCATCCAGAAATACAATCGACGGATTATGAAGCAATGCTGCCACTAATTCACAACGCATCCGCTGACCTAGACTAAGCTTACGAACCGGACGATTCAGCAGTTCTTGCAGCTGCAGTCGTTCGACCAATTCATCCAGCCGTTTCTTGAAATCTTGTTCAGACACCCGGTAAACCTTGCGCAGGAGCTGGAACGACTCAATCACGCCAATGTCCCACCATAGCTGACTGCGTTGCCCGAATACCACACCGATATTTTTCACGAATTTCTCGCGCTCCAAATACGGAACATACCCACCTACTGTCAGGTTTCCGGAAGTCGGCACGAGAATACCTGTGAGCATTTTGATCGTGGTCGATTTCCCAGCACCGTTCTCGCCGATATAACCACAGATCTCCCCTTCAGGAATGGAAAAGGAAATGTCCTTCACTGCAGTCACTTCCGTATATTCCCTTTTAAACAAATCAGCGAAGGCCCCTTTGAGACCCTCGCGGTTTTTTTGTACTTTAAATGTTTTGCGTAAGTCTTGTACTTGAATAGCAGTCATATTGTACCTCACTAAGCTTAGAGTTGGTTCCCAGTACCCCATTATAATAGAAGAAGCGCAAAAGCACTACTTCAATCTTTACTTAGCCAGTCTTTCATTTAGCGAATGGGTGTCCTTCACAGCTTCTAAATGCCCTGAGCGAGCGACTTTAGTCCGCAAATATTTCTCGTTAAAAGAAGATACATCTCCCCATAACGCTACTCTTTTTACGGCATTCATCCCTGCAGCCTTGAGCGCATCCAATTTCTTCGGATTATTCGTAATCAGCGTCACTGGTTTGTGACGTAAAGTTTGCAGAACACTGATTGCTTCTTCGTAGTTTCTTGAATCATCAGCAAATCCCAACTCTAAATTAGCCTCAACTGTATCGTATCCTTCTTCCTGTAAAAGATACGCTAAAGATTTGCTGAACAGGCCAATGCCTCTTCCTTCATGATTCGCGAGATAAAATAATGCCCCAGAGCCATGCTCAACAATCATTTTCATGGATTGATGCAGCTGGAATCCGCAATCGCAACGTTTACTGCCAAAAATATCGCCAGTATGGCAGATGCTATGCATCCGGATCAATGCATCCTCAGACCCTTCGAAATCGCCATATACCAACACACTGGATTGTTGTCCTTCTGCTAAGTTCATGGATGGCAAACGTGAAATTAAAGCTGCCGTTGCTTTACTGCTATCCTCTTGAAGAAGCTCTGCATCCGTTGTATTCAGCCAGTTGTACCATTTAAAAACAACGGTCTCGCCGTCTAAATTCACCGGTAACGTGATGGGTCCAACCAATATATTTGTGGAATTTGCTAAAGGAATTCGCGTGATTTTATTCTGTAAAATAGAAGTGATTTCTGGTTTAATCATAATTACACCTTCCTCATTGTTCATCAATGCTTTGATAGAGCTAAGCATAAGGATAAAATATTAGTTAAATTATAAGTAACTATTTGTAAGTAAGTTTATCATTGTAATATAACTTCGTCAAGTTATAATATATCTTTAAATATTTATAATTACTTTATGTAAGTTTATGATATAATGAATGTCGAGGTGATATTATGAATGATTTCAACATGTGTCCTCGCTTTGAAAAAGCGGTAGACTTGCTAAGTAAACGTTGGGTCGCGCTGATCGTTTTCGTGCTTATGCCAGGGCCACGCCGTTTTGGTGAAATTGAGAGCTGTCTGTCCAATCTCAGTGGCAAGGTGTTATCTGACCGATTGAAGGAAATGGAAACCGAAGGCATTATAGAGCGAACTGTATATCCTGAAATGCCAGTACGTATTGAGTACTCTCTGACTCCAAAAGGCACAGCGCTTGCTCCTATACTTGGTGAAATTGGAAACTGGTCTACCGAATGGATTGAGCTTGGTATTAAGAAATGATTCCCGCTACACAACACAAAGAGCCCTAATTGTCCCGATCATAAGACAAGAGGGCTCTTTTTGGATTAACATCCCCTTTATAAGTCTTTTCGCTCGAAGCGAAGTAGACCTATAACAAAAGCCAACAGGGTATATCCTAGCGCATAAATAATAAACATGTTTGACGGAACCGTATTAAAATCCAGCAATCCATTCATGCTGCCGAACAATCCCATCATTCCACTCATTTCATTAGCGCTGAACAGGACGGCGGTCATTTTCCGCTGTAAACCATCCACTGGCATAAGCAGTGCCATCATTCCTGACAGATTATTTAATGTGTCAAGAACATCGGGTTCTAATCTCAGCGATCCTCCGATCTTATCAATCATCCCACCTAACCAGCCCGCTCCATATAACATTGTCATAAAGACGCCATTCCCCACTGCTGAGAAGAATCCAGAACCCAGCATAGAAATCGTAATTAGCAAAGGCACTATAGAGGAGAATAACAAAAATGATTTCAATAGGACTACGGCATCTCTAGGAACAGTTGCATGGATCTCAGTAATCCATAAAATAGAAATAAATAAAATCAGGGCATAACCAATCCCAAGCGTCACATATCCAAGCCAGCGACCTATGTACCATTTCCACCGCGGCAGCGGTCTTGGCAGTAAAGCCTGCATAACCCCTTGTTCCGCTTCACCTGCAATAGCTGAGAAGGAACTGAAGATCGCCAAAAAGGCGATTACAAAAGCGCCAAAAAAGAATCCAAGTGATAATATAAAAGCACCATTTGTAAAATTAGCTAAGAGATGCTCGCCACTGCTAATATCTGTTCTATTCGGTATTCCACTTTGTCCAATCGTATTTGCCACAAACCAAAATCCTATAAGAAAGACAATGGTCATAAGCAGTGTTAATATCATCACTCGTTTCCGCAGCAATTCCTTCCAGGTCATTCCCATGATTATTCTCATTCGTGTTCACCTCTGTGACTTAGGCCGGATACAGCACTCATAAACCAGTCTTCCAGACGTTCTTGCTTTCGTGAGACTTCATATAAGGTCATTCCTTGTTCAATAATTAACGTGTTCAGCCAGCCTACTTGCTCCTCATTCTCCAGTTCCGCTTCCAGCCAAACTGTGCTACTTTCCAATGTAGCTGGGATTGAAGCTCCTTTTTCAGATTGAGATCCAATATCCGCTGAAACTTTGATCTTAAGATCAGTACTATCCTGTAGCCAAGACAACAAAATAGGCGTAAAACCGCCCACTTTAAAATGCCAGCTTGTTCGCTTATTTAAGATCTCAGATACTTTCCCATGCCGCAGTATAACTCCGTTATTCAGCAGTGCCATACGGTCGCAGATGAGTTCAACATCCTCCAGTAGATGAGAGTTAAGAAATATCGTAACTCCCTTCTCTTTTAGCCTCTGCAAAATATTCCGAACTTCCTGACGTCCAATCGGGTCTAGCGCCGATGAGGGCTCATCCAGAAAAACGATGGCCGGATTGTTTACAAGAGCACAAGCAAGCCCTAATCTCTGCTGCATCCCTTTGGAATAATGTTTCACACGATCCCGTCCACGGTTTCCAATTCCAACTTCCGCTAGAAGCTCTGGAATTCTTTTATCGGCTACAGATCGCTCTACACGGCACAGCTTGGCATGCAGTCTTACTACTTCTTCCCCGGTAAGCCATTCTTGATAGCGATATAATTCCGGTAAATATCCGATTTGGGACTTGGCTTCAAGTGAACCGATCTTATGGCCTAATAGAGTAGCACTACCACTCGATGGACGAATGAGACCTACCAACATTTTGACAAAGGTACTTTTCCCCGCACCATTAGGGCCGAGGAAGCCAAAGGCTTCCCCTTTCCCAACAGTAATCGTTACATCACGGCAACCACGTCCGTTATCATATTCTTTGGTCAAAGACTTCGCTTCTATTGCAGCAACCGTCATTATTCAATCAACTCCTCTAGCTTCTCTAAGAATACAGCTTTATCTGTATACACGCTTCCCCCGTTGAAATCGAACAATTGCCCGTTCTGTACCCAAATGGCCGAGTATACAATCCCTTGACTATATTCATTCTGATTCAGTAGAACCGTAGTATCTTTAATCTTTATTTGATCGGTATTCAGGCCTTTTACCAGTGGCAGAGGAATTTCACCTGATAAAATGCGGCTCTGCTTTAAGCTGGATTTCAGATAATCTGGCAGCAATGGAAAATCGATTATAGCTTCCAAGGCTTCATCAACCTTTATAGTTGGATCTACAGTAATTAAAGGAGTCTTCGTCTGTGTAAGATTAGCCCATTTATCATTATCCATCGAAAGATCATAATTCACGATCTCCGAAAGATCTAATTTAATTTCTTTCCCATCTATGGCCTCTGGAAGAAGCTGTTTTGCACCCAATCTTTTCATTGCTTTATTAACCGCTTCAATATTAAGCTTCAAGGTTATTTCTTGTGAATTGGTTATATATGCGCTCTTCACATTCTCGAGCAAAGTTCCGCTTGGAAGTGTAAAACCTAGAGTCTCTTCCACCTGATCTAACGGAATAATCCCTTTATTTGAACCAAAGGTACTTGTAAACACACCAAATTTGTTCATAGCTTCATTCATGGATTGACTTTCATTTACCTGATAAAAAATATCCCGAATATCATTTTCATTCACAACTGTAACTTCTTCCATCCGAAACTGATTCAGCAGCGATGCCATAGCCGTATTTCCTACTGGAGTTCCAAGTATAACCGCAAAGATCGCGGCACCTGCCACTGCTACTCCCCACTTACGCCGACGATTCATGCGAGGTCGCTTGGATCGGCGATTAGTTATCGGATTGTCATCTGTAGATTGAGGCTGGCCCATTTCTGGGTGTGGTTTATCATCATCTTTCATAACATCCACTGCCAACTGCTGACTCCACACAGCCCATTTAGGACTTGCATGCTCAGACGCTAACTTGTTTTGCAATTTGGCCCAGGCTTCATCTGTATATTGTTTATTATGATCTTGATTTAGCGGTTGTTTAGTCATTAGTAAACCCTCCTAAATAATTTGGAGCTTCGTTTATCTCGGTTTGTTAATCTGACTGAGATAGTGATTTTGCTGCATTTTGTCTTAACCTCAGGGTCGCACGGTGCAGTAATGTCCCTACTACGGGAGGTCTTAGACCAAGCTCGCCTGCTATTTCCGCATAACTGTAACCAGAGTATCTAAGCAGAAGCGCTTGTCTATCCCTGTCAGGCAGCTCGTTCAACCATTCATGAACATCCTCCTGATCCAGCTTACTGATTAAGACTTCCTCTCCTGAAGGAGGTGATTCCCCCACTTCGTATAACTGTTCTTGTTTATTTTGCAGCCGCCGTTCCCTTGCTTTTTTGTCTAGATAATCATATCCAATACGAGTAAGGACTCTATGAAGCCAGGCACCCAGCGCTGCTGGATCATCTGGGGGGTTACGATACAATCTCAGAAAAACTTCTTGTGCCAAATCATCTGCTGCCGACTCATCACGAACCAAAGCGGTCAGCTTACGTCTGACAATAGGATAATGTTCATAGAATATTGCTTTAAAAATTTCAGATTCCGGAATTTCCATCTTGTAAATCCTCCTTATCAGCTGCAGCTATAAGTAAGACGACTATCAATGCATTTTTGTATCAAGATTACGTAAAAAAAGACAGCCCCTAAATTAATAAGGAAACTGTCTTTTAGTGTTTACCTAATTCGAATGTAACGATTAAGAATCTTTTTTGATAAAATACTTCGTTCCAGCCTAAGCTCCCAGAGCTGCTCTTTCCACTGAAACTGTTGCTCTGAATGTTCATTCTCACGTAGCTTCTCAAACAGCTTCATGATCATTATGTTAATGGCATCAAATCTTGACCATAATTCTATTACACTTTCTTCTTGAATCTGAGGACTTTCCTCTGCTGCACTAAGATTCTTTAAGCGCTCAATGATGTCAGCCTGCCACTGTCCATCTTTAATCGCCTTGGCGTAATTTAAAAGATCCAAATAATCATCGACTGACATGTGTACCGACTCCTTTGCCTACTTATACCAAGTATTATACTAGGCATTATCTATAAAGCAACCCTTTATCTCTGGACACAGCAAAAAAACAGGTCTGGTATAAGAACCAGCCCTGTTTAATGAATTTAACATGATCAATTTAGTTATAACAGCTTTTGAATATCATCTTTAATTTGCTCTGATTTTGGACCAAATACGATCTGCACAGCTCCTTGACCCAGTCTCATGACACCGGAAGCTCCGAGCTGTTTCAATGCGGAATCTTTAACGGCTTTTTCGTCATTAACAATCAGACGAAGGCGTGTGATACATGCATCGATATTGCGGATGTTCGATGGACCGCCGATGTTCTCAAGAATTTGAGCAGCTTTAGAAGACGATGAAGGCGTTCCATTACCTCCAGGTGGTGCTAACAGACTTTCTTCATCATCATCTTCACGTCCAGGTGTTTTTAGCTTGAACAATGAGATAATAAAGCGGAATAGTACATAATACAAGACGAAGAATCCAAGACCCACAGGAATAAGTATCCATGCATTAGTAGACAGTTTCAGGTTTACAAGATAATCGATCAAACCTGCGGAGAAACCAAAACCAAGCTTAACATCTAAAATGTACATCAAGGCCATGGAGAATCCTGTTAATAAAGCATGAACTCCGTACAAGAGTGGTGCTACGAACATAAAGGAGAACTCAAGTGGTTCAGTGATCCCTGTTAAGAAAGAAGCAATGGCAGAACCGATGAAGATGGAAGCAACCATTTTACGTTTTTCCGGTTTAGCTGTATGAATAAATGCAAGTGCTGCACCTGGAAGCGCAAACATCATAATTGGGAAGAATCCAGTCATAAACATCCCAGCAGTTTTATCTCCAGCGAAGAAGCGGTACAAGTCACCATGCACCAGTTCACCAGCTGCATTCGTAAAATCACCAATTTGGAACCAAGCAATCGTATTAAGCACGTGGTGAAGACCGAACGGAATCAGCAAGCGGTTAGCTGTACCGAAGATGAATGCTCCAACAGCCCCCAGTGACACAACCCAGTTCCCGAAGTCACTAATAACATCTTGTATCGGACTCCAGATCATACCCACAAATACAGCAAGAACCATCATAGAAGCTGCCGTAATGATTGGGACAAAACGTTTACCTGCAAAAAATCCGAGCCAATCAGGCATTTTTATATTGTGATATCTCTTGTATAAGAACGCTGCCCAAGCACCGGCAAAAATACCACCAAGCACACCCATGTTCAATACAACATCATCATTGATGAAAGAGAATTGAAGCGGTACGATAAGCAGAATCTTAGTCAGTACCATGTAAGAAATTACTGCTGACAAAGCTGCTACGGCGTCACCGGCAAATCCAATGGCAACCCCTACCGCGAAGATTAAGGCTAGGTTACCGAAGATCGCATTCGCTCCGGCGTTTAGAAATGGAGCAAAGTATTGATTCAGAAATCCACCAATGGTCGCTCCTAGCGGAATATCTTTTTCGTAGTTAAGCAAACCAAACCCTTGAAGAATAGCTGCCGCCGGCATGGTTGCAACAGGAAGCATTAACGACTTACCTAGTTTTTGTAGAAAAGCCAACATTAAAAATCATCCTTTCGGTTCAATAGTAGTAGTGCTCTATAAACCATTTACTTTGAAGCCACGGTAAGAATCAGATCCTGTCCTGCTGTAACCTGACCATAATGTCCGCTTACTTGAGGTGGATTCTCCTCTGTGCTGGTCACGATTACAGGCGAAATTGTGTCACAACCTGCCGCGCGAATTACGTCCAGATCAAATTCGATTAGGGTTTGACCTGCTTTTACTTGATCTCCAGAGGTTATATGACTGACAAAACCGTTGCCCTTGAGGCTGACAGTATCGATTCCGATATGTAATAGCAATTGCATACCGGAGGAATGTTCCAGAATGACTGCATGACTCGATTTCACGATATGAGCAACCTTACCGTCAAAAGGCGCTTTCAAAATTCCCTCAGATGGTTTTATTGCAATTCCGTTACCCATATGACCGCCAGCAAAGGTTTCATCCGGAACCTGTGCTAGTGGAACTGACTCCCCGCTGATTGGTGCCATGATTTCGATGGTATGTTCAGTATGTTTCTCTTCTTTTTTTGATTTCCATTTGGAAAACATATGCTCCACTCCTCTTAAGATATTAATTTGATTTCACTAAGGTCTGAAATAACCGGTGCAAATGCATGGCTAGAAAACATAGTTCTTCTTCCGGGATTTCGACTTCAAGCGACCTTTGCATTACTTTACCGAGCTTTTGAGCCAGCTTGTATTCCTCTTTGTATTCTTTCTTAATATGTTTCACAAAGGGATTATCTATTAGTGATCCTTTTAAAATACGTTCCAGCGAAAAACGCAAGTGGATCATTAATCGGATATGATTCATACTGCCATGCTCAAAAGTTATCTTTCGTTCTTGCTGAATCATGTCTAGAAGCTCATTGACAATATTAGAGGCCTTGACTAACTGACCAACCGATACATTATTAACTGCCGAAT
The DNA here is from genome assembly GCF_038008505.1 of Paenibacillus sp. FSL H7-0735. Taxonomy (NCBI): domain Bacteria; kingdom Bacillati; phylum Bacillota; class Bacilli; order Caryophanales; family Paenibacillaceae; genus Paenibacillus; species Paenibacillus sp. FSL H7-0735. Next base: position 3,353,272 of record NZ_JBBOZH010000001.1, on the reverse strand, counting down.
ACACATGATAAGTAAGAAATCCAATCTCATCTTCGGGGATTTGTACTTGAAATTCAGCATTGATTTTCTCCGATGCCTTGTAAGCGATCTCAAATTCCTTCGGAAATGACATTTTGGTTTCTTGCAAAAACGGATTAATAATATCCATCCCGTTGCGCAGACGGTAGATGGTGAACTGTATGTGGCTCGGGAGTGCCAGATAAATCTTGTCGTTTAACTTGTCAGGAAATTGACTTTGGATATCTGCAATTATCTCATCAGTTATTTTCATAACCTTGGGATCTATGTCTTCCAGCAAAACTTGATATTGGCTCCAGGCTTCGCGATCTTCTAGACGAAACAATTTCTCAATCCGAGCATCATTTCCTTCGATCACACCAGAACCCTTCACTGCAAATCCAATACCTTTGCCAATGATGACATATTCCTTCCCGTTTTTGCTTCCCTGAACCATTACAACGTTATTCCCTATTACACGCTGTACTTGAAATTGCTCGATCTCTCGCGACAAGCTCATCACTCCTCTCCCTAATTATCGTCAAATTGGAACAAAAAAAGCCAAGAATTGTCTAATGGAAATAAAGACAATTCTTGGCTCATGCCCTTAACGGTAACACGCCACTAAAATATAAATGATCATTTATGAACATATCATAATTCATGAACTGCTAACTCGTCAATGGTAAATTTAGAAATGTCAAGCGGAGCTCCCTTTACACCAAACAACTCCTTATAAAAACTCTTCCACGCGAGGAAGCTTATCTTTAAGCTGGCGGACGTTAGTCTCAAGCCTCAGAATAACCTCTTCCAATTCTTTTGGATCAATGCCTCGGGAAACAGGTACCTGGATTACCTCTGTTTTGGTTTCTGCCTTTAATTCCCGCATTTCCAGCTGCTGCTCTTGCCATTTATCCATCAGATCAGCGATCGTCGCATAGAAACGTTCGTAATCCTTGATTACGCTGTCCAGAAATGTATCTACTTCCTCCGCATCGTAGCCACGCAGCTTCATGCTGAATTCTTTTTCATGTATGGTTAGAGCGTCTAATGTGATGCCGAGTTGACTGAACAGCTTCCGCTGTTTGTCTAACCGACGTTTCATATGTTCATCCATCTTTTGCTACCTCCAAGTATATACTGCAATCATCCGGCAGTAACCATTATAACAGGGTGAGAGCATCCTGAAAATATTACTATAGTTGCAGTTCTAATAGTTGTCCACAACAGCTTTATTCAAAATGCCTAAGCAGCGGTCAAGATCTGTCTTTACCTGCTTTTTATATAACTTTGCTTTCTCTTCTCCATCTGAAGTGAAATGGTAAAGTACGATTTCTTGAAAATCCACTTTAGGGTCATTGCCTTTCAGCTGCTTGGTACGATATAAAATCCCTTGCTGCACCAGCTCATGCAGGGCGCGATAGATTTCACTCTGTGGAGGGGAATAACCATGGGCTTTGAAATCCCGACGTAAATCCTCCAGCATTTGATATCCGTAACCGCGGTGTTGTTCTACCATTGTTATAAGATACACCTTGATAAACGCTCGTTGAGCAATCATAAACGCCATATAAACCCTCCTCATGTTGTAAATGTTGTTGGCTAATCTTTCCTTCTAATACTCTAGTATAAGCACTATTTTCCAACTTTCACAACCTGAAATTTGATAGAGGGTTCACTTATTCCGTTGTTTATAGAGATTTGGTGGGATACAGGATGATTTATATGGATGTGAGTAGGGAGAGTTTAGTTTTTTGTGGTTTTCTATTGTGAATTTTTCATATGATGAAAGTACGGAATAAATGGCTGTACATCGTTGATTGCGTTGAATGATTCCTCGAAGAAGTAGGTCCGCATACTTCAGCACGCCCCCCCTCCCATTCTTTGTTGGTTTGATCAGTTTTGCTCGTTCGAGCTACTGTTTTTGCTTGTTGGAGCTACTATCGGACCCCATTGACTCTATTCGCCGCTTTTCCCCACTTTTGGTGTGCTATCGGACCTCATGGGCTCTATTGGCATAAAAAGTAACATTTATACAGCTATTCTTGGGGAATAGCTGCACTGGAGTCCGATACTACTCTGTAAAAGCTTAATATTTGCAAATAGCGTCTTCTGGGTCCGAAAGCTTCAGCGAGAACCAAACTCTATCTGAATCCACATGCTTCAGCACGTTCCCCTCCCATTCAATGTTTGATTTGGTCAGTTTTGCTCGTTCGAGCTACTATCGGACCCCATTGACTCTATTCGCTGCTTTTACCCACTTTTGCTGTCCTATCGGACCCCATGGGCACTATTGGCATAAAAAGTAACATATATACAGCTGAACTAGAGGAATAGCTGCACTGGAGTCCGATACTACTCTCAAATAGCTAAATATTTGCAAATAGCGTCTTCTGAGTCCTCAAGCTTCAATAGAACATCGATCCACAAAACGAAACGCAAAAAAGCGATCCTCCAGTTATTGAAGAATCGCATTCCAAGTAGCCTCTCCTAATCACTATTTCATAGCGTTTTTCTCCATAAATTCATCCTTCGTCAATCCAAACAAAAGTAAGTCTAAATACTGTCCATTTGTATAAATTACTTTCCGGCGCACGCCTTCTTGGACACAGCCCACTTTTCTGAGCATAGCTGCTGAGGGTTCGTTACCTTCGAGCGCACATTCGTTAAACTTGTTGAGTCTTAGCTCCAAAAAAGCATACTTCAACAGGATGTTGATAGCTCTTGTCCCATACCCCTTACCTCGATGATCTCTATCCACTTGCACGCCTATACTGAACGTACCATTTTTCTCGTCTATGCTATTAAGATTTACTCCACCCACATATTCGCCATTTAGATTCTCGATCGTAAACATCAGCCGCTGTGATGAGAATTCTGCAAATGTATCTACAAATTTTCGGGATTCAGCTATGGTAGGTGGTAGTTCAACAGTACACTCTAAAAGTCGCCGCGCTGGTGTATCGAAACGGTTGATGTAATGACCTTCCCAATCCTCTTCCTGAACGGATCTTAGTCTTATTTTCTCATCCTGCCAAAAATAATGAGTGTAATCTACCTCTCTCATCTTGTACCTCCGAGTTTAATAATTTAGAGATTATGATAACACATCTACAGGATTATATTGGTATAGTATTTTTAAAATCAACTTTACGGTTTAAAAGCATAGTATTATATATTCATAAAACGCGATTCCCGAAATCATCTGAAATAGAGGTATATACTATGAATGAATATCAATTGATTAGCGATTATAAACACATCGATAAATATAAGCTTAGCTTCAATTCTTTAGCCCAATCGATCTTTGGTATTGATTTTAAACCTTGGTATGAACAAGGGGGCTGGAATGACAAATATATTTGTTATTCCTTTATCGATGAAGATCACGTCATTGCGAATGCATCTATTAATAAAATGACTATTCTCATCAACAAAAAAGAATACAACGCCATCCAAATTGGGACGGTGATGACACATCCTGATTATCGTATGCAAGGTTTATCCAGAAAATTAATAGACCACATTATCGCTAAGTACGAACATGAATACGACTTCCTCTACTTATTTGCTAATGAGCGCGCTTTGGATTTTTATCCTAAATTCGGGTTTGAACGCATGCAAGAAAGCAGCTTTTCACTTAACGTTGCTCATCTTAGCAATCAGCCAACTACAACCTACTCTGTGCGGCCTTTATCTATAGGTAACCCCGTTGATTTTAGCATGATCAAAAATTTTGCAGTCAAAAGAACACCGGTATCCTCCGCGCTAAGTGTGATAAATAATGAACATCAGCTGCTGTTTTATTTTATTCTTCCTTTTCATGATTCCTTTTATTATATTGAAGAGGCTGACGTTATTGTGATCTTTAAACATGAGGATCATCAGCTTCATATTTTTGATATTATCAGTACAACAAGTTTTGATATCAACACAGTATTGAAAAGCATTATTTCTCCGGAAACTGAGGTTATACATTTTTATTTCACACCAGATTATCCAATCGATCAAGTTAAGGCAGAATTAATTCCCCAGAGTGAAGATACCTTATTTATACGTCCGCTATTAAAAGAACTCCCTCAACATTTCATGTTTCCTATTACCTCTCATGCCTAGTTAACGAAAAGAAAGGCTGCCACATGGCAGCCTTTCTTAATCGTGCATAGGAATATACATACTCTGTATCTCTTGTACTCCAGGGACAAATCCCAAATTTAAATAAACAGACTCCGCGTCATTACCTTCCATGACATATAACCTTAGGATCGGATACCTATCTTTCAGGAGATTAAGTCCTCTTTTCAACATCCGTGTAGCAATCCCTTTTCCTCTGTAAGCAGGTATTACACCAATACTGTAAACTGCTGCGTAATCATCTTGTAAACCCAAGAGACAATTCGCAATTAGCTGTCCCGATTTCTTATCATACACAAGCGTGGACGCTGTAAGTAATACTTCATTTGTATAATTAGGTTCTTCACTTGGGATAAAATCTTCATAAGAGAATTTCTTTCTTCTTGTTGCCTCAAGACTTCCATCAAAGCTCGCATAGTTACATTCGGCGATCTGCTCTTCAAGAATAAATCGTTTAGCGCCCATACCATTATCTTCGATCTGAGGACTTTCAATCCTTAACTCTTCGTTCCATTCGACCTCAAAATGATCTGTAGGACGGTGCATCCAACGGCATCTGAACTCATCAGGCCAAAACCCTGCCCGCGCAAATAATTGAACCTGGTCTGGCAGAACCTCGAAGGTTTTTATAGGTTTTGTGCTATCTGACCAATAAATCAAAAGCTTTTTTAATAGCTTCAGCACCACAAATGTATCGTTAAAAGGTGGAATAACAAATAAATGATATATCCGATTAGGCGACATCCTTACTCCACCTATTTTTGACTCACCTCTATAGATCCAAAAAGCGTTTCTTTGGGCAGAATTGAACCCTTCTTCTTTAAAAAAACCATTATATTGCATATTATAATAAATGGAACAGTACAGTCCCCATTCTTCCGAGTCTGCCATACGAATAGAATAATCATTATTTAAGTCATATGAAATCTCGTATTCAGACCATGCCATTAATTGCATTTACATTTCCTCCTCGCTAGTCCTATCACCTTCTGTATTCCATAGTATCACTTCTTAAAGTAAATGTTTGGTAATAAACTGTTATATTAATCTTTTGCCGATTTAAAGCAAATGCTTTTCTTTTATCATAGAAACGGCTTGTACCCGGTTTTTAACCTCAACGATTAGCATAGGGGTGAAAGATTCTCTCAATTGCAGCATGCAAATTTAACCAGAACCGTACAAGATGGTTATCTGCAAGTTCCAGTGACAACCATGCAACCTCATCGGAATGAGTGCGAGCCCATTCAGCCGCAAGTGTCGTTTTTCCAAATCCAGCTGAGGCGGCAATAAGCGTTACTTTAGCACGGTTTTCATCCATGAGTTTGGACATTAATCTTATGCGCTGAACATAATAAGGAGCCTGCTTTGGAATGGTGACTCGTGAGGCAATTATAGATTGTTGAGAATAAGTGAGCGCACGTTGGTTCGGTGTAGGAGAATTCATTGGAACCTTCCTCTTTTTAAAAAATTCAATTTTTAACCATCTATTAAGTACTAACATAACATTGTAGCTTTCTGACGTCCAATATCTAAAAAAAAGACCGCCAATTGGCAGTCTTTTTTCTAATATATTCTCGAGCATAACCAAAAAGCAGAACCCACTGCGAGAATGCCTGCCATAGTTACAAACAGGACATACCCTTTCTTTGTTCTAGTAACGGCGTGCTTATCATAAAACTCTGGTTTTCGAACAATTCCAAACCATAGATCAGCAATTAAATTCACGACTACTAAAGAAAAATTCTTTAATTTACTCATGTCATCTCTCCTTCTACATGTAAGGATTCATCTCTCTAACCCTTCAAGCTCTGAGCAAAACCTGACCTCCATGACGGGTAAGATGGGCTCCATCCGTAATCCATTCGAGCTTTTGTATTGGACGCCCCCCGTTCCCAGCCTTCTCTGCCCATTTGCGAAGCAGGTCCAGGAGCTCCCAAGAGTTCTGAAAAAACAGGCATCCAATCTATTCCTCGCGCAGGTTCATTGTCCACAATATTGACTGGACCAGAAGGCCAGTTCAGAGCAAGCGCCGCCGCGTTAGCTGCATCCTCCACATGAAGGAATGACGTAACTGCTTCTGTTGCTGTCAGTCTTCCATGCCGAATTTCTTCTGTCATTAATCCTGCAGAATCATACCAAGTCCCTTGGCCGTACAACATTCCGTACCGCAAAATCACATGATTAGGAATCTCAGCGACTGCTTTTTCAAGGGAGCGGATACCCTCAATGGTTCTCATCCGTGATTCAGAAGCATTAGTATCTAATGGAGTATTCTCCGTGGCAGGTCCCTCACCAGCTTCATATGCCCAAGAGATACTTTGGGCAATGATCTGTTCAACCCCGGATGCCAATGAAGCATCGACAATATTTCGTGTTCCTTCTATTCTTATCCTTGAATTATCTGCAAAATTCCGCTGACTTAGTGAAGTCAGCTGATGAATCACCACTTCAGGTTGAGCTGCGCGAATAGCCGCAAATATAGACTCACGCTCATACACATCCGCGATTACCGCTTGTGCCCCAATGCTCTCAAGGATTGTTTTGTTTTCTTCTTTATGGGTCAGACCGATAACCTCATGCCCCGCTTGAAGTAACTTAGGAAGCAATAGCCGTCCAATCACACCTGCAGCACCTGCAACAAAGATTTTCATCTATTCCCTCCTTTTTGCTGTACCGTATCTTATGGCATAGCTAGAGTTAAAGCATAATTTGAATGATTATCCATATGATACCACATATGCAAAAAAGACTGCACCTCACAGCATGCTAAGAGGTGCAATCTTTGAGTTGAATCATTATCATAAAGTGTTTTTATCCAAAAATAGCAGCTTGTCTTTTATAAAGATCTTCCAATACCAAGCAAGCCATTGCTTCAACAACCGGCACGATTCTCGGACAGATACATGGATCATGTCTGCCCTCCGTTTTAATCTCTACTTCTTCACCATTCGTGTTTATGGTCTGTTGAGTAACAGAAATCGATGATGTAGGTTTTACACTTATTCGAAAAATAATTTCTTCTCCTGTGCTAATTCCGCCTATAATCCCACCGGAATGGTTACTAAGAAATCCATCCTTATTCATCGCGTCATTATGTTCACTTCCAAGCATAGAGGCCGCTTCGAATCCTGCTCCAAACTCTATTCCCTTTACAGCACCGATAGATAACATCGCTTTAGCTAACTCTGCATCCAATTTATCAAATACGGGTTCTCCAAGACCCGGAATAACCCCTCTAATCCGACACTCCACGATACCTCCACAGCTGTCTCCAATCGAAGCTAAGTGTTCAATTTTTTTAATCATTTCAGCTCCTGCCTTAGCATCACAGGCGCGGACTGCATTTTGTTCAATGACATCTTCATCAAAGGTTTGGCACTTAATCCCTCCGACCTCTTGCGTGTAGGCCAGTACCTCAACTCCTCTTCTTTCAAGCAGTTTCCGAGCGATCGCTCCGCCAGCTACTCTTGCCGCTGTTTCCCTGCCTGATGCCCGCCCACTGCCTCTATGATCGCGAATTCCGTATTTCTGCAAAAAAGTATAATCCGCATGGCCGGGTCTAAATGAATGCTGAATATCGTTATAGGCCTCCGGTTTCATATCTTTGTTGTACAGGACCACAAAGAGTGGAGTTCCGGTTGTTTTCCCTTCGAATACTCCTGATTGTATTTGCACAACATCATATTCCTTACGCGGTGAAGTTACTGAGGACTGGCCTGGTTTCCTTCTATCCATCTGTTTCTGGATATATGCTTCATCAATTTCAACATTAGGTGTAACTCCATCCACTATGACCCCAACCGCTGCACCATGTGACTCTCCAAAGGTAGTAATCTTAAATACTTCCCCAAATGTGTTACCTGCCATAATATTCAAACCTCCATTGCCGACTCTTTTATTATTTATCTATCCAAATTATAATAAGATTGTTGCAATTAATGAAATCACATTTTCAATAGACTGTCATAGAGGTGATCTATATCAAATTCTTTAATCTTGAATGGTATCGCATTTTTTTATATACGGCTCGTTACAAAAATCTAACAAAGGCTGCAAATGAATTGCATATTACACAGCCATCCGTAAGTTATGCCATTAAACAAATGGAGGATTCTTTAGGACTCAAATTATTTCATCGTTTATCTAAAGGTGTAGAGCTAACTGAGGAAGGACTGGCGTTATTGGAATATGTTGAGCCCTCTTTAGTCATGCTGGATTCTGCACAAAAGCATCTTCACAATCTAAAGCAGTTAAACGAAGGAGAAGTTCGGATTGGAGCGAGTGATTCCCTTATTAAAAATCTTTTGCTTCCGCAATTGAACGCATTCCACAAACAATATCCCGGTATACGAATTCGGCTATCACACGGAAAAACGCATGAGATCACCAAACGTTTGAAAGAAGGCGAAATAGACTGTGCGCTCGTCCATATGCCTATTGACGATCCACAATTAAATATTCAGACGCTTGCCACCCTTGAAGATTGTTTTGTAGTGGGACGAGCCTTTCAGCAACTGGCAAACCGTTCGCTTACGGCGAAAGAACTTGCAGAGTTACCTTTTATTTTATTATCCCCAGAAAGCAGCACCAGACTGTTTGTTGATCATTGGTTTGCTGGTAAGGGTTTGTCCGTTAAACCAGATATAGAGCTGGGCAGCATCGATTTACTCTCTGAATTCGCAAGACTTGGTTACGGGGTAGCGTTTATTAGCCGTTCTTTTGTAAATGAGGAGATTCAAAAAGAAGAACTTTTCGAGCTGCAATTAGATGATCCGCCTCCACCCCGGAATATAGGATTCGCAATCCGTCGCGATATGAGGTTATCCGTAGCAGCTGATTCTTTCGTCCGCATGCTTCGTATCCTTGATTAAGATCGTGCACGTAGCAGCACATACGGACACTGCGGAACGGGGCATATGCTTAGCAACCATAAGGACGCTGCGGAACGGGGGATTTCGTAGCTGCATAAGGACTCTAGGGAACCCTGCATGTACGTAACAGCATTAGGACACAGCGGAACGATGCACATCCAGCATAAGGACACAGTGATCGGGTACGCATACATAGCAGTACAATGACAGCACGTGCGTAGCAGTATTAAGGACACTGCGAAATGGGGCACGTTCGGAGTTGCAATCCGATGCGAATACTCTGTAGCATAAGGACACTGTGATCGGGCGCTTACGTAGCAATACAAGGACAGCACGCGCGTAGCAGCATAAGGACACTCCGAAACGATGCAGGTACGTAGTGGGAAAGGACACAGTGATCGGGCGTGTACGTAGCAGTACAAAGACAGCACGTGGCGGAGCAGCATAGGGACACTCCGAAACGATGCAGGTACGTAGTGGGAAAGGACACAGTGATCGGGCGTGTACGTAGCAGTACAAAGACAGCACGTGGCGGAGCAGCATAGGGACACTCCGAAACGATGCAGGTACGTAGTAGCAAAGGACACAGGGGACCTTAAACGCAATATTATTCAATATTTGGAGCCCTATCGGACCCCATTGCAGCTATTGGCATAAAAAACAGCAAATATGAGCCTCATTCTATAGAATAGCGTCCATGGAGTCCGAAATCCTGCTGCAAAGGCTAAAAATTAGCCAATAGCGTCCTCTGGGTCCCTATGCCTCAAAAGTGGATGAGTTATGGGGGATTCCGGGTGGCGCGATGGACTAATAACGCAAAGGAGCGATTCTCCATTAATCGGAGAATCGCTCCTTGTAACCTTTTACCGCTTTTAAAGCAGGTTATTATAATGTTTATATTTTATCGCGGTTGTAGACTTCAGCCGTCCGATCCGCTCTGTTAGCCATCGAATTTCCTAGTCTAGTGTCTTCGTTATAGACGCCTTCGTAACGCTGAGTATTCAGCGAACGGTTGCCGCGGAACACATCATGCGCTTGATAGCCGCGTCCATTATCATCGACTAGTACAAGGATTTTGCCGCTTTCCACATACCCTTCGTACTCTTTAGCCTCATCCTCAGGAATACCGAGTCCGATCAAGCCGCCGACTAATCCACCTGCGCCTGCACCAACTGCTGCACCTGTAAGGGTAGCAACTATAGGCCCTGCCGCCAGGATCGGTCCAATCCCCGGAATCGCCAATGCTCCGATCCCTGCTAATAATCCGGCAACGCCGCCAACTACACCACCTGTAGCAGCGCCTGTCGCCACTCCTTCTGGAGCTTTTGTGCCTGTATCCTCTGAGATGTTTCTAAGCTCATCACGATCACGTGTGATTACTGATATTTCATCATTACTAAATCCTTGATTGTGAAGTCCTTCAATTGCTCTGGTTGCTTCTTGTTCTGTGTCGAAAATACCTACGATTTTTTTAGTCACTTGAAGCCCTCCTTAGTAATTGTCTTCGCTAGTAATTACCCTTTAAACGGGAGACCAAACATCTAAGGGAAATTCAAGAGCATATGTACCATAAATTATTTTACGGGACGTGTACGATTAGTCGGAATGGCCTGTAATGGGTCATCTGGCCAATAGTGCTTCGGATACCGTCCTTTCAGATCTTTTTTGACCTCAAAATAGGTCCCCCGCCAAAAACTTGCTAGATCAGAGGTTACCTGCACAGGTCGTCTAGCTGGTGACAAAAGATGCAGCAATACCGGCACCTTTCCCCCTCCAATTCGAGGTGTGTCCAGCTGTCCAAACATCTCTTGCAATCTTACTGCCAATACCGGGGCAGCAGGATTAGTATAATCTACGGGCACACGCGAGCCACTAGGAACAGATATATGTGTAGGTGCTTCCTTTTCCAGCATCTGCCTCTGATTCCAGTCCAACATCCCCTCAAGCACCCGTGCTAACGGTACACGCTGAAGGTCGCGGAGGTTCCTCATACCCTGAAGATATGGCAAAAGCCATTCATCCAACGTAGCAATTAAAGCAACATCTGAGACATCCGGCCAATCTGAACGTAAGGTATGCATAAACATCAAACGTTCGCGAAGCTGTAAGGTTCCCTTCTCCCACGGTAGGATTTCAATGCCATCTGTAGCGATGACACTTAACAGTACGTTTGCCGTTTCTTCCGCGGAGGGTCTTTCATGTGAAGTTTCTTTTAAGACCAACGCGCTGAGCATTGTGCGACGACGTTTCTTCACACTCCCACTTTCTTTATCCCAATACACATCCGCTTCTTCTGTGATGCGGTCTGCATGATAGGTAAGCAGTTGTCTTTCTTCTATCTCAGCTGCCAGCATAATTGCGCCCTGTGTAGCGCGATCATCGATCGAAGCAGCTACGATAAAAGATGACCGGGCCAGCGGTTGTCCTTCCCGCATGGCCGCCCCCCGACCGGAGGAGAGCAGAAACGCGCCATCGCCGCGTTTCTGCCCGATCCGGTCGGGATAGGCGAACGACAGAAGCAGCCCGCAGCGGCTGATGTCGTTCACGTTCTCGCCCGGCGCGGCTTGCAGCTGCGCCAGGAAAAGGCGGCTCTCGCGCTGCACAGCGCGCAGAGCTGCCTGGTCCGCTCCGCCGCTATCAGCGGAGCGCTCGAACCGGAGCAGCGCCTCAACGCGGAGCGTGAGGTCGCAATCTAGGGCCGCGGGACCCTTGAAAAGGTCCCGCTCTTGCAGCAGCGCCGCCAGCCGGCAGGCGAGCGGTGCTGCGCCAAGCTCTGCCGCGCGCAGCAGCATATGCGCGGCTCGCGGGTGCGCGCCAAGCGCGGCCATGCTGTGGCCGTGCGGCGTAATGGCGCCGCCGGCGTCCAGCGCGCCGAGCTGGCGCAGCAACGCGGTGCCCTGCGCATAAGGCGCAGCGGGCGGCGCGTCAAGCCAAGATAGCGCGGCAGGATCGCGCACGCCCCACAGCGCCAGCTCCAAAGCAAGCTGCGCAAGGTCCGTCTGCATAATCTCCGGCACATTGTCATCCGGAAGTCGATTATGCTCCTCCTGACTCCACAGCCTGTAGCACACGCCTGGGGCTGTCCGTCCGGCACGTCCCCGCCGTTGATCCGCGGAGGCTTTTGATACCGGGACCGTCGTAAGACTCGGCATTCCTGTGCGTGGTGAGAATACCTGTGTACGGCGTTGCCCTGTATCAATCACCGTTCGCACGCCTTCAATCGTTAGACTTGTCTCAGCTATAGAAGTCGCAAGCACTACTTTTCGTTCACCTTGAACAGATGCAGCCACGGCTGCATCTTGGATATTTTGTGGCAGCTGACCATATAAAGGGCGAATAATTGCCGGAACTGGCAAGCTCCCATTTTCCAACTCACTTTGAGTTCTGCGTATTTCTCTTTCCCCCGGTAAAAAGACGAGAATATCTCCGGGTTGTTCAGCAAGCGCATGTCTCACAGCAGCTGCAGCAGTTTTTTCCAGTGGAAGATTCCCAGTAGTTGGCACATAGATTGTTTCTACAGGATAGGTTCTGCCCGGACAATTTACTACAGGCGCATCCCCTAGTAAAGCAGACACCCGCTCACTGTCCAAGGTAGCTGACATGATAAGAATCCTTAGATCCTCCCGCAACACAGCCTGTGCTTCCAGTGCAAGGGCAAGTCCCAAATCCGCATGAAGACTGCGCTCATGGAACTCATCAAAAATAACTAAACCCACATCACCCAAAGAAGGATCGCTTTGCAGCATTCTCGTTAATACTCCTTCAGTGACTACAACAATCCGCGTATTTTTGCCTACTTTAGTGTCATTCCGCATCCGATAACCTACCGTCTGTCCAACACTTTCTCCAAGGCAGGATGCCATGTAAGTGGCGGCAGATCTAGCAGCAAGCCTTCTAGGCTCTAACATTAAAATGCTTTTACCCGCCATCCAGGGTTCGTCCAAAAACGCCGGAGGCGTTCCAGTTGTTTTGCCTGCACCCGGTTCAGCGATAAGTACTGCTGCCTGCGCAGTGTTAAGTATGTTTTTCAGGTCAGGAAGCACCTGTATAATCGGAAGTTGTTTCATTCTATCTCTCCATCGTCTATAATCATATGTTATAATTTTCCTAGAAGTTATCTTAGATCATCTTCATCATGTGTGAAAAAACCTTAAAGATCAAGACTTACCATTCATACCCTCTATAATATTAATAAGGAGACTTACTATGATATTCGTAACAAAAGCTACAATTTCAGATCTACCCATGCTAACCAAAGTAGACAGCAAGATCATTGGCAATGAAAGCCGCAAATCGAAGATTGAAAAATATATCAATCATGAGCAGTGTTACGTAGCATCGCATAATGGAACGCTTGTAGGATTTGCTTGCTACGATACCACCTTTTTCGAATGTTGTTTTATTCAGCTGGTCATTGTGGATCCTGAGTTCAGACGCCTAGGCATAGCCAAAACACTCCTTAGCTACATCGAGGAACAATGCCCAACCCCCAAGCTTTTCACCTCTACCAATGAATCCAATACGATCATGCAGCAACTATGTCTTTCTCAAGGGTTTGTTAAAAGCGGAGTCATTGAGAATTTAGATGATGGCGACCCGGAATGGGTTTATTTCAAACAAATTAGATGAGCATACATGATTAGTTACACACAACAAGCAAAAAGGCAGCTCTTCTGTCTAAAACGACCAAGAGATGCCTTTTTATTTTACACTATTTATTCTGATGTCCAAATGACCGTAGGTATTTAGGCAGTAACCTAACCAGCATTAATCCTCTTCCTTTATCATCTGTCCGTGTATTTGAGCACTGTATTGCATAAAAGCAGGGTTACTATCCAAGCCGCGTTCACGTAATAGCTCCTGTAGACGCAGTCTTTTCATAGACAGTTTTGACCGCAGAGCCTTGCCCTCACTGGTTTCTGCACCTCCGCTATTATGACACGCCGCTAGCAATCCTTCCAACGTAACACATTCAGCTCGCAGAGAGATTTCCTCAGGCACAAGTCCGGAGTTCTTCATGATTTTAAAAGACATCCGTAATTCTTCTGGCACACCTGATAAATCCTCAAGCTCCAGCGGCTTGCCATGCCCAGGTAAATCTCGAAATTCCCCGTTACGCATAGACTCCTGAATCCGCTGCTCAGCTAACCAAGACATCATCCCCATATACGCAGCCTCCTTCACCAATGCCACACTATTATCAACCCTGCCTAATCAAAAGTATATTTTACGGAATTGCGTTAATTTTAGCATAAAAGACTTAGGATTTGCATCAAGCTACCGGAATGCTTTCTCAGATTTTGCCTATACGTTAACTATAGGTGTGGCGAGCTATTCACTCAAATGCTCCTTGCCCCTCGTCGCACAGTTGAGCAGCTCGGACTCTGTAACTATCGTATGCTAAGTATATTCTAAGTCCATAACCGTAACGTTAGAGCACACTCGCCTCAGGGAAACGTTCGGACTCAGATGACCTTATTTCACAAATTCAGTCCATTTCGCTGTACTATCGGACCTAGTTGCAGCTATTCGCTCATATGTGCCCTACTTTTAATCAAAATCACAGCGATAAGAGCTATGCAGTCCGATACTGCTAATAAACACACGAAAAACACCAAATAGCTGCAATACAGTCCGCAACGTCAGCGCAAACTCTCCTCTACAAATCGATCGGACTCAGCAGCTCTTGCTCGTATACTACATCCTTTACGCCTTCGTTACATCCTCGTCGCAGCGTTCGGACCCAGTAGCCCTTATTTTGCAAATTCATGCCTTTTTGCTCTGCTATCGGACTCAGATTCAGCTATTCGCTCAAATACACCCTACTTTTGTTCAAAGTCGCGGCGATAAGAGCTATGCAGTCCGATACTGCTAATAAACACACGAAATACACCAAATAGCTGCAATACAGTCCCATTCATTAGCACACACTCGCCACCGTGAATCGTTCGGACTCAGATGACCTTATTTCACAAATTCAGTCCATTTCGCTGTACTATCGGACCTAGTTGCAGCTATTCGCTCATATGTGCCCTACTTTTAATCAAAATCACAGCGATAAGAGCTATGTAGTCCGATACTGCTAATAAACACACGAAAAACACCAAATAGCTGCAATACAGTCCGATACATTAGCGCACACTCGCCACCGTAAAACGTTCGGACCCTGGAGCTCTTGCTCGTATACTACATCCTTTATTATACATTCATTACATCTTCGTCTCCATTGATCGTTCGGACCCAGAAGCCCTTATTTCGCAAATTCATGCCTTTTTGCTCTACTTTCGGACTCAGATGCAGCTATTCGCTCTAACACACCCTACTTTTGTTCAAAGTCGCGGCGATAAGAGCTATACTGAAGCTAGAATAAAAAGTGGACAGTAGTTAACAGACTGGCGATAATGAGTCCACGGAGGTGTGTTCACATGGGAGAACATCGACAACGGTATAACGAAGAATTTAAAAAACAGACAGTGCAGTTCATTCAAGAGCAAACAAAGACAGTGGGCGACTTGGCGGAAGAGCTCAACATCCCAAAAAGTACCCTGCATCAATGGATGAGCCAGTATCGAGAACTAAAGAATGAACCGGCAGCTAGCGTGGATCGAGTACGGGAACTCGAGGCACAGTTGAAAGAAATGAGCCGACAACTTCAAGAAAAAGATAACAAGATTGCTGATGTGGAAGAGGAATTAGCGATCGTAAAAAAAGCAGTGCACATCTTCAGCAAACCAAGGAACTGAGATTCCAGTTTATTGAAAAACATCGCTCCGAGTTTCTCTTGGAGAAGATGTGCATGACCCTACATGTGTCACGGAGCGGGTACTACAAGTGGCGGACAGAAAAAACCAGTACGCATATGCTTCGTAAGGCTGCGATAATGAAGCGAATTCAGTATCATTTTGCAGACCATCAAAAGCGGTATGGGAGTCCGAAGATCACCCGCCTGTTACATCAAGAAGGTTATACCGTTACCGAACGCACGGTGAGTGTGTACATGCGACATATGAAGCTTCGCTCCATTGTCTCCAAAACGTATCGCGTACAGACCACTGACTCCAATCATGACCATCCGATTGCCCCGAATACGCTGAACCAGCAATTTAAAATACTCAAACCCAATTCAGTATGGGTTACCGACATTACGTACATTCCTTGCCGGGGAGGGCGCTTGTACCTGGCTAGTGTAATGGACCTTTGCACGCGCGAAATCGTGGGGTGGCGCTTGGAGAACCATATGGAAACTAGCTTAATTTCGGGCGCCTTACAAGATGCTTACGAAGCTAAACAACCGGAAAAGGGTCTATTACATCACTCCGATAGAGGTTCTCAATATACTTCTCATGAATACAGGCAGCAGTTGAAAGCGTATGGCATGGAGTCCAGCATGAGCCGCAGAGGTAACTGTTATGATAACGCCTGTATCGAGTCGTGGCACAGCATTTTGAAAAAGGAGCTCATTTATTGTAATCCACGATTCAAAACTAAGGAGCAAGCCTACCAGACACTTTTTCAATATATTGAGTTTTATTATAACCGCAAGCGAATGCATGGCGCGCTGGGGTATCTTTCTCCAGTTCGTTTTGCTGAGCAATTGACTAGAATGTCTGTTGCGTAACTGTCCACTTTCTTGACAGAGGTCCATACAGTCCGATACTGCTAATAAACACACGAAAAACGCCAAATAGCTGCAATACAGTCCGCAACGCCGATGCATCCTCGCCACCATAGATGCTACTATTTACTTCCGCCATTCATCACTCACTTATCACCTTCATCACTCACTTATCCCTGTCTTCACTCCCTTTCCCCCGTCTTACACACTTATCACCTTCATCACTCCCTTATCTCCGCCAACACTAACTCCGCGCCGTACGCAAATCGAGCTCGTGGACTTGCTTGTGACCTTATCTCTCCCGCTATTTTATTGCCCTCTATTCCCTATAAGATAGTCTTCTAACTCACAGCCCCATCGTGCAATTAACACAGGCGATTGCTATACTCTTTCTAATGAGCCTCAACTCAATAAAAAAAGGACTACCGCAGTAGTCCAAAGGAGAAATATAAATGTTAGCTAACATCCAAAAAGAAGATCAACATTATGTCGCTCGTTTCGAACGCCAGTTAAAGCATTCCGCAACTGAGATTTGGTCCTATTTGACCGAAAATGAGAAGCTTGCCTTATGGTTCTCTGAATTAAAAATCGAGGACCTGCGTGAAGGCGGACTTATAAAGTTTGATATGCAAAACGGAACGTTTGTGGATATGAAAATTACTGAGCTACAGCATCAATCTACTTTTGAGTTTACATGGGCTGAGGATCTTGTTCGTTTTGAGTTATACCCTAATTCAGAAGGCTGTTTACTCATCTTGAATGAAACACTACAGACGCTCACCTCGCATACACCACGAAATCTCGCTGGCTGGCATGTTTGTCTAGAAGTGATCCAGCATCTTTTGGAAGGCACGACGCTGGAGTCACGGAAAGACGAATGGAACAAATGGTACGAGCATTACCGTGAAGCCATCTCGAAATTAGGATAACAAGGACTCCGCGCCGTCAATCACGATTTGCGCACCTGTAATATGGATAGATTCATCCGAAGCCAGAAAAGCAACGAGATCAGCGACATTATCCGGCTTGCCCGGTCCATCAGCCAAGGGTTGCGCTCCATCAGGGAATTCAATTGGAATGACGATTGCTTCCACATCTTCGCTCATTTCAGTGGTTTCATCTATATTCGTAGCAATAGCCCCAGGGCAGATCACATTTACACGAATCTTAAACTTAGCAAGCTCGAGAGCTGCCATTTTGGCAAAAGCCACCTGTCCAGCTTTGGTAGTGCTATAAGTAGACCACCCAAAGCTGGCAAATCTAGTGTTCCCATTAATGGAACTAGTAATAATAATACTGCCTTTCCCTTTATCTTTCAGATGAGGAATGGTATATTTCAGGGTCAAAAAAGTCCCCGTCAAATTCACCGACATCGTACGCTCCCAGTCGCTCAAGCTTAGTTCTTCTATCGGGCCCACAGCACCATTAATTCCCGCATTAGCGAATACTACATCCACGCCTCCGAATTGTTCCACCGTACAACGTACGGCTTCCTCCATCTTTTTCTCATCCGAAGTATCTACCTCTATGGCCAGCGCGCAATCTTTTCGAAGCTTATTAAGCTTTTCTGCCAAGGAAGAGGTTCTTTCAAGATTTAAATCAAACAATGCTACATTTGCACCTTCCCGCGCCAGCTTAATAGCGGTAGCACGGCCAATTCCCGAGCCCGCTCCGGTTATAATCGCTGTTTTTCCAATAAATCTTTGTTTCTTAGATATGTTTGGGCTCATATGTAATCTCTCCTCTAATGTCTGTAAGATAAGCACTATGGATCAAGATTACCCAAATAAACCTGTAATGGAATCATCTCGTTCATAAATCTTCAGAATTTAGGCACGCCGCACAAAAAAATCTCCCCATTCAATAAGATGAGCGGAGAGTTTGTTTCGAATATTTTGATTTTTTTGATTGTTTCGATGTTTCGATTATTTCAATTCAATTGTCCAGCTTGCGTACGTCCACTTTTACAGTCAGTGTGCCTGCTCCGCCGCGATATACCCCTTTTACAGGTACTATATCTTTATAATCCCTTCCATGACCCAGCTTGATATAACGCCAGTTCACTTCAACATTATTCGTCGGATCAAAACCAAGCCAGCCCGTACCCGGAATATGGGTCTCCACCCAAGCATGTGAAGCCTGCTCGAAATTGGCATTGCTGCTCTGTAGATCACCGACAAAATGATATCCACTAACATATCTTGAAGGCAGACCCACACTGCGGCAGACAGCGATCATAAGATGAGCATAATCCTGACAGACACCCCGCTTGAGCTTCAGGGCTTTTTTTACCGTTGTATTTACGCTTGTTGCCTCAGGATCATAGGTGAACTGTTCATAAATCGTCGAAGATAACCTCAGAATCCATTGATACATATCTTCAGCTTCACTAAAAGGGTACTGTGAGGCGAACTCTACCAATTCAGGAGTCACCTCGGTATAACGGGTCGGCAAAATAAACTCAATGTACCGGTTCTGAAACTTCTCATCATTTAGCAGTTTAACTTGCTCTTCAAGGCTGGTTCGCGGAAGATCGGTACCTTGAGATTTATCCAGTGTTACTACAGTAGCTTTCGTATGGATTACCATTTCCGTATGTGGCTTATTAACTGAATAGGCATGCACCCGATTACCAAAGAAATCCTCATACGTTAATAGATTAGCTGCCGGATATACTTCAACCTCGTGGTGATAACAGGATTGCCGATAGTTGGTGCGAGGGGTGAGTCTGATTTCATTGACACTGTCCGTAACCGGCTCTGGATAACTGTATGTGGTGGTGTGATTGATTTGAATCTTCATACAGATACTCCTTCTCGCCGAAAAAAGGCGCCCTCCATCGTTTTGCCCAGTCTCTGGCAAGATATTACGAGTGATTGCAGTACATCTTCCACCAGCTCACCGGACATTTCTTCTTTCTCCATATAATCCAGCTCTGCCTTCAGCTTTCCTGCTTGACGGATGACCTTCTCATGACCTGAGCCTTTTTCTGAGGAATCCAGTTCAAGCCTAGCTAAATGTTCTTCCAGCTGGTGAAAAGAAAAGCGGATCGAACGTGGGAATTTGGGATTCGCGATCAAAAAATCTAAAATGCTCTCCGGTGACATGGCATCTGCATAATAACGGCGAAACGCCTGATACCCACTTACGGATTTCAGCACAGCCTGTAACTGAATATAGATTGCATTAAGCTCTTTGAAACGGCAAGAGGCTATAACTGCCTGCAAAATACGCGTCGTATTCTCGGCCCGTTCCAAAAAACGGCCGCTCTCTATAAAGTGCCATTCATTCCCTCTAAGCATTACGGATTGTTCTGCTCCTAGAAACATAGCTGCACGTTCCTTCACCTGCTGGTAGAAATGATGTGGACCACTCATAATATCAGCAACTGACCGCTCACCAAGCCATAGATTAAAGCTGTTGACGACATCCCATAGCTCACTTGGAAGATGCTGGCGCAGTGTGCGAAGATTATTTCTGGCATGATGTACGCAAGAGAATAATGAATTCGAATTGCCTAAATCAAGTGTAATAAAGGATA
The DNA here is from genome assembly GCF_038008505.1 of Paenibacillus sp. FSL H7-0735. NCBI lineage: Bacteria > Bacillati > Bacillota > Bacilli > Caryophanales > Paenibacillaceae > Paenibacillus > Paenibacillus sp. FSL H7-0735. Next base: position 3,333,114 of record NZ_JBBOZH010000001.1, on the reverse strand, counting down.
ACACGTCCTGTTCAGAAAAGGTTTCGAACTGCTGTAAATATTCACTTCGAACCCCTAATGCATCGATAAGCCTCGACCATTTATGTCCTTCTTCCTGAAAATCCTCTTCCTGCTGGATATGATAATGTACATTGATTAGCCGCGCATGATTCTCTGCCCTTTCAATATATCGGCCGATCCAGAATAAAGCCTCCGCATTTCGATTCAGCATCTTTAGCCACTCCTTTATCCTCCAAATTGATGCTGCATATTTTTGATTCACAATCAAGGCTTACAAGATAATAGATCACGCCATAACCCAAGTATCCTTTACGCCACCACCTTGCGAGGAATTCACAACCAATGAACCTTCTTTCATAGCCACTCGTGTTAATCCGCCAGGTATGACATGTGGCTTCCGGTCTGCGCCCATTAATACAAAAGCCCGAAGGTCGATATGCCGGGGTGCCATAGTGCCTCCCGACAATACGGGTGCTCTGGACAAGGACATAATTGGCTGTGCCACATAACGGTCCGGATCGGCAATAATTTTCATTCGGAACTCGGCTAATTCTTCTTTGGTTGCCTCGCTTCCGATCAACATCCCATATCCTCCGGATAATGAGGTTTCCTTAACAACCATTTCGGATAGGTTCTCAAGAACATACAGGCGTTCATCGGGTCTGGACAACAAATACGTCGGCACATTGCCAAGGATCGGCTCTTCATTCAGATAATAACGAATCATATCCGGTACATAGACATACATCGCTTTATCATCTGCAACACCGGTTCCCGGAGCATTAGCAATCGCTATGTTGCCTGCCCTATAAGCATTCATAAGTCCTGCTACACCCAGTAAAGAATCAGGTTGAAAGGCTAGCGGGTCAATGTAATCATCGTCCAACCGACGATACAGCACATCCACTCTACGTAGTCCGTTCATTTCTTTCAGATATATTTTGTGATCCTTTGTTACCAAATCTCGTCCTTCGACCAAATGTATACCCATCTGCTGTGCCAAAAAAGCATGTTCATAATATGCAGAATTGTATTCTCCAGGCGTTAGGAGTGCTATAACCGGATCTGACCTCCTTGATGGAGATAGACTACGAAGCACGGATAAGAAGCGATTTAAGCTATGATCTACATCTCGGATGGAGCTGGCAAAGGACAATTCAGGAAACAATTGATTCATAAGTGTTCTGCCTTTAAAAAGATAGGAAAAGCCGGAGGGTGTTCGCAGGTTGTCTTCAAGTACATAATAATGCCCATCGTGATGGCGGATCAGATCGATTCCTGAGGTGGTGATGTAAGCTCCACCGGGCACTCGCAGACCTGACATTTCTGGCCGGAAGTAACAGTTGGAAATAATCATACGCCTAGGGACGATGCCATCTTTAACAATGTATTGCTCATGGTAGATGTCATGAATGAACAAATTCAAAGCTGTGATACGCTGAATTATTCCAGCTTCTAGCCTCTCCCACTCATTCTTAGGGATTATACGTGGAATCATATCGAAGGGGATCGTTCGCTCCATAGGATGATCTTGAGCTGGATTGTAAAGCGTAAAGGTAATTCCTTCTTCCATCATCCTACGCTGCATTAAATTTTGCTTCCCTTGCAGCTCTTCGGAGCTCATTCCGGAAAACATGCGGTTCACATGTCTGTAGTGCGGCCGGACATTCCTCTTATCAGCATACATTTCATCGAAAAAATGCTGTAATGGATACGGAGACAGACCTGGCAGAGGATCTAATTTGGACATGAGCCCGACTCCTTTCGATAGATGTAATCTTTGTTAACAACTTATACTTTCATTTCAGAAAACATCCATGAAAATATTGGTTTATATTCTCATAATACGTAAATCTACTTGTTCATGTCAACATATATAACAGAGAAATGTGATTCCAGAGGTATTTGTATTTTTTGGAATCGCTTCCTTTCTCTCTTATATAGGTTGCCGGAGATGAAATGTACATTCATCATTGAATTGTATGCAGGAAGTGTGACAAGCATTACTATTATGAATTTTTCATATAATGTATTTTTTATATAGTTGCCTGTGGATGTGGATTCATTGAGTATGGTATAATTTGTTGCGATGGGAGAGTGACCTATGGAGCACAAATATACTATGTCAATTGAGCAGGAAGAGCTTAGGCGGAATCACATTTATCTGTTATTTGGTCTATCGGAAGCGGGGTCAATGAAGGTAGCCCTTAGTCATTTAGGTTATCGCCATTTAATACGAGTACTTTCATTTAATGAGACATTCTCTGCTGGACCGTTGCGTGAATTACATAATAATGAAGGATATCATACCCGTGAGTTATGGTTTCAGGAACGATTTCCGGATCATGGTTATCATCTCAATCCCCAGCACAAACTGGAAGCCGTGATACAGACCTTAAAAGAAATTCCCGAGGACAAAAAAATCACTATTTGGTGCGGAGACAACTCCCATGATCAGACAGGTTTACGATTTGCGCTTTCTATTCTTAATGAGAGGACGCAACCTATTCATGTTATTGATCCCGTCAAGGCTTATAGGGAGGTTGCCGCTCCATTTGAAATCGGCTTATATCCCAGAGCACTTAGTCAGCTCCCAAACGAAGCTGTGCAAAAAATTATAAAAATTACCGAAAACACACCCCCTATTACCTCCGCTCAAAGAAAACAGTATGAACTAGAGTGGCAAAAAATAAGCAACACCGAGGATATGCTTAGAGTTTGGGTTGATGGCCAGCTTATGAATGTTCCCGAGAGTTACTATGACGAAGAAATTCTTTCTTTAATTCTGCAACTTCAACAGTGTGAGGAAAGAGAAGGCTACGTAAATGCAGGTCTGATTGTAGGCGCAATTATAGGGCAATGGAATTTGTATATCAGTACCTCATTCATAGAATATCGCTTCTGGAGGCTAGTTAGTGAGGGAAAGCTGTTATTTAAAGGGATCCCTTACGCGATGCATTTATACTTTCTAAGAGTCGCTTAGCAGTTGCTACAAAATGACGGACAAACCCTTTATAAAAAAGAAAAGGAATGCCCTCCTAAACTAAATATAGCTTCGAGGACATTCCTTGTAAATATGACTTCTTTATGATTATATTGTGCCGTTGATTACACTTGCTCTTCCGATTCTTCTGACTCTTCTTCCTCGGCAATTAATCCGGCAAAAAGAGCATGTACGAACTGCTGCGAATCAAATGGCTGCAAGTCTTCCATTTTTTCTCCAAGACCTACAAACTTCACCGGTAAATTCATTTCCTGACGAATCGCTACAACGATTCCGCCTTTAGCCGTACCGTCCAGCTTCGTCAAAACCAAGCCGGTGACGCCACTCTTTTCACCAAATAACTTGGCTTGTGTAAGTGCATTTTGACCCGTCGTAGCATCTAACACCATCAGTACCTCATGTGGAGCACTTGGAATTTCTCTTTGAATGACGCGGAAGATTTTGTTGAGCTCTTCCATCAGATTGCTTTTATTCTGCAGTCTGCCAGCAGTATCGCAGATTAAGATATCCACGTTGCGCTGTTTAGCCGCTTGCACCGCATCGTACATTACAGCCGCCGGGTCAGAGCCTGCTTGTTGTTTAATGACATCTACGCCTGCGCGTTGGCCCCAAACCTCAAGCTGCTCAATCGCTCCGGCACGGAACGTATCCCCTGCAGCCAAAAGAACTTTTTTACCTTCTTGTTTGTAACGATGAGCCAGCTTGCCGATGGTAGTCGTCTTGCCCACGCCATTAACCCCAACGAACAAAATAACTGTAATTCCATTCGGATTTTCCTTCAGGCTGTTATCATCATCTCCGCGCAGCAGCTCCATAAGCTTACGGGACAAAATCGGCTTCAGCTCGGCAGCATCTTCAATCCGATTTTGCTTCACTTCGGCACGCAAATCCTCGACAAGGGTCATAACAGTGTTTACACCCACGTCTGCACCAATTAAAATCTCTTCCAGCTCTTCGTAGAACTCTTCATCTATCTTTTTGCGGCGGATGATAAGGTCGGAGACCTTCTCTACAAAACCTTTACGGGTTTTCTCTAATCCGTCGCGGAATTGTTTCGTTACACTTTCCGTTTTGCCGGAAATGCTTTCTTTTAATTTTCTAAAAAAGCTCATTTGGTTCCTCCTAAAAGTTTCTCTTCTTTGATGAATTTAAGCAATCTCAGCTTCTTCATCCTCTAAACGTACTGAGACGAGCTTGGAGACGCCGCCCTCTTCCATCGTTACTCCGTATAACACGTCCGCCTCTTCCATCGTTCCTTTGCGGTGGGTAACGACGATGAACTGAGTTTGTTCAGAGAACTCGCGTAAGTACTGTGCAAAACGAACAACGTTTGCTTCGTCGAGTGCAGCCTCAACCTCATCCAATACGCAGAACGGAACTGGCTTCACTTGCAGGATAGCAAACAATAACGCCATCGCAGTTAGAGCGCGTTCGCCGCCGGATAAGAGCTGCAGATTTTGCAATTTTTTACCCGGTGGTTGGGCTACGATATCTATACCTGTTTCCAGCATATGTTCCGGATCCAGCAGCATAAGATCAGCTCGCCCGCCTCCGAACAGCTTTGAGAACACGGTCCCGAACTGTTTACGGATCGCATCAAAGGTCTGTTTGAAACGCTTGGACATTTCATCTTCCATCTCACGGATTACCTGATACAGAGTAGTCTTAGCTTCGACTAGATCATCTTTTTGTCCACTGAGGAACGTATACCGTTCATGGACCCGCTGATATTCTTCGATCGCCCCTAAGTTAACCTCACCTAGCGCAGAAATACTGCGTTTCAAACGCTGTACATCGGCTTGTGCGGCAGGTACATCTTCAGGCACCGGATATCTCTGTTTCGCTAATTCATAACTTAGCTCGTAGTCATCACTCAGCTTGCGTAGAATATTATCCAGCTCCACATCGAGTCGACCAACAGAAACTTCAGTGGCACGCAGCTTGTCCTCCACTACTTTAAGGGCCTGACGTTGGTCTTTAGTCTTGCCTTCCTCAAGTTCCAGCTTACGGGTTAACGCTGTACGCTCAGCCCGGGCAAAATCCAAAGTTCCAGTCGTCTCTTCCTTCTTCAACCGGTAACTGTTCAAATCTTCCTTCTGCTTCACAGCTTCCAAAGCATTGTTAGCCAGATCTTGTTCTATCGTATGTAACAGATTTCGATTCTGGCGCAGCTCCTTGTCCTGTGAACCCACATCTTGTCTAAGGCGACGTAACTGCTCCTCCAAGGAGAATATCTCCTGATCAAGCTTGCCTTCCGAGACTTTCATACTGGTCAACTTGCCTTGCAGCTCTTCCTTAGCTGATTCATTCGCTTTACGCGCAGATTCAGCGTTACGGATACCCTCATGGGCTTCCTTTTCTTCCTTTTCAAGGCGTTCAAGCTCAGCAGTGGCTTGTTTCCGCGTCTCTTCAAGCGCACGTACTTCACTCTCAAAGCCGCTGCGTTCCGCACCTGTGCTCTCCACTTGCTCCTGCACATGCCGAAGCTCATGCTCGAGCTGCTTCAAATCACCGGAGACTCTTTGCTCTTCCAGTCTTTTCTCGTCACCATCACGGCGCAGGTCCTCCAGCTTCACGCTAGCGTTCTCCTGCTCCTCACGAAGTCTGGCAATGCCTTGCTTCAGCTTCACTATTTGACGTTCGCTTTCTTCAATTTCACTGCTTAATTGATCCAGCTGACGTTTGCGGCTAAGCAAGCTATTGTTCTTCTTATGCTGGCTACCCCCGGTCATCGAACCGCCGGCATTAACTACATCGCCTTCCAGTGTAACTACCCGATAACGATATTGGCATCTAGCGGCAATGCGGTTCGCTTGCTCCAAGCTCTCCGCAATAACCACATTGCCGAGCAAACTGCCGATAATGCTAGTATATTTATCATCGTAACCAACGAGTTCGGAACCAATTCCAACAAATCCGTCAGCATCACCCACCATACCACGGTCACTGCCAGAAATCTGGCGCGGCCGGATAACATCTAGCGGAAGAAAGGTAGCTCGTCCCAGCTGACGCTGCTTTAGAAATGATATCGCTTGGCGGGACACAGTCTCATTATCCATGACCACATGCTGAAGTGATGCACCTAGAGCAGTCTCAATCGCCATTTCCAGCTTCTCCGGAACGGAGATCAGCTCTGCAACCGCACCATGCACTCCGTTGAGCTGTCCTTTGCGGGCGCCCTTGAGCACTTCTTTAACCCCAAGCATGAAGCCATCGAAATCATCCTGCATCTCTTTCATGGTCTCATGACGAGAGACTTGCGCTTCCCGCTTCTGTTCCCACTTCCGAAGACCGGACTGTGTTTCTTCAATCAGCTTCTGACGTTTACTGAGCTGTTCACTTTCAGTGATGTAAGCCCCGCGAAGATTGCTAAGTTCCTTCCCTAGCTGGGCAATCTTGTCCTTCAGCCCTTTCTGGTTGGCAGACAACTCTTCATGCCGGGCTGTCCATTTGCCGCTTTCTTCTTCACTGCGGCTCATACGACGTTCCAGATTCTCCTTCTGTTGATCCGCGTAACGAATTTCGTTACGTGCATTCGCCATAAGGTTCATTAACTCCAAAAGAGCACTTTTGAGCTTTTCTTCCTGGCTCTGGCTAATCCCGTCTGCCACACCTTCAAGCCTTGTCTCTTCATCTTCGATCTGTTTCCGAAGATCCACAAGCTTAAGCCGCGATTGTTCAAGCTTAAGCTCCAGATCCACGACTTCACGCTGACGATCTGCAGAACGCTCGCCAACCGAACCTAACGTGAGCATTAACTGCTCACGATTGCTTTCCAGATTTCGCTTGCGTTCCCTCAGCACTTCACCGTAACCTTCGCTCTTCTCAAATGCTTCGCTATAACGCAGCAATTGCTCTTGCTGCTTCTCGATCTGTGCTTCGAGTGTGCGCAGTTCAGAGCGTCCGCTCTCCAGCTTGGCATCATGAGCCGAAACAACGGTAGACAGCTCCAGCTGCTCGTCCTTCAACGTTTCAAGCTTTGCGTTACCTTCCTGCCAAGCGGTATGAATGCCTTCAATCTGGTGTACGTATACTGAAATTTCCTGATGTTTTAATTGTTCGCGAAGTTCCTTAAAGCGGATAGCTTTCTCGGACTGATCCTTAAGTGGCCCAATCTGATCCTCAAGCTCACTGATCAAATCATGAATACGAAGCAGGTTCTGCTCTGTATCATCCAGCTTTCGACTTGCGTCTTTCTTGCGCGATTTATATTTTACAATACCTGATGCTTCTTCAAAGATGCCTCGCCGATCTTCGGAACGAGTACTTAGAATTTCTTCAATCCTACCCTGCCCGATAATCGAATAGGCTTCACGTCCGATACCGGTATCCATAAACAGCTCTGTGATATCCTTCAGACGGCAGGATTGCTTATTAATTAAATATTCACTATCTCCACTGCGATGAACTCTCCGAGTCACTGTAACTTCGCTAAAATCCAGCGGAAGTGTGTGATCTTCATTATCAAGCGTAAGTGATACTTCGCCATAATTCACGGCTTTACGCGCATCACTTCCAGCAAAAATGATATCCTCCATCTTGCCGCCACGCAGTGATTTAGCACTCTGTTCGCCGAGTACCCAGCGTATGCCGTCAGAAATATTGCTTTTGCCGCTTCCGTTCGGGCCAACTACAGCCGTTATACCGCGCACAAACTCCATTTCTGTTTTGTCGGCAAATGATTTAAAACCAGCTAATTCTATCCGTTTCAAAAACATACTTGCCAATCACCTCTGACCCATTATACCATAGCGTTTGTACCCTAAAAAACCATTAAGATGCAGCTTATTCTATCCTTCAAGCATAAACGCTTTCGCTTAACTTCCCTATAAGGACGGCAAGTGTCTAAGCGAGAAATAGAAGGCTACTTTATAACGTGGACATATAAGTTCTTATATTGTCGAAAAAGAGCAGCAACGGTCTGAGCTCCGCCTAAACGCCGGTATTCAGACCTTTGCTGCTCTCCTCCGCTTGTCCCCTTGATGCAAAACTCAGGCACCGTCCTCTTTCAGATGCAAGAGTGCAGCTGCCGCTGCCTGCTGCTCTGCTTCCTTCTTGGACCGGCCGCTTCCTTTACCAAGTGAACGGTTAGCCATATACACCTCTGAGACGAATTCACGCTCATGTGCGGGTCCCCGTTCTTCTATAATTCGATATTCCAATGTACCCATATTGTGCTGCTGAATTAGCTCTTGCAGTTCCGTCTTATAATCGGTCATCTGCATTTGCAATTTCCCATCCGTCTCCACCAGAGGAAATACGTGATTATCAAGAAAACTTCGCACCGTTTCCAGTCCTTGGTCGAGATAAAGCGCTCCCACGAAGGATTCGAATACATCAGCCAGCAGGGCCGGGCGAGTACGTCCGCCCGTAAGTTCTTCCCCTTTGCCCAACAGTACATAACGGCCAAAACCTAAACTCTCCGCAAATTTGACCAGTGAAGGCTCGCATACAATAGCGGCCCGCAGCTTGGTCAACTCTCCCTCAGGTCGGTCTGGCAATAGATTGTACAAATATTCAGAAACCGTTAACTCCAGAACTGCATCCCCAAGAAATTCGAGACGCTCATTGTCCTGATGCTGATTGAAACGGTGTTCATTCACATAGGATGCATGGGTAAAGGCCTGCTTCAGAAGCACAGAATCGTGAAATTGGATTTGAAGTTGCTGTTGTAACTGCTTCAGTTCTCCTTTCACCGCACTGTCCCCTTACTAATTATATTTTTTTAGAATAACTGTTGCGTTATGTCCCCCGAAGCCGAACGAATTCGACATTACAATATCAAGATCAGCTTTACGTGGCACATTTGGTACATAATCCAGATCACATTCCGGGTCTTGGTTGTCCAAATTAATCGTTGGCGCAATCATCCCTTTTTGCAAGGAAAGGCCACAAATAATAGCTTCTACTCCACCAGCCGCACCCAGAAGGTGACCTGTCATGGATTTCGTTGAACTGATTGCCACTTTATATGCATGATCACCCAATGCTTTCTTAACAGCAGCAGTTTCTGATCTATCTCCTACAGGCGTTGAAGTACCATGAGCATTGATATAATCAATATCTTCAGGAGAGATACCAGCATCCCGGATTGCCATCTTCATGCAGCGAGCTGCACCATCTGGATCAGGCTCAGTCATATGATGAGCATCTGCGCTTAGACCATAACCGATAACCTCAGCATAGATCTTCGCTCCGCGTTTCTCAGCATGTTCGAGTGATTCCAGAATAAGAATCCCGGCGCCTTCACCCATAACAAAACCATCGCGATCCACATCAAACGGACGACTTGCCTTCTCAGGCTCATCATTGCGAGTGGACATTGCTCTCATTGCACAAAAACCAGCCATACCTGTTGGACGAATGGTCGCTTCGGAACCACCGCAGATCATTGCATCTGCGTCTCCACGTTGAATCAAGCGGAAGGATTCCCCAATGGAGTGACTTCCTGTAGCACAAGCAGTTACTGTCGTCGTATTAGGACCCTTTGCACCAAGGTTAATGGACAACTGTCCAGAACCCATGTTAGCGATCATCATCGGAATGAAGAACGGACTAACCCGCTTCGGTCCTTTTTCAAGCAACAAGTTATGATTGTCTTCCCAAGTTCCAAGACCACCAATACCTGATCCTACAGATACACCTATTCTTTCGGCATCAATATCTTCACCGATCTTAAGTCCGCTATCTCGCAACGCGTCCTCACCGGCAGCCACTGCAAATTGTACAAAACGGTCCATTTTGCGGGCTTCCTTACGACCAAAAAGTGCCTCTGGATCAAAATCTTTAACAGAGGATGCTATTTGCGTAGTATACTCACTGACATCAAAGGTCTCAACCTTTGATACACCGGATTTGCCGCTCATAAGATTATCCCAGAACGTCTCCAAATCTTTGCCCAATGATGTAACTACGCCCATCCCGGTAACAACCACTCTATGACTCAAACACAATCACCCCATCTATAGGTTGTATACATTATATTCAGAACTTATATACTTTCTGTTGCTACTATATGAACAGCGATAACCGCATCAATAACCATCCTGCGGTTCTGTTATATCCCTTATATAGTTGCTCAAGGCAACCTTTGATTCCTCTTTAATGCTCTATAAATGAGGAGAAGTCCCGCCCTAGCAGGAACGGGACTCTCAATCATATGACTCTAGGTATGAGATTGTATGTACTTCACAACTTCACCCACGGTCGTAATCGTCTCTGCATCTTCATCAGAGATTTCCATATCGAATTCATCTTCCAATTCCATAACCAATTCTACTACATCAAGAGAATCAGCACCTAAATCATCTTTGAAAGACGCTTCTAATGTTACCTCAGCTTCATCGGCACCTAAGCGGTCGATGACAATGCGTTTTACACGCTCTAATACATCGGACATCCGGTTCACCTCCTCTTTTGGTATTATACGAGATATGAGTTCAAAATACCATAGAGCGTCAAAAACGCTTTCTTTATCCCTCACATTTCAGCATTAAAACAGTGTAATTTCTCCTTGACGGAGAGTTACATATACATCCCGCCATCCACGTGTAGTGTCTGGCCGGTCATATACGCAGCGCCTTCAGAGGCCAGGAAGACTACAGCCATAGCAATCTCTTCAGGGCGCCCCAGACGAGCAAGTGGAATGCCCTTCTCAAGCTCACTGCGCACTTCCTCAGAGAGCTCACGCGTCATATCTGTATCAATGAAGCCAGGAGCGATACAGTTCACCGTGATCCCCCGTGAGGAAAGCTCACGAGCCGATGCCTTCGTTAAACCGATGACACCTGCCTTAGCTGCGGAGTAATTAGCTTGTCCAGGATTTCCTGTTACACCTACTACGGAAGAAATATTGATAATTCGCCCGTAGCGTTGCTTCATCATAGGGCGTGTAGCTGCCTTTAGGCAGTTAAACACCCCTTTTAGGTTCGTTTCGATCACTTGATCGAACTCTTCTTCTTTCATGCGCATAATCAGGTTGTCTCTGGTAATGCCGGCATTATTGACAACAATGTCAATACGTCCCCAGGTATTCAGAACCTCTTTGACAAGGTTCTCGGCCTGTTCACTATTGCCGACATCGCCACGAAGGGCAATACCCTCCGAGCCAAGCTCGACAATCCGAGCTACGGTCTCTTGTGCGGCTGCTTCACTGCCCGCATAGTTCACGGCCACCTTCACGCCATGTTCCGCGAGAACAAGTGCAATACTGCGGCCGATGCCGCGAGAGCCACCAGTTACAAGGGCCGTTTGACCCCGCAATGCTGAGAACATCATTTATTCCCCCTTCGATCATATTGCTATTGATAAACAATGTTTGAACGTATCTTACAAGACAGCTTGCACACTTTCTAGCGTGTTAATGTTGATTACTTTGACCGTTTTATCTATTTTGCGGATCAGACCTGCCAGAACACTGCCAGAACCAATTTCCACAAAAGTATCCACACCATCAGCAATCAGCCATTCAATACTGTCTTGCCAGAGCACAGGGGAGTACACCTGGCGGACAAGCAGTTCACGGATTTCTTCAGGATCCGTTACAGGTGCTGCGGTAACATTGACAATAACAGGTACAGCCGGAGCATTAAAAGTAACACTCTTCAGCTCGTCTGCCAAGCGGTCTGCCGCAGCCTTCATCATCGAAGAGTGAAAAGGTCCACTTACTTCCAGCGGAATAGCCCGCTTTCCGCCTGCTTCCTTAACACGCTGCACAACACCGTTAACCCCGGCTTGTGAACCAGAAACAACAATCTGTCCCGGGCAGTTCACATTCGCCAGTTCTACCACGCCGCTCTCCTCGGATACGCTCCGGCATAATTCTGCCAGAGCATCCCGCTCCGCACCAAGCACTGCAGCCATAGCTCCCTGTCCACCTGGAACAGCTTCCTCCATAAAACGACCGCGTAAACGCACAAGTCTTACAGCATCTTCATAGGACAATACGCCTGCCGCAACCAGTGCGCTGTATTCTCCTAGGCTATGACCAGCTACATAATCCGGCTTCATCCCTTGATCACGTAATGCTTCCAGATAAGCTACACTTGCTGTTAGCAGAGCTGGTTGCGTATTTACGGTCTGTTTCAAATCACTGTCAGGTCCTTCAAAAATCAGCTGGCTCAGTGAAAATCCGAGCATCTCATCACCTTTTTCGAATACCGCGCGGCTGTGCGGAAGAGCTTCATATACATCTCTACCCATTCCAACTGCCTGTGCACCCTGACCGGGAAAGACAAATGCGATTTTACTCATAAGTAAGAACTCCTTCCTCTATTACCAGATCAATACGGACGCGCCCCAAGTCAAGCCACCGCCGAATCCAACCATCAGAACCGTGTCGCCTTCCTTCATGCGTCCTTCTTCCGCCGCTTCCACTAGAGCTAGAGGAATAGAAGCTGCTGATGTATTAGCATATTTATCAACATTGATTACACATTTCTCCGGTGGCAGGTCAAGCCGCTGCATAGCGGATTGAATGATACGAATATTCGCTTGATGCGGCACGAACAAATCAATATCTTCTTTACCTAATCCTGCTTTGGTAAGCACACGTTCTGTAGCTGAGCCCATAACACGAACGGCAAACTTAAACACTTCACGGCCATTCATATAGATGAAATGTTTCTTGTCTTCAACCGTCTGCTGAGATGCAGGCAAGCGCGAGCCCCCAGCTTCCAGCTTAAGCAAGTTTCCTCCAGAACCTTCAGCACCCAGATCGAAGGATTGGAAACCGCGTCCCTCTGGAACCTCACCGATGATTACTGCTCCTGCACCATCGCCAAACAGTACACAGGTGTTACGATCCGTATAATCAGTGATGCGGGATAAAGTGTCCGCACCAATTATGAGTGCATTATTGTACATTCCGTTCTGAATAAAGCCAACCGCAGTAGCTAGGCTGTATACAAAACCAGAGCAGGCTGCTGACAAGTCAAATGCCGCAGCACCTTTAGCTCCAAGTTTATCCTGCAAAATGCAGGCTGTGGAAGGAAAGGAGCTATCAGGGGTTACCGTTGCAATAATAATAAGATCCAGATCTTCAGCTTTCATGCCTGCAGAATCCAAAGCTTTAAGTGCAGCTTCATAGGCTAAATCAGAAGTTGCCTCATGTGGTGCAGCGATATGTCTTTCACGGATCCCTGTCCGACTGACGATCCATTCATCGTTAGTCTCCACTATTTTTTCTAGATCACTGTTTGTTAAAATTTTCTCAGGTACATATTTACCCGTACCGATAATCCCAACCGGCCGCAACTGTTTCATTTCGTCACTCACTTCCCGCTAATTTCCTTGGATATACTTGGCACAAGATCGGCTTGCAGAGCAATCCGCGCTTGTCTTACCGCATTTTTAACCGCATTTCCGTCTGAAGATCCGTGCCCCTTAACTACCAATCCGCTAAGACCAAGCAGCGGTGCACCACCATGCTCTTTGTAATCCATCTTGCCCTTCAGGGCTCTAAGCTCCGGCATCAGCATAGCCGCTCCAAGCTTAGTTTTCAGAGAACGACTGAATTGCTCCTTCAGCAAAGAGAACAATGCACCTGCTGTACCCTCAAGCGACTTCAATAGGATATTACCAGCAAATCCATCGCAGACAAGCACATCGCAGTTTCCTGTCAGTACGTCGCGTGCCTCAACATTACCGATAAAATGAATGCCTGGCAAGTTCTCCAGCAGTGGATAGGCTTCTTTGGTCAGCTCGTTGCCTTTTCCAGGCTCCGTTCCTACATTTAGAAGTCCAACCCGCGGCTTAGCAATACCGTGCACTTTATTCCGATAAATGCTGCCCATCAGCGCATATTGCACCAGATGTTCAGGTTTCGCATCCATGTTAGCACCAAGATCAAGCGCAAGCACGCCAACATCATCAAGTGTCGGAATCAAAGGTGCCAGCGCAGGACGTTCGATCCCCTGCATACGGCCCACTACGAGTAACCCTGTAGTCATAAGCGCCCCTGTGTTACCTGATGAAATCATAGCATCTGCTTCGCCCTCACGCACCATACGTCCAGCTACAACCATGGATGAATCTTTTTTGCGGCGAACCGCCTTAACCGGCTCTTCATCAGAACCAATAACATCTCCTGCATGCCGCACACTAAGGTTGGACGGCTTGTCCTTCAGCAGCGGCTCTAGTCTGGCTTCGTCACCTACGAGCACAATCTGCGTATCTTTCCATTCCGCGGCCGCGGACAACGCCCCCTCGACATTACATTCAGGAGCGTTGTCCCCGCCCATGGCATCAATGGCGATCAGCACTACGGTTACCCCCTTCACTATACTCTTCATTAGCGGAACGATACACTATAAAGTGGCCTTGAAATACCAATTCTTCTCCGACATAGGTGAATACGTCCACCTCTGCTTTGCCGCCTCTGCCTGCAAGTGACCGCACTTGAGCTTTAGCAATGCACTTCTCACCAAGCAGAACCATACGAACAAAGCGTATGTCGGCTGAAGCAGTCAAGGCAATTTCATCGTTAATCACAGCAACCGCAAGCGAGTTGGCTTGAGCAAACACGTAGTGGCCACGGGCGATCCCATTTCTGGAAAAGACATGATCCTCACGAATTTCAAAGATCGAAATCCCGCTCTTATCGAGCTGTAAATCCACAATATCCCCGATCACTTCATCCGCAGGCAAAGAGCGCACCTGATCATAGGAATGCTCTGCCATTTGTTTCATTCTTTCACGCAGTTCTGGTATTCCCAGCTCCATCCGGTCTAACCGAATCGTCTGAATGCTCACCTTCAGCTGACGAGTCAACTCCCGATCAGTCACAAAAGGATTGCCTGCAATTATATGTAGCAGCTGTTGCTGACGTTCTTTCTTGGACATCCGCTCGATAGCGGCTCACCTCCTGGCACATGCCAAGCGTAAACGCCTTCGGCGTCCTAATAAGGACGGTAAGCGTTTAAGCGAGAAATATAAGACATAAAGTATAGGTGCATAACTTATACTTCCTTATATTTTAAAGAAAGCATCCGGCCTCTTGAATGGCCGCTGTTATATTAGGTCAAACAATCATAAATATTATTTAGAACCAGGTACTAATATGTAGTATAAAGCATGCCGCACCAAAAATAAAGCATTGACTTCTGAGCGGAACATAAAGTACAGGTGCAAACCCTATCTTTATTATATTTAAGCAAAAAAATAGTACCTCACCGAAGTGAAGTACTACTTATTCTGAAACTATTGTTTGATGATTTCTCTTGCTTTGTAAGTTCCGCAAACTTTGCATACGTGGTGAGCTAGTTTCAACTCTCCGCATTGTTCACATTTCACCATGCCCGGCACAACCAACTTAAAGTGGGTGCGACGTTTGTCACGGCGTGTTTTAGACGTTCTACGTTGTGGTACTGCCATGTGTTCCACCTCCTCGTGATATTTCTGTCAGCCTGCTCCTCAGAGCAGGATGTGTTTTGTTGTAATGTTTCATTTGAAAAAGTCTTTCAACCCAGCGAGTCGAGGATCGATCACTGTGTTGTCGCAACTGCAGGTGCCTTCGTTCAAGTTCTGTCCGCATTTCTGACAAAGACCAAGACAGTCTGCCTTGCACAATACCGAATCCGGTAAGTGCAGTACGAAATTTTCTTCCACATACGGGATAAGATCCACAACCTCATCCTTGACGTAAATGAGATCCTCATCTTCGTCATCATCTGGAAGAACTGGCTGCTTAAGCCACTTGAAAGTCTCAGCAAAAGGAATGTTCAAATCACTTTTGACCTCCGTGAGACAACGTGAACATAACATGTCCACATCTCCACTCAGTTTCCCCACCACGTTCACACAATCGGTTCCCGCGGGCAGCGCTTTAAGGTCTACTGAGAGCGGAGCAACAGTTAGAATATCCTTGCGCCCTTTGACTACCTCGCTGACATCCACAACATCGTGAATATGTAACGGTTCGTCGGCATTCGCTAATTTGCGAAAGTGAATCTGCATACTTATCACTCCCAAACAAACAAAATTTATTATACCTAGTATTCTATACCTTTGTCAACCATTTTCCCTTTATATTGTTTCAGAAAATGCGGTGAATTATGATATAACTATTAGTGTAAATCAAAAGATCAGCTTGTGCTAACAGTATCTCTAGAAATCTACCCTACTAAACTCAATAAATATACCTTACTTATCGGAGGGAAGCCACAGTGACAACGGTTGGAATCATCGCAGAATACAATCCCTTACATAACGGACACGTGCATCACTTCACGGAAGCCAAAAGACTCTCCGGCGCAGAGCGCACCATCGTCGTCATGAGTGGTCCATTTACCCAGCGCGGCGAGCCGGCGGCGGTTAGCAAGCAGGCCCGGACAGAGATGGCGCTGCATATGGGCGCCGACCTCGTCATTGAGCTGCCGGTGGCCTATGCCGTCCAGCCAGCTGAGTGGTTCGCGTTCGGAGCAGTTGCACTGCTGGAAGCGACCGGGGTCGTGGACAGCTTGTGCTTCGGCTCCGAAGCCGGCACTTTGGGCTCGCTGCTCCCGCTGGCCAGATATCTGGCTGAGGAAAGTAGCGAGCTTCAGAGCGAGATCCGCCGCCGCATGGCGCTCGGAGCAAGCTTTCCCGCCGCCTACAGCGCAGCGGCGGCGGTGGCCTTTGAAGGGACTCTCCCGGAAACGGAGAGTCCCGGAGATGCAGGCGAGCTGCTACGCCAGCCGAATAACAGCCTTGGCCTGCATTATCTTATCGCCTTGCAGCGGCTGCACAGCAAGATAATGCCACTAACCGTTCCGCGCACGGCAGCAGGCTTCCATGATCCATTACAAGCCGACTCTTCTATCGCAAGTGCGACGGCCATCCGCAAGCTGCTGCAAGAAGGTGGCTCTCCTGCTGCTTATATGCCGGATTATAGCGTGTCCATTTTGGAAAGAGAGCATGCAGCCGGAAGGGGTCCTCTGAGCTTAGAGAGCTTCAATATCCCGCTCCGCCATCTGCTGTCTACCCATACCGCTGCCGAGTTACAAGCAATCCACGATATGAATGAAGGCTTGGAGAACCGGATACTGCGGCTTTTACCTGAGTTGGAGCAATTCTCACTTTCAGGCCTGCTTCACACCCTTAAGAGCAAGCGCTACACGCATACACGGCTCCAACGGCTGCTGCTACATGTTCTGTTAAATCATTCTAAAAAAGAAATGACCCCTTCCATACTAGCAGAGGGGCCCGGATATATTCGCATTCTTGGTTTTAGAGAAAGCGGACGAGCACTGCTTAAAGAGATGAAACAAAAAGCTACGTTGCCCATCGTCATGCGCCCGTCCCTTTGTTCCCATCCGCAACTTGAGCGAGATCTTCAAGCCGCTTCCGCTTTCGCGGGAGCTTTTAAGGAACCCCGCAGAATTGATATGTACCGCGATTATTTGGAACCTCCGGTCATGGTTTGACCGGCAGTTCCTCCATATACTTCAGCGCCTCATCCAGCGTAGATACAGGCACCAGCTTCATAGATGTGCCGATTTTATCAGCTTTTGCTTTGGCTTCGTCATAATTCTTAACAGGCACGAAAAAAATCTCCGCCCCTTCTCGGTCCGCAGCCACGATCTTGTGTTTCACTCCACCGATAGCACCTACCACACCCTCAGCGTTAATCGTACCCGTCCCTGCAACCCTATGTCCTTTAGTTAAATCACCAGAAGTAAGGCGATTGTAAATTTCCATAGTGAACATTAGCCCTGCCGAAGGTCCGCCAACATTTGTATCTACAAAACTGACAGCTTTCCCTGCTTCTTTTGGTTTTACTTTTTGAACGGCGGCAATAGTGACTCCAAATCCAGGCCGAACGGCAACGCCCTCTTTATCCTTTATTTCCACCAGCGTCACTTGTTCTTTTACTTCCTTGCCATTTCTTTGCAAAACAACAGCCACTTGATCTCCGATTTTTTTAGAGGAGAGCAGTTTAGACAGTGCTTCAGGATCGGGCACTTTTTGTCCTTCTACGCTAATGATTTTATCACCCGGCAGAAATTGTCCTTTATTACTTTCTACAGGAACCGAAAAGACGTAGAGATAATCCACTACATCCTCATATGGAATTCCCGCTGCATGATAAGCGGCCTGAACAGAATAAGACTGTGAGCTATTCATATAAAAAACCTGCTCCGCAGCATATTCGTCTTCTGACTTATCCCCTAGCCGGGTTTCTTTTCGCACAACCTCTGAATTGGAATTAAAAGCAGAGGCGACCAATAAGGCCACATTAGCATAACTAGCAGACACCGTAGTCATCATAAACGTTCCTTCTTCAGCCGGATCGGCATTCTCCACCTTAATCATAGGGGCAACTTCAGATGCACTGCCTGGCTGATATACGATGTACGGGGTGTTCATAAAAACAAATACATACACGATAACTACAAACGTAAACAGATAAGCTGTGGCGCGGAAACCCGGCCGATGCTTCAGTTGCTTCACTGCTCTTCCCTTCTTTCCCGCGGCACATTTAGGATATGAATGATTGAACTTCATTACCGCTTCGACTAGTGGTTTGGCATGATGGTTGTCTACTCTGCATAAATTGATAACACATCGTCCATGCCTTAAGTTATGAAGAGGTGATCTGAGAAATGAAAAATATTCAAATACGCCGACTAGCTACACGCTCCACACCATTTATACCCGGGATTATGGCAATCCTGATAGCCATTGCAATTATTATCTCACCAGAGAGCTCCTTTGAGGCTTCACTCCAAGGATTGAAGCTTTGGTGGACACTCGTATTCCCTGCCCTGCTCCCCTTCCTGATGCTGTCAGAGATGCTTACCGCTTCGGGTTTCGTGCATGGTTTTGGAGTGCTTCTGGAGCCATTGATGAAAAAGGTCTTTCGTCTGCCCGGTGCCAGCGGCTGGACCTTGGCACTCGGAATCACAGCCGGATTCCCCGGTGGAGCTGGAGGGGTCATGCAGCTACACAAGCAGAACAGCATCTCTGACAAGGAAGCCGCTCGACTTGCAGCACTTACACACTTCGCCAGCCCAGTAACCATGCTTATAGTAATTGGCATAGCTTTTCTACATAGTAATTCAGCAGGTTATTTCCTGCTGGCCATCCATTGGATCTCTGGACTTCTAGCCAGCTATACCGATGCTCTGTTAAAGGGACGGTCAGCGAACACGAAACCAGTTGATAAGATTTCTGCGGACACCAAACGTCCTTCTTTATATAGTCGTGTTCAGCTTGCAGCAACAGATGCCAGAGCAAAAGACGGTCGCAGCTTCGGCAAGCTTCTCGGTGAGTCCGTAGCTAATGCCGTGCAAAGTCTGATGGTCGTGGGCGGTTACATGATTATGTTCGCTGTAGTCATCAATATCATCACTACTGTACTTCCCGCATTGCCAGCTGCTCTGCCAGCAAGCCTACTGGAAATTCATTTAGGCGCCGACGCAATCAGCAAAGGGCTGGAAAGCATTGGAACAGGTCCCTCTAGTATGCTCGGGATAGCTTTGCTGTCTGCTGCACTGGGCTGGAGCGGACTATGTGCGCAACTACAGGTGCTGACCATGCTCAAACAAGCCAGAGTCAGATTTCTACCCTACGCTACGGTTCGTCTGATGCATGGACTTTATGCTTTTCTGTTAACTTTATTGCTCTGGAAACCATTGCTGGCTATCCGTAAAGCTGCTTTACCAGCACTCGCAGACTCACGCCCGACTCCAACCGGCACCATGAATGTTACGGACATATGGAGCTCTTTTCCACAGCTGCTAAGTCTGCAAGCACTTCTGCTCATCATACTGTTGGGATTATCTGCTGGAACTTATCTGGTAAGTACTATTCGCCATCGACTCGGTTAAATTTACGCTTCATCGCTTGTTCAACCTCAGGCGTCACAAAATCAGTCACATTCCCGCCGAAATGGGCGATCTCTTTAACAACACTGGAACTTAAGTAGGAATATTTCGGATTAGTCATCATAAAAATCGTTTCCGCATCGGGATCCAGGCTATGGTTGATCGATGCGTTTTGCAGCTCATATTCAAAGTCAGTAACGGTACGGATACCCCGAACTATGACCTGAGCATCTTTTTGACGAACATAATTCACTAACAGATCACGGAAGCTGTCAATTTCCACATTGGGAATATCAGCGGTCGCCTGTCTTAATAGCTCTGTCCGTTCATCTACAGTAAACAGCGGGTTTTTACTCAAATTATTAAGCACCGTTACAATCAAACGGTCGAATTGCTTGGATGCGCGCCGAATAATATCCATATGTCCCATAGTCACGGGATCAAAGGTACCTGGATAAATGGCAACACGTTCTTTTCTAATTTGCTGACTCATTCTCTACCTCCTCACCAGCTTCACTTTCCTCTGTAGGATTAGCTTCATACTGGTAAATAGAAATTGTCGTTTCTCCGTATACGGCCTGACGCAGCCTATAAAATCCTGGAATATCTTCAGGATAGGCATAACTTGATTCATGCTCCAGAACAATAATCGCGTCCTCTTGCAGCATTCCTTTTTCGACCATCATAAGCATAAGTTCATCCCCGTGTTTCAAGCGATAGGGAGGGTCCAAAAAGACCAAATCAAAAACTTTTCCCCGCTTCTCCAGCGCACCTAGCGCCCTTCCAGCTTCATTACGGTACACCTGCGCTTGTTCTTCCAGCTTGGTAGCCTTCAGATTGGCGCGGATCGTGTCGATACTTTTAGGATCCATATCAACAAATACACCGCTTTCCATCCCTCTGCTTAAGGCTTCGATCCCCAAACCACCAGTACCGGCGAATAAATCCAGCACCGCTCCACCTTCGAAATATGGGCCTACCATGCTAAATACAGCTTCCTTCACCTTATCGGTCGTAGGCCTTGTCCCACTTCCCGGAACACTCTTCAGTGGCCTTCCTTTTGCACTTCCCGATACCACTCTCACTGTTATTCACCCGCTCTATATCTCTGTTTGTTATGCCCAAAAGGGCATAAGTCCACGCCTATCGTAACACATTTGCGCGATGAAATAAAAAATTTGTCTAGATATGAAATAAGAAGGCGAAACAGCTTATTCAGAGAAATAAGTCATCTTAATGTATAAGATTGGACTTCCAGGGACATCATGTAATTATCGACACCACAAATGTCGTAGACAACCGCGGAGCAGGCTTACGTTTCCCCATAAGCTCTTCGTCCGGTTTCTCCTCTCCCATGAAAGGGGCCCTAGAGATAGGGCCCCGAATTTATGTTTAACGGTTTTATAAACACAAAAAGACTACCCTTTCGGCAGCCTTTTCAGCAGCAACTATTTCACAAATCTTCCGATAAACTCAGTAACTACGCTCTCATACTTAACCGGGTCCATGCGGAAAGCTTCTCCGTGGCCCGCATTAGGAACGATGTAAAGCCCCTTCTCGACCGGACTATTTTCATATACGGTATGAACCATTTCCGTAGGAACAAAAGTATCATTATCGCCATGAATAAACAGGGTTGGCGTTTTAGATTTCTTCACCTGTTCTAAAGCCGAGGCTTCACTAAAGGAATAACCTGCCCGAATCTTTGTTAGCATACTGGTCGTATCTACAATTGGAAAGGCGGGGAGATGGTACATTCTTTTTAATTGAAAGGTAAGCTCGTCCTTCACTGAGGTATAACCGCAATCTTCCACAATTGCTTTAACATTAGCTGGTAAATCCTCTCCGCTTGTCATCATAACGGTAGCTCCCCCCATGGAAACACCGTGCAGGATGATCTGTGTATCCTCACCATTTGCTTTTAGGGCACTCTGAATCCACTTCAGGTAATCCTTACGTTCAGGCCATCCAAATCCGATATAGTCACCGCCACTTTCACCATGTCCTCTGGCATCCGGCAGCAAAATATTATATCCAAGTCTCTCATAATACATTCTGGCATATCCACTCATTTGAGTTGCATTTCCAGCATACCCATGAGCAACAATCACTGTCTTATCGGAATGTTCAGGGGCAGCTAAATAGTACGCTTTAAGCTGTATTCCGTCATCAGAATCTATCTCCCATCTATCAAAGCTCTGGGTATCCCACCACTCTTGGTCTGCCTTCGAGGTATCTTTAGATTGTTCTACCTCTGGACTGGACTGCAGGTCAGGGCTTTCATTTAAGAAATCCTTTGAAGCACGTGCAATAGCAACATGATAGAAATAAAAACTTCCCACAGTCACAACAATGATTAAAAGTACAATAACAGAAGAAATTCCGATCATCATTTTTTTCTTCAAACTAGCTCTCTCCTAAATAAAATTTAACAGTATTAATCTATGTTATCAGACTAAGATACCATGTATATTTGAATATTCAAAATCACAGTATTGTAAACTCATGTTATTCACTACGTGATTAGTATTCTTTTAATTCATTAATTTATATAGCTTTAATGGACACAACATTTACAAAAAAAAGCCCCAAGTCGGCAAAATGCCAACATGGAGCCCTGCTATTTTAGAAATTTAGAACATACATGCACTTGTAATAATTACTAATAAGATGAACAATACTAAGATTGCGCCTGTAGAAGTAAAAGCGCCACCAACCTGACCATATTCAGCACCCATGAGAAGACCTCCTCCGTATTTAGAATACAATATATAATATGTATTTATCCCCCTAGAAGATTGGGCGTACGGTTAAAAAAAAAGACCTCCACTGGGCTACCAGCGAGGTTATGAGCTCAACATCTAATCAGAAACTAAAATACCATCAAAGCTTTCCGGACCCACACGTACTGTACCGAGAAGATTAGAAGATACAAATGCTGTATAAGTGAGCTGAGGTGTAATGGCTGGTAAGAAATCCGCTGCTGAAAAGGTTATTACTTGCGGAGCCAGAAGACTAAGAGAAAAAGTAGAAGTAGCAGAATACACTTTTGGATCAGTAGCCAAGGTTCCTCTTACAATCGTAATTGTGATACCTACTAAAGCTAACGGAAGCGTTACAGATATCGTTCCTTTAAGAAGAACGCGTGGATTGGTAGTCACTCCAGCCGTTAACAACCCAATCTGTCCAAAGAGCTGCGGCGTGTTAAGTACCGTAATAGGAATAGATATAGAGTTGGCGAGGCTGGCATTTTGAGATGTTCTTGCATCAAGGTAAGTTCCCATCGTTGCACCCCCTTTATATATTGGCATACCATAATATATTAGTGTTCTCGATAGAATGCATAGCCACATTACCAGTGTAAAACGATTGTTTTATAAAACTCATAGGCAAAATCTATTTATCATCTTTTTTCGTCCCATCCCTTTTATTAAACGCCAGTTCAAACAACCCGGTCGCTGATAGTCCCGCAAGCCCCCCCGCCCAGAGTCGCAGAATCAGATTCATATCAGTGAACGGATAGGCAACTGCTCCAACCAGCAAGCCAATACCCAACCCCACAACTGGCACAATGTTCCGCGGAAGTTCAATGCTATTCTTCACAAGTTGTACTAGTGCCATTACAAAAACAGCTAGGACTGAAGCAAAGGCAAGCACACTGTTGAGAGCATCGTTATACATGTTTTTTAATCCTCCTTATTTCATTTTTTACTTTCTGTTACAAGTAAACCTGCACGGTTCAGAACCGTTAATATGCGATAGAAATCGTAACTGCCACCCGATGGAGTATCGAGAAGTCCTGCCGCAGTCGCTGTTTTCACAGCCGCCTCAGCCCATGCAGGGACATTCATGACTGCTCGATTTTCAATTAATGCCACCCGATCTCTAAGCTTAGTGATCGACTGCCCCTGTTCTTGCACACCTGTTTTCAGCGTATCCCTGCTAGCTGTAAGAACTGCAATAAGGGCACGCAGTTCCTTTACTTCCGATTCTAGACTAACAAGCTTTTGCTTATCCTCTGGGGACATCTCATCATCTCCTCCCATGGATTTGTCGTCATATTGATACAGATTATAGGTATTCATAATTTGAATCAGCTTAGCTGCATAGTTCGGATCAGTAGCGTAGCCAGCTGCGGCAATCTCTTGTGCGGCCGCCTTGCCACTCGCACCGAGAACCTTGCTGTAAAGGTTGCGATTCCATGAGACTCCATTCACAATCAATTCGGAGTGATCCGCGATAGATTCTCCCCAGTTGTTGTAGGCTCGAAAAGGGGCATTAACTTTAACAGCTTTACCGTTAATATATTCAGTAGTTTGTACAGTAATGCTGCCAGCAGGTCCACTTCCTTTGATCCCAAACAAATTATTCGCTTTCACAGTCAATCCACTGCTGCCCCAGCCTGACTCCAGAGCCGCTTGAGCAATGGTTAACGAAGCGGGAACCTTAGTGAGCTGCATGTCCTTTACAGCAAAATTTGCAATCTTCGCTATAAACTCGCCTTCTGTCATCTCATCACATCCTCTCCATTTATTAAATGCGAGGCATCATAAAATGACTGTGCTTATCCCCTACTAACATTGTGTTTTTACTAGATTCGTTTCCGCTATAGGACTCAGCGGACCTTATACGCAGCATTAGCTCACATTTGGAATGTTAACGGACTCCATAGCCGCAATTGCCACCAAAATCACCCAATATCAAGCTCTTCATATGGAATAGTGTCACTGGGGTCCGAAAACATGCTCAATGGTTAAAAACATGCTAATAACGTCATCCGGGTCCTTAAGCTTAAGCAGACTGAATATGACTCGGCGGTGTAAAAGCAGCCAAACAACGCTCTGAAAAAGGAGCAGCGGTTCTCCTATTATTGGAGAACCGCTGCTCCTTTATCTTTTCATGACATCGACATCTGCTATCCACTGTGATCAAGCACTTTTCCCGTGTTTAGCTAATTTCCGATCTCACTAATCCTTGTAAATGTATCAGCTGCTCTCTCACCTTCACAACTTCCCCTACTATAATAAGAGCAGGATTTTTAATCTTTGTGGCCACTGCCAGCTTATCGATATTCTCCAGCGTGCCTGTCACTGTTCGTTGGCAAGCAAATGTACCATTCTCAATCAACGCAATCGGTGTTTGGGCATCTTTTCCATGTATTAAGAGTTGTTCACGAATATGGCTTAATTGACTAACTCCCATATAAATAACAAGAGTATCTACACTATGTGCTAACCGGTTCCATTGTATAGGGGCAACATGCTCAGGGCAGCGACTACCCGTGACGACGGCAAAAGACGCTGCAATACCACGATGTGTCAGGGGAATTCCAGCGGAAGCGGCTATACCGATTGCGGAAGTTATACCCGGAATGACTTCATAAGGAATACCAGCTTGCACGACAGCCAGTGCTTCTTCCCCGCCTCTGCCGAATACGAAGGGGTCTCCACCCTTGAGTCGGACCACTCTATGGCCTTCGCTAGCATATTGAATGAGCAGCCCGTTAATTTTCTCCTGTGACATTGAATGCTGGCCTGGAGATTTACCACAATAGATTACTACTACTCCGGCTTTGGCATAGTTAATCAATTCTTCATTTACCAAGCGATCATATAAAATAACGTCTGCTTCTTGGATTCGCCGCATTGCTTTTATCGTTATAAGTTCTGGATCTCCCGGTCCCGCTCCAACTATAGCTACGCATCCCGGCTTCATATCGTTTTCTCCAACACAACCTGTTCCAGCACAACAGAATCTCCGCGACCCGTCGATACATCAGACGCAGGAGTTAAGCGACTGCCCTTGAAACTTTTTTGAGAGAGATAGAATAGAATTCCAGTAAACATAACACCTCCAATAAAATTTCCAAGGAGAACAGGAATGCCGTTCCATAACCACCAGTCACCAAAGCTAACACTCGCTCCCAGCATCATCCCTGCAGGGATCACGAACATATTTACGACGGTGTGCTCAAACCCCTGTCCAAAAAAAGTTAGGATTGGCAGCCACATGGCAATGATTTTACCGGAGGTAGAGCTCGAAGTCATAGCCATAACAGCCCCTAAGGTAACCATCCAGTTACAGAGCATGGCTTTAATAATAACTAACAGCATTCCGTCTCCACCCATATTTTTATAGGCAATGGTCTTGGCCTCACTTGTATTAATGAGGGTTTGAATCATTGGATGACTCATATCTGTGCCCATTTTTGTAATCGTAAGGCCATAAAGAACAGCGTATACCGCACAACCGAGCAGATGTCCGAATATAACCCATAAATAGTTGTTCAACATCCGCTTCGTTGTTGTCTTCTTTTCCAGAACCGCCAGAGGGATCAGCGCAAAACTGCCTGTCACTAGCTCTAGACCAAGTAGAATAATCATTACGAACCCTACCGGAAAAATAATAGCTCCTACCATAGGAATCCCGGTCTGCGCCGCAGCTGTAAATGCAAGTGTAGTAGCACAAGCCAGAATCGCTCCACCCAGACTACCTCTCACCAATAACTGCAGGATAGATAACTCTGCTTTGTTCTTGCCGCTTTCAATCATAGCGTTCAGCACTTCACGTGGTTTGATATAATCCATGATTAATCCCCCTTCAACGGTCTTTTCTTTAAATGGTTACATAGATCGAACCACTATTAGGATCAATTTCTACATCAAATGTAACAACACAGCCTTTATCTGGCTCCATAGCAACTCCACTATGCAGGTCAATCTTCCAGTCGTGCAGAGGACAGTGAACCTTCGTACCACATACCATCCCTTCGGATAATGCGCCACCTTTATGAGGACATTTATTCTCTACCGCAAGAACCTCACCATCTGAAAGTCGAAATAACGCGATCTCCATGTCATTGACCCTAAAAGTTCGTGAACCCCTTGTATCAATATCAGTTACTTTACCAACGAGCATTTTGGTTATAGTCATCATTAGCCCCCCTTTAAACACTCTCTATTTGTGTAATAGCTTCGAAATTCTTACGTAGTTCTGGCTCATTCACAATTTGTTTCCAAGGATCAGTAGTGAGCCCCAGCACTGTCTCAATTCGTTCTTTGAGCGCCAAGCGCTCCTCCTGACTTTCAAGAGCTTTCTTTATATTGTCTACCCCTACTCGTTCAACCCAGTGTGCAGTTCTCTCATTCCAGCCGGCCTGCTCACGGTAATATTGTAAGAACGCACTTGCCCATTCGACTACCTCTTCTTCAGTCTTCACCACACATAGAAGATCCGTGGCCCGCACATGTACCCCTCCATTCCCACCAATATGCAGTTCCCATCCACCATCTATCGCCACAACACCAAAATCTTTAATCGTCGCTTCCGCACAATTACGAGGACATCCGGAAACCGCAAGTTTCACTTTACCCGGCGCATTCAGGCGTTCGAATTGTTTTTCCAGTGTAATCCCCATACTGATCGCATCCTGAGTGCCAAATCGGCAGAAGGTAGACCCCACACAGGTCTTCACTGTACGTAACGTTTTGCCATAAGCATGCCCGGAAGGCATATCCAGCTCCTCCCACATCTTAGGCAAGTCTTCCTTCTTAACGCCAAGCAAATCTAGTCTTTGTCCTCCAGTAAACTTCACCATAGGAACAGCAAATTTCTCGGCAACCTCTGCAATCTTCTTCAATTCTGCAGGTGAAGTTACCCCCCCATAGATTCGCGGAACCACAGAGTAAGTCCCGTCCTTCTGAATGTTCGCGTGATATCGCTCGTTTGTATAACGAGACTCTTTCTCGTCTATATATTCCTCAGGCCACAACATGCCCAGATAATAGTTCAGCGACGGGCGGCATTTCGCACAACCTTCCTCCTGACTCCACTCCAGAACATTCATCACTTCTTTAACTGTCATTAGCTTCATTCTTTTTATCTCAGAAACAATTTCATCACGGTTCAGCGTTGTACAGCCACATATTCCTTCTTTAACTACGGTGACCGCATCACCTGCATAGAGTTGCAATAACCCTTCTACAAGTGGTTTACAGCCCCCACAGGAAGCGGATGCTTTGGTGCACGCCTTAATTTGCCCTACACTGGTACAGCCTCCAGACTCAATCGCTTCAGCAATAGTCCCCTTCGAAACACCATTACATCCACAAATGATTTCATCTTCCGGCATAACTTCCAACCGATTCCCTTGCGTCGATGAGAACACATCCGCTGAGATTCCTAATAACAGTTCCTTTTCTCTTCCACTAATATTTTCTTTATTCTTAATTATCGAGAACAAGTGAGCACCGTCGCTGGTATCACCAAATAGTACTGCCCCGATTAACATGTCATCTTGTATAACTAGCTTTTTGTAGACTCCTGCTATTTCATCCTGATATCGCAGCGCTCTGGATCCGTCCGGCTCGGTGAATTGTCCTGCTGAGAATACATCAACACCAGATACTTTCAGCTTGGTAGAAGTCACAGAACCCATGTATCCTTCAACCTTAACTCCAGCCAGCCTTTTTGCTAATACGGCACCTTGTTCATATAAAGGAGCTACCAGACCATAAGCGATTCCTCGGTGCTCGGCACATTCCCCCAGAGCAAAGATACCGGGGATATTCGTCTCCATATAATCATTTACGATAATTCCGCGGTTGATCTGCACACCACTTTTCTTTGCCAATTCAACATTTGGTTTAATCCCAACTGCCATGACAATAAGATCCGCATCGGCTGTGCTACCATCTGTGAATAGTAAACCTCTTACTCTCTTCTTACCTAAAATCGCCTCGGACTGCTTATGGAGCAGAAATCTCATTCCTTGAGCTTCCAGCTCTCTTCTGAGCATTACTGATGCAGCTTCGTCCAGCTGGCGCTCCATAATATAATCGTGGATATGCACTACAGTGACTTCCATTCCCAGATGTAACAGACCTCTAGCCGCTTCCAGCCCTAGCAGGCCTGCACCGATGACAATCGCCTTTTTATAAGATCCTGCAGTCTCCTGCATGATCTGGCAATCCTTAATATCACGAAAAGCAATGACCCCTTCTTTATCCGCACCCGGTATCGGCAACATAAAGGGATTCGATCCTGTAGCTAGGATTAACTCATCGTATTCGGCAGTGATCCCCTTATCGGAATATACCTTTCGACTCTCACTGTCTATTGAAGTCACCGTATGTCCCATATACAACTTAATACCTTGGCTGTGATACCACTCCAGATCATTGATGATGATCTCACTCATATTCGCTCCACCAGCAAGAACGGAAGATAACATGATCCGGTTATAGTTAGGATAAGGTTCCGAACCAAAGATGGTAATCTCATACCCCTCAGGATTTAATTTGAGCAAATGTTCAATCGTACGAACCCCCGCCATTCCATTGCCGACTAACACCAGTTTCTTACGCGCAGCTATCATCTATATCTCTCCTCTCCGTTTGGAAAACCCAAAAAGCCCGCTCCACTCCACACGGAAACTTACATTTCCATTGCGATAAGTGAAAGCAGGCACCATTGCCGCTTCAGTCGAATACACCGTTGTATTCGTGAATGATTAATTTGTTAAACCGACTATACAACAGGAATCAGAGAACGTCAACAATTATGACATATAAAATTTAAAAATCTTAAATTCGTCGACAACCCATCGTTTCTGTGTTATATAAAATAACATAACGATTAAGAAAGGGCGTCGAACTATGCATTCCCTGTTGATTATTCAGAATAGCACGACAGAGAAGGACACAGCCGAGCGCTCAAATAGTAAAACGGATGCCATTCTCCGTTCCTCCGGATATATTGTCACAGTAGCCGTTACACAAGAAGAAGCTGTGGCACGGATCAAAGACGCTGATGCTTCCATACTCCATTTACCCATCACAGAGATCAATAGCTGGGGTACTTTACTAATGAGTCATAAGATTGCACCAATCCTTTGGTGGTGTACTGACGAAACAGCCACACTTTCACTTGCTGCATGTGAAGATAATATCATGGTGGATGGTGTATTATCGCCTTCCATGCTCTCACAGGAGATCCATTGGATCCTTCATTTCAGTGCCAAGCAATGTTTCGAAAGACAACAATGGCGTAAAGAGCGAGAACAGCTGCATGCTCGAATCGAAGAACGGAAATGGATTGATATGGCTAAAGGTATCCTGTCCAAGGTCAAGAATATTTCCGAATCTGAAGCTTATGATCTTCTCCGTAAACAAGCAATGAATGAACGTAAACGTATGGTTGATGTAGCTACTTCAATCGTTAGAGTCTATCAATTACTGCAAGATCAAACCTAAGGGGGGAATATACCTATGATCAACATTTTAAAAGAAGTCGCCCGAGGCAAAAGAGGCGCCCGAGATTTAAATTATGAAGAGTCTACATATGCCGCAGAATCTATACTCGGACGAACAGCATCTCCTGCTCAGATTGGAGCCTTTCTGGCTGCTGAGCGGATTAAGCTAGAAAGCGTAGAAGAACTTGAAGCTTTCGTCTACGTTTTACGTAAATATGCGCATCGCGAACCCCTTTTTGCGGAAGGTCTTGATTGCGCCGGACCCTATGATGGTAGAAAATCCTCATTCATCGCAACTTTTCCCACTGCATTTCTATTGTCCGCGGCCGGACTGCCAGTCACACTACACGGTACTGCTTCTCTGCCTCCTAAATGGGGAATCACTTTACAAGATATCATCTATCAATCTGGGATTGAGAAAACTGCGCTAGAACGTACAAAAGCCATTGCAGCTGCTAACAAGAGTAATGTACTATTTGCCGATGCTGAAGAATGGTGCCCTCCTCTAGGCGACCTTCGCAGCATCCGTGAGGAAATTGGTATGAGAACCTTATTCAACACCGCCGAGAAGCTGATTGACTACGCCTGCTCTCCTTTTATTATCTTCGGGATATACCATAATACAGTCTTTGACCGATTATCTAGATTACTCATAAAGCTTGGTTATCAAAAGGCGTTAATTGTCCAAGGGGTGGAAGGCTCCGAGGATCTTTTCATCGACCGACCTACCCGCGTTTACACTGTCGAGAACGGTGTGGCGGCTCTTGATATTATTGATCCGGAAGGATTTGGTTTGGATACAATTGTTCCTGAAGTCCATTGGACACCACATCAACAGCTAATGACAGCTGAGGCAGTTCTACAGGGCGGCGGTCACATGGCTTTCTATAATCAAACTCTGCTGAACGGTGCAGCAAGATTACATCTAGCTGGAAAGGTCAACTCTATCGAGGAAGGGCTGTATACCTGCAAAAGCTTATTGGATAATGGTGAAGCTTGGAGCGTATATGTGAAATGGAGGGGTGCACTTCTCGGTAGCACAAGCGGTGCCTTAGGTCCTGCATAATGCATTTTCACCTCATTTTACCCGGACAATATGTAATTATTAGTAAATCTAGCTTGTGAATCCCGTAGAATTAGCGTAATATATAGTAATAATTTACTATATAGGAGGGTCTAACAGACTATGCCTTCATATTATTTTAAAGAAGTATGGACACCCTTACGCTGGGTAGGTATAAAGTTTTTTCGTGATGATGATGGATTCTTATGGATCAAATGGTGGGCAAAACCCAGAAAACGGTTACGTTAACGCATAATATTTCATATGCAATAATACATAGGTTCAGCAGTGAGTTAATTATAATAATCTGCGTTTGCCACCACCTCCGCTCTAAGCATTGGTTTGCTAGCGGAGGTCTTTAGGCATCTTTCCTGATGAAATCCTTCAAATTCAATTAAAAAGAGCACCCATCGCTAAAGTACTAGCAACTGATGCCCCTATTTACTAATTCCCTACTTTTGCCCCAAATGAACGTGCCAAGAGTACCGCCTGTTCCATATCCATCCGCACTCCCTGTAGATCCAGACTCTTTAAATCAATGCCTTCAACAATCGCTTCCCGCATATCCGCTCCCTTAAGCTTGCATTGAGACAATTGTACACGGCTCAAATCCGCTCCACGCAAGTCACTTTTTTGCAAATTACAGCCCATTAAATCCGCTTCTGTAAATCGAATCCCCCGCAGATCCTGTCTGCTTAGATTGGTATGTCTAAGGTTCGTGTACGACCAGTCCCCTCCAAGCAGCGAGATTCCGTCCAAATAAGCGTTTGAGAAATCCGATCCTACCATCTTGCAATCTTCAAATTTAGATACAAACAGGTTCGCTCCCGTAAATTTACAATTGGTAAAAGCTGAACCTTTATGGTGAGACGCATTAAGCATGGCTCCTGTAAAATCACAATCAATAAATCGACAGCCAATAGAGTTCATCTCTTCCATAGAAGTGCCTTTGAAGGAGCATTGCTCGAATGTGCAGTTATTTAACTCACCATCCTGCAAGCTTCCTTGGTCAAAATTGTGATTACGGAACGTTTCATTAAGGTATTGGTACATATAAATCTCATCACCTTCATTAGTATTAAAAAAATTAATTCTTAATTAAAAATAGCACTTTAGTAGATTGTTCTCAACATTCCCTTTCGATATAATAGCAAATAAACAATGGGGAGGAAAATTATGGATGTGTCCAGCAGGAAAGAACCATTCCGTTATGTTATGAACCATCCGCTTGAATGCTGGATTGAAGTTCCGCTTAACAATTCCGGTCCAGGTGCTGGAAAGTTAACAGAGGCTGTATTACTCGATCTTAGCCGTTCGGGTTGTAAAGTACGCACTCCTTTGAATCTTCGATTCACTGCAAGAGATACTAGGCTTATTATTCATCTTCAATTAAATGAAGAGAAGCTTCAGCTCTTATGCAGCGTCCGGTGGGGTTGGATGTTTGGGCTTGGCCAATATCAATATGGAGTTAAATTCCGCTTGGACGAAAACGAGGAAGAACGCCTAATAAGAGAGCTTGAAACATGGACCGCCACCCTTCGGGTTGAAGGTCTGTAGAACTTACCTTAACAGATGCCCTTCACTTAGAAGGACGTCTTTTTTTTGCACAAAAACGAAGACAAAGCTAAATCGCTCTGTCTCCGTTCTAAAAACTATTCCGCCAAGTTGTGGCTAGACGTCCACTCTTTTATTAACGAGCTTGATGATGACCGCTATAAGAAGAACTGCTATCACCCCTTCAAACAAAAGAGGAGCTAGATTCAAGTGACCCTGTGTAAGCTGTATCCCACTTCGGGTATCCGTCTCAGCTATGACCTCGAACTGGAATACACTTTCCCAAGCAGTGAAGTTACTTTTGAAAATCAAATATTCCAAATAGAATATTCCATTCTGTAACAAATACGCTGTGGCCAGCCCAATCCATACTCGCCCCTTAAATTTCATACTTCGCGCAACCGTAATGGAGACCATCAAGGTAAGCATAATATAACCGGCAAACCAATACGCCTGCAAGAGAACTAATAATCCCACTTTCCAGAAATTCTCCGGAAGAAATGATGAGGAATACATTGAAAGATACACGCCAAAATGGATCAAAGCTATTAAAATAATACCCAGCAGTAGAGCTAAATAGAGCACTAACGGAGAAAGGACAGTGTTCAGGGTTCTTACGGGCACTAGGCGACGATTATAGGAATTTACATTGTTAAAAAAGGTTCGTGCTGCCATGACGAGAAAGATCAGCCCCGCGATGACATAAATTAATCCGTTTAAAATAAACCTTTCATAGTCATGCAATTTGGTGAACCCCAACCCGATCTGCGCCAGAATTATGATTACAAAAACAGCAAGGAACTTATCCCTATCTCGTCTAAAATCGTACTTCACTAGCTTTAGCATTCTGCGTACACCTCTCTGAACAGTTCATCTATGCTTTTGCCTTGGCGAAGCCGGATATCCTCTACCGCCGTATGCATCACAATTTCTCCCTCTTTTATAAAAATCACATCATCAAAGATCCGCTCAATATCCGATACTAAATGGGTTGATAAGAGAATGGTACTGTCCTCTTCATAAAACTCTACTAACGCGTTAAGAATTTTTGTTCTAGCTACCGGATCTACACCACCAATGGGTTCATCCAGCAAATAAAGGCTAGCTCGGCGTGATAGGGCAAGTGTAAGCTGTAAACGTTCGTTCATCCCTTTGGACAGGTCCTTTACCTTATCTTGCGCTCTTAGTTTCATAAACTCCAGCATTCGCGAGGCTTTAGTCAGATCAAAATCAGGATAGAAGTCAGTTTGGAACTTTAGAGCATCAGAAACACTCATCCAAGATTCTGTAAGCGGCTTATCAGGCATAAACGATACCACCGCTTTACTCTCTGTTCCTACAGAACCCCCAATGACCGATACACGACCGGTCGTAGGCTGTGACAGCCCGGCGATGATTTTCATAAGTGTACTTTTGCCGCTGCCGTTACTGCCTAACAGTCCCGTGATCTTACCCGCACTCAGATTAAAAGATACCTCGCGGAGGGCATGCTTGGAACTATATTTTTTTGTAACTTCATGAACCTCAAGTATATTTCCCAACTTGTTTATCCCCCTATTCTTTATCCTTGTCACGGATATTCTCCGCCACCGCCGCTAAAATATCTTCGCCTTGAAAGCCAAGATCCTGCATACCACGAATGAACCGATCTAGCACATCTTTGGCCATTTCTTTTTTGATGGTCAGGATAGTACCTTCATTACTTGTGACGTATCTTCCCATTCCACGCCGGGTTTCCACGATTTCTTCACGCTCCAGTTCCTGAAAAGTTCTTTGCACCGTATTCGGATTAATCTGCAGTTCACTGGCAAGTTCTCGTACCGAGAGTATTTTATCCCCCGGTTTCAGCTTACCTGTGACGATTTCCCCTTTGATGTAATTCATGATCTGTATATAAATCGGCAGGTTGTTATCGAATTCGATTGTCATGATTAAGCAACATCCCTTCGTCTAAAGACGGAGAAACCTATGAGAAGAAAGACAACTGTGTATAAGACAAGCATCACGATGGAAAAGGTCAGTGTCATTCCAGGCATAGGTGCTCCTCCACCTTCATAAGCAGATAAATTTAAGTTTGGAAACAGAACATATTTGTAAAAATCACGAGAGATAATCAATTTGTCTATCATTAACGCAAACATAGTAGCCCCAATCGTTACCCCCGTTGAAGTGGTCAATATCCCCAGCATAAAAGCAAGTGTTCCATACACAACTGTACTCACGAGATTATACAATAGGTTTGTAAGCATCTCACTCATACCCGCTTCTCCACCACTTAGTCCAAACCACAAAGCCCCCGTTCCAAAAACGGCAATACCTCCGATGACAGTCAAAGTCAAAGCATACAACAGTACAACCACATATTTGGATGCGAGGATTGCTGTACGGCTTCTGGCACGGATAAGCAGGAACTTAATGGTTCCTTGACTATACTCTTTTGAGACAATACCTGCTGTTCCGATGATCGCAAGAATTGTAATCACTTGCCCAATCCCTTGGGAAAGCAGCATCATAGCTGAAAAATCATAAGCTGATTCAAACATGTCAGGGGAGACAGAATGAACTATATAACCTAACAGCAGGGATAATAGAATTAATATCAGATATGGCATAAAAAATGTGCGTTTTTTTGAGAGTTTGAGCCATTCATTCACAATCAGATTATTAAAGTTACGCAATGCGGTTTCCTCCTGTCCATTTCAAGAAATCTTCCTCAAGACTTTGTTTATTCTCCGTAATCCGGAAAATCCCTACACCTTCATCACTAAAAGTAGATACAAGCTCAGGTACTCTGCTGTCAAGGAGACTTACTGTCACTTCTGATCGCGCGCTATCCATAGAGGTCAATTCCGCATAATCCAAGCGCTCCAAGATATTTATCGCCGATTCGATTGATCCTACACGGATTGTGAGCTTCACTTGTGCGGTTGCTTCCTGCGCCTCACCAATCGTAGTTACGGTCACCAGCTTACCATTCTGGATCACAATAGCCCGATGGCATATTTGTTCAATTTCAGTAAGTAAATGGCTGGAAATCAGAATAGAAATACCTTCCACTTCGGCGATGGTACGCATATAATCACGCATTTCCCGTATTCCAGCCGGATCAAGTCCGTTCGTAGGCTCATCTAAAATCAATAACTTCGGCCGATTGAGAAGCGCTTGAGCAATCCCAAGACGTTGGCGCATCCCCAGCGAATAAGCCTTTACTTTTTTATTCATCGCTTCTTGAAGTCCTACCAGTTCTACAACCTCATCTATTCTGCCAGCCTCAATGTTATCCGTCATTCTTTGGTACTGCTTCAGATTATCAAGTCCAGTCATATAGGGATAAAACTCTGGATTTTCAATTATCGCACCGATATGGCCAATCGCCTGCTTAAAATCCTTTTTCACACTGTGGCCTTGGATAATCACATCGCCTTCGCTCATCCGTATTAAACCCGTCATCATTCGAATCGTTGTGGTCTTTCCTGCACCGTTTGGACCTAACAATCCCACAATTTCACCCTTACGGATATCAAATGTCAGCTTATCCACAATCGGTCTTCCTTTGATGATCTTACTTACCTCATTCATTTGCAGAACAATTGAATCTTGCATTTCTACACCACTCCCCTGTTTCATGCGAATCCTCCCTGCCAACTAATGTATTGTTCATTCGTTTTATTGTGTCAGTGTCATAGTTATATAGTACACTAATATGTTATTGAAGTAAAGCCCAAAATGATAAGTTAATGCAAATAAGGGCTTTCTATTAGACTATTAGCCAAGCAAAAAATTTATATGAACATAGATTAGATAACAAAGGAGGAATTACAAATGAAAAAAGAAGTTCATGTATCGCAGACTTACCCTCGCTTGACCGTGTACGATGAAGAAAACTTCAATGGACGCCGTAGAATATATACTGGCAACCTGGGTATTCGTAATACGGACAACATCCTCGATGGTATTGAGAGCCTTCGGTTCTTCTCTACTAGCAGCAATGCTACACTGGTACTTTTCACTAGAACACGGTTTAGAGGGAATTTCCGTGTACTTCGCGGGAACCGCAACATTAGGGATCTGGATGATTTCATTTCAGGTAATGACGTGGAGTCCATTATTTCTACTAACCAACGCTTAACCCTCGAACAAATCCGTAATATCCGCAGCAGCGGTAACTTGCCTTCGGGATATCGTTTGATCTAATTTTTAGAGGACGCAGTTTAAGCCATAAGCTTAAGGTGCGCCCTCTTTTATTTTCCGTTATAATGACTCCATACATATTAAACAGGAAAGAAGGCTACTTTATGGAACCGATCGTTTCTACTCGATGGCTGCTTGCTCGGTTATACGAGCCTGAACTTGTTATAGTTGATTGCCGTTTTTTACTTACTGACCCGGAAGCTGGACGTAAAGCCTATACAGAAGATCATATTCACGGCGCAGTTTATCTACATCTGGAAGAACAACTCTCCGCTCCTGTAAGCTCACACGGGGGACGCCACCCACTGCCAGAAATTTCAAAGCTAACTGCCGCACTTAGTAAGGTTGGCATTAACAGAGATAGTATTGTCGTTGCTTATGATGATCAAGGTGGTGCCTACGCTTCCCGTCTGTGGTGGATGCTTAAATATTTGGGGCATGAACGTGTGTTTGTAATGGATGAAGGCTACTCTGCTTGGAAAAAAGCATCCTTCCCCGTCAGTGATCATCAAGCGGTTCGGATTCCTAGCCAGTATGAAGCAGATGTTCAGAAGAAGATGCTTACTAGCATGGAAGATGTGCAAAATGTAGTTAACGCCGGTGGCGCACTATTGATTGATTCCCGCGAGTCCCGTCGCTATGAAGGTTTGGAAGAACCGATTGATCCGAAGGCAGGTCATATTCCCGGGGCGATCAATAAGTTCTGGAAGGATGTTCTCGATGAGCAAGGGCGCTGGAAGTCAACTGAGGTGCTGAAAGAGCATTATGAAGGAATTGATCCTGAGCAAGAGATTATTGTGTACTGCGGTTCAGGTGTAAGTGCCTGCCCTAATGTGCTCGCGCTAGGCAAAGCCGGGTACAAGAATGTTAAGCTGTATGCGGGAAGCTGGAGTGATTGGATTTCATATGAGGAGAATCCGGTGGCTACGGGAGAGGGTTAAGCGTTCGTTTTTATTTGTATATTTAAGAAAAGGAAAAGCCCGCAATCTTTGCGGGCTTTTTTAGCTTGCGCTATATACCGAAACGTTTACGGCAAGAAATCGATTTTCCGAAGGTCGGATACGTTTGCCTCTGCTTCGTCTTCTTCACCGTACAGCATCGTACATATCGTATTGGCGGCAGGCTTCGTATATTCGGGATGGATGAAAACCGTTCGTATTGAGTCGTCAAAAAAGACATGGGCCTGGGTAAATGATGTGCCGAAAAGACTAGTTGTTCTGATCGGAATCGCGGAGCTACTCGGAGCGCTGGGCCTTGTTTTGCCGTGGGCACTGAACATAGCTCCGTTGCTAACGCTGATCGCCGCGATCGCTTTGGCTGCGGTTGCACTGCTCGGGATGCTGTTTCATATTGGGCGAAAAGAGTACCGGGAGCTCGGCGTAAATATCTTTTTTGTAGTTCTGGCGTTGATCGTGGCAATTGGAAGACTATAAAGGAAGTTGTATGCGGGTAGTCGGAGTAATTGGATTTCATATGAGGAGAACCCGGTGGCTACTGGAGGAGAGTAACATACAAAAGCCCGCGTCCGACGCGGGCTCTTGTATTTATGAGTAACTCCGATAGATAGCTAAAATCAACAAATCAAAACTCAAGTCAACAGTTAACTAACTTCAACTACCTCTTTTATGCTGTTTAGATCGGTCAAATACTTTTCTAGTGCATTTTCTAGCTGCGTACTCTTTTCAAGGTTTGGAGGAATTATTCTAAAAATCGCTGATCCGCAGCTGATTCTCCGCGTCCAACAGCTCAAATTGATTTCGATTAAACCGGATCAGCCCGTCCTGCGCCATCCGCTGCAGCTCTCTGGACAAGGCGCTGCGGTCAACAGTCAAATAATCAGCCAGGTCGCTGCGGGTAAACGGAATTTCAAAACAGGCGGAATTGTTTTTTTTGGTCTGGAGGGCTAAATAATGCAGAATACGGTCCCGCAGCGATTTGTGGGAGACCAGATCCAGCTTTTGATAGATGGACCGGTTGTTCTCAAGCAGCAGGGCCAGCATATTCTCAATGATCCGGCCCCTTAAATGGCAAGTGTCCTGCCCGGGCCGGACAATTTTATTTATTTTGATAAACAGAATCCGGCATTCCGAACCCGCCACCGCTTCATAGCCGCTGTGTTCTTGGACAAGGCGAAGCGCCGTTTCGCCAAAGATTTCCCCATCCCCGAGCTCCGAGAAAATAAATCTCATGCCTGAGATATTATCTT
Organism: Paenibacillus sp. FSL H7-0735; assembly: GCF_038008505.1. Lineage (NCBI taxonomy): Bacteria > Bacillati > Bacillota > Bacilli > Caryophanales > Paenibacillaceae > Paenibacillus > Paenibacillus sp. FSL H7-0735. The sequence goes on along the minus strand of NZ_JBBOZH010000001.1, from coordinate 3,294,039 downwards.
TGCACAGCAGAACATTGCCATGGATAATAATGCCCGCCGAATCCAGAATATCGTCTTTTCTAAAAATAACCTCCTTCCGCGCAAAATCCTTGATTGTGCCCTGCAAACAGCTCAGCGCTTGCTGCACCTCCCGCTCCGCGAACCCCTTAAACAAAATAGTGCTCTGTATCCTGCTCAGATATTTCTGCAATTTTCTCAGCCTCCTGTTGCCATGGCAACAGAGTCATGATAAATACTCTGCTACAATAAAATAAATGAGAATAATTCTCATTGGTCATTCTCATTATATCAAATTGCAGGAATCATTCAATCAAGCAATTTGGAAATAAACAAAATGCTGTACTTTGAACAGGGGGGATCGTATGAGTGGAATTACAGCAGGCAAGGTATTTTTTTTAACAGATATGATCAGCGTTAAGCCACACCGGATTGCGAGCCGAGTGCTGGCATTGCCCGTATCTGCAGCCGAAACAGCGGCACAACCGGAATGGGTATTGTATGCCATGGATCAGGAGGAGACCATCAGTTCAGAGACCTCCCCCAAATCTAAAATCATCCATGTGCTGGAAGGCGAGCTTCATCTGCTGGTGGCGGAAGAGCCCTATCAATTGACAGCCGGCGCATCCGTTATCGTCCCAGCGGGCACTTGGCATGATTATTCCGCCCGCAGCAGCTGCAAATTTCTGCAAATTAGTATATAAAACGGAGGTATTCAAAATGGAAACAGGTTTATTCATTAAAAAACTGCCGCAATCCGCAGTCATTGATTTGAAGGACATCATCACAATAGAGGAACAGCAGGTTTCCAGTCTGACCCTTGTACAGCGGCCAAATCTGGCAATGACCCTTCTTTCGCTGGACAAAGGCTCGTCGATTGGGGGACATTCTTCCCCGGGAGATGCCATGGTCAACATTTTGTCCGGGCAAGCGGAAATTACAATTGGAGAAGACAAGTACACTGTTCATGCCGGGGAGACCCTCGTTATGCCGGCCAATATTCCGCATGCCCTACACGCAACAGAGGCGTTTCAGATGCTTCTGGTTGTAGTCAAGCCGGATAAGTAATGGGGTGAATGCGATGAAAAAGGAAGTAGGCCATAATTTTTTGGCGCGGCTGGGAAAAAAACGTTTGCGGCCCGGCGGCGTTGCAGCAACCAACTGGCTGATCCAGCAAGCCAATCTGAGTACGGACAACCAGGTATTGGAGGTAGCCTGCAATATGTGCACCACCTCCATTCAACTGGCCGGTAAATATCACTGTCAAATTACCGGTATTGATATGGACCCGCGGGCGCTGGAAAAAGCAAACCGAAATATCAAAAATGCCAACTTGGAAAACTATATCCGTGTCCGGCAAGGAAATGCACTGAAGCTACCTTTTGAGAATGAGAGCTTTGACGTTGTCATTAATGAAGCCATGCTCACGATGCTTAACCAGCCTGCGAAGGAAAAGGCAGTCGCCGAATACTATCGGGTACTGAAACCTGGCGGCATTCTGCTTACCCATGATATTACCTTTGCCAAGGAAAATATGGAAGAACGTCTGGCCGAGCTGCGCCGCACCATTCACATCAATGTCGAACCACTGTCTGTTGGGCATTGGGCGGGATTGTTCCACTCCGCAGGCTTTAAGCAAGTAGACAATGCTACCGGTCCCATGTCCTTGATGAGTATCAATGGACTCATTCGTGATGAAGGGGTTATCGGGGCGCTGCGTATTGTGAAAAACGGGCTCAAGAAAGAGAACCGGGAACAGTTCAAAAAGATGTATACCTTTTTTAATACGACGGGTAAAGATCTGAATTATATTGCCGTTTGCAGCAGCAAACAATAGTTGTGCGCAGGCCTATCATGTCTTATGATAGGTTTTTATTTCCACTGACATTGAGAATTATTATCAATAAGATTCATCAATATTACCGTCTGGAAGTCAAAATAACCGCTTGAAAGGAACTCACGATGAAAGCTAAATCTGTTTATGCCTTGTGCCTCAGTTTGCTGTTAACTTTATCTTTTGTGTTAAGTGCCTGTTCGCAACAAAAAAATGAAAGTTCACCCAAATCCGCTGCTCCCTCCGAAATTCTGGAGCAGCTGCTGACGGCGCAGTAATTGCCTGAATGAAGCAGAACATTTTAAAATCAAATGTATAGAAAACGCGAGCCCGGGTAGCACTGCCCTGAACTCGCGCTTTTTTGCTAAGTTATTCGGTTATGTATTTCTATCGCCTATTTTGCCGGGTATCGCTTCAACTGCTGCTCAAACACAGTATTGTAGTAAAATTTTCGCGGATAGGCATCCTCCTTCAACAACTTGTAAAGTACGGATTGACCTTCTTCATAACGGGCCGCAAATTCACATTCATCATAAAAACGCCGGGACAGCTCGCGGATCAAGTCTATCTCGGACGAACAGCGCCATCCGAAATAAATCATATCTAGCTGGTCCAGCGGATCACGGTAAGTGTCGAGGACAATACAAGCGTTTGGCTGCACTGGATTACTGTAAACAAGCACATGTCCGTTGTGAACAGGGTTGGCAAAAAAATGTTCATAAATCTCCGCAACGGGTACTGTAATGCCCAATTGATCCATGATGATCTGAAAATTCGGGTGCGCAATGTAGGCATCATTCTGCTCATCCGGGTACTCCACCAATTCTGTAATGGATGCCATGATCCCAAATTCATACTTCATATGAACATCCTCCCTGTTGATTGCTTGAAAAATATCCCTATGCTTGCTATGATAACAAAATTATTGGGATGAGAGGCGATTATTATGAAAAAAAAGCTGCGTTCTATCACGCTCAGGGGACTGGAATACAGCTACATACTGGGCATGCGAATCCATGACAAACGGAGTCTGCTTGAATTAAAGGTTTATCATAAAAATGTAAAGCTCCATCCGCTACGCATCCAAATCCTAACATGGGATGATCCGATTGCCGGATGTCCGCTGAATACAGGCTATCTGCTGCAAAACCATAAAAAAGGGTTTGATGTTGTCTATAATCTAAACCATCCACAGCGTATCCGCGAATGGATCGAATATGGAACGGCTAAAGGCTGGGACGGCACCCGGACAATAGAGATCATATATGGATTGGATGCTATGCAGGAAATGGGCTACGATATTACTTCATTGCGCACTTCTATATAATCAGTCAAAAACCTGTTCCAGTGCTTGCGGATTATAAGGACTGATAATTTTATATGCATTCAAGTGAGGATTGCTTAAATCATTGTCATAGATGATCATATGCTGTCTGCTTTTTAGAATAATATCAAATCGTTGCTTGCGATCAGCCTGAACTATCGTAATATAATAGCTGAAATTTTTGTCAGAACTGACATTTCGGACCGATTTCATTAATTGAACATGAGAGAAATCAGTAAAGATCCGCTCAATAACAGCAGGATCAGTAATAATGATGTCTTTCTTTTCACCGGGAACTGAAGACAATCGCGAGATTTCTAGAGAGGCGATTTCTTCCAATCGGATGGTATTGGCTACGATTCGTTTAAACGAAGTATAGCGGCTTGCTGTATAGGCCATCAAAGAGACACCTACCCCTGTCAGAAGCGCACCGACAAGCATGTATTTTCTATTTTTATCCATTTCCCATTCCTCCCAGTAATACGATTCTGTAAGCTACAATTATAAAACTATAAAGACATCGGTGCAAATCTGCTTATTTTAACTTCTACATAGCACACGAGCCAGGGGTCAGAAGGAAATACTTAAGTCAAGTCAGCCCCCAAGCTGTTTTGTTCCTAAACTAGCGCAGAAAAGCCACTCTATGGGTGGTACGATGGACGTCTTGCCCCTAATCCTCTAGCTCGTCCAGCTTCGCTTCCAGTTCAGCCAGCTTACGATTCGCTTGATCCAATATTTCCTGAAGCTCTGCAGCTTCTGCTCGTTTTATTTCTTTTTTAACGGTTTCAATCTGCTGTTCCAAATAGAGAATATCGGCTTCATTTCCTGAGTTGTTCCAAATCTGTGAGTAAGTCATAGTCAGCCTCCGTTTATCTGTGTCGACGATTCAATCATAACCCGCATTCCACTTCTTCAGATTAATCGATGCTACTCTTAGCGTCTAGCTAATCAACAAAAATCAATGAGCCGATTACTTTCCTATATTCAACACCCTCTACTTTATAAGCAAAACAAAGAAGCAGCGAGTTACTTCACTGCTTCTTTGTTGAATCTTACTTCTCTCATTCAAAACGGTCATTAGACTTCACGTCAAGGGTTAACCTGAGATCTCATTTATTTAGCCAGCAGTTTAGGGAACTCATCCAGCAGCATGCTGCTGGTCAGCATATCGTCATAATTCCATTTGGTCTCCACAAAAGTAACTTTTCCGCTCTTTACAGCAGGGAGCGAGCTCCACAACGCAGTTTTCATTAACTCATTAAAGGAATTTTCCGCATCAGCATTGGCCGGATAAATGACAAACAAATGGTCACCAATAAGCATCTTATGCATTAGCTCAGGGGAGACCTCAATATAGGGCGCGCCTTCTGCCGGCTCGATTTCCTTCACTGCTTCTGACATTTTGTAGCCCTGCGGCTGATACAGCAGTGCAGGAATGCCACCAGTTTTCATCAAATACATTGTCTTGTTCCAATAATAAATCAGCACTACCGCTGTTTCTCCTTCGGCAAGTTTGCCTTCCTGACGCAATCCGCTCCACATATTCTCGGCCTTGCGATTATATTCGGACAACAGTTGCTCTGCTTCAGCCTTTTTACCCACTATCTCACCAATGACAGGCAGACGCTCAGACAAGGGTTTACTCTGGTCAAATACAACAGTAGGTGATATTTTGGACACTTCTTCATATTGTTTGTCCATCACATAACCTAGCATTGTTAAATCCGGTTCCAGATCCAAAACAAGTTCCAGATTTGTAGGAAATCCGATATCCTGTGCCGGGGTTGTCTCCTTGTCCAAATAGACTGATTCTTCAATAAACCGGCGGTCGACACCGACCGGCTGAATCCCGAGTGCCAGCAGGTCTCCGATCGAATTACCCTGCAGCACAATCCGCTGTGGACGCTCTGGAATATCAACCTCATGCCCCTGACTGTCTTTATATACTCTTGTAGATTTTGAATTGGTGGCTGAGTCCGGTGGACTTGTCTCTGTTTGCACAGAGGATACCGGACTAGGGCCAGCATTCGCAGAATTAACAGGACTGTTCCCTGAAGAGCAAGCACTAAGCATTAAAACAAGACATAACAGCATCGCTGCTCCCATTGACATTTTTGTATTTCTAACCATCAGTAAATCCCCAAGTGAACAGACTAATTGTTAAGATCTCCCTCGCCCCCCACCATCTTGAAATCCCGCACCAGTCAAGGGTTTATCCTGTGCGTTATCCATTTTAATTTAATTTTTTTATTCTCAAAATTACTATTTCGAAAATCTCACTATCTTCCGATATGTTCTTATGAGCTATTTGCTCAGAGACAACTTGGGGGAGATGGTAGCATGTTAAAACAACTAAAAAAAAGGCGGTTCGGTTCATCAAGCATAGCAAATACTTTGTCCATTGTACTTTTAGTTATTATTGTTGTCGTCTTCTCAATCTTGGGAACCTTTATGTTTTCCAGCACTCGCAGCATACTTGTGAAACAACAAGAATCTATGCTTCAGACCAAAACACAGGCACTTGTCAGTCAATTTGATGCACTATTTAAGGAAAAGGGTTCACTGGTCAAGCAAATGTCAACGAATAACTTATTCAAACAATACATCGAAACCACCGAAGCTCCTGAAATGGCCAAGACTTCACCGCATGCCGCTGAAGTAGCAAAGACACTAGCTGCCATTGTAAAGGTGGAACCCACTTTTGCAGATGCATGGATTGCTAGTACTGCCGGCAAAGGTTTTTACATCCTCAACAATGGTACGACATCAGATGCTGCTTTTAACATTAAAGAACGGCCGTATTATAAGCCAGCAATCGAAGCAGACGGCCTATACTACTCCGATCCTTATATTGACATCACTACAGGCGATATGCTGATGGGTATTTTTTATCCGATAAAAAATGACAACAATACATTAATCGGTTTTGTCGCGGTTGATATAGCGTCTAAAAATATCCCTGAGATAATGGAAAGCTATAAGCTAGGCAGCACTGGTTATTCCATTCTCGCCTCCAAAACAGGTGATATTCTGTATCACCCAGACCAGTCTAAGGTCACAAAGGAAAAGATTAATGAGCTGCCAGGTGATCTTGGGGGGATCGGCAAGAAAATGATCGCTGGTGAATCCGGCGTACATCTGATTAATGACAACGGAGAACGCCGTTACATCGGCTATGCTACAAGTAAAGATACCGGCTGGTCCGTAGGTTTAACTATTTCAGAGCGTGAAGTGCTCTCCGAATTAAAAAAGTTCACCTGGATTACTATTGGCGGGTTTGTGGCAGCGGCGATTCTGCTCGTTCTATTTTCGTATATCACACTCCGTTATCTGCTCAGATCCATACCGAAGCTGCTCACCAAAATCAAACGGGTGGAAAATGGGGATTTGACTGTTCAATTTGATGCCTATTCCAACAACGAAATTGGACAAATCTCCAACGGAATATTCAACATGGTCCAGAAAATTCAAGGGATGCTTCAAATAGTGGGTACCTCCGCTCAGGTATTAAACCAGTCCTCAAAAGATCTGCAATCCATTTCTTCCCGTACAGCTATAACGATGAACGATACAGCAACGGCCATTAATGAGATTGCGAATGCGACCAACTACCAGTCGATTGAAACGGATACGATTTTGCAAAAAACCGGATCATTATCTGGTCAAATTGACGAAATCGCAAATGATGCCATAGCCATAGAGACGATGGTGCAGGCTTCTGCCGACCAGAGCGAACTGGGGTTAGGTGTATTGAATCAGTTATCGAAATGGGCAGAAGAAAATCACAACTCCACTCATTCGATATCGTCTGCCATTCATGATATTGATCAAAGCCGTCATGAAATTTCAAGTATCGTGGACACGGTACATCAAATCGCTACGCAAACCAATCTGCTGGCGCTAAATGCTTCCATTGAAGCAGCACGTGCGGGAGAACAGGGGCGCGGATTTGCCGTTGTTGCCGGAGAGGTTCGCAAGTTGGCGGAGCAGACCGCACAGGCCACACAGGAGATTGGCAGAAAGGTTCATGAAATCGAGGAAAAAACTAGAGCATCCGTGGAATACACAGCCCAAGGACTTGAAATTGCCGAAGAAAATGCAAAATCCGTGGAGGCTACGAAACAGGTATTCTTTAGCATCAACAGCGATTTGGAGGCTTTGAGATTACGTATGATTCAAATCAGCAGCAACACCTCCAAAGTCCATAAGCACAAAGATGAAATCCTACAGGCACTCGAAATCATTTCTTCAACTACAGAAGAGAATTCCGCTTCGACGGAAGAAGTTAGCGCAAGCACGCAGGAACAATTGGACAGCATTGAACAGGTTGCCGAGCTATCCCAGCAGCTCAACCAGTTGTCCAAAAAGCTTCAGGACGAATTAAACCAGTTCCAGGTCGAATAGCCCTCTAGTCATCCGTAAGTTACGCAGTCATGAGACTATCCTCCCTTCTAGAAAAATTAAGCAGCCAGTGCATGCCGATAATCCATCGGCGCGCACTGGCTGCTTTTAGTTTCAATTCGCTAGTAATGGTCTCTTCAATCGTACGGTACAGACCTATGATAATTAACTATTTATACGGGTCAGGAATTTCCTCCCACTGACCAGTAAAGACATCTACTTTAATCGTGAATTCCCTGCTTCCTTGCCTAACATCACTGAACAAATAACCATCCCCGATAAACCCTGAAATCCAGTCCGTACCTGTTGGCTTGAAACCCTCTGTATCAAAGATAGGTTGGAGTAACTTATACAGTTCCTTCTGGTATTCTGTACCGTTAGAGATATCCCACAGATCTATCGCTTCTCGGTTTACAAGACTTCTCAGTGGACTGCCAGAAGTTACGTCATGAACCGTTCCGGTAAGCGGATTAATTTTGTAGCTGTTGCCTTCCCCTTCGCCATTCAGTGGATCTATATCCACCCTATATTGATCTCCGTCTTTGCTAAAGGTCCAACCGCTTGCCGGAAGCTGTTTTTTCATCATGGACTTGATGTCCTGTTCACTGAGCGGTGGAGATATAAACGAACCATAGTACATCTGTGCGCTCTCAATGGTCAGATTCTTCCCGTAAACGGCAATAACTTCGAGCGGAAACTCAGACATAGAGGCTGCACCAGCCAAGTGGGCTATAATTTGGTCATCTATCAGCTCGTATGAAACTATTGAGCCAAATCCGACCTTCTCTCCCCAAGCTCCCTCAGTGTAATCATATACTTTGGTCAAATGCTTTCCGTCCAGTTCAGCAGATACATAGGTATGGTTATTTCGGTGTGTAATGGAGGATTTCAGCCTCTGATTCAACGTTTCGATCGGATCTTCGACCACAAGCTCTTCCAAGGTAACAGGCTGGAGCACATGAATCTCACTCATAGAAAGTCCGGTACCTGTGCCGGTCGTAATGCGTATGAAGATTTCTTTAGTCCCATCCCCGTTCACATCTGCTTCTTCAATCAATGGAGGCCGAGTTTCATCTTCCCCGGCATTCCACAAGAACGTACGGCTTACTTCACCACGCACATCTACCGTGACTTTATGCAAAAGTGCATTCTCCCCAGTGGGATTAGCAGATACCGTGATTCCGTTTTTTTCCGCCAATAGAGTGCCTTTAACGCTGGAAGCCGTGCTCTCTTTATCCTGCGCTTCTGCCCGAAAAGTAGCAGGAGCGCTCTTTGCCGGGGCTGATGCAGAATTCAGCTTTGCCCCTGTCAGGGTACAGCCACTTAAGACCATAATTACAGCTAGGCCCAGCAGTGAGTTTTTTGCCGTAAATTTTTTGTGTCTGGTAATCATGATAATCCTTCTTTCCATTTCCTTTTTACTGCTCGAAATGCCAGCTGTACCTGCCAACCGGATCGGGTCGGGTAAGGTTTCTAACAATTTGAGAAGTGTCAGGGCATAACTTCTGTGGCACGCTGGTTCAAGATGCTTCAAGGCCAGAGCATCACAGGCAACCTCTTGATCCTCTTTCATTTGGCGTACGGCATACCACAACAGAGGATTAAACCAATGCATGGCCAGCAGCAGACCTGTCAGCAGATTTAGCAAAATATCACGGCGCTTCACATGCGCCAGCTCATGAAGGAATATATGACGGAGCCCGTTCGTCTCCAGAGTGTGTAAAGTAGAGGTGGGCAGCAGCAACTTGGGCCGTATAACGCCAAGTAGTGTCGGTACGGCAATCTGCTTCGTCTCGATCAGCTTGACTGGGCGCCGTACCTGCATCTCCTGCTGACAGGTTCGGAACAACCGTTGGATTTCTAAGGAATGAATCTCTGGTTCCCTTCGAACCCGTGCGGTAAATCGCAGTTGTGCTCGAACCGACAAGCCCAGTACCACCGCGGCTCCGCCAAGCCACGCCAAAACCAGTAAATGTAGAGGCTCCCACCCTGAATCGGTCGCCCTGGTAGAACTGTCTATTTGCGGATTGACTTGTGCCACATCATCCGATGCCGATGCTCCCGGCAAAGGTCCAGTTTCTGCAATTCCAGTAACTGACGCTGCTTCCTCTTCCTCTCCGGTCAACCCGGGCATATAAGTAAAGCCGACTTCCGACTGTACTGACGGAAAAATGGTACTCTGCGCCGCTTCTTTCTCCAGCGGCAACAGATTAAAAATACTAAATGTGCTTTCTGGTGCCCAAGGTATTGCCAGCCTCAGGATCAGTGGTATCCACAGAAGATACGTCCAGGTAGGTTTTAGACGATCCTTGAACAGGAACCGGGTCAATAAGATCAGCAGAGCCAGCACGCTCGCCATGGCAGACAGCGACAATACCTTGACGAACAGATTGTATGCAGCTTCCAGCAAGCGGCTCAGTCCTTTCGTTCATCCAAAATTCTCTTCAATTCTTCAATATCTTCCCGGGACAACTTTTCATCCTGCAAAAAATTGACCAACATCGGGCGTAGAGTTCCACCGTAGATCCGCTTCAGAAAGGATCGTGTCTCCGATTGGACACATTCCTCTTCCCTCACCAGCGGATAATATGAATACAACCTACCTGTCTGGTTATAACCAATAGCCCGCTTCTCTGTCAGACGCTTAATCAACGTCCGTACCGTCTTTGGGTTCCAGTCCCTGCTGCCTTCTAGTGCTTCAACAATCTCACCTGCAGTGCGCGGGGCACTTGCCCACAGCACCTTCATCACTTCCCACTCGGCATCCGAAATCCTTGGAGTTTCCTTAGACATAATACTATCCACCATTCTTTCCTGGCATGACTACATTTGTAATCCAATATCCAAAATATACAAGTCAGCTTCGTTTATGTCAACCCCAAACTCCCTGTTCACACGGTATATGGACAATGTACACGTAGATTCATGGTCACGTACATTAATAGCAATAATACGGCTTATTAGTCAAAGATGACTTCAATGAGGTGGAACCTATGCCTATAAAAACAGGTAATCAATACATCGAACGAATCGACCGGCAAAAGATCAATATCTGGTACAGAGGAACACGTATTGAAGGTCCTTTATCCAAACACCCTGCCTTTCAGGGTCTCATACAAACACAAGCTGAAATGTATAACATGCAGTGTGATGAACGTTATTTGGCGCAGATGACCTATCCTTCACCTGATACTGGAGATCCTGTTGGTTTATCTTTTCTTCCACCCAAAAATGCTGAAGATTTAGAACGCCGGAGAAAAATGATTGAACTCTGGTCCAATAGACATCATGGATTTTTAGGACGCTCCCCCGATTATATGAATACAGCCATTATGTCTCTCTTCACAGCTGCTGATATCCTTGAGGACCTTAATCCGAAATATGCTGAGAACCTCAGAAAATACTATGCCTACTGTCGTGATTATGACATTACCTTATCCCATGCCTTCATCCAGCCTCAAGCCAGCAAAATATCCGGCCAGATTGATGCTACAGAGGATTCTATCGCTGCTAAAGTCGTAGAAATCAATGATGAGGGGATGATTGTTACCGGTGCTTTTATGATGGCAACACAGGGAGCTACCTGCGATGAAATGCTTGTATTCCCGACTCCCTCACCCTCACTTGTGGATGATGATAATCCCTTTGCGTTTGCCTTTGCGGTGCCTAATGATCTGCCTGGAATGACTTTTTTTGCCGTGAAAGCTACGCTGCCTCATCTACTTACGACCATCCGTTAAGTTCAAGATATGAAGAAATGGATACCCTTGTTATCTTTGACCGTGTACTTATCCCTCATGATCGTATATTTTATTATGGCGATGAGATATATTGTTCCCGATTATTCGGCGAGAGTAACTTTCATACGCATATGGCCCACCAAATTGTCACCCGCTATATTGCAAAAACCGAGTTTTTTCTTGGTATGCTAGAGTCTTTGGCTGAAGAACAAAACGCTGTCCTTGAGTCCTACACGATTTTGCCTATTTCCAGAATATTAACCTATTTAGAAACATTCAAAGCCTTAAGACTTGCAGCGGAAATAGGGGCTTCGCTCGACAAATTTGGATATCTCGTTCCAGACAAGGGACCACTATTGGCTTCAACCATTCACTTTTCAGAGTTTTATCCAGAAATGGTTGAAATGGTTCAAAACCTCAGTTCAAGCGGTCTCATCATGATCCCCTCTGAAGCCGACTTTACATCAAGCGCTGGTTCTTATCTTTATGAATATTTGAAGGGGAATGTCTCGGATGCATGGTATCGAAATGCCTTATTCCGGCTGGCGTGGGAACTAGGAGCGGGTGCATTCGGAGGTCGTCAAACCCAGTTCGAGCGGTTATTTTTCGGCAACTCCCAAACGGTGGCCTGGCGTATGTACAACAGCTATGATAATCACGAATATTTCCGTCAAATCGTTCACGATTTTATTGCCCCCGATACCCCCTTGCCTAAGTCAACAACGGATGGAATTTCCAATTAATAAAGAGTTGCAAAGGCTTATAATGATGTGTTTTAGGATTGATTAAGAGACTGCTTTCGTTCTCTTTCAGTCCTTTTTGAGCTCTATTCACAATCAAAATTATGAAGAACTAGATGCTTTTTCATACCTTCACTGGACAATTCTGTAATAAGTTGTTTATAGTTTATTAGCATTAGGAAGTGATTTGCTAGCTTAGGAGGGAACAATGAACTATGGGCCATATCATAGTCGTAGAAGATGAACGTGCAATCAGTGACTTAATAACTATGAATCTAAAATTAGTAGGACATACCTATAGCAAGGCTTATCGCGGGCTGGAGGTTATTGAACTGCTGGAACGTGAAAAGGCCGATTTAATTCTGCTCGATATAATGCTGCCCGAACTGGATGGTTTTGAGATCATGCAGCGGATTGCTCACTTACAAATTCCGGTGATTCTAATCACCGCTAAAGATTCACTGGCTGATCGCATCAAGGGCTTTGAGCTGGGCGCCGATGATTATATTATTAAACCTTTTGAAATCCTTGAATTGTTGGCAAGAATCAATGTGGTGTTACGCAGGAGTGAAAAAGGCACTTCCAATTTTCTTTGTGAAAACGTTGAGGTACGTTATCTTGAGAGGCTTGTCATGGTGGATCAACTACCCGTAGATTTAACCGCTAGGGAATTTGAGCTTCTTGAAGTCCTTATCCGCAACAGAAACATTGCTTTATCAAGGGAAAAGTTGCTGGAATTAGCTTGGGGCTATGATTTTGAAGGAGATACCCGTACCGTAGATGTACACATCAGGCAGCTGCGCAAAAAACTAGGCTGGGAAGAACGAATTAAAACCGTATTTAAGCTTGGTTACCGCTTGGAAGTTCAGGTCTAGTATGAGATTCTGGCATAAAATTCTGCTGTCAGTCCTCGCCTTCTTCATCGTCGCCCTAGATGTGAGTGTAATAATGATTATGAAAAAAAGCTGGCAGCTGAACATGGACAGCGAAATGCAGCGTGCTTCAAGCGAACAGCTATTAATTGCAAACAACATTTATGAAAATCTTGAATCAATTCAGACCCGTGGGGCCACACTTACCTCTACTTTAATCTCCAGCGTGGCTCAATCCTATGGTGAATTTTATCATAAGCAGGGAATCGGACTACAGCTCTGGGAGAATGACCAGCTGGTTTATCCGAATGCCGGAGTCCCATCAGTCTCAACACCGGAATCACATTCTATTCAACTCTCTACTGAGCTCCCTGCTCCCTATCAAGCTTTGACGATCGTTTATCAACGTGATATCAGTGACCTGTATGCTAAGCAGCATGAGCTGAACCGTTTTTTTGTAATGATTAACTGGATTATCGGTCCAATTCTGCTCCTATTACTCTACTTGCTGATCCGGCAGTTGACCAAACCACTTAAACAGCTTTCAAAGACTACAAAAACGATCGCTGAAGGCAAATATACCGAGCGTGTGCAGTTGCGCAGTAAAGATGAATTTGGTGAGTTAGCCCTGAACTTTAACCGAATGGCAAACGCAGTGGAACAGCACGTGATCGAACTGTCTAATATGGCCGATGAAAAGCAGAGAATGGTAGATAACCTCGCCCACGAACTGCGCACACCTTTAACCAGTATGCAGGGATTTGCTGAATTTCTGACTTCCGCGAATATAGGCCAGGAAGAACAGCAGATGGCTGGTCAATATATCCTTAGTGAAACCTTACGCCTGAAGAATTTAGCCTTCAAACTGCTGGATTTGTCCGTCCTACGGCATCATCCTCTGACTCTGAAACAAGTAGACATATCAGATTTGTTCAAATCGGTTAAACAGATTGTGCAGCTTAAATTGGACGAAGCAGGCATCAAACTAGAAATGGATTATTCGATCCCTGCGGTTTGGGGTGATCATGATCTGCTAACTTCCTTCTTGGTTAACCTTGTCGAAAATTCCATTCATGCATCTCCGCAAGGGAGCACCATCCGCTTGCTTGCCTATGCATTGCAAAATGAAGCCATATTGGAAGTATGTGATTCGGGATTTGGGATGACCCCGGAACAGAGCGCGCGTGTTTTTGAACCCTTTTATCGAGGTGAAAAATCGCGCACACGCGAATACGGGGGTGCGGGTCTTGGTTTATCTTTATGCAAGCAAATCGCAGATGCACATCAAGCCAGAATTTCACTGAATTCTACTTTAGGTCAAGGAACAAGTATCCGCATCTTTTTACAACTCCATAACATCTGTTTACCTACTCTATAACATCTATAGTTTAAGGTTAGGAAGATTCAGCATCATCCGAAGCAAATGGAGGTTATTCAAGTGAATAACAAAAAATTCCCCACTGCTTTAGCTGTACTCCTGTTCTCAGGGAGTCTGCTAATCGTCAGTGCAGTCATTCAAAACACCACCCATTTAGCTTTAACCAGCATCAAAACCCCAGGGGTGAAGTTGGAAGCACCCACGCAGGTGTCCACAGAGAATGACGATCTACAACAGCAGACGAGCCCTAAAGAAATACAACAAATTAACAATTTCATAGACATGGCTGGTAATGAGACTTCTGTATCCAAACGGAACACTGTTACACCGCCTGCTGTAGGGCATTTGAGTCAAAGCGATACCGTTGCTCTGGCTGCTTCAAGCGTTCGCAAATTATTCGATGTGGACATTGCCAAGCTGCAGATGCGGGTTATTCTGAGTGATACCCGAACCTCGCTGCCGTGGACATGGGCTGTACATTTCAGTCCATATAACGCCAAGACCCTAGAAGGGCAAGGTAAGGAATTCTGGGAATACGATGTACTAATTGATCCCATAAACGGTATGGTAGTGAATACGACCGCGATTAATAATTCTCTGAAAAGAACACCAATTAGCGCTTCTGCTGCCAGCGCCATCTATAAAGATGCTAGTTGGATCAATACGGCCATTACTATCCTTACAGATAAACAAAAAGAAAGCCGAAAAATTGTTGCAGCAACACTAATCAACACTGAAACCAATGATAAACGCGGCATGGTCGCTGTTCAGATGATGCTGGAAGATGGCAGCAGCTACACGGCAGAAATGCGTTATCCTGATCAAAGTCTGCGCTGCCTTACCTACGAGACTGCTCAAGTAGTGAAATAAATCAAAAATAGAATCAACTCTTCACTAATCCTACTTTTATGTCGATAATTTATATTACATGGAAAAGTATGGAGGAGCATATGAACACTAATCGCAGAACCGAACCTTTTCGATATACCCTTAAAGAACCTGTAACATTTGATCTTCATATTCTTACTATTAACGGCATCCAGGTTCCTTCCAAGCCTGTAAGGGCTGTATTGTTCGACATCAGTCGATCGGGTTGCCACTTATCGTTACCCCTCAATATCAACCCAGAAAATAACCTAGTACGCATTGGCATGGAAATGAATCTTACGGATGAATCTATGTACATAGAAGGAATATTGAAATGGAACAAAGAACAACAAGGCAGTTTCCACTACGGCATTCAGTTGGACATCCCTGAGAATGACGGTGAACGACTCCCAAGGGTACTTCGCATACTTGCTGGAGAAGGCAAAATATTAGTTCGTTAAGATAACAAAAAAAGAGTAGTTTTAATCTAAAAAAGCAACAACCCCGCGTTTTCATGCAGGGTTGTTGCTTTTTAGCTATTGCGATCCAAACTTATTGTTGTAATCCGAAATTACAGACTAACATTTCCTGAATTTTATTCTTGAGGCACATCCCGTTCAGAGGATGCTGCTACAGCTTTTTCTTTCTCCAGTACCTCTCTTAAATCATCCTGAATTCTGCGATTCCATAAGGGAACCCCTGAGCGATAAGCAGCTCTACCTGTCAAATGCGCAGATAAAGGTGAGGTCATAAATACAAAGACAATCCCCAGTAGCAGCTTAGCACTTATATGATCTAGAAAAAATGCAAAATATAGAAAGGCCCCGCTCAGAACACATAAAACACCAAGGGTGGCACTTTTAGCAGCGGCATGCGATCTCAGATAAACATCAGGCAGCCGAATCAGTCCATAAGCACTTACAGCACTAAGCAATGCCCCCATCAGAATTAACAAAGCAAACAGCAATTCACCGACTGTCTTGATCGTTTCCATGTTCTAGCACCACTCCCCTTTCGATGTATCTGGCAAATGCCGTCGTGCCGATAAAGGAAAGAATGCCTATTAACAAAATAATTTCGATAAAAGCCTGCGTTCGGAGTAAAACAGAAAGAACGGCTACCATGGCTAACAGATTAATTCCAATCGTATCCAATGCTGCTACCCGGTCAGGCAAAGAAGGTCCCTTCAACAAACGCCAGGCACATACACCAATCGCCAGCGCCATAATCGTAAGCGAGAGCATAAGAATAAAATGGATCATTAACGGGTCACCTCCAATATCGCGCGCTCAAAGGTGTCACGGATATTCGCTCTGAACTGTGCGGGATCATCAACATCCATGGCATGAATATACAAAGTCCGGTTATCATCCGATACTTCAAGTACCACAGATCCGGGAGTAAGGCAGAGCAATGTGATCAAAGTAGCCACTTCCCAATCCGATTTCAGCTCTGTAGTATATTTCAAGATTGCTGGACGTATATTAAGCTCCGGTCTCAGAACGGCTTTTACCACTACATAACTTGAAACGACCAGTTCCCGCAGCAGCAAAAGGATTAGCTTAATAATTGCCCACACTTTTCCTAGATATAATCTGGGCCAAAAACGTCGCATTCCGAGCAGAATGAGGATACCGATCAAGAAACCAATGACGAAACGTGGCCCAGTCCAGTCATTGTGCAGGAACATCCACAGGAATGCTATCATGAAATTCAATAATAGTTGAAAAGCCATAGTATCACTCCTTCATGACAGCGTTAATGTATAGTGCTGGATCAGCCAGTACGGCTCCGGCTTGACTCACAAAACCGTTTACCGTCTCCGCACCTACACCCATCAGAATTACAATCACGAACAGAACAGCCGCCGGTGCCATCATGGCTTTATAATGAAGCGGTTTGACTTGTTCTTCCCTTTTCTCGCCACCCCAGAATACTTGCTGGAATACCTTGATCAAGGAATATAACACTACAAAGCTGGATGCAAGTGCAATCAGCGCCAGAGCCACGTGATTCTCTCCAAACCCACTACGCACCATCATCACTTTTCCAGCGAAACCACTAAGGGGTGGAACACCAACCAATGCCAAAGTCAGTACAAAAAACATCCAGCCGGTCCACGGATAACGTCGGATCAAACCACCCATTTCTTTTAATCGGTCGGTGCCCGAAGCTGAGATAATCATCCCACCTAGGAAAAATAATAATGCTTTGGCAACCATGTCATGCATTAAATAAAACACTACACCATTTAACGAATCCTGAGTTGCGACAGAGATCCCAAAAGCAATAAATCCTACACTGATGATGATATTATAATTAAATATTCGGCCCAGATCGTTGTAAGCCAATGCCCCGATTGCCCCAAGTATCATTGTCGCCCCCGCCATCCAGGCAATCAATGTATGGGTGAGTCCCGGTTCTTGAATAAAAATCAAAGTAAAGGTACGTGTAATTGCATACAATCCTACCTTGGTTAACAAAGCCCCAAACAGGGCTCTAACAGCCAATGGCGGTGCACTATAGGAATCGGGAAGCCAGAAAAAGAGCAGCAAACCTGCCTTAATCGAAAATACAATTAGCAGCAGGACCGCAATGACGTTCATTACACCGCCTTGTCCCGCCTCTGCTACACGCATAGATAAATGCGCCATATTCAGTGTGCCTGTCGCAGCATATAAATAAGCAATCGTCGCCACAAACAAGGAAGAGGAAATCACATTAATTAATACATACTTTAATGTCTCTCGCAGTTGACCCTTGGACCCACCAAGTACGATCAAAGCGTAAGAAGCAACTAACAGCACCTCAAAGCAGACAAACAAGTTAAACAGGTCCCCGGTGAGGAAAGAGCCAAAAACCCCGGTTAATAAAAAATGGAAAAACGGGTAGTAATAAAACCGTTCTCTGTCTTCCCCAATGCTAGCGAAGGAAAAAAACAGACAAGCCGCACCAACAATGGCCGCTGTCAACACGAGCAATGCCGAAAACATATCGGCAACAAACACAATGCCATAAGGTGGACGCCATCCCCCCATATATAAGGTCTGGATACCGTTTGTATTTACCTGATACACAATGAATCCTGCAACAAAGATATTTAAAAACACACTGGCGGCACTTATGATTCGTTGCAGACGTACTCGTTCTTTCAGAAAAATGAGTATAACTGCCGTAATGGCCGGAATCAGCAGAGGCAGCACTAACAAGTTGTTCATCGTCTCTCCTCCTTGGTTCCTTCCACATCATCGGTACCCGTCGAGCGGTAAGTCCGGTATGCCAAAACAATAAAAAATGCTGTTACTCCAAAGCTAATTACAATAGAGGTCAAAATGAGCGCCTGCGGCAAAGGATCGACATAAGCTTCCGCTTCCTCACCCAGCAATGGTGCAGCACCTGTCTTGAGGCCAGACATTGTCAGTAACAACAAATGAACGCCGTGCGTTATTAAAGTGGTTCCCAGAAGGATACGCAGCAAGCTTTTGGAAAGAACTAGATAAACACCTACGGAAAACAGTACACCGATCGCCAGGGCAATAATAAGCTCCATTAGCTATCCCTCCCGATCGTAAATATGATATTCATAGTGACACCAATAACAGCTAAGAAAACACCGAGATCAAAGAACATTGCTGTGGTCAGTTCTGTTTTGCCCATAAGTGGCAGTTGGAAATAGCCAAACGCTTGGCTCAGAAAAGGTACATCGAATAAAAACGAACCTATTCCTGTAAGAAAAGCTACAGATACCCCTATCGCGATTAACTTACGGTAGTCGATAGGCAATACCTTCTCAACCATATCAATCCCAAAAGTAATGGCGAGCAGTACCAATGCGGCTGATGCCATCAATGCTCCAATAAATCCGCCTCCCGGATTATTATGTCCGGCGAAAAACAGATAAAGTGAAAATATTAGTATCATAACGAAGGCTACTTTAGCTACCGCTTGTAGTAACACATCATCACTTACAGAAGAACGTGGTTTATTATCCTTCACAGCCCGCTTCAGTGGGGCAATAGTTCCATCCGTATCCAACTGCAGTTTGATCATGGAATAAATAGCAAGTGAGGCAAGGCCAAGCACTGTAATTTCAAACATGGTATCAAAGCCGCGGAAATCAACGAGCAGAACATTAACAATATTTTTACCGCCACCCAAGGTATAGCTATTCTCCACATAATATTTCGAGATGGATTCGAACGGACTACTGCCTAAAGCAGCAAGTGCAACCAATGTCATGGTTATTCCCATCCCGATGGAAATAATTAGCTTAGGCAAGCGGGACCGAAGTTTGAACGGTTCTTTCTCCAGCTTAGGCAAATGCCGAAAACATAGCAGGAACAATGTAACGGATACTACTTCGACAATCATCTGCGTAAGCGCCAGATCAGGTGCCCGGAACAGAACAAAGAGTAAAGTAACCATATAACCAACCATTCCTGTTAACAAAATGGCTGTGATTCTGGAACGTACAAATGGGATAGCCAAAGCGCCCACAAGCATAACCATAACAACAATAACTTCAAACAACGAAAACGGAGCATATTCAGTTGTCCCAAGCGTAATTCCATCGGTATACCACACGGCTCCACCAATGGCTACGATCAGGAAAGCGAAGATATACATCAAGTAATGGCGCATGGAACCTGTCATATAGGTGCCAGTCAACGCCCTAGACGATTTCTCGACCAGCCGGATTACTCCGTCATAGACTTGATTTAAAGTGTAGCCACTGCCCCATTCTTTATCGACCAGACTCCAGCGGCCATAGATTCGGTATACAATAATACCAAGAATCACAACACCAAGTGTCATCCATATTTCTGGTGTAAAGCCGTGCCAGAAATGAATATTCACAACAAAGGGTTCTCCGGTCTGCAAGATTGGGTGAATAGCATTCATTGCAGGGATAATAAGTGTATTGGATAATATATTCGGGAAAAAACCGATAAATATAGACAGCACTGCTAGCAGGCACGGGGCAAGCAGAAGTCCAAATGGGGCTTCATGCGGTTTTTTGTCCAGCTTCTCAGGCTGATATTTTCCGAAAAAGGTGTGAAAAACCAAAATCATACTGTATGCAAAAGTAAACACGCTGGCAATCCAGGCCAAAACCGGGAAGAGCGTAAACAACGAGGGAACAGACAATATATCCAGGTTTCGGATATTCAGAACAGCTGTAAAAAACATTTCTTTACTTAAAAACCCGGAAAATGGCGGCAAACCAGCCATCGAGAAACTGCCGATCATCGCTACCGTAAAGGTAACCGGCATAATGGAAATCAGTCCGCCCAGCTTCCGCAGGTCGCGGGTACCCGTCTCATGGTCAACTATACCGACCATCATAAACAAAGAGCCTTTAAAGATGGCATGGTTAATAAGGTGAAAGATAGCCGCTGTTGTTGCAGCAGTGTAAAAGACTGAATCTCCCCCTACATAAAATGCCGCTGCCGATCCCATTCCCAGCAATCCCATAATCAGTCCAAGTTGACTAATCGTTGAATAGGCTAATAGAGCCTTCAGGTCCGTCTGCTTCATCGCCTGGATAGAGCCATAAATCAAGGTGATCAAACCGACGCCTGACACAACCCAGAACCACTCATATTGCCCCGCAAAAACAGGGCTGAAACGGGCGACAAGATACAATCCAGCTTTAACCATCGTTGCCGAGTGAAGATAGGCGCTAACGGGTGTAGGTGCCTCCATGGCATCTGGCAGCCAGATATGAAACGGGAACTGTGCTGATTTGGTGAAGGCGCCTAAAAGAATTAGTAGCATCGCCGGAATAAATAAAGCATGCCCGCTAATATCGCCAACCTCACTCCAAATTTCCCGGATACTAAAGGTGCCTGTCATTACATAAAGCATTAAAAAGCCGGCAAACATCGCTAAACCACCAAATACGGTAATCAACATAGATTTGAGAGCACCATACCGCGATTTTTGCCGCCGATGCCAAAAGGCAATTAACAGAAATGACGAAACACTTGTTAATTCCCAAAAGCCGTATAACACCATCAAGTTATCCGAGAGCACAACGCCAAGCATCGCCCCCATAAACAACATCAGATAAATATAAAAAGGGGTTAACGCTTCTTTTCGCCGGTCAAGATAATAAATTGAATAGATAATTACAAGACTACCCATCCCAGTGATTAGCAAAGCAAACAACAAACTTAATCCATCCAGATGGAAAACCAAATCAATTCCTAGTGAAGGAATCCATGAAATGGTTTCATATCCCAAATCCCCACCCTTAATAACGGGAATCCGGGTTAAGAAATAAACAAACAAAACGAGTGAACCAGGGAAAACAAGCCATCCTCTATGAAGGTTGGGTGCTCTCTTGGACAAAAGTGCGATTACTAAGGCCATTAGAAACGGAACAAGTATGATTACATGCAGCAAAGGCAGTCCTCCTTTTCCACTTGAGCTTATCAAGTTGTGAACTTTAGTACTTACTTTTTTACCAAAAGCCAAAGATCATATGATTGGTAGGGCCTTATATACAAGGCCCCAATGTTGATAAGGGCAAGCCCGATTATAAAGAATCGGTCAATGTGCCATCACAAATATGCAGATATCTAGCCTTTCCATCTTCCTGCTCAATTCTGAATAAACCGTTCTCAAATTCTGTGTGTAGTTCGTGAAAGAACTTTCCCTTAAGCGAATACTCTCCCTGAGGTTCATCACTGAGCTGATATTCAGCCCCGTTTTTGACCAGGTAGGCGATAACGCCTTCCTCATGGGTTTCTTCCAACCCGGCGCGCATCCGCTGCACAGCCACGACATGCAGATCCATCATTTTCATTTTACCAATGAGTTCATTGATGAAATTACGTTTGGTAAGCTCCTGCCACCGAGTTTGAGCAGATTGTCCAATGACGATCTGTGTAACCTCATTCTCTTCAGCAACTTCTACAATAATATCTGTTGTTTTTCGGCCTTCACGTTTCCGAATGATAAACTCTGCGCCAGCTTCATCGGCAAGACGTTTCCAGACCGTCATATACATTTCTTTGCTCTGATTATATTCATCAATATCCGAACTATCGACATTTAATACAAACAATGGCGCCCCTATAATTTCAGATAGTTGGACACCACGCCGGATTAAACGCTCCCCATGCGGACCATAATGAACACAAACCATAATCTTTTCATTGTGTATGACCTTCACCCTCCTGTAACATGGCCAAGAAATACAAAAGGAGCCCACTGGCGTTAGGCCCCTTGCGTATTACTAAAACCCGATAAGTTATACTTAATTATATCTATTCCTATGTTTTTTGTAAAGTTTGATGGTTATCATGGAACATATTTCTTTTTAATGCTTGTATCATGCCCTTCTTTTGCAGGTGTCATTCAATGCATTTTATACATTCCTTTACAGGAATATTCCTGTCATGGTATATTAAAATTAATATTACAAACAGGAAATAACAAAAAGGAGGCGCTATAGAGCCGTTTAACCATGGTGCGTCATAATAGAGCGAATGAATTTAATGAATCGAAGTGATCCTCGTTTATGAATACTAACGTTATGAGTGCCTTAGCTGAGCCCCACCGCATGCAGATCGTTGAACTATTACGGGTTAATCCCTTAACCGTTGGGGAGATTGCAGAAAGTCTTCAGCTACGGCAGCCTCAAGCGTCCAAGCATTTGCGCGTCCTTAGTGAAGCGGGCTTAATTGAAGTTCAAGCTGTTGCTAACAAGCGCATTTGCAAGCTACGTCCTGATCCATTTAAGGAAATAGACGATTGGTTAGACTCCTACCGCCATATATGGGAAGAACGATATGATCGACTGGATGATTATTTGCAAAAGCTACAGAGCAATGAAAACAATAAAAAATCATAGTCTCAGGCTGAAATTGGCAGGAAGCATACAAATTTGAGGAGGATCTATCCCATGACAAATTCTAACCCGTCCAACCAAGTGGTATCCAAAATTGTTGATGGCAACACGTTAGTATTAGAGCGCGTATTCCAAGCTCCACGTGAACTTGTATTCAAAGCTTTTTCTGAGGCTGAGCATTTGAAGCACTGGTGGGGTCCAAAAGGTTGGACGCTTCCCGTATGTAATGTCGATTTCCGTCCAGGGGGTACTTGGCATTATTGCATGAAGTGCGAGGATAAGAATCAAGGTGATTTCTACGGTATGGAGTCTTGGGGCAAGGCATTGTATAAGGAAATTACAGTCCCAGAACAAGTCATTTATACAGATGGGTTCTCAGATGCAGAGGGTAATATTTCAAAAGATTTGCCTGAGACGCTTGTCCAACTAGATTTTATCGTCCTGGATGGTCAAACGAAGCTGGTGAATACCGGTAAATACTCTTCTCCGGAAGCCTTGCAACAAGTTATTGATATGGGGATGTTAGAGGGGATTTCCCAAACCTTCGACAATTTGGATGCCCATCTCGAGAATTTACAGAAGAATAACTAGAGCAGCTATGTGCTAGCCATGACCCTTTTCATCGATAAATAGGACGAAGCAAGGCTACTCTCTCCCGCTCGTCCTATTATGTTTATTTTGCAGGAAATAAGAACCTGATACTATTCGGAAAATATTGCAGGAAAAACATGTCATTATGCGTGCCCAGCGGATCCGTCTCAAACTTCACACGCTGATCAGCTTCATCAATCTTCTCTTTTAAAATATCATAAGCACGTTTGCTGTTAGGCACCATGTCCTTCTGGACATTTGTCTTGTGGATACCTTCCTGTTCACCAACATACATATAAATTCTGCATTCCCTATCTAGTCTTGAAGCTTCCATGTAATGAATGAAATCTTTAAACCATACAGACGCAGATATGAATATAAAATTTCCAAAAATAGCTTCAGTCTTGTACATTGCGTACAGACTTATTAATCCACCTAGTGAAACACCACCCAAAGCCAATTTCTTCGGCTCGTTAGAGATGCGATAGGAGCTTTTGATATAGGGTACAAGATCCTGATAGACGTAATTCAAATAATCATCGCCCTTGCCCCCAAAGGACCAATCCTTAAAAAGAGCAGGCATTTCCCAAGGTGTATATTCATCATTCCGCAGTTGAGAATCAATCCCGATAAAAATAACCGGCTCTGTTACTCCCTCTTCCACATCTTTCTCTATAGCTATAATCGCCTCTTTGAACAAAAAATCTCCATCCTGTAAGAAAACCGCTGGAAATATCCGCTCCGGAAATAGATGATATTCTTTCGGTAAATACACGGTAATCTGACGATCTATATGTTCAAAAAGCACAAGCTCGCCTGCCCTAATTTGCGTCATATCCCCACTCCTTAACAGTTCAGCACTCGAAACGCTCTACTCATAATCGTTGGCACTACAGAAGCGTGATTTTCATTGGGTGCGACATAGTGCTCAACCTCTAAATTAGGCAGAGCATATTCATTCATTTTTGAAAATAATAATGCTGCGTCATCGACCATAAACGACTCTTCACTCCCTACGGTAATCAATAACTTTTGTTTATCGGTCATCTTCACTTGACCATTGTTATTAAACCGCTCCGCATACGTCAGGATTTCATGATCATTCCACCAAATGGATGGACTAGAGGCCAAATAATACTGGAATAGCTTCGCACGAGTGAATAACGTCCAGAGGACAAATAAACCGCTGAGAGAGTGACCAAACAAGGCTTGTTTATGCTGATCCACATTATATTTCTTGTTGATTGCTGGCATTAACTCTAATTCTAAAAAAGCTAAAAACTTCTCAGCCCCACCATGTGGTCCTATGTCAGCATTTTTCAATCGATCCGGATATACATACTGCCTCGCAGGAGGTGTGAAATCATAAAATCTTCTTTTAGAGACCTCTTCATCTGTACCATAATGTCCAATTCCAATCACAATTGCTGGTGCAATAAAAGTTTTTGGGGCATTTCTTGACTGCAGTTTTACGACATCCCGACCTAATTGAAAATATGAATTACCATCGAGCATGTAATATACTGGAAAGCCCTTTTCTGGTGCTGCTTCTCTGGGAAGAGAAACCTTTATATCGTACGTGTAACCCATATACTGAGATTCAAGTTTCCATGATTCTGTGTGTTCGAGCTCTACTTGTGTTGTCATTTTTTCTGTACTCTCTCCCCTACACTCTTGACTTGGCTAATAAATATAAGAAATATGGAATACCAATAATCGAAACGACTATACCCACGGGTAACTCTGCCGGCTGAAATATTGTTTTGGCAAAATAATCTGAGATCACCAGCAAAAACATCCCAACCACTGCACTGGATAACATAATATAGCGGTGATTAATTCCTACTAATCGTCTGGCGATATGAGGAGCCATCAAGCCTATAAAACTTATAGAACCGGATACAGATACACAAACACTTACAATCCCCACACTGCATAACAGAAAGATCAGCTTTTCTTTTTCTACCGAGATCCCCAAGCTTTTTGTACTGGAATCCTCCAATTGAAAATAATTGAGTAAATAGCTTTTTCGATACATTACAAATCCTAAAATAAGCACCCAAGGTGCGATCATAATGATATAAGTCCAGTTCGCGCTATAAATACTTCCGACACTCCAAACCGCGGCCATTTCATAATCACTTGCATTCATTTTCAGAGAAATATACAACGACAACGCACCAAAACCACTACTAATCGCGATCCCTGTCAAAATCAAGCGTTGCATATCGAGTGCACCATTCCGCCAAGAGAAAATAAAGATAATCACAACTGCGGCAAGCCCACCTACAAAACCAAACAGCGGCATGGCTAGTATCGAGAACCAGCTTTCTTTGAAAAAAGTAACTCCCGACATCTGAAAGAAAAACATAAACGCGACGATGGCAGCTCCAGCGCCTGCATTAATCCCAAGGATCCCTGGATCAGCCAGCCCGTTACGGGTAATTCCTTGAATGACAGTTCCCGCCATCCCCAGACCTATTCCTACTAAAGAAGCAATAATGATCCGTGGTAACCGAAACTGAAAAATAACCAGATCAAATTTAGGGTTAGGATCTATTCGCAGCAGCGTTTTTATCACATCCATTACAGACATATCAAACACGCCATTCGTAAGATGAAAATACCCCGCCACAAGGGTTAACAGGATAAAAACTAATAGTGTCAGCATATAGCGGCTAAACTGTATTTTACTTCTATCCACGCTGCTCTCCCCCTTTAACCCGAATTAAATAAAGGAAGAACGGGATTCCAATAAAGGCTGTTACAACACCGATTGGCGTCTCAAACGGAAAGTTAATATAACGGCTTAAGACATCGCATAACGCTAAAAAAACAGCTCCAATCACCGCTGAGCAAGGAATGATAAAGCGATAGTCTATACCTACGATAAAACGTGTAATATGAGGAATGATTAGGCCCACAAAGGCTATCTTGCCAACTAAAGCTACTGCTGTCCCGGTCAGACATACAACAGATATAATACTGACAATTTTCACCCATTTTGTTCGTTGACCCAAGCTAATCGCCGTTTCATCCCCCAGGGAAGCAACCATTACTGATTTAGAAATACTAACCGCCAAGAGCAGTCCAACGATTATAAAAGGAATTGATAATATTAGCATATCTGGATTAACGGTATGTATTTTCGAGCTATACCAGACGCTAACATTTTGTGAGACTTGAAAAAACATCGCTACTGCTGAGGCGATACTACTTAAAAAAGTACCAATTACAGTCCCAATAATTGCTAACCTGACTGGTGATAAACCGTTTTTGACCAATGAACCAAATCCGAAAACCAAACCCGCTCCGATGGCTGAACCCACCATGGATAAAATAATCATCTGAACATTTGATAATCCCGGATAAAACACCATAGCCAACGTAATAACAAATGCCGATCCGTCATTTACTCCCATAATCGATGGTGATGCAAGATAGTTACGTGTAACCCCCTGCATTAACGCCCCTGAAACAGCCAGAGCCGCTCCAACTAATAAAGCGGCGATTACACGCGGAAATCTAGATGTCATAATAATGTTGTGGTCCACATTATTAGCATCGAAGTGTGTAATCGCCTGCCATATTGTCAATATTCCAATATCTTTAACACCATATAAGACGGATACAACAATTGCTAATACGATGAATAATGGAGAAGTTGATAGGATCAATATAACTTTCCAATTTTTTGTATTCATTTTATTCATCGCACCTTTGGTTTTACTTCAACAGGTTTTCAATTGCTGAATCCAGGAATCTTACTTTAGACCAAGCCGTTCCACCTTGTGCCAACGGATCAATTGCATTTACAAACACATGATTATTTTTGACAGCAGTAACGCTTTTGAAGATCGGATTCTTGAGCAAATCATCAAGTGCTGTTGCATTATCAGTATTCTCACTAGTCTCAAACTGCAAGAAAATATAGTCCGGATTAATATCCGCCAAAGCTTCTAATGAAAGCTCTGCTTGTGCCTCTGTAGAGGAGATCACCTCAGGAATGGCAGCGCCCAGATCTTCATAAATAACCGGATTCAAATAAACGCCAGCAGGATATACACACATACTGCCTTGACGAATACGAATGACTAGAATGGATTGATCTTTCAGCTTTTCTCCGATTTCAGCCTTAGCATCAGCGGCTTTAGATTCATAATCGCTAATAATCTTTTCCGCATCTGCCGTCTTACCGGATAATTGACCTAATAAGAGCAAGTTATCTTTCCAGTTCGTTGAAATATGTGAATAAGGAATCATCGTTTGAATTTTATTAAGTGCGCCGGCCACATCTTCTCCAAACTTGGAAGACCCTAAGATAACATCTGGATCCAGCTGCAGGATCGCTTCATTACTTGGAGCAAATTTATCCCCCACTAAGGATGCACCCGCTAGCTCTGTTGACAGATAACCTGGAATAGCATCAGCTATCGCAAGTACACCTACAGGTTTCACTCCCAGTATGGCAGCATCTTCCATAGATTCGAGACTTGCTGCTACAATATTATTAATCTCTGCAGGCACGACATAATCCTTGCCCAAATATGTAACGGTTTGTTCAGTGGCAACTGCCTCCTGAGCCGCATTTCCTTTGTTATTTGCTGTTCCTTCTGCTGCTACTGCAGCATTATTTGTGCTTTTTTCTGAAGCTGTCTTATCCTTCTCATTGTTACCGCAAGCTGCCAAACTCAAAGCTAAAACTGCTGATACCCCAGCTAATAAATATTTTTTCTGATTCATATTCAATCTCCCCATCTATATTTTATTTATCATTCTTCAAACCAAAGTGATGATAATGAGAATCGTTATCATATTAAATCATATGAGAATAATTATCAATACTTTTCTTTGAATATATGAAATCTTGTAGTTTAACAGATGCGTAGAAATATTAATGAGCATGCAGAAGAACCCGCACCAAATGCGGGTTCTTCTGCACTAAATATGAGTTAAATTTTTAATGAACGTTATAAAACTCAGATAAGTCACGGAACAACAATCCGCACTCCTCTAGTCTATTAAGTTCCTCATTCACATCAGTGATCAAATTGCTTTCTCTCTCATGGGCTGTATTGATTAGCCACGGTTGTCCTTGTTTTAGAAAACAAAGATCATCAGGCAGCCTGGTCTGTACCCACGAGTACAAGCTGGTGGAATAGGATAAAAGAATATCGACCGCTTCAGGTGAACAATTAAAAAAATAAACATCTGCATAATGCCCCATAAGCCGAGTCCCCGGCCAATAGTCATCTTTTATGACCTTTTTGAGAAATGGTTGCAGCTGTTCAAGCAGTTCAAATCCTTCTGGCTCCAACTCCATCTGATCACGTTTTACTAGAATAAATTCATCACATACTTCCATAGCTACCTGTACCAGCGTCTTGTAGGTCTGACCCGTTGGTTCCTGCAAAATAGTATGAATAATAATGTCCCCCCTCTACTTATTTGTATTATTCAAATATTCTTTATGCATCCTACCCCAGCCACACATGCTATCCAACACTGTAATTAGCGATTTTCCATGTTCTGAAATACTATATTCTACCCTCAAAGGAAGCTCATGATAACTCACCCGGTCGATAAGCTGATCCTCTTCAAGCTCCCGTAATTGTTTAGCTAACGTACCTTGGGAAACATCAGGGATGATCCGTCTAAGTTCCCCAAATCTTTTTGTGCCATCTATCAATAAAATAAATAAAATGAGCGGCTTCCACTTTCCACCGATCTTTTCAAGTGTTGTAAGAACCCCAGTCAATCTCGGCTCCAGCAAATCCATGTGATCCCCTCTTTCGATAGTTATATAACTATATGTTCGAACCAGCTAGTACGAAAAATCGTACCTAGTACGAAAAAAGTGCGTACTGTGCAGGTTATATTTTATAGCTAATAATAAAAAACAGAACTTAATAAGTCCAATTAACTATGAACGGAGAAGATAAATATGTCCACTATTTCATTAAAAAACCAGCGTATCGTCATTATCGGAGGAAGCTCCGGAATAGGGCTTGCGACTGCCAAACAAGCGGTTGAACAAGGCGCAGCTGTCATAATCGCTGGACGTTCACATGATAAATTAGAGAAAGCTCAACAGCTTTTAGGATTCGATTCTGTTGAAATATATTCACTAGATAATCAAAATGAACAGGACTTGAAAGCTTTCTTTGAAAAAATCGGCGCATTTGACCATTTATTCACTCCGGGCGCCTCCTATGTTAGAGGACCGATTACTTCGAGCTTAGAGGTTGCTCACAATTGCTTTAATGCAAAGTTCTGGCCGCAATATAATGCTGTAAAGCATGCTATCCCTTTTATCAACCCTACAGGCTCCATTGTTCTTATGTCCGGCGCATTCAGCCAACGTCCACTTGCAGACGGTGCCTCCTATGCAGCTTGTAACGGCGCAATTGAAAGTCTGGGTAAAGCATTAGCAGTAGAATTGGCTCCGATTCGGGTAAATGTTATTTCCCCCGGAACCATTCATACCAACTTTAATTGGGAAGGTGCAGAACAGGAAACTAGAGACAAGGCTTACGACGAATATACGAATATCAATCTCCTTGGCAGGGTTGGCCATGCCGACGAAGCAGCACATACAACGATTTATTTGATGACCAATAGCTATACAACAGGAAGTACTTTATTTCCGGATGGGGGATATATTTTGCGATAAAAAACAGCTGGCTCAATAAGTAAGAATTTCTACTTATTGAGTCAGCTTCTTTTAGTTTAAAGAATTAGGGAAGAATTCCTTGATTATCAGCCAGGGGATCCGTTTCCCTTAGTTAAGATCATAGTAAATTCAAATAAGGAGCATAACCTCATTTGATTATGAACTCCAATGACTACTTCGTAGTAAAGATTATACGAATTACATCCTCCTGAGTCTCCTTAATTGTATATATACCGATTTTTTCAGCGGCACTCACTAGCGCTGAGATATACTCAGGAGTTGAATTTAATTTCCGAGCAGAGGGCTCCAGGTTAATGGAGAACTCCTCCCCATGCTCGTCAACATCAAGAGATTTCACATAAACTTTAAATACCTTTACATAATGCTCATAGTTAACCAAATGTTCTTCAGTAACACCTTGAAATGAAACATTTACTTTCAAGGATTCCGGCTTCAGGAAGCTCACGTTACCTGCATTGTCTACCTGCCCTACTTCAGGATTCAACACTTGATATTCAACTCCGTCAAGGATTGTAAAATCCATCCCATTATCCATAGTAACTAGTAAATTAAGACGCACATCGATAGCTTCTGGTCCGATTAATGTCAGATAGTCGCTTACTGCTAGCTTGATCTTTTGTCCAGCCTCTTTCCCGGCAAACATTATCAATGGACTATGTACACGTCTATTCCATGACTTCTCTTCATGTGTACCCAAAGGGTCCATCTGAAAGAATAGGTCCTTACCTGATACAAATCCCTTCGACTTTAACACATTCACAAGCGGATCAATTGGCATTCCTTCGGTTACACCCATGTCGAGCCAAATCTTCAATGCAGGCTTCCCCGACTCTTTCGCCAACTCCTCCAACATGCGCCCATTGCCTACCCAAGTAGCAGGGGATAAAGCTCCTATCGACGAAAAAGTCTCCGGATGTTGATATCCCATCCATAATGCCTGAACAGCACCGAAAGACGATCCCATGATCATCCGGTGATCCCGATCGGGAATGGTCCGGTAAGCACCATCCACATAGGGAATAACTGTATTGATAAAATATTGGGTAAATTCGGCTGCACTCGTTCCATCCGTTGGAATAGACTCCTCCGGAAATGGAACATACTCCATTCCCCGTTCTGATCCATCACTTGAAGCGACTCCTATCACGATAACCTTCTCCATGGTTCCATCAGCAACAAGCTGATCAATGATCTCCTCAACTCTCCATTCTTTGCCTAAAGAGCTGGTATTTGTATTAAAAACATTCTGCCCATCGTGCATATACACAACAGGATAACGCCCACTGTCAGCTTCATACCCTGCAGGTAAATAAACAAATATTCTCCGCTCACCTAGATTCTCTATGTGCACAGTACCTTTTGCCGCCCCCACATTGGTTGGGTTCTCCGATGCATTAGAAGTATTGCTTATCGTTGGATTGGGGGTTGGTGATGTAGCAACTTTTTCATTTACATTTCCGTTACTGGAACATCCCGAAAGCGCTAACAAAACTAATACTGCAAATCCCCAAAACCTCCATCTAAATAATCCATTTGAATGCATAGAACCCCTCCTGATTTTTGTTCAAACGTTTTCACAACTCTTATTATACAGGATTTATATAGGATTATGAACATTTTTTCACAAGTTGGAGGAGCATTATAGTAAGCTCTAAACCAAGTACATCCTGGGACATACAAACCAACTCCGACAACGTCCAAACAACCCGAAGAACGGTTTACGGATCGCTCCGTGAGGGCTACAATTTGTAGCATTGCCATAGCAGGCAGGAATAGGGCATATTTTTATAACATCATTCAAAGGCATAAAGGAATAGGAAAAGCCTGCTTGGAGTTCCCAAAGAGATGATTGTTGAAGACTAACTGATCTCTAACCTGATACACGCGCCTATGAATGAACATATAAATCTATATAATTTGTGCGATTACACTCCAGCGACAAGTGATGCATGGAGAGTTGAGTTGACGGGGGGGCAATGTGTAAAAGCGTTCGAGTTTAATTGTATTTCATACAACTATAATCAAACAGAACGCTCGATCACTGGATATAAGTGTATTTCGTGCAGCTATTTTCTGAAATTACTCCCTTATAAGTGGATTCTCTAGTTTTTAGTTGTATAAAGTGCAGTTAAAGTCAGGATTATTCTTTTGGCACTCGAAATAACTGCACAAAGTACAGCTATTTCGCAGATTCCTTCAACTTCCGACGCAAAAAAATCAAAGAAGCAATCAGACAACCTCCACTAGCTCATCATTTGCAAAAGCAAACCTCCCCGCAGACCAAAAACACCAGACAGTGATTCTCCACGAACTGAAGGATCACTGTCTGGTGTTTTATTCAGATTCAGAAAGGGTTGTTGTTTTGAGATAATCTCTTCTTTCCAATTAGTACTGTTGTCTTTCCTCGTAGGATACAAACAGCATTCTACGTTGCACATCCATAAGCATACGAATCACCCAACTTGCTAACAAGGCAACAACAAATCCAGCTACTACATAGGAGATATATTGTTGAGATAATGTCCAGTCGATCTGGAACAAAGCAAACACACTATTCTCTAAAATGTTCAAATCCATGGTTTGCAAGAAAATCTGGTGCAGCACAGGTAGTGTAATCAGGCCCAGTGCAGCCGCTACTACAGTTACTGTTATTGAAAAGAATATAATGCTGGATACGAATCGACCCATAATCAGCATAACGTTACGGGCAAACTTCGCTCCATGAAAACCTAACTTCATTCGTTGCAGAAAGCCCGCTCCCTCCAGCTGCATTTCCGATCTGGCCTCTTCACTAGGTCTAGGAATATCTAACAATGATCTGACCAGCTCTTGCTCAAATTGTACGATGTAATCCAATCCCTTAGCTACTGCAAAAAACAAAGGAATTCCGATGAATATTGGGGTTAACGCAATGGATAACGTCAGCCCTGTCACCATAAACACGAAATATACAATCGTAAGCGGCAAAGAGATTAAGAAGTATAAAATACTCCGATATGTCTTTGGACTTGCTCCACGTTTGCGCGTTTTAGATTGGGGTTGGGATTCTGCTGGAATATGCATGGAATCAAGAGCTCCCATCGGCATAGAGTATAACTTATCATTCATTTCTATTGTCCTTCCTCTCACGTTTTTCAATTAATCTCATTATACGTGGGAAAGAGAAGGCTCAAAACAGTCTTGGGGCTGGAGTCATACCAGACTAAAGGCTAGGATTTATTCCTTCAAGGCGCATAATTGATCGGTTTTATGATTTTGCTAGGCTACAATCCCAAGTTATTTCCCTTTTCCAGCCGTACAATCTGCTGTTCGCCATTATCTGCCAGCTCTCTGAACTGATTAATAGTTTCACGCATTTTGGGGAGAGCTTCCTGCTTATAAGTACTGATGGAATCGAGAGCGGATAGCACATCTGTAAAAGCTTGCTTTAATGTATCCACTGAAATACTTGATTCTAACGACTGTTTATGGATTTCCGCCCCTTGGTTTTTCAACATTTTTGAGGTACCGCTGATCAGGCTATCGGTGGTTTGATTTAGAAGTTCGATCTTTTTCAAAACAATTCTTTGATTATACAGCGCACTAGCTACCGTAACCGATATTTTCAAGGCAGACACGGTAACATTTCTAGCTCTGTCCACCCCTCTGATCAGCTCTTTATTATTTCGAATAACTACTTCTATGGCCATAATTCCTTGTTGATTCACTACAAGCATCTGTTGCAAATCCATAACACGCTGCCTCAACGGAAACAGCACTTCTTCTGTAATGAACCGAACTTTCTCCTCATCCTCATCACGCAGCTTAGCCGCTTCCAGTTGCGTCTCTATCTCCTGATCCATCAACATGCCGAGCTGAATCTCTTTTTGTAGCTTTTTTGTGAGTTCCCGAAGGGCCTGTTGCTCGAATTCCAGCGTAGTATTGTCGTTCTTCAAAACGGTCTTACCCTTATCTAAAGAAATTATAATATCTGAAATCACAGCATCCGCCTTTTGATATTTAGCAAAATAACTACGTAATGGATTAAAGAACTTACCTAGAAAACCCGTCTTGGCAAAATCTACTGCACTGGGATCCAAATCCTTCAGCTGGAGATTAAGCTCCGTCAAACCTTTTGCTACTTGGCCGCCTTCATCTCCTGTTTTTGATAAATTCCCCACAGAAATCTGCAACAGGGAGTTTTTGTCCGAAGAGGATCTCATCGTTTCCATACCGAAGCTATCAATGGATTGCAGCACCCCTTTTCGCTTATCCAGTGACTCTAAATTCAGATCCAGAATGGCGGAGACATTGTTTACTGCCAGTGCTTTGAGTTGTGATACTTCCTCGGGCTCAGGTTTGACCTGCTCCTCAATTACTGATTTCAGCTTTTCCTGACTTACGACTTCCATAGTAAACGACATAGAACCCCTCCTATAAAATATAGCTTACATTTGAACATTGAGCAGGTTGCCGATTTTATAGACTACATCCTCTGTATCTGCATTGATGTTGGCCGCTTCATTTATACTCGAAATACTCTCAAGCGCCTTGATATTCGCATTGTAGCCAATCGTGTAAATCGGGATTTTGTAGGTTTCAATCAGACCTCTGATATCATTCAAGGAATGCCCTGCATTGGTCTCCCCATCACTTAATACAAAGATCAACGGCTTCAGATCCGGATTTAGCTGTAATTCCGTTTGAAGCATATGAATGGCTACCGCGATTCCGTCAAAAGTAGCCGTCCCCCCATTTGCTTGGAGGCTGTCAATCGCACCAACAAACATGGACTGCTGGTTCGTGTCATATTTTCCAATCGGAAGATTGATTGTAACGTTATCAGAGTAAGAGACAAAACCAATGCTGTTATCCTTGCCCAAGTACTTCTGGCCTGTTAATAAAGATTGCTTTAAACGGTTCAAGGGTTCCCCGTTCATACTTCCTGAGACATCTGCTACAAATACTGCGGCGATAGGTTTATTGCCATTTTTCTTCTCTTTCCACAGCTTCTGAGCTGAGGATATGAGACTGCCATCCACTGTACTAAGCTCTGATTGGTAATCATTAAGACCATTGAAGCCTTTTTTCTCCCCCAGATCCTGGTATTTATCCTGTTCAACAAACTCAGCAAACTTCTTAATAATATCGAGTTTTTCCTGAGGAAGATCACCCAAAGCGTAAAGCGGGCTGTCATGTCTTACACCAAAAGGAGTGAATACATACCCCCCCTTCAAATCTGTTGCATTCACAAAGATCTGGTATTCTAAGACAAAAGCATCAAGCTTACCGGTTTTTGCAGCCTCTCGCATCTGTAAAGTGGTTGAGGCGATAAAGGGTACATTTGCTTGGAATTTCTCAAAGCCCTGCACCGCTTGCTCTCCAAGTAAATCTGCACCGCCAAACGTCCCAAGCGCTGTTACCAGAAAATTCAAACCCGTAGAACTGGCAAAAGGATCGGTATAACCCATTGATAATTCATTATTTGCTATAGCGTCTGTAACCGTCTTTACGTTTAAAGAACCGTATTTCTCTATTAGTTCATCATATTTCGCCTTACTGGTAACAATACCAGCTACATTACCTACAAGGCGTTTAGTGATTAGCTGCGTGTTCATCCCGTTTGCTTTTACCATTTCGCCCCACAACTCATTTGAAGGGGTAAAGGCATCTGGCACATACTTCCCAGATCTTATGTAATCTGTCGCTGTACCTGAAGCAATATTACGGATTTTCACAGAAACGTGACTCCCGTTCACCTCAATATTAGAGTTGTTAAAATCTGTAGCAACTTCATTCAGCCACCCGTCATTACCTGTTCCTGATTTTTCAGTAGAAGAGAATATCTCTACAAAGCTATCTGTTGTATTGTCTACGGATACAGGAAACTTTGAGATATCTGGTAATGAATCCCCAATCGCAACAGGATCCAGGTCAATCTGGCCTTTGATTTGCTCAGCCGTAGTCACGTTTATGTTCTTGTATAGCTTCTCTAGCTGCTTCCCCGCATCTTCGGAAGAAATCTGGGTTTCGGTTTTTCCTATATTAGAGGTTAAGGTGATTCCAAAATACACGAGAGCAAAAACTACCACCGTAATGGTCCCTAAAACTGCTACTGTTTTTCCTTTATTAGCCATACACATCTCCCCTTCATTGCTTATAAAATTTCGTCTGCTTGATCAACTCATCGATTTCCTTCATACAAGGCATCTCTTCAACATCTGTATAATCTGTACTGTCGAGTAGCGATATTTCCAGCAGCAGCTTATCCAGCTTCAGCAGAATCTCTTCATTTGCCCCAAGATACCCTGTTACGTAGGCCAAATATTCATTGTACAAAGCTGTCTTTTTCTGCACCAATTTATCTGAGAACTGTGAGGGTCTATGCCGGCTGGAGAAAAGGGTGAACTCTGAGGCATCAAATACACTGAGTTTATTCAGAATCCCTCGAATGTTCAGGTAAAAAAGCTTCGCTACTTCATAACTGACTGCATTAAATTTTTTGAAGCTAAGTTCAGTGGATTCGAATCTCTGACCTAAAACATCTAACAAGGTACTTCTCTTCTTTTCCATCCGGGATATCTGATCTAGAGCAAGCGCAATGTCTTTTTTCAGTACTTTGACATTTTTGTATTGAGTAAGCGCGGCTATATAATCCTCATAAGATTTCAGTGTTTTCACAGCAGGGATAGATGAAGGTTTAAACAATAAAATATAACTTCCATAAAGAACAACAAGTAGACTAACAAACAACAATGTCACACCCAAAGCGGTTTCAAATACACTGGTTCCTCCGATTTCCACCCCTAATAAACCTGGTGACAACACGATAATGTTCAGTAGTACCACACCGAGAATAAGTCCCAACAGCTTTATGGCTCTAACCCCGTTCATCACAACCACCTCCTGCATCCAGTCACTTCTATTGTATGGAGCAATTTCTGTTATTACGTCTCTTCATTTGCTATATGTTAAAAAAATAAGGAATTAATCAACAAAAAAAACCTTAACAGGCAATAAGCCCATTAAGGTTAACGATCACTATTTTATACCCACGCATCATTTGAATACCCGCGTTGCTCCCAATATCCCGTATGATCGCCTTCGATCAGCTCAATCCGGTTCAGCCACTTCACAGACTTGTATGCGAACATCTTCGGAACGATTAACCGTACAGGACCGCCGAGATCGCTAGGAATCGGCTTTCCATCATGCATTACTGCGACCAGCACATCATCCATGTCAGCTTGTTCCAATGTGAGTGTATCCGTGTATACACCATCACCCGAATAGAATTTCACAGTCTTAGCTGTGGGCTTCACACCGGCCTGACTCAAAAGATCTTTTAGCTTGATGCCTTCCCAGGTATTCTTATAGACTGACCAGCCTGTCACACAGTGAAAATCACTCACCTGAACGGTCCGCTTCAGCTTTACGAACTGTTCCCAGTTCCACTTGAAATTCTGCTCCACAAGCCCATCTATCGTAAAAGACCAATTGTTGTTCGTAAACTCCGGAATCGGAGTGACTGTGTAAACACGGAATTGTCCTTGCGCCCCTCCTCCGAGAGGGGGTGAGGATGCCGCCAGTGGCTGGGGTGCAGGCAACAACTGATTGCGATCACTTTCGATCAGCTTATCAATCGTTTCGCTGCCCCCGATATTTCCAATTGAACTGCCGAGCCATTTTATAAACGATGGGCCTATAGTTACCGCAAGCCCAACACCAATCGATCCGCGTATGAAAGCTCTACGTGTATAAACCGGCTGCGGGGTTTCCCGATGATTCGAAGGGCTACCTGTCTCAATGCCGCTTTTCACTACCCGCCGATTCGGTTCTTTAAGCCATTTTACCCGAGTCAAAGAATGATAAATAATATAAGGAAGGCCTATCCAGGTCAATAAGTCATGGACGACCAGAGCAACGTTCGATACATGTGGACCCACCACGCGGAATTGCCAAAGTAGCACTCCTGAAACGAACCAGCCTAGCAGCAATGAAAGTACAACGATTACATTAAAACGTTGCCAAGGCCGCTCCTTCAATTGTTTCCAATGTTTCCCTGCCAGCAGCAAATAATAAATAACCGGAATAATCGAAACAACACCGACCACGATATGAAGCCCTTTGATCCATACTCTGCCTTCCCCTAAGAAGCCACGCCAGAAGCCACCTACAAGTACAAGTCCTGTGAGTGTGAGCAACACAATCAGCCAGCCATTCCAGGTATGAAGCGCCCGAAGCTTTTTCCCGTATCCCTTGCGCAGTCGAGCCAGTAAAGAATTCATTACCTTTCCTCCTCTTCACTATGTATGCTCAAATAGCTCTTTATCCTGATTCTACTCTAATAATGTTAGAAAAGACTTTGAAGCAGCTGTAAGAGGAACTCCACGCAGGGTAGCAATTCCTATGTTACGTTCTGGCAAAGGTGGGTCCAGAGGAATCTCGACAAGCTCACCTTTCTTCAATTCTTCGGTTACGTAATCACGAATAACAAAAGCAAGGCCAAAACCACGTTTCGCAAACTGAACAAGCAAATCCACACTGCCCAGTTCAAATTCAGGTGTAATCGTCAAATGATTAGAAGCTAAAAACTGATCCATATACTTTCTGGTGCTCCCACCCGCTTCTAAGCATAACAACGGATACTGCTGAATGTCTGCAAGCGGCATGGTCTTGTCCGCCAAATGACGAAAACCTTTGCCTCCTACAAGGCAATCTTGAAGCTGAGTACTTTTGCGAAAATCAATCTGTTTATCAGATGTCGGCAAGCTGACGATACCAAAATCAATTTTTCCTTCTTTTAAAAGCGTAAGTGTTTCTGGTGTCGTACGATTCGTAATATGAATGCGGATATTGGGAAATTGTTCGTGAAATTGCTCCAAAAAAGGCAACAGATAATATTTGCATAAGGTGTCACTTGCTCCGATATGAATCTCGCCGCTGTTCAGATTGTTCATATCTGCGATCGCTCTTTCGCCCATGTCTACATGATGAAAGGCTTGTTCAATAAAGCTAAGCAGTACTTTTCCTTCTGTTGTTAGATCAACCCCGCGAGAAGTGCGAAAAAATAACGGGCCGCCCATTTTCTCTTCCAATTGTTTAATCGTGTGACTTACTGCCGGTTGTGTAATATTGAGTCGTTCTGCCGCAGCAGTTAAGCTCCCTGTATTCGCTACCCAATAAAAAGAGCGATACCACTCCAAATTAATGTCCATCCCCACGTCATTACTCCACCTTATAATAGATATAACTTATATCAATTTTTCTAATGATTTAACTAGCATTATACTTAGTCCTGTAGCCAAAAACAAGCTTGGGAGGCGAAAACGCGTGACCGTAATTGCAATTGTAGGAGCAAACTGGGGCGACGAAGGAAAAGGAAAAATGACGGATGTGCTAGCTGCACAATCTTCCTTTGTCGTTCGTTTTCAAGGTGGTAGTAATGCTGGGCATACCATCATAAACCAATATGGAAAATTTTCATTGCATATGCTGCCATCTGGGGTATTTTATCCTTCCGTTACAAACATTATCGGACCAGGAACAGCACTTGATACAGAAGTATTAATAAAAGAACTGAAAGCTTTAACGGATAGAGGCGTGCCAAAACCTAGATTATTCGTATCCGAACGGGCGCAAATCGTGCTTCCAATCCATCGTTTGTTTGATGAACTAGAAGAGGAACGTCTGGGATCTCAAGGATTCGGTTCAACAAAACGAGGAATCGCACCATTTTACGCAGATAAATATGCAAAGCTAGGCATACAGGTAGCGGATTTATTTGATCCTGCTCGACTTGAGAAACGTCTTGAACAATTACTCGCTTCCAAAAATATATTACTTGAGCATTTATATAAGAAAACGCCTATCCAAATCTCGGAATTAATGGCTCAGCTGCAAGAAGAAGCTGCACAGCTAGCGCCTTATGTAGCCAATACAACAG
Source organism: Paenibacillus sp. FSL H7-0735 (assembly GCF_038008505.1). Taxonomy (NCBI): domain Bacteria; kingdom Bacillati; phylum Bacillota; class Bacilli; order Caryophanales; family Paenibacillaceae; genus Paenibacillus; species Paenibacillus sp. FSL H7-0735. The sequence continues at coordinate 3,253,818 of NZ_JBBOZH010000001.1, read as the reverse complement.
ACTTACTGCAAGAGGCTTATGCCAAGGGAGAGACTATTTTACTTGAAGGTCAGCTTGGGGCTCTGCGTGATCCTGATCACGGTATTTATCCTTACTCCACCTCCTCTTCAACACTTGCCGGGTTTGCACCTGTCGGTGCTGGTCTTCCTGCAGCAGCTATCACGAATGTCATCGCTGTAACCAAGGCCTATTCCAGTTGTGTCGGCGCTGGACCTTTTGTTACGGAATTAGAAGGACCCGTAGCGGATGAACTTCGTACAAGAGGTGGCGATGCCGGGGAATTCGGGGCTACGACTGGCCGTCCTAGACGTATGGGCTGGTTTGATGCTGTAGCTACTCGTTACGGTTGCCAAATGCAGGGTGCCACTGAAGTCGTGTTGACTAATCTTGACGTGCTTGGTTATTTGGATGAGATTCCGGTTTGTGTGGCTTATGAGCTTGAAAATGGAGAGATCACCGACAAGTTCCCGGCTACGAATAAACTGAACTCTGCAAAACCGATATTCACGCATTTATCTGGCTGGAACAGCGATATCTCTCAGATCACCGACTTCGAAGATCTGCCAGAACAAGCTAAGCTTTACATTGATTTTATTGAAACCTCTATTGGCACGCGTATTACTACGATTTCCGTGGGTCCTAGACGCGAACAGGTCATTAATCGGATAACGAAATAATCATATACGTACTAAATCTCTGTAGAATTTAAAAGAAGCGCCTCTCTTATTAGAGAAGCGCTTCTTTGTTTTATTCATGAGAAGGGCTGCCTCATACGTAGAAAAATCCACTTTTGAGACAGCCTCTTTTTTGTGTACTCTTTTTAAATCAACACGGCATCTACTTTTGTCTGCGGAGCCTTATCACAGCGTTTACAGACCTTAACGACTGCTCCATCCGTTTTTTTCTTGGGATAAAGCAGCTTAATACGGGTGTTCTGACAGATTGGACAAGTCCCTCTGCCCCTTGATGGTAAATTCCAAAGTGCATGTCCACGTTTTGACTTTGCCATGAATAAACCCCTCATTTCGAACAACAATAGTCAACACTTTAATTCTGAAAGTGCTTCTCCAAAATGATATGTCGCAAAGACAGGCTCTATGACTAAAGTAACGCAGAAATAAGGAAGAATTAATTCGTATAGATCATGGAGACAACACCGTTCGTAAAGGTAACATAGTTATAATTACCATACTGCCAGGTCTCCACTTGAATGCCACTACCTGATAGTGTAGATTTACTTATTGGCTTACCCCAACTAAACTCCACTTGCTGCTTGGTCATCCCAGTAGCAACTATGCTCTTTTTAATCTTAGTCCAAATCGCATCCGACCACTTATAGGTCTTAAATGGATCCGTTGTTAAGAAATATTCTTTATTTCCTAATGTACGGATCAACTCATCTCCCGACATTTTATAAGAGTTAAGAATTTGCCCCGTCGATAAAACCTTAAATGAAATGGCGAATTCACCTTCATAATCAGGTAGAATATCTACAATAGTGACTTTTTGGAACTTATAATCGGAGTCGAATTGATTGAGCCAATATGTTTTTCCAATGAACTTAACGAGGTTTCCTTGTTCTTCCTTCTTAAAAATCTGCGCGGTTTGTTTCGTATAGGCGAACAACTCTGCTTTGCCGAAGTAGATCTCCATCGTCTGATAATTTCCATCCCAAATTAACTCTGCTGACAGTGCAGTCTTTAAAAGCGTGGCAGGAAAAACTGTAGATCCGTCGATCTTTTGCACTTTACCACTCATTTTGACCTTCGCACCATTCACCATTGCAATATCGCTTCCGAGTTGAAGCTGTATTGGCAAATCACCTAGACGAATGCTAAAGGTTTTAGTTGCTGTATTAACTTGGACTGTTGCTCCCAACGTTTGAAAAACCGATTGAACCGGCAAATACATTGTTCCATTAACAAAGGCACCTTGATCAATATCATGGTCCGCACTGATCGAAACTTTTATTGTTTTGGTATCTGATCCTGAAATGACCGTTACGTTCGTTTCTCCTACCGCTAAGGCTTTCATTGTGCCATCGGCTTGCTTTTGCAGCAAATAAGGTTTTTCAATTACGACATTTGCTTGAGCTAACGGGACGCGTTCGGATATGCCATCGGCATCTTTAGCATAGATTTGTACCGGAACATTATCCCCAACAGTGATTTCCGTAGCATCCATCTGAAATATCAAATCTTCAACCTGCTGATTGCCTTCATTGTATGATGAAGAAACTGAACTGGCACTCCGTAAAATACTACCTTGATCGTAATCGACGTTACGCGTATCTGCCGCCTTCACTGTATGTATTGGACCCAACATAGATACTGCTAACGCTGCAGTGATGCTCCATTTAATAGCTTTCATTTTCCTTACATCCCCCTCTAAATATATAAACCTTAATTACTGTATCACAATTCCACAATTTTACTAGAGAAAAATTTACAGAAATATTTTTTTGTATTTCTAGTGAATTTACTCCGTGATAATTACAGAGTCTTCCATTATAATCATGGATTAGGAGGTGTTAGCCCGTGGAGATAATAGCCGACAGATTGATATTAAGAGATTATACAAGCGATGATTTTTCTTTTTATGAAGAACTGGAACTTAATCCTTTGTCTCACAAATATGAAAATACCGCACCAGATGCAAAACAAATTAGAGAGAACTTCCTTTCGATTCTGACTCATACTACCAGCGATCCCCGTGAGCATTATGATTTAGCAGTATGTACTAAGCAAAATAGAACACCCATAGGTAACGTAAGTATAAAGTTAAATTGGGAAGAGATCAGAGAGTGGGAGATTGGCTGGGTCCTACTGCCGGAATACTGGAAAATGGGCTATGCGACAGATGCCGTCAAAACACTGATAGGTTACGCCTTTAGCTCTCTTAATGCCCATAGAGTCGTTGCATATGCCAATGCAGAGAATCTTCAATCTGAAAAAGTTATGATTAGAGCAGGAATGATTAGGGATGGAATCCTCAGAGAGACTAGATTTTGCAATCAACAATGGTGTGACGAGTTCATTTACTCTGCTTTGGAAAAGGAGGCTACATTAAATTGACAACAATCAAAGTTTTAAATGAAGGTTATGTAAGATTAGTAGATCATATGGGCTCAGATTTAACGGTTGCTAACGCTGCGCGTGTATCTTATGCTAAACAATCTTTTGAGCTTAGTGATCGGGATATTAAACTAATAAAATTCCTTGCCCGTGAAGGACATACCTCTCCTTTCCGCCATGCCATCACTCAATTTGAGGTTTATGCCCCATTAATGGTTGCGAGACAGTGGTGGAAATACGTAGTCGGTTCTGCTCATTACGAAGGTACTGGGGATAGCTTGGAAGCCTGGAACGAATCCAGCAGAAGATACATTACAGAAGAACCCGTCTTTTATCAACCTGCTGCGGGAGAATGGAGATCCAAACCAGAGAATTCCAAACAAGGCAGTGGCGACATCATTGCATGGGAGCTTGGTGAAAAATACACCCGCGAGCTTCAAGAATACACCGAGTTAGGATTATCTAAGTATGAAGCAGCTTTAGCAGATGGCATATGTGCTGAACAAGCAAGACTGTTTCTACCTGCTTATGGATTATTCGTTCGTTGGTACTGGACAGCTTCAGTTCAATCTGTAGCTCATTTTTTAAATCAAAGACTGGAGCATGACGCTCAGAAAGAAATTCAGGAGTATGCAAAAGCAATTTTATCGCTAATTGAGCCACTATTCCCTGTCTCTTTTGATCAGCTGCTGACTACCGGCTCTGTAGATTAATTTTATTTCCTTATATAAAAAAAGAGCCGCCAAACCTTTGGCGGCTTCTCCCTTTCTACACTACCAACCCTCGTATAACTTCAACCTCGTCCCTACTGACTTCAACGAACCCGAGTGATGTATATAAATTCGAAGCACGTTCGTTCTCGATCCGATGGCCAATAACGATTTTGTCGCAATGATGTTCTGCTTTAATATAACGAATTAAGGTATCCATACCCGTTCTGCCTAAACCTCTGTTTTGGTACTTCTGGTCAATCATAAAAGCCATAATCCAATAACTTCCATCCTCAGGATCTACGCTATACACAGAGAAACCTACCAATTCCTCATCTGCATATAAAGCGAGCGGGGTCATACCACAATAAGCTGCTTCTGCTAACCAATAGACCACCGGTACGGGGAAAATAGACTTTTGCGCATCCGATACTTCTAATTGAGTACAAGCGTACCAATTTTTTTCCGTGATATCCTTCAGCACTATATGTGCTTGAAAGCCGGTTCGTAATCGGTCACAAATTCTTTCTAATTTCAGTTTAAGCTGTTGCGCCCAATCCGGGAAAATAGAATCATCCGAATTCTCCATACACCGAAGTAATCTAGCAAAACTGTATAAGTCTGCAAATCTTTGAAATTCAGGTATCAACTTAATATACTCATCATCTAGCTGCTTAACCGATCTATATCCACTAATAAAATGGTCAATGTTTCTTCTACTTTTATCATCATCCGATTCCGTCAGGTCTCTTAACGCCGATGTAATATCCATCGCAAACCAGTGATACATAGAGTCATCAAAGTCGATGGCACTGTAGCGGGATTCTTCTTGCATATAAAAGATATTATCCATCTCAAAATCATAATGTACGAGCCCAGTATGCCCCACTCCAAAAGGGAGCTCTGATAACCAAGCTTCAATCCGCTCATATTCCTTAAGCGCCTTATGCTCCTCAGGATGCCTGCTCAATACGGAATAAATAAAATTCAATGAATCGACCCAGCTTTTGCGATAAGGCGTGCTCGGTGCATAGGTTTCAGAAAAATTATGCAGACGTGCAAGCGATTGGCCCCATTGATAAAAATGAGGTTCCTTCATCTCATCAAGTGAAACATATTCACCCTGGGCCTGTTCAAAAACTACCCCGTGGTATCGCCCGTGATTCGTTAACAACGTTTCAATCCAATTGCCAGACTTAGAACGCACAGGAGCGACGGTCTCATAACCTTGCTCTAATAAATACATCATAAAATCCAGCTCTGCCTGGATATTGTCTGCAGAATTATCCTCTTCATGAGTAAACCTTAAATAAAAGCGTTTACCATTCCACTGAAAGGTATAAATAAAATTGCTACTGGCCCTTACCATCTTTAAAGTTCCAGGCTCATGATTCCAATACTTAATCATTTCTTTAGCAGGAAGATCGTTCTCCGTTCCCCGCACCATGTTCATTAAAGTCATCATTGTCCGATAGTGCCTCCTGCTTCATGACGGATTTGATTCTGGGTTCCCCATTTACATTATCGGTAAATTATTCTATTAAATCAAGGGAATTTAATAGGCTCTATTATTTCTGGAAGAAAAAAGTATTCAGCTTAGGCTTCAGTTTGTCATACTTGATTTCAAACTCAGCATGATCTCCGATAGCATGAGAAATCTGCACACTTATCCCCAGCGTATTCTCCGTCAAGTACCATCTTATATCCGCTTCACTAGTATCTGCGTGCTGAAGTGAAGTCAGCCATTCCTCATCTGATCTTTCAGTAAGAATATTCTTTTGCTCAATAATATCGGATTGAAGTTCACTTTCCTTCAGCTCCTTCAAAAATTCCGCATCGATGGTCACGATATCAGTTAATTGTAGGGGTTCAAATTTCTTCATATCAATATTTATAGTATCAAAAATATCTACAGGATGAGCAGCACCTTCAACATAACTGTATCCTGAAAACTGAATACTTAGTAAGCCCTCATTTTCTAATGATACAGAATAATCCATATCTAAACTAAAGGTCTCTTTTTCCTCCGGAGAGTAATTATCCAAATAACTATAAGCACGTTCCTTGATCATTTCATTTAACTTCTCTTGTTCATTCGGTTTTCCAAAAATAGATATTTGCGGATAGTTAATATTAATTTGTTCATTGTAAGTATATAACTCCGGAGATAATTCATAAGAAATGCTGTGTTGATTTTCGATTAGCTTAGTTTCGTTTATGTGGTTTTCAAGTGTCGACTCCTTGTTTTCACAAGCTGTTACAGCACACATTACTACAGCAAGAATTATGGATAACATGGTGGTTTTCTTAATATTAATGCTCCTTCCATCAAAATTGAATTATGATTTGAGCTACAGCGCTTTTGTTCTCCCACCATCTCTAATGTATTGCCCCTTTTTAATAATTGAAGTTGGTGATAGATCTAACCTTTTACTTATTTCCTCAAAATCTATATTTTCATCACGAACTATAAAAGAAAAACTCCCTTTCATTTGGCTTTCCCTATCATATCTATAGCATTTTATAAAAAAACACTTTTCTAATTAGGACTATATAATTCACTGTGCCGGAGCAAATCCTCTTAGGCTTTGATAGTTTGAAGGTCTCTGCGGACGTGAACAAATTCCCCACCAAGCGACTCATCGTCCTCTACCCAGTCATATTTCAGAATAAGCGGAGCAGGCACAACAGTCTCCAGTTGCTCTACAATCTCCCGGACATCATCATTCTGGAACATGACACCCAAAGAATCGGGCGAAACGGTCAACCTCAAACGTTCGACAACTGCAGCGTAGTCAAAAGTCTCCGGCTCCATTTCATATTCTTCTAGAACATCACCTCCAGCATATCTGTCCAGTATTTCCCCATTCTGATAAATGAATATTTCCAACACTTCATCATCAAAGTATCCTATAGCAAGTACAAGGGAAGAGATCAAGTTAGACAAAGATCTGGCGCTTTCACCAATCGTTTCCCAGTTGAACTTCTCCCCCAGTACTGTTGTCCAGCCTTGGGACTGCCCGATGTAGTAGCTTCCTTTAGGTCTTAGCCGTTTCAAGCTCTTCAGCACGGCTTCCTTATCGTTTGTAAACACGTGGAGATTAGCAAATGAAGTTCCCATTATTCAACCACCTAACAAATGAATTCCCCGCCGGTCAAATTTACGTATAAATTACCGTCTGCGCCCAGGGAAGGGCTGGTGTCAACGTAACTTTCCTCCGGTTGGTATATCCATTTCACTTCGCCATCCGGAGCAATGGCATATAACTGGCTAGAAAGACACCAATACATAACCCCATCCTGATCTATGACAGGGGGACGGTGCCCTTCTCCTTGACCCATCCGTTTCTCCCACAACAACTCTCCATCAGGACTAAAAGCATAAAGTTTGGAATTCACATTTTGACCAACATATATGATTCCTTCACGGGAAATAACCGGATCGCACCAAAATATGGACGAGCACTTGTAAACCCATCTTATGGTTCCATCCGCGTCAAAAGCATAGAGTCTCCCAATAATTTGTGACTCATCTTCATATGTACACAGGTAAATATGGTTTGCCGTATTGATGATTAAGCTCGAAATCACCCTGCCCCACAGCTAAAATGGCTCTCCCTTGTTCATCCACTGTAAACGAGCTTAATCCATATGAAAAATCCGGCCGCCCCGAGTCAACAACTCGCTTCAAAACTGAAAGCGATGTTGGAGCTCTGAATCGGGATTGTCTGGTCCAATTCGCATCAATGGGATGAATGGCTAATGGACGATAGCTACCTTGTTGAAAACCGCCTATTCCTTCGTTGTTATTATAATCGACCATAGTTTGCCCATCCTTTGTTATATAAGTTAAGGGATACAAATTGGATATCTTGTATTTCTTAAGCCTAATTAAAATCTTAGCTAGGCTGGTTTGGTCAAACAAGTTTATCCGAGCCGGACCAGTTAAGGTCGAATTTCCCCGAGTCTTTGGACACATTGAATTCGTCGTAGCGATATCGTGTGATATACTCACATTAATGAATCACCATCATAAATTCAACGTAAAAAGCGAAAAACTGCTCTCTATAACATAGGTTAGTTGTGTTGATGGTTGAACGAAGGGTTCATTCGGCATTGGGTACTGGGGTGGGCTTTAACTAATAAAAGAAACCACATGGAGTATTATTCACATGTGGTTCTAACTTAATTATTTAAAAAATTAATCAATCCCAAAACACTAATCAATCTTCAATGGCTCAATTACACCGGATCTCAGGGGAATCTGAGGAATAGAATAAATGTATTCTATACAGTTATTTCGTAGGCAAATGCAATCATTTTGACTTTAGTTGCATTTTATACAACTAAAAACACGAGAAGCCACCACTAAGGCTGTAAATCAAGAAAATAGCTGTACAAAATACACTTATATCCATCGGCTTGAGGGATTCGAGAAATATAGTTGTACGAATTACAATTAAATGCTTCTACATATTGCTCCCCATGACTTTCTATACAGATAGATTGTGCATAGATCCTTATAGCTCTGCTCTCTTTACTTTATTGGGGCTATACTCCCACACCTGCAGCCCCGCTCCGATCATTCCACATAAATTACCATGATAGGCCGCTTCAATACGAACATTTTCCAGCATCGATGGCATTACTCTGCTCCTTACTTCTCTTCTAATGCCTTCAAATAAAAGTTCGCCTGCTTCAGCCACTCCACCGCCAATGACGATGACTTTAGGGTTAAAAATATGGATTAATGAAGCGATCGCAGATCCGAGCGCAGCAATCGTGTCTACCATTAACTCTGTAGCCAGAGAGTCACCCGCCCTCCATCTCGCTATCACTTCCCGTGAGTCTACGTTCTCTGGGGACTGGTTATGTAATAAAAGCTTGTCGCGCATGCGACGTGCGATGCTTGTGCCTGAAGCATACTGCTCCAAACAGCCTGTTCCACCACAAACGCATGCTGGTCCTTTGAAATCTACGGACATATGGCCTAACTCTCCAGCCCCACCCCAAGAACCATGGACAAGATGGCCGTCTACGACTATCGCTCCACCCACGCCCGTACCAAGGGCAAGACAGATAAAGTCTTTTACCTCTTTGCCTGAGCCTAAATATTTCTCTGTTAATGCTAATACATTCACGTCATTATCAACGATTACCGGAAGTTGAAACTGTGTCTGAAGTAAATCCTTCAAAGCTGTGCCAGCATAGCCAGGGATAAGCTCCGAAGCGGAGCGGACACGCCCCGCCTCCCAATCCATTTGCCCTGCCGATCCTACGCCAATTCCTTGGAGCTGAATTCCCGCTTGTTGTGCTGTTATTTCATCCATTAATGTCCGAATTGCTAGTATAATGCGATCCATTGTTTTCCTCTGTCCAGCCAATGTGCTTAAGCTTACAGTATGTAAAACGTCCCCATGTGAAGAGACGAGTCCGGCATTAATTTTCGTGCCGCCAATATCTACTCCGATCGCATATTCTATATGAGGATCATACCCTTCCATCACGGACTCACCTCCGTCAGTCATTGACATTGCTCACGGCCTTAACATATCTCGAAGTGATTAATTGTGGCCTAGTAATTGCACTTCCTACAACAACATATGATGCCCCGGCATTCTTAGCTTTTGCTGCGTCTTCCGGTGTCCATATACGTCCTTCCGCAACAACAGGAATGTTCACTGATTTGCTTAATTGTTGAATTAAGACAAGGTCCGGTCCTTCCTGCTGTGTACTGTATGGGGTGTAGCCTGAAAGCGTGGTACCGATAAAATCCACACCTAATTTCTCAGCGGCAAGCCCTTCCTCAAATGTAGAAATATCCGCCATAACAAGCACACCTCTCAGATGTGCATATTCTATTAATGGCTTTACTGACTCTAAGCGTTCTTCCCGATTCGTTACATCAAGCGCAATAATCTCTGCTTTTGCAGAAACAATCGCCTTCACTTCATCTAAGGTTGGTGTTATAAATATGGCTGATCCGGGAATCTCCCGTTTAATAAGTCCAATGACCGGTACATTTACTTCTTTTTTGATAGCTACAATATCTGGAACACCATTTGTCCGGATTCCTATAGCTCCTGATTGAACCGCTGCTCTTGCCATTTTAGCCATTGTATCCCCACCATGAAGCGGCTCATGCTCAAGTGCCTGACAGGAAACAATCAGACCTTTCACCGGAAAGATATCACTTATTCGAGTCATTATTAACCCTATCCCTTCGCTTCAAGAATATAGTCTAATATTCTATTGTTCAGAGCTTCTACCCGCTCCTGATCGGAATCCTTAATCGGCAAAAGTGGCATTCTTGGCTGACCTGTTTCAAATCCGCGCACACTAAGGATCGCTTTACACGCACCATATAATGAAGGAAAGGATAGCAATTCAACAATGAGCTCATTGATGATGAACTGCCATTTCTGTGCCTCAGCCATCTCTCCTTGCACATAACATTGTTCCACTTTTAGGAATAACTCGGGCATCACCCCATAAGTTCCACCAATCCCGCCATCTGCCCCAATACTGCGGCCCGCCAAATACTGCTCATCAGGTCCATTTAAGACTAGAAAATCCTTCCCGCCTACGGCTTTAAATTGCTGAAGCTCAAACGTGCTCTCCGCCGAAATTTTCACCCCGATCACTTTATCCTGAGCTGCCATCTTAATCAGCAAGCTTTTCGATAATTGAAAGCCTGTAGTTTGCGGGATGTGATAGATAATAAATGGAAGCGCCGTACTATCAATAATCGCCTGCCAATGACTTTCAACACTGTCCGGAGACAGACGATAATAAATCGCAGGAACAGCCGATACGGCATGTGCGCCAACTTTCTCAGCATGGATAGCTAGTTCAACACTGTCTCTTGTAGATGGAGCACCCGCGTGAGCAATGATTGTAAGCTCTTTTCCAACCTCTGCTATAACTGCCTCGAGCATTTGTTTGCGTTCTTCTACAGATTGCAGCATACCTTCGCCAGAGCTTCCGCCAACATAAAGACCTTTAACTCCTGTAGAAGCATAATAACGAGCTAATTTCCGGGCTGCTTCTTTATCGATTTCCCCCTCAGCATCATAACTGGAGTACATAGCAATAATAATGCCTTTAAAGGATTGAAGATCATATGATTTCATAAATTATAGCCTCCGTCGTTTAATTCATTGTATTAATTTTCGTTGTTATAAGAATAATTAGCCTTTTACAGCCCCCATAGTAATCCCTTGGGTAAAGGCTTTTTGGAACATTAGAAAAATTGCAATCATAGGAATAGAGGCTAACGCAGCACCCGCCATAAGCAGTCCATAGTTTGTTGTGAATTCACCCCGAAGAGTCGCTACCCCAAGTGGCAATGTCATCATTGAAGTCGATCTGGTCATGATCAGCTGACTGAAATAATCATTCCAAGAAGTGATGAAAGTAAAGATTGCCAGTGCCCCTATTGCAGGTTTTAACAAAGGTAAAATGATGGTGCCGAACAAACGAATCTCAGAGCTGCCATCTATTTTGGCTGCTTCAATCAATTCTCCTGGAATGGTCTGCGCGAACTGCTTCATTAGGAAGACTCCAAATGGCCAGCCAATCGCCGGTAAAATAAGCCCTTTATACGTATTGACCCAACCAAAATCTGCAAGCATCGTAAACAGCGGGACAAGAATAACTTGCTTAGGCAATGCCATTGCGGCAACAAACATCGTAAAAATAATCCCTCGGCCAGGAAAAGACTTTTTGGCAAGCACATATCCAGCACAGGAAGAAACGATACAAATCGCTGCCATTTCACAAAAAGCAATGATGAAACTGTTAAACATCCAGCGCTCAACGGGATTCTTAAATAACTCGGTCCAGTTCTGCAGAGTCGGCTTAGCCGGAAACCATTCCGGGGGGATCGTTGTTGCTACAGTCTGAAGCTTAAATGCCCCTGAAACCACCCAATAAAAAGGGAAGATAAAAAACAACGTTGCCAGAATCAACAGGATGGTGGCTAATATTTTTGGAATCGTCAATTCTTTTTTCCATCTGTTTACTTTCTTAGATTGGCCAATAGGTGCTCTCAGTTCTAACGGATTCGTAGAATTCATGATGTCCCCTCCTTAATACTCAACATCACTGCCAAAGTATTTGAATTGAATGATAGAAATGATCCCGATCACAATCGCAAGGATGACACCCATCGCCGAGGCATATCCAAAATGACCGAGCATAAAGGCTTGTTCGTAAACGCCATACATTACAGTCGATGTGCTATACACAGGTCCACCCGAGGTGAGCAGCTGAATTAGCGCAAAACATTGAAAGGTGTTGATCGTGGTAATCACGATAATATATAAGTTCGTTGGCATTAGCATTGGCCATAATATTTTTCGGAAAATCTGCCAAGGCGTCGCTCGATCAATCTCAGCTGCTTCTATGTAAGAAGTAGGAATGTTCCCAATAGATGCCACATATAAAATGATCGGCTGCCCTACAGAGGTCGTTATCAGAACCACGATAATTGCAAGCAGTGCAGTCCTCGTATCTCCTAACCAGGATATAGGCTCCATTCCCAAAAAGCTGGTTAAATAATTTAGAATCCCATAGTTCGGATGATAGATCCAGCCCCAAACGACTGTGATACTTACGACCGAGGATACAGCCGGCAAATAGAACACTCCGCGGAAAAACGATCTGGCAAACTCTTTTTTCTTATAAATATTCATAGAGATAAATAACGAGAAAATAATAACGATAGGTACGGTTATGAGTACAAGCAATAATGTATTTCCCATCGACTTCCTGAAATTATCATCTTTTATTAAGGAGATATAATTATCGAGGCCAATAAAGCTGAAATCTCTCAACGAATAATCGAAGAAACTAATATAGACCCCTTTCACCATCGGATAAGCTACAAAAAGCAGGAAAAACCCAAATGCCGGCACTAAAAAGAGATAACTCATCATCCAGTCGCGAATCACATAACCTTTTATTTTGCGAACCGTTGTCCCCACAGTCCTTCCCCATTTCTTCGATGATTTAAAAAGAAAAGAGTGCTTCCCGCACTCTATTCTTTTGGACACCATTCACTTTTTTTATTTCATTGCAGCCTTTGCTTTTGTAATCGCTTCGTTTGCTTTTGCAGCAAAGCTGTCCAAAGCTTCTTTACCGGTTGCGCCTCCAGTTAAAGCACGTTGTAATTCAGGGAACCAGAAAGTACGAATATCAGCATATCCATCGGCAATGGTAGGTGCATCTGTTGTGAATTTACGAGCATACTCAGCGTATTTGTACTCTGCATCATCATAGAGGCCTGTAATCGAATTACGAACAGACAGACCACCTGTTTGAATCAAGTTTTTCTTACCCCATACAGGGTCATTAGCGATAAAATCAATCAGCTTCTTAGAAGCTGCAATCTTGGCATCATCACCATTATTGAATACAGCCATACCACCGAGGTAAGGTTCAAGCTTAGGTTCCGATCCATCTAAAGTAGGGAAAGGAAGCAGAACATCTTCGAATTCAACCATTTTTTTAGATACGTTCTGAGCTTTAAGTACTGCAGAATAGTTAAGTGTAAAGGCTAATTTTCCTTGCAAAAATAAGTCGTTCACGTCAGCAGCCGCAAGGGAAGCCGCACCAGAAACGCTAAGTTTATCTTTTGTAGCTTGAACGATCCAATCCAACGCTTTCGCAGCATTATCAGTATTGATCGCGACTGCGGAATTATCTTCATTTAGAAATCTGGATACACCTAAGTTAGCAAGATATGCGCGAGTTCCTTGATCTCCAGCTTGGCTCTTCGCGAAGAATCCGGTAGGGATAACATCAGGTGCTTTTTCTTTAACAGCTTCCAGCGCTTTCTTATATTCTTCAAACGTCCAAGTTCGATCTTCCTTATCCAGAGGAAGCAAATCTAACGCGCCAATCTTCTCAAAAACGGTCTTGTTTACCGCCATCATAAAAGGAGCTGTATTGATCGGGTACATAAAGATCTCATCGCCAACACTAGACTGCTTCCAAAAGGCTTCCGAAATATCATTTTTCACTTCATCGGTCACCATATCATTAAGAGGTGCTAATAAGTCCTTTTTACCCCAGTCAATAATCCGTCCAGGAGCATCATAAATTACATCAGGTGCGGTATTCGAAGCAATCGCCACATTCAGTTTTTCAGGGCCGCCTTCAAAGGTGATCATCTCAAGGTTGACTTTAATTTCCGGATTCTTCTCATTAAAAGCTGCAATGATTTCCTTCTCATATTTGCCAACTTCACCATCTAAAGCTTGAAAGCTCGGAAAATTCCACCATGTTATTTCTACTGGTTTAGCAGCAGTCTCAGTGGCCGCGGGCTCACTCTTATCAGTATTTTTACTTGGTTCATTGGCGGAATTCGCTGTATTCGTATTTCCGCATGCAACTAACTGTGTACCTAAAAGTGCGACACCAACAATGCTCATTAGCCCTTTTTTCATTGCTCTCATGTGCTACCCCCTATTATTTTTGTGGAATAAAATGCTTTATCATTCCTTGCGCTAATCATAAATCAATTATAAATTTAGGAGAATCCCACTCCTTTTACATTTAGGGTCGTATTCTGACCTATACCTTCTTTCAGTCCCTCTTCAATGTTATAATACATTACATATTTCACCTATAATTATTTTAATTTTTAGCTTATAACTTACATTTGATGGTATCGATGTTGAATAATCCACTATAAATCTAGTCTTCCGGAGGGATTTCATGTACAAGCTTATGATTGTAGAGGATGAACCGTTAATACGGACGGGATTAAAACATTACTTTTCGTGGCAGGAGCTTGGTGTTCAGAGTATTGTTGAAGCGGAGAATGGAAAAGAAGGCTTCGTTACCGCACTGCGTGAGCAGCCAGATTTAGTGATCACTGATATTCGCATGCCCGAAATGGATGGTCTTCAGATGATCGAAGAGCTTCGCCAATTCCTTCCTGATACTTTGTTTATCATTTTGACGGGATTTAATGATTTCGAATACGCTCAACGAGCCATCAAACTTGGGAGTGTACATGCTTTTTTGCTCAAACCTTTGGAATATGAAGAAAGTCTAACCGTGATTCAAGAATGCATGAACAAGCTGCAACTTAAACAACAAGAACAAAGAAAACGTTCTACTCTGGAAGGCTCACAACTTATAAAGCTACTACTGGAAGAAGAACAACCTGCAATGGACACTAATTTAATCGCTGAATTATGTAGTTTCAAAAGTAAACATTATTTGTATCTCCCTTTTGTTTTGGCAGGTTTCCTTATCAGAGAAACTCCTTCACAATCCACCTTGTGGATGAGAGAACAGGCTACTAAGTTTATACATCTTGCTACGGAGGCCTATCTCCCGGCAGATCTGCCAAGATCTATTTTTACATATTCTGCTAAATCCAAACTATACGGGCTAATAGTCATGGGATCACAGACTGCAACGAGCACTATCCCTTTTGAGACACAAGTACTTACTGAACTCGATCAGCATTTGAACAAGCTTACACTAGAACATCATTTTGCCCTTTATCTTGCTATAGGCACAGTAACGAACGAACTATCTCAAATCACTTCATTACTTCACGAGTCTGAAAAGCTGTTATATCAGCGCTTCTATCAGAAAGAGCGCAATATATTCCATATCTCATCCATAAAGGCTGGCGCCACAGCTACTAAACCAACACTTATTCAACTAGATGACAACGATAAGAAACGAATAATCTCCTGCATCGAAAACGCCAATAAACAAGAGATATTGCAATTAACGCAACGATTGGCACAAGATATTTTGCATAAAACAGATGGCTCTTCTACTGATCTATGGCTTGCGTATTTACAAGAAATTATAAGTGTCATTATCCGCTTCGCTAATAAAAATCAGATTCATATGGATGGTGTGTACAGCGATAAACTCTTAAACCTCACTTTTGTAGAGGATTTCCACTCCCTTGAGGTCATGTTCGAGTGGCTGGGGAATTGGATGGTTCATTTGGGAAACATTTATACCGAAGGTCTGACGGATAACCATCAGCAGGATGTGATTATCTTTGAACATATTAAATCCTTCATTAGAGCTAATATTGATCAAGATATTACTCTACAAATGGTAGCGGATCGATTCTTCTATAACCCTTCTTATTTAAGTCGTCTGTTCAAAAGAAAACTCGATAAGAACTATATGCGATTTGTAACCGAAATCCGTATGGAATACGCGCAGGAATGCTTAAAAAAACCGGAGATTCTGGTGACCGATGTCTGCACAATGTGTGGTTACAAAAGCTATAAGCATTTCGTTAAAACGTTCCGGATTTTTACCAACATGACCCCATCAGACTATAGAAAACAATCGGGGTGGTAAGCAAAATGATGCAAATTAACCAGCCAAAAAAACGTTATCGGATGCGGCATGTCAATCGGCAGATTTTTGTGCTGATGATCCTGACCATTACCATTCCTTTGCTGATTATATCCGCGATTATCTATATTTCTTCAAATCAAGCCGTCAAAAATGAATATCAAAGCAGCTCTAATCTCATCCTTAATAATCTTTCTTTCAACATCGACCAGTATCTGCAAAGCATTGAAAAAGGGACCCTTAATGCCCAAGTAGATAGTCAATTACAAACCGCCCTCGAGCATTGGACTATCAACAAAGATAATATCGGGAATGATCTAAGTATTCAGTATGGAAACACGATTGAACAGTTCATCAGCGGGATTGAAATGACGATTAAAAATGTCGACAGTGTGCAGATTTTCGCGGGGTCACGTGTATTCTACTCCGCCAATTTCAATCGTGCGGATTATGATGTGAAGGACTACACCCAAGAGGATTGGTATTTACAGACGCAACAAAAAAAGGGTGGTGTAATCCTATTTGGAAGTCATCTCCCATTCTATCGCACCAATTCTAAACAATCCGTCATCTCCATCGCCAGAGTCATTAATAAAAAAGGAAGCAAGCAGCCCTTAGGTGTCATGTTAATTGATATCCGGCTGGATTCATTACGTGAAATCTTAAAGCTGTCCGAGAATAGCAAGCGGAAATTCATTATTTTAGACGATAAAGGAGGCAACGTTTATAGCTCAGATTCATTGGAGACGAGTCCTTTAGAGCCTATCCCCATCGACAAACAGGCGCTTAATACTTTTATGAAAAACGACGCCGGAAGCTTATATGGTACTTTTGATGACAAGGATTCGTATATTAATTTTGTTACTTCTCCTTACTCCAACTGGAAGGTCATTCAATATATTGATGAAAAAGAGATGACTAAGCAGGCTTCTTTTCTTGGCAAAATCATTTTAACCTTAGCGCTCTTATCGCTTGTCACTGCACTCTTATTTATGTATATCCTCTCGGAACGCGTAACCAAACCTATTATTCTGTTAAGCCGGAAGGTGAAGCTGGTGGGGATGGGTAATTTCGATGTGGATTTGTACAGTAACCGCCAAGATGAATTTGGGGTTCTATATAATGGAATTCGTAAAATGGTAAAAGATTTGCAAAACTATATTGAGCGATCATCGATGGCCAAGGCACAACAAAAGGTAGCCCAGTATGGTGCGCTAAAAAGCCAAATCAATCCTCATTTTCTGGCAAATGTCCTTGAATCAATTCAAATGAAAGCCATCATCAATGGGCAAAGAGAGATTGGCGAGATGGTGGGAATCGTGGGCAGATTGTTTCGGATTCATATTCAGACTGGGAAAATCACCGTTACCCTGCGCGAAGAACTTGAGCATGTCCGGCTATATGTGAAAATTCAGCAGTTACGTTTTGGGGATAAATTACAGTATATGGAACAGCTAGATCCGCAATGCGAGATCGTTAAGGTCATGCACTTCTCCTTGCAGCCCATCGTAGAGAATGCTATCGTACACGGCCTAGAAAGTCGCAGTGAACCAGGTCTGCTTGAGGTATCCTCGGTGATATCGGGGGATGATATGCTGATTATCGTTAAAGATAACGGCATTGGCATCGAGGAAGAGAAACTTAAACAGCTTCGTTTCCGTCTCTCTCAACCCTCAGATACCTTAGATGAGGAACATATTGGCATTAAAAATGTTCATGATCGTATTCAATTTCATTTTGGCGAAAAATATGGAATTGAAATTTCCAGTCACGTAGGGGAAGGAACGACAGTGATCATCCGTCTTCCCGCGTAATCCTAGACATTTTGCTCAGTAATGCCTAATTCAGGATCAAAGGTGAGCATTTTCGTCGCTATTTTATCAATAAAAAACCGATCATGACTAACTGTTACTACAGCGCCAGGAAAATGAATCAACGCCTGCTCCATCACCTGAATACTAGTTAAATCCAAATGGTTAGTGGGCTCATCTAAAATAATGACAGCAGCTCCGGAGAGAAGGCATTTCGCTAAAGCCACTCTGGCCTGCTGTCCACCTGAAAGGCTGCCAATCGTTTTACTCAGATCCATTTCCGAGAATTGCAGCATCGATAGAAATTTATTCACCTTTTTCCGCGGTGCGTCCAGTCCCAGTCCATAAACATTTACGGCATGGCTGACAGTATCTTTATGATCCAGCTCATCCCACATCTGATTAAAGTACGCATAGCTGACCCCGCGTTCCCAAGTCACTTCCCCCGATTCCGGTGCTTCTTGTCCAGTCAGTACTTTGATGAGTGTCGACTTTCCGCTGCCGTTCGGACCCACGATTGCTATCCGGTCTTCCTTTTGAATATCGAAGCTAATGTTCTGGAAGATGGAGCGGCCATCATAACTTTGTCCAACCCGCTTCACTTCCCCCAGCTTGTCAGGAAAACGTAAATTGCTATAGATATCAGTGATTAATACGTTAACTGGATGAGGTTCCACTCGTTTTTTCATATCCGTTAGCTTACGCGAAAGACGATCCTTAGAGGACTTCTTACTACCGCGGTTTTCAATGGCCTCAGACTCCATAAGGAGAAGTTCTTCTTCCCACTCAAATTGCCGATCGAGCACTTTTTTGCGCATCTTCTTTTTACGAACGTAATCGGTATAATTCCCTTCATATTCCTGGAAATGATAGTTCTCGATTTCTATCGTCCGCGTGACCACTCTGTCAATAAATTGCCGATCATGAGAGACCAGAAGCATCGCCCCATTGAAACGGTGCAGCCACTGCTCCAACCATACGATCCCTTCCATATCCAAAAAGTTAGTAGGCTCATCGAGCAATACAACATCAGGTCCTTCAATTAAGACTTTAGCCAGTGCCGCGCGGTTCCTCCAGCCTCCGGATAACTCCTCTACAGGTTGATGCCGCGATCTCTCATCGAATCCTAATTTAGTCAGCACCGTATTGATTTCCACAGATACATTCCAGCCATCCAAATGCTCCATTTGTCCAAAAAGCTCAGCTTGGCGCTCTAAAAGTACATTCATCTGGACATCATCCGACACCTGCCCAAGCTGTTCTCCTATTTGGTTAAGCTCCTGTTCAATGCGTGCTACCTCTTCGAAGCAAAGTTCTAACTCTTGTTGTACAGACAAAGACCCGGAAAGCTCCGAAAATTGAGAGAAGTAGCTGATCTTCACATTGGGATCTAATTCTACTTTTCCTGCCGTTGGCTCCTCTTTTCCCATTATTAGCTTAAAAACAGTAGATTTACCTGCTCCATTTCGTCCGATTAAGCCAATACGTTCACCCTTGCTCACACGAAAATAAATATCTCGAAAGATCAATGTATTCTCATATTTCTTAGTTACGTTCTCCATTCGGATTACGCTCAAGTCTATCACTCCTAGTTCGTATAGATCAGAATTCATCGTTGAATACCCAAAAAGCTATTATAGCACTAATTAAAAAAAGGACTTTATAATCATATTATTACTTATATTTATTTCCGATATATGTATTTATATTAATATAAATACATAAATACATAAGGAGGATTACAATGAGTTTGCTAAAATCATTCAAGAAAAATGTGAGTGTTATTATGTGCATTACCCTGCTATTTTCTCTTTTTATTGTGTATCCGGCAAGTGCTTCTACCTTCTTCCAAGACCGCTTTGAAGAGGGCGATAATCTATGGACATCCACTAGTGGGAATTGGACTATTGTTGAGGACGAAGGCAACAGCGTATATTACCAGTCTGCCACAAAAGAAGGACGTACTTCTGCAGGTGATTCAGCCTGGAGCGATTACACTGTGGAAGCGGATGTAAAAGTAGTTGATTTTAATGGCTCAAACAGAACTTATGTTGCAGGCAGATACATAGATGGAAATAATTTTTATGCAGCTTCTTTGTATAATAATAATGATGGCATGCTGGAAATCAGAAAAAAGGTTTCTGGATCTACTACAACTTTGACCAGCAAACCCTACACTCTGCAAACAGGAGTTTGGTATAATGTAAAACTTGAAATGAGCGGAAATACCATCAACATGTATGTAAATGATACGCTGGAGCTCTCAGCTTCCGATTCCAAATTAAAAAAAGGTACAGCAGGGCTCGTTACCTTTAAGACAATTACGATGTTCGACAACGTGACCGTTTCTGACACCAATGGCACTACACCGACACCGACTGCTGCACCAACGCCTACTGCTACGACGACACCAACTGCAATACCGACTCCGACTGCTTCACCGACACCTACTGCTACACCAACGCCTACTGCTACGACGACACCAACTGCAATACCGACTCCGACTGCTTCACAGACACCAACTGCCTCACCGACACCTACTGCTACACCAACACCTACTGCTACGCCGATACCGACTGCAATACCGACTCCGACTGCTACACCAACACCTACTGCTACGCCGATACCAACTGTTTCACCAACGCCTACACCGGTACAGGTTAGTGAATATGATTTGGCTGGGTTTGCCACAGGAACAACAGGTGGTGGAAATATCCAAGAAACCAGTCCACTCTATAAAAAGGTTTATAGCGCAGAAGATCTTGCCACTGCACTGAGAAAAGGATCCAAAATAAAGGTTATTGAAATTATGAACGACTTGGATCTGGGATGGAATGAAATTTCTGATGCGACAAAGATCTCCCCATTTAGCGCTCATAACAGTGCTTTAACACATCCCGTATTAATAGAGACTGGTGTCAGCAAAGTGTCTATAGACAACTTCGACGGTTTGACCATTTTCTCTGCTAAGGGTGCAACCATTAAACATGCCGCTTTTACTTTTAAAAGAAGCTCTAACGTCATCATCCGCAACCTTGAATTTGATGAGCTGTGGGAATGGGATGAAGCAACCAAAGGAAATTACGATAAAAACGACTGGGACTACATCACCATTGAGAATAGCAACAACGTATGGATCGACCACTGCACCTTCAATAAATCTTATGACGGAGTTGTCGATGTTAAAAAAGGCAGCAACGGCGTCACCATTTCATGGTCTTCCTTCTTAGGGGATGATAGAAACGCAAACAGCTGGGTTACTCAGCAAATTAATGCTATGGAAGCCAACAAGGCTGCTTATCCCATGTACGCTTATTTAAGAAGCAGCTCAGTTGGCCTAAGTAAAGACGACATCATTGCGATTGCCGCTAGTCAAAAAAAGGGCCATTTAATAGGCGCAACAGAATTTGCAGCTGATAATGCGCTTCTTTCTGTGACGCTCCATCACAACTACTATAAAGATATACAAGACCGCATGCCCCGCCTTCGTAGTGGTAATGCGCATGCCTATAACATTGTAATGGACAACGAAGATACCAGATTGGCTAAAAAACGTCTAACCTCCGCTATGGAAAAAGCGATCTCAAGCAAGGGGTATCATTTCGGGGTTACAAGTAACGGAGCAATCTCGACAGAAGGAGGAGCTGTATTACTTGAAAGTTCTGTAATCATTGATGTAGTGAATCCACTTCGCAACAATCAAGCGGATGCGAGTAATAGCAAATATACGGGTGCAATCGCAGCTTTAGATACGATCTATTCACTAGATGGAGCAACATTCAGAGGAGACAGTACATCTAAGAACAGCCCTCTCTCCCCTGCACCCGCTGCCGTTAAAGCATTTGCATGGAACGGATTCACAACACTACCTTATAGCTACACTTCAGATGACCCAGTTAGTCTAAAATCTAGACTTACCGCTGTTGACGGTTCAGGGGCTGGCAAATTGTCCTGGTCAAACGAGGAATGGCTGAAAACAAGTTACAGTAACTAATTCGACTAATGCGACAAATGCGACTAACTAATCACTGAACACATACTCCCATAACTACACCGAGAAAAGTTACTAACTTAGTTGCCACATTAGCGCCACCTTTGCACCAAATTAGCGCCATATTAACACCAGATTAGCAAACTTTTGTACCGCACTAACGCCGCACTAACGCCACTTTTGTTCTGCCGAAATAGCTAAGACGCTCAGACGGTGATTTACTGTTTACTGTGCAGTATTTACGAGGTCAGACGACGATTTTACAGTTAACAGTGCAGTATTTACGAGGCCAGATGGTTCGGACTCAGGAGCCCTTATTTCGAAGAATCCGGGCATTTCGCAGTGCTATCGGACTCAGATGCAGCTATTCAACCCAATATGCTTAATTTTGGTGTGGATTTAGACCAATAAGAGCTATGCAGTCCGAAAACTCAGCAAAATGGTCAAAAAAGCCAAAATAGTTGCAATACAGTCCGTTAGGAGTGTTACGCGCGTGAGAAACATGAGGAACATGAGAAAAGTGAGAAACGTGAGGAGCCTGTGAAACATGAGGAGCCTGTGAAACGTGAGAAGCCTGAGGAACATTAAGAGCCTGTAGCCCGTGAGGAGCATTATGCACATACAGTCCCGATAGGAGCATTAGGAGTTTGTTCTCATTAACAAGTGATGCGTTTGGTGTTAATGGTAACTCACAAAGTTAGTATATTGTCCCAACAATAACAAAAAGGCCGCAACCAGCGGCCTTTTTCTATATTACGACTTCCAACGCATATTCACTAATATCGCTTACCGCTCATTTTTTCAGAATATCAATATACTCTTCTTTCTCTCGATCTTCCCCCGCACTAAGCTTCAAACGCAGTGACTTCGGGTGGTCCAACACATTGCTGCTGAAGTAACTTATAAATCCATCATCAGCTCCACTACCAGAATTCGGATTAATTTTAATGTCGTGCTTCCCAACCTGCGCAGTTAATTCATAGGGGAGCTTTTGAAACAGTTCATTTCGGACGATCCAATCCGTTTGCAATTCCTCATTTATCGTAAATTTGAGCGCTATGCTTAACGGAGAAAGCTCGACTTCGGCTAGTTTTACTTCCTGTCCGTCAATTTTGAAAGGGTGGTCCACAACTAACGTCTCCGTCTTCAGCTCCCAAAACTTAGGATCAATAGAGAAGTTTACTTTTAAACGATCAGAATACCGCATGTCAGATAAAACCGTTCCTGTTTTCGGTTTACTTAACATTCCCGGGTCTACAGAGGCAATCTGAAAATCCGCCACTACGTCTGTTGGCCTTGGTTTATTTCGGTCCAGTGAAAATACAGTTTTGCCGAGCCAAGTATATATGGTTCCCTCTGCGTGTGCTCCCATTCCGCCTCTATTCCCATTCTCCTCCATTACATCTCGTCCAGTTTCAGCATCTGTCAGCTTCACACTATTTACACTGTACACTTCCTGACCATCACTTGTTGTCCCTGTATACAGCAGCATGATTTTGTTTTCATCAGCAAGCACAGCATTCAGAGTAATTTTATATCCATTTGATTCAGCACTCTTATTAACGATTTGTACATAATCATTCCGGATTGCAGACTCTAAAGTAAGAGCATCAATATCAGCTGCAGCCAATGCTTTAAAAGGCTCCAATACGCCCCAATCGAACGTTTCAACACTCGAAGTCCCTTGCTGTGGCATCAGCTGGGTTGGATTGAAGAACAGCAGGCCCGCTATCATCACTGCAGCCGCCAGCACAGACATCGCGCTTTTTGTGAACATTAACCTTCTGCCACGTTTCTTGCCTAATTCCAAGCCTGCTTGGATCGCATAGATTTGAGCGGCTGCATTCTCTATTTTTTGTTCTTGTGGGATACGTTCGGCATCGCTTAACATGGCAAGCTCCTCTTGACTACTCATTGTTCCATTCACCCCGATTCTTTATGATGGTTCGCAACTGCTTGAGCCCTTTATGCTGCCAAGTCTTAACCGTTCCCTCGGGTTTATTCATAATGTTAGCGATCTCAGTCAAGGTCATATCGTTGTAGTATTTTAGCAGCAGCACATGGCGATACTTGGGCTTAACCTGCTCAAGTGCCCACAACATTTCCATCCGATGATGGCCAATATGTGTGACCTGTTCTCCTATTCTTTCATCTACCAGCGGCATGGAACGTTTTCTTCGTCTTTGTTCATCTATACAGACATAAATTAGAATTCGAATAATCCATGATTTGAATGCTTTGGGGTCCTTTAATGTTTTTCTTTTAATCCAGGCCCGGCAAGTCATTTCCTGCATCGCTTCCAGCGCATCGTTTCGGTTCCGCAAGTAACTATAAGCAATACTGTACAGTTGTTCTCTATGTACCAATATCGAATCGTAAAAATCCGTCTCGCTCCGAGTATCAAGAATCGTTACTTTTTTCATTTCTGCATTAGTCATCGTCATGTCCTTCCTTAGCCTCCCCTCTTCAACCTTTCATAGATTAAGACGGGGGAGGTATAGAAACGGTTTTTGTTTCGTTTAACTTTTTTTGCCCAAAGCTCTCTAAATTATAGCATTCTATAAAAATTGAACGAAAAATGTTATGATAGGTTAAATTGGACATAATCAATAGTACGCACTTAAAAGTGCCATAGGCACTAAAAAGTACCCATACCATGGAGGTTATCATGACAACAACACCAACAACAACTGTCAAGAAAAAATACAATATTTCTGTTGAAGCCACACTAGAGGTCATCGGAGGGAAATGGAAATGCGTAATTCTATGTCATTTAACTCATGGCAAAAAACGCACCTCCGAGTTAAAACAGTTGATGCCCGGCATTACTCAAAAAATGTTAACCCAGCAGCTACGCGAGCTTGAGGCAGATGGAATCATCAACCGAATTGTTTATAATCAGGTTCCACCAAAAGTAGAATACGAGCTTAGTGAATATGGTGATAGTTTAAGCGATATTTTGACTGCATTATGTAATTGGGGAGAACAACATATCATTAAGCAATTCGGCGATAAATACGCTGTTTTAGAGGATAACATTTTAAATAAATAAACCGCTCTATCAAGGGTATGGTTGGATATTTATGCTGCGAGAGTTGTACTTCAATTATACGTTCATGAAAAAAGGACAGCTGAATCAAATCGATTCAACTGTCCAAAGCTTTGATTCACCCGTCCCTTGAATGGCGCACAGGAACATAACTTAAATTACGCCCTCTCCTCCAATTGCAGTTGCTGTGAATGATATGGGTCCAAATAGATTTATAGGCAAGTTGCTATCATTCTGAATTACCAATTCATAGTTGTGGACTCCAATATAAGCACCATCAACCCACTGAGCACTTAATTGAATATCAGTAATTGTAGTAAAACGATAAAAGGATCTATAAATATCGACTCCAGCTCGTCGGATGATAACAAGAAATTGGCTATTAGCAAGTGCAGTAAGACTAAAACTACCATTTAACTCGACTCTACTGGAGAAAGAAGCCGGATTAGCCGGACTAATATTTACTTGCGCTGTGGCTAAACCCGCTCCAGCTCCAGGAATCCCTGCAACCGTTATAGCTGTAGTAAACGGATCTAACGGGATTTTTGCCTGTGACCCATAACTTATTATTGTCGCCATTTATCATCACTCCATTTCAAGGTTATAGAGTAGTATATTGTGAATCCGCAATGATAGATTGGACTAAATTCCTGATGATTATATACATTTAAGGTATACTTTGCTAGATCATATAAACCTAGTTACCTTGTCAATCACCATACGATTTCCACTCATTGACAACACCCCTGTTCAGAATTACAATAATTCACATATCATGAACAACGATGACAAAGGGTAAGTAGACAGACGAACATGGTCTTCAGAGAGCCGGTGGTAGGTGCGAACCGGTGACCAGCGTATGCTCGAATGGCCTTTATAGTTGTTTTTCCGAACTATTTTAATGGATGCAGTAGGGAAAACCGGGGTTCCCGCCGTTATCAAGGGACCTGTATCGAGAATTAATTCAACCTCTCCGTACAGGTAAGAGAAGATCGAAAGCCAAGAATCGTAAGGTGACACGATCATTTAAGGTGGTACCACGACAACTTCGTCCTTATTGGATGAGGTTTTTTTGTCATTTAAAGGAGGTGATGGCCATGGATGATGGCTGGTGGTGGCGACTCGAGTGTAACCAAATGCTAAATAACAGGAGGAATTTTTATATGATGAACGAACGTGTCTTAACTGGAGATCGAGTGACTGGAAAGCTTCACCTTGGCCATTACGCCGGCAGCTTGCAGACCCGAGTAGCCCTTCAGGAGCAATATGAAACTTTTGTGTTTTTAGCGGATATTCAAGCCCTAACGACCCATTTTGATCGTCCGCAGCTGCTGGGTCAACATCTGCATGAGATCACACTGGACTATTTATCTGCGGGTATAAATCCGGAGAAAACAACTATATTTATTCAATCGATGATCCCTGAAATCGCAGAGCTGACCATCTTGTTCTCTATGTTTGTTACTGTGAATTCTTTACGGCATAATCCCACGATTAAAGCCGAATCAAAAAATTCCAGCTTAGATGAATTGTATTACGGTTTTCTAGGTTATCCAGTTAGTCAGACTGCTGACATAACTTTTTGTAAAGCAACGATCATTCCTGTAGGAGAAGACCAACTCCCCCATCTGGAATTAACCCGTAAAATCGTCCGCAGATTCAACGAGCTGTACAGCCCGATACTGGTGGAACCCAAAGCGCTGATCAGTGAGACGCCGAGACTTGTGGGTACGGATGGCAACGCTAAAATGAGTAAAAGCCTTGGCAATGCCATCGAGCTGGACTCCACTAAGGAAGAAATCACCTTCAAGATAAGAAAAGCCACAACCGATCCTGCGCGTGTGCATAAAAATGATCCTGGACATCCAGATATCTGTCCTATTTTTGCTTATCATGGTGCTTTTCGCTCAGCGGGGGTAACCGAAATTCGTGAAGGCTGTGAGCGGGGTACCATGGGTTGTTCTGCTTGCAAACAGTTGATTTCGACAGCTCTAGATCAGCTTATAGAACCGATGCGAGAGCGACGTTCCTATTATGCTACTAAGCCCAAGCTTGTGCAGGAAATCTTAATCTCTGGAACACAGCATGCCCGCAGCATTGCTCAGGAAACAATGGCCGAAGTACGTGAGGCTATGAGTCTTAACTATTTTTCAATCTAAAAATGATATTTATAGGTACTCAAAAAAGCCGGAAGCTCATTGGAAGAGATCCGGCTTTTTTCTTCTCCTTACAACACCCAATTTCCCTTACGGAATACGGGTTCAATCGTGCCGTCCGCCAGCTCTCCGTCAATATCCAGCTCTGCCGAACCGATCATAAAATCGACATGAGTTAAGCTGACATTAGCTCCTCTAGCCACAAGCTCTTCGTTCGTAAGCTTTGTGCCGCCTTCAATATTTACAGGATAAGCACTTCCTAGCGCGAAATGGCAGGAGGCATTCTCATCAATCCCTGTATTGTAAAAAATGCGGTTCAAGCGAGAGATTGGAGAATCATGCTGCACTAAGGCTACTTCTCCTAGATAAGATGCACCTTCATCCGTTGCCAGCAGTGAGGTTAAATGCTCACGTCCGGATTCAGCTTCATAAGCTACGACTTTCCCCTTTTCAAAAGTGAATGAAAGTCCTTCAACTAAACGTCCATTCAAATTAAGAGGGAGCGTGCTTCTAACTGTGCCATTCACTCCAGTACGATGGGGCATGGAATAAATCTCTTCCGTTGGCATATTAGCAACAAAATAAACACCTTTATCATTCTCACCGCCACCCCCGCGCCATAAATGGCCTTCCGGAAGCTCTACATGCAGATCCGTTCCCGGAGCACGGTAATGCAGGCTTTTATAACGTTTAGCGTTCATTCTATCCTGACTTTCTTTCAACTGACCAATATGCTCTCTCCAAGCAGCTACCGGATCATCGCTGCCCACACGATTCATCTGGAATACAGCTTCCCACATCGCCTCTACCCGCTCTTCTTCAGGAAGATCGGCAAAAACCTTGTTCGCCCAAGCACGTGTTGGCGCTTTGACCAGAGACCAGCTGATTTTGCTGTTCCGAGTATATTTGGAGTAGTTCTTGCGAGCAATAGCTGCTGCTTTGACTGCTCTAGATACCTTAGAAGAATCAATACCATTAAACAGTTCCGGATCAGGTACTTTAATATGTAAGATGGCACCATTTTCTTCCGCGAATTTCTCCATCATCTCAGCCTGCCACTGTGGATAGTAATCGAAAGAATCCTCTGGGGCTTTTTCATAACGGATCCGTGTAGTTGCTTCATCGTCCCAGTCAACAATTACATATTTAGCTCCCGCTTCATAGGCTTTCGCTACAATCAAGCGAGTAAGTTCTGCGGTTTCTATCGGTGCATGTACCATAAGGACTTGTCCAGGCTGTACATTTACTCCTACTTTTACAACTAGGTTCGCGTATTTCTCCAGCATTACTTCAAAATCTTTCATGAATTCTCTTCCTCCATCTCTAGGGTTGCTATAAGCACTCGGTCAGCTTCACTTCTTATTTTAACGCAAAACGAGGATAGTTGCGATTCGATTTAGATTCTCAGTTACTTCACTTCAGGTATTTCCCCTGTATAGACACCTAGATCATTCTTATGAATCTCTACGTTGGACATTCCGATCTGCTTATCATTATGGTAAGCAATCACTATGATCTTGGTATCCTGAGGCTCATCTATTTGTTTATTATTTCCATCCATTGGACTCCAATAAATTTGATCTCCAGATTTGATTTTCAGCTCAAGACCTTTGTTATGCACCTTGTAGTCAGGGGGGTTCCATAACAATAAATTGCCGGACGTAACCTGTATCTTAATAACATTCGCCCCTTCAGCAGTTATAAGCATAGGTAATCCTGGAGCACTACTATCAGTCACCCTGTATTCCGCTGTTGGGAACATAACATCCGGTTTTACCTCAAGTGATTGATTATCATGCCGCAAGATAAACAAGAAAAAAAGTAAAATCGTTAAGCCCATGACGCCTCCGATGATTATTTTTTTCACTATTCAACCTCCCATCCACCCTAATACTGTAACATATTCCCTTAATCTGGACAGTTATCAGCCAAATAAAGCGGCTCCCACAAGGAACCGCTCACTTGAATCACTATTTTTTATCCACCTGCAGCAGTGTTACGGTCTTCAAAGTATAAGTATGCATGATTTTATCCTCTGAAATTACATTCAACTTGGTCAAGCTTGCCACCTTTGCCGGATCTGATTTGGAGAGCAAACGCCACACTTCAGGGTCCGATAAGGTCTCATATAACTTTGCATCATCATATTCTTTGCGGTTTTGCACGACCAGCTTCACTTTATAGCTGCCAATTTCAGTCTCGGTGGTTTCCTGCTCACTACAATAATTTAAAATATCCTGACGAAGCTCGGCCAATTCTTTTTCAATATCTTTTTGCTTTTGCTTGAGCCGATAATACTGCTGAACCTTTTTCTCCATCCACTTCACGCTCCTTCATAGACATATGTATGCCGGAAACGTTCGATAAATTAGTTGAGTTCCCTATCATAAAAACTTATAATGAGCCGGGGATAGCTTATTTCCAAGTAGAGTCAAATTTCTTATAAAAACAATACCACGGCAGGTGACCTATGTTTCATTCGTACTTATTTCCAATTTCGTATGCGTTCATGATGTTTCCAATAGCAGCGCTGGTCTTCACACTTCCTTTTCTTATCGTACAATACCGCAGACATGGCTATATACATAAGCTCAGAGCTTTAATCCTATATCTGCTGCTGCTCTATCTGATGAACGCTTATTTTCTTGTCTTGCTTCCTTTTCCATCCTCCCGGCACAATGCTGCACCTTCTGGGAGTATCGTCCAATTCATACCCCTTCAGTTTATTCAGGATATTGTGGATGGATCGTCGATCATCCCTGATCAAATCTCGACCTACTGGTCATTACTGCGTGAGCCTGCATTTTTACAGGTCATTTTTAACGTTGCATTGACCGTACCGTTTGGAATGTTTCTGGGCTATTATTTTCGTACACGCTGGGTCGTGTGCATTCTACTATCCTTTGCCTTTTCCCTGTCCTTTGAGATCACGCAGATTACAGGGATTTACGGTTTCTTCGATCATCCTTACCGTCTTTTTGATGTCGATGATCTCATTACCAACACAATCGGAGGGATTTTTGGATTTCGAATTTCCATTTGGATCTCCGGGCTATTGCCACGTATAGAACAACTGGATACAAACATTGACCGCTCTGCCAAAAGAGTCTCCTATACCCGCAGAGGAATAGCTTTTCTAATCGATAGTATGGTGTGGAGCATCGGGTTTGGGGTACTCTTCGGATTCGATATAAAAGCTGCCTTCTGGATTGTAACTGGTATTTACTTCATGCTTGTTCCGGCTCTCACGGGCGGACGGACCTTAGGGAAATGGATGGTGCGGATTCGGGTGAAGAGCAGCGGGAATCATGCTTTTTTCTGGGCTCTGATGCTCAGATATGGCCTGCTATATTGGTTGCTGCTTGGGACTCACGCTCTTTTGCTTGATTCCGCGCTTCTAGGGCATCTTTCCTCCGTATGGAATATGCTTATTCATCTGTTTGTTCTATTGATAGACTTGGCTTTCTTTATTCATTTAGTCATTAGTATATTCAAAAAAGAAACTCAGTTAATATATGAGAAACTAAGTCAAACTTCTCATGTTATTTCTTGGCCAGAGAAACGGCTCCAATCTGATGTATCCCGCAACAGCCCTGTAGAAAGCTAAACTAGTTATTTTTTAAAGGGTATTTTAACATTGGAAATTATTATAGAATTAGGAGGTGAGCATTCTCAAAATTTAGGAGATGAGCGTATGGAAACTACAAGCAGCTTGCGGTTATCTAGAAGTCTTCCAGAAGAACAGGGCATTTCATCAACCGCAATATCCAGCTTTATTAGTGCAGTAGAGGAACAAAATTTAGGCCTGCACAGCTTTATGCTACTTCGACATGGTTATGTGGTCTCTGAAGGCTGGTGGGCCCCTTACAGGTCCGATCTTCCGCATATGTTATTTTCACTTAGCAAAAGTTTCACCTCAACCGCAATCGGGTTTGCTGTTACAGAGAAACTCGTCACCCTTGATGATTCTGTCCTATCCTTTTTCCCTGAAGATGCTCCTGATCCAATCACAGACAATCTAACCAATATGACAATCAGACATCTATTGATGATGGGTACCGGGCATGTCGTGGATACTATGGACACACTTCGCAAAAGTGCAGACGGGAATTGGGTGAAAGCTTTCTTCTCCGTCCCGGTCGAGAAACAACCAGGTACACATTTCCTATATAATACCGGTGCTACTTACATGCTGGCCGCGATCCTTCAACGGGTTACTAGCCAAACACTGCTAGAATATTTAGAACCACGCCTCTTCGTTCCTCTGGGCATTCACGGCGCAACGTGGGAGTCTTGTCCACGCGGAATTAACACAGGGGGATTTGGCTTAAACATTACAACCGAGGATATCGCTAAATTCGGCCAGCTATACTTACAAAAAGGAATCTGGAATAATCAACGGGTTCTGCCTGAAAAGTGGATTAATGAGGCTACTTCCAAACATATTTCCAATGGCGAAGGCGATCATGACTGGGCAATGGGATATGGGTATCAGTTCTGGCAATGCCAGCACGGTGCCTACCGGGCAGATGGCGCCTTCGGTCAACTCTGTGTCGTGCTTCCGGAGCAAGATGCCGTAATTATTACTACTGCTGCATCAGACAGTATACAAGGAATGTTGAATGCTGTGTGGGAACATCTGCTTCCCGCGATGGAGCAAGCACCCTTGCCATTAGAGCCTGCTGCTTCTGCCCACTTGGTTGAACAATTAAAGTATTTATCTATCCAACCGCCACAACTGCAGCCATCTTCATCACAAGAAGAACGAATAAACGGCTTAACCTATAAGCTCGATGACAACCAATTTGCCTTGGACACCTTCTCTATCTCTTTCAATAACAACGAAGCTGCAGTTACTTTACAATTTAAGACTGGAGAGGATTCTGTGATCTGTCTTGGTCGAGGGAAATGGCTCGAAAGCTTCGCACAGGTCATTGATGCTTCCTTGAACCGAATCATGTCCAGCTTTACTTGGGTTGCTGATGATCAGCTACAGCTCACTTTATTGTTTATTGAAATGCCTTTTTGCATAACTCTTGAAATAATCTTACTAGAGAAGCAGCTAATTCTTAAACAAAAGTTTAATGTGAATATGGGACCGACTGAATTCCCTGAGATCATTGGCAGACTATAATTCTTAATGAATAAAAAAGGCCGCTTCGTCCTTTAAAGAGACTTAGCGGCCTTTTAAATATTCGATCCTAGTCTGTGAAATCAGCAAGCTTGAGGATGACCGGGCAATGATCGCTCCCCATAATGTGGCAATCAATTTGGGCATCCAGCAGATTAGGTGCAAGTCTAGAAGAAGCTAGGAAATAATCAATCCGCCAGCCTACATTCCGTTCTCTCACCTTCGGCATATAAGACCACCATGAATAAACGCCTTCAAGCTCTGGATGAAAATATCTAAAGGTATCTATGAAGCCGGACTCCAGCAGCGTACTCATTTTTCCTCTTTCTTCATCGGTAAAGCCAGAGTTTCCGCGGTTAGCTTTAGCATTTTTGATATCAATATCCTGATGGGCTACGTTCATATCGCCGCATACAACGACTGGTTTTAGCTTGTCCAGTTCCAGAAGGTAATTGCGGAAGCGGTCCTCCCATTCCATTCTGTAATCCAATCTAGCCAGATCTCGTTTGGCATTTGGTGTATACACATTCACTAGATAAAAATGTTCGAACTCCAGCGTAATAATCCGGCCTTCCGCTTCTTCATCCTCTTCCATTCCGTATCTCGCAGAGATCGGCTTGATTTTGGTGAATATAGCTGTGCCTGAATACCCTTTTTTCACTGCATAATTCCAATATTGATTGTATTCTTCACCCTGTTCCAGAACAATCTGCCCTTCTTGCAGCTTTGTCTCCTGAACACAGAAAATATCTGCTTCTACTTCCTTAAAATATTCATCAAACCCTTTTTTCACACAGGCCCGAAGGCCATTCACATTCCACGATACCAACTTTATCATTAACGTTTCTCCTTGCATTTTGCTTTGATAGTAACCAGTTTATCATATAATGACCAGAAATTTATAGAGGATTAGGGTCATCTTGAGCAATTCCGCGAATAGATTTATATCCTAATCATTTACTATCCATGATACAATAGCAAAATTGACTCTATACAAATTTTCTAACACGTGAGGTAAAAAAACTTATGAATGCACCAAATCTTTTACGAGGGTTTAACTTTTTGTATTTTGCTCTGCTAGCCATGTTTATTCCCTTTCTGCCAGTCTATCTAAGTGAACAAGGTCTAAGCCCATCACAAATCGGCTTCATTATTGGAACTGGTGGTTTTGTTACCATCATTGCTCAACCTTTATGGGGGATGATTAGTGATAAAACAAAAACCATCCGCAAAGTGCTGTTAGCTCTGCTGTTATGCTCAGCGGTAACCGGATACTTTTTATTCGATTCCAGCAGTTACATTGTTCTCATTCTTTTTGCTATGCTGCTGTATTTCTTCTTGATGCCCATTGATCCGCTGACAGAAAGCTTGAATTTCCGAGTCTCTGAGGCGGCTGGAATTAGCTATGGTTCTATCCGTACATATGGTGCGCTAGGTTATGGTGTTATGGCTCTGATTACTGGGTATGTGCTTGGTTTTTTCGGCTCTCATGGTATAGCTCTTCTGTTTGTTGCCATTTGCCTTATAAGCTTTATAGTAAGCTGGAACATGCCAGATGCCCCCGTCACAGGTAAACCGGTCACGCTGGATAGTCTCAAGCACTTTTTTGGCAACAAAAAGACATTGATGTTTCTGGTGCTCATATTTATTAGCTCTGTACCCGCACGAATGAACGATACATTTATTGGAGTTTATATTCGTGAGCTTGGTGGCAGTCCTCAATTGGTAGGCCAATCGTTTTTCCTCGCGGCAATAAGTGAAATCATTGTCTTTGCATTAAGCTTCTGGTGGTTGCGTAAAGGAAAAGAACTGATCATCATATCGATTTCCGGAGGCTTCTATTTCCTTCGTTTCTTTATTTCAGCTTGGATCACTGATCCACACTTATTAGCCTATTTGCAGATTCTACAAATTCTTACCTTCCCTGTGTTCTACTCGGCTGCTATTCAATACCTGTACAGTATTGTACCCGAGGAATGGCGTGCTACAGGCCAGACCGTACTTGCACTGTTGTTCTTCGGTGTATCAGGTATCCTGGCTTCTTATGCTGGCGGGGCATTATATGATGACTTTGGGGGTAAAGCTCTTTACTTAACGATCTCCGCGATGTCGTTTGTCGGCATGCTGTTCGGATTGATACTGTATCTGATTTATCGAAAAAAAACGAATTAAGTGTACCAAAATAAACCGGGGTTGTCCCAGCCACTTTCTAAATGGCTATAGGACATCCCCGGTTTTTTCTATCAAAAAGTGCTAATTCACCATGGCATTCGCTCTAGCATTAATAGATTTTCAACATAGAATATCCTATCAAACGAAAAGGAGGTCGTTACTATGGCCATCGTATTACCGATTCAATATTTCAATTTAGCCCCTGTCATTGGTAAATCTTATTATGAAAACCTTGCAGGTGGTATTAACGCTGCTGTTACTGTGAACAATAACTCCAACTTCCCAGTAGATTTAGTAATCACTCGTGTGAATGCTCCAGTTATCACATACACGATTCCAGCGTTCAATAGCCTTACGCTTGCAGTTCATGCCCTTTTGGTAGCTGCACTCTTAAGCACTCCTGCTGGCACCACATTCGGAACTATTGAAATTTCAACATCAGATTTCTAATAGTGTAGTATTAAGCATCTCTAGCTGAAAGTTCAGCTAGGGATGCTTCTCTATGTGAATCTAGCTTAATCCTTCTATTGTATGCTGCTCCATAAGCTGCTTTAGCTTGGTTTCAGTATTCGAATCTCCCGCAGGAGTATAGATGCTGCATCGTAAATCGGCACTGCCATGAACCTGCAAAGAGGTAAGATGAAATAACATTTTCCCCGCCTTGGCATGTCTGAATTCTAGTAACACATCCGGGGCCGAGCTAACCCGACTTTGCTCCCACATCTCATTAAAAGCCGGATGCAATTCTTTCAATTCCTCTATAAATTCATCATACCAATAATCCTCTACATACTGTCCGTAATACGCTCTGAAGATAGAAAGATAACCGCTGACGAACTGTTCCCAATTCACCGCTAAGCGTCTGAACTCCTTACGAACAAATAACAATCGGATCATATTCCGCTCTTCGATGGGCAGCTTTGAGAAATCAAGAAAAACATGCGCGGCAGCATCATTCCAACCGACGATCCCGCAACGTCTATCAGAAATTATCGTAGGACAATATTTGAGTTCCTGTAAAATTTTCTGCAGCGAAGGACTAATTACAGAAGATTCATCTTGCGGATAGGGTGTGGTGCCGGTTCCAGTTTCTAAAGCCAGTGCAAAAAGATACTTCCGCTCGTCTTTAGTCAGCCTAAGTGCAGTGGCAATACAGTCCAAAACAGATGACGAGACTTTTATATCTCTGCCTTGTTCAAGCCACGTATACCAGGTGCTGCTTACCCCTGCAAGCTGTGCAACCTCTTCCCTGCGGAGTCCTGGCGTTCTTCTGCGTGTGCCTTCCGGCAAGCCTACAGAGCTTGGTGAAATGGCCGCACGACGTGCTTTCAAAAAATCGGATAATGCTTGTAATCTTGTTTGATTAGCCATAGGCTACCTCCACTTTGGGATTCCTGTTCCTTTAGTATAGTACAAATTATACTAGGATAAACGATAACTTGTAATAGGATAAATAAAATGAAAAAATACTAGTATACACTAGCTGAGGAGGTTCATTATGGAACGCGTAGTGATTACAGGCATGGGCTTAATCTCACCACTTGGGAATACAATCGGGCAATTTTGGGATCGGCTAATTTCTGGTGAGTCGGGTATATCCCCGATCACTTCATTTGATACAACAGGTTTTAAGACGAGGATTGCTGGCGAAGTACGTGATTTCGATGCCGAGGGCAGATTTGGCCGTAAAGAGGCACGCCGAATGGACAGATTCAGTCAGTTTGCCCTCGCAGCTACTGAAGAGGCTTGGAAACATTCTGGTCTCCAGCTTGATAAGATTGACAAGGAGAGACTTGGCGTTTATGTAGGATCTGGCGTTGGAGGAATTCAGACCTTGATGGATCAAGGTACGGTCCTGAAGGATCGTGGTCCTGATCGAGTTAGCCCTACCTTAATTCCCATGATGATCTCCAATATGGCTGCAGCAATGATCAGCATTAAATTTGGAGCTCTCGGCCCGACCATGTCTCCAGTAACAGCTTGTTCTATTGGCAATACTGCGATTGGCGAGGCTTTCCGTTTAATTCGTTATGGCGGTGCGGACATCGTTATAGCCGGGGGTTCTGAAGCTGCTATTACTGGCATCTCGCTGGCCAGCTTTGGGAATGCCACCTCTTTATCTACACGAAATGAGGAGCCTACGAAAGCGAGTCGTCCTTTCGATGGAGGACGGGATGGCTTTGTGATCGGTGAAGGCGGCGGCATAGTCATTCTTGAGTCACTCTCCCATGCTCAGCGTAGAAACGCCAAGATTCACGGCGAAGTGATCGGGTATGGTGCTAGCTCTGATGCTTATCATATGGTTGCCACTCATCCAGAGGGAATTGGTGCCTATCAAGCTATGAAGTTAGCGCTAAATGAAGCTAATCTCCAACCCCACAATGTAGATGTAATCAGCGCGCACGCGACAAGTACAGTAGTAGGAGACCACTCTGAAACACTAGCGATTAAAAAATTATTTGGCGAGCATGCGTACCACATCCCCGTAACCGCTAATAAGTCCATGACTGGACATGCTTTGGGGGCCGCTGGCGGCTTAGAAGCCATTGCGTTAGTTAAGAGTATCCAAGAAGGAATCATTCCTCCTACCATCAATCAGGACACGCCTGATTCCATCTGTGATTTGGATTACGTACCTAACAATGCACGAAAAGCTAATCTCGAAATAGGCATCTCCAATTCCTTTGGCTTCGGCGGCCATAATGCTGTTATTGTGATCCGAAAGTTCGTAGACTAATCTTACATTATAAAAGGGGTTTCAACTTAGCCATTACACATGACTAGTTGAAACCCCTTCTGCTGTTAATCCTTTTAAACTATCTTATTCCGAAGGTGATACATGACTTCCCCAGATAGAGATCCCTTCATTAGAAACCGCGGTGAACGTCATAACATTACTGGCTGTAGCTTCATTCCACTCTTTCAGGAACACACCCTTATAAGTAGAACCACCTATCGTTAACTCTGCAGTATGATCGTCGATAAGCTTCCACTTGCCCTTTACTGCGCCTTTGATTTTACCACTCTTCGTCAATTGAATTAGCTCCGATTGCACGATATCTGCCGTAATTTCTTTATTATGATTCACATATTTGTATTCGCCTGCGATTTGCTCTTTCGTATATTTATCAATGCTCTCGCCGCCATAACGGTGTGGTGCGACCACCGGCCAGCCATCAGCGTTCATGAACATTTGATGTACTCTAACCTCATGCTTTTCACCACGATTCGGGAACCGTGTATGGAAGATCAAATAATACTTGCCAGTCTCTTCATCGTAAAATGCGGAGTTATGTCCTGGTGATACATATCCTTCCCCACTTACTGGGAGCTCATCGTCATTATTCAGGAATTCGAAATTCCCCATGAGTTTAACTCCGTAAGGAGCATAAGCAGGATCATCAAACAATACGCCAGCTGTGCCCTGTGAATGGATCATATCCTGGCCCTCAGAATCTTCAAAAGGTCCATCAGGTGTCTTGGAGCGAGCTACACGGATGTTATATCCGCCATCTGCAGCCAGACCTCCGTAGGATAAGAACAGATAGTAGTAATCCGTCTCAGGACTGTACAGCATATAGGGAGCTTCTATCCGCGCATGATTTGCGCCTAGAAGCTTTTTGCCATAACCTTGGTCTGGCAGTGGGAATCCTGTGCTTGTATCCAGTTCCATAATAAAAATACCACCAGAATAAGAACCATACACCATCCACAATCTGCCTTCTTTATCAAAGAACACATCCGGATCTACAACATTCGGCTTTTGTGTGGCATCATAAGTTTCTCCGTCATCCCCTGCGCCCACCATACCGGACTTCAGAAAGATCCCTTTGTTCTTATAAGGTCCTTCAATATGGTCTGACACGGCTATACCGAGTGCTGATAATGGGGAATCGCCTTTACAAGCGTTGTAATACATATAATATTTGCCATCCGCCAATTGAATGACATCCGGAGCCCATAAGGTGTCCGTCTTTCCCCAGGTTAAGGCCTCTTTTAATTCCTCTTTGACATTCGGGATGAGTACGTTTCCATCAACAACTCCAGAGGACAATTGAGTCCAGGACATCAGGTCGTCGGATTTAGCAGAAGCCAAATGAGAGCCAAACACATAGTACTTATTATCAGCCAAAATAATGGATGGATCATGTACAGAAACATTTTTAAAGACAGGCTGAACAGGCTCAGGTCCGCTGTTTGTGTTGCCAGAGTTAGCCGTGTCGTTGTTGCATGCGGTTACAGCTAATAATGAAACACTAAGTAAAGTAGTCATAATTATCTTCTTCATCGTTATACCCCCTATGTATGCCTTTTCATTTTGAGATGAAAACGATAAATAGTCAACCCTTTTATTTAATTAAGTTCGTATTAATTCATACTTATTTAAATAATAGTGAACATTTTAGAAAATAAAAAAAACGCTAAGCCAACTAAATGGCCTAACGTTTCCTCTTATTATTTAGTTAAAACAAGTTGCTTACTTAGCGCCTTCTTGCACTAAAACAGGCTCTGGATAAGCGTTCTTAAGCACACGTTGTCTATTCTTAACAACTGTTGGTGGTTCCACCTTAGGAGCCATCGGATGCATTAGCCAAGATTTCACCATATGGGTATCCGAAACCTTATACATTGGAGGCTCTTTCTCCATATCGATTTGCATAGCATAGGTGCTGCGAAGTGCGAAGGCATCACCCTTAGGCGGTTTGATCAAATCTGGAGGTGTACCAGGAATCGCGGTAAGCAAAGAACCTTTGCTCTCAAGACTTGGCATGGATGCAAGTAATCCCCAAGTGTAAGGATGTCTTGGATCGTAGAAGATCTCTTCTGCAGTTCCCATTTCAACAATTTGTCCGGCATACATTACCGCTACACGATCCGCCATTCTTGCTACAACACCAAGATCATGGGTGATAAAAATAATCGCCGTATCAATCTTCTTCTGTAATTCCTTCATCAGGTCAAGAATCTGTGCCTGAATGGTTACGTCGAGCGCTGTAGTTGGCTCATCCGCAATCAGAAGCTTTGGGTTTGCTGCAAGTGCCATTGCGATAACGACACGTTGACGCATACCGCCACTGAACTCATGTGGATATTGATTGAAGCGGCGCTCTGGTGAAGGAATACCTACTAGCGTAAGCAGCTCAATCCCACGTTTATTTGCAGCTTCTTTGGAGATTTTCTCATGTTTGTGCAGTACTTCAGTAATTTGTCTGCCGACCTTCATCATCGGGTTCAAGGAAGTCATCGGATCCTGAAAAATCATACCGATCTCTTTACCACGAATCTTCTGCATTTGCTTTTCAGTCTTACCGATCAAATCTTGTCCATCAAATAAAATTTGTCCACGTTTATATTCTCCTGGCGGCGTTGGAACTAGCTTCATTACCGCTTGTGAAGTTACACTTTTACCGGAACCGGATTCCCCAACAATCGCTAGAGTTTCACCTTTATCTACATGGAAGCTAACACCACGGATCGCTTGTACTTCTCCACCGTGTGTTTTGAATGATATCGCTAGATCTTTTACCTCTAAAAGGCGCTCCATCTTGTCACCCTCTCATTTCCTCGTCAATTATGATAATGATTCTCACCAAGTTGTAAGCAATAAGTATTATTTTATCTAGTTCTAAGGGTTCTAGTCAAGATTTTTCTGAAAAAGATATGGTCAGCAGCAGCCTTATGTACTAGTTCTGTTTAATGCGAGCTCTATTCTTCACTAACAACCACAATATTGGCGGAAGCAGCAAAAGAACTAACAGTAGAGACCATCCGATATCTCCAAGGGATACCAAGTTGTCATTCAATAGTCGATAATACGCATAAAGAGAATAGGGAAGAACTACTAGTACTGCTGTAACTACCCCTGGTGCATATACCTTTAAATATATCGTCTGTCCTAGATGAGTAAATACATGTAAGAAAAATACCGCAAGCACTGCCAGGTACAATAAATAATTAGAAAAGAAAACTGCAATACAAGTTACCGTCACTATCAAAATATACACGAATAATACGTCCATTGCAAAATTACGTGTAGTCATTTGTAACATCGAATGATATGTCTTGCGCATAAACGAAGGAATTGCAGCCTCTAACTTGGTTCTATACTTTGCACCCCATGCTTCAATCGTTAATATTTCTTCAAAATCATGAAACATAAATAGGATCGGCAACAGCCACAGCAAACTTACGATATCTATATGTACACTTAGCCACTCAAACATGTGAATCCTCTCCCTTCTCCTACTCTGCCTCCTTACCTTCTTATGTTGTGATCTTGCTGAAAATGTCCTAACCCATGAAACGGTCCCAACCTTCCAGCAGATTATCATGTGCCCACTGGAAATGGCCTTGGCTATCGTATTTACGCGAATAACACTCAATGAAATAAATTAAATCGATATATAAGTCGTAGAGCTTTTTGCGTGCACATTCATTAGGGCTATCAAAGCTGTCCCCATAACCTCTACAGAAATACTCAGAATTCTCAATATAGCGAAAATAATATTCCATAAGGTGATCGCCCCATAACGCCCGTTCCCAATCGATTAAAGCAACAATGCTTCCCTCTCGTACAAACACATTCCCATCCCATAGATCCCAGTGAACTAAACGTGGCTCAGTCACCACATCCATCACATGTATACGGCTGTTGATCTCCGCCTCAATCGTTTCTAAAGGAATGGGCATCTTTGCATCTAATCGCCGAGCATCATCAAGGAGGTTGCCAATTAAATTTTGAAAGGTTTCCCGCCAAGAAGTCCCCTTTATCTTCGAGGATACATTAAATAATCCAAAATGATCCCCTTGAATCTCATTAATAATCCGGCTATAACGACCTAATTCTTCCTCAATACAACTTCTTTGCTGCGGACTAAGCTCTTCCTTAATTTCATTATAGGGCTGGCCGATTATTTTCTCCATGAAAAAAAAGTCACTAGATATTAAATTTCTGCTGTTATCATAAGCGTATACCTCAGGCACAGGTACCGTTCCTTTAGACTTCATTAGCTGCATTGCCGCAACCTCTGTAGCCATGATATCGTGCTCGTAACTTAGCGTGTCTGTCTCATCAGATGGCGATATCTTAAGAATCGCAGCCCTGCCATCTGACAATAGGAGGTCATAAGCTGCGTTGAAATAACCTCCCGTCAATTCCGTACTTTGAATGATTTTCACATGGCTTCCAAAAGCAGCACACACCAGGATGTCCTGCTGCTCAACCGTCAATTTTGTTTTAGTCTGACTTTCCAAGACTTCACCACCATACAGAGTTAAGTAAATGCAAAAATCCAACCTTTTAAAAGCCCAGGATTTATTGTATTAGATACAAGAAATATAAACAATCCTTCTCCATTGGAATGAAAATTGTTAAAATTAGAAATAACACGTATCATTAGCTGCTTTTCATGAAAGAGAGGAAACTATTATTATGATCATAAAACCTAGAACACGTGGCTTTATATGTACAACCGCACATCCGCAAGGCTGCGCTCGTCAAGTCGAGCGGCAAATTGAGTATATTAAGGCACAACCCGAGATCAAAGGACCACAGAAGGTGCTAGTCATTGGCGCATCCACAGGCTACGGCCTCGCCTCACGGATTACAGCCGCCTTTGGGGCTGGAGCCAGCACAGTAGGCGTATATCGGCCGAGCAGCAGCAATGGAACCCGTACAGCCTCTGCTGGGTGGTACAATTCTGCAGCCTTCGAACAACTTGCGGAGTCTGCAGGCCTGCAATCCTACAGCGTTACCGGAGATGCATACTCCAAAGAGACCAAAGAAAAAACGATTCAGCTGATCCGCAGCGAATTAGGACAAGTCGATTTGGTCATCTACAGTGTTGCTTCTGGGCGCCGTACAGATCCGG
The DNA here is from genome assembly GCF_038008505.1 of Paenibacillus sp. FSL H7-0735. NCBI lineage: Bacteria > Bacillati > Bacillota > Bacilli > Caryophanales > Paenibacillaceae > Paenibacillus > Paenibacillus sp. FSL H7-0735. Next base: position 3,211,505 of record NZ_JBBOZH010000001.1, on the reverse strand, counting down.
AGACGGGTGAAGTGTATAACTCTGTTCTCAAACCTATTGGCGACACCTTTACCAACAAAACTGTAAATTTCCACACCGGTGAGGTAAGTCAAATCTCCATTGAACCCGCGACCGATAAGGAAGTTCATGATACCGTACGGGTGATGGGCGGTGATGATTGGCAGCTATGGATAGAAGCACTCCAGCAAGCCGGAGTATTAGCAGATCACGCAACCACTATTGCTTATTCGTATATCGGATCAGAGCTTACTCAAGCGGTATATCGCCAGGGAACCATTGGACTTGCTAAAGACCATCTTGAAGCTACGGCGAGAACACTTAACGAAGCGTTATCTGTTACTCACGGTAGAGCTTATGTAGCGGTCACAAAAGGTCTTGTCACACAGTCCAGCTCGGCGATTCCTGTAGTGCCCCTCTATATTTCCGCCCTTTACAAAGTCATGAAAGAGCACAGTCTTCATGAAGGTTGTATTGAGCAGACCTATCGGTTGTTTGCTGAACATCTCTATGCAGCGAAAGGAACTCCTGTGGATGAAGAAGGCCGTATCCGTATAGATGATTGGGAATTGTCTCCGGCAGTCCAGCAAGAAGTTATCGAAATCTGGGACCAGCTTACTTCAGACAATATCTACGACCTAACGGATCTGCATAGCTATAAACAGGAATTCTTCCAGCTATTTGGCTTCGAGACTGAAGGTGTAGATTACGAAGCTGATACTGATCCAGACGTAACTGTTATAAATCTGCGCTAAAATTTATCGTGTTTTTGGATTATCTTCTGCCTGAGGATAAGGGTTGTTCGAGAGCATACATTTCCTCTTCCAGAGAAATCATCTTTTGCTCAATCACTTTTCGTGCATCTGCCAACGCTTGATTGTAAATATAAGGCGAAAGTTCTTTGAGCATAAAATCGAGAAGGTTCTCGCTGGCTAATTGACCAATTTCGTTAGACAGCTCTGTATCAAAATATTCTTGAATACTGGCTGTAATCTGAAGCTTATGTTCTCTCGGTATTTTTAACGGCTGCATGGTAATCCTCCAATCTAATTAGATACAGGAAAATGACGTGCTTTCGCACGTCATTTTTTACACCTATAACCTTCATTCACTGCTGCCTTTGAAACGGTTCCAACCCTCAGTCAAGTTATCATGCGTCCAACGGACATAACCTTCGTCTGCATATTTGCGTGAATAACATTCAATAGCAAGAATAAGATCAAGATAAAGATCATAAAGCTTCTTCCGCTGAATCTCGTTTGGACTGTCGTAGGTTGTTCCGTACCCCTTATAGAAACTGGCAGAATTCTCAAAATGCCTAAAATAATACTCCATCAGCACATCGCCCCATAGGGCTCTCTCCCAGTCAATCAGCGATACGATGACTCCATCCTTCACAAATACATTCCCATTCCATAAATCCCAATGCACCAGTCGTGGCTCGGTTACAGCATCTAATGCAGGGAGATACTTGGAAACCTCCTGCATAATCTCTTCATAGGACGCAGGGAGCTGTGCATTCAGCCTCTTGGCATCAGCAAGTACACTTTCCATCAGGCATGAAAAGGTCTCTCTCCACGAGGCTCTTGGCTCCTCTGAATCCGTTCCAAAAATGCCAAAACGTTCTCCGCGTATCTCATTGATTATGCAATTGTAACGCCCCAGCTCAGTTTCGATAGCATCTCTCTCCGGAAGTGAAAGACTCTCCTTCACATCACTGTAGGGCTGGCCCTCCACCTTCTCCATAAAGAAATACGGAATAGGAATGAGCAGCAGACTTTCATCATAATGGTAGACGGCAGGCACGGGCACGACACCCTTATCTGCAACCATTCGGAGAGCTTCCACTTCAGTTCGCATAATGTTCTTCTCGTAACTTAACGTATCTGTCTCTACAGCAGGGGCAACCTTTAGAATGACAGATTTCCCAGTGCTAAGTTCCAAATCATAGGCTGTATTAAAAAAGCCTCCGGTAAGTTCTGAACTAAGGTTAACCGCAGTTTCTGAACCGAAAACCGCTTTCACCAAAATATCCAGCTGTTCATCATTTAATTTAACTTTCGTGAAGCTCTCCATTTCGTTTAAACCCACCACATTTCTGTCAGTGGCTCCTCAATCAATACTTGTTGAAGGTTACTTACAGCTTTGGAGAAACCTTCTTCAATAGACATCAGCCCATCTTCATGCTCGATACTAACCACATAGTCATACCCAACCAAACGAAGTGCACTAATAATGTCAGCCCAAGTCTTAAGATCATGTCCAAAACCGACAGAACGGAACTGCCAAGCACGGTCAAGCATCTTGGTATACGACTGCATATCAGTTAATCCGTGCATGTTGACATTCACAGGATCAATAACGGTATCCTTCGCATGGAAGTGATGGATTGCACCTTGGCGTCCCAAAATATGAATCGCTTGCACAGGATCAATTCCTTGCCACCACATGTGACTCGGATCAAGGTTCGCACCGATCACTTCACCTGCTGCTTCTCTCAGCCGCAGCAAAGTACCTGGTGTGTGTACAGAGAATCCGCCATGCAGCTCAAGACCTACCTTTACATCGTGCTGAGCGGCAAAGGCACCCCATTCTTTCCAATAAGGAATAACCTTGTTCTCCCATTGCCAGTCCAGAATTTCTTGATAATCATTTGGCCATGGAGCTACAGGCCAGTTCGGATATTTAGCACCCTCATGATCTCCAGGACATCCAGAGAAGGTATTCACAACCGGAACCCCTAGCTTCTGCGCCAATTTGACCGAGTTTACGAAATCCTCATGATCCTTTTGAGCAAGTTCTTTTTGCGGGTGCAATGGGTTACCGTGGCAGCTCAAAGCACTGATTGTAAGTCCGCGAGATTCCACAGCATGTTTGAATTCTTGTAAGGCTGTTTCATTCTCCAGCAGCATTTTAGGGTCGCAGTGGCTGTTGCCAGGATTGCCTCCCGTACCGATTTCTACCGCCTTTAGCCCTTTGGATACTACATAATCAAGAGCATCCTCCAGCTTACGACCTCCAAACAAGACCATAAATACTCCAAGTTTCATTGTAGGCCACCTCCTCTTGGAAATAGTTTACTTATTATTTACCGTAGATATCAAAATTCTTCACCACTTGATTACTCTCAGCAGCTTCAAAAATAACTTCAATCAAATTCTGTACCCGCATAACCTCAGCGTTCTTAACGATAGGTTCTGCAGTACCCTCAATGACAGCAGCGAAATTATCATAAAAGCTAGAGCTTAACTCCGACGGCTGAGGTAATTCCTCAGTGATCGTTGCCCCCTCCGATGGAGGTGCCATAGTTTTAGTTAGTCCTACACCTGCACGAATCGGCTTCGGTTCGATTTTTTCACCTGCGTTATTTCTTGTCACCAATCTTCCGGTTAATGACCAGTCTTCAATAATTCCAGTGCCTTCGATACCCTTCACATACCATCTTGGCAATGTAATAAAGTTAGTCGTCCCAACCTCTACGATCGCTTTAATTCCATTCTCAAATTGCAGAATAGCTTCAAAGCCGTCATCGACATCGTTTCCTAAAATAAAGCTTAGACTACTGCTCACACTGGTGATTTTGCTATCAATCATGAATAATAGCTGGTCCAATAAGTGAACGCCCCAATCCAGCAGCATCCCTCCGCCTTGTGCCTTAACATGACGCCAGTCTCCAGGAATTCCGTTCGCTCCATGCACGCGGGATTCGATCTGGAATAGGGATCCAATCGTCTCCTCATCGTACATTTTTTTGATGGTTAAAAAATCTTCATCCCAACGTCTGTTCTGATGCACCATAAACACACGTCCAGCTTCATCAGCGGCTGCCAGTATTTCTTGAAATTCAACCTTCGATAGAGTAACTGGCTTCTCACAAATGACATGTTTGCCAGCTTGTAATGCACGAATCGCAATTTCTTTGTGCACATCGTTCGGTGTGGCAATTAGAATAATTTCGACCGAAGAATCTGCCAATACTTCTTCATAACTTTGGTACGCCTTGTAGCCAGCGTCGTTGGAATTGGTACGACGTGCTTCAAGCACATCGTACGTTCCAACTACGATTAAGGTAGAGGTCTCTTTTATCAATCCTGCGTGATAACTTCCCATTCCTCCAAAACCAACAATGACTACAGAATGTCTGTTTGAACTCATGAACTTCACACCTGCTTCTCGTTTAGTTATCTGATGTTCCGTCAAAATACACAGCACGACCTGTACGGGAAGATTCGTAAATAGCCTCCAAAATTTGGGTAACGACAAGGGCTTGTTCAGGTTTAACTACTGGTTCTTTATCTTCCCTAACTGCCTCAAGCCACAAGCGAGCTTCACGATCGGATTCACTCTCTTGTCCTCCGTTAAAGAAAGCTACTCCCCCTGCGGACAAGTCAATTTTAGTCTCGTATAGACGGCCACCACGGTCACCATTTAAGCGTAACCCGTCCTTCATATCTGCGCCACCCTCTGTACCTGCGAGGAGCGTCTTCGCTTCTCCAAATTCCGATACATTAAGAGCCCAGCTTGATTCCAGTACAATTGTAGCACCATTTTCCATGGTAATAAATCCAAATGCTGAATCTTCTACTTTAAATTGTTCAGGGTCCCATGGACCAAAGGCATTTCCGCCGTTTTTACGGTTACCTAGCTTATGAAAAGTCGAGCCCATAACACTACGCGGTTTATAATTGTCCATCATCCATAATGTTAGATCAAGCGCATGCGTACCGATATCGATCAGTGGCCCCCCACCTTGCTTTTCTTCATCCAGGAATACGCCCCATGTAGGAACCGCACGACGACGTACTGCGATCGCTTTTGCATAATAGATTTCACCAAGCTCACCGTTTTCGCAAACGTCTTTAAGGTATTCACTATCCGCACGATAACGGTTTTGATAAGCTACAGACAATTTCATGCCTGTACGTTTAGCAGCCTCTAACATTTCCTGTGCTTGAGCTGTAGTCTTCGCCATAGGCTTCTCACACATTACATGATTGCCAGCTTCCAATGCTGCGATTGTGATCACGGAGTGACTGTCATTCGGTGTACATACATGCACGATATCGAATCCTCCGGCTTTCAAAAGCTCTTGATAATCTGTATATACAGCCGCGCCTTCAGCACCATAGGTTTTTGCTGCTTCCTGTGCACGTTCTTCGACGATATCACAGAAGGCTACCATTTCAGCATCTGCTTGACGTGACAAACTTGGCATATGTTTTCCATTAGCAATTCCACCGCAACCGACAATAGCAATTCTCAACTTTTTAGACATGAACATTTCCCCCTTGATTAGCGTATGCTTTTACCCATTTCAAACTATCTTCTACACTTTCTAATGGTGAACGGCTGCAATAATCCTGCTCCACTACCGCCCACTCTACCTTTGCCTGTACAGCCGCATCAAGAATTGCTGTAAGGTTTACTTCTCCTTCGCCTAGAACAACCGTTTCCGGTGAACCATCCTCATGTTTCTTCAAATCTTTCAGATGGATGATCGGCAACCGGCCAGCGTATTTGTTGATATATTCTACGGCATCATAACCTGCGTGATGTACCCAGCATGTATCCATTTCAACTTGCAGCAAATCAGCTGGCACCTCTTCAAACAAACCGTCAAACGCTGTACGGTCACCATATCGATCAGTTAACTCAAAGTCATGATTATGGTACAAAAGAACCGCTCCACGCGCCTTGCACTTTTCTCCAATGATCTTCAGATTCGCAGCAACTTCTTCATAGTTACGTTGTTCTTCTGACAGATACGGCACAATCAGATTATGATTTCCAATCTCTAGGTTGTACGCAATCTCTGCCTCTGTATCATTTAACAACGCGTCATAGGGACGGTGTGCGCCCAGCGCAACTAATCCTAGTTCATCAAGCAGTTGTTTGACTTCTGCTGCGCTACGGCCGAAGTAATGGAAAAACTCCACGCCTTTATAACCAAGGGCTGCCACTTTACGCAGTGTCCCTTCAAAATCCTGTTCCAGTTCTTCTCTGAGCGTATACAATTGCAGGCCTATCTTCAGCATTTTCGAATCACTCCAATTGGATTTAAAGTTAGCTTTCTGTAGTGATAATCACTTGAACAATAATGCTGTAACAGAATTGACTTATCTGATTCTCATCAGTTTCCTTAAACTGTCATTCTTGTAAGCACAGCTAATACCGACTGTTTCTAGCGTTGATGGTCGATTTCTTTCTTTATTGCTTAGCTACATAGTAATATGAAAGCGTATATATTAAAATGAAGAATATGATTAAAACATGAACAATCTGCTTATCATTTCAATACACCTAGGAGGACCTATGACTCATTCTGCTACCTGTCACGTATTATCAGCCGGATTTTCTTTTCATCGCAAGCCTTTTCATATGTCTCAAAGTCAAGGGAACCAGAACTTTCTTATACGTCTGCAAACGGAAGGAAGAAGCCGTGCATTGATCGATGGTGTGATGTCACCTGTGGAAAGCGGGGATATTATGTTATTCGCTCCAAATGATCCTTACTATTTGATCATAGATAAAGAAGAGTACCCTGTAGGCAAGCCACGAATTGAAAGCGGAGATTATCATATTTTTTGCGGGGGAACATGGATTGATGAATGGTGGCAACGTTCACAAAGACCCACTCGCCTAAGTGTGCCGCTTAGTGAGAATTTTCTTGGCTTGTTTCGCCAGTTAATTCTGGAGCACCGTCGACTTTCCGACTTCTCTCCAGAAATATCTGCCTGCTATCTGCAAATTCTATGTATGGAAATCGACCGGCTAATTACAGACCAGCCAGCAATTACTCCAAAAGGTTATTTGGCATACCGAATGAAGCAATATGTTGAGGAGCACGCAACCGTACCCTTTCTATTGGAGGATGTAGCAGGTTTTGTGGGTATATCCGTCTCGCGAGCCGTTCATTTATTTAAAGAAGCCTTTGGGACCAGTATTATTAAATATGTAAACGATGTCCGACTGGAAATGGCCAGAGAACGGATAACCTTCAGTCCCATGCCGCTGGAGCAAGTAGCAGAAACTTGTGGTTTTGCGAACTATACCTATTTTCACCGCGTCTTCCGAAGCCGTTTTGGTATGTCACCAAGAGAATATCGTGTGCACAGCAGAGAACAGGTGTAAATGAAGAAACATGAGAATGAAATTATTCTTTTACAGCCGAAATGATCAGGAACATCGGTCTACGCTCCTCATCCTTCATCCATGGATCATTACTCATTTCTTCAGAAGGCTTTGGTTCTTTAACCGCTTTAATAGTAAAGCCAGCTTCAATCAGGTCATTGAAGTAAGTGGAAATCGTGCGATGGTATTTAATCACATTTTCTGTTAAGAATTTAGTTTCACGAAGTCCTTCTGATTGATAATGATCTACGGGCCAATGCAGACGTTTTCCTTGCTCATCGGAATACCAGTCTTGCTCTTCCCGTGAGGTAAAGATTGGATGCTCCACTGAAAAAATAAAACTTCCGCCAGGCTTAAGAAACGCATGGACTTTGCGGCAGATGGCTGTAAAAGATTCAATATAGTGGAAAGCCAATGAACTGAGGACCACATCAAATTGCTCGCTCGTAAAATCAATGTCCTCAATCGGCAGCTGGATATAAGTTATAGCAGGATCGTTCGTTTTTTCACGCGCCTGTTGCAGCATTTTTTCAGAGATATCCACACCTATAACTGAACTCGCCTGCTGCTCACGGGCATACAGGCAATGCCAGCCGAAGCCGCAGCCCAGATCAAGCACACTTTTATTATGTAAGTCTGGAAGAAGCGCCTTTAATACATGCCATTCACCTGCTGCTTCTAGTCCTCCAATAGAACGAGGCATTTGCTGGTAGGCTGAGAAGAAATTCGAATCGTCATATTTATTTTGTTTCATCATGGATACATCTCCTATATATTATTTCTTCAATTACTATACGCTGAGCAATGTTCTCTTATCAAATAGCCAATAAAAAAGGAGCATCATCTTGGAAGATCTGCCCCTTATATCTATTCTTATTCAATTGTTCCTGCTTGCTTGGTGTTAACCGTACATGCTGTGAAATGGCTCCATAATCACTATTCGATCTACGACTTTGTGCTGCGCACCAGGCTCCGGAGCGCTCTGCCTTACGCAAGGCTTTTTGTGTCTTGGTTCGTGCCATGTGACACCACTCTCCTATTCATGGGTGAATGATTATTGATCTTACATCTATAAGACAACTTCATTTTAACATATTCCAGACTATGAGCGAAGCAAGAATTCCGTTACACTTAGAGCAAAGCTAGTATTCTATCTTATCTAAATAGATGCGGAGGTTTAAAGGATGAATTACCAGGTTTTGTATGAAGGTGCTTTTGCTATGTTAAAGGTCCAACTAAATCCCGGTGAAAGCGTAAAGGCTGAAATGGGCGCAATGGTCGCGATGTCACCTAACGTAGAATTAAAAGGAACCGTGGATGGTGGTTTAATGCGCGGTCTCGGGAGAATGCTGAGCGGTGAGAAATTCTTCTTTCAAGAACTTAGAGCGACCCGTGGTCAAAGTGAGGTATTGCTGTCACCTGGCTCACTCGGCGATATTCAGGCGATAGAATTAGACGGATCGTATAAACTGTTAGTTCAAAAAGACGGATTTCTCGCCGGAACTGAAGGCATTCAAGTAAATACCAAAATGCAGAATTTAACCAGAGGGCTCTTCTCCGGTGAAGGCTTCTTCATTGTAGAAATCAGTGGCAGAGGAACGGTGTTCCTGTCTTCCTTCGGTGCTATCCATGCGATTAATTTAGGACCTGGTGAAGAAATGATTATCGATAACGGACACCTCGTAGCATGGCCAGATTATATGGACTATAAGGTAGAAAAGGCAGCCTCTGGCTGGCTAAACAGCATAACCAGTGGTGAAGCACTTGTGTGCCGCTTTCGTGGAGAAGGTGTAATTCTCGTTCAGAGCCGTAACCCTGGCAGCTTCGGAACGTGGATCAAATCCTTTGTACCTACTCGAAGCTAGACTTCCTAAAACGCAGTAATCAAAAAAGACACAGGCTTGGAGCCTGTGTCTTTAGGTTAGAAAGCGATCTTACGAGACTGCTTTATCTGCTTCTGCTTTTGCTTTTTTGCAGCCTGTACGTTTACATGTTCCATAAGTACCCTTGAAATCAAGGCGGTGATCCGTGACGTTAAAGCCATATTCACGTTCCACTCTTCTCTCCAGCTCCACAAGCCAGTCGTCCTTAATTTCCTCCAACCGACCGCATACGCTGCATATCAAATGATGATGCATATGCGAATGATCGTTCCCGCGCAAATCGTAACGGGCAACTCCGTCTCCGAAGTTCATCTTCTCTACAATGTGTAGCTCACATAAAAGCTCAAGTGTACGGTATACCGTTGCCAGGCCCAGATGTGGATAGCTGTTCTTAACAAGCATATATACTTCTTCTACGCTTAGATGATCCTTCTCATTGTCGAGCAGAACGTTCACTATAGCTTCACGCTGAGGCGTTAATTTATATTTTTGCGCCGCAAACAATTGACTGATATTTGATATTTGATCCATTTGGTCTCCTACCTTCCCGGAACGATTTAACATCCGTACCCTCTGAGACGCTCCTATTTATGCAGTTTGGACAATACATAAATAGTAATCGTTACGATATAATCATAACAAAATTAACCACGAATGAAAAGAGCCTGACATCATTATATCATTTCATGCCACTTATCAAAAGTACTACACCCCAATCTGGCCCATATTTCTATTAAAATCTACTTTTTCGTGAAATAATAAAGATTAGACCGCAACCTTTCCATAATTTACAACGTTAAAGGAGTGACAAAGGCTAAGGAGCCTATCCATACAACGAGGTGAAAAGACATGAACATGAAAAAAAGCACGCTAGCAGCGATCACAACCGTAGCCATTTTCTCCTTTTCTTTGGGTGGTCAGATGTTTGCAGCTGGGAACACCTTTAAGGATATTGATAACATAAACGGCAAAGAAAAAATCATTTCTTTAAAAAATCAAGGGTTAATTAAAGGTGTCAGCGAATCTCAATTTCTCCCTGGCTCTAAGGTAACTACAGCCCAAGGGATTCAGTTTATCTCCGGCGGTCTCCAGCTTAGCCTCGCGGCCATTGATTTTAACAAAGCTCCTGTTGCCAGCGGCTTGTTCACAAAAGTAAAAGACAAAGCCTGGTACGCTGAAGCCTTTATCAATGCTTATTACAATGAAGTTAAGCTTCCTAAAGACATTGATCCTAACCTCATTATGACCAAAGAGCAATTCACTAACTATCTAGTGCAAGCGATCGAAGGCGTTGGCAATCTGCCGATGATCAATATCGTTCCAGTAGATATCGCTGATGAAGCTTCTCTGACTCCTGCGTATCAAGGCAGTATTCAGCGCTCCCTGAAATACAAGATCAATAGCCTGGATGCTAACGGAAAGTTTAATCCAAAAAGCGAACTCACCCGCGCCGAAGCAGCGATTATGCTCTACAACGCTTTGGAATTTCTGAAAACTGGAGTATAACCAAATTTCAGATACTCTTCTCATTTGAATAATCCACACATGAAAAAGCAGCTCCGGATGATTCCCGAGCTGCTTTTTCGTGTATATTGTCTTTCTACTCTTCTTCACCATTCAGTCTGTTCAGAAATTGCAGAGCCCGGGGATTCTTCGGATGCTCCAGCACTTCTTGCGGAGTCCCTTGCTCTAAGATATGACCACCATCCATCAAAATGATCCGGTCCGCTACATCGGCGGCAAATTTCATCTCGTGGGTCACAATCACCATAGTCATACCTTCTGCCGCTAATTGTTTGATGACCTTAAGCACTTCCCCTACCAGCTCAGGATCGAGCGCCGAAGTGGGCTCATCAAACAATAACACTTCTGGATCTACTGCCATAGCCCGGGCGATGGCCACTCTCTGCTGCTGTCCACCTGACAGCTGATGTGGATAGTTATCAGCTTTATCTGCCAAACCCACCTTAGCCAGCAGCTGAAGCCCCCGCTTGCGCGCTTCTTCCTTGGATCGTTTCAGGACAGTTACCTGTCCCTCCATCACATTGCCAAGCGCAGTCATATGCGGAAATAAATTATACGATTGAAAGACCATCCCTGTTTTCTGACGAAGGGCCAATACGGAATTCTGAGGAATTTTCTTATGATCTGTAAAATTGATGGTGATATCACTGAGCGACAGGCTGCCTTGATCCGGGATTTCCAACAGATTAAAACAGCGCAGCAGTGTAGTCTTCCCGGAGCCAGATGGCCCAATAATGACAAGTACCTTTCCATGCTCCATTTTCAGATCAATACCCTTTAACACTTGGAGTGCGCCGAAGGATTTATGCAAATTAATGATTTCAATCACAAGTATCTCTCCTTTAGGTCGCAGAGTAACGATCGAGTCGTTTCTCCAAGTAATTTTGCAGCGCCGACAGCACAGAACAGAACACTAAATAAAACAATCCTGCTTCGGAGTATACCAGCAGAGGCTCATAAGTGGTAGAGGCTACCTGCTGTGCGGTTCTAAACATCTCCGTATAGGTGATGATCGCTGCAAGCGAAGTATCTTTAACCAAGCTAATAAAGGAATTGGATAACGGCGGTACAGAAACGCGCGCAGCTTGTGGCAGAATTACGCGGCGCAGAGCCTGCCCACGAGTCATCCCGACTGAGAAGGCAGCTTCCCATTGGCCTTTATGTATCGACAGGATAGCAGCGCGTACGATTTCCGATGAATAAGCCCCTACGCTAAGGGTAAATCCAATGGTGGCGGCAATGAAGGGGTCGAGTACAATACCAACAGCCGGCAAACCATAAAATATAATAAATAGCTGCACTAACAACGGGGTTCCTCGAATAACCCACACATAAAAACGGGCGATTAGCTTCGGAATTACCCACGGTGAAAGACGTGCCAGCGCGGTTAGGATCGCCAAAATCAATCCAAGCACAAAGGAAAGTAGCGCCAACGGAATGGTAAAAGCCACCCCGGCTTTTAGCAGGGGTAGCAGTGTGTCTAAGAAAATTTGTATTTTGCGGTCATCCATTATTCAGACATCCTTTTTAGCTTCCAGGCTTAATTAGCCTTGCTAGCCTTGTATTATTTTGAAACGTCAGCTCCAAAGTATTTCTCGGAAATTTTCAAGTACGTTCCATCACTCTTCATCTCTGTAATCGCATCACTGACCGCTTTCACCAGCTCATCATTGCCTTTCAGGAATACTGCGGCACTTTGTGATCCTTCAGGAATCTCATCAACCACTTTAATTTTTGCATCTGGTTTTTGTTTTTTTAGATCCAGATAAGACAAGCCATCATTCACAGTTGCATCAATACGTCCCGAAGTCAGCAGGTCCATCGCTTGATTGAAACCATCTGTAGCTACGATTTCAGCACCGTTCTCACGAGCGATATCGGATAAATTACTTGTCAGGGATTGTCCGGCTTTTTTACCTTTAAGATCGGCAAAGGTCTTAATATCCTCATTGTCTTCGCTCACGATCAATACTGCTTTGGATACGATATAGGGTTCAGAGAAATCATATTTCACTTTGCGATCTTCGTTAATGGAAACTTCATTGAAAATGACATCAAACCGTTTCGCATCCATCCCAGCAAAAATACCATCCCACTGAGTTTCAAAAAATTCAGCTTCAACACCTAAACGTTTGGCTACTTCTTCAGCAATTTCCACGTCAAAACCAGTCAATTTCCCCGCAGTGTCATGATAAGTAAAAGGTGCATAAGTCCCTTCTGTACCTATCCGCAATTTGCCGCTGGCCTTCACAGCCTCCAAACTGTTTTGCGCTGAAGATGCTGTTCCACCATTCGTTCCAGCTGTTGGTTCAGCAGCCGTATTGGTATTCGAATTATTGCCGCAAGCCGCTACAAGGACCACGGTTAACGCCAATATAATAGTTAAACTCCATTTTTTCATTCTTAAATCCCCTCTCTCTATCCGGTTTTTTTCCGGTAAATTGAATAGTACACTGCCATCACATGATCGTCAATACTTTTTTCCGATTATATACATCGGAATTATAATATTAACTAGATTTCTACCTATATCTTACCCAATCTTGGATTAATCCTTCACTTCTTTCTCTCTTTACTTCTCAGAAAGATATGGTATATTTATAAACAAATTAATATGGACCTGTTATTTCACTAGGGGAGTCGGCCGACTGAGACGGAGCTTCAAGCTCCGGACCCTTAGAACCTGATCTGGATCATACCAGCGGAGGGAAGTGGAGCAGAATTTTCATCAAGCATGTTAAGTGTTATTATGCAGAATGAACTTTTTGACCCATTCATTTCCTCTGGAAATGGATGGGTCTTTATTTGTTTAGGCGCTCCACAAAAATTTTAGGAGGTTAGATCATCACGACCATTTTATCTATTCAAGGCCTAACCTACTCTTTTCCGGAATCTGAGCAACCCCCTGTATTCGCAGATCTATCCATGGATATCAGGCAAGGGGAATTCGTCTCCGTAGTAGGTGCTAGCGGATGCGGGAAAAGTACATTTTTCAAAACGATTGCCGGTTTACTCGAACCTACTCACGGAAAAATAAAACTCTCTACGCACCCGTCAACCGCTAGTCGTTTAGGTCAGATCGCTTATATGCCTCAGCAGGATTTATTGCTGCCTTGGAGGACAGTGCTCGACAACTGCCTTTTGCCTTGGGAGATCAAGCCCAGATTCAATAAACAAGAAACGATCACTCAGATTCGGGAAATGTTGACCCGCTTCGGCTTAGCAGATGTAGAGAAGGCTTATCCCCATGAACTTTCGGGAGGAATGAAACAGCGAGTCGCATTTCTGCGCACCTTAGTGGCTGGAGGCGGAAGTGGTCTTATGCTGCTGGATGAGCCCTTTGGCGCTCTCGATGCCATGACCAAACGCGAGATACACCGTTGGCTGTTGGAGTTATGGGGTGAATTGAATCAGACGATTATGCTCATCACTCATGATCTGGAAGAAGCACTATTGCTCAGTGACCGGATTTATTTATTATCTGGCGGTGCGCACAGCGAATTACAGGAGATCGTTGTGGATCTACCAAGGCCAAGACATTATAAGATGAACTATGAACCCCGGTTTATAGCACTACGGGAAGAGTTGGAGCGAAGATTGCATGCAACCTATACCTTTTAAAAAACATCTAGACAACTATGGTCCCTTCCTTCTTCTGGTACTGCTCATTCTTGTAATCTGGGAGGCAGCTGTTCGCCTTCACATGATTCCAGCCTTTATTCTCCCTGCACCTTCCTCTATTGGAATCGCATTGATCGAGCACAGGCAATTATTATTTGGACAGCATTTATTGGCGACGTTACAGGAGATACTGGTGGGTTTTGTCCTTTCTGTTATTTGTGGTGTATTGCTGGGCACTGGAATGTTCCTGTATCGCCCCATAGAAAAGGCCATCTATCCCTTTCTTATCATTAGCCAGACGATCCCATTAATTGCGCTATCCCCCATTTTTATTATGTGGTTCGGATATTCGCTGTGGAGCAAAGTGGCTGTGGTGTTTTTGACGGCTTTTTTTCCAGTCGTAGTGAGTACATATGATGGACTTCGTACAAGTGGCCAGACTTACAAGGACTTATTATTAACATTTGGTGCAAACCGCTGGCAGCTGCTTGTCAAAACCCAAATTCCACTGGCGTTGCCTGCTTTTTTCTCTGGCTTAAAGCTGTCCATTGTATACTGCGTCATCGGAGCTACTATCGGGGAATGGCTCGGCGGCAGTAAAGGACTCGGTTACTTCAGCCGCAGAATGGCCGGAAATATGCAGAGCGATGAAATGTTCGCGGCTGTATTTCTGCTGTCCGCGCTTGGTGTGGTGCTTTTTCTGGCGATAGCTTTACTCGAACAATTATTTTTAAAGAAAAGAGGATCAAACCAATGAATCATTTAAAATCCCCACAACGAGGACTTTTTTCTGTATTTCTAGTATGCACACTTTTGCTCTTAAGCAGCTGCGGGAAGGCAGACAAGCTAAATAACAATGCCCAAACCGGTTCCTCCAATACCGAAAATAAGCAGTCACACAAGCTGACGATTATGCTTGATTGGTATCCCAATGCCGTTCATTCCTTTCTATACGCTGCGCAACAGCAAGGTTTTTTCCAAGAGGAAGGTTTGGATGTCGAGATCAAAATGCCTGCGGACAGCAATGATTCCCTAAAGCTTGTTGCAGCGAATCAAATTGATCTAGCGCTCAGTTATCAACCTCAGGTACTTATGGCACGCGGCGAGAAAATCCCTGTACGTTCGATTGCAGCAATCGTGCGGCATCCACTGAATCATCTGATGGTTCCTCAGGCTGGCAGTATTCATAGTCCAAAAGAGCTCGCGGGAAAACAAATCGGCTATTCCTCCATTCCGCTCTATGAAGCGATGATTCGGACAATGATCCAGAGTGATGGAGGCGATCCTTCATCCGCCAAGCTGATTGACGTAGGTTTTGACCTCATCCCTGCGATCTCTACTGGACAAGTAGACGCAATAATGGGCGGGTTCATCAACCATGAACAACTAATCCTTGAAAAAGAGGGACATCCGGTCACTTCGCTTAATCCAACGGATTACGGAGTACCTGACTATTATGAGCTTGTGCTGGTGGCCAGCGAACAAGGATTGCAAAATTCTGAAGCCTACTTTAAAAAATTTCTAAATGCCATTACAAAAGGACAGGAATTTGTGGAGCAGAATCCTGAACAAGCCCTGGATTTACTGGTTGCACATGAAGATGCAACTTCACCGCTCGACAAGGAGATTGAGAAAAAAAGTCTTGAGATTCTGCTGCCGCTGATGAATGCTGGCAATCAATCTTTTGGATATCAAGACCCGACATCTTGGGAAAAGGTTCAGCAGTGGTTATCCACCAACGATCTTCTACCAGAAGATATTAAAGCACAGGAAGCTTTTATCAATCTGTAGCATTTAGTTAATTATTTATCCAATCTTGAGGAGGAATTATGATGAGTTATTTAGCCAAAGTACGGGAAGCCAACCCGTTGATCCACAACATCACTAATATTGTAGTAGCCAATTTCTCAGCCAACGGTCTGTTGGCGCTGGGTGCCTCTCCCTTTATGGCGGATGCCCACGAAGAAGTGATCGACATCGCCGCTATGTCGTCTGCTGTCGTTCTAAATATCGGCACTCTCAATGACTACGCCATTCAATCAATGTTGCTCGCTGGTAAATCCGCTAATAAACACGGGGTTCCCCTAGTGCTTGACCCGGTAGGTGCAGGCGCAACTTCTTATCGGACCGCTGTCACTCAAAAGCTAGTGAATGAGATGCAAATCACCGCACTGCGGGGGAATGTGGCTGAAGTCGCTAATGTCATTGGGGAGAGCTGGTCCATTAAAGGGGTGGATGCTGGCGAAGGTGAAGGCGATGTAGTTCTTTTGGCTGAAGCTGCTGCGAGGAAGTTAAGCTGTGTGGTCATCATAACTGGAAAAGACGATGTGATCACGAATGGAAAAAACACTTTTATTGCCAGCAACGGTCACCCTATTCTCACGAAGATTACAGGAACTGGCTGTTTACTCAGCGCTGTTGTGGGTGCATTTCTCGCGGTAAGTGGAGGTGCCTCGTTGGAGGCCGCAGTGGAAGCCCTCTCCTTCTATGGAGTAGCAGCTGAAATCGCCGCTGAACTAACGACTGGTCAAGGGCCGGGAAGCTTTCAGGTTGAGTTTCTAAATCAACTGACATGGGTCACGCCAGAAGTCTTCCTAGAAAGATCCAGCATCAAACAGCTCAGTTAATGACCCTCGAAGGAGTGAATTCGATGATTATATCCAAAGCTCTAACCATTGCCGGCTCCGATAGCGGCGGTGGTGCTGGCATTCAGGCCGATCTAAAAACCTTTCAGGAGCTTTCTGTCTATGGCATGTCCGTCCTCACAGCTGTGACAGCGCAGAATACGCTGGGTGTCCAAGGGGTTTATCCAGTGACTCTGGACGCCATAATTCAGCAGCTTGATTCTATAGGACTTGACCTGCAACCAGATGCCGTAAAGACCGGGATGTTATTTAACAGTGACATCATCCGCATTGTGGCAGATAAAATTAAGCATTACGGCTGGTCTAATCTTGTAATTGATCCTGTGATGGTCGCTAAAGGAGGGTCCACACTGCTGCTGCAGGAGGCAGTTCAATCCTTAGTCAGCCATCTGCTGCCCTTAGCATTGGTGACGACACCCAATATTCCCGAAGCCGAAATAATCACAAAGATGACGATCACCACCATCGAAGAACGCAAAAAAGCGGCCAAAATCATTCATGGCATGGGCTCCAAATATGTAGTGCTAAAAGGGGGACATGATACCTCGACCACAGCCGTAACCGATCTTCTATATGATGGTGACGAATATACCTTATTGGAGAGTAACCGGATTCAGACCAGACATACGCATGGTACAGGCTGCACCTATTCAGCAGCAGTCACCGCCGAGCTAGCCAAAGGCAAATCCGTAGCTGAGGCCATTCAAACTGCCAAAGCGTTTATACAAGCGGCGATTGAAGACGAGCTGGGTATAGGGGCTGGACATGGACCAACCAATCATTTTGCTTATCAAAACAGACTGCGAGGGATTAACAGTGCAACGAATGAACAGTGAACATCTGCGAGATCTATTAAAAGTCTATTTCATTATGGGCAGTGTAAATTGCCGTAAAGCTCCAGTTAAGGTGCTGCAGGAAGCGGTTGCTGGGGGCATAACCATGTTTCAATTCCGTGAAAAGGGTACCGGTTCCTTAAGCGATAAGGCTCGACTTAATCTTGGGAGACGACTTCAAAAGATTTGTCATGCCAATGGCGTGCCCTTTATCGTGAATGACGACATTGATTTAGCGATCGCGCTTGATGCGGACGGAATTCATGTAGGACAGGAGGATACACCTGCATTGGCAATCCGTCAGCTACTAGGAGAGAATAAAATCATTGGTGTATCCGCTCACTCCTTCGCTGAAGCTCAGCAGGCGATTGCCGATGGAGCCGACTATCTGGGCGTGGGTCCCATTTATCCTACGTCATCCAAGGAGGATGCCAAAGCTGTTCAAGGCACTGCGATTATTGAAGAACTAAGAAATAAAGGCATTACCATCCCTTTGGTTGGCATTGGGGGAATCACGCTGCAAAATGTTGCACCTGTATTAGCAGCCGGTGCGGATGGGATCTCTGTTATCTCAGCGATTGCCGGAGCTGTAGACATTACCCCAACTGCCAGAGGCTTTGTTGACAAAGTTAGTTTAAGCGGGACATAAGCTCATTCAGCTCTTCACTGCTTAAATGCCGCCATTGTCCCAGCTCCAAGCCGTCTAATGTAATATTCATAATTCTTATGCGCTCCAGCTTTAGTACTCTATATCCTAACTCCTTGCTCATTCTGCGTATTTGCAGATTAAGACCTTGAGTTAGGATAATTCTAAACTGACATTCTGTGATCCGATAGACCTCACAAGGTTTCGTTGTGATTCCAAGAATGTTCACGCCGCTAGACATCGCTTGTAAGAATTCTGACGTAACCGGTTTGTCTACATTAACTACATATTCTTTTTCATGCCCATTCTCGGAACGCATCATTTTATTTACGATCTCTCCATCGTTGGTTAACAAAATGAGGCCTTCCGAGTTTTTATCTAATCTGCCGATCGCAAAGATCCGTGAAGGATACCCTACAAAATCAATAATGTTCCCAGCTACATGTGGGGCTGCTGTACAGGTAATGCCTATCGGCTTATTCAAAGCGAGATACACTGGCTCCCCTTTACTGCTTGTTATCGGCTCCCCATCGATCCATACGATATCCTCTGGCTCTATAAGAATGTTCGCATCACAGACGATACCATTCACAGCGATTCGACCTGCAGCAATTAATCGTTTGGTTTCCCTTCTGGAACAAAAGCCTGTTTCGCTTATATATTTATCGATTCTCACTGCTGATCCTACTTTCTCTCTATATACTTACATCTGGTCATAAAAAAACACCTGATTTTAACGATCAAAATCAGATGTTAACCTTCAGGAATAACCCAGTTTATTGGAGCTATTTGGTGCTTCCGCTTTTTTTCACGTTACTGCCCTTGCTTCCACCTGCACCTTTAGCACCTGGACCCGTCGTTGGGTCACCTTTAGCAGGTTTAACTGGTTTTGCTGTTTTGTTCCAGCGTGTCCAGCCTTTACTCCCCGTACCTCTGCCTGTTCCGCCACCTTTACTTTTTGCACCCATTATATCACTCCGTCAGTCATTCAGAATTCGTATAGTTTATACACTTTACCTATCTTACCACACTCTCAACCTTTCTGTTTAAGTAATAACAAATGCTTCATCTAACTAGCCACTGTTTAGAATTTAGCATCTTTATTCATTTCATGAATATCAAAGCTATCCTCATGTATTTCGATGGCGATGACGGTGTCCTTTTTTTCAAAAAATTGCACATGCCCTAACCGCTTGTCCTCCAGCTCTATCCATCCATCATCGCTTAATTTATTAAAATAGCTGTCAGGCCGATAAAGACCTTGTTCTCCCCCTATATTATCCAACTCGTACTTTGCTCCAATTTTTATATTAGGGTTATTTGAATTTGTTATCACTTCTATTTCTTTGGCATTCTTCGGAATTGGAATTTCAGTATTTATAGATGACACTCCATACTCTTGTTCCTCTTGAGCTGACGATGTACAACCGCTTGTAAACAGGATTAATGGTAACCAAATAAAAGCTAATAAATATTTATTCAAAGGTATCCTCTCCTTCCATAACTTATTTTACCAAATGTAAAATTAAAATAAAAACACCCCACCAAAGACTAAGCTTTGATGAGGTGTCTATTCACATCAGCTTTGCAGCTCATGCATGGACTTATTTCGGTTGAATATAACCTTCTGCTTTCAGAAGCTCAGCGATCAACACAGCACCGCCAGCCGCTCCGCGCAGGGTGTTATGGGAGAGACCTACGAATTTGTAATCATAGAGGGCATCTTCGCGAAGTCTGCCCGTCGATACGCCCATTCCGTTCTCAATATCACGATCCAGCTTGGTCTGTGGACGATTGTCCTCTTCAAAATAGGTAATGAACTGTTTAGGTGCGCTAGGCAGTTCAAGCTCCTGAGGACGTCCTTTAAAGCTCTTCCAGAGATTCAGAATCTCTTCTTTGGACGGTTTTTTCTCAAAAGAAACAAATACAGCAGCCATATGTCCATCCGCTACAGGCACACGGATACACTGCGAAGTAATCGTTGGCGCTTCACTCTTTACGATACCCTCTTCTTCAACGCTTCCCCAGATCCGCAAAGGCTCTTGCTCACTCTTCTCTTCTTCGCCACCGATGTAAGGAATCACGTTATCCAGCATTTCTGGCCAGTCCGCAAAAGTCTTTCCTGCACCAGAAATAGCTTGGTAGGTAGTGACCACCACTTTAGATGGATTGAAGTCTTTGAGCGCATGAAGTGCAGGCACATAACTTTGAATGGAGCAGTTAGGTTTAACTGCAATGAACCCTGTCTCTGTTCCCAGACGTTTTCTTTGCTGTGCAATAACCTCAAGATGCTCCGGATTAATCTCAGGAATGACCATAGGCACGTCAGGCGTCCAGCGATGCGCTGAGTTATTGGAGATTACTGGCGTTCCGGTGCGAGCATAAGCCTCTTCGAGCGCTTTAATCTCATCTTTTTTCATGTCTACAGCACAAAAGATCAAATCTACATCCGCAGCTACTTCCTCTACCTTAGAAGCGTCTTGGACCATAATATTCTTTACGTTCTCAGGCATTGGAGTAGATAACTTCCATCTGCCCTTGGCCGATTCTTCATACGTTTTTCCAGCAGATCTAGCACTGGCAGCAATCGCAGTTACTTCAAACCAAGGATGATTCTCTAGAAGGGCAATAAAACGTTGTCCTACCATACCTGTGCCGCCAACTATGCCGGCTCTTAGCTTTCTTGACATCAGAAAATACACTTCCTTTTGATTAACTGTCCTATTGTGAATAATAGGCCGATAATTAATGATATACGGCGCGGGAACATTTGGCGAGTGTTAACATCAAAATAACATTAAAAATTTTATTTTTAGCAGATTATATTGAATTTCATTAATGCGAATAAAAGAAATAGCTGCACTCAGTACAATTATAAGTATATTTTCTGCTTAGACAACTCTTTAACTGCATTCTCTACAACTATTTCCCCGAAAAATAATGGAAATGCCCTCTAAGCGAACTTTTAGATGTAAGAAATGCAACTAAATCGCATCTGCCGAGCATTTTATAGCATATAGTTGTAGGAAATACATCTATTTGCGATTGGTGAGTATAAACAGCGATTGGCGATTAGCAATCAGCGATCAGCGATCAGCGATTAGCTATTCACGTTTACAAGCTGCTTCTGCCAACTAATCGTTTCTTACCCACGCTCATTTAAACCAACCTTTTTCCTTAAATCGAGTGATTGCCTCGATGCGGTTACCTACATCCAGCTTATCTAGTATAACAGAGATGTAATTCCGGACTGTTCCCGTGGTAATGTACAATTGGCTGGCGATCTCTTTTGTATTTTTACCGTCGGCAATGAGTCCAAGTACTTCCTTCTCCCGCTGAGTCAGAGGATTCACTTCACCGCTGTAGGCTTCATCCATTAGCTCCGGTGCATACATGCGTCGGCCTGCCATCACATTACGTATCGAAAGTGCCAGTTCTTCGCTAGGACTGTCTTTCAGCAAATAAGCATGAACTCCCGCCTTGAGCGCACGTTCGAAATATCCCGCACGGGCAAAGGTGGTTAATATCATCGTTTTGCAGCCGCTATTCTTCAGCGCTTCCGCAGCGTCGAGACCACTCATCGCTGGCATTTCAATATCCATAATACAGATATCCGGCTTATGCTGCTGAACCATCGCTACAGCTTCTTCCCCGTTGCTTGCCCGGCCCACTACCTTCATATCCTCTTCTAAATCCAACAAAGATGCCAGCGCTCCAAGGAGCATCCGCTGATCCTCAGCGATTACAATCTTAATCATTATAAGGTTACCTCCTGTTCCGGATGCTTAAATGCATTAGGGACCTTAATCACGATCGTAGTTCCCCCATCTTGCACGATATCCATACAGCCATTCACAAATTCAAGACGTTCCCGCATGCCTTGCAGCCCATGTCCTTTAAAATAAAGATCATTGCCCGGGATGCCGGTTCCATCATCTTTCACTTTAATGATCAGATCTGTACGCGTAGGTTCGATGATAATTGAACAGGACTGTGCATTACTATGCTTCACAACATTTGTGACAGCTTCCTTAATACACATGCTGAGCACATTCTCCGTAATCAATGAAGTGTTAGAAAGTTTAGGATTGCCTTGCAAAACATAATCGATCTCCGCAGCCGCAAGAAACTGCTGAATATGAACGAGCTCGTCCTCAAGCCGAATGCCGCGCATTCGCGTAATCATCTCCCGGACCTCTTTCAGTGCACTTCTTGCCGTCTGACGTACATCATTGATCTCGGCTTTTGCTTGCGTCGGATTACTGTCGATAAGCTTTCCTGCCAAATCACTTTTCAGACCAATTAACGAAAGCTTCTGACCTAATGTATCGTGTAGATCACGTGAAATCCGCTGGCGTTCCTCGAGCTTAACCAATTCAGAGATTCGCTTATTAGCATCCTCCAATTGGTCTTGCAGCTTCCCTTGATTATTGCGGTTATAGGTACTGATTGGCAGCAGGATCACTGCAATCATACTGACAAGCACAAACGGAAGCTGGCTGATAAATACGGGATTACGCGACAGCAGCTCATAATTGATCGTAATAATCGTAGTCAGCAAATGAATGGAGTATAGGGTGAAAAACCCTACTCGATTCTGGATATTCCCAATAAAAAAGGCTAAAAAAAGCGCAAAATACATATATCCAAACAACAACGTCATCGTTATAGAGACAAGTATCTGCACGCTCGTCCAAAAATAAACTAACCAACCCTTGGAGACAAAAGAAAGCACATAACAAACAAAAAACACAGCGATCATCAAGATTCCCGAAACTACCTGGTAGGGAGAGGAGGACCGAAAGATGAAATAAAACGGTAGAATATAAAATACGACCCATACATAAGGGCTAAGACCTGTACTTTTATGAAAAATATGATGCCACTTCTGCATGTTCGCTCTCCTTTTTGCCATATGCCACTCACCCTATTCTAGCATAAATCCGGTAAAATCCGGTGAACCACAACGATAAAGAGAAAAAAGATTAGAGCGCGAATGAGTTCTCCGGCTCTAACCTTCCATTTTGCTGCTATTTGATTACAATGTGGACCATTATTCTCCCTGGAGTCTGGGCTTATGAACTTGCAGGACCTCGCCTGCTGTTTTAGGTTTATTTAATATGGACTTCATCTCTTTGAAACTGATGAAACGTTTATTTTCCTCATCCCAAAGACGGAAGTGAAGAGCCTTCAAGCTGGTACCAATCGTAATCGTTGTTGCTTTTTGTAGCGGTGGAGTCGCGTTATGCGCTTTTTCCAAATTATAGTTTGGCACCTTTGGACTTAAATGATGCACATGGTGGAAGCCGATGTTGCCCGTAATCCATTGCAGCACCTTCGGCAGCTTATAATATGAGCTGCCTTCAACCGCGGCCATCACATAACTCCATTCGGATTCATTCTCGAAATAAGAGTCTTCAAACTGATGTTGGACGTAGAACAACCATATGCCGAGAAACCCTGATACAAATGCTACAGGCAGCTGCACCATAAGAAATGCCTGCCAGCCAATAGCCCATATCAGCAAGCCATAAAGGGCTGCGATTGAAATATTCGTCAAATAGGTATTCATCCGCTCTTTGCGTCTAGCACCTTTAACATTAAAACGATACTGAATCATAAAAACAGCAATCGGTCCAAGACCAAACATCACGATGGGATTGCGGTAAATCCGGTAATATAGACGTTTCCAGAAGGAAGCTGCTGCGTATTCATCGACCGTCATAATCCAAATATCGCCGATCCCTCTTTTATCGAGATTACTGGAGCTGGCGTGGTGAATGGAATGACTATGTTTCCACTGCCGATAAGGAACCAGTGTCAGTACACCTGTGATCGTTCCGATAATATCATTCGCTTTACGATTCTTAAAAAACGATCCATGTGTGCAATCATGAAAAATAATAAAAGTTCGAATTACAAATCCTGCTGCAGGAATAGCTAACAGAAGGGTGAGCCAATAGGAAACGGATAAAGAGAAATAAGCTCCGCCCCATAACAGCACAAGTGGTCCTAAAGTATTGATGAGCTGTCTTATACTTGCGTTGCGGTCATTTTTCTCGTAAGGGGCTACACTCTTTTTAAGGCTGGAGAGCTGTGATGTCTGTTTTGTAGTCATCTATATCGTTTCCTCCTTGATGTGTCCGGCTAAGGATCTTTTCATCTACTCTAAGTATAGGCGATGAAGTATCATCCTATAAGTCATAAACATCAAGTAGAGAGTATGACAAATGTCATACTCTCATTCTAATCAATTTCCGTCAGCATTGCAGCCAACATCCATCTTCCTTCACTTCGTATTGACCTTTGATCTCACCAATTCCATTAAGGATTAACGAATCTTTATTAAAAGTTGGAGGTTCATCTAATACTAAGTGCAGTTTATTAATATTTCGAAGGTCAGCTTTATAGTAGCTAATCACTGGCTTTTCCAGAAAATACTCCGCATCATTGATTTGGATTCGTAAATTATTCTTATGAATACATTTCTCATCTCCACCAATAATACCCATAGGATTAAAACCCGTAGATTTTATATCTCCTTCAATATACAGGTGGTACCCTTCAAGGCTGATAAAATCAATGAATTCCTTCTCCCTGATTGTTTTGACCGATTGCATAATATCTTCCGTTTCTTTGCTGATGGATATCTCCTCGAAGGGAATGATGACTTGATCCACAAATTGCTTAAAAAACGCATATAAACTTAACTCCGACTTCATAAACTCTTCTTTCCAATCGGTGCGAAGCTCATCCAGCAGCAAACATATAAACAGTCCAGAACCATAGCAGCTTCTTCTAATATTTGCCGATGATTCAAGTTCATCTATTAAATACGAACTGAACTTCTGCAATACCTCCTCATTAGGAAGTGTGGATTTCTCGGCATAGGCATTTAATTCAACATACCAAGCGGGTCCTTCCAGCGTTTCAATAAGATATTCATTTAGCACGTACTCCCCGAGCAGCTGTTCTCTTTGTTGACGTAAGGCAAGAAATCTGTACATTGCTTGATTACGCTCTTCAATAGTAGCTGCCATTACACTAAGATATAAATGATGTCTTTCTTGAATCCGCAATTCCATATTTTCGAGGGATAAAGGGTAGGTAATCATCAATAATTCATCTGCATAACGTTCATCTCCCATCAGGAATTGATAACCGTGAAACAATTCGTGTACACAAATTGCGTACAAGTCTTCGAATTCTTCATGTAATTCCAGATTAACGATGGCTGTAGGGTGATCCTCATATAAAATGATTGTATCTCCTGAGAATTCATTACTCCAAGGAAGCAAATGTGGATGATATCCTACCGTTTTAAATTTGGGATGATTGTACAGATACACGTTATCCTTATTATAAAATGCAAAAGAAACAGCCTCGAATCCTTTCCAATATTTCTGCAGCTTGTGGTTCGTTAAACACTTAACAATCATCTCCAAATGAAATTCCATCCCTTACCTCCTTGTTAATGGATCTGCTTAGTATGCTCTTCTCGGTATTCTGTTGGTGTTTGACCACTAGCCTTTTTAAAAACCTGTGTAAAATAACGCGGGTCCTGATAACCGACGAGAGGAGCTATCTGATACACTTTTACGTTGCTGCTCTGCAAAATATACTTCGCCCTCTCCATCCGGCAGTGTGTAACATACTCCAAAAAGGTATAGCCCGTTATTTGTTTATATAAAGTACAGAAATGACTGATACTGAGATCAGCCAGCTCCGCTACTTCCTCAATACTCAAATCTTTATGGTAATTACTCTCAATATAACGTTTCGCTTTCTCGATGGCGCTACGCGTATCCTCGCGATTCACAGGCTTGTTCCCTTGCTCCAATCGCACACCAAATTCTTCTTTCAGAGCAGAGATCACTTCATTTAAAGTGCCAAGATTGTGCATCTTGCTAAGCAATCCATGTAAAGACCAATCTGAATTTATATTCAAATACTCATAATTTCTGTACAACACAACGATCATTTCAACAAGAAGACGTTCAGCCATATCCTTAGGAACAGCTTGTGACTCAATAAATAAAGCAAGCTCATCAAATAAAGACCACATCCGGTCTCTATTTAAGGTACGTATACTTTCAATCAACGCGGTTTCCAGCTCTTTTGGGTATTTCACCTCTTTACTGCTAGGGAACGATATCTCTTCATCAATAAAGACCCCGGCAAGACCCGAATAGAACCGTTGATATAAGGCCTTCGCAGCCAGAGGGTAAACCGTACTTAATTGATCAATGCCTTGTGTGGTGCGGCTGATGCCTACGGAACAAGACTGCTTAGAGTATCTCTTGATCCCCGCTATCAAATGTTCACCAAGTTCTCTTCTGCTGGCGCTTAAAGATCCAGGGAACAGTAGTATCCACTCTCCATTATGAAACGGGAAAACCGTCAGCACTCCATGTTCCAGTGACCATTCTTCCACAATATTGCGGATTGCAAACAGCCATAGCCGTTTTTCTTCTACACTCCATTGATTGCTCAGTGTGGAGTAATCATCTAACTGGACAACAGCCATGAAATATCCGCTCTCCAGTTCACTGTTCTCCAGCCATTTCAGATGCTCAAGCGGCCTTGCATTTCCCAAAGTGATTTCTGCAAACAGACGTTCACGTGCAAGCAGTGACAGCATCTGCACAGAATGAATCAGCTGATCATTTTGCTTCTGTTCATCCAGCTTGGTTCTCGCGCGGTTTAACATTTCAACCAGTTCATCATGATCGATCGGCTTCAATAAATAATCAAAAGCGCCTTGACGTAATGCTTCTCTTGCATATTCGAACTCTCCGTACCCGCTTATAAAAATAAACACCAGCTTCGGATTTTTAGACAATACTTCCTTCATCAACGTAATCCCGTCAATTACGGGCATGCGAATATCACTAATCACGATATGTGGTGAAGTGTCTTCTATTAAGCGAAGAGCTAATTCTCCATTTCGTGCCTCTCCCACAATCTCCATCTGAAGATCATTCCATGGAATGGCTGCTTTTAAGCTACGAAGAATAATCGGCTCATCATCCACGATTATTACTTTATATTTCTCTTGTAACTCATCCATTCCCTGCACCTCCAGGATCATTGTACACTTGAGCTTTGGATCAAATTCCAATATTGAATGGAGGATGCCTGCACTTGCTTTAACGCTTGCTCAGCTGACATTTCTCCGTTAATCATCTGTTCTATAACACTCAGGAACGTTTTTTTCACTTCTGGTGACAATACATTATCATAAGGGACAAAGCTCTTGCGGTTAACTTCCATCATATTCATGACTTGCGCGAATACGGGTCCTGTCTTCTCAGGATCAAAGGCGATGCGCATGGACGGAATTCTCAACCCTTCATATACAATCCGTGTCTGAACCTCCTGGGTGTAAAAAGCTTTCATGAGATCGAGTGCAGCCTCCCGCTTCGCTCCGCTTAGTTCGGAGGAAAGGCCGATGCCAAATGTATAACCGCCGGCTATCGAAGGTTGTTCCCCCTTCTTCAATGTGGGAAAAGGAATAACACCTACCTCATTTTGAAAATCCGTAGGAGCAGCTGCGCCGGCAAATAAATTGATATCCCAGTTTCCGTTTAGATACATCGCAGCCTTGCCGCTCGTAAATAGTCCCACCGCATTTTCTGTGGATAACACATTTGATTTCGTGCTGAAGGCACCTTCTTTAATCCATTGCTCCAAGTGCTGAAAAGCCTTTAAATAGACCTCATTCTGAAAGCTGGCTTGATCTTCACCAGTAATTAGCTTCTCGATCAAGTCGGCGCCGGCATAACGATCCATTAAATAATGTGCAAAAATCCCTGCGGGCCAACGATCCTCGTTGCCAAGTGCAAATGGAATATACCCAGCCGACTTCAGCTTTAGTATGGCAGCATCAAGCTCTTGCAGCGTTTCTGGCGGCTTCAAACCCAGCTTTTCGAATATGGTTTTATTAAAATATAAGGGTTCAGCATTCCCTTCAATAGGCAAGCCATAAATATGGTTGTCAAAGGTCCAGAGATCCAGATCCTTGAATTGATTGGTCAGCGCATTCTCCCTGACGAAATCAGTCAGATCAATCAGGCGCTTAGAGCGCACATATGGCTCAATTTCCGCTCCACCGAACAAAACAAACATATCTGGCGGGGTGCCAGTAACCATCTCGTTCTTCAGCTTTTGATCACGGTGCAACGTCTGATCTAAACCTTCAAAGTTAACTTTCACATTTGGATGTTCTGATTGATATTTGTCCACGATATCTTCATAAATAGTCAACAGTGGCCGATCATGCTCTTTAATCCAGAAATGACGGAAAGTTAATGTGATTTTTTCTGGTGAATCATCTTCAATGGGTTCTTGCTTTCCTAAAGTTATAAATAAAACAGCACCCGAAATCAGCACTAGATATAACCACATCCAGCCCCATTTCAATAACCATTTTTTGATAACAATCTCCCCCTTCTTTCCGCACGGTCGATTACGGCAGTATTTTTGGTATTCGGATTCGGATGGTTGAACCAAAGCCGGGGGAAGAACACACTAGTATGCCGTATGGACTGCCGAATCGAATATTCAAGCGTTCATGCACATTTTTAAGCCCCACGCCGCTATCACTGTATTTCTTCTGAGCACTTCCCTCGTTATCCCAAAGACTCATCATCTTGGAAAGGTCAAAGCCGGGGCCGTTATCTTTTACGATAATGATCATATCCGTGCCCATTTCATAGGCCGTAATCTCAATGATCCCTGGGTCCTCCATCTGCTCAATCGCATGATACAGCGCATTCTCTACAATCGGCTGAACGATCAGCTTTTGTGTCATGAACGTCTTAAGACCATCCGAAAGATCTATGATATACGAGAATTTATCTTCAAAACGAAACTTCTGGATATCCAAATAATGACGGACATGCTCGAACTCCATATGCAGCGGAATCAGCTCCTGATTCTGACTGATGCTGATTCGCAGCAGCTTGCCGAGTGAGATGACCATTTTGCTAATATCTTTATTGCCTTGCAACACTGCCATCGAATTAATCGATTCAAGTGAATTATAAATAAAATGAGGGTTAATCTGCGCCATTAGCGCTTGCATTTCTGCTTCCTTCTTACGTCCCTGCTCAGTCTCCACCTGCACAAGCAGCTCATTGATCTGCGTGCTCATCCGATTAAAGCCATCAATCAGCAAATCACTTTCATCATCAGCACGATAGGGTGTAGTGATCGGTGTAAATATCCCCTGCTTCACCCGCTTCATCCCGTTAACCGCACTATTAATACTATGAACGAGCCTCCGTACGAAATAGCGGTCGAACAAAATGGCGGACAACAGCGAAACAGTACTTAAAATAATCGCAATATTTCGGATGGATACAGATTCTGACGAGATTAGATTCATAGGTGTAATGGCTACTAAATACCAGGCTGCATTATGAGAAGGTAGGAAGGTTATAAGTGATTTTTCCCCCTGATAGTTGTCGATGTAATAGTCATGTTCTTTAGCATAATCATTTTGTAAAAAGGGGAAATCTGTGCGTTGTCCAATATGTTCACCGGATTTATTAAAAACAATATTTCCTAGCTTGTTGACCAGCAAAATATCCCCCTTCTTGAGGGTTGCTGCTTCCCAGAAAATCTGATCCAATAAATCAGGTTTTACATTAACAACCAGATATCCGATATCTTCGAGAGAATATGAATCTTTGATTACTCTTGCTTGTACAAGTACCGGATTGCCGGAGATCTCCGAGCCATTTTCTCCCGGTCCTGACCACACGGGCCGCCCTTCGGCGCCTTCCATCGCGTCAAACCAGCTTTGTCTTTTCAAGTCCTCAAAGGACATCGATGCATTGTATTGATAAATTAAACGATCTTTACTATAAAAACTAAATGAAGTAATCATCGGATGATCAATAAGATAACTGCTAAGCTCTTGCTTTCGATCATAAGTGATTACAAAGTTCTTCTGCTTCAGTGATTGCTGAACAACCGGCTGCGTAATTTTTGAATTCGTGATTGAGGTGATTTCACTAAGCGCGAATTTAAGCTTTCGATCCGTTTCAAGCAGTGAAATCCAGTAGAAGTTGCTTGATTTTTTCTCCATTGCATTAGAAAAATTAACGTAAGTGACGATCCCCATCAGAATAACCGGAATAAAGACGAGAAGAATAATAGCGAACAAGATTTTACGGCGGAGTTTCATGATATTCCCCTTCCCCCTGCTGTCTCTGTCCTCTAGTATTCTTCACAAAACCGCCTATTCCCTGTAAAGATCAAAAAGTAAGATCAGCTCTTAATAGCTCCAGAAGTAAGTCCAGCAATCACCCAGCGGCTAAATAACAGGAATACAATCAGCAGTGGCAAGGTTGCCGTAAATGTTGCTGACATGATCATTCCGTAGTCTAGACCATCGCGATTGGAGAACAGCTGCTGGAGCGCAATTTGAATTGTGAAATGCTCTTGATTCTTCAGTACCACTAAAGGCCAGAAGAAGTCATTCCAAACGGTCATAAAGTTCAGGATACCTAGTGTTGCCATAGCTGGAGTAATGACCGGGATAGCGATGTTCCAGAAGATCCGGAAATGTCCGCCGCCATCGATCCGACCTGCTTCAATCAATTCCGTATGTACAGCTGTAGTGATATACTGCCGCATCCAGAAGATCCCGAAAGCATTAACCATCGCCGGAACAATAAGTGCCTTGAAGGAGTCTATCCAGTGGAGCTTGGCCATAATTACGTAAGTAGGTAATACACCAAGCTGCTGTGGCACAAATAATGTAGCAATTACAAAGTAGAACAGAAAATTTTTAAACGGAAATTCATATTTGGCAAAGGCATAACCTGCCAGTGTACAGAAAAACACGACTGATATTGTAACCATAGAAGAGACAAATAAAGAGTTGCCCAAGGCTTGAAAGAAGTCCGTTTTGTCCAGTACCCGCTGGAAATTCTCAAAAAACTGGTCTCCAACCGTAAGTAAAGGTGGCACATGGAATACTGCGCCTCTGTCATTAGTGCCAACTACAAACATCCAATAAAAAGGAAAGATGGACACGAGCGCACCAACAATCAGCAATAGATAAAATCCTAACTTGCCGATGATCCCTAGATCATCCGGATCTTTTTTAAATACACGCAGCGTACTCACGCTTTACCCCCTCCCG
This sequence comes from Paenibacillus sp. FSL H7-0735, assembly GCF_038008505.1. NCBI lineage: Bacteria > Bacillati > Bacillota > Bacilli > Caryophanales > Paenibacillaceae > Paenibacillus > Paenibacillus sp. FSL H7-0735. The sequence goes on along the minus strand of NZ_JBBOZH010000001.1, from coordinate 3,180,069 downwards.
TATCTCCACCCATGCGATTTGAGACCAGCATATTGAGGACAGAGAAAATAATCGTGACCAGGAACAGCAAGACTGCCGTAGCTGCTGCCGTACCAAAAAATCCGTTACGGAATGCTTCGCTATACAAATAAGTAACCATAGTGATTCCTTCCTGACGTGTAGATCCAGTTCCCGCTTGGCCCAAAAATACATAAGGCTCAGTGAACAGCTGCAAGGCACCTATAGTAGAAAGCAAGGTAACAAATACAATGAATGGCTTCAATAGCGGTAACGTTATAAAGGTTAGCTGTTGTCTTCTGTTCGCACCATCAATACGAGCGGCTTCATATAGATCCGTAGGGATGCTTTGCAATCCTGATAGAAAAATAATGGCATTATACCCCGTCCAGCGCCACATTACCATCGTAGAAATCGCGATTTTAACGCCCCACCAACCAGAGTTGAAGGCCATACTATCTAATCCCAAGCCGTTTAGAATCCAGTTGATCATTCCGTTGTTGCCAAACAGTGTACTGAACACGAGCGTAACCGCAACGATAGACGTAATATTAGGCATAAAAAATAAAACCCGGAAAGTCTTCTTAAAGCGAGTCATCGCTGAATTCAGCAAAACAGCAATCAATAGAGCTAGTAATATCTGTGGAACAGTACCCATAAGGCCCATAATTAAAGTGTTGCTAAAAGAAATCCAGAAAGTCGGATCACTTGTGACCAGATCATAGTTTTTCCACCCTACAAATTTCATAGGATTCAGGGCATCCCATTTAAAGAACGAGAGATAGATCGTGAAAAAGATCGGATATAGTCCAAATATCGAGAACAGAATAAAAAAGGGCGAAATAAATGTGTACGCAGTGATGCGGCTCCTTCTTTGTTCAGTTAAAAAGCGGCGCTTGCTCTCGGCATGCGGACTTGAAATAACAGGTTGTGCCATGTCACACCTCCAGGTAATCTAACGTGTAAATCCGAATTCACAGAGAATGTTTCACTCTATGAATCCGGACCTTCTAGAAATTAAATTTCAAAAGCTTGAAATCTTAGCTGCGTTCAGCCAATGTTTTCGCTTGTTTTACTGCTTCGTTCCATTCTTTGGTCGGATCTGCTTTTTTCTCCAACACATTTTTCAATGCGTTTTTGAAGAAAGTATCGGTTTGGTCATGAAGCGGACCGTAGTATACAGGTTTTACCCGGTTTGCTGCTTTACCGAATTCTACAGCGGTTTGTTGACCACCGAAGAAATCATCTTTGAAATCTACGAATGCAGGATCTTCATACAGTGCAGGAATGGAAGGCATAAGTCCTTTAGTTTTGAACGATTCCAGTTGGTTTTCCTTGTTATCCATCCATGCGATAAAGTCATAAGCTTCTTTCGAGTGTTTGCCTTCTTTTGGCAGCGTCAGGAACGAACCACCCCAGTTACCAGCACCTTCAGGGAGCTGAGCAATTTTCCATTTCCCAGAGGAGTCTGGAGCATTACTCTTAACATTTCCTGCCATCCAAGCTGGTCCCATAACTACTGCAAATGAACCGTCGTTCATGCCTTGACCCCATTCAGGAGACCAGAGCATAACATTGCTGATCCAGCCTTCTTGAATACCTTTAACCGTGAAATCATAAGCTTTTTTGACTTGCGGATTGGTATCTCCAATAAAGCTGCCATCAGCTTTGCTGAAATAGATTTCATCAGCAGATTGGTCACGCAAAGCATTAAAGGTAAGATCCGTAAGGTCTACAAATGGTTTGCCTGTTTTTTCTTTGAAAGCTTTGGCAACAGCTGCGAACTTATCCCAAGTGTCAATAGCAGCGCCGAATCCTTCGGAATCACTTGGCAGTCCAGCCTCTTCAGCCAAATCTGTGCGGTAATATACGACCGTTGGGCCGATATCTGTTGGAAGACCCAGCTGGAAGCTGCCATCTACGGAAGATGCTTGTTTCCATTTCCAATCCAGATAGTTGGCTTGAATATCTTTGGCACCCAGATCATTCAGGTTATAGAACTTGTCCTGAGCGTTGATGAAACGTTCCATGAAACCGATTTCAAGTTGGAAAATATCAGGTGCACCCGATCCTGCCGACAAAGCAGTGGTCAAATTATTATGGTGAGCGGTTTGGTCACCGGTATTTTGCACTTTGATCGTAATGTTTGGATGTTCCTTAGTGTACTCCTTCGCTAAATCCTCGTAGTTCACGTTGCCCAACGTCCAGAAAGAAAGTTCGATTTTCTCAGCCGGTTCTGTTCCCTCATCTTTAGTGGGTTCACTAGTGCTTGCTGCGTTGTTACCTGTATTTTTGTTCGATGTGTTGTTGTTCTCGGCGTTGTTGCCTCCGCATGCTGCCAGTGAACCTACGAGCATGATAGCGACTAACGATAGCGCCAAGTGTTTTACTTTATTCATTCCCCTGTACCCCTTTCAAAGGTTTCTCTTACAAGAATTAGTGTACAGGGTTTAAATTCTTTTTTTGAGGAGGTAAACTTCCGATTTATGGTGGAAATAATTACGAAACGCGGAAAAGCTCAAACAAATATTTCGTACAGGCCTATACCTGCTAAGGAGGGAGTATAGAATTTTGTCCAATTATGTTCCTCACAGGATACATGTACTTCATCTTAAATTGGATTTCTTGTGCTTCCGCAGGTATACTATTTTTATTTCTTACTTCATTACATGATCAAAGGAGTTATTCCCCATGCCAATTAATCGCCCGCTGCTAACCGACAGCGATTTCCAAGAAGCCGTTGACCGCAAATTACCTGTTCGTGTATTTCAGGACGATCATTTAGTAAATTCAGGAGCTACCGTTGTCCGCTTCACTGATTTTGATGTTGTTATTCAATCTAGAGTTAGTGATCTGACTTACTACTCTCGCAAGAGCTGCGAATTTTTTGAGGTCAGACCCTAAAGAAAGCCGGAATGCAATGATCTCTAAGATCATCGCGTTCCGGCTTTCTTTAACAAACATAGGTTATAGCTTTCATACTTAATTTTTGTTGTAGGTGCTGTACACTTTCATTTTCTCATTCAGAACTTCCTGGAAACTCATTCTCTTCTTGTCTGCTTTCCCTTGCTTGGGATTGACCACGGGTTGAGGTCTAAAAAACTGATGATTGTAAGCCATAAGATTATGTACGATCACATTCATTGGATTTCAACCTCCTTCCGTGATGTTCCTGAATTTTGCATTTCTGCTTAATTACTTACGGCTTATTTACCCAGCTTCGCCAAAATTCAAACAGTTTTATCTCCCCCTAATGTCAAAAAAAACCTCCAAGCCATATAAAACAGCTGGAGGTTGTTCATATTCCTTATTGTTTTAGCGTTGTGACGGGAACCTTGCTTTCCCCTTCGTTTCATTACTATGATCAATCCGACCGCGCATCAGTTCAAGCAAATATTCGGGATCTGAGTTCGTATGCAGCATTTGGAGTGCAGTTTTTGGTGCAAAACCTTCAGCCACACTATGTGAAATCAAGGCTTGCAATGGATTAAAATAACCTCGAACATTCAGCAGCCCTATAGGCTTCTGATGAATACCAATCTGCATCCAGCACAGAATTTCAAACAGCTCATCAAAGGTTCCAAGACCTCCCGGCAAAGCAATAAAAGCATCCGCCATACCGCTCATTACCGCCTTACGTTCATGCATACTGGAGACCTCAATCAAATTCGTCAATCCGGAGTGTCTGATTTCATCTTGAAAAAGATCCACTGGCATAATTCCTACAGCTTCGCCGCCATTCGCAAGTACCCCGTCCGCAACCTGTCCCATAAGGCCATTCCGCGAACCTCCATAGACCAACCTACAGCCTTGTGCCGCTATATGATAACCTAATTCCCTAGCCATTTCCGTATATTCAGAGTTAAGACCTGGATTCGATCCGGCAAACACACATATTGTAAAAGCCATTCCTATCACTCCAGACTGGTTATTATGGTGCAATTGAGATTAATTCACTTATTGTACCTCAGAATATTAATATAAGTGTTAAATGAAAATCATCTTTTTGTCTGTAATGTTAATTGGTACAGCGTACTATTCCAATCCGCAGAAAGACCTAGAGCTTTAGCCAAAGCTGCTGCTGGAACTAGCGAAGTATAGCTTACTTTAATGGATTCTGCTGACGGTAATGAAATTTTCTTTCCAGCTTTCGTCAACGTCAGTTCCCCCTCCAAAGAGAGGGTAAATCCCAGACTTTCTGTTACATCCCTAATCGGTACTTTTACACTACCATCCTTAAAAATAGCGGACTGTACGGAGTCAATTTTTTGACCATCTACAATTACAGTAACAGGCTTTAAAATAGGAGATATAGCAAAAGGACGTGAATCAACAGCACTAATTCCGAGTTGACCAAACATATTCGTTCCCCAAGCCACAGCTGTACCATCCTTCAGGACTGCATACTTACTATTCTCACCCTTGGCAAAAGAAACAGGATCACTTAGTCCTTTTATTAACTTAGGCTGCGTAAAAACCAAACGGTTGTCGGTTGTAGGTTGGGTACTCCAAGTCCACACGGTGCCATCTTTTTTAACAGCTACAAAGTTGCCTAAATCCAGCGTAAGTTTCGAGATCGATTTTACGGCTGTAATCTTTTGCAGACCTTGTAGTGAGGTACCAGCTTTCCATACCCAGTATTCTCCTTTTTTATTGGCAACAAGGTTGAAGCCGTTTTTCGTCTGGACAGATACAATATCCGTAAGACCTGGCATCTTGCTCATCGTGACTTCGTTATAATTATTGCTGTCAATTGTTCCCCAGACGCTCCCGCTCTCGGTTAAAGCCAGTATACTGCGATCGCTCATGGAAACAGACTTCACATGGTATAAATCCTTAACTGGGGTCGGTTTCTTCATCACGTTCGTGTTCTCTGTTTGCGGGATAGCACTCCAAATCCACAGGGTACCGTTAGTTCGAATGGCGGCATGATAAATACTGCTTCCGATCCACTTCACTTCGCTTAAACCCTGTACCTTAGTGGCAGCAGGCAGCTCTGTATAGCCCACATCTGAAGCTTCTGGAGGATTCCACTGGAGAAGGCTTCCATCGTTTCTCAAAGCTAATGCACTATGCAATCCTGACGTTATACTAACCACATCTGTCATTCCAGAGATCCCTTGAGGAAGCAGAACCTTGTGTTGTTTAGCACTTGCCCCATTGCCAGCTTCTGCAACACTCTTATCCCGATAATCTCCCCAAGCCTTAACCGTGCCGTCTTCGTTCAGCGCTACATAGTACGCTTCGCCGATCGCCAGCTGTTTCGTATGTTCAAGCCCAGCTATTTTATGGGGAGTAATCGTCCAACCCTCAGGCCCGGCGGCACCATTAGCAAATTGACCAAAAACATTACTCCCCCATGACCAAACAGTTCCATCAGTTCTCACTGCGAAGGAGCTTCCACCCCAGAAACCTGGCGAAGCAACAATCTCCTTAATCCCACTCAACTTCGCAGGTGATGGAGCTGCACTTATAACTTGAGGGACAGACAATGCAGTCACCAGAGTTGAACAAACCAACAAACTAAGCAGCCTTAGCTTCCTTGCAAATAAGTGCATCTTGATTTTCCCTTCTTATGATATTATTGTAATTATTATTTCTATTACACTAAGACGCTATAAAGCTGACAAAAGTTGTACTTTATCTTAAATCCCGGGATTCAGATTGGTTTGAATTATGATATAATTACGCTGCCTTAGATCTGCTCTTATTCAACCGCAATACCGGAACCAAATGATCATGGAGGGAAATCATGCTTAAATTTATAGGTATTATGATGCTTTTCAGATTAGTGGGCAACCCTTTTCTGGCTTTATTCATCCTGCTTGTTATCTTGTATTTCTTAGATCGGCGATACGTGGGGATCTTCCCTAGTATTACAAAGCCCTTCAAACGAGTGCGGCAAATCTCCAAGCTGCGCACAACGGTATCTTTGAATCCAAATGATGTTTCTGCTAAATTTGATTTAGCCCGGAATCTGTCAGAACGTAAAAAGTATAAGGAAGCCAAAGATATTCTGCTACAGATCGAAGACCGTTACGAACAGTCTGCCGAATATTGGGTAGAGCTGGGTCATGTGAATCTTAAGCTGGGCGCTTTTGAAGAAGGCGAAGATCAGATGCTTCGTGGTCTAGAAATCAACCGAAAGGCCCAATATGGTCAGCCATATCTTCGGTTAGCGGAAACCTTTCGCCATACAGATCACGATAAAGCGTTGCATTACGTTACTCAATTTCAAGAGATTCAGTCTTCCTCTAGTGAAGCCTATTATTTAGCCGGCTCCATGTACAAAGCATTGGGCAGAACCGAGGATGCTAAACGTGCTTTCGACGAATCCACCGCCATCTACCGTTCGCTACCCAAATATAAAAAACGGCAAGAACGCGGCTGGGCGTTACGTAGCTTTTTTGCCAAGATGAAATAACCTTTGCACTTATATTTCAACCAAAAAACCTCTAGCCGCCTATTTATTTAGGCGAACACTAGAGGTTTTTTGCTGTGTAGAGTGATTACATGTTTACATCTTGTTTAGTGGGTTCTCCACTTTGTTTGACCGCAAATGGCCACCAGTTCCCACGGCCGAAGATCCGTACCATAACAGGGACAAAAAATGGCAAGAAGATTAGCGCATACAAGGCCAACCCTACGAGCACCACTGTTGCAATCTGCATCATCGACAATACGCCTGAAGGATACATCGATGCGAAGGTGCCGCCCAAAATAACTACCGCTGAAAGAATGACTGTTCCCATATTGCGCATGGCATGCAGGATCGCTTCTCGAACATCCCATGTTTTATATTCGTTAAAGCGGGCCATTAAGAAAATACTATAATCTACACCAAGCGCAATCAGCATAACAAAGCTGAAGAATGGCGTTGTCCAGGTAATCCCTTCAAAGTGCAGAAGGTGAACGAATATAGCCTCTGTAACACCCAATGCCGAAAAATAAGTAATCAAAAGAGAAATAATAAGGTAAATCGGCATTACGATTGAACGAAGCAGCAACACCAAGATGATGAAGATCCCACCCAGCATTAAGATTACTGTACGTGTGTAGTCTTCGTTGGAAATATTACGCAAATCGTTCTGACTGCTTGTAACCCCGCTGATTGCAGACTCCGCATTTTCCAGCTTCGTTCCTTTCACTGCACGATCTACTGCTGCTTGAATATCATCAACACTGTCGATAGCTTCTGAACTATATGGATTCTCAGTGAATACCACATCCAGCGTCATCACCTTACGGTCATCAGACAAGTAGGTATCGAATACCTGCTCTATGCCTTCAGCTTCAAGAGCCTCAGCCGGTACAAAGAATCCACTCAGCTCATCATCCTTAGCCGCTTGAATCTGATTCAAATAATCTTGTGCGGAACCCAGCCCACTGGTAATTTGTTTCAAGCCGTTTGCACTGTCGCTTAACCCAGTAGTTAAGGCTCCTATCTGCCCTGTTAATTGACCAAAACCATCTGCAAGCTGCTGCTGTCCGCCTTGTAATTGATCTAGGCCACTAGTAATGGATGGAATTTTATCTACGATCTGTCCTTGGCCTGTTGCGGCCTGCTCCAGCCCAGATTGCAGCTGACCGATTCCCGCAACGAGCTTAGCTAAACCTTGTGCGAGTGCGCTTTGCCCTGCCGAAGCTTTGGCATAACCAGCATTCGCCTCGTTTAAGCCTGCTGCTGCTCCTTTAAGCTGCTCTGAGATCTGCCCGAGACCCGCCGCCAGCTGCGCTGCCCCAGTACCACTCTGCGTTACGGTGCCTTTAATCGTCAGGTAATTAACATCCTGCAGAATTTCCGGATAACTGCTCTCAAGACCCGTAAAAGAACCATCCAGTCCCTTCAATGCTTCTGCCACACCTTGCAGCTGCTGCGGAAGCTGCCCAAGCCCTTGATCCAACGCAGTTAAACCGCTGCCGATTTTTTTATAGCCCTCCAGCAGCTTCGTATTGGCATCCGCAAGCTGCTTAGCACTAGCAGCTGCCTGTTGAAGTCCTGCTTTGATCTCTCCTGCACCTGCTGAGCCGGTTTTTATTCCGTTCTCAATACGTGCCAGCCCATCACCTAACGCGACGATACCATCTTTCAGCTCTGCTGTGCCTTCCGTCAGCTTAGCGCTGCCTTGAGCAGCCTCCGTAAGCTTAGGTGCATTTTCACTCAGCTGTTTACTTGCTTCAGACAATCCCGTTTGAATCTTGGTCAGTCCCTCACTGGTCTGATCCAGACCGTCAGATAAAGTCCCCACCTGATTCGGGATTAAGAAATCACTGATCAGCTCTCCCGTTGGACGAGACATGCTGCGCACCGATTTTACGCTGTCCACTTTTTCCAGCTCGCGGCTGATTTTTTCTGCAAGTCCAAGATATTCTGAAGTATCCATCCGGTCATCATTTTTGATTACGATCTTGCCAGGCATGGATTCACCCGGCCCGAAGCTATCCGAAATGATGTTAAATCCTTTTACCGAGGCATATTCTGAGCCAATTTCCTCCAAGCTGTTGAAGGACAGCTTTCCGCTATAGGTAACAAGGAACGGAGCTACGATTACTGCAACAATTAGCAGCGCGGCCCATGGTCTTTTTAAGGAAAAAGAACCTGCTGCTCCCCAAATACGGCTCTCACTGTGCTCCAGCTTGCCGCGTGAAGGCCAGAAGAGCTTTTTGCCAAGTACCGCCATAAAGAATGGAACAATGGTTACAAGCGCCAGCAGCATAACCGCAATCCCCACGGCAACGGCTACCGCCGAGCGATACAGAATGAATTTGGATAATCCAATCGCTACAAAACCTACGAATACCGCAAGTCCGGAATAGAACACCGTCCCGCCAGCCTTACGATAGGTTGCAATAATAGCACTTTTGGTATCTTCTGCTGTCATCATTTCTTCTTTAAAACGACTGATCAACAGGATACAATAATCCGTACCAATCCCGAACATGACCGCAACCATAAAGATTTGAGTAAACGTAGATAATGGAAAATCATAACGGTCTACTAAAAAAGCCACAACAGACTGAGAAACAATATAGCTGAGTCCTACGGTCAGTAGCGGAACAAACGGTGCCACGAACGAACGGAACACCACGAACAGGATAAGTAAAATAAATACTACCGTAATATATTCCGATTTCTTAAGCCCGGCTTCCGAGCTAGCAATCATATCCTCAGTAATCAGACCCTCACTGGTTAAATAATGATCCGCCTTAACATCTGAGAGTAATTCATCCACTTTATCAGGAAGTGCGGTGACAGACTCTCCTCCGCCTTTGATAGACAAAGCCACCATAATCGTCTTGCCATCCTTGGCAATCAACGTATCCTTAAGTTCACTTTGTGAAAAAGGATCGGTGATGGAACCAATCTGCAGCGTCTCCTTATTCGCAGCCAACTTCTCAACACCCTGCTGGATACTGGCTGTTTCATCGGCTCCGATTCCCTCAGGATTATTGAATACAAGAGCTACCTGATGCAGTGTCTCTCCGCCCTTGTCATTCGCCGCTTCCTTTAAGATCTCTGCCGCTCTAGAAGAGGAATAGCCATCAGGTACAGTAACCTGCCCCTTCTCACGTACAAGATCAGAGAACGAAGGGGCCGTCATGACCAAAACTACGGCCACAGCGAGCCAGATTGCGATAACCGCCCATCTTGCTTTTAGAATCGTCTTCATGGATTCTTCCCTCCATCATCATTCTGAATTAAATTCGCCAGTTTCTCGAACATCATGACGAACATTTCAATATCCTTCTCTTCAAAATGAAACAAATACGGGGAAATCACTTCATGTACCTGCGTCTCCGCTGCTTCAAAAACTCTTTTCCCGTGCTCAGACATCGATAAATACACCTGGCGGCGATCATTCTCGTCACGAGTTCGCTCGATAATACCCGCATGCACCAATCTGTTGATGATTGCTGTAATGGAGCTTTTACCCACGCAAAAAGATTCAGCAAGATATGTAGACGTACATTGTTCCTGAGCATTAATCAACCGAAGAATTTGATACTGATCATTTGTTGTCTCCGCAGCAATACTATCTTTAATTCTTGCTGCTACTTGTCTGGTCACAATCAAATAAGCATCCATGTAGCGATTGATCCAATGTTGCACTTCGTTATCCAAAGCTTCCTACCTCCAAAATATAGTTCAACTGTCGAACAGTTTCATTGTCAAACTATAATACCTGCCTTTATAAAAGTCAATTGGCTTTTTTCGGGCATTTAAAGGCGAAATGCACAAAAAAACAGGCCGAGATTTCTCTCGACCTGCCATTTTATGACCTCCAAAGACTTTTTAGTCCTCTTCCTCGGTCTCTTCAACTTCGTATACACATCTTAACATTTCAATTCCGGCTGCATTCTCTCCTAAGCTGTACACCATAAAACCTAGACTGCGATAAAAATCTGCGGCGATTTCATCCTCAGTCTCAGCTACCAGATAACGCGGCTGACGAGAAGCGAGCAGCTCCAGAATCATCCCCCGTGCATAACCTTTCCCTCTATTCTCTGGCAAGACGGCAATATGCCGAATGTCCAAAGAACCGTCTTCGGTTTCTTCGAAGCCTACAAGACCAAGCAGGAGTTCTTCTTCTTCCCAGCCATATAACTGCAGCCCGGCTTGTTCGTTGTACTCAGACGAAGTCTGCTCCAAAGCGTTGGGGTCATCAATGACCGCATACGTCAACAGCTCGTTCACCTCAGGCGAACCAATAAGGGATTTAAGATCTACCAACATTGTTCACATTCCTCCTTCTCTGTTGCTTCTGTACCCGATTCGAAACATACCGTAACCTGTCCATATCCCTAACATGTTTAACAATAAATCATCAATATCAAAGCTTCCCACATGCAGCAGCATTTGCAGAGACTCCAAAAGCAGGATGCAAGTAACAGCATATAAAGAGATTCTTATCCAAGAAATTGGCCGTGTCTTTGCAAGTGGAATTAGTATACCAAATGGAATAAACACAACAACATTTCCAAGCAGATTCACAAACCGGCTGATCCGCGATAACCCGTTATTCATGTCGAAATAAAGTGACACCGTACGTAATGGGATCAAATTGTACTGAAGCGGGCCACCTGTATGAATCTCACGCCCAAAACCGATGAACATCCAATAGATAACAGTAGCACTATACAGAGTCAGCCCTATCCGTGTCAATGCTCTCAGCTTCCGTAAACTGCTAGATTCTCTAGATCTACGAACGATCAATTGCCCGGTTTAACTTCTATAATTTCAATGCTTCCATCTTTTTTACCCACAATAGCCATAGCTGCAATTTCGATAAATAGGCCGTGTTCTACAACTCCCGGAATACTTTGGATGGCCAGTGCCAGCTTCGGTGCGGACTCAATCGCTTCGAACCGGCAGTCTGCGATGTAATTGCCGTTATCTGTCTTGTACAGCTCTTCTCCACTACGACGCAATTCAGGATTGCAACCCAGCTTCGCAAGTTCAGCCACAGTCCATTCCCATGCAAAAGGAACAATTTCTACAGGCAGCGGGAATTTGCCGAGTGTATTTACCACTTTACTCTCATCGGCGATAACGATCATACGAGTACTGTTACTCGCAACAATCTTCTCCCGAAGCAGTGCGCCACCGCCGCCTTTAATAAGCTGCAGATTGCTGTCCAGCTCGTCCGCTCCGTCAATGGTCAGGTCCAGACTATCAATATCCCCAAAAGCTACGATTGGAATCCCAAGTTCACGCGCCTGTTCTTCGGAAGCACGGGAGGTTGCTACAGCGGTAATCTTTAGACCTTCACTGACGCGCTCACCAAGCTTGTTGATCGCCCAATAGGCAGTAGATCCAGTGCCAAGGCCGATCTTCATGCCATCTTTTACAAATTCCACTGCTTTTTCCGCGGCTAATTGTTTAACATTGATACTCATTTTATTACCCCCATGTTATCCGTTATAATGATCTATGATGATGTTGAAATCACCTATTGTTCAGGAGGATTCCGGATGAGAACCGAAAACCAAATTCAATCTAAAATCAACGAATTGACACTGCAGCGCAGATCTCTGGAATCAAGATTAGCTTCATTAACAGAAGACAGTCCACAGCAAGATAACCTACAAACTCAGCTCACTAGAGTAGAAGATATGATCATGATGCTGGAATGGGTGCTTAATGCACCCGTAGGGAGATATCATGCCTAAGTGCTGACTGGCATCCATTAATAATCAATCACTGGGCCGGTAGCCGTGTTTAACATACCGGCTGTTTGATTCTTTTTTATATCCAAATTTGTATTATGCTTTGCGCAGAGCAAAAAATCAATATCTTTCACCCTACTCTATGTATATTGTAAATTCACTGCATCCTCTAGATTGAGAACCATCTCTTTTTCTGTGTGATTAGCCGTCCTGTGTAAGTAGGCTTTATGCTCAGAATACGCATTCAAAGGCATTGGCCTACTAATCTTGTCAAGCATATTACGCTCGACATCGGCCAGTAAGTAATCACCTTTACCCGCAGCAACTCTGCACAGAATAATCATAGCTACAGGCTTGTTCACAACAACCGCTCCATTCGACCGCGCAAATACAGTGTATTGAAATAACGGAATGGCCTCAGGTTCTTCAACACCAGCTGCACTAGATTGGTCAAAGATAGAATACATAAGGGAAGGATCACTTGATGCAGTACCGAGTTTCTTCTGATTAGACACCAACTTGCTGTTCTGGTAGGCAAGGAATCCCGCTGCTGCCAGCACAAGCACAAGTAAAATAAGCAATATCGCATACATCATCCCATCCCCACCCCCCACTCCAAAATAACAATTCCGGTTATATATTATCATGGAGGGAGGCCTAAGCCAATCTTATATTATCTGAAATTCAGCGCATACAGGTAATACTGGTTCTATAAAGTTATTTTGAAATATTCAAAATAACAGTTGAAACTTTGATTTGCATGTCTCATAATGTAAATATGAATGTTGCTTGTCAATCCATATGGAAATCAAGGGAGGAAATTTAAAATGAAGTTTTTCTTGGATACCGGAAACATTGAAGAAATCAAACGTATTACTCGCCTGGGACTAGTGGATGGCGTAACGACTAACCCTTCGCTGATCGCTAAAGAAGGAAGATTGTTCAAGGATGTTATCAAAGAAATCGTTGCAATCGTTCCAGGACCTGTAAGCGCAGAAGTAATCGGACTTACAGCAGAAGAAATGCTCAAAGAAGCATACGAAATTGCTGAATGGGCTCCAAACGTTGTAATTAAACTCCCTATGACTGAAGATGGCTTGGAAGCTTGTTATGAGCTTACTAAAAAAGGCATCAAAACTAACGTTACACTAGTATTCTCCGCGGCTCAAGGTTTGATGGCTGCTAAAGCAGGCGCAACTTATATCTCTCCTTTCGTAGGTCGTCTGGATGATATCGGTGTTGATGGAATGAAGCTGATCAAGGATCTGAAGACTATCCTGACTAACTACAACTTGAAATCCGAGATCATTGCAGCAAGTATCCGCAACATTGCACATGTTGAGCAAGCAGCTATTGCTGGTGCTCACATCGCTACAATCCCAGGCTCACTTCTGCCAACCCTCTGGAAGCACCCGCTGACAGATAACGGTATTGAACGTTTCTTGAAGGATTGGGAATCCGTTCCACAAGCCTAAGAATATCTTTTATTCTTTTATCAAGAGGGCTATCCCACAAGCTGCGGCAACGCAGCTTAGGGATAGCCCTTTTTTCCATCCAGAGACATTGCAGAGGTTTGGCGAACACGTTTCGGCCAGATCGGAGGAATTATCTTCTCTGTATCTTTAACGCCTGGTTCTCCCTTTTCCCCCTTACTCGGAGTTACCGCAAATAAGGTCAGCAATCCACCAATTGCCCCTACTGTAGCCATCAACGCGAACAATACCCAATGCCCACTGCTTAACAGCAGCGATACCACCGGCGGTCCCAACGCTACCCCTATAAACCTCATACTACTATAAAGAGCGGTTATCGTGCCGCTGTTCTCCTTCTCAATCCCCTCCGTGATTAAAGCGTCCATACAAGGAAGTACAATCCCGATTCCAACACAGCCTAAACCCATAAATCCTACTAAAAAATAAATGCCTTTGTTGAATCCCGCACAAATCATGGCCGCAGTCAGTAACACCATTCCTCCAAAGCCCAGCCATTTCATTAGCGTTTTATTCTGACCAATGATCTTTCCTGTGCCATAGGAGGACAGACATAAGAGGGCAAGCGGTATCGCCAGCACAAACCCCTTCGTCGCCCCGTGCATTTTATATTTAGTTTCCAGCATTTCTGATAAATAGAATTGGACACCAAAGGTCACAAACATACAAATGCCGCCTATGGCAAAAATAGCATACAGCCAACGCCCTTTTTTACGTAAAACACTCACAATTCCAGCTAAAAACGCTCGGATTTCCTGTTTCTCAGGTTCATCCTTCGCTTCGGGCTTTCGGACGAGAAATAAAACTAAAAAAAATGAAATTAGACATAGAATGGGAATTGCAATAAAAGGAGCAAACCAGAGCCATATCCCAAGATAGGCACCAAGAATTGGACTGAGAACTTTACCAAACGTATTGGAGGTCTCAATGATTCCCAGACTTTTGCTCACATCCTCTTCTTCCTTGAACAAATCGCCTACAAAGGGTATTACAATTGGAAAAGCACCCGCTGCACCAATTCCTTGCAACAGACGCCCCGCTAAGATCACCCAATAAGCGCTAACCCCCTTCATAAACCAAGCAGCTACCACGCAGACGGCACCACCAATTGCGGCAATGATTAAACTAGGAAGAATAACCTTCTTTCGCCCAAAACGGTCTGACAGATAACCTGCAATAGGGATCATTACAATTGCCATCAATCCATACACGGTAATCAGCATACTGACTTGAAAAGCACTAATGCCTAGTTCTTTGGAGATCTGCGGCAGAATAGGCAGCAGCATGGAGTTACCGAGGGTCATTATTAGTGGGATTGATGCTAAGGCAAGCAGATCCCATTTTCTTTCCTTCATGAACTGACCACCTTTGTCATTGTGTACAACATTCTTTATTGTGGTTTGTTCGCTCTTCTTTATTCATGAAAACAAAAAAACCGTCCCTCCGCTGCTGCGAAAAGGACGATCTTAAAATGAAGAGATCTATGGTTACAGCGATCCGGCGCTTAAAGATGCCACATTAGCGGACGGAATAAAATGACTAGGTTCACCCAGGCTAAAAATATGCAGTAAGTGCATAGCCCGAGTGCAAGCCGTATAAAACAATTTGCGTTCACTTTCTCTGCCATATTGTTCAGCCGAGCCATCAAAGATGACGACCGCATCAAACTCCACACCTTTTGCTAAATAAGCAGGCAGAACCAGTGTCCCCTTCTGAAAATTCGGCGTTTCCTTTGTAACAAGTCTTACCGGCAGGCTACGATTCAGTTCAGCATGAACCCTTGCGCTTTCCTCCGCTGTTTTGCAGATGACAGCTACATAATGATATCCCTCAGAATGCAGCTTCCGGATATCCTGTTCTACAGCATTCAGGAGCTCCTTCTCGCTGGATACCACACTTAGCTGGGGTTCTTCTCCCCGCCGATTAAACGGTACGATCCGTTCTCCTCCAGGGATCATTGACCGCGTAAACTCCACGATCTCAAAAGTTGAACGGTAGCTTTGGGTTAACGAGATCACTTCTGTGTTTTCTTCACCATATATACTTACGAGACTAGACAAATCCCCCAGTACCTCACCTTGTGCATAAATGGCCTGGTTCAGGTCGCCTAATACGGTCATTTTTGCTCTTGGAAATAAACGGCGCATGAACTCTAATTGGAATGGAGAGTAGTCTTGTACTTCATCTACAATCACATGGCGGATCAGTGTGTTGGTCCGGAAGCCTTGGCTTAACTCCTTCAGATAAAGGAATGGCGTAGCGTCTTCATAAGCAAGCTCGTTCACTCCAATAGATTCCAATGTCTGCTCACAGATATCATCCCACACCTCTGGTAAAGGATAATCACCATTGAGGCGCTCCATAAGTTCGCGATCTGTAAATAACGTGCTGTACAAGCCCTTAACGTCCACAAATCGACCCCGTTTAGTCCAACCACGCAGTGGTTTGAGCCGCTGGCTGACTACATAACGAGATAACACTTCTTTTTCGGTATCAAAATCGTCAAAGCTATCCTGCGAAGCTTTCTTCTTCCGGCGCAACATCTGATACGCACGGTGATAATCGCTGGAATCCAGCAGCTCGATCTGATCTTCAACCCACTGTGCATTTCTTTCCTCATGGGTAAAATCTGCGATCTTCTTAAGCAGCCAGCGGATCATCAAATCCACACGATTCGCAAGCTTTATGGCAGGATCGTACGCGTAGAATTGGCGTTCCATTTCTTCTTTACTGACCACTGCTTTCCCTTGAAACATTAAAGGTTTAAAAAGCATGCCCTCCTGTTCCAGCAACGTAGCATATCGCCGAATCACATCTAGGAAAGGTACAGACGATTTATAGGCAATGCCTTCTCTGCGTATAGCCACCTCAGGACCATCAGGAGCATTTAGTAGACTTTCGGTCTGACTAAAGACATCTTCGAGCTGGAATTCATGGCCAAGACGATGTTCCAAATACATTTGAAACGTTGTTTGCTGCATATTTTCTTCGCCTAGCTCCGGGAGCACTGTAGATACATAGCTGTTAAACAGCGGATTCGGTGAGAACAGCAGCATTTGATCTGCTGATAATACTTCACGGTATTTATATAGAAGATAAGCTACCCGCTGCAATGCAGCAGACGTTTTCCCGCTTCCCGCTGCTCCTTGCACAACTAGCATCCTGCTTTTGTCGTTGCGGATAATTGCATTTTGCTCTTTCTGAATTGTAGCAACAATACTTTTCATCCGATCGTCAGCACTATGACTTAGCACCTGCTGCAGCAGCTCATCCCCGATCGTAACCCCAGTGTCAAACATAACTTCAATTACACCGTCAGCAATAACAAACTGGCGTTTAAGGTTCATTGTTCCGGAGACTAATCCTCCAGGTGTTTCATAAGCAGCGGGACCAGGGGCTCCGTCATAATACAGACTGGAAATAGGCGCGCGCCAGTCATAAATCAAAAAGGTACCATCATCCTCCATCAATGATCCAATTCCTAGATAAATCTTTTCCAGCCCGCCAGTTGGTTCCTCGGTGAAATCAATTCGGCCAAAGTAAGGAGAGACAACCAGCTTTTTATATTTTTTCAGCGCTTTGCTTGATTGCAAATGATGACGTTCCCGTTCATTTAGGATTTGGGACTGTTGGCGAAGACTTGTTGAGGTTTCTCCCAAATCATCCGGGCTACTGAAGTTTACGGTTACCTCTTCCCAGAAGTCTTTCCGCATATCCACTACATCACTGCGATGAAGTCCAAGCTCCTCTGATAAATGGCGAATATGGGCTGACAGAAGTTTGGTTACTCCGTCAACCCGTTGCTGTTCCTCTTTCCACTGACTTTCATTGTTATCCACTACATTTCATCCCCTTTTGGAAGGTTGACATTCCATTTGAATCGTGATATGATAAATTTGCATATTTATGTTTTTAAATGCATGTTTATTCGATATCTTCTCATTTTAGCAATTACAAGTTGAGATTTCAAGTATTCTCTTAAATAGATGATCCGGTCCCTAAGGAACCGGATTTTTTTACTGTTACAAAGCTTATATGTTGCTCTTCACAAGGTTATGTTTAGGCTTCGTGCACAGATTCTTTCTCCTCTGCTATACGATTCATCTGATCGGCCACTTTATCTAAGCGCTCCAATTGATATCCGTAATCATAAATCGCCGCTGCCACAACATATAAACGCAGCTGACCTATTTTCTCTGCATTATACCCCAAAATCGCGGTATTCAGAAAATCATCATTGTCTTCTCCCAAGGGTTCGGAATCATTGGCATTGGGCTTTAATTTGTCTTCAAACTTAAGTAAGATGTGCTGATGATATTTGATTAAATGTTCCAAATGATTATCAAATAGAGCATCTGTATGTTCGGTCCGATCCGCCTGGAAATAATGCCGATCTACAGCCTCGAGAACATCGTAACCTTTTTGCAAAGAAGCTAACAGGTTCTTATACACAACCATTTGTCTAGTCTGGCTATACTTGGCCCGTTTTAACTGCTTCTGCTCCTCCTCAAACAATGCATACTTATCCGCCAACGATTTTATGGATGAATGTAAGGCATTTTTTTCATCACGAAATACACTTTCCTTCATCTCATGAGAAACCGCTGTTCTCAGCAATAAAGAGAGGCTTGAAAAAACATTCTCAATTTGCTTAATGTATTGCTTACGAGGTTTTGGAGGAACGACAATAATATTGATTAGAAATGCAGAAACAATACCTGTCAAAGTTAATAAAAAGCGATTAAGTGCGAATTGCCATTCACCCGAAGCCTCCATCACTGTTATTACAGTAACTAACGTAAGACTTATCGTATCCGCCCGGTTGATTTTCATACTGATCATAATGACTAGAATACAGACCAAACCGACTGCTATTGGGCTATTGGATAACAGCATCCCTCCGAGTAAAGCCAGAACGGCCCCCATTGTACTAGTCGTGAGCTGGTCAAGAAAATAACGCCAAGAGCGATAAATAGAGGGCTGCATAGCGAAAATCGCCGCAATCCCTGCACCCACGGCAGAAGGAAATTGAAGCATTACAGCTAAATACAGGGCTAGCGTAACGGCCAAACCTGTTTTAAATATGCGAGCTCCTAAAGCCAAACCTATCCCTCCTAAAAATTAGCCCACGCTACAATATGAACATCAGCGAACCCTCGTACTTCTAATTACCCCAGCCTGGAGTTGATGAATTTTAAGAACATTTAAGCTCTCACTCATGTTTCTTTCAGCTTTCAGGGAATACTAATCCGAGTAGTGCCTATCACATAACATACGAGGTGAGTGAATGAATAACCATATCAAAAGATTAATGACTTTCACAACCGTTATTTTTCTCAGCCTGTCTCCAGCTCTTGCGCCAATTGGAAGTGCTTCTGCTGAGAAAGTAACCCCCACAGCCACCGCACCTGGTGCCCACCCTTCAGAGAAAGGTCACGGTCACCATCCAGGAAAAGACGGAAAGGTTAGGGCTGGTGGACATTTCATTATTTTTGAAACGGCTAAACTGCTGGAAATGGATCGTACAGAGCTAATCAATAGCCTGAAAGCAGGCAAAACGCTCCCGCAGCTTGCTCTTGAGAAAAAAGGCTGGACGGAAGATCAATATATTCAGAAGCTCTGCGAATCGGCAAACCAACGGCTGGATCAAGCCATCACCGAAGGACGTCTGACAAAAGACGAAGCCCAAAAGCTTAAAGCAGGACTTCCTGCGATGCTGAAGCAAAAAATAAGCAAAATGGGACAATTCCAGGATCGCAAAACATCTGAACAACATGTGACGACCCCTTAACCAATCTTCTTCCACATAAAGACGGATATCTTCATGCGCTATGAAAGATATCCGTTTTTGTATCTATCCTAATTCGTACGCAAGCTCTTGTAGATTTGAAATAAACAAATGGACAACATCAGCCAAGCGCCACTAGCCATATATCCCCCAATAACGTCACTCGGATAATGAACACCCAAATAGATACGACTCCAGCCAATCCCCACGGTCATGAATACAGCGAACATTATTAATAAGACCCGTTCATGCCTCCGCCGCAGATGACGCCACAGTATAAAGGCAATAACGCCGTACAAAGAGAAGGCTGCCATTGAGTGCCCGCTCGGAAAACTATAACCAATCTCTTCGACAATACGATGTAAATTCGGACGTTCTCTGTGAAAACATAACTTCATTATTGTATTCAAGAGCTGTGAGCCTAATCCAACCCATAGGAACAAGATTAATTCAAACCGGTGTTTCAGCAAAAAATAGAGCAGTGCCATGGTAACGATAGATATGCCAATAGCGATCTTAGAGGAACCAATTAGAGATAAACCTTTGGCGAATGAGGTCAACCCCGGTGATTCCGCTGATTGTACCCAATCAATAATATAGTTATCAAAGGTTGATACCTTATTCATACTTACAAGGACAGCTATAACGGCGAAACACGCAGCAAAACCTAAAAAAAAGCGAAAAGCTCTAGACCAGTTCTGATAATAAAGCATAAATACCTCCATGTCTATTCTGGTGACTGTTGATCTCATTTCCAGTGAGGGACTAACCCATGTTATAATTATTGAGAGAAAAAAATTCACAGAAGATGGAGTGCTGCCAAAGTGGAGAGTTTAAAATTGCAAGAACGATTGTTGAACCAGTTCATTTCCACAAAGGTGCCTGTGACGATTTTTACGACGAATGGTGTGAAAATGCAAGGGCTCGTAACCTCGTACGATGCTTTCACAATCACTTTACAAGGTCAAGGTGATGGCAGGCAAAATGTGCTATTCAAATCTGCAGTATCCACTATTGTACCTCTTAAGCCCGTTTCGCTCAAATAGTCTTCTCCCTCATTCACCTCATCAACCAGATAATCACAGGCTTTTATTTTCAAAAAAAGGGAACACCGGACTTTATATCCGGTGTTCCCTTTAGCATTTCCCAAGATCACTTATTCACTCTTCAAGCGGAGTAACTTTATACAGGAACAATTACGGGCTTCACACATACCGGTTTGGATACTTCAGCTGTATTTCCAGTAAATTCGAGTCGGCCACTAGCCGCTTCTATTGAAAATACAACCAGGTTATTCGCATCACGATTCGCTACTATAAGATAAGCTCCATCTGGTGTCAATGCGAAGTGACGTGGATGTCCTCCACGAGTAGATACATATTCAAGATGTGTAAGCTTAGCAGAAGCATTATCCACCGCATATACGGCAATATTATCAGCCCCACGGTTTGAAGCGTACAGATATTTCCCATCCTTGGAAATAGCGATTTCAGCGCATGTATTCTCTTCGTCAAAATCATCAGGCAGTGTCGGCACTGTATCTACAGTGTGCAGAGTGCCTGCGGCACTGTCATATGTAAACGATGTAATGGTGGAATCCACCTCGTTAATTACATAAGCAGACTTTCCGTCTGGATGGAAAGTGAAGTGGCGTGGTCCCGCTCCTGGATGCAACGCCGTATCACCATGTACCTCTAGTTTGTTGGTTTCTCTATTGATTCTATAGGCCCGAATTAAATCAAGCCCAAGATCAGATACAAACACATACTGCCCGTCCGGACTGAAAATAGCGGAATGGGGATGAGGGCGGTCCTGCCGTTCAGGATGTTGGCCATGACCTGAATGTACGGCCACATCAACTAATTGATCTGCAGCTTTATCTTCATTTAATTTGATCAAGCCAACACTTCCACCATGATAACTACATACAACCACGTATTCATCATTCAAATCTCTATTGATATGGCAGGTGGTTGTTTGACGATTGCCAGAGGCAGGCATGGAGGGAATGCGTTTCAGTTCACTCAATTTCCCGTCCTTTAGATCAATAGCAAAGGAAATAACCTCGCCTTCTTTTCCACCCTCACCATTCGGTTTTTCTCCTATTGCGTATAGACGTTTCTCTGCGGCATCTACATTAACAAAGGTAGGATTAGTTAAGCCCTGCACCGAATCCAGCAGCTTTAGCGTACCACCTGCAGCTCCATCGAATTCAAACACCTGCACTCCGCTTTCTGCGGCACTTGCATAAGAACCTGTAAACAGCAATAACTTATTCTGCTCATTCATCTCTATATTCCTCCTCAAAGTATTGCTACTTCACACTCATTAGATGTGATCATCTATATAATCTACAATTTTTAAACGTTAATTACAAACGATAAAGTTAGAAATGTACGAAACAATTCAAAAATGGGTCTTTCCAACGATTAACTGTTGTGATATAATGAAAGCGCTAACATTAGTCTTTTATTCCGTATAAAGGGGGAACATGAATGAGTAGCATCCTGCTGGAAGCCAGAAATGTGTACGAGGACTTCGAGGTGGAGACAGACATTCTGTTCTTTAAGGTCGGGGACCATGATTTGGTCATTTTTCACGGCAGAAACTATAACATAAAAAAGAGAATGACTGCCGAGCAATTAAATCGATTGTTGTCCAATTCAAGTTATTATCATGTGTACGGTGGCTGTTATGTCAACCTGAACAAGATCAGCTCTATCGCAGATGACTGCATTTATTTCGGTGAAATGGGCCTGTATGCTAAAAACGTACGTGTCCCAAGACGAAAACAAGAAAGCATTCGTCATCTTCTGAAAGGACTGAAGTAGACATCTTATTCCCATTAGCCGGAAGGGCATGTTACTGATGCCATTTCCGGCTTTTTGCTTTTTATTAATAGAAACTTAAAAAGATCCTGCCTTTTTTTATACTTTCTTAAGGTTTAGGATTAGGATTTCTGTTAAAGTTGTAAATAGACAAGCAACACCTATATTGAAGGGAGTCATTACTAATAATGGACAAAAAAGATCTGAATGGAAATGAGAACTTAGAAAACAACGGAACCACGGAAGAAGATTTGAACACTTCCGAGATTATCAATGAAGAGGTTGAAGTAGCGCAAGCAGCTGCTGAGGAACCTGTGAATACAACAAAAGCAGACAGTATTCCAGTAATGAACAAAGTCGGTGCGAACAACGCTACGCCTCCTACACCTCCGACTGCTCCTAGAAGCAATAAAGCTTGGATGATTGCCTCTATCGTATTAGCTGCAGCACTAATCATTGTTCTGGTCGTCCAAAAAGACGACAGCAAAAAAGCTGTTGCAACAGTAAACGGAACAAAAATTACAAAAGAACAACTTTATGATAAATTGATCGAAGCAGGCGGAGAAAGCACGCTGCAATCTATGATTACTACTGAGCTTGTTGATCAAGAGGCTAAAAAAGCCAACGTAACTGTTACAGATGAAGACATCAACACTGAACTTGAAGATCTTAAAGCACAATTCGGCGGAGAGGCTGCCTTTAATGCTGCTTTGTCCCAAAGCTCAATGACTGTAGACGACTTGAAAAAGCAAATGCCGCTGCAAGTAAAGCTGCGTAAAATCCTTGAGCCACAAGTCACTGTAACGGATGATGAAATCAAAGAATACTATGACACAAATAAAGCTACTTTCAGTGAAGAAGAACAAGTTCGCGCTTCCCACATTCTCGTTGAGACTAAAGAAGAAGCAGATGCAATTCTGAAACAACTGAAAGAAGGCGCAGATTTCGCTACTCTTGCCAAGGAAAAATCCTCTGATACGGGTTCCAAGGATAATGGCGGAGATCTAGACTTCTTCAAACGTGGCGATATGGTAGCTGAATTCTCTGATGTAGCCTTTAAGCTAAAAGTTGGTGAAACCAGTGATGCTGTGAAATCCGATTATGGTTATCACATCATTAAAGTAACCGACCATAAAGATGCTAAAGACTATACACTGGAAGAAAAGAAAGATGAAATTCGTAAAACTCTAGTTTCGCAAAAGGTTTCCACTCTGTCCTCCACTTGGTTGTCAGAAACAACTGAAAAAGCAAAAATTACGAACACACTTACTGACGCTAAAGAAGATGCAGCTGCAACAGCTGAGCCAACTGCAAGCGCAGCAGCAGGAAATGAATCTACTAAATAATTGTGCCCGTCAAAAAGCAGGACAAGCGTTAATAAACGCTGTCCTGCTTTTTTTATTTCTATGCTCAGGCCTTTGATTAAGCCTTAATGGCCTTTTTTACGGATTTGTTTATCGTGGTTCTCCCCCCACTCTTTCGCCTGCGCTGTGGCAATTGAAATCGCCCGCCCCTCCTCATAACCATCTTCGAGGAGCGCATTCGCAATATCGATTGCCTTATTGCGAACAGGTGCTGTGAAGTTCTTTAATGATTCTGGATAATCCTCTTTGTTCCATGGCATACAAAAAACCTCCTTAACCAGTCTATATACATACTTAGCCTGGTTAAGGAGGTTTCAAACGCTTATCTTACTTATTTAAAGACTTTAACACGATCTTCAACCGGTTGGAATTGTTTCTCACCAGCAGGAGTAACGGTTTTACCAAATGGCAATTGAGCAATCAATTTCCATTCTTGCGGGATGCCCCATGCTTCTTTTACTTCATCATCAATCAGTGGATTATAATGCTGCAAGGATGCACCTACACCTGCTTCAGAAAGTGCTGTCCATACTACAAATTGCAGAATACCAGAGGATTGGTTAGCCCAAATTGGGAAGTTCTCAGCATATAGAGCGAAGTTCTCTTGCAGGCTCTTCACTACCGTTTGATCTTCGAAGAATAGTACGGAACCGTAACCTGCTTTGAAAGACGCTAATTTTTGCGCTGTTCCTTCAAATTGTTCGGCAGGAACGATTTTACGCAATGTTTCTGTAGTGATATCCCATAGCTTATCATGTTGTTCACCAAGAAGAACAACGGCTCTTGAGCTTTGAGAGTTGAATGAAGTTGGGCTATGTAGCACCGCTTGTTCAACGATTTCTACAATTTGTGCATCCGAAATCGTAGTTTCTTTACTGATGGCATATATGGAACGTCTTCCTTTTACTGCTTCAAAGAAATTGTTAGACATAAAATAACTACCTCCATTAATTTTAGTAACTTACTTTTGTATATCTTAGCACCTTTTTTCTGAAAACACAACAGTTATTCACAACTTATTTTGTCGGATATATTCGTTGCCAACTCTTATTGTCGCATTTATGGGCTTAATTATGCACCTGATCTATTAATCATTAATCAATTCATGCGGGCTAGAAACTGCCCTCTTCCTTTTCCGATATACACTACGAGCTAAAATGCGCTACAATAGTGCAGCAAATGTATAGAAGGAAGGTTATAATCATGAATTTTCTGAGCAAGAAAGCCCTTGTTCGACATAAAAAATCAGTCTTTACCTCTTTGTTGCTGCTCCTTTTCCTGAGCTTGGCTCTAACTAGCTGTAAAGACACAAATTCGTCTAATTTGACCTTTACAGAACTAGATCCGACTGATCTTCACCCCCTCACTTTCTGGGTGGCAACGGATACTCACTTCTTAGATAAGAAGCTTCAGGATGGCGGTACAGCTTTTCAGAAATATGTAACTGGCGGTGATGGAAAAATGCTGCCTTACAGTGATGAAATCCTTGAAACCTTGGTTTATGATACTGAGCAGCAGAAGCCTGATTTTCTCATCCTCAGTGGAGATTTAACAAATAACGGAGAACGCAGCAGCCATCAGGAGCTAACCCAAAAACTAAAGCGAATTGAAGCGCAGGGAACCTCTGTTTATGTCATTCCAGGCAACCATGATTTATTTAATCCTTGGGCCAGATCCTTCAGCGGGGATAAGCAGCTCGTTACGGATTCTATTACAGACAAAGACTTTACCAAGATGTATGAGAATTTCGGCTACAAAGAGGCTGTATCACGTGATAAAGAATCGCTAAGTTACATCGTTAAAGCAGCTCCAAATTTATGGCTCCTTATGATTGACAGCAGCCAATATCATAACAATCAGAAATACGGTTTCCCCCAAACGGACGGACGCCTGACCGCCTCTACCCTATCATGGATAGATAATTCTGTTAAACTAGCTGCCAAGGAGCATGCTTCTGTCCTCACGGTTATGCACCACAACCTACTAAGCCACACCTCTATGTCTGTTTCAGGCTTTAAACTTAACAACAGTCAGGAAACAATAAAGTTACTTCGTGAAAATGAACTTAATTTAGTCTTGTCAGGCCATATCCATATGCAGGACATCCGGGTAGACCCGGCAACTTCTTCGGAAGTAATGCCAATTTATGATATCGCAACAAGTGCAATGGCTGTTTATCCACATCAATATGGAGCGATGACCTTCGATCCTCTGAGCAGAACCGTCAATTATGAAGCAATGCCCTTAAATGTAGAAGGATGGGCTAAAGCTAATGGCATTACAGATCAGAATCTTTTAAACTTTAAGACCTATGCTGAGGATATTTTTGCTACAAACTCTTATAACAAAGCTATGGATGGTCTAAAGGAGAGTTCCTTTACGCAGTCTGAAAAGGCATCGATGGCAGAGGTAATGGCCAAGCTAAATGTAAGATACTTCGCGGGGACAGCCGGCAGCTCCTCAGAAGATATTAAAGCGATGCCAGGTTACAAGCTTTGGGAAGGCCTACAAGAAGGTTTCTTAGGTGGATACATCCAAAGTATGACAGAGGATAAAGAGCTTAGTAATATAGCTTTAGAGGTGGTATTAACGAAGCAATAACTGGTTTATGTATTTCATATAAAAAACCCAGCCTCCACTCGCATTTATGCGTCAGATGGAAGCTGGGTTTATTGTGTTAATTGATCGTTAAGATGCAACTAGTTCCGTACAATAGTAATCCAACCATCTTCATCTACCGACACAGTAGCATGAAGCGCTTCAGCAAGCAGACGCAAGGATACATATGCATCGCCATACTCGTCAACAAATACAGGTTGGGCAAGCTTTACAGCCGTGCCGTTAATCAAGGCTTCGGAAGAACCGATTTTGAACACCAGTTTATCTCCGTACACACCATCAGTAACGTTAATTGCACGATTGACAGTATCCCATTCTACAGTAGCATCTAAATCTTCTGCCAAATAACGCAGTGGGATATAAGTAGTGTTCTTGTCTACAATCGGGTAATAATATTCGTCATCAGGTTCGATAACAATGGTTCTCTTCGTAATGCCCAGATCATCCTTCAATATACGATATACATCAGAATCTGGGGCAAAGTTTCTCAAAGTCTCTCCAGGTGTAAGCCCGGAAGAAATATCAAGTGCACCTTCAGTGCTGATTGGATCAGCAGTTACAGCACCGCCAATGTTCCAAACCTGACTGGAAGCTTTAAGCGAGAGACTCTTCAGTGGGAAATCCTCGGTACCCGGAAGCGCCACTTTCAGATCAACATTCTGTTTACGCACATGCAGAGCACTATCAACGAAAATATCAACAGATAACTTCGTATCCTTACTCAACACAGTCTTAATCTCAGGAGTTGATTTGTAAAGACTGTCCACTTGATTGTCATATACTAGCAGCAATGCATCAACAGCCAATTTGGCAGCATCATGCAATACAGTTACGACAGCTTCTTTATCATCCAGTGGAATATCTCCGAATCCAAGATTGAAAATATCGCCAGAACCGTCTTCATCCATAGCTTTGATCACAGGGTACAGATAGTCGTAAAGACCACCTACCAATTCAGTAAAACCTTCTGTGTCTTTGGAGACAGACTTCAGGAAGCCTTTTAACAGTGCAGGAAGCTCATCACCAGTCACTTCTGCATGCAGCTTCGTCATGTTCAACTGCTCGCCATACACAGCATCACTAACCGGTGTAATGTTGATTACGCCAGGATTAGGAAGATTCTTAACAACGAATTTCGTCAACAGCTTACTGACATCTTCAGCTTTTGCCGTATCCAAGCCTACTTCACCTAAGATTTCATCGTATCCTTGTACAGGGAAGTAGAACGGTTGTTTTGCTCCTTCAACTGTAAAAGCAAGTGTTTGTTTGTCCATAAACAAGGTGAATGGAATATCCAATTGTTTATAACCAACAGTTCCTTGGGCCGATAAACTCCCATTATCTTGTAACTTAGCTTTACTAATATTCAAGGAAAAAGAATTAATAAGATCAACCATTTCCTTATCTTCCGTGCTAATTCCCTCTATGGGCTCAGCATTCATGGAAAAAGTCATACTGGATTCTGATGATTTAACATCAACATCCCCAATCAACGCCTTATTAACATCGAACCCCCCTACCGACTGACAGCCGGCAAGAACTAGCATCAGTGCGACAAAAGGCAAAAACCACTTCATTTTTGCTTTAACTCTACTCATAGCATGTCTCCTTCATCTTATTTTGTGAAATCAATCCATTATCTCAGCTAAGGTAAGTTTTGTAAATCAAAGTTCCTTTTATTGTAAAATGTTTAAATATTCAACAAACTTCGCCATTCGATCTGAGCCCATTCCTTGTAAATTACAGCCTTAACTATTGCCAACATCAGTAAATGTGCAGGATAAAATGACCACCACACCCAGCGCGGAACCCGATGCCGCTCCAAGCGATTCCAAATCAAAGGCGTAAAAGCAATCAGCAAGGTTGGTAAAATACTTAGCATCTGTACAACCCAATAATTATAAAACATATAGAATAGATTCAGTGCCAAATGGGCTCCAACAAGCCAGTACGATTTCGTATAACGAAAAATCAATACTAAGAGCAAACCGTACGCGTTATAATCTATAGGGTAATAATCCATTAACACTATAGCAGCAATTACCACAGGTATACCTAGCCATAGTGAAGGCAGTTTGTCCAAAATAACCAGTACGATTGCCGACAGCAATAACGTAAACACCACGTTCCAGCCACCAGAATTTAGCGCTAAATTATAGGGAATCTGAGCAATAATCGCTATCAAGAGCAACCGTAATAAATATTTAGGTCTGGATGAAGTATGAATATGTCCCTGCACAAGCCCATAACAATAAATCGGAAAAGCTATTCTCCCTACATATCTCCAAGCAAGATTCTCCGGGAAAAAGATATAGCCAATATGGTCGATTAGCATCGTCAGCATGGCAATAATCTGCATTACAATCCTCCTTAAGCATGTTGAAATATAAATTCGCCAAGCCCTTCCTCATTTCCTTTACCAATAAGCAAATGAAGAACGCGGAGAAACGATCATCCGCTTTCTGTGCACCTCCCCCCTTGACTTTATCGAATACTATTGAGTAATATTAACTAGCAACAGAATATGGCAATGATCAAAGACATGATTTCCTACACGAACTGTCCAGAGAGAGAAGTCCAGGCTGCAAGCTTCTCCAGTTACCGGTTGTGAAGTTACCCCTTTGTAGCCGTGACGCTGAATCCGTAGAACTTTGTTTTTCGGTAGTATGCGGCACCGATTTATCCCCGATATCGGATACCAATGAGGTCCTGTCCATGTGACAGGTCGAATTAGGGTGGAACCACGAGCTGAACGCACTCGTCCCTTTCTGGGAGAGATGCGTTTTTTTGCGTTCACAACTAACAATATTTGAGAAACGGAGGCTAAAATCATGAAGATCAAGGTAACACTGCAAGATGGAACATTTAGAGAGGTACTGCAAGGAACAACGATTAAAGAAGCAGCAGGTGCCATAAGTACCAGTCTGAAAAAAAATGCTGTAGCTGGAAAAATTGATGGAAAATCTGTTGATCTAAACCAAGCGATCGAACATGATTGCCGGCTCGATATTGTTACGTTGGATAGCAAAGACGGTCTTGAGGTTTATAGACACAGTACTGCACATATCATGGCGCAGGCCATAAAACGTATATATGGAGATAAAGCTGTCCAGCTAGGCATAGGTCCTGTTATCGAAGACGGCTTCTATTATGACATTGATATTGAGAAACCTCTATCCACTGATGATCTTGCTGCAATCGAACAAGAAATGGCGAAAATCATCCAAGAGAATCACCAGATTGTCCGCCGTGTGGTGAGCCGCGCAGAGGCCATTAAACTTTTTGAAGAGTTGAATGAGCCTTTAAAGCTGGAGCTTATTCATGATCTGCCGGCAGACACAGTATTAACTATTTATGATCAAGGTGAATTCTCCGATCTTTGCCGTGGGCCACATCTTCCCTCAACTGGCTTGGTCAAAGCCTTTAAGCTGTTGAATGTAGCGGGTGCCTACTGGCGTGGAGATTCCAATAACAAAATGCTGCAACGTATTTATGGAACTGCCTTTCCTAAAAAAGCGCAGTTAGAGGAACATTTACTGTTTCTTGAAGAAGCTAAAAAACGTGACCACCGTAAGCTCGGCAAAGAACTTGAGTTGTTCATGTTCTCTGAAGAAGCGCCAGGCATGCCCTTCTATCTTCCCAAGGGAATGACAATCCGTACAGAGCTTGAGAACTTTGCCCGGGAATTACAAAGACAGAGAGATTACGATGAAGTTCGTACACCGCTGATGATGAACAATCGGCTTTGGGAGCAGTCGGGGCACTGGGATCACTACAAGGACAATATGTATTTCACAAATGTAGATGAAACAAAATTTGCCCTTAAGCCGATGAACTGCCCTGGGCATATGCTAATTTTCAAAAACAATCTGCATTCCTACCGGGAACTGCCTATCCGTATCTCGGAATTCGGTCAAGTGCATCGCCATGAATATTCTGGAGCACTTAACGGGATGATGAGAGTCCGCACTTTCTGCCAGGATGATGCTCACCTCTTCGTTTTGCCAGAGCAAATCGAGGATGAAATAAGACGGGTAATCTCACTGATTGACCATATTTATCAAGTGTTCGGCTTTGAGTATAAGATTGAATTATCTACTCGGCCGGCAGATTATATGGGATCTGAAGAATTATGGGATCAGGCTGAACAATCTTTACAAAATGTATTAGACAATCTCGGGATCGAATATCGAGTGAATGAAGGGGATGGCGCGTTCTATGGACCTAAGATTGATTTCCATATCTTAGATGCGCTAAAACGAAGCTGGCAATGTGGAACAATCCAACTAGATTGGCAAATGCCAGAGAAATTCGATCTTACTTACATCGGGGAAGATAATCTTAAACATCGCCCGGTCGTAATCCATCGCGCTGTGTATGGATCGATCGATCGTTTTATGGGGATTATTACTGAGCATTTCGCTGGAGCTTTCCCACTGTGGCTCGCACCTGTTCATGCGAAGTTATTGCCAGTCTCTGAGAACTATGTTGACTATGCACTGCAAGTGAAGCATCAAATGGAGAAGGCTGGCATTCGTGTCGAAGTAGATATTCGAAATGAGAAGTTAGGCTACAAAATTCGTGAAGCTCAGCTTGAAAAAGCACCTTACATGCTCGTACTGGGGGAGAACGAAAAAAATTCCGACACTGTCTCTGTAAGAAAACGTGGTGAAGGTGATCTTGGTTCGAAGAGTATCCAAGACATCATTAAACAGATTAATGAAGAGATTATTAGTAAGAGATAAATTTAAGGGGCTGTCTAATCGTAGAAAAACTACGTTTGAGACAGCCCCTTCTTTATAACCTATTCATATTCACATGAACTCTATTTTACGTACAGGCGGCTGCTTTCTTCCCAATATTCGCCTGGTTTCAGGCTGAACAAGCCGATATCATCAGCAGGAAGGTCTACCATTGGCGCATTCACCAAGTTAATTTGTGGCTCAGGGCAGAAGAACTGTTCTGTAGCACCGTTATTCCAGATCATCCATTGTTTGTACGAAGTCCCTACATCGTACACCAAGGTTACTCCAGCTTTGCTATCGGTAAGCTCCATCCGGTTGCGTCCGTTCTGAGGTACAGCCGTGTAGTGATTGTCCATCGATGCAAAATATGGATTCACACCTTCTTCACGAAGCTGAACTTCTCCTGGCTCCAACGCCTGGAATTTGCCTGTTGGCAGCATGCGGTCGTTAAGCTCCCAGCGCTCACCAATAGTAGCTTTTACGCGGTAATCTTGTGCCGAGCTTCCTGGTGCGAATGGTGCGTTAATGGCAGTGTGGAATGCCAGCAAGCAAGGCATCACGTCATCTCCATCATTGTGTACCAGCACCTGTTGAGATAATCCTCCTTCGCCGAGGGTGTAACGCAATTTGATCGTATACTTATGTGGAAAATATTGATAAGAAGGATGATTCTCATCCACCTTGATGAATACGGTTACGAAGCTTTCAGTCTTACCGCTGCCAAATTCTTCGACTTCCCAAGCTGCAGTATGTAAAAATCCGTGTAAATGGTTGCCCGTTGCAACTTCATTTACGGGGAATTGATAAGTTTGACCATTCCATGGAAATTTACCATCCTCATAACGATTTGGAGGAAATAATACAGGAATTCCGTGAATCCCCGGACTTGCCTTGAAGGCTTCCATTTCTTCAGCTCCAGGCTCATGCAGGAAGCGATATCCGTTTTCGGTATCACGGAAACAGATCAGGTTGCCGCCAATGCCTGGCAGAATAGCTGCCTCATAACGACCGGCTTTCAACCAGATAGCTGCTTCTCCTTCATATTGTCCTTCATACGCTGTGATTGACATAATATATTGTTCTCCCTTCCAGTGTCTGATAATTGTCTCCACTTGATAGATTACCACATCTAGTCATGAGGTGACATGCTCTTTTTACAATTGCTCCACTTCTACGCTCATTACATGTTCAATTTTCTTCACATCGTAATAAATTTCTGTTGCGTAATCTCGATCCGGGGCTGAGATCACCATATCGATCATTTGTCTGCCATCTTCCAAATCTTTAATTTTCATTCTTCGAATCGCTCGGGATGGACCTCTAGTACTACGCTGCGAGCTGACCTGAGGCCGCTCGATTTTTTGGATCACTTCTGTAAGCACGAAATTAGCTTCCATAATGATCCTCACTGAAACTTCATGTTTATTCAGTACTTCTGGTCCTAGCGATCGGATTAAATGAGGAACTAAATTCACAGCAAACATCAGCAGAATAACCGCATATGCTGCTTCAATATAGAATCCCGCACCCACAGCTATACCAATTCCAGAAGCTGTCCAGATGAGTGCTGCCGAAGTAAGGCCCGAAATGGCATCTCCGCCTCTACGCAGAATAACACCCGCACCCAAAAAACCAATCCCGCTGACAATCTGAGCCGCAAGCCGCATTGGGTCCATGTTTGGATGCTCTGGCCCTGCGAACTTATCAAAGGCATGGATAGACACCACTGTGACAAGACAGCTCGCAATGCTTATGACCATACTGGTCCGTATCCCCAGCGGTTTCTGCTTGATCTGTCGGTCAATCCCGATGAACAGCCCGAACAGCATGGCCACTAGTAACTTCATTAATGATTCCAATTGAAAATCCATATCGCAATCTCCTTTCTCCAGAGATACTCCATTATAACGGAAATTGGAGATAATGATTAGCTTTATTTTACAACAAAAAACGGTATAACCATCCTCAGCGCTTATGCTCTTTCGACCCGTGTGGTCCGGCATAGCGACGAGGATGGAATCCGTTATGAGAGGTCAAGATTATGTTGGAAAATTAACCATGCAGAAGCGACTCTGCACCGTCACAATAAATTTCCGTCCCCGTAATATGATCTGAATCTTCCGACGCCAGAAACAGAGCCAGCTTCGCTACTTGATCAGGTCGCCCCGGACCTTCTTCCAGCGGTTGATCTCCCTCAGGAAATTCTACTGGGATTTTCACTTCTTTCAGATCCTCTGATGGAAAAGTGTTGTCATCTATATTGGTCTTTATAGCCCCAGGACAGATCGCATTTACGCGGATTTGAAATTGAGCCAGTTCCAGTGCCGCCATTTTCATAAAAGCAACCTGTCCTGCCTTAGTCGTGCTGTAAGCAGAAAAACCAACATTGGAAAACACACGATTTCCGTTAATGGAGCTGTTGATCAGGATGCTGCCTCCGCTTTCTTTTAGATGCGGTATCGCATATTTTACAGTCGCGAAGGTTCCACGCAGGTTAATATGAATGGTCTGATCCCAAGATTCAATATCCATCGTTTCAATAGGCGTCATCGCCCCATTAATCCCTGCGTTGGCAAAAACAACATCAAGACGACCCCATTTCGCGGCCGCCTTGTTTATCGCCGCTTCCACTTGTGGTGGTTCAGCAACATCACATTCGATAACTAGGGCTTCTCCGCCCTCTTTCTCCACTTGCTGTCTAACCTTTTCAGCGTTCTCCACAGTTCTGTCCAATAATACAACTTTGGCTCCGTTACGTGCGAACTCAAGCACGGTTGCCCGGCCAATTCCTGAGCCGCCTCCGGTTACAACTGCAACCTTACCTACAAGCTTTTTATCTGCCATATCGTGATATCCTCCTTCTTATCATGCAAGTCTTCCAGTTAAGTTCTTTCCTTAACCTTAACCTTGCATACAGAAGTTGAACCGACAGATATTTACTTTTCCTTTAGGATTATTATTCTCCCTGACGAAGATGAATGATGAGATCGTTTAATCCGGCTTCCCGGATCCCTTCCACTATAAGTTCAGCTAGAAGACGAGCCCCTAAAATCTGAAAATGTGTATTATCCTGCACGCCACCTGGATGCGCAATAAATTCTCCTGGATAGCTCCACATGAATAAATCTTTTGAGCCCTCTGAGCCATAAGCTTCAAAGAGCTTGCGGCTCTTCTCGGCTAAATCAATCAGTGAAACCTGCTCGGTATCTGCGAGTTCCCGTATGGCGATTAAATAATCTCCATGCGTGTCTACAATTGCTTCTTCACTATCAAATCTTCGCCGATGTACAGAGCTCACAAGAACCGGATAGGCCCCCGCTTCTCGGGCGACTGTAATCAACCGGAGCAAATGTTCCTTATATGTAGTAAAGGGCTCGGTATGTCTTAAATCATCAGTTTTGGAATCATTATGTCCAAACTGGATGAACAGATAATCTCTGGGTCTGATATCTGCGGCAATGCCCTCCAAATGCCCTTCCTCAATAAAACTCTTGGAACTGCGTCCAGAAAGTGCTCGGTTATCAACAACTATTCCCGCTTTGAAGCAGCGTGGCAGCAGTTGACCCCACCCCGCATAGGGATAACCTTCTTCCCCTTGATCGGTCACCGTGGAATCTCCCGCCAGAAACAAGACTAGCGCTTCATTGTCCATCTGAATGTCCAAGGCGTTAATACGCGGTGCCGCACCCGAGAACGATAGCTTTAGCTGCCCATCCTTAATTCTAATTGCAAAGGATTCGCGTAAATATTGGCCCGCAGGCACATTTAGAGTGTCCAATACGAACTTGCCTTCTCCAGCTTTGATAAATGTGCTGGTCTCTGCCAGAGCATCACCCAACAGCAGCGTAACACGGTAGATCCCATTCGGGAGATCCAGAAGAAAAACTGCTTTCTGTGGGATGCAGCAATCACTTCGCAGTATATCTGTTCCCCCTCTGAAACGACCAAAGACGGTGGAATCAGAAGTGAAACCATACCCTATTTCCTTAGAATAAGATGTGTCCGGCCGAATTTTGGTGTAGCCAGGCTCAGCTTCCTTAATCCCAAAATCAAAACGATAGCTATCCAAATTCAGCCGCACCTTTCTTAATTAGAGATTCAAAACATTTATATTCATTTGCTGAAATCAACCTTTCAAACCACTGGTGCTGATTCCTTCTACAATCTGCTTTTGGAAGATAAAGAAGATAATCATGACTGGTGCCAAACTTAGAACAGACATGGCGAACATTGGACCCCAGTTGGATACGGACTCACTGTCCAGGAACATTTTCAGCCCCATCGAAACTGTATATTTAGAAGGTGAGTTCAAGTACAATACCGGTCCAAGCAAGTCTTCCCAACGCCAATAGAAGGAAAAGATTGCCGCAGTAGCCATAGAAGGACGGATAAGCGGAAGTATAATTCTGAAATAAAGTCCAAATTTCCCACAACCATCGATGGTAGCCGCTTCATCAAGTTCAACAGGAATGGTCCGAATAAACTGCAGCATTAGGAAAATGAAAAACGGGACACCGAAGAACTGTGGAACAACGATCGGTTTGATACTGTCGAGCCATTCCAATTTGGCATAGATAATGTATTGAGGGACGAGCACCACATCGGAAGGAAGCATCAGGGTCATCATCATGATTCCGAACCATAAGCCATGGCCTACAAATTTATTGCGGGCAAAACCAAAGGCAACCAGTGAAGATGAAATGACTGCGCCCAGTGTTGCGACAATGACAATTACGAAAGAGTTCTTGATGAAGACACCAAAGGAGTAACCTGCAATACCTTCCCAGCCTTTAGCATAGTTCCCCCATTCCCATGGATCAGGTATAAGGTGCTGCGCTGTAACAAACACAAGCCGGCTCTCTTTAAAAGAACTCATGATCATCCACAGAATCGGATACAGCATAACGATAGCGAGGCCACCTATAAGGATGTGATAAAGCGGCCATTTCAGTTTAATTTTCGCCATGGATTATTTTCCTCCTTCCGACTCGTAGAAGACCCACGATTTGGATGTCTTGAACAAGATTCCGGTCATGATGCCGACAAGCAACAACATCACCCAAGCCATAGCCGAAGCATAACCCATATTATTAAACATAAAAGCCTGACGGAATAAATAGAGAGAATACAACATAGTGCCGTCCATAGGTCCGCCTTCACCTTTAGAGATAATATAAGCTGGAACAAAGGTCATAAATGCGCTGATCGTCTGCATAACTAGATTAAACAGAATCACTGAACTTAAGAGTGGCATAGTAATCTTGAAGAACTTTCTGAAGAATCCGGCTCCATCCACACTAGCTGCCTCATACATTTCACCAGGAATATTTTTGAGACCTGCCAGAAAGATCAACATGGATGAGCCAAACTGCCACACAGATAGAGTTATCAACATGATAAGCGCAGCGTTCGGATTGCCAAACCAACTTACCGGTCCAATTCCGAAAAAGCCAAGCATGCCGTTAATAATTCCAGTATCACTAAAAATATTACGCCACATGATGGAGACCGCCACACTACCCCCTATAATAGAAGGTAAATAATAAGTTGTCCGATAGGCTCCTACCATACGTGATTTCGTATTTAGAATCATGGCCACAAATAATGCGAAGGTTAGACGTAAAGGCACACCGATAAATACGTAAAGCAGCGTAACCTTTAGTGAATGCAAATATTTCGGGTCATTTGAGAACATTTTGATGTAATTATCAAATCCAATCCACTTAGGTGGAGCGAATAAATTGTATTTGGTAAAAGAAAGATACAGCGAAATGATCATCGGGATCAGTGTGAAGCAAAGGAAGCCAATGACGAACGGACTGATGAAGGCATATCCTGTAAGGTTGCTTCGTAACCGCCGGCCGGTGAGGTTCTTTTTCTTAACAGCCAATGGATTCGAAGGTAGGGGATTCGTTAATGCCAAGGGTCTCCAACTCCTTTTTATGTGAATAATATGGGAAACGGGATGCCGCCTAGCGAAATGGCACGCCGTTTCCCATGTGAGACGCAGTATAGTTATCTGTTACCCTACGATTAACGGCTGGAGAGAATAGAGTTCGCTTCTTTTCGGAACTGTGCTGCTGCTGCTGCTGGATCGATTTTTCCGAAGTTCATTTGTTCAGCAAGGTCTGTAAGCAGGGCTACAACCTCTGGTGATCCTACCGGTGGACTCATAGGTGAAGTAGTAGGCTCCATGTCAGCAACAAACTTAAATACTTGCTTACCGGAATCAGTTAATTGTGTAGCTACAGATTCTTTGATTTTGCTTGAAATCGGTACTCCGCGTTCGCCTTTGATCAGGTTGTTAGCTTCCACATCATTAATCCAGAAATCAACGAACTTCGCTGCTTCTTCCTTCACTTTAGAGTTAGAAGTAATTGACCAGTACATACTTGGCTGCATGTAAAGCCCTTTATCCATATCTGGACCAGGCATTTGTGCCAGCTCCATAGGACGATTTACAGCGATTTGCAAAGCAACGTATTGGTTCGACCATTGCCATACACCGATACCTGTCCCTTTAACAATATCCGACTCTTCAATAACCCCTTTATTTTGGCTCAGTTTGTCTTGTGATGGGACCGCTCCATCTTTAATCAAACCAGACAACATTCCGAAAAAGTCAGTGAACAACGCATCGTCCTCATAGCCAAGTGCGGAACCATCATTGTTATAGAGTGCCAGCCCTTTTGTACGCAGATAATAGTTGAAGAACACGTCTGCTGCCATGGAACCGTCCATATACAGTCCAGCCGACTTAGCTTTTGCGGCGATTTCCTTGTATTGATCCCAAGTCCAATTCTCTGGGATAGAATCAACACCTGCCTTTTTCAGCAATTCTGGATCATATTGAAAACCAAGTACGTTAACCCCTAACGGAATTCCGTATTGCTTCTCACCGATCACTCCAGTACTCAGCACGTTCTCATTCACATCGCCGACTTGAATCTGAGAGTTCAAATAAGGTTTCAAGTCTTCGAGCTGTCCGTTAGATCCATATTGATTGATATAAGAAATATCCATTTGAACGATATCAGGAAGCCTATTTGCAGCGGCTTGCGGAGCAAGCTTTTTCCAGTAATCATCAAAGGATGCATATTCAGGCTCAATGGTTACATTCGGGTATTTGGCTTCATACATATCGATAACTTGTTGTGTATAAGAATGTCTTGTATCTCCACCCCACCATGCGATTCGCAAGGTTACTGGTTCTGCTGAGGTCGTAGCCGCAGGTTTCGTTTCCGAAGGAGTATTTGTAGCGGAATCCGTAGCGGCAGCATTGTTATTGTTGTTACCTCCACCGCAACCAGCTAACATCGACGACAGCAATAATGGTACGGCTAGTAAAGCGAATCTCTTTTTCAATTTCATGTCCCCTTTTCCTATGATAGTGTAAAGGCTCTGATCCCTTTAGGTAGCGCTTTCATTGGTTAAATTTTCTCAAATATTCCGTGATTATTGAATACAAAAAACCGTCTTGTTTGTTCAATAATCAGTTCGCTTGAGGGGGTTTCATGAAATCTGTAGGGGTCTGGCCGGTTACTTTTTTAAAAACCTGACTGAAATATTGTGCATTTCCACCGAAGCCGAACATTTCAGCCAGCTCAAATACTCTCACATCCCCACTTCTCAAAATATGCTCCGATGCTTTAGCAATCCGGTAATTGGTTACATAATTCGAGAATTTCTCCCCGGTAATTTTTTTGAATATTTTGCCGAGATAGTCGGGATTCATATATAACATTTCAGCAGCGACCGAGCTAAGCGACAGCTCTGCATTCTTGTAATCCTCTGCGATAATTTTGAACATTTTGTCTACAATAAGTGATTGCCGGGAACTAAAATGTCGGTCATACATCGCTGTTAAGCGAACCGCTGCCTCTTTGACGTATGCTTTTAAACCTCCCAAGGTTCTAATTTCGGCAAGCTCCGCCAAGCCCGATGTGAAGCTATTTCTTTCATCAGGGACTGCTAAACGAATCATAGCGGAATATAACTGTAAAACATAAGAACGCGTCACGTTAATATCTAACCGCTCATCTGCGAGCAAGTTGAATAATCGTTCCAATTCCAGCTCAACCGTATTTTGATCGCCTGCTTTTATAAGTAGACAAATATGCTCTTCATCTAGCTCGATATCATTTCTTCCACTTAGCTCATCACTTGGGATATCACTCCCGGTAATCAAACCGCCCGCCTCCAAATAAAAACGATGGTTCAGGCACTGCAAGGTCTGACGATACAATCTCCGGGAATGAATCATAAGGTCAGCATCACTAATCGCGATTGTCACATCCATTTTATAAAACTTACAGAATACCTCTCTTACTTCAGCGATACGTTTAAGCAGGGGGCTATTCTGCACCGTATTTCCTTCGTCTTCTAGTAAAATTAATAAATGACCGCCTATCGTCGCACTCAGGAGTGTTTCCTGAAGTACGTCCTGGGCAATATTTTGCAGAGCGAACAGTTGCTCATATTCGTAAGAACCTTCTAGTCGGAACAGGAGCAAGCGCACCGTTTTGTCATTAAGTTCAATGCCGAATAGTTCCTGATAATACTCTAGATCCTGACTTCCATAAGTTTTATTAGAGATCCATTCCTTCAAAAATTGTTCTTTCACATGGGGCAATACCTTCTGAAGACGTTGTTTCATACGATTTACGAATTCGCCTCTGCTCTTTTGCTCATCGAGTTCCGCTACCAGCTCAATCAGTGCTTCATGGATCTGATTCTCATTGCACGGCTTTAAAAGATAATGTTTGACCCCGTTCTGCATAGCAATACAAGCATAATCAAAATCCTTATAACCAGTCAGCATAACGAATTTCACTTCTGGAAATCGTTCACTGCATTTTTGCACCAGTCCCAGGCCATCTAGACCAGGCATAGAAATATCCGTGATCACAATTTCAGGGTTAAGCTCCTCAATTTTCACCAAAGCTTCAATCCCGTTCCGCGCCGTGCCTACAAGCTCTGTTCCCGCTCTTCCCCAGTCCACAACCTGCGATATCCCTTCCAGAATCAAGCGTTCATCATCCACCAGCAGCAGTTTATACATTCTCTAGCACTCCTTTTAAGTAAGGTATACGCACATGTATAGTTGTTCCTTGACCCGGCTCACTTTCTATGACTGTGCCCCATTCAGGGCCGAAGACGATTTGAATACGCTCCGCGATGTTAGCTAAGCCGATGCCTTCTCCACGTGTCTTAACTCTCCCCATCTGTAAATCTTTGATAAATTCAGCGCTCATCCCCGGTCCATTATCACTGACTTTGATATCGAGGCCCTGATCTTCTTCACTAACTGTTATAGAAATGGTGCACGGCTCAATATTAGGCTCTAGCGCATAGCGAATAGCATTTTCGATTAAAGGCTGCAAGGTCAGCTTCGGAATTAATGCATCATGCAGATTTTCAGGTACATCCATCCGGAAATCAAGCCTCTCATCAAACCGTGTTTTCTGGATAATGACATAATTTCGCACGATAGTGATCTCTTTTTCAAGTGTAATTAGCGGATCCTTGAGACCAATAGAGCTGCGGAACAAGTAACCGAGCGCTTCTACCATTTCTGAGATTTTGGCTTGTTTGTTCATTTTGGCTAACCAATTGATCGATTCCAGTGTATTGTACAAAAAATGCGGATTAATCTGTGCCTGTAATGCTTTCAGCTCGGTCTCTCTAATAATCAGCTGCTTCGCATAGTTCTCATCAATAAGCTCTCTGATCCTGCGGATCATCATTTTAAAAGTCCGGTTTAGCTGACTAACCTCGTCCTGCGCAGTCTGTGAAACCACACCTAATGACTGTTCCTCCAGATTGTCCAGATCGCCCTTCTCGATTTGCTTCATTTTTTTGGTCAGCTTAGAGATCGGACGTACAATACTACGAGCAAGCCTGTAGCCTAAAAGGAGACCAATTAATAAGATTAGTGCGAATATGATGACGACCAGCTTTTTGACAAAAGTAATATGTTTGAACATCTCATTAAATGGAGTTGCATTGATGTAGATCCAATCTATATAAGATGATTTCGTCTTGGTTATAAAATAAGTACCTTCTTGATATTTGGCCGTGCGATATAGCTCCGGACGTTCTGTCTCTTCTTTAAGCTCTTCTGGCAAAAGAATCGGTGCTTCAGGATAGATCGCCTGTCCCGTCGTGGCATCAACAGCTATTAATTGGTCGGTATCGCTCGTACTATCCGCAATGATTAGATCGATCCGAATACGGATCACGAGTGTTCCCAGATCATCCAGCGTAAACGTTGACCCTGTATAAGATTTAATCTGCCGAACCGCCAAAAGTGAATTTCTGTTTCCTTGCGGATACCACACTATACTCCCGCTAGCTTCCGCAGCTAACGGCTTTAACTGATCCTGCAGATCCTGTGATACCCCTTCACGATTGCCCGCAGTCATTACTCCGCCACTCGTATCCATCAGCATCATGGAATAAACGTATTTCTCTGCCCCTGCAAAAGCAACCAGCCTGTTTATGATCTTGTTATGTAGAACTTGTCTTTCATAAGGCTGTGGATCATTCTGCAATTGGCGCAGGCATTCTTGGATTTGCTCATCAGACACCACTGTAAAAGAAAGCTGATCCAATTCTCTTAGGGCATTTTCGATGCTTATAGAGGACATCCCCAGTACCTCAGAGGCCTTTTCATAAATTTGCTTGTCATAGATACGATACACATATTGCAAAACGGTCAACGAGAATAAAAAAGAAAGTAGAAGCAAAAAGGAAATAATCAGTATCATTTTGTTGAAAATGCCCGAACTTCTGTAAGCGCTAACATTTTTCCAAATCATCTGTTTTCTCCGCTCCCTAAATATGATAATTTTCATTTATTATCACTATAATTCCATTATAAACCATAATGTTCCATTTGGGTAAATTTACGTGAACTGAAAGATAAGGATAGTATAATGGCTCGGCGAAAAAAATCCTATGTAAAAAAGGGCTCGAAATGAAATCCAGAATCAGAGTTCACTTCAAGCCCTTATATTGAGCTACCTTCACACCTACAACAGACTAACCAAGCATCATTCGGTCATCTGCCAATTTATGTCCGCTGATTGTCTCGAATTCTCCGAGCAGCCGTTCTACGGTAAGATCTTTTTTACGAACCTCGTCGATATCCAAAATAATACGGCCCTTATCCATCATGATTAGACGATTGCCAAGACGAATGGCCTGCTCCATGTTATGGGTAACCATTAGGGTGGTTAACTTCATCTCACGGACAATGGACTCTGTCAGTTTAGTAATCAGCTCCGCACGAGAAGGGTCAAGGGCTGCTGTATGTTCATCTAAAAGCAAAATTTGCGGTTGAGTAAAGGTCGCCATTAGCAGACTTAGCGCTTGTCTCTCTCCACCTGACAACAACCCTACTTTTGCCCGCAGGCGATCCTCCAGCCCAATCCCCAGACGGCTTAGCTCATCGCGAAACAAGGCTCTTTTTGCTTTATTTACGCCAAAGACTAACCCTCTGCTTTTGCCTCTTTTATAAGCCATAGCTAAATTTTCTTCAATCGTCATATGTGGAGCCGTACCCGCCATTGGGTCCTGAAAGACCCGGCCGATCCAGCGACTCCGTTGAAATTCCGCCAAATGGCTGATTGAATTTCCTTCAATGCTGGCTGTACCCAGATCCGGCTTCATGACACCGGAAATAATGTTCATCAACGTAGATTTACCAGCTCCATTACTTCCAATGATGGTGACAAAATCACCGGGAAGAAGCTCCAAGTCAATGCCGAGCAGCGCTATTTTCTCATCTGGTGTTCCGGGATTGAACAGCTTAGATACGTTCTCCAGTTTAAGCATCGATGGTGCCTCCTCTCTTGCTGCTTAGCGCTTGCTCAGCTAATTCAACGGAACGCCTCCGTGCCATATTCTTCTGCTTCAGGAAACGCTGAATCGACGGGAATACAAGAGCGAAAATAACGATAATTGCTGTGATCAGCTTAAGATCCGAAGCTTTCAGCCACGGTACCCGCAA
The DNA here is from genome assembly GCF_038008505.1 of Paenibacillus sp. FSL H7-0735. Lineage (NCBI taxonomy): Bacteria > Bacillati > Bacillota > Bacilli > Caryophanales > Paenibacillaceae > Paenibacillus > Paenibacillus sp. FSL H7-0735. The sequence goes on along the minus strand of NZ_JBBOZH010000001.1, from coordinate 3,137,057 downwards.
GGCAAGTGCAACTACGATCCGGTAAACTATGGATCCGAGCACAACAGCCAATGTGGCCCGAAATACATTTTTGGCACCAAATATGGCTTCACCGATGATGACCGAAGCTAAACCGATTACAATCATCCCAATACCCATCGAGGAATCCGCAAAAGTAGAATACTGAGTAATTAACGCTCCCGAGAGCGCCACCATTCCATTGGATAAACTGACACCAAGAATAGTGGTATTATCCGTGTTTACACCCAGACTACGGATCATTCTTGCATTATCTCCGGTAGCCCGCAGCGCAAGTCCAAGATCCGTACGCAGGAATAAATCCATTACTATTTTCACAAAAATAACTACAAACGGCAGTACGAGCAGAGGATCAATGGAAGTGAACAAGGTAGTGTCGCCCATTAAAGACCAGTTGGGTTTGCCACCAAATATCCGCAGATTAATGGAATAAAGTGCAATCATCATCAAAATACCGGATAACAGTCCATTAATCTTGCCTTTCGTATGTAATAGGCCCGTGCACATTCCTGCCAGCATTCCACCAGCAATAGCGGCCAAGGTAGCAAGCCATGGTGCATAACCGTTAGTAATCATAACAGCGGCAATGGCGCCACCAGTGGTAAAGCTCCCATCTACAGTCAAATCAGGGAAATCAAGAATACGAAAGGTAATGTATACACCTAAAGCCATAAATGCGTAAAGCAAACCCATTTCAACGGCCCCGAGCATCGAATTTAACATAGATGACTTCCTCCTTCGAGCGGAAAGGGGCGTTCTCACGAAATCGCCCCTATATAATGGCTTATTGAATAATATTGTTAGCTTGATCGGCAACTTCTGCCTTCATTGCATCAGTCACTTCTATGCCTTGTGCTGCTGCAGATTTCAGGTTAAGAATGAGATCAAGTTTTTCTTGCATGGTTACTTTCATATCAGCTGGCTTTTTACCATTTTTCAAGATATCCACGGCCATTTGACCCACTTGATAACCATGATCGAAATATTTAAAACCAACGGTGGCAAAAGCGCCCTTTTCAACCGTATCACGGTCACTGGAGAAGAACGGGATTTTCTTGTCATTAGCCGTTTGAATAATGGTATCCACTGCACTTACGACTGTGTTATCCAAAGTAATGTAGAATGCATCTACACGACCCACAAGTGATTCCGCAGCTTGTTTGACTTCAGAGGTATTCGTGATGGCAGCCTTCACTAGCTCGATTCCATGCTTATCCAATTCTTTTTTAGCAATCTCAGCCATAATTACTGCATTGGGTTCACCTTCATTAATAACGATGCCCAGCTTTTTCACGTTAGGAAATTGGGTAGCTATAAATTGCATTAATCTGTTAATCGCTTCGGGATTGGTGTCCGATACACCTGATACATTTCCACCTGGATGCTCCAGATCCGTGACAATCTTTGCGTCGAGTGGGTCAGTTACTGCTGCGAACAAAATCGGTGTATCCTTACTTGCTTTGCTGAGTGCTTGAACAATTGATTGAGCGGAAGGCGTTGCAATTGCCAATACCAAATCATTTGAGTCAGCGGCAATCTTTTGAGCAATGGACAAGTTATTCGCTTGGTCAGCCTGAGCATTTTCAAGGTCAACCTTCAGGTTCTCGCCTTCAACGATTCCCGCATCCTTCAAAGCAGCGAGAATTCCTTCGCGTGTAGCATCGAGTGAGGGGTGTTCCACATATTGTGAGATCGCAATTTTGTACGTTTTTGAATCTGCTGCTCCTGCATTCGTAGGGGAATTACCGGAATTCGCTGCATTTCCTGAGTTTTCAGCGGTGTTATTGTTGCCACAACCAGCTGCTACGAGCATGAAGCATAAGCTTAATCCCGCCAAAATGTTTCTCTTTTTCATCAAAGTACCCCATTTCATTAGTTTATTAACGCATACATCAAGGTGAGCGACTCAGCATTATCACTTTTATCGATAAAAGCATTAAAGCATAAGCTTACACGTACCTCACATTAATGATAGAAATCTATTAAACCTATATTATATGGAGGTTGTTTATCCGTCAATCACTTATCATATTTCCATAGATTTCAAATTCTGAAGAATATATGACATCAAAAGAGGTAATGCTTGGTTGTCTCTTACAGCGATTGCCTTCGTTTCTTTTACATAAAAAAAATCGCCCTGCACAAACTTAATTTACAGTTTGAAGATGGAGCGTGTTAAATGGCTAATAATCACAAAAGACTACTAACCACCGCTACTGTATTGCTTGCTGTCGCTTTAACGAGTTCATCCTGCGGTTATTCTTCTCAATCGCAAAAACCTAAGGTTAACGCGCTAACTCCTGCTGGTAAAAATGCCTCCAGTTATTATGAACAATCTGCAATTACTGACGCTCAGGGAAAGTACTGGATTCCACTCAAGCCTGCGGTTACTTCGCTCGGATATCGGATGAAGGATGATGGTTCTAGTGATGGATACACTAAAATCGGTTATAGCGATGTTATGTATATGCTGCGCCCTGGCTCTCCACAGGTATTCTCACTTGGGGAAAAAATCACACTGCCACAAGCCCCTAGACGGCAAGAAGGGCAAATCTATATCACCCCTTTAGCCTTGTCCAAATTTTTGCAAACAGAAGTAGGCTGGAATCCCCAGTCGGGTGAGATAAACATTGCTACACCGTCCGAACGTAAGACTATCGAAAAATTATCGACGGTCGAATCCACGAGTGAATCTAAATCTTTACGCATTCAAAGTATTTCTGAAGCGGATAAAAAGGAGTTAATCTCTTTTGCCAAAAATTTCTTGGGTGTTCCCTACGACTTTGGCGCTGGATCTTATGAAGAAACCAAAAAATTTGATTGCTCTTCTTTTACAAGGCATGTATTCAAAAAATTCGGAGTCAGCTTACCTCGTTTAGCTAAAGATCAGGACAATTTAGGTACCCGTGTAAGTCGAGACGAACTGGATGTAGGAGATCTTATCTTCTTTACCGTTCCCGGTCGATTTGAAAGTGATGCTATACCTGGTCATGTCGGTATTTACATTGGAGACGGAAAGTTTATCCACACCTGGGGTGAACCCGGAGTTCAGATCAGTGACCTCGACTCAGGTTATTGGAGTAATGTAATCCTCCATATGCAACGTGTTTTATAAGCTTCCCATACTTTAAAAGAAATCATTCAAAAAGCCTGAATCCCTATTGAAGGGGTTCAGGCTTTTTGACTATAACTTTTATCCAGTTTCTTAATCCCAGCTCTTGCCCCTTCCGCTCATCCGGACAAACAGCTTTACAAGTTCAACTATAACAATAATCGCTACGGCCGCTGCACATACTATTCCCCACTGTAATCCACTTAAATGTGAAACACCAAACCAGTCGTTTAAGCCCGGGATGATGATCACAAGCACAAGCATTAGTATAGAGATCAGCGAAGCCCATAACATATAGCGATTGCTGAACCAACCGATCTGGAATAGCGATTTTTTATTGGATCTGACGTTAAAAGCATGAGCGATTTGCAGTAATCCTAATGTACCAAAGGCCATTGTAACCGCAATACCTTCATTGTAATGCGTATGCGCCCATTGATACACGATCAACGTAAGCGCCGCTTCTATAATCCCTTGATATATAATCCCGATCCCCACGCCGCCCGCAAAGATGCTACTGCTTGCTTTACGCGGCTTCTTCGCCATTACATCCTCGCCGGCTTTCTCAAGTCCGAGGGCAAGTGCAGGTAAGGTATCCGTAACGAGATTAATCCACAGAATATGGATCGGCTCTAGAATACGCCAGCCAATCATAGTGGCAATAAATAATGTCAGCACTTCCCCAAGATTAGCGGAGAGAAGGAACTGGATAGCCTTGCGGATATTGCTGTAAACCTTCCGTCCTTCTTCTACGGCAACAACTATAGTCGTAAAGTTATCGTCGGCAAGCACCATATCTGATACACCCTTGGCAACATCCGTTCCGGTTATTCCCATGCCCACGCCGATATCGGATGATTTAAGTGCAGGAGCATCATTTACACCATCTCCGGTCATCGCCACAATTTTTCCTTTTTGTCGCCAAGCCTTAACGATACGAACCTTGTGTTCAGGAGAGACGCGTGCATAAACCGAATAATCGGTAACCTTCTCCGCAAATTCCTCTTCGCTGAATTTATCCAGCTCACTACCCGTTAATACACCTGATTCATCTTCAATAATCCCTAATCTTTTGGCAATAGCCGCTGCTGTATCACGATGATCGCCTGTAATCATTACAGGTCTAATTCCCGCTTTACGGCAGATAGCTACCGCATCCCGTACTTCCTCACGCGGCGGGTCAATCATACCGACCAAACCAATAAATACTAACTCTTTCTCCGTGGTATCTGGTGAGAGATCGGTCGGCAGCTGCTCCTCATCTCGGAAAGCAAATGCCAAGACTCGAAGTGCATCATTCGCAAGTAATTTATTACTTTCCATGATATTCCGCTTATGTTCGTCTTGTAGAGTTACAATTTCTCCATCCACATAGATATGGCTGCATTTGGACAAAAGTACATCTGGTGCACCCTTTGTCAGCACACGATAACGTCCAGCTTCGACCTCATGAACCGTTGTCATCAGCTTGCGATCGGAGTCAAAAGGCAGCTCATTTATACGTGGGTATTTCTTTTCCAGCTCCCTTTTGTCAGTGCCTATACTAAGCGCATAATCGACTAACGCAGTCTCCGTCGGATCGCCGATGATTGCTTTTCCACTCTTGGTTTGTGGGTCCTTAGCTCCAGCTTTTGCTTCAGGTTCACTAGGAGTCTTTCCTTCGTCAATACTGGAGTCATTACAAAGCGTCATAGCTTGAAGCAATAACTCGCCACCAGGAATCCCTTCAAGCCCTGCACTGGAATCAGTGGTCTTTCCGTTGACATGCACTTTTTCGACAGTCATTTTATTTAATGTTAAAGTACCTGTCTTATCGGAGCATATAATCTCTGTACTTCCAAGTGTCTCCACGGCGGGAAGCTTGCGAATAATCGCTTTTCGTCCCGCCATTCGCTGCACACCAAGCGCGAGAATGATCGTAACAATTGCTGGCAGCCCTTCCGGGATAGCCGCTACCGCGAGTGAGATCGAGGTAAGTAGCATATCCAGCAGCTCTCTTCCTTCGAAGATCCCAACGGCAAAGATAATCACGCAGACGCCAAGAATAATAAAGGTAAAATATTTACCTAGCTCATCCAGCTTTTTTTGCAGCGGTGTTACATCTGTATCTTCTTCCGAGATATAACCGGCAATTCTACCGACCTCCGTCTGCATTCCTGTAGCTGTAACTACACCAATTGCGCGGCCATAAGTTACACTGCTGCTCATATAAGCCATATTGGTGCGGTCGCCGATTACAATGTCGCTACCCTCAAGCACACCGGCCCGCTTTTCAGAGGGCAATGATTCTCCGGTAAGCGCGGCTTCCTCCGTCTTCAACGAAGCGGCTTCCAAAAGTCTTATATCCGCCGGAACTACATTTCCAGCTTCCAGCAATACGATATCCCCGGGCACAAGGTCTTCACTTTTTATCTCAGTAACCTGGCCGGAACGTCTTACTCTGGCGTGTGGAGAGGACATACTTTTTAGCGCATCGAGTGCTTGCTCAGCCTTATTTTCCTGAATAACTCCAAGCACCGCGTTCAAAATGACTACAAGCAAAATAATGATCGTATCCGTCCATTCCCCCAAGACTCCTGACAATACAGCTGCTACTAGCAAAATAAAGATCATTACATTTTTAAATTGTTCGATAAACTTTCCTAATAGCGATTTGGTCTTCGCTTCTTGAAGTACGTTCTTCCCATATCGCTCCACAAGTTTGGACGCTTCATCGGAAGATAAACCCTCTTTCCGAGTTTCCAGCCTATTCAGCACTTCTTCCTCGATCAGTGTATGGAAGGGTACCAGCCCTTGCGATTGTGGATTATTTGAATTCAAACCATAGCCTCCTTCCAGAATTGAGATCTGGTAAAACCTCTCATATGAGTTTTACCCAAAATAGGCATGGTGATTCTTGAATGGTATGTACTTTTTTAGAAATTTAGATGTTCTTTCTTCAAATCGCGATTGAAGCTTTTAAACCTGGTCCCTTGATACAGGAGTTCGCCTCGATCCCCTTCCACAATCAGACCAAAATCCTGATCTCTTACCTGCAACTCCAATCGAGAGCCATCGGCAAACTCAAACGTAACAAAATAGCTAGTATTTGCTCTCGATTCACCGGATCCCCCCCATACCTCGGTTCGTTTGGTGACCGCTGTGCAGTTTGCTTTTATCAAAGGACTTGCGTTATTGGATATCCAGATTCTCACTGATTTAACAATTATAAAAACAAAAAGGCCAAGAAAAAGCAAAGCAAATAATTTAAAAAACAGTGGCATCTCATGAATGAAACTTCCGAAAAAGCTGCGCTCATCAAAACCGTTAAAATCCTGCCATTCGCTCAAATTTATCCCTCCTGACTGAAACAAGATAATAAAAGTTATCTATGCTGCGAAATACGTCATTTTTCCCGTTCGGTTTCATGTTTTCATCATCTATATATGAATTTTTTTCACAAAACAATTTGGATTCAAAGGAAAAGGTATGGTATGCTTTTTATACTACATGCAGTTGGGAGGTGTTATTTCGGTGCAATATATAGCGCGTTTGTCATTACTTTGGTTTCTTCGTATAGTCCTAATTCTGGGGATGATATTTTCTTTTCCACCTGCCTGGTCTGGAGGATCATTCACTACGGAGCAAGAATCAACGACATCCGAAAATGAACGCTACGAGCGAAAGTTTACACCTCCCGTAAGGATTGCACCTCAAATAACCCCTCAGGTAGGAGCCATCAAAATAGCTGAACAGTGGGGAACGAAGTCTATTGCGGTAGCTGCAATACTCCCTGTACTTTCTTTACTGTTCCGTCCAGTGATTTATAAATTCCTGCTTCGACTTCGGCTGTACCTGTTAAAATTCACTTCTCATTTTCTAATATCACTCCCCTAGCGAAGTTCACCTCTGCCCTAATTGAATGTCTGCTGAAGGGATTTTAGAACTTCGATTGATAAATAATCTTATGATTCATGAATTATAGAGAAGCGGATTTACCGGTTGGTATACATGCTCGCATTGCTCATCCTCCACCGGAAGAAAGCAAGTATTTTGGCTGAAACGTGTCCTGAATATCTCTTCCGGTGAGCTTTTTGCATTAGTAATATTCGCAGCACTATTCCTGATTGCTGGATTCTCCGAGACCATTCATCTAGCAGACAGAAGTTATTGGCGCACTACTAGTGGACTTGTCCTCGCTGAAACCGAACATGTGAAACGGATTGATAAATCTGGTGATCCTGTTTCGTGATTTCTTCAGTGTCATCTTCTGCTTCAGCTTCGGACTGACATAGATCCACTCACCTTAGGCAGTGAGGCGCTCTGGTACTCCCTTGCAGCAGTTATCGTTACGCTAAATGGCAACTTTATTGCAGGCTTGCTGGCCGGACGTAGCGTTGGTCACAGCCTTCATGCTTCATCCAACATTGGATGCCCATAGCCGCGCGGGATGAATTTTCAATAATTATGGCCAATTTGGGTAAAGCATTGCGGAGTGCTGGCTATTCTTCACTATTTGTAGCCATTCGCAGCCACTTGCAACCATTTGCAGCCATTCGCAGCCATTTACGTGCTGATCCTTGTTCTCCTTGGACATTGTCTGACGAAGGAATCTAAATAGATTTATAAATAATGGATAAAGTATTCAACTTTGAGAAACGACATGATGCACGAATATCCAAAAAATCTGCCATAGCCACTGAAAATGAGTAAGGTCGTTTCCCCTGTTGAAGGAGGAAAAACTATGCAGAACAAAATAAATCAACGTCAACAGCTACAAAGAAGCTCTACCTTCCGAGTTCTTACCGTCATTGCCGGCGCATTGCTTGCTGCTGTAGGATTGGAATTATTTTTAATGCCACATGGCCTTGTTGTCGGCGGGATTACAGGCTTATCCGCATTATTCGCTCATACTACTGAAATGCAGCTTGGATTGTTTCTATTTCTATTCAATCTGCCCTTTATATTTATGTCGCGAAAACAAGTAAATCTCCGCTTTGCTCTTTACACTGTTTTGGGATTAACCTGCCTAACCATCGCGTCTCTTGCACTGCATCGTTTTCCTGCTGTGATTAGCGATCCTTTACCTGCCGCAATGGCAGGAGGCATCTGTCTTGGAGTAGGTATTGGAATATCTGTGAGATTCGGCGGTGTAAATAAACAAGCCAGTGACCAGGGGTATTCTCTGCTGAGCGGCGGACCTCCAAAATCAACGGAAGTCGTCATTATGATCCTGAACTGTGCAATTCTGCTTTTTGCAGGTACATTGTTCGGTTGGGAGCAAGCAATGTATTCTATTATTGCCTACCTGCTGGCTTTCGAAGGTGTTCGTATCTCACTACGGGGATTATCCCACTCCCGCACTGCTTGGATTACCAGCAGCCGATGTTTGGACATTCAGCAAGCAATCGCAACCTCTCTAAACCGAGAAGCTGCGATTGCCGAAGGTTCAGGGCAAGATGGAGAGGTTAGCACGTTGTTTTGTCTGACAAACAGAATGGAAGAAGATCATCTTCGGGCAATCGTTCTACAGTGTGATTCAGAGAGCCAAATCGTGTTCAGATCAGCCACTAAAGATCATAGACAAACACGCTTACACGAATAAAAAAAGGGAGCGCCCTTAAGCCATGAAAATGGCTGGAGCGCTCCCTTCTTTTTGAATTTAGTCTTTGATCGCAAGCAATTTTTCTGAGCGAGGCCTCAAACTTCTTGTTCGAGACCCCAAACTTCTTGCGAGAACTCAAATTTCGCATTATTCGAAGACGTTTACGCGCATGAGGCAGCTATCGGACACAGCGGACCTTAAATGCGGAATTATCCCGAATTTTGCATGACATCGGACCGCATAGCCCCTATTGGCACAAAAAACGCCAACTACGAGCCTATTTCTTATGAATAGCTGCACTGGGGTCCGCAACCTTGCTCCAAAGGCGATATATTTGCGAATAACGTCATTGGAGTCCGAATACCTCAGCGGATGATCATATTTCGGCGGTATCGGACAGTGGATGAACATGAGTCGGTGGTATCGGACGATGGATGAAAGTGATTCAGTGGTATCGGATAAGCGGAGAGCTATGATTCGGTGGCATCAGACGGCGGTTGACTATGATTCGGTGGTATCGGACACAGCGGACCTTAAATGCGGAATTATCTCGAATTTTGGATGACATCGGACCGCATAGCCCCTATTGGCACAAAAAACGCCAACTACGAGCCTATTTCTTATGAATAGCTGCACTGGGGTCCGAAACCTTGCTCCAAAGGCGATATATTTGCGAATAACGTCATTGGAGTCCGAAAGCTTCAGCGGATGTACATGATTCGGTGGGATCGGACGATGGGTAAATGTGATTCGGCGGTATCGGACAGTGGATGAACATGATTCGGTGGTATCGGACGATGGAGGTATGTAATTCGGGGGCATCGACGATGGATGGATGTGATTCGCCGGGATCGGACGACAGATGACCATGATTCGGTAGCGTCCGAAGATGGTTGAATGTGATTCAGCGGTATCGGATAAGCGGAACTATGATTCAGTGACATCAGACGGCGGTTGACTATGATTAGGCGTTACCGGACGACGAATGACTATGTTCGGTGGCATCGGTTTATCCGGATTAGAGACATATTGCAGCATGCCGTAACTACGGCCAAAAACGCAAAGCATCGATCCTCCAGTAATAGGAGGATCGCTGCTTGCAGACTGTCACATACGATGAAAAAAACACCCATGGACAACCCCTACTTTCATTTAATCCGCTACTTAACGGAACATTCCCCACAAGCGGATTAAATGAAAGGTGTTGTTCGGATCGATTTTCTGCGCGATGATAAACTTTACAATTTGTTCTTCCTGTGTCGAGGTCAATTTCTCGTTCAGTACACCTGACGCTTTCCGTACCAATCTGCGAACAACCGCAGGATCCTGCAGCTCCTGTTTCGAGATGCCCTCAATCATACTTTTGATACGATCCTTCACAGTCGAGTTTTTCATCTTCAGCTTGATGCGATCCACCAACTGAGGGCTAATTCCGAATTGTTGATAACCCAAGTGTAGCACCTCCCGTCATATCCAATCTTTCACAGTATATGAGCCTTCAGTGCTACATGTGCCTAGTTAGTCAATTAATTCTCCTTGGAAGATCTGTTCACTCTGTAAATAATGCCGAAGAGATGCATATTCAGGTGATGTCCAAAAAGCTTCATCCTTAAGCAGCTCTGCGACATCATCACGCGCCTGCTCCAGAATTTCAAAGTCAGCCGTCATATCTGCCAGCCGAAACTCCGGTAATCCACTCTGCTTTGTCCCAAAAAAATCCCCCGGTCCACGCAGCTCCAAATCCCTTCGGGAAATCTCAAATCCGTCATCCGTATCGGTCATGGCAGTCATTCGCTCACGTCCGATTTCAGATTTTGGATCAGCTACCAACACACAAAAAGAGGCATGCTGCCCTCTTCCTACCCGTCCACGCAGCTGGTGCAGCTGTGACAGGCCAAAACGATCCGCATCCATAATGATCATCAATGTAGCATTAGGAACGTCTACACCAACCTCCACCACCGTAGTGGACACAAGCAGCTGCAGCTCATTGTTATAAAACGCCCGCATCACTTCATCTTTTTCAGCGGGAGTCATTTTCCCATGCAAAAGCCCAACTTTATAGCTAGGGAAAGCTTGGCTCATCTGAATATGCAAATCAATAGCATTCTGCACATCCAGCTTCTCTGACTCTTCAATGAGCGGACAGATCAGATAAGCCTGACGACCCAGATCAATTTCACGCTTAATCAGATTCAGCACACGATCCATGAGATCATGTTTTACCCAATAACTAGTTATAGGAACTCGGCCTTTCGGCCTTTCAGATAAAGTGGATACATCCATATCGCCAAAAACAGAGATCGCAAGTGTACGTGGAATAGGCGTCGCAGTCATCGTCAGTACATCCGGATTATATCCTTTTCGCCGCAATACACCACGCTGATTCACACCAAAACGATGCTGCTCATCAGTTACCACAAGACCCAGATCACGGAAAAATACATCCTCCTGAATCAAAGCATGTGTTCCTACCACGATATCAAGCATCCCCATTTGCAACGAGGCCAATAATTCTTTACGTTTTCGGCCAGTCACACTGCCCGTCAGGAGTCCTACAGTAATCCCAAACGGCTCAAACATCCTGGTAAGTGAACGCATATGCTGTTCTGCTAAAATCTCTGTGGGCACCATTAGTGCGCCCTGAAAACCAGATCTTACCGTAGCAAAAAGCGCCACAGCCGCAAGCACTGTTTTACCCGAGCCAACATCTCCTTGCAGCAGACGATTCATGCAATATGGTGAACGCAGATCATGTAAAATCTCCAGCTCTACACGTTTCTGTGCATCTGTAAGCTCAAAGGGCAGACTGCGAACGAACTGGCGTACCGTCGCGTTATCCACTGTGTGGACTACCCCATCCATCCGCCCGCGGTTCAGAACCCTGAACGCTTGCATCTTCAACTGGAACAGGAATAGTTCCTCATATACCATCCTACGGCGCCCCTGCTGCCCCTCACGAGTGTCCTCAGGCCTATGGATAGTGGCAATGGCCCGTTTACGCGGCATGAAGTCATATTCCCTCATAATAGAATGCGGTAAAATCTCCGGAATCAGATCCCCATACTGCTGAAGTCCCTGATTAATAACCTTCCTGATCCAGGACTGAGTGATCTTACCACCTACCGAATAGACTGGCTGCAGTGTTCCCGTCTTCCCTTCACCACGATCCGGAAATTCATAATCAGTCACTGTAATCTGATTGCGCTTCTGATCCCATTTCCCGGTCAGCACAATTTCCCGTCCCACAGTGAGTTGCTCTCTTACATAATGGCGGTTAAACCAGGTTGCTGTGAACATCCATGGCTCTGCAACCATCTTACAGCTAAGACGTGACTTGCCGCCAAAACGCTGCAGTACAGGGATACCGATTACTTTTGCCTCAACGGTCACTTTATCCCCGTGTTTAGTCTCACTCAGCGAGCGGGGCCGATAATCCTCGTAGCGGAACGGATAATACTCTAATAAATCCTTTACTGTAAAGACGCCAAAGGCGTGAAGCTCGCTTTGCTTTTGAGCACTCACGCCAGTTATGTTTTTTACTTCAATTTGATTTAATGCCAGTGTCATATTTATCCCTCATTTTGCAGGCCAAATGAACACAGCTAATGTACCGTTACCGACATGGCTGCCCACGACAGGGCCGACGTTCGTCAGCACTTTTTCTTCCAAGGTGAAGTGTCCCGCAAGCTCATTCAAGAATTCTTCGCCGGAAGCCGGTTCAGCCGTATGACCCACGGCCACATTGATTTTGTTTACACCCTGCAGATCCCGCTTGAACAGTTCAATCATACGGGCGACAGCCTTCTTACGGCCTCTAACTTTCTCCACCGCATAAATAATTCCTTCTGCATCAATGGACAGGATCGGCTTAATATTCAGAAGTGTCCCCAGAATAGCGGAGGCTTTCCCAATTCTCCCGCCTTTTTGTAAATATTCAAGTGTATCTACTAAGAAGTAAAGCTTACGCGATTGACGTAGGCTTTCTACAGCCTCAAGTATCTCTTCAGGTCCTTTGCCTTCAGCAGACATTCTGGCAGCTTCCACTACCATAAATCCAAAACCATAAGAAGCGGAGAGAGAATCCACAACAGTGATTCCTTCTCCCTCTTCCTCCAGCATCGATTTAGCCAGCAATGCAGATTGATAAGTCCCGCTCAGTCCAGAAGAAATATGAAAGGAAAGGATAGAACAGCCCGGGTTACGCTCCAGAATACTGCGGTACACATTCATATATTCAACCGGTGAGGGTTGAGAAGTAGTCGGCAGCTGTGAGGTACGGGGAAGACGCTCATAGAACTGCTCCGGAGTCATATCCAGATTGTCCCTAAAAGCCTCTTCGCCGAACATTAAGGTCAACGGTACTACCTCAATTCCGTACGTTTCCGCCATTGCTGGCGGGATATCTGAAGTGCTGTCGGTGACGATAATGGTACGATTCATGGATTTTCTCCCCCAAGCTATAATTTTGCCAACTACGCAATAACAAATTTCTACTCCATTGTTAAAGAACCATTAATTCCTACCTATGGCTCTACAGAGAACAGATAATAATACAGGGGTTGGCCACCCTCATGAATCTCAACTTCCACATTCGGATAAGTCTCTTCCAGCCACTCACTCAAAGAATCAGTAGCCTCGGATTCTGTTTCTGCACCAATAAGGATCGTAACGATTTCGTCGCCATTCTCCAGCATATTGGATAACAGCGCCTGACTTGCAGCCAAAAGATCATCTGCAGCAGCAACAATTTTGGAATTAGAAATCCCAATAAATTGGCCCGATTTAATCTCCAGCTCATCAAAGCTTGTATCACGCACAGCGTTCGTTACTTGTCCGGACTTCACATGAGAGATTGCTTCCAGCATATTCTCAGAATTAGTCTCCACTGCATCTTCCTCTTGGAATGCAAAAGCTGCTGCTATTCCCTGCGGAATACTTTTACTTGGAATCACCGTAATCTCACGTTCGCCCTCTAGAAGATCTTTAGCTTGTTGAGCGGCAAGAACAATGTTCGAGTTATTTGGCAAAATATAAACATGCTTCGCAGATATGGAAGAAATCGCGTTCACGAAATCCTCAGTGCTAGGATTCATTGTCTGACCGCCAGCTAGGACTACGTCCACTCCAAGGCTTTTGAAAATGTCAGCAATACCTGCGCCAGATGATACCGCGATGAAGCCGTAAGGCGCCAAATCATCGGCCGGTGGTTCAGCAGGAGACATTTGCACTGCGCTCTTCTCATTCGGCATATCAGCGAATACATCAGGCATTGGTGCAATATCCATGCCCGCAGTCAGCAGGTCACGATGCTGCTCTCGCATATTAAGAATGTGAATCTGCGTGATCTCCCCATAAAGAAGAGCCAAGTTCATCACTTCACCTGGAGCCTTAGAGTGCACATGCACTTTAATCGTCTCATCATCCGAAATAACAATAATGGAGTCGCCATTAACTGACAACGCTTTCCTAAAAGCTTCCTCATCAAAATTGGTTCTCACGTTAACGCCTAACTGGCGATTAATGAAAAACTCCATATCATATAGAAATTCTATATCTTCAGTAGATAGCTGTGACTGCGCAGAAGACTGTACAGAAAACAGTTCACTTTCAGGTTTCGTTAATACGGGTTTAGGCGCTGGTGCAACGGGTGTGTAGGTTTGTCCTTGCACAGATTCAGACAGACCGGTAGTACTTCCATTCGTCAGATGCTGGTGAAACCCTTCATAAATGTAGACCAAACCTTGGCCGCCAGAATCTACAACACCGACTTGCTTCAATACAGGCAATTGCTCAGGCGTATAAGCTAAGGCTTCTTTTGCTTTGGCTAATACCTCTGTCATCAGCTCCACAACGTCAGTAGTACGGCGGGCATAATAAACAGCATGTCTTGCAGCCTCTTTAGCTACAGTAAGAATAGTTCCCTCTACGGGCTTTACAACTGCTTTATACGCAGCGTCCACTCCGGTTTGCAGCGCAGCAGCGAACTGCTGTGTATTAAGCTCATCATGTTGAGCCGCATACCTGCTAAACCCTCTGAATAACTGGGACAAAATAACGCCGGAATTCCCACGAGCTCCCATTAATAAGCCCTTGGAGAGTACACCTGCACATTGGCCCACAGAAGTGGTGTTATTTTTCTTTAATTCATTCGCACCTGCGGTCATCGTCAAATTCATGTTTGTGCCGGTATCTCCATCTGGGACCGGAAAAACATTTAGGGAATTGACGTGTTCTGCATGCTGTTGCAGCTTATCCGCTCCAGCCAATACCATAGCGGTAAAATCTGTTCCGTTTATAGAACGCTTACTCAATTGAGAATTCCCCTTCCTAACTTCATGCCTAATCATTCTATGATTAACAGGACATAATGCACTAATTTACATTGTACTATAAGTATTAAAAGAAATAAATGTTTTTGAATCGGTTGACGTAGCAAAATTTGCTGTGATATTATAGATAAGTATTGTTTATGCAGGTGTTAGGAATAAGGAGGTGTAATCTATGTCCCGCAAATGTGCAGTAACAGGCAAGAAACCGAGCAGCGGCAACCACGTGTCTCACGCTAATAACCGCAACCGTCGTTCTTGGGGAGTTAACGTTCAGAAGGTCCGTATCCTCGTGAACGGTAAACCAAAACGCGTGTACGTCAGCACCCGTGCTTTGAAAGCCGGTAAAGTTGAACGCGTTTAGTCTTTAGCAATTTTAAGACCGAACGATAACTTATATGAAGCAAAAAGCACCCTTTACATTTGTAAGGTGCTTTTTTTCATGTTTTCTTTTCTGTTAGCGGCTTAACTCTTCTGAAATGTGTTCAATATTGCTTTAACAAAACCTCCCAAAAACCTTGGCAGCTTAAACGTGTAAAATTTCATGATTTACCCTCCCATCAATTCATGCCGTACGCAGGAGACTTTCCTCTTGTCAATAACGGAAACGAACTGCAGTCCTCCCTGCCAAAACAAAAAAGGCTACATGAGATTTCTGCTCATGTAACCATATTTATGCACCGAGGACTTGGCCTATACCTCTAGTCTCAATAGCCTATTTTTTTAACGCAGTGCAGATTCGGCTGCTTCTCGAATTCCGCGGATCGCCGCAGCACGATCACTCCGGCCAAAAACTGCATTCCCCGCTACCAAAACATCGGCTCCAGCTGCCACAACTAAGGGTGCTGTCTCTTCCGAGACTCCACCATCTACTTCGATCAATAAATCTGGATTCACTTCATTCGCCCATTCTCGAATTTGAATGATTTTGCGCAAAGTGTTAGGAATGAATGCTTGACCACCAAAGCCTGGATTAACGGTCATCACCAGAATCATATCCACATCCTCCAGCACCTCACGCACCGCTGAAGCCGGAGTACCCGGATTAATTGCTACACTTGCCTTCAGCCCCAGCTCCTTGATCTGATGAACCACACGATGCAAATGAACGCATGCCTCAGCGTGAACGGTGATCACACTTGCACCTGCTGCAGCAAAATCAGGGATATAACGTTCTGGCGACTCAATCATCAAGTGAACATCAAGTGGCAGCTTGGTATGTAACGATACAGCTTTTACAATAGGTGGACCCAATGTGATATTCGGCACAAAATGACCGTCCATTACATCCACATGTATCCAATCTCCACCACTGGCTTCCGCCTCTGCTACTTCTGGACCTAAACGCGCGAAATCCGCCGACAATAAAGATGGTGCTATTCGTATCATGATGTTAGTACCTCCGCTTTTTATCTTTCATTTCATTAAAAAACAGTTTGTAATGATCATAGCGACTATCCGCAATTTTCCCTGCTTTCCAAGCCTCTATTACACGGCAGCCTGGTTCATGCTGATGACTGCAGCCCCGGAACTTACAATCGGATGCATATTGAGCAAATTCACGAAAACAAGTGGACAGCTCTTCTACACCAAGCTCTAAGAAATCAAGCTGACTAAAACCTGGGGTATCTGCAACAAAACCTCCACCACCAATATCCATCAGCTCCACATGACGGGTCGTATGGCGACCACGTCCCAATCGTAAACTGATCTCTCCAGTCTCCAGTTTAAGCCCTGGAACAATACGATTCAATAAGGTGGACTTACCAACCCCCGATTGACCCGCAAATACGCTAATACCACCAGTAAGCCGTTGTCTTAGCTCATCGCTTCCGGCACCAGTAAGTGAACTTGTGACCATCACTTCATATCCGATATCCTCATAAAGTTCTTTAACATAACGAGTAGCTTCACCATCATCATCCGCCAAATCCTGTTTAGTCAGAACAATTAGGGGTTCCAGACCTGAATGCTCAATATGAACTAGAAACTTGTCCAACAGATTCAGGTTCATATCGGGCTCCCGAACGGAGAATAAAAGGACTGCGAGCTTAACATTCGCTACAGGTGGACGAATCAGTTCAGATTCTCTAGGTAGAAGTTCATCCACCATTCCTTCTCCATGCTCAGTAAGAATATAAATAACCCGATCTCCAACTAGCGGAGCGATCCCTTTTTTCTTAAGAATTCCTCGGCCTCTGCATTGAACAGAATGCTCTTCAGTCGCAATTAATCCTTCGCGGAGCGGTTTCACATAATAATAACCGCTTAACGCCTTAACAATTATACCTTCAGGCATACATAGTGAGCCTTCCTCTCCTGATTTTGCGAAAATGACCCAAGTCTGATATCCCCGGGTCATTTCGCTACGCCAACCGTTCAGGTTAAACCCTGTTTAGTTGTTGTTTTTATCTTTAGATTTATCCTTGCCTTTATTGTTGTGCTTATTATTGCCATTATTAGTCGATTCACTATTTATAGAACTATTGTTTACGAACCCTGTCTGATTCACCGCCCCGTTATTCCCTCCGTCATTCTCTGAACCTGAACCTGGCAAGATCTCCGGTTCAATCGTAGGTTCAATTGTAGGCGTAGGTTCAGCAGAAGGTGTTGGAGTTGGCTGTGGTGTTGCTATAACTGGTGGTTCAGGCTCCTGAACGGTTCCGTTCTTAGCATCGATATAAGGAATAACATAAGTATCCAAAAGTACACCGTCACGGGTAACAATAACTGAACCATCTTTATTAGGAGCCAATACTAGATTCACAGATAACACTTGGCTCTTTCCAATGGTACGTGTTCCCCAATCCTGCTTCTCTCCATTATTGCGCGCATCCACGAATTCGATACGAATCTTGCTCTTTTTCCCATCCTGAGCAGGAGCGACTGGCACATTAAAGGTATACTTCAGGGCTTCAGGTGGATAACCTGTACTTAAGTAAATCGTAATCGCTGTTCCAGGTGGAACAGAAGTACCTGTCCCCTTATCAAATGCCCAAGTCTTTGTTACTTTACCTTCTTCAATGCTGAAGCTGGATTCTTGTTTAACTTCTCCAAGAACAAGCTTGGCACCTTCCAGCAGCGCCTTTGCCTCACTCTCCGTCTTACCGATGAGATCTGGCAACAGTACACTTTCTTCTCCTTTACTAACGTAAAGGGTGATTTGAACCGTCTCAGGATCGAATTCTGTATTTAATGCAGGGTCAGATTTTACAATGAGACCTTCATCTGTATTTTCGTCATAGAGAGGTTTATTATCAATCCGGTCCTGGGCTACACCCAGCGCCATCAATGCTTTAACCGCATCATCAAAGCTCTTGTTAACTACATCTGGCATCTTGGGTAGTGGCTTAGCCGTATTCACAGTGAGTATTAGGGACGCTCCTTTTTTCACTTTGGCATCCTTTTCCCTACTTTGCTTAATGACCACATTCTCTTCAAAATTCGGACTGTAGTCATACAGAATAGGATCAGCAACCTCAAGCCCCAAATCCTCAAGCTCAGTTTGTGCTTGTTCTATCTGTTTACCTACTACATAAGGAACGGAAACCTCAGGAACAACTAGCTGTGATTTAACGTACCATACGAGACTGGCCATAGCCAACAGCAACAGCAAGGTTAGCCCAATCCATAATGTGGGTTTTGCCCATTGTTTTTTACCTTTGCTTGAAGGCACCGGTTCATCATCTTCATCACGAACCATCCGTTCCTCACGATGATTACGATTACCATTGCTTCTTTGAATCGGTTTTATCGCCGGGATAACCCGCGTACGATCCTCATCTTCTTCATCGTTGAACAGAATCTTCGCCTCACTGCGGCGCTCCGGCAATAAGCATGTTTCCAAATCCTGCAACATTTCTTTGGCAGAGTCGTACCGCTCCTCCGGATTTTTACGCATTGATCTCAGAATTACATTCTCAACGCTTTGCGGAATGAGTGGATTCAGAAGTTTTGGTTCTTCAAACTCTTCTTGCAGATGTTTTAAAGCTACACTAATCGGACTCTCTCCCAAGAAGGGCAGGCTTCCGGTAAGCATTTGATAAAGTACAATACCTAATGAATACAAGTCAGACTTTTCTCCTGTAGAGACACCTTTGGCATGCTCTGGCGAGAAATAATGTACTGAACCAACCACAGAACCGGTCTGTGTAATGGTTGTTGACGTAACTGCGCGGGCAATCCCAAAGTCGGTTACTTTCACCCGGCCGTTGCGTCCGATCAGGATATTATGTGGTTTTATATCACGATGAATAATTTGATTCTGATGCGCATGATCTAGGGCATCACAGATTTGTGAAGCGATCCGTACGGATTCATCAACCTGCAATGGCGCTCGTTCTTTTATAATTTCATTAAGATTCTGACCCTCAATATACTCCATGACAATGTAATGAATTTCGTCTTCTTGTCCTACATCGTATATGCTGACGACATTCGGATGAGACAAAGATGCGGCAGATTGCGCCTCACGCCTAAAACGGCGAATAAATTCCTCGTCATGCACAAACTGATTGCGCAATACTTTGATGGCGACATTTCGGTTTAAAAGAATGTCATGTGCTCTATAGACGAGCGCCATTCCACCTCCGCCGATCCGTTCGATGACTTGGTAACGGCCGCCCAATTCGTGACCGATCATCAATCCCACTCCTTTGTTTCGGGCACAGCGGCCTCTCCATGATGTTCTAACAAAGCGACGCTAATATTATCGCCACCGCCGGCGAGCAGTGCCAGCTGAAGTAAACGGTCCGCTCTTTCCTCTAACGATATCTCATGTATACCTGCTACTTTGCCTAAATGCTCATTTGTGACAAAGTTGCTTAAACCATCGCTGCATAGAAGCAAAATTTCCCCAGGTAGCAGAGCTATAGGCGCCATATCAACTTCAACCTCAGCATCTGTTCCAAGTGCCCTCGTCAGCACATTACGACGCGGATGATTATCCAATTCCTCCACACTGATCTGACCGTTCTTGAACAGCTCATTGACTAGCGTATGATCCTCGGTTAGTTGAACTGCCGCACTGTCTTTTATTAAATAGGCTCTGCTGTCTCCGATATGGCCAATATATCCGTTTGATCCATTCAAAAGAACAGCAACGACAGTAGTACCCATATTATGATACTTATCGTCACCGGAAGCCTCCCTGAACACAGTGCTGTTAGCTTCCAAAATAGCAGCTGACAACGCATCACGCAGAGCTTCGTCTTGAAGGCCAGACTCTAACCCGTCTAGGTTATTCCTCATTGTCTCCAAAGCGAGCCTGCTTGCGGTTTCACCAGCCTGATGTCCACCCATCCCATCGGCAATAATACCGAGTGTATAACCGTGGCGCGTCGCGCCGATCCAGACCGAATCCTCATTGACAGAGCGCACTCGGCCAATATCGCTGGCATGAACTGTTCTGATCAAATATCCTCACCCCAACTCCATATGTTTGGCACGCAGCTGTCCGCATGCGGCCGCGATATCATGGCCTTGCTCACGGCGAATAGTAACATTCACCCCGTTATCAGCCAAAATACGTTGAAACTCAAAGATATCATTGCGTGAAGTACGTACATATTTTCGCTCAGGCACATGGTTTACCGGAATCAAATTGACGTGGCACAGCATGCTCTTAAGCACCCCAGCCAATTCCTCAGCATGCTCCGGTTGGTCATTTACCCCGCCGATCAAGGCATATTCAAAGCTGACACGTCGTCCCGTCTTAGCTTGATAATAACGCAATGATTCAATTACATCATCAAACGGAAAACGGCGGTTAACAGGCATTAGCTTTGAACGCAAGGCGTCGTTAGGCGCATGAATCGAAATCGCCAGATTAATCTGGGTATCTTCTTCTGCAAATTTATAAATGCTCGGTACAATACCGCTGGTGGAAACAGTAATATGCCGTTGTCCGATATTTAAGCCCTTCTCATGAATCATAAGACGCAGGAATCTCATTGTTGCATCATAGTTCTCAAACGGTTCACCAGTACCCATGATAACAATGCTGCTGACACGTTCGCCGCGCGCATCCAGGATTTGTTGGGAACGTACAACCTGAGCTACAATTTCTCCCGCTGTCAAATCCCGTTTTAATCCACCGAGTGTGGAAGCACAGAAAGTACAGCCGATTCGGCATCCTACTTGGGTTGTTACGCAAACGCTATTGCCATAATTATGTTTCATGATAACTGTTTCGATAGCATGATCGTCATGCAATCCAAACAGGAATTTTACAGTTCCATCTTTAGATTCCATTTTAGTAATTTCAGTTAGTGCTGCAATAGAGAATTGTTCATTCAGCTTCTGGCGAAGCCCTTTGGACAAATTGCTCATTGCTTCGAAGTCATTCACACGTTTTACATACAGCCAATCAAAAATTTGTCCACCACGAAAAGCAGGCTCACCATTATCTTTCGCCCACTGTTGTAACTCTTCTAAAGAAAAATCATATATTAAAGGTTTCATTATTATCTACACCTGTTCTTTCATAAGGATATGCGTATTATTTCTCATTCTTCCTATTTTAACACAAATTTCAGAGACGGTAAAAGAAAACGCCCGCCGTACGGTAGCCCGGCGGGCGGAGGATACTACAATTGTCAGAAAATTTGCTATATTACAAGACTCTCTGGAGCTTAGAAATATAGAACCCGTCGCTCCCATAATGATGGGGCAGCAGTTGAATTCCATCACCCTCAGCCAGCGCGGTACCCTCCAGCCTGTCCCACAATGGTGAAGCAAAGGTCACTGCGGTGAAATCAGGATTCTGCTTCAAAAAGTCAGCTACTACTTCACTATTTTCCGCTTGTTCAGTCGTACAGGTACTATATACCAGAATGCCACCCGGTTTCAACAGTTTAGAGACCGACTGCAGCAACTCCCGCTGCAATGATGCTACACTAGCCACATCTTCCGACTGCTTACGCCATTTGAGGTCTGGCTTACGGCGAATTACGCCGAGTCCAGAGCAAGGTGCGTCGAGAAGAATTCTATCAAAGGATTGATGCTCTAACGTGTGCTCCAGCTCCAGCGCGTCTGCACTGCCTGTAGATACACAATCAAGACCTAAACGTTCTGCTTGATCTGAGATCAATTTCGCTTTATGCAAATGCAGATCATTAGCATAAATCGATCCTTCATCTTTCATGAGCTCGCCCATATGTGCTGTTTTGCCCCCAGGAGCAGCGCAACAGTCAAGCACTCTCATGCCAGGCTCCGGAGCTACCGCTTCAGCTACAAGCATAGAACTCTCATCCTGAACGGAGATATATCCATCACGATACCAGGAGGTGAGTGCCAGGTTTCCGCCGCCTTTCACAACAATGCCATAGGGACTAACATCAGATGCTGAAGCTTGCAGACCTTGTTCAATCATCTGGTTCAGCAGAGCTTCACGACAGATCATCGTTGTATTCACGCGTACACTGACCGCAGGCGGCTCATTGTTTGATGCACAAATAGCTTCCGCCGTGTCGGCACCGTACTCGGTAATCCAACGTTCCACTAACCACAACGGATGTGAATATAATATCGATATCCGCTGCGCTTGACTTAGCCCCTCAGGCAGAACTGGCAGATCACCAGCACGCAATACACTGCGCAGCACGCCGTTAACCATCCCTGAGATTCCCTGGTGGCCTTTTTTCTTCGCTATATTAACAGCCTCATTTACAGCTGCATGGGACGGTATACGATCGAGATACATAATTTGATATAAACTAAACCGCAGTAAATTACGGACCCATGGCTGTAGTTTGGCTATCCCTTTACTAACAAATCCTTCAAGCACATAATCCAGGGTGTTCATCCGCGAAATAGAGCCATAGACAAGTTCTGTGACCAGTCCGGCATCTTCTCTGCTAAGCGTTGCCTTCTGTAGACTGCTGTTGAGCAGCAAATTGCTATAAGCACCTTGCTGCTCAACTTTAACCATTATATCAAGCGCGATTTCCCGGGCAGAAGCAGGGGTAACCTTACCCTTGTTGCCAACTGCTTTAGAGTTATTCCCCTGTCTCTTACCAGCGCTAGGATTTACTGCTGATCGGCCAACACCATTTCCACCGCCGCTCAACCTAACACCGTCCCTGGCTTCATAACAGCACCACGGCTAAAATCGGCCGCACTCATTGCTTTTTTGCCAGCAGGTTGAACCGTTGTCAGCAGCAGACTTCCGTCACCTGTCTTCACTTCGACACCTCGTTCAGTTACAGAAAGCACCGTTCCTGGAGCACTATCACTTGCTTTCTGCGCTTCAGGCAGCTTAGAAGCCCAAGCTTTAAAGGTCTCACCATTCCAGAGCGTAAATGCGCCGGAAAAAGGAACTAATCCACGAATTCGATTATAGTTGTCACGTGAGCTAGCGTTCCAATCCAAGCGTTCATCCTCGCGATTAAGGTTAGGGGCATAAGTTGCCTCACTATCGTCTTGCTGAACAGCTTGAACTTTTCCGCTTACTAAACGTGGCATTTCAGACTTTAACAGATCTCGTCCAGCCAGGCTCAGCTTCTCAAAAAGAGTTCCAGAGGTATCCTCATCCTCAATAGCCACTTCGACACGAGAGATCATGTCACCGGTATCCAGCCCCTCAGCCATATACATCAAAGTAACGCCGGTCACTTTCTCCCCATTGATGATACTGCGCTGAATCGGAGCACCTCCCCGATATTTAGGAAGCAACGAACCGTGTACATTCACACAACCATTCCGCGGTAAGTCCAACACAGCTTTAGGCAAAATTTGACCATAAGCAGCCGTGACGATCAAATCCGGCTCATATGCTGCCAGCTCGGCGACTGCCTCAGGACGACGCATGCGTTCTGGCTGAAGCACAGGTAATCCGAGAGCTAATGCGGCTTCCTTAACTGGTGAAGGAACTAAGATCTTTTTTCTCCCCTGCGGACGATCTGGTTGGGTGATGACAGCTACAACTTCATAGCCTTCATCTACCAGCATTTGCAAGCTTGGCACCGCAAAAGCTGGAGTTCCCATGAATACAATCTTCATATTCCTCACTCCTCAGTCTCGTTAGCAGTCATCTCGTATACTTTTTCAGCGATATCTGTAAATAGAACTCCATTCAAATGGTCAATCTCATGCTGAAAAGCCCGGGCAAGTAAACCACTGCCGGTTATCGTAATCTCTTTTCCCTCACGGTTAAGGCCACGTACAGTTACAGTCTCCGCACGGCGAACATCACCATTCAAGCCAGGAATACTAAGACATCCTTCTGGTCCTAGCTGTTCACCTTCCATGCTGATGATTTCAGGGTTAATCATTTTGATCAATCCATGCTCTTCATCCGCATCCACCACAATTAGACGTTTCAAAATTCCGACTTGGGGTGCCGCCAGCCCTACTCCTTCAGCGTCATACATCGTATGTGCCATATCATCCAGCAATTTTTTAACATTAGGAGTAACTACAGCTACTTCTTTAGCTTTTTTGTGCAATACTTCATCCGGTTCTTTAACGATCAAACGTATAGCCATTACAAAACACCTTCCCGTTCTGAACATTTCTATATTTAAAGTCAATTGATAAAGCTCTTTTTTTACATTGTAACATGATACGGATTTACATCAACATCTGCGGATCCACATCAATGCTGATCTGAAGACCGGTATCCCGCACAGAATCCTCTAACTCTTCAGCCACTTGGCGGACAAGTCCAATCACATCGATGGCGCCGCGCCATTTTATCATACACTGGAATCTATATCTACCCTTTAATCGAGGGATAGGTGATGCCACAGGACCCAACAGATCTAACACATCGCTGGTTAGCTTATCGAGACTTCCATACCACCTTAGCTGTCTGGCCTTTCCCTGAAGATTCAGAGCATAATTCTCTGCCATCCGCAGTAGAAGCGGCAGCTGTTCATGAGACAATGTGACCAGGATGAGTCTGCAATATGGCGGATAATGGAGACCTCTGCGATGCTTCAGCTCTTCACGTACAAAAGAGAGATAGTCATGTCCGCTGGCATGAATAATAGAATAATGCTCTGGCGTATAGGACTGAACGACCACTTCGCCTGGAAGCTGGTGCCGGCCTGCTCTGCCTGCAACTTGTGTAAGCAATTGGAATGTCTTCTCTGCTGCGCGAAAATCGGGCAGGTTCAAAGCTGAATCTGCTGTGATTACACCAACAAGAGTGACATCTGGAAAATCCAGTCCCTTTGCTACCATCTGAGTGCCCAGGAGAACATCCGCTTTTTTGTCTCTAAATTGGTTCAGCAGCTTCTCATGCGAGCCCTTTTCTGTTGTTGTGTCCACATCCATACGAATCACTCGTATGCCTGGGAATAGCTTACCAAGCTCTTCCTCCACCCGCTGTGTACCCGTTCCGAAAAACCGGA
The DNA here is from genome assembly GCF_038008505.1 of Paenibacillus sp. FSL H7-0735. Taxonomy (NCBI): domain Bacteria; kingdom Bacillati; phylum Bacillota; class Bacilli; order Caryophanales; family Paenibacillaceae; genus Paenibacillus; species Paenibacillus sp. FSL H7-0735. Next base: position 3,111,659 of record NZ_JBBOZH010000001.1, on the reverse strand, counting down.
TATGCTCACTACCACACTCCGGACAAAGCTTAGGTGCTGGTTCAGCATGTCCGCAATAATGACAACGCAAATTGTCACTACGGCTATGATACGTTAGTGAGATATCACATTCTGGACAACCGGCTACGTAACCACAGCTACGACACATGACAAAGGTTGAGAAACCTCTACGGTTAAGCAGCAGCACCGTCTGTTCTCCGCGTTCCAGCCTCTCTTCCAGTGCTGAATGAAGCTTTCGGCTGAACATCGAACGGTTGCCTTCTTTAAGCTCTTCCCGCATGTCTACTACGTTCACCTTTGGAAGTTCATTTCCAAGCGCACGGGTAGGCATCTCCAGCAGTACCGGTGAAAAATGAATATCACTCTGCGATCTTGCAGCATGATAGCTTTCCAGCGAAGGCGTAGCAGAACCTAGAATCACAGCTGCCCCACACTGTTCCGCTCTACGAATAGCAGCATCACGGGCATGATATTTCGGATTCTCCTCCTGTTTATAAGAGGTCTCATGTTCTTCATCCATAATAATCAACCCTAGGTTGGAGAAAGGAGCAAACACGGCCGATCTTGCGCCTACAGCGACTGTGGCCTTTCCTTCACGGATTTTACGCCACTCATCGTATCGCTCACCAACAGACAGCCGGCTATGCATAACCGCGACCCCGCTGCCGAACCGCCCCTTAAACCGCTCCACCATTTGTGGTGTTAAAGCAATCTCTGGCACAAGAACAACAGCCTGTCTGCCCTGATCTAAACAGCGTTTAATACATTGCAAATAGATCTCTGTCTTACCACTACCCGTAACTCCATGAAGCAGAAATACTTCGTGAAGCTGCTCCTCTAAGGTTCGAGAAATTCTTGTATATACGACCTCTTGTTCCGCTGTAAGCGGTAGAGGTGTGGTAGGTTTAAAATCTCGTCCTTGATAAGGATCGCGATAGACTTCAATTTCACTGATCTCGATAAAACCTTTTTCCTCCAAGGCCTTTACAGTACTTGCCGTTACTTGGAGTGCAGACAAAACTTCTTTAAGGGCCATAGGGAGTGTAGCTTCCATATCAACTAAAAAGCTCAGAACTTCCTTCTGGCGTGCGGATTTTTTCGGGAATTTGTTCAATGCCTCACGGGCAGCAGTGACACCTATCGCCAGATCGACTGCCTTGAGCTTTTTCTTACCCATTTTATCCTTAATGGATTGACTCTCTATAAGTACTCCACGCCGCAGCATGAACTTCACCGTCTCAGCAGCCTCAGGAAATGCACGAGTAAGCTGCTTCATGGAAACTTCGCCACTACGTCCAATAAATTCTGTGATTAGTCGTTCCTCATCCCCTGTGTCGGCAAACATTGGGAACAATTCATCCTCTGGAAATGCTGTCTCTTCCTGCACATCTCCAAGTGAAATCAGCCGTTCTGCCTTCCCTTTTAGAGCGGTGGGCAACATCGCCTGCAGTGCTGAAATTCGTCTACATGCATATCTTTTACTCATCCAGTCCGCAAGCTCAACTAATTCAGGAGATAAAGGCGGAAGCAAATCCAACACTTCTTGAATAGGCTTCAGGCTAGGACTCACTAGGGTCTCGCCTGATTCTAAAGATACTACAAAACCTTGGACTGTCCGGTGCCCAAACGGAACGGCTACCCGACTGCCCACTTCAATCCATAACTTCAGGGATTCTGGAATACTATAATCAAATGGCCGGTCAGTGCTGCGTACAGGCACATCCACAATGACCTTGGCGATATCCATTATAATGAAGCTCCAGTAATCCGCTCTGCCACGAGCGTCAGCAAATGACGAGCAACCTCATCCTTCGACAATTGTGGCAATTCAAGCACCAATCCATTCACATCATATATCGAAACGATATTCGTATCCGCTCCAAATCCGGCTCCTGCAGCCGCTACATTGTTAGCAACGATGAGATCGCAGTTTTTGCGGACCAGCTTGTCCTTAGCATAAAATTCCGTATTGCCCGTTTCCGCAGCAAAGCCGACCAAAAACTGCTTGTTTTTGGTCTTACCGAGTGTTTCCAGAATATCCGTTGTCTTCACAAGCTCAAGCGTCATCGTCTCTCCGCTTTTTTTAATCTTGGAAGGCTCACTATGCTTCGGACGGTAATCCGATACAGCAGCCGCCTTGATCATAATGTCGCAGCTGTCCCACAGTGCGGTAACTGCTTCATACATTTCCTGTGCAGATTGAACACGAATGACTGAAATCTCTGGTTCCTGTGGAGGAGCCTCATCTGTACGCGCAGCAATCAACGTTACCTCAGCACCCATTGCACGTGCAGCACGTGCTAGCGCGAAGCCCATTTTACCGGATGAATCATTGGAGATATAACGCACTGGATCAATCCGTTCTACCGTTCCACCCGCTGTGATGACGATTTTTTTACCCGCAAGAGGTTTGGATGCGACGCTAGCTTGGTGTGCAAAAAAATTCTCAACCACACTCACAATAGCCTCTGGCTCTTCTAGCCGACCTTTGCCAACGTATCCACATGCCAGCAGTCCTTCACCAGGCTCAATAAAATGAATGCCTCGGCTAGCGAGAATATTCAAATTATTAAGTACAGCTGGATGCTGATACATATGAACATTCATAGCTGGTGCAACCATAATAGGAGCCGTAGTAGCAAGCAGTGTAGTAGATAACATATCATCGGCGATACCGTGTGCCATTTTGGCAATTATATTTGCGGTTGCGGGTGCTACCAGCACAAGATCCGCAGCATCTGCCAGATCAATATGTGAAATGGAGGATGGATCTCTCTCCTGGAATGTATCGCTATATACTCGTTGCTTCGATAGTGACTGTAGAGTTAATTCTGTAATGAACTGCTTCGCCGAAGCTGTCATAATGACATGAACCTCGGCTCCTTTTTGGACAAGCTTACTGGTCAAGGACGCCGCTTTATAAGCAGCAATTCCTCCTGTGATCCCAAGTAAAATAGTCTTCCCCTTCAAGCTCTTCAACATGATCTCCCCCCTGTTCCCTACTCTTACAACGAATGGCTATCTTTACGACGAGAAAAAAATAACAACCTTCCGGTTGTCATAAAGAGCCCGGTTCTGGGCTTTCATCATAAATTTAAGACCCGTAAATGCTCCATAACCCAAGAAGAAACGGCAGCGCCTCAAAACAAATAGGCGGCATCCGTTTCTACAATAGGTCATTATTACTTATGCTTGAGACTACTCTTCACCGCGGGTTAGAGTAATGCGATCTTCGTAAATTTCCTCAAGAGCAACACCAACAAATTTATGCGATCTAGGATTCTTCACATCTGTCTTGCCACCCTCACGCAATTGTCTAGCACGACGTGCAGCAGCGACAACGAGCGAATACTTACTGTCAACCTTAGTCATCATTTCATCAATGGATGGATATAGCACTGGGACACCTCTTCATAGTTTACTGTTAATACCATTTGACCTTCAGCATAAATTATCTGACTTTACAATGTTCGGCGATAATAATGCTTTCTATTCTCTTACAAGCCAGATCAATCTCATCATTCACAACAGCATAATCATAATGCTGCATTAAGTTGATCTCATCTTCCGCTACAGTCATGCGGTGATCGATCACATCTGGATGCTCAGTACCCCGTCCGCGAATGCGGTCCTTCAACTCGTCCATGGATGGAGGAAGAAGGAACACAAAAATCCCTTCAGGAAATTTCTCTTTGACTTTGAGAGCTCCTTGAACCTCAATTTCGAGAATAATGTCTTTGCCGCTATTGAGAGTTCTCTCTACAAAATCACGGGGAGTACCGTAATAATTACCTACGTACTCCGCGTATTCAAGCAATTGATCGGCTTCGATCATTGTCATAAATTCCTCTTTGCTTTTGAAAAAATAGTTGACGCCATCTTCCTCACCCGCACGCGGACTGCGAGTAGTAGCAGAAACTGAGTAGACAAGTTCGGGCATCTTCGGACGTAGTGCAGTACAAACAGTACCTTTACCCACGCCGGAAGGTCCGGATAATATGATGAGCAATCCTTTTGACATAATACACTCCATTTAGTTGTTATTCGTCGTTGTCGTCATCTTTACTGGATAAGCGATGCGCCACAGTCTCCGGCTGTACAGCCGATAGGATGACATGATCACTATCTGTAATGATTACGGCACGAGTCCGTCGGCCATAGGTGGCGTCGATCAACATATGCCGATCACGTGCCTCCTGGATAATACGTTTGATTGGTGCAGATTCCGGACTGACGATAGAAATAATGCGGTTGGCAGACACAATATTTCCAAAGCCAATGTTAATAAGTTTGATTGCCATGTTCCGGTAGTTCCCCCCATAAAGTTCTATGCTATTACCTATTCCCGATTACTCTATGTTCGCAGCTTGTTCTCGAATCTTCTCCAGTTCTGCTTTCATATCTAGCACAAGACCCACGAGAGTTAGATGATTGCATTTCGATCCGATTGTATTCGTCTCACGGTTCATCTCCTGAATGAGAAAATCCAGTTTGCGTCCTACCGGTCCTTTCCCCTTCAGGAGGGCTCTGCATTGCTCGAAATGACTATACAACCGGGTCAACTCTTCATCAATATTACAGCGATCTGCAAAAATAGCGATCTCCATCCCGAATTTATGCTCATCAAAAGCGAACGTCCCATCATTTAGTTCATTCAATCGATGTCGAAGTTTCTCACGATATTCAATGATTACGACAGGTGCAAGTTCAACCATTTCAGCATGCATGTTCTCAAGATGGTTCAGGCGCTGTTCAATATCTGCGGCTAGATAACTGCCTTCACGGGCGCGCATCTCCAGCAGAGACTGCAAACACTGCTCAAGTCCCGCCTCCAATACTTCGGAGTAGTCTTCTAATGTCGCAGACACGGCACCCGCAGCCTCGTCTTTGCTGTCCATAATACCGGGTATAGAAAGTATATCACGTAAAGTCAACTCACCAGTCAAACCATATTCGTTCTTAAGCTGCTCTGCTGCCTTTAGATAGGTCATTACAGCAGAGTGATTCAGAACCGGTCTAACTGTCGACTCATCGTGCTCTCTATTGATGGTAACATCTATTCTTCCCCGTTTGATGTGCTGTTGAACCTTTCTTCTCAACACATCCTCATAACCCGTCCAATCCCGGGGCATCCGCAGTACAACTTCGCAGTACCGGTGATTCACCGATTTCACTTCGAACATAATCTTGTAGCCGCCGAATTGCAGGGACGATTGACCGTATCCGGTCATGCTAAATGACAACGGAATCACATCCATTACACTATTGTAATTGATTATTACTAGCGAAACAAGGGGGACAATTTGCGTCCTGATTTCTCCCACACATACTCCATTAGCTGTGCGCTCATATCATAGAACATGAACGGAGTCATCAGATAGATTCCATTAAAATGGGCAGTAGCAACATCTAACAGTTCCTTAGCGATAGCGACACCTTCTGCTCTTCCAGCTTCCCCTTCAAGTCCCTTCATGCGGTTGCGGACATCGTCCGTAAGCTGAATACCGGGAACCTCATTATGTAGAAACTCTGCATTACGTCCGCTTGCCAGTGGCATAACACCAATGAATACGGGGATGTCCAGATGTGCTGTTGCCTCAGCTATCTTCACGATAAGTTCCTGATCATAGACAGGCTGGGTCATAATATAGTCGGCACCAGAGGCAATTTTCTTCTCCAGACGTTGCACTGCCTTATCCAAATGTTTAACATTCGGGTTAAATGCAGCTCCGATTACAAAATTCGCTTTCTGTTTCAAAGGTTTACCTGAGAAGGAAATCCCGTCATTCAGCTGCTTGATCATTCTAATAATCTCAAAAGAGGTTAAATCATAAACCGAGCTTGAGCCGGGAAGATCTCCAAATTTCGCAGGATCACCTGTTACAGCCAGCACATGATCAATTCCAAGCGCATCAAAACCCATCAAATGGGATTGAGTACCAATCAAATTACGATCCCGGCAAGCAATATGCACTAGCGGACGAAGTCCAGTTTTAGCGTGCACCAAATGTCCCAAAGCCATGTTGCTCATCCGTGTGACAGCCAGGGAGTTGTCGGCGAGTGTCAGCGCATCCGCGCCTGCTCTTCTCAGAACTTCTGCGCCCTGCATAAACTTTGCAATATCCAATTCACGAGGTGGATCAAGCTCAACAATAACCGTATGTCGTTCCTTTACCAGATCAACCAGGTTCGGCTCTCTACCATCTCTATCCTCATCGCCAAAATTCTCTTGCAGCGATACACGCTCCACTGCAGGTGGCAACGGTTTAGGAAGCGGTTGCGGTACATAATTCTTCAGTGCAGAGGAGATTTCTGCGATATGCTGCGGAGTTGTACCACAGCAACCACCGATTATCCGGCAGCCCATCTCCGCGAAAGTCTGTGCCATTTGGCCAAAATATTCTGGTGAAGCCCCGTACCGATATTCTCCGTCTACATAATCCGCCACACCCGCATTTGGATACACAGAGGCTGGCAGAACCAGATTCCCTTGTACAGCTTTGAGCGCTCGCTTCATTCCGTTCGGGCCTGTGTTACAGTTAAATCCGATAACATCAGCGCCATCGCCTTCCAGAATACGAAAGGCTTCTGGCAAAGTTAATCCATCTAATGTGCGTGCCGTTTCATCGACAGCTAATTGGCAAACTACAGGAAGCGAGCTGATCTTGCGGAGCGTTCTTAGAGCTAAATGCAGTTCCTCAACATCGTAAAAGGTTTCCAGCATAATGCCATCTACGTCCTCTTCTAGCAATGCAGCAATCTGCTGTGTAAAATATTTTTTCAGCTCTGTGGAAGAGAGATTCGCACGTTTGCCCGCACGAATAGATCCTACAGCTCCTAATACATACCCATGATCTCCAGCAGCCTGGCGAGCGATTCTAACCCCGGCTCGATTTATTTCCTCAACCTTGGATTCTAGACCATATTTGGACAGCCTGTCATAGTTCGCCGAGAAGGTGTTGCTTTCCAGCAGCACTGCCCCTGCCTCAATATAGCTGCGATGAACATCTTCGATTACCCCCGGAGAGGTCAAATTTAATTCTTCATAGGAAATGCCGACCGGGAAACCCTTCTGATATAAGTAGGTCCCCATCGCTCCGTCTCCGACTAATACTTTATTTCCCCATGCGGAACGTAAATCCGGCTTCACAACAAGATCCTCCCCTGCCACATTAGTTTCTAACTTTAGTTTCATACTAATGTAACATAAATCGGTATGGATGATAAGCTTTACAAAAGAAAAGCATTTAGACCAAAATATCACCATGCATGTTCATATGTAAAAAGCTTCATACTAACGTTAATGCCGTTATTTCCATAAAGGAGAGAATACTTTGAAGAAAAAAACAAGAAAGTTTCTGATCCGAAAATACGCTGTAACTTTACTGCTAGCCACTCTCTGCTTGCTGTATATTTATTTGCTAGATTGGCTGTATGGCTATGGGCTGGGTAACGTCGGGTATATCCTTAACTATCTATTCTATACCGCCTCTGAGAAAGCTACTGCTTGTATTTTGCTGCTTTGCTTGTTCATCCCCGATATCTATTACTGGAAAACAGGACATCAACCAGAACGTGGCGGGGAAAGATGACTTCTTATCGCCGCAACGATGATAAGAATTACAGGGATCAACACCATAAAGAAGGGAAAAATCGTATATAACAATCTCCCCCCCTCATTAATATGTTCAGTAAAGCTCCGCGCATTCAACATCGAGCTGAACAGAATGATCAGAGCACAGGGATAGACCATTCTCCGGTAAGGAATCTTGAACAATTCCGAAATTCCTATAAGTGCGGCCGCAAAAAACACAGACATTTTGAAAAAAACGCCGATAATCAGCACCATAACAATTAGAATATCCACACGTTGAATAAAATCGGAGATTGAAATCTTGCTAATCGTGGGCATCAGAGGGAGGGGTGACCGTTTCACTATATCTGTGCCAAGCACGGAAATATTCAGCATCATAGTCAGACTTAAGAGCAAACCTGAAACAAATATCCCCGCGGCGATGACCCAAGGACCTTTTTTAACATTGTTCAGATAGGGCATTAGCATGGTAAAACAAATCATTTCACCAAAAGGGAACATATAGTTCTGGCGAATAACAGAATCAATCACAGGCTGGAACCCATTCTCAAAAATAGGAAGTAATCGATTTAAATTAATTGAGCCCGATAACATCAGCATGATCGAGCAAAATATTCCTATCAGCATTACAAGAGTTGCGAATACCAATGAAGTTCGGGATAATACCTCTACTCCTTTATGCAAAACATACGCAGAAGATAAGATCATCAACGTTGAAATAATAAACAAAGGTGTGCGGTGCATAGTAGCCATAACCAGCATGGAACTGCCATCCCGTAAATCACGACCCGCTAAATTGAGGAATAGGGTAATGTAGAGAACGGAAATCACCGTACCTAAGGATTTTCCCAATAGCTTGCGGGTATAAGCCGTTAAGGGGAGATCCGGAAACTTTCTGTACAAATAAGTGTACCCCGAAAATACAATCAAACCGATCAAATTTCCGAGGAGTATGGATATCCACGCATCTTTACCAGACTCCATCCCAAGATTCACTACCAGCGCTGTTCCCAGCTCAAACAACAAAGTCAACGTGAAAAATTGGAGTAGTCCTATTTTTATCTTTCCCATAGCTGTCTCCTCCTTTATTGTCATTACTTATTCTTGGATTGAAAGGAATCACTTCGCATATCCGTATGCCTGATCACAGCATCAGCCTCGATATTAATCTGGCAGGTTTCAAATATACTCTCCCAATGATCTTTTACTTGTTTCCAGCCACGTGGATTAGCTCTTTCTACTGCTTCACCGAAACCTAGATAATCACTTTTTAATGAACGGGCAGTTGCTATGGCAGCGCGGATCTGTTCTTGAATATTCTTTTCCAAAAGCTTCGAAAGATCGTTTAACACTGTTGGATCTGTTAGATCCAAGCCATTGGGCGATTCCTTTAATCCAGCCTGCTGAGTGACATTAACCGTGAAGATAGGATGCTCTATATCTTTCGCATCCGCGTGGATATGTACCTGTGATAAATACACATTAAACGATATATAGTCCTTCTCCCCTATCGAGACCAATACCGGCATCTGAGATATTTTATTCTTAAGTAGAACGGTACCGATCGCCTCTTCGCCGAGCAGCCATCCTTTAAGCTTGTCTTCTTTAAAAGCTGCAAGACCGGTAACCTTTATTATGGTCTTCGGACTTATGTTCTTTAAATTATCGTTGCTCTCCCTCTGGTCCAAATCTCCAGTCACTAGCACGCCATTGATCACAGGCCCCCCACCCGGAACCTGAATCCCCCGGATAATATCATCCACTTCCATCCGATAGTTATATCCGAATTGTTTAGAGGTTGTCTGCAGCTTCTCCACCAAATCATTGGCTGGAATCCTTCCGAACACGGTCATAGTTGTCATACATTCACTTGCAGGCTGTCCCTTGGAAATAAAAATCAGGCTTGTCAGCCGGGTTTCGCTTTCCCTTTCCAGCACATCCATGATATCCTTGATGCCTTCTTGAGCGAACTTCTCGGAAATGATGACCACCCTAATATGTCCTAAAGACAAAAAACGTGCAGTCTGACGCGAGGCATTAGCTAATGCTTCAAACATAGTGCGGCCGCTACCTTTATAAACCGAAACAGGTGAAGTTCCTCTAGCGTTCTTCCCAGAGATTTCGTCAGCAACGATAACCTGAAAGGATAATACATATTTCTCTTCTTCTGTAGGTCCTCTATCTATGGACACACCGGAAACGATGGCTCTTCTGTTTAATTCCACACTATCCCAGCAGCCTGTGAGACTAAGACAGATCAATACGCAAGGTAAAAGTCCTGCTAAGAAAAAATTGCATTTACTCAGAATCTTGCTTTCCTTTCTTATGCGGCTGTGTCCCTTTAGTCTTATCAAGAATTTTTGGAGATAGGTTCTGTTCATGTCCGGCTGTGATCTCCTTCCCTTCTGAAATGTTCCCTTGCTGCGCAGTAGCAGGAGCTGGTTCTGCTGTGCCAAGCGCCCACAAAGGCAGCCTTAAGACGGCATCCTTCTGACCTCTGGATGACAAAGGCACGATTGGAGACAAATAAGGAACGCCAAAAGTCCGCAGACTGTTCATATGTGCAACCAGTACGATTAAACCCAGTGTAATCCCGTAAAAACCAAACATACCAGCCAATATCAAAAAACCAAAGCGGATAATTCTGCCCGCAATCGCCATGTTATACGCTGGAATGGCAAAGCTCGCAATCCCGGTCAACGCGACCACAATCACCATAACGGGCGTAATAATTCCAGCCTCTACCACAGCCTGACCAAGAATCAGAGCACCTACTACAGATACGGTCTGCCCAACTGCACGCGGCATTCTTACTCCCGCTTCCCGGATGATCTCAAACGCACCTTCCATTAGAATAGCTTCGACAAAAGCGGGGAAAGGCACATTTTCCCGTTGCGATAAAAGGTTGATCAGCAAAGTCGTAGGGATCATCTCATAATGAAACGTCGTCAAAGCTATATACACGGAAGGCCCTAGAATAAGCACGATAAAACTGATATACCGAATAATTCGCATCAGAATTGCAATATCGAACCTTTGCGCATAATCCGAAGCTGACTGAAAAAAAAGAGTGAAAACTGCAGGCAAAATCAATACAAAGGGGGTACCATCAACGACAATCACTACCCTCCCTTCTAACAGATTCGTTGCAGCAACGTCTGGCCGCTCGCTGTTATTGATGGTCGGAAAAGGGGTAAAGGTCTTATCCTGAATCAGCTCTTCGATATAACCGGATTCCATGATGGCATCTACATTAATCTGCTGCAGCCGTTTTCTAACTTCTTCAACCAGCTTCTCGTCCGCAGTATCCTTGATGTACATAAAAACCACATCGGTCTGAGTTACCGCCCCGATCTTCACATGCTCGAGTCTTAGTTTGGGTGATCTTATTCTTCTGCGTATTAATGAGACATTCGTAGCCAAAGATTCAACAAAGCTATCCTTTGGACCACGCACAACTAGCTGAGTGGAGGGTTCAGTGACAGAACGAGCTTCCCCTCCTTCAGTCTCACACATGATGCCACTGTCATAACCTTCAATGAGAATCAGTGTCTTCCCAGAAAGAATTCCGAGCAGCACCTCGTTCCAATCCTCCTGCAGCTGCGCTTCACCTATTTCCAGGGCACGGTTTAAAATGAGGTCATTCAGATTATTTGCTGCAGTATTGCTTTCCTTGAGCATCTCATCCGTAATGGAGAGCAATGAACCCATTACAAATTGATTCACGGTTTCTGTCTTAGCTAGACCATTAAGATGTACCGCAGCAGCCTCAACAACGGATTCCTCACCAAGCTTTACCTGGCGGATTCTAAGATCCGGACTATCTCCCAGCTCGGTTATGATATTGTTTAGCGTCTGCTCCAGATGAATGGTTAATCTCACTCCAGAACCTGGACCTGCCGGGTCAGCTTGCTGTCCCTTACCGGATTTATTTTTTTTAGTTAACCCGTTGATGTTCAACAAGCTCCCCTCCTTTTTTTCATAAACATTGTAGTATTATTCTCGGTTACTCCTTCCATTATTCGGCTGCTTAAAGTCACCTCAGGTTAGAAACACAAAAAAGGCAGTCCAAGAATGCGCTCTTGGACTGCCTTTTTATTATTTTTCTATATTGCTACACTGCCCGTGAATACGACCTCAGCAGGTCCAGTCATATACACATGATTATCCTCTTCATTCCATTCAATATAGAGATCGCCGCCCTTTAGACTAATCCAAGCTGCCCGGTTTGTAAGATCATTCAGCACAGAGGAGACAAGGGTTGCACAGGCTCCAGTGCCACAGGCAAGCGTAGGTCCTGCCCCACGTTCCCAGACACGCATATCCACTCTGCCCCGATCCAGTACCGTTGCGAATTCAACGTTTACTTTTCTCGGGAACAAAGGATGTACCTCAAGCTTAGGTCCCCATGTGGCAAGATCAAAATTCACTGCATCTTCTACGTAAATCACGCAATGAGGATTTCCCATGGATACCGCTGTGAACTTAAATTCGGTTCCTTCCGCTTCAATCGGCTGAGCGAGCACTGGCTCTGCATCAATAGATACTGGAATTTGCAGACCGGACAATACAGGTTCGCCCATATCTACGGTTACAGTCTCCACAACACCGTCTTTCACGTTTAAAGTAACCTTTTGTTCTCCGGCACCAATCGTTTCTATTACAATCTGCTCTGAGCTTACCAGTCCGTGGTCATATACATATTTAGAGACACAGCGAATGGCATTTCCGCACTGCTCCGCCTCCGAACCATCAGAATTCATAATACGCATCTTGAAATCGCCACGCTCAGAAGGCAGGATATATACCAGTCCGTCAGCACCGATTCCAAAGAACCGGTTGCATAGGGTTACAGCAAGCTCCGCTGCATTACTTGGCAGCTCTTGCTCGCCGAAAACAACGATGAAGTCATTACCGAGGCCGTGCATTTTTGTGAATTCCATTAAAAGTCCACTCCTAAAGGTTATGTTATGTTAGCATTCGCTTAAGCTTAAAGTTCTGTGTAATTGAGCATTTCGCAAGCATATGAGCGGTTAACTGCAACAAGTATACCTTTAGGAATGGAGCATTAGTATTGACTTTATGCTGAAATTTTTGTACTTTTTATCATCGGATTACTGCCGCTGCGTCCACGATTACGTTTGCCACCCCAAACACTGCCGGCACCCATCAAGAAGGTCGGGATCCCCGCTGTTACAAACACCAGACACCATTCGCGGAAATTGAGCGGCACTGTTTTGAAGACAGGCTGGAGCACAGGCACGTACATTACGGCCAGCATCAGTAAGACTGATGACAACACGGCAAGCACTAGATACTTATTCTGGAACGGATTGCGGTGGAACACTGAACGCGAACTGCGGCAATCGAAAACATGGATCAACTGTGCCATAACTAGTGTTGCAAAAGCAACGGACTGTGCCCGAATCAATTGTGCAGGATTCTCTGGTGCTATACGTAAGGTTAGCCAAAATGCTCCTAGCGTACATAAACCAATCAAGAATCCACGGCTTATAATTTTCCAGCCTAAGCGGCGGGCAAAAATATTTTCTTTCGCACCACGAGGTTTATGCTCCATCAAATCCTTCTCGGGCTGATCCACTCCAAGTGCCATCGCTGGCAGTCCGTCCGTCACTAGATTGACCCAAAGAATTTGGATCGGAACGAGTGGTAATGGCAGACCCAGCATCATGGCAAAAAACATAGTCAGAATCTCTCCCACATTGGATGCCAACAGATAACGAATGAATTTACGAATATTCTCATAGATATTTCTGCCTTCTTCGATGGCAGCAACAATCGTTGAGAAGTTATCATCCCCGAGAACAAGTGATGATGCTTCCTTGGTCACATCTGTACCTGTGATCCCCATGGATATCCCGATATCTGCAGCCTTAATGGCTGGAGCGTCGTTCACTCCATCTCCGGTCATAGCCACTACGTGACCGTGACGTTGTAGAGATTTAACGATCCGAAGCTTATGCTCTGGAGATACGCGGGCGAATACAAACACATTGTCCGATATCTTATCCAGCTCATCATCATCCATCCGGGTTAACTGAGCGCCTGTCAGCACCGTTCCACCACGCTGCAGAATTCCCAGCTGGTGAGCAATTGCCTCGGCAGTTGTTCCATGATCACCAGTAATCATAACCGTCTTAATCCCTGCCCGGCGTGTGACACTGATGGCATCGCGGACTTCACGACGTGGCGGATCGATCATTCCTGCCAAGCCAATAAAGACTAATTGATTCTCCGCATCCTTTTCACTATTCACATGTTCATTTGGACGCATATCCCGGTAAGCCATACCTAGCACACGAAGGGCTCCTGAAGCCATTTGCTCATTGGCATCAAGCACCTTCTGCCGCAAAGTTGGCGTACAAGGCACAACACCGCCCTCCCAAAGCATATATGCGCAGCGATTCAGCAATACATCGGGCGCACCTTTGGTACATACCATCCGTCCTCCCGGATGGCCTACGATCACAGACATCAGCTTCCGCTCAGAATCAAACGGAAATTCCTGTTCACGAGTGTAGGTTACGGCAAGCGTCTGAGCGGTCAGTCCCATCTTTCCTGACAGTGCCACGAGCGCTCCTTCTGTCGGGTCGCCCTTCAGTTCCCAAACGGAAGTGTTGTCTGCAGACTTTTCAAGAACAGCATCCTTATCCTTCCCTTTTCGTTTGCCTCGCACTTCAGACTGGAAGGTCTCAATAATTTCCGCGTTGCTGCATAATGCGCCAACCTGCAACATCCGCCGTAAGCTTTGATCATGTTTTAGATCCACTGCTTTGCCTTTCTCCAGAACCTGTCCATTTGGAGCATACCCTTCACCTGTTACCTCAAGACCACGTCCACCCGTCCATAATCGGGTCACCGTCATTTTATTTTGCGTTAATGTTCCTGTCTTGTCTGAACAGATTACCGAGGCACAGCCCAACGTTTCCACTGACGGCAATTTACGAACGATAGCCTTGCGTTTGATCATCCGCTGCACGCCTAGCGCAAGCGCAATAGTTACAATAGCGGGGAGACCTTCCGGAATCGCGGCAACTGCCAAGCTCACACCAGCTAAGAACATGGAGGTGGCAGGCTGTCCATGCAGAATACCTGCTACCACAACTACAATTGTCAATCCCAGAGATACGTAGATCAGAATCTTTCCTAGCTGCTCAAGCCGATGCTGTAAAGGTGTTTCCTGAGAATCCGTATTTTGGATTAGATCCGCTATCTTACCCATTTCCGTGTTCATACCGGTACGGATTACAACAGCTCGCCCTGTTCCTCTGGTCACCATAGTGCCCATGAAGCCTAAATTCTTCTGATCACCAAGCGGAATCTCTTCTGCACGGATCGCTTCCGAATGCTTCGAGACAGGCAATGATTCCCCAGTAAGTGCGGATTCTTCCACATATAGAGCACTGCATTCCAACCAACGTACATCGGCAGGAATCCGATCTCCACTCTCCAGCAAGACAATATCACCTGGCACCAACATCTTGGCTGGGATAATCTCGCTATTCCCTCCACGTAGCACTTTGGCAGAAGGTGCGGAGAGTTGCTTTAAAGCTCTTAGCGAACGTTCGGCGCGAAACTCCTGAACAAATCCAAGCGCTCCATTCAGTAGGATAATCGCGATGATCGTGATGGCATCCAAGTATTCGCCTAGCAACCCGGATACAAGCGTTGCACCCATGAGCACAAGCACCATGAAATCCTTGAACTGGTTCAACAGCAGGGTAAACGGAGATACTGTCTTTCCTTCCGACAGCTCGTTGTACCCGTTCTCCTTTCGTCTCTCCGCGGCTTCCTCATCACTGAGGCCCGTCCTTGGCTGGACATTGAACATTTTCTGCAGCTCTTCTGCACCGAGACGGTGCCAACTGTTTTGTTCCATGACTTTTCTTTCCCTCCCGGTCGTTTCTTTACTTCCGGCGGCGCACAGCTTTTCCACCTGTTCATGACAAATGTATTCAAGGTCGTCCAATAATATCACCCCTATCCAATTCCCCTTTTGCGCGAATGTCCTAAAGTATGGCATCATAGAGAGGTGAGCATAGACGTCTTCGGCGTCCTTATAAGGACAGGTAAGCGTTTGAGCGAGAAATATAAGATATAAGTATTGTGTGAAACTTTTACTTTCTTATATTTAAGAAATTCATTTCACGGCGACAGGAGAGCTTTATCATGGCATTAGACGGCATTGTTACCCGAGCTATCGTGCACGAATTGCAATCATTCATAGGTGCACGTATAGGAAAAATATATCAACCGAACAATCACGATTTAATTTTTAACCTGCGCGGCGCAGGTGGCGGCGGCAAGCTGCTGCTCTCTGCTAATCCAACGTATCCTCGGGTGCATTTTACCGAAAGAAACAGCATTAATCCTTCGGAAGCACCCATGTTCTGCATGCTTATGCGGAAGCATTGTGAGGGAGGGACCATTGAAAGTATTACGCAGGTAGGTATGGAACGAATTATTCACATAAACGTCAAGACTAGAGATGAGCTTGGTGACGTCTTTGCCAAAAAGATCATCATAGAACTCATGGGTCGACACAGTAACATCATTCTTACTGATCTCAGTTCTGGAACGATCATAGACGGCATTCATCATGTAACTCCATCGATCAGCAGCTATCGGATTGTGATGCCCGGTATCGCATACACAGAACCGCCACAGCAACATAAGCTGAACCCTTTGGAGATTGGTCAGGAGCAATTTCTCAATTTAATCTCGGCTGCTGAAGAAGCTGCACTGATAGAGGATGATGAGGAGGCTGAGCCAGAAGAAATCATTGAGGGTGAGCTTGCTAATCTGATCACAAAAGAAGCAGTAGAGCAAAAACCTGACGGCTCTGGCGGTCCTTCTCCCTCAGCTGACCCCGTGGGCTGGATGGTACATGCTTTCAGCGGAATGAGCCCACTGATTGCTGGTGAAATTGCTCTTCGTCTGAGAAACACCCTGGATAAAGGCGTTACAGAATCCGAAGCAGCATTTCCGACACAATTATGGGTTGCCTTCCATTCCGTAATGGGATCCGTACGCGATAACGAATTTTCTCCTGTTGCAGGTGCAAACGCAAAAGGTAAGATGATTTTTTCTGCGATCCCCTTAACACTTCTGGGTGAGAGTGCGAAACATTACAACTCCATCAGTGAATGTATGGAGGATTATTACGGGGATAAAGCCGAGCGCGATACTGTAAAGCAACGGGTGAGTGATTTGATCCGCTTCCTCAGCAATGAACGGAGCAAAAACGTTAAGAAACTCGCTAATTTGCAGAAGGATCTCGACGAAGCTCAGGATGCTGATCGTTACCGCATTTGGGGTGAGTTGCTTTTCGCTTCATTACACGCGGTATCCAAAGGGGATAAAGAAGCCTCCTTGGTCAATTATTATGATGAAAATCAGGCGGAAATGGTGGTTCCGCTCGATCCGTTATTAAATCCTTCGGACAATGCACAACGTTATTTCAAAAAATACAACAAATATAAAAACAGCCTGCTTGTCATTAATGAACAGCTTTTGAAGACGCATGAGGAAATTCTGTATATGGAGAGTCTGCTGCAGCAACTTGCCCACGCTTCCCTCAACGATATTGAGGAGATCCGCGACGAGCTTGTAAGCCAAGGTTATCTGCGAGACCGGAGCAAAAAGGGCAAAAAGAAGAAAAAGGCCACCAGACCCACATTACAGGTCTTCACCTCTTCAGAAGGAATCGATATTTATGTCGGCAAAAATAATTTGCAGAACGAATACGTCACCAATCGACTGGCTTCTCCGAATGATACTTGGCTGCATACCAAGGACATCCCCGGATCACACGTGGTCATCCGAAGTGAGCAATTTGGAGATGCAACGCTGGAAGAAGCCGCTCAGCTTGCCGCTTATTTCAGCCAAGCCAAACAGTCCAGCAGTGTGCCTGTGGACTGTACATTGATCCGCTATGTACGTAAACCAAGCGGTTCCAAGCCGGGATTTGTAATCTATGATCATCAAAAGACACTGTTCGTCACACCCAATGAGGAAAGAATTAAGAGTCTTCCAAATACTTTGAGAAGCTAAATACTAGATATAAAGAAACCTCCATCTGCAGATGTTGAACATCTAAAGCTGGAGGTTTTTTATAATTCGCTCCGCACTAATTTCATGCCTTTTTGTTTAAAAACTTCAGTACTTCTGTAGAAACCGTAACACTGCCGATATCCCCGTGAAAAATCACGCCTTGACGGGCACCATGAAAGTCAGAACCTCCGGTTATTAACAGATTATAATCCTCAGCCATAACTTGGTAACGTTCTTCTTCCGCAGGTCCATGATCAGAGTGATAGACCTCAATCCCTTTAAAAGCGCCTTGCTCCAGAATATCTCGCACCAGAAGGTCATCCCCGTACAAACCCGGATGGGCTAATACTGGAGAACCTCCTGCCTCAATGATCCACTCGCAAGCTTCCTCCGGTGTGATTCTAGGAGGTGACACATAGGCCGCTGCACCCTCGGCCAAATACTTGTTGAAGGCATCTCTCATATCGGTAGCTGCCCCAATCCGAACCAGCTCGTCGGCAATATGTGGCCGGCCGATGCTTTCATCAGGCTTCAATTCCCGCCCGATCCCCGCTATAACCTGTTCCAAGGTAATCGCAATCCCAAGGTCTTGCAGCTTGGTAATTATCGCTTCATTTCTAAGTGCCCGGGTATCTCTTAGCCCTTCCAAACGTGAGAGAAATTGTTCATTCTCAGGATCAACATAATAGCCCAGCACATGAATGTCTTTGCCACCAGCACGCGTACTGATCTCTACACCAGGCACAACGGTTATTCCGTACTTATCCCCTGCTTCACAGGCTTCCTTCACGCCAGCCACTGTATCATGATCCGTAATGGCAACAGCGCTTAGCCCCTTCTCCTTAGCAAGTCGTACATTCTCCGCTGGTGGCTGCATGCCGTCAGATGCTTGAGTATGGGTATGGAGGTCGCATACATCCTTCGCAGGTAGGTTGCCTGCATTCTCCCACTCTTCCCGCAGAATCCCCATTTTTATGGCATCGTAGTATTCTCCTCGCACGATTCGTGCTTTACGGACGCGAGCTTCCTCCACCATGCCACATTTCGCTGCCAACCCGATCATTCTTTTATTCCCTGACCAGGTGCCTATTCCAAGACGGACTGTATCAAGAGAATTAAATAAATAATCTATCCACATCTTAAACGCTTCCGTACCGTAACCACCTGACCAATAACTAGAATCAAAGATTACTATACCAATCTCCATCCAGTTGGTTTCTTGCGATATCCAGTAGCGTCCTACTTTCCCCTTTACCTTGCCGTCTATTTCTATGATCAACAGGTTACGCGGGGTTTCCGTCTCAACTAACGCCAAATGACCTATGTAGTCCTCGGTAAACTTTTCGAATCTTTGATGTGCCAAAGATTTATAAGGACCATCCCATTTCAAGTGTTCACGGTCTTCAGCTTCATGATAGTGATAATAAAGCTTCTGAAAATCAGCCTCTGTAATATCGCGCAATACTAGCTTTTCTCCACGTAGAACAATTGACATTGTGATATCCCCCGCTTTAACTATCAGATTTCATTCGAATGCTCACGCAAATAAGTCAGGAAGGTTACTGCAGAAATTGGCAGCAATGTTGATTTTAAATGAATGGCGTAGAATTGTCTTTTAAAAGAGGCATCGGAGATATTCACAATTTTCAACAGTCCAAGCGCAACTTCATGCTTAACCGAAGAGGTCGATATGATCGTTATGCCAAGACCTGCTTCCACCGCTGATTTCACAGCTCCCGTACTTCCAAGCTCCATCACGATCTTCATTGTTCCCGGATCAAGTCCCTTGGAGAACAGCTGCTCTTCCATCACACGCCGTGTTCCTGAGCCCTGCTCACGCAATACAAAAGGATGCTGAAGCACTTGCTCCAAGGTAACCTCTTGCTGCTCCGCAAGTGGATGATCATATGGCACGATCAACTTCAGCTCATCCCCCATCACGGGCTCGATCTCCATGTCCGGATGTGTGACCGGGGCTTCAATTAAACCAAAATTCAGTTGATGCTTGAGGATTTCCTCCATAATTTGCGAGGTGTTCATCACTTTCATCATAATTGAAATGTTAGGATATTGCTTTCCGAAAGGGCCTAACAGCCGTGGCAGCACGTATTCTCCTATCGTAAGACTCGCCCCAAGCTGCAATCTCCCTTCCAGCATATGTGTGAATGCTGACATGGCTTGATCCGTCTCTCGCATCAGCAGAATACTGCGTAGCGCGTATGGCATTAGAGTGTGCCCTGCCTCAGAGAGTACGATTTTTTTGGTGGAACGATTAAACAATTTGGTGCCAAAATAATCCTCCAGCGCCTGTACCTGCATGGTCACAGCTGGTTGAGTCATATGTAAAGTCTGCGCCGCCGCCGAGAAGCTTCCCCGCTCGGAGACCGTATAAAAAATATGCAGCTGGTGAAAGTTCATGCTTCGCAACTCCTTATATTACAAGAAGAAACGTCGTTGCCGTCCTTTAAAGACGACAATCGTTTCCCGTAGAAATCTAAGAATATTATAATTGTGCAGTATATAAATTCTTATATTTTCAAAAAGGACATGCAGACTCGCCGCATGCCTCTTGCCCGTTTCTTTATAGACTATTTGCGTCTTCGCTTCTTCTTCGACAGCTTTGTACGGTGAGAATTACGCAGCAGTGAAAAATAGGTCTTTAAATCTCTCAGCTGTGGCATCACCGAGATTCTACCAAGAAACGAAACGATGATCATAGAATATAATGGCTGGCCTGAGAGATCTCTCTCACCTGTCAATTCCGTAAACTCAGCGATTACTACAGAGTCATCGTCAATTAAATATGCGTTATAATCACTGCTTGAAAAGGGCTTGATCCGATTCTGCATTAGGCACTGCCACATCCATGCAGCGACCTCTTCGGCATTGCTTGCACCATTGCTGATGCGGTCCATATAACGGCTCTTCGCATGATTTGTTATAACGATGTCGGCGACCCTGTAATCGTTCAGCATGATGTGGAAGGGCTCATAAGTGCTGGGCCAATCCATCCCCTTGTTGCGCATCATCATCACACTCCACCATAAGGGTCTTAGTATGCACTTAATGTTGTCATCTTACCTCATTGCCGAAAGTTGTACAAGTTTCTCCCCTTGAGAGTAATGGCTTTTTTTGTAAATAAGCATAAAAAAAACAGGCGCTGTTTAAGCGCCTGTTTATCTCCTGGAATCACATACTGTAATTACGGGACTTGTCCGGTCCATTACTAGTATACTCTGTCTTAATTTCGTTACGATAAGATCTTTCAATCTTTCGTACATAGGAGAGTCTGCGGACATTCTTCATAACTTCCTCGGCCCGTTCTGCATTTACATACATAACTGCATAATGCATTTTCCGAGAAACATAATGTAATGTTCCGTATTTCTCAAGGTTACGTGCCGCTTTAACGTCACTTACCCAAATGATGTATCCTGTCCGTTCCGCAAACATAAGCTAAACCGCCTTTCTCTCTCTAAATCCTAAGGGAAGCTTATCCGCAGGAGCATTTTCCCCCGCTGCCGCATCCACCTTTAGGGGAAGGATCATTACTTGGTACTTTAATGCTATCTGATACTGAAAAAGCAATCGCTTCCGACATGGAATGCAGAATGTCGTCAAGGGTCTTCTCTGCCAGCTTGAAACGAACAACTTCTTCGAACTGCTCCAGTTCCGCTTCTACTGCCGAAACCTCATCCTTTGCTGAATGATAATTCGGGTGGAAATGTCCGAAACGCTGTGTTTCTTCAAACAGCTCCTTCTTAGTCTGAAGTCGTTTGACCATGGCCTGAATTTCGGGGTTCGTATCAACCCGCCCTTTCCAGTATAAGTAATCCGACACCTCGGCGGATTGATTAATCATATCGCCTAATTCATAGGCGTATGTCAGTACTTCAGCCATATCGACCGTATTTATTTCAGCTACGCTCATGAACTCAGCTCTTTTCTTCGTTAATGATCTACCGATTCAGTAGACTTTTCTATCATACCATAATCACTCGCTTGAGCAGAAGAGGAATTTCTTCGTCCTTTGGGAATAACTAACTTCATTTCCTTCCAGTCTTCCGGAGTGAGCTCTATATCTTCAACCGTTTCACCATCATGAAAGAGCAGTTGTCCGGAAACTCTCCATGGATTCCCACTTATGCGTGAAGGGATAAAATCTAACATCTGATCCTTTAGTGCAAAACGCACCTTGACTCCCCATCTTAACCCTTGCTCCATCACCTTTTGTGCAGTCGAGCTATGATAATGCCGCCATTCTTTGCTCCAGATCTGCGGTACATTTTCTCCACCGAAGAGAATCTCTTCCTCCTGTTCAGGAGCAATAACCGGCAGGTTAAGAAAAGGATTCCCTTTGGACAGCAATCCTAGTTCTACATTCAGCTCTGGAAGAACATACATTGCTTCGGGGTTTCCTGTTTCATGAGGAAACAAACACCACCCTAGGTTTGTTTCCTCTACCTGTCCTCCAATGATTCTGGAAGGCGCTAACCCCGCGGAGTACAGCTCTTTTCGTATCTGTTCCATACATTGCGGGTCCACTATGAAATGTAAAGGACCGATACGTTCAAGGTTCTCCTGTAAACGCGGGTGAGCTGCGATAGCAGCTCCATCTGCTTCCGTCTGACAGGTCAAAATAATTACTTGGGAGAGTGAGGTACGGCCAATGCTTTTTGCCCATTGCTCAAGAGACATTTGAACCACCGAAGGAAGTCCTCCTAGTGCATGCTCACTTATCCATGAGATGATGTCATTCGGTGACATTCCACGCTCAGCTGCAAGTTCCAACCTCTCTTTCGTCAGCCGGAAGCTCCATATCGTATCACTTTGCTGGAGCTCAGCGCAGCCAGCCAGTGTCCATCGTACAGAATAGGGGACCTCCGGTGGAACCAGCACCTCGAAATCCGGCTGCACAATAAACTGTTCCTGTGTATCTCCAGACCCAACAGCAGCGAATGATCCCCTCTCAGAAGATAACATTGGCTTAGCAGCGGTCCAGCAAAAACACAACATACCCTCAGCGGTTTCTCCCAGCTCGCACCAGCCAAAACCTGTTAAACAACGTAACCAGTTCAAACTTGATTGTTCAAGCTCATTACGGGCAACGGTACCTGTGAGATTAGCATCCATCATCCAGTCTAATAGCGCGGGCAGCATTATCCATTTCCCGGGGATAAAATCTGCATTTGAGATTATATAACGAAAATGTTGATCGGCAGGTCCCACGCATCCGCAGCGATTAATTACAATTCCATAGAGAATGTCACTCATCGTCGCTTCAGGAAGCTGCAGCCAACGATCCAATAGCTCCATATCAAGCGTGTACCCGGCGCTCTGCCTGCGAATAAGTCCAAGACACAGCAGGATATCCACCGTCGCAATGACAGAAAGAGTTTTCTGTTCCTCTAAAAGAGAACCCACGGAGAGCCATTGCAAATGCTCCTCGCCAAAAGAGAGCTGCGCCGCTAAGCGGTTTAGATGCTTTTTATGAATAATCCCCTTGGCTGTCAGCGGTAATCCTTCCCAAGCGGTGAACAGCAAAGCCCGAAACAGATCTATCGCCAGTCCGGCCCCCGCCTCCATGGTAAGACTCACTAAATGCCCGGCAATGAATTGCGGCTGATACGGGAAAAATTCTTGTTCAATTGCCGGTAGTTGATCAACCGGAATCTGATACAGCTTTTCGCCCAAAATTTTATGCCTTGCAGTTAACAGCCCCTCGCGGCGCAATTCGTTCATTGCAAGCTTTTGCTCAGCACGACAAAGCGCCACAGGGCGCAATCGTTCTTCTTTCCCTTCTTCAAACGGCTGGGCAGCATAAGCTGCACATAACCGCTTTAAGACCTCTAATGCTTCTGTTGATAGCTGGTTCAATGAATGGTTCGCTCCTCTCCACTCGGCATCTTTTTAACGACATATTCATAACCCTGCTCAGTCAAAAACATCCGGCGGCGCAAAGCGAAATCCTGTTCCCGGCTATCTTCAGATACCAGTGTATAAAAATAGGCTTTATTCTCCCCCGCTTTTGGACGGAGGATTCGACCTAGTCGCTGAGCTTCCTCCTGCCGGGATCCATAAGCTCCCGAGACTTCAATAGCAATCGACGCGTCAGGTAAATTCACCGCGAAATTCGCTACTTTTGACACCACCAGTACCTGTATATCTCCCTCGTTAAAAGCCGCATATAGCTCGTCTCTTTCACGCTGCTTCGTTTTGCCGGTAATTAAAGGTGCCCCGATCCTGTCAGCCAGTTCACTTAACTGGTCGAGATATTGTCCAATAACCAGTACCGAAGAGCCTGCATGGACCTTTAGAAGCTTGGCTACAATCTCAGCTTTGGCAGGATTGCATGAAGCCATACGAAATTTTTCTTTTGCCGCCGCGTACATATATTCTTGTTTAAGCTCCGGATTCATGGGCACAATGATCTCTACACATTCCACTTCAGCGATCCAGCCCTGCTGCTCCAGCTCCTTCCAAGGCAGATCGTAGCGTTTCGGTCCGATTAAAGAGAACACATCCCCTTCCTTCCCGTCTTCTCTAACCAAAGTGGCTGTAAGCCCCAGTCGACGTGTAGCCTGAATGTCTGCTGTAGCCCGAAATACAGGCGCTGGAAGCAGGTGAACCTCATCATATATAATCAAGCCCCAATTGCGTTCGTTAAACAGCTTCATATGGAGAAACGGACCGTCTTTGGACGAACGATGGGTTAATATTTGATAGGTGGCAATGGTAACTGGCCGCACTTCTCTTTTTTCACCGGAATATTCTCCCACTGCCTCCCCGGCCAAATCTGTTCGCTCCAGCAGTTCATCCATCCATTGCCTTACGGATGTTGTATTTGAAGTTAAAATTAAGGTTTCACATTGGAGACTTTCAAGTACTGCTACTCCTACAATTGTCTTTCCTGCGCCACAAGGTAGCACCACCACACCGCTTCCCCCTTGTCCTTCTGTCCCTTGAAACAGCTGAACGGCCTCCTGCTGGTATTCACGTAAGCCAAATGAATCGTTTGCCGTATCAGCCTTGCAGGCATCGAGATTCTCCTTCCAGGTCAAGCTAAGCGCTTGTCCTTCATGATATCCGGCGTAGTCGAGAACTGGATAACCCAATCTCATCAGCTCTTGTTTCAAAAGCCCTCTATTCTCCGCAGGACACGAGCATTCCAGAGGATTTATTCTCAGTAGACCCAACGCTTTTAGACCTTGTTCATCACTCAATTCATCCAAAAGCTCAGGAGCATCCGCTCTTAACATAACGACCTCATTCCGAGTCTCTTGGCCATGAAGAGTCAGCTTTCCATATCTGGACAAAAGAGTTTCGATTTCCTCCTCCAGTCCTGTGGGAACACCCCAGCGTGCAAGGTGATGCAGGCTAGTGATAATCTCCTCAGCAGTATAATTAAGCGCAGCCGCATTCCAAAGAGATAACGGGGTAATTCGGTAGGTATGGTAAGCAGGAGGACTTTTTATCAGCTCCGCGAAAGTCCCTAGCTTTTTCCTTGACACCTCAAAATCCGGATGAGCACATTCCAGTAAAATTGTCCGGTCCCTGCGCACGATGCAAGCTCCTGATCCATTCATAGCTTTTCCTCCCTAGTGTTCATGTAATTTAAGTTTGCGCTATGTAATTTTGTTTATTTTCATATAACAGGAAAAAGCCCATCCCCGCATAACGGTCATGAGCTTCCCTATCTGACTATTTAATGTAAATGCTGCTGCGAAATATCATGAAGTGCTTCACCAGCTTCATCCGCAAAAATGTCGCGCACAGCCAGATCTCCAATCGACACTACGCCCACCAGCTTCTGGTCACGTGTCACCGCCAGCCTGCGGATTTGCCAGCCAGCCATTAACTCTGCAGCCTCATCTACTGAAGTATTCTCCGAGACGGTCTGAATCTCTTTACTCATTACAGTTTCCACTGAGGTTGAACCAGGATGTTTAGCCGCATAACCTCTAATCACGAGATCGCGGTCAGTAATTACGCCGATCAGTGTCTTATGTTCTTCATTATCAACAACAGGTATAAATCCAGTGTCATAATCTCGCATTTTCACGGCAACTTCATACACATTATCTTGCAGCGTAACCGTTGCAGGCTCCTTCGTCATAACCTCTTTCACTGTCTTCAAGAATGAACCCTCCTAATCATGGTCTCCATGTTATGGGAATAGGTTCTCCTCTATGAAACGAAATTATACGATTGTGTTCTCACGCATACAGGAATTCGCCATAGCAATGAGCAGCTTCATTCCGTGCAGCATGGCATCTTCGTCAAAATCAAATTTGCTATGATGATGTGGATAGTCAGCCTCTTTATCCGGATTTCCAGCACCCACAAACATAAAACAGCCTGGAATCTCCTTAACATAATAGGCAAAATCCTCAGCTGGCATCAGCTTTTCCATCCGAATCACCTCAACAGATTCTCCTAAAGCCGCTGGGGCCACCTCGAAAAACCGCTGAACTTCACCATCGTGATTTACGAGGGGAGGATATCCCATTACGTAATCTATCTTAGCTTCTGCCCCGTAAGCGCTGGTAATAGAAACGGTCATTTCTTCGATTCGCTGGCGTATCAAATGCCGTGTCTCCTCGTCGAATGCCCGCACTGTCCCTGTGATCCGGCATTGCTCGGCAATGACATTCTGGGCGAATCCCCCTTGAATAGTTCCTACACTGAGTACAGCAGGCTCCAGCGGGTTTACAGAGCGGCTTACAATGCTCTGGAGCTGGGTCACCAGCGCCGCTCCCGCCACGATGCTATCAATGGTACGGTTCGGCATGCCGCCGTGTCCGCCTTTGCCAATGATATCTATAAAAAACTCGTCCGCAGACGCCATCAACGGTCCCGGAGCACTCCCTACAGTTCCCATAGGCAATGGAGTCCACAGATGCAGACCATACACCGCATCCGCTCCTTCTAACATGCCTTCGGCGATCATCCCCTGCGCCCCTCCTGGGCATACTTCCTCTGCGGGCTGAAAAAGAAAACGCAGCTCCCCTTCCAGCTCCTCAAGCCGACTGCTGTAGTAAGAGGCTACACCGAGCAGTATGGAAGTGTGGCCATCATGTCCACAGGCATGCATTACCCCTTCATTTTGCGAAACGTAATCCTTCTTGTTCTCCTCTTTAATAGGTAGGGCGTCCATATCCGCGCGAAGAACAACGGTTTTCCCCGGCCGCTTCCCCCGTAATATGCCAAGCACACCATACCCTGTCCCGCTTTTTCTGACTTCAATTCCGAATTTGGCTAACTTATCTGCTATAAATGCTGACGTTTCCTTTTCATGAAAAGACAACTCCGGATGACGATGCAAATGGCGTCTCCATTCCACGATCTCCGGCATGAGCGAATCAACCGCTAAGCTCTTCATAAGTTCTCCATCCCCTTCTCGATAAACCCGCATCCATAGCAAGCGATAGCAGTCCTGTTCACTTTGTTCCAGCCGCGAACGACTATAATTCTTTTATTGTAGCAGAAACGCAAAAAACTGGGTATTGTTAGGCACTGCCTACTCTTGCACAACCTTTAGAAACATACTATCATGAGGTAGAACATCAGCAATCGGATCAGAAATTCATCATTATACTTCATAAGGGGGATATGCGTGCTATGATTTTTGAGAACACGGGCCTCGTAGGATTGAAGAGTGATCTTCTCTATCTGGACGAGAGTGCCACAAAAGCTGGCTTCATCCGCTGGCAATGGGAATACTATCGTGCCACTTACGACTGCAAAATTGAAGACCCACAGGATGGTGGCGAATACTTCCTACGCATTAACACTCGCGCTGTCGAGGGAAAGCTAGAGAAGTCTGATGCCGTACTTGCAATTGAAGCCGTATACTTAGGAAAAGCAACCTTCCCTCATGGCCTGGAATATGAATCTCCGGTGCCAAAACCAGTATTGGACACTGCTGCTAAGCGGATTCTTGAATTAAAGCAGCTGTTAGAGGCTTGAGTAACAGAAAGGGAACGACGAAACAAAATGTCAGCCTGCCCAAAAGAGGAACACCCGATTTCCAACTACTTATCTTAACACTACTACTTGTGGGTTTCGGTCTAGTCATGGTCTTCAGTGCTAGCTCAAGCTTAACATTAGCAAGCTCGAAGTTCGGTAATGACCCTCTATATTTCATTAAACGCCAAGTGATCTGGATCGTACTCGGAACCGTTGTTATGTTTATAGCTATGAACATTCACTACAGTAAGTTTAAGAAGTGGTATGTACCTATTTTTATCATCACCGTTATTCTTCTGCTCGTGGTAGCCTTCTCTGAAAAAATTAATGGTGCCAAGAGCTGGCTTAGTATCGGGAAACTTGGAATTCAACCCACCGAATTAGCCAAAATATCGATTATCCTGTATATCTCAGCACTCATCACCAAAAAAGGTGAACGGTTTAGAGATTTCCGTACAGGATATATCCCTGTAATGGTTATCGTGGGTATTGTTGCCGGACTTATAATGATGCAGCCGGATTTAGGTTCTTGCCTCATTCTCGTAGCTACCAGCGGACTTGTTATTTATGCCGGTGGTGCCAGCATGAAGCATATTCTGGGCTCTATAGCACTGCTAGTGCTGGGTGTAGGACTAGTTATAGGCGCCAAAGCAGCGATTGATTCCTTATCTCCATCCGATAAAGCCACTGACACTCAGGATTATAGAAAAGGTCGTATCGTTGCCTTTTTAGATCCTTATCAGGTTGCTGAGGGTGATGGTTATAACATTATTCAATCCTTAACCGCTCTTGGCCAAGGTGGAGTAAGTGGTTCCGGCTTCGGCAAAAGCATTCAAAAGCTGGACTATCTAAAATACCCTTATACGGACTTTATCTTCCCCGTAATTGGTGAAGAGTTCGGCTTCCTAGGGACCTCCATATTTTTGATGTTATATCTGTATTTTATCTGGCGGGGTATTCTAATCGCTTTAAGGTGTAAGGATCCCTTTGGTACGCTCGTCGGAATTGGGATTATGGGCCTCATAGCCATTCAGGCCTTTGTCAATATCGGCGGTGTAACCAATACAATCCCTCTTACCGGCGTTACCTTGCCGTTTATCAGCTACGGGGGCTCTTCACTCCTTGTCAGCATGCTGTGCATGGGAATTATGCTAAGCATCTCAAGAGAAACCAACCTTCCTGCCAAAGAGGAAGTAACGAAATCTGTAACAACGGTTAGACAGGTTCGTTCCCGGTAAGCTTTATAAAGCCGGAGGTTAGGGGATATACACATAAAAAAGCAGCCCAGGGAATTAACCTTGGACTGCTTTTTTGTGTACAAGTTTTTTAAGAGATTTCATCATTCTTGAAAGCTACGCCTTCAACTTTGACATTTACCTCAACAATATGAAGTCCAGTCATGCTCTCCACAGCTTCACGTACGTTCTGCTGAAGCATCCGGCACACTTCGTGGATCGGTGTTTCATAGAGAACGATAATTCGTAGATCTACTGCTGCTTCCAGCTGTCCTACTTCAACGGTAACGCCCTTCTGAACGTTCTTACCGCTTAGACGTTTCGCCCAGCCTTCTGACAGGCCACCAGACATGGCTGCAATTCCCGGAGTCTCCAAGGCAGCCAAACCGGCAATTTTTGAGACGACGTCATTTGAAATTCGTATATTTCCCATTTCCAGTTGAAGTTGTTCTGCCATGCCATATCCCCCCTACACTCATTATCAATTATTGTAATTCCAAAACAGGCTAAAAAGCAAATCACTTTATCGCTTTCTCGTTTACACCTAGGAACAATTTGGGTATATTGATTATGAATTCAATCTAAATACATAGATAGGAGTGTCCTTTACATTGAAAAAATGGATTTCACCATCACTGATGGGTATCACCTTTATCCTTAGTGCAATCGGCCATTATGCCGATTGGGATCATACCCTGCAGTTCATTCTCTCAGCAATCGCTGTGGTGTTTGTGGCTGGATTTCTCGGCCGGGCTACTGAAAGTGTAGCTCATTATGCCGGACAGCGACTGGGCGGCTTCCTTAACGCCACCTTCGGCAATGCTGCTGAGCTAATCATTGCCTTCTTCCTGGTCAAGGAAGGATTGTTCGACATGGTCAAAGCCAGTCTTACCGGTTCTATTATCGGCAACCTGTTGCTTGTTCTAGGATTGAGTATTTTCGCCGGCGGGATGAAGTTCAAAGTTCAGAACTTTAACGTAACCCTTGCCGGAATGAATGGCTCCTTGATGATCGTTGCCGTCATTGCCTTATTTGTTCCCGCTATGTTCTTTACCACCCACTCTATTACGGAGAAAGATACAGATGTGCTCAGTTTAATCGTTGCCGGGCTGCTCATCGCTTCGTACATTGCTTGGCTAATCTTCTCCATGATCACGCATAAGAAACATCTAGAGGACGTTACAGAAGAGGGTAAAGAAGAGTTAGCCCATGAACATGCCCCTGCATGGTCCAGAAACAAATCCATCCTTTATCTCGTGCTTGCCACCGTAATGGTAGCCTTCGTGAGTGAGTGGCTGGTAGGTACGTTAGAGACTTTAACAGAACGTTTCGGATTCAGCGAGCTGTTTGTAGGTGCGTTCCTCGTAGCCATCATCGGTAATGCCGCAGAGCACAGTGCAGCCATTATGCTGGCCATGAAGAACAAAATCGGTGCAGCCGTAGAAATTGCAGTTGGAAGCAGTCTCCAAATCGCCCTGTTCGTAGCACCTGTCCTAATCTTCGCCAGTTATTTCATGGGTGATACAATGGACATTGTTTTTACGACCATTGAGATTGTCGCCATCGGTGTAGCCGTCTTTATTGCCAAATCAATTACCCAGGACGGCTCAACTAACTGGTATGAGGGCCTCTTGTTATTAACTGTTTACCTGATTTTAGGAGTCTCCTTCTATCTCGTATAATTATTATTAACCATTGTACACAACAAAAAGCGCACATGAGCGATTCGTCCTCATGTGCGCTTCTATAAATACTTAAGAAACCGATATTTATTCTTCTTTCGCTTTGTTGTTCAAAGCCTCGTAGAGTACTGCTAAGTTACGCTCCAGCTTACTTAGTACCATCTTACCAGTAATTTCTGGGACCAAACCTGCTCTAACCGCAAAATCCACTTCTCTGGAGAAACCGTACATCTGGGTATCCAGCACTTCCTCATAGAGAGGGCAGTAGCGTGTTGCCAGATTCTCCATCTGCACTTCTATAAGTTGCTGAATTTTATCGGCATCTTCTTGTAGAAGATTGATTGCTTTAAGATTATACTGTTCCTGTAATTCCGATGAAGTCATGCCTCTATCCCCCCCATGTCCAAAAGTTAAGCTGCTTTTACTATTTTACTTAATATTAGACGAAATCCGGTATCAATACAACAATTCAGTTTATACTAACCATATATTTAAAAGAACCTGCTGCGTTATCCTATCAAGTTTCATATCTACTTCTAGAAAAAACGCCCCACCGAAAACCGGTAGGACGTTTTTAGCACGACTATTACTCAGCAACAACTGTGAATTTCAAACCGTGTTTTGCAAACACTTCAGTCATTGCCTTCTTAGCTTCTTCAGCATCTGCCCCATGAACATGAAGCTCATAGCTTTGGCTGGATACCAAAGTAGTGAACAAACCAAGGATACTTTTAACATCAATGTACTTGTTGTCCGCTTGAAGAACGATTGAAGAGTTGAACTGGCCTGCCGTTTGGGCAATATCGACAATTGCCGCATTGTTACTGGACATAGAAATCCCTCCGCAACTTGATTATAAAACTTTAGTCTTTTGTTATCATTTCTTATGATACATTGAATCCGCTTACTTGTGCAAGGAGTTTTCTTGTTATTACATTTTATTTCAAGTTTTCAGGATTCAGACCTTCGAGTTCCGGCAACACAAAAATTCCATCCTTACGGATCAATACATCGTCAAAATAAATTTCTCCGCCGCCATAATCTGGACGTTGGATCAACACAAGATCCCAGTGAATGGAGGAGCGGTTACCGTTATCTGTAACATCATATGCTTGTCCTGGCGTAAAGTGCAGGCTGCCTGCGATTTTTTCGTCAAAAAGAATATCATTCATCGGGTGAAGAATGTAAGGGTTAAACCCGATAGCGAATTCGCCAATATGACGTGCGCCGTCATCTGAATTCAAAATCTCGTTCAAACGGGCGGAGTCATTGCTGGTGGCTTCAACAATTTTTCCGTTCTCGAATTTGAATTTGATATTTTCAAAGGTCACTCCATTATATACTGACGGTGCATTATAGCTGATCGTTCCATTTACAGAATCGCGAACTGGGGCGCTGTAAACCTCGCCATCCGGAATATTTTTTTGCCCGGAGCATTTCTCTGCACCGATTCCTTTAATCGAGAACTTAAGATCTGTTCCAGCACTCAAAATATGTACCTTATCCGTTCTGCGCATGAGATCAGCTAAAGCATCCTGAGCCTTGTCCATCTTGGCGTAATCCAAATTACACACTTCGAAATAAAAGTCTTCAAACGCTTCAGTGCTAATATTCGCAAGCTGAGCCATGCTCGCATTCGGATAACGCAGCACTACCCACTTCGTGTGCTTCACACGTTGTTCACTGTGCACTGGATGGGAGTACAACGAGTTATACAATTTCATATTTTCTTCAGGAACATCAGACAGGTCATTCACATTCTCACCTGCACGAATCCCGATATAACAATCCATTTGCTTCATCCGGTTCAAGTCAATTTCAGCCCATGTCTGAAGACTCTCACGAGTTGCGTATTTAAGCATGCTGCGCAGGACTGTACGATCTGTTAATTGTACAAAAGCATGACCGCCGGCCTTGCCGATTTCCTCTACAACTGCTTTAATTAAATCTCTTTCATTGCCAATCATTTCGACGAGCACGTTCTCGCCTGGCTGGACATTTACGGAATAACCGACTAGGTTAGCCGCCAGCTTTTGAATTCTGGGATCTTTCATTGTGTATTCTTCCTTCCTCTGTCTAAAAAATAAGCAAGCTTTTCTATTGTAGCACGCCCTGTATGGAGCGCAAGACCTGTAGGATAATGTGAAAATCAACGAAATCCTGAAAAATTCACCTGTGATACATAAGTTTCATTATCAGATTTATTCCCCGCTTCCGAGTAGGTAACCTTACGATTTAAGGTGAGCTTTCTCGGCAGATTATGTTTTGTATCAACGGTTAAATGGTAGACAGTCTCAACATTAGCTTGTTTCAGCTTTTGCTGTAACTCATTATTTTTCTTCTCCCACAGCTCCACTAAAGCTTGCGTAACCGCCTGATCGTTCTTTGTTATTTTTCCAGCCGAATCAGGTGTTTCAGGTCGAAGGTCTTGCATCTCTTTTTCCAATTCAGCAGTCAGCTGCTTTCTGGCCTCAGCAGGCGTCAGCTCGATCCGCAGCACATTTGTCCCTCTGCCTGCACCCGCATCTTCAGTCACATTAGCCTCCATGGATTGCAGCTCCTCCAGCTGTTTTAACGGATTAAGCAAAGCAAGCGGATTTCCGTCCTCAGATGAACCTTCAGTGGTCAACGCTACCCATTCCCCCTCTTTTTTCTCTAGCTGACTATGGAAAGCTTTCATAGAAGTGATGCCGCTTTTTAAATCTTTAGCGCTATTAGCAGCTTTTTTTGTGGATGAGGATTTATCAGGAAGCAGTGTATACAGATTGACCTTCTTATGGTCCTGTACTGTGCCTTCGTAAAATATCATGGATTCCGGAACGGTCTTTCCACCTTTTGTAAGCATGGTTGACCCTTTAAAAGTAACCCCATCGCTGCCCGTTATACCCGCTAACACCAAACTTAGATCTTTCTTGGCTGGTTTGTCTCTAATAACGCTGCAACCGCTGTTGAACACGCAGGACAAGGTAAAAATCATAAGAACTAACCCCTTTAGTAACAATGACTTTCTCACGGTCATCAGGCCTTTCTTGGAGTATTTTACTTTACAGCCCACTATAGGGTTCTCCCTTCCTGCGCGCCTTATACAGATGCAAATACGTTGCTGCTATCGTTTTCCATACATTGCTCTAACTTATGCGCGTTCGTCGCTTGCTTTCGAATGTCAGTACATACCACCTTCAGACTCACGAAGTTACCGCTGCCAGTCGCCGCACCGTTGTCGCTTTCGGACACAGTGAAGCTAGAATAAAAAGTGGACAGTAGTTAACAGACTGGCGATAATGAGTCCACGGAGGTGTGTTCACATGGGAGAACATCGACAACGGTATAACGAAGAATTTAAAAAACAGACAGTGCAGTTCATTCAAGAGCAAACAAAGACAGTGGGCGACTTGGCGGAAGAGCTCAACATCCCAAAAAGTACCCTGCATCAATGGATGAGCCAGTATCGAGAACTAAAGAATGAACCGGCAGCTAGCGTGGATCGAGTACGGGAACTCGAGGCACAGTTGAAAGAAATGAGCCGACAACTTCAAGAAAAAGATAACAAGATTGCTGATGTGGAAGAGGAATTAGCGATCGTAAAAAAAGCAGTGCACATCTTCAGCAAACCAAGGAACTGAGATTCCAGTTTATTGAAAAACATCGCTCCGAGTTTCTCTTGGAGAAGATGTGCATGACCCTACATGTGTCACGGAGCGGGTACTACAAGTGGCGGACAGAAAAAAACAGTACGCATATGCTTCGTAAGGCTGCGATAATGAAGCGAATTCAGTATCATTTTGCAGACCATCAAAAGCGGTATGGGAGTCCGAAGATCACCCGCCTGTTACATCAAGAAGGTTATACCGTTACCGAACGCACGGTGAGTGTGTACATGCGACATATGAAGCTTCGCTCCATTGTCTCCAAAACGTATCGCGTAAAGACCACCGACTCCAATCATGACCATCCGATTGCCCCAAATACGCTGAACCAGCAATTTAAAATACTCAAACCCAATTCAGTATGGGTTACCGACATTACATACATTCCTTGCCGGGGAGGGCGCTTGTACCTGGCTAGTGTGATGGACCTTTGCACGCGCGAAATCGTGGGGTGGCGCTTGGAGAACCATATGGAAACTAGCTTAATTTCGGGCGCCTTACAAGATGCTTACGAAGCTAAACAACCGGAAAAGGGTCTATTACATCACTCCGATAGAGGTTCTCAATATACTTCTCATGAATACACGAAGCAGTTGAAAGCGTATGGCATGGAGTCCAGCATGAGCCGCAGAGGTAACTGTTATGATAACGCCTGTATCGAGTCGTGGCACAGCATTTTGAAAAAGGAGCTCATTTATTGTAATCCACGATTCAAAACTAAGGAGCAAGCCTACCAGACACTTTTTCAATATATTGAGTTTTATTATAACCGCAAGCGAATGCATGGCGCGCTGGGGTATCTTTCTCCAGTTCGTTTTGCTGAGCAATTGACTAGAATGTCTGTTGCGTGACTGTCCACTTTCTTGACAGAGGTCCACAGCTGACCTTAATTACAGTATTTTGCGATATTTCGTATGCCAACGGACTCCATTGCAGCTATTGATCCGAAATGCGCCCGATATGCCCCTCTTATTAAGGAATAGCGTCTCCGGAGTCCGAAAACATGCTTCAATGGCTAAAATCACGCAAATAACATCATCTGAGTCCGATGCACGTTGGATGCTGTGGACGCAGATGAAACGCGAAGCTAACGTGCAACACAAAGAGCAGCATTTCTCCAATATCGGAGAACCGCTGCTCATGTGGGAGTCAGATACTGATTTATTAGCGTCGACCTATCTTAAATGTGCGTACATTTAAGATATAGACTCAATTAGGTAGTCGCAATCTTGTGCGCATACAAAGTCACCGTAAGCATGGAGCCATTATCAAATGTAATGCGGTGGTGCATAGGAACCTACTTCACTCTCACCTTCCTTTTTCAGAACTATTCAATGTGTCCATACATATTCGCTAATGAATCCGCGTGGTGTCGATAGTTAATGCGAGACTTACAGCGCCACAGTCCTGGCTAACTAAAGATATGCACAGTAACTCCATAACGGACACAACTGACCCTTAACGCAGCATTTCCCGATATTTCCCATACCAACGGACTCCAGCGCAGCTATTGACCTCAAAAACGCACAAAATGAGTCCTTTTCCAAACAATAGCGTCTCCGGAGTCCGAAACCATGCTTAAAAAGCTAAAATCACGCAAATAACGTCATCTGAGTCCGATGCATCGCAGCAGGATGATAGATACACAGTCGAAGCAGCCAGCCATCTGCCAAAACAAAAAGCAGCGACTCTCCAATAAGGGGAGAACCGCTGCTCTGCTATCTTTTTTTACTTATGAGGCAATCCCTTCACACCACTGCCATTCTCTTTAGTGTCAACGATCACCTGGTTACGCCCATTGTTCTTAGCTTTATACAGTGCCATATCCGCTCGATAGAACAGGGATTCCACGCTTACACGTTCGTCCATCCAGCTCCATTCTGCTATACCGCAGGACACTGTTACATTAGGTTCGGTTTCGTTCATCACCCGCTTGCGAATACGCTCAGCCACATTTACTGCTTGTTCTACTCCCATTAATGGTAAATAGACCGACAGTTCTTCTCCGCCCCACCTCGCAGCAATATCACCCTGTCGGATGGAGGACTTCACAATTTCACTGACCTCTTTTAAAATCTTGTCACCCTTTTGATGACCATAGGTATCATTCACCATCTTGAACTGATCGATATCCACAACGATTAAGCAACCGCAAAAATCTGTAGACTGCCGTTCCTTTATTTCTTCGTCCAGATAATGACGAGCATAAAGTCCAGTTAGGCTATCTCTGTTCGCTAGACGTCTAACTTCGGCATGCAGCCTTGCGTTCCCTACAGCAAGTCCAATATGCCCCGCCATCGCCTGAAGCAATCTGTAATTGTCATAAGAGAAATAATGGGCATCGCGATGCGCCAACATGATGGCACCACGCACTTCACCACCTACACTTAAAGGTGTGGCAATCAGCGACTGCGACCCGGTAGCATTCATTAAACGAGAAGTAGTGTTAGGATTATCTATGTAGTTAGACATGATTAATGATTCCCCAGTAGTATAGACCTTCCCGCCTAAACCTTGTCCTACTTCTAAAATTTCATTTTGCAAGGAGGAATGATTGCAAGCAATAACCTCTAGCCCGCCCTTTTCTTCGTTCATATGTAAAATACAGCAGTAGTCTGCGCCAAACATCTCTAACAGCTCTTCAAACGCAAATTGAAAAATATCCCCTAAACGCAAGCTCTGATTCAGCCGTTGTGTAAGTTCATTACTCATACGCAGCTCACGAATGAGCTGATTGGACCGTTCATACAGCTTGGCATTCTCAAAAGCAGTACCTGCGGTATCCGCCACCATCGAGAGAAACCGTAAATCTACATCCATAAAGATCGAGTTATCCATCACCATGTGGAATACGCCATAAACCCCTTGCTTCCCGCCTAGCGGAAGACCAATTTCTACAATGTGTTGATCTTCAGTATTGGTGTTCAGAGCAACACGGCCGTCTTTAAATGCTCTAGCGCAGACATCATCACTGGACATCTGAAACGGTAAAGGTTTGACCTGCGGATGAGTGCTGCGGTGATCTTGCGACATAAACAGCTCAAGCCTGGCACCAGGGTACATTGCAGAAATGCTATCTATAACCTCCGTAAGCACGGCGTTCACATCAATATTGTCATGCATCCGCTGAACGATCTGAAATAACAAGGAGCGGCGATTGCTCTCACGTTCAGCATGTAGATGAACACTCGCAAGATCAGTTACAAAAATATGTTCAAACTTATGATAGAAAATGGTCCGGTACTGCAACGATATAGCCTCAGCAGTATCTCGTCCACCCATTAAATATTGTTGTGTCGGCATAGCACAGCCCAGGAAAGCAAAAATTTCTTTGTCAACGCGAGTGATGAGCGGTATAGTAAAAAAGCTCATATCCTGACCTTGCACCGTCAGTTGAACAGATGAGGTTGTGCCGGAAAGTAAACTAGCTGCCGCCGCCTGCTCCCATTGGTGCCTCCATCGTTCTTGCTGATCGGCAATATTAGCAAAATATCTGCCTTCAAAATTCAGTACACACCAATCCCATGATTTAGCGAACGGTAGAGCCTCTAGCCCATCGATCCATTCCTCGAAGCTGTCTGCAATCAGATTGGCCAAATATGGGAAGTCATGGGACACTATTTCCGTTTCCCTAAGCCAGGCGGTGGGATCTTCGGAATCTCTACTAGCGTGCAATTTGTCCTGTATCAGCATACGACTGTCTTTATAAGCGTATGCTTTCTGTTCTGACATAACGAAGATCCCCTTTGCTTCTCAATTAAGAAAAAAAACCTTCCCAATTAACATCTAATTAACTATATTTTACTCCCTTTCTTTGTGTATTGCATTATATTTTCCTTATTTCCGGGATTTTTTTTAGGACCAAAGAACTAACGACAAAGAATGACAAAAACTCTTTTAATATGCGCTTGACTTTATATACTACTTTCATATAATATTTATTGTTGAACAAGACTGTAACAAGTCTTACTTGGGCGTAACGTTGTGTCACCCTCACGCATTTCGTTACTGCCAGGGCAGCGGCTGAACTTCCCTGGTAGTGTGGAAGCCAATAATGCTAATCACGGATACGAAATGCGGCGCAAATAGAGCCCTAACCTGAAATTTCAAATATAAAGGAGTCTACTATAACATGGCACGTTACACCGGACCTAAATTCAAACTCAGCCGCCGTCTGGGCATTTCCCTTAGCGGTACAGGCAAAGACCTGAAACGCCCTTTCCCACCAGGACAACACGGCGCTAACCAACGCAGAAAAGTAAGTAACTACGGAATGCAGCTTTTGGAAAAACAAAAACTGCGTCACATGTACGGCTTGGGAGAGAAACAATTCCGTACTCTCTTCGCTAAAGCACAAAAACTTCCAGGTCTTGCGGGCGAAAACTTCATGTTCTTGCTTGAAAGCCGCTTGGACAACCTAGTTTACCGTCTTGGATTTGCTAACTCCCGTGCTGGAGCACGTCAGTTGGTATCCCACGGACACGTAACTGTAAACGGCAAAAAAGTCGACATCGCTTCTTACCGTGTAAGCTTGGGCGACGTTATCGGCCTTCGCGAGAAGAGCCAAGGCATGGCTTCCATCAAAGAAGCTCTTGCTAACCGTAACCACCTTCCAGCTTACCTGGAATATGCTGAAGGATCTTTCGAAGGTAAATATATCCGTTTGCCAGAACGTTCCGAGCTTTCCCAGGATATCGATGAGAAACAAATCGTCGAGTTCTACAACCGTTAATATCTCGCTTTTAGCGGGTATGACCGAAGCCTCCGGATTAATCCGGGGGCTTTTTGTTATGTCTATATTCTAAATTCCAAGCCGTTTGTTGCCTATTACACTTTCGCAAATCATACCCTAAATTACTTTATTTATAATTTTTGCACAAAAGTCGAATCTTAAGACCATGAGAATCAGGTAGAAGCGCATTCAAAAACGCCAATTTATGCTATAATAATTCCGTTAAAAGGAGGAATTATCGTCGATGGCTCAAGAGAACAAGAAAAAAAAAGCTAAGAAGCCTTCACCCCGCAGATCCGCCCTAAGCAGGTTCGGTTCTGTAGTTAAGTGGATGTTTATTCTTGGAATAATAGGCGTTCTATTTGCCGGTGGTGCTGTAGCAGGCTATGTCGCTTCCATTGTGAAGGATGAACCTGTTCGCTCCGAAGAAATGATTCAGCAGCAGGTCAGTCAAAATGCGATCACCGGATTCGCTTATTTCCGAGACGGCGCACCGATCGGCCAGCTTCGGACAGAAGAAGACCGAAGGCTCATTGAATTCAACGATATCCCCCAGCTTATTATCGATGCAGTTCTCGCAATAGAGGACAATAATTTTAATGAGCATAATGGCGTGGATTTCAAAGGCACCTTGCGTGCCGTCAAACAAAAGCTTCTCAATGAATCCGTTCAGACCGGAGGCAGTACACTCACCCAGCAGCTCGCAAGACGTGTATTCCTGAATCTGGATCGGACAGAAGATCGTAAAGTAAAAGAAATTCTACTTTCTCTTAGATTGGAACGCTTCTTGACCAAGCAAGAAATATTAACGGCTTATCTAAATAAGGTTCCTTTCGGCAATGGTTCGAATGGCTACAATGTTTTCGGGATTAAAGCAGCAGCCAAGGGGATATTCGGTCTAGACGATCTGGACAAATTGAATGTCGCTCAAGCAGCGTATTTGGCTGGTCTTCCGCAGCTCCCTTCTGCTTATTCTGCATTTAATGGCATAGGTGAATTCAACGAAAAAGCTTTCAACAGAGCTATGGACCGTCAACATCTTGTACTTCGTCGTATGCTTGAGGAGAATAAGATCACTACCTCTCAATATGATGAAGCCCTTAAATTTGATATCAAGAGTTCTCTGGCGCCACATACCAAAAAAGCCTATGCTACATATCCATACCTGATGATGGAGACTGAGCGTAAAGCATCCGAGATCCTTCTATCATTGAATGAAGAGAAAAATGGCACAACGGATGCCAATAGCACTACTGACAATGCCGTGTTACTTGAAGAAGCAAGACAGCAGCTCATGACCGGCGGTTATCGAGTCTACACAACTATTGATAAAAAAGTTTACAATGCAATGCATAGTGTCTCAGAAGACAGCAATAATTTTACTAAAGACAGCAAAACCAAAGGTATGGAACAGACGGCTGGCATGTTAATTGATAACAAAACGGGAGCCATTCTCGGCATGATTGAGGGCCGCGACTTCAATATTGAGCAGATGAATTATGCTACCCAAATGATCCGTCAGCCCGGATCGACTATGAAGCCAATTTCAGCTTATTTACCAGCCTTAGATGCAGGGCTGATTCAGCCTGCCGGGATTGTGGATGACGCGCCAATTATTCTAAAAGACGGCGGAAAAGGATTCCATATTCCCAAGAATGCCAATAACCGCTATCAAGGTCTGGTCACTGCCCGTTACGCACTTAACAAATCGCTCAACTTGCCTGCGCTTAAGCTGTTTAATGAAAAGGTCGGAATAGAGAAATCTTGGGCCTTTACTAAAAAGCTGGGGATCACCACCCTCACAGATGATGATTACAGCGCGCAGACTGGGGTTATAGGCGGTCTCAAATACGGTGTATCCGTAGAAGAGTTAACCAATGCCTATTCCGCTATCGGCAACCAGGGAGCCTTTAATGATGCCTACATGATTGAGAAAATCGTCAATTCAGAGGGCAAAATTATCTATCAGCACAAGGTTAATCCTGAGCAAGTATTCTCTAAGCAAACAGCTTACCTAATGACAGATATGCTGCGAACTGTAATTACAGAGGGTACAGCCAGCACCGTAAAAAGAGCATACAAACACTCTAAAGAAATTCCGATTGTCGGTAAGACTGGATCTACCCAGAATTATGGGGACGTATGGTTTATGGGCTACACTCCTGATGTCACATTGGGAATGTGGGTCGGTTACAAAGAGCAAATCAACACCCTTACGGGAGATACACAAAAACGTCAAGCCCAAACATTATGGGCAAAAGTATTGAATGCTGTCATTGATAAGCAGCCGGAACTATTCGTCACAGACAAATTTGCACAGCCTGAAGGAATTATCAAAAAGACAGTTTCAGCATATAGCGGCAAACTGCCAACATCTCTGACTGATAAATTCACAACGGATATATTTAATACAAAATATGTGCCAAAAGAGAGCGACGACGGGATTTCCAAAGCCAAGTATATTACTTACAAAGGCGTCAATTATATCCCGTTGGAAGGTACTCCAGAGGAGTTCCTAAAGGAAAAAATCGTCGTTAAACGTGAGAAGCCGATACAGGAACTCGTCAAAGAACTCCTGGCTGCCTTCCCTAAGATGAAGGATCATAAATCACTGGAGTATTATATGCCAGCCGATGCCAAGACGGATTTCCCAACAGAAGTTGATCCACGAGTGGACGACGGGGCTTCCCCTGCTGCTCCTGGAAATGTTAACGTCTCTTATAGCACTGGTAAAGCGGTCATCAGCTTCTCCGCTAGCAGCTCGGCAGATGTTGTGGGATACCGCTTATATCGTTCATTAAATGGAGGTTCTTTCCAAAAGCAATCTATACTCATGGCAGATGAGAACAAGGTATTCACGCCGGGTACACCGGCAAGTGCTAATGCAACCTTCTATGTAACCGCCGTGGATGTTGCAGGTAATGAGACGGCTTCTGGCAGCGTTGCTGGAGGGATTACACCAACACCAGAAGCAACT
The DNA here is from genome assembly GCF_038008505.1 of Paenibacillus sp. FSL H7-0735. NCBI lineage: Bacteria > Bacillati > Bacillota > Bacilli > Caryophanales > Paenibacillaceae > Paenibacillus > Paenibacillus sp. FSL H7-0735. The sequence goes on along the minus strand of NZ_JBBOZH010000001.1, from coordinate 3,069,749 downwards.
CCTACACCTGATCAACAACCTGGCACAGAGCCGCCTACAGAGCCTGAGACGACACCAGGAGACATTATTGAGGATCCAGGTAACATTCTCCCGCTACCGACGGAAACACCAGCCGGTGGAGGTAACAGTACTGGGGGCAGTAATAATCCCACAGCAGGTAATAATACAGGGACACGTTAGCCCAAAGATTAATAAATAACTTTACACAGCAAAACACCGTTCCCATGGATTCATCCGGGAACGGTGTTTTTTTACAATTCATTCTAATCCTCAATCGTGGATAGATCTCCTGTCGGAAGATGCAGCTCCCATGCCTTCAGTACACGCCGCATGATTTTACCTGATCGTGTCTTCGGTAGTTTATCCTTAAACTCGATTTCTCGCGGCGCAGCATGTGCAGACAGGCCTGCTTTGACAAAAGCGGCGATCTCCTCTTTCAGAGCAGCAGTTGGAGTATAACCTTCTCTAAGCGAGATAAAAGCCTTAATAATCTCACCCCGCACAAGATCCGGTTTGCCGATTACACCCGCTTCTGCCACTGCCGGATGTTCCACTAATTTGCTCTCCACTTCAAATGGCCCAATACGCTCACCAGAAGAGTTGATAACATCATCAATTCGTCCCTGAAACCAGAAATATCCTTCGTCATCCATATAAGCGGAATCGCCAGAAATGTACCAGCCAGGAATCCGGAAATATTCCTCATACTTCGTCTGATTGTTCCAGATCGTTTTCATCATGGACGGCCACGGAGTTTTTATCGCAAGATTCCCCATAGAGAACGGCGGAAGAACATTTCCCCGATCATCCAGAATCGCTGCTTCAATCCCCGGTAACGGACGGCCCATTGAGCCTGGTTTGATATCCATTGCCGGATAATTACAAATCAATTGTGCCCCTGTTTCAGTCATCCACCAAGTATCATGTATACGCTGATTGTAAAATTTATCTCCCCAACGCACCACTTCCGGATTTAACGGTTCACCAACCGATAGAACATGGCGCAAACTGCTTAAATCAATCCCCTGTAAAGAGTGCTCCCCTGCACCCATCAACATACGAAAAGCTGTAGGTGCGCTGTACCATACAGATACCTTATTCCGTTCGATTGTCTTATACCAATCCTGAGGACTAAAGCGACCGCCTCTGACTACATTCGTTACGCCGTTTAACCAAGGGGCAAATATCCCATATGAAGTTCCTGTCACCCAGCCAGGATCTGCCGTACACCAGTATATATCGTCTTGACGTAGATCTAGCACTACTCTACCTGTATAATAATGTTGAATCATTGCTCTATGCACATGATAAACGCCCTTGGGCTTACCTGTAGAACCAGATGTATAATGCATAATAAGGCCATCGTCCAAATCAAGCCATTCTAAATTAAGATCAGCTGAAACGTTAGCCATCTCTTCTGCGAATCCTAAGTTTCCTTGCTCAATATCTGTTGCTCCACCTACTAGAAAAATATGACGAAGCTCCGGAAGCTCTTCTCGTTTGACCCGATGCAGCAATTCAGGCGTAGTTACCAACGCAACGGCTCCACTATCCTCCAAACGATCCTTAACTGCTGTTTCCATGAAGGCTTCGAACAAGGGTCCTGCTATGGCTCCGATTTTGAGAATACCTAGCAGACTGAAATACAGTTCCGGTTGGCGAGGCATAAAAATAAATACCCTATCTCCTTTACCGATGCCATATTTACGCAATACATTTCCGAACCGATTCGACCGTTCCTGCAGATCGGTAAATGTATAGGATTCTTCCCGTACAGTGTCACTGTAGAGTAGGGCCGTTGCCGCTCCCCGCCCTTCATCAACATGGCGATCAACGGCTTCATAGGCCATATTAACCTTGCCGGTTTCATACCATGAGAAATTACGTTCAACATCCTCCCACTCAAAATTGGCTACTGCCTCCGCATAATCAGACATATTGGAGCTCTGCACACGACCCGGCAAAATTTCGCTATGGACTTGACCCATCACTCTTGCCTCCCTCACTCGTTTGATTTAAGCTTTAAGGGTAAGACTCATGTTTTAAATAATGATGTCAATGCAGTGAATGTGAATTTTTTATGTCTGAATTAGTATACCATAGCAAGCGTTTACATACCATTTTTTTGATCTGAAAGGAGCACTGTCATGGAGCATCGCAAAATCCCTATTTCCCATACTCTCTCCTATATGGGTAGAACGATAACTGTGAGCGGACCCCGATCTCCTGAGGACCTTGAAGCCCTGCATATGCATCAGGATCTAGATGCTTTTCGCAGGCCATTAGAGCAGCAAGAGGCGCTCGTAGAGATCGCCAGCTTGCCAGAAGGCCGTGTGATTACTGCGGTAGAGAATGATGTCATAGTGGGCTATGTGACCTTCCATTATCCAGATGAAATGGAGTTATGGTCACAGGGTGGGATGGAGGATCTTATTGAGCTTGGAGCGATAGAGGTGAGTAATGATTATAGAGGGGCCGGACTAGGCCGGCTGCTGATTTCTACTGCTTTTGAACGGGAGCAATTAGAGAATTGTATTGTTTTTACAACAGAGTATTATTGGCACTGGGATTTAAAAGGCAGTGGGCTGGACGTGTGGGCCTATCGCCAAATGATGGAACGCCTGATGAAGACCGTTAATATGGTTTGGTATGCTACGGATGATCCGGAAATCTGCTCACATCCCGCTAACTGCCTAATGGTTCGCATTGGACAAGAGGTGCCCATGTCCTCTCAGGAGACCTTTGACAGAGTACGTTTTAGACAACGTTTCATGTATTGAGCATTAAATATGCTGCAGCATAAATTCTAATATGGAATGCGAGCGTTGTGAAGATTGTACTGTAAATTCTCTGAAATTCACCTCAGCTGATCCATCAGACTTATCTGACATCGAGCGAATGATGACAAAGGGCGTGGCGTTCATATGACAGACTTGGGCAACCGCCGCCCCTTCCATTTCCACACAAGCTCCATCCATTTGCTCTCTTAATTCAGCTACCATCTCCGCATTAGAAATGAATTGATCACCAGATAACACTTTGCCTATCAAGTACTTTTGACCTAACTCATTGCATGCCTTCTCAGCAAGCTGTACTAACGCAGGGTCTGCCTGGAAGACGGAAGTCTCCTGATAAGGAATTTCGCCTCTTGCGAACCCAAGCCCCGTAGCATCCATGTCATGTTGTACACATGTAGACGATATAACAATATCTCCAATATTCAATTCAGGATGTACAGCACCAGCAACCCCCGTAAACAGCACACGGGATACGCCAAAATTATCAATTAGAAGCTGAGTCGTAACTGCTGCATTTACTTTACCCACCCCAGATTTACAGAGCACTACGGATTTGCCTAATATATTTCCTATGTAATATTGTATACCTGCTTTAACTTTTGTCCGCTTGTCCTCCATGCCTTCTAGAAGCAGCTTAATTTCTTCATCCATCGCTCCGATTAATCCGATGATTTCACTCACAGCAAATGCCTCCTTTGATGATTTGTTTAATAAATAAAAACATAAAAAGCTCCATAAGGAGCTTTTTACGGAATAACTGTTCAGTTCTTAAATTACTTATTCAGATGATTAACCGACAAGCGGAGAATCGTTTCATGAGGCAGGATAACCCGCGGATTCTCAACGGTTTCTTTCTTCATAAGCTTGGTCAAAAGTCTCATCGCAACCGCGCCCAAATCGTACATAGGCTGAGCTACGGTTGTCAGCAAAGGACGAACCATCGAAGCCATACGAATGTTATCCACACTAATAATGGAGAAATCATCCGGTACCTTCAGACCTTCATCTTGAATACTGTGAATGGCGCCAATAGCCATTTCATCCGTTGCCGCAAAAATAGCGGTTGGTTTCTTCTTGAGTCCAAGGAAATACTTCATTGCTTCTACACCAGATTCATAGCGGTAGTTACCGATGCGTACCAAATCCTCTTGGTACTCGATTCCTGCCTGTTCCAGTGCTTTCTTGTAACCATGGAAACGTGCATATCCATTTGCAGGATCCTGCAGTGTGCCACTGATCATAGCAATCTCACGATGACCGTGACGAATCAATGTGTTCACAGCATCAAAAGCAGCGGTTTCATGATCGATGTCAACGGAAGGATAAGTTCCCTTCTCATCCCGTGTAGCACATAGAACAATCGGAACTGCAGAAGTCTGGAAAGCTTGAATATGTTCGTCAGTTACTGTACCCCCCATGAAGAGCAGACCATCGACCTGTTTCTCCAAAAGGGTATTAATGACACGAATTTCTTTCTCTTTACGCTTATCCGCGTTACACAATATGATATTGTAATGATACATGTTCGCGATATCTTCAATCCCGCGTGCAATTTCTGCAAAAATCGAGTTTGAAATATCAGGGATGACAACCCCAACGGTTGTCGTTTTCTTACTGGCAAGACCTCTTGCCACGGCATTGGGACGATATCCCAAACGTTCAATCGCTTCAAAAACTTTCTTCCGGGTCTGCGGTTTCACGTTAGGGTTATTATTCACAACCCGTGATACCGTAGCCATAGATACGCCTGCTTCTCGAGCTACATCGTAAATGGTTACCGTCAAATTACTCTCTCCATTGCGATAAATTTTATCGTTCGACTAATTAAAAATATGATACGACACTTTGTACATTTGTGCAATGATAACGCTTCATTTTCCTTTCAAAATTTCTTTCAAGGCTGAAAACGTCACCCTGGATTAAAATTGTGACCAGTGCTGGTTAACCTGTCCAAGAGCATCAATAATGTAACTTCTATCTATCGTAACAAAAAGTGAGTGAAAAATCCAACATTCCGTGAAAAATTTTCATTATTTTCACACAATTTTTTTATAATCTTCATTTTCAGTCATTTGGAAGGATAATTGAGACAATCTTCGACTAGTTTCTTCCATCCAATGCTGGTCTGACAGCTTCTCAGCTAAACGATAGATATCGAGAAGCATATCGACTCGGGTCTGAATCCTCTCTCGGATTATCGTCTCTAGTTCTAATATTCCCCCTATTATAGTTTCTGACAAGGATTCTTTTAATACACTGGCCAATTCATTTCTCTCCGTAAACAAAAAATCTTTTCCCGGATCATCTCCACTGAGTTCTTTTACTAATTTGCCTAGATCTGCTTTAATAAACTGCAAAGGTTCATAACTAGCGCATTCTGGGCAGGTATAGACAGGAACATGCGTAATCTTCATCTTCGTATTAAAAATCAAAGAATGCATATGTAAGTTCATGAGGCCACCACAACTGCACAACTTCTCCATCAAATTATCTTTATACATCTTCTACACCTCTTGCACAAAATTAATAAAGCACAAAGTTTGACTTTTTCAACTTCTATATTCGACTCTACTCGATTAAAACCCTCCTTTATTGCATATAATGATTAAATTGGCAATTTGTCTATAATTTACATCCCTAAAGATGACTTCATATTTTAAATTTGATAGAATAATGAAAGAATCATGGGAATCGAAAGGAGCTTAACTAAATGAGACTAGCCGGTAAAAAGGTGATAGCACTCGTAGACGATGAATTTGAAGATTTGGAGCTCTGGTATCCCGTGTATCGGGTGAGAGAAGAAGGTGCCGAGGTTCACTTGGCAGGTCTGGAAAAAAATAAGACGTACGTCGGTAAATATGGCGTACCTGCTAAAGCAGAATACTCCTGGGACGAGCTTAATGCCGCAGATTATGATGGGATTTTGGTTCCAGGCGGCTGGGCTCCTGATAAAATCCGTAGATACAGTGCCGTTCTAAAGCTAGTACAGGATTTTAATGCGGCTAAAAAACCAATTGGGCAGATCTGCCATGCAGGCTGGGTATTAATTTCTGCTAAAATTCTGGAAGGTGTAACCGTCACCTCCACGCCGGGCATCCGTGATGACATGGAGAATGCCGGAGCCATCTGGAAGGATGAGGCTGTAGTTACGGATGGACATATCATTTCCGCTCGCCGCCCGCCAGATCTTCCGCCATACGGCAAAGCCTTTTGCGATGCACTTGCTGGGGAATAAACAATAGGTATAGTTTAAAATCAAACAAGCCCTGTTTCTCACAATTTGAGGAGCAGGGCTTTTGATTTGAGGCGTTTAAAATTCCAAATTATTACCTGATCCGCATAGAATCCGTCTCCATGATCATATTTGGATAATTTGTAAACCTAAAGGTCAAAGGTTGAGGCAGCTTTTCTTTACCCACGTTAAGAAAATAAGTTATTGTAGTTCCCTTAGCATCCTCACGGTATTCTCTATATCTAGAATAACCCTCAGAATCATGTACAAGCCAATGTCCGCTTCCAGTGCTATCCACGAAATTATCGTCTATCCCAAAATCGGTTGCTTCATGCAATTCCTCAACTTTTTTGGGAATCAATAAATCCAATACTATAATCCCCTGCTCTTCGTCCGCGGTCCGTTTGGAAATCGAGAGAGAGTTATCCGGTGCCTTTAAAATCTGCTGCGTTTCCGTGTTAATCACAAGCTCGACCTCTGATTGATCTAGAGCAGAGATTCCTTCAACTTCAAGTTTGATTGGATCATTAGGTCTCATATTGTCATTGTGGTAAATATTCGATCCACTTGCCCGCATTAGTTCCTCTTGATGATCCCCTTTTCCGAGGACAAGCTTAGGTGAAAGCAAACTAAAAATCCTCATTGTATTCTCTCTGCCAAAGGTTTCCCGCATATAAATACCCGTAGGTCCAATATAAACCTGATCCATTATAATTTTCTGTCCACCGATAGACAGACTATCCTTCAAATCAACAAGTTCTCCTTGAAAATAATTGTTATCGGCTTCCAGTGGAATTTTGACACCCATTTCTTTTATATCCTTGTTATTAAAAACTTGACTAAGAGCATCTGGAAAAAGCGATAATGTGATATTCAACTCCTCTGGTATCTCATCCTGATATTTATCCCAGACGATTTGCTCATACATACGAGTCGTCCCAGGGGACCCAACCTCTTGTGCATTAGAAGTGCTAAACCCGCTGTATCCACTAAGGTGGTATTTATCCTCTGGAGTCTTTTTCAAAGACAAGCCAAAAAGACGCATCTTCTGATCCGTATTATTCTGGATTGTATAAAGCACTGCAATGCCTCTTCGGTCTGCAATGATTCCGTTAACAGTCCATGTTATCCCATCCACCTCAGAAGAAGAGATACTTACCTCCTTCATCATCCCTGCATCAAGTGCTGATTTAATCGTCAGATTATTAGCAATAACGGGTCTAAACACTTCAAGCTGGCCCCAGCTTTTTGGAGGTAATTGTGCACGTACGGGATTTATCATCTGATTTGCCCAAGGCACAATTATAAGTAAGGCGAATACCAAGACCACCAATACAACAACAGCGTACCTTTTACTAAAAGACAAACGTGTACGGTTCCCTTGCTGCATCCCCCTGCGGATCGCAGTGTCCAGTTTTACATCCAAAATTTCTTCTGCCTCCGCATCGATTTTCTGAAAATAATCCTTAAGCAGCTTTTCTTCAGACTCAGCCATAAAATAGCTCCCCCTTCCGCTTCATTTTGTCACGCAATTGTTTTAATCCTTTATTCAGCCATGTCTTCACTGTGCCCTCTGGTTTATCCAGCACCTCTGCAATTTCGGCAAGGGTCATATCCTTGTAATATTTGAGCACCAGCACTTGGCGATATTTGGGTTTCACTCCATCCAGCGCTTGTTCCATGTCCAGTCTGCGGTCACTTTTCATCTCCATGATTCCCTCATCACTTCGAGCAGCTTCTGCGACTGTGTTCCTCTTTCGGCGCTTCAGCTCATCATTACAGCAATTAATCAAAATACGTGTTAACCAAGGAGCGAACCGCTCCGCGTCTTTTAAGCTCTTTCGTTTAATCCATGCGCGGCAGGTTGCCTCCTGCAAAACCTCCAGCGAATCCGCTTCATTTCGCAAATAGCTGTAGGCAATGCTATAAAGTTTTCTTTTCTGTCCAGCCACTTGCTCATAAAACAGCTCTTCGTCCGTAGCGGCCATGTCCATTTCATCATTTATAATGTGATCCATTTTCGGCCTGTCTCCCCCCTTGCCTTTATTCCTAAATCGGTTCTGTGTAACTCTCTCTATGTATTGACTGCGCTGCAGGGTAAACGGTTTTGTTTTTTTTAAAGTATGTCATAAATATAGAAAAAGGCTCGGCAAGAATGCCGAACCTTGATATGAATTGAATAAAAGTTACAGTAACTTTAGGATGAGGCTTTCTCCTGTAGTTCCCCGCTTGATCCAAGTGTAAGACCACTTTTTTGTGCAAACGCAGTTAACATTTCTTCCGTCTCTGAGCTTGTACGATGATGGAAACACGCTTTGGCAATTCTTTTGGCATCCTTGGCCAATGTGTTCAGTGTGCGGTGTTTAACCTTCAGCAGCGCCTGCGGCGACATGCTGAGATCTCTAATTCCCAGCTCCAGCCAAAGAGGCAAAGAACGCTCATCCGCCGCCATTTCACCACATACACTGATATCAATCTTGGCATTACGTGCCGCTTCTACCGTCATACGGATCATTCGCAGAACCGCTGGATGGTACGGATGATACATATGAGCAATTTGTTCATTCATACGGTCTACCGCTAACACATATTGAACCAAATCATTAGTGCCGATACTGAAAAAGTCAACTTCCTCAGCCAATAAATCCGCAATCATAACCGCCGCCGGAACTTCAATCATAATACCCACAGGAAGAGTCCGGTTAAAAGGGATATCTCGTTGCTCCAGCTCAGCTTTCACTTCTTCTAAAACAGCTTTTGCCGCCTGCACTTCCTCTACGGAAGAAATCATCGGAAACATTAACTTTACATTCCCGTATGCACTTGCCCGCAAAATGGCACTTAACTGGGTTTTGAACATATCCAATCGATCCAAGCTGATGCGAATCGCCCGATAACCAAGGAAAGGATTCTGTTCTTCAGGCAGCTGGATATAATCCAACTGCTTGTCCCCGCCAATATCCAGCGTACGAATCACTACAGTGTTATTGCCCACCTTCTCGACAACCTGTTTATACACTTCAAATTGTTCATCCTCAGTTGGGAAAGATCTGCGGTCCATATAAAGAAACTCTGTACGGAACAAGCCTACACCTTCAGCACCATACTTAAGTGCTATGTTGAGTTCTTTAACTGAACTGATATTGCCGGCAAGTCGCAGGTTCACACCATCCTTGGTGACAGCCTCCACGGTGGCGAGCAGTTCCAGCTGCTCTTTCTTTTTATGCTGTTTATCCCGAATCGCTACATATTCATTTATCGTAAGTTCATCTGGATGGATTTGTACAGATCCGGTATCGCCGTCGATCACAAGCATGTCCCCGGTCTGAATAGGATTAGACAGATTATTCTCCAAGCCCGCTACAAGCGGAATGCCTAGCGCACGAGCCATAATGGAGGAATGTGAGGTTTTACCGCCCATCATGGTGACAATACCTAGAACATAAGTTGGATTCAAGTGAGCTAGCTGGGAAGGAGACAACTCCTTCGCAACAAGAATATATGGCTGTGTATCCGATGGTAACGTAACCTCTGGAGCGCCTAAAAGATGTTTTAAAAGACGGTTTCCGACATCCTTGATATCAACCGCCCGCTCCTTCATGTACTCATCGTCTAGCAGATCAAACATCGCTACAAAATGATCAATCGCTTCTTTCACAGCTACTTCTGCCGCTTTGTACTGGCGTTCAATGATCCCGCGGATTTCACTCATGAACACAGGATCATCTAAGATCGCCAGATGAGCATCAAAAATACTCGATTCCTCCGGACCTACCACTTCTCTGAACTCTTTTTTGATGAATTCAATCTCGTCCTTAGAGGTACGGATACCTTCGTATAAACGCTCAAACTCCTTAGCTAGATCCACTGGGTTCACTTGTGTATCCGGTAAGCTCCATTCCCAGTTCGGCAAGACAAAGGCCTTCCCGATAGCTACACCTGCTGCTGCGCCTATGCCTTGTATCATCCTTCAATCCCTCCAACGTTACTTTCGTGTAAGACTACGGACATTACTGATGATTGCCCCTTTTTAACATTTTTAAATGGAGCATAGCTCCATGATTTGACCCGATCAGGATTCGTGATCACCATCGGTGTTGCCAATGAGGCCGCATGTTCACGCAAATAAGCGAGGTCGAATTTAACAAGCAATTGACCTGGCTCCACGCTGTCGCCTTCTTTTACAACCGCCTCGAAAGGTCCCTTGAGCTGTGAAGTGTCGATCCCTATATGCATGAGTACTTCCAGCCCTTCCGGCGTCGAAATACCCACGGCATGCATTGTAGGATAGACGTGCATAACTTTCCCGAATACGGGTGAAGTAAGTTCCCCTTTTTCCGGCAAAAATGCAACCCCATCGCCCACTAGCTTAGCTGCAAAAATGTGATCAGGCACTTCCTCGATAGGCATCATTCTGCCCTGCATTGGCGAACTGAACAGCACCTGCGGCAAATCACGAAGCATAAGCTTGTTAATCTCCTCGCGGATCAGTTCAGAATACGTGCCAAATACTACCTGGACATTTCCGCCGCCCAGCTTGATAATCCCTGCGGAACCCAAACCTTTAAGCGCTCCAGTATCTATATATCGGTCATTATGAACCGTAAGCCGCAGACGGGTGATACAGGACTGCACTTGTACAATATTCTCCTTGCCCCCAAGCGCCTCTAAAATTAGCGGTGCCTGATAAGGGATATTGCCGGCCCAATCCCCAAGCTCTGAACCTTCTTCACGCCCCGGTGTCGGGATCTGAAAACGGCGAATCGCCCAGCGGAATAAATTATAGTACACAATCCCGTAGCCGATACCAATCGGAATCAGCAGCCAAGCCCTCTGTGATAAATGCATGTTCAAGAAGAAATCGATGGCTCCAGCCGAATAGGAGAACCCGTGATGGATTCCCAGCATGTAGGTCAGTACCATTGCGAGACCGGACATTACAGTATGTACCGCGAACAAATACGGAGAAGCAAATAAAAATGCAAATTCGATTTGCTCCGAAACCCCGGTCAGAAAACAAACCAACGCCGCCCGTACAAAAGTCTTTTTAATCTTGGGCTTCAAATCCTCGCGCGCTTCCTGAATAATTGCAAAAGCAATGGCAGGCAGCGCAAACATCATAATCGGAAACAACCCCGCCATAAAAATCCCCGCCGTAGGATCGCCTGCAAAAAAACGCGGCAAATCCCCCTGAACCACAGCACTGCCATCAGGAGTCGTAAAATTCCCAAATTGAAACCAAAACACATTATTAAGAATATGATGTAGTCCAAAAGCGGTCAGAACCCTATATAGGACCCCATAGATAAAAACACCAAACCCGCCCGTCTGCAATATTCCCTGAAAAAGATTATCCAGCCCAATCTGCAGCAGCGGAGATATTCCTAACATTACCCACGCGAACCCGGCAGAAAATAAGCCCATGAACAGCAAAACAAAACGCGACCCTCCAAAAAACTGGATCGCCTCTGGAAGCTTAATATTTTTAAACCGGTTTTGCGCGACACCGGCAACGATCCCCAGCAAAATTCCGATTAGTGTTGCAGGTTGTACAAGCCCGTCTCCCATTTGGGTGACAATTCGGTCGTAAGTGAACATCCCAGCCAGCGCTGCAAGCCCCGCCGTTCCGGCTTGATTGGATAACCCCCATGCTACACCTACAGCGAACAAATAAGGCATATAATAAAATATTGCCTGCCCCGCGTAAGTAGCCACTTCAGACACCGAAGAAAGTCCCCATGCAGACCAAGGTAAGCTGCCCAAACTCAGCAAAATGGCTGCCGCCGGCAGTACCATGGTAGGAAGCATTATGGCTCTGCCCAATTGCTGCAATGATCCGAGCCAATTCAAGGCTACCCTCTCCTTTCTTTCTATATTGAATGGTAAGCGCTGCGGGGATTTTTGTCAAAAGAAACTCATGAGATCTTCACGTTACATTTTTAAAACAAATATTCTCACATTCCACTAAACATTTATTCATTAGTATCCATAGAACGGCTGGTATTTACGTGGAGCTATTAATACTACAGAGTCAGAATTTAGTTTAAGTGTACTTTGTGCAACTATTCCTATCGATGTTACTCTGAGCACCTTTTTAACTGCACTTCATACAACTATTTTTAGAGATTTTCCACTTAACCTAATCGTTGATGCGTTTTAAGTGTACAAAGTACAACTATTTCGCATTTAGATAGCTATTTTAGCGTTTTAGTTGTATAAAGTGCAATTATTCCCTTGCGCAGCTATCGTATAGATATCCCTCGCATACCTGATTTGATTGATTGGATTGGATTGGATTTGATCTGGTCTGGTCTGGTCTGGTCTGGTCTGGTCTGGTCTGGTCTAGTCTAGTCTAGTCTGGTCTGGTCTGATCCCAGAGCATTCGCTTCATAACATCGAACTTTTCTCCCCCCATTAGCTAGCTCCAACACCCTAAACTCACAGTTAGGAATTCCACCTGAGTTTAAGTGTACTTTGTACAACTATTCATATCGACGTTACTCTGAGCACTTTTTTAACTGCACTTCATACAACTATTTTTAATGATTTCCCTCTTCATCTAATATTTGATGCGTTTTAAGTGTACAAAGTACAACTATTTCGCATTTAGATGGCTATTTCGGCGATTTAGTTGTATAAAGTGCAATTATTCCCTTGCGCAGCTATCCCATAGATGTCCCTAGCATACCTGATTGGATTGGATTGGATTGGATTTGATCTGGTCTGGTCTGGTCTGGTCTAGTCTGGTCTGAACTGATCTGATCCCAGAGCATTCGCTTCATAACATCGAACTTTTCTCCCCCCATTAGCTATCTCCAACACCCTAAACTCACAGTTAGGAATTCCACCTGAGTTTAAGTGTACTTTGTACAACTATTCATATCGACGTTACTCTGAGCACTTTTTTAACTGCACTTCATACAACTATTTTTAATGATTTCCCTCTTCATCTAATATTTGATGCGTTTTAAGTGTACAAAGTACAACTATTTCGCATTTAGATAACTATTCCGGCGATTTAGTTGTACAAAGTGCAATTATTCCCTTGCGCAGACTCTAAAGATCCTCTTACCACATTTGATCTGGTCTGAGAGCCTTCACCTCATAATACCGAATTCTTTCTCCCTGATTAACCGGCTTCAGCAACCCCTTCTCACTTAATGATTGCAGCAATCGACGCGCCGTACGGAAATTAATGCAGAAATGCGTGGCCACATCCTTTGGACGAACCGGTCTACCGAGACGCCAAGCGAAACGCAGAACCTCTTTTTCCTCAGACAAAATAGCTACGCTAGCAAAATTACGCGCCAAGTAAGGCGCCAGCACCAGTTGCAACAGCATCCGGCAGACCTCGGGACGTTGCTGGATATCATCAAAAGAAAAATGAATCATCCTCCAGCCCATCCCAGTCAAAAAAGTGTCCCGATTTACTGAATAGTTGAATTTCTCGCGGTCCATATCTTTCACATGGCTTTGATATCCATCACACTCGATCCCAAAGCTGCTGCCCGTCTGCGGAAGAAAAGCAAAGTCCAAAAATTGTGATTTGCGATTCCAGTCATATACTTCGTATTCTGGATGCAAATCGTCTAGGGACTCAAACATAGGCCACCATACATTCTGCAAAAATAGCTTTTCCGCAAAATTATTGCCTCTAACCAGCCTCCCTCTTCTTTCACCTGTTCTTGATTTCATATGTTGGTCGATAAACAAACCATGCGCTTCTTCAAACTCCATAACCTATAGCCTCCCCTACAAAATAAAAAAACGCCCTTCACCGCAAAAAGCGGTTAAAGGACGTTCTTCGTCTAATCTCATTATAACTAGCTCAACAGGCGAGTTACATTAAAAATCGCACCTTTTGTTACACAATACCTCTTACTTTGGCTGATCTCCATCATCTAAGTTTGCTATAACCTCAGCGTCATAAATTTAAACCTAGTTAGTTTATTGCACTTTTGCTCATTCATAACAGCTAGTTCGTTCTTCACCAGTTAGTCCGTTCTTCACCAGCTAGTTCGTTCTTCACCAGCTAGTTCGTTATTCGTCAGTTCCTTGTTACGTCCGTTGGTCAACGATAACTGTAATCACCACACACTTAACTCAGTGTTCAGTTCAACAGTATATGACCAACCCTACTGCCGGCTACGCCCATGCATTGTGATCGCTTCTTCGACCTTGATGCAGCGGTCCATAATGGCGATCATACCGTGCTCAGCGGCGATTTCAGCGGCTTCTGCGCTAACTATACCCTGCTGGAGCCACAGCACACGTGCGCCAATGTCAGCAGCCTCCTGCGCGACCTTTGCGCAGTGTTCGCTTCGACGGAATACATTGACGATGTCCACTGGCTCCGGAATTTCTGCTAAAGTGTGATAACACTTTTCTCCCAGGATCTCACCATCCACCGTTGGGTTAACGGGAATGATCCGATATCCCCGGCGTTGCATGGCGCCCGCGACCATATAAGAGGTTCGGTCTGTTTTGTCTGACAAGCCGACAACAGCAATGTTACCTGCGGAAGCAAGGATATCTCCGATCTGCTCCCGACTTGGATTCTCAAAGCTCATAAGTAGTGCCCCTTTCCATAGTTACACTTAATGATCCTTGTTTAACTGAAGCTAGATACGCTAGCTCCCTCATTCCTATTGTACCCACTCCACATTCGCACCAAGCGCACGCAAGTGATCAAAATATTGCGGATAAGATTTTGCCACATGATGTGCATCCTTAATCAAAAGAGGTTTACGCGCACGCAAGCCCACTACGGATAGTGCCATAATTACGCGGTGATCATAATGCGCATTAATGGTGACTCCGCCTTCGACACCTTCAGGCATACCGTGAACAATTATCTCATCGCGGCGTTCTTCTACCTTAGCTCCGGCACGGGTTAATTCTGCTAAGTAATCGGTAATGCGATCGCATTCCTTATAACGCAAATTCTCAACATTGTAGAATCGGGAGGTGCCTTCTGCAAATACTGCGGCAGCCACCATGGCCAATACCGCATCGGTTGCAGCATCTCCATCAAATTCAACAGCTTTTAGGATACCGTTCCCTTGGACATGTACTGTGCCCTCTTCATGAGTAAGAGGAACTTCCATCATCCGCAGCACATCAACAATGGCTCTTTCACCTTGTTTACTTTGTTCTGCAAGACGGCGGATTTTCACATCCGACTTTGTAACGGCAGCCGCCGCAAGGATTGCCGCAGAGCCTGGGTAGTCACCTTGAACAGTATATGACTTAGCTGCATAAGCTTGACGACCTGGAACTTTAAAGGACATGTAATCATCCGCAGCGTGCACCACAATACCTGCCTGCTCCAACACTTCCAAGGTCTGGCCCACGACAACCTTCGATTTCAAATCATCGAGGACAATAATTTCACTATCTTCTTCAAGCAATGGTGTCAGGAATAATAGAGCACTTAAGAACTGGGAGCTTACTGCACCAGAGACAGTAATTCTGCCTCCAACCGGTTTACCCCCACGGATCGTGATTGGCAATTTCCCTTCATTATGCTCCACCTGAACACCTAGCTGTTCCAGCGCCACAATCAAGTCGTCATGCGGACGTTTGCCCAATGAGTCTGGATACGTATTTACAAAAGTAACCTCAGGACTTAACGCGGCCACAGCCATAAGAAAACGCAGCACCGCTCCGGCATTTCCTACATTAAGTTCTTTAACGTCTTTTGGATGACGTCCGAAGCCTTGAATCACAATCTTTTCCTCATCCTCTGTAAGCACAGCACCCAAATCTGCTATGCAGCGACGGATCGCGTCGCTATCCTCACTATGTGCAGGATGATAAATCGTACTTACTCCTTCAGACAATGCCGCAACCAGCAGATAACGTGTCGTATAGTTTTTGGAAGAGAGGGCTCCAAATTCTCCTTGCAGAGATGGCGTTGGCCTAACAATAACGTCCATAATATAAACTCTCCTTAGTAGATGTAGTGGGTATGTACTGCTCGTTTGACAGGGTATTCTGTTCTTGTGTTATCATTAAACCATTCTTCTGATGAAAAGAGGTCAAACCCATGCATAATGTACCACAAATCACACCGCAAGAATTACGGCAGTGTATAGAGACAGGTGAAGACCTTGTACTCATCGATGTTCGCGAAGACGAAGAGGTGGCCTCTGGGATGATTCCAGGTGCACAACATATCCCTATGGGAGAAATTCCACACCGTACTGAGGATATTCCAAGCGACGCCAAAGTGATCTTCATTTGCCGTTCCGGTGCCCGCAGCCAACGTGTCTGCGAATATCTACAGCAGTTTGGTTATAACGCTGCGAACCTCAGCGGTGGTATGATTGAATGGAATGAGACACTCTCTTAAAAGCTCAACCGCGGTAATGCATTAAAATATGTTGCGACACTTCTGCCGCAGTCAGTCCCGTTGTATCGACCGTGTAATGCGCGAATAGGTATGCATCCTGGCGATCTTCCATGATTCGTCTGACCCGTTCTTCTGCATTGCCGGCGAGCAGCGGACGATTCTCATCCCCGCTAACACGTGCAATAATCTCTTCCTCAGTTGCCGTTAGCGCAACCACATGCCCTTTACTCAGCATTAAGGCTGTATTCCCCGGCGCCAATACCGCGCCTCCACCAGTGGATATTAATTTATTCTCAGACTCTAGCATTTGCTTTAGAACCGCAGTTTCTACGCTTCGAAAGTATTCCTCACCATCTTCTGCGAAGATTTCTGCAATGCTTCTGCCTTCAGTCTCAATAATGACATGATCCAAATCAACCAGCTCATAGCCCAGCTCCTCGGCCAAAATAGCACCAACAGTTGACTTACCAGTCGCCATCATCCCTACTAAAATAATGTTTTTGTTCTTATCTTCCTGACTCATCGTTTTTAGTTCTTCTGTATCCCCAGCCATGACTATCCTCCAACCGCGATATTTGTCATATCATAACACAGGGTCAAAACATTAGACAATCCGCTTCTTCCAGTAAAAAAAGACCCGAAAGGCTCCCCATTTCTGGTGAAGCCGTCCGGGCCGCTTGTCATTCAGTCAATTAGATTATTCTGCTGCCATCCAGTTGTGGTGGAAGACGCCTTCTTTGTCCACGCGTTTGAAGGTGTGAGCGCCAAAGTAATCACGTTGAGCCTGAAGCAAGTTAGCAGGCAAACGTTCTGTACGGTAGCTGTCATAGTAAGCCAATGCGCTGGAGAATCCAGGGACTGGAACACCCAAAGTTACCGCAGAAGCAATGACTTTACGCCATGCAGATTGGTAATTATCCATAACATTCTTGAAGAAAGGATCAAGAAGCAGATTCTTAAGCTCTGCATTGTTCTCATAAGCATCTGTGATGTTTTGTAGGAAACGGGAACGGATAATGCAGCCGCCGCGCCAGATTTTAGCCAGCTCGCCATATTTCAGATCCCATCCATATTCGTCGGAAGCTACGCGAAGTTGAGCGAAACCTTGCGCGTAGGATACGATTTTGCTCGCGAACAATGCTTTACGCACGTTCTCGATGAATTCGGCTTTGTCGCCTTCAAATGTTGTTGCTTCTGGTCCGTTAAGCACTTTGCTTGCTTCTACGCGCTCATCCTTCATAGCAGACAGGAAGCGGGAGAATACGGATTCGGTAATCATGGACAGAGGTACACCAAGATCTAGTGAGCTTTGGCTTGTCCATTTACCAGTACCCTTTTGGCCAGCGGAATCAAGGATAACGTCAACCATAGGTTTACCGGTTTCTTCGTCATATTGAGCAAAGATATCAGTAGTGATCTCGATCAGGTAGCTGTCGAGCTCGCCGCTGTTCCACTCTTTGAAAATATTGTGAAGTTCTTTTGCATCCAGACCTAGAACATCTTTCAACAACTGATAAGCTTCACAGATCAATTGCATATCACCATATTCGATACCGTTGTGCACCATTTTAACATAGTGTCCTGCACCGTCAGGTCCGATATATGTACAGCAAGGCTCTCCGTCCACTTTGGCTGAGATTGCCGTTAGGATAGGCTCTACAAGTTTATACGCACTTTCTTGACCACCTGGCATAATCGAAGGACCTTTAAGAGCACCTTCTTCACCACCAGAAACTCCAGTACCGATAAAGCGGAAACCTTTTTCTTCCAGCTCTTTACTGCGACGAACTGTATCAGGGAAGTAAGCATTCCCTCCGTCGATAATGATGTCGCCTTGATCAAGATGCGGCAGCAGTTGCTCGATGGTAGCATCAGTAGCTTTACCAGCTTGAACCATGATCAGAATTTTGCGCGGTGTTTCCAGCGAAGCTACAAATTCCTCAACAGAAAATGTGCCTACGAGGTTTTTACCTTCCGCTTCAGCAAGAAGATCATGTGTCTTCTCCGGGGAGCGGTTGAATACGGATACGGAAAAACCTTTGCTTTCGATATTTAGAGCCAAATTCTTGCCCATTACCGCCAAGCCAATAACGCCGATTTGTTGTTTTGCCATCTGGTCCTCCACCCTTTGCACCCTATATTTTTGTGAAATCCATTTCTCGCAGTATAAGAATACCACCCTTTATCAGAGACAGCAAAGCCTGCCCTGCGAATAGAGATCAATTTCATTGACAAATTCAGTCTAAGAAATGATCACAATGACTATTTTAACGTTTTTAACGTCAGAAGTGAACCCCTGTCTGCAAGTTCCAATACAAATATAAGACACCCCGATGAACGGGGTGCCTTGAAAGAACATTTGCCCGGCACTTGCTTACCATTCTAACATAAACAATTCCTTGGTCAAAAAGGCAAGCTCAGCTCGACATTTGTCCGCGCGAACCGTATCTCCAGCCTTTAATGCATCATTTAACCGATCCAACTGTTCATCAACTTCAATTCTCCGCTGGCGAACCCGTTCTTCCCCTTCAATAGAATAAAAGAGTCTTGTCAGCTCCTCATCTGTGAGCATAGGTCCCTTCTGATATAACACACGCTGCTGATAACCAGAAATTTCAACCAGGCGAATCACTTCGCCAAACAGAATATTTTCAATAATAATCTGCCGATCCCGGAAACGCTTAACGATAGCATGCCCGCGCATATCCCCAATTAATTTCTCCATCCACTCTGACAAGCGAGCATCACGGATCATATAATCGCCCACAAGCTTATAGCCGTCCTTAATCCTTTGAAACCGCAATTTCACTAACTTACGACCCGTACGGACCGAAATCACAAAGACCTGTTCATTCTCGCTCCAATATAGGGAATAACCTTCTTGAATCAAATCCTTGATCAGGTCCTGGATATGCTGTCTGTCGAACCGCAGTTCCAGGTTACAATATTCCACCTCGTCGTTTTTGTTCACGGCACTCCCCCCTAACAGCTTCACATCTGTAAAGCCAGCCTTCATTAGTTCAATTCCAGAGTAATCATGGCTGCCGGACCTCTTCTTGAGTTAACTTCCTTTTTGCGTTCGTCTTAATCTTATTTTATACTTCAGTTTATGTAGCGGTAACTTGGTTTATTGACTATTTTTACCCGCAACAGCCTTTCTCCAAACGCTGAGCGAGAATTTTAATGCCTTTTAGTCCTTTTGGAGCATAGGCGTTCTAGTCCTTCAGCTGCACAGTGTCATACAGAAGACCTTCGAAACTTACTTCCGTTATATCTTATGTCCTTCTAATTTTCTAAAAAAACCGCTGATATACCGGATCATTCTTCGGTTATCAGCGGCTCTTTATTTTCCTCAGCTAGTCTTAAATTTCTGTTTCGTTCTATGCACAATAAGCAGATGCAGCCCGAAGAGCAGCAGCATTACAATGGCACTTGCCAGGAATGGGACACCATGTCCTACATGATCCCATAATCTTCCTGACAAAACTGGCCCCGCTACCATTCCTGATCCTTGGAGTGTCAGGAACAACCCCCAGACCGTCCCTCGTTCTCCCTTAGGTACTTGCTTAGCCAGAAAGGCATTCCATGCCGGGAGGATAAGCGCGTAGCTTATACCGACCAGTGCCACCGCGATAAAGGCAAGTGGCAGCCAGCGAACCTGAGAGAAAAAGGCCAGTGAAAAGGCAGCTAACAAAAAACCTATATTCAGAAACACCGTTGTCCCTATGCGGTCCACCAGCTTGCCTGCGGGAATAAGTGCAAGAACTGTAATCCCTCCCCCTGCAATGAGGAGCAAACTGAATTGATTGGGACTAACATGCAGCTCTGTACGTGCAAACAAGGTAACTACAGGCGTCATCAAGCCAATGGCGAAGGCTTGTAGGAACAAGGCTGGGTACAGCCATCTGCTGACTTTCAGGGTAGTTCTCACCTGATGCAGCGTTCTTTTTATACTTTCTATCGGACTAAGCTTTTTACGATCCATTGCTCCGCCAAGTCCATGCATGTCCCTCACGACAGCATGAGACCCGCTGGAAGAGATTCGTTTAGGTAAGAAAAGGGCTACTACAACTACAGCGGCAGCACAACCTAACAAGACCAGAAAAGCCACATGATAACTCTGTCCACCCTGATCCATTAAAAAATTCACAACAATTGGACCGATTCCTGTTCCTGCGAGAGAGGCCATCTCAACAGCGCCCATGGCCGCACCACTGCTGCCGCTTTTGGTTGATCCGGCGAGTTCGGTAATTCCGGTCATCACACATGGCCAAAGCGGAGATGTCCCGATCCCAAGAATGAGACAGGCGATGGATAACGCAACGGCCGTTTTGGCATAGATTATCAAGCCAATGGCTACTAGAATCAGCAACAATGCACCTGTCATCGTCCAGCGGAACCCTATGCGCTCCATAACCCAGCCTGAAGGGCTGCGGAAGACGTTGTCCCCCAAATACTGTAGGGCAAAAGCGAATCCCACTACTGTCACCGACAGGCCCAGTATATTCTCCATATACACCGGCAACAAGGCAACAAGCAGCGAACCTTTAACAAATTCAACTAAAAAAATAATTACCCACATCTCCACAATAAATGGTGATGCTAAACTAATATTCATCCGTTGTTCAGCTTTCGTGGACATTCTATCACATCCAAATCCTAGTATTCTGAAGATTGTTTTGTTATACTGATGCTTGCCTTAAAAATTAACTATTCGCGAAAGGTTGTGACAGCATTAAATGAATCAACACCGTACTCCCCTCTTCACAGCTCTAAAAAAGCATGCCGCCGGCAATCCAGTTCAATTTCATATTCCCGGGCATAAGAAGGGGCTAGGAACCGATGCCGAATTCCGTGAGTTTATCGGCGATAACGCTCTATCCATAGATCTAATCAACATCGCACCGCTTGATGATCTACATCAGCCAACTGGCGTAATCCAGGAGGCTCAAAAGCTGGCTGCGAAGGCTTTCGGCGCCGACTATACGTATTTTAGCGTACAGGGCACGAGCAATGCCATCATGACGATGATCCTCTCTGTCTGCTCACCGGGTGAAAAAATAATTGTGCCGCGTAACATTCATAAATCCGTAATGTCGGCCATTATCTTCTCCGGAGCCAAGCCTGTGTTCGTCTCGCCTGTACAGGATGAGAATCTCGGGATAGATCACGGCATAACCACCAGTGCGCTGGAACGAGCGTTAAAGCGTCATCCAGACGCTAAAGGAGTTCTAGTTATCAATCCAACGTACTTCGGCGTATGTGCCGACCTGCGTTCGATTGTCGACCTGGCTCACCGTTACGGGGTACCCGTACTGGTGGACGAGGCACATGGAGTACTGATTCATTTTCATGAGGATCTGCCGGTATCGGCCATGCAGGCCGGTGCGGACATAGCTGCCACTAGTGTGCATAAGCTTGGTGGTTCCATGACGCAAAGCTCGGTACTGAATCTAAATGCGAAGACTGGGCTGATTAACCCACAACGGGTGCAGACCATTATGAGCATGCTGACAACAACATCAACCTCATATATTTTATTGGCGTCTCTCGATACATCTAGACGTAATCTCGCGCTGAACGGACATGAAATGGCGGAAAGAACGATCCAATTGTCCAACTACGCACGCGAGACCATTAACACTATCGAAGGCTTGTACAGTTTTGGTAAAGAAATACTTGGAACTGAAGCAACTTTCGATCTAGATCCAACCAAACTTAACATTCATGTTCGCCATTTAGGGATCACAGGTTACGAAACCGAAAACTGGCTGCGTGAGAAATACAACATCGAAGTTGAACTGAGTGACATGTATAATATTCTTTGCCTTATTACCCCAGGTGATACTCAAGAATCAGTAGATAAATTATTAGCTGCTTTGCGGGTGTTGTCCGCCATCCATTATAGCAAGGGTGAAATCTATGAACTGAAGGTTCAGGTTCCAGAAATCCCGCAGCTTGCTTTGATTCCAAGAGATGCTTTTTATGCTGACACTCAGTTAGTTCCGTTCCGCGAATCTGCCGGGTACATCATTGCAGAGTTTATCTATGTATATCCACCGGGGATACCGATTCTCCTCCCTGGCGAAGTCATTACTCAGGATAATATCGACTACATTATCGACCACGTCGAAATCGGTCTGCCGGTTAAAGGTCCTGAGGACCGCAGCATCACTAATGTTAAGGTGATTGTTGAAGCCGATCCTATATCCTAAGATCCATCTTTTCCTAAAAAACTTCAATCATTTATACAAAAACCCGATACCATAATGAGTATCGGGTTTCTGTATATAAGCATCAACTGTCCCATTCACATAGAACAGCTTAAGTTTAGTCGCTAGAATCTATTCTTGCTGAGCAAGCAGATTGTTGTAAGCTTCTTCAACAGCTTTCCATTCTTCTTCATCTTCGATATTATACAATACCATTTCTTCGTCTTCTTCTTCCATACGCAGAATAATGCCGTCTGCTTCTGGATTCTCGCGCTCTAACAACAGAGCATATAATTTCTCGCCTATGTCGAACGTTTCTACAAGCACCATTTCCACATCTTCGCCCTGCTCGTTCGTCAAGGTCAGCACAAACTCCTCGTGCTCATGGTCGTGATCATGCCCGCAACCGCATGCTTCACCATGCTCATGTTTGTGATCGCTCATTGTAATACCTCACTTTGAATTGTATTATCCTACATCTGGTATCGTACCACGTTAGATTAGTTCAGGTCAATTTAGAACACCTAATTTAACGCTGTAATTACCTTCTCCGACACAAGTACGTAATCTGCATTTTTGGATGGCTTAATATAGAAGCCCACCCGATATTTGCCCGCTTCTTTAAAGTCATAAGTAAACTCAGAGGTTGGAAACCAGAAATTATCCTTCTGTGAGCCTTCAAGCACCTGCGACTGAATATCCTTAACGTTACCAGACGGATCTGTCATGGCTACTTTCACAGCTGAAATCTCTTCAGTCAGGCTATCTACCTGTGTTAATATCTTAATTTTCAGCTTGCCTACGTTGACATTGCCAAAAACCGTATCCCCTTTAAAAAGTACAATATGGACATTAGGTTTAAGAATCGTAACTTTCCCAGAACCGTCCCAAGTAACAACCCCGCCTGTTTCTCTAGCAGGAATGTACGTTTTTCCATCAATTAGATAACCGCCGTCTACAATTTCTTTTCCGTTGCTCCATACTCTAATTTTCTGATTAACGGAATCGGCGAATAATAATGAGCCACCCATTAAGGAAAAAGCAAACACGCACAAAGTGATTTTTTTCCATCTATTCATTTGAGACCCTCCAGATAATTCATGCTGTTAATATATACTTACTTTGTTTCAGCAAGTTGCGCTAATTTTAGGTAAATATTTCATTGATCTTGCGAAAAATGATATTATGGTCTTATTCGAAGCAGAAACATTAGCTATAACCGATTTCAGGAGGGTTCTTTCTTATGAGTCTAAGCCTACAAATGCTAGGAACAGGCAATGCTTTTGCGAAAAAATATTTTAACAACAATGGCTTGCTGCTAGATGAAAATTACACCCTGCTGATTGATTGCGGGATAACAGCCCCGCTTGCCATGCATAGACTTGGAAAATCCTTCAATGACGTAAATGCTACGCTCATTACACATATTCATGCGGATCACGTTGGAGGGCTGGAAGAGCTTGCGCTAACCTTAAAGCATGTGCACGGTAAAAAAATGACCTTGCTGCTTCCTGAGACACTTATAGAGCCCTTGTGGAACAATACATTAAAGGGAGGCTTGTACCAAGAAGATGCTGTATCTTCCTTATCTGATATCTTCGAAGTTAAGCCCTTGCAGCCTGAAATTACCTACAACCTCTCTCCTACTCTTTCATTAGAGATCGTACAAACACCGCATATTCCCGGCAAAAACAGTTATTCCCTTCTAATAAATAACGAGATTTTTTATAGTGCGGACATGACCTTTCAGCCGGATCTACTGATTAGCCTTGTGCGGGAGCGCGGGATCCGGATCATCCTGCATGACTGCCAATTAGGCGGAACAGGCGTTGTTCACACTACGCTGGAAGAGCTGATGTCTCTGCCTAAAGATGTTCGCGAACGGATCAAGCTCATGCATTATAGCGATGAACAACCAGATTTCGTCGGACTTACAGGAGAGATGGAATTTTTAGAGCAGCATGTGAATTATAAGCTCTGATCTTTGCATATAAAAAAAGCCGTACATAAACGTCTGTTGACGTATGTACGGCTTTTCGTGTTGAACTATGAAAATGTCGGCAAATTATCCAGATTGTTAGTTGGATCTCCATCCGCATCTCCGCGGATATAAGTTTCTCCATCCTTACCTTTAAAAGCGTTCACTCCGGCAATATTTCCGGCCTGTACTTCTTGCAGGGCTTGGTCATACGCCAGCACACGTCCTGTAGAGGTC
The DNA here is from genome assembly GCF_038008505.1 of Paenibacillus sp. FSL H7-0735. Lineage (NCBI taxonomy): Bacteria > Bacillati > Bacillota > Bacilli > Caryophanales > Paenibacillaceae > Paenibacillus > Paenibacillus sp. FSL H7-0735. The sequence continues at coordinate 3,044,938 of NZ_JBBOZH010000001.1, read as the reverse complement.
TGGAAGCTTGTCAAATCGCCATCCCCATTTTTTTGAACAGCTACGAAAGATTCTCGTTCGTTATTTGGCACTTTAGCTCGCCCCTTGCACTTGGATTTGCCATCATTCGGCACATCCTAGCTTGCGTAAAGAGTCCAATAATTATGTGCGCCAATCTTTAAAGCATTTTTTGCATCCGTACATGTAATATACCTGCATCATAGAATGGCTCCGTAGAAATAACTTCATAGCCGAGTTTCTTATAGAAATTCTCTGCCTGACACTGAGCATCTAAAATTGAAGCTTCCAGTCCAAGCTCCCGAGCAAGCTCTTCCATAGCCAGCAACAAGACACGTCCGTATCCTTTGACCCGATAGTCTTTCAATACGGCGATGCGCTGCATTTTAGCAGTACCTGCTTTGTAATAGATCAATCTCCCCGTTGCTACAGGTACCCCTTCATCTATAATCAGAATATGGTGCGCATTCGGACTGATGGCATCGTATTCGTCAATTTCTTCCTCGGCCGGTACCTTTTGTTCCTCAACAAATACTTTAGTGCGGATATCCAGCCCCATCTGAAGCTGTTCCTCTGTAGTTACCCGTAAGATTTCTGCCGCCATGTTAGTTGCAAACTCCTCTCTCTATGTAGCCAACGATAGTTGTCTATTATATAAAATAATGACTAGAAAGAAAAGCCTACATATGGAATCCGTAACCTCTCAGTAGACTAATCCACAGAATATACTTCTTCAGGGATCGAACGGTTATATACGTCTTTCATCACAGGTGATAACGGAGGATACTGACTTTTAGATTTGCCATCCAGATTGGTCATCTCATTGATTTCCATAACTTTTGTGGGTTTCGCCGTAGAACATCCCACTACACCCAGTAGTAACACTAGGCAAACGCCGACTTCCCATTTCACAATTTTAGACATTAAAAAAGCTCCTTTCACCGCAGCTGCAGTTATACTCACTACAGCTTTGACGATTCAGGAGCTTTATAAACAATAGGAGCTATTCATTCCAGTTGCCCTCTTAGAGATTGACGTTTCCAACCAAATGGACTAAATACATCATCCCAACCAGAAAGCCTGCTAAAACAAAATAAGCTGTCCCATATTTCCAACGTGTACTGGCTGGTACATCGTAATACTTATCATTATCATGGACTGTATAGCTGATGTCACAATGCATTTTTAAATGAAGACCATTCTCTAACGTTACTTGCTCCAGCTGCGAAATTCTTACCTTTTCAATAATACATTGCTGTGGCAGTGTAGCTTTGCCATAATAATTCAGCTGATCCCATCTCACCACAACATACTGCTGTCTCTCTAGATCACTGTAGGTGGTAAAAGGTAAATCCCGGCGATGCTCAGCTCCTGGAATCATGTAACCCGCTCTCTCAAGGGCTCCACTGGAATTAAGAAACCCTTAGTCACAGACTGCGGCCGGTTGTTGTTACGTCTTTTCACAAATTTGTTATACAGATCGTAAGCAAACATTGCCCAGATGATAAAGAACAAAATCGAACGCAAGTAAACGATTATAGCTAAGCCACCGACCAGACCCACAAGCCACAGCCAGCGCGTAACCGCGGTAGCGATACGTCCACCGTCTAGCGGATGGATTGGCAGCAGGTTAATCAAATTAAGCAAAAAGCCTATATAAGCCAGGGAATAAAGAAGCGGACTATCCATATAATATGCCGCTCCAAAAACAGCAGTAGACCCAATAGTACCCAGAATCGGTCCGCCAAAAGCTACATACGCTTCTGTCTTCGCATCCAGCGGATGTTTTTTCATAGTAATTAACGCGCCTAAAAAAGGAATAAATAGCGGAGCGCTGACGGGTAGCCCGATGCGCTTAGCGGCTATAACATGTCCCAATTCATGAACAAGCAAAAGCAGGACGATACCTATGGCAAACCCCCACGGATAAATTAAAGCATATGCCCCTATCGAAACCATCATGGAAATTAACGGCCCGGCAATTTTACCTATTTTCAGCAGAGACAAAATCGCCTTTCCTTTTAACAGGAGCATAGCGGCTCCGCCTCCCAACCATTTCAGCGGAGTAGAAGTATTCTTTTTCTGCTCATTTTGCATTTGCGGCAAGATCACAAGCTCCTTTATCTTTCAATTTTAAAAAAACTGCTAGTATTTCAACAAAGAGTCCTTCCGAATGTATACGATGCAACTTTTAGAAACGTTTCAGCGTCAAACCAACTATCTTGGATAAATTTTACTGCCAGATAAAGAAAGGGTTGGTTCATATGCTCTCTTTTCACTCCAAAGCTTGATTATCCGTCTTAATGCTCTCAACACTTCTACTCCCTGCCACCGTGTCAGCAAACTCTTCATTAACTGTATCGGAGTCGCCTGCGCTCGCCCAAGCTTCCTTTGCTAATACTTCGCAAGTATACTACCAATTTGGCGTTCCAGGCGGAAACATTGGCGGACCTGCGCTGCTCAAAAATGGTGTAATCTACGTAGATGTTCGGGGGATCGCTGAGCAAGCTGGCTTAAAAATGGACTGGGATAAATCCGGCAAACGTGCTCTGTTCAAAGGCTGGACTAAAAGTTTTGCTGTTCGAATCGGGAGTCAAACTGGCGTGCTTGACGGGAAAGCGGTAGATCTAGGAGGAATACCTTTTAAATCCAAAGAAGATGGGATATATGTGCCGGCGCGTTTTATCGTTAAGGCTTTCGAAGGCAGTCATCTCCGTCTGGACTCCACAACGAATACACTTTTAGCGGATAATCTGAAGACCTACAATGTTTTTACAGAATCCTATGGAGGGCGTACCTATACGCTGGTCAAGGCTAATGGTGATTTATATGTCTCACAAGGCAAGGATACGGTGATAAAACTCACTTCACTCCAAACAAACTTTGACTGGGCAGGCATGAAGATCGAGAAAACGGCGGGGGGGGCTGCTAGTCATTAAGATTATTGATTCCTATGGAGAGCCTCATATTAATACACGCGAAATCACACTCATATTCAAAAATGGTGCATTACTACGCAAGGCCACATTCGCTTACCAGTTCAGAGGAGATACGGATTTCAAACCTTATGATGGCAACCTAATCTTGCATGATGGTAATACCTTACGTTTCATCCAAGACGGCACGGGCAATGTAATAGATACTCTTGATCTTGTAAAGCTGGGTGGCGAGGAAGATGCTTACTATGTAGAAGGCATTGATAAAGAAATCTTACTGCTTCGTGGAAATCAGAATGGATTGCTTACCTTAATCGACCGCCAAACAGGCGAGCGAACCCTTTTGTATAAGGAGCTACTCACAGCAAAGGATCAGGAATACGCGGAAAATAACGATGTTCCTTTTAAAGGAGATACTTTGAAATTCGTAAAGCGGAGCGGTGACAAATTGTATTTTATAAATGACTCCCCGCTTACTGGCAAAAAAGAAGTTATCTACTCCATTGAAGCTCATTCCAATAACTCCAAGAATAATACTGATTAGAAAGTACAGCACAAGCATGTGTATTGATTAAAGAACTAATCGAATCCTCCTCAGTGATTATCCCTGAAAATTAACCTTCCTACATATAGGCAAACGCCGTGAACGTTGTAGGCTAAGGACCATAGACTGTTATCAGGATTGAAACATTCGAGGAGGATATCCATGGAATCAAATACAAATTTTCATCAACAGGTCGCTTGGAATTGCATGAATAAATATGTAGGTATAGTAACGACTGATGGTCAATCCTTTGACGGCTTCATCGCTCACGTGGACCAGAACTATATCACCCTTGCGGTTCCCAGCAACGAAATGGTCGATCGTATGAACGGAATGGCTGCTGAGCAATCGAACTATAGACAATTCGGGTTCCAGCCCGGTTTTTACCCAAGACGCCGCTTCTATCCACGCCGTATCCCTTTTTTCGGAATAAGCAGTCTATTTCTACTCCCGTTTTTTATCTGACTCGGTGCAGGGGGATGATGGGTCATCCCCTTTCTAGCTATTAACTACTTAGTCGGAGGAGATAAGAGAAAACACCACTCTACATCTATATTGATTATAAAAAAGAATTGCCATCCTACTCTCTCATATGGTATTATAAATTTCGTCGCAGGACGGTAGCTCAGCGGGAGAGCACTATCTTGACAGGGTAGGGGTCATGGGTTCGAACCCCATCCGTCCTATACGTGAAAGCCTTGATATTCAAGGCTTTTTTTGTTTTCTATTCACTTATCATTCTATTGAAATCCTTCATGATACGAATTTGATACGAATCGTTATTTGCTTTTCATATCAGTTCGCTAGGTCCTCCGGGAAAATATCATCACTTCTACCCTCTAGCCAATTCCTAAATACCGCTTTACTGATATATAATTCCCTTCCTGCTTTTGCAACATGAAATGTGCGTCCCCTAAAAACTCATATAACTTAGCTTGACTCAATTTCATTATTTCCTTTACATGCTTTGGGCGGAGTGTCATCGGGAAGCTTTGCCTATATCTTCTGATCCGTGATGTAATCATATTCGGTTATTATATATCTTTCTTTAATCAAAAATGATTCCATTCGTGGAAGCCTATTTACAATCCTTTCAATTCTCTCCCAGTACTCCTTACGTGCTGCTAAACTATCAACATTGTGTATGGCAATATTCGCGGTCTGGTCCGAAGTTGTTCCCGTGTCGCTTCTCGGAGTAGTTGACCATGCTGCTGTCGTGGCTGCTTCGCGTTCCTCAAAAGTTAGGAATTTATTCTCTCGATACTTATCAAAAGCCGCTTCAACCGCAGCTTGCGTCCGTTCTCTATCTATCTCTGGCAGGAAGCTTTGTTGCACCGGGCAATCCCCCCCTTTGTTAAGAATCCCCCGACCGAAGCCGGGGAGTATACCATCTTAGAACGGTAGATCATCGTCACCTTCAGGTATCGGCGGACCGTTTTCACCAGCGGCAGCGATCACCTCAATGGTTAGTTGATCCTTGTCTTCCAATTCAATCGTACCTTCTGGATTAACCTTTCCTCGTACGCCTTCTCTTGACTCCTCACGATCCTCTTCATCGTCATCACCTCGGAACTCTTCAATGCTCATTTGAGATTCAGCGATTTCCAAGATTACATCTGATCCTGCCTTCCGATAGAATTCATAGGAGTTTTCAGAGGATGTATCACCCTTTACGTGGAACTATAAAAGTTCCTTTTTGGAATCCTTCGTTTGCTTATTGAAATGTGCTGCTATCTGAACTTTCATTTATAATTACTCCTCTCAAATTTGGGTTTTATGAAAAAATAATGTCTGCAGCTAGTGCGATAATTGAAGCAACACATATTGCTGCCATGTGCATGCCACGTTGCTTGTAAAGAATAGATTCTTTGTCAGCTGCTGAAATAAAAGATAGGATAGCGATAAAAGCAAAAAATAATTTCAATCCACGTTGACGTCAGTTCCTCCCTCAATCCGTGATATATTAAATAAGAGGTGAATTTTATGAACGGTAAGAAAGTTATCACTATTCTTTTATCCATCTCTTTACTGGGTGTCATTGCTTACTTCGGAATAGCTTATGGATTACTATGGTATATCTTTAATGGGTAAGAAATGAAGATTATCCATCCCCTTTATAAGTTCAGTACAGCCAAACTATCTCTTATATCCTCCTTGTGGGAGAGAGTCTTTTTTTTGAAATTTGTTATAATTAAATAAAAACTTTTAATGAGGTGTTATCTTGCAATATTTTTTTTTAATACCGTTGGCATTTGTTTTGGCAATTCCCTTGGTTTTACTGTTAAAAGGTGATTATGGAACCAAAAACAAGGTTTCAGATAAAACTACTAGCATAGAGAAAAAATTAGACAGAATAATAGAATTACTTGAAAAAGATAAGGATGCATAAGCATTTTTATCTTTTTTCATGTCGCAATATGTATCTACTACTTCATAACCTTTGTGAGAGGAGGGCTATTAACCCTCTCTGTCCATGTATCTTCGTACTGTGAGTATCCGATTTTGAATCTGTTATGAGCCGATTTCAAGCGAGACGAACTGATAAAATAACTCAACTCACTGGGACACTCCCAGCGTATTACGCCATCTTTGATATCTTGATATACAAAGGTAAGGATACGGAGTTTGTACATCTGGAGTCCCGGCTACAAGCAAAAGTAAGAATGAGGAACTGGACCAAATCTGGCATGCTTCGAAGCCCAGTATTTACAGAGTTTATCGTATAAGCACTAATAGACCCTTCAGGCATAAGCTTGACAGGTTATTTTATGTTTGTTCTGAATCTAAATCGCTACGGGACAAACGTGGCAACTCATAATTTCTAACAACACCTAGCCTCTAAAATTGGTCCCTTTTTTTATTAAAGAATTGGTAAAGGCAGGAGTAGACTCAATTGGTGTACTGGGACCAACTGGAAACTATGCGCATCTTAGTAGAGGGGAGCGTTTGCGTGTCCTTGAGCTTGCTGTTAGTTCTGCTGAAGGGATTCCCGTGATGACAAGCATAAGAGCGATTCGAACTTCAGAAGTACTTCGATTAGCGGAAGATGTACAACAAGCTGGGGCAAGTGCAGTACTCTTGGCTCCTATCTCCTATCAGGCACTAACAGATGAAGAGGTGTTTTTTCTATACGAGCATGTGACAAGTTCACTCTCCATTCCACTTTGTGTTTATGATAATCCCGTCACTTCACATTTCCATTTCAGTGATGAGCTGCACAGCAAAATTGCTAGGTTACCTAATGTTTGTTCCATTAAGATTCCCGTCATACCGTCAGAATCTGATAAAGCCAAGTTACGTGTAGAAAAACTCAGAGCTGTCATTCCACTCCATGTTACGTTTGGAATAAGCGGGAATCCATCCGCATATCTAGGCTTGAGTGCAGGTTGTGACTTATGGTACTCAGTGCTAGGTGGTTTATTTCCGAGGTTATGTCTAGATATCACAAGAATGACTCAAAGTGGCCATTTAGAAGAAGCACAACACCTTTCAAAATTACTAGAACCGATCTGGAAGTTATTCAATAGCTACGGTAGCCTTCGAGTGATTTCAGCAGCTGCTGAAATAATTGGCTTAATTAAAAGTCCTAGTCTTCCCTTGCCTTTACAACCATTAAACAAATCCGTTAGGAATCACCTGAATATCATTCTAAAGGAATTAAAGTTTACTGTATAAACTTAATATAATTCATTGGGAAGTATATATGCTGCTCTATAACACTGGTAAGGATCGTTAGTTTTCATCAATATAACAAATACCCCATCAACCTTAAGTGATTGACGGGGTATTTGTTATAGACATGCTTATGCCAAAATCACGCTTAAAATATTACAACATTGTCAATTGTCAACTATTTTGCGTTCATTAACAATGAAGTGGGTATTTTATGAATATAATCATCTTATGCAAGGGGGCTTTAATATGAATCTCACACTGATTTTTCACGCAATTGAAACAGAATTACAACTACAAATACATTTAGTCAGTGGAGAGACATATGTTGGTTTTTGTCAGGAGAGCGACTCTTCAGGTTACTTCACAATAAGAACTAAGAGTGGTTTATTTTCTTTTCCTTCTTGGGCGATCAAACGGATTAAAGAAGTGTGATATCGTAGGTTATTTAATGCATGCTCTAAATTCAAATCACTCCCAAACAAAATGAGATCCAGCTAGTTTAATAGATCCGGTGTATCCCCCTCTACAATCCCACCATAATCCATAAGATGACCTATTGGATCTTGTTCCAAACGAAACCAATCCAAGTATGAGTATCCATAGAGTTGCTGGATTCCCCACAATAAAGTATGTCTCTCTGTATTGAAAATCTTTATTGTTCATCAGTACAAAAACTGCTTGTTCTCCGAACTATCTATTTCTTCGCAACCAATCGTTCTTCTGCTTTAAAGTCCTTCTTAATAACTTTATTGTTGTTCATGTAATTATCCCACGAATCATACTTACAATTAGGTGAAAAGTTATGACTAATCACATCGATGTAAATACGACACTAAGTAAACACTTCCCGCTTCTGGCACATTTTTATTGTAAAGACACTTCTTGCATTGTAGCTGTGGCTCTTGAAGAAGAACGTGGACAAAATTGAGATTAACTCCTGACTGTCCTTGGTGAAAGGGGAAGTATCCGATCTTTTTACAACTCCATAACAACTATCCTCCTAATTCTATAATAACTTGGTGTTAAGATGTATAAAGATTCATCATCTTAGATCCCAATGGAGGTAATCCGATTGAACAAGAAAAAGCGGTTCGCTACATTAGTTGTTATCCTGTTTTCAGCTGGTGTGCTTGCAGCCAGTGCTCTGATCGTCCCCAGCCTGATGAATTCCGTAGTTTTCGCCAAGAACAGTTCGTCAATTCAGGGCAGTAACCGGCTGGCTTTGAGCGAAAGCACGATACCCGTGCTAAAGGTGGAGGCGCCGGCGCCGGTATCCACCATACAACAAGACCTGTATCAACAGATGACAGCGGCGCAAATCCAGCAAATCTATGACTTTATAGACAAGGCAGAAGATCCCCATATTTCAGGTCGGGAACAAACCGAATCCGAAATCAACCGCAGACAAGTGTTGGACGATAAGTATGTGTATGACGGCCTCCGCCCCAAGCAGCAGCTGCCGTTAAAGGCTGGACAAGCAGATATGTATCTAGATTTAGAAACCAATACGTACACCTACCCGGAGAGGAGTATGACTGATGAGGAACTGTTACAGCTGATTGACTGGTACTACCGGCTGAATTACTTCGTGTCAAAACGAAATCCGCCTGTGCCTCAGCTTCAGCCTCAGAAAATCAGCCAGGTTGAAGCTGAGGCACTAGCCTCTGACAGTGTGCGCAAGCTGTTCGATGCCGACGTGTCCAAGCTAAAAATATCGAGAATGCTGATTGAGCTGGGAATAAACAAACGTCCAACCTGGACAGTTCATTTTGCTCCTTACAAGAATCTTACCCTGCTCGGATCAGGCGAGGTATTCTGGGAATATGATGTGTTGATTAATGCAACAACCGGTGCCGTAGAGGATACGACAGCCATTAATTTGGCACTGAAGAGAACTCCCATCGACGACGACGCAGCCGGCACCATCCAGAAGGATGCCAGTTGGATTCATAAAGCCGTGCAGGTCATCACGGACAAACAGGGAGAAACAAGAACCATTGTCAAAGCTTATCTAACCGACACCGAGTTTAACAACAAACGCGGAATGGTGGATGTTAAACTGTTGTTGGAAGATGGAAGTAGCTATATCGCGGAGTTCCGCTATCCCGATCAGACCCTTCGTTGCCTAATCTATGAAGCTTCTGACAAAGCCAATTAAGCGGAAACGTTACAGAAATACAGCAGTCGGGGCACCGCCGCCACACTGACTTTTTCAAGACCAGTTATTAATGTAATTGTGAGTATTGCACGAACACCAGATGGTTCTGGTTCAGGTTGATCTGCCTTCTGAGGGGTAGCTGATGCTTCGTTTGAAACTTAACTTTCCATTATTATTCAATGTAGTAACTACATAAAAATTGGTCTTACCGTTAGAAACTGATATATCTAAAAACCTATCTTATTACCAAGAAGCACAGTAGATGAAATATACAACATTAAAGGTTCTGTCTCTAAGAGCAGTATCTGTCGATATGGTGCAGAGGTTACATTTAAAGATGAGATCGGATATCCATATGAGTATGGTGTCTGTAAAACAACCTTTCTGTGATGCTTTAAAGTAATTAATATTTATAACTGTCAAATCATTTCATGTGTAGGTATGACTATTGTGCTACACTTCATTCGTATGTTCGAAGGTTCCACCATTTGTAAAATCTAGTGGCCCAAGAATTTCCTACTGTGCATCAAATCTCAGTCGAATGAATAGTACTCAGCAGCCTGATTCTTGTAAATATTACCATTTGATTATAAAATCAAACAAAGGCGGTGTTAACAATGAGATTAGTACTATTCATGTTGGCTGGAGTAGGCGCGATTTTCTATCTCTCATTAGGAATCATCATTGTAAAGGTAATCCTTACAAGTAAATTACCAAATAATAATTACACTCCATTTGACTACATCACGGCCCAATCTCCTGTTGAATTTCACGATGAGAAAAAAGAGATAGAAGAAAATGCGGACCATGGTGATGATAAGGATAAAAACATCATTTCGTTATCAAAACGACGACCTTCTCTTCCCTGATGCGCAATAGGCTGCTACTTCTTCATAACCTTTGGGAGAGGATTGCTGTAACCTCCTCTATCCCTTAATGTCATGTATCTTCGTACTACGTTTCACTCAATCATTTTTTGTTAAACTAAATTTAGATTTTGGTAATTTGTTTAGAGAGGAATTAATGATATGAAAATATCTATCCAAACATTCTTAATCACCATGTCTTTGGTATTTGGAATTATCATCGTACAAAAAGGCCTTCAATTAATTTTTTCATCTTCAGTACTTATTAGATCACTAAATGTTGTAATGATTATTATTCTTTCTGGTTGTATTGGCGCTTTTATAAGAACATTACTTCTGCCAAAAGAGAAATAGGCTGCATTACCGCTAGATAGCATCTATACTTCGCAATATACGTCTACTTCGTCATAACCTTTGGAGGGATACTCCTACTCCTTTAATGATCTGTATCTTCGTACTGTGACATAAAAAAACTCTTACGTTATAATAGTGTTGAATTAAATATTGAAGGGACTGAACTATGCGCAGATATCGATATCTTAACCCCAAAATAAATAGATAATGGAGGTAATATATTGATTACAGAAATACAAACCAAAAGACTAAAATTAAGAAAAATGAAATTATCTGACTCTGCTAGTTTGTTTAACATTTGGTCTGATCCTGAGGTTACAAAGTTTATGAATATCAATAGTTTCACTGATGAAAGCCAAGCAGTAGAAATGATTAAAATTCTTAATAACCTGTCTTTGGAAAGCAAAGCTATTCGTTATTCCATAATCGAGTTAGAATCAAATCGCATAATTGGTTCCTGCGGTTATAATTCTATAGATTCTTCAAACGCTAAAGCAGAGATTGGATACGATATTAGTAAAGATTATTGGGGCAAGGGATATGCTCCTGAGGCCATTCAATCTCTGATGGATTATGCGTTCAACACTTTAAATTTCAACAGGATAGAAGCAAAAGTCGAACCCGAAAACAATAATTCCATAAGAGTTTTGCAAAAGTTAAACTATACATTCGAAGGAACAATGAGAAAGTGCGAAATGTCCAAAGGAAAGTTTATTGATTTAAGCATTTTCTCAAAATTAGTAACAGAGTAACTTTTAATGGGTGGGCCTACATTTTTATGGTGTAGGCCTTTTATTTACTTCACGTTGCTCAACTAAATGCGTACTGTGTATTAAGTAGAGCAACTGTTGTCACATCTTCCAAACGTAGAGGGCTAGACAGACTCTCCTAGCCTCTTTTTTTGAAACCAGTAAATTAACACCTCTTTACCGAAAAGATAGCTAGATAAAATCTCGACACAGCCGATTCCGGATCGAGCTTAACCGCCTTCTGCCAGCAGCTCTGAGCTTCTGTTTACAGATATTCAAATTAGGTATTTATTGATAATATTTATTCCTTAAGGAGGTGGACGCACTGTTAATGATCTTTGATAAGTTATTTAATATTTCCAAGGTTGCTGCATATGCAACAATTGCGATGTACACATTCTTCCAGTTTGTACTCACAAAACATAATACGGTAAATGATTTAATCAATAGCAACCTTTTAGTTTATGTCGTAGCTGCTGCTATTCTTGAAGCATTACATAATCTATATGACTTTTTATGTGGTCATCTAGAGCGGTAATTCTACTACTACCAAACCTCACCAGCCCAGCGTTCCGTTTCCGTTACTTCAATACCTCGACGAAAATAACTCGGAAATACGGGAGCGCGACCGCATGGGTCGCGGGCTCTCCCAAACTGACGATATGTTCGCTAGACAGTTGATTTCCACCGATCGCCTCACTTTCTTTTAATAAACTTTGGCCATACGCAGTACGTGTCAGTGCCATCGGGCCAAAGCTTACCCAGGCACACATCATGGCGCAACAATGGATAGATTTACTTTATTGGTCCCTATTAATCATCTATTTTTTATATGAAGCACTTAATTGACCATCTATTGATTACATTGTATAATACAGGTATATTATGTAAAATAAAGGCAGGTGAGGCTGTTGGATGGAAATATCGATTTAGATTTAGATATAAATCTTCTAGATCTTGATCCAGCCGTAAAAGTTCTTAAAATGATATATTCTTTTGAAAGCTGGCCCAATCTTCTAAAACTAGCAGATACCTTTTTCAACCGAATAACTCAAATTTATAATAATTACACACACAATAATGAACTGGAACTAAAACACCAACGACCTTTAATTTATTATTATGGATACAGCTTGCTTATGTTGGGACTAGCCCACAAAGAAATTGAAAATTATGATAAAGCTCGAACTTACATTAAAGCTTATAGCGATTTGAGTTGGTTCAAGGGATTAGATGCTGAAGGATTAAATGAGGTAGCCTATTATAAGTACATATCAGAACCAAATCTTTTAGAAGTAGAAGTGCTTTCTGGAAATATTCAATTCATAGATCGCTATGTTTCGTTCCTTTTATCCAACTCTAAAGAAGTTCTACCAGGACTAATAACTTTGTTAAAGGCAGCTACTAATTTTGATTTAAACATTGAATCTCATTTAGCTCTTTTCTCTAATAGAATTTCAAAATTTGAGGATACCGCTGCTGATGAAATTATAATAAATTCCTACCAAGAAACTTTTTTTATTAATATGATCAGATATAAAACAAAAATTCAAGATTATAATACAGCTATCAAATATAGCATGAAATTATTAGATTCTGCAGAGGTCACAAACTCTGATAAAATCTTTAAACAAGCAGTAGTATACTTCGAATCATTACGTTCATGTGCTGATGCTACTCAGATTAAAGATTTTGAAGAGAAAATAATAAATTTCAAAGAAAGGGTTGAGTCTCTGTGAAAAAATTTGCCGTCTCTTTATTGTTGGTCCTCACTATCGTCAGCATTGCGCCAGCACTGCCAAGTACCTCACCAGTGGTCTTATTCCACGGAGCAGAACATTAATATCAGAAGTACAGCGCGGGTTAGGAGATTGCTCCTAACCTGTTTTTTATTAAGTGAATTATGTAGTTATTGCAATAACATCCTCCATCTTGAACCAATCCCACTCATCCTCCGACCAGCGGAGTTTAATTCCCTGTTGTTTATCCAGTTTCATCACGATACCTCGTTTTAATATATTCTCCATGGGATCAAACAGAGTGAGTGTAATCGGGCTGTGCTCTTCCATAGAACGATATAACAATTTTTCAAAGCGCTCTATCTCCTGTAGATCTAGAGTGGGTTTTTCACGACGTTCCTGCTCATTATTGTCATCTATAATCCGGTTTTTATGTTCGGGCAATATCATTCTGCTACACTCCCATACGTTCTCTAATTTTTTCATCATGAAGTTGCCCTCCTAATAATCCGTCCAGTAATTCGTTTTGCTACCATCTATCCCCCACTGGAGCTCTTGTGGCTCTGACTTTTTCTTTTTAAACCTAGGGTCAATCCTTTCCCAGCCTTCAATAATTCGGGCGCTCTCTGGTGGAGTGTGCGGGGTCCATTCTATATATTTTTCGTTAACTAATTCCCTAAGCCCACTAATGATCTTACTTGGTGTCCGTCCACTCTTGATTTCTAACTCCTGTAAAGTTGGCATATGAGCATGATGCACGGCAGAGTGGCGCATGATCATTAGTAGCTTTCGGGCGGTGTCACTAAGCATGTCGCTTCATTTGCACAGGCTGCCAAGCAAGAATATTAGCCTCCAGAAATACGCGCGGAGCTCCGGTTGATAAGCAAGTTGCGCGAATATATTCTCCACGAATCCCTTTCACTTCAATTTTACGTTGAGATATCTTACCTGATTTATCTTGGTACACTATTTCAATGGTTTGACCGATTCTTATTTGCATAATTACTCACCTTCCAAGGATAAGAACATTTGTTTGTATTATAACCAAACGTACGTTCGTTAATCAATGTAAAAATATCCCGCCAGGCATGAATTATTACATACAAAGTCATCGCTCAGGTTTATAATTTGTTTTATAAGCATTTATTGCATTTCCGCAAACAAACTAAGGAGTATGAGTGTTTTTTATATGTTATAGGGGGAAACGAATATTAGGACCGATGACTGAGGTTGAAGCTATGCGTGAATGGTTTACTCTCTCCGGTACAGTGAAGGAGATTTATATTATTGAGGTAGATGAGAACGATAAGGTAAGACGCCAGATCGGACCCACAAAGAAGAAAAAGAAATAAATATAAAGGAAAATAACGTAAAAAAGCCCCACCGACCCATTAAGGTTGACGAGGTTGTTTTTAATTTTCAAAAAGGAAACTGAGTAAGCGAGACTATTAACAGTACAATCCCAACAATCGAGGATAGCACAGCCATTTTATCTTTAGTTTTCAAATACAATGCCGCTCCATTAAATATTAAAGCTCCGCACATCCCCAGCATAGTCCAAGAGATTATCACTTGATCCTGACCGCGGAAAAATGTGATTCCCAGAATGATTGTTGCTGCACTGAATAAAATACCGCACACCCTTAGTACTTTCAGCAAAATGTTCACCTCCGAAAAATAAAACACGCTAATCTAATATATTGGTTCCGTCATAAATTAAAATTCATAGATTACTATTCCTATATCTGGTAGAATCAACTAGCAATTATTAGCAGATTTAGGGGGATATAAGATTGAACAAAAAAGCTTTTTTATGCATCGTGGCAACTATTGTAATCCTTTCAGGATGTGGTAGTTCCACAACAAATTCAGAGAAAAAAAATACAACGTCTACAGGAGTTACACCGTCCGAAGCAACAGCCAGCCCTTCAGAGCCCACTCCTGAGCCAAAAAAGAAACTTACAGCTTCCGAGAAACTGGCTCTCAACTATGTGGAGATTTTCCTCAATGGTTCAGATATCGAAGCGAAAAAGAAATTCGTATCCGAAAATATACTTCCAGATGTACAACCCATTTTCCAAATGGCTGAATCTACTGAGACACCCGAGAATAATAAACTTAAGAATCCTACAGTAATTGAAACAGCTGATTATACGGACAAAGATGGCGGAAAAGATAAACTCGTGCTTATCCAAGGTGAGAAGTCTTCCTCCAATAGCGAACTTATCATTTTTATTAAGGATGATAAAGTTGGTTGGGGATATTCGTCTAATGACAAGGACAAGGATGCATTTAACGAAGTGAGGAAACTCTTTAAGGAACCTGTAATTAATACTTCAGATTCAGGTAATGCAGGTACAACTGAACAGTCTCCTGAAGCGACGCTTAAAGAAATCAGTAATTTTGTCGTTTCAGATATTTGGAATGATGGATTTGTTGATATCAGCTGGTATGCAGGTTCAGGAACTGGCTCTACGGGTCAAACAATAGATATAGATTTTACAATCGAGCAATTAGCAAAAGCGATGAACCAAAAAATGGAGTACGATAATTATATCAACAACCTTGATGCAAAATATGATTCAGTTAAAAGCATCTGGACTAAGCTCACGGGTGAGATGGATCGTATGTACAAACAAATCCAAGATACGCCTCCTATTGCAAATGATGCAACCACCAAAATAGATACAGGAATATTCACCCAGTACTTGGAAGCCTTTACTGATGAGGTTGACAAATTACCCAATTCTTAGATTAAAAATAAAATCCCTGCCGGCCGCCACGGTTAGCAGGGATTTTGTTCGGCTTTAATGGCTTGCGACTCAAAATAGTAATCCACCAGAACATAAATGAAACCAGCAATTCCGAAAAAAACAATAGCTGTACTACTATTCAAATGGTATTCCCGTATAAAGCGTTCATCGTACACCTCGTAAAAGAAACCATATCCCGCAATACCACTCAATAAGAATATCATTATGCGGCTTATTAAAGGATTAACTATCTTTCGAATAACCCATGATAAAGGAAGCAGTATAACCGGGTAAAGAAGAACTGAAAAAAGGAACATCAGAAAAATAAAAGCAAACCCAATGTTTTGAAAACCGTAATATTCTGTTGTACTTATTTTATTTCCTTCCCAAAGCTCCAATCCAAAGGCTGCCAGGGTGAATAAAATCGTCGAAATAAACCATAACATTATAGGCTTAACTGCACGCAAAACAATCCCACCATCTTTATGCTTTTTATACTTACAGCCGATTTTTCAAATTATCATTTCGCACTTGGTTCTATTGAGGTTAAGAATGGCTTTTGCCCTATTCTACTATTATATGAAATAAAGTACTCCTCATTTACATCTATTAACTTATATATTCCTTTTGGGATTGTGACTGTATTTTGATCACCGCTCATATTTTGTATTACTATTTCTCTTTTATTTACTGACACTACATTAACAACAGCTGAAGTCCCTGCCATCAAAAAGTACCATATGGATATTATATCATTAATTCCCATCTTTTATAGGTATGGTCTCCCTTTGGAAGGGTTAATTGTCTTGTAATATGGGTAATCCATCTTCTCTTGAACTTCTCGAACTACATTTTCATTAGTAAGCGATTCTATGAAATATAAACCCAGATCAATCGAAGCTGCTACTCCTCCCCCAGTAAAAACATTTCCATCCTTACGAACCGTTCCTTAACTACTTCGGAACAATAAGGTGCTAATAGTTCATATGCAGAAGGGTTGGTAGTCGCCTTCTTCTGATTTAAGAAACCGGCAGCTCCCAAAATCAAAGCCCCTGTACACACTGACACCTTGTATTCAACCTCTCGAGCAGTCTGAATCCATGTTATAAAATCAGTAACGAATCTAAGTTGTCGAGTGGATAACCCTCCAGGGATAAATATCAAATCATAGGCTGACAGATCAGGGGAAACCTGGTTTATTTTCAACGTCAATCCTCGATCATCCGTGACTTCTTCCTTGTTGGAACAAAAATCCCACGATACATTTTCTATCGCCTTTAGAACTCCCATCCGGGTAACCGCATCGTAAAAACCAACAAAATCTAACGTAGTCATCCCGTCAAATAGAATATAAGCCATCTTCAGCATTTTCATTCTACACACTCCTTCGATACTTTTCGGCGAAATTCATTGGGGGTTATCCCGTATTCATTTTTAAAAACACGATAGAAAGAGCGCAAACTGTTGAATCCGGAATCAAACGCAATATCCGTGACCGGATGGGTAGTGGATAACAGCAGCATATGAGCATAGGCTACCCGTTGGCCATTGATGTAATCACGAAATGAAATATGAAACTGCTCAGAAAAGATTCGGGAAATGATAAATTTACTAATGCCAAGCTCTCTTGAAAGCGTATCCAGATTTATGTGATCTAAAAAATGCATGTCGATGTAAGCAAGGATTTTGGGGACGAGATCCATTTCTTTTTTGTAGTCTACTTTTTTCATTAGCAGTAACGGCAGAGCGTGCCCTAATACTACAGAGGTATAAGCCTTGAGCAGACGAACATCACATTGTTCTTTATATAGTTTATACAAGGTTGCCAGCAGATCTTGAAGCACCTTTTGTTTCGAAACTATAGGGTTATCCGGAACATGATTAAGCAGATCCCCCGCAAAATCCCCCGGAAACGTGGCGTCAAAAAAGAACAGCAGGATCTGGCTTTTCTCTATGGTTTTGTAGCTGTGAGGTTGATTGGAAAAAATAATCGCTATGTCTCCTTCAGACAAATCATACTCTTTTCCATTGATGTTGATATTGATTTTGCCGGACAAAACCATTGTTATCTCTACATTTTTGTGTAGATGAAGAGGATAAGTGTTATTGGTAGAAATAAAGGAGTGAAACGCCTGGTCACGATGCTGATATTTAATATTCATGTTTTTCTCCCTATCGTCATGGAATGCCAAGCACTATAGCTGCTGTAATACTAAGAACATAATATGAATTTGTTCGTTTGCGCAAGAACCAAAGAGCAATAGTTGGCACAAAAAAAGATTTTTTTGGCAGGTAAATACGCCCTAAAAGTTTTAAAGTATTACCAGTAAGCTGCTTGTCGCAGACCAGTAACATTTCACTGAGAGGAGGAAGTATAACAGGAACAGCATTCAGCGATAAGACTGTATCCATGTTATACGTCAAAAAGATGAAATGGAAGAGTAAAAAATCAGGTAAGGTTATGGGTGTCTTATTGAGTTTTTCGGTAGCGTTTTCATTTTTAGGAGGTCACACACTTGCAGCTTCAGGGCAGACAGACGGAGACAAAAGTTTTGCGGGTGCCTCTATTCTTGCTTTTCCTGGCGCGGAAGGTGGCGGCGCCTATACGAGCGGTGGTCGAGGAGGCGATGTATACATCGTAACTACCCTTGAAGATTACGCTGTAAAAGACAAACCGATTGCAGGCTCCCTTCGCTATGGGATTTTATCTACTCCTAAAGAGGGTCGTACAATTGTTTTTCATGTTTCCGGAACGATTGAACTGAAGAGCACGTTAAGTCTCAATAATATTAAAAACCTGACCATCGCTGGGCAAACCGCTCCAGGCAACGGAATTACCATTGCAGGTTGGGATACCAATATCAGCAATTCAGAGAATATCATCATACGCTACACCTCTTTCCGTCCGGGTGCCACTAATGTGTATAATGGCAGCGATTCAATGGATGCGCTTTGGGGGAGAGACAACAACTACTTCCTCATTGACCATTGTTCCTTCAGTTGGAACACAGATGAAACTCTATCTTTATATAGAGGCGAAAATGGCACGATCCAGTGGTCCATTATTTCCGAAAGTCTGACTCTATCCGGGCATTCCAAAGGAAGACATGGCTACGGTGGTATTTCAGGCGGAGACAAAACAACATTCCATCACAATCTGTACGCGAACCATACCTCGCGAAACCCAAGACTAGGCGGCGGTTACGCAGGTGCTGCAGATGCTGATCATGTGGCGGTTGTTCAGTTCTCGAACAATGTAATTTACAATTGGGGCTTTAACGGCACTTATGGCGGAGGTTTTACTTTTACTAACTTTATGAACAATATCGAAATTGCCGGTCCAGGTACAAGAGATAATGTAACTAACAGAGTCATTGATGCCGGTGAAGCTACCAAGCTGGGCGGTTTCTACATCGCTGGAAACAGAATTAACGGCAAGCTCACAGGCTTACTGAATGATTCTTCAGATTATGTGAAATTTTCCGGTGTACAGAGTGGTGAACAAAAGACGACCCTTGCAGCCACACCATATCTTTCCGCGGACAGTACTGGAGTTAACCATGGTATTACCAATAAAGCATTTGATAATTATGTTAAGTCCGGCGTAAAGCAAGCGAATGAATCACTATTAAAAAGCATTCTGCAACAAGCGGGAGCTACCTATCCGCGTCGCGATGCTATCGATGCAAGAATTGTGGCAGAAGTCGAGCAGAACTCGGGAAGATATATCAACACTGAACATGAAGTCGGGGGTTACATTTCAGACTTTGGCGTCATTGAGGCACAATATGATAAGCAATTTGACACTAATCAAAACGGAATAGACGACAAGTGGGAAAAGAAAAATAAAATCTGGGGCATCAAGGATGCATACAAAACGGTTACTAAAAATGGTTACACCTGGCTTGAGCTTTATATTAACGGCCTAGTTGATATGAAACACGTCGCCGACAACCCCGCTGCTAAGCTTTTGGCGCCAGAAAACAATGCACAATTTGTTACCGGGAAAGAGGTCGAAGTTAAAATTAATGCTTCCCCTAAATCCGGAAACAAAATAAAAAAAGTTGCTGTATATAATGGTTCTAAATATCTTGGAGAAGCAGCCAAAAAAGGCAACACATACACATATACCCTCAAGAATTTAACGGATGCTTCCTACTATATTTCTGCAAGAGTGACCGATACCCAAGGAAATGAGACGCAGACCACAGCTGCTAACATTCATGTCAATGCTGCTACCTCTTCCCTGGCTGGAAAGGGTTGGACTACAGCAGATATCGGTGATCCGAACATTAAGGGTTCCGGAAGTATGACAAATGATGTGCTTACCGTTAAAGGCAACGGAAAGCTTGGAAAAAGTGAAGGTGGCGCAGAACGATCAGAAGCAAACAATGCAACCAAAGATGACTTCCACTTCGTGTATAAAGAAATGAACGGAGATATGGAATTTACCGCGAAGCTCGAAGAAATCGGGGCCGTTGACAACCATGCCTTCACCGGGCTAATGATCCGCGATGACTTGAATAAAGACAGTGCCGCGGCGGCCCTTGGTATCTCCTATGTGAAGTTGTCCAAAGAAACCAGCTGGTCATCTTATCTGACGGGCAGAAACATTAAGGGCGGAGGATTTGATGAATTAACTGAAACTTTAGACAGCGTATCAGCTGCTGAAAAAGCTGGCATTCAACTTGTTCCAGATATTCCGTTCAAAATAAATGGTGTGGAGCAAGGGTATTGGCTCAAACTTGGCCGTAAGGGAGATGTTTTTTATGCTTACGGATCAACGAATGGGAAAGACTGGAAGCTAATTGGCGAGCGAACTATTGCTATGGATGGTTCGGTATATGTCGGATTTGCCGTTGACAGTAATGATGTTGCCAATAAGATTGAACAACTGAACTATGCTAAGTTCTCTAACATTACTGTGGAGAATACATTCACTCCAATAGGTGACTCAGCGGTAAATAAATAGCATCTGTTCATCTACACAGTTCCAAAAACACGGAAGCCAGTAAAGCGGCTTCCGTGTTTTTATTGATATCCGACTGGACCAACACAATATATTGCCTGATTCGCTGTTCACTGTTTTTACTCCACGAGAATGAAGTTGACTTTACAACGTTCCCTTTTCAAGAACATACTCTTCATTGGAGTTTTTTAAAACGATATCAAATTTATGATGATAAGAATGCATAAACAACTCATATTGCATCCTACGCTGTTCATGGGATTTTCTTAAATAATTTATATCCGTTCCTCTTTCAGAAACATCACGTATACTCCTTCTCACCAACTCGGTTTCTCCATCCGTATATAAGTAGATTTTCAGATCATACAAATTTGGGTCAGTAAAAGCAACGCTCATGCCTTCTACAATATTTATCTTGTTTTGTGAAGATATGAACATACTTTTTGTATAGTCCGTGCCAATGGTGTAAAAATCCAACCCATCCCTCAACATATGAATATCTCTCTCTAAAGCAGATATATAATGAGCAGCAGGATGACAAGCTGTCACTTTATCGTGGTAATGTTCATTCTTATATTCATAGTCGATAGAAGTGTATTTTCTAAGATTAGATTCAACAATATAGGGGTCTGTATTAATATAATTCACATCATCCTGCTGCAAAAGCTTTAAAAGATTATGAGCAAACGTTGTTTTTCCAGATGCACCATGACCCGAGATCCCAATGATGACTCTATTAGCCTCACCGCTAATCAAATTAGCTATCTTATGTAACACCTTGTCCATATTATTCTCCCTCTCTCCCTACACGATCCTATGTATTCCTTACTCCGCTATTGGTTAGCACATTAAAATCTATGGTGCATTTTATATAAAGAAACTTAATAGAAAGGGGTAGATCTTCCATGGCTACTCGTCAGCCTGATTTAGTGTTGATCAGTTGGAGCAGAAATCCTTTGGTTCCTGGATCAGCACGTAGGATTATTGCCGCGCGTGTTATTGGAAATGCCGTGCCTTGCAGACCTAGCTTGAGACCCAATGGATTGCTTAACACCGCTTTGGCTTGCTTATTAGACAACGATGTTGGTTTTAAAGTAGTCTTTCGTAAAAAGACTTCAAACATTAGCGGATATATTTTGTTACAACGTAACTAATAGGTTTAGGGGGCAGTGAAATTGCTGCTCTCTTTTTTCTGTGTATCTCATTACACTTAAAGTCCAATCATTCCTAGAAAATGGTGTATATAATTTATTAGGAACTGAATCTGATTGAAAATGGGTGCGTCCATGAAATTACAAGCTGTGAAAAAAAGCTATGATTTAATAGTAAGCTTAGGGATGTCTTGTGCTCCTGCTATAAATCTGCAAAGAAATAGCTTGAGGAAATTCTCCATGCCACTCGACTGGATGGTTTCTTATTCATTAGCTGATGTAAATAGACTGTATAAGAATAGATTTCAAAATTTCATGGAATTAATAAATCTGCAAATCCTTGATGAAACACATTTTTTTCTGGAGGATGGAATACCAGTCTATCCTAATTGGAACAAAAATGCATTAGTGAAATCCTATTTTATTCAGGATACTTTTTATAACATTATCTCCGTTCATGATTTTCCAATCCACCAAGGTAAACACTGGTCTACAACCTATCCTTCGTATAAAGCGAAGCTGGAATTACGAATTAATAGATTTTGGGACAAGTTAATCACCAGTAAAAAAACTTTATTCATTAGATGGTCCGCCTCATATGAACAGGCTGTAGAGCTACAATCGATTTTATCTGGTTTATTAAAACCGAACGAATTTATTATTCTTATTCTTAATCCCGTTCGTGAAGCAACCTCGGTACAAGAATTAAGTTGGAATATTAATAATATTTGTGTGTTAGAAGTTCCTGAGGATATGAACGATTATGATAGCTGGGATTATATTTTGAAGGACATACAAGTAACTAATAACTAATTTCGCTTTGATCGATCAAATGATTAATTATTTCCTGTGCTGCAAAAACATATAGATACAAATACAGCCTACTGATGCTGACCAATAAAGAAATAGGGTTACTAATTCCAAAATTGAACTGCACCCCGTCAAGTAGACAGCACAAAAAATAAAAGTAGTTTAAGCGGCCTTAGTCCTAAATTCAATGGGACTGAGGCCGTTTAGTTTTGCCTGTAACCGTTCGTTATTATAAAAGTGAATGTAGGTATCAATATCTGTTTGGAGTTCTTCAAAGGTCTGGTAGGTATGTAAGTAGTACTTCTCACATTTCAATGTTCCCCAGAAGGATTCCATCGGCGAATTGTCAATGCAGCAGCCTACTCGGGACATGCTTTGCTTCAGTTCTGCATCGTCCAGCATCTTCTTAAAATGCAGAGAGGTATACTGGAAACCACGGTCGCTATGGAGTAAGGTTCGGCTCTCCGGTGCTGCCTGCAAAGCTAATTCCAGTGTGTTAAAAACTAGCGAATTATTATTGGAATGACCCAGAACGTAAGCAACAATGGACTTGTCATACAGATCTTTTATTGCACTTAAATACGCCTTCTTGCCGTTGCCGTATTTGAATTCCGTTACATCCGTTACCCATTTTTGGTTTGGAGCTTCAGCCTCAAAATTACGGTTCAGCACATTCTCTGCAACCTGCTGAGGCGTGGAGCCTACATACTTCTTTCTCTTTCTGCGGATGACTGACTGGATACCTTGGCATCTCATCAGCCGGTACACTCGCTTTGCGTTAATAGATTTATCCATTTGTCTGCGCAAATGCAGGGTCAATTGGCGATACCCAAAGGTTCGTTCCACCTTCTCATACAAGAGGAGCATGGCCTCTGTCAGTTTCTCGTTGTCAGCCTCTCGAAAACTGGGTTTGCGATTCAACCATTTGTAATAACTTGACCGTGAAATCCCTGCGATGTCACACAAAAGCCGAATGGAGCAAGACTGTTCCTGCTGAACAGCCTGAATGGCCAGGTAGATATTCACCTGGCGAATGGTTCTTAACGCCTCCTCTTTTCGAGTTCCTCTAACTTTTTTAGAAAAGCATTCTCCGCACGCAGGCGTGCATTCTCGTATTCCAGCTTTTGCATCGCGAGTTTGTGGCGATCTGCTTCCGTAAGTTCTTCAGGCGCTTTGGTGCGTCCTCTACCGTCTCGTAATGCCTCTTCACCACCTGCTTCGTACTTCTTTACCCAGCTATATACTTGTTGGTAAGACACGTGAAAATGGCTTGCCGCCTTCGCATAGTCTTCTCCGTTCGAAAGGCAGTACAGCACGATATTTATCCGTTCCTGCCAAGTGGTTACGCGTCCTTTGGTCATAGCTTTAGTTCCTCCTGAATGAGCTGTTAAGCTGTTGCTATGACCATTATACTTCCTAATCCAGTTGGCGAGTTGGGTTGCACTTGCAATCTTATACTTGCAGATGATTTGGTTTTGCGACAATCCTCCCTCGAGATAATCCTTAACGGCATAGAGTTTAAGTTCTGCAGAATACGTACGATTGTAGCTTCGGACTTCCAGCCCTTCGTATCCATACAATTGATAACGTTGCCGCCACTTCACTATAGAGTTTTTGGATATTCCATACTTCCGGGCCGCAGCTTTCAAACCAATGTCGCCCCGTTCAATTTCTTGGAGAATCGTTAACTTTTCCAGTGCTGTATACTTCTTTTGTTCCATAAAAATGCTCCCCATACAGCGACAGGTTTTTATTATTTCACCTGTCTACTATATGGGGAGCATATCAAAACGTATTGACTCCCATGCGCTGCTGGATTTGCGGGTTCAGGCTCTACAAGATCATACTTCTCCATCAGCCTTTCCTTGGTTCCACTATCTACTACTGTTCCGTTTCCTTTATCCGCAAGGACAGATCCCGATTGAAAACACGCCATGAATAAGACACAGCAAATTGTGAGGATTGCTAGTTTCTTTTTTCGCATCATACATCTCCTAATTCTTTCTGTGGTCTCCCCTAAAACTTAGAGCCGTTCAAATTATTTCTTGGGTAATCGCAGGAAACCTATGTATTCGACAATCTTGATCAGTATAGATCATATTCTATGAAAATAATGGGAGAAAAAGCCTCGAATTCGATAATACTCCTTTCTATATATAAAAACAAAAGCACCCCGCACTAAAATTAGCAGGATACTTTTGAATGATTCGCCGTATTTACAATATCAACATTCCGCTGAGCGGTTTATGGAGTTGGTGTTCCGCCGTTCGCATTCAGTGTTTCGCCACTGATATAGCTAGATTCCTGGCTAGCCAGGAATACATATGCCGGAGCCATCTCCGCAGGCTGTCCCGGACGACCTAGTGGTGTGCTCGCACCGAACTCCTTCAGCACTTCCTCCGGTTGCCCACCCACAACTTGAAGAGGTGTCCATACAGGACCTGGCGCCACTACATTGACGCGAATTCCCTTATCAGCTACTTGCTGAGCGAGAGACTTACTGAATGTATTAATAGCCGCCTTGGTAGTCGCGTAGTCCAAAAGGATCGGCGAGGGATTATAAGCTTGAATAGAAGAAGTGTTAATAATGGTGCTGCCCGGTTGCATATGCTTCACTGCAGCTTTGCACAGCCAGAACATGGCATACACGTTCGTCTTAAATGTATCGTCAAAATGCTTCGTAGTGAGATCAGCGATGTCTGGGACGAATTGCTGTTTGCCCGCGATATTGGCTAAAATATCAATTCCACCTAGCTCCTTAACCGTAGTATCGACGAGTTGTTCACAGTATGCCTCATCCTTCAGATCACCTGGAATGGCGATTGCAGTACGACCCGCTTCCTGCACTAGCTTGAGCACCTGCTTTGCATCTTCCTCTTCCTCAGGCATATAAGATAGAACAACATCTGCCCCCTCGCGAGCAAAAGCAATAGCAACAGCACGACCTATACCGCTGTCCGCTCCCGTAACTAACGCTTTACGTCCGGTCAGGCGCCCGGTTCCTTTATAGGTATCTTCTCCTGTATCAGGTACTGGATTCATTTTCTTCTGCAAACCCGGCTCCTCTTGTTGCTGCTGAAATTCCGGTCCAGCCTTAGTGTACTGAGTGGTAGGATCTTGCATCGTATATTGGTTAGACATCGATCAATTCCTCCTTTATTTTTAGAAATACATTTTTATATTTTCCGAACTCTTTGTTATGTAAACACAACAAGCACGCCTCTAAACATTCGCCTTCGATAACACAACCTTGAATAGTGCCACAAAAATACCCCAACCACCTGTCAAGGTGGCTAGGGTATCCCTTACAATATTTTTCAGGCTTAAATCTCCTCTGACCTGCCTTGCACTGACTCGTACCGCGTGCGTATGCTTAAATAATATATGGAAACTCACTTATAAATTGGGGAACGCTCCGTATAGTCTGGCGTATACATTAGATAAAGGAGTGATAAATCATGGGCATTTTTATATTCCTCTTTGTACTGTTAGCATTGCTTAATATCTTCTTTCCTCATTTGGGATGGTACATGCGCTATGGCTGGATGATGAAAGGCGATGTAGAGCCCAGTGATGCCTATTTATTAATGACTCGCCTCAGCAGTATAGTGGCACTTATTATCCTCGTTTTTATCTGGACTAGTTTCTGACTTACCCTAACGCTCTTAGCACATCTTCAATCTTGCGCTGATGCGACAATACCCCGTAATTCATCCAGGCCATAAAATCCACCTCATATACACAGCGACTACGCACAGCGGGCAGACTGCGCCAAAGCGGTGTATCCAGCAGTTCCCGTCCTTCTCCTTCCTGCCGATCAAAGGTAATGAACAAATGATCTGCAGTCAGGCTCGCAAGCTCTTCTCTTGTTAGGCTCACCCGCTTCTGTCCACGGGTCAACTTCGGAACCAATTCATGGGGCTGCAAACCTAAATCATGATGGAGTACGCTACCTGTATAACCCAATTGCCCGCATCCATAGAGATTGATTCCGTAGGAAGATATTCTTAAGCATGCTACAGTCTGCCCTTGGACAGAACGGTTAAGCACTCGTTTGGCTTGCTGCGCCCGATGCTCATAATTGCCGATCACTTCCTGGACACGGTCCGTTCTGCCAAAGACGGCTGCTGCAGAAAATAACGTGGCACGCCAATCCTCCTGATGAAAAGGCAGCTTGAACAACGGAGCAATTTGGCTGCACTCATCCAGGTGCCAACGCTGAAAGCCATCATCCAGCAGGATCAGTTCGGGCATGTACTGGGAGAGCTCCTGCCAATCGCCAGTTGAAATATCAACCGCAGGCACATCGTTGAGGGACAGATACTCCTGCTTCCCCCACTGAGCGTGAGAATATTGCGCCACCGGTGTAATATCCAGAGCCAGCAGATAGTCTTCCAGAAAAGGAGCGAACACCCGCAGCCCTTCCTGATGGAAGCTTCTGTATTGGCCGGGCGTAACGCCCACCGATCTTTTGAAACGCCGGTTAAAATAATACTCATTGCTATATCCTACGGATAACGCGATATCATGCATACGGTCATTCGTAAGCAGCAACTGCTGCTGGGCCCTTTCAATACGAAGTCCGTTCAAATGCTCTAAGGGAATCCGCCCTGTCACTTCTTTAAAAATCTGTGTGTAGCGTGTACGTGTAACGCCTGCCACTTCAGCCAATTGATCGACGGTTATGGCGTGATTATAATGTTCCTGCATATAGCGGATGGAACGCTGCACCGCCTCATGGGCTCCTTTCATCTGGATGACAGAGGAATTTGCCCGCATGATCAGCAGCAGTAACTCTTGAAAGCGGGTATGACCTGCGAACCATTCAATCTCTTCCGTACTTCTGCGACTATGATAGATAGCCTCAAGCAGTAGTGCACATTGTGAAAAAGGTCTGCAGCTTAGCGGACCAGACCGGAGAATTCCTTCTCTAGTCCCCTTTTCCATTCCACTCTGCTTACTTCCCCCGGTTTCGATTACTTCAAAAGTAAGCCTATAAAAGCTAAGTCCTCGCTCCTCGGCATTGATTCTGCTTATAAGCCCCGGTTCGAACAAGAACCCGACACCTTTTTCCAGGGGAAAACGCTTCTCCTCGGCTTCTAACCATCCCTGTCCTTCCGATACAATGATCAGGGTATGATCTTGAAACACTAAGGTCTGTCCGTTCACCGATAAGGATTGGGCTTCTATGTTAATCAAGCTATAGAATAGCCTCTTTTTATTGCTGTCTTGTAAATCTTCTGCCATTCTAGCGCCCTCCAATTGAGAACCATTTTCATTCACTTTACTATAGTTTAGAATAAAAAAGAAGGTCTATCAACTATGCTGATAGACCTTCTTTATGCTATTCCTTACGACGGCTACCGTTTTATTTCACCATAGCTTTCAGCAAGTCATCAAGCTTCATCGAATTGGCTGTGATGGCACCGGACTGCCAGTGGGAACGTTCCATTCTATAGACATTCCCGTTCTTCACCGCAGGCAGACTCTTCCACAATGGACCCTCAAGTATTTGAATCGCTTCCTGATTCCCTTCAGTATCCCAGCCCCCATTATCAGGGAACACAATAATATGATCCGCGTCGAGCTGAGGAATAAGCTCTTCAGAAATAACAGATTGATATTCGGTCATTTCTGCCGCCATAGGCACGGGTGTCAGCCCAAATTGATCATAAATCACACCGGTATAGCGGTTTTTAACACCGAATAGAGCAAAGGTTTTATCCGCTACGTTAAGCCGGATCACCGCTACTTTTTCCTGACCCAGGGCCTGTTGCAGCTTAGCTTTCCCCTCTGCCACCTTCTGATCATACGCTGCAAGGACGGATTCCGCCTTCTCCGGAATACCAAGGGCATCTGCAATAGCTGTAAGCATTTGTCTTGAGTCTTGCAACACCGACTCAGGTAGACGATAAGTTGGTGCTATCTTGGAATATAGTTCATACCTCGCCGCATCAGCGCCTCCGTCCACAATAATCAAATCGGGGTCTTTTTCCAATAATGCCTCCACGCTACCCGTGATATCGAATTCTGGCACATCCAGATTTAAATAATCCTGTTTGCCCCAGCTTGGATGATACCACTGAACCACCGGGGTAATGCCCAATGCCTTCAAATAATCTTCTACATAGATCCCGGCTACCCGTTGCGGTTTAACTGGAATTTCAACATCCCCGAATTCCCCGGCAATCGTCCGGGTTGCACCCTCTTCTGCGGCATTTCCACTTCCTTCAGTTGGTGCGCTAGTGCTCGCTGAGGTAGATTCCTCTGCATTCTCTGTCTTAGCAACGTTTTCTTTCGCAGTATTGTTATTCGTTCCGCATGCTGCCAGCGCGGTGATTGCCATTATAAGTACCGCTGCCCACAAAAACTTCTGACCCCATCTTGCCATTGATCCCTTCACTCCTATGCTTTATTGTCATTGATTATCATTCTCAATAACCTTTATCACAATAGTAGCATGACTTTCATAGCTTTCAATGCACTTTCTCCGCAAAAAACTTATACAAACTATTTCTAGTTATTCTGCTCTATCATTATTTGGTAGGATTCTTCTTCTATTTAAAATAGGTCACCCTTTATTAACTTGATCGCAAAATTTCTTTTTTTACGATTGATTTATACGATGCTTTCGCTTACAATAAACTCATAAACGCGCGTTTATGAAAAGAGGGGAAACATGCGCAGCGAAGATATTGCTAAGTTGGCCGGGGTTTCCCGAAGTACGGTATCCCGCGTGATCAACAACTATTCCAATGTTCCTGAAGAAACCCGGGCTAAAGTGCTGCGGGTGATTGAGCAACATCAGTACGAACCGAACAGCTTTGCACGGGCTCTGGCCGGTAAGAAAACCGATACCATCGGATTGTTCGCCATCAGTATGAACGAGAAAGAGAACACTACCCGAATTTATCAGAACAATTACTTTGCACCATTCGTCGATGCCGTAGTCGACACGTCGAATGCCCGCGGATGTTACGTTCTGATTCATACGGTATACTCTCCGGACGATTTTCTGAAGGTAAAACAAGCTTTTCTGCAAAAACGGATTGACGGTGGTATAATTGTCGGCACTCAGAAGGATATTAATATCGTCCGCGAAATGGTGGGACTCGATTCTCCGCTAGTACTGATTGATTATGATATCTCAGAGATTATGTCGGAGCATCTTGACCGCAATCATTTGGCCATTGTGAACTCCAAAGATTACGAGGGCACCACAGAAGTGATTGAACATTTAATCTCCCTAGGCCATCAAGAGATCGGCATCATCTGCGGGCAAATGAATACGTACTCTGGTCGAGAACGCTACACGGCCTATGAGGATACGCTAAAAAAACATGGTCTGCCTATGAATGAGAAGTT
Organism: Paenibacillus sp. FSL H7-0735; assembly: GCF_038008505.1. NCBI lineage: Bacteria > Bacillati > Bacillota > Bacilli > Caryophanales > Paenibacillaceae > Paenibacillus > Paenibacillus sp. FSL H7-0735. Next base: position 3,014,872 of record NZ_JBBOZH010000001.1, on the reverse strand, counting down.
TATCCTAAAGGGTGATTTTCTGAAAGAGACGGCTTATGAAGAGGTCAAGAAGCTGCTTGCTTCTGATGAACCTTTGCCGACTGCCTTCTTCTCTTCCAACGATGACATGGCTATTTCAGCGATGGAAGCGTTCTCCGAACACGGAATCATTGTCCCTGAGGATATCTCCATTGCTGGTTTTGATGACATTCAGCTGGCATCCCGTATTCAGCCTAAGCTGACCTCTGTACGCTTGCCGATTTATGAAATGTCCAAGGCTGCAGTGGAAAAAGTAATCGAGCTGTGTGATTCGCAGCAGCCGACTTTCAGCACGATCAGCTTTCCAGCTCGTTTAGTGGAGAGAGATTCCTGTCAACCGCCGAAGAAGTAGCACAGATTCATCATTCACTGAAGAATATATATTTTTCTGTGAAGCTGCTATCATTGGTTCTCGAAATCACTGCCTAATACTATCTTTTAGAAACAACGGAAAGAATCCCTTCCCTCGAGGGAATTTTTCCTGAAACTTATAAACGCGCGTTCACAATCGAAAGGAGACTTTCTCACATGAAATTCGGTACCTTTGACGACACTCGTAAAGAGTATGTAATTAACACACCAAAAACACCTTACCCTTGGATTAACTACCTTGGTAATGAACAATTTTTCGGACTTATTTCTAATACTGCTGGTGGCTATACCTTCTATAGAGACGCTCGTCTCAGAAGATTGACCCGTTACCGTTACAACAATATCCCAATGGATGCTGGCGGCCGTTACTACTATCTTTATGATGATGGTGATTTCTGGACTCCAGGCTGGATGCCAGTAAAACGTGATCTGGACTTCTACGAATGCCGTCACGGTCTTGGCTACACTTCCATTACTGGTGAACGCAACGGCATCTCTGTAAACCAGCTTGCTTTTGTACCTATGGGTCATAATGCTGAGGTACATCGTCTTGTAGTGAAAAACACGGGTTCCGCGAAGAAATCCGTTAAGCTATTCTCTTTTGCAGAATTCTGTCTTTGGAATGCACAAGATGATATGACTAACTTCCAACGCAATCTCAGCACTGGTGAGGTTGAAGTGAAGGGTTCCGTTATCTATCACAAAACAGAATACCGTGAGCGCAGAAACCACTACGCTTTCTACTCTGTTAACAAAGAAATCGCCGGCTTTGATACTGACCGCGAAGCTTTCGTAGGGATGTACAATGGTCTGGAAAGCCCACAAGCTGTTGCTGCAGGTGAACCAACTAACTCCGTAGCGAGCGGCTGGTCCCCTATCGGATCGCACGCCCTGAACATTACTCTGGAGCCAGGCGAAGAGCAAAGCTTCATCTTTGTCCTTGGTTACATTGAAAACCCGGAAGAAGACAAATGGGAATCTCTGAACGTAATCAACAAAAAACCAGCAGAGGCTATGATCGAGCAATTTGCTACAGACGCTCAAGTGGACGCCGCTTTGGCTGCACTGGCTGCACACTGGGATAACCTGTTGTCCAAATATCAAATCCAAAGTGGCGACGACAAGTTGAACCGTATGGTTAACATCTGGAATCCATATCAATGTATGGTTACCTTCAACATGTCCCGCTCCGCTTCTTACTTTGAATCCGGTATTGGCCGTGGTATGGGCTTCCGGGATTCTAACCAAGACTTGCTCGGATTTGTGCACCAAATTCCTGAACGTGCTAAAGAACGTATTCTCGATATCGCCGCTACACAATTTGAAGACGGCAGTGCCTATCACCAATACCAGCCGCTCACCAAAAAAGGTAACAATGAAGTCGGTACCGGCTTTAATGATGACCCGCTTTGGTTGATCCTTGGCACAGCTGCTTACATCAAAGAAACTGGCGACACATCGATTCTTGATGAGCAGGTTCCTTTTGACAGCAATCCGGATAACACAGCTACTCTGTTTGAGCACTTGAAACGCTCCTTCGAGCATGTAACTAACAATCTCGGACCTCACGGCTTGCCGCTGATCGGCCGTGCAGACTGGAATGACTGCTTGAACCTGAACTGCTTCTCTACAGAGCCGGGCGAATCTTTCCAAACTACTGCCAACATCGAAGGCCGCGTAGCGGAATCCGTATTTATCGCGGGTCTGTTCGTCTTCGTTGGACCGGACTATGCAGAAATCTGCCGGATGCGCGGACTTAATGATGTAGCTACGGATGCAGAAGCTAAGATTGACAACATGCGTGAAATCACACTGACTCACGGTTTCGATGGTGACTGGTTCCTGCGCGCTTATGACCACTATGGCGACAAGATCGGTTCCAAAGAAAACGAAGAAGGTAAAATCTTCATCGAACCACAAGGTATCTGTGTTATGGCCGGTATCGGTGTGGAAGATGGTCAAGCTGAAAAAGCTCTGACTTCCGTGCAAGAGCATTTGGATACTAAATACGGTATCGTATTGCAACAGCCACCATATTCCAAGTACTATCTGAACCTGGGTGAAATTTCTACGTACCCTCCGGGCTACAAAGAAAATGCTGGTATTTTCTGCCACAATAACCCTTGGATCATGATCGCTGAAACAGTACTTGGACATGGTGACAGAGCGTTTGAAATTTACGCTAAAATTGCTCCTGCTTACTTGGAGGACATCAGCGAAATTCACCGTACTGAACCTTATGTATACTCGCAAATGATCGCAGGTAAAGATGCCGTTCGCCACGGGGAAGCTAAAAACTCCTGGTTGACTGGTACTGCTGCTTGGAACTATGTAGCGATTACACAATCTATCCTTGGTATTCAAGCGGACTTCAATGGTCTGAAGATCGATCCTTGTATTCCTACAGAGTGGGACAGCTTTGAAATCACCCGTGTCTTCCGTGGAGATACTTATGTGATTCAAATCAAGAACCCGAACCATGTATCCAAAGGTGTAGCTAGTCTTACCTTGGATGGCGCAGCTGTAGAAGGTAACATCATCACTCCTGTTGGAGACGGTGCTGTACACCAAGTAGTTGTAGAACTGGGTTAATACAAAAAAATCCGCTCAACCGTTCGTTTGAACGATTGAGCGGATCAAAAATTAACAGTAGATGACCCCTGAAGGATTCAGGGGTCATCTTTTTTTACCCTTCCACAATATCTGCTCTTAAATCACTCGCAACCTCAAGCATTCTAGGAATCACGGCTTCATTGGCGCCAGAAACATAAATATCACCCTGATAATGTCTAAATGGGATTGTTGTATCACCATAGCTCCACATAAAGAAATCTCCCTCAATGGACATGGTAGTGGCACCTGTTACTGTAAAAACTGATGTATAGGTGAAATCAGGTTTGGATGCGAAATATTGCTTACACTCTTCTAAAGATAGGGTTGTTGCTGAATCTCCATCATTCTGCATTGCTCTTGTCATCCGATAACGTTTACTCATTGTGATGCCTCCATTATTATCTGTAAAATGATCAGTTGCCTTATCCAGATCAAATATAGCATACAATGAAGGGCAAATCCCATTCCATTTCTAAGTCAAAAATGTTAATATAGCCGTTTTTCATAGCTTTCTTTTAGTGATTTCGAGATATCCTCTGGAGTAACTCCAAGTTTGCGGGCATGCTGCGCCAGTATTTTTGATGGATTAGGCAATACTTCTTTCGCAAGCCAATGATCGTCATCCCACAAATGTGACCGCTTAAAGGCTTTTGCACAATGCATATAACATTCTTCAACTTCCACGCCAATTCCAATGACCGGGACTTTACCATGCGCTTCCATAGGTTTCAATATTTCTTCATCCTTAACTATACTCGCGTGCCCATTTATTCTTAATGTTTCTTCAAGTCCGGGAATGATGAATATCAAACCGACTTTTGGGTTCTCAAGTATATTCCGCAAAGAATCAAACCGTCTGTTCCCAGGGCGTTCAGGGATCACTAAATGTTTATCATCCAACACGTGAACAAAACCTTCTGCGTCCCCGCGCGGAGAGACATCACAAGCACCGGACGAACCGCTTGTAGCCATAAAAAGCATCGGGGATTTTGAGATATAATCACGGCAATGATGATCTATAAAAGTTATGGTTTTGTTGTTAACCAATTCGCTTGGGTACCCAAATAAAGACCTTAACTCTTCTTCTGACTCTATAACTTTTTCGAAAAAGTTTGGCTTCATACTTCTCCCCCTCTCAACTTAATAAGCCCCAATGTTCTTATTTTTGCTCAAATATCCGCTTAATAATTGGGCGAAATTTTTCCTTGCTGTCTCATCCGATAACTTCCCATAAGTGCCATACAGATTATCCGCATGATATCTTGGAAACACATGTAAATGATAATGCCATACATCTTGGCTGCCATCCGGCTCATTATGTTGTCTAGAAGAAACGCCATCACATTTATAAACTTCTTTAAGACCTTTAGCAATTTCAATTTCCAGCTCATGTATCCGGTTTGAGATCTCAACATCCAATGTGTAAATATTCTCGATATGCTGATTAGGGATGATTAGAACATGCCCTTCATTATTCGGATACCAATGAGAAGCAATAAAAGCCGTTATGTAATGATCTTTATAAATAATATCCGCTTGCTTAGAACGCACATGTTCATTTTCAATGCCCGAAACCAACAAACAAAAGGGACAAGTATAACCCTCTGGAGCATGATTATAAATATAGCCCGCCTCCACTGTTATAGGATTTAAGAATATTTCTATGTTTCTTCTAATTTCGCCATTTCGCCTGTGTTCTCCTTTTTGCAAAAAGAAAAGGACAGACTGTAAATTACAGCTGTCCCCATTGGTAAAATGCTGATAAAACAAAGTCATCTCCGAGATCTAAGTCTACCTATAACTTAAACGCTGGCTTCCGGAATCCATACCTTCATTTCACCACTGCCGCGATTTCCCCATAAGTAATATGGAATCGCCTTAACCTGAACGGTTTGAACTGGTGCTTTTACTCTACTGTAAAGTCCACCACTCCAGCCCGCTTTATCTACACGCAGCCCCTCTGCCTCGACAACAACAGCGCCGCCGAGCAATGTCTCATCAAAAGCCGCAGTAAGTTCACTGCCTTCTTTTAAAGAAATTGAGCTTAAAGGCTCACCATTATCTATACTTTCAAGGCAATACACAAGAGGTCCACGCTGAATCGTTACTTTTTGAGCATCTGCACGCAAATTCGGATGTGCGTAGATACGATGTGTCTCCATAGGGTCATGCACTTCGATTACATCTCCTGCTCTCCACAGTCTCCGGATAACGAGGTATCCCTGCTCGATGTTCTCAGCAGTATTCATTACTTCACCGTTGACTCTGATCTCCATACCTTGGCTCCAAGATGGAATCCGCAAGGCAATCCCAAACTCTGCTTCCGCTGCAGGATTAATCTTCAACGAGACTGTACCTTCCCATGGATAGTTACTCTCTTGCTGAATTGCAACATCTGTTCCACCCAGCTTTGTTGTCAGCTCACTGCCAATATACAAATTCGTATAGAGCGTATCACCATGGATCGTATAGATATATTGATTAAGCGAAGTCAGCAGACGCGCCACATTCGGAGGACAGCAAGCGCAGCCAAACCAGCCTTGACGCTCGGACTTCACATGATGTTTATCTGGGTTGCAGCTACATGCCTTAGGCCATACTTCCAGTGGATTTACATAAAAATAGTGCTTACCATCCTGTGCCATCGAACCCAACACATTGTTATAAAGCGCCCGCTCCATGACATCGGCATAACGTGCATCCGGCGATATTCTCAGCATCCGTTGTGCAAAAAAGATCAACCCAATAGATGCACAAGTCTCTGCGTACACCGAATCGTTAGGCAGATCATAATCGAAGGTGAAAGCCTCACCCCGATGCGTAGATCCGATCCCGCCAGTAATGTACATTTGCTTAGTAGTGATGTTATTCCACAGTCTCTTGCATGCTTCGCGAAGGGTATCATCTCCCGTAAGTGCGGCTAGATCAGCCATAGCAGTATACATATAAACCGCACGCACAGCGTGTCCTACAGCCACTTCCTGTTCTCTTACCGGAAGATGACTTTGGTAATATTTTAAATCTAAATTCTCCTTCTGACCTGTGAAAAAATTGATACTCCCCAGATTATCCCATTGTTGCTTTAAGAAATTCGGCTGTTGACCTCGCTCATTAATAAAAAAGCTGCTGAGCTTCAAATACCGCTCCTCACCTGTGAGCCGATACAACTTAACGAGCGCAAGCTCAATCTCCTGATGACCATCATATCCCCGCATTTTTCCTTCTTCCGGACCAAACACAGAATCGATATGATCAACCATTCGGCACATGATGTCGAGCAGTTTTCTTTTGCCTGTAGCTTCATAGTAAGAAACGGCGGCTTCAATGAAATGCCCAGCACAGTACAGCTCGTGGCAATCGTTCAGATTAGTCCAGCGTTTGCCGGGTTCTTTTATCGTAAAATAAGTATTTAAGTACCCGTCTTCCTGCTGCGCTTCTCCAACGAGGTCAATCACTTCATCCGCTTGACGCTCCAGCTCGGGATCACGTTTGATGCTTAAGGAATAACCTACGGCCTCCAGCCACTTGGCTACATCACTGTCTTGAAAAACCCAGCCGTAAAATTCGCCGCTCTTCCGGCCCGCAGCAATCTCAAAGTTAGCAATGGCATGACTGGGCTCAGCTCCCGCTGCTTTGTCGTGCAATGCCTCATATTGATACGGGATTACAACATCCTGTACCAGCTTTATATAACTTCCCCAGAAATCATCTTTAATGCTAACGGATTGATCTTTTACAACTTGCTGATCCTGGATCGTTTTATTCATCATCATCTTCCCCTTAGCCTTATTTTATACTCGCTAATTACAATTATAGAGCGTACAATAGATAAAAAATATAATCAGAAGCAACCCCTTTTTTGTACTATTTCACACTCCTATTTCCAAGGACAATTTGAGCTCGGACTACGATAAAAAGAGAGGTAGAACACAGTGAGTCCTTCCTATGTACATTTCGCAGCGCCGCCTTTTCCATATTTTCTGGAATGCAATCACACTGTTTATCAACCCGGAGAGCAGCATCCAAATAGAAGCCATATCGGCTTATTTGATCTGATTATTGTAGAGCAAGGTTGCCTATTTATCGGTGAAGAGCATAATCAATGGGAGGTTGCGGCTGGGCATACGCTGCTTCTGCTGCCTGACCGCTATCATTATTCCGTTAAGTCTTGCGAGGAGCTGACTTCGTTTATTTGGATTCATTTTCATACCCTCGCAGATTGGTCAAGCTCTGAAGGCGAGCCTGTGTATATCAACCGAGAGACACATTTCCGGCAGTTTCTTACTCATCCATATACCATTCGCATCCCGCAGTTTGGTCCCCTTCCTGATCCCTTTAAACGGAGTGGACAAGCTGAGAAGCTTTTACAGCTGTCCACTGGAAGACGTTCCAGTGCAGTTTGGGAGCAGCAAAGGATTTTTGAAGAAATGCTGCGGATGATGGATCTAGCGCAGCATGATACTTCAGAAAGTCATGCGGTAGAGATTGCCGAGAAGACAGAGACTTATATCCGCAATCATTATGCGGAGCCTCTCTCCAATGCCTCTCTGGCGGATGCGCTGCATTTTCATTATAACTACCTTGCCCGCTGCATGAAACGCGTATATGGACTGACTCCGATGGAGTATTTAACGGATTACCGTTTGGAACAGGCCAAGCTGCTTCTGCTTAAAACAGAGATGCCTATAGCTGCGATCGCAGAACGTATTGGTTTCGAGAGCACCGCCTACTTCTCTCGTCGCTTTACTCAGCAGATCGGAATCTCTCCGCTTCGCTTCCGCAAGCGGTATTCCCGATAACAGCAAAAACAGCACGTCTCATAATTGGAGGCGTGCTGTTTTCGTTGTTAATGCGATGCGCTGCTGTAGCTTTCTTGTGTGCTGCTGGCTTTCTTCTGTGCTGCTGGCTTACGTGATCAGCTTTGGATTAATTGGACGCGAGATGCTCCTCTAGCTCGGAGAAACCTAGGTAACTATTGTGATGGAGCAGTACTCCGATTGGCACATTTATTGTGTACCCGTGATCCGTCCTAAATCCTTCTGCTGCTCTTACTTCTTACTTCTTACTTCTTACTTCTTGCTTCTTGCTTCTTGCTTCTTGCTTCTTTCTTCTTTCTTCTTGCAATAATTTTACCAGTTTACCTTCCTAGGCGCGGCGCACTCATACTTACCATAGATCAACGCTGATTATGCGGCTCGACCCTCCAAAGCTTATCAGCAAGTAACTCACCGTATAGCCACCACACTACTCTCTGTATCCCCCGGAGACGCGTCTGCTTAATCATTCATAGCATTCCCCGTTGCGGACCGGATTGCACCTATTTTTGATTTTCCGCCTATTTTGCGGCAGTTTCGGACTGTATAGCTCTTATTGCCCATAATTTGCCCGCATTTGGACCACATTTGTAGGAATAGCTGCAACTGATTCCGATAGTGTGACAAAACGAGCGAAATCATGGAAATAAGCGCAACTGAGTCCGAACAGTTGCTAAAAAGAACACTGCCTGCCGCATTTGATCCTAAACGTGCTACCCATTGTTTAAACTAGCTGTCTGGAGCTCAACCTAGCTACACTGTGCGGAATTATCTACCTATAGCTCAACCTATCTACACCGTGCGGAATTAGCTACCTATGGCTTAACCTAGCTACTCCGTGCGCAGAATTTGTTACCTGTTGCATAACCTAGCTGTCTACGTCTCGAAATCAGCTACCTTTTGCTCGATCTTGATCGTATCGGACCCTATTGCACCTATTTGTGATTTTCGGCCCATTTTGCGGCAGTTTCGGACTGTATAGTTCTTATTGCCCTTGATTTGCGCAGAGAAGGAGCGCATTTGAGCGAATAGCTGCAACCGAGTCCGATAGTGTGACAAAATGAGCGGAATCATGGAAATAAGAGCAACTGAGTCCGAACAGTTGCTGAAAAGAACGCCGCCTGCCAAATTTGCTCCTAAACGTGCTGCCCAGTGCTTAAACTAGCTGTCTAGGGCTCAACCTATCTACTCCGTGCGGAATTAGTTACCTATGGCTTAACCTAGCTACTCCGTGCGCAGAATTTGTTACCTGTTGCATAACCTAGCTGTCTACGTCTCGAAATCAGCTACCTTTGCTCGATCTTGATCGTATCGGACCGTATTGCACCTATTTGTGATTTTCGGCCCATTTTGCGGCAGTTTCGGACTGTATAGCTCTTATTGCCCATAATTTGCCCGCAATCGGACCATATTTGAGGGAATAGCTGCAACTGGGTCCGTTAGCTCGAAAAAATGCCTTATATCTGCCTAATAGGGTCTGCTGGGTCCGCATGATTAGGCCCGAAATCAGTTTTTTTGCTTCACTGCAATTTTTTGGAAGTGACAAGCATATTTATAAGACATGCCTTTAATGTGGAGATGTTAAATATGCAGTCATTATTAAGATACGCGATCATCCTGATCGGAAGTTTGCTTATTGCAGCAGCAACTAATTTTTTTCTAGTCCCATATAAAATCCTAGATGGGGGAATAATAGGAATAGCCCTCATCATCAATTATTTATCCGATGCCAAAATCGGTATAGCTGTCCTTCTCTGCAGCTTTCCGATATTCCTGTTAGCCTGGCTGAAGGAACGCGATATCTTTTTCAACAGTATATTAGGCTTATTGACCTCATCGTTTCTCATTGAGCTTCTCGGTCCTTTGCAGTACCACTTTCTGTATTATTTTGAGTTCGGCTCCATTTCCAGCGCCATTATTGGCGGTTTTTTAATGGGAACGGGTCTTGGGCTTATGCTGCGGTTCAAAGCCAGTACAGGCGGAACGGATCTGCTGGCTCAATATATCAAAAGGTATCTCCCGCTTAATCTTGGACTCATCATTTTTTTGACGGATTTCATAATTATCGGCGCGGGAGGACTCCTAATTTCTAAAGAAACCTTCTTCCACTCCATCCTCACGATTATCGCTGGGGGTGTGGCCACAGGTCTCTGCACCTTGGAGACTGAAGAGAAATGGAAAAAAATATGAATATACACGATCATATGTTCGTATTATAATAATAAGAAAATCATCTACCGTATCTCTACCTCACCTGGAGAGTGTGAATCTATGAATAAAGAGCGTGTTATTTTGTTATCCGATTGTCAGAGCTTTTACGCCTCCGTGGAGAAGGCCTCTAATCCGCAATACAGCAACAAACCGCTTATTGTCGCCGGAGATCCAGCTAGACGAAGCGGGATTGTGCTTGCCGCTTGTCCGTTAGCCAAATCTTTTGGCATTACTACCGCCGAGACCTTGAAGGAAGCACTCGCGAAATGCCCCGAAGTAATCGTCGTCAGACCGCATATGCAGCAATATATCGATGTTTCCTCCCAAATCACGGACATTCTACGCAAATTCAGTGACCTCGTAGAACCTTATTCCATCGATGAGCAGTTTATTGATATCACCGGCAGCCTCAGCTTATTCGGAAGCCCAAGACAGATCGCTGCGACCATTCAGGACTTAATCCGCAGAAATACAGGTGTGCGCGCACGTATCGGTATAGGTTATTCCAAGGTTACCGCCAAAATGGCTTGCGACCTGTGGGCCAAGAAGAACCCGGAAGGTCTATTTACTCTCACTCAGGAAGAGCTTCCAGATGTACTTTGGCCGCTGCCCATTAGTGAGTTGTTTATGGTAGGCCGCCGCATGTCCGCGCACTTCCAAAGCATGGGCCTCACAACGATAGGCCATTTGGCACAGATGCCGCTAAGCGAGCTGAAATGGCGCATGCGGGAGAAATTCCATAAAAAATGCGATATCGATGCCGAGCTGTATTGGCGAATTGCCAATGGCATCGACGATAGCCCTGTAAGTCCCGCTACCTATGAAGTAGCACCCAAGAGCGTCGGGCACCAAATGACACTGCCACGGGATTACTATACACTGCAAGAGATCAAGACCATCATTCTGGAGCTCTCAGAGCTGGTGTGCAGGCGCAGCCGCAAACTAAAGGTGCATGGTGCAGTCGTGTCTGTTGGCTGCCAAGGCGCCAGCTTTGATGACCCCAGCGGCTTCTCGAGGCAGACTACGATGAGCGATCCTACGAATGCAACCCAGCTGGTATACGAGGCCGCCCTCGCTCTTTTCAAACAGCATTGGGAAGGTCAGCCTGTGCGCCGAATTCATCTAAGCCTGTCCAATCTGTCTGACGAAAGCCAATATCAGCTAACCTTATTTGAGTCGCGCCCCCGCTACCGCGAGCTCGAACGGGCCACTGATGCGCTGAAGAATAAATACGGAGAATCGATCATTGGACGCGCCGCATCGTTCACAGATGCCGGACAACTTAAGGACAGATCCGGAAAAATTGGCGGGCACTATAAATAAACAGTGCATCTTTATACATTTTATTTCTTAAACTATATTAAAATATATCCCATATCGTTTATAATGCTATATTGAGGTTGTTATTTTCACACAATGAAGCGACAATCATAAGTATATACACATAGATATGTAACATTCCAGGGGAGGACCGGAGAAGTTGGAAAGCACGAGCAACACTAACACTACCTATTATGAAATCGTTGATCTCTGTCTTCTTGCTGGCAAGATCATGCTGCAAAACGGTGCAGAAACCTACAGAGTAGAAGATACAATGACACGTATGGCTGCTTCTCTCGGTTTTCCAGGGGCACACAGTTATGTGACGCCAACCGTTATTATGTTCACCACAAATAGAACGGAACCCGTTAAGTTATATCGGATTGCCGAGCGAACCACAGATCTGCAGAAAGTCTCGGAGGTTAATGATATCTCGCGGCGTCTGAACGAGCGTCAGATTACAGCCGAGGAAGCTCGGACACGATTAGGAGAGGTCGATGATGCCGCACATGCGTATCCGGTATGGCTGCAAATCATAGCTGCGGCACTTACCGGCGCTTGCTTCACCGTTATGTTTAAAGGCAGCTTGTGGGATGCTCTCCCCGCATTGCCGATTTCCGGGTTAGGTTATGCTGCGGTTATCTACCTGCATCGTCTTGTGCAGACTAGATTTTTTGCAGAGTTCTCTGCTTCCTTCCTGATCGGACTTCTAGCCTTCTATTCTGTAAAGCTGGGTATAGGTCAAGAAATGGACAAAATCATCATCGGCTCCGTGATGCCTCTAGTACCCGGTCTACTCATTACAAATGCCGTTCGTGATCTGATGGCCGGTCATCTGGTCTCAGGCATATCCAAAGGAGCCGATGCCTTTCTAACTGCTTTTGCGATCGGTACAGGCATTGGGCTTGTACTATCACTATTTTAATTCTCCATGTGAAAGAGGTTAGCCCTTCATGATTTTGCAACTTATAACCAGTTTTATCGCCGCGGCAACCTTCTGTATTTTATTTAATGCGCCTAAGCGCGCTCTACTGCAGTGTGGTTTTGCTGGAATGGTAGGCTGGATGGTGTATGTGATCCTTGATGTAGAGTGTGGGCCTGTTGTTGCTACGTTTGCAGCTACTGTAGTTGTGGGCATCGTCAGCCAGTTGTTTGCCCGATCCTTCAAAATGCCGGTTATTATTTTTAGTGTAGGCGGTATTATCCCACTTGTTCCGGGTGGCCTTGCTTACGATGCTATGCGCAGATTTGTGGAAGAGAACTATAATCTGGCTGTAGAAATCGCTGTTCGGGCATTAATGCTCTCTGGCGCAATTGCGGCTGGACTGGTACTGAGTGAAGTTATCGGACAAATGTTCCGCCGTCGTGCAAGCAAAGCCTAACCTTCTTACAACGTCATCTCATAGATTCAAAAAAAAAGAAATCGTCTCTTGGTATAATGAGGATCATCCAACCCTCTTCCAAGAAGCGATTTCTTTGTTTACTGTCCTATCTACACAAGTACTGCTACAGGTTCAACCTCCGAATAAATACTATTGATCCTGTTATTTTTAATCCAAGAAAGTCCTACGGTACCTTCACCCGCATGAACAGCCACGGCAGGAATGTATGTCATAATCTCCGTACGTAAATCAGGCGCCATTTCTTTGATGTCTTCTTCTAACTTCAGCGCCATTTCTAAATTATTGGAATGCATGATGCACACATCGCTAACAAGTCCAGCATCCTGTTTAAAGATATCTAACAGCGCCTGCTTCGTCTTCTTCATCGTACGGATTTTTTCCACAACAATGACCTTACCCTCGTCAAAACGCAGCAGCAAATTTATCCGCAATAATTGACTAAGCACTACCTGTGTACCAGAAACACGCCCACTACGGTGAAGCTGGGACAAGCTTGAAGGGATTAAGTAGAAGGACATATTTTGAATGATATTCTCTATCTTTTCTTTAATTTCTAGGGCAGTAAAGCCCATCTTGTGCCAATGAATACCTCGCGTGATCATTTCCCGAATCGGATAAGCGCCAACCTTAGAATCAATTCCAATGACATTAGCTTCTGCTATTTCAGCACCTTGCATGGAAGCATTGTATGTTCCGCTAAGCCCTGTCGAAAGATGCACCGCGATAATCTCATCATATTCTTCCTTCAACCGTTCGTATAACTCGATAAACTCACCGATTGGCGGCTGTGAGCTGCCTACTTGATCATCCTGACGCATTTTCTCATAGAACTCATCGATCGTAATATCTATATTTTCTTTATAACACTCGTTGTTAATAATCAGACGTAAAGGAACAATATACACATGGTTGTTCTTGGCGAACTCAGGATCGATTGTACATGTACTGTCGGTTACCCAGGCAATTGATTTCATGGTCACTTGTCACTTCTCTCTTTCATGAAAGGAATAGTAGAATGTTTGAAGAGACAAGGGCCACTAAACCTTCTCGGCCAATGAATCACTCTCTCATCCTGTACAATCAACATACGAATAGACCAGCGGTTTAGGAAGTCCTCGTGCGTATTCGTAAATTATACAAGATAACGAGCGATAAGATAGGCAAAACAGGACGATAATGCAAATTTTATTCATCTTTTTTCAACTTTATTCGACATTATTTCACATTATGTATGACGAATATACCTATCCTAATAGAGCCACTTCATGTTATGTAAAAGCCTAACCACAGCAAAAATATCCCCGTCCCCGCCCTCACCGTTCTTACATAAATCAGCGCTTGGTAGTTACATTAATAGGTACTCTTTACAGTTGTTACAGTACGGGGCTAAGTTATGATTTGGTCAGATTTGGCCCGGCATCTGTCAATTTGTCCAACTTTCCCTGTTGGCGGGTTGCGCTCGCCTTTATGAAGATCAGTTACCTTCTGCTGTGATAAAGCTTAGCTTATTACGGTGTAAGTAAGTCTACCGTCCAGTTTTTCTCCTGAATTTTAAAATCCAACTCCCGATAAGACTTAGACAGCTCATCAATCTGCTTCTGAATCTGGGCGACATCCACCGTTCTCTGGAAACGAACCTCAGAGCGGCTGTACCGATCCTGAGTGATCGATGCTTGCTCAAGCAAATCGCTAAAAAGCTTCCGCAGCTGAAGCATTTTATCCCGTTCGGCTAGGGCATCGGCAATACTCCACTTCTCATTGAAGGCCACAGATGAATTCGTTCGATTAATTGCTCGAATCAAAATCGTCTGCTCGTTAACAGCTATTTCCAGCTCACGCAAAAGAGCCTCCGGCTGCTCTGCCGGTTCTTCCCCTTCCTGCACCTTAACGACCCGATCGAGCCGCTGCTTTAGCTGCGCGATTTTACGAGTAAGATCACTTCGGTTCACTAATGCTTCCGCAAGTTTCATATTTGAGTTCCCCCTAAGATTTTCTGATAGCTGGCGATATCCAGTCTTCGACCAAATTTACAGCCAATCTCCTTGAAGTAGGCGCATTGTTCATATCCATTCTTTGAGAAAAGCTGGCGACTGCGTTCATTCTCTGCGCAAACGGTAGCTACTAACACATGGAAATCCAGTTCGGCAGCTCTCTCTTCAATAAAGCGTAAGGCATGCTGTCCTATTCTTTTACCCACACAAGCCGGTTTCAAATACACACTGATCTCCCCAGAGCTATCATAAGCCGGCTTACTCTTATGTCTAGCAATCAGAACATAGCCCTGAATAACATTGTCCCAGGATAATATAACGTATGATTTAAACCGCGGATCATCATTCATCACTGATTGCCGCATTTCGTCCAAACTTAAAGGCTCGGTATGAAAAGAAACCGTAGTGTTCAGCACGTAATAGTTATAAATATCGAGTACATCCGACAGATGCTCTTCGCGAATTTCAGTGAATAACAAACTTTCTCCCATTACTTTGTTCAACACAGCTAATCCTCCCAAATGGATGTTTCCAAATGATCGACGAACTTGCGTAATTTACCGGCTAGCTTGCGGTTAATGGTTCCATCCTGGTACATTTGCTGGACCTTATCCCGTTGCTCCTGAATAGCTTTCAGTTTCAATTCCAGCTTTTGATCATCAACAAGACCATCTTTAGTCCAGCCTTGTCCCTGCTGGAGGCGTGAGATCAGCTTTTCGTAACTGTCTGCGACCTTCTCAGCTGCTTTACGGTTGTTCTCATTCTTACTTGCATTAATAGCAGCAATCGCTGCATGAGACATAGAGATCTTAGCTTTTCTGGCACACTCAGCCTGTTGCAGCATCAGTTGACTAGCTTCCCCTTCATTCTGGCCAGAGAACATCCCCGCAAACAGCCGTCTAATCTCCGTAATGGAGATTCTGATCTGAGAGTTTAGACTTCTGGCTAGAAAGACTTCACTATGATCCAAGAATTCTTCCATCTTCAGCGCCACTGAGGCAGGAATCTCATTGTTGGCCAGCAATTGGCTCAGCTCTTTGCGTTCGGCATGCAGACCCACAATCCTTGCTTCAACCCCAAGTCGGCGGAAGTTCTCCAATGCGGGGTCATTCGCCTGATCTTCGCGGTTAAGACTATAAACTTTTTCTTTAAACTCACTCAAAGCTGGCAATGCAGATTCCTTGCTCTCTTCTGTCATCATACTTTGAAGCAAGGTTATCCCGGCGGCAACAACCTTAGATTTGGCCGCCTGCTCAACCTCAGTATCACCCGGTTCAGCAACCGGCTCTTCTTTACCTGCGAGAATTGGTAAAAAGATACTAGCGATCAGCAGTGACATCAGAATCACACCCGCAGCGATAAAGATAATTAGATCACGTTCAGGAAAAGGTGAGCCATCCCCTAACACAAAAGGAATCGAGAAGGCACCGGCTAAAGTAACCGCGCCTCGCACTCCTGAAATTGTCAGGATTAGCATAGACTTAATAGACGACTTTTCCATTTTTTGCAGGCCGGCGCCAGCCAGGGAGAACACATACACCCATATAAAACGCAGCACAAAAAGCAGCAACGTTATCGCTAATACATAACCAATCACCATAAGATTGTCCACAGCTGTATCCCGGTAGATCACTTCAATAACATCTGGAATCGACAACCCGAGAATAAGGAAGACCAAGCCATTCAAGATGTAGAGCAGCACAGACCATGTGCTGGCGGACACCAGCTGTAGCTTATACTGTGGCGAAACTGCACGGTCCTTCTCGACAGCATGAATTATGCCTGCTGCAACCACAGCTAAAATACCGGATACCCCTATTTCTTCACTAATCAGATACACAATGAAAGGAGTCAGGATTTGCAGCAGCACATGCACTGTGATGTCCTCCATCCCCAGTCTGCGAATAAATACGCTGAACCGAATCAGGAGGAACGCGAGTATTGCTCCGACAATTAGTCCACCTAGAGCAATAATCACAAAGCTAATAGAGGCTTTCGGCAAAGAAAATATGCCTGTAACAGCTGCTGCAATAGCGAAGTTAAACGCAACAAGACCAGAGGCATCATTCATCAATGATTCACCCTCTAGAATACGATGAATACTCTTGGGAAGATGTACTCTCCCAGCGATTGCGCTTACCGCCACAGCATCTGTCGGCGATAAGATCGCTGCCAGCGCAAAAGCAGCTGCGAGTGGAATGGTGGGGATCATCCAGTTAATGGAATATCCAGCGATAAGCACTGTAGCAAATACCAAGCCTAGTGCCAGCATTAAGATTGGAGCACGCAGGTTCCATAACTCATTTCTTGGTGTTCGCTTTCCGTCATTGAACAAAAGCGGCGCAATAAATAACACGAAAAACAACTCTGGCTCCAGTGACATATGTATTCCCAAAGGCAATAGTACGACCACTACACCCAAGCCAATTTGTATTAAGGGTATCGGCACGAAGGGAATGAATCGGTTTATGATGTTGGATATTGCGATAAGCCCAAGTAGGACGAGTACAACTAGAAATGTCTCCAAACCACATCAACTCCCTTTTTTTTATTTGATTATTATATCGCAAAGCTTTAGGCAAGGGCAAAATCTAGCAAAAGATTCTCAATAATAAAACCCCCTACAAATTCCACAAAAATTCCATCAGATATATATTGACATAAATATTTATTTGTGTTATAATAAAATATTTACCTATTGTGTTCGTTTCTAGTTTTGAGTAATATATGCATTAGCCTCACGGCGTCGCTCTTATTATCAATCACGGAGGGATATTATGTACATTGCTCAAGGAATAGAAATGCTCGAGATTACAGCGCAGGTTATGGGTGGAAAAGACACGATTTACCCCACGCTACTCTGGGATGGACATGCCGCCGTACTCGTCGATACCGGATTCCCGGGTCTACTCTCTAATTTCAAAGAGGCTCTAAAAGAAGCGGATGTGCCTTGGCAGAAGCTCCGCACCCTTATTATCACGCATCAGGATTTAGACCATATTGGTTGCCTCCCTGCCCTATTGGCTGAAGAAGATCTAGAGCTTACTGTTCTGGCTCATGAAATTGAGCAGCCCTATATTCAAGGAGAGCGAATGCTCCTTAAGCACACTCCCGAAGCATTAGCGGTGGCAGCGGCTATGATCCCAGCTCATGTACCTGAGGAGTGGCGGCGTGCCTTCCTCTCTGTATTAGCCCATCCTCCTAAAGGAAAAGTGGATCAAACACTTGTGGATGGAGAAAAGTTACCTTTTGCCGGTGGAATTACGGTGATCCATACCCCAGGCCATAGCCCAGGGCATCTCAGTCTTTACCATCATAATAGCCGTACACTTATTGCTGCCGATGCCTTGACCGTTCAGAATGGCGAGCTACAGGGTCCCACTCCTTCCGCCACACCTGACATGGAGCTGGCTTTGTCCTCTCTGACCAAGTTCTCTGAGTATGAGATCGATACGGTCATTTGTTATCACGGCGGACGCTACCGCGGAGATGCAAACAGACGTATTGCTGAACTAGCAGAAGGAAAAGGAAAGCTGTAATTGTACAAAAGAAGACAGAGCCTGAAATCCGGCTCTGTCTTCTTTTTTCATATATGATCGCTATTCTTAATTATCACTTAAGACTCTGAACCTACCGTAAACCGTTCACGAATATGCTGCGGCTGTTCGATTTCATCAACAATAGCAACGGCATAGTCTTCGTAGCTGACATAACTCTCGCCTTTGGAGTTCACCAGAAGATTATCCTTACCTTTTACATAAGAGCCCGTTCTTGTGCCAATGGCAAAATTAGCAGATGGACTAACAAAGGTCCAAGAGAGTGAATCTGTTCCTTGTAGTATCTCCAAATTCTTAGCTTGATTCGTCGCTGTTGGCTTAATGAAGTCAGGAAAGTCATTCGTATCCGCTACTTTAAGCGTTTTGGCTTCATCTACATATAGACTTCCTGCACCGCCAACTACAATCAATCTTGTATCGGGCGAAGCCTTCAAAGCTTCAATAAGCACATTCCCGGCATCCACATGCAGATGTTCTTGTCCAAACGGCGCACCAAAAGCATTCACAACCACGTCGAACCCCTGCAAATCTTCAGTGGTAAGCGCAAATACATCCTTTTCGATGACATTCGCTTTCCTATTTGTTACTTTAGATGCATCCCGTACAATCGCTGTAACTTCATGACCTCTATCCAACGCTTCCTGCGTAATTCGACTTCCAGCTTTTCCACTTGCTCCAACAACTGCGATTTTCATATGATTGTCCTCCTGAGTTTACGATGTTTTCGCTTTAGTATTTATATCAAGAAGCTCCTGAACGATGGTTCTATCGATATCGAGATCAAATTTTCTCCCCCAAAAGCATTCCGTGCCCCGTTGAGTGATCCGATCATAGTCTTCTATCGTTAGTGTTCTAGGATAATCCGGTCCTGTTTCCCAATCTGTATACCGCTTAATTTCATTCAGTACATGCATCTTATAAACGCTATTCAAAATTATCGTATGGAAAAAGATTTCATCTCCACATAAAGTGTTCCTAAAAAATCTGACGTATTCCGGAGAGCTTTTTGTAAAATCCAAGATGTATTCCATACATTCACCTGTAATTGACATCCAGTTCGAGCCTTTATATAAACCTTTCGGCAAAGCACCTAATTTTCTTTGCAGAAACGGAACGCTCATAATTAGTTTAATGTACCTCATTCTGATCGCTGTCATACGCCGGGTCCTTGAGATGAGGAACCTAGGATAATAAACTGAGACCCGCTCGTAACATCCCCAAGTTTCCGCTGCATTAGGCAGCTGCAAATACTTCACAAATTCCTTACCCTCATTCATCTTAAAGAAATCTAGAATCACTTCATTTGAAGCTAGAGGCAGATCCTGACCGCTTAAGATGTGAATATAATTGAAATCCCCATGTTCTTTGATCAGCGAAAAGCACTTCAAAATACATTCAATTTGACTGTAATGCCCCCACTGTACATCAATAGGCTTTTCCACAAAATGAATATCGTTACGATGAATAATATCAGCCTCAATATTACTTTTCTGATCGACATGCAGGAAAAACTCTACGGACTCGTTAGTTAAACTATCGATTAGCATATTGATCTGCTCCGGATTTTTATGACAGAGAATTATATACGCCATTTTGAATGCTTCCAACAAACTTCACCCTTCCGCCCACCTATTTCCAATATTATAAAATAAATGGACGAAAATGGATATAGATTTATCTTTCTAAAACAAGTCTGATTCCAATGTTCCATGGATCTTGGAATGTAGGATTTCCATTCTCTTCTGTAACTGCGTAACCAGCCTGCCGAACTCGCTCCACCACAGCGTTACGTTCCTCTTCATTCGCAAGAATTAATGTGAAATAATCAATCCCTACAGTATCAGCTGGAGCCGCAGGTGCACCCTGTCCGGCCCAAACATTCAGCCCGATATGGTGATGATAACCACCAGCAGAGATAAACATAGCAGCACTTCCATAATTGGCTGTTAGTTCAAAACCAAGCAAATCGACGTAGAAGGCTTTCGCCTTATTTAAATTCCCCACATGAAAGTGTACATGCCCAATCACTGTTCCTGCTGGCAGCCCGTTCCATGATAAACCTTCAGAAGCAGCCAGTAGTCCATCTACATCCACTGGATCAGTGGACATCATTACATGCCCTTCCGCATCATATTTCCATTCACTCTTAGGTCGATCTCGATAAATTTCAATCCCATTATTATCTGGATCCTGAATATACAGTGCTTCACTGACCAGATGATCGCCCTGCCCCACCTCAATCCCCGAAGAGATCAAATTACGCACAACCAATCCAAGGCTAGGACGATCTGGAACAAGGATAGCAAAATGATACAACCCAGCCACAGAATTAGGACGGATCACCCGCGCATTTTCAATCTCCCGCAAAATCAATAACACATTCTGACCGTCAGCGGTCATTTCAACTTCGCGGCCAGTCTGCCGTAAAACGCTTAATCCCACAACATTCTGATAAAAGGTGAGCGAACGCTCCAAATTGCTTACTCTAATCTGCACCAGACCGATCTGAGTGTCTGGTTGAAGTATTGTTTTAGTCGTCATTATAAATTCCTCCTAATCATGCTGTAACTATTTCAGTTACAAATTAACTATCTTTAGTATAGTTACCTTCTATATGTTTGTCAATTACCTATAAAAAAATCATGTCGACTGGTTCACAGCCAAACATGATTCACAAGAACATATAAGAAGTAATTCAAAAAAAGGTTTCCGGGTATTTCAACTCTCCCTTAATCCTCTGCAGTACGCCTTCCTTCAGCTCACAGACCATAAAGACTCTCTCCGGTACCTCAAACTGCTTCAACTCGAGCCCATGTGGCCCTGCGGGTTGAAATCCGAATCTTGGGTAATATTCGGGATGCCCGATCAAAAAAACAAGCTCATATCCAAGCGTTCTACATCTTTCTAACCCTTCTTGGATCAGCGCCTTGCCGATTCCTTGCTTCTGAACGTTCGGCAGAACAGCTAATGGGGCTAACGCAATCACATCAGATAACTTCTCCCCATCTTGAACTACAGCCTTACTTAACAGTAGATGTCCTACAATCTCATTATCCTTTTCCGCTACAATCGAGAGCTCCGGGATAAACCCCTGCGAATTTCTAATGTTTTCGACCAACCGCGCTTCATCTTCCCGATCACCAAAAGCCTTAACATTCACTTGAAATACTCCATTATAGTCTGCCACAGTTTCTGTTCTAATTCTCATTTTTGTTGCTCCATTCCAGAAAATATTCGGATACACTGGATTCCAGAAGGCCGATCAAATCTTCATCCATATACTTATAGTCATCAGCTATGTTCAGGCAAATTATTTTTTTGCCAATTACACAACCTCTAAATTTATCTTGAATTCTTCGAACATGTTTCTTCTCCATCACAAAAATCACATCCGCCCAACCCAAATGCCCTTCAGAAATTTTGATTCTGGCATGATCTTCAGTCCCTGCAGATCTCACTTCATGACCATCAATTCCTTGAAAGATCTTCTCCGCAGTTAGACTCCGCCAGCGATTCTGGCTGCAGACAAACAGTAGTTTAATAAGTGCACCTTCCTTATCCGATTGTTAAAAAGATATTTATTGTCTCGCCTGCTTCGTGTATTCAATCAACCAACAATCTCTTAGCTCTCCTTCATGTTGCTCGTGCTGTTCAAGGTATTTCTTCTTCACAAAGCCAATCTTCTCATATACTCTAAGGGCTCTCTTATTCCAGGCTTGCGGGTCCATGACAATTTTGTCCGCTTGTTTTATTTCGATAAGATACTTAACCGTTTCTTTAATGAGCCGTGAACCAATTCCTTGATTCCATAAAACAGGCTCGCCAATGAACTGGTCCATCCCAAAGATTTGACCTTTGAATCCCACGTAGCCGTACACTTCTAATTCTTCATCATCTATAAGATAGAACTGGAGATAACCTATATCCCGCTCCTTGTATTGCACTATACACCGCGTGACTTCTGCTTGCTCGTCGTAAAAATGCTCCCTCACCAGCTCCAAATCATGCGGGCGATCACGGCCTTCATAGAACTCCAGTACAACGGGATCTGAGAGCCATTTTACAAGTAATGCGGCATCGTTTAACTCAAGTGTTCTCAGTCTGATCTCTTGCTTTTCAAAAATAATCATAACGCGCCATACAGTTCATAAAGAGGTCTGTAGCTTGGATGTTCTTCTATTTCCGTTACGACAACACCTTGCTCGGAGTCAATCACACGGTAGGCTTTAGCTACTTCTCTGGTCGACATCACTTTATATTCATTATCTTTATAGATGATTGCACAATTGTTATCCACCGCGATTCCCGGCAGACCTCCACCTTTAACCATGCGTGTAAAATCTTCAACCCGAATATCCTCATTATAATGCGGACAATGAATGCCCGGCAGAATCCCCATGGCTGCAAGCTTGATATACTGCCATTCACCCTGGTCGTCGAACGCTTCAGAGTCACTATGCCCATATTCAAACCAACAGATGGAACCTGCGCTAAGCCCGGCCAATACGGTTCCAGAGGAATAAGCTTCTTTCAAAAGCGTATCTACCCCTGTATTTTTCCAAATCTCCAGCATCTTTCGGGTATTGCCTCCACCAACATAAATCAAATCAGCAGCTGTAATTAAATCTGTAATCTCATCCTGAGTGTAGGTTTGGCTCACAAGCAATAAGTGACTTGTTTCACATCCGAGAATATCGCCATATACTTTGCTAAAAGTATCACAATGCCCCGGCGCATCACTACTGGCTGTTGGAATAAATAACGCCTTCGGCTTAGCCTTTTGAGTTAGCTGCACAACTTCACGATCAATTTCCAACGTTTCAAGCTCGATTAACTCTCCCCCGCCAATAACTACGATAGTGCCCATGTTTTCCCCTTCTTTCACTAGGATTACATCCTATTGCTTACTCTTGGCTTACCGATGCTTGCAAAATATTCCTCTGCCAAAATGCTGTAAATCTCCAGATCCACCAGCCCTTTACCTGACCATACATGCGCCTGCCTTAACGTGCCTTCTTTCGTAAAGCCATTTTTCAAAAGCACCCGCTTCGATCGTTCATTAAAGGGCATAACCTCAGCTTGAATTCGATTGACTTCTGCAGTCTCAAATAAATATTTCACCACTAACTGAATGGCCTGAGCTGCAATCCCTTTGCCCCAATAAGGTTCCGCCAAAAAGTAACCGATCGTCACCATATCCACCTTTTGATTAAAATCCATAACTTCGATGATACCTAGCAGTATGTAAGGGTTATTTTTGAGGAAAATCCCCCATTTCACTCTTACCCCTTTGGTAAAATCACGTTCGAAATGACCAATCATATTTTTGACTGTATCTTTATTATGTTTCGGAATAATCCCACAGTACTCAAACACTTGATCATTGCTATATATCCCAAATACCTCATTAAGGTTGCTGACTTCAATCTTTTTCAGTAATAATTGCTCGGATTCCAAAGTAGGGAATTGCTCAAATACGTGACTAAGCTTCAATTTGTTCCCTCCATTACTTTTTGATGGCTTGGATTAAGGTTGCAGTTTGATTTTTTGTTTCCTTTATTATCCTTTCCTTTATTATCCCCGGACACTTCCCCTGTACTGCGCGGTTCTAAGCTCACGAATATAAGGCTCTGCAGCTGGCATATCTGCCTCAACGGCCTGTTGAACGGCTAACTCGATGTCATAAGGCACTCTTACAAATTGCATATTTAAAGGAGCTGCTGACCCTCCCATGTATTCTCCCTCCATAATCACATAAGATGCCTGGGTTAAATCAAGCGGATTCCCCACACTGCCTACATTAAATAAAGTCTTGCCTTCTAAATGTTGAATAAAAGCATTATGAATATCCCCGTAACCTACGATATCCGCTTGTCGTTTCTCCTGGCAGAGATCAGAATAATCAAACAAAGATAATCGCTTTTCATAATCATCCCAAGGTTGAACACGTTCATACAGGCTTCGTGGCGAAGCATGAAATAATCGCACAAATTTACCACTTATCATAAACTCAATCGAAAACGTCAACGTGCTTAAATAATCAAGACGTTCTTGACCTAATAACCCGCGGCACCACCGAGCCATCTCAAAATCAACATCCTGATTCATTAAATCATCCCAGTTCCCCATAACACTGATTTCACAATTCTTTTTTATGATATCAACGGCTAGATCTGAGTTCGGTCCTTTTCCAACAATATCGCCTAAACAAAAGACTCTGCTGATTCCCCGCTGCTGGATGTCATCTAAAACGGCCGTAAGGGCCGGTATATTTCCATGAATGTCTGAGATTATTGCAATTTGCTCCACTGTAGAACCTCCGTATATATTGATCTTTAAAAAAGTTACTTATCCTAATTCTAATTGTACTGCATCAGCGACTGTGGCTCATTTATAGGGCTTTTTTGCTTCTCATTTTGCTACTTTGGATGATTTCAGCCAAATCTGAGGCATTTATACCGTACATTTCACCATTTCAGCTACTTCAGCCCATTTCTAAGGCATTTATACCGTACATTCCACCATTCCAGCCACTTCCGCACATTTCAACGGCATTTATACCGTACATTTCACCATTTCAGCTACTTCAGCCCATTTCTAAGGCATTTATACCGTACATTTAATCATTCCAGCCACTTCAGCCCATTTCAACGGCATTTATACCGTACATTTCATCATTCCAGCTACTTCAGCACATTTCAACGGCATTTATACCGTACATTTCACCATTCCATCCACTTCAGCCCATTTCTACGGCATTTATACCGTACATTTCACCATTTCAGCTACTTCAGCCCATTTCAACGGCATTTATACCGTACATTTCACCATTCCAGCCACTTCAGCCCATTTCAACGGCATTTATACCGTACATTTCACGAGTCCAGCCACTTCAGCCCATTTCAACGGCATTTATACCGTACATTCCACCATTCCAGCTACTTCAGCCCATTTCAACGGCATTTATACCGTACATTCCACCATTCCAGCCACTTCAGCTCATTACAAAGGCATTTATACCGTACATTTCACCATTCCAGCTATCTTGTTCTAGTCCCACTTAATCTTTTGTAAACTTTATGGATTGTAAAATATCCTCTATCCTCTTCATGTCTTCTTTATGTACTTCATCTACACTGTAAGGGAACTGCACCATAAATGACATTTCCGGTTCCTCAATAACGTAATAGATAGCTTTCCCTTTACTCCCTTCCTCTTCGAATACTTCAGTTTCGTACTTTATGGACTCTAACCCGCCTAAACTAGCTTTACTTTTTGTCAGCTCCGCCCCGTTGTTGTAATTCGTTTGGGCATCCCCGAGCCATTTGTTGACAAGCTCCATATCCTTAGGCTTAAATCCAAAGAGCATTACTCCTGGACCTTTAAGTCCCTCAGCAGGTTTATAATCAGTCGTAGAGACTATCAACCATAATGGCGCTCCATACTTCTCAGTTACAACCCAATGATCCGGATAGTTAAAGGTGATTCCAAAATTCGCATCCTCGTATTTAGTGGTATCCCTTGATTCATTACATCCGGTAATCATTACTATAATTAGTAGTATAGGCAGTAATTTCTTTAACATTCTTTAGCTCTCCCTCAATGTATGTATGTATATTATCTTTAATCCGGCTTATAAATACAGATTCTATATTCCCTCTTACTTCCCTTCTTTGACCATAAACCTAATTAAGCAAAAAAAGACCAGAATCACGTTTTCACATGTTTTGGCCTTTCTTCTAAGCTATGATATGGAGGAATTATAGTTCTGGCATTTCATTCACAATCTGTTCCAATGTAACCTCCTGGAGAACATTCTCCATTGCTTTTTGGGCGAGTGAGAACACAGGTACAATTGCACTGGCTATATTCTTGCCAACAGGACAATCGGGATTAGGATGCTCATGGACAGAAAACAACGAGTCCTCTTCCACCGCATTAACTGCTTTATAAATCTGCAGCAGCGTAATCTCGGATGCGCTACGTGTAAGCGAAGCACCTGCGACTCCGGGGCGGGCATTTACTAATCCTGCTTTTTGCAGCATACTCGTAAGCCGACGGATAACTACAGGGTTTGTGTTTACGCTACCAGCTATCCACTCCGACGTGCTTTTGCCTTCTTTATTGCTGTCAATCAACGTTAATATATGAATGGCTACCGCAAATCGGGTGCTAATATTCATAGAAATCTCTCCTTCTGCCTTGCTGCAAAACATCATTCAGATGCAACTATAATAGTTACATTCCATGCATTTGTCAAACTTTTGAGGATATGAACAACTTAAAATCTATCAATATTCTCCATATAGATTAGGATGGTATATTTTCATGAAAAAAGATCGCTGGGCAATATTTTTAATAATAACAGTTGTCTTTGAATTTATTAATATAACTTACAGTTTAATATTCGAACAATCCATAGAATGGTTTTCTTTGATTATATTAATTCTCTTTGTTTCTTTAATTGTTAATTCTAATATAAGTAAAAACAAAAAAATGATTAAATACAACTGCCAAATGGCACTCGTATCCTAAGTATCTTTTCCTATGTTATCGAATTCCTTTAGAATCTCAGCCACCTGGGCAGCATATTTTTTACTCAGACGCGATTTGCCAAGATTACTCTTCACAATCTTAATGATTCGGGCATCTCGGCTCTTTGCAAATCTCTCCAGCATAACAAAGCCTTCTTCAGGCTCATTCGCCACAAATACACTCAAGCTGTATTCAAGTCCCTTAGATAATACACGAAAATGCTCAGTATCCTCATGTTGCACTCCCCTACCATCTATACTCTCCATGATTCGGGCAGCCAACTGAAGACAATATAGCGTATTTTCTTTCTTTTTTAAAAGAGGAGGATGCGCTAATGCCGCTACAAAAGCCCGTTGTTCAAGCCTGTTCGCACCTTTCTCCCACATGTCAATCAGCTGCCTGAGCAGGGTGAAATCATCCTCCCCTATACTTTGCAGCGCCATAGCAGACGCTTCACGCACCCTCCATCGCGAGTCATTCATAGCTGTCTTAATGCTGTTTTGAATCACTACTTGCTGCTCTTCTCCACCGTAACTGTAATAAGCACCGAACGCCCTAACCGCACAAAACGGCAGAAACTCACGGGGATCATTCACCCCAGCTTCAGCTTCAGTAATATTAGTCCAAGAGACGAGCAGCTCCCAGCCTGTATCTGTTAGATTAGGATGCGCGAATTGTTTGGCGAAATGGTCTGAGAGCTCCAAATTCACTCGTGGTCCTGGGAGTTTACTCTCCTGCATCATCAAATCATTAAGCTGTACCCACAGCTCCTTATCGTTTACCCATTGCTGAAACGGCACTTCAATCATCTTTTGCTCAGCCATCTCTGGTCCCTCCGATAGTTATCTTCAGATTCGAACGATTCCTTGCATCGCGTATGCGAGTTTCCTGTTCCATCAATATTTGATCAAATCTCCAGCATTAATCACTCATGGACATTTTACATCACATCAATGGCTTATGCATATAACCGATGAGGGAATATTAACACCATGGCAGAAAACTTCAAATCTAGATAAAGCGAAAACGTGCAAGACAAAAAGCAACTTATCTGTAGATAAGCCGCTTCTCTGTAACAAGTTCAATATCACCTAGGCTTAGATCGTTAAAAAGCATCCAATAGTTGCATGCAATCCTGGTGAAATTGGCATTGGTTTACCACTGAAACCTCCCCGGGAAATAAGGGGTTTTGCGCACATACGGCTAATTTATATTTCTCATCAATATGATACTGCTTAAAGTGATACAATCCGATTGCGTCATGGTTCTCCAATTGAATTCCGTTGTTTAAACGAAACGAAAACGAGTTCAATGGAAGAGATAATCCCTTCCCTATCGCTTTGATATAGCTTTCTTTAAGTGTCCAAAGGTCAAAGAACAGACTCATCCGGCCCATCTCTTCACATTCCGTCAATTGGACATATTCATCTTGCGAAAAAAAACGCTTAGCAATATTAAGATCGGCTTGCTGAATCTGCTCAATGTCAATACCGATCGGCAATTCATCCAATGCGCAAACCACCCATTCTCCTGAATGCGAAATGTTAAACTCTACAGTCCCCCCCCTTTTTTTTAGGGAGGGTTTTCCGTAGACATTTGTAACAAACTCGATATCGCGGTTGTTCACTTTTAACCGTTTATTTAAGCTTACACGAACCAGCAATTCAGCAATAAGAGAATGCTGCAACGCTTCCACTCTTTTAAAGCGTTTAAGCCGCTCTCTCTTTTGTTGGGGGATGCGCCACATTAATGTTTCTAACGCAGGTTCAGATATTAGCTCAGCCACCTTCACCCCGAAGATCTCCATCGCTCATCGCTACTCCTTCAGCTCATAAGTACTTGCGAATCCTATTCATGAAAGGACAACACGTCATTCTCTATAAAAGCAGCTTTCTCTACAATTTTCCGCTTATAATTCCTTACTTTTGCATCATCTTTCTCTCCTTGAAGTGCAAAAAAACTATCCCGTGTTTCATCAGAAATTCCCCAGAATTTTTGCATCACCAAGGAAGTATGCATGTAGCTTTCTTCACCATCTTTATAAATTCCAAAATCAAAAAGCTGTTCCTTCACCTGTTCATATAGCTGTGTGCCAACATAAGGAACATTGATATTTATCACATAATTATCAGCCTTTAAGGCTTTAAAAAAAGGTAACATCTCTATATAATCTTGGTCATTGAATCCAGGGCATCCCAGCAAAATATAGGCTGTCCGTTTGATTCCCGCCTCCGCTGCCATGCGGAAAGCTTCCTCGACTTCCGTCAATCTAATTCCTTTATTCACCACTTGCAGCATCCTTTGGTTGGCCATTTCCACACCAAATTTCAAATGCACGCACCCCGACTGCTTCATCTTATCAAGGATATTCTGTCTCACACAAATGTCCACGCGCGCCTCTGCCCACCAGTGAAACTCAGGGTACTCCTCTTTTAGTTCAATCAGCAATCTAAGCATTTCTGAAGTGCGTTTGCCTAAGCCCGGCAGAAAGATCATATCTGAGAAATAAAATCCAAATACATGCATACGTTCAATGCGGTAGCGGATTTCGCTAACAAAACGTTCGGGAGACATAAAGGAGACATTGCAGCCGCGCAGCGAGGGCTGATAACAGAATGTACAGCGTTTGGGGCACCCGCGCATAGACATAATGTAGTCCCAGTCTTCCGGCTTATTTTTCTGCGCTAAATATGAATCTGTCAGTATCGGAAGATCGTTTAATTGCTGGGCCCATTTAACAGGCAGCATTCCCCTTGCATTCCCCTCTACTACAGAAACCGCAAGATCCTCGCCTTCTCCAACAATGATCGTATCCAAATCAGCCGTGTCCTTCAGCTTGGCATGTTTAAGCAAATGTCCATAACCAATACAGGTAACCTTATCTCCCCATCTCTTCTTTATCTCTTTTGCAAGGTATGCACAGGACTGAGTACTTCCAAGTTCGACAGTAGGCATCAGAACATCGCCAACACCAATAAACACATAATCAGGCTGAAAGCGCTCTAGCTCATTTATGACCATATCAAAGCTTTCATGCCCCCGAGTACAACGTTCCTGCATAAGCCAGCTGTTCATAGTCATACTGTACCGCTCTGTATAATCATGATCATCTGGAGCATTATCGCCATTAATTAACGTGACTGCATGACCCCTACGATGCAATATCTCCGCTATGTAATGCATAGCAGGACTGATCCTATTGTTTTTCGACTCAATAAGCCGGTAAAACGGGGGAATAACACAGGCTACTCTTTTACTCTGACGATCTGCCATTGATTTCGGCCTCCATTGTTAAATTTTAGTGAAACTGAGGTCTGAATCTGAGACGATGGAAGAACCGACTTTGGCAGCGGAACCGGGAAGTGTTCCAAATCTGGCACCCAAAAAACTGGCAGAGAATTGGGGCATCCAGCCATGCACATTAAAGCAGCCATTTCGGTCAAAACCGGCAATTAACATTCCCGAACGGTCGTATCTCCCTCTTGGAAGCCAAATCCAGTATTCCGAATCCGGGGTATTACCTGTCAAGAATCTCACTCTAGCCACGAAAAGAAGATACCTTTCCAAACTAAAGTTAAGATCCCCGCTGTCTTCCACTAAGTGTGCAACCTCTAGCCCTGTGTGTTTCATTAATGAAGGCGACAGCGCAGCCGCTGTTCGAATCCAGCAATCTTCCTGCTCCGTTGCGGCTGTCACAAGTGGATCTTTTAAGGCCCAGCTTGAAATTCTTGTAAGCTCACCAATCTGTTCCCGTGTAATTCCCTTGGGAAAGCACAAAATAATTTCTCCATTTTCTCTCGATGAACGAATCTCTTCGCTTGTAAAAGGACAAGGCGATAGTTCGAATTTTCTGCCAATGATCTGATCTACCCCCATCCCACGATACCAGGATTCAAGCTCCAGACGCAGCATTTCGGGATCATCCGGTGAATGCTCAAGGTTTGCGGTAAACCGTTTGAGATCCGTCCGCTGAAGCACATTTGCGTTTAGCATATTATCTATAAGCCTTAACATTTGGTTCTTAGAGTTCTCCATTTCAATAAACCTCCTATACTTCTAAATCTTGTAGTATTCATTAATTTTTCTGCCTGCTGCAGTTAGCCAGCGATTGGACCGCAATGATGATATGTCTAATGTTTGTGCCGAATTCCCGGCTATTTCTTCACTGATTAGGAGTCCGGCGGCCGGGCTGTGCATAAAACCATGTCCGCTGAATCCTGACGCATGGTAAAACCCTTGGATTTTGTTATCAGCGCCCAGCACCGGATGGGAGTCCGGCGTGTCATCATAATACCCTCCCCAGCAGGATTTGATGGTTGCTTCCTGGAGACGAGGCAGCCGACGAAGAGCAGCTTCCAGATGTTTATATTCCCATTCCGGGTCTGAGTAGCTATAATCCGGATCTTCGCATCCCCCTGCAACAAAGGGCTTATTTAAGCCCGTTAACAGACCGCCTGTCTCCTTATGTAAGCCCAGACCTTCCCCGGGGAACACAATAACGGGAAAATCGGCGGGCAGCCATGGGAGCACATCTGTAACCAACAACTGCTGATGGCAGGGGATTACCGGCAACTCAATTCCGGCTTTAGCAGCCACAAATTTGGACCAGGGGCCCGTAGCATTTACAACAACTCGCGAAGTTATCGCTCCTTCTGACGTTACCACTTGCTGTATCGCGGAACCGTCAGTAATAAAGTCCGTTACAGCGACTCCAGGATAATATTTGACACCCAGCTCTCTGGAGAGCCGAATATACGTGCTTGTAATCTTATTGGGATCGATCAATCCATCCTGCTTATTGTAAGTTGCACCGGTTACATCCTCTAGAACCAGCATCGGCAGCTTCTTTTGAATCTGCTTAGGCTCCATCCATTCCGTTTGCACACCCAACCTTTGCTGCAAAAGCATCGCATCATAAAACTCAGAAAGATTATCTTGTGCCGTGAAAATAAACATATATCCGCACTGGTCCATTTCATCCTGAACAAGGTTATACGAATCAAGCTGCTCCAGCAATCGAAAACTTAACTTGGACAATTCAATATTTATCTCCGTTGTAAACTGACTTCGCATCCCGCCTGCGCAGATAGATGTGGTTGCTCCGCCTAAACTTTCGCTTTTCTCAAGCACTACCACATCAGTTATTCCTTTTTTGGCTAAATAGTAGGCTGTACACGCCCCGACTGCCCCAGATCCAATAATAACAACTTCACATTTATCGGGTATCACCGAGAATTCTCCTTTTCTTCTATTTTGCTGGTTACAGTACTAAACTCTTTCAAAAGCGCTGACAGAAGCGCGCGCTCTTGCACATCGATACTCTCCACTGTGCGTGCAGCGATCCGCAACAGGTTAAGGTCAGGCTCAAGATGATATTTCACCAAAATGTTTCTGAGAATAAGAGTGGTTTCGTATATATCCTCATAGCCTTTCATAATGAAATCAGAAAGGTTATATCCACATTGAGATAAATATCCAAGCCTGTTAACCATGCATTTTTTGTGCTCCCAGAGTAAATGAAACGGACGAACACAATAGAAAATTTCGTTACGCGCCAACCTATCTAAATAGTCTAGCAGCGCTCCATACACCTTCATTCCCCAACACGAACCTCCATCTGTTCCCGGGCAGGTTACCATGGTTTCTGGCTGGCGTGAATAGTAATAATCCGCTAGGCTTGCGATCAGTGTAGTTGGCTCAAAATGAATCTTATCAGCTTCATTTAGCCGGACAGAGCGAATCGAACGCCGTTCGAATGCATGAGCGCGCAGCGATGATATGATCTGATCGGCGGGAAGCTCATGAAACTCGAAGATTTTATCGTAATCCGAGCCAGCAATACTAAATGTATGACTAAGATCATCATAGCCGTAAATCATAAAATTCCTTTCGAAATGAACCTTATTAAAATAGTGCTTACCTTCTATATAAAATTCATCCAAGCTTACTTCGACATACTCCTTCTCAGCCAGACAATCCAAGATCTGTTTTACAGCAACACGTTCAGGACCAAGCCTGATCTCTTTCAAATTCAGATAGGGGAAATGCCCCAAAGATTGCTCGGGTGACAGAAATTCAAGATCCATCACATCCATATTCGCTCCAAGATATAAATGAATATAATGGTTATGCAGCCAATCCATCTTTCTAGAGCAGACTTCCACTACACTGAGCAGATGAGAGCTGTTCATGCTGCTGTTCACCATAGGGTACTTGATCGGCAGGTTAGGCATCTGTGGCACATCCTTCACCATTTTTACTCCAGAGATATGCCGTTAAATCTCCAACCGTAGGAAAATGTCCTGCTACCAAAAGGTAAGGATCAAAGTCCAATTGCAACGCCCGCTCAACTTCAACAATAAATTTGATGTAAGTAAGCGAATCCATTTCCAGATCTGTGAACACACTTTCGGGCTCCAAGGAAATATCACACTTTACAAATAGGCGCAGCAATACCTCCACCCGCTGTTGTATTTGGTCCATCATATCCTCCCTGTCCATCATTTATCTCTGGCCTAATGTTCCTTCGCCTACTTGCAAAATTTCTTCCAACGACATTCCTAATTGAGATAACACTGATTTCGTCAGCTGTCCCTGGGCTGCAGCAGAGGGCGGTTCAGCAAGCATGTCCGCCATTCTTGCAATCGTAAATTCGCCTAGGTACAACTCCATAATGGTTATGTTTGTATTGAATCTTTTGTTGACAATACTAACTAGCTTTAGAGCTAATAACGAATGGCCGCCCAGATCAAAAAAATTCTCGGCAATGCCGATCGCACGGCCCTCCAAACTCAACAACTCTTGCCAGATAGATTCTATCTCTGCCTGAAACTCATTTTTAGGAAGTAGAGCGCTGCTCGCTTCTTTAAATCTCACATCAGGCAGCGGAAGCGCCTGGCGATCAACCTTACCATTTCGATTTAACGGAAATCTCTCAAGTCTCATAAAGATGCCAGGAATCATATAGGCCGGCAAATAAGCTCTCGCATAGTTTCGCAGCTCCGCAGCGGCAATCTCTTTATCGCTCACATAATAGGCAATCATAAGCTGCCCCCCGTTATTCTGCTTGAGCGGATGGACAAGAATCTCTTTGATCCGGTTGTAACGGCGAAATACGGCCTCGATTTCACCCAGCTCTATCCGCGCACCGTTGAGCTTGATTTGTTGATCTGTTCTTCCCCCATAAATAATCGTGCCGTCTTCGAGGAATTTGCCCATGTCTCCTGTGCGGTACAGACGTTCAGCAGCAGGATGTCTGGTGTAAGGATTGGGTACAAAACTGCGGTTGGTCAGCTCTTCATTTCCGATGTATCCTAGGCCCACTCCTATTCCACCAATGCATATTTCTCCGTAAACCCCAACGGGAACCGGCAGAAGATATTTATCCAGAATGTAAATTCGGAGATTGGAAATCGGTTTGCCGATCGGAACACTTGAATGGCCTCGGCTCTCCGCACAGTCCCAGCAGGTTACATCAATGGCCGCCTCAGCGGGCCCGTACAAGTTGAACAAATGCGCAGCGGATTT
The DNA here is from genome assembly GCF_038008505.1 of Paenibacillus sp. FSL H7-0735. Classification (NCBI taxonomy): domain Bacteria; kingdom Bacillati; phylum Bacillota; class Bacilli; order Caryophanales; family Paenibacillaceae; genus Paenibacillus; species Paenibacillus sp. FSL H7-0735. The sequence continues at coordinate 2,980,511 of NZ_JBBOZH010000001.1, read as the reverse complement.
TGAGAAAAAAGAATCACGTAATGTGGTACTCAGCTCTTCTCCACTGCAAATGACATTTTTAAGTGAAATGCAGCTTTCTATTGGAAAGGAGTCCATAAACTGCTGCAGTAACGCCGGAACAAAATGAATCGTCGTAATATGCCTCTCGACAATCACATTCCCAATATATTCAGGATCATGCGGTTTATCCGGTCGGGCTAATACCAATTCCGCTCCATGCAGTAATGGCCACAGCAGCTCCCATACTGCCACATCAAAAGTGAGCGGTGTCTTCTGCAGCACTTTATCGGTCTCATCCAAACCAAACTGCTGCTGCATCCAAAGAAGCCGGTTGTATAACCCCTCATAGCTGTTCATCGCGCCCTTCGGGGTTCCGGTTGAACCGGAAGTATAGATAACATAGGCTAAATCGCTGGGTTCGGCCGGCTCATTGTGCACAATTTCACACCTGAAGTCAGCTGAATAAGAGCTATTCCCGACGAGGACCACCTTATGCATCGGTTTAAACAGAGCCGCATATTGTTCCTGGGTGATGATCAGTGCACACGACGACTCACAAATCATATGGGCCAGACGTTTGGAGGGCAGCTGTGGATCAAGCGGCATAAATGCCCCGCCGCATTTAATTACCGCCAGAATTGAGGTGACTAGCTCAACAGATCTCTCCAAGCCCAACCCAACAAGGCTGCCACGCCCGATCCCCAATTGTATCAGCCTCGAAGCAAGCATATCTGAGGCCAGATCAAGCTCCTCATAACTCATGTTGTCTTCTTCGCTCAAAAATACAGCCCGCAGATGACTATGCTTCGCAGCTTGTTTTTTGATCTGGCTTATGAACCTTCGGCTGTCCAGACAGCCGAAATCCGTACAAGTATCATTCCATTCGTAGATCACTTTATTGATTTCTTCCGCGGTCAAAAACATGTGGCTGCTAACCGTAGCCTCCGGTCGCTGCAGCAGCTGCTGGAGAATGTTAATGTAGTGGTAATGGAATTGCCTCAATGAGGCCGCGTACCATTTATCATTGTTGTATTCGTAAAATAATTGCACTCCGCTTCCGGTATCATTAAGCCCAATCGTCAGGTCAAAGGCCGAAGAGCTTTTATCTGCCTTTAACGCTTCAACAGTTAGGTTGGATAACTCCAAATCCGTTTTGCCGCTCTGCACATAAGTAAACATCGTTTGAAACAGCGGATTTTCCCCTGGCCTGCGATCTGGATGCATAATACTGACCAGCTTGTCGAAAGAGACTTGTTGATAGGCAATGCCCTCATTAATTGTTTCTTTCTCTTTATTCAATACTTCAAAGAAGCTGTCTTCAGTCTGCACATTGGTGGTGAGTGGCAAAGTATTGGCAAAAAAACCGATAAGATTCCTTACTTCAATGCGGTTACGGTTAGCCATGGTTGAGCCGATAATCAGGTTAGACTGGCCGGTATATCTAAACATCAGGACCCGGTAGGCTGCGAGCATAACGTTATAGACCGTGAATTCGGGGTGACGTTTTATAAAATCCAGCATTTCATTATAGGCATCCTGCGGCAACTCTCCCCCATAATTGCACTCCGAATCGGTTGGCCCAGCAGCTTCAGGCATTGCCGCAAGGTTTAAATCAAGCCGTGTATCTGCCGAAGCTAACTTGTTGCTCCAATAATCCATTAGTGTTGGATTGCCGGCATTTGCAATATATTTTTGTTCCCAGACCGCATAAGCAGAATACTGTACCGGCAATTCAGGCAAGCGTGCCACCCTGCCTTCTTCCAAAGCGTTGTAGATCTCCCTGAATTCATTTGTAAAAATATCCAGAGACAACGCATCTGAAATGCTGTGATGGAAACGAAATATCAGTAAATGCTCGGTTGGGCTCATCTGCACCAGTACCGTCTCAAATAAAGAGCCTCCATTTAATTCGAACGGTTTATTAATCTCCATTGCCAACCAATCCAGCGCCTGTTTCTCCATCTCTGACTCAAGACAATCCAACCGCTCAATCCTGACCGCTGCGGGCTGTGGAACCGTCTTTTGGTAAGGCTCCCCGTCTTTTTCGTAAAATACAGTGTCTAAAATTCGATGCCTTTCCTTCAATATACCCAGACATTCAGTCAAGTGTTTATAATTCAGACAACCCTTCAAGCGGTATTGTATCGTCATATTGTAAGCGGAGCTGGCAGGGTTCAATTGATGCAAAAACCATAATCTGCGCTGAGCGCCGCTCAGCGGAATATCGGTTAAATCGGAATCAGCACGGATAGGAGGGAGACTTCTATGCATTCGCTCGGCCTGCAGCAGCGCTTCCCAATTTGATAAACCTCGAGTCATACTTCATCCTCCCGATTCTTGGAATTAAAAATCATGCATCAGGAAATTGCCTTATCATTGAGCAACACTTTAAGACAGTTAATAATCGTCAAGGGAGACTCAAAGGTCTCTGGAGTGAGACAGTTGTCTGGAATCTGAACCCGGAAGACCTCCTCCAAATCGTACAGAAGATATAAAGCCCGGAACGAATTAACTCCCCATTCGGTTAAAGTTCTGTTCAAATCAGCAGCCTGCAGCGTCTCTTTCTGCTCTACTGAGGGTAAGGCTCCATTTTTGCGGATTAGTTCCATCACTGTCGCTTGGATATATTCCTCATCTCTGTTCATAACGGTCAAATCCCCTCGTTTCCCGTATTATTTTTCGATTAAGAAATTGCCGACCGCCAGCGCATCCATAGCGGAGGTATAGAAGGTTTTGATGGCGTCGTATGGAGTCTCACACACCGGTTCTCCTCGTGTGTTAAGCGATGTGTTCATTATCAGCGGAATTCCAGACAACTTATAATGCTCGGCAATAAGCTGATGCCAGACCGGATTCACCTCGCTTCGAACCGTTTGCGGTCTGGTAGATCCATCTACATGCACGATGGCAGGAACAGCCTGCCTTCTCTCTTCTTTGACTGTGTAGGCTTTCAGCATATACGGCGAATACTGCGCCTCCTCCACCAACCAATCCGCATGTTCATCCATAATACTTGGCGCCAGCGGTCTCCAGGATTCTCTGAATTTGATTTTTTGATTGACTTTTACATATGAATCATAACTTGCAGGACTGGCTGTTATGGAACGATTGCCCAATGCCCTTGGCCCCATCTCGGCTGCGCCTTGGAACCAGCCAATGACTTTACCTCTATCAATCAGTTCTGCCGTCTGCCGGCAAATATCGGATGAATAGTTATACTTCAAACCAAGCTTGTTTAATACCTCCGATATATGGTTGTCATCATAGGAAATTCCCCAGTAAGGAGTCTTCAGTCTGCCCTTTACAGGGAGAACGGAACGTTCTTTAGAGGCAATCATGGCAGCTCCGATACAGCCCCCAGCATCATTGGTTGCCGGTAATACGAAGATTTCATCGAAAATTCCGAGGCGTTCCAGCCTTCCATTCGTCGTACAATTGAGAGCAACACCTCCGCCTATCACCAAATTTTTACTGTTGCCTTGCCGGATGGTCTGCTGGCAAAGATGCACAATAGTGTCTTCCAGCGCCTGCTGCGCCGATGCGGCAATATCTTTGTGCTTCTTGCTGTATTCGACCGTATAATTGAGCCCGCCATACAGTGTATTATTGCTATAGATACGCTTTGGAGGATCACCGAATTTACGGTACATTTCCTTCATCCATATTCGGGTCAGCTTGTTATACTTATCCTCCAAACCAAGCGAACTATCAGGTTCTCCGATAGGAATCTCGTACCCGTCTTCCGTCAACCGTACAGAAAAGTCATAGACTGACTCTCCATAAGAGGCTAATCCCATCAGCTTTCCTTCTCCCGATGCTCCAAGCTGTAAATAATCACTGACGATGGAATAAAAAAATCCAAGCGATTGTGAAATCCCGTATTCTTGCTTAACCTCAATATGCTCATTCTTCCCATAGGCTACTGTGGTTGAAATATCGTCACCTTGTCCGTCCATAACCAAAATCACCGCATCATCGAACCCGGATAAATAGTAGGCACTTGCCGCATGGCATAAATGGTGGCTGACCGAAATGATAGTGGGCATTTTTTTGCCTGATAATACCGGGTGCTTCTTGAATTTCTCCAATATCCCCAATTCTTCCGCTTTTTGCGGGTCCCATGATAAAGCAATCAGATCGATATCTTCAAAAGCAACGCCCGCTTGTGACAGACAATTGAGGAGCGACAAAACCGGGGGCTCTCCGTAAGCATGTTTTTTTCGGCAAAAACGCTCCTCCTCAGCATAGGCCACCAAAACGCCATCATGAACCAAACATGCCGCTGAATCATGTCCTAGCCCACCGCTTAAACCAAGAATTAACACGTATACTCCCCCTCTAAGTTTTGTTGATATTGATTGAGAAGCTGATTTACAATTCGACCTGTTTTGGAATTCTTGATTTCCGCGATGTTCTCTGGTGTGCTTTCACCCAAGACTTGTCCCCCCTCCAGGCCTCCCTCCGGCCCCATGTCAATAATCCAGTCCGCCATGACTAAGACATCGGTATTATGTTCTATCACAACGACAGAATTACCCGAGTCGACCAACTGCCCAAGCATATCAATCAGCTTAATCACATCATGCGGATGCAGGCCTGTTGTTGGTTCATCAAGCAAGTACAAGGTGTGGTGTCTACTGCTTTTGGAGAGCTCTCTGGCCAACTTTACCCGTTGTGCCTCCCCGCCGGACAAAGTGGTTGCCGGCTGGCCCAGAATTAAATAATCCAGTCCAATACGGCACATCACATCCAGCTTGTTATATACGGATGGTTCATCCGCGAACAGTTCCATCCCTTCTTTTACAGAGCAAGCCAATACATCTGAAATGCTATGGTTTTTATACTTTACATCCAGAATCTCCGGCTTAAATCGTTTGGTCCGGCATACAGGACATGGGGTCTCAACCGACGGTAGGAATTGCAAATTCACTTGCACAAGCCCTGCTCCCTGACAGCGTTCGCATCGGCCGCCGGGGACGTTGCAAGAAAAGTGTTTGGCCTGGAGATTACGCATTTTCGCTTCAGGCAGCGCAGCAAAAATATTCCTTATCGCCGTGTACACATCTGTGTAAGTTGCCGCGTTTGATCTTGCAGTCTGACCGATAGGGGATTGATCAAAGCTAATGACCTTATGCACATTCTCCCAGCCCTTAACATCTGCATAGGCATCAGTCTCGGTGCTTTGGGTAAAATGAAGCTGTGCGGATCGAGCCAGGACGTCGAACATAAGAGTCGATTTCCCCGACCCTGATACCCCGGTCAGCACAACGAGCTTGCCCAACGGGATATTCACACTTACATCCTTAAGGTTATGGCGATTGGCATTTGTAATCTCAATGCATTTCCCGTTCCCTCTGCGGCGCTGTTCAGGAAGAACCACCGTATCTTTACCAGCGAAATACTGCCCGGTCCATGATCTGCTGCACTGAATCAGCTGCTGCACGGAGCCAGCCGCAACCACTTCTCCCCCTTGCTTGCCCGCACCCGGTCCGATATCAATAAGGTAATCGGCCGCCCGCATAACATCCGGGTCATGCTCGATAACTAGAACCGTATTTCCAAGATCACGCAACTGCCGGAGCACCCGGAGCAGACCTTCGGTATCTATCGGGTGAAGGCCAATTGTCGGTTCATCGAGAATATATAAAACTCCTGTTAAGCTAGCTCCGATTAATGAGACGAGCTTAAGCCTCTGCATTTCTCCCAGAGATAAAGAAACGGTGGAGCGGTCCAAGCTTAAGTAGCCGACACCCACTTCAATCAAGCGAGCCAGCTTTTTTTCCATTTCGGAAACGATGTTCATAAGCGGATCCTGACTTCCCCCTAGCTGTTGAGCGGACACTTTACGCAACCAGCCAAGCAAATGGAAGAGCGGCATTGCAGATGCTTCGGTGATACTTTTCCCGGCTAGCGTAACCGCTCGACTGTCTGCGTTCAGCTTCGTACCGTGACAATCCGAACACTCTTGCAGATGAAAGAATTTTTCAATCTTCTCTCGATAGTCCGATTCGTGTCCACGTTCCTTGTATCTGCGTTCCAGGTTGGTCAGAATCCCCTCGAATCTTCCCTCTGCAGCATAAGTTGGAGGGGTCTTCCCAGGAAAATGCCTGATAAATCGCTGGCTGTATACACCGAAATACAGCAGATCCCGTTCGACCGTGCCCAAATCTCTCAAGGGTTTATCAGGATCAAACACAAATCCGTAATAGTTACCGGCTGCAACCAAATTATCGGCCATTAACTGTGCTCCATGAGGATTGCTCCCCTTAAGTGCACACTGCTTCAAGCTGAGGCTGTCATCGAAAATTTCTTGTAAATTCGGTTTTCGTTCAACCCCCAAGCCCATACAAACCGGACATGCGCCTTCAGGTTTATTGAAAGAGAAATGGGACATGGTCAATGCTCTAAGCTCATGGCTGCACTCTGGGCACACGGCTTTGCCCTCATCGGAATAGGACATAGGAAGATCATGAATCTCTGTTTCGATCGACTCATAGTTTTCCTGCCAGATGTCAGCACTACTTGAACCCTTGACTTGGCTTCCGCAATTAGGACAAGCTCTTTCTCCGCTTTTGGTAAACAATATACGAAGCAAGGTGTACAAATCCGTTGTAGTTCCAACGGTTGACCGGGGATTTCGGTTAGTGTGGCGCTGGTCAATACAGATGGAAGGCGACAACCCTTCAATAGAATCAACCTTAGGTTTGTGGATAAAATCACTTATCATACCGAGCGAATCCATGTATTGCCTCTGACATTCCTGCTGCAAGGTATTCATGGCAAGCGTTGATTTGCCGGAACCAGACAATCCAGTTAACACCACTAGTTTGTTTCGGGGGATAGACAGAGATATATTTTTCAGATTGTTTTCTCTCGCACCTTGAATTTTAATCCAGTCATTCAATGTGATCGGCTCCTTCATGAGACATCGTCATATGCTGCCGTATGAATGTTATCCATTCGGTCTTCGCTTCAGAAATGTTCATCAGCTCACTGAAGCATGATTCATGGTTAAAAGCTACTAACAGATTTCCTTGCATCTTTGATGCTGGTTTTCGTTTTTTGCCGCTCCATATTTCTCCTTCAAAAAAACAATAGCTATCTTCATCAGTTATACAAACCCCGCCTTGAGACTGGTGGCTTTGATTTAACCAGACATACACCAACACTGTAAGGGAAGCCGGATCGGCGGTACCGTGACGTATTACTTGGTCTGCAGTCATCAGTCGGTCGTGTTCCCGAAATATGGATTTCTTCTTCAATAAATCCACATACTCAAAAAAATGCTGTTTCGTATTATAATCGCTCAGAAACTGACGAATAAGCGGACTATTCATAGATGCCAGAACATAAGCCTGCGGTTTTGTTACTAATAGTGTCTGATAAGCATATTTGGCGTACGTATATACAGAATCCGGCAGATTGCAGCTGTATCTCAGCATCGTTTGACGCAGCAACCGATGAAGTTGCAGCGGGTCAGCGCATTCTTTTAAACTGGGCATTGGGCATTCATCCATATAGCTAATTCCCGTTGTTAGAGGACGTGAGAATTTAAACACAGTGCCATCCTTGAACCAGTTATTTAATCGCTCCACCGTCCGGCCTGATAAATTCGAACTTCCGGCAGCAGACCAATACTCCCTCTCATTGAACAGCTTGCTGATTTCGGTCTGATAATAGTAAGTACCTGCATTTAATTTAACAATCCGGTCTGTGAAAAACAGGTATGCCTCTCCAGTGATGGAGACGAGCAAACAATCGTAATTAACTAAACGGAGCTGGACGATATCCGAAGCCGCCAAGCCGCATAATCGGAGCACCGCAAAATAAAATGACATAAGCGGCGTACAATTAGCGGTTAATGGAAAGTGATCTTCAGCCAAGGTCAACAGTTCATCATAACTAAACGTTGGAGCAGTAAATTTGCTTGACCAGCTGCTGTTACGATCAGGCCGCTCAATCTGGAAATTGATATTTTCACTTGCAAAATGATATAAGGACTCCAGCGTCCCTAGAGCGGTTGGCTGAAACAGCAATGCTGCCAGATCAGCTACGCGCAAAGACAGCATATTGGATAGAATGGCCGCACATTCCAATTCAGAGTGCACTTCCCGGGAACGTATATTTCGTGGAATTGCCCGAGCGTATAAATTCGCCGGCAGAGGATCGTTGCTGTTTCTAACAATCTCCAATTCCGCTTCATTGGTCCACCAGAAGAGATCAGTCATGGAATAAGTATCGTAATGAATTAGATCGGCTTCGGCCGAACCAAACGGTAGCCAGCTTTTCTCGATCGTTACAACCTTCCATTCTTTTTTGTCTTCAACATAGCGCATAGTATAAATATGCTCATCCTTTAGCTGGTCAAACTGTTCATAAGTAAAGGTCAAAGTACAAGCAGCAACAATTTCAGCAAGACTTATTCTGACATTTCGTACGTTAAATTCTATGCAAGTCGGAACTGTTTTTTGTAAATACCCATGGAACCATGCCCGCTGTGATTCAGCTTCCATTTCATCTTCGAAATACTGGGTCTCCAGCCAAAGTTCAATATCTCCTGTTGTTAAAGCACGATGAAGACAGTCGAGCAATGTAACGGAAATGGCGGATGTATCCAATGTCTTTTCCACACTCTTCACCTCACCTTGCTGACATTTCGGATTGCAGCATATTCTCCAGATACAGTTCGAATTTTTCAGGCTGGGCCTCCGTTATAAATTCCTGCGCGGCAGCTTTAGAGGCTGCAGAAATGGATTCGTAGAGTGTCCTGTCCGTCAGCAGCCGTTGCAAAGTCTCCACCCATATGGCAGTATCCTGTTCGGGAATAACCGGCATTGTATGTCCTGTTGCTTCATCCTTGTAAGTTTCCGTAATCGGCGTCACCGGAAGATTATAGTCAACCTTGCATTTCGATTGCATGAGGCCGCCTTGGTCGCTTGCAATAACAGGAATACCTCTTAGCATCGCTTCAATTACTGTCTGCCCAAAAGCTTCAGCGCAGATGGAAGGATGAAGCCACACTCGTACCTGTTCAAAAATCAAATTCATCTCGCGCTCCGGTTCAAGCAGTGTCACATTAGGCAGAGCACGTAAAGCGGATTGTTCCTCCTGCTTCAAATCGCCCCATGTAATTACCGCAGCAAAAGGATAGTCCGGAAAAGCTTGAGCCAGCTTCAGAAAAATGGATAAACCCTTTATCTCTGTAGGGTTGCATATCGCGATGTATCCTCTGTTGAAATTATGAAAGGTTGGAAAAATACCATCCCCATAAATTGGGAAACGTAGCGAAACAGCATTGGTATAACCACCCCATTCGGTGATATTATGAGCTACGAAATCACTGTCACCAATAAAGCCGGAGACCTGGGCAAGCTCCTGTCGGAGCAGCGGATTTTCGATCCAGCTATGCGGCCCAAAAGGGAGAGTGATCACATCATGACAAATCACAACCAATTTTGTTGCGCTTCCAGCCACGAGCTTTATTCCCGCAGCAACCATGGTGTGGTAAGCCATATTCACAAGAACCACGTCCGGATTGCCTTTTTTCATCAAATCCCCTGCTGTTCTGTATAACAGCATAACACTCGTGGTGAAATGGCATTCTACACCACTTACTGTCCCCTGAAGACTATGCGCGGAACGAATAATATTGTTTACCCCATGCTCCTGCAGCTGTTCCTCCACCTGTAACAGAGAATCTTCCTGGTCTACCAGATGGACTACTCTACATTGATGTCCCCTGGCAGCCAGGGACTCGAATACTGCACGGTTAGCCTTGACGGCCCCTTGATAATAAGCAAAATAAGCACCTTCAGAAAGAAACAAAAGATTCATCGTCAGCTGCTCACCCTTTCCGACTGTCCCTCAATATATGCCATCAATTTCCCGGTATCATTTAATAGTTCCAGTGCCAGGTCATCATCTTCAATGACGATTCCAAGCTGTTGTTCAATCTTAACGATAATCTGCAAAGCAATCAGTGAATCCATATGGAACGCTTCAAGTAAATCCGCTTGCGCATCCAGTTCCTCCATTGTAACCTCCTTGCTCAAGACCTCTGAAAAAATAGCGGCCAGCTTACCCAGAATCTCCTTGTTCTGCATGCTTATATCTCCTCTCAGAAAACCTTTGGTTGCCGCTCTGCCGTATCTTGTACCAGCTGCTGCAGCATGTTTAAGCTCTTGGTCCGGGCGGAAGGATCAGGAAACGAAAGGACTTCAACGGCAAATTGATCACAATACCCGCATACCGCACAATCCAGTGACCGGCAATCGACTTCTTTGAAAAAATCAATAAAACCTTGCAGCTTAGAATTGTCAATATAAACATCCAATAAGGTCAGGGCACGGATGCTCTGGCGGCTCTGCTGCGTTTGCCGGGAAAAAAACGCCTTTTCTCGTGTAACCGCACCGGCCGTTCTGCGATGGTTGGTGTGAACGATGTTCAAAATATCAGCCAAGTTCCCCGGATACTGCCTATCATGATAGGCTTTTGCCGCCTGCAACAGCCAGGCAGTAGATTTTGACCGGTCCGTCAGCTTAAAACGGTGTATGCCTATCTTCTCATATTCCGCCAAATCCTCCGGCCTGATCCAGCGCGCCTTCATGATATTCCCTGGATCATTAAATTTCTCGTAAGTGCATTTGACGGAGCAATAATCCATAAAGCTTTGGTTATCCGTTCCACGGTTGGATGAGCCATGGCTCATTACATTGTCATGATAGACCTGCATTGGACATTCATAGAGACAGGTCTGATTGACAATGACCTGGATTTCACATTCAACGCTGTTCTGTATACGTTCAAGCAGCCTGAAATCTCTGGCTATGTTTTCTCTTACTGTGATCTCTTTGACGCCCATTGAATCAAAGTATTTTGCCCGTTCCACACTTTCGACCACCGCAAAGGAGGACAAGCTCACTTTGATCTCAGGATGTCTTCTCCTGCAAATGTCCACAAGCAGCTGATTGGCTAAGGTGATCCAGTCCACACCTATTTCAGCGGCCCAATCCATTTGATCTACAATTTGTCGGTAGCCTTCATCCTCATATTCCCTGTTGCCGAGACAGGAACTGTTCATCAAATAGTTAAACTCTTTGTTGTACATATGGGCCCGCTTAACCGCTTGTTCAATATCGCTCCGCGTACTTATCGGCATTGCCGCAGCCGATCTTCCGCTTCCACAGCCCTCCTGAGAAGAACCACCGAAGAAGCAGCTGATATATTCGTATCCGCCCAGCTCGTCAATAAGCTGGATATCGCCGTTATATGGAACAGATATCTTCATAAATTACACCTGCCAGCTATTTTTTTGTGCCAGTGCGATCAATGCAGCACAGCAATTCTCAGTTCCGCTTAAAGTCCTCAGCTTGGACCTATAATGCCCGCGAAGCTCAGCCAAATTATCGTTCAACGCTGTCTCAACAATCTTACGGATACGGCTTGGTCTGAATGCTTGAACGGGTAGCTTATAAGTGAGACCAAGATTTTGGAGCTGCGTACAATTATAGTCCCGTTCAAAATGTTGACCGGGAACGGTTATGCTCGGAAGTCCATGAAGCATTGTCGTAAGCATAGTATCTTGTCCGCCATGAAAGATTACCAGAGCTGCTTCCGGCATAATTTCAGCAGCCGGGATAAACCAATGGAATTGAATATTGTCGGTATGGTCAGGAAGCACCTTAAGTTCATAATGAAATCCGCATAAACAGGCAACACGGTAGGGTTGCTTGTCAAAGATCTCTTTGACAAGCTCAATATAAATTAAAGGGGGAATGGCACTAACGCTTAAATAAATAAAAATTAGCGGCTTGCCCTGCCAGTCCGGATGCCACTGCAGATTTGAAGATTGTCTTGCCTCCAAATCCAGAATGTAACCGGCGAAATCGCACTCCTTCAACGCAGCCAGCTCCGGCTCCAGTTCCGGTAGTGTCGGTGCCATTTTAATCGTTGCTCTTGAAAATAATAATTCAGCCAGATTGGAAACAGAATCCAGTGAATAATCCGCCAACACCTCATTAAAAGCGGCGATAGCTTTGGCAGATCCCGGATACTGTAGGTTGGCCGGGAAGGCTGGATGGCTTGGCCAGCTCGCAATCATCAAAGCGGGAATCTGGGCCACGGCAGCTGAAATGGAAGCACTCGGACGAGACTCGGCAAATATGGCGTTGGGTTTAAAAGCCTGTATCGCCTTCAGTTCAGCCTCAACCGCTTGACGAATAAAGCCCGATTCTGCCATCCCTGTCCACTCTACATAATCGGCAGCACTGCGAACATCTCCGGAATTCCCTGAAGGAAGCGGAATCGGATAGTCATAAACCTGAAAGCCGTTGGCTCGGACAAAGTCAGCAAGCTTGCCGCCAATCACAAAGCTGACCGTGCAACCTTGGCTTTGCAGAACCTTGGCAATGCCCAGCGTTTTGCTCACTGATCCTACAGAACCGGAGCTAGGGGGGCTTGGAAGAAGCATAATTCTTGGCGGACTCACAAACTATTCACCTCGCTTCTATTGGACATTTCTTCGATTAAATAAGGAATCGCATGGGCGTAAGTAGGGTATGCCAGCCGTACATCGGCATTCTTTTTTATCTTTTCGTTTCCCATACGTACGGAAAGGGCGCGTAAACCATGTATACTTAGTCTGATACGATCAGTGACAGCCTCAGGAGAAATCCATTGTATTTCAGACAGTTGAGCATATTTCCGAACCTCTTTTATCAATTCCTCCTGTGTTAGAGGAAGATCATCACTCACGTTATAAATCTCTTGAACAGCAAGATTACTCCAGGCCAACTGCATCATTGAAATAACATCATCAATATGCACTTTAGATGAATAACTGCGCCCGTTCCCCAGCATCTGAGTGCAGCGCATTAATTGCCGGATATAATTATGCTCAAGCGGGCCGTACACTTCAGCGATCCTGAGAATGATATAAGAAAATTTCGCATGGGTGCAGTATTGCTGGACCAGCCGCTCCATTTCGAGTGTAATTCTTCCAAATGGATGAACGGGATGGCACAGTGCAGATTCATCGGCCACACAAACGTTGTCGCTTCCATATACAGCCCCATTGCTTGCCACAATGAACTTGCCATACGTTCCGCTGCGCAAAAGTTGGTCCAGCAGATTCCGCGTCCCCTCTACATACAGCTGCCTCATCCGGGACACAGAACCAGAATGTTTGCCGGCAAGATGATAGACGACATCAATATCCTCCCCTATGCCATCCATCGTTTCAGGGTTCAGAACGTCGCCTACCCACAGTTCCATACCCAATTCTGCAAGTGTTTCGCCAACGCCTTTTTCCTTCGGCAATACAAGCCCTCTGACAGCATGTCCCTGTTCCAGTAAACTGCTTGTTAACCTGCTCCCGATAAAACCGCTGCAACCTGTCACAAGAAACCTCATGGCGTCAGGATGTGACTGGCTGCTTGATTCTGATTTCTCAGCTTCTTCCCATAGCGACCCTTGGGAATGTTATCCGTCCACTTGATTACTCTCGGCACCTTATATGCCGCAAGTCTCGCTGAACAGAATCTGATAATATCATCGGCTGATACCTGGGCATCCAGCGGCACGATCTCCGCAATCAGCTTGCTGCCATAGTATTTATCGGAAACACCATATACAAGTGCTTCTTTAATGCCGTTATGGAGCAGCAGGACTTGTTCAATCTCTGCCGGATTTACCAAATGTCCGCCGACATTGATGTTATCAGAAAGCCGTCCCGACAAATACAGATACCCAGCCTCATCCAACCTTCCCAGATCACCCGTACGTACCCAACCCTGTTGAAAGACCTCTGCCTGCAACTCGGGCTGCCCGTAATACCCGCACGATATATGAGCGCTGCTGACCCATATCTCTCCTTCCTCTCCATGAGCAACCTCGTGCCCCTCCGGGTCAAGCAGCCGAATAGAAACTCCCAGATGTGGCTGTCCCACCGAATCTCTGATCAGTTCTTGCTCATTTGAAGGATTATAGGCAATTGCCCCACCTTCGGATGAACAGAACAATGAACGGATAGACTTGCCCGACAGCTTATAAAAGTCCTTAAAAGTCGCTGCGTCCAGATGAGCAGAGCAGCTGATGCACAGTCTCACTTTATCCCAAGCTACACTTGACGATGACACGACTGACTCATTAAGCAAGGCATACATATAGGGAACCGCAAAAAGAATCGTTACCTCTTTGCGATTGATCTGCTCGCAAATTCTAGCAGGCATTGTTCCCTTCGACATGATTAATGTAGCACCGGCACAGAGGGCCGGTAGGACTACAGTGGTTAGCGTCGCGGGCAGCCACGGCGAAATCGGTGTGAACAGCTTGTCGTTTGCAGTAATTTCAAGCCCTCTACAGATGGCCATTACATTATTGTAGATGGCCCGATGGCTAAACTGTACGCATTTAGGCGGTCCAGTCGTTCCTGAGGTATAAAAATTCAAAGCAATATCTTCATCAGACTGCTTATCTGCCTGTAAAAAAAGCGTTGCAGTCCTAAAAATAAACATCGGTACTCTGAGTACGAGCTCAAGCTGACTGCTGCCCTCCGAATCAATTGGATCGCAAATTAAATACTGACAATGGCTTGACGAGTGCATTCTCTCCAGTTCCGGTAAGTTCTTCACAGGTTCAAATGGGATCGGAACGGCTCCCGTATGCCAGCATGCAAGCCACAGCATGATAAAAGCAGATTTGTCTGCAACGGCTAAGGCAACTCTGTGCCCGGGCCGGATCCCCGCGAGATCCAGCTTCTCACTACTGTGCTCCAGTTCCTGCCGTAGCTCTTCATAAGTGATCGTTGATCCTTCATAATCAATGGCCGTAAGCCCTGGATTATTCGAGCAATTGAAATAAATCAAATCCAATATGGAAGAAGTGTTCACTTAGAATCCTCCTCAGCTAGAAGCACTTGCATATTTTTTCACTGCTCGTTTAAAAAACGCACTGGCTAACATTAGCAAAACCGCAGCTAGCAAGCTGCCTCCGAATAAATAGGACAGGCTTACCCTGCCCACTAATGCTTCTGCAGGAATGGAAACGATAAAGGCGACAGGAACGATCCAGGTAAGCGCCAATTGGATTGGTTTCTGATATACATTGACCGGAAATCTACCCATCTGCATGATACTGTCGAATATACTCAACATCGGACTTCCGGCATACCAAAACGCCAAAGAGCTTAATAACAGCAGTATTGAGTACAACAGCAGTAAAGCATTGCAAATGGCCCATACAAACATCAGACAAGTGGATATTCCTATCGCTTCTTGCATTTGAGAAACGCCCAGCACCATCACCGCTACTCCCACCATAACATCAAACAGATTAAGCGGAGACCAGTATCTCGTGCTCACATAAAACTGGGTCTCAATCGGTTTGAGCAGCGTTAAATCAAATCCTCCAGTCCATAGCTCCCCTTCCATCCCGGCTAATGAGCCAAGGCTTGGACCAACAAATAGATTTTTCATTGCCAAAATAAAATAGTACACGCCCGATAATGCCAGCGTATCCGCAAAAGTCCAACTGTTAAGCGAATTTGTGTTGGAAAAGAGGATCGCGATCCCGCCAATCGTCCCGGTTAAATTAATTGCGGTATACAGAATTTTGATTAGAAAGTCACCGCGGAATGACGCTTCCTTTAGAAGCGCTGTAGAGAAAAACAATCTCAGCAAACGCATATATCTCAGCATGTTCCCTACCCTCCCACGGCCATGTATGCACGAATCCCTTTTTTCCACACTAAACGGTTACATAATATGATAACGACCGCCCAAACGAATTGAACAATTATGCCAAAAACAAGCTGTGAATGATCCAACTTTCCAAGGGAAAACTCTATCGGAAAGCTGATCATATATTGAAAAGGTAAATAATCCGAGATATCCTGCATAAATCCCGGAAGCAACGACGAAGGCGCTACCTGTCCGGCCAGCAAAAATACCAGGGTGTCATTAATAGAAAGCAAGGACTTGATTTTATTGGTGAAAAATGCAAACAGGGAAAGTGTATAGGCCAGCATAAATCTGATTATTTGAGCCATGAGAAGAAGATAAACGGCCACCAGCAAGTCCAGACCGGATATAGCCAGTCTGAAGTTCAAAAAAATGGCTGCCACACCGGCAACAAATATAACAAAAGGCATACAGACGATTTTGACAGCCAAATCTGATGCAACCACATCGTAAAAAGGCGATATCGGCCTCAATAATACAATCGACATCTTGCCGCCATAGATTTGATCGCCGACCGTCCAGTGTGAGGTAGGGTAGGTCAGCTGGTTCACAAGAATTAACAGAATATAATACCTCACAAAATCCTGCTGAGTGAACCCGGTTATGCTTCCATCTCCCGCAGCAACGGTCCAAACAAACATATAGATGATAGGTCCCATCATCCAACCAAGCGTCAATGTCCAGAAAAAACCTTTCTCAGCCATAAACCCGAACATAGTCCTACGTATCAGCGCAAAGCCTCCGCGAAAATTCAAAGGAGCCTCCCCTCTCGATACACTTCATCAATTACCGAATCGATTGGAGCATCATTGATTGTTACATTTCCAATGCAATAGCTATTAAAGATTTCTGAAACAATCTCAGGTACAGCTTCCTTCTGAATCTTAAACAATACGTAGCTTTCCGCAAGCTCCATGACCTGCAAGCTGTCAGTAAACTTCTCCTTTAGCTCTTCAATTGTGCCCGTTACGTCTTCATCCATAAAACTGACTTTGAGAATGCGGTAGGGAGCTATTTTACCGCTCAGTTGCTCCAGAGATCCGTCGTATAACAGCTTGCCTTGATTGATCAGCACAACCCGTTTACAAAGGGAAGAAATATCCTCCATATAGTGACTGGTAAGCAGGATGGTTGTCTCATGTTTTTGGTTATACTCCTTGATAAAACTGCGAAGCCGCAGCTGCATGCTAACATCCAGCCCCAAAGTAGGCTCATCCAAAAACAATACACGTGGCTGATGTAACAACGCTGCTGTTAATTCACACTTGGAGCGTTCTCCCAAAGAGAGATTCCGTGCCTGATTCTTAAGCAGATGCCCTATATCCAGTAGTTCTTTTAGCTCGTTGAGTCTTTGTTTAAAATCAGCATCAGAGACTCCGTATATTTCCTTCATCACAAAGAAAGAGTCCTCGACCGTAATATCCCAGGTTAACGTCGATTTGTTCCCCATTACCATACTGATGTTGCGCAGAAACTTATGTTGGCGTTCCCACGGTTTGAAGCCATAGACGGAAATGTTGCCTGATGTCGGATACAGGATACCGGAGAGCATCTTCAGCGTGGTTGTCTTTCCCGCGCCGTTAGGTCCGATGAACCCGACAATTTCTCCCGGCTCAACCCTGAGGTCGATACCTTTTACCGCCTCAACTTCGTTGTATTCCATTTTGATCAGACTTTTGAACGCATGCTTTAACCCATGTTCTCTTACAGGGACGCGATAGACCTTTCTCAGATTATCAATAATAATGCCCTCGTTCATTGCTGCCCCCTTAACTCTGCGACCACACTTAAGAATACAGCCAAAACATAATCGATCTGCTGATCAGTCAAATTGGGATAAATCGGCAAGCAGATATGACGCCGACAATAATCATCCGCTAGCGGATATTCCCCACTGAACTGTAGGGAAGCAGCGATCGGCTGCCTATGAAGCGGCGTTGCATATACCTCCCCTTGGAGCGAAACGCCTTTCTCCTTGAGTCTGTCCTTCAAATCGGAACTGTCAACGTCTAAAGGCACTATAACAATGTACTTATACCAACTGCATCTGTCCTGCGGCATCACAATCTCGAAATCAGGAAGATTTTTCGTAAAGAAGGAAGTATAACGGTTGGCGATCGCTTCCCGTTGTTCAATGATCGCGTCGAGCCGCTCAAACTGGGTAAGCGCTATCGTTGCTGTGATATCACTCATTCGATAATTATTGCCAAGCGAGGTGTGGTAAGTCTCCCAAGGCTGGGGCTTGCCATGATTGCGGAACATTCTTAGCTTCTCAGCCATTGAATGATCGTTTGTGACAATGATCCCTCCTTCCCCCGAGGTAATGATTTTCGTGGCAAAAAAGGAATAACTTCCGGCAATTCCGAAAGCTCCCGCACCTTTTCCGGCCATCCTGCTGCCATGTGCATGAGCGGCATCTTCAAATAACCAGAGCCCCTGCTCATCGCACCATTGCCTGATTTCTTCAATCTCCGGTGTAACAATTCCGCCAATATGTACGATAATAACCCCTCGGGTACGACTCGTGGCCTGCTTCTTTATTTCAGCCAGCGACACCGAAAATGTACGGGGATCAATATCAACAAGGCGAACATGCCCTCCGGCAAACAGGACACTGGAAGCCGTGGCAATAAACGTATTTGCCGGAACCAGCACTTCCTGCCCCTTTACTTCGAGCACTCTCATTACCGCTTCAATCGCACTTGTACCCGAATTAACCGCAATGGCATGAGTAACTCCTACATACCGGGCAAAACGTTCCTCCAGCTCCTGTACATACCTACCCTGACTCAACGCTCCTCTCGACAGACAATCATCAATTCGCTCCATAATGATACGCCGCTCCTGCTCAGAAAATGCAATATCGAGTGCGGGTACATCCATAACACCTTGTGTCAACTACATGACGAACCTCCTCTACCAGTCATAGACTACAGTTTTCCCTTCAAAAAAGCCTTCCGCCGCTTGCCTGATAAATTGCTCCATATGTTCCGCATGAATATGTTGGGCAATTAGGCTGGTTACTTCAAGCTCTTGCTTCCCAATTCTGCGAGAGATTTCCTGAATACGGTCATGCGTTATGGATTCCTTAAGTATTCCAGGTCTTGTCATATCAATAAATTGTATGTGCTGGTCTGGTGGATGGTTTTTTAAAGCCGAATGCCGTTGAACCTGCGAGAGCAGGTCCGAATCAAGTGCAACAATGGCTCTCTCCTCGCAGTCCCACACACCGCTGTTTAACCCGGCCCAAATCTCATCCTTGGCCTCCTTCTTTTCAACACTGAAGCTCAAATCTTCATCCTGCTCAAGCAACCTTAATAAAAGCTTTCCTAGCAGTCCCATTCCCCACAGTTCCACCGTTTTAATGCCTTCATCTGCCAGCTCTTCACACACATTTAGTGCCACACAAAACATAGGAACAAACGCAGCTGTCACAGGGTCTAAGTCGTTGGAAATAAAGATCTGACCATCCACCCCACTGTGCAGAGGGACACATACATCCTTTGTATAATGAGGAGAAAACACAAGAGCTTGGCCTACGCGATGCTCTGCTCCAAGCCCCGCTTTAGTCACTACTCCGACACTGGAGTAAGGATAATGCCCTGGTAAATGGCATGCCCCATGAAAAAGCTGCAAGCAGGATGGGTCCTTTACCGTTCCCGTTAAAGTAAAACGGTTGGTAATGAACAATTCATTAGGACCCGGTTCCGCCTTGCGAGCAGCGGTGAAGTGTACACTAGGCTGAGGCCCCGATTCAGTGAACTTATTGTACATAGCCGAAATAACCGTCTCCTTACTGTTTATATATGGTCAGGTATCCAGGTATAACGTCCGCCCACCATAGGCGAGTGGAAATTCGGCATCCAGCCATGTGCTGTAAACTCGCCAGCCGAGTCGAAACCAACCACAAGCATCGCCTTTCCTTCATATTTGCCGTTGGTAATCCACATCTTTGACCTTATATCCGGTGTTTGTCCTGTCAGATGCCTCATGCGGGCGACAAATACCAGATACCGCTCCAGACTCATTCCCAATTTTCCGGTTTTCTTGTATGTACGCTGTATTTCCACAGCCGTCCGATCCAGCATATCCGGTTCGGTTGTCCGCGGAACGGTGAACCAGAAATCCTCAATTTCCGGAGTTGCTGCGACCAGTTCACTCTCCAGCGCCCAATTGCGGATATTAAACAAGCAGCCTAATTGCTTGCGACTGACGCCTTGGGGAACACATAAAATGATCTCGTTTCTTCGGTCCGCTTCTTCTAATTCTTCTCTCGTAAACTGCGGCATCCGAAGTGAAAATTTTCGCTGGATGATATATTCGATTCCTAATGTTCTGTACCAATTCTCCATCTCGCTCCGGATGTATTCCGGAGAATATGTGTCGTGGACATCGCTTTGAAACCTGAACATATCCTCCTTCTGAAGCAAGTGCTCATCGAGCATGACGCCAATCGTATGCAGCGTTTGTTGTCTTAATAGCTCCTTCTCAATCATCGCCCAACCTCCTGTACTGTGTTCAATGCCGACAATATTTCAGGTATGACTGTAAAAAGATCGCCTACGATCCCATATGTGGAGTAATCAAAGATAGGTGCATTGCGATCCGTATTTATTGCAATTATCGTCTCCGAATGATGCATCCCAACCTTATGCTGCACTGCCCCAGACACTCCGCAGGCAATGTACAGTTTGGGCTTGACCATTTTACCTGTCAGTCCGACTTGATGCATACTATCCATCCATCCACATTCTACAAGCGGTCTGGTAACCGCTACTTTCCCCCCAAGCGCATCGGCGAGCGCATAGATTAAACGAAGATTGTCTGCGTTTTGAATGCCTCTCCCGGCAGCAACAATAATTTCTGTAGTCTCGATGTTCTCCTTGCCCGCGGCTTCTTCAATTACTCCCATAAACTGCAGGACTGAGGAAGAGCAAGAATACAGGGAGCTTAGATCAACAATCTTGCCCTGCGCGACGTGTGCGGTCTCAGCAGCGGAATAAAAATTGGTTTTTACAGTTGCCATTTGCGGCCGTCTTGCCGGTATTTTTATCTCAGCGAATTGCTCGCCCATTTGCGTCGGTCTGGTAATAATAAAATCCCCGTGATCCGGTCCCATCTTCAAATCGATGCAATCGGCGCATAGCCCCGTCCGCAGGCGAACTGCGACTCTGGGGAAAATAGACCTCCCCCATGCGGTAGCCATACCTAGTACGACAGACGGTCTTTGATCCCGGAGCACCGCAGAAATCAAATTATAATGAATATCTTCGGCGTAACGCTGTATTCCCGGTTTGTTCACCATCCACACCTCATCTACTCCCCACTGAAGCAGATGCTGGGCTAGGTCTTCTATACGCTCTCCGACCACCAAAGCGTAAATGCGCTGGGCTCTCATAGCCTGCAGCTGTTTTGCTGCGGTAACCAGTTCCGGAAAATATGAAGAGAGCGCGCCTTCAGCATGTTCCACAACAAGGCAAATACCCTCATGCTCAGGGTACGGTTGTCTGGTCTCCTGTGCCCTGTCTTTCATTATAATGGCTTGGTTAGGACAGCAAGACGTGCAGACTGAGCAATAAGTACATGCCGCAACGTCGATACGCAAGCCCTCATCCTCATCCTTGATTGCAGCGGCGGGACAGCGTTTTAAACACAGGAGGCAATATGTGCATTGTTCCTGATCAATCCTAATCATCCATTTCTAACCTCGCTGATTTTGCTGATTATCGGCTCCAATACCCGTAGATATTCATCGCTTTCCAGCAAAATCCCCTTTCTTTCGGAGTGCTGTTCGTACACTGAAACTACTTCAGTAGCCGAGCCTGCCAAACCAACCGTCTGTGGGTCAAGGCCAAGGTCATGACAGGACCATACCAGAATATCCTTGGTTCTGGCATGTAATTTGGCAGCAATTGTTAGCGGTTTCAACTCAGAGACGGCTGTCATTCCACTAATACTCAATACTGCCGGAAGCCGGCAAGACTGTCTGGTTGTTACCCCTTCGTCATGCTGGCGGTGGAACAAAACCTCATCGGTCGAAATATCCTCAAACCGTGTTACATTTATCGCGTGGGGGATATCTAGATACTCGCCGATTCCCGGACCTACCTGACCGGTATCACTGTCGGTTGAATGGCTGCCGGTCAGAACCAGATCACATCCACCAAGCTTCTCAACAGCACGAGCCAGTACCAGCGATGTCGCCAATGTATCCGAACCGGCAAATGAAGCGTCGCTGAGCAGGACTGCCTCATCGATTCCATAACCCATAAACTCCTGCAGAGCCGTTTTACAACCGGGAGGGGCCATGGAAATAAGAGTTACATTAGCATTACAGCTATTCTTCAGCTCCAATGCCACATGGATGGCTTGCCGGTCCGGATAGTTTAGCTCAAAGGTTGCCTTCGGTGGCGGTGAGGCCGAGATCTTACGGCCATCAGCAATGCCATGCACATCGTCTTTGTTCACGTGTGCAATAAACTTTAAACAAACTACTATTCGCAATATATCGCTCCCCCCATCACATTCTGCTGCTTTTTTATCAGAGAAACGTATGTCAAAATGTTTCCAAAAGTACTATTCTTCGCCAGATTACCATTTCCCTTTATTATCATAATATGATTATCATCACATAATTGGAATGAACAATTATTATAGTATAATAATGTCATTTATTTCATTTTCATTTACATATAAGAGGAATATGGAGGTGTAAATTGAGTAAAATTACTTTACCCGTTTCCGATCCACTAATAAATACTTCCAACGCCTATGGGACTTTGTTTTCTATTATTTCTTCGGATAACCGCATATGGCCCTGGGTTTATTCCAACTTCATTCAGCTGAGATATGTAACGGATTGGGAAACTTACTTTTTTGACAATCATGAGCTTCTTGTTGATTATTGCCCATTTCTCAATAAGTTCATATTGCCTAGAACCATCATTTCCAAGTGGTCTTCCTTTACGGATTTTGTAGTAGACTCTATCAACGGCGATTGCTATGTATGGTGCCATCTCGACCGGTACTTTATATCTGCATATCAGGAGTTCGGCCAAGAGCACCGTTTTCACGAGACATTAATTTACGGCTACGATCTTGATCGCCAAACAGTCTGCATTCGGGACAATATTACGGGCGGTAAATTTATGACCGCTCAATGCACCTTTTCCGAACTGGAATCCGCCTTTGACTATCTGTCCGGGGAAGAAAATTTTATTACGCGTGTAACTTTGCTTAGCAAAATCGATGCAGAATTTGATTTAAACGTCGAACAGATTGTCGACAGCTTGCAGCGATATCTATCCTCCAAGCGCTCATTCGATTTTATTAACCATACCACTACCAGCATCTATGGACAAAGTGTTTACCAACACCTCATTTATCAAATGGAGCATCCTAAAGAAGATGACCCTGAGCTTGACATTAGAGCCTATCATTTGCTGTGGGAGCATAAGAAGCTTATGGTTTTAAGACTTAAATATCTCCAACAAATAAAACTCCTGCTGCAAAGCGACCGATGGATTGAGCGTTGTACTGAGCTTGAAGAACGCTCTCTTCTGAACAGAAATATGGTGCTTCGGTATAATCTGTCCATGGACCCCAAGGTGCTAGACGCACTCAAACATTCTCTGTTGACCATACAAACAGACGAAACCAAATTATTGGGCGAAATAATAAGCGCGCTCGGCTCCAAGGGATGAATTGGAGAATTAGCAGCAGTTGGAGGGACAATTATGCAGACGTTGCAGACGTTAGAAATGGAATATTACTATAATTCTGCAGGGGAGCCTATTGCAGAGGTACAGTCACTGGGAAACTGCTATACCCGTAATATTTTTTTCATGCTAAAGAGGTATGTCAATGATTCTAGCGTATTGTACAAGATGTTTTTAGATGATTTTAATCTGAAATTAGTTACCCATACTGACAGTGACCAGTTTGAATTAAGCTTGAACGAGATCAAAGATCCCGAGGATTATATAACAGTCGCTAATAAACATACTTTTAGCAACAATGCAGAGGCAGCCATCCAGACGATAGAGACACTGTTAGCAAATAACGAAGTCGTATTTGTCAATACGTTAATGAAACGAGTCCCCTTTTATAGAACATTTGAATTAAACCCGGCTCTGGAAACAGATCATATTGTGGATGGGCATATATTTTTGATCCTAGGGCAGACGGCAACTGATTTTTATTTCTTGGACAATTATATAAATTACAACAAAGAGTATTTCAAGCCTTATCCGCATAACAAAAATATCGGTCAAGATGCCAAAACTTCGTTTATGGATGCCTACAATCGGCAGTTTTCCTGTTTCACAGTACATCCTAATCAAGATGAGCTTGCTGAATTGCCAGCCCGAGCCTCGCTCATTTTAAGAACCGCACTATCGAATTATTATAAGCCGCCCTCTTGTACCGAAGGACGCCTGGAATATATCGGACGATCAGCCATCCAGGAACTGAACAATCTGTTTGCAAGTGGACGTTTCATCCTCAATACAAAGATTTCAAACCGCCCCCATGACCTTTACTCTTTAACCCGGACGACGCTCACCCGTCATTCAGATAGGAAAAAAGTATTGCTGTTGCTGCTGAATTCCTTAGCAAATCCTAATGCTCTCAGCGATGTCATTCATTGTGCTCGGCAAAGCATCGAACAATGGGAACTTTTAAGGAATGTTATGACCAGGCAGTATATCATGAATGAATTTACACTTACTGACCAGATGGAAGAATACATGGCCTATGTCCTTCATGCGGAAGACCTGTTTTATCATTCCATTGAAAAAAACATCGATAATTTATGCCAAATATAGGATATAAGCGTAACGCCTCATCCTAGAAAAAAAGAGACTTGTCAAATAGACAGGTCTCTTTAAAGCATTTACCGCATTGCCACTTATCACGGCTAATAACATCTTCGCTAACGACATGGAAGGAACGGAGGGTCCGGGTAAGGGCTTTTGCTCATATCCCCCTCCATCCTCCACCCCTTTAAGTCGCTATTCGGGCTTACACACTAGTCAGAATAATAGGCTCACCTTTAGTCACGATAATCGTATGTTCAAACTGCGCTACCCGACCGTTATCTACAACACTTAGCGTCCAGCCATCCGATTGCTGCTCCACATAGTCCGCTCCAGTCGAGAGGAAAGGCTCTACTGTAATTACTTGTCCTTCCTTCAGTACTGTGGTCACTCTTGGATTATAGAAGGGTAGAATTTCAAAAGGCTTCTCATGCAGTGATTTGCCAATTCCATGGCTACACAGATTACGCACCACTCTATAACCGCGTTTGCGAGCTTCAAGTTCCATCATTCTGCCGATCTCGTTAACCTTCATCCCTGCCCGCAGATGATTGATCACACTCATCATGGTTTCCTCAGTACTCCGGCATAAACGCAGAATATCATCGTTATAGGGCGGCAGTTGAAAAGAAACGCCAGCATCCCCATAATACCCATTCAGCTCAGCAGAGACATCAATGTTGATCAAATCGCCAGCATTAATCACTCTCGGACCCGGAATACCATGAGCAACCTCTTCGTTCACACTGATGCAGGTGCTGCCCGGGAAATTATAAGTTATCTTCGGGGCTGAGGATGCTCCGAAGCTTTCCAGAATCTCAGCTCCAATAAGATCCAACTCCGCAGTCGTCATCCCAGGGGTTACTTTCTTTTTCATCTCGGCGATGGTGTGGCCCACCACTTTTCCAATAGCTTTTAACCCTTCTAAATCTTGTACCGTATCACTTGTCATCCAACACACATTCCTCTCACTTCATGAATTAATCAATTGTCCAGCCTCTGAAATGCACTCCCTACCCACTGAAAAGTATCTTCCACTTGTTTGCCTGCTGCGTTATCGTAGTAACTTCTCTTGAAGCTATGCTCATCAACTTTATCCAGCTTTATGGAATACCGCTCAGGACTGCTGATAAACAGCTGATTTTCAGGTTTAATAGGCAGTTCTTCTATCACGTTATTTCTTCTGAGTGTAAAAAGCTTATAGAAATAACCGTTACTCGTTCCATATTGTCCGATCGTAAAATCGGGATCACCGTCTCCATTATAATCCTCAAACTGAAGCTGGAAAAAATCATTAAAGGTCTGGGCAAATTGATCATTTAACGGATAGCTACTCAGCGTTTTCCCTTGCTCATCAGTCACAACTAGTCTAAATCGGCCACTCCAGTTTCTTCCCGTTAACGGACTGGGTGTAGTCCAATCTTCGCTATATCTCCCCTCTAGCAGTTGCAGATTTAAAAATCCCGCTCTGCCTGTGACCGGAGACAGTTCATTATGTGATAGGGTTACTGGACCTGTTACCTCGACAGAAGTCTCCACAGGGTCTGCCTGTTCAATGTTCTCCGTATCGATTGTTCCATAAATGAGCTTTCTTAACTGGTCAGAGTTTTTTACAGGAATCGTGTAGCCCTGACTGCTGTTCTCCGCTGTAGTAAACATCCCTTCATGTCCAAGTTGATCTCCAAGCGCTATGTAATAGTCTTCCGAATAGCCGTCCCCATAAACAAGCTTCATTTCAAATTCCGGACCCCAATCCAGATCATCAGAAAATTTTTTACTCTTGTTCATAGCCTCCGCAAGCGTCTTGATCAAAACAGAATCCTTTAGCGTTAAGCTCTCTGAGTGCAAAGGACGATCCGCTTGTTTCTGATCACTAGTTGCCACGGGTGTCAACGACACGCCTTCGATCCATCTGGCATTGATGAAGCCCAAATCACTTTTACATCCGCTTAACACTACGACCAATAACAAAGGTGCTATCCATATTAACCGCCTAATGCGAATCGCCTCCAATACATAAGCATATTCCAATTATAACAGTGTCTATAAATATATAAAAACGACTTTACTAACACGCGATTAAAAAAAGACTACAACCTGCTTATTAAAGCGTGGTTCTAGTCTTAAAATGACAATTGATTAGATTGCTCCCATCGTTTTGAGCCAAGCATCCGCAATAAGTGCATGACCTGCAGGAGTAGGATGTACTCCATCATATGCCCAGTAAGCCGGTTCTGCTTTTACGGAGGCCGCTGCAAAAAGTCCATCTAGCGGAACCAGCGGCGCCCCATATTCACGTGCCAGCTCGCGGACAATATGAATTTTAGGATCAAGATCCTGACGCCAAGTTCTACGATCTTCCGGTACAGGCAAAACAAAAGGCTCTATAAGAACTAATTTAGCATCCAAAGATTTCTGAGTGCGTTTAATCAGGTCCCGATATGAAGCTTCAAACTGCTCGGGAGTGGTTTCTTCACCAGAATCAAAACGGCGCCAAGTGTCGTTAATTCCAATATAAATGGACACCCAAGTCGGCTTCAAATCCAGGCAATCCTTATCCCAACGCCCCTGTAAATCAACAATACGGTTGCCACCAATGCCACGGTTAATAAAAGTAAGATTCTTCTCTGGATATAAATACCCCAGACGAGCGGCGACCATCATTGCATAACCCACTCCAAGCGATGAAGCGTCTTCATGATTACGTCCCCAGTCTGTTATGCTGTCACCTTGAAACAGAATGACATCGTTTTGTTGGAATATCATAAATGAAATCCTCCTCTAACTACCTCTGTTAATATAACCCAATCTATTATATCAAATACAATGAATGCAGCCTACTACGAAACATCAATAATGCAAACATTTCACTAAAAAAACAATAACAAAAACCCCGCTCAGATTCGAGCAGGGTTTAGGGTTAAACTATATTAGTAAGCTAGGCTGAACAATCCTTTAATGTGGGACAAGTAACGAATATTACTTGCTTCCTTCATCAGAGTTGCAGGCAAGCCTTTTAACGGAGTAGAACTTGCACCAACGATGGCTACACCGTCTTTACGGCCTAAGCTAGCAAGCGTACCAGAGTTGATTGGGCTAAAGCTTTCAAACGATTTATTTTTCAAGAAGGCATACAGATTGTATCCGATCAATTCACCCATTTGCCAAGCGATTTGAGCAGTTGGAGGGTATGGACGTCCATCTTCTGCAAAGACCACCGCGCTGTCACCAGCAACGAATACATCTTTGTGAGAAGTGGATTGCAAGAACTCATTCACCGTTGCACGACCGCGGTTAACTTCAAGACCGGATTCGCCGATGAGTGGATTTCCTTGTACGCCACCAGTCCATACAAACGTGTTAGCAATAATTTTTTGACCGTCTTTCAAGTCAATCGCATTGCCTTCTACATTCGTAACAGGAAGACCTGTCAAGAATTGAACACCACGTTTTTCCAAGCTTGCTACAGCACGTTCGATCAATGCATCTGGCAATACTGGAAGGATTTTAGGACCTGCTTCAACGAGCATAAGCTTAATTTCTTTAGGATCAACGCCATATTTTTTAGTAAGTGTAGGCAATACATCCGCGATTTCACCAACAAGCTCAACGCCGGTTAAACCGCCGCCACCGATCAGGATGTTTGCATCTGCTTCATTTTTCGATTTCGCATATTCACGAATACGATCTTCAATATGTTGATGAATTTTGTTAGCATCTGCAGCTGATTTCAATACCATACTGTATTGTTCAAGCCCTGGAATGCCAAAATAAGCTGTAGTGCTGCCAAGACCTACAACAAGCGCATCATAAGTAAGTGTCACACCATCAGAAAGAACAATTTGTTTGTTCTCCACAGAAAATGAATTAACCTTCGCGATTTTCAGGTCAATATCTTTACCTGCGAAAAGCTTAGTTAGAGGCATAGCAACAGCACCCTCTGCAACACTACCTGCTGCAAGACGATGCAATTCTGTGATGATTTGGTGGGTAGGATACTGATTAACTACAGTAATTTTAGCTTCATCTTTTTTGAGATACTTGCGTACGGTTAAGGCGCTTAGTAGACCACCATAACCTGCTCCTAGAATGACAATATGTTTAGACATGATGTTTCCTCCGTCCCTTACGAATAAGATATGAAAATGATTATTTCTGCTTACTGCGTTCTCCAGCAACTTGAAGGTATGCATTTACGAAACGGAAAAGCTTTTGCGCTTGCGGATCTTTCAACAACTTCATAAGACCAAAAAGACCAATAACTTCGTTACTTTCATTCGCACGATCTTTTGCTTCGATCACTGTAGCTGCCATATTCTTCGCGGAATGCACTACAGGTTCAGCAAGTTCTTTAATTGCACTTACCGTATCACTTTTCAAGACATCATCCGCTGCGACAGTTTGCACAAAGTCATAGGACTTTGTAAGCACGCCAACAAGCTCAGTTAATTTTGGCAGCTGTTCCACCAAGACTGTTAATGATTCCTGAACTTCTGGTTTCAAGAGCTGCTCTAGAACATCCATTTGTTCCTTGCTAACAGCTACTTTTGGTGATTCTTGTTCAGGTTGTGTTTGAGTGATTGATTCTGACATATCCAAATCTCCTCTGCAATAAGCTTTGCTGCTTAATAGTAATGAAAAACATAAGAACTTTTAACGCCATATTTCTATTATAGCACTTATCAAGTTATAAATGTCACAAAGTTTTTGAATTTCCATAAAATTTTGTGATTTTTATTACATTATAATAAATTATTTAAATTACCAGTGTTAATTAAAACCGTTTGAGTGAATTAATGTACAAATTCATTCAAATTCTTCTCAGTTTTCAACAAAACATCCACAATGTCCATATTCTTCTCTGTTAGAAGTAACCTGAAATAAAGAGAACGCAGGAAGTTCTTTGTATTTATTCGAGTAACGTACTGGCTGTGGCTTCTAGGCCAACTGCCACATTGCGCCAAGTTGAGAATCCAATCGGTTATAGACTGCTGTGGAAGTAAATGATGATCGATGATTGTAACTATAATAGTAGCAATCCGTTCATCTTCTTCCTCCCTGAATATGTATTGATCGTTATAAAGCATCTTTTGAACAACTGTCAGAACCTCTTCCCGCACCTCGGCATCACTCTCCGAGCATAAAACCAGCTCATCCAAGGCGTCTGCGCCATGGGCTGCTGCGTGTGCCCAGCCTTCTTTTTCCATATAACCTCTTAAATCCCGTTCTTCCTTATAATAACGAATTAAACCCTGCTTCACCTTTGTAAATTCAGAGCTATCCAATATAGCCTTTTCCCTATGCCGCTGGAGAATAAGAGCAACAACCAATACAGAAAATGTTCTTGTATACACCGTCTGATCTTCTTTGTTCCCAATGTGATAAAATAGATGCTGCTCGTCAAGGAGTATCCACAGCAGTTCACGAAGCTCCGCATCATTAAACCAATGTTTCTCATTAATCCATTTGTAGAATGTGGAATAAATCAATTCATCACGCAGCACAGGCTCGGGATCTCCTAAATGCTCAAGCATCAACTTCACATAATCCTTTATGTCCTGTCCACTTCTAAGCTCGTAGTCATTCTCTTCGATTCTTTGTAAATCTATCATCAATCGTTCTCTACTATTAATCAATTTATCCACCCTTTCATTCACCGTGTTTTTACATATCCTAATATCCTAATTTATGTCCTATTTTTTGACAACAGGGTATTCAAGATTAACTTCAATAAATTTTATCATTGACGAATTTTATAGGCTGTGTTATTTTGAGTTAGTAACATTTAGTTAGTACATTTACAAATATCAGGTGTTTATATTTTACAACCGAATACATACACAACGGAGGAATACTTATGAGCGCTTTTACAGACTTGATTCAGTCCCGCAGATCCGCTATGAATTTTGTGGAAGGGGTCACCATCCCTCAGAATGAATTAGAGGAAATGTTCTCTTACGCCAGATTGGCACCATCGGCCTATAATCTACAGCATACAAATTACAAAGTGATATCTAACGAGAGCTTAAAAGAAGAAATTCGCGAAGCGGCTTACGGCCAATATAAAATCCATACTGCTTCAGCAGTTATTGTAGTGCTAGGAGATAAGCATGCTTATCAGCAGGCTCCAGAAATCTATGGCGGGCTTAAAGCTTTAGGAGCGATGTCACAAGAGGAATATGATGAGCAAATAGAGATGATTAACAATGCTTACATTGATAAGGATGCTTTTCAAAGAGATGAAGCAATACGTAATGCCTCTCTCTCGGCCATGCACTTTATGCTGATCGCCAAAGATAAAGGCTGGGATACCTGCCCGATGATCGGCTTCGATGCTGATGTTATCCAATCCACCTTGAATCTGCCGGATCATATGGTACCTGTTATGCTGATCACGATCGGCAAAGACAAAAAACATAAAATCAGACCCCGCGGCTACCGTAAGCCAGTCAACGAATTCGTTGAGTTCATCTGATTATAGATACAGCAAAACGTTCCATCCGAGGCAAGTAGCGGGTGGAACGTTTTTTTAATTGGAACTCATCATGAAGATAATGAACCGTGTGCCCGATATAGAAGAGGTGCTCTACTTCGCATATTGTAAAATGGCAATCGCTGCTCGTTCCCGTCGTTCGGAGTCATCACAAATCAAAGCTTCTTTCAAAATATTAAGCGCCTTAGAGAGCGTCTCCTCATCCAATTCCAGCGGACTATTCACTTCTTGTTCATTAGCAGAAACACCTGTAATCCACAGATCCAAGCGAGCACTTGGTTTTGGACCCTTAAATTGTACAACCGGTGCACTTTGGTTAAATAACTCCCGCACGCCTGCGTTTAGTTCAGAAATCGGCAGACTTTTCAACCACGTTACACCACGCCGATGGCATGTACCCTCGTCAACATTATCATTTAACTCGTTGTAAAAATAATCTCCGAGGTCTCCGAGATGTACCCAATCTCCATCGGCCACCAGCACATAATCTCCATCTTGCATCGTATGTACAAATAGCTGAAGGGCTTGCAGATGTTGCATAAGCTCCGGCTCACTATATTGGTAAGTACCGATTAATCGATCACGAAGTTCCTCTATGCTTAGATTCTCCAGATCCCCTATTCCGGGGTAGCCGATACTCACATAATTATCCTCCAAAAATGTGCTGATCCGCTCAATCCCCAGTAGCTTAGATCCCATCCGAAACAGATTCATATGTCATTCCTCCAAATACTTAATAAAATGCTTATAGTAGCCCTTGGATTTGGGAGTAACAAACCGTCCATCATTCGCAGAATCCTTCATTAGTTTATGAAGATTCGGACCTCCAGTATAGGGATCTACTACGCTAGCCTTCAGTCGTGTCGCTTGGATTGCCTTCTGAGGACAAGAATAAACACAACGCATACATAATAAACAATTTTGACTGAAAACAATTCCTTCTACGCCGCTACTAATATTGGATGTTGGACAGTTGCTGACACATTTTAAACATAGTGTGCAAGCGTCCGTTGTACGCAATCCTTTTGCGAAGTATTTTCCCCCTTGGTGTTCCTCACAATAATATACTGTTCTCAGAACCCGCTCCAACACAGGGTGAATCGGCAGATTTCGTGGTGTTCGGTTTACGATTTCCTCTGCAAACAATTCCACCTTACGCTGTGCGGCTTGGTACAACTGCTTATTCAACCTGTCATCATATTTGATATAAAAATTACATGGCATCGCCAAAATGGAATTGTGAAAAGGGATATATCCCTTCCCACGCAAAGAACGAAGAACCGTATTCGAAGCACCGTTATTGATATAGTGTGGAGAGGATGCCGTTTTGAATACAAATGCCGGGGTTCCATTACATTCAGGCAGCTGATCTGCAAAATGTTCAACAAAACCGGAAGCGCCAAAGCCTAGAACCGGATGACCAATACCTATAAGATCATAGGCTTCATATTCTACAGAACGAGTGCCTTTAATAATATCTTCCACTCTAAACAAATCTACGTCTTGCCCTTTACTTCTTAGCCTTTCAGCAAATTGCTTAGCAATAATCTCCGTATTGCCAGTACCTGAGAAATAAAATATGGCCGTCTTTGCATTATGCATTCCATCCCCTCCCAGATCAAATATACCTCATTCCCGTCTGGGAAAGCTGTGATGCTGAAGTGGGTTTGGGCTATTTCGGACTCAGTTGCTCTTATTTCCATAATTTCGCTCGTTTTGCCACACTATCGGACTCAGTTGCAGCTATTCGCTCAAATGTACTCCTTTTCTGAGTAAATCAAGGGCAATAGGTGCTATACAGTCCGAAACCTTCGCAAAATAAACCCATATGCTGAAATAGCTGCAGTACGGTCCGCTACGATCTAGATCGAGCAAAAGGTAACTGGTTTCGAGACGTAGGCGGATAGATTGTGCTATAGGTAACTAATTTCGTGCACGGAGTAGATAGGTTGAGCTATAGGTAGCTAATTCCGCACGGTGTAGATAGGTTGAGCAATAGGCAGCTAATTCCGCGCACGGAGTAGATAAGTTGAGCCATAGACAGTTAGTTTAAGCACTGGTTAGCACGTTTAGGAGCAGATTTGGCAGGTGGCGTTCTTTTCAGCAATTGCTCGGACTCAGTTGCAGCTATTCACCCAAATCTACTCAAATACTGCAATTAACATATCCTCAATCATGCGTCCTCACAGGAGTAATTAAAAAAAGTGTGGACGAAGATGCGTCTACAGGCAGGATCACCAGCGGTCTTTCTTTTCCCGCGAACCTGATTCTAAGCGTCTCACTATCAATCGCCCGAAGGATGTCCCTGAAATATTTTCCGTTAAAGGCTACTCGAAAATGATCACCCTCTAGATGTTCCAAAGGAATCTCTTCTTTTACATCCCCAATTTCTGCAGTCTTGGACACTAAACTTAGCGTGTTAGAAGGAAGTACGCTGAGCATAACACTCTCACCAGCCAATATAGAAATACGTTCAACCACATGTAACAAACGGTCTGTCTTAACAATCACTTCGGAGAGATACGCTTTTGGGATTAAATTATTGACAGAGGGATAAGTTCCTTCTAGAAGGGCAGACTGAACCCTCAATCCATTAGAAATAAATCTGATCTGCTTGGGGCCTATTTCTAAATCGGTGCTGCTGTCTGCATCATCGCTTAATATTTTTAAAAGATCCTCCAGGCTGCTGCCCGGGATTACAACATCTAAAGGAATTGCACCGTAATCTTCTATGCTTTCAACAATATGCTGGGCGAAGCAGATGCCATCAGTGGCGACTACACGAATATTTCGCTTATCTATTTGAAGCAAAACTCCTGTAAGCACAGGTCTGGTTTCCGATGAAGAGACCGCAAAAACCACTCTTTTAAATATTTGCTTCAAGAGAATGTTCTTCATGCTTATCCTTTGAATATTTGGATGATCTATGTATTGGATTCTCGGAAACTCTGCTGCATCCATTCCACATAAACGAAATTGAGTGTTCCCTGATTGAATATTTAATATCAATGACTCTACGATTTCCAGCCTAATTAGTCCAGGATCAAGCTTACGAATGATCTCATAAAAATAACGTGCGGGAACTACGATCTCACCTGTGTTGTGCACAACCACCGAATCCATTTTTACAGGGAGCTTATATTCAATGGTCATTCTTATATTGCTGGCTGTTAATATCAGACCCTGAGTTTGCGCTTGAATAAGTATTCCAGATAGAACACGTGAGGAACTATTCGCGGATATGGCTTTTAATGCTGCCTGTAAAGCGGTACTCAGAGAATCTTTTGATACATGGATTAGCAAAGACTTCACCTAACTCTCCTTAGATTCCTTTACAAAATGCGCCTCAATAATGTTCCGAAATACTTGAGAGCGAGATGCGTTCTGATCCGCACAAGCCTGCTCTATCTCCTGCCAAACGTCCTCAGATAACGTCAAAGATACCTTTTTAGTTACACCAGTGCTTTTTCTACCCGCACCCTCCCGAAGACCTCCCCTTGTAAAAAGAAACCCCAACTGCCCATCTTTAGTAGCTACACCTACTTTAACTTTATCCTCGTTGTTACTTGCGCTATCGCTAGTGACTTTATCTTTAATTTCGCTAATACTGCTCCTTCCCTTGTGTTCGCCTTCAAATTTATGATCACCCAATCCCTCGCACCTCCTTATTTGAATTTAGTAACTCAAATCAATGCATTCACTAATTTCATAATACCATAATCGCCATTAATCCACCACAAGTCTAACCACAAAAAAAAACACCCCAAAGATCGGAGTGTGTGTGGTGGGCTAGGCATGAGTTTGGTATGCGTTGGGTATGAGTTGGGTATGCGTTGGGTATGAGTTGGGTATGAGTTGGGTATTGCAACGTTAACCCATGGATTTTTTATTTTGCTTAAATTTTTTTGTGAATGTATGAGTTAATTGCACTTTATACAACTATAAACAATACATAGTGCTGCCCGAGCGAAATAAGTGTATTCTCTGCAACTAAATTCAACGATATTAACAAATTAGTGTGAAAAGACTTCTTTTAACTGCACCAAATGCAACTAAAAGTGACTAAGCTTCTTATCTCCTGCAAATAAGTGTATAAACTGCAACTATCCCGTTTACCCACTCCCGGACACACGCACTCACCCTCATCACGCCACTAGCCCAACCTTCATTCCCTCTCACACACCCTCATCACGCCACTAACCCAACTTCTATCCCCTCACGCACACCCTCATCACGCCACTAGCCCAACCTTCATTCCCTCTCACACACCCTCATCATGCCACTAACCCAACCTCTATCCCCTCACATACACACCCTCATCACGCCAGTAGCCCATCCTTCATCCCCTCTCACTGCCCCTCATCATGCCGCTAACCAAACCTTATTCCCCTCTCACTCACCCTCATCACGCCACTAGCCCAACCTTCCTCCCCTCTCACTCACCATCTCCTAAGACTCCCTTCCCTACTCAACCCATTACCTTTACCGCAGAACTCCCTACTCATGTAAAAATAGCTCGCCTCATAACTCAACGCGCGGCAC
Source organism: Paenibacillus sp. FSL H7-0735 (assembly GCF_038008505.1). Lineage (NCBI taxonomy): Bacteria > Bacillati > Bacillota > Bacilli > Caryophanales > Paenibacillaceae > Paenibacillus > Paenibacillus sp. FSL H7-0735. Next base: position 2,944,923 of record NZ_JBBOZH010000001.1, on the reverse strand, counting down.
ATATTAACATCTACTCTTCCGCCCGCCTTACCTAAACTACACTATCTCAGGATGTTCTGATAATTTGGTGGGAAGTCTGACTTTTGGGGGTCTTTTAGATGCTTGAACGATTCAAGCTTCACCTTAGGACCAGGAGAGATCCTAAAAGTCATGGTATCTTCTCCAACTGAAATATGTGGACCTACTGTAGGATATACGTTAAGTGTAATCAAGAAATCAAACCCACGGAAACCATTGAGCCGCTTCACCTCAGTCACATCCACAAAGTAAGGATAAACCATTGGCGATTCTCGCAGAAGCGGTGAATAAATATCTGCAATTTTTTTCTCAATATGGGGTAAAAGAAATAACATCAGCATGTCTTGAAACTTAAGTTCGCGAGAATCTTGATCTGGCAGTTGAAGTCCCGAATCAGACCTGGAGGGCGTTATAGATTGAGGTTGAATTAACCTACTAGCGGAGCAAGGTTGTGGCGTCAGAACAAGCATCACTGCGACAAGAAGGGGAGCAATCCAGCTTTTTTTCATCACAATAGCCTCCTTAGGGAACTTTATATAAATTCCCCAAAGAGACCCCATTTTTATACGTTAAATCTCAATCCTGTCAAAAAGAAAGGGTTCTCCCTTAAGATAGTTTCTCAGGATCGCTAGCGCATAGGGCTGTTCTGCTTTTAGACCCTCAGTTTCCCTAGGATCGGATACGTGATGGCAATAATTTTCGATCATAACCATGACCGTAAAATTCTCTAAAGTCTGAACCCACTCCCCATCGAGCTTGGCGATACTTTCGTACCCCTTAATGACCCCTTCTCTTTGCAATGGATACAGTCCAAGAAGGGTATGTGCAACGTCATAAAGATAATAACCCCAACCACATCTTCCAAAATCAATCGGCCGAGGTTCGCCCTCTTTAAATATGATGTTGCCTTGATGTAAATCTCCATGGATAACGCCATAAGACCTTCTGTTCTTATTTTTATGCTGCTTGCTTAACCAGTTGTATAATTTTTCAGCTGCCGACTGATACAGCACAAACTCATCATCCGTAAGAAAACAATGATAATGCAGCTTTAAACGAAGCATTGCCTTTCGAAAGCTATGCTCATCCCAAACAGGACGATTAAAGCCAGAGGGTAACTCCAGCTCCTGTGCCGCCTTATGCAGCTTGGCTAATAGAACGCCTTCTTTGTAAATTTGTTCTTCGGTAAGTCTTTCATTCGCATGTTCCCCTTCAACCCAACGCATTAAAGAGGCATACACACCTTCTCCATTTCCCTGTTCCACTCTGAACGTTACAGCACCTGTGCGATCGTGAATACCTTTTGGCAGGGGGACATCAATTTTGCTCTTCAAAAGCTCCAGCCACGCGATTTCGGAGTTGATTTCCTCTTTAGATCTCCCCGAATGAAGGCGCAGTAAAAAAGTTCCCTCTTTATTAGTTTCGATTACAAAGGTACAGGTATCCGACAGCTGGTTAAAACGAATCTGCGTCCAATCCAGGTCAAAGTTCTGAAGCGCCATTAAAGCTGCCTGCTTATAATTTTTTCTCATCGCAAAGGAAGGAACACTTCAGCCTCATCGGGCCAGGAAGGGTTCGCAATTTGATAGATTTCTATATCCAATCCAAGATCATTACTCTGCAAACTGTTATTAAATTCTTGCTTCATTTCCGGCAATTCAAGTACTTGGACTTGGCCTTCAACATTCATAAATAACCATCCCTTCAATGATCTATAAAAATGAAAACTATCTGAAAAAATATTTATCTTGAAAATATTTTCAGAAAACTAAATAATAGAAAAGCAATACTTACATGTCGGATCTATCATCTTAACCAAGGTGGAGCTTCATTACAGGCAGAAGAAAGGTTGAACATCGGCATCATGAACGCAATTCCAAACCTTAACAAGGCACAAACACGCAAAGAACGAGCAGGGAAAGAGCCCTTTCCCATCTCTATACTTTCTCTTACGGTAGGCGCTTTTGCGATTGGTATGACTGAGTTTGTTATTATGGGTATTTTACCAAATGTCGCCAACGATTTACAGGTTAGTATTTCGACTGCTGGCCAACTCATTACAATGTACGCACTTGGAGTGGCCGTTGGCGCACCCATCCTGACCATTCTCACGCAACGCATTCCACAAAAGAAACTGTTATGTCTTCTCATGATTCTTTTTATACTGGGCAACGGAATCTCTGTGTTTGCACCCAACTATACCGTTCTCATGGTAGCTCGTATAATTACAGCTTTAACTCATGGTACTTTTTTTGGGGTTGGCGCAGTCATCGCATCCAATCTTGTACAACCCAATAAGCGGGCCGGAGCCGTATCTATTATGATGGCAGGTTTAACGATAGCCAATATTGTCGGAGTTCCTCTAGGGACATTTATTGGACAAAGTATGGGCTGGCGGGCCTCATTTGCAGCGATTGCTGTCATGGGAGTCGCCGCGCTGATCGGTATTCTCATTTTTATTCCAAAGCTTAAACAAGAGAAACCAGCGAGTGTTATCCAGCAGATTGCTGCGCTGGCTAATCCAAAGCTGCTACTATTCTTATTGATCGGGGCGTTAGGGAACGCCAGCTTGTTCACCGTGTTCACATATATTACTCCACTGCTTGAAGAAGTGACTGGTTTTGCTGAACATAGTGTGACTTGGATTCTAGTCTTATTCGGCTGTGGGGTGACCATCGGGAACATCGTTGGCGGAAAGCTTGCGGATTGGAAGCTGATGCCTTCTATCGTGGGACTTTATTTTGCAGTCAGTATGATTCTAACGATCTTTTCCTTCACGATGCATAGCCCAATAGCTGCGGTAATCACAATATTTTTCTGGGGTATGGTGTCCTTTGCGGTCATGCCAGGTCTGCAAATACGGATTATGAGTCTGGCTCAGGCAGCCCCTGCACTTGCCTCAACGACCAGCCACTCCGCCGGGAATCTCGGTAACGCAACGGGTGCCTTTATTGGCGGTTGGGTCATTTCTCATTTAGCGATCACTTCGCTTCCTTGGGTCGGTGCGGTTCTAGTGGGCCTTGGTCTGGTATTAGGCATAGCTTGTTTTGTAGCAGAACGGAAAGAAACTGTGGCGTAAGCTTTATAGATATTTATACAAAAAACGAGGGCGCTCCCAAAGTCTCATGGCTTGAGGCACCCTCGTTTTATATTTCAGAGGAACAATTCTGCTCTTCTAATCTTCAACATCTGCTTTGCACCTTTTTGAAATTCATAAGGAACCTCTAGTTCCTCTGCAGTAAATCCTTGCCTTACCAAATCATCAATAAGGCGGTCTAAATGCTCATACCTTTTACAAGAAAGGTCGACTAGTGGAAAGATTCGAAGCTCGCCTCTCGTCACCCGCATTAGTTTCTTAATAGTCTTTAGATGAAATTCATAGTCCAGCCGATCGCTGTACATAAATAGAAAGTGAGCAGATAATGTCAGATCAAATGCTTCATCCGCAAATGGCAGATCCGGAAGTACCACAGGAACATAACGCTCCGGGGTTTGTCTTCGATCTTTAGTGCTGGCGGTTAAAGCTGCGTTCCTAGCTTCGGTCAGGCCCTCGATTGATTTAAAGTAGTTCCAAACGAAGTTATCCTGTACTTTTTCCATTCCGGACATCGCATGCGCAATATCTTGAACCCCTTTGTCTGCCAGCTCATCTTCAGAGTAATAGTAAGCAATATCGGCAGCCGTTACATCACCACCCAACTGATTCGCTATTGCTGTAAAAGAACAAGCACCCGCAGGACAATCCAGAATTCTCTGGCCGATGAGATCTGATTCCAGCAAATCAAACATACGTAAATATTCCTCATAGGTCCTGCCAATAAAAACAATTCTCTCCAAATCAAGCTTTCCCTTTGCTCCGCTCATCTCAGCTCACCTTTCCTCTTCTAGGCTCATTTACACTTCTACTTCTGTTTTAATATACGAATAAGGTAATCAATTAGAATCCCCAAAATCAAAAACGTTCCAAAATGAATAATATAAGTTGGGAATCTGACGCTGATTAACGCACTATTGGTTCCCCATCTCGGATTATTTACATCAACCATGAAGCTTTCAAAAGGTTCTGTAAAGATCAGTGTATCTATAATAGGGTTCAAACGTACAAGAATAATATTCGCGATCCCCACCCCCAGATAGTCACTCAGACAGATGATGATACTTATAATCGAAAGCCAGAAACTGAATTTCCTCCTAAAAAACATCAAACACCGCCCTTTCTATTTTTTCTATTTCTTAACAATTCGTTTAAAATTCAAAATATCCTTGTCACGGTTAGTTCCTGTTTTAAAAAATGATACAATCTGGAGCTCGCTAGCTTAAGCGGATAATCTGAAAGTTTACATATGATCCCACAGGTCATATCAATAACCTTTCCCTCCAGCTTCCGTACTATAGTTCCTGCTGGGGCTGGATTCAGCACAATCTCAGGCACAAGAGCCACTCCTAAACCACTTCCCACAAAATATTTCAGCGCTGTCATGCTCCCGATTTCCATTGTATCTAGTGGCGGCCCACCTGATTCCTGCAGCACACTTTCTAATTTTTTGCGATAAGGACAATTCGCTGCCGTAATCAATAAGCGATGAGCCTGTATATCCTCTGGGGTGATACTCTCCTTGGATGCTAGCGGATGCTCTTCTGGCAAAAGTAACACAAATTCCTCTGCAAATAAGGGTTCAAAATAAAGCTCCTTGCCGAGCTCAGGCGCCGAGCACACAGCCATATCAATTTCACCACGCAGGAGTAGTTCACTAAGTGCTGCGGTTCCCGCAATATCCACGGAGACTTTCACTTTAGGAAACTGTGCCATAAACTCACTTAAAAGCTGCGGTAAACGATAGCTCGCCGTCGGGTCCGTTACCCCTAATCGCACGTTGCCAGCTTCCCCTATTTTTAAATCAGCCAAACGGCTCTCTAGTCGTTCCATATCTTTAACGATATGTAAGCTCTCTTCATAAAACAATCTGCCTGCTTCTGTTAAGCTGATTTGCTTACCCCGCTCAAGCAATTGACATCCCAGATCAGATTCAAGCCTTTGCATCTGCATCGTAACTGTAGATTGGGCATAGTTCAATTCTTCTGCGGCACGATTAAAGCTTCCGGAAGTTACGATTGTTTGAAAGGTTTTTATTGTTTTTAGATCCATCCTAGTGTCCTCCAGTGTTCAATTCAAATAAATTGAACCAAACCTTCATTATATTCAATTATACGAAATCCACTTTTCTCTATAGAATACTTTATATCAACAACATACGCCAACTTAAGGAGTGCATGAGGATGGATCTCAACAATAAAGTCGCATTAGTAACTGGTGGAGGGACTGGAATTGGCAAAGCTGTAAGCTTGGAACTATCCAAACGCGGGGCTCACGTCGTAGTGAACTATTCTAGATCTGAGGATGAAGCTAATGAAACCGTAAAGACGATTCTGAATCAAGGAGGGCAGGCTATAGCAATACAAGCGAATGTGTCTAAAGATCAGGATGTGCGAAGTATGGTCCATTCGATTATTCAGCATTTCGGGACAATAGATCTGCTAGTGAATAACGCCAGTATAACTAAACATATTGCTCTCGGAGATCTGGAAAAGGCAACAGAGGAAGTATGGGATGAGTTATATGATGTAAATGTGAAAGGAATGTTTTTCTGTGCCAGAGCGGTTGCACCGTATATGAACCATAAAAATTCAGGAGCCATCATCAATCTCGGCAGCATCGCTGGACAGACAGGCTTAGGCTCCTCCCTTCCTTATGCCGTCTCCAAAGCGGCTGTCCACGGTCTTACGAAATCGCTGGCACATGCGCTGGCTCCCCATATTAGAGTTAACTGTGTAGCACCGGGCGCCGTTGCTACTAGATGGTGGGCTGGACGAGAAGAACAGATGTATAAACTAGCCCCTAATCTGCTGCTTCAGCATATTTCAACCCCCGAAGATATCGCCCAGTTCGTCTGCGCTGCGCTAGAACAGGAAGCAATGACTGGACAGATCATTACCATAGATAGCGGACAAACATTGTAACAGCCAAAACAGCTAATGGTATGTCAGAACTACTTTTAAGTATCATTAGCTGGTTCTTACGTACCGTACAGGAGGAAGTGAAGCGTTGATAGAATAATTGGGGGATTTCTCCCTAAAATTCTGAGTTTTCTGGTCATCCAACCAATAATTAGGGAAAACCTCCCTAATTATTAGCTAATTTACTGGCAAATAACGAATTCGCCTGATTTTTAGGGAGGTATTCCCTGATTTCGTTCATTTAAAGCAAATATCGGCTATTTTCAGGGAGGTTTTCCCTAAATACTATATAGCCAACACTGTAGGAACCATAAATGCATCCGACATACCACATAACGTATACCACACACCTCCTCATAGCACGTACCACATACCACATGATTCATAGAACGAAGCCATCCGATATATCACATATCGCATGACTCATAGAACGTAGCACATAGCATATACCACATGCCTCATAGAACGTAGTACATAGCACATAGCGTATAGCACATATAACATACCTCCTATAGCCTGAGGGTTAAAGTAAGAAGCTGCCCCAAAAGTAGAATTTTCTACTTTTAGGACAGCCTTTTCAGCATAACTATTAATGGAGATTCTTAGTTAGGTTCACTACCCCAGATCAGATTACCCGAGATGTAGGCTGGCGCTTTTGTCCAATCTACAAAATTGGTATCAACCGCATTAAAGGAGTAATCTCCGGTTTGAGTGTAATTTGACCAATCCTCTTTAGCCACTCGCACTTGGATATCGATGCTCGCACCCGCATCAAGTGAACCTGCTGCACTCGAGAATCCAAGCTCCAGATAATAATCCGCATCTGCTTTAGCCGTTGGCAGCTTCACAAACGTGCCCGTTACATTCGCGCTTCCAGCCTGTGACCAATCGCAGAAGAAGCTTTGTGCCTGCTCACCGTCAATTGTGTAATAATATCTTAATTTCACATCAGAAAGTGCAACAGCACTTGTGCTTGTATTCACCAGCTTAAACTTTGGATTTAGTGTATTTCCGGAAGCAGACACTGTACCGTTATACATCTGCACTTTCAGTGCTACTGTAGGAGCTACTGACGTATCTGAGATAGTGACAACCAAGGATTGTGCGGCTCCGGCACTAAACTCAAAGGTCAGCGTTGTCGTTCCTACGGCTTGAGTTGCCAGATACTCCTTCTTGAGAGTGACTGTTGATCCACTTACCGTATAATCCGTTCCAGCTACGAGGGTTGCCGTTCCATTTTTGATCGCACTCAGCGTATTTCCGTTCAACGTCATAGTTACGGCGACGTCTGTCTGATTCGCTGTCTTCTTATCAAATCCGGCGCTTGTTGGCGTTATCGTGGAGTTGGATACTGGTGTTGTAGTATCCGTTACCGCTACCGCCAAGGATTGTGTGGCTCCAGCGCTAAAGCTGAACGTCAGCGTTGTCGTTCCTACCGCTTGTGTCGCTAAATACGCTTTTTTAATCGTCACTGTTGATCCACTTACCGTATAATCCGTTCCGGCTACAAGGGTTGCCGTTCCGTTCTTGATCGTGCTCAGCGTATTTCCGTTCAACGTCATAGTTACTGCAACGTCTGCTTGATTTGCTGTTTTCTTATCAAAACCTGCGCTGCTTGGGGTGATGGTCGAGTTGGATACTGGTGTTGTAGTATCCGTTACCGCTACCGCCAAAGATTGTGTAGCTCCAGCGCTAAAGCTGAATGTCAGCGTAGTCGTTCCTACCGCTTGCGTCGCTAAATACGCTTTTTTAATCGTCACTGTTGATCCACTTACCGTATAATCCGTTCCGGCTACGAGGGTTGCCGTTCCATTTTTGATCGTGCTCAGTGTATTTCCGTTCAACGTCATAGTTACTGCGACGTCTACCTGATTCGCTGTTTTCTTATCAAAGCTTGCAGTTATTGGCGTAATGGTCGAGCCTGTAGCTGGTGGATTTACAGGATCAGCATACAAGGTGCCTCGGCCATTCGTACCGAGATATACACGTCCATAGATTCTTGGATCCCCAGTAATCGCCATATTGATCTTAGCGTATTGGTGAGCATCGTCATTAATACGTACCCAAGTTGCGCCAACATCATCGGAACGGAAAACGCCCCTTACACCATCAATCTTCGCTACGGTGTACAATGACATATAAGTTTGGCCCGGAGCAGCCTTACCATAACCAATAAGATCAGCTTCTTCTACATTCGTTAACTTCGTGAAGCTCGCACCTGAATTAGTGGAGTGCCATAGACCATATTTATTCTCAACCGTATTCCCTCCGGCGAACCAAATGTCGCCTTCAATACCTGGAACTGCCTTCATACTGATTTGGGCTTCATTCGGCTGTAATCCAGCCACATTATTGGTCGGGAAGCCCGAAGCTCCGGTGGCAGTAAATGTAGCTCCACCATCCACACTTACATAGAAAGTTCCTGCATAGAATCCATAATATTTGTTAGGATTCACGCGATCAGACGCTATCTTCGCCCCTGCCGGTAATCCTGCACTTGCTGTCCAAGAATTGCCTGAGGTTTTGGAATAATACACCCCAATATCTGAGGTGCTCCACAGAATGGAATTACCACTTGCAGAGACTGCCACTTGTCCATGGCCCACCGTTGTTTTGGTTCCATTTGAAGGCTCGGAGTTTGGCATATACCAGTTCACTCCACCATCGTTAGAGATACCAATGGACTTCATGCTTGGCGTTTTTTCTTTATCTGCACTGCCTACCCGCACCATATAGGACGGACTCAGTTCAGCGTAGTCAATACTCATCGTTGTTGCCCATGAAGGACTGGTCTGGAATTTGGTTGGTGCTACCGACAAATCCTCATGACGGAAACCAGAAACGTCACCAAGTGCAGTGATCAAATGCGAAGTTCCAGTTGGCGGGCTAATTAGACCCAGCACTGCAGTTTCCTCCACACCTTTTGCCATGACTGAGATATTTACCTTGCCTCCGGTATCCCATGAGGTCAAATTGTTCGAGCCATAAATTGTTGCTCCAGTGCCGTACATCATTCGATTCGAGTTAAATGGATCAATTTCCAAATCACCCATCATCCAGCCTAACTTCGGTGAAGGATCCAGGGATGTAGAAGTGGTTCCATGATCGAGCCATGGAGCGGCGGTGATATCCATACTGAACTTATAAGTCCGTTCTGGATAATTGCCCCAATCCCAAATGCGACTCCAAGTAGCGCCACCGTTGGTACTGCGGAAAATGACTTCATCAGGCCACCAGGCGTTTAAGCTGGATACCATCAATGTATTAGGGTGCTGAGCATCCAGCGCCAATCCACCAAAGCCGTACCAATTATCTGTACCAGTCGTAGGACTGATATTGGTCCAAGCCCCACTAGTTTTGTTGTATTTCCATACTTCACCCTTACTACCATCATACGGTCCTACACCATTACTATAAGTAATATAGAGATCGCCTGTGGATGACAGCTCGCCGTGATGTGGCAAGAAACCCGTAGGTTGTCCAGCCAGAGCTGTCCAGGTTACTCCACCATCTGTACTCCGATATACGCTGCTAGCCGTGTCGGCTACACCGACATAGATCGTTTGAGTAGCGTTGCCAAGTGTACCTGTACTCTTATCGAAAGTGATCCAAGACAATCCGACGAGATCATTCCCATAATCAAGTGTCGGATTCTGAATATACGTGCCTACATTTGGAAAAGAGGTTACCTTTGACCAAGTTACACCAGAGTCAATACTCTTCCAGAGACCGTTACCACTTCTAGCTCCAAAGTAGAGAATGTTGTTCTTATTGGGGTCGATGACTAGGCGTTCACCAGCGGAACGGCCCGGCATATTGCCACCTACTTTAAAAGGCAGTGGTGTGGTTTGCCAGGTGTTCCCCCGGTCATTAGAGCGCATAATCTGGCCATTATTATCCCAATGATTAGTATACGTACCCGTTGCCATGTAGACTTTATTAGGATCAATTGGGTCTGTAGCCAGAGCATCTACGCCATTCTTGTTCCAATCTACCCAGCCTACCGAGTCACTAATTGAGACCCAACTGGATGTAGCTTGATTCCAGCGATAGGCACCGCCAATATCTGTTCTGGCATAAATCAGATCCGGTTCAGTTTGATTAAAAATAATTCCGGGTACAAAGCCCCCGCCAGCTCCCGTTACAACGCTTTTCCAGGTGTAAGGTTCACTTGAGGCTGCATGGGTAGTAGCTGGGAATGCAGAGAATAAAGAGCCTACCATCGCGCCAAGCAGGACCAAAAGTCCTGTTTTCCGGATACGGTTACGAATCACGTTTTACGCCTCCTACGATATAATTGGTTTGTTTATGCCTTCTTCTTACTCTATATCCCTGCTCCTCCCTCCCCCTTAATCCATACCTTTAGAACTTAGAATCCATTTTCTGATAACGCTTTCATTATAATGGTAAGGTTTTTCATTATCGAGAGAAAATGGTTATATTTTGCAGAAGATTGTCTCTAAAAATCGTACCATTTTCACACTTCAGGATACAATTTCACTAAATTTTGATCAAAAATAATTCTGTTGATAAAGAAAACCTCCGGAATAAATCCCAGAGGCTTTCTAATATAACTATTCTTCACTAGTATCTGCAGGCATAACAATCTCTTTTATACCATTAAAATGGCTGATATTTGTTTGCAAAGTGAGCACTGATTCTGAATCTAAGTTTTCTGATTTCAATGAAGTGAATATTTCCGCTTCCACTTTTTGCGGCAAATGTGTAGTTTTATCCAGCGTATATCTTAGTTTAATTTTGTCTGTTAAATTCTGTTTCATCAATTTGAGTGTTTCCTTACTCGCATCATTAGACGATATCTCCATCGAAAGTATGTATTCTTGTTCCTCTTCAGTAACAACGATCTCCTGAGAATCTATCTGGTACGTGTCTATATAATCGTACGGATCAATAAATCTTTGTACCATTTGTTTTTCTTTCACTGGAATATAATCGTCTTGCTTGATAAATAAATCATCCATTACCTTTGTATGATATTCAGTATCTGATATGTACTCTTCTCGTTCCTTCCCTTCCGCAGTCTCAGATTTTAGATATACGGTATAAGGATTTCTAACATAGTCGACATGAAATGAGACAGCGCTCGACCAATGTTTATCTTCACTTTTTTCCGATTTGCTTGATGTTTCTTCTTGTTTCTCCATTTCTATAGTGTAGCTCTCCTGCTTAGCCAGTTCACTCCGAGACATGCTGAGCAGCTCCTCTGCACGCTTATCTCCCCCTCCTTCAGCACCCGATTTAGTGTTCGTTGCACAACCTGTCAAACCTAACATACAAATGATACCGATAAAAACCGCTTTTCTGATAAACATATTACTTCCCCTTCACTTCAAATGAAATCCAAATATAACTAAATCTATTTTATCATTATAAAGCTAACAGCTTATATGACGGAAAAGGTAGACATGTGAAAAAGCGTCTTAAGGTATACAGTTGCGCCGGGTTTGGTGGTTTGATGCAAATCAAAAAAATACCTCCCCCGCCTTTACAGCAGAGAAGGTATTTTAGTAATATTACCAATTCCCTTAGCTCAATGTGTCAACACAAACTCATCCAGCAGCTTTCCATCCACATCATAGGCCTGATAGGTTAATGTATCCCCGGTAACGTTAATGCCGGCAAACATTTGTTTATTGTTCTGAAAATGCACCGCATGATAGAACTGATCTTCTTTTTTCTCGTTAAATTTCCCTCCAGAAGCGTTAGTCACAACATAGACTGTCCCTCGTTTAGCACCTTTGGAAATCTCACCTTCTAGAACTATTTTTCCGCCACGTAACGGGTAGGATCTGGAATATTCATGATTATGACCCTGCAGCACTAAGTCAACCTGATACGTATCAAAAATATCCGTCCAATCTTCAACTTTCTTATAGGAGTTCCCCCCGTAAGCCGGACGGTGCATCGCAACGATTTTCCATTTCTTGTCTGTGTTCTTCAGATCTTCCTTCAGCCATTCCGTTTGCTTTTTTAGATTGCTCTCTGTATTCAGTACCGTTACATGCACAGGTCCATAATCGAAGGAATACGAGGTGCCAGTAATTGAACCCTTCGCCCCATTATCCGGCAGGTTGAAGTGTGAAGTATAATACTTTGCATCCTCATCCACCTCATCATGATTGCCTGTTACCGGCATTAACGGAATCCCTGAAATCCAGCCCTGCACATTGCCAAAAAAATCATCCCAGCCTGCCGAATCCTCCGGATCCTCCGTCAAATCCCCGTTATGCACAATAAATTTGGCTTCAGGAAATGTCTGAAAAGCCTTGTTCAGTGTATTCCCCCACAGCTTAAAATCCTCTGCCGTTTCCCCTTGAGAATCCGTTACGTTGATAAAAGACACACTGTCCAGTCCATCTTCTTCCGTTGTAAATTCCGCTGCCGGACTCCATTCCCCTTCAACGCCACTACCCACTCTATAAGTATATAACGTCCCGGGTTCAAGACCCGTAGCTTCCACTTTATGAACACCTTTGGTGCCATTGTCTGTTTTGATGGAACTACTTTTCGCTTCTCCCCTTTGTACATCCGTATTTGCAAAAGAGGACACCTGTCCCTTTACAATCTCCAGAATGCCTGCTGCACTAGAGTCACTTGTATACCAAGTAAACGCGCGGCTTGTGCTCGCGGCTCCCTTAAAGGTAGTCACGAGATCATACGGTGCTGGTGAATTTGCATCACTTCCGCTTTTCGATCGTTCCAACCCATAAGCCACTAAAATAACCACAATCACAAGCACTCCTAGGATTATGGCAAATTTATAGTCTCTCATCACGGTACCTCCTTATGAAAATTTCTCTCTAGCCTTCTAAATAAGATAGCCCCCTACAAAGTCAGAAGTCAAATCTGCACACGATTCTTTATACAGACTTTTGTTAACGCAGTGTAAAACATTCAGCAAACATTCAGTCTATTTTAAGTTAAGCATAAGGTCTGTCTCCTAGAATTAGTCAAGCAGGAAGGTTAGCCAGAGATAGAGAGAGAAACGAGGTGTGAAAATGAATAAGAAGCTTCAATTCCGGCATGAACTTAAATTTTTCATTAACTATCATCAATACCTTATATTACGCCAGCGATTGCAAAGCTTGATTGATAAAGATCAACACGCTAATGAGAGTGGAGAATACCACATTCGGAGTTTGTATTTTGACGATATCAACAACACGGCACTTGCAGACAAGCTCGGCGGTCTCAGAGAGCGGGCCAAATACCGGATTCGCATTTACAACATCCAAGACAACATCATTCACTTTGAGAAAAAAATTAAAATGGACGATTATATCGCCAAAATCAAAGAACCGCTAACCCGGCAAATGTACGACGAGATTATGGCGGGCAACTACGAAGTGCTGAACGTCCCGGACAGTCCGCTGTTCATGGAGTTATACGATCAGATGCGCCATAACCTGCTGCGACCCAAGGTCATCGTGGATTATGTTCGCGAGCCTTATGTTTGCCACAACGGCAATGTGCGAATAACGTTCGATAAAGAATTGCGTACGGGCCTGCATTCTACGGATATTTTCGATAAGGATTTGCATCCGATTCGGGCGATTGATGAGAACTTCATAATTTTTGAAGTGAAATTCGATGAGTATATTCCGGAGTACATTAAAATCGCATTGCAGCTGGAGGGACTGAATAGGCAGTCCGCTTCGAAATACGTGATCTGCCGCAAATTCTTAAAAACTAACACTTGGGAGGATTATTGATTATGAATGCATCACTAGCACCGCTAGCAGCTACAACAACGACTACAGATACTACAAATAATTTTTCGGACATTATTAAAAACTCGGTGATCGACAATTTTGTATCTGATATTAGTATCTCCAAGATGCTGATTACCTTGGGCGTAGCTTTTCTGATCGGATACTTCATTTACCTGCTCTACAAACGTGTCTTTAGCGGTGTTTTATATTCCAAAAGCTTTAACGTCTCACTTATGGGCATGACCATGATTACAGCTACTGTCATTATTGCGATTAACTCTAACCTTGTGCTGTCCCTCGGTATGGTCGGCGCATTGTCCATCGTTCGTTTCAGAACACCAATCAAAGATCCAACTGATCTGATCTTCTTGTTCTGGGCAGCTGTAGCAGGGATTGTAACTGGAGCAGGATTTTTCACCTTGGCTATTATCGGTTCGATCATTATCGGCCTCATTTTGTTCCTGTTCATCAAACACTCTTCTATCGAAACGCCATACTTACTGGTCATTAACTGCGACAGTGATGAAAGTGAACGTGAAGTACACAGCCATATCACCAAATCCGTAAAACGCTACAATGTGAAGCAAAAAACAGTCTCCGCAAACAATATTGAATTGACGCTGGAGCTTCGTCTGGATGATAAAGTAGGCGGCTTTGTCAACACAGTCTCTGACCTAAAAGGTGTCAAAAATGCACTCTTGATCAGCTATAGCGGTGACTATGTATCTTAATTACAACGAGATGAAAGGCGGTGCCCCAGATGAAAACCAGAGGTAAGTCAATCCTGCTGAGTTTTTGCTGCCTGCTGCTGGTCATCGCCGTAGCCGGGTGTCAGAACGCAAGTCCGTCTGCAACAAATAATCCAACGTCTGATGCTCAAGACAAGGGTCATTTCGAGCGATGAGAAAAAGCTAGACGAGCAGGTCTTTCCAAAAGATAAGGTCGTGGATGTCAAAATCACCTTGGACCCGGACGATTTTCAGGACATGCTGGATAATGCCAGTGCTGAAGAATATAAAATGGCTTCCGTCGAGTACAACGGTATGAAATACGATAATGTAGCTGTACGGACCAAAGGAAATCTCAGTCTCAGAAGCGTAGTACAGATGACAGACTCTGACCGCTACAGCTTCAAAATTTCTTTTGATGAGTATGTTAACCAGAATTTATTCGGCATTACTAAAATCAATCTTAATAATAATTACAGCGATGCTTCTTATATGCGTGAATTTCTAACCTATGAGCTCGCTGAAAGTGTCGGCCTCCCGACGCCGAAATATTCCTTCGTCAATGTGTATGTAAACGATGAACTGAAGGGTTTCTATCTTGCAGTAGAACAGATCGGTGATGCTTATCTGGAACGCAATTTCGGCAACGCTTATGGTGCACTTTATAAAGGTGTAATGACCGGTCAGGGCAGTGATTTGACTTGGCTTGGCGATGATCCAGCCCTCTATACTGGACTAGAAATGAAATCCGATAAGTCCAACGATGATATTCTTGTCGACATGCTGAATGAGCTAAATAACGGCACCGATTATGAAAAATACATCGACGTAGAGGAATCGCTGAAGTATATCGCTCTAAATGCGGTCACGGGTAATATGGACAGTTATTTAGGTGGGAATAAGCAGAATTATTACTTATATGAAGACGATGGAGTCTTCTCGATTCTGCCGTGGGATTATAATATGGCTTTTGGCGGCATGGGAAGCGCAGATGTGTTAATTGACGAGCCTACCCAAGGTGCGTTGGCAGAACGCCCGCTGATTGCGAAACTACTCGCTAATGAGGAATACAAAACGAAATATCACGAAATTGTTAGTGAGATGATTACTGGCTATCTAGCGGACGATACGTTCCAGGCTCGGATTGATGAGCTGAACACGATGATTTCCAGCTATGTCAAAGCGGATCCATCCGCCTTCTACACTTTCGAACAGTATGAAAATGGGATAAAGGCTGTTGAGACCTTCATGTCGAACATGGCCAAAAGTATCCAGCAGCAGCTCGACGGCACCATTTCTTCATCCGGTGACGGATCAGGAAGTGGTGGCGGCATGGGTGGTGGCATGGGCGGCGGTGGCTTTGGTGGCGGCGCTAAAAATGGTGCAGCTCAAGGCGCTGCGGGTGCTGGGCAGGCCACAGGTGCGGATGGCGCTACTGGTAATACTGGCGCAAACGCAGCTGCACCAAATACCGGAGGGCAGGCGGCTACGGGTGGACAGACTGCTCAGGGTGGTGCAGGTGGTGAGCCTGGTGCCATGGGTGGACCGGCTGTCCCTAATGCCGGCGATGGTCCTGGCAGTAACTCACAAGCAGCTGCGGGTGGGCAGACTACACAAACAGGGCAAACTGCTCAAGACGGACAAAACAACACTAACGGCCAAGCTGCTCAAGGTGGATTTGACGGCGGCGCGGGTGGTGAGCCTGGAGCTATGGGCGGACCCGCTTTCCCTGAAGGCGGCGGAAATGGTCCTGGTGGTGGCGGCATGGGCGGCGGTGGCTTTGGTGGCGGTATGCCTGGTGGTATGGGCGGTGGCGACTTTGGTGGTGCTGGTACTATGCAGCAAAAAGGCAGCACGAGTGAAGCCATCACCACTGGCGTCGCCATCCTTCTCCTAATACTAACCGCTGCTTTCGTAACCTACTACAAACGCAAACGGCTGTAGAGCAGTAAAAAGTATCCTCATCAACAAATAATTCATGCAAGAAGCCTCCGTCGTTTATTGACGGAGGCTTCTTGCATGAACACTATATTCTTGTATCACAACTAGTTCCCGCTTACTCTTTCCGCCCGCGCAATATACTTATGGTTGCTATTAAAAAGGCTAGTAAAGAGATCCCTAATGCGATGTAAACCATTGGGTTGACACTGTTGGAGTTGTTCTCGCTTTCCATGATGGCATTATGTTCTTCCATACTCATGCCATTGTCACTGGAACCGTGAGAATGTTCATTCCCACCGGAGGCTTGCACAATCGAAGTAATAGAATGCGGACTTTCTGTTCCTGCCTCACCAGACCACTGCACCAAGCTGCCATCGGCATAATGCTGATAAGCATCCCAAGCAATGTCACCTGCAGTATCAGGGTTCTTCGCTGTGAAATAGAAACGTTGGAATTGTCCTGCTTTAATTCCTTCTCCATTAGCTATCCAGCTAACTTTGTTCCCCTCAATGGTAACATCCCAGCCCGGTGTAGCCTCATATTGCTTGAACTCGGCACCTGCCGGGATACGTAGATCAACTTGTACAGTCGCTACATCTTTTTCTGAAGGGACTTTAAGTGTGTAAGTCTCCCATGCTCCGGTACTGGATTGTGCTGGTGCCACGGTTACGTGTGCGCTTGCCACGGCTGCGAACAACAGAAGTGTTGCAGCGGCTGGTGCGAATAGTGTCATTATTTTGCGAGATAATCTGTTCATAGTTAGAGGCCTCTTTCCTTAAGTAATTTTATCATTTTTCACTTTCATCTCTATCCTCATAATTACCGCGGAAAATCACGTTTACGTGAAGCAAGCCCCTGCTCCAGAGCATAACGCGTCAGCTGCGTACGATTTTGGAGTTGAAGCTTTTGAAGGATGTTTTTCAGATGGTTTTTTACGGTATGCTCCGAAATCGACAGGCTTATGGCAATCTCTTTATTCGTCGATCCGGAAGACACACAGCTTAAAATCTCCTTCTCCCTTGCCGTCAATGACTCTCCTTCGTCCGTTACTGAAGGAACGGTAAATTCTTTCAGGATTTGAAAAGCCAGCTCCCGGCTTAGCGGTGCTTCTTCATTCACAATGGCTTGCAAATATTCAATCCAGGTGGAAGGTGCCAGATTCTTCAGTAAGTACCCTTGTGCACCTTGCTTCAATGCTTCGAGGAGGTGGGAAATTTCGTCCGATACCGTAACGATAACGATTTTGACATAGGGATATTCCTGCTTGATCCGGCGAGTAGTCTCCAGCCCGTCCATCTCCGGCATCTGAATGTCGATAAGAATGAGATCAGGCATCCACTGGGCCGTGAACGCGATCGCCTCAGGACCACTCTGCACTACACCAATGACCTCAAAACTATCATCCATGGACAAAATCTCACACATCGCCTCACGCGCATGCGCATGATCATCCACAACCAAAACCCGGTACCGGCTCATAAACTTCCCCCTCCTTTCGTAATTTCTACATTTGTCCCCGTATTGCCGGAGATCACCTGAAGCTTCCAACCCATTCCTTCGACACGTTCCTTCATGATCTGAAGGCCGTAACTTCCGTTTACCTCAAAAGGGTCATGCTGAAATCCTTCGCCATTGTCGACAATCGCCACGCTCCAGTTTTTCTCAGTGCCTGCACCCGTGATAGAAACCTTCGCCGCTCTTGTATGCTTACGCACATTAATAATAGCCTCTCGGATACAAGATAGCAGCTCTGCTTTTTCCGAAGGAGAGAGGGCTTCATCCTGTAGACTCCAATCCAAGGAAACTTCAATCATAATCTCGTTAGCCATTTGAGCAAGCTGATCTTTAACCGACTGTTCCAATGAAAAAGAGTGCTGCTCAGACACTGGTACCTTCAGATTAGCGATCGCCTGCCGAACATAACGGTTCACCTCGTGGACGGTCTTTTTGATCTGATCCACATTTTCTTCGCTGACTTCCCCATTCCTGCGGCTTGCTTCCAAACGATCTATTTTGACAGATAAAAGAAATAAAGATTGCGCCATCCCATCATGCAGTTCCTTAGCTAGCCCTTCCCGGGCTTTCATTGCCTCTTTGAGCGCACGTTCCTGCTCCAGCTCCCGCTGATTCCGCTCCATAAGCGAAAACATAGGGACGAGCAATACAAGAGTGAACAAAAATACGAGAACAGGTGTCAAATAATTCCCCAGATCCATCGAAATATAAGGCATTAGAAACTGATGGCGCACGACCTCCCAGATCCCTACCATTAGCGTTGGCAGTAACAGGATCATGTACTTGATTCGGTTATACGTTGCTGTCCCCTCCCGTACATCTTATGATTAACAATATCACCGTCACAATTCTGCTACATGACTCGATCGGGCTATTTAAAGTTCTTATTGTTACAAATTTAAGTATTTTAAAAAAATAATGCTATCCTTTGTAATATTATAAGCAATATATAGTGAAAATTTATACTTTCTTATATTGTAGCAAAAAAAAGATACATCCTTCGATGTATCTGCATCCCAGTTATAGTGGTGATGTGTAGCGTCCGTATTGAATGTCCATTTCTTTAAAAACATCTCCCTCTTTTTTCAGGAAAAATGTATTTACGCCTTCCGCTCCCCACCACTCCATACCGAGTAATGGACCTTCAGCGGTTTCCGCCGCAAAAAGAATAGAGAACATCTCAGGTATCACTTCCCCTCCATCATCCACCCTCCAGACGGAATATTCATCGCCTTGAATGACAGCCGGATAATCCATAAAGGTAAGCCCGACCTTGTCTTCCAGTACGAGACTGAATAACATATCCTGATCCTGCCTAATGAATTGAACGAGATACAGCTGCCGTTCACCAGACAGGTCAGCAAGTTTCCAAATGTGCTCTACTTCACGATTTTTTGCAGAAACAATATTCTGCCGCACATTTTCTGCAACATTTAGCGAGGCTTGCTTAACCTCCGTAGGCTTAACAGAGATTAGCGCATTCGTATTAAACTCTGCCTGATCCGTCAGGTAATAGGTCTCATCAGGAGTCGCATTCCCCTCTTCAACCGTATAAAGATACCCTGGCAGATTCACAAAATTGTGAGCCATCTCCCGGCCATTACTGTTCTCCGTACCCTCCTGCCATTTATTCAATTTCACTTTTAGCACTTGCCCATGATCGCCGATCGCCTCATTCAATTGTTGCATTTGCGCATCCAGCCCTTTTTTCTGCCCGGTGACTAAGATGCTCTTGCCAGACTCATCTGCAAAACCAAAATTCGCCTTCAGCTTTCCAGCTTCCAGATAAGCTGCTGGCTGCTGCATGCTTGCCGTTGGTGTTGGCTCTGCACTTGGAGAAGGGGTTGGCTTGTTAGAGCCTGAGCAGCCCGCCAGCAGTAGAACAATAAGGAAACTCACACTGAGCTTATTCACTCCCATTCCTCCAGACGAAACTAAAATATTCCCATACTAAGATACCGTTCCCCTGTGTCAGGTGCAATGCAAAGCACGCGTTTGCCAGCCCCAAGACGACGCGCTTCCTGCAACGCCGCCCATACAGTGGCACCACCGGATGGACCCAGCAGAATTCCTTCTTTTGCAGCCAGCGTTCTTACCGTCTCCAAGGCAGCTTCATCCGCGACCTGAACGATGTCATCGTAGACCTGTGTATTCAAAATTGCGGGCACAAAGCCCGGACTCGTTCCTACCAGCTTATGTGGTCCTGGCTTTCCTCCAGATAATACGGGCGAGCCTTGCGGCTCAACCACAAGAACCCGGATATCAGGTAGATGCTCACGCAAAACCTCACCGGTTCCAGTTATCGTGCCCCCAGTTCCTGATGAAGCAACAAACACGTCCAGCTTACCTTCCATTTGCTCCAGGATTTCCAGAGCGGTCGTTGTCCGGTGAATATCAGGGTTGGCTTTGTTCTCGAATTGCTGTGGAATAAAACTGTTCTCCACTTCTTTTCCCAGCTCAATCGCTTTTGCTATAGCTCCCGGCATCCGTTCTGCTGCCGGCGTCAGCACAACATCCGCACCATAAGCCTTTAGAATATTGATTCGTTCCTTGGTCATATTATCAGGCATGACAAGAATCGCTTTATACCCTTTTGCCGCGGCATTCATCGCTAATCCTATCCCTGTATTTCCACTAGTCGGCTCAATGATCGTCCCGCCCGGCTTCAACAAACCTGCTAGCTCGGCTTGCAGGATTAGATTATAAGCTGCCCGGTCTTTTACACTGCCACTTGGATTAAAAAGCTCCAGCTTCACATATAGTTCTGCATCTTGGGGGCTAGTCAGCCGATTTAATCTTACAACCGGTGTATTCCCAATCAGCTCTGTTATATTGTTAACCACTAAGGATGTCATTTTAGAGCCTCCTTCATTTCTGTACCTTCCATTATTGTAACGTGAGCAGCACCTCCTGTCGATTCAGAACCCTTGGTTTCTGCAACCTGAAAACAACCGCCCCCCACGAAAGCGGGAGACGGCTGTTCAGTACTTGCAGCATTTATTTTTAAGGATTAACGTTAATCGTAAAAGTAGACGTATTGTTTTTAATATTCGTTACCGTGTTGGTAATCTTCAGATTGTTAAAGGTGGCTGACCCTCTGGCAGGACCTTGCCCAGCCTCAGCCGCTTCATTTACCCAGATGCCCACTCCGGATTTGCTGTCAAAAGCATCTCCACTCTTTTGCGCACCGGAAATTGTGACATTCGTGAAGATGGTATCTGTCACTGGGAATTGTGGCGTGGAGCCGACATAGTTGGTTTGGAACATGATACCATGATAGGTTGGATCAATGATATCCACATCACTGACACGAATGCCTTGGAATACCTTAGAGGCTGAGAATACCCAGATTGCCGGGAAGGTCTGTGCCCCCCAGAAATGTCCACCTGCACGAACAATGGAAATATTCTCAAAATTCGTTGTCGGTGAAGCGCCAAAGCCGTTCATTGGATACCCGAAGTCAAGTGAGCTGATCGTAATTCCAGAATAGCAAAGCGTGTCGGCAATATAAATGTTGCGGAAGGTATTGGCATATCCGCCATAGACGGCTACACCTGCTGCCCGCCAGGTCAAGATTGAAGTGAGATTTTCATAAATATTATCCTTCATATCTGCACCACCGGAATCAATAGCCGAAAACAATGCAAAGCTATCATCCCCTGTTGCCCGTGCCTCAATATTGGATACGAGATTATTCGTGCTGCCATTCGTCATATTGATGCCGTCAGCGAAGGTGTTGCGGATACGGGAGTTTTTGATCACCATGTAATCCGTATTAGCTCCCCAGTACATACACACCTGATGTTCGGTCCAAATGTTATCGATCGTAATATTTGCCACATTGGAGAAATCAAATACTTTACCCGGACCATCAATACGTGATGTGTAGTTCCCAAAGTAAGCAAAATTCGCAAAAGTAGAGCCATTAGCGGTATCGCTTGCCCGGAAACCGATATCCGTATTCTCCTGATTCGTTGGAGCGTAGAATCTCGTATACCATGGGCCTGCACCAATGATCTTCACTGCTTTTCCATAGACTTGAAATTTACTGGAGGTCTGATAGTTACCTGCTGGCAAATACACACCTACAAGATTTCCGGTCGTATCCATGCGTACTTTATCTAGCGCATTTTGCACATCCTGATGTGTAAAACCGGCTGGGACCGTATATTTAGCCGGATCTGGATTGGCAATCGGTGAAACCTGCTCCAGACTGATGAAATCAATGGCATACTGCGAGGTATTTGCAACATCTTTTTGCAGTCGAATCGTACTACCTTTCGGAATCGTGCTGTCGAACATAATGTTGGCTTCATCATAAATATGCCGCGGAGAGCCCGCGCTTGGTGAATTGCCGGGACTTATCTCTGAACCGTACAGCCATGCATATTTAGAGGTCAGATTAATCGCCTTGGTATAAACTCCGTTCACATAGATGTTCAGTGTAGCATTCGTACCGTCTCCACTCACCGAATCTGGAATCGAGAAGCGGGTGACCAGTGTATTAGTGTCAGCCTTAGTAGTGAATTCTACATAACTGCCTGTAGTATTCAGTGTAACTGCTCTTCTGCCTGAAGCCTCACCCGCAAGATCTCCAATGGTCCGATTAGCAGTAAGCTTCACAGCCCCGCCACCAATCACACCCTCCTCAGCCTCATACATGTCGTAAGGCATATTGGCTCCACGACCTACAAAAAGAGACTGTGTTTGAATATTGTTGGCTTGTTTAACTGGCAGCTCATTAGTGTCTACGGCAATTTCGGTCTTCACAGTATATTTGCCATTAGCTGCTGTCCAAGTGCCAAGGCTAACAGGAGGCGCTGTTACTCCACTGCCAATCACGCCGTTATAGGTTCCAGTTAAGGTTTGGAGTACAGCATTCGTAGTAGCACCCAGAACCTTCAAGGTTATGTTATGCTCACCCCCTGCGGATGCTGCCGTTCCTTGATTCTTGATTGCCACCGAGAAGCTGACCACATTGCCGCCTGCTGGATTGCTTGGTGTCCAGCTAACAGGGGAAGCTACTAGATCAGAACTGGATACGGGAGCAATAATAAGAGAATTTGGACTAGTGAAGCTGTTATTGCCTTCGTTCAATTCAATAACCGTATTATTCTCGTCAACCTTTGCAGTTAAAGTATAGGTAGCTGCATCCTTTACGCCCATATTTAAAGTGACGTTCGTAGATGCGCCAGCCGCTAATGCCCCCACTGGGCTAGTACCTACAAGTGTGCTGCCCAAGTAGAAATTTACATTAGTCGCTGTGGAAGCTAACGTTCCAATATTTTTTACCGTTGCATTTAAAGTAATGGCATTGGTCTCTACTGGAGCTGAAGGTGACCATGTAAGACCGGTTATCTCCAAATCCGGATTAGCAGCTGGTGCACCCATCACTTGGAATTCAGCGATTTGTCCAGCGGTTGAACCAGTATTGGTGGTAATCTTCAACTGTACTTCACTAGCCGTGGCCGTTACCGGAATAGTGACCGTATTGCCGGTTGCCGGATTAAAAGTATACACGGTTGCTGGCACAAGACTAGTAAAGGCTGTTGTATTCTGATTATGCCCAAGCACTTGAATAGTCTGAGTACGTGTGGACCAGGCCGATGATGGATTCAGTTTGAGGACAATGGATGTAATATCGGCATTACTACCCAGGTTTACAGATAATGTATTGGGATAACTTCCTCCTGCTCCTTCCCAGTAAGTAGTTACATCACCGTCATTCGCATTTGCAGGAACAAAGGTAAAGACGGAAGAGGAAGCGTTGATGCTTTTGTTCAAAGCCAGATTGGAACCCGCCCCAGGCGTTGGTGTAACTGTTGGTGTCGGGGTCGGTGTTACCGTTGGAGTTGGTGTAGGTGTTACTGTCGGTGTTGGCGTAGGAGTTACCGTCGGTGTCGGTGTTGGTGTTACCGTTGGAGTTGAGGTAGGTGTTGCCGTTGGTGTTGGAGTTGCCGTCGGCGTTGGTGTTGTCGCAGAAGCTGGAGTGACGTTCAAATTATCTAGATTCACATTTCCAGTGTCTCCTGTATCGTACTTATAAGTAATCGTGTTAGCGCCAGCATTCAGAGCCAGCGTCTCAATCTTTGTTGACCACGTATTCCAATTGGCCAGATTCGCAAGTGAGGTTTGCTTAATTTTAGTTCCATTCACATAAACACTAATGGTTTTTGTACTGCCTGATGCATTTGAAAATCTTAATGTAGCATCATAGTTACCAGCAGAAGCCACATTAACACTAAATGCAGTTGCAGCACCTTGATTTAGGTAACCATCAACAAATCCTGTACCTGTATAACCTGTATGATCCGTGTTAACCTTGGCACCACCCGATAATGCGGCATTCTCCGCTTCATATCCTGAGGATGGAGTTGTAGTTGTATTACCATGAACCTCAAATTCCGCTAACTGTGCTGCTGGCCAGACCGTATTGGATGTGAAATTCAGTTTAACATATCTGACATTCGCAGCTGTAAAGCTGATGGTCACTGTATTGGAATCACTCGTTGGATTAAATGTATAATTGGCGGAATCTACTAAGTTATTGTAAGCTGCATCATCTGTACTCCCTTGCACCGCTAACGTTTGAGTTCTTGTTTCCCAATTTGCAGGCAGCTTTAACACAACCTGATTCACGCTGCTTGCTGCCCCTAAATCCACTTTAATCCATTGCGGAAAAACACCGCTTGCGCTCTCCCAATACGTTCCTTGGCTGCCGTCATTAGCATTGGCTGCTACGTATACATCACCGAAGGAGCTTGAAGTAATAGTCTTCCCTTGGGCTAAATTCCCCGCGGCTAAACTCACGGAGGGATATAATCCTAACTGACCTACAAATAATATAACAATCAAACAATATAGTACTGCCGTCTTCCCGGTAAATCTTTTAGAAGCTGCTATCATTGAATAACCACCTTCCAAAATTTTGTGGAGCTATACAGTAGAAAGGATGCGCTTTCAAAATAGTAGTTTTATAGACATTCGCCTCCTACATTTGAGATGATGAATTACGGATACAAGCTAACTAATAACGCTAATAATATAAGTTATAGGTAGATGGCCGTCGATGGCGATTTCTATGCTTTGTATGTGGGATATTACGTTCAACAAAAAAAGCCCCGGAGAGGACAAGGGGACTATATTGCCCCTTAACTCTCCGACGCTTCGTGTTATACATTAAATCTAGCTACCAACCCTTGCAGTCCATGCGCCATTGCACTTAATTCACTTGCAGAGGATGCAATTTGTTCGACCGAAGCCATTTGCTCTTGTGAGGCTGCTGACACATGCTGAGTACTCGCAGCGGTTGTTTCCGAGATTTGCGTAACGTTACGAATTGACTCTACAATCTCATCCGCAGCCGCCGTAATCTCCTCCACGGCTCCAGATACTTCCTGAACCTGTTCGGCGAGTGAATCTATAGATAATCGAATCTCACCGAAGGAACGTCCCGCTTCCTCGATAATCTCCGTACCTCCCTTTACTTCACGCATGCTGCTCATCATCACCTTCATGGCATCATCTGCTTCACTTTGGATCCCAGTCGCCATTTCTGCAATTTGATTGGCGGATTCCGCGGACTGCTCTGCCAGCTTACGGACCTGATCGGCAACCACAGCAAAACCTCTACCTTGCTCACCAGCACGAGCTGCCTCAATCGTCGCATTTAGGGCCAGCATATTCGTCTGCGAAGCGATTCCTTTTATGACTCCTACAATACTGCCAATCTCCTGAGATCGATTCACAAAACCTTGGACTTGCTGTGATAAAGATTGTATGGAGTGATTAATCGATTCCATTTGCTGCCCAGCGGCCTGAAGGGATTCATCTCCTGTAATGGCAAATGCCGCAGAGCGATGGGAGGCTTCCGAGATGTCCTGGACACTGGCAGCAATTTGGCCGATTCCTAGTGATATTTCTGAGATTGTAATCGTATTGGTCTGCAAATCATTCATCTGTTTGGCTGTTCCGGTAGCGATTTCACCCATAAAATCCGATATTCGTTCTGTGGCGCCTGCCGTCACTCCACTATCTGACCTAAGCTTTGTAGAGGAATTCGCGAGACTATTTGCCGATAACTTCACCTGTTCAATCATCGTGCCCAGATTATCTGTCATTTTATTAAAGTTAAACGCCAGTTCACCAATCTCATCTTTAGAACGAACACTTAATTTGCGCGTAAGATCGGCATCCCCATCTGCAATTTCCTTCAACTGCGTGTTCACATCACGAAGCGGTTTAATAATCCGTCCAGAAATTAGCAGCGCAAGGATCACCGCGAGCACTACCGACAATCCGGTCACACCAAAGCTAGTAATCAAAGCGTTATTACGATGCGAATTTGCCAGGCTTTGTCCATTCTCTATTTCCTCCATGAGCATGTTCTGAAACACAATCTGAGATTCAATCATAGCGTCTAATGATAGGTCCGTGAATTTCTTTTGCGCTTCCGGGAAGTTGCCTTCCTTAGCTAAAGCAAAAGCTTCCTTCAGAACGATCAAATAATCATTCCATTTGCTCTTCAGCTCAGTTACACCCTTTAACTCAGCTTCACTTAATCGGGCACTCTCCAGCTCTGTAATAGCATTTTCAATCAATGGGAGCATTTCTGCATACTGCGCCAGATAGGAATTCCGCTCATCATCTGTGTTGCTCATCACATAACGAGCACCCAGCTCATCTGCGGTACGAATCTTATCCGTTAAGCCTTGAACAAGTGACAGCTTGTCCCAGTTACGATTAACCTGATCTGTCAATTGGGTAACCTTCCCCTGAAACAATGTGTTTCCGGCTATCGCCACTAGAAAGACTATAATCACAGCAGTAAATCCTAAGACTATTTTCCCACGGATACTTTTCACCATCGTTTTTCCTCATCTCTATATGTATGTAGGTCTATTTGGTACTTTTATCCTACTAGCTCTCCCTTAAGCCTCTCTGAATTTGAACTGAATGTTTGCTTAAAAAAACAAAAAGACCCCTATTTCCGGCCGAGGGCAGGAACTAATGGTCTTTTGAGATCTTTTTATTCGTATAAATTTCCGTTAGCCAGCTCTGCCAGCTTCGATTCATCCAGTACACTTAAGCGTCCACGATTTCGTGTAATGATTCCTTCATCAATAAAACGACGTACGATTCGATTAAGATGCCGATAGCTTGTGCCAAGCAATTCTGCTGTTTCAATAAGACTTGAGGTCCGAATCTCCTCCACTCGCCGGTCACCGTTTTTATCTGCGAACAAAGACATTAAATAACTGGCAAATCGATTCTCCACAGGATACAACAGGTTAAGTGCGGAGGCTTGACCGAGCGTATGCAATTTGTGACTAAGTTCTCCGACGAGAAAACGTAACAACGCTGTATTTTCCTCAAGCTCTCTCAGGAGTAGTCTTCTACCTGCAAAAAGAATCAAGCTCTCACCCACAGACTCCACTTGATTCTTAACAGGGAACCGGTGAAGCAGCTCTACATCCCCAATAACAGATATCGGATTTGTAAACCGCACCAGCATAGATTTGCCATTTGGCAGCAAGGTCTGAATTTTGAGCTTGCCCTCAACCAATATGAACATTCCATCCAATTGATCGCCAACCAAACACAGCTTTTCTTCATCCGCGTAACGTCTCAACTCCATTTTATGCGTTACCAGCGGGCTAAATATTCCGTCCAGACCGTTCTTCACTGCCAAGGCACGGACAGCCTCACGGTCATTTATCGTCTGCATGTAGTGCCCCCTCTATTGTTTGCTCCAGTGTAATTTAGAATACCCCACAAAAAAAGGACATATGTCCTTTTTAATGAGGTTTTCCTATGACACTTTACATTACAACAGAATCCACACAATAACGAATCATATCTACCTTCTGATCCTGCAGCCAAAATTCAATACTCCGATGGTTGATTTTATCCACGTATCCGATAATCTCAGCCCCTTGCTCCCCTCTTTTATAATAAGAAGTGCCATAAGCCTTGATCACTTCGTCCGCTGAAGCTCCAACATGAATATCTCTTGCCGTACTCATCGTATGATCGGAATAGACGCTGATTAAAATAATTTTATCATCGCCACGTGCTGTGGCTATTGTTGTCTCGTGGCCCAGATCATAATACTGATACCGCTCTATATCATTATTTGGCTTAGGTTCCCTAGCAATTGAATCAAGGCTTTGAAGCAGCTGAATGCCGCCCAGACTTTCCTGTTCAAGATTGGTGCTGGAAACACGCGAGTAATGATTTTGTTTGGGCGCATTGTATAAATAGATATGATAGATCCCGTAACTTAAACCTACCGTAATAAAAATGATGATAAATGACCAGCCTCTTTTAAATGGCTTCTTCCTCACTGACCTCACACCTTCTTCTTACCTTTACTGTGCAAAATATTCAGCCAGCTCACGCTGCGCCAGATATTGCGGGAAATTGAACGACTGCCAGGCCCGCTCACGCTTATTGAGTTCTCTCCATTCATTCTTTAAAAAATCATCCAGCATCCCATCTTCCTGTTCACTAAACCTTATCAGAGAAGGGATGACCTCCGGAGATAAACGGACCAAATAATTGGCGTCCAATTTACCACTTGCCGCATAACGATCCATATTTTTATTAGCGATAATAACATCCATCCCGATATAGTTCATGACGACGTAGGAGATCAAGCCCAGCACAATATAACATTTCGCCAATGGAACACGCTGAACAGCTATCCGTAAGGCTGCAACCACCAACAATAAGCCCATAAATATCATAAATGCATGCACTAAAAACCGAGTCGTGGTATAGCCGTACACCTCTTCATATAGAGTCAGACGGGTATAGGCGGAATATAGCATCACTGTCGAGCAACCAACCAGAATGTAGAGCAGGACATTAATAAATTTTTGCAGCCCTCCACTTCTATTTCCTTCCGATACCAAAGCCAGCAGCAAAATCACGAAATTAATCGCAGCCACCATAATCAACTCAAAAAATCCACTACGTGCGTAATCAGCATATGAGCTGCCCTCTGGTAAAATCCCTTCCCATGCTCCAAACAAGTAAGAAAACTGTACGAAAACAAACAATACATATACCGTGTTAATGGCTATAAGAATCGTCGTCATAATTATCGGATCCATTTTAAAGCTTACAGGCGCCAGCACTGGACCATATTCCTTAGGCTGCATATTCCAGTCATAGATTTTCGAATCCACATACCCCCACACTAAGCCGAACAAGCCCATGCCCAGCAGGATAATCCACAGCACCCGCACAAAACTTTCCCCAAATGAAATCCGATCCAGCACATTCGGCAGCTCCAGCAGTACATGATGAAACACTCCGTCCGCTGAGGACAGCAGAGTAACCACAACCAGCAATATTGGAAAAGAGATCGCAAGTCCTATCAGCACTTTCCCCATGACCTGCTTACGCTCGTCCTTCATTTTACTGCCGCCAGTCCTTTTAATGATCGTAAACACAGTGCTCCAATGGCGGAAATTCTGTGGAAGCACATGCTCCAGCGTGTTCCCCACTAATCCAAGCCGGCTCCAAGCCGGCCGTTTATCACTAAGCAAATAAGTCATATGTAATAAAATCAACACCGGGATCACCAGCAGGTTCAGCCCAAAGAAGAAAAAATTATGAAAGAATAAATAGGTTAATGAAAGTAGAAAAATCGCTCCAAACCAGAAGTAACTGAATTTGTTGAGCTTGCGGATTTTAGCCTTGGCATAATAAAGCATGAACGCATAGAACAGACACACAAAGATTGGATACGATAGGCCCGCCAGCTTTCCATAAAATAAATACTGATGAACTATTGCCAGTAAGAACGCAGCAAGCAAAGCAGCAAGCGATCGATTAAGCCTAAGTCCCGTTCCCGTTTCCATTTCCTCGGTCATGGTAATTACCCCCATTTTCTTACTTTCTCATCCTTATTTTACGTGATAAAATAAGAAAAAAAAGAGAAAGAATTTATTTATAATTTCCTATTTTCCGAAAGGAACCAAAACAATGAAGCTGCATAGCCAATTTTTAAAGCTGCAATCTCATTTTGGGGGAGCCATAGAAATCTCAGTGACGATGGATGAGTTGGCATTGATTTTCGGCTGTACACACCGCAATGCCATGCATATTGTGAATAAAATGATGTTGCAGGAATGGATCAAATGGACTCCTAAGCGTGGGCGGGGAAGCCGCTCTTTGCTGCAATTTCTTGTTCCCTCCGAAGAAATTGCCCTTCAATCCATGATGCAGGCGATTAGCCGCAAAGATGTCCACCACGCTATAGAAGGCATCAAAACCCATGCCAGCTCCACCTCACTGCAGGATACACTACAGGGTTGGCTGCTGACCTATTTTGGGCATCATTCTGAAATTCGTAGTGACAAACAAATTGATACTCTCCGCCTGCCCATTACCCAGCAGCTACATACCTTCGATCCGTTATATATGAATTTGCTGGCAGAGTCATTTGTTTCCAGCCATGTTTTCGACGGGTTAGTGAAAAGAAGCGGTGAACGGGACAAGATTGTTCCCTGTCTGGCTCACGCCTGGGAAGTCGATGAGAGCCGGACGCTCTGGACTTTTTTTCTGCGCAAAGAGGTGTTATTCCATCATGGAAAAGTGCTTACAGCCAAGGATGTAGTCTATTCCCTGGGACGGTTGATGCGAACCTCTAAACGAACACTCTATAGCTATATTTTCAAAGAAATCCAGCGGGTCACCGCATTAAATCCATCTACCGTTCAAATTACGCTTAAGCAGCCTAATGAACTATTTCTGCCATTTTTGTGCACGAGCAGAGCCGCAATTGTACCGCGTGATTTAGAAGGAATAGATGAGCAGAGCTTTGGCCGTAGACCCGTGGGGACTGGCCCCTTTAAGGTTGTGGACATGACCGAGGACACTTGTGTGCTGGAGGTTTTTCCTTATTATTTTCAAGGACGGGCTCATTTAGATCGGGTTGAAATCCTTTATGTCCCGTGGGATACCGAAACGTCATCCTCTGATACGGGTTCTGCTTTTCACGTGATTCAGAATCCCTCATCCGCCAGTTCTTCGACCTGGAGCCGAATTCATTCGGAGTCTTCCATCCGGAAATTCGTCACCTGCAATACGCAAA
Organism: Paenibacillus sp. FSL H7-0735; assembly: GCF_038008505.1. NCBI lineage: Bacteria > Bacillati > Bacillota > Bacilli > Caryophanales > Paenibacillaceae > Paenibacillus > Paenibacillus sp. FSL H7-0735. The sequence goes on along the minus strand of NZ_JBBOZH010000001.1, from coordinate 2,913,868 downwards.
AAAAGGGACCGCTAAGCGATCCCCTGCTTCGGGCAAAAATAGTCTCCTGTTTAAAAGGCGATTCAGCGTCCATCGAGCAAGAAGTGATAAAAGATCAAGAAATCACGTTGCAAATCTCTACGATTCCACAATATGCTGGCGATGCTGATTTTATTGCCACTAGACTAGAGCAACAAGGTTATAAATGCAATGTCATTTCCGTGTCTCCAGAGGAATTTAAAGGTCCGATTCGGCTGGAATCTGATCTGATTGTTTTCTCATTATTCCGTGACGAGGATGAACAACTTCGTTTATTTGATCTATACCTTACGCTCTCCCAGCATATTGAACCGTATACCCGGGCGGATATAGAAGGCTGGCTGTATACCATCGCGCGCGAACCTAATCCGGTGGCCCGAGCGGAAAGTTTCAGTATCATCGAGAACCGTCTGATTAAAGAACACCACCTACATATTTTGTATGAAAAGCCGACTCAGACAGCTTATCTCCCCTCTGTCCGCGGGGTTAGCTTCAATAGCCAGGGTTGGGTCGATCTTCGTCATGTCTGGTTTCCGCCACTGCTCTCTAGCAGCAGCACGAGTTGATCTGCTTGAATTAAAAAATGCGGAAATCCAGAGCTTGCCCCGGATTTCCGCATACGCGATAAAGCTAATTATTAAGCTGCTGTTTTAGTCGTAGCTGTAACTGTAGAAGTCCCCGCATCCCACTTCACATCCATATTCAATCCCTCGGAAATAAATCTAACCGGAACTAATGTCCGATTTCCGATAATTTGCGGAGGAACGTCGAGTGTGAGCGCTTTGCCATTGATGTAAGCAGTCTTGCTGCCAATGGCCATTACGATCGTTGTATTGTCTTTTACTGCAGTGATTTTCTTAGTCGTTTGATCCATGGTTACTGTAGCACCCAGAGCATTAAAGATTGCATTCACTGGCACAAGCACCCGGCCATCCTTATTCACAGGAAGCTGATCTGCAAAGCTGACCGCTGTTCCGTTTAAAAGTACGGATATTCCGTTAGTGCCCGTCGTGTTCGGATTAGTTGTTGATGGTGTTGTAGTTACAGAGGGTAGAGGTGTGACGTTAAGTCCTAGCTGGCCTTGCAGATTAGCAAGTCTGTTCAGCGCAAAGGTCATAATCGAACCTGCAGCCATTGTGCCCATACCTTGTCCCCCGCCTCCAGCGTTACCTGTTGGAGGTGTAGGATTACCATCAGTCGCAGTCCCTGTATTATCAGGACGTGCTGGCGGTGTCGTTCCATCCGGAGGTGTCATGCCCTCCATCCCTTCAGGAGGTGTCATGCCTTCCATCCCAGCTGGTGGTGTCATTCCTCCACTACCACCCATCTCACCTGTTGCTGAATAAGTAACATTACTTTCAAATTGTTCCATGGTATAAAATTTGGTTGGATCTGCTTGAACGTAAGGTTTAATTAAGGTAGCCAATTCAGTAATTCTGCTCTGAATTCCTTCCAAATAATCAACCAGCTCAGATACATATTTCAGGTATTTAGTCTTATATTCAGGCACTTCCAACAGATTAGCAATCATTGGGACCTGATCTAAACTTATCCCAAGTGTAGGATTATCAATCGATGCAGTTACTGCGTTGGTATTGGCTGCGATGGTTGTTGCCGATGTAGAAGTTGTGCCCGCAGCAGCTGTTGTATCTGTTGTCCCTATTCTGCCGCCTCCGCCACCAGAATACCCGTTAAAGGACATGTTCATATCCCATGGAAGTACACTAAATTTACCGGATGCATCCCCGTACAACATATAATTATGACCTTTATCCCCGTTATAGCTGTCATAGTTCCCCAATACAGCATTAGCAGCGATATACTTCAGGGCCGAATCCACATCTAGCACACTTTCAATAGAACCCTTCTCACCGGCAGGCATCTCATTCAGCACCTTGATGAAGTTCTTTAACGAAGCTTTATCATCTTCTTTACCTGTATCATAAGTTATCGTTTCGTAGTCGCTGCCTTCTTTGTACTGCAGATAACTTTTTTCTTCTGTATCATACAGAACACCGTCGTCATAATTTTCTCCATAGGTACGTTCTAAGTAGCTGTCATCTATTGCTTCCACACCTACATAAAAACCATATAATTCTCCGTTGATATACAGATTGGTGAACACAGTCAAAGGTGCATCCACACCAACAGAACGGAGCGCTTCGTAATGTAAATATTCACGAATATACGAAGGGTCCGAAAAATTGTTGTTCAGTACCATTTTATCAAGACCAAGTAACGTTTGCTTCTTATCATATTTATCAAATTTCAGCCGGAAGCTGTATCTGTCCGAGTCTGTCATACTGGCTACCGATTTTAACGTCAGATTCCCTTTAGTAGAAAATCCAACATTTTCAACAACATTCCCGTCAACTTCAACCTTAACTTTTTTGTATTCTTTTTCGAGGGGACTTGCTAATATACTTTTCCAATCCGCATCATCAATCGTTACTTTAACATCAATGATTCTGTCACCCGCGAACAGGGATTCATACGCTTTCGTTACACCTGCATCCGCCGCACTAACTACGGGCGTGTTTCCAGCAACACCAAACGCCGTTGAGACGATAGCAAGACTTAGTGTAACTGCCATAAACTTTCTCAGTAAATTTTTCTTCTTCACCATGTGTAATCCTCCTTGAAGTACAGATTTATGTTTTCGCAGTTCAAGGAGATTGTAAAATATGAATCTGAATATACGCTGAATAGCTTGTCTACGCTTTGCCAGGCAGGCTGTTTATCAGCCCTTTGCCAATCAGATTAGCTGAAACCGGCGGTTTTCCGATCTCTCTGGCCCAGACAGATAATTGCCCGACATGATGAATCTCATGAGCAATCACATGGCGCATTACCTCACCCCAGGCATCGGTCACGATCCTGCCATCCGGAAGGTGATCCTCAAAAATCCTCTGCTCCAGCCCCTCATGCCAAGCCGTTACAAAGGGTTCCACCTCTGTGTGGAATTTTGCATCCAATTCTCGTACTTGCTGCAAAGTCTTGTACTGCTCAAAATCCTCTTGGAAATCCGGTTTTCCTTGCAATACTTGAATCCAGCTCCACTCCACATCCACAATGTGAAAAAGCGTCTCGAGTATACTGCCTACACCACCTATACGTATTGCAAGCAGCTCCTCCTCAGAAATATTTGCACACCACTCATACCATTGTTCGCGGACCATCCAGTTATATTGAAAAAATGTCTGCAAATAAAAACCTCCTAGAAAGTTGTTGTACTTTTTAATGGGAACTTAAATGTTTTCGGTATCCTTCTACCTTTTCATCTCTATAACCTAACGATTCATAGAACACATGCGCTTCCTTCCGCTGCTCACCGGAGACTAAAATAATATAATAGCAGTCTCTTTCCCGGGCCGCTTGTTCAATGGCGTTCATAAGTTTTTTGCCGACGCCTTGACGACGTGCCCGCGCTGAAACGACCACATTCTCAATCACCATAAACGGTTTGCAGTCCCCCACTAAGTCCTGACACACGATGCCCATCAAAGACCCTAGTAACTCCCCCTCTACAAAAGCACCCAATAGAATGTACCGGTTATCCGCCTTAACCACTTTAAACACTTCTTCAAGCTTATTAAGGTCAGACGGTTTATTCATCAGCTCTTGATATAAATTCCCCAGTTCAGGAAGAGATTCCATTTCTATTTCTTTAATATCAACCATGATTGTTCATCCTGCTTTCTTTTAAATTAACAGCCCTGCTCATACACATACAGTCCACCATTCCGTGGATGAGATATACGCTTTCCATTATAACCTCTTTGGACCAACTGCTGTGCCAACACCTTCATAAAAGAAGAATGCCCATAATACCAAGCCATCCGCCCCAGCACTAGCCACATAAAATGGATGCAGCTTAATCTTCTTCATAGCCCCATTATTTACGAACTATCAACTCGAATTCATCCTTCTGTCCATCCCACTCTACGCACCAATCCCAGAATGTACGGACTTTAACTCACCTTTGACTCCCTCAACATTATTGCTGAATTCTTCAGTAGCCTGTTGAATATATTCCGCCGACCAAAAGTTCCTCCTATGCCATTTGTAAATATCTCAGCACGATCTCAACGCGCTCTCCAACCGATAAATCTTCCTCTATTCGTAAAATAGGACATTCCAGTGCGGACATCCATTCCTCATGCAGCACTTTGCTCCTGACTTCAACTCCAGCAACATCATATAATGCCGCCCACTCCATAAAGGTCTGATATGCTTCGTATTTACTTCCTCCAGGCAAAATATGATCACCATATCTCTCGTACTCTCTGGCTCTTAATCTATCTAAACGAATTTCCGGTGGAAGTCCTAGAAAAATAACCAAATCGAATAATGGTCGAAGGCCATCTCCCCAGCCACATACCGCACCGCTTAGAATCCAAGGCTCCTTATGGGTCAAATCCCTTGTAATTCTTGCTAATCGCTCATTGACCTCACGCTGCTTAGTGAATTTATGCTCCCAAAAATAGTCGTCGCTGTCTAACTGGACATGTGGCAACACTTTAGCTAATTCGTAACCTAAAGTACTCGTTCCTACGCCTGAGGCTCCCATAATATGAATTTTTCTCATACATTCCCTCACCTTTAAGTGGATTTAAAGTTGCAATTCGGGCAATTTCCCTCCAAATATAAAAACAAATAGACTGCTCTCTAAGTAAGCAAAGCAGTCCATTTATCGTATAGCTCTTATTCCGTTATAGCTGCTACGTCTTTAGGAATCCGGCGTGCTGCATCCGTGGATATAGCCGCTTGGATTACTGCCAGGCGGACCTGTTCAACTACTTTTTCGTTAAAAATACTTGGGATGATATATTGCTCATTGAGTTCATCGGGATGAACGACCGATGCAATGGCTTTTGCCGCAGCCAGCTTCATTTCCAGATTCACAGTTCTAGCCCGGCAATCAAGTGCGCCACGGAAAATACCCGGAAAACATAACACATTGTTGATCTGGTTCGGATAATCACTTCTGCCTGTCGCTAGAACGCGAACAAAAGGTTCTGCAAAATCCGGTTCAATCTCCGGTGTAGGATTAGCCATCGCAAAAACGATGTTATCACTGGCCATGCTTTTAAGATGCTCCACGGTCAGAATCCCCCCACGGGACACCCCAATAAAGACATCTGCCCCTCGTATAACCTCCGTTATTCCACCCTCAATTCCCTCAGGATTGGTTGCGGCAGCAAGCTTCTGCCATTCCGGATTATCATACTGGAGATCTTTTCTGAGAACGCCTTCACGATCAACCGCATAAATATAACGCGCGCCCGCTGCCAGCAGCAGATTACATATGGACACCCCAGCCGCCCCTATACCCACAACAACAATCCGCGCATTTTCAATAGATTTATTAACAACTTTAAGCGCATTCAAAAGTCCTGCAAAAGCCACCACGGAAGTTCCGTGCTGATCATCATGGAATACCGGAATGTCCAGCTCTTCCGCAAGCCGGCGTTCGATTTCAAAGCAGCGTGGTGAACTTATATCCTCTAAGTTTATCCCTCCAAAGCCAGGAGAAACTGCTTTTACGATATTGATAATTTCTTCCGGATCTTTGGTATTTAAGCATAGCGGAAAAGCATCAATGTTCGCCAATTGCTTAAACAGCATCGCCTTACCTTCCATGACAGGCATAGCTGCTTCCGGGCCGATATCCCCTAGTCCAAGCACAGCAGTGCCGTCCGAAACGACTGCAACTGTATTTCTTTTCATCGTCAGAGAATAAGCTTTTCTGGGATCTTCGGCAATCGCCGTACACACTCGGGCTACCCCCGGCGTATACACTAAGGATAAATCCTCCCGATTTTTAATCGGCATTTTAGGTGTGATTTCGATTTTTCCGCCAAGATGAGCCAGAAACGTCCGATCCGACACGTTGATTATTTTAATTCCCGGCATCTTCGATAATATTGAGATAATTTCTCCATTAGCTGCGTCTTGCACATTCACTGTTATATCTCGGGTAGTGACATCCTTCCCTGCACGTATCACGTCAATAGCAACAATATCTCCGCCAGCTGCGGCAATTCCTGAAGCAACATCGCCAAAAGATGCAACCGATTTCCGAATTTCGAGCCTGATAATCATTGTAGTCGCAATCGACATGAATTAGCCTCTCTTTCTTCAATCCTATTATTTAAAAAATACTATACTTTCCCATTTAAACATATCTTCCGCCTATTAACTAGATCAACGAAAAATTTTTCTTCATACAGTATTCCCATCCGCACCCGGTCCAAATACATCAGGTATGGCAGCTACGGACACAGAGCCATTTTTCCCGTGAAAATAAATTTCATCATAATCTTAAGTGTATGTAAGCATAAACAAACAGTAAGCTCTTCTACTCTTCATTACCTTCTCTGCATGCTGTAGAGCATCCCGCCGATTCTTTTCTCCGCTGGCACTTTCAGTTGCTCTCCTCACTAAGGTCTGTACTGCTCTTCTAGCAAAACAGCCTTACCTTCTACAAATGTCAGATGGAATAATCTATCCACAAGCTCTTCGCTAATAAAATTCGTATAGTCAACTTGCTGAGGTCTCGCCCCATTTAGTTCAGCTATAGTTACATCAGTCTCAAGCTTAAGTCGTTCGATTTCATCGCTTGCATTTCGGATATAGAATCCATTAGGCAATGATTCGGGTTCTTGTATACCATCTTCTTTAGCCGCAATTTCTGCCGCCTCTCCACCGAACCATTCCACCTCATCCAGATCCAGATAAACCGTATTCCCTTCTGTGATTACTCCCTTTATAAAAGCTGATTTTTTCTCCACTTGAGGTAAGTTATAAATAATTTTTTTCAGTTCCTCCACGCTTTCACCCTGCACTCCACTCTCAGAATTAGATTGGATTGAAATCTCGCCTATAGTTTGAACAAGCTCCTTGGTAGTTTGGTTAGTCTCTTTTGGTGGCTTGTTATAAAAAGAATATCCATTAAAGCCAAGTGAGACTAATGTGATACCCGCTAAGACTGTACCCATTAAATTTTTCCATTTCATAAGCTTCACCCTCTATCACAAGATTTAACGGAACCTTAATAAACAATTGCGCTATATCATAGACAATCACAAATTGACCGGGCAGAATAAATATTATATACATGTCTTACCTATAACGTAGTTGAAGGAGCTCACACTTATGACAGAATCATTTCAGGCGTTAGTTGTCGACAAAACAGAATCATCCTTCTCCGTAGCTGTTAAGCCGGTTACCCTAGAGGATCTGCCAGCTGGAGAGGTTGTAATTAAGGTTGCTTACTCCAGTGTAAACTATAAAGACGGTTTAGCCAGTATTCCAAACGGTAAAATTCTAAGAACATATCCCTTTATTCCAGGGATAGATTTATCCGGTGTTGTGGTATCTTCCACAGATGAGCGGTTTCATAAAGGGCAGCAAGTCATTGCGACAGGATATGGTGTTGGCGTATCACACTTTGGCGGCTTTAGCGAATACGCTCGGATTCCCGCAGGTTGGATCACTCCCCTTCCCGAAGGCCTGACGCTTAAAGAAGCTATGATCTACGGTACTGCAGGACTGACAGCCGCCTTGTCCATACTAGCCCTGGAAGATCATGACGTTTCCCCGGACAAAGGCAAAGTACTTGTAACAGGCGCTACCGGCGGTGTAGGTGGATCTGCTATTGCCATGCTTGGCGCAAAAGGGTATAGCGTAGTGGCAAGCACAGGTAACGCCAAAGCTACCGATTACCTTAGAGGTATAGGAGCCGAAGACGTGATCTCACGTGAAGAGGTCATTGGCGGCGCCAGCAAACCCTTGGACAAACAATTATGGCCAGGCGCAGTAGATTCGGTGGGTGGTGACACCCTTGCCGCAGTTTTGAGTAAAATCACCTACAGAGGTTCTGTAGCTGCAAGTGGCTTAACCGGAGGCACTTCAGTTCCAACTACAGTACTTCCGTTTATTCTTCGGGGTGTTAACCTTCTCGGCATAGATTCCGTTGAATGTCCTGCAGACCTTCGCCAGAAGGCTTGGAAACGGATGGCGAGCGATCTGAAGCCAAGTCAACTGGAGAACCTCGTGGATCGTGAAGTCACGTTAAACGAGCTACCGCAAGCATTGGAAGATATTCTACAAGGAAACCTTAGAGGAAGAGTACTTGTCCGTTTATCCTAGGTTTAACAACGAAACCTCCCGGAATCTAGAGTTCCGGGAGGTTTTTTTAGTTTACTCTTGGTTATTTGGATACTGGTAATGCGGCTGCTGCTGTACATAGGGTTGTTGGCGATAATGCTGATCATAACCCTGCGTATAGTACCCTTGCATCGGGTATGGCTGATAATTAAAGGCTTGTGTAGCTGGAGGCATTTGTGAAGATATCGGGATGGGTTGTGCCTGCATATGAGCGTATGGATTCATATTTGGCTGCATATTAGGATGCATATTTGGTTTAACATTGGCTTGCATATTTGGGACCATGTTAGGGGCCATGTTAGGGGCCATATTAGGAGCCATATTGCTGCTGCCCATTACTTTATCTTCTTCGCAGCAGTCAGCAGGAGGGCCGATGAAGGTTCCCGGCTTGATTGGAGCAAGAGCTTCTTTTACCTTAGCTTCATTTAAGCAGTAAGTATGGGCTAATACATTAGCCGGGGTTTTGCTAAGAATATCCGAACCTAAAATGACCTCAGGAATAGGTGCGTCAAAAATCGCGAGCAGATGTGTATTATCCACAGTAGCTACCTCATAATGCCACCAGCCTTGCGGCACGTTTGCCACTTGACCCGGACAAATCGGAAAATGCAGAAGTTCATTTGTGAACGGATTGATTAAAGACACTACCGCTGAACCGCAGATACAATATACAAGCTCTGCAGCATTTTGATGATAATGAGGTTCCACAACATTTGATTTGCTAAGAAAAATATCCAGCAGCGATATGTTCTCAAGCGTGTTCAATTGTTTAATCGACAGCAAGTTAATGAAGTTGTTGGCATCTTTTTTAAAAAGTGTATTGGTGTTCACATCAAAAGTAAACTCTGTATTGGGGGACGTATAGTCCATGTATGAAGTCACTTTTTTTCCTGCCTTTCTGTTGCTATAAATTTTTGCTTTCCCTAAACACAAGATATGCGTTTGCCTATGCCTAGGTGCGGAGATTCACTACTCCTGATAAAAATTCATCTTTCTTTTCTAAACGGGGCATCCTCTAAGTATTACACTCTCACCCCACATAGGAGGCATAGTATGAAATCCATTCACACAAAAATAGTGTTAGCGTTATGTATCACTCTCTTTACAATTATGGGTTTCCAGCCTATGAATCTCAGCTCCACGGTTGAGGCCGCCAATAACAAAACATCATCGAAACAGGCGCCTCTTACATTTGTTCTAGTTCATGGGTCTTGGGCTACTGCTGGTTTTTGGGATCAAACGGCCGCCGCACTTCGCAGCTTAGGACACACCGTCTATACTCCGGAATATGCCGGTCATGGCGGGGACAAAAACAATAATGTAACGCATGCGCAAATTACACAGTCTGTTGTCGACTTTATCAAGCAAAAAGACTTAAAGGATATCATTCTGCTCGGACATAGCTTTGGTGGATCGGTGATCCAAACCGTCTCTCAGCAAGTACCGGATCGGACCAAACGTCTGGTATTCTTCGATGCCTTCGTACCGCTGGATGGGCAAAGTCTGGCGGACCAATTTCCAGCTGATTCGCTTAAGTACTTTGAACAGCTAAGAGATACTTCCGGCAATAACACCATAACGCTCCCCTTTCCTCTCTTCCGGGATACATTCGTCAACACCGCCAGTCTTGCGGAAGCGCAAGCTTTTTATAAACAAGCTCCTCCTGAGCCAGCAAGTCCACTTTTCGAAAAGCTTGATCTCAAGAAATTCTACAGTCTCCAGATTCCCAAAAGTTATCTTTATCTAACGGAGGACACCGCGATACCGCAAGGTCCATACGGATTCCATCCTACACAATCCAGTCATTTAGGCGTCTTCCGCTTCATCGAAGGCAAAGGGGATCATATGACCACCGTTCGAACCGAGCCCAAAATGCTGGCGGAATTGATGGTGAAGGCGGGAAGAGATTAGTCGCTAACAGCTGGATAGTCTAGGTAGCTGTTGTGGCTTGAGCTGGGGTTCGCGAGCTGGGCTGGTGACGTGAGCTGGGCTGTTTGGTATGAGCTGAGCTATGCGATGTGAGTTGCGCTGGTGGCTCGAGCTGCGCTTTGTGATGTGAGCTGAGCTATGCGATGTGAGTTGCGCTTTGTAATGCGAGCTGGGCTATGTGACGTCAGTTGCGCTGTATGATATGAGCTGGGCTGGTGACGTATGCTATACTCTATAATGCAAGCTGGGCTTTGTGATGCTGAGTTGGCCTTCCACTCTGAGCTGAACATTGCGACTCCAAATCCACTAGAGCTTGGCGGGGATCGGACCGGGGAGCCCTTATTTTCATAATTTCGGCGATTTAGCCATGCTATCGGACTCAGATGCAGCTATTCATCCAAAAGTACTCCTATAATGCGTGATTTCAGGGGAATAAGAGCCATACAGTCCGAAACTCTCGCCAGAACGATCATAATGCCAAAATAGCTGCAATACGGTCCGTAACGATGTCTGACGCGAGGTTTCTTAATTAATCACCAACGTAGGCTGATGATTTGTGACGCTGAGCAGGTATTGTCACTCTGGGCTGAACATTGCGACTCCAAATCCACTAGAGCTTGGCGGGGATCGGACCGAGGAGCTCTTATTTTCACAATTTCGGCGATTTAGCCATGCTATCGGACTCAGATGCAGCTATTCACCCAAAAGTACTCCTATAATGCGTGATTTCAGGGGAATAAGAGCCATACAGTCCGAAACTCTCGCCAGAACGATCATAATGCCAAAATAGCTGCAATACGGTCCGTATCGATGTGTGAAGCGAGGTTTCTTAATTAATCACCAACGTAGGCTGATGATTTGTGACGCTGAGCAGGTATTGTCACTCTGGGCTGAACATTGCGACTCCAAATCCACTGGAGCTTGGTGGTGATCGGACCGAGAAGCTCTTATTTTCATAATTTCGGCGAATTAGCCATGCTATCGGACTCAGATGCAGCTATTCACCCAAAAGTACTCCTATAATGCGTGATTTCAGGGGAATAAGAGCCATACAGTCCGAAACTCTCGCCAGAACGATCATAATGCCAAAATAGCTGCAATACGGTCCGTAACGATGTCTGACGCGAGGTCTCTTAATTAATCACCAACGTAGGCTGATGATTTGTGACTCGAGCTGGCATTGCCACTCTGGGCTGAACATTGTCACTGATGATTTGTGGAGAAACAGACCGCGTGGACTGAACGATTGTGCTTTCGAATCAAAAAAAAGAGCAAGCGTATGGGAACCCCCTACTACGCTTGCTCTTTTTCCTATCCATAACCAACCTAATTCCTAGGCAATCCGCCACGCGGCAGCTCGGGGTCCGATGTCACTCCGGTAATCACCCAGCTATTCTTCTCTTGCACAAGTGAGATTGTCAAAAATATAGAAGGTGCTGGTCCACTTGAAGTCGCAGTATCCAAACGCATTTCTATGACCTCTGAGTTCTTGTTAATTATCGTTTCTTTAGTGACCTCGTAGTTCGTGATCCAGGGGCTGGAGACACCCGTTACCCAGTTTAGTTCAACAAACCGCGGATACATAATCTTTTTGAATTCTTTAGAGAAGATCGAATATTGAATCGAGGCATTCCGATGCTGTAATCCGAACCCGTATAGCTCTGATGCTTGAATTGCAGAAGGTAATATAATGCGCTTGGACTCCGGAGCTGGCTTGGGCATAGCCGATAGCAGTTCTCCATTAACGCGAGTCATAGTAACGGGGGCTGATGCACACAAGGCCATTCCCGGCAGAAGCAACAACCCTGCAATTAGAGCAGTCGCCATTTTCTTTTTGCTAATTAGAATCACCTCATTCGTAGCCTGTTCACTACATGTGAATTGAATCTAATTATTCCCCCACTTCACTCATAAATATGTACACTGTTTCCAAATCCACCAATAATGTATACCTCAATGAATTAAACTGGTAATATAAAATACATACGATACTACGCAATCATCAATTCCATTAGATTTTTATAGGAGATGTTCTCATGAAAAAAATCTTAAACATTTGTCTAGCATCAGGCCTGCTACTCACTCTATCCGTCGGTACCTTAAATACAGCAAGCGCAGAATCCAAGGTCAAAACCTACAAAAACTGCTCGGAGCTAAACAAAGATTACAAAGGTGGAGTTGCTATTTCCAGCTCAACCAAGAACAAAGGCGGCAAAACGAAAAATAAACCCTATGTATCGAAAGAACTCTATAATGCCAATAAAAAAAGCGACCGTGACAAAGACGGAATCGCTTGTGAGAAATAGGCTTAACCTTGCTCAACCATTTGCTTGAGCCTTAGATCCCGCGTGAATATCGCATTTCAACTATAAAAAAGAGAAAGACATCCAGATCCAGGACGCCTTTCCCTATTCGAACTATTGCTTTTTATTGATTAAACCGGGCCACAACAAACACCGCAGGTGAATTCCAATAGATCGTCACTTCATTCGTAGAATAGCTAAGCTCATGATCGACAAAGCACTGCGCAGCTGGTTTTCCCTGTAAATGCTCAACTACATATTCATCATGCAGCCCACGATCTGGCCCCCCTGACACCAATCCTGGCACCGGATCAGCCACTTGGTCACCTACAGAAGGGCGATGATGCGGATTCATCACGGCATGATCCCCAAATCCGGTAACATAGCTGATATCCAATACGTTACGCCCCATCAGATAATGTAGATGATCTAAGGCACAGTCCGCAAAACCGGAGTCTCCACTAAAATATTCAGCCGCCAGCAGCAGCATTGCATTGTTCATTACAAGCATATTGCTGCCCCAGATATAGTCCTCCTCTTTTAAAGAGATCCTATAGCCCTCCTCACGACTCTGTTCCACTAATCGTTGCGCCTCAGCAACAAGCCCTTCTTTTAACGACACATATAAAGCACGTTCTGCTTGCTCCTCACCATTTAACAGATAAGCAATAGTGCCATAGCCCCCCATATCACCCCAGCCTAAACTGTATTTTGGAAAAGCCAGCTGCACTAGCTGGAGAACAGCTTGATGATACTCCTCTTTCCCTGTCGTACGATACAGCTCCGCCGCTGCCCAATACCGCTCGTCCTTATCGACTCCATCCCCGTATTCTCCAGTGCTAATCTCAGGCGGATTCGTAAAACCGGGTACATCTGGATGCTGAACAAGCCATTCCCATGCTGCCCCTGCAGCATCCAGACATTTCCGCGCATAAGCAGCATCAAAAGACTCGTACACTCTTGCAGCCATAGCCATAACCCCAGCAAAATCTCCAGTAGCAGTAGCAGATATTGGTGAGAAGTACAGATCCGCTGTATCGTCCTCAGGCATAACATCCAGTCCAGGAAAGCTTAGCGTAGTCAGTTTATGGTATACACCACCTGTTGCGGAGTCTTGCATTTTAAACAACCAATCGAGCTCCACCTTGCATTCCAGCAGCACATCTGGCGTAGATCCATCACTTTCAGGCAATGGGATAGCGCTTACAAAAGCCGAGGGATATAATTCATATGCAAGCAGCATATCCGCGATAGCTTTCGCTCCGGGACCGCTATATTTTCCATAATCACCTGCATCATGCCAGCCACCCGAACAGTCTAGTTGAAGATCCGGTTGCCCATATACAATCCCTTTTGCGGTATGACACGCCTTGTGCTTCCAATCTTCAGCATATTCTTCAGTCAATTCAACGCCACAGCGATAATAATAGAAAGCTTTCAGCAAGCCCTGTTGAAGCTCATGATAAGGCTGATCTGAGATTGTAAAGGATGCCGAAGCTACACCCTCGCCCTGCTCAATCCGATATCTTCCCTCAGCCTTGACCTCCGAGAAATCACCTGTGTGCAAAGTTACTCCACTGGCTTTATCAAATCTTCCAGCATCTGAACTACCTTTGAACACAATAGTCCCGCTATCAACATCAACTACCTGAAAATCATGCTCAGCACCTGTAAATACTGCGATTTTTTCTCCATCCAGCGGATATCCGATTTGATTCACAGTAATGGCGCGAAGTGTACGCTCGCTCATCTTCATTCTCCTTTTATGTAAAAATGATGAAGCTGAAGTAACCTTTCTCTTCTAGTTGAGAATACTCTATTCTAGTTATCTATGGCAATGATGTATACAAGAAAAAACCTAGAGTCACCCGAAACGAAACGGATAACTCTAGGCGGACAAAACAGCTTATTTATCGTCAAGCAGTTTAATAAAGTTAGCTGGAAGTGTGAACTGCTTATTATGAACCACTATACGGCGAAGCTCCTCCTCGAAAGAGCTAAGATCATCTTCATCATCGTCTTTAATTTCTTTTATATCTCGGTGCAGACGCTCCATTTGCAGATCAAGAGCATGGGCGGCATCCGCCGCATTTTTCAGCTCACGAGTCATGCTCTCAGGTACTGATTTATTATATTTATAAAAGATTTTATGTTCGAGGCTTGCCCAGAAATCCATAGCAATGGTACGAATTTGAACTTCTACACAGACAAGCTCCTGGCGATCGGACATAAAAACAGGGACTTGAATCAGCAAATGAAGACTCTGATATCCGTTAGGTTTAGGATTCTTAATATAATCCTTCACCTCAAGAACCGTTAGATCATCCTGCTTCTGAAGCATCTCACTAACATGATAGATATCAGAGATAAAAGAACAGGTGATCCGCAGACCAGCGATGTCTTTAATACAATTTTTCACTGAATTCAGCGATAATTCACCATTTTTGCGCAGCATTTTGTTCATGATACTCTCTGGTGACTTAATACGCGATTTGGTATGTTCAATTGGGCTGTAATCATGCAGAGACTGAAACTCCTGTTTTAGGATCTCAATCTTTGTTTCCATCTCATCCAATGCAAATTTATAAATCAACATGAAACGAGTGATATCGTGCTTAAGCTTCTTAAATTGTTCAATTTGATTCTCGGGGGTCATTATCTCATTTCTCCTCTTGTAGCGTTTCTCTATATTTATCATAGCCAATCCACTAGTGAAATTCAAATTCAGCGGTATTCACTTTTCAATTTAGAGAAGACAGCAAGATCCACATACCGACCTTTTTCGAACTCATGTTGCCTTAAGACCCCTTCTTTGTAGAAGCCGAGCTTATTCATCAATATAAGTGACGCCTCATTTTTCGGTTCCACTCTCGCTTCAATTTTATTTAGTCTGATGTTCAAAAAGCCAAACTGCATAACACGGTTCACTACCTCTGTCATAATCCCCTTTCCCCAAAAAGCAGGCATTAAGTCATACCCAATTTCCACACGATGATGATCTTGCTCATAATTCAGAAATCCGCAGGTTCCAATCACTTTTTGAGTCTCACGATCTTCAATCATCCACCGTAAACCGGATTGTTCCTTAAAAATTTTGTCATACCATTTCATTTCATCTATCGCATCCTCGACCGAAATGAAGGGTGTAAATGGCATATATTTCACAACGGCTTCTTGGGAATAAAGTTCAAATATATCATAGCGATCATTTTCTGTTGCTTTACGTAGTGTGCATCGTTCAGTTTGTAACACAGGGAAATCAGTAAATGCAAATTCTGAATTCATGTAAGTTCTCCTTTTTCTAGTTGAGCTGTTTCCACTTTTGCTCTAGCGTTTGCGGAACATACTCCTTCAATAGAGTTAAGAGTTCCAACGGCTCGTTGGATACGTTTAGCAGACTGAGATGCGAAGAATTAGAGAAGCCTTCTTGGATACTGTTATGAATCAGATTCAGCAGAGGATCAAAATAATTCCTGATATTTAGAACCCCTACCGGCTTCTTGTGTATGCCAATTTGTGACCAGCACAAAACCTCAAAAAGCTCCTCATACGTTCCAAACCCTCCAGGTAAAGCAATGAAGCCATCTGCCAATTCTCCCATTTTTGCTTTACGGCCATGCATATCTTCTACTTCTATCAACTCCGTTAATTCTCTATGTACCATTTCCCCATTAAATAATCCTCTAGGCATTACCCCGATTACCTCGCCTCCACCATTCAAAACAGCATTAGCGACTTCACCCATTAATCCGATTTTTGAGCCACCGTAAATTAAACGATAATTATTCATAGCCATGTAGTTACCAAGTTCAACAGCTTTAGCTTTATAATCCTCATGTCCCCCTAAATTCGATCCTGCGAAAACACATATTGATTTCAAAATCCCATCTCCAAACTATATATTGATAATGTCCGCTATCTAATATACTATATGTTGGAGTATAAATCATGTGAAAGATTAAGGAGTGCTACATAATATGGAAATTAATGATGTGCAGAAATGGATTAATCATTTTTATGGAGAACGAGGCTGGACTACTTATGGTCCTTTTATAAGAGTGGGATTCTTAATGGAAGAGACAGGTGAAGTAGCACGAGCTGTACGCTCCTATGAAATCGGCAGAGATCGACCGGATGAATCGACTCGCACTCCAGAGCAACTGAAAAACGACTTGATTGAGGAAATCGGGGATGTTCTCGGAAATATCGCATTGTTAGCCGACTTATATGGCATCACTTTAGAAGAGGCTTTTACTGCACATAAAGACAAATTAGTGAAGCGGTTTAATTCCTAGGGACAAAGTAATCCTGAAAAAAATAGGACTACAATCGGCAACACCGAATTGTAGCCCTTCTTTAATTTACTCTTTAAGCCCTGTTAAGCTTTACCGCCTAATGTATGATTCGAAATCGCTTTGATTATGGTTTCCCAATCATCCGGGTGGACTTCGTGGCCCGTTCCTTCCAGGGTTAGAAGCGACGCATTAGGAATTTCCGCAGCAAGTGCCAAGCCATGCTCTATAGGAAGCACCGTGTCTTCTGTGCCGTGGATAACCAAGGTAGGAACCATGATATTTTTTGCCTTGCCCTCGTAGTCGTCATCCCCTGTAAGGAGAGAATGATTAAACATGCTAAGCAAGTTGTTGGCACGTTTTATTTCCATCCTTACTTGTTTATACACTCTTTTCTCATCGAATTTATGTTTTGAACCACAGAGTATGCCGGAACCTGAAACCAAATAATTGGCTACCGCTTCCTCATTAGACCAATCCAGTGTTGCTCCATCTGCATGGAATGCGAGGATCCGCTCATCCATAGGAGGCAAGTTCCGATCATTATCATCAGATTCGAAAAAACTTGATGCGATCAAGGTTAAGGTTAGAACTTTTTGCGGATGACGTGTAGCAAGGACTTGTGCAATCATTCCGCCTAAGGACATCCCAACGATATTTGCCTGTTCAATATTATAGGCGTCTAGTAACCCAGCGGCATCATTAGCCATATCTATCACGGTATAATTGGAACTCCCAGACTCATAAACAACGGAACGTCCGACATCCCGGTTATCATAACGAATAACGTAACGTCCGGTATCTGCTAATCGCTGACAGAACTCTTCATCCCAATAAACCATAGAACATGTGGCACCCATAATCAGCAATATCGCAGGATTGCTAGGATCTCCAAAACTTTCCGAGCATATATCAATTCCGTTTACTTTTACTATTTTTTCGCTCATTGTTCATTCCTCATTTCATTCGAATTTTATCAATGAATGCACAGTTAAATAAGACTCAATACATTTTCAAAAAAATGGATGATGTCATCATTGAATTGCACCTCAAATTAACGTAAACGAATGAATTTGATAATCACGATAAGCACTCTCCTATTCCATATTAAAGGGTTTTTAACCCAATTCCGATTATAACACAAAAAAGCTATCCCCTGATTTTACGGATCAAGGAGATAGCCTTACTATTTTTCGCCACAAAAATATTCGTTAAATAAATACTTCTTCAACAGTCAAATTACGCTCTTTAGATAAGTCTCTGAACGTAGTCTCATTTATTTTTACCAGAGGTTTGAAAATATCCAACGGATTATTCATAATAATCGTACCTTGCTCACCATTGCTAAGCTGAACGCTCTTACCCACAAAATTCGGCAATAAATGTCCGATCAGAGCTTGTACCGCATTTCCATTCAGCTTGCCAAATCCAAGTTCATGTACCTTGCGAAGAACGTTAATCAGGCCTTGTTTCGGTTGATTCGCTCTTCCTAAGGTCATGCCTACATAAGTATTTGCGACAGCAACAATCTGCGTATACGGGTGCAAGTCCTGTTTACGGAGATTGTTAGGATAACCTGTACCATCCTCGAATTCATGATGCTGAAGCGCCACTAGTGCGGTCTTTTCGTCATTCATCGATTTAAGGATAATGTCGTATCCATACGTAGTATGACGTTTTAGTTCTTCTGATTCTTCAGGAGTTAAGTTATCCGTCTTATTTAAGATATGTGGAGCAATCTGGCTTTTTCCGATATCGTGCAAATAACCGGCTCTACTAATCTCAAATCTTTCGGCTTTTGTATGACCTAACCAAGTCGCTATGTAAAAGGATAACAGTCCGACCTGCAATGAATGATTGTATGTACTGATATCATCACGTTCAAGCAGCAATAATAAAGAAACGACATCCTTTTGTTCATCCAATTTCTCCAGCAATGGCTGCAGCGTATTATCAACATCCGACTGCGTAAAGCTACCCTTGCTGAGTGCTTCCAGAAATATAGATTCATAGTTTTGGATGGCTTGATCGAAATTACCATCTATCCCTTGTGCCACATTCATTTCTTCATTATCCAGCGCCATCATGCGTGGTTCAATATCGACATAATCAATCTGATGCCTCATCAGGATGGTGATTTCTTCTCCGTAGACCACTGTCCCCTTCGGAAGCACGTGTAGGCCAACACTATTGAATGTATCTGCTATTAGACAATCGCCATGTTTGAGATCTGTGACATGAGCTTTCAAAATTCAGCACCCCTTACTATATGTAGGTATATTTTACCTTAAGGATAGCTAAATTCTTCCAAAGTAACAATATGGTTAAAGTCTCATTAAACCACTCGGTTAGTTCAAAAGACCCCCGCGACTTCAGCACCCCTAAATCTATTTTTAGAGATTAAGCCTTACATTTATCCGTCTTACACACTACCTAAAAGGGATTGCTAAATTCAGCGATCACTTTCCCAATCAGCTTATCCTTCGACACAAATGGAGTATCCCACAGATGAGCATCATAGCTTATATTCCGGTTATCTCCAAGAAAAAAATAATGATCGGCGGGTACCGTAACCGGTCCAAAAGTGTAATCCATCTGTTCATTGAGGTAAGGTTCGTTAACCTTCGCTCCGTTTCGGTAAAGTTCGCCATCTTTAATTTCCAAGGTATCTCCAGGCAGCCCCATTAGCCTTTTTACATATCTTTTATTCTCATCACCAGCTACAGGTGGCGTAAATACAACAATATCTCCATGCTCCAGTGTGGTCATCCATAACATTTTCTCAACAATCAAGCGATCATTGATTTGAATCGTTGGGATCATAGAGCCCGTTGGAACTCGCATGGCTTCAGCAACATAGGTTCTAACAAACAAAGAAATAACCACTGCGATCATAATACTCGGCAACCATTGCTTCATAAATTTCAACATTATTGCTCACCTCGCATTCATTTTATTGAGTCAAACTTTTTCAGCTGGTTCATATTCAGTTCATATTGTCGTCATGTATAGTTCATCTTCATCGGGTAAGCTTCCTTTAGCGACTCGTTAAGGTAGCTAGAATAAAGCGATTAGAACAGGAGAAGATGCGAGTGAAACCAGAAGAAGAGGTTATAAAAAAAAGGATGAATAAACCGCTGAAAATTATACTTATTTCCTTAGGGGCTTTAGCTACTGCAATAGTACTTTTTCTAGTGACTGTTTTTGTCGCTAATATTTTCCTTAATAAATCGGACCAAGCTAAAATAAAACCCTATGGTCAGTCTGTAAGCGTCGACGGTAAAAATATGAATGTTTTGATTCAAGGAAATGGCGAAGAGACGGTCGTACTCTTACCTGGTTATGGAACGGTGGCACCGGGACTTGATTTTAAACTGCTGATAGATGAACTATCTCCATTTTACAAAGTTGTCGCGATTGAGCCTTTCGGTTATGGATTAAGTGATAGAACTGAAAAAGAACGAACCACGGAAAATATTGTAAGTGAAATTCATGAAGCTGTAAAGCAGCTTAATATTGACCGTTATATTCTAATGGCACACTCTATTTCCGGTATGTACAGTTTGAATTATGTGAACAAATATCCAAACGAAGTGAGTGCATTTGTCGGGATTGATGACAGTATTGCAACAGAAGACAGAACAAATGTTAATATACCAACAGGAAAATTAAAACTACTTAGAAAATCAGGCTTGGGCAGATTGTTATTTAAAACAAGTGGAAACCCCTATGTTGGATTGCCGTTTGATGATGAAACTAAAGAACAATTGAGATTATTTACACTTAGAAACACTTATAATTACACTCACTTAAATGAAGTGGAACATATGTCTTCTAATTATAAAGGGGCTCTAAATTCAACTTTTCCAAAGGATCTTCCCCTTTTGCTCTTTGTACAAGGGGATGATACTCTCTTAAAAGATTGGATATCATTGCATGAAGAGCAAGTCAAAAATTCTAAACAAGGAAAATTGGTAAAACTTGATGCAGGACATTATCTGCACCATACCAAATCAAAAGAAATCACTGAAAATTTCAAGACATTTATGGAAGAAATAAAATAAAAAGCGTTTCTTCTATTCTCCATGCTGCAGTCATCGTGTGCAAGTTTCCTTGCATTTCATGACGCAGCATTTTTCTTAGTATTCAAATCTCGAACCGCTCAATAATTCGATTCATTTCCCCATCAACATCAATCGAAGTATTCTTAGGAATATGAATGACGAACAAACCGCCAAAGATCAACTCACATTTGCCTTCATTCTCTATAATTCTATGTTTAAAATCTGCAATGGCCGTTGAATCAACAGCCTCTTTACTAAGCAGCCAAGCGTATCTTTTGAAAGGAGATTTCTGGACGGTCTCTTGGTAATAATAGACTCCATTTTCTTCCTTCACCTGTATAATATCTCCCATTGTAACAGCCGGATTAAAAATCGGTGTCTCTTCAATTCGAAATTTATCTTTGCCAAATGGAGTAACATCGAGGATTTCTATTTCACGGCCATCTGCGTTGAAGCAGATATGGATTCCGGACGATTCTAGCATCGGCACACCTCTATCCTTGTTCAATATCTAATCTTGTTCATTCTAAATAACACAAAACAAAGTAAATACATTAGGCTCGTAATCCCGAACAACCTAAAGATTCCGGGCGTTAATAACATATATAAACTGTAGGGAAAACTCCAGATAAATGCAAGCAGCATTAGCCGACTTCTGTTTAAAAAGACACCTATTGCTAATAACCCCGCCGGTAATAACAACATAATTATACTAATTACAAGAGTGGAGCGATTCGTAATCTCAGCATATGGATTGATGAATATAAAAATTAGCCATAAAAAAACGGTCATCAAACTGGACATATAACCTATTAGTTTAATGATTGTTAAATTTATGGATGACTCCATCCTATCCCCTCAATTCTTTCGCAATAATTCTCTCCAGGCATTTCCATGGAAGCAGCGTTTTGCCTAAGATTAAGATTCGCGTGCCTTTGCCGATAGGATAACGTAGCCGTGGTGCTTTCATTTCGGTAATACGACCGATAAGATTAGCCACTTGACTAGGGTCAGGCGCTGTCTCAGCAGTATGTTTGGAATATCGTAGCACAGCGTCAAGACGTTCTTTATACGGAGAATCCTCCTTACGTCGAATTTGCTCCATGCCTTTTCCCCATATCGGTGTACGGAAGGAGCCCGGTTCAATTAATACCACCCGTATTCCATAAGGGGACATTTCATGACGCAGGCTTTCGCTGAAACCTTCAACAGCAAATTTAGAAGCTGCATAAGGCGCATAACCTGGAAATCCGGATAATCCGCTTACACTTCCCACATTAATAATCGTGCCGCTCTGCTGTTCTCGCATAATGGGCAGCACAGCTGTTGTCACAGCCACTAATCCAAAAAAGTTCGTCTCCATTTGCCGCCGCCATTCCTCCATAGATATTTCTTCTATGAAACCGCCAATGGCAAAACCTGCATTATTGACTAGAACATCAATTCTTCCAAATGTTTCGTGTACTGAAGATATTGCTGTCTCTATAGAATCGCTGTCGGTGACATCCATCGTCATTAAATGAAGCTGCTTTAAAATTCCTGCCTGCTCTGCCTGCTGCACCAGCTCGGCTTTACGGCTTAAATCACGCATGGTTGCTATCACCTTAAACCCCTGTCCAGCCAATTTGAGCGCTGTCAGCAATCCAAATCCACTGGAGGTTCCGGTAATCAGGGCCACTCGATCGTGCCCATACTCTAGATGTGAACTCATATTTACTCCCCTTTGTATTTCACAATTATAAAAACAAGCAAACAAACGTTCTATTGTCCATTGACTATCCATTAATTTCAAGTTATAGTAAGAGCATCTTTTATATTTCTGTGCGGGAGAAGCACCTCGCAAGACAGGCGTCAATGCCTATCTTGGAGGTGCTTTTTTGCGTATATTAACTAATTCATTAAGGAGCTGAGATGAATGTTTAAACCAAAAGGTACCGTCAGATGTAGAAAGAACCTTTTCAGAATTAGGGATTTAAAATGGGTGGCTCAATTAGTGCTGGTAGCAACTTTCCTAACCTGTAACCTTACACTTGTGTCTGCTGCTACTGGCTGGGATGCCGCGCTGGATGACATTAACAGTCTTCATGGTAATTATACCGCGCTTCAAGCCACCCTCAAGACAGATAACTCAGAAATTCAGAAGTTACGCAAGCAGAATAATGACGCTCTGAAATCTATTCGTTCCGTCATACAGTCAACAGATCAAGCACTGTTAAGCCGCTTATTTTCAGAAGCAACCTCAGTTAAGAAGAAACACGCTCCCCTTCTGGAACAATACAGCACACTCGGTAAACAGTCTACCGCAGCCAAGAAAGCTAAAGACTTGAAAACAGTCACATTGCTAGACCTGAAGCGCAATAAATTAAAAGCTGCTGTAACCCTGGCCCGAGCCGAAATTAAAACGAAGACAACCGCTTTGGCAGCCGCTCGCAAGCAAACCGCTGCTAAGCTTAAACCCGTCAAAGATGCGTTGGCACCCATCACTGCTTTAAAGAAGCAAATAACTGCCGAAAGTAAGAATCTCACTGTCACGCAGAAAGTACGCGCGGATGCTGACAAACAATATAAAGCAGCTGTTAAGCAAGGCGATGCAGTTAGAGCCGCTACAGAATTGAAATCATCCTATGAGCAAATGAAACGAATTCATTCCATGCAGCAGAATATTTACAGCTGGGAGCAGAAGATCTCGCTAGCTCTAAGAGCAGCAGAATCTAAACTTCGCTAATGATTAGCTCCCACTGGCTCAAATCAGCTTCACTAACATACTAATTAGCTGGGCTGCGGGCACAATCAGGAGCTGAGCAAATATAGTGCCTACAAATCGAGAACCCATCAATACCACATATATTTTTCCTAGCTGATCACGGTATTCTACATTTTCAGTAGCCTTATGGGTAATTAGACCAAGCTGTGGGTCGATAAATATGGTCAGCAGAATAGTCGCCATACCGTTAATCAGTCCGGAAGCTTGAGAAGCAGTCGTGCTATATTGAGGCATTAGATGAGCAGCATACAATGATGATATGACACCTACGGTGTAAAAGGCTGTAACAAAAACATTCATCACAATAAATCGTTTAGGAATCCCCAGGTATCTGAAGTTATATAGATTCACTTTTGGTTTTCTTATGTATTTTCTTGTGTTCTTTAGTTGCCCGATCGTTACACTGGTAAGCAGTTTTGGGATAGAACCCTCAATTTCAAGCTTAGAGATGATTCTCCCAAACAAGCCGACAAAGGTAGGAAAAACAGCAATGGCAATTAATGTTCCTAAGGAAGAAGCCAATAATATAATTCTCAAGTAATTTAGAAGCGGAAAATCAGAATGTATTTTGGCATAATCTACGAATTTAGCCGTCAGTGGAGCTTGGATCATATTTGCAGTTCTTGAGACGAGAACAATAATGCCTGTGAGAGATAAAGCAATGGCTATCTTGTTCAGCTTCACTCCGGCATATCGTACCGAATACGATAAGGTTTCTGCCGTGTGAATAATCATCGTAAGCAAGCATACCACAATCAAACTATTTACCATTTAAAGGTTCCTCTCCAATAAACACTATTTATCATTTCGGTGCACCTTTTGGTGAAAGTATTGATCCAATCCATAACAAAGGGTAATGCCAACCAAATATCTAACGAGGTCGATCCATAGGAATCCTTTTCCGAGAATTAGACCACCCAATACTGTAGATCGGATGCTGTTGATCCACTCCGCTTGATACAGCTGGCTAAATTCTATGCCGAAGCTAAACACCAAACTCCATACAAAGGCGAGCCTTAGCTTTTGATTTACCAGTAGGACCCGAAACATAAAATAAACCATACTGCCCCAAAGCGCATCTCCGAAATGTCTAGATATAAACAAAGGCAGCTGATCCGAGAATACTCTAGTACTTAACCCCAATACAATAACAACGAGACTAATACAAATATAAAAAAGTTTTTCTTTCAGATCATTGATCCTCATTTCCAACCTCTATCCAGCGTCTGACTTAAAAGTGATGCTTGCGATAATACTAATCATTGCGATATAAAACGGATAAATAATCATGGCTCCTATTATGATCAGTCCTGTTACCGGTGCAGGTTTATCTACAGGTTCTGTGATTGGGAACCAGGTTGCGAATAAACTAATGAACAGAATCAAATAGGGAAACCATAGGATCGTAGTGAAATACATGGATTTTTTTCCGCTCAAATATTTTTTTGTAAGCCAAATAAATACCATAGAAGATAATAAAAATAACACAAGCTTGATGATAAACAGCAAGGTATCCACTTTACCCAACTCCAAGCCGGAAATTCTGCTGATTCGATAAATATTCAATGGCAGCTCTATTACAACAAATAACATAAAGGCATAAAGTACGCTTAGTGCATTCAACTTTATGAAATATTTCATCTGTTCAGCACTTCGGAGTCCCACAGCCGCTCCACATGGGTAAGCTCCAATTCTTCAAATTCCAGCTTATAAATATCCGGCTTGGACGTCTGTTCAAAGAACTCATATCCATACTTCTTATCGAAGTAATTCAGGATAATGGTCATGATATTCCCGTGCGTACCTAAAGCGATTTTGCCGCCTTTATGCTGTTTAATTAATTGCTTGATAACAGGAATTGCACGCTCTTGTGCTTCCTGAGTACTCTCTCCATCCGGCATTTTATAATATTTGTCGCTGAATGATGTCCGAATGCCCTGCAGAAAGTCATCTTCACTAATTTCAATCTCGACACTTCCGATTGCTCGTTCTCTGAGTTCTTCATACAGTTCAATCTCTTGGTTCGAAGCTTCTGCCAAATACTTGATCGTCTCTACGGCTCGTCTATATGGACTGGAGACAAAATGTGTAATTTTCTCCTCCGCCAAAAGCTCTTTGATTCTATAAGCGTCTGCGTGCCCTTTTTCGGATAATCCCCGTTCCCGCTCATTCCCTAATACAAAAGGTGACACTGCATGTCTAACCATATAAATGTAGGTCTTCATGAGGCACTCCTCTCAGTCACTCAAATATCGTTGCAGTCTTCTCTCGGTCTTTTATAAAAATCTCTCTAGGATATAGAATTGCAATCTCTGGCAGCTCGTTCTCTTTGAAAAATTTAAATTCTTCGATCTCCCCATCTATAGCTCTAAGCGTTCCTCTGATGATAGAGCACTCAAATACAATAACCGTATATTCTACCTGATCGCCATTACTATATTCGTATCTATATTTCGCTCCACCAAAAACACCTAAAATAGACGTAGGATGAACCATCAACCCTGTCTCTTCATATACCTCTCTGCGTAAGGTTCTTCCAGGACGCTCCCCTGGCTCAATCGCTCCCGCAGGCAATCCCCACAAAGATTCTCCTGGCTTGCGGATGAACAGAATCTCATCCTCTTTATTTCTTATTACTGCAGCTACGGAAGGCATCATTAATAATTCTGAGCCCACTTTCCCACGAATTCCTTGATAGTACTCAGACATCGGCATATTGTTCATCCATCCTCTCCGTAAATGGGTTTATAATCTTTCTTTTAAAAAGCTGATCACATTTATTTTCTCACCGTCTGGCTGAACATTACATTGGGATAACTCGACATTAAACCGCTCACCTGTCTCTATTAGTTCAATCGCCTTGCATACATATTCGATCTTCCCAGGACTATTACTCCATGCATCTCTTGTATCATCCTTTACCCAATGAAGCTCTTTACCATTAGAATAGAAATCATGAATTAACCGTCCACTATCCGTGGTTGGCTCAATCAACATCAGGTTATCCCCTTTACCTTCACTAAACCTTTGAACCGTTTCTTTTATCCTGTTTAAATCTTTTTGATCAAAATGTATTAAAATATCATCATGTTTAGACTCATCTGAGCCTGGCTTACCTAGATCGGCCGCCAAAACGCCTACAAGCACAGCAATTATAAACAACTGAACAATGATTATCCATGTTCTAAATTTCATAGTTCCCCCTAATTTCTTTCCTTGGACTTCCCAAAAACCCACTATATGTATATTAGACATCACTATGAAGGAATCCTTTAGATTTCACAATATGCATAGCCAGGGACAAAAAAAGCTTCCGAACTCAAAAAATCCTGAGCTCCGGAAGCAGTTACAATGAGGTGAGACTTAGTGTTTACCTTTTGTGCCAGCAAGCTGTACGATCATAATAACAAGAACGAGCAAAGCAATGAGCTGATCAATACTCATCTGCGTCCGCCTCCTATCCCAAATGAAGGATGGCTCATCGGACGGCATTTCCTCTCCCAAGGACACTGCTTCGTTCCCCTTATACACACTATGTATCCTGCAACCTATTTATTACTTAAAGAATAACCTGCCCGTCCATACGTGCGAGTTCCTGCTCGACTTCGTCTAGCTGATCTTCGCCAAATACTTTAAACCCATTTTTCCTCAACAGCTCCGTAGTGGTGCCCTCTCCCGGTGCTTTCGTATCTTTAAAGGTTCCATCATAAATATACAGGCTTCCGCATGAAGGACTGTCTTGTTTTAAAATAGCTAATGCAACCTGATGCTCCCTAGCCAGCTTTAGTGTGGCTTGAGCCCCCTTCATAAATGGCTCGGTAACATCCGTTCCTGCCCCCGTCACTACCCGATCTCCTTGCCGCTGTGCGTCAGGACGAGGGGTTGGCAAACCGCCCACTACCTCTGGACAAATATGGACAAAACGCCCTTCCTCATACCACTTTAGGAATCGGGCATCGAGACACGGAACATCGCCATTATCATAACGTACTTTATGCCCTAACAGACATGCGCTCACTAGAATCTTCCCTGTCATCGTTATCGCCACCAGTCCGTCTAGTATTTAATATATTGCTATATTATTTATGACTAGAAACGGATATGCAATATCGAAATGCCTGTCCACGAAATGTTTGTGCTTGATACACAAAAGAAGACTCATTGTATACATATAGAAAACCATTATTTCTGATATTGAGGGGTTTTCTCCATCCGATACCGGCTCCAGCAGGTCCATAATAAATCCGCCATAAAGTAGAACCCCACGATCGGAAGCACGAATTTCCAAATAGGCTGAACACCCGAATATAAAAGCTCCATAAGCGGCTGAATTACATACACACTAGCTACTGAAAGCCCCCACCAATATAGAGAAAAACGCAGGCAAATATGCCCTTGCAGTTGATAAGACATTCCTGAGTAATCCCACCATTGCTTATGGAATACCGTTTTTAACAGCCAGCCGCTTATAAATTCAACAGCAGAAGGAATGATTAGCGCAAGAAATAGGAAAAGCGGAAGTGGCAGCGTCAAATCTCTAGCAATCAATAGCAATAGTGGAGCAAAGCCATACATCGGCTTAAATGGACCTTTTAGAAATCCTTCTTTGCGAAAGCTTCCATTACTGTATAGATTATAGGTCCCTTCCAATACCCAGCCTAAAAAGGAATAGACCATAAAATAAAAAAAGTATTGGCCCACCACAGTAACTGCTATATCTCCACTTAACGAAAATATAGGAATAATCATGACCTAATCCCGCCTCTCGTTGTCATTATTTTCTTAGTTGTCCATCCGGCCCTATTATGTCTTGATCGTTCAGGAAATATGCGCACAAAAAAGACATAACCCAAAAGGTTATGCCTTCATTCCAGAATTCCAGGAGTAAAAGTCTCCCACTCGTTACTTTCTAATTATTTATGCTCTTCTTCATGAGGTGTCGTCAGCAACTGATCGTCGTTTTGTTTCTTCAGTGCATCCATCTTAAGCTCACTGCGTACGCCAAAGTTTGAACCGTACTTTTTCTCAAAGTTTCCTGCGAGAGCCTCACCACGTTTTTGCCGATAACGGCTGTTCTCATTTCGACTACGCATTCCATTTCCTCCCCATTGGCAAAGATCTGTGAAATTTGCGAAAAGCTAAGACGAACTTGGAGAAAACACTCTGATGAGGTTGTACTTTTATTTATTATACAATACTTACTACAATCATCAACAAAAACAGACTGTCCCTTAAAGGACAGCCTGTCTTCCGAATCATTTACTCCAAATTATCGGGAAGCGGATCTGGGTGTGAGGATTCAGCAGGTTTGGCTACCCACTCATCTGCCTCTGGCTCGATGTCTACACCGTTCTCCATCTTCTTAATTTCAGCTAATGAATCGCCTTCTTTATTTTCCTTGTTGCGGATTTCCGCTTCATCTTGTGTGTGATCGGACATGTGAAATCCTCCTCAGGTGCTTTGCTTTTTTTGTTCCTTAGTTATAGTTACCCGATGGAGTGTTTTGCAAACATAGTCCAATTAAAAGAATAATTTAAGGGTACATCATCCACGCTACAAGTGGGCCGATACAAGAACCAACTATCGCGCATACAGTCATCGCAACCGAGCTCATCGAAACGGATTGTTCACCATATTCCAAGGCCTTTGCTGTTCCTAGAGCATGAGAAGCGGTTCCGAGACCAATTCCGATTCCAACCTCACTACGAATTCTAAACAGCTTGATGATAAAAGGTCCGCCAATCGCACCAGTAAATCCAGCAATCATAACAAATACGGAGGTTAAAGAAGAGTCCCCACCTAGGCTGTTCGAGATCTGTATCGCTACAGGTGTAGTGATCGATTTAGGTAATAAAGATAAAACATATAATTTAGAGAATCCTAGACCTGCCGCCAAAAGCAGTCCACTAAACATCCCTATAAGCAGTCCCACAATCGCTCCGCCCAGAATCGCCGGGAGATTCTCAATCAACACATTACGTTGTTTATATAATGGGTAGGCTAACGAGACTACAGCAGGACCGAGCAGCTGATTAATCCATTGGCCGCCTATCATATATGTATCATACGGAATATGAAAATATAGCAGTAAAGTTACAACAATCACTGTTGCTGTAAGCGCGGGAATAAGTACAGGAATACGAAATCGTCTATATACTACTGACATCATCAAATAAATAGCTACGTTAAGCAGTACAATACCTGTTGCGATAAAAAACATTATATTTCCTTCCCCTTTTCGCTTAGTCTCTTGCCGCTCCAACCCGCTTTCAGCTTGTTGTTTACACTAGTAAGCCATTGGCTAGAATGTGCAGCTGCGGCAATCGTGAGAACACTGCTAACGATAAGGATTAGGATTAATAGTAAACCTCTACCACTAAAGATATCCATATGATTCACGATCCCAGCTGTCGCTGGAATAAAAAATAACGGAAGATAAGCTAATATCGTTGTTGCACCCTCTTCAATCCACTTCACAGGCACGACCCTGAATAGCAATAGAACAAAAAGTAACAGTAATCCTACGATACTCCCGGACACGGGGAGATGCAGTTGCTTTTGCAGATAGTCCCCAGCCAAGTAGAACAAATATAGCAGGAACACTTGGATAATAATGCGAATGATTTTCATGATGCAGGATCCCTTCATTATTAAGTTAAAGCGATAGCGCTAATATTGAGTCACCTTCATAAGGGTATCAGAGTTTTCATGAAACTTTCAATTACTTTTTGAATCTTATAAGAAATATCGCAAAAAAACCTGCAAAATCCCCAGAATACAGAGACTTTACAGGCTCAAAGATTAAAATTCAATTTCGTTAAACCCACTGAATTACTTGCTCTGCACCTTGACGCGTCTTACCACGTGGTTCATTCAGGCGATATCCGAAAGCTGCCATACAAGAGATTCCAAAATGCTCAGCGTCCATAATACCTTCTTCTGCCAATATCTGCTCAACCTTTGCTTTATCGAAACCTTCTATTGGGCAGGAGTCGATCCCAATTAACGCAGCTGATGTCAGCATATTCCCAAGTGCCAGATAAGTCTGCCGGCAGCTCCATTCGAACATCGCCCGCTCATTCGCCATCAGTCCGAAATCAACCTTCAAGAACTTATCAAAAACTTTACGTTTTCCTTCCATTACTTGCGGAGGCAACTCCTGCACATTCTCCATGATCCCTTTAATATAATCGGAGTCAGCAGCCATATCTTTAGGAAGACGTGAGAGAATAAGCACAAAATGGCTTGCAGTTGCCAATTGCTTTTGTGCTCCCCATGCATTAGGACGTAATTTCTCACGTACTTCCGGACTTTGCACTACCACAAAACGCCAAGGCTCGAATCCGAATGAACTTGGTGACAATCGTCCAGTTTCCAATATAAATTGAAAGTCCGATTCACTAATTTTTTTATGGCTATCGAATTCTTTAGTTGCATGTCTGAACTGATATGCAGACAGGATTTCATTCTTGTTTAACGATAAAGTATCCATGAGTAACACTCCCTTTACTTGATTAGAATCGACGGGCATTTGACTGTTTGCCGATCACATGCTTAATATTAGTGTATATATCACTTCTTTAAAAGTACGCACAATAATGTTATGTAGTATACAAAATGATACCATGGGAGTTGAACAGCTATGCGTGACCGAAAAGGTGGCTTCGGAAATTTCCCGGAAAGCAATAAAGAAGCTTGCCCTGTAGAATTCACACTGGACGTTATAGGAGGCAAATGGAAAGGAATTCTCATCTATCACTTGATTGATGGCACGAAACGTTTTAACGAATTCCGCCGGATCTGCCCGGGAATTACCCAACGTATGCTGACCCTGCAACTAAGAGAGTTGGAAGAGGATGGGGTTGTACACCGTGAGGTCTACCATCAGGTTCCCCCAAAAGTCGAATACTCTTTAACTGAATTCGGCAAGACACTGATTCCTATTATTAAACTCATGAAAGATTGGGGCGAGGTGTACAAAACAAAACAGCTTTCCGCAGAAAGCTGTCCTGAAAGTACAGATATAACGGTGTAGCTTAATGCTGCACCTTTTATTTTTCCCCATTAAAAAACGCTTCCGCCTTTTCCTTATGTTCGTTGGTTACCTGACCGGATATCGCTTTAATGCCTGCTGCGATAATCGCTGCATCATCTGTAAATCCAAGGCCTAGAATCGCATCGGGTATAGCATCTATAGGAGAAATAAAATAAGCCAATGCACCGAAAGCAATTCCTTTCGCCCATAAAGGTGTCTTAGCGTCGACGGCACAATAATACATCGCGATAGCATCTTTAGTAAATGGAATTTTGCCTGCAAACTTTTTAGTTTTCGTCCAAAAATTTTGCGTTACCATTTCCTCATTTTCTTTGCTATATGGAAATTCCTCTGCAGTGAGCTCCATGCTATTCTTGACCTTATCTTTCTTCATTGCCGGTTCCCTCCGAAAGGTTCATATGACGTACATACCTAAAGTATTCCCTCAATTGAGGTTTATATCTTTAAGATAAACTAAAGTCCGTATCCTGAACCTACTTACGATTAATCGATTGCTTTGATTTTCGTTAAATCGCTGCTGCATAACACTTCAAGATTATTAAAGATTCGCTCTGCATCCCAATCCCACCACTTCAGCGCTTCAAGATATTCGATCATTTCATCATCAAAACGTTGTCTAATCACTTTGCAGGGATTTCCTCCAGCTACACTATACGCCGGAATATCCTTTACAACTGTAGAATTGGCTGCGATAACTGCTCCATTTCCAATACGCACACCTGGCATAACCGTAACATTTTGTCCAATCCAAACATCGTTTCCGATGACTGTATCGCCTTTTAGCGGCAGATCTTTTAAATCCGGGACCGCCTGTTCCCAGCCATGTGCCATAATATTAAACGGATAGGTCGAAACCGAATTCATCCGATGGTTGGCACCATTCATGACAAATTCAATGCCTTTGGCAATCGCGCAGAATTTTCCAATAATAAGCTTGTCGCCAATAAAATCATAATGATGAGTCACACGTTCCTCAAACTTCTCTGCACCGTTTATATCATCATAATAGGTATAATCGCCAACAATGATATTGTCTCTTGTAATCGCATTTTTTATATAGCAGATACTTTTAATTTGTTCATTGGGATAGAGCGTATTCGGGTTCGGTCCATATTGTTTCATAGTTTACGCCTCGCTCTCTTTTGGATAAAACATAGCAGAGATCAGAGCTGAATTCAAATAATGTACGATTTATAAACAAAAAAAGCGGCCACCTGCTGGTAACCGCCTATCTATTATCTACTTATATTGTCAAAGCTCGTTCTGCTTCTACTTCTACCTCTATCTTTTCGATAAAACCTCTGCCTCATACTGTTTTACTTCATTTAGCCAGCTTTCCCGGACCGGTGCGCCATTCTTCGCACAATAATAATCCCAAATGGCTCCAAACGGATACGATTTAAATTCCTCGACCAAGGCAAGTCTTGAAGTGTAATCTCCATCCAGCTCAATTTGCTTCAATTGCTCGATTGGCTCCAGCATGGCACGAAGCAAAGCTTTTAATGTATTTCGTGTTCCGATCACCCAAGCAGCAACATGATTGATGCTTCCGTCAAAAAAATCTAATCCAATATGTGTTCTGTCCAGAAACTGGCCACGAACCAGTTCACGGGCAATCTCGAGCAGCTCATCGTCCATAGTTACCACATGATCACTATCCCAGCGTACTGGACGGCTAACATGCAGCAGCAATTGATCCCCAAACAGCAGCCAGGAAGACAGCTTATTCGAAATCGTCTCAGTTGGATGGAAATGCCCAGCATCGAAGCACACCGCCTTGCCCCGGCTTAGCGCATAACCCATATAGAATTCATGTGAGCCAACCACGTAACTTTCCGAACCAATACCAAACAGCTTACTTTCTACAGCATCAATGTTATATTGCTGATCGATTTCCTCGCTGAAGATTTCATCGAGTGACTGCTGAAGCCGTACCCTTGGTGACAAACGGTCGATCGGCGTATCTTTATAACCATCTGGAACCCAAAAATTAGTCACACAAGGCTGACCTAATGCCTGGCCAAAGGACTCGGCGATTCGACGTGAGGCCTTGCAATGAGCGATCCAGAAGTTGCGGATTTCAGGATCTGGGTGGCTCAGTGTGAAGCCATCGTTTGCTTTTTCATGAGAAAAACAGGTAGGATTGAAATCCAATCCGAGTCCCCGCTCTTTGGCCCAGCTCACCCATCGCTCAAAATGCTTAGGCTCTAAAGCATCGAGATCTACAGTCTCTTCTGTATCCGCATAAATAGCATGTAAATTTATTTTATGTTGGCCTGGGATGAGTGCAAGGGCCTGTTCCAAATCACGGCGCAGCTCCTCCGGATTCCCGGCCCTCCCCGGGTAACTTCCAGTGACTGCGATCCCGCCGCTCAGTTCTTTTTCCTTATTCAAAAATCCCTTCACATCATCACCTTGCCAACAATGCAAAGAAATCTTAATTTCCGCTAGCTGCTGCAACACCTTATCTACGTCGATCCCATGCTGTGCGTAAAGCTTTTTCGCTTCATTGTAGCTGTTCTGAATGCTCTGTAAGCTCTCTTTACTCTGCTCCATGATTGAGCCTCCTGATTTTTAGCTTAGTGTGTTTTAGGTGAGGCACTTTTGCCTCTCTTTGGCTCGCGTGCCTCTTAACTTAGCTACTAATTAACGGCCTGCAGCCGGGCGAACTGTGCCAAAGCCGCCTTTTTGGTCGTGGGGTCCATCCCCTTCGGTATATAAGATGTAACTTGGAATGAACGACTTATAATTTCTCTCGCCTCTTGAAGATCATTTACAGCACCCGTGCTGATCATCTGCACCACTAGATTGCCTAAAGCCGTAGATTCCGTTGGTCCGGCGTGAATTTCCATCTCCAGCAGATCTGCCGTAATCTGGCACAACAGACCGTTATTCGCACCTCCGCCAACGATATGCAGCCTCTCTAAGTTGTCACCCGTCAATTGCTGGAGATCCTGAATGTAGAAATAATAAGATAAAGCAAGACTATCAAATACACATCGAGCCATTTCCCCAGGCGTTTGAGGAACCAACTGTCCTGCTTCCACACAATAGCTGCGGATCTCGTCAATCATGCTCTGTGGATTCATGAATCGTTCATCATTGCAATAAATGATTGATCTAAAAGGGATTTCTTGTGCTGCCAGCTCTACCAGCTCGCCGAAGCTGTATTGTCCGCCGTACTCCTCACGAACCTTTTGAATCAACCACATGCCCATAATATTCTTAAGAAACCGGAATGAGCCGTAGGCTCCCCATTCATTCGTATAGTTGCGTAACATTGCCTCTGGACTTGTGATGGCTGAACCCCGTTCCACCCCGATGAGTGACCAAGTACCACTACTGAGAAATCCCCAGTTCTCGCTGTTTGCCGGAACCCCTAATACAGCTGATGCTGTATCATGAGAGGCTACTGCTATGAACTCGCAATCTGGAAGATCACCGCGAGCCGCCAAGTCCTCCGTCAACCTCCCAACGGGTTCCCCAGGTTCTGTTAAGGGAGGGAATTGCTCTTTTGAAAGACCAAGCACCGACAGAAGATCCTCATCGTAATCACGAGTGTGAAGATTCAGCATCCCAGAGGTGGAACCTATCGTCACTTCACTAATCTTGCGACCCGTAAGCCGATAATAAAGATAATCAGGGACCAGCAGGATGGAATGTGCTGCTTCCAGCTCCGCCTGATCATGCACAAACAGCTGATACAACGTATTAATCGGGAGATATTGTATCCCCACTTTTTCGTAAACGCTTTCAGTTGAGATATTGCGATGCAGCCTCTCTATCGCTCCATCCGTTCGGGAGTCACGATAAGAAAAAACCTCATGGATCCGCGCTCCCTCCTGATCGAGAAGTACATAATCGACACCCCAAGTATCGATGCCCACGGTGCAGCGCTCGATCCCTCTAGCCTTGGCCTGCTGTAAGCCCTTGACGATTTCAGCAACTAAATAATCTATATTCCAATATAGATTACCATTTTGTTCAGCGAATCCATTACTGAAGCGATGAATTTCTTCTATAGACAGGGTTCCTCCCGGCTGCTGCAAGGTTCCACAGACCACTCTCCCACTAGAGGCTCCGATATCAACAGCAATATGATTCTGAATTTGATTATGAGCTTGTGTATTCATCCCTATACAACACTCCTTATCTCCTATCAGCCTACTAGCAAAGCGAATACGATTCCTGGACCATGCACGCCTATCGTCAGATCATTCTCAATATCCGCTGAACGGCTAGGTCCGGAGATAAAGTGAATGCCCGCCGGCAGCCCCGATGGCCCAGCTTCATCAAAATCAATAAGCACCTCACCGAGACGAGTCTTCAGCCGCTCCAATGGAACGATGGCAATTAATGCGGTAGGTAATAAGCTGACTGAACGGCCTTTATTCTCAGAGGACAGCACAGTAATGGAGCCTGTATAGGCAACTGCATAATCCGCAATCACAATTCCAATATCAGCCTCGGCCGCCCTAGCTTTCCATGCCTCCTGATCATCTGTATTCCAGACAGACACCCGTGTATCTGTGAGTTCCTCCTCTAGTCGAAGTGCTGCTAGCTCGGTGACATTTTGCCGGAGAATATACCGTGCGAGCATCTCATTGACTTTGCTGACGATGAAAGCTTTGGCTTCATCCATATCCTCCATACGAAATACATGACCACCTGCGCTTTGAAAATTCGCCGTAAATTGTTCAATCCTTTCCTCCGGACTCCACTGGAATTGCTGCCAGTACTGCGGTGCGCCGCGAAAAGGATGTGCAGGAGCTTCAGTAATTCTCGGCCGCTTCAGGCGGCGAGCGATATCATTCATGAATGCCTGCTGCTGTTCACGTGAATCCTGCTCCATACGTTCCAACCAGTTACTGTGCGTCTCTTCAGTCATGCCCGGCCCCTCCTTC
This sequence comes from Paenibacillus sp. FSL H7-0735, assembly GCF_038008505.1. NCBI lineage: Bacteria > Bacillati > Bacillota > Bacilli > Caryophanales > Paenibacillaceae > Paenibacillus > Paenibacillus sp. FSL H7-0735. The sequence continues at coordinate 2,877,366 of NZ_JBBOZH010000001.1, read as the reverse complement.
CAGCTCTTCCCGCTTCCGCTTCGCTAGTAAATCTTCCATTCGCTTCTGTATCGCCGGGTCCATTTCGCGACTGTTCTTATCTAGCTCCTGTTGCAGCCCCTTCCAGCTCTCACGGAAGGATTGATCTGCCAGCTTCGGGGCGATCCGATAATTGTTCCAACCTTTCAGCGGGCCCAGTTTCGACGGAATTCCTCCGTCTCGTACGAGCAGCTTTTGCCCGATTCTACCTACCTTCATCACATTACTAAATCGCTGTGACTTCGCCATAATCGCCCCAAAACCCTTCATGCCGAGACCTTCTGCCTTATCCCCATAACCACGTTCTACCTTCCGCCGCCGTAAATAGATGAGCATATCATGCAGAGGGATTTTGACCGGACAGGCTTCATAACATGCTCCGCACAGGCTAGAGGCTGAGGCGATGTCATCCCATTGATCTACATTTTTATTCAGCGCCGGGGTCAACACCGCTCCTATAGGTCCGCTATACGTTCCTCCATATGCATGACCGCCAATATGACGGTAGACAGGACAAGCATTCAGACAAGCTCCACAGCGGATGCAGTTCAGCAGCTCCTGAAACTCAGGATCGCCTAGCTGCTCAGATCGACCATTATCAAGAATAATAATATGCTGCTCTTCCGGCCCATCACCGTCATTATCCCTGCGGGGACCAGAAATACCCGACATATATACCGTTAACTTCTGCCCTGTTGCCGAACGAGGCAATAATGTAGCCATCACTTCAAGATCACTCCACGAAGGAATAATCCGCTCCATCCCCATCAGGGTAATTTGCGTTTTCGGTAAAGTGGTGACCATACGAGCGTTACCTTCATTCTCGAACAGCACCATCGAACCCGTCTCTGCAATAGCAAAGTTACAGCCAGTCATTCCGATATCCGCATCAAGGAACTTCTCTCTCAGCTTACGCCTTACAAATCCAGCAAGGATAGTAGTTTCGGGCAAAAGCTCCTCTCCTGCCTCTTTGGACAACAGCTCGGCAATCTGGTAGCGGTTCTTATGAATCGCCGGAATAATGATATGTGACGGGGTTTCCCCGGCAAGCTGGATAATATACTCCCCCAGATCCGTCTCTATGGTCTCCACACCAATGGATTCCAGCGCCTTATTTAAATGCAGCTCCTCTGTAACCATTGATTTGGATTTGACCACAGAAGCTGCCTGTTTTCGCTGCGCGATTTCAAGGGCAATCTTCACAGCCTCTTCACCCGTTGCTGCAAAATGAATATGTGTGCCGTTTACTCTTGCCTTGTCTGCAAAAAGGTTCAGATAGTAATCAAGATGGGCGATCGTGTGTAGACGGATTTGCCGCCCACGTTCACGCCACTCTTCCCAGTGGCCATGATCGTTAGCCGCTTTTTGTTTTCCATCACGCAGTCTCTCCGTGGTAAAACGAACAGCCTTGCGTAAAAAGTCATTATTCAGCGCCAAGTCTGCACGTTCTTTTACTGTAGCTGGCTTTCTATTCTCTGAACCCGCCTTGGGATTGGTGGTAGCTTGGCTCATTTATCAGTCACCCCCTCATACAGCAGTTCTGCTAAATGCATAACTCGAACGGGTTCGCGGCGGTAACGCAGATTCCCGGCAATATTCATCAGACAACCCATATCCAGACCCGTTAGGATTTCTGCTTCCGTCTCCAGCACATGATCTGATTTCTCAGTGACCATTGCCCCGGAGATATCAGACATTTTCACGGCAAAGGTTCCACCAAACCCACAGCAGTCCTCAGCAAAAGGCAGTGGCACCAGCTCCATCGCCTTCACATTTTGCATAAGCTGCATAGGTTCGTCGCGAATCCCTAGAATCCTTGTGCCATGACAGGAAGGATGATAGGTAACCTTATGCGGAAAGACTGCTCCTAGATCAGTTACGCCAAGTACCTGCACCATAAACTGGCTAAATTCATAGGATTTGCGTTGCAAATTCTGCGCCTTGACCAGATTAACCGGATCATCCTGAAACAGCTTAGGGTAATGATGAAGCATCCCCGTACAGGATCCGGAAGGTGCAATGACAAAATCACTGTCATCAAAAGCCTGTAGAATCGTAAGTGCAGCTTGCCGCGCTTCATTCCAATATCCACTGTTGTACGCAGGCTGTCCGCAGCAAGTCTGCACCTCCGGGAACTCCAGCTGTACGCCATACCTGGCTAGCAGACGAGCCATGGCTTCCCCGACCTTCGGGAACACGGCATCGCTGACGCAAGTTATAAACATCGATACCTTCATGCCTTCACCTCCTGCACAACTATTTACTACACCGTCGTTATTGCGATGTTCAGCTTCTGCAACTGCTTCATTTGTTCTCCAACAGGGTTGTAATCCGTTATTAGGACATCCACATCACTAGGAGCCGCAAAATGTGTGAACGCTTGTATTCCAAATTTACTGGAATCACATAATAAGATCACTTGCTCCGCTATAGAAATCATCTTTCGTTTCACCATAGCTTGCAGCTCATTTGATTCACTAGCGCCACGTTCGAGATGAAATCCTTTGCAGGAAAAAAACATCTTATCCACGTGATACAATTCAAGCGAACGTTCTGCTAAATGACCAACATAGGACATTGATCTGCGGCTCAGCTGTCCGCCTGTAGAAAAGACCTCGATCCGCTCCTTCCCGCTTAACTCTGCTGCCACTCTAGTAGAATTGGTCAACACAGTAAGCGGCATATCCGGCAAATGCGAAGCCATATACCAAGCCGTTGTACTGGCATCCAGCAGAATTCGATCGCCCGGCTTAATCATCATTACCGCCTCGCGGGCAATCCGCTGTTTCTCCGCTGCATTCATGATTTCTCGTTCGGCATAAGGGGTCTCCGGTTGCCGGTCACGCAGGCTAACTGCTCCGCCATGCGAACGCAGCAACCGCCCCGCTTTTTCCAATCGATCCAGATCGCGGCGAATGGTTTCTTCCGTCACTTGGCATAATGTACTCAATTCTGAGACACGGATACTGCCGCGTTCATTCACTAGTTCTACGATTCGTTCATATCTGTCTGCAATCAGCATGATTTCCCTCCGTTATCCCTATCTATATTCAAGCTACCTCTTATCTAGTAAAAGCTGCTGGCACTCCACCGTCGATTGTCAGCATACAACCCGTAGTTTTCTCTGACTTGGAAGAAGCAAAAAAAGCAACGCCTTCGGCAATATCACGCGGATAAATATTAACTAGCAGCGTCGTGCGTTTACGGTAATGCTCCTCTAATTGATCCGGCTCAATCCCGTAAGCAGCCGCCCGTTCATTACGCCAGTTCGAATTCCAGATGGCTGATCCCTGTAAAATTGCATCGGGCAGAATCGTATTGGCACGGATGCCAAACTCTCCGCCTTCAGCTGCTATACAGCGGGCCAGATGGGCTTCGAGCGCCTTGGCAGAACTGTAAGCCGAAACGCTTTTTCCTGCAAAAATAGAATTTTTGGAGCCGATGAACACCATGCTGCCACCGATTTTTTGCTCCTTCATCACTTTAAAAGCTTCGCGTGCAACGAGGAAATATCCTGTGCCCAGTACAGAAATATTCAAGTTCCACTCTTTTAATGAAGTCTCATCAAACGGACTGGAGGTTGCAAGCCCAGCATTATTAACGATAATGTCGACCCCGCCATAAAAAAGTGCTGTCTCCGCATATGCTGCAGTTACCTGCTCTTCCTGAGTTACGTCCATTTTAACGGCGAATGCACGATTTTCACCATACTTAGCGTTAATCTCTTCCGCTACTTTTTGTGCACCCTCCAGATTGAGGTCTGCCAATACAACATGCGCTCCTTCTGATACTAAACGACGAGCCGTCTCACTCCCAATTCCCCCGGCACCACCTGTAATAAAGGCAACTTGACGGGAGAACTCCGCTTCTGCCGGAGCCAGTGATAATTTATATAATTCCAAGGGCCAATATTCCACATTGTACGATTCATTCTCACTAAGAGAGACGAAATCTCCCAGTGCAGTAGCTCCGCGCATAACAGCAATCGCCCGGTGATACAAGGCTCCGCTGATCTTAGAATTGCTCCAGCTTTTACCTGTGTTGATCATGCCCACGCCAGGAATCAGGATCACACGTGGCGCAGCCTCGAACATTACATCGCCCTCATGTTTATTACGGTCGAAGTATGCTTTGTACTGCTCCTTATAAGCGCTAATCGCTTCGCTCAGCTTCGCCTTCAAGCCATCGATATCATTGGTGTTTGGCTCCCACGCAACAAAAAGCGGCTTCATTTTGGTATGTACCAAATGATCCGGACAAGCTGCGCCTACATCAGATAACTTCTCCGAGTCAGCCCCTCCTACGAAACGCAGCACATCCTCCGCATCATCGAAGGTCAAAATCATTTTACGCTCATCGCTAACTGCGCCTCTGATCAGTGGCATCACTGCGGCCGCTACAGCCCGTCGCTCTGCTTCTGGAAGTGCTTCTGATTTGCGGCCGCCAAATAGGTTCTGATCTTCAATTCTTTCTTCAATATAACTTTCCGCTTCGTTAATTATGGAGATTGTTTTGTCATAACAAGATTCAGGTGTATCCCCCCAAGTCACGAGACCGTGTTTCTCCATCAGCACTAATTCAGCTTTCGGGTTTGCGAGCACACCTTCGGCAATCATTTTGGATAAAGTGAAGCCTGGACGGATGTAAGGCACCCATACGAAACGATCCCCATAAATCTCACGGGCAATTTCCTTACCGTTATGCGCACAGCATAAGCTGATAATGGCATCTGGATGCGTATGATCCACATGTTTGAAAGGTAAAAACGCATGCAGCAACGTCTCGATGGAAGCACGCGGATGTTTAGGGTCAATCATACAATTTGCGAGATAAGCTACCATCTCTTCATCTGGCATTTCATCACGTTCAAATAACGGGGCAATATCCTGAAGCCTTAGTCCGGTAAAATTGCCTGCTTTCATCGTAGCGAGGTCAGAGCCGCTGCCCTTCACCCACATTACTTCTACCTCGCGCCCGCGAAAATCCAATTCTATCGTTTTGCTGGAGGTATTCCCTCCGCCAAAGTTACAGACTCTGCGATCTTCGCCCAGCAGATTAGAGCGGAACACTAATGCATCCAATCCCCCGTTTAATTTCTTTTCCCGAGATGAATCCCATAAGTTTTGTACCATTTGTGAATACCTCCGTTTTTGAATGTTTGTTTTTTTGTTTATTTTTGTTTGTTTTGATTTTAAACTATTTGTTTGTGTTTGAATAGAGCGCTTTCAACAAAATTTTAAATTATTTTCACATTTTAGACGAATCTACATTGGATGAACTACAATAACCTCGTGAATAACAAAAAAGAGCTGCCTCTTGGCAACTCCTCCACTATTTTTCAAACCAGCTTAAAGGGTGATCCAGTAGTTACATTTTTCATCCTTAATGCCATGTAGTTTTCCTTTGTTCGCTTCAATAACCTTTCTCGAAGATATATTGTCCGGCTCACAAGTCAGCATGACCTTATCAATCCCCATGTCCGCAGCTTTTTTTAACAGCTCTGCCAAAAAAATCGTACCATAACCTCTTCCTCTCTCACTGGGTCTGATACTATAGCCAATGTGTCCACCTGACTTCCTCAATTGATCATTTAAGGAATGTCTTAATTTTCCGACACCAACGGGATAGGAGTCAATCAGTAGCCAGTAGTTGGTCTGTGCTACATACTGTGGTGGAAGATTATCACCTTGTGAAAGTGCTATCCTCTCCCGGATGAAATCAGGAAATTGACTGAAAGCCAGATCAAATCCATTGTTGACGAATCCATTTTCCCCCGGACCTATCTCCACAATCATCTCAAAAATATCGCGTCCATCTGAAATGCTAGCTTCCTTTAGCTCAACAAGCATAATAATCCCCCCTAGAACGTTATTAATAACTTCCCTATCAAAAATTTACCGCAAAAAAGACCGGCATGCATTATTTAATTGCACAATCTACAACTAAAATGTACTTCAATGCTCACGCCTAATGTATTAAGTGTACTTTGTGCAATTAAATTCGCCCAATTTAGCTAAATCAGCTAATTACGAGAGATATAGTTGTACAAAGTACATCTATATCACCGAAGTGAGAGTAAAGTAGCAATTTAGTTGTATGAAATACACTTATCTGGCTCCTTGTGACTACTAGGTGATCAAGCAACAGGTATCTAAACTAATCTATCTAATCTAATCTATCTAATCTATCTAATCTATCTAATCTAATCACCATCTACTCACCCTCTAATCACCTTCTGCTCCCCCACTTTTCACAGGAATGTTTCTATTTCTCGCCCCTCCTTCCGCACTCTCGTAGTATACTTATTGGAATAAGATACAGATGTTGTATTTTTCACTAAGGAGGTTTGTGATGGTGAATAGCTTTAAGAATGCCAAGGCGCAAGAACAAGTGTGGCAGTCCTACCAACAGCTAGTTGATCAGTGGCCTGTTCCTCTTGAAGAACTCGATCTCCCAACCACATATGGGCTGACGCATTGTATCCTTACCGGGCAAAAGAGTAATCCCCCCTTATTTCTATTTCATGGCGTTGGTGATAACTCGGCGGTCATGTGGCTCCTTAACATCGAGGAATTATCGCGGCATTTTTACTGCATCGCTATTGATACTCTGGGCGGACCCGGAAAAAGCATTCCTAATGCGTACTTTAATAAACAAAAGTTTGAGCAGGTGGAATGGATTAATGAAATAGCCAAACATCTGAGCATAGACGTCTTTAATATTGCAGGGGTGTCAAATGGCGCCTATATTGCTTTTAATTATGCGACCAAGCAACCGGACAAAGTGAACCGTGTGATTTGTTTGGAAGGCGGAATGGTCACCACACCAATCAAAGCCATGCTGCAAACGCTAATGATGATGTTCCCAGAGATTCTGGTTCCCACGGATCGCAATTTACTGAAAGTGCTGAAGAAGTTAAGTGCGCCTGACTCCCCTTTATTTGACAATCACCCAGAAGTAGCTGCTCATCTAATCCTTTTAATGCGCACTCATAATCAACAAGCTATGTTTGTTCATAAGCTTCAAAAATACGATAGAAACGCCGCAGTTGCCGTCAGAGATAAGCTCTATTTTTTAGTAGGAGAACACGCATTAAAACAATCAAAGGATTTCATAGATATTTTAGAGGACGGAAAGTTTCATTACCAAGTCATCCCCCGTGCGGGACACGGCATTAATCATGAGCAACCGGATAGAGTCAACACTGAAATCATCAATTTCCTGACCGGCGATAATGATACATCACTTGCATCCTTATGAAAGCGTTACTATTATGAAGGTTATTACTCATACTTACTCTATTAAAGGAGAGGTTACCCATCAGATACGGAACTCTAGCCCACACATTTGGCTGCCTGTCGCTCAAGTCGTTAACTGCAACCCTTCAAAATTATGATATCGATTTTGTTCAGCTTGCATTATCCAAAGCCATTCAGGACATCGACACTTCTACCGGTAAACTAAGTCCAGGTCTTGCCAGCTATATTGGCGAACAATTTGATAAAGCAGGAATACGTATCGGTGTTTTGGGCTGTTACATCAACCCTGTTCATCCGGATCCTGTCATCCGGAGAGCTGAGATCAATCGTTTTAAAGAGCATCTTCGTTATGCCCGCCAATTCGGCGCACCTATGGTGGCAACAGAGACCGGTGCGCTGACTACTTTTCAAGCACAAGATCCGGTCCATTACGAAGCTATCGGCTGGGATACGTTAAGGGCAACTATAGAAGAACTTGCAGAGGAAGCTGAAAAATGGGGCGTTTTTCTAGGACTAGAGGGGGTCTGCACACATACACTTTCTACACCAGACAAGATGCGCCGCATCTTAGATGAAGTCCCATCAAGCTGTATAGGTGTTGTATTGGACCCTTGTAATTTTATTGGCACGGCTGCGCATTTGCAGGATCAAATTGTCGATGATTCCTTCAGATTATTCGGCGACCGTATCATTCTGGCGCATTTAAAAGATATCTATCAAGATGGTGAAAAAGCATACCACGGAAAAGCAGGCAGCGGATTATTCCATACCGAAGCTTTCCTGCGCAAACTCCAAGAATATAAGCCAATGATCGATGTGTCATTAGAAGATATCAAGGATCTGGAGGTTAATGATACCGTTGCTTTACTGAAGAAGCTTGCTCCTATAACACAATAAAAACCCACTTCTGAGGATAGGTGTTAGCAGCAGCTGCGCATCTATCCCAGCTTTATCTATGCTCAAAAATAGTGTTTCCAGTTATTGAGCAGATGATCATCCTCTTTCTGCAGCAATTTGGAGGCATATACGATTTGACCTGTATGATAGGAATAATGTTCTACCGCTCCGATCATAATCTTTTGAATACTCCAAGTATAATTCTCCATTCCAGCCCCCTCAGGGAAACTAATGGTGACCTCCCGTTCTAGATCAGCCTTCGTCAAATTGCCCACCACCGCACGGCTTTCTTCCCTGACCTTCAGCATATACTGCAATAATTCCTGTGATGAATAACCGCCTCTAGTCAAAAATTTGCTCCACATACCCCAAGGATTGATCGAGCCTTCTCATACATTCGATAATGATTTCACTCATACTAATCCCTCTTCCTTCTACTTTTGTTTGTAAACTTGTTAAATGGTACTTTTCTATAGGAGCTGAATAAAATAAGAAACATAACGATTGAATCATATTGTTTCACTATTACAGCTCTAACTTGGAAGGGACGGGATTATCAATGAGATTCACATTCCCTATTCTGACCTTATCTCATGGCGGAGCACAACGTATGCTGGTAGAGCTCACCAATGGGCTGACAGATTTGGGCCATCAGGTCAACCTCCTCTTGCCTGTGGATGGCGCTATTTCTTATGATGTGCGCGCAAACGTAATCCGCTCCTCACATATGAATATTCACGAGCATGACTTTCCTCCCGGAGACGTCATTGTTTCTAATTATTATACAACTGTCCCCATCGCCCAAGCAGCAAGCAAACAAGGAAAAGGGGTTCATGTACGTTTATCTTTATGTTATGAGCCTCCTTTTTTACCGGATAACGGACGCTCCTTCCCCTCCTATCACATCACTGAGCATCTAATCGTTTTATCACGTTGGCAGCAGGAGCTGATCTTTTTAAATCATGGCATCACCGGCAGTATCGTGCCCATTGGCATTAGCTCCTCTTTTAAAAATATGAATATCCGTCACAGTCTTCAAGAGCCTTTAAACATAACAGCTATATTAAGAAAAACAGAACGCGGTTTCTCCTGGCACCGCGAGCAAGATTACCTTATAGAACAGCTGGATTACGTAAAAAGCCAATATCCCGATGTAAATATTAACTTCATCAGTCCGCCTGACGAGTTCAACACCTCAGAAATTCTCCAAAGAATGAAAGCTACTGGCAAATATCGGTTCTTTACGCCAGCAAATGATGAGGAGCTCTGCTATCACTATAACGGTGCGGATATTTTTGTTAGCTCAAGTATTTTTGATACAGGTTCTTTACCGGGACTTGAGGCCATGCGTTGTGGAGCAGCGTTAGTCTGTGTATATTCGGGTGGGAATATGGAATACGCCCATCACAAGAAAAACTGTTTGCTCTCTTATCGATATGAGAACCGGCTCGGTGAAGATGTCATCCGCTTAATACGTGATCCCAACTTAAGAACTAAATTAGCGGAGCAGGGGGAAAGATATTCGCGCAAATGGACTTGGGAAAATAGTGTCAGATTATTTGAACAAGCGATCACAGATTTATTATAAAAATATAAAAAAGCAAGTCTCCGATGGCTGAGATTTGCTTTTTTATTGATCCAAAAGAATCATTGACTAGAGAAATAATACAAGATATTATGTAAGCGTTATCAATCGCAAAATAATGAAACACTTTAGGGAAATCTAAACTAAAAGGAGAAGGAATATGGCGAAAAAAGGTAGGCAAGGTTATCGGTTGTTATTGTTGTCTTTTTTAATGCTTTTTACAACTGTTTTCTCAGGAGGATCGCAAGCTTATGCAGCAACCTGGAATCTGACTGGAGATACCAACGTACACGACCCTTCATATATCAAAGAGGGGAACACACATTGGGTATTCAGCACGGGATCAGGTCTCCAAGTGATGTTTTCAAACGATGGAACTAACTATATTCGCTCCCTCCCGATTTATACCTCGAAACCCTCCTGGTGGAGCTCTTACGTTCCCAATCAAGAAGGGCTAGATGTATGGGCCCCAGAAATTTTCTACTATAACGGTACCTATTACCTCTATTATTCTATCTCCACATTCGGCTCAAGAGTGTCTGCTATTGGTTTAGTAACTACTAAATCGATCTCCGGGGGAAAATGGACGGACCAAGGTGTCGTTATCTCGTCTAATGACGCCTCCAATTATAACGCCATTGATCCTAACATTACGGCAGATGCTAACGGAAACCTATGGATGACCTTCGGTTCCTGGAGCAACGGGATTTACATTACCTCCATCAACAAAACAACCATGAAGCCAACGGGCAACTCGTATCGCATTGCGACTAAATCCGGGGGGATTGAAGGCTCCAGCATGGTTTACAATCCAAACACCGGATATTATTATCTATTCGTATCCATTGGCCAATGCTGCTCAGGCGTAAACAGCACCTATAAAATTGCAGTGGGACGCTCAACCAGCGTACTGGGGCCTTTCTATGCGAAGGACGGTACCGATATGAAAAATGGCGGGGCTACGGTCATCGATAGCGGCAACAGTTTTTGGGCGGGTCCTGGTGGACAGGATATATACGGAACCAACGTTATCGTCCGCCATGCTTACAGTGTCGCTGAGAATGGCGCACCCAAATTGTTAATCAGTGATCTCGAATGGGATTCTGCTGGCTGGCCTTACTATAATTAACGTCTAATCGAGAGTTGCCCCGAAGTCCTACTCTGTGATTTATGGGGCAGCTTCTTTTTACTGATAAACCTTCTACTCTCTCTTTCGATAGATACCTGGCGAGACACCATAACGCTCCCGAAACACCCTGTGAAAATAGGTGTAACTTCCAAACCCCGTCTCCTCTGCTATACGCTCTAAGGTGTAATTGGTATTGTCCATTAATCTCAGTGCCATCGCAAGCCGGATTTGCCCCGCATATTGCATAATAGAATAACCGAATTGGATCTTGAATAAATGTACGGCCCTTGTCACACTAATTCCAGCATGAGCAGCTACGTCCTTTAGTCTGATCTCTGAAGTAGCATGCTCCTCCACATAACTCTTCATTTTAAGTCCGTGTAGAAGCGAAGCCGAAGATGATGCAGGTGCCTCTTCCATAGCCCGATCTAACAACAAACATAAAGCTTTAAATAGTGCTTCAAGTATTTCAGGGCTACCCCCGTCTAGTCTTCTATTCTCCAGATCAAGCTGTTGCCATATACTTTGCAGCTTACCATCATCCGCAATTCTAACCTTTTTGGGTCGCTCACGCAGGTTCCACCAGTGGTCCACCCATTCCCCTGTACACATTACAAAATAGTCCACACTATGTCCCAAAGGACTTTTCTTTTCACCGATTCTCAGATCATATATATCGTAGGGCTTAAATAACAATAGATCCCCCGGCACTACGGCAGTCATTTCTCCATCGATGAGGACTTCACATTCCCCTTCTGCTTGCAGCCTGATGATATAGGTATCCAACCCACTGCGATATAGTTGCCGAAAAGGCTGAGTATGGCGGATAAATCCACACAGACTAATTTGAACGCTGTTTGTTTCCATCGCATATGCTCCTCATTCTATAGTAGTCGATGACCAGATTGTTGAGGTTCTTAGCCATATAGTTTCTTCAAAGTGCAGTGAATCTCCTTCTATAATAAAGACAGAATTCATATGTAGGAGGTTATCAACCATTATGAGTAAAACTATTCGCGTCATTCAAACCGCTAAAGAAACCACGGATCGTTTAACAGAAAAGGACCCTCTGATTTTCCTTCCCGATACGTCAGGAGTCGAATCAGAGCTAATCAATATCTATGATGATCTGGAGTATCAAGAAATTGAAGGCTTTGGTGGAGCTCTTACGGAGTCCTCTGCCGTTACTATCTCTAAACTTAGTGCAGCTAAACAAAAAGAAATCATCGACGCTTATTTTCATCCTGAGCACGGCATTGGATATACCCTTTGCCGCTCACATATCCAAAGCTGCGACTTCTCACTGGGCAACTATGCTTATGTAGAGGAAGGCGATGCGGAGCTACGTTCGTTCGATATTTCCAGAGATCACGAGTCGGTTATCCCCCTCATAAAAAATGCTGCCGCAGCAGTAGGTGAAGATTTCCGTCTGTTCTCTTCCCCATGGAGTCCTCCAGCGTTCATGAAGACTAACGGGCAAATGAACGGAGGCGGAGCTCTTAAGCCTGAATATCGTGAGGCTTGGGCTAACATGTTCGTTAAATATATTGAGGCGTACGCTGCAGAAGGGATTGATATCTGGGCTGTCAGTGTTCAGAATGAAGCCAAAGCTGTACAAAGATGGGATTCCTGCCTGTATACCGCCGAAGAAGAAAAGGATTTTGTGCGTGACTACTTGGGACCTGCTCTGGAACAAGCGGGCTTGGGCCATGTAAAGGTTATGATCTGGGATCATAATAAAGAACGGGTGTATGACCGTGCTAAGGTTGCTTTTGAAGATCAAGTTGCATCCAAATACATATGGGGAATCTGCTTCCACTGGTATTCCGGTGATCACTTCGAAGCCCTCTCTGCCGTTCATGATCGTTTCCCAGATAAAAAGCTGTTCTTCAGCGAAGGCTGCCAAGAAGGTGGCGTTCATCTCGGCTCATGGAACACCGGTGAACGTTACGGACATGATATCATCGGCAATCTGAACAACTGGATGTCGAGCTGGACAGACTGGAACATTGTCTTGGATGAGCAAGGTGGACCTAACCATGTAGGAAATTACTGCGACGCTCCAATTATCGGAGATACCAAAAACGATGAAATTACTTTTGAGAGCTCTTTCTATTACATCGGGCACTTCAGTAAATATATTCGTCCGGGTGCTAAACGTATTGGTTTCTCTAAATATACAGATAAGCTTGAAACAACAGCTTTCCGCAACCCTGATGGCACTATTGCTGTTATCGTTATGAACCGCACAGAGCAAGAGCTTCCATTCACCTTGCGCTTCCATGACGAACTGGCTGAGAACATGATTCCGGCTCATGCCATTCAAACCCTGCTAATTAAGTAGCAGCTGTTCATTTCTAATAAAAAGAGGTTCTCTTTATGCCAGCGCACAGAGAGAACCTCCTTTTTTATTAAATTAAAAGAAATAGTGCTTAAAGCCTTGCTGATAGTATTTCGCATAACGCTCCATACAGTGTATGTTCAAGATCCAACGAGGCAAGAGAAGCCAGGGCCGCCATCGGCGTTACTGCTGCTTTGACTACATGGTAAATTTGTTCTTTCAATTGGAAAAGAATTTGCGCACGGTTCAGAAGGCTGAACACCTCATCATCTACAGAATTCACCGCAATCCGGGCATCTGTGAACGTTACCTCCAAGGAATGCTCTACCGCTTGATCCGAGATCATGATCGTAAGCGTATGTGTTGCCTCATCATAGTCTATGTTTGCTTCGATTTCTGTGCCGCCAGCGAATACCTGTACCTTCGTATCAGCAAAACCGACAAAGGACAACTTCCATGATCGCCGCTCAGGCACAACCTTTGTATTTCCCTGAGCAGAGAGAATCTTGAAGCTGGCTTTATCCCCCATTTCCAGGATCATTTCTGTATCGCACCATTGATCATCCTGATCCTCCGCAGTATCCCCCTCATCCTCCCAGAGATGAAAATGACCCCTTCCTCCCGCAAACACACGGACCTCCATATGCCTCGGATTATCCACTGAAGACGTATATTGCCTCAGATCTGCCATGGGAACAATAGCACCCGCTTTAGCTAATACAGGGATATTCTCAAGATTGCGATAGAGAGAAAGCTTTCTGCCACCGTCGTACACTCTTCCGTTAAAAAAATCTATCCAAACCCCTTCTGGTAACCAAGCCTTAAATTCGGCAACGCCTACCTTTGGGTTGACCGGCTGTGTAATCGGACAGGCAATAAGTTCCGTTCCGAAATAATATTCATTGGGCACTTCATAGGCTTCATTCGACAACGCATGATGATAATACATCGGTCGGATTAGCGGAAGACTATCGCGGCTGGCGTAGCGATTCATGGTGTACAGATAGGGAAGTAAACTATGCCGCAAGCGCAGGCAATCCTTTATCACATCTTCCGCAATCTTATTGAATCGCCATGGCTCCTTGCTGTTAAAGGCACTAGCAGAACTATGTAACCGCAGAATAGGCGAAAACACACCGAATTGCACCCAGCGCATTGCCAACTCATCGTCTAAATAACCATTCATATGGCCCCCGATATCATGGCTCCACCAACCATATCCCACGTTAGCGGCGTTGGCTGTGAAGTATGGCTGGAAATCCAGCGACTCCCAAGTGACAATGGTATCTCCAGAGAAGCCCACAGGATAACGATGGCTGCCAAGACCTGCATAACGGGAAAAAGTAATCTGCCGGTTGCCTCGCCGGCCGCTATCCAGATAGTGATAATGGTTCAGCATCCAAAGCGGATCTAGTCCCGGTACTTTAGTCACTCCACCCTGCTGCCAATCAATCCACCAGAAGTCCACACCTTCATTCTCTAGCGGATGATGCAGAAACTTAAAGTATGCTCGCAAAAAATTCGGATCCGTAATATCAAATTCTACAGCATCACCCTTTTCCGGGTCCATACCCATCTCCGCAGCAATGGCCAGATAAGGATCTTCAAACGCTCGTACACCGTCTGCTGGATGTACGTTGAGCGTTACTCGAAGTCCTTTTTCATGCAGCCATGCCAAAAATCTTTGAGGCTCCGGAAACAGTTCCCGGTTCCAGGTATAACCCGTCCAACCACTGCCGTACTGCGGATCAATATCGACGAGATGCCAATCCATATCTATAACAGCGACGGAAAACGGAATTCGCTCGAGCTCAAACCGCTCTATTAGCGCTTTGTATTCTTCTTCTGAATATCGGTAATAACGGCTCCACCAGTTGCCAAGGGCATAACGTGGCAATAGGGGCGTACGACCGCAAAGGTGATAGAAATCCTTCAAGCAGTGCAAATAATCATGACCGTATCCAAAAAAATAAACATCGAGGCCAGCCATTGCCCGTAGCTCTACCCGTCCATCCTCTTCCAGTACTAGGGAGGTGCTATCATCAACTAACGTATACCCCGCACGTGAAAGCAGTCCGTGCTCCAGCGGAATGGCGCCATCTGCATTATCCAGTGTACGTGCTGTCCCTCCCAAATCTTGGACTGTATCTCCATAATTCCAGACACTCATTAAATGACCCGCTTCGTTTCTCACCCGAATACTGAGACCATGCCGGGAGAAAGGCTGTTTGTCATAAGTTAAATGCAGGCGCTTCGTAATCAACTCAAGTTTATTCCCCAGATCAATTACGCGGAACTCTGGAACCGGAAAATTGCGATTCACAACGGTCTGTGACGCCCGATCTTCGAAATAACCTTCCTCACTATATTCCATCCGGATAAGCTCCGGAGTTAAGACAGTGAACCGATAGCACTCCCCCTGAATAATCGCATCAGCATTACTGCCTGGTTCAGAACGCAGCTTTAATTGGGTCGCCAAAGGGGTTGGCTCTTTCATCGTATTTCCCATCAAGTAAAAACCTCATTTCTTTTTATTCAACACCCATATAACGGCTGAAAGCATCTGTCCGAATTTTCACCATCTTTTCGAGGCCCATCCCCCGCAGCTGCTTCACATAATCATCCCACTGCTCGTCAATATCACCTGAGATTATAAATTGAGCACGCATTGTATTGACGTAACTGTCAATATCGGTGGTCAAGGTCGGCAGCTCCTGAAACTCTTCTGCAGTGTACATTACGTTAGGGAAAGGTGGTGTTGTGTAGTCACTTCCCAGCTTATCGAGTTGTAGCTTCAGTCCATCTCCGGTTTTAGGATTTAGAAAGATGGTCTTTTCAAAAGCTGGGCTCACATATTTCGGCCCGAAATCCCGGAGTGACTGTTCCCAATACCAAGCATCCGCACTGGTGCCGGTTGGAGGGTCCATCAATGTATACGTACCGTTGTCATTTTTCTTAATCACCGTTCCAATGGCACCCCAGAAATTCTGAATGCTGGCTTCATTGGTATAGAACTGATCCGCCCAGCGTGCAGCAATTTCTGGATACTTGCAGGATGTGGTGATCAACAGCTCGTTGCGTTCCAGATTCATCCCATACGGGTTCCCAACGGTGTAGCGCTTCCCGTCTGGTCCAGCAATTGGCGGAATGGTCACATATTGATCACTCCATTTGCCAAACATAGCGTCTGGCGTCCACTGATAAGAGAAGCCTACGATTGGGGCATCCGGATTTAGAAACTTTGCCGATCTCATCGTTTCGTCTTGAGTGAATACCTCTTTATCAAGTAATCCGTCTTTAAATAATTTGCTCTCCCATTTGAGCCCTTCTTTGTACTCTTCTGAAATCGGGTAATAAACCGCATTTCCGTCCTTGACCACCATGAAGTTATTATTCAAATCTGCGATTCCGAAGGGACTGATTAGATCATTACTTAATTCGATAAAAGGAATCTCATCCTGTTTTCCGTTTCCATTCGGATCTTGTTCTTTGAATGCTTTTAGCACGTTATAAAGATCGTCTATCGTATCCGGTACCTTCAAACCCAATTTGTCCAGCCAGGTTTTGTTAATCACAGGCTGACGTGAGCTTTTAGGACGTGAGGGTAATCTTGCAGGCAGCGAGTAGATTTTCCCGTCAGGAAAGGTGCTGATTTTTTTCATTTCCGGTGTTTCTTCCATAGCTGCTTTGAGATTAGGCATGTTGTGCTCAATATAGTCATCTAACGGCCGAAATAAGCTTATATTATTGACGATATCCGCATCTCCGAAGGTCTGACTCCCTAAAATGATATCTGGAAGTGTGCCGCTGGCCAGCATAATAGACTTCCGTTCACTCCAATCATTGGAGGACATCACCTGCCACTCGATTTTGACATTCGTGTTCTTCTCCAAATCCTTGAGCCATTGATTCTCGGTAAAAGAATCTCCCATGCTGACCCACCGGACAGTGAGTACTTTCAGCGTCACAGGCTTATCCACTATCGGTAATCCTTCTTTGTTAAATTCACCCGGTTCAGTTTCAACAGAATTAATCCCACTGTTCCCTTTACAAGCTGTAAGGCTAGCAAGCAACGTTGTCACTAAAAGAATGACGGTGATTGTTCTATATATCCTGTTTTTTTGTTGCTTTTTCATAACGTTCTTGCTCCCTTACGAATGTTAGTAGAATAGCTGAATGTACTATTCCTTCACTGCGCCGATCATTACCCCTTGGTTAAAGTATTTTTGTACAAAAGGGTACACGCACATGATCGGAACCGTTGCCACGATAATAACAGAATACCGCATCATATTGGCGAGTCGTAGTGCGATTTGCGCAGCTTCCCCGGTTCCCATCCCCGACTGCATCTGATTGGTAATCAAAATATTTCGCAGGATCAGCTGCAAAGGATACATATTAGGATTTTTCAGATAGATCAAGGCATTAAAATATGAATTCCAGTAACCAACGGCGATCCATAGACCCAGCACGGCAATAATCGCCTTCGACAGTGGTAAAACGATCTGTAGAAAATAACGAAGATTTCCACAACCATCGATCTGTGCAGCTTCCCATAAATCTCCCGGAATACTCGACTGAAAAAAGGTGCGGGCAACGATTATGTTAAACACACCAACGGAGAAAGGCAGTACCATCACCAGAAATGTATCGTACAGATGGAAATCACGGATCGTTAGAAAAGTCGGAATTAACCCCCCATTAAAAAACATCGTAAAGATGAAAAACAGGGAAAGATATTTTCGTCCCACAAGATCCTTTCTGGACAACGCATAGGCCGCAGAAATATTTACAATTAAACCGATTGCCGTCCCTACCACCGTATACATGATGGTATTCCAGTAACCGATCCAAATATTTTCATGACGCAGCAGCTCTTTGTAACCATCGAAGGTGAACCCTTTAGGAAATAACCAAACCTGCCCCCCCGCCACCGCGGAAGGATCACTGAACGAAGCAATGACGATAAAATACAGCGGATAGATCAGGATAATTAGAAAAAGTGCTGATATAACATACATCACTATTTCCATTATAGTATCCGAAGAACGATTCTTCTTTATTTTCCCCACATTCCCTTTAGTAACTGTCTCTAAACCTCCCATTTCAATTCTCCTCCCTTCTACCACAAGCTATTTTCGCTTAGTTTTTTAGATATCTGATTGACCATGATCAATAAAATAAAATTAATAACGGTGTTGAATAGGTTGATCGCCGAGGAAAAGCTGTATTGACTGCTGAGCAAGCCAATTTTGTAGACATAAGTAGAAAGAATTTCACTTGAAGTGATGTTCAAGTCATTTTGCATTAGGTACACTTTTTCAAAACCAACCCCAAGCAATCCACCGACCCGCAAAATAAGCAAGGTTATCGCGGTTGGCATCAGCATCGGAATATCGATATAACGAATTTTATGCATCCGGCTTGCTCCGTCTACGGTTGCCGCCTCGTACAAGCTAGGGTCAACTGCGGAGAGCGCAGCGATAAAGATAATGCTGTCCCAGCCGACATGCTGCCACACATCCGACCAAACATATACACTGCTGAATAATCCAGCGGAGCCAATCAGATCAGGAGCCTCTTTTCCAAAAAGACTATATATATTGCCCAGCAGTCCGGTGCTAGGTGAGAACAAAATCATCATTAAACCCACCATTACTACCGTGGAGATAAAGTGCGGCATATAGGACACCGTCTGGAAAAAACGTCTAAACCGGTTAGGTCTCATCTGGTTAACCATCAACGCCAGTATAATTGGAATCGGAAAGGTAATCAGACTGTACACACTGATGATCAATGTGTTTTTAATCGTTGATGAAAATTGATAGGAATGAAAGAATTTCTCGAAGTATTTGAATCCAGCCCATGGGCTGCCCCCTATTCCCAACGCAGGGCTATAATCCTTGAAGGCAATCAGCACCCCGTACATTGGCTTGTACGCGAATAATAACGTCAGAACTACAGCAGGAAAAAGCAATAGATAGAGACCCCAATTTTGTTTGATTTGTCCGAATTTCCGCCCGAAATGAAGTGGACCAGATTTCATGACATCCCCTCCTTATTTAAAATAGAGAATGCTACCCCACAGCTATCCTGTAGGGCAGCACCTTTTTCGAAAGACGAATAGGTTATTTCACGTTCATATAACGGGTGTAAGCATCCGTGCGAATCTTAACTAACTTTTCAAGTCCCATTTTATTAAGCTTGCTCACATAAGCATCCCAGCCCTCGTCAATTCCGCCTTTGCTAATAAATTGCGCCCGCATAGTATTCACATAGCTGTCGATATCCGTAGTCAAGGTTGGCAGCTCCTCGAACTCCTCAGAAGTGTACATTACGTTAGGGAAAGGTGTTGTTACATATTCACTGCCCAGCTTATCCAGTTGCAGCTTCAGTCCATCTCCACTTTCAGGGTTCAGGACGATTTTCGATTCAAAGGATGGGCTCACATATTTCGGTCCAAAATCACGTAGAGATTGATCCCAATACCAAGCATCTGCGCTGGTTCCAGCTGGTGGATCCATCAATGTATAAGTGCTATCATCGTTTTTCTTAATAACCGTTCCAATCGCACCCCAGAAATTCTGAATGCTCGCTTCGTCAGTGTAGAACTGATCTGCCCAACGTGCAGCAACCTCAGGATATTTGCAAGATGTGGTAATCAGCAGCTCATTACGGTTAAGATTCATCCCAATCGGATTTCCGATCGTATAACGTTTACCATCTGGTCCGGCAATCGGTGGAATCGTCACATATTGATCGCTCCATTTTCCAAACACGGCGTCTGGAGTCCACTGGTACGTAAAGCCTACAATTGGAGCATCCGGATTCTGGAACTTAGCCGATCTCATCGTATCGTCCTGAGTGAATACCTCTTTATCTAGCAAGCCTTCCGCATACAATTTATTTTCCCATTTGAGACCTTCTTTGAACTCCTCTGAAACAGGGAAATATATCGCTTTTCCGTCCTTGATGATCATATTATTGTTATTCAAATCGGCAATTCCGAAAGGACTGATCAAGTCATTACCAATTTCAATAAAAGGAATCTCATCTTGTTTTCCATTCCCATTCGGATCTTGTTCTTTAAAAGCTTTGAGCACGTTATAAAGCTCATCAATCGTTTCAGGCACCTTCAAGCCCAATTTGTCCAGCCAGGTCTTGTTAATCACAGGCTGACGTGAGCTTTTTGGACGTGCAGGAAGTCTTGTTGGCAGTGAGTAGATTTTCCCGTCAGGAAATGTGCTGATTTTTTTCATTTCTGGGGTTTCTTCCATAGCTGCTTTGAGATTAGGCATATTTTGCTCAATATAATCATCAAGCGGCCGGAAAAAGCTTAGATTATTTACGATATCGGCATCCCCAAAGGTTTGATTTCCCAAGACGATATCCGGAAGCGTGCCACTCGCCAGCATAATCGACTTCTGCTCACCCCAATCATTGGAGGACATCACTTGCCAATCGATTTTGACATTCGTATTTTTCTCCAGATCCTTCAGCCATTGGTTTTGCGTAAAGGTGTCCCCCATACTCCCCCAACGGACAGTCAGCACTTTAAGTGTTACAGGCTCATTCACAATCGGCAGACCTTCTTTGTTATAGCTGCTCGTTTCATTTGTCGCTGCATTATTCCCGTTGTTACCGCCGCAGCCAGCAATTCCAAATACCATCGCAGCCGCCAGCAGACCCACAGTCCATTTCTTTGCAGTTTTTTTCTTACTGTGTTGACTCATCTCTTAATCCCCCATTTCAATTTATCAAAATGCATCTGAATAGCTTTATAATAACTTCTTATTTTTTCGTATTCCGGACACATTAAGACGGTTATCCAGACCTTTGAATTCGCTTACAAAAAATGAAAAAGCTAAATGCTCTACTTGGGGAGATTTAATAACAGTATCCCGACTTCTGTATGTGCTATCCGGACTTTGAGGGAAATCGCTAGCGAGTTCTTATGTTTTTTTCACGCAGAGGTTTTATAATGACTTTATGATCAAAAAAACAGCGAAACACAAAACCTACCCCATTCGCCATTATATAAAAGTCATGATGTTGGTTTCATTCACAGTCCTTATTCTGGATTTAGGAATCAGCATCGCTTCCATTTCCATCGTTAAGCAGCAGTCCACTCGAAATTTGCAGGATACTGCGGCGCTTTACATCAATCGTATTAATCATGATTTTGCCTACATTAATCACTATATGGGCTGGACGCTTGGGAACGATGAGAGCTTACTAACGATGAATACTTACGGGGTCAACAGTATCGAGTTCTTAAAGGCAAATGATAATCTGTTCAAACGCTTTACCGAGCTGCAAAAAAACTACGGGCATGAGTATAACTTCTTCTACTATTTGAAAAATGAGACCTATTTTTTGAATTGCGCACCGATCAGCGTAACCTATACGGATTACAGGGAGCTGAAAAAAAAGATTATTTCTTATATTGATGATAAGGAGATGTACGAGAAGTTTTATTCCAAATGGACGCCTATTCTAGTAAACAACCATTATTATGTGATTAATATCGTGCCCTATTACAATCGCTATTTAATTGGACTGATCTCCGCAGATAATCTGATCCGGCCGCTACGCCAAATTAATCTTGGCGCCAATGGTTATGTTTCTCTAGTAGATGAGAATGAACAGCCTTTAACTAGTCCGATCTCCAATAGCGGAAAGCTAATAACGGAAAATGGGGGATTCTCTAATCTTTTGCAATCGCGTACAACAATCAACAGTGCATTCTCAGACACCACCTTCAGCACCAAAATGGTCATTAAATATGGCATATTCGAAAAAATCATGATTGCCCAGCTGCTTATTATGTTATTGTTCTTCATTGTGACCTCCACGTTATGCATTGTTCTGCTCTTTTTCAAAAAAAGAGTGTTAGGTCCGATTCAAAGCTTCTCCGATAACCTTGCTTTCATTAATGAGTCTGGGCAACCCGCAGATTTCAGAAGCAGTGAGATTATAGAGCTGGAACAGGCAAACACTCAGTTTAAAGGCTTGGTTGAACAAATCAAAACCTTTAAAATCGCTATGTACGAGCAGGAACTGGAGAAACAAAGAATACAGCTGGACTATATGAAGCTACAGATTAAACCACACTTTTTCTTAAACTGTCTGACTAGCATCTATAGCATGGCGCAAATTCATATGTATAAAGAAATTGAAAATATGACGTTGTCTACCTCTAAGTATTTCCGTTACATTTTTCAGAATGGCGAGAATTTTGTCCGGTTGGAGGATGAAATCGAGCATGTCCGAACCTACTTGGAGATTCAAAAGCAACGTTATCAGGACGCATTTATTTATTACATCGAACAAGAGGATCAGGCAGGCAGTGTGGAAATTCCACCGTTAGTGCTGCAAACCTTTATCGAAAATTCAATTAAATATGCGATTTCACGCGAACATGAAGCCGAGATCAGGCTTACAGTACAACGATTACAGATGGATCAGGAAGAAGAAATGCTCGTTATCCAGCTCACCGACACCGGTCCCGGTTTTCCATCTCAGGTGTTAGAGAAACTTAATCTTGGAGAGCCTTTGGATCAAAGTAAAGGTACACAAATCGGCATTATGAATACGCTTAAAAGACTAGAGTACCTATATTTAAAAAGAGCAACCGTTACCTTCTCCAATTTGGAGGGCGGCGGCGCTAGTGTAATCTTATATCTTCCGAAGCTTCCTAATAAATCTAAATGAATGGAGAGCAAACTATGAATGTACTGCTTGTTGATGATGACTTTTATGTTATTGCCGCATTGCAAAAGAAAATTGATTGGGAATCACTACACATTGATACTGTTTATACGGCTAATAATGTCGCTCAAGCACGTGAAATAATAGAAAAGCATTCTGTTCAAATTCTGATTTCAGATATTGAAATGCCGCAGGGCAGCGGACTGGAATTACTAGCATGGATTCGCGAGGGAAATTATAGTATTCAGGCTATTCTTCTTACCAATTATGCAGATTTTAACTATGCGCAGAAAGCAATCGAATTGCAGAGCTTTGAATATTTCCTTAAGCCCATTGAATTTGACAAGCTGATGTTGATCATCCATAAGGCGGTTACCCAAGCAAAAGAGCAGCAAAAAAACGAAAAAGCCATTCAGGGCGGTTACTTTTGGCAAAAAAATCAGGCGAAGATTCTTGAGCATTTTTGGCGGAAGCTAGTTAGTGGCAGTACATCATTTCCCATTAAATTGTCAGACATCACACATGCCATTGAAGAACAAAACCTCTCCTATCAAATGAGTGATACCCTACAGCCTTTGATATTTAACTTATTCCCTTACAATGGCAGTATGGGAAAAGAAGAAAAGGATCTGTTTGATTTTGCCCTGCTAAATGTATTGTACGAATTGTTTCAGCACCCTAGTTTTACCATCGAAAGCATTCTGGAATACAAAGATTATAACTGGATCGCCATATTAAAATGGAACCAGGCTCCAGATACGCAACTGCTTGAAGCATTATGTGCTTCTTTTATTCAAAAGGCGAATCCTTATTTAAAATGTGATGTCTGCTGCAATATTGGTTTAAACGATAAACTGAGTAATGTGGGGAATGTTCTAAAACAATCCCTGACTATGGATGAAGAAATTACGAGATGCAGAAATCAGACCTTTTTGGTGGAGGCTTATCTGCATCAAAATAAACCGGGCTATACGCCACCGGATCTTGCCTATTTGGAAGAACTGCTGAATCAGAATAAATTCACTGCTTTTCTTGAAGAAGTTACACAATATTTAAAGGTCATGCTTAACAATAGAACACTTGAGACCTCTGTCCTTAGCTTGTTCCGTTTAGATGTAGTACAGCTAGTCTATTCATTTCTCAACCTGAAAGGGATAAGATCACACAAATTATACTCTGGCAAAACTAATGATAAATTATCTATGCACTCTTTGGATTCAATCGAGGATATGGAAGAATATCTTAAATACCTTGTCACTACAGCCATGAAATATCGTGATTTTGCTGCCCAGCCTAAGTCCGTCGCAGAAGAAATCAAACAATACATTCATTCACATTACGGCGATGACCTGACCCGAAATGATTTGGCTGAAATTGTCTATCTCAATCCTGATTACCTGGCAAGGATATTCAAACGAGAAACTGGGGTTTCATTAGGCAGTTATGTCATCCACGTCCGAATCGCGGCTGCAAAACATCTATTGGAAACCACAAATATGTCTGTATATACCGTCGCGAACAAAGTTGGCTATAGCAACTACTCCTATTTCTCCAAGCTTTTCAAACAAGAGGTAGGTCTCCCTCCAAACGATTATAAAAAGGAACAACAATACAATCCAGCTTACTAAAAGAGGGTAACCCAGCATCTAGTTCATGGATGCTGGGTTACCCTCTTTGGGATATCTTCTGCATATTAATTACTGTCTACCTTTACTCCTACGCTGCTGATAATGATCCACCTACGAGCTTACTCTTGCGCCCAGTAATCAACCGCCACACCTATACTCCTACGCTGCCGGGAATCTTACACCCCTGACTTTACTCTTACACCCAGCAATCATCCACCATGTCCCCCTGCTTCCGGACCCAGATGACGTTATTTGCTCATTTATCGCCTTTTGAGCACAGTTTCGGACTCCAGTGCAACTATTACTGTGATATTGCTCCAAATCGAGTGTGTTTCAGGTCAATAGCAACTATGCGGTCCGTTAGAATTCCAAATGTGCCATAAAGCAGCGTTTAAGGTCAGCTGAGTCCGATAGCTACTTCGTACGCGGAAATCTAATCGAATCTGCGAAGCTTGCCGGGGATCACGGGAAGGTTCCCCACCGCCAGTAATCTTGCAAGCTCCAAAAAACACATAAATGCCCCAGCAGTCATAATCAGAACGGCTGGGGCATCTCTTTTACTAAATTAAGCCTGAAGCGTTACATATTTATCGCCAAGCAGATTTTTGAAATAGGTGCGATTATATAACATACTAGGATGGGATGGATAAAAGCTCAACGCCGTTTCATTGTGATGATTCGCTTTCTCGTGTTGGCCGAGACGATCATAACAAAGTGCCAATTGAAGATGCGGCAGCCAGGTATAAAAGATTCCATTCTTCATCCCCATCGAATCGTTATCCCGCGGTAGCTGAATCGCTAGCTCATACCAGTATGCGGCTGGTTGCAACTGGCCTTTTTCCAGCAGAAGTGCCCCCAGTCGGCAACAAAACTCTGAACGTGGTTTATCATACTGCAAGGTTTTACATAACGCTTCAAAAGCACCTTCTTTATCCCCCAGCCGTTCCCGGCATTCGGCAAGCTTTAGGCAAGCCTGAAAATTATCTTCAATCCAGCCCTGCCTACCCGCTAAAAAAATCTCATAGTATTTGCAAGCCTCTTCATTAATAGCATGATCTCTTAATTCATTCGCATAATAATACTGGTCTCTCGGCGAAAACACTTCACCCTGTGCAACTCGTTTTTGATAAATCCGCAAATTACGATCTGTGTATTCCTTATCCTTCTCATGTGTGATGCAGACATCACTACTAAAAGAAGGACCACTTACCTCTAAATACTCATGAACAGGCCCGATCCATTGAAAGTTGCAGCTGCGCCGAACCAGCCTGTTGCGGCGTAAACTAGCTGTGACATTTCCCGCTTCGTCAAAAGCCAGATTATATTGCATGTTCACACTGTGAATATGTCCTGGCAGGATTTCTTTTAGTTTTTTAAAAAGAATCTGATCCTCTTCCTTTATATAATCATCCGCATCAAGCCACAAAATGTACTCCTGAGTAGCTTTGCTA
Source organism: Paenibacillus sp. FSL H7-0735 (assembly GCF_038008505.1). NCBI lineage: Bacteria > Bacillati > Bacillota > Bacilli > Caryophanales > Paenibacillaceae > Paenibacillus > Paenibacillus sp. FSL H7-0735. The sequence continues at coordinate 2,851,347 of NZ_JBBOZH010000001.1, read as the reverse complement.
AAGGCAAAATTACGTGCGGCACTAAAATTATCAATCCATTCAAAATCATAAATTACAGCTCCGAAGGACAACGCAATCTCTTTTGTTTTATCCGTCGAGCCTGTATCCACGATAACAATTTCATCTACGAGACTTGCAATGGTAGACAAACATCTGTGCAAGCTTTTTTCTTCATTTCGTACTATCATACATAAACTAATCGTAACCATACTCGCCCTCCTACACGCTTTGTTTGAAATTCTTTCTATATTGATATGCAGGGTTTAAGAAACGGACTCCCTCTCTATCCCGCCCGATCATGAAGAACTTCAGAAATATAAAGGTTATGTAAGAAACTTTCCACTCCATTCTTAGGTCTATATAAGTAAGATCAAAGGAGGTACAGCATATATGAAATCCAAACGAAGAGGTGTTAGAAACGGCTGGATCTTAACTTCAATATTGTGCGTCGTAATTGTACTAGTGCTACTGATTGGATATAAAGGGCTCGACTGGGGTACACCTACCACACCACCCACATCCACCAACGCACAAACTAATAATGAAGCAGATAACAAACCCAGCTCCACTCAAGAAATGCTCGAATTTCCTAGCAGTGATCCCGATAATGGGCAGGTCATCATTCCACTGCACACTACGCTCGCGCAGCTAAATATTGATAGTGGCAGCGAATATGTAAATACAGAAATCCCCCCCATACCTGAAATGACCTTTGCTTTATCTCAAGACATGAAAAACCAAGTAGAAGCAACGCTGGTCTACCGCCCTGATATCGGTGGAGGTTATCTTCTACTCGCTCCTGCCGGATGGCAGGCTACCGCGGTTGTCGGCGCTAACGGTTCTTATGGAGTTACCTTTCAGGATCCGAACCATCCGGAACAAAACATGCACTATTCAGATACGGCTTGGACTTGCACAGGCTGTGCCATCACTGCAATCGGAGCTTATTTCCCGGAAAAAGCCGAATGGGCTGACGCGCTGGGATTTACCATTAATAATCCGCTTAAGTTTAGCGAACAGCATATTTTAGGTACTGCTGGGGCTGAAGCAAGGACGGTCAGATATACGCTTCAAGCAGACGCGAATGGCTATCAGGACAAGGGTGCTGCCTATTACGATAAGGGAGAATGGGGTTATTTATTCCGCAGTATCGGAATACATCAAGCTCAAACATCCCCACAGCAGGAAGTAGTGGAGACCCTCATGAAGTTCTTTACAGATAATCATGGACCGCTCTTCATTGCTGACCCAAACGCAGAGAAGCTGGACTAAGGGTGGGAATTTTTAGAGGAAGGTATTTTCAACCTTGCTCTTGCTTTTAGAAAGACGTAGGTGCTATTTTTTGTTATAATCAATGCAATGCGTTGTTTATGAATTCAGACATATATAAAGGGGACGTAACCATGACTCAAATTATTAAAACTCTAACTATTGCAGGCAGCGACTCCAGTGGTGGCGCAGGCATCCAAGCGGATCTAAAAACATTTGAAGAGTATGGTACCTACGGCTTTAGTGCCTTGACCACTATCGTTACTATGGACCCGGACAACGGCTGGCACCATAATGTTTATCCAATTGATGCCTCCATTGTTGCTGAGCAGTTAAAAACTATTTTCGCTGGTGGCCCGGTTAATGCCATGAAGACAGGTATGCTTGGAAGTGTTGAAATTGTGCGCGTTGCAGAGCAAGCGATCAAAGAAAATCTTCAGACTAATGTAGTTATTGATCCAGTTATGGTGTGCAAGGGTGAAGATGAAGTCTTGAACCCTGACAACGCTGAGGCTATTCGTGACTTATTGCTACCACTAGCAACTGTGGTCACCCCAAACTTGTTTGAAGCAGGTGTTCTTTCAGGTCTTGGCAAACTTACTACCCTTGAGGAAATGAAAGAAGCTGCCCGTCTGATTCATAAGCTCGGTGCACGTAATGTCGTGGTTAAAGGCGGCAAAGCACTCGGCGGTGATCAAGCGATTGATATCTTCTTCGACGGTTCTGAGTACACTGTATTCCAAACAGCCAAAATCGAACCCGCTCACAATCACGGGGCTGGATGTACTTTTGCCGCAGCGATTACAGGCGGTCTAGCTAATGGCTTAACGGTTCATGAAGCTGTTGCAAAAGCTAAAGATTTTGTCTCCGCAGCCATTCGTAATGGATTTGCGTTTAATGAATATGTGGGTCCTGTATTTCACGGTGGTTACCGTTTAGAACGTTAGAACTCGCAATCCAATTACACATAAAAATAAATGGCAGTCCAGACGCTGAACTTCAGCTCTGGACTGCCATTTTTATTTACTATTATTGAAAATCCGTAAATTCAAAACTTTGCTTACCGAACATAGATTTTTTATACGATTATTTTCATAAAAAAAGCACCCGAATCAAGATTCGAGTGCTTCTGAGCTACGTCCTCTAATTATTTTATCAAAATGGATAAAGCACTTTTTGACGCCAAACGGAAAGATAATTCATCCGCTCCCGGCAAGTTCAAAGCCACATTCTCAGCCTTTTCACTATCGTTGAACAGAACAACTGCAATAGAGTTATCTGTATTCTTAAAAGCTACGGAACGAATCACTTCTTGATTGGTGGAAGCGTCAATACGCACAGCCTTCGGACGAATAAATTTACTGAAATGTGCCAGCGCATAATAGTCGAGCGTATACGTAAGCTCCTTGGTCTCTTGGTTAACTGTCACAACACCACGACAAGTACTTTTGCCAAAACCCGGTACGGTTGGGCCGTTCTTTTCATCTAAGGCCATATTCCATAACACAAAGGATTTACTATGATTTCTGAGAATATCAATCCCTGTTCTCATTACATTGGAGAAGGCTTGTTCAAACGGAGGAATCCATTCTCCACCAGAACCTTCTGTAAAATGCACTTCTTTATCAGCAAAAGCTTTCAGAACCTCTGATTGCGCTGACGCATTGCCACCATACCAGTGCCAAGCTACACCATCTACTTCATCTTTTGCATAATCGAGCACGGTTAACGGATAATCTGGACGATCCCAGTTGTGGTCGTAGCAGAGAATTTTTGTAGCGATGTTATGCTTAACAAAGCTCGGCTTCAGGTAGTTTTTAATGAAATCTTTTTGCGCCTCAGGCAACATTAACATACTAGGGTAGTGTTTTGGTTCAAATAAAGGCTCGTTCTGTGGTGTTACAGCATAAGTTGGCAATCCGTGCCCTTCAAAAGCTTGAATATATCGAACAAAATAATCGGCATAAGCCTGATAATATTCTTGTTTAAGTTCTCCAGCAATCATCGATCCGCTAGTCTTCATCCAACCTGGCGCACTCCATGGAGAAGCCATCAGTTTGATCTCAGGGTTAATTTCCAGAGCTTGTTGCAACAAAGGGATAATGTCTGCTTCATCATGTGCGATAGAGAAGTGGGTTAATTCCGTATCCGTTTCCTGTGCAGGTCTATCATCATAGCTATAAATATCTCTAGCATAATCCGATGCCCCCATTGGATTTCTTAATACGGACAAACCAATTCCATCTTGTGCGTCAAAAAGCTTGCTCATGACTTCCTTTTTCTGTTCGTTGTCCAGGACTTGATTAATCAAATAAGCGGATGAATCCGTAAAAGATGCTCCAAAGCCATCCATTTCCTGAAAGGTTTGATTCTCGTCAATAGTTACAGTAGTGGTCGCCTCTGCGTCAGCAATTGGAGTTAATTGTTGCAGACTTTGCTCTACAAACAATGTATTCTCCCCGGTGGATTGATAAATTTTAAGCTCTGGCATGTTGTTTCCCTCCATCTTTCTATGAAGAGGCCCCAGTGAAGGGGCCACATTCTATTTTCTAACTTATTTAAGGCCTAATTTTTCTTTGTTGTTTTTCATTTTTTCAGAACGAACTTCTACAATCTTATCCCAGTTGTTATCATTTAAAAATGTTTTGTAAGCAGCTAAGGTGCTGTCGAATGTAGCATCGTCTTTAGCGCGGATCATACTTACAAGCGTAGTGTTCCAAGTAGTATCAATTGCAGTAAGACTGCGAGCTTCAGGCGTTCCTTGAGCCGGGTTAATGTTTTCAAGAATAAAGTGTGGTTTTAGCTTTCCTTTGCCCCACTCTTGCATTTGTTTAATGGAATCTGCGAATGCGTCATTACTCAGCGCTTTATCACGGTCATGTCCAAAGAACATAAATTCGCCCATCCGGTAATCTTTTTTGAATTTATCGGCATTATTTAATTGCAGGTCTTTGATTTCAGGCAAGAATTCAATTTTACCGCTGTCGTTAACTTTATAGGTTTCTCCTTCAATACCGTAGTTCATGAGCTTTTGTCCTTCGTCGCTGAGCAAATAAGTGTAAATTTGAATCGCTTTTGCAGGATCCTTAGCCTTTTTAGTAACATAGCTAATCATCCAACCTGTAATTCCGGATTGATTCAACGTTGGTTCATGTCCAACAGTACTTTGTGGGCCATCAATAGCGATATATTCCTTGCCTGGATTTTCTGTCATGAAGATTTGCAGGTTACCACTTTGTTGCGGTGTTCCATCCAAAAGTATTGTTGCATATTTACCGGATTTCACTTTTTCTTCAAAGGCAGTACCGTCATCAGCAAAGCTGTCATCACTGATGTCACCATTTCTGTAGACTTCATTTAACGTTTTCAACCACGTCAAGTAATCCTCATCCAGGTTACGGTTGTAGAATTCGCCATTTTCAGTTTCCATCGGCACTCCGATAAAGTCCTCCAATACATCTCCCAAAGAACCAGTGCCTGAACCAATGGAGTTAAAACCAAAAGGAATCATGTCCGGGAATTGTTTTTTGATTTGTTGCATAACGCTCTTGAATTCTTCAGGAGTTCCAAAGCTTGGTTTTCCAATGGCCTCGTAAACATCCTTACGGATGACAAAGGCTGTTTTAGCAGGGATGTTACCGCTATCATAATCGTTTTGCGTATTGGAATAGTTAGGGTATCCATAGGTCTTGCCATCTGCTAACTGGAACCAGTTCATCGTATCTTTTTCTGCAACTTTATTGAAATACGGATCATATTTATCTGCCAGATCATTCAAAGGCAATGCCCATGTAGCAGCTTTTTGTACGACTGGAGAGTTGGAATCAAAAATAGTCAACAGGTCTGGCATTTCACCGCCGGCAAAAATCGTATTCAGCTTAGTGTCATCGCCTGTAATGAATTTAATGTTGATGTTTAAATCCTCTTTAATTTTCTTGGTGACAAGGTCTTTTCCGAAATCAGTATTCCACCAGTCTGCATTCACGTACCAAGTCAGATCTGTTGTCTCTTTTTTTGTATCCAGCTTCCATGCCGGTGTTTCCGGATCTATAGTATAACGGCCTTCAATGGAGCTTAACTCTTTACTGGAGCTGTCAGAATTACCTTTCGATCCACAACCTGTAAATACTAATACAACAGCCATAAGTGCCGTACAAAGTTTGAGTCCTTTTTTCCCAAATGCTTTGTTCATCTTTTATTTCCCCCTAAAATGTTTTGTAAGTATTCACTACTTGGAAATTTACTTACTATTCCTTCACCGCCCCCATCATCATGCCTGAGATAAAGTACCTCTGTAATATTGGATACATCACAACAATCGGCAAAGTTGTAATGACAATTGTTGCTAGTTGAACCCCTTTAGTCGTAGTTTCGATAATCGCAGATCCACCCACATTTTGCATGGATTGTGTTTGCGACTGAACAATGATTTCATAGAGCTTCATCTGCAGCGGGTAGAGCGATTGATCGGTAATATATAACTTGGTGGTCATAAAGTCGTTCCACTGCCCAACCCCGTTAAATAACGCAATGGTGGCCATAGCCGGCATGGAAAGAGGGATAAAGATTTTTAGGAAAATGCGCCAGTCACCTGCACCATCAATTTTGGCTGACTCTTCAAGTGAATCCGGTACATTTCTGAAGAAGTTCATTAGAATAACTACATCATAATAACTGAACAAGGCCGGGATAATATAAACCCAGAAGCTGTTTAAGAGGCCTAATGATTTAATCAATAAATACGTAGGGATCATTCCACCTGAGAAAAACATGGTGATTACACCCATGGCAACATACAGCTTACGTCCACGTATGTATTTCTTACTCAAGCCATAACCGATCATGGCACAAAAGAATACGTGGGTAATGACACCAATAAATGTTTTGGCAAGCGATACTACGAATGCTAAACCAATGGTCTCATCTTGAAATACAGCACGATAATTTTCCAAGGAGAACTCTGGAGACCAAAATATGAATCCGCCTTCCGCAAGCGCCTTGCCCGAGCTTAAAGAGGATATGACTACATTCCATAAAGGAACGACAATAATGATTGTACAAATACAGAGCAGGATAATATTTAAGGTATTAAAGATTCGACTATCGAGATCTTCTTTAGCCACCGTACGATTCACAGAAATGCCTCCTTCTACAGAACTGATTGATTATCATTTAATTTACTGGATACTTTGTTGGCGCTAATCAGTAGGATGACTGAAACGATGGAGACACCTAAACCAACAGCAGTAGCATAAGAGAAGTCACCTTGCGTCATACCCATACGATACACATAAGAATTAATGACCTCCGCCTTAACGCGGTTCTGAGAATTCATCAATACCAGGGTTTGATCCAGATTTGATCCTAATAAACCGCTTACAGTGAGAATCAGATTTAAACTGATAATCGGCTTCATATTAGGAAGCGTAATATTCCAAATTTGTCTCATACGACTTGCGCCATCTATTTTGGCAGCCTCATAATAAGTAGGATCTATTTTCGACATAATGGCTAAGTAGAGAATCGTTCCCCAACCAGCCTCTTTCCAAATATCGGATAACGTTGCAATCCACCAGTATTTATTCGCATCAAGCAAAATATTTACCGGTTTCGAAATCAGTCCCAAACTGAGCATAATCTCATTAAACATACCGGATGAGGAAAACCAGGCAATCAGCATCCCGCCGAGAACGATCCAGGACAAAAAGTGTGGTAAATAAGAGATGGTTTGCACTATCTTTTTAAAGCGTCCGCCACTTAATTCGTAAATCATAACGGATAAAATAATAGGAATAACAAACCCTATGGCTAATTTCAGAAAGCTGATCCCTAATGTATTGACTACAGCGTCCCAAAAATATTTATCAGATAAAATAATTCTGAAATTATCGAGCCCTACCCAAGGTGCAGAATCGAGCGTATCAATTACGGTGTAGCTTTTAAAAGCAATCGTCAATCCGTAAATCGGAATAAAACAAAAGATAATCATAAAAATAATTCCCGGGATGACCATGGATTGAATTTCCCATTGTCTCTTGTAATCAATTACAAATTCTTTGACCCTCTGCCCCATAGGCTTTTTCCCGCTCATTGGATTCTTTCCGTTTGCTGGCACTACGGCTAATTTATCCACTTTTTCTTCTCCCCTCCAAATCATGATCCCCACACAATAAAAACGTTTTTATTTTTTTGAAAAAAAAACCCTCCCAAAACAACAAAATTATAAAAAATGATCGGGTAAAATCTTGAACCCATTACATATATGTGTTCTTACCGACCAATCTTTACTTGACTAGAACCTCTTACGACTAATTCACCCGCCAATTTCATCATCTCGCCCTGTTCCTTCTTCTGGATCATGCGAACTAGGTGATTAATAGCCAAAATACCTTGTCTAGCAATTTGATTTCTTACCGTAGTTAAAGGTGGTGAGAAATACTGCGCAATATCAATATCATCAAACCCCATAACGCTAACATCTAGCGGAACTTCGTATCCATGCGATTTCAAAGCTTGAATACATCCAATCGCACTCAAGTCGTTCCCTGCCAAGAAGGCATCAGGTATTTTATCAGGACTATAATGAAGAAAAGATTTTATAGCGTTGTAAGTGCTTTCTTCTTCAAAATACCCTTGTATAATATACTCTTCATGCGTGGGTAGCTGATACTGACGCAAAGCAGCTAAGTATCCTTCTCTCCGCTGAACACTGTCGTACATCTCATCCACACCAGATATGTAAGCAATCTTTTTATGCCCTAGACTGATTAAATATTTGGTCGCTTCAAACCCCGCTTCAAAGGAATCAAAAATCACGCTTCCCATCGTGTCGTTCTTAAGCGGTCGATCCAAAAATACAGCCTTGATCTTGTCTTTCACCATTGCAGCAATTTCTTCTTCGTCTATTCTCAGCTCCTCGTAGATAATGACACCATCCACTCGCCGGCCTAGAATATTGCTCATAATCACTTGTTTATCCTTGGTAACAAATACATTCAGCCCGTAACCTAGCCGATCACATTCACGCGACATGGACTCAACCAGCTTATAGAAGTATGGACCCGACACACTTGTTGTGAAAAAACCCAGCATTTTGGTTTTCCCGTTCCTAAGGAGCTTACCGTTCAGGTTAGGAACATAGTTTAATCGCTTCGCAACCTTAAGAACATGTGATTTCGTCTCCGGGTTCAATACATCTACGTCATTTAACGCGTTGGAAACCGTAGAAATGGAGACTCCAGCCTCTCTGGCAACATCTTTGATCGTTACCTTTTCCATAATGATTCAATCTTCCTTTACGAATAAAAACGTTTTTATAGATTTAAATTAACATAAAAACGTTTTCATTACAATATATTTTTTATTTTTATTTTATCAGAGGTAATAATTGGTACACAAGCTTAAATTTTCTACAGAATCTTATAAACACTTTACCTGTAAACTCGAAATCATTCGTAATACACTCTAAACATAATGTCTTGCTCGTAGTTCCCAAATCCACGGCCATATATGGTTAGTCCACCTCTTCTCCGTCCGCTATTCTCTGCCGTTAAACGAAAGGTCCACTGATCCTGCTCTACTCGTACATCCTCTAAGGTAATATCTGAGATTTGCTGCCCATCCACAAAGGTTCCACCTGCATTAATCCGCAGAACCTTCAGCAAACCATATTGGTTAACATCCGAACGCCACCAAATGGGATTTAATCGTCCTCTAGTGAGGCCAAAGTCGCCCGGACTGGTCCATTTTCCTAAATCCTGTCCATTCATCATAAAGCCGATATCCGACGGCCACTTCTCATTTACATGTGGAGCTTCGGAACCTATTTCCAGTGAAATCTCAATCTCTTGCACCACTTGATCTTGAAATAGATAATTTGGAATCTTGTACTCGATAGAACCTTTCGCAAACCATACAATGCCGGCATTCACCCGTTCCGGGTCCAGAAAATAACGTGGATCATCATAATAGCCGATCAGTTTCTCAGTAGTAGCAATCCCGCAGGTAGGTAAAGCCTGAATATCGGTATATTGCCCTACAGGGATAGACACCTCAACCACCTTTCTGGCAACTCCACGGGAGCCCGATAATTTAATCTGCAGGTAATTCGCAGACAAAGAACAATATTTATAGGTCCCTCCATTTACTCGTCTCATTTTAGAACTGATCAGGCCTGCTTTTTGCAGCTTTGCTACATGAGTACTAACAATTGCACTACTAAGATAGAGCTCCGCTGCCAGCTCTTTGATGTGCATCTCTCTGCGGTCCAGAAGTTCAATAATTCGCAGCCTAACTTCACTTGCCAGTGCTTCATACACCTGCAAAGATTCAGAATCTGTGGTTAAGTACATTTCAACGTCTCCTATGCTTATTGAATTAGTATTTTAACGAATCCTAAATTAATTCATTGCTTATTATAAGCTAAAATCAGTATCATGTAATCATAAAACAATTACTTAATTAGTGAAATCATTAATTCAACTAGAGGGAGCTGTACACTCATGCCGATTAAATCGACAATGATTATTGACAAAGATTTCAGACTAGCTGAAGTAGACCCGCGGATCTACGGCTCATTTATCGAACATTTAGGAAGAGCAGTTTACGGTGGGATTTATGACCCGGGTCACCCTACTGCGGATCAGAATGGTTTTCGGAACGATGCCATCGAAGCTATTCGTGCCCTAAACGTTCCTATCATCCGTTATCCTGGAGGAAACTTTGTATCCGGTTACAATTGGGAAGATGGGGTTGGACCCAAGCATGAACGCAAGCAATCTCTTGAATTAGCTTGGTGGACCACAGAAACCAATCAAGTGGGTACCAACGAATTTGCAGATTGGGCTAAGCTCGTAGGCAGCGAAGTCATGATGGCAGTTAACCTTGGAACACGCGGCATCGATGCAGCTAGAAATCTAGTAGAGTACTGCAATCATCCTTCCGGTTCCTACTACAGTGACCTGCGGATCTCTCATGGGTATAAAGAGCCCCACGCTTTTAAGACCTGGTGCCTCGGAAATGAAATGGATGGTCCGTGGCAGATTGGAGCTAAAACCGCGGTCGAATATGGCCGGTTAGCGAACGAAACTGCAAAAGCTATGCGCTGGGTCGATCCAACGCTTGAGCTTGTGGCTTGTGGCAGCTCCGGCAGCGGCATGGACACTTTTGCCGAGTGGGAAGCTACCGTGCTTGATCTTTCTTATGATAATGTGGATTATTTATCACTGCATACGTACTACAATAACAACAATGACGACACGCCTAACTTCCTAGCCCGCTCCATGGATTTGGATCATTTCATCAGCAGTGTGGCTGCCACCTGTGATTATGTTCAAGCGAAGAAAAAGAGCAAAAAGAAAATAAATCTGTCGCTCGATGAATGGAATGTATGGAAATCACAAGGCAGCAGCCGTGCCGAACAACACTGGCAGATCGCACCGCCAGAATTCGAAGATGTGTACACACTTGAAGATGCACTTGTTGTGGGCTGCTGTCTTATTTCATTATTGAAGCATGCTGATCGTGTGAAAATGGCCTGCTTAGCGCAGCTGATCAATGTTATCGCCCCAATTATGACTGAAAATGGCGGACCGCTTTGGCTGCAGACTACTTATTATCCGTACCTGCATGCTTCCCTTTATGGTCGTGGAACCGTACTTCACCCGCTGATTTCCAGCCCTAAATACGATTCCAAAGATTTCACTGATGTGCCTTATTTGGAAGCCATTAGTGTATACAACGAGGAGCTGAATGAAGTAACCGTCTTCGCTGTAAACCGCCATTTATCCGAAGGACTAGAGCTCGACGTGGATCTGCGCAGCTTCAGTTCCGTAAACATTATTGAGCATATTGTACTGGAACATGAAGATATTAAAGCTGTAAATACCAAATCCAATCCACATAATGTGATGCCTAGCCAAGGCAAAGCCGTTGTTGAGGGTGGACATGTAAAAGCCCTTCTCGCAAAAGCTTCCTGGAATGTGATTCGACTGCGTGTGAACGGCTAAGTTAACTTGTAATAGTCATAGAAACGCCCCCATGAATCTTTAATAAGCCAGAGATTCATGGGGGCGTCTTCGTTATTTTATTCTGAAAATTGTCACGGATTGCTTCGGAAATTCATAAGTATAGCTGCTTCCTTCTGTCTTAAAGCTGGTTTGTTTCGGAGAGACCCGCTGCTTATTCTCAAAGTTATTTTCGTCCTCAAGCTGGTATCCCGACATTTCATAGACTTCGATGGTCAGTGCTTCTTTTACCAAAGATTCCAGTACAACCTCTGCAGAAACACTGTTCTCTTGTACATTTACTGTCTTGAGGATAATATCCCCCGTTAAATCTTCCACACTTGCCGTGTAATACAGCGGTTCAATGACCGGAAGTTTATCTTCTGTCTCATTCACCAGTTCTCCGTTAATAAAAGTACGGATATGTCTGCCCACTACTTCTAGCTTAAGATCGTATTCTACGTCTGTTTCAACAGTAAACATAGCATGCGTCAGAACAGAATTTCTTCCGTTGATAATTGAGGCCACAATCGAATCCTGATTCTGCCAGCCACCAAGCTCCCAGTACAAATGATTCTGATCATCCGCTTTACCAAAATAGAAGATAAACCCTTTATTCCCTGCGGTTCGTGTAGCCTTAAAATGCAAAGTATAGTTTTCCCACTCTGTCTCACCAAGCTCTAGTGTCCGTTTAGCCGTTCTGTTCTGAGCAGGGTCAGGCAGATTTGAAACCTCCTCTGATAAGTCAGAATACGTCTTCACTTCTCCCGTAAGATTGTTGACTAATGTGATCTCGGAGAAACGAGCAGCAGAGGCATCCACACCGAAACTGATGGCTCCAGTGATCGCTTCCTTTCTGCTTTCCTTCGTTGCCGTGAAGCCATCTGCTTCCATCTTCAGCAAATGATCTCCCTGATGGTTCATGAATAGCTTTTGCACATAATAGTTTGCCGTTCCGTACACTTCATGATTATTGAACCAGATCAGGTCCGGCTTCCAGTTGATATAATCCACATTACAGAGCATTGGAGCATAACAAGCTAAGCCAACGGCATGAGCATTATTTTGCAGACCTGTCATAAATGCTGCTTCTACTAATGCATTGTAATAGGTATTGCCCCATGAAGCATATTCACCGAGGAATACCTTTGGCTCATCCGCATTGAAGTCATCATAACGATGATGATTAGCCAGGAACCATTCAGGTGTACAGTAATAATGCTCGTCTACGAGGTCAGACTTATTCTCTTTTGCCGACGTCCAGCCCCGTTCATATTCCTGACCGGCAGAGAACGGGCCACTAGAATTAATGACCTTGATTTCCGGATATTTTGCTTTGATGGCTTGATGAAAGTAAGGATATCTCTCGAAAAAGGGTGCACCTACCTCTTCGTTCCCAATGCCGACATACTCCAGCCCAAAAGGCTCGGGGTGACCCAGTTCTGCACGAATGCCTCCCCACTTCGTGGAAGAATCCCCCTTGGCGAATTCAATTAAATCCAAAGCATCCTCAATCCAAGGCGTTAATTCATCCAGCGGGACCATCCGTTTATGATGCGGGTCATAGCCGCCCGGAAGAACGGGGATCGGCTTAGCTCCAATATCCTCACAGAACTGAAAATATTCATAATAACCTAACCCAAGCGTCTGATTATATGACCAGTTATTGCGTCTTGCCGGTCTTTGTGCAACATCCCCAATCGTATTCTTCCATCTGTACATGGAGTCTCTGTCATCTGGATCCAAGGAACCGTCATGCACCAGACATCCTCCTGGGAACCGCATAAATTTAGGTTTTAAATCAGCGAGCAGCAGCGAAATATCTTCACGCATGCCTCCGGGTCTATTCTTAAAGGTCTTCTCAGGAAACAGAGAAACCATATCCAGATATACCTTCCCGCTACCTTTGGTAACGATTACAAGACGACTGCTTGTGTCAGTGCTATTAGCTGTGATAACGGCTTCATATCGGTTCCATTCCGAGCTGCTAACGGCTATTTCCACTTCACCAAGAATGGTGCCGTCTGTGCTTTCGATGTTTACGGTAAGCGGCACATCAAAGCTTGTCTCCCGACGGGCATACACCGAGAAGTTATAATTCTCGCCTTCTTTTACCGGAATACCACTGTTAAAGCCTAGATTCATCAGGCCAACGCCGTCACCTTCAGCCACAATATCGATGGCAACATAATGTTGGTTACGATCATTTAAGGGCTTGCTGTCTTCTACAGAGATATTCACCTTTCCATCTCCACGTTCTACAGGCTCCCAAGCCATCAGCGTATGATAATCTGCCCGGTCAATCGGGTCGAATTCAAAAGATCGGTTCTGAACTAGCTCAGCGTAAAGCCCACCATCGGCCGCATGATTCAAATCCTCGAAGAAAATACCGAATAGATCGCCTAACTCCGCCCCCCGCTGCTGCGTATGTATCGTCAATTTTCCTTCTGTCTTCATTCTTTTGTCTTCCTCCTTGTGAATTCCAATTTAATTTATATTTATATTACTTAGTTCATATCAATATAAATCATTATAATAACTCCTCTCTACATTCGTCAATTCGAAAACGAAAAACTGACACCGAATTCCCCTCGATGTCAGTTCACACTAGGAAGCCCCCTAGTATAGGTTATAAAGAATACGTAAATTGATAGCTGCCCGAACCTATTTCGAGTCTCACTCCGTTATCGACCAAGCTGATGCTGTGCACGCCTCTGGACTGCTCTACAGGAACTCCATTTTCTAATAACCCTAGTTGATTGGCTCCAGGCAGAACGACAATACCGTTGGTATTGGCAGGAATCGTAACGAGGATCACCATTCCATTATCCTCTGATCGCCGCCACGCTGACTCCACTTTTCCGTACATGGTTTCAAGACTAGCTTCTGCATAATCCAGACCGGGGCCTGGCTGTGGCTTGATATGAACGATTTTGAAGCCAGGCTCCAACTCATCTGTTCCAATTCCTGCAACGTAACGATACAACCATTCACCTATTGCGCCATAGGCGTAATGATTGAAAGAATTCATATCTGCACTCCAGAAGCTGCCGTCCTCCTTGATCCCATCCCAATGCTCCCAAATCGTCGTCGCACCTTTCGTCACCTGATACAGCCAGGATGGATAATCCTTTTGAAAAAGAAGCTTATACGCGAGTTCGTTATTTCCAATCTCGCTGAGCACAGGATTCAGATAAGGTGTGCCCACGAATCCAGTAGTCAGATGATCCTTAGCTTCAGCAAGCAGCTCAGTGAGCTTCTGAATTGCACGTTCTTTGGCGACCCCTTCTACAAGATCGAAACGTAAGGCTAATATCTGTGCAGTCTGTGTAGAGACGGATAACCTGCCCGCAGGTGTTATGAACTCATCACTGAATGCTTTTATAATTTTGGCGTGCAGCTCACTATAATAGTCCACGTCCTCCGATTTTTCTAAGGCTATTGCCGCTTTCAAAGTCAGAGAAACAGAATAGGCATAAAAAGCGGTGGCGACATAATCCCGATCTGTAGCCCCTACATAGCTGTCTGGCTTGGAATCAAGCGCTAGCCAATCGCCGAAATGAAACCCAGTATTCCATAGATAAGGATTGCTTCCCTGTGCATAAATATAAGAAATCCATTGCTTCATGCTCTCGTATTGCTCTGCAAGCAGCCTTTTGTCGCCATACATTTCATAGATTGTCCATGGACAGATCGTAGCTGCATCTCCCCAGGCCGCAGAAGAATGGTTAGTATCTCCGTCGCCAGGAGGAGCTGCTCTCAGCTCTGGAATAAAAAACGGAATGCCGCCCTCAGGGGTTTGGTCTGCCTTCAAATCCCGCAGCCATTTCGTAAAGAATGGTGCCGTATTCATCAAATAAGAGGCTGTGCGGACAAACATCTGAGCATCCCCCGTCCAGCCGAGCCGCTCATCACGCTGTGGACAATCAGTGGGCACATCGAGGAAATTCCCTTTTTGCCCCCACAGGATATTGTGATGCAGTTGATTCACAAGTGGATCTGAGCACTGAAAATCACCCGTACGTTCCATATTGGAGTGCATCACAATTCCTGTGAAATCCTCTAGTTGAAGATCTGCTGAGAACCCACTAAGCTTCACATACCGAAAACCTTGGAAAGTGAAGTGTGGTTCATACGTCTCTTGCTCTCCACCTTTCAGAGTATAGCGGATGCACTGTTTCGCTTTACGCATATTCTCCGTGTAGAAATTTCCGTCCCGGTCTAATATTTCAGCATGCTGAAGTTCTACCGCCTGACCAGATTGACCTTTCACATTAAATTTTAACCACCCTACCATGTTCTGGCCCATGTCCAGCACTCTATCTCCCTGCGGGGTAGTCAGCAGTGCAATCGGCTTCAAGGTTTCAACTTGTGTCACTGGCACATTTTCCTGGGCAACGATAATCGCTTTGGAATAGTTAATAATCTCCACTGGATGCCAACCTTCTGATGAAGGATCGGTGATATCCAGCTCCAGCCGAGCATCATAGGTTTCACCATTATAAATTTCAGACATCATAATTGCGCTTTTTGCAGCCTGCCAATTCTGATCTGAGCTAATAAGCTCATTTGAACCGTCTGCGTACCGGATATGAAGCTCCAGCAGAAGTGAAGTCTTTGATCCATAAATCTCCTTTTGATTATC
Source organism: Paenibacillus sp. FSL H7-0735 (assembly GCF_038008505.1). NCBI lineage: Bacteria > Bacillati > Bacillota > Bacilli > Caryophanales > Paenibacillaceae > Paenibacillus > Paenibacillus sp. FSL H7-0735. The sequence goes on along the minus strand of NZ_JBBOZH010000001.1, from coordinate 2,835,429 downwards.
CCAGCCCAAATACCCTCTGTACCAGCCATTGCCTAACAGTGCGCCTAACGCATTCGCACCTTCATGCAGAAGCTTTGTGACATCATAAGTTTGATATTGCAGCCGTTTACTGTAACTGGTCCAGCCTGGAGTAAAATAATGATCTCCCACCCGACTTCCGTTCAGCTGCAGTTCATACAAGCCCAAAGCAGTAACATAAATCCTTGCACTTTCCACTGGACCTTTTACATCCACGAATGTACGAAGCTGTGGGCAAATCTCAGAATCTTGTGAAAAAGAGGCTGTAGGAGCGCTGATCCACTCCGCCTGCCAATTCCCTGCATCTAATAGTCCGGTTTCAAAAAATGCAACCTCAGACCAACCCGAGTCTGTTGCATTCTGATTCCATGCCCGAACCCGATAATAATAACGCGTGCGAGCTTCCAGCAGCAGACCTTCAAGCTCAACATGGATCGATTGAGAAGACTTTACTTCCTCTGTATCCCATAGCTTGCCTTGAAAAAGCATATTCTCAGCCACTTGAATTTGATAAGCAGACTGCATGCAGTCCCTGTCATCTGAAACTAACTGCCAACTGATTCTGGGTCTGATCACATCAATTCCTAGCGGATTTTCTTTGTACTCACAACGAAGCTTAGTGATTGCGAACATATAGATAAAAACCTCCCTCTATAGCTACAAATTAGTCTTTGCCCTATAATTATAGCTGCGTTACCGCTTTCATCACCCGGTAAAAAGGACATCATACCCCTGCAATCATGCCATAAATTTGGAAGGGAAATTATACATGCAACGAACCACCGAGTTGTTCAAAAGTGAAGTCTTTTTTCAAAACGATCTGCATCTGCTGGTTAACCGCTATTCAGAGAACTTCCATGCCCCTTTTCATGCACATGAATTTATTGAGTATTGCTATGTAGCTGAAGGAAGAGGTTTTCATCACCTTGAAAATGAGATCTTTCCCGTTAGAAAAGGAATGCTGTTTGTGATTCCTGTAGGTGCTCCCCATGTGTTCCGTCCAGCATCTTCTGATACTTTAGGGAATCGCCTGATCGTCTATAATTGCCTTTTTGATATGCAAATGGTGGAGCAATTAAATATCGTCCTTCAAGAGCCATCTATCCGGGAGCACCTAGCCACTCTTGGGAGTAGCAGCTCATCTTACTTTTCCGTCTCAGATCGAGATGGCTCGATTGAGCGCTTAATGCTGAATTTATATCATGAAATGTCGGTATCCGGTATGGGCTCCAAAACAATGCTTTACACCCTGCTGAGTCAATTAATCATAGCAGTGTACAGGCAAAAATACGGAGAAGATGACAAATCTACGATGGATATGGCAGACTTCACGCAAGTCATTCAATACCTAGAGCATAATCTGTCGGAGAAGATTACACTTGCCGAATTAGCCCGTATTTCACAGTGGAGCAGCAGGCATCTTCAGCGCATGTTCCACAAGCATACTGGCCAGTCCTTTGGGACCTACTTGAAGAATCTGCGAATGCATAAAAGCTGTGAATTGCTGCGTACTTCTGGACATAAAATTAATATGATTGCCGAGCTAGTTGGTTACCGTGACATCGACTCCTTTAACGCTGTATTCAAAAAAATAGTCGGCCAGACACCCATCGCGTACCGCAAGCTCTACAGATCATAAAAAAGCCGATGTCGTATGAACATCCATACAACATCGGCCCTATTAATTTATTGATTAGTGATCTGTTTAAGTAAAAACTCAACAAAATCAGTTGATTTAGTCTTACTGTCATCTTGTCCTAACGTTCCGATGATCATCTGGTTTGAATGGATAGGGAGTTCTGTAGCAAAATCCGTATCTGTGATATCTATGCCAGTAATCAGCTCTTGACCACTCTCCGGGTTAGTCATACGTTTCAAACGGTTATCATCAAGAGGAAGTCCTGCGGATTTAATAAACGACTCCAGATTTTGCAGTCCCGACTGCTGGCCAATCCATTCAAAAGTAGCATCATCCATTATCAGGATATCCGGATGATCGGCTGCCAGCATCGCCATAGCCCGCTGCATATAGCTCATATCCAAGGCTCCACCGTCCGTCCCACCTGTTGAGGGTAGATAAACGATTTCTGCCTCCACTCTCTTCCAGGTCGGGTAACGTTTGATAATCTCTTGTTTTAGCTCTTCATTCTTACCTGACGAGTCCTGAGATTCATAGTTGCCTAGGAACATGATTCGAACATCTACCGGTGGGAGCGTAGCTTCATATTTTCTTTCCTGCCACTGATCATAGAGCGCTTTCCCCCCAAAGATAACTACCAGCAGCACGATAATAGAAATAATAGTGTGCGTTTTGTAGAGTCGAAAGAAATTCTCCGATTTTCGTGCTACGCCGGACATGGCTCCCCACTTCTCCAGCCGCTTGTCCTCTGCTTCCTGAATCTCCTTCTGATCCAAGCCATCTAGGATGGTTTTGTAAGCGCGGAATTCCTCTTCATAAGCTGCGACCTCATCTTCAGTCGAATTCGATCGACGGCGTTTCAAATGAATATCTAACCTTTTGTTCAATTCCTCCCGGGTAACGTCTTCAGGCAAGTTCAAACGCTCATAGGCTTGCTTTAGCTTCTCATTCAAAATGATGTCTCCTTCCTGATGCTTTTCGTCATTTCAGATTGTTAATTTGGTTCTATGTATTGAATTCTTGTGGCAGTAAAAGTATGGGCTAAGCCGCAAAAAAAAACATCGCAGGAACTCAAGTAAACTATATCATGTTGTGCTAGACGGTAACAAGTAAGCGTTTATCTAATCCAAACCATGCAGCTGCTTAAATTGCTCAGGACTCATCCCTGTCAATCTTTTAAACACCAAACAAAAGTAACTAGCATTATCAAAGCCCACTAGCTGGGCAATTTCATACATTTTTTTATCGCGTCCATTAAACATAAGCTGTTTACTCAAATTGATACGTTGCTTATTGATATAGGTTACAGGTCGATCATGAATTGTTTTTTGAAAAAGCCTGCATAAATACTGTGGCGATACAGAAATAATCTCCGCCAGCTCCTTTAAAGGAAGCGTCCTATGCAGATTGCTCTCTATATAACGCAGCACCGGTTTGATTCGCTCCAATTCATGTGCCTCATTCAGAGGCGATACTAGCTTTCTTTTTAAATCCAGAAGCAATGCGTAAAGATGTTTTGATCGTGCTAAATTGGTTTCCAGCTCATTGCTATCTGGCAGCATAAGGATTTGCTTTAGAGGATTGAGCCATTGATCTTCTTTTAATCTAGCAGGACCAGACTCGCGGATGCCCGCATAGAGCAGCATTTGACCAACCTCTCTGCCATTGAACGAGACCCATGATACCTTCCACTCCTTCCCACTGATAGGGGCATACGAATGAGGAATATCCGGGAACAAAAAGAACACATCCCCTGGACCCACGAGATATCGGCTCTCATGAATGATAAGCTCACCCTTACCTTCGTGAATCTGATGTATTTGATAGTCTGGAAAGCCTGCAGGACGTATAGTTTCTGGCTGGTGCTCCCAAAATCCAAGGGTTGTAGCATAAAGCGGCAGCATGCTTACATCTTCTGTTTGGCAAAAAATAATTTTGCTCTCCATAAAAAAGTCCTCGTTTCATATTTTGTTATCCGGGACTAAAATTCTTTTATTTATCCTAACATTACTTCAACTTATAATATGAATATAATAACATTACAATGATTATAAAGGAGATCAACTCATGCGAGCAAAGTTTGTCTACCAGCCACCTGCTAACGGTTATCCGGAATGGAATAACAACCCAGAGACTTTTGAATTGAATCGATTGGATGCACATGCCTCCATGATCCCTTACCGTAGTTTATCCCAAGCGCTAACTAACGATAAAGAAATCTCACCTTTCTACCAAACCCTCAATGGGCTTTGGAAATTCGCTTTTTCCGAAACACCGGATCAACGAATTGTGGATTTCTATAAAGCCGATTTCGATTGCAGTAATTGGGATACAATTCCTGTACCGTCCCACTGGCAGTTCCAAGGTTACGACTATCCACAATATACAAATCTCCGGTATCCTTGGGCGGAATCCGAGCCAGAGCTTAACCCCCCCTTTGCCCCAACAAAATATAATCCAGTAGGCTCTTATCTACGAACCTTTACTGTACCTGAGTCTTGGAATGGTCAACCGGTGCACCTAAGCTTTCAGGGTGTTGAATCCGCTTTCTACGTCTGGGTAAACGGTGAACTTGTCGGGTACTGTGAAGATACATTTACTCCATCAGAGTTCGATATCACCCCATATTTAGTTGCAGGGGACAACAAACTAGCTGTCGAGGTTTATCGTTGGTGTGATGCCAGCTGGCTAGAGGATCAGGATTTCTGGCGCCTTAGCGGTATTTTTCGGGAAGTCTATCTTTATTCGGCGCCTTCCGTTCATATTGCTGATTACTTCGTCCACACCGACCTGGATGAAAACTTCGTACATGCGGATTTAAATGTAGATATCCAGGTGGAAAATTACTTTAATGAGCAAAGCCCATATACACTGCAAATGCAGCTTTACAATAAAGAGGACCAGCCTGTTTGGGAGACTCCTATCTCCACTACTGGTTCCTTTGAGCAAGAAGGCGTCCAGCAACTCAAACTTTCTGCCCCGGTTGAGCAGCCATTTAAATGGAGTGCTGAAACCCCTTATCTTTATACCTTAGTCCTGTCTATAAATGACGACAACGGGCATACACAAGAAACGGTCAGCTGTAAGGTTGGATTCCGCAAGTTTGAGATTAGAGACGGACTTATGAAGATCAACGGCAAAAGAATCGTGCTTAAGGGCGTCAATCGCCACGAGTTCTCTTGTGACACAGGTCGTGCTTTAGCCAAAGAAGATATGCTGCGCGACATCCAATTAATGAAAACACATAATATTAATGCCGTTCGAACCTCCCATTACCCGAATCAGTCTGTCTGGTACGAGTTATGTGATGAATACGGATTATATGTAATTGACGAAACCAATCTGGAAACGCACGGCACTTGGGCATACAGCCAAGAAGGATTGAATGACGGGAATGTTCCTGGAAGCAAACCGGAATGGCGGGCCAATGTCATTGACCGCTGCAACTCCATGATGCAAAGGGACAAAAACCACCCTTCAGTCATCATATGGTCTCTCGGCAATGAATCTTTCGGAGGCGACAATTTTATCGCTATGCACGACTACCTGAGAGAAACCGATCCTTCGCGGCCGGTTCATTATGAGGGAATCTTTCACTGTAGAGAATCGGAAGCAGCAAGTGACATAGAATCTACTATGTACATTAAACCGCAGGATGTTGAAAAATATGCGCTTAATAATCCGAAGAAGCCTTATATCCTCTGCGAATACAGTCATGCCATGGGCAATTCATGCGGTGGGCTGCACTTATACTGTGACTTGTTCGACAAATATGACATTGTTCAAGGTGCATTCATTTGGGATTGGGTAGATCAAGCCATTCGGACCCACACCTCCGAAGGAATTGAATATCTCGCTTATGGCGGGGACTTTGGTGAATCGCCTCATGACGGCAACTTTAGTGGCAACGGATTGCTTTTTGCTGATCGTACGGTTACTCCTAAGCTCTTTGAGGTCAAAAAATGTTATCAGAATATTAAAGTAACGGCTGAAAATATCCTAGAAGGACTCTTCCAGATTCGCAATTCCTTCTTATTTACCAACTTAAAGGAATACGATCTCAAATGGGAAGTTCGTTTAGACGGAGTAACTGCGCAAGAAGGCTTACTGAAGATCTCATGTGCACCAGGTGAGAGCACTTCATGCAAAGTTCCTTACGAGCTGGATTCACTGCGTGGCAATCATGAGGCAGTTCTGAATCTTTCCTTTATTCAGCCTTCAGCAACTATATGGGCAGAAGCCAATCACGAAATCGCTTGGGAACAGTTCATTCTGTCACCTCGTTTCGTAACCAATACCTCAAAGAGGACCACAGAAACACTGCGTGTCAGCGAGCTTGAGAATGTTTTGAACGTGCAAGGTGATAATTTCGAACTGAGCTTTAGTACAACTACGGGTGCTCTGAACTCTTATCGTTCCTCAGGCAAAGAACGTCTGCTAGAACCTGTAAGACCTAACTTCTGGAGAGCAGTCACAGATAATGATTGCGGTAATAAATTGCCACAGCGGTGTGCAGTATGGAAGCAGGCATCGCATAAACAACACTTAATCAGCTTTACATTTAGAACCGAAGGCTCTCTCTGTCTCGTCTCTGCCAGCTACCTTCTGGCTACAAGTCCGGATTCCACGCTTCGGGTTCAGTATGTGATTCGCGCTGACGGGACTTTAGAGATCACGCAAGAACTGAGTCCGGGCAGCAGCGTTCTGCCAGAAATCCCTGAGTTCGGAATGATGTTCGTTCTAGATGGAAGTCTTGATACCCTATCATGGTACGGCCGCGGGCCTCATGAGAATTATTGGGATAGACAAACAGGGGCACCACTCGGACGTTATACAGGCAAGGTCAGTGAACAATTCACGCCTTATCTCAAACCTCAGGAGTGCGGCAACAAGACAGATGTCAGATTTGCTTCAATTACAGAGAGCAAGGATGGATCAGGGCTCTATTTTGAAAGTGCAACGCCTATAGAGATTAATGCCCTGCCTTGGAAACCTGAGGAATTGGAAGCCCATGATCACGTCTATAAATTGCCAGTCTCGAACAAAAGCGTACTAAGAGTTAACTACAAGCAAATGGGTGTTGGCGGGGACGACAGCTGGGGCGCACCAACCCACGAAGAGTTCACTCTGCCGGCTAATCGCCCGTACATCTTCCGTTTCACTGTCTCACTGCTCTAATCTCTTCCACTTATAAAAAAGGCCGTCTCTGGTTGGTTTCTACCACACAGGACGGTCTTCTTTTATTTATTTCACTGCTACTGTTCCTTGTCTGAATTCCGAAGGGCTTAAACCCACATTTTTTTTGAACTGTTTGGAGAAATAATAGAGATCGCTAAAACCAAGATCATGGGCAATCTCACCGACAGAACTTTGCGTCCCCCTCAATAGCTCCTTGGCCTTAGTTATCTTTTTTCTGGTGATATACTGAATGGGTGGAACTCCGATTTGCTGTTTAAATAGCCGGATAAAATAGTTGGGATGCATGTACGCAATCTCGGCAAGCTCCTGTATGGTGATATTACGCTCGATATGGGCGTCTATGTACGTTAATATTTTCGTTAATTTTTCGATCGAGCTTAGATTCTTAAAAGTGATTTCGTCTACATCTATGTTCATAATAAAATAAGAAAATAACTCCATTAACTTACTTTTGGCTAATAAATGAGCATATACCGCATCAGATTTCATATGACTCGTTAGGCTGCTGAAAATCTCTTGGATTACATGAGGATCTACTTCTCTGCATACATGACTTAACTCTAACATTTTGAATAGATTAATGTCTCCGACTTTTGCGCTGAAATGGCACCAATACTTCTCAAAGGGTTGATCACTTATGCAAGAATAAGATTGCTTAACTCCCTCAGGCATCAAAAAAAGCTGACCAGGCTTCGGATAATATTCTCGATCCCCGATCTTTAACCAACCCTCCCCATCGCAAATAAAATAAAATTTACTATAGTCAGGCGTATAGTCGAGATCTCTCCAGTCACGGCCACAAAGATTGTAATCAGCCATAAATAAATCAACCTTTAAATTGGATAAATAATTAGTAAGCAAAACATGGTTATCCATCCCTTACTCCGCCTTATCAGGTTAGTTTTGTACATCTAAAAGTTAATGTCCTACATTTTGATTCCCACATCCATTCACTACAATGAAGAAGAAATAAACGTTTGAAAGGATGATTGCAAAATGGTGGATAAAAGCAAATATTTAAAAGTAATCGAAGATACGATCGTAACTGGAAGATTCAAAGCCGATTGGGATTCACTAAGTCAATTTCAAGTGCCTACGTGGTATGAGAACGCTAAGTTTGGTATTTTCATTCATTGGGGTCTTTATTCTATTCCGGCTTTCGCCAATGAGTGGTATCCCCGAAATATGTATATCCAGGGTTCACGGGAATATGAACATCATCTTGCTACCTATGGCGAGCATAAAACCTTTGGCTATAAGGATTTCATCCCCTTGTTCAAGGCTGAGCATTTCAATGCTGAGGAATGGGCCAATCTCTTTAAATTATCTGGAGCCAAATACGTGATGCCTGTTGCAGAGCACCATGACGGCTTTCAAATGTATAAGAGCGCTTACTCCCACTATAACACATATGAGATGGGTCCCAAGCGGGATTTAGTCGGGGAAATGAAAGACGCTTTTGAGCAGCAGGGATTAGAGTTTTGTGTATCTTCCCATAGAGCTGAGCACTGGTTCTTCCTGTCTCATGGCAAGGAATTTGATTCCGATATCCATGAACCGCTTGTATGTGGAGATCTCTATTGGCCATCCATGCCCGAACCCGATCATCAGGATTTATTCGGCTCCCCACCCAATCAAGAATTTCTGGAGGATTGGTTGATTCGCTGCTGCGAGCTGGTAGACAATTATCAGCCGAAAATCTTTTACTTTGACTGGTGGATTCACACAGCCGCCTTCAAACCCTATCTCAAAAAGTTCGCTGCTTACTATTACAACAAGGGAGAGGAATGGGGAACTCCGGTTGCAATCAATTATAAGCATGATGCCTTCATGTTTGGCTCAGCGATCCCAGATATTGAGAGAGGTCATTTCTCCGAGCTTAAACCTTATTTCTGGCAAACGGATACAGCAGTAGCTAAAAATTCATGGTGTTTTACACCGGAAAATGATTATAAATCTGCCGTAGAAATTATCAGAGATTTAGTAGATATCGTAAGCAAAAACGGCAACTTGCTGCTGAATATAGGCCCTAAAGCGGACGGCAGCATTCCAGCTCAGGATCAGGAAATTCTGCTTGGCATCGGAGAATGGCTAAAGGTGAATGGTGAAGCAATCTATGATACGACCTACTGGCGCACCTTCGGGGAAGGCCCTACAGAGATCGTTGAAGGTCAGTTTACAGATGGGATCACGAAGATTTTCACCAATGAAGATATCCGCTTTACGGTAAAAGGCAGTTATCTTTACGCTACTGTTCTTGTCTATCCAAACAACGGTATAGTGCAAATCAAATCCCTTAAAGAAAACTCTGCTCACTTCCATGGGATGATTAAACAGATCAAAATCTTAGGTTTTGAGGAACAACCTGCATGGGAAAGAACCGATGAAGCCCTGATTATAAAAACAACCTCGGTTCGCAGTGAGACTCCGGTTGTTCTGCGGATTGAATTGGATTAGGGACACTTACAGAACTTCATAACCTATAAAAAGAGTGTTCTTGCCCATCCAGCAGAGAACACTCTTTTATAGTTTTATAACCATCAATTTATATTAAAAGTAGGGTCCCCTGACGTTTACTGTCTTCATTCTAGTCCTATGAGGATATCTCGCGCGTAATTTGTTGGACTCCAAAATAATGCGACCATGAAGCGGATGCTCCGTAGGGATTTTTAGTTGTGTAGCAATGACTTCACTTAGCCCGTGGTTTCGGATGTCCGCTTGAAGCTGTAAGGCTTCTGGATCTTTTTCATAATCAAAATAAAGTGCAGAAACAATAGCTGAGACTAAATGTGAGGTCTCAAAACCAAGTTCATGAGCAAGCATTGCCGGTTTTACGAGTCGATCATTAGGTGAAAGCTTGCGAAGCGGGGAGCGGGCGACACGTGTAATTTTATCGTTAAAGTTGGGGTTAGTGAATCGTTCCATCATCTTTTCTATATACCGGTCATGTTCTATGGGCTTGAAGCCATATAAATGCACCAATAAGGTCCCTGTTTCCTTAAGCACCCCGTGAACACGAGCTCTGATTTCGGGATCAGACATCGCTTCTTGAATGCTAGTATAACCTTCCAGGTATCCAAAATAGGCTGCACTGCAATGACCTGTATTCACAGTAAATAGCTTCCGTTCGAGGTATGGCGCCAGCGAATCTACATAATGGACGCCTTTAATTTCATTGTAGTTACCAATCATTCCACTGCGGGGAATAACCCACTCACTGAAGGGTTCAACGAGGATTTCAAGTGAATCTGTATTTTTCTGCATAGGTACAATCCGGTCAACCATCGCATTGGGAAAAGCGACATTGCGGTCAGCAAGCTCCTTGAAGGATTGCTTCATATATCGATAAACAGATTTTTTCAACTTCTGACTGCTTCCAATCCCATTCTCACAGGCGATGATATGAAGAGGGGTGAGATTTCTGTTGTTTTCAAGCCTTCGTTCGATGCCCTGCGCAATGGTCTCAGCAATATCTTGTAAAGCGGATATTCCGACTGCAGTTGTCACAATTTCAGCTTCTGCTATAGCTCTAGTAACGTCCTCAGTATCATTCAGATTGATCGCTGTAACATTATCAACGATAAAGCTGTCCCGGTTCTTGTTAGCTAGGGTGACAGGATATTGGCCACGTTTTTGCAATTGGGCAATTTTACTCTTATTTCTTCCGACGAAACAAACGTTGTAACCGGAGTCCGACAACATAGGCCCAATAAATCCTCTGCCAATATTGCCCGCTCCAAAGTGTACGGCTCTCAATTTGGTATCCCCCTTTAATTTGAACTCAGTTTCTCGGTTTCTCTATACGAAGCAACGTTGAGTAACTACATGATCAAATTCAAGAAGACTTAGATTATCAATTTTATGGTGCTGCTTATCGAATTCAAGAAAATTAGTAATTTCGTTAGGCGTCACAATGCAACGGATGCCAGCTGCTGCCGCTGCCTTAGATCCATTCGGTGAATCCTCGATAGCAACCGCCTCATCAGCTGTGATTCCAAGACAAGCTAACGTTTGGTTATATAGCTCCGGATCTGGTTTCACTTTTGCCACATGGTCGGCAGTCCGAACGCATTCGAAATACTCGCGAATACCCAATTGATTCAGATATTTTTCCACCCATTCCAGGGAAGAACTTGAGGCCAGCCCTATGCGCAGTCCAGCTGCTTTGGCGGAATCAAGATAATGCTGAATACCTGGTCGTATTGTTTCAAGCTCCATCAGTTTGCTGTGTCTCTGTTTAACAGCCTTACTGAACTCTTCTTTGTCAATCGCGAGCTTAAGATCAGTCATCAAATATTCATAAGGATTAAAACTGTTCAAGCTCGTGCCGATGCAGGTGGAATATTGTTCAAGCGTCAGGTCCACTCCATATTCTGCATAAGCCTCGTTAAATGCGGTGTACCAAGCAGTCTCCGTGTCGATAATCGTTCCGTCAAAATCAAAAATAATTCCTTTGATCACAATCAACCATCTCCCTCGTATTATGTTTGGTTAGAATATCTTACGCAAAACCTTCTGCATATTCTACAAAAAGCTATTTCGGCTTGCGTTTGACTATAAAAACCATAACAAAGCCCTTCTACTGACGTCAAGCACGGTAGATAACATGCCACGTAATGATAACGATTACAATCAATGCGGACAACCCTGAATTTTTGCATCACCTGAACATCTTAATACATAACAATAATCAGATTCAAAAAAACACCACAATCCTATGTGCTTCAAGGGATTCCTTCTGCCAAGTTTGTTATGAAGACAAGCTTCCTCTCTTTCTCTCCATTGCCGTTATTTAGAGTATTTTTCCAAGCAGCTAAAAATAATTTAAAATAATTTCAACCACATCCTTTTTACTTGATTGTACAAATCAAATTACGGGGTTATTTTTTGTCCATTGAGTAAAAAGAGGCTTTAATTTATGATAGTTTTTAATCGATAATGATTATCATTATTGGTGGTCGTTACATATAATAGGGAGGCAATAAGATATGAACAAGGCACGACAGTCCTTCGCTGTGGTATGTGTACTATTTTTGCTGAGTACATTGCTACTGGCGTGCGGAAACTCAAAGGAACAATCCTCTGCCAATAGTACGGCAAACGCAACCGGGAACTCTTCCGCTGCAACCGCGGCACCTTCAGCAGAACCCTCAGATAGCAGTACAGATGAAGCTGCAGCGACTACCCGCTCCTATACAGATTACATAGGACATACTGTAGAGATTCCAGTGAATCCGCAGCGAATTATCTATTCTGGAGAAACTTATGGCGATTTGCTCGCACTTGGTGTGCAGGCGGTAGGTTATCCTCTTTCTATGGGGGAAGGCCAGATTTTTGAAGAACAATTGCAAGGTGTGGAGGATGTAGGCTTCCCTATCAATCTGGAAAAAACATTGGAGCTTCAGCCTGACTTGATCATCTATGCGGGCACAGATGAAGCTGATTTCGAGCAGCTCTCCAAAATTGCACCAACGATAATATTTAATACCTTTGCCCCACTCCAGGAACGTATGCTGGACATTGGTGGAATTGTTGGTAAAACGACTGAAGCAGAAGCATGGCTTGCCCAGTATAAAACCGCTGAAGAGAACATGTGGAAGCAATTGAAATCCGCAGGCATGAAAGAGGGCGAAACGGCTGCGGTCTTCACTTATTATCCAGGAGACAGACTATTTATAATGGCAGCAACCGGACTTTCACAGGTACTCTATGGGGAGAATGGCTTCAAGGCAACTCCAGCTATTCAGAAGATACTTGATGAAGGTAAAGGGTTCCAGGAAGTATCCATGGAAGTCCTGAAAGAATATGCCGGAGACCGGATATTCATCTTGACTCCAGTGGCAGAAGAAGCAAAACAATCCACAGAGAATCTATTAAAGAGCCCTATCTGGAAGAGCCTTCCTGCCGTCAAGAACGGATATGTCTATACACAAGACATCATGAAGACTTCAAGTGATGCGACAACAAGAGAATGGCTGCTTGGCGAAATTCCACAGCTATTGAATATGAAATAACCTTCTGTGATGAAGAGTTTAACACAAGGCTGATAAAAAACTGCAAGAAGCATGTCAACAGCTGTTGATATGCTTCTTTTTTTTATATACAATGAATTCATTGATAATCATTCTCACCAAATGAACGGAGGCTGAACCCATGCTGCATATATCATCGTCCTGCCCCCCACTCCACTCTCTGCTATTTCAGCTAAACGAGGCCGAACTGATGATTCAAGCTGCCGATTCAAGCTCTATAACGCGTACAACCCGGGACTATACCCTTCTCATATTTACTGGAGGGAACGGACAATTGAACCTCGATGATCAAAGCGTGATACTAAGTACGGATAAATGTTATCTACTATCTCCTGGAATCTCCTATAGTACGAACAACCAGGAGCTGACGTTGTATTATTACCTCATCACCTTTACAGCAATTTATACAACCAAGCTTCCTAAACGATATTCTGGAGAGCTGCTTTCCGGCAGGCGGGAGTTAATTGTGCACCCGTTCACCAAGGTAATCCGGCTAGTCGAAGACCTGCTCATGAACAGGAATAACACCGATGATGTACAACAATTCAAGCAACAATTAAAATTCCAAGAATTGCTGCTGTTACTTTTTGAGCATAATTACCCTTCCAAACACCTGCCAAGTCCTACGGAATCCGTAGAAAAGACCATAACATTCATTCAGGAGCATTATACAGAGAGTATCACCGTGAAGCAGTTAGCTGAACTGGCGGGAATATCAATCTGGCAATATACACCGATCTTTCAGCAGCTTACGGGTAAAAAGCCGCTTGAATACCTGACGGATCTGCGTATTAATCATTCCAAACGATTCCTGCAGGAATCGACTGAACCACTGCGGGAAATCGCCAGACTGGTCGGCTTCTCGGATGAATACTATTTCAGCCGCCGCTTTCGGCAAAAAACCGGAGTTACACCCGGACAATATGCACATCAGCAAGGTCGTAAGCTTACCGTCAAGGATTGGACGGGTCATGAGGTGGAAATTCCTGAACGAGCGAAACGTATTGTCTATCATGGCGAGACACTTGGCGACCTTCTCGCGTTAGGTGTAAAGCCTATCGGTGGAGATGAAGCATTCGCCCGGAACAGCGTCTATAAACATCGGCTTAAGAAGCTCGCCAACGTCGGGTTTCCACTGGACCCGCAGTTGACCGCTTCCCTAAACCCAGATTTGATCATTTTGGCAAATAGTGATGAAAGAGCCTACAGAGCAGTTTCTGGTATCGCTCCGACACTCACCTTTGATTCATTTGCGCCTCTCGACAACCGAATGCGGACATTAGGCAGTTGGCTAGGTAAACAGCGCGAAGCCGAAGCATGGCTGGAGTCATTCACAATCAAAAACGCTGCCATGTGGCAGCAGCTTTACTCGACAACTCTCCAAGTTGGAGAAACCGCCTCTGCTTTGGTCTATGATCATGGAGATCATCTATATGCTATGGGAATGTCCGGATTCTCCACTGCGCTTTATGCCCCATGTGGTTTACAACCGACCGAAGAGATCCAAGCCATATTGGACGAAGAGTTAGGGTTCGCCGAAGTTGATCCAACACGACTGCCTGCCTACGCCGGAGATCATATCTTCATGTTCATTCCGGAACGCAAAGACTCGCGAGCTGCGATGGAACGATTACTAGACAGTTCACTTTGGAACACTCTTCCGGCAGTACGTCAGGGACATGTTTATCTGCTCGACGGAAGCAAATGGAACTCTAGTGATGCGTTAACCCGGGAGAAACTGCTAACGCTGTTGCCTAAACTACTCGGCGGAAGTAGCGCTAGCAATTGAAGGTGAATCTAGGATTCTCTTTTGACTTTTCAAAACTTGATAGGGTATACTTTATCTACGCTTAATTTCCAACTTTTACAGTTGAAAAGCGGGGGAACCAGTTAATTGGGGCGAATCATTGAGCATTAGAATGTAGGGTACCATCTTACCCGAGTCCGTCAGCTAACCTCGTCAGCAGTGGATGGGTCTGCTTTTCATGTTATTTACATAACCAGAGACCCTTGCTAAGGGTCTCTTTTTGTGCTTTTTTTGGACCCTGCTGGCAGTAGATTGGCCTTTGACACTAAGGCTCCCTCATTTCTCACACTACGAGACAAAGGAGAGATGTACGTGCAAAAGGTAAAGTACTTCACGGATATTAACAAAATAGCTATGTTGTCTGAGCTGGAAAAAGAGAATCTGAAAGAAATTACAGACAAATTTGTTTTTCGTGTAAATGACTACTATCTGTCTTTGATTAACTGGGATGATCCAGATGATCCCATCCGTAAGCTGGTTATTCCTAACGAAGGTGAACTGCTGGAGTATGGGCGCTGGGACGCCTCCGATGAGGACACGAATTATGTGGTACCTGGTTGTCAGCACAAGTATAGAACCACTGCACTACTGATTGTATCCGAGGTCTGCGGGGCTTATTGCCGCTACTGTTTCCGTAAGCGTCTGTTCCGAAATGACGTGAAAGAGGCGATGGCTGATGTCTCTCCGGGCTTGGAGTATATCGCAAAGAATCCGGAGATTAACAACGTACTTCTTACGGGCGGGGACAGTTTAATTCTCTCCACACCGAAGCTAAGATCCATTATTGAAAATCTAAGAAGCATTGAGCATGTTAAGATCATTAGACTAGGTTCCAAAATTCCCGTATTTAATCCGATGCGGATCTCTGAAGACGAAGAGCTGCTGGAGCTGATTCGTACTTACTCTACCGAAGACAAACGAATCTATGTTATGGCGCACATCAATCATCCTCGTGAAATCACACCTGAAGCCAAAAAAGCATTTAAAGCTCTCCACAACGCAGGGGCAATTGTCGTAAATCAGACTCCCATCCTCAAAGGCATCAACGATGATCCCATTATTTTAGGGGAACTACTGGACCGACTTTCATGGGCTGGCGTTACACCCTACTACTTCTTTGTGAACCGGCCCGTTGCCGGAAACCGGGATTTCGTATTACCGCTCGAGCAAGTCTATCAAATTGTAGAAGAAGCCAAAGCTAGAACCTCAGGACTTGGCAAAAGAGTACGCTTATCCATGAGCCACACCTCAGGAAAAATAGAAATTCTCGCCATTGATAACGGGAAAGCCTATCTCAAATACCATCAATCCAGAGATCAGGAATACGGAAAATTCATGATTCTAGATTGTCCAAAGGACGCCGAATGGTTCGATGACCTGCCTGGGAATGAGCAATATTGGACCCCACCTGTGAAAAAAAACGATGCTATTATTTCTGTTAATGATTTATCAGAGCCTGCGGATTTAATCTGTAAATAAATTAATCGGCTCTGTCAGACTCTGTCATAGGATATTTCTTCATCACCAACAACAAAACTCCTCCCTCCCAAAATTAGCCCGAAAAAATCTATGATATAATCACGCTGTAACACGAAATGGACTAATGGGTGGGAATGCACACATGAAATTGGAACGATTGATTTCTATGATCTACAAGCTATTGAACCACGAAGTTTTATCTGCCTCCAAGCTGGCTGAAGAGTTTCAGGTTTCCCAGCGAACAATCTATAGGGATATCGATGTGATTTGTGCCGCTGGCATCCCGGTCGTATCGTATCAGGGTACTAAAGGTGGATATGGCATTATGGACGGATATAAAATGGATAAAAGCCTGCTCCGTTCGTATGATGTCACTTCTCTGATTACTGTACTTAACAGTCTCTCTTCCGTGTTTGAAGATGAGCATACGCAAGGAACCATTGAACGGCTGCAAACGATAGGAACGGAGCCACAAACTTCTAGTCTCGCGGTGGATCTTGAAACCCGGCGTACGGATCCTGACGCACTTCCTCTTTTACGTGCGGCTATAGCGGAACGAAATGTTGTCCGTTTTGATTACATCAGTGTAAAAAATGAACGTACAACCCGTGAAATGGAACCAGTAAAGCTTCATTTTAAATATAGCAACTGGTACATCTATGGTTATTGCCGGGCACGGCAGGATTATCGGGAGTTTCGTCTTTCCCGGATGCTGAATTTGTTCCTGACGCAGGATACCTTTCAATCACAACATGAAGTACCCAAAGAGGCTGGCTGTTCAAACAGGGTAGATCAGGTGGAGGAAATAGTAATCCGGGTGGGCCCTGAGGCTTTGGCAGAAGCTTTGGATCAGTTTCATCAAGTCGACAAGGAATTTCATTCTGATAAAAGCATGACGATGCGAATTCCTGTGTATAAGCCATTGGAAGCTCGTTGGCTTTGGTCCATTCTGCTGAGTTTCGGCAGCGGGGCCGAAGTCCTCGAACCCCCTGCATTGCGAGGTATTTTAAAAGAGCAGCTTCAAAACACACTCAAACTTTATGAAGAAGTATGACAGTCTGATGTCATACTTCTTCTTTTATATTAACAACAGTAACAAAAACAAATCCATGACAATTCAAAAGGAGACCATACGAATGACAAATTATCCAGTAGAAATGTTTAAATACCACACTTGGGCAAACCAAACTATCCTGGGGAGAATCAAGGAACTCCCATCCTCTGTGCTAAGTCAAGAAGTGAACAGCTCGTTTCCCACCATCGCTCATGCCCTTAGCCATATCTATGCGGTTGATACGATGTGGTATCTTGTTTTAACAGGCACTGCTATGCCTGAGGCTTTTCAACAAAGTATCCCGCTAAATTTGAGCATTCTAGATTCTGTGGATGAGTACGTAAATATCTTTGCACAGCTATCGGAACAATACAAAGAATGGTTACACCACCAATCCGATTTGGAGCAAACCATTCTGCTTGACAATCCATTCGCCGGAATCCGCCAAACACGCCTATCAGAAATTGTGTTGCAAGTCGTCAATCACGGGACTTATCATAGAGGCAATATCTCTAATATGTTACGTCAGTTAGGCCACGCTTCCACCATGAATGACTATTCCCTTTTTTGGTATCAGGTACCTGCGGAAGCTATTTAATCTCTAATGGGCAATGTGCTCCACTCCATACCTAGAAAGGAAATTGTATTTTAATTATGGAGATTGAAAATCTAATTACAGTAAAATCGAGGGAAGATTTAAGAGTTTGGCTGCAGGAGAATTGTAAGACTGAAAAATCTTGTTGGGTACTCGTTAGTATGAAGCCAAACCCAGAAACGTTGCTATATTTGGACGTAGTTGAGGAATGTTTGTGTTTTGGATGGATCGATGGAGTGAAAAAGAAAATTTCGGAAACAGAGCTGGCGCAAAGACTCTCTCCCCGAAGTAAAAAAAGCTCTTGGACTGAATTGAACAAAGAACGGGTCCGCCGCCTCGAAAAGCTGGGGTTAATGAGTGCTGAAGGAAAACGGATACTTCCTGATATGAACCCTGATTCTTTTATAGTAGATAAGATTATAGAGCAAAGGCTAAAAGAGGACAGGCAAGTATATGAGAATTTCCGGGCCTTTCCCCCCCTTTATAAAAGAGTTCGGATCGACACGATCCAAAGCAATAAACATCAGCCAGATTTATTTAAGAGTAAATTAGACAAATTCATAACAAACACTAAAGAAAATAAAATGTACGGGCAATGGCATGATAATGGACGTCTGCTCGATTATTAAGCTGCGCTAGATGCATGATCTCCTGCTGAGGCTTTCGGACTCCAATGACGCTATTTACTAATTTATCGCCTCTTCAGCAATCCATCGGACTCCAGCGCAGCTATTCCTTAGAAACTGGCTCTTATAAGGCGTTTTTTTCGCCAATAGGGGCTATGCGGTCCGATAATACTCCAAATGACGGATTTTCCTGCATTTAAGGTCTGCTGAGTCCGATACGCCGAAGAATGATCATTTGCTGGACTCCTGAGTCCGACACCGCCGAAGCATGGTCATTCACTGGTCTGCTGAGTCCGATACCGCCGAAGCATGGTCATTCACTGGTCTGCTGAGTCCGATACCGCCGAAGCATGGTCATTTGCTGGGTCAACTGCTATTGCTATTGCTATTGCTATTGCTATTGCTACTGCTACCACTACTGCTACCGCTACTGCTGCCGATACCATGATCTCCTGCTGAGGCTTCCGGACTCCAATGACGCTATTTACTAATTTATCGCCTTTTCAGCAACTCATCGGACTCCAGCGCAGCTATTCCTTAGAAACTGGCTCTTATAAGGCGTTTTTTTCGCCAATAGGGGCTATGCGGTCCGATAATACTCCAAATGGCGGATTTTCCTGCATTTAAGGTCCGCTGAGTCCGATACCGCCGAAGTATGATCATTTGCTGGACTCCTGAGTCCGACACCGCCGAAGTATGATCATTCACTGGTCTGCTGAGTCCGATACCGCCGAAGCATGGTCATTCGCTGGACTACTGAGTCCGATACCGCCGAAGCATAGTCATTCGCTGGGTCAACTGCTATTGCTATTGCTACTGCTACTGCTACTGCTGCTGACACCATGATCTCCTGCTGAGGCTTTCGGACTCCAATGATGCTATTTACTAATTTATCGCCTTTTCAGCAATCCATCGGACTCCAGTGCAGCTATTTCTTAGAAACAGGCTCTTATAAGGCGTTTTTTTCGCCAATAGGAGCTGTGCGGTCCGATAATACTCCAAATGGCGGATTTTCCTGCATTTAAGGTCCGCTGAGTCCGATACGCCGAAGCATAGTCTTTCGCTGTCTGATGCTACCGTATCCTAATCATCTGCGGATCAAACACCATCGACTCATGATCATCTGTTATTCCGAAAGTGTTAAGTACGCGTGAATGGGATCGGTTCAAACGTTCAGACGAAGTTTAGAGTTGAGAGCAGTGGTTGGTTTAAGTTCAAAAAAGGAGGTGTCCTAGCCATTTTCATGGCTTTTGGACACCTCTTTTTTTTTGATTATAGCCCCTCAGCCAGAATCCGTTTCAGGAACATCCCTGTGTAGGATTCCCGCACTTCAGCAACCTGCTCCGGTGTACCTTCAGCTACAAGCTTACCGCCCACAACGCCACCTTCAGGGCCAATGTCAATCACCCAGTCGGACTCCCGAATCAACTCTAAGCTGTGCTCCACAACCACGACCGTATTTCCCGTATCAACCAATTTGCTCAATAAGGTATGGAGCTGCCTGATGTCTGACGGATGAAGGCCTGTTGTTGGTTCGTCGAGCAGATAGAGCGTATGGTTTTTGGAAGGTTTGCTCAACTCTTTAGCCAGTCTAATCCGTTGCCCTTCACCACCGGATAAGGTTTTGACAGATTGTCCCCATTTAAGGTAACCAAGACCCACCTCACACAACGTCTCGATTATCCCCGCCATTTTGGCTTCCGACTTAAGAATTGGTAAGCTTTCCTGCACGGACATGTCCAGCAGATCCGAGATGGAATATCCATCATATTTCACCTGGAGAACCTCATCCGTAAATCTTCTCCCCTTGCAAACGTGGCATTTAACCTCCAAATCGGGTAAGAAATTCATGTCTACAGTCAGCACCCCAAGACCCTGACAGGTTTCGCAGCGTCCACCCGGTGTGTTAAAGGAAAAATGCTTGGAGGTCAGTTTTCTTTTTTTCGCCTCCGGCAATGCAGCAAACAGCTGGCGCAGATGTGTGAAAACATCTGTATATGTCGCTACATTAGAACGCAACATCCTCCCCATGGGCGATTGGTCAAAAATCACTATATTTCCAACCTGATCTAAGCCTGCAATCTCCGCACAGCCTGTTTGCTCATGTTCTTTCGCACTACCTTGCGCAAGAATATCAAAGACTAGCGTCGACTTGCCTGAACCCGAAACCCCAGTTACAGAAACTAGACAACCTAGAGGAAATGAAACCTCCGGGATATCAATATTCCGGTATTGAGCCTGTCGGATGGTGATCTGTTTTCCGTCACCTTTCCGGCGAACATATGCAGCAGTCTTATGACGCTCTTCTCTAAGATAGACTCCCGTAACGGAAGTCTCGCTTGCCATCAAGTCCTCAATGCTGCCCTCGCCAACAACTTGCCCGCCGTCCAGACCAGCACCCGGACCCATATCAATAATATGATCGGCAGCGCGCATCATCTCAATATCATGCTCGATAACGAGCACCGTATTCCCCAAATCGCGTAACTCCTGAAGCACACGAATGAGGCCAACAGTATCCCGCGGATGAAGCCCGGTCGTCGGTTCATCTAGAATGTATAACACTCCAGTCAGACCTGACCCCAGCAATGAGGCAAGGCGCAGCCGCTGTGCCTCTCCACCAGATAAGGAGACCGTCTGACGGTTCATAGAAAGATAACCTAGACCAACATCGATAATCCTTTTTAGTCGGGTAGGCATATCGTGAAGGATGGGTTCAAGCAGATGAAGTCCCTCGGCGGGCAAAGCCGCCTCTAAGCCTTTCGTCCACTCGTAAACATCGCTTAATGACCAATCCGATACCTCCGTAATCGATACGCCAGCTACCCGTACGAGACGAACTTCGTTTTTTAAACGAGCGCCAAGACATTCCGGGCATTGCTGCTCATGAAAAAATCCGCCGTCTTTTTCCTGTGTACCAGCTTCTCCTTCCTTCTCCTTGTAACGCCGCCACAAACCAGGAATGACGCCTTCAAATTTGGTGCCTTGAATCGGCTTAACATTGGGAAAATGGCGCTTAAACGCCTCACTTTCCACTCCGTAATACAACAAGTCGCGCTGAATTTCACCGTAATCTTTTAAGGGCTGATCCGGGTCAAACTCAAAGCCAAAATGCTTGCCAGCGGCCAATAATATACGCATCTGTATATCACGATGAACACCATTCAGCGAGGCAACCCCACCCTCACGCATACTAAGCTCTGGATTAAACACCGCCGCTTCATTTATAGTTGCCACAGATCCAACACCACCGCAGGCTTCACAAGCTCCCTCCGGTTTATTAAAAGAGAAGTGGGACATGCCCAGCTTCTCAAGCTCTGCTCCGCAATGTGGACAACCCATCGTCTGACCATCCATTTCCTCGTCTTCCTCGATCAGCAATCCCCTCGCTTCAAAAAAAGGTGGGATGCTGCCACTACAGGAAGGGCAAACCCGCTCGCCTAATCTGGAAAAGATAAAACGGACAAACGTATAGATGTCAGTGACAGTCCCGACTGTCGAACGGGGATTACGATTGGTGACATGTTGTCCAACACTAATGGACGGAGATAGTCCAATAATAGACTCCACCTTTGGTTTACTGATCGTATCTGACGTCATGCCCATGGAATCCAAATACTGTCTTTGGCATTCCCGCTGTAGTGTATCCATAGCTAGCGTCGATTTGCCTGATCCCGAAGGTCCTGTCAGGACAACTAGCTTATACTTAGGAATCGTGAGCGAGACATTTTTCAGATTATTCTCTCTTGCACCTTTAATAACAATAGTCTCTTTCACATCTATTCCCCTCTCATTTCAACCCACTGGTTTGTAGTTATATCTTCTATCCATATGGTTGCCCAAAGTTGTTGTATTGCAATTATTTTGCAAAACATTTCTAATTTCGATAGAATGTATTTGATAAATCACAAAATTTTCAAATAACTTTATAATCTAATATCTTGACTATCAAGATATAATTATTTTAAAAGGAGCGTTATCTTTTGTCAAGCCACGAACAACCTACACCAGAGCAGGAACAATTCACCTTGCTTATGCGCAGTTTGGGAAACCGAACGGTATTGTACCAACAAAATGTAGCCGCCTCACTTGGGTTATACAATAATGATTTCTTATCTATAGATATTCTACGGGAGAAAGGTCCGATCACTGCCGGAGAACTGTCTAAATTAACCGGTCTGACCACCGGAAGTGTTACAGCATTAATAGACCGGCTCGAAAAAAATGGCTATGTCCGCAGACAAAATGACCCGAATGACCGCCGTAAAGTGATTATTGTGCCATTATATGAGAATAAAGATGATGTCATTAATACGTACCAACCGCTCCATACCGCCATGGTTAAGCTCGCAGCTTCTTATACGGATGAAGAGCTCGCCCTTATTTCGCAGTTTTTAGGCAAAGCAAGTGCGGTTCTAGAAGAGCAGATTGATCATCTTGGATCCACTGCGCGCGGCAAATCTTCTTCCTAAGATACGTATTTATACAAAAAAGGACGATATCCAAAAGTCATACGACTCTCTGGATACCGTCCTTTTTCATTTATTTTCTAATACCAATCGTTACAATTTCGCATGGACCGATCTGTAAGTCAAAGCTTCCTTTCTCTTTCTCATCACTAGAGACTGGGTGGCTCGCCTCTTCTAGGATCGTCGTTTTATAGAAATACTGCTGTGGAATACTTGAACGGAAGGACAGGTTTGTGTTCTGCTGACTCATGTTATACCAACGCAGCAGCAAGTCTCCAGTCTGCTTGTTCATTTTTAGTGAAGAAAATGCAAGTTCCTTACTCTCCCAATCGAATGGAGTATACACCGGCGCAACCACGCCTGCATGTACATCTGTCTGACATACAATCCACGGAACCTGGAATTGGTAAGCTTCAGCATAAGCACCAGAAGTTATACCCTCACCTGTGTGTGGGATTAGCTCCATACGAACAATGTGCTCTCCAAGACACTGCGCTTCTGGAGTAGGGAATAGCCCCCAGTCACCAAGTTCACCAACAGAACGTAGCAGTGTAATCGCAATAGTGTTACGCCCATCTCGCAGCACTTCATATTCATTTAATCCAAAATTAGCGACGGTTAGACCCGCCTTCCCATCACTAATATCAACAAAGGCTTGCTGATGTTGCGTGTTACTCGGATTCTTCCATTCTGTAGCTGGTTCAATATTCCGCTCAGCAACCTCGAACATCGAATCTACACGATGCGTGACAGCATTCAGATCTGTCGGAAACAGTATACGAATCCGGTGATCTTTGGCCTGGTTATCTATTGTCGTTTCGATATGCAATCCCTTTCCGCCCCGCTCCAAGGTGATTACAGTACGAAGTTTTAGAATGACTGTGTCACTACTGCGCTGAGCTTTGCGCTCCGGATAGTAAACCAGTGCACGCTGCTCCTCATCCAGTTTATCATCTGCCGAAGCTGGAATCTCCCAGTCATGCTTAATTTCTATAGTGGCGCGAAACGATGTATTTTCCAGTACACAAATATTAGCCTTTAGTCCTTTAGTCGTCAGAGCTTGTTCGGCCTCTGGCTGTTTGTACATATATTCATTGCCGATATCCCCGGTGTTTTCATATACGCCAAGATCTTGATAGGTCACGCCACTAGTTTTGTCACTTAGCATAAACGAACCATCATCATTAATAACTACCTTGATAACGTCATTTTCCAGCACCCGATCTCCTTGTAGCAAAGATTCAGCGGCTATTGGCAGTTTTGCATATGCTCGGCGAACCCAAGCATATGAACGAAGACCTAGCGCAGGAACTTCTACGGCTTCAAAGGTAAGTCTTACCCGGCGGCACATATACGGCTGACGGAACTTGTCATCTGGCAAATCATAACCAAACTGAAGACCTAAGTCCTCCATCTGACAGGCAATATCATTCCCTTGATCGTCTACTAACACACGACCGTGCAAGTCAATTCCGGTCATACGGCTAGCCGTTTCTTCCAGAGAGAACCCTTCTCGCAAATATAGACGCGCCACATCAAGTTCTACGCTCACAGTACCCGTGCGACTCCAACCCGTCATATTCATCGCAACTAGTGGAAGCACGTCTTCACCATATGCTGTAAACCCGGTCGTATCCACAGCTTCTGCAATCTCTCGTTTACTACCCTCAACAATGGTATCTGCCATATGACGGCTTTTGTCAAAACGGGTGACCATCTCACGGTGTACCTCATCCACGCTGCATCCACAAATACTATCATGCGGATGATTCTGCATTAATGTCTTCCATGCATAGGTGAACAGATGATGGGGGTACTCTTTGCCCAGTAAATGTGCGAACGAAGCAAGTGGCTCGGCCACCTTTTCAAGCAAGATTTGCCCTTCCTGATTCATCTGTTTCAAATAGACACGCGCAGACGCGGTATTCACTAACGTACCCCATCCATCAGTATGCTGGCTCCGCAGTTCGCCCTTTACAGTCGACAGATTGCTGCGATCCATTACACCCTCTACGGCCTTAAGGTAATCAGGAAAGTTCGAATGAATGAACTCTATATCTGGATACAACCGCTTCGCAGTTTCGATAGCCTCTGGCAAATCCAGTTGAGCCGGCTGATGATCGCAACCATTCATGAACAGCAGCTCACCTGTGGAGGCAAACTTCCGCGCATCTGCCAGCTTTTTCTCCCAGAACACTTTGGCTTCTGCTTCATTTACAGGCACTTCATTTCCGTTAGAATACCAATTGGCAAATAGGATGCCGAGCACTTTTGATCCGTCAGGACCTTCCCAAATCAGCTCCGAGAATGAGGATTCGTAACCTCCATCTGACACCGTATTATTGAATCCAGTGGGCTTCACACCTCTTCCAAAAAAGGCATTATTGATGCCGGATTGCCGCATTAATTGTGGAGTCTGGCCGACTAGACCAAAGGTGTCCGGAAAATAACCGATTTTGGAGGGTTCCCCGTAACGCTTCGAATCCTGATGGCCAATCTGCATATTACGAACATTGGCCTCCCCACTAGTAAGGAACGCATCTTGCAAAATATACCAAGGTCCTATTAGAAGGCGACCTTCCGTAATATATTTCTGTAGCCGCTCTTGATTTTCGGGACGTACCTGAAGATAATCATCCAGAATAATCGTCTGTCCATCCAGATAGAAACTCTTAAATTCGTTATCCTCATCCAACCGGTTCAGTAATTCATCAACCAGTTTTACTAAGCGTACATGATGTTTCTCATAGGGAAGATACCATTCCCGATCCCAGTGTGTATGGGAAATGATATGGGCAGTCTGAGGTTTAATAGATTGATTTGAACTTTCCAAAGTGAAGACCTCCTTATATGCAATGCGTTCTCTCTACCAAGATGCTTAATGTAGAAGATGTGGTTAATTTACATGGATCTCGACTTCCTGCGGGCGATAAACACCAAGCAAGTCTCCTTTACTATCCGTAGCAAAGAGAACAGAACGTTCCTGTTCTAACACGAACGAATAGGTTCGGCCAGTGGCTGAATCCTTCACCTCGATCTTTGCATCTTGGGCATATTCCGACACGAAGGTAAAAAGCGCACCCGTAGCAAAGCTCAATTTCCGTCCGTAGATACCCGCTAAGTCCCCACCACTAATCCATTCAAAATCACATTCCACAAAAGCAGCATTAACCGCGTAGCGGTAAAGTGCAGCCGTAGTATCCCTACGCTCACTCAATTCAACTGGCAGTGGGCTCCATAGGAGTCGACCCTTGCCAAGCGGAAGGTTCACGACAGTCTCTATAGTTGAACTTCCACCAGTTTCTTGAATGATCGTTTCCTTTGTCACCTCAGCTATCCGGCGGTGGCCGAAAGAGACAGGCAGGACTTGACCTTGAAGCATAAGCACTTCTTCGCGGCGCACATTACGCAATTCACGTTTGCCAAGGATATCACTCAACCGATCCGAAGAACGCCAATAGGCATCAATGCCTAACGGTCCAGTGGCAAGCAATACCGCTCCTGTCTCTTCAACAATGTGTAACAACCGTTCCATTGCTGCATCAGCGAAGTTATGCGCGCTTGGCAGTATAATCAGTTTCGCAGGGTTCTTCTCCAAATCATCTAGATGGTATTCGGAAGCCCCCCGAAAAGACATCTTGAGCTCATAAGACAGAATGCGGGTAAGCTCTGTTGTAGCAGCAAAAGCCAACTTCCGATTAGAGAAATCATTCGAATAAGGGAACACCACCGCAATCTCTTCCAATTTCCGATCACCAAATATATCACGGATACCTTCTATAAACTTCCCGAAATCATAAGATACGCCTGCCTCAGGCTTCTCGGTTCCATCTGCTCTCAGTGCTCCGATATGGGACTCATTCGCATTATCCATATAGAAATTCGTATTCCAGATCCAGTGAACAGCCCCCGCACCTGCCGTTCCAAAAGCGTAAGCATACTTGCGTTCCAGCAAATTCTGCAGCTCTTGTTCTGAACGTTTGGCTCGGCCATCTGGAGTTTCTACATACATGACGCCAGTCTCCTGAATTAGGTTTGGCTTATTAGGCGTCTTGGCAAAGATGCCATCCCACACCAGATAATCATTAAACCACCAGGAATGAACAGTGGTGTAATCCACCGCCTCCTCGTAGAAGAACGGCGAAGGTCGCTGCGCTCCTAGTCCCTCATCCTGACCAACCGTAACCATCTGAGCTGGACATTGCTCCTTAATGGCGTCGTATAATTGTTTCACCCAACGGTTATGCATCTCCATAGAGAACAAACAATAATCCAACCAGCGTGTTCCCCTCTTAGCACTGTGCATGTCTTGTACGTCGAAGTTAATCTCTTTTGCTTCTGGCAGCCCTGCAGATGCAAAGTTCGGAAGCTGTGCAGGTGTCATATTCCAGCGTTCCTGCAGCACGTCGATTACACCATGTCTTTCTTGTAGCCATTCCATAAAGGCTTGTCGCTCAAAACGATCATGGCATGAACTCGGGCCGTCCGAAAAAATACGTGCCGGATCAAACATCGACGGTTCATTAATAAGATCCCAATCTACATTCGAAGAATCTTTATGACGAGATACAATAGACCAAATGAACCGCTTCTGAGCTTCCACACTTTGTGGGTCCAGATAAGGATTTACCCCTCCCCACGTTTCCGGTGTGAAGGAGAAGAACGTGAAAGTCACTTGAAGATCATGCTTCTTCGCCGTCATGATGAAGGCGTCGATCGCCCGCAATACTTCTTCCGAGACATGTCCATCGTCTTGCATCACATTGCGATAAGCTGTCCAGATCCCTGTACGGATCCAGTTAATCCCGGCCTTCCGCATCTGGCCCATATCACGGTCCCAAACTCCCACGTTCGGTAGAAATAGAAATTTCCGCGCCACATCACTCGCCATATAAGTCATGCCGACCACTGGTAGCGGACGCCCATCTTTTATAAAATAATCTCTGCCGCTCGTTACCGGATTGCCTGCTGCCAGCAGCTCAGGAGCATGACCCCAGAACCCTTGGCGCAGAATGCGAACCTCACCATCACTGGCTTCTGCTTCACAGACAATCTGGTAGAGGCCCCTACTTATCTCCAAAGGAATAGGCAGACGCACCATGTTTAGTTCAGCATTCGCCTTCATTTTCAAACTCTGAGACCACTTCAAAGAGGTATCTGATTCATGCTCTACATGAATTGTGAAATTCCATGTATCTTCATTACGCATAGAAGGTCTCACTCGTTCAAGCTGCTGAATCTGAAGGGTTAGGGAAGCACGTTCTCCTAATTCATAAGACGCGTAATTGGGCTTAACCCACATTTCCGTTACACCCTTGCTGCAGAAACGAGCCCAATTGGATATCGCGAAAGGACCTTTTTGCTCCCAAAAAGAAGCTGTTGCAGGTGTATTTACGAACAGCCAGCGTGAGCCTGCAAATAAACCGCTCGTATTCTCCCAAAGAACTACTGGCGCAGAAATTTCCCGACCCTCGAGTGTAACTCCTTTTAATAGCGAGTAAATCCGTGTGCTCATCGGACCTGCAGAGCCCATTTGATGTGGTAAATCACTCGTCTTTGTCGTATGTGGCACGAGGTTCCATGTATTCGCACTCGTTAGAAAAAGAGATTCTTGACCCTTAAGCAGAGGAATGACATCCGAGGCAAGCAATGAATGGTTGCGTGAGCATTCAACATGAAGTGCCTCATGAATATACAGCTCCTGATGATAGGAAGTCTGCTCCGCTTCCACATGCCATTGGCCATTTTCCCAACGAACAGGTTGTTTGAAGGGTGCGCCTCCAATGCTAATCAGCCCGCCACCTCTTTGCAGGTATTCAAGAATGGCTATCCAGGCCGTTTTCGGGAAATAGGGTGCATGCAGATTGATGAAACAGCCGCCTTCCGTTTCGCGAAGCGTTTCTGCAAGCTGATTCTCATTTACAATAGATCCGAACTCACTCATGGATGTAATCGCATCGCTAGGAATGGGACTGGAAATTGGAAAATCAGA
The DNA here is from genome assembly GCF_038008505.1 of Paenibacillus sp. FSL H7-0735. Classification (NCBI taxonomy): domain Bacteria; kingdom Bacillati; phylum Bacillota; class Bacilli; order Caryophanales; family Paenibacillaceae; genus Paenibacillus; species Paenibacillus sp. FSL H7-0735. Next base: position 2,806,519 of record NZ_JBBOZH010000001.1, on the reverse strand, counting down.
ATCATAAAATATGATTACAGGTCTGCTCGGGCTGCTCATAGTAGTCCTTCCTTCATCGTTTTATAGACAAGTTGGGAGAACAGGCTATTGGACCAGGCGAACCATTTTCTAGTGAAAGTATTCGGATCATCAACATGGAATCCCTCATGCATAAAGCCAGTATCCGCATCTGTAGCTTCTAACATCGCAAGCATCTCCAGCTTTTCTTCCTTAGTGGAAGCCGTCAAACCTTGCATAGATAATGCCATATGCCAGATGTAGTCTTTGGGAGTATGCGGACTGCCGATTCCCTTCGCTGCGGTTCCTTCAAAATAAAAAGGATTCTCCTTGCTCAGAGCAAATCGTCTCGTATTCTGATAAATTTCATCCTCTGCGGTAACATAACCGAGATAAGGAATCGACATGAGTCCTGGTGTTCCCGCATCATCCATCAAGCAGTAGTTGCCATAACCATCGGTCTCGTAGGCGTAGATTGGACCGAATTTCGGATGACGATAAATACCATACAATTGAATTCCGTGATCAATCTCAGCTTCTAATGCTTTAAGCTGTTCCAGAAATTCAAGATCACGGAATACCCATTCAGCGAATTCCTGCATATGACGTAATGCAACAACAGCGAACATATTCCCCGGAATGTTGTAATGGAAGTCGCAAGCATCATCGCTCGAGCGGAACCCGGACCAGACCATGCCCGTGTAATTAACAGGCATACCCAGGCCGTTATTACGCAGTGTATCTTCAGGAATCCCATTCTTACGCGTAAAGCGGTATGGAGATAATTCACTATGGCGCTGTTCAGTTTTGAACAGGTTGAATATTTTGACCATTGCTGCCTTAAATCCGGCGTCGAATATATCAGCCTTTCCGGTTTCTTTCCAATAGGCATAAGCCAGACGCATGGAAAAACAAAGAGAATCGATCTCGAATTTACGTTCCCACACCCAGGGGGACATTTCCGTAATATCGCTAGTGCTCCAATGCCAATCATTCGCCGTCTCATTAAACGCATTGGCGTACGGATCGATATGAATATACTCGATATGACGTTTAATTAACCCGCCAATAATCCGCTGAAGATCGGGATCGTTTTTAGCAAAGGGCACGTAGTGCATAACCTGCTCCACAGAGTCTCGCAACCAAGAAGCCGGGATATCTCCTGTAATCACAAACGTTGTTCCATCATCCATAAGCTTAGTCGTTGTCTCAAGCGTATTAGGGAAACAATTCTTAAAGAGCTGCAATAGCTTCGGCCGATGAGCTAACTTCTCCTCTGCTTCGTTTAATACTTCTTGAACCGCTTGAGGAAGCGTCAGCTTCGGCATAGAGATGGTGGGAAGTCGGAATTGTTCCATATTCTCACTCCTTCATAATAAATGGGGATAGATAGAGAGACGGGCAGCATAGCTGCCCGTCTCCACTAATCCTATTTGTGTTACCTTTAGTGATTAATCTTAGGCGTGTTACGTTCATTAGCTTATTTCTTTGTCTGGTTCCACTCATCAAGTTGCTTTTGAACTTCTGCAATGACTTTATCAAGTCCAGCTTCTTTAAATTTCTTCGCTGCTTTTGGCAGATATGTTTTAGGATCAACAGAACCTGTGTATAGCGCTGGCATAAATTCTTTAGTTACGTTGTTGATAGCCGCTACTTCTGTTTTCACAGGTGTAGGATCAAATGCAAAACCGAAGGTAGGGGCTTCTTTTGAAGAATCATTAAACTTCTTAAAAGCATCCCATTTATCAGCAGGGTCATCAGCATGCAGATAAGTCAGTAACATGTTTCCAAGTGTGAAGCCTGGCATTGCATAGCTATCTTGCATAGCTGGCAGATCTTCAATGACATTGTCGGAGATTTTCTTATAATGAGTGCCTTCAATACCATAGTTGAGCAAATTGCGTAAGTACTTATCTGTATTCAAAAGATTCAAGAACATCATAGCCCGTTCAGGATCACCTGAGGTTACGGAAATCGCGTGCATCGAACCTGCGGCGGACTGTGTATATACATAAGGCTCATGCATAGGCGAAGTTACAATTTCATAACCTGCTGAACGAGACCAACCTTTTTCTGCATAAGGTTGTGTAATTTCGCGATCGGCAAACCATTTACCCGTCTTAATGTTATCAATACCTTCAAGTGTCGCAACGTCTGGGCGTAAGTAACCTGCTGTGTAAAGTCTACGCATCGTATCTAACGATGTTGCAAGTTCAGGTGTCTCCAGAATATTAACAACCTTGCCATCTGTGGAATCCATATAGACCCCGATAGGTAACTCATCACCTAGTACATAGTCAAATGGCATAAATGGTTTAAAGCCTTTAGGAACAGCTAGCGGTGTAATATCACCCGGCTCGTTCTCTTTAATCGTTTTAAGAAGTGGCTCTAGATCATCCAATGTACGGATATTGGAAATGTCCATGTTGTATTTATCAACATATTTCTTATTGAAGCGCCATACCCATTGCTGTCCAAGCTCCTTATTTACAGGAACACCATAGATCTCACCTTTAATCTTAGTTCCTTCTAAGAAACGAGGGTCCAAAACTTCTTTCGTTTCCTTACCATACTTATCTAGCAGATCATTCAGACCCAAGAACGTACCATTAGCAGCGTTACGACGGAAGTCATTTGTCCAAGAAGAGGTAAAGGCAATATCATAAGGCTCACCAGAAGCGGTGATGACTTGCATCTTCTTATCGTAATCGCCCCAATCGAACATCGTAATGTTCAACGTCGCGTTAATTTTTTCTTGGGTATATTTATTAACTTCTTTTAAGACAAGATCCAAATCCTTTTGAGGTCCACCAATTAAATACATCTTCAACTCATATGGCTTTAATTCTGATGTGTTCCCTGCTGAATTCCCTGCTGCCGCTGAATTGTTTGTTTCTTTAGCAGCATTTGTATTATTATTCGAACCACATCCAGCTAGAAGGCCAGAAAAAAGCATTGTCCCTGCAAGAGCGAGTGTTAAGCCTTTTTTCATTTTCATTTCTATTTTCCCCCTTTAGATTAATGAACGCTTTATTTATATCGATTCCTATCCTAGCGATTCGAATAAATACATCTTAGTAGTGTTACTCCTTTAAAGAGCCCACGGTTAAACCTTGTACAAAATACTTTTGGAAGAACGGATACGCTAGTGCTATAGGCAAGGTTGCCAGTACAACCATCGCCATACGAACGGTTTCTGTTGGCAAGGTTGCAGCAATCTCAAAGCTTGATCCCATCTGCATACTGTTCTGAATGACAAACTCCATATTATTCTGAATTCGCATCAGCATCGCTTGGAGTGGAACAAGACTAGCATCATCTATATACAGCAGGGCATTAAACCAATCATTCCAATATCCCAGCGTACAGAACAATCCAATCGTTGCAATCCCCGGTAAAGAGATTGGAAGTACAATTTGCAGGAAGGTCCGAAACTCACCAGACCCATCAATTTTGGCAGCCTCAATGAGTGCATCAGGTACGCTAGTCTGGAAGAAGGTCCGCATTACTAGAATAAAGAATGCATTCATCGCGATTGGCAATATCAAAGCCCATATCGTGTTGTACAAATGTAAAAACTGCGTAGCCACGATATAGTTGGGAACCATTCCGCCTGAGAATAACATCGTGAAGAAGGCGAAGAAGCTGAAATAATTACGATAGCGAAATGATCTTCGAGAGAGAACATACGCATAAGTTGTTATTAGAAATAAACTAATGAGCGTACCTAGTACAGTAACCATCAAAGTAACTCCAAAGGAACGAAGTAATTGATCACCTGTGTTAAATACAAACTGATAAGCTGCTAAACTATATTTTTCGGGTAACAAGCTAAATCCATTTAGAGCAAGTACTTTCTCATCTGTAAAAGAAATGGCTATGACAAACAAGAACGGAAACACACAAGTAAAAGCGAAGATGCCAATTATAATATTGAGTACCACATTCCATAAAGGAGTAATGGCGTTGTTGTCGATTTCTTTTGGCTTACGTTTGAATACTGCCATAACGTCACTAACTCCTTTCTAGAATATCGCATTCTCTTTGCTGATCTTTTTCACAATAGAATTCGTTACAAGCACCATGATAAATCCAACAATCGATTGATATAGACCCGCCGCTGTACTCATTCCTAGATTACCTGTCGTACTCATGCTTCGATAAATATAAGTATCGATAACATTCGTTACGGAGTATAGAACACCTGAATCCCGAGGGATTTGATAGAATAAACCGAAGTCTGATCTAAAAATACCACCAATCGCTAAAATCGTTAGCGTTACCATTAAAGGTTTAAGCAAAGGAAGTGTAATAAACTTAATCTGCTGCCATTTGCTGGCCCCATCAATCATAGCCGCTTCATAGTAGGACTTGTCGATACCCGCTATAGCCGCTAAGTAAACAACACTTGAATAACCAATTGATTTCCAAATCCCCATGAAAATTAGGATATATGGCCAAAAGCGAGTATCCCCATACCAGGAAATAGGATCGCCTCCGAAGTAAACAACCACTTGATTCAATATTCCTTTATCTACACTCAGAAAGCTGAAGGTAAAGAAACTAATAATGACCCAAGAAAGGAAGTAAGGCATAAACATCGCCGTTTGATAAACTTTAGCCGTCCGTTTGTTCACAAGTTCATTCAAGGTGATCGCAATGCCCACCGCAAGAACTAAACCGAGAGAGATCAACGCCAAGTTATAAAGAATCGTATTTCTTGTAATGATATAGGCGTCCTCCGTCGAGAACAAAAAGTTGAAATTTTCAAGGCCAACCCACTTACTATTTAAAACGCTTGCAAAGAATCCATCCCGATGAATCTTGAAATCCTTGAATGCAATTACTGTTCCAAACATCGGTAAGTAGCAAAAGATCAGGAACCATAATGTCCCTGGTAATACCATAAACCAGAGTACTTTATCCTTAATTAGACTTTTGAAAAATGCAGGCATTATTCCACATCCCCCTTCTCTCTATCCCCAAACAGCCCCTATATATCCCTTCGATCTTTTTCCCTCGCCCCTTTAACTACCCTTAATTCTGCGCCATAAAAGCGGTTTCATAAAGTTGAAAAACTCCAGAATCAGATGTAAAAATTAAAGATCCACAGCAGAAAGGACATTTAAAAAGTCTATTTCCCCTTAAATTTGAGCAAAAAAAAAGGAAACATTCTCGTTATCAGCGTCCATGAAACCCGTACTTGAACGTGATACTCAGGAACATTTCCTTTATTTTAGGATTTTGCTTTTTTGTACATATTCCGAAGCTCTGTCGGCGATACACCTACTGATTTTTTGAACTGGCGATAGAAATATGCTGGATCCGGATACCCTACTTCAGCTGCAATTTCGTTGGTTAGTAACGTAGTTTGTAGCAGCAATTGTCTTGCCTTTTCAATTCGAAATTGATTAACATAATCAGAGAAACTACGGCCCATTTCCTTCTGAAATAGCTGTCCCAAGTAATTAGGATGCATTTCCATACGCTGACTGAGCGTTTTCAGGGATAGCTCTTCTCTATAGTGTTTGCTTACTTGATCAACCATATATCTCATATTCGGACTGAGCTCATCACTTACTAACGATAATTGGTCCAGTGTTTCTTTCACACTTTCCTGCACATGGTGCACCAATTGCTCAATAGTATGTATGCGCAGCAATGGATTAAACACGGCACTAAAATTAGAGTTTTTCTCCATTTTCTTGGCAATCAACATTAACTCAATCGCTACGTTGTAATTATCAATACGGGTAATCATGCCACAGCCAAACAGCTTTTCGAACGTTTCTGCGATAAACTGGTTCGTAGCTTCACGGTCTCCAGATAATAATAATTTGGTGAATTCCTCATAATCAATTTCGAGCTTCTCCTCGTGCAGAACCATCTTTGACAGTTGTTCCGCATCTATAATCGGGTAGCCAGGTAGCATTAGATGATCAACATATAAACTCTTCGCCTTTTTATAACTTTTTGGGACTTCCTGAAAAGCATGCTCCTTACTTCCTATCGTTATCCAGACAGACTTCTCCAACTCATGCATAATCTCATATTGTACTCGTTCCAGTACACAATAAAGCTCTTCTTTGTTCTCAGCTTCAGCCCGCTCAGCAATAATAAGAACAAGATCACCTTCCATATCTATAAATACAATAACGGTTCCAAGTTGCTCTAATGACTTCACAGCGATACGATAACATTCATCCATAAGCTGATTCCTGTGGAGTTTATCCTGCCCCTCATCGTCATCCTGTTCGGTGATAAGCCGAATCGCAGCCACCGTAAAAAATGAACAGTCCAGTGAGATATTTAAGACTTTTGAACGGTGCTGTAGCTCCTGCCTACCTATATTGCCAGTTACCCAGCGGTTTAGAATATTGTTGCGCAGAACTTGCCAATCCTCTTTAGCATGAAATTGTTCAACATCCTCTTGATTCAGCACTTCAACAATTTGTTCAATGGTTGATTCCAATTCATTTATATTAATGGGTTTGAGAATATAATTTTCAATGCCTAGACTCATTCCAGCTTTTAAATACTCAAATTGCTCATAGCCGCTCAAGATAATAAATCTCATTTTTGAATCAAAAACCTTTATTTGTTGAATCAGTTCAAGTCCCGTAAGTTTTGGCATCGTAATGTCAGTAATTAATATGTCGATCCCTTCATTATGATTGCGCAGAAATTCTAAAGCTTCTTCCCCATTAGACGCTTGTCCCGCGATTCTCAATCCATATTTTTCCCATTCAATCACTGAACGTAATCCTTCAAGAATAAGAGGTTCATCATCCACGATAAGTATATTGTGCATTATTAGTACTCTCCCTTACTACTGGTATATTCATGATGACTATTGTTCCTTTATTTACTTCACTAGCGATCGTCAATCCATATTCAGTCCCATAATAAAGTTTAATTCGTTCATTCACATTACATAGGCCTACCGAAGAAGGAGGTTCATCCATTCTCATACTGACTTGAAGCATTTGCTGTAGCTCTGTTAGCTTGCTGGGAGTAATTCCATTTCCGTTATCACTTATAGCAATTTGAATTTCCCCGCCAGATTCAGTAACTTCAATACGGATGAGATTGCCAAAACGGTCAGGTCTAAATCCGTGAACAATATAATTTTCAATAACCGGTTGAATAAGCAATTTAACGATAGAACAATTCATGGCAGCTGGACTTATTTGTGATTCGATTTGGAGCCTATCTTTATGTCTAATCTGGAACAACTCCAGATACAAATTACAATATTCAATCTCATCAGATATTGTAACGACCATGCTTTTCTTAATCATCGTTCGAAATAATGTCGATAAAATGTAAATCATCTGACCTACATCCTTCGCTCCTTGCGTAATTGCCCGCATCCTAATCGCCTCAAGTGTGTTATATAAAAAATGTGGATTAATCTGTGATTGAAGTGCAACTAGCTCAGCATTTTTCTGGGTAAGCTCCGAAATATACACTTTGTTAATATAGAGTTCTAGTCTTTCACACATATAGTTAAAATTGTTGGCAATTAGCTGCAATTCATCTTCTCGATTAAGGTGAATACGTGTGCTCAAATCACCTTCCTGTAAGCGCTTCATAGATTTGACAATGATCTTCACTTTTTTAGAGAAACGTAAAATAATTCCGTATGTAAAAGACATTGCAGTAATAATAAGCGCTGTGGTAATCCCGATAATCCAAGTTCGAACCGTTTTCATTTCGTTGTTGACCTGTGACTTCTGAATGATTCCTGCCATAATAAGACCTGAGCTGTTCGTTGTATTTAAGTTAACCTTGGAGATCTCATCCAGTGTTGTCCAGCCATCCGTATGAAGCGCATCGATATGTGGATATCGCTGTCCCATATACCTTCCCAATGAATCATATATAACGTCACCGCTTGGGGTTAAGACCAACAATTGACCATTATTCTCTGTAACTTTTGTGCCAAGCCATTTTGAAATAAGTTCCGCATCAAAATCTACTATGAGCATACCGATCGTTTTCAGTGTAATCGGATCTTTAATCTCCCTAGTCATTGTATACAAATTGTTATTGTCTTCTCTTATTTCCTTAAGCACTAATTTGGTTTCATGCGAGACCCAGCCATTCTTCGGTAAGGATAATTTTTGCTTAGGACCGTCCATGTCGCTCAAATAGAATTGTCGGGTATTATTTTTATATAAATAATAAAATTCTTTCTCTGTGCTGTACAAAATAACGTCATAAATCCCATTTTTCTGATTCAAATAGGTTTTGAAATACGTATCGAACGTATGAGGAACGGAGCTCCCTATATCTGCATATTGATCTAAACGGTATTTAAGATAATCCCCATAATCATTTTGCAAAAAGTAGGACAAATCCTCACTGACAGAGGCATCGCTATATATTTGCTGGATAGCCACTTGGATGCTTTCGTACTGCTGATTCATATACAAACTTACATAATCCAGCACCTCCCGATTGGCATCTACATGTTGGCGAGTGATCGTCTGTTCATAGTATTTATATACGGTAATGGAAGAGGCTATTAACGTAATTATGATGATTGAAGAGTATATAGCTAATATTTTATTGAACAGTTTTTTCTGCAAATGGTTTTGATAAAATTTCTTTACATTCAACAAAGCCACCTTCTTTCTGAATATCACCTTTAGGATTAGAAGCTTAACATCACACTTCTTTTTCTGCAATGGAAGCGCATGCATTTTTTATTTATAAATTCTAGCGCTCCAACTTTTCTCTCCACCGAGAGTTTACAACTCACAAAAAATCGTCTATAGTTGATTTCTACCCCCCAAACAAACCTATAATAACCCAAATAGATCTTAATTTCCTCGTCCCCCATCAACATATTGGAGGGGCTATTACTCATGTTTCTAACCAAACGCAAACTCAACTCCCAACTAAACGAAATTTCCGAATATCGTTACCGGGATCGTATACACATTCCTTTTTTCAACTCAATGATTGACGAACAAGGTGAAATTGCAGCCGAACCGCCCGTGGATGGAGAATGGTCTGAGCTACGAGTTGGCGATACCTGGAAAGGCCGCGATTTGTATTTATGGCTAACGACAAATATAGACGTACCCGCCACTTGGGCAGGCCGTAGAGTACTGGGTCGATTTGATTTTGGCGAGACGGGTGCTGGAAACAACTCCGGATTTGAATCCTTATTCTTTTTCAACGGCAAACCCTATCAAGGTGTAGATTCCAATCATACCGAAGTGTTCTTGCCAAATGAAACGGTAGGCACTCAGCTTCCACTGACCTTCCGGTTATGGTCGGGACTCGAAGGAGGCGGCCCTAAAACGGATCAGACACATGGCATTCGCATGGCTGAAATTTGTTGGCTGGATGAAGCAACGGATGATTTCTATTTTACCGCGCTTGCTGTAGTCGAGACGCTGAACGTACTCGATGCCAAAACTCCAGAATATACACAACTTATGAGTACAGTAGACCGCTCCTTTCTTCTGATCGACTGGTCTCGTCCAGGTTCAGACAACTTCTATGCTTCGATCGGGGAAGCCCGCAATTATTTGCGTGATGAAATTAATAAAATGGAGAAGTCCTCACCCGTCACAGTTACCTGTATTGGCCATACCCATATTGATGTGGCTTGGTTGTGGCAATTGAAACACACCCGTGAGAAATGTGCGCGTTCGTTCTCAACCGTACTGCGTCTGATGGAAATGTTCCCGGACTATACCTTTTTACAGACTCAGCCGCAACTCTATGAATATATCAAAAATGACTATCCAGAAATCTACGAAAATATTCGTGAACGTGTGGCTGAAGGACGCTGGGAAGCTGGCGGCGGCATGTGGCTTGAAGCAGATTGCAACTTGACCTCAGGAGAGTCTCTAGTCCGTCAATTACTGTATGGAACTCGCTTCTTACGTAATGAATTTGGGGTTGAATGTGACTATTTATGGCTGCCGGACGTATTTGGCTACAGCTGGTCCTTGCCACAAATCCTAAAAAAATCAGGAATTAATACCTTCATGACCACAAAAATTAGCTGGAATCAATATAACCGGATGCCACATGATACCTTTCAATGGCGTGGGATTGATGGCACAGAGGTGTTAACACATTTTATTACAACGCCAGAGCCTTGGTCCGAAGAAGATTCTTGGTTCTACACTTATAATGGCCGGATTATTCCTAAGACTGTAAAAGGAATTTGGGATACCTACCGGGATAAAGAAGTGAATCGCAATCTGTTACTTTCTTACGGATATGGCGATGGTGGCGGGGGTGTGAACCGTGAAATGCTAGAGATGCGCCGTCGGCTAAACGATCTTCCCGGTCTGCCGAAGATTGAAACAGGAACAGCGGGAGACTACTTCCGTAACTTGCAAGAAACTGTTGCAAATACGGATCGTTATGTCCATGTATGGGATGGCGAGCTTTACTTAGAATATCACCGCGGCACCTACACAAGCCAAGCCTACAATAAGCGGATGAACCGTAAGCTTGAACTGCTATACCGTGAGGCGGAATGGCTAAATACACTGCAAAGTGTGATGACAGGTGACTGGTCGAACTATCGTCAGACCGATTTAGACGAGGGCTGGAGAATTATTTTGCGCAACCAATTCCATGATATTATTCCGGGCTCTTCGATTCGTGAAGTATATGAAGACAGTACGATTGAATATGCACAAGCAGAAGCAATAGGTCAGTCTGTCTGGGAGCAATCCAGTAAGGCACTTGTGAGCGGAAATGAAGCCGGTAAATATACGATCTGGAACAATGCTGCTTGGGAGCTGACAGAACTCGTAGAAATTACTGTTGAAGCCGGGATGGAAACAGGACATTGGATAAGCTCAGAAGGAAAACAACTACAAGCTCAACGTGAAGGTGACCGCTGGATCGTTGAAGTATCTAACATTCCTTCTCTCGGATACACAACCATTTCCTTCGTAGAAGATGTGAATTCTGAGTCTCTAAGTGCTCCATTCAAGCTAAATGAATCAGGAATTTCAACGCCTCACTTCGATATTGAATGGAACGAACAAGGTCAATTAGTATCCATCTATGATATAAATGAACAAAGACAAGTATTAGCAAACGGAAGTCACGGTAACGTGTTCCAAGTGTTTGAAGATAAACCCCTAGCCCATGAAGCTTGGGACATTGACATCTACTATCAGCAAAAGAAACGTGAAGTCACCGACTGCCGCAGCATTGAAGTCATAGAAAAGGGTTCACTGCGATGTGTTGTACAATTCACATGGAGCTATATGGATTCCACGATTAAGCAGCAAATGATCTTACATGCACACCATCGTCGTATCGATTTCGTGACGAAGGTAGACTGGCATGAGCGACAACAGCTAATGAAAGTAGCTTTCCCTGTTGCGATACGAGCTACCGAAGCCACTTATGATATCCAGTTCGGTAATGTTACGCGTCCAACACATTGGAACACTAGCTGGGATTACGCTAGATTCGAGACTGTGGGGCATCAGTGGGCAGATTTATCAGATCGTGGTTATGGCGTTAGCTTGCTGAACGACTGCAAATACGGTTATGACATCAAGGATAATGTGATGCGTCTATCCTTAATCAAATCGGCAACGCACCCTGACCCTGAAGCGGATCAAGGCGAACATACTTTCACCTACTCTATCCTGCCTCATACTGGGGATTGGCTACAGGGTGACACCGTCCGTCAAGCTTGGTCCGTCAACAACCCTCTACGGAGCACCATGGGTCAAGCAGAAGTAGCAACCAAGTCGCTTATTCGCCTTTCTACTCAAACGGTTATGGTTTCTGCGATTAAGAAGTCTGAGGATGGTCAAAAATTAATCGTACGTGTGCACGACTATTCCGGAAGCCGCCAGCAAATTGATATGACTAGCGACTTGAATATTATTTCGTGGCAAGAGTGTAATCTAATGGAGCGTCCTGAAGGGGAAGTCCACACTGAACCTGTCATTACTTTTATACTTGAACCTTACGAACTAAAAACATTTGAAATCGAAGCAGCAAAACTAATAAAGTAACGTACAAAAATCGGGGTGTCCCTGTAGCCATAGATCAAAGGTTACGTAGGACACCTCTTTATATATTTTCTCACGATTGTTTCTTATGCTTTTAAGTATACACCTTGTGCAATGAGTAATCTTGACGTATACTCCGAGTAAGGGAGAGATGGATATGAGAAAAATGAGGAAAATCACAATATTCACAGGTATTGGGTTATTCAGCCTTGTTTTGATTGCCATGTTTGTAATCAGCGCTTTTGTAATCAAAAGACCGGCGACTACCACCCCCGTAATCGCGGAAGTGAAGCCTTACAAGTGGAATAAAGTCACGCTAGACGGAAATGTCATATCAAGTGATGGATCAGAGTATTTTTTGTGGAATAAAAAGGGTGAAAATAATAACTGGATCATCTTCTTTTCCGGGGGCGGGGCCAGCTGGGATGCCCAAAGTGCCGCACACCCCATCAAGCTTATGAACTTTATTAAAGGTGGAGATACAGGCAACTATTTCCCCAACATCCCCTTCTATATGCTTACATTGCTGAGAGGCATGATGGATACGGATAACCCTGCCAATCCTTTTCATGGCTGGAATGTGGTCTATCTTCCCTATTCAACTGGTGACTTCCATATCGGCAACCGCACGGTTGAATATAAAAAAGATGACGGTAGTCCCTTTACTATGCGTTATAACGGCAGCAATAATGTACGAAGCAGCCTCGATTGGATATATGCCAACGTGGATAAACCCGGCAAACTACTGATTGCTGGCGAAAGTGCTGGTGGCTTTGGGTCCGCTTTTTGGGCTCCCGAGATCGCCTCTCACTACAAGGACTCCGAGATCTTCCAATATTCGGACAGTTCCTTCTTGAAATCAGACAAGTGGCCAAATGTTGTGAAGCAGGAATGGCAGGCAGACTTCGTGAAGAAATTCGGATATGCCCCTGAAGCGGATATCATCGGGGCAGCTTTTAAAGCGAACGGCCATCTACTTCCTGTGAATGCGATAATATTGCAATCCTACTCGGTATTTGACGAGATTCTGATCCACTTTCAGAACAACATCAACGATTACAAGGGGCCAAGAGATCAAAGCATCATTAATGAGTGGTCACAGGAAATGCGGCAATCTGTTTCTTCTTTGGCAGCCACTTTACCTAATTATTATTACTATCTCACCGACTATGGACTGAACGCAAAGACGGGTACAACTCCGCACACTTTTGCCACCAGAGAGACCTTCTTTCAGGCTGAACAGGATGGTGTGAAGCTTCTGAATTGGTTAGGTGATGCGATCAACCGGCAGAACCCCTATTCAGTGGGCAGCAAATTCCTCATGAATTCGAAGCCAGCTCAGAAATAGTGCTAGAAGCAGCGGAAGAGTTGCAACAAGACAGGAGAGAAAATCAATGAATTTGCGGGAAAAGCAAATGCAAATGACAAGGGAGATCATTAAGGATACAGCGCTTAGCTTATTCTGTGCCCAAGGTATTGAGCGCACGGATATGGCACAGATTGCGGAACAAGCCGGCATCTCCCGGCGTACTTTGTATCATCATTATAAGGACAAGGAAGAGTTAGCCGCTCAAATCTATGCCCTTAATCTGGAGCGGATGTTTGGACAGCTGCTGTTTGATTTTGATTTTGAACACCCTGTACAGTCATTGGAGAACATTCTCGATAAATATCTGGCGTTAAGAGATCATCAGGAAGCCCTGATCTACTATGATGCCATTTTTGGAGTTTACTACAGCACGCTTTCCAAAAATCCCGCGGAACTTCCTGACTTTAAGCAGGCTATGGAAGGCTGGTATTCACGGTTAATTCTCCTTGAGACAATTTCAGTCGCTCCGGAGGAAAAAAATAAGTGGCTGGACATTCTGCACAAGTCCACCCACCTGTATTTCATGTATTTACAAAAAGCCGTCATTATTACTCATCAGCGGGGGGGTGTGGTTACGGAGGAAGATCGGGTTATGGACCGGCAATTCAAGGATTTCATTATGTTTGGCGTACGGCAATCCAAGAATGAGACAAACCCTTAATTTCACTTATGGGGCAAACTGACGATAATCGTCGTTCCCGCTCCAACCGCACCGTCCACTTCTATGTTTCCCTGATGCAGGGAGACAATTTTTTTAACGATTGCAAGTCCCAAGCCATTGCCATTGTTGTTTCCATTCCGTGACTTGTCTATTTTATAAAATCTTTGGAATACGGTGTTGAACTCTTCCGGGGAAATCCCGATCCCGTTATCACTGACGGTGACCGATACATCTGCTGCACTGTCATCTATACTGATGCGGATGTTCCCGCCTTCCGGTGTGAACTTGATGCTGTTGCTAAGCAAATTCATCCATACTTGCTTCAGCTGATCTTCATCACCCTTAATTTTGACAGCTTCCGGCAGCTCAAGATCGATAACGATGCCTTTGGCTGACCATTGTGGCTCACAGGTCACAACGATGGTTCTAATCTGCTCGTCAAGATTGAAGGAACCTGCATTAAAGGGATGATGTTCAGAATCCAGGGAAGCGAGCTTCAGCAAATTATCACTTAACCTCGACAGACGCTCACTCTCAGCAATGATGATATCAAGATATTCAGAACGTTCCTCTTCCATGATTAGATCATTGTTCTGCAATGCCTTAGCAAAGCCGGAAATAGACGTAAGCGGTGTCTGAATTTCATGAGACACGTTGGATACGAAATCCTGCCTCATCTGTTCTAACTGCTTCAACTCCCCGGCCATCTCCACATAGCTTTGTGTCAGTTCCCCTATTTCGTCTACTCGGTTTACTTTAAGCGCTACCTCGAAATCACCCTTGGCTAGCCTTCTTGTCGCATTCGTCAAAGCTTTGATCGGCTCCACCAAATATCTGGCGGCAATAAGAATGCATAGACTACCCAGTAAAAGCACGAGTAAAAGCACAAAGAGCAGCATCCGATTGACGATATTTTCGTTCTCGGCAGAATACTGCAAGAACATTGCTTGCCACTCCCCGTTAAACATAAAGGGCATCCCGATAAAGGTATCCTTATCTTTCGCAGAGGAACGATAGAGTTTTCCTTGCAGCACTTGTTTCACAGCATCGGGGGTGATAGTGACGGCCGGACTATCCTTAAGCCCATAGAAGGTATATTCCCCGGAATGATTATACAGGTGGATAGGGTATGCAGATACCTTAACCATACTATTCAAGAACTCGTCTGTATCCTCAGGCTTGGCGTCATCATAACGGTGAATGATCTCCTTCCCCACTGTGATCATTTCATTCTGTCCCTCGTAACTTATTTGTTTCTGAAAGACATACAAACCAATGAAAAAGGAACAGATCAGACTAAAGATAATGATGCCTAAAAACGTGAGAACGACGCGTACATACAATGTCTTGATCATAACGCAGGGATTAGCCGGTATCCTAGGCCGCGGGCCGTTTCGATTTGAAATTGCTCGTCGTTACCACAGAATTTCTCCCTCAACCGGCTTATATGCACATCTACAGTCCGGCCGTCTCCTTCATAGTTCAATCCCCAGATTTGAGAAATCAACTGTTCTCTTGTGAAGATTTGCCTAGGGTGACTAGCCAGCAGAAACAGAAGCTCAAATTCCTTCAAAGGAATCGTTACCGGTTCTTCATCACGCGTAACCTGGAAAGTGCGGCGGTTAAGCACCACATTGCCCAACTGCACAGACTGGGAAGAAACGACCAGCGAGCGTTTAAGCAAAGCTTTTACTCGCATCACCAGTTCAAGCGGATCAAACGGTTTGGTCAGATAGTCATCTGTGCCGAGTTGAAAACCTTTCACTTTATGTGCAGATTCTCCTTTAGCCGTCACCATGAGGAGGGGAATGTTGGCATCAGAGCGCCTGATTTCTCTGCACAGATCCCAACCATCCAATCCTGGCATCATAATATCTAGGATGACGAGATCGACTCGCGAGTTCTCTATAATGGACAGCGCTTTGGTACCATCCCTGGCTTCTTTGAGGTCAAAACCTTCTTTTCGCAAAAACAAAGACATTAGCTTTCGGATGTTATCATCATCATCAGCGATAAGTATAGTAGCCACGATTTGCCTCCTCTCTTAAGCTTACATTATATATGATATATTCTTGACAAGAAACGAAGTTATCCGAACTGCCAACCCAACAGGTTCCAATAGTAGAAAAACAGAGTCATCACTACAGCCGAAAGTGCCACTAGTGTATAATGCACACGCTTGAAAGCTGTCCAGTATTTATTTTTCCAAACCAGTATAGCCGAGATTAACAAAGCTAAAGTCAGTCCAACCAAAAGGATTGGCATAACTAAACTGAGAGAAAGCGAAAGACTGATACCGCTGAACTTCTGCATCGTGTCCATGGACATAACCACCATAAATATCGTGACGAAAGATAGCAGCGCCCACCCAGCAGTTCCCGCAGATAAGCGGATGGCCCACTTTTCCGGAGGCGTCATCGCCTTGATCTTGCGTCTGTAGAAGATTAGTCCAAGCAATGCAGTGATGAAAATCAACCCCGAGCCGCCAAGTACGATAAGCCAAAACTTATTCTGATTCAAGAGTGGCGTACGCTCCAGCGGCATTTCCGGTGCCATACCTAAGAGCATATGTGTAACCTTACCGGAATCATTTGTGCGGAAGCCGATTTGTTCGGTACCTCCCTCGAGCTGGAACAGATTCGGACCGATTTCTCTGTACAGCTGTTGTTCACTACCCCTTCCCAAAGATAGCTTATTATCCTCTACCTTAACATTTAGCTGGGCAAAAAAATTGAAAAATTTATCAATATCACTGTGGTTACGGCGTGTGAATTGATAGGTTCCCACATACTTCTGAACAGATTCCGCAGAAGTGGAGAATTCAGGCCGCTTCGCTTCAAGATCGGGATAATAGCACTCAAAAAAGGCATGGACTAGGCCTGCCGCGGAATCACCGCCCTGACCGCCGTTATAGGAAACAAAGATACCTACATGCTTGGCAGGCACAAGATAAAACTCCGTATTAAACATGGGGTCGGAACCACCATGAGTGATTAGTCTAAGACCATTGATGCGTTTCTCAGAGAACCCCAGATCTACTCCCGGCAGACGTTTATCGAATTGGTACGCCGTTGAATGCATTAGTTCTGCAGTCTCGGGTCTAAGAATCTGCTGGTCACCATATTTCCCGTTCTGCAGATGGGCAATCATAAAGTGCGCCATATCTACTGCTGATACTGTACCCGAGCCGGCAGGACGAAAGCCGCCCTCGAAGGTAGGTGTGCCAGGAATAAAGCTGCCGTTCTCACTCGTGTACCCCACAACTTGGTTGGGTATGAATGACTCCGGCAAAGGCTCTACCACAGTCGAATATTTCATGTCGAGCGGATCGAAAATATACTTTTGTATATAATCATTGTAAGGAACACCGCTGACTTCCTCCACAATCAGACCCGCGAGTGTAGCCCCGAAGTTCGAATAAGAACTCATCTCTCCGGGGGGTCTTACCCGTGCCAGCATATGCTTATTGAGTGTTTCCGAGATTGATCCCGGCAATTTGGCAGGGTCGGTAGTGATTTGATAACCCACTCCACCCTCTTCAAACCCCGCTGTATGTGTCATCAAATGGCGCATCGTGATCGGCTCAGGATAAGTAGCAGGAATCTTCACTGATTTCAGGTAGGTGTTAATATCAGTGTCCAGATCTATCTTGCCTTGTTCGACCAGCTGCATCACCGCTGTCCAGGTGAACAGCTTTGTCGTTGAAGCGATTCGAAACATGCTGGTTGTCGGATCAACCGGTGCCGCTTCTTCCAGATTAGAACTGCCATAACCTTTGGCTAAAATAATCTTGCCGTCTTTTACAATGGAGATAACCGCTCCCGGAATTTGCAGCCGGTTCATATCTTTTTCCATAATTCCATCAACGAAGCTAGTCAGTCCTGCGGTATCATCGAGATTGGCAGATGCTTCAATTTGAGCTACCCGCAGTCCGTTTTGACCCTTTTGGGTCTCAGCCGAGGCCTGTTTCCCGGGAAATACCAAGCTTGCGCCTAAGCCGGCACTAATCACAGCCAATAGGGCCAGACCAGCGATCAGCCTTTTTTTCATAGGTGTCAACATTATTATCCTCCGAGTCATCATTTATTGGGGTGGATGATCATCCGCCTAACACTTATAGAGATTATCAGAGTATTATGAATGGAACGTTAACAAGACAATAAAAAAACTAGACAGCAATCCACCCTTAAAAGTGACGGATCATAGTCTAGTTACATCACAAAAACCTATAAAAAATCCCATAGCGAACGTATGCCTACCACCTTACTGTAGCTCAGTCCCGATCCCTTTTTCTCTCGCCTTTTTCACGAAGTATACCGCTGTTGCGATATCAAAAACCGCCATCCCCATCGGACAAAAGAAAATCGGCTCATCTGCTCTGAGCTCATTCAGGCAATGGCGCGAGACAACATCGGTAATCATTCGGGTATCGGCACGAGTTAACCCATGTTTCAGATGAAGCTGCTGTATGTCAGTATTCTCGCGGCACACCTCATCCCAGTCGTCGACGATTATGGCCTTCACCGAAGCTAATGCCTCAGGCTTATAATCACGCAGTGAAATATTCAGTAGAAGACTACCTTCCGCCGGAAGCATATCGATATATCTATGATTGGATACGGTACAGGTGATAAAGATATTGGACTTTCGATAAACGTCCGCCCACGTCTCCTCCACTTCTATCCTATCCTTATATATAGATGAGATGTCTGACAAATCTACTTCCCTTATATCAAAGATGCGGATACGTTCAACTCGATCTCCGTACAATGCCATAACCATTTGAAAATGATATTGCCCGATTGGTCCCCAGCCGATAATGCCAAGATGAATCCGTTCAAGTGAACGAGCCTGCAAAAAGTGACCAATCATCAGTCCACTGATGGAAGCTGTCCTTACGATGCTGGGGAGCGGAGAGCTTAGGACGGATATAGGCTCGCCCGTAATGGGATCATTCAAGACAATGATGCTATGCGCGCGGGGAAGACCAGCCTGGATATTATCCGGGAAGCTGGAAATCCATTTGATCCCTGCTGCATTCACGTTCCCCCCTACGTATGCGGGCATTGCAATAATACGATTTTGAGGATTCTTATACCTTAGATAAGGTTTTACGGGCTGTGCGTAATCTCCAGAATCAAGTATGCGCACCGTAGTTTCTATCGATTCCACGAGAGAAGGCCAATCAAGCCCCACCTCCCGTATGTCCCGATCGTTTAAATACAGCATTCCACAACCTCCTTTTTCCGTTCGTTAAGCAAGGACATCTCCGCCGTCAGCCGAGAATTCCTGCCCAAATTCATTCTGAATCCATGGGTCAGAGTATACTGTATCGAGGTAACGCTCCCCTTTGTCATGCAGAATTACCGCACAGACAGCTCCTGGAGCCAATTCTTGCTCCATAAGCCTAACAGCGGCAAGGTTAGCCCCTGAGGATGCACCGGCCAGAATCGATTCATTCTGGGCAAGTGCTCGGCATCCTTTTACGATATCCAAGTCTGAGACATGCACGATACGGTCAATTAAATCCGTTCTGCAGAAAGGGGGTACGATGCCAGCACCCAGTCCCGGGAACCGCCGTTTCTCTTTGTTGCCACCAAAAATACTACTTCCCTCCGCATCGACGGCAACAATCTTAGTCTTCAGACCCTGATCCCTTACATATTCCGCGAGACCTCGAATCGTGCCGCATGTACTTACGCTGCAAAACAAATAATCCACTTCGCCAAGCTCAGTCACGATTTCTTTCATGGTCGTATGGTAGTGGGACAAATAGTTATTTGCGCTGGCATATTGATTCGGCCAGTAGCTGCCCGGTATTTCCTCCAAGAGTCGCTGCACTCGATTCAGTCTAGCAGGCAGATATTCACCGGTCTCAGGATCGGGTTCGCTAACAAAGTCAATTTTTGCAGTTAATGCTTTCAGAATCTGCAGATTTGTTGTGGTAGTTCTTGGATCAACCACGCTAATAAATCGCAGCCCTAAATATTGGCAAATCATCGCCAAGCTAATCGCCATATTTCCCGAACTCGACTCAATAATAGTAGTTCCCGGCCCAATATTCCCTTCCTTCCATGCCTCATGGATCATCCGCAGAGCAGGACGGTCTTTCGCACTTCCTCCCGGGTTTAGCAGTTCCATTTTTGCGTAGACTTCGAACTCACTATTCTGGAACAGATTATTCAGCTTGATTAATGGCGTTTTTCCGATAGTCGACAAGATACCGCCTTGGATATTTATGTCCACCTTAGCTTTGTTCTTCTGATAATATAACTTCTTGTTCTTGACCTGCCCGCTGGCCAGTGACTCCCCTTTAGCTACTATAATGATCTCAATATCATCAAGCAGATGGTTGCCAATCATCATCCCGATTTCCGGAATACACTCCCTGATTTCCTCTTTGATTACCGGAATAATAGAGGGCTTCACAGATTTACTCTTGATATAAATAGAGAGCGCATTGTTTTTTACCTTGACCCGGATGATCGCATCTTCAATATGACGGTATACGACCTGCTCGATATCGTACAGGCTGATCTTCTCACCGTGCTTCAGTTCTTGACCCACTCTTTTTACAATAGACTCAAAGCTTTGTTGTTCAACCCCGTCTATCATCACAGGCCTAAAATCCCTTACAACGTCATAAGTAACAAAACGAAGAGCTGGCAGCATCTTGCGGACAGTTGAGGTAAGCACCAGAATACTTTCATTGTTCCGAAGTGGCCTCACTTCTTCGTCTAACTCCTGAACCCCGATTCCTTCCGCGAAAATTCCGTCGGCAAAAATGTACCTGCCATGATCATGGGAGTAATAAGCGATCGTACCGATTTCAATGGAGCCGTAAGTATCGATGATGTCTCTAGGCTCAATACCGAACAAGCCAGCCATATTCCGCTGCCACTCAGGCGGAGCAATTTCCCCTACCAAAATAATCTTGCGAATTCCGAATTCACGCGGGTTTCCGGCGGCATATACGATATGGTCAAGGATGGACGGCATCGTATAGAGCAAGTCAGGTTTAAAAGCTTTAAGCTGTTCAATATGCTGTTCGATTGGCAGTTCAAAGGGTATTGAACTTTTTTCTAATCCTAACCTTTCAAAAATGGTCAGCGCAGTATTTGCTGCATGTCCAGTGCCCATATCCGCCAACGCTCTCTTACATCCGCTTCCCGCAATAAGCTCGCCGAATAGCTTCGTTTTTATATCCACATAGTATTTGTCATCTTCCTCAGAGTAGAGGATTGCTTTTCTACGGCCTGAGCTTGTACCAGACGTCCTATAAACAGTCCAAGAAGGATCGATGGGTTGGTTATAATAGAAGGTTTCAAGTGTTTTCGAAGACATAAGAGGTAAGTTCTGCAAGTTATAATTCGTTTTCTCCCCATCGACCAGCCCCTTGTACCAAGGGTATTCGTCCATTACTTCTTGCACCTTATTCTGCAATTTACCGAGCAGCATCATAGCCGCCTCCCGTTGACCGCATGCTGCAGCCCAAGTTTAATAAATGCCTCCAATATTCATATGTAGAATTCTTTGCATGTGTTCGATTATTCTGTGGTTGCCCAAGCAAAAACTGCGTATTCCCGTAATATAGCCTATAGATATATAGAACGGAGGAACAAAATGAAGGAGCCAATACGGCGGATATCCAATAAGCTGACGAAAACAAGGGTACTGCTTAGAAAACAAGAGCTAAGGAAGTATATCCCGGTAACGAAAAAAATGAATAAAAACGTACTCTATGAGATGTTGCAAAAACATAGAATGGTGTACATTAAGCCCTGCTGTGGATCTTTGGGACAGGGTGTAATCCGGATTGAAAGATCACAAGAGCATTCCGCCAAAAAACGACCAGCCTACAGCTATCAATCCGGTACGCATAAACATACATTTTCTGATTACGAGATGGCTTATCGGGCAATCTTTAGCGAGACCCAAGGAAAATCCTATTTGGTGCAAAAGGGGATTTGGCTTTTGGTTTATGAAGGAAGGCCATTTGATATCCGGGTAATGGTGCAAAGAAATCTTAAGGGCGGGTGGGAAGCTACAGGCATTGCGGGTCGCGTTGCTCATCCTCGCAAAGTGGTTACGAATGGGAGCCAAGGGGGAACGATTTATCCGGTAGAGGCATTATTAGAATCCTACACAAACGTAGAGAATAGTAGCGCGTTGATCCGGTCCATGCAACAAATAGGAGTGAACTCCGCCAGACAGCTAAGCACAGCCTATCCCGGCCTGCAGGAAATCGGTGTGGATATTGCCTTGGATCGACGCCTTAAACCATGGATCTTGGAAGTAAATACAGCCCCCGATCCGTGCCCATTTACCAAACTGAATGACACCAGCATGATTGAGCGAATCGTCAAATATGCGAAAGCCTATGGCCGCACATACAATCTTAAATGCATGAAGTCCAAACAGGGTATGGTCTGAACGGATTTGATTGGTGATAATACAAACAGCCCTGATATATAAAAATCTCTACCAGGGCTGTTTGTGATGTTTTAGAATTCGGAGTCGCTCACCTTAACAAGCATCTTCCCGAGGTTCGCACCTTGAAACAATTGCAGGAATGCTTCAACCACATTGTCGAATCCTTCAACAACTGTTTCTTCATATTTTAATTTACCTTCTGTTAGCCATTTTCCAAGCTCTTGAAGGCCTTCTGACTGGCGGGCTGCGTAATCACTAAGAACGAATCCTTTGATAAGGGAGCGGGTTTTGATCAATCTGCTCTGAATACGTGGACCCATATCTCCGTCTGTACTATTATAGGAAGAAATAGCGCCACATAGTGGAATACGTGCATAATCATTAAGCAAGCTCATCACAGCATCTGAAATCGCCCCACCCACGTTGTCAAAATAAACATCAACACCATTTGGACATGCTTCTTCCAAAGCCTGGCCTAAATTTTCCGTTGTTTTATAATTAATGGCTGCATCAAAGCCAAGTTCTTTTTTCAAATAGTCGCATTTGTCATCGCTACCTGCGATCCCAACGACACGAGCGCCTTTGATTTTGGCAATCTGTCCAACAAACATCCCCACTGAACCCGCTGCCCCAGACACTACGACAGTCTCTCCTTCTTTCGGCTGACCGATATCAAGTAAACCGAAATATGCAGTGAGCCCTGTTAAACCTAGAACACTTAAGTAAGCCGATACAGGTGCAATCGAATCATCGATTTTGGTTACTGCTTTAGCATCTACAGTATTATATAACTGCCAGCCCAGCATACCGATGACTTTATCTCCAGCTTTGAATAGCTCCGATTTGGAGTCTACGATCTCTCCCACAAGTCCTCCAGCGATGACTTCATTAAGCTGATACGGAGGAACATACGATTTAGCATCATTCATTCTTCCGCGCATATAAGGATCCACTGACAAATACAACGTACGTACAACAACTTGTCCTTCTTTTGCTTCAACTACAGGAATATCTTTGAACTCGAAATTTTGCTGGGTTGGCATGCCTACAGGACGTGAAATTAACAGGACCTGTTTATTTTTCAACTGATTCATAGATCACTACTCCATTAATATTTATTTTTGCTGCTACCTATAACTATTAACCAAACCCTGTACATGATTATCAAATAGTTATAAAACTATCAAACTATCAAGAAAAAATTATAGGTTTCCGGACATATTATAAACTGTCCAAGAAACCCGGTAATAATTCGCTAAACGTATCCTCTCGAAGCTGGCTAATCTTATTCTGCCCCATACGTGTAACACTTACTAAATCAGCTTCATACAAAATCTTCAGATGGTAAGACACATTGGATTTGTCCATTCCCATAGATTCACCAATGGACCCACATGTATTGTTCTCCTTATGGAGATGAAGATAACGAATCATTTCAATTCGTTTCACTTCTGCTAATGCTTTAAAAATCTTCACTCGCTTTTCATCATCTTTTAAGGAATATTGTTCGATAGTCATAAAACTATTGTATTCTTCTGATTGCGCAAAGTCAATTTACAATCCCATTTCTTAATCGGTTTCATTTTTGTATAATATACCAATCGGCATTAGCGCGGCTCTATTTATTAGGAAGGAGGAGTGGTAGAAATGGACATTACCAAATATGAAAATCTTGTTCCCCGTGTTTTTTTGTTCGTTGATCGCAGATCCTTCCCGGATTGGGAGATTACGAGGAGTAAAATTGATTTCCATGATCTTACCTTCATCGTAGAAGGGAAATCTGACTATTTTATTAATGGAGAGAAATTCACCGTTGAAGCCGGAGATATGCTCTATGCCCCTTCTGGCAGCATTCGGGAAGCTCAGACCTTTAAGGAGGCACCCATGCGTTCCTTTGCCTTCAATTTCTTCTGGGAGGGTGAGGACAATCATGTGCAGCTCCCTTTTGAGACTGTAACTAGGAATTGGAGAACTAAAGAGATTCTAGAGGATATTAAAGAATTCTCACATGTCTGGATGGGCAAACAACCTTTCTACAAAATGAAAGCCCGGGCCATCTTTCAACTGATAGTGTACCGCTTATTAAGTATCGCCCACCATCAAGAAACACCTCTGATAGATCTAAGAATCCAAAAAGTGATGACCTATATTATGGATCATTATTCGGAGGAAGTTACGATCAAGGAGCTGGCAGATTTGGTTGCCCTAAATCCCGTATATCTTGGTAAGCTATTTAAGCAGAACACTGGCTCCACCTATAAAGAATTTATAAACAAGGTGCGGGTGAACAATGCTGAGATGATTCTATCGGCAGGTGGTTTTAATGTGTCCGAAGTGGCAGCGCACTGTGGTTATCAAGATGTCGCCTACTTCAGCAACGTTTTCAAAAATATAAAGGGTTATCCTCCGTCATCTGCCCTGAAATAACGGAGGATTCGAAGCAACAACCCAGTTGTTCGCCCTTTTAATTCAACCTAACTAAGAATGGACGCCGTCCCGCTAGTATAAAAGCTCTCCTCCGGCCCTAAATAGGAATAAGGAAGCTGGGCAGCGGACAATACAAGCTTTTGCAGAACCAGACCCGCATCCGATCCGTAAAAGCGGAGGATATGAAGACCCTTTGTTAAAGCATGGCTGGTGGTCACAGCATGAATATTGTCCATAACCGCGCGGCACCATGGTTCATTATCATGATTGCCGCCTTCAAAGTTCGTTGGTAAAGCATCCTTAATCACGGGTGCCTGATCATCGAAACCTATCGCATATTTCAACCCACTAGTTTGTGACAGATTGTTTGTCGGCGCAATATACGCGGTTAAGCTATAATCGGTGTCCTGCTGCACTAGAATCCGATATTCCAGATAAGGTGCATCCTCCGGTTGTTCAAAAGATACAGCATCCGGAAACATTTTAACCGAGGATAAAGAACGTCCATAGCTGTCAATGGTCTTCCATACCACCCCTGATTTCGAAACACGAGTTATGGTATGCTCCGCTTCAATGGACACGATATTATGGGCCTCGATAAATGTCATCGGTGGCACATCCGGAATGTCTATCCAATCCACGGCTGCCTTCACCTTAACTATATTTCCGGCACCGGAGATCGTAATTTCGCCCGTCGATGTTTCTTTGACCTTCTCCCAATCTACGGAAACCTGAAGCGTCTCCCCTGTCTCAATCCAGCCGCGTATTTTCTCAAGCTTGATCCAATCCACGCTGCTCCGCACCTGATATTCAAAACCCGCTTCTCCACCGTTACTGATTGTGATGCGATAGTTTTCTTTTTGAAGATTTGTAATTACCGGAAGATTAGCTGTGCCGGAAACATACGCTTGTTCCGTTCCTTCCACATCGACAATCATTAAAGAACCTCTGGCGGGAGTCAGGGTGTTTACATCCGGATAGTTCCACCCTTCTGCATTCCAATGTATATACCCTACATGAGGGGAACTCATCATTCCCTGCCATTTCCCATCCGAAATTCCGCTATTATAAACCAGCTCCAGATGCTTATCCCTTTCGATGGTTTCGCAGGTCAGAGCAGCGTAAGTATTTGCCAACATACTATTTCGTTTAGCGTATAGATGGTTCAGTCCTGCATAAATTTGCATTTTGACCACATTGGCCGAGGCAACAGCAGGGAAATATACGAGCTGGAAGTAAGCATCCTTTAGTTGTTCCGGGATTAGCTCATCGTATTTGTTGGCAGCCCTCTCGATCATCACCGCTTGCTCCAGAACTCTGTGCGCCTCATTGTAATGGATAGGACTGAAGGTGGACGGATAAATAATTTCAGGCTTGCGCCGACCGTTCATCCGGGTATAATCACCTAACAATTGTGCGATTCCCAGACATGTCTCTTGTTCCAGCGCATATCCGAATTGCTGCTCTACCCAACGGTTGGTGTATTCCACAGTCCGATTGATTACACCTGTCCCCCATGCCTCAAAATCGTAGGCCAAATCCAGAAAGTAGGAAATGGGCAATTCCATAGGCTTCAAATCTCCGACGTTCACAATCCATACATCACGGATGCCATAGTCAAATGCCATACACATTTGCTCCCAGACTTTTTCAAGCGGGGTCGTATTTAACCATTCATAGGAATGCGGACCACCATGATAGTCAAAATGATAATACATCCCCCATCCTGCGCTACGGTTACGTTCGGGTTTCTTCGGAATTTTGCGGAGATTGCCAAAGTTATCGTCAGCCAGCAGGATCGTAACGTCATTCAGAACATCCCAGTCCTTCAACCCTTCCACCCCGGCAGTGCCATACCAGTACTTCTCAACTTCCTTATAAACGGCCAAAATTTGCGGTGCATGTTCAAGATTGTATTTCTTCAATAGTTCTTTTTGCGTAAGTATAATATCCTTCAGCAGATCAATATTCTCCTGGTCGGAGCCCTCCAGCGCAGAGTCACTTTCCCCCCGCATGCCTAGGGTAATCAAGTTATCAAAGGCCTGATTGCGCTTGATTCCGTCTTCCCAGAAATCTGTAATCGCCTGTTTATTACGGGCGAAATCCCATAGGTTACTTGTTCCGTATTGGCTGTATACCTTCTGCCATTCACTGCCTGCCCGGAATAAGGGTTCATGATGGGAGGTCCCCATAATAATTCCGTATTCTTGTGCATGCTTGGCGTTGGCAATCGGGCTGCTTTTACCATTCAGGCTGAATTCGGCGCTCCACATCGCTGGCCATAAATAATTCCCCTTCAAGCGAAGAATGAGTTCAAATACCTTGTCATAGAAATCTTCATTAAAGTCACCAAATCTTTGAGTTACCCAAGAACCTAAAGACGGCCAGTCGTCATTCAAAAAAATACCTCTATATTTAACCGAAGGCTCCTTGGAGATCACATGAAGCTGGTTATCAGGAATGGACAATGCCGGCTTCTTCTCCGGCACAATATCCGCCCAGTACACCCAAGGACTAACTCCAATCTTTTCGGAGATCGAATACAACCCGTAAATCGTCCCCCGTTTATCACTTCCTACAATGACGAGCGCCTTGTCCACTCCCGCTGTGGGTTGTTCAACCACCTGAATTTTATAACATTCTCTTTTACCTTGGATGGCCGATACATCAACGGTTCCCTCCGCGATTAAATCATCGATATAATCATTACTCCCTATCGACCCAGCGATTATGACTGTTCCATCCAATTCGTTCAATTGTGTATATATCTCAGGCTCTACCTCTGTTACCTGTTTAACATCTGCTGCAAAAGACTGTGCCACCCGGCGTAATCCCTCATAATCTTTCCCCATGGGGTCTACGTAAATCTTGGCAGCACTGCCCTGCTTCACAAGGTGCAATTCCTTCGTAGGCATGATAATTCTCCCCTTAAGCATCCTATTTTCGTATGACTAGGCACATTATATAAGTAAGCGATTTCAACATCCATGTGTAAACTAGCAACTTTTTGTAATTATTAAATGAAACTTTGTTTATCGGTTGAACAATCTGGATATTTGGTGTTACTGTTAACAGGTATTCCTTCTAATAAAAATATGTTTTTTGCAAGCGCATCCATAACAAGAAAAGCTTATACAAAAAGCGAGGATGATCAATATGAAAAACAATAACGGGATCATTACAGGAGGCAAGATTGAAGGTCCAAAGGCACCCAAGGATCCGGCTGAACGCAGGAACGGTTTTTTTGTGCTCTACGAAACCGCGATTGAGGCGACAGCCCGGGCCGAAGGTCCACCTTCACAGGAAGTTTATCTGGAAGGTAACTATCTAATCGACAAGGCCAGATATATTGGCGGCGTCACTGATGAGACAATACTGGAGCTGCTAGGAAACTGCGTTGAATTTCGCAAATTGGTTCATAGTATTGGAGTGTCTGTGAGAAGGGATCCTGAGCAGAACGAGCCCATCTCTTTTCTATTGCAGAACTGGGGCAAAACCAGCAAATACGAAACAGGCAGCAGCATACGTGTGCCCTGTCCCCCCGACGGTTCAGAAGTCCTCTTGAAGTTAGAGGATTTGGAATGGTCTGAAGAGGATGCGGTGCTCGGCAAATTCGCTTTTGAATTTAAACATGAAGGCGAACTGGCCATTGCGAGTATAATTTTTTATTTGCATGACGGTTATTCTGTACCAGAGCTAATCATTGAACCGCCTGTAGCGTTTGAATCTAACGAATACCGGGAGATCATTACCCAATCCTTGCTTCATCCGGGTAATAATAAAAGATTAAAAACGGCCATCCATAAGGCTATAAAAGGTGAGGATGTCACGATCGCTTATATTGGGGGTTCCATTACTCAGGGAGCAGGCGCTAAACCGATCCATACAGAATGTTATGCCTACCAATCGTATCTGAGATTTAAGGAATTATTCGGTACGAATGGTGGCGAGAACATCCATTTTGTGAAGGCTGGGGTAGGTGGAACACCATCCGAGCTTGGGGTCATCCGTTATGAAAGGGATATTCTCCGGGAAGGTTCTGTAACACCTGATATCGTGGTGGTGGAATTTGCGGTAAACGACGAAGGGGATGAAACGAAAGGCAACTGTTTTGAAAGCTTATGCCTAAAAATACTTTCCGCCGATAATAGACCGGCAGTAGTTCTCCTGTTCAGCGTGTTTATGAATGACTGGAACCTGCAGGAACGGCTCTCCCCCATTGGCCGGGCTTATAATCTTCCTATGGTTAGTGTAAAGGATGCGGTATCCGGGCAGTTCCGCCTAAGCAAAAATGAGGGGAACATCCTCTCGAAACGGCAATTTTTCTATGATATCTATCATCCTACTAATGAGGGTCACCGGGTGATGGCTGATTGTCTGGCTTATTTATTCTCCGAAACCCACAAAACGCTAATGGACGAAGATGATCTCCTATTGGATCAGCATCCGGTCATCGGGAATGATTTTGTGAGAACCCTCCTGCTGGACCGCAAAAGCCATATTGACGCAGGCAGGATCGAGGTGGGCGGATTTTCGGGGATCGATACCGATTTGCAGCGGGTAGAAATGGATGCCGATCCTTTCGGAACTCCGGAATTCCCTCATAATTGGATGCATTCAGCGTCTTCTGGGGAACACAGCTTCAAGCTGACGATAACAAGCAAAAATCTCATCCTCGTATACAAGGATTCTGGCAGCAGCGAATTCGGCAAGGCGAACATTTACGTCGATGGTTGTCTTGTAGTCACCGCTGATCCACATGAGAACAACTGGACACATTGCAATCCGGTAATTCTTTATCAAAATGAGGTTAGCGGGGAGCATCAGGTAGAAATCAGAATGGTGCCGGAAGATCAGTACAAGTCTTTTACTATACTTGGCTTCGGCTATAATGCTTAATTAGTTGACCCTAGTGGCATATAACCTAAAAAGAAACCCATGGTCTTTAAATGACCTGGGTTTCTCAATAATTTGAGGAATCTTTTTCTATTTAGTAGGCAGCTTTTTATCTAGAATGGCCTTCACATCTTTAACAAGCTGTACGGATGCTTCAATCTCCAACTTACTTGTTGAAACACTTTCAATACTGCAACCAATAGGAATTCCCTTCTCCAGCCCGAAATCTAGCAATTCTTCAAAGATTTTTTGTGATAGCTGGATTGATTTATCCAAAATATCGTTCGAGTATTTCAACTCGTTTTCTAACCATCCTGGGATACTGATCCCTAACCACTTCATAAATTGTAATGTTTTCGCAGTGCCGCATGGTGCAAGATTAAATAAAATAGGAACCATCTCAAAACCGTTATTTGTATAGTAATAATATAAATCAGACAATAAATTCTTAGATGCCTCTACATTATAAGTTGCCTGAGTGATAAAAAAGTTGCACCCATTGTTGGTCTTTTCGACAACCCGTATATGCTCATCATTCTTTTTTATATGTCTTTCCGGAATGACAACTCCACCAAAAGTTAAATTACTATTTAACTGTTTGCTTAGCTCATAAGCATCTGGTAAATTCAATTTCACCTCTTGTTTACTTGACGAAGCGCCCACATACACTGAAAATCTATCTTCATTTTCGTCAGTTTTAACCCACTCCTCGAACTGGGCTCTTGTATCATTACCGACGCACCGGTAAATTATCTTTGGGACCTCCACCTGTCTTAGATATTTATCACCATAGACAGCCGGATCAATCGTTGGTAAATAGGGATAAGGTCTTTCATGATCCACTCTATCTACTTCTTCCTGAACGTCGTACAGAATTAACGCATCTAAATCAAGATTTTTAAGTCTTTCAACCTGTTTCTGGGCGATTTCCGAGACCTTTTCTGGTGCGTGGCTTGCCTTCGGTGGTGTCATCCCATATGTTATAATACCCGGTTTTTTGCTCAATATTTTTTGTTTAAAAGTATTCTCTGCCGCTCCCAAATTATAAAACCCCTCTACTCGTCGCTTTTAAGATAAGGTTACCATGGCAGGCTTAATATGTGTAACTTCTATTTGCTATATCTAGTTATATTTTAAAACTATGATTCCCTAATGATACTTATCGAGTAGTACATGTTGACAACCATTTGATGTGACTATAATATTAGAAGTCCTGCCAACCTTAGTTGGCGATAAGGGGACCGAAAGGTTCATTCTTATTTAAAAAGGGTGAGTATTATGAATAAAGAAGAATTAATGGAAAGCGCACGTAACACAAAGAAAGCTGCTTATGCCCCTTATTCTAAATTTCCAGTTGGAGCAGCCTTATTACTTAAAGATGGAAATGTTATTAATGGAGTAAACGTAGAAAATGTATCTTTTGGCGCTACTAATTGTGCTGAGAGAACAGCAATCTTCACGGCTATTACAAAGGGCTATACTAAAGGTGATTTTCAGGCTATAGCTGTAGCAGGTGACACAATGGATTTTCTGCCGCCATGCAGTATCTGCAGACAAGTATTATCGGAATTCTGTTTGCCTGATATGCCTGTCTATTTAACCAATGAGAAAAAAGAAATCTTAGAGCTAAGTTTAAGGGATTTATTGCCTTACGCATTCAAAAATTTAGATATGTAAAAATAATTCCTCTCGTAGTGGAATAACAAAAACACGCGTACCTTTGTTAGACAAGTACGCGTGTTTTTTGTGTTAAAAAGCTTAGTTAGACACGAGTTCACAGACCAGACACACCGCGTAAATACGATGTTACTTACCAAATCGCAATTCCAACCTTATCTTTTTCTACAATTATACTTCCCTTTTGAATTACACTAATTATCAAACTCATATAGTTAAAACCTCTTAATGAACATCATCAATAATAAAAAAACAAGCGATTCATTGAGATAAAAGATTAACACTTCCTCTCGATGATCGCTTGCTTTTAGTAGCTATGCATAGTCACATTTCTAGTTTTCCCATAAAACACTTATTGGCTCTAACGTTTACCCGCAACGACTATACCCGCAATTGCCACAAGTCTTACAGCCCTCAATATTAATCAGCGAGGCGCTGCCGCAGGATGGGCAAAGGTCACGGGAAGCCGTAGAGTGGTTATGTCCATGATGGCCACCATGTCCATCTTCCGTAGCTGACGGAACGCTCGATTTTATCTCCGCATTTAACGCTTCATTGAAATCCTCCAGCTCCAAAGTTGCTGCAATCGGAGCAGGTACATGATCATCATGAGCATTGTTCAGCACATGTGATTCCAGTGCCTTAGCTACAGCGTCAGCAATGGATTCAACCCGGTTCGCGCCGAAGCCGATAGCACCTGATCCGCCAATGCCTTTCAGATGTTTAATCAACAGCTCCACTTTCTCACCATGATCTCCGTAACGGAGGAACAAGGAGCAGACACGGCCTAATGCTTCAGCCATAGCAAAGACGTCAGAACCCGCTTTACCTACATTCAGGAAGATTTCAGCCGGTATTCCATCAAGGTCATTGATCGTAATATATGCCATCCCAAATGGTGTGTTGATTTTATAGGTAGCGCCGCGCAGAACCTGCGGACGTTTTTTGTATTGTTTATCCGCCTCTTTTGTAGTCACTTGAGGCGCTGGACTTGCTGCTACAACACTTGTACTCGCTTCTACAGTAGTTGTAGCTTCTTCTGCCGCAACCGGAGCGGCTTCTTTTTTGTCTTCCTTCTTCGTGGTTTCCAGGACTTGAACGTCACGGCTTCCATCGCGGTAGATCGTAACACCCTTACAACCTAGATCAAAGGCCATTTCATATAGCTCAGCCGTCTCCTCAACCGTAAAGTCAGACGGGCAGTTCGCTGTTTTGGAAATAGAGCTATCTACCCAGCGTTGGATCGCTGCTTGCGCACGGATATGATCTTTAGCTGACAGATCCATCGAAGTTACAAAGTAGTCCGGTAGCTCTTCACCCGGATGAGCTTCCAGCCACTCTTGAGCGATTGGAACAAACTGTTCATCATAGCCAAGACGACTTTGACGGAAATATTTAAAGGCAAAATAAGGCTCAATTCCCGTAGAAGTACCTACCATTGTACCTGTACTACCTGTAGGTGCTTGTGTAATCACTGTAACGTTACGCATACCATGTTCACGAATCGCTTCGCCAACCTCTGGATACGCTTCGACTATATTTTTCATAAAGCCGCTCATTAGATATTTCTCAGTATCAAAAGCTAGGAAGGAACCCTTCTCTCCAGCAATTTCTGCCGAAGCAAGGTAGGCTTCACGAGCCATAAAGCCGTATAGCTTGTCCAGAAACTCCAACGATTCCGGGCTGCCGTAACGGATGTTCAATTTAATCATCAGCTCCGCCAATCCCATGGTTCCGAGACCCACGCGGCGTTCCTTTTTCTGATTCGCTTCATTTTCCGGGAAATGATAAGGTGTTTTATCAATTACATTGTCCAGAAAACGGACGGAATAACGTGTGGTAGTCGCAAGATCTTCCCAATCCACATCATGATTTTTCTCATCGTAGAACTTGGACAAGTTCACCGCAGACAGATTGCAGACTCCCCAGCCAGGCAGGCCTTGTTCACCACACGGATTTGTACAAATAATCGGGTTGAAATACCAGCTATTAGACATCTGGTTATAGTATTCCATGAATACGACGCCCGGCTCAGCGGATTTCCATGCCGATTCAATGATCGTACGCCACACGTCACGCGCTTTTACGGTGCGATAATGGATAACGTTTTTGCCGGCAGCTTTCCACTTGTCGAGATCGCCATCCCACATTTCGTTATATTCAGGATCGGTTGTATCCGGGAATACGAGATCCCAGTCCAGATCTTCTTTTACAGCCTTCATAAAACCATTGCTCACACATACCGAAAGGTTAGCATTAGTGACTTGGCCCATCGTTTGCTTCACGGTAATGAAGTCCTCAACATCGGGATGCCAGTCATTAATCATTAGCATGAGCGCACCACGACGGCTGCCGCCTTGCTCAATAAGCCCCGTAGTATAACTAAACAAACCGCCCCAAGATACGGAACCACTGGATGAACCATTAACCCCTCTAACAATCGCACGACGAGGACGCAATGAAGACAGGTTAATGCCCACCCCGCCACCACGGGCCATAATCTCCGTCATTTCAGACAATGTCTGCATGATGCCGCCACGGCTGTCTTTTGGAGAGGGAATCACATAACAGTTGAACAATGTTAATTCTTCACTAGCACCTGCACCAGCCGCAATACGTCCACCCGGTACAAGCTTCCAATCATCCAGGATTGAACGGAATTTGCCTGCCCATTCTGCTTGAAGCTCAGGTGTCTTCTCTACAGAAGCCATCGCTGTGGATAGACGGTCCCACATTTCCTCAGGAGTTTTTTCTATATTAAGGGTCAACTTCTCAACATCCGATTTCACAAGCTCGCCACTGCGTGTCTTTACAGTTACGATTCGCCCACTGCGCTCCACAATTTCTCCGACTTCCTTAGTTGGAAACTTCGGATCATCTTTGGTCAGCACCAATACAACATCGCCTACTTTAGCATTGTTGCTGTCTGCATCCTTCCAAGCATAACGATCCAAAAATATTTTTTCACTTAGCCCTTCAAGGCGTTGCTTACGTTCCACTTTACTCAATAAAAAAACCTCCCGCATGTGTAGTAGATATTAGTTTCCGGTCCAAGGTATGGGCCCACAACAAAAACTCCCTTACCATCCTCCACTGCTTAACAGGTGTATGTAGGAAGCTCATCTTGTCAATAACAAATACCAGCTAAGCACTCTATAAAAAATACATTTTCAAGCTTTTGTCACAATATATTGTGTGCGTCAGCTTTTAAACTATACCACATATTGTATCGAAGGTCTTATTCGAAAATAGAGTCAAGTTGCCGAATTATCGCAAACGTTGCTGCTTTTTCTCGCTCTTGCTCTCTTTTTTAAAGGCTATCGTGAAAAATAAGAGGTTATGAATTCTCTCGTTTACGAGCATACTACTCTTACGAATGGTGATATAAATCCGAGCTTGAGGAGGCTGCATTATGACGCAATTATTCCGTAATTCTCTACCCCAGCAAGGGGGAACACCCGCGCCGATACTGCCTGTTCCTCTTTCTTTTGACCGTAATTGGTTGCAAGATCTGGAGCTCAAACTGGAAAAGGGCGGCCCATGGGGAGACTACCGTTTATCTAAGCTTGCCGTACAAGGAGAGGAAACAGGTCTAGTAACGAGCTTCGATGAGCTGCAATGTATGAAGCATTTATCCGGCTTGTCCCCTCTTCCCCATCAGCTGGATACAGCGCATAAGGTTCTGTTCGAAATGTCAGGCCGCGCGATTCTTGCAGATGAGGTTGGACTGGGCAAGACCATTGAAGCAGGACTGGTGCTCAAAGAATATCTCGTACGCGGTCTTGTCTCCAAAGTGCTTATTCTCGTACCTGCTTCTCTAGTATTGCAATGGGTTCGTGAGCTGAATGCGAAATTCGGCATCACTGCTGTCGCTCAGAAAAAAGCCTATTCTTGGGGTAACGCCATAGTCGTCGCATCGATGGATACCGCCAAACGCGATCCGCATAAGGAAATCCTGCTGGAAAATGAATACGATATGTTGATCATTGATGAAGCTCACAAGCTGAAGAATAAAAAATCGACCAATTATCTATTTGTACAGCAATTACGCAAAAAATATTGCCTGCTGCTCACCGCGACTCCCGTTCAGAATGATCTGGGCGAACTCTTTAATCTGATCACTATACTGAAGCCGGGGCAACTTGGAAATCAGGGCGATTTTTCCTCGAATTTCGTGGTTGATAAACGCCAGCCCAAGAATGAAGGTCAACTGCGGGACGAGCTTTCGAAGGTCATGATCCGCAATCGCCGTGGTGAAGGTCCAGTTAATTTCACGAAACGAAAAGTCCGTAATATTCCCTTAGTTCTCTCCCAAGAAGAGAAAGATTTGTATAACAGTGTTACTTCCTTTGTCAAAGACCAGTATCAGGAATCCGGTGGCAATCTTAGCAGCATGCTTTCTCTGGTAACCCTTCAACGTGAGGTGTGCAGCAGCCGGGATGCCGTCTTTATCACTTTAGTTAATTTGATCAAAAAGCTGCCTGCGGATTCACCAAAAAGAGACCGGATGATGGAGCTACTACAAACCCTCCGTACTGTTAAAACAAACACTAAAGCTGAAACAACCTTAGCCCTCATTCAAGAAATGAATGAAAAGGTCATCGTCTTCACGGAATATCGCGCAACTCAAGAATATTTACTGCAGTATTTCCGTGAACATGGGCTGATGTGTGTCTCTTATTCCGGCGGGATGAACCGTGGTAAAAAAGATTGGATGATGGATCTTTTCCGCGGCCGGGCTCAAGTTATGATTGCTACAGAAGCCGGTGGTGAAGGGATTAACCTGCAATTTTGCCACCATATGATCAACTTTGATCTGCCCTGGAATCCCATGCGGGTGGAGCAGCGTATCGGCCGTGTCCATCGGTTAGGGCAAGAAAATGACGTAGTGATCTACAACTTGTCTACTCAAGGCACGATTGAAGAACATATCCTGCATCTGCTACATGAGAAAATCAATATGTTTGAAATGGTGATTGGCGGGCTGGATGTAATCCTGGAACGTTTTGAAAAGAAGGAATCGCTGGAGAAGAGTTTATACAAAATCATGCTCGAATCCCGCTCCGACGAAGAATTGCGGCATGAGCTGGACCATATTGGTGAATCCCTCAGTGAATTGACACAGGGTATTAAAAAAGAAAGTGGGACTGCGACATGACCCTCACCGCACAGGAAGTACGCAAGCATGTGATGGACTATCTTGAAGCCACTGAATGCTCCATCATTGAGGCTTCGCCCCTTCACGTAACTGTGAAATTATCACCTAGAGCTGACAAAATGCTCACCGACCGGCCGTATTATTGGGGATTCGTGGAGCGCACAGGTGTAGATCCTGAGACCCTTTCTTTCACCTTTGTTTTTGATCCGGAAAAATACGACAGTCAAGCTGCAGTAGAGGTTCCCCCCATTGCAAATCGTAGTGCTGGCATCTTGAATCAAGTTGTCACCGGAAGCCTAGCTACAGGTGTAACAAACGATGCAGAGGCCAGCGCTGACTTACTCGATCCGGCCTCCTTGGGCTCAGAGGCAGTGAATGCTCCATCTACTGACCCGGAGGAAAGTATTCTAGCCCGCTACTTCGGTATTGTGCCGGCACTCCCACGAATTGGACCCGGGATGATCCGCAGAGAGGATATTATTTACGGAAGCAAGCGATTACAACAAATTTGGAACGCCGCTCGGGACGAAGGTAAATGCCTTTACTTATTTGAGGACCCGGGTAGCAGACAGCGGAACACGCTGTTCTCTGCCGCTTACGAACCATGGCTAAGTGTCTGCTATAAAGTGGAGATGAGCTGCGATTTGAAACGGGAAGAGCTCCATTATCTTGGCATCTCTCTAACAAAGGGAACCATCATTGATGATTTTAATGCAAAAGTTTCCACGAAAGAGATGATGCCACGCTTGCCGGAAAATGTGCATATCCAGCCTTACGAAATGACAGTAGCAGCCGCTACCGACTTATTGGAAACTCATCTTACCGCTCAGCTAGCCGAACTGGACTATACTTGGGCAGAACAGGCGCGTGAGCGGCTAAGGGTTGAGCTGGACATCATTGATGTCTATTATGGAGAGCTGTTGAAGGAGCCTGATGAAGAAAAACGCCTAGCGACACAAGAACAGTATAACCGTCGTCGCCAAGAGACCATTTGGCAATATGAGCCGCAAATCGCAGTTTCTGCGGTAACCTATGGACTGTTTCATCTGCGGAGCCTATAGAATGCGACCCTACTCGCTAAAAGCAGGCAAAAAAACAAGAGAACTTCCGCCTTCCGGCGCGACAGCAAGCAACAGCCTTTTTATAGCTTGTCCTCTACAATAAAAAGGAAGCTTATACTTTCTGATATTTCATAACAAAGAAAGGTGAACGACGCCATGAAAATAAGTGTACGGCGGAGGCTGCTTCTTGCAGGTCAAAGCTGCTTCCTCCTGCTTCTATGCATCGGACTCATCGCAACGAGCTCCGGTTCCTCTTCTGCGCTTGCAGCTTCCAGAGTAAGTGTAGTTGATTCAGTCACACAGGATTTGATACCTGTACTGCAGATGGATATCTTACCTTCACCCGGTACGGTCCAAGAATTTGCCAAGAGTACACTGAACAAGCTCGCAGCAGAAGCTCCATTTACAGCCTGGAAGGACGCAGGAATAGAATATTATCCTCTGGGTCCAGGTACTCATAGCTGGCTTGTCAACGTTATGAAAGGTGAACAGCGGATCGGTTACATGATCATTTCGGCTACGGATCAAGGTGGTTATATGCTTAGCGAATATGGAGCTGGCACTTACGGTCTCCCCTATAGTTTATTAGAACTGCGCCAATTTTTGGTGCAGGAAGGACTTATACCTTCATCTTTTACAGGCAAAATAAAACTTACAGCCTTATATGCACCACTTCTACCCGTATGGAAAATCGTCATTGACGATAAGACGATATTTATCAATGCTTCCGTGCCGCAAGTTTTGCCGTGGACGCTAAGTAAAGCGGAAGAAGTACTTAAAGGACAGCAGACAGAAACGGATGTAATCACTAACCTAACTACTGATTTGTCGCCGCTTTCTGCTTATCAAAGCGGAGGAACAGATGATCCTTATAAAAATATCATGTGGTTGACCTCCCCAAAACTGCTTGCTGTAGGTGGAGACAATATCGCCGCACTAATTCGTCCCAAGGAAAGTATTGCTTATCAATCCGCTGGCCGAAATGATATCGTAGGGGCACCTTTTATGATTACAGGTTATCAGAACTGGTCGATTGCTTCGAATAATACAAAAGCAATAAACAACATGCCCACCGTTTATGCAGCATCAGGACCAGAAGGTAGAAGATATTTACCACTCACTGCCTTGCAGACTATCGGAACACTGCACAAGCTGCCCGACAAAAATATCTATAACTAAACATAACAAATAACCTTCCGCTGCCACCCTCAACAAGGCACTGGAAGGTTATTTGTTATTTGTGAAATTCAATCCTTGTCACTGTGGCTCCATTTGCTTCGCCAGATCGACCAACCCAGCGGAAGCATACCGAACCATTTCTGTGACCACGGCTGCTTAGTAGCCGCTCTTCGAGCATGAATGGCACGCGGATCCTCGATATAAACAACTACCTTCTCAGTGATATACTTTACAAGCTCATCGCCGCCGGAAGCCATTTGTAACACCTCCTACATTATAAGTGAATTAAGATAACCAGCGTCGTTCCATGCTCTTAGTGTGCACCAGCGAGCATATATCTAAACTCTTGTCCCGGATTGTTCGAATAGGTTTACCTATTAAAGCACAATCTAACAAAGAATCTAGGGCACGAGGTTATTCACATGCAAGGAGGAGTTCATTTGAACAATGGGAGAAATAAAGCTTATTCCAAGACAGCAGCTGCAATATGCGGCTTACGTATTACTTTAACTACAGTTGGACTTCTAATGCTGTTTGTGGGGAGTGCATATGCTTCTGCAACTCCATCCAAACCCGTAGTGAATGATGAACGTCAGCATCTCTTAAGCCACGGCCACCGTATGATCTTAATTGATGCAGGACATGGGGGGATCGACGGAGGAACTTCCTACGGAAATATTCTTGAGAAGGATATTACATTAGATATCTCACGCCGATTATTTCTGCTGCTGCGCAGCGATGGATTTGATGTTGCCTTAAATCGTAATGGAGATTATGCCCCAAGTGATGAGAACCGCTGGCTGCGCAGTAAATCCCGACATCTGCGCGATCTTGCCCAGCGTAAAGAACTGGCTGAGACATTACCAGCTACCGTAGTGGTCAGCATCCATGTTAACTGGGCACCTTCTCCTTCCAAACATGGTCCGCTTGTATTATATCGCCAAGAAGGCCGCAGCTTTATCCTTGCCCAGACCATTCAGCAACAATTAAACAGTCTCTATAATATCCGTGCTGAGACAAGACCGGGTAAGCCCTTTTATTTACTCAACAAAATAACCGCCACAACTGTAATTGTTGAGGCGGGTTTTGTAAGCAGTCCGACAGATCGCGAAAAGCTTTGCACCCCTAAAGGGCAACAAGAAATTGCAGAAGCGATTGCTGGCGGCATAGTAGCTTATCTTATGGAAGTGTAGGATTCGAGTTCCAGTTCATTTCGTTTTTGACTAGATCAGAAATGCCTATAAATTCAACATCATCTTTTATTTGCTCAACACCGCTGCGGATGCCTGCGGCGGTTTCTTTTCCATATACACCAACATGACCAATGGTTACGCAGAATCGTTGATCCTTCGCCAGGTTATTTACGAGGCCCATTTGTTTCAGGACATGATTGGCTGTGTGTGTATCATCCAAAAAGATATGATTCTCTACACGCGGCAGCCCCATTCGATAAGCCATATTGCCAGCAACAGAACGGTAGTTGGTTTTACTGTCCACAAAAAACAATCCCCGCTCTTTGCACACGGATAAGATCACACCCATAATCCGTTCGTCCCCGGTAATCTTAGAGCCCATGTGGTTATTTATGCCGATAGCATAAGGCACATTATCGAGTGCTGCCTCTACTTTTTGACGGACTTCCTCATCAGACATCTTGGCCAGTACAGCTCCTGGTCCAAGCCATTTAGGATTACCTTGGCGCGGCTCCATCGGTAAGTGGAGAAGAACATCATCTCCGCGTTCATGCGCGCGTGTGGCATCCTTCACAGATGTAGGCAAAAAGGGCATGACCGCCACCGTAAGCTTAATCGGCAGTGAAAACATTTCATCCGTCCCCTTCATGTCATTGCCGAAATCGTCAATAATAATTACGACCTTATTACGTCGAGATGCCTTCTCTTCACTTGGTGTGTTTGTAGGGTTGTCTCTGGACTCGGCAGCTGAAACAGACGGTACCACGGAACCGATTAAAGTAACCATTAGAGCAGCAACAGCAATCCAAATCAGTAAATAACGTTTGAAACTTCGACTGTCCTTCATCAAGAGGAACGCCTCCTTCGTCTTAAACAATTGTTCTCATTGTTTGGTTCACGAAGGTTAAATATGTACGAGGAAGGTTCGCAATAATTTACAGTCGAGTTTTTTCTATTGTCCCCGTGCGTCTGCGGCAAGAATAGCTTCCAGCACATCCAGTGCTTGAATTTCAATTGGCATATTCCAGATGGGGCTATCCTTAGAACAGCTAGCTTCAGCTACAGTCATCAACTGATCGATATCCTTATTGGTAATCCCAAGATCTTTGAGAGTAACGGGAAGGCCGATTTTTTTGCAGAAATCAATCACCTGATCAATCTCTTCATATGGTGCTTTCTCCAGTACAAGCTGAACGATCGTAGCAAAAGCAACCTTTTCACCATGAAGAGTATTCCTGCATTCCTCATGCAGCGTCAATCCATTATGAATCGCATGCGCCGCAGCAAGTCCGCCGCTTTCAAACCCAATGCCACTTAAGTAAATATTGGCTTCAATAATGTGTTCCACCGCAGGAGAGGTAATGCCTTGCTTAACATCTTTTAATGCCGTTTCACCCTCTGCTAGAAGGGTATCCAGACAGGCACGAGCTAATGAAAGGGCTGCAATTGTGCTAGTCCCACCTGCATGGGTAATAGCCCCAGATTCTCGGCAAGCTCTTGCTTCATAAAAAGTAGACAACGCGTCACCCATTCCAGCAACAAGCAATCTTGCAGGAGCTTTGGCAATGATATCGACGTCTACGATAACCAGATCGGGATTTCTTTTTAATGGAAGATAACAGTCAAAGTCTCCTTCATCCGTATACAACACTGATAAAGCGCTGCAAGGTGCATCCGTTGAAGCCACTGTGGGTACAATAACTACCGGGAGGTTACTCATGTGGCTTACTGCTTTTGCCGTATCCAGGGTCTTGCCGCCACCAATCCCTATAATGACTTCCGCATCCTTCAAGCCAAGTGCTGCAACTATCTCATTAACCTGATTACTGCTGCACTCGCCCTTGAATTCAGTCATCACTAGTGGCATTTCGTTCATTTCAAAACTGTATGTGATCTCTTTTTTGTACACAGAGAAAATATAAGGATCAATAATGGCATAAGCTCTTGTCGCTCCAAGCTGCGAACAATAATCTCCCAGCTTACGAATTTCACCATGTCCTTGTATATATTTAGTTGGTGAGCAGATGATCTGCGTCATGGTTCACTCCTCCTTTTATTTACATTCATATTAGAAGGATTGACCACATTCAGCTATTAAAAAGATCCCTTTAGCCACCAGCTTAAATAAATCCACCATTCACACGGATCGTTTGCCCTGTAACCCACTGTGATTCCTTGCTGGCTAAGAACAA
The DNA here is from genome assembly GCF_038008505.1 of Paenibacillus sp. FSL H7-0735. Classification (NCBI taxonomy): domain Bacteria; kingdom Bacillati; phylum Bacillota; class Bacilli; order Caryophanales; family Paenibacillaceae; genus Paenibacillus; species Paenibacillus sp. FSL H7-0735. The sequence goes on along the minus strand of NZ_JBBOZH010000001.1, from coordinate 2,764,259 downwards.
CACAATGTTTGAGATATCCTCAGGCTCGTCTAAACGTCCAAAGGAATTCATATTTCCCACGGTCGCAATCTCTTCCGCTGATTTCCCTACGGTAAATAACTCCGTATTCACAGGTCCCGGTGAAACAGCATTGATAGTGATTCCTTTTCGTCCAAATTCTTTGGCCAGCTGACGAGTGATTTGTTCTACTGCTCCCTTAGTTCCTGCATAGACGCTGTAGGTCGGGAACATTTGACCCGTAACGGAAGTTGAAAAATTGATAATCCGTCCGTTATCATTCATATATTTAGCTGCTTGCTGGCAAGCAAAAAAGGTGCCTTTCACATTAATCGCAAACTGCTTGTCGAAATCCTCTTCTGTCATATTTAGAATCGGCTTCGTGATCATAATACCAGCGTTATTGACGAGAATGTCGAGTTGTCCATAGGCTTCTAGTGTGGTTTGGAATAACTGTTCAAGTTCTGCCACCTGGCTGATGTCTGCCCGAATAGCAACGGCCTCTCCACCCTTTTGCTTAATACCGGTTACGACTTCCTCGGCTTTGCCGGGGTTACTCGAATAGTTAACGACCACCTTCGCACCTTGTTGTGCCAAGTTCTCCGCAATCTCCCGGCCCATGCCTCTCGATGCACCTGTTACTAATGCTACTTTTCCAGCTAAATTGTGGTTCATATTTATTCCTCCTATTACTTTATCCTTCTTGTTGGTCTGATTATAAATCGATCGATTACAAATTACAAGTGACATTTTTTAATATTTGTCATTCTAATTCGCTTTTCACATATTTTGCAACAGTCGCTCGATTCAGACTAATCCACGGGATTTATACCGCTCATTCGCTGCTATTCGCTCGATTCAGACTAATCTACGGGATTTATACCGCTCATTCGCTGCAACTCGCACAATTCAGACTAATCTACGGGATTTATACCGTTCATCTACTGCTAGTCGCTCAATTCAAACTAATCTACGGGATTTATACCGTTCATCTGCTGCTAGTCGCTCGATTCAGACTAATCTACGGGATTTATACCGTTCATCTGCTGCTAGTCGCTCGATTCAGCCTAATCTACGGGATTTATACCGTTCATCTGCTGCTAGTCGCTCGATTCAGACTAATCTACGGGATTTATACCGCTCATTCGCTGCAAGTCGCTCGATTCAGACTAATCTACGGGATTTATACCCCTATAAGACACAAAAAAACCTCCTGAACATCAGAAGGTTTTAATTAGATGCTACAAAGAAATCCCGGAAAGGAGCAAATCCCAAACAGAGGCGAAATCCTGATCAATCGTAGCCGACTGCCACTCTATAGCATGTGCTGGATGATGGTACCGCGAAGTAGCATTAAAAATTGCTCTAGCCGTTACCACTGGTTCCACCACTCTATACTCATTGGATTGTATGCCTTTTTCAATAATGCCTGCAATTTGCCCAATTAATTGATCTACGTGTAGGGTAATCATATCCACCGCTTCTAAAGTTACAGCTGCGTACATAGCAAACATTTCGGCATCATCCACAGCATAGGTGCGTTTACTACGAATCAGCGTGTCCATCCATAATCGGAGCTGCTCTTTGGCATTCCCATCAAAATGCTCTGAAATATTCTTTAAAGGCTCTGAAATATTATACTGCAACCATCTTTCGGTTACTGCTTCTCGCAAAGCAGATTTACTGGAAAAATGTCTATACAACGTACCATGACTTACTTTAAGCACCTTCGCTACATCAACAACAGAAGTCTTGTCCGGGCCAAAACGCCGGAGCACTTGTTCAGCCGCGTCCAAAATGTTTTCTTTTGATAATGGAAGATCATTCGACATATGTATTCCCCTCGCTCTATCTCTGGTGGTAATTATCATAGCATATCATGTTCAAAAACGAACTGACAATATTGCCACTTTGTCATTCGTTAAATCATTATCAGTATATACTCACACCCATTTATTAAACTTAGATACACGTCTGGTGTCTAATTCTCCGTAGCCCCCTTCCTACATGAATTCGGACTGAGGAGCCCTTATTTCCGAAAATCACCGTAATTCACCATGCTATCGGACTCAAATGCAGCTATCCACCCAAATCCCCACCTTTTCGGCGTTCTTATGTGCCAATAAGAGCTATGCAGTCCGAAAAGTTAGTCAAACGCGCTGAATTGAGCAAATAGCTGCAATACGGTCCGTTATGATGAAGAAGCCCAGCATCTAGCAATCCACCTTCTGCGAACCTAACGATTTCGCCAAAAAACCTCCTTGATCTCTCAAGAAGGCGGGCAACATCATCTGCTTTTTTGCTCAATCCGATCTAGCCTCGTTCTAACAAACTTACCGACATTCGCGATCGCTTGCTGCGCCTCTGGCAGCATATAAGCTAAAAAGTGAAAGACGCTCCACATGTTCTCCCATATTTCCAGTTCTACATGAACATCCGCGGCTTGTGCTCGTTCAGACAACCTCGTTGCATCGCTTAACAATACCTCGTGGTCGCCTACTTGAACAAGTAAATCAGGTAATCCCTGCAAATCCAACCTTAAGGGAGATAATATAGGAGCTAGTTCTGTCCGAGCACCTAGATAAACATCAATTATTCGTTTATTTCCTTCTATGCTGCCTGTTGGATCAAACTCCGCTCGACTCAGATACGATTCACCATCCAAAAGGACGAGATCTGTATGCGGCGAGATTAAAAAAGCACCCGCCGGCAATTCCACACCCGCATCCCGTAAAGTAATCAACGTCATCAGCGCAAGGCTGGCTCCAACAGAATCCCCTCCAAGCACGACATTCCCGGCAGAATATCCATTCGCGAGCAGCCACAGATAAGCGTCTATACAATCTTCGTTAGCAGCCGGATAAGTAAACTCTGGTGCCAAGCGATATTCAATGGCTAGGATCTTCGTGCCACTAGCTTTTGCAATTCGTGTAACCAAATCTCGATAAAATTCACAAGTCCCAGAAATAAAACCCCCACCGTGGAAATAAAGGATCACTTCATCAGCGGGTGGAGCAGATTTCACAGGAATAATCCACTCTCCACTTACGGGCCCAATCATGACCCGCTCGACGATAACATCCGTAGGAATGGGCATGTTCGCAGCCGTCGCGGCCATCTCCTGCCGTATTTGCCCGATAGACTTGCTATCCAATCGGTTGCTTTGTCGCAGATAATCTTTGATCGCTGCAAGCTGCTCTGTACTTGACTTTACCATATCGTTAATCCCTCCTACAATTCTTTTCAACTCAGATTGTAAAGTCTGTAGGAGACTACAAGGTCAAGTTAAGAATCCATTTTTAGGATTTCGAGCGTGGACTGTACGCCTGGATGTTTATCTGTGGCTAACAAATTTTTTCTCAAATCTGCGAGGGCTGTTAGTTTTATTTCCTGTTTTGCAATTTCGCCACGAACTCGATCCATTTTCTTATCCACAACAGTTACAAAATCATCTATGCTAATGCCGCTGCTTTCAGATTTAGTGAGTGCCTTCTTGATTTCCTTTAAAGTGAAACCACACAGTTTAGCATTATGTATAAAAACAAGTCGGCTAAGCACCTCATCCGAATAAAGACGATAACCAGCTTCTGAACGTAAGGGAGTGCTAATTAATCCGAGCTCTTCATAATACCTTAACGTCTCCATATTCACATTCGCCATTTTAGCAATTTGGCCTCGCAAGTATTCTGTCATAATCAGCGCCCCCTTATAATCCCCTACATTATACCAAATTCAGAGGCAGCAGAGGACATCAAAAGGACATCAAGGGACATCAAAAGAACGTCAACAAGTAACCAAGCTCCCTTTTAAAAACTCCTTATTTACGCACAAAAAAAACGACATTTCTGCCGTTTTCTCATCAATCATTTCCCAATTTACTCACTTCACTTCGGACTGCATTTTTCTGTATAAGCGAAATCTGTCCGGCATGAATGCCTGTATGATACATAAGCCTGCCTATCGCTTCAAGCGGTGTAGATGTGCCAAAAGCCGACTCCACACTCACATGCCACGCTTCTTCCGGAAGCTCCTGCATCGCAGCAGTTAGATTCTCATTGGAAACAGTCAGCAGATCAACGAGTTCATTCAATGTAGAATATGCTGCCTTGTCGCCTAGAGGATTAGGTCTTGCAAAAAACCACTCTGCGAACATAAACTCAACTTCCGCATTATGCTGAATTAATCCCCCAATCGTAGAGTTCCCTAGCTTAAGGTTAAGATCCTCTTCCGGCAATGCCTTCACCATTTTATGAAATCGCGTTTGTACCGCATGCCAGATTGGCAACACTAAAGTGAAAGTCATAGATTATTTGCTCCCTTGTACAGTGGCTTCTTCATCTTTTTTCTTGTCGATCACCACATGGTTGAACAGGTTCGCATCTACGTCGATGTCAAAGGCCAAGCCAAAACCAACAACATAACGCCCTTGAACAGGTGTCAATTCAAACAATGAAAAATCCAATCCACGCAGCAAATTCACCATTGCCGCCCCATGATCAGCATTAAACAATTCAAAGATCTCCTCATGCCCGTCATTCCCGATATTGCTTGAAGTGCAATTCCACCGCACACGCTCCGTTGCAAATTTATTATTCGTTGCAGACTCATCTGCAATTAGAAGCGCATCTACAAACTCGTTATTTTCCATATATCGGTAATGCTCGGCGATCTTACTAATGTAAATATAAAGTTTGCCTTCATGCTTAACAAAAGGAGCATAGCTGATAAAAGGTTTTCCTTCGTCATCTATTAAGCTCAAAATCAGATTTTTACGATTCGCAATAAATTGCAAATAGTTTTCTTTATTTTTCTCTACATCTACAGGCTTCTTCATTATAAAATCCCTCCATTAATAGGTTATGTAATCTAGCCACGAATCTAGCGAACGGTACTTAGCAAATGAATACGAGGTTTCGTCTCTGCAGGAACATATTGAACTTCGGCATCCATTCGGTATATATTCCGGATCATATCGGTTGTCATAACTTCATTTGGTGTCCCATACATCGCTTTTTCACCCGCCTGCACCACAACAATACTGTCACTATAGGTAGAGGCTTGATTGAGGTCATGCAACACCATCACGACGGTCATCCCCATGTCTTGATTTAGCTCACGTACTAGCTCAAGAACTTCATGCTGATGCGAAATATCCAAGTAAGTGGTCGGTTCGTCAAGCAACATAACCAAAGGGCGCTGCGCCAAGGCCATAGCAATCCAAGCACGCTGTGATTCACCACCGGATAACGAGGAAACTGCTCGATCCTTATAATCCTTTAAATGTGTCTTTTCCAGTGCCCAGTGGACAATCTCCATATCCTCATGATTTAATTTTTCGAACCATTTTTTATGAGGATACCTTCCATAGGAGACGAGATCGATCACGGTCATATCATTAGGCGCTTGGTTCTTCTGGCTCAGCATGCACATTTTTCGAGCCACTTGTTTGGCGGTCATGGACTTTAGATCCGTACCATCGAGTGTGACCGCACCCGTATGATATGGAATTAGTCGTGATACCGCCTTAAGTAATGTAGATTTACCTGAACCGTTTGGTCCTATAATCGAGACGATTTCACCCTTTTTTACGGAAAAAGAGAAGTTGTTAATAATGTTTTTCTGCTCATACCGAATCGAAATAGAGTCGACAGTAAACATGTTAGAACGCCTTCTTTCTCATCAGGTATAGAAAATATGGTCCACCGATCACCGCCATAAGGATACCCGCAGGAATATCTAAAGGTGCAAATAAGGTACGTCCACCTGTATCTGCTATCAACAATACCAATGCTCCAAGTCCCATACTCATCGGCAAAAGAAATTTATAGTCTGAACCCACCAACAATCGAGCCATATGTGGCACAACAAGTCCAACAAAGCCAATCATCCCTATAGCCGCTACAGAGATAGCCGCTAGAAATACTGCCAGCAAGGAAAGTAGAGTACGAATTCGATCCACATTTTCACCTAAATTCGAAGCCACCTGATCGCCTAAACGTATAATATTCGCCTTGCGGATCGCGAAAAAGGATAAGATCCAGCCTGCAATGGCATACGGGAAAACCATCATCAAGGCATTGTTCCCTTTTGCAGCCAAACTGCCGTTCAACCATTGGACTGCTGCCGGAAGTCTGTCGCTGTACATGATGGTCAGAAGTCCTATTAATCCCCCGCAAAGAGCATTCACAGCAACTCCTGATAAAATAATAGTGATCGGCGAAATGCCGGTTCTTCTCCACGCTAATGCATATACAATCCCTGCAGCGATTAGTCCACCAACAAAAGCCGCAATTGGAATAAACTCCGTATATTGTGGTGCTGCAAGCATAATGACAAGCACACATGCAGCCGCCCCACTCGTTACACCGGTCAATCCTGGATCAGCAAGTGGGTTGCCCATCACAGCTTGCAGCAGAGCGCCTGAAACCGCGATATTTGCCCCAATGATCATCGCCAGTAATACACGCGGCAAACGAATATCCCATATGATGGTGGCATTCACTGCTTTTGCCGCTGACCCAAAGATTGTGCTTAGGATGTCTGGTATGGGGATGTATACTGAGCCTAGTCCAATCGCAATTATGGCGGCAACGAGCGCAAGTGCTAACGTTACAATAACAATAATTCTGCTACGAGATATATTTATCACTTGCTGTCTCCTTTAATTATTCATAGAAGTATTTTGCAATTTCGGTTAAGGCTGTCTCGGCGTTAAGGATCGAAGTAACACCGAATACGCTGTAATCTAGAATGTTGATTTTGTTATTTGCATAAGCTGAGAGCTTTGTCCAAGTTTCATTTTTCTCTATTTCTTTTTTGAACTTATCCTCTGTCGCTCCGTGGTCGCCTGAAGCGAGTACGAGAATGATGTCTGGATCAGCGGCTACAATGTTCTCCATATTAATAGGTGAGTAAGTGTCAGTAACTTGCAATACAGAAGTTGCGATGTTATCAGCACCAAGCTTATTCACCAAGCTACCTAAATAAGATTTCTCACTCATGACCATAAAAGAATCCGCGGTTCCGATTACGAGCAGCACGCTTGGCAGCTCTTTGCCTTCGGCTAATTGACTCAGCTCATTTTCTTTGTCCAAAATCTTAGTTAAAGCAGCATTCATTTCATCTTTTTTATTAAAATAAGTGCCTAAAACTTTGAGGCTAAGCTTTAAATCCTCGAATGATTCTGTTCTCAAATATGCTTTTTGTAGGTCGATTCCTTCTAGCGATTTGTCTAATGTGCTGCGAAGTGATTCCGCTCCCAGCAGCAAGTCTGGTTCAAGTTTTGTCACTACTTCCAGATCCGGTGCCATAGGAGATCCAATACGATCAATTGTTTCGAAATCAGCAGGGATTGGATTCGTTGAAGTAGGTACACCTACCGGAGTTATGCCGAGCAAATAAAGCATTTCTGTTAACGGTACAGAAGTTGTTACAATACGCTCCGGTACTGTAGAAGGGAATTGGCTTAAGGCTTCGTTGAACAATGTTTCATCCACACCATCATTCTCCAGACTGTACACCTTGCCGGCAGCTTCCGCTGTATTCGCTACTTCTGTTGTATTTGCTGCATTCGCTTCTTTCGATTCATTAGCAGTTGTATTCGTTACTGCTTCATTTTTTCGATTGTCCGTTGTATTAGTAGACGAACAAGCAGTCATTGCAGTAAGCGCTGCAACAACCAGGAGTACTAATATTTTTTTCAAAATCTATCCCTCCGAATATGTATATTTATACGTTTCATGTATTGATAATGATTTTCATTTTCACTAATCGCTTCCTATGATAATCGTTATCAATGAGAAGTGTCAAGAATTTTATTTTAATTTTAAATAAGAAGGAATTTCATTATTGTCCGTTGAAGCGGACTAGCATTTCTAATAAAAAAAGCCACGCCCAATGGGCGTGACTTCAAATAGTGGTGTATGAAATCCAAGCGTTAGTCAGTAGCTCTCGTATTTAAAATCCCATAATGAATAAGGTCCACAAACTCATTTTCTTTATAAATATGCTGTAACAAAACGCCTTCTTTCAGCATGCCAGATTTTTGCATAACCCGTCCCGAACCAGGATTTGTAGCAAAGAATCTGGCATACACTTTGTGATAATGTTTTTCTGTAAAAGCAAAATTAATGACCGCTTTTGTTGCTTCTGTAGCATATCCATTACCCCAGTGATCCTCACCTATCCAATATCCAAGCTCGCCGTTTCTGTGTGTCCGGTTATTTCTCAGTCCTATAGCACCATACAGCTCTTTTGTATTTTTATCAGTAATAGCGAATTCATATGAATTATCATTATTGAACTCATCTTCATGTGTTTCAATCCATGATAACGCACATTCAATGGGGTATGGATAAGGTAGAGTTAATGTACTTTTGTAAACATTATAATTATTGCAGAGCTCACTGACACGCTGTGCATCAGACAATGCAAAAGGTCTTAAAATCAATCTTTCAGTAGTAATTGTTCTCTTCTCTGGATTGTACAATGGTATCCCCCCGTTAAACTAAATATTATAAAACAAATACAAGCCAGATAAACAGAAAACTTGGCCACCACTGCTTACCCGCTTTCACAAACAGCCAGCCAAACACCAAAGAAAAAGCAGTAATATACAAGCCGCTTTGCAGACCATGTGTCAAATGACCTAATCCCCAAGTCAGCATTAAACCTATTCCGCCATAAGGAAGAGAAGGTTTCTTAAACCATACTTCTCCTGCAGACTGCATTAGCGCAACCAATAGTACAACTAGTACAGCTTCCACAATGTAATATATGTTTTGAACCAAGGCAACCCATATGCCCATAAAACCATGTTCTAACTTGAAGTTTTCATATTCTCTATAAATCTGTGGAATGCTCTCCCCATTAATCCAAAATTCCAACACAGCGAACAAAAAGCTTGATATAAAAGCTACAATTAATAAAGGAATGACCTTAGAGCTCCAACGCAAAGATATAACCTTTTCAATCAACTTCCTCTTCCTGAACCAAAGTAGAAATATCATAGCTCCAACTGTCCACAATAGGGTGACTATGCTCCAATGAACAACTAGTACGTACCAAGGGCTGACAAAAAAGTCGTCTATATTAAACAAATCCCCCCATAACCATTGATCTAATCCCATGATGAACATATCCATTCCTAACATTAAAAATACAAGCAGTCCTAATAAAAAATATTGAATACCTGATATATTCCCTTTTTCTTTCACGAAACCTCTCACCCGCCTTATGTCCATTTTTGTACTATATTCCCAAAATTATGATGCTGAAAGTATGGCATCCCCCCATTCTGTTTGTCTGTAACAAATCACTCACTTGAATCAAAGTTAGAAAAATACATAAAAAACAGCACGCATCGATATAAAATCGACACATGCTGTTTACTTGACCTGGCTTGTCCAAACTAGAATCTAGCCACAAAAAATTCGCGGTCTGCGGGAACGTTAAAACTTCTTATAGTAGCTCCACTCTCATCTCTTAAAGTGAGAAGATAAGGTACTGATGTTAAGGTACTAATTGTTGGGAATCTAACTACACCAAATTCGTCAAAATCAGCAGTTACCGTTGTAGTTCCAGCTCTCAATGAAGCTGACCACCCCGTAGTATCTTTAGGTGTACCCGTTGCATTTGTACCAATAGCAACAACAATAAATCTATCCAGAGTCTGTCTAATTCTACGTTTCTTTCTCGTAGGAGCTGCTTTCGCTTTTTTAGCCGCGAGAACTTTGCTAGCCATAACTGCTTTCTTGTTAACTGGTTTTTTAATAATTACCATTTACTTCACCACTTTCTTTTTAGGATACGTTAGTAAATGCAAGAATCGTAATGTTTGACCTCTCTTTCACCTACAAATCTGAAAATGTGTTAAATCCTAGTTTCATAGTTTCGTGTCCACTAGCTCTGCAGTGCATATAATACCTTCAAGAGGTGATTCATTACTAATGAACGGTCAAAAATGGCTAGAGCAATATCATTCGAAAATGCACCATTCTTTGAGAAAAAGAGTTCAACGTTCCTATCTTCCAGCACATAAGGCAAATTCCATTCCAGTTATCATTAAATTCAAACAAAAAATAACTACAGCCCAGCTACATTCTTTACAAAACCATTTAAAATCCCACGACCTTCCGATCAGACATCATCTTCACCTGCTCAATTCGATATCATCCAAAGTTTCAAAGAACTGCCTGAACCGGATGTGCCGCTGGGATGGTATCGAAAAAATTTATTTGGATCAAGTCAAAAAAACATCCCTTAATATAGCGACACCATCCATTGGTTCCACAGCTGCCCAAAAGAAAAAGCGGCTTACCGGAAAAGGGATTAATATTGCTATTCTTGATACAGGGGTGTATCGGCACCCTGACCTGTTTCGCCCTGTTAACCGCATAGTTGCTTTTAAAGATTTTATCAATCATAGAAAACAGCCCTATGACGATAACGGCCATGGAACTCATATCGCAGGGGATGCAGCAGGCAACGGTTGGATGAGTAAAGGAAAATACAAAAGCCCTGCTCCAGAGGCAGGGATAGTAGGTGTCAAAGTACTCGATAAAAATGGCGATGGATATGATTCCACAATCATTAAAGGAATTGAATGGTGTATTGCGAATCGGAGAAGACTTAATCTTCGTATTCTTTCGATGTCATTCGGGGGTAAGGTGAATCTTCCTTGTTCAGATGATCCACTCTGCCAAGCTGTAGAAAAAGCAATTAAAGCCGGACTGAACGTTGTAATAGCAGCTGGAAACAGCGGACCGGGACGCAGTACGATCGAATCTCCAGGGATTAGTCCTTCAGCAATTACTGTCGGTGCAGTGGATGACCGTCGCACGCTCACGCAAGCGGACGACCGAATCACTTGGTTCTCCAGTCGTGGACCCGCACCGGGAGGAAGGAAGAAACCGGATCTCGTTGCTCCAGGCGAAACGATCATCTCCCTTCGTGCCCCACGATCCAAGCTGGATCGCGAGCTTCCTTATTTGCGGATAGCTAAAGATTACTTTGTGCTGTCCGGTACCAGTGTCTCAACACCTATCGTCTCGGGTGTGATCGCGCAACTACTCCAGAGGAACCCTTCTCTTACGCCTAAGCAAGTAAAATCCATACTAAAAAAGAACACATTTCGCCTTAAACTAAGTCCTAACACAGCAGGATGCGGTGAGATCAATGCGCGATTCTTATCGTAAATCCGCTTCTTTTTTAAAGGCAGTAATGATTGAAACCGACAATTCCTCTGTAAATATACCTGTTGGCTCTATTTCTAATAAAGCTGATTTCATATCATCTTCAAAACGTTCTAAGTTATCTCTAAATAATCGCTTAGAGGCATAAGACGTAGAATACAAATTTCCTAGAATAGAATCAACAGTCCAAGTGATGGAATAACTCGATAACACCTGTCTTTCAACATCTGTAAAACTGGATCGCTTTACAACATCCTCATGTCTTTCTTGTGGATGTCTATATGTACTGTTCCCGGCTATTCTTTCGTCACCCAACCAGCGTTTCACTACTTCATCTACCTTTTGTTGCCAAGGTAACGGTTCTTGTTGTTCATTAAAAGTATCAATTACAGCAATACCGCCGTTATCATCTAAACTGTGATAGAGAATTTCAAGAATGGATTCTCGGTCCATCCAGTGAAACGCCTTAGCCATCATGATGAGACGAAAGGAACCCCAGTCATTGGATAGTTCTTCCGCTCTCCCCTGTTGCCAGCTAACATTCTCAACCCTGTTGTACTTTGATAACAGCTTTGCTTCTTCTAGCATCTCTAGTTCAGTATCTACGCCAACAATTTTTTCGAACCAATCCGTAAACCTTTGCGCTAACTGCCCAGTACCACAACCTAAGTCTAGCAACCGGCCCTCTCCGTTAAGTGAGAATTTGTTCACTAGATATCGAATCAGTGAGGACGGATATAGCGGGCGATATCTTGTGTAATAGCTTGCAGTATCTTTGAACAGATCCGGACCATAATCATTCATAGCTGAACTCCCCCTTCTTTTTTACCAAGGACAAAATCATAGCATTTATGTAATGCAAATAAAAGGCTATCCAGAGCATTCTGGGCAGCCTTTATTTATGTGGATACAGCCCAAAATAATTAAAAAATATTGACAATTAACTTCGTTGCATATATGGTTAATTGCATAACTAACTAACCAATGAAGTTGGCGGTGAATACATGGGAAACTTAATGGATGATACACGACCGATATTTATGCAGATCGCCGAACGAATAGAAAATGACATCATCGAAGAAACACTGCTGGAGGAGTCACAAGTTCCTTCGACAAATCAGTTTGCTGTTTTCTACCAGATCAATCCGGCTACGGCTGCGAAAGGTGTGAATTTGCTTGTGGATCAAGGGATATTGTACAAAAAACGAGGAATCGGTATGTTTGTAGCTTCTGGAGCGCGTGCAGTATTGATGGAGAAGAGAAAAGAACAATTTTATGAACAGTATGTAGTAACCATGATCCGTGAAGCTGAAAAATTAGGAATTACGTTGGATCAATTAACAATTATGATTCAGAGGGGAGACAACAAGTCATGAATGAAGTCGTTGAAATCAAAGGATTGACTAAGTCATACGGAAATGTCACTGCCATCCATGAACTCAGTTTTTCTTTGGAGAAAAATAAGATATACGGGCTACTCGGCAGAAACGGTGCAGGAAAAACCACAATAATGCATATGATCACAGCTCAGCTTTTCCCTACAAGTGGTGTCCTGAACGTATTTGGTGAACATCCGTACGAGAATAACCGGGTTCTCAGGCAGATTTGCTTCATTAAGGAAAGCCAAAGGTATCCGGACACGTACCGAATCATCGATGTACTGGAGGTATCCGAATTATTTTTCCCAAACTTTGATCGGGAATATGCTCACTCTTTAATCAAGGATTTCAATCTGCCATTAAAAAGAAGAATAAAAAAGCTGTCCCGAGGTATGCTCTCGGCTGTAGGAATTGTAGTAGGTCTAGCCAGCCGTGCTCCACTTACCATTTTTGACGAACCCTATTTAGGTCTTGATGCAGTAGCTAGAAGCCTATTTTACGATCGCCTAATTGAAGATTATGCTGAAAATCCACGTACGGTTGTTTTGTCCACCCATTTGATCGATGAAGTAAGTCAGCTTTTAGAGCATGTTATCGTCATCGACAACGGCAAGCTAATTATTAACGAAGATGCTGAAGCCCTTCGCGGGCAAGCTGTTACGGTAATCGGCGCGACAGCAAAGATCGAAGATTTTATCGCTGGCAAACAAGTCATTTCCCGCGAGTCTTTTGGCGGATTGCTTACAGCCACCATTATCGGCTTCAACGTGAAGGATCAAGCACATGCTGAAAAGTTAGGCTTAGAAATCTCACCTGTATCTTTACAGCAATTAATTGTTCATCTCACAAATAAAAAATCTCTAGGAAAGGAAGTGACCGTGTAATGAATCCTACGGCAGGTATGTTAAAAATGCATTTCAGAGATAAGTGGTTATGGTTGTATACGCCTTGGGTAATCTTGTTATCCAGCTTCTTGGTAAATATCATCGTCGCTTCTTTCCTCCAAGAACCGATTTATACCGGCGGTCTGGTTTCTATCTTCATTTATATGTTAATCACCGGTATACTCATTTTGGTGCAGACCTTCCCCTTTGCTCTGGGCTTAAGCCAACGAAGAACGGATTATTTCATAGGCACTTCCTTAATGGCTATTATAACTAGCGCCGTCTACTCAATTCTCCTCTACCTGCTCTCCATCATTGAAAGCAAACTGACAGGTGGCTGGGGTTTGGAACTACATTATTTTCATTTGCCCTATTTAAATGATGGTAATGCCCTCGAACAGCTATGGATGTATTTTGCGCTCTTTCTGCATATGTTTTTTCTGGGGCTAATGATATCCAGCATCTTCCGGAGATTTGGCCGAAGCGGTTTGTTCATTTTCTCAGGGGTTACGTTTATCCTGTGCAGTCTCGGCGTATTGTTAATGACCTATAATCAGTGGTGGGTAGACCTCTTTAACTGGTTTGCTGGATATACCGCATTTGAACTTGCCTTGTGGTCCATGCCTCTGACAGTCGTGTACGCTCTTTTATCGTTTTTGATGCTGCGTAGAGCAACCGTGTAATTCATTATCCCATAAAAAACAGGTGTGTCCCAATAGCCATGCAATGGTTGCTGGGTGCACCTGTTTTTTTCGTGTCTTAGACTTTGATCTAGACAACAAACTTCATTGGATTCGAGCATAGTTGCGCGCGCGAAGTTGCTATGGGACTCAGCGGGTTAAGTAGCGTAGAAGCAAAATTCAGTGTCGCGCTATTGCAGATAGCGAAGGACCAAAACACAGATTAGTATTTCGCCAATCTGCGCGTACGAAGGCGCTATCGGACTCAGCGGGGCGAGTAGCTTAAAGCAGAACGTAGTGCCTCTATTGCAGATAGCGAAGGACCAAAACACAGATTAGTATTTCCCAATCTGCGCGTACGAAGATGCTATCGGACCCCGCTGACCTTATTCGCAGCTTTAGAGCACATTTGGATTCCTATCGGACCCCACAGTCGCTATCGGCATAAAAAACGCCAAATTCGATCCTTTTCCTATGCGATAGCTGCACTGGGGTCCGAAACTATGCTCAAAAAGCGATAAATGAGCAAATAACGTCAGCTGGGTCCGTAAGCCTTAGGTGATGATGATTCCGCGGGGCGATTAGCTTAGAAGCAAAACACAAATTAGTATTTCTCCAATCTGCGCGTACGAAAGTGCTATCGGACTCAGCTGACCTTATTCGCAGCTTTAGAGCACATTTAGATTCCTATCGGACCCCACAGTCGCTATTGGTATAAAAAACGCCAAGTTCGATCCTTTTCCTATGCGATAGCTGCACTGGGGTCCGATACTATGCTCAAAAAGCGATAAATGAGCAAATAGCTTCATCTGGGTCCGTAAGCCTCAGGAGATGTTTCTTAAAGATTTCTTTCGCTTAAGCACTACCGTCTGCTGAAAAACACAAAAAAAAGGATTATAAAACTGCTACTGGAGCAGTTCTATAATCCTTTTAGCTATGCGGTCAAGAGGACTCGAACCTCCACGATATTGCTACCACTGGCACCTGAAGCCAGCGCGTCTGCCAATTCCGCCATGACCGCGTATTATAATGACTCGCTTATTGCGGTCACAAGATAGATCATACCACGCTGAGAATCCAACGTCAATATATTTCCGTCATTTTCTTATCATTCATTAATTTATGGATAATTATTGCTTTTGTTGCCGAATATAAGGTATAATGAGAACAAAAGTTCGCATAATATAAATGAGGTGATTTATAATGGCGACTACGAAGCTAAACACATCCATTATTGATGAAGAAGTAACTAAAGAAGAACTGTCCCTGGTCAGAAGCTATTTGCTGCTAACGTTTATTCATAAAGTTTTCGAACGCGACTGCCGTGTAATCAGTAGAAGCGGCCTGTTTAAGACCCCTCAGCTATATATGGAGCTCGTATCTGGTGCCACTAAGAAGACGTCACTAATGCTTCAAGAGGTTACGCGCGAGCTGAGCTCCCATGATTTGAAGATTACTACCGTTCGCCAAGATCAGCGAGGAGTCGAGGCATTATATTCCTGCAGAGGATTTCAAGGAGAGATGAATATATTATGGCCAGGCTTCCGTAGAGAAATGATGCTGCGCATGCGCGCGTATCTTGGACTGTCAACAGAACTCTCCATACTCTCCAGAGAAGAGAATGCGTCTGAACTAGCTCTAACTATATAATCCCAAATGACATTACAGAAACAGCTCCCGCCCAGTAGGGCGAGGAGCTGTTTTGTATTATGAAGATTATTACTGCGGATATTATTACTGTAAAAATTATATATTATCCGGATCTTGTCTTGGTTCACTAAATGGCTGGAATAAATAATTGCGATCCAGCTTCACTACTCGTCTATTCTGACGACGTATCATCACCTGAGAATCATCCCATGCAAGAACTATCCCTTTTACGTCGTTACTTTCCAAGCCATCGCGCACTACACGAATTTTCTCACCGGAAATCCGGTAAGCATCCAATTGCTCATCGCTAATCATCATTAATCCCTCCTGTCATAGCTTGTCCTATTTAGTCTCAGAAAAAAGACCCAAATGATAAATCATCTGGGTCTCATGTAGGCAATTAACGACTTGCATGTCTACTAAAGCATTCTTATATCAGCGCTTCATTCTTCTCAAACCAGAAGTCAAGAACTTTAGCGGACATCACACGTTGCTCCAGATACTCCACTTGGTTAGTAGTGAATTTTTCCCTCCAAGGAAAGGATAACTCTTCACACAAACCTTTGATTGTCAGAAGCTCTGACCAGGCTACATAGCGTTTGTACCAAAAAAACTGAGGATGTTCAATCATATAGGGATACAGATCGTCGAATTCCGTGTGTTTGCAGTCCAGCGCACGCTCGAAATGATCCTTGGCCTCGGTTAATTTATCAATAAAAAATTGTTCAGTCACCGGTTCTTTCCCCATTGTGACGCCTCCTCCCTATGTCTAATTTTTATTATAAAGGAAAATCCATAGGGTGAAAAGCAGTTGTTTAAAAAATAGGCCTGTTCTTATTGCCAATTAGGTTATTCCCCAAATTCGATGGTGCCTCCATTTAGAGAGGTAATTCTTACGAGTGACTCCAGACGAATGCCTTGCTCTCTGATCGTCCGAGCCCCTGCCTGAAAGCTTTTTTCAACTACAACACCAAGACCAACTAGCTCGGCGCCAGAACGTTGAATGATCTTAATCAACCCACGCGCTGCATCACCATTGGCAATAATATCATCGATAAAGAGGATTTTATCCTCTGGAGAGATAAATTGGCGAGACAACATAATATCAGTAACGATACCTTTTGTAAAAGACGGAACTCTTTCGCAAAGCGCATCTGGATCAGCTAACAGAGTTTTTTTGCGGCGTGCAAAAACTAGCGGCACCTTTAATTCATACGCGGTGGCAAATGCCACGGCAATGCCCGAGGATTCAACGGTCACAATACGTGTAATTCCTGAGTCCGCAAACCTCCCGGCAAACTCCCGTCCCATTTCCATCGTAAGCTGTGGATCAACCTGATGATTTAGCAGTGCATCCAGCTTCAGCACTTCATCCGAAACGACGACACCTTCTTCCAAAATCCGCTGTTTCAACACTTCCATGACTTTGAACCTCCAATACCCTTTATAATCGCAGACATTCCGTACAAATTAATCACTGATCATAAAGCAATTACGACGGAAGTCATGTCCTACTGATCCTCATCATAACCTGTACTATACAGAGTACACAAGGTTATCCTGCATAGCACTCGTTATGATTTTTCTTTAGCTTCGTAAAACTATTAGGAGGGGAGCCATGAAATCACATGTCCGAACATTACAGATCGCTTTCACTTATATTGGCACCATTGTAGGAGCCGGATTCGCCACCGGACAGGAAATATTAAAATTTTTCACACGTTACGGGCACTGGGCAGTCCTGACCATCCTGCTCTCAACTATATTGTTCATATGGCTGGGTACAAAAATGATGGTCATTGCTCGGCGAATAGAAGCGGAATCCTATGAAGACTTTAACCGCCACCTCTTCGGGGAACAGGTCGGAAGCACCATCAGTTTGTTCACGATGGTCGTCCTGATCGGAGTAAACAGTATTATGCTTGCAGGGGCCGGCGCTATTTTTCAGGAGCATCTCGGACTTCATTATCAGACTGGACTACTTATCACATTGCTTGGTTCATACTTTCTGCTAAAACGAGGGATTTCCGGTATTCTGCAAATGAACAGTATTGTTGTACCTTTAATGCTTACTCTGTCACTTATCATTATTTTTAATACTTTTCAAATTCCGGGAGCTGGACGGTTCCTGTTCCTTGATAACGATCGCTCTCTCTTTGGAGCATGGATGTCACCGCTGCTCTACACCGCCTTTAATTTAGGGATGGCACAAGCTGTTTTAGTCCCTATGGCTCGTCACACAGAGGAAGAAAAATCCCTTGTATGGGGCGGTATTATTGGGGGTACCGGGATTGGTTTTATGTTGATCGCCGCACATTTCGCAATGAGCTCACAGATGCCAGGGATTCTCAAATTTGAAATTCCGATGGGCAGCATCGCCGTCCGATTGGGTACTGTAGTGCAAACTATATATCTCCTACTGATCTTTTTGGAGATCTTCAGCACTTTTGTCGCCGATATTTATGGAGTAGCTGTACAGCTTAAGCAACGGCTTCCCCTATCAACCGCATTGATTACACCACTTCTGATGTTGGTCTGCTATTTACTGAGCCAGTTTGGCTTTAGTTCACTGCTCTCCGTGTTCTACCCAATCTTCGGAGGTTTATCATTGGTCTGGGCTGTCAAGCTGCTGCGCACGCCATGGTCCTCTCCACCAGGTAGTAATACTTCATCGAACTCAAAGGAGAAGGGGAACAGTCTCGTATCCGTAAAACCAATCACCCGAACTACACGGAAATAACCGCTGCTGTAGGAATCATACGTGCTGCCGCTTCCGCCACATGCTTGTGACAGGTCATCATCACAATCTGGCGGGAGATCGACAGTTCTCCAAGAAGTCCAAGCGCAGCATGAAGACGAGACTCATCAAAGTTAACGAAGAGATCATCGAATAACAGCGGCAGCGATACTTGCCGTGACATGGTCTCTGCCAATGCCAATCGGATGGCAAGATACAGCTGTTCTGCCGTCCCTCGGCTAAGCAATCCGCTGTCTAGTAATCCCCCATTCTTATGTTCAGCTTTCAGCTCTTTATGCCCCAGTGTCATAACAACCCTTTTATATTCCCCTTCCGTCAGCTTGGAGAAATAATCTGAGGCAAGCAGTAATACCTGTGGCTGCTTCTCCTGCTCATACACACGACGAGTTCGCCCGATTAGTTCGGCAGTTATCGCTGCCACTGCATATTTATCAGCCACGATCCGCAAGGCTGCTCTCTGCTCTTCCAGTTGCTGAATAACGGAATCCTCCACGCAGCGCTCCTTCAGATACTCCCTTTCCTGAAGCAGCTTGCCTCGCTGCTCCAGCAGGGTGTTCCAACCCTCTTCCTGCCGTTCCATCAACTCTTCAGCCAATGACCGCTTCAGCTGCAATGCTTCCGCATCATGATGATTTAATAATTCCAGCAGAGCAGTAACTCGCTCTTCCTCCCAACCACCGAACATAACAAGCTCCCACTGGCGAATCGATTTATTCAGATCACTGCGCCGCTGCACAGCTGCTGACCTGCGTAAGAAGTCTTCTCCACCAGTCGCCCCGCCTTCTTGTATCAGAAGCTCACGCTGTTCTCTCAGCTCACCTAAAATCCTGTGGCTCTCCTTGAGTTCTTCATCCACATCCTGCAATCTTGACTGCATAGTTTCCCGGCGAATCAAGTCCTTTTTCAGATCATCCCACGCTCTTTTTCGCAGTTCCAGCCAGCTTAGTAAGGATAACGCAGATATTCGTTTCCCCTCTTGCGGATCTATTTCAAAGCCAGCTGCCGCTACACCAGACTCGTCGCCAAGATCAGCACCCGACTCATAGATAAGTGTGAGCAGTTCCTCCTCAAACATGTTACATTCTGCTTCCAGCTCCTTCAATCGTAAGGAGAGTTTATTCTCTTGGCGCAGCAGCTCATACCCTTGTTCAACCATAGCAAAAATATCCGGCAGCCCTTCAGGGGATAACCCTTCAGGCAGCCTGCGTTGGCGAAGCCATTCTTCATATTGCTCAGCAGTTTCCGTAAATGCCGCCTCCGCCCGGTGCATTTCTTCAGCGAGCAGCTTCTCTTGGCCTGCCAGTGTCTCCAGCTCCGTGCGGCAGGCATCACGCTCGGCGGCATAGCGTTCGATGCGCTGCCGCCAAGCTGACCAAGCCTCCATGAGCCTGCGAAGCTCCCTCATGGAGGCCTCCAGCCCGCCTGCGTCAGGGCTGGACCCCGGGGCGGCCGTCCGCCGCCCCGGCACAACGCTCTCCGGCTCCGCCCCGGAGAGCAGCTGCCCCCGCAGCCGCAGCATCTCGGCTGCGGCTGCGCTGACGTCCCCGCCATGCTCTGGCGGGGACGATTCCTGCCGGCGCGCTCCGCGCAAGCCGGCCCAAAGGGCCAGATCGGCCGCGCCCAGCAGGCCGATCGCAAGCACGGCGCTGGCCGGCGGAGCACCGGTCAGCCACAGCGCTGCGGGCAGCAGCACGGTTAGTGCTGCCCCAGCCCACAGCAGGCGCCGATAGAGCGCGGCCATGCGCTTCGCGCCAAGGCCGTCACTTCCGGCGCCGCGCGCTGGCCCTTCGCTGAGCTGCGCTTCGCGCCAGCGTTCGGCCGCCTGCTGCAGCTCGTCCCACAGCTGCAGCACTTCACGGGCGCTGCGGGGAGCCAGCTGCGCAAAAGATTCCGCGCCGGTAGCATGCTCACGCGCCAGCGCCCGTTCTGCTGCTTGGAGCGACGCTGTGGCAGCGGCCAAACGGGATCGCAACGACTGCCGCGTTGCACCCTCCGCCTCCATGCGGCGGTCATAACTAGCGAACGCCGCCGCAAACTTCCGTGCAGCTTCACGATCCGCTGCTGTACCGGAGAATGAAGTCAGCTCTGCAGGGCCCCAGTTCACATCAATGCCGCGCAGAATTCTCCGCAAATGCTCATTCAGCGCCGTTAATTCTCCCTCAAGCCGCTGTCTTTCCGTTCTACGGTTCTCATAACTGCTCCGATGCCGGTCCAGCCGCTCCAAAGCAGGCCCCTGCGCTGCTAATACTTCGTCTGGAGGGTTCTTTGCCAGTTCAATAGTAAGCTCGCTTAGAAGACGTTCATAACGTACTACTGATCCCTGTGCATTACGAATTTCTCCTTCAAATGCCTGAAAGCGAGTTGCCCCTTCTTCAGGAAAGGCTAAAATCAATGGCAATCCTTGCAGCTCTAGCTGAGCCTCGCTCCACTTTAACCACAGCTCACGGACTTCCTGTGCTTTTCGAAACATCACTAGCTGCTCTCCAGTGAGCTTACGCTGTTGCTCCAATTCATCTAGCTCCGACTCCGTTGCCCTCAATGCCACTATATTATCGTTATATCGCGGGAGATAAGAACGGCTCTCAACCATTTGGCGCTCAAGCTTTTCAATGGCTTGCACAACTTTTGCTGCTTCTTGCAGCTTGCCACGAGGTTTGTACAGCTTCTCAGCTTCCTGCACCAAACGGCGTTCCGCACGCATGATTGCACCTCCACCGCCCATACCTGCATGAAAAAGAAAGCTGCTCATCTCCTCAGATTGAAGGGCAGCAAGCTCCTGCAGCTCGTCCAGTGAAACTGCGAACAATTGCTGGAACATACTCCTAGAGATCCCCCCAAGTAAATGTCGTTCCATTTCAGCTTGTCCTAGCTCTTGAGTCGTTTCATTTGGATGATTTACTGTAATGTTCAGCTTTTCATTTCTTCCTGATCCCTCAGCACCTGAAGCAAAACGGCGAATGGTCCACAAACCATCATTACAGTCACGTATCTTCAGGGTCCCCCCATGCAATCCACCTTGCATAGGTTCATACCTTTCCAAGGGATTTCCACGGCTTGGAATTCCAAACAGCATAGAGCGTATGAATTGCAGTGTCGTACTTTTTCCTGCTTCATTACGCCCATAAAGTACGGTCACTCCCTGCGTTAAATGAATCTCTCGATTGTGAAGACGCCCGAAGCCATTGATATGCAAATGTTCAATTTTCATCGTTTTGCCCTCCGGCTTGTAGATACGAAAGACTTTCCGCCGCTTCAACAGTATCATCCATCCCACCAAGCATCGTGATCCCCTGCTCTGCTGCACCACGTAGCCAGCTCAACTTCTCTTCTTGACTAGTCATAGACAACAGCTTACGCAGCTCCTGATTCTCCAATAGCGGTTTAAGCGCACTATTTAATAGTTCTTCGAGCGCTTCCGGATAATGTTCCGTATGCTCTGCAATGCGCAGCATTTCTCCAAGAAAACTATCTTCTTCCAATAAGCGTTGGCGATCAATAGCTAAGCCGGACTCGATGGCGAACCCTTCGGTCCAGACAAGCCCTTTGTAATCTTTACGCTCAGCCCTAATCGCCTCACGGCGTTGGAGTTCTGACAGCAGATCCTCTGCCGCCCCTTTTTCAGCCAATACTTTATGTACGTCCCCTCGTCCAATCAGACGAAATCTGACCACCGACATGAGCTCCGGGAACTCCGCGCGGATGTCTTCAATAACCTGCTCCACTTTCTGTATCCATTCTGCTTCATTGCTTAATCCTTCTATAGATAGGTCTCTAACCTGCCAGCGAACGAAATCCAGTTCATGAAATTGCAGAGCGGATCTTCCAGCCTCATCTACATCCACAATATAACAGCCTTTAGCACCGGTTTCCTTAATGCTGCGCCCTTGTATATTGCCTGGATACACAATCACAGGCTTCTCATGCAGTACACTCCGTTTATGAATATGTCCAAGCGCCCAATAATCAAAACCCCGTTCGATAAGGTCCCTGCGACTACAAGGAGAATAGGTCTCATGCAGCAAATCACCGTCTACATTGCCATGCAGCATCGCAATATGAAACAGGCGGCTGCCAGGTTTACGAGAAAAGGTTACAGCTGTGTTGTTCGTCACTTTCGCCGTTGGATAAGAGATTCCACTAACGATGGCAACTTCTTGGCCATCTATACGGCGGTAAGCTGTAGCGTGTTCTGGCTTCTCTCCGCCAAATACGGTAACATGCTTTGGCATTTCCGTTGTCAGACGCAGTCCGTCAAGCGGATCGTGGTTGCCATGAATCAGGAACACGTTAATCCCGTGCTCACCGAGTTCTTTGAGCGCTTCCTGAAATCGCAGCTGTCCCTGTAATGAAGCATCTGAAACATCGTACACATCTCCACTAATGACAATAAAATCAACATTCTCTTGGATCGCAACGCGGACAAGCCGCCCGAGGGCGGCAAAGGTAGACTCACGTAAATAAGCACGAATGGCTGGCGAAATATGCGCCAGCCCGGCAAAACGGCTATCCAGATGTAAATCAGCAGTATGCAGAAAGCGAAATGGAATCATAGCTGCTCACCCTTTCGTTCCTGAGGGATACTGTAAATAGGTTTTTTTTAGTTCATTAGCAACTCGTGTCAACGAATATAGGCTTTTGGCTTTATCCCATGCAGAACGTGAAAGCTCATAACGATAAGCCGGATCAGATATCACCTTCTCTAATGCGTCAGCAAGAGCAATCTCATCGTCAGGACTGACCAATAAACCATTCACACCATCTTCAATCTGCTCCGGTATTCCGCCCACATTTGTCCCCACTAAAGCCAGGCAGCTAAGTGCCGCTTCCGCAAACACTGAACCGAACGCCTCCGCCCGAGAGGGCAATACGAAAATATCAAAGAATGGCATGAATTCTTCAGGGTGCAGCGTATATCCGTAAAAAATCGTTTCATTATAGATCCCTAAATGTTGGGCCATCTTTTCCAGATCCGCACGTGAAGGACCATCGCCAATAATATGCAGTACATACTCATGGCCGCGATTTTTAAGCTCCGCGCAAGCTTTGAGTAATATATCTATTCCTTTAGCCGGAACCAGACGTGTCACGGTCACTAGCTGCGGAATAGCATTATCATGCGGAACAGGCTTAAATCTTTTTTCATCAAAACCATTCGGAATAACACCTATATTAGAAGGATCAATAATATAAGGGGCCACATAATCTGCAAAAGATCGCGACACCGTCATTAATCGATCACTAACATGCTCAAGCTCACGATAAAGTGAGACTAGAAAACGATGCTCCAAGCCATCCTCGGAAATCGCTCCATTTAGAATCAATTCCCGCTCGTAACTGGAATGCAGGGTATGAATTAACGGAGTATCAGGGAACACTTTTTTCATTGCTAAGCCCGCAATCGGATGATGAGAATGAATAAGATCATAGGGCTTACTCATCCGCAGTTTAGTCCACCATAAATAATCACGATAGGTCTGAATATATTTCTGAACGATCGGACTTTCTCCATACTGCGTCCAATCAAACGTCTCGAATATTACTTCCTCATGCCCCTTATTGCGAATCCGCTTAGGCAGCCAAAACAAATCCATCTCCCAACGGCTTGAACGGAATCTTTCCTGAAGATAAGGGATCATAGATGATACACCACCGGGTTGCTCCGGCGGGAAGAAGAGCGCTTGCAGCAAATTCATATGGTACATCCCCTTTACAATTGCCCTGTGTACTGTAAGACTTGGCAATTATGATATAGTTGAATATATGTAGAATTTCAGGTACGATTACGTTCCCCATACCTTGATTTTATCGGTATAAACATGAAACAGCAACTAAGAAAAAGGAGAATGAGCTATGAAGGAAGAACAGCTGCCTGCCTCTTACACCGCATCTATTAAAGAAATGCTGGGGCAAGAGGCAGATGCTTTTCTAGAAAGTTATTCAGCACCACGAACTCAAGGACTGCGCTTTAATCCGCTAAAAAGCACCTCAGCCATAGGCCAAGTTGCGGTGGACCGTACAGTCTCACAATTTAATTTGAAACCTATCCCATGGTGCCAGGGCGGGTTTTATTATGATGAGCCCGCTCGACCAGGCAGGCATCCTTACCATGCCGCTGGACTATATTATATTCAGGAGCCTTCCGCAATGTCCGCAGCTGAACTGCTGGCACCTGAACCCGGTGAAACCGTCCTCGATCTTGCAGCAGCCCCTGGAGGTAAAACTACGCATATCGCTGGTTTAATGCAGGGACAAGGCCTCTTAATCTCTAATGAGATTCATCCGGAACGCGTAAAAATTCTAGCAGAGAACGTTGAACGTCTGGGCATTAAGAATACCCTCGTAACCTGTGCAACACCAGAACAGCTATCTGCGCGTTTCCCGCAAGCTTTTGACCGAATTATGCTGGATGCTCCTTGTTCTGGAGAAGGCATGTTCCGAAAAGATCCAAAAGCCATTCAAGAGTGGTCTCCTGCTCATGTAGTTATGTGCGCAGCGAGACAATGGGATATCCTGCAAGACGCCTACATTATGCTTAAACCAGGGGGTACTTTAGCCTACTCTACCTGCACCTTTAACCGTCAAGAGAATGAAGAAACCATTGCTCGATTGACGGCTAGTTACCCCGATATGGAACTACTCACCTGCAAACGCCTTTGGCCGCATTTAGAAAAGGGCGAAGGTCACTTTGTAGCACTCCTGCGTAAGCAAATTGACACTGCATCCGTGAATGATGATGCCAACCGCAACGCCAAAAAACGCCGAAGTAAAAACAACCCAAAAACTAATTCTTCTGTACGCGATGCCTACCAGCTTTTTCAAGACTGGGCTGCGGTAGAACTGCCTGGTCTTTCATGCCAAGGTGTGCCACTGCTCTTCGGCGAATCCCTTTATTTGCTGCCAGAATCCTTTAATGGCAATCTCCATACCGGGCTGCTGGACGGACTGCGTATTCCACGAGCTGGACTACATATCGCCCATTTGAAGAAAAATCGGATTGAACCTGCTCATGCATTAGCTATGGCACTACAGCCCATACAAGCTTCACGAAGCTTTGATCTCAGCAGTGATGGCCCGGAAATACATGCTTGGCTACGTGGTGAAAGCCTGCCTGTCCCCAGCGAATTACATGGATGGACACTTGTAACTTTAGATGGTTTGCCGATTAGTTGGGGCAAAGCGAGTTTAGGGCAGCTTAAAAATCATCTTCCTAAAGGATTACGTATCCTAAAAGCCCATATTGACGAGCAATAGGCCATAGACCAGTACAACAGGCCCTCTTCGGCATATGATGTCATTATCTCAGAAAGCTGCGACATCAGTCACAGCAATTGAGAAGAAGACATAAGTTGAGGAGGAATAAATCATGGGTGAATTTCATGGAGGAGCCTTCACTTCGACCGGAGCGATTTTGGTACTTTTCATCTTGCTGGTCATCATTTCCCGTTCGTTGTTTGTTTAATACCTTCCCGGCTTAAATAGCTGGTGAAACGAAGCGGCTGTGTCGTCCTTTTTGGGGCGGTGCGGCCGCTTTATTTCTTTCCAACATAACATCTCCATTTGTTATTCTCGTGAATATTTACCGTCTGAAAGCCCGATTTCCGAAATAACTGCTCCATCTCTTCGTTCTTAGTGAATTGCTTCATATGATAATTGATTTTATAGATCTCAGAAATAATAACAAATGTACCGCCTGCCATCAGCACCCTAAATGCTTCACTTATATCGTGTTCGAGGTCCGGCCAGAAATAATGTGTCTGAATCGCTGTGATCGTCCCAAAAAATCCATCGTTGAACGGTAACGCTGACACATCTCCCTGACTAATTTTCACCTTACCAGCGATTACAGCCTTATTGTTTTTTTGAATAGATGTCTCTACAGCTTGTTCTGAGTAATCTATGCCGTAAATTTCATGTTGTTTATTTTGTTTTGCTAACGTATGTATAGTTTGACCGCCACCACAGCCTATGTCCAGGATAGGATCGCCGCTCTTAATTTCTATTTTTCTAAGTCCCCATGTTGTGATGCTGGTATGTGCCTGATTCATGATTTTGATCATGATATTTCCTACGAACCCTCTAGGATTCTTGGCTTGCTCAATCAGCGCATTCAATAAACCCATATTTATACCTCCCAATCAATTGGCCATACCAGCAGCCTGATCACTTGATATATGTTCCGTAAGATTTTCTGCTGTAACTGCCCACTTATCTACTTGATACTCTATTTTATGAATACTAGTATATGAAGTCGGGAAATGAGCATTCTTATTCGTCCACGTTAGCCCTTTTAAAATATGGTATATAACATTAATTACGCCACCATGAGTGACCACAATTACATTTTCATTTGGATCAGTACTCTCCAGTTCATTACATAGTTTTGAGAAACTTGAACTTATTCGCGTAAAAAATTCCTGAGGACTTTCTCCTCCTGGAAATCTCTCATCCATTCTTAAAGCCGAGAAATAAAGACCCGGGTATCGTTCATTTACGATTTCATGAGGCATTCCAGCGATTACACCATTGTTCGTTTCTCTCCAATACTGGCTGCTTTCAACAGGCAAATCAAGCTCTCTGGCGATCTCATTTGCTGTATCTAACGCACGTTGCAAATCACTACAAAGAATACGGGTTATGTTAAAGCTAGATTGATT
This sequence comes from Paenibacillus sp. FSL H7-0735, assembly GCF_038008505.1. Taxonomy (NCBI): domain Bacteria; kingdom Bacillati; phylum Bacillota; class Bacilli; order Caryophanales; family Paenibacillaceae; genus Paenibacillus; species Paenibacillus sp. FSL H7-0735. Next base: position 2,737,065 of record NZ_JBBOZH010000001.1, on the reverse strand, counting down.
TTCCTTAAGATAATATCCAAGACGTTCGGCTTGTCTATATCCCTCTACTACAAGTCCACGTTGACTCCAACCCCCACGAAAGCCTTCATCATCTATTCCATGCCTTATAAAATATATAGCCATCGATTGTATACCTCCTGAACAAGATTGTTATACATTTGCATTAAACTTCGAAAACGCTTGTTTTTTAAGTTGATCCCAATTGGGCGTTGCAATGTTTGCTTGTTGCTTCAAAATATCAAATGAATTAAACAAAGCCGCTATTTCGCTGAAAGAACCGTCCACTAATTTCATAAACGGTAATTTATGAATTATTGCCAGACCATAATATACAGCCTGCTTGTGCTTTCGAACAAAGTTAACTTGACCTGCTGGAGTAACAGTATAGCTTAATTGCTCCATGATTTGAAACCCCTCGTCCATTACTGAAATGGCTTGTTTTAATAGCTTCTTATCTTTAGATACCTTTTTCAAATCCCCGTCATGCAGATAACTAAGGGAGTTCAAAGCCACTATTGGCACGATATGACTTTTGAGCCAAGCATCCATATCCTCATGATAAGTTAGCTTATACTTAGCGTTCTCAAACGCTTTTTCCAGTAAGTGTTTTATTGGAATCTCACCGTCTAAACTGCCAAGTACCATTTGCCCTCCTGCGTGTATTTTAATAACACGACCGCTCGTTTCCCGAATTCCTGCACTAAGTTGAAATCCGAAGAGTATATTTTTCCTCACATTGCTCATTTCCTGGAGATCCTTTTGCATGCCAAGAGCATCGCCATTGTTCCCCACAAGAATTATATTCAGACTCTGATTCTCAGCTAGAATAGGTAACACAGATGGAAAATCATTATATTTCATAACAACAAAAATAAGATCATAGAGATCATCGGATCTAAGCGTAGAGATGACCTTTACTGTATCCACAGTGTTTTTAATTTGAAAATAATGGCGAAGCACAAGTCCGTCTTTCGTCAATTGCTCTGCTCGCTTTCCTCTGGCAAGCATGGTGACATCATTTCCCCCACGCACTAGAACATGCGCAAGATAGCTGCCTAATACTCCCGCTCCAAAAACTAAAACTCTCATATTTAGCTCCTCTATCCCTTTTTAGACATTTGTTGAATTTTGATCAACTGTTCGATAAAATCAGATTATCACATCTCCGGTAGGGTTCAATCGTTAGTTTGACCGGTTTTGTTGATTTTTCAACAAAATACAATACATTGTTTAATAAAAAGGGAGTCTTATCATGGATAGAAGAATTAAAAAAAACCAAACAGCCATCATGAATGCGTTAATTCAACTGATGGCTGAAAAAGATTTTGAAAAAATAACGATCAACGAAATCGCAGAGCGTGCTGATGTAAACCGCGGAACGATTTATTCCCATTATGCGGACAAATACGATCTGATGGATAAATGCCTGGAGGCTCAGCTCCAGCAACTAATCGAAAGCTGCTCCGCAGTGGAGGATGAAACCGAACCCAATCCCTCGAAGGCGTCATTGCTCCGCACGCTGGAACAATTGGAGGAGAATGCTCTTTTTTATAAGATTTTATTAAGAAACAAAGCTCTGCTCTCCTTTAGAAACCAATTACAAGAAATGATAAATGAGCAGATTAAGGTACAATTTTTAGAAAACAATTTTAATCTCGATGAGCTGAGTAAAGATATATCTGTGCAATTTTTAAGTTCGGCGACTGTCGGAGTGATTGAATGGTGGTTTACCCATAGTAATCCTTGCTCTGCAAAAGAGATCACTGAAAAGTTATGGTCCATGCTCGATCTAAATCTGCAGATGATCCGTTCTCAAGCTTGAATATGTTCTCCCATATCCATCTCATAAATGGAGCTGATAATTTTTTCAATGGGAATCTCCTTAATGGATATATCAAGGATCTCTACCTTTTCGCTAAGAATATGCAGAAACTCGCCCATTTTACATTGCTCGGTATCGATCAGCAGCTCCACTTCGTAATCCGATATTCTTTCCGATATCTGAGTGCCAGGCAGATCAATATTTCCAATAGTTGTGGCGGCTGAAAGCCTAACTACTTTTTGGGCACCCAGATGCAGTCGAAGTTCAGAGAACTTGTCGTCATATACTTTTTTCCCTTGATGAATTATAAGTACTCTTTGAACCAAACGCTCTACATCTTCCAAGTCATGTGTTGTCAGAATAAATGTGGTGCCTTCCTGATTCATTTGCTTAATGAATTCTCTGATTCTTTGTTTAGCTATTACATCCAGCCCGATCGTTGGCTCATCTAAAAAAACCACAGGTGGTGAATGAAGCATCGCCATAATAAACTCGCATTTCATTCGTTCTCCCAGGGAAAGGGTGCGCGTGGGCTTAGTAATAATATCGCCAATCTCAAACATGTTTACAAATCGGTCTAGTCTTGTACGAAAGTCGTTCGTAGGAATATCATAGATTTCCTTGTTCATATAAAAGCTATCCAAAGGGGGAATGTCCCATATTAACTGCGATTTCTGTCCGAACAATACCCCGATTTGTTTTACATATTGATTTTTCTGCTTATGAGGGTTGTACCCTAGAACATTTATTTCGCCCGAGGTAGGATAGAGAACGCCTGTCAGCATTTTAATAGTCGTAGATTTCCCTGCACCGTTTGGACCCAGAATGCCAATGATTTCTCCTTTTCCAACACTAAACGAAAGATCTTCTACAGAGGTAATTATCGATTTTTCACGGTGAAACAGACTTTTAAATACACTTTTTGCATCTTGTCCACGGTGATAGGTTTCATATTGCTTGGTTAAGTTCTTGACGGTAATAATGTCCAAGTGAAATTCTCCTTCTTAGATCTTAACTAATCTTTTATCCTCCGGCGCTTTTGTAACTGCGAAGCATATATGTATAGAGCCAAATTCCGAAGGCAGCAAATAATACACAAGGAATAATCGCTATAAAAAAATAGGGTTCCCATCGGCCAATCAGTGTAGATGCTGGAAAGTAGGCAATCATGGAGACCGGAAACAGAAAAGAACTCACAGCTACGACTGCCTTAGGAAAAATCGTCCCTGGATAACGTCCAAAAGACTTAATGCTCTCAAACATCTCCGGCAAGCGGGAATTCGCCACCCATTTGAAGGAAATCGCTGCCACAATAAGCGCCACACCGAACATAACAAGCAGCCCTGCACCAAACAACAACAGGAACAATAACCAAGAGCCTATGGTCATCCCATCGATTCCGCTAAGTGCGTATACGAACATGATTACTCCTCCACCTAAAAGCCCGATACTTTCGAACTCAAAAGATCTGGCCAACAGCAGAAAAAGGCTCGAGGTCGGTTTAATTAATACCACTTCCAAAGTCCCTTCTACAACATGAGACATCGTATTCCACATAATTCCGTTAAAAAAAATCCCGGCACAAGCCGTAGACAGAATAAAAACGGATTGAATTAACAGCGCCTCTTTAAAGGTCCATCCTGCAAATGAAGCATTCGAATTATAAATAAATACCGTTACTAGAGGAAACAGCACATTCCCTATGAGCATGATAAGACTATTAAGAATAAAGTTAACACGATAAGTGATAGCAGAAGAAATATTCGCCTTCATGCAGGTTTTATATATTTGATACATACGTTTCATGCGCCCACCCCCGTAAAATGCTTAAGCGACACCGCATACAGCACCCGGCAGACAACTCCGGCAATAATTACGGCTATGAGCTGCAGCAATAACACTTGAGGAATAGGTAAGCTTATATCAGCTAAAGTATAGCTACCTGTATAGACCATTGCTGGAAGAAAGGCCGTATATTGAAACGGTAAGAAAAAGGACGCCATTTGTAAGGATTTTGGGAAAAATACTAATGGAATCAGCGATCCTGAAAATATCCCTTCGCAGAGATTAAAAAAATTACGAATACTAGAGGATTGCACCATCCAAAAGGCGACCATTCCAATACTATAATGAATGAAAAAATTCATCATAAACGCCATAGCTATTGAAAGAATCGCGTATAGTAAATTTGCGGGTAAGACATCAATATGAAAAATAAAGAAAAAGATCATAAAGCAGGGTAAAAATTCAAACAAAAGCCCAAGTACCCTATGCCCTGCCTTCTGAGATAAAGCAAAGAACATATGATTTAGCGGTCTTAACGAAAACGTAATGAATTTACCGGTACGAATAAGCATTTGTAAATTCCAATCGGCAAAATCCATAGTCAGATAGTTGATCAACATCGTAGCACAAAAATAGGAAAGCATTTGGGAGAGTGACATCCCGTTGATGTAAGATTCCCCGCTATAAACAGCGCTCCATATATAATACTGCACTAAAAAGTACACTGGGCCTACAAAAATAGAAACCATCGAATGCGTCCTGTACGCACTCCATTCCTTATAAGTAACAAAAGCAACCGCCCTCATAATGCGAAAGCGGTGCTTTATCATCTCAAACATAAGTCACATCCTGCCTATCTATAGATATCACATAAAAAAAGTCTTTTTCTTATTCGAGTCCGGACCAGATCACATTGTTTGTACCGAAAATCCCTCTACCGTCCCATATATTTTTATGAAAAGGGATATACCAAACGGCAATCAGCTTTTCTACCGGATCAACGACCAAAGAACAAGACCCCCATCCTTCGTGAAAAAAAGTGCCTTCAGAATAAGATGTACTTTCATTATATCGAAGGTCTGGCCCAAGACCGTATGGTCTATCCGCTCCTCCATCTCCCCATGCGTAGTTTGGAATTTTTTCAGAATTGAACCGCTTGGTCATTCTCTGAACAGCCATCCGACTTAAGACATGACCCCCTTCGTATTCCCCATGGTTAAGCAGCATGATTCCGAACTTTTGTAGATCATTAACGGTTGAATACAGTCCCCCACCAGTTCCGGGAGTCTTGATTTCTTCCTCAGACCTTTGTTCTTCATCCGTAATTTCCCCGTTTTGCAGCTTCTGAAGATATTCCTTGGCTTCTTCCGAACGAATAGCGATCCTACCAGCTTTCTCAGGCGGTATATCAAAGAAAGTATCTGTCATGCCTAACGGTTTTACAATGTGGTCCATTATGTAATCTTCTGCAAAAACACCTGTTATTTTCTCAATAATTGCACCAAGAACCACGTATCCAAACGAGGAATACATCCATTGAGTCCCTACCGGAAAACGAATGCCATAGGAAAGTCCAGCTTTAATCCAGTTTTCTTTTCCAAGCTCTGATTCATAAATATACCACCATGCACTTTTATAGTAAGTATCACTTATAGTTCCATGATCAGGTGCGATGCCGGAGGTATGAGTCAGTAAATGAGCAATTGTAATCGGCTTAAAAGGGTCGGCATCAAACTCTGGAAGAATAGAACTAACTGGTTGTCCCATAAAAATTTTTCCATCATCTGCAAGCTGCCAGATCGCTGTTGCCGTAAACAGCTTGGTAATAGAAGCGATTCGAAAAATTGTATCCGTTTTCAATTCTTGGTCGCTATCTTCTTCGTAACTGAAGCGTCCCCCCGCTCCATTAGCAAATATTTTTCCATAACGACTAAGAGAATAAATATAGCCATCGGCTACTTTCTTATTACAGAGATCCTCATAAAAATGATTAAGTGCCTCTAATCGGTCCTCCCTGTAATTCACTTCGTTCAGCTTGCTAAGCTCTGTGGATGATAACATTATTCGCACTCCCCCTTATTATTCAATAAAATACATGATGCATAAATATCTTGCAATAAAACCCAAATAATTGAAAGGGTGATTTTGCATATAACTATTTTATACTGCTCCAATAATTCTGTAACAGCAATGCTGTAATCTCGTTAACGGTTTGTCGTTAGAGATTTAACTAGTGCCATTCCACTAACCAGACCAAATACTACCCCATCATGTATGCTTGCAAATTTGTAAATCTCTATGTTCGAAATGTTAAAATACATTACTAAAATCGGATACATAAGCAGAAGAAAACTTGGAAGAAACACAATAAACAACAGCGGCCAATTAACAATAAAAGCTTTAGGTAATCCTTCTAACAACGCCAGATAGATCCCATAGACAAACGGGACAATAGCCGTGATCCACACAGTATTTTCTAATTGATAGTTCTTTTGTGCCTCTTCAGTGTAATGGCTAATTAGCGAGTTGCCATAATGTAATAAGAGCGCCCCCACTATGATCCAGACAAGATAATATAAAAATTTTGAATTCCGCATCTTTATGAAATCACTCCATTTTTTTATATGATTCATTAGAATGTCTCTATTTAACTTACCATATAATCCATACTTTGGATATTGAATTAAAGTAAACTGGCCCTAACTAAAAAGGCTACCTCCCGGCAGCCCTTAATAAATCCTTTGCTTTTTATGCTGAAAAGATAGTGAATTCTCTACAACTTTAATTGAATTCCAGCTCCTCTGGAGGGTAAGTTTATCTGCGAGGCATGGTGACGCCTGCTTTGTTGTTATATTTTTCCGTAGCTTCCTTGATGACATCGTTACCGCCCTTAGAAAGCCACTCCTCCACAACCTTCGGCCAGTCGCTGATAGGTTCCTTGCCATATACCATCTTTACCATGTGCGTCAGCAGTACCGGAGGAGCCGTGTCCGAGTTAGGTGCAATGTCTGGATTCTTCACCAAGGCATCTAGCCGCGGGTCGAACTGAATTCCGTCACGGCCTTCGTTAGCCAGAATAGTATCATATACATTGATCAAGCTTCTGCCTTCTTCTGTCATGTTAAGGACACCCTTATTATAAGTAGTATCCTGCACCATCCAGAGGAAAGACTGGCGGTAGCGCTCCTCATCTATAGCAGCGGAATCCGCAGGAGAAGTGTACACGATTTTGCCGTTCTCTTCCTTATAGGTTTCGTCCTTGATCCCAAAGGTAAAGAAGGTCTCAGCCTCTTCGCTCAACATCCAGTCAAAAAATTTCACGATATCCGCAGCATTTTTCGTACCTTCCTTGATAAAGTAGGTGCGCGTAGCGGAGCCGTACAAGTAGGAGCCTCCTTTTCCATCAGTTCCCACTGGCGAAGGAATAATCTCCAGCTTGGCGGATGGCGTCGTAGCCTTCAATTGTTGCTCCCACTGCAGAAGCTCGTTGGCATTCATCGTCCACATGCCCGCTTTTCCTGAGAGAATCGCATTTTTGTAGTTGGTCGGGTTAATGGTGGCAAATTCCTTGTTGATCAAACCCTCTGTATACATGGTGTTGTAGGTCTGTAACGCCTTCATCATATTTTCGCTATCCATAAACTTCGGCTGAACCTGGCCGTTTACTTCCTCGAACATAGTCAGATACGGAAAAACATCATAAGCGCCAAAGAAAGCATCCGCATATTTGAAGTCTTGACGGCCCATGTACGGGTTCTCTATCCCCAGCTTTTTGAAGGCACGCAACACAGTCAAGTACTCATCGACCGTTTTTGGAACCTGCAAGCCGGTTTGATCCAGCAGGTCCTTGCGAATCCAAGTCGCCCGGCGGGAGGGATTGGACAGAAACTCCGGTATTGCGTAAATTTTCCCTTGATAGGTGACGTTCTCCCAAGCTTCCTTCGGGATTACTTTCAAAAGGTTCTGGCCGTTTTGCTGCAGCAGATCATCCAAGGGCATGAACACACCAGCTTCAACGGAACCAGCCATTTCCTTGCCATTTACGCCGCCCGAGCCTTGAACGACATCCGGAATATCATTAGTGGCGAACATCTGCACCATTTTCTGCTCGAACTCTTTATGAGGAACCAACACTATATCCAAGTCTGTGTTTGTCATCTCCTCCAGCTTTTTCACCCATTTGTCCTTATTCAAGTCGGGTGATTTCTCAACATAGTTAAAAGCCAGCGTCCGCATCGAGATCGAGAATTCAGTTTTCTGCGGCGTATTTGACGAACCTCCGGCAGTCTCTTCTTTGTCCTTGTTCGAGCAACCTGCAATAACGGTAACACCCATTACGGTAGCCAGACAGATGCCAATCCATTTTTTCATAATATAACCCTCTCCTTGTACAATGGGGTGTATACGTAAATGAAGATATTTTAAGGCTAATAAGCTTTTGGGATCTCAACCCGGTGGGTAATTCCCTGATTCGTAAAGTAGACATGAACCCCATGGTCCTGATCGTCCATAAAGTACGATACGTAATCCCGGCTTCCTGATTTTTGGGGAATCAGAAGAGTAACGATCCGATGACTTACGGCCTCTTGGGTAGAGGCAGTCAAATGCCAATGCTCGGGCAGCCCTTCCCATTCTTTCGGATCTACATCTGTAAATTGATTGCTTTGGCTAAGTGTCATTTCTCCCGAGGAACTATAGACAAATCTGCCCTCCATCTGAGCTTTTTTACCATTTACTTTAAAAGATTGTTCCTTCAACTTCATGGGATACAGTGTATGAAACAGCCAATCCAATTTTCCCGGACGTTCCAGCTCGACACTGTCTGCGATAACAAAGTAAGCGCTATCAAAGAAAAATATTTCCCGCACATACCGCTTGATATAGGGTACATTCTCGCGGTAGGCTTCGGTGGCATCCATTTGCGTGTAGTTGATTCCGGGCGTACTATACGCCTTCAACACCTTGCCGTAGGCTGCCATGTTCTTCGACTTGTCCGTGCCAGCATATTGGCCTTTGCCGTCAATAAGAATTGCGTTCTTGGAGCGGGTCTGCCTGCGCCACTGCATATGCATCGTACTGTTGAATGCAACGTAATAGCCGCTTTCAATAGCCAAAGGCTCGCCGAAGGCATGCAGCAGGAAGGCGTTTTGATCCCCATGGCTATGGCTCACAGAGCCGTAACGGCTGCTCTTGGTCAACAGCATGATATGTTCCTGCGGATCCTCCATCCGATGATGCATGGCGACCCATCCCACATCCTGAAACCACTTCAGAGGTTCTGCAGCCACCGGTGGCTCTGAAGAAATCTGCGGATAATCTGTGCGATAAACCATTTCATCGAACCGGAAATCCCACCAGCCGTAGTTATAGAAGATCATCTGGGTGTCAGGGTTCAGTTCCTTAGTTTGCTCAAAATACCATTGGTACTGGCCATTCCCGGTTAAACCGGCAAATTGGCGGATATTGAAGCCCGTTTTGAGATTGACCGGATCTCCCAGTGACGATTGATCGCCGAAGCTGGCCCTCACGGTATCCGGACTGAAGCAATAGAGCGGAAAGTCACCGGTTTTGCGAAAGAAAGGACGGTCATAGAAATTGATTGCCATGTATTTGCGAATTAGATTGAGCGCCTCCGTAACGAATGCCATCTGAGTGGTCCAATACATCGGACCTTCGGCCCACCCGCCATCTTTGCCACCCCATGGAGTATACATGGCGGAGAAGTATTCCAGCGTATAATCAAGCCATTCCTGCGCCTTCTCCTCCTCACCCAACATGGAAATACAACACGGTACGAGTACAGAGGATAAAGAGCGGATCGCATGGCTGTCATAAGGAACTTGATGGATGCGGGAACGTTCGATGACATGGAATGCGATCTGCCCGGTTCTTCGCAGTAGCGCCTGCCTTACCTTAAGGCGTTCTTCTTCCACCAGAGAGCCGTGAAGCCAATCATAGCCCCATGCCAACGCTCCGGCTATGCGAAAGGAGCATTCATCATTGTAATCCCGGCTGGTGGTACCATCCGTGTTCCAGCTTGCCGCATGAAGCAGCCACTCTTTAGCTTTGGCGATAAGCGCCTCGTCCTCCAACACAACTCCAGCTATAGCAAGATGCCGGACAGCATAGAAAACTTCCTGGCAGTCCATATACATCTGCCGCCATAGTGTGGCGACACGCTTATTATCTGGATACGGTGCAGGCTCGGGAATAAGCTCGCGCTTTGTCCAGGGTAAAACGGAATGCTTCAGGAAGTCATCCCAGCCAGTGGAAATGGGGTCTTGGCGGACAACTTCCCGGTAAGACGGAAGTTGCTCCGCTTGAAGCCATAGCCGCGGATGGTGGGCGGAAGCAGTTGAATATCGTTCTGTACGGGAAGGCAGTGGCGTTAGCGGCAGTTCATCCTCCACCACAAAAGCTCTTACTTTACTCCACTCGGAACGGATATCATTCTCCCCGATAAGACTGTATCGCCAATAATACGAGCCGGGCGCCAACGGCTTATCCGGGGTAAACAAATTATAGGGAATTCTGCTGTAGGTCAACGTACCTTCCGGCTCAAATCCAGTGTTTGAGGAGATCTGCAGCTCATACATACTCTCTTCTAGACATGCAGGCATCCAAGTAAACCGCGGAGGATTCTCTCCAACATCTGTATGTTCATCTGGCCCATATGACAGGTCGAGTACGCCGCTGGTAGGTTGAAATAAAGGTTCTAACATCTCTACTCCTCCGTATTCCGGGACTTTTCCTGAATCAGTCCCGCTTTAGGGTCAAGGCAATAGACCACTACTTGCCCAGTTGTTGCTATTTGGATTCGGGGCGGTTCGCCCACCTGACTCACTAGCTTCAGTACAGCAGGTTCGTGAACGTCCCGATAAACCGTAATAAAATTAACCGACGGTCCTTTGTGCCGAAGCATAATACCTCGTAGCAATCTACTCGGGTCTTCGGCATTACCCGGTGTGCGGATTTCATACATAGTGGAGCCGGGCGCCAGTAGAGTACTCGTGGATACTTCATACTCCCGGCCGGTGCTCACTCCATCATAACGGATATTCCACTCCGTATTTAACGGACAATCCGTCTCATTTTTCATTGCGGACAGTACTTCTACTGAGCCATAACCTGCTTCCAGACCAAGGACTGCCGGAGAGTCCGTCTGGACACGGTGAAGGTCGAACGGTAACAGCAAATGTCCCGTCGGATGAAACCATAAGTCCACTTCCTGATCCCGCTCCGTCACCTGCTCAACATGAAACCAATCCAGCAGCCAACCGCCGGCCAATACAAGATGCCGGTCTAGAACAGCTCCTTCATAGGCGCCGTCTGAGCGAATCCATAAGTACGTAGCATTGCCTTCCTGACGGAATTGACAGCACCTTCCGGTATGTGGAGCTTGGGAGCGCCCTCCGATGGTAACCGTGTTATGGCTCGCGGTTTCGGAATACCATTCCTTCCGCAAAACAGATCCATAAGGAACCATGCCCAGCTCGGGAGCAACCTCCCCCCATCGGTGCATAATCGTGATATGAAGCTTATCAAAATGCCCATGTGATCCGCCATGCTCTCCGAAATCCGCCAGAACGGACAACGGATTGCCCGGGTGGCGGAGCACGGCGAATCCGGAATCCGGCAGTAGAACAGAGTCTCTCACCCTGTAACTGGTCTGAAGCTCCTTACTCTCACCTGCTCCATACAGCACTGCCTCCAGACCGGTCCTTAATTCCTGTCCATATAGATACCTATAAGCATTCGCCAGTATTGGCTGGAGACTCGGGTCTTTGTAAACCGCAATACCTATTTCAAATACTTCAGCAATTTCTCGGGCGAAAGGAACGCGCGCATAAGGACCATCATGCACGGCTGGAAGCTCCCCGTTATCGCCGCTAAGCTCTACCAGCAACTGAAACATGCCACGGATGGATTGTCCCTGATCTCCTTTGGTAGCATAGAGGTCAACCCCAAAGCGCCCGGACATCTCGGCTGCTATGAGATAAGCCCGCAATACAAAAATGTGGTAGTACGTGCTGCCTTCAAATTCAAAGCCATCTGGCTTCACGCCAATGGACAGATGATGATAGAATCCGCCTTCTCCCTCCAGCAAAGAAGCAAGCTTTTCTCTGGTGCCTTTGGCGGCATATACACAAGCCAGGCTAGCGTTCAGCCATGCGGTATAATTGTTCTCTGCATTCTTCTTCTCGTAAATGAGGATGTGGCGGTATTGCTCCATGCTCTCCTCCAGCATCGTGAAGAATGTTTGAAGCCTCAACTCTTCTTCCTCAGTGAACGTTACTCCATAGTCCACAAGAAGCAGATAGGCCCGAATAAGCGTGGTGGACCAGATAGCCTCTGTCAGCGCCTGATGAAAGGCACGGCCACTAAGCATCCAGGGTTGGGCATCGGGATGAACCGGATACAAGGGGAACTGCTCTGCATAACCGACAAGAATCTTCCGGGCTAAGCTGCTATAGAATTCTTCTCCGTCTGCGGCGAATACCGCGGCAGCTTGCAGGGCGTATCGCGCCATCGCCTGATGCCGGTATACCAGCCATGCTCCCCGGTAGGGTTCACCTTCCAGCTTGCAGCCCTTCGGGCAAGAAAAAACAAACGCATCTTGCTCCATAACATCGAAGATTAGCTCAGTATGATGCTGGGGACATACATATTGGTGCCACCAGCCACCAGGCTCTGACGGGAGCAGAATCTCTTCTCTCCGGAAGGGATCCAGCTCCATTTTCAATTTATCCACCTCAAGACCAACCCAGGAAAAAGTATCTGCTTTCTCCTTAAGGTTCATCATCGCATGAACAAGCCTCCGTTAATTTCAATAATTTCACCTGTCAGATAATCCGACAGCTCTGAAGCGAGGAAGAGTGTCACATTGCTCACATCCTGTGGAGCACCTTCCCGGCCCAGCGGAATCTTCGCAATGGTTGCCTGTCTTGCCGCATCCGCAGTAAAGGTAGCATGGAAAGCGGTCTGACCGATAAAACCGGGAGAGATAGCGTTTACATTAATCCCGTGAAGACTCAGCTCTTTGGCAAGTCCCTTGGTATAAGACCATACCGCAGCTTTGCCCGCTGCATAAATGGAAGCCCCCGGTCCGCCGCCGTCATGGGCCGCAAGGGAAGATACATTGATGATTTTACCGCTTTTCTTGGCAATCATTCCTGCTGCTACGGCTTTGCAGGCAAACACGCATGATTTAAAATTGACGTCCATCACCTTGTTGTAATGCTCTTCGTTCATTTCAGTATTTGGAACCCTATTGATCATACCGCCTGCATTGTTGACGAGAATATCGATGGTTCCGCCGAAATGCTCCTCTATTTCCTTTACCATATTGTCCAATTGGGCAGGACTTGTTGCGTCTGCCTGAAAAGCATGAGCTTCTCCTCCGGCCTGACGGATCGCGTCAACCGTCTCCTCCGCAGAACCAAACAAATAGTTTACCGCCACTTTGGCGCCGGAAGCAGCCAAAGTCTCCAAGATTTGTCGGCCTATCCCTGCATTGGACCCTGTAACAAGCGCAATTTTACCAGTCAAATCAATTTTCATTGCATATTTCCTCCTAGTAGTAGTTTTTTCTGAAAACATCTATCTTCTCACTCCGCAGGCATAGATAAGATCAGCCGGGTTCCCTCATTCTCCACGCTTTCGACACTTAACCCGTATTGTTCACCGAACACCATTTGAATTCTCCGGTGCACGTTCATGAGCCCGATTCCACCTCTATGATAGAGGGAATCTCCTTCCGTATCCGCCAGCTGATTCAGATTCAGCTTCTCACGAAGCTTATCAAGCCGTTCGCGGGACATCCCTGCGCCGTTATCCTCTACAAGAACTAGAAAACGGTCTCCCTCTATTCTGGCGTCGATTCGAATATAGTGCTTGTCTTCAATTCCCTCGGGAAACGCATGCTGAAAAATATTTTCGATCAAGGGCTGAAGTGTCAGCCTGACCATCTTAGCCAGTAGCAGCGTCGGCGGAATCACTACGTCAATTTCGAACTCTCTGCCGATCCGGTGCTTGAGAATCGTCATGTAGCTCAGTACATGATTAAGCTCATTGGCAATCGTAATTTCCTCCAGATTAGTTTGGATGGAGTAGCGAAGCATGAATGCCATGGCCTCCACTATTTCTGTGATTTCATCCGAATCCTGAACGACCGCGTAACATTTGATAGTCTCTAATGTGTTATATAGATAGTGCGGATTAATCTGCAGCTGGAGTGCCTGGAATTCAGCTTGATGACGCTCCAGAGCCTCCTTCTGGGTGGTAAGCTCCGCTTCATATACCCGCTCAATCATTTCGGACAGCCGGGTCACCATGAGGTTGTAGCTGCGCATCAGTCCCCCCAGCTCATCCTGACGGCCGTTCATCTCAAGCCTGCGCCACTTGCCTTTTTCCGTCTCCCTCATGCCCTCCTTAAGAATCAGGATGGGCTTCGTGATGGATCGTCCGAACCAGGTTGCAAGGAGCAGTGTGCCTACAAGCGTGAGAACTCCCACCACCAGCGTGGTCGTACGAATGGTAGAAATAGGCTTGCGCAGCTCACCAACGGGTATGGATACTACAAGCTGCCATTTGGAATATTCGGATTTTCTCGACACGAACAAATACTCTTTCCCGTCTACTTTTTCCACCACAGAGTCATTTGGGTGTTGAAATACGTTCTGAATGTGCTCAGCAGATAACCCAGGGTGGTTATTATTCCCTTCCGCCCGATAGAGGAGTTTGCCGAATTCGTCCATGATAAAGTAGGACCCGCCCTGTCCCAGATCAAGAGGTTCCCATATGCGGGCCAGATCCTCTGCCTTAAATTCAATGGCCACTATACCTTTAGGACGATAGGAAGAGACACCTCTGATTCGTCGGACCATCGTAATAATGTTCTTATCCCCTTCATTCATCACATTCGTGTTGAGAATGGTGATGCGGCCGCTCTCCGGGGTATGTTCGCTTAAGAAACGGTAGCGTTCCTGAGGATGAAACTGCAGGCTATGCGCCTGATAGGAGTTATCATCGCTAATGGCCTTGCCGTGTTCACCGATGATGTACATCAGATTAATCTGAGGATACAGAATAAACAAAGAACGAAACAAATACTTCTGAATGTCATTCGTATATTGATAGTAAGAGAAGCTATCCTCCGGGTCCATATCCAGGAACTCCTTGACTTGATTGTAGGACAGGATGGAATCGCTAGCCTTTTCATAATTTTGCAAATACAGATCCGTTTGATAAGACGCACTTCTGATAACTTGGGCAATGGACTTCTCTGAAGACTTATCCAGCTCAGCCGAAGCCTGAAAATAGGAGATAAATCCAACCATGGACAAGGATAGAAGAATGACGGTGAGAAAGGAGGCGAACAGCTTGTTCGACAGACTCTTTCTCATCAATCGATCCCCAGCTGGTTGCGATACTCGGAAGGAGCCAGCCCGGTGAACTTTTTGAACGTTTTCGTAAAATGAGGATGGTCTGCATACCCGACCTCATAGGAAATATCGGTGATCCGATAGCTTGCATCGGCAAGCAATCTTTTGGCCTTCTCCATCCTGCGTTTTATGCGGTAATGTACAAAGGTCTCTCCCGTTGAGTGCTTAAACATCTGGCTGAAATAAGAGGCATTTAGCCCAAGCACTTCCGCCACTTCTTCCAGTGATACTTCCTGAGCGAGATGCTTTTCTATAAATGCTTTAGCTTCCTCTATCGGATCCTTCGCTTTACCCTTGCGCTTTCTACGAAGCTCTTCCAATATTGCTGCTGACGCTTCTGCGAAACAGCGGAATAACTGCTCAGGTCCAGCTGCTGCGGACAAGTCTAACACGCTTTTACCGGGTGTAACTGAATTGACAAGCAGCTTCTTCACGAGCAAAGCGTAGCCCTCTCCCAGAAGCTCTTTTTGCTGACTTCGGCTCATCTTACGCTGGAGGAAGTCAGTTTCCCATTCCTTCAGTACAAGGTACAGCCTTTCTTTATCCAAGGTCCAGATGGCATCATCCATACGCACGACCCATTCATCGAGCTTAGCGACAGAGACAAAACTCTCTAACTTCTCTCTATGCGCTTCCAGTTTGGCGATCACATTTTGAAGGTTCCCTTTGCTCACGGGTTTCAGGAGATATTCTTTCACTCCATAGGACACACATTGGCGGGCGTATTCAAAATCCCCATAACCCGAGATGACAACAGTCTGAATATCCGTCTCCATCTCCGACAGCCGCCGGCACAGCTCCAGTCCGTCTACCTTGGGCATACGGATATCTGTAAAAAGAAAATCCGGCTGCTCCTCCATAAGAAGCTGGATGGCCTCTTCGCCATTCTGGGCCAGCTTAATGTTATACGGATGCTCGCCGCATTGCTGGATCATGATAGAAAGTCCCTTTCGAATCATGGGCTCGTCGTCTACGATTAATACACATCTCATCCATGGATACCACCTTCCGATTCGTCTCGCTTAACGCGTTCCTATTCTACCACACTATGATAGATCAGGATTTGACGGATCCGACCATCATTCCTTTAACGAAATGGCGTTGAAGAAACGGGTAAATCATGATAATCGGAATAGTAGCGACAATGATAACAGCCATTTTAATGCCCTCAGGTGAGGTGTGGGCCAAAGAGCTATACACTGAGGAAGCCGGATCAATGCTGATATCGTCCGTCTCGAAGAGCTTCTTCAACATCACCTGCAGAGGCCATAAAGACGGCTTGTTGATATAATACAGAGCGCTCATGTACGTATTCCAGTGCCCGACGGCGTAGAAAATCCCCAATGAGGCCATTACCGGTTTGGACAACGGCAGTACCATGTTGACAATGATCCGCAGCTCGCCACACCCATCGATTCTAGAGGAATCTATCAGCTCCTGAGGCAGCTGCATGAAGAAGCTTCTCATCACGAAAAAGTTAAAAGCGCTGATGGCGCCCGGAATCATAAGTGCCCATAAGGAGTTCATAAGCCCCAAATTTTTTATCAGGATAAAATTTGGAATAAGAGGGGCGCTGAATACCATAGTGAACAATACCATCATGACGATGTATTTACGTCCTAGGAATTCCGGCCGCGACACCGGATAAGCGAGAGACGCTGTCGCAATCAGATTAATTGCGGTGCCCAGTACCGTAATATAGACGGAGACACCGAACGCCCGCCAAATGGAATGATCGCTGAAAACGTACTGATAATTGATCGCGGTAAATTCCTTTGGCAGCAAACCTACCCTGCCATTAATAATTGCTTCAGAGCTGCTAAAGGACTGGGCAATCACATTCAGAAACGGCAGAAACATAGCCAAAGCGAGAGCGGTCAGAAACAAAAGATTGAACACATTAAATAGATTCTGGCCGCGAGTATAGCGTACTCTCATCATCCCTACCTCCATAAAGAGCGATTAATACAGCGATTCACCGGTTGTTTTTTTGCTCAAAATGTTGCCGATGAGCACCAGAATGAGTCCAACTACCGACTTGAATAGCCCCACTGCTGTTGTATAGCTGTATTGCTGAGACAGCAGCCCCGCCTTATAGATATAAGTGTCCAGAATCTCCCCGTTCCCGGTATTAAGCGCGTTCAGGAATACCCATACCCGCTCGAAGCCAAGATCAAGAAATCTCCCGATATGGAGAAGGAACAAAATCATAATCGTCGGTATCAGAGACGGCAGTGTAATGGCTAAGGTTTGTTTCCAGCGCCCGGCTCCGTCTACTTCAGCAGCCTCATAAAGATCTGGGTTTATTCCTGCCAACGCGGCCAGATAAATGATCGTACCGTACCCGGAATCCCTCCAGATACCGGAACTGATCAAAATCGTGCGAATGTATGAATTTTCACCAAGAAAATAAATTGGTTCAAAGCCGAAGGCTTGTAAAACCTGATTCACAATCCCTGTTCCTGGGGAGAGGATACCCAAGGCGATACCGCTGACAATTACCCAAGACAGGAAATGGGGCATATAAACCACCGTTTGCAAAAACCGTTTGTAAAACACAAGCCGAATTTCATTCAGCAGAAGTGCAAGCAATATTGGAGCCGGAAAGGCGAATATAAGATCATACAAGCCTAGAAGAATTGTATTGCTCAAGATTCTTCCGAAATCCTGGTATTGAAACATCGTCCTAAAGTGCTCAAGTCCCACCCATTCACTGCCTGTAAAGCCTTTAAAAATGTTGTAGTTTTGAAATGCAATAACTGAACCAGCCAACGGCAAGTACTTGAAAATGATGAAATACAAGATCCCGGGAATCGCAATCACATAGAGTGCTCTGAATTTCCACATGTTTAAAAGCAAGGATCTTTTCGTGTCGGCTTTGTAGTTAATAAGGTCAACCCCAGTTAACTTAGCTTTCATAACCGTTTCCTATAGATCCTGTTTTCAGCAGGTTCGCCGGAGCATTCTCATCCAGGGGAATTTCTTGAAATTCGACGGTAATAAATCGTTCATCCCGTTCAATAATTCGGGATAACTCCCGCGTGAATACGGTGACTATCTCCTCCTTCTGCTCACTTGTTCGGCCTTCGTACATCCTAATCTCAATATGTGGCATCGGCCTTCCTCCATTTCCTTGAATAGTGAATGAATCTAACCTCATTCTACCTACAATAAAGCGCTTGCAATATGGAGTTTCTATGAGTGAGCTTGTGTTTTCTTTAGGGTATATTCGGTAACGGCCAACCCTCTACTCCCACATGATCATTTTTGAAATAATTGCGACTTATACTGTCAATAAGATTCCCCTGCAGGATGATCCCTTTTCCAGCAAGAAGTCGAATGCCGTTCGTATTACCAATCAGCGAATTTCCGATCAATTGAACGTCCTGCGGGTCGCCCGCTCCGATATCATTTGCTTTGCTGTCGCCGGGATCATGCTCAAGGGATACAGCCCAATAATTCGACGCAGTATTGTTGCGAATGATATTCTCCTTAATGATTGTACCTGGCCCGTTCAAAATCTGAATGCCTTTGGCGTCCTCTATATGAGTTGTATTTTCAATCACATTTCGCTCGATGACTGTATCCGGAGTGCCCATAGTTACATTGATTCCTTCTCTTGTATTACGAATCGTATTGTCATGGATATAGTTGCGCGGTCCTGACTTACTGTGATTGCTGGGTGCTGTACCCCCGGTGTTTCCCAGCCCGATCGCCGCGCCGTAGGGAATGTCACTAATCACATTGCCGTATATCTCGTTCAAATATTCGAGTTCTCCATGCAGATCGATGGCATCCAGCTTTGTATTCATAAACTGATTGTTTCGCAGAACATTGTTATGGGCAACAAATTGGATCAGCGCCCCATGCCGCAAATAAGGGCCTTCGAAATGGGAGTCCTCCACAACATTCCAAACCGTGTCGTTCTCATACCCGTTGCGGTCCTGTTTGGCCATGCCCTGAATCGACACACCATAGCCAGCACCGCCCGGCCCTACATCTGTCGCATTTCGGAACGTGCTGCGGCGTACGACAATATCACGGCTGTTGTCGATACGCACACCCATACGTGAATACTTCTCTACAGTAACCCCATCAACCGTGATGTTGTATGACGGAACCTCACCAAAATTTGCAATGGTAATCATGCTGTCGGGACCACCTGCGTCCGGGTTGTTCACTTTATGATCCGTCGTGTAGACACCGTTCCAGGTAGAAGTCAATGTGAGGTTGGATATGGACAGATCATGCTGTCCGGATACTTTCATCAAGGTGCTGTTTTTTACCTTATTGAGAGATGTCTTGAGGATGGTTGTTGATTGATCCTCACCGCGAAGGTTTACACCTGACTTGAGCTTCAAATTGACAAGGGTATCCAATGTTGAGTTCAAATTATAAACCCCAGACGGCAAATAGACCTCATCGCCGGGCTCAGCACTGTTTATGGCAGCTTGAATAGCAATACCGTCATCTGTGTCGTTATCGGCGAGATCAGCATTATAGTCCAGCACATTCAAGAGGCGCCCAGTGGTAGTAGGTGAGGAATGAACCGGATGCACCGTACCATCAGGTTCAGTTAATCCGGGAGCTGTGAATGGGATCGGTTCCCGGGGTGGATTAGGCGTGTAATTCGGAATGCTGGCTACAGGTGTATCTCCATTTGCGAACGGCGCATAGATGTTTACCTCCGATAAACTTGTAAACGCGCTGCCATCAGAATTTCCAAGACCTACGATGCGCACATATCTTGCTTCTGTGTCAGGAAGATCGAAAGGTTGCATCTCTATCGTCCTGAACATACTTGCACCAGTCCATATCGTAGTCCAAGCCAAACCGTCATTTGAAGTTTCGATACTCAATTGAGCCGTGCGCGTATCACCTTTATAAACGGCAATACCTAAATAACTGATCTGCTTCTCTTCGCCTAAATCGTATTGGATCCACGGGCTTTTACCTGCAGCGGACCAACGGGTGAACAAGTTATTATCGATGGTATTCGTTGCGATATTGCCATCGCTGTCGCTGGCTGTCACGTTTGCAATCGCATAAGGAATGATGGGTTCTGTAAGCGTTGACCGGGTAAAAGCAAGCGGTACGGATGTATTGCCCGACTGATCCACCGCTTCAACCTTAAAGCTGTACGCCGTGCTAGGGCTAAGCCCAACGGCTGTATACGTTGCATCGGTAACATTGGATAACAGGGTGTTATCCCGGTATACGCGATAGGAGGCGATACCTTGATTATCGCTGGCGGCCGGCCATGAAAGTTGAATGAACTCTGTACCTATATTGACAGCCTTCAGAGAACTTCCATCCGGCCAGGAAGGTTTCTCAAGGTCACTTGAAGGTTCAACCGCTTCTTGAACAACAAGCTGTGGACGGGGGTTGCTGTTGCCATTAGCTTCTTTCGAATAGACATTGAGGGAAATTCCAGTGCTTGCCGTATCACCAAGCAGAAAAGCGATATTACCGCCCGATGCGGACAATCTGTCTCTGACAAACTCGGACACATCGATGCTGTAAACCTGTGGAGCTCCTGATTTGTCTGCCGTTACGGTAAATTTCCCACTTAACGAAGCAATGGTCAGATCCGTGACAGGCGCATTGCTCCAAGTCAGCTCCGATTCAGTCCAATTTGTATCCTTTAGGCCGAATAACGAAAGTTCGAGGTCCGCATTGGATGAACCCTTTTTGGCAGCAACATTAAAAATATACCTGTTTGCAGGATTGCTATATGAAGAGACATCAAATTTAAAATACACATATTTCTTGTTCTCGGCGCCAGAAGAAATACTGAACAATCCATTGCTGCTGCCCGTCGCGCTATTGAAGTTTACAGTGGGCTTGCTGCTGTCGATGACTGCATCGTCGCTCGGTGTCAGACTGGCTAGATCGCGGTATACAACCTCATCATCAGATGTTGTTGCCGTTCGATTCTTTACATATTGATCCATAAAAGCCCAAGCCTCGGCGCTTGCTTGCTCAGCCGCTTCGCCTATAAAACCGTGACCTTGTTTCGGTACAATTTTGACATCGACCACTTTCACGCCTGCATCCTTCAATTGACTGGAGAACGTAATACTGTCCGTGTATGGGATCGTTGCATCCACATCCCCATGGCGGATGAAAAAAGGCGGATCGTCCGGTGACGCATAAGTGCCAGGCATGGCCAACCTTGCCTGGTCTGGCACAGAGAACGCGTCGTTCCCGCCTAAAAGCGCTTTCACAGATTTATAGCTATTAGCGAAATTTGTTGTAAAATCCGCTGGACCGTACAGATCGACAACGGCTTGCACTTGATCAGAATATTGCTGCCAACCGCCATTCCCCTCCAAATCCGGAACGTTTACGGTATGTCCAGTATCCAATGTGATTGTCTCGCCTGACTTGATGTCCCCAGTGGTACCGAGCAGTGAGGCCAGATGCCCCCCTGACGACGAACCCCATACACCGATCCGACTCGGGTCCAAATGGTATTCTGCCGAATGCGCGCGCAAGTAACGGATAGCAAGCTTCACATCCTGAATTTGCGCCGGGAATGGCGCTTCCGGGGTTAGGCGGTAATCCAGCGATACTCCGATATATCCTCGCTTGGTTACATAGTTGCAGATACTGGCAAGGGCTTGCTTCCGGTCCCCATGGTTCCAACCTCCGCCATGAATGTATACCATCACTGGCATCGGTGCATGAGGCGGGATCTTAGGTACGGCAATCGAAGTATAAATCGGCCGCGTTCCAGCGTTCCCAATCAGCACATCTTCATACAGCTTAACGCCTTCAGGAACCACAAACGGCTTAGGTTCAACCGGTGTAGGGATTGGCACCGGTGTCTCTGCGGGTGGTATTCCAGGAATCGCTTGAGCTTTGAGGGCGACACTATCGATGTACATATTCGCGCTCATCAATTCCCCCACACGGACCCGGATCTTGACGTTCGGGTTGTTGTCAGCTCCGCTGCCCAAGTTTTGGACTTTGAGTTGGTTCGGCTCACTGTTCTTTTGTTCCAGCGTCCCTGGGGGCAGCTTAAATTCCTCCAACGTTGTCCAATTTATCCCTCCGTCACCTGACCATTCTACGATGACGCATCCTCCGATGTAGGAGGATGCCCGTGTATAATAACTCAATTGAAGATTGCGGTACCCCGTCGAATTCACTGGCAGCGCCAATGCATCCTTGCCATCGATTTTCACCAGATTCGGTACGGACGGGGCCGTGGACGAAACCGAAGTTTTCGCCATGCTGTTTCCTTCACCTTCCTGCAGCCAAGGCCCCGGAATGGTAACGCCACCGATCGATCCAAAATTGTCAGGGTCATCGAAGTTTTCCTCGTAGAGCGTAACATAGTCATCGTTTATTCCGTCTGCATAAACTTTGGTAAGCGCTTGCATTTCCAAAGGCGAGTATAACAAAGCCAACGCCAACAGTACTCTAATGCCCACTCGAAAAGCTTTCCTATATAGTCCGTTTCTCAAATGAATTCCTCCCTGACATGGTATAGGTAATCACAAGCATTATGGAGTTCAAACCTCTTTTGAGATGCAGCTTATTAATGTCGGGACAAAATTACACCGTCGTTATTGTTATAACGTTCTGTTGCTTCCTTGACGACGTCACTTCCCCCTTTCTGCAGCCATTCCTCCACCACCTTCGGATAGTCTGAGATCGGCTTTTTGCCGTATACCATATTGATCACATGCGTCAATATAACAGGCGGCAATTTATCTCCACCTGGAGTGATGTCCGGGTTTTTCTGATAGCCTTTTACTTGCGGTTCAAATTGAATCCCGTCGCGTCCCTCATTCGCAAGTACTGTGTCGTAGAGCTTCATCAAATCTTTTCCTTCGGGTGTGAGACTAAGCGCGCCTTTATTGTAGGTAGTATCCTGTACGAACCACAGCAGGATTTGACGGAACGTTTCCTCATCAGCTTCATCGGCTGTTTTCGGTCTGTTATAGTTAATATTTCCGTTCTCTACAGTGTAGTTTTCCCCTTCAATTCCGAAGGTAAAAAACTTTTCCGCTTCGTCACTAACCATCCAGTTGAAAAACTTGATGATCCCGGCAGGATCTTTCGCATCCTTGTTAATTAAATACGCTCGCGGCACCGTACCGACAAGACGAAGTCCCCCCTTACCGTCAGGTCCTGTGGGCGAGGCGATCAGCTTCATTTTACCAGTAGGCACCTGTTCTCTTAGCTGCTGATCCCATTGGATCAACAGGTTGGCATTCATGTTCCAGATACCCGCCTTGCCTGCAAGAATATCGTTCTTGAATTTCGTGGGATTAATTGTGACGAACTCTTTGTTTATCAGTCCTTCGTCGAACATTGTCTTGTACGTTTGGATCGTCTTTTGCATATTTTCGATATTCATAAATTTCGGGACAATTTGATCCCCTTGTTTCATAAAGAAATTGGCAAAGGTATCGTAAGATCCGAAGAACATATCCGAATATACAAAGTCCTCCCGGCCCATATAAGGATTCTCCACACCCATCTTCTTAAAAGCACGCATGACATTCAGGAAGTCATCGACTGTTTTAGGCTCTGGCAGCCCTGTTTGTTCCAAAAGATCCGCACGAATCCAAGTTGCCCGGCGTGACGGATTGGACAGCCATTCCGGAATCGCGTAGATATTACCTTTCGCATCGGTCTCCTTGTCCCATGCCTCCTTCGGAACTTTCTTGAGAAGATCTTGCCCATACTGCTCAAGCAATTCATTAAGTGGCATGAATACTCCAGCCTCCACGGAACCTGCCAACTGAGGGTTCGTCAGCCCAGAGCTTGCTTGCACGACATCCGGAATGTCGTTGATCGCGAACATTTGGATCATTTGGGAATCAAAATTTTTCTGCTGCATCAAACGGATGTTAAGATCTGTATTTGTAAGTTCCTCCAGCTTTTTGACCCATTTGTCATCATTGATATTCGGATGATTGTCTGCATACGAAATGTTTCCGCTCCGGAACGATATGGAGATAGCAGTGGTTTTTTCTGGACTCTCCCCCGCTTGCTCTTCTCCCCCCTTATTAGAAGAGGAACATCCATTCATAGAGGCGGCTAATAATGAAACTCCCACCATGGTAAGCATCCAACGCTTCATTTCCATCAACTCCCTATTACAAAATTTGGGACACGGCACTAGAATGACTAGAAGTTCGGAGGGGCTCGATCATGGGCCGCAACAGTTTTGCTAAATGCTCGCTCATTAGCGTGTGTCCATAATCGGAAGGATGAATCAGATCGGAGGTCAGCGAGGTAAGATCGCGCATGACTGATGCGCCATCCAGCAGATGTAGTTGTGGATGTTTATTGCTCTCACAGTAACGAAGCAGCACTTCGTTAAAAATCCCCTCTTGGACATGAAGAAGATGGCCTGCATCAAGAAAATACGTTGCACGATTCGGATAAATCGTAGTAACAAACACAGGTTTGTCAGGATGATTTTCGATAACCCGGTCCAGCATGTAAGACACTCTACGCTTGAATTCCTCGGGAGACACTACAGCACGCATATTGACACCAAGTTCCAGAAACAGAAAATCCCAATCCTCACGTTCAGCCAGATGATCGGCAACTACGTCCTCGCAATAACAAGATCCGCTAAGCGCAAGATTTAGCACATCCACACCAAGTCTGCGCGCTGTCTGCTGTAAGTAACCATTGAAATGATGCGTGGATCCCGCGCTCTGGCTGATGGAAGATCCATAGGCGAGCATCGTAAGCTTCGGTACCTCATCCGGTCTAGGCGTACGTACTTCACAACCAAAAGCATCCACATCGTAGAAAACAGCTCCGAAACGATCAAAATGCAAACGCCATACGTTAGAGGAAAATCCAGACTGATTCAGCCGCTTACTTGATACCTCTGTAAAACGTTCCGGCTCCTCCAAGTGCAGAGTGGTTACCGTACCCGCCTGCAAAAAATGCTGAGAATGAAAAAAATCCCCTCTGCATACCACAACTCGGCCGTTACTATCATTCGATCCGACAGTGACCCTAACATGCTTGGATTCGGTGACAAACCGCAATTCGCAGCCGTTCGATTGTATAGCTTTGGTTCTTCCTTTCTCTGACAAGCCATTGCGCACATGCTGTGGAAAACGCTGGAGATGCAATCCAGATTGATAGGGTTTATGAACCAGCTCCGAAACATTGTGAAAATAAACGCCTTCCTTTTCCATCTTTGCAGCTACACCACCTTAATAATAATGAGTTCGTGTTAACTCATATCTGACTTCTATTGCATCATATAATAATAATAAAAGTATAGTCAACATGTTTTTATGAGTCATATATGAGTCAATTATTGTGCGACAAACAAATACTTTAACATAACAAAAAGCACAGGTTCAGAATTGAACCTGTGCCGGAATTTTCAAAAAAACTTTCAGCCCTCAAGAGTGCTGAGTCTCCTGATTTACCGTATTCAATATCTCCTCAAGCCTGCGGCATAACTCGTCGTTGTCCAGTAGGCCTGATACAAACATCATGATATCGCGTTGGATCTCTTTCAACTGGCGGTTGCTTAAACCCAGCTCCGTGACCAGACGATAGGTAGGGAAGATCTCACGGTAAAGCTGAAACCGGGCCGGACGATACCCCACTTCCTCGCCTTCCCAATCCATCACCAAACGGTTGGCTGCAATATTCAGTGTCTTGCGCCTAATGATCAGTTGCGCCTCGTGTGAGGTGAGAAAATCAACGAGTAGCATGGATGCATCCTTGTTCTGTGATTTGCTGTTAACCGCCAGTCCATTTATAATCAGCAGCGTATCAGCATTTTGCAGCCGAGGCAATGGAGCAATATCGAATGCCAAATCGGATTGACGCAATTGATTCAAGAAATAATAGGTCGTCATTATCATGGACACTTTGCCTTGCAAGAACAAGGCTTCCGCATCCGCATCGCTCTCGGACAATACGGCTGGAAATACATCCTTCATGCCTATCAGCTTTCGGATGGTTCCTAAACTGTCGAGTAGCTTTGAGCCACTGAACCGGTATTTGCCTTCGTCATCCTGTTCTGCCGCAAACGTTGTGCCGCTTTGAAGCAGGAACAACGGCCACCGGTTACGAGAAGGCAAATAAAAATAAAAACCGTACCAGTCATGACCTTCTGCTACCTTTCGACCATTAGCGAACAAATCGTCCCAGGTCCAGCTACTGTCGGGTGGTGATACGCCGGCTTCCTTAAAGTGCTGTTTATTATAACAAAGCACAACTGGAGAATAAATGAAGGGGCGAACGCGATTACGGTCACCGTACCGGAACGGGTCGGAAAGAAAACGATACGTGTCCGGCTGTTCCTCCATCGGCTCCAGCAGCTCTGTACAGCCTTGCTCCAAAAAATCCTGGTAATTGTTATTATTCATCAGTACGACATCCATGATTTCCGATTGCAAATATTCTTTCAAAGATGTTGAGTAGTTTCCTGAAGACAACTCGAGCGGCTGAACGTCGATATGCGGATAGCGTTTGCCGAACTCATTCAGTAACTCTTGCATCTCTACAAGCTTGGGGATGGTGTTCACATATCCGAACTTGATCGTCGTTCTGCCTTCCTCTACCGGAGGGATGACCCGATTGCCAACACGCGGAATTTTCTCAATTAAGCCTTCATCCACCAGCACCTTGAGCCCGTTGCGCACAGAAGCGTTACTAAGTCCGAAACGCACCTCTAAGTCGCTTTCTGAAGGAAGATAACTGCCGATCGCTATACTTCCCGAACGAATTTCATGTCGCAAGGTTTGAATCATTTCCTCTAGCCTAATCCTGAAAAATTTTCTGCTATTCCTTTTCTGCATTGGGTTTCCTCGCCATCTTCCGATTAATCGAGCCCATAGGGACAAGTTTATATAGTATTCATCATACTGAAATCCTTTGGGAACGACAAGTATTCGGAGTCTGGCCCCATATAGCGTATGTTCTGCACCAACGGTGTCATACAGGACAGTCAATACACCGTAATCCTCTTAATACCCCATATAACTCTCCAAACCGGCTGGATCTATAATGATCATTTGCTTGTTTCCGATTAGCTCAATAAGACCTGAATCTTCGAACCTTGAGAATTTTCTGCTAATAGTTTCGCGGGTGACCCCAACATAACTGGCCAGCTCTTCACGAGACAACGGAAGGTCAATATGAATATGAGCGCCACGCTGCTTACCATATTTGTCGCTGAGTTCCATGATCATATAAGCAATTCGTATTTCGGGATCTTTGGTCGCCAGGCTTTGCGCCAGATTTTCCGTATGGGCTAGTCTTTTGGTCACACTCTTCAGTAGCCTGAGCGAAATATCCGGATTATCCCTCATCAGCTGCTCCATATCCGTTCGGGTCAGCATGCAAATGTTAGTGTCTTTCAGAGCATAAGCACTGAAGTTACTCAGCTCATCGCTGTTAAAAATGCTCAGTTCCCCGAAAAAGTCTCCATTCGTCAAGATGTGCAAAATTTGTTCCTTGCCCTCAGGAGTTGTTTTAGATAATTTAACATGCCCTCGCTGAATAATGTACAGCGTATCTGACGGCGCCCCTTCCAGAATTAAAGGTTGACCTTTAGTAAACTTACGATGCTTGATCATAGCGCTGATCCGGGAGAGATCCTCATCGCTTAACGCAGCAAAAATAGGCACCTTGCGGGTACAAGGTTCAGCAGCGTATCGGCAAGAATACTCCTTCATAACTGTCCCCCCTGTTGTTCATTTTTTTTGTACAACTTTTACTTTCCTTTAGGATACAAAAGTTTTTTTGTCTTCAACCGCTGCAAAATGACTGGTATCTTCACCGCATACCGGACAGACCCAATCTTCAGGCAAGTCTTCAAATGCGGTGCCTGCAACAACATCCTCATCGGGATCGCCTAATGCCGGATCATAGATATAACCACAGGGTAGACAAATGTATTTTTTCATCTTTATCATCTCCTAAAAAGTTAATAGTTTAGTTCAACCTGGTTTGTACTTCAGCCATAATCTCCTCGATACTGCTCCCGTTAACATCGATCCCCTCAAGGGGGATGCCTTGCTCTACAGCGGTTTTATACCCCAGTGAAGCAGCTGCTCCTTGCCAGGATATCGCACCAATCATTGTGTTATCTTTCACATAGATTCGCGTATACGCCCCATTTTCTTCTCCGCTTACCACCGTATCGCAATACCGTTCATCCACGTTGCCTATCGAAAATAAAGAGATGCCAAAGGCGTTAAATAAGGTAACCGGAACAGCTCTACGATACGCAGTCAGATTGGCAACCATATTACTGCCGGCAATCCGGCCCTGCTCAATCGCTCCGCCCCACAGTCCTTCCACATGCCCGTTAACTTCAGCCACATCTCCGGCTGCGTACACATGTGGATCATTTGTTTGCATTTGTTCATTTACGATAATGCCCTGCCGGACTTGAATACTCGAGCCACTTACCAGTTCCGTATTCGGTACAATACCAATGGAGTAGACCACATGGTCACAGGAAAAATGAGATTGGTCGTCCAGCGTAATTCCGGTAACAAACTCTGTTCCTGTAATAGACGCCACATCTGCTTGAAGAATAACCTTCACACCTGCTTGTTCAAGGTTCTCCTTAAGTAGCTGTGAGGATTTCTCATCAAGCTGTCTGCCCATCAACCGGTGAAAAGCTTCGATCACCGTTACCTGATATCCAGCTACATGCAGCGCCCAAGCGGTTTCGATTCCCTGCACTCCACCACCGATTACGGCTACATGGCTGCCATCCTGCAGGTTTTCTTTCAATCTGTCCGCGTCGTTCATGTCCCGGAGGGTATGGACATTGTTCAGGCCGGAGCCCTCAAGGGAAAGTTCACGATTCTTCGCTCCCATACACAGTAAAAGCTTATGATAAGAAACACTCTGCCCATCTTCTGTCACAACAATTTGCCGGTCCGGGTGGACAGAACGGATTCGGGTCGAGGTTTTTACGGATATACGGTTATCGCGGTACCACTTTTCCTTTTTAATCAGCACCTTCTCACTGTGCAGGTCGGTAAACAGCCCTTTAGTCAGCTTAATCCGGTTATAGGGCAGTTGGCTTTCCTCCCCGAGGATCGAAATTTCCGAATCTGCGTCTTGATCACGGATGGCTTTGGCGGCATGGACGGCGGCTACTCCGCCGCCAACAATAACGTAATGTTTTGTCATCCTATGCTCCCCTCCCTAAAATGAACTCAGCAGCAAATCCGATACAAATTCAGCCGCATTTTTAATTTTTTGAACTTTCTCAGGCTCTTTCGGGGAAAACCTGATTCGTACAGGGAACTCTACATGTGTCATCCCCGTGGATTTAATAACCTCAGATGTGCTTTGCACCATCATGTTTGTTCCATTCAGATAATCCTGAATGACTTCAATGGCTTCACCACTCCAACCGTAGGAGCCAAAGGCTGCAGCAAGTTTGCCTTCCAGATTCATATTGTGCAATTCTTTCAGAATGTTCTCCAGATTCCCAATCATGTCCGCGTATTTAGTGGAGCTGCCAATAAAGACCGCGTCAGCTGACGTTATGCTGTTCAGAATATCGGTGGCACTGCTTTTATCTGCATCCCAGACCTCTGTCTCAATATTATTTTCCTGCAAGCAATCCTGTATAATTTTGGCCATCTTCTTGGTACTGTTTTTGATGGTGGTATAAACGATGGTTGCCTTTTTTCCTTGCGTCGTTTCGCGGCTCAATGTGGCGTACATCCCGATATATTTACGTATGTCCTCCCGGATCACAAACCCATGGGAAGGAGCGATCATCCGGATCTCAAGATCCTTAACAGCCTCTAACAGTGTTCTTACATATCTTCTATGAGGATGTATAATAGCTGCGTAATAGCCCTGGAAATCTTCCGTAATATCAAACCCGGCTTCATCGCTGAATAGATTCTCCACCGCAACATGCGTGCTGAAAATATCACAAGGAAATAAGATTTGATCTTCGATACAATAGGTTATCATCGTTTCGGCGGTATGGAGATACGGTGTTTCTTTAAACAGCAGCGTTTTCCCGCCAATATCCAGCTTGTCTCCATCTTTAACCACCAGGAAGTTCCGGCTATGAAGCTTGTACATTTCCTGCAATTCTGGAACAGCAATCTCGGTGCATACGATCGTGGCATTTGCAGCCTTGGCAGCGAGAGCTGCCAGTCCACCAGAGTGATCAGGCTCTGTATGATTAATTACAATGTAATGAATATCTAGAAGATCAATCATTTCACCCAGGCACTCGGCATATTCACGTCCGAATTCCATATCTACGGTATCAATGACAGTTGGCTTACCTGTTTTTAATAAATAAGAATTATAGGTAGTTCCTTTTGCCAGAATCAGGCGGTGAAATGGAACCTGGCGGTTATCGATTTTGCCTATCCAGTAAGTATCCTCGGCGATTTTTTTGAATTGTGTACTCATTTCTTTAACCTCCAATGTTTGATTGATAATGTTTATCAACAACCTTATTTTATTATGGTTGCCAAACAAAAAAGAGGATTTGAATCAAATTATAAAAGTTTGAAAAAAAATGAATACCTTAAATTTAGACGATCTAAATAAAGTGATTATGCGTTGGGTCACATTTTAAATAAAAAGCCACAAAAATGTTTGCACTTCGCCTTAAAGAAAGAATAACCCCTAACAACTTTATGCCATATCCTAATGAAAATAATAAAAAGGTGGATATCCATGACTGAAATACAAATAGCTGCTGTGGGAGATCTAATGGTCAAACGTTATATTATTTCGGATGCTAAACAGCCTGACGGAACCTATTCGTTCAGCCCCCTGTTTGCAAAAGTAGCTCCTTATCTAAAACAGGCTGATTTGACAATTGGCAATCTCGAAACTACCTTTGCTGGAAGTGGCCCCGAATGCCGGAAAAGCCCACGTTCAGGCGGTCCGATATTCAAATGTCCAGACGAACTGGCCCCTGCACTTAAGCAAGCCGGATTCGACGTATTAGTAACGGCCAACAATCATTGCATGGATTATGGTGCCCCGGGTCTGGTTCGGACGTTACGAGTTCTAGACCGTAATGGAATCGACCACACGGGAACAGCTAAATCATTAGAAGAATCCAAGAGAACGCTTATTAAAAACGTCAAAGGAATTACGATCGGCATCCTCTCCTACACAGCAGGAACCAACCGAATTCCTGTACCAGTGAGTAAGCCATGGCTGGTTAACCGGATATCTACGCCCAAAATCATTCGGGAGATTCGAGATTTAAAAAAGAAAGTCGATCTAGTCTTGCTTTATCTGCATTTCGGAAGCGAATACCGTTACACTCCAAACAAGAGGCAAAAAGAGCTGGTCAATCTCTTCTTTAAAAATGGCGCCGACATCATACTGGGGTCTCACCCACATGTTCTACAACCGTTAGCGCTTCGTGGAAAAAAACAATTCGTTATTTACTCATTGGGGAATTTTGTTTCGACTAAACTAATGAATATTCCTTATACACAAAGCGGTATCATTCTTACGCTTAAAATAAAGAAGGATGAAAAAGGACACACGAGTATAACTAACGTAGGTTACATCCCGACTTGTGTAGATCGAAGAATAAAAAGCGGCAGGAAAATTACAGAGATCATCCCCATCCGCGACGCATTAAAGAAAAGCGACACCGACATAAAAACAGAACGGCGAAATCTCATGAATCGAATGTTGAAACATACGACAACAATCTTAAAGAGGGAATAGAGTCGTTACAGAAAAATAACGTTCCGCGGAATTACCGCGGAACGTTATAGATTTAGCGCTCAAAACCGTGTTTGGGTTTAGCGTAAACGATCAGGCATCATTAATTTAAGGAATTCTAGAATACCATTCTCTACTACGAGTTCTTCTCTATCTTGATCAGCAAGTACTCTTCTGATGATATCTTCATTACCCTCCAGCACTTTACTTGTCCAATGAGGATCAATGATAAGAGAACGTCCTACTGCTACTAATTCAGCATTTGTCAACGTGTCCTCTGCGTCCTGTTTGGTACGGATATCTCCGACCCCAATTAAAGGTACACGGCCATTGATTTTCTCATGTACATATTGCAGGATTGATTTTTCTTTAAAATCTTCTGATGCAGATACTTTTTTAAAATCCCCTAATGAAATATGCAGATAATCCAGCTTTTTATCAGCTAATTTATCAATAAGATAAAAGGTGTCTGTGATTTTAATGCCAGGCTCTTCATATTCTTCTGGAGAAAAACGATAACCGACAATAAAATCCTTAACCTTTGAATTGTCAACGACAGCAATAACTGCATCCACTAATTGGTTAATGAAATTAAATCTTTTCTCTAAGCTTCCGCCCCATTGATCTTCACGACGGTTGGAGTGTGGAGAGAAGAATTGTTGGACTAAATATGTGTTTGCTCCATGAATTTCTACCCCATCAAATCCAGCTTGAATAGCACGTTGAGTCGCTTTTTTAAAATCCTCAATTACACCGAAAATTTCATCTTCTGTTAATGCTCTTGGAATTTCTGCATTCAGACGTTCGGCAGCAATGGCGCTGGAGGAAACGGGTTGTACGCCACGCAATATTTTTGAATCTGTCATTCTTCCTGCATGGAAAAGCTGTAAAATAGCTTTTGTTCCATTTCGTTTAATAGTAGATGCTAATCGGCTAAGGCTAGGAATAAATTGATCGGAGGAAACACTAAGTTCACCTTCCCATCCTTTTCCACCCTCCTGTACATTTGCTGCCGCAGTGATGACCGCACCTACTTCGCCCGTTCTTAGCGAATAGTATTTCAATTCATCTTGTGTTACTACACCGTCATAAAAGCTCATTCGGGTGGTCATTGGAGCCATAACCACTCGGTTTTTTAATGTCAGTCCTCTGCGAAAAGTTAATGCTGTGTCTAGTGCTATCATCTTTTTCCCAACTTTCATTAAATTATATTTAGATAGAATATTATATACATGCGCATACATATAAATTACAGCAATGATTTATTCTTGTCAACTAATAAAGAACTGCTGTTGAATACAACAAAAAGCGCTGTTCAGCGGAACAGCGCTTTTTGCTCGATATGAATCGTCCTTATTATTCTAGTTCGGCCGGTTTTACAATGGCTGTACCTTTATTATTCTTGGAATATTTAGCTTCGATTTTCGTGGTGTATGTATCTTTGGCTCCGTCACTTACCAGCACATAACTCAGATCGACTGTCAGCTTTTCCGTTTGCCAGGTCTTAGTATTGACGAATAATTTCCACGTTACGCTTTTGGGTTGAACTGTCTCACCATCCCAGAGGTTCTCCTGGTCATAGAGTTTGATTATCCCCTTAGCTGCTGTCGGATCGGTTACCGTGAATTGTAAGACCGTTTGTGCGCCAGCCGTGCTGACTTTCATGGATTTTTTATAACTTTTGACCGAATCAAGCATGGAAACAGGATCGTATTGGCCTTTAGAGTAAAAGGCATCCCATTCCGTTTTCTCCAGTCCAAGCCAATACTGTGCATCAGGATCGATCGGCTCCCCGTCATCGTCGTAACCTTCATCTTCAGATTCATCGATCAGTTCACTTCCGTCTACAAGATAGTAAAACTCCTTGTCATTGGCATATAGACTGTACGATGTTTCTAAAAGACTACTAGCGACAGTGCCTGCTGCGGCAAAATTCGGCAGACGGTTGATATCCAGCTTCAGAGTGTTGGTGTTGCTGATACGCACCCCGCCGCTTTGAATATCCTGTTTTTTGGTCACATCCAGATGGAAATTCTTTATTGCTTTGGAGGCTGCCGTTACTTTGCTGATCATCTGATCCGCGGTTACTACTGTTGAGGTAGCTGCAGACACTACTCCTGGATTAGACATCCATCCGATCGTTCCGGACAGCAATAAAGCACCTACTGCCAAACTAGTACCTATTGTTTTGAAAAAACTGTTCATGTACTTCCCCTTTCGGCCCCTTGCGATAATGTAACGCCGTATAGGTCGAAATAATAAAAGAGCTCAAAATAGACTACATATTCTTAGAGCAATCCTTTATGCTTCATAAGACATCCCTATGGCGGCCTGGCGATCATTTCCTTCTGTCGAAAGGCTTTAGACCCATGGCTTTGTGTCATCATCTTTCGATGATTTTACCTTTAACGCGGACATTCAATTAGTTTTAATTAGATTATGGACGCATGTCCCACCGCTAATTTTATCATGGTTATAATTACCTGTAAACGACTTATCTTCCATTCGAATTCGCTATGATACTCAGAAGAAATACTACAATCAAAATGAAAATTGAACGATTACATACGCTTATAAGTCTTATTAATGAGAACAGCAAAGACAGGGGGTGCAGCAAAATGAGTGACCGGGAAATTTTTGAGCTCTATAAAGAACAAGTATATTATTTTTGTTACTACTTAATGAAAAATCAGGCAGATGCGGAGGATATTTCCCAAGAGGTATTTGTAAAAGTTATCTTAGCGGATAAGTCGAAGGTAAGAAACTTGAAATCTTGGATTTTACGAATTGCTTCAAATGAGTGCAACAGTGTGATCAAAAGGCGTAAGACGGGGTGGATGAAAGAAGTACGTAATTATTTACTATCCAGGTCTGAGGAATCAAACCCTGTAGAAAAACGTTTGGATCGACAAGAAACTAAAAAAGAATTACAAGGGTTATACAGTCAGCTTCCCGACAAAATCAGAATGGTAGTAGTCCTTCGTTTTATCAACGAATTGACTGTACCCGAGATCTCTAAAGTTATGAGCATACCCGAAGGAACTGTAAAATCCAGACTGAACAAGGGACTTAAAATACTAAATAGAATGGGTGGAACCCAACTAAAGGAGCTGAATAGTAATGAGTCTCTATCTTGAAAAAGATAAACATATTCTCCGACCGGATTATGATTTGATGTGGACTGCCATAGAACAAGAAGCATATAAACGTCAAAGAAATCTGTATGCCTCCCAGAATACTCCTAGGTCTAATAAAAAGGTTGTTCCTATCAGTATTGTCTTCTCTTGCCTCTTACTTGTAGCCATTCCTGTATTCGCTAGTATGACGATTAATTGGGATAAAATTGGTGGTCGAAGTGTGAGCAATGCATTAAATAACGGCATCGGTCAACAGTATAATCTTCAAACTTCCAGTTCAGGAGTAACAATGAATTTGAACGGTGTTGTAACTGATGGAGAAAAAATGAAAATGCTGTTATCACTTGATACTAACTCTGATCTATCCCAATATACTGGATTTGCTACAGAGGAAAACCTCATGACTAGTGAATCCGGTGCCAAGGCAAAGGTATACGGTTATTTAGAATACGATCCTGAAAGCCAGAAACTCATTGGAGTATATGAGACACCTGATACATTAAAGGATGATAAAAAGGACTACAGGTTTGAAGCTCGGAATCTCATTTTTTACCGTGATCGGAATATTCCCTTACAATCTAATCATAAAGCAGGGGAAACTATCGATACTGGAGTTAAGCAATATCCAAGCATTCAAATCGAATCCGTTCGACATGTTTCCAATCAAACCATTATCCGTTACAAAGTCGCTGCATCACCATCTGACTTAGGACGGGGTAACCCCCATTTGGTAGTTAGTACTGGTGGTCAAGAGAATGAAGCAATTCCAACCATCATGCCTAACGAAGGATCGGATTTATTTATTGAACAGGT
Source organism: Paenibacillus sp. FSL H7-0735 (assembly GCF_038008505.1). NCBI lineage: Bacteria > Bacillati > Bacillota > Bacilli > Caryophanales > Paenibacillaceae > Paenibacillus > Paenibacillus sp. FSL H7-0735. Next base: position 2,701,369 of record NZ_JBBOZH010000001.1, on the reverse strand, counting down.
TTTCAATATAACTGAATCAGATTGGAAGGAAGCTAGTCTTCATTTTAGTTACATTGAAGAAGCGAAACGATTTTCAGGTACGTGGAAGTTCGATTTTAAAGCAGATGGACAAAAAGCAAGTGAGGCGATTTACACTAAGAAACTGTATAACAATCCTGAATTTCAAGAAAAGACCGGTATAACCTTAGATCAGCTAGTCGTTACCCCTTTGGATATCCAAATTCTAATAGATGAAAATGATTCTCTTAAAAAAGGAATTGTCCACTATAATACCGCTCAGTTGGTTATAGGTGATCAAACAATCACTGGGGGTTGGAATTTGAAGGGAGATCATTCCGAAAGCTACCAGCATTTATTTCAATTCGAATCTCCGGAATGGTATAACGACTGGTCCGATGTTCCAATGAAACTTATATTAAAGGATGCTGTCATTGAGAAACGTGATACTACTAAGAATTGGATCTCTATAAACAAACCTAAAGAAGAAAAGCAGTTCACTTCACTTGATGTCGATGGGTTAAAAATTGAATTCACTTACTATACTGAGGGGGAAAATTTGATTGTCGAATCAACATCCAAATCTTCTGGCTTCAAAAGCGTTAACCAAACTACGTTACGGATTAATGGCAAAGAAGTTGTGCCAGAAATTACACCTAAGGGCATGATATCTACAGGAACTAATATTGATAACTACAAAGATATCCCTTTCGACGAAAAAATCGAACTGAACCCTGGTATCTATAAATATAGCGATCCTAGCCGGAACGAGGAAATTAAACTTTAATACAGGAAGTTAATCTAAGGGCGGATTATTTTTAATAGAATCAATTCTGTTTATGTATCTCTTTTATTTCCTTCACAACAAAAAAAGCATAGAACGGACTCAAGTCCGCTTTATGCTTTCCATTATTAAGATAAACAATATTTAACCAGCGCATCTCGCACACCATGCTCGTTGTTAGACCCCGTTACAGCATTCGCTGCCGCTTTGACCTCAACCGGAGAATTATCCATCGCAACCCCCATACCCGCGTATGTAAGCATAGAAATATCATTAAAATAATTACCGATCGAAAGAACTTCCTCTTGCGGAATTCCCAGCTTCACAGCCAGATTCTTCAAGGCATTGCCCTTGGAGGCTTCCGGATGCATCAAATCAACGAAAAATTCCCCACTGCGCAAAATATTGTACTCATGGGTCCAAGTACGCCATTCACGTTCAGCTTCGTCAAGGATTTCTGATTGTGTAAATACAGTAAACTTAACAACCGGTTCACGGAAATCTTCCCATGCAGGCAGTGTAGCCGGTACGATACGGAAGTGTTCATACATATAATTAGCTTCTTTGGTCAGGTTTTCTACATTATCTACATACATATCAAAAGCCGTATTCACATCATAATGAATATCATGCTTTCTACAATAATCAATATAAGGGTCAAGACCACGAGCATCCATACCATATTGATGAAGTACTTCCCGATCTTTCACACGAACTGTAGCAGCTCCGTTATGACCCAGCACATAACCAGACAACCCCATTTCCTCCATAAAAGGAATCGAGTTCTGCGGACTGCGGCCGGTACATAACACGATTTGCCCGCCAAGACGCGTAACCTCAGCAATGGCTTCTTTATTCTCAGTGCTCAAGTGGTGATCATCATTCAACAGTGTACCATCCACATCTAGTGCAATCAGTTTGTATCTCATACTCCCACCATCCTTGTCTTTCTTTTTCTATATATTATTGTTCTGGTGCTTCTGTACTTAAGAGTGCCAGTTCCTCTAGCGTAAGTTCCCGGCTAGCTCCCAGTGGCAGACTTTCGTCCAGCCTCAATTCTCCCATAGATACTCGTTTCAGAAAAGTGACTTTTTTGCCGACAGCTTGGAACATTCGCTTCACCTGGTGAAACTTTCCTTCTGTGATGATCAGCGAAATATGGGAGATTACTTTACTGCCACGTTCTCTTCCCAATATAGTTAGCTGTGCAGGTAAAGTAACATATCCATCTTCCAGCTCGACACCTGCCGCAAAAGCCGCTACATCGTCTGCATCTACGTCTCCCTCAACTGTAGCTTCATAAGTCTTAGGGACATGCTTGCGTGGCGATAGTAGTTCGTGGGCAAGCTTTCCATCATTGGTGAGCAGAAGCAGCCCTACTGTGTCCTTATCTAACCTTCCTACAGGAAAAGGTTCAAACTGTACATCTTCCTGCTTTAAAAGATCCAGAACGGTCCGATCCCGCTTGTCCTCTGTTGCCGACAGAACTCCCGGTGGCTTATTCATCATAAGATAAATAAATTCACGATAGGTAACAAGCTCGCCGCCAACCACAATTTTATCGTGATAAGGGTCTACATGAAATCCACTATCCTTGACGACTGCACCATTCACGGTAATTAAACCTTGCTTGGCTTGTTTACGAATATCGCTGCGTGATCCTACCCCCATATGGGACAATACTTTATCTAAACGCTGCTTTTTTGCAGTTTTCCCTGATAGGCTCATTCTTACATCCACCTCCAGCCTGCGGGATATTCATTCTTGAGCACACCGTCCTGCCACTTCCCCCAGCCTGCACTATAACCATCTATGCAGACCAGTACGTATCCTTTTTGGGTAGTTCCTATTTTAATAGAGAGACGTTCTTGACTAATCAACAATGTCTCTCCTTTAAGATAGGAAATAGCTTCATTACTCGTACTGGAAAGTGAGACACTTCGGCAGCTCTCTTCAGGGTGTAACGCGGTAGCCATTGGATGTCCTGGGATAAATCTGCCGTTACGGACATGTCCTACATACCATCCTGGACGAATCGCCTTTAATCCATTTAATCTTTCCTTAGGTAGTGGGGAGATGTACAGATGATCACCGAAGAAAATCGGATACCCTTTTGGCTCCCAGCCAAGCTGATCTTTTATAAAATCTCCATATGCAGCCAATGCTTGCTCTTCTCCTGAACCTTGACGGCCACGTTCAGCGCCAGCAGCAGATTTATTAGAGAACTTACCTTCTTTCCCTCGTCTGGCTTCTGGTTTGTTTGCGGATTTAATATGAGCAGTGCCTTTTTTATTCGTATTCCGTGTAACTGCGCTCAACTTAACTTCGGCTTGATCACGTTCCTCCGCAGATACCTTTGGCCCTACATGCTGCAGCACAGCCATGAAATGTCCTTCACCTTTTACTTTATGCGGCCATAGTCTTGCCGTCCCTGATAATTCTCCAAAACCTGGAGCAAACGAGCCAGTACCTCCAACTGTAATCACCGAAAACTGTGGATGTTCAGAAATAAACTCCGCTATAATTTCCTCATTTTCTTCTGTAGCAAATGTACAGGTGGAATAGACAAGTGTACCTCCCGGTGCCAACGCTGTTGCAGCAGGACGTAAAATATCCCGCTGCATGGCAGCATATTTGGCAGGTGTACCTGAATCCCACTGCTTCACCATGTCTTCGTCTTTACGGAACATCCCTTCACCTGAGCATGGAGCATCAATCAAGATTTTGTCAAAATAAAGCGGGAATGCCGCTGCAATATGATCTGGACTTTCGTTTAATACGATACCGTTGCGCACCCCATACAGCTCTAGATTTTTGGCTAAGGCTTTCGTGCGTTCTGGATGAAGATCATTGGTAACCAACAAGCCTTCTCCTGAGAGCTTGGCAGAAATCTGTGTGGATTTGCCCCCAGGTGCAGCGCATAAATCAAGGACACGATCTCCTGGCTGTACATCAAGCAGTTCCACAGGTGCCATAGCGCTTGGCTCTTGAATGTAATACAATCCCGCGTGATAATGTGGATGTTTACCTGGTCTGGCCCCATCCTCTGTATAGAATCCGGTTGGACACCACGGAATGGGTTCCAGCTCTAAAGTGGAAAGAGCTTGCAATTTCTCCACTGAAATTTTCAATGTATTAACACGAACGCCTCCGTTAGGGGTCTCCTTGTACGAATCCGCAAATTGATTATAATCCGTTCCCAGCAAGTCCATCATACGCTCGCTGAAAGAACTGGGCAGTTGTGCCGCCATGATGCCGTCCTCCTGATAGTACTGCTAAAATTTAGGTGTTTAAAGATTCAAGGAACACCCTTACGGGTGTTCCTTTGGCAATACTCATTTATAGAGGATCATTATTTACGATGAGAAGAGGTCGGTCTTTGAGGACCTCGTCGTTGAGGATTATTCGGTGTGATCGCCATAGCCGCAGAGTCCACTTCGTCCGCCAGACCTTGATCAATGATTTCTATAGTCAGATCATAATAAGAAAATGGCTGCTGCTCACACGACTCCAAGCGGCGAACATAACCCTTCACTTCCACCACTAGCTTAGCCAAATTAATGCCAAGTGTCACTGCTGAATATTCTTCCAGCTTGGCAGCAGCCCCGCTTAGCATAATCGTTGCACCACGCATATTATTATTGCGGCAATGGTACAACCCAACAGCTACTTGGAGAAGTGCTTTGTACAATGGGTCGCGTTGCTTGGCAAGCCATAGCTCTTCGAGCACCTCGTGACATTCGAAATAATCCCGGTCACGATTAAAGTACACTAGATAAGCCAAGTACAACGGATCATAAGCCATCCGGCAAACTATCCTTTTTAGCTGCGGAGAGAAGTCCCCGTACATGATCCAGAAGCTCCTTCATCGCTTCCATGTCCTGAGCCTGCCATATTTCGTTAAATCGAGCCTGAGTATCTATAGCCTCATTCACCAAGTGATAGAAATACAATTGATGAATAGATTTGAGAATTTGAGTCGTCATATTCGAGTTTTCCTCGAAGGTCTTTTGTGCTTCCAGGATTTCATCACGAATACTGGACATTTCGCTGTCCAAGATGGAGGCTGCTTCAGCTGCGGTTTTCAGGCGCACTCGCATTTCATCCGGCAAGCTTTCCCGATATTTATAATTCAGAGAGTGCTCTATGGTTGCCCAGAAATTCATAGCTAGTGTACGAATTTGGATCTCTGCGAGCACTATTTTTTGTCCCAGAGCTGTCTGCACAGGATATTTAATAATCATATGAAAGCTGCGATAGCCGCTCTCTTTATAATTGGTGATATAATCCTTCTCATACAGGACTTCAAGATCCTTACGAGCCCGGATATATTCAGCCACTCTGCGGATATCCTCCACGAACTGGCACATAATCCGGATCCCGGCTATATCTTCAATACCCGTCTCCAGATCCTCCATCTTCACATTCAGGCGCTTAGCCTTCTCCAAAATGCTTGACAGCCGCTTTACACGACCAGTTACGAATTCAATCGGCGTGTATTCCTCTCTTTTCTTCAACTCCGAACGCATTGTTTTGAATTTAACTTTCAATTCTTCCACTGTCTGTTCATATGGAAGCAAAAAAGTTCCCCAGTCCCTGCCGTCCATCGCCTTCGTCCTCCTGTCCTTTCGACTCCTTCAATCAGTGATGATCAGCACCCACTGCTTCAGAGATATGACTGAATCCGTCCCGCCGTAAGAGCTGCCGTAATCCGGCATGCAGCCTGCGGTTAACCTCCGGTCCTTCGTAGATAAGTGCTGTATAAATTTCGACCAGACTTGCGCCTGCTCTTATCTTGTCATACGCATCCTGACTGGTGAATATGCCCCCTGAACCTATGATCGGCATCTTCCCTTCAGTCTGGCGATAAATCCTACGAATAATTTCCGTTGACCGGTCACGAAGTGGCTTACCGCTTAATCCACCTGTCTCATTAGCCTTTTCATGACTAAGTCCATCCCGGTTCAATGTAGTATTCGTAGCAATAATACCATCCATACCAGCTTCTGTCAGTGATTGAACCATATACTCCAATTCAGAATCACTTACATCTGGAGCAATCTTAACCAACAAGCTCTTATTCATACCGGTGGCTTTACGCTGAATCTCCATTTCTTCCTTTACTTGTGCTAGCAGGAACGCTAATTCGCTGCCATGCTGGAGACTGCGCAGCCCCGGTGTATTTGGTGAGCTGATATTGACCACAAAAAAATCACCGTACGGATAAAGCGTACGGATACACTGACGATAATCTTCATGAGCCGCTTCATTACTAGTTATTTTATTCCGTCCAATATTTACTGCTATTGGAACTCTGCGATTTTTTAATTTTTTTAGACGCTCTGCCATAGCGTCAGCCCCTTCGTTATTGAAGCCCATACGATTGATCAAAGCTTCATCAGAGGGAAGACGGAACAAACGCGGGCTATCATTTCCCGGTTGACCCTTAGGGGTAACCGTCCCCACTTCCATAAATCCGAATCCGATCGAAGAGAATCCAGAAACGGCCTCGGCATTCTTATCCAAGCCTGCTGCCAGTCCAACTGGAGTCGGAAAATGTATGCCAAACAGATCAACTGCTAAATCTGCCGTTTCAGGAACGCCATACATTAAACGCAATGCCGCGCTTCCCCCTGGAACTGATGATGATTTATCCAATCCACCTATGACGAGATGGTGAGCCTTCTCAGGGTCCAGCTTAAAGAAAATTGGTTTACCAAAATTACGATACAACACCGTTCTCGCTCCTTAAGGGGTACTTCACTAATCCACGTGTCTACCCGATTCTGTAGGTTTCTTCTTAATTTTAGCCTTTTCTTGAACAAAAGAAAAGCATTTTACCCTGTAAGTGTGCAGAGAGCTTAACCCAAAGTATAGTAATTTTCTTGTAAACGCATTACAATATAGGGGTAATCAGCGATTAAGAGAGAAAGAAGGTATGCTGGATGTCAACTAAACGTAAACCACCAACTTTGCAGCAAAAGAAAGAAGAAGTTAATCGTAAAGCGCTAATGTGGATCGGCGTAAGTTTAACTTTACTAATTCTTCTCATCATCGTTCTGTTTATAGTTGCCGGGAACTAATTCAGCCAGTGATATACTTTGTGGGGGTTGGTCTGATCATACGGAGCAGCAGGGTTGAAGCGTTTCGCCGGCAGCAGCTGCTTTTCAGGCAGAACCCCTTTACTGATCACCACTTTTGTTCCTTTTGGAATCATAGCGAATAGTTCTTCCACATCTTCTCGACTCATCCGAATACAGCCAAGGGATTCATCCTTGCCGACACTTTCTGGCTCATTGGTGCCATGAATAGCGTAATTACTATCTGAAAGTTGTAGTCCGCGGCTTCCGAACTCCCCATTATCATGACCGTTTGGATTGACCACTTTATCTGTAATGATGAAGTTGCCTTCTGGAGTCTTGTCTCCCCCAAGACCTACCTCATAATTCCGCAGAATAACAGAGCCGCTGACTACTGCCAAGCGGTGTTTTTGTTTATCCACAATCACTCTAAGCGGCTGGTCAAAAAAGGGAACACCCTTTCCATTACTTCCACTCTCGCTTAACGCCGTCGGTATGCCCATTCCCGCCTCAACAATTGAGCTTGGAGGCTCCTCCGCAACTTCTGGTATCCCAAGTGCCTTAGCAGTCGCTACTTCCTTTAGAGAATTGAAATCACGCTTCATGACTGGTGTCGTCCCGCCAATCCAATTCTCCGGAAAAGGTCTAGTCAATTCCGCCAAGGAAACCGGAAGCTTGCCTTTATGATTCTGATAAGCCCTCATTGCACTCCATAATGTAGCTAGCTCCTCTTGATCACCCTGCCACTCAGCTGCATCCTCCGCAACTTCCCCTTGCTCTGGCGGTTCGCATGCACATGCCGCTGAATCATAGGATTGGTATACCAACCGTCCATTCCCATTCTTCTGCAGTGTGGAATTAAGCGGAAGCTTCTCTTTCCACAGCAGCCACTTCCCTTCCCGCTCCATGCCCAAAATAGCAGCTTGAAACGGTTCCTCGCACATTAGCATGGTTGCCATCAGCTTCCCTGACGAAGCCGAAGCTCCACTCTCTTGCGCTGTATACATCATTTTTCGTGCCTCTAGAACGGGTTTCTTCTCAATATCTTTTTGATCAAGCGGATCTTTAACTTCAGAAGTAACCGTGTCTTGGACCGTATCCTGATCTCCCGCAATATCTAGACCCGGAGCCACAGCCGATGGCACCATAACCAGTAATAGAAGCATCAGCCCAAGCATAATGTAGCGGAATCTTTGCTGTCTTCGGTCCCGCTGGCGGCTTGCCTGAAGCAGCCCTTCCTCATATTCCCGCAGCGTTTCCGCAGGCACCTTACTATGCTCGAAAGCTTCATATACTTCTCCAGCCTGATTGAAGCAATAGTTAGCTTTCCCCTGTTGACCGTTCTTATAGTATTCCTTACCCAGCAAGTACCATGCCATCTTATTGTCTGGATGCATCTGTACATATGCTTTGAGGTGCTGAGAATTTTTCATCGGAACCTCCGAAATTTTATAATTCCTTCCTACATTAATATCGGTCAGACATCGCAAAAAAGACATCCCTAGCTGAACAAAAGTTCGCAGGAGATGTCTTTATGTTGTGCTGGAAGTTACAAAATCCCGGTTAATTAGCCCTCTTTGTTAAAAGGCTCATCCGCAATTTTAATAGAATCGGTTGGGCATCCATCACAAGAATCCTGGAGATCATCAAACAAATCATCCGGAATCGCTGTGATGCCGTGGTTTCCGTCATTTTCATAAATAACTTCTGCCAAACCTTCATCATCGTAATCAAAAATATCAGGAGCCGTTGCGCCACATGCACCGCAAGCGATACAAGTGTCTTTTTCGACCCAAGTGTACTTAGCCATTTTATCTCTGCCTCCCGTTGAGCAATACAGCGCTGTTGTACCAGCGTCTTATTTTTCTCATATTAATATAAAAAGAATACAATTTCAATCGATTTTCAATACGTTTGCATTTCTGACGCATTCTACGACACCTATTTTGACATGTCATAGAATGTTCTTGTCACTCTTTATCAGACTCGACAGATAGAAGATTATCCTTTTGCAGTGAAGTGCCCCGTTCTTTATGATTGCGGAGCCTTGCAGAGTGAGAATCGCTTAACATCCCGGCAGTTAACACTGCATTTTCACCGAATTTATTACGCAGCATATCCATAGTCTTGTTAAGAGACTCTTTCTTAGGCTGACGTTCGTAATCGAACAAATCAAGCTGAATGGCGGAATCCTCTTTAGCAATCAAGCCCTGCAGGGTCACACCCAGCAACCGCACAGGCTTCTCCCCATTCCAATGACGAACATATAGATCGCAGACGGACTTGTAGATATCCTCCCCACTCTCCGAAGGAGCCTCTAGCTGACGCGAGCGGGTTATAGTCTTCATATCGGGCGTCCGAATAGTCAGCTGTACCCCTGAGGCAACAAGACCTTGCTTACGCAATCGCCGAGCTACCTGATCACTTAAATTCAGCAAAATCGGTCGTACCTCAGCAAGACCTACGACATCCCGCGGCAATGTTGTGGTGTGCCCAATCGACTTACTCTGCTCCCGCTCAGGGTTAACGATCCCATGATCAATACCGTTGCCGGCACGCTTTAGCCATGAGCCCATAACTCCGAAATTCTCAACCAGCATATTTTCATCAGCCGCTGCTAATTGACCAATACTGTAAATGCCCAGTTTGCGGAGCTTTTCTGCTGTTTTTCCACCAATGCCGAACATTTCATTACAGGGCTTGTCCCATAAAATCTTAGGCACATCCCGCAGCCGCAGCACCGAAATGCCGTTTGGCTTTTTTAAATCGGAAGCCATCTTCGCAAGCAGCTTATTGGGAGCGATCCCCACTGAGCATGGCAAGCCCAATTCTTCCATTATACGGCGCTGAATCGTCTCCGCTATTTCCATGGGTGTACCGAATTGTCTGGAGCCAGTTATATCAAGGTAACATTCATCGATGGACACTGCTTCCAGTAACGGAGTATAGCTATATGCAATCTGCATAAAAGCATTAGAATATTTGCGGTATAAATGGAAGTCCGGTTTAATAACGATAAGCGATGGACAAATACGAAGCGCCTTCTGAACTTGCATTCCCGTCGAAATCCCCATTCTGCGGGCGACGTAGGAACAAGTCACTATGATCCCTTTCCGCAATTCAACACTACCCGCAACCGCAGTAGCTTTGCCTCTATATTGGTCAGGGTCCTCTGCCTCATGCACAGAGCAGTAAAAAGCATTCATATCGACATGCAGGATAACCCTGCCGCTCGTTGGATAATACTGATCAACATTCTGCACAATATCTACCTTCTTATCCTCAGGTTTTCTATTGTCCAATTTAGAATAACTCTCCGCTGCGGTTAGGTCAACTTAAGAGGCTGTAAAGTTCTTTGTTACATTCCCGCGTAAAAATGCTATAATATATAAATTCATTTCCCTATAAGGAGGACTCTCATGTCTAAGTCCATCTCCATCTTCGATACTACATTACGCGACGGCACCCAAGGTGAAGGCATCAGTCTGTCGGCTGACGACAAGCTGAAGATTGCCAAGAAACTCGATGATCTGGGTGTGCACTATATTGAAGGTGGCATCCCGGGAAGCAACAATAAAGACATTGAATTTTTCAAAAGAGTCAAGGAGCTTCATCTGAACGCCAAAATTACAGCGTTCGGCAGCACTCGGCGTAAGAATTCCTTGGCCGAAAACGATGACAATTTAAAACGTATGATTGACGCAGGGGTTCCTGCTGCTACACTCGTCGGAAAATCTTGGGATTTCCATGTACACACTGCATTACAGACTACGCTTGAGGAGAACCTCGCCATGATCGGCGACTCCATATCCTACTTGAAACGCCAAGGCCTTGAAGTGATTTTTGATGCCGAGCATTTCTTCGACGGATACAAGAATAATCCTGAATATGCAGCAGCTGTTCTGTCCAAAGCCCGGGAAGCCGGAGCAGATTGGCTTGTAATGTGCGATACCAACGGTGGAACCTTACCTTATGAAATTCATGAGATTGTTACCGCTCTAAATCAACAATTACCCGGAGCCAATCTCGGAATTCACACTCATAATGACTGTGAGCTGGCGGTTGCCAATGCACTTAGCGCCATCGGAGCTGGAGCACGGCAAGTACAAGGTACCATTAATGGTTACGGTGAACGGTGTGGCAACGCCAACCTATGTTCTATTATTCCTACACTACAGATCAAAATGGGTTATCACTGTATTCCAGGCGATTCATTATCACAGCTTACCAACACTGCCCGCTATATTAGTGAAGTGGCCAATGTTAATCTGCCGGTAAATCAGCCTTACGTCGGAAATGCAGCTTTCGCCCACAAAGGTGGAATCCATGTCTCCGCCATCATGCGTGATTCACGGACCTATGAGCATATCGCTCCTGAGCTTGTCGGGAACAAGCAGCGTGTGCTGGTCTCCGAACTGGCTGGACAGAGCAATGTACTCTCCAAAGCGCAGGATATGGGTTTAAATCTGGATCCAAGCAGCGAGCAGGCTCGCCGGGTGATCGAGAAGATTAAAACGATGGAACATCAAGGTTATCAATTTGAAGGTGCCGATGCCTCACTGGAGCTACTCCTTCGGGAAGCTACCGGCGAGATGAATGAAACCTTTACCTTTGAATCCTTCAAGATGTTAGTTGAGAAAACCGCAGAACATCCAGTAGTATCTGAAGCGTTCGTTAAACTGAAAGTTGGCAGTGAGAATCTTTATACTGCTGCTGAAGGTAACGGTCCAGTCAACGCACTCGATAACGCGCTTCGTAAAGCATTACAGACCTATTTCCCACAATTAAAGGAAATGCATCTATCCGACTATAAAGTCCGTGTAATAGATGAACAGGATCAGACTGCAGCGAAGGTAAGGGTATTGATTGAATCCAAGAACTTCACAGACACCTGGAGTACGGTTGGTGTCTCCAGTAACGTAATTGAAGCCAGCTGGGAGGCACTTGTTGACAGTATGCGCTACGCGCTTCTCAATGAGCTCTCTTTGGAGAATGAGAAGACAACCAGCAATGAACCTAGAGGCCTGGTCAATCATTAATTGATCACTTATAGACTTTTGTAAGACAAAAAAAGAAGCTTCCCAAAAGTAGAATTCTACTTATAGGGCAGCTTCTTTTTTATTAAATAGGCTATATAACGGACTATTACTTAGCCCATAGACTATGGGTGGTGGGCAGTGTGCAGTGGGCGTTGAGGGATGTACGGATGCGCGGGGTGCGCGGGGTGCGCGGAGTGCGGGTGCGGGTGCGGGTGCGGGTGCGGGTGCGGGTGCGGGTGCGGGGTGCGGTAGAGTAATTAGGGAAAAACTCCCTGAAAATAGCCGATATTTGCTATAAATAAACAGAAACAGGGAATTCCTCCCTAAAAATTAGGGTGATTTCATTATTTTTTACCAAAACAGCTAAATTAGAGGGATATTTTCCCTAATTATTCGTTGAATGACCCGAGATCTCAAATTTATGGGGAGAAATTCCCTAATTGTTCTAACGCGGCTTTCTTCGGGGTTCCAGCCATTTCTGCTCCACGGTATAGTGAAATTAATGCTTGTGGTCCACTAAAGCAAATCGCGTATGACCAAAAACGCAGATCAGCGATCCTCCAATAAGAAGAATCGCTGATCTTTAGACTTTTGCTGTTTGGAGAAAAAAGCAGATCTGTCTCTTATATGGACAGCCCGCTTCATGATTCGGTAAGCTTGATTATTTTCTTTTCCAACTCTTCAGGGCTAAGAATACCTAAAATAATCTCGGAGATCACTCCATTCTTATCAATGAGCACATTGGTGGGAAAAACAGCTCCATTATATTTGCTGTACACCTCATCTTTTACATCAAACATAACCGGAAACACAAGACCGTATTTCTTGATAAAACGTTCAGCATTGGGTTTATAATCCTGACTGCTCACATTAATACCGTAAATATCTAGAACATCCTTATACTTAGTGGCCATGGTATTAAGTTCAGGGGCTTCCTGCTGGCAGGGATCACACCATGAAGCCCAGAAATTAAGGATTACCGCTTTATCTCTGGGGCCATCAACAACATAGGTAGTCCCATCTGTTCCCTGAAGTGAAAACGAAGGTGCACGCAGTCCAGCCTTAGGTCCACTCTTCATCGGCAGCTCATTTTGCTGCGCAAGCACAGCTTCTGCTTTTGGCTCCCGATTATGCCACACCGCAAACACAGCAACACATACAACTATGAGCAACACTGTTATATTTAATTTGTTACTTGCTTTCATAGTCATCTGTTCCTTTACAATTGGAATAGTTTTCTACTATTGTACCCTCATTAGGTTAAATTTCAAACCATTCATATTTTACACAATAATATATACTTTTATAATAAAAAAGAGGGTTTCGTCTGCGACGAAACCCTAAAGAAGAGAGAGGGGTGAACAAATGGCAGCATTCCAGGGAAATGTCCAGCCAATAAGACTGAAATATTCCGTACAGCAAGCACTGGGGAAGCACCTGCTGTCCTGTTATCCGCATGAAGCATGCGGAGTCCTGCTGGGTGCTGCCGCAGCGGGTGGCATGCTCATTGATACTTACGTACCCTTGCGCAACGTAGCGCCAGACCCGCTGCACACCTTCACTCCCCACCCCGAAGAGTGGATTAATGTTCTTTACAACGAACCGACAATCATCGGTCTATTTCATTCCCACCCACATTCAGCACCTATCCCTTCAGTTGCCGATTATAAAGGATTAACAGCACTAGGACCTGAGTTTGCCCTCTATCTTATAGGTTCTCCCAACACCAAAGACAGCGGCAATCCAATTCTGAACGGATTTTATATTGAGCGTTTGCCTGATGACCACGGTAATTTGTCCCGCGGTTTATCCCAAGCCCCGCTTCACGTTCTACTTAAATAAGCATAGAGATCTCCCAAGGTATCCACTTGGCCGCGCTCCGAAATTTCCCGAAGGTAGATCACCCACAGCTGCGCTGTCATCTTTGCGTCTTCCAAGGCATGATGACGGCCATGAATCGGAATTTCGTGCACATATAGCAGCTCATCCAGCGAATAATTACTTCGTTGTGGCTCAAGCCAACGCGCTAACATCATCGTGTCCAGCACACGGTGTGTAAGCTGAACTTTAGAGGTTTTCCATAAAGCAGCATTAAGAAAAGCCTTGTCATGTGAGCTTGCATGTGCCACCAGCACATTCTGACCTACAAAGGACATAAAATTATGAAGACCATCCATTAAGGAGGGAGCGGATCGTGTCATTTCTTCCGTAATCCCAGTCAGCCTTGTAATATCCTCCGGAATAGCCGTCTGACAGTTCACCAGTGTATAAAAGCATTCTTCTTCTTTAATCTGCTCTCCAACAACCTTGACGGCTCCGAAAGACATAATCTCATCCCCATGCTGATGGGAAAAGCCTGTAGTCTCTAGATCAAAGATCACTGTCTCTAGTTCAGACAATGGGGTATGCAGCACCTCAGGCCGCCGCTTCTCTCGCATCAAAGATCGAATAAAGGCCATTTGCTGCGCAGTCTGTTGCGCAGTTTCCCCACCTCTCATCGAAGCGATAGCCGAGGGCATTCCACCTTGTCTTAGATTACTCCAGAATCCTCCGCTTTTGTTCGGCTCCCTCATGACCGCCACCTTTCCGCTGAGCGGAGCTGACGCTGCAGCGCCCGATGAAGGCGTCTGACAAGCAGCAGGCTTTCACGCAGCTCAGACAGCAGCTGCTTATTCTTCAATTCACTCTCAGCTACATAATCACTGCTGATTAACAATCCATCCTGAACACTATATGGCGTGTTCACTCGCAACCGCATTGCTAATAAGAAAGCTCTGCGAATATCCTCTAAATGTTGATATTTCCCAAGCCTATCAAGCGCTTCAATCCGCTCTAATGTCGAGCCAGCTCTAATGCCATGTAGTAAGGACAAGCGTCTAACAATGTTCACTAACGGAATATAGACCCCATACTTAACATCAAATCCGCCTGCATAATCACCAAACCGTTCTGTTAACACCTGTCCCAGTAAATTCAAAGTCGCTTTATGGCGTACTGTATTGCGAAGAACAGCATTAGACAGCTGCTCATTGTCCGCAAAGCCTTCATAGAAAGCTTCTTGCCACTTCGCTGATAACTCCACGCTTCCTGCCACATGACGCATATCAGAAGAAATAATAAGATACCGGATCGGCTCCCATTCCAACTGATTTCTCCAGCTATCAAGCTGCTCTATCCATTCAGATAATGTCTTACGCCACATAACTTGGGAGCACATCACCTTCCCCGCACATTTCTCATACCCTACTTCTTCAAGCATATCGGATAACAAAGTTCCGAAAAATTCGAAATAGCGATTTTTTTCCCCATCAGGCTCTCCTTCGACTATCAGGCCATTATCCTGATCGCTCCAAAGCGTTGCCTCCTGCCTCCCACTGCTGCCAAACACAATAAAGGAATAAGCACAGGGAGGCGGGCCATAGCCCGCCTCTTTCAACTGCGCCTCACATATGAGTACTGCGGTTTGGGCAATAAGATCATGCATAGTATTCACACGGAACATCCATTCCTCTATAGGAATAACATTCAACTGTTCGAGAAGTACTTTTTGACAGGCAACACGCCTCTCCCTAAGCTCCTCTGACGAACCGGCCAATACGATGGTCCTAAAGCTTTCTTCATTATACTCATCTGTTAACTCCATCGATGCCACACGGTCCGCCTCCCTGTCCGAGGTGAAATATTATTGTTTAAGGGTTTTGGATTCCGAATCTGCGATCAATTTCATTTGTTCAGGGTATCCGTAAGTACCATGCTCACTGATATCCAGACCCATCAATTCTTCTTCTTCTGTAACACGAAGTCCGATAGTTACCTTCATTACATACAAGATGATGAAAGAAAGAACGGCTACGAAAACAAATGTTCCAACCACACCAAGCACTTGAACCCCTAGTTGATGGAAACCGCCACCGTAGAACAACCCAGCTTCACCTACCAAGCCGCCTTTAGTAATAAGCTCAGGTACAGCGAACAGACCCGTTGAAACTGCACCCCACATCCCCGCAATACCATGCACCGAGAAAGCATAGATTGGATCATCAAGCCCTGCACGTTCCAGCCATTGGGAAGTCATGAATGTAAAAGCACCGGCTACAAAGCCAATAATGATTGCTGCCCATGGATCAACGAAAGCACATGCTCCTGTGATTGCAACCAATGCAGCTAGAACACCATTCAGCATCGCTGGAATATCAGATTTACCAAAATACAACCAAGATGCAATTAGAGCTGCCAAACCACCTGCTGCTGCTGCAATGTTCGTAGTTAGGGCTACGTGACCGAAGAAACCGCCCATTGGGGACAAAGCACTACCTGGATTGAATCCGAACCAACCAAACCAGAGGATAATAACACCGAGTACAGTAAATACTTGGTTATGACCTGGAATAATCACTGGTTTTCCTTCTTTATTAAACTTACCAAGCCGAGGCTTAAGCAGTATGGTTGCTACCACTGCTGCCGTTGCACCTGTAAGATGGACAACTGTGGAACCTGCATAATCTTGCATTCCCAGCTCAGCCAACCAGCCACCGCCCCATACCCAGTGAGCTACAACTGGATAAATTACGACGGAGAACAAAATTCCGAAAATGATATACACGCTTAGCTTCGCACGTTCTGCCATACCACCAGATACGATAGCCAAGGAAACTGCTGCAAAGGCCATTTGGAATAAGAATTTAACATTTAAAGTAACATCAGAAAATGCAAGTGATTCAAAAGAAGCTGCGGTTGAATCTCCTCCGTACAAGAAGCCTGTAGTACCGAAGAAGCCATTGCCGTTACCGAAACCAAGTCCAAAGCCGATAGCCCAGAAGCAAAGACTTGCGATAGCCAGGGTAAGTACTGTCTTACCTGCTACGTGCCCTGCATTCTTCATCCGAACCGAACCCGCTTCGAGCATTGCAAACCCTGCTTGCATAAAGAATACTAAAATGAATGCCAGGAAGGTAAACGCTGTGTCCAATCCGACTTGTAAGTCAACGTTCGTCGGACCGTCCGCTGCAAAAGCACTTACCGGATAAATCATCAGTGTAATCATGGCCAGTAACATCATCAACCATTTCTTTTTCATTTTTACCCCACTCCCCAATGTTATATTTTCTAACAAAGCGTGAAACTCTTAATGTCATTATAATCAGAAGTCAGGTAAATTGACAAGACTATTTTGGGAATGTTTTTATTTTATTTTATTTGAGCACACGAAATTTTCACAGTACTAATGGACTAGAGGTCCAAAAGGCCTGATTCTAGCTGCATTTTCATTAAAATAACTACGTGTACAATCTCATTTATATTACCTAATTATTGAACGCATCTTTTACCAAAATCACAAAATACATAACATTTAATGTTATGTATTGGGGTAACTTATAGTTTTCATCCCCAATCATTCTTCAAATTTGATATCCCTTTGAGTTTGAGTGTATTGTATAGAAACTACAGATCACCGTTCATGAATTAACCCTTCTTTACTGCATATACTTTATGAAAGTATGACGTTTGACTGTATGGTTTCCAGTTTGTTATCATTACAGATAGCATAAGAAACCATCAATTTAGAAGATGACCGCCACTTATCGGCAGTCGTATTCAATTAGTGAGGCGAGATTAAATGGGGATATGATTTTGTATCGAATTGGAGAATTAGCTAAGGCTGCTCACATTAGTGAACGAACTATTGATTATTACACGAAACTGGGATTAATCTCCCCGGAATCTAGAAGCACCAAAAATTATCGGCTATACAGCCATGAAACCTTGGCTGCTTTAGAACGTATTACTCAATTAAAGCATGACAAGTATTCATTGGAAGAAATCAAATCTATGCTAGGCAAATGGAATGAGGCAACACCAGAAACCGACGTCTCTGATAAATTAGTCGAGTTAGAGCAGCAAATGCAGCGGCTAGAACGGGAAGTAAAAGCCCTTGAACCTCTTATAAGTGGTTTGAAGCCAGGACAGGCCAGTCGCGTACTTTCAAATCTGCTCCCTCAGGGATTAGCCTGCATGGAAGCGATCCGGCTATTGCTTACGCAAGGACCGCCAATGTAAATACCATATTTACAATACAGTGGAGGAATGCACCTATGTTTATGTACCTGTTAGTAATTATTGCCTTTCTTTTCTCATTGTGGGCACAGTTTAGAGTTAAAGGAACCTTCAGCAAATGGTCGAAGGTAGCTAATTCGAACGGCCTGACTGGATATGAAGCAGCTAGACGTATGCTCGACGCCAATGGCTTACACGATGTTCCGATTGAACCTGTAAGAGGCACACTTTCAGACCATTATGACCCCATCCACAGGGTTGTACGCTTATCAGAGCCTGTGTATTATGAAAGCTCCATCTCTGCAATCTCTGTCGCTTGTCACGAAGTAGGCCACGCGATTCAGCATAAAGTAAGTTACCCTATGTTGACACTTCGTCACCGGATGTTCCCGGTAGTTAATTTCGCATCAGGTGTCGCGCCTTTCATGCTGATGGCAGGTTTCATCTTCGGTTACTTTAATCTTATAGGCTTGGGTATCATTTTCTTCTCAGCTGCTGTTGCATTCCAGCTCGTAACCCTGCCTGTAGAATTCAACGCCAGTAACCGGGCTCGTCAGGTCATGGTAGAACAAGGTTTCATCCGTAACGAAGAAGAACGCGGAGTAGCAAAGGTTCTCAACGCCGCTGCATTAACTTATGTTGCCGCTGCTCTAGTATCCTTGCTTGAACTGCTTCGCTTAATCACCGTCTTTTTAGGCAACCGCGACTAATATCGCATACCTCTAAACAACAAAAACCCCGGAAGGCTAAGAGCCGACCGGGGTATTATTTTGTCTAGCTTTAAAGTAGGAGATTAAAAAAGTCCGAAAGGAACGTGCCACCAGCGGCAATTTACTATCTGTACGGTAGATCAAGCCAACCGTTCTCGTCACCGCAGGCTCCACAACCCTCACCTGAGCTGGTTGAAGAGGATTCGTCTGATAGAACGCCATCTCCGGAAGCAGGCTTACACCCATCCCTGCGGCCACCAAACCACGAATGGTATCGGTCTCTCCGCCTTCAAATGCAATCTGCGGTTGAAATCCCGCCTGCAAGCAAGCTTGCCAAACGATAGGTCTTAACGAATAGCCTTGGCTGAATAGAACAAACTTCTCTTTTTGCAGCTGTTCCAACCGGATCTCAGACTCTCCTGCCAACCTGTGATTCTGAGGAAGAATCGCAAACAACTCTTCAGTCATTACAATATCCCCCGAGACATGCTCATCATTCTCCGGAAAAGGCGAAATGAAAGTTAAATCCACTTCTCCAGACAATACGTCTTTTATCAAAGAAGGGTAAGATCCTTGTTTAAAACGAAATTTGACATGAGGATAATATTTACGAAAATCTGCAACGATAGTCGGGATGAGATGTGTGCCAAGACTATGCGGGAATCCGATCCGAATCTCTCCACGCTCAGGATCCAGAAATTCATGCACCTCATTTACCGAATGCTCCAGCTCCTTAAGGATACTCTCAACCTTCTTGCAAAAGAGCTGTCCAACAGGCGTAAGCTGCAGATTGCGCCCTTTTTGCATGAATAGATCAACCCCAAGCTCTTGCTCCAGCTGATGAATCTGACGGCTTACCGCAGACTGCGCTACATGAAGCTCTTCTGCCGCTCTTGTTACGTGTTCTTTTTGAGCTACCTTTAAAAAATATTGCAGCTGTCTTAGCTCCACTCCATCATCGCCCCTGTCTTAGGCTTTTTTTGAATATACGAATAATTAGCCCATATACGAAAAAGCCAGAAACCAAACCTCCGAGATGCGCAACCCAATTCACATTCGGTGTAGCAAACGACATAATGATCCCGATTATTAACAATCCATATAAAGTTTTACGCGAGCCCTCATCCATCATGGCCCGTTGAATAACCGCAATGTATAAAAATGCACCATAAATGGCGTAGATTGCTCCAGAAGCACCAACCGAGACCGTACCAAACTCTACTACTGAGCGAGCACTAATCGCAATTGTAAGCACATTTGCCAGAAATCCGCCCACCAGATAGAGCAGCGCATAACGCCACCAGCCCAGCAATCGCTCCAGAGGCGGTGCAAACACCAGGAGAGCGAAGCAATTAAAGAACAGATGGGAAAACCCATTATGTAAAAAAATAGCGGCCAGATAGCGCCACAGTTCCTCTTTGTACGGACTCACATCAACTATAGCACCAAAATCAACAAGCGTTTGAATATTTGTTGATCCTCCGTTAACTGCCATCAGGATAAACATGATCACATTGGCCAATATGAGCAGACAGGTTACCGGATAATACCGGACATAACTTTTCCAATTTTCGTACCGAATAAATATCATAACACCCATCCCTTTACATATATATCTTGTCCGGTTGGACATCTTCCTGTTATTAAGATTATAATTTATTGTGGCAGTAAGAATCCAATATTATAATTCGAGGAGGAAAACAAGGATATGACGCAAGAAAAAACAGGCGTAGCTACTTTTAAAGGCAACCCCATCACTCTCGTAGGACCTAAGCTAACAACTGGTGATCCTGCACCCGATTTTGTTCTGAGCAAGAATCTCCTGGAAGACGTGTCTCTAAGTGATTATGCCGGTAAAATCAAGCTGATCAGTGTTGTCCCTTCTCTAGATACCGGGGTATGTGACGCACAGACCCGCCGGTTCAACAGTGAAGCCGCAGAGCTTGGTGACGATGTGGTAATTCTCACTGTAAGCACGGACCTGCCGTTTGCCCAAGCTCGCTGGTGCGGTGCTGCCGGCATCGATCGAGTTATTACTCTATCCGATCACAAAGCAACCTCATTCGGACAAGCCTATGGTGTGCTGATTAAAGAATTCCGCTTAGATATGCGCTCCATTTTTGTTCTGGATAAGAACGACAAGATCGTATATGTTGAATATTTGAGTGAAATGACCGAGCACCCTAACTATGAAGATGCTATTGCTGCTGTGAAGAAGCTATTGCTGCTGTGAAGAAGCTGCTCTAATTCTCCAATCAGTAGCGGTTATTACAACAATACTTAATAATCTCTGTTAAAAAAGCGGCAGAAGGTCCATCCTTCTCCCGCTTTTTTTTGTAATAGAAAGATTTATCGATAACACACTGAGCAGCTCACCGTTTACGTAAACGCATTCATACTATCCCTAAGCAAGAAGGGTTTGACGGGCCTCTAAAAATCAGTCTGCTTTGTATTTTCCTAATTTTTTGTCCAAAGATGCATACAAGCGTTGAATCACACGGTAATTCGCCCCGAGATCACCAAGTGAACCTCTAGATGCAGAATACATATCTACACCACAACGAACAGGCGTCGTATTAAGCACCGATACCGTAATGTCCAGCGTACGGCCAAATGCCGTTCTCTTCTCAAGAGTAATCTCACCTACAGACTCCACTTCGTGAAGCACCTTAAATCCAGGAACTTTCTTTAAAGTCGATGAAACTTCTTCCCATGCTTTGTCTTTAGTTAGATTGTAATAACGCGTTTTTAATGTCGGATCTTTGGCGCGGTCGCTTGTTCCATCATGACTGCGGAATAAGCCAACCAAGGTTCTTTTTAACGACAAAATTCTTCCCCCTCTACAAATCCCAAGTTCATTATTCTAAGTGTAACACTCTTGTCTCAGGAACAAAAGGGTATAACTCACTTTCCCTTTATTCCAGACATACAAAAAAGCGCCCGCTCCCATTATTCACGGGAAACAGGGCGCCTTGGCTTAAACAAGAGAAAACCCGCTTATGCCGTCCGGCTACAGTGTCTTCTGAACCTGCTAGAGCAGGTGGGTGATCGCAGAAAACGTTTTTTGAATTCCCCAAGTCATATAGACAGGGCGGTTCAGCTGCGCTTCGTGTAGATCTCCCAAGACATTATCATTGGTTCAAAACAACGAGTAACCGTAACGTACATCGCAGGATTTGTTATTATTATATTGCGTTTTAACGAAAAAGTAAACCTGTATGCGCTTTATTTTTACACAGGAATTAATTACCTGGAAATATCCAACGCTAATCCAGTTTTTTGTTAAATGCGTTTGGTGTCCTTTTCATCAATTTCATCCTCGTAGTCATCATCATCGTCGTCATCGTCGTCATATTCATTCCGATTGTTCAATGCTGCTGCTTCTGCTTCTTCCTGCTCTTTCAGTTTCTTCTTTTCTACTTGCAGCTGTAGCTTATTATAAGTAGCGTAGAAGTTAAAGAAGGCTGCCATTGCAATCAACGTTGGAATACAAATGAAATAAAGAGCCGGATATCTAAGACCGATATAAACAAGAACTGCGGCTGCAATCAATGTAGAGAACACACGAATTGGGCGTGCTATAGTCAGCAATATAGAATTGGTCATCACTTGCTTGAAGCCCATTTGGTAATGAACCACAATGGAAAAGAAGTTAAACATGGATACCGACAAAAGTATCATCAGCACCAACATCAAAATACCAACAATTCTAAAGTTAGGCATTTGTGTCATGTAAACTGTTACATCAACGTACATAACAACGAACATCAATGTATAGATAACTCCTCCGAGCATACTTTTTACATAATTTTCTTTATACCCCTGAAAAAATGTACGAAAAGTTCCTACATCCGTATTCCCCATTACCCATTTACGCACTACGGTAAATAAAGCGGCTGAAGCTGGAAACACCGTAAAGGGCGCTAAAATCCCCATTGCCCAGTTCAATGTAATTTGCTCGTTCGCTCCACCTGCGCCTGTCCCTAACATAATCATCTTTAAAACACCAAAAAACAAAAACGGGGCGGAACATAGTGCCCATAAGATATTACTGCCTGCGATACGTGAAATCCATTCTGTCACGCGGTATAAGCCGCCCATTGCTCCTTTAAACTCCAATTCCCTTCCTCCTCTGTCTCTTACATACTACATATCTTAACTATACCTCATTTGACCTCCTCATTTCCATAGCCCAACTTTCTGAATTATAGACTATCGTCTATACGTAAAGCCTTTATAGTCCATATATTAGGATTGTAACCATAAGAAATACCAAAATCCCCACATTCTAAAGGAGGTTATCTCATGTCTACACCTGTTGGCTTCGGCGGTTGGACTTCTACAGGCACGATCCTCGTATTGTTTATCTTGCTCGTTATCATCACTCGTACATTCGGATACTAATATCACACAAAACAAATTCGCGCCCTACTAAGGACATAACAATTCACCAAACATCCTTATATTTCAGCAAAAAGAAGACGAGAACCGCAATGCGGCATCTCGTCTTCTTTGGTATCTTGACGAAGTATTAATTATCGAAATCTTCACGTTTTGCAGGACGAGTGCTCGTGCTGCTTGGACGAGTGTATGGTTTACGCTCTGCGCTGCGGTTTGCACTACCGTCACGAGCTGGTGCGCCATCACGGTTGCCTTTATAGCCACCGCCATAGCCGCCACTGCCGCTACCGTAGTTGCTGCCACCGCTGCTATAGCCACCACGACTACCGCCACCGTTATTATCACGGTTACCACGGTATCCGCCACCGCTACCGCTGCCACCGGAAGTACCACGGTTTCCGCCATAACCACCATTAGGTTTACGGCCACTGCGGATATCGTTTTTGCCACCACGACGTTTAGCACGAATTGGATCTTCAGGAGTCAATTCAATTGCGGAATCCTTCTTGTCGCCAGTGAGAAGCTTCATAGCTGCGGACAACAATTGTACGGAATCATATTGCTCAAGCAATTGAATAGAAATTCCTTTGTACTCGTTCAACTCTCCGCTTTCTACCACTTCAAGCAAACGCTCAGCAGTAACGCGTTGTTTACCTTCAATAGCTTCAGCCATTGTTGGCAAAGGTTTACGAGTAATCCGGTGACGAGTAACACGTTCGATCAAATGCAGGTGATCAATTTCGCGTGGAGTAACGAATGACCAAGCCGTACCTTCTTTACCTGCGCGTCCTGTACGACCAATACGGTGTACATAGCTTTCAGGATCTTGTGGCAAGTCAAAGTTAATTACGTGAGTTACGCCGGATACGTCCAGACCACGTGCCGCTACGTCAGTAGCTACCAGCACGTCAATGCTGCCATCACGGAATTTACGCATTACAGCATCACGTTGGTTCTGTGACAAGTCACCATGCAATCCATCAGCAGAATATCCGCGTTTTTGCAAAGCTTCAGCAAGCTCATCAACCCGGCGCTTAGTACGTCCGAATACGATAGCTAATTCAGGTGATTCCATATCAATCAAACGACTAAGAGCTTCAAACTTTTGACGCTCAGGCACTTCCACATAAGCTTGATCAATCAGTGGGGCACTGATTTGTTTCGGAATAACGGAGACATGTTGCGGGTTGTTAAGAAATTGTTGAGCTAGGCGTTGAATGTTTGGTGGCATTGTAGCAGAGAACAACATGGTTTGACGTTCTGCAGGAACGAGCTTCAGGATAGTCTGAATATCTTCCATAAAGCCCATATCCAGCATTTCATCTGCTTCATCCAATACAACGGTTTGAACATCATCCAAACGGATCGTTTTACGGTTGATGTGATCGAGCAAACGACCAGGTGTACCAATAATGATTTGTGGTTTCTTTTTCAATCCACGGATTTGACGTCCAATATCCTGTCCGCCATAAATCGCCAACGAGCGAAGACCTTTGAAACGGCTTAGTTTGCCAATTTCTTCTGACACTTGGATGGCCAACTCACGTGTTGGTGCCATAATAAGGGCCAAGATTTTTTCGTCTTCACGGTTAATCTTCGAAATGAGGGGGATACCAAAAGCAGCAGTCTTACCTGTACCAGTCTGAGCTTGACCGATCAGATCCGACCCAGTCAATGCTAATGGGATCGACTGTTCCTGTATCGGTGTTGCCTCCTCAAATCCTAACTCTGTGATTGCTTGTAGCACTTTTGGCTCCAAGCCAAATTCTGCGAATGTTTTCAAATTATTCATGCTCCTTCTATACAGTGGACATTCCACATGCTTGTCTGTATTCTTAAGTAGCGGTAAACACATTTATAGGCTGTCCAATCATGCTCTATTTTCTGCATGATATAGCGCTTTTGGGACGAAAAGCCTCCCTAATCATCAGGTACCTTGTTGTACCTGAGCAACTGTAGCTTTACATCCGATGCAATGCAAAAATACCATTGTAACGTTCTACTCAAGAATATCCTATACATTATATCACAAACACATGTGAGAATACCAGTGGGTTCCTTTCTTTTCATTGCTTTCATGTTTTAATTTTTTAAATATATATATAAGGGTGGATTTACTTGTTAAGACAGATTTTGAATTGTTTGGTTGTTTTTTTAGGGGCAGCACTGATCGCCAGTGGATTTAATCTATTTTTAATTCCACACCGTTTACTAAGTGGTGGTGTATCTGGGCTTTCCATGTTAGTGGGTTATTTCACTCCATTAAACATAAGCCTCCTATACTTGCTCTTTAATATTCCTCTGCTGGCTGCAGGCTGGTTCCAGTTAGGCCGGAGATTTATTATTATGAGCATGTTGTCCGTTGCGTTTACAACCTGGTTCTTAACAGTGATTCCCGAGCATCTGGTGGCTACAGATATGCTGCTGTCCTCTGTGTTTGGCGGAGTTCTCGTTGGGATTGGCTGTGGTATCTCCTTCCGTGCAGGAGGTTCTTCCGGAGGTTTTGACATCTTGGGTTCAATTATCACTAAATACCGAGATTTCCCGGTCGGCAATGTAGTAGTAAGTTTAAATGGACTTGTTATCCTGGCGGCCGCTTATCTTGACCAGAACTGGAATTTAGCACTTTCATCAATGGTATCTATATATGTAACAGGTAAAGTGTTGGATATGATTCATATCAGCCACTTAAAGGTAACCGTATATATTGTAACAAACCGTACAGATGAATTACTGCAACATCTAATAGGCCTTCAACGAGGTGTCACAAAGATTAAAACAGAAGGTGCTTATTCTCACGTTGAAAAGGACATGCTAATGACGGTAACAACCCGCTACGAACTTGCCGAGCTACAACGTATCATCCGCACGACAGATCCTCAAGCTTTTGTAAATATTGTTGAAACAGTGGGTGTTATGGGTTCCTTCCGGAAAGACAAAATGAGGAAATAAAAATTCCTAGTATTGGAAAATGCACCAACCTCAGAATTATGATATATTATACACACGCAGAACCCTAACAATTTCATAAAGATTGAGATTTACCCCTCTTTTTTCCAAAGCACTTCGTTTTCCGATGAACACTGAATCTATTCAGAACTATCGAAAAAGGAAAGGGTGATTTTTGTGGAAATGGAAACGGTAAAACTGTCAGCAATCGTCATGAGGTGGTATCCTGATATGATGCCGTTTCTCAAACAGGACGAATTAAATTCAGTAATCGTTCTGCGAGACGGGCTAAGTATTCTGGAACCTGCAGATGCCATGGATATTATCCATTACAGCATCTGTGAACATCAGAATTCTGCGTATCTTCAATGAGCAAGCCGCAAGAGAAGTCTTGATAGTTGCCGCCTTGGGTTCGGCCCTGTTGCCGATTTAAGGCGGCATTTACTTTTTTCATACCGTTTCGAATCCATACATCTCGTTTATAAACAACAAAGGCGGTTTTTTATTCCCAATCTGAGCTAATATTGTTACAACACTGTTCTTTTTGGGAGCAACCGTTCCTATATAATTTAGGGGAAAGTACATAAAGGGAGAGAAAAACGAATGAACATCACCTGGGCTCTACTGATGATGGCCTTGGGAAGCGTAGGCGTACAACAGAACCAACATGACGCTGAAGTGGCGATCGCTTTGAAGTCCGCCATGAATCCCCCCATCATTGCACAACAAAACAACAATTCGAATGTAGCAACTCCAGCTCCAAGCGCTTCACCTGAAGCAACAAACTCAGAAAGTATGTTACACACCGATCCACAACCAGACGCACCCAAAGTAAAAGGCATTTATGTTACCGCCTACAGTGCTGGTGGGGAACGAATGGAAAAGCTGCTTACATTGCTTGACCAAACCGAACTTAACTCAATGGTTATAGACATTAAGGACGATGCGGGTTATATCACGTATAAGACCGATAATGCCGACCTCCAGAAGCTCGGTAACCCTCAGCCTTTTATTGGAGATATCAATAAGTTAATGGAACGTTTGAAGAAACATGATGTTTATCCTATCGCCCGGATTGTTGTTTTTAAAGATTCTATTCTTGCCAAGAAGAACCCGCAGATGTCTTTTGTTAATACTGACGGCACTGTATGGAAGAATAAGGGCGGCGACAGCTTTGTTAATCCTTATAATGAAGATGTGTGGAAATACAATGTGGATATCGCCAAGGAAGCTGTTAAGCTCGGCTTCAAAGAAATTCAGTTCGACTATGTTCGCTTTCCGGAAGGATTCGAAAAACGTGCTGATACCCTTAAATACACTAAAACCACTGACTCACGCGTAGAAATCGTATCTAATTTTGTTAAATATGCCAAAGCAGAGCTAGCTCCACTTGGTGTCCGTGTGTCCGTAGATATTTTTGGATATGCCGCATCTGCCCCTGCTGAGGGTATCGGCCAGGACTTTGTTAAAATATCCAAGAATGTGGATGTTATCAGTCCAATGGTTTATCCAAGCCACTATTCAACGGGATGGTTTGGCGTGAAAGAGCCCGACTTAGATCCTTATGCTACAATCAAAGGTTCCATGGTTGATACACATAAGAAACTTGATCCACTGGGCAGCTATAAACCCGTTATTCGACCTTGGATTCAAGACTTTACAGCAAGCTGGCTCGGAAGTGGTCATTATGTGAAATATGGTAAAAAACAGGTGGAAGATCAAATCCGCGCTTTAAAAGATGAGAACGTGGATGAGTTCCTTCTATGGAACGCCAACAATCGCTATACTGCCGATGTTGATTACGAAAAACAATGAATACAGCCCTTATTATTTATAGCTGATCTGATATACGTATGCTAAAGACCCGGCGTCTGCCGGGTCTTTTAACGGAAACTTATTGAACTATTTAACCTATTCCTTGAAAAACCATAAAGAATGAGGCACATAATTATGATACAGACCACCTCTTTAAAACAAAAGGCAGGACAATTTTTTCATATTTTATTCCCAATCCTTGTTACACAAATTGCTTTATCCGCGATCACCTTCTTTGATACTAATATGTCCGGTAAATTCGGAACCGTCGATCTGGCAGGAGTTGCGATAGGAACTAGTCTTTGGATTCCAATCCAAACCGGTCTCAGCGGTATTCTTATGGGGATCACACCTATTGTTTCACAGCTCATCGGGAGCAAAAAGGATAAGGATGTTGCCTTTCAAGTCACACAAGGTATTTGGCTGTCACTGATTGTTTCGATCATCGTCTTGCTAATTGGCAGCTTTGCCTTGTCACCTATTCTTAATTTTATGAACTTGGAGTCTGGTGTAAGAGATGTTGCTTTCCGCTTTCTCAGTGCTATTTCGTTCGGAATTATCCCCCTGTTTGGATATACGGTACTTCGTAGCTGTATAGACGCTTTAGGGCAAACACGCGTATCCATGTGTATTACACTAATAGCTTTGCCTGTAAATGTAGGTTTGAACTATTTGCTCATCTTCGGGAACTTCGGATTCCCTCGTCTCGGGGGCGTTGGTGCTGGGGTCGCTTCAGCTATTACCTATTGGGTTATATTTGCCGTTGCTCTACTGTTCATATATCGTTCTCAGGCCTTTGTAAATCTCAGATTATTCCGTAAGTTCTATTTTATATCGTTAAACAGCATTAAAGATTTGCTCAAAATCGGAGTACCCATCGGTTTCTCGATTTTTTTCGAAACAGCTGTCTTTTCCGCTGTAACCTTGTTAATGAGCCGATTTGATACCGTAACAATTGCCGCGCATCAGGCAGCAATCAATTTTGCAACAACACTTTATATGATTCCGCTCAGTATTTGCATCAGCCTTACCATCCTCGTCGGCTTCGAGACCGGGTCTGGCAGACAAAAGGATGCACGCCAATATGCCATAATGGGTATCGGACTGGCGGCAATCCTTTCACTGGCCACAGCTTTATTACTCTTGTTTGCCGGAAATCATGTAGCTGGTCTATATTCAGATGAACCCGATGTCATCTCGTTAATTCAGCATTTCCTGATCTATGCAATCTTTTTTCAAATCTCAGATGCGATTGCTACACCTACTCAAGGTGCGCTTCGCGGATATAAGGATGTTAACCCAGCCTTTATCATTTGTTTTATTGCCTATTGGGTAATTGGCTTACCTACAGGTTATGTACTTGCAACTTACACAGATCTAGGAGCATTCGGCTACTGGATTGGTCTTATCACCGGTCTTGCCATCGGTGCGACCCTGCTATTGTCTCGGCTTATCAAGGTTCAAAGACGTTATGCCGCACAATACGCACAGGAACAACTTCAGAGTTAACGATCCATATTACACAAAAAAGGAACAGTGCGAATCTCGCAGCTGTTCCTTTTTATATATAGTCGCTAATTATTGGGAAAGACGGGAAGCCAGCTCGTACAGCTCCAGGTCAAAGCCCTTTTTCGTATTTACTACGAGATCAATATCCGTAAGGGTTAATTCACCTTTGATGATACCACAAGCCTTGTCGGATTCACCTTCGATTAGCTTACGTACGGCAAAATCGCCAAGACGGCTAGCCAGATTCCGGTCTCCAGGAGTTGGTGTTCCACCACGTTGGATATGTCCGAGTACAGTAACACGCGCATCCAGAGAAGCATGACGGTCTTTCAGAGCTTGAGCCACATCTTCACCTTTGCCAACGCCTTCGGCAACAATTACGATACTGTGGCGTTTACCTCTGATAAAATTATCGCGCATCCGGTCAGCAACTTCATTCAAATCATAAGGCATTTCCGGCACAAGGATTGTTTCTGCTCCGGAAGCCAGTCCAGCATGCAGCGCGATATCGCCACAGTGGCGTCCCATAACCTCTACAATCGAAGAACGTTCATGGGAGGACATAGTGTCACGCAACTTGTTAATAGCGTCTACAACAACGCCAACCGCTGTATCAAACCCGATAGTGTAGTCTGTGAAGGAGATATCGTTATCAATCGTACCTGGCAAAGCCATAGTCTTGATACCGAGTTTACTTAATTTGTTAGCTCCTTTATAGGAACCATCTCCACCGATAACTACTAGACCATCGATACCCAGTTCATTAAGGATATCCGCGCCTTTTTGCTGTCCTTCCGGTTTCGTGAACTCCAGACATCTTGCAGACTGCAGAACAGTACCGCCACGTTGAATAATATCTCCTACACTGCGAAGATCCATTGGGAAGATATCGCGATTCAGCAGACCTTGATAACCACGTTGCACCCCAAATACCTCAATACCGAAATAAAGTGCGCTTCTTACAACCGCACGAACAGCGGCGTTCATTCCCTGTGAATCTCCACCACTAGTCAATACTGCGATTTTTTGAATTTTAGACATTCTGTTGTTCCTCCTTAAAATTGTGCGAAGCCTGATACTTCTTATAAAAATAACTTCGCGACATGGTTACAAAAAGTGTTTGCGTATCCAACGGCTGTTAGCGAAGAAGAACAGTCTTGTAAGCGGACTGCCTTTCATCAGGCTTTTAGATACAGAGCGAACTTCCCGCTGTTCGCTAACTTTCGGATCAGATAAATAAAGTGCCAGCAATCCCTCAATCACCATACGATGCATCGAAGACTCTGGAAGATTACGAACATCCTTACGGGCCCACTCAACCATTGCAGCGATCCGACTCAGCATGGTATCCGTGTCATCATAATAATTGCAGAAATTAAGATCACCGCCTGCTCGGTCCTCTTCCTGATCAATCAGATAATCCAGCATAATGTGCAGACCACATACATGCGGAAAATACGCGGCTCGAATCGAAGCCGCAGAAGCTTGGTTCAGCTTCGGATCACATGCGGATAGAAATAACATAAATACACCTAGCGTTGATCCCGTTGCAGCCGAAAATTCATTCCATTGCAGATGTGGTGCTCGACTGCCCTGTTCCTCCCACCACTCCTTCAGGGCTGTTTCCCTGAGTTCCGGGCGGATGTGCTTATACACTTGTAAATCTGTATAGAGCACAGCCAGTTCTCGAATCTCCGCTGCAGCAGCGGAATAACCTGGCAACAAAGAAATCATCTCTTGGCATTTGCGAACCAGCCTGTACAAATATCCGCCGTCATTCTGTTCACTTCGAAGCGCATAATAATTACCTGGCTCAGCATTTGGATCAATAGCATCCAGCATAGATTGATGCAGCAGCCTGAAATCTGCAGGATCAAGCGAAGTACTGCGATCACATAAGTTGTCCAGATAATCACTGATAGTTTGATAAGCAACAATTAGCGGAATCAGTATATGTTTCATCGATAAATTGCCGGCGGCATAAATACCACCGCCTATGCAATGAAACTCTTTAGTTTCAATGCTGGCAAGTGCTTGCTTCCGGAGCTCGGGATCGGGAATCCCGTTCGCATCTTGGCGCCAGAAATGGAGACATTCTCTCACTTCCGGCAGCACGTACTTATAGACCCTGTTCATAAGTCCCAGTGGACCACGCGGGCTAAGGTAACGGCCTTGCTCTAATTCACTCAATGACAGTGCCTCCACATTGTTGTCTCCTTATCCAAATCACCACTTATTATAATATGATCAGGCGTATTTGTACAAACAACAAAATCACTTTCGTAAAATCATGAAAGATTCAGAAATACAGCAGTTTTTAAAAACATCTCCTCATTGCTTTATGCTATACTAGGCATATTTCAATTTCGGAGGAGTGCAATCCATGTTTTCAAAACGGACCGGCAGCCTTTACAGCGATCAAAACTGGCTGCGTTCCTTTCTCTTTACCATATATGGTACCAGCGTCCTTGTAGTATCATACTTTCCTTTATTCTACACACATTTAGGGTTTAGCAGTTCTCAGATAGGCTACTTGTATTCCCTCGGCCCCCTTATCTCCATCCTATCCAATCTATTCTGGAGTATGATAAGCGATAAGTTAGGCACCATTCGAAAGATCATGTTCATATTACTTGCGGGTCAATTAGTAACTGGTCTTCTATTAGCCAGAGCGACGGAATTTTCATCTGTCATGCTTATTTTGTCCTTCTTCTACTTCTTCTATTACCCAGTTTTTCCGCTTGCCGATACAATGGCTATCAAAGTTGCCGAAAGACACGGACGGAACTTCATTACCATTCGCGTTTTTGGCTCCTTAGGCTATTCTTTCTTTGCTCTAACCGTTGGCTATGCATTAAGAGCATTGGGCTCTACTTGGAGCTTGACCCTATGTATCATCATCATTATTGCTGCACTTTTAATTACCCTAGGACTTAAGGATGTTAAAAGACCTGCTGTTATAGAAACAACGAATCAAGATAAGGACACAGCTGAAGCTGATAATAGCAAAAATGGACTTAAAGATATATTGTTGCAAAAAGAGGTGCTGTGGTTCTTCGGGTGTGTGTTTGTACTCGCGTTAGGCCATAGAATGAACGAAGCCTTTCTGACGATCAGTCTAAAACAACTAGGCGCTGGTGAGGAAATCATTGGCTGGGCACTGCTCGCGTCAGCTCTTAGTGAGATCCCTGTATTATTTATCCTCAGCAGATACGGCGACAAATTCAAAGAATTGCCCTTGCTGGCCTTGGGGAGTCTGATGTATGCTCTGCGTTTTCTTTTGATGTCCCTAGCGGATCATCCAGGCTCAATGATTGCCATTCAAGCCATGCACAGTATATCATTTGGTGTTTTTTATGTAACATCTGTCCGTTATATCACCCGGATTATTCCGGATCGCCTTCGGGCAACAGGTCTTGCCATTTTCACCGTCGTTTGGTCAAGTGCGTCTGGGCTGCTTAGCGGTACCTTTGGCGGCATTATTTATCAAGAGGCGGGGCGTTATATTTTTTATATAGTGGCTACGGGTTTCAGCTTACTCGCTTTTGCAGGGTTTCTGGGACAGCATTTATTGAAATCCAACCTGGATCCGATCAATTATTTCAGAAAAAAGAACAAAAAAGCCTCCCTATAATTAGGGTTGGTATTATTTCATAATACAAAAAGGTCGTTGCACTCCCCTTCACTGGAGTGTAACGACCTTTTTCATTTTGGATAACTTCTATAGTGGGCGTAAAAAAACACAGTTCCCGAAAGAACTGTGTTCTGTAAGTTGGTAACCACTCTTGCAAGGGCTTGCCAAGTAAATTATATATTTGTAGCAGACAGCTTAACTGTCCTGCTGTTTCTTATAATTTTACTACGTTTTCAGCTTGCGGTCCACGACTACCATCAGTGATGTCGAATTCTACTTCTTGACCTTCGTCCAAAGTCTTGAATCCTTCACCTTGAATTGCTGAGAAGTGTACGAATACATCTTCGCCGCCTTCTACTTGAAGAAAACCATAACCTTTTTCTGCGTTAAACCATTTTACTGTACCTTTCAATTGAACAACCTCCTAAAAATAACCGCCATATATGGCGTATAACTATAGTATACTGCAATCTTCTGTTCAAATCAATCAAACCCAACCCTTAATATATGATTTAATTTGCTTTTCCCTTCTCCAGTGCGTTATCATTGAGCCAAAAGCCAAAAATCGCCAGGGTGGTAATGATAATGATCAAAAAACATGAAATATACAAAACAGACAAATGGAATATGATGACGGTAGAAGTTCAAGGCCGCTACATTGTACTCCGCGAAATTTCCGATCAATGGGGAGAAGAAACACATACCTTCCTGAGTCGTCCAGCGATGATGCAATGGGTGAATAACCGCTTCAACAAAGAATCTTATAAAGACAATGAAGAAGAGTACAAAAACATCATTGCAGCTTTCAAACAGGTATAACAGGAAATGAATAACGAAAATCTCACGATTTATGTTGTCCTAGTCCTCTGTCTAGGCGCAGTATTAATTATGACCAAGGATCGTGTCCCGCCGAAATTAAAGCGGGGCATGGCCATGGCTGCGGTCGTAATGATTCTGTTTGCTTTCATCTTTGTTATTTATAGCTTGTTGGCATAACTACCATATAAAGAAGACTAAATATTAATAATCAGGACTTAGCAGGACATAATAAGCTGACTCTACTTTTCAAAGAGGAGGACGTCATGCCTATTACACTCAAGTCCATCCCTCTTCTACTTGTGCTCAGCTTGCTACCGGGTGAAATATCATCCACAGTATTGCCGAGGGAGATTATGCCTACTACATCTCATCATTCTAGGAGGGTTTCTATGGAACAATTATTGAAGAGAAGTGAAGTACCTGCTGAGAATCGTTGGAAGCTTGAAGATATATTTGCCTCTCAGAAGGATTGGGATGCAGAATATGCTGAAGCTAAATCACTGATCAAAAAAGCTGCTGATTTCCAAGGTAAACTTGATTCCGCAGAAGCTGTGAAACAATGTTTTGAGCTGGATGACAAGCTGTCCGTCTCCACTGAGCGACTCTTTGTCTATGCTCATATGCGTCAGGATGAAGACACTGCTAATCCTGAATATCAAGCTTTGTCCTCCAAAGCGAAGAAGCTTGGGATCGAAGCAGGCGAAGCCTTTTCTTTTGTAACCCCAGAAATCTTGGCACTGCCTATTGAGAAGCTGGATCAATTTATTGCTGATCCTGAACTGTCCGCTTACACCTTCACTTTAAAAGAGATGAAACGTGAGAAAGCGCATGTATTGTCCAAGGCTGAGGAAGCTCTGCTTGCCCAAGTTGGAAACCTAGCACAAGCGCCTCAGAACATTTTTAGTATGCTGAACAACGCAGATCTGAAATTCCCTAAGATTAAAGATGAAGATGGCAAAGAGGTCGAGCTGACTCACGGCAACTATATCAAGTTCTTGGAAAGCTCCGATCGCGAGGTTCGCCGAAATGCTTTTAAAGCAGTCTATGACACCTATCGTAAGCAAAAAAACACCATCGCAGCAACGCTTAGCGCCAATGTGAACAAAAACGTCTTTTTCTCACACGTCCGCAAGTATCCATCTGTAATGGAAATGTCTCTTTACGGTGATAACATTCCAAAAGAGGTATACACCAACCTGATTGATACGATTCATGAGAGTCTTCCTTTAATGCACCGTTACATGAAGTTGCGTCAAAAGCTGCTTGGTGTGGATGAGTTACATATGTATGACCTATTTGCACCACTAGTAGATGAATATAAGCTGGATATCACGTACGAAGAAGCGAAGAAAATTACCAAAGAAGGCCTCAAACCGCTGGGTGAAGATTATCTGAATGTGCTGCAAAAAGGCTACGACAATGGCTGGATTGATGTCTATGAGAACGAGAATAAACGCTCTGGAGCTTACAGCTGGGGCCCTTATGGCACACACCCATACGTCCTGCTGAACCATAACGATAATCTGAACAGTATGTTTACTCTGGCACATGAGATGGGTCATGCTCTACACTCTTATTTTTCAGACAACGCTCTGAACTATCGGGATGCACAGTATACCATTTTCCTTGCAGAGGTTGCCTCGACTACCAATGAAGCTTTGCTTATGGATTATCTACTCAAAAAGTCTACAGATCCTAAGGAAAAAATGTATCTGCTCACCTACTATGCCGATCAGTTCCGGACAACGATTTTCCGGCAAACGATGTTCGCAGAATTCGAAAAGATCATTCATCAGCGTGTTGAAGAGGGCGATTCGCTTACCCCACAAGATCTTTCGAGTATCTACTACGACCTGAATGTCAAATACTACGGCAAAGAAATGGTTGTAGATCAGGATATCGAGATGGAATGGGCACGAATTCCGCATTTCTATAACAGCTTCTATGTTTACAAATATGCAACAGGCTTCTCGGCAGCGACTAGCTTTGCCAAACAAATCCTTGAAGAAGGTAAACCGGCGGTAGATCGTTACCTCGGCTTCCTGAAGAGCGGTGGCAGTGATTACTCCATCAATATTTTGTCAAAAGCAGGCGTTGACATGTCGTCTCCTGAGCCGATTCGCGAAGCGATGAGTGTGTTCGAAAGTGTTATCGAGCAAATGGAACAGTTGACCAAATAAGGCAGAGAGCTTAGTATTACATTAATCCCTTGCCCTATCTGGGCAGGGGATTTTATATTGTTATATCCCCCTGAGGAGGAAGAATTCAATGAGAATTCAATGGTCACTAATTGCGGGTCTAATCTTCGCGCTGCTAACCGCCATATTCGCAGTCATCAACGTTGATCCCGTTCAAGTCAATTTCGGTTTTGATGTGGTTAATATACCACTTATACTCGTTATTCTTGGCTGCGCGTTAATTGGCGGAATCATCGTGGGCTCATACGGCATTTTTCGTCAATACAAACTACAAAAGCAAATTAAAAGCTTAACTGCTGAGCTTACCAAGCTTCGTGATGCCGACACTTCACTGGATTCTTTTAACACAGACAATGATGGCTTAACAGGAGGGCTTAACTAATGATTACCATTCAACCTAATGAAGACTACATACTTTCCATCCTAAAAAAATTACTCGACACCCCCAGCCCAAGCGGTTTCACCGCACAGGTAATGACACTAGTTGCTGAAGAAGCAGCTGCGCTGAACATACCTTTAAGCTGGAATGAAAAAGGCGGTGTAATTCTTAACGTCCCGGGCCTAGATCCCTCTCGTACTATTGGCATCAGCGCTCACGTGGATACACTTGGTGCCATGGTCCGCTCGATTAAAGCTAATGGTACACTGCGTCTGACCTCTGTGGGTGGCTTCGCCATGCACAGCATTGAGAATGAATACTGCACGATCCATACCCGTAGCGGCAAAACTTATACAGGAACCATCTTAACCAGCCATCCATCTGTTCACGTATATCCAGACGCTCGTGACTTCAAACGATCAGAGGAGAACATGGAAGTACGTATTGATGAGCTGGTATCTTCTAAAGAAGACGTACTCAAGCTTGGCATTTCCGTCGGAGATTTCATTTCTTTCGATGCACGTGCAGTGATTACGCCTAGCGGCTACATTAAATCCCGTCATTTAGATGACAAGGCAAGCGTGGCTGCCCTTCTCGGATTGCTGGAAAGTATTAAACGTGAAGGCTGGAAACCTCTCCACAACCTCTCTTTCCTCATCTCTAACTACGAGGAAGTGGGACACGGTACAGCTTGGATTCCTGGTGAAATCAATGAAATGATTGCTGTTGATATGGGCGCCATGGGTGATGATCTCAGCTGTAAAGAAACCGATGTATCTATCTGTGCAAAAGACTCTTCCGGTCCTTACGATTATGTTATGACAGGCCGTTTGATTGAACTGGCAGAAGCACTCGCAATTCCTTATGCCGTTGATATTTATCCTATGTACGGCTCCGATGCTTCCGCAGCGCTCAGAGGCGGAAACAATATCCGTGCAGCATTGATTGGCCCAGGTGTACATGCCTCCCACTCCATGGAACGTACGCATAAGCAAGCTGTAGTGAACACTGCTAAGCTTCTCGCTGCTTATGTGGGGACAAACTGAGGTTAGCTCTGGCAAGCTGAAACAGCTCTGGAGGCGCAGACAGGGACTTATCCTCTCCCTTCTGGTGTTATTAATAGTGGGGTTAGCGCTATCGTTGTTTCTGGTATTTAGAAATCACAAGGAAGATCCCTTTAAAGGTCTTCCTCACGCCTATAGCTTTTTGGAAACAGTGAGTACAGATAATGTGCAGCTCTATATGATGTCAACTTCACCTGAAGATATTAAGCTCAGGGCCGCGGGTGTCCCTTTACGGCAAGTTAATGCATATGGGATTAACGGAGGTTTTTTCTATCAAGATGCGCTTTTATCCATGGCTATCATGAATGATACTCCAGTCAACGGAGCCCCGAAGGGTTATGGGTCTGGCTGGTTCAATGCTAAATACGCACGTGGAACCCTTGTCTGGGATGGTGCCAGCAGCAACTTCTCCGTACAAGTTGTCTCTTCTGGAGAAGAATTGAAGATTACTGATCGCCAGCATTATTTTGCGCAAGGTGGCATCAGTATGAATCTGGGACACGAAGACTTATGGGAAGCGGCAGTAACTGCAGAGCATCTTCCTTACGCTGATGAGAAACGCCTGCGCTCAGGCATGGTGTATGACAACACAGGAAAGCTCTGGCTGATTGTTACCCCAACGCTCTCAACAGCGGCGGAGTTCCGCTCAGCGATCCTCCAGACAGTGCCTGCTAAGGGTCTGGAGGGCATCTTCTTGGACGGAGATGGTTCTTCCCAGATGAATGCGAAGGAAATCATTGTACCCGGCGATTCTCGGTCTGTAGTGCAAATGATTGCTGTGGACGGAACGAAATAAAAGAGTAGAATTCTCCAATTAATGGAGGACCCTACTCTTTTTTTTGTTTATTGGTGGTTCGCTCGTTCTTCAACAGACACTGCCGGACTTTCCGGTGGTCATCTCTTACGGCTGGTGCTTACGGACCCAGATGATGTTATTCGCCAATTTTCAGCCAATGGGGCACTGCTTCGGACCCCAGTGACGTTATTCAGCTTGAAAAGCTACGTATTTGGTGCCTTTTATGCTAATAGTGACTGTGGTGTCCGTTAACATTCCAAATGTGCAATAATGCTGCGTTTAAGGTCAGTGGTGTCCGGATAGTACTTCGTAAGTATTAATGTGATCTAAAAGCCAGCATCAATCCCAGACTTGCTCCAGCTTATCTGAATAATAAGAAATGGCCTTACTGTAACTTCTTATCCCTTCATCCGCAGAGGTTTCTGCCAACAGCTTAAGCAGCAGCTCCATCGCTTGACTATGCTCTCCAAGATTGTGCAGGGTCATGGCTAGGAACGCCGGAAATTCCTTATTCTCCGGGTACTCCTGAACAGCCTGCATCAGAAGACCTTTTGACTTCTCGTATTCTCCGAGTGTCCGGTAGGTGCTGCCCAGTCCCAATAGAGCGCCAACTCTCTGCTCAGAGGGTAATCCTAACGCCAAGCTTTTCTCATAAAAGGGTACTGCCGCCCGTTCCAAACCCAGCACATCATGCGTCCAGGCCAATTGATATAGAAGTTCAGCGTCCCCAGCATTCTGCTCATATAGCTCAAACAGCATCATTTTGGCTTCTTCCGCTTTACCAGCGTTGCGTAGGGCTACGGCAGCTTTAAGTTTATCTTCCACACAGAGCCCTCCCCTATTTTCATTCAAAGCCATCCAACGGGTTTAAGCCTTACCAGCGATTTTCTCCGCAAGCTCGTTCAGATAGGTCCAGCGTTCCATAAGACGCTCCAGCTCTGCTTCGGCTAGGCGTTGCTCCTCTACTAGCTCCTGCAGCCTTCCTGAGTCAGCAAAAGCCGCCTCCATCTGTACACTAATATCCGTCAAACGTTGCTCTGCAAGCTCAATTTGCTCATCAATGCCCTCATATTCACGCTGTTCCTTGAAGCTGAATTTGAGTTTTGTTTTGGGAGCCGTTGAAGGTGCAGGGTTGCTGCCAGTGTCCGCGGCCTCTTTTCGCTTTGAGCTTCCATCTTCTTTGTTCGATTCTCCAATGCGTGACGGTACATTTTTGGCCAGCCATTCTTCATATTCCGTATAATCGCCAACATGAATCCGGATATCGCCATTTTCAAAAGCAATCAGCTTATCTATCGTACGGTCCAAGAAATAACGGTCATGGGATACAGTAAAGACGACACCCGGAAATTCATCCAAATAATCTTCCAAAACAGCCAATGTGCCGATATCCAGATCGTTCGTAGGTTCATCCAAAAGCAATACGTTAGGTGCTCCCATCAATACACGAAGCAGATACAAGCGTCTTTTTTCGCCACCGGACAGCTTCGAGATCGGTGTCCACTGCATCGCTGGAGGGAACAAGAAGCGTTCCAGCATTTGACCCGCCGTAATCACACTGCCGTCTGCTGTCCGTATCACTTCTGCTTCTTCCTTTACGTATTCAATGGCACGCATACTGTCATCCATATCCTGATGCTCTTGTGTAAAGTAACCAAGCTTAACCGTAGCGCCAAGCTGAACTTCACCTTTATCGGGTTGCAGCTGACCTGCAATCATATTTAAGAGTGTTGATTTGCCGCTGCCGTTCGGGCCGACGATGCCCACTCTATCCTGGGGTACAGCGATATAGCTGAGATCTTTGATTAGCTGACGACCATCCAACGCTTTCGACAGGTCATTAATTTCAATGATCTTGCGACCTAAACGTGTAGAAGCCACAGAAATATCCAATGAACCGTTCGAGCTGCTTCCTGTACTCTCTTTCAGCTTCTCGAAGCGGTCGATTCTTGCCTTCTGTTTCGTTGAACGGGCTTTGGCACCGCGACGAATCCAAGCCAGCTCTGTGCGCAGCAGGTTCTTACGCTTCTGTTCAGCAGAAGCTTCTCGTTCTTCGCGATCGGCTTTAAGCTCTAGAAACCGTGAATAGTTAGCTTCATAACGATAAAGCTGGCCACCATCTAGCTCTAGCATGACACTAGCCACACGCTCTAGGAAGTAACGATCATGCGTCACCATCAAAAGAGCGCCGCGCCGTTTCTGCAAATATTGCTCCAGCCAAGCCACGGAATCCGTATCAATATGGTTGGTAGGCTCATCAAGAATCAGCAGTTCAGAGGGGGTAATCAGTGCAGCTGCCAGAGCCACACGCTTACGTTGTCCACCAGAAAGTGTGTCCATTAACGCATCAAACTTTAAGATGCCTAGCTTGGTAAGCACGCTTTTGGCTTCACTCTCCAAATGCCATGTTCCCGCAGCGTCGATCGCCTGCCCAATCTTTACTAGTTTTCCTTCCAGTTCAGCATTACCAGGCTGCTGTTCAAGCAGAGACATAGTCTCCATGTACTCACGCATGGTAGCAAGGTCTGGATCATCCCCGGCGAACACTTGCTGCAAAACTGTATTCATAGGATCATAAGGAGGATTCTGCGCCAAATATTGTACTCTTACATTATTCCCGATGGCAATTTGTCCACCATCCGGAGTATCCTGACCGGCAATAATCCGTAAAAAGGTTGATTTACCCGTTCCATTCACACCGATCAAGCCAATTTTATCCCGATCGTCCATACCAAATGAAGCGTCGCTAAAGAGTACTTTCTCGCCATAACTCTTGGAAAGATGTTCCACGGTCATAATATTCATGCTATTTCCTCGCTTGCCTTATATTTTCATAAAACCGGCCGCATCTAACCAATGCTATTTACCCGGTTTATCATCCTATCCAAAATTCAGGTGATCATGGCCCCTCTAATAAAAAGACCAGCAGCGAAATCAGCGCGTTTATACGCGTCCTCCTCCGTAAAAGACGGGTCAAATAAGATATCCATCTTCAAACGATCCAGCATCCCTATGTAGGACTGTGCCATAAGCTCAGGCTCGGATGCTCCACCTTCTAATAATACCTTGACCACATCTTGCATGTATTGCTCCATAAATTGTGTCATATACGCCACTAATTCAGGATTATTGTTAGGGGCACGGAAAAAAATCTTCGTATGCCGCTTGCGTTCATAATAATAATTCAGGTGATGTTTAGCAATGATCGACAGTTTACCGGCCAAAGTATCACTAGCCTTCAGCCTTTCCTGTAATTGCAGGAGAAATCCCTCACAATCGCGGCGCGTCACTGCCATGAATAATTCTTCCTTGCTCTTGAAGTATAAATAAACGGTGCCCTTTGCTATCCCGGCTTGCTCCGCCACTTCCGACATCTTCGTTTCGTAAAATCCACCTGAACCGAAGAGCTCGTATGCGGCATCCAGAATAGCAGTATGTTTTTGATTGGATGCGCTACTCATCGGTCCCTCCCTAAACTGTGCCGTTCAAAGCTTAAATTCAAATGCTAAATGATCATGCTCAGCAGTAAGGCAGCTGCACCGCCGAGGATAGAGCTGATGGCATTGACTGCATCATTGCTCATCCACTTCCAGCCTCTGGCGTGTACAGCTGGAGCCCCACAATGCTGTGAGCCTTCCACTTCTCGGCCGCATACCGTACAGCGGTTCATCTGCTGCACGGTTGCACCAAGGATAGAGTCGGTAAAGGCGCCGACTAATCCTCCCGCAAGTCCTGCTAGGGTAAGCAGCACGAAAGAGTGATCCGGCATGCCGGATATCATTCGCAGCAGCCAAGCTGACGCACCGATGAGTGCGCCTCCTGCTGCTGCTGCTACCGTACCCAAGCTGGATACGCCTCCCGAAGCTCCGGCAGCAAGAACTTTACCTGTAAGGACAGAACGAGGCGGTTTCTTGCTCAGTGTTCCGATCTCCGTAGCCCATGTATCCGAGGTTACTGTAGCCATTACACCAATAAATAGGAACCCCCACAGCTCATGCGGGAAGATCGCATTCAGGAGAACCAGAACCATGCCAAGTCCACCGTTAGCAAAGACCTGCCCGGCATCGCGGCGGCCCGTCTTAGCATACGTCAGCTCTAATTCTGCTTTATTATCATGATGAAGTTTGGACAGCAGGCTTGAAGTGATGAAGAAGATCAGCAATATCCCAAACCAAAAAGCATTTCCGGCACCAAAATAAATAGTGCCCATCACTACCGCGGCAATCATGCCAGAGAGACTTAAAGACTGCTTCCAATATGCCGCTCCCGCAACAATCAAAGCGCCTAAAGCGCCAATAACCCACTGCATAGATTCATCTCCAACAGATCTATTAACCGATCAGGCAAGTCCCCATCAGCTTGTCGCCCCAGTACAGCTCGAAAGCGTCTCCAGCTACAGTAGGACCCACGCCTGCCGGAGTACCTGTAAATATCACATCGTCTTTCCCTAACCCGTAGCGCTCGGCGATAAAATCAACAATTTTTTGAAGTGAAAAAATCATGTTTTTAACATTGCCGCGTTGTACTTCCACCCCATTTTTCACCACTGTAAAATCAGTTCCCTCCAGCTCTTCCTTATCTGGAAACGCTATGTAAGGGGTGAGTGGTGCGGCATTTTTAAAGCCTTTAGCTGGCGTCCATGGCAAACCTTTCTTCTGCAGATCATTATGCACATCACGCAGCGTGAAATCCAGTCCCAGTGCCATTACATCTACCAGATCCTCCACGCTCATGCCTGGTGTATAATCACGTGCAATACGCAGTACAAGTTCCCCTTCATAATGAATCTGACCCGCATCCTTTGGCAGCTTAATTACTGCTTTATCGAGGGAAACAGCCGCATGTGAGGGCTTCATGAAAATGAGCGGCTCCACTGGCACATTGTTACCCAATTCCTCCGCGTGTAGCTTGTAGTTGCGTCCAACACAATAAAGATTATTAACAGCAGCGCACATAAACAGTCAGCTCTCTTTCCCATCGATTTGGATTATTTATACCTTCAGAAAGGTGTCGCCCCATATATCCGGGCGGTTTGTACAGATCATTATATCAGAATGCATGTCGGCTAAGCGACGCATCTCTTTCGCTTTGTTCACAGTCCAAGCCATAATTTCCACCCCTCGCTCGGACAAAAGCTTGGCCAGTCTAGGATTCAGACGCGAGAAGCTAATCGAAAGTAAAGAGCAATCCAGTTCATGCAGCCTGCGTGCAGGATTGCCAAATCTGGAATCAAAGATCAATCCGGTGCGAAAACGGGAATCAATTTCCTTGACTTTTTTTAATGCTCCAGTATTAAAAGAGGTCAAGATCACGTCGTCCCGCATACCTTTTGCAGAAATAAGATCCGTCACCGTCTTCTCAATGCCAGGATACATATCTCCCACTGTTTTCAGTTCAATATTCAGACGCAATCTTCCGGAGGCTAGTGACAGCACCTCTTCCAAAGAAGGCACCCGCTCGCCCTGAAAAGAACGCCCTTTCCAGCTCCCCGCATCCAGACGCCGGATATATTCCCAGTCCATGTTCTTCACCTTGCCATGACCATTGGTCGTCCGGTCCAACGTATAATCATGAATGACAACAGGAACGCCGTCTTTGGAGAGCTGGACATCAATTTCCATCCAGTGCACATAGGGCATGGCAATCGCCATCCGAATGGCTGCCAATGTATTCTCTGGAGCTTTACCGGAAAACCCTCGATGGGCTACACACAAATTGTTCATCATAAGGACCTCCCAGGAACCCTATTTGGTAACTTGAGTGACTTTACCGTCGCTACCGATCTTTACCCGTCCTGCGGAAAGAGCTTCTACTCTTTTTAACAAAAGTTGTCCATCCACTGCGTTCATCGGCACAGGCTGTGCTAGCTCGGCTTTCATAGGCTTCAGCTTTAAGGAGCATTGACCTTTTACACTACATTCCGCCTGAAAAACCGCAGTTTCCCAAGTGGCAGGCACTGTAGATCTCGTAAAAATAAAATTCCCGGTGCTGTAGGCAATCCATTTGCCCTTGTATGGCTCCACGCCTTGTAGCACGTGTGGATGGCCGCCAATGACAAGATCGGCTCCTGCATCGATAAAGCTATGGCCCAGCGACTGTTGCGTTTTATCATATTGTTCTACCCGTTCTTTACCCCAATGGACAACTACGACC
Organism: Paenibacillus sp. FSL H7-0735; assembly: GCF_038008505.1. Lineage (NCBI taxonomy): Bacteria > Bacillati > Bacillota > Bacilli > Caryophanales > Paenibacillaceae > Paenibacillus > Paenibacillus sp. FSL H7-0735. Next base: position 2,656,988 of record NZ_JBBOZH010000001.1, on the reverse strand, counting down.
ACCAAATCGGCTTTCTTTTTGGCTGCAGCAATAGCCTTCAGTCCTTCTGCGCTATCGTATACGGAGGCAAGTCCCGGCTTATTTTTTCCTGCCATCCAATCCGACGCAGGAATCACCCGGGTGAATCCCAGCAAAGCGATCTTAATGCCCTTACGTTCAAAATATTGCGCCGAATATGCTTCTTTACTGTTAAGCCCCGCACCCACATAAGGAATTCCTCTTTCAGCAAGGTGGTTAAGGGTATCCCGCAAGCCTTGCTCTCCTTGATCAAGCGTGTGATTATTCGCCATATTTACTGCGTCCACACCAGCTGACTTAAGCGCATCCAGAGCGAGTGGTGATCCTTTGAATACAAATTGCTTATTAGTGGCACTTACGCCACCAGTGGTCACTGGAGTTTCCAGATTCAAGATCGTAAGATCATCTTTCTTGAACAGACCCTCCAATGCGGCATACGAATAATCATAACCTTTCTTCTCCAGCAGTTCTCCAGCTTTCCCGGAAAATATAACATCTCCACCAAAATTCAAAGTCACCGTCTTACCAGACGCGTTATCATCTGACGGCAGACCAGACACTGGATCATTATTTGCTGCTTCCGAGCTGTCCTCATCCTTCGCAGGGGTCGCTGTCGCTTCAGGAGCTTGTGTTTCAATGATCTCTTCGGGCTCCTCCAGCGGTGTAGGCGTTGGCTCTGGAGTTGCCGTAGGAGAAGGGCTTGGCGTCTCTGTAGCTTCAGGCGTTGCAACTGCAACCACCGGAGGTGCTGTCTGAGGCTGATCACTACTCTCTGGTATAGGCGTAGCTGTCGCTTCTGCTACCGGAGGCGGTGAGGCGCTTTTCTTGTCAGGGTCATTCGTAAAGCTATAAGTCAATAACACGGTAATCATCAAAAGAAGACCTGCATTGATCCAAGCCCAGGCCGTTCTGCGCTTGCGTTTGCTCTTATGTTTGTTCTTTTGTCTAGAACGCGATCGCGGCGGATACATGGTTTCTGTGATCTCCTCTACTCTCAAATTGTTTTTATTATAGCATATCTATCACAGCACCCTACAAATAAGAGAGTCGATAGAAATAGAAAATTTTACTAACTAAAGAAAAACAGTGAAGCGCCTCATGCTTCGCTTCACTGTTTTATTTAGTCATCGTACTCACATTTCATTCATTAGCTGTTTAGCAACGCTTTCCGCAATAAGCTTGGACTGCTTGATGCAATCCGGCATTGCTATGCCATTAAATCCGGCGCCAATGACATACACACCAGGAAGCGAAGCCGCTAATTCTTTGCGGAATTCGGTAATATTATCAAGATGTCCTATAGGATACTGCGGCATGGAATGCTCTAAGCGGGTGATTTCCGTAAATATTGGATTCGCAGTAATGCCCATGATCTCTCGCAAATCTTTAAGTACAAGCTCCGTCAAAGCCTCATCAGGCAGCTGAACATTCTGTTCATCACCAGAACGACCCACATAACAGCGTAAGAGCACCTTATCATCAGGAGCCGTATGCGACCATTTCGTAGATGTCCATGTGCAGGCAGTAATATTTCGCCCTTCTTTACGAGGCACAAAAAAACCCGATCCATCATATTCGTTAACAATATCCTTTTTGTTAAAAGCCATGACTAGATTCGCTACTGAAACATAATCCACCGCTTCCAGCGCTGTAACATCCATATGGGGACGAAGTAAGTCAGCAGCCGAAAAATTAGGCGCTGTGATATATACATCATCCGCAAGCAACCGTTCACCATTCTCCAGCGCTACCTCATAACGAGAAGAGCTCCCCGCAGTCTGTATAGAAACTACGTTAGACTCCGTCCGTTGTTCTACATCATGCAGCTCATAAATCAGACTATGCACGAGACTTTGCAGCCCTTTGCGGAACGTGAGGAAGGTACTCTGTGTAGTACCTTCCTGTGCCTTTTTATTCTTTCGCCCTGTGCGCATTCCACGAATAAGGCTGCCATACTGTTGTTCTAATTGTCCAAATTGCGGAAAAGTAGCTTGCAGGCTAATTTTTTGTATATCTCCGCCGTACATGCCAGAGAGGAGTGGCTCGGTTAAGTTCTCCAGCACTTCAGACCCTAGACGGCGCTCAATAAGCTCACCAAGCGATTCGTCTTCATCATTACGCCGCGGAGGAAGAATAAAATCCATCATCGCACGTATTTTGCCCCCAAACGAAACTAACCCACTTGATAAAAAAGGTTTCAGTTCGGTAGGGATACCGAGTACAAGACCGGTTGGCAGAGGATTAAGCTTGTCCCGCTGCAAGATATATCGCTTCTTAGCAAGAGGGTTGGAGGATACCAGCTCGTGATCCAATTCCAATTCCTTAGCCAGCTCGCACATCTCCGCCCTTTCCGCTAGAAATGAATCTGGTCCCTTTTCAATCACAAAACCATCGCGATGTAAGGTTTCAATCTTTCCACCGAGGTTTTTCTCTTTCTCAAGCAAGACTATATCAGGCTTAATACCCGCTTCTTTATAAAATTTACGAATATAAAAGGCGGCGCTGAGTCCACTCAGCCCTCCGCCTATGATAACAATTTTTCTTGTGGGGCCAATCATGATTGAGCGGCCTTCATCTGCTCCAGTCGTTTACGAATTACATCGATCAATACAGACATATATGCGGGATCACTATTCAGTGAGTCGATCCGCATAAGACGCATATCAAGCTCCGAAGCTACGGCTGTTGCCTCTATATCGAGATCGTACAGTACCTCTAAATGATCGGATACGAATCCGATAGGGGCCACCAATACGTATTCCACCTGTTCTTTACTAAGCTGTTGCAGCGTGTCCAGAATATCCGGACCGAGCCACGGTTCAGCTGTGCGACCAGCACTTTGCCAAGTAAACTGCCAGTTGGTTACGCCTGCCTGAGCTGCAATTGCTTGCGAAGTTTCCAGCAGTTGATTCCGATATGGATCACCCATAGCCAGAATACGTTCTGGAAGACTATGAGCGCTGAATAATACGCGAATCTCATCACGGGTCGCGCCTGCTTCAATATATTGATCCAGCTTCGCCGACACTCTTTGGCTTAACACATCGATCAATTCAGGATGCATATGGTAACTCTCTACAAAACCCATGTCAATCTTGCATGCATCAGCCTTTTCCTGAGCACGCTTGATGTAGCTCCCCACACTCATACTGGAATAGTGTGGCGCCAAAACAATACCCACTGCTTGAGTAATGCCATCCTTCGCCATAGCCTCAACGCCGTCCTCAATAAAGGGACTGGCATGCTTCAAGCCTTGATAGCAGACAAATTCAACATCTGCTCCCGCTTTATCCGCATTTAATGCTGCTTGTAAAGCTTCTACTTGCCGGTCTGTATTCTCCCGCAGTGGGAATACCCCCCCGACGATTGCTTCATAACGGTCGGTTAACTCTTTAAGCTGCTCCGCTGATGGCGGATTCCCCCGTCTAATATGCGTGTAATAAGCCTTAACATCTTCTAGGCTCTTAGGAGTGCCATACGACATGACGAGAACACCTATTTTTACTGTCACGGATTCCGTCCCCTTTACAATTTAATAGCGTGGAACATATAAATTCTTATATTTTTACGAACGTTGCTTAGCCGTTTTTTGTAATACTTCCTGAGAATAAGTGTGAATATACTCCGTCAATTCTCTAAGTTTATCTAATGAAGCCTCCGGGAATAATCCATGGCCCAGATTGAAGATATAACCTGGCTCAAGCACACCTTCATCGATCAGTGCTTTCGCGCGTTCCTTCAAGAGGTCCATCGGAGCTGTAAGCAAATATGGATCAAGATTTCCTTGAATCGCAAATTTATTGCCTGTTCTGCGTCGGCCTTCAGTCAAGCTAACACGCCAATCCAGCCCGATTACGTCTGCTTGAAGCTTCGTAAGACTTGGCAGCAATTCTCCAGAGCTCACACCAGGAAAGTATATTTTCGGTACATCAAGATCAGATAATTCGGAAAAAATACGAGAAACCGTCGGCAGCACATACGTTTCAAAATCGCGTGGAGCAAGCGCACCAACCCAACTGTCGAACAATTGGAAGGCTTTGCCTCCACTCCGTACATGGCTTCGGAGGTAAGTGATAATCATATCGCCCAGCTTGTCCATCAGCATTTCCCAGACACGGGGTTCACTGTACATTAGCTCTTTCGTACGGATATACCCCTTGGAAGGTCTACCTTCGATCAAATAGCTGGCAATTGTAAACGGCGCGCCTGCAAAAGTAATCAAAGGAACGTCCAGTTCCTTATCCAAAATAGCAATCGTTTCCAAAATGTGGCTAAGATCACCCTCTACATCAATCGGTTTTAGTCTCTCCACATCAGCTGCACTACGGATCGGATTCTCAATTACTGGACCGATATCCTTAACGATATCGAATTTCACTCCGATTGAAGCAACTGGATTCATAATGTCGGAATACAAAATGGCCGCATCCACACCCAGCTTGCGAACGGGCATCATGGTTATTTCCGCTGCCAGCTCAGGCTGCTTGCAGATTTCAAGCAATGAATACTTTTCCTTGATTTTACGGTACTCGGGATCATAACGGCCGGCCTGCCGCATGTACCATACGGGAACGTGCTCCGTGTCCTGCTTTCTACAGGCGCGGATAAAAGTGTCATTGTAGGTCATGATAAGATCTCCATTATATTTTATTAGATTTTTTTAATCGGCATATCTACTATTATGCCCTTTTTAAAAGCTTGTAACAACTAATACGAAGAGTTTGGAATGACAATCCTATGACATTACTATGACATGTGTTGCACACATTAAGCTGCAAAAAATGATATACTGATAAAATGGCATTTTTTCCGTGAATCATATATTCTCTGAAATTCTTTGAAAGGATGTGAAAGCACTATGAAGAAATGGGAGACCTGGAAGGTCAACCTCTTAGTGCTTTGGTTCGGGCAATTTTTGGTGAATGCTGGAATGACAATGATTACACCCTTCCTGACCTTGTACCTTGCGAAGGATCTTGGTGTCCAGGGTGAACATGAAATTGGAATCTGGGCGGGACTTATTTTTGCCGCAAACTTCTTAACCTCTTTCATATTCCAGCCATTATGGGGCAAGCTTGCAGACAAGTATGGCCGTAAGATCATGTTGCTGCGTTCCAGCTTTGGGATGGCTATTGTCATGGTATTAATGGGCTTCGCACAATCCCCTTTACAGCTGCTCCTGCTCCGTCTCTTAAACGGTACAATCTCTGGCTTCAATCCCGCCTCCATCGCACTGGTGTCAGGTACTACCCCCAAAGAACGTATGGGCTTCTCCATGGGATTAATGCAATCAGGATCTGTAGCAGGAACAATTCTAGGGCCACTGATTGGTGGCTTACTTGCCGATTTAATCGGATTTCGGCCGATTTTTTATGTCGTTGGGGCCTTGCTCTTTATCGCCTCTCTCCTGGCATTATTTCTTGTTAAGGAAAAATTCGACCGCGCCGAAGCTGCACAGGAGCCGCAGATTTCTGTACTCGCAGGTTTGAAGGAATTAATCAAAATCCCTCAGCTGCCAGCTCTATTCGGTGTAACCTTTCTGCTGCAATTTGCAATGATTAGTCCTATGGCCTTGTTGCCACTTTATGTAGAAAAATTAAATGGACCCGCCGAGAATATAGCCTTCTTGGCCGGAATGGTCAGTGCCGTTACAGGGATCTCCAATATGCTGGCTTCTCCCTTGCTTGGTAAGCTAAGTGACAAAGTCGGCGCACATCGTATTCTGACCTATGCGTTAATTGGCGCTTCACTATTCCTAATTCCGCAGGCATTCGTAACTAGTGTCTGGCAGCTGATTATAGTCCGTTTCCTAATGGGAGTCTTCATGGGTGGACTGTTGCCCAGCGTTAATGCGCTTATCCGCTCCTATACCCCTGACGGAAAAGAAAGCCGCGCATTCGGCTTCAACAGCAGTACATTGGCGCTAGGCAATATGCTGGGAGCTATCTTGGGCGGCTTTCTATCAGGTTACATCGGAATTGAGGGGCTTTTCATTATATCCGGCTGCTTGCTGCTGGTTAATACGATTTGGGTTCGATTGAAGCTGTACAAAGCAACAACACCACGGTTATTTCGCTAATCAGCTATTTGACCATCGCTAGTGCCAGTCCATCATAGGCAGGCAGACATGTACTGATAAGACGTTCATCCGTGGCGATCATCTCATTGAAGTGGCGCACAGCCAGGATGGCAGGACCATTTCTATCTGTATTTAAGGTCCGTCCACGGAGAAAAATATTATCGCCCGCAATGATCGCTCCTGGATTGGCCAGCTTGATGGCATATTCCAAGTAGTTAGTGTAGTTCAACTTATCTGCGTCAATGAAAAAGAAATCGAACCTAGCGCCCTCTGCTTCCAGTGCCTTCAGGCTGTCCATTGCGGGTCCTATTTTATACTCCGTAGTATCGCCGAAGCCTGCCAGCTCTAAATTACGTCGGGCAAGCTCGGCATAGTCGGCTCTCAGCTCTAGCGAAGTCAGTGTGCCACCTTCAGAGAAACCGCGGGACAAGCAAATTCCGCTGTAACCGCCAAGTGCGCCAATTTCCAAAATACGCTTAGAGCGAGACAGTCTAACTAGCATGGTGAGCAGTCTTCCGTACCCCGGCTCGACAGACACCGGCGGCATGCCTGCTTGGACGATTGCTTCTTTTACTTGAAGCAGAATTTCGTCCTCTGTATAAAGTTGTTCACTGTATTCTTCTTGCGTAAGCATAAAGATTCTCCTTTGAGGATCCCCCGTTTGCTCATAGTAAGGGATGACGGGGAACATTTTATAATTTATGGAATGCCGGGCATTGTGAAGTGTCCCACATTCCCCTATACTTGTATGGATGCTTTAAAGGACGACAATGTCGTCTCTTCTTATTGTACTGGCTTTTTGTATTTATCTACAAGTTAAACGGAGTTGAGAGTATTTGAGCAAATTACAATTAATCGCTACTGCCCCTATGGGTTTAGAAGCTGTGGTAGCGCGCGAATTAAACGAACTGGGTTATGAGACCAAGGTCGAGAACGGACGAGTATTATTCAGCGGTGATTACATCGATATCTGTCGCTGTAACTTGTGGCTGCGTACATCTGACCGCGTATTGGTTAAAATGGGCCAATTCCCTGCTAAAACCTTTGACGAGTTATTCGAAGGGGTTAAAGCTTTGCCTTGGGAAGACTGGATTCCAGAGAATGGAGAATTCCCGGTTGAAGGACGGTCCCATAAATCACAACTAACGAGTGTACCCGCTTGCCAAGGGATTGTCAAAAAAGCAATCGTGGAGAAGCTGAAGCTTTCGTATCATACAGACTGGTTCCCAGAGAACGGTCCTCGATATGTGATCGAAGTGATTTTATTAAATGACATCGCTTTGATCACATTAGATACCACAGGACCCGCGCTTCACAAACGTGGTTACCGCAGACATGCAACAGAGGCTCCACTGAAGGAAACAATGGCTGCTGCACTAATCCAGCTTAGCCGCTGGAATGGCCATCGGCCGCTGTTCGATCCATGTTGTGGTTCGGGAACACTGTTAATTGAAGCCGCCATGATCGCTTGGAATATTGCTCCAGGACTACGCCGCTCATTTCCATCTGAACATTGGCCAGTCATTCCGAAACATCTTTGGGAAGAGGCTCGCGAAGAAGCTTTCGATGCTGTGCGCGACGATTATCCTTTGCAATTAACGGGTACGGACATCGATCCAGAAGCAATTGAAATTGCTGAAGCCGCCGCCAAGAGTGCTGGACTGTCCGGAGAAATCACCTTCAAAGTGATGGCTGCCGCCAAAGCAAGACCTGAAGGAGAATATGGTTGTATCATCACCAACCCTCCATATGGTGAACGGATCAGTAATGACAAAGAAGTGGAGAAGCTGACCCGCCAGTTTGGTGAAATGATGATATATCTGCCAACATGGTCATTTTTTGCGATTAGCCCTTACAAGGAATTCGAACAATTTTACGGTCGTAAGGCAGACAAACGCCGCAAACTGTATAACGGACGTATCGAGTGTCAATATTATCAATACTTGGGTCCACTTCCACCTAGAAATCCGAAATAATTAGGATCACCATTGGTTTGAATGCAGAACGGACATCTACCTCGTATCGTATGAGGAGGGTGTCCGTTTTTCTCCGAGTATAAGACAGTTTTAGTTTAACACCCATCCTTTACGCTCTTATATTTCTAAGAGAAACGTTTGTCATCTAAAAAAGACAACAACGTTGTTTCTTCTCGTTTTATTTATTTTCTGTGCTAGGAGGCTTCAAAATGTCAGTTTTTCCATCAAGTCGGAGCAGCACAACCGTAACAAGTACAATAGCTGCTGTGATTCGCTCCCGATATATCGGTTATCTCCTTTTTCTTGGCATCATGCTGGCCAAGTTATTATTTCTGCATAGTGGGCTGCATGCTCCCAATATAGATATGAACCGGCAGGACAAATGGATTGCTGTAGGTTCAGTCATGTTATTGTCTTTTTGGACCCTGTGGCTTCCCCGCCGGGGACAGACGATAACGTTGTTAAGTATAAACTTGCTTCTGACGCTGCTTATTTATTCGGATATCGTCTACTATCGTTATTTTAAGGATTTTATCACGGTACCCGTATTGTTTCAGGCTGGACAGATGGATGCGCTTGGTGGAAGTATCTTCGCCCTACTGCGTCCTTCCGATCTTTATTTGTTCGCTGACTGGCTATTTCTTATTGCATACGGAATCGGCGTAGGATTATACCGCCGCAAATCCCATACATACTTGTCTAATGCCGTCCCTCGCCGTTATGGGCAATCTCACTCTTATTCTCAAACCGGTTATTCCCGCCGCTCTTCACGCCTAAGCAGGACGCTAAAAAGAAGCGTGAATGGGATCGTTGCTCTGGTGCTAGGTTGCGTGCTGACCTTTGGACCTATCCACACCTACGCTACTACCTGGGCTAAAGATCTATTCACTGGCAACTGGTGGAGTCTCGCCATGTATAACGTAACCGGACTAATCGGTTTTCACGGTTATGATATTTACTTATATGCTAAAGATCATCTTGGTCCGCAGCCTGAGCTTTCACAAGAAGAAGCCACCTCGATGCAGCTCTGGTTCAATGAACAAAACACTGAGCAAAGTGCCAATAATGACAGCTTTGGAAAATACAGCGGAAGCAACATTGTTGTTATTCAAGCTGAAGCTTTTATGAACTTTGTAGTTGGACGCTCAATATCCGGCCAGGAGATCACGCCTAATCTGAACGCTCTAATCAAAGAAAACACCTATTTCAGCAATTACTACCATCAGACCTCACAAGGCCGAACTTCCGATGCGGATTTCACGTCCAACGCTTCCCTGTACCCGCTGGTCTCCGGCTCGGTATTTGTCCGTTACCCGGATCATCAGTTTGACACGCTGCCTGCTATTTTGAAATCAAAGGGCTACAGTACCAATGCTTTTCATGCGTACGAAGGTAGCTTCTGGAATCGGCAGATTATGTATAACGCGATGGGTTATGACCATTTTTATAACAAAAAAGACTATACAATAGACGAACCTCTAGGCTGGTCTCTGGGTGACAATTCTTTTTTGCGGCAATCCCTCGATATTATGGACACTTCAGAAACGATACAGCAGCCCTTTTATTCATTTTTGACTACACTATCCAGCCATCATCCTTATTCTCTCCCTGCAGATAAACAAGGGCTTGATACTGGAGAGTTCAAGGGCACGATCTTCGGAGATTATTTGCAGGCTGTTCACTATACGGATGAAGCTTTAGGGGAAATGGTTAAAGAGATGAAGCAGCGTGGGCTGTGGGATAATACCATTGTTGCTTTCTATGGAGATCATGATAATTCGATCCAGGAGATCGCTTATTACGAACAATTTCTCGGCAAAAGCCTTAGCGCACTCGATATGCAGCAAATAATGCATCAGGTTCCCTTGCTCATTCATCTTCCAGGCTCTAACGCCTCTGTCCTAGATTCAGCTCCAGCTGGTCAGTTGGATCTTACACCTTCCTTGCTCCATTTGCTGGGGATCTCACGTGATCCTTATTATCTCATGGGCAATAATCTGTTTAGCGGGCATGAGCGTCTTGTAACGCTGCGATCCGGCGCCTATGCCGATGCAAAGCTGTCTTATCTCCCCAGCGAGAATGGGCAATTTGCCAGTGGAACCTGTTATAGTCTCGAAAGCCGCGAAGCCGTGGACGTAGGGGAGTGCAGCATCGGGTATGAGACCAGCAAGCTCCGCCTACAGATCTCCGACGATATCATGAAATATGATGGAATCAAAAAGCTTAAGAATACACAATCTGCACCTTAAGCTTATATCCCGGTAAATGAAGAGACTGTCCACAAAACTATCGAAAAAGGCTGCTGCGACATCCTTTGTATTTTGGACATTTACTCCTTGATCGTTGTTGGAAGCACGTTGGGTTTTCCGACTTAGATACGCGAAGTATCTCACTAACGGACACAGCTGACCCTAAACGCAGTATTATCCGAGATTTGGAATGCTAACGGACTCCAGAGCAGCTATTAGCCTGAAAAACGCCGATATGAGCCTCTTTTTAGGGAATAGCGTCACTGGGGTCCGAAATCTTGCTTTAAAGGTTAAAAACAGGCAAATAACGTCATCTGAGTCCGTAACCCCTGTGAGATGAGGAGATGAGGAGACGGTGGGATGATGAGATGGTGAGATGATGGGACGATGGGTCGATGAGATGATGAGATGGTGAGATGATGGGACAATGGGTCGATGAGATGAGGAGACGGAGAAATGATGGGATGATGGACACGATTGAAGTAAGCCACCAATGACCAGAAAACACAGAGCAGCGATCCTCCAAATAACAGGAGAATCGCTGCTCTGTTTACTTTTACTTATTCTGAGAATGAAGAGGGATCGACCCTATTATCTTAGTTGATAAGAACTCAGTATTATTTCTGAACGGAGGGCTGTTTGATAAAAGCTTCTGCTTTCTTCAACACTTCATCCTCCGTTGGAGCACTCACATAACGACCATTCACATAAACAAAAGCCCGTTTGCCACATGGACCGCAGTACGACTTGCAGCCGACCTTGATCTCGGCATCAGGTGCCATTTTTTGCAGCTTAGGGATAATACTTTTCAACTTCATGAAATTACATTCATCGCACACTTGTATTTCGTTAGCCATGGAGCAACCCTTCTTTGTGTTCGAAATTTACAGGCGAGTGTTTAGTGATCGCCGTGATTACCTTTAGAGGGATTCGTAATGACAAAACCTTCTTGTGGAAGATACAAATAATCAACGACCACACCATCAAGGAGTGGTTGGCTCGGATCAAGAATAACATCGATTTCCTTATCTGTCGACACTACAACATCGTTCTCTTTAGGCGTGTCCAAGTCCAGTCCGTAGTGAGCATGATCACCGTGTGCATGTGTAATTGCTACGCGCAGCTTCAACTCGCTGTTTCCTTCAAGCTCCATTTGTTTCTTTATCACTTTAGCCGCATTGCGGGTAATTTTGACCTTCATCTATATTCCATCTCCTAGTCCGAAAATTAAATACTCAATTACTTATTTTAAAGGTAAATGACATCTAAAAGCAACTATATTAGCTAATTAGCTCTGAAGTTCTTGTCGAAAATGTGTGGTGCGATCCTATTCACCCTGCTGAAGTGTAGGATATTTCCGCCCCATTCGTGACACGAACCAGCCCATTAGCAGCATGGTCACTCCAATATCATCGATCGGAATAAATGGCATGAAGTCCGGCAAGACCCAATAGAGCAGTACTGGAATTGTAAATAACAGCTTGTCCCCCATTGCTACTTTAGGGGAGCGGATGTATTGCCAGGAGCTACTGAAGATATGGGACCATTGTTTTAGTGACAGTATTTTTTTCAGTTTCATGGTGACCCTCCTCCCAAGTAAAAAGGATACAGCCGCGGATAACGTGTAGTGACGACAGCGGCCATACCCCATGTTTTATTTTACGCAAGTTTACTGCAAATGTTTCATAATTATTTCACATTAGAAAGGAGCGTTGCCAATATAAGTCCTGTTTCCAAGGCCATATCTTCAAAATCTGCTAGTGGCAGCGGATTTTTGCCGATCCCCAGCTCCACCGTAAATCCAGGTTTGCGGAAGGTCTGAATAAACCAATCCTTATATCCGGCATCACTTCCAGTCAGCTCCACTGCCCGGTAACTGCTCGCAACTGCCAGCTGCGCGGCTAATTCACGGCTCTCGGGAGGTTCATACCCCCGGTAGTTCCAATAAATCTCTCCTCCTTGGCTATGCAGAGACACTGCAGCTTCGCCAGGCGCTGCCTCAGCCAGGGCAGCCAGAGCGGCTGCTTCTGGCTCACTCAGCGGCTCAGGGCCGCTGTAATCCCGCGGTGAGGGCTGCCTTACTCCCCGACGTTCCCGCTCCTCTTCCCAATGAGCGGGAAATTGATCCCCAAGATCCACACCGCGGATGTTAGCTTTCCAATGCCGGAAGCTTCTTCGTCCACCATTCCATTTCATGAGGTCATCATAAAACGGATGGTCTGGCAAAACCCCTTCCTGAACCAGCTCCACGCCATCTGGATTAGCCATAGGCACGACCCATAATGTCCAGTTTTGGAACCAAACCTCAGGATTGTGTCCATTCCATTCCAAGCCTTCAGCATAAGCTGCTGCATACTCCTCTATGAAGGACATCAAGCATGGCGAAGTCAGCCATTCATTGGCATGCAAAGCGGCGTTAACATGCAGATGACGAGTGCCATTCCCGATCTTGAGTACATGGAGCGGCTTGCCGAGCACGCTCGTGCCTATTGTGGCTGCTTGTATAAACGGGTATTGGACAAGCAAGCTGTCAATGTCACTCTCAACCTCAGCCGGACCGTACTCCCCGCGCAGAAACACCACGCGGTCTGGAATCGGGGGTGGAATGACAAGAATTTTTCCAGGTGTACAGCAGCGCCCTGAGGTCACACCAGGATTCAGCTTCTCCAAATCCTCTAAATTCACCTTAAATAATGAGGTTATCCGTTCTGGAGTGTCCCCTTCCTGCACAGCATACCTTTTACGCGGCGAAGATGGCAGAAATAAAACCTGACCTGGGTATAAATAAGATTGTCTCCCAACCCATGGATTACCTTGAATAACATGCTCAGGAGTTAATCCATGTAGAGCGGCAATTCGGCTTACGGTATCTCCCCTGTTTGCAATATATTGTCGCATTAGGTCTCATCCTCTCGGCCTTAAATTGCTGATACAGCAATACAAAAACAGCGGCATACAGCACTTAACTCTATTGTATGCAAGCGCCACTACCCGGCATGAAGGAGAAATGAATCACAAGAAAAAACAACGTCATCGCCCTTTATAGATGGCAACCGTTTCTCATGAAAAATAAGGATATTACAGTTCCGCAGCATATAAGTGCTTATATTTCAAAAAAACAGACTGGGAAATGTGCTTTCCCAGTCTGTTTTTCTTTTACACTCCCATGGAGTTTGTCCCTATTCAATTCAACATTGCTCCTGCTTATAACGTGGATACTTGCCACACTACTGGGGTGCGTCTAATTTGTTCTCCAAGCCAGTCTCGCGCGATGCTTTGAAACATCTCAGCATCACCGCTGCAGAAAAACTGGTGAATTGGACTTTCATCCCCGATGGACAGCTTGCCTTTATCATATAAAATTGTGCTGATCTCACGAGCGGTCTCATCTGCAGAACTGATCAGCTTGACTCCCGATCCCATAGTCTCACCAATGGGTTCTACAAGAAATGGATAATGAGTGCATCCTAAAATTAAAGTATCGATGTTAGTGTCTTTAATGCCTTCTAGTGCCTCTTCTACGATATCGTAACTTTTCTCTGAGCGGAACTTGCCTTGCTCGACGAGTGGGACAAGCGCTGGACAGGCTTGACTTACAACCTCAACAAAAGGGGACAACTGCTTTAATGCGTTAGTATAAGCTCCGCTGTTGATAGTTCCTATCGTACCGATCACGCCGACATGTCCGCTTTTGGTTGCGCTAATTGCTGCGCGGGCTCCGGGATGAATCACCCCAATTACAGGGATGGAGACCTTAGCTGAGATATAATCGAGTGCCGCAGCTGTTGCGGTATTACAAGCGATAACGATCATTTTAGGATTAAACTGGATCAAATAATCTACAATTTGTTCAGTAAACAGTTGTACTTCCTCGGTCGAACGGGGTCCGTACGGAGCTCGGGCAGTATCTCCGAAATAAATGATCTTCTCCCGCGGGAGTTGCCTCATCACTTCTTTGACAACTGTTAACCCTCCCACACCTGAGTCTAATATTGCTATAGCTTGCTGCACGAACACACCGCTTCCTTCTACTTGTTTTGTGTAGCTTATGTAAGGTGAAAACAAAATGTACCTGGCTTTCAGCCCCAATTGCAGATATTACTCCTTTTGCCCTCTGAGTTCAAGACTAGTCTTCTTCCATCATTTAACAAGCGGGTGCAAACTAATTAAAAAAGCCACCCTCCGCCCAATGCGAAAAAGCGGCTCTATTATAAGAGAATGAGTACTCTTTTACCACTGAAACAGAGGATTTAAACCACGGTTCCATTATAGAATTTCTTTATTAACCTTGTCATCTTGAACGACTTCTTCAAGGGTGGCTTCTTCACTTACATCTTCACTTATAGTGGCCTCAACCAACTCAGTTTCCACTTCCAAAGTGGCAGCAGCCTCTTCAACAGCTTCTACAGCGTCAACTGCTTCTACAGCTTCTTCTGTAGCGATGCCGCTGACAGTTACTGTGATTTTTTCTTCTTCATCAACAGCATTCGCACATGATTTGCTCCATTCCCGAACTTCATGTACTACATGCCCAATCGAATCTTTTGCCTTGTCATAAATCTCAATGCTCTTATCTCCCGCTTGAACGGCAAGTTCTTGAACCTTTTCAATACCAGCGGTAGTTCCTTCTGCAATATCCTTGCGCAGCTCTTTACCTGGTTTAGGCGCGAACAGCAATGCTGTCACCGATCCAACCACACTGCCGACTAAAGCGCCCCATAATAAACCTTTGGTGTCCTTTTTCATCGTTTCATCTCTCCTTTAAATTCATTGCTCCCCGCTCTACCGGGCTAATGCCTATATCTGCTATATCATAAGCAGCAGGGGATTGTCTTGTGACTAATTATTATAACTTTTCAGAAGTTTTGTCTGTAACATTTTTGGGTACGATAGCGTAGCGGCAGCAATGGCCGCCCTCTGCCATACATTCATTACGTGTTACCTTAGCATCCAGCAGTTCTTCGAAAAGACTATGCTCACATTGGCAAGCCTTACGATACTGGGTAGCCACTTGGCGAATCGGGCAATTGTACTCCCTTATGACATATGAGCCATCCTCTTCACGGTTCCATTCTGCCATATATCCACCGGCATTTTGGATAGAAGATAATTCGGCGACGCGTTCTTCCAAATTGCGCCGTTCCATCATCGGAGCATACTGAGCGAGCATCCGGCGGCGGCGGCCTTCAAATAATGTATTAACAGCATCCAGTCCACTGCCGTAATCCAATTCACGCAGAAGCTCCAAAGCCAAGTTGTGATAACTTTTTGGAAAATATTCTTCGGCTCTCTCCGTTAATGAGTACATATGTAAAGGCCGCCCCATCGCTTGCCGGACCACTTTTGTCTTTGCAAGCCCTTCTTGCTCCAGCTGAAGCACATGACGACGGACACCCATCTCTGTAATTCCCAATTCTTCTGCCAGCGCGCCGATGGTCAGTGTTCCTTTCGTCTTCAGGAGCGTCATAATCATTTGTCTTGTCGATCCGCTTTCCTGCCCCATCTTCATCATAAAGGAACCCCTCTCTTTCACGGCTATCGCCTATTCTATGTGATTCTATCCTATGCTATTATAGCGGTACACTGGCTCCAAGCTCCTGGTCCAAATATTTCCGTACCTCAACGGCAAACTGCTCAAGCACTTCCGAAAGAATGGGGGTAAGTGGATGCAGATCACCTCTCTCCCAGGCATAATAATCCTGAACGAGTGGCTTACGCAGAGCAACTAATTCTATCAATCTCTCATAAATCTCACTTTGACCTAGCACTTTCTCTTCATGAATAATAGAAATTATATCCTCATAACTTCCAGCATCACGCATAATAAACCCGTCAATGAGACAGCTACCAACGTCTGTTACAACCTCTATTGCCAGATGGAGGCTGCGTTCCTGTATTAGTCCGGTTAGTGTTGTACCCTCCCAGGAAGCTGCTACAGTCCGAAGACCAGCGGTAATATCAGGGATTTGAGCTAGAATGGTTTCGATTTGATTGCGGTTGACATAATACACAGCAATACCCCCATATCGATAATAGTTAGAGAATCGTCCTAATCTCTACTTACCGCGTTTGCCACGGCGTTTCAGCCAGAAGAACATTACGAAACATGCTCCGAGAAAAACGATTAAATAAGTTAACGCTTCCATTGGATACTCAAGCTCACGCATTCCTGTCACCGCTTCCGGTATAAAATGATGATACTATATTCAAGCAGCAGCTTAAATTTCGTAATCTACAGCAATTGAGAGCTCTTTGACTTCATTAATGTGAGCAATAACTTCTTTATGAGCCGGATGAACCTGATACGCCTGTAAATCCTCTAGAGAAGCCACTTCTGTGACTAGAGCAATATCAAAGGAACGATCGGAATGAATGATGTCAGCACCCACCTCGATGGAGAGAAGCTGCGGAATCTTGCCTTCCATATTACGCAATATCGCTACCGTTGCCGCTACGCTTTCTTCGGACCGATCTTTTAATTTGAAAAACACAATATGTTTGATCATTCTATATCGCTCCCTAATGTAATATTGTAATTAGATATTAAAAATATATCATAAGCGTAGCTGTTCTGAAAGAAACTTAAACAGTGTTGTCAGAAATAGCAGCATTAACCATTGCCGATATACCAGAAAGTGTTGTAGTATATTTTTAAAAAATCGGAGGAATTATGCCTAATAACCAACAAGAAACTCATAATATCCAGGCGTGGTCTCTGATCAATCGCAAATACCTTGGACAAGGCGTTCGAGTCAAAAGATTTCGCCGTCCAAAGCGCAGCCAGATTAGAAACCGTGTGCTGCTTGCTGTATTGATGGCTAAGGATATCAAGCTGTCACGACTCGCAGAAGAGCTTGGTATATCCTCACGCAGTGTAAGCGCTTGGGTATACGAAGGTCGTATCCCTTCCAACAATAACATTGACAAGACCTGCCGCCTATTGGGGTACCCACCCCACATTCTGTTCAATGAAGCATTGATTCGTCAAAGCCCCATTGTATGTCAGCCTACACCCTCACGATTTATGAAAAGAAGTATTACCAGTTCACCGCGCAGCAATGTTATCCTGACCGGACTTTGTATGGTTTACGATTTCTCAGTAACGGATGTAAGTATCTGGATAGGCGTCCATCCTGGAACATTTCGAAAATGGCTCCACAACAGCCATCTGCCGACCCCTGCTCTGCAGGAAAAAGCCGAAGCTTTCTTCCGGATTCCACGCCATATTCTATTTGCAGACTGCGGAACGCTCTAATACAATCCTCTCGCAAAACACGTCTAACACAGCCCTTCTTCAAGAAATCATGAGAAGGGTTATTTGCCATACCTTTTTTTCTTTAAAAGAGGTCATACTACTGTGTGTAAATATATTGTGTAGTACTAAAGAACGGGTCAGGAGGCGCAAGATGAAACTTAACGGAATACTGTCAAAAGGCTATACCGATACTTGGAAAGTGGCCCCTGGTGTCATTGGACTTCGCACTATGTTTGTAAATGTCGCATTAATTGGCCAGCCCTCTTCGGATTGGGTTCTTGTAGATACTGGTCTTAGCTCATATACAGGCAATATTATTGATTTTGCTACGGAGCATTATGATAAGCCTCCGGTGGCAATTATCCTGACGCATGGGCATTTTGACCATATTGGGGGTGTGAAAAGGCTTGTTGAGGAATGGAACGTGCCTGTATATGCTCATCCGCTAGAACTACCTTTTCTGACAGGTAAAGAAGATTACCCTCCAGCCGATCCGGCCGTAGGCGGCGGGCTTATGAGCATGATATCCCCTTTATTTTCACATCATGGCATTGATCTTGGTTCAGCCGTTCACCCCTTGCCGGAAGACGGGACTGTCCCTGGTGCGAAGGGCTGGGAATGGATCCATACCCCTGGACATAGTCCCGGGCATATCTCCCTGTTCAGGCCTGAGGATAGAGTCCTGATCGCTGGTGATACGTTCCTTACGGTCAAACAGGAATCCGTATTTGCAGTGGCTACGCAGCATCAGGTGGTGCATGGCCCACCCTCTTATTTCACGACAGACTGGGAAGATGCCGAGAAATCAGTCCGTACCCTTGCCTTGCTGAATCCACATCTTGTTCTTTCGGGACATGGAGTACCCATGGAAGGTGAGGAGCTGTCTACCCAGCTTGCTCATTTATGCAAAAATTTCAAAGAAATGGCGCTACCGGGTCAAGGTAAATTTGTGTAAATAAGGTATTCCTGATCATCGAGCAGAGGTCTAGGGAAAAAGTCCCTATAATTCATTTGATATAGCCGATTCTACGGATATTCAACGAAATTATAGGGAGTTCCTCCCTATATTATTTGCTAAGTGCAGATTTACGTGCGACTATATATCTCAGTATGTATTGATGTTTTTTTCCAAGCGGCCCACATAAAGTCTCCATACATGAGCCGGTCGTAATTATTTTCGTACCTGCAAAATGTTGTCTTAAATCTTCATCACTAAAAAAATGGGCATATTTTCCCTCTTTGTATTCGTAGGTTCCCGGTTCCAAAAGTGTTCCACAGCCGTTGTTCGCATCCTCATCGGAAAAACTGGTAAAATAGAGCAAGCCATCCGGCCGCAGCTGTTCCAGACAATTAGCTACGAGCCTGCGGCGATCCTCTTCGAGAAATAAATGCAACACGTCATAGCAGTAGACAGCATCAACCTGTACTTCAGAAATAGTATCTAATACGGAACCTGAGATAAAATGGCTCTTGGGATCCCATTCTGCCGCCATCCTTAACGCATCCTCGCTTAACTCAACGCCTAAGGTCTTAAACTCATCTGAGAACACCTTCGTATTTCTTCCGTATCCCGCACCCGGGACTAAAACTGATTTCACGTCATATTGCCGAAATATCTCCCTTGCTGCCTGGGCTGTAGGACTAGGTTCACTCCCCCAGATCATGCCTTCCTGAGCAAATCTTCGACTCCAGTATTCGGACATAGATTAGACCTTCTTTTTAAATTTATTCGCTAATTTCATCGCAAGGAATTGAGGGATCAGGTTTAGCATACTAAAAAATAAAAACGATCCTGTAGGTCCAAGTGGTTTGAAAAACGTCCCGTCCCAACCGCCTTCTCCTGACAATTTGCTAATAAAATAATACGAAACAAACGCAGAAGCGATATTCCCAATGACTACAGCAATTATATTATTAGACCATTTTCCCAAAAAAGCTATTAGCGATGTTATGACGATCATCATTAAATAACCAACCATTGAACCATTATTGAAATCTTTATCCATCGCGAAATATACAAATGGAAAACAGTACACACTAATGATCAGGAGATTTAATCCTAATTTTCTCACCGCATCCCCTCCTCAGCTAGTTTTTCACTCTATACCAATACTGATAAATCTCCTTAAAACCCAGCTTGTCATACAAGGCTGAAGCCCGCGTATTCGCTTGCACAACTTGCAGAAAGGAAGTTGTTGCTCCCTTTGCTCTACCCCAATTAAGCAACGCTAGCAGCAGCTGTTCCGCCATTCCCTTTCTACGATGAGCAGGGGAAGTGACAATATCATACAGACCCAAGTATCCATTCTGAATCACACCAAGTCCGCAGGCGGCAGGAACACCATAATTAAACAACAGGACATAACCCTGCTGCAAATGTGATGCAGACAACATTCTAGTTAAGGTTTCCCGGTTCTTGCCAGACAACCCGGTAAGCTCACTGAAGGCGTGCAGCCACTCTTCAGTCAAGCTCTCCTGCATCTGAACCGTATAACACAGATCGGGGCTCGCTAAGCCCCCCAGATCAAGAAGCCTTACCGATGAAGGCTCGACAATTGTATAATCGCGATCCGCAAGCATCTCATCAAGCTTTGCCGGCTGGATATAGGGGGTTATTTTGAACACTGGCTGTAGTCCAGCATGCTCATAATACTGCTCCGCAAGCTTGATTTGTTCTGCGAGATCAACCTGAGAGCTGTCAGCCCCGTATAATGGATTGACCGAATTGGCCCTTTTTGTATAACCAGCTGCCGTACGTAGAATCCAGCCCTGCAGGAGAACGCTCTGCTCCGCAGGCCAAGTATTAAGTGTGATTTCTTCTATGAATTTATACAGCTTATTCCTCTCCTCTTGAAGCACGTTTGTTACGCATCGCAGGCAGTAATTTCACAGTTCCCTCCTCTTGGGAAGTGAAATAGTCATAATCGGGAGACTCTTTGCCATAAAGAGCTATTTTACCCTCACCGTTATAATGAACACCCCAACCAAACCGCTTCGGCAGCAGTGAAGCCCTTAGACAAGGATGATTTTTGGAAAATAGCTCGTTCCATATTTGTTCCTTACGGGCCAAACGTTCTTCCTGTGGAATTTGTTTATGGCGCACATGAACCTCGTACAGAAGTTCTTCATGATTGTATTTGTAGGGCTCATTAATTAACAGTTCATATTGAATCACATGTGCAGGCGGGAGCGTTCGGCAAGACATCGGAGGAACTCCGATTTCCTCAGGGCAGTCCTCTGCTACACGAATAAAAGTATCGGTATAGCTCATTTGCATCACCTCCATATTAAATAGAAATATATTCCTTCTATGATAAATCATTTTCCTATTCTTAGCATAGCCGAATTTTCTAAAGTCCATGATGGATGAGCAGCAAAAACGGCCAATCCTCTAAACTACGGAGGATTGGCCGTTCTCATTTACCAACTCGACTTGGTAATACCCGGAATCTGGCCTTTATGCGCCAATTCGCGGAATACAATTCGGGAAACATTAAATTTGCGCAAATAACCTCGAGGTCTGCCAGACACTTGGCATCTATTTTTTTGACGAGTTGCGGAGGAATCACGTGGCAGCTTTTGCAAAGCCATATAGTCCCCTTGTTCCTTTAGTTCTTTTCTTTTAACAGCGTATTTGGCGACTAGTGCTTGTCTCTTCAATTCTTTCACAACTTTAGATTTCTTGGCCATGTTCGTTCTCCTTCCATCCTTTAAATCTACTCGTTCAATGCACTCTTCAAGGCTTCCAGGTTCTGACGCATGATTCCTAAATAATCCAGGTTTTGACTGCGATCTTCCTCTGTTAATCCTTCAATTGGGTTTAGAACGGCTGCTTTGGCACCAATCTCTTTTGCTATTGTGTCTGCCACACTGGAGGATACAAGTGTCTCGAAGAAAATCGTCTTCACTTTATGCTCTTTCGCAAACTCCACAATCTTACTCATATTTGCGGCAGAAGGCTCCTGCTCCGGAGATAGTCCGGCAATCGGGACCTGAGTTAATCCATACTGCTTGGCAAGGTAACCAAAAGCCGCATGCTGAGTGATAAAATCCTTGCGTTTAGTATCCTTAAGACCGTCCTTAAATTCTTGATCCAGTTGCTCCAGCTTAGCTACATAAGCCTCTGCATTTGTCTTAAAATCCTCGGCATGTTCAGGTGCGGCAGCAGCTAAAGCTGCTTCAATGTTACGCACTTCTTGAATGGCTAGTGTAGGATTGAGCCACACATGCGGATCTAATCCACCGTGATCATGCGAATGCTCTTCATGAGCATGTTCTCCTTCTTCATGCGCATGTTCTCCTTCTTCATGCGCATGCTCCCCTTCTTCATGAGCATGCTCTCCTTCTTCATGAGCATGCTCCCCTTCTTCATGAGCATGCTCTCCTTCTTCATGAGCATGCTCTCCTTCTTCATGAGCATGTTCTCCTTCTTCATGGTGGTGGTCAGCTTCTTCCTCTTCCGTGCCTTCCATGATGTCCAGACCCTTGCTCGCTTCTACAGTAATTAACGGAGTGCCAGATATACTTTCCAGCACCTGATCTACCCAGCCTTCCATTCCTGCGCCATTATAGATCAGCATATCCGCATCTGAGATTTCTGCCATATCTTGTGCAGTCGGTTCCCAATCATGGGGTTCGATTCCTGCCGGTATGAGTGCTTCCACGTCCGCCAGATCTCCTGCCACATTTTTGGTAAACTCGTAAATTGGATAGAAACTGACTTTAATATTTAGTTTAGATGACTCTGGAAGGGCTGTGGCTTCTGCGGCTCCAGAAGCATTCGTAGTAGTAGAAGAATTACTGGCATTATTATTACCGCAACCTGCGGCAATAAGTAACGCGGACAGGGACAAAAGGGCTAAATGATGGATTCTAAATTTCATTGAGAGTTGTAACTCCTTTTCTGGAAATAGATTTATGAATTCGCCGACGATTTCTAAGTCGGATCAGCTTCTGTACCAAAATTGCGATTAATAAGAACGATAGCAGTATAAGAGCAATCGTCCCACCAGGCGGTGTATTGATGTAATACGAGGCACTTAGGCCACTAAAAACGCCGAGTAACCCTACGCCAATTGATATCAATATAGCTGTCGTGAAACCAGACGCTATACGCAAGGCAATCGAAGCTGGCAAAACAATAAGCGCTGAGACTAACAGCACTCCAACAACTGGCATCGCAGCAGCTACTGTCATTCCAGTTAGTACAGCAAACGAAAATGATAACCAGCCCACATGAACTCCACTAATACTAGCGGTCTCTTCATCAAAGGTCAGATTATATAAAGATCTGCGTAACACAATAAAATAGACCAGACCGATTACAGCAACCACAGCGATAATCTTTAGTTGAGTGTCGCTGACCGCAACGATGGAACCAAACAGATAGGAACTGAAGCTTTTACTTAAATTCTGCTTTAAGCTCATAAGTACAACTGCCAATGCTAATCCAGAGGTCATAATAATAGCTACCGGAAGCTCGCTATATGTACGATAAGAACGTCGAAGCTGTTCGATGACAATACCACCGAGAATCGCCACCATGAAACCACTTAGTGCCGGATTAAGCTGAAGTATTGAGCCTAGTGCTACTCCTGCAAGCGAAACATGAGAGAGGGTATCCGCCATTAGGACCTGACGGCGAAGCATGAGATATACCCCGAGCAGCGGACCAATAATGCCAATTAAACCACCGGCCCAAAATGCACGTTGCATGAATTCGTAACTAAACATTGCCAACCCTCATTCTCCTTTCGTTCCAGGCTGATCAACGTATCCAGATAGGAACTGGTCTCTTCCAGGCCATGCGTCACCATGATTACGGTCCGGCCGTGTTCACTGACATCATGGCGCATCAGCTTATAGAACCCAATGCGACTGTCCAGATCCATTCCCGTAGTAGGTTCATCGAGAACCAATATCTGCGGCTGTTGTGCCAATGCTCGAGCGATGCAAATCCGCTGCTTCTGGCCGCCTGACAGTTCTCCTATCTTCCGGTCTCGCAAATGCCACATATCCACCTGCTTTAAACTTCGCTCGACGATCTCGTCCTGCTCAGGTGTAAAGCGTCTAAATAATCCCAGCCTTGGATAACAACCCGAGCGAACCAGTTCGATCACCTTACTTGGGAATCCTGCGTTAAAAGAAGCTACCTGCTGTGGAACATAGCCGATAACCATCTTTCCGTTATCTGATAACTCTTTATTCAACTGAACCGTTCCACTCCATGGACGAAGCAGGCCGAGCATTAGCTTCAGCAGGGTGGTCTTAGCAGCTCCATTGGGTCCCGTTATACCAATAAACTGTCCGGTATGAATATCTAATGAAATGTTATCAAGGACAGCTTCATCTCCATACCCGAACACTACATTCCGCATGGATGATAGGATCATCGTTACTCGCCTCCCTTCTGACTGATGTTATGTCCATCTCGGATTAAATCGTAAATCTTACGATTTAACAAATTTGATAATATCGTAATCATTACGATTTGTAAACCCAAAATTAAAAATTAATCGTAATAATAACTATTAGACCTCTTTTTCATACAGCAAAAATCCGGAATCCCACCTTCTGGATTCCGGATTTCCATCGCTAATTTACTAAGTATCTATTCCTCAGCAGCCGCAAGGAGTTCTTCAACAGGCCACGGAAGTGGATTGTTGAACTTTGTCCAATCCTGCTTCAGCTCCTCCACCGTCAGCAAACATCTGTCCAATCTGGCTTCGAGTTGTGCCTGATCTATATTTACACCGATAAATACGATTTCATTTATTCTATCGCCCCACTGCTCGTCCCATTTCGCCTGCAGCTCAGGTTCACTTTCCAGTACCTCCAGCTGCTGATCCTTAGGCATTGTAGCCAACCAGTAGCCAGCAGGTCCGAACTGAATGGAAGGTCCTGCCTGACTTATAGTAGCTGCAAGATCACCTTTTGCAGCTACCCATGCCACACCTTTTGCCCGAACGACCTCTTCCGGCCAGTTGCTAAAGAAAAAACTTAATCTTTGCGGGTGGAAAGGTGTTCTCCGGCGATAAACAAAAGAAGAAATTCCGTATTCCTCCGTTTCAGGGGTATGGGTCTCTTTATTCAGCTCCGCGATCCAACCAGAGGATAAGCTTGTTTTCTCAAAATCAAACAATCCGGTATTCAGAATTTCCTTCGGATCTACTACGCCTTTAATCGTGCGGATCAGCTTGGCAGACGGTTGAAGCTTACGGAGCACAGCTTCAAGCTTGTTGAGTTCATCTTCTTTCAACAGATCACACTTATTAAGCAGCAAGACATCACAAGTTTCGATCTGATCAATAAGCAGATCCACAATATCGCGGAAATCTCCTTCGCCAGCCGTTTGGTTGCGGTCCATCAGACTATCACCAGAAGAGAAGTCATGCCAGAAACGCCCAGCATCCACAACAGTCACCATCGTGTCTAATTGAGCAAGCGAAGTCAAATCAATATCCAACTCGGGATTGGCATAGGTAAAGGTCTGTGCCACTGGTACAGGTTCGCTAATGCCTGAGGATTCAATCAGGATGTAATCAAATCGCCCTTCCGCAGCCAGCTTTTGTACTTCGACAATCAAATCATCACGAAGCGTACAACAGATGCAACCATTAGACATCTCAACTAATTTCTCTTCTGTTCTAGAAAGCGTATTTCCGGACTTCACCAGATTCGCATCCACATTGACTTCACTCATGTCATTTACAATAACAGCTACTTTAAGCCCGTCACGGTTGTGCAGAATATGATTCAGCAGCGTTGTTTTCCCAGAGCCCAAATATCCACTGAGCACGGTAACAGGGAGCTTTTTCATCTATACCACTCCTATCGTTTATAAAATCAAGATTAAAAGCCTCCGCCCTTAACGGGTTTCGCGATGTAAGGTTACTCTCTTTAGGCGTGGACAATATTTTTTCATTTCCATACGCCCTGGATGATTTCGCTTATTCTTGGTAGTGGTATAGTTGCGATCTCCTGTCTCCGTACATGCCAAAGTAATGATTACTCTCATCGTTTCCATCTCCTTTTGATTAAATCGTAATAATTACGATTAACACATCGTACACGGTTTATTCACAATCTGTCAACTATGATCTTGTAAAAATTTCAACTCTCTTAATTTTGTGGTCTTTCTGGTGGACAAATTACGTATAGATGGAATTATAAAAAATATGATTCTTGTAATTCCTAGAGAATCAGGCAGGAGTGGAGATCATGAAGATACCAGTAATTATTTTGAGCGGGTTTCTGGGGAGCGGGAAGACAACTCTGCTGTTGTCCCTGCTGAAAGAAAGCAAGGTAAGAGGGCTGAATCCAGGAGTAGTAATGAATGAACTGGGCAAACGGGATGTGGACGGGTATATTCTGCAGGAGCATACCGGTACAGCTGTAACTAAACTGCTGGACGGATGCGTATGTTGTAGCCGTAAAGAGGATTTGGCAGATAGCCTGATGGTGCTGCTGAGAGGACGTCCAGATGCCATTTACATGGAGTTGACCGGCGTCGCCGATCCTGAAGAAATCGCCAAAACGTTGCAGGAAACCCCTCTACAGGATCTGGTGGAGCTGCACTATACCATCACTCTGTTAGATGCGGAAAATGCTCTGGAATATAACAGCAGACTCTCCTCTGACAAACAGCTCGTTCGGACCCTGCGTAAGCAGCTCTCCACAGCTGATCTTATTGTCGTTAATAAAAGCGATCTCGTAGAGCCGGAAACCTTATGGAGAATTGAAAAGGGAGTTCGTAAACAAAATACGGAGGCTGAAATTGTATACACCCATTACAGTGAAATCAACCTGTCTCCGATATTGTCAGGAATAATCCCACGTAAAATTATAGCTCCGGCTCCACAGCGAGCGCCTCAAACCTTCAAAGGAGCATCACTGAAACAAATGCATTCAGAGCATGGGGGAACCGCTGTAAAAGAGCTGCATGAGGAGCAGCACGCTTCTTTCTCGCAGGTAACAGCCATCACGTTAACCATTCCGCAGGTAAGGACAACTATGCCTTCTAAAGAACGCCTAGAGGCCTTCTTCCAAGAATGGGGTGACAATCTATTACGTGCCAAGGGGCATATTCTTTTGTCCGAACAGGAGCCGGTTCAGCTTGTTCAATATGCGGGGATGCGTACTACCTGGGAAGCCTCTCGTTATCCTGGTATGCCTTATGTGGTGTTCATCGGGATGAATATAGATGAAGAACAGCTGGCAGATCGGTGGTCCGCCTTATTCGAGTTTTGACTACCTTTTCACCATTAAAAATACTGCCGTTGCTCCTCCCGATCTCGTTCCTGATTATCATTGGCTTTGTATGGCTGCCGAATCATCTGGAGCTGCTAGATAATGCATACATCGACACCTTCAAAACCGCTTTTATCGGCATATTGCTGGAAGCCTTGCCGTTTGTATTAGCAGGAGCATTGTTATCTTCACTGCTTCGCGTCTTTATCCCGGATGAAATGATTTCCCGGTGGATTCCGCGGCGACCTCTTCCGGCCATTCTGTTCGCATGTCTGCTCGGAATTATTTTTCCGGTCTGCGAATGTGGAATGATCCCGCTCGTCCGCCGACTTATCCATAAAGGTATGCCTGTTTACGTGGCTATCGTGTTTATTTTGTCCGGACCGATCCTAAATCCTGTCGTCTATGGGGCGACCATGACAGCATTTCGCAGCCACTCGGAGCTGGCCTATGCCCGTATGGGTCTGGCTTTTGTTGTAGCCTGTCTCATAGGTTTGATAATCTACGCAACGGTTAAAAAATCTCCCATCCGCCTAAATGTTCAACGTGAAACAGGGGAAGCTCATCACAATAATTCTCGTGGGGGAAAAATAACCGCTGTCTTCGTCCATACCTCAGATGAGTTTTTTGAGATGGGAAAATATTTAATTATCGGTTGCTTATTAACCGCTGGCATTCAGACATTTATGGTTCAAGACAGTCTGGCTGCGATCGGAGCCAAGCCGCTGGGTTCATATTTTTTCATGATGGGACTGGCATTTGTGCTCTCACTTTGCTCCACCTCAGATGCCTTTGTAGCTTCCACCTTCGTACATTCTTTTCCATCTGGTGCTCTGCTCGCTTTTATGGTATTCGGACCGATGCTGGATTTCAAAAATTCATTGATGTTGCTCTCACTGTTTAAGACCAAATTCGCTCTTTATTTGTTCTTTCTGATCTTCGCAAGCGTGTTTATTGGGGCGGTATTCATGTCCTTGTGGCTGTAATTCATAGAGGTGGTAAGCTGTTGCTTACAACATGGGTAGGAGGATAGAGCATGAATGACTCTCGAAGCATCCGGTTTCACTATTTGTTAAGGGCGGTCATTCTGCTCGCTTTCGCCCTCTATATCGGATATCTGGTACAGCAGGACGCTTTGCATTATTATGTAGCGCCCAAGCTGGCACGCTGGGTTCAATTATGTCCAATCCCGCTGACACTTATGGCGCTCAGTCTGGCCGTACAGGCTTTATTTGGCAAGGGTAGTGTTCTCTGTGACTGCGAGCATCGGCTTCCACATTCTTTTTTCAAAAGTACAGCGCTATATGGATTATTCCTTTTTCCACTGCTGCTCGGATTTCTCCTTCCGGATCGCGCTTTGGGAAGTATGGCCGCTGCTAAAAAAGGAATCTCCCTATCCTCCTTGCCCACTGAAGCTAAAAATTCCGCGAGATTCGAGTCCATTGATCCTTACCATGAGGAGCTTACCGAGCTGGCCAAGATCCTTTATGCACAACCTGTGGTCCCAGTTTATTCAGCGATTTTCTCCGAAACCTTAGGTGCCCTTGAGATGTACAAACAACAATTTGCAGGCAAAGAAATTACTATTTCCGGCTTTTTATATCGTGATCAAGGTGAACATTCAGAGAATTCTTTTGCCATAGGTAGATTTCTGGTCCAATGCTGCACTGCCGATGCTACACCCTTTGGGATATTAGTGGATTCCGGCAAACTAAAAAGCCTGCCTACCGATACCTGGATAGAGGTCCGGGGCAAGCTTCAAGTTGTTCCCTATAAAGGTCAAGAAATTATGCAAATTAGTGCTGAGTCTATTACACCTATCAAACAACCCGCAACACCTTACATTTACACCAGTCCTGACTCTATCACCGCATGGAAAGAGTTAGAAGGTTCAACTAAGATTACTAAATAATCGCATCTAGCTCATCCTCATCATTCTCAGACTTATTAGGATTAAATACTTCTACCATAATACGGGCTGGAATACAAATAATTTGCTGTTTGGGTCTTGAGATGAACCCCATTTCCAAAGCAATTCTTAGGGGAGCATCAGAATAGGTCATTTGGATTCCATAATCAAACACCTTTAGCGTATTGTGGCCGAATTTCGTTTGAATATCTATAATTTGTTCTTCTTTAGTCAAAGAAACGGTTTTGTACTCTTTACCGTCCACCGTAATTATAGCTTTCAAATCACCTTGCTGATACTGCTCATTGCTGCTGTCCCACCACTTCATGCCATAAATCAAGCCCGCAGCTAACAAGGCTATCACAATAATTAAAATATCCCCGCGCTTCATTGTTAACAAGGTAAGAATCCTTTCATGACAAATAATATACGTAATGATTACGATTAATATCAATATATTAATCATAACCCTATTTGTCAATGATGCTCACCTAAACGAATTTGGGCAGACCATTCTCTTAATACCCGGTCGAGCTCTTTTATCGAGATGGGTTTAGAAATGAAATCCTGCATTCCAGCACTAAGACACATCATCTTATCTTCATCTCTTGCAAAAGCTGTAGCCGCAATGATAATTGGAGTCAGCCCAAGCTTCTCACGTATGATTCCCGTTGCTTCAATTCCATCCATAATAGGCATCTGAATATCCATAAATACCAGATCATAATGATTGGAAAGCACAGCCCGAACCGCTTCCTCACCATTTAAAGCGATGTCAGGAACATATCCCCTCTTTTTCAGATAAGCCTGCATAAGCTGCTGATTCACAGGATGATCTTCAGCAATAAGAATGGACATCGGTCCATACTCACCGGTAGTTAACTCTTTAACAGCAGATTTATCATTTCTGACCACATCTGTTGAGGCGTTGACGGTCACTTTCTGATCCCATTCCTCTTTGGGTAGAGAGACTTCCACTGTAAAATAAAACTCCGAGCCTTCATCCTCACAGCTATTGACACCGATAGATCCGCCAAGAAGCTCGGCCAGCTTTTTACTTATGGCAAGTCCAAGCCCAGTTCCACCATATTTACGATTGATCGACGGATGCAATTGCGAGAAGGATTGAAATAATAAACCTTGGCTGGAAACTGGAATCCCCAATCCTGTATCTTTTACGATAAATTTCACGATAAGATTTCCGGATGCCTCTGAAGCTTCTAACATAACAGAGATACTGATTTCACCTGTCTCCGTAAATTTCACTGCGTTCCCAACCAGATTTACGAGAATTTGACGCAATCTCGCCCCATCAGTCATGATGACGGCTGGAAGCTCAGGAGATAGCTCGCTAGTAAGTAAAAGCCCTTTCTCCTTAACCTTCGGATAAAACAGTTCACAAACGTTTTGTATCACTTCATGCAAATCCACCATTTGTAGTTCAAGCGTCATCATGCCTGCTTCAATTTTGCTGAAATCCAGCACTTCATTCAGAATATGAAGCAATGCCTCACCGCTTTTGTTAATGATCTGTGTGTAGTAGCTTTGCTCTTCATCCAGCTCCGTCCCAGATAAAAGATCAGCCATCCCAATAATGCCGTTCATAGGCGTGCGCAGCTCATGGCTCATGATCGCTAGGAACTCCGATTTTGCCCGGTCCGCTTCCTCGGCAGACTCCTTCGCCCGCACAATCTCCTTCTCCTCCGTAATATCTCGAAAGACGACAACCGCCCCAATCCGTTCATCACCATCAAACAGTGGGGTCATTCGATATCTGACTAAAAAGCTTGAACCATCCTGCCTCCAAAACACACCCTCCCTATCTTCAATAGTGAGATTACTGGAGCGTGAAGGAAGCAGCGTCTTCTGAATTCCTGTAAAAGACTCGTTATCCAGCCAGGTTTGGTGAATCGCATGAAATTTGCTGTTTCCCCACTCAGTAGGATCGAATCCCAACATAGTAATGGCTGCTGGATTAATGAACATCGTGTTGCCTTCAAGGTTCATCCCAAATATGCCTTCAGAGACCGAATTCAAGATCAGCGCATACTCGTTACTTAATTTCTGTATTTCTTCAAAATGACGCGTACGTTCCCCAATGTCGCGGGTTACACAGACAAGCTCCTGATTCCCGCAGGTCTCAGAGTAAATATACCGCAGAGTCGTTTCTGTCCAAATAAAGGTTCCGTCTTTGCAAAAAAACCGGAGAATAACAGGCTCAAGCTTCTTCCCTTCCATACAATTGCTGAGATATGAAGTTAATTTGATTCTGTCCTCCGGATGTATGTAATCAATCCCTCTAGTTCCGCACATTTCTTCTGGTGCATAGCCAAACATAGTCTGGCAGATGGGTGAGGCATACAGATAGGTAAAGCTCCCGTCCGCTGCATTACGTGAAATGAAGTCCATAGAATTTTCTGAGATCAGACGATAGTTCTGCTCACTTTCCCGCAGTTGTTCTTCCATTCGTTGACGTTCGGTCACATCCTGGGCTATCCCGCTGATCTGCAGCAGTCTTCCTTCTTCATCTGTAATCACTTCCCAGTGCACATCCAGAAACTTCAGCTCTCCATCCGCACTATGAATACGGACCGTTGCTTCGCCATTAGCCCCATTCTCCATGGATTGATGTACTAACCGTTCAAGTCTGATGAAATCGTCAGGATCAATGCAAGCAAAAACACGTCTGTAATCAAAATAAGAATGATTGCTCTCATCTTCCAAAAAGCCAAAAATATTACGCATCTCTCTGGAAACCGTCAGCCGTGATTTTGTCATATCCCATTCCCAGGATCCCATCTTCGCAAGGTGTTGAGCTTTAGCCAGCATATCCTCGTATTTCTTGCGCTGAGTAATATCGCGACCAATGGTTAATATCTGTTTAATGTTCCCCTGCTCATCACGTACCACTTGGGAAGAACTCTCGATCCACAAATAATGTCCATCTTTATGACGGGCTCTACGAGTAAATACGTCCGTATCCGAATATAGCTTGCCTTGTTCAATCATCTCAAGAGCATCATCTACGTGATAATACTCGGGTCTTTTGGTACCTATCATTTCTTGTGCAGAATAACCTAACAGCAGCTCCACTGAGGGAGATACGTAGTGCAGTGTTCCGTCAGGATCGCCAAAAGAAATCATATCCGGTGTATTTTGCGTGATCAAATTATATAAATGCTCATCTTCCTGAATCTTCTGTTCAGCAAGTTTTCGGTCAGTGATATCCGTTAACTCAGAAATCAGGACATAGGGTTCACTGGAATTCTCCTGATAGATTAAAAATATATGTTGGGCTACCCAGATGATTTCGCCATCCTTACGCAAAAACCGCCGTTCTTTCTCCAATGCAGTCCCAGGCTCAGCTAGCAGATCGTTCAGGATAACGGAATGATCGTTATTAGTTTTATCTTCCGGATACACAAGATCCAGATAATTTATATTCAAAAGATCTTCTTCTGCATAACCAAACATTTGGCATAGCGCAGGATTCGATTGTAATAACGTCCCATCCTTCGGAGAGACTACCGCAATCCCGATAGAAGACCGTAAGTATAGCTGCTTAAAAAGAAAATCAGACACCTGTAAGCCTCCTCTTTTGAAAATGGGGGACTATATTAACAAACTTGTAATAATTTCAGTATACCTTTTTTTCGGTAAATAAGCTTGATAGTTGAGTCCTAAATGATAGACTGGTAAATTTCGCAGTAAAACTGCGCAAAAATAAACAGCAAGTCTCCCTTTGAAAAGGAAACTTGCCGTGTGTGCATGTTACAACTCTAAAGTCCTATTCTATTATCAAATTTTCCAGCTGAAGCTTCTTAATTTTCTTACGGATAGGTGCACCAATAATTAAAAAAACAAGACCTAACAAAATCAACATTCCGCCCATTATTACGTTTACTATACTGAGATCCTGTGATGAAAAAGAATAATTTATTACACCAATCATCACATTAAATAGACCTAAAATCAACTCTAGCCACATTACAGATTTCCATAACCTGTTGATTCGCTTATAGTGTTTTATTCTGGATTCCAGATCTGTGTAAATATCAAACGGACCTTCTCCCGACTTCTTTCTAAGGTAAACCCAGCGCATGTAAGTACTAACACAATCTATACCGTTTTCCTCTAAAAACTTGAGATATTTGATGCTATCCGGATGATCAGGCATGTTATCTAAAAGCTCAATTCTATACGTGTACTCATTATTGGGGGTCTCTGTAAACACATATTTGCACCAAGATAATTCTGATAGAGCCATCCCCTTCGCAGACATTTCATTAAGCCACTTTTCTTCCTTCTCATAATCCCAAATCAGCTTGCGAACCACATGTTTCATTTGGACTCACCTCCAGCTATTCTCTTCCCATTCGCTATCAATTCTTCCAGACGGATAATCTCTCCCTGAATCACTGACTTTCCTAAGTCGGTAATTTCGTATTCTTTTCGACGGGAACCTTGCTCCCCTTCCACTGCTTTTATCCAGCCTTTTTCCAGTAAAGTGTTAAGTGCTCCGTATAAAGTGCCCGCGCCCAGATCAACCCGACCGTTACTTAAGTCCTTCACATTCTGCATAATTGCGTATCCGTGCATTGCTGTATATAGAGACAATAAGATATAAAATACAGCTTCAGTTAATGCGCCTCTTTCTGTGCTTTCAGGCATCATTTCATCCCCATTCTATTACTGTTGTCGATATATCGGCTTCCGTAATACCATTATTACGGAAGCCGATATAATTGTCAATACAAAAACACCCATTTTATTCTTCGCAGCGATTATGAGCGCAACAAAAAAACCGCCCAGCACTTAGCTAAGGACGGATTTGTTGGGGGGGCTACTCAGCAGCTAGCTACTCCCACCGTGGCAACTATTCCTTCCTCATTATGATGTATCGGACTCAGATGCAGCTATTTCCGAAAAATAGCGTGTTTTAGCTTACGTTCGGACTCAGATGCAGCTATTCGTCACCAAACACTCGCTTTTCACACGATTCCTTAGCAATAAGCGCTATGCAGTCCGAAACCCCTGTAAAATGTGCCAAATATCAATAATAACGGCCATACGGTCCGTTAGTTTAACACCGTTCACCTAGGTTCCGTTTATGGACCTAAAGAACACCATGCGCTCTGGCGGTGACTGTATTTAGAGATAGTTTCGTTAATTTGTTTGAGAACGCTGAGATTCATCAGTTGGATGCTATTGATCTACATGACTGCTGCTCAGCTACATAATTGCTAATTTAGCTATATGATAATTGCAAATAAAAAAGCCCCCAAATCACCATAGGAGCGAATTTAGGGGCTTTCTATTAAGCTATGATGCGGTCAAGAGGACTCGAACCTCCACGATATTGCTACCACTGGCACCTGAAGCCAGCGCGTCTGCCAATTCCGCCATGACCGCGTATTATGTAACTGGCGACCAAAACCGCCTGTACATAATACTATACTCCCTTTGCATATAAAACGCAAGGTTTTTGTATTATTGAATTGGGCTATATATAGACCTCATAGGCACAACCAATCAATATTATTCAGTTTATATATTTCTATTATAAGATCTCATATGGTACAACATAGATAAAGTATGGCGTTATGACGGAGATGTCTGAATAATCTATCAATAGAAAGGATGAATACTTATGAACCAGCAGTGGAATACCCAAACCTATGATACTGATATGGCCTTTGTGTCTCAGTTTGGAGAGTCTTTGATTGAGCTGCTTCGCCCACAGCCTGGCGAACAGATTATCGATTGGGGCTGTGGAACCGGAGATTTGGCGGCAGCCATTGCTGCTAGAGGCGCCACTGTGACAGGTATTGATGCCTCTGCCGAAATGATTCAGACAGCCCGTGACAAACATCCCCATCTAAGCTTTGTCTTAGCTGATGGGCAAACTTATGTCGCGGAACAGCCAGTCGATGCTGTGTTCAGCAACGCTGCCCTTCACTGGCTAACAGACGCAAACGGAGCGGCGGCGTCCATCGTTGCCAGCTTGCGGGTAGGCGGCCGTTTCGTGGCCGAGTTCGGTGGACTGGGCAATATTGCTTCCATCGTCGCTACACTTCCACAAGCTTTTGCAGTCATTGGCTGTAGTCATAAGCTGCATTTGCCCTGGTACTTCCCCAGCATTGGCGAGTACGCAACTCTACTAGAGAAGCACGGACTGACCGTGGACCTCGCTCTTTGTTTTGACCGGCCAACACCACTGGAAGGCTTGGAGCAAGGATTTCAGCGGTGGTTGAATACTTTTGCCGATGGAATCTTAAGTGTGCTCACACCCATTGAACGCGCAGAAGTTCTCTCTTCTATGGAACAGAAACTGAAACCCACGCTATATCAGGACGGCCGCTGGGTAATGGACTATCGCAGAATCCGGGTTGTTGCTTACAAACGAAGCTAATATAGATGAGAATTACTGCCCATGTTCAATAATCAAAAAAAGAGTGCACTGGCGCTTAGTACGCGTTAGTACACTCTTTTTACACGGGATCCTATTTTCTATCTCCAACGTACCGATCACTGCCAGCACCAAGTCCGACAACCATCAACAGCACACTTGCACCCAGCAGTAAAATTAATGGCACCGTCCAGCTGTTCGTTACATCATGCAGCCAGCCGAATAATGCCGGTCCCATTGCTGCCAGTACATAACCCACAGATTGGGCCATTCCTGACAGCTCCGCCGCTTCTTGCGTGCTTCTTGTTCTTAGACTGAAGAACATCATCGCAAGACCGAAGGCAAATCCTCCGGCAATACCAAAGCATATCGCCCAGACAGCCATTAAAGCGCCGCTGCCTTGCCAGATGCCACCTAATGCGATGAAATAAAGAACAGCAGTGATTATAACTAGAATACGTTGGTTTTTCATCCGGCCTGCCCACAGCGGTACGAAGAAAGTAAAGGGTAGCTGTGCCAATTGCATGAGCGAGAGAAACCAACCCGCATTACTCGACGACATTCCCCGTTCACCGAGGAGAACCGAAAACCAAGCAATAAAGACGTAATAAAGCAGTGACTGTAAGCCCATAAAGATCGTGACTTTCCAAGCAAGAGATGAACGCCACATATTTTTGCTTGAGGCTGCACTCTTAGAGCCGGTTCCTTGATTAAGCTTACGCATTTGCGGAATCCAGAACACTGTTGCTAGAGCTGCGATCATAAACCAGATGGCCAAGGTCCCTCTCCAACCGAATCCAGCATTCGTTGCCAGCGGTACACTAATTCCTGAGGCAATAGCTGCGCATAAATTCATAGAAACCGTGTAGATACCTGTCATTAGCCCGATTTTGTGAGGAAACTTCCCCTTAATAAGACCTGGAAGCAGTACATTACACACAGCAATAGATAATCCAAGTATAGCAGTACCTGTGAACAACAGACCTGCTCCAGATCCCGAGCGAATTAGAATTCCCATAGCAAGCATGACCATGGCAACTAATAACACATTAGCCAAACCAAAACGGCGGGCCAGCTTTGGAGCAAACGGGGACAAGATGGCAAAAGCTAATAATGGTAAAGTAGTAATAGCTCCTGCTAGAGTATTGGATAAGCCGAGGTCATCCTGAATCAATTGTATTAATGGACCCACAGAAGTAAATGGAGCCCGCAGCGCTGCAGCGATAAAAATAATTCCCAGCACAAGCAGCCAGCGATCATATTTGCTATCCATTAAGCTATTATTCTGAATCTGTCCTTCGCGTTGTGATGCTTTCATCGTGTATCCTCCTAAATTACAAACAAATAACCCCGCCAAGCAGAAAGCTTGTCAAGGATTTGAAATATTTTAAACACTATGAACCATCATCTACTATTCTATTAGAAGTTACAACCCTTAAGTAATTTTATACCCGAATTATTGACAAAACCGCTGGCCATCTTTAGTATCCATATCATCGGGTAGTTGAGAATCAATTTCATTTGAACTCATATTTAAACCACAGAAAAGAGTGAACAGAATGCTTCGAAGGTTTTTTTCCTACTATCGTCCGTATAGAAAACTATTTATATTGGATTTCTCCTGCGCTGTTTTTGCGGGACTGCTAGAACTGGCTTTTCCGGTAGCCGTCAATAAATTTATTGATGATTTGCTTCCTGGTCAAGATTGGCCGCTTATTCTTATCGCTTGTGTTGCGCTGCTGGCGATCTACGCCTTAAATACGGTGATGCAGTATATTGTCACCTACTGGGGTCACATGCTGGGCATAAATATCGAAACTGATATGCGCAAAAAAATGTTTGACCATATTCAGAAACTCTCGTTCCGATTCTTTGATAATAATAAAACAGGCCATCTAATCGGACGAATCACCAATGACTTAAATGATATCGGCGAAGTTGCGCATCACGGTCCTGAGGATGTATTTATTGCAATCATGACCCTTGTCGGAGCCTTTCTCCTAATGGCTGATATTAATCTGAAGCTGGCGATCATTACTTTTATTATCGTTCCAATTATGGCTTGGGTAATCATCTACTTCGGGCGCAATATGACTTCCACTTATCGTCAGCTATTTGGAAATGTAGGCAGTTTCAATGCCCGTATCGAAGACAATGTCGGTGGGATTCGGGTCGTGCAATCTTTTGCCAATGAGCAACATGAACAGGAACTATTCGCAGTAGATAATCAAATGTTCCGCAAAACAAAACTTCTGGCTTATAAAATCATGGCTAGAAGCTTGTCCGTCAGCTATATGATGACCCGCCTCATTACCATCCTGGTGATGATCTGCGGCGCATGGTTCTTCATCAATGGCGAGCTGCAAATCGGTGAATTTGTGGCGTTTATCTTGTTGTCGAATATCTTCTTCCGCCCTATTGAGAAAATCAATGCAGTCATCGAAAGTTATCCTAAAGGAATTGCCGGCTTCAGACGTTATCTGGAGATCATTGACACGGAACCTGACATCAGTGACAAACCGGATGCCGTGGAGATCAACGCTTTGCGCGGTGACATTACATTCCAGGATGTATCTTTTGGATACGAAGAGAATCGTCCGGTTCTGCAAAATATAAGCCTTAACGTAAAGGCTGGCGAAACCATTGCCTTTGTTGGGCCGTCCGGCGCAGGCAAAACAACAATCTGCAGCCTGCTTCCGCGCTTCTATGATGTCACAGCCGGGGCCATCACGATTGATGGCATCGATATCCGTGACATGAAGCTGGAATCGCTGCGCAAACAAATCGGGATCGTGCAGCAGGATGTTTTCCTGTTCTCCGGGACAATTCGCGAGAATATCGCCTATGGGAAACTGGATGCAAAGCTGCCTGAAATCTGGGAAGCCGCGCGACGTGCTCATCTGGAGGAGCTCATTCAGAATCTGCCAGATGGAATGGAGACAGTCATCGGGGAGCGCGGTGTGAAGCTGTCCGGTGGACAAAAGCAGCGCCTGGCTATCGCTCGCATGTTCCTCAAGAATCCGCCGATTCTGATTCTGGATGAAGCTACTTCCGCGCTGGACACAGAGACAGAAGCCGCGATTCAGCAATCCCTGGCTGATCTGTCCGTAGGCAGAACCACACTCGTCATCGCTCACCGTTTGACGACGATCAAAAATGCCGACCGGATTATGGTCGTGAATGAAGAAGGAATCGCTGAACAAGGCAGACATGAAGAATTAGTCCATGCTGGTGGAATTTACAGCCGTCTGCATCAGGCGCAATATAACTTTTAAAAAGTAATTTGCCACAGCTGGGCAAAAATGAAGCAAGCCTAGTCACCATGTTTTTGGCGACTAGGCTTGCTTTTTCGCGTAACTCCTCTATTTGCAGCAAACGTGATGCTTGATTAAGGAATTACTCCCTGATTTTCTTTGGTTTATTGCTCTAATCCTTGCAATCAGGGAAAACCTCCCGCAGATTCACCCCAATCTGCTCATAATAGTGGAATTCAGACGATATTTAGGGAGGATTTCCCTGAAAAGCTAAGTAACCAGCATAAATCAGCTATTTTCAGGGAGGTTTTGCCTAAAAATTTAAAAACAGCACAATTAAAGCTCAGTT
Source organism: Paenibacillus sp. FSL H7-0735 (assembly GCF_038008505.1). Lineage (NCBI taxonomy): Bacteria > Bacillati > Bacillota > Bacilli > Caryophanales > Paenibacillaceae > Paenibacillus > Paenibacillus sp. FSL H7-0735. Next base: position 2,618,241 of record NZ_JBBOZH010000001.1, on the reverse strand, counting down.
CCCCTACTTTCGCTATTGCGGCTCTGTTCCCCATACCAGCACTCCGTTCCGATAAAGGGTCACCTTGTTCCAATCCGCATAAGCGGTCTGAAGTGAATTAAACGAATAATCATTGGCCTCGTTAAAATTGCTCCAATCTGTCTTGTGTATCCGGGTCTGAATATCCCCGGAAGCACCTCCAGCTGCAAGCATGCCCGCACCTGCGTTGAATTGTACTTCCAAGTAGTAATCTGCTCCCGTTCGAGGCGTGTCCAGCTTTACAAAACTGCCTGCTACCTTGCTGTTGCCGATCTGGGCATAATCGCAGAAAAAGGATTGCGGCTTGTCTCCATCGATCGTATACCAGTAACGGATGCTCAGCTCGCTAAGATCGACTGCAGTTGTGCCGTTATTTTTAATATTAAAATAGGGCTTCATCTGGTTGTCATTTGGGTTAGTATCCGCTGTCCGATACGCCACTGCAAGCCCGGTGACCGGTTCGACAGGCCCCGAGCCTTGCGGTGTAGCCATCGCTTGTACAGAATTGCTGCTCGTACCCGCACTATTGACAGCATTCACAACATAATAATAAGTCGTTCCGTTGCTAACGGCCGCATCGCTATAGCTCGTCCCGGTAGCCGTAGTCAGAGTGGTATAAGGGCCACCACTCGTAAGTGACCGTTTCACCGTATAGGAAGTTGCGCCCGCCGAGGTGCTCCAGCTAAGATTCACGAGCCCATTGCCTGCAGCTGCATTCAAGTTAGCAGGAGCAGCTGGAACTACGGGAGCTGCCACTGTCTCCAATACGGACCAGTAGGCCGGCTTAGATTGAAGGCGCTCATCAAATAATAAAGGCCAATTGTTGCGGGCTACCGGATAAGTGCGCAGCCAAGTATTACTGTCATCCTTCCCCCAGAGAGTGACATTCGTGACCGTATCCGTGTGCCTCAGGAAGATCTCAAATAATGATTTGTATAAAGCCGCTTGGCGCTGCTTCAAATGATCAGGGAAGGTCTCATAGGCTTGAGAATTATCAGAATACACACTAATATCCAGCTCAGTAATATGAGTTTCCAGCCCTAAAGCCTTGAACTTGATAATCGAATTTTCGATTTCAGAGAGCGAAGGATAATACAAGCTGATGTGCGTTTGATGCCCTACTCCGTCAATAGGAACCCCTTTAGCCTGAAGTCGTACAATCAGATTGTATAGTGCTTGGCTTTTGGCTGGCTCATGCGTATTGTAGTCATTGATGAACAGTTTTGCGTTAGGATCAGCTTCATGAGCGAACTGGAACGCCTTCTCAATGTACTCTTCACCCGCGATCTGGTACCACAGGCTGCGGCGCATGCCATCAGATTGCGAAGTGTCAATCACTTCGTTGACGACATCCCAAGCATAGATTTCACCTTTATAACGTTCCATAACGGTCTTAATATGACTCTTCATCCGCTCATATAACACCGTTTTGGAGACCAAATTACCACTGGCGTCACGGAACACCCAATCCGGTGTCTGCGAATGCCAGACCAGGGTATGTCCACGTACCTGCTGCCCATTTGCGGTAGCAAAAGCTACTGCCGTGTCAGCGTCAGCGAAATTAAACACACCTTCCTGCGGCTCCGTGCTGTCCCATTTCAGAACATTTCCTGGCGTTACACTATCAAAATGCTTGGATAACAATTGCCGATCCGGAGCTGTCAGCAGCTCACTATTCGTAAAAGCCGAGCCGATCAGAAATTTGTTTGCAAACACATCCTTCAGCGAAGGAATCGCATCCTCGATGACAATTGGACCGAGATCCGGTAGCTTTTCCAATCGAAAATCATCCAAATAAAAAGAAGTTGTCGCGCTACCCGGCACTTCAAAATAAATAGAAAGTTGATCTGCCGGCTCCAATAGCTTGTACTGCGCCTGAAGCTTCACCCAACCGTTCGCTGTCACTGCACCAAAGGTCAAATTGTCATAATGAATGGTAGAAGGTAATGTCCGCTGCAATGACATATAGATATTCGCGTTAGATGATCCGGCCGGCAGCTTCACCCATCCAATAAACACATAAGTTTGTCCCACTTCTAGCTGGCTAGTCACATCCAGTGAAGGTCCATGCCACGTTTTTGTTCGGCCGCTTACCTCCAGGCCATATGTGCCGCTGCGTGCCGCATCTGTTTTGGCCGTAAGCACCTCAACTTCCCCACGTCCACTCCAGCCCTGAACAGTACCATCTTCAAAATCGCTTTGCTGAATAAGCGTGTTCTCCGCATGTGCGGGTGCAGCCCAATACGCAGGTACAAGCAAACATAAAACCAAAACAAAATTAAGCGCTTTCAAAAAAGTTCCTTTTTTCATCGCTTCGATTCTCCCTTCTGAATTAGGTTCGAACCTTATTGCTTCGTTTCTTCCTGTCCCCGATACCGCTCGGGCCACACCACCTTCCTCATAAAAAAATCAGAGCCTATCCTCAGGAGGAACCAAGCTAGGCAGGTCATCCGTGAAGTATGGGCTCTATATCGCCATAATATCACATTTGTTTCCATTTATGGAACTAAAATTAATTATTTTCGATCTTATTTTACTTAAGCTGAACGGATCTGCGTTATCAGATCCATTTAGCGTCGAAAAAACCCAAGAGACGACACCATTATGGTGTTGTATCTTGGGTTACATAATATGCTGGCTGAATGTACGGGATTTCTACCGTTCATTTCGCCACTTCCAGCTGGATCAACGCATTCTACGGGATTTTTACCGTACATTTCGCCACTTTCAGCTGGATCAGCGCATTATACGGGATTTCTACCGTACATTTCGGCGATTCCAGCTGGATCAGCGCATTGTACGGGAGTTCTACCGTACATTTCGGCGTTTCCAGCTGGACCAGCACTTTGTACGGGAATTCTACCGTACATTTCGCCACTTCCAGCTGGATCAGCGCATTGTACGGGAGTTCTACCGTTCATTTTGGCGTTTCCAGCTGGATCAGCACTTTGTACGGGAATTCTACCGTACATTTCGCCACTTCCAGCTGGATCCGCACATTGTACGGGAGTTTTACCGTTCATTTCGGCGTTTCCAGCTGGATCAGCACTTTGTACGGGATTTCTACCGTTCATTTCGGCGTTTCCAGCTGGATCATCACATTGTACGGGAATTCTACCGTTCATTTTGGCGTTTCCAGCTGGATCAGCACATTGTACGGGAGTTTTACCGTTCATTTCGGCATTCCTAGTATGTACAAGAAAATTATGCTAGTCAGCTATTGATTTTTCTTTCGTTACTATCATGATCAATAGTAAAAAAATCAAAACTAGTTGAATGCCTAAATATATTATAGGGAAAAAATAAATAAGACTTATCTGATCAAAGTCAGGCTTCATATCAAAAAACCTTAAATCAACAACCCCTGAACCCCTAGACTCTTTTCCTTGTAATTCTTTTAAATAAAATAGAATTCTCGTGCTAGGAACAATACTAATAACTAACCAAGAAATGTTGTACCTAAGCTTTTGCGTCTTTAAAGCTATCTTGCAAGACACATTCAGAAGAATTATTGGTGCTGCATACATTATAAACATTTGTTTTACTACTTCTACTTCCAACTTCCCCGTTTTCATTCCCAAAAGGTAGATAATTATTAAATGTAAGAAAATAACAATGGTAACTTGTAGGATTGCTTTCATCCTTGTGCTTCTAGATTCAGCTTTCAATCTATCACCTCTCACAAGTTATATTCTAATTTCTATAATTTCACAACGAAAACATAGAAATGCTGAGATAAAACAACAAATTAAAGAAGGAGCCGTGTAGTGAACACGACTCCCTCTTCCTATAAACCGCATCAGTAGCGGCATATTTGCAAGGAGCTTAGCAATAAGCTGTCATCCTTGATTTATTTTTTCGCAATATGAACCTTCAGCTGCTTGCCCTTTACGGTGGTCTCTCTCATCGCTTGCAGCACCATTGCGCCTTTACCGTTCAAAATATCCACGTAGGTCACATTGTCCTGAATCGAGATAATCCCGATATCTTCGGCGGAAATACCTTCAAGCTTAGCTATTGTGCCGACAAAATCCACGGCTCTTAGCTTCTTTTTCTTGCCGCCGTTGAAGTATAGCTTCATAATCTCTTTGTTTAAGCTTTCGCTTTTGTCCTTTTTGCGGACAGGCTGCTTATTGATCTTCTGCTCGAACGCTTCCTTTGCGTAGGCAACTGCGTCGTCCGAAGGAGCTTTCATATGCGGAATGCTGAAGCCAATATAGCTTTCAATTTCAGTTACCCACTTCTGCTCATTCGGAGTGACAAAAGTGATCGCTTTACCCGTCTTGCCTGCACGCGCGGTTCTGCCTGTACGATGCACGTAGCTTTCTTTTTCCAGTGGAATATCGTAATTAATCACATGGGTGATATTCTCGATATCAATCCCTCTAGCCGCCACATCGGTAGCGATTAAATAGCGGAATTGCCCTCTTTTAAAAGCATTCATGACCTCAAAGCGCTCATCCTGCTCCATACCCCCATGGATCTTATCACAAGGATATTCCAGATCCGCCAGTCCTCTGAATACAGCATTCACCTGCTCCTGCGTACGGCAAAAAATAATACAGCTATCCGGATTCTCCACCGTTATGATATCGCTTAGCAAAGAGAATTTGGCAGCTTGTCTCACTTCAATCAACGCATGTTCAATCGTAGCCGTCGTAATTCCACTTGCCTGAATCTCGATATCCGTTGGATCGTTCATATATTTTCGGCACAAGTTCTTAATCACTTCGGGTAAGGTAGCTGAGAATAACATGGTTACTCGCTCTTTGGGCAGCTGCTTAATGATCTTCTCGATCTGCTCAATAAAGCCCATGCTCAGCATTTCGTCAGCTTCATCGATGATCAAATATTTGATTCGATTTAGCGGAAGTGTGCCTCTTTCAATATGGTCAAATACGCGTCCAGGCGTACCTACGACAACATGTGTTTTTTGCGTAAGCTCTATCTTTTGGGGGGCAAAGGGCTGCTTGCCGAAAAGAGCAACTGCCTTAATCCGTTTAAAACGTCCGATGTTCGTAATATCCTCTTTCACCTGCATCGCAAGCTCCCGAGTTGGTGTAAGTATCAAAGCCTGCGGCTTATTCTCCACCCAATCCACCAGATCGCAAAGCGGAATACCATAAGCTCCCGTCTTGCCACTGCCTGTTTGCGATTTCACAATCAGATCCTTTTGCTGCAAAGCCACAGGAATTACCTTGCTCTGTACCTCCGTAGGTGTCATAAATTTCAGAACATCCAGTGCTTTAATTATCTCTCCGTCTAACTCATAATCTCGAAATTGCATTTCACTCATCGTTCAACCTCTTCTATGCCGATTGTTCTGGTTAAAGCGGAAACTCCGCGATCCTTCCATCTTGTGCATACTTATCATTATAACAGTTATTGGCGTCCTTGATTCCATTCCTTATAGAACTGGTCCAGAAAATTCAACATGAAATCATGCCGTTCTTCCGCTAACTTGCGTCCATAAGCCGTATTCATTAAGAATTTTAGTTTCAACAGCTTCTCATAAAAATGATTCACAGCCGTCCCCTTGCTATAATCCCTGTATTCCTTCTGCAGCGACTCCTCGCGTGGAGGCACTTCTGGATCATAAGCCGGACGTCCCTTCGCGCCTGAGAAAATAAAAGTTCTGGCAATGCCAATCGCGCCAAGCGCATCTAGTCGATCTGCATCCTGCACCACTTGACCTTCCAGAGTCTGCATAGGTTCTCCTCCACCACCACTAAAGGACATCGTTTCAACGATCAGCATGATATGACGAATTTGCTCCTCCTCTGTAAGGTTTGCCGTAAGCCAAGTGTGGACTTTAAGCAGGCCTGCTTCTTTTGACGGATTAAGCTTCTCATCTGCAACATCATGCAGCAAGGCTGCCATCGTACAGATAAACACATCCGCACGCTCGATCTCAGCAATTTCACATGCCGTGCTGCGGACCCGATGGGTGTGCCACCAGTCATGACCCGTAGTATCTTGTCCCAGTTGTTCTTTAACAAATTCTTCCGCCCGGGCTATTATTAAAGGTTGATTCATCGTCAACAAACTCCCCTCGCCTATGAAATATCGAAGCCCTATTATAGCTGATTGCCTGTCCATTCGCCTACTAAAAATCTTCGTGATAACAAATTCTTACTTGCACGACTCCAAATGATCCGCTATAATCGGCAGTAATCAAAATGTCGAAGGGAATTGATTCTGATGAACACCATAACAATCATGCTGAATCAACTTCATTATTATCACAAACAGCGTTAGCAACCCTGAAATTCTCAGGGAGGCTAACGCTACTCGCGTTGGCCTCCCTGCGGCATAGATCACGCGCAGGACCATGAGGTCCTGCGCGTTTTTTTATTCCCTAAACTATGCCAATTCAAAGGAGCTACTAATGATGCAAAACATTAAAGGAACTTATGATTACTTCGGAAAAGAGCAGGCGCTCAGAAAGAACATTCAAAATACGCTGCAGGATTTGTTCGAACTCTATGATTTTGAATCCATGGACACCACATTATTAAATGAACTGGATTTATTAACCTCGAAATATGCAGGTGGGGATGAAATTCTCAAGGAGATGTACCAACTAACCGATCAAGGCAACCGCAAGCTGGGCTTACGATATGATCTGACCATCCCTTTTGCCAAAGTGATCGCTTTAAATCCTGGAATAGAGTTTCCCTTCAAGCGTTATGAGATCGGAAAAGTATTCCGTGATGGTCCCGTGAAACGTGGGCGCCTGCGTGAATTTTTGCAATGCGATGTTGATGTTGTTGGTATTTCAGGACTTGAGGCGGAAGCTGAATTGATGCAGCTGGCCACAGAAGCTTTTCGCAAGCTGGACATCCCGATCATCCTAAAATGGAACAACAGACGTTTTCTCAGTGAGATTCTGGAATCGCTGGGTGTACCTGCCGAGAACCAGCTGTCCGTTATGCTAACCTTGGATAAATTAGAAAAAATCAACCTCAGCGGCGTGAAAAATGAATTGAGCAGCAAGGAAATAGATCCTACAACCATCGCTGCTATTCTAGAGCTTATTGAAACGGACAATCCAAGCTTTGAGCAGTTATGCGAAAAATATAGTCTTACCGGACAACCGGGAGCAATGGAGGTTCTTGTCCTGCAAAAGCTGCTCCAAGACATTCAGCTGCAGCAGACTTGCCGTTTCGATCCCTTCTTGTCCCGCGGGCTTTCTTTCTACACTGGAACCGTCTACGAGATCTTTGATGCATCCGGTTCCTTTACCTCAAGCTTGGGGGGTGGAGGCAGATATGACGCTATCATCGGACAGCTAGTGGGCAGAGAGGATATTCAATATCCTACGGTTGGCTTATCTTTTGGTATGGAGTCTATCATGGCGCTCCTTGCAGAACTTCCTATCCAAGAGCACAAGACAGCAGAAGTTATGGTCATTCCGATTGGCGAGACGCTCCCACAGGCTTTAATTGCAGCCGCCGAGCTCCGTGCCTGTTCTATCCGAACCACTCTGGTATCCGGTAAAAGAAAACTTAAAAAGCAACTCGCCACAGCCTCATCCAAAAAAATCCGTTACGTTATTCTGATCGGCGAGAGTGAATCCAGTGTGGATAAGGTGCGGTTGAAGGATATGAAGGAACAAACAGAGGTTATAGTTCCACTAGATGAAGCCATCTACCTTATTACTGGCTAAACTACTGCCTGATATTCTTTTAGAAAGATTCGCATAAAAAAAAGACCCCGCCGGCGACCGGCGGGGTAAAGTCTATATATAAGGGAGGTTATACATGTACTATAACCCTGCAAGCTTAATATTTTATGAAAAATAGATAAGGATTCCCTTAATTCATTTCAAACCCTTAGATCTTAAACTTATCTACTAACCCCTGAAGCTCTTTGGCACTTTGAGTATTTTCATCAGCCATAGTAACCTCCAGGAATGTTTTTTCCACGATATCCGCCGTTTTCACCGCGATATCCTGAATCCCTATAGCTCCTTCGTTTACTGTAGCAGCTACTTCATTAACGGCAACATTAATACTCGATATGGCCATACTCAAATGATCTGCTGCGCTCTCGAATTGTTTTAACAGCGTATTTACAGTAGCAGCATCACTGTTGTATTGCTGACTTACCTCAGTTAATCGTTCATAATCTGCTAGAACATTCTGGTCAATAAAAGAAAGTAATGCCTCAGAATTCTCCTTCATGGATTCAACAGAGGAATATACACCTGTTACCACACCTTGAATTCCAGCCGCAATCTTAGACGATTTCTCAGCCAACTTCCGAATCTCACCAGCTACAACCGCAAAACCTTTACCTGCCTCACCCGCTCTTGCCGCTTCTATAGCTGCATTCAGGGCCAGCAAATTGGTCTGACTGGCAATGGATAGAATCGTATCTGTCAGTACATTAATCTCTGCAATCGCGCTCGACTGCTCAATCGCTTTTTCCATATCGATTCGCACGGATTCATAAATTTGTTTAGCATTCGTCGTAGATTCTGTTGCCTCATCCTGAAGAGTCAGCGCCCGCTCACTAATTTGTCTAGAAACGGCAGCACCTTCCTTCACATTATTGGTGATCCCGGATACATTGTTATCAATTTCAGTAATTGCTGCTGTCATTTCCTCTGTGGAGGCTGCGGTCTCTTCCATACCTGCCGATAGCTGCTGCGTAGTCGCTGAATTATCGTGGGCATTTTCACGCACATCTATAGACAGCTTCTCCAACGTTTCTGCATTTTCAAGCACTTTGGACGAGATCGTAATTAAGCTTCCAGCCATCTCACGAAGTGTAGCCCGGGTGCGGAACATCGCTTTGGCGATCGTCCCTGTTTCATCTTTGTTTTTAGTCAAATACTCATACTCTGAGTCATGCGTCAAATTCAATTCTGCCGTTTTATTAATCATGTCCGTTAGTTTAACAATCGGAGAAGAGATTTTTTTAGCAAAATAAAGAGCAATCAGCAAGGCAATAATCAAACTTCCCACACCAAGAAATAAGTTGAAATTTCTCATATCAGTGACAGGTTTCACGATTTCATCGAGGTCTGCGGTTAATACAAGCAACCAGTGCGTCTCAGGTAAAACTGTATAGGTTGATTTTTTTTCCACATCTTTATATGTATTATTGAGCAGGCCATCCGCTACCTTCTCACCAGATTTCACACGCTCCATAACAGCTGCGATCTGCGTATTCTCAATAGGCTGACCAATTTGTGTTTTATCCGGATAATATAATTTATTGCCGTTCTCATCCAGTAAGTAAGCGTAAGAGCTCGTCGTGTTTACCACTTTGGTATCCGCCAAATACTTGATCATACTATCTGCGGAAACAGCTGAAGCAATAAATCCAATCATCTTTCCATTACTCTTTACGGGCTGTACAAAAGCCACTACATAAGCTCCTGTAGATTTTGATTTCAGCGTTTCGCTGATCACAGGCTCAGCCGTCTCCATTACTCTTTTCGTATAATCTCTTTCACTAAAATCTGTCCCTATAAGCTTAGTATCACTGTCAGCCACACTAATACCTTTCATATCACTGACAAGAATGTGCTCAAGGTTCCCTGCTTCCTCCACAATGCTTTGAAGACTGGCGTTCACCTCATTCTGAAGCTTATCACCTTTGCTAACTCCACCATTCCCAGCTTGCAGCAGTAGATCAACAATTTCCGAGCGGCTCGCAATAAGCTCTGTGCTTCTCTGCTCTTTTGCTATCATGGCTGATATGGTCTGAGCTTTGTTCGTATTGACCTGCTTCATAGAATTCTCAGTAAGATTCACAATCGCCTGAGTTGATTTCAAATACGTAAATATCCCCATTACAGAAATACATAAAAGGGTCACACCTATCATAACAAGTGATAACTTTAGGCGAATCTTCATATTCTTTTCATCCTTCCGACTCCTTGTTCATTTGCGAACAATGAAATTGTAAATAATACAATTACTATCGGGTGGCAAAGTTGAATAGTGAATATAAATCGCGCAAAAATAAGAAATATATCATAAAATGTCGAAAATTTTCATGTAAATGAATAAAATATCACAGCTTTTAGGTCATATATCCTTCACAAACCGGCTAACAAGACCTATCATCTGTTCTAGAAGAAGCAGAGGGTTCTATCTGAGAGGCAGTATTCACTTGCATTAATGCACCCTCACTTAACAGTCGTTTAGTTCTACTACGTAAAAATAGACCAGACATCGCAGCGAGTATTTGTTGGAACAACATCCCCGAAATTACTGGAAGCGCGACAGCAGGAGGAAAATATTTCACTGCTAATACAGCTCCCGCACTTAAATTCCGCATACCCGAATTAAACTGCACCGCCACGGAATCTTCATAACTAAAGCGGAAACGGCGTGACACCAAAGCTCCGATTACATAGCCAAGCACAACGGTTATGAAGGTCACTCCAATTATGATCGCTAATTTGCCATCCGGATGTTTCAGATAACGGGCAATGCTGGCCCCATTAATAGAAACAACTACAAATAATCCGACTTTAACAAATGGAGCAAGCGGCGGTCCACATACCGTATTGACTTTCCCTTTTGTCCATTGATTCAGCAGCATCCCAACTACAGAAGGAATGACTACCATCCATAGCAGCCCTTTCATCATATCACCTAGCTGAATTTCCACACTCGCTCCCATCAGCAAATATAAGGTACCCGGGACAACAATTGGCGACAAGAGCGTATCAATCAGAATAAGGGCTAATGTCAATGCAATATTTCCTCCGTACATCGACACCCATACCACACTTACAACACCTGTAGGAATCGCGAACAGCAATACATAACCAGTCACTGTATATGGATCTCCCGGAAAAAAAGCCATGGCTGCAAGCCAGCCGATCAGCGGCATTACAATATGTAAAATTACCATTAGAATAATCAGCTTCTGGGGTTTCAGAAGTACCCCTAGCAGGTCCTTTAGGTTGGACTTCAAGCTACCGATCAGCGTCATTACAGCGAAAATCCAGGGCACGAGACCTGTGAACGGCAGCAGTCTGCTTTCGTTAAGCACACCGACCACGATGGCTGTGGGTGTTAATAACGGCATAATCTTTTCTAGAACAACATTAGATTTGATAAGTCCATTTCTTATATTAGCAAACACTTGGCAGTACACCTTATGTATGAAGCTCATACATTCCTTATCTGTGTTTTTTATTAAGTCTACCATAAAAAATAGGAACCAATTCTTAAATTGGTCCCTCGAAGTAATCTATATAGAGTGTCAAACTTCTATGCCTTGTGGAAACAATGCATCCAGCGCTGGGCAAGGTTGCTTATCCAAAAACTGTGCCAATGGCGCTGGCATATTATTGTATAAATCTTTTAGTGAAGTTCCTTGATAAATGTTGCCGATAATCACCGGATGGCAAAGCTCTGAAATCAAAATGTCGCCATTTCCATGCAAATGAAGCTGCTTCTTCCCCTCTATACAGTGAGGAAAATACACACCCGGCTGCTCTTCGAACCCAAGGGCGTCCATAAAGCGGTCCATGCAGGTGAAATACAGAATCGTATCTTCTTTCTTCCGTGCGATCAGCTCACTCACTGCATTCTTTAATTGTTCCCGCGCAGCAATCGACTTCCACCCTGTATGATCCATGATAATACTGTTCTGAATTTCATGTGTGCGCACGCCCATTGCGTAGACATGATCGCTGATCTCCTTCATATTATCCTGGGTTTCACTGAACAGCAGCGTCTCCAGCACAGTATCTACACTTGTTGCGGCGAACAGGGTAATATTTTCTCTTATTTTCTCATAAATGCTTGGATGAATATTATAATATTTTGAGAAAGCTTCCGCAGTAGTAAAATTGAAGGAAATATGTATGGTCGTTAATCCTGCGGAAACCAATTGGCCAATTCGTTCAGCATTTAAAAGACTGCCGTTGGAATTCAGTTGTGTCTGAATCCCTCTGGATGCGCAGTAGGTTACAATTTCCACACAGTCATCGAACTTCAGCGTCACTTCTCCACCTGATAAACGTACTCTTTTAAGGCCTGGAAGTTCGTCCAGAATGCGGATGACCTCTTTGGCTTTGATGCTTTGTCCATCATTTCTATTATATGCACAGCAATAATCGCAGCGGAAATTACAGTTCGAAGTTACCCCTATTTCTAACCCTTCCAGCTCATAAGTAAGCGGTTTGTCGAGCTCTAATGCTTTATATCTCATACTCTAAAGTCCTCCTGAAAAATAATGAATTTAGTTCAAAAGTTCAACCTTAGAGATTATATAGGTTTATGGCTTAGGTTAATGTGAGTTTTATAACATTCGGATTGCACGGTTTGATTAACGAATACTGATCTGCCGCTGCTTATTTCCAGATTTCTATGATCTCACTTGATAAACGAATCCATTGAACAACACTCAAATTTTCACCATAATCGTAGTCGGAAGCGCATGCGTAATCACTTTCAGATACGCATAGTAACCTGTAACGGACTCAGCTGACCCTAAACCTAAAATTATCCTATTTTAAGAATGCCAGCGGAGTCCGAAATCATGTTTTGATAGCTGATAACATACAAATAACGTCATCCGAGTCCGGAAGCCTCGTGGAGTGATGGATAAACCGATACGCATTCAGGCATATATGTTACAGGTTATCTTCAAACTGGTGAAACCTATAAAACCTGGGGTTATGGGCTTTACTACCATTTCGTCCATCGAGAATGGAACTGTAATCGAGTAGTAGAGTTTGTTTTTAATGTCCACCGACACTTTTTATAGGGATATAAAGATCAACTTTTGCTTTACCTTCAGGGTCTGTATATGGATCATTCATACAAAATTCGAGCGCATACCGATCATCCGGTTCATAATCACTATTAGGTAGCCATTGACCGTACACACTTTGATAGGCAATAGCCAATTTGTCGATCGTATCATAAAACGGATATAAGGCATAAAGACCACCAGATAAAGTTTTGAACTCTACGCTCGAATCACCCTCTTTAACAAACTCTTCTGGAATGGTTATGCAGGCATCATATCTACAAGAGTATTCGTCAGTCACGCTGGGATCATCTAAAGAAATACCAATGAAGTATTCTGTTGACGGTAAATCATTTTTCTCAACCCACTTGCTGAGTGTTCCCCATGCCTTATACGTTTCAAGATAGCTGCCAACATGCCTTACGTATGCCACTTGATAACTTGGAAGTTCTTTTACCTCAATGTTCATTTCCCATACTCTCCTTAAAAAATTATTTATGTTGATACTCACATCATAATTTTTAGAAGGAGACAATTCTTCCTGATTATTGCTGGACATTAACTGATAATTGCTATGTTTTTGCATTGACCTTCTCATCTCGCTTGGGGTTGTCTTAAACAGTTTCCTAAAGGATGAATTAAAACTTGAGATGGAACTAAAACCGCATAGAATTGAGATATCTAGCATGGTTTTATTGGTTGTTTCAAGATAGGTAACCGCGTGATATAGACGTCTTTCCGTCAGATAGGTCATTGGTGTTTTATTTGTAATTGCAGAAAAAACTCTAGAAAAATGATACTTAGAAAAATTAGAAACTTCAGCTAGCGTTTCTAGATTTATCTCTTGATCTAAGTTGTCCTCGATAAAATGAAGAACCGTCTGAATACGCACCCTGTAATCATTGTTCACTAGACCTACCTCAATCCCGTGATGATAAAATGATTTTTCCTTATTTATTTTCTTCGCCCTATATACAACAGATGAGAGGAAATCCCCAAAATGGATGGATCCTTTGCTGCGTTAATGAGAAATTCAAAGAGCTCCTCATGCTCACCCCGGTCTGTCCAGTATTGTTTCTGCTCATTTGTCAGTAATGCTCCGAGGCTAGAAGAACCAATTAAATCAATGGTTCGAAATCCATTCTCCTCCATGAAAGGTTTTATATCCTCAATATTGAAGTAATAAGCTCCCGTAAACCTACCTTCATCTTTATGATTAAAAATCCCGCTATCATAAAACTCTTGTATTGAATCCATGTTGTCATTAGGCTTCCAATGTTGTGGGAACTGTAAGGATGTAAGAGTCATTCTCATCCGACTTTGAAAGGCTACAAATACGATGCCATTCTTCTTTGTCACACGAAACAATTCCTTAACTGCTAAAATCCGATCCTCTTCTTCTTGCAAATGATATAAAGGGCCTAACATCAGAGAAGCATCAAAGCTTTCGTCAGATATTCCCTCTAAACTAGTTGCATTCAGCACATGAAAACCTTTAAATTGCTCAGTTAATCCTAATTCATTAACCTTCTGCTGAGCTATTTCAACTAACTTAGGGGTAAGATCCGATAACGTTACGTTATAGCCCAGCTTCGCCAGCTCCATGGCATACTTACCGGGCCCAGCACCATTATCCAGTATAGATTGTGCGGTAGTTAAATAATGTTTTATATAATGCAGATTAATGATGAACTCCAGCGGCTCCCTATCCAATCTTCCCCACTCATCAAATTGGGAGTAATAATCAATAATATTGCCCATTACCAAAACACCCACCTTCAATTGTATTTTTTCTGTAGAGAACAGAAAAAACCTATCGCCTCCAAAGAGGCGATAGGTTTAACCTTCGCGGTACCACTCTTTTTGATCGTTGCTTATTGCTTATAATAAACAACGAATCTTAGAACCCGATTACGGAGGGTTAGCCGTTAAGATCTACTGAGGTTCGATCTTACCGCTCATGGGTGAGTTGGGGAACCTACTCCGCTGTCTTGCACCAACCGGCAGCTCTCTGGGCAGTAGTTATTCCTTAATACTCCCAATCATTACGTTTATTCCGTATTGTATTTTGACCTAGTATATATTTAGAAATTATTCCCTGTCAATACAAATTCCACTTACAGCTCTACTGACTTCCCCATTTCGTTCCAGACAGGCTGTCCGATCAGACCTAAACGCCAGATCGCAATTCCTTTAAGACCATAACGTTTAGCAAGTCCTACCTTCGAATTCACTGAAGATTCGTTTTCGCTATACACAGAGATCCCGAGGATCAGCTTATCCTTACTCACTTGCTGAAGCGCAAGCCGGATGCCTTCATCAACTAAACTCATCGGCTCTGGAACTTTTTTCTCTTGTAAATAATCGTACGCCATAATGACCAAATCATCTGCAAGTGTTCCTAAAGTTTTGTAATCATATCCTTTATAAGAACTATTTAATGGATGAAGAATAACGGTAAGTTTAAGTCCTGCTGCATGTGCTTTTTGTGATAGGTTTTTCACAAAAGCATTGTAATCTGCTTGCACCTTCGCCTTATCACCTGTTAGACCTAGGCCCTCCAGATCCAGGGTAATGCCTTGGAATCCTTTTTGCGTTGCAAGATCTACGATTCCAGTAATCGTCTGTTCTTGAAGCTGCTTATCTTCCAGGTTCTTAGTTAACTCTGATGCGGTATCTCCAGAGAAGACCATCAGATAAGGAGCTGTTCCACCTGCCGCTGCATTCGTGACAATCGATTCTGGCGTTACGTCACCAGCCGCCTGAGGCCATTTGAAATCAGTCCCCGTTGTGGTGAATTGCCCGCTTTTATCAATCCCACTCCAACCAAAGGCCACAGCATCAAAATTAGGAAGTAAGGAAATCTCACTATAAGAACTCAGAGCATAGAAACCAAGAGTGTACAGTTCAGTCTTCGGTGAAGTAATAGATACGGTCTTCGTGGCTTGATTCCAAGCTACACCCGCACCAAACTGCTGGCCGAAAAAGCTAAGGGGAATCATCGTTGTATCCCGGATCGTCTGCGGAGCAACTCCTAACTTCACAACCGCGCCGTTAACACCTGCATTTTTGCTGCCAAGGGTCAGGGTTACCACTTTGGTCCCTGCAGTATCTGTTTTGGTAGCCGTAATTTTCTTCTGCGCCTGATTCCACTCGACATTAATTCCCAAAGCTTCAGATATAGCTCGGAATGGCACCATCGTTGTTCCGCTCATCACAACAGGTTCTACTGGAAAGGGTAGTGGATAACCATCCAGCACAATACTAACTCCACCAGCTGTGGCTGCCTGTGTGGTATTGTGGATTAAAGCCGTGGTGCCTCCTAGCGAAATAGCCAAACATAATACTAATTTACCGATTCGCTTGTTCATGAATGATAAGTCTCCCTCTTCTATGATATGAAGTCTAATCTTGTAAACTCTTATATGTCCTCTACCATTTTACCAAAGATTATCCAATTGTAAAATTAATAGATTGTCATCTATGAGCTTCGAAATTATTTTTCATATTAGAAGAGGTCGGCAAAATTACATAAACACGCTCAAAAAGGTTCCCACTGCTCGTTCAACATCTACATCCACTGCAACTTGTATGGGTTTACCTACTTTTGGCTGAGCCCGCAAGTCCGCTACGACCATTCCCGATGTGAACTCACCTTTGTGCTCCACACGAACATTCATCTCTTTGTAGGTTACTAGATCTGGTTGCAGCGCAACCATAAGTGCGAGTGGATCATGCAGCGGTGCGCTGTTGATCAAAAAGTTCGCTTCACGATAGAAATTAAAATAATGAGTAAGCGATTGTTCCATGAACGAAATGATCGCTTTATTTTCTTCACGTCCAAAACGGTTTAATAAATCGATATGCTCTTGGGTAATCCGCGTCTTAAGCGTAACGTCTAGACCCACCATCATAACAGGAAGCCCAGATGTAAATACATGATCAGCAGCTTCCGGATCCCCAGCAATATTCGCTTCCGCAACCGGTGTTCTATTGCCGGGATTGAAGATCGTACCGCCCATCACCACTACTTTTTTCAAAGTATTCTTAATACCAGGGTCCATGTCAAGCGCCATAGAAAGGTTAGTTAGATGTGCCAGTGTGACTAATACAATCTCTCCGGGATTCTCATTAGCCATCCGAACAATAAACTCAGATGCAGTTTCGCTAATGGGACGCTGGCTGGATGGAGCAATTTCCACATTACCAATACCGTTCTCACCATGCACATGAGTGGCGTAGCCTGAGTGCTCACGAACAAGTGCCTTGGATGCTCCTATCGCTACAGGAATCTCATAACCGGGCTTAGCAAGCTCAATTAGCCGCAGTGAATTGTCCGCCGCCTTTTCGACATCAATATTCCCAAAAACGGTTGTAATCCCTTCTACAATTACGTTTGGAGCGCGTAAGGCATATAGAATCGCCAGTGCATCGTCAATACCTGTATCTGCATCAATAATAATTCGTGTTTTGCTCATTTATGTTCTCTCCCATTATGTTTTTTCATAAAAACTATCATATCACGGCCAACGAGGGTCGCTCAATTTTTATTCAATTCCTGTTCTTTAAAGGCTTCAATAAACCGCTTGGGATCACACTCTATCAAATAAGCATACACACCCTTACTCGTGTGCAGATAGAACATGCCGCCCATATCCCCCATTGAACGATAAGACATATCGAAAATATCTTTTAGCGGGAATTCCCGATGACGAGTTACAATTCTATCTTGATATAGATACATTAGCCGATTGGAAGCAACACTTCGTTGTTCTCCATCCCTAATTTCTCGTTGTATCTTATAATACGGAAGCTGGGCTACCCATTTCATTTGCAGTCCTCCTGCTTGTCGTAATGGACTCCATTTTATTATTCTTTTTACCCTATTGCAAAATAAAGAAGCTTAACGACCCCATTAGCGGAATCATCAAGCTTCAGTAAATCACCGTTTATTTCTTTGTATAAGCTGCGGCTGCCTTGCAAAAGCGTTCCAATGCCTCAACTAACGTAGATCTCGGACAAGCCAGATTGATCCGCAGATGGCCTTTGCCCTCTGTTCCAAAAACAGAACCTTCATTAAACGCAACTTTAGCCTCTTTGTGCATCAGCTGCTTCAGACCGTCTATTTCCAAGTTCAGTTCGCGGCAATCTACCCATAACAGGTAGGTTCCTTGCGGCTGCATCACATGAACCTGTGGTAAATGCTCCGACAAATAGCTAATAGTATAATCCACATTATCTGATACATATTGTAACAGCTCATCCAGCCATTCTTCTCCGTCGTTGTAAGCGGCTTGTACTGCTCCTTGCGCGAAGAAACTAGCCATATGTAAGCTCAAGGCTTTCATTTTTTGATCAAATTTACGTTTCAATTCCGGATTCGAGGACACGATAAAAGAGGATTGAAGCCCCGGAAGATTGAAGGTTTTGGTCGCGGCAAGTGTGGTTAACGTAATATTGGCAATTTCCTCAGACAAAGATGCAAAAGGAATATGCTCATACCCTGGAAGCGCCAAATCACAATGGATCTCATCAGAGATAACTGTCACTCCGTGGCGCAAGCACAGTTCACCGAGCTTCAACAGTTCTTCTCTTTCCCATACTCTACCGCCTGGATTATGCGGACTGCATAACAGCAGCAGCTTAGCTCCACCCAACATCAGCCCTTCCAACTGCTCATAATCCATCTCAAAGCGCCCATTACGGACGATAAGCGGATTCTTGGCAACCTTCCGGTCATTCATCTGGATGACATCATAGAAGGGATAATAAACTGGCGATTGTAAAATAACCTCGTCCCCAGGCTCAGTAAACAGTTCAACAGAGAGGCTTAAGGAAGTTACAATTCCGGGAGAATCTGAAATCCACTCCGGTTTGATCTGCCAATCATGCCGTCTTTTAAACCATGACGTGATGGCTTCTTTATAAGTATCACTAGGTACACTGTAACCGTAAACTCCTTGTTCTGCGCGGCGCAGAATGGCTTCCTTCACTGCGGGAGGACTTTCAAAATCCATGTCTGCCACCCAAAGCGGCATAATATCCTTCTCACCAAACAACTTCTCGGATTGATCCCATTTGTAAGAGCTAGTATTACGGCGGTCAATTACGCGATCGAAATCATACTTCAACTAAAGTCACCTCATCCTTATAAACTTATCTTTTATTGTATCATGAGGAAAGCGATATGGCATCTTAAGATAGAATCAAAAGAATTCACATAAATAGATGATTAATTTCAAGTCGTTAGACGATAGAAAAACAATAGAATGTTAATAGTAAATACTCTGAATAAAGAGGAGGACCTTCGTTCGTCCTCCTCTTTACAATAATCATAAGTAAAATCACCAATATTAAGGTGACCAACTTATCTATACGAAATACACCTTATTACGCTAATTGTGTAATAACGAGATGTGCTGAAACAGATCTTGTTCCTCCAGCGAGAGGAGTAATAGTAAGTGCAGTAGAGTTACCAGCAGGATTCCGAACGGTCAGGATGGTGTTAATAACCGTTGTTTGCACTATAGCCATTTCTACGATTTGTGATGTACCTGTTGCGCGTCCAACTACAGTATAGGCGAGATCCGCGCCATTAAGAGTCAAGATGAGTTGTCCTGCTTCGGTTACACTAACCTGAAACAACACCTGATAAGTCCCTATTGCTGCTAAATTAAAAGAACTAGGACCCGTTCGTGCAATTGTCGTCCCGCTGGTAGGTCCGTTTTGAGGAAAACTTACGTCTGTGCCCGGTGCTACAGTTGCTGCATTATCAGGAGGCATTAGGGCAAAAAAATCAGCAAAACCTAATACACCTCCTGGTGCTCCGGTTGCCCCCGTTGCTCCTGCTGCTCCCGGCGCTCCGGTTGCTCCCGGTGCTCCTGCTGCTCCCGGTGCTCCGGCCGCTCCCGGTGCTCCGGTTGCTCCAGCTACTCCTGGTGCTCCTGGCGCTCCTGGTGCTCCTGTTGCTCCTGTTGCTCCCGGTGCTCCCGGTGCTCCTACAAAACCTTGTGGTCCTATAGCTCCTGCAGGACCAGGTAAACCTTGCGATCCCTGAGGACCTACAACTCCTTGGGCACCCGGCACGCCTTGGGCACCCTGAGGACCAACGGGTCCCGCTACACCCTGTGGACCAATCGCTCCCGCTGGCCCTGGTTCACCTTGAGGTCCTTGGGGTCCTGGAGGTCCGCCGGCGGGTCCTGGAGGTCCTTCAGCTCCTTGGAGTCCTCGTGCTCCTTGAGCTCCGGGAACGCCTTGGGCCCCTTGTATTCCTTGGAGTCCTTGTGCTCCTTGCGGCCCTTGCGGTCCTGTAGCACCAACGACTGTCGGTGTAGTAACATTCACTTCTGGTGGAGGACAAGTGACTTTTACAATCTTCTTAATAACTTTTCGACGATGTTCTTTTCTTTTTCTTTTCGAAGGAAATACAGTGGCGACTTTTTTCTTATGACACTTTTTATCGTCTGGACAACTCAATGCGTACACCTCCCTATAAATATAGTTCAGTGTACGCATCTTACTAATTTTAGACATGGACCAATAACTAGTTTCTATTAGACTGGAACCTATTTTCATAAAAAAGGGCTAATAAAGTAGGAGGTGGCCCTTAAGTACATTACAATGTCCACACCATTTTTATTTACTTTTCGTATTTTATGATTAGGACAACTGACACTTCCCTATTAGGCCCAAATCATAGATTTGGGTTTTTTTATGAGCACATAAAAAAACAACCCCCAAACCACGGGAGCTGCTAATCATCAACTATTATATTTTATCAACAGGCTTACGAATGGTGTTGCCTACCTTCGTGAGAATATCCGCCATTGATGCCGAGTCATTTACGTCATAATCATCAATGTTCAGACGAAGCACTGGGCAAGCTGTAAACTCATTGATCCATTTCGAATATCTGCCATGCATATGCTCCCAGTAGGATACGTCCGTTTGAATTTCCATCTCGCGGCCGCGTTCATTAATTCGCGCTAAAATAGAAGGAAGACTGCCTTCAATATAAATCAGCACATCAGGGTGCGGGAAATAGGGTGTCATGACCATGGCTTCATACAAGCTTGTATAGGTTTCATAGTCTGTCTTGGACATCGTGCCTTGATCCGCATGCATTTTAGCAAAAATACCAGTGTCCTCATAAATCGAGCGATCTTGAACAAAACCACCGCCCATTTCGAACATTTTCTTCTGTTCTTTAAAACGTTCGGCTAGGAAATAAATCTGTAGATGAAAACTCCATCTCTCAAAATCATGATAGAACTTTTCAAGATAAGGATTATGATCAACTTGCTCCAGCGAGGTTTGAAAATCTAACCTTTTAGCCAAAGCACCTGTTAAAGTGGATTTCCCCACCCCCACGGTTCCTGCCACGGTAATTATGGCGTTAGCTGGGATGTTATATGGATTCATTTCATTAGCTCCTTTATGTGAGAGGCAATTTCGACGAAGTGTTCTGGGTTCTCCACGAAATCGACTGCATTTCCATCTATGGTAATAATAACGGTAGACGGCTCTTGAATCGCTAGAGAGCCCATCGCATCATCATAATCTTCTATCAATTGCTGCAAATACGCAGTATCCATATCCCCTTCAAAAGGGCGTCCGCGTTTGGCGATTCTTTTTAACAAGGTATCAAGATCTGCTTTTATATAGAGAATAATATTTGGCTTCGGCAGGTCATCCGTCAGCACATGATAGATTTGTCGATACTTTTCTCGTTTCGTTCCCTTCAGCGTTCGTTCCCCAAAGATAAGGTTCTTATAAATATGATAATCCGAGATCACCGGTTTACCTTTATCTATGTACTGAGTTACTGTATCTTCAAGCTGCTTGTACCGATTACAGAGAAAAAACATCTCCAGTTGAAAGCTCCAGTCATCCATGTTCTGATAAAATTTAGCCAGAAACGGATTCTCATCCACAATCTCCTTAATAATCGGTAAGTTTAATTCCTCTGCAAGCATCGAAGCTAATGTTGTTTTTCCAGCCCCGATCGGGCCTTCCACTGCAATAAACGGTGCATGTTCCATTGATGCTGACTTCCTCCTCAGATACGGACCCTTCAATAACTAATTTTAAAAAACAGACTAAATTATTGTATCACATGAGACCTTACTTGTGAGCGGCTAATTATGAAGAAACTTTTCCAGTAATACAAGTGTCCAACTGTAAGATAAACGCATATATAAGAGAGTTATTCCTCTGAAAAATCGGTTCGACATCTATCTTCTCCCCACGAGGATGAATCGGACCGAGGAGACTCTATTTCCGAAAAATCGGCTGTTTCAGCATACAATCGGACTCAGTTGCAGCTATTCTACCAAATGCGCCCTAATAATAGTCACTATCCGACCAATAAGAGCTATACAGTCCATAACCTTAGCTAAATGAGCTAATAAACAACAATAGTTGCCATACGGTCCTTTAGGATCACTCCTCTTTTCCTAGATGTCATCGCGCATTCAAAGGACTGGAACCATAGCAAAAAAGGTGTCCCTGAAGGGACACCTTTTTAGATCATTCTATTAAGATAAACGTCCGCTGAAATCTTCGAAAGCGAACTGTTTGATTACTTTAATTCCCTCTTCGTCATTGTAGCTGACGATAGCTGGCAGATTCACGCCGTTAAACATATGGTTCTTCACCATAGAATAATGCGCCATATCTAGGAATACGAGTCTATCGCCGTATTTCAAAGGCTCCTTGAAGGAATAATCTCCAATAACATCTCCGGCTAGGCAAGTCATTCCACCTAATCTGTACGTATAAGGATATTCCCCAGGTTGTCCAGCATCGATAATGTTCGGACGGTATGGCATAGCCAGTACATCTGGCATGTGGCATTCAGCCGAAGTATCAAGAATCGCAATGTCCATACCGTTATGCATAACATCCAGAACGGTAGCTACCAAATATCCAGTATTAAGCGCAACGGCCTCACCTGGCTCCAGATAGATTTCCACACCGTAAGTCTCTTTCATATGCAAAATGCAGCGGACAAGGGTCTCCAGATCATAATCGGGACGTGTAATATGATGACCGCCACCAAAATTAAGCCATTTCATCCCTTTGAGATAAGGTCCGAACTTTTCTTCGACTACTTTGAGCGTACGCTCCAGTGTGTCTGAATTTTGTTCGCACATGGTATGAAAGTGTAATCCATCAATTCCCTCAAGCTCTTCAGGTCTAAAGTTAGGGAGAGTTACTCCCATTCTGGAATAATTGTAGCATGGATCATACAGCGGAACTTCGATCTCGGAATACTCCGGATTCACTCGAATACCGCAGCTGATGTGCTTCGGTGCATTTTTCACACGATCCTTGAATCGATTCCACTGGTCAAAAGAATTGAACACAATGTGATCGGAGTATTCAAGAAGCTCATCGAATTCACTGTCCACATAAGCTGGTGCGTAGACATGAACCTCTTTGCCCATTTTTTCATAGCCCAATCTGGCTTCGAATAAGGAGCTGGAAGTTACGCCATGCAAGTACTTGCCAACTAGCGGATACAAGGAGTGCATAGAGAAACCTTTTTGGGCGAGCAAAATCTTAGCTCCTGTACGTTCTTGTACAGAATTCATAATCTCAAGATTGCGGGTAAGCAATCTTTCATCTACAAGGTAACATGGTGACGGGACAACGCTGATATCAATATCCATCAATCGCGCCTTAGTCTAGCAGCGTTGGCGAGAAATCTTCTTGCCAAGGCAGACCATGTTTATTCAAAGCTTCCATGAATGGATCTGGATCGAACTCTTCTACGTTGTACACGCCTGGTTTCTTCCAGATTCCTTTTATAATTAACATTGCTCCGATCATTGCAGGAACGCCTGTAGTATAGGAAATGGCTTGGGAGCCAACCTCTGCATAACATTCTTCATGATCGCAAACGTTGTATACATAATAAGTTTTTGGCTTACCGTCTTTAGTACCTTGGATGATACATCCAATGTTAGTTTTACCTTTTGTTCTTGGTCCCAGGGAAGCCGGGTCAGGCAGCATTGCCTTCAAGAATTGCAAAGGAACGATCTCTTTGCCTTCGTACATGATAGGCTCGATAGAAGTCATACCCACATTCTCAAGCACTTTCAAGTGAGTCAGGTAGTTCTGCGAGAAAGTCATCCAGAAACGGATCTTCTTCACGCCCTTGATGTTAACAGCCAAGGATTCCAACTCTTCATGGTACAAAAGATAAATATCTTTAGGTCCGATTTCCGGAAGATCGTAAACTTTCTTCTCAGAAAGTGGTGCGGTTTCAATCCACTCGCCATTCTCGAAATAACGGCCATTAGCTGTAATTTCACGAATATTGATTTCAGGATTAAAGTTTGTAGCGAATGGATATCCATGATCGCCAGCGTTGGCGTCTACAATATCAATGGTATGGATCTCGTCAAAATAGTGTTTTTGCGCGTAAGCCGTGAACACGCCAGTTACACCTGGGTCAAATCCACTGCCGAGCAAAGCGGTAAGGCCAGCTTTCTCAAATCTTTCTTTGTAAGCCCACTGCCAGGAATATTCGAATTTCGCTGTATCTTGTGGTTCATAATTGGCAGTATCCACATAGTGCACTCCTGTTGCCAGGCACGCATCCATGATCGTCAGGTCCTGATATGGGAGAGCGACATTAATAACGACATCCGGCTCAAAGCTCTTGATCAGTTCAATGACTTCGTCCGTGTTATCTGCATCGAGCTGAGCAGTAGAAATCTTCGTGCGGCCTCCGGCTAATTTATCTTTCAGAGCGTCACATTTCGCGACAGTTCTGCTGGCAATGCAGATCTCTTCAAATACATCCGGGTTCTGGCAGCATTTATGAACAACAACACTTGCTACGCCGCCAGCGCCAATAATTAACGCTTTTCCCAAAATAAAAACCTCCTAAAATTCCATTTGCAAAATCAACAAGGCTGATTATACATAATATTTTTGAATAAATCAATAAAAACCGACAAAAAATGATGTGTTTTGTGTAAAATCTCTAAGAAATCTTGTTAATACTCTTAAATGCTCATATTTCCTCGATTATCCACGTGTATAGATCAGGTGTTTTGCTGGAACAGAGTGGATTTTCAGAAACTAGAGCAACTAGATTATTCTATCACAAGAGGGTTATACTTCATACGATTTATTTTAAAATCAATGAAAAACCTCACCATCCTTTCAACTCCGCGTAAAGACGTACAGTTCCCACCCATTCCGATCAACAGCACTGCAACAAATACAAAGAGGCCGTAATATATACTCTTACCCGTTTTTGTCGCAATATTAATCGTTGTTGCTATGCCCATCCGTTTCGTGACCAGAATTGAACGATCATTGGGATAATTATAAGTTGTCCCATTTTTCCAATATTCATCATCATCCGTATAAATAATCCTCGAAAAGATTCCCGCTTACATTCTTCAAAATCGCATACGCTTTGTTTACCGTTATTGCATTTCCCTCTAAATCTTCTGCGCTCCACGCAAAAAGCTGAACTCTCCAGAAGGAGAATTCAGCCTAAAGCTTCTAATAAATAGTCAACTTATTTATTGGAATTTATTCGAACTGCATAAGCATCTGCATCCCATTCTACCTGCGCCCCCAACATTTCGCTTATCAATCTGAGGGGTACATAAACGCTATCATTAATGAAGACCGGTTTTTGATCTGTTGCTATTACCTTTCCATTAACAGTCGTTTGTCCAGTTACCGAATTCAAGATCAGAGTTGTAGATCCCTTTACAGCGACCACAGCTCTCGATGGAACATCCCAACGAACATTAACTCCCATCTGCTCGAAGACTCCTCTTAAAGGAACATATGTCGAATTATTAATTAGTAGTGGCGGCATAGTCAGTTCCATTTCATTCCCATTCAACAATACTTGAATAGATTTCTTCACGAGCTGAGGCGTATTCACCTCGATCTCTCTGACCCCCAGACCCGTCTGCCCAAATTCATTTGCTCCCCAGGCAAGGACATGACCATCTTTTAAGAGTACATAATGATTTCTGCTCCCTTTAGAAATGGAAACTGCATTCTGAATACCCTTAGACTGTGTAACATTAATCTTGTTCTTATCGCCAACCGTCCACTGCCACACGGTCCCATCCGCCTTCACTGCGGAATCTGTTGTCAGCGAAATGACATCTGTAAGTCCTGGAACCTGAACAGTCTTTAGAGCTTCTCCCAGATATGGATCTATGTAATTATTCCAAATCCATACTGTACCATCCCATCTCAATGCCGCCCCATAAAGTCCATAGGCTCCATCCATATCAACCGCTCTATATTCTCCGCTTCCTTTAATAAGCGTAGGCTTTAAGATTACGCCTTTTTGCGTTCCCAGCGGTTGCTGCGATCCCCACACCCATACCTCTCCACCATTACCAAGAGCTACTGAATTATTCGATCCCGCTGCTATAGACAGGACGGAGGGTAGTCCCTTCACCTGCACCGGGGTTAGCTTGTTTTTCCGCGAATCGTCACCGAGTTCACCTTGTTCATTGCCTCCCCACGCCCAGACCGTTCCATCTTTAAGAAGAGCTAAGCTAAAGGTGCCCCCCGCAGAAACAGCTTTCACATCTGTTAGCCCTTGCACTTGAACAGGCTCTACAAGAATCTTAGAGGACTGTGTTCCAATGCCAAGTTGTCCATGCTCGTTCCCCCCTACCGCCCACACTGTTCCATCGTCCTTCAACATCAAGTCATGGCGATAACCACCTGAGATTTGCTTTACATGATCGATATGCATTTTGACAGGAGTATACGCTGGTGTGGTCGCCCCATTACCAATAGAGCCATACCCACCACCCCACGCCCAGGCTGTTCCATCCGCAGTGACGGCATACGCACTTCTGTCACCAGCGTCCAGTTGGGTGATGCCAGACAATAATTTCTTTTCTTCAGGTGAATTCACATTATCTGCTGCTGCCACTAAAGGTGAGACCATAGTCAGGCAAAGAACAGTCCCAACAACAACTCTACAAATCCGACTTACCTGCACTTTTGACATCAAGCTTTGTTTAAACACTTGAGATCACTCCTTTTTATTAAAAAATAGATAACGCAACAACTCACGGTCCCGTCCCAAAACCTCCAATCTTCCAGCCGTTAGCATGTTTGGTCAACACTGCGAAGCGAGTCTCCCGGCCATCTGGGGTATTGAAGACGGGATTTAGTGATTTCATATACAGATCGACCACAATATTTAACGTTGTGCGATCACCGATGTCTTTGATTTCAGAGCCAGTATCATAATCCATCACTTTATAAGAGGTAGGCTTAGCCTCAACAATACTTTCACTGAGAGCATTTTCACCACCAAAACCCGGGTTATAGAGTTGATGCTCTTGACGGTTAACCGTCAATGCAGTGAGTAAGGCATTAGGATTCAAACATGCGCGGGCGCGGGTATGATTACCAACCTGTATAGCCTGAAAAAAAGCATCCAGCAGCTCGAAATGGCCTAATGAGGCTAAGTCACCATTCTCACCTTCCTTAGCAAACAAACCTTCTCTCTCCGTCCACTCCTCAAATGTAAATCCTGTAATGTCGGTCAAGCTACGCTTCTTAATAGAAGGGCCGATACTTTGAATATTAAATTCCAGCCAAGCCCCAACGGTATTTCCTGATTGCACAAGCAAAACGAGATTGGAGGGATAAGAAAATTCTTTTTGTTCGCCAGAACCAGGTAAACCATCGACTAAGGAATACCGCTGTACCTCTACCGTGGCACCCTTCAGCAGGGTCAAATCCAATCCGGCATCTTTAGAGAACTCATTCGCTAATCGCCAGTAAAGTCCCACTGGATACTCCCCCAGCTTAACCTCCCAGTTCTGTGGTACCTCAACTGCAAATGTATCCGGATGGTTCTGAACTTTATAATCCAGTGTTAGCAAAAAGTCTTCGGGAATCATGGTTACTTGAGTAGAAGTCGACGTTACCTGTGGTACAGACGTTGAAGCTATAGAGCCAGAAGGCTCCACACCAATGGAGTTCTCCCCTTGATTACAACCTGAATTTAAGAGCACAAGAAAACAAATCGTTATCATCGTTATGAACTGCCGCTGGGTCATCTAATTCCCGCCTCTCTAATCACTCCTCTATATTTAGACTGAGGAATATTATACAAAGTTGCGGGAAACTGGAAATTATTAAAATCATTTTATACGCATAGGACCCTGTAGTTTGGGATTGGCGTTGATTTTACCTGCTTATGCGGCATAAATCGCTTGTTGCTTCACTCTAGGACTCTCGTCCACCTTTTGACACTTGATAACTTCGGGAGCATAATAAGCTTCGGCATATTGCAACGGATTTCCATGAAATACAGGTATATGCAGGACCTTGGTGTAATTGCATCAGAGAGGATGATAACGAGTGAAAAAAGATTTTGATATAAAAAACAAACCCTTCCTAGTCTTTAGCTTCGTCCTGCTGCTAAAATGCGCAGTGGCCTGGTTCGTAGTTTTTAGCGACGGTCCTAACTGGAGCATGCTGCTGACAGAGATCCCATTTTTCTTTATCGTATTTGGACTTATTGAATGGATGGCTTCCAAACGAAAATTTCTGTATTACATGATAGCCAACCTATTGATTTCAGTCATATATTTCGCCGTCCTAATGTATTACAAATATTACGGTGTAATTGCTACTTATCATGCCTTGGAACAAGCAGATAAAGTAACTAAGGTGGGAGAAAGCACATACTCGTTGCTGGACCCTTACTATTTGTTCATTTTTGTGGATATTGTAGTGTTCATGTTTTTTATGTTCCGTCCGAAATATATTGCGATCTGGAAAGAAAGAGGTATGAACCGCCGCATGAACCGGACCGCTTTGTTTGGGATCATCAGTGTTTCCTTAGCAGTTTGTGTCTTTAATGTTTGGCCGAATCATGCCAGTATGAACGAGAACAAAAAAGCGGAGAGTATGGGGATTCTTAATTACGAGGTCTATACTATTTTTGCCGATACAAGGGAAACAGAAGAAATAATCGACAGCAAAGAAATCACGCAACAATCCATTAACGAGACCAAAGGGATTACAGAGCCTGTCTCACCGAAGTACTGGGCGGCAGCTCAAGGTAAAAATCTAATCGTGGTACAAATGGAATCTTTTCAGAACTTTTTGCTGGGCCTGAGCATTGACGGACAGGAAGTAACACCCAATCTAAATAAGCTTTTGAAAAGCGAACATTATTTCAATAACTTCTATACTAATGCCGGGCAAGGAACAACTTCGGATGCTGAATTTGTGGTGAATACTTCGTTGTACGTTCCTCATCACGAGGTAGCCACTTCATCCAATTATATGGATAAGGCGCTTCCGAGCCTGCCTAAGCTGATGAAAGCTAATGGATATAATACAGCAACCTTTCACACCAATAGCGTAGAATTCTGGAACCGCAAAACTCTATACAAAGTCCTAGACTTTGATAAGTATTACGATCAAGCGTTCTATGGGGATGGTGATCATATCGCATTCGGTGCTTCTGATGAGGTACTCTATGCCAAGACTGTGCCTGAATTAGTCAAAATGGATGCTAAAGATGATCCTTTTTATGCAATGGTCATTTCTATGAGTGCTCATCACCCTTATAAAATGCCAGAGTCAAAAAATAAAATGACGCTGCCTAAACGGTATGAAGGTACCCTAGTTGGCAACTATATTCTAGCTCAAAATTACGCAGATTATGCAATGGGACAATTTCTGGATCAATTAAAGTCCAGTGGTCTATGGGATGATAGCGTCATTGTCTTTTACGGGGACCATCAGGGTGTATCGCTATATTCCCTTGATGGCAACGAGAAATCGTTAATGGAAGAAATGGTCGGTCACGAATATGGTTATACCGATATGTTCAACGTTCCTTTCATCGTACATGCGCCAGGGGTAGGTCAACCTACGGTCTACAGCCAAACTGGCGGCCAGATCGACATTATGCCAACTGTAGCTAACCTGTTAGGGATTTCAATGAAAGATCAGCTCTACTTCGGAGAAGATCTGATGAACCAACAGACCAACATGCTCCCTGTCAGACACTTTTTGCCTACCGGCTCTTTCATTAATGACACAAGCATGTATTTGACTGGTGTCGATTACGATGATGGAGACAACTTTAATCTAATCGATGGCTCTGAAACAGAGGGCGGTTCGACAAAAGAACAATTTGACGCCGTTCAGCGGCTTCTAAATATGTCTAACAGCTACATTCAACAACTGCCGGATTTACCATCTACGGATAATGCAGAGTAACTATAAAAAGAATGCCCCTCAGCCAAATATGAACTGCACCCCGTCAAGTAGACAGCACAAAAAATAAAAGTAGTTTAAGCGGCCTTAGTCCTAAATTCAATGGGACTGAGGCCGTTTAGTTTTGCCTGTAACCGTTCGTTATTATAAAAGTGAATGTAGGTATCAATATCTGTTTGGAGTTCTTCAAAGGTCTGGTAGGTATGTAAGTAGTACTTCTCACATTTCAATGTTCCCCAGAAGGATTCCATCGGCGAATTGTCAATGCAGCAGCCTACTCGGGACATGCTTTGCTTCAGTTCTGCATCGTCCAGCATCTTCTTAAAATGCAGAGAGGTATACTGGAAACCACGGTCGCTATGGAGTAAGGTTCGGCTCTCCGGTGCTGCCTGCAAAGCTAATTCCAGTGTGTTAAAAACTAGCGAATTATTATTGGAATGACCCAGAACGTAAGCAACAATGGACTTGTCATACAGATCTTTTATTGCACTTAAATACGCCTTCTTGCCGTTGCCGTATTTGAATTCCGTTACATCCGTTACCCATTTTTGGTTTGGAGCTTCAGCCTCAAAATTACGGTTCAGCACATTCTCTGCAACCTGCTGAGGCGTGGAGCCTACATACTTCTTTCTCTTTCTGCGGATGACTGACTGGATACCTTGGCATCTCATCAGCCGGTACACTCGCTTTGCGTTAATAGATTTATCCATTTGTCTGCGCAAATGCAGGGTCAATTGGCGATACCCAAAGGTTCGTTCCACCTTCTCATACAAGAGGAGCATGGCCTCTGTCAGTTTCTCGTTGTCAGCCTCTCGAAAACTGGGTTTGCGATTCAACCATTTGTAATAACTTGACCGTGAAATCCCTGCGATGTCACACAAAAGCCGAATGGAGCAAGACTGTTCCTGCTGAACAGCCTGAATGGCCAGGTAGATATTCACCTGGCGAATGGTTCTTAACGCCTCCTCTTTTCGAGTTCCTCTAACTTTTTTAGAAAAGCATTCTCCGCACGCAGGCGTGCATTCTCGTATTCCAGCTTTTGCATCGCGAGTTTGTGGCGATCTGCTTCCGTAAGTTCTTCAGGCGCTTTGGTGCGTCCTCTACCGTCTCGTAATGCCTCTTCACCACCTGCTTCGTACTTCTTTACCCAGCTATATACTTGTTGGTAAGACACGTGAAAATGGCTTGCCGCCTTCGCATAGTCTTCTCCGTTCGAAAGGCAGTACAGCACGATATTTATCCGTTCCTGCCAAGTGGTTACGCGTCCTTTGGTCATAGCTTTAGTTCCTCCTGAATGAGCTGTTAAGCTGTTGCTATGACCATTATACTTCCTAATCCAGTTGGCGAGTTGGGTTGCACTTGCAATCTTATACTTGCAGATGATTTGGTTTTGCGACAATCCTCCCTCGAGATAATCCTTAACGGCATAGAGTTTAAGTTCTGCAGAATACGTACGATTGTAGCTTCGGACTTCCAGCCCTTCGTATCCATACAATTGATAACGTTGCCGCCACTTCACTATAGAGTTTTTGGATATTCCATACTTCCGGGCCGCAGCTTTCAAACCAATGTCGCCCCGTTCAATTTCTTGGAGAATCGTTAACTTTTCCAGTGCTGTATACTTCTTTTGTTCCATAAAAATGCTCCCCATACAGCGACAGGTTTTTATTATTTCACCTGTCTACTATATGGGGAGCATATCAATAGCTGAGGGGCATTCTTGTATTATTTTATAAGTATCTAAAACTTAATTAAGCTTCAACATCCTATCAATAATCACTGCTGCTTGAGCACGGTTGGCAATGTTTTTAGGACCGAAGGTATCCGCAGTCAGACCTTGCACAATACCTTCCTGAGTTAGTAATGCCACCGCTTCTTTACCGTAAGCAGCGATTGTTGCCTGGTCTTTAAAGTTAGCCAAAGCGGCATTTGTATCATTTACCGACTTGCCTTTAAATTTCTTAAGTGAATTGGATACAATGATTGCCATTTCCTCGCGTGTAATCGCACGGTTAGGATCAAACCTTCCATTGCCTACACCGTTAATCAATCCGTTCTTGACCCCGGATGCAATGTATCCATAAGACCAGTCAGAAGCTTTCACGTCACTGAAGGCAGCGGTTGATTTCACATCAAGCAGATCAAAAGCTCGCACGATCATGGTAATAAACTCGGCACGCGTCACCTCTTTAAGCGGAGCAAAGGAATTATCGCTCACTCCTTGCAGGATCCCTTTTGCCGCCAGCTCTTGAATTGCCGATACTGCCCACGCCACCTTACCTAGATCCGTGAAGTTAGAACCTATTGGGTTTGGTGTTGCAGACGGCTGCACAGTTGGAGCTGGAGCTGGCGTTGGTGTTGCAGACGGCTGCACGGTCGGTGCAGGTGTTGATGTTACAGATGGCTGCCACGGTGTCGAAGGTGTTGTTGGCTCTGGTTCATTCACCCCGTTATCCATACCATCCTCTTTAGTCGCCGCTGGAGCAGCAGCATAGATTGAATTGGCAAGCAATCTGAATTGATTTTGCGGATGATATTTATTCATCAGATCATTCGCAAATAACGTCACATGGATGTTGTCTGTATTGTAAGTAAGCGCCAATACTTGGTCTTGTGCAGCCTCGTTATTCGGCCACCAGCCTGCTTTGAAAAAGTCAGCTCCTGATCCGTATTTCGCCAAGATCTCTGCGCCTTCAGGCACTTTTGTAATATAAGCCGCGGAAACTGTGTAGAGATATTCGCTATCGGCATAAGGCGCTGTAATTACATTGTCCTGAGAGACCTCAGCCTTAAACAATCCCTCATGAGCATCTTCTTTACCATCCTTATTGACCGGAGTTGAATAGTCCAGTCCAGGGAGGACCTTAAGCCCTTTAACAGTTTTTAGCATCGTTCTTCCATAACCGATAAACGGTTTACCTGTAGCAATCAGATTCGTTCCCGAATTGATTAGAACATCTGCTGCCACTGTATCCGTAGTTACGTTAAACCCAAGATCCTTCAGCATAAATGCAGTCGCTCCTGCAATAGTTACCTTAGGAGCCTTAAGCAATTTACCCGTTCTGTTCTCTGCAGCACTAAACGGCACAATATCCAGCAGATATTTAGACGATACCGTTCTAAGATTGGATCTGGAAACAAGGAAACTTCCCTTCTCGTAACCTGTACCCCCATTCTCCAGCAGTGTCACTGCCTTATGGTTGGCTAGCAGCTCATTCACAGCTTTTATCGCATCATTGTTGCTGTTTTTAATCACATAATTTTGCTCGAACGGAGATTGATCCAGATTCGTACTAGGGATCGTTACACCGCTAACCTCTTCTGTCTTCCCAGTGAATGCTCCTACAGAACGGCTAATATATCGGTCAAAACCACGCATAGCCGAGAAATTCTGTACCGTATCGGAATACATCTCATTAAAATCCGAGACATCTAGTCCATCATACAAGACAAGATTCGCATAACCTCTTTTGGCTTGATGCATATTCACCACATAGGTTCCAGCCGGATAGACTACAGAATCTACAGTTACACTGGCTGTTGTCCGTTCTACTTTCACATTGTTACGCAGTAGGTACTGAACCATTTTGTAGGTTTCCAGATCATTTTTTTGCAAATCTTTTGCAACCGGAAGAATGTAATACTCAGGGAAGAAATTCGTATTCTCATCTACCCCTGGACGTCCAATAGACTCATTCTGTGCATTGATTAGATAATCTTTAACAGCAGCATTAGTATTCTCATTTTGGATACCCCGTTTGAAGATTTCCAATTGATTCAGGAACAGTTCCTGCTTGTTGTTGATCACATAATCGGTGGCCCCCAAAGCCGCATAATAAAAGGCATCCAGTGAATCTTCATTCAATTCAGGCACTTCAATGGTATGCCCAAGTGCTCCTTGATGCATGGCATATACAGCTGTGTAGGCTGGCGAAGCATCATCCCAACCTGTTGCATTCGTTCCTTTATAGTTCGGATCCTGTTGTGTTTTTTCGTATTCTTCATAAGGGATATGGTAGGAATCATATTTTGTATTAGCAATCCCCGCCTTACCCATGGCATTTGCTTGCTCAAGCATACTTGGCATTACAAGATCATATTCAATGTTAGGATCATGAGGTGGTGTGCAAGGCTCAATCAAGAAGCCACTTACAAATCCATGCATGTCCAAAAAGGTAAGCGGCGTCCACTTAGCAATTTGTGCAGTTACCGCTTGTGTCTCAGGTTGGGTCTGGTAAGAGTTGTCCCGATTTGGATCAAGCAGCGTTGAAGTTTGACGCGTGTTTAACGCGCGACCGTCAGGATTCTCTACATAATCAAGCAGGAAAATCACATGGTCAAGCGCTTCGTCGATGTTCAGAACTACCTTTTTCGGATTTCCATTCTCATCAGTGGTATCATAGGTGACAATTTGCTGTGTCATCAGCGTATCCAAAAACTTAATGATTACATCGACACCATTGGCTTCATCGGCATGAATGTTATTCAACCAAATAGGTACCTTATAATTCTGCAGATCCCCGTCGTTAATTTTCTTTTGCAGGGCTTCAGGATCATTCATCATAAGCGGTAAGGTCTCGTTCAAATATTGATCTACTGAGGACTTATCCTTAGCAACAATAGAGAAATGAATGGCACGACCTTGAGTTGAGGTCCCAATTTGCTGATACTCTACATATCGATCATATTTATTATTGCTTTCAGCAGTAATCCTATCGATCGCGGGTTTAATCTCATCATATGTATGATAGGTTTCAT
The DNA here is from genome assembly GCF_038008505.1 of Paenibacillus sp. FSL H7-0735. Taxonomy (NCBI): domain Bacteria; kingdom Bacillati; phylum Bacillota; class Bacilli; order Caryophanales; family Paenibacillaceae; genus Paenibacillus; species Paenibacillus sp. FSL H7-0735. Next base: position 2,583,480 of record NZ_JBBOZH010000001.1, on the reverse strand, counting down.
ATGGATTTAGTTTGACTTGCTGCTCTACCAGCACATCTCCAGCAGGTAATGTCCCGATTAGATTATAAATTCCCACTCGTTTGACGTACTCTGCACGTATACCCGTTAGTGAGAGATTCTCTCCGTACAGCAAATCAAAATGAATTAAAGCCTTTACTTTTGAACCTGAGATCGGCTCATATGTCACTGTTACGAAAGGATTACCTGAATAATCTTTCGCATCTTTATTCCATTTTTTCCACTCTGCCAGCGGCTTCATCTCTTCCGCCGTTCTGCCAAAATTCCAGATGATATCTTGAGGCGATGCCCCATCAGGAAGATCTAAAGTCAATTCTAATGTTCTAGCTTCCGTCATAGAAGCTTTGTATACTTCTGTGGAAACTGTCGCCGCTATTTGTTCATAGACAGCAGTCGCTACCGTAATTTGTTCTGAAGAAAGCACCGCTGGGTCAGCTGTGTTCTCCGTAGAAACCGGAGCAACAACCGCCTGCGGGTTAATTTCGGTTGCAACTTCACCTGCATATGCAGCTGGAAGCAGACCCGACATCATAAGTGTAAAAGCTAGTAATAAAGATAGTATTCTCTTGGACATTTTTTACCTCCTATAATTTTGTCTACTTTCACCCCAAATTGAATGAATATACACTTATATGAATCTGTATTCATAACATAATATAGTATTCTATTAATTTTGGGAACAAAAATAATAGAAAAAATAATATTTTTATACGACTTGCCTAGGTAAGCGTATTCATTTTGTGCAAGAGTCCTACACTACCGCAACAAAAAAAGCGCCCGGATAACCGGGCGCTTTGAATTACAATAATATATTAAACTGTTTCTGGAAAAGAAGCTTCACTTAACTCTTGTGCAGGTACAAGTTCACTGCTCCCCTCTTGCTCTACAGGTGCGTTAACCAGCATATACACACGGGACTCGTAAGGCCGTAATGCGACAGTCTCAATCGGCTCCGCAGGATCAACCTCATAGTTATGCAAGAGCAACTCACTAGTATCAAACTCCAATTCAAATGGAAGGTCAAACAGCGCTTCCTCTGCTGTCAGGTTAGACATGACCAGCAGTTTTTCATTTCCAAGCGTCCTAGTATAAGCATAAATACGTTCATCTTCAGGCAAAATGAGATCATAAGTCCCGTAAACAGTAACGGGATTAGCAGCCCGAAGAGCGATAAGCTTTTTGTAATGATGATAGATGGAATAAGGGTCCTGCTTCGCCCGCTCCACATTGATTTCCGTATAATTCGGATTCACCTTCATCCATGGCTTGCCGCTGCTGAAACCAGCGTTTTCAGAGTCGCTCCATTGCATTGGTGTTCTAGAGTTGTCCCGACCGTTCTTCCAGATTACCTCCATGACTTCCTCATGTGATTTACCGGCTTCAGTCTCCAAACGATACAAGTTCTTCATCGCCACATCATCGTAATCATCCATTGATTCAAATCTTACATTGGTCATCCCAATTTCTTGACCTTGATAAATAAATGGTGTTCCCTGCATCAGGAAATACATCGTAGCCAACGATTTAGCTGACTCTTTCCAATACTGGCCATCATTTCCCCAAGTAGAAACTGAACGCGGCTGGTCGTGATTTTCGATGAACAATGCGTTCCAGCCTCTGCCCTCAAGACCTTTTTGCCAACGGGAGAGAGCTGATTTTAGCTGCAGAACATCCAATCCACCTGTCACACTCTTATTCCAAAGAGCTAAATGCTCGAATTGAAAAATCATATTAAATTTGCCTTGCTCTTCACCCACCCACGACTCCGCCTGATCAACATTTACACCACTCGCTTCGCCAACCGTCATGATGTCATATCGGTCAAACGTCTCCTGCTTGAGCTCCTGCAAGAAATCGTGAATCCCTTCACGGTTCATGTGACCATCGCCAGACGGAACATACGGAAGATTCTGTGGATTCGGCAGATCGGGATGTCCGGTGATTTTTTTAATATGTGAAATGGCATCCACCCGGAAGCCGTCGATTCCTTTGTCCAGCCACCAGTTGACCATGCTATACAATTCACGGCGCACCTCAGGATTCTCCCAGTTGAGGTCTGGCTGTCTTTTGGAAAATACATGCATAAAATATTGCTCTGTGGCGGGATCAAGCTCCCAAATCGAACCGCTGAAAATACTCTCCCAGTTATTCGGCTCCTCCCCGTCCTTAGGATCACTCCAAATATAATAATCCCGCTTCGGATTATCCTTGCTTGAACGTGCTTCAACAAACCATGGATGTTCGTCCGAAGTATGATTAATCACTAGATCCAGAATCAGCTTCATGCCTCGTGCATGAACCTCGTGCAGCAGCTGATCAAAGTCGGCCATGCTGCCGAACTCCGCCATAATATCCTGATAATCCGAAATATCATAACCATTATCATCATTTGGGGATTTATAAATAGGACAGATCCAAATGACATTGATGCCAAGCTCCTGCAAATAATCAAGTTTAGAAATGACTCCTTGCAGATCCCCTACACCATCACCATTGCTGTCCATAAAGCTCCGTGGGTAAATTTGATACGCCGTGGCTTCTTTCCACCATGTTCTGTTCAATGCATGCAGCTCCTTCGTATTCATATACCCTTCACAGGAAAATTTTTTCCCGAAATTCATTAAAATTAATAATTTAGTTATTGTTTTTAGCAAAAATCCAACTTTATCGTTCAAAACAAGCTTTTTTCAAGGAAATAATTTTCCTACAGCGATCATTATAGGACCTTTTATTTCCTAGGTCAACAACAATCTTTTGGATTCTTGAAGCTATCCGTGATATGCTTGCGAGAGTTGAAACACCAAGTGAATCATATGGAAAGTTATGGTGATCTTCTTGAAGGTAAAGATAAAAGATATAGCCCAAATGGCGAACGTTTCGATCTCTACGGTGTCCAGGGTAATCAATAACAGCAAACCAGTAAACGAAGATGTCCGTAAACGAGTACTGGAAGCTATTAAACAAACCAACTACCGTCCGAATGTCATCGGCCTTGAAACGGACAAAGCTAATACACAGCTGATCGGTGTGATCATTCCGCAGAATAGCAACACTGTACTGGATGACTTCAATGTTGGTATTCGCGATCTTGCGGATTTGTATGGATACGACATTATGGTCGGATTAACGGACGGCAGTGCAGAAAGTGAACAACACTATTTGAAGATGTTCCAGCGTATTGGGACGGAAGGAAATATATTTGTGGGTTCAATTCCAAACCATGAACATCTGGAGATCATCCGCAGCTCAAATACACCTTGCGTGCTTGTCGGGCAACAATCGCAGGTGGATATGATTCCTTCCGTTCATCTGGACAATATAACTGCCTCCTATGAAGCTGTTACTTATCTGATTCAAAAAGGTCATCGCAAAATCGCTATGATTCGCGGATCGGGAGATAATGCGGTGGGTGGCGATCGGTATAAAGGCTATCTACAAGCCCTTATGGATGCAGGCATAACCTTAAGGAAAGAATGGGTAGTAGAAAGTGCGATGGCCGTCGAAGATGGGAGCGACGCCATGCGCCGAATTATAGATAGCGGGGAGTTACCTACTGCGGTGTTTTGCTCTACAGATTGGATGGCAGTTGGAGCCATGAATCATTTAACCGATAACGGTCTACGGGTGCCAGCTGATGTCGCCGTGTTCGGTTTTGATAACAGCTTCATTGCCTCTATCGTTCGACCTAAGCTTTCCTCGGTTGAATACTCTGGAACGGAGATTGGGATGACCGCCACCCGAACCTTAATCAAGCTGATTAAAGGGGAGACCGTTGTGCCGCATCATGCAAATGTGGCTCATTATTTGGCTATTCGGGAAAGTACGGGTTAGGAGCTGTGGAGCTCCTAACCCTTTTTTATACAGATGATGTTGGTGATGTTATTGTGTGAATCCTACTTTGGCTCGTTCACGCGTTTTGGTATCTAGAGAGATGGAACAGATCGAGCTGATTGGAATATAAAACTCTTCAAAATCCGTCCGATATTTGACGAAATTTTCACTTACCGTTTCCAGCACTCCTTTTGTAGCGTTGGAGCCATCCACAAAATAGATTGTTACCTCTTTTCCCTGCAAAACCTCCAGCATAGCCTTCTTCACTCCTTCGTCTTAGAGATTTGTGATGACCTTATCGATAATTCCGTATTCAACCGCCTCCTCGGCTGACATGAAATAATCTCGATCCATATCTTGCAGTACCTTCTCTACCGTCTGCCCAGTTCGGTCCGCTGTAATTTGCACAAGCACTTCCCTTGCCTTCAAAATACGTTTGGCACTGATCGCAATGTCACTAGCTTGCCCCTGCGCCCCACCATGCGGCTGATGAATCATAATCTCGCTATTCGGCAAGGCATAACGTTTCCCTTTGGCCCCAGCCAATAACAACAAAGAACCAAAAGAAGCCGCCATTCCTGTACAAATGGTATTTACCGGAGGCTTAATAAGCTGCATCGTGTCATAAATACTGAAGCCTGCGGTGATAGAGCCACCTGGACAATTGATATACATGTGTATATCTTTATCCGGATCTTCTGCTGATAAAAACAATAACTGGGCAACAATACTGTTAGCCAGCTGATCCTCAATTTCCGCACCTACGAACACTATCCGGTCCTTCAACAGCCGCGAATAAATATCGTAAGATCTTTCACCTTGATTCGTTTGTTCGACTACATAAGGAACGTACGCCATCCGTATTCGACCTCCATCTGTTTTAGAGTTTTGAAATCTACCCTGTAAACGGATTAATATGGGGATAGGATACGTTAGGCGTGAGAATTTTTATTTTTTAAAATTGCGTATCTTAATTTCCTGCTCATTCGTTTATTATTAGAAGTAATCGAAATCACCTTACTGGAAAAGGAGTTATGCAGAGTGATCATCCTTGAGAAGCTTAGCACCGGAGATGAGCCGGATGAAAGTAACAGCAGGTCTTTGCAGATAGCTCTGAAGCGATATTGTCTTGCATTGACACAATCCCCGTGGGATGCCGATGATTTAGCTCAGGATACATGGGTCAAGGCTCTAGGTTATATGAAGACTTCGAACTCATCGAGCGCAAATAATGGGAACAGTCCAATGAATGAAGTTAAACAAAATAAAGAAACCATTGAAAATGATAAGGCTAATGGAGCAAATGGAGCTAATGAAAAACTTGAAACTAATCAAACTAATCAAATGAACTATACGTTTTCTAAGGCTGCAACGTCTGCTAAGGCTGTAACGCCATCTAAGACTGCACCATCTACAAAATCTGCAAAATCTGCAATGCATTCTACGATTCCTACAAATTCTACTCATCATACAAGTTCTACAAATCACCCAAATCCTGAGGCATTGCTTTTTCGGATTGCCCGAAACACATGGATTGATATCATGCGGCGAAAAGCCACCTTGTCACGAGTGTTGGAGCTGGATCAGTCCCCCACTGAAGCCTCTGCGGAGTATGGTTCATTTGAGATTGAAGCTGCTTTTCAAGCACTACAGGAGCATTTATCTCCGCTGCAGCAGGCGGTATTCCTGCTTCGAGATGTGTTGGGACACTCTGCAATGGAAGCTGCCGAGATTCTCGATACCACAGAAGGGGCAATAAAAGCCGCTCTGCACCGAGCCCGGCAAGCCCTTCCTCTCGTAAGACAAGAGCTGCTTCAGGCCGATGGTCCTTCCTTACCACAGGACACAGCCATGCAGATTGTCTTGAGCCGCCTTGCAGCCGCGTATGAACATGGGGAAATTGCCGAGCTGATCGAGCTTGTATTTGCGGACGAAAGCCAGGAACCTGTAATGGCGGTATCGAGCCAAAGCTTGCAAGGCTTCCAGACCTTCCAAGCTGGTGGATTCAGTTCAAACAGCTGGAATTATACCACGCCAGGAATGTGTATGGTGGCGTAGTTTTTCGTTAAGCTCGATTTCGGGCAGCTAAGTGTCTCGTTACGTTAAAAACGAACAGATATATTTGCGATTAGTTCGCTTAATGTGTAATTAACATTTGGGCTGTTTGTGGTAACTAGCTACAAACGTTGCATATTGTGCAACAGACTCCGCCGTCCTGGCAGCAAAAATTGAATCTGCTGTACTTTCTGCAATAGATTCTGGTGAAAAGCTAGTTTAATGCCACTTGATCATCCATTGATTGTATAGAGTACAATAGGATCAAATTTTCTCCACTCTAATACGAATTCTATTGCACGAAGTACAATCAAACTAACTCTTTCCCGTTAGTCCAATTTGTATCACTCAAAACTCAATACATTGCTGCTGATCTGGCTGATCCCGCCGCTTCTCTACAATGAATCAGAAGCTTCACATAAACCAATAAACAGTCATTTTAATAACCATTAATAGCAATCAAGGAGTGAGGTTGATGAGGAGGATTCTTATTTTAGGCGGCACACGCTTTTTTTGGGAAACGTTTGGTCGAGCGTCTGCTTGAGGATTCTAAGAACGAAGTAACCATATTAACGCGCGGGGAAACAAGCGACCCTTTTGGCGATCTCGTTCACCGGATACAGGTGGATCGGTCTCAACCGGAGGCCTTCGCTCAAGCATTAGGTGATACGAGTTGGGATGTAGTTTACGATAATATTTGTTTTTCACCTGATGAAGCGGATCAGGCGCGCCGTATTTTTGACGGCAAAACCACACGTTACATACTGACTTCAAGTTTATCTGTTTATGATTTCAGTGAGCAAGCGCTGACGGAAGAGGTGTTCGATCCTGAAACGCACCCTATTCGTTATGGAGGACGAAATGACTTCACCTATCAGGAGGGGAAAAGACTGGCGGAAGCCGTCCTTATCCAACAAGCTAACTTCCCTGTAGCCGCTGTCCGCTTTCCGATTGTTCTGGGAACTGACGATTATACACGAAGACTCCATTTTCATATCGAACATGTACGTAACGAGCTGCCCATCGGGATTCCGAATCCAGATGCAAATATCTGTTTTATCCGTTCGGACGAAGCCGCTGATTTTCTGTATTGGCTTGGCAACTCGACGGTGACGGGTCCTCTCAACGCTTGCTCAGACGGTACGGTTAGTATTAAGGAGCTTATCTCGCTGATTGAAAAAGAGACCAGAAAACAAGCCGTCATTCAAAGCGAAACAGCGGATGCGCATAATTCTCCATTCGGGATCACACAATCTTGGTTTATGGATACAGCTAAAGCTCAATCGGAGGGATACAAGTTTCTCACTCTAAGCGACTGGCTCCCAGAGTTAGTTAGCACCCTAAATCAAACTTACGAGGACTAATTAATAACTATATTACTACGATAAAAAGCTGGCCTTTCGTGGACACTCCCACGAATGAGCCAGCTTCTTTATGCAACAAATCACAATTATGCGTTGAGTTAATTGCACTCTATACAACTATTTTCAGGTATGTGCACTCCCACCTGGTTTTAGTTGTATTTCATGCAATTAAATCCCCACTAAACAGCCGCTATCCCCTTTTCAGCTCGAAATAGCTGCACTAAATACAACTAAACCCTAATCAAGCTAAATACAAACCTTTTTAGTTGTATAAAATACACTTAAAATCAAAACGGCAGGTAGAACCTCACTAAGCGCTAAACTTTAGCCTCTCATCTCTAAACTCTATTCTATAAACTCTAATCTCTACTCCCTACTCCCTACTCCCTACTCTCTACTCTCTACTCTCTACTCCCTACTCCCTACTCCCTACTCCCTACTCCCTACTCCCTACTCCCTACTCCCTACTCTATTCTCTATTCCACCTTACGCTACGAATGCCAATTCCCGCTGAGCTACGCAGAGATTGTCAGATAAGACCCCTCTTTAGAAGCGTCTGCATTTGGTGTACCACCATCATTTGGAGTACCGCTATCATCTGGAGGATCGCCAGCACCTAATGTATCATCTCCTAATGCGTCTCCTAATGTGTCCCCAGCTTCTGGAGTGCCAGCATGCTTTGTATCCCTGTCCCCTTCATCGCTGACCCCATCGTCCCCATCTGAATCAATCTTAAAAATATTGATTTCTTTAAATAAATTCTGCGAAATTTCATTAATCTCAATGGCTTGACGGGCTATATCACGGATAGCATGATCCTGCTGTACGCTGGAGGCGTTCACCTCTTGCACTCCTGCCGCAGTTTCCTCGGCGATGGCCGCGACGGCATGCACAGACTCTGCGAGTCTACGGTTCATAGTCTGAGTCATATCCACTTTGTCGTGAATTTGCCCAATCTGTTTACTAATCTCCACAATAGATTGATCAATCGCTTCGAAAGAGGACAACGTTTCGGCCACTTTATGATCCTGTTCCTCAAGATTTCCTTTGGTCACCAGCATATATTGCTGGAATTCATCCATCCCGGATTGCAGCTCGCTAATAATCTGACTGATATGTACGGAGGACTCTTTGGTCTGCACAGATAATTGTCTTACTTCATCAGCGATGACAGCGAACCCTTTTCCGTAGGCACCTGCACGAGCTGCTTCAATTGCTGCGTTAAGTGAGAGGATATTGGTCTGATTAGAAATATCTGTTATGGATTTAGTGATGCGCGAGATGTCCTTTGATTGATCACTCAGTTTGGTTAAAGCCAGATATACTTTATTAACAGATTCTCGCGAATGCTCAGACACCTCCCGGAGGGCGATGACGGATTCAGATCCTTTACGAGTATTGTGATTAGCCGTTTGACTGGTAGCCAGCATAACCTCGGTATACTCCGTGATCTCGTTCACTTCACGTTCCAGCTCCTGAATCAGGCCAGCGCTCTGCTCGGATTGTCCTGCCTGCTGTTCTGCGCCTACCGAAATTTCCTGTATAGTGCTTACGATATCTTGATTCGTATGCGCCGTTATAGATGAAGATTCTTGAAAAGAATGCGAATAAGTTGCCAGCGAAGAGGCTACTGACTGGGTATGCTGAAGCATTTCCCGGACCCGCTCCACCATATGATCAAAATGATGACTCAAACTGCCCAACTCATCGTTGTAAGGTGAATTAATCTGCTGACGCAAATCTCCTTCGGCAATTTTTCGCAGAGCCACTTGCAGTTTATGAATAGGATTCAGAAAGGAACGTATGAGCATTACCGCAATCACTAATGTGAAAATAAACACTAGCACAGCTGCGTAAGCAACTATAGAGGTGGTTAGATTAAGCAGATCAAAAGAATAATCCTGTGCTTTTTCTGCATTCTCTGCTGCTGCCGTATACAAATGTTCATTAGTCACTAGCATGACTTCACTCAACGCTGTAGCCTTCGTATGTAATTCATCGATTTGTTCCAGCACACTCATGGGATCAAGCTGCTCGTCTTCTATGGTCTTTACCAATTCGTCAAAATATCCCGTATATTCCCCAATATGACTATGTAATTGTTCTAACTCTTTAAATGCCGGCGAATCTGCCGCAAAATCCACCGTCGCCATCTCTTTAGTCAGCTTTGTTTGCTTGTCCTTAAAGGGTTGGACGAACTCCAAATCACTCGAACCCGCTAACGAAGATTCTACCGCATTCATTTCCTGCAGCAGTTGCGTAATGATAGACACGGTAATTCGTTTTTCCATCTCAGCTTTTTGCGTTTCCATAGAAATCTCCACTTGACTGATTTTATGGTTTTGATAAAACGCTACTCCCAAAAAGAAAAGAACAACGGCGGAAAAACTCAAAATCAACTTCCATTTCATAGTTAGATGCATAGACCTAGCTTTCAACAATATCATCCTCCGTATAAAGCCTCATATTGCAATAGGTACATTCTACCAATATCTTGATTGTAGAAGCTGGACGTTAAATACTGGACAATGTTTTGTATGAGAAATGTAAATTATCTCGAATACCCAATCATTAATTCTCCTTGCAATTGACGTAACGTTAAATGCTAAAATAATCCACATAAGGCGCCTTATCAAACTATGAAACGGGAGTTGTCTATGAGCGGATTTGTTACCATTGATAAGCTTTCTGCGCAATTCGGACTGACGAGTCGGACTCTGCGTCACTGGGAAGCTCAAGGATTGTTTGAAAGTAAGCGGGATAGCAGCTCTGGCTGGCGGATTTATGATGAGAAAGCAATACTCGCCATTCGGGTTACCTCATTATTAAGAAAGCTGGATATTAGCATCAAGGATATTGGAACCGTGCTTAAAAATATGTCCGTTCAGTCCATGTACGAAGCGCTCAGCCAGCAAGCGGCTTCTATTCACAATCAAAAAACAGAACTAACAAATAGAGAAGGTGAAATCCATCTCTTTTTACAGTGGATATCCGCCCATCTCGAGGAACCCATTACAAATCAATTATTATCTGAACTAAACGAAAAGTCATGCAGTCCATCGGATGGTATGACTAAAACTGAGGAGGTTATATCTATGCCAACTATTAATCACTCTACCCCTATTCATGTAAGATTCATTACTCTCCCAGCTATGAGATTTGCCTACAATGTTGCGGTTAGTACCTCTCCAGAAGATGAAGCTATGATCCCAGTTAATGAATGGCTGGAAGCTAGTCAACTATTAGGCACAGCACGGCTGTTTGGCGGCAATACGAACCCGCATCCAAGTGGTGAGAATAAACCTTACGGATATGGATTCTGTGCCTCAATACCGGAAAATGTGAAGATACCAGCTCATCTAAAGGAAATGCGGCTCGACGGCGGCCTCTATGCTCTGACAGAAAGCACTGATGATATCTATGGTTCATGGCAAGCCCTAATGGGGTATCTGGATAATCATCCTGATTATCAAGCGGATCACGACTCCAGATTATGTCTGGAGGAGCATATCCGCAACGATAGTCCCAAAGGTAGCGGAAATGAGTATGCCCTAAATCTACTCGAACCTGTAAAAAAGAGAGTTCACGCGCTTACGTAAACGAGCGAGCCATAGATAAACGTTTCTAATCTTTTAAAAAACAAAACGCTCTCTTCTGCTTATTCAGGCAGACGGAGAGCGTTTTGTTGTACATTGCTTCTATTGATTTATTCCCTACGCAGACACTGCTGGAGTAATTTTCACAAAAATAAATCGTGTAAGCGGCCCAACTAAAATGATTTGCAGTGGAAGTGCAAAAATAAAATTTTTACCTATGGCAGACAGATAAGCTCTTGGTAGTTCAGCAGAAAATCCAACATGGAGAACTGTGCCATAGAAGGACATGAACAATACCATTCCGGTCACCATAAAAAAGGATATGAACATGATTTTTTTGATCATCGGATCATTTTCTTTAACCAGCTTATGCGCGATCCCCTTCGCAACCTTGCCTACAACAAATACATCTAGAATGAGTGCAACTATAAATGCAGGCAAGTAGCCGACAATCACATCCTTAACTAACGTGCCTGACCAACCCTCCATTAGTGCTACATTGTAAATACTCATACCCAGCACCATCAAAAAACACATGATGAACGTAAATAAAAATGCTTCTTTTTTGTTTCTTCCCATCTTCAAGCTCCTTTTATCTCTGTATTGTCAACTTGGATTACAATAACATAGATCCTTAAATCAAGTCAACCAAGTTGACAATATTCACAAATGACTTATACTGGGATAAACGAGCCATCATTTAGGAGTGTTCTAATGAATAAGCAGCTGCAAAAAATGAACCTGATTGATTTACTCAGTGAGAAGCATCTAGCTTTACGTAAAATAGTGACAGACAAAGACCCGGATCAAATCAATAAGACCGAATCCCACATTCTTGCAGTTCTTGCGGCCCGAAAAATGTTATCGATCTCAGAAATCAGTAGAATAATTCATATTTCAAGACAGGGCACCCATAAAAGCATTCAAGGCATGTTATCCCGTGGTTATGTTGAAGCCGTTGAAGTCGAAGGAAATCAGCGTGACAAAAATATTGTCCTCACTCTAAAGGGTATAGAATGCAATAACAGAATGATGATCACCAAAATTGAATTAGAGCAGCAGATCGCTGCCAAGCTGGGAGTAACAAATGTAGAGCTTCTTAAATCTTTGCTAAAAGAAGATTGGCTCTAATCTCCAACAAAAAAAGCCGCAGAGTTGTCTACTCTGCGGCTTTAAAAAGTTTGAATTATTTTCCGGGAAATTGTCGTTAATTAGCTTTCAAAGCACTGTTTGCCGCGCTCTCTCCACCTAGACGACCTGAGGTAAAGGAATAACCAATTCCAACCCCATTGCCTACATAGGTATCGTTGAATAATACGCCTTCCGATTCAAGCCCTACAGCAAACAATCCTTTTACTGGTGTACGTTTATCATTTAGCACTTGGAACTTAGTGTTTACCAGCAAGCCACCTACAGAACCCAAGTTGTTGATTTCAGCGACGATGGCATAATACGGTCCTTCTTCGCCCATTGGCTCTAAATAATCAGCAGCTTTACCAAATTCAGTATCCACACCAGTTTTTGTAGCTTCTTTATAACTATTGTAATTTTCTACAAACACATCTACATCCATACCTGCATTTGTTGCTAATTCTTCGATTGTATTTCCTTTGAAGCCATCTCCGTTTTCTACCATAGAATCAAACACCTTTTCTGCATTTACCCATGGATTCTCTAACGTGAATTGATCTGCAAATTCTGCATAAAATTCTGGTGGCATTCCTGGCAGGCTTGGTGCGTTAACACCTTTCATCCCCTTGGACTGAAGAGCAGCCAATTGTGATTTTGATACGATAACCATATGATAAGCACCATTAAATGCACTCGTATTAGCTGCGGCGACCGATGTTAATGTCGCTGCTTCATCTCTGAAACGTGCTCCGGAAGAACCTACATTCATGAAGTTAGGCAGATACGTCAACATCAGCGGATAACTTGCTTCAAAAGGCTCATATTGTGCTTTTAGTCCTTGTGTTGCTCTGGCTAATGTTTGGTGCAGCATCTGACCACCGAAGTTATCAGGAACCTTGGCTCCTGCTTCCCAAGCCATCTTCAGACCTTCCCCAACATTCTGACCTAGTCCTCCGTTAACCCCTTCAAAACCAAAAGCTTCTTTAACCATTTCCGAATTTGCAGCATAACCGCCTGTTGCCATTACGACACTTTTCGCTGTGATTTCAAGAGTAGTCCCGTCTGATTTCTCAGCCACAATACCTGTAACTTCTCCTGCTTCATTGGTAATCAGCTTTTTGGCAGTGGTTTCGGTGATCACTTGTCCACCCTTTTGTTCAACCGATTCAGCTAACATTTTCCGAAGGGTCTCTTCCCGAGTTTCATAAGCTGGCAGTACATGCAGCTGCTCTCCGAAAAAGTTTAGAAAGCTGGTTTTATAACCTTTTTCCGCTAACCAATCATAAGTTTCACCGGATTTCGTTACGTATTGTCTAATCGCTGCAGCGTCAACTCTCCAGTGATTGTTGACAATCCAATCGGCAATTTCTTTTTCCACATTTACTTTAAGATTATTGTCAGTAGCTGCGGAAGAATTATAGAACTTACCGGCCCAGGATAGATTACTTGCTCCCCCGATAACTCCTGTTTTTTCGATAATAATAACCTTGGCACCTTTATCAGCAGCGGTTACCGCTGCGGACACACCAGATGCACCGGCGCCTACTACCACTACGTCTGTTTCAAGCTTTTCCGTTTTACCTTCACCCGCTCTTTGCACGCCACCGGCTTTGAGGACTTCCAGATTTCCTCCACCTTTGGTTACGGCATCTTCAACGGCCGCGAGCATTGCTTCACTGGAAAGACTCGCACCACTAACAGCATCTACTGCCAAGGTTTGTCCTTCCAGAATTTGATCTTTTATTTTTTCAAGTGCACTATCGCCTAGACCACCTGTTTCTGACTGGCTTACGATCTTGATATCTTTAATTTTATCTGGCTCATCCATAGTGACTTCTACTTTAATCACGCCCTCTTTGCCTTCCGCTTCCCCAGCGAATGTACCGGCTTTAAAAGATGATGATGACGAATTTGCCGACTCCCCATTTCCTTTGCATCCACTCAGCATGGAAACGATCAGCACCATACAAAAAGTTAACATGAGCATTTTCTTGGTGAAATTTCTGTTGCGCATTCTCTTCTCCCCCAGTATCTAATATCTTATAGCTCGCCAAGAACGTGATATTTTTCACATTCATATCTATACATATCTACCGAACGTTGCCAAGCTATATACCGAAGTATAAACATTGGTGCAGCACCAAGGTCAATGTCCAATTCTTGTCCAAAAAGAAAAACACCCGCTCTCAGAGCAGGTGTTTATAGAAATACACTTATACAATTGGGATATTCACTTCCAAATACGAGCGGTTATTGCCTTCTATTTTTTCAGTAAGCATTAATTTACCCACCACATCACCCGCTATGGTATAACCATTTGCTTCGATGTAATCTATCATAAACTGCAAGGATTTCTTCGTGATATAATGTCCATCCGTAGATAACATGATAGCAGAGACACAGGTACTCGGGCTAATGTACTCTACATATTCATCGATATCCATCGCAAATTTCTGCACTTCCTCCTCGGGTAAGGTAAGCCCCCAGCTATAGTCAAAGTTATTATCACCGGATAACACCCCCGCGTCCTCAATCTTAAAAGAATAAAACGCATAAGGAAGCCTATCCATCCAAGTGTTGACGAGGCTTTTTACGATATCATTTTTTAATAATGCATTTTTATCCGTTTGCTTAAGCCTGTACATGCCTGGCAGTTGTTTAAGTTTACATATATATAATGAGGACTCTATTTCCTTAAGCTCTTTATGAATTTCATTCATCTTGTTTAGCAGCATCGTCTTTTGCTTAATCTCTTCTTCTAAACTCTGCTGAGACTGCTGCATCATTCCCATAACTTGCTCAATAGAGGACTCCTTCATTAAAAGTGCCACTTCGGGCAATGGAATTTCCATACTGCGATACCATCTGCTCATTAACAGATCCCTCGCATCTAAATCATTAAAATATCTATAATTATTGCTGTTATCTTTTGTGGGCCTAACAATATCATGTTTCTCGTATAATCTCAGCGTATCCGCAGTTACCCCGAGAATGGAAGCAAATTCACCTATGCAATACTTCACCTGAAGTCCCTCCATTCATTTCATGCATACCCTACCACACTAAATGATAAAGAGAAGGACGCTGTTTGGATATGAAGTAACTCATTTCATACTCAGGGTGTACATGCTAACTATGCTAGTGCAAGTAAGTGAACTAACATAAATCCAACTAGAGATAACATGACCGAGCCTATAAGTCCCGCTGCAAAAGACTTCATTCCAAGCCGTCTAAATGCCGCCAAATCAACGTTTAACCCAAGCCCTGCCATCGCCATAGCGATTAACATATAAGCAATCGTAACGATCCCATTGGCTACTGATGCGGAGACGATTCCTAACGAATTCACACCACTGACAACTAGAAATCCTAGAATAAACCAGGGGATTGGAATGCTTTTCCACGAAGCTTTAGCCGCTCCACCTTGCACTTTTCTTTCTTCACGATTGGACCAAATCCCAATTAAAATAGCCACCGGCACAAGTAAAGCCACCCGGGTCAATTTAACGATGACCGCCATATCAACGGCAGCATTTCCACCAGCATCCGCAGCCGCGATAACGTGAGCAATCTCATGTAAAGTCGCTCCTGAGAATACCCCATAACCTAAATCTGATAAGCCGAGGAAAGGATACAAAAATGTGTACAGCAGTGTAAATATTGTGCCTAATATAGCTACTATAGCTGCACCAATGGCCGTTTCGTCATCTTTAGCTTTTATCTGTGGAGCGATGGCAACCACCGCTGCCGCACCGCAAATCGCAGTTCCGCAGGCAGTTAAGATACTGAGGCGCTTATCTACTTTGAACAGTCGAGCCAGTCCGTATACAACGGAGATCGCAAATATAATGACGATGACTGCCAAAAGAAATACCCGAGGTCCTGCAGCAACGATATCCATTAGATTAAGCCGCATACCGAGCAGGATAATCCCTAGACGAAGCAGTTTTTTACTGGAAAAATCGGTGCCATGTGTGATGCTATCTGGCACTCCTATCGTAGCTCGCCAAATAATCCCGATTAAGATGGCAATGACCAATTGCCCCATAATAGATAGGAATGGAAAACCCGCTAAAAATTTCGCCAATAATGCGATAACTAAGGTTAGCCCTATCCCTAATGCAAACCCAACCTTTTTGTTGTGATCTGGTTGATACAAACCTTCTGATTGACCCATGTCGTATACACTCCTTGATGAATCTCTAGATGATGCTGTATAAATACATCCCATGACTCAACAATAATACGACAGCGCTCGGAAGTTAAATACCAATATCCTATCCGTAAGATTAGGAATACTTATGCTTAATTTTAGACAAAAAAAGCTCCTTCGAGTGAAACATAAATGCCGTAGCATCTGCCTCACCAAAGGAGCAATTATAATCGTTAGTGATATTTAAGCTTCCAGCTTCTGTAGTCGAGTCCCTTTTGGAAGTACAGAAGTTATATATTCGTGTACCGGATGTTGCCCTTCCTCTTCCGCAAGTACAGTTACAATTCCTTGATCTGTACCGGTTCGAATCAGCCGCCCCATCCCTTGTTTGAGTCTTAACAGCATGTAAGGCAAATCCACATCTTCAAAAGGAGTGGAGGTTTCCGCCCTCTTTGCCATAAACACTGGATCAAGCGGAGGATACGGCAGCGACCATATGATCACATTGGATAATGAAGGTCCAGGGATGTCCAGCCCTTCCCATAAGGTGACCGCACATAACACGCTATGCTCATCCCGTTGGAATGCCGAAATCAAATAGCTGATTTCTTGATCCCCTTCATATAAAAATGAATATGAACTGCTTTCCGGTCGTAACGAGTTAAGCTGCTTGAACTGCAGAAGCTCTTCACGAGTACGGAACAATAGCAGTGCTCTACCTTCAGTCCGCTGAATAAGCTTCAGGGAAATTTCCATTTTCTCAGCAAAATCCCCACTCTGAAGCTCTGGCACATAGACATTCATCTGGTGCTCATAGTCATAAGGTGAGTCTACAGAGAAGGATAAAAAATCTTGTATCCCAAGACTGTCCTTCAAGTATTGGAATGATTTATCCACAGACAATGTAGCCGATGAGAATACGATTGGCATTTTTTGCGTGAACAGGCTGTCTTGAAGTACCTCTTTGACATTTCGTGGCATGACCGACAGCGTTAGACCATCGCTTTCTTCTGTCGCCCAGCAGATTAAAGCCCCTGAATCCTCAAACAATCGCAAAGCGATCTCTATGGTCTCCAAACGTTCCTCCACAATTCGGAGTTGGTATTCATCAATCGTGTAGAGTCCGCTTTCGAATACTAATTCTTCTTCGATAGCAGCAATTACACTCCGCATCCGGTGTACCTCACGAATCAATGAAGCATTCAGCTCAATGCTTTTCCGATCTGATCCAGGTATGTTTCGGCATTGACGGCGAATCGCTTTGAACATTTGCTCACTTTGCATGATCGCTTCATCAATCAGAACGGCCAGCGTTTCACGAATCTCGTTCTGTAGCAGGCGAGAAATCAATTCTTCAAAGACGACATGCTTCATCTTATAGCCAAGCGCCTTCATGGCCGCTGATTCTAATAAATGTCCTTCATCGAATACAACCGCACAGTGATCCGGAAGCAAAGGGATTTGCCCTTCCCGCTTACGCGCTTCATAGGTCCAAATATGCTCCATGTAATAATCGTGGGAACAAATGATCAGATCGCTTGATTTCCGGTAATGATCACGGGACAAGGTCTGCCCGCAGCGGTGACGCATATCGCAAGTAAAGCAGTCCTGAAACGTATCCCAGTTAATCTTGTTCCATTGTTCGTCATTCAGATCAGGATAATCTCTGCGGTCTCCATAAGCATGGAACTGCTGCATCGGTGCATGTGAATGTACAAAATCAGGTAATGTACTGTACAAGCTCTCCAGTGGTAAGCTTTCATCATCATGGTTCCGAGCCTGATCCAGCTTTTTCAGACACATATATTTATCCGGAGATTTCGCTAGTCTGGCATCAATATTCATGTTCAGATGCTTCGCAAGCTTGGCGATATCGCCTTCCGGTTTCACAAGCTGCTCAATCAAGGACTCGTCCGCACATGCAATAATCGCAGGTTTGCCCATATAACGCGCGTAACAAATGCTATACAACAAATACACTAATGTCTTGCCTGTTCCGACCCCTGCCTCAGAAAAAATCGTCTTTTTCTCGGCAAAAGCTCGCTCTACCTGAAAGGCCATGTATATCTGTTCATCACGTACTTCAAATCCAGCCTCAGGAAGAATTTCATAGAATACATCTCCGACCCATTCCCCTACTTGCTCCATAAAAGGTTTGGTCCGATCATATTCAAAAGGATACTGTTTCGCCAACAAGCCTACCTCCAATATTTGATCAGGCATCTCTACCATGCCATGAAAAATAGAATCAACGGAAAAACTCTATTATCTCATACGTTTGGAGGAATTACAAAAAAAAATTAGAGATCTAAAGATCAGATTAACAACGAAGATACTCATTTTCGTAGATATTATTAATCCTTTCCAAAACATTCCGGGCTTGATCCTTAAATTTCAAATCCGCAACCTGGCCTTTCCGAAGAAATATACCTGTCTCTTCACGGTGTTCTCCCAGAGCACCCTCATACAATTGGCCGGCGCCGTGGGTTGGCGGAGAGAAAAACAGCTTCATCAACGGTTTAACTATAAGAGGCAGTCCAGAATTTTTCCCTTTTCGCAATGTGTTATTGCTACCCGGATCAACACTGCGAATCATGATGCCCTCGTTAGCAAGTTGCGGCGCGGCGGCCTGTGTCCATAACGATAATGCCAGCTTTGAGGTGGCGTAAGGACCAAGCAGCTTGCGGAAGGTTGTGGGATGCTCCAAGATTTCTATCGTAAACTCTTTCGTATAATTAAGCGCTGAGGATGAGGTGTTGATCACCGTTTTTAAGCGTCCTTTTTGTAGGATATCCTTCAATTCCATTAAAATAATATACGGAACAACGGTCATCAATTCATAGTGCTTTTCGCGCCCCTGTTTCGAATAGCTTAGTTCGGGGAAGCTCCCGCCGGCATTGTTGAACAAAATATCGATTCGCTGCTCCTTGCCTTTGATCTCTTCCAGCGTCCCTCTCAAGCTGGCAAAATCCGCGAGATCGGTTGTTTTATAAATACGAAGCCAGCCGTTTTTGATGGCTTTTTGGATGTTCACATCGTCGGCCGGAAAATCGGAACGGTTCAAAGCAATCACCTGCCAATCCTCCGCTAGCAGTTTTCGAGTTAATTCCAATCCAATCCCGGCGTTAGCGCCTGTAATCAATGCGATATTTTCACGTTGCTGTGTGCTCATTGTAAATCTCCTCCTGAATTCGGGATATCTTCCTCTTATAACGCACATTTTATTAATTGGAGTCGACTCCAAGTCAAGGCGTAATAAAAAGATTTTGTCCCAGAGATAAGGTCTTGACTTGGAGTCAGCTCCAAGTTGTATAATGCACACACAAAGCAATCTCCAGGAGGTACAGTATGAAGGCAGAGCAAACGTTTACGATAAAAGAAACCGCCGTGCAAACCGGAATATCCGAGGATACGATCCGCTATTACGAAAAGATTGCGCTGCTTCCCCGGGCGGACCGGAAGGACAACGGGCATCGCGTTTACCGGCAGGAAGACATAGATACAATCCGGCTGCTATCCTGCCTCAAAAAAACAGGTATGCCCTTGCAGGATATGCAGCCATTTTTGGCGGTCTCCGCCGACGCTGATCCCGCGGATTATCCTGAACTGGTGGAGCATTTAAGGAACCATCGAGAAAACATCGTCAGCCAAATCTCGTCGCTGCAGCAGGTTGTCGATTTTATTGATATCAAGCTGGAACAAGGGAAATATCGCCGAGACTGCTCAGATAAAAGCGAAGACCGATCGGAACCAAAAAACATCTCCCCTGTTGAGATGAGTTATTTTTCTGGATCAGCAAAAATGAATAATTAATGAATTGGAGGTTTTAGGATGAAAGCAATGATCATAAAAAAATACGGGAATTCCCCTCTTCAGTAGCCGACATCCCAACACCCGCAGTGGGTGATTATGATGTATTGGCAGAGATCCATGCAGCAAGTATTAATCCTATCGATTTCAAAGTGCGGGATGGCAAAGTTCGTACGCTGTTGAAATACGATATGCCCCTAGTTTTAGGAAATGATTTTTCAGGGATTGTCATCCAAGTAGGAAAGAATGTTAAAAAATTCAAGATAGATGATGGCAAAAGGTATTGATTCAAGCGGGAGCGGGCGGTGTTGGCACTTTTGCTATCCAACTTGCCTAAGCGATGGGGATATACGTGGCTACTACTACAAGCGATGCTGGAGCAGAATTGGTCAAGTCACTTGGAGCCGATCAAATTATCAATTATAAAACCGAAGCATTTGATAAGGTCCGAACAAATAAAACCTGTTATTGATCAAGTGTTTCCTTCTGTAGAGGCGCAGAAAGCGATGGAGTATTCCGAATCGGGCAGAGCTAAAGGAAAGATCATATTAAAAATAAAATGATACAACACATAAATAAAACGGCAGTCTAAGACTTTATGCTTCTCGTCTAGACTACCGTTTTTTATTTGTGTACTCGTTAATTAAATTATCTATTTCCAAAAATCCGTGCCAGCAAAAACAAACTCTTTATCCAACGTCTCGTCCCCATCTTCAAAGCAATCTGCCCAAGAAACACGTTGCTTACTCAGGAGAATTGCATCCTTCACGCCATATTCCTGATAACAAATGGTTTGTTCATTAGCGGTGTTGTTCCAGTTATCCCAGCCAAGTGGATGAATATGTGCACCCAGCTGACAATCTACAAATACGGTTTTAGCATACTCACGCCATGGACGGCCCAGAAACACCGGAGCAATATCAGGAGCCGCTGTTAAAAAGCAATTTTTAAAAATATAACCATACGATTGTCCCACGGGTGTGGAGGCTGCCGTAATATAACCTGCTTGATTCTCACTATGACGCAAGCTGCGAATTTCACATCTATCAAAATAAGCCGTAGCCCCACCAAATATAAAGTCCACTGTTCCCTCTATATAGCAATGCTGATACAACTGCCGATATTGGGCATGGTGCTTTCTCAGTGGTATACCTCCAAACGTAGATCGCTCTTTGGGTGCAGGTGGCAAAGGTCCCGTGAACAACGTGTCCTGATACCCTTTTAAAGTACAATTTCTGAATACGGTTTGATCACAATTAGCATACACGGCTACCGCCTGCCCGATATTTTCACCCTGCCCTGCATTATTGGTAATCACCAGATTCTCCAAGATCAGGTGGCTGCCACCCAGAAATAACGTTGGTGTAGAGAATGTATTGATTTCTTCGCCCGCTTCATCACGCTCTTTCGCGTAACGATTCATAACAATCTCCACGTAGCCAATCCCTATGATCGTAAGATTAGAACGATAAATCCGCACTGCCTCTTTATAGACCCCTGACAAAATATAAAGCGTATCCGCTTGACCGGATGGCCCCTGCTCTAGTGAATCTATCGCCTCTTGAATCGTGTGATAAGCGCAAAAGGATTCTTTTCCTACAACAAGCATAGTGGATTCTTTTCCTTTCAATAAATTGATGACTCTCTCTTATGGACAGACATTCTGTTCTTCAGGTGACACTGTAGCTTGTTCTACTAATTTTTCCGGCTTCTTCGTGTTTTTTGATCGACAATTTATGATCTCTACAGCTTCTCCATTTTCAATGTAAAAAGCAGGCCCTTCATGGTTCTCAATCGTCACCTGATGAAATTGAACATCTCTTGCATTCCCGAGGAAAAACCCGCGATTATTCATGTTTTCGATCCCTGTCATCATGTCTGGATGGCCGGGAATTGCATTCGTCGCCATGGAGATGTCCACATTGGTAAACGTAATCTCGGATACATACTGCTCCGCAAGCCCGTATAAGAAACCCGCTGCGGCATGAACATTACGTGCGGTAATATTGGCAAAATGAATGCGTCTAAAACACGGCGTTTCCTCTGTAACCGGATAAGGATTTTTATCCCACACATATTTTTCTTTTCCGCGTGGTCCACAGAAATAATATAGATTTAGAGTAAACGGACAAATAACGTCCTCCATTACAATATTGCTGATCCGAATATCTTCAATCGTTCCCCCGCGTCCCCGTCTTGATTTCATCCGGATTCCACGATCGGTTTGTTTAAACACACAATTACTAATCGTGACATTACGAATATCTCCACTCATTTCACTACCGAGTACGACACCCCCGTGTCCATGTACCATAGTGCAGTTGGTGATCGTAATATTCTCACAAGGAACTCGTTCTTTGGTATCCTCAGTTCCTGCCTTGATCGCTATGCAGTCATCACCGACATCAATATTGCAATTGCTAATTCGCACATTGGTGCAAGACTCTGGATTAATACCATCTGTATTTGGAGAGTCCGCCGGGTTCAGAATGGAAATATTATCAATAGTCACATTGTAACAGCCTATCGGATTAACGGTCCAGCTTGGAGAATTGACCAGCGCGATATCTTTAAGGGTTACCCGCTGACAGCTGTCCAAGCCGATTAGAGTCGGCCGGGGATACTGCAGCTCTTCCCGGCGGTTCCGAAACTTATCCCACCAGAGTTCACCATTTCCGTTAATCATTCCGCTGCCAGTGATCGATACATTAACTAACTCTCTTCCATAAATACAAGGTGAATGAACCTGCTGCTTCACTCCTTCCCATCTGCATTCCACTGCAGGGTAATCCTCCGGGTTCGTACTGAATGAAAGAATGGCACCAGGATTTAAATTCAATTCGATATTGCTTTTCATATGAATTGCACCGGTTAAGAACGTACCAGCCGGCACATAAACGGTTCCTCCACCGGCTTTATTTGCCGCTTCAATTGCACGCGTTATCGCTTCTGTCGCTAACTTTTTACTATTCTTAAGCGCTCCAAAATCCTCAATATTGTAGATCAACATTCATAAGCCTCCCTGTTCTATATCAGATCCAGCCTCTTAATTGTTCGTATTCCACACAGGCCTGAAGGAAAGCACCCACACCTTTTTGGTCGTTAGTGACAATAGGCTCGCTAATGTAATAAGCGAAAGTACCGTCACGTTGGTCCACTCCACCTAATCCTGCTACTTGGCAATTCTTATTTAAATTGACCCATTCTTCTTTGGTTTCTAGTACAAACTCCGAGATAAGTCCTTGTTGAGCCAGATCTAATGTTTCGTACCATCCAGCGTTTAACACGCCTAATCGGATACCTTTAGCCATGGCATACACGATCATACTTGAAGCAGAGGCCTCAAGATAATTTCCTTTGCGTTCCCCTAGATTAATCACTTGATACCAGACCCCGGATTCCTTATCCTGATATTTCTTCACCGCAGTTAAGGTATCATTTAGTATTCGTACCAGCTCTGGATAATCTGAGTGCTCACTAGGCAGCAATTCCAGAACATCAACCAATGCCATGAGATACCAGCCAAGTGAACGGGCCCAAAAGTTAGGCGAAAGTCCTGTTTCAGGGTCGCACCAAGGTTGAATACGCTGTTCATCCCATGCATGATATAGCAGACCTGTTACCGGATCTTTCGTATGCTTCTCACACAAGATAAATTGTTTAGTTACATCCCCAAGTCCCTTTCCTTCTTCAAAAGCTAGCAAGTAGGCTAAATAAAAAGGAGCGCCCATATAAAGTCCATCTAACCAAATCTGATAGGGATATATATTTTTATGCCAAAAAGCACCTTCCGAGGTTCGCGGATGGGTCTCAAGTTGCTTTCTAAGTAGAGCAGCCGCTTTTTTGTATTTTTCCTGCTTCGTTTCTTTATATAGAGTCAATAATAATTTTCCGTTGTTAATATGATCGATGTTATACTCCTCTAGGTGGTAGCCCTTGACACTGCCATCTTCCTGAATAAAGTAGTCCATATTATCTTGAATGAACTGCAGATACTTCGAATCACCGGTCTGCTTCCAAAGCCATTCAAAACCGTTCAATACCACGCCATAATCGTAGGTCCAGCTTCCTTTGTAGCCTTTATCTTCATAAAGCTTCGGTGTCCGCGCCATAATAGAGTCTGCCGTTTGAATTGCCCACTGTGATTTCTTCATCCCAACCCCCAAAATATTTATAAATTTAAGAGCTCAAAAACTATAAATAGGTTCACCCGATTTAAGGATTACTTTGTACATAAAATAATACGACTTGATTCTCTGCAATCTCAGAGAATCAAGTCATTGTTTAGTAAGGATACGGAGCGATTCAGTCTTGGAGCATTGACTGTATTTCAACACAAGCCATCACCAATGCGCCCACACCATGCAGATCATTTTTAACCTTAGGCCGAGTCACGTAACTCTCGTAATCTCCAGCTGAGGTACCGATACAAATGTCCGGCAGAACTAATCGGTTATGCTCATCCCACTGGATTACTTTGGTTAACCCTTCATATCCTTTTTTAGCGGCAGCTGTAGCGATAGTCACATCACTTACAACGCCATGCTTCACGGCTTTGGCAATCGTATAGACGAACAAACATGACCCTGAAGTCTCCAGCCAATTATCTGGCTCATGTCCCTTATCTACGACTTGATACCAAAGTCCACTTTTTTGATCTTGGTAACGAATAAGTGCATCCACAAAATCTCTCAGCGTAGTAGACAGCTCTGTCCGGGCTGAATCATGGGAAGGTAACAGATCCAGAAATTGCGATAAGGCGAGACCATACCATCCTAATGATCGGCTCCAGAACTCCGGTGAACAACCCGTCTCCGGATTCGACCAAGGCATCCGCCGGCTCTCATCCCAGGCATGGTATAACAAACCCGTTGTCTCATCCTTCATATGCTTGCGCATTAACATTTCCTGATGAAGGACCGTTTCACGCAAGCTTGGTTCATCGTAGACATTAGCATATTTCAAGGAGAATACGCCTGCCATATAAAGTCCATCCAACCACATTTGGTTGGCGTACTTATCCTTGTGCCAATACCCGCCCTCAGAGGTTTTATTTAGTGTGAGCAGTAAATTCCTTAGCTTCTCTGCTGCAATACGATACTTAAGTTTGCCTGTCCGTTCATAAAGAGTGAATAGTAGCTGTCCTGCTTGAACCGCATCCAGCTCATCACGTGCAAAATAAAAGTTCCCGTATTCATCCACCAAATCATCTACATATTCCTGAATATAGTTGATATAACGGTCTTCTTGATAAGCATTCCACAAAAGCTCCATGCCACACAGAAATACACCCTGATGATAGTGCCATCGATGCGCGGGGGGAAGCTCTCCCGCCCTGTAAGTATCCATTAGTGAATCGCAAGCTTTTTTTGCCCACTCTATCGGCGTTGTAGGTATCTGTACAGTCATCTCGAAGCTCCTCCCCTAAGTATAGTCTCTCTCTTTCTTGCTAGCCCTTCATAGAACCCAACATGGCACCTTTGGCAAAATGCTTTTGCAGGAACGGATACACACAAACTATTGGTAAGGTAGCTACAACGATAACAGCCATTTTAATTGATTGATCTGGCGGTGGAACAGCAGCATCCAGTGTAGCGCTGTGATCCATACCGCTGGCAAGGACGACAATTTGTCTGAGCAGAACCTGTATTGGCCATTTCGCACTATCATTCAAATACAAAATCGCATTCATGTAGGTATTCCAATACGTTACCGCATAGAACAATCCGATAGTCGCTAACGCAGGTAAGGATAGTGGCAATACAATCCGAAATAATATTCCAAAATCGTTACAACCATCAATTTTGGCCGATTCCTCCAAACCTTCAGGTATATTTTGGAAAAAGTTTCTCAAAATGATCATATTAAAGGCACTAATCGCTGACGGTAGGATCAATGATGCGTACGTATCAATTAGTCCCAATTCCTTCACCACAAGGAACGTTGGAATCATCCCACCATGAAAAAGCATGGTGAACACAACCATGAAGTTAACCACTTTACGACCATCCAGATCTTTTCTGGTAAGAGCGTAGGCCATCAAAGAAGTTATAAACAAACTAAAAATAGAACCAATTGCCGTGATACCAATGGAAACACCCATGGCTTTAAATATTGTATTCGTCGAAAAGATGAACTTGTACGCTTCCAGACTCCATACCTTTGGAATCAGTACAAATTTGCTAGAAGCTAGTTCTGCACTCGTTGTGAAAGAGCCTGCTACAACGTGAACAAGGGGAAGCACAGTAATTAAAGCAATGATCGCAAGCAGCGTAAAGTTTATAGCAGAAAAGATTCTACCACTGATTGTTTTATCTTCTACCATTTCGATTCCTCCCACAAAATATCAATAAACGCCTTCTTCTCCCATTTTCTTGGATAATTTATTCACCATCATCACCATTACAAAGCCTACAATCGATTTAAAGAATCCAATAGCTGTACTGTAACTAAACTGCCCTTGTCTCAAACCAGCAGTATATACATACGTATCGATAATTTCCGCAACTTCTCGATTCATGGAGTTAAGTAGCAGATATACATGTTCAAATCCAAGATCAAGAACGGAACCAATTTTCAGAATAAATAATGTAATAATTACGCCTCTAATCGCTGGAAGAGTGATATGCCAGACTTGTCTAAGTCTTCCAGCTCCGTCCATACGCGATGCTTCATAAAGCCCTGGGTCAATCGCAGCTATGGAAGCTAGATAAATAATCGTTCCCCAACCTGCTTCTCTCCAAATCACCTGAATAATATACATGGGCCTGAACCACCCTGGATTAAGCAGGAAATTGATTGGTTCAAAGCCAAAATAGACAAGCAGCTCGTTGATAATCCCTCCATCCATCGTGACCATTACATAAGAAATGGAGACGATGATAACCAATGACAGAAAATGGGGCAAATAGAAGATCGTCTGAAAGGTTCTTTTGAAAAAGCTGCCTTGAAGTTCATTTAACATCAGGGCAAGAATAATCGGCATCGGGAAATAGATAAGAATATTTAATCCGAAAAGAATAAGTGTGTTCACTAATATATTTAAGAAATCCGGCTCTGTGAACAACCTGCTGAAATGCTTCATCCCTACCCAATCACTACCGTTGATCCCTTGATAGGGTTTGTAATCCTGAAATGAGATAATTAATCCGTACATTGGAAGATATTTAAAAATCAGAAAATACAGTACTCCCGGAGTTAGCATGACGTAGAGCCATTTATTTCTCCACAGCCGCTTTTTCAGTTCGCTGCTGCTTTTATAAATTTCAGGCTTAGGATTCATTTGAGGAGCTGAGCTGGGCTGTGCGGTGACTTCCTGCATGATATTCTTCCTTTCTCCTTCTTTATTCAAACACGATATTTCTGAACCCAGTGAGGAATAGAAAAGGTTGTTGAAACAAGATCAACAACCTTTTCAGCTACAATTTGTCGCTTAACTATTCCAGTACGGGTTACTATTTTTTGTATAACGCGTTGTATTCTTCAATAATCTTATCTCCACCACGGCTCTTCCAGTTCTCTACTTCCTTCTCAAATCCAGCCTTGTCAATCTGACCATAAATATATTTATAGGTTGCATCTGTAATAATCTGTTGAAGCTCTACGCCTTTTTCTGTATAGGTAGCCGAATCCATAGCAGCTGTTGGATCCGCTACACCAACTTTGACATTCTCAAGAACCAATTGATCTGCATGAATTCTTCCTGGCAGCGTGTTATAGTTCTCGTACATTCCATTGGTTTCAGCTTCGCCGATAACGCTGTCCTTATATCCCTTTACTTCACGTTCAATCAATTCTTTGTCGTCTGCAGCTTTCGCTTTACCGTCTTCAACGGTATAGTGAGTACCTTCAATTCCCCAATACATCAAATTAGCTACTTCTGGAGTCATCATTTGATCAAAGAAAGCAAGAATCTTCTTCAGCTCTGCCTCATCCTTGACAGCAGATTTCGGGAACAAGACAACATTGTTATAGCCTGGAATCATCCATTGAGCATATTTTCCATCTGGACTTGCAACCATACTATGCGCATCCAAAACAGCGTCAGGGTTATTCTTAATAGTATCTTTATTGAGGGAATCAATATCTTGCATGGAGCCCCCAATATAGAGTCCACCCTTTCCAGCCTTAAACATATTTACTGCATCCGTTTTACTGGTGGCAGCGAAATCTTGATTAATGTATCCGCCATCACGAGCTTTTTTGAAAAAATCCATTGTGTCGAAATATTCATCGAAGGTAAATTCAGGCGCTAATTTGCCATCCTTCTCACCCCAGGTATTCGGTGTTCCGAACCAAGACGAAACAGTTTTGAAAGCTCCATAGGTCAACTCATTACGGTCAATAATACCGGTAGTATCTTTCTTTCCATTACCGTCTGGATCTTGTTCTGTGAAGGCTTTAGCCATTTCAAATAATTCACTTACATTAGCTGGTGCAGCAAGTCCTAATTTATCTGCCCAGTCTTTGCGGTAAATGATCCCTTGGCGTGCAAGTGGACGCCCGATATATAGGGTATAAAGCTTGTCATCTACTTTCGTGTTATTAAGAATTTCTGGTTTCAGTTTGCTCAAATTCGGAAATTCGCTTAATAGTGGACCGATTTCCCAGAATTGTCCGTCTTTTATCGCTTCTTTCATCTGAATGAAGGTTGTCTGATTCTTCAAATATGTTACTTGCGGCAATGAACCCGTTGCAAAAGATGAATTCAGTTTTTCTTCATAAGTATCAGCCGGAAAAAATTGATAAGTCAGCTTCGTGTTGGTCAATTTCTCAAGTTCATTCTTAATCGTATCAGGCGGAGTCTCTGATGTATTCAATGGAAGCATGATTTTGATTTCTGTAGGTTCCTCTTTAGGTGCTTCAGTCTCTTCCACCTTCGTAGTGTTCTCTGCACTTGTAGTTGGAGCTGCTGCTTCTTCTTTGTTATTGTTGTTACCACCGCATCCAGCTAACAATGTGCTGAATGTTAACAGTGCTGTTAACAACATGGTGAAGGATTTCTTCTTCATACCATTTTGACCTCCATAATTTGTATTGGTTACGAGTTCCACGTTACATCGTCGGCAAGGTTACGAAAACAATCATTTCCCCATAACGGCGCGTTCTGAAAGGGATCTGAGCAAATGATTATCGTGATATCGCAGCACAAAAAAAATCCACCGCATTATCCGCAGTGGATCAAAACCTTTTTAACCTATTTACTTTTCTGTCCCAAACTCAGCCTCAGCATATTCCTTAATAATAAGATTGCCTCCACGAGCTCTCCATTTCTCAACCTCTTGCTGGAATCCCTCGACGGTAATATTACCTAATATATAGTTATATGTAGCATCCACAATGATTGTAGATAACTCCATATTCTTCTCATCAAAAGTAGATGAGCTCAGAGAAACTGTCGGGTCATCGACCAGAAAAGATTCATTATCTTTACTCAGCTGATCTGCTAGAGAGGTTAATTGCTCCTTCTGAGCCACTTCCATAATGTTTTTATTACTAATGTCCGCGATCATTAAAGCATATAGCGGATTCACTTCCTGTACCCGCAGTTGTGAGGTTTCCTCGGGAAGGATAATCTTGCCGCCTTCAAGCTTATAATGCCGCCCCTCAAAGCCATACATCATTATATTGGCTACATCTTTATCCATGGTCCGATCAAAAAATCCAAGCACCTGCCGAAGCTCCTCCTCTGTGGCAATGGACTTTTTGGAAAAGAGATACAGTCCGTTGTAATTGGGGATAGACCACACTTTATATCCATCAGGCCCCTCGATACGATTGATCAGGGTAAGTTCTGCCTTTGGATTGTATGCTTGAGCTTCAATTGACAACCGCTGCACATCAGTCATGCTGCCAATAAACACACCAGCGATTCCGTTAATGAATTTATCGCGTTGAACCTCTTTACTGGTAAGAGCAAAGTCCTGATTTATGATTTTTTCATCATATAATTTCTTCATAAAATTCATTGTGTTCATATACTCCGCTGTTACGAATTCCGGAACAAATTGATGATTCTCTAGCTTCCAATTATTTGGTGTGTCAAAATAAGAGCTTAGTGTCTTAAATACACCATAAACAAGATCATTACGATCGACTAATCCAAGGGTATCTTGTTTGCCATTCTGATCCGGATCGTTATATGTAAATTGCCTCATTACTTCATATAGATCATCTAAGGTCTGTGGATTGCTTAAATGAAGATTGTCCAGCCAATCCTTACGTATAATGACACCCTGTCTGGAGGAAGGGCGTTCTGTATATAGGCCGTAGATCTTTCCATCTACAGCGGTCTGTTTAAGAATAGCGGGGTCCAGTGTTTTAAGATTGGGGAACTCCTGAAGATATGGGCCGATCTCCCAAAATGCTTCAGAACGGATGGCGTTTTTCACCAGATTATAATCTGAGAACTTCACAAAGGTGACTTTTCCTAAGGAATTAGTGGTCAACGCCGTGTTCATTTTATCGGTATAAACACCCTCAGGCACCCACGTGATATCAAGCTCCACCCCTGTTAATCTTTCAATCTCAGCTATAATCTTTTTTGAAGGCTGCTGTGGAAAATGAAGGGGTGCCAAGATGGAGATGTTCGGGCGAGCTTCTTGCAGTACAGAAGCAGCTGACTTTCCATCACTGCAAGCGCTTAACATAGGGAAAACAAGCATGAATAATAAGCAGAAACAAAACGTTGCCCTTCTACACAAAAATTGTCTGAACATTTCTACAGCCTCCTAAGGTATTGTAAGGATTTTCACCCTACAGCTTGAAGATTTTCCATTTTGTAGTCATAATTAGGATTAATGATTATTGCAGAACGAGATGATTATTGTTATTTTCCACCAGGTTTCATACACTAAGAACAAGTGTCTACTTCTACATAAGTAAAGGTGCTGAGCCCCGTGAGACCATTAAGCTTTTTAAGTAAATTAACGATTTTTGCCTTTGTAATTAGCACGTTGCCGGTGATATTCATCGGTTCATTTTCCTATTTCACATCATCTAATGAGATCCAAAAGAACGTAAACAACAGTAAAATGGAACTTATATTACAAATCACCTCAAATGTAGAACATAAGTTAACAACTGTCAATCAAACATTAAACCAAGTGATCAACTCTAGTGTATTAAAAAAAGCACTAAATAACCCTTTAAATGAAACCGATTTCATTTTATATAATGATTTAAGAAACGAAATCCGCAATATGCAATCCTTCGATACGAAACTGGAGGATGTCATCCTGCTCAATCAGCAGCAGAACTGGATGATCAAAAATTCAGGCGTCTACCGTCTGAATGAATACAAAAACCACGCGCAACTCTCTAATCTAATGAATATAGCTGACGATACTTCATGGATTTTGAATCCATCGTCCTTATTTTATAGCGAGGAGAGCATTAACGTCACTGGCTGCAATTACAGCATTAGTCTTATCAAAAAGCTTCCCACCAATAAGCTGCAAAAATATGGGCTTGCCCTAGCTAATATTCCGGTCTGCAGTCTTCAGGATTTCATTAATTCAGATGTGCAGCCACTCGATGACATTATCGTTCTGGATCAAGCTGGCCGCTTCCTGCTCCATCCAGATACCAGCTTAATCGGAAAACCTAAAGAGCAAGGCGGATTTAAAGAAGTCCCTTTAATCTCTGATCCTTCTAAACAATCCGGACAGTTCAAGACTGTGATCAATAAAAAGAATTACTCCGTCACTTTCATGCGTTCTCAGTTAAATGGCTGGGTTTATCTATCGGTTACTTCTATGGAAAGCTTGACGAAGGAGTCCAATAAAATCGGGATGTTTACGATAATCGTGTGCACCATTATGCTCTTGTTCTCCATTCTTCTGGCATGGATCGGTTCCAGGCGTATGTACACCCCTATCGAAAGACTGCTTAATCAGATGGGCCAACGCAAACCGGATATTAAATCGAGACATCGCAATGAATTTCAGATTATAGGAGAACAAGTTCATTCTTTGTTCCAATCCAAATCACAGCTGGAAAAAGAAGTCCGGCAACACTTTCAGCAGGTGCGAACGTTTTTTCTGATCAATGCCTTCCACGGAAATGTTAAGAAACGTGATTTGCTCGAAGAATTAGGGCAATTCGGCTACCAAACACAACTTGAAGAATGGAAAACCATGGCAGTAATTACGTTGTCTATTGATTATGCCGAGGATTCCAGCTATGAGAAAAAAGATCTCAGCCTCTTATTGTTCGCTGCCCACAATATGATCGAAGAGTTAATCTGTCCTGAACAACGGCTGGCTCCTGTAATCATGGACCATGCGGTAGTCGTATTATTGGGCAGTCCAGACTGCGATACCCAGTCTTTTCATAAGACACTGTATTCGTTAACGGAGAAGCTGCAGCAAGAAATAAATAATTATCTAAAGGTGCAGGTGAGTATTGGGCTGAGCCTTCCCTTCAACGCCTTCGATAAACTAGCCATCGCCTACAGAGAAGGTCTAGAAGCACTGAAACATCGCATTAAGCTTGGCAAAGGCGTTATTATTCAATATGAGAACATTAACTCCGGCAAACATTATCTGAACTTGAACTACCCTACGCATAAAGAAAACGATCTAATGGATGCTATCAAGCTGGCTGAAACGGATAAAGCCAAGGAACTGATTCATTTGCTTTTTAAATCTATTTTTGCCCTTGAGCTTTCACCACAGGAATATCAAATCCCGTTGACCCGCTTACTCAATAACTTGCTCATTATGATGCAGGAATCGGGCATTAGCTTAAATCAGATCTATCATGCTAATGGCTCTATTTTTGAGGAATTGCATGACCTTCATACTGTGGCTGAGATTGAGGATTGGTTCTGGAGCATGGTCATTTACCCGATGATCAAAATTTTTATCAGCAGGCAAAATGCCCAATACCAAAACATCTCTGAGAAAATCATTGATCTGATCCAACATGAATATGATACAGATCTAACCTTGGAAGAATGCGCTTCTCGGCTGCATTACAACGCCAACTATATCAGCAGTGTCTTCCGTAAGGAGACCCAATACTATTTCAGCGAATATTTAACGATGTACCGATTTAAAATGGCGAAAAAATGGCTGCAGGAAACCGATATGCCGATCAAAGATATTGCAGCCAAATTAAGATACAACAATTCTCAGAATTTCATTCGATCTTTCCGTAAACAGGAAGGGATGACCCCTGGACAGTACCGGGATAACAATACAGGCACTAAATCCAAACCAACATTTGACGAATCTATGTAAAAATCACAAAATAATCGTTCAAGGTCGAATCTAAAAAAAAAGAGTCTCTCTTTTTTTCGGAAAATATGTTAACGTGTGCATATAACCATTTAGGGAGGAATTTGAACGCAATGTTGAACTTTCGACTAAATACTAACCGTGTAGAACAAGATGAGATTTCTCAGGAAACCTCACTACTCACCCTCTATCCGCTCGAGACGGATCAACCCCGTCCATTTATATTGGTATTGCCTGGTGGAGGTTATCAGCACTTAGCCAAACATGAAGGAGAACCTGTGGCTCAATGGCTAAACAATATAGGTATTCATGCAGGTGTACTAGATTATCAGGTCGGAGACTTCAACGTCTCTTCTTTGTTAAATGATGTTGAGGAAGCTCTCAAATGGATTAGGGAAGCACCCAAAGCTTGGAATGTGATCTCAGACAAAGTAGGGATGATTGGATTCTCGGCTGGAGGACACTTAGCTTCCATCTTTTCTACCACTAGAGCAGAGAAACCAAATCTTCTTCTGTTAGGTTATCCTGTAATCACTTTCCAAGAGTCCCATTCGCATAAGGGAAGCCGGCTACATTTTCTTGGAGTCGACCCATCACAAGCGGAGCTTGACTCCTTTTCCTCAGAAGCCCAGGTGGATTCACTCACACCTCCAACCTTTATCTGGACAACAGCAAACGATGCCAGCGTTCCCGTGGAGAATAGTCTGTTGTTCGCCTCTGCCCTGTCTAATCAGGGAATTCCTTTTGAATTACATATCTTTGAAGAAGGGCGGCATGGTTTAGGGCTTGCTAAAGAACACCCTCATTGCCAGCAATGGCTTTCCCTTGCTGAGAATTGGTTAAGGGAACGCCAATACGTTAAAGGAGAAGAAGACCTTATGAGACAACAACTATTTATTGCAGGCGATTCCACTGCGGCTATTAAAGGCGCTGGAGAAAAACCTATGACTGGCTGGGGAGAATACCTGCAAAGTTATTTTGGGACTTCTATTCAAATCCAGAATCATGCAATTAATGGTCGAAGCACCAAATCGTTCATAACAGACGGCCGCCTGGATGCCATCAAAAAAGACTTTCAACCCGGCGACTACCTGTTTATTCAATTTGGACATAACGATGAGAAAAAAGATGATCCATTACGTTACACCGATCCTGAAACCGAATATCGCCACAATCTAATTCAATATATAGATGCAGCTCGGCAGCTAGGGGGGACTCCGATTCTGTTAACCTCTGTAAGTCGCCGCCGCTTTAACGCCGATGGAGAGCTTGACCCGTTGGCTGTAGGCGCTTATCCCGAGGTAATGAGACAAGTGGCTGAAGAAACGCACACTCCGCTACTTGATATTTTCACAGCCTCGCAAGCGCTCTATCGTTCATTAGGCGAAGAAGAATCCAAGAAGTTATTCATGCACTTACCAGAGAAAACACATCCCAATTACCCCAATGGAGTTACGGATGATACTCATTTCTCGGATGAAGGTGCCCAGCAAATTGCTAAACTTGTGGTTCAAGCACTTAAACAAAATACAGCCTCACCTATATCAAACTTACAACAACTTTTATAAGGAGTGATCACAGATGTCTATAATTAAAGAAGTTATTACAGAGTACTATCGTATCCCTTTGCCAGAAATCATGGAGGATGCTAAACACGGCTTGCATACTCATTTTGAAGTACCCATTGTCAAAATTAGAACGGATGACGGTCGTGAAGGTGTAGGTTATACCTATACTGGCGGATTTGGCGGCAAAGCGATCTGTTCACTAATTGCTAATGAATTAACACATATTTTAGTTGGCAAAGACGCCAGCTGTGTGGAAAGTATCTGGGAGCAGATGAACTGGGGAATACATTATGTTGCTCGCGGGGGTCTGGCTAGCTTCGCCATTGCGGCATGTGACATTGCGTTATGGGATTTACGTGCGAAGAAAGCAGATGAACCTCTCTACAAACTTCTGGGTGGCGCAAGCAATGAGGTCAAATGTTATGGTGGAGCGATTGATTTGAATTTCCCATTAGAAAAGCTCCTGCGCAACAATCAAAAATACTTAGATATGGGCCTCCAGGCTGTCAAAATTAAACTAGGCCAAAAAACATTAGCTGAAGATGTGGAACGAGTGGCTGCGGTACGCCAATTGGTCGGCCCGGATGTAGCCTTTATGGTCGATGCCAATATGAGCTGGAGTGTGGAAAAAGCG
Source organism: Paenibacillus sp. FSL H7-0735 (assembly GCF_038008505.1). Lineage (NCBI taxonomy): Bacteria > Bacillati > Bacillota > Bacilli > Caryophanales > Paenibacillaceae > Paenibacillus > Paenibacillus sp. FSL H7-0735. The sequence continues at coordinate 2,548,079 of NZ_JBBOZH010000001.1, read as the reverse complement.
ATAAAAGCCGCACGTGAATTTTTGAAATATGACATTCTTTTCTTAGAAGAACCAACGATTCCGGAGGATTATGCCGGCTATGCACGGATTGCTGAAGAAACAGGAATGGCCGTTGCAGGCGGAGAGAACTTGCGCACATTAACCGAATTCCATCACATGCTGCAATATGGTCATGTTGATTTCCCTCAACCTGATGCTTCCAATATAGGCGGAATTACGGGCTGGTTAAAGGTAGCTCACTTAACACAAGCCTATAACCTTTCCGTTTCTACACATGGGATGCAGGAATTACACGTTAGTTTGTTAGCAGCTATGCCAAATGCTGGTTATCTCGAAATGCATAGCTTCCCTATCGATCAATACACTACACGTCCGCTAGTGATTAACAAAGACAATGGGATGGCAGTAGCGCCTGAAGTAACGGGCACTGGCGTTACCTTTAACTGGGACAAATTAGCACCTCACAAACAACAATACTAATAGGAGCGATCGATCATATGAGCATTCCCCTTCATCTAGGTGTTCGAGCACATGATTTCACACAAGTTCCATTGCAAGAGTTAATTGAGAAGATTAAGTCCTATCATTTCACTCATATCCAGTTTGCACTTAAGAAATCTTTTTCTGATAGTGCCCCTAGTCTGACGGCTATAAGCCCTGGAACAGCCAGCTATTATGGCAATGCCTTTAGGCAGGCAGGTATTCAGATTGCGGTTCTGGGCTGCTATGTAAACATTGTAGATACCGATCCTCACAAACGGGCACAAGCGTTAGCCGCGTTTAATACCCACCTGCGCTTGGCCAGAGATTTTGGCGCTAGTCTGGTAGGTACGGAAACCGGAAGTGTGGGACTTGGGTATACCACAGATAATTTTACAGAAGAAGCCTTCCAAGAGGTGGTGACATCAGTTAAGGCCATGGTGGCGGAGGCCGAACGTTTTGGTGTGACGGTAGGAATCGAAGCAGGACTTCATCATCCGCTGTACACCGCGCCCTTAACCCGCCGACTTCTGGATGAAGTCCCTTCTAACAATCTTCAGGTCATATTGGATTGCGCAAATCTAATGTCACCTACAAATTACTTGCATCAAGAAGCTATTATTATGGAGGCTTTGAAGCTTTTAGGAAATCGAATTGCTATCATTCATTTAAAAGACTTTATCGTCCATGATGGAGCCATAAAAATAGTCCCTGTAGGTCAAGGGTGGCTAGAGTTTGAGCCGATTCTTCGTTATATGAAATATGAACGTCCTCATATTCAAGGAATCCTGGAAAGCACTCCTGAGTCACATTTAGGAGAAAGCATTACCTTTTTGCAACAGTTATACGAATCCCTGTAGGGCTTCATCCCATTAAAACTAATAAATCCACTGCACACCTCTTTACCTTACTTGGTGCAGTGGATTTTTATATTCTGTTTAACATCCGTTTGACCTCCATCAAATAATCGCCTGTTATGATCAGGGCATCAAGAGTATCTGGGAGGGGTTCCATGCGTCTTGCTTTATTCACGGACACATTTCTTCCGCAAACCAACGGAGTTTCACGTACGCTTCAACGATTAACCACTCATTTGAAAGGGCGTGGTATTGAACATCTGCTTTTCTCACCGAAATCTGCTCCTGAAGACAGTTATGCCGATCCCATACGTCCCATTACCAGCATCCCCTTTTTCTTATACCCCGAATGTAGACTCGCACTGCCCAATATGTCCTCTATCCAATCAGAGCTGAAAGCTTTTCGTCCCGATCTGCTTCATATGGCAACTCCGTTCAATATCGGTCTCTGCGGCCTTCGTTATGCGCGAAAACATGACTTGCCCCATGTCGCCTCATACCATACCCATTTTGACCGCTATCTTGAATATTACCGGATGAAAAAAATCGCTCCGCTCTATTGGAAATACATGAAGTGGTTCCACCGCTCCTGCGACGCCACCTTTGCACCATCCTACGAAACCCTCGATTCCCTCCAAGCTCAAGGCTTTCATCGCCTGAAGCTGTGGTCCAGAGGCATCGACTGCCAGCAGTACACCCCCAAAAAACGCAGCCATGAGGTCCGTGAGCGCTACGGAATTACCGCACCGTTACTGCTTCTATATGTGGGAAGGATCGCCCCTGAAAAAGATATAAACACCCTTGCTCTCGCCATGCAGCAATTACCCGAATCTATGCAATCTCAGGTTCATTGGCTGGTCGTAGGAGACGGCCCCCTTCTGCCGGAAATGCGGGCACAGGCGCCCCATAATGTCACGTTTACAGGCTATAAACATGGTGATGAGCTTGCCCAATTATATGCCTCAGCAGATCTGTTCGTCTTCCCTTCCAGTACGGAAACCTTCGGTAATGTTGTCCTTGAGGCTATGGCCTCAGGACTGCCTGTCCTCGCAGTAAATGAAGGTGGAGTGAAGGATCTGGTCACACCCGGCGGCACAGGAATGATTGTCGAGTCCCGCTGCCCGGATGCTTTTATTCGTGAGATTTGTGCATGTATAGAGCACCCTCAAAAGCTAGCTGCTATGGGACATGAAGGTCGACAGCTGGCACTCGGCCGCTCTTGGGAGAATATTTTTGATGGACTCATCCGCGATTATGAAGAGATCATTGAGAATAGACGTTATGATCTTATACCGGCTTTACTACCATTAATATAATAATGACGATAGTAAGCACATGAACCGCCGCTTCTAGGGGAGCGATCTTGTTCATAGCGGTAGTGTAACCCTCAGGGATTTCCTCCCCTTCGCTGGTCATTACGAGCTGGGTTAGCTTTTTCAATCGGGGCTCAACCATTCCAATAATAATCACTTCGATCACGATAAAAAATAATAACGACAGATTTAACCACAACACCGACAAGCCCATTTTATCTATGATCATTAACAAAATACCTGTAACGATCAGGGTGACCCCACCTGTCTTAGGGAATCTGTTTATTTTCTTCATAAGACCAAATACAAAACGAAGCTGACTGCCTGTCTTGGCTGAGCTTGTCAGTATTGGCAGCACAAAAGCTGGCCCAATTCCCACTATGGATGCTATAACATGTATAACTACCACAAGCTTTGAGATCATATGCGTCAAATCCATATTTACAATCCCCCCTATCATTCGTTGTTTAGATTCATATGAGGCAGATAGGAGAATTAGTCTTGCAGAATCTTTTAAATCTTAGATAATCTAAAAAAAGCGCCTAGCCGGATATTACCGACTTAGGCGTTTTTTTAACAAATATTCAGTTATTTTACCGTAACTTTCATGATAGCACTCTCATTTACCCCTTGATCATTCAACAGCTCAGCCCGGTATTCATAGACGCCTGGAGAACGGTTAGTAATAGAAGTAGATGCCGTTTGTGCGTTTGGGGTGCCTGCTGTTAAAGTCTTAGTATCGATCAGTATTCCGTTCTCATACAAGCGATACTCTTTGCCGTTCATCCCCCACCATAAATTCATAGTCACTTTATACTCTCCATCGCCATCCCAGTTGTCATTGGACAACACCGGCTTAGCTGGTGCAGCATCCTTCACGATAACCACATGAGCAGCAGACACCGTTGTGCCAAAAGAATTGGTCAGCTCAGCCGTATAGGTGTAGGTTCCGTTTTCTTTTCCGGTAATATTAGTCACTGCAGTCTGTGCAGCTGGGGAATCATCACGTAAGGTTTGCGTGTCGATTAAGGCACCATTCTCATATAGCTTGTAGACCGTACCATTATTGCCCCACCACATATTCATTGTGATTTGGTAATCCCCGTCCAAAAGTCCTGTATCCTGCCCATTATTATTGGATAGAACCCATTGCCCCGGAACACCTGTAGCCTTCTGAGGTCCACTTACGACCACAATCACTTGTTCTGTCGTTGAGAGTCCAGCGTTATTAATGGCTGTTGCGATGAACGTATGCGCTCCCGCAAGTTCTGTGAGTGGAATCTCATCTCCATAAACTACAGGTTTACCATCAAAAGTAATATCCAGACTGCGAATACCAGACTCTGGATCTTCCGCTACGACCTGCACCTTCAGTACATCCGTTTCACTCATTTGAGCAGAAGGTAAACCAGAAATCGTAGGTGGTGTAGTATCTTCAGTTTCTCCCGGTGAGCCTACATATTGAATTTTTGGAGCCGCTGGTTGTTCCATCCCTTCACCAAGAAAGAATCCAGGGTGCGGAGGTTGATTATAGCCTACATTTTGCCAAGCTACTGCCAGGCGGTAGATCGGATCATGCATCAATGTGCGAATACGATAATCTGTCATATCCGTTGTTGTGTAGATCCGTAGTTCAGAACTGTCCGTTGCCCGCCAGATCACTTCTTCACGCCAATCCCCGAACAGATCTGCCTGCAAGCTTGGATTCGCCTTGGTGCCATTATTTGAAGAAGCACCTACAGCCGTCAATAAGTTAACCGTTGTCTGATTGCTATAGTCCCACTTATCCACTCGATTAGCATCCAGTAATTCACGTAAAAGATCACCATCCCACCAAATACCAAAATTCGTGGAGGAAGGCAGTTTTTTAGTAATTAGTTCACCTTGCGCACTGTATAGGCCCGTAACAGGTATATGCTCCTCATTGGTGATCGTTGCAGCCCATACCTCTTCGCCAGCATATCGCGGATCAATATCCGCTGACATCCCCCGTCCAGTATCAATCCCCGTGAACACACCCCATAATATATCTCCTGTAGCTGCATCACGCATTTCAATCCCATACTTCGAATCGGTATGCTCATGAACATCAAAGACTTCCAGCCCGGGTCTGGTAGGATCAAGGTCCCCGAAATGAATTGCATCACCATGGCCAAGCTTTGTATTATACAGCGGCAACCCATCATCGTCGATTGCCATCGCGCCGAAGGTTATTTCGTCCTTACCGTCGCCGTCCACATCTCCTACAGAAAGATTGTGGTTTCCTTGACCTACGAAGTCTCCATATCCTTCATCATTAGAATCGAAACGCCATACTTTCTCGAGCTTGCCCTCGCGATAATTGTAAGCTGCAAGTACAGTTCTAGTATAATAACCGCGGCTAAAAATCACGCTTGGCTGCTCGCCGTCTAAATAAGCTACAGCTGCCAAAAAGCGGTCTACACGGTTACCATAGGTATCCCCCCAAGCGCCAACATCTCCACGTGGCGGATCATAATCAACGGTATCCAATGCCCGGCCTGTTGCCCCTTCGAACACCGTTAAATATTCATTGCCCAGCAGCACATAACCCGAACTGTTACGATAGTCTGCACTGACATTGCCAATGACTTTTCCTTGACCGTCCACTGTGCCATCTGCCGTCTTGATCATAATTTCGGCACGTCCATCACTATCCAGATCATATACCAGGAATGGAGAATAGTGTGCACCGGCACGAATATTAGGCCCTAAATTAATCCGCCATAAGCGAGTTCCATCTAATTTATAAGCGTCCATATAGACAAGTCCAGTATACCCAGCTTGAGAGTTATCCTTGCTGTTCGAAGGTGACCACAACATGATGATTTCATATACACCATCACCGTCCAAATCACCTACACTTGCATCTCCCGCACTATACGTATACGGTTGACCATCCTTGGTGTAATCATCTGCTGGCTTTTGCAAAGGGATCGATAGATATTGCTTCTGCCATACGCTGAATGGTTCCGAAGCAGATTTCTCGACTCCATTGATTACTGATGTGATTCTATATTTGGCATCCTCCCTGCCTGTAATATCGAGATAGTTCGTGTTTTGAGTAATCAACGAATCATTTAGTTTCTTATCGCCACGATACAGATTGAATCCTATCGTTTCCGGATCCAGACCTAACATCCGCCAGCTGATATACACACCTTCATCTGTCTTAACCGCTACAGGCGCACGGTCCAGCGCCTCCATCCTCCGGTATAAAGTTGTCACCGCTGAGGCTTTCAACGTAGCGGATAGATCAGAGATGCCGCCTGCATTTACCGAGGCTACTTTGTAATAGTAAGGAATGGTAGTCAGAACGGTCATGTCTGTGTACGAAGCTTCGAATGATTTGCCGATCAGGATGAACTCACCGTCTGCGGATTTCGCACGATAAATGTTGAACATCCGTGCATCCGCTACCTCATTCCAAGTAAAGGTCACATCATTTTTGTTCGTAGATTGTACAGCTAGACCACTAGGTACGGGTGCTTTTGCTACGGAGGGATCAATCATAGACACTTTTAGCGCATTAGAGCCTACGGATTCCAGTCCCGTGCTGTCGACCGAAGTTACCGTATAGATATATTCCATACCAATATCCGCAGTGGTATCTGTGTAGAACGGCTCTATTGTCTCGTCCAGCAGCTCTGCACTATTCGCAACCGTAGCCTGACGATATATACGGTATTTCAGCGCCCCCTCCATACTGTCCCAAGAAAGATTAGCTGTAATAGGCTCACTGTTTAAATCCAGGCTACCCAGTTTCAGATTCGTTGGGGCTAATAATAACGGTGTGATCTCCAGCCCATTGAGATGAGCGGTTGTGCCACTAAAGACAAGATTCATCTGCCCGTCTTTGACAGTAATCTGGTTATACAGCTTCTCAGCAATATTTTCCTTACCTGAGGAGACTGTTCCGTAATCTTTGCCTTCAATGGCTACATTCGTCTTGGCAGATCCAATCCAATCTCCTGTATAAGTCTTAACAGAATAATAACCATTGGGTAAATCAACTTTGAATTCATACGATCCTCCAAAATAAATCACAAAATCTCTGCGCAGATCGTCCGTCGCATTTCCCCGATCCCGATCAATCATCCCTGCACTCGAGGTCAAACCATATCCTCGTTCTGGGGTATATAGGACATTCACATTCACTTCCGTATAACCCGCAGCAACGGGTGAACCAACAGGTCCGAAATCATAACGATACTGAGCGGATTTCGTAGTCAGCTTCACTTCATCTGAAGGCTCAGACTCTCCTAGCCCATTCACTGCAGTCACTCTTACCGAGTAGCTTTGACCTTCAACCAACCCGCTTAATGTCAATGAAGGGACAGTTGAAGTTCCCGCTAATGTATAAGCAGATTCGGCTTCTGCCGCTAGCTTACGATAGATTTTATAGATATCTGTACCTTCTACTTTATTCCATTTCAGTACTGCACCTGCATTACTGATACTCCCAGCTACAAGTCCTTCAGGCTTCGCTGGCACCGTTTCCGGCTGTTTGATGTCCTGCACAAAGCTGGAGAGTGGAATATTTAATTCCCCTATTCCTTTGGCCAGCAGACGGGCCATTTGAATGGCTCCGTACTCTTGAAAGTGAGTATCGTCTGTCGAGCCATTTGGGAAAGCACCATATATCCCTGCATCGAGGTGAAGGAATACAGAGCGTGTAGCTGCAAAACCGATAGAATTGTAATAAGCTACACTGAGTGCGCTAAGATCTACCAAGTCAACATCCAACTCACTTGCTACTTCTTTCATAGCCTGCACATATTCTGGAAAGCTCACATTAAATTTTTCACTCGCGGCATTATAATCTCTGCGGCCCATGGGAGTCACCAGAATCGGAGTTGCTCCTCTTTGCCTAGCTCCATTGACATAAGTTTTTAAATAAACTTTGTAATCGGCTGGAGAAGCATATCGGTCTGGAACGCTAATCGTTGCGTCATTATGACCAAACTGGATAAGGAAATAGTCGCCCGGTTGGATCTTACGCAGGACTTCATCCAGCCTTCCCTCGACAATAAATGACTTAGAGCTGCGGCCTCCGATAGCGTGATTCTTAAACGTTACTTCCTCACTAAAGAAATCAGGAATCATTTGTCCCCAGCCTGCTTGTGGTATCCAATAAGGATCATAAGTCTGCAGGGTTGAATCACCCGCAATATAAACCGTAGGCAATTCATTAGCAGGACGGTCTGGCTGCTTAGTAATCACCAGTGCATTGATATTAGGCTTAGTGCCAGAGAACACCAAGTTCATTTGTCCATCCACCAAAGCGATGTCAAAGCTCATTTCCAAATACTGGCCTGCTATTTTGCTCGTCTGTTGAACTTTTTGAATGGATTCTACTTTGATGCCAATCTCTGTATCTCCGGCGCTGTCACCAGCGATAAGTGACACAGTATAGTCGCCATTCGGTAAATCTACATTAAAGGTAGCATCCTTAGGGACCACAAAATCTGATCGCAAAGGATCTGAGGTTCCTCGGTCTACCCCAGTTACTTTCGATATATCTGTAAATCCATATTTAACCTCAGAGGAATAAGATACCCCTGAATCTACCTTAAGATAACCTTCAGCCACAGCACCCGGGCCAAAATCAAAGGAATAAACATCCCCTTCTGGCAAAGTTCCAGGAGGCGTATACACAGCGCTTTCCACCTTATCAGATAGCTCTGATTCTCCTTGGTCATTGGCTGCCTTCACCCCATAATATTGCCGTTTTGAGGTATCCGCTGAGGCATCCGTAAATGTCGTCTTCTCTGACTGACCAATCTCATGGAATGTTCCATCTGCTGCATCAGACCTTAAGATCGTATAGCGGTTTGCTCCAGCCACACTGTTCCAACTCAGTTGAACAGAACTTACACCTACACTGACAATTGAAAGACCGGTTGGTGCTGCGGGAACCTCTACCCCCGGAATTTTGTCTACTGTCACAGATGCGCTCAAAGCAGACTCCTCACCCTTTCCATTTACAGCTGACACATTGTAAATGTAGCCACTGCCTTCATTTACGTCTGAATCCACGTAGCTGTTAGCTGCAACTTGACCTATGGCTTGAAGAGTTCCACTAGGAAGAACCGTTCGATAAATATTGTAATAGACTGCTTCTGTCACGCTGCTCCACCCCAGAGATACCTCAGTGGGAGTGATATTATGAACCACTAATCCCTCAGGGGCTTTCAATGGACCTGGTACAATCTGCTGAATAATTAGTCCATTTAAATATCCGCCAACCCCTGTACCCGTAATGCCGACGGTCAGTTGACCATCTTGAACAGTCGTCCGATAGGTAGCTTGATTTACAGCTTGCTTGCTGCTTATCGACCCAGCCGTGCTACCTTCCAAAGTAATCGTAGTTTTGGTTGTACTTGTACCCGCTAGTAAATCTCCTGAGTATACAGTCACATCGTAATCCCCATTAGGAAGATCCACCAAAAAAGAATAGGACAGTCCCAATACAAAATCGTTGATCATACCGTCTCCACCCGAACGATTCCTCGAAGCAACCGCCTGATCTAAACCATACCCTAGCTCATTCGTATATAACTTAGATTCATGCACGCCTGTATAACCACTCATAACAGGACTTGTTGCTGTTCCAAAATCATATTGCAAGGTTATTGGGCCTGAAGCTGCACTGGCCTGTTGCCCCCCAAATGTTGTAGATGGAAGTATTGATGAACAAATGAAGATCCACGACAATAACACCATAAATATTTTATTTCCAAGTTTATTCCTCTTCATCTTCCGTGCTTCACCCGCTTTCTTATGATTGAAAGAACTTAGTACGCATCTAGCCCTGTTGTAGTAAACGCTTACAATAAGCTTCGTTGTCATTCGTTCTTCAAATATAAGTTCACTTCGTGCGCGTATCCCCTCCTCTTTGCTCAGGCAGTTAGTTGGTAGACGATTCCAGTTCCACTCATATCCAACACGATACTACCACCTAAGTGTCACTCTGAACATTTAAAAAACAGATTTTATCATACACTAAACCGTTCAATTTCTTCGCCTATAGTTATAAAAACCTACGATTTGGTAAGCAGTTAGGACAGAAGAATCAGTGAGGGGACACCCGCCTTTTGAGATCACGACAACAGTTTTGCTATTCCTTCATCCTTAACCATTCACTTCTGAGCAATCCATAGGAATAAGTATCATGCCAGATTGGCTCTCCATTACTATCGTATTTAAAATAACCCGTCTGCAAAAAATGTCCTTCTCGACGAAGCTTCAATCGTTCAAGCAGTTTCCATGAGCGTGTATTTTCGGGATCACAGTTCGCAATCACACGTCTCATTTTCAGATTATCAAAGCCATAGTTTAACAATTGATTACAAGCCTCTGTAGCATACCCGTTTCCCTGAAAATCAGGGTTAAAAACATATCCAAATTCCCAAACGCCAAAAGCCTCTGGTTGGCTCTCTTGAAAATATAAGTTGCCGATCATTTTGGTCGTAGATTTAAGACAGACTGCCCAAAAAGCACGGTCCGATGACCGTCTGAGCGCCTCAGTGCGAGATTCATCTGCATTAAACCCGGAATAGGGCTCATATTTCACAACACTTTCTTGCGACAAATATTCATGAAGGTCTTTCCAATCCTCTGCTGAGAACCTTCTAATCCATAAACGTTCGGTTTCCATAATTTCCATCAGAACAACACTTCCCCAATATTAATAGTAAATATATACCATACACCCCATAATACCCCTATGCCTTTTTTATTTCATATGAGCAAAATCATTTCACAAACAGCAAATAGGCCTCCTTGGATTCCCAAGAAGGCTGATGAATGTTTCTCTATATCTTAACTCCGCTTAAACTGCCACCTGACGCAAATAATCGTTCGATATGCTTCTGAACGGTTGGGTCTGGGATCAGTGGTGGGGCTTGATGGGGTTTTACCCGAGCATCAATAATCACGTTATCACAGGACCAATGTTTATACTCAGTAGAACTGTTCACTCCATAGATATCATGAGATGGATTACTGCGGGTAAACGTCGCCCATAGGAAATTGTCGATCTTTTCACTCAAAAACTCGCTATCATCACACAAAATAATCATTGGACAAGAAGGAAGTGCCCCTTGCTCCTGAATAGCTTCACTAAGCTTATTCATTTCCAATGCTGCTTCAGCGTAGCTTGTGAATTTAGCACCTTGAAGGGCAACAAGACCAGGCATCACCATTCGTGCATGTCCAAATCCCTGTAATTCTTTAAGCATGCCCGGTACCTCTGTACATAGCTCTCTTTTCTTATCCCCTACTGCTGCGAAGATCACTTTACTTCCGCTGTTTAATCCTGTGCCGGAATAATCAAGCGTATCAATCGTGGTGTTGGTATAGAAATGAATATCTCTACGAAGATTAATCCGCTCCAAGATATACGTCAAGAAACCCTCGATATTATGTGTGCTGATAGGCTGATTTTCTTCTGCTGTAATAAACAAAAACTTAGCTAAACTAAGCTGACCCGTCCCTAAAATCCGGTTAGCAATGGTCAGAATTTCCGCCGGCTGCTTTACTTGCTGATAAGGCGTATAACGTTCACTGCCAATGGCGAACAGCAGGGGATGAACACCCGCAGCATCGACTGCATGAACTTCTTTGACGCCCGGAATTTCTTGGCGGATAGCCCCACCTGTCAGCTCGTGAATTAACTCACCAAACGCGGTATCCTCCTGTGGCGGCCGGCCGACAACCGTAAATGGAAAGATTGCATTTTTCCTGGCGTACACTTTATGTACTCTCATTACTGGGAAAGGGTGAACCAAGCTATAATAGCCTAAATGGTCGCCAAATGGCCCCTCCGGCTTCGTCTCACCAGGGTGAATTTCACCTGTTATCACAAAGTCCGCATCATTGCTGATACAGTAACCATCCACATAGCTATAGCTGAAATGGCGTCCTGATAATAAACCTGCAACGATCATCTCACTCATTCCCTCAGGCAAAGGCATAACCGCCGATAAGGAGTGAGCGGGTGGTCCACCGATAAAACAACTCACTTTAAGCGGTTGTCCTTGGCGGTTCGCTTTTTCCTGATGTACGCCAATGCCGCGATGAATTTGATAATGAATGCCCACTTCTTTATTTAATTCATACTCATTTCCAGTCAGCTGCACACGGTACATTCCCAGATTGGAATTCATAATGCCCGGCTTGTCCGGATCTTCTGAATACACCTGCGGCAAGGTTACAAAAGCACCACCATCTCCCGGCCAATGTGTGATTAGCGGAAGATCAGAGATACTAATTTCCTGGAAACCGCTTGGCAGACCTCCTGGCTTTTTAATAGGCAATGCTTTTCTCGCGGATAATCCGGTTCCAACATATTTAAATGGATTTTTGAGTGCTTTTACGGGATCGTTGCGAAGGGCAATTACGTTATGTGTGGAGTCCCAAGTCCGCCGAAAGATAAACTTACTGCGCTCTAGCGTTCCAAAAAGGTTAGATACGGCCCGAAACTTCGAGCCTTTTACATTCTCAAATAATAATGCGGGTCCACCAGCCTCATAAACCTTTAGGTGAATCGCCGCCATCTCTAGATAAGGGTCCACTTCTTCACGAATCCGAACTAAATGTCCGTGTTTCTCTAAATCATTAACACACTCTTCTAAATTGCTATATTTCATTTCATTACTCCGATCTCTAGAAGGTTATTACAAGATTACTTGGATGCTTTAATTATACCCTGTAAGATATTAAAATAAAGCGCACGCGTACCCTATGTACTAGAACCTAACGTCTTTATCTTGTATTCTCTGGTTTCGGTTCACTCCGCAATATATTTTTAGCAGGAATACCTACTGCCGAAGCATTATCCGGCACATCCTTTACCACTACAGACATGGCCCCGATATTAACATCGTTACCAATGACAACCGGTCCAAGAATCTTGGAGCCTACTCCAATAAAAGCTCTGTCTCCAATCACAGGCTCTCCTAAGTTATTTCTCCCGCCAATCGTCACTTGATGAAAAATAGTAGCATGGCTTCCAAGCACCGCTTTAGGACTAATGATAATCCCATTTAAACCATGCGGTAAATGAAGCGCGTCACCAATTTGAGCTTGAGCGTGAAGCTCTCCATTTGCAAGAATACGGACAAAAAGCACATCCATTATTCGATATAAAAGCCACAAAGGTTTTCGCACGATGCCATTCTTCACTCGATAATACACCCAATTTCCATAACGATAAGTAAACAAGGCCATAATCGTTTGAGGATTTTTCAGATTTGCTTTCCAGTCCGTTTTGAATGATTTCATCATTTTATCGTTCTCCTTTTTAGGGGCTAGGGTATGCACTGTATTCTGGAGTAATGAAGGGCAGCTGTGGATAAAACATCTGGGAGGATCGCGGGCTGGAGGGTCAGTCGGTGATTGTACTTTCACCAGTGTAAGATAGATTTTGAGATTCATCAAGCAAGTGGACAGTTCTCTCTATATAATCATCAACCGATTTAGAGGCTTGTTAAACAACAACACGCGCCGAACAAAAAGATCGGCGCGTGTTGGAAAGCATATTTTCTATTAAATCAGATCCAGAACAATCACATTTACGGAATTGGCAGCTAGCTTCACAACTGCCGTGTCTTTATCAATTACGATTTCTGTTTCGACTGGTGTAACCTTCTCATCATTTTTTCTGTTCACATTAGGTGTGTGAACCAGCGAGGCGTCTCCGGTTAAGGTAATCCGTTTACCAGTAGCAGCTACTTTTAAGCCTTTTAGATCAAGCTTCGTTGCTTTTTCTACACCATCCGCATTTACAAGCTTCACATAAAGATGCTTATCATCTTTAGTTACGGAATTATATACCTCTCTGTTATAAGCCTCAAGCTTATAATCCAGTACTTTGCTTGTTACCTTGCCATCTGTATAAGAGCAAATCAAATGTTTGCCATCTGCTCCACCATAATTAACGGTGATAGTATATTCCGTATGATCCGCAAGCTCTTCATAGCAACTGGCTCTCAGGTTACCAGCAGCGGTACTAGAGGAATAATCGCCGAGAGTATAAGCCTCAATCCCTTGCTTGTACACCTTGACTCCTGTGGCATCACCATTATAGCCAATCGCATATTCGATGACATCTTTATTTTCCGGTGAGATTTCTGTCAGACCTGCGCCTACATAGAAGCCATCTTCGCCAGAAGCTTTTTCAGCTACAACCTCTACTTTATAATTAGTCCACGCGTCATTAAGGATATACAATCCATTCAGTCCGCCATTCTGCGCTTTCAATACCAGACCTTTGGAAGGATCAATCGTATATCCGGCAGAGCCAGGAATCACTTTCCAAGCTTCATTCAGCGGCTGCGTGAAATCTTGATCCAACCAAACACTGCCATCTACATTCGAGGTCACTTTCACCCGTTTCACGATCACAGCTGATTTCCCGGCAGCCACTTCAATTCCTCCATGAGGAATGAGGTCTACCTTCTCCCCGTTGCGATAAGTCGAAAATGAGGTGCCAACCACTTTGGTTCCCAGGTATTTAGCATACAGCTGCTGAACATAATAGTTCGGTGTGTACCATACGGTCTCATCATCGAACCAGATGCAATCCGGTGTCCATCTATAGGTGCCATCTGTCAGAACCTTGTTGAACAACGGTGCCGTTGCCGCCAATCTAATCACATCAGAGTTATTCTCGAAGCTGGACATAATCGCTGCCTCAGCAACAGCTCCTGCCAATGTGTTTTTATCTGTGGAAGCATATTCACCCACAAAAACCTTTGAAGTTTCAGCCTCATCCAAGCTGCCGTCTTCCTTATAGGCTCTGTAATAGTAGTTGTAACGATCAGCATTCTCTAACAAATACTCATTGGAACGGTAGTAATGCTCATCCGCAATGGTATCCATGTAGTTCTTTTGTTTTTCGTACCAGGTAACAGTCTCTTCGATGCTCGATGTACCATCCGTAAAGCTGATTTTTTCCGAGCCCTGTAAATTTCCGCTTAGGAATTTCCAACCTTGCTGGTAAGCATCATCATCTGCCTGTGCACCCACGGTAGAGAGAATAGTCAATTCATGATCAGGATAGTTCTTCACCATATACTCATCAATCACTGTTTTAAAATATTCGAAGTTGGCAAAAAACTCTGTACCCCAGTTTTCATTCCCCACACCCAAATAACGCAGGTCAAACGCTGCTTCATGGCCCATCTTTTTACGCAATGCAGCCCACTCATTATTGTCAAAATCCATGCTAATCGCAAAATCAATCAGATCCGTAAAGTTCTTCACATAATAATCTCTTAACGCACCGCCAGCTGGATTCGCATAATCCGAACGAGCTTGACAGAGTACGCCGCAGGCCATAACCGGAAGTGGTGTTGCGTTCAAATCCTCGGCTAATTGGAAATACTCCATATATCCAAGACCCATGGTCATCATGTAGCCCCATACGTTATAATTCTCTTTGCGCAATTCGATATCGTTGACGGACTCTTTCCAATCGTACACGTTCTCCCAAATGTGAGAACCTTCAGAAATACAACCCCCAGGGAAACGCAGGAATGTAGGATGAAGATCAACGAGTGCATTCACTAAGTCTTTTCTTAATCTATAGTTTGGATTTCCTTTATAGTTAGCATGAGCTGTAGCAGAACGTTCCTCTTCACCAGCGCCCCAAACGTCATCAGGAATTAAGGATACCATATCAATGGAGATCTCACCGTTAAAGGTTAACGCCAGCTGACCAAGCACAGTTTCAGACCCTGTTAATACAAGCTTAGAATCGACACCATACTTCTTCCAGTTGCCGTCACCGTTTACTTCAACAACTGCAGTATCGCTGATGGCTTTACCGTCTTTGTCGAGCAATTGCAAGGTAATTGTGCCCGCTGCTTCTGCCTTCGCCCAGATTGTGAAGTTGTACTTGGCATCTTCCTTAATAAACATCGAGCAGTGCTGATTGGAATCCGCAAAACCTCTATTATTAATAGTCGCGCCATCCGCTACCGTCACATAATGAGCATTCATATCTTTATCTTCGATGCCGAAGAAATCGTTTAATCCGCCTGTATTATGGACAGTCATTTTCTCTGTATCCCCAGACCATGCGTGAAGAGGTGTATAATTTCTTCCGGTGGAAGCACCATGTACACCACATACATGCGAATAGCTGTCAAAAGCAAAAGATTCGAAGGAGCGATTCTGCACTAGCTCTGCATAGATCCCACCGTCTGCTGCGTTGTTAATGTCCTCATAGAATAAACCATATAGAATTTGGCTAACATCCAAAATCTCCTGATTACCATCAATAGTTAAGGTGTATGGTGGCAAATCTTCCGGAAGCACAGACACCGTGAAGCTCTTTTCTACTGTACTAGCTCCCTTTTTCAAATGTGCTGTAAGCGTTACGCCTTGAGCAGATTGAACTCCTTTATTCACAACACCTTCATTAGAAATGACTTTGGAATCGCTGGATACCCAAGATACGTCAACTTTTCCGCCCATCAGCGAAACTGGCAACTCAATATCTTTGGTAATGATCGAGCTTGGGAAGGTTAAGTATTTATCTTTTGCAAGCTTTACGATATCTTCATCCGTCAAAGATTCGCACATGATTTCAATCACTTCATCTTGAGTTAAACCTGCTTTATATACACGGAAGTCCGAAATATAGCCGCTAAAATCAACATCTGCCGCGTATTGGGATTTCCCGATTGTATTATTGCTATAATTCTGTTGATCTTCAAAAGTAGCAAACCATGTACGCAGCTTAGCATATGTGCCACTCGAGGTTTGGCTGATCATTCCATCCGCAACTACTTCACCATTTACATACATCACAGGACCTGCACTGCTTAGTGTTCCACCTTCTGTACCTGTAACTGCAAAGGAAACATGTACCCATTCATCAGTCGCAAAGGATTTCCCTGGATCTGCGATTAAGTCTTCCCCTGCAAAACAAGTCCCCCGCAAATTGCGAGTTACGAAAATATAAGGTCCTGTTTCACCTTTACCAAAATCAAAGATTCTTTCCCATAAGCTTGAAGCTTTGCTTACATACATCCATGTCGAAATTGTAATTCCTGTATGGTCACTGACCTCTTTAAGCAGATCGTTAGGTAATGAAATATAGGATGTGCCATGTTCTCCCCCAGCAAGCGAAACAGCTTGTCTACCTGCTACGGATTTAATAGCCGGCAGCGTAGTACCTGAAGCGGTTCCATCATTGCCGTTCCCCGAGAAATCTTGACCCACATCCTCTGGATTATCAAACTTATAATGCGCAATTAGACTACCATTAATAAATTTGTTACCGTTGTCATTTTTCATAAAATATCACCTGTTATCTTTATAGTAGAAATCTTAAAAACCTAACTGTATTAGTTCATTGCCGTTTATACGAAACATAATAACATATTTTATAGTCAATTAATATATTAACCAATTAATATTTATGTGAAATAAAAGAAAACAATTTTTATAATCAAATATTACCAAATCAATCATTTATTCCATGGTAAAATATCTGTTAGTTAATAAAGGAGTGGTGAAAGTTGAGCGAAGCTGTGAATGAAAAGGCCAATTCTAGTGATTTATTTACGATTGATTGTAAAGATATTTTTCTGCGGGAATATAGTGTGGAGGATTTAGAGGAGTTTCATGCGCTTACTCTACAGCCTGAAATTATTGAATTCTTGCCAGATTGGAATGTTCCTAAAGAACAACGGTTGGACTGGTTAATAAACTATGAAATAAAAGAGAACCAGCAGTTTCTTCAAGTGATCTCAGCGGGCGGAGATATCGGAGAGCTTCGTCTTCGTTTAGGCATTATTTTAAAAGTGTCCGGTGAGTTTATTGGTTGGTGTTGTACAGGAATTAAGGAGGAATTGCCCGTTCCTAACAGAGAGATTATGTATGCCATATCCAAGGATCATCGCGGTAACGGCTACACTACTCAAGCTGCCAAGGGATTAATTAAGTATTTGTTTGATAATAGCTCTACCGATGTATTAAACGCCATTGCTCTGAAACACAATATCCCGTCTAATAGAGTCATTCAAAAATGTGGTTTCGAGCTTCTTGACGAGATTACAATTGAACATGAAGACTATAATTACTACCGGCTTTTTTCCCAGCAACAGTGGGATGAACAGGTATGATGTAAATAGCGCCTTACACTAAAAAACCTCTGTATGGGAAATGGAGATTCGGTCCATTTACCAAAACAGAGGTTTTTATTGTGAATTCATGATTGATGCTTCATGCGAAGCATTTGATCCAAAAGCTCTTTCACATCTTTTTCTGGAAAAGCTGCAAGCAGGGTTTCTTGAAAGGTATCTTGTGCACGAAGAAGCTTGTCTTCGCCAATGGCAGTCAAGGCAGTATAGATACTTCTGCGATCAGCATCACACGCTTTTCTTTCTAAAGCGCCACAGCCTTTGGCCTCAAACCGACTAACCAGTCGGGAAACTGCACTCTGGCTTAAACCCACCATAGCTTCTAGCTTCTGCAATTTCAGTTTCTTCTCCGGCGCTTCCGATAAAAATAACAGCAAATAAAATTCTTTTAAGGATAAGCCATGTTTGGCTTGTAGATTAGCTTCCAATTCATTCGTCACATTCATTTGTATATGCGTTAACGTCAACCAACTCGTTATAAGGTCATTGTTAAGAATGTCGTCCATTTTATTATTCATCTCCCGGGTGTATGGCTTTTCATGATTTTTTCCTTCTATATAATAGTACTACAATCCACAACCATACATAAAGTATAGCTTCGATACTTATACTTTATTTTATTTTAAAAAAGAGGAGAGACCGTTTCTCCAAGAAGCCGGCCCCTCCACACTTTACAATTATTTTGTTTGGACTTCAGACTTCATACCATTTATATTAGTCTTTACCCATTAATTCTTGGAAACCCGAAAGTATACTGTCTAGGAATGCCGGCATCTTTCTGAAGTTCAACCCCAGCTTCCAGCGTCCAGTATGGATTTCTCAACATGCCCCGGCCCACGGCAACAAGATCAGCTTCCTCATTCCCAATCACGGCATTAGCAAGTACAGGCTCATCCAATCTGCCAACCGCAATAACCGGAACATTCAAGCCATACTTGATTTCTCTAGCCAAAGGAACCTGATAAGCTGCATGCGTCCCTGGTTTCCCGGCAGCTGCGATAGGACCTTCACCACCTGCACTGATATGGAAAATATCTGCGCCCGCTTCTTTGTAAGCTTTACTAAATTCCAAGCTTTCTTTGATACCGTACCCGCCCTCAACATATTCTTGGGCGGAGATACGCATAATCAATGGCATTCCTTCCGGCATTTCACTTTTTGCTGCGCGAATGACTTCTGTACCAAACAGTGTTAAATCCTTGCCGTATTCATCTGTTCTTTGATTGGTTAGAGGGGAATGGAACTGATGAATAAGATAACCATGCGCTCCATGAAGCTCGATAACATCAAATCCCGCTTGTATCGCCCGCTTCACGCCCAACCGGAATTTCTCAACCATAGCTTTCACTTCTTCAGTTGTTAATGCACGTGGTGTTTTGGAGTCAGCGTCAAAAGGAACGTTAGATGAGGATACAGGAACTGCTGCATCTTCTGCTTTACGTCCGGCGTGTGCAATTTGAATACCTACTTTAGCGCCATAAGAATGACAAGCTTCAACGATTCTGGCCAGTGCAGGAATTTGCTCATCAGACCAAATGCCAAGATCAAAATCAGTAATCCGTCCATCAGGCTCCACGTCCGTCATTTCAATAATAATTAATCCGGTTCCGCCAACGGCGCGACTTACGTAATGATTATAATGCCAATCCGTAGCAATTCCGTCTTTGTTAGACACTGAATATTGACACATCGGAGGCATAACCACGCGGTTCTTCAGCTTCAAATCCTTCAATTCATACGGGGTGAACAAGTCCTTCATGATATCTCTCCTCTTTATAAAAAACTAAGTATAGTATGATCAATGCTACCAGTGAACATGAGTTTCTAAGTTCATCTTATATATTTTTATAAATGCATGCTCATGCATGTATATTATTATAGAACAGCGATGGTGTCAACCGTGAATAATCTTCTGCTTAATGGAAACTCCATGTATTGTTGAAACTTCTACCTTGAGGTAATATATGGATATCTATTTTTCTTTGAAAGGATGACCTCACTCGTGGACAAAAAGCTCTTACAATCGCATAGTATTTTCCCTACCTTGAATATTGAGCAAACTGCTGCCTTCTACAGCCAGTACTTAGGTTTTAAAGCTGTGCCCTATTTAGATACACAAGAACCACATCTTTGTTTGTATCGCGACGATACAGAGATTATCCTTACGCAATCCCATGGACAAAAGGTCATTCCCAATCGAGAGTTGTACGGTTATGGATACGATGCCTATTTTATTACGAAGCAGCAAGAAGAGTTGGAGAAGGAGTTCGAAGCCGCCGGTGTTCATATTGTTCGTTCTTTATCAAACACCGATTATAATAACAAAGAATTTGTGATCGAAGATGTAGATGGTCGCTGGATTGCTTTTGGAATCAAAAAATAAAAAAAACGGCTCTCAGCCGTTTTTTCTTGTATTTAAAAGAGTCCCCATAACTTCTTACAACTATTTTTACGGGAAGGATCCAAAACATCCGTAACCCCAATCTTATTTAACTTGTGTAGTAACTCTTCCTCGCTATGCTTGATTTTATAATCTAACTCCTCCCCATAGAGCGGAATTAACGTATAAAAGTGCACCACTTTCTCACGGGTCATTTCTAAATTAAAGAAACCGGCTTTATCTTTTACATCTGGAACCCAAACGAACATCCCTTGAAATCCTGTATCCTCACTATAAGGCTGGGCGGGATTACCGTTCACAAGCGTATGCCCCATATAAAGCCATGTATTATATTCATGCGGAAACCTAGCCATTGTTTTCAGGGCCCGAATCGGCCAATAATTCCGTTCATCCTTAAACGCCTCATCCGACAGCTTCCAGGTAGGAGGGAGACAAATCATTATTTCAGCATATTGATATTCTTCTGCACCTTCTGGCACCGTCATCGGTAATTCGCTCATTCCAGAAGTAATTAAAGTATAGAAGTTCCGCTCAGGCGTCGGATCAAGAATTAGAATATCTATCGACAGAACACCTGAAATAATTTCTTTAAAAACATTATCAATAACACCTATGTATTTTTCAATATGATTACATATTTTCTCATTAGACTGAGCAGAATGCATTCATAATTCCCTCCCTTATATATGTTTATCGGTATAAACAAAGGAGAGTTTATTGCTAATTTACAGAATTTCTTCTCCACTACCATGGATCTCACAAAAATCTTTATGAACACTACTAATTAATGCCGAATAACCTTGCCCCTGATCTAAAAGATGTTCCAAAAGGAACTTACTTATAAGCTCATTTAAGCAAGTATGAATTTCACAGGTTCTTTGTTTTAAAGTCTCTCCTTCCTCATAAAGAGGCAGATCGCTAAATGACATATGTGTAGCATTTCGTATTTTCAGAAAAGATTTATATCCGTTCCAATTCTGAAAAAGCGCCTCTTGTCCTTTGATGAAATCATTTGCCAGTTTCTCCTGTAATATATTACTTAAGGATTCTAAGGTCGAGGCCTTTTGCCTTAATACAAGAAGCGGCACAGTATTGTTCTTCTCTTCATTCTCAATATATAAGTGCATGCTTGCATCTAATAAAATAGCAGCTTTAATTCTATCGTCTTCCATAGTTAAATCTAATGCAGTAGCACCGCCGATGGAATGGCCGATAATACCAATCTTATTCATATCAAATAAGCCCTTCACATCTTTATCCATAGAATTAAGCGTGGACAGGTGATCCAGAACGTATTGAATATCTTTTTTTCGAATGGAGATTAAGTTATGTAAATCGGTATAATCCGCAGCTTTTATTTGCCTTATGGCTTCGGATTGATTAATAAATTCTCCACTAGGGCAAACAGTAAACATAGCTTCGTACGCAGCACTGACCGTTACCACTATGAAACCTTGCTTGGCCAACGCTTCTATATTATAAATATACATATCTCTATCTAAACCTAATGCAGGTGAATAGATGATGACTGGATAGGAGCGTTTGGATTTGCTTTGAAAGGTTCGATCGCTGATTGAGGTTGATAATGTATTTATGATTTCCATATTCATGCCAATATCTTGTAGAAGCTCTCTCGCCTGTTGTTCACAGGGCCCGAAAAGCTCCATATACTTCATTGCAGATGCGTTTTTATTTAATACACCCTCTGTATCCGGATAATAAATACTTATAACTATTTTCCTTCCCTCTGACTCTTCTTGGAACGTTTCCGTGCGTGTGTAATCCTTCAATAATTCAACTTTTCGAAAAACTCCCATTGCTCCACCCCATTCTTCCTAATATTCTATATTTTAATTGATTTTCCCATTTACTGAAATGCAATCTCCTTAATGTCCATAATAATGTCGATTACAATGAATGGAATGAAGCTGTATGAACGGTTATAATACCTAAGTGCATAAGAAATCTCTAAAAACTTCAGGGATGTGGAAAATTTAATGGTGAATAATTCAGCATATACACTTTATTTACGTGAGGATTGGAAAAAACTAAGCGATTTCACCGCTATCCAATTATCAGAAGAAGAACTTATGGAAGTCCAAAGTATTAATGAAAAAATCTCCAGCGAGGATGTTAACGAGGTCTATCTTCCTCTGTCCAATCTGCTAAATCTGCAACTTCTATCTGCTCATAAATTTAATGAATCTATAAATCACTTTCTGAACAATGATGTAAAAAAAGGTCCATTTATCATAGGCATCGCGGGAAGTGTCGCTGTTGGCAAAAGCACTACGGCCAGACTCCTACAAAAACTTCTCTCACAATTACCTTCCCATCCAAAGGTGGATTTAGTTACGACTGATGGGTTTCTACATCCCAACGCAGAGCTGGAAAAGCGCGGTATAATGACGAAAAAGGGCTTTCCTGAAAGCTACGACACGCGTAGTTTAATTTCTTTTTTAACGGATGTGAAGTCTGGGGTGCCGCGGGTCCAAAGCCCTGTATACTCTCACTTAACTTATGATATTGTGCCAGATGAATATATTACGATTGAGAATCCGGATATTCTAATTGTTGAGGGCTTAAATGTTCTTCAGACTGCGATTACAAATAATCATAATATGCCTAACTATTTTGTATCTGATTTTTTTGATTTTTCTATTTATGTGGATGCTGATGTAAACGATATCGAGACATGGTACATTGATCGGTTTATTAAGCTCAGAGATACTGCCTTCCAAGATGAACAATCTTATTTCAAAAAATATGCACAGCTGTCTCTAGAGGAATCTATTGAAATCTCAAAGCGGATCTGGAAAGAAATAAACTACGTTAATTTGCAGCAAAATATTCTGCCCACCCGAAATCGTGCGGATCTTATAATGCATAAGGACAACAATCATCACGTAGATCGAATTAAGCTGCGAAAATAAAGATTGAAGTCCTTAGCCGACCAAGTTGCTGAGATTCAGCACTTGGTTTTTTTGGTGCTCACATCAAATTGGGTGAATATTCTGGGTTTAATGTCTCTGTCCTCTGATCAAGGCGAACGTATACTGTGGTACATTCGTACACAAACGTGAAGAGAGGATAAATCAAATGATCGATATCGCCTTGGCTTTTCAAGATAAGGATGGGAAATATGCTGAACATGCCGGAGTCGTTCTAGCGTCAATTTTTCATCATACGAGTTCCCCAATTCATATTCATATTTTACATGATGTTTCTTTAAGTGAAACTAATAAGCGCAGGCTTAGCGCATTAACTACAAAACATAATCATACCCTTAGCTTTTATTCAATCACTATGCCTGATGATCTAACTCAGGTGCTAGCCAATGTTAACTCCATTAATGTATGGACGCAGGCATGCATGTATCGATTGCTTCTTCCTGCACTAATACCCGTGGACAAAATCATCTATCTGGACTGCGATGTATTAGTGAATATGGACATTACTGAATTATGGCAGGTTGAATTGAATGACAAGTATTTGGCCGCAATTTGGGACCAGGGGATTAGAGAGGTTGCTCATATTGTGAGCGCTAAGGGATTAAATCCTGATCTTTATTTTAATTCCGGAGTGATTTTATTTTCTTTGCATAATATCCGCCAGAATACCAACTGGTACGAAGAAATGCTAACCTTCCTACGTACCTTTCCTGATGTCACCATGCCAGATCAGGATGTTCTGAATGCGGTTTTTGGTGGGAATTACCTCCCCCTAGATATCCGTTTTAATTCGTTCAACACAAACATTCCGGACCATGATTTCACTAACAAAATCATCCATTTTGCCGGAGATGATAAATGCTGGAATAAAGATTCCGCGGGTTCATCCCTATATCAGCAATTCCTAAAGCTAACCCCTTGGAGAATCACCAGAGCCAAAATCAGACGAAGAAAACGGAAAAGCAGCCCTTTAAAACCACACCTCACCCGAAAAAGAAACAAGCAGAAAATAAAAATTGTTCAGTTGAACTTAACCCCTATTCTTTTATCCGATTTAAAACAAATTAGACCGATTAGAAAAAGCCCCATTTGATATGGGGCGGCATTTCTTTAGTTCACTTTCGTAAAAAACCATTTCTGAGCATCACTCCCGTTATCCGTCCACTGCTGGACAGCTGCGCCATCGGCTGTTGATGCTCCGGATACATCCATGGCTAATCCGCTCACTTTTGAAATAAGCTTATAATAGCCCCCTCCAACATCAATAATGCTCCATCGCTGAGCGTTGGTACCATTGTCATCCCACTGCTGCAGCTGTACACCGCTCGCGGTCGATGAGTTCGGCACATCCAACACTTTTCCACTATGCACTGCCGTAAGCTTGTAATAACCGTCGCCTGTACTCTCCACTTTAAATTTCTGATTATTGGCAGTGTAATTGGTCCATTGCTGCATTTTCGCCCCGCTTGCTGTGGATACATCCACTACGTCCAGAACCTTACCACTAGCCTTGTCAGCTAAAGTGTAAATTCCACCACTAACAACGCTTGAGGTAGGCGCAGCCTGATACACACGTACGTAATCAACCAGCATTTGAGCTGGGAAAGCAGTTGAAGCATTTGGACTTCCCGGCCAATTTCCACCCACGGCAAGGTTTAGCAGGATGAAGAAAGGTTTCTGGAACTCCTCCGTATTTCCGGTTCCGTTCTCAATATAAAAAGCATTAAACGGGTTGCCGTCTACAAACCATCTTATATAATTCGCATCCCATTCCACGCTGTACACATGGTACTGTGAGAAATCGAGGTTACTAGATACCTGACCGTACTCGGCATGCCCATTGGCATCCCAATGTACCGTCCCGTTAACAAAAGCATTATTGTTCACACGCTCCATAATGTCCGTTTCCCCAGATTTCGGCCAACCCACTGAATCAATATTCGCCCCAAGCATCCAAAATGCTGGCCAGAGTCCCTGTCCTGAAGGTAATTTGATTCTAGCTTCGATTTTTCCGTAGGTGAAGCTTTTGAGTCCCTGTGTTTTGATCCGTGCAGAGGTATAATTCATCCCCCCATACGACTCCTTTTGTGCAGTAATCACTAAATTCCCACCCGTTACCTGCAGGTTCTGCGGACGACTGGTATAATACTGAAGCTCATTGTTTCCCCAACCTCCGCTACCCGTACCTATTTCCGCCGACCAATTATTAGTGTTCAGAGAATTCCCATCAAATTCATCACTCCATGCCAGATTCCAGCTTGATGCCGCGCTTGAACTCCCTGTAGGTACCCAAGCAATTAATAGGGTGAACAGCAGAAATAGACTTAACATTTTTCCTTTTCGTAACATCGTCTTTTCCTCCTACTGATTTCATTGCGCGGCGCGCTCGCACATTTGAAACCGGTTTCGAATAATGGATAAAACAAAACGTTATCCCATAAACAGCTATAACAGCCAGAGTCAGGTTAACGCCTCGCTTCATTTGATGTGTACGTCTTTTCTAAACGCAATATGCCAACATTTCGATTAAAGGGACCATTTTCCATAGTTCTGCATGCTTAATGTCCAGGTTTTCTCTGCGTATTTTACCGTCGCCATACTCTCTGAGAGCGTCCATGCGATACCAACATACTGGTCCTTTTGATCGTCAAGGAATGATTTCCAATGTTGTCCCCCGTCTATCGTTATATATAACAATGTATGTTCATTTTCAGCGGGCCGAGTAATTAAGATTCCTTGATCCTTCGTAAGAAAGAGGGGAGGATAAGCATAGATTTGCGAGTTTACTAACTCATCCGGCACTGTGACTGTCTGTTCACTCCAGGTAACTCCACCATCCATTGTTTTATATAAACCAACTTTTCCCTGCCAAGGCGCATTCGTTGTAATCCAGCCTTCTTTTTCGTTAACAAAAGTAAGTCCCGATTTCACCCCGCTAGGAAGAGTACTTCCTGCTTGTAAGCTATCCCCCATCTCCTTCCAAGTCTCTCCCCCATCACTAGTTGTATAAAGCTCCATATCTTCACGTGACATTCCTTGAAAATGATAGACTGCTTTCCAACCTATATTTTTGTTGAGGAACACAGTATCTTCTCTGCGGTTATCTGAAGAATCAGTATCAGAATTCAAATTTGTATTTGGATTAGGATTAGGAGAAGGAGAAGGAGAAGTTTCCTGATTAGAAGTTGGATGAGGGATTGGAGTGGAATTGGAACAACCAGATGCTATCACTGCAGCAATTAGTAGTATTGAAACTAGATATTTCATCTTGTTACCACACCTTCTGTTATTTTTCTGAAAAAGTATAGTGGTGCTGTACATATAGCTTGGTCCGCAAACGTATTCAGTAAATGAAATTTTATCCTAAAATATCTGAAAAGTATTTACAGTTTCTTTATATAATCCAGCAACACCAAGGCCTATCGGACCGAGGAGACGTTATTGGTTCATTTTCAAGAGAATTCTTCTGTTAACGGACTGAGATGCAACTATTTGGCTAATCCTCCTACTTTTATAGGCAATAAACAGACAATAAGTGCTATACGGTCCGCGAGTTCGGTAAATGGAGCTAAAAAGCAAAGATAAGCGCTATACAGTCCGAAGATAATGTGAACGAAACCTTCAAGCAGCAGGTTATCAGCTTAAAGCTATCAGCTCAAAGTAGATATGAATGAATTCATCAAGCAAGGATCTACTCTTTGAATGTCAAAAGAAAAAGAAACGGCATTTCTGCCGTTTCTTTGGGTTATGGATGGTCAGGGCTCAGAGCCTGTTTTACTCCAATCCATGTTCTCTGCGGATGTTATACATACCCTGAACAAGCAGCTCAGATGGATCCCGGTTCAATTGCAAATGGGTCAGCAACAGATGAAGCGGGAATGCACATACGTTATTCCCATCGGTGATCGCTGGAAATCCAGCCTCGAAGACTGGTCCCAATTTCTCGTTCCAAGCTAGCCCGACATGCACTTTTTCTGGAGCAAATTCTTGGGTAATTTCCTCAATACAAAGCGGAACTAACACATTGTCAATGATCCCTTTTGCTTCTTCTTCACTTGCTGGTGGTTTTGGAAGTGTTTTGCCTCCCTCAATTTTCATCAGCTCAACGAAGAATGAGGCCATCCATGCTGCCGGATCCTTACCCGACTGGAATCTTGCAATTAACTCGCGCAGAAAAAATCCGCAGGAATACACCTGATCTAATTCAGTTTTCACGTGAAAAACAAAAACAGGACCGTAGGCTTCCATGTTCAATACTTGTCCTTCAACATCTTTAAAGTGTACTCTCAATGCTACAAGGCCGTTATGGTGAACAGCCTTTAGCAGCTGTGCCATATCCTCTTCAGACATTTCTGTATTATCATTTACTTCCTCATTCTCATTTGTTATTTCATTTTCATTAGTCGTCTCATTGTTCATTTTATAATTCCCTCCCATACCTATCATACCATCTAGCGAATTGAACGAACACTTTATAATAGAACAATTTCTACCAGATTGCAGAGAAAACAAAAAAACGGCAGCTTTGCCGTTTCTCTGTTCGTCTCGCTGGAGCTCAATAGCTAGATCATATCCCTTACTTTCTTCACTATTTTACCAGTTAATTGATTAATATCCCCCTCATTTAACTTATAAGCTGAGGTATCTTTACGTGCAGGTTTGTGATCTGCCGATATCAGATCAGCGATATGCTGCTCGATGAATACAACAGGATCTGCTCCAGTTCTTTTTCTGAGCTCCCCTGGCACCTTCGGATTTGGACCGTCAGCTCCGCCACTGATTGAAAGGTAACCATACTTTTGCGGATTTTTCTTCAAATCCTTTAAATAGGCACGGAGCGGTGTGGCCACTTTCCCCATCCAAACCGGTCCAAAAAATAGGATAATATCATATTTTCCTATTTGCTCAGGCTTCGGTTGAACCAACGGTATCCTGTCAAAAATCATATCGAAGGTAATCCTACCGAGTGTTCGGGGTTTGGCTTCCGAGATTCGGATATGTTCAGCCGACAACGCATTCGCCACACTCCTTGCTAATGCTTCATTATTACCTGTGAATGAATACGAAATGACTGCAATGTTCATATAAATTCTCCTTAAAATGAATTATTTCGTCTCCGCCTGCTGTAGGGCATTTTCGAGTGCCTTAAGATGTGTTTTAGAGATAAGCGTTGCACCGCTGATAACGTCCACCTGAAGAGACTGCGATTCAATCACATGACTAAACAAATCACCAATGCCTAGACCATCCTTCAGTTCAGCAGGGTTCCCTGTTTTGTCCAAGGCACCTTTGAGTATTTTGATATCTGTCAGCCGTTCAGCAGATATTATTGCCCTCACCTTGGTATCTCTGGAATGATCTTTGATGCCAATGTATTCCCCCACATAGGTACCCTCCCGCAGATTCTGTATATCTATGACGTTGATAGTAAGCTGCTGAACCTCATGCCTTCCCGGAGCAGTCAAGAGAATACCACCTATCCAACCTATGACTGTAATCACGCATAGAATGCTGAGAACAATAATCCATTTATTGAATTTTCGCTTTTTTCCTCTTCTCTTACTCACCTGCTTGCCTCCTTCCTTTGGATTTCAATTTCGAATGAATATTTAATTATTCATTCATTTTACAAGAAAAAAAACTGCACCATAAGTGTATTAGGGGCAGTCTGTCAAACCCTTCATGATTAGTTCCAGCATATTGTCCAGAAGTTGTGGAAAATACTCCAGCCCGATTTCTTCCTTGTGGGTTTCCACATTAATCATAGCGGCGAAAATCATCATAATCATTTTACTATCCATATCGCTGCGCATTTTACCATCGGCTTGCCACTGCTTAATGATTTCATGGAAGCTATCATACAAGAAGTCGTTTACCTGAATGTTGGTTTCTTCACGGTACAACTGTTCGATTTTTGCGAAAACACATTTGTTATACCATTCCTTAAGAATGGGGTTGGCTATCATACCTTCCAAATTAAGCGCCATCATCTGCCGTATTACTGCCAGTGGGCTTTGGCTCATATCGAGCGATTGCATACAGCTTTTTTTGAGCTTTTCGTTTTCCTCTAAAAAAATATCCATAAAAAGCTTTTCCTTAGAGGGATAATAGTTGTAAAAACTTCCTACAGCTATTCCAGCCATTTTGGTAATGCCAGAAACATTAGTATCTTTAAAGCCTTTATTGCTAAATAGCTCTTTCGCGCATTCGTATATCTTTGTTTTTTTGTCTTCCACTTTTCGTCTCTCCGTGAATGAATAATTATTTTTTCATTCATATCATAGTGTTAACAGCTTGGTATGTCAATGCAAAAATAGATCACCAAAAGCATTAACATCTATAGCATCACCCAAATTAGGTTGGAGTGCCCTCTTATTGCGCAAGAATTAGAAAAATTCTGACTAATCATTCTGATCTTTGCCAAAATGCTTAATTACAACATTATTAAAAATCGCGGTGCCACCTTCAGAAAACAAGGTAATGCCTTGATCATTTATTTCCGGGAAAATTTCATTAGAAAATACAATTTCACCATCATCTATAAAAACTTCAATACTTGTTCTATCCACAAGGATCTTCAGATGCACTTTTTTCTTGTTCACATCAAAGGGGGCCTTGCTTTCAAGATATCTGTCACTCTTATCAGGTTGTCCAGTAAAGGCTCTGTTAACATAAGAATATTGTCCTTCAACAAACACTCCTACATCCACATGGCGCGTCTTATCTGCTGATTCACGAAGTCTTAAGCCTACATTGGTACTCTCTGACCAAGATAGATCTGCATCGAGCTGGTAATTTTCACCTGTGATATCAAGTGTTGACGAGCCGTTCACTTTTATTTTTTGCAAGGAATCCGTTGAAGTTACCATTTGATCTAATGCTTCGATGGGGTGTGATACTAACTGATACGATTGCTCTTCATCTCGTGTTAATTTTATTTGACGCACGATTGAATCCATTCCGTTAAAACCTTCGTTAAGATTGGGGGTAACATGAGGGTAATCCCAATTATTCATCCAGGCCAAAGCATATCGATGATTGTATTGATCCTTATCCTTTCCCTCTTCAAACGTTACAGCACCATACCAATCAAATCCATAATCTAGCCACTGTGGTTCATGATAATCCGTGATAAATTCATTCCCATTAAAATCTCCAGTCCAGTAGGCATACGTGTTGGGTTTACCTATCGACTTACCATTTGCACTGACCCCAAGAACCCATTTATAAGTGCCATCATTCGCCCGCATCATATAGAAGTCAGGACACTCCACAATTCCGATATTTTCTGTTTCGAAGCCGCTTGTGTAGTGCCAATCCTTTAAATTGTCAGACTCGTAAAAGCCTACTTTCGTACCTTCGGCTAGTGTCATCACCCATTTATGAGAATGTTGATCCCATATTATCTTCGGATCTCTGAAATCTTCTGTGCCCGGATTTGGCAAAATAGGATCATCACTATATGATTTAAACGTCAGCCCACGATCCGTACTGAACCATAAATATTGTTCTTGCTTCCCCGCCTCTGCAGAGGGCTGTGTTAAAATCGCCACAATTGCCCCTTCGCCAAAACCTGCTGTATTGCTATCGTCAACAACAACAGATCCTGACCAGGGATCACCATTGGGTGTTGTATATTTTGGAATCGCAACGCCTTCATCTGTCCAGCTCACCAAATCCGTTGATGTGGCATGTCTCCATTCTGTACCATTTCCATCCGGGTAATCAGCATTATAGAGATAATAGTAATGATATTTACCATCAAAATAAATGGGCTTCTGCGGATCGTTTTTCCAATGCTCAGGTACAGTGAAATGATAGCTAGCCCGAGTGGTAGGTTTATGATCAGGAACGTCGGTCCCCGGCTTATTCTTCTCTCCAGCGCCATAAGTTACTAATACTATTGTCACAATACAAATTAAACAAAGGATTAATATAGTGATTCCTATCATTTTTTTCTTATTCAAAATATACCTCGCTTTTTTCACATTGCTTATAAAAAGAAAAGTAAACGCCAACTACATCGGCATTTACTTTGTAAATAATTAATACGGTTTGTTACCTTTAAGTGTCAATTGCCCTTGTTCCAAAATGCTGTTCGGTACAACTGAAGTCTTGGAGCCTTTAATATTCAGCACAAAGCTTGGGGCAAAAGTGGAATGATGATCCCCAAAGTAACCTCTATTCGTCATGTAACTTGTGATGACTACATTATTCCCTTTCACTTGCGGAATCGCAAAGTGAGCATAAGTCCAGGTAATATCATAAGGATTAAGATCTTGATGGAGGACAAGTCCTGTACCATTTAATGGTTTATACGGTCCGTTTAAAGAATTAGATACGTACCCGAGCATGTAGATGTCTTCATCATCAATGCCATCAATGAACATTTTAGAACCTCTTGAGCTTGTGAACAGATACCACTTGCCATTCAATTTAAATATGTTCGCACGTTCAATTTCATCTGTCACGGTATTGGAGGCAAGTAGCGGCTTCATTTCTTTTTTGAATGTATAATCATTATTTAATTCAATGATACCGAGCGCACCATTCGCGGTTTCCGCAGATGTT
Organism: Paenibacillus sp. FSL H7-0735; assembly: GCF_038008505.1. NCBI lineage: Bacteria > Bacillati > Bacillota > Bacilli > Caryophanales > Paenibacillaceae > Paenibacillus > Paenibacillus sp. FSL H7-0735. The sequence continues at coordinate 2,516,330 of NZ_JBBOZH010000001.1, read as the reverse complement.
TTGTCAGCACTGCTTAGTAATTTCTTTTTCTCCGCTTGGAAGAAGGCATTGCTATTACCATAATAAGCTTTGTTAAAGAGAGATTCTTCACCCTGGTAACCCGTAGTTGTCCCTGTATTTGCTTCAAACACAAGATACTTGTGGCCTTTATCCTCCACATAGTGAGGATCTCTTAAGGTATGATTATCGTCGTAATCGCCTTTGCTGAAACCGGTGATATCAAGACTTTGATAAATTTCACCTTGATTACCGTCATAGATGGATTTCATATCTTCTACGCCATCAATCTTAAGGGTATCCCCATCCGGGGCAGAGACATTAATTTGAGCTGTAGTTAAAGTTTGTTTCCCGTAAAATCCGCGATCTGGATCCCAAGGATGACGATTGGTGTAGAACAAGCGAACTTTGCCATCAGATGTCATGGTTGCTGAACCGGACCATTCTTCGGCTTGATTGTTTAAAACATAATCATCAGGTACAAGTTTGTCACTATCCTTAAACACCCGGCCGGCATTCTTCCAGCTGCTGATAGAGTTGTCTCCTTCTTTCTTATAGAACAAATAAATAAATGTGTCTGATCCATTATTAGGGTCGCCCGCCAGACCAAAAACAATTTGATACCCCTTATAACTTGCTGCAGTTCCATCTGCATTTTGCAGCGGCCAAGTATCCCAAACATCCATTTCAATTTTGTTTCCATTCTCATCGAACTTAACGGCTGCAGGAATGTTCTTAATCGTTGAAGCATCAAATTTTGGGACTTGGAATTGATTACTATTTTGTTGTTTGGGTAATTTCAACATGTCAGCGCGAGTGATATGAGAGAAACCGTAGTCATTGTACTCCGGCTTGTTCGGCTTGTTATTTCCTTTCGCAAAGGTTTGAGTAGCTCCACCTAACATTAAAGCAGCTGTAAAGGTTAGGATTGTTGTTTGTTTAATCATTTTCTTGAAATTCATCATCTAACTCCTCTTATACTTTAAATTTGGGTTTCGGTCTTCCTTTGTGCTGTTCCCCTTTTAAATTCTAATGAAGAGTAGACGTTATGAGTATGTCGTGAATTGATGCATTTACAGGGTTATATTGATTTGGTTTTATTACTTCACATGGGTATCCCACGATTTTTGAAGCTCTTGAAGCAATTGATCCCGATTGATTTGCTCTCCTACATAAGCTTGCATAAGATAGCCAAACTCCTCTCTTGCTCTGGGAGGGAATTTGAACCAATTCCAAGATAATGTTTTCTGCTCATCGACGTATCGCATAAGATCTTTTACAAGCGCTCCCGAACGGTCCGTCTCTATATTTTTAAAAGCTGAAATAAAATGAAAGCGATCCTTCATGAACTTTTTCCCTGTTTCCGAGGAAACCATCCAGTTCAAAAACTTTTTGGCTTCCTTCTTCTTTTCTGGCGAAGATTCTTTATTAACAGCCCAATTATTAGATATCCCTACTGGCAACGCATTGTTTTCGGCACCATCATTAATAGGCATGGGTAAAAAACCGATATTCATATTCGGCGATATTTGATCAATTTTAGACTGAACCCAATTCCCTTGTTTAAGAATCGCCGTTCTCCCTGTTGCAAATAACTCAACTTCCGAATTATAATCTGTTGTCAAAAAATTTTCGTTACCATATTGTACGGTCAAATCCAGCATCCGAATGACATCTTTAACTTCCTTATTCTCTCGAAAAGATTGTGTTCCGTTGTTTAACCCTTGAATAAAAGCATCCGGCTCCTCCTGTTGTGCAATAGCAATATTCAACAGAAGTACAAAAAACCAATGATCGGAATACCCAACAGAAAAAGGAGTCACACCTATAGCCTTCAGCTTTTTCGCCGCCACTTTTAATTCAGTAAACGTTGTCGGGAGAGGAGTAACCCCAGCCTTTGCGAATAAATCCTTATTATAAATAAAACCGTAGCCTTCAAAATTGATCGGCATCCCGTATATTTTCCCGTCCATCTTCATCGGTTCTAGCGCCTCGTCATAAGCCTGTTCCACCCAGGGTTGATCCGATAAATCTTCAAGATATCTACTCCATGCCCTCGCTTCTTCATAACCGCCATTTGGAAAAATATCCGGACCAACATTGGCCGCAAACCTCGCCTTTAGCTCATCAAGGTAGTTAGCTCCTCCGCCAAAGGTTAGAATTTCCACGTTAATATTCGGGTTTTCCTTTTCATATTCCTTAACCATCTGCTCGAATTCTATAGAAATTTCCACTTTAGGATTCAGTACCTCCAAAGTGACTGTCTTATCCGCTACCTTCAAATCCGCTTCCTTCAGTGGACGTGTATGCGCACCACATGAAGAAAGCGTTAGCGTAATCAACCCCACGATAATCATTTGAACCCTTTTTATTTTCATAATTCCCCCAGATGCATTCAACAATGAACTTATGTATTGGCTATCCTGACTTCCGCGTCTATTTCTCTTGCTCCCTGTGAATTACGATATTCAGCAGGCGTCATACCGACGTTTTTTTTGAACAGCTTAGAGAAATAAATCTCATCTTGATACCCTAGCTTTAAGGCAATCGAGTACATCTTTTCATCCGATTCCAGTAACCACTGTTTCGCTTGATTTATTCGTAAATGAATGACGTAGTTAGTAAGAGTCATCCCTACTTCTTGCTTAAATCTCCGCGAGATATGTTCTCGGCTCAGAAAAAAACGGGCGGATAATTTGTCCAAACTTAACTCTTCCATATAATGCTCATCTACAAATGCGACAATATCATTCATACGCCTAACATCATCTAAATCCGCCAAACGATGGATTGCTCTAAAATTTTGTTCAGCCATAGACCTTTGTGCAGATTGAAAAGATAACGATATCTCTGCGAGCGATTGGAGGGAAGGGCCGCTAACCAAACGAACAGGTATATCAAAATGCTGGGTAATCCATTCCTCTATCGGGAAAAACTGTCCATGAAGGGACAGAATCACACAGACATTAGGATCATTTTGAAGCGTAAATGCATTTCCCCACTCCCGTGTAGCCAGTTCTTCGGTCAAAAGCTGAATGTATGGCTCCGAATAGTGAGATTGGTAAAAATACATCATGGTGAAGTCGTATACGTCTGCCTGTGGGAGAGCTGAGGCAATTTCGCCTGCATCAAAAGCTTCACCGTTACAAGCAGCAGTAATCTCCCTGTTTAAGCGAAACATTTTTACCTCTTCATAAAATCCGGACTCCATATTGCGACGGTCTCCCTCTTCTTGTTCCCAGGCTCTCAACGCCCCTTCTATAGTTTCATTCAGCATTTTCTCTTCAATTGGCTTCATCAAATAATCAAAGCATCCCAGCTTAAACGCTTTACGCATGAAACAATAATCGTCAAACCCTGAAATCATAATCACTTTTCCCGGATAGTCTTTAGCAGCCAACCACTCGATTAACTCCATCCCGCTATTTTTGGGCATTTTGACATCTGTCATTATGATCTCTGGAGATTTCTGCTCAATCAACGCCTTAGCCTCGAGACCATTTCTGGCTTCCAGCACTTCGGTAATCCCGTATTGTTCCCACCGTCCCAAAAAACGGATGATTTTTCTAACATTAGACTCATCATCTACAATAAGAGCTTTCATAAATGTTACTTCTCCTTTAGGTAGAGTGGAATTACTAGCCGTACAGTGAACCCTTGTCCCTGCATTGAATCCAGTTTGATTCCCGCTGTGTGATCGAAATGAAGAACCAAGCGATCATGAATGTTTTTTAACCCGATATGTGCAAAAGAAGGATTGCCTTCGTTAACCGGTGTGTAGAGATTATTTTTTAATGCCTCAAGTTCATCATCCGTCACGCTGTTTCCGTTATTTTCTACGACTAGATTCAAATATTCACCTTGTATTTCACCATAAATATGGATGTAAGCTTGTTCATAGCCCTCGTCATAACAGTGCTTAAAAAAGTTCTCAACGAGCGGCTGCAGGATCATACTGGGAACCGGAATATCAAAAATATCTTTAGGTATATCAATGGAATAGCTAAAATCAGTCTGAAAACGTTCCGCTTGAAGATTCAAATAAGCCTGTACATAATCCACTTCGCTTTGAACCGTCGCCTTCTGATCCACACGAATCGAGTACCGCATCATTTTGGATAAAGAGGTAATCAGTTGATATACTTTTGGAGATTCAGAGAGTAGGGCAACAGCAGCAATGGATTGTAAAGAATTAAATAAAAAGTGCGGATTAATCTGCGACTTTAGCGCCCTATGCTGATTTTTCCTGTTCTCTATCTCAAGCTTATACTCCCGGTCAATGTGACGGTTGATCCGATTCATCATCTCCTTGATATGTCTTTCTAGAATACCGATTTCGTCCTCCCGCATATCGTCGAATGGGGCATTCATATTCCTCCCCTCGATGCGCTGGACTTTTTGACTAAGCAATTTTATCGGCCGTGTAAATCCATATGAAATGATTGTTATCATTATCAAGCCCAGTCCACCTACAACCACACCTACAATGATGTTTGTATAGGCGGTTTTCCTTACATCTTCAAATAAAAAAGAGCTCGGGGTTACCTTAGCAAAATGCCACTCTTTTATCGGTTCCTGCAATGTTCTAGTAAACACAATATCTCCTTCTGGAGATTTAGTATCTGCCTGTGCCGGACTTATTTTCCTTTGCAGTTCATCAGGAACGGTTTTGCCTATCCATGTTTCATCACTGGCGTAAATGACATGATCCTCCGCATCGGAAAGCCACACGCTCTCTTTATTTTTCTGTAGAAAATGATTAGCGATATGAGCAATCTTGTCCAAATCAATATCTATAGTGATGACGCCCAGAAATTCCTGCGTTAGGACATCCACAATTTTGTGATGAACCGTCAAGACCATCGTTTTATCCGAAGGAGGCATAATGGAGGTATCGTTATAGTTCTCAATCAGATGCGGAGCTTCAATAAGATAATTGCTATTAGAGCTCATCAGCTTCTGAATGGAAGCTTGCTGTAATAAATCCGGATTCCTTTTACGGGAACTTAACATGGCATTATAAACTGTAAATGAGCTTTTCTCTTCGTTTATGAATAAACGAATCTGACGAATTTCACTCCTCATGAGATAGAAGTTAGTCATACCCTTATTAATTTCAAGCTGCTTAAAATAAAAATCTTCTTCTAACCCTTCTTCAAACACCCTGAATAAGTCTGGATTTCGGTATAAAATATATGGAAGATTAATGATTTCATCAAAATATTGCTCTAGATCGGCTGACGCCTGCTGAATTTGCTCTTGGCTGTTCTCAAGTTCATGTCGTTCCACATTCTCTTTCGTCTGCCGATAGATCAACAACACGGATAAAAAATACGGTAGAATTATAAACACAAGCAGCAAGAATAATAAGCGCTTATGAATGCTTTTCAAATAAATACTCCTCTGTAAAAATTTCGGTTTTCAGCAAAAAATCTAATATCAGGTTTTATATTTTCACAAATATCCAACACAAAATCAAAATACTTGTTGCTGAGCAACAAGTATTTTTGCCGGATCCATATATGACAAACGCCAATCGTTTATTACCCAGATTATATCCATATGAAACAACCGTAAAGAAATTTCCGCAAATTAATCAGCTATTTGAAGATTGAAATAATTCCCTGCACAATGGGCTTCCAAAGATGGGGGTATTCTTGCTGAATTAACTGTCTTACCTCCTCCCCCTTGATGTCGTTGAAATTATTATCTTGAGTAATAAAGGTATAAGCACCTTTTACGGTATCCCCTATAGCTATATGCCCGCTTGCATATCCACCCATTGCAATATGGGAAGCGATAGAGAGACCACCCAAGGAGAACATACCTACAGCTAAACCTCCAACAGCAAATATCCCCAATGCTATTCCACCAACGGCCATTGTACCCGCCGCAATGCCCCCAACGGCTAACAAAAGCCCTAGAGCCAGACCTGCAAAGCTGATGAGTCCTAAAGCAAGCGCACCTAAACATAATCCGCCCAAAGCAACAATACCAATGGATACAGCACCAATCGCAACATTACCTATGGCAATAACCCCTTTGGCAACGTATAGCCCCCGTCCGATATGGATATGAACCAGAGGAATTCCAAAGCATGTTCTCTTACTTTTGTACTCATAATGAAACAAGGAATTCAGATCTACATATACGGGGCTTGCGACATGCTCTGCTTTGGTATCGCTTGAAGCATCCTTCACCAGATGATCCAAACTTACGTGAAATAATTCACTTAAACTAATCATCTTATCCATTTCGGGATAGGATTGACCTGATTCCCACTTAGACACGGCTTGCCGCGAAACACCAATCACCTCCGCCAAGTTCTCCTGGGACATTCCTCTCTGTTTCCTATAGCTTTGCAATTTATTTGCAAAGTCCATTCGCCATCACCTCATGCTCATCATATTATAACGTTCTGTAATTGACTACCTATCTACCCTTACATACTGTCAACCACTGGTTGCACAGCTGATTTTGCGGGCTTTTATCCTCATTAAACGTTCTTGATTCCCCATTCTCCCTGTTTCCGGGCAAGATGATAGCGTATAATATACGATATAGAATATTCATCAGAGGAGACTATAAAACCATGAAATTGAGTATGAATTGGATTACGCTTCGGGTCCGCGATCTGGAGGCTTCCCTTCATTTTTATAACCGGATACTGGGGCTACCCATTGAGCGTAGATTTGAGAGCAGTGGAAAACAGATCGTCATGTTAGGTCTGGAGGGGCAACCCAAGATCGAGCTTATTCAGGGAAGTGACCCGGCTTTGAAGCCGGAATGTGGCGTTTCTGTGGGTTTCGAAGTGGATTCACTTGATGAAGCGATGGAGAGTTTAAAAAGCCAAGGTATCCCAGTAGCGCGCGGACCAATCGCCCCCAATCCCCACCTGCGGTTCTTTTATATCCTGGACCCGGACGGGTTTGAGGTGCAGTTAGCGGAGCATAACTAACGTTTATCAAGCGCGTTATTACCTCAAAAAGAAATAGACCGCCCTAACCAAAGGTAGCGGTCTATTCTGCCGTGTAAAACCTAACCCCCACTCTTAAAGCAAGGCTTTATTCAACAGCTTTAGTTGATCTTTTTTCAGTGAAAAAGTAAACCAAAGCCAATAGCGGCAGGATCACTCCGATGAGTGAGGCGAAGGTCCATCCCCCATAGGCATAAGCCCAACCACCCAAAGATGATCCAACGGCTCCACCCACGAAGAAAATCGCCATAAAGATCCCATTAAGACGCCCCCTCGCTTCACTACCCAATGAATAAATCACACGCTGTCCGAGTACAAGATTTCCGGATACGGCCATATCCAATGTAATCGCGGAAATAAAGAGCAGAATGAGAGCAAAAGTTGAGTGGCTATGGAAAAGATGAATTAGTAAAAAAGACAAGGTGGCAATGATCATGGCCAGCCCGGTTAACCATTTGCTCCAACCTTTATCTGCCAGTCTTCCAGCAATCGGCGCGGCTACAGCCCCACCAACACCTACTAAAGCAAACCATGCGATACCTTGCTGCGACATTCCAAAATCATCCGCCAACCGCAACGGAACCACCGTCCAAAAGAGACTAAAAGCTCCAAATAAACAAGCTTGATATAAGGCACGTCGGCGCAATATAGGCGTTTGTTTTAAAAGGGTGCCTAAAGAGACAATTAATTTACCATAGCTTACCGAAGGTGCAGGTTTACGTTCAGGAAGAAATCGCGACAGCAGAATGGCTAACAACGTGATGACGACCGCTGAAAAAATAAACACGGCTTGCCATCCCCAGATGCTGGTGATAAAGCTTGCCACTGGCCGGGCAAACATAATGCCTAGCAAGAGTCCACTCATAACATTACCAACCACACGGCCACGCTGCTCTTCAGACGCTAAATAGGTGGCATAAGGCACCAGGATTTGGGCTACCACAGAACCGGTTCCTATAAACAAAGATGCTGTCAGGAACAAAGACGCATTAGCTGCGAAAGCTGCAACCAGCAATGCACCCACCGCAACCATTAACGTGATTATCGTGAGGCGCCGATTCTCAACAATGTCACTCAGCGGCACGATAAATAACAAACCTACAACATAACCGATTTGAGTTAAAGTGACGATCAATCCTGCGGCTGTAGAAGAAAGTCCTGTCGAGACACTGATAGGTCCAACAAGGGTTTGAGCATAATAAAGATTGGCCACGATAAGCCCGCATGCAGCTGCTAACATAAACATCATCCAACTTGAAATGTGGTTCTCTTTCACCGCTTGTTCTTTTTGCATGTGAATCCTCCTCAGATTATCTTAATGATTTAAATACTGTACGTTCAGTTCACTAATTCATGTTTAAATAATATACTGAACGTATCGTTTTGTAAATAGGCGATGGTCATTTATTTTTTCAGGTTTTTTTAGTATACTGAACGTATAGTTTATATTTTGATTGGAAACAGATTAACGAAAGGGTGATTTCAGATGGAGAGTAAACGAGGGCGTCCGCGTAATGTTGAGACGGAGAAGTCTATTCTTTCCGCTTCCTATGATTTATTATTGGAAACTGGTTTTGGAGCAGTTACGGTGGAAAAAATAGCGGATCGTGCCAAGGTTAGCAAAGCTACGATATATAAATGGTGGCCTAACAAGGCTGCCGTGGTGATGGATGGATTCCTATCCTCCGCTGCGGACAGACTGCCCGTACCTGACACAGGTTCAGTATTCGATGATATTCTCATGCATGCAACGAACTTATCCCGGTTCCTGATTAGTCGAGAGGGTAAAATCATTACGGAGATCATTGGCGAAGGACAGATGGATTCAGGCTTGGCAGAAGCTTATCGGACCCGATATTTCCAGCCTCGTCGGCTTGAGGCACGGCTGCTTATGGAACGGGGTGTTCAGCGCGGGGAATTGAAGGATAATCTCGATATTGAAGTAGTTACCGATCTTATTTACGGGCCGATATTCTACCGCTTGCTGGTGACCGGCCAACCCATAGACGATGCTTATGTGCAGCAGTTGGTGAGGTACGCTTTTCAAGGAATACGTAACTAACGGGAACGGTAATGGAAAAATAGACCGCCCTCTCTCACCAGAGATGCGGTCTATTTCTGCTCGTAGTACTATAAAACGTCGGACTGACGGAAGGATCAGATACAACGGACCGAGGTGCTCTTATTTTCTCATTATAGGGCGTTTTCCCAAGCTATCGGACTCCTACGCACTTATCTAGTCTTTTCAAAGCAAAATACTGCTACTGATGAGGGAATAAGTGCGATACGGTCCGATCACTCGACTAATTGCACCTTATATAGAAAATAAGAACTATGCGGTCCGCAGGATCATAAATAGGTGATTCGAACGGACATGTGGTCAGTTTCACTAATCACATCAGTTTCCAATGAAACCTTTCTGCTGCAAAATGTCTCGCGTATCGTTCCATAATTTATTTTCCATTACCCTATCTCCTCCCGGTTGGACGGGTACAATGGGATTGCCTGTCCCAACGTTAAAATATCCCCCACTGCTCTCTTGATACTTAGGATCGGTCATTAAACGAATAATGATCTCCGCTCCTTTACGAGGGTCGCCAATACGAAAGAAATTCAATAAGTGCTTAAGCATCGAAGAAAACCAAAGTTCACGCCCGAGACCTGTAACATTAAAACCTGGATTCAATGCATGAACGCTGATTCCCGTTCCCGCCCAGCGACGTGCAAGCTCACTGGTAAACATAATATTTAACAGTTTGGTTTTCCCATAAATCTCAGATGATCCCCTGTAAGTAAAGGAAGCTGTATTGAGCAAATCTTCTGGCAACTTTAGCACTCCATGCCGGCGTGAAGCTTCTGAAGCAACATTTATGATTTTTGCACTTCCTGCTGCTCTCAAAGAATGCTCTAAGGTATGTGTCAATAACCATGGTGCAAAATAGTTCACAGCCATCATTTCTGAGAATCCATCGGCAGTTATCCGCTGTTCAAACCCATGAAGCCCTGCGTTATTTATTAACACATCTATCTTCGGAAAAACATTAGATATTTCTTGTCCTAACCTAGTGACATCCTTCATTGAGGATAGATCTCCGTAAAAAAAACTAATTTCGGCTGCTGGTACGCTCTCCTTTATCATTTTTTCAGTTGCTTCCGAACGCGTATTACTCCTTGCAGTCAGAACAAGATGGGCACCTCGCTTAGCCATTTCAAGTGCAACGAGTTGTCCCAAACCGCTTGTAGCTCCAGTAATTACAATAATCGGCTTTGTCATCTTCAACATTCTCCTTTATATAAGGAAATCATAAGGGCCAATTTCATTTTGACAGCGTACTGTCCAAAACATATAATTGATATATATCAACTATATGATGATGATTGACATATGTCAACTTTATAGATGTGTAACGACTTTTAAAATTCAAGGTTAGGTGGCTAAAACAATGAATGCCGAGCGTAAAGACACGTTGAGAGGGCAATTAGAACTGAAGCTAGGTGGACAAATTAGTGCCCTCATTAGTGCTTCGCATGCCCTAAATGTCAGAACTGCTGCCGCTTTCGATTCAACTATACAGCCTGCTGCTTTCCATATAGTCCGTTGGCTGTACTCTTATGGACCAACAAGCGCCTCTGTGTTGGCAGAATCAACGGCTATGGATCGTAGTTCAGTCAGCCGTCTCATCAAGCAACTCGAGAATTTGGGTTATGTTAGAAGGGAAGACTCCCCTAACGATCGTCGAGCTATACTTCTTACTCTCACTGATCTTGGACGGCAAAAAACCTTTGACGCGTTACAGGATAAGGAGTTCATATTTTATGAGCGCATAGCCCAATGGGATAATCAACAGCTTGAAACCTTTATCCAAATGCTTCAGGAGTTTAATGGATTTAATGATAATTAATAAATGGGAACAAAAAAAGAAACAGCATCTTGCTGTTTCTTTAGATATGGATTGTCTGTAATTGGAGTCAGCAATTGTCACTGTTGTTCATGTTCGGTATGTTCATTATTGCATTGCTCAACTACCTCAAAAAGAAATAGACCGTCCTCTCGCAAAGGAATGCGGTCTATTTCCTGACTAAACTTCCGAAGCCACTTTTATCTACCCAAACTATACCACGATCAAAACCAAATAAAAAGTCACTCACTCCCCAAACAGCAAAAAAACGGCATTTCTGCCGTTTCTTTAGGATGGACTCTCAGGGGCTCGAACCCTGGACAAATAGATTAAGAGTCTACTGCTCTACCAACTGAGCTAAGAGTCCATATGATGTTTGGTGGAGCCAAGGGGGATCGAACCCCTGACCTCATCGCTGCCAGCGATGCGCTCTGGCGTGATTGTCAGGGGCACTGCCCATTTTTTTGAATTCAATAATTGTTAGGTGTCAAGAAACCTGTTTTCTATTATCTTGGCCTCTTCTAAACTCACAGGCTCAAGGTGCCAAGTTTCATTTAAAATAAATTTATGCTCGACCTCGTGAATTTTAAATAATAGTCCTGGAGCATATTCCTTCCATATAGATTCAGCTAATAACAAAAATGCCTTAGAGTCCTTAAAATTTTGTCTTTCAAACATTATATCCGCAATCCATAGATAGGCATACCCTATATTCTGTATGTCATGATAGCTTTCTCTTGCTATCAGAATTTTAAGGGATTTACGAATATATCTCTCAGCTGATTGGAAATCATTCAATTTAAAGTAACATCTTGCACAATTCCCATAATAAGTTGACTTATCGCTTTTCTCTTCCATTTCGAATTGTTGAAATATCTCTAGTGCTTTTTTTACTTCACCGCTATCTCTTAACGCTAGAGCATGATAATTCAAAACTGTAGTAGATGGAATGACCTCAAGCTTAGAGGAAAGTAAGATATGCTCTTCAGCTAATCGAATACTTTCAATATTGTTACCTTTAATCCATGCAATCCTACTCGCTAAAGACAAATAATTCACATGACTGTGAGTTCCTTCTTCAATCATAGAATTATACTTTCGTAAATAAAAGTCACACTTTAAATTTTCTCCTATACTGCATAGGTGCGGTAGAAATGAGTGCAAAAAGGAAATATTATTAGCAAGGGTTACCATTTTCACGTCCTTCCAGTCCGTTGAATCTAGTATTCTACACCCTAAAGAATAATATTGATGATGATAACCCCCATCGTAAAGCAATGAAGTATATGCCCCTATAAGATTTAATGCTTTTTCAGGACTGCGAGAATTCAAACATGTCTCTATAGAATCAATTAAGTGGGCTGGCCGCATTGATGCTTCAATCATTGGTTTTTCAGTTTTATTGAATAAATAATTTAAAACACTCTGGGGTAAAAATACGCATAAAACCCCCTTCACAAAACGTTCTTGTGATGCAGGAGGGTACGACTGATGTACAAACTCACGAATTAATGGATGTACTTGATAGGTTAAGGTTGATACATCGTTCATACCACTTTCATGTGGCTCTATTAATCCTAACCTAGTAAGTCTCCTTAATTCTTTTTTTAACTTATCTGGCCCATAGTCAGTAGTAACAGCCAAACTGACTTCATCTTCATTTAATGGTCTATGACCTACCACTAAATATCTTAGAAGATTCTGTCTCTCTTTATTCAACTGCTGCCAAATATCCTTAAAATATTCTTGTATACTACCACCAGTTGTTTCTTCACCTCGCTTTAATCTCTCAACACACTTTTTTAAAGACTCTTGTTTTACATTGACTTGTCCAGCTATCAATCCAAGCCACCATGGATGACCGTTTGTAAGTTTGAAAACTTCTCGCGCATAAATTTCAGCATTTTCACCAGATGATTTTATACCTCTTCTCGCAAAAAAATCAGCTGCCACAGACGTATCAAGGCCTTTCAATTGTATATGTTGAAAATTCGAACTCGAATGGACTAGCGGGGGCCTGCAAGTGAAAACAACCAAGCTTGAATGCTCATTGTTACAAAGAGAATTAAACAAAGGTTTTAATTCTTCTACCGGACCTTCAGAATCAACTTTAACATACGCATCTATATTATCAAACACAACTAATAATTTATATTTATTTAAATACTTCAAAAATCTCTTTACTGTATCCTCTAGCCTTTCATCTTTATATAGTGTTACTGTTTCAAGTCCTCCAGATACTTTTTCGAGTGATTCTATCAGTTTGTAATGAAAAGACTCAGGAAGTTCTCTGCAGTCAATCCAAATTCCATAATCATACTTAGGACTATCTCCACGAGAATATTTTCTTAAATACTCTGATGCTAACGCTGTCTTCCCTTGTCCTCCTACACCAGTAATTGAGATAACTGAAATTTCTCTTTTTTGGGGTAATAACAATTCATCACCTCTACCAACCCAATCACTGATTTTCGGAACGAAATCAACTTCAATAGTCAGAAATTCCGATCTTTTCAATACCACTTCTTGTGTAACTGCCGTGAATTTTTCTATAAGTGGCTCTTTATATAACGTATCAAAAATTCCGTTCTCTTTTCCCAAGTCATACATTAATGTATCAGAAGAAAAAGTACCTGACTCACTAGATATCCTTAGTTGGACATTCACATTGCCCGAAATTGTATCAAATGTGTATATCGCATATCTGCAATTCGAAACTTTATTCCTTCCAATCCCTTTATCCCCTTTTTCCGGATAACCAATACCGCTGATTAAGCTAAATAAGTCTTTGTCGGGATTAGAAAATCTAGTGATCTTGCCCGAATGTATATGACCATGTAAAATTGCATCAACCTTAATTTTTTGACTGCTTGTAAGATAATCTACACACATCTCTCTTTCGTCTTTATCTAGCCATTCAAATGGATGATGAACAAGCCCTATAGTTAAATCAGCCTCAGGTAAACTCTTGCTAATTCTTGTCAATTCTTCCAACTGCGGCTTTCCAACCATTAAATTACCATAATCCCCCTTTCCCACGCATGACCAAGATGAGTTAATCATAATGACTTTAATTATACTATTGTTAATCTTAATATTTCTTACCGCTCCGCCATATTTAGTAAAACTATAGTCTGTCACTCCAGTTACTTTTTCTGCCATAGCAAAAAACTGTTTTTGACGAGTTTCGAATGTCTCCCAGTACTCATTAAATTGAACTTCATCATAATAATTTTCTTTGTGAGTGTTCGCTAACAAAACTTCCACAGCTTTTCTTCTGGGGAAGTCATGGTTTCCAGGAACCAATAATAGTCTCTCTCTATCTATACCTAATTCCTGCGATAGTTGAATGTAATAGTTTTCGGCAATTTGAAATGACCCTTGTGTTCCACCTTTATCCACTGAGTCTCCAGTAATTGCCACAATATCTACAACTAATCCTTTCTCTGCTTTCTTCTGAAGTAAATCCTTTAATAAGGCTTCTCTTATTCCTTTTGTATCAAAATCATCTCTTTCAGAAATATGTAAATCTGAAAGATGAAGAACACATATTTTAGACATATAACCCTCCAATAATTTTAATATTTAGTATTTTGTGATAATAAATCTTAATCAAAACTTTAATCAACATCAAACTAAAGACTAGCTTTAAGCCGCAATACAATATCATTTCCGACAACCTGATTCCAGCGCTTGCACTGCACGGCGATTTTATAACCTTCTTTGCCTTTAAGGATCAAATCTACTTAATGATCACCTTATCCGCCGACCAGTTGTACGGTATAGCCTTGATTTCTATGTAATACAGCTCCATTAAACGCTCAAAATCCGTACCGGACAATGTCCTTACTTCTGCTTTCAGAATCAGTGCACCTCTCAGCTTTTTGGTAGAAGCGTTAGTCGATGTACTATGAACACTAATTTCGGTCCTTGCTACGCTAATCTGACGTTCCAGATGCTCTTATTACTTTCTTAGCCTTACACTGCTTACGAGTCCACATACTGCCGAAGATTTCACCGAGAATGACCGAACCAAGTAGAATTCCTAAAAAGAACCCCAAAGTGAATCACTAAATCTCCAAGAATAAACAATCCTCCCACTATATACGCTACTTGCCTGCCTTCTGCGTAATACGTTTAGCCATAAAAGCCCACCTCATGCTGTTATAGGTCTTATCAAAGTAGAAAAAAGCGACTACATACCTAGTAATTTCGATATTACAATTGATCATTCTTCTATATTTGCTATTTTTCGGTTCAAATTCTCTCTACTATATCATAAGTTTGGCTATATTTGGTATAATAAAAAGCCACCAAATGATACTCAGGGCCTACTTTATTTCACTGAAATTTAGATAACTGCAGAATTCAGTGGATGCTTCTAGTACTATTACTGTTCTATCTTAGTATGATGCGACAGTGCCTTACCCCAACATTCAAATCATCAACTTTTAAGCTACTTGTACAAGCAGTCGCTAAAAACGAGCTAATTTTCAATTTCAACGTCAGTTCTACTGAATCTCGGTAGACCCTCACGCACTCGATGATCGTACTAAGCATCATTTTCTTCTTAGCAGTAGATGCTTTCTTAATCACCTCACGCCAAACAGGAATTAATATTCGTTTTATAACTCCGCAAAATCCAATAAATAGTATTAAAATATATAAATTCAATTATTTAACTATGTTTAATTTCACCTTTATATCAGTTGTTATTTATCGGAAAGACACTTAAAGGCTTACGAGCTAGCCAGAACTTGAGTCAAGAAGATTTGGCTGGAATCTGCAATGTTGATAGATCATATATATATCGTTAATCGAGGTAGGTAAAAATGAGCTATTCGTCAGTAAAATATTTTAACTTTGCGAAGGGCTAAAAACTAGACCATCATACTTCTTCAAATTAGTTGAAATTGAATACGAAAATTCTAGGAATAGTTCCGATATAAAATAAAGGAGTAGAGTGATGGGACTATGTCCCACCACTCTACTCCTTTTAAATGTTTCACTGTGTCTCAATAACAAGCAATATTTAGTAGTTAACAAGATCCAGAATTCTGTAATCATCATAACTTCAAACAACGGGATTCAGCCTGTCACTGGGTATTGGAGTGTAATTCGTATAACATGTGATTAGAAGATACTCGGCATAATAAGACTGGGTAATGTGATTAATACCAAAGAGAATTTTTGCGAAACCTTATCAAAAAGGTATCAGTGTCGATTTAAGAATGTTACCACATTCATAGTAAATCCTACTGAGCTTTTCATAAAGCGGAATACTATTGATCGAAGATTCACTTCTGTACATGAGAGAGAGATTAATTAGATTAATCCTCATCTCACCGATTTTTACTCATTATAAAAGTGTTACTAAATGCAAAGAAACGGCATTTCTGCCGTTTCTTTAGGATGGACTCTCAGGGGCTCGAACCCTGGACAAATAGATTAAGAGTCTACTGCTCTACCAACTGAGCTAAGAGTCCATATGATGTTTGGTGGAGCCAAGGGGGATCGAACCCCTGACCTCATCGCTGCCAGCGATGCGCTCTCCCAGCTGAGCTATGGCCCCAAACTGAAATTTCAGATGTATGTAATCACACATTTTTAAATTTTAGTTTGGTCGTAATTGAGTTGTTCCGATAAACTCAAGCGTCGTAGGCGACTTCTATATAATATAAAAAATCGCCCTCTATGTCAACACTTTTTTTAAAATTCATTTTTCCACTCAAATTCCCCGCTGAGAACTTAGAGGAAACAAACCAGTAGAAGCACTCCTAGCAGACCCTAGGACTGGCTGTAACGCCCTAACTGGGCAAAACCCTATAATCCCTCTAATTCTCCCGTACTCTTGGACAGCAGCCCCTTGAGTTCCTTCATGAACATGTTAATATCCTTGAACTGGCGATATACGGACGCAAAACGAACGTAAGCCACTTCATCAACTGGGTAGAGCTGCTCCATCACGAATTCACCAATCTGTTGGCTTTCCACTTCCGCAACGGCGATGCCGCGCAAAGATTTCTCAACCTCGGACACGATCTTTTCTAGACGTTCCACAGAAACCGGCCGTTTCTCACAAGCACGGATAAGACCGCGGAGTATTTTATCACGACTGAATTCCTCACGGCTGCCGTCTTTTTTAATTACAATCAGTGGCGTCTCTTCAATCATTTCAAAAGTAGTGAAACGTTTGCTGCAACGCTCACATTCACGCCTACGACGGATTGACTTATTTTCATTCGCTGGTCGCGAGTCCAGCACTTTAGTATTTGTGTGATCGCAGTAAGGGCATTTCATAAGCTTCATCACTTCCTATTACATAATGGTATTGGTCCCGGAATGTTATAAATCCGGCTTTTGAACGGCTTTTTTATTATTTCCAGAAATCACCGTTTTTTTCTTGTAATGATAATGGCAAGTCCGGCACATAATACAGTTACCAACAGAGGAGGTGAACAGCAATGAGCCAA
This sequence comes from Paenibacillus sp. FSL H7-0735, assembly GCF_038008505.1. Lineage (NCBI taxonomy): Bacteria > Bacillati > Bacillota > Bacilli > Caryophanales > Paenibacillaceae > Paenibacillus > Paenibacillus sp. FSL H7-0735. The sequence continues at coordinate 2,498,985 of NZ_JBBOZH010000001.1, read as the reverse complement.
AGCAACAACTCCAATAACCTTGTAGCTCCAAATTCCCGCGGTGCCTTGGAACAACTTAAATACGAAGTTGCCCAAGAACTAGGAATCACGCTTTCCCCAGATGGTTACCAAGGCAATAAAACTTCTTATGAAAATGGTTCGATCGGTGGTTACATCACTAAACGTCTTGTAACCCTGGCAGAACAACAACTGGCAGGTCAATACAAATAACCTGACCAACATAAGCTTTTTGAAGAAGTATTAAACGACCTACAAGTCGTTTAATACTTCTTTTTATACATAACACGGCAGAAATTAAAATTCTTTGTAAATGTCCGTGTACTGATCATAGTAATAATTAACGCGCTGTACATAATGCCTGGTTTCACCAATGGGAATATCTTTAATGGTTGCATCTGTCCCATCCCAGATCCCTTCGTCCAACCAGCGTTGAACTTTTCCCGGCCCAGCATTATAAGCTGCGATAATTGCTGTACGTTTGCCTTCGAACTGACGGGATAAAGTTGAAAGATACCATGTACCCAGTTCAATATTAGCCGAAGGCTCATGCTTGAGTTCTTCCATAGATACGTTTGGAAGCTTGGCCTTTTCCAGCGCCCACTTCGCGGTATCCGGCATAAGCTGCATCAGCCCTAGTGCGCCTTTTTTGGATTCTCGTCCAGTTTTAAAGTTCGTTTCTACACGAATAATCGCGGTTACAAGAAACGGGTCTATCTCATAAGTGATGCTGTGCTTGCGAATCTCGTCTTTAAAATGGATGGGATAAAACCACGACATCCAGTTTGTACTCAGAAACAATATTGCCGTAAAACCAACAAATAGCAGAAGCAGTACTCTTTTTTTACGTAACCATTTCATGATAAACCCAGCCTGTCCCAAAAAACAGCAACCTGTTGCTCAGTGTACGCAAGATCGCCACTGTTGTCGATGATGTAGTCCGCTTTATTACGTTTCTGTTCAATATCCATCTGTGCATTCAATCGCGCTTCTGCTTCTTCTAAAGAGAGCCTGTTACGTTCCATTAATCGAGTAATTTGCACTTCACGGGGAACGTAGACTACTACAATCTCATGGAACAGGGATTCAAGCCCTGATTCAAAAAGAAGCGGAATATCCACAATAATAAGCCGCTTCGGCTCTTCCTGCTCCATGCTGTACATACGATTTTTGATTTCCTGCCGGATGGCAGGATGCGTCAAATTGTTCAAGGTTTGCAGGGCCACCGGATCTTGAAAGACGATTTCACCTAATTTGGCCCTATTCAGTGTTCCATCCGAAAAAAGGATCTCTTTTCCAAATTGCTTAGCAGCAGCATCCAACACTTCATGCCCGGGAAGCATAACTTCTCTGGCGATCACATCGGCATCAACCAGCCTCGCTCCCTTGTTCACAAGCAGTGCAGACACTGTGCTTTTTCCGGATGCGATTCCTCCGGTTAAGCCTATAATCATGTACTCACCTCATAATAGCTTCAGTATTCCCATTGCAATTAATAATAACGCTGGTAATGCGGCAGCATGCTTCATCCAGTAGTTCCCGGCAAATCTAAGTCCAGTCTTCATACCCAGTAATAGAAATGTACCACTAAATAAAGCTATTGTAAGTGATGTCCATATCGGATTGAAGCCAAGCAGCGCTGCGCCAAGTCCAGCCCCAAAAGCATCCAGAGAGAGCGCAATCCCAAGTATCATCGCCTCCATCGAAGAGATGCTTCCTGAGGCATCCATATCCGCAGAAGACGGGGTACGCAAGATCTGCACTACAATCCCCAAACGGCGTAGCTCAAGCGAAAAAACAGCTGATTTCAACGGTTCATCATTCATAACAGGTTCTGTACCCGCTTCAGAATCAGCAGCTACCTCTGCCCAAGCCTGCTCGGAAAATGAGCCCTCATCTACCGTTTCAGCTTTACGTCCGCCATCTGCATCTTTCTCTTTTTGCATCAGCATCTGAACAAGTGACCAGCACCCCATTAGCACAAGTATAACCGCACCAACCATAGAAGCTGCATTCGGAGACACTACCTTGGCAAGCAAAACCCCAACCTGCATCGATACACAGATAACTACCCCCGAACAGAGCGAGATAATCAGAACGGAGAGCAGTGGTATTTTCATTTTACGCAGCCCATATGTAATTCCTACACCAAAACCGTCCAAACTCAAGGCAAACGCTAGCAATAGCAGTGAAAATAATGGGCTGAGCACCCGCAATCCCTCCTGTGAAGAACCGGCAAACTGAAAAGTTTATCGTTTCAGCTTCCGTTCTCTATTAAGCATTCTTCACACAGTATATGGGCGGGACAAGTAGTGGGTGCCAACCTTATTATTTCAACAAATTCAGTTAACAGTCGGGCGCTGGCAATTTGGACAATAATGCGTGCCACGACCGCCTACAACCGTCTTCTCAATCATCGTTCCACAGTTACTGCACGGCTGATCCTTACGACCGTAAATCAATAGCTGCTGCTGATACGTACCGCTCTCACCTTGGCCATTAACATATGACTTAACAGATGAACCTCCGGCGTTAACCGCTTCGGCCAGCGTGCTTACAATGGCATGATGCAGCTTGTCCAATTGATTGTCCGTGAGCGATTTGGCGCTGTCTTCAGGATGGATGCCCGCACGGTGCAACGACTCATCTACATAAATATTGCCGATGCCGACGATATATTCCTGATTAAGCAGCAGCGATTTAATTTTGGTGCTTTTACCTGACACGATCTGCTTAAACCTCTCCGGTGTAAAAGAAGGCTCCAGCGGCTCCTGCCCCAGCTTGTTTAAAGGCGGCAGCTGAAGATCTTCTCCCATCTGAAAAAGATGCATCGTACCGAACTGGCGAACATCCGTGTAACGCAGCTCAGTTCCATCCGTAAAATGAAAAATCACATGTGTATGCTTGTCCAGTGGGTCATCATTTGAAAAAAGTCCGTAACGGCCTTCCATCCGCAAATGTGACACAAGCACCAGACCATCCAGCACAATACGCAAAAACTTTCCTCTTCGTTCAACTTTAACAATGCTATGACCTGCCAGCAGGTGGGCAAAAGCCTGAATATCATCCGGACGCTGAATAATCCGCGCCAACCGGACGGTTACATTCTCTATCTGCTTTCCATTAACTAACTCATTAAGTGTTCTCTTGACTGTCTCTACTTCCGGTAATTCCGGCATGATGTCTTCACCTCAACTACATTATAGCTGATATGCACACCTTAAAGGGAGTCTATTTCGCCTCGTACCAGTTACTTCCAAAGCTGACCTCTGCCTTAAGTGGCACAGATAACTTCAGGGCTCCACCCATTACTTCCGGCAAAAGCGTCTTCATAAGCTCCATTTCATCCTCTGGCACCTCGAATACAAGCTCATCGTGTACTTGAAGCAGCATACGGCTCTTAAGCCCACGATCAAATAATGCCTTGTCCATATGCACCATCGCCAGCTTGATAATATCCGCTGCTGTTCCCTGTATAGGTGTATTCATTGCTGTCCGCTCCGCAAAAGAGCGCAGATTAAAGTTCTTCGCATTAATCTCCGGCAGATAACGGCGACGTTCGAGCAATGTGGTCACATAACCATACTTTCGCGCCTCTACTACGATATCGTCCATATAGCGGCGCACACCCTGATATACCTCGAAATACTGCTCAATAAATTGAGCGGCTTCCTTACGCGGAATATTCAAATTCTGCGAGAGGCCGTAATCACTGATCCCGTAGACGATCCCGAAGTTTACGGCTTTTGCGGCACGGCGCATATTGCTGTCCACCTGTTCCGCGGTCACACCGAACACATCCATCGCTGTCTTCGTGTGAATATCCATATCATGCAGAAAAGCTTCCTTCATCCGCTCATCACCTGAAATATGCGCCAGCACACGCAGTTCGATCTGCGAATAGTCGGCTGCCAGGATGGACCAGCCCGGTTCGGACGGAACGAATACCTTGCGGATTTTGCGTCCTTCCTCTAGACGAATCGGGATATTCTGCAAGTTCGGGAATTGGCTGCTAAGCCGTCCTGTAGCGGCAATCGTCTGCCGGTAGAATGTATGCACCTTCCCTGTGTTCGGGGAAATTTCTTTAAGCAGCCCCTCTACGTAGGTAGATTGAAGCTTCGCAATTGTGCGATATTGCAAAATCAAACGCACCACATCGTGGTATGGCGCAAGTTTCTCAAGCACTTCGGCATCCGTGGAATAACCCGTCTTCGTCTTCTTGACGACAGGCAGACCTAGCTTTACAAACAAGATTTCACCCAGCTGCTTTGGTGAGTTCAAATTAAACTCAGTGCCACAAATCTCGTATATTTCACTGACCAATTTGGAAATTTGCGCCTCGAATTCTTTTCCAAGCTCTTTAAGATCACCAGCATTGACTGCAATCCCCTGTTTCTCCATATCCGCCAAAATTCGTGACAAAGGCATTTCCAGATCCTCGAATAGCCCTGTCATCGCGGTCTCCACCAGCTCCTGCTGTTGCTTCTGTGCGATTCCAAGAACCGTTGCACTCTTTCGTGCAACGTGATTTCCTAAGACTTCAAGCTCAGGGATTTTGTATTTGGCACCTTTACCAAATACCTCTTCATCAGGAGAGAGCCGCGGCAAGCCGTATTTAGCAGTGAGATCGTTTAGATTCTGATTAGCCTCCGTAGGATCAAGCAAATAAGCCGCCAGCTGCACATCATGGGCTGCACCTGCAAAAGCAATTCCCTGCCAGTGTAGAGCCAAATCAGCGCGGTGAAGATCATATCCACTTTTCGGAGCCTTTTCATCTCCTAGCCAATCACGCAGCTTCGCAGCAGCCGGTTTATGCAGTAATTCAAACGGCACATAGTAATGCCGCTCCAGAGAGGACAATCCTATTCCGATTACCTCGGCACGATGCGGATTATCTCCATTCGATTCCACATGCAGCGCCGAAATGCCAGCCAGGGCTTCACTTAGCCCCTTAAGTTCTTCTTCACTTACGATCGTAATATCAAGTACAGCTGCTTCTACTTCAGCAGCACTTCCCTCTCCCTCGGCAACAGGAGCATAAGCACTAAGAGACAAACGTTCCAACAGTGATTTAAATTCCAGCTTGGCAAGCGCTGGGCCGGCTGTATCCGCTGAAATTCCATTAAAGACCATGTCTTCCCACGAATGCTCAAGCGGCACTTCGCGATAGATGGTCGCTAATTTTTTACTCATTACCGCATCTTCCGCATGGGTTTCCAGTTTTTCTTTCATTTTACCCTTTAGCTCACCGGTTCCAGCTAAGACACCTTCCACCGATCCAAATTGATGCAGCAGCTTCAAAGCTGTCTTCTCACCTACGCCGGGTACTCCCGGGATGTTGTCACTCGCATCGCCCATCAGCCCTTTAAGATCAATGATCTGCTCTGGGGTTAGGTCATATTTCTCCCGGATTTGTTCCGGCCCATAAAGCTCAACTTCAGTGACCCCTTTGCGGATTAAAGCAACGGTCGTATGCTCAGAGGCCAGCTGCAACATATCCTTGTCTCCCGACACGATCATAACCTGCCGTCCCGCTTCATCCGCCTGGCGCGAAATGGTGCCAATAATATCATCAGCCTCATAATTGCCAATTTCAAACTGCGGTACACCTAAATTAGTCAGCAATTCCTTCAGCAATGGGAACTGCTCGGAGAGCTCGGGCGGTGTTTTTTTCCGGCCGCCCTTATAATCCTGATAACCTTCATGCCGAAAAGTAACTTTCCCTGCATCGAAAGCGACAATCATATGTGTCGGTTTATGTTCTTCGATTAAACGAAGCAGCATCGTTGTAAATCCGTACACCGCATTTGTCTGTTGCCCTGCTGTATTCGTCAGCGGGGGCATCGCAAAAAAAGCACGGTAAATAATATTGTTTCCATCTATAAGTATCAACTTGTCCATAGTGCACCTCGCCTTTTTCATGCTTACTCCTTACATCTTACCATATGCCCTGTACAAGTAGAAACGGCTTTACCAACCTAGACAGTGGGATAAGCTGATATGTTAAGGATATACAACAAGTAGCCGCCCTTTTAAAAGGGCGGCTACTTAGTTTAACTAAAGATATAACAAAAGATGTGTAAGTACAAATTACTGATTCAAGTCCGGACGGCTGCCTGTGACCAGATAAACAACACTCTCACCAATGTTAGTCGCATGATCGGCAATCCGTTCAATATAACGGCCTACCAGCGTTAATAACATAGCTTGGGACACAGAATCCGGTTTTGCCACCATATAACTATATAGCTCATTGATCATCGAACCATATAATTGATCGACCTGATCATCATCTTGTGCCATTCTATAAGCCAGATCAGTGTTCTCATCCAGATAAGACTGGATAGCCTCATCAATCATGGTCGTCACAATTTCCGCCATACGTGGAATGTCTACAAGCGGCTTGATCAGCTGCTGTCCATGGATGCGCATAGTTGCTTTCGCAACATCAATAGCCAAGTCACCCATACGTTCCAAATCGCTAGATATTTTGAAAGCAACGATAATGCGGCGCAAATCTTTTGCTACAGGCTGCTGCGTAATAATTAGCCGTGAGCCAATTTCCATGATTTTATCTTCCATGGCATTCAGCTGCAAATCTGCTTTAATGATTTCCTGAGCGCGTACAGTATCAAGATTCTGTAAAGCAACAATTGCTCCACCAAGAGCATCTATTACATGTTCACCCATCTGCTGCAGCAGACTGCGCAGCTCTTCCAAATCTTTATCAAATTCTTTTCTGCGAATCATAGTAAGAGCGATCCTCCTCATTAATGTATGGTCAGCTTGCCATTTCCAAGGACGAGCGCCCTTGTAGCCCGTATCAGCCGAAACGTCCAGAAATATAATCTTCGGTGCGGGAATCCTTAGGAGTCGAGAACAACACCTCTGTATCCGCCGCCTCTACAATTACACCATTCAAGAAAAACACGGTTCGACCAGATACACGTGCCGCCTGATGCATGTTATGAGTAACCATAACGATTGTATACTTACTTCTTAATTCCTGTACAAGCTCCTCTATCTTGAGCGTAGACACAGGATCCAGTGCAGACGTTGCTTCATCCATGAGCAGGATATCCGGCTGAACTGCCAAAGCTCGGGCAATACACAGCCGTTGCTGCTGTCCGCCGGACAAGCTAAGGGCAGATTTTTTCAGAAAATCTTTAACTTCCTCCCACAGCGCGGAATGACGCAGACTTTGCTCTACAATCTCATCCAGTTCGCTCTTTGAACGAATGCCATGCAGGCGAGGACCGTAAGCTACATTGTCGTAAATCGACTTTGGAAAAGGATTTGGCTGTTGGAATACCATGCCGACCTGTTTACGCAGGCTTTCTACCTCTACCTCGTCACTATAAATATTTTTGCCACCGATGTTTACAGTTCCTTCAATACGTGTACCAGGAATCATATCATTCATACGATTCAGCGTGCGCAACAGAGTGGATTTTCCGCAACCGGAAGGTCCGATAAAAGCAGTAACCTGTTTCTCCGGAATTTGCAGATTCACATTCTTCAGTGCGTGAAATGACTCATAGTAGAGATCAAGTTTCTCTATGTCAATGATGGATTTCATTAGCATTTACGTCTCCTTCTCATCATCTTCGTTCTCCATAATAAGCTTTTAATGTAAATACAGTTGGAGAGAAATGTTAACGCAATGTAAAATTGGTGAAGATGAATTAGTCCACGTGATAGTATTCCCTACAATTCGGCGTGTAATCTCACCTGAATCTTGTTTATGAACGGGATAAAGAAGAAAACTCCTGTCATGCTAAATGACCGGAGCTCTCTTTTTGTTAACAACTAATTTATAACCTACACCTCGAATGGAATCGATATGAACGGATTCTGGATCTAGCTCAAGCTTTTTACGGAGTGAACTTACATGCACATCAACTGTACGCTGTCCACCAATATAATCAAAGCCCCAAACAGCGTTCATAAGATCATCTCTTGTCAGCACTACCCCGGGTTTACGGGCCAAATATAACAATACCTCGAACTCTTTAGGTCGAAGGTTGATGCTATGTCCTCCTAAGGAAACTTCATACCGCTCAGGATAGATTTCTAGTTGTCCCAGAATGATCGTTGAAGCAGATATAGGTGTCTCTTGTGGAGCCTCCTCAGCAAGGCCGGAAATCCGCCGTAATACAGCGCTCACTCTTGCAAGCAATTCGGATACTCCAAAAGGTTTGGTTATATAATCATCAGCACCGGATTTCAGCCCTCTAACCACATCTTCTTCAGCATTTTTAGCAGTCAATACGATAATAGGTGTGCGGATACCTTGTCCACGCAATTTATCAAGGATGTCAATGCCATTCATTCCTGGCAGCATCAGATCCAATACGATCAAGTCAAAAGGTTCCCTCGTCGCACGATCATATCCTGCCGTTCCATGATCCTCTACCGTCACCTCGTAACCTTCCTGCGTTAAGTTATAGGACAGCAGCCGGGCTAGTGTCGGTTCGTCTTCAATGACAAGCAATCGTTGAGCCATAGGTTCCCCCGTCTTCCATATAGTTTGATTTTTACAAAACAGCAACAAAACCATCATATCACCGTAATGTTAACTTAGTGTAAAATTGAAAAAGTGAATTTACAAAAATCTAATCGGTCTTTTCTTCCTGCAGCAAAGGCAATTCAATCACAAAGGAACTGCCGATTCCCAGATCACTTTCAACTGAAATCACTCCATGGTGCATATCTACCAAATGCTTCACAATAGACAGCCCCAATCCCGTTCCACCGGAGCTTCTGGATCTTGCCTTATCCACACGGTAAAAACGTTCAAAAATACGCGGCAGATCTTTTTTAGGAATCCCCATACCCGTATCGCTAACAGTAAATTGAACATTTTCGGAGCCGTCTGGTTTCAGTAGACTCTTAACGTAGACCTTTACGTTTCCGCCTTCATGTGTGTAATTAATCGCATTAGAGAAAAGATTCATAAAGATTTGACGCAGCTTATCCTCATCCGCCTCAATGAACAGCTCCTCAGGAACCTCTACATTAAGACTAATGTTTTTCTTCTCAGCGACTTTACTGATGGTTCCCAGCACGGAATCAAAGAATTCAATGATATGAACCGGTGAGCAATCGAGCTGCACCCGTTTAGATTCGATTTTAGATAATTCCAGAATATCTCCAATCAAGCGATTTAAACGCTCATTCTCATCATATATAATTTGCAGGAAGGATCTCGCCGTCTTCTCATCTTTAACTCCGCCTCCCAGTAAGGTCTCGGCAAACCCTTTGACCGCTGCAACCGGAGTCTTTAGTTCATGCGATACGTTAGCGACAAATTCACTGCGCATCCGCTCCAAACGGCGAATTTCCGTAACCTCTTGCAATAGGAAAAGCATACCTCTGTACGTACCATCCTGGATCATCGGAACCGCGTCCATCCGTACAATTCGCTCTCTTGGGTTATAAATACTTCGCTCTTCATGAATCGGCTCCCGGCTTAATACCCCTTCTTCAAGCAGACGGGTTAGCTCATAATGCCGTTTTAACTCTTTGTACGAATGACCCGCCATTTCACTGTTGCTGACATCAAGCATTCGCTCTGAAGCCCGATTGAGCAGCGCAATCTCTTCTTCCGCATTGATCATTATGATGCCGCCAGTCATATTATCCAGCACGCTTTGCAGCAGATCCTCATTATCACGAATCGTCTTGAGCTGGTCTTGAAGACTGTCTGCCATCGCATTAATCGCTGTAGCCAGCTGTCCAACTTCATCTTTACGCTTCAAATGAACTCTGGCATCATAATCCAGATCGGTAATCCGCCGGGCGACTCTTGTGATTTGCTCCAGTGGGGAAGTCATGCTTGAAGCTACTTTATAGCTCACAATCGTTGCTGACAAGAACAAGATAATTAGACCTGCAGCCATAATCATCCAAGCATGCTTAAGACCTTGAGTAACAGCATCAAGTCCCATTGAGACCCGAATATAGCCGTCAAATCCTTGATCAGAAGTTACCTTTCCAGCCACATATAACATCTCATGCTTTAGAGTTTCGCTGTAACGGATTGCCCGTCCAGTTCCCTCTTTCGCAGCCCCTATCTCTTCTTCACGATTGGAGTGGTTGTCCATTTCCAAGGGGTTTTTCTCAGAATCGCCAATTACTTTACCCGACTTTGTAATAAACGTTATCCGAGAATCTAAAAGTTTAGAAATATGCTCCGCCTGTTCAGTGTAATACGGGATCGCATTTGAAGAATTCATATCTACAAATTCCAGTGTGCCTGAGAGCAAACTTATTTCCCGGGACATATTCTCTTCCAGAGCAGTTATATGGGAGCTCTTAAACAGATGAGCCATCGTAAATCCAGTACCAATCATGGAAATACCGATTAAGGCCATAAGTATAAACGTAAGACGAGCGCGAAACGGTTTCATCTGAAATGTGCCTCTCCCTTTATCATTGTATCTTTTATCCTAACTTCATTTTCTCCAAAATACCAGTACGACTATGACCGTGACAAAAGCCCCCCAGAGTAAATTATATAAAAATAACAGCCCGAGTTGATTAACTCTGGACTGTTACTTTGTATTACTTTTGTAAAAACACATGAGTTTATTCTGTACGGGTGGCAAGAAACCACTGATTACCCTGACGGTCTCTAACCCCTGCTCCTCTTTCTCCATAGGACTTATCCAGTGGTTCTTCAATAATAGAGGCCCCGGCATCCAGGCACTTGCGGTAGGTCTCATCAACATTTCTTACATAAAGATGAATGGCAAGCTGTACCGGTGAATACTTTTCATTCGCTTCAGAAATCTCAATGATGGAATCACCGATTCTGACCTCGGCATGCCTAATCCTTCCCTCATCGTTTCGCAGCATATCAATAATTTTGGCATCAAAGCAGTGCACAACAAAATCTATCAATTGGTCTGCATCTTCCGCAATAAAATACGGCGTAACGTTAAGAAAACCATTTCTAATATAATGTGGTGCCATTCGTTGTCCTCCTTTAGACAGGCAAAAACGCCTTCGGCGTTCCTTAAGGATAATTTATAGTCTGGAACATATAAATCCTTATAATTTGATTAAAACCCATGGAAAAGCCATTCAGAGAATCTGCCCTCCTCATGACTTATCCACCGGTTGTAACCCCATTTATTTAAACACTGGCTCCTTGAATTGAGTCAATTTAGCTGCAGAATCTTTTTCCACATCCGCATGCAGACTGTTGCCGTGAGCATCCATCGTCACAATCGCTGCAAAACCCTCCACGTCGAGATGCCACATTGCCTCAGGAATACCAAATTCCATAAAATCAACAGCGTTGACCTTCTTGATGCACTCTGCATAATACTGGGCGGCTCCACCAATCGCATTGAGGTATACCCCGCCGTGCTCCTGTAACGCTTTTAACGTTTTTGGACCCATACCACCTTTTCCGATGACTGCACGGATTCCAAATTTTTTGATGATATCGCCTTGATAAGGCTCTTCACGAATGCTCGTAGTTGGGCCCGCAGCTTTTACATGCCAGCCTTCCTCATCTTTCATCATCACAGGACCACAATGATAAATCACAGCCCCTTCCAGATCTACCGGAGACTCATGATCCATTAAATATTTGTGCAGAGCATCACGGCCTGTATGCATTTCACCGGATAAAATAACCACGTCTCCAACACGCAGACTACGGATATCCTCTTCACTTACCGGCGTTGTAAGACGTACTTCCCGCGACTCAGAGGCTGGGCTGTTAGCTCCCTCAGCAATTACCGCTTCAGATTCATGTGCCCCTTCATCATCTACAGATATCCCTGTACCACTCTCATACAACCAATCCTCTATATTGCCTGTTGATGGATCAACCAGCACCCCTTGGCGGCGGAAGGCCCAACAGTTATAAGCAACGGATACGAAAAAGCTAGCTGGCAGACGATTCATAACGCCAATCTTACAGCCCAGCAGCGATACCTCACCACCAAAACCCATCGTGCCAATTCCAAGCTTGTTAGCATTCTCCATAATATAGTCTTCCAGCTTGCTAAGGTCTTCTATCGGATTAACATCCTCCACTTTGCGGAACAACTGCTTCTTAGCCAGCTCGTAGCCAGTCGTACGGTCACCGCCGATACCCACGCCAATAAAACCGGCACTACAGCCTTGTCCCTGCGCCTGATATACCGCGTGTAAAATACATTTACGGATTCCGTCCAGATCCCGACCCGCTTTGCCGAGTCCTTCTAATTCTGCCGGGAGACTGTATTGAATATTTTTATTCTCGCAGCCTCCACCCTTCAGAATAAGTCTAACGTCTATTTTATCCTCTTCCCATTGTTCGAAATGAATGACTGGTGTGCCTGCACCCAAGTTATCTCCGCTATTCTCACCTGTTAATGAATCTACAGAATTGGGACGAAGTTTACCATTCTTGGTCGCTCGTACAATGGCATTATGAATATCTTTTTTCATCTCAATCTGATTGATTCCCACAGGGGTGTGAATGATAAATGTAGGCATTCCCGTATCCTGACAGATCGGAGACACTTGCTGCTCAGCCATTCCGATATTTTGTGCAATCGTGGTTAAAGCAAGACCGGACCGGGTAGCCCTGTCTTCCAGCGCGCGACCTTTTGCAACTGCCCGGCGTACATCTCCCGGCAAATTCGTGGAAGTTTCTACGATAAGGTTATAAATACTGTCTTCAAAATGCTGCATCTTCATTCAAGCTCCTCTCGGCAGTTCCAGGTTATCTAAAGTTTGATACAATTAGTATAATAATATCATACCTAGCACCGCATGAAAGGGGTTACTTTAAAATTGAGCTACCATTTTTCTGCCTATCTATATCGTCTTCAGTATATTCAGCGCTGGAGCTTGATGCGCAGCACCGCACCGGAGAACGTCGCTGAGCATTCTTTTCATGTTGCATTGCTCACACATATGCTCTGTTCCATTGGTAATGTACATTTCGGGCGTTCATTAAACGCGGAACGAGCAGCAACCATAGCTCTTTTCCATGATGCCAGCGAAGTATTCACAGGCGACATTGCCACGCCGGTAAAATACAACAATCCTCGCTTGCTCACCAGCTTCCGCGAAATGGAAAAAGTTGCGGCTGATCGCTTAACTGGAATGATTCCATCAGAGCTAAAAAGCATCTACACTCAGCTCATACGACCGGAAGACAGCCCTCCCGATTCGGAGGACATTCTGCTGCACAGCTATGTGAAAGCCGCTGATCGGCTGGATGCTTATTTGAAATGCGTATGGGAGGTTGCTGCAGGCAACCGAGAATTTGCCGCCGCGAAGGAGCAGACAGCAGCAAAACTTCGTGGGCTTGGCCTGCAGGAAGTGGATTATTTTCTGACTCATATGGGACCGAGCTTCGAAATGTCTCTCGATGAGCTCTCTGCCGGAAACTAAACACCATCTACACAATAGAAAAAAGGACCTCCGCATGAATCTCGCAGGGGTCCCTTTAGTGATTAATAATAAAAATACAAGCGTTACGTTACTGATTCAGTCAGGATATCCCAGTCTTTAAAAATCGGCTGCAAACCCTTCGTATATAGCATTTCCGTAATCTCCTGCACACTGCGGCTATCGGATATTTCGAATTGCGGAGTTCCCCCTGCATTAGTGTGACCGCCCACCTCAGTAGTGACCCCGGCTGACATCTTAGTTATTCCTAGATGAATTAAATGATCGCGTAGAGAGGCAGGCTCTCTTGTAGATAAAGTAATGCCCGAACGGGGTAAAAATAACCGGTATGCCAAAATAATCTGCACTAGTGATCGATCGGTAACATCGCACTCTGGGTTAAATTCCCCTAAATAAGGCCGAAACCGTGGGGGTGACAGGCTGATCTCGCAATCTGGATACCGATCCTGTAGATAGCGGGCATGCATGGCACTTTGGAATGCCTCTTGCCGCCAATCGTACATCCCGAGCAACGTACCAATATTCACAGAACGAAAACCTGCCTGACAGCCGCGTTCAGGTGCATCCAGGCGATTTCGGTAGTTTCTTTTAGGCCCTTTAACATGCAGCTTTTTGTAAGTCTCCTGGTGGTAAACCTCTTGGTATAGTGTTAATCCATCCACGCCTGCTTGAAGAAGCTCTTTATATTCGGCAGTCGATAGAGGATTTATCTCAATACTGACGGAGGAAAAAAATTCTCTAAGTACAACTACACAATCCTTAATATATGAGACAGGATTCTCCCGGCGCGATTCACCAGTCAAAATGAGGATATGCCGCAGACCTGTAGCTGCAATCTTCTCAGCCTCCCTGCGAACCTCCTCCAAGGACAGCTTTTTACGCGGAAAATCATAAATGGAGCTGAAGCTGCAGTAGGTACAATGATTCACACAAAAATCGGCAAGATACATCGGTGTGAACAGCTGCATCGAATAACCAAAATGTGCACGGGTCAGTCGCTGAGCAGCTTGCGCCATCTCCTCTAGCAGCGGCGTTGCTGCCGGAGAGAGCAATGCCAGCAAATCATTTTCGTTCAGCTTGTCTTTTCCAAGCGCCCGCTTAACGTCATCCTCCCGGAACTCCTTCCACAGCTGCTCATAAGGATACTGCTCCAAGCGGGCCAGTGTGTCAAAAAAGCTCATGCTAATCCTCCCTCCTTTGGTGAACCTATCAAATTCAGTTCAGAAATCCAGTCAACGGTGACGAAGCAAAAGCAACTTCTTCTACAGGACCGAGTCCTGCCAAATAAGCTTTGCGGCCAGCGGATATCGCCTCGCGGAACGCTTCCGCCATGACGAGCGGATTACGTGCCGTTGCGATAGCCGTATTAAGCAGAACAGCAGCGGCCCCCATCTCCATTGCTTCCGCCGCTTCCGAGGGCTTGCCAATTCCGGCATCTACAATAATCGGCAAATTCACTTCTTCAATAAGAATACGCACAAGCTCCTTGGTGCGCAGGCCGCGATTCGTCCCGATCGGCGCACCAAGCGGCATCACAGCAGCAGCACCGGCATCTCTCAGACGTAAAGCAGCCGAAAGGTCCGGACTCATATATGGCAGTACTACAAAACCCTCCGCCGCTAGAATCTCTGTAGCTCGTATGGTCTCCAGATTATCTGGAAGCAGGTATTTCTGATCATTGATCACTTCGATCTTCACCCAGTTCCCCAGTCCCGCAGCTCTTGCTAATCTCGCAATACGGACTGCCTCTTCCGCTGTACGCGCTCCTGAGGTATTAGGCAGAAGAGTCATGTGGCCGGGAATGTGGTTCATGATATTTTCTGCTCCACCTTCCGGGTCCACTCGGCGAAGCGCTACAGTAATCACCTGAGAACCAGAGCTTGCGATCACTTCGGGGATCAGAGCATTCCGGCTATATTTTCCGGTTCCGATAAATAATCTACTAGTTAATTCGATGCCTCCAATATGTAACGGGTCATGCATGAAATTACCTCCCTTTGGTTCTTATAAATTTCTCAAAATTCTATACCGCTCCATCTCAACCCCCACCAACAAAGTGCACCAGTTCCAAACGATCATCCTCGCTCAGAGCAGTACTTTCATAATTCTCCTTACTGACAATTTCTCCATTCAGCTCAATGATCATCAGACGACCCGACCACTCAGGAAGACTGATCAAATCAGCTATAGTTTGAATACCACCAGAACACTCTGCGGATTTCCCGTTAATCAACAGTCTCATTCTGAATCACCCCCTTCGCCTATGCTTTTACCTCCCGGCTATGAATGAACCGCCTTATGAATAGCTTTGGCGGCCTCATAAGGATCATCCGCTCCGCAAATTCCGGACATCACAGCAATTCCTGCCGCGCCTTGCCTAATGATCTGCGCCGCATTAGCGGGACCAATTCCGCCAATCGCAATTACAGGAATAGAGCTAGTCTTCACCGTTTCTGCAAGCAGCTCTAACCCACGTGCGGGCAGCCCTAGCTTGCTCGCCGAGGGAAATACATGGCCAAACAAGCAATAATCAGCTCCCTGCTCTGAAGCATTCGCCGCTTCTTCCGGAGAATGAACCGATCTCCCCAGCCAAAGCTGAGGTGCAATTCGCCGGGCTGTAAGCGGGCTCAGACTGTGCCCAGCCAACTGAACACCCGCGGCACCAGCTGCCAATGCTACATCGATCCGGTCATTGATTATCAGTTTGGTAGCGGGTATACCGGCAGCCAACAGCTCCTGTGCCGCAGAGAGCAGTTCGCGTGCTGGACATTGCTTCTCTCTTAAGTGAATATAATCGACCCATGTCTGCACCGTGACAGCCAGTTCAACAAATTGTCTCAACAGCTGCTTGCCGTCTGATATTAGATGGATCTCAGCTTGTACCACTCGCGTCTCCTCTCTCTCACTTCCCTGTAGGCCAGTAAAAAACAAAAAAACTGCCCCCGTAAGGAAGGCAGTCAGAATCTGTATATAGACGGTACTACAAATAGCCCGACAACAGAAATTCGTTCTCCACTTCCCTACGCTGGTCTTAACCAGATCAGGTTCAAAGGGTCCGGAAATCCATTCCGTCTCAGCCAATCGGCACCCCTAGTGACATAAATATACAATTTTGAAATACTAACGTGGTTTATAGTAACATATTTTTTTATTGAAATACACCCATTTATTCACATTAGCTGTACTAATCTAACCGTTTACTACCTCGCCACCATTTACATGAATAACCTGTCCAGTCACATAACTGGAATCGTCAGAGGCTAGATATACATAGGCTGGCGCCAGCTCCTCTGGTTGTCCAGGCCGTTTCATAGGCTGCGTGCCTCCAAACTCGCTAACCTGCTTCGCATCAAAGGTAGAGGGAATTAGCGGTGTCCAGATTGGACCTGGTGCTACACCGTTTACCCGTATGCCCTTCTCCGCCAGATTCGTGGACAAAGATCGTGTGAAACTCAGGATAGCTCCTTTAGTTGATGAATAGTCCAGCAGCTGCGGGCTTCCGCGATAAGCGGTAATTGAAGTTGTATTTATAATTGTAGATCCTGCTTTTAAATGAGGCATAGCTGCTTTTGTTAAATAGAACATCGCAAATATATTCGTACGGAAAGTACGCTCTAGCTGCTCGGAAGTAATATCCTCGATCTTAGCTTGCGGATGTTGCTCCGCCGCGTTATTGATGAGAATATCAAGCTTTCCTAAGCCCTCTACCGTCTGTTTAATAAGATCCTTACAGAATTTCTCGTCACCGATATCACCTGGAATTAGGATACATTTGCGGCCTTCCTGCTCGACCTGACGTTTAGTTTCCTCTGCATCTGAGTGTTCATTAAGATATGAAATGACCACATCAGCACCTTCTTTAGCAAAAAGCACAGCAACTGCACGCCCAATTCCGCTGTCTCCACCGGTAATCAACGCCGCCTTGTCTTGCAGTTTACCTGCTGCTTTATAATTTGCCGGCTCGTATTTGGGCAGCGGCGTCATTTCACTCTCAATCCCTGGCTGATGATGCTGCTCCTGTGGGGGTAAGGTTTTTGTAGCTTGTTTATTATTGCCTGACATCTTCCCTATCTCCTCTCGTTAAGCAAATTGATAGTTAACTGATCATCTTAGGATGGCACAACAATGCATGTTTATACGCTGGGTTTGTCATTTTCTTAAATCGCTTTACGAATCTTACTTACCACAATGCAAGTAGAAATAAACAACCGTGGATGTAAACTGCTGTAAGTGGAGAGGACTTCACTGCATACAAAAAGGCACAGCACCGCTGCTGTGCCTTGAATTGTTCACCCTAACTATTTCAAAGAAGAAACATGATTTTCTGCATTCACTTCATGTTCCAGTACCCACATAAAATAAAGAGCCTTAGCTGCTTTCTCCCGGGTCACTATGGCTTTAGGTTCTAGTTCTGTCCCATTGACCATTTGACCTCTAGCAATCCCCACTTCAGATCTAATAAGCCCTAATTCATAAGCACTTTTCACTTTTGAAATTAAAAAGGGAGAAATGTCCGCCGTATCAACCAGCTGCTGCCAGGATACAAGTGGATAGTACATCGCTCCTCTAGCTCCTGGATCCAGATTGAAATCATAACCAGGATCTCCTGGCACTACTGCTGTGCCGTTATAATCAGTCATGTACTTAGGTTTATTAGCAAACTTTACTTGGTAAACATCATAGAGAATAGCACCCATCGTTTCACGTGACAGCTTACCTTTCGGGTAATAGGCAAGATCTGATCTTTCCACTTTCATTAACTTAGAAACACTGCGTGTGAATTCAGCAACTGTCATCTCCGTATCTGGCTTAAAATTCCCTTGACGGTCTTTGCCCATTACTCCCAGCTGGATTAATTTTTCAATTTGATTGCGGTAATAAGCAGCTTCCCCGGTCGTCGTATCATTAGTTATTTCCGGAAAAACCTTATCCCAGTTGCCTGTTAGTGCCGCATGCTTAACGTTCCCTTTAAGATAAGCAGTAATGGAGGCAGCAGTAGAATCGCCAGTAGCACCTTTCTCTACAAGCTCCGTAACAATCATCCGCGAAAATTGTTTGGCGAGCGCTTCTTTAAAATGAGTCCCATCGATTTTCTTTGAAGGATGCCCGTTAGCGTAACTTCCGTCATTTGTTTTGCCTGGAGTTTCTCCGGCTTCAATTGACATGAAGAGGGCTGTTATCGCTTCTACTCCGATCTCGTTATAATATTTCAGACTTTCCGAGTTAAGGTCAATAAGTGTAACTCCAGATTCATCTGCAACCCGTTTAAGAATATCTACAAACTTTCTTGATTTAAAAGAATTCTCATAGATATATCCCGGACTTGCATTCCCTTTAATTCTGGACATTGGCGTTACCAGTACTGGTATCATGCCCCGGGCTTGGATCGCAGGGAGATAAACTTCTTTAAGGTAGTTTTCATACATTGCCTCAGTCGAACCTCTGCCGTAACGTCTGAACTCATCTGCACTCTCATCATTGTGTCCGAATTGAATAAACACATAATCCCCAATGCTGCCACTCAGTAAAATGTCGTTAAGTCGACCTTCTGTATAGGCATTTTTAAACGAGCGTCCTCCCATGGAATAGTTAGTTACACTCACTTTATGTTGATTAAACATACTGCCAATAATCTGGCCCCAACCACTCATTGGCGCTTCGTCGAAGGTGTAGGACTTGACCGTGGAATCTCCAAGTATAAATAAATTCGGAAGAGCTCCAGCTGCTCTATGCTGTGGCAAAATCGGTTCCAGTATGATCTCCTCAATCCCTACAGCTGTGTTCACTTTGTTCGGTTCAATCTCAATATCTATATGGTCACGGCCGTTTACATACGTATAAGTCCACTCTTTCCCTTTGGCTACAGCCGTATGCTTGACGGGTACAAGCTTTGCCGCGTCCCAATGTCCACTTTTCAACAAGCGGCTGGTCTGCATTCCTGATACTGACACGATCCCATCCTCTGCGTCAGAAGTCGTTTTTACATATACGTTGTAGGTTCCAGGGGAAGCATCCATTCGAAACGCCATGCCGTAGTTATTATAATTATCCTTTTCAGATTTAGGTTCAGCAAAAAAATAAGATTCTGTGATGAAAAAACCTGTTCCATCGGATGTAATTGAATCGGTATGCACTTCTCTAGCGGGTAAAGCGTTGGTCTCTTGGACAAAACCATAACCTAATGATGAGTCATACAATTGCGCACCGCGATTAGGATCATACCTAACGGATTGATACCCTGTTTTAACTTGGTTTGTAAAATTGAGCTTGTATGCGTTTGCAATTTGGATTGGAGGTTGCCCCTCTACCCCATCTTTAATAAGGGCTGCCTCTGTTATACCGTGAGTAAGAGTCAATGAAGCCATAAGTAAAGAAGATAAGATTAGTATATCCCTACACAGCTTTCTCACTTCATTACACTTCCTTCCGTTTCTCGAAGTACTTACCTAGGTTCCTCCATTATCCCTTTTCTCTAAAGTGATTCAAATGATGATTTCATTCTTTTTTTTGACCTTTTGTAACGTAAAACTTGGAATTGATCAACGGCTCACACTGCAAAACGGTCATATGTATAGGTATCCTTGATATAATTAAGAACATCCCTATTGATCCTAAGGAGGAGAACTCCTATCGCTTACAAAGTCAGCTTTCCGAACATTATAAGTACACTGCAGCTGATCGGTGTTCATTATCGTGTAGCAGAACCTGGGGGTATACCCTGATCATCATCACAAAATCTTCGAACTATTGTATTGCTACGATGGCAACTCCCATCAATATGTAGAAGGTAGCTCCATCGCCTTTGGTAAAGGAGATTGGTTAATCATTCCGCCTGGCTTACGTCATTATGTAGTTAATTCAGGCCTGAGCAACTATATTTACCTCTCCTTTCATTTCGATATTGACGATTTAAAGTTTCGTGAATGGTTTCAATCTCAGGCTGTACAGAAATGGAATAACCAACAAATGCAGCGTTCGGGATTAAATCACCAGTTGGAACATTTGGATGAATTTATTAAGAACAATATTCTCGCCACGACGGCATCCACTGGATTTCCCGAGGAAATTGAAGAAATGATCCTTGTAAAAGAAAGGCTTCGTTTGCAAGCGATCATTCTGATGATTTTGACTGAACTCATTGATGTACAGCTCTCGAATTCAGAGAATTCCAACACAGCGAGACAAGCAAACTCTTTGTACGAGGTGGAAACTGCTCATCAGATCGAAAAATATATTGCAGCCAATATTCATTTACCGGAGCTCACGGTTAATTTGATTGCTGAGCAGCTTTGCTTAAGTCGGGTGCAGTGCCATAAGTTGTTTACAAAGGTGTATAAGATATCTCCTAGGCAGTACATAACTAACCTAAGATTAAAGAAGTCAAAACATTTACTGCTTCATACCGATTTAAAAATACAGATGATTTCTGAACAACTCGGGTTTGCTTCCCAGAGCCACTTCAGCCGACAATTCAAGCGATGGACGGGTGTTTCTCCCATAAACTACCGGCCGAAATCTTATACTAATCCTATCAGGGATTAACGTTTATGAAGATAAATTACCGGTACATACGAAAAACCCGCTCTCCATTAAGGAGGCGGGTATAATTCGCTGTAAATTAAACTATGTCGTTAAACACCATGAAGAATACCATCAATAGCAATGACACCGTAAGCAGTGCACTAAGTGTGCGCAATTTGCCAGTCTCTGCGCTAACGTCGCGGTTCTCACGAATTCCAGCTGCTGCAAGACGCAAAGGCTTGCTCATAATACCGCCAAGCGCAAACATCGCTAGCAGTAACACAACAACAATAATCATCCACGCTACTGAATAATCACCTTTGGTCATCATGTAACCGCCTGTAAGGAGTTGGATCACCAATCCATACTGCGCAAAACGATTAAATCCGGTTACTGCACTTAAAGTTCCTTCTTTCGCCCCAGACGACAGTTTCTCTGCACGTCCTAGGATGAAGGGTAGCACAAGGTAGAAGCCAAGTGCCAAGGTTCCGATCATATGTAAGAAAAACAAAACGTTCCAATCCATAACATATCTCCTCCATTTTAACTGTGATAATAGTTACATTTAATTATACCCATTATTGCTTGAGAAGAAAAGGAAACCCCCATTTTAAGTGAACAAAATGGGGGTTTCTTCATACCTCTGTCACAATCTATACATTTAGCACAGCTGTTACGCTACGCACGGATTCAGCAGACTTATCTAAAGCCGCTTTTTCCTCAGCTGTAAGCTCCAGTTCAAAAATCTTCTCGATACCATTGGCACCAAGTAACGCCGGAACACCCATGAACAGGTTATCATAGCCATATTCTCCTTCGAGCAAGGCGATAACCGGAATGATCCGTTTTTTGTCCTTCAAGATAGCTTCCGCCATCTGAACTAAAGAAGCCGCTGGTGCATAATAAGCACTACCATTTCCTAAGAGGTTAACAATCTCTCCGCCACCCACACGTGTACGTTGCACAATCTCATCAATACGCTCCGCAGATATCAATGTATCAATTGGGATGCCACCGACACTGGAATACCTTACGAGCGGTACCATATCGTCGCCATGTCCGCCTAATACGAAACCACGTACATCTTCAACGGATACCTTCAGCTCTTGTGCAATAAACGTGTTATAGCGGGCTGTATCCAGCACTCCGGATTGTCCAATTACGCGACTCTTCGGAAAACCCAGCGCATTAAATGCCGCATAGGTCATAGCGTCAACTGGATTGCTCAGAATGATTACAATGGAATCTGGTGCTACACGTTTTATGTTCTCGCATACCGACTTCACAATACCTGCATTGGTGTTCACGAGATCATCGCGACTCATTCCAGGTTTACGGGCAATCCCTGCAGTGATGATTACAATATCTGAATCCGCAGCATCTTCATAGCTTGAGGTTCCTGTAATTTGACTGTCAAATTTCTGTACAGGACCTGCTTCCAGCATATCTAGTGCCTTCCCCTTGGTAGTGTTCTCCATTTGTGGGATATCAAGCAGCACAACGTCACCAAGCTCCTTTTGAGCAAGCATAAGAGCTGTAGTAGCACCAGTAAAACCGGCACCTACAACTGTAATTTTATAACGTTTGATTGCCAAGGATTCTCCTCCTAGAACGGTGTCGGTATAGCTTGTATTAGCTAAACTTCAATATATTCAGTTGGTTGAGCCAGTCTCTTAGAGGTGATTAATAATCTCGTCGGCAAATGCAGAGCATTTCAGTTCAGTTGCGCCTTCCATCAGGCGGGCAAAGTCATAAGTCACGGTCTTGTTATTAATAGCTGTTTCCATACCTTTATAAATCAGATCTGCTGCTTCCTGCCAGCCCAGATGCTCCAGCAACATTACACCGGACAGAATCACGGAACCAGGGTTCACAACATCTTTGTCTGCATATTTAGGTGCGGTGCCATGAGTGGCTTCAAAAATCGCATGTCCAGAAATATAGTTAATGTTCGCTCCAGGAGCGATACCGATACCGCCGATTTGCGCAGCAAGCGCGTCAGACAGGTAGTCCCCGTTCAGGTTCAAGGTAGCAATAACATCAAAATCAGTCGGACGAGTCAGAACTTGTTGCAATGCGATATCCGCAATGGCATCCTTGATGATGATTTTGCCTGCAGCTTCAGCATCCTTCTGAGCAGCATTGGCAGCAGCTTCACCTTCACGTTCTTTAATCACATCATATTGATTCCAAGTGAAGACCTTATCTCCGAACTCTTGCTCAGCAACTTCATAACCCCAGTTTTTGAAGGCACCTTCAGTGAACTTCATGATGTTTCCTTTGTGCACAAGCGTTACGCTCTTGCGTCCGTGTTTGATCGCATATTCAATCGCAGCGCGCACCAAACGTTTCGAACCTTCGGAGGATACTGGTTTGATACCAATACCAGAAGTTTCAGGGAAACGGATTTTGTTAACTCCCATCTCTTTTTGCAGGAATTCGATGACTTTCTTCACTTCAGCAGAACCTTCTTGATATTCAATCCCTGCATAAATATCCTCCGTATTCTCACGGAAAATAACCATATCCACCAGCTCAGGACGTTTAACAGGAGAAGGAACCCCTTCGAAATAACGAACTGGACGCAGACATACGTACAAATCCAACTCTTGACGCAAAGCTACGTTCAATGAACGAATACCGCCTCCGATTGGAGTCGTAAGCGGACCTTTAATAGCTACAAAATATTCACGGATTGCCTCCAATGTATCATTTGGCAGCCATTCGCCATATGTATTGAAGGCTTTTTCGCCAGCAAAAACTTCGTACCAAGCGATTTGCTTTGTGCCGCCATAAGCTTTAGTTACTGCTGCATCAAGTACGCGTTTGGAAGCCTTCCAAATATCACGGCCTGTGCCGTCACCCTCGATAAAAGGAATGATTGGATGATTAGGAACCTGCAGTTTACCATCTTTAATTGTGATTTGTTCGCCTTCTGTTGGCAGATCGAATTTTTCTAGTTTCAACATTTGAGTGTATTCCTCCTAAAGTTTTGTGGGATTTAATTTCTCATGGACAAGCCTCGAACAAAACTCTCTACGTATGAATATGCATTATTGCATATATTCTAGGGTTCATTCTACTAAACTTTAGGAGCAGCCTGCAAGGCTGCCCTTTTATCTTTCGTCTACTGGAACGTATTTCTGTTCAATCATACCTGTGTATTCTGCACGTGGCCGGATAATACGGTTATCTGTATATTGCTCCAGAATATGCGCAGTCCAGCCTGAAGTCCGGCTAATTGCAAAGATAGGAGTGAACAGCTCACGTTCAATACCCAGCTGTGTATAAACTGATGCCGAATAGAAATCAACATTTGGTTTAAGTCCCTTTTGTCCGGTAATCAATTCCTCGATATTTACGGACATATCATACAGCGTAGTATCATTCTTCATTGTGCCAAGTTCAAGTGACATTTTCATCAGATGTTTAGCACGTGGATCACCATTCTTGTATACTCTATGGCCGAAGCCCATGATCTTCTCACGGTTATCCAGCTTCTTACGAATATAAGGTTCAACCGCTTCCAAACTTCCGATCTCTTCAAGCATCTTCATAACGGCTTCATTCGCCCCACCGTGAAGTGGACCCTTGAGTGCACCGATAGCAGAGGTTACGCCTGAATAAATATCGGACAAGGTTGCAACCGTAACCCGGCCTGCAAAAGTTGAAGCATTCAGCTCATGGTCCGCATGAAGCACAAGTGCGGTATCAAGCGCTTTAACAGATACACTGTCAGGCTCTTTTCCCCATAGCATATACAGGAAGTTCTCGGCAATCGAGACGCCTTCTTTAGGAGCCACAGGTTCCAGACCTTTGCGAATACGCGATAGGGCTGCCACAACCGTCGGGAGCTGAGCCTGTAGTTTTACTGCTTTAATCTCGTTAGCTTCTCTACTCATATCGTCAGCCGCTTCATCATAGAGAGCAAGGCTTGATACAGCAGTCCGCAATGCTGCCATGGTGTTGGTGTCTTTTGGATAGAGCTTCATTTGCTCGATAACTGGCTCAGGAATCCGTGCGAAAGCACTGAAATCCCGTTTGAGCGCTTCCAGCTCTGGTGTTGTTGGTAGACTGCCAAACCACAATAAATAAGCGGTTTCTTCGAAGGTAGCATTTTCTGCGAGATCATCAATATCATAACCACGGTAAGTGAGTACCCCATCCACAATAGAGCTAATGGATGAAGTTGTTGCAACGATACCTTCCAAGCCTTTGGTAGCTGTCATAGCATATCTCTCCTTTGCCAACAAGGTATAAAAAGCATTCTCGGTTTCATGAAAACATTTCCAATTTAAAGCATTGAAAAATCTAATAAGTGCAGTTCAAGGACATATCCGGCGAGGATGTTGTCTGACTTTCGTAATCGAATCTTTATTCATCATACTGGATTTTGTCGGTTATGTGAACAATGTGGAAGCTTTGCAGCGCATCAAATGATTTTATCACAGAGATAGAAAAAAACTTCTAAACCCTTGATTCACAGTTGAGATTTTAGTTTATAGCATCCGGCTCAGCCCAATATTTATCCCGTTTCCTAGTCTTTAAATACGTTCTATGAATATATATGAAGACGAGCTTTTATTCCCCTGCATCAGCAGGAATGAAGGAGGTGTAGATCTTCGTATGGACCGATTAGCATTAAAAAGACTGCTGCGCGGCCTGTGGGTCGTTCTGGCTACCTCTATCCTCCTGCTGGCAATCTATTTATTGCTTCCGCTGTTATACCCCCTCCTGCTCGCTTGGTTGCTCGCTTATATCATGCATCCACTAGTGTTGATTCTTAAAGGTCTTAAGCTCCCAGCGTGGCTCGCAGTGTCGCTCTCGCTGCTATTTTACATAGGCGGAACCGCACTAGTACTGACCGCGATGATTACAAGGCTAGTGAAAGAATTGATCGTGCTGCTGCAGACCTTTAATCTTCATACGGACCAATGGAGAGAGCTTCTGCTGTCTTTGAGCCAGAATGCAAGCATACAGAATATCATTAACCAGATAAATCAGTTCTACCGCGACAATCCTGACTATCACGCCACCATTGACAGCAATATCAGCAGAACAACGGAAACAGTTGGTTACGCAGTTACGCAAGTGGTGACCGGATTTTTTAATGTGATCTTAAAGCTGATCTCTGCTCTACCCAGTATGGGTACAATTCTTATCGTGGTCGTTCTCGCTGCCTTTTTTATTAGTACTAGCTGGGAAAGACATAATGCCAAACTCACAAGCTGGCTGCCAGCACCGTTCTTAAAGCCTGTATCGGATATCTGGCGGGATCTGCGAAAAGCTCTCTTCGGCTATCTCCGGGCTCAGCTAATCCTCATCTCGATTACAGCGGTCATTGTCGTGATCGGGTTGCTGCTCTTGGGTGTAAAATCTGCTTTCGCTATTGGCTTAATGATTGGTTTTGTGGATCTGCTGCCTTATTTAGGGGTTGGAATCGTAATGATTCCCTGGGCTTTATACTCTTACATGACAGACAATCTGGCACTGGGGATCGGACTTACTATCCTATATGCCGTTATCCTTATAACCCGCCAAGTGCTTGAGCCGAAAGTGCTCGCCAGCAGCATTGGGCTTGATCCCCTTGCTATGCTGGTCGGTATGTTTGCAGGTTTGCAGCTGTTCGGCATGCTTGGGCTGATCATCGGTCCCGTTATTCTAGTTATCCTTGTAGCCTTTAACCGAGCAGGTGTATTTCACGCGTTACACAGCTATATTGTCAGCGGAAGACTAAGATAATAAACAATACCCTACAATTCCTAGAATAGCAAAACAGAGCGGATCCCTATCAATGACGGGGATCCGCTCTGTTTTTGTTTTGATTATAACTAGCGGCGGTAAAAAGTGAAGGTGCCGTTTTTCATCTTTTTCTCAATCCACTTCAGCAAAAATATACGATACAAAGGCCGAGTCAACGGAAACACCAAGGAGAAACCTACAATATCCGTTACGAAACCAGGTAAGATCAGCAGTAAGCCCCCGAAAAAAATGCATAGGCCATCCAGCATCGTCCGGCCAGGAACGCGTCCCTCCTGCATATGTGTTCTGCTGTCTTGCAGCACCTTATTCCCTTCGAAACGCATCATCAATAAACCGATAACCGAGGTGGTCAACATAAGCAGCAGCGTTTTGAATGCTCCAAGCTGATCTGCTACAAAGATAAAGCCGAATAATTCCACGGCAGGAATGATAAATAATGCAGCCCACAACCATTTGCTTCTAATCATACAGAACCCCTTTCTTCCCGCAGCGCTCCTTTAATCGCGTGAAACAGCTCCGGAAGGGCTCTATCCAGCCTGGCAGGCTTCCATTCTCGATTCACCCAAACATGATTTGTCGAGCCGGTAACCAGCAGTTCCCCGGGGAGGTCCATCGACCGCAATTGTCCCAAAGTAGCCGCTGAACCCTCTAAATTCCTACCTTCTGCTTCCGAGAGCCTCCGCACCTGATACTCAAATGCGACTCTTAACGCCGAAAAGGTAGTCATTCGCGCATACACGGAGATAAGATCATCATATCGCGCCGGACTTTTAAATTGCAAATCGGCTGAGGTAACAGGAAGCAGCACTCCCTGATTCTCAAGCTCACGATAAGTAAAGCCAAGCTGACGTAACAACTCCGTACGGCCAGACTCAAACCAGTTCAAATAATTCGCATGATACACAACGCCCATCTGATCACTTTCCTGGTATCGAACACGCAGGGTCGATTCATACCACCGGCTTCGCAAGCCGTCTTGCTGTAATTCCATTTATAAATACTCCTTTCGGCATAGGCAGCAGGGAGAGCTTTATGCCCTGGCCCCGTCTGAAGATAGCTTTGTCGTTGATAGTTTGCTTCGGGAGCTTCTGGCGACATAAAATAGCAGCATCGCTCCTGCGATTGAACTCAACATACAAGACAGGTTCATCACTTCTACACCGCCTTGATTGAGCAAGAATCCATTTAATAAATTGCCAACAACACCGGCAAAACCCGAGAACACCATATTAAAAACACTTTGCCCAGTCGCCTGCATCTCGTTAGAGGTGATCTGAGATACATATTCAACGGCAGCAATATAAAAGAACCCGAATGACAGACCATGCAGTACCTGCACTCCAATCATTACGGATGGATAAGGGAATGCCACCTGAATGCCCCACCGCAAGACATAAATAAGTGCACCAAGGAGCAGCGTCCGCTCGCGACCCAGCTTTTTGATTACCTTGGAAGCAAACAGCATGGAGGGCACGTTCGTTACAGATGCGAGAAAAAGCGCAATTCCTGCATAACGAGTTGAACCTCCAACCGACTGAAACGCGATAACGAAGTAGGTTCCAAAAGCAGTCATCGTCTGGTTCACAAGAAAACTGCCACCCAAAAACGCTAGGAACACCCGATTCCCCAGCAGCTTTTTAACCCCCTGAGAAAACGATTGCCGCATCATATGATTCTCTTCTGCCTGCTTCGGCAGCGTCAATGCAATAAGAACCGCTATTAGATTAAACATAAGAAAGGGCAGCCATATCGTGGATACAGAGAAGGACGATACATACAATCCGCCTAAATAGGCTCCCACAGCCGCTCCAATGCTCATCATAAGCCTTATACTACCATAAGTAGCCCCAGCCCTCTTCGCCGCTGAAATCGCGTAAGAATCGGCTATAGGCGCCTGTGTTGAGGAAAAGATTGTTGAGAGGGTATACACCAGCAGTAACACTATAAAATATTCCGAACGGTAAAAGACCGCTAATAAAGCCGGTATCGCCACACTTAGGATTAGTACCAAACGTGTCTGATTATACCGATCCGAGACAATTCCCCATATTGGCTGAATCGTGATCGCAATTAGCGTGCCTGTTGCCATTAGTATACCTATTTGCCCGCTATCAAGTCCATTGTGTACAAGCAGCAGCGTTAGATATGAGCCAAATGAACCACCGGCCAATCCTAAAAACAGATAAAAGCCACGCAGCTTCGATAATTTTTCCATTTTAAGCTACAAATCCTCTCCAGCTTCTTAATCAAGCATTGCACTCTCTTATATTTTAGCAGAACACCCGTACTTCCTATGTAATCACCGCATTTAATATAGCAGTACTATAAAGGCGGTGGACAAGTTGAATGATAAACAAAATTCTATTCGGGTCAATCATCCATGTCTAAAAGACAAATCTAATGCGAACAAATTTCAAAGCTCCGGCTTCGGCTGGTCTTCAACAAACTGGAGCGGGTATACAATCACTGGAAAAAAGGGGACCCTTAACCGCATTGCCGGCGAATGGATCGTTCCCTCCGTAAAACCAACCTCTAAACCTTCCTATTCCTCTGCTTGGATTGGAATCGACGGTTTCAAGAACAGCAGCCTGATCCAAACGGGAACAGGCCATGAATTCGTAAATGGTCGTGCCCGGTATTACGCTTGGTGGGAAATCCTACCTGATGTTGAAACGGTAATTCCCCTTCCAGTGAGCCCTGGAGACCATATAAAAGCTAACATCACGAAGGTAGGCCGCAACAAATGGACGATTACGCTCCGCAATTTGAGCCGAAATTGGATTTTTCGAACATTGCAGCGATACAACGGACCACAAACCTCTGGTGAATGGATTATGGAGGCTCCCGAGGTAGACGGCTCGATCGCAAAGCTGGCGCGCGTCTCCCCTACTTGCTTCTATTGCTGTCGAATTAATGGCAAAAGTCCGAGGCTTACCCTAAATATGGGAGGAATCATGGTGCAAAATAACGCTACTATCGCCGTTCCTTCTTGTCCAAACCATCGTGGGGATTCTTTTACTGTCAAACGAACATACCCCAAATAAAAATTCTCGAACCTGTCATTCAAGATTTGTTACTAACAGCATAAATGGATTTAACATAATCTTCAATCGAATATGTTGATAAACACGAAAAAAGGGCTGCCTCGCTTGTAGATTTACACTACAGTTGAGACAACCCTTTAATTAAGCTCTATGGAACCTGTTAAACAGGTGAGGCCAGTCGAAAACTACTCGATTGTGCTTACTTTTACCAAGTTAGTGGAACCAGAACGTCCAAGTGGAATTCCTGCAGTAATCACAACTAGGTCACCAGTTTGAACCAGACCGGAATCCTTACCACCTTTGATTGCTGTTTCCAGCAGCTCATCTGTGGAAGATGCAACTTGTCCGAACACTGGCGTTACGCCCCAAACGAGGGACAATTGACGCATAGTTCTTTCTTGTGTTGTAACGGCAATGATTGGTGCTTTAGGACGGTATTTGGAAACAACGCGTGCAGTATGACCTGTTACAGTCGAAGAAATGATAGCCTTAGCGTTCAGATCCAAAGCAGAAATTGCAACGGATTGGCTGATTGCTTCTGTAACTGTAGTTTCTTGTGCAGTTTGTTGTTTCATGAAGATTTCATGGTGGTTCAGAGCGGATTCCGCTTTCTCAGCAATGCGGGACATTGTAAGTACGGATTCTACTGGATATTTACCAGCAGCAGTTTCTCCGGAAAGCATGATTGCATCTGTTCCATCTAAAATAGCGTTTGCTACGTCACTTGCTTCAGCGCGAGTAGGACGTGGGTTGCGTTGCATGGAATCCAACATTTGTGTAGCTGTGATAACTGGTTTACCAGCAACGTTACATTTTTGAATCATCAATTTTTGAGCCAAAGGTACATCTTCAGCTGGGATTTCAACACCAAGGTCACCACGAGCAACCATCAGGCCGTCAGAAGCTTCTAAAATTTCATCAAGGTTGTCAACACCTTGTTGGTTTTCGATTTTGGAAATGATTTGGATGTGAGAAGCGTTGTTTTTCTCAAGCAGCTCACGAATTTCCTGAACGTCGCTAGCTTTGCGAACGAAGGAAGCGGCGATAAAATCGATGTCCTGTTCGATACCAAAAAGAATATCGTTGGTGTCTTTTTCCGTAATACCCGGCAAGGAGATGTTTACTCCTGGTACGTTAACGCCCTTCTTGCTCTTAATCGTACCACCGTTTACAATACGGGTCTTGATTTCTGTACCTTGAATGTCGACAACTGTCAAACCAATCAGACCGTCATCAATAAGGATTGTGGATCCTACTTGAACATCGTTAGGAAGTTCGCTGTACGTGATGGAAATACGATCTTGATTACCAAGGATCTCTTCCGTAGTCAGTGTCAGGTACTCGTCCTGAACAAGTTCAATCGGTTCTACTTCCAGCTTGCCTGTGCGAATCTCCGGTCCTTTAGTATCGAGCAGGATAGCAACTGTTTTGTTCAGTTCCTTAGATGCTTGACGGATCGTATTGATCCGAGCACCGTGCTCTTCGAAATCGCCGTGGGAGAAATTCAGACGGGCCACATTCATACCAGCCAAAATCAATTTTTTGATATTCTCCAACGATTCACTCGCAGGTCCGATCGTACATACAATTTTACTTTTCCGCATTAGGTTTTCCTCCGTTTTTTCGTTCTCTCTGTCTCACTTTTTCCAACTACAAAATCTACTACAAGGCTAACTAATAAAATAGGAACTTTGTCACATGTGCCTTTAAGTACGCCCTTATGAATATTACTGCAAACCAGACACAAAATCAATGTTGTAGGCACTTTTGGGTGTAACTTTAAGTCGAATTTTCTGTAAACATAAAAAAATTAAAATAATCCCGTTAGTGGATCGAGATTATTTTAATTCCAATAAATTGTATATTTTACACTATATCCAAAAGACCCACTAAGTATAGCTATATGTCTTAAAGTGCAAATGATTTTGCACTTTTACACTTCTGACTTCACTTCTTCTTCAATGAAAATTTGTTCCTGCTGAGCCTCTGCAAACTCACCAATTTTACGGAATTTACGGTATCGATCATCCTTCAATTCCACTGAGTTCATCTGGGTTAGCTCCTGCAGATGCCGCCATAATGCATCCTTAATCGCCGCTGCCGTTGCTTCGTAATCCCGATGAGCGCCGCCTTTAGGCTCTGGTACGATCTCTTCTATAACTTCCATCTCAAGCAGATCAGCAGCCGTTATCTTCATGGCTTCTGCCGCTTGATCAGCCTTCGAAGCATCCTTCCACAGAATAGAGGCCGCTCCGTTTGGAGATATCGCCGAATAAATGGCATGTTCCAGCATGAGCACTCTATTTCCAACCGCCAATGCCAGGGCGCCACCGCTTCCGCCTTCACCGATGACCACACAGATTACAGGGACACCAAACTGAGACATCTCGCGTAAATTACGGGCAATCGCTTCGGATTGACCTCTTTCCTCGGCTGTGTTGCCTGGGTATGCACCTTTCGTATCCACGAAGGTAATAATGGGACGTTTGAACTTGTCCGCTTGCTGCATCAGACGCAGCGCTTTACGGAAGCCCTCAGGGTGTGCACTGCCGAAGAATCGTAAAATATTCTCTTTGGTGTCTTTACCGCGCTGCTGGCCAATAACTGTAACCGGCAACCCATTTAGTTTACCGATGCCGCCTACAATAGCAAGATCATCCCCAAACATCCGATCACCGTGGAGCTCAATAAAATCTGTGAAGATCTGCCCCATAAGATCAAGGGAAGTCGGACGTCCTTGATGTCTAGCCAAATGCATTTTTTGCGAAGGAGAGATATTAGAATATATTTCTTCCTCCAGCACACGGTATCGCTCTTCCAGCCTAGCTACCTCGTCCGTAAAATCAATACCCTTCTCTTCGCCAAACTGTTTCAGTTCAGCAATCTTCTTGCGCATTTCTACCAGAGGCATTTCAAAAGGCAACTCTCCTGCCAACCTAAAATCCCCCTTTCACGTCATGCAGCTCCAAAATTTTAGTCAATGTAGCGCGCATTTCTTTGCGGTGCACGACCATATCAAGCAACCCATGCTGAAGATTAAATTCAGCGGTCTGGAAATCATCCGGAAGCTTCTGGCGAATGGTCTGCTCAATGACTATACGTCCTGCGAAACCAAATACCGCTCCAGGCTCTGCAATAATTATATCACCAAGGCTGGCAAAACTCGCAGATACTCCACCGGTAGTAGGATCCGTAATTATCGAGATGTAAAGACCTCCAACCTCGTTAAAACGAGCCAGCGCAGCGCTGGTCTTCGCCATTTGCATTAGACTAAGAATACTCTCCTGCATTCTCGCTCCACCTGAAGTAGAGAAAATAAGGAGTGGAAGCTGTTGCTCCGTGGCCTCTTCTATCGCACGGGTGATCTTCTCACCTACTACAGAGCCCATACTGCCTGAGAAAAATTCAAAATTCATCACAGCTACGATGACTGGATGGCCACCAATGGAACCCTGACCCGTAATTACGGCTTCAGTTTGTCCAGATTTCAGCTGCTGTTGCTCCACTTTGGAAGCGTAACCCGGAAATTTCAGCGGGTCGATAGAATACATTTCACTGTCAAACTCAATAAAGCCCTCAGGGTCTAATGTCATTGCAATGCGCTCCACAGCATTTAGGCGCAAGTGGTGACCACAAGTAGGACATACCTTTAGGTTCTTCTCTAATTCCTTACTATACTGGATCGTTCCGCATTTATTACATTTGCTCATTAATCCTTCAGGGATTTCACGTTTGGGGCGTTCGCCTTCCGCAGGCCCGCCGCTCCGCTCCAGACGTTCTGAAGGAATAGTCGCGTACTTCCGTTTCTTCTGAAATAAATCTTTGAACACACCCGCACCTCTTCAGCCGTTTATTTGCGTTATGCAGCTTGCCGCTGTCATGACTTTTGTCTTGTAAGAAACTCAGGGATGCAGAATAAGATTAAGGACTTCCTGTACTTCCTCCAGTTCACCTGAAGGAACCAATATCTCAAACTGCTGCTTGGACATATTGATTGGACGGCATTCTACCAAAAAACCTTCTTCTGTTAGCTTACTCTTAATCATATCCGCCACTCTGGCGGTCGGCGCGATATATATTACCGTCCACATGCCCTGCAAGGCCTCCCCAATCTTAATTCCCAGCCGTATCCCGTATAATGGAATTATGATAACACAGTTTTCTTTTTTCCCGCAACAGGAGTAGGGCATAGGAAGCAAGACTGAGGAACTTGTTCAAACGAAATAAAGGGGCTCAATTATTCCTTGTCCGTGCCTAAAGGATATACTTTTGCCCCTTCATGCCGATGAGCAATTCTGGCGGAAGCGGCGGCAGCAATGCCGGCAACAAGGTCATCCAAGAACACATGAATTCTACCTTTATCATCGTTCAGTTCACCAATGATTCCAAGCTTTATTTTGTCCAAATACCCAAAACCTGTCAGTCCGATCATCCCATATACCCCTGTTATACCAAGTGCCAGAGTCTCGTCCGCTCCGTAGAGGGATTCATCAGCCTCCATTACCGCCTGCAGCGGCTGCGGAAGCAGTTTTTTCTCGGCTAATTCATCAAGAGCAACACCTGTCATTAAAGTATACTGCACTTCTCTTTTGCCCAAAACAGACTTGACGCTGGACAGACATTCATCCTTGGTTAAACCAGGATAATAAACCGATTGTAAAATATATACGATTTCAGCAATGGAGGAAAGTGATACACCTCTGCGTTCCAACAGATCTACTGCCATTTGATAGGACATGCTGCGACTCCCCTTTCCGTACAGGGATGTGCCCTGTGGTTTCCTAATGTATGCGGAAAAGGGGAGAATTGTTCTTATTTTATTCTTACCGTACCTGCACCCAGCATAACCTCGATCGCCGCGAAAAGTTCCTCGGACGGCTTAATTCGATAATTATCGCTAAGAGCTAGGAGCTTCTGATCCTGTTCATAGAACAGAAGCGTCGCAGCTGGACCGGGATGATTCTGCAGCAGCTCTTTCAGGCGCGACAGCAACGCTGCATTCTCTGAGGCCGGCGTGATCTTGATAAAGACACGCTGGCCTGAGGTCGCCGCTGTTGTTGGCGCGGCCTGTGCAGGTGTTGCAGGCGGACCAGTGACGGCACCGCTGGTCCGGGAAGCAGGAGCTGCGCCGCGTGGCGGCGCTCCTGCCGAGGCCAAGCGTCCCGCGCTGTACGAGCGGGACGCGGCGGCACTACGGCGCTGCAATAGCCCGCGGAGAGCCTCCGCAGACAGCAGCGCCACTTCCTCGGCCAGCAGCTTGAAGCCTTCGTCTTCCTGCTGCACCTTGGCGCGCAAGGCCAGCAGCGCGCCCTTGGCAATCAAGCTGCGGCTTCGCTTCCACACCTCAGGGAAGAGCACGACCTCGCAGCGCTCGATCTGATCTTCCCATTCGACGAAGGCCATCGATTTTCCTTGCTTCGTCGTAATTTCCTTAACGGATACGACCATTCCGGCCGTAACCGTCTGGCTCTCATCCGCGGCTTCACCAAGATCCATCAGCCGCTGCATACCGGGCTCCTCAAGCAGCTCCGCGCTATCATCAAGCGGATGGCCCGAAAGATATAACCCCAGCAGCTCACGTTCCATCTCCAGCTGCTGGCCAATGGTGAACTTAGGGATATCCGGATAGCGGATTTCCCAGTTCGGTGTCTCCACCAAATCGTCGAACAGCTGGATTTGCAGCTCATCCCGCTCCTTGCGCCATTTCAGCGCAGCGTCAACCGTCTCGTCCAGCATAGCCAGCAGCTGGGCGCGGTGACCCGGCAGACAGTCAAAAGCTCCCGCCTGCAGCAATGATTCCACTACCCGCTTATTGCAGACCCGCAGGTCCACACGTCGACAGAAATCTAGCAGACTGTCGAACGGACGCTCCTTGCGGACCGCCATAATGTTCTCCACTGCCAGCGTGCCGACGTTCTTAATGGCTGCGAGTCCAAAGCGGATATGCCCGGTTCCGGTTCCGGTTCCTTCGCCTGGAACCGGAGTAAACAATACGCCGCTCTCGTTCACATCCGGCGGCAACACGCCGATGCCCGTGCGGCGGCAGTCCAGCACATACTCCGCTACCTTGCGGTGAGTGCCCATTACAGCGGTCAACATAGACGCCATAAACTGCACCGGATAATGTGCCTTGAGATAAGCTGTCTGGAAAGCCAACACTCCGTAAGCCGCGGCATGAGCACGCGGGAAGCCGTAATCGGCAAAGCGCACGATCATATCATAAACAGCATTCGCATCCGTTTCATTATACCCCTGCTGCAAGCTGCCTTGAACAAAATGGCTCCGTTCCTTATCCAGAGTCTCACGTTTTTTCTTAGAGACCGCTCGACGGAGCAGATCCGCTTCTCCTAACGAGAAGCCCGCCATCAGAGAAGCAATCTGCATGATCTGTTCCTGATACACAATGATCCCATAGGTGTCCGCTAAAATAGCCTTCAAATCAGAATGTGGATACTCTACTTCAATCTCACCGTGTTTGCCTGCTATATATTTCGGGATAAATTCCATCGGACCCGGACGATACAGCGCTAGAACCGATACAATATCTTCAAAGCCGTTAGGCTTCAGATCTTTAAGTACTCGTCTAACGCCCGCCGACTCCAGCTGGAAGACCCCTGTTGTCTCACCAGCACCAAGCATTTCATACGTAGCTGGATCATGATCTGGGATGACACGGAAATCTGGAACACTTCCGCTCATTTCACTAATCGAATTCATGCAGCGTTCGATAATCGACAACGTGCGCAAACCCAGAAAATCCATTTTCAGCAGCCCGACGCTCTCCAAATGCTCCATAGAGTATTGGGTTAACGCCGTACTTTCGTTACCTTCCTGAAGTGGGACTGCATCGGTCAACGGACCTTTCGAGATAACAACCCCAGCGGCATGTGTCGAAGCATGGCGGGGCATGCCCTCGACCTTCATAGCCATATCCAGCAACCCTTTAATCTTTGGATTGCTATCATACAGTGCTTTAAGATCTGGTGTACTCTCCAGCGCCCTGGCAAGGCTGATCCCTAGTTGTCCAGGTATAAGCTTGGCAGCTTTGTCTACCTCGTTATAAGGCAAATTCAGCACCCTGCCTACATCACGAACGGCAGCCCGTGCAGCCATAGTTCCGAAAGTAATAATTTGCGCCACATGTTCTTTGCCGTATTTCTCCACTACATAACCAATAACCTCATCACGCCGTTCATCGCTAAAATCGATATCAATATCCGGCATGGTGATCCGTTCTGGATTTAGAAAACGTTCAAAGAGCAAGTTATATTTCAATGGGTCCACGTCAGTTATTCGCAAAGCGTATGCGGTGAGACTACCCGCGGAAGATCCCCGTCCGGGTCCCGTAGCAATTCCCTGACGATGACAATAAGCAATAAAATCCCACACAATTAGAAAATAATCGCTGAAGCCCATACTCTCGATAACGCCCAGCTCATAGGTGAGACGCTTCTCAGCCGTCTCTCTTTGCTCAGGTGTAGCCCATTGCGGTGTATCTATATATCGTTCCTCCATCCCCTTCCAGCACAGCTCACGCAAATAAGCAGCGGAATCCATGCCTTCAGGGAGCGGAGAATAGGCAGGCAGAATATGATTGCCGAAGGTAAGCTCCAAATTACATTTTTCTGCGATCAATAAGGTATTGGCGATAGCCTGCGGCACATGCGGAAACAATGCCGCCATTTGCTCGCTGCTTTTTAGAAACAGCTGATCTGTTCCGATCTTGAGACGTTCCTCATCATCCACCGTTTTGCCTGTTCCGATGCAGATCAGCACATCCTGAACCTCAGCATCTTCCTTCGCCAAATAATGGACATCATTCGTCACCACAAGTGGAATTTCACATTCCCCGGCAAGGGCGATCAGCTTGGGATTCACTCTCTTTTGCTCGGAGATCCCGTGGTCTTGCAGCTCCAGATAGAAATCTTCGCCAAAAATCGCCTTATATCGCAGCGCAGCCTTTCGCGCCTCCTCATCACGACCATGCAGCAGATGCTGCGGCACTTCTCCGCCCAGACAAGCACTAAGGCAGATAATCCCCTCTGAATGAGCTGCCAACACTTCCATATCGATCCGGGGTTTATAATGATGGCCTTCCAGATGGCCGATAGAGATCAGCTTCATCAGGTTCTTGTAGCCGGTTTCATTCTTGACGAGCAGAATCAAGTGGTAGATCGGTTGATCTTTTCGACTGCCCCGCTCACGGCGTGAACCCGCGGTTAAATAAGCTTCACAGCCAATAATCGGCTTGATTCCATTCTCTTTACACGCTTTATAAAAGGGGATGGCCCCGTACATCACTCCATGATCCGTAAGCGCCAGCGACTTCATGCCGTATTCGCCGGCCCGGCGCACGAGATCGGTAATGCGCGCCGCCCCGTCCAGTAAACTGTATTCGCTGTGCACATGCAAATGCACGAAAGGGCTCATAACCCCACTTCCTCTCTACTGCAAAAATCAAACATAAGATGAAACTATTTTATCATATTAAAGGGGGACCCGCCCATACAATGGATTAAGAGCATAAGGACAGGCAAAGCTTGTAAATGCCTCGTCCGGGAAGGGGCCTGTATGAGCATTTTTATGAGCAAAGCTATCCTCGACTTCTTTATCGCCTTCGGCATCGTGCTTGGCGGAGCTATGCTCGGCGGAATCGGCGCCGTTGTATCCCTGCAACCGCCGACGCAAACGATGCTGGATGTGGCAGATCGGATTAAAATATGGGCACTAGCAGCCGCTGTAGGAGGTACTATGGACCCCTTACGGGTCATTGAAAGTAACATGATTGGAGGCAACCTCTCCCCCGCCATCAAACAAATCATGTATCTTGCCTTCGCTTTTCTAGGAGCACATATGGGCAGTGAGCTAGTAAAATGGGTGTGCGGCAGGGGGTAACGCCAGTGAGAGTTCCACCATTCAGTCGTTTTCGCAGATTCACCCAGATCTCCGCTATATTCATGCTAGGGATCGTCGTAGGAGCTGTCATATACAATGCTATTTACCATGTAGGATATAACGTATTATGGCTTCATAATCAAGATCTGCGTGTACAGATCGAGCAATATCAAAAAGATATTCAGACACTCAAAAAATACAATAATACCTCAACCGTGATCAGAGAAATCAAAATTCGATCGGAGGAAAGCAAATCCAAAGAAGATACCCCACTTGACCCCGTAACTGTAAAATTAATCATAAGCCAAATGGGCTCAGATCTGGAACCGATGCGCGGCCGCAGCATGTTCGATATTGATACTGACAGCAAACTGGTTAGACTGCTGTTGGATGGCAAGCTATACATTGTGCGTGACAAGGAATACTCTGTCAAAATCCGAACCATGCTCGTCATGGAAGGTGTCCTGCAAATCTGGGTAGAAATCAGTCCTTTTAAGCGCAGCTGACAGCCATCGTGTGATACAATAATGGACAGACGTGGAAATTACTTCTTGGCTACTGCAAGACACGATAAAGGAGCTGGCTGTCCATGGTTTTATTTATCAAGTATTTATTGTTTATCCTGCTGGTGATCTTTGTAATCGGTGCCGCTGTGTTCAGCATATCCTCCCGCCGTGCCTTAAATCCCCAAGATAAAGGGCTGAAACGCTCCGTCATGAATGTGATGCTCGGTGCTATGCTCGTAACGCTATCCTTGATATCCATGTTTTTGTTTCGCGGCTCTACCGTTAATATTATTGTTGAAGCTGCCTTTCTGCTGATTGGTGCGTTCAACATCTTCTCGGGTCTACGCAGCTATAGTTTTTACAGCCGTAGCCGCAGCCAGGAACAACACCAGTCAAAAGCCTAGCTGCTGCTCTGACGGAATAGGAAAAGAATAAAATAGACTCCCCTCTCAATCAATGATGAGGGCAGTCTATTTAGCATGTATACGATCCTATTTACCGGATGCTATCCAGCTAGCAAACCATTCTTTAGCCATGATCAATGGATTGCAGCATCAGAACAGCTTTGGCTACCAGAGTATCCGAGTGGCTGATCTCAATCTCAAGCTTACAGGTACGGCGGCTGATTTCGAGCAGTCTCGGCATTACAATGATCGCGTGTTCGATCTGTACCGGTCGGATAAAATAAGTGGACATATTATCTAGTACATAATCATTTCCTGTGATGTCCTTAGCTGCTTTAAATGCCGAAAGCGTCATAAGCGTAGACAATATCCCCTCAGAAATCGTCCCAAGATCCGTGGCCATCTGCGGCGTAATAAAGCCATGGAAGAACAATCGTCCCTCTTCGTCCCGCTCATCCGCAAAACCATTCCAAATGAGATGATCAAAAGTCTCTCCCAGCTGAGGTTGGTTCCGAACATCGCGTAAGCTTTGCAGCACTTCTTTACGGGTTAGGGAGCCTACCAGTTTGCGGTTACGGTCCACTATGGGCAGAAAATCCACGCCCTCCCACATCATGATCTGGGCCGCGGAGGCTAGTGAGGTTTGCAGTGCAGCCGTAACCGGACTGCGAATCATCGCTTTTTCAATGATCTGCCCTTCCGTCAATTCCTCTACATCACGGCGACCGATAATGCCAATGACTCGGTTCCATTCATCCGTAACGGGAAAGCGCTGCTCTCCAGTTTCCTCAGAAACCTGTCGTAGCTCACCGACGGTGCTAGAGATTTTTAACGTATTCAGGCGCGGTTTGCTGTCGATAATATCCTCTACCAGCATAATTTTTTTCTTTATCAATCTATCAAAAATAGCACGGTTAATCATTGAAGCGACGGTAAACGTGTCATGTCTCGAAGAAATAATGGGAAGATCCAGCTCGTCTGCCAATGCCTTCACTTCACGGCTCGTCCCGAAGCCCCCTGTTACCAGAACCCCTGCACCCTGCTCCAGCGCTAGAGAGTGAACATCATCGCGGTTACCCACAATCAACAGACTGTCAGCGTCTATATAACGGATCATCGCATCGACTTTCATCGCCCCGATCACGTATTTATGCAGATGTTTATTTAGTCCACTTGCCCCGCCAAGCACATGCCCTTCAACAATATCAACTACATCGCCAAACGTCAGCTGCTCTGAAATGTTCCGAGGTTTCTTTTCTACACGAACTGTACCAATCCGTTCCTTCGTGATGACTATCCCGAGATTCTCAGCTTCCTTCACTGCACGGTAAGCAGTCCCTTCGCTGACTAACATTTCTTTGGCGAGCTTGCGAACAGATATTTTGGTGCCTACCTTAAGACTTTCAATATGCTGCAGCAGTTGCTCGTGTTTAGTAATCGCATCGCCTTGACCTTCCAACTGTTACACCCCCATGCTCCGATCTGTACTATACTGTACCTATATATTATATACTTTCGCTTACCTGCGCAACCTTTCATTAATACACTATATACGGTTCTTTATTATCTTAACTATTAATAAACTGCCGTTTAGTTTCGCGTACTTTCATTAATATTGTGATTTTTTAGTTATTTCTTTCATGTGCTACGTTAAAAATAAACCAACCCACATTTCGAGTGCAAACACTAACAATGATAACTTATATATCATCATTCCTTAATGTATTATACAATAGGAATAAATTTCCTTGTTGGAGTGATTAATATGGGATCGTTCAGATTTAGAAAGTCTATAAATCTTGGTGGCGGTGTAAAGTTGAACGTAGGTAAAAAGGGCGTTGGAATTAGCGCCGGTGTAAAAGGTGCGCGAGTTAGTGCTGGTCCGAGTGGAAAAAGGGCTACAGTATCACTTCCTGGAACCGGGCTTTCATACTCTAAAAAAATTGGTGAAGGGAAATCGTCACAATCTAGTCGTAGCAACCCAACACTAAACGTGGATGAAATGACACCAAAACAAATTGAAAATCGAAAAAAGAATCTTACTATATTTAAGTTTATAGGTATTGCCTTTGCTCTATTGATTGTGATTCTTATCATCTTTACATAGCTAAACCCCGCCAATCAAAAGGCGGGGTTTTTAAATTCGTAAGCGCTTGGGAATTTACTATGTATTCGCACCTACAACATTCTCTATTTTAATCCAATCCCAATCATCATCATGACGAAACTTAATCTGACCCAGCTGACGGTCAACCCTCATAACTATGCCATGGATTGATTTGTTCTCAATCGGATCAAACAATGTAAGTGTGATCGGACTACAATCCTCTAATGATTGAGCTAATACCTGTGAAATTTCTGATAATGCTTGGGAATCTAAATCAGGTTTTTTACGTGTCTCTTCATTGAGCACATCGTCCAGAATCCTGATTTTATGCTCAGGCATAATCATCCTGCTACTTTCCCACAATCCATTACCTTCGAGTTTCTTTCTCTTCATAGATATACCCCCTAATAATACAGCCAATAGTCAGCGCTGCTAGGTACATTTTTAACCTTTTGTGCCTCTTCTGGATCTCGGTGTGATGGATTATCTCTTTCCCAACCAGAGATAATGCAGGCCATTTCAGGTGGTGTATTTGGATTCCATTCGATATAGTTTTCCTCCGTCAACTCTTTCAACCCATTTCGGATATCAACTGGCATTCGTCCACTCAATCGTTCTAACTCAGGCAATGAAGGGAGACGACCAAAATGTCGTGAGTAATGAGTAATGATCAATAAAAGCTTACGCGGTGTATCGCTTAACATAAATAACGCTCCCAAAATAAGAACGCTTGTTTGTATTATATGCGCTTATTGGTTTTTTAATCAATGGTTTTTTATGACAAAAAAGAGCCGTACAGGACTACTCCTGTGGCGGCTCTGTATATTCTCTTGCTATCTTTTCTTCTATCGCTTCCAAAATAAAGGCGTTGCGACTCTTATCAAGTTGCTTAGCAACAGCGTCAATCCTCTCCCTGTCACCTTTCTTAACCCAAAGTTTCACTTGATCATAATTTGCGGCGTTGTACTTATCCTTTGCGCGTGTTGATGCCTTACCTTGCTGTTCCATAGGTTATCACCCCTTTGCTATAGGATACCACAAAAAATATACTGTTACCAGTATAGAAATATGTTGACAATATACTGGTACCAGTATATAATTAAGATAAGAAAGGAGGTGAACAAGGCATATGAAAGATTGGGTTACGCTCCTTACAGCAATCATTCAACTCATTACCGCAACGCTGCTGCTAAAGGAAAAAAAGAAAGGAACCAAAAAACGCCGCGGACCACGCAAACGTAAATAGGTTCCCGGAGAGTAAGGGTTGCACCCCTTACTCTCCATCCAA
Source organism: Paenibacillus sp. FSL H7-0735 (assembly GCF_038008505.1). Lineage (NCBI taxonomy): Bacteria > Bacillati > Bacillota > Bacilli > Caryophanales > Paenibacillaceae > Paenibacillus > Paenibacillus sp. FSL H7-0735. Next base: position 2,456,038 of record NZ_JBBOZH010000001.1, on the reverse strand, counting down.
TCATAACATAAACGGTTTGAACGATACAATTAGCCGGCGGGCATACACAGGAGGAAATACGGAAATGGCGAGGTTAGCTATAGTTCTCTGGAGTTTTGGGGGATCAAATGAAATTTGGATAACAGAGGATGAGCTTTTTGATCTTGAACAGTCACCATCAGTTTCGAAGATTTTCTTTAAGTAACGCGGGGGCTGCGGCCCCTCTAAAGGAGGAAGGAATATGCTGAACGTGATTACCTGGATAGTTATTGTGGCTGCATTGGTCCTCTCGATCGCAGCACTAATTAAAGCCAGTGGACGCCTTTAATCCATATAACAAAAAAGCCCCACTGACCTTATTTAGGTTAGTAGGGCTTTTTCATAATCTCAAACGTTTGAGCATTTACTTTTTAGCAACAATAAACGACAGCCACGCAAGCTCAGATGTCGTCAACGTCTTTTTGTCGATCTTATCAAGCCAAGTCTTGTCATTGATCGTACCAGCTGTCAGGAGAGTCTTAACCTGTGTTTGCAGCAATGTCCATTGATAATTAGTCAGTTCCAAAGTATCGTCCTCCTTGGCATTTGGGGATTCTTTTTTGATTAATACGTCTTCTTTATTGAACAGATCGAGTTCCGCCTTACGCCGTCTTACTAGACCAGCCAAAACATTGCCGCCGCCTTTGTTGTACTTAGTAATGTTCTGAGCGATCTCTGTTATCGTCCGCCCTACGCAAAGTTTTTTAAGGCTGCCGTTGCCGCAGTTGTAGCAAAAACTTGTGAGTGCATCAAATTGATTTTGACTGAGCCACGCTGTAACCGGCACGTACGACGCATCATTAACATATGCCTCATACTTTGCCAGATCGGATAGAAGCATACTGTCAGCCTGTGCCTGCGTGATGGTCATACCTGCTTTAACATCTGGACCATAGTGACCCCATCCGATTGTCCAGTGTGTTTCAGTAGGCACAGGCTTGTACGCCGTCAGACGGCAGCCCTCAAAAGACTTGATAAGGGAAATTCCCACTTGCGAAATTTTGCGACTCATTACTCATCACCCGCTTTACGAGACTGCTTGACCAGTTGGTTACCATATACAGCTACAGCACCACATAGGATGCCTTGTATAAAGCTTGTAATGACAAACCCTAACATCAGTACAGCAAATACGATGGCCATCAGCGTAACGATGTATACAATACTCCAATCTGGCACTTTCGGCGTTTTTTTCAAAACATAGCCTATGATCCAACAAGCTACAACGACAGCCATTAATTCGGGATTAATAAACTCCATAATTGCATTCCATTCCATTACAAATCACCTCTTCTATTTTCTTCAAATCGGTCAAGCCGCTTGTGATACGATTTAGAAGCCTCTTCAATACGCGTTACACGCTCTGAAAGTAAATCAAATCTCTGCCCCTGGGCTCGCTGCTCTAAACGCATATCATCCACGCCCCGTTTGATATACTCAACGTCAGTACGAAGTGACGCACCATTACCAGCCTCTTGTGCAACATCCTTTTTAAATGCTTGGGTTTTCCCCGTCCAGCCCAAGACAACCCCACTTACTGCCGCAATCATTGCTACGATCGTTGTAGGCTCCACTCCCGTTTCCCCCTCAATATAAATAGCCCCCGGGAATCCCGAGGGCAAAATAAAAACGCCTACTATGTGGCGCTAGCAATTTAATCTATTCTTTTAACTCTGCTGCGACATCCTCACGGATAATCTCCGGTACTTGCTCCAACTTCTTAAGTCCTTTACGGATCAAGCTTGCATATACTTTAGGCATTGTCTTCTTCACCTCCCTCAACGGGGTCTGTAGGTGCTACGGGTTGTCCGGCAAGTACCAGCTCATAAAGCTCTGTGAGCGCCAATTGTGCGTCTGCCGCCTCATGTTTGGCAGTCTGTAACTCTTCATAATTTTCCGTAAGAGCAAGCTGCGCTTCTTGCAATTGGGTTTCAGTTTGATCAAGTCTTTCCAAGGTCTCTACAAGTTTCTTATTGGTTTGTTCTAGCTCCTGAACCGTTTTAGCACTTTCTCCCTCTACCATTTCGATACGTTTAATTAGCACCTCTGCTGGAACCTCGCCCGGATAGGTAAACTCTAAATCTTCGGTATCTGGATTAACACGGTAGCCATTACACTCCGCAAATTCTCGACGGAACTGACCGTATTTGAGCTTTACTACACCAATGGTATCGCGGACCCGTTCAGCCAGCGCCTTATATGTTGCAAAGTCCTGATCCTCGGTTGTCTCCACTACCAACCTACCTACCTGTTCACCCGTATTTACTACCACGTTTCCTGTTGCTTTTTCAAAGTATATTTTCATTCCGATTTCCATCATAATCCCTCCTATAAAGTATCTGGCGGTTTTCTACTGTATTGCAATCCATGTATAGGGATAGTATCCGTTTATGACTGGTAGTTTAAAACCCGTACTGTTCACGTATACAGGTGATGCCTCTCTAAATATGTGTAATTCTGGATTACTCGTTGTTCTTGCTCCTAGTGTTGTTATTCTGTAGTTAACATCCATCCTAGCATCGTATACGATATGATCCTTGTTTGTGTTATTTAAATTCCCGTTCTTTACAATAATCACGGTGGGCTTGAAAGTTAGTCCCGAAACGATTAGTGATGCGGCTATAACTGTGCTACCATCAGCCCTTGTGTACGTCTCAAGACCACCAGATTCAATCGTGCCGGAGGCAACTTGTGGTAGTCCAGCAGAATTCAGTTGCGCTACAGTCACTTTTATTTCTCCAGCACCCATCCCGCCTTTTCTATAACCTTCCAGTGGGTAGACAGCTAGATCACCGTTTCCCCATCTCCCCACACCCGAAGCTACATCAACCCCAGAGATAACAGGAACAGAACCCTGAACTCCAAAGACGGTTTTAGTGGACAGTATACTTGCGGGTACATAGTTTGGATCAACGGATAACAGTGTCCCAAATCCACCGGAATTAAGTCCAGAAGCATAGTACCCCGTCTGAGGTTCCATGACAAGGCTCCCTAATCCATCCCCTTTAGCTGACAAGGCTGTGGTATAGGTTAAGCTGTCTCCGGCTCTAGTTCTGTCCGGCATTGTCCCATTGACCACCCCATTCTCTCTACCAACTGTATAACCTGACAATACCTGCGCTGCTTCTGCTGTTCCATATTCCCCCCCTTCACCCTGTAAGATAAAAGCCGTTCCATCGTATACAACCGTATAGACACCACCAAGAGCCAAAGGCGGGTTATTGCCATTTGGCTTTTTGATAGATTTAGCGCCTAGACCATTTACATTGAGTGTAACCGGACCTGTTGTAGCTGCATGTGCTTTAATGGTTACGCGTAAACCCGCTGTCAAGGCTGCAACTGCCGGATTAAAAGTAGCCACCAGTGTTGGAGCAGTACCAGAGGTAACAGCATAGGCAAGTGTACCTTGTGTAACCTGCGCAGCAGAATATCCACCTACTGAGTCAGCATTCCCCCATGTTATAGGAGTAGAAAGAGCGCCGGAAATGCCTGTCTCAGACGTTATGACGCTCATCGTCCAATCTCCACCCAACCCAGTAGCTCCATTGTGAGAAGCCAATACTTCGGTTATCTCTATAGATGGGTATTGCCAGATAGTAGCAGTGTTCCCAAGAAGGATACAGCATTTACTACCATCATGAGCGAAACGTACGGACGAAAATGGTAAACTTGTTCCGCTATACGATACTACGGAAGCTGAAAGCATGCTCCATCCAGTAGAGAAGTTATAGCAACCAAGCGAAAGCTCCCATGAACCACGAGTAGAGTAATCAAATCCAGTTATTTTGATGTTCATCATGGCATTATTCCAAGAAACCGGGAGCGTTATTTTTAGTGTGCCTGTATTGTTCGCGCCGCCGTAGTAGTAAGAAGCCACATTGTTATATTTAACCGAAGAACCTCCATAGGTTCTTGATACAGCGCCAGTAAAGTTGCCACCAGCACTGGTAATAGTAGTTACCCAAGGGCTCCACGCGGTGCCCCCATTTCTGCTTCTGGTGTAGATAGTACCCGGTATGATGTCAATTATCTCTTGCTTGATATAGTTGGTTGTGGAGTCTGCTCTATACACAGACATAAGACCGTATGTTACAGGAGGTGCGTTCGTGATCCCGGTAGGCTGGTAGATGTTCCAAATACCGTTAGTGATGACCTTATTCAGGTCCGTGTTATTCGCTAGCAAAGCCCTCGTCATAAATATAGGGGAGTCATTGTAACCGCTCCACGCAGGAACCCACGGGTCCCATGCTCTCTCGTTAAGCTTACGGCGGACGTATGTCCCACCACCAGTAGCGTAGAACTTTTGCCATATCCAGTTCCCTACGTTATCATGTACTTCCTTGTTATTAATGATAATTTCCACATGCCCGTAATCGCCTATAGGGCTGTTTAACGCAGTGTTTGATACAGAGTAGACTCCCGCTGTTAGGGCTGCATTGAAGTCGGTTACTGTGGAGTACCCAGCAAACTCATTGTAGGTGTTTATTCGTGGAACTCGTGCCGCACTATCCAGTCCTGCGTATCCGTTAGCTACTCCTTTGGAAGCTGTCGTCTCTATTTCCTGCCAAGAAGACCATGTACCATTGTAGTAGTTTCTCGTGTACCGCTTAGGTGAGGTTGTTCCCGCAAGTGAGTAACAGTATATGTCCTGATTGAATCCGACTGCACCAGCGGTCTTAGTGACCCGTAAGCCGAAAGCTAAATTAGCTATCGCGGGTGGTATATTAAGGATCGTGCCCGCTACAGCGTTTGAATCACAGTGATAAGTACCTTCTCCAATGACGTCATTTAGGTTAGTGTCTGTTACTAGTCTTGTTGCCAACCTAGAAATGTTAGGGGATAGTCTAGCGTCCGGGACAAGCGCAGTTGCATCCAGACCCAAATACCCATTCGCGACGTTCTTGCGGCTAGCATTTTCTTCCTCGATCCACTCTCCCCACACGCTGTTATAGCACTCCCGAATGTAAGATCTCGGTACAGTAGCGAAAGTAGTAGCGCGTTGAAAGAGGATAGTATCCGGGTTCTGTGAGTGGGAGAAAACCTCGATGAAGAACCACGCTGTTGTGTTGTTCCCCGGTGCGTTTACAAGAGGGTAACCATCGTACTGCCCGTTGCGGTTAACTGTGTTTAGGTCCGTACTAGGGGCGAGACGGATGACCTTTCCGCTGTTATCAGTGAGCTTGTACTTCTGGAACTCCTGCCCGGACTGAAGCACGGTGTCGTCGGGAATTGTCTGTACTGCTACAGGTAGTGCAGTAGGTGCTGCGCCGCTGTAAACAGCACTCAGATTCCACGTTGGTGGCGCAGTAGGGCTCGCATGCTTTACAGATACAGCAAAGGCAATAGCAGCCCCTGGCGCATGTCGTGCTTCTATACTTATTTTCCAACGAGAGTTAGTGGCGTCCCAACTAATATCAGATATAGATATGTGCTGATTGATAAGACCCGTTACTTCTGGGTATTGCGTGCTCTGATAATTTAGGGTAGTAGCAGCAGCAACCACATTAAAACGCTTCGTCATTTTACCAGCTGCGTTCACTGCATTCCAACTAGCCGTCACAGACACCTCAATGTAGCCTGACAATGCACCAGTTGTATATAAGTCAATTCTTTGATTAGCTACGCTGTTTGAGAATGAAAATCCAAGAACGCGTTCAGATATTCTACTAGATAGTACTGTTCCATCAGCAACCATTAGTTTGTTTGCTTCCAAGAGAGCCACACCACTAGCAGCACCTTTCTGCGCCAATGGAATCGAAGCTGCCTTTGCTGCTTCACGAGCTGCGTCCGCCTTTGTCTGCGCTCCTTCAGGAGTTTCTTTGACATTCCATGCGGTTTGTTTAGCTGCTGTGACATGTATATTGTTATCTTCTGTATGCGTATCAAACTTGCTGCGGATCTCCTGGAAAACTTTATAAACTCTGTTAAAATACCAATTTAGCCATGCGGCTGGAGGTTTGTCGTTGATCTGCCAACCTGTCTTTCGCTTACTCTCTGGCGGCTCTATACCTGGTTCCTGCCATTCAGGAAGCTTTTCATTAAATGCCACTTTATTCCCTCCTAAATACTATATAGGTAATGGATAATCATCGCCTGGTGCGTATACCGTTCCTAACTCCCCACCCGTAGTCATATCCGTGTCCGAAAGTCCTAATGAGCTTGTTTCAAGCACATCATACTGAGAGGACAAAGCAAACGTCCCAGCAAGCTCAATTTGAGCCACTCGGACGCCTGCTGCAACCGTCTTTTGTATGATTCGGGCAAACTGTAATGGGGACATGCCAACCTCATTCAAGCGCCGGACTGGAACACGAATCAAGTTGATTGCCGCTGGCTCCGGCTCCAGTGGATCGGCAAATTTCTCTTGGATTTTGATATCTGAGTAATCACAGTCCAAAGCAAGGGCTAGCACCTGGATAATGGTGTTAACGTCCGTTTTAGATAGATTTCGGGCAATCTTGGACTTTAGCAGTACTCGGTATACCTCGTCAGTCGCTGCCCCTCGTGGCTGGACCACATTGGAGCCTATTCGGTCCAGCGTCGTGCCTTGGGCAGCATCAATGTCTTTCCACTCACAGACACGTTCCAGCGTCTCACCGACTCTTGCCAATTCCCCATGCAAAATGCTTATCATCTTACCCAAGTTGCTTTCCGGATTTTTATTATAGGTATCCGCAAAGCGTCGTAGCATGTCCTTAACACTAAACATGACTGTTCACCATAATATCCGCCGCTCGTGCCCGAGCTACTTCATAAACCTGAATAGGCACATTAGAACTGCCAAGGCCTCCGCTCGTCTTGCCCACTGTCAAGATCATATCTTCGACCCCCTCAACATTGGATACAACACTGATTAATCGGGTATACACTACGGTTGCTCCCATGCTTAAGCCGTTGTAATAGGACCCTGCGGCATCTTCGCCGCCGATATACGTAATAATGGCTGATCGAATTTGGTCATCACCATCGATCGGGTATTGAGCGTTTTTGGTCACAGATACAGATACTTTGATCCCCACCTCGTTTGCACGGGAAAACTTAACCGTGTGCAGCTGTCCACCCAAATCGGCAACTTGCTTACTGATGCTCCCGTGAGCTTCTACGCCGCCGGACTTGGTTGCAAAGATTGCCTTAGAGATTTCCAGCTCATCCCCGCCCAGCACATAAGCTTCGAAAGACTTGGGTGGCCGTCCGGCAGCATCCTTTGTCATACCTGTGTTCTCGATGATCGCTGCTGCTCGGACGGTGGGCATTCTTAGCAGCGCTCCCCGAAGTGCATCCACGGAAGCCGCGCCGCCGCCCGCCACGGACAAATCAAAGCGACTGCGAAATTCGGCGTCTGTCTCCTTTTCCCTGCCCCCCGTCACGGCTACAACGTTGGTCACACCAGTAATGTCCGGTACCGGGTTAACTACCACAGATATTGCCCCCGCCGCGACGTTGCCTGATACTCCCGGTTCCAACGCCTCAATTGCAACGGTGGCGGCACCAGTGGTCAGTGTAACATCAGCCATTGTCTCAAACACTACACCGGATTTCGTCGCCGCACGGGTACCCGCCGGAACAGTAAAGCCTATAGTTCCCGTGATTTCCAATGATCCCGCTGCCCATTGGGCAAGCGTTCGGGATATACCAACTTGCGGACCCAGCCTATCCAAGTTGTTGCCGGTGGCCGTTGGAATATATCCGCTGTTGTATACGTCCTCTGCGGTGCTCCAAATAATAGCTAAAAACCAAGCAAAAATACGAAGTATAATTCCAAGCGGTGAGCGAACCGATGTGTTAACCGTGTCTCCAAATGACTCCTTGGCTTTATCCTCCATTTGCGAAAATAGATCATCAAATCGTAGTCGTTTAAAACCTGTGCTATCCAACAACGGTCTCGACCCCCTCAACCGTAATTACATCGCCGTTGACAGCTGTAGCCGTAAAATCTGCTGTAGCTGTTCGTTTCATTCTGTCAAAGGTTACAGTCACCGTATCTACGCTCTGAATACGCGGTTCTTGTAAAACCCCACTGGTCAACTCGTCGCGAATCTCTTCTTCAGTAACCCCTTTTCCAGTGATCCGCTTAAAATCAATGCCCATCTCAGGATCAATTATCCACTCGCCCTTATTAGTTCCTACTGCCAAAGTGCAACATTGAGCAATTTCTTCAGGACCGGAGATCAGTTGCAATTCACCGTCTAAAAACACCAAATCTCCGGAAATATCTAGTTTTATAGACTGCATGGTAACACCCCTACGATTACAGCATCCATTCGACTGTGTCGCCTTTCGGTGTCCGGGGCTGCCACTTGACCGGATAATGTATTTTTAAGTTCAGCATCAGCACAAACCACATAAACAACGTCTCCAGCCTTTAATAGTGGACGCATAATTGTTTCGAATTTCTGCATCCCAGCACCAAGATTAATTTCAAATTCGACCTTTTGCCCTATGACCGGGACAGACATTATCTGTGCGGGTTGTCCACTCGTCAGTTTAAGTAATGGCTGTACAACAGCATTCAACTTAGCATCATCGAAGGAAATAACCTTGCAAGGCATCGCAACACTGATATCGTCGCCTTGGTTACCCGCATACGCGCCAAGCAAACGGGAAAGTGCTCCTGCTGGATTTGCTCTACTCACATAATCGCCTCCGTTTCTGTGATAAAGTCTCCTGTATTGGAAAACTTATGGGTTCCACTACGAATATGAAGCTTTCCTGACCATTCCCTGCAAGTCAAATTAATAACAGAAGCCGTTGTGATTCGTTGTTGCAGCTGTGCGGAAATATTGTATCCCTGAATGCCATTGTCCTCGAAATATTCTGGAGATCCTATCAAACCCGTTTCTGGAGACAAGGCAAAAACAGAATCAGCACCATTACGAATATTACGAATATAGAGTTTGCTTTGATTGATATAACAAGATGTTCCACAGTCCTTACAAACCTCCGATATGATGTCGGTGACTTTTCCCTTTGCTGTGTAACCATCTTGATATCTGTAGTCCTGGTTAAGTGCCATTTGCGCTACAGGTAAACCGATATACCCCGCCATCTGCTTAATGATCGCACTGGCTAGTGTCCCCTTTGCAAAAGCAATCTCTGTAACTTCTCGCTTAGAGAGATCCTCACTATCCAAGACATAAACAGTCGTTATTTTATCTACGCCCTCCCATTTGGTTCGAACCGATGAAATTCGACCATGGAGGATAAGCCCAACATCTCCGGTGTAACCAGCATTCACCATTAGGACAGCGTTACGCTTGATGTTATTTATCGTTGTTTGTGACAGGTTCCATATCCTCAGTTCCGACTCATTAGGTAAAGTGTCGTTGTCAAATGGAACCGTCCCTTCCATCGTGTATTTATCAAGAGTGAATTTCATATTAGCAGTCATAATCTCCACGACACGGCCAAAATTTTTACTCGTCATCTTCCTCATCCTCATCAATAACAAACAAAAAGACGCTTATACCAAGCGTCTCCCATGTTACTGCTGTACTTTTTTCCGATTCATCCCAAGGAACAATAGGTAATCTAGGAAATCGGTTATCTTGGACGTCATAAAAGAGCGTTTGCCCATAAACTAACTTTTCCCCATATACCAGCACTTCTCCATTCTTTTCAAGATCCACCGTAAAAAAATCATAGTCAGCATTGTAATGGACTTCAAAGCCAAACATTTCACCAGCGATAGATATGTCAAAACGATAAGGGATGTTGTCCTTCTCTATCTCAATAAATTCCATAATTCACCGCCTCATGTTGCCCATTTACTTCCCGTTTTAAATTTTACTTTCTGAACTTTTTCTTTTTCCTTTTCCTTTTCTTTTTTCTTACTTGTATTATTACTTTTCTTCTTAGTAGTCGTTTTTGCAGTTTTTTTCTCCTGGGTTTGCTTAGTTCCAGAATTTACGATCTTAGTAACCTGAGCCTTGATTGGAGGTGGCAACGTCTCCACATAAGAAGACGTTGCAATCTTTATCTCTCGCAGCTCCATCGTAAAAGTAAATCCATCCGCAGTGGTGTAATCATGTCCTGTCGAAAAATCAGTAATGAGACCTTTGAATTGATTTCGGCCGACGTAATTAATGATTGTGCCTTTGTCTTTCGCAGCTATGATATAGGCGCGTGTCTTCGCTGCATCCGTACCAACAATAACTCCCGTTAATGATAGCGTCCGGGCCTGTGCCTGCACATGATCAATTAAGTTGATCCCTTTTTCAACCGGTTGCTCTGTCACAGTTACGGGAAAGGACGGTGATTCATTCTCTACAGTAATGTATTTGCCATCAATAAGTGCCATTTACGCACCTTCCAATCCTACGCTGCGCATATACGATTCAAATACATCTTGCATTTCTTGCCGAATCGTCTCCCGCAGATTTGAAATGGTCTTATCATCGGCATTACCTGAAACCTTAATATTAAAGATTGGCTTAAAATCTGCACGATGATTATTTGTTGTCATTCGTGCTGGGGATGATTCAGGTGTGTGTGGCTCGTAATCAGGCTTTGCTGCTACGGGTTCCTGCTTCGCAAAAGGAATGTTTATCTGAGCTATTTGAAAATCAGGCAATTCAAAAGCCGGCATTTGATAGATTGGGAAGTCAAACTTAGGCAATGTTACTTCCGGCTGGGAATACGCCTGGTTTTCTTTAGCTGTTAAAACGCGTTCGCCTTTGTGCAATTCACCGATATAACCGTCCCACGGAACATAAGGCAGCCCATTCGCGTGACTTCCGTCTACTGCCTTTATGCCAGTAGTTTCAGTAGAAACAGACACGCTTGCAGAGGTTTTAAAACCAAAGAAATCTTTAATGCCATCCGCTATGCTTTTGACCTTCTCCATCAAGGTCGATGCCATATTCGAAATTCCATCTATCAGACCACTAATAATTTTTTTCCCTGTATCAAAGAGGTTGATCCCATTGAAAAAACTTGTCACCTTTCCCCACATATCCGAAACGGCAGTCCAGACATTGACTCCGGCTGTCTTGATGCTTCCAACAATCTGCGCCCATATAGCAGTGATCTTGTTCCAAACTTTGGTCATCAGAGAGTTAGTTATCGAAAATACATTGTTCCATGCCCCGGTAATTGCATTCCACACAGCGCTGACAGCCCCAGAAATATTGCTACTGATGCTGCTCCATATGGATGACAACCAGCTACCAATTGCACTGAACACTGCAAATGTCACTGCCTTAATTTCATCCCAATATTTAACGACCAAAGCAACGATCCATGCAATTGGACCACCAATTACAACCAGAATCGTTACTCCCCAAGTCTTCAAAAATCCAGTCACTGCGTTAAAGGCTGTCATGAAGGTCTGGGGAACTGTAATTTTGAAAAAATTCAGTACTGCCATGGTAGCCGTCTTGATCCCAGACCACATCCCGTCAATAAACGCCCGGAACTTATCTGATTTTTTATAAGCGACTACCAGCCCCACGCCTAAACCCACTAGGGCGGCGATAATTATGCCAATAGGATTGGCAGCCATGACTATACTGAAAGCTTTCTGAATTGCAGTCCATGCTTTGGTCGCTGCTGCTGCAATCTTGGTTGCGACTGTTATCGTGCCTACGACTGTTTTATATGTGACCAGTGCCGCGACAATTCCGCTCACCACCGGTGCAAATCCTTCCCAATCGTAGAATGCTTTAGCTGTATCAGCAATTGAAGAGCCAATTTGCTGGATATGTGGCCATAATTGAACTGCGGCATTTAACAATGTCTCACCGATCATGACGGCCACTGGCTGGATAGAAGTCCACAATTCTTTCCCCTTATCAATCAGGTACCCAAACACCTGCAATGCTTGTGTTCCAAATTGTTGTAGATATGGCATTGCCGCCTGAATCCAACCGCTTACCATATTGATTGCTGCACCAAGCCCGTCACCGATTGCATTGCCCACCGCTTCGATCTGCGGCTTATGGTCAGATAGCCATTGCCCAAAGGCATTCAAGTAAGGTAGCAGCTTTTGACCAATTGGAATTAATATTCCAACCTCGACCTGCCTTCCGAACATTTTAAATGCCTCGCCAGGCTTTTCAAATTTGATTTTATTAAGCTCGTCCATCGTCTTTTTTGTTTTATCAAAGGATCTCGTTGCAGCCCCCATTGCCGATATGACATTAACCTCAAGGTCTTCGAACTGCGAACCCATCAAAGCAACACCAATATTGTTACGGGCAACGGGGTCCTCGATATCCGATATCATAGAGACGATATCGCTAAATGCCTGTTTCGCGTCTGGTCCACCTTTGGCAAAGGTCTGCATCATTGCATCAGCGTTAAGGCCCAGCGCGGTAAAGGCATCCATTGATGTCTTACTGGCATCCTTAGACCTTATATTAAATTCCTTCACGGCGTCTCCAACTTTATCAACTTGAAAGACACCTTCGGCAGAGCCAGCGGCAAAAACGTCAAACATATCGTCAGCCGTAAAGCCCAAGCTCTTGAACTGGTTAGCATATTCATTGGCTGAATCCACCAGTTCGCCGGATTTATCAAGTCCCCGCTGTGCGCCTTGCGCCAGTAAGTTATATGACTCTTCGGAGGTGATCCCAAACTGTCGCATCATAGTATCAGCGGATTTGATGGATTCCGGAATTTCAAAGCCGAATTGATCCCGAAGTAGAATTGCGTTTCGAGTGGTGTTCTCAAGTTCTTCTCCTGTTTGGCCAGTAACTTGCTGAACATTTGAAATCGCTGTTCCTAAGTCGTTCCAATCCTCACCAAAATTGTTAGAGTACAGATTTTTAGCAACCTCTCTAGTTGCTTCCATCTGTTTCACGGTTGCTCCAGTTGCCCCCTGAACTTGCTTCATAGCCGTTTCAAATTTAGAAGCAGCATGTACCCCAGCAATTCCGATTCCAGTCATTGCAGCTACACCAGCAGCCCCAAGTCCGACCACAGTTTTTGTGAGTTTACCAACCTTTTTATCTGCATCGTTTATTCCCTTAGAGTTGAACTTGAACCCAACTGCATACATTAGTGAACCGATTATACCGCCTGCCATAGTTCCTCCTTTCCGAACAAAAGAAGACGCCCTAAAGGACGTCTCCTATTTCTTCTTATTTGCTTTGTTTGTCTGTTCAATATGAAGGTCTAAAGCTGCGTTCGCTTCGGCAATGTCATCATCATCCATACTATTTAGATCATTATACGTAATGCCCATATCGGAGAGTAGCAGCCTCCATTGACTCCAATTAGATCGTGCTCGTTTCTTAGCTTCCTTCTTGCTGATCGCCATCGTCGGCGTCCTCATTTTCATCATTTCCTGTCACAAAGGCGTATGCTGCATTAACAACTTCACTATATTCCGTGTAATCGTTGAAATCATCAATTTTCATTTTAGGATCCACGATAACATGTTTGAGTACTTCTTCAGATAAGCGTTCTTCCAGAATCACTCCAAATTTATTTTTTGAGCCATCATTGATTTTAGATATTGCGCGTACGCCTGGATGCTGGAAGGTATAACTTTTTCCTGATTTAGATTTGTACTCTTTCTGTTTAAAATTAGCCATTGATATAGGCCCCTCTCAATTTTGGATTTTAGTTCATGCTTAAATCAAGACATTGAAACTCATAGGAACGATCGCCAGCTTCTCCGCCATATTCCCGGTCAGCTGGTTTTTTCAGATAAGCTTGTGTTGCAGTATTCGTTTCCTTTGGCGTACCCGAGTACATAACTGATAAAGGTACAATCTTCTGGCTGTTAGCCAGTCCATCCAAATATGCGGCTTGTGGGCTGGTGCTTTGAAGGGTAACAGTAATTGTGCCAAGTGGGTTATTAACCTTCGTTCGGACCACATCTCCTTGTGCCCCTACTTTAGTTGAAAAGTTTTCTTCGTCCTTCGCCACAGTTACTAGGTCTTCTCCGAATCCCGTTAAAAAGACGCCTCCAACAATTACAGAGACGTCCATTGCATCATATGTTTTTGCTTCTGACACCCTAACCCCTCCTATGCAAATTTAATAGTGCCACGAATGGCCGTTTTGTGTATGGCTCCCGCCTGAACAAATTCAAACTTTCCATCTGGATAATTGCGTGCTGCCACCTGTGCCGGATCAACTTGACTACGTGGTGGAAACGTCGTGTTATACAATGGAACGTTATCATCGTCAGTAGCAATCATGCCATTTAGAAATGACCGATGCAGAACCGTCCGAACGGCACTCTCAATTTGAGCGATACCCGTATTGTTGTAACTGATCTTTTGTAATGCGTGCTGTGCCTGATTGAATAAATCTTGTACGGCGTATTGAATGCTAAAAACAATGTAGTCCTGGGAGTGAATGAAGTCGATATAATCACCGCTACCAGACTTGCATTCACTAGTGACATTAGTTCCCGATTTGGTCACGTACGTGTTGGCACCAAGTGCATGGATAGCTGCTAACTCTGTCGCTGTAACATCCAGTGGTGCAATACCAGTTAGTGTCCATCCCATCCAAGTAATCGAGCCAGGTGGGAGACTTCCAGCTGCACCGATCCAGCATGCTTCAGGATATTTAGCAACTTCTGCTGCAATATGATAAACACCATAGGTTCGAGTGTATTTCTTAGCCAAGATTGTAGCCAAATCGGCTTTATCGCTTGTACGGAAGAAAAATTGTCTGGATTTATCTGCCTCGATAGCATCACCTATAGTGGTAATGTCCAAAGCAGCCGTGCTCGTCGTAACGAGAAAATGCCAATCTTTCAAAAACAGTTTTGGTAAAATATCTGTCAATGTCTCAGGTGTTGCGCCCGTTCTCCTAGATACAATCGCAATTTCTGCTGGCGGGTTCTTCTGTGCAAAAAGCGCAGCCGCCGCTTTATATTCCTCGGTACTGGCAGCATAATCAGTCTTCACGGCATCTATATCTAAGTAATCTTTAAATTCTTTACCCGCTGTACTGGACCCTAGAATTAAGGGTTTGCCAAACCCACCCAAAATAGGTGTTGGCTTCAGTACAGCTATGTTTACAGTAACGTCGCTAATACTCAAAACTTATCACTCCTTTGTATTGGTGCAGTATCAATCCAGCCTGACATGTCTGTTACTACAACATCCGTGGCCCGAAATTCAACATCAAAGCCCTGACGCCGTTCCCACTCTTCACCAATGTTAATGTCCCGGTTCTGGATCTCTCCAATCTCAATCACGATCACGTCAAGTTTGTCCTTTAACAGATCATGTCCATCTGACTTAAACCAATCTCTCGCCCTCATGGCGTTAACTTGAGCTATGTCTGAGTCATCCGCATAACAATTAAAAGAGACGGTAAATGTCACCGTCTCCATCCTGTACTGCTTTCCTAACTGTTGGGTAATGATCGGTTGTCCTCCAGTGGAAGCGAAGCCGCCAACGAAACTATAAGTCATGAAATCACCGGAAGGAGTATCCCCTCCGCCGTTCATTTCAATGACCAAACCACCGGAAGCCGATTCCATACCCTCAACAATGGCAACTCTAATATCCTCAAACGGGAGCATTGGCGACCACCTTCCGCAGCAGATATTGATTGATATCGGAATACTCTCGATCTGGTGATTCATTAACGGTGTACTGTACGCCCATGTAGTCAATACGTTCACCAGTACTGTGCGTCGAAGTCGTATATAACATTCGATCTGTCTCGGTATAGTTACCGCCCTCTGTCGCTTTCAATCGAGCGCTCACAGGCTGGATGCTGCCGCTCCGTGTTAGTCGTTCCGGTTGACTTGGAACCCATTTTCCCTTGACCCATGCACCTCCACTGTCTCGGATCAGGGTATATGGTCTGAAATATTTTCGAATGACGCCAGCAAATCTAAATTGCCGCATGATTACCTTCCCTTCGGTACAATGTCATAAATCAGGGAGTCGCGCAGCTCGTCTTCCCGGTGCAGCAACTTTCGGGAGCCAGTCTTTCTTGAAGCATATCGGGCGGATAAGGGCGGCTGCTTAATTCGTTCAAAATTTTTCTTCATTCGATCAAGTCCCGTCTCACCAATCTCCGAAAACAATTCGTCTACCCGCTTACGCCCGTGGGCAATCTCTGTTACCCCAGCCCGGACCAACTTACCTATGGGAGCCTGACCTTTCTTTTTCCCTGTCCCGATAAACGAACGGGCAGGAATCTTCATTTTCACAGATCCATATTCGTGGACTCCGGCAATCATAGCCAGTTCAGCATCACCCTGCATACCAATACGAATCTTATTCTTAGTCAATGGGCGAAGTCGCTCGGCTAGTTGCCGCAGATTATCTTCGCCGGTGACTTGCACACCGACCCGCCTCGCCCTGGATCTTGATCCTGCCATGCTCTCACCTCATAATTCTGGTCTAATATGGGGATTAATCAAAGACTTTACTGCCATAGGCATGTCTGCTTCTGCTGCCGCATAGGTTACTGAGATATCCCCAACCCTCTCTGATGACACCCCATGTTCACGCTGAAGGTGTTTTGCCAGTAACACGCAAGCATATTCCAGTGTCTCCGGCAACGTAGCCGGATTCTCCTCTGTTGCATCATTTGGCAGGACATAACCCGCTGTGTAGTTCACGGTCAACCCCCGCTCCCCGCCCGGCCAGCCACAGTCTCGGAATAAGATTCCATGCTCCAGCCTTTCCACATCTTCAAAGGGGCGGTTCGCCATTTCGTAAATCCTCACTTCGTGAACAGGATAATTAGGTAGTCTGAGATATGACCCGCGCATCCCGCTCACCCGTTCAGAATAGGATTGCAGCTTGAAATTCCGGCGGCAGACCTCTTCAATAGCAACGGATGCTATGGTAAGAAGCGCGGCAAGCTCGTTATCGGGGATTTCACCACTTGGATCAATCCCCAACGTTCTCGCTTTGTCCAGGGTGGTAAGCATTAGCTACCACCCTTTTCTAGTGCAGCCACACGAGCAGCTAAAGCATCATATTCCTTACGGCTGACTTTTCCCGCTTCCAAATCGACCTCTCGGCCATCCTTAGTAATTTTCCCGTTTCCCGAAATTTCAAGAGTTCCTTCAACAACCCAACGACTCCCATTTTGATCTTGATAATTTTTGGTTTGCACCCTTATAACCTCTCTTTCAAATTCCTAAGCGCTTGCGATTTTAGGATAGGGTCAACTCACCATAAATTGCGGCTTCCGCATCCCATTTCTGGATATCATCGCGGATAACAGTTCGCAACTCTGTGGTACGTCGTCTCCAAGCGTCTCCACCTTCAGTTGTGCTAGCAAGCTCATAAAACTGGCGACTAAATAGAGCGATGGCCTGCTTAAGATCTCCCATAATAAGTGGAGCTTTAACGCTTGAAGATCCAACACTAGGCAAATAACGGTTCGCCACAACTGAAACGGGGCGACCCTTAAAGAGCTTGCGTCCTGCTTGTGTAAGGTCGTCTGTAAGCAAGTAACGCCCGTTACTGTCCTTTTGCTCATCCAGCCAATTATATCCATCCTGGTTGGTCAAAATAATTGCAGTTGCACTAATCGCCGGGTCAAGGTCGACATTCAATACTTTTTTAACAGCGTCAACGTTGGTCAGCGCCTTTTTCGTCCAGGTAGACAAAAGTTGAGTAATTAAGGTGTTCCGAGTAACAACAGACTTCCGTCCGATCCAACGGGTGATATATCGCAATAACGCTTGATCACTATCTTGTAGAAGATTGCTAGTAAGGGGAAGGAAACCGCCTCGATCTTTCAATTTGTATTCTACCGGACGGAACTTTGGTGAGTCGTGTTCTTCCATTGGATCATATTCACTAAGCTCTTGAAACGGAGTCATAGTCCCGTATGCCTCTAACACACGACTGCCGGACAGCGCCGTCACTTGCTCTACGCTGACGTATTGTGAAAGATCATCTAAGCTACGAATCACTTCGTTAATCTGATTCTGAACATCTTTTGGCACTAAAATAGACAAATCACCGTCTGGAATGGCAGGATCAGTTTGCCCTTCATTCAGCACAGTACGTTTTTCATATTCAGCAATAACGCTTCTCATGTCCGCTGTGATTCCTTTACGACGCAGACCACGTAAGAAAATACCCTGGTATTCTTGCTCGAGTTCCACATCCTCACGCGATTCAAGATCCGGTGTTTCCTCTCCGGCTCTGTGACGTCCTCCGTTACCTAATCCGCCGCGTTCTTCAACTTCAAGCTCTTTCTGAATGTCAATTCTCTCCTGAAGAGAACGAACCTCTTCCATCTTCACTTTTGCATCAGCGGTTTTATCAAGGTTTAATAATGATCGTACTTCCGTTTTCGCTGAATCCAATTTTGCTAATAGCGCGCGCAATTCTTTTGACACTGTTCATCACCTCATATAAATTTTGGTCAAACAAAAAGGAACCGGATTATAGTTCCAGTTCCAAGAGTATTTTTTCTTTTTCAAATTGATCTGCAGCCCGCTTTTCTTCAGCCTTGAATTCTTCAAGGGATCTAACAGATACTTCATTCTCGGGGTAAGCTGCAAAAGGAGTCATTGAGATTTCAGGGAGTGTCGCAAGTAATACTGTTCGTTTGTAAAGTGTTTTACCGTCCCTTTCAATTTTTGACCATCGATCTCCATTTGTGCGGACGTTAAACCCAAAGGAAACACCGTCAACATCACCTCGGTCGATGCTCTCATAAGCATCATTTCCCCAACTGCTATTCGGTAGATCAAGTTCAAACCTCAGCTCAGATTGACCGTCAAATAGTTTTAAGGTTCCAGAACGAGTATTTCCAAGGATCTGATCTGTTCGGTGACACCAAAGAGAAACGGTATTGTTCTCTCTCATAAATTCTGCAAAGGCCCCAGGAGCAATAACCTCTACGAATTCGTCACCATACCAATCCTGCATAACATGGGACTCTGAATCGTACTTAATTGAACCGATGATAGTTCGTTTACTTGTCTCCCCCTCCATCGTCTCCCGTATCTCCAGTATCGCCGGCATTGCTCTGTTCTCCTTCGTCGGAGTTGGGTTCGTTCTCTTCTGGCTCAGTTTCTTCACCCCCCTTCACGTATTGTTGGCCTGCCATTGTCAACGGAATTACATTACCGTTGAATAGGAGTTGATCTCCACCAGGAAGTGGTGGCTTATCTTCGGCAGCTCGTGCCTCATTTGGGGTAATGAACCCTTTTTCAATCCCCTTTCCGTGAGCTTCGTAACGAGTTTTAAGGTCAGCTCTCAGAATCGCATCTACATTAAACTTGGAGTAATACCCTTCGTCCAGTTCATCATCCGTAAATAGCTTGTACGAAAGTTCCTGTTCATAGGTAGTGAGTATTGGCTGCTGTGTATCACTATAGAAAGCAAGTTGCTGCTGCTCCACATTGCTGTATGTGGCCTTCGCCAAGTCGTTAAGCTGGTGCATTTTGACGCCGAATGCATTCGCAATTTGGCGGAAAGTAAGCTCCGTGTTCTGCAAAAATTGAGCATCAGCCATACTAATTGCAATTGGTGTAAATTGATACCCGTATGGCATCATAGCTACTCTGTGGCTGTTCTTTAGGCCAGATGTCATGCTCTCGAAATTATCTTTGAATACTTTTTTGGAGCCATCATCTAATGTTCCGGTATACTGTACCAGCCCCTTGACCTGTAACCCTTGCTTGTAGAAATTATTAATGAATTGAGAAGCAGAGGCGGCGTTTTCTGCTGTGCATTTCAAGTAATCCATTGTATGGATACCTACAAGACCATCAAGTGTCACACTGCCCTTGAAATGAAGCATTTCATCCGGCATTATCTTTCTTTTAACACCATTACCAACATCAACCTCATACCAAAGACGGGTTCTCCCGCTTAAATATTTGTTATTTACATCCGGCAACAAGCACGCATCATCAATCCAAACCTTTACTCTGCTAGATGGAATAGGCCAAAGACCGATTACCCGACCTGTACGCTGATCAAATTCAATATTTACATAGGCATTCCCCATCGCTCGGTTTGCTTCTACACATTTCCAAAAATCAGATGCCGACATATACGGATTAGGACGCAGCTTTAGTAGCCGGAAAAGATAATGTTTCGCGGCCTTTGTAATGCCGTATTCATCCTCTTGATATACCTTTAACGGCAACTTAGAAAGAGAGTCGGATAGGATTTTAATACAGGCGTATACCGTATCTACCTTCAAAGCGTTCCAGCCCTTAATACTTATCTCTCCGGGAGCTACATCAAGCCCAAGTATACGTAAAAACTCCCTGTCATTAATGCTTATTTCTTGACTTCGCCGCTCTGTATCGCGCTCGCCCCCAAATATTCTAGTTAATAGATTTGTTTTCACACATTCCCCCCCTCCCTCGGAGTTTTAACCCCATAATTTCTTCAAGAAATCATCTTCCGCAAACTCTTCAACACCCAAATCAATTTCTTCAAACAACATGGCGGTTGCCATCGCATTAATCATGGCCACAATGAGGTCAATACGTTCTTTTGACTTGTTCTTCATAGGTTTAATATTCTCGTTACCATCCATAGCTACAACAATATTTCCCCAACACCATCGTGCAACTGGATTGATTTCATGACTCATAAGCCCACGCTTCATGAGTTGTTCAATCATCTTCATGGCAGGACTCATGTGTTTCATATCTTGAGGAATTTCGAGCACATCAACACCGCCACGCATAAGTCTTTGGGCAAGCATTCGACTGTTCCAAGGGTCCGTACCAAGTGTCTGAACAGCATATTGTTCGTTAGCTGCTAGCAACCTCGTCTCAACAAAGTCATAATCCACGACATCACCTGGTGTGGTAAGGAGATATCCCTGTTTGACCCATCTATCATAGGAAACTTTGTCTCGTCTGACCCGCTCTTTCATGTTGTCTTCCGGAATCCAAGCGTTAAAAACCACCCTCCAGTCTGGAACTCCCTCCTGTGGTGGGAACAAATAACAGACCGCTGTAATATCCGTTGTACTGGACAAGTCAATCCCTGGATAGCATCGTTTACCATCAAGTTCTGATAAATCCCACTCTCCGCCCGTCTTGTCCCATAAAGTGAGCGGTTGCCAACCTGTTTTCTTTAATGAGATCCATTGATTAAGCCGCAGCCAACGAAAAAGGCGCTCTGCCGACTCCTTATTTCGAGCAGTTAGCGCCTCTTTTCTCACGGCTTCTATGTCAATCGTATGACCCAGGCTTGGATTAACTTCATACCAAAGATTTTCATCAAAGATATCAATCTTATTCCCGTTCTCATCCTCGCCATCTTCAGGAATTCCGTATATTTTCACATACCAAGATGGGTCCTCTTTCTCACCATCTCGGATTTGTTTTGCATATTCGTGCTGTTCCCAACCAATAGAGCCTCTATCTGGATCATCTCCAGCTGTAGTTATTACCCACCAAAGTGGTTCTTTACGGGCAGCTCCTGCACCAAAGGTCATAACATCCCATAAATCGCGGTTTGGCTGGGCATGAAGCTCGTCGAATATAACAACAGTAGGATTAATCCCGTGTTTGGTAAAAGCTTCAGCTGAAAGAACCTTCATGACGGTTCCAGTAATCAAGTTTCTAATTTCTTTGGAACTATCCAGTACCTTTAAAATACCTTCAAACTCGGGTTCCTGCTCGATCATTGCGGCAGCAGCTTTGTAAACCAACTTGGCCTGTTCCTTATCAGCTGCGCAGCAGTAAATCTGTCCACCTGGTGGATCACAAACGAGATGATAAAGAGAAACGGCCGCGATAAGACTTGTTTTCCCATTCTTCTTTGGGATTTCCAAATAAGCGTATTGGTATTGCCGATAACCGCGCTCGGTTACCGTACCATAAACATTCCGAAGAATGTCATACTGCCAGTCAAGCAGTATAAACGGTTGACCATAGAAATCGTCAACTGCATGGAGCATTTGAATAAACTCAATCGGTTCAAGCGCACGTTGCTCATCATGTGCCATGGCCGCCAGCTCTTCTATTCAAGAATTGGGCCATTGCGGAGGATTTTTTATCATCTTTCTTTGGCATCGCCACATTTTTGATTTTAGCCAGTGGATTAAGGAATAGGCGGTCCTGCAATTTAAGAAGCATATCCACCTTTTTATTGATCGCAGTCTCAACCTTCAATATCCCCTCTAAACTAGCTAATTGCGAAAGATATCGAAGCGCCTTTAAATTCACTTCCTGTTCAGCCTCAGCCGCTCCAATGTACTCATCCAGAATGTGTTCATCAATAACGATGTTCTCCAAGCGTTGGTACTGGTCAAGAAGGTTTTCATACTCACTGTACGTCTTACAGTACAATGCAAATGTCCCAACGTCAGAACTGGTTAATAACGCAACTCCTTGTTTAGCTGATTCCTGATACTCTTTAATCAACTCGCCCCAAAGCTTATTAGCGATCTTATCCTGAGAAATGTACTTGGGCTTTTTCAACTTCTTCAAATCACTTTGCCCAAGCTTTAGCTCGGATTCTTCCCGCTGCTTAATCTCTTCCCTGGTCAAACGATTTGGGTTGCCCTCTGCAATGTGCAGAGCAACCGGTTTGGCGTTTCTCCCTGCCATGAGGGCACCTCCAATTTCTAAAAAGTTTCAAAAAACGAAAAAAATTTGCGTTAATGTCCGATGCGGTCTATTAGGGAGCAGTTTTAAAGTTTTTTGGACCGCCCCCCTTCCCTTGATTCTCGAACACGCTATATTGTAAGATAAGGATGTAACTTTGGTTTTGACTGGAACAGGTTCGATTCCTGTACTCTCCGTGCTACTGCTCAAGCTCATCGCTAACTGGTACTCCGCTACTTTAGTGGCTGGAATTATCAGTGCAGCGATTGCCGCCCTTTGGATGCTTCTACCGAAGAAAGGATTGATGCTTATGAGCATTTCCGTAATTACCTTATCCCTGGTCGCTTGTGGGGGAGTTGGTGTAGGTGGACTGCATAGTTTTAATACCAGTGACCAGGGACCAAATGTTACGCCACTCATTAGAGTGGCTTTTTTTAATTCCCAAAGCCACCATCCTCTCTTACCGTCTTCTGGCTATGGTGTGAAGCACACAACGGTTGCCAGTTACTCCTGCGCCAGAACAGCTTATCGTCGCCCTTATGCGGAATGATATGATCGACCACAGTCGCAGCCTCTATCACTCCAGCAGCCTTGCAAATCACGCATACCGGATGCTGCTCCAAATACTCCAGTCGTTCCTTCCTCCACTTGTGTCCATAGCCTCTACTGGCTGACGTTCCACGTCGCTGCTCCCGAGCTTTCCTGTGCTTATCGCAGTATGAATCACTGACCAATTCACGGCAGCCAGGCTTTCCACAGGGGCGTTTAGGCTTGCTTGGCATTGATTCAACCTCCTTAAAACACCAATGTATAAATATTCAACGGATGAATTGGAGTTTACCCTTCAAAACACCCTCATTTAAAAGGGCTTTTTTCTGCTGCTATTTAATAGATAATCATTATAAACACTTGTAAAATTGCATACTTTGCATAGAATACCAGTTCCTCATATCTTATTAGAGAGCATAACTCACTGAGCTGCTGCTATCCCTTGACAAATAAGGGATTATGAACACTTCCCAATGATCAGTTATATACTCGCTAAATATGAATAACTTATAGGCCAAAACGATTCATTGCATTGTTCATCATATCTTGATCCATACCGATGTACCTCATTGTGATACTCTTATCTGAATGGTTCAGCAGATTTTGAACAAGTGTAATATCCTTGGTCTTTTGGTACATGTGATAACCAAAGGTTTTCCGCAGCGTGTGCGTGCCTATGTCCACTAAACCAAATTCATCAGCAGCCTTCCGCATCACCTTATAAGCCATGTCTCGTTTGATTGGCTTGTTTTTACCACCTTGCCTTGATGGAAACAAATAATCGTCTTTATCCATAACAGCCGTATATTTCTTGATATCTCGTTTCAACGTTGGGTTGATCTGAATGAACTTCCGTTTCTTTGTTTTCATTTCCGTCATTACAATCTGATCTCCACTAACGTCTCTAACCCTTAGCTTCAATATGTCCTGAATGCGCAGGCCAGTATTAATTCCAAAAACAAACATTAGGTGATTCCGATCGGATTGACCTTTGAGGAATCCCTTGATTTCATCAATCGTTTCTTGGTCGCGTATCGGCTGAACAAAGTTCACTCGCCCTCACCACCGTCTGCCCTCACACATCCGATCGGCTTAGAACAGAATTGAACAGTCGCCTCCCATACTACCCATATATACCCTTTGCATTTAAAGAGCTGCTTAGAAGTCGGTGGTTCCTTTAAACTCTTTATCCTTTTCATTACTATTCCTCCATAAGAAAAACAAAAAAGTCGCCCTGGTATGAGCGACCTTCAGATAATTATGTTTTCCCCTTCAAATTTCTACATTACCAAGTATCAAGGAAAACCTGTCATACGGTGTTCAACTTACAGTCAATATACGGTCATAATATGTTCAGTTCATCAGGGTTTCCCACACCTTTATATTCCACAGCACATATGATCAAACCTCTCAATTCCAGCAAACCCCCTACACTCATAAACTTTATTTCAGGGATCTGCTACGCATTTGAGTCCTATGCGTTCTCTAATGGCTCAACAATATTCCCATAATCTGCCAGTGGTAAAAAACAAAAAAGAACGTCTTAGAAGTGACGTTCTAGTAGTGTATTATCTTCAAATAAATCATTTATCTAGCCATTACTTTTCCTTGTGTAGTTGATGAACGTATAACATTATAATTAGCAGTATACACTTGTAACCCTGGAACAGTAGTATAATCACCATCATCTGTAATTACTTTGACTATGCCTTCATTAAGCAATGAGTTAACAATAAATGCATCATAACCGTCTAGTTTAGATGAACATATCCTGCTCAATGCTTCATCTGTTCTCAGGTTATCAATATTGAAATTTTCTAATGGATTAGCCATACTCTTTACTTGTCCCCAAACTGATTGTATTTCACTAATGACATTTGCTCTTTCACTACTATGATTGTGTCGAAAAGCTTTCGAGCTTATTGTTTGACTAAATATCTCACGTTCAGTCTTCTCAATAATGTGGGCTAACTCCGATAAAGATAGCCCACTCCATAGTAATTTTGATCCTGCACTCATTGCTTTGGCAATGTAATTAGGATAGTGGCTTGTTTGATGACTTTTTGGGGGAGTAGGCGCAATACTTGCTCTAGAATATGTAAGCCAGTACCACACATTTGTGTCAACCAAAAAAATATCGTCTGGCTTCGGCTGATCAACTCTAATATCAATAACATCTGCTTCTATTATGTAATTTACACTCATAAATTCTATTCCTCCTCATCATCATGTTGACTGAGGATATTATCATGAACTCTTCTATATTGCTCATCCGAAAAATATTTTGAAGAATTTTCAATAACTATTTTCACCAGATTTCTGCCGACAGAATTTAAGTTCTCGAATATCAAATGATCCCTTAAATCCTCTCTACTAAAATCCCTAAACAAAGGACCAATTGCTGTATTAAAGAAAGGAGAGGTGAACACACCAATATTAATAAAATCTAATGTAACTTTATTCCCATCTTTAAGATCATGGAATATCAAGTTGTATAACTTTTCTCCATCTTCTCTAGTTATGCAGTTTTCTCCGATAATATCTTGAATTTTATATTCCATGGTTACCTCCTAAAATAATGAATCATTGTCAACTTCTGAAGCCAAACAGTAATAAGATTCATCAGTTTTCAATGTTATGTTTACGAGTGTACCTCCAAAAAAAGAATCGATCTCATCATAAATTTCTTCATCCTCACTAATAAAAGCATGACCTTCATGACTGAATATTTCCAATTGTCCTTCATTCATCTTCACAAAACTTTTTAATAAGTCTAATCCCAGTCCTCTCGGTGAATCATTCAGTCCAATTTTTGTCGAGTTTCCCCTTTTGAAGGCCCATTCCATCGCATCTGAAGCTTCAATGTTCTCGTTATTCTTATAATTCCGTACTGAATTCGGAATACCTTCTCCAAAATCAACTAAGGTTAATTTTAATTGTGAGAATGAAGGATAACGTTGTCCACAAGTAATTAACCCTACTGGAGAGTGACCATGATCAAAGGAATTAATAAAAATTTCAAAAACGTTTCCTACAATAAGATTTTTAAGTGCTGGACTGACATTTAACCAACCTCGCCCAAGCCAACGATTTTTTAAGTATTCTAGATAAGATTCCGCAACTTGCGTTGTGTCTTCACGATAGGGTACCGAGTTTCCCTCCCAAGGAGAGTAAGGAACTAAATTAAAATGACTCATAAAACCGTTTTGCTCCAGATTAGTTCTCACCCCACTTTTTAGTGAGGTTAAATCAAAGTCCACCTTAAAACCTCTACTTTGAATCAATCGAATCAGTCCCCCGATGAAGGCAACTCCATTTTGTCTCAAGAAAGAACAATAAGAGAAATTGAGAATTATATCTGATTCAGAGTGTCGAAACTGTCTCCATAAATGGAAAAGAGTTTCGTAAGAACGACTATCTTCATTGACTGTAGGAACGTAAATGACCTTCAATATACTCCCCCTAATGCAGAACATTAAGAAGATTATAACATTTACTATTTCTCAAGCCAATGTTATCTATTCATTACCATTACCCTAATTCTTTAAATCCGAAAAATATTTAATACAAATCCCCTCCAAATTCCCCATCTTCACGAACAATCTTTGCAATTATCACATGCTTTGCAGAGCGCTTGACAGTTCATCCGATCCCTGAACAGAACCTTATCACCATTATGAGGCTTGAGATGATCAACTATCGTTGCTCTTCTAACTTATCAATAGCAAAACATGTACAACAGTTGTTTACTTATTTCCAACCGTTATCGGGTCACGAATCGGCTTAACAAAGTTCATTTGACCCTTACCGATGCATACTTAATACAACCCAAGGGCTTTGAACAGAACTGAACCGACGCCTCCCAGCGGCCCCAGACACATCCTTTACACTTAGATGGCTGCTGCTTCTCCGGTGGTTCTCGGAGACACCTGATCTCCATTTCACTCACTCCCTTCAGATAAAATAAAGAAGCCGCCCATCAATGAGCGACCTTGTTATCTGCTTATCCGTTATGGCCTTGAAGGGAATCGAACCCTTATGTTCCATGAGGCCATATTATAAATACCCGTACTTGCATGGTGACGGACGGTATTGCCGACTAACATCCCCTATGCCAATATACCGCGCCCGGGTGGAGCGCGTTGAGAGTGGTACTATAACTCTCATCCCCCGTAACAGACCGCCGCACCATCTACTTGCTACTTGTGCTATCAGTTCCGCCACTAATATCGTTGCTATTGCAACAGGCATCATCACCGCTCAGCTCTGACGAGTCCTGCGGCGATAAGGGGCAGCAGGGACACCCGGGAATAACTTCTTCCCTATGTCCCTACTATAGAATTTCACAAGCATTTTTTGCCCGTCGTAAACCTGACCCGAAACAGACGTTTTCCAGACAGATTACAGACAAGTTTTAGATAATACCGAGCATCTTAAGGGTGCCAGCTACCGATTCTGTCCCTTCTTGGATTTTCCTATCAAATGATCGTTCGGTAAAAATCGACCACTTTACTAAGGCGGCTTTTCTTGGGTTTCGATCAATGAACCGGTATTCCATAATCTCTTTAATTTCTAAATCCAAAATGGCATGAATCGCCAACTCAATATTATTAATTATCGGGTCCCACTTTTTAAGTGTGGATTTTTCTTTAGCGGTAAGCGAATCCCTTAACTTCAATCCGTTGATGGTTATTTCCATTTTTGGATATTTGCGAAGCAATACTTTTGTTATTTCAACATCTACCGCACTTGCACTAGGAAACAATTCCCCTTGTCCCCACACCATTGCCATTCCCCTCAATCCCCTTTATCAGTTATAATGGGTTGAGGTATTAGTTACTCCATTTGACTCCCAGCCCCCGCCAAGGATTAGGGAGTCTTTTCCTGTCTATGCATATCTAGATCCACGAGGCATTTTTCCATCTTCGTCGAGAACAATATCGCTGATGATGATTGCTGATGATGCTGGAATGTAATGACCTTTAAATTCTCCAAATGTTATGCTGTACCCATTCTTTTCACGCTGCGCCCGGAATGACACTCCTGAAACAATACTACCGGCTGGCAAATTAATATTTTTCACTGTTTTGATGATCACTTCTACGCCTCCTTTTGCCGATTCTCCATTATCCTCGCATCTTTAGGTATTGATACCCAAGCAAATCCTCTCTTATCTCCGCCTGGATCTTCAAGCAGATAAGAATAGCCTTTCGGGATGAAATCGCCTGGATGAACCCGTAAAACTCCGAATGCTGTTTTTATTATTTGACGCTGAGTCAATTCAGATCGTGGGCTAACATGTAACTGCATCCGCTCAATCTTGCTGCCTCTGCGCATTACCTCGTTAAGAGCCTTATTGATCATATTCACGGCTTGTGGATGGATTGGGGATAATGTGCTCATGACGTAATCCTCTTTTTTATAAATATTAGAGCGTTAATATTGCCGTATCTCTGACGTACTGTTCTTGTCCCTCTGCGTCCACTTTCCTGAGGAGAGACAAGTTGTTCTGTTGCTGCTCTTTCCCAATTCCATCCGTTGCGAACTCGCTGATAAAATGTGTTTCGAGAAACTCCGTTACTAACTGCCTGCTTGATCAATTCTTCTGGATAAATCCGTTTTACAGGGTTCTGCTTCTTCATCTGTTCAGCACGCTTCTCATTAGTCAACAGCGGTTGAGTAGCCGCGCGTTCTGGCGTCCATTTTGCACTTACACGATTAATGAAATTTTGATACGGGATACCATTCTTAGCCGCAATCTCAATCCATTTCGAGTGATTACTCAATTTCCGTGGAGGTGTTCGAACTGCCTGTTCTATACCCCAAGCAGCAACTCGAACCCGCCATTCTAGCGTCCCGCGTTTGATACCGTTTCGGGCTGCCCTTTCATAGTCTTCAGGGGAAATGTAATATCTATAAGACATTTATCGTTTCACTCCTTCACCGTGTCCTCGTACTGTGCATCATTCTTCAATTTCATGTACGCAAAATTTATCATCACACTTTCTTTCTAGTACCGTCACAGTATTTTCTGCACGTTTTTTAGAAGAATAGCGTTTAGCCTCAGATAATATACACCCTGCGGGGAATGTCTCCCCTTGGTGAGTGTATGTGTTTCCCCTGTAAAATTCGCTTAGCCCTTCCACGTATATTACATATTTCATAAAATCGCACCTTCCTTCATAGTTTGTTCTACTCTGCACCAATGCCCGGCTTTCTATATTCTCAGGCTGGCTGCGGCAAGTTATTGGCATGCGCCCGTTCGTAATTCACGAACTTATTAAAATTCTTGAGGAACAGAAGTTCAACCGTTCCAGTAGGGCCATTACGCTGCTTAGATATGATGATTTCGATAATGTTTTTCTTCTCGGATTCCTGGTTGTAATAATCATCCCGATAAAGGAAAGCGACAATATCGGCATCCTGTTCAATTGAGCCTGATTCACGAAGATCACTCATAATCGGACGTTTATCCTGGCGCTGTTCAACATTCCGACTGAGCTGAGACAACGCGATAACTGGCACATCCAATTCACGGGCAATCTGTTTCAACACTCGGGAAATTTCTGAAACCTCTTGTTGACGATTTTCCCCGCGTTTTCCACTACTTCCCTGGATCAGCTGCAAGTAATCAATAATGATCATTCCAAGACCTTGTTCTCTTTTCAAACGGCGACACTTGGCTCGAATATCATGAACGGTGACAACTGGATCGTCAGCAATGAAAATGTTCTTGTCTGCAAGAGAAGAAATACCAATAGTCAACTTGCCCCAATCATCGTCACTAGTGATATCGCCCATTCTCAGGTCATTAGCGTCGAGGTTAACCTCAGCACAGACCATGCGCTGCATGAGCTGCTGCTCTGACATTTCTAAGCTGAACACTGCAATCGGATCATCCGATATCGCAGCCGCATTTTGAGCAATATTTAAGGCAAATGCCGTTTTACCAACGGATGGACGAGCTGCCACTATAATTAGATCCTGCTTTTGAAATCCACCTGTCAGCTTATCCAAATCCACAAATCCGGTCTCTCTCCCGCTAATGGTTCCACTGAGTCGGTTGCTGACACGCTGCTCGATCGTATCAATCAGCGCCATTCCGATTACTCTGGTGGATTTAAAATCTTGCTTTGAGACAGACTGATCAGAAAGCGCGGCTGACTTGGTGAGAGCGTAGGACACGACACTATCGGCATCCTCGCTTTCATACACCATATCAATGAGTGCATGAGCATCCTTCAGGGCTTGACGTAAGGTGAATTTGCTATTTATGATGCCAATGAAATATTCGATATTCGCTGCTGTTGGAGAAGAACGGGCTATACGGGTAAGATGATGAACGCCGCCAACCTTATCTAGGCTCTTACGCTGAAGCATTATCCCTGTAAGAGAGCGAATATCAATTTCTTCACCGGCATTGTGAAGATCCACCATTCCTGAGAAGATTGTCCGGTTCATCGGATCATAGAATACTTCCGGCGCTATAGAAATCGCCTTATCTATCGCTTCTCCCGTGTTATCAATCATGATCGCTCCAAGGATAGACCATTCGGCTTCAATGTCGTGCGGCTGTTCCCGATTTAAGTCGCGCATAAAGTTCTTCCTTCCATCCGGCGGGTATAGGTTTAGCAGCAGCTTGAGCCTTGTCCCTTTCTGCAAAATACTCCGCTGTCTGATCCTTGGCTTTTCGCTGATCTCGTAAATCACCCACACCTCCACGGATCTGCGCAATCTTCGGCGGCCACGGATTTGTAAGCATGTGCTGCTCCACGTTTTTACAGGCTACGTCAAACGGGAAATCTTTAAGGTTCTCGTGGAGCCGGTCTATTTCAGTATCGCTGGTATCAATCTGATGTGCGTATTCTTCCTTGAGCTTAATGAGTAGATCAATAACTTGTGCTCTCCTCAAGCTGCTTTGCCTCCTTTGCTCGACGTTTAAGGTCTGCAAGCTCTTGCTGCTGCTTGGTTAGTCGCTGCGGCGGGGCTGGCAGTAGTGTTTGGGTTATTGACGCTTTAGGCTTCGTAGTCTTGTTAGCGTTCCGCCATGCTGATTTCAAGCCTTTCACGTAATAAGTAAAACTGTTTGGCTGCTCGAAATCTTCTCCCTCACGTTTTCGCTTTGCCTTGTATTGGCTCTCCATAGTTGTGATGGTAAAGGGTACTGGCATCCCTGCGGCGACCATCTTACCCATGGCTTCGCGATCATTTGTGGAGACGTGAATGTCGAATTTATCATGCAATTTGCAATAAGCATTTAAAATTGCGATCATCCCGTCCGTTTTAGGATCTGGGCTAATTTCTTCTGAAAACTCATTTTCTAAAATAGTAGTAGTAGTAATAAGATCTTTAATATCTTTTGCATCGGACAATATTGTCTGATCACTCGTTAAAATTGCTTCATGATCGGACATTTTTGTCTGATCACTTACGCTCTGATCGGACATTTTTGTCTGATCATTATTTAATGATGAGACAAAAATGTCTGATCTCTTCAATATGCCTTTCTTGGACTTTCTAACCTTTATGATCAAACCCCGGGGTGCTCTAGTGATATGGATGTAACCATGGTTCTGGAGGTCACTAATCCATCTGCTGATGCTTTTATCGGTAACCCCAAAGTTCTCACCGATTTCAGAAAGCTTCATCGGCTTGCCACCCAGGACAAGTCCCCAAACAGTTCCGTCCTCTTCGACTTCCTTAGTCGTGGAGCTAACACACCAAGCGAATAGCCATATCGCCGATCCTATTTTTTCGTAGTGTTGCGGCGAAAATAACCCGGAGAAGATCGGAAAAGGAAAGCTATCTGTTGGCATAAGCTCACCTCTGTTATAATCATCGTTTTCCCTTCTTCGGTTTGGGGCGATTTATAATTTCTGTGACATTCGTACGCAGGATGAATGCTAATTCTCCATTGTCCTTTCGAAGCTTAGCCCAAGGTCGGGCAATGCCCCATATATCCAGTACCTCACCGGACAGGCCACAGCTTGTTAGGACTGTATCACCCTTGAGAACAAGAAGCATATCAATCGCCTCCTTATCTCGCTAAGCGAAGTTGCAGAGCTTCTCGCAGGATTGCTGTACTCTTGTCATCTAAACGGTCTGCCTGTGAAAGATCAATTTTGTTGATGCCATTGAACAAATGAAGAGCACATGTGAGCATAAATCTCTCGGAAGGACTCCAACCTTTTGAAGCTTTAATCAATTCATCCACGTGGACAGTAAGTTCTTCAAAATCAACAAATTCCGGTTTCGACAATAATTGTTTAAGCTTGTTATGATTCATAAAGATATGAAGCAGCCCCCGCCAGTAACGATCCTGAAGTAAGTGATCAGGTATCATAATGCCATTCCCCTTTCAAATTAAATTGTGATGCGTCAGCCGCATCTTGGAATCCCGGACGGAGGAAGGTTATTTCTAAGGTCCGACATTCCAAGATAGGGGCCGAAGCCCTTCATCATTTGATCCTGTCTATTTCTTGCATTACGAGTGTTTTGATGTTCATTGGTAGAAACTCTACGACTTCAACAATCTGATTCCACCTGCCCGAAGCTTTTTGTTGTTGCCTGTCTGCAAGATAAAAATTTTCTACAGAACTCATGACCTGATTGTTCGCAGCGGTAATCTCCGTTTTCAGTACATGATCTATAGCAGATGACCACTCGTTTCTGCGTTTCACATACAATTCAGCAAGAGCTTTGGCAAATTGAATTTCGTCTTGTTCACTCAAGCTGTTCCCTCCTTGCTTTTACGAGGGGCATCGCGTAGAATAGACGCAACGAGAAACTTTAATCGGGTTCTCAATGAGGTCCGCCGTGCCAGGCGGGCTTTTTTATGCTGTTCTTTAGCATGATGCATTTCACATTCATGCAACCAGATCAGCATTTCTAGCCAACGAATATTTCGTTTTAACTTGATCGGATCAATATGTTCTGCTTGGCGTTTTATCATTTTCAGATTACGCTTAGCGTTCTTAGCTTCAAACCGCGCTTGATCTTCCAAATCTTCGATTCTCATAAAAAAACCTCAATTCATATATTTTTTTTGTCTCAGTTCATTCCGATGATCCGCCCATAATCCAAGGTAAGAAATATCATATTTCCGACAAAGGACAGCTGCATTATGTGTAAGTGCCGTTATGGCTTCGATTTGCTCCATTAGTCCATTTTTGACGTTCTCATGATCAGCAGGCGTCAACTGGTCTAATCTCTTAGTGATTGGAATTGACTGCAAAGCCAGTAATGCTTCTTGGATTTCCTCGATTGTTTTTATGTATGTTGAACTTGGATGTAAGTCAGCTCCATCTAAGTAAGGTACACATGCCCCACCCGTAACCTCTTCTGCTGCGCCAATAATCAACCGAATATCATCGTAGTGTCTAACCGCAGCCTGCATTACTGGTTTAGATGGCTTGCGAGTACCATTTATGATTTTCCCTATCTGCGAACCGTCAACATGTGCAGCTCGTCCAGCCTTTTGATATGAATCGCCTGTTCTTTTAAGCACTTCTTGAAGTGCTCCTGGAAAATGTCCAACTGCCACACTTATTGCCCCCTTATTTGTCCAAATTAGTTAGGTGCTATTGGACAAGGGAATGATGTATGCTTTTATTAAGCAATTCCCCTTGCCCACATTCCCTCAACCGCCGCAACCGTTATGGCGCGGCGGGTTTTAAATCGCTGACTTCCAGCTTACATTGGCATGCTGGCTCATCCATTCACTGTTTTCCTCTGCCCACAGAAGAAGCAGGCGGGTGATTACTCGGGGATTACCAAATTCCCGTGTGACAGGGAATCCGGGCCGATTGAAAAGTTCTGCGGCTTTCGTTGCTCCTATCTCAAGTAATTCCATGAATTGTTGTCTGGTTAGAAGTGGAGGTAAGTTATTGCTACTTTGGCCTTCTAAAGCAGTAGAGATAGCTTTGTTAATGATTTTTTCAAGTTCATTGGTTTCAATAAGAACAATGGCCACTTAGACAACCTCCTTAGTTGCGGAATGCTCTAACTTTGCTATTTCAGCAAAGTTATCAATAAAAAAATTTTCAATTTTTCCATCGAGTTTATTTGCTAAAATCGGCAAGTGGTTGGCTTTAAAGGAGTAAGTACCTTCCTCATATTTCATATATGTTGAAGCATTTTTAAAACCTAGTGACTCCGCCATTTCTTGAAGTGATAAGTTTAATTCTAGACGGCGTTTTTTTATAAATAATAGATTTAGATGTCCCATCTTGCACCTCCGTTCTTTGCTGATTTAGCAAAGCCTTGCATTAAATATACATTGCTAAAATAGCAATGTCAATAATATTTTGTTGTTTTAGCAAAAATGTTTTTTCTATTTTAGAAAAGTGTTAATATCATATTGCTAAAATAGAAATAAAGGGCGGTGGCTGGGATGTCGATTTCAGGAGATCGCATTAGACAATTGAGAGAAGAAAGAAATTTAAGCCAAATCGAACTTGCTAATCGAATCGGCATTAACAACAGTGTTCTTTCAAGAATAGAATCCGGTAGACGTCCTGTAGCAGACAGTGAAATAAACTCCTTTGCAGATTTCTTTGATGTTTCGGGCGATTACATCCTTGGAAGAACAAACAATAAAGGATCTTCTCTGAAGAACGGTGATTTAGAAAAAAAAGAACAAGCCAAGTTTGAGGATTTCATTAACAACCCTGAACATGGTATCTTTTTTAGAGATTATTTAAGCGCCCCCGAAGAACGACGCGAAGAAATGCGGGAAATATTTAAGATACTCCAGGATAAAGAGAAAGGCCGTAAGCCTGGAGATGTCCAAGGAGAAAAATGACCAAAAGAAATTTTAGCCAGAAATGGCTTTTCTTTTTAATATAAATCAGAACATATGATCGCACACAAGGAGAATAACATGATTAAAAACTACCAAACTCCCCCACTTGAAAAAAAGATTTCTGAATTATATCAGAGCCATAACATCATCGAACCATCACATTTATCTATTGAATTGTTAGCAAAAAAATTCAATGTTTGGATTCATTATCATAATAAGAAGAGCAAAGGAATCGAGGTTTTTAATGGAGTGTACAGTATGTTTCTTGACAATCGCCTTTCGGAAGAATCACAACGTCTTGAGTTTTTTCATGAACTCTGTCACTTACTCCGACATGCTGGAAACCAATTATTGATGCCAGAACAATTTACAAAAGCACAAGAGATTGAAGCAGATCGTTTTATTTTTTACGCTGCTATTCCTTTCTTTATGATCGAAAAAATAAGCCTTCCTTCAAATAGAGCCGAAGCAATTGGATATTTATCTCGTGAATTTAAAGTTCCACTAAATTTTGCGAAGAAGAGATTTGAACAAATTGAGGATCGAATAAGGCAGGGGCTATATTTGTCCACATTCAAATATATTTCTGCATCTGAAGAAACTATCTGTGAATCAACTGAAGGTTCTAATAACTCAACTTATGGATTTGGATCAGAAACTCGCATCCAAGCATATTACAATTGGGATGGAGATTGTTCCCGTCCAGAAATACTCATCATCGAACATCCTGAGGGATTCGACTGGGACAAACCACTAGACGTTGAGGTTGATAGAAATTATGAAAGCTGCGACTTACCTTCACACACCTCCCGAGAATTTGCAACTGTGCTCACTGGAGATCTCTCCATTCCTAGCCGCAGAGGATATGTAACCATTAACCTGTCTAGGGTAGCTTGGCGCCACGGAACAGCAGTTTCGCGTTTGTATCTACCTATGGAAGCTATAGAAGATGCTATAAATTTTTAGTAAAGGAGGCGTTTTTGCTTGGCGTACTTAAAGAAAATACCCGCAAAAAATAAACAAGGATACAAATGGCTGTGTGTCATGGAAGGACCAACAGACCCGTCTACTGGTGAGCGACGACAAGTTTCTCGCCGTGCAGACAGTAAAGGAGAAGCATCAAAGCGCGCTCAAGACGCTGTAGAGGCGTTGAAGTTTGGACTAGACGCAAAGAAAGCAAAATCAGCCAAATTCATGACAATAGCTCTTGACTGGCTAGAGACATATGCTTTAGGTGAGGTTAAAGAAAGCACCGTTAGAATTCGAGAGAGTCAGATAGCTATTCTGAATAAGTACATGGCTAATTTGGTAGTCGAAAAGGTGACTCATGCCTATTACCAGAAAGTGATTAAGAAAATATTCAATGAAAATTATACAAGAAGCACTATAGAAGGTGTACATAGTACTGCTAATCAGATTATGAAGTATGCGATCAAAAATAAACTTAGATTGGACAATCCTTGCACGGGAGTTGTAATACCGTCCAAAGTTCAAACGGTGGAGGATATAGAGAAAAATAAATTAGAAGATAAATATTTAGAAATACATGAACTGGAAGAATTTTTAAAGGCTGCTCGTGAACATGGAAAGGAACGAGATAAGGAGTTTTTCTATCTGATGGCTTTTAGCGGTCTACGTCCAGGGGAGGCAAGTGTATTGAAGTGGAGTGATCTTAACAAAGATACAAATGAAATTAGAGTCACAAAAACGTTATACAATCCTCATAACAATATGCTAGATTACCGATTAACCCCTCCCAAAACAAAAGGATCAGTTCGGACTATAGATTTAGACCCATCCATTATTGACATGTTATTAAAATTTAAAGTAAAGCAAAATGAAATTCACAGAGAATATAAAAAGCATTATTCAGATTTTCATAATGGAGATTTTATTTTTTGTCGTTCTAACGGATATCCTTATACTCAAAAAGCATTCTTAGATAGAATGAAAACATTACTAAGAATGACTAGCATCACCAAGCCAGCTACACCTCATATATTTCGACACACACACATTAGCATGTTGACTGAAGCCGGAGTAGATTTGCCTACCATTATGAAAAGAGTCGGTCATGAAAGTCCAAAGACGACATTAAAGATATATACTCATATCACCAGTAAAATGAAGCAGAGTGCTGGAGAAAAGGTAAAGATAAAGTTCGGGAATGTTCTGGACTTTTAATTTTTTGCAAGAAATGTTATTTATCCGTTATTCATCACATGATTTCACTTATAAAATAGTTAGAAATACCAGTATCTTAAAGAATTTATTAATCCTCAGTGTATAATTGTACCTATTATACAACGATAGAATGGCTCAGTACAACCGATTCATAAGCTTCGGATTCGAATTTCACTCTCCTTACACAATCTACGATTAAGGTAGGTATTGCCACATAGCAGGTTTGAAAACCACCTTAAAATCGAATTTTTTGAAACTGAATATCTCTGATGCGTTTTAAGCTGACCTTAAAAATTCGCTGCCTTTATTTAGCAACCTTTTCCTCTTTTTTATAGTCTGAGAATTAATGAATGTGTAAAGGAGCATTGAAGATATGAACAAGACCGCTTTATTACTACTTACCCTTACTTTGCTTTTCATAGGACTGGTCAGCTGTGGAAATACGGGAAACAAAATATAACAAACAGACCAGATAGAGCTGGATGCAAATAATATAGTTTCTATTAACTTAATTGAAAGAAAACAGCCAATGGCCACTATTTCGGATACATCCTCCTTTGAACGTTTCGTTCAAGCCATAACTACTGCTGAATATGATAGAGGACAACTGGATATTGCTCCCAGCGATTACAGAACCACTCTGAACATGAAGGATGGCATAAGTTATGAATTGTCTTTTGGGATCGTCGGAAGTAACAATGGGTTACTCATTAAATCAGGACAAATGGGCCACTATCGCCTGTCAGATACCAGCAAAAAGGATCTATTGGACTTGTTTCAATCAACTTTTAATGAAGATAAGAATTCATCAGAAGACACTGCTAACCCACAGCCCCCAAGCGTTCAAGTTACTGTTGGCGGTGAGCAGTTCGAGGCTATTCAAGGCTCTTATTGCTGGACCGACAATGGCAAAGGCGTATGTGTGGATATAGCTTCTAACGTTGAGCTGGTTTCCATACAGAAGGTACATCCCAAAGCCATCAGCGGTGATCAGGTAGAACTCGAATTCTCATATGCACCCAAGGAGATGGAGGTTATGGCTTCATTTCCTGGTGAGGAACGACCGGACGAAGCCCTTTCCGTGGACAAAAACAGTTTTCAACTCGCAGCAGGTAGCGGCAGACACCTATATATCATCCATGCAAGATGGCCTCAGGGAAGCGCCAGTTATGTATTTGAAGTTCAATGCTCGGTCAGTAAAAAGTAATCGGATTGTTTTTGCTTAACACGTGGATGGGATGGTCGGATGATGGTCGGATGATGGTCGGATGATGGCAGGATGGTAGGATGGTAGGATTATGTCCATCCTCTCTACGATCAGGAAAAAAGTTTATACTATCGACGTGAAAGGAGCTGAGCTTATGCAATTTCTTGTTATACTCGCGGTTCTCGTTCCTGCGGTGTGGTATTACGCGGCTCTTGGTAAACGGATATCTGCCGAAGAAAAGAAGGCTGGAAGAGATCTCACCAATGAGATCAATCCTTTTACGGGTGAAAAATAACATTTAACCCCCTGCAAGCAATGCAGGGGGCATATTAAAGCCCACTGGCTTAGGCTAGTGGGCTTTTTCGTATGAGTGTGTCTTTTTTGTATGCCTCTTTGTGTGACTTTTGCGCTTGGCTCGGCATTCTGAGGTATTTATACTTCTCTTTTAGCTACTTTTACGATTTGCGCGGCATTCTACGGTATTTATACTTCTCTTTTAGCTACTTTTACGATTTGCGCGGCATTCTACGGTATTTATACCTCTCTTTTCACGTCTTTTGCGTTTTGCGCGGCATTCTACGGTATTTATACTTCTCTTTTGGCTACTTTTACGATTTGCGCGGCATTCTACGGTATTTATACCTCTCTTTTGGCTACTTGTGCGATTTGCGCGGCATTCTACGGGATTTATACCTCTCTTTTGGCTACTTGTGCGATTTGCGCGGCATTCTACGGTATTTATACCTCTCTTTTGGCTACTTGTGCGATTTCCGCGGCATTCTACGGGATTTATACCTTTCTTTTGTGTACTTGTGCGTTTTGTGCGGCATTCTACGGTATTTATACTTCTCTTTTAGCTACTTCTACGCTTTCCGCGGCATTCTACGGTATTTATACTTCTCTTTTGGCTACTTTTACGATTTGCGCGGCATTCTAAGGCATTTTTGCCTCTCTTTGCACGACTGCCGTGCTTTTCGAGAGACCTGAAGCTAATCTAGCTTTTTTAGTAATCGACCCCAACTCTATTATCTTTGCGAAACTCTAGTTTCTTCATTCCACTTTGTCTGCCATTGCTCCAGCTTTGCTTTTCGCACAGCTTCCAAACGTTTGGTCTTTTCCTCATCAACCCCGATAATAAAATGCAGATGTGCCGCAATGACCATAAACGCAAAAAGTGACCAGACGACTCCAAAACCAAACACCCAACTCGGTCCATTCGCAAGCGAAAGCTTCGGCAGTGCATACAAAAGCATGGCCAACGCCAGCAAGAGATAGACACCGTGTTTGAACTTGTTTCTTTTTCTCATTAATAACAGCTCCTTCGTAGACAGGATATTCGATTGAATCTATATCTCTACTCTATGAACATGAGGCCCGTAATATGAGACAAGTCCATTAAAAATATAACCTTTTCAAAATTATGTATAAAAGGTTAGCATTTATATAGCAAGAGACGCTTATATATGAGATGATGATTTCATTTAGGGGAGGCGTTTTTGAATTGAATGCAGCTTATAATCATACCGAATACATAATTCGCAAAAAGGTATTTTCGATCATGGGTGCGAAACTTCATATTTTTGACAGCTCTGAGCAGCTTGTGCTCTATTCACAAATGAAAGCGTTCAAGCTTAAAGAAGACATTGCACTTTATACGGATGAATCTATGCAGAAGGAGCTTCTGCGCATAAAAGCCCGTAGCGTCGTCGATTTTAGCGCTACTTATGATGTACACGATACAGAGTCCGGTGAGCATATTGGTGCTTTTCGCCGTAAGGGTCTCAAATCTATTTTGAAGGATGAATGGATTATTCTTGACCGTCATGATCAGGAAATCGGAAAAATCAAGGAAGACAGCACCGCGATGGCTTTACTGCGCCGCTTCATCGCTATTATTCCGCAGAAATATAATATCGAGATGGATGATACTACGATCCCTGCCTTCAAGCAAAATTTCAATCCATTTGTCACCAAAATTATGGCTGACTTCTCGGAGGATCGAAAAGGCAAGCTTGATCGCCGCTTAGGTTTGGCAGCTGGTATTCTTCTCTGCGCAGTCGAAGGTAAACAAGATTAGTTGAGGTTGAGGTTGAGGTCGAGCTTGAGCTTAGGCTAACCATATAGTCACAGCCACAAGAAAGAGGGTGCTTCCAGAGCCATCGGCTTCGGGAACACCCTCTTTTGATTTTCATTGCTGAAATTTATTCACCGTACAATTGGGACAAACTCTCGGTGATAATTTTATTTACATCCTCGATTACAACGCTCAGACGGCGTTCCGCATCGAACAGACGACGAATGCCAAGATTCAAATTAAGCACCTCGAACAGCTTCTCCATCTTTTCCATTTCTTCTTGTGGAGGCATTTCTCCGCTCATCATCCGTTGTTGCAGCTCCATCTGACCTTGGCGGAAATTGTCCAGCATCGCTTTCGCTTCAGGATCCGTTTCTACGACCTTCATGGCATTTCTGATGTCCGATACCTCGCTGCTCTCTTTAATGGCTTTCGCCAGTTCATGTGCTTTGTCGTGAATGCTCATTATGATTCCTCCTAAAAGTTTTGTTAGCGTACACTCCTCAGTTCGTCTTCGTACAAAACTCACTTCGGAAGCTTACGCTTAGGTTTTGTAACAGCTGCTTCCTGAATCTACTCTGCTCTAAAAACTCACTTCGGAAACTTACGCTTAAGTTTTGTTAGCAGCTGCTTCCTGAATCCACGCTGCTTTAGTTTCCAATATTCGCTCATTCCATACTTGTTTCGCTTCTTGGGCCGAGCTTATGAAATGACTGGGCAAGGTTTTTAGCGATTAGGTCAATCACCAAGGGTCATCTGTCTCCATATGATGAATGATATGTAACCCTTAGCTACCAAATTGCCGGCATCATGCTGCCTACCGGAAGGAGATCCACGATGTCCCAATTCAAGATCCCGGTCCATACGGTCAACTCGGGCATCCTGCAGGAAAACGCTATAATGCTTGGCGAAAAATCCATGAAAAGACTCAAAATCCCGTCTCACGGAACACTCCAGCTGGCATTCGGCTCTTTCCGGCAGGAGGTTACCATTATCTCGGCTCCCAAATCCGACATCCTGCGTGTAAGCGAAGGACTGGCGCGGCGGACCGGATGGAAACACCGACAAACCCTCAACGTTTCTTACAGCTCTGTAAGCCGCACCTTGCGGCTTGGACCGTTGATCGGCGTGCTCGTCAGTCGTGACCATCCAGATAATCTCGACAGGTTGTTTGGACCCATTACCATGTTCTGCCGGGAATTGACAAATGCCTGCCACACACAAGGCGCCTATGTATATTTCTTTACCCCGGAAGCGCTGGAAACACGCAGTTCTTCCATTCAGGGCTGGGTATACAACGAGGGTTGGAGAAAAATGAGTCTGCCCATTGCCGATGTAATCAACAATCGGTTAACGACGCGAAAGGTGGAGAATAAACCTAGCGTACAGCATTTTTTGGCGGATGTAAAATCGCGATATGGAACGCATTTCTTCAACGAAAAATTTCTTGACAAGACAGAGGTATTTGAAGCTTTAGCGCAAGACCCTTCCCTGCAGCGGTATTTACCTGAATCGCATGCGTTGAACGGCTTTGCCGTAATGAAGAAGATGTGCAGCCATTACCCAAGTGTATTTTTGAAACCTGTACGAGGCAGTCTCGGCAAAGGCATACTTCGTATCTCTAAAGAAGAAGGCGGAGGTTACCGTCTATTGTCTACTACCTCCATAGGTACACGCAAGCAAAGCTACACCACTCTCGCTAAATTGTACCAGTCCATCGCTCCCAAAATGAAGACCACTCGATACCAGATTCAGCAGGGATTGCCTTTGATGGAGCTAGGAAGGCGACCTGTAGATTTCCGGGCACTTGTTCAGAAGAATGGCAGCGGAAAATGGGGAGTTACCTCCATTGTCGCCCGCACCGCCGGAAGCAATCACTTCGTGTCTAATTTAGCTAGAGGTGGCAGTCTCAGCACAGTGAAAGAAGCGGTTAGCAAGAGCAGTCTTCCTCCGGGCGCAAAAGAAAACGTTCAGCTTCAGCTGCCCAGAGCAGCACTTGCCATTGCAAGAGGGGTCGAAACCTTTATCCCCGCTCATTTCGGAGAGCTCGGAATCGATCTGGCACTGGATCAATCAGGACGAATATGGCTCTTAGAGGTTAACTCCAAGCCCTCCAAGAACGATAATACACCGTTAAACGATCAAAAAATAAGACCGTCCGTCAAGCAAATGATTTTATATTGCCGCTACTTGGCCGGTTTATAAGGAGGACACGATGACTGAAAAAGAAGTGGGGTTCCTCGGCATTATGACAGGCCGCCGCAACGGGAATCCACCGATCGCCGAGCCAGAGTTTTGCAGTCATTTATGCCGGGCAGCTCCTCTATACAGCCTAAAAGTCCTCGTATTTCATCCAGACGGAGTAGCGGCAGACGGTTCCTCCATTACCGGCTATACCTGGAAAGATGGAAGCTGGCAGAATACCACTTCTTCACCGCCAGATATTGTCTATAATCGCTGTTTTCACGAAGGTCCGAAAGAAAGAAAAGAAGCTTCCGCTGCACTTTCTTCTCTTCATCGTTCTCTACCTTGGTCTCGAGGTTTGCCAGATAAATGGGGTGTACATGAGATATTGAAGCGCGACCGGAGAGCAGCGGCAATACTGCCGGAAACTGTACTCTATACCGGTACCCGCAGGTTAAGTACAATGCTTGCTGAAAGAGAATATGGAGTTTTTCTAAAGCCCAAGGCCGGCACCCATGGCAAACGTACATTACATGCCATACTGCAGAACAGAGGCATGAGAGTACGAGGGCGTGACGGAACAAATACACCCTTTCAATATGTTTTCGACTCACAGGCTGAAGGACTGAACTGGATTCATGAATTTATCGGCTCACGCCGCTATATTATACAGCCTTTCCTGCACCTAACTAATAGTAAGGGGCAACCGTTCGATGTGCGTGTATTGATGCAAAAGAATGGCCTTGGCCGCTGGACTCTTACCGGCATGGCCGTACGGCTGGGTAACCAAGGTTCGCTGACTTCGAACCTGCATGGCGGCGGAACAGCTGTTTCTCCCCTGCCTTTTCTGCTTGCAGAATATGGTCAGGGTGGAAAAGACATCTTGCGTGAGCTTGCTGCAGAAGCTGCATACTTGCCTCCCCTACTGGAGGCTGCATGCGGCAGGCTTGGAGAACTCGGCCTTGATTTCGGTATTGATTCGAGCGGTCGGATTCATTTACTAGAAGCAAATTCCAAGCCAGGGCGCACGGTATTCCGGCTGACGGGCGACCGCCGGGCTGCTAAGCTCGCCGCCGAGAATCCACTGTCTTATGCGCGCCATCTACTGCTCACACAACGACGGATACCATCCCTATCTACGGACAGCTCCGTTACAAACGGGAGAATGATAACAATGGTTCCTAAGGAGGATTCATAAATGAGTCTCACTTTTTGCAATGTGCATTTCACTAAGCAGCCCCAAAGAGTTGTATATGTATCAGGTGCACTGATGAAAAGCTTGAAGTTAACCGGGAAAAAAAATATACGCTTAAGGCTCGGTAAAGATGCCACCCCGACCATGATCAAGCCCATCAAGCGCGCCGGAAATCACCTATATCTCGCCTCAGGCGTAAAAAGCGCTATCAAGGTTCCGAAATCGGGCGGTGTCTATTTACGCAATCTACAGAATGACGAGGTGCAGCTAGGACCTTTAGTTGGCATATTGTCCGATGGTCCTGCTTCCTCGTCTCAGCCTTTCGGTTCTCGCACAGGGTTCATCAAGCAATTACTGCGGGAAGGCAGCAACAAATGTTATATATTTGCCTTTATGCCGCGTGACATCAACTGGCAACAGGAACAGGTCTATGGATATTTTTTGACTTCAAGCGGTAAGTTTGAACGAAAAATGGTCCCTCTACCTGATGTTGTCTATAATCGATTGCCCAGTCGGAGAGCTGAGACCTCACCCTATATCAACCAACTTCGCGAACGATTTATGCGGAAAAGAATTCCATACTTTAACTGGAGCTTTTTCAATAAATCCGATATCTATAAGCTTTTAGAAAATGATG
Source organism: Paenibacillus sp. FSL H7-0735 (assembly GCF_038008505.1). NCBI lineage: Bacteria > Bacillati > Bacillota > Bacilli > Caryophanales > Paenibacillaceae > Paenibacillus > Paenibacillus sp. FSL H7-0735. Next base: position 2,411,713 of record NZ_JBBOZH010000001.1, on the reverse strand, counting down.
GGGCGGCAAATCGTTATGTTCCTGAAACCCACAGCAATCCGTCCACGGAAAAAATGAGAGAAATGCTGGATCACCATCATTTTGTATACTATAAACCTTCTGCGGGAAGTCTGGGGCACGGCATTTATCGGCTTACCTATCTCCCGAAAAAGGGGTATTTTGCCCGCTACCGCCGCGGTGGAAAAAACGTTCTTTTACGCTTTACCACCTTTGAAGCCCTTATGCGTATGCTTCGTTCGCGTCACGGTCAAAATCTGCAAAATTATATAGTTCAGCAGGGAATACGTCTCATTGAAATAGATGGCTGCCCGATTGATTTCCGGTTCCATATGCATAAAAACGGCAGTAATCAGTGGATTGTAGTCGGCATAGGCGCTAAAAAAGCCGGCCGTGGCAGTGTCACCACTCACCTTAAAAATGGAGGAGCATTGCTTACACCTCAGCAAGCACTCGGACGTGTATTCGGCGCAAGAGCTGACGAAGTACTGCAGCGTGCAAAGACTACAGCCATCAAGCTGGCAGAATCACTAGAAGTCCAGCATCGTCATTTGCTCGGTGAAATTGGCTTTGATCTCGGAATTGATCAGGATGAAGACATCTGGATGTTCGAGGCCAACGCCAAACCAGGTCGTTCCATCTTCCGTCACCCTTCCCTGCGCGCTGAGGGCAAAGCTTCCATCGAGCACATTCTGGAGCATTGTCTATACCTCAGCAAATTCCGCAGGAGGGATGAGATGTGAGCACCCATAATCCGGAAGATACAAAACCTGTTATTGCCATACTGACAACCAGCGATAAAGTACGGCAATTTAATGGCAACCGCAGCAACTTCCGGGACATTATTCGCACAGGCAAAGAAATGGGATTTCTTGTCTACGTCGTCACTGTCCGTGACCTCAAGCTTGAGGAACGGATGGTGAACGGATATGTCCCATCGTCCAGCGGTAAAATCTGGTACAGCATTCCTGTACCTCTTCCACAAATCATTTATAACCGAATTCCCACCCGTGAGGATGAGGAAAAACCTGCTGTGGTACGTAAAATAGCTCAATGCCTGGAACATCCAGGCATTAAGCTATATAATCCATATTTTTTCAATAAATGGAGTCTATTCGAATGGTTAAGGGGTTCGCACTCCACCTCAAAGCATGTTCCAAAAACGAGACGATTACGCAGTGCAAACACCCTTACTGCCATGCTGAATCAGCATACCAGCCTCTACCTTAAACCAGAGAACGGCAAAGCAGGAAAAGGAATTATGCGCCTGAAATATCGTGCAGATACCGCTTTGCCTTACCGGCTTCAAATTCAAAGCGGCAAAAAAAATGTGACGTACAAAGCAGCTTCCATGGACCGGCTCTGGGCAAGAATCGGAAAAGAAAAAGGAATCTCTCGTTATATTGTGCAGCAGGCTATTGAACTGGCGACTCATCGGGGAAGACCGTTTGATCTGCGGGTGCTGCTGCAAAAAAACAGCAGAGGCGGCTGGGGAGTGACCGGCATAGGCGCACGCCTCGCCGGTGCCCGAAGTATAACGACACATGTACCACGCGGCGGTAGTATTGAAGAGCCTGCCAGCATGCTGGAAAGTACATTTGGAACCGAAAGAGCAGCCATGATCTTGAAGAGCGTGCCTACAACCGCCCTTCTTATCGCTAGACAAATCGAAAGAGCTTCTGACTCTATGCTCGGAGAGATGTCGATGGATCTGGGTGTAGATGAGAACGGGGGACTCTGGTTCTTTGAGGCCAACTCCCGGCCGATGAAATTTGATGAACCCGCGATCCGCAAGCTGTCCCTAGAGCGAATCTTTCACTACGGCCAGCACTTAGCGCGCCAGTTTAAATAGAAATCATTAAAAGGATGTGACACAGCATGCAGATATCCTCCATCTATGACACAAATGCCAAACAGTGGAAATCACGGCTGGCTGGACTGCTTGAGTTTATAAGAGCGCATGGGGAGAAGCGAATCACAAACCAAGCTTGCAAAGTACTGGCCCGTTTAACACCGGATCAGTTGTCAGAGCCGGGTATCTCGCTGCTTGTTGCCACCGTACGCGGTCAGAATGGGCGCCAGCTCGCAGGAGTCAGCTTCGTATCCGGTTTCGGTGCAGAAGCCTGTCTTGTCGCTGTGCACCCCTTCTACCGGAATAGACACACCGGCACTGCCTTAATGGCTGCCCAGCTGAAACGCCTCGGGCATCTGCAATGCAGTGTTGCCTGTGACAATACAGCTAGCCTAAAGATGTGCTTCAATATCGGCCTTGCTGCCGACACACTTACCACTGGTCCTACCGGCAAGCCAACATTACTGCTCCGGTCACCCCATCATACCGGCAGCACTACTAATTCTCCACAAGAAGGTGAACTCCTGTGCCAGAGCCCGTCTTAGGCATTCTTACTTTATATATTAACGAAGCCAAGCAGCTTGAAGAAAAGGCCGTGTACCGGAGAATGATCGTCGAGGGCAAACGAATTGGCTTGGATGTCTTTGTTTTCACCCCCATGGATGTTCATCCCAGTAAAGAGCAGATCCATGCCCTTGTCTTTGATCCCAAGAGCGGAAAATGGTCACGCAAATGGCGTTCTTTTCCGAACATGATTTATGACCGTTGCCGTATTCAGCGCAGCTCACGCTTTCAGCAACTGCTTCGTTTCCGAGAACGCTACAATCATCTGTTATTTCTGAATCGTCCACTGCGCAACAAATGGACCATTCACCAAACATTCTCACAAAAAAGCCGTTTCCGGCAACATATGCCAGAAACTTTACTCTATCAGTCCTCTGCCGACCTGCGCCGGATGCTGAAAACCAATTCAGTAGTCTATATCAAGCCGGCAAACGGCACAGGTGGACGTGGCATCCTCAGAATTGAGAGAATGAAGAATGGGCGTGGGGTATATGATATTCAAGGCCGTCGCCAGGATCGCCGAATCATTCCCACACGTAAAGTCTCTTCTACTCGGCTGGATTCCATCGTACGGCAATGGTGCATCGGCGGACGTTTCCTTATCCAACAAGGGATTCCATTACGTCTGCCGGGCGGACGTTTCCATGATTACCGGATGCTCGTTCAAAAGAATGGGCAAGGTGTCTGGGAACTCACAGGTATGGCAGCACGGGTCGGTGCAGCGCGGAGTGTAACCTCCAATCTTCATGGCGGTGGTCATGCCGTTCGAGCGGAAACACTGCTGAAGGAATGGCTGGGTAGTCAGGATAAAACCGATAAGGTCATGAAGACTGCCGAGAGGTTAGGCCTTGATGCCGCAGCCTTCCTGGAAGAAAGTTACGGAGCCTTATGTGAGCTTGCATTGGACCTCGCCATTGATCGCGAAGGGAAAATTTACGTGCTGGAGGTTAATCCAAAGCCCGCCCGTGAAGTGTTCGCAAGATCAGGTGACGGAACCACATACCGCAAAGCCCTTATTCGCCCTCTGGAATACGCGCTGTGGCTCTACAATAACAAAGGAACCCCCAGCACAGCTAAAACGACTGAGGAATAAAAATTATCTTAATAGTCATCAAAAAAAGACGCCCCTAGCTCGTATTAATACGAAGCCGAAGGGGCGTCTTTTCGATTTATTTGGCCAATGATCCCTGCAGGGAACCTGCATCGAAGTCCGGCTGTGCTTCGATATCGGTGTCACCTGCGGCTTTGGCTTTTTCAAGTGCCGCATTATAGCGAGTATTCAAGTCCTGAAGCTCTTTATCTAAATCTCCACCACCAAAAATGTATCTATTGAAGACATCAACCTTCTTTAGTCCTTCCAGACGTCCCTCACTAATGACCATCGGAGTCGCTGGATAAATCCCGTCTAACTTTGTAGGCAGAAAATCTTCAATCCCTGCAATGTCTGGTGCCTTGGCAACAGTAGCAACCGATGGAATAACCGAAACCCCGTACCCTGCTTCCTGATAAGCAATCTGCACATCATCACTGTACATCCATTCAATAAACTTCCAAGCTTCTTCCTTATGCTTAGAATCCTTGCTCATAGCCAAATAACTTCCTGCAATAACTTGGCTGACACCCTTCTGCTCCCCGTCAATGGTTGGAGGAATCGCAGCTGCCCAGCGAATTTCAGTTGGGAATTGGGTTTTGTAGACCGTCGGCTCAACGGAATGGTTGAAATACATACCGATCTTGCCTTGAGCAAATTGCGCACGCAGCGGGTCGATATCAAGCGATTCCGATCCTGGCATCATGCTTCCATCCACCTTAATCTGCCGCAGCGCCTCAGCAACCTCTTTATATACGCTAAAATCAAATTGCCCGGTCTGGAAGTCGAAGCCCTCTGTGCCCTTAGTCTTGCTAAGTGTTGTTATTGGATAAGCGATACGCTCAAATCCGCTGGTACTTTTGAAATTACCCGCGAAGCCGTAAGCGCCTATATCTTTTCCCGCTTCTGTAATTTTCTTGGCATCCTCGACCATCTCTGCGAGTGTGGTAGGCGGCTCTGTAATGCCAGCCTTCTCGAACAAATCTACGTTATAGATGAGGCGCCAGAACTGACCGATATTGGGAAGGCTATATATTTTGCCGTCAACGGTATTTTTCTCGTTGATAAGTACGTTCTCGAACCGGCTCTTCATCTCTGGTGAAATGTAGCTATCAAAAGATTCCAGATACCCTCTTTTGACCCACGTTGGCACGTTATAAGTATCCACCCGGAGAATATCAGGCGCCTGCATGCTGGAGAAGGCAATATCCACCGACTGGGTATAGTTCTCTGCCATAACCTTCATTTCAATCTCAATATTGGGATTAAGACCTTCATACTCGCTGATTTTTTGTTCAATAAAATCAGAATCGTGACGATCAATGGTCCAGTAGACCAATTTTGTTTTTTCGGAGTTTGTATCGCTGCTGCTTACCTCCGTATTAGATTCGGATGATGAACAGGCGGCCAACGAGCCAGCCAGCATCAGCGAAACTCCAGCTAATATCCATTTGTTTCTTTTCATCTAAAATGCCTCCCTTTTCTTTTGAAATCGCATTCATTTCTTAAGAAAATTATAATTCCACTGCCCTTTTATCAGTGAAGGAGAAAACAACTGTCAATGGGAGACGAAATCACTGTTTCCCTCCACTTTGGGTAAGGTATATTTTGCACGAAAGTCAGTCGGCGTCATTCCGGTATATTTTTTGAACTGCTCTGTAAAATAGGGTCGATCCTCATAGCCCAAAGAGATGGCAATATCCTGAACCTGTATGCCTTCCAGCACCAGCTCCTTGGCTTTGTCCATTCGTCTCCCGATAATATATTGGGCGAGTGTCATCCCTGTCTCCTTTTTAAAAAGATTGGAGAAGTAGCTAGGACTAAGATGCACCTCCCGTGCACAGTCGGCGACGGATAGATTTCGCTGCAGATTTCCATTGATATGAGTGATGGCCCGATCCACAAGCATACGCGCGTCACTGCATTGGCGTTGTTGCAAATACGTACAGCCCAAACGGCAAAATTCCCGAATCTGGCGGCTAAGATCTTCAAATGAAACTGCACTGCTCATGTCTGCAAGTTTGTTTTCCAGAGTTTTAACTTCCGAATCTGTTGCTTTTTCCGAAAAAATCCGATGGATAGAATGAGCCAGTTCAAGACAGAGTGTCTTAACGATGGACGGGTTAGGCGTTGCCGGTGCAGTAATCCAATCATGCCAAATGTTATCCAGCTGCTCCTCTGCTTTGGACAAATTTGCCGAACGCAGACAATAAAGCAATTCTTTCTCCTTGTCATATGAGTATCTGGGTAGCGCGGCATTCACGACTGCATCTTCAACATAGGTGTACACGCTGTTCCCACCATTTAGAAAGGTGTTCGCAAGTGCAGACAGTGCCTGCGCATAGGAAGCAGAAAGCTGCCCTACCTCTTCTACCTCTCCACCCAGTCCAATGGACACCGTCTGGTACGTATACCGATGTACATTTTCCCGGCATTTCTCTGCAAGTTGCTCCATATTCGGCTCCGCCAGAGGGTTCATCACAATAACGAATTGATTCACATTTTCCCGGAACACAATGCCCCGAGTGTATTCAGATATTGTATTTTCCAAAATATTCTGTACGGCAAAGCGGATTAACTCCACCTCGGAAACCGTAAGTTCTGATGTACGTTCCACAAAAAAATCCACTTCCGCTACCATCACGCAAAAGTTATGGTTATTCATCTCGATATTGTAAAAATCCCACTGCTGGCTCAAATGCTGCTGTCTAGTTCCGTAACGGATGAGCAGACGCATATATTCCTGACGCAAATAGGGTAAGCTCTCGCGCAGCTTTTGTTCCATGCCCATCATCTGCTCAGCTTGACTGCGTTCCCGTTCCAACACTTCCTTGGCCTTCAACACGGATTCAAGCACTTGAACCTTGGTGTACGGTTTTACAATCAGATCAAAGGCACCCAGCTTAACAGCTTCCTGGGCATAAGTGAAATCAGAATAACCCGTCAAAAAAATCAGTTTGATGCCTGGCTGCTCCGCTTGAAGGCTCCGCATCATCTCTAAACCATCCTTAAAAGGCATTCGGATATCCGTCAATACGATGTCAGGACGATGCTTGCGGATCTGCTCCAGACCTTCTTCCCCGTCTGCCGCGGTGGCCGCGATCACAATCCCATGTTCCTCCCAAGGAATCCGCTGCGACAATCCGCGGACCACTGCAGGAATATCATCAACAATACATATTTTAATTGAATGGGCGCTCAGGATTTATTCCCCCTTCCACAGGAATGGATAGAACAGCTTCGGTTTCAACACGCGGACTGCTTCGAAAGACCAATCCGGCTTCTTTGCCGTAGTACAGCTGCAGTCGGCTACATATATTAGACAGAGCGTACCCTCCACTGCCGTTCGGCTCCTTCAGCCAGGCATTGAGTTTCTCCGCATTCATGCCGGTTCCGTTATCGGTAACCCGGATGAGCAGTGTGTTTTTGGCTACTTCTACAGAGATCCGGATCACTCCCCCTCCCCTTAATTCCTTAAGACCGTGCAAGATAGAGTTCTCTACCAAGGGCTGAATAATAATTTTCAACACAGGAAGCTCCAGCAGTTCCACTCCGGCATCAATTGTATAGTCAAACAACCCTTCATAACATTGCTGCTGAAGGTTTAGATACTGGCGGACATGTTCCAGTTCCTTACCTAAGGTCGTAATTTCCTGCCCGTTGTTCAGTCCCAGCTGAAACAGCGCAGACAGCGAAATGACCATCTGTTTCACGTCCTCATATTCATCCATCTCACATTTCCAGAAAATCGTGTTTAATGTGTTATATAAAAAATGAGGCTCGATCTGCGCCTGAAGCGCCTTGATCTCCGCTTTTCTCTTTTCTTTTTCTGTATCCTTGACTTCAACAATCAACTCGCCGATCCGGTCTAACATCTGGTTAAATTTGCGTCCTGCCTCCCCAATCTCATCCTGGAAAGGACTCTGGAAGCGAGCACTGAGATCCTCCTGCTCTACACGAGACATCGTCCGTTGCAGTTTCAGCAGCGGTCCCAGTAGCAAAGCGGACAGATACCTTGCAAGAAAAAGCGCGATGACGATACATGCCGCCATGATCATCAACACCAGCCATTGAATACTCCGAACAGGTTGCAGCAGTTCCTTTTTGGACAGGTAGCTGACCAACACCCAGTCTTTTGCATACCCTGAACTGGCATAACTGAGCAGCATTGTCCCGTCACCAGCGGAATATTCAAAATTACCCCGGTCCGCCTCCCTCAGTTTGTCTAAAAACACAGAGTCCCGAGACCATTCCGGGCGTTCCCCGTCTCCGAAGACGCTTGTTCCCTCTTTATTGATCAGTAAAAAACGCGCGGAGCCAAGGCTCCCGCCTCCACTTACAGTATCTTCAAGAATGTCCTCTTTTACATTAACGATCAAAAATAGATCAGGGACATAATTGTCTGTAAGCGGCTGCAAGACTAGGGAAATAACATGATGTTTCCCGGCAAATAGCTCGTCCCGATGGCTCTCCACCCAATTGGATTCAGGTTTCTCCTTAACCCGTTGGTACAGCGAAGATTCTAGAAATGGGGTCAAGGTTCTGCGCTGATTGCTGGTAGAGTAGAAATCCCCGTCTGGCGTACTGATCAAGATAGATTCAATAGAGTTTTCCGTCAACTCTACCTGCGTGAAGGGCGCTTGCAGCATAGAAAAATTGGCAAAAAAACGTTCCATATTATGAGCTTTAATATCCCGGATGGTCTGCTGATAAGCTTCGCTCAACATCATCGTGGAGGAAGCCACAATGATTTGCTTTAACTTCTGGTCTAGGACATTGATTGACTGATTCAGCACATTTTGATTTAACTCGACAGAGTTACGCTCCATCGCCCGAGAAGCAATGGAGTAAGCCAATAAACCGGTGACTGAAATACAGAATACCGTCAGTGCGGTAAAAGACAGCCATATTCTTTTCTTCAAAGAGGTACGATAAACCCAGGCCTTCAGCATGTATTCACATCCTTCTTGAATAGCTGTCCGAAGCCCGCCCCGAATCTAGCCCTTTACAGAGCCAGCTGTCATCTGCATGAACGATTTATTAGCGAAAATATAGACAACAATCATTGGCAACATGGACAGACATGCACCCGCGAGCATCAATTGAGGTTGCGCCGCATCGCCGATACCATATTTTAGCCCCGCCAATCCTACGGTGAGTGTCTGTAATTTTGGCTGTGTCATAGTAAAAACCAGCGGCAGAATATATTCGTTCCATGCTCCGCGGAAGGTCCAGAGCGCCGTGACTCCAAGGGCGGGCGTCAGAAGCGGTAAGATAACTCGAAAGTATACGCTATAGAAATTACAGCCGTCAATAAAAGCAGCCTCATCCAGATCCTTCGGAATCGCTCGTACAAAACCAATCAACATAAAAAATGCCGTGGCATGCGCACTAATCAGAATAATAATGACACCCCATAACGATTTCTGTAGATTAAGCGCTACCATAAGGTCAAATTGCGGCCGCAGCACCACAGCACCGATCGAGATGAACAGCGTGCAGGACTGAATTACAACATATATCCTTTTCCCATAAAAATCGACTCTCGCTACCGCATATGCGGCCATCGTTCCAATTAATAGAGTGCCTAAGGTGGTAAAGATACTGATAAACACACTGTTCCATGTAAAGCGGGCAAAGTTAGCCGAATTCCAAGCCTGCGCGTAGTTTCCAATCTGCCAAGATTTAGGCAGCAAGGTGGTTCCTGTCGTCAACTCCAGATTGGTCTTAAGGGATCCGAAAAAAGCCAGAATAATCGGAAACAATGCAAAAGCCGCCACTATAAGTAGAAAAATCCACAGCAAGGTCCGGGACAGCACCGCTCGGGTCTTGAAGGATCGGACAGGCTGGACCGAAGTATTCTTCGTCTCCGCATGTAATGTACTCACTGTTCATTCTCCTCTCTTTTAATAGATATCATTTAGCTTTTTAGATACATAAAAGTAGACTAAGGTAATCAGACCTACAATAACTGCTGTGGCAAAACCAACCGCACTACCGTAGCCAAATTGCTGAATGCTTGTACCTCCACTGGATACAGGGAAGAACAGCTTATACAGGTACAGGTACATAACTTCTGTCTTGCCATAAGGACCGCCTTCGGTAAGCACCATAATACTCTCATAGCCTTTTAGGGAGGCGGTAATAGCGAGCATAATGATCATTTGCAATACAGGTCCGAGCATGGGAACGGTGATGTTCCACATTTTTCTGAAGGGTCCAGCTCCATCTATAGATGCCGCCTCATAGAGATCCTCAGGAATGTTCTGTAAACCAGCGATAAAGAGCAGCATATAGTTACCGATAGCCCCCCATATCGCAATCATAATAGCTGTTAGTAAGGCATATTTCGGCCCTAGCCAATCTATCGGAGCGGAAATAATTCCAGAGCCGACCAATAGCTGGTTAACCATCCCATTGTATGAATTAAAGATAACGTAGAATACGATGGCCATAACCGAAGCACTGATTACGGTCGGCATAAAGTAAATCGCTCTTAGCAGCTGCCGCCCTTTTAGTGCACGGTTAAGGACAACCGCCAGTAAAAATGATAATGGCAAGGTGATGAGCAGCTTGCCTCCAGCGTAGATAAAGGTGTTGACCACTGACTTCCAGAATTCCTGATCCCTTAATAAGCGCTCGAAATTCTCCAGTCCGATAAACAGGGGTTCGCCGAAGCCCTGGTAATCATAGAACATGTACTTCAGAGCCCAAAAGATCGGATATACTCCAAAAACCAGCGTCAGAATCAAACTGGGAGCAACGAAGGTCCAGGCGTTAATTTGACGTTTTGATAAATTCATTTATTGTTCCTCCTGTCCATTGGACTAAGCTTATGTCCTTAATGATAATTCTATCCGTTCGTAACGGTTAGGGAGAAAGCGACTGCGCTTGGGGGAGAATTTCACTTTTTCAGTTGCTTTGTCCCCTTTCCTTCATTTGTTTATCTATCCCGCCCTTCGTAAAGCCACGTTTATACTAATTAAGAGAAAGCTCACCCACGAAATATGACAACTTTACAAGGAGGTTAGAACTACCGATGATTTCAGCATATGGTGGCGGTACACGCCCCTTCGGGTGTTATACGGAAGGAGAGCTGGAGGGCATACGCCTTAGAATCGAACAGCTTCCCAAGGTCCGGCAAGAGTACGAAAGACAACGGCAGCTATCTGAACAATTTGCCAGCCGAGAAGCTGCTGCGCCACTCCATAAACTCGGCGTGTTCCGGGTAGAACCCTTTGTTTTTAAAACCCCTCCCAGTACGGCCTTCCTGAAGCTTTCTGTACAGATTCGGGGAAAGGGCACGGCACGCATCGGGGGCTTGCGTCTGACTCATTCGCAGCTTGGCTTGCCGGTTGAACTAGCGAATGGCGGTCTAGAATCTGGGATGCTGGGGTGGAGTCAGGACCGAGAAAACGGAAGCAAAGTATATCTAGAGAAATTGGCCAGCTGGCAGCAGGGTCTTCAGCCATCTGGTGTGACTCCATCTGGCGCCACTCTGGCAGACGATTTGCAATGTATCTGCATCAGTAATGAGGAAGTGAAGGGATTGACAATCCTTCATTATGGAGAGACCATACCTGTATACGAAGGTGATCATTACAGCGTGCAGACAGCACTCAGTCTGGAAGCTCCTCTAGACGAAGGAATCTGCATCGGGGTCCATTTTCTAAATGCTGCGGGGCAGCCGTTGGGAACCGAGCAGCTCTCCCCGCTTTTTAATCGGCCGACGCTTACCAATTGGGCCTACCTGCTGGAGGCTACGGGAACGGACGCCAATATGTATATGATCACGGGTGAAAGTGAATTTGCGGTTCGAGCCAAGCAAAAGCTCCAGTACATGCTTGCCGATATGCGGGTAGGCATGGATATTTTCCGTAGAGACGGCTGGCATGACGATGATACTTACGGCGCGGTGCATATCGGGAGGGGGCTCGCTGCTGCTTCGGTAATCTACGATCAGATTGCTGGCAGCAGTGTATTCCTCACTGGAGAAGAAACCGAACTTCTCGCTCATTTCCGGTATATCGCAGACATGATGATGGATACCCACTACTACCGGTTTGATCTGGAGACCTTCCCAGATGAAAAGGGAGGAAAACGCAGTAATTGGAATGCCGACCGGGCAACCGGACTGGGTGTATATGCCCTCCTCTTTCCCAATGAAAAACAAAGTGAGGCATATCTTGATCATGCCCTCTCTGTCATCAACTGGCAGCTGGCAGAAGTGGTGGATTCAGACGGCGCATGGCCAGAAAATATTCGCTACCATGGCGCAGTATTGCATCGCTATTTTCTCTTCTTCGTCCTATTAAAGCGTTTGAAGGGCATTGATTATTTCAAGCATGAAAAGGTTAAGGGCATGTACCGTTTCCTAATCGGCACAGTGACTGTACCCGATATTATTCAAGGAGGCTCTTCTGGCTCCCCCATCCTGCTTACACCAGCGGTCGGCGATGCCAATGTGCAGGAACAATGGTTTCGCCTGCTTGGATACGCTGCCCCATTCTATATGGACGAAGACCCCCAGCTTGCCGGGGAAATGCTCTGGACGTGGAAGCACGGCGGAGAACCGATTGAGGATAGTGGCGCATTTCCTCTGCCTCTGGTCGCGCTGTTATATCCACAGCCCGATTTAGCAGAACAAAGGCCTGCACTCGACTCCGTACATTATCCCGATATCGGTTATGTCATCTTCCGCAACGGAGAACAGAACCTTCAGCATTATGCAATCTACGAGGCTTCACCGCTGACTTATCACGCTCATCACGATGAAGGGCACTTCTCCATCTGGGCAGATGGTGTTCCAGTAACCCTTGATTCTGGAACGGGAGGTTATTATAACGGGGATCGGCATTGGTATGTATCCAGCGCAGCTCATAATGTTGTCCAATTTACCGATTCATTCGGAAATTTTGCCAATGGGCCACTGCAAAGCACTTGCAAGGAAGTACGCTTCTCAGAAGAGTTAGATCATGCCAGCAGTCTTATTCCAGATGCTAACGCCAGGGAATATGAGCGGAATTTCTTATTCATTAAAGCAGGCTTTAACGTCTACTTGATATGGGATCGAATCGAGGGAGCATCGAACAGCGTCTGGAATCTGCATACACTCAGTACTGATGCAAGTATAATGGAGCAATCCATTGATGCAGCTTGCCTGAACGGCAAGCACCTAAGCGCTTATATCGCCGAGCCAGAACTTCCAGTGATTACAATGGGAGAAGGCGCTGTAGCCGGGAATTATCCGCTGGCAGAGCAGCAACATTTCCGTGTTTATGGTGGTACAAGCGACTACGTCATTCTGCTTCATCCCCGGACAGAAGATGCTCCTTCACTACAGCTTGAACAGCTTGATTATGAAGAGGCTGTCGAAGGAGTACGCTTGTACAGGATATCCCGTACGGATGGAAAATGGTTTATCGCCGCCATCAACGGCACCAAGGAGGAACGCCTTGTTACTGTTCCGGGTCTCGGACCGCTTAGGCTTCTCGGAGAACCTGAGTCAACGTCCGGGCAACCTGAACCAACCCAATTAAGAATTGAGGCAGGCAAAATTCACATCGCCATGCCCCGATAACTATATAGAAGGAGGAAGATTAGAACATGAGCAATCTTGGAGTATGGGAACCAGCAGAACCGGGAGTTAAACGCTGTATCTTGAATGCTGCAGCCAGTCTGATGATGATGGAGGTTCATTTCGAAAAGGGAGCCGAGGGCTATGAGCATAGCCATCCTCACGAGCAGATGAGCTACTGTCTGCGTGGAAGCTTTGAATTTCGTATTGACGGCGAGAAGCATAAGGTAACCGCGGGGCAAAGTATTGCCATACCGCCAGATGCAAAGCACGGTGTAACCGCATTGGAAGCAGACTCCGCGCTGCTCGATGTCTTTACACCAATCCGCGAGGATCTGCTGAAACGCTAATAAATATATATCTGGCAGCAAAAAAAGGCCCAATCATTCCATTTCTTAGGGAATGATTGGGCTTCTGTTATTTTTCAGCTTGGTACCGTTCCACTTCAAGTGATGCTAATAACAATGGAGCGACGCCCATAGGCACATCCGACAGTACGTCCTCAGAGATATAGTAATCGTATGAGCCATTACGGTCTTTGCTCAGACCCGCTCCATGACAAATCTGGTGCAAGTGAACACCTTGTTCATCCTCTTCAGTCAAATGCGTCAGAATGCCTTCATATCCTTGCAACATCGCCTCTATAAAAGAGGGTTCCAGATAACCTAATCTTAGTCCCTTAGCCATCGCATAAACAAACATGCACGAGCCGGAAGCTTCAAGATAATTGCCTTTTCTCCCCGCTTGATCTAACACCTGGTACCAGAGGCCAGTCTCCTTGTCTTGAACCTCCAGAAGCGCGCCGCACATCCGCTGGAAAATGCCAATGATCGTCCCCCGCTGCGGATGAGTGAGCGGAAAATGCTCCAGGCAATCAACCACAGCCATCGCATACCATCCCATCGCCCGACTCCAGAAATGAGAGGACAATCCGGTAGACGAGTCAGCCCATTCCTGCTCTTTGGATTCATCCCAGCCATGATAGAGCAGGCCGGTCCGTGGATCACGGGTCCGTCGCTCAACCAGCAGCAGCTGATGCGCCGCTTCGTCAATCAGTTCAGGTCGTTGAAAGACCTTGCCGTATTCCGCTAGGAATGGCGATGCCATGTACAGCCCGTCCAGCCACATCTGGAAAGGGTATACCTTCTTATGCCAGAATCCCCCTTCGGAGGTGCGGGGATGTCCAATAAGCTGTGCGGCCAGCAAATGGGCTGCTTCAGCATACCGTTTTTCTCCGGTTTTCTGGTATAGCAGGAACAGGTTTTTCCCCTCGTTAATCTGGTCCAGATTATATTCTTCCAGCCTGTAGGTACGGATGGAACCATCATCTCCAATAAATGTGTCCATATGCCGCTCCATAAAGGAGACATACTCAGACTGGTGGAGCTGAACACCCGCCCGGGCCATTGCCATCAGCAACATGCCCGGAACATACGCCCATCTTTCCAGCACATATTCATGCTCTCCCTGCTTGTTGCACCCTCTAAGAATCGTATTCGCAATTTTACTGGACAAGCGAACGGTTGTTGCTTCAGTTATAGACATCCTTATTCCTCCTTCGTTTGTCATCCATATGAAGTCTAATCTTATGCTCAGGTGAGCTGCTTGCGCAGCCAGGCAAAGGCTGGTTCACCATGAATCTCATGACCTCCGGTGAAGAAGTCCGCCTCTACCTGTCCGATATGATTCGCCGACCTGTAAATCGTCTGCAACTGGGTTAAAGCAAATTTTGTTCCGCGCGGGCCAAACAGATGATCGGCATCTCCCGATTCGAGGAACAGGCCACGTGGGGCAATGAGGCCCAGTAGATCAGGCATCTCCGCTTCCAGCAAAATCCCTGGAATATAATTGTCAAGGCAATGATTGCGTGTCAGAATACTGTCCACGAAAGTATTGGCATACCCGCTTACGACCGCACAAGCGATTCGTTCGTCAAGTGCAGCTGTGAAGCCAGCTACCAGTCCTCCACCGGAAATACCCATAATTCCAATCCGTTCGCTCTCAACCTCTTTTCTTGTCTGCAAATAATCCAGTGCCCGCATGGTTTCGTAGATACGGTAGCCGGCCATCGTCTTCCCAACCATCAACAATGCTGATGACAGGCGGAAGCAGGAATTACGTCCAGGCTCCCCGCTTGTTAGGTCTTCTTCCAGTCGTCTGTCGCCAAAGCCGAACAGCTCCGGAGCTGCCACTACAAAACCCTGTTTTACCAGTGAAACAGCGAAGTCCTTGTGCAGCCCGGGATCTCCCTGCCGATCCGATCCGTCCGGATTCAAGCCTACGATCTCCCGGCTTCCATAGCCATGTCCATGAATGGCAAGAACGGCAGGGGCAGGGGTAGAGAACGGCTGATCCGGGATCAAAAGATACAGCGGCATGCGCAACCCTTCATAGGTAGTTATCTCTATACGTTCACGGGTATACCCGGAGCAGACTGTACGTTCCAGCAGAACCGGTTGCAGCTCCTCAGCTATTTCTGGAAAGCCACCTAATCGCTCCGTAAATGCTGCGGTAAGCTCATCGCGCCATTGCTGAAAGGGTATATCTTTGCTGAAAGCCGAGTTGCGTTGAGCTGAACCAGATAGTTCTTTCATGTATTGTTCCAGAGGCTCCATCCGAAGTGCTCCTTCCCTTAATATCCTTCAGGATGCCAGCCATCAAGCACGGACAGCACCCTATACTCCGCAGCTTCCTGTGGAATCAGCTGCCGCGACCATGCAGCTCTGGCTTCGGGATTAGCTCCCGGTCCACTGCTGCCATATTCTTCATAGCGGCTAGTTTCCTCCCTGTCCGGCTGTCCCCAATTATGCCAGCCTTCCCCGATAATCGAACTGTCCATGACGGTGCGGATAAAAGCCACATGTGCATAAGGGCGCCAAGGTCGGCCAAGATACACTTCACTTACACCTTGACCGCCAGTAATTTCACAATCGAGGAATACATAACCAAACGATGCGTCTTCAGGCGTTGATGCGGCTGTAATATATCCTCTGGAACGCTTGTTATGCAGCCGGCAACGTTCAAACAAAGCCGTAGCCGCGCCAAAAATATAATCCACATCGCCTTCAATGTAGCATTCGTTATAATATTGCTTCCCTTGCCCTGTATACAAAGTATCCTGATCACCCAGCAGGCGTACACGCCGGAATACAGCATGACCAGCATCAACAAAAGCAGCCACCGCCTGGCCAGTGCCGGGACCTGATGCATTTCGAATGGTCAGATTTTCAGCCGTGAAATGCTCAGCGAATACATTCAAGGTGCCGGATTTGAACGTACCAAGCGGCTCTCCGTCCGGACCTAAAGTATGGGCGTTGTCTGACCAGGTAATGATGGTGGAATTTGTGTCTTCCCCCAATAGCAGAACCGGAGGCGTTCCCTGTTTCACTGTAATTTTTTCCTCGTAAATGCCGGGTTTGATACGGATCGTCACTTCTTCCTTGTGT
This sequence comes from Paenibacillus sp. FSL H7-0735, assembly GCF_038008505.1. Classification (NCBI taxonomy): domain Bacteria; kingdom Bacillati; phylum Bacillota; class Bacilli; order Caryophanales; family Paenibacillaceae; genus Paenibacillus; species Paenibacillus sp. FSL H7-0735. The sequence goes on along the minus strand of NZ_JBBOZH010000001.1, from coordinate 2,395,187 downwards.
TCCTGTGGAATTGAATCCAACGCTGCCTGTAGACTACTGAATCCTTCGTCGACACTCTTAGAGACTGTAATTAACATCTGCGGCTCCTTTCCTATCAACCTGAGTTTATTCTATAATAACCGTAACGCTTCGTAAGAGAAGAGGAGAATTATGACTAGCCTGACTAGCCCCAATCACAAATATCATATTGAAGAAGACCGCTACAGCATCCAACATATGAAACGTAAAGGCATCACTGCTATGCCACGTCCCCACAGCCATGACTTAGCCGAGCTGTACTATCTGATACAAGGGGAGCGGGTATACTTTGTGGACGACCGAGTCATTACGGTTCATAAGGGTGAGCTTATTCTTATCTCCGGCCGGGAGCTTCATTCCACAGCAAGCTCGGAAGTAGCCGAGTTCGAGCGGATTCTGATCAACTATGATCCTGCTCTTCTACCGCCTTCCCTGCAGAATGAAGCCATCTGGTTTCATGACCGCGGGTACCGCTTGTTCAAGCTGACCCTGCGCGAGCAGGACGAAGCGGAAATCCTAATGAACCGGATGCTGGAAGAATGCCGGTTACAGCGACCGTATTACGAAACCAGCGTAATCGCTTTATTCGCCGAGCTGATGATTCTCCTTCAGCGTTCAGAGAGTATCTCACAAGCTGGAGGGACGAAACATCCACTCCATCATCTAGTAACTGATGTAGCCACCTATATCCGTGATCACTACCGTGAGGCCCTTACTCTGGAAGAAACTGCAAGTAATTTTTACATTAGTCCTTCATACTTGAGCCGGGTATTTCACCGATTGACGGGTTTTCACTTTCGGGAATACATCGTTCATGTCCGTGTAAGGGAAGCCGAACGCCTGCTTGTCGGATCTACAGGCAAAATCCAGGAGATCGCCTCCGCTGTCGGATTTGAACATCTTTCCCATTTCAATAAAACATTCAAAAAATCAACCGGTCTGACCCCGCTCCAATACCGAAAAGAAGCAAGGTCACACCCACGGAAGTTCAAGACGGATTTCCATCATCCATAGAATTTTTTATCTCTCTGTGATCGTCAAATCTTCGGAATTAGTGAGCGTGACGTGGCTGCATCTATGCGCTGTTATCTTCGGCATTTCCGAAGTCTGCAACCGGATACGATCCAGCTTAAGCCCCGTAGCATGCCGCAGCACAATTCCCCGGTCACTCACTGCGTGGAATTTTTCAATGGTTAGATCAGCAAGCGGCATCTCCGGCAGCCCGTTAACCAGTAGAGCGGTTGCCGCACCATGGCACACAATGTTCTTCAGGGTAATCTTCCGAAATTGCGGAGTTTCCTCTGTAACCGAAAATAACTGCTCGTCATACCCTTCCGATCCTTCAACCCCTGCATAGAACATATGAAAGGATACAGCCTCGTGGATGATGCCGGTCATGTTGATATTCTCCATTACAATATCCTCCACCACACCGCCTCTTCCCCGGGTGCTTTTGAACCGCAGGCCGATGTCCGTGCCGATGAACAGGCAGTCACTAACTCGAACTGCATGTACACCTCCGGACATCTCGCTGCCGATCACAACGCCTCCATGTCCGTGATATACCGTGCAATTCCGGATGGTAATATACTGGCAGGGCATTCCCCACTTACGGCCTTCCTCATCCTTGCCTGATTTGAGACAGATGGCGTCATCACCCACATCAAAGCTGCTGTGCTCAACTAGAGCATGCGTGCAGGATTCCAAATCAAGGCCATCCCCGTTCTGCGAATACCAAGGATTACGTACCTGAACATTTCGTACGGTAATCTGTTCGCAACCAATGGGATGAAGACACCAAGCAGGTGAATTCTGGAAGGTCGGCCCTTCCAGCAGCACACGCCGGCAGTTGCGCAGGCTAAGTAACGTCGGACGCAGATACGTACGAGCAGGCAGATAAGCCTCCATACTAGTTTCTCCCTTGTCCCACAGCTTCCGGCAGAAGTCCTCACCTTCCATGGCTTCCCGGGAAGGCCACCATACTTCGCCCTGGGGATCAAGTACTCCTCCAGATTCGATCAAACGCTCCCATTGCTTCTCGGTCATCTTAAACCGCTTCACTGGACGCCAGCCTTCACCGCTGCCGTCGAATATTCCCTCACCGGTTATTGCCACATCGCTTAAGCCTTCTCCATCGAGCGGAGCCTGACAGCGCCAGCCGGCATTCCCCTCATAATGGGAAGAAAGTAGCGGATACAAGGTATGATCAGGATCAAACTGCACCAATGCTCCCTTGTCTACATACAGATTAATTCGACTATGCAAAGTAAGAGGTCCTGTGCGCCAGATACCAGCGGGAATAACAACCTTTCCGCCTCCCGCTGCAGCGCAGGCGTCCAGTGCAGCCTGAATAGCAGAGGTACATAGCGTTAATCCACCCTCTTCCGCCCCATAATCCGTGATTGTAAAAGTCCGCTCGGGAATCTGGGGAAGCTCGGGAATCGGATACGTATTGGTTACAAGATTGCTGCTCATTGAATTTCACCTCCTCCTATTACTCAAGTCCTTCATAGCTAAACCAGTCGAAATCAGCATAGCTTTCGCTCTTTGCACCTTGAGAGCTTGTGTACATCCCGATGTATGCTCCTGTGAACCCTCCGGCCAGATCGGTGCTGAGCACTCTGCCATCCGTCCGTTCGCAGAAGGCTGTCCACTTGGCGGCTTCAGAAGGTCTGTAATAGAAGCTGTACTCTTGTCCTCTGGCTTCCACCTTAAGCTGTACCTGATCCTGTGGATATGGCACTGACGCCAGCAGCTGCTCGCTGCCCCCCATCCGATGAATCAGCTGTAATACGCGTTCGCCTGCCTCCAGCCCCAGTTCATAACGGAAGTGGTGATCCGCATTTTGGAGGAGAACAAGACCAGCCACTTCCCCTTCTGCAGCGGGACTAAACGTCATGTCCGTCGCCGCTCTGAAGCTCAAATGCTGCTGGCGTCTACCGATATAAGATGGATTGGTGATCTCCGAGAGCCGTTCTGGCTTCAGGCGAAGCCGCAGAACTCCAGGCTTGTCGGTGAGACTCCAGAATTCACCCCGCGGTGTCCGCAGGAAATTCCAGATCGGTGCCAGCTCATAACCTATAAACTCATCGCGCGCAGGCAATTCCGGCCATTTTGTCTCCGGCAAATCCGGAGCCTCCGTCTCAAATTCCAGCACCCCTTTGCCGGGATTGACCACAGGCCATTCGTTCTCCCAGATTACCGGTGTCAGGAAGGTTTCACGTCCCAGATTGCGGTAATAACCACCGCTGGTTCGTGAAGCCAAGCAGAACATCCACCAGTCACCATGCTGAGTCTCCACTAGCTCTCCATGACCCACATTAACAATAGGATACGCTCTGCCAAGATGGCGATGCGTCAGAATCGGATTGGCTTTATGGCCCTCATAAGGACCTGTCACACTCTTGCTTCTGGCAATCGTAATCGCATGAGTATGCCCGGTTCCGCCCTCGGCAATCAGCACGTAATACCAAGCGCCGATCTTATAAATATGCGGTCCCTCTTGCGCATGAGCTACCTTGAGTGCGCCTTGCCAAATACTATGCTTCGGACCGATTAGCTTCCCTTGGCTGAGATCAATCTCCTGCAGCCAGATATCCATATGCTTCGGATAATCCTGCCCTTCCGGCGGAACACGGTTGCCGGTATAATACACCTTGCCGTCTTCATCGAAGAACAAAGAGGAGTCAATACCGGGTGCATCCTCCAGCCATACAGGGTCAGACCAGTCTCCGGCCGGATCGGTTGTTGTTACATAAAAATTATGCTGGTTCTTGTCATTGTCAATAAAAGTAGTAATCATATAGAAAACTCCCTCATGATAGCGGAGCGTCGGTGCCCAAATGCCCATGGAGGGAATCGAGTGATCCAGATTGAGCTGGGACGGGCGGTCCAGTACATGGCCAAGCTGGCGCCAATTGACCAGATCCTTGCTGTGGAAGATAGGAACGCCTGGGAAAAATTCAAAGCTTGAAGTCACAAGATAATAATCTTCACCAACACGGATAGCGGAAGGGTCAGGATAAAATCCCGGCAGCACTGGATTGCGGAATGTTCTCATTAAAAGTAATCCTCCTCAAAACAATTCAAATGTAAGCACCACCAATTATAGTTCGTATAAGTTTAACTTTCTTGTATTTTCTATGTTCTATTTCTTCATTTTTATACTTTCATGCTATATTGCCCATATTTCACTCCTTGTCAGCGAATAGCCTTTCCCTCTAGAATGGGTGTAATAGGATTTACCTGAAGGGGTGAGCAGCTTGGGAAAAAGAAAGAAATTGTACTCCCGCTTTTTTATGAGCCTAACCGCGATTTCAGTTTGCTGTATTCTAGTACTGGCTGTAGTGATCTTTTATTGGTACCGGAATATTACGATAGATAATGTCAACAAGGCGAACCAAAATGTACTGGTGAATACTGAAACCGTTTTTACAAACTATGAAGAGATCGTCCAGAACTACGCTATGGACTTCTATAGGAATCCAAACATCAACGCGCTCATGATGAATGGCGATACCAGCTGGAGCGACCAGTTGTACAGTGCCCTAAGCCAAATCCGCGGAGCATTGGTTGTGAACCAATATATGGAGAATGCCTACATCATGGGAGTGGATGAGCCTGTTGCCATGTTCGAAAACCTTCCGCTAAGCCCTGAATCCAAGCTGGAGCTGTTCTCGAGAATGCGGGATAACATTATTGTTGAATCACCGTTTCTGTGGGAAGCAACCTTGAATAACGGTGCCCCCATTACCCTGCTCACCGTGTTCTATAATGACCGGGCATTTGCGGATAGCGAATATAATGGTGCGGTAGCGCTGACCGTCAATTTGGGAAAGCTGCAGAATAATCTGTTTACGCAAAAAGAAGGCGAAGCCACCCGTTACGCTGTGCTTGACGGAAAAGCATCGGTGCTCATGCACAGTGCATTATCTGACATCCCTCTGGAAGAGGGCATGTTAAAGCAGGTGGTGTCCTCCACCTCTGAGAGAGGCTCTTTTGTCTATAGGGGAGGTGAAGAGCCGCTGCTGATTACTTATGTATATTCTGCAGCGGACAAGCTGTGGTTTGTGTCGGAGACTTCCTACAAGGATAGCATCCGTGATATCTCCAATGCCCGCAATCTGATGACTGGCCTATGCTTGGCCTTGATTGCCGCCGCATCTATAACCGCCAACCTGATCTCGCGGCGGATGTATAAGCCAATCGGCCGGCTGTTCGGCAATATCGCTCATCTATCTGGCAATGAAGAAGCGCTGAAAACCGGTGGCGATTTCGATACCGTAAGCCAGGAGCTCGAACAGATTGGCGTTAAGCTGGAGCAGCTAAAAAAAGAAAGCGATGATAGCGCCTTGATGCGGTGGCTGCTTTCCCCGCAGAGAACACCGGAGAACAGCAGGACACCCCTGATGAGTATAGCCGCTGCTGGGGGAGCATATTGTGTATGCGTGCTGACCGCTCTGGAGCCCGATCAACCTGAAGACTCCGACTTCCGGCATACCTTTGAAGAAAACATACAGCAGATTGAACATGCCTTCTGTGAACTTGCAGCCATTCAATCCTTCCGCCCGCATCAGGGCACTGCTGTACTTATTCTGAGCGAGCTTCACAGCGGGAGCTTCGGCGATTACGCTTTGTACCGCGGCAAATGGGAAGAAGTCGCCGCTCAGCTGCAGCTTTCCGGAGCCTGCTGCGCCTTCGGAATCAGCGGGCTGACGGATGATTTAAACCTACTGAGGGCTAAATACAATGAAGCTGCGGACTGTCTGCAATATAATAAATTTCATGTGCAGCAGAACATCATCTTTGCCGATGATACGATCCATCTGAACAGCAGCCCAATGCCCGACAGTGCCCTTGAACCGGTACTGCAAGCCGTTAAGCAGACGGAACTCTCTAACCATATTCCGCAGGCAGTGGAGAGATTGCTGGCAGTAGCCTGCAGTTACCGTGTCGAGCCTGCCACCATCGCTTTATCGAGACTGGTCTTTGAGCTCAGTCGCACGGCTGAGCTTAATGCAGACGTCCAGCATTCCGGCTTTCTAGATAATTACCAGCATATCTGGCAGATCCAAAGCTATGACAAGCTATGGAATTGGATTGTAGACAGCTGTTATACCGCCCACGAGCGCATTGCCAGCATGAGTGCTGTACAGACCAAGAGCATTGCTGGTGAAGCCATTTGTTATATCAGAGATCATTATGATGACTCCAGGCTCTCCCTTAATGCCCTTGCCGACAAGCTATCGCTAAGTCCCGCTTATCTCAGTAGACTTATTGCCGACGAAGTAAACTGCAGCTTTCCCGATTTCGTTAACCTGCTGCGTCTGGAGCAGGCGCAGATGTTATTAGTCACAGAGCTTGGCTTGGATATCCGGGAAATTGCCGAGAAAGTGGGCTACAACAGCAGCACCTATTTTACAACCCAGTTCAAAAAGCGTTATGGGGTTACACCTTCCAAATGGAGAATGAATCATATTCTGCAAAAACAGAATCTTCCTGATTGACCCGCTAAAAGTAAGGAACAAAGGGGATGTCCCGGCAGCATTTTCATAGCCGGAGACATTCCCTTTTTGACTTTCTATGAATAATCCCTCGCGTCGCATATACTATGAGATTTCCCTTTAAATCAGGCTTTTTAGCACCTAAAAAACAAAAAAGTTCTGTTTTTTTCGTTTTTTTAAGCCGTCCTTTTCCGCTTTTTTTAACTTTTTTCCGTTTATTATGATAGCGTTTACATTCCGGGTGGATTTATGATTTTCATGTAAAGCGTTCTCCTAAAACAAGGGACGGAAATGACAACGCTAGTATAAAGGAGTGGACTGTTAATGATGCAAGAGGCTACATCGGAGACACAAGGAATGCCAAGTCCGGGAATCAGGACGGCCAAAGCCAAGAGCTTCCGTAAATCCCTAAGGAAGGACAGCTCGCTTTATTTGCTCGCTCTTCCGGGAATCGTCATTCTAATTCTTTTTGCTTATCTGCCGATGAGTGGTCTGATTCTCGTCTTTAAAAATTACAACTTCAACGACGGAATCTTCGGCAGCCCGTGGGCCGGCTTCTCTAATTTCGAGTTTTTCTTCTCTAGTATGGAAGATTCTCTTAGGGCTACACGCAACACGGTGATGTTAAATGCGCTGTATATGCTAACCGGCACGTTTTTTTCAGTGGCCATCGCCATTATTCTAAATGAGCTGCGCAGCAAATGGTTTATCAAAATCACGCAGAGCGTCATGTTTTTCCCGTATTTTATTTCCTGGATTATTATCGGAGCCATTCTGTTCTCCCTGCTGGATTACGACAAAGGCATTATGAACCAGTTGCTCCAGACATTCGGCTTCTCTCAGGTTGACTGGTATTCCAGCCCTTGGCTGTTCGTAATCATTCTCGTGCTAGCGAATATCTGGAAAAGCGCTGGTTACGGCGCCATCATCTATTATGCGGTGCTGCAAGGCATCGACACTTCCTATTATGAAGCTGCAAGAATCGATGGTGCCTCCAGATGGCAGATTATCACCAAAATTACGGTGCCAATGCTGATTCCGTCGATCATTCTGATGACGCTGCTGGGCATCGGGGGCATGCTGAAAGGCGATCTCAGTATGATTATGGGGGTAACGTTCCTGAATCCGTTGCTTCTGCCGACTACCGACATTATCGATGTGTATGTATACCGCACAGCCATCCGTTCCGGTGAATTCGGCTTTGCTTCAGCCATTACGCTCTATCAATCCGTCTTTGGTTTCATTCTGGTGCTGGTGGCCAACAAATTAGCCGGCTGGTATGACAAAGACAGCAAACTATTTTAGGAGACTGATAAGATGCAAACTACCGAAAACAAAGGCCTGCTCATTTTCTTTTACATCTGTATTGCCGTATTTTCAGTAATCTGTCTAGCGCCGTTTATTCTGGCAGTATCCGGCTCATTATCTACCGAATCCAGAATCGCCGCGGAAGGATATTCGTTCTGGCCCAGAGGCTTCACCTTTGAAACCTATGAATTCCTGTTTGGCTCCAAGGCGCAGCAGATTCTGCGGGCGTATTCCATGTCGGTGATCGTTACGGTGCTGGGTACCGTGTCGGCCGTATTGGTGACCACCGCTTATGCTTATGTCATATCCGTTAAAGGCTTCCGGCTCAAAAATTTCTTCGCCTTTTTCGCCTATTTTACAATGCTGTTCAGCGGAGGAACGCTGCCATGGTATCTGCTTAGCACCAAATATTATCATTTGGGCGATACGCTCATCGGCCTGTTCATCCCTTATGTGCTAAGCGTCTTTCTGATGTTTCTCATGGCTAACTATTTCCGCAGCATCCCGCATGAAATTGTGGAATCTGCGCAAATCGATGGTGCCGGACATCTGCGTATCTTCTTCAGCATTATGATTCCGCTGGGCCGCGTCGGACTGGTCACCATCTCGCTCTTTTACGCACTGCAATTCTGGAATGACTTCTATTTGCCACTAATGCTGGTATCCGATCAGGATCTCTATACGATTCAATATTTGATGTACAACATGATGGCGAACATTCAGTTCCTGGCTTCCGGCAACGCTGCTCAAATTGGTGGAGCTATCATCGCACCGCCACTGGAGACAGCCAAAATGGCAATGACCTGTCTGACCGTTTTGCCAATCGCCATATTATATCCTTTTCTCCAGCGCTTTTTTGTCAAAGGCATTATCGTAGGTTCAGTCAAAGGCTAATTTCCAGCAAAGATACCAAATTATGTTCGGTTGCACCGGGTTTATGCTCCCCTACTTCTTGATGTACAATGGGACTTAAGGGAGCTCGACCTTTGCAATAGATGCCTCAAACATTATGATTCTATTTCAGGAGGGTTCATCATGAAAAAGAAAAAAGGTTGGTTAAGTTTGCTCCTAGCTGCGGTGTTCTTGGTAAGTGGCTGTGCTCAGGGCAACAATGAAAGCGCTCCCCCTAGTTCTGGGACTGGAAATGAAGGTACCTCTTCCTCTACGGATAGCGGTAGTAATGACGGCAGCGCCTTGACTCCTGCCAAATTGAAAATTGTGCTGTACGGGGATGAGTCCAACCGGATGAAGGAACTAGCGAAGACATCGTTCTACGACACTATTAAGAAAGAAATCAATGCTGAGGTTGAATTTCAGTTTCTTCCTTGGACCGAATATGGCGGCGGCAAAACTGACTTAATGCTGTCTACAGGAGAAGACTTCGCAACTTATACAGATGCCAATTACATGGTAAAATCTGTGGCAAAGGGGCTTTATGCCGACCTCACTCCGTATGCCGATGCAGCAGCTGATTTGAGTAAAAATGTGGACGAGGCCTCCTTCAAAGCCTTTCAGCTGGAAGGCAAGCAGTATGCGATCCCCGTCGGCAACAAACCGAATTCTGCGGAATTCTACAGTGCACTAGTCAGACAGGATTTGCTTGAAGAAGCCGGCATGACGCAGGTTACTTCGCTGGGGGAACTAGAGCAGTTCTATGATAAGGTCCATGCCATTCATCCCGAACTGATCGGGTACGCCAACACCGATGCGCGCAGACTCCTACAATATGATTACACGGACAAAAACCTCTATTGGCAAAATGATTTTATTGCCCTGGATGAGTCTGTGAAGGATGATCAAATTATTAGCTGGTTTGAAACCGAAGAGTTCAAGAGTTATGCGAACCTTATGCACGGCTGGTATGAAAAAGGAATCATTCCGAAATATGCCGCCACCAATGTTCCGCAGCTGCAGTCTGACTGGAACTCCGGTAAAGCGATGTTCTGGGCCGGCACAGCGGCACGCCCATTCGAAGGTGCGGCAACCATCTCACAAGCAGTGCCTGATGCCAAACTGGTCAACTATTTCCTCGGCAGCGGCCGTCCAAAAATCAGCCGCGGCACTTACAGCACCGCCTTTTTTGTCTCCACCGCAGCTAAAGACCCTGAACGTTATATTATGTTCTTCAATCTGCTGCAAAAAAACCAGGAGCTGTACGACTTGTTCGCCTACGGGATAGAAGGAACAGACTATACGCTGGATGAAAACGGGCGTTTGACTAAAATAACCACTGATTCGCTGATCCCTGACTGGCTGCTGATGAACAAAAACTTCATGCGTTTCGATAACACGGTACCGGATGAGTTTATTGCAGAATATAAAGCTTGGGACGATGGAGCTATCATTTCCAAAGGTGCCGGCTTCAACTTTGACAATACACCCGTCAAGAATGAAGAAACGAAGCTGAACGGCGTATTCACTGAATACCTCGCTCCGATTGGCAGTGGCTTCAGCGATTATGACACCGCCTTCCCCAAAGCGCTGGACAGACTAAAAGCAGCGGGAATAGACAAATATATCGCTGAATACCAAAAACAATTTTCCGAATGGTACGCTAAGCAGCAGTAAGCACCGCCGCGGCAATTATCATACCGGTCAACAAAGAAGCGTGCTCCTTAATGGAGACACGCTTCTTTGGCGTCACCGAACGACGTAGCTAACAGGCAGAAAAGCGTAATAGCATGTCCGATATTATGGTACAATTTGTAATACTAAGGCGGGGTGAAAAACTTTGAGGAATATTGTTAATGATACTCAGTTTCTCAGTGAAAGAGCTACGATGATGTACTATTTTCAAGATGAATTTTACAATCCTGAGAAAACTGAAATTTTTTATTCACCATCAGGGAAGTTTAAACTTGAAATCCATCACTATAACCATGTAGTAGGTATTATTAGATATAATTATACAAAAGGAATTATTACGGATAGTGAGCATAAAACCATCGACATAATATATAGAAACTTCGGCACATTTCTATTCAGTTGGTTAGAGATAAATGGCATAGAATATCTTTTAGGTGGGTTAGATTATCAAGGGTATTCAATTGTTAATTTATCAAATAAACAAACCAAACATTATGTTCCTGAAGAGGCATATAAAGGTCATGGATTTTGCTGGGGGGAAATAATATATTTTCAACAAAAAAAATTAATAGTGATTGATGGATGCTATTGGGCATGTCCTTATGAACTTGTTTTTTATGATTTTTCTAATCCGATGAATATGCCATATAATGAATTATTTCGCGTGGAAGTTGACAGTATAACAAATTGGGATAATTGGAAAGATTACTGTAGGGTTAGATATCTTGATGGGGAAAACAACGAGAAAGAATTTGTATTTTAGAGACTACACTAACGGAAAACGATAGTGGGGGAGCTTCCTATAAGGTAGCTCTTCTTTTCTATTAAACTAACCGGTAACAACTAAGGGAATATTGGAGGAATACTTTTATTGTAATTAATGATCGAGTGTTGCCCGTTATAGGTAAATACTATAAATATTATCCCTATTATATATTAGACCAATAAACGCCTATAGCGCTATTATGTTATTTATAATAATAACGTGGAGGGATGATCTGATGTCTATTTATGATTTTCAAGCAAAGTCAATTCATGGTGAGCCTGTTGAATTGTCCATTTATCGTGGAAAAGTTCTGCTTATTCTGAACACTGCCAGTAGGTGCAGCTATTCTCGCCAATTACCTGATCTTCAAAAACTTTACGAAATTCACCATGAGCAAGGGTTTGAAATACTTGGTTTTCCTTGTAACCAATTCAACGAGAAGGAGCCAGAAAGCAACTCGGAAGTACATGAATATTGTGAGAGCAACTTTGGAGTTAAGTTTCCTTTATTTGAGAAAGTTGAGGTTAGGGGACCGTCTGCCCATCCTTTATTTCAATATCTAACACAGCAAGCACCATTTCAAGGATTCGATACTGAGACATCAGGCGGTAAATGGATGCAGGATTTTCTGCAGAAAAAGTATCCGGACATATATGCCGGCGATGGGGTTAAGTGGAATTTTTCAAAGTTTTTAATCGATAGAAACGGTCATGTATACGGTAGATACGAAACAACGACTAAACCTTTTGACATAGAGCCATTTATTGAGTCACTTCTTTTAAATTAAATGAATCCGATTGGTAATTTAACCAACAGAGAACGATAGTTTAACATAAAGGGTTTACATATTAGGCATGCAAAACATATATAGACCCTCTCCATATTTTATCGGATTACTTCCTTTATTTATGTATATATCTTTGCTGCCTGACGACGATACCGATTTCTTTCAACTGAAGCACCATCTTTTTGACTTCAATAAAAAGACAACCTTCTTCAAGAAGGTTGTCTTTTATGTGATCAAGCGCTTGCTTGTAAGCTAAGCAAACTCCCCATCGTAAGTTCTTATTCACTAATCGTTGCGTTATCGTATAAGTCAACCAATTCGTCGAAGGAGGTAATAATGACATCAGAGCCCTTCAGCTCATCCTGACGTCCGAAGCCTGCATAGGCGCAGCCGATTACGGTCTGGCCATTTCCTTTACCTGCCTGAACATCAGAAGAACGGTCCCCAACCATCCAGGCACTGCTGATCCCATGATTATCCAAAAGAATGCGTAGCAACTCGGTCTTAGTCGCAGTGCCTTGACCTCCCGCACTATACAATCCTTCGAACAACTCCTTAAGCTCATGTACCACAACGATGCTGTGAATGTAATCCTCCAGCCCGTTGCTAGCCACAAACAGCTTCACTCCGCGCTCTTTAAGCGCTGTCAGTGTCTCAACCACCTGTGGATACAGTAGTGTGCCTCCGGCTTCAAGCCCTTCAATCTCCAGCTGCAGGAGCAATTCATCCGCCCGGCGGTGCACGGCTTCATCTGCTTCAGGCATAACATTCTTCCAAATGTCTGCCAGCAACATCCCCAAGCAGCCTAGAATACGTTCTTCTGGTGGTGTAGGTCCTACGTATAGTCCCTCTTCCCGCAAAATATCGAACATTTTATGATATGCAGGCAATAAAAGACTTTCAGTCTGGAACAATGTTCCATCCATATCAAATACAATCGCTTCTGGCTTGTTCAGTTTCGCATGAACCACGTTTTGTTCCATTCCATGTACTTCGTTATTCATCTGTTGTTCCTCCCCATTCTGTTCTGCTTCAGGTAAGACATTCATCTGTGCGATATTTCCAGTACAAGCCCTATGATATATGAAATCGCTTTGTAATGTCCATGCTCTTAACTTTTTCTGTTGCAGTTTATATTTCGTTATGATATATTTCAATCTGTAATATTACAACTTGAAATATAAAGGAGAAATAACCATGTCAAATCAATTAATCATGCGCTTCCTCAAGCAGCCTGCTACCATCATTGGAATTATAACTGCACTATTGTTCCAAGTTTTTTTCAGCTTAATTTGGATTACAGGGTACGATCATGTAACGGATCGGGTAGATCAGTTGCCCATTGCTATTGTTAATGAGGATGGTACAAATGCCCAGCCTATAGTCGATGGGATTGCAGGATCACTTCAGTTCGTAACCAGACAGGATCTCCAACTAGAAAATGCAAAAGAAGCACTTGAGCATAGAGAAATCCGCATGATTATCAATATTCCCCAAGGGTTCACTGGACAGATCAGCAATCCATCTGCAAAGACTGAACTCCACTACTTCTTAAATGAATCTAATCCGCAGATGGTCAGCAATGTCATGCAGACGGTAGCATTTAAAGTCACGGCTGCAATGAACACTCAAAGCAGTAGTTCAGCACTAAGCCACACCTTGGATGCTATGAATCTGCCGCAGGCACAAGCGGAGATCATCAAAAGTGCTGCAAGCAGCCGCATTTCCGCCAACGTCGAAATCATTAACCCTACAACTAATTTTGCACAAACTATGGTTCCCTTAATGATCGTTACCGCCTCATTTACCGGTGCAATGTTACTCGCGATGAATCTCCATAAAGCTTCCTCCAACTTGTCTGGACAATTTAGTAAATGGAATCGCTTTGCAGCCCGATTTGTCATTATGGGTGGAACGGCTGTGCTTATCTCACTAGTGGGAACTATCATGGTTAACTCACTCGGTATCCACTCTAATCGTGGCTTTCTGCTTATGTGGCTGTTCGAGTTCACGGTAATTCTCTCCTGCATGATCCTTGCTCAGTTTAGTCTGCTGCTCCTCGGGGATGCTGGCGGCTGGCTAAATATTGCCCTTCTCTCCATGCAAATGTTAGCGTCCGGAGCAACTATTCCACGCGATGTGCTTTCACCTTTTTATAACTGGATCGGTCCCTTCTCACCCGCTTACTATGCAGTTAATGGTATGCTCGACCTGGTTATCGGGGGTAACGGGGTATGGAAAGATATGTTCTATTTACTCTGTATTGGGGCAACAATTGCTGTATTAAGCGTACTTGTCACTTTCCTCCGTAAAGAAACTCGGATCTCACGAGAACAAGAGCCCGTGCCAGTAAATGCGTAATTATACAGTTTGCCACTCCGGCTATGCCATTTCAAATTGAGAGCGATATGCAGTTGTGATATGGTAGGAAGTGAAAGAAAGGAGCGGCAATGATTTATGAACATACAAGATGTTATTCTGGGGATTTTAAGCGAAAAACCTCATTCTGGTTACGAGATAAAACGACATTTCGAGGAATACTTCTCATTTTTCTTCGATGCCAGCTATGGCACGATCTATCCTACCCTAAGCAAGATGGAAAAGCTGAATCTGATCACTAAAGAATCTGTGCGACAGGAAGGCAAACCCGACAAAAATGTATTCACCATTACCTCTGCCGGCTTGGATCAGTTCCACGCTTATCTACAATCACCAGCCGAAAAAGATGTTCTGCGTTCTGACTTTTTTATGCACCTGTATTTTGGGGAAAAGACGGACAAAGAGAACATAGATAATCTGCTTCGGCAAGCATTGATAGAAAAGCAGGCAATGTACGACGATCTGGAACAGAAGTTGAACCAGCTAGATTACAAGCTATCTTCCTACCAGAAGTTGTGCATGGAGCTAGGCCTCGTACAATATGATGCTTTTATCAAAAAAATCCAAAGTGTGCTAGAGTCTAAATAAAACCCGCTTTCGAAAGTACACCATAAAAAAAAGAACCGGTATTACAGGCACATCTTGTGCTTGTAATACCGGTTCTTTTTTTTGGAATCATATGTGGTATATGGATTATGCTCTATCAAAGCTTGCAATAAGTTCATCAAGAACATCTTTGCTTACCATTTTACCTTTGAAATTGATCAGGTTTTCTGAGCTTCCGGAGAAGATACAAGTTGGCTCATATTTTCTAAGGATAATCTTTTCAGCGTCTACAAAAATTTCGAGCGGGTCTTTTATGTCGATTCCCATTGTTCTACGCAGTTCAATAGGAATTACGATACGTCCCAATTCATCCACTTTTCTTACTATGCCTGTTGCTTTCATCATCGTACATCCTCCCTTGAAGTCACATTTATAATCATTCTTGCTAAAAGCTATGTACGCTTCTATATGATAGTAATGATTACGCTACTACCTAATTCTAAAGTTCTATTCATTTCCTGTCAATTATTTTTCTACATTATATGATATTATTCGACAAAATTTCGACAATGTATGATATCTGTTGAGCACCAAGAGATGAAGCCGTGTCAGAACACAAAAAAATAGGGGCTTCTCTGGAATGTCGAAATCCACCCAGAATGTAACCCTACTTGATGACAATTCTACCCTAAAATACCTTCGTTAATCTATTTGTAAATCTTGTCACTCCGCTTATCCGCAATCACAAGTAGGAAATTGTCGAAAACTAGCAAGAACGCTACTCCGTCATTTACCCAGATGTTTAGTAAGTCAAACTTAAATAGGATCTATCATTGGAATAATAATTTCGCTATGAGTAGTGTGTGTATCGAATCCTCATGTAAATACAAGGCTGATGATATCACTGTAGTGTAAATACGATGAATCCGGAAGTCGACTAACGAGGGGCTAGCAAAGAAGTTATTAATGGAGGGTATTCTAAGTGTTTGATGATTTTTGTCCCCCATTAAGAGAGTAAATAAACTATAGAATTATAAAGTTCTCCGATAAAGGTTTCATCAATCTGTTTAATATTGATAATACGTTCCTGGCATAAGCCATTTACAGCAAAAGTTGCTTGAAAGTAACCGTTTAATGGTTCAATGTCTATTTCAATATCCGTTTCTATTTTATCCGAAATATCATAGCCATATAAGACATATATCGCGATATCGTAAGATTTCTTATTCAGAATTAAGGAAAAATAGGAAGATGTCTGCGCTGAGTTTGTCTCAGGAACATAGTCTATTCCGTATAAAACTCCGATAGGGTGATTCGATGCAAAATAACTGTTATAGTTATTATTTTTAAATTGCCCTTTTAACCAGAGAATAACTTCAAAGTCAGTGTCAGCAGGGATGTAAATAGAAACCATTGGCTCTTCGATCAGCAACGGGGTGCTGTTAAGTGTGTAAATGTTGTGTATTTTGAATAAGCTATGCCATAACTTAATGTTAGTACACTGATTGTTAACTATCTTGTTCATATCTTTTCCTTGGTAATTGTCAATAAACACTACATTTTTATTGTATTTCGAAGCAATCCACTGTAATTCAACATAAGCATCAGGGTAAAGATCTCTGCTGATCACAACGAGAGTCTCAATATTTTCATTGTAAGCCAATAGGGCTGCATCAACAGCATCATAAGCCGACTCAGCGGGAATGACAATTTCACCGTGTATGTTAACGCAAAGATTCCGATTGTCCAATTTGCATTTTCCGTTCACATAGCATACTAATATATCACTTATCCAATCAGGGTCAGCATAGCAAATAAACAAGTGTTTATCGTCCCTATAGTTATTTGCCATTTTCGACAACATGAGTTTTATTTGCTGCAAGTTAGTTAGGTGAGATTTACCAATGAGTTCACATACTTTGGCTGTAATCATGGGCGCGGCAAAGCTGTTCGAGTTGCTGCACTCTTTACCATTCAAATGATGTCTAGCAAAAGCCGTAAATTCTATACCGTCGATGATATTATCATTGAGATAAAACTCCCCTTCGTGCAGCGTGTTGCTTACCTCTCTCTTAACGCCTATAACGTTTGAAAAAGAAGCTGGATATGTAATATAATCATGATTACTTGCGGCACTTACAATAACTAAGCCTTGACCAGCAACCTTGTTTATAACTCTCTGCGTTTCTAATAAATCCGCTGAGCAATGGCTTCCCAAGCTGATATTTACAACTTGGATATCATTTTGAACGCACCATTCTAGTGCACTATACAACTTCTGGATATTTCCCCTTAAGGTATCAGACAATATCTTCAAGCTATACATATAGATTTCCGGATAATAGTGCTTAATTATGCCTGCGCAGATGGTGCCGTGAGTTATTCTTTCGGGACTGTCTATTGTATAAGCGTCTATTGTGAAATCTTCATTGAAGATCAACTGTTGAACAACCGGTTCACCTAGCAAATATTCGTTGATACCATCATCAATCACGGCAATTTTCACTTTAGCTTCGATGTTCATCATCTCCTTTTACAGATCGACAAAAATAAAACCGCCTCATTGGTCACAAATCCATTGACCCAGGCGGTAGTCATGATTAAAAAAGTGATTAATCATTTAATTAAACAGGTTCTTTTTCCGCAGCATCGAATCCAGACTAGCTTGTAGCACACTATTTAAATACATGCTATCTTCTTCACCATTATTGGAGTTGTCAATAAATAACCCGAATTGTGATAGGCTAGAGCTGCTACTTAATTTACTCAACGAGTCTAACTGCTCCGCCTTTCTTTTTTTTTCTGCCTCTACTTCTTTATTAATCTTCTCCCGCTCGGCAGGTGTTAAATAATCACCAATCACCCAAAAAGTAGCTGTTCCATCCGGATGTATAATGACGCCACTGGCATCACCGGGTTTATCATTAGCGCTGGAAGCAAAATGATCCTGAATAATTGCTTCTACCCTTTTTTGCATTTGTGGATCTGTTGCCGACTGATTCAGTATATTTGGAGCAATGGTTACATTCCCTTTGCCAACACTACCAGAGTATACACTTTTCACTGCTTCATTGTTCTTTGGTATGGCTTGAACGTTGATTTTAATGTCGAATTTTTTTTCCAATTCCGTCAAAACCGCTTCCGAACTCGATGTCGATAGCGCGTCTTGAAATGAAATCTCTGAACTCTTATTTTTCTGGATTACCATTGCAGCCCCCGCACGATTCAGGCTACTGAGTGAAGCTACATTCAACAACTTAAACCAACTCCCTTATTCTTTTTTCCTGTAGAATGCGGCAAACTGTATTATTAATTCGATCTAGGCTGTTGAAGCATCCATTTAATATATCGGTTTCCGGAATTTGTATTTTTAGTTTTTCCTCAATATGTACAAATAGAACCAACAAATCCCGTGGTGAGAACTGCATCGCCTCGCCCAATAAATCTTCATAGAAGTAGTTTTCATTAAGCTTGATCTTGTCCATTCCCATTACGTCGAATAATATTTCGTTTATCTGTTCACGCACTTGATCCAGATCCATAAATATCACCCTTCTTTTATACGATTTGCATATTTTCCTGTAACAATAGAGCTTCACAGCATTCTGCTAATTTCAAAGTGTCTGTCCCATTTAACGAATTAAACAGAGGAACCTTTGACTCTAGCGATATTTGTGCAATTTTTTCATCAACCAACTTAGAATCAACCGTAAAAAACTTCAATTCTTTATCCTGTTTGCTTCTGCCCGTATCAAATTTATGATTTGACATATTAAAACAATCAATATCAAAACCTAATTTATGCTTTGTTGACACACATATCTTATCGAGAAACTCTCCATTAAAATCATCATAGGTCAAGTTCATAATACCGACATCCGGATGGATTGCACTAGCCGCCTCGAATGCAGTAATACCAAATCTATTGGTAAACAGATTATTATATACCATTGTCCCGCCTGGAATTCCGATAATCATTACATCAGGTCGTTCGTTCAATTCAATATATTTACAGAAGTGATTAAAAAGAAATATTTTATCTATCTCCGCTTCTTTATGATTAAACATAAAATCAGGAAAAGAATGAAATCCCATAATCTCACAATAAGATTTTGTCCCAATTTGACTTACTTTGTACCCTTCTTTCAAGAAATAATCCCTTAGGCTAAGCTGAACATCAAATTTATTGGATTTTTCCATAAGACTCGCCACGCAGATTATCGGAACATTAATATCCAGCAGTATTTTCTCAACGAGTTCTACTTTCGTTCTGTCAATGTCAATTCCAAAAAAACTTGTGAGTTCCACATTATTTTTCAGGCATACCTTCTTTACCATTTCAACTTCATGATCAGCACATCTGTTAAGCAGAACAATATCTTTCCCCATCTCTGCGGCTTTGATAATTGTCGGGAACACCACTTTTTCAAAACTGCATTCAAATTCACAAATCATTAACACATCAAATTCATCATCTGAAAAAGAATCTTTAACTTTTATACCCACATCCTCACCATAATAGCTGTACGCTGCATCTTTTTCATTCAGTCCAAAACCTAAAGGTGCCATTAATGAAACAAGCTCATAGTTGCCCAGTAAATTGGAGAATCTGACGACCGGACCGAAATCTGCATGATATGGATAAACAATTGCTCTTTTTTTCACCATTGTCTCCCCCATTACACTTTTTCTTTATCAAAGTCGTAGCCTAACTCTCTTAGTACGCAATAATCTTTAAACAAACTCTCAGTGTTTTCTTTAACTTTATTGCAGATACTTAATTTTTTGGCAGCAGAAAACTCACTGATATCATCGGCGGCCATTGCACAAGAAGTGCAATATCTAAAGGCCCAGCACTCTTTGCATTCTTTCTCCGTTATTGTTCCAATGTTTAGTATGTTCCGGATATTATCCAATTCAAAGCCTGTATCTATATGCCCAATCCTCATTACACTAGATGCTTCACTAACTCTTTCACAGGGATACAGAGCACCGTCAGCATTCACAAACAATCGTTGTACTCCTGGAACACACGGTCCGGAATGATGGTCTTTTTTTACATCATAGAAAGAGATTCTAAGCCTGTTATGGACATTCTCCTGGATTTGATCAAAGCTTTCCATCACCAGCTTGGATACATCATTTTTCTTAAGCCTATCAAATTTATAAAGAAATAATTTGAAAACTTCGTAATTATACATCTTGATAAAACTGTCATTGATTAAGGACTCACTTTTTTTGTAGCTACTTGCTATATCACTTGCCATAACAGCAAAGTCTTTTACGGTCTCATAGTTTGAAAAAAAGTTTGTGGAACAGCTAAAATCTGAATTTGGATCAATTACTGCATTGAACATCACTTTATCAACATAGTCTGGTGTTTTGTTTTTGATATTTTCAATATTATCCATAATAGTCTGAAAACTGCCTTTATTATTTACCGCAAAAACTCGGTTTCTATCATGCGCGACTTCATCGCCGTCCAGGCTGATCGTTAAATTAAAATCATTAGAAGATAAGAACTCTAAGGTTTCGTCGGTAATTAAAGTTGCGTTTGTAGTAAGGTTAAACGTTAGTTCTTTGCCCGCACTTTGTTCTCTGGCATAAGCAACACAAGCTTTTATTAAGTCCATTTCCAGTAAGGGCTCTCCTCCATAAAATCCAATATTAATAATTGGAGAATCTACGGAGTGCTCAATCAAAAACTTAATTGCTTTCAAAGCAACCTCTTTTTTCATTCTCTTATTGGTATGTACTCTGTGTAAGTAGCTCCCTGAATACGCGCAATAGCTGCATCTTAAATTACAGTTTTGCGTGACCTGCAAAGTTATCGAGCCAACGCTTCTGCTTAAATTGTGCTGCAAAGAGTCGCTCATGGGATGAATCATCTCAAAATCCTGTTTCTCCGCCAAAAAACCGGAATCAAATAAGTTTTGAATCTCCGGTTCCACTTGTTCAAAGTTTGAATTTCTATAGTTCAACAAAGCCTGATAAGATCTTTCATTTAATTTAAGAAATGTATTTGCATTCGCATCGAACATATATTTTCCCGTTACCGTTTCAAATAAATGAAATACTGGCACCTGAACTCCCCCCACTCTAAAAGTGAAGCAGGACAGCTTTTTTAATAAAGCCATTTAGCCATCCTGCTCTTAGCTATACTTAAGATTGCACTTACTACCCGATTCCAATAGCAGTCATCTTCATGGAGTTACCAGTATAGGTTACTTGTTTCATGGCTGCTTTGTTTGATCCGCTGGCATTGCATGTACATGCATAACAAGGACATGCACTGCAAGCTGCATATGCCTCCAACGTTTCATAATTTGCATTTGTTCTTTTTACAAGTTGTTTCATATGCCTATTCCTCCTTTCAAATCGTATTTATCTAAATATCAATATTTGATATTTAAATCACTCGAAGGGTAAACCCATTAAACGAATTGATGCTGTTGTGTGATGAGCCGATACCTTTCATTTGTATAAGACAACTTCTCATGAAGTCCAATAGCGGAGACCTGGCCTTTTTCTAAAAAGATTACTCTATCCACATGCTTCAGAATTTCCGGCCTATGACTGACTATAATCACTGTATTGTTACTGAGTGCTGTATCTAATAGATGGTTGATGGCTTGTTCAGAGTGAAGATCAAGGTTGGAGGTCGCTTCATCAAAAATCACCATAGGCCTGCTTTTTACTAATGCTCTGGCTATCGCGATTTTTTGTTTTTGTCCACCGGACAACTTGTTCCCATTAGAACCTACGACATAATCCTCAAACCGGCTTGTATCCTTCTCTAATAATTGGGTAGCCTCAATAGCCTGTCTATACTGCTCCTCATGGTTTTCACTGTAAAGTTTTATGTTATTTTCGATGGTTGTGTCAAAAAGATATATCTCTTGACTAACAGTCGAAATTAATTCCCGATATTCATTCAAATTAATAGCCTTAATATCCACTCCGTCAAATAAAATTTTTCCTGCAAGTGGTTCGTAAAACCTCTGGATTAAATTTAGGATTGTAGACTTCCCCGAACCATTCATTCCTACAATGGCCACTTTCTCATGGCTGCCAATCGTGAAATTCACATTTGACAAGATCAGTTCAGTATCATAAGCAAAGCTTACATTTTCAAACTGAATGCTCCCAAAAGGGTTGAGTCGCTTCATACCAATGTTGGCGGATTCTACATCACAAGCTTCGATTTCTTCCTCGAGCAATGAATAATACCTTCGGGCAGAAGGCATTATTCCCGACAATAAGTATCCAATATTCAACATCGATGAGATAGGAGTGGTCACATAAGCGCTATAGGTAATAAATGCAAATATACTTCCTACCGAAAGCTTTGAATCTAATATCATCGTCGATCCAGAAGCATATATTAGAAGAACTAGTCCTCCAATTAGAAATCTCTCCACAGTAATCCGCCAATTATCCAATAAACTGATTCCCATATGGGAGGTTATTACTTGATTCTGCTTGTCTGCAAATTCTTTTTCTTTGAAAATGAATAAATTAAAAAGCCTTGTTTCCTTCACACCATTCAAACTATCCTCAAACCAATGCGAATATTCTCCATCCTTCGTGATGTATTTTTCCGCAAGAGACTTTCTTTTTTTAGCAAACGATTTCAAAATTAAATATTCTATAGGGATTAAAATAAGCACAATAAGTGTAAGTTCCCAACTTATGATAAAAAGTCCAATAACTCCTCCTACCAAACTAAAACACTGACTAACAATAAAAAGCATGCTACCATCCGTTATTTGCGAAATATTCGATATATCGGTGCTAACGCGATTTAAAATTTCACTGCAGTTTTTATCAGTGAAATATTTCACTTTCACTTTCATAAGTCGATCAAATGCAGCTTTATGCAAGGAGTAGATAATATTTGAAGCTATTTTTATTCTTCGTTTTTCTTTGAGCAAATCTAAAAAGCTACTGAACATAGACAAAAGAAAGATGTAGATTGCCGTTAAAATAATGGTTCTAACATCTGATTTCATAAATCCTTCATCAATAATAATTTTGTTGAACATCGGCAAAATGGAACTAATCAAAGTAGAAAATATTAAGAGCAGAAAAATAATACATAAATTCTTTTTATGCGCTTTAAATAATCCGATAAGTTTTTCAAGGGTATCCTTATCATTCATAGAATATATCCTCTTCTACTTTCAAGCTTCGGTTTGACATTGATAACGCTATCAATATATCATATAAAAGAATATTTGGGGTAATTTGGTAGCTAATGGTTGGAATAGGAGGCTGAATGACGTTTCGTGTCAGGTTTTGGTATCTCTGAAGATTAACAAATTTAATTATGGGGGGGATGGCTTTGTTACGCATAGCCGTATGCGATGACGAGAAAAAGGAACACGATTTGCTAAAGGAATATCTCCCAAGACTTATGAAAAGCACGGCTTACTCTTTCGAGACTCAATATTTTACCTCCGGTGAGGAATTGCTTCACTATTATAATCAACAGAGTAGTTATCCTTTTCATATACTTCTAATGGATATTGAACTGAGAGGATTAAATGGAATCGAGGTTGCAAAAAAAATCCGTGCACTTCCGGATCGGGAGGTTCAAATTATATTCTTGACAAACTATCCGCAGTACGTAATGAGCAGCTTTGATGTGCAACCCTACCATTATTTGATTAAACCAGTAAACTATGAGTGTTTTGAGGCAAAGATAATAAAGCTATGTAGCTATATCATTTCTTCTGTAAATAGGTTTCTAATGATTAAAACTGAAGATGGACATATGGTGATCAAAAATTCTGACATTATTGCGATTGTTAAAATCAAACATTCCTTGGCTAAAAACCGACTAAAGATCATTACCTCTACGCAGCATTACATAATTCCAGGTACAATTTCAGAATATATAAGTAAACTAAACCGTCCATTTATGCTTATTCATCGTTCCGTTATTGTTAATCTGGAACATGTCCATAAGTTTACAGCTACTTCCGTAGTCATGCACAATCAAGAGCAGTTTCCTATTGGCCGTACTCAGGCAAAAGAGGTTAAAGAAGCCTACGCCTATTATATGATTGCACAATTCAAAGAACGAGGATGACTCTTTATCTATCAATGGTCATCATGATGTTGCTTATTCTGCTAATCAGAGAAACCATCCTTTTATTCGGTAAAATTAATGAAAACACCAAACTGACTAAAGAAAATCTGCAATTACATAAACAGATGGATTATCAACACATCAGCTATGAAAAAACCACACATTCCCTTACAAGCATCAAACAAGTTATCCATGATACGAACAAGCATTTGGTATATGTCCGGAATTGTATTCAGAACAATGAGATTCAGGAATCTATCCATCATATCAATTCAATGCTCGGTCAAATTCATCAGCCTTCTCTCAAACTATCAACAGGTAATTTGGTAATTGATTCTTTAATTGGCAACGCGCTAAATATTGCTTGTGAACACAAAATTGCTATTAAGTATGATATTCATATACACGCCGAAGCTATTGATATTGATCGGTTTGACTTATGTACCGTGATCGGGAATGTGCTGGATAATGCTCTAAACGCCGCTGCAAGAGTTCCAAAAAAAGAAGATAGATTTATTCAGCTGCTAATTTTCACTACCGATACTTCATTGTTTATCCAAGTCACCAACTCACGGAACAATTCTAGCACTATAGTGCAGCATAATTTTAAAGAGAATCCCGCTTTTCACGGATTCGGCTTAACAAATATTCAAAGTGTCACCGAAAAATACGGAGGTCATCTAGTTACTAACGCTCAAAATAATGAATTCGAAACAATCATTGTACTACCTTTTCTAAACATACTTTCAGCAGCTAAGCCAAACCTGACCGAATTAGAAAGGCAGTGAAAAAAACTATTTCCCTAGCAAGTACAGCGGCCGCTCCCCAACAGCAGACTGAAGGGGAGCAGGCCCGCCGCAAGCTTTACGAAGTAATCTCAAACAATCTCGCTGTTTTTCCTGGTGGGAGTGCCACCGTCAAAACCCCTGCCGATTGATCCCAATTCCAAGTTGAACTATGCTGCTGAGGATAGGCACAGGCGATCACTGGTTCAAATCCCTTCAGCTCTTCTATCGACAATTGGACATTTGCAGCTTCTCCGGCAATCCGCCATACTGCAACATACCGTCGTTCGCCGCGCCGCAGGCCAAGGCTGACCCATTCGCCCTCACTGTCAGGCAGGCCGAGCGGCCAGAAGGGCGTGGCGTGTGGGATATCACTGCGAATGGTTTTGTAATAATCCAGCGCTTCTTTAACTAATTTCCTGCGGTGGGGTTCAAGCTCCGCCAAATGACCGCTCTGGTGTACACGAAGCA
Source organism: Paenibacillus sp. FSL H7-0735 (assembly GCF_038008505.1). Lineage (NCBI taxonomy): Bacteria > Bacillati > Bacillota > Bacilli > Caryophanales > Paenibacillaceae > Paenibacillus > Paenibacillus sp. FSL H7-0735. The sequence goes on along the minus strand of NZ_JBBOZH010000001.1, from coordinate 2,369,944 downwards.
ACAGCGCATTAACCATATTGAAGATGACTTCCTCATCGTCCCCCTCGCGCAGCGGATAAGACCAAACTGCGGACTGCTCCGGTGTCAGTGCTGCCGGAGAACCTGCGGCAATCGCCGCATACTGTACATAATCCTCCTGGTCGCTGGTAGACTGGATGCTGTGTCGGCTAAGCATCGCATAATCCATGCGCATTCCCCCACTGGAACAGTTCTCGATGACAAGGTTCGGATAACGAACAAAGATGCTGTCCAACCAAGCCAGATAAGCGCGGTTATGCTGTAGCAGCCCGTCTCCGAAGCTGTCCGCATCCGTTTCTGTCCCAATGCCTGCATTGATGTTGTAATCCATTTTAATGTATCCTACACCGTACTGCTCAACCAGACGCGCAATAACACCGTTTGCATGATCAATGACTTTCGGGTTGCGGTAATCTAGCTGATAGCGGCTACGGTCCTTAACCCTTTTACCATGCCGCATGAAAAACCAGCTGTCATCAGTCTCCGCAAGCTTCGGGCTGTTGATGCCCATAACCTCCAGCTCAAGCCATAGTCCGGGAATCATCCCTTTGCTGCGGATATAGTCGAGCACATATTTAATCCCTTCCGGAAACCGATCGCTGGAAGGCTCCCACTGGCCTACACCATCCCACCACTCTCCGGGTGCATACCAGCCAGCATCAATGCAGAAATATTCACAACCTACTTCCGCGGCAGCATCAATTAAAGGCAGTAGCTTCTTAGTCGTTGGGCTCCCCCATAGGCAATTCATATAGTCATTAAAAATAATCCGCAGCAGCTCATTATCCTCATTAGGTCTGCGGATCATCCGGCGATATACCGTAAGCTGTTCTGCCGCGCTCTGAAATCCTCCCTGCACAGCACCCACAGCTGCTGGCACCGAAGTAAACTCTTCACCGGGAGCTAGCTTCAGCCACCAATGGTTGTCATGTTCTGTAGGTCCGCTGACCAGTAGTGTAAGCTGATCGTATTGATCCGTCAGCTCCCAATGCCAAGAGCCGTTATGCTCAATCTGCCAGAACAGGCTTGTCCCGCTCTCCTTATTATGCAAAACCGCCATCGGCAGAAGTTCCGCTGCTGACCAAGAGCCTGTATTGCTTGCGGCAATTCGTTTGGAGCCACGGTCTGCCAAATGATACATCCCGAGCTCAGGCAGCCGGTAGGTCCGCCACTGAAGTTCACTCTGCCATCCGCTGTGGGCAAGGGTTACTTCAATCTTATCATTGCGCTCCCTGCCCCCCTCTTTGTCTACACCTGTAAGAGCAAAGGAGGAGATGTATTCCACTGCCACCTCAGCTTCTCCAGCATTATTTAACACTGACCAGCTTCGAACGATTTGCACACCCTTATAGAATTGAAAATGCTGCACTGCCTGGATTCCTGTAATCGGATCAGCCAAGCTAAGCTCCAATTTACGCCCGAGCGCATTCACTGTATCGCTGTGTCCCGCATATACCATCCGAAGACCCGGATAGGATGCTCGGTGTGTGCGCCCGTGATATTCGGCGCGGTCTTCGCCCGATAATTGCAGCTCCAGCAGCCGGAAGCCTTGCTTGTTCTTATCCGCTATGGCTGCTTCCAAAGGTGCCGCGCCAAAATGCAATAGCCGAACATCTTGATCTTCCGTAACTTCAATCGTAAGATATAGTCCATTTTCAATGATTTCAATCATTTTGCTATTCACAATAATGTACCTCCTGACTTTGTCTCAGTATCTTCTTATGATTATATAACATATAAAAAAGGGACGGTTCTCCAGTAAGTGAATCTTACCTTGGAGCCCGCCCCCTGATCTCAACCTAGTTATTCTGCCGATCCGAATTGAATCCAAGCTTTTTGAATTTCATCGATGGCTTGATCCTTAGTTTTGCTTCCGCCGATGTAAGCCTGCATGAGCTCACCAAATTTTTGGTGGAAGGTATCCAGAGAGTAGTTCACGGACAGGTCGCCGGATTTCTCTGTTTTGAGGATTTCTTCCATTTCTTTTGGCATTTGCAGGTCAGGCATTGGAGCATCCTTAATTGGAGGAATAACCTTTGCTACTGTAGAGAACCAGTTCTTACCGTATTCAGAAGTATACAGCCAGTTGAAGAACTCAATAGTCTCACCAGCTACAGCAGAATCCTTATTGATACGCAGGGCCTGATCCGCACCCGTAATGATCTGGGACTGTTCAGCCTTGTCGCTGACTGGGTAACCCATAATGCCCAGGTCGAAGTCAGGTGTGATTTTCTTAATGGCTTCTTCATCCCATGCGCCTTTACCCGTCATGAACGCTGTTTTGCCGGATGCAAAGTCGCTGACTTCAGCATTGCTGTCCCGTTCAAGCGGTTTGTCTGTGCCATGTTTAACAGTAGTATCAACGAAGCTGAAAAAGTTATTGTACAGCACCGGGTGATCCTTGATCGTGGTTTTTCCGGCAATAAAATCATTTACTAGTGTCTTAGCATCCGTACCCGCATCTTGGGCTGCCGCATCTACGAAATGTTGGAAGATATGTTTCCATACCCACCACTCTTTATAGGCGTTGGCAAAAGGAGTAATACCTTTAGCTTCAAGCTTAGTAATCGCATCGTCCATTTGGGCTGTTGTCTTAGGAACTTCTGTAATCCCAGCATCAGCCAACAGTTTCTTATTGTACATCAGGACAAATAGATTCCCTTTTACCGGAAGACCGAGCACTTTACCGTCCGTAGAACTCATGTTAGAACGCACTGCATCGGTCATCGCCGCAGCCAGTGGCTCATTAGTTAGGTCAGCACTATACTCCGCAAAGGTATCAATATCTCCGCCCGCTGTGGTCTGGAATACGTCAGGTGTACTTCCCGCAGCAATCTTCGATTTGAGCACCGTATTGTAGTCAGCCTGCATAATCTCCAGATTAATCGTCACATTCGGTTTAACTTTCTTGTACTCGGCAATATAAGCGTTAAAAGCATCAGTGTACTCGGGTGATGCGGTGAACATATTAATCGTGACCGGCTTGCCAGAATCTGTGGCAGGAGTATTCCCTGTTCCGCTATTGTCAGCGGCATTGTTGTTTCCGCCGCAACCCGCCAGTAATCCGCCGACGAGCAGCAGACTCGCAGATAAAGCCATAAATCTTTTTAACATGATGTTGCCCCCTTTTCCTCATGCATCTAGTGGTCTTGAGACAATTCTAAAGAAAAAGAAAAAGGATAAGAATGTACATAAGTGAACTTATTAGGGTAAAAAAGTGTGTTCATGTAACCGCTTCACTCATCCCCGTTCAATAGCAGAACCCGATATTCAGAAGGTGAACAGTCATAATAATTCCGGAACGCCTTGCTGAAATAATTTTTGTCCTTGTACCCCAACATCTCGGAAATGTCTTGGATTTTCAAATCGGGGGTGGATAGCATCTCCTTTGCCTTGTCCATTCTTACCTTTTGTACATACTCATGTATGCCATAACCATATTGCCCCTTAAAAAGTTTCATCAAGTATTCTCTGCTCAGGAAATATTTATCCGTGAACATCGATATTTTAATATTCTCAAAATAGTGATTATCAATGTATGCTTTAATATTTTCCAATACGCTGGGGCGATTGCCAGCAAGGCTTTTGCTGATTTCATTGCCATAGCAATCTAGAATCCCGCTCAGCACCCGCTCAAATTCGCCAAAGGAAGCAAAATCGCTCCCGATGCCTAGCCCACGCAATCCTTTATCTTTACCGCCACGGATACGTTCGGGGACCGCATCCAGCTCCGTCGCAATATCGTTCAGTAAAATAATAAATTCCTCTATCTGCCGGTCAGCCTCGCCCAGATTAAAACGTCCGGAAGCCTCCCATTTCTTCGTGAATTCGCTTAAAATACTTTTGGCATGATTGATGTTCCCGCTCTCCAGTGCGTTGCGAATCAAGGGCATACGTCCCGTCAAGGAAGGATTATCTTTCCCCTGTGAAGTATCGTTGCTGCTATTTGTGACAATCGCTCCCTTCAGCGTCAGGAGGTCAATCCCGTCGAGAGAGGCTTTGGCAGTCTCATAGGATTGAGCAAGCGCCATGATGTCACCATAGGGCTGTCCAATTCCTCCGGCAACAACAATTCCGAATAGCTCTTTCAGCGTCGAGACTAACTTCTTCATATGATGTAAAGAGCGGAAAGTTGCGTCCTCCTCATAGCCGCCTTTCATCGTGAAGATGGCGATAAACTCGCGTTCTCCCTTATGACTGGCGAAGCTGAAGGTCTGAAAATGCTCATCGCTATTCTCATTAATCACATTCGTGACGGCAAAATGCAGCAAATCCCGGTCCTCATGGAAGCGATTACGACGCACTTGTTCCAAATTGAGCACCCGCAGTACACCCGCAGCAAAATAGTTTCCGGTCGTATCAGCGCCGATCAACGGCAGAAAAGCCTCGTTGGACTGATTTTTGAAGCTGCGCTCAATGATCGACAGATAGATTTTCTCCTTTAGCTTCGGCAGAGACATATTGAGCGTAATGTTCCTGTTGATGAACTCGCTTTCTTTCTTGCGTTTAGCCTCCAGCACATCGATAGCTTTACGCAAGGCCGCATTCAAATCCGCCCGGTTGACCGGCTTCAGCAAATAATCAACTACCTTAGAACGGATAGCCTGGCGGGTATATTCAAAATCATTGTAGCCGCTGATTACAATCGTCAGCAGTTCCGGGAACTCCTTCTCCACGATCTGCAGCAGCTCACTTCCGTTCAGCTCCGGCATCTTCATGTCAACCAGTACAAGGTCGATCTTTTGCTCACGCAGCATGGCTAGACCCATATTTCCATCCGTAGCCTCCAGTACCTGATCGACACCTAGACCTTTCCAGTCTCCCAGGATGTTGATCGCCTCACGCAACGGTTCCTCATCATCTATAATCAGTACTTTATACATGGTTAGTCCCTCCCCGCGGTAACCGCATGTCCATCTTTGTTCCGCCAGCATCACTGGTAATGGCCAAACCCGCAGCCTCACCATACAAAAGCTTCAGCCGCGTGTTCAAATTTTTCAGTCCAATGCTTTCCGTGTCACTTTCGGCAGCGTTTTCTCCGCCCTGATCCTCCCACTGGATTTGAAGAGAATTTCTCACTTGCTCCAGCCGCTCCCCGCTAAACCCCGGTCCATCATCCGTCACTGAAATAACAGTATGGCTAGGCGTCACATGCGCTTCAATGGTAATTGTGATCGTTGTGGATACTTTTTCCAGCGCATGCTTGATGCAATTTTCTACCAAGGTCTGAATGGACAGCTTCGGAATCTCCAGCTCCAGCAAAGGGTCTTCCCACTGGTAGGCCACCTGCATTCTGTTTCCAAAACGAGCCTTCTGCAGTGCCGAATAACGTTCAATATGCTTTAATTCCTCTCTGGCATAGACCACATCTTTACCGCTAATGCAGTATCTCAACGTCATAGCAAGATTATCGACCATATCGACAATATCATCATTGTTGTTTTTCAGCGCCTTGGTGGAAATGGCTTGCAGGGCATTATATAAGAAATGCGGATTGATCTCAGCTTCCAGTGCTTTGAGTACAGCATTTTTCTCGACAATTTTCATTTTATACCGTTCATTGATCAGCTCATTCGTCTTTTCCACCATCTTATTGAAGTGGCGAGACAGATAGGCAATTTCATCCTTTCCTTCAACCTGTGCTTCAGCGTCAAAGCTGCCTGTACTGAACCGCTTCATCTGCAGCGACAGATTCTTTAGCGGGTTCGTTATTTTGTTCGAAATAAAGCTGACCAAGATGACCGAAACGATTAAAAATAACAGTCCTATGAAATAGTTCAATTTGCGTGTTGTCGTGGCCGCTTCATAAATTTCTTTGTAGGGAATCGGCTTAATCAGCTTCCAGCCTTCTTTTTTGCTGATGTCATAAATCACTAGATACTTCTCTTCTTTATCCGACCACGTCACGCGTCCTCCTGAGGCTGGTGTCAGCTCCTTAAGCAGTCCCTCTTGTTCGCTCTGTTGATAAAACCCGGGGTCATCCACCACAAAAGGTTCATTATCGGGACTGACGTACATTAGGTGCTGCCCTTTACTGAAGGGAATATCCTTCATAATCTCGTCCGTAACCGAGGAGTTGAAATAAAGGGAGAGCACCGCCTGCGGCTCCCTGGAAACTATAGAGCGCAGCAATCGATGGTAGCCCATGAAGCTTTTATCCTTATTTATAGGGTAGTCGGAGCTATTGATCATCGAGGATTGGTTTTTTACAAAAGACTGGTAAGAACGGTTAAACGGGCTGGCCAGCGCTTTTTTATACCAGGAAAGATTCTCAATCGACGGATGCTCGGCGACCCGCACGGTAATATTGTAGTTCTCTTTGGTGACATAATAATACTTGTGCTCCTTGATCACATACAGGTAGATAGCTTCCAGATCATTGCGGGAGAAGTACAGGTTCTTCAAGTAATCCTCCACATACATCTTCGAGGCATAATCCTCTGATTCATGCAAAATCGCATAGGTGATCTCGTCATACGATATTTGCGGCAGGGATAATTGCTCGATGCCGTCCAAATAACTCTCCAGATTCCGGCCGACAAGCAACAGATTGTTGCTCGTACTGGCGATGCTGTTATTCACCGATTCTTTTCGCAGCATGCCGTATGAAATGAACGTCAGTGAGGTCACCACCAAAACAATGATGATTGTAAACAGCAAAATAAGCTTGTTCGCCAACCTGCGTGAGACAAGCTCCAGCACGGGTTCAAACCGCTTTATGATCCACTTTTTAATAATGACCGGCAACCTCCCCCACGATTTACAGGCTTAATTATAAATATTTCAGTTCACCTTTTTACCCCTAACTGTACTCTTAAATCCATTTTTGAGTATAGGGCACTGCTCTATAATACACAATATAGACTAACCGGAATGGTTATGTGTGGCAAGCCTAGTCGATATTACCACCCAACAAATCAAGAAGAGGTGCATCCATGTTAAAATCACTCGGCAAAAGATGGCGCGAGAAAACAGAATTCGGATTATTCACTCTCCCAGTCCTAATCTGTATCGCTGTAGCATTCTACATTCCGTTTGCCATGACTATCCGCTATTCGATGACCAAATGGAACGGAATTTCGAAACACCCTAAGTTTGTCGGACTTGATAATTTCAAACAAATCTTTATGGGCGACACCAACTTCGCCAATTCAGCCTGGTTCACCATAAAGTATGCGATTCTGTACATTGTTCTCGTTAACGTGCTGGCCATTCTGCTCGCACTGGTTCTGGACATGAAGCTGAAGAGCACCCCTTGGCTGAGAGCCGCTTTCTTTATTCCTTATATCCTCAGTCTTGTCATTGTCGGTTTTATCTGGAAATTTATCTTTATGCAAGGTTTCAACTCACTCGGAGAAAGTACCGGCTGGTCCATATTTGGTCTAAGCTGGCTAGGGACGCCGGGACTTGCTTTCGTCTCCATATTGGCCGTCTCCATTTGGCAGTCGATTGGTTTTTATCTGGTCATTTATATTGCCGGTCTGCAATCTGTACCTGAGGATCTCAAAGAAGCAGCCACAGTTGATGGCGCTGGTCCCATGAGAAAATTCTTCAGTATTACACTGCCACTGCTCGCTCCATCCATTACGATTTCTGTGTTCATGGCACTGACCAATTCGATCAAGGTGTTCGATGTCATCCTGTCATTAACCGGGGGCGGACCTGGCGGAACTACCTACAGTATCGCTTACGATATCTACCGGGATACCTTCCAGAACAATCTGTATGGATACGGTACAGCGAAAGCGCTTATCCTGTTCCTGGCCGTCTTGGTGGTAACCATTCTCCAGTTAGCATTCTTCAAACGAAGAGAGGTTGAGGCATAATGAATACAAACCGCAAAGCAGGCCGAATCATTCTAGAAGTTGTTATGGTCATCCTCTCTCTTCTGTTTCTATATCCGCTATTTCTGACAATTATCAACTCGTTAAAAAGCTTTAGCGAAGTCATGACAGATGTCATCGCCCTGCCAAAACATCTGGTATTCGGCAACTATTCCTACGTGTGGAAGTTTATCAACTATCCGAAGCTGTTCCTGAACAACTTTGTCATTACCGGTGTAGGTCTTCTGGGTATTGTGTTCATTTCATCCATAGCAGCCTACAAGCTGGCACGGACGAAATCCAGACTGAGCGGGGTGATTTATTTCCTCTGCATTATGCCGATGCTGATTCCGTTCCAATCGATCATGCTGACCGTTCTGCAAACGGCTAAGACTTTAAATCTCTCTGAGAGTACTTGGGGACTTGGGTTGTTATATTGGGGTTTCGGTGCTCCACTCGCCGTGTTTATCTACCATGGATTCGTCAAAGGGATTCCGGTTGAAATTGATGAGAGTGCCACGATTGATGGAGCTTCCGGCTTCCGCCTGTTCTTCAGTGTCATCTTCCCACTGCTGAAATCGGTCACAACAACCATTGTCATTATCGACGTAATGTGGATCTGGAATGACTTCCTGCTCCCGCTGCTTATGGTCAACGGCTCCCCAGATACCAAAACGCTGACACTGGCTGCCTACACCTTTGTGGGCCAATATACCTCAGATTGGCAATATGCGATGACTGCTATGGTCATGGCGGTGTTGCCATCAATCGTAGTATTCATCTTCTTGCAAAAGTACATCGTTAAGGGTGTTGTTGCGGGGGCGGTGAAGGGCTGATTAACTGATTCCAAACCTAGCTTCTGCATAAAAAGGGGGAGATCCATATGGATCTCCCCCTTTATGCAGACGTTCCAATACTCTGCATACTGCTGCAGTCTGCTCTTGATGCAGATATTCCAATACTTTGCATACTGCTACGGTCAGCTTTTGATGCAGACGTTCCAATACTAACTAGTAGTTTAACTGTATTTTGTACAACTATAACTCTGCAACTCGCTCGGCCGATGGGTATAGCTGTATTTCGTACAACTATTCTCTTGATTTAATGCCCTCTAGGCCGATTTTCTAGTTTTTAGTTGCATAGAATACACTTAAAAGCAAAATGGTCCGTTTTACATATAAAATAGGTGTATAGAATGCAGTTATTTCACAAACACAACGGTGATACTTTATAGGCACTCCATACGGACTCCATAAATACTCTCTTCATACTGCTTCAGTCAGCTTTTTATACAGACGTTCCAATACTCTCTGCATACTGCTACGGTCAGCTTTTGATGCAGACGTTCCAATACTAACTAGTAGTTTAACTGTATTTTGTACAACTATAACTCTGCAACTCGCTCGGCCGATGGATATAGCTGTATTTCGTACAACTATTTTGTTGATTTATTGCCCTCAAGGTCGATTCTCTAGTTTTTAGTTGCATAGAATACACTTAAAAGCAAAATGGTCCGTTTTACATATAAAATAGGTGTATAGAATGCAGTTATTTCACAAACACAACGGTGATACTTCATGGGCACTCCATACGGACTCCATACATACTCTCTGCATACTGCTACGGTCAGCTTTTGATGCAGACGTTCCAATACTAACTAGTAGTTTAACTGTATTTTGTACAACTATAACTCTGCAACTCGCTCGGCCGATGGGTATAGCTGTATTTCGTACAACTATTCTCTTGATTTAATGCCCTCTAGGTCGATTTTCTAGTTTTTAGTTGTATAGAATACACTTAAAAGCAAAATGGTCCGTTTTACATATAAAATAGGTGTATAGAATGCAGTTATTTCACAAACACAACGGTGATACTTTATAGGCACTCCATAGGTATTCCATACGCCACATCCTACGTACACCATACGTACTCCATTCGTACTCTATACGGACTCCATACGTACTCCATACGTACTCCATACGTACTCCATTCGTACTCCATACGTACTTCATGCCACTCCATAGGTACTCCATAAGTACTCCACACATTTCGCATTCCAACGAGATCGGGCGCAATCCGTGAATAGTTAATCAGAGTTTGTATTAATTAAAGCGCCTTCTCCGTAACCCTGCCGTTAGCGTCTATGTTGGCATTAAAAGATAGGGTATTCATCAGCTTAATCGTTTTCCTATTGTAGGAATCATCCATGAAATTAGGCTGTCCGCCAATAATTTTGACAGGTGTAATCTTGCTGGTCATCTTGGAGTCCTTAATCTCAACGTTCAATAGCATAGAATTAAGTGTCTTTTCCCCACCACGTGTGGAGCGATTAAATACAAAGTTCCCAAGTGAATAATAAATGGGCTTGTGCTTATAGTATTCGATGCCCATAAGGCAGTGACTGTGTGCGCCAAGGATTAAATCCGCCCCGCTATCAATCATCTGTTTAGCTAGTGTGCGAGCGTACTTTTCAGGGAAATCCTTAAACTCTTCATTCCAGTGAATATATACGATCGTGTAATCATTCTCCTTGGACATCTTCTGAATGGCGCTAAGCATAGGCTGCGAGGTGTAAGCTGAAGCGGCTCCCGGTTTGTTTTTGCCGGCATACCACGAAGGATTTGAAAGCACACGGCTAACGCCAAGGATGGCGATCTTTTTCCCTTTTACTGTCTTAGTATAAGGCTTGAACGCTTCATCTTCATCTTTGCCAGCTCCTGTATGGCCAATCTTGTTTCGATCCAAATGGATCAGCGTGTCGAGCATAGCGTCTTTTCCATAATCCAAAATATGATTATTCGCCAAGGACACTCCATCAATCCCGGCATAGGTTAAGCCACCTAACGTTGCTGGTTTGGATCTGAAGGCAAAGGTTTTCTCTGCCGCTTTCCCTCGGATAGACACAGGCGTCTCCAGATTGGCGAAGGCGATGTCAGCCTTTTGCAGAGTAGGTGCGACCTTTACAAACGGAAAGTTCACCCCATATTTAGCAATCTGATCGCCAACAAAACCGTCCAAAAGGATATCACCCGCAAAAGCAAGCTTTATAGGATCTGAAGATAGTGAAGCTGCACTGGAAGCAGATGTCACAGGAACTATTAGTGATAACATAAGTGTAATAAGTGCTATTCTACGCAAAACCTTCGATCCTAATCTCAAAAAACACAGCCTCCTCTCATCTTTTTATTAGCTATGATCCTAGCATACTGGAAAGAGGTTACTAAATTAAGAGTAGAAAGACCTGTTATTCCTTTGCTTTTTTCAGAACGGCTCTGAAGCAATTTAATCCGCCCCACGCATCCGTATGCACAGCATCCGCAGGCAACTCAAAATCCGTCTCCCCCCAATACTGAAATCCAGTTTGCAGCAGCAGGTCATTCATAAGACTCAGATTTACCGTCGGGTAATCAAATGTCAATACCAATAATCCTTCTTCGTTCAACGTCCGGTGAAATTCCCGTAAAGTACCCACTGTATCCTCAAAGCTCAAATGCTCTAATACTGATATGCAAAAGACAGTGTCAAAGCTCTCATCCTCATAAGGCAGATCCGTCAGATTAGCTTGAGCGAAATGCAGGTTGTTTGTTCTTCTAGCGATAACCTGCTTCGCCGCTTTTTCCCCAATCTCATTCTCAATACATTCTTGGATAGCTTTCGGGTAAATAACCCTACTGTCCTTATCGCAGGCATAGACCTCTGCACAAACCCCTGCCAAATAAAACTTCAAGGGATGAGGAATCCCACAGGCGGCATCCAGCACAACACCATGCGGAGAAATAAAGTTAATACACCACTCATATTCAAAGGGACGGCTCCACCATGATTCCGGCAGATCATAAATCAACTTCTCACGACGTGCATCTGAATTTACGAAAAAACGCGAGACAAAGGGATGGGTTGGCATGGCCAGGACTCCTTTTTCAACGGAATTTTAGGTAGTGAGAGTATATTCATGATTTGCTGATTCATTCCATAACCTTACATTGAACGAGACAAACCCAAAAAAACGGCTGCTCCCTTAGGAACAGACCGTCTTTAAATATAACTGTATAGTATAAACCTTATGCGTAGAATGAAAGAGGTTTGGACTCAATTCCATGTCTCTCGATCAACTTATCAAGTAACGCAGACCATTCCGCATCGACCGTACATTGCTCAGGATGAGCCTCGAACCAAGCAACCGACTGCTTGATCCCTTCGGAGAAAGGCACAGTAGCCTGAAAGTCAGGCACGAAACGTTTGATTTTGCTATTATCAAAAACACTGCTTACCGCTTGATCACCGATCAAGCCATCCGCTGTCCCTGGAGGGGAAAAGGCTGTGATAAAGTCTGTGGAGATATGCACCACTTTAGGTTCCACACCTGCCGCTTGTCCGATGGCCGCATAGATCTGATTCCAATTCAATACCTCGTCGGAAGTAATATGAATGGCCTCCCCTATCGCTTCCGGATGTCCAAGCAATCCAACAAAACCTTTGGCAAAATCCGAATTATGCGTCAGTGTCCACAAAGAGGTTCCATCTCCATGTATGACTAAAGGTAAGCCGCGGCGGATACGATCGATCAATGACCAAGGATGCTGGCCACTCGTAAGTGCCGCAGGGATGGCTGTATTTCCATAGGTATGGGAAGGACGAACAATCGTAACCGGGAATCCGTTCGCCTTGTAAGCTTCCATCAACAGCTGCTCACACGCAATTTTATTCCTCGAATACTCCCAATAAGGATTCTCCAGCGGTGTCTTTTCTGTAATTACATAATTACGCTGCGGCTTCTGATAAGCAGAGGCTGAGCTGATGAAAATGTACTGCTTCGTTTTACCAGTGAACAGGTCAATGTCTGCCTGCACATGTTCCGGTGTAAAAGCAATCCAGTCTACCACTACGTCAAATTCGTAATCTCGTAATACTAATGCGGCTTCTGCCGGATTACGAATGTCTCCTTTAATTACTTTTGCACCTTCTGGAACGAATTCATCCCGCTGTCCTCTGTTGAACAAATACAGCTCGATTCCTTGAGCTACAGCCAACGGGGATACAGCCTGACTAATTAATCCCGTACCTCCAATAAATAAGACCTTCATTTTGCACGCTCCTTATAGTGAATCCGGCTCGTTATTTACTGGTTAACATAATCTCGCCATACGTGCTTCGGCTGCCAATTCAGCAGCTTTTTGGCCTTCTCATTACTGAGTAGCGACTCGTGACCCTCCAGCGGCTGGCGGAAATCCGTCACCTCTGGATAACGTGCGGCCATTAGCTCTCTGCTAGGAACAGCCATGCTGGTCTCATCTGCACATATATTAAGAGCAACCGCGCCCAATCCATCCGTTTCGATTGCCAATTGGCAAGCTGTTGCTACATCCCGTGTATCAATATAACTCCATAGAATCCGATCGCGCTGCGCTGGATCATGAATGAAGGAAGGGAAACGTTCATACGCCGATGGATCAATAACATTTCCGATTCTTAGGGAAACGACCTGTATACCCTTTCTGCGATAGAACATCTCAGCGGTTTGCTCATTCACAACCTTAGACAGACCGTAGCTGTCTTCAGGCAACTGTGGATGCTCCTCATCCATAGGCACATACTTCGGCCCCAAAGGATTAACCGCAAAACAGATTCCGTAAGAGGATTCACTGGAAGCAATCACTGCTTTTCGAATCCCGAGACCCGCTGCAGCCTCCAAAATGTTATAGGTAGATACTACATTATTTTGAAAGGTGACCTCACTCGTCTTTACATTTGCAGCTGGGATCGCAGCCAAATGTACAACTGCATCAGCGCCAGCAAGTACACCATATACTTCACCCAAATTATTCAAATCAGCAATCATCGTTTGGCACAAAGAATCTGCGGATTTTTGCGTATCTACATTCACAACCTTATATCCTTGCTCTACAAAATGCCGGACCACCCATCTGCCCAACATCCCACTGCCGCCTGTAACAACTACTTTCGCCATGAGTGTGTCTCCTTTTTTATGAAGCTAACAACTACTCCAGAATCTCCTCAATCTGCTTTAAAATCTCTTCCGAAAGCTCAATACCCGAAGCCTTAACATTCTCTTCGACCTGCTGCGGACGGCTGGCACCCACCAGTGCACTAGCTACATTAGGTTGACGCAAAATCCAAGCCAAAGCCAAATTCCCAACAGAAATATTCAGTTCCGTGGCGATCCCACTCAATTGGCGGACTTTTTCAATCTTTTCTTCTGTAATCGAATCTTTTAATCGATCCAGCTTAGCAGCACGGCTATCCTCAGGGATGTCCGTGTTATACTTTCCAGTTAACAGCCCTTGAGCCAGTGGAGAAAATACCACCTGTCCAATCCCACGGCGCTCACCGAGCGGAATAATTTCTTTTTCAATATAACGGTTAAACATATTATAAATCGGCTGATTAACAACAATATGATCTAGCAAATAGCGGTCTGCTACAGCTAACGCATCGGTCATTTGCGCCGCCGTCCACTCACTAACACCGACATAATATACCTTGCCTTGCCGAACCAGATCATCTAGCGCACGTAAGGTTTCTTCAATTGGAGTTTCCGGATCAAAACGGTGGCAATACATAATATCCACGTATTCTACTCCGAGACGTTTCAAGCTAGCATGACACTGTTCCGTGATATGTTTGCGGGATAGTCCACGGTCGTTAGGTCCCGAGCCCATTTCCCCGTATACTTTAGTAGCTAATACATAGGACTCACGAGAGTAATTACGTAAAGTCTCACCTAGTACTTTCTCGGCAGCACCTTTTTCATAAACATTTGCAGTATCAAAAAAATTCACGCCTAAGTCGTAAGCGGTTTCAATGGCATTAACAGCATTATCTCTTTCCACATAGCCTCCGTATGTCAGCCAGCTTCCCAAACTAATCTCACTGACTTTTAAACCGGTTCCACCTAATCTGCGATATTTCATAATAACTGCTCCTCTCCATAGTTCCGTGTTTGATTTTGGCAGGTTGCTTAGCACTCATATTCATTCTAGAATAGTTTGTATATAATAGAAAGAAGTGAAAATTAGTTTATTATATGATCTCTAGTGTAGTTACTATACTAGAGTATAGTAGCTTCACAAACAGGAGGAGATACCTTGAAGACAGCTAAATCTACTAATAATTATATCCCCAAAACCCCTGTTACTATTGAATGTAATGTTGAAAAAACACTTGAAGTATTAGGTGGAAAATGGGCCTTTCTTGTCCTCAGAGAGCTATTCGACGGCACGCAGCGTTTTGGGGCACTGCAACGAAAAATCACTAATGTGTCTCCCCGCGCACTGACCACTACGTTGCGCCATCTGGAGGAGCATGGTGTGCTTGAACGTCACGTATTTCCAACTGTTCCTGTTACGGTAGAATATTCGCTTACTCCCAAAGGTGAGGATTTACATCAAATTTTGAAGGAAATGAAGCTGTGGTCCGCGAAATGGACTTAGCTTGAGCAGATTGTGACTGATGAAAAAAGAAGCTGTCCAAAAAGTAGAGAATTCTACTTATAGGGTAGCTTCTTTTTTATAAATTGGCTATACAATGGATGGATTCTTACTTTAACCCAGGGGATATGTGCGATGTGCGGTGTGCGGTGTGCGGTGTGCGGTGTGCGGTGTGCGGTGTGCGGTGTGCGGTGTGCGGTGTGCGGTGTGCGGTGTGCGGTGTGCGGTGTGCGGTGTGCGGTGTGCGGTGTGCTGTGTGTGATGCGCCGCGGTGTGCGATGTGTGATGTGCGCTTTAGTGTAATTGGGGAAAAACTCCCTAAAAATAGCCGATATTCGCTAAAAAAGAGCATAATGAGGGAATTTCTCCCTAAAAATCGGGTTGATTCCTTTCTTTTTCACCAAATCAGGTAAATTACAGGGAGGTTTTCCCTAATTATAAGTTAGATGACCAAATATCTAAGAATTATAGGGAAAAATTCCCCAATTATAGAGTCGGAATGCGTATTTGGTTAACTGAAAACAACCGGAGATACCAGCGATTTCTGCGTCAAGTCATACACAAATTGCCGTTTGAGGTCAGCAGGCTATGCCTTGCCTTCAATCTACTACTGAAGCAGATCGCTGATAATCAAAAACGCAGAGCAGCGAAGATCCAATAGGAGGATGAATCGCTGCTCTTTTGACCCTTGCATTTTTGAAAATGAAGGAGAGGTCGTCTCTTTTCGTAAAAAATCCACCTGTAGAACAACCCTTCCAGCATTTTCACTATACGGATCTAGTATTTATCCACAATCGCGCCGAGAACTGCCGTATTTACATAGGGTTTTCCTTTGAGGCTTTGCAGCTCTTTCGCAGTTCCTGTAACAACAGCTCCCAATAGCTGTACATCACTGGCATCCGGCGCCGCTTTATCCTTTTTCAAGTAATTCGAGATTCGCTCAAACTCTCCGTAATGCTTGCCCTTCATCTGAAGCCCATAGGCTAGGGATTGTAAAAAATCCTCTGGTTTCGGTTTAAATAACCCTTCCCATTCCCCACCGTAGCCATATACTTGTCTAGCTGATTCCGGTAAGGCATATTTATTCGGACCGCTGTCATTCCTAATAAACTCAAGGTTCCTTTTATCGTCATACGTATCCACCCAATACCATGTCTGTGTCAAACCCGCCGGCATCATCTTCTCTACCTCTGCCTGAGTGTAGCCTTTATCAAAAGAAACTGCCATTTCTACGAGCTTACCAGGTTCCATTTGTTCGAGTGCAGGCAGGTCATTCAGCACTTTTTCGTTATAATTCACTCCAGGCACATAAAACATCATTTCCCGCTGAGCATTTTGACTGTTATATCCTCGGTAGTATTCATAATTTTGCTGTGTCATTACCGGGTCAGGAACATTTATACTAGAGTACCCCCTATTAAGCAGAGAAAAACGGCTGCCCATATCGAAATACAGTTTTTTTGTATCCCATACGATGGGTACACCCTCAACAACTTTGTAAGTACTCAGTTCGACTTTACCCGATAGAAACCCTAAATCAAGCTCAGTTCTCAACTCCTGAAGGTTAGGACTGCTAATCTTCATCATGATCCTCTCTTCATCCAAACCACGCATCGCCAACCAGCTTGTCAGATGGGCGTTACCCAGCATCCCGCCGAATAGTACTATAACCGTCACCACTAGAGAAATGATTGTGTTTCGAATCATTGTTTTTCGTTTTGCCTTCTTAATTACTTTTGAAAGGTTCTGATCATCCTTTTGTTCCCATGGAGCTGTCATTCCGCTTCACCTCTATACTTTTTTTGAAATTGCTTGCGGGCACGAAACAATGCCGATTTCACTGTATCTGTCGTAATTCCCAGAAGCTCAGCTATCTCCTGATAGGACAGCTCCAGCTCATATTTCATAATAATGAGTTGTTTATGGAGCGGTAGAAGCTCATCCAACACTCTTTCGATGTCTTCTCGTTTCTCTTTTAACAGCACATGATCCTCTGGCAATTCCATATCCGGCACATCTACATAGTCAATAGGAATGACTATCCGCTTGCGGCGGCGGCACAGATCATAGTAGCGGTTGATCGCTACTTTATATAACCATGCACTGAATTTGTTCTCATCAATGGAATCAATATACAAAAGAGCCTTATACACCGTATCCTGTACGATATCTTCAGCGTCGGCTGCAGGTGCCCCGAGACGAATCAGGTATTTTTGAATTTCTAACATTTTAGGTTGAAGTATCTGATGTAGCTGCCCGGGCTTCATCCTGCACCTCCCTTCGTATGTATAACGATAAAGTTCTCAGAATGTTAGCTTATGAGGTAAAAAAATTATAAAAGAAAAGACGGCTGCCTCAGAAAGACATGCCGTCACATTTTAAAGAATGAATAAGGTTCCAGTACAATTCCTATATATCCGTAGGATTCATTGCCTGCTGAGCTGTAGATATGAGTATGGTTTGAACTTTCAGAGATTGTTTGTCAATAATGAAGCCTATATAGAACCCACCCTCCATATTATCCATTTCAAAAGGTGACAATCGGGGCTCATACACTCCACCCTTGTTCTCAAACCAGTAACTCACTATAATCCCGTATTCGTTATCCACTGCAACGTATGTACCATATGCCTTTAGCACATCTTCCAATGTACTTACCCCAGGTCGAATATTGTTCAATGTACCTATGTGGATTGGATCAATGCGCTCATTATCTTTGTCTATTTTCCAAGCGTTCAGCCGACCTTTGGTATCATAATGTATAGATACTTCTTTATACATTTCATTATTGAACACATCTCGACCTGCTGAATCCCCGTAATGTTCCTCTACTAACATTCTTGAACTCCCAAAATCAATAAAAAGATTACGTCCACTATCCGTGATTCCGAAATCGCGATCAGTAACCGGAGCCGCTATAAAGTCCTTCAAGCCTGTACCCTGTTCTGGTAATGACGGTAAGTGACTCCGATCCGATCGTTCTTCTGGACGAGAATTTACAGTATATATTCCCTTAAGCTTGAGCATTCTCATCCATTGTATAGCCTCTGCTCTTGTAAGCGGGAGATTTCCTTTGAAACCGACTAAAGTTGGCTCCCCGGGAAGTGGAAGTAGAGAGTTACCCAGCAAATAAACGACGGAATCCGTGTCGTTGTAATTCATCCCTAGACCAGATGCAACTAACCTTGCGGCGGCCATTCTGGTGATTGGAGTCGATCTTGCCACTGGATATTGTAGTCCAGTAACTGGATGATTCCACCACTTAGCCATTCTATACGGTGCTGCTGTCCATTCTTCGCCTATGCTAGTAGCCTTTGGATAGCCGAAAGAAAGATAAAATAATTTCAAAAATTCTGCTTCCGTAATCGACTGATCCGGTCGAAAGCTCCCATCATCATAACCAACCATCAATTGGTTGCCCAACGCCCAGCGCACCCAAGGCTCGGACCAGTGACCTTGAATGTCAGTGAACAGTGAAGATGCCGGATCCTCCTCACCGTCCTCTTCCACTTCTTCATATGTCCCTGTATTCTCGTACGTTGTCGTGTCAGCATGAACTCTATAACTCACGTTGCCGCATGTTACAATTGTCCCTGAGATAAGACCTAGTACCAATAGCTTCATTATCTTCAATTTAATAATCCCTTTCGTTCTTATCGGTAAGGGGTTCCTGCTCTCTTTGTCAGGTTTATCGAGATTAACCCTTTATCTTAACTATCGGGTAAAAAGTCTGATTCGTAAATATACTGCTCTCCTTTTTCACAAGAAAAACAAAAAAAAGATCGCCCCACTTCATAGCGGGAACGATCGCATTCTCAGCTTGTATCTTAGTGAATTATATAACATTGATTCTATTAATTTCCATAGTGTACACTCATTACAAGTGGTCTTTTTGTGAAACTCTTCGGAAAAGGTGGATTATTGTTCGATGAAAAAAATGATGCTGTCTATTCTTTTAATAGTTTCTTTAATAGGTATAAGTGGATGTGCAGAGAGTAATATAGGAGATCTTAAGATAAGCGCAGGAGATCAAGAAATTAAAAGTACAACATTATCTAACACTAAATTAGCTAACGCGAAGAGTGACTTATCCTCAAACGCTGAAGCAAGTGGATTTGAATTCGCCTTTGAGCAGGATGCAGTAAAGAATATTCAATATTTAAAAAACGGAGAAATCATTACTCTAGACTTTGGAGATCCTGAGCCAGATAATGTATTGATCGAAGATAGCGTACTAAATAAGAGTGGAGCTTATCAATTTTCATCCAGAGAAACACTAGAAGTTCCAATTACAAAAAAAGACGGTAAATATTCCTTTACGATCGAAAAGCATATGGCTTCTTCATTGAGTTCGTTTTACGAAGAGAACAAAAAAGACTATAGAGGCTTTAGCATAACGGCAAGCTGGGGAGAAAAAGAATATAGATATGCTTTTGTTATACAAGCGGATGCCAATTAAAGCTAACATTCTGATTTAAACCCGCTAATCATATTAGGCATTCCATCGAAATATTCAGGGCCCAGAAGTCATCCAGATGGCTTCTGGGTTCCCTTGAATAGAAATCTAACTATCTATTTTTTAAATATACAACAAATTGTTCATGCAACTCTAGTTCGGATCGTTTAAAGATCCCAGCCCTCGGAATTTAATTATTGAAAAGTAGGAATAACAAGATTATGAATTTGCTCTGACCCGAGTTTACTTTCAACAAAAGATATTTATGGATTCTTTCGCGATATTGATTATAAGTGATTTCAAAGCTTTGCTTGTCTCCCTGTGCATCCGGATAAACAGTGGATTTGTCATGAGCTCCAGACATTGTAAGAACCTCCTCTTGACCTTACATTTAATTAGACACCGCAGGTTGATTAAAAGCCACATGTCATTTCAAAAAAATCCACAATAAAAAACTGTCGATTGCTAGACAATTATATAGAGCCAAGTTATAGTATTGATAATACTTTTAATAACCATTTTCAAAAGTCTAGAGGTGAATAAAATAAACCAAATCGCAAACAATTCTATTCGTGTTAAAAAGATAAATCAGGAGCTTATCAAGCAGGCCTTGAAATCGATGAAAGAAGGAACCAAATCCACGATTGCAAGTGCCACCGGATTAAGTATTGCTACCTGCGGAAATATCCTGAATGAACTTCTGGAGACTGGTGAAGTCATTGAGACTGAACTGGAGGCATCAAATGGAGGTCGACCGGCCAGACGATTTATCTATAACGCTGATTTTTCCTATATTGCATGTATCTATGCCAAAATTGAGGATGGCCAGAAATCCATAA
Organism: Paenibacillus sp. FSL H7-0735; assembly: GCF_038008505.1. Lineage (NCBI taxonomy): Bacteria > Bacillati > Bacillota > Bacilli > Caryophanales > Paenibacillaceae > Paenibacillus > Paenibacillus sp. FSL H7-0735. Next base: position 2,349,360 of record NZ_JBBOZH010000001.1, on the reverse strand, counting down.
CCTATGCGGTGACCAATTCAGTTGGTGATCGTGTGGATCATGGATGGATGGAATTAGAGTACATAGATGCTGCAGCCATCGACCATCTGCTGGATACGCTTATCCAACAATATAACAACATCAAGGCAGTCGGGATTGGAATTCCCGGCCTTGCTCACCAAGGTGTCATTAATATCTGTGACATTAAAGAGTTAATTAATGCTCCCTTAGAATCACTGCTCAGAGAAAAATACGAGCTTGAAGTCACGATTGAAAATGATATGAATCTGACCGTTTACGGGTTCTATAAACAGCAGGATTATGAAGAGGATAAAACCATTGTCGTGGTGACCTTTATCAAAGGAGCTTTTCCAGGCGCCGGGATGATGATCGACGGGCATATCCACAAAGGTAATACTAGATTTGCTGGTGAAGTCTCTTTTTTACCGTTTGGAATCTCGCGTGAACAGCAATTGAGTAGCTTGGACCACACGGATACCTTCATCCCTTTGGCGGCTCACACTATATCGTCCCTGATTGCAATTATTAATCCAGAGACCATAGCTCTCACAGGAGAACAAGTCAAACAAGAGAATGTGCGGCCGATTTATCAACGTTGTCTGGAAGTGATTCCAGAGGAGCATATGCCTCACTTAATTGTGCTGGATCAACCTGATGATCATTACATGAACGGATTAATTGCGATCACACTGGAAAGCTTAACCTACTCATTGCAGTTGGTTGAGAAGCGCCGTTAAAAACATAAAACTAACATACACTTCAGGAGGAACTACGAATGGCAACAAACAAAGAAAACATGATCGCAGGAAAGCTATATATGGCAGGCGGTGAAGAATTAGCAAAGGATAACAAAAGATCCAGAATGCTCACTCGTTTATTTAACAATACGACGGAAGAACAAGGTGAATATAGAGTAGAACTACTCAAGCAATTATTTGAGTCTACAGGAGAATCATTATATGTTGAACCTCCCTTCCGTTGTGATTACGGCAGTAATATTACCGTTGGTAATAACTTCTACGCTAATTTTGACTGCATTATCCTTGATGTAGCTAAAGTAACGATTGGTAACAATGTTCTCTTTGGACCTAGAGTAGGCGTATATACTGCTGGTCACCCCATAGATGCGGACGTGCGTATTAGTATGCTTGAATTCGGTACACCGATTACCATTGGAAACAATGTGTGGGTTGGTGGAAACGCGGTAATTAATCCTGGGGTAAAAATCGGCAACAATGTAATCATCGGTGCAGGTTCAGTCGTAACTAAGGATATCCCTGACAATGTAATTGCGGTGGGTAACCCATGCAAGGTATTAAGAGCAATCACCGAAGACGATAAGCAACACTGGGAAAAACTTAAAGAAGAGTATTACAGAGACATTGAGCAATAAAGTAACCCGTTCTGGGAGGATCTTAATTTGAAAAAGCGCTTCGGGGGATTTAACAAGATTTATGCCATGCAATTGGCGACCATCTTTTTAGGATTTATAGTGTTTGGCATATCGGAAAATATTAAAGGACCCGCCATTCCGCGAATCCAATTCGACTTTAATCTGGACGAAAAACAGCTTGGCACCCTTTTATCCCTAAATGCATTAGGTTATTTGATCGCCTGCTCCTTTACAGCTGTATTGGTTCGGAAGTGGGGGATCAAGGCTGTCAGTATCATTGCTTTTGCATCCATGATATTTTCAGGAGTGTTAATCTATATCTCCCACAGCTACCCCTTTTTCTCAGCTTCTTATTTCCTGATGTACATCGGAAACGGAATGCTGGAGATTGGTCTTGCCATTTTGGGAGCACGCATCTTCGTAAAAAATACCGGGACGATGATGAACTTATCCCATTTTTTCTACGGATTTAGTTCAACCTTAGCTCCACTGCTGGCAACAGGACTCATGTCGGTAAGTATATTTGGCCATCCACTCGACTGGCGCGGAATGTATTTGATTATGCTAAGCTTATCTTTACTGCCTATTCTATCTGCCTTGCGCAGTACATTTCCGGGTGACGATCTTCCGCAAGAGGACCGGATCCCATTAAAAACGCTGGTCCGCGATCCCGCTTTATGGCTGATGGTGCTTATTCTTTCTTTCGGTGTAGTGTCAGAACTTGCAGTAGGTGGATGGCTAGTGAATTTCCTAGAAAAAGCATACTTGTGGGATACAGTTACAGCTTCTGGTATGTTGTCCACCTTTTTTCTCTGCTTCTCGCTAGCAAGGCTCCTGCTGGGGCCGGTTACAGATAAGATTGGTTTCAATCTATCGCTTATCATCTTTTCAGCCTTCTCTGCCTTATGTACGTTTGCTGCTATTTTGGGTGGGGAACAGCTCGCGTTTCTATTTGCAGCAGCAGGCATAGGTATCGCTATGATTTATCCGACCGTCATGGCGTTTATCGCAAAAAGGTATCCGCATGGCAGTGACACTGCCATCACCTTTACAGTTACACTAATGGGAGTCGGTAGCGTGATTGGCAACTATGCCATAGGTGCAGTAATCGAAGGTGTAAAGAGGCTTTACGGAGCAGAATCACAAACTGGCTTGCTACGTGGACTTCAAGCTGGGTATGGTTTTATCGGTTTATGTGCAGCTATATGCGCGATATCCGGTTGTGTTTTATATCGTTATTTAAATCGCCGCCAAGAACTTATATAGAATAGTTATCGCACTTACTTCTGCTCATCCCTGCAACAACCTGCTGATTTCATGGCAGGTTGTTTTGTTGCAAATAGCGACCAACCTCCCACCATCGGACTCAAATGACCTTATTGGCTTCGAAATAGGCAGAAACGAGGTTTTTCGGACCCCAGAGTCGTTATTGAGTTGTTTTTGTGCAAAAACCGCTGTCTTCTGACTTGATAACGCCTCCTGAGTCCGAACACTCCGCCTAATGAAGCTAAATCCTGAAATAGCGACTATACAGTCCGCAACAATGACCTCTGAGCTGGTGATCACCATCCCAACAATTATCGCAGCCCTCCCGCCAGCTCCATTATTTTTCTAACAATCTGCTCTTCACCGCTACTAACCTTTTCCGTTGCAACTTCTCCCAAGGTTATATGATCGCCAACACAAACCGAGTGTGCGGAATGTCTGAACATTTCTATATCATTAGCATCGTTACCAAAAGCAATAAATTGCTGCGGTTCTATGCCTAAATTTTTTAGTCCTGTCCATTTGTTTACGCCTTGGGGACTTATATCCATAATATCTTCTTGTCCATGCTGGTAGATCACAATCGGCAGATTTTGCAGCTTATGAATAAGTTGTTCCCCGTTCAGACTGCTCAAAATAACTACCTTCACAATCTCATCCAGCTCCGATGGAGTTACATTTTTGGCGCGTTGTTCTGGATCTACATTTCTCCGCACCATTCCCGCCAACCATAGACCTAAATGCCCCTCATTTAATTGAGGATAAAATGATCGATGTCATCATAACGGATATCGATCTTTTCTCCGTTTCTTTTGACAAGATTTATATACAGAGGAGCTGCATCAACACTTCCGCCACCCACCAGCACATGGTAGTTTTCATTGATTTCATATTTACGGATGTACAAGCCTGAACCGACATCTTCAAAGGGATAACCTTCAAAATCCTTCCACGACAACGCCTCGCCTTGATGAGCTAGATCCTGTATTTCATCCATGGATAATATTGCAGTTTTTTTATCATTACAGGCTGAAAGTATAATCGTCAAAGCAAACAATAACAGCATTATCAAGCTACGCTTACTTCTCATTCATAAACCTCCAAACTCTATATATTGTTATTTATAGGAAAATATAAGGTAATAATAACATAGGGATATTGGATTGGCACCGCAAGCTACAACACCGGAGAATGAATAAAAAACAGGTCAGTCATGATGGTATCTGACCATAATCGACCTGTTTTTTGTAAAGCTATTGCGTTAACTTTTCAATCATTACTGTACGTACAAACGAAATGACTAAATTTCTATTCAGGCAATACATAAGTTAAGTGTGTAATTGGTTGGATGATAGGTGTATTCGGTACTAGTTAGCCCTTAATGCTTTTTATTCAGTTAGCATTGTTAGGAATTCTTCAAAACTATTTGCAACAAGATAGCTCACTGGGTCAAATTCGCCAGAATTTTCATGATCCCACACACAAACTTTAGGATTATTTCTAGATTCACGAAAATCTAAGCATAGAAAATCACCAGCAAATAAAACAGCAATTGGTAATAATGCAACTCCTAACAAATCTTCATCATCAATTAGTCTCTCATCAAGCTGAGATTTAGTAGCGTCAATATCAAATATTCCAAATTCATTTTCTGTTGGATTCTCAAGAATGCATAAAAATCTACTAATTGAATAGTTATGATCATTACAAATAAACGAACGAATTTCTGGCGCACCTCCATTATTTATTTTTATAAATTCTTTATATTCTAATGGCAATTCTACTCTCCAAAAACCTTCTTCTTTCGATAACAGTTGATCAGACGGTAAAGGATAAACTATAGTCTCTTTTTTTATTTTCATAATAATTTCCTCCCTCTTATTTATCTTGCGGCATCTGCCCACATTCGAGTAGACCTTCCGCCATTGTGAGTTGTAATGTTATGAATTCCATAAGGAACCAATTGCATTTTCCCAGGGACTTCAGTGTGGTGCCATGTATACGATCCGTTCTCAACCAGTTTTCTTATGTCTTCTGAAAGATTATCATTTAACCAGTCAAACTGTTCTGTATCACCTTTTTTCCACAAATCTTTTGGGAGCTCATCACTATTCACTACCACGCCTGCACCCTCAAAATCAGCAAACCCATAACGCATACCATCTACTTTTCTCATTTCTATTTTAGGTATGAAATTTAATTCCTCGGCTATACTTTTTATTAACTTTTTTTGCCCACCAGTTAAACTATCTCCTCCAGAAATACTTTTTTCCCAAGACCACCCTTTAGTGTCTATTACCTCAACATAATGCTTAGCATAGTCATTAACAACTTCATCAAAAGTTTTACTCCCCGATAAAAATTCATCAATGTTGTTTAGGTGAGGTGCTCTACTACCACCCTTTCCTTTACCCGTCCCCTAAGTAGTAATCTTAAACTCTACTAAAGGAAAGGTGATAACTGTTTACCAATTACCACCATTGTATCATCCGGCTTTGAGTTCCGTTAGAGGACTCGCCGCCCTGTATTCTGTTTTGTTCTTCATCATGCTGTATATGACGTTCACAAGCCTTCTCATGACGCATATAAGGGTTTGCTTCTTCGTCTTACCTTCTGCTAGTTTCCGTTGATAGAACTCGTAGAACAAGGGATTACGCTGTCTCTTGTTCTTTCCTTTAGCTACTTAGATTTGTTGTACAGCAAAGTTGTGGAAGATACTGTTCAGTACCCTATTTCCTTGACCGCTTGCTTGGTCCTTACCCTTGCCGCCCGATCTAAAGCGTATTGGAGCGATTCCGGTAAATCGAGCTAGTTTATCCGCATTGGAGAAGCGGTGAATGTCTCCTATTAGAAATCCCAATATACATCCGTAAACTCTACTACAATACGGTCAATTCAAACTTGTACCCCTTCCATGTTCAGCCCCCAAAACGAAATTTTTTAACGAATTTCGGACTATATTAGAGGGCAAGGTGGCTAGCCTTACAACGTTGCCTTACCTTTATATGTTGACTGGTTGTCACCAGAATGCTTTCGTACACCCTAAACATCGTTACAAGGGTCAGTTAAGTTGCGGACAAAGTCCTATTCTTTGAATAACACCTTACTATAGTTGTCGTGCTATCCATCTTGAAAGGTGCGATTCTGTCTTCCTCTCCCTCACTATCGCTACAGGGTAATCTACAGTTGCGAGTAAATTTGAAAAAACCGCAAGAAAGCGAACAAAACAAAAAACAGGGCAATCATGGTAGTATCTGACCATAATCGACCTGTATTAAGTAACGCTTTAGCGTTATTTAGGTTATACTTTTCGAGCATTACTGTGCGTACAAACGAAATGACTAAATCTCTATACGGGTCTTACATAGGTTAAGTGTGTTACTGGATAAATGATGAATTCATTCGGCACTGGGTAGCCCCCAAATGATATACTAGAGGACTGGCAAGACCATTATATTTATAAGTTATCAATACCTTCTTGAAACATATCTATTGTATAATCATCAAAGGTATCATAACGGACTGAAAGTTCTCCCCCCCCCCTAATCCAACTAAATACTCTATTGTCATTAACATCAGCGGAGTACATACATCGAACAAATTCTCCTGAATCTTCAATCACAATTAGCCCAATATCTAACCCTATGTTTCTCCATCTTTCAGTCGCCTTTACTACAGACGCCCCAAGATTTCCCTGAACGCCTAAGATTTCAACACCACATATTCCTCCTGAGCCATATTCTTTTAGAAATTCTCGGTAACTTTGAGGAAACTTTAAGCCAAGCATTTCTTCAGCATTACGAATATCTTCCTCTGAAGCCCCTCCAAAAAAATCCCTTTCTTCACCATATTCTTCGATCATTTTTATTATTTTCTCATTCATGGTATCCCTCTTTTCTAGTCTTCATTTGCACGCATCTTCCAGTAATTGCTTCTAAAATTATTATACTGTTTTTCAAGCAATGGATCATTCCTGAAGCTATTTCCATCCTCTACCAAACCATGTAATTGACTGCTGTACTTATCGTGGGTAGATTCAGCAATTTCAACCATACCTCCTGGCTCTTTTTGAATCAAATGGTGCAGTTCAACTTTACTCTCCACACCGTCTTTTACAGCATAGGGAGATTTCCCTTTCGACATTAGTTCCTTATTAGTTAGTCCGCCTGCGGCCGGATCTTTCGGCACATAGTTTTTATCAATCTCGATTTGGTACACTCTTCTTGATACATCTACATCTTTTCCTGCCACTTTAACAGATCCTTTTACTTCTACAGCAGTATATTTATCTGGTAACCAATCCAGTTGGATTTTTTCAGAAGATAGTTTTGTGGGTTTTAGTCTACCTTCACCCGTCCCCTCAACCGCCTTCACTTCTACATCCTTTATTGAATGATTACTGTCACTTTTCCCTTCCATCTTCTCTTTTAAAATTCGGTCCATTTCATTCTTAAAATTGATTTGCATCGGGGTCTGTGGAAGTGCCGGCGTATCTATATCTAGATTATTTATCTTGAATTGAAAACCTTCATTTGTGCTAAATGCCGGCAACGGTTTTTGTACCTCAATACCTTTTACAGAATCTAACCCTTTTGGAGGCTTTAGACCTCCGCCTCCTGTAGGAAGCAAAGATTTTTCTACCGGACCATACAACAACGTTACCATTCCCAAACTATTGAGCCAATGATCCGCTGACCATGCTTCGTCTGGATTAAATGCTCCTTTCGCCATCTCCACTGTTCCCAGTGTTAACCAATCCGCAAACTTCTCCTTTGAATCAAACATATGCTCTGATCGATCTTTGGCTGCTTCATATATCCCGACCGGAATATCTCCTGTTATGCCTAATGTTAACCAGTTGAAAAAGTCATAGGGGGAGTCTGTGGCCTTATCCGCACGAGTTCTTAATGTACCTACAAAACCCGTTCCAATCTCTTTAAAACTGTCTATTGATTTATAAAAGGCATTTTTAGAATCCTCGGGTTTTGCTTGTTCCTCCGTTTTATTCTTTCTAAACAGATTATAGGAATCCAGTTGGGCGACTGATGAAGTCAATTTTATAACATCTCCCCAAGCCTTTCCACCTTGGTTTGTCATCACGTGTACACCCAAACTTACTCCAGTAGCAATCATCTGTTCCATGGTGGTTTGAACGCCTTCCAGTTGCCCTTTTGCCCAGGCTCCCTTCTCCCCTTTTTCCATTGCCGTCCGTAGTAACAACTGATACGTTTCATTCTGCACTAGTGGTATGCTTCTACTGGTAATCGACGGATCATAATCACATGCCTTAACCGCTGGTTTCTTAAAATAAGTGCTTAGATCCTTACCCGCCTGGTACCGGACCTCGTCTATACCCAAAGATTTCAGCTTCTTGCGTGCGTCTTCCGCTAGCTCATGCATTGCGTCCATTTGAGTCTGATTTCCAAACGCCTGATATACCTCATAGGCTGTCTGCGCCTTCGCGATCTGATCCCGCGCCAGGTAGATATCCTTCAGTTTACTTTGCGCGGCTATGGAGTCGATCGTTCCCAATCCTGACTTTTTAACAGTTGCCTGGAGCTTCTGCACCATAGGATCACTATTCAACTCATCCCAACCCAACAGAGTAGCAATTGAGGTGATCAGATTCGTGACCGCTTTCTGAGCCGTCGTCGGAATAGAAGACTGCCCAATTGCACTTCCGCCCCCAAACCTTTCGAACATACCCCCAAGAACACCGAGCTGCTGAAAAAGTTGATTTGCCTGCCGCTTATTCTCATCCTGTGCGCCTTGAACACCTTTTATCGCGCCTCGAATGATGTCTTCCAATTTTTCCGCTTCCACCGTCAGTTCGTTGATGAGCGTCTGAGCTCGTATCAAATCTGAACCCAGCGGAATCCCACCCCAGTTATTGGTCTGACCTCTCAGCTGCAAGTACAGCCGGTTGGTATCTTGGCTTACCAGTCTGATTTTTGTCTGCAGGCGCTCGACTTCATCTACGTTAAATGTAAGCTTCGTTGACGCCATATGATTCCCCCTGCTTGCTTCTAATAAAATTAGCTATGCAGCACTCTGCATAGCTAATTGAATTCTTATGTATTAGAGCTCTTGCTGTCTAAATCATATTAAAGATTCCTAGAAACCTTTTTGAGAAGTCTTAATATCTCTAGATAATTGCGAATAACTCTTAGATACATTATTCATATGAGTTCCAATATCCTCAAGCGCTTTACCAAATGCATCGAAAGTTTTCTGCATACTTTTTACCTTTTCAGCAAAGTCTCTAGCTGCTGCATCCTCCCAAATACTATTCAGATTCGTTGCAGTCGTCATAATCTTCTTCATTAATGCATCGTACTCTAGTTTTTGTTTCAAAACTGTACTTGCCTGCCCTGCTAATCCTTCGTAACTCAATGTAACTTTTTCTGCCATTATTAACCTCTCCTTTAAGTGATTTTTTTATATAAAAATGAACTTTAAAAATACTTTTTAACACCCCAAAAGATCTTTCAAGTTCATTATTATAGCTCCGGTTTCCTTTATATAATTATCGGTCTTCAATGATATGAATTTTATATTTAAATCCATTTAAAGATAAATAAAACATTTAAGTTATTTTTTTCAAAGTTTATTTTGCCTGACCCTGATAATCATTTCGTACAGAGTAATCTGATTCAAACAGAATGATATCCCCAGAGGAAAAAGAGAACGTTTGCCCCATTTCATCTGTGCTCCCAGTCATCTGGCCTTCAATCGCCCACATGTTAGCAATAGGAGCCTTGTAGCCTAAAATACGAGTGTCGGCATCCCCATTTTTAACCGTATAAATTTCGAAATTTATCAGGATAAAGCCGCCAGTGATAAACTCCTGCTCATGCCCATCTAGTGCCCCTCCATAATGATTCGCCAGGGTGACAATGTCTGTTCCTTTATGCAGGATGTAAGGGGCTATCGGCAGGTTGTATTCTCCGTACCAGTGTTGAACGCTCCGAACCGCCGCTATCGGATTCACTCCATTAGGGATATCAGTCGGCCCTACTAAGGTTCTCGATTTATAAGGTAGAAGCTCTAGGTTATAGCCTGTAGCGATTTTAGTTTTGCGCTTTGTATATTGCTGATAGAACTTCAGCCAAGAGGTGTTCTCCCGCTCCGCCTCGGACAGTATGTAATTGTACTCATAGCTTGCTGCCGTCGATAATTCACCACTCGATATATTTCGCAAGCCATCCGCCAAACGGTAGGTCCGAGAATAACTCAGCTTATCCTTGGAAGAGCCGACTCCGATCATTTTATTATTCGAACCGGAGATATCATAGTACAGATCGACAGGTGTCGCTGTACCTACGTTTTTCGGAATAAAATAGAAGCTTGGCTCGATCCGGATACCCTCGCCCGGCTGCCAAAGGTTCCCGATGGTCCGGAAGTCAAACAAGAAGGAATAGCCGTTATGCGGTACCGTCCGTTGCTCCGTAGGATGAGAACCCTTGCGGATCGGCAGCTGCCACTGTGGTTGTCCGCTTAAAGCGGTCGGTATGCCATTCTCATCATTCCCTCCCGTATAGTACATCGTGTTGCTATGCTCAAGTGTCCCCACACCAGTTCGAAACACCTTCTCAAACCGAAAATCACCGATGTCCCAAATCCGAAAATCGAACAGTCGACCGACGACCCCAATATTAAAACTCTCCGAAGCGCAGTAATTCGTCAAATTACCGTTCAAGTTCTCCTCGCAAAGATCCGATCCATCTGACGGGGCGTTTATAGCCCAAGACTGCGTATAAATGGTATAGTCGCCTTCATTCACCCAGGTTGGCATAGTAAAGGTCATGGACTGTGTTCCAACAGGGATGTAGATCCAGGTATTCTCTGGGTAATACTGGCTGCCTTGAAACACACCAAACGGAAATTGAATCCGCTTGTTTTTCGTGTATTTGGCATAATCCCGGTTGCCGTACCCAGGGATATTGAGATGCTGGCCACTCTCCGTAAAATGTATGGTGAACGGCCGATCCAAGATCAGCACTGCCCTAGTCATATCCGGTGTCATACGTTGATCGAATGGGCGGTTATCGTCAGGAAGAAGCGAGTAGTTGACGACCGGTGTGTGCACGGTGACGGAGTTTATCGGAGAGATCAAAAATTCCTGATCTCCGTTTCCCTCTACGTTCTCCGACAGCATCGTATAATAAATGGTACCCGTGCTGGTTGTATTCTGCCGATTGAGTAAACCACTATTGATCATCAACTGGCCCTCGTAAAGCACCTCGTCTCCGATGATTTGCGGATCAGGAATCCTCCCTGGGGTGGGCCCGGTCTTGTTAGCAACGGTATCATCCATAATCGTTTCCCCGTTAAATACTAGTCGGTCATTCTGCACCTCAGGATCTTTGGTCTGCATTTCCGCAAGGTCTGTGAGCACGTCTGTATCATCAACATCGTCAGGACCCGGTTCGTGGTCTCCACCATCTACCACTTCTGGCTTGAATTCAATCCCTCCCGTATCTTGGGGAACAACATGGTCTTCTACTTCTGTACTATTGGTAAGCTCAAGCGTCGGCGAACCATAATTATTAGGATATAGAGTGACTTCTCCTCCAGGCAGCGCATAGTTCTCCATCTGGGCACGATCGATTTGATAAACAGCTAACTGATCTACCTGCCAGTAAGTATATTCTTTTGGAGTCAAGTCAAAGGTATAGGTCTTATCAAATTTCCCTGTTTTAGGAAGCGGAGCTTGAGGAATCGATGTTCCATTTGGTCCTGGAAGATTCGGCTGCGCTTCCTCCCACTTCGTCGGATATGTAACTTTAACACTGCAGGAATAACGAATCTGACCTGCCATATTGGCGAAGGTATGTTCAAACAAATAGTTCTTTCCCCACACATTGGAAAATAAATTCTCAGAGGTGGGGATTCCCACCGGTGCATCAAAATGGCGTCCATTTGCTGTATCATCACCTAGAATTGCCCCGTTCGCATCCGGTTCCATAAATGACGTTTGCGGAGCAGCGATCTTGTTTGGCGGATCAATAGTATACTTACATTCGCCTGAGCCTTCTCCCTCGGTGGGAGGGCCACCAACTTTTTTGTAACTGGCCACCATTTTGACTCCACCTACATAAACCTTAAAATTACGCTGAACTAAGCTGGGATCATTCGAAGCTTTACTTTGAAATCAACATTCCATAATAGATCCTATGAATCAGAATATTTCTATCAAATTGAAGGAAACTTATGCTCTTAGAAGGAATTTAACTTGGGAGAGAACCAGGAAGGTGCTGCTGACTCTAACTATTTCTCAAAACAAATAAGCAACCTCATAAGAGGCTGCTTGGTTTCAATAGTTTGACTACGATTTGTTATGTATGCTCTAATATAAATGAAGGGTGGAGCTGCATGTTATCATTTTTACTAACTTTAAAACGTTTATTTTCGGGCTTATGGAAAGCGCTCAAACGTAAAAATTTCCAAGCATTATTCTTATTAGTTTTGATGACGCTGTTGTCCGGAACCATTTTTTATGTCAAACAGGAAGGTTTGTCTGTCCTGGATGCTATTTATTTCTGTGTTGCAACGCTTAGTACATTAGGTCATCCAACATTTGTTCCCCAGACAGCACTCGGAAAAATATTTACAATCGTTTACATTATTGCAGGCACAGGGTTGTTCTTGGGAATGATCGGGTATATCGCTTATGAACTGATCAAACAAACCGATAAAGATAACAATTAAATAATGGAACCTAGAACTCGTGACATTATTAATAGCCTTGTTAGCCGAAGCTGACATGGCTATTTTTTTCAAATATTTGATTATATCTGTTTCTTTTTCGCAATCACTTTCACCTTCAATCAAAGCAATGTTGATGGATTAACGTGTCTCATCTCCAATGGCTGCAAGAGCTTTACTGCTTTCACCATTACCATTGAAATGACCAAACAAGGCTTGAAAAATGGCTTTATGCATGGCTGGATTGTTGGCCGCTCCATATTTTCTAACGTAAAAAAGCCGTTCTCTTATAGAAGAGAACGGCTTTTAATGTTATTTTCACAGAAATCCTTAGAACACCCGCTTCTGATTCCGATCATCAATAATAATCTGCACCGCTTCCTTAAACCGTAGAGCATGCACTATCTCCCGCTCCCGCAGGAACTTGAGGCTATCCTGCAGGTCCACGTCATCCGTCATGTCAATCAGCCACTGGTATGTAGCCCGGGCTTTTTCCTCAGCCGCAATGTCTTCATAAAGGTCTGCCAAAGGGTCTCCCTTAGCTTGAATATAGGCTGCAGTGAATGGAACACCGCTAGCATCCGTGTAGAACAGGGCATGATCATGCGCTACAAAATGTGGCCCTAATCCCGCTTCCTCTAATTCACATACCGAAGCATCCTTTGTCAGCTTGTAGATCATCGTGGCAATCATCTCAAGGTGAGCGAATTCTTCCGTACATATAGGTTATCAGTAATAAGGCAATTCAGTGAGAAAAAGTACAATCACATTAAAATAAGCCTCGCCCGTTAATACAGTAGACTTATTTTATATAAGATTATCCTGTAGTGTACTGCCCAGATCGGCGGTATAACTAGTGAGCCGCAGACTGATTTCAGTACGCATTACATCGCGGGTCATGCCGAAGCGTTCCTGATATCCCCGAAAATGAATGATATTATATGTAATGAAATCATCCTGGGTATCCTCAATCACTTTAACGTTTCGACGTTTAAGCTCTTGCCGCAGCCTGTAAACATCTTGAACAACTCGTTTCTGGACATAGCGGCCAGCCAATAGGTATGCTCTGCTGAGCACATTACTGGAGTTTTGGATCTCCTTCATACTCTTGCTGACCATTGTGTCTATGTATGGCAGCAATATAAGATCCCGCACCATTGTCCTCTCTTCGACACTGAGCATGTTCCCGCCGTTCTTCTCCAGATTGGACATAATCATCGCCCCCTGAATACAGTATACGCAAACATACGTTCTTTATTCAACAAAAAAAAAGCCCCTGCGCTTGGCAAGGGCTTTAATTACCGGTGCTTCCGGATTTGATTCAACTATATTATCATGTCTTTTACTTTTTGGCAACGATAAACGATAACCAGGAAAGTTCTGAGGTTGTCAAAGTCTTTTTTTCGATTTTCTCCAGCCAAGACTTGTCCTGGATCGCCCCAGAATCCAGCAGCGCCTTAACTTGCGTCTGAAGCATTGCCCATTGATAATTTGCCAGTTCCAAAGTGTTGTCCTCCCCATCCTGCGCATCATATTGCGTCAAGTTATTTGATTTGATAATGCTCATAAGCTTGCTGGCGTATGCCGGATCGGTTGCATAACCACAGGCGAATAACGCTGCGGTCTGTGTCTCCGGAGTTGTGGCAGCACAGACGCGGTTATAACGTGACTTTGCGAATAACAAGTCCTGGTCCTTATAAAAATTGTATATGTTGCTATACTTCCGCCAGTTTGCCGACGTGTTAACCCGTACACTGTTGTAGACCTCCCAAGTGCCTGTGTTGACACTTGATCCATCCCAGTAAGCTGTAGGCTTTCCGCTACCTACCTTGTATCCGCCAAGATTGTTCCAACTGTTAACCGTTCCACCGGTCTCAAGCCAGTTTTGGGCCAGCCGGACGCTGGGAAGCATTTTGCTTCCCTCTTTCCACACCTTTACGACGGTTGGAGCTAGCAGCGCAAAAAATGCAGCTTTGCTATATTTAGTCATTGGTCATCTACTCCCTTCTTGGCCTGTTTGACCAATTGATTACCATAAACAGCCACCGCCCCGCACAAAATGCCCTGAAGGACACTATCCGCACTAAGCCCAAGGATAATACAGACAGCTATAATAGCGAGCAGAGTGACAATGTAAATGATCGTCCAGTCCGGCACACGTGGTGTCTGCTTCAAGATGTATCCAATCACCCAGCACCCAGTAAGTACGATTAGCAATTCTGGTTCAATAAAGCTCGATACAGCATTCCATTCCATGATTTAACCCCCAGTGAGTTTAATAGCTGCAATGATTGCAGCAATAACAACAGTAATGATTGATCCCCCAATAGTACGCCACAGCCATCTCTGGCCGTCCTCAATCCGATCCAAACGGTGATGAGCCGATTTAGTTGATTGCATGGCTTCCCGCGCTAAATCGCGAGTAGCTTCGATAGTAGTGGTAAGTGTTGGCACCGCCTCAAGCGTCTTTTCCATGCGGGCTAATTGAATCTGAATTTCTACAAGCTTGTCCTCTGCTGTCACTACGCCTCCCCCTCCTGCCATGTTCCCTTCCCCCTCTCATTTTGACTCCCTGAAAAGTAAAAACACGCCATCATAGGCGTGTTTCAATCTCTATTTTTCTTGGTAACCACCCTGTTCACCTCCTGCGTTAATATTGTCTCTATGACAGATTAACCATTGCTATCTGCGTTCCGAATGCATTATACATTTTCAAGTTTTTGGTTACCGGATCGTAGGATAGATTTACACCAGAACTGTACCTAGCATCTGAAGCCAGACTGTTCACATTGTCCAATTCTGTATATACAGGTTCTAAATCAGATTCAGTAACAATTCGATTGCCAGAGCTAATATCTGCCCCTACATATGCTTGACCGCCAGCAGGCATAAACATAATGTTTCCTCCAGTGAAGAATAAACTTTCACCTGCACTAATGCGAACATCGTTTGAACCCCGAAGCATCATTTCTTTGCTTGTTTCCGTAAAGGAAATGAATGCGGAATAAATGTCGCTATCAACGAATTCGATTTTACGGTCTCCCAGCGCCCCGACAATTCCCATGTAAAGGTTAGCACCAATTCGCGCATCTCGTGTAATATCAATATCTGTATCAGATTTAATGCTGCCGCCGACAATATTAGATCCATAGATATTTCCACCAACAAAGCTCGATGCTTCGATTTTTCCAGTAAATAGTGCATTGCCATCAGTATCTAAGAAAATAACATCAATCCAACTAGAGCCTGTTCCGTTCCCTTTCTGAATTTTTATGCCCTCTGTGGCGTTCATAACTGTCCTAGCCATCTTATCACTTCGAATAGATTCGAAACCGACCTCTGGTCCGATACGAGTCCCGTTGTATATCTTATCCTTGACAATGGTGGTCTTCCGTAAGCCAACAACCGCGTCCTTAATGCCGGTGATAGCGTTCGAAATAGTGACCTTGCTATTGATTCGGCGGCGTGGGCTGTACGAATAACGAACGATACGCTGCTGTTCATTGATGCTAAGTTCAGGATCAACAATTCCTACTGTATCACCAAGCTCAAAGTATTCCATCCCACGAAATTCCGGCAAACTATTGAGTTCAAGCACATCTACTTCGTATGCCGTCACTCGTTCTCCAGACCGCGTGTCTATATCTTTAACAATACCTTTTAAATTCTTTCCCAGCTGGAACCAAACGCCGCGAAGTGTTCCCCGTTGCTGTAGCAAGGATATGCTATACCGATCAAACCGAAGTTCACCGCCCGACTGTGCCGCAATTTCCAGCAAGATTGCACGGGTGCTAATGTTTTCCTCTGCCAGATCCACGGAAATGATTCCGCTAAGCTCTACTACACCAATGGTGAACCCTGTCCCGGCCAATGCCATATTAAGTAGCTGCTCCGGCGTTCCAGCATGAACAAATCCGTCCGCCCACTCATAGGTAAGCAGATCATAACTGACTTGTTCGCACTCAATGGCTACCAGTGTAGATCCATCCCCGGCCCTGGTGCGGCGATGGTGGACTATATTGAAAAGCTGATCATCTACCTCGACCAGATTTCCATCTATCAAGTAATCGCTCTTGCCGTCTTCATCAATTAGGGTGCTGAAGCTAAATTTATACTCGCCGTTGATAGTCTCATCAATGATGTCGTTGTGGTACCGCTCCACGACGGCCAGCGGCTGGTTAGATGGGTTGCGTATGGTAATCAATACAGTCTCTCCTTTACATGCAAAAGAGCTGCAGGAGAGATCCGGCAGCTCTTTCTTAATTATTCATTTGTTGCGCAGTTTGGTCCTACTATTCACTTAACTATCTTTACTAACCTTGATTTAATGGAACTGCATAATCTTGGGCCCCCGACCGTCAAAAGAATCCCATAAGCTACAAGATGGTGCCTCATAGCAGTCCCCCAATTGCTTGTTCCCAAAGACCAAAGACCCTCTATCAGTAAAAAAACTACCAGTAAAAACCCGTATACACCTTTCTCTTTTCCGGTGCTGTTTTTCCATGTTTTTAGTGCCGCGATTAATAAAAGTAACCTGAACATAGATTCCGAGAAGGCATATATGTCCATTGCGCCTCTTATCTGCCATGGATAAGGAGCAAACATGTACCCTAAAAACATTATTGGAATGTTCAGTAGTGTCCCGATTGGTCCAGAAAAGTTAATAGAAGATACATACGACGCTCCCGTGCCTAAATTACTGTTTGAGCGATATTGTTCTACATACTCCAAAGCATTTCCCGAAGACAAAGCACTACCCGCAGAAGATCCGCCCAATAGATTAAAACTTAAAATGATAATCCCAACAGCGAAAACAAAAATAAACATATCTAAAACGAGAGATTTTTTCTTGTTGCTCCTAAAGGACCAAAGGATAGTTATGAACAAGAGAAAAGGAAGTATGGCTACAAATCCGTTGTGCCATAAGGACAATCCGCTCATAGAAAGAATGAGAAATAACAGCCATATAAACTTTTTTGTGAACTTTAACTTTATTGAGAAAAAAACTACTAGTGAAAAAAAAAGAATTTGCCAAGACTCGCGCAACGTTATCGAGGTAAACATCAATGACGTTGGCAGTAACCCGTACATCAAAATGATTAGGTGATTATTGTGGGTAACTCCGGCTAATTTTAATATCTTCAGTAGGACAACCATTGAAAGAAAAAATGCCGCCACAGACAACTCCATGCCCAACAAATGCGACTCTCCGAAAGTCTTATAACATAAGGCGAGAAAATTAACAAAAAACCTCGAACCATTTGTATTGAGGTCAACTACGCCTACCTCTGATATGATCCTCGCAGAGTCGTGAAAAACAATCGCATCAGCCTCTGAACCAGGTGTCGCGAAGAAAAACGCATTAACGAACGCAATTGCATGATGTGAAATTAAGACAAACAGACTGGCAATGAATACTTTTTTGCTTTGATGGAAATCTTTGACCACAAATATTGAAAAAATAGTCAATGCAGTTATTACAAAGGCCGCTGAATCCTTCGGACTTGCCATAAATAACAGAGCCAAAGGCATAATAAATAACAATATTAAAATAGTTAACGACAATGATTCTCTCTTCTTATGCAAAACAAACTCTGACACTGATAACCCCCACTTTCAGCAAATATTACAAATTATACAATATAAATTCATACTTGTGGGGGATATTTTCAAAGTTCAGGGGATAATTTGTGTCAAGCTACTCTAACACATCTACCGCTCCTTCGAAAGCAGGCAGAGTTTTAAGATACTCATACCCTTGTTTGATGAAATTCGGAGAATCATCGGCTACTGATGGGGAAAAAGCATACGCTACCTATTGAACAATACTTTTCCCTTCACTACACTTTTCACGGTTCATAAAAGTATCCACCATAATTGTGATGTTATTTTTATTACCTACGACAGAGCCGATTCTACAATACGCATCTTCAATTAGAATCCCGCTACTTAATTCTATTTTTATTTGCAGTGCCATAACTGATCTCCTTTCTCAGTTTCCTGTTAAGACTCGACTGTCTCTAAAAATGCTGCTACCAGAACCCGCAGCAACGGCAATCCACTTTTCGATGATATACTTACTTCCAGCAGTCCCTAACTCTATTGGAGCGTTGTTGGTTACAACATCGCCAACCTTCCACTGTTCCGATGTTGGTTTTGCAGACATGTCCGTTAAGTTCAGGCAATTTATCTTATTGGCATTTCCAAAGGCAGTCCCAGATAATCTTTCTCCGTTACTCCAGCCCGTAAAATTAAGATTTTCGAGGGTCAGGTTTACGATGTTTACAGCAGTGTCACCAGTAATCAAGGCGCGCAAACCCGTGCCGCGCTTCGAGATGTCACCTGAAATTTTTACATTTTCCAGCGGGCCGTTTACAGGCTTGTTTATCATGAACCTGTCACTTCCGACACTGTTAATATCGACATGTAGTTGCATGTTCCTGCCTTGAAATAAATCAATGCCGTCAAATTTTGCATTACGGATAACCGCGTTTATTACAACATCTTCAACCATGCCATTAAATCCAATGGATAGTCCTCGATAACAATTGGTTGCATACAGACTAGATACAGATACTCCTTTGGCTGTACCTCCAAAATTATTAATGATGAGCGATGTTATATTGAAGGATGTATTATTCTTGGTAATAGCGTTACTTAATTTAATTGATGACCCGGCCAGTTGTATTGAACCAGTTTCTGCACCTGATCCCAATGCTTTAACATTGTTGTGTATAATGTTGACCGAGTCGATAGTCACGTTTTCTGTTGTTGATCCGTTTGTGTTTTGGACGGCACAAGGTAAGGTCCCACCTCCTTCGACTCGCACTATTCCAACATGAACATTGCGAACTATCTCAGTGTTTGCATTGGGCTCAATATCGAATCCGCCAGGCATCTGATAATGTCCGAAATGGCTGCCTATTATACTTGTTATATCTATGTTTTGAGCACTTATGATACTGACAATATTCCGACCTATATAAGCATCAGCAGTACCATTTACCGAATTAGCTATTATGTCAGTTGAGTCGTTGGTAATATACACTACATCTCCGCAACTGTTATGGCTGTGTATGTCTCCAATCCTTACCCTGCTGCACCCATAAATCACTAATGAATGCTTTTGCTCCTGTGTTGACGTGTAAGGCAACATTTCATCGCAACCATTATTTAAGCCGTTTCCATTAAAGTTAATTAGAGGAATTGATACATCAGAGCAATATTCCAACCTTAGTAACGCCCCTACCGTCGGAGAATCATCTAACCTCTTAATAATACCCTCACATCTAATGCCGAACGAGCTTTTATTCGAAATGGTAATGGAATCTGCGAATATAGTCATGTCACGTGGAATTAGAAGTGTGTAGTGATTATCAGCAACGTAATTTATAGCCGCAGCAAGAGACGCAGACTCGTCAGATCCATTTCCAATAAGCCCTAATGACTTAACATTAACCTCTCGATCTCTGAGATCACTCTCAGTATCCGCCAACTGCGCATCAAAATTGTTCAGCCGATCTCCCAGGATCGGGAACGCCGTACCCGCCGCCGGCTGCCGTGCATCCACGATTTCCGTGTTGCTGTCGCCGGCGCTGGAGACGATATTAGAAATCCGTTCATCCTGGTTGATCAGTTCCGTTTCAGCATCGGTGATCCGGCTACCATGGTCACTTACCGTTGCTTCCGCCGTACCGATCCGCCCCTCGTGGTTAACAACCTGGGTATTAATATTTGTCATACTGTTATTTACTTTTTGATACAACGTAGGTAGCGAATCAGGTGGATTCCCGTTTGCCGCTCCTTTGATCAGCTGAATTTCAGCCATGACAATCACCCCGCATATTTTGCTTTGAATTTAATCGAAATTGCTACATTGATTCCGGTACCGTCTACCGATACAGCAGAGATCCCAGGCGGCAGTGCCCCGAATCTGGCGTTCGTGTTAATCAGAACGTTGCTGCTGCCGATCCGGGCCGTGCAGCGCTGAAAGTCAAGTACAAGAGTGCCGGACATTGCCGCCCCGTAGGTAGTCACCACACCGCCCACAGTCAGGGACAGAGTAGTAAAGTTGCCTGTAATCTCAATGACAGGCTTGACGTTCAGTCCGCCGAAGTTATCAATAGTCAGCGCCTGCGGACCAGTCACCGCGAAACTATAGGCGGCATCGACTGATATTTCAGTATCTACCAGCACCGGAGTATCAACATTGATATCATCCGATTCATAGGTGCTGTAAGCAAACGGGTCATATGCCACCATCGGCAAGGAGAATTTTCCTAATCCCGCCATTCGATCAACCGGCAGCTGGCCGGACAAACGCACCATGTACTGACGGTCCGGCTGATTGGCGTAAATCAATGGCAGAGTGCGCGGCCTGCCGTCACCGTCCACCAGATGAGCTGCAAGGGCAGAAATACGCCGCTGCAGTAGGTGGGCATTGCGCTCCATGAACGCGCACTCCAGCGTCAAGGGACGCGGCCCCATGTCTGCCCCAAAGTCATACTCTCCATGCATAAAGGGCACCGCATACGTCCGGTCTACAGTCGGCGGAAGGATAGGCCGCTGAGACTCCCGAAGTGTTTGCAGGCCCAAATCCTGCGGGCGCTTTTCGCCCAAATATGCAACAACGCCGCTCAACGGCTACACCCCCGCCCCGCGCAGAGCGCTTGTGATCTGCCCGCCGAGTAATTGCCCCAGCACGTTCAAATCATCATCACTCCGAACAGTAAAATTAGCCCCCCGGAACATGTCCGCGAAACTGATTTGATTCGTTATCTCTGATGTGCTTCCACCAGATCCCGCCGCATTCATGCCTGGAAGAACACCCGTTACTTCACCACTCAAATCCTGCATAGCAGCGTTAACCTGGCTGGCGCTATTAGCAATTCCCTCCGCCATACCCGCGCCAACCATCATACCGACCTGATCCCGCATGACACGGGAAGGGGAGTGGATGCCAAGCGCGTCCTTCATACCATCAACAACACCACCGGCGAAGTCAGATATCTTATCCTTGATCCAACCGGTCATATTCTTGATACCTTCCCATAGCCCCTTGACGATGTTTTCGCCAATTTCCAGCATTTTGCCTGGGAGCTCCGCGAAGAAGTCCACGATTGAACTGATTACCTTAGGGATTTCAACTTTTGCGGTAGAAATAAGATTCGAAGCCCATCCCGTGAACTGAGTAAATGCCTTGCTAAGCTCTGAACCTATTTTCCCTGGTAAAGTAACGAAAAATGAAATGATGCTGCTGATAATCTTCGGAACATCAGTTTTCACCCAATTGATTGCATCCGTGCCCCATTTAATCATTGTTGCAATAGCTACACCGAGCGCATAACCGATTTTACCTGGTAGCTCATTAAAAAATCCGGCAATAGCCCCGGGAAGCTTCTTGATTACGTCAACAATGGTGTTCCAAACACCATCCACCCATTTCTTGAAATTAGGGTTCATCTCGTAAAGCAGCTTGAGTGCCCCGGCAATCGGATTGGTCAGTAGTAGGAGCAAATTTGCCCAATTGGACTTCACCCAGTCCCAAACAGATATAAAAGCATTCTTCACTGCTTCCCAGGCTGAAACCAAAGCATTCCGGAAATCTTCATTCGTATTCCACAGGACTACTATAGCCGCTACCAGTCCTGCTACAGCCGCTATAATCAATCCTATGGGGTTAGCAGCCATTGCCGCATTCATAAGCCACTGGGCAACCGTTGCACCTTCCGTTGCCAGCTTAAAAGCATTGTATGACCCTACAAGTGCGGTAACAGCTTGGACAGCCTGCATAGTGATCATTGCAGCCGCAATTCCTGCTAAGCCAGCTGCCACACTTCCAGCATTATCAACGAGCCACTGCATCCCGGTAACAAGAGGCGACCAGTCAGCGTTCTGTAGCATAGTAATCAGGTCATTGATTGCGGGCATTACGACTTCACTCACCGGCACAGCAAGTTCGGATACCAGCGTCCGCTTAATGCCCTCAAGCGCTGACCCGATATCGTTGTATTGCACGTTGTTAAGCTCCTGAAGCGTTTCACCTGTCCTGTCAGCCGTGTCGGTAAGGTCACCAAGGGCTGTGATTGCTTTAACGCCCAGGTCTTCCCACATTGTTCCGAAAAGCGCAACCCCAGCCTGATTCTGTGCAATCGGGTCTTTCATATCCGCAAGCCGCTTAACCACATCGTTAAACGCTGCTGCCGAATCCGCACCGCCTGCCGCAATGGTTGAGAACATCTTCGTTGCGTCCAACCCCATTGCAGTCAGTGCCGCCCGAGCATCGTCAGTCCCTTCTCTGGTAATGATTCCGAATTCCTTAACCGCATCGCCTACAGTAGCAATTTCAAAGGCACCGGATGAAGCCCCTTGAATCAGGGTATCCATGAATTCATTGGCATCAAAGCCCAGCTGAGCAAAATGGGGAGCGAATTCGTTGAGGATATCCAACAAGTCGCCGCTTTTATTAGCACCATTCTGTGCTCCCTGGGCAATCAGGGTATATGCTTGGTCAGAGCTGATTTTGAAATTTGTCATTAAGGCATTGGCACCTTTAATGCTATCGGCCACCTCAAATTCAAACACATCACGCATAAGCAGCGCATTTTCAGTTGTTGCCTTAAGCTCATCCCCGGTCTGCTTGGTGACTTGGTTCACCGCCGCCATGCTATCCGCGATATCATCTACGGATTCCCCAAAATTGTCACCGTAAATGTCATTTGCTACGCCTCGGAATTCTTCCATTTCCGCTGCTGTCGCTCCGGTCTGCGTCTGAAGATGATTCATAGCCTCGTTGGACTCATCACCAAACTTGACAAGCGAAGTAATAGCCCCTACAGCCGCCGCGCCAATCGCAGCAATGCCAAGCGCTGCCTTTTCCGCCGCCGCCTCGCCCATTTCCCTTAGGCTATCTGCAGATTCGTCCGCTGCATCGGCTAATTCACCTGTCTGATCGGCGGCACCATCCGTGCCATTCCGTAAATCTTCAAGCGAATCTGTTACGCGGCCCAGTTCTTGCATGTTCCGGTTGAGTGCTTCAGTCTCGCGGTTGATGGTGATTAGTAATGTTTGAGCTGCACGGCTG
This sequence comes from Paenibacillus sp. FSL H7-0735, assembly GCF_038008505.1. NCBI lineage: Bacteria > Bacillati > Bacillota > Bacilli > Caryophanales > Paenibacillaceae > Paenibacillus > Paenibacillus sp. FSL H7-0735. The sequence continues at coordinate 2,325,910 of NZ_JBBOZH010000001.1, read as the reverse complement.
CTCTCGCCCTGCTCCGCGACAATCTGCTCATATTGAGCCGTCAGGTTGGCCACTTTCTGCCGCTGCAAATCGGTTATGCCGTTCAGCGCATTGATGCGCTGCTCAAGCCCATCCTGGGAAGCGCCCCAATCATCCATGCCCGCAGCTGCTGCCCGAAATCCAGTGTCGATAAGCTTGATCTGTCTGTCCAGCGCGGCAATGTTCGCCTTGAAATCCGATGTATCTAGACTGACACGCCCGCCAATATCATTTGTATTATCTGCCATCTACTCGCCCCCTTATATCCAGCTTGGCGCAATGTTTGCGCGGCGGTAGGTCTTGCCGTTAATGACACGGACATTTGGATCATCGGACGGTTTGAAGTTGAGGAAAGACAGTAAATTATGAAAATCCGCCTCATCTACATCGTGTAATGTCCATTTCAAGTTTTTAACCAAATTGTGCTTAAGGCTAAGTAACGTTGTGCGGTAACTGGCCGGGGAATCGTCTTTTGGTTGATCCCCCGGGGCTAGTTTTTTTTGATACCGCTCATCACGTTCTTGCAAAGATTCTGAAATACATTCATCAGTTCATCGGTTTCAACACCTTCGTTCAGCTCGTCGTAGCTAAATTGCTTTCCAAAGGCCGACACAATGATTGCTTTGACCTCTCTATAGAAATCCCGGACTTCTTGAGCGCTTGGTGTGCCCGCCTTAAAACTGTCTGCCCGCTCCGCAATGTCAAAAATGGTGTCCATCATCCCGGTTTTGAGGCTGCACGTGGAAAAGGTCTGTGTCACTTGGCCCTGTGCATCGGTAAATTTAATAAAAACAGGTTTCATAATGAATTCTGCCTCCTAGAATAAATTAGGGCGGATCGCTCCGCCCTCTGAATAATTATGCCGTTGTGAAACTGATTACCGTCTGCGGCAGAATCTGGCCGTACACGTCCGTAGCACCATTAATAATAACCGCGTATTCTGTCCCAGCCTCCAAGTTCACGTCCGGGTTAATCGTCAGCACCTTGCCTGTAGTGTCCAGCGAGATTGCCGAATCAATAACGTCGAAACCGCCATTCAGCAGCACAGCCGAGTATGAAGAGAGTTTGTTCACAAATGTCAACACTACGTTGGCCCCTACGGCCACGCCTGTGGCATTATTGGCCGGGACACTGGACAATGTAAGGGCAGCAGGCGCACCGGAATTATCCGGGGTCTGCACTTGTGCAAACCAGCCCGTAGGATCAAAGGCTTCATGTGTCGTGTCACCGGAAATCTTCTTAATTGGTTTGTCCTCGTCGAGCACGGTAAATTGCTTGGTAGTGGCTACGGCGGTATAAGTCAACTGATACGTGCGGATATCAATATCTGCTGTCTTGGTTGCCGCCTCTTCCGCGCCACCGCTGAACGTGCCCTTGAGATACCAGGTGTAACGATAATCCTCTCTTCCGATGTTTGCACGGTATCCAACTGCCACATCTGGCGGATTGGGTTGGCCGCTGTCAATAAGCCGACCCGTTACCGGATCGAAATCTTTACCCAGCAGCTCCGCCGCCAGATAAGCCGGAATGCCGGACACTGTAATCGTCAGGGTGGTTACACCCTCCGAAACATAATTGTTGCCCGGAACGTTGTCATAGTAAGTCGGCGTGTTGCTGGTTTCTGCTTCTGCTGAAATTTCTGCAGCCGGTGCCAGATACTTTGGAGCCTCTGCCGTATAACTTTCAACTGTATCTGTGACCTTGGCAAAGTGTAGATTATCCACTCCGACAAATTCACCATATTTCTTTTCCACATTCATTCCTCCATTTCATAGAACCTGTAATCACAGGTATATCCGTAGTGTCCTGTTGCCTCCGAGAAAGGCAGATCGCGTCCGCCCACCCTCATGAATCCAGCCGCAAGCATAACCGCCTTAATCGCCTCAGAAGCGCTTTGTTTGATTGCTGGTCTCTTACTATATAACGCGACCTGAACGCGCCATACGAGTGACGTGGGCTTGTTGTCCGCATGTCTTGCGGGGCTGTCGTCTATCACCTGATAGGTCACAAAGCTTTCCGGAAACGTTTCATCCTCTGCATATGTCCCTTGTTCCCGCACATCGTGCCCCAGCTGCCCCAGCGTTGAATAGATGAGCTCATAGATGTTAATCAACTGGCAGCCCCTCCCGCTTCAGCACTTCGCGCTGGATCTTCTTCACCTTGTTCTTGTTCTTTTCAAAGGCCGTCCGAATACCAGGGTCTGCCGGTTGGGTAGGTGTACCATATTCCACAAAAGTGGAGTGCCACGCTCCTGGCGACTTGGTATCATCAATGCCTACCTGGACAACGATGTTGTTGCCGTACTGCTTCGGCTCCGCCACATCTACGCCAGCCAGCGTGGTTCCAGTCAGTTTGTGCTTTTCGGCCCACTTCTTAATATCCGCTTGAATCGGTTCGGCGCTCTCGCTTAGTGCTGCCTTGACAGCATCGTCCACGCTCCGACCGGCTGCCTGTACCCTAGCAAGGTAATCCTCAACGCCGGATACGTTCAGCGTAATGGTGCGTGAGTTGGTTACTCTGCGGCTACGTGCCATTAGCCATTCACCACCCGTTTGACCTTGACGATCATGTATTGATTCCGCATTTCAACGTTTTCGACATTCGTGACCTCATAGGCGAGTTTCACATTATCTTGCAGCAGAATGCGGGTCTTTTCCGTGATGTCCGGGCGATACCACAAAGTCAGCTCAGCAGTATCAGCAACAACTACTGTCCCGGCCGTCACGCTCTCCGATCCACCGCGCCCTTTCCAATTGCAGAAACCTAAAGGAATATCCGCATCAATATAGCTGATATCCATCGCACCGTTCACCTTCGTTTCCTGGCGGCGCTGCACCCGGATCGGCGTGCTGAACTGCTGTACTCCTGGTTTCCACATCCTACGTCACCTCCGGCAAACTGCGGCAAGCCAGCTGCGTTAAGAGCAAATGAAAAACGGCGGAGAACTGAATGTCCCCGCTGCTCAAGTTATATAAGTCCGTCACGCCGACCACAATAGCCCCAAGAGCTGCATCATCAGCCATGACTTCTTCAGACACGCCAGCGCCAGCCATATAAGACTTAACGGCCAGCAGCTTAGGTAAGAGTAGACCATCGAATACATCGCCCTGAGCAGGCATGCCCAGGCCAATCTTACACTGCATTAGCAATTCTGCATCCGTCATTGATCAGCACCGCCTTGGTTCAATTCATCATCCGGATCTGCATCCTGTTCCGCTACTGGTTCAGCAGTCGGTTCCGCAGCCGTATCAGCTGGTGTTTGAATCGTCAGCTCTACATCCACGGACAACGGTACTAGCACAATTTTTATTCCAGCATGTTCTTGTTCAAACCGTACCTTACTAGCCAGCTGCTCATGTTCTTCTGCAGACAATTCGCGTGTAGCCTTCCACAACAAAACGGTTTCGCCTGTAATCGCGGCTACCTCTATGCCATCAATTTTAGTAGCCGGTGTTTTCTTAGCCATCATTTTCACCACCTTTAAGGGGCCATATGGCCCCGTTCATTAGGATGCTGCACCCTTCTTGACAATGACAACACCGTTCGGGTCAATCAACTTACCATCAGCAATCAGAATAGCCTTGTCCACCCACTCATTCGTGTCATGGTCGAAGTAACGGAACATAGTCATTTGCATATTACTGTTCCAGCCGTAGTTGTTAAGATTGCAGTATACGGCAACCACATCCCCTGTAGCGGCGGAAGCATAAGGTGTAATCACATCGTCCTCAACCTGGATGACTTCTTTCCCCGCAAACCGTTCCTGTGGTCCATCCGTAATACCATAGTTCACTCGGCCAATCGGTTGTCCGTTATCATCTACCATTCCGTTGATGTAACCATCAAACGTACCCGATGCCATTAGGAAAGCAGCTCCGGCCTTATACGCTAGCGGCATCTTGGCAAATACAAGCTTTTGCCAGCTATCCCATTGCGAAAACTCAGTTGGTGTCATTGTAACGATCTGAGCAGCCGGCACACGATCATCAACGGTGATACCTTTCGGCTGCCCCGTCCCAGTACCTTTGATTACGGACAAATCAATCGCTTTGACCATAGCCTCTACAATCAGGTCTGTAATGACCGTTTCAAATCCGGAAAGCGTTACAGTGTCAGCCAGAAGGGAAATGGCTACCTTGCACTCCAGGCCGAAATAAGTAAATGTCAGTTTAGTATTGGCCTGCACCTTCTGCTTATCAGATACAGCAGATTCACCGATCCAAGTAGCTACTGGTTTCAGTGCAAGAATAGGAACCTCTACGCCACCCTTGATATTGAGCTTCCGAACACGGCTGAATACTTGCCCGTAGACTGTGACTTTCTTGATGATCTCATTCAAGATGGTTGTCGGGATAACCGCAGATACGTCTGCAGTAGTAGTTGTCGCATTGGCCCGAAGCTCCGGCTTGATTTCACCCGTTTTAGCAAAGATCATAAATGCATTCCGGTATTCAACGGTACCGTATGGATCAGCCGGTTCATCTGAACGTTGCTGCGTTTGCTGTCCGATTCCAAACGACTTCAAAAACTGTGCCATTGCAGCATTTCCAGCAGGAGCCTGTCCTGCTCCAGCTCCCCGTTGCTCGGGTTCCGGTGGTGTGCTGCCACCCGCAATCGGATCATCCGGCATAGACTCAAGTTGCTGCCGAATTTCGGCGATTTCCGCATCAATAGCTTCGACTTGTGCTCCGATAGAACGCACTTCTCCAATATCATTGCTCTTCAAACCCTTTTCCTTGAGTGCGGAACGGGCCTCTTCTTTATTTTTCAAAAGCTTTTTCAGGAAATCTTTCATTTTTGATAACCTCCAGTTAATTAGATAAATTTCAATTTCTCTTTTGCCAAATCTAATTCACTCATTGAACTATCCAGTCCAGACCGCGCACTCTCCAGTGCGGTGCGGGCACTATCCAGTGCCTTTTGGTCACGAGCATTTATATCTGTCCCGTCATAAGCCGGGAATGATACCGTTGAGATTTCAATAACCCTTGCAATGTCCTTGATTCGTCTTGTGGGAAGTTCTGTATCAAGCCCTTCCCAGACCTCACCGCCCTTGCGGACCAGGAATATGAATGACATCCCTGATAGGTCGCCACGACTTACAGCGCTGTATAGTGCTTTTGCCTCGACATTGTTTTCCACGTCTAATACTGCGCGAGTGGAAAGCCCTTCCTGATCCACTTGGAGTTGAAGGGTGGAGTTAGCATTGTTGTTCCGGCTGCGGGCCAATGGAATCCGCTGAAGATCATGATTTACAGTCATAATTACATCTTTAAAATCCGTGCGGTCAAACGCGCCTCGCTCAATGACTTCTTTGAACCAGCCACCAATAACCGTTTCCTGATCATAAACAGCTGCGTGACCTTCGATTACATTCCCTGCCGGATCAGCTCTTAAATCATCCATTGCAAAGGCCCGGCGCTCCGGCCCTTGGAGAACCGGAAGGTTATTCTTCGACATCTTCATTCACCGCCTTATTAGGTTGAGGCTTCATTCCATTCAGCTGGTACACATTGATGATGGAACGATCCACATAGTTAAGGCTCTGCGTAATTCGGTTTCCGTCCGGAAGTGGAGGGTAGCCGAGCAGAGCCAGCTTTTGGTTATCAGTGAACAGCCCTTGCTCTCCACCTGTCTTAATCATGTTGAGCTTGGCCGCTGTGCTGAGGTACATCATATTCCGCTGATAAAAAACGATCTCATTCCCTACATCTAACTCGCGGGTAGTGAAAGTTGTTTTCGTAAATCCCTGACTCAGTGAAATTAGAATCGTCTCCAGGGTACTTTCATAGAATGCCTGATATTGATCATCGGTGTAGTCCCGTGAAAGAATGGCCAGAGGCATCCCGAACCACTCTCGAACGCTGTCCTTAAGAAATCCAAGCGTATCCTTGTCAATCATCTTGGGGTCGATGTTAATCGGCGTGAAATCACCCTTAAGATCCACCGGAAGAATACCGGAATCACCAGAAGCCATCAACTTTTCAAAGCGATCCCGCTCCTTACGCTGTGCATCATCATCAAGCATGGTTGCAATTTTTAAAACGCCGCGAATGGACATACTTGTCTTGATTCCCTTTTCCACACCTTGTAGCAGTGTGTCATTAATTCGCAGCACTTTAAGCAGCGCTTCATTATCTGGCTGACCATTCTGGCCGCCGCCCATAATTTCATTCACCGAGTATCGTTTTCGAATATGAATGATGTCCGAATACGGAACGGTGAAGCTCTCACCGGAAGAAAATAATAATTTTACATACAGGCGGCCAGTAGGGTCTTGCAAAAAATCAACCTGATATGGATTCAACGGATAAAATCCGCTGTAGCTCCGGCTCTCTATGCCTTCTGCGGAAATCTGAACTGTGTACATCGGATAAATAAACACGTTGAAATTCATGAATAACAACCACACGATTTTTTCAAGAAAATCCCGGGTGGTCATTAGCTCATTCGGCCCAAACTTGAAAAGTCGATTCAGGTTTCCTCGCGGCGTGGTCTGATTACCATTTGCATCAGTCCGAATATGCCGGGGTTCCAGCTTGCTGATTTCCGTTGCAATGATGTCAATGCAGTTCTGTACAATATCAGATGCATAAATATTATTTCCGAACTGGCTAAACACTGGCATGTACCCATTAAGCATCTTCGCTCGCCTGTATTCCTTGGACTTGAAGGGCAGCAGCCCTTTGAAGCTATCAATTAATGCCACTATTTCACCCCGCTCTCTTTACCAAATCCAGAAATTCAGTCCGATTGTCGATGTAGACTTTGTACACGAAGATCATAGTCACCGTGCCGTCAATCTTCTTCTCGTCCTTGCCCTGAACTTTAACGGGCCGAATCTCCATTTTGCTGTTGATCTCAAACGCTGTATTCTCGAGACACCAGCGGTCAATTGGATGCTGGTTGTAGTTGATCAGCTTGCTTTGTAGATCCGCCTTGACCAGCTTCATCGGCTCCGATAAGCTGCCGTATTCCTGACTGATCCGTACCATGTCAAAGCCGTACTCTTCCATTTCCTTCACCCAGTAGGTGGCAGACCATTTATCATAACCCACCTTGTAGAACCGGATGCCATAGTCACGGAACAAGCGCATGAACCAAGCGGTGACGTGTCGGAAATCATTTTCGTTGCCATCGGATACCGTGACCAAGTTGAGCGCCGTCCATTTGTCGAAACGCTCCTTGTCCTCCTTGGACAGATTCGCAATCTTAGAGGCTGGCACGAAGTAGTGTTGGCAAGTATATTTTTTGCCGTCCTTCATCAGCAGCGCCCGGGCAGAAGCAAGGTCACCGGACTTTGAAAGGTCAACGCCGCCAATAGCGAACGCCCCACGGAACTGCTCAATGTCGAAATTATCCTCACTGGCAATGTCCTGATCCATCAGCCAGGCCGCAGCATTGTTCTGCTTGACGTTGAAATCCTTTGCCAGCACGAACGCCCGCATTTCCTGATTCGTCTTGGACTCTTCAACCATCTTCCGAAGAAAGCTCCATTTCTTAATACTACCGAGTCCGGGGTTACTCTTCGTCCAGGTCTTCTCATCCCTCCATACTTCCTGTTCGCTGTCCTGTGTGTACATCCAGATCAGCCAGCGGCGGCGGTCCAGCTCACGGCCTAAAACCTGCCGAGCCTCCCGCATGCGTCCGTCAAGATAGCCCTCATTCGTAAATCCCTCTGTTGTCAACTCAATATAAAGAGGCTCATCCTGAGTGGATAGAGCCTGGCGGATTGGCATGGTGCTGTTGTTGTCCTTCATCTCGTGAACTTCGTCCACCGCACCCACGCCGATATTCCGGCCTTCCTTCGCTCCAGTCTTAGCAGATATTTTACGAATGGAGCCTTTGTTCCGGTACGAAAATTTCCCGGTGTGAGTCGGCTTCTTCGGATTTCCGAAGTAGATGCCCTTGATGTTCTTCCGGGTCTTCCGCTCAAGCGACTTACTCTCTTCCCGCATTGCGTTAATCGCCTGGAACATAAGATCGGCCTGCTCATAATCATTGCTGGAGCATAGCGCCTTAAGTCCCTCCGGACCGCAGAAGAACTCTGCGAGAATCAGCGCGGATATGAGTGGTGTCTTGCCATTCTTGCGGCCTACCAAGTACAGAATGTCCTGGTAGAGCCTCACCCAACGGCCAATTTCCTCATCATAGATTTTGAAACTGTAAATCGCCTCAATAAACGCCTTCTGAAACAGCTCCAGAATGAACGGCTTCCCGGAAAATGGCGCTTCGTAATGCTTGCATTTGGTTTCAATCAGCCTAATCCGCTTGTGGGCATCGGCAGTATCGAACTGAATGGTAGGATCGTGCATGTTTTCCTCAAGGATATCGAACATCTGCACAAGTTCCTGACCGACGATGATCTCTCCGGCCCTGCATTTGGCAATATACTCCTGTAGGAAGGAACTATATACCGCACTCATTCGAAGTCTTCCATATCATCATCAGGATCCATCGCATTCTTGGACAGCACACCGTTCAGCGTTTTAATGACCACCGCATATGCATTGACGTTTTTTAGATACTGCCGCGCAGCTTCAACCGGCTTCTGTAGCTCAGGGTTAGTCGGATGAATCTTTACCATACCCGTTGCCTTGAGCGCCCGTTTTAAAACGGTGTTTTCGGCCTTAAGAAACGCTGCATCCTCCATAAGCCCTTCCACCAGCTGAGCCTTGGCCGGATCAACATCGGTGAAGATGGCCTGCAATTTCGCCAACTCTTGGCTGTAGACCTCCGATTTTTCCATAGAATTCAACACCTCGATCCGATTTCAAAATTTTCGGCGTGTAACAAAAAAGGGTCCCCTCTACGGTTGCCCAAAGCTGTAAAAATATTTTTGACCCGGGGGGTCTGAGAAATAATTAAATTTTTATTTTCGTAGATATTCCTAAATCTTTTTCAATAGCATCGCAAACATTGTCAATGCGAGAATGTATGGATGTTTCGAATACCCCTCTATTGTCTGCCGTTTGCCGCAGCTGCTGAAGGTATTCAATCTTGGCAGCAAAAGTTTTCGAATCAAAATATACAGAAGAAACTCCATCAATTCTTTTTGGTGGTGGAGCAATTGTTTTTTTGTCCAATGAAATTCACCTCACTCCCTATATTGTTCGAACCACTTCTCAATGTACCCGCGCCATTCATCCTTCCGATAGCGCAGCGCCTCGCTGCTCTCCAACCTCGCAAGGCAATCCTCCCGGCTCACCGGACAGAAGATAAGCTCAGCGCCCGTATCCTCGGCCATCCGTTCCCGTTTGAATTTCTCCGGGAAGCCGCCGACGATCCAAGCCGTGCCCCACTTACCCAGCCGCGTCTTGATGTTGTCGATCAAAAAGTTCTGCACACCGATTACATTGGAGAACAGTGCATCCGGCTTGTCGTATTCCGGAAGGCCGGATATAGCCGAATACAGCATGTCCATGTTAACGATCAGGTCGCCCCGGCTCATCTGCTGACGCACAACCTCCAGCATGTTAGATAACGGCGGGCCGTACACCAAGAAGACTTCCTTCATATGCTGATAGCCAAACCGCTTATGCTCCAGGTTATGGCAGTCGGAACATACCAGCTCGACCAAATCCGGGTTTAGGCTGATCGCATGGTCATGCACATTTTCCGGTGTCAGTTCCACTTTATGGTGTCCGATGATATCAACCGATCTGGCGATGATCCGCCCGCAGCGCTGGCAACCGTTGCCACGCTTCGCGATCAGACCAAGGCGGAACAGCTGCCATACATCGGAAGTGTAAAATGCCTGGAGTATTGCATGCCTTGCCATCACCACGCCTCCGATCTGAGTTTATTCACTTCAAGATGCATGCGCTCGATCTTCAATCGCAGTTCTTCATTGGTCAGCTCGTTACGATCAAACTGGTCAAGCAGCGCTATGCAACGCATTTTCCTGCCCTGAACCGCCGTAAGCGCGTTATGTATCTGAAGGATACGTTCCAGCTGCTGCGGCTCTTTGGTCTTCTCTTCAACGATCTGCTTGGTCACAACCTTGACTGGTGTGAACTGCGGAACACCGTCTATAAACCGCAGCTTTTCAGCGCCGCCGTCCTCTGCCGGTTCCTCGAAGAACTGATATTTGCGCTCAATGCTCAGTCTGTCCTTGCCCTCCTCGATATCCTTCATGTTCTTCATCATGAGAAATTCGCGGTATTCAAGAAGTGCTATTTCATTGAGCAGTATCTGACGTGGGTCTGTCTCCATCTTCATCAGCTGCAGCTTGTGCTCTGCTGCAACCTGACTCATCCACATGGATTCATAGTTTCCATTCTTCCAGGCGTTTGAATTGCCTGGCGGAGCAGCGCCACCCTTATTGCCCACGGCATTAGTGTTTCCCGGCTGACCGCCGCGCTTCCGGCTTGGCCTCGCCTCCCAAGCGTCCTCATGCTTCCACTTCCGGACCAGGGAGGAAGCAATGCCCAAACGTTTGGCGATATCCACCAAAGGAAGCGTCCTTCCGCTTTTCTCCCACATTCGAAATGCTTTGTCACGGTTTTCACTTCGGCCCCTACTCACCTCATCTCACCACCTCCGCACGGTATTCGTGTTTGAACAGTACACTTTTAACAGTTATTTACATTCGTTACTTTAGCGACCTAAAGGCTGCTGCTGTTAAACTACTAAATACTGGGTTTTGAGTGAAACACAATGGTAATACTGTTTCACTCGTTTTAGCCAAAAAAAATTGCGTTTCTTCATATATACATTCCCCCGTCTTAAACTGACTTCAACGAAGCACATATTATGTTGCACTGCTATTAACGCAAAGACATGATTGCCTTGTCCATCATGTCCTGTGTCAGCCCAATATAGTCCAATGTTTCCCTCGGATCGCTATGACCGAACATGTCCATTAGTAACGCTAGGTTTTTAGGGTCCTGCATATACAAACGATAAGCCCATGTTTTCCGAAGCGTATGACAGCCGATTTCCTTCAATCCAAATTCCCGAGCTGCTTCATTCAGGAACCGGTAGGCTGTCGTTCGGTCAATCGGCTGATATTTGATCCGGCTAACCTTCTTGCGCTGGCGGCTGGCGAACAAATAATCACCATCAGACATCCCGGAAATGTACCTGTCTAAATCCTCCCGAATGCTCGGGTGAATAATGAACCGTTTTGCATGCTTATTCTTCTTTTCCGTCAGGCTTACATGAGAACCCCTGACCTCTTCAACTCTAAGCATGCATAAGTCAGATACGCGCAGACCGGAGTAAATCCCGATACAAAAGAATAGGTAATTTCTCAGGCTACGGATTCGGAAATAATGCTTCATGCCGTCAATGATTCGCTCATCTCTGATGGGCTGTACTTTCTTCATATCACCACCCCGTATTCTTAACAGCAAAAAAGCCGCCCGGGTATGAGCGACTTATATAGTGAAATTTTTCGGCCTTGGCGGAATCGAACCGCCCACACCAAGAGGCCACAATGAAAACCCGTATTTCTTGGACGCGCCCGGGTGGAGCCCGTTGAGAGTGGTTGTTAAACCCTCATCCCCCACATCAGGCCGCCGCAATAGCTATTGGCTACTTATGCTATCAGTTCCGCCACTAAATACGTTGCTATTGCAACAGGCATCATCACTGCTCAGCTCTGATTGAGTCCTGCAGCGATAAGGGGCAGCAGGGACACCCGGGAATGACTTCTTCCCTATGTCCCTACTGTAAATCTGTTTCTGTCTCACATCGGTATCAACTTAATCTCACTTTTGTCTCAATTTAGTATCAAAATTTAGATCATGCCGGAAAGTTTAAGACACTCCGCAATAGTCTCCACTCCTACATCTATTCGCCGGTTAATGGTAGCTGTACTGTTAGTCGCTCCAAACGTCTCCAGTGTCAAGTGATGCTTACGAGCGGTGAAGTATCTATGTTTCAGAATGGACTTAACATCATCATCCAAAATCAGTTCAAAAGCTGCGTCTATTTCCTGCACCTTATACTTCAGGTTTTTAAAGAGCATTTCCTCTTGCTGGGTGAGTGATGCTTTGCGTTCAAAATTAAGAATTGCTTTTCGCATTTTGGGGTACTCACTCAGAAGAGCTTTAGCAGCCAGCTTGTCCAACTTATTAGCACGCGGAAACAATTCCCCTTGTCCCCATACCATTGCCATTCCCCTCGATCCCCTTTATGTTATAATGGGTTGAGGATTGATTTACCACTCATTGACCCCCGGACCGGCCAAGGATTAGGGGGTCTTTTCATGTTCATTAGGCATATTTTTGACCTCTTGGAATTTTTCCATCTTCATTCAATACTAAATCACTTAGGATGATTGCCGCGTCTTCTGCAATAAACTGACCTTTGAACTCGCCAATATTGATTTTATAACCCTTACGTTCACGTTGAGCTCTGAATGATACGCCCGAAACAATACAGCCAACCGGTGTATTAATGTTCTTGATTGTCTTAATAATCACCTTCATGCCTCCTTTCTTCTATTTTCCGTGATATTCGCGCTTTTTGGAATTGACACCCAAGCAAACCCTATTTCCTCACCTCCCAAATCTTCCCTCAGATAAGAATAACCTTTTGATAAGTGGTTACTCGGATGAATCCGCAAATCTCCAAATGCTGTCTTTATTATGTGATGCTGAGCAAGCTCGAAGCGATGGCAAACATATAACTGAATGCGTTCGATCCGGCGACCTCTGCGAATCACCTTACTAAGAGCTTTATTGATCATTTTCACCGCCTGTGGATGAATTGGGGATAATGTACTCATGAAGGTCACCCTCCTAATATCCATTTGCCTGGCGGTCGTGATTTACTTGGTTTTTCGTGGCATATGCCTCTGCTATCTGTTCAAAAGAAAATCCAAGGCGTTGCTCACCCAGCCCGTAGAAAATGTACAATGCCCCGCGAAGATGGTCTCTCCGGTACCGCTGGACATCCTTCGGCGGATTTAATAAAAACTGATCCCCCATAATCAGACCCACATTATGAAGTAGTTCGGTAAAAACTATTGCCGAATCGTATTCAAGCTGATCATCGGCTACATAAAGATCGTCTGCCGGAAGGTCGAGCTGCCGGGCGATAGAAAGGAAGAAGTGCAGACAATCAACGTATTCCTCAAGAAGAGGATTGAGGACCTTTCCAGTCTCGTTACATTTAGAGCACTTTACCCGGGGGCCATCAAACCAGAACCCTTTACCATTGCAACCATCGCAATCAATCAAAGCTTCGTATCCGCGCTTAGGCTCCTTGTGGTCACTCCAATGTTTGAATCCGCGCCATTCATTCGCCAGTTCTGCAATTTCCACCTGAAGTGCAAGTACTGTGTTCGGCAGCAGGTCTTTTCCTTCCAATCCTTTTTCCTTAATAATTCGTGTATCGAGCACCTTCTGCATGTCATACATTTTTTCAAGTGTTAACGTCTCTCTGCCCATAAATCATATTCCTCCTTCTTTATATCGTCGTACTGCGCATTACGTGGTTAGAATCTCCCCGACCCAGCCGCATTTACAAAGATAGTTCCAGCAAGTCAATTCAAGGAACCCTTCATTCTTCAGTACTTTACCAGTTTTAACGGATCTGATTCTTCCGACTGCTATTTGCTCATAAACCTTCAGGTTTTCATTTCCACATTGCGGACATTTTTCTTCTTCCATTTCGCTTCCCCTTCCTGAGCTATATGCGTCCACTGCTCATATCCTGGGACATTTTGTTATATGTTCACCAGTGATATTCATGGAAGTGCCTCAAAGTAATGGCGTGACATTGGCTTAGTGAAAATCACTTTCGCACCTTCAAAAGTAAGTCGGAAATATGCTTTCCCCTCTGTCCATCCATCTGAACGAGTAGCAAACCCCTTTTCAACCAAATCGCTCCATGTTGGATCATCGCCATTGCAATAATAGTAATTTCGTGAAGGCTTTTTCTTGTAATGCAATCCTAGTGCGTGTTCCATCTGATCAATCTGTTCCTTTGTTAAAGCACATCTTGTAAGTCCAGGCAGCTTGTCGACTAAACATTCCATGATTTCACGCGGATGAAGCTTGTCCTTAATAACAGCATAAGCATCAGTGCGATCGTATAAGGCGTAATAGCGATGTTGATTGTCACCAGTGCCGGAACCGGCATTAGCTGCGTAAAGAAATGCTGATGGCAGCTCACCATTCTCCATAATCGGTACTCCCAATTCTCTGCATCTGGTTTTACTCAGCAGCACGGCAAAGGGATATGTTCCTCCGTTCCATCGGCCAGTGCGCGGAATGAAGTAGGGAAGGCCACTTTCCAAAACCTCTTGACGGTTGAATCGCCCTTGTTCGTTCGGCATAATATCCTCCTTATAGGTCTATAATTGCTCTGACATCCTGCTAATTAATTTAGAAACAGCGCCCTTGTACTTTCCCGCCAATTCCTCATCAGCTTTAGCTACGACTTCAATAGAGGACAAAACATTCCCAAATGCATCGGTCAAAGCTTTGAAATGAGCCTTGAACACTGCAGCCTCTTCACCTGTGCCGGCAGAAACCTTTTTGCGTAAAGATTCCAATTCAGCCATGATATCGTCTGGGACCTTTACTACTTCGACGATCTCTTTAACGGGAATGTCTATCGGTTTTGCTTTCAGTTCATCTTGCAGACGCTTAATCTCAGCTTGAGAAGCAACCAGCTGTTTCTCTGACTTACTCAATGATTCTTTCAGAGCATCAGCGGCGCTGTCGTCTCTGGCATCGTCTGCATCATTCAGCGCGTCCACCTGTTCTTGGAGCTTCCGAACAATTTCCGAATGATCCGCCTGCTGCTTCTCCAGCTTTTCTCGAAGCTTGCGCTCCTTTTCCGCCTGTTTGGCTGCTTCAGCTGCTTCCTTCTCAGCAACTTCTTTCTCCTTAATAGCCTGTTGCCGTTCCTTGACCGCGGCCTGCAGCTCCCGGGTCGTCATTTCGGATACATTATTTTGTTCAACGAATTTCTCACGTTCCTCATCCGGAACACCAAGCAATGCAACCGCCTGGGAATACGTTAAATTCGCAAACGCTTGGGAATTTGTGTTGTCTCCAAAAAGCGTCATTTGCGATGATCCGTATTTTTCGAAGATGTTCATGAGGTTGTTGGCTGTGGACTGAGAGTAATCGACTGAATCAGCCAGCCAGTTCCCCCATTGGCCATGTTGCATCATGCTCTTGGCCTCAACCAGTCTGCGGCCGATCTCTACGCTGGAAGCCAGGATAATATTTTTGGTTTGCTCCTTGATGCTGTTGATCTCAATGGCAATCGTCTCAATAGTGCGCATCGCTAGTTGTGTCATACTGCTACCCCCTGCGGTTTATTGGAAATCTTCTTTTTATTGACCGTGCGCTTTTTCAGTCGTTGTTCCTCAAACATTTTTACGAATTCCTTTACTTCATCAGTCATATCGCTATTTTTAAATCCCCTGCACTGCATGATAGCTCCCTTTTTGACCTCCATCGTATAGAATGGTTTGTCGGGCTCGTTCTTTTGGCGGATAAAGTAGATGTCGCACACTCCGTTGGCATAGTTTTTCGCATACCCGCCGACACAGTGATTTAGTGACTTTCCTTCACGTACCAACTGTTCTGCCGATGGGGCCGGGAACAATATGAGATTCTTGTACTGGAAGCACATTGGCTTCAGCTTTCCGAATCGGTTACGGATGTTCTGCTTGATTTGCGCGTCTGTGACTGCCTTGATTCGTTGCATAGTAAAAGCATGCATTTGCCGCAGATTATTCGGCAGTACGACCCCATTGCGATTTAGATCAAGGCCAAGTTCTCTGCACTCCCGCAAATAATCTCGATACTCAGTAATGACTGCCATTCCAGATCCATAATGAGTGCCATTGTTGCGGATTTGTTTGATGAGATACCGTTTCATCTCTGCCACAGAGAACCTGTTGTCCAAGTTGTTTAATATTCCTAAAAATTCCGCCATTTGATTCGGATCAGCCAAACAAGCAAGGTCTCTGGCTTCCGTGAAGGATAGGTTAGATCCGTCTTTACGACACATCTGATAATGACGGAGGGCCTGCAATCCAATTGATCCAGATTTTTTAAGTTCGTTCATTTCTTGCTTATTGAGCCTCAATACTTTTCGTGGTGTCGTTCCATTCCAGTTAATCGCCCCGTATGTTTGACCACCTTCAAGCTTGGTTCTTACAAAGTGACTCAGTCCAAACTTCGTGAGAAACTCGATGCATGGGTAACGGGCGGCCAAGTCGAAAACTTCTACATAATCGTTTAATCGGTACTGCTCCCAGGTACAATATTGAAACGAAGTTCCCTGAACAACCTTTTGGATTTCGTCAGGCGGCATATGATATGAGTGGACGTTCCGCATCGCTCTCACTGCTTCAGATCCAATCTTTTTTTGTTCATACCATTTCCCTCCATTTGTCCAGTAGGTTCGATGCTTCATTTGACCGCCTTCGCCCCATTTGAACAGATAACGAGCAATGTCCTTCACCGCTGTTTCAGTTTTGCGATAATCTTCAGTATAGTCGCGCGTGCAGTAGAGCCCCCGGGCTATCAATATGTCTGGATCAACTTGAGAACGTTCGTACCACAACAGATAGGCATGATCTATAAGTGTTTTACGCCCGATTCCTGAAGCTTTTACAGTCGCGGAACATCCGCAATGAGGGCATTGTGCATCCTGACCATGTTTCAGTGTTTGCTCTGTCGGATGCTCCTGCCGGCAGCTTGTGCAGTAAGCCCATTGACGGCGGCCCTCTCGATGTGTGAATAAATACTTGCTCCAGCCCATAACGGAATTTGTAATGTAATCCAGCAGTTTCTGACTGACCTCATTCTGCTGCTCGAAGTGTTCATGAAATTCATAATCCTTCACGGCCATCCCCCCTTACAAAAGATCATCCAGCGATACTTCGAAGCGACTCACAGCCTTCGGCGGATTCACCGATGCTGGCGGAATAGCCGCGGCCGCCGCTGATGCAGCAACTGGATCGGGCTGACCTTGAATGCCATAGTATTTCATAACTGCCGCATATCCCTCGGTATCAGTCAGCATAGCCATGCCGTCAACCGCCTTTTTTTTAGCCTCTGATTTCATGGCTGCCAGACTTCCATTGATAGACTTTCCATCAACAAGAATCTTCTCTGCCATACCTGGGTCAGTTCCCAATTGTTGCAGCAAAAAGTTACCAATGAGCTGTACATATGGGTTGTTTGTGGAAGCTCCCATTTCCGTGCGAAGTTTTTCAATCGCTTCTTGCATATTCATTCATCCCTTTCGGTTTTTATTACAGATTAGGAAGCATGTGCCCGTTCGTAATTCACGAATTTGTTGTAATTCTTCAAGAAAACAAGTTCCACGGTACCTACAGGCCCGTTACGTTGCTTGGCAATGATAATCTCAGTGATGTTCTTTTTCTCTGTATCTTGGTTGTAGTAATCATCCCGGTACAGGAAAGCCACCACATCAGCATCTTGCTCAATAGATCCAGATTCCCTCAGGTCGCTCATCATCGGTCGTTTGTCCTGCCGCTGTTCCACTCCCCGGCTAAGCTGAGACAGAGCAATTACCGGTACATCCAGTTCCCTGGCGATTTGCTTCAGCGTCCGGGATATTTCGGACACTTCCTGCTGTCGATTCTCACCGCCCCTACGGCCCTGTATCAGCTGGAGGTAATCAATAACAATCAACCCAAGGCCACATTCTTTTTTTAGCCTACGGCAGCGTGTCCGGATCTCCTGAACAGTAATAACACCTGTATCCGCAATAAATATATTTGCTTGGCCAAGAACGGAGGCGGCCCCAGCCAGCTTGTCCCAATCATGCACCTTCATTTCACCGGTCCGCATGGCGTTAGAATCCAGATTGACCTCTGCACTAATCATGCGCTGTACCAACTGAGGCGCTGACATTTCTAAACTGAATATGGCTACCGTCTCTTTTGCCCTAACGGCTACATTCTGGGCAATGTTTAAGGCGATTGCTGTTTTCCCCATGGAAGGACGGGCGCCAATCACAATAAGATCACCTTTCTGCAGTCCTGCAAGCATGTTATCCAAATCTCGGTACCCGGTTGATATCCCTGTAGTAACCCCATTTTTGACGTTTTCACATCGTTCTTCTGTGGATTCGATTACCTGAAACAATACCTTGTTGATAGGCTGGAAATCATCATCTGAGGATGCCTGATCCGATAAAGCCGCCGAATCGTTCAGCATACTGGTAACAACAAGACCTGCATCGTCACTATCATAAGCCAACTTCATCTGCCGCTGAGCAGCTTGGATAGCTTTTCGCAGCGTGTGCTTGTCCTCAAGAACGCCAATGTAATAACCGATTTGCGCCGCAGACGGGACCGCACTCGCTAGTTTTAAGAGGTATCCTGTTCCCCCGATTTTATCTAACTGCCTCCGGTTCTGCAGCTCATTGACAAGCGCCGGGAGCTCAATGGGGTCATCTGCTCTGTGTAGATCCTGGATGGCTTTAAAAATATGCTGATGCGCTGGGTTGTGAAACGACTCCGGATGAAGTACGGACGCAATCTCGACGGCATCTCCTGTTTTGTCGATAAGTATGGATCCAAGCACGGTTGCTTCCGCTGCTGGGCTATTCGGTAGTTCTCGCAATTCCGAGCTTTGCATATAGTGACTCCTTCCACCCCGCAGGCGGTAGCGCTACGGCGGTTCGCTCTGATTCTCTTTGGACCAAATATACGGCCGTCGCTTTCTTCTGCTGCTCGATTTCGTGAAGGTCCCCCACTCTGCCCCGAATCTGGCTGATTTTCGGCGGAAATGAATTGGTTTGAATGTGCCGGCGAACGTTTTCTTGGGCAATATCAAACGGAAAATCCTTAAGGTGTTCGTAAAGTCTGTCAATCTCCGGATCGCTGGTGTCTACTTGGTTATATTCCTCAGCAATCTTTAGCAGTAAATCAATGACTTGTGCTCGCTTCAAGCCGTTTTGCCTCCTCTGCTCTACGCCGCAGGTCGGCAAGCTTATCTCGCTTACTATTCTGCACCGTTGTTTTTTTATGAGTTGGTTGCTGAACAGCATTGGCATTGCGCCAAGCCTCTTTGATCCCAGGAAGGTAATAAGAGAAGCTGTTAGGCTGTTGAAAATGGACTCCTTCACGTTCCTGCTTTGCCCTGTACAGGCTCTCCATAGTTGTGATGGTAAAGGGTACCGGCATCCCCCCGGCGACCATCTTACCCATGGCTAAGCGTTCCGTTTGAGTGACATGGAAGTCTATTTTCCTGTGTAGACTGCAATAAGCATTTAAAAGAGTGATTATTCCATCCTTGTCAGGATCTTCAGTTATTTCGTCCGAGAACTCATTTTCTAAAATAGTAGTAGTAGTAATAAGATCTTTAATATCTTTTGCATCGGACATTTTTGTCCGATCACTTCCCGAATCTGCTCCATGATCGGACATTTTTGTCTGTTCACTTTCGTTGTGATCGGACATTTTTGTCTGTTCACTTTCCTGTGATCGGACATTTTTGTCTGATCTCTTCAACAGGTTTTTCTTGGAGTTTCTTACCTTTACAATCAAACCCCGGGGCGCTCTGGTGATATGGATGTACCCATGATCCTGCAGGTCACTAATCCATCTGCTAACTGTTTTGTCGTTAACCCCAAACTTTCCACCGATTTCAGATAGTTTCATCGGCTTGCCTCCAAGGACAATTCCCCAAACGATACCATCATCTTCAGTTTCAGCTGTAGTGGAGCTAATGCACCAAGCAAATAGCCATAATGCCGAGCCGATTTTCTTGTAATGCTCCGGCTCTAATAGCCCCGAGTAGACCATAAAGGGAAAGCTATCTGCGGGCATTATTCTCACCTCTGCTGGCGTATCATCGTTTCCCCTTTTTAACTGGTGGGCGTTTCAATACCTCGATTACGTCCGTACGAAGAAAGAAGGCTAGTTCACCGTCTTCCTTCCGGAGCTTTGCCCAAGGCCTAGCAACTCCCCATATATCCAGCACCTCACCAGACAGGCCACAGCTTGTCCGTACGGTGTCTCCTTTGAGTACGAGTAGCAATAGCCTCGCCCCCCTTTACCCTGCATACCGCAAACGCAGTGCTTTCAGTGCAATCTCCGTGTTCTTGTCGTCCAGACGATCAGCCTCAGACATGTCAAACTTATTCCGGCCATTGTAAAGATGGAGTGCAAGATCTAGCATGAACTTTTCTGATGTACTCCACGGCTTTGAAGTCTTCTTGAGCTTATCCACATGGACAGACAGTTCTTCAAAATCAATAAATTCCGGATTAGATAAAAGCTGCTTAAGCTTGTTATGATTCATGAAAATGTAAAGCAGCCCCCGCCAGTAACGATCCTGATACAAATGATCTGGAATCATAATGCCATTCCCCTTTCAATCAGAATTTGATGCGTCAGCCGCATCTTGGAATGCCGGAGGGAGGAAGGTTACTTCTAAGCTCCGACATTCCAAGCAGAGGCCGAGGCCACTGCTTATAGCGATACATTGAATGATGCGCAAAGTTCAGGTATAATGGTCTTAATAAAATTTGTTTTGCCTTCTACCAAATGACTGCCCTGGCCGGCGGTCATTTTGCGTTTCGCCTCTTCGATCTCCAATTCAAGTTCGAACTCCCGATATCTAAGCGCTGCATCCACAGCTGGAGTTAAATTCCCTTTTGCCTTCAATGCCCGATGAATACGAACTGTTTTAATCACTTCATTTCTCGCGTCCCGAAGGTTATATGCTGAGCTCATCCCATTCCCTCATTTCATGTATTTTTTGAATTTCAATTCTTCTCGATGTTCTGACCACAATGCTATGTAAGAAAATTCATACTTACGGCAAAGGGCAGCTGCATTATGTGTAAGTGCCGTTATTGCTTCAAGCTGTTCCATGAGACCGTTTTTGATATTCGCTCGATCCTTGTCAGTCAATTGCTCGGGGCTTTTCGTGATCGGTAGAGTAAGCAGGGCCTGTAACGCCTCCTGAATCTCTTCTATCGTTTTGATGTGTGTAGTGCTCGGGTGCAAGTCCACATTATCCAGCCAAGGAACAGAAGCTCCACCGGTTACGTCAGCTGCTGCAGCCAATAATAATTGAGCATCATCATAATGAGTGGCCGTAGACTTCATCACCTGTTTAGATGCCTTACGGGTACGCCTAACAATCTTGCTGATCTGTGATAAGTCCACATGAGCGACTTGCCCAACTTTGGCCAAGGTGACGCCATTACGCTGCATGACTTCTTTCAGTGCTTCTGGAAACTGTCCAACTGCCATATCAAATCCTCCTATAATTGTCCAAGTATAGGGAATGCTATTGGACAGAGGCCTGATGTATGATTTATTTAAGCAATTCCCCTTGCCGAACGCCTTCCCCGCCCGCCCTGCTGATGTGCAGTGGCGGGAATCTTTATATATAAATGCCTTGCTCGCGGAGCTTCATAACAATTTTCCAGCCTGCCAAGTGAAAATCACGTTCAACCTGTGCGATGGCTTCCGGTGTACGGGCGACGAAATCGTCACAAAACTCAATTTTGCTCTCGCCGATCCATACGGTCTTGACCACATTTCCTTCAGGCAGTTGATTCTTCATTGCCGCATCACCCCTTAAGGTATGTGTATGCAGTGCCGGTAGTGGGACAGCCATTATTTATCCGACCTCCTTTCATTAAAAAACACGTTTCGTGTTGTTGTTAATCAAAAAAAATTGATTGAACAGTTCGCTTGTAATGTGCTGCCAATTTGATTTTTATTTCATCCCGAGGAACCCTCTGACCATTCTCATACATTTGCAATGCACTCACACTAATTCCGACAGCTTGAGCGGTGTCCTCTCTTGAATTATCTCCACGCAAGCATATTAGTCTTTTTGCAATTAGTTCTTTCATCAGTACTATGCACCGCCTCTCAAAAACCACGTTATGTGTTGTTGGGATAAATATACACCGCACGTTTCGTGTTGTCAACACGTTTCGTGTTTTTAATAAAAAAATAACACGGTATGTGTTATATTAATGATGGGTGATGAATTGATGGCTACTTTTGGTAACCGGCTACGCGAAATTCGTTTAGCAAAAAACTTAACTCAAAAAGAATTTGCGAATTTGTTTAAGCTAAGTGAAAGTGCAATTGGAATGTATGAGCGTGACGAAAGAGAGCCTTCGTTCAAGCTTGCGAATGAAATAGCAGATCACTTTGAAGTTTCAACGGATTTTCTGTTCGGACGAACTGACAATAGTCGGTCTGAAGAAACAAACCTCTCTTTTTATGGGGGGCCTGGGGAATACACGGAGGATGAAATTGAAGTTATCGAGGATGCTCTAAGACGTTATCGAGATATGAAGAACAAGCTACTAAATCAGATTGAAGATAATAAGAAAAAGTAACTTAATTATCTAAGGGGATAATAATGTTTAGTGGAAGCCATCTTCGCAAATTAAGGAAAGCTAAAGGTTTAACGATGAAGGATTTCGGGAGAAAATTCAACCTGGCTGAATCCACAATATCTGGTTATGAAAATGAATCACGCAAACCGGATTTAGAAACATTGGACAAGTTTGCTAACTTTTTCAACGTTTCCACTGATTATTTGATGGGTCGCACTGAAATACCACGTATTGAAGCGCAAGGAGAATACACTGAAGATGAAGTTGAATTGATCGAGGATGCTCTAAGACGATACCGAGAAATGAAAAGTAAACTTACATATCAAATTGAAAATAATAAATAGTTTTTATATTTATAGCCAGAAATGGCTTTTCTTTTACCATCAAATACAAACATACGTTCTTATACGGAGGTATTATTATGGATTTATCTCTATACTGGGAGACTCCGCTTGAACATTGGATATCCTGTGAATATCAACAAAAAGGAATATATTTCGTTCAAGATTTGGATATTGATAGAATTGCTTCTTCGTTTAATATTGATCTCATATACTATAAAGGGAGAACGGCAGCTGATAATAATTTCGGTGTCATTTTCCTACATGATGATAGAGATTTAGCAAGTATGAGAGTATCGTTTTTTCATGAACTAGGTCATGTCCTTCGGCACGTTGGTGATCAACGAAGAATGCCTGAATTATTTAGACAACTACAAGAATATGATGCTTCTGCGTTTATGCTTTATGCTGCTGTACCCTTCTATATGCTGAAGAAACTTTCCTTGCCAAAAAATATAGGTGAAGCTATTAGTTATATTTCTAAAGAATTTTGTGTTACTACCGAAATCGCTGAGAAAAGACTTACTCAAGTTCGTCAACGTTTATCTCAAGCTGAATTTTTTGCAGTCTCAATTGAAGGGGATGATATAAATTCATCAAAGATTGTCGATGATACAACTAAAAGTGAATCGTCGTCTTTATTGCGTGTGCGAGCATTTTACGATCATAATAGTGATTTTTCCCGTCCTCATACTTTTGTCATTGAATCCCCACTAGGATTTGAGGGTATAGACGAATTGAAAATTGATGTTAACAAAAACTATAAATCATGTGGTATACCAGAGCGATTACCAAAAAACTCTGCAATTGTTCTTCCTGATGACATTAGCATATACAATGGCGACAAAGGATGTATAAGTATAAATATTTCTCGTGTTGCATGGAGGCATGGCGCTGATATTCAAAAACTTTATCTATCAATGGAAGCTGCAGAAGATGCTCTTAATTTTTAAAGAGGAGGTTTTATTTTGAGCGAGTATTGTATGTACTTACGGAAATCACGCGCTGACATAGATGCTGAAGCACGAGGCGAGGGTGAAACACTAAAGAAGCACCGTAGTGCTCTTCTCGCTTTAGCTAAAAAAATGAATCTCAATATCGCAAAAGTTTACCCTGAAATCGTCTCGGGAGAACGGGTGGCGGATCGGCCGGAGATGCAGCAGCTGCTTCAGGATGTAGAAGATGGTAAGTGGGCAGGAGTTCTTGTCATGGAAATTGAGCGTCTTGCCCGTGGTGACACTATGGATCAAGGGTTTGTTGCTCAGGCTTTTAAATATAGCGGCACAAAGATCATTACCCCGGTTAAAGTGTATGACCCAGATAACGAGTTTGACGAGGAGTATTTTGAATTCGGGTTGTTCATGAGCCGGCGCGAATATAAAACCATCAATCGCAGACAGCAGGCCGGGCGGATCCAGTCCGTCAAAGAGGGGAATTACATCGGGAACATCCCTCCATACGGCTATACAAAAATACGATTAGAAGATAAATCATTCAGCCTAACACCTAATCCTGAACAGGCCCCCGTCGTTAAAATGATCTACGATATGTATACGACTCAGAACATGGGAATGGGTAATATCGCAAAGAAACTCAATCTACTTAGTGTGCCAACTGCTAGAGGATCATTTTGGACGGTCGCTACTATTAGCGGTATTTTACAAAACCCGGTATATATCGGGGATATTGTATGGAATCGTCGTCCTCTTAAGAAAACCCGCAAAGATGGAAAGCTGATCAAAACACGTTCTGAAGTATCGGAAGATCAATGGATTAGAGTTCCAGGCAAACATGAAGCTATTGTCACTAAGGAAACATGGGAATCAGCGCAAAGGATACTAAAGGGAAGGTATCATGCCCCTTCTCCTGCTGGAGTAATTACCAGCTCATTAGCCGGTCTTGTAAGATGTTCCTTATGCGGTCGCCTGATGGTACGCCGTCCATATTCGCGTGATGCGGAACCATCACTTATTTGCGTAACACCATTGTGTAAGCAAGTTAGTTCGTTGTTCTCACTTGTCGAAGAACGGATCCTGGAAGGTCTGCGAATTTGGATTAACCAGTATAAGGCTAAATGGGAAAGTCATGCGCCTATTGAAACGGAGGACACCGAAGAACTGTTAAACGCTAAATCTCAAATCGTTAAGGATCTGGAGAAAAAGCTGGGGGAATTGCGGCAGCAGTCCAGTGCTCTGCATGATCTTTTGGAACGTGGCGTGTATAGTATTGATGTCTTCATGGAAAGATCACAAAACCTGTCTGAAAGAATTGCGGATGCTGAAAAGGGATTATCCGCAGCAAATGAAGAATTAATCCTGGAGAAGCATCGCAAAGAGGCAAAGGCGGGGATCATACCGCAAGCTGAGCATGTGCTGAATACGTACTACACAATTGAGGATGCGGCTGAAAGAAATGAATTACTTAAGAGCGTGCTTCAAGGGGTTGTTTACAGTAAAGATAAGCGTGGGCATTGGACTAAGCCGGAAACAATGCGGAAATTCGATCTGAAATTATATCCGAAATTGCCGGAGCAATAAGGTTTTTTCTTACTGATAACATCAATGCGCTGATTCCTCAGTAGAAATATCGTTCAACACGCCAATAACTTTATCTGGAATCGTGTATCTTTGATTCATATAGCGTAGTGCAGCGGCGAGCTCGCCGTCTGCTCCTCCGTATTGCTCACTCAAATAACGCGCCATCCGGACATCACATTTACCCACCCGTACCGGATATTGCAGTTTTTTTTCGTATATCCACATTCGGGAACTTCCCTCCTCTAGAAAAATAGTTCCTTACGGTTATACTCCTCTTACACCTGCCAAGGCCAAGGGGGTTGATTCCATTCCCATGGACATTTAGAATAAGCGCGGCCAAAATTCTGCAGCGGACCATATAACTCCTGAAAATGATTCGCTAGCTTGGTTCGTTCCAGCGTAAGCTGATTAAATTGTTCAATACTTCTCAGATCGTCAGGATGCGTATTTAGATATAAGTTCAACTCCACTAAGGCAAAATCAAGGGTCTGCAACTGTTCAAGCAATTCATAATAACGTTGGTCGCAAGGATTTGCCTCCATAGTCTATTTTCCTCCTCCTTTGCACTTGGATTCATACGGACTAAATAGTGCTGGCCAGAGCGTTCCATACTTCAGAGCCTCCTGCAAACTAAACTGTGGCAAATCGGGTGGCTGAAAGGTGATAAATTGATTGGGTGGAACTACATACGTCTTGAACGGCACCGGTGGGCAAGGATCAAACGGGCCCCTAAAGGGGGTATACCTCCGCAGCTGTGATTCCATCTTTTTTGTACCTCCTTTGTTCCTGTTCCTTCTTTAAAGACTCTGAACATTACTCCCTTAGCTAACTTATGACAGCAGGACACAATATAAAACGTTATTTACAAAAAAAGCCCATTAGCAATTTTTTTGAGCAATGTGCACGACAAATAAGCTGTCTCCGGAAAAGTACCGGAAACAGCTTATAACTTGAGTCTTTTAGTATTCAGCTTAGGGGTTCGCTCTTTTGAACGAATCTTCGTGGGTAATCTCAAGGATATCCAACATAAATACAAAGATAGGAATACCAAGAATAAGTCCCCAGACACCTATATAATGCTCAGAGAACAACAACACGCTAAAGGTGAAGAACATCGGCAAATTCATTTTTGTGGACATCAGCTTAGGATTCAAGAAATAGCCTTCGATAAAATGCAACACCGCAATAATCGCCAGCACATAAGTAACTGTTATCAGACCGCCGATGTTGTAACCAATTATTAAAAGCGGAATGAGCGAAATCAAAAAACCAACCACCGGAATGAGACTGAGCAAAAAAATCAAAATCGCCAGGGCAAATAAATACGGGAAGTTAAGCAGCCACAAGCCAATAACAGTAAGACAGGTATTGAACATGGCAATGAGAATTTGCGCTTCTATTACTTTCCCAAAGGAAACGATGAATTTTCGGCTGAAATACTCCAGATCTATATAAAACCAGGCAATCCTGCTCTCTCTCATCCTAGAAGTGAAACTGACGACCCGGTTCTTCTCCAGAATAAACACAAAGCTTAAAATGGTTGATAGAACGAAAGTTGCACCCCAGTTGCTAACCTGCAGCACATAATCGATGCCTCTTTTGATATAGGACTGATAGTTAAGGTCCCTGAGCATATCATACAAATATAATGTAATCTTGTTCTGCGGAAGATCCTCTGACTTGAGATTGGTGAGGAAGATCGCCAATTGCTTAATCTGCTCCAATACTTTAGGAAGATATTTTACAAGGGCCAGTACAATCAATGCGATTAAAGCAAGGTATAGAATGACAATAATCACCTTACTGTTAACCTTCATGAATTTACCAATTCGTTTACTGAGCACAATCTGAAAGCTGTTCATGACAAAAGCAATCAGAAACGTCAGCAGCACCAGATTAAGCATCCCACGAACCATGTACAGCAGCAACCCGATAAGTGCGAGAATAAAAAAGCGTCTGGTAGTCCTATTCGCGTAGAATCGCTTGAATACATTCATTGATCTTGCTCCATTCAATTGCGATTAATAATGTTAAACTTCAATGGCTATAAAAAGGAAAACTTAGCCCCCACAAAAAAGCCGATAGAAACAAAAAGGAGTGACCAGGTTAGCGCTCCTGCAGTCGTTATAAGTATATATTTTTTGAAAGACATAGCACTGATTCCAGAGATATAGCTCGATACATGCCTCAGACCTGGAATAAAATAAGCAATGAAAATCGCCCAGTTTCCGAACCGCAAAAACCATCTTTTCATACTGGCAAAACGCTTGGGTGTAAGGCCAACCCACTTGCCGAATTTTGCTACCACAGGCTGCCCTAGCCTTAGACCAATAGTATAGCTGATAAGCATTCCTGTGATGGATCCCATGAAACAAACCAATACAGAAAGTGAAAAATCCAAAACCATAACGGAGGATAAATAGCCTACAAACAGCATTAACACCTCATCAGGCACAGGAAGTCCGATAATCCCAAGTGCCATAAGGCCAAATATGGCTAAATATCCGTACTGTGAAATAAACTCTATAATCCAAGGCATGGGTGTATCACTTCCTGTTGAAGGATTTTTTAAGGGACGGAAATGGGATACGGCTGATCATCATTACGGACAGCAATGCCATTAATCCGATGACCAGTCCTGGTTTCATACGTTCATCTAGTAAAGAAATCATCGACAGAATGACTCCAGCAGCAGTAATCGGCATCCCCACGAACCCTTTGGAAGGCGCCGACAGATTAAATCTGGCCAAACGAAGTGCGCCACAGATCAAAAAGAAAACTGCAGCTGCAGGTCCAATCCAGTGGGCATCTTCTAACCTATACAACAAGATAAGGAAGGTAGGCGCTAAACCAAATGATATAATATCCGCCAATGAGTCCAATTGTTTACCGAATTCACTAGTACATTGCAATATTCTTGCCAGTAATCCATCCAGTACATCGCATATTGCCGCGAGCAAAATCATTAATAAAGCTAGGCTATATCGTTCTTGAATCGTAAAATACAAGGACAGTGATCCTAGTCCCAAGTTTCCTAGTGTGCACGTTGAAGGCAACCAGTTCAATTTCATACAATCTCACCCCTTTCATAGCAGTATTTCTGTTGATCCGATTTAACCTACAAAGGTCACAGTAAAGCTGACACCGTTCTCCGTATTTTTCACTGTATAAAGACAAGCGTGCATATCTAGTATTCGCTTCGCAATGGAAAGCCCCAGACCCGTACCGCCTGTCATTCGACTGCGGGATGGCTCCAACCGATAGAACCGCTCCCAGATCTGCTCCAGCTGATCTTCAGGGATTGATTCTCCTATATTTTGAATAGTGAATACAATAGTCTGGGCATGACTCTCAATATTGACGGTGATAGAACTTCTTTCTTCCGCATGCCTGATAGCATTGGTCATAAAATTTAGCATAACTTGTTCGATCCAGTTCACATCCGCATAGACCGGTAATTCATTTGCAGGAATAATGATGACTTCCAAATGTTTTTCACTCAGCAAGTGGACCAGCTTGTCCGTCACCTTTTCCGTCAGTTCACTTAACATAAAGGAAGTTTTCCGAAGTTTAATCGTGCCCGACTCCAACCGCGCTAGATCTAGCATATTTTTAACAAGAAACTCCATTTTATCGGCTTCCTCAATAATTACCTTAATGTAGTGATCCTGCTTGCCGGCGCTAACGCCATCTTCCAAGCCTTCAGCAAAACCTTTGATAATACTGAGTGGTGTCTTCAATTCATGGGAGGCGTTGGCAAAAAAGTCCTGCTGCATGATCTCCATTCTTTGTTTCTGCTCCATATCCTCAACTAGCTGCTGATTGGCCTCTCTTAACTCTCGTAAAGCAGAATCCAGACTTAGTGATAAGGTGAACATGCTGTTAGAAAGGCTGCCTAACTCATCCTTCTGCCGAATCGATGTGTCCCCTGTAAAATCCAGAGAAACCATACGTTTGGCTATTTTATTTAATTTAATTAGCGGACGCGTTACCATTTTCGAGAAAAAGAGAGAAAGCACCAGAATCAGGACAAAACCACCCATTCCCAGATATAAAAAGAACCAACGCAACGCATCGTTCGAATCCTTAACTTCCTGTAATGAAGTGACTGTGAATAGTAATTCAATTTCTCCGTTACTTTGCTTCAGGGGCAGAATAACCACAGAATTGCGACTCCCACTCCAGGGAGCAATCCAGTCTTGTTTCTGTATTTTCAAATTTTTGAAGTCTTCTGCCTGCGCCGATGTCAAAGGAAACCATTCCTCTAGAGCCTCAAACAGTATTCCCTGGCGTGGATTCCATATTTTCAAATCAGGCAGTACAACTTCTGCAACAGTACCAGATGCATGAATCGTCCCAGTCTCTCCCGTCTCCCCTATTGTTCCGCCCCCTTTTTTTGTAATACTTATGGGGTAGAGTATAACGGGTGAAGCACTGTCTTCGTCCAAAAGTTCGCCTTCCACGCTCAACTGATCATCTACTTTAATGTTTGCTGCTCTTAGTGAATCTCCGTACTGATTCATGAATAGGGATAAAGAAACAACCATACTCTTCCCGTCATCATCGATTAGCTTTATATGAAATGGATCTTCTGAATTCATCTTTCCATCCAGCTTCAAAATAACCATTTGTGTTTTATTCCGCAGCATAAACCGGACAAGCTCCTGAGAGGTTCGAGTGCTTCCCCATGGCTCACTTATATATCTTGCCGCAAAGCTCTTAAGGTGTTTCTCCACGCGGTGCTCTTTTTGCTTCTGATAGAAATTGTCAAACAACAGCAATTGGCTTAGAATCACCATGCCATAGAAGCAAAGGAAAAAGATAACGGTCATCACAAACAGTTTAAAAGTAATTCCCCGTCTTCTCATGCCTCTTCCTCGAACATGTATCCTGTGCCAATTACCGTACGAATAAAACGTGATTCATAACCCAATTTACTTCGCAGCTTTTTAATATGACTGTCCACAACTCTGGAATCTCCTTCAAATTCAATTCCCCAGATCCGACTGAGGATCGTATCCCTTGAAATGACAATCCCTTTATTTCGTATTAAAAGCCATAAAAGATCATATTCCTTAGGAGTAAGCTCCACTTCCGCATCTTCTACCTCCAACCGATGAGCTAAGGTATTAAACATCGCGGAACCAAATTTTATTATGCCAGATTCAGGCTGATGGGTGCCTTCAACCCGCTTCATGAGTGCATTTGCCCGGGCTACCAGCACCTTTGGACTAAATGGTTTTGTAACATAATCATCGGCTCCTAATTCAAATCCATAGATTTTGTCGTCATCTGTAGACTTGGCGGTTAACAAAATGATGGGTACCGCTGATTTCTCACGAACTTCACGGCACACTTCAAAGCCATTCATAGCAGGCATCATGATATCCAGAATCAGCAGATCCGGCAACAGTGAATCAAACCAAACCAATGCATCTCTTCCATTATCCGCTTCAAGTACTTCCCAATCATTCTGTAAGAAATAATCAGATACCAGTTCACGAATACGAATTTCATCCTCAACGAGAAGAAGTTTCTTTTTCAATCTAGACCCCGCTTTCAAACAATTTATAAACATTAGCATAGACGAGCGTTATGTCCTTTATGTGTCCACAAAAAACTCCCCCTGTCGTGAGCCATAAAGCTCTTACAGGAGGAGTTCATTATATCCCTGATCAACCGGAACAATACGTTACAATCTTTAATAGGTTATTCTTTATCCTCGTCCAATTTTGATGAGGTTTCTTCATCCGCAACACGGGGTTCCCGGTGGATATTAATTCTAGTGATACGCAATCTTGTCGATTCCTCGACTTCAAAAATAACATCTTCAACTTTGACACGTTTTCCTTTGGTTGGATTACCCTCCAGCTCCTTAAACAACCAGCCGCCGATGGAATCCACCTCATCATCTTCAATCACAACACCCGTAAGATCGTTGACATCCTCAATCAGCATCCGGCCCTCAACAGAGATATACTCCCCGTTATGTTCCACACTTGGACGCTCATCTTCGAACTCGTCATGCAGATCTCCTACGATTTCTTCCAGAATCTCTTCTGCTGTCAGCAAACCTGCTGTGCCGCCATATTCATCGACAACCAACGTTAGCTGCGCCTTATTCTTCTGCATAAAACGAAGAGTATGACTGATCTCCATCGATTCCGGAACGTTAAGGATAGGCCGAACCAGAGTTGTAAGATCATTCTGCTGCTCCGGTGGAGCAAACAACAGGTCGGTAATATGAATAAAACCGATAATACGGTCCTTATCTTCCAGAGCAACCGGATAACGTGAATGTCTCGTTTCGGTAATAATCTTCATATTTTCTTCTAACGAAAGATTGCTGTAAAGCACATCCATATCTGTACGAGGCAGCATGACTTCACGTGCAAGCAGATCTGAGAATTCAAAGATATTATCCATTAGTTTCATTTCATCTTTGTCAATGACGCCACTCTTGGCGCTCTGATTCATCAAAATACGTATTTCCTCTTCCGAGTGTGCTGCTTCACTTTCATTTGCAGGCTCCACACCAACTAACCGAAGCAACGCGTTGGCTGAAGCGTTCAGCACCCAGATAAAAGGCATGAACACATTATAGAAGAACATCAGGGGTGCAGATAACAACAGTGCCGAACCTTCTGTTCTTTGAATCGCGAGCGATTTAGGAGCAAGCTCCCCAAGTACAATATGTAAAAATGTAATGATCGAAAATCCAATAATCACAGATACAGTAGAAATCAGGGTATGATCGGTGATCCCCATCTGGTACATTAAAGGTTCGACCAACAGCTCAGAAATCGCGGGCTCTCCAACCCAACCTAAGCCCAGCGATGCAAGTGTTATCCCAAACTGAGTGGCGGATAAATAGGAGTCCAGTCTCTTATTTACTTTCAGAGCATATCCAGCCATTTTATTACCTTCACTGACAAGTTGGGTCAGGCGGGACTGCCTGACCTTAACTAATGAAAATTCCGCTGCTACAAAAATACCGTTCAATAATACGAGCACCAGAACCAGCAAAAGATTAAGCAATAATCTCCCTACTTCAAATTCCGTATGCACCACTTAACAACGCCTCATTTCTACAGATTGATCGCTTTTCTAGTTTTGAAGTCAACTTCCGGATAATACATATCCGCCACTAACAGATTAGGTCCGCAGCAGCCTGCTGCATCGCAGTGGCAGTTCACCTTTTGGTTCAGCGGGTGTTTAGTCTGCCAATCGATAAATATATCATCCAGCTTTTGGTTCTCGATGTTGCCAAAGGCTGCGATATCAGCGAAATCTGTAACAAAAACATCGCCCGTAAACATGTTTACGTTCACTCGATTCCGGCCATCCGGATCATTGCGAAGGGTAACATTCTTCTCGGCGCGCATTCTGCTTATCAGCTTCTGGTCTTCTTCCAGGAAGCTGCAAGCAAAAAACGGAAGGGTCCCAAACAGCATCCAAATCTCCAGATCACGGGTATCCAGTAGTTTATGGATTGCCGTCCGCATTTCATTCAAGGACAACACTGGCAACGCCGAAGCAAAACTGGAGTTGTACATAGGATGTACCTCATGCCGTTTGGCGCCCATGTCGAGAATCAACTTATGAATTTCAGGCAGCTTAGTATGTGTACGGTAATTAATCATAGTTTCCGCAGAAATTAGCATACCATCCTCACTTAGCCGTCGAGAATTCTCAATCATTGCATTATATAACCGATATGCACTTTCCTTTGAAACAGCATGCCCGCTGTTGGCAAAACCAACTTCATGAAAATCGTCTCCGTTCACATAATTAAAAGAAATATGCATAACGTCCAAATACGGAAGCAGCTTTTCATATCGAGCATACGGCATCGTCAGATTAGAATTAATTTGCGATCTAATCCCCCGCTCTTTGGCATACTTTAAGAGCGGCACTATGATATTATCCACCGTTCCGGCCAAAAACATAGGCTCTCCGCCGGTAATACTAATAGTCTCCAGATGCTCTACTTCATCTAAACGGTCCAACATATTTTTAAGCGGCAGCATATCCCCTTCTCTAGAGGTTAAACTATCACCTACCGCACAGTGTTCACACCGCATATTACATAAATTGGTTACTGTAAATTCCACACTCGTTAGCACATGGCGTCCATGCTTGCGTAAAGAAGTAATGGGATCCCATGGATCGTAGCTTGGCGACAGCTCCTTCGGTGAAGATGTTAATGGTCTTAAAACATTCATTTGTACTAGCTCCTTTAAATCTTATTCCTATTATTAACCCATAATCATGAAGATTGAACGGTGTCTTATCCTATATCATACCACGTTAGTCAGAAAAACTGCACTTCGGATGTCTTTCGGACTGTCCTCACAAGCTTTCTCACTGTAAAAAATAATAGCAGCGAGACGAAGAAGAGGCTTCCGCGAGTTATGCGGACAAGCCTATTCTTCTCTCTTCGCTGCTATGATAAATATTTTGGCGTTCCCACAGAATCGCCTTGATCTGCGACGTCAACGATAACAACGGAGAGGGCTTTTCCTAGATCCCTTTCGAACGGTACGACTTTCTCTCCTTCAGGCCCTGTAAGCACACGTACGATCGGTCTGTGAGGCGTACTTGGATCTATTTTGACAACAACTCCACTTTCACCCGTACTGAGCTTCACCGTAAGACCAAGTGGATAGATAGCCACACGATCTCTAAATAACTCTAGCTGCTTCTGCTCATACAATGTACCGGAACCTACATAAAGCGCCTCAACGGCTTGATGTGGCAGCATAGCCTTTTTGTAGACCCGGTTGGAGGTCATGGCATCGTAGGAATCAGCCACGCCCAACCATTTGGCATATTCATGAATTTGAGGTCCTTTTAATCCCCGCGGATATCCGGATCCGTCAATGCGTTCATGATGCTGAAGCGCACAATGAGCCGCGAGCAGCGGGATATTCGGTTCTTCCTTGAGAATCTGATACCCGATCTCGGTGTGTGCCTGCATATGCCGAAATTCATCTTCACTGAGCTTGCCGGGTTTTTGAATGATTTTTATCGGGACTTGGGTCTTGCCAATATCATGCAGCAGCGCACCCAGACCAATCACTCGAAGCTCCTCTTTGCTGTACCCATGCGCAATGCCAAGCACCAAAGTGTACAAGCAGACGTTCAGGGAATGGACGTACAAGTAGTTATCAGCAGTGTGCATATCAAGCAGCATGATCATCGGATCTTCTTGTAAAGACAAATCATCCAGGATGCTATCCATGATTTTTGAGAATTTTTTATCCAGATGGTAGAATCCCTTACTTATTCCTGAAGCGCCTGTCATTTGCTGAAACTGATTACGAATCACCTTCAGTGCCTGATTGCGCGTCTCATCTTGAAGCATACCTATAATCTCAACATCGTCCGTGACAGAGTCCTCTATGTAAATATAACCGATGTCAATTCTTGCAAGCCTCTTGATCAACGCATCAGTAAGCTCCACCCCATCCGCGAGGAGAGTTAGACCTTCATCATTATATATTTTTTTACCTAATTTCATGCCTGCTTGAAGCTGATTCACGGATACTAAACGCACTTAGCTCACTCCTGCCTTTAACGGTAAAATGCTATTCTGTTTTGAAATCCTTGGGTCACACGCTTTGTCTATACCGTTTATGTAGAGATCAGACAGGTGCACCATGAAGAACATCGGGTGTGTCTAGGTCTTTGCCTATGGGCATTAACGCATAATAAACAACCAGAATATAGCAGCAAGAATAAATCTGTAGATCGCGAAATGCGTCAATCTAATCTTTTGAATCAATTTCATAAACAAAATGACCACTACATAAGCCACTACAAAAGAAATCAGAAATCCAATTACAAAATAGCCAATCGTCTCACTAGTGAAGTTCTTATAAGAATCCAACAGTTCATATCCGGAAGCCGCACACATAATAGGAATGGCTATAAGGAAGGAGAAATCCGCAGAAGCTTTATAACTAACTCCACTTAACATCCCTCCGGAGATCGTAGATCCCGAACGAGAAAATCCTGGCCACAGCACTGAAATAATCTGATACATCCCGATAGCCAGCGCCTGTCCGTAAGAAAGATCGTCTAGCTCATGCGCTGTAACTCTAATTTTGCGTCTATTTACCCATTCTGCGATAATCATTAGAATCCCTCCGGCGACAAGCGCCCAAAGAACAGTCGTGGCCCCAAAGAGACTTTTTATAAAATCGCGGGCAAAAAATGCCACAGCTAGTGCTGGGGCAATCCCAAGTATTACATGGATTAAGTTCAAACGAGACGCCGGCATCACACCGCCTCTTCCTGAGTTCTTACGCCCAATGCCCAGCAAATTAAGCACACGCTCGCGGTAAACAAGCGCAATCGCCAATATTGCCCCTAGCTGAATAACGATTTCATAAGTCTTCATAATCGAATCCTGCTCATCAAAGCCCAGAAGCTTCGAGGTCAAAATCATGTGTCCTGTAGAAGAAACAGGAATAAATTCAGTGATCCCTTCGACAATTGCTAAAATAATAGCTGTAATCGTGTCCATAATTTCCTCCTATTTTTTTGGGAATCTAGCACTGTCTAAATGGAATCAAAAAGTAAATCTTGTAAGCTGCAGGTTTACTCAGACTTGATCTGCCAGCGAGTGAGCATGCATTCATCAAGACTGTCCGGGCGCTGCAATTCCATCCCAAGCAGGTCGCGTAAAAAATGAGGCAGCAAAAATAAAGGATCCTTCCCATTGGCGATCGTCTCATAGCCTGCACGGAAAGTAAACATGTCCAGCGTACCAACATTATACTCTTTATCATCCTCCAGCGGATTTCCTTCGACAAAAACTGCAATATTGTTATCATACGGTATCTGCTGCGGATCGTACAAGATTTTTATCCCATCTACTGCTAAGCTGCCCAGATAATTCCCGCGAAAGCCATACCCAAAAATCACCTTATTATAAAATTCTTCCGTAAGACTCTGCTCCAAAGCTATGCGAATATCTAGGCCTTTCAGCTTGATTACGCATGTATTAATGGGAGAAGGACATAGGGCGTGCAGCATTCCCGTTGTAACCTCCCCTTCAGGCAAAGGTCCTAGAAGCTGACCTGTGTTAACTATCGACAAACTGGCGCCTGTAAATCTACGTACAGCTTGGGCTAAAAGATTGCCAAAAGGGGATTCTCCCTGCAAATTCAAAGGAAGCTCACGATCTGTGATCACAACGGTCTGCTGAAGAGCCTCACGACCACGCTCCAAATGAATAGTAGCGGCAGGACCTACAACCTCTTCCTTCAGTTCTGGGTCAATCGGAATACATTCACCTGCCACCAGACTGAATCCAGTTTGTCCCTCTCTCCGCTCAAATTGAAGCCGCCCGAGGTAACGCCCGAATTTCCCCGCTCCACATACAGCTGTTCCGTTAATCATGAGCGGCTCTTCCAGCATATGATGCGTATGTCCACCAAGAATAGCATGCACACCTTCCAGCCGCTCTGCCAGAATTCGATCTGCGGGAAGCCCCAAATGAGAAAGGATGATTAGAATATCCACCTGGGGAGCTAAAAGAAGGCATTGTTCCCGAAGGGTTGTCTCGGGATCCAGGGCATCCCAGCCCAGCAAGGAATAGAACGAACTAAATGCCGCTGTCGCTCCAGTTATTCCTATTCTGATTCCATCCTTCTCCAAGATGGCATGACGCTTCATCCAGTGGGGAGGTTCCCCTGTTGCAGTCTCCACAAAATTACAGCATACCACTGGGCACTGTAACCCGGAGAAAATAGAGGATAACATCTCCTGTGAGAATGTTAACCCCTCATTATTACCGATGGTTACAGTATCATATCCTGTTAAGTTAAGTACATCGATGTTAGCCTGACCCATAGTTCCTTCTGTCTCGACGGCTGCACGATCCATATGATCGCCAATATCCAGCAACAGCACAGGCTCTTCC
Source organism: Paenibacillus sp. FSL H7-0735 (assembly GCF_038008505.1). Lineage (NCBI taxonomy): Bacteria > Bacillati > Bacillota > Bacilli > Caryophanales > Paenibacillaceae > Paenibacillus > Paenibacillus sp. FSL H7-0735. The sequence continues at coordinate 2,288,756 of NZ_JBBOZH010000001.1, read as the reverse complement.
CCCGCTGCAGCTCTTTGTCTCTCGATTTCTGCTGCCAATGGACTCACCATTTCGAAATGGCTATGTATATCATTGGTATGAAGTATGGTCAGTCTTTGCGGCACATGCCCCATTAGCAACATTCCTCCTACCTGTTGAGCCGCTCTTAAATGAAGCAGCCGATGCATGATCTTATAGAGCCTAGCATAACATTTTCAGGCTCATTATGGTATATTGTAGACATTACAACATATTTCAGAGGTGAATAAGTATGCATATCACAATCCGTCTGTTCGCGGGTTTGGCTGAGATTATCGGCTCATCTTCTCTGACCTTTCATGCGACAGAGAATCCCTTAACCGCTGGGAAGTTAAAAGAACTCCTTTCAACCTCTTATCCGGATGCAGCATCCCTAATTGGAACTTCTTTGGTCGCCATTGACCGGGAATATGCACCTGATGAAGCCCTCATCACCGAGTCTGCCGAAGTTGCATTAATCCCTCCCGTTTCCGGTGGAGAGAATGGTTCTTTATATGAGAGCACTTCTGACGGCCTCTATAGCATAACGGATCTGCCTTTAAATGCTGAGAAGCTTCTGGATGCCGTCCTCGACGCCAATCATGGAGCATCCCTGTTATTTGTAGGAACTACACGCGAAATGACCGGAGAACAACGTACAACAGCCTTAGACTATGAAGCCTATATTCCTATGGCCTTAAGCAAGCTGAAAGAAATTGGTGACGAGGTGCAGAATCGCTGGAATGCACGCTGCGCGATTTCCCACCGCATTGGGCTTGTAGGCCTGAAGGAAGCAAGCGTTATCATTGCCGTCTCTACCCCTCATCGCGATACCTGTTACGAGGCTAGTCGTCTGGCCATTGAACTGCTGAAACAGACCGTCCCTATCTGGAAAAAAGACATCAATGAATCAGGCCAGCACTGGGTAGGCTCTGAACAAAAGGCTGCCGATTCCCTCCACAATTAATCTTCACTCCTTTTTCATTGAAAAATCTGCACTTTGTTGATATTCTGGATAAAATCGGATAAAAGGTGGCATAGGCATTGAGAGTACACGTCTCGGATCTAAAACCTGGTAATCACCTCAACTCAGACGCTTATAGTTCAAGAGGTCTGCATGTATTACCAAAGGGATCGCTGCTCCAGATAGATGATATCGCCAAGCTGATGCAGCATGGAGTTGATTATGTTGATATCCGGACGTTAGTGGAAGAACCTGCCCCATTAAGCAGACCTTCAATTATTCAGACGGTGACCACTAGTTTTGATACCATGATTGACGGCTTTGAGAATCTTTATATGGAAGCACTATTAAAAGGAAGCTTTAACCAATCCGTGGTTAACGACATTCTTCAGCCTTCGCTTCAATCGTTGGACAAGCAAAAGGATGTAGTCTCCCTGCTGCTTCTGCTCGATCGCGAAGATAATTATACCTACAATCACTCTTTGCAGGTAGGTATGCTCTCTTATTATATTGCAATCTGGCTTGGGTATTCCAAACAAGAATGCTATGAGATTGGACGAGCTGGATATTTAATTGATATTGGAAAATGTAGAATCTCACCTGCACTATTAAATAAGCCTGGGAAATTAACCGCGGAAGAATTCGAAGAAGTTAAACTACATACTAAGTACGGCTACGAAATTATCCGCAATTCTATGGATGACTCACATACAGCCTTGGCAGCCTTGCAGCATCATGAACGTGAGGACGGCTCTGGCTATCCTAATAAGCTAACCAAATCCGATATTCATCCTTATGCGCAAATTGCTGCTGTAGCTGACATCTATAGTGCGATGACTTCTAAACGCGTCTATCAGTCCAAGCAAGAGCTTATTTCTGTCCTACGTGAACTAAATGACCTCAGCTTTGGTAAGCTGAACGGCAGAACGGTTCAAGCCTTTATACAGCATTTAATGCCTAACTTTATCGGCAAGCGAGTATTACTGAACACGGGGGATACAGGTGTGATTATCATGAACAACCCGGTTGATATTTTCCGTCCGCTGGTAAAGATCGATGGATTATTTGTCGATCTAGCCCGCGAACGTAACGTTACGATTGTGGAAATCTACATGGACTAGGGCGTTTCTTGAGGTCCTGCGTTGCTTAGCAAAAGGTTCAGAGCTGCTGTTTGTACACTAAATCCCCCGGTTTGACTACGGGGGATTTTTTTGTTGTACTTTGTGCAACAAAATTCATGTCTACCAGGCTGACTTCTGATTTAGTTGTACTTTGTGCAACAGTATCCACGTCTAACGAGCTGAATTGTGATTTAGTTGTACTTTTGCAACTAAATCCACGTCTAGCGAGCCGATTTCTGATTTAGTTGTACTTTGTGCAACTAAATCCACGTCTAACGAGCTGAATTGTGATTTAGTTGTACTTTTGCAACTAAATCCACGTCTAGCGAGCCGATTTCTGATTTAGTTGTACTTTGTGCAACTAAATCCACGTCTAGCGAGCCGATTTCTGATTTAGTTGTACTTTGTGCAACTAGAATTAAGGAAAATGCCCTTAATAAGCACATTTCTCGAAAATAGCTGCACAAAGTGCAATTAACAGTATTTTTATAACGAGAATGGCGGTTACTATTGTACAAACTGCAACTAAACGATTCGTTTCCTGATTACTCCTAAACTTCCCTCGATTTTCACCTCTACTTGTTTCCTTCTGACTTCGAAGATAGTTCCTCCTACCCTCAACATAGTAAGGCCCCTCAATTTAATTATCTGACGTAACGTTTAAATTTCTCTTCTCATGGCGAGACTAATATGTGGTTTTAAATTGCTGTAGGAGGAAAAAAGCATGCTTCCTGTCCATGAACGCCTTGCCGAGTTGTTCACCCTGAGCCGTAGACGGCAGCTTACTGCTGCTGAGGAAACGGAACAACAGCAGTGCCTGCAAATAAACGCTACCTACTGCTATGAGATGGCCCGATTGCAAAATGAAATCCAATTAGCGGAACAGACAGCTGATCTACAATGGCATCAAGATATTTGTGCACAAATGTTTGAGCTGCGTGTGACGGGCAGGGTATCCAAACGTCCTAAGTAACTGAATAGAAATCTAACCCTGCTGTATTATGTTCTGCTGTTCTTGCATTCTTACGTTCTGCTGTTCTTCCATTCTGCCGTTCTGCTGTTCTGCTGTTCTGCTGTTCTTCCATTCTTCCATTCTTCCATTCTTCCATTCTTCCATTCTTCCATTCTACCGTTCTGCCGTTCTGCTGTTCTTGCATTCTTACGTTCTGCTGTTCTGCCGTTCTGCTGTTCTTGCATTCTTACGTTCTGCTGTTCTGCCGTTCTTCCAATCTTCCGTTTTGCCCTTCTTCCGTTCTTCCGTTCTGCCGTTCTTCGGTTACCTTGTCCCGTAATACCTCTGCCATATTCCACTCTACTCTGATCCACCAAGCCCCGGCCACATTAATCACTATATCCCTATAAAAAACAGCCCACCCCGCATTTGCCTAAGCAACGGGAATGAGCTGTTGTTCTGTTCTGTTCTGTTCTGTCGGTCTATAGGAAGCGGAATTGCGCTTCGATCAGACCGTTGTATACCCCATCACGGGATGTCAACTCATGATGGTTTCCTTCTTCTTTTATCTCTCCGTGATCGAGGACGACTATTTTATCCGCATGGCGGATGGTAGAAAGTCTGTGCGCTACGATAAAGGAGGTTCGGCCTTGAAGCAGGATTTTGAGTGCCTCCTGGATCTTCAGCTCTGTCTCCGTATCAATGCTGGCAGTTGCCTCATCCAGGATTAGAATACGCGGATTTGCCAAGAGCGCCCGGGCGAAGGAGAGAAGCTGACGTTGTCCCATCGACAACGCGCTGCCGCGCTCTTCCACCTCTGTCTCATACCCACCGGGCAGCTTCATGATGAAGTCGTGGGCATCCACGGCTTTTGCAGCATTTTCCACTTCTTCATCTGTAGCCTCCAGACGGCCAAAACGGATATTATCCCGAATCGTTCCCGAGAAAATAAAGGTATCTTGCAGCACGATTCCGATCTGCCTTCGCAGGCTGTCTAACGTAACCCCGCGGATATCTTCACCGTCTATCGTGATTCGGCCGCTTTTGATATCATAAAACCGGCCAATCAGGTTAATGATCGTACTTTTACCAGAACCTGTATGACCTACGAGCGCGATCGACTGTCCTGCTTTTACATCCAGATCAATACCTTTTAATGCAGCCCGGCCTTTTTCATATTCAAAAATGACCTTCTCAAAGTTAATATCCCCACGAATCGTTCCCATTGGCTTAGCACCAGGATTATCTTGAACCGCAGGTTGCTCATCCAAATATTCAAAGATCCGTTCCGAGGAAGCCATTGCCACAAGCAGCTGATTGTACATCTGCCCAAGGCGATTAATCGGGTCCCAGAAGTTGCTGACATAAGAACTGAATGCTACCAGCATACCTACTGTGAGTTCTCCAGATTGGATCAGATAAGCCCCCAGCCAAAAGAGGATCATTGTTCCAAAACCACCTGTGACCTCAATAATCGGACCGAACGCCTGGTTCATCGCAGAGGCTTTGTTCCAGGATTTTTTGCTGTCGGTATTCATAACATCGAAATAATTCATATTTTCTTGTTCTTGGGTGTAGGCTTGTGTGACTCTGATTCCCTGAATCGATTCATTTAAATGAGAATTAATTCTGGAGTTCTTCATCCGCACATCCTGCCAAGCGATCCGAATCTTTTGGCGCAGCTTAGTTGAAACAAAGAACATAATCGGAACCGTAACCATTACTGCAAGACCTAGCTTCCAGTTGATCACTAGCAGAATAATGGTAATCCCCATAAGCTGCACGCAGTCGATCATCAGATTGACAACCCCGTTTGTGAACAAATCCTGCAAAGAGTTGATATCATTGGTTACCCGCACTAATACCGAACCTGCCGGACGTTTATCAAAGAAGTTAAAGGAGAGCTTCTGAATATGCTTGAACAAATCTGAGCGCAAATCATAAATCACTCTTTGGCCGATGATGTTCGTGTATTTAATCCGGTATACTCCCGCAATCCATTGAATCAGATATAAGACGATTACCCCTGCTGTAAGCGAATATAGCAGAGATAAGCTGGGATTCCCCACCTTTGGCGCAATCGCACGGTCAATGGCTAAACTTGTTAGGAACGGGACGGTCAACTTCGTGATAGTTCCCAGAATCATCATGATGGACACCAATGGAAGCATCTGCTTTGCATAAGGCTTCATGTACCCGAACAGTCTGGTGAATTGCTTCCAGTCAAAAGCCTTATCGATGACATCATCATCTTTATATACAAAACGTTCATCCAGCTCTTGCTGCTCGGCTGCTTTATTTTTTGCTCCCGTAGCGGTCATTGGTTTGGCTTCAAGTTTCATATGCCTCACTCCTCCCCTCTTCCGGTCGCTCTGGCCAGATAATCAGCATACTGTATCCGGTATACATCCTGATAAGGACCCGGCACTTCAATTAGCTCTTTATGGGTACCACGCTGCTGTACATGACCTTCGTTCATGACGATAATCTGATCCGCATGGCGCAAGGAGGAGATCCGATGGGCAATAATAAGTGTAGTGCGCCCCTTCATGACCTCTTGGAATCCGGCTTGAATCTCGTGCTCCGTCTCCATATCGACAGCGCTGGTCGCATCATCGAGGATAAGAATCCGCGGATTCTTAAGCAGGGCTCTAGCGATGGCAATCCGTTGCTTTTGTCCACCGGAAAGACCCATTCCGCGCTCACCCACCACAGTGTCATAACCATCTTCCATCTCCATGATGAAATCATGGGCTTTGGCAAGTTGTGCAGCTCGGATAATTTCTTCCATGCTTACATTTTTCAACCCATAGGAGATGTTGTTGCGAATTGAGGAGGAGAACAGGAAGGTCTCCTGAAAGACCGTCGCGATCTGTGAACGCAAGCTGCGAACATTGTATTCTCTGATGTCCATCCCATCCAGTGTGATGCTGCCTTCATTAACGTCATAAGCACGCATCATCAGCTGTGTAATGGTCGATTTACCAGAGCCCGTTCCTCCAAGGAACCCTATAACCGCACCAGATTTAGCCTCAAAATCAATGTCTGTAACCGCAGGCATTTTGTTTCCATAAGCAAATGTGACGTGATTAAACGCTACATCTCCCTTAACCTCGGAAGGTACCAGTTCACGGGCGTTCTCTTTATCCTTCACATCAATATTCTGATTAAGTACTTCCAATACACGTTCTCCCGATGCTTTGGACTGTGTATAGTTATTAATATGGAATCCAAGACCCCAAATCGGTCCAATGATGTACCAAATTAAGCTGAAAAAAGCAACCAGTTCGCCCAGTGACATTTTCCCCTTAATAACTAACGTTCCGCCTACTCCAAGCAGAATAGCTGCACTGATCGATGCTAAAAACTCCATCGCTGGAAAAAACTTACTCCAGAGCTCAGCAGCAAAAATCTGGTTATTCTTATAACGTTCGTTACGGTGCGAGAATTTCTCTACTTCATGAGCCTCTCTCGCAAACGATTTGACGGTGCGCACACCCGTGATATTCTCCTGTACAGCCGTAGTCAGAGAACTGAGCGCAAGGCGCATCTCTTGAAAGGCCGGGTGAATCTTAGACTCAAATTTTAGCGCAATAAACGCCAGGATTGGCATCGTAATCAAAGTTACTAGAGTAAGCTGCCAATTGAGTGAGAACATCATAATGGAACCAAAAATGACCATAAAAAAGACATTAAGCAACTGAGCAAAACCGAAACCGATAAAGTTACGAATCGCTTCCAAATCTCCGGTTAGTCGGGACATCAAATCCCCAGTTTTCGCGGTATCATAATAACGGAAAGATAGGAATTGCAGCTTCTCATAACAAGCATTACGCAGCCGGTATGCAAGAAAGTTACCTAGCCGTCCTCCAAAAAAACCATGTGCAAACTGCAGGCATGCTTTTACTATTACTACAGCTAACACGCTCAATGCGAGCACTGGCACCTCTGTAAACTTAAGTGGCACAATAACATCATCGATCAGCTTTCTTAACAAATTGGGGGTAATCAGCCCCACTGCAGTTGCAGCGGCCAAACATATAATCGAAAGAATCAGAAAATGCAGCTTCTCTCGATAATAACCGCGCAGTTGCCTGAGAACATCCATATCTCTCCTCCTTAAGGCTTACCTAGTAAGCGTTTTTTTGTATAAAGCAAATGTTACATCGTAAGCTAGCTTTTTTTAGCGCTTACAATTTAGTGACTTTATGCAGTGTATCATCCATAATTTAATGCGGCAAAGGGGAGAATTGCGCGTTTTTGCGGTTATTTCGGAAAAAAGCAGCATCTACATGATATAAAGGACCCTCGTTATCTTAAAATGCTCGTGTTTCCTCCTTAATCCTGATGAATGAAGAATCTACATGAATATTGTAATCATCGTGTAATATTAGGAGGACCTTTATTCGGTTTTTTGCATAATTATTGGAATTTATTCCGGGTTTCGAAGAGTTCACTTTTTCGCCGTCTTAAATTTGCCTCAGATGTAAAACTTTTACCACAATTTACCGTAATATAGTAATACAACACTTTTTACTTATATTATGGAGGGGAACTATATTGAAAAAGCAGCTTATTTTATATTGTATTATCGCCATTATCCTTCTCTCAGGGTGTAGCAATACAAATAACAATAACCCTACGGACGCAAACACAGCGATCAACGAATCTAAAAACTTGTTTAATTTCGGGGAAATTTCCTCAAAAGCAGATACAGCAGCACCCTCACCTGAAAAAACGCTAAGAGAAATAAGCAATTTTGTTATTGCCGACATTTGGAATGTAGGGTTTGTAGATGTTATCTCATACACTAGAAGTGGTACAAGCAGTACAGGAGCGAGCATGGACATAGACTTTACGGTCGAACAGCTTGGCAAAGCCATGGAAGAGAAAAAAGAATACGATACATATATGAACAAGTTAGATACTAAGTATGATTCTATTAAGAAAATATGGGCCAAGCTTTCACCAGAAATTGATCTTTTATATAAGCAGATCCAGGAGACACCTCCAAAAGCAAACGATGACAGCTTAACACTTGATGCAGGTAAATTTAATCAATATTCAGAGGCTTTTAATAAAGAAGTGAATGATCTGGCAAAACAGTAGCCTTTACTATATAAAAAACCCCGTCAATGATTTGGTGCCATTCTATTCTTTCTCTCATAAAATATAAAATCTACAATGAGAGGTTAGGTGAATAGGATGAGTATACAGTTTCTTGATATGCGGATTTCACAGGGCAGCACTATGGATGCACAAAGTCTTAATTTGGTTCGTTCAGGTGCAGTTTTCGGTGACATTGGACTTCAGACAGTAAATGTTACCCCTGCCAATGCAGGCTTAGTGAGAGTCACATTGAATGCTTTTGCCAGACTTAGTGTTGATGTCAGCATTATAGTTCAGAATGATGTTACTTTTAGTATTTACCGCAATAATATATTAATTTTTAGTACAACCTACCCCGGAAACATCAATAATACAACGACCCAATATGAAATGGTTGGAATCACCGCTGTCGACTATCCGCCTTCGACCGATGTGCTTACTGGCCAGATCCAATACACCATTGTAGCATCAGCGATTAGAACGGCATCTCTGGGAGCCAGATCCTTCAGTGGAATTGCCGTTGCCGGAAATGGATAGTTGAAAATATTAAAGGTAAGTCCCCGGAGCATTCGGGGATTTTTTTCAATTGTGCCCATAAAAAAGCATCCGCAGAAAAATATCTACGGATGCTTTGAAGAAATATAAGCGTTAGGAGGACAAGCCTCCATTCATAAGCGCTCTTATTAACCGATTGAACCTTCCATCTCGAACTTGATCAGACGGTTCATTTCGACCGCATATTCCATCGGCAGTTCTTTTGTGAACGGCTCGATGAAGCCCATGATGATCATTTGAGTCGCTTCAGCTTCTGTGAGGCCACGGCTCATCAGGTAGAACAGTTGCTCCTCAGAAACTTTAGACACGGTTGCTTCATGTTCAAGAACGATGTTATCGTTCATGATTTCATTGTAAGGAATAGTATCCGAAGTGGACTCATTATCCAAAATCAGCGTATCACATTTAATGTTCGATTTCGCACCTTCTGCTTGACGGCCGAAGGAAGCTAGACCACGGTAAGTTACTTTACCGCCATGTTTACTGATGGATTTCGATACGATGGTGGATGTTGTATCTGGAGCCAAATGGATCATCTTGGCACCCGCATCCTGATGCTGGTCTTTACCTGCTACCGCGATGGATAGTACTGAACCTTTTGCACCACGGCCTTTAAGAACAACCGCAGGATATTTCATGGTCAGCTTGGAACCGATGTTACCATCGACCCATTCCATCGTAGCATTCTCTTCTGCAACCGCACGTTTGGTAACGAGGTTGTAGATGTTTGGAGCCCAGTTCTGGATTGTGGTATAACGAACGCGAGCGTTCTTCATACACAAGATTTCAACAACCGCACTGTGTAGAGAGTTCGTGCTGTAGATTGGAGCAGTACATCCTTCTACGTAATGCACGAAGCTGTCTTCGTCCGCAAGGATCAAAGTACGTTCGAATTGTCCCATGTTCTCGGAGTTAATACGGAAGTAAGCCTGCAAAGGAACTTCACATTTCACACCTTTAGGAACATAGATGAAGCTGCCGCCTGACCAAACTGCACTGTTAAGTGCGGCAAACTTATTATCGGTTGGAGGGATGATCGTCCCGAAATATTTTTTCAGAAGCTCTGGGTGCTCACGCAATGCAGTGTCGGTATCTGTAAAAATAACCCCTTGATCTTCAAGGCTCTTCTGCATGCTGTGATAGACTACCTCAGATTCATATTGTGCCGATACGCCGGCGAGGAACTTCTGTTCCGCTTCCGGAATCCCCAGCTTGTCAAAGGTTTCTTTGATTTCGGAAGGAACTTCTTCCCAAGTCTTCCCTTGCTTCTCTGAAGGTCTTACATAATATTGAATATCCTCGAAGTCCAAATCATCCATATTGCCGCCCCATGTAGGCATTGGCATTTTACGGAACTGCTCCAAAGATTTCAAGCGGAAGTCAAGCATCCACTGTGGTTCATTTTTGATCGCTGAAATTTCTTTAACAATTTCGGCCGTCAAACCTTTACCAGACTGGAATATCGACTTATGCTCATCACGGAACCCGTACTGGTATTCTTCCATATCAGGCGCTTTCTTAGCCATGGTGTCAGCCTCCTTGTTCTACTGTTATTTATGTTGCTCTTCTTCGTCAATTCCTTTACGAAGTGCGTTCCAAGCCAGTGTTGCGCATTTGATCCGCGCAGGGAATTTATTCACACCCGAAAGGGCTTCAATGTCTTCGTAATCTCCAAAATCTACGTCTTCACCCTTCATCAGTAAGGAGAAGTTATCGGCCAGTTCAAGCGCACGTTCAACCGTTTGTCCTTTGATCGCCTCAGTCATCATCGAAGCCGATGACATACTGATCGAACAGCCTTCACCATTATAACGGGCATCCTTTACAATTCCATCCTCTACCTTAAGCTGAAGAGTAATACGGTCACCACAGGTTGGATTATTCAGTTCGATTTTTAGAGCATCATCTTCAAATGAACCGCGATTCCGAGGACTTTTATAATGATCCATAATTACGCGTCTGTATAAGTCATCCAAGTTCATAGCTGAAGTACTCCTTTGTCTTGATTAAAGCGTCCACCAGTCGATCTACATCCTGCTCAGTATTATACAGATAAAAGCTTGCACGTGCTGTAGAGCTGGCTTCCAGCCAGCGCATCAGCGGCTGACAGCAGTGATGACCAGCGCGGATGGCAATACCTTCCGCATCTAGCACTGTAGCGACATCATGCGGGTGAACGTCACCCAGATTAAAGGTGACAACGCCGACTTCACGATTCCGAGGACCATAAATGTTCAGACCCTCGATCTCTGACAGACGTTGCTCTGCATACGCTGCAAGAGCTTTCTCATGGCGGTGTATCTCATCCAATCCGATTTCTTGTAAGAAATCAATGGCTGCACCTAAACCAACAGCACCAGCTATGATCGGCGTACCGCCTTCAAACTTCCAAGGCAGTTCTTTCCATGTGGATTCATAAAGACCCACATCATCAATCATCTCGCCACCGAATTCGACGGGCTCCATGGCTTCGAGAAGTGCTCTCTTGCCATACAAAGCGCCAATTCCGGTTGGTGCAAGCATTTTATGACCAGATAGTGCATAGAAATCACAATCCAGATCCTGCACATCGACCTTCATATGTGGTGTGCTTTGTGCACCATCTACGACAATTACTGCACCATGACGATGAGCAATAGCCGCAAGCTCTTTAATAGGATGAGTTACTCCCATAACGTTGGATACATAAGCGATAGCAACGATCTTGGTTTTATCCGTAATCGTCTGCTCGGCAGCTTCCAACGTAACCGTTCCATCAGGTTGCAACGGTATATATTTTAATGTAGCACCTGTCTTCTTAGCGAGCTGCTGCCATGGAATCAGATTACTATGATGCTCCATTAAGGTGATGACGATTTCGTCGCCTTCACCCACAGCAGAGGGTCCGTAAGAAGAGGCTACAAGATTTAAGGCTGTAGTCGTTCCGCGTGTAAAGATAATTTCTTTAGTGCTGCGGGCGTTAATAAACTTAGCTAGCTTCTCCCGGGCTCCCTCGTAGGCATCGGTTGCTCGGCTGCCTAAAGTATGGACGCCACGGTGTACGTTGGCGTTATCCCACTCATAATACGACTTGACCGCCTCAATCACTTTCCGAGGCTTCTGTGAAGTAGCAGCACTGTCCAGATAGACTAGTGGATGTCCGTTCACATTTTGGTTCAGTATGGGAAATTGCTCCCGGATGGCGTTGCTAATCATTGCACTAACTTCCTTTCCACAAGAGATTGGAGCTGATTGCGCAGTCCCTCCAGTGGAATTTGTGACACAACAGGAGCCAAGAAGCCGTAGATGATCAGAGTCTCTGCATCATGCCGTGTAATTCCGCGGGACATTAGGTAAAAGACTTGCTCGTGATTGACCTGTCCTACGGAAGCGGCATGGCCGGCTGTAACATCATCTTCATCAATAAGCAGGATCGGATTGGCGTCACCACGGGCTTTTGGACTCAGCATCAATACTTTTTCCGTTTGCTGGCCATCCGCTCTAGTAGCACCTTTCTCAATCTTGGTGATTCCGTTGATGATAGAAGTAGCAGAATCACGCATAACTGCCCGAGTGATCATATCACTTGGTGTGCTTTTGCCAAAATGCTGAGCTTGAGTGGTGTAATTCAGTTTCTGTGATCCCGTACCTACTGCAATTACTTTAGCGTCGGAGCTAGAACCGTTGCCTTTAAGCACAGACTTGGTATCACTCGCAGTATCTCCGTAGTTCATCTCACCAACAATCCATTCAATGACTCCGTCATTCTCAACAACAGCCCGGCGATAAGTTACATCTGTAGTATCTACACCAAGCTGATGCACTGTAGCATAACGAACTTTAGCGCCTGCGCCCACGAATACCTCTACCGCACCATTGTGTAGTCCAGCTTCTTCTTTATCCGATACGTAGTTGTCTACATAGGTTACGGAACTGTTAGTATCAGCTACTACCAGAATGTGTGGAACAAAAGTAGCTTCCGCATCATCCGTTAACAGCACTGCTTGAAGCGGAGTTTCAATAACAACATTCTTAGGAACATAGAGGAATACTCCACCATTCCACAATGCAGCATGAAGCGCTGCGATAGAATGCTCGTCTGGTTGAATGGCTTTATGCAAGTAGCGTTGTACCAAATCTCCGTGTTCTTTAACAGCTGTCTGTAGATCTGTAAAAATAACACCCTGTTCTGCAAGCTCAGGAGCGATACGTGTATATACTGCACCAGAGTTGCGTTGAATAATCAGGCTGCCTTCCTCCTGATCCTTGATCAAGGAAGAAATAGATGCAGGTGCATCACTTAGCGAAGCAAAAGGTTCACTTGCTTTATAGCTACCATAATTATTGACATTCCAACGATCAATCCGTGTCTTCTCTAATTTAGGCAGTGTCAGAGTAGCTGCCAATTCTAGTGCCTTCAAGCGGCTTTCTTTCAGCCAACCCGGTTCGCCGCTGCTGTGCGATAATTCGCTCAAGCGTTCGGCATCCACCGGAAGAATGGTCTGTGTCGTCATAGTGGTCTCCTCCTTCCTGGCGTTTCTTACGCTTCTTGCCCTACAGTTTCATCTTCAATTCCGAGTTCTTCTTTAATCCATTCATAACCCTCTGCTTCCAGACGCTGTGCAAGCTCTGGACCACCGGATTTCACGATTCTACCTTGCATCATTACGTGAACAAAATCAGGTTTGATGTAGTTCAAAAGACGTTGATAGTGGGTAATAACTAAGAAGCCGCGCTCTTCGCTCCGCATGGAATTTACGCCTTCAGCTACAATTTTCAAAGCATCAATATCAAGACCGGAGTCAATTTCGTCCAAGATCACGATTTTTGGATCCAGCATCATCATTTGTAGAATTTCATTACGTTTCTTCTCACCACCGGAGAAGCCTTCGTTCAAGTAACGGTGTAAAAACTCAGGGTTCATATCTAGTTCTTTCATTTTTGCTTCCATTTGGCGAATGAAACGAATCAACGAGATTTCGCTTCCCTCTTCACGACGGGAATTAATGGCAGAACGCAAGAAGTCGGAGTTAGTTACTCCAGAGATTTCGCTTGGATATTGCATTGCAAGGAAAAGACCTGCACGTGCGCGTTCATCAACAGCCATCTCCAGAAGATCTTCACCATCAAGAGTTGCAGTTCCATCAGTTACTTCGTATTTAGGATGACCCATTAGCGCCGAAGCCAAAGTACTTTTACCTGTACCGTTTGGTCCCATGATGGCGTGAATTTCGCCACCTTTCATTTGAAGGTTAATCCCCTTCAAAATTTCTTTTCCCTCAATCGTCGCTTTAAGACCCTCAATGACAAATTCTGCTGCCATAATATTATTCCCTCCATTGATCGATTTGCGAAATCAAAAGTTGTATTGAAACAGGATAATCCTGATTCCCAGCACAATTAGATTTTCTATCACATTATAATTATTATAAATTGAATCACAATGATTATCAATGATTCTCACTAATTTTATATCAAACCTTGTTTTTTTACAAATTTCTCTTTAGCTAATCACTTGTGACTCAGAGAAGATTTTCATTAAGTATAAGACTAACGCAAAAATAAGACTTCCCGCAGGAAGCCTTATTCAAACTGCTTAATGATTAGCTAAGAAATGAACGTAGCATCCATTGGTGTTTCTCCAGATCACTACGGATTTTAATGAACATATCTGAGGTTGGCTGATCCTTGGTTTCTTCGGCAAGCTCGATGCCTTCTGTCAGCTCTTCAGAGATGGTGGCGAAGTCTTCAATCAGAGACTGAACCATTCCCCGTGTATCTTCCTTACCTGTAGCTTCTTGAATTGTAGCTAATTCCAAATATTCTTTCAATGTTGCTGCCGGACTGCCTTTGATGGTTAGCAAGCGTTCTGCTACTTCATCCATGTGAAGGGTTACCTCATTATATAATTCCTCAAATTTCACATGAAGGGAGAAAAACTGTTCTCCTTTGACATACCAATGAAAGTTATGAATTTTTACGTACAAGACATTTAAGTTAGCAACCTGACGATTCATGATCTGTTCCAGTGAAGTTGTATTTACTTTATTCGATGCTTTAGCCATGAGATGATCCCTACCTTATCCATTATATTTACCGGTTACTATTTCCTTCGTCCGGTAGTAACTTGTCTATTCTTAATTTACCCTTTTACCTTTAATACGAAACAAGGAGAAGCCTTCCATAACACCTTTACTTAAACTAGCATGAGCAAAGACACACCCGATTATGCTTAAATGTGAATACTTGCACACAAACAAAAAGGGCTTAAGCCCCGTTTGTTTGGAATTGTTAAATTTTCCGGTCAGACCATAAGAAGTAACGCTTCCGCACCCGTCATACCTGGTACGATGCCAAGTCTCTCTGCTTCTATCGTTACAGACTCCAATGGGGCAGCTAGAAGCTGGGCAAGTGTCCGTACACCCACCGCACGAGCCGCGATGATATGCCGATCACTAAGTGTTTCATTAAGGAGACCGACATCCAGTGCACCGCACATAATATAACCTCGGTTCGTGCTGATGGAGAGCAGTGTAGTTTTGGGAAGCTTAACCTCTACCCCGATCAGCGTATGTTCACCTACTGTAATAGGCTCCATAGTAACCAATAGCAGCACCTCCTTTTTTTCACTATCCACGTTGTATATGTATGCTAATTTTCCCGTGGGTGTGCTGACGGTAGTCCTATGCCTAGTATAAAATACAGTATAATAGTCCCTATTCCAGTAGTCCTGGGTATATGAATATTGCATGTTTAATGTTATAGTTAATTACATTCCTGTAACCATTCAGAGATGTTCTAAACGAAAAGCTGGGGGATTTATGGACGAGAAACTACAACGCACAGACGGCAATTATTTATTTAACGTCGACATCCTGATTAATGCCCGTACCAACCCGCTTGCACTGCAATTTCTGCTCGAAATGTTGAACAATAATGACCATATCACAGATTTCAACATTAACTCCGGTCTTGAATTAGGGAGAACCATTGACAGCTTGCTACGCTCCGCTAAACTAGCTTTGAATCAAAACTCTGCTCCTCCCATTTCATTAAAGCTGCCTCCAAAATCCACAAAGAAGCAGCTGGATACACCGATAAAAAAACAGGCAGAAACGCCTGCACAGCAAACGGCAATTGAAACGCCAGCTGATGCATACGGGAAGATTCGTCAGTATATTCAGAATAATCAATTGGTACGTTTACGAGCGAACCGGTACGGGAAACAAGTGTCCATGCCCTGTCGTATTTTAAACTTTGATGAAGCAGCCAACTCTATAAGTGTCTACCATGTGGATGAGAAGCAGGTGTACAGCTTTAATCTAAATGAAATCGACGAGTTTCTGTAAGCGCATGCGTTACAAGCAAATAAGCACCCTCCCTCTTTGGGGGAACAGGTGCTTATTGGTCTTTCTTTTCCTAACAACTAAGACGACGTTTTACGTGAAAATCCTTCTATCGCAAGGCATAACCAGCCAATTATAAAGCATACCCCACCGATAGGTGTAATCGCTCCTAGCACCTTAATTCCGGAGATACTTAGAACATACAGACTGCCAGAGAAGAAAACGGTACCTGCAATTAACAACCGACCAGCCCAACGTAATCGGGCACTTTCGCCCCATTGGCCCACAGCCAGTGCGATGAGAATTACCCCCAGCGCATGTACCAAGTGGTACTGCACGCCAGTCTCATATACCTTCATATAGTCTTCACTGATAACTGGTTTTAGTAGATGGGCACCGAAAGCACCAATTCCTACTGCCAGCATTGCTAGTACAGCCCCCCAGGCCATAAATTTCCGTTGCAAATGATTACACCCCCTTAATTTTAGACTCATTCTATCATAACGTAATGCCAGTTCCTATTTCCAGCAGTCATTTTTTAATTCGCCTCATTCAGGGGTTGCTTTTTTAGCATCAATATGAAAAAGTGGATATTAACAACATTTTCATTCTAATCTCTCAAGGAGTGCAAACCATGGACTTAAATTCTCTGTCAAAATCAGACGTACCTGCGGCAGAGGTGGGAAATCCCAGCCCTCATCCGGATTACCCAAGCGCTGATTTATCGTCTACGCATCAAAAAGTAGAACATGATCTTCAACATTCTGGACCTGGTATTGCTTCATTCATTATCTGTCTCGTGTCGATCATCGGCTACGCAGCCATCTTTATCTCTATTATAATGAAGTCTTCTTCACTGGTTAATGAGAATTCTGAACTATTAAGCCAGTCCTCGCAATTCATAATGCTTCTAGGATTAACGGTTATTATTTTAGCTGCTCTTAATGTAATCGGAGTAGTCATCGGCATCATTGGGCTTTCCATTCGGAAACGTCGCAAGGTGTTTGGCATTATTGGCACGATTGTTAATGGTGTTATTATCTTACTCTTTATGCTGCTTATTACAACCTTCCTAGTCAATGCTGGAACGCTTTAAGCTTATTTTAAACATGTTAACTTCATTAAAAAGGGTATCCCAACAACTTTGAGCTGTTGTGGGGATACCCTCATTTTATGTATGAAGCTAAAATCTGCATCGGGGAGTCCTCATCGTCATCCGCGGCTTGCGGACTCAGATGACGTTATTTACGGATTTTCGCCCTTTGGAGCAGAGTTTCGGACCCCAGTGACGCTATTGCATCGAAAAAGGATCCTATTGGGCGCTTTTCATGGCAATAGCTGCGATAGGGTCCGATAGTAATTCAAATATCGGAAAAAGCTGCGTATAAGGGCCGCTGGGTCCGATGATACTAATTCCTATGATACTAATTCCTATGATACTAATTCCGATAATGCTGGATCCTATCCCTCATCCGCGGCTTGCGGACTCAGATGGCGTTATTTACGTTTTTTACGCCTTTGGAGCACAGTTTCGGACCCCAGTGACGCTATTGCATCGAAAAAGGATCCTATTGGGCGCTTTTCATGGCAATAGCTGCTATGGGGTCCGATAGTAATTCAAATATCGGAAAAAGCTGCGTATAAGGGCCGCTGGGTCCGATGATGCTGAGTCCAATATAGGGGCTACCAGTTCCGTTAGTGTGCTACTAGATCCGTTAGTGGGGCTGCTAGATCCGTTAGTGGGACTACTAGTTCCGTTAGTGGGGCTACTAGTTCCGTTAGTGGGGCTACTAGATCCGTTAGTGGGGCTACCAGTTCCGTTAGTGGGGCTACCAGTTCCGTTAGTGGGGCTGCTAGATCCATAGTGATGCAGCTAGGTATGCGTACTGTGATCGACCAAACAAAGTTTAGTGTTTTGAGCAAGAACTATGCTTAAAAAATACGAGGGTGTCCCAGCAACCACTATATGATTGCTGAGACACCCTCTATTAATTTGCAAATCAATACATTCAATTATTTTGCTAGAGCCAGCTTTGTCAGCACACGCTGCTTGATGGACGGATCGCCCTCCACTGCTTTTTCCACATATTCAATAACTACGGAATCATCCGAATTCAAAGTGTCGAGTATGCTCTCCATTCCAGCTGAAATCTCAAAAGCGGTTGGACCTTCTTTTGTCGCAATCTCAACGGAATGACTATCAATTTGTCCGATATAAACGGCTGTCATTTTTATTGTTTTACCTTCAGCTTTTGGAGTAGAACTAGGTTTAGCTGTGCTCGGATTTTCGGTTGGTGTGGCTGTACTTGGGTTCTCAGTGGGTACGGGAGTGCTTGGAGCTTCTGTAGGCTCAGCAGTGCTTGCGCTCTCGGTTGGTGTTGGAGAAGGTGTTGCAGTCGGTTCTCCTGAAGTCTGTGCCGAATTATTCCCACCGCAAGCGGTTAAGGCAAATGTTAAGGCAGCAATCGCTGCTATGGCGGGTAATGAACGTTGTTTTTTCATGTTGAGTGCCTCCTCTATGTGGCGATTATTTTCAAAGTCATCTTCATAAGTATACTCCTATAACGTTAACCACTCTATGAAAGTTTCATATGAAGTAATTTTAGATAACTTCCAGCTTCTATTAGGCATCCGTCGGATGCAGGCTACAGCGGTATTAATACAATAGTGTGAGCCTGATTTATCCCAAAGGAGTGAGCCCCTTGAGAATCGATATCGGCTGTGGATCTAATAAGGAAGCAGGTTATCTCGGGATCGATCGGATCGCGGGTCCTGATGTAGATATTGTCTGTGACATTTGCCAAGAGATTCCTCTCCCTGACAATAGTGCTGAGTTTGTTATGGCTAGCCGTGTACTGCCTTATGTGGACAATTTATTCGCAGCCCTGTCGGAAATTCACAGAATTAGCATCCATAAAGCAGTTGTTTGCATTCTAGCACCCTATGCCCACAGCTTTGCCCATATGTCCAACCCTGCCTTCAAGCAGAAGTTTGACGAATATACCCCCCGGCATTTCACAGGATCCTTCTTCCAGCCTCCATCCGGTCCAGTTTGCCCAGCTATTCCAGACTACCCTGTACCCGCACCACCCTTCGATTATCGGTTGCTGCGGATGGAGTTATTCTATCAGCATCCTTATGAAGATCCGCTTTACGAAACTGAAGAACTAGAAATACTAAAGACCCTTCAAGCAAATGTAGTGCATGAAATCATGTACCATTTTGTCGTAGTCAAGCACAATATCAACGATCAGGAGTTAGAGCTGATGAGCAGAAGCCATTATCCTGAACCTCATGTTCTTGTCGAACGAAGACTTAAATCACAAAACAGACATTTTTTTCTATAATTTTAAGATGGGACATACACTAATACCCATTTTGTGTCATAGGCTAACATACAGGTATTAACTGTGCCGTCCTAGTTATAGGACGGCACACTTTTGATCAAAACCAACCTCGAAGGAGGTGAGAATCATCCCACTAGTCGTACGGGCAACGATCAATGCGACCGGTGCTATCACATTTACCGGCAACACGCTTGGACTTAGCCGCTCCGATACGATCGGAGTGCCAGGGACACTAGACAGCATCGGTGGCTTTACTACTGTTAATACTTCATCAACATTTGGTACCTATCCTAGCGGAACTACTAGTCTTTATACAAGCAACAGTTCAGCAGCCATACTGGTCCTACCCTCAGGCAGTACCGTACTGTATGCGGAGCTAATCTGGGGCGGTACCTATATTAACGGAAATGTAAACCTTAGTTCGGCCATTAACAACCCTGTCTCCTTCATAACCCCTGCCGGCACTACATTCAGTGTTACTCCTGATTCAGCAACGAGCAACGTAGTCGATTTGGGAGGTGGTGCATCAGCATATGTTCGTTCCGCCAACGTGACCAGCATTATCCAACAAGGCGGTGCCGGCACCTACACCACTGGCGGTGTAGTGGGTACGATTGTTATTCCTAGTGATTCCACGGCCAACCATGCAGGCTGGACATTAGGAGTAATCTACCAAAATACAGCCTTACCTTTTCGCAATATGTCCCTTCGGGCAGGTGCAATACTTGTACAGGCAAACTCAGCTCCGGTATCCACTACAATAACTGGATTTGCCACACCCATTACTGGTGCGCTTGGCGGCAGAGCGTTATTCAGCGCGCAGGAGGGGGATGCCAACCGTTCGGGGGATCAGGCATTATTTGGTCCAACCTCTGCTACACTTGTTGCTTTATCGGGACCTAATAACTTTGCCAACAACTTTTTTGCATCGCAGATTAACAATGATGCAGGTAACCTAAACACAACGGGTACCTTTGGAAACCGCAACCAAATAAACGGAAATCCAGGAACCAACATTATCGGTGGTCGCCAAGGCTGGGATATTACCAATGTTGACGTCTCCGCACGGCTGATAAACAATCAATCTTCAGCCGTATTACAATTAACCACCTCAGGCGATGCTTATGTACTCAACGGTAATGCCATACAGGTTGATATCAATGCTCCAAAAATAAACCTCACTAAAAGCGCTAATGTAGCCGGCCCCATAGTCGGTGATACGGTAACTTATACGGTGACTGTCAGTAATACAGGAACAGCGGGAGCAGCAAGTGTCGTTTTATCAGATGCGCTGCCGGCAGGATCCACTTTTGTAACTGGAAGCGTAGTTGTTGCTGGTGTCTCCAGACCTACTTTTGATATTACAGCAGGAATCTCACTAGGCTCATTAGCTTTAAGCAGTTCAATAACTGTTACATATCAAGCCAAAGTCACTTCATTACCACCAAGTCCGCAAAATATCGCTAATACCGCTAATGCTGCCTTTACATTTCAAAGTGTAGCCGGAGGCCCTATCATGACTGGGGTCATTCCATCTAATACAGTAACCTTACCTGTATATTCACCCGTCCTTAACATTGTGAAATCAGCCAGTACTACCAATGCTACGGTTGGAGATCAGATCACCTATACCCTTCAAATCACTAACACAGGAAATATCGGCGCGGTAACAACACTTACTGATAATATTCCTTCAGGCAGCTCTTATGTCGCAGGTAGCTTCACCGTCAATGGAAATCCTATCGCCGGTAACCCTGCCACAGGGATTGCTATCGGTACGGTTGCCGCCGGTGGCAGTTCTACTGTTCAATTTCGGGTCATCGTGAATAGCCTACCTTCTCCGCCACAGCTGGTCGACCAAGCAAGCGCCGCTTATACGTTTCAAGTTCCAGATGGGCGAACAGTAGCTGGATCTGCCTCGTCCAACATTTTGTCTATTCCAGTTAGAACACCTAATGTTACCGTAGTCAAAAGCGCTGGATTCGCCGACGTAACTGTCGGAGATATACTACTCTACACCTCTGTAATCAGCAACAACGGAATTGCAGCAATTACCAACGTGTCACTCTCAGATACCATCCCTGCGGGTACATCGCTGGTCCCCGGAAGTGTTACCGTCGCCGGTGTGTCACAACCCTCAGCTAATCCTGGAACAGGGATTTCTGTCGGTACCATCGCTCCAGGAAGCTCCGTCGCCGTCACTTTTCAGGTCAACGTTATCTCATTACCCAGTCCCGCTCAGCTATTGAATAAATCTAGTGCCTCTTTTAGCTCGGGTGCTTTTACTGGCATTTCAGTCTCAAACACGACGACAACTCCCGTGTATCAGCCTGTAATCCAAATTGCAAAAAGCTCGAACGTTTCCAGTGCAACTGTAGGCGGCAATATTCTTTATACGTTAAATGTTCAGAATTCTGGAAATATCGGGGCGGCTGTAACCCTGAGCGACAATATTCCTTCAGGAAGCACCTTTGTCTCGGGAAGTGTAACTGTTAACGGTGTTGCTAGACCTGCTGACTCTCCACTTACAGGAATTAACTTAGGTACTTTAGCTTCAGGGGCAGCTGTTCCTGTGACCTTCCTTGTCTCTGTGCAATCTCTGCCTGCTCCACCTGTTCTGAATAACCAAGGCAGCAGCAATTACACCTACCAACTGCCAAGTGGAAGATCATTCTCCGGGACCAGTCTGTCCAATACCCTAACCATTCCGGTCTCCGCTCCAAACATTACACTAACCAAAACTGCAAACCTGACTAATATAGCGGTTGGAGAAAATCTGACTTATTCAGTCGTAGTGTCCAACCCAAGCAGCGTCGCTGTCACCAACGTCGTTGTCTCTGACCCTATTCCTACGGGGGGAGCTTTTGTAGCAGGCAGTGTGACTGTCAACGGTTCGACGGTAGCAGCGGCTAACCCAAGTACAGGTATAGCAATCGGAAGTATCGCCGCGGGCAGCTCTGTCACGGTGTCTTTTAGAGTAAATGTTGCTTTCTTGCCAAGTCCAGCACAGTTTACAAACAGAGCCAGCGCCTCCTTCACCTCTGGAGCGTTTACCGGTTCTTCGCTCTCAAACACGATAGTAACACCAGTATTTCAACCCATCCTTAGTATGGTCAAAAGCGCTAATGCAGCTCAGGCATCTGTAGGGGGATCTCTCTCATACTCCATCCTGATCAGCAACACCGGGAATATTGCAGCTACTCTATTAGTAACTGATATCCTGCCACCCCAAGCTGTGTTTGACACGAATAGTGTAATTATTGGCGGAACACCTTTGCCCGGATATAATCCGGCAACTGGCATTCCAGTTGGACCGCTCGCTCCTGGTGACAGTGTCACCGTAAGTTTTCTGGTCACAATCACAGCCCTGCCTCCATCACAAGTATTGCTGAACTCTGCTTCAGCGACATATAATTTCACCCTTCCAGACGGGCGTCAGCTCGGTGGAAATGTAGTGTCCAATACGCTCTCTGTCCCAGTGTCTGCCCCTAACGTCAGTGTTGTAAAAAGCGTAAACGCTGCTACTGCTGTTACTGGTGATATCCTTACCTTTACCTCTGTATTGACCAACAACAGTATTGCAACAGTAAGCAATATCATTCTCAGCGATCCTCTGCCTGAGAATGTAGCTTTCATTCCCGGAACCGTAATTGTAAGTGGCACTCCCCTGCCGCTAGCAGTTCCGTCCGCCGGCATTCCAATCGGTAGTTTGAGCCCTGGCGCCACAGCTACCGTAACATTCGAGGTGAGGATAACAATGCCGATACCATCACAGATTAACAATCAGTCGTCTGTCAGTTTTACATCCGGTGTATTCTCCGGTTCTTCTTCATCTAATATCACAACTACACCAGTTATTCAGCCCCAAATCTCCTTAGTAAAAAGTGCCGCTGATGGAGACGGCGATTTCGATGCTCTAGTCGTCGGTGATTCTGTCATCTACACAGTGATTGTTAGCAACGCAGGTAATTTGGCTGCAAATTTAACACTAACTGATAACATCCCAGCAGGTACTGTCTTCGTTCCTAATAGTGTCATAGTGGGTGGTATGCCTCAACCTGGTTCAGCCCCAGATACAGGGATAGCTGTAGGAAATGTCGCTCCTGGTGCCAGTATTGCTGTCAGCTTCACCGTTGATATCATCTCCTTACCTACACCTCAGCAGATTAGTAATCAGGCTTCCGCAAGCTTTACCTTTACTCCGCCTGACGGTAGACCGTTATCTGGGACTGCTGTGTCTAACACTGTCACATTACAAGTCTCTGCTCCTAACATTGTCGTTACCAAGAGCACCACTTCAACATCAGTTGCTGTTGGTGAAACGGTCACTTACAACGTCAATATAACTAATAATGGTATAGAATCTGTTACTAGCGTCTTGCTGAGTGATCCTACACCGGCAGGGAGTACTTTTGTAACAGGCAGCGTATCGGTCAACGGAGTTCCATTCCCGAACTTGAGTCCTGCTTCGGGGATATCTATCGGCACTCTAGCAGCCGGTGCTTCAGCGCTGGTTACTTACAGTGTTACTGTTACCTCTGTCCCTCCTACAGCTTCACTCATCAATCAGGCATCCGTTACCTTCACTTCAGGCGTTATTTCAAGCTCCACTTTTTCTAATACTGTTACAGTCCCTGTGTTCCAGCCGAACATTGCCGTAGTCAAGAGTGCTAGTACAGCCAATGCCACGGTTGGCGATTCAGTTAGCTACACACTGACAGTGAGTAACACAGGAAACTATGCTGCTAATTTAACACTGACGGATAATATTCCCGCAGGTACCACTTTCGTTCCGAATAGTGTGCTCATCAACGGCCTCCCTTTAGCGCAAGCGGATCCTTCCACCGGAATTGCAGCTGGAATAATACAGCCTGGAGGAACCACCGTAGTCATTTTCACGGTTGACATCACTTCATTGCCTAGTCCTCAGCAACTGGTCAATCAAGGAACCGCAGCATTCAGCTTCACCTTACCCGACGGACGTACACTTAATGGGTCTGCACTCTCTAACACCGTCACTATTCCTGTCTCCTCACCTAATATTGCTGTAGTTAAAACTACAACCACAACATCAACTACGGTCGGTGACACTATCACCTATTCCATAGCTTTAACTAATAACGGTATTGCCACTGTAAATAATGTGGTCTTCACAGACGCACTTCCTGCTGGTACTACATTTGTGACAGGCAGCGTGCTTGTGGACGGTGTGCCTCGTACAGGAGTTAGCCCATCTATTGGAGTAACCTTAGGCAGCATAGCACCTGGTGTAACCGTAACTGTTGCTTTTACCGTAAATGTAGTTTCACTGCCGGCTACCGGATTGTTAAACAATCAGTCAACGGTCAGTTTCACCTCAGGTGTTGTCTCGAATGTAGCTTTCTCAAATATCGTCTCCACACCTGTCTATCTGCCTATCCTTGCAGCAGTAAAAAGCTCCAATTCAGTCAATGCTACAGTTGGGGATACGATTACTTATACTATCAATGTGACCAACACAGGTAACTACGGTGCTTTAGCAACCCTGAGTGATACCATTCCTGCGGGTACAACGTTTATTCCAAACAGTGTACTCATTCAAGGTGCTCCTGCTCCAGGAGCAGACCCGGCTGCTGGCATACCACTGGGTGTAATCTCCGCGAACGGAAGCCTGTCTGTGATCTTCTCAGTTCTTATCACAACATTGCCGGCAAGCCAACAGCTGCTCAATCAAGCTTCGGTCGCGTTTGCATATACGCTTCCGGATGGACGGACATTTAACAGTTCGATCAATTCCAATACGACAACAATATCAGTATCCTCACCGAACGTTGTCATCACTAAATCTTCGACAGCTACCGATGCCGTTGTTGGCGATACCATCACTTATAATCTCACTGTTACCAACAGCGGAATAGCAAATATCAGTAACGTTAACCTCAGTGATCCAATACCTGCGGGCTCTACCTTTGTCGCTGGCAGTGTGACCGTAGATGGCACTCCACGCCCTAGCGCCAATCCAGCGAGCGGCATCTCGCTCGGCACGCTTGCGCCAGGCGCATCTTTCCAAGTCTCATTCAACACAATTGTCAATGTGCTCCCTAATCCTGCAACGCTTAGTAATCAGGCTTCTGTCAGTTTCACCTCTGGCGCATTTTCAGGCTCCTCATTCTCAAATACACTAGTAATTCCGGTATATCAACCTATTATTGTAGTTGTCAAAGGGGCGGACAGAACCGCCGCAACTGTCGGAGATACGATTACTTACTCCTTGAATGTGACGAATACTGGTAACCTCATCGCAAATGTAGTTATCACCGATACCATCCCTAACGGAGCTGTCTTTGTTCCAAACAGCGTGCTCGTGAATGGGGTACCACAACCAGGATCAGATCCGTCTACAGGCTTAAGTATTGGGTCGGTAGCTCCGGGAAGTACAGTAACAGTAACGATTACCTTACAGGTTACTATTGCGTCCCTGCCTTCACCGCAGCAGTTGGTCAATCAAGCTACAGCAAATTTCACATTCACACCGCCAGATGGACGTTCACTCACGGGCTCCTCTGTCTCAAACGTCCTCATTATCCCTGTATCTTCTCCGGACGTAAGTGTTGTTAAGAGCACTACTTCTATTGATGCGGTTGTTGGCGATATCATTACCTATACGATAGTTGTCACCAACTTAGGGATTTCACCAGTCAATAACGTCATCATGGTTGACCCTATTCCAGCTGGCAGCCAGTTCGTAACGGGAAGCATTACCGTAGATGGAGCCCCTCGTCCTAGTGGCAGTCCGGCTTCGGGAATCGCAATTGGTACAATTGCTGCAGGTGCTTCTTCAACCATTACCTTCCAGGTTCAGGTAGTAGCGTTATGATTCCCGGCTCACGTACCCAACCTGTCGTAACCAATCAATCCATGGTACTCTTCAATTCGGCAGCGGGTGTTGATGGAATTGTCTATTCCAATACCGTTAACACCCCGGTCGTGGGCCCCGTGCTTTCATTGCTGAAGAGTACAGATAAACTCCACGCCTCTTTAGGCGACACTTTGGTGTATACCATTAAAGCCAGTAATAATGGAAATACAGATGCTTTTTTGACGGTGTTTGACATTCTTCCAGAAGGTGTATCCTTTATTTCCAACAGTGTACTCAGAGACGGTGTGCCTCTTCCGGGGGCTACACCGTCTTCAGGCATCCCCCTTGGTTCTATTGCACCGCAGAGTCAAGTGAGCATCGCCTTTCAAGTCGTCATCATTTCGCTGCCGTCTTCCCTAGTGCTGCAAAATAAAGCGCTAGGCCGTTTTTCTTTTTCCACTCCGGAGGGAAGAACCGTTAAGGGTGAGCTTGCGTCTAACTCTGTACTGGTTTCTTTACGCTCCTACCAGCTCTCGACCTCTTTGTCTGCAAGTACTCCGACTTCTTTTATTGGGGATGTAGTAACTTACACCTTGCGACTTACAAATGAAGGCAACAGCCTCTTAACTCAAATCAGTGCAACAATTTCTATTCCGGACGCGACAGTGTTTATTCCAGGCAGTGTCATTGCAGGTGGGATTTATTACCCAGAAGCAGACCCGGCGAAGGGAATATTACTCGGTTCGCTGGACACAGACCTAAGCGTTGATATTACTTTTCGTGTCCGGGTAACAGAGTTTTCTCCCTCGTTAGCCTTGACCAATAGTGCAATTGTCACCTATTCAGTTGATGAGCATACAATTACGACCGAAAGTAACACTGCGGTTGTCTCACTCGTCCAAGCGGGGGTCACCATTAGTAAAAAAGTGGATCATGTTACAGCAGCTCCGGGCGACAATTTGAGATATGAGCTTACGGTAACCAACAACGGGAATCTGGCTGTAAATGCAGTCCTAACAGATGCTATACCTTCAGGTGCTCTTTTCGTATGGGATAGTGTTCTCTTAAATGGAGTGTTGCAAAAAGGTGCACGACCAGCGGAAGGCATCCAGTTAGGTTCTTTAAGAGGCGGAACTACAGCAGTTGTAGTTTTTCAAGTGAGTATACCTGCAGCCATTAACATACATGAAATCGCAGCCGTACAAAACCATGGTAGTGTTCAGTATACCTTTGTGCTTCCAGACGGACGGACCGTACGACAAACCTCTCGTTCCAATACAGTTACCACCCTAGTAGTCACACCTGTCATTTCACTGGTAGTCCATGCAAAACCAACTATTGTAGAAGCAGGTGAGCGAGTCCAATGCTGGATCTCACTAACCAATAACGGAAATTGGCCTGCGGAAATATCTCTGAATCGTCTAACCCCGGAAAAATGTTTTCTTGATCCCAACAGCATTGTAATTGATGGAGTTCCGAATCCACAATCTTCATTTACCGGCACCTTGCCGCTGGGAATAGTTAATGCTGCATCTATGGTTAACATTCATTATTTTATCCAGGTGAGTGAACAGGTAATGGGTCGTTTCCTTAAGGGCTCCGTGAATGCTCAATACTCTTTCAATATGGATGGACGTGACTACTCTGGCGAAAGTCAATCTAACAGTTATGTGCTGACCGTAGATGAGATCAGTGAATAAGAAATCACATATCCCTCATCCCCATGAATATACTTTAGTTACAACCCCAAAACATCCCCACAAGGTGAGGCTTTGCTCTCTATGCGTACTCAGGTACTTTGCGGGGGATCCAAATATATACTTTGCAAAAGATTCCTTCAATCAACATTCATATTCCATGGGAGGTGGTCATCCTGTCGCAATCATCCGGTCCCTTTTCCTTCGTAGTCTCAAAAGAAGATTGGTCCCTTCATCGTAAAGGTCATCAGGATCAGGAACGCCATCAGCAAAAGGTCAGAGAAGCCATCAAGGATAATTTGCCTGACCTCGTTACCGAAGAGAATATTATTTTGTCAGGCGGTAAGCAGATTGTGAAGGTTCCGATTCGCAGTCTGGATGAATACCGGATTATTTATAACTTCCGTAAACAGAAGCATGTAGGACAGGGGGACGGAGAAAGCCAGGTCGGAGATGTGCTTGGGCGCGATTCACAATCGGCACAGCCAGGCAAAGGAGAAAAAGCAGGCGATCAGCCCGGTCAAGACACCGTGGAAGCAGAGGTCAATCTGGAAGACCTGGAGGACATTCTATTTCAGGATATGGAATTACCACATTTGAAGCCTAAGAATAAGGAAGAGATCGAGGTCAAATCCATTATTTTTAACGATATTCGTAAAAAAGGGATGATGTCCAACATCGATAAAAAACGTACGCTGCTGGAGAATCTTCGGCGCAATGCAAGCAGCGGCAATCCCGGCATCCACAGTATCAGCCCAGATGATCTGCGCTACAAAACATGGGATGATATTAGAACCCCTCATTCCAATGCGGTCATTATTGCCATGATGGATACGTCAGGTTCGATGGGTTCTTTTGAAAAATACTGCGCCCGCAGCTTCTTCTTCTGGATGACCCGTTTTCTGCGCCGCCAGTATGAGAAGGTAGAGATTGTCTTTCTCGCCCACCATACGGAGGCTAAGGAAGTCAGTGAGCATGATTTCTTCACCCGTGGCGAAAGCGGGGGAACGATTTGTTCCTCAGCATATCAGCGAGCGATTGAAATTATCGATAGCCGCTACCCGCCAGCACAGTACAATATTTATCCATTTCACTTCTCCGATGGTGATAATCTCACCTCCGACAACGAACGTTGTGTGAAGCTGATCGGAGAACTGCTGAAACGAAGCAATATGTTCGGCTACGGTGAGGTGAATCAATACAATCGTAGCAGTACCTTAATGTCAGCTTATCGCCACCTGAAACATGAACAATTCATGCATTATGTCATTAAAGACAAAAAAGAAGTGTATCAGGCGCTGAAGACCTTCTTTAGTCCAAAGGGTACGGTTAATTCTTAATGCCCCACTCCAAAACGCGGGTGTCCCAAAAGCCAAGAATGGCTGATGGGACATCCGCGTTTTTGGCGTTGCTCCTTCTTGAACAAAACAACAAACTTCGTAAATTGCGTCATCTGGGTCCGTAGGCATCGGGGATGGGCAAATAGCGTCATCTGGGTCCGCAAGATCGAGGGATGTGCGAATAGTGTCATCTGGATCCGTAAGTATCGGGGAATGGACGAATAGCGTCACCTGGGTCCGTAAGATCGAGGGATGGGCGAATAGCGTCATCTGGGTCCGTAAGTATCAGGGAATGCGTCAGAATAGTATGTAGGGCAACTGGGGGATTACTGGGGGATTACTGGGGGATCGGCGCTTTCGGACACAGATGACCTTAAACGTAGCTTTATCG
This sequence comes from Paenibacillus sp. FSL H7-0735, assembly GCF_038008505.1. Lineage (NCBI taxonomy): Bacteria > Bacillati > Bacillota > Bacilli > Caryophanales > Paenibacillaceae > Paenibacillus > Paenibacillus sp. FSL H7-0735. The sequence goes on along the minus strand of NZ_JBBOZH010000001.1, from coordinate 2,259,120 downwards.
CATATCTGGCTTCCTATCGGACTCCATAGCTACTATTAGCACGAAAAACACCAAAAACGAGCCTCATTCTTAGCAATAGGTGCACTGGAGTCCGATAATACGCTCCAAAGGCGATAAATTTGCAAATAGGGTCATCTGGGTCCGCAAGTATCGGGGATGGGCAAATTGCTCATCTGAGTCCGTAAATATCAAAGAATGCGTCAGAATAGTATGTAGGGCAACTGTGTGGGATTACTGTAGCGCTCGGCGCTACGGTATAGATTAAAAAATAAGCCAGTGAAATTAACTTTCTTTTTTCAGTTACATAATAACTCCTACTATACACCTAATTTCACAATTTGGATCGGTACCGATAAACTTGTACTCCCCACCCATGTCAGCTTGTTTTCGTAAGCTATGACTGCTGTTTTGTTTTTCCCCCGCTTAGATTTCCACCATGCAAATAACCTCCAATCCCAAACTCTGGAATGTGGAGGTTATTTATATTTAAAAAGCGTTCACCACTACACCCTAATGAACCTTCTCTCTATCCTTGCCTTTATCAGACTCACCAGCATTTTTGTTCGCTGCTTCCCGGTCCTGCATCATCTCATCCACCGTCTTCACCTTCAGGCGAGCAGCGCCCTCGTTGTTAGCGTTCGTTGTGATAAGCTCTCCTGAAGCCAAACGTTCCTTGGCCTTAGCAATAGCTTCGCTGTATTGAGGCAGCCACTGTTCCCCTGCGACGAGCATCTCATCGACCATCTGCCAGATTTCTTTTGGATTACATACGGCACCAACGAGTGGGTCCATCATAAATGCCTGACGCAACAGCTTATCATCGCCGTGTACAGCTGCTTCAACCGCCAGACGTTGTACTGAAATACTAACGTTGCATACGGCGGCAGGTCCAAGCGGCAATTCGCCTACCAGCGGCATGGAGATCCCGTTCCGGTCTACATATCCCGGTGCTTCGATAATAGCGTCATCTGGCAGATTAGAAATCACGCCATTGTTCACTGTATTAAAATGCCCCCGGTACACTCGTCCCGTTTCCAAGCCTTCTATAATATAAGAGCCGTGCTCTTCCCCGCGATTCTCCTTCGTATACTCCAGTGCCGCGTCTTTCATCCAGTTTGGAAAATCTGTCTCGAACCAATTTCGACCTTCCGTGCAGACACGCAGATAACCACCAGTTTCTCCGTTAATCCAGCTCCCCAGATCGATCCAATCCATAATTTCATCACTGCGTTTACGGTACCATGGCACGTACTCACTTAAGTGTCCATTGGATTCTGTACTATAGTAGCCAAAGCGACGTAACATATCAATGCGCACTTTTTCCGTACGGCTGAATTCCGGATGTTTCTCAAAAGCCTCTAAAAGACCTTCGGTCAGATCCTTCCCCTCATGACTTGCTGAAATATACCAGGTCTGGTGATTGATGCCCGCACAGATAATATCAACTTCGGATTTCTTAAGCCCATACACATCCGCAATTTGTTGGTGCCCATGCTGTACACCATGACATAGACCGATGGTCCGAACACCACCATATTTATTGCAGGCCCAGGTCAGCATAGCCATCGGGTTCGAATAGTTAAGCAAAAGCACATCCGGTGCTGCCATCTCCCTAATATCACGGCAAATATTCAGCATCTCCGCAATTCCGCGTTGCCCGTACATAATACCTCCCGCACACAGAGTATCTCCCACACACTGATCGACTCCGTATTTTAAGGGAATGTCCACATCCGTAGCAAAGGCTTCAAGCCCACCCATCCGAATAGTACAAAATACGTACTTAGCATCCTTCAGTGCTTCTCTGCGATCCGTTGTGGCCTGAATTTGTATATTTAAACCATTCTCCTTAATATCACGCTGGCATAGCTCCGTGACCATCTCCAGATTGTGGCTGTTAATATCCATAAATGAGACTTCGATATTTTTAAATTCCGGTACAGTTAGTAAGTCCCGCAACAATCCACGGGTAAATCCAATGCTGCCTGCCCCTATAAAAGACACTTTAAATGACATGGTTATCATCCTCCGGTAATGAATTGGTTGTTCCTGTCCATTGTAGCAAGGGACCTGAGGAAAGCGTAACCAATATCATGACCTCTTTTGAAAGAAGGTGTCAAAAATCCTAACCTATCTACTAAAAATCATGCTCTTCATAACTCCAGGCGTGACGCTCAATGGAATTGCGGAATTCTACAGGCGTGCAATCGGCGTATTTTTTAAAAAGAAGGTGAAAATATTGCCTGCTGCTAATTCCTACGTAATCTGCAATTTCAGCAATCGGGATGTCGCTCTGCCCAAGCAGCATCTTCGCCTTCTCCATTCGCAGCATATTCAAGTAATCGCTGAGTGTCCGACCCGTATGGCTCTTAAAAATTCGATGTAAATATCCGGGATGCAGATTAACTGCGGCTGCGATGTCCTTAACCTGAATGTTCTGGTCATAGTTCTGATGCAGAAATTCGATGCTACGGCGCACATAAAGCTGCGAGGGCTGTTGGCTGGTATGAAGCTGCTCTTGCCGAAGTCTGGATAATCGCAACAGAAGCTCACAAAATAATAAATCAACCATACTTCCCCCCTTCCCGCCGCTCTGATCAAGCTCTAACACAAGTCCCTTTAGAACATGATAGATTTCCCCCGGATCAGGCATTACTAAACTGGAAAAAGGAAGCTGCAGCATTTCTGCGAGCGCCGTTTCTTCACGGGCTAGCTTGCCGACAGAGGGTGCAACCCCTCTATATTCCATGAAGCCAAATTCCACATTTAGCATCCGACAAGGTGCCCCCTCTTCAACAATCAGCCTATGCGGAACATTCGCGTCTAGGATGATCAATTCTCCCCGCTTCAGCCGAACTCTCTCTTCTCCTCCTGAGCTTGGACGGACATCTACGATACAACTCCCTGAGATCAAATACATGATTTCCGTTGAATTATGCTGATGGTAAGACATATTGTAGTTATTCCACTGTTTATAATAGTAAGCAAAAAAATGAGGACTATAATCTCCCTCGATTAAAACCTGCTGAAAAAGACTCCCGCTAGGACTCAGATTTAAGTTCGTCAATGGATCACTACTTTCTTCATTTATTACTTAATACAAGTGTATCCCTTTAGCCACTTCGAAGACAAGATAACCTCCGATAGCGATCAAATCAACAAAAACGAGCAACTCTCCACTATACTGGAAAATTGCTCGTCTCTATTAGAATATTATTGTCATACTTGAAAAGAAACCAAAGAGTGCTTGAGATCCGCTGCCAAGCCCTCCAGCTTTTCCGATAAGGCAACCAATTCCTCACTAACCGTAAATTGCTGAGATGACATAGAAGCTACCTCCTCCGTCGAAGCTGTGGTCTGCTGGACAATGGAGCTGACGCTGGCCATGGATTCACCAAGTTGACGCTGGAACTCAATCAATTCGAGGACAGAAGCAGAAGATTCACTAATATGTCTCATGAAATGTTCCATTTCCTCTTTGACACTCGCAAATATCGTTGACGACTCTCTTACAGAAGAGATTTGTTCACGGAACTTAGGAGCGGCTTCATTGATATCCTTAACGGTGTTCTCGATATGTAGACCAATCTCTTCCGTGATCTTGGAGACCGATTGAATCGACTCATTCGACTGGTTAGCGAGCTGCCTGATTTCATCAGCAATCACTATGAACCCTCTTCCGGCCGCACCTGCCCTAACTGCTTCTATGGTAGCATTTAGCGCCAAAATATTGGTTTGCTTATTCACGGCAATCATAGGGCTGAGAATACTGCGAATTAAATGGGTGCTTTCTCTGAGCTTAGTAGAATTATCTTGAATTCGATTGATCATCTCTACCGTAGACTCACTTTGTTCTACTAGCAGCTTCATCAGCTCTGTACCTTGATTGCTAACCTCAATGACCCGTTCTGCTGAATGGTCCATCACTGTATTTATTTCCGTCACTTCACTCATTTTGCTGCCGATAATCTCAACATTGTGATAACTGCGTTCGGCTTCAACAGCGAGGCTGGCTGACCCCGCTGCAATCTCACCGGTAGCGGTCGCAACCTCTCTGGCATGGAGGGAGATTGTACTTGATGCTTGTACTAATTGTTCCGAAGTAAGGAGGACTTCATCTGCCGAATTCCCGCTCTGCCTTGCAAGCAAAGAGATCTGCTCCATCATTTTGTTGAAGCTGTGACCCAAGCGGCCAATCTCGTCCTTGCCCTTAAAATGGGTTCGTACCTGTAGGTTCCCATGCTCTCCTTCTTCCATCAAGACTGCCAGCTTACCCAGCGGACGCCCTACCAAACGAACAAGAATATAACCGATTAGTAGTGCTATTAAGGCTGCCGCTAGCACCACAGAAAATGTAATATATAAAAGCTTGTCCGCAGACTTGGTAAAATCACTGACGGGAGCATACCCCATAAGCGTCCACTTGGCAGTAGCCAAGGGCTGGTATACAACAAGCTGAGAACTTCCGTTCTCATCCTCCGCTGTAAATGAATGATTCTGCTCTTTACCTTGTTCTTCTGAAACTTTTATGTAAGAGGGTTGACCCAGCTTAGCTTGATCCACACCATACACAATGCTGCCATCCGCACTCAAGATACGAATTTCACCGGTCATCCCAATCTGAAGGTTAGACAGCATTTCAGTCATGGCCTTCCCTTTCACTTCGATTAGCATGTAATACTCCGCTTCGGGATGTACAAGATTACGCAGCAATCTCCCCATAGTTAAGGATGGCTCAGTATAAGCATCAAAAAAGCCTTTCTCACGAACGGGAAACCAGACTGGCTCTCCTTTAGCTGCGGCAATTTGCTCTAATCTTGCGGAAATGCCTTCATCACTACGAATCCCACTTATACCGGTAGATTTATAAGATTCTGATTCTACCAAGCTCTTGGATACCAGCCTGACGCCATACATCCGCTCATCAGACCCTTTTACCAAGTCCAGCTTTCTGCGAATCCGATCTTCAGCACCCGCTTTGGCCACAGTTGTAAGCTCGCCACTATTTATTTTTTCTAAATCACCCTTTAACACAGAGTCGAGTGCAAACTGCCTTGATAGTGCCTCATACTCTGCCAGCACAAAATCCAGCTTGTCCGCTGCCTGAACTACAGATTGTGTGGAGGCTGCAGCAACCTCATTCGTAATGATATTTTTGGCGGCAAAATAGGAAGTTAATCCTAGCACAGAGGATAAGAGAACTATAGAACTAAATAAAATAACGAACAGTTTAACTCCAACAGATTTAAAATATAGAGTCCAGGACTTTTTCATTAAGTTCACTCCCCATGACGAAATAAGGGTACAGCCCTCCATTTCTGTATAAAGGCTGTACCCTGATTATTTATTAGCATGAAGCGAGCGAATGGGTTTACCCCTTACTTGCTCCTGCTGTCAAGCCATCTACTAGCAGACGTTGCAAGAATACAAACAAAATCATAATTGGAATGGAGATCAAAACCGCACCCGCAGAGAACAAGGTAAAGTTCGTGTTTTGGTTCGTGTTAACCATATCCCACATTCCGACTGCGACCGTCCAGTTCTCCTTCGTCCGCAAAATAAGTCTGGCGAAAATGAAATCCACCCAAGGACCAACAAACTGAGTCAGCGCCATGTAAGTGATCATAGGACGTGACAAGGGTAAGATGATCCGCATAAATATCCCGAAATTACTCGCCCCATCTATTCGAGCCGCCTCATCCAAAGAACGAGGAATCGTATCCAGGAACCCTTTAGCGATAAAGGTCCCACCCAGCGGTGCCCCAGCCGCATAAACGATAATTAACGCAATATGTGTATCCAGCAAATTAAACTCTTTAAGCAGCATATAAATAGCGATCATACTCATAAAACCAGGGAACATACCAAGAATCAATACGGTGGATAACGCTGTTTTACGCGCTTTAAACCGGAATCTGGATACGGCATAACTGGTTAACAAAGTAAGAACTACCCCGATAAGCATCGAGAACACAGCTATTTTCAAGGTATTGGCATACCAAGTCCCAAACATATAGCTGGGTGATGTGAACAATTCTCTGTAATGTGATAAAGTGAATTGCTCGGGAATAAACGTTTTGCTGTACAATGATTTACCAGGTCGGAAGGAAGCTAAGAGAATCCAAAGGGCAGGATAGAGTGCAGCTATCGACAAAGCAATCAAGATAATATAACTACCTGCTAAGCGAATAATGTTCGCGACTTTTCTGCTCATTGGATCATATCCTCCTCTTTAAATGACTTCGTCCGGCGGTAATTGTACAGGGAGAATGAAGCGACAATGATAAAGATAATAATCCCTATTGCCGAAGCCATGTTGTTTTTATTCTGATCAAGCGTTAATTTGTATAACCAGGTTACTAGCAAGTCCGTAGAACCGGCATATTGATAGTCACCATTTACCGGACTACCCCCAGTTAATAGGAAGATTGCGTTAAAGTTGTTGATGTTACCTGCAAACTGCGTAATCAAGGTTGGTGCTGTGGAGAACAATACCATCGGCAACGTTACGATACGGAACTTCTGATAACCCGATGCTCCATCCACCTCAGCAGCTTCATACATATCCCGTGGGATAGTAGTCAGAACGCCCATGATAAGCAGCATAGAAACAGGAATACCTACCCACATATTAACGATAATTACGGTAACCTTAGCCCAGAATGGGTCAGTCAGCCACGGTAATCCATCCAGTCCAAAATACCCCATGTATTGATTGATAGGCCCGAATTGACCGTTAAATAAGTTGCGCATGAGCAGAAGCGAGATTAACTGTGGCACCGCGTAAGGCACAATCAGAATTACTCTCCACATTCCTTTGAAGCGAATGCCCTTCTGACTCACCAGCAAAGCGACCAACAGTCCTCCGAAGTATGTAGTAATGGTTGAAAGAACTGCCCATATAATTGTCCATGTTAATACACCATAAAAAGTGTGGCTCCATGTCTTAAGGACCAATAAATTACGAAAGGTCTGAAATCCAACCCAGTCCACCAATTTGGCGGGTGGAAGATGATCAGGTGCGGAATAGTTCGTAAAGGCCAACAGGATCATGAAGATAATTGGCATAATCGTAAAGAATAGAACACCAATGCCCGGCAAGACTAGAAACGCTTGAGCAAACTTGTAATCCAGGATATAACGAACACTTTGTTTAAAAGTGTTTGCCTGAAGACCGTTATCACGTTTTTCTCCAATCTTGTAAGCATCTCTGATATTCAAATACCACGCGATAATCAATAGAATAAGAATAAGGATGGTGATCAAGCTTTGGATCATAATATAAATCGAGTGATCACCGGTAACCATCTTGGCGATCCCCTTCACTTTAACCAGACGACTCGGATTCTCTCCTAGTGTTACAATGCCCCATAAGGAGTTGGCAAGATTCTCAATAAAATAAAAAACGGCTACAGCTTCTACGGCTAAATATAATATTCCTTTAACGAATTGGCGGTTATATATTTGTCCCAATCCCATAAAAATCGTCGACAGTATTGCGGCCCTCGTGCGATGTCGTTGCATTTCGCTTCCGTTCTCCTCTCAGAGTGAAAATAAGAAGCTGCCAGCCGCTAAACATGCGGCGGGCAGCTTGATTCACTGTATGCTGTTAAGACAGTGAATTATGATCCTTATTGAGATGCACTGTTATTCAAATCTTTGATTTGTTGTACAGCTTTGTCCATTGCTGCTTTTGGATCCCCATTTTTATCCCAAATTTCTGGAAGGGCAGCATTTACTGGACTCCATACGTTACCCATTTCAGGGATAGAAGGCATCGGTTGGGAGTTCTTAGCTTGTTCTGCAAAAACGGACACATAAGGATCGCTAGAGATCTGTGGATCAAGAAGCGCCTCGTTGTTTGTAGGAACCGAACCAATCGTTTTGTTCAGTAACAGCTGAGCGTCTTTGCTTGAAGCAAAATTCGCATACAATTTAGCAGCATTCGGATATTGAGTAAACGAGTTAACTGCGAAAATTTTAATACCAGAGAATGTAATTGCTGTTTTGCCATTCACAGTAGGGATTGGAGCAATACCAAGGTTGTCACCAAGAGCTTCTTTGTATCCTCCAAGCTCCCATGGACCTGTGATATCCATAGCTACATCACCAGAGTTGAACAAGCTGCGTTTGATATCACTGTTGATATCACCACTCTTAATTGGCAATGCTTCCTTCAATTTCACAAATTCTTTAAGTCCTGCAATTGCGCCATCGTTAGCAAGACCGATATCATCTTTATCCGTACCATCCTTACCGAAGAGGTATCCGCCATCGGATGCGATAAACATGTAGTTGAAGTACACGTTTCCTACTTCCCACATAATTCCATATCTATTTTTCGATTTATCCGTGAATGTTTTGCTGAATGCAAGAACATCATCGAATGATTTAGGTGCTTCTTTAACAAGCGATTTATTGTAGAACAATGCATAAGTTTCTGCTGCTCTTGGGTAACCATACAATTCGCCTTCGTACGAAGATCCGATAATCGAAGCTTCAGTATTGTTAGCTTTTGTTTCTTCACCGAAAACATCGTTAGGAAGAACCAAGCTCGCGCTTGCCGCTTTACCTAAGTTATCGTGAGGGATAAGAATAACGTCTGCCGCTAATCCTGAAGGACCATCTTGAGTAAGCTTAGTTACTTGATCCGGGGGTGCCAATTCTTCAACCTTGACTGGAACGTTATATTTTGCTGTGAACTGTTTAGCAATCTCATCTGCAAAAGGTCTTTCTTCTTTACTTTCCCATACCACTAGAGTTGCGCCATCTTCAGGTACGATTTCATCTGTTACTGCTGCATCTGTGCTCTCTGGCGCTGCAGTCTCTGTAGTAGCGTTGTTAGTAGCTTTTGCTGCGTTGTTGCCCCCGTTATTCGTACTGTTGTTGTTCGAACCGCATGCTGTAACGGACAGAGCCATTGAGAAAGCTGCGGTGATAACCATCATTTTTTTCAATTTCATTACTTTAACCCCTCCCAATTTTTAAAAACGTAAGATGGAAAATAGTAGTGCTGCAATCTGCGCAAACGATTTCAGAAAGGCTAAAAAAAAAGTTCTTCTTTTAGCTTGCTCCTTCTGTATCTGCATTTCACAGGTAAGAAAGCGCTTCATCCATGAGTACATCATACAACAGTAACGATTGTTTTTAAAAACGTTTGCATATACTGTATTGGGTCATTTTCCATTAATTGATATACATTATAGGCATATATCTCCATTTTTCACATGATATCTTTTAATTAGTCGATAATTCATGTGTTTAATATTGGAATATCTATTTTATTTGCCCCTAATATGCCACATTTTCTCTATTTCAAGAGATTTCTCATAAATTAACGTTCACAATGCTCGTTTACTTTAGTGAAATTTAGTGCAATGGTTTGAACAAGAGTATTGAAATCCCTTTTATTCCATGCTATAATCCAAAACGTTAAGAGGCTGTCCAGCATGAAGCACAACATCTCTTGTCTGCCTCCTGTTCTATACAATTAAAAGGCAATGTTACTTATCAAAGGTACAACCTCGGGCAAGCTACTTCGCGGTGGCTGTGCCTCTTTGTTATGTGCTACTCTGCTACTGATTTAGTGCATGTTGCATAAAAAATTGTGCAACCAATAACAATAGCGACATTCTACATTCCACGCGCTCTGTGGAGTATCGTCCGGGAATAGTTTATGCTTTCGATGCGGTTTTGCCGAAGTGTTCGAGGAAGTAACGCTAACAAAACTTTAGGAGGATTTATCATGTTACTGGAAGCAGTGTATCATCGTCCGCGGTTAAATTGGTCTTATGCCTATAATGAAAGTACGATTCACCTGCGTCTGCGCGCTAAAAAAGGGGATTTAACCGAAGTGTTCGCCTTTGCTGGAGATAAATACGCTTGGGATACCACAAAAGAACTAATTCCCATGACCCTCTTCACCTCCGATGCTATGTTTGACTATTGGGAATGTGCTTCAGTACCTCTCTACCGCCGCTTGAAATACGGCTTCTTACTTCAAAAAGATAACGAACGAATTTGGATGACCGAAAGTGACTTTCAAACGGTGCGGCCGGAAAACCCAAACAAGCTGTTCGAATTCCCCTTCATTAACCGCGTTGATGTATTCGCTCCGCCTGCCTGGGTAAAGGACGCTGTTTTTTATCAGATCTTCCCAGAACGCTTTGCAAATGGGGACCCGAGCCTTGATCCGGAAAATGTTCAGCCATGGGGCTCCGAACCAACACCAACCAATTTTTTTGGCGGCGACCTGCAAGGGGTTATTGATCATTTAGATCATCTTAACGAGCTTGGGATCACTGCTATTTATTTCACACCTATCTTTGATGCAACTACTAATCACAAATACGATACAGAAGACTATATGAAAGTCGATCCGCATTTTGGAGATATTGAGACTTTAAAAAAGCTCGTCGATAGCTGCCATAAACGTGGGATTCGTGTCCTGCTAGATGCCGTATTCAATCATTCTGGCAGAACCTTTGCCCCTTTTGTGGATGTTCAAGAAAAAGGAGAGGCTTCCGCCTTTAAAGATTGGTTCCATATTCGCAAGTTTCCACTTCAAATTGAAAACGGTGTCCCTACTTATGACACCTTTGCTTTTGAACCGCTAATGCCAAAGCTAAACACAGAACATCCTGAAGTTAAACAATACTTACTGAAAGTCGCAGAATACTGGATCAAAGAAGTTGGGATCGATGGCTGGCGTCTGGACGTTGCCAATGAAGTGGATCATGATTTCTGGCGGGAATTCCGCAAGGTGGTTAAACGTGCTAATCCTGAGGCTTACATATTGGGAGAAATCTGGCATGAATCTGCACCTTGGCTAGAAGGCGATAAATTTGATGCCGTTATGAACTATCCTTTCACTGACGCTGTCCTTGACTTCTTTGTGCATGGCACTCTTGATGCTGAAGAATTCGCTAATTCCATTGGCAAACAGTTATCGCGCTATCCGCTGCAGGCAAGTGAAGTTGCTTTTAATCTGCTCGACAGCCACGATACTCCACGACTGCTTACGCTGGCTGCTGGAGACAAAAACAAGATGCGATTAGCGGCACTGTTCCAATTCACCTTTATGGGCACTCCCTGCATCTATTACGGTGACGAGATCGGCATGGACGGTGAAGGTGACCCTGGTTGCCGCAAATGCATGGAGTGGAACCCTGAAAAGCAGGATCGTGAGCTCTTCGAGTTCTATCGTCAGCTTATTCAAATACGCAACGATCACCCTGCTCTCCGCACAGGTACATTTACCTTCCTTGAGGCAGGACAACAAGGCAGCAAGCTAGCCTATGAGCGCCGGCTGGATCTGCAGACAATTGTCGTACTAATCAACAGTGAAGAGACCGCTCAGACCTTCCGTATTGACGTAGACGAGCGGGATTGGGAGAACTTGTTTACAGGCGAAACACTGCGCACAGAACGCAGCAAGCTGATCGTGAAGATGCCAGCCTATGGATTCACTATCCTAAAGGCAATCATCTAAAAGGTTTCTTTCCACTGCTCAGCCATACAGCATAACAAAACAGGGTATCTCGCAAGCGATAATCGCTTCGGGATACCCTGTTTTCTTTTGGAGAATACTAAAATGCTAACCGCTGCTCAAACTAAGGGGTGCCAGAATTCAGCACACTTTAGTTTAGCCTACTTGCTCAGCAGCGTATAAATAACCTGTGCGCTTTCTGCGCGGGTCATCCATGCTTTTGGAGCGAATCGATTGTTCTCTCGGCCTTGCAGGAGTCCTAAGTCTGCTGCAGTCTTCACATAGGCTTCCGCCCACTTGCTAATACTTGAAGCGTCAGTAAATGCCGTAGAGGCTGCTACAGGCTCAAGCTTCTTACCAGACTTCACTTCAAGTGCGCGGATCGCCATAACAGCCATTTCCTCACGGGTAATTGATGCATTCGGCGCAAAAATATTATTACTCCGTCCACTAACAATACCCAGCTTAGCAGCTGTAGCTACATATGAGGCATACCATGCATCTGACCTGATGTCAGTAAACAGGACCTGCCCTTCCGCTTTTAAGCCAAGTGCACGTACTAGTAGTGCTGTAAATTCCGCACGGCTAACATTACTTTTCGGATCAAACTCAGAGGTAGTAACCCCTGACACAATTTGTTTGGCGGCAAGTGATTGAATCGCCTTAAATGCCCAATAGGTTGCAGGAACATCTTTGAACGACTTATCGATTTCAAGCACAGCATACTTACTGAAGTGTGTGACTTGTGCCGTGATCACCTCTCCATTCAGCTGTCCTCCCACGTACTCTAACCCGCCATTATCACTTAAATAATAGATTCCGATTAAGTCTTTGTTGAATTGCCCTTTAATCTTAAATGAGATCGTAATCGGCTCATCGAACTGCTTAATTACAATCCGAGTACCGTCTTTCATCAGCACGCTAAGTCTGAATTCAAATACATCGGAAAGAGAGCTAACATGAGCACTATCATTGTTTAAACCGTCTACTATGGCTTTCGCAGCAGACTGCGCCAGTGGCTTCAGTTCAAGCAAGATTTGGGCACCTACCCCATCAATACCTGAAGCTAAACTTGGCATTGTACTTAAAAGCTGGCTAGGGATAGTAACTAACAGATCTCCCATTTTAAACACAAGATCATCAGTTCCTAGTATTTGTGCAGCTTGTAAAGGTAAGCGTACCGCTGTCTTACCAGCAGCAACATCAATTTGCACCTTGCCTTCTTTACCATTCTTCAAGCTATCCTCATTCACAACCTGAGTATCCGCTGGCGGTGTAGGGCTAGGGTTAACAACAACTCCAGAGGTTGGTGCCGCTGTAGCTTCTGGCGTTGGTGTCACCTCAGGCGAAGGTGTTACTTCTGGTGTCGACGTTGGTGTCGGTGTTGGCGTCGACGTTGGTGTCGGTGTTGGTGTTGGTGTTGGTGTCGGCGTTGATGTTGGTGTCGACGTTGGTGTTGGTGTCGACGTTGGCGTTGGTGTCGGTATAACATCCGATACCTCAGCCAAAATAACCGTACCTCCATCATCTCTACCTGGCAGATCAATATTTACCTTTTGATCCTCGGAAACCATGTATGTTTTACCGCTGTATTCATCGGTTACCGATGAATTAGCAGCAAACGGTACTGGAATCGTTACAGAACTCTCACTAGTTTTAGTATTGATTACCGTCACTACGTTCTCATCTTCATAAGATTTGTTGAAAGCCAAATAACCTGAATCATCTGAACCTGCGAGCTTCGTGCGCGCACCTTTGGAATACACTTTGGAGTACTTCGCACGGATATTCAACAGCTTTTGATAATGGTCATGTAGTGGCTTCTCTGCCGTTAATTGATCCCAAGGCATATCCTTACGGTTCTCACTGAATTGACCTTCAGACATATTTCCAGCATTGCTGCCTGAATTACCCAGTTCTTCTCCGTAGTATATTACCGGCTGTCCTTTGGCGGTAATTTGCAGAGCTGCAGCAATCTTCAGCTTGCCTTTATCGCCTCCCACATAATCAGACAAGAAACCATTCTCATCGTGACTGCTCAGGAATTGAGCCATCATCTTCGTATTGTCGATCTTCAATTCACGTTCCTGCAGATAAGCATCCACACTGTTTACCTTACCATTTGCAAAATCTCTGGCTGCATCTTTAAATCCAAAATCAAGCAGCCCATCCATCTGGCTAGTTTCGAGCATTCCACCATTGTTATCAATGGTTCCACCGAAGTATTCGCCGTTCATTTTGAAGTTTGGATCAATCGCTGTCAGTGCATTTTTAAAGGCTTTCCAAGTCGTATCGTCCACGTGTTTGACCGTATCCACACGGAAATAATCAATCGTGTCTCCACGTTCCGTACGTGCGTTGTCTAACCAGCCTGTTTGCCAAGCGATAATTTTTTCACGAACGGCTGGATCTTCCGTTTTGAAATCTGGCAGGAAAGCAAGTTCACCCTTAATTGGATCTGTATCTGCGGATACACCATCCGTGCGCAGCATCCCTTCGAAACGTGCTTTATCCTCAGCTGTAATTGTCGGATAGGTATCCTCAGCTTTCAGACCGTAACCCGTATGATTGAGTACAACGTCAACCATGATCTTGATCCCTTTGTCATGCGCCTTTTCGATCAGCTCCTTGAAGGTGGCCATATCGCCAAGATGCTCGTCAAGCTTGGTAAAATCTTTTGCCCAATACCCATGGTATCCATATTGTTCGCTGCCAAAGTCAACGCCTTTGTTAAAATCAATATTATCTACGATTGGCGTGATCCATAACGTGTTAATTCCTAGCTCTTGCAAATAATCGAGATTGTCGATCATCCCCCGGAAATCTCCACCATGATAAGCTTCCAGATGATCTTTATTCACATTCTCATTATTCGTTGGGTCACCGTCTTTAAATCGGTCTGTAAGCGCGAAATAAATTCGAGCCTCATCCCAATCAAAATCCAGCTTATCCCCTGTATAGGTTCTTGCTTTTACCTCAAGTGTAGCCTTTTCCTTATGTGCATTGCCGTATTGGTCTACGAGCGTAATCGGAATATCCTTGATGCCCGCTGACACCGTGTCTTCCACAGCAACCGTTTGTTTCAAGAGTTCCGTATCCAGCTTAACTTTGCTAGGGCCCCCAAGATTAGTTAAATCCATATATGCTTCAGAGTAAGTTACTTCTTCCGAAGAGGAAGCGTGGATGGTTACAACAGCATTCTGATTGGATGTGACTGCCTCTGGACTTACGGATGTCGCAATCTTAACGACAGGTTGATGATAATCAATAACAGATTCATCATTCACCGTATTCTTTGGATCTGTAATTTCGGTAGTGACGCCGTCTTTAGTAATCAAGAAAGTATATTTATACATACCTTCTTTTAAATCAGCCAGTGTGTAAGTGAACCACTCGTTAGCCGGATCATAGATCATTGGATACGAAGTGCCGTTCACTTTTACTTTAGCAGCTGTTATTGCGTCCATATTTCCATTACGGAACAAAGCGTCGTCGCGGTATCTGAAAGTAATCGTTCCATCTTTTAAAATAGGGCCGCTAATACTTGGTTTGATATCAAGCTCTTTAACCATACTGGTTACATACACCTTAGTGAACGGTTCACCAGGGGTCAACGGAATAACACGATCGTCTGGGTAGTCTAGTTTCCCCGTGTTCCAATCCGTACCTTTGCGCAGGACAAATCCAACGCTTGTTGCATTCTCCGCAACCTCAATCAGAACGCTCGCTGTGCCATTCTTAAAGGTTGTGAAATCAATCTGGTCATTTTTAGCTCCAGTGTTCCAAACCCAGATATTCCAATCCTTATAGTCCTTATCGCTACGGGTATAAGTGAATTGAACATATCGTTTGTCAGTAACATTAACGGTGACGGTTGTAGAAATACCTTCATAAGAAATAGTAAGGGTTGCCGTTCCTAGCCCAACCGCTTTGACTAGACCTTTATCAGTTACTGTAGCTACTTCAGGTTTATTGGAGAGGTAAGTAGCCTTCTTAGTAACATTACTTCTGCTATTGTCATCATATTTCGCAAAAACAGCGGTTTGATGCGTATTTCCTGCTGCCAGCGTGTAGCTTGCACTATCTGTTTCCAAAGAGTTCAGCGTAACTGGTGCAGCTTCCTTTTGAATAATCACGGCCGTCAAAGGCTCTAGTGTAATTGAATTTGCTGTCAAAATAAAACCTGACTGCTGTGCAGCCGGTATCGCTGTAACACCAGCTTCATCGTTGTCCACAAGCACCTGACCGCCCGTCAAATCCTCAGATAAGGTCAGTTTTCTAGTTGTGCTGTCACCATTCATGAAGACATAATAGATGCCAGTTCCATCTGTTGCTTTGTTGGAATAGCCGATGACAAGATCGTTATCCTTCATTTCTGGAGCAGGGATCAGGTTAATGTTAGAGTCAACCAAATCCTTATCGCCCAATCGGAAGGCATCCGTTGATTTTCTCAGCTCCATCAGACCCGACGTATATTTTCTTGTCGTGTTCTGTACTGGGAACTTAGATTCATCTGTTGCTTTGGTCCAATCAAACATGTTAACTGCATCCGATGAATCGTAAGAATCATGAATGAAATAGCCAAACGATTGGTTGTTATTGTCGAACATCTCTGTGAATTTATCCTCAGGAACCGTTGTGCCCTTCCACTGCTTAGTCCGCCCATATTCCTGACCGGCATGGATAAAGGCTGTACCTTGAGAAGTTAATACGAGCATATTTCCTAATCTGATCCGCTGCTGAATTTCAAGCTCATTCTCAGCAATATCCGGATCCTTCTTGATCGATTGTGCTATGACATCATGAAGTGTCAGATTATCATGAGCTTCGATATATGGGACGATATCACCCGGATCATCTGCTGGTGTATTCGAAGGTTGAGCTTTGATATTGTCCAGGATTGTAGCGATCGGACGTGCTCCACCTGTAATAAATCTAGGCTGACCTTCGGAACCATAACCAGACTTCAATTCATTACGGAATTCATCTGAGAAAACACCGACACTATCCGTTTTGTCCATCCAATCCTGATCTGCACCTTGCCCAGCGAGAGAAGGATCAGCCGCGGCGCCGCCGAATGTTCTCCAGCCTTCACCAATAAAGAGTGCCTTCGGATTCACTGCTGCTGCGGCATCATAAGCATGCTGAACAGCATCAGCTGTCGCATCGCCCATCATATCCCAGCGCATTCCATCAATCTTGTACTCTTCAAACCAGTATTTTACCGAATCAACCATCAGCTTCTCAGCCATTTTATGGTTGGTGGCTAAATTGTTGCCGAACCCCCCGATAAAGTTACCGTTTGCATCTTGGAAGGCATAGTAATTAGGTACGATGTCGTTTAAAAATTCTTTTTTAGCCATATGAGTATACACTACGTCCAGAATGACACCCATTCCAGCTTCATGCACGGCATCAATCAAACCTTTTAATTCTTTAATCCGCTCTTCTGGATCGGCAGGGTTCTGTGAATAGGCCCCGTCCGGTGAAAAATAGCTGTGAGGATCATAACCCCAGTTGTATTCATTGTTTTTTGCGGAATAATCCGGCTCTCTAGTCCCCATCTTCGTCTCATCCCCGTAATACCAAGCCATCACAGGAAGCAACTGAACATGCGTTACACCAAGAGATTTAATATAATCAAGTTTCTTTTCAAAAGCGCTATAAGAACCCCATCTTTCCCCACTCAGACTATCCTCGATCGATACATCCGATGTAAAATCTCTCACGTGGACTTCGTAGATGATGGCGTCCTCACGTTTTTCGTAGCCTTTTATATCAGCATACCCAAAGGTATCTGGGTTCGTCTGGCTTAAATCAACAATAGCCGCTTTGCCCACTGTATCCACGCCAGCACCAGCAGCACCTGTGGTATCCACAGTAAATACCGCCATTGATTTAGCATAAGGATCAAGAACCTTATGGGTTACACCGTCATTCGTTACTTCGTATTGATAAAAGAAGCCCCTTACATCTGTTGCCGTTGTGCCTGTCAAATCAGCTGGCTTCAGCTGGACTGACCAAACCCCTTGCTCGCCGAGCGTTAAAGCAACACTGCCCACTTGCACGTTAGAGTCATTCTTATCGTAAAGATTCACAACGACCGAGCTTGCTTTAGGTGCCCATAATTTCAATGTGGCTGTTTTGTCAGCATTATACGTAGCTCCAAGATCGTCTCCTGTATAGTTGTACATTTCATCAAGCATTCTCCAGCCACTTGCGGCTGAGACCGTTTTACCTGAATAGGTAACGCTAAGCGGAACTTTTTCCAGATCAAATGCTTCTGTATCCACTTCGATTGAAGTTTTGCTTGTAAGGGTTACAGCAGTAATCGGGATTGCAGCACCCTCTTTATCCTTAACTGTAATTGCTGTCTTTAAGGCTGCTGGATCCAAACCGTCAGTCAGTGTGAAGCCGAGAAGGATTTTGCTCGTCGACAGCACCTCTGCGGATACTAAGCCAATAGGTGTCTCACCAAACGGAGAAACATAAACATTGTTGTCTCCTTCTTTAACCCATAGCTGATTGTATCGATCCAGCAGGCTAAAGGTTTTATTGTCACCGTCCTTATCACCGTTCGAAGGTTTCATCACAATAAAGCCGATTTTCTTCGCATTCTCAATAAGCGGAACATCAACATATGCACCATAACGATCTGTTTGATCTGCTACAAAAGGAGTAGCTCCAGACGGCCAATTTTCGGATGGGGCTACGACGTCATCCCACAGCCACAGTCCATATTGATCATGATTTGTATCAGCTCTGGTATAGTGAATTCGCACTGTATTAGGAGCAAGTGTAACTGGTTCATACGGTGTTACATCATTTGAACCCTGCTTGATCCAAATTTCATTCGCCTCAGGCGTGTTAATGGCAAAGAGTTTATCCCCTTCATCCTTGGCCTGAGTGACTCGGTTTACCACAAGGAACGAAATTTTCTTAGCTCCATCCTTCACTGGCACGTCAACATAAGCACCATAAGAATCGATTTGCCCTTCAGGAAATGGAGTTGCACCTGTAGGCCAATTTGCGGAAGGGGATTGAACATCATCCCATGTCCATAATCCCTGATTTTCATAGTCACCAGCTGTCCGATTGTAGTGAATACGGATGTGTCCAGCCGGAACAGGAGTAACCTCAACAGGTTCAGAAGGAATTTTATATTCTGCTGTCACACTGCCATCCAGTGGATTAAATTTAAAGGTAACCAGAAGATCTGAAGGAAGACTCAGATTATTAGCAGTTTCGGGATACAATTGATCCCCGGCTTCACCGTCTCCTGGAACAGAAACTTGGTAGGTGTAATCTCCCTTAGGAAGGGTAGCCACCGTACTGTAAACATCATCAAAATCAGGATCAGATAATACGGTAAGTGCTTCTGCCGGCAGGTTTCCTGTCAATCTTGGTAGTTTAGCGGAAGCAATCGGTGTGTAATACGTGGAATCAGCTATTTTATGAGTTAAGTCATTATAATAAAAGGTTACGGCAGTCTCTGTTTCCAGCTTGATATGGATATTCTCCCCATCATTTGTTCCCTGAGGATTGGTGTAACTTGTGAATCCATAGTTCTCGTCCCATAAATCATTAAGAGTAACCTTGTAGTTATATTCTCCTGCCGGCAGAGTGCCTGTAAAAGAATATAGGCCATTATCTGAATAGGTCATTTGGGTAACTACTGATGTCTCATCCCAATCCTTACCCGGCGTTTCCGCACCTGTCGATGTAAATTTAGACTGCAGATCCCCAACCAATACAACCTTCGTCGTTGCTGCTGTAACATTAACAGGATGTAGTCCAAGACCAGAGAACACGAGAGCAATAATCATAAAGATCGCAAATGCCCTCTTCCCCCATAAAGTTATTTTCATTTTTGCAAAACCTCCCATAATTATGAATTCCCTTTTTGCAAGCGGATACATGATTTCACAAACCCCACCAATTTATGAGATTATAAATCATGCTATTCCTTCTAAAGTTGGAGAAGGTCTATATGTATGGCTCGTCAAGCCAATTTAACGCTGTCACCATCCTTTTATCAAAGTAAAAGCTTGATACATCATGTCGAAATTAGTGCAATCGTTTGCAAAAAGCTATGCACAAACACTAGTCCATAAAACCCATTCGTTAGTGCAACTGGTTCAACCTAAAAACGCCCAATGAAAACGCTTGCTGTATTTTGATTTACATACTAATGCCGAATTTGCGGTATTGTCAACCAGTATTTTCTAAAATAAAAGCTCAATTTAAAGCCGCAATAAAAACGAAACTTGTTCTTCCCTTCCTTTCAGCTAAGTTCTTGCATCATTTAAGCCATACGTTTGCATTCAGCGAATACTCTTTTCGCAAAATCCAGACCGCATTTATACATATTAACATCAAAATTCCCGAATCATTCATACTTTTTTGGTGAAAAGCAACAATATTACATTGAAATTTCTTGTGTTCCTTCCAAAAGTAGCAATTTCCCCCTTTTGAATGACTTTATCTATTTACAATTTAGAACTCTTAGATTAATATTACTGTGTAAAGCAAACGGTTCCATAAGGAGGTTTCAATGACAGTTACCATTAAGGATGTGGCCAAGAAAGCGGGAGTATCTCCCTCCACGGTATCCCGGGTATTGTCCAACCATCCCAGAATCAGCCTGGAAACTTCCCGCAAAGTTAAAGCTATTATGGAGGATATGGGCTATACCCCTAACATGATGGCTAAGAGCTTGGTGTCGAAAACTACTAACAGCATCTGCTTCAGTCTTCCTAAACCTGCTGAAGAGCTGTTCTCTAATCTATTTTTTATGGAATTAATTCGCGGGATCGTTACACAAGCCAGCCGTTCCGGTTACGATGTGTTAATAAGCTCCGGAGCGAACGAGAAAGAAGAACTGGAAGCCGTTTCACGACTTCTGAAGGGTCGCCGTGTTGACGGCGTTATTCTGCTTTACTCTCGTACGGATGATGCCGTTATTGATTTTCTAGAGAGCAACGATTATCCATTCGTGCTTGTTGGCCGAAGTGATAAATATGAGAATATTTTATCAGTCGATAATGATAATGTGATGGCAGCATACGATGCTACGAACCACCTCATTTCCATGGGGCATAAACGTATTGGCTTCGTAAGTGGACCACCTAATCTAATCGTTTCTCGTGACCGTCTCGCCGGATATCGTAAAGCATTGCAGAATAGCGGTTTAGAAATGCGGGATGAATGGATTGTAGAAGGTGAATTTCTACAGGATAGCGGCTATAGAGCGATGTCCTTTTTCATGAATTTGCCGAATCGCCCCACTGCGCTGGTAGCGGTGGATGACATGGTATCGTTCGGAATTTTGCGCGGGTTGAATGAACTGAAATACAAGGTTCCAGACGATCTCGCCATTGTAAGCTTTAACAATATTCCATTATCTGAATTATCTAGTCCTCCGATCAGCAGTATTGATATAGGAATTTATCATCTTGGCTACACCGCATCACAAGTACTTATCCAAAATATCAAGAGTCCGGATAACGGTTCAGGTCATACCAACCGATTTGTTATTCCCCATCGTCTGATCGTGAGAGAGTCATCCATGCACTCTCTGGCAAAGCATAAAACCGAATGAATAAGTGAAGCGTTTAACCGCTTCATTTATTTTTTGAAAATCTGTACAAACGTTTGCGCTAAATCATACAATACTTATTGATCCAGTTCTTTATGGGTGATTTCTAGGATCTTAGGTTAGGATAAACTTACACATCTTAATCAAAGTTTAAACGGTTTAATAAGATTCTAATACGGCATCCGCTGGATCACGACGCTGTCAAAACTTTTAGGAGGTACTACAATGTCGGAAATTAAAGCCTGCTTGTTCGACTTGGACGGAGTAATCGTCGATACAGCAAAATACCATTATATTGCTTGGAAAGAGCTTGCAGATGGACTGGGGTTTCTATTCACAGAACAAGATAACGAACGCCTTAAGGGAGTCAGCAGAACGGCTTCACTAAATATTTTGCTGGAAATCGGCGGACTAACGATTGACGAAGAAGAGAAAGCTAAGCTTGCGGAACAGAAAAATAATCGTTATGTCGAATATATTGCGAAAATGGACAGTTCTGAGATTCTGCCAGGTGCGCTTGATTTCCTAAAAGAGTGCCGTGCGAATGGCATCAAAGTTGCTCTCGGTTCTGCCAGCAAAAACGCTATGACGATCTTGAATAATACCGGATTAACCCCTTACTTTGATGCAATCATCGACGGCACACACACTAGTGCTGCTAAACCAGATCCGGAAGTGTTCCTATTAGGAGCCAAAGCACTGGATGCCGCACCTGAACATTGTGTAGTCTTCGAAGATGCAGAAGCGGGAATTGAGGCCGCTACCCGGGCCGGTATGTTCAGTGTTGGCATTGGTTCGCCGGAAACCCTGAGTGCAGCGAATATTGTTGTCCCATCGCTTGCTCATATGAGTGTGTCCCTGCTCAAAGAATCTTTTGCATAAGTTTATTGAACATAATTAACTCAAATAGTACTGATTTGAGTTGTTGTGGACATTCCAACCAAAGATTAAATGAACTAATAATTAATCGTTAGCCTTCTGGTGATGAAGTGACGGAGAGGAATTTTGGAACTATAGAAGCATAACGTTCGCCTTTATAATCAGATTTCATCCGCAAAATGTGATCGAAAGTCCAAAGATTCCGCGCAGTCACTTATATATCACCGGAAGTTTAACAAGGGATTTGTTCATTTTATATATCCCCCTAACATATTTAAAGGAGCGGTTATCGTGAAACAATATTTAACAATTGATGAATGGTCCATTATTGAGGAATCCTTTGATCCACAGACGCAAGAAATTTCTGAAAGCGTATTTAGTCTTGGTAACGGATTTATGGGTGGCCGGGCCAATTTCGAAGAGCAATATAGCGGTAACAGCCTGCAAGGCAGCTACATGGCTGGCGTCTACTACCCTGACAAAACACGTGTCGGCTGGTGGAAAAACGGCTATCCTGAATATTTTGCCAAAGTACTTAACAGCACGAACTGGATCGGTATTAACATTGAAATCGAGGGTACACCCCTTGATCTGGCAAAGTGCACCGTTTCCGAATTCCGCCGGGTACTTAATATGAAAGAAGGAACGCTCTCCCGTAGCTTCACTGCCACACTCGAAGATGGTAAGGAAGTTAAAGTAGAAAGTATCCGGTTCGTAAGCATGACTCGTCAAGAAATCGGCGCGATTCGCTATTCCATCATTCCTGTCAATTTCTCAGGCAAGATTACGATTACTCCTTATCTTGATGGTGATGTGAAGAACAAGGATTCCAACTATGACGAGAAATTCTGGAATGAAGTTGAGAAACAAGCGGGACCTGATCATGGACATCTCACCCTAAAGACTAAGAAACTCGACTTCCATGTCACCTCTGCTATGGCTTTTGATATCCTTGTCAATGGTGAGAAGGTAACTGCCGAAGCAGAAGTCATCGAACAAGAGAAATATGTAGCCAGCAAACTGGACGTAACCGCACAAGCGGGCAATCAAATCGTCATTTATAAATATGTAGCCAATGTTACTTCTCGGAATCACGGTCTGGGACAATTGGTCGACGCCGCCCAAACTGCTCTGCAAGCTGCTAAGGAAGCTGGGTTCGTAACCCTTTTGACTGAACAAATTGAAGCTTGGAGAGAAAAATGGAAAGAAAGCGACATCATTATTGAAGGTGACGTTTCGGCTCAGCAAGCGATTCGCTTTAATATTTTCCAACTCAATCAAACCTATAATGGTGAAGATGACCGCCTGAACATTGGGCCTAAAGGCTTTACCGGTGAAAAATACGGCGGCAGCACCTACTGGGATACAGAGGCGTATTGCGTTCCCTTCTATCTCAGTACGGCGGACTCCTCCATTGCCCGCAATTTGTTGATCTACCGTTACAAGCACTTAGAGAAAGCTAAAGAAAATGCCCGTAAGCTTGGATTCAAAAAAGGTGCGCTGTACCCAATGGTTACCATGAACGGTGAAGAATGCCACAACGAGTGGGAAATTACATTTGAAGAAATTCACCGGAACGGTGCCATTGCCTACGCCATTTACAACTATGTGAACTACACCGGAGACAAAGCTTATCTGGGACAATATGGCCTTGAGGTTCTCGTGGAAATCTCCCGCTTCTGGGAAGAACGTGTTCACTACGCATCACGTAAAGACAAATACGTAATGCTCGGCGTAACGGGCCCGAATGAATACGAGAATAACGTTAATAATAACTGGTATACAAACCGTATGGCTTCGTGGACTATGGAATACACCATGGAAGCACTGGCATACTTGCAAGAAAATGAGCCTGCTCGTTATGCAGAGCTAGTTGACAAACTAGGGCTGCAAGAGAGCGAAACTACAAAATGGAAAGACATCATTGCTAAGATGTATTATCCTGCGGATGAAGAGCTGGGTATCTTCTTACAACAAGATGGCTTCCTGGACAAAGAGATCATTCAAGTCAAAGATCTGGAACGTGAGCATCTGCCACTTAACCAAAAATGGTCATGGGACCGTATCCTGCGTTCTTGCTTCATTAAACAAGCAGACGTTCTGCAGGGATTATATTTCCTGGGTGACCGTTACGATCTGGATACAAAAAAACGCAACTTCGACTTTTATGAACCGATCACTGTTCATGAGTCCTCCCTTTCCCCTTGTATCCACTCCATTCTAGCCAGTGAGCTGGGATATAAGGATAAGGCCTATGAAATGTACTTGCGTACTTCAAGACTGGATCTTGATAACTATAACAATGATACAGAAGACGGGTTGCACAGCACTAGCATGGCTGGTACTTGGATGTCGATCGTACATGGTTTCGGCGGACTCCGCGTACATGACGGCAGACTGACACTGAGCCCATCTAACCCAGGTCACTGGACTGCTTACTCTTTTAAAATTATGTTCCGCGGCTCCCGTCTGAAAGTAAGCGTTACGGATGCACAAGTTACTGTTACGAATGAAACTGATATCCCCGCTTCTATTACTATCTACGACAAAGAATATACCGTAAACGGACTAAGCAGCATCACTGCTGATAGCAATTCCGTCACAGTATAAAACTTACACCCAAGAGACCCTTGAAGCTTAAAGCTTTTGGGGTCTCTTTATTTTTTAGGAAGCTAACTTATAAAAGGAGTGATTATGAATGAACAGAACCTTTTGGAAAGAAGCCGTTGTCTACCAAATCTATCCCCGCAGCTTTCAAGATAGCAATGGTGACGGGATTGGAGATCTGCAAGGAATCATTTCACGTCTGGATTATTTGCAAAAGCTAGGTGTCGACGTAGTTTGGCTGTCACCTGTCTATAAATCGCCAAATGACGATAACGGTTATGACATCAGCGATTATCAAGATATTATGGATGAGTTCGGCACATTGCAGGATTGGGAAGAATTACTGACTGGATTGCATGCCCGTGGCATAAAACTGATGATGGACCTTGTAATCAATCATTCCTCAGATGAGCATCCTTGGTTCGTAGAATCCCGTTCTTCAAAAGATAATCCATATCGTGATTACTACATTTGGCGTCCGGGTGGACCAGATGGTGAGCGCCCCAACAATTGGAGTTCTGTATTCAGCGGCCCGGCTTGGGAACTGGATGAAACTACTGGTGAATACTATCTGCATCTGTTTTCGCGCAAGCAACCGGATCTCAACTGGGAGAATCCGCAGCTGCGTGAGGAGTTATACAAGATGATCACCTTCTGGCTCGACAAGGGTGTGGATGGTCTACGAATGGATGTAATCAATATGATTTCCAAAGTGGAAGGTCTCCCTTCCTCCCATAGAGGCGGCCTCGCTCCCGGGGAACTTGCCTGGGGTGGCGAATATTATATGAATGGACCACGTGTTCATGAGTTTTTACATGAAATGAATGACAAAGTGTTATCCAACTATAACATTATGACTGTCGGCGAAACTCCTGGCGCTACAGTTGAAGATGCTATTCTTTACACGGACGAGGAACGCAAAGAGCTGCAAATGGTGTTCCAGTTCGAGCATATGGATGTGGACTCGGGTCCTGACGGCAAATGGGACGTAGCCCCGTGGACGTTGTCGAAGCTGCGCGATATTCTTCATAAATGGCAAGTGGGTCTGGCGGATAAGGGTTGGAATAGTCTTTATCTTAACAATCATGACCAGCCACGTATGGTCTCAAGATTCGGGGATGACGGTAAGTATCGCGTGATCTCTGCCAAAATGCTCGCTACCTTACTGCACACGCTGAAAGGGACGCCCTATATTTATCAAGGCGAAGAAATCGGGATGACCAATGTAAAGTTCACAGCCATTGAACATTATAAAGACATAGAAATCCTCAATATGTATCGCGAAAAGGTTACCGAAGGCGGCGCTGATCCTAACAGCGTTCTAAACGCTATTCATATCAAAGGCCGTGATAATGCGCGCACTCCGATGCAATGGGATGATTCTGCGAATGCCGGCTTTACTGAAGGGGAGCCGTGGCTCAAAGTTAATCCGAACTACAAGGAAATTAACGTGGAGCAGGCGCTGGCTGATTCGGATTCTATCTTTTATTATTACCAAAGGCTGCTTGCTTTGCGCAAAAAAAATCCGATCATGGCTTATGGCGAATACAAGCTACTTTTGCCAGAGCATGAGGACATATATGCCTATACGCGTACTCTGGATGACGAGAAGTGGCTGGTGCTGCTCAATTTCAATGAGGTTCCACAGACTGTTGATCTTTCCGCAGAGCTAAGTAAGGCTACGGAACTTATTATTGGAAATTACCCTGATGATGCACCCACACGGGAATTATTACGACCTTATGAAGCAAGAGTGTATCGATTGAAAGACTAACTTTGTCTATCTTCCTGAGTTATACTATTTAGGATGATTTTTTATGAGATTATCCTTCTGCCTGCTACCTGTCATTAGAGAGCACGGAATAACAGGATTTTGCAAATGCAGCCTGATAGTATGAACTTAAAGGGAGATGACGGACTTGGAATGGCTTATCCGCATGAAAGAAGCTTTAGATTATATGGAGAGCAAGATGGAGGAATCTGTGACGATTGAAGAAATCGCCAAGGTTGCTTACTCCTCCCCCTTTCATTTCCAGCGCATGTTCAATATGCTTACCGGAGTATCTATTAAAGACTATATCCGTAAGCGCAGATTAACTCTGGCTGCACAGGAGCTTGCTATTTCTAAAGTTAAAGTGCTGGATGTTGCACTGAAATACGGATATGACTCGCCCGAGTCGTTTGCCAAAGCATTCCGCAAGGCACATGGAATTACTCCTTCTGCTGCGCGGGAGTCAGGGGTACAGCTCAAGGCTTTCCCTAGACTCTCCTTCCATCTATCACTGAAGGGAGATAAAGAAATGGACTACAGAATTGAGAAAAGAGACGCCTTTAATGTTATCGGACTAGTAGAGGAAATGACAACGAAAGATGGGGAGAATCTGCGCCGCATCCCTCAGTTGTGGATAGAAGCTAATGAAAATGGTACGTCGGATAAGCTGATTGAGCTCGGTGGAGATAAGGATTTATTAGGCATCTGCTCTGACATGAACCATGATAAAGAAACCTTCTCCTATTGGATCGCTGTCGAAGCTACTCCAGAGACTGATGCACAGGGCTTTGCTTCTACAACAATCCCAGCTGCAAGTTGGGCTGTGTTCACCTCAGTAGGGCCGATGCCTGATGCTATCCAGCAGGTATGGGCACGCATTTTCCAAGAGTGGTTCCCTTCCACAGGCTACGAGCATACAGGCGGGCCTGAGTTTGAGCTATATCTTCCGGGGAGACCAGACGCAGAGGACTATCGCTGTGAGATATGGATCCCTGTTACGAAAAAAGAATAGAACTAGAAAGACTATCGAAACCTCGATAGTCTTTTTTCTTGTGATTGCCTACTATTTCATTTTGAGAATTGGCATAGTCTTGGTATAATAAATAGATTATATAGTTCTATAATGATTATTGATTATTGTCATCCGAATTATCGGTGAAGGAGAATTTCATGTCTACTGTAAAAATATTTTCAGACAGCACTTCCGATTTACCTCAAAACTGGAAGGATACTTATGACATCGGCATCGTTCCTCTTTATGTAGTATTTGAAGAAGGTACCTACAAAGATGGTGAAGATATTACACCCGAGGAAGTGTATCGCCGTGTAGCCGCTAGTGGAGTATTGCCGAAAACGGCAGCACCTTCGCCAGCAGATTTCATTGCTGCATTTCAACCCGTGATTAGTAGCGGACAAGATATTGTATATATCAGTCTCTCCTCCTCACTATCCTCTACATATCAGAATGCACTTTTGGCTGCCGGGGAATTTCCTGAGGGACGCGTACAGGTCATAGATTCGCAAACCTTGTGCGGAGGCATTGCCCTCCTTGTTATGAAGGCTGTCAGAGCTGCTAAAAAAGGCCACACTGCGGTGGAGATTGCAGCCATGCTGGAGCACAGCCGCAACCTTGTGGAAACTGAATTCGTTGTGGATACGCTAGATTACTTATATATGGGTGGACGCTGTTCAGGCATGCAGAACTTCATCGGTAGTCTACTCAAAATCCGTCCTGTTCTTAGACTGGTAGATGGAAGCATCATACCTACTAGCAAAATCCGTGGCAAAAAGGAAAAAGCTGTGGAACAAATGCTCCAGAACGCTTTGGTTCACATCGATCGAATGGATAAAGAGTTGCTCATCGTTGTCCATACCTTGGCGGAAGAAGATGCACTCTATCTGGAGTCAGCACTACGAGAGAAAACTCAAGTTAATGAAATAGCAATTCTCCATGCTGGTTGTGTAATTGGCAGCCATTGTGGGCCGCATACTGTAGGTCTCATGTATATGCTTCAGGACTAATAACACACAAATCTCCGGCCATTGCTTCTTAAGCAAATGGACCGGAGATTTGTGTGTAACCCCCCCTAGTTTGAAGTTACTTCCAGCTCTATATCTTCTGCTCTGCAAGGCAGCATAAAACGAAACGTAGAACCTTGATTCTCTTCACTTTCTACAAAGATCGTCCCACCCATCAGCTCAACGAGCTGCTTGCAAATCGCCAGTCCCAAGCCTGTGCCTCCATATTTACGGTTTATGGACGGATGCAGCTGTGAGAAAGATTGAAACAACAGATTGAGTTTGTTACCGGCAATTCCTACACCTGTATCCCGCACTGAAAATTCCAACAAAAATTCTTGTTCATCAGATAGTGGAATGTTCTTCACCGATAGGGTCACGCTCCCACGTTCAGTGAATTTCAGCGCATTGCCTACCAGATTCACGACAATCTGCCGCAAGCGGATCGGATCAGCAATGATTATGGTTGGAACGCTAGTATCCATCCACCACCGTAATGCCAGCTTCTTCTCTTCCGCTTTCGGTGCAAATAAATCAATGACGTCTGAGATCATCTCGCGGAGATCAAACTTCTCGGATTGCAGTGACATTTTACCTGCTTCCATTTTGCTGAAATCAAGAATGTCATTCAAGATCTGCAATAACGTATAACTACTGCTGCGTAAAATCTCGGCATAACCTCGCTGCTCTTCTCCAAGCTCAGTATCCAACAATAGATCAGCCATTCCGATCATCCCGTTCATCGGCGTCCGAATTTCATGGCTCATCATCATTAAGAAATCAGATTTGGCTTGCGCTGCCTGCTCTGCTGATTCTTTGGCACGAATGATTTCTCGCTCATTCGTAATATCACTGAAGGCAATAACCGCACCTGCGATCAGCCCTTCATCAATAAGAGGTGCCACCCGGTAATTAACAAAAAAACTGGTGCCATCCTTACGCCAGAAGATCTCATCATCTTTTTTACGGATGATTCCATCCTCTATCGTAAGACTAATCTGGCAATCAGGCGTCGAATAGCGCGAACCGTCACCTTGGATATGATGGATATAATCCATAAGCTTCAGACCCATCAATTCTGTAGGTTGATAGCCTAGCATATCTGCTGCCTCACGGTTAATAAAAAGAGTTCGCCCCGTTGTATCGAGCACAAAGATTCCCGCAGAGACAGAATTCAGAATGAGACTCGATTGTTGATCCTTCACAGCTACTATTGAGGTATCTTTGGAGCTTACCTCCGCTTCTCCCTTGGCAGGTATTTCAGTGTCCAAGGTGTCTGCCAATTCATCCAACCAGTCTTGTAACAATTCCGCATGTAAAAGAGCGCTTCCGTTAGCTACTTTGGTAATCGCGAATACCCCGGCGATCCCTTCTTCCGTTCTGATCGGTAAAAGTTTAACGCCTACGCAATTCGAGCCTTTTTTGGGATTCTCTAAATCTTGTAGCTCAAAGCTTGAGGAGTTCCCCTGCAGAGCAGCCTCAAAACTAGCAATATTGCCAAGTTTTTTTCTCTTTGCTGATATCGGACTTGTATTTTGAAACTGCGCTTCTGCGCCGGAGCCTAGATGGAACGTTAGGTTGGTTCCTACGCAGCGACCTTGTCTATCCAGAACGAATATCAAATCAGGATGATGGTCATATAACGATTTATAAGCGCTCTCTTCCGAAAGCAACCGTCTCAGAATGGACGTCCAGTCTTTATCCACAGTTCACATCCCCTCAGGCTCTCTCATCCATTATCATTACCCCTAAACGGGCAATGTTCATCTAAAATTTAAAATATATTTCATATCTATTATATCAAAATTACGGAAATCAGTCGTAGATAAACGTCAAATCCCCCCTTTATAACCCCAATCACGATGCTTTTTCATCGTTACAAAAGGGTTATAAAAGGGGGGAATTCCGAATCTATTAGGCGATATCTTTATGTTCAATGTTGCGAATGGCCATATAGGCAATGGCTGCTCCTAGCAAACCAAGTGAGATCGACACCGCCGCTAAATTACCTAAACGCGCTTGATCAAATCCCCCAGAAATTAGGGAGGTAACTAACACAGCTGAGACGATGGTGGCTGGGACTGATTTTTTCTTCATCCCAAAGTACAATGGAATTAGAGCGATACCCGCGGCATAAAATGCGTTTGCGCCTAACTTAATCAGCTCTGATGTGATTACATGAAGGGTCAGTTCACCCGGAATTAGCCCTGCAAAGGAATTGAATCCTATTAGGATAGCGCCGACTACAATGTCTGCCACGATAATGGCAACAAATGTGAAGGCGAACACTATCAATATTTTCGCAGTCATTAGCTTTTTACGTGAGATAGGATACATGAAGAGAAGAGTAATGGTGTTGTTCTTATACTCATCAATCACCAGCTTGCTAATAATAACCGAAGCGAAAATAATATAAGCAGCCTTTACAAAAACGAACACACCCTCAAACAACTCTGCATAAGAAGCAAACGACGGTTCGCTCTCATTTTGATCAACGAATAAAACCATAATCATAAAAGCAAGAATCGCAAGATTAACGATTGCAGCACCTGTAAGAAGCGTTTTTAGCTTATTCTTCCGAATCTCCAAAGATATTAATTTAAGCAATGCTTTCACCCCCAATCAATTGCAGAAAATGATCTTCCAGCGTATGTTGTTTTTTGCTGATACTCTCAATTTCCACATCTGCTAGCACTAACGCCTTATTCAGATCACGCTGTGAGATTCCATCGTCATATATTCTTACTGTAATATGGTCCAGCACTTTGAAATTATTAAGCCCAAGCTTATGCTCCAACACATACACTGCTTTATTAATCTCGTTCGTAACCACTTCGATATATTCAGTATTTTGGCCACGAATGGAATCCATCCCCACTTCTTCTACCAGAGCACCCTGCCGGATCACACCGATCGTATCAGCAATCTGCTCTATTTCCCCCAGAATATGACTAGATACAAGTAACGTCATTCCATATTCACGGCTAAGCATCCGGAACACTTCACGCATCTCCTTGATTCCCACAGGATCAAGCCCGTTAATCGGCTCATCCAAAATGAGCAGCTCAGGTTTCGTCATGAAGGCTCTGGCAATACCCAGTCGTTGCTTCATCCCAAGTGAAAATTGCTTCACCGGCTTTTTATCGACACCTGTGAGCTTTACGAGCTCCAGCGCTTCACCAATCGCTTGCGGATCATAATAGCCCATGTACTCTCCGTGCAAAATCAGATTTTCCTTGGCTGTCAATTTATCATAAAACACGGGATATTCAATGATGCAGCCCATCCGCTTCAGCATTTCGTAAGAATGCTCTGTCATTTTTTCATTAAAAAATTCAATTTCTCCACTCGTAGGTTTAACGAGGTTCGTGACCATTTTCATCACGGTAGTTTTGCCAGCACCATTGGGTCCAAGAAACCCGTAAATTTCACCTTGCTTAATATTCATATTCACATTGCTTACGACTTCTTTACCTTGATAGGTTTTCGTTAAATTTCTTGTCCGAAGTATTGTAGTCAATTCCGCGCTCCCCTTTGTTTTCGTCTCGTCTTCCTTAGTTCTTATTGTACACAGCAGAATTTTCTTTTTTATTACTCGTTTCTTACGAAAATCTTAAGCTGCGCACAATTCTATTCCTTAGAAGCGTAATCTGCGAAAAGTAAGGGTAAACACCGTTCTCACATACGGCTGACTAACCAGTGTAATCGTTCCATTCATTTGCTCCGTTAATCTTTTGGTGATCGTCAGACCTAGACCGCTGCCTTGATAAGCCCGGTTTCTTGAATCCTCCAGCGTATACAGACGCTCAAATACTTTATCTTGGTGTACTTCACTAATGCCCTTTCCCCGGTCCCACACCTCTATGTATACTTTGTTCTCATCACTATAGAGCTTTAATCCTAATACGCCCCCCGCGTCGCCATAAGAAATTGCGTTCGACAACAGATTGGACAATATTCGATCAAGAGCCTCTTCATTTCCCATGAAGTAAACAGCCCCATCCGGAATCTCAATCTCCACCTCACTGCCCTTAGCACTGAGGATATCATAGAAAGAAAGGATGTTGCGTCTGCATACTTCACCTGCCTCAACTCGTGAAAGAGCAACTTCCCGATCTCCTGATTCCAGCTTGGACAGATCAAAAAACTTGTTCATCAGCTGGATCACTTCATTGGCTTTTTGATGAATCATCTTCATCATCCGTTCCCGTTCCTCAGCCGGCAAATGCTCATCCTGCTGAATGGTCTCAATATAACCAAGCACAACCGTTAGCGGAGTCTTAAGATCATGAGAAATATTAGACAGCATATTACGCATGGATTTCTCCAGCCTCACACGCTCAATGCTTCCTTTATGATTGATATCCAGCAGCCGGTTCAGGTCAATCAGCACGTTTTGCAGCTCCAAATTACCGCTGAACAGCAGCAATCTTTCATGTGAGCCTTCTTCCATAATGCTGCTTAACTTGTCATGCATATATCGCAAATCATTAGAAGCTTTACGCGAATTCTGATATTGCCACACAATGACGGCCAGTAAGAGCACAATGACAATACCTAGCACCGCAATCATTATAGCTGTTCTCCCAGCTTATACCCGATGCCCCATAACGTCTTAATGTATTCGGGATGGGAGGGGTCGTCTTCTATTTTTTCACGCAATCTTCTCATATGTACATTAATGACGTTCTCATCCCCGAAATAATCATCCTCCCATACGCTCGCATAAATCTGCGCTTTGGTAAATACTCGGCCCGGATGTGTCACAAACAGCTTAAGAATATGAAATTCCTTCGACGTTAGCTTTACTTCTTCCCCATTCTTCAACGCAGAGAAGTTATCTAAATCTACAGTCAATCGACCAATGGAGATCATTTGCTTCACCGGAGCTTGATCTTCCACTTGGATACTGGGAGATGCATAACCTGCACGACGGATCGCTGCCTTCACCCTAGCCGCTAGCTCAATCATAGAAAAGGGCTTCGTAATATAATCATCTGCCCCAAAGCCTAACCCAAGCGCTTTATCTACATCACTGTCTTTGGCGGACATGATCAACACTGGAACCAGACTCCCCGCACGGATAGTCTGAAGAATGTCAGTCCCGCTTCGCTTCGGCAGCATAAGGTCTAACAGCACAAGATCAAATGGACCCCCGGTCCGAAATGTTCTCTCCGCTACTTCACCGTCAAATACAGCTTCAATCTCATAACCTTCTTTTACCAAATAAGACCTGACCATTTCACTGATTGCTTCGTCGTCCTCAATCAGCAGCACACGCTGTGGCATGTCCAAACCTCCCCGTAGTCGAAAACCTCTTCGTTAAATTATACCAATTTCCCGGAGCGCTTACTATTTCAGTTTTTATTTCAGTTTCGTTAAAGGTAGCCCAGGTATGATGGCCTTAACAACTTACAAAAAGAGGTGATGCTTCAATGTTGAACAAGAGCAGTAAACAAGCCTGGAGCTTCAAACGAAAACTGCTGATCGTGATGATCATTGTCCTCCTGCTTCTCGGCACAGTGATATATAGTCTGGCAGATCGTTACTTAATCGAACATGTCGAAGTCGTGGTTGCGGATGATGCAGCTACAACTAGCAGCTCAGGAGCTACAGCCGTTACAGCTGCCGAAGTTAATGCAACCTCTGATGACTGGAATTACTCCAGCGATGATATTCAGATCCAGATCGATCAAGTGCAGACAGGGTCCGGTTCAGACCAGATCACCTATTTTGTCGCTGATGTCGTCCTCAAGGAAGCGAGCAGCCTGCGCACTGCCTTTGCCGACAACAGCTTTGGAACAAACATCACTGAGGATACCTCGGACATTGCTTCCGCGAACAATGCGATATTTGCCATCAACGGGGATTACTATGGCTTCCGCAATGACGGAGTGATTATCCGTAACGGCACGGTGTATCGTGATGATCCTGTGCGGGATGCAATGGCGCTGTTCGATGACGGAACGATGCAAACCTATAACGAGGAAGAGATTTCTTCCTCTGAACTGCTGGCGCAAGGGGCCACCGATACCCTTTCCTTTGGCCCGATTCTGATTCAGGACGGGGAGATTGCCAGTGATTTCAGCAATGTCAAAATCGATACCAACTTCGGCAACCATTCCATCCAGAATGCGAATCCCCGCACCGCAGTTGGTATGATCGAACCAAACCATTATGTTTTTGTCGTAGTTGACGGGCGCAATGAAGGGTACAGCCGTGGGATGACCCTTACTGAGCTAGCCGATGTAATGTCCGACCTTGGCGCCACAGAAGCCTACAATCTGGACGGCGGTGGTTCATCCACTATGTACTTCATGGGACGGGTCGTAAATAATCCGCAGGGCAAAAACAAGGAGCGGGGCGTCAGCGACATTTTTTATATCAAGGAGGGTGCAACATCATGACTATACTGATCCCAGCCTATGAGCCAGATGAACGACTGCTCGATTTGATTTTACAGCTGCATAATTTCCAGCTTGAACCTATTGTTCTTGTAGATGACGGCAGCGGCCCGCACTACCGTGGAATCTTCGATATGGCAGAAGCATTCGGCTGCACTGTCCTAACCCATGAAGTCAACCTCGGAAAAGGACGTGCTCTGAAGACAGGGTTCCAGTATATTCAGGAGGCTGGTCTGCCGGATTATGTAGTCTGCGCGGATAGCGACGGCCAACATCTGCCTTATGATATTAACCGAATCGTTGAATCTCTGCGGAACCAGACTCCCCCGGGAATCGTACTCGGCAGCCGCAGGTTCACCGGAACCATTCCTCTGCGCAGCCGCTTCGGCAACTCGGTAACCCGGACGGTCTTTTCCTTAACTACAGGCACTAAGATTTATGATACACAGACTGGTCTGCGCGGCTACCCTCTACCAATGCTTGATTGGCTATGCCAGATTCCCGGCGAACGGTTTGAATATGAAATGAACATGCTGCTGACTGCCCATAAAGAGGGGTACACCATTACGGAAGAGTACATCGATACCGTCTATCTGGACGATAATAAATCCTCCCATTTCCGGCCTCTGATGGACTCCTTCCGGATATACCTGCCGATACTAATGTTCAGCACTTCTTCGCTGCTGTCTGCCCTGCTCGACTTCACACTCTTATTCCTGTTCCAGAGTCTCAGCCATAACCTATTCCTGTCCGTCGCGGCCGCGAGATTGTGCAGTTCTGTCTTCAACTATTCTATGAATCGAAAATATGTCTTCACGGGCGGCAAACGCTCCAAGATTCAGGCGTCGCTTCCCAAATATTTTGCGCTGGTGATCCTCGTGTTGTTGTTCAACTATGGGCTACTCTATTTCTATAATGAAAAGCTGATTATTCCGCTTGTCGCCGCCAAGCTACTGACCGAGGCTTCAATCTTCTTATTCAGCTATTGGGCGCAACGGAGGTTTGTGTACTGAGGGTTGGGAACTCTGAACTGCTTATGCTCGTGTGGTGAGCAATCTGGAATTTGTGAAGCACTAATTGGACACTTATGGAGTACTTTTCGAACACTTATGGAGTACTAATCGGATACTTGTGGAGTACTATGGGTACCTATGGAATACTTTTCGAACACATATGGAGCTTCTATCGGGTACCTATGGAACTGCTCCTCGAACTCATATGGAGCTTCTATCGGGCATCTATGGAACTGTTTCTCGAACACATATGGAGCATCTATTGGGCACCTATTGGGCGCCTATCGGACACAGATGACACTAATCGCAGTATTATTCCACTTTTGGTATGCTAACGGACCCCATAGCCGCTATTGGTAAGAAAGACACCACATATGAGCCTCTTTCTGTGGGATAGCGTCTGTGGGGTCCGAAACCCTGTTCAAAAGGCTGGAAATTTGCAAATAACGTCATCTGAGTCCGAATTCACCGAGAAGGGTACCGTTGATAGAATCGCATACAAAAAAAGCTAGTGCGTCCTTCCAATAATGTATGCAAAATCACATTATCTTTGCTCAGAAATTCAGAACGTCATACACTCATCTACTCTCCCATATATATAAATGGAACAGTCCCGGACGTTGTCGCGGAACCTTTGCAGCCTTGTCAGAATAGGTTGCAGCATAAGCCCAAGCTGGAGGGAGAGAAAGATTCATGCCAAGCGAAGAAATTAATGCGCTAGAGCGGGCAATTGCCGAGATTACGGAAATAGCCACTGGCTTCGGTTTAGATTTTTATCCCATGCGTTATGAAATATGCCCCGCAGATATCATTTATACATTCGGCGCTTATGGAATGCCTACACGATTTGGACACTGGAGTTTTGGAAAAACCTTTCATAAAATGAAATCCCAATACGATTTCGGACTGAGCAAAATATACGAGCTCGTTATTAACTCCAACCCTTGTTATGCCTTCCTGCTGGATGGAAATTCACTGATTCAGAATAAGCTGATTGTTGCCCACGTGCTAGCGCACTGTGATTTTTTCAAAAATAATATGCGTTTCTCCATGTCCAACCGAGATATGGTCGAGAGTATGTCAGCTACAGCAGATCGGATTGCCGGTTATTCTGTAACTTACGGAACTGATGCTGTGGAGAGCTTCATCGATTCAGTGCTGGCTATCCAGGAGCATATAGACCCCAGTCTGATCCAGCCACGCAAGCTGGGCAAAACTCACCTGCTGGAAGCTAAGATGAAGGAGCTCAAAGATGCCCCTCCAGGTAGCTCGAAATCATCCAATCCTTATGACGAATTATGGAATCTAGATAAAAGCACTACCGGACCACAAGAAGCCCTCTCTGGAAATCGTGCTTTCCCCCCAGAGCCAGAAAAAGATATGGTCTGGTTCATTCAGCAATATTCCACTGTTTTGGAGGATTGGCAACGTGACATTATGACGATGCTCCATGATGAAATGCTCTACTTCTGGCCACAGATGGAAACAAAGATCATGAACGAAGGCTGGGCTTCGTATCTCCAAGGTGCTTACGCAAAAAGGCTCTCCGTGAACGATGTACATCGTTTTGGAGAGCTTTTTAATGGCCAATAATCTGATACAATAAAAGGACAATCCCGATTGGAGGTGCCAGCCATGCAATGGGAAGAAGTTCGGAAGATTTATCCCCATCAATACGTTAAGCTGCAAATACTTGCGTCACATACCGAAGGCAACACCAAGTTAGTGGATGAATTCGCACTGATCCGTGCTATTCAGGATCCGAAGAAAGCTACCAAAGAATTGCTGCAACCTAAAGACGGCGTGATTGTTCCCCTACCGCAAACGATGAAATTAAGGTTGAATTCGTACACTCCGTGGATTGTGGGGAGTCATGCAACTTGAAAATTGATTACGTTCGTTCGTTTGAATGCTGCTAACATTTTTGACCTTGACTTATAAAGGCCAAGCTCTGACTATAGACAAACTTTTCATCGATATAGGGGCTTCTCAAACCCTATTATCCGCTGATGCTGTATCAGATAGTGGGGATTATTTTAGAATAGGATGGGCTACTTGGATTGGATCTGCTTATGAATGCTAAAATAGTGCTGGGTTTGGATGGGCTTGTTATGTATCCTTTAAGTCAAAAGGATTAAGTGATAGAATCTATCGCAGGAATCAATACAATTTAGGTATATAACGTATTTAAATATCAAAAACACCCTGCGGATTACACGGTGTTTTTGTCTCATTATCTGTTTAATAATTTAAAGGGGATTTTTCAGAAACTGCTTTTATAAACGATTAATTAGCCCCTAATTAACATTTTTATTTTTTATCAAAATAAATTTGCAATTTGGCATGTGAATTTTGAACTGTCGCCCAAGTAGACATCAGGAGATAATCAATTTGAATCATTTCTGCTTTCTGTGAACCAGCACTTTTATTTTTCTCCTTTAGATATTCTTTTAGTGAGAACATATTCCCCAACAAAGCCCAAACATAAACATTACTATCTTGTTTTTGAGAAACTGACTTTATTTTATCCCAAATCAGTTCCGAATTAATATTTCCCTTGTTACGGATAATCCTATTTATCGAAACTTTATATTTTTCATTTTCCCAAGTTCCATTCCAATTACTTAAATCATCGGGCTTCTTATTACTTAATGGGTGGACATAATCTAAATTTTTAACTATTTGTCCACAAACATCTTGAAATGCAGAAGCAGACAACATCTTTTTAGAAGCTTTGCAATGAATAAAGTAAACATTCTGTTTCTGTTCATCTAACGCAATGAAATCAGCTATTTCCTTATTTAAATCTGTACAAATTAAATAATCAAACCCTGACAAATGATTCTGTAGCTCTTCGCCGTACGAACTTTTTAAGTCAATACTACTTCCTTGAGATGCAACAAGTTCAAACAATGAACCTTTATCCCACATTTTTTTAGATTTTACGACGTTAGAGCTAGAACCTTTTTCATTTACTATCCCACCACTAGTAGTAACACTATATTCTTTCAATATTTCTAAAAGTCTATTATCATTAGATTTAATTCCAACTTCATAGAAGTTTTCTCGTGTATATATATGGCGTTTAGTTCCAACAATGATTTGAAATGCTTGATTACGATTTAAATATTGAATTATGTCATCTGTTTTTCTCACATCAGGATTTTCAAAAAAGTACTCACTTAAATTCTGTACGTCAAAATTAACTTGAAAATTAGTTGTCTGGTGTAATACGTATTTATTAGTTCTGTGATTAAACTTGATATTCACATCCAATTCCCCTTGATGGGTTTCAATTCTGAATGTATTATTTTTAACCTCGTATATAAATGTTTCAAAACTAACTTTTTTATTGTATTTATCAACGAATAGGTCGGCAAATTCAGAAATATCAAGAAGTATACTAATAGCATCAAGATTTTTTGGTTTTCGAGTAACTGGTGCATAGCGACTGAAAATATTTGAATTTATACTCTTTGCCTTTAAAGAATTATATATATAATCAATCCATATAAAGTAGTGGTCAAGTCGAAACAATGTAGACGAATCACTAATTCTCCCGTTAGAGAATCCAATGTATCTTGTTAAAAATTCATTACTAATAGTTGATTTTACTACACCATTGATAGTTGTACAGAAACTATATTTATCTGTTATAGAAGGTGCTAAGCTAGAAATATCATTAGCATTAAGAATTTGTCGTCTAATATTATTATTTTGAGTTATGAAACCATTATTTATGGTCACTCTTGATATTTTATTTCCGATTGCAAACAAATTTTGTAAAAGATCTGAGGGTATTTGACTATATAATTCTTTAATTGAAGCCATAATCAAATTATTACTATCAAATACAAAGAGATAAGATTCCACAAATTTCAAAATAATTATTTGTAGTCGAACCTCTAAAAAATACTCTTCTACTAAATATGGAGAGTTCTTGAAGGATGAGTAAACGATAACATACTCATTAGTTTTTTTGTTATTTACTGCTGTTATGATTTTTGCATCTGAATTTAGAATTCCCTCATGAACCATTTTCAAGGTTTCTTCAATTAATATGTCTGTTCTAATGGAACTCATAAAAACATTTGTCTTCAAAGGAACTTTAAACTTTTTTAAACTCGCTGTATTATCATCAATTTGCAAATGGTTAAGTTTCTTCGAGTAATGACCGTCACTATAAATAATATCTGGATGTATTTTTAATGTTCTTTCAAAAAATTCTTCAAAAGAAAAATAAATTAATTCTTTATTTTCTTGTAACTTCTCTTCATAAAGCAAGTATTCTTTCCACAATTTTTCTTGATTAACAGTGGATGATCTATAATAAATTACGCCAATTTCATCAGAATCATAAGCTTTTTTTCTTACAATCCTTCCGATTTGTTGAATTAATGATCTTACATCAGAAAAAGAATCATACACAACTAAAATTTGAAACGAACTATCATCTATTCCTTCTATTAATTTATATTGGTGTAACCAATAATTAGCCCTTATTTGTTTTACATCAGGCACTGATTGAACTCGCCTATTTCCACTTTCGAAATGATAATCAGTATTGAAATTCTTGTATTGATCATGAATGGCTATTACGTTTTTCCCTTCCTCGTCTAATTTCATGAATGCATAATTTAAGTCCTCAAAATTTTTAAATCTTATGATAATTTTTGTATCTGGGTATTCGGTTATGTGTTTATCACATTCTTCAATAACATTATTCAGAAAATCAAGAATTTCTATTTCGTTAATCTCTCTAAATATAACATCCCTTATGTAATTATCTTTTACTGCTGCATGATATGAGTAATTATAAATATATTCCTTGTCTATATTGAACTGATTGTTATCATTTCGAACTGGCGTTGCAGTCATTAAGACTACTTTTTTTCCCATTTCTCTAATTGCTTTTTTCCAATCTTCAGCTGGCTCTTTGTGACCTTCATCGAAAATGATTAAATCAATATCTTTTTTTAATAAGTCATACATAATTTCGTTTTTTCTTATTTCATTAAGCGCGTGCATCGTTCCCACTAAAATATTACCTTTATTAGAATCACAACCATTAAAATTTTTCGGAAAAAGTCTCGATACTTTTTTTTCTGATTTAGGTATTTCTAAATTAATCCATATCCTTCCTTTTAAATCATGATACAATTGTTCCCTGATACCTTCTGAGGGAGTTACAATAAGTACATTTTTGACTTTTGTATATTTTGAAGCAATGAAAGCTATGATTAAGGTTTTGCCTGTACCTGTAGGCATTTTAATGAGTGATTGTTTCTGCGAATCACTATTTATATAATTAGATAGCATCTCAAGAGCCTTGATCTGATAATCTCTTAGGACACCCAATAACAAATCCAAATCTTCCCAGTCCCGTGACACTAAAGTTTTCTTCATCGTACTTCCATCCTTTTGGTAATGAAATATATATTAATTATTTCGATTTAACTTATATTAAATACTACTATTGCAAAGGATTATAATCTATTAATTTTGTGACAGAATTTGATAAATATTCCGTTCTTTTTGCCATCTAAACAATAAATAGACAATAAATAGACTTCTGTATATATTAAAAAAGAAACCCTTCATTACATAAGGAGATGTATATAAATTGCTATTTTATTGTGAGAAGCATTTTCCTGGTGAATACATTGCACTAGATGTAAGTAAACTTATGGATTTGAACCTCCTTTTTGAGAAACTGAATATTCCGTGGAATACTGCCGATGAACGATCCATGTTGCTGATTGAAGAAATACATACTACTTTTCGAGAAGGACCTAGAGAAGGTTTTTGGTATGACATCCCTCTTGAGTTTTGGAGTAGTTTTGAATTTGAACTTTTCGAATTTAATGTTAATCCCGAACAATCTGCATCCCTAATTTTCAGAGTACGCATAAAGGCACATCAAAATTCAATAAACTTTAAGCCATTTCGATTCTATCCCCCCCCCTATTTTGGAGAGTACCATGTAGCATCACATATTACTCTTGATCCTAGTTGGTGCACTTTGAAAGATAGCTTGGACTTCAAAAATCACGAATACCTTGAGCTACATGCACTTAATGTCGAGTTTGGAAATTGGAATGAAATAAGGTCTCCTAATCAGAGCTTTCGCCTTATATATGATATGGGTGCTGATTTAACCTGGAACGGTGCACAGATTATTCAATTAGTCCAAAAAGCTAATATGAAGACAAATAATATTCACGTTATCTTAAGCCACTGGGATCTTGATCACATCCATGCCGTCCTTGGTATGTTTGATTCAGAAATTCAAAATATTGAAACCTTTACTGCCCCTTCAAAGTTTTCAGGTACCGCTACATCATTGCGAATTTGGAATCGTTTAGTATCAAATGGTGTTAACCCCTGGTTAATTCCACCAATGAATAGAGTTTCTTCTTTACATAGGATAAATCTTCTGCCTTGTTATAGAAACAGTTTATTTACAATTTATAGGTCCACTGATGGATCATCTATGAACCAAAGTGGAATTGTTTTATTGATCAATGGACCAAACTGTTCAGCTTTATTAACTGGTGATCATCACTATCCTGAAATACTTCGAGACATTATCTTGACACAACGACTCACTGAATTTGAAATAATTGTTCCTCATCATTGTGGAAATGCTGGGAATTTCGATGTTTCAGCATGGTCTACACTCAACATACGAGGATCTATTATTTCTACTCTCACTGGGAGATATAGGAATGTCCCCAAAAGAAATGCGCATAACTTTTTCTCATCAGCTACCATTAACTTTGATTGCACTGAATGCCATGCGAGAGATATCGTTCATTTTATTTAATTTATAAGTTTAAAAACTAATCTTTTTGATTCAAGGACTTGAGTAGAAGTTATATATTAAAACTTCACTGTAAGTTTTTTGTGGATTGGTCTGCGATAAGTGGCCAACTCTTTCGCTCTAGAGATCAAGTTTCTGAAGGATTTGACTCAATTAGAGGTGACATTGAATTTATGAAGCCAAAAGAGATGTATAAAATGATGTTATCAGAAAGCATTACACCCTTATTTAAGGAGAAGGGCTATAAAAAGAAAAATAATGTATTTGTCAGAGAATACCCTGAAGTTGTTCAGATCGTGCATCTTGCTGCTTCAAGTTGGAACTTACCCGATTATTACGATTTTTCAAATGACTTTGCATTATTCTCGAAACCTTATTATGCCCTCATGCAATATGAATTACCTAAGAGTTGGTTCAACTCCACATTGCACAGACCTATTCTTGGAGGCAATATACAGCATTTAAAAGCTCCTCGTGGATATACTCCTGATTATCATATTGTTTCGGAAACAAATATGAGTAAAGTTGCTGAGGCTTTGAGAAGCGATTTGGTTAATTATATATTTCCATACATAGACCCGTTACGATCAACGGATTCATTAATTAAAGCAATTGAAGTGGCCAAAGAACAAGATATCTTTGGTTCCTTACCTAATATTCATGACGAAATAATACTTTACTATTCTTTGGATCACAAGGAAACTGCACAGACAAAGCTGATTGAAGCATTAAGCATAGAACATGGAAATCCGTATTATAAGCCCAAATTAATTGAAATTGCAGAAAAACTAGGTCTGGACCTGCCTTAACCTTATACAAACATTATAAGTAACGTTTATATAACAGAGGCATTTGAACTCAATGTTCAATGCCTCTGTTTTATTAAACGTTCACCTTAGCAATTTGATGCAACAAACAACATAACCGAGCTAACTTTACCATAGATATTAATCAACCGATCATTGGACAGAGGGGGATTAACAATGGAAAGTTATGAGCCAATTTCGTCAAAACAGCTTTTAAGCAAAATCGAAGAAGGTCAGGCTAAGCTGTACTATGACATAGGAAAACGAGTACATCATTATTTCGAGGATGCCTTAAAGGAGATGCAGCAATATCTTCAACAGCTGCCCACACAATATGAAGGCGCATTAATCGAAGAGGCTGGATCACACAAACAACTGTCTCATAACTACGAATTGTTGCAGCAGGAAATTCAAAAACTCAAACGCGCCAACGAAAGTCAGAAATCTCAAATCCAAAAACTCAATGAAGAAAATGCACGACTTTCACGTAAAGCAGCAAAACCGAGTTCAAGAAAAACGAAAGATAAAAGTGAACTGGAGACGGATTCTTTAAGCAACCCCGACGAAACAGAACCTAAAACGAGAAAAATGAG
The DNA here is from genome assembly GCF_038008505.1 of Paenibacillus sp. FSL H7-0735. Lineage (NCBI taxonomy): Bacteria > Bacillati > Bacillota > Bacilli > Caryophanales > Paenibacillaceae > Paenibacillus > Paenibacillus sp. FSL H7-0735. The sequence goes on along the minus strand of NZ_JBBOZH010000001.1, from coordinate 2,215,119 downwards.
ACCCCCGAAAAATACGAAGACACTTGAAGCTTTAACGTTAAAAGACGCCACACATGAAAATCAGTCTGAGCCTTGGGATCATGAATCTCTAGACCAGTACAACGAACTGGTTAATAATGAACAAAATGAAACCTCAGAACCGAATCAACCCTAACAATCATTTGGAGCCAATGTTTCCACGAACTAATATACACTTACCGAAATTAGATATTGCCATCATATACGCTTGCCGAAAAGAACTGATCAGCGTCCCTGTAAAGGATGCTGCGTCAGTTCTTTTTGCGTTACAAATGCAGATGCAGCAACGTTTTAGTCTAAATTAGTTAAGGCAAGTGTATAGGGGGACGATCGGTACCCTATACGCTTGCCTTAACATTTTGACAAAAGATTGATTAGTCCTAATACACTTACCGAGAAATGAATTATTCATTCGCCCCAGCACAAGTAAAAAGAGCTGATCACAGAATAACACCTCACTGCAATCAGCCCAAATATCACTTATTTCCCAAACCATTCTTCTGCTTGCTGTCTATGATTGTCAGTAATATGTATGCTAATTACTTTATAAGCCGCCCAAAACGCAGCCGCATCATCAGTATAACCCAGCCCAATAACAACGTCGGGTATTGCATCAATAGGAAGCACAATATACGCAAGCGCACCCATAGCAATCAAACGTGCTGATAACGGAGTTTTGCTATCTGTTGCACAAAAATACATAGCAACGGCATCTTTGGCAAAGGGAATTTTTGAGGCGTGTTTTTTAATTTTTTTCAAGAAACCTTCTTTCACATACTCTTCTTGCTTTTCAGCGCCACCAATTTTTGATGTCCATGATTTAACATCAATTTTTTCAGACTCAGAAAACTCAGTATCGATTTCAAGTGCTGAGGCTAACTCGTTACTCGATTTATAAGCACCTAAAGCAGTAAGACTACTAAATTTCCCTTTGCAAGAACCACATAAAGCTTGAGCGAATTTCTGAGTGTCTACATCATTTAATTGTCCACAATTGGGACATTCCAAGGTTCTGATCATATGTATTTATTCCTTCCATCTTGAGATATACCTATAATTCCACAATCCACATTCATTTTCCTTTTTATGATAAAAATCAAAAAACCGCCTCCATTATAGAGAACGGCTCACAACAATTCTGACTTAATCGCGTATTCAATTTTTCCGTTCTGATCAATCGTCAGGTAAGCTAGAGCAAATTGAAGTAATTGTTTCTCGTCATGAACGGGTAAACTCTTACGGTCACATTTTATTGTGTTCACAAGTTTCTCTGTCTCTTGAATAACCGTCTCCCTATCTTGTTTTAAGAAATCCAGTTTATGTTTATATCGTGCGTACATTTTCTTAGCAGCTAATAAGTTTTGCTCATTATAGGCATTAGCTAAACTGAACGCCTCGTAGACATCCCTGTCTTCACTTTTTATCTTCCCATACTCTTCAATCCATGATTCGTAATGCACTTTGTTGTTTGAGAATTCTTGAATTTGCTTTTCATAAAATTCCGTTCGATGCTGTATGGTGGTTACTTCATTTTGAAAGCGAACATACACAACTTCCGAAATCCTCGTAACGTCGACTGACCGCTGTATCTTTTTCCAAATTGCGTCAATAATCGGCGATAATTTTTCTGCTCCTACCTTATAGTTACACTCCCTGCATACATAAAAAATATCACCATAATCCTTTCCATTGTTTTTATTTTTGGAGGTCATATCCTTGCATTTCAAACGTTCATTGCATTCTGTACAGAACAGCAGTCCATTCAATACATTCTTTGTGACATAGAACTGAGCAAATTTAAGCCCTGCGTTCTTCAAAGACTCTTCACCGTCATAATAATCCCTGCGATTTTTATAAATGAACCAGGTTTCTTTCCACGCCTCAAGTGTCACAACGGGTTTAATAGAAGTATTACTGCCTTGTAGCCACTCCGTCATTTCTTTATTTACGGTTAAATGTGAAATGGAATCGCGACGGTTTAAAGTCAATATTCCCGCGTAAAACGGATTCGTAATGATCTCTTTGATATGGTTCCACTTCCAATCCCGACCTCTTCTTGACTCTTTGGGCAGCATTCCCGCAATCGCCCTGAATCCCAAATTACCCTGCTTGTAGAGAGAGAATATTTTTTGGACATGTTCAATTTCATCGGGAATGGTCTCAAATTTCTTCGTATCCTTAAGATATCTATAACCATATGGAGCTGATCCGCCCGTCCACTGACCTTCCTTCAGCAATGTCCTCATCGCGCGTTTAGTATCACCAGCAATCTTATCCCCTTGATACTGTGAGAAACTGTCGCGAATAGTTTGCGATAATAACTCACCTTCGTCATAACGGGTGTTATTGTGAAGCACATATACGGGGATTTTATACTCCACAAATTTCTTGCGAATTTCACGGTGTTCTCTGGTTTTTCTTGCCAATCGATCTTCAGCCCACACCAGGACAAAATCAAACAACCGCTTCTGTGCATCATCGAGCAATCTTTTCAACTCGGGACGTTCATTCATCTCCTTCTTTCTTGCCGATACCGCACTGTCCAAATAACGGCCAACGAGACTTAACTCATGCCGTCTTACGAACTCCTCGCAAGCACTGTTCTGGGAATCCATCTCCTGTTTATCCGTCGAATGCCTTCCATAGAAGGCACCCTTCATTCCAGGTTTAATTAAGTCAGTTATAATCAAATCTCCACCTCCGTGTATTTACTTTGACCCTGACTCCATATAATTTTTAATATTTTGGAATCTGCGTTAATCGCTACGCTCATTGTTATGAGGAATCGGATTAACTCATCTCTCGCAAGTTCCGATAATCTGGATTCCAGGGCAAATTCAGCCGCTTTCAAATGAGGTGATGCAGCGTATTGTACCATTCCTTTAAACCTTTCAATTTCACCCTTAATACAGCTAATATCCTCCTGTATTAGGTGATGTCTACGCTTTACCTTTTTTAATTCATCCTTATTGTGATTCGACTTATCGAGCATGTATTGCCTGGTTTGTGTTATTAACAAAGAGCCGATAGTACTGAGATCGAACTCTAACTGGAATAGTCTGCTTTCTAATTCGCTTGTTTTTTCAGTTACATATTTGGGAAACTGCTTTTCTAATTCCAAGGGTAACTCATGCAGAAGATATTCCTTAGCAGCTTGTAAATAGCTTCCTTCAACTTCATTCTTTTTAAGTTTAAGACCATGCTTTTTGCAAACGTACAACCCCTCAACACCTTTATAACTATAATTCTGGGTTGACATCAGACCTCCACATAATGAACAGGTGATTTTGTCTTTAAGGAGATATACGACATTATGTTTGGCGTTCTTTCGGCCAGTTGAATACGATGCAAACTTCTCCTGAATCTTATTCCAATCTTCATCTTTAAAAATACGCAGGTGAGGGACCGCTGTACGCACATCCCCATAACGCAAATATCCATTATAATATTGATTACCGAACATCCCCCGAACTCGTGAATCACCCCATTCCTGAGGAATTAGATGTTGTGATTTCAAGTACTTCACATAGTTAGCGAATGACTTGAAGTTTTGTGCCAGAAATACATTGAACATATTTCGGATCACTACAACTTCCTCTTCTTGTTTTATCATTGCCCCAGCTTCTTTTTTGTCTTCTGTCTTAATTATTCGGTAGCCATAAGGCGTTTGACCTCCTGGATTTCCTCCTTTTTTCGCTATTGCACGTTTGCCAGCTTTTGCTCCTTCAACAATCTTATCGCCTTCAAGCTCGTTCTTCGCTCCAAATATGGCTTCAAGAATCTCTCCCTCCTCAGAATAGATCATAGGAGGTTCGGTCTCCTCCGAGAAGATCACGTTGATCTTATGTTTCTTAAGAATTTCGTAAATCTCAAGATGTTCGCTCAAGTTACGTGCCAGTCGACAGCGCCTGCTAACTATTACATTCTGCACAATCCCTGCCTGAATATCGGAGAGCAAACGATGCAACTCAGGTCTCTGAAATCTGTTAATGTTGCGCGCAGAGACTTTAGGGTCAAGATATCGCTCATCGATAAACAACTTGTTCTTGAATGCTGTGATTTCTCCTTCGGCTATCTGTGATCTCAAAGATGTCTTTTGAATTTTTTGGTCAATCGAATGTCTTACGTACAGCGCCGTCTTCATGGAAGCTCCTGATTCTGCTTATTCATTTCTTCTTCAATAATTCGCTGGATAACCTCAAGAAACAAATCGTGATATTGTTTGGCCGCTGCGGGATCATTTACGTATTTCACAGAATGAATTTGGGCATCCTGAATCTCTTGGTACCTTTTTTTCATGGGTTCAATTCCCTTCTAGTATTTGATTTTAAAGGAGGCTGCGTATGCAGGAAATCGGTCAACAAATTCGTCAAATCCGCAATCGGAAAGGCATTAGTTTAAATGCTTATGCAAATGAACTCGGCGTATCCTCGGGCTATCTTTCTAATCTGGAAACAGGCAAAACTCAAAACATCACTCTTAGTGTTCTGGAACAACTGCAAAAGGACCTTAACTTAGTCCCGTTTCCTGCGGATAGCAGTGATGAGATTCGAATGCGCCTTGATCGGGTGTACGAACTTCTTCTAACTTTGCAAACTTGTAAACCTGATGCTGTTGAATATTTGCTTCGTTGTGTCGAAGAAGGAGCCGAAGCTTTCTTATCGCATTACACCTCCTCACCTCGGTAATTGGTAATATGTGCATGTATAAGGGAAACTATTCATACACATGAACAAATATTTAAAATCATGAACGGAACAAGCTTCATAATCATAAATATACGTTTACAGACGTGAATAATGATCGAACTAAAGGGGAGTCTAACCTTCAATAGGTTGACTCCCTTTTTGCTTACTTTATCAGACCCATTGCCATGCAAAAAAAGGAGAGTCTATCCCACCTCGGGAAGACTCTCTTCTTTATGAACGAAGCTAATTCGGTACCCGCTTGCTTGTTCCAAGCCTATGGTCTCTGTAAGCAGATGTGCGGCTGCCCGCTCTTTTAGCGTCTTCTCCCAGGAAGCGAAGTGTTCCGCTAACTTCTCTAATGTTTCGGAATGATCGATTTCCTTAAGATTTCCAAAACGAATCTGCTGCGAAGGAGTGTTGACAGTAAAACGGATCTTCAGGTCCATCGTGCCTCCCCCCCTTTAATACAACCTATGTAGCGGATCGGAGAGGACAACCCTATAATCGTAAATCAAATTTTTGGTGCATAGAATAAAGGACCAGCCCATCAGGAGGAGCGCCTATGAATGTTGAGAATACCACAAGCCGTTTTGTAGCGATTTATTGCCGCGTATCGACCGATGAGCAGGCACGTGAAGGTGTTTCCTTGGGTGAGCAGCAGGAGCGCCTGAAGGCCTACTGTAAGGCCATGGGATGGTCAGACGAGGTCCTGTTGTTCATTGACGATGGCTACTCCGCAAAAAGCACAGACCGCCCTCAGCTCAAGCGGTTGATGACATACATAGAGAATGGCGAAATCTCAAAAGTTATGGTCACCAAACTGGATCGGATGAGCCGCCGATTGCTCGATTTGCTTACGCTGATCGACATGTTCCAGCAGCACCAAGTCGCATTTATCTCGATCAGTGAATCGTTTGATACGAACACGCCGTCAGGCCGTTTAACACTTCAAGTGCTTGGTGCTGTCGCGGAATTTGAACGTGAGCGTATTCGAGAGCGTGTACTGGATAATATGTTCCATGCTGCCAACCAAGGTAAATGGCTGACCCAGAGTCCCTACGGGTATCGCTTGGAAGATAAAGTCCTTATCATCCATGAGCCCGAGGCTAAGACTGTACGACAGATGTATGATCTATACCTCAATCAGGGAATGGGATTCTTCGCAATTGCCAGACAACTGAACGAAGAAGGTATACCTTCCAGACACAACAAAGAATGGTCCATTCGTTCCGTAAAACTGCTGCTTACTAATCCTGTATATAAAGGCACCTTTATATGGAACCGCGTGGATTCAAGCAAGAAGAAAAGAACCATAAAGGATGATAAGGATTGGATTGTCATTGACGATTGCCTACCCGCCATTATCGACAAGAACACTTGGGAAAGAGTGCAGACCAAAATGAGCAGACCAGGCATTGCTCCCCGCGCCCAGACCAGCCCCCATCTTCTCGGCGGCATACTGAAATGTGGAAACTGCGGGTCGGGGATGAGCATTGGCTGGTCAGGGTCACGAGACAGACGTTACCGTGTTTACCGTTGTTCTGCGAATAAGAATAAAGGAACATGTACGAGCAAGCAGTACAAGGCAGACGAGGTGGAGTCCTGGTTTTTGCAGGGGTTAGCAGGTTTGTCTGATTCACTTAGCCCTGACCTGGTTCCTTATCTCGTTGAGAAAGCCCGTAGCAGCCAGAGCAGTCGTGGAGATCAACAAATTACCGCAGCAAAAAATCGATATAAGCGGAAGGTCGAAGCTTATACTGCTGGATTGATTGAGTTGCAGGATCTCAACGAGGAGAAGCAGCGGATGGAACGAATTATTCTGGAAAATCAAAGTTCTAATGAACTGGGGGAGAACATACAGGTGGAAGAGCTAAAGAAAATGCTTGAAAGCAAGATCAAGACGGTACTGGATGCGATAAATGTGTTGCCTGTTGAGGAGGCTAAGGTGCTGCTACGAACGTTGGTTTCGAAGGTCACGGTTTTGGGGGAGGGGGAGTTGGATATAGAATTGCTATTTGTTTAATCGAAGGATAGTCACTCAATGAAGGTAATAGAATATATAATTGAATGCCACATATATCGTCTAAAGGTTCAAGCGCATGATAATAATGGTGATTACAACCAAACTAAGGAGGTAATCTTATGGCTTTCTGTGATTATTGTCAGGAAGGAATTGGCCCAAATAATAACTATGAAATTATAATTCATGATTTAGGTGCATTTGGAACTCATGATTATTGCAAAGAACATATGTTATATAGATTAGCTAAAATAAACAAAGAAAAAACCCTTGATAAGAATCAAGGGAATATTGAAATTTAAAACCCATATTTACGCTCACGTTTTTCAAATGCTTCCTGGCCACCTTCAAGTATTTCACATACATGTTCTTTTATCCCTTTTTTATAGAGCGTACCAACAGCGTTTTCATCAATAAAAGTACATTCTAAAGCTCCTGAAACATACTCAAACCTATACTTTTCATTTTCTCTTTCAACCTGTTGTCCTGCTTGATTTGCAACAATAACTTGCTCAGCATCCGTTAAAACTACGAGATTAGCGTTATGCGTAACGATTATAATTTGACGATTAATTTTTTTACTTTTAATAAATCCATTTAACTCAGTGTAGATTGTTCGATTATCAAGATTGTCTTCTGGTTGATCTATTAATATAGGATGTGTAGAATTGCTAAGATGCAAAAACAGCTGTAATAAAACCATTCCTCTTTTACCAGGAGACATATGAATAAAAGAATCATTTTTCTGACTAAGATTAAAATCAAAATAATAATAATCAGAAAACAAAGCAAGTACAGCTGCTTTTAATTCATATGTACTTTTAAGTTTCAATTCATTATTAGTTAAAATATTCAGAAAAATTTCCTTGATTTTCAATTCGTGTTCATTCAATGTAGTAAAGATAATTTCATCATTTTCATCAAAACATCCAGGTAAACCTTTATACAACTTTTTCTGTCTGTTAAACATTTCAGTAAATTGTTTAAAGAACTTTTTTGTGTCAAATAAATTTGTTGTTTTTAATTTCATGTCTTCTGAGATATTATTATATGCTGATTTATTAAGTTCTCGTACTACCTCTTCACGTTTATTTAAAATTAATGAATATTCTTCAATTATACGACTGATTTGTTCTTCATACTTTTCTTTTTCTAAGATTAATTGCTTCTCACTTTCAGTTATAGAATTTAATAAATCCATTTGATAGTCTAGACTCTTTTGCAGTTCTTCTGCCCGAGATTTATTTTTAAATTTCGCTAAAAATGGAGATAAATCCAATTCAATTATCTCACTTAGTTTTTGAGCTTGAGCAATCAATAAGTTTATTTCATCATACTTTACATGGTTAGATATTTCACTCATTGTAGGATGAAGTTTAGCTTCTAATTCATCAATAATTACTTTTACTAATAAATTATTTTCTTCTTCGAACGTGGATTGTTTGTTCAATTTATCGATTTCTTGTTGAATTTGCATTAAATAATAAGATGTATGATATTTTACTTCCCTTTCGAAAATTGTCAACGACTCTAGCACCCAATTTAAATGATAAATTTCCTTGGCATTATCATTTCTAATATTCATTAAATTTTTATATTGTTCTTCTTCCTTCTCTGAAAATCCAGAATTAAACCTCAATTCATTAATTTCACTTTGAATTTTTTGGATTTCCATAATAATAGAATTTTTATCACCCATTTTACTTATTTCTTCAGTTGTGTTTTCAATATCTTCTTTACTAATGAATAATGAAATTATTTCTTGTTCTATATTTTTAAAACTCCTTGCGATATCCTCCATTTTATTATGAAAAAATTCCTTAAAAATGTTATTCTGAAGTAAAATATCTAAAATTATATCTCTTAAATTCCCTTGGCCCTCTTCATCTGCCAATTGATGTATATATAGCTGAGGTATATATGTAATCTGATGCATTGACCTACTGTCATCATCGTCCTTCAAAAAGTTCGTAGTACCATCAACCCATTTAACTTCAAAATTAAAGTTTTCACTTTTTTCAAAATCGTACAACTTATTTCCCAACTTGTCCTTTACCTGCTTGGGATCAATAGTCTTCGCAATATAATGAAGGAGCAAGGACTTACCAGAAGACTTTCCTCCAATTATTACATTAAGTCCATCGTTTAGTTCAATCCATTCATCGCTAAATTCTTTTATTTGGCGGGTATCAGAAAATTTAACCTTATCAATAACCAAATACGATGTCTTCTGATTTGGTTTGTTCTCCGATATACACACACGGGTTTCTGGTTCGTGAATAATTTGTCTCAATCCATTAAAATTCGGATCAGCTTTTATCCACGTCATTTTATTGCTCGGATATATTCCGTATTCCGAATACTTATGAGCATCACTACCTGCAATTCCAGGTTTATGCGCGTTATTCAATGCTGCTTGAAAATCTTTAATGAAGTCCGCATTTTCAGGCGTTTGTTTACCAATAAAAAGGTCTACCGTTTCTTGTTTTCTTGTCTCAAATATATGAGCTAGTCCTAAAAAAAAGGTATCTGATATTGGGAATGTCTCCCAGTCTAATTTACTTAATCCATCACTTGTATCATAAGGAAGAAGAACATAGCCCTGGTTTTGAGGTATACTTCTCATTGCTGATACAAAAGATTCCTTTGTTACCTCAGCTACCATTGACCCAAACTTTAATTTATCTGCTTCATCCATATTCTCTGGATCTTTGAACCCACGCGCACGTTTCTTATCAGCACCTAGATGGTCTGAAAGAGATATTAATGCTTCGTTTGATATCTGCCTATTTACAACCCCCAGCTTTAGATGGGATTTGAAATCATACAATTGTTGTTCTGTTAAATAATTAGAAAGTATAACATGAATATTCAATCTGTAATTCGTAGGCGACTCAATTCTAAGTTCCATACCAGGTAATACTGTTTTCTTTAATTCCCATCCCTCTAGGTTAACTTCCTTCATAAATTCTAAATAACCATCAAATGTCCAATAATCCATTATACCAAATACAGATACATCCGAATCGTTAATCGTGTTAAGCATAGTTTTAAATGATGCTTTTCTTTCATCTTGTGTCATTGTTGCAAATCTTTGGCCTTTCCAATGAAAAGAAGCAGGTGTATGCACATGTAAATCCCACTTTCTCCATTCAGACCCCTTTGGAAACAAATATCCTTTCATGCTATCCCCACTATCTTGAAAATTTTTGATAAGGTAATCTTTCGACTCCGATTGTCAAAATCCTCCTATTTTTTCTATAAGATCACTTTGATTCAACAATTGTTATAAAGCACCTTAGCAATACGAAGGCTGGGCTTCCTACTGGCATCAGCGCATCGTTCGCGAACTAGATCTGACCGAAGAGGAAACAGTGGAATACGCAAAACTGAATTCATCCGTCGTGCAGCCCTCACGGCAAAGCCTGAATCCTTACTATCTGGGGCTGAAAATCTTTGAAGACATCGAACGCCGCTGGGACCGCGAGAAAATCTTTGAAGTACGTGAGCTGGAATCCGATACCTCTTTTATCCGCAGCTATCTATCTAAGGAATTGGTGAACGACCTCGATCTTTATGTTTTTGAAAAAAAAGGCCCCGAATGGAAAATCACCGATAAAGCATGGGAAAATGTACGCGATCAACTGGTGCTCGCCCGGGTCAATGGGGGGTCTCCTTACTTGGTCATTGAGGATGCAGACTTCGAGAAGAATGGTGAATTATTTATAACTCATCGCTATGAAAGCATCGAGCTGGATCTGAAGTACCTGGAGCGCACACTCCCTCACATCTACTCTTTATGGGGGCGGACGGTTCATCTACAGACGGTTGTGGAAGACAAAAAGGCGCGTTTTTCATACGATGGCAAAAAGGTGCAGCGGAAGTTTATTTAGAATTAAAAAGCGGCAGACCTAAACGGGTATTAACACCCTGGTCTGCCGCTTTTTGCTTTGGCTAAAATGAGGATTCAGATTCTTTTAACGACTTCGAGAAATATTTTGGAGCCTCAACAAATCCTTGCCGAGCATAAAATCTATGCGCATCAGTTCTTCTGGAATGACAATGAACCTGAATTTTATCACAGTTTCTTTTTCTAGCTAATTCAGCGCAATACTCCTCAAGCTTACGTCCAATTCCTTTGCTCCTAATGGCATTACTCACCACAAGATAACTTATAATTGCAGTCTCTCCTACCAGACCTAATTGGGGTATGTAATGCATGGAAATACAAGCTACCACTTTATCATCTTCCTCAAAAACCAATAATTCCTCATCCGGATGTAGGATTAGCTTTTCTATTTTTTCTTGCATGAACATTTCTGTATTCGGATATCCCAACTGTTCTAATAATTCCTCTATGTCTTGCCAGTCATCTGCTCTCGCTTCTCTAATCATCTGCTTCACTCCCTGTTATTTTCGAATTACCTTACTTATTGACTCTATTACACTACGGAAGATCATACACGTCAAACATAAACTGATTAGATAAAAAAACACCCCAAAAGTATCATTGGTTTCCATATGGAAGTTCCAATGTTGTGGGGTGCAAATTCACTCATATACCCTATAAGATTAAGATGATAGGACTGAGCATTGTTTGATCAATTGTTATATTTTGTTATGAGTCTTCCGGTAAATAAAGCCGAAGTTCATTATGGCACTAGAATATTTAATAGATTCGGGTCAGACTGACCCTTAGCAATGGAGAAGGTATAGTTAAATGGGATTTGATCTTCACCGTTAAATAAACTATTCACTTGATAAGTACCCTCTGGCAAAAACAACTTAAACTCCCCTGAGAATATAGGGGCTGTGTAAAAAGACTGAGAACCATCTTCATTATTTTTATAAACAGTTATCGATCCATATCTAAAGATTCTTCCATCTGCATTTTTTATCGTTCCGTTGTATCCTTTCGGTATTGTAATGGCTAATGGACTTGGTGTTGTCTTTCCATTATTCACTGTAAATCTATAGTCAATTGAAATCCGACTTGACATATTAACAGGGTAGAAACCATCGGCTTGATAAGAACCGTCAGGTAAAAATAAGCTATAATTCCCCCCGTAAATTTGAGCATAATAAATATTTAATTCTGGAGTATCTGTTCTATGCACCATAAGTGTTCCAGAAGGAACTGCTCCCCCTTCCGAATTAACTATAGTCCCCTTGATTTTTGAAGGAATGACTATATCAATTTGACTTGGCTCAGTCAGCCCATTAACAATTTTGAATGTGTAATATAGTGAAATTTGCTCTTCAGTAGCATAATTATTCTGGTTTTTTATTAGATAGTCTCCATCAGGTAAATACAAAGTGAATTTACCATCTTTGATCGGCGCACTGAACCCGACAGATAAATTAGGTTCTATTCTTAAAATTGATAACGAACCATTACTTATTGAGGTACCATCTTGATATTTTATAGTTCCTTCATGCCCCTCTGGAATTACAATATCAAGCGAGCTAGGAATAGGTTTCTCATTAGACACCTTAAAAGTATAGAAAAGCGAAATAAAATCTGAAGAATTCAAATCAGATACTTTTGTGATCTGGTAATCCCCATCGTATAAATTAATACTGAATTTCCCGTCAATCAACTTAGTCTCATAACCAATAGTCATATTATCTTGAACTTTACTTATATAAAGAATACCCTCTTTAAATATTTCCTTCTCATCTGCACGTATAATAGTTCCATTTACATTATACTGTTCTGGTTGCGGTGTTGGCCCTGGCGGTGTCGGTTCCGGAGTAAAAGTCGGCACCATTGTCGGAATTGGAGACAACGTTGGCAGTGGAGTCACGTCTGGCGTTGCTGATGGCGTGACTGTCGGTGTTTCTGTTGGTGCCGCTGTTGGCGTTGCCGCTGGTGTCGCTGTTGGCGTTGCTGTTGGCGTTGCCGCTGGTGTCGCTGTTGGCGTTGCTGTTGGCGTTGCCGCTGGTGTCGCTGTTGGCGTTGCTGTTGGCGTTGCCGCTGGTGTCGCTGTTGGCGTTGCTGTTGGCGTTGCTGCTGGTGTCGCTGTTGGCGTTGCTGTTGGCGTTGCCGCTGGTGTTGCTGCTGGTGTTGCCGCTGGTGTCGCTGTTGGTGTTGCAGCTGGTGTCGCTATTGGCGTTGCTGTTCCAGTTGGTGTCCCCGGGGACACCGGTGAAATTGGTGTTGTTACTGCTGGTGCCTGTGTAGGTGTTGCTGCCGGTCTATTTACACCACCAATATTCACATTCACATTTGATGGGACATCTTTTCCAGCTTCTAAATTGCGTGGAGCATGTTCGATAGTAATTCCAGATGCATTTATAACCGCTTGATCAATAGTCCCATTCCCTACAACATTCGTGCTAGCGTTCATAATCAAAGAAAGGATACTAGCCCCATTGTTTAGCTTATTTCCACTTGCATCTTTATTAAAACTAAAATTTTGAACGCTGCCTTGTGGCAATCCAATATTGATATTTTGCGCCAAAACAATTACATTCTTAAAGCTTCCAAGCAAACTCATCTGCGAGTCTTTAGGAAGCGCTTTGGATAGAGTAACTGTATGAATAGTAGCCCCACTAGAAGATTGGATTGTTGCAGGGGATTGAACTTGAATATCACTAATAACTGTAGATCCTTCAACAACAACTCTAATAATCCCTGTCTTCTTATCAATGATCACCGAGGTTAGTCTAGCATTCTCAAAATGAACACTATGTGCTCCCCCACCGCTAACCGTAGTAACACCGTTAACAGTAACATTTTTTAAAAATACTTCTCCCTCGGCGATTCCTTCTGCTAGTAATAAGTCCCCTAAGATCGTCATGTTCTGTAAAGTTACATTAGGAGAATTAATGATTACGTTTTGGCTAACCTTCTCTTCCCCTGTAGCTGGACCATAAGTACCCGCTACATTGTAAGAGAGGGTTCCAAATGAGGATTCACTCTTGATAGTTAACGATCTGTCCAAAATTACAACAGCCTCAGCACGAGTAGTAAACGATTCTGGATGAAAGGAGTTATCCGAATAACCCGACATAATACCCTTATCGTATACTGATCCGATAGCTACTTTACTCCATAAAGGGCTTGTTGATGTATCGCTAAATTTATTAGCAGAATCGGAAGAAGGCAGTGCAAGTAATTTACTAACAATCACTGCAAACTCTTGACGTGTTACCTTTTTATTAGGTCCAAAGGATCCATCTGAATAACCTTGTATGTAACCAGCAGCATTTGCCGCTAAAAGACTAGAATAATACCAGTCTGAAGCTTTTACATCTTTAAAAGAACGCTCCTCCAACTCAACAAATCCAAATGACTTATTGATTAATGCAACCAATTCAGCCCTAGTAATCGAATGGTCAGGTTTAAAGCCCCCGTCTGGATAACCTGATATTAGCCCCTTCTCCATCCATTTAGAAATTTGCGCTTCCGCCCAACTCCCTTGAATATCTGAAACCTTACTTGCGAAAACAGTACCTAAAGGTAATGATGTTAAACAAACAATAAGCATGAATACAATAGCCTTTTTAGATAAAATCTTTTTAATAACCACGTTTCTCCTCCTACTTATCTACGAAATGAACTACGAACCACTTCTAATCCCTTAACTTCTAGTACAATAGTGCTAGATAATTCATAGAGATCATATCATATTGTTTTTTACATAGGTGTCTCTTTTTGTCGAGAGTAAGCAGATTTTATGTCTAAAAAATCTACCTATGGATAGTCCCTTTAATCATTAAAAAAAGCCCGCAGCGGTAACACGCTGCGGACCTTCATCGACACCCTCATATCGACTTAATAACTGCACATGGCAAATGCTCAGGGGAACGTAACGTAAGGAAGTTTGAAAATGTAGGCGCGTAGCGTTCGCCTTTGTCAGCGACATAAAGTCCAAACATTTCAGAAATTACAATTATCACCGAGCGGTATTTGCCCTTATCGACTATTCAGTCAACTTTTTCACAGGAACGTAAATCTCCATCACTGTATCTGGCCGCGAATGGCAGCGTTCATCGTAAAACTCAAAATCCAGCTTAGTCTCGTCATAAACGTAACCACTATCCTTAAACCATTCTTCGAAGATGTACTTCCAGCTGCTTTTTATGACTTGGGCAAACTGTATTTGCTCTGTATCCGTTGAAGTATCCACTGGAGGTGTTGTAAACACGGCATATTCGGCTTCTGGCACATCCATCGTCAACATATCAGCTTCTACCTTGGAGTAGTCCTCAACAATAACACCCAAAAGATAGGTGGCATTGCCGTTATCTGAAGACGGAATACATAAACCAACTTCTCCGTGTTTAGGCGGGTTTAGTATTTTATACATTTTGGACTCCAGGTTTTCACCCTCATAATGGCTCCAAAAAGAAGCAATATCCTTAGTGTACATACTACCCGCAACATTAGTTTGGATACCATAACCAGCCACCTTAAAAGCAGGCTTACGAACAAAAACAGGATTCATAATATAACCTCCGATATCAAATATTGAATTTCCTTTACTAAACCCATCCATCCGCGCCGCATATTGTGTCGGACTATAACCAAAGGTTTTGCGAAAAGCTTTAGTAAAGCCACTTTGTGTTTCAAAACCATAGTCCAGCGCAATATCAATGATCTTTTTTCCAGCAAATAATTCAATTGAGGCTAAGGATAATTTTCGGCTCCGCACATATTCCATCACAGACATTTCCTTGCACAAGCTGAACACTCGGCAAAAATGATACACCGAATATCCGACCTCAGTCGCTATTTCTTCCACCGTTATATTTTCTTTGATATGAGCTTCTATATATTCAACACATTTTTCTATATCTTTACTGTAATTCAAGTGCAGCACCAGCCTTCCCCCGTACGGTGATTTCATTATATCAACTGCGCATGAGATGGACTGTTCCTGTTTTGCTGAGCTGCATTATTGCCTGTATAAAAAAACAGAGCAGCGAGCCCCTCCATTTACAGAAGGATCACAACTCTGCGTATTCTTGGCCGCCATCATTTTGGGTAAGCCTCGAAGTAGACAACGCTGGATTCACGTAACCTACTTACACTTCAGTTGCTCCCTACGACTGACTAAAGGACCCAGATGACGTTATTTTCCAAAATATCGCCTTTTGAGCGGAGTTTCGGACTCCAGTGCAGCTATTACTCAAAAAACGGCTCATATTTAGGTTTTTCCTGCTAATAGCGACCATAGGGTCCAATAGCCTGCTAAAGATGCTCAAAATCTACGTTTAGGGTCTCCTGTGTCCTTTAGCAACTTCCTACGCACAACAGCCAAATTAGTCAGATGGGTGGCGGCGTTTAGATCAACATTAGGAGGGTAAAAGGAGGCAGTAAAACATGGAAGGACAAAAAAAGAGTGCTCCACAGCCATTTTCATGGCTTTTGGAACACCCCGCATAAATGAACTCTTTTTAACGGTTTAGCAGACTTCCCACGTATTTCAGCAGCTCGTTGGCGCAGATTGGGCAGTAGTGATGTCCATCAATAAGTCTGGCGCATACCTCATTGATTCGTTTGAGCTGACTTTCATCAGGTGTTTTGGACGAGGTGGTGATTTTGACGATATCTTTGAGGTCTGTGAACAGCTTTTTCTCAATCGCTTCCCGCAGGCGGTCGTGGTTGTTGTACTCGAATTTCTTCCCTTTGCGTGAATACGCGGAAATCCGGATCAGGATCTCTTCACGGAACGCTTTTTTTGCATTCTCAGAGATACCAATTTGCTCTTCAATCGAACGCATTAACCGCTCATCCGGCTCCATTTCCTCATCCGTCAGCGGATCACGAATTTTCGACCAATTGCAGAAGGCTTCGATATTATCTAGATAATTCTCAAAAAGTGTCTTCGCAGATTCCTCAAAGGAGTAGACAAATGCCTTTTGTACTTCGCTTTTCGCTAAAATATCATATTCCTTGCGGGCAATGGAGATGAAGTTCAGATAACGCTCCCGCTCCTCTTTTGTAATCGATGGATGCTGATCCAGGCCATCCTTTATCGCCCGCAGGACATCCAGTGCGTTCATGCACTGCAGATCTCCTTTGATCAGAGCGCTGGAAATGCGGTTGATAACATAACGCGGATCAATTCCGGACATGCCCTCATCTAAATACTCCGTTTGCATCTCCTTAAGATCGGCCTCTTTATAGCCCTCGACCTCTTCACCATCGTACATCCGCAGCTTTTTGATCAGATCCATACCTTGTTTTTTGCTTTCTTTAAGACGGGTTAGGATGGAAAAAATAGCGGCGGCACGCAGCGCATGTGGCGCAATATGCACATGACTCATATCACTCTGGGCGATCAGCTTCGCGTAGATTTTTTCCTCTTCCGAAACTCTGAGGTTATACGGAACAGGCATAACAATCATACGGGACTGGAGCGCTTCATTCTTTTTATTAGAAATAAACGACTTATACTCGGTTTCATTTGTATGAGCAATTATCATTTCGTCCGCACTTATCAACGCGAAGCGGCCAGCCTTGAAATTGCCTTCTTGCGTCAGTGACAGCAGGTTCCATAAAAACTTTTCGTCGCATTTGAGCATTTCCTGAAATTCCATCAGCCCACGGTTAGCCTTGTTCAACTCACCATCAAAACGGTAGGCACGCGGATCAGATTCCGAACCAAATTCAGTAATGGTCGAAAAATCAATACTTCCTGTCAAATCAGCGATATCCTGAGACTTCGGATCAGATGGACTAAAGGTACCAATCCCTACCCGCTCTTCTTCTGACAAAATAACACGCGTCACCTTAACCTGCTCAATGTCACCAGCATAATCATTTCTCAGACGCATCTGGCAGGATGGGCACAAGTTGCCCTCAATACGTACACCAAGTTCCTTCTCAATCTCCGGACGGAGCTCCAGCGGGATCAAATGCAGCGGGTCCTCATGCATCGGGCAGCCTTCTATTGCGTATACCGCACCCGCATCTGTCCGCGAGTACTGTTCCAAACCACGTTTAAGCAGCGTGACCAGGGTCGATTTCCCCCCACTGACAGGTCCCATCAATAACAAAATCCGTTTGCGAACATCAAGCCGACGTGCTGCAGAGTGAAAATATTCCTCGACCAACTTTTCGACTGCACGATCAAGTCCAAAAATCTCCTGTTCAAAAAACTTATACCGTTTGCGTCCGTTTATGTCCTCTACGCCGTGCGACTTAATCATGTCATAAACGCGGGAGTGAGCGGTTTTTGCGGGAGAGGGGTCTTTTCTCAACAGTTCTATATACTGCTTGAAGGTGCCGCTCCACGCCAACCGGTCGTTCTCAGCCCGATACGAAGCTATACGCTCAAAAATGTCCATTGCTCGCTGCCTCCTCTTGCGCTCCTACTTGCTCTTCTACTTGCTCTCCTATAGCGTTAAAAAGTGTATTACATACCTATGCGGCAAGCGCGGAATAGTTGACCTCTTTTTTACTGTGCTATAATAGAGAATCAGAAAATGGCTGTAAAACCTTATTGAGAAACCCGAAAATAAAGGCCTACGGGAGTGACAAGATGGCGGTACGACATGAAACGGAGCTGTACGCTCCTTTGAAGATTTTTTTTGAAAAGCAGGGTTACAGCATCAAAGGTGAGGTCCGGACCTGCGATTTGGTGGGGATTCGGGAGGACGTTGAGCATCCTCTGATCGTGGAGATGAAAAAATCATTCAATCTCGCCTTGCTGCTGCAAGGGGTAGAACGGTTGAAGCTCAGTCCCATCGTCTATCTCGCAGTGGAACGTGTCCGTGATAAAAAAGGTGCGGTGAACCAGCGCTGGGGCGAGCTTAGCGGGTTATGCCGCCGGCTCGGTCTTGGGTTGATCACCGTTATCTTTTATAAGACCAAAGCACCGCTGGTCGAGGTGCTTGTAGAGCCAGACGAGAAGCCGCCTGCGCAGCGCAGCAACAAGCGGCGGCGCGAGCGCCTACTCTATGAGTTCCGCGAGCGCAGCGGAGACTACAACACCGGCGGCAGCACGCGCGTCAAGCTCGTGACGGCCTACCGTGAGAAAGCGCTGCGTGTCGCGCTTTCTCTGCAAGCAGCGGAGGCGGACGCCGCCGCCGCTGCAGAGAAGGCAGCTGCGAAGGCTTCGCTCGCAGCTGCCAAACGTTCAGCGGCGGGCACCGCTGAACAGGTTCCGGCGCTGAGCTCAGCGCCGGAGAGCCGTGCTGCCGGGGACGCGGCAGCACGGGAGGCAGCGGCGGCAGGCACGCGAAGCGGTGCCCCTAGCGCTGCCTCAAGCACGCTTCCAGCGGCCGTATTGGCCGCAGGAAGCGCTCCCCGCTCAGCCGGCATCACTCCGGCCGAGCTGCGGAAGCGTAGCGGCGTACCCACCGCCGCCGCTATGCTTCAGAACAACTACTACGGCTGGTTTCACCGGGTAAGCCGTGGGCGTTATACCCTAACCCCAGCCGGTCATGCGGCGCTGGTTGAATATGCCGCGATAACAAGCGGCGTACCCAATAACAGCAATCATCCCAGTAATTAGCTAACCTAACCTGGACAGTACATCAATCGAGCACCTCTTTTAGTCGGGTTCTAATCTTTTACCTCGGTTCTAATCATTTACTCAGACTTTAAACTTATTATTCTGATGCACACATAACATATTAAATAACGCCAAAAAGCATCCCAACTACGGGATGCTTTTTCGTATGTCTAATCTTATTTGAATCTTATCTCTGTACATTCCATGTTCTTATCTTACACATAACACATTAGTATCTGGTGCGTACCACGTTCTTACTATACTCATATCACATTTAGATTACATTTTTAATACACTAGTATCTCATCCGTATCATGTCTTATTTCACACATATCTCATGAGTATCTCATACGTATCACATTCAGACTGCATTCTTAACATACTAGAATCTCGTTCGTACCACGCTCTATCTCATACGTACCACATTCGTATTTCATTCTTACCGCGTGCGTAACTCGCTTTTCCCACGTTCGTAAATCACTCTCATCACATTAGTAACTCATTCATACCACGTTTGCATTTCACTCTTACCACGTTCATATCTCTGCGTACCTCATCCAGCTCTACTTGACTGTACTTAACTAACTTATTTACAATCTTCGAACACGAGCGCTATTTATTAATTACTATTTTCTCTACTCTTGCTTAAACATGCTACTCTTGCTGATTTATTCACATTAGAACCCCTATGCTACATTCAACATCCACTAATACTAAATCATTCAAAGCAAAATAAGCTTTAAAAACACCATTCCGAAAAAGGCACACTAAGTTATTAGGGAAATCCTCCCTAATATTCTTCGATTCACACGCTAAAAACCGCATTTTAGGGAATTACTCCCTGATTTTCGCCAGATTTACCCCTAAAACGGGGTATCCCTTGATTTTTTAGGGAGAAATTCCCTAAACAGTCCATTTTAGAGTTCAAATCGACCAGTTTTAGGGAGGATTTCCCTAATTAATCTCACATCATGCACTTCGTCTTGCCCGACTTGTAATTCTGTCCGTGTTTTAGCTCTAAGAGTGTCTTGTGTTTTCATCATTTCCATCATTTCATCCACAACTTTCATTCCACTACCTAACTCCGGGCTGTGAACTCCTTAACCGCTTCGCTCATCAGGTTCATGCCAAGCAGCAGCTCATCCCGGCCGGGATGGCTAAAGTTAAGGCGAAGGTGATTGCTGACTCCATCTACACTACATAACGGACCTGGCAAAAAAGCCACTCCCTTACCTAGCGCACATTTGAGCAACGCCATAACATCCATTCCCTCTGGTGGTGCGACCCACAGGAACATGCCTCCTGATGGAAGATCATAGGAGCTGCCCTTCCAAGCAGGCCGCTTGAGCAATTCCACCATAAGCTTCAGACGGGTGTTATACTCTCGATTCAGCTGCGCGATATGCTCACGCAGATCAAACGCAGACACATCCAATAAATGATGCAGCAGCCGCTGATTTAATGCGCTCGACTGCCAATCGGCCATCTGCTTAGCCGCAGACATCATTCTGATCAAGACTCGGCTGCCTGCCGCCCAGCCCGTCCGCAGCGCGGGCGCAACGGTCTTGCTGAACGAACCGATATAAAGCACATGTCCGCCATCGCTGATATTTTCCAGTGCATACAAAGACGGATATCTTTTAGCCTTTTGTTCACCCTGCTTCTGGAAGTGCAAATCCCCATAAGAATCATCTTCCACAATCAAGATGTTATATGCGATACATAAATCCAATACTGCGCGGCGTCTCTCCAAACTCCATAAAATGCCGCTTGGATTAGTAAAGCTAGGGGTTGCGAACAGCATTTTCGGCTTATGCAGCTCGATCTGGCTCCGCAAATGCTCCGGATCAAGCCCGTCCAAATCACCCTGTACAGGAATAATAACGGCCCCCTGCATCCGAAGAGTCTGCAAAAATCCTGGAGAGGTCGGATTTTCTACTAATACACGATCTCCTGGATCAATATACACCCGCGACAACAAATCAATGGCTTGCTGGCTACCCGTTGTTAGCAGAACTCCACCCTCAACAACATTTACCCCTTTTTCTTTAAGCCAATCCCCAGCAAGCCACTCCCGAAGCGGTCCGTACCCTGCAGGATCACCATATTGCAGTGCTCCCGCATCTGCTGAAATCACCGTAGATGCTGCTTCAGCAAGCAGTGACAATGGGAATAGTTCTTCCGCTGGTAATTCTTCAGCTAGCGATATCATGGAGCTTCTCCGTGTTTGGGTGCGGATACTAAGAAGCGATGACGACAACAATGTGTGTGCGCGAGCAGAAAATTCGTAAATCATGCGAAATCCCCCTTCCCTGTTACCAAGTAGAAACGGCTTCGTCATCCTCATCCAAGGATGGGATGGTTACCCATTCAACATGATATTCTTACTTCTACTCCAAGAATATTCCACCCCATACGTCATTATGTCGTAAAGCGTGGGTTAGGCGTAGATTTGCCTGTTTTGTCTTGAGAAGAGCGCGAATTTCTCAATCGCTTGTGCCCGGGTCGAAACATCGAGCTTTACATAGATTTTGCGCAAATAATTATCAATGGACCGACGGCTTACCGCAATTTCAAGCGCAATTTTATCGTAGGTAATCCCTTGAACGATTCGCTCCATGATAAACATCTCTGTCTCCGTCAGTTGCAGAACATCATCTAATCCTTTAAATGTCGAAATCGGCCAAGCTCCTTTTTCAATCCATTCCAACGGCATTGAAAGAAAACCCTCCCGTAAACCCAGGATCAGCTGTAAAAGCTGACGGGGAGAAGCTCCCTTCGAGAATATCCCGCTGGCTCCTAGTTCTACGAGGGGCTGAAGCAGTTCTCGCCCGTCTTCGTCTGTCATCACGACAAAATGTGAGTTTGGTGAGCTTTTTTTCATATTTAACAGCACACTCTCAATATTCCCCTCAGGCATATGATAATCTACTAGCACTAGCTCGGGATTTTTTTCCCTTACGATGGTAGCGCCTTCGTCCCAAGTGGAATACATTCCCAGAACCTTAAGCCCCTCTTCCTCTTCCAAAATCAATTTTGTCCCCAGCATACTTGTAGGATGACACCCCACAATGACCACCTGCCAAACCTTCATCATTAATGCCCTGACCCCCTGCTCTATATATAATCATCTAGAAAGGAAAGCGCCGCAGCGTTTCCGGTTAAAACGCAAGCAAGGCTGTATGATGACTTGTCTGTATAATCTCTAGCTGGTTACCTTGTGTACGTCTATCAGAATTCCAATCTATAGAAATTGTATCGCAGTAGTTTAATAGGATGCAATTACTTTTTCTAGTTTTCATACTCTCTTACATTTTTGCGAATCTTGTCAAAGTCTGATAGAATGGGGACTTGAAAAAAAGACCAACCCGAGGTGATAAAATGCAACCGCTAGCGGAAACGTCCCCGGTACGCTCGCGCTCTACTACTGCGAGAAACGGCCCTTCCGTAAAATGGTTTTTACTGTTCTGGATTATGATGATCGGACTCGGCGTATATGCTGTATACAGCTACACGAACCATCTGAAGCAACAAGTGCTAACCGAACTTAGTACTCAGAGCCAGCAGCAGCTTACCGTTTTAAAGACCGACTATGAAGCAAAAATTGCCGTTCTCTCTGAAGAAGTGAAGGAATTGCAGAATACAGTGCAAAGCTTTAACGAACTATTAACCTTCACTAAAGATAATGCTAGTGCCAAGACAGATAACAGCAACAAGCTATATACGCAATTGAGTGAGGTAAGCAAACAGTTAGAAGCTTTGAAGAAAGAAATGGATCTGATCAAATGATGACGCCAGTCAAAAGAGTAAATCGCTTCTTCATGCTTCTAACTGCACCGTTCATAGGCTTGTTTATATGTATGTCGTGGTATCGACCACCGCTACAGCTAAACCTTGATGTAGGACAATTCACACCAAGCGCTGGGCCAGTGAATGAAACAGCTTCCTTAAAAAAAGAGCTGACTCTGGCAGAGGCCTCCGCAGCTTACACCATTGATGCTGTCAGCGCTAGTGCCAAGCTATATAAAGAGACTACCACTACGATGAATAAGCTGGTCGAAACAGCAAAGACTCAGGCGAACCGGCCTGAACTGATCTATAACCGCAGGATTTCAGCCAAGCTTGGTATACCTTCAGAGATTGTTACCAGCGACCGTATAAGAGTTGAGTTATATCGATTGAATCCAGGAAACTACAAAGCTTATGCGTTGAAAATCAAATTGAAGGACCCGACCGCTATGAAGATGAGCTTGGCGGAGACAGCCTCCGGTGCGGAAACTACTATGCATGCCGTACAGCGTAATGGTGCCATTGCTGGTATTAATGCGGGCGGCTTTGCAGATCAATCCGGAAAACGTTATCCCTTAAGCACAACTGTAGTGGATGGAAAGTATTTATACGGTTTTGAGCCAACGTACAAGGACCTAAGTTTTGTTGGGCTGAACAAATCCGGGCAATTAATCGGCGGGAAATTCTACAGTCGCGCACAATTAGATCAGCTAGATCCGGTATTCGGCGCCACCTTTGTGCCTGTCCTCCTTAAAAACAACATTAAAACACCCATACCCGAAAAGTGGAAAACATCCCCTAATCGGGCACCACGTACCGTGATCGGCAAATATAAAGATGATCAGATCCTGCTTTTTGTAGCAGATGGATATAATGAGTATGGCAGCTCTGGTGCACAGCTGGAGGAGATTCAGAACAAATTATCGAATATGGGCCTCGTAGATGCTTATAATTTAGATGGTGGTGGCTCTTCCTCATTGATCTTTAACGGAAGAGTTATCAATAAACCATCCGATGGAAATCTAAGAGCTGTGCCAACGAATTTCCTGTTTTTTAAATAATATAGTAAATTGTCTATGTAACATATCACATTTGCGTTTATTTTTATTAAATTGCAGGTTATAATCTTGATAACGAATACATTCGCTATTGGAGGTGCCAGTATGTCGTTCTCATTAACCTTTTGGATCGTAATGTTCGTATTTGTGTTATTTACGGTCGGCATCCTTACCTCATCTTACAACGACGACAAAACAAAAGGCCTATAAAGCCGATATGTCCCTGCAGCCACTTGGTGCGGGGGCATTTTTCGTATACATAAAAAAACTGCCCCCAAGTAGAAGAGTTCTACGAAGAGGACAGTTTTTTTATAAGCTCTTGGCTGTCAAAATTCAAAATATGTACTTCTTAGGCATGTCTTGGCAATTGAGTCATTTCCGAAAGGCATGCAGAACAAATATAACGATCTTTATATTCGCTTACACCATCCATTGATCCACAGAAAACACATTTTGGACGGTAACGCTCCAAGATGATATGGTCACCCTGTACCAAAATTTCAACCGGGTCGCCTTCATTCATCTGATACCTTTTACGCAGGGACTTAGGCAGAACAATTCTACCCAACTGATCCACTTTGCGAACTACACCAGCAGGTTTCATAACTAACGTACACCTCTCCTGTTCAAGAAAAATTATTTAGTAGCTACTACTTATTTCGGCTCTTTCAATATATTTCGTTACCTAATTGTCGAATCCTGCTGAAAAAAATAAAAAATTTGTCTTTTTTTAAATAAGATTAGGAAAATCCAATTGTCGAAGCGCCTCGTACACAATAATAGCTGCCGAATTGGATAAATTCAGAGATCTCACAGCATCACTCATTGGCATGCGCATTTTTGTTTCTTTACCTGCTTCTAGAATCTCTGCAGAAAGCCCCTTCGTTTCCTTGCCAAAAACAAAAAAATCGCCATCTTGGAACTCAAAGTCACTGTATCTTTTCTCTGCTTTCGTCGTTGCGTAAAAGAAACGCCCCTCGTTATATTTCTCCAAAACCTCAGCAAAGGAGTCGTGATATTCAATAGTAACAGCATGCCAATAGTCTAATCCTGCTCTTTTTAATGTAGCATCGTCTGTACGGAATCCGAGTGGACGAACCAAGTGAAGATGAGTGCCTGTAGCGGCGCAAGTACGCGCAATGTTGCCAGTATTGGCCGGAATTTCCGGCTCGACTAATACGATATGGAGTGCCATTATATGGTTCCTTCCTCTCTAAAGGCTTAATAGCCAGATGTTTTACTCTAGTGCCTAACCATAGCTTCTCCAAACAAACTGAAAACCTTCCACCAAGAAGGCGGAAGGTTATAGATAGAATTCATTAACCTTGAGTTTGCCGGAAATGGTTCATGAAATCGGACAGTGCTTTTACACTTTCGTAAGGAACTGCATTGTAGATGGAAGCACGCAAGCCCCCAACACTGCGGTGACCCTTTAAGCCGACAAAACCTTCCAGTTCAGCAGCTTTGACAAACTGCTTTTCGAGTTCTTCTGATTGCATCCGGAAAGTAACGTTCATAATAGAGCGGCTGCCTTGTTCTGCAACGCCACGGTAGAAACCGTCACTTCCATCGATGTGATCATATAACAGACCCGATTTTTCAAGGTTCTTGGAATGGATGCCAGCTAAGCCGCCTTGCTCCTCAATCCATTTTAATACTTCGTTCACCATATATACAGAGAAAGATGGAGGTGTATTGTAAAGAGAGTTATTCTTATAATGAGTGCTGTAACGCATGATAGTAGGAATGTTAGAAGGTGATTCTGCAAGCAATTCTTCTTTCGCGATAACTACAGTCACGCCTGAAGGTCCAAGGTTCTTTTGTGCTCCGGCATAGATCATTCCGAATTGGTTCACATCGATTGGACGGCAAAGTATATCACTAGACATATCCGCGATTAACGGAATCGAGCCTGCATCCGGAAATTCTGCATATTGCGTTCCTTCAATGGTCTCGTTGGAAGTAACATGAAGGTAAGCAGCATTCTCCGCAGCTTTGATCGAACTTAATTCAGGTATAGCCAAGAATTTCTTATCTTCGGAAGAAGCAGCAACATGAGCGCCTCCTACCAATTTGGCTTCTTTATAAGCTTTATCCGCCCAGCTACCTGTCATTACATAGCTACCTACTTGGCCTTCGGAAATCAAGTTCATAGGGATCATTGCAAACTGTGTGCTTGCTCCGCCTTGTACGAACAATACCTTATAGCCCTTCGGATTGCCGAGGAGCGAAAGCAGACGTTCCTGCGCTTCATTATGCACGGATTCGTAAATTGCACCACGGTGCGACATCTCCATGATAGACATTCCACTTTCCCGGAAATCAACAAACTCCGCTTGTGCGCGTTCCAGTACCGTAAGCGGCAATGCTGCCGGTCCGGCATTAAAATTGTATGCTCTCTTATTCAAAACTGCTCCCCACCCTTTCTCTCCTATCAATATGGATATGGTTATGATAGCAATATTCTCCCGCACCAGCAAGTATAATTATTCACATAAAAGGTTAAGACGGTACTCATTTCGCAGTGAAAAACCGGTAAGATCGGCGCCAGCTCTTGCTTTGACGCGGTAAAAGACTAATGTTCACAAATACTTCAGGAGAGACTACATGACCTTCTCCCCACAGGGCCATACGTTCTACTGGAAAGTCCCCACTCTCTCGCACGCCCGTTCCACTAGGCTTATGAACCAACTCCCAGGTGAACTCATTTTCCTGACCTTCCCAACCGCTCAACTTGCAATAAAAGGGTTTATCCGGTTCCTTTGACCAAGTAAGAGTATTCCCGGATACCTCTAGCAATTCTTTCGTATAGGAGGATTCTGGTTCTACTACCTTGAGTTCCCTCGGAAGACGCAGTTCAAAATCCTGCCCAATATTCAACCCATCGATTCCGATGAAATTGTGAATATATTCCTCCGTATGGAAAGGCTTTTGACCTTTGTTATGCAATTCATATGCAATTGTTAATTGATCCCCCTGTAAAGAAATCGTTTTGGTTAGCTGCACAGCATATCCGTTGCTTTCCATTGGGTGGATCGTATATGTGACCGCATCATTCCCTGCTTCGACATCCTTACTAAAAGAGGTTAAAGGGAACTCCTCATTGAAGCTGTATAATGGGGAATTTCCTTTTTGTAACAATCCGACTCCGATTTTTGGAAACCAGCCTCCGATTGGCGCTTCATCATATCCAATTGCCCGGGAAATGCCAAACTCATTACAAAGCCCCTTGCCTCCAGTTCCTTCGCCTGGCTTCAAGCTTTCCGGCACACAAAACGTATGTTTCCCCTCTTCTAATGTCACCTGTGTAATAAATCCTGTCCAGTCAAAACGAGTGCCCTTATACTCTCCGATATCAGCGATATCGACAGTTAATATGCCATTTGACAGTCTGCAACCCATACCTAACGCGCCCTTTCGTTCATTGTTACAATGAATAAATATTCATTATTGAAAAAAACGTCTGCAGCCGCTATGAATAACGGTGCAGACGTCTTAAAATATCGTATAAAGCTACGCCAATGTCACTTCAATCAAGTGGCATTTCTCTGTCTGCAGAGAGAGCAACTCTTCACGCGGAATAATCGCACTTCCTGAGCCGCGCTGCAGCGTCACCTCGCTGCCATTCAGGGTAACAGAGTGTATTTGGTACTCCCCGTAGTTTAAGCTTCCTGTGGCTTTATAGACCACTTCAAACTCGCGATCCGCGAAGATTGTCTTAATAGAGGCTTTTCCCTCGGAATCAAACTGCTCTTTAACAAGCTTCGGTTGCAACAAAAGATCACCTAGCTTACCTTTTACACCAAATACTTCAGTAACCATAGTTAACAGCAGCCAGCTTGCTGATCCTGTTAAATACGTATACATCCCTCTGCCTTGCTCGTTAATATACTCAGGAATTCCTGGGTATATGCGGGCTTTTGCAAAGTCAGTACTTAAGCTATACAGAGATTCTAATACTTTATGTCCTTCTTTCACATATCCGCGTTTATACAATGCATTGCCATACATGATGGTCATGTGACTGAACATAGCACCGTTCTCTTTATGTCCAAAGGCAAAGCCAAAGGCACGACCCAGATTCTGCTGGATCCCTCCGAAACGGGAATTAAGTCTGTACCCAATTTTGTCATCCAGTAGATTACGATCCACGGCGGCAATGATATGCGGAATTTGCTCTGGCGCAGCTGCATGGCCCATCAGCGGGAATACTTGACCCGTAAGCGTCATTCGAACGCCTTCTGCGAATTCCCCTTCCACTTGTTCTCCATCATTATTATAATAACCGTTAAACCAGCCTCCACCGTGTTCACTTTCCACCCACTCATTGCGGCGCAAGTGATTAAAGATCCACTCTGCTTTTTGTTCCAGATCGTCCGCTACTGTCTCTATGTCGAGTGCTGCACGAATACCGCTGACTTTGTTCGGAGCGGCAGCATAATATTGATTAAGTCTTTCATGCTTGCCTGATACAGATTCATAATCCACTTGATCACCAAGCGAATCTAGCAATAGTTTCATTTCTTCTGCCAATTCAACTGTCTCTTGCCCTTTAGAAGTCTTTAGCGTACGCAGCACACGAGAAATATCCAATAAGTTACTTGCGTAGAATGCTGTGAAAGCTACACTCTCACCCCGGTCTGCGCCCATATCAAGACCATCATTCCAGTCTGCGCCCTCCAGCAGGATATTATTGTGCTCTCCAACATTAAAGAACGGAACCAGATTTTGCAGTAGGATATGCTCCAGAATCGTACCTTTATAAACCTCACCAGAAGTAGTTCTGAGATCACTTCCCAGCGAGGTATCCCATGAATTATCGCGTTCCTTACAGCGACTCATAAAGGTATCGCGGAAATACGTCTGTTCCTGCAATAAGAAATCAAGATCACCACTCTGATCCAGATATAACATAGTCGTTAAGAACGGCCAAGCTCCATGATCCATCCACACCCGCGGGATGTTGTTACGGTCGGCAATAAATTCACCAGGCTGTTGACCGATAATAGTGGCATTACTACCATCTATTCTTACCCCGGCGTAGTTGTTCAGCAGTAAGCTGCGTACTTCAGCCGGTTCCATAATAAGGAGTGCTAGACAATCCTGCCAAAGATCCCGCCAGCCACGTCCGCCCCTTCCATAATCATGATAAGGCAAGAAGGAGTTACCATAAAGTCTTCTCAGCACGGGTTGAATCGTAACCCATTTCATCCATTGGTCAGCATCTGAATCACCGGTATGAAATTCTACCATATTCACTTTATCTGCCCAGAAGGCTTTAGTTTCCTCAAGCAAATGATCAAAAGCTTCAGATGTACCATATTTGTTCATCAAGGCATCCACGTCAATTCTCTCATTATGGATCGCCATAACTACTATATAAGAATGGCTGTCACCAGGAGACAGATTAAGCGCCTCGTAACGAAGACCCCCGATAGCCTCATATCCCTCTCTTTGTACACCTCCACCCTTGCCAATCTCCGGCGTGTTGTTCAGGATAACAGCTTCTGGCCAATCCAGACTTCCACCTTCTCCAATGAACTCCTCCTGCACTGGAAAGAAACCAGCAGGTTGACTGCCGTCACCCTCTGCACCAAATACTCCATAAGAAGTGTGATTGATGCGGTGTCCCCGCTCATCAAAGGAGAGCGCAGGCTGAACCTCAACACCATAAGGTGAAGTATAGATCCGGTTAAGCAAAGAGGTTACATGTCTATGATCGCGCAGATCATCTGCCGAACGCGCGTAGATCGGAACTACCGCTGTCGGTGTCAGCGTAATAGCCTCTGCTATTGTATTCGTCAACGTAACCTTCATTAGTTCGACCTTATCATTACCGCTTGGCACAAAGCTGGTGATTTCAGCTTTAACACCCATCTCTGCGTTACAACGCGTTACGCGTTGCCACAGGAAACCAGCCTCTAGTACTGCTTCATCAGTAGACGATGTATAGAAATCGGCATTTTGCTTAGCGGAGTTCCCCACTGCCGACCAAGCTCCCTTGCCTTCTACGTATACCCAGAAGTTACGGGAAGCCCGCGAATTATGCAAATCTTCAACAGATAATGGCGGTGTCAAAAATGTATTATGACCTGTGGTAACCTGACCATGAAGTTTTGGAGTTACCGTCGACATCATTCCCCCTTCATTCACTAGAGGGAAATATAGAAAACTGCTGCGATCCGGTTGCTGAAGCCTGAATTCCCCATCATTTCCGGTGAATTCGAAGCCATGAATTTTATTACGATCCATTCTCTCCATCCTCTCATTTACACAACTACTTAAGCTTTAACCGCACCTGCCAATGCACCGTCAACGATATACTTTTGAATGAAGGTGTATAGGATGATAAGCGGTGCAGATACGATCATGATCCCGCACGCCAACATAGGCCAGTTGTTCCCGTATTGACCGCGGAATTCTTTAAGCCCGAAGGTGATTGGATAGTTTTCTGGACTCGGTAAATACATGACCGGCCCCACGAAGTCATTCCAGATACTAATTGCTGTTAGAATAACACCTGTAGCAATTACTGGTTTCATAAGTGGCAGGATGATCTGGAACAAATAACGCATATATCCAGCGCCATCCATACCTGCTGCTTCATCCATCTCCCGGCTAATTCCTTTGATGTAACCTACAAACATCATGAACACGATACCCGTTCCGCCTGTTTTAAGGAGAATGTAACCCAGCTTCGTGTCATAACCTACAAATCCTAGCTCCTGTTTCATGGTAAGCATCAGCTTGAACTGTGCGACCATTGGATTCGGCAGGAACTGAGACATCAAGAAGAACAAATAAATAAATCCGCTCCACTTCACATAATTTCTCGCCACCGGGAAGGCCCCGAATAACGAAACAATTAGGGTCAGCACTGTTGCCACAGCTGTATACAGCAGACTGTTTAAGAAATAATTAGAGAAATTACCCTGTAGCCAAGCTTCTTTATAATTATCCCATTGAATACTTTTTACGAGACCGATAGGATCTAACAGATATTCTGTAAAGGACTTGAATGAAATATTGATTACAAATAACAACGGCATGATATACAAAACAAGCAACACTGCAATCAGAATATAAGAGAGAGTTTTGGCGGTTTTGGAATCCTTCATTAATATTCCACCTCTCTCTTACGCATTTGTTTCACTGCAAATACTACAAACACCAGAATCATAAGGAATTGAACCACGGAAAGCGCGGAAGGAAGTCCCATCTGTAGAGAACCACGGAACGTCTCTTTATAAACGTCATATGCCATCGTTCTTGTGTTAAAGCGACCGTCCGTAGTTGCGAGAATAATATCAAAGGTGGACATCGCACCGATAATAGACAAAATAATGTTAATCGTAAAGGATGGAGCGATAAGTGGGAATGTGATATTTTTAAAAGATTGCCACTTCGTAGTTCCGTCTATATATCCAGCCTCATACAAATCTTTCGGTACGGATTGTAGTCCCGCAAGGAAAATCAACATCGAATAACCCATATACATCCAAATTTGCGTAAATATAATATAACCGAACGCATGAGTGAAGCTTCCAAAGAACATATCTTTATAACCGAACAAAGAATCATACAGTTGGTTAACCGGACCACTCAGCGGATCGAACATCATGCCCCATACCAGTGCAACTACCGCTACACCAAGCACAACCGGTAAAAAGAATACCGCGCGATAGAAATAATCGCCTTTCAGCTTCTGATTGATAACTACGGCCATAAGCAGACCGACACCGTTCTGTACAATGGTTACAATGACCATGAAATAAATAGTACGTATAATGGAATCCCAACGCTCGCCTGAATTTCCTGAGTAAAATACATCATAATAATTGTCAAGGCCTACAAAACTCATCTTGCTTCCAGGAACATTAGTGATATCTGTAAATGAATAGATAACCGTCATCATAGATGGGCCAAAATAGAAAATTACATACAATGATAATGGAATCATTAGCAGCAGAAGCGGTATATATCGTTTAATACCTTTCCCGAACGGATACATTTCTCTCACCTACCCAATCCTAATTCAATAAAATGATCGGGGCCTGCACAAAACAGACCCCGAAGTTGTAAAACATGTTTGGTGTACAGTATGTTGTAGATTCTTTTTATTTATCGGGATAGCTACTTATTTAGGTGCTGCTGCTTCCCATTCTTTTTGTTGTACATCTGCAAGCTCTTTAGCGGTTTTAAACTCGCCACCTGGTGCCAAATATTCAGTGTGAACGCCTTCAGCTGCAATGTGCTCACCAACGTTATCACGGTTAATCATCATAATTTCATAAGCAAGTTCGAAATCTCCAGTCATGTATGGAGCAAGTTCTTTGTCAATAAAGTCACTTTCAGTGGCAATATTGTCTTGTGTAGGCAAGAATCCAGCTGCTTTAACATATTCTGTGTAGTTTTCTGGTTCAGAGAAGAATTCCAGCCATTTCAAAGCGCCTTCTTTGTTCGGGCCTTTTTCTGCTGCATACCAAGTTACATCGTATTTACCTACAAGAGAATTATTCTTAGCAGCATCTTCTGTAGCTGGGATTGGGAAGTAACCAAATTTCACATCTGGATTTGCTGCCGCGATCGTAGGAGCATCCCAAGTTCCGTCAGCAATCATAGCTGCTTTTCCTGTTGCGAAAAACGAAGGTGCTGTTGCATAGTCGATACCCAAGAAACCGTCGATGATGTAGTTATCTTGAAGCGTCTTCATTTTCTCCAATACTTCTACAGCCTCAGCATCGTTAAACGCCGAAGTTCCCTTCCAAACCCCTTCAATCCATTGTTGTTGGTTGCCGCCACCCAGAATCTTGGCTTGCAAACCGAACACTGGCAATTTCAAAGGCCATACATCCTTACCAGCCACTACGATTGGAACAATACTCTTAGCTTTCAATGTATCTAGAACACTAATGAACTCTGTCCAAGTTGTAGGTACAGTCAGCCCGTTTTGTTCAAAAATTTCTTTATTATAGAAGAATCCTGACATCGCTACTTTACCGGTTGGGATTGCATACACTTTATCTTTATAAGTGCCGGCTTTAGCAATATCATTCGCATTGTAGTTTTTAACGAAAGCTTCGCCGCTCAGATCAGCAATCAGCCCGGAATCAATCCATTGTTGCCAGTCTGGCACTTTCGCACCTGGTGTCCAATCTTTCGGAGACAATCTCATACCGGATAGATCGGCAAGTACATCTACGTCACCAGCTGTAATTCTTGCTCTTTGTGCTTGTTTGAATTCATCATCCGGACCAGTGGTTGTGTACTCCACTTTGTATTCCGGATATTTTTCTTCAAACTTTTTATTAATTTCTGTAATGACCTTGTTAATATTCTCTTGTTTCCAGTGTAAGATCTTAATCACTTTCTTATCACCAGATGCAGGCTTGTTTGTTCCGCTGCCCGGAGTAGCCTCACCATTCGCGTTGTTATTGCCGCTTCCACATGCTGCTAATGAGAGCACTAGCGCTGAGCTCAACAATACCGCAGAAAGCTTCTTTACCATTTTGTTACCCCCCAGATAATTTGTTATGACCCTTTAACGAAACCACATGCTAATTTCTGAAAATCACGAAACAGTAAGGATGATATCACAGAAAGCGGTTTCGGTGTTTTCATTATTACATCGTTATTTGTCTTTGTAAAGTCTTTTTTCATTGTTCATTTTTGAACGTTTTTTGAACCAATCATTCAAAAAAACCTTTAATATCAAGCATAATCCTAGTTTAAGAGTAAACATTCCATTGACTATAATCTTATTGAACTATAAAATAAGTAACGAAACTATTTCGTAAATCATAAATTCAAGTCATAAAAAAATAGCCTTGAGTAGATTTTAAACATATATTACGGAACATTTTTCACTATAAGGGGGACTTAATTTGGCCTACAGCATCAAAGATATAGCGAAAATTGCTGGAGTTTCTGTTTCGACAGTATCCAAAATCATTAATAACTACAGTGATATTTCGGAAGATACCAAGACAAGGGTTCAACAAATTATAAAAGAAACTGGATATACCCCCTCCAATTCAGCTAAAACATTGGCTACGAAATCGTCCAATCTAATCGGAGTGATTTTTGCCGGAATGCTGAATGTCGACTTTACCCACCCTTTTTTCATCGAGGTGCTAAATTCATTTAAAAAACAAATGGGACTACTAGGTTACGACCTTATCTTTTTTTCCAATGAAAAATTCCAAAGTGGCGATACTAACGATTATCTTGCCCGTTGTCAGCATTTTAATGTAGATGGGTGTGTGCTTCTATCCGGACAGGAGCTAGAAACCTCTATCAGCGAATTAGACAACAGTGCTATTCCATGTATCGGCGTAGATTTAAAACTAACGGGTGACAACTCTGGCTTTATCATGTCGGATAATTTCAAAATGTCCTCCAAAGTGGTAGAACACTTTTATTTACTGGGCTATCGTGAGCTTGGCTACATTGGCAGCTCCTCAGATTCAGACATCTCCAATATGCGCGAAAGTGGTTATCGCAAAGCTCTTGAAGATTTGGGGCTGCCTATTAACGAGAGTTGGTTCTTAAACGGAAGTAACTTCTTTGAGGCTAGTGGGTATGAGACGATGCGTAGAATGATTGAGAATGGAAATTTACCTAGAGCGATCTTCGCAGCGTCCGATCAGCTTGCTATAGGAGCGATGCGTGCCCTTAAAGAGGCTTCTATCGCTGTTCCTGAAACTGTTGCAATTATTGGCTGTGATGATATTGAGGCCTGCAATTATACAACACCCCTATTGACTACCATCCGCCAAAATAAAGATAAGATCGGTCGCCTAGCAGCACTAATGCTGTATGATCTAATAAACAACCAATCAGGTACGAGTTCTTTCAGCGTAGAACCAGAGCTTATCATTAGAGAGTCCTGCGGCGCTCCTGAACGGGGGCTAGTGTAGCCTTTCTCGGAGAATACACGAATAGCAAAAAGGGGCTGTCCCAAGCAGCCATTTTATGGCTTGGTGACAGCCTCTTTTATGTTCTTAACACTACTTAATGTCCAAATGGATTCTATGGGCGCACCTAGTGTTGCTCCGGATGATGCAATAAGTGAAGCACTTATAGAATAATTGGGGAATTTCTCCCTAAAAATCAGAGATTTCTGTTCATCGGACTTATAATTAGGGAAAACTTCCCTGAATTTTGGCCTATTCAGTAACTAATAAA
Organism: Paenibacillus sp. FSL H7-0735; assembly: GCF_038008505.1. Lineage (NCBI taxonomy): Bacteria > Bacillati > Bacillota > Bacilli > Caryophanales > Paenibacillaceae > Paenibacillus > Paenibacillus sp. FSL H7-0735. The sequence continues at coordinate 2,179,889 of NZ_JBBOZH010000001.1, read as the reverse complement.
GAAATCACCCTGATTATTAGGGAGGAATTCCCTGATTTCGTTCATTTAGAGCAAATATCGGCTTTTTTTAGGGAGTTTTTCCCTAATTAGTTTAAATCCACTTTGTATATCACATAAACACAGAACGCATATCGCTCACCGTACATAGTCCAGCGTCACAGATACCACAAATCATATACTGCAAGCCGAACGGAAATCACACATAGCAGTCACCCGTCACCCGCCACCCACTCCAATAGCATAGAACACTACTCATGGCTTAGATCACTACTCATAGCATAGAACACACTACTCATGGCTTAGAACACTACGTGTGGCACACATTCATAAGATACAGTAAAATCCATTACTTTTCCCAATTCAAAAAAAGAAGCTGCCTCCAAGTAGAATCACTACTTTTGAGACAGCTTCTTTTATTATAAAGATTATATATAGCAGGAATCTTATAGATCGAAGTACAGGGCATATTCATGTGGATGAACACGAATCGCTACCTCTTGTGCTTCAGAACGTTTCAGAGCAATATAGTTATCGATGAAGTCCTTAGTAAATACGTCGCCTTCTGTAAGGAACTCGTAATCAGCTTCCAAAGAATCAAGCGCTTCGCTCAGGCTGCCTGGAACGCTGCGGATTTTTTCTTTATCTGCATCAGACAATTCATAGATGTTCTTATCCAGAGGACCATAACCCAGTTCTTGCGGGTTGATCTTGTTCTTGATTCCGTCCAGACCTGCCATCAGCATTGCGGAGAATGCCAAGTAAGGGTTAGCCGTGGAATCCGGTGTACGGAATTCGATACGACAGCCTTTTGGTGTCACAGCTGCTACTGGGATACGAACTGCTGCAGAACGATTTCCTTTGGAGTAAACCAAGTTAACCGGTGCTTCGTAGCCAGGAACCAGACGCTTAAAGGAGTTGGTGCTTGGGTTAGTCAAAGCGATCAATGCTGGTGCATGGTACAAAATACCACCGATATAATGAAGAGCCATTTCGCTCAGGTTAGCATAAGCGCCTTTTTCATAGAACAAAGGAGTATCTCCGTCAAAGATCGATTGATGCACGTGCATTCCGCTACCGTTATCACCAAACAGCGGTTTTGGCATGAAGGTTGCTACCTTGCCATACTGACGTGCAGTGTTTTGTACAATATATTTATAAGTCATGAGATTATCAGCAGTTTTCTTCAAGGTATCAAAACGGAAGTTAATTTCCGCTTGACCTGCAGTGGCTACTTCATGGTGATGACGTTCAATGCGTAGTCCAACTTCAGCAAGCAGACGGCACATCTCACTACGGATATCCTGTTGGGAGTCAACTGGCGCTACAGGAACATATCCACCTTTAACGCCAACTTTAAATGCCAAGTTGCCGCCCTCTTCTTTACGACCCGTATTCCAAGCCGCTTCTTCAGAATCTACGAAGAATGAGGATCTGTTCATGCCACTTTCGTAACGAACATCGTCAAAGATAAAGAATTCTGATTCAGGTGCGAAGAATGCAGATGTACCTACTCCGCTTTTTTGCAGGAATTCTTCTGCTTTCACAGCAATACCGCGAGGATCGCGCTCATAACGTTCGCCATCAGGAGTGAAAATGTCGCACATCACGTTCAGCGTTGGATGAGCTGTAAACGGATCTATGAACACACTATTCGGATCAGGCATCATAACCATGTCTGATTCTTCAATACCACGGAAACCTTTGATGGAAGAACCGTCGAATGCTACCCCATTTACAAAAGTTTCATCTTCCACTTCAGAAGCTGGCAGAGAGATGTGGTGGGCACGACCACCTAAATCTACGAATCGAAAATCTACCCACTCGATATTGTTCTCTTTAATTGTTTGCAACACTTTTTCAACCGACATGAATTTTTCCTCCCCCAAGTTCCGAACATTAGGCCGCTCACAGTATGCAAATGTTCTTGTTTTAATTTTTTTTGCTGTCGTAATTATAAATCTCATACCTAACATCGTCAATGCTTATGTCAGGTATTTCTTTCAGCAATGTAAGATATTCTAACGCTTTCGTGAAATCTGTTATTTTCGCATATTTTCATGTCACATTTATTTTATTCAACTCCAAAAAAACCCTCTTTTCCCACTAGGTCGCGGGTTAAGAGGGCTTCCGAGGAAGCTCTTAGATTGAATTTTATAGCGCCGAAACCGTTTCTGGCGAAGTAGAAAACTTACGTCCAACAATTGGAGCCAGCTTTTCCAGATCTTTAAGCAGGTTATCAAACTGATCAGGGAATAACGATTGAACACCATCACCTGTCATGGAATTGTCCGGATCTGTGTGCATTTCGATAATTAGCCCGTTTGCACCAGCAGCAACAGAAGCTTTGGCCATAGGCTCAACTAACTCACGACGACCGGTTCCGTGACTTGGGTCAGAGATTACTGGAAGATGGCTTAAGCTTTGTAGAACTGGAATAGCCGATAGATCCAGTGTGTTACGAGTGTAGGTCTCAAATGTGCGAATACCGCGCTCACAGAGCATTACATCCTTATTACCGCCTGCCAAAATGTACTCCGCTGCATTGAGCAACTCATCATAGGTCGCACTGAAGCCACGTTTTAGAAGAACAGGTCTGCCACAGGTACCCAGCTTGCGCAGCAAATCAAAGTTCTGCATATTCCGTGTACCCACCTGCAGAATATCCGCATGCTCCGCACAGATATCAACATACTCCGGTGTCATAACCTCTGTAATCGTCAACAGGCCATGACGCTTTCCTGCTTCAGCCATCATAGTCAAACCTTCCACACCTACGCCTTGGAAGCTGTACGGTCCTGTGCGGGGCTTAAACGCGCCTCCACGAAGTACCTGAGCACCAGACGCTTTAACAAGCCGGGCGATCTCATCAATCTGCTCTGGAGACTCAACGGCGCAAGGTCCGCCCATGATCACCAGGTTTTCTCCACCAATCTTCACACCCTTGATATCAATAATCGTATCCTCAGGATGGAAATCCCGGCTGGCCAGCTTGTAGGATTTGGAGATCTTCACGACGTTCTCTACACCCTTCATTTGCCGCAAATGCTCGGCGAGCTTAGGAGTGACGCCTCCCACTAAACCTATCACCGTGTGATCTGCTCCTCTGGAGAGATGCACCTGCAAACCTTCTTTTTCGATTACGGCAATTATATCTTTAACCTGCTCTTCCGGTGTTTGATTTGATGTAATGACGATCATATTTATAACTCCCTCTCTACACTTAAAATTTATAATAATTCCGCTAGATACTATCGCGCTACGACGCGTGTTCGCTTTTAAGCTTTTATGCTTTTAATCACTAAAGCAATTCTACCTCAAAAAGCGATTATAGTCAATCTATATTCTAGATTCCTATGCTGGAAGCGTTCTTTCGATAAAAAAGAGCACTTAACCTCGACTGACGAAGTTAAGCGCTCTTGTTGCAGCGTTCATAATATATAAGTTCGAGCCTAGCCCATTACATTAAGTAGTACTTGCACTCTTATTCTTAACCGGTGGCAGCAGCTTCGCCATATTCACAGTACGTTTAATCTCCCACGTCTCCGGATTAGCCGAATCATACTGATCTAAGTAGTTAATCACTTCTTTGGTGATAGGTGTAGGTGTGGACGCGCCAGAAGTGACCCCGACGATATTTACACCCTCTAGCCATTCTGTTTGGAGTTCAGACACATCAGAAATACGATGGGCAGGAACCCCAGCGATTTCTTCCGACACCTGTGCCAGACGATTAGAGTTGTTGCTTCGCGGATCACCGACAACAATCACCAGATCACATTGCCCTGCTTGTTCCGCTACAGCCTCTTGACGTACCTGGGTAGCCATACATATCTCATTATGCACTTCAGCACCTGGGAAGGTCTCCAGAAGCTTTTTCATGATATGTTTAATATCCCACTGGCTCATAGTAGTCTGATTCGTAATGACGATACGTGAAGAAGGGATGGATAACGTAGCAATCTCATCTTCTTTTTCAATCAGATGCACATGCTCAGGGGCAATACCCACAGCACCCTCTGGTTCCGGATGGCCTTTTTTGCCGATATAAATGACCTCATAACCATCATCTACTTTTTCCTGAATAAGATCGTGGGTCTTCGTGACATCAGGACAGGTGGCGTCGACCGTAGTCAGACCCTTGTCCCTTGCCATCTTGCGCACCTCAGGAGAAACCCCGTGTGCAGTGAATATAACAGTCCCACTATCCACTTTATCCAGAATATCCAGACGATTATGTCCGTCCAAAGTAATAATGCCATCATCTTCGAACGAATTCGTGACATGACTGTTATGAACAATCATACCCAGTATATAAATCGGCCGGGGAAGATCGAGATTTTGCGCAGCCTGCCGTGCCATAACCATTGCATCGACAACTCCGTAACAATATCCCCGGGGAGAGATTTTAATGACTTCCATGAGTTCACCAGCTTTCTGCTTTCATTGACCTCTGTAATAGGACACTTCTAAATTATACCCTATTCCAGCGGCGGAGCAAAGAGAAGCGGCAACCAGATGACAAAAGTAGTACCCTCACCTTGGCGTGTAACAACCTCCACAGACCCACCATGCTCGTCAATAATCCACTTAGCAATGGATAGACCAAGCCCAATCCCTTCCGTAATTCCACGCGATTCATCCGCACGATAGAAACGATCGAAGATATATGGAACCTCATCTTTATCCATACCAATACCTGTATCAGTGATCCGAATACCAACCTGATTCTGATAGAAAAGGGTATCCAAACTCACGATGCCAGAAGGCGTGTACTTAAAGGCATTATCAATAAAAATAAAGAGCATTTGCTGTAGATAATCTTTATTCCCAACTATATATTTGCCATTTAAGACTGACATATCACCTGTAACCCACTCGGCTTGACGCGGCAGGAAAGAGGCGCGGCGCGCAATCTCATTCATCATCGGTTCCAGTGCCACGGGCTCTATATCAAAAGTACGTCCAGTATCCGCACGCGCGAGCGAGAGCATATCCGCTACCAAGCGGCTCATACGCTTAGACTCGTCTGCGATATCCTGCACCGATTCAAGCGATAGCTGGCGAATCTCAGCTTCACTCATCTTCCCTTCTCCGGGTTCCATCTCCCAAACCTTTTGCAGCAGATCAATATTTCCGCGAATCGTAGTGAGCGGTGTCCGAAGCTCGTGTGAAGCATCTGAAACGAAACGGCGCTGAGCCGCATACGAATCCTCCAGCTCTGTGTAGAATCCTTCCATACGCCCAAGCATACTGTTAACGGTCTCAATAAGTCTTCCTATCTCGTCTGGCGGCCCATCGTATTCAATACGCGAGCTTAAATCATTCCCCGTCTGAATCCCATTCGCAGCTTCAATTACTTTGCCGATTGGACTCATGGATTTGCGCGCTAGGAACAAGCCGAAGGTAAATGCCGCGATCAGGGTAGCAAAAGAACCTACGAGCAGGATAGTTTTTAAACGCTCCAAGAGCTTATTCTGTTCACCTACATAGGTAGCCACTTGTAACACAGCAGCAGGATTATTTTTATAATTTTCCAATAGAATTGGCCGTTCATAAATCAGAAATTGATTGCCTTCAATTACAACATTACGAAATCCCTGTACAATTTTATCCCGCTCGGGATAATCAAATGCAAGATTACCATTTCTCATGTTTGTCGTTCGCTGCATAACCTTAGTATCATAAACATAGATCTGTGTATACGTATTAGAATTCTCAGGAGTTCTGACCCCATCCATCATTAGTTCACCGCTGTATAAATTGATACTGAAAAATGGAATGGTCTGCTCAGCTTGCACCTGGAGGCGATTCTTCAAGTCCCCATAAGTATTAAAATAAACAAAACCGTAAATTGCGGCTGATAAGGCCAGCAGCATAACGGCCAAAATCCCTGAATACCAAGCAGTCAGCCGCAATCTTATAGACATGTTAGTTGTCACCTCTTAGAATGTAACCGGCACCCCGGATCGTTTGAATGAGGCGTTTACCGCCATGCTCCTCCGTCTTTTGACGTAGCATAGCTATGTATACCTCAAGCACATTAGATTCACCGCTATAATCATAACCCCATATTTTATCCATGATCAGATCCCGTGAAAGTACACGTTTCGGATTTTGCATAAAAAGATGAAGCAGCTCAAACTCCTTCGCTGTTAGCTCCAGTCTTTTACCGGCACGGGTAACCTCACGTGAATCCACATCCAGCGTAATATCTTCATAAGAAACCGCTTGCTCTCCACCTTCACTTTGCTCACTCTTACGCCGAAGCAGCGCACGTACACGTGCAAGCAGTTCTTCCAAGGCAAAAGGTTTAACCAGATAATCGTCCGCGCCCAGATCAAGCCCTTTCACACGGTGCTCAATTTCATCCTTCGCGGTAAGCATGAGAACAGGTACATTACTGCCCCCTTCCCGCAGGCGGCGACATACTTCAAAGCCATCCACCTGAGGCATCATTACATCCAAAATTACCACATCCGGATCACTGCTCAAGATCGCCCGTAATCCATCCGCTCCATTCACCGCTGTTTTCACATCGTAACCTTCAAAAGCTAAACCTCTACGCAGCATAGAAATAATCTTTTCGTCATCATCAATAATTAGAATATTCGGTCGCATCAAGCAGCCCCCATTGTTCAGTTCTTTTTATATATTGTAGCAGTTTACATCACAATTAGACAAAAACGGAAGGGTCGCCCCTTCCGTGTGACTTACCGTCCGGTATTATTGCTGCTGACTTTGTTGTGTAGTCGTTGTATCAAAATCATTTTTGTTACCGATGGTAACTGAAAGATCCATGGTTTTACCGTCGCGCACAACATTTAATGTTACTTTATCACCAACTTTTAACGTTTGAATGAAAGTAATCAGATCTTGGTTGGTTGCATACTTCGTTCCATTCGCACCGGTAATGATATCGTAAGGGCGCAGATCAGCGGTATACGCTGGGGATTTATAGATGATATCTGCAACCACAGAACCTTCTTTAATATCCGTACCCATTTGCTTAGCAACCTCATCTGTAATCGTCATAAGAGTTGCACCAATGAAAGGTACCGGCTCTTTCGGAATGGCTTGGTTGGCTTCCAGTTTATCTACGACTTCTTTAATCGTATTCACAGCGATTGCGAAACCAATACCTTGAGAATCCGTGCTGACGGCTACGTTCATCCCGATTACCTGTCCATTCATGTTGAGCAACGGCCCACCTGAGTTACCCGGGTTGATAGAAGCATCGGTTTGCAGCAGATTTTTGTAATTACGAGTTCCACTGCCATCTTCTTCGTTAATATCAATACTGCGTCCTTTTGCACTAAGAACACCGGAAGTTACAGTATGGTCGAAGCCTTGTGGGTTACCGATAGCAACCACTTCTGAACCTACCTTTATGCTATCCGAATCTCCAAGTGCTACGGTAGGGAAATCACTATCTCCTTCAATTTTAAGCACAGCCAAATCCAGATCTTTGCTAGAACCTAGCAGCTTCGCTTCATAAGGCTTGGTTACGCCATCCACGGTGACTTGGATTACATCAGCATTGTCAATTACGTGCTGGTTGGTCAAAATATAGCCGGATTTCTCATAAATGAAGCCTGTTCCAATTCCATAAGGGATAAGCTGTGATGAAGAATCCGATCCTGATTTGGAATCCTGTTCATTTTGTGAAGAACCATTTCCACTGTATTGATCCCCGAAGAAAAATTGTGAGAAGGGATCACTCAGATTCGGGCTGGATGAGCTTCCATTACGCGAATTAGATTTCACTAGTGTCTCAATCTTAACGACTGCTGGTCCCACCGCATCAACAACACCTGTCACATCACGAGATCCAGTCACCAAGGATGTAGTAGAAGTAGAAGGCGCAACACCTGCACTCTCGCCCGTTGTCTTCGCCGTTCCATTCGTTCCGGAGCTAGCAACAGTTGTAGCTGTATCTCCCGTAAACCAGTTACCTCTGTCTGCCATATACATTGAGCCCGAGAGAACGACCATACCGGCTAGGAATGATACCAGCACTGTTTTTAACGAGCTTTTTGGTTTTTTATTATATTGCCAGCCGCCGCCACCTTCAGAACCGCCACCGCCATTTCCTCCGCGGCCACCACCATTGCCATCATAACCAGTGGTACGAAGTGATGTGTTATATGGTAATGGCTTTACAGGCTGTGGAGGTGTAACCTCGACCCGTTCTGGCTCCATCCGATTGTAGTGCTGCGCGCCTCCGTCAGCGTTATTCTCATCTTTGTTCAAAGATTTAAAAGGTCCGTAAGAATAGTAGTAGGATGATGATCCTGTTTCAGATGAAGTATTATTATTGCTGCTATTGTTATTATTGTCCCATTCCCGATCTGGTGCTGGTCCATTGTCGCGATTGAAGTTGTTTTTGTTATCGTCCATGTTTATCTTTCCTCCTGCTTCCTGTCGCCGTGACAAGGATTAATTTGTTTTCATGTTCTTATTTTGTACTTTAAACCTTAAGGTCACATTAAAAACAATTTAAGCGCAGATAAAAGATATAGGCAAATGGGAGGAGATTATACAGGGAAGCAGAAAAAAGAAGCTCGGGCGCGAAAAAGGTCGCGGCCCGAGCTTCTAAAACCATTTCAAATAGTAATGCACCTTAGTCTACAAGTCCTACCCCTGAGCCCAGCCCTTCCGATGAGCGTAAATAGCCAACTGGGTACGGTCATCAAGCTCGCATTTCATCAACAGATTGCTGACATGCGTCTTTACTGTCTTGATGCTGATATGCAGCTCCTCACCGATATCCTTATTGGTCTTGCCCTCAGCTATAAGCAGCAGGACTTCCTTCTCACGCTCTGTTAAACCGGAGGAATCACCTTGCACGGTGCGCTGGCGTATACCACGGGTCAGCGCCTGTGACACATCACCCGTCATGACGGGCATGCCGCGGTAAGCCCCTTGCAGCGCGTAGATTAACTCTTCTGCCGACACTGTTTTGAGCACGTAGCTGACTGCACCAGCCTCTATAGCATCTACAACAAGATCATCCTCCAGGAAGCTGGTGAGGATCACGATTTTGAGGCCAGGAAATTCAGCCAGCACTGCTCTTGTGGTCTCGGCACCATTCATCACAGGCATCATCAAATCCATCAGCACGAGGTCAGGCAGACCTTCATGTCCACCAGCACGCAGCATCTCCAGCGCCTCTTGTCCATTCGCCGCCTCACCGATGACCTCGAATGTAGGCTCCAGCATTAGATATGTTTTGAGGCCCATCCGTACCATATCATGATCATCTACGAGCAACACTTTTATGACACTCATGCTCTACTCCTCCTCGTCCTGTGTATCTGTTCCTAACGATCTATTCTGCTCTAATTCTGGGTTCCCTTGAACAAACTTAGGAATATGTACACGGATCGTCGTTCCCGCACCCTTGCGGCTAATAATCTCCACTTGCCCACCCAGTTTCTCCGCGCGTTCGCGCATGGTGGTGAGACCGTAGGAGCCTTGTTTTTGCTGCACATGTTCAAAACCTTGACCGTCATCACTAATACTCAGCACAACTTGTCTTGATCCTTCACGCAGTGATAGGCTGACCAGTCTAGCTTCAGCATGCTTCACAATATTCGCCATCGCCTCTTGAATAATTAGGAACAGCTGATGTTCGATCGCTTCCGATAACTCGCCCTGAAGTTCGAGCTCCTTCATTCCTTTTAAGCCATTCTGGCGACAATAATCGGGAAACCATTTTTCCAGCGCCTCGAACAGATTTCGACCTTCCAGCTCCACTGGACGCAGTTGTGCAATTAATGCTCTCATTTGTTTTTGTGCCATCTGAGACATTGTAATCAACTGGTCCATGACCATTTGACCTTGAGCTTCATTGACCTTCAGAACTTTAGGCAGCGAAGAAGCGGACATATGGATGGCAAAAAGCTGTTGGCTCACCGTATCATGCAGATCCCGGGCCATACGCCTTCTTTCCTCCAACACCGCACTCTCCGCTGCCTGTTCCTTCTCAATAACCTCTTGTTCACCCAATCGCTGTAGAAGCTGCATCTTATTCTCAACCGTATCCATCATGACATTAAACTCGTGATACACTCGGGCAAAAGACTGATCGTCACTTTCTGGCATCCGTACGGACAGATTTCCTTTGGCTACCTGCAGCATATTCAGATCCAGATGATCAATCCGGCGCTGAATCCGCTGGCCTGCCATGTAGCCGATAACTACAGTGAACAACACAATCCCGAGACATAAGTACAGCCACATCCGATAATCCTTCACTTCGATATAACCAAGGCAAGTGCCTGCATACATCAATCCAGCGCTTACCGCTCCAGTGAGCAAAAAGTAAAACAACAGCAACCATTTGGTATTACTGAAGATTGTCCCCATCTAACCCACCGTTTTAACTTTAATGTCACCTATAAATGCACTTACATTTATACGGACTTTTTTGCCTGCTTCTTTATAATAAGGAGTCTTGCACTGTACACTGCTCATAAACCCACTGCGAGACTGATCCAGAACTTCCATATCCCCGATAAAAGAACTGCTGTTCACCGAGATGCCAAGATCCATATCATTCGGAATGTACACTTTAATGTCGCCTATAAAAGCGGAAATATTAATCCTCGTTTCGCCATAAGCAATTTGTGCATTCGTCAGATCCAGTACGGTATCGCCGATAAACTGCGAGATATTCGTGTTCTTCAGTTGGAAATGCTCGCGCCCCATGTGGACATCTCCGATAAAAGCAGAGCGATTGGTCGATTCCTTTTGATTATTTGATTCATGGAATTCCTCATGCCATTCACCATGTCTACGAGCATGACGCTCATGACGTTCCTGACGTCTGCGCTCGTGTCGTTCCTGCTTCTCTTGCCAACGTGCTTCAGCGCCGGACTTATAAGATCCTGTTTCGTCCTCATCGTCTTCTTCATCTTTTTGAAGATAGTCCTTCCAGTCGCGTTGACCAGAAGCCTTGCCGAATTTTTGCTCAAATTGTTCATCAAGTGTGGAATCCAGCGGTTTGGGCGGCTCCACATCTAGTGAGCTTTTTCCTGAAGGAAAGTGATCTGGTGGTGACGGTGGAGCTGGTGGCACAGGTGGTACTGAACCGCGTGGTTTAAAAATCACATAAAGTCCGCCGCCAATCAACATGACTGGAATGAACATTTTGAAAAAATCCCCGGCCGAAATATCAAACCAATCTAAATTCCGTCCAAGGAAAAACACTCCGATCGCCAGAAAGAAAAAGCCGCCGATAGGTGAAGAACCTTTTGATTGCTCCTCCCCTGTACCTAAAAGCCGTTTCATTCCCATTAGGATCAAGATAACCGGCCAATAATTCGAAATCAGGTAACCTAAGCTGAAATCAGTGTAACCCAATTGTCTCAGTAGAAACATAGCTCCAATCCCTATCAGGATCAGGCCGCCTAAAACCTGGCTGGTGAACCTTCTTTTCATGACTCATTTCCCCTTTAAAGTAGTGGAACGCTCTCTTCTTCAATCTTATAGCCTTAGTCTACAGGAATGAAGTGCTGAGAAACAGCGGCGAGAGAAGGAACTTCCCCTCAGTCTCTAGACTGAGATGAATGGGATAAAATTCTATTTACTTCATTATATATGAAAAAAGACTGTCCCTCAGTAATTAACTGATTTGGACAGTCTCTTTTTTTCAGCAGTCTTCTGCTTCAGTTAGCGCATTATTGTTGCGGTTTCTGAGCTGGTTTAGAAGTATTTCCACTTTGCTTAGTAGCGCCGTCATTCTCAACAGCAAACTCAGCATTGTATTTTTCATTTGGTGTTTTGTAATTTTCTTGTACTTTAGATTTCTTGTTATTGGCCACGGAATTCACCTCCTTTTCTCTTATGCAGCATAGAATATGCTTACTAAGAGAACATCTCGGAAGAGGCAATTGCTTTGCCCCAGTCCGTATTATGGCAAGGTGATGTCACTATTATGCATGACCAAGTGAAAATAAGTTCAATCCCATTAAATGGATTCTTCGAGCAGGGATTGCGGCACTGCTTTGTAAGTCTCAATCGCTTGGCTCAGCTTCTTCAGCATGACTTCCGTGCAAGTCCCGTTACCACGCTTAATGAGTTGAACTACAACCGATTTTTTGCCCCATTCCTTATACACCTGTTTCGTAGTAGCAAAATACAGATCAATCTTCCGCCCTTTAATAGCCGAGCCCGTATCAGCAACTATGGCGTATCCATAGCCCGGTATATAAAGAATACTACCCAACGGCAAAACCTTAGGGTCAGCAGCAATGGTTGAGACTGTATTCTTATCTCTGCGCACTTTTACACCTGAATAGGTGATTCCATATTCGGGATGCTTAGATGTTTTACCTGTAGATTCATAACCCGCAGTATAGCCAGTCGCCATTACTTTCATTGAAGTAATAATCTGGTCTTCCGCAGGAGCGGCTACAGGAATAGAATTTGGTAACTGTTTTGAGGATCCGCTGCCACCATTTGTTTTAGTGGTTGGAGCTTTGGTGCTCTGCGGTGCCTTTGTCGCTGCTGGTTTATTTTTTGTTGTTGCAGGTAATACAGGTGCGACGGAATGCGCCTCGTTTGACATTAGTGTGGCGCGGCCAGTCGCAAGAACGACCTTATCATCTGTGGTTCTCATAAACACAGAATTAGCTTTGGTATATTGCAACTCGTTCGATAGCGTTTTGTTAATATCCGTGTGCTGTAAAGTGTCTCCTGTCCCAATGGCCCCTGCTGCCTGTTGCTTAGATTCTGGAATGATTCCAGCAGCGGTCAATAGCAAAACGATGGTGACAAAAAGACACCAAAACCTCTGAAATATGCCCATTTTGTTCATGTGATAAACCTCCCCCTTATTAGCGAAGGTTTCCCGATTCACAAAATTTTATACATGAAGATCAGAAGTTGATCCTCATGGGCATATAACAGAGGTCTTATTTAGACGTAATTTTGGTGTTGTTAATTACAAGAAATTAGGAAATCACACGATCAGCAATTTCCTGAGACAAGAGCTCAATCACTTCTTGAAGCGGCTTAGCTCCAATGTCGCCTTCCCCGCGTTTACGGATGGAGACCGTCTGAGCGTTCATCTCATTCTCGCCAACTACGAACATGTATGGCAGTTTCTCAAGCTGAGCTTCGCGGATCTTATAACCCAGCTTCTCATTGCGGAGATCTGCCTCAGCAGAGATACCACGGCGACGCAGCTTGTCTGTAACTTCCTTGGCATAATCGTCGAACGCTGTCGATACAGGAATTACTTTAACCTGCTGTGGAGATAACCAAAGCGGCAGCGAGCCCGCAAAGTTCTCTAACAGGAAGGCAACGAAACGTTCCATAGTACCCAAGATTCCGCGGTGCAGAACGACTGGACGGTGTTTTTGACCATCATCACCGATATATTCCAGTTCAAAACGTTCAGGCAGCAAGAAGTCGATTTGTACAGTAGACAGAGTCTCTTCTTTACCTAATACAGTTTTAATTTGCACATCAAGTTTAGGACCATAGAATGCAGCTTCGCCTTCTGCTTCGTAGAACGGCAGTCCTGCTTCCTCTACTACCTCACGCAACATCCGCTGTGCAGTTTCCCACATTTCGTCATTCGCATAATATTTCTCTGTATCCTTAGGATCACGATAGGACAACCGGAAACGGTAGTCATTAATACCAAAGTCACTGTATACCTGTTTAATCAATTCGATTACACGAATGAACTCGCCTTTAATTTGGTCCAGACGGCAGAAAATATGGGAGTCATTAAGAGTCATCGAACGTACACGGTGTAAGCCAGTCAATGCGCCTGACATTTCATAACGGTGCTGGATACCAAGCTCAGCAATACGGATCGGCAGATCACGGTAGCTGTGCATCGAGCTCTTATAAATCATCATGTGATGCGGGCAGTTCATTGGACGAAGAACAAATTCTTCATTGTCGATAGTCATCTTAGGGAACATATCCTCTTGATAGTGCTCCCAGTGTCCTGAAGTTTTGTACAGTTCAACATTACCCAGAACTGGTGTGTATACATGCTGATAGCCAAGACTTGCTTCCAGATCTACGATATAACGCTCCAGAATACTGCGCAATTTGGCACCCTTAGGCAACCAGATTGGCAAGCCTTGTCCTACCAATTGATTAAATGTAAAGATTTCAAGCTCTTTACCAAGCTTCCGGTGGTCGCGTTTCTTCGCTTCTTCAAGCAGGCGAAGATGCTCATCAAGCTGAGCTTTTTTAATCCAAGCTGTGCCGTATACGCGTTGAAGCATCTTATTCTTGCTGTCGCCACGCCAGTAAGCACCAGCTACATTCATCAATTTAAAGACTTTGATCTTGGCAGTCGACGGCACATGCGGTCCGCGGCATAGATCGAAGAATTCACCTTGTTCATAGATAGAAATCACGCTATCTTCAGGCAATGCCTCGATCAATTCCAGCTTGTAAGGATCACCTAGCTCACCGAAAATTTCAAGTGCTTCCTTGCGGCTAACTTCTTTGCGCACGATCGGCAGGTTCTCCGAAATTATGCGGTCCATTTCCTTTTCGATTTTGAGCAAATCTTCAGGATTTAGAGGATGTTCCAGATCCATATCGTAGTAGAAGCCATCTTCAATGACCGGACCTACACCAAGCTTAACTTCTTTTGTTCCGAACAAACGTCTGACAGCTTGAGCCATCAAGTGAGCTGTACTGTGACGCATAACCTCCAGACCTTCAGGTGAATCCAAAGTTACGATCTCTACCAGTGCGCCCTCTTCAAGGGGAGTAGATAAATCTACAACGATACCGTTCATTTTCCCCGCTGCTGCATTTTTGCGCAGGCCACTGCTAATAGAAGCTGCTACATCATCAATACTGCTACCCTCTGCGTATTCACGGACAGAACCGTCCGGAAGCTTAATACTTACTGACATTGCTAATTCCTCCTTCATATAATTAAGCCTAACGGCCCTTTAACCTTTGCGGAACAATAATATCCACGCACACAAAAAAACGCCCGTCCCGCAAAGGGACGAGCGATTACACCCGTGGTTCCACCCAAATTCGATTCTCTCTAGCCTCCCTTGAAACCTCAAGCGGAGTGAAGATAGAATCCTTCGTAAGCATGGAGTAACGACCATGAACCGGCAGTTCTTACTATCCCATTGCAGGGAGTTCAAAACGGCAGCTACAAAGGGGTAAATCGAAAGCAGGATGCCGGAGGAAATTTCAGCCTAAGTTTCCTCTCTCTGAACGGTCCAGAACAATCAACTCATATCTTCGTCAATGCTGTTAACGTGAATTATGGAGTAATTATAAATCTGTCCTCTCTGACAGTCAAGTCAGAAAAGGGCCCAAAATGATAGAAACTCAGGCAGAAGACACACATAAGGACTGTTCTGGCAGCCAATACATGGATGCCGAAACAGTCCTTTTGTGGTTATTCCTCTCGCCGTTTTTTTTCAGGTAAGCGGCCTGCACGTTTCAAAGACTCACGCAACAAGTATTCGATATGTCCGTTTACGCTGCGAAATTCCTCTCCCGCCCATCGTTCCAGCGCCTCATGCAGATCCGGATCGATCCGCAGTGGAAAGCTTTTCTTGGCCGCCATGATGCACCGCCTTAGTACAACGAGCCGGCGTTAATGACCGGACTCGCTCCGCGCTCCGACACGATCGCAACCATCAGATTATTGATCATCGCCGCTTTGCGTTCCTCATCAAGCTCAACTACGCCGCTTTCTTTAAGCTGTTTAATCGCCATATCGACCATGCCTACGGCGCCTTCAACAATGATTTGACGAGCGGACAGAATTGCAGATGCTTGCTGACGTTGCAACATTGTACTGGCAATTTCTGTGGAATAAGCCAAGTGTGTAAGCCGCGCTTCAATGACCTCTACACCAGATATCGACAAACGTTCTTGCAGCTCGGTTGCCAATTCTTTAGCAATCTCATCTGCATTAGCCCGCAGGGACATGCCCGATTCATTGAAGTTATCATACGGGTATTTACTGGCTACATGACGCAGCGCTGTTTCACTTTGGATTTCCACAAACGCCATATATTTATCTACATCAAAAAGCGCTTTTGCAGAGTTAATTACCTTAAATACGATAACTGCAGCAATTTCAATCGGATTACCTTCCACATCATTAACCTTCAGCTTGACACTGTTAAAGTTACGCACGCGGAGGGAAACCGTCTTGCGCAAACTGAACGGAATGACTGCAAACAAGCCACTTGTCACGATAGTCCCTACATATTGCCCGAAAAAGGTAACTACGACCGACTTATTGGGCTGCACAACCGTAAAACTTGTACATAGAACTCCAGCTACAACGAACAGAATGACTGGCACTGCGACATACTCCTGAACAGCACCATAAATTCCTCCAGCTAAACAAACTGCAATCAATGCGAGAACCCAAAATCCACTGACAGGACGAAGCGTTTTCTCTTTCATAAAAGCACCCCCACTAGATATTCTTTTGATATGATTATGATATCACTTCTGGATAATAATGTGAATAGGTAAAAAGAAATTAAAAATGCTTTTCTGTTCATATTTCATATACTGCAGCTCTATCGGACCCCACAGTCGCTATTGCGCTAAAAACCAGCCTATATAAGGCTCTTTTCAAGGATACCGTCGCTGGGGTCGAACACCTGCTCAAAAGACGCTGAATTTACGAATTAGGTCCACTGGGTCCATACGCCTAACGGATGATATAACAAGCGAAGATTCAGATGTGTTCTGCAATGAGGCTTGCTAATGATCGTAATCCTAACCTTACAAAAAAACGCTTGATGCTCATTAGTCCACTGAAGGATTAACAAGCATCAAGCGTTGATTAATTAATATATATTAGTTCTGCATTACAAAATCATTATCAATCTTCGCATTAGGATCATCGAACACCCGCAGAATATCATAACGTGTATTCCGCTGCGCTGGAACTTTGCCTGCTTCGCGAATCAGCTGAGTAATCGACTCGATGTTTACCTTGTAAGTCGCACCCGCCGAAGATACTACGTTCTCTTCAATCATTGTGCTGCCGAAATCGTTGCAGCCATATTGCAGGGAGAGCTTGCCGACCTCTGGTCCCATAGTGACCCATGAAGATTGGAAGTTCTTAATATTATCCAGCACAAGGCGACTGATCGCCACCGTCTTCAGATACTCCTCAGGCGTTTGTCTGTCCAGCTTCAGGTTGGTATTGTCCGGCTGGAATGTCCATGAGATAAAGGCCAAGAAACCTTCAGAATCATATTTGTTGGCAATACACTCATCCTGAGCCTCACGCACACGTAGTAAGTGCAAAGCACGTTCCTCCATACTTTCCCCAAGCCCAATCACCATTGTCGCTGTGGTATTCATACCCACTTTATGTGCCGTCTGCATTACATCCATCCACTCGCGCCACGAGCCTTTTAGTCGGCTGATTTTGCGGCGTGTACGGTCATCAAGAATTTCTGCGCCTCCGCCTGGCAATGAATCCAGACCCGCAGCATGAATTTCACGAACCACTTGTTCCAGTGGTAATCCTGATACTTCTTTCATCTTCATAATCTCCGCAGGAGAGAAGGAGTGCATTGTAATCTCAGGGAACCGTTGCTTAATTCCGCGCAGTATATCTGTATAGTAGCTAAATGGAAGGTTAGGATTAGTTCCACCTTGCATAAGAATTTCTGTACCATTAACAGCAATTGTTTCAGCAATTTTTTGATAAATCGCCTCATCTGGCAGCACATAGCCTTCATCCGAGCCTGGTCTGCGGTAAAAAGCGCAAAAACGGCAGTACACATCACATACATTCGTATAGTTAATATTACGGCCAATTACAAAAGTGGCTAACGGGTCCGGGTGCCAGCGTTCCATAATAGTGTTTGCAGCAGCACCCATTTTCTCAATTTCGTTGCTCTCGAATAGTCGGATGGTATCTTCCAATTGGAGACGGTCGCCCCGCAGGGCTTTATCCAAAATAAGATCTATCGCACTCATCGTTCGCATCCTCCTTTTAAACCCTTAGGGATATGGTAGATTCACAAAATCACAAGAAAAAATAACGTTGTCGTCCTTTAGAGATAACAACCGTTTCTCGTAGTAACATAAGGATAAAGTATAGTATGTAACTTATACCTTATATTTTAATAAATGAACAGTTCATTTCCTCATCGTATCACAATCTGAACAGCTTGAAAAACTTTTTACTTTCTCAGCAAGATACCATCCAGCAGAAAGAGTCCTTACATTGCTGCCTGCACCCGTTGAATCAAAATTCCCTGAGGCTGTCGGACACAGATGACGTTATTTGCAAGTTTTTAGCCTTTAGAGCATAGTTATGGACTCCAGTGATGCTATTCCATGAAAAGAGCCTCATGAAAGCTGTTTTTTAGCGCTATAGCTGCTGTGGAGGCCGTTAACATTCCAAATGTGTAATAATGCTGTATCTAAGGTCAGCTGTGTCCAATAGCGAAAAGTCCAAAAAGAAGAGCTACCCCAGCAGCCAATTCCCGGCTTATGAGACAGCTCTATTTCATCCTCAGTCTAACACCAGCTCTAAATCAACGGTGAGATAGATCCTCGATATTTCCCAGCAATTCGGTGCCGATCTGGGTTGCCGTTACTTTTACTTCGTTTCGATTTCCGCCCGCGCAGCCTCCAAAGCATGACCCAGATCAGCAATTAGATCCTCCGCATGTTCAATGCCCACCGAGAAGCGCAGCAACCGATCATCTACACCCACCGCATTCCGAATTTCCACAGGAATGTCCGCATGCGTCTGTACTGCAGGATAGGTCATTAGTGATTCAACCCCACCGAGGCTCTCCGCGAAGGCTATAAGCCGGATATGACGAAGCAGAGGTTCTACGTATCTGGCATCTTTTAATTTGAAAGAAAAAATTCCGGTATTGCCCGAGGACTGGCGATTCTGAATTTCATATCCCGGATGATCCGGCAGGCCTGGATGGAACACTTCCGCAATCGCCGGGTGCTCTTGTAGATAGCGGGCAATTGCTAGTGCATTACTCTCGTGCCGTTCCATACGCAGAGCCAGTGTCTTCATGCCTCTCATCAGCTGATAACTGTCTGTTGGCCCAAGCACAGCGCCAATAGAGTTATGTAGAATCGCTATTTCAGCGGATAATTCAGCCCCTTTAGATACAATAAGACCAGCAAGTACATCATTGTGTCCGCCCAAATATTTGGTAGCACTATGGACTACAATATCCGCACCTAATTCCAGAGGACGCTGGAAAAATGGAGTCAGCAGTGTATTGTCTACAATTGTGAGCAGCCCATGATGACGAGCCCAAGTAGCAACGGCTGCAATATCCGTAACCATCATCAAAGGATTCGTTGGCGTTTCAATAAATATCGCCTTTGTATTTGGAAGACGGGAAGCCTCAAGCGCATCCAAATCATTCGTATCTACATAGGAAGCAGTGATTCCAAACTTGGACATAATTCGTTCCAACAAACGATAGGTCCCGCCGTAAAGATCCAGCGAAACGATCAAGTGATCGCCTTGCCCAAACAGGGTAAATATGGTTTGAATAGCCGCCATCCCAGAGCTACAGGCAAAACCTGCATCACCAGACTCCAATTCCGCAGCCGCATTCTCCAGTACGGAACGGGTCGGACTTTTGGTACGGCTATAATCGAAACCTGTGCTCTGCCCAAGCTTCGGGTGACGGAATGCCGTAGCATTATAGATAGGAAAATTAATGGCTCCGGTAGCCGGATCTTCTTGTGAACCTATTTGTGCCAGTCTGCTTTCAATCCTAAGTTTGTCGTCCATGATAAATGCCTCCTAAATTATAATGTAGCGCTGATCTTAATAAACAATCGGGTCGATATCGTAAGGTGTCTCTTGATATACATAGTAATTGAGCCAATTAGAGAATAATAAGTTGGCATGTGCACGCCACACTGCAGGAGGTGTCCGTTCTGGATCATCTTTAGGGAAATAGTGTTTCGGCAAGGCCATCTCCATGCCCCTCTCCAAATCACGATCATATTCCCATTTCAGGGATAGAGGATCGTACTCGGAATGTCCGGTCACAAATATTTGTTTGCCGTCGGTCGTAGCTACTAGATACATACCAGCTTCTTCGGATTCTGCCAGAATCTGCAGATCTGGATTGCTCTCAATATCTTCGCGGGAGACATCGGTATGACGGGAATGCGGTACATGGAATACCTCGTCAAAACCGCGCAGCAATTTAATGTTATTTTGATTAATCGTATGGGAGAATACACCAAAACATTTTTCAGGCAATGCCACTTTGCGAACACCAAAATGATGATATAACCCTGCCTGTGCCGCCCAACAGATATGCATGGTCGAGGTCACATTATCCTTGCTCCATTCAAAAATCTCTTTTAGCTCTTCCCAATAGGATACTTCCTCAAACTCCATTTGCTCTACGGGTGCTCCTGTAACAATAAGGCCATCCAAACGGCGGTGGCTGATCTCGTCAAAAGTTTTGTAAAAGCTTCTCAAATGCTCAGCAGAAGTATTCTTAGAAGTATGTGAGCGTGGATGCAGCAAGGTAACATCAACTTGCAGCGGTGAATTTCCTATTAAACGCAGCAATTGAGTCTCCGTCGTTTCTTTAGTCGGCATGAGATTCAGAATAGCAATCCTTAGTGGACGGATATCCTGATGGAAAGCCAAACTTTCATCCATCACAAAAATATTTTCTCCGGATAGTACTTCTTTTGCTGGTAAACTGTCGGGAATTTTAATTGGCATTGTCTTTCCACTCCTTAACTGTATTTAGGTTATGTTGTCACATCGCGGCTTTCTGAACAATAAAAAGACCTTTCTCGGAAAACGAGAAAGGTCATATCTACAGTCATATGCGCCTCTCTCATCTGCCAGAAACTTTTGGACGGGGTTTAGTCGTCAGCAAAGTTCCGCAAGAATTAGCACCGTGCGTTCACACGCCGGTTGCCGGGTTTCATAGGGCTAGTCCCTCCACCTGCTCTTGATAAGATTTAGCTGTATTCAATTAAATTTCTTTAAAATTTACTTTAAATCATGAACCTCCTTTTCGTCAAGTCCATACAATGCTGAAGTAGCCTTAAAGTAACAATAAATTTGCTTGAAAGAGGCATACTCCGTTGTTATACTAGACAAGTATTTCATACCTGAACGAAAAGAAGAGGTGAGAAGAAGAATGGAAGGCGACCCGAGCTCGCAATTAAGTGTACAAAATGAGCAACCACACAGGATAATCATCAGCTTGCCGGCGGCGGGAGCAGTTCTTCTTCATGCCCTCGAATCGTCATTCGGCCTCTTGTATTGATTGTAACGCCGGCCAAGCTGATTTTTTCTCTGTGCTTAATTAGCAGTCCCTGGTGAAGACCCGGGGATAGAAGGAGTGGAATCAGATGAAAATCCGGCTGGTGAATGCAGGGGTTTTTACACCTATTGATGAAATTGATGAAACATTGACACCCCCAACAGAAGGGTTCTATTGGATTGATGCAGATGTGGAGGATTTGGAGCTGCTTCAGCCCCTGTTCAACCTGCATGATCTCGCTGTTGAGGATTGCCTTAGTGAAGAGGATCAACGTCCAAAGATCGAAATATACGAAAGTCATTACTTTATTGTTGTAAACAGCATCCGCTTTGATGATGAGGAAATTTTCCTGCGGGCACTCAATATATTCTTGGGCAGACATTATATTATTACTGTAACGAAACAAAAGATCCACGAGCTGCGCATCCTGAAGCCCATGTTATGGGAACAAGAGGTTAGCGAACCTGACCAATTCCTTTACCTGCTTATTGACCTTGTCGTAGATAATTATTTCTCCGTAGGTGACCGAATTGAAGCCCGGATTGAGAAGCTTGAAGAGGATATTCTAATGCATACCAAGAAATCTCATCTGAGTGAGATTATCGGTCTGCGAAGTGAAATCTTATGGTTAAAGAAGATGCTGGGACCACAGAAAGAGGTTATCAATACCCTGAACAAAAAAGACCTCCGTCTGATTGATGATCAGCTGCAGAAATATTTTAGCGACATTTATGAAAATGCAGTTAAAATATCAGAAACTTTTGAGACGTACCGCGATCTCATGGGCAACTTACGTGAGGCCTACCAATCCAGTATCGCCAACCGCGCCAATGAAATTATGAGAGTATTTACCGCGATTACAACGATATTCATGCCTTTGACCGTAATCACCGGAATCTATGGGATGAACTTTGATCATATGCCTGAATTGCATACGAAATACGGTTATTTTGCCGTGATAGGTCTAATGTTGACGTTAGGCTGTGGGATGCTGTATGTATTCCGCAAGAAAGAATGGCTATGAAAATAAACGGACGAATAGGTAAGACGAAGGCCCTTTAACCCTATGGTGTAAGGAAGCCTTCGTCTTTTTGATATGAGAAAAAGCTACTAGAAACTGGTCGCCATGTCCACTTTAGGAGCTTGCTCCCGCCGGAAACGAATGCGCATCAGACGTAGACGTTCATAATAGCTATCCAGCCCTTCTGCTGCTGAAAAATCCTCCCCATACACCTTATGCAGCACTGGCTTTAGAAAAAGATCTCCTGCCTCTACATAGGCATTCCATATCGCTTCCTGCTCATTCTGCGGCACATTTTTCAGTTCTACCTCGATCAGTTTCTCCACGCAATAACCTTCTCTTTCCAGCTCCTCTACCGCTTCAATCAGTTCGCGACGGTTCACTCCACTGTTCACCTTAAGCTGTTCTAACCCTAACCCATTCTCGATCCCTTGCAGCAGAATTCGCCGTAATCGCAGTCTTTCTAGCTGTTTCTTATATTTGACCTCTTTCTGTTTATAGAGCCAGGATACAAAAGAGTCCTCCTCAATTTCTTGGTGTACCCAATTCAAAGGAAAGGAATGTTCCCTTGCAGCCGTAGAGGTTATAGCCAACCAATCCGTACCATATTGGGCTACCTTTCCTTCCCCTACACCAGGGATCTGCAGCAGCTCCTCTGGTGTATGCGGCAAGAAAGTGCTTATCAAACGTAACAAACGATTGCTGGCAAGAATGTAAGGGGCTTTCCGTTCACTAGAAGCTCGGCTGCGGCGCCAAGCACATAACTCCTCATAAATAGCTTCGTTCCCATTATATTCACTGTAATATTGCAGCCTTAGCTGCTCCTGATTGCGCCCAGTAAGGCCGTCTTCTTCATGAAATACGCCATCAATCAACGGCCGATAGCCATCCCCCATCTTCACCGCCAGCTCATGCCTGTAAACACAGAGCATTTCATTCCAAGAACCACCCGCATACCACAAATGCTCCTGCGTCTCCTCACCGTCTGAAAAATCACGCCAGCCCAGGCTCCACACTCCTTCTTCCTCTCCAATCCATAGCTGAGCGAACACCTCTTGATCCACCCCAGATATTCTGGATAAGCGATTCATAAATACAATTTGCATATTCATCCCTGCCTTTCTAGTCTTCAGCAAGCACTATACCTACCGGGTCTGAACTACTCTTCGCTGGTGTGAATCCCACACTGTCAGACTCGGAAAACGTAAAAAAGCACCACTCTCACGATAAACGTGAAAGAGGTGCTCCCTCATTAAATGCTATACTGTTAGATCCTACAATACCATATATTTCCTAACAGTCAATATCTTTTTATACTAGTTTCTTGCCAAAGCTAAGGTTGCCAGTCCAATCGCACCTGCAAGTCCTGCATTATCTCCAAGCTGCGGTGGCACAACGTAATTATCAATATCGGTATTGAGCGCTGGATGCTGAACATAACCTTTAAGCAGCTCCTGCAGCTTGGTACGGATTAGCGGGAACAAGTGGCTTTGCTTCATGACCCCACCGCCCATTACGATTTTTTCGGGAGACAGAATCAGCACGTAATTCATAAGTGCATGTGCAAGATAATGAGCTTCCATATCCCAAGCTGGATGGTCAACAGGCAGCTCGCCTGCTGGTTGTCCCCAGCGTTTGCCAATCCCCGGACCTGCGGCTAACCCTTCAAGGCAATCGCCATGATAAGGGCAGTAGCCCTCAAACGTGTCCTCTGGATGTCTGCGAACTAGAATATGTCCCATCTCAGGATGAGACAATCCATGCACCATCTGACCTCCAACAACTGCTCCCGCTCCAATACCTGTCCCAACCGTAATATAAAGGCAGCTGTCCAGACCTTTAGCCGCTCCCCATTTACTTTCCGCAAGCGCTGCACCATTCACATCCGTATCAAAACCGATCGGCACGTTAAATTGCTCAGCCATTGTGCCTACCAGATTATATTGTCCCCAGTGAGGTTTTGGTGTCGTTGTTATGTAACCATAAGTAGGGCTGTCCAGCACGGGATCAATCGGTCCAAACGATCCAATACCAAAAGCTTCTACATTCTTCCCATTAAAATAGTCGATTACGAGTCCCATCGTTTCTTCCGGTGTTGTTGTCGGAAAGCTAACTCGGTCCAGAATGGTACCGTCCTCATAACCAATCCCGCATACAAACTTCGTTCCGCCTGCTTCAATCGCTCCTAATAACTTCATAGCAACTATCTCCCTTCTCCAATAAGCAATAATCCGCCATCCAGTGTGAAAATAAAAAACAATCAACAGCCCTTATTATACGTTGGATGAAGCGCTATCACAATAATAAAACTCCCTTCATGCTATTTTGCATGAAGGGAGACTATTGTTGTTTAATTATTTAAGTCATCAAACATAGAGCCTTTTACCATAACCTCAATTTGATCCAGCGGCTTAATGCCGACAAGCTTGCCCAGTGATTTGTATGCGTTGGTACTCTTGGAGAGCTCCACATCTGCCAACCAAGCCTTAACATAGTACTTCCCATCTGGCATTTCAGCTGTAGTATAGACAGGAATATGGTCCTTATTAATCGTAATCGTCACCGTAGACTTTTCCGTGATCTTGTACATATTCTGATTCAAGCCCACATATTCACGGTATTTGAAATTGTCGAAGCTTCCCAGTGTACTAGACTGTGAGTAACCCTCTAATATATTCTTCCAGAATTCATGGGTGCCATTATCACTTTCTCTTTCTTGTGAATATGGGATCTCTTCCACATCTTTAGTAAAGCTGTTCTCCACCGTCAACAATTTCGCATCATTCACTCCGGTGTTATCCTCTACGGATAAAGCTGCTGGCTTTCTTGCAAAGTTATTCCCGTTTTTGCTCAGTGGTTCATTCCGCAGATTGACCGCAACTTTATCATTATTGATATACATAAGATCAGTTTCATATCGGAAAGAATTCGTAAGTTCCTCAACAAGATCCTTATGGTCCTTCGTGTCTTTATCCGTATCTTTAAACGTAACTGTCTCCAGTGTAAAGGTATACGTTCCAACAGGATTAAAATAATATCCGGATTTAATCGGATAATCATACCCTTGAAGTTGCTTATCCGTCGCAAACACGGCGGTATCATAATTAGATTTGTCGTTAAGCATTTTTTTAGCGGTAGCTCTGGCTTTCTTATAAGCTTGAGCCATGCTATTCTCTACCTTCCAACCGATGTCTCCGCTTGCCTGTTGTGTGAAGATTCGTTCGAATTGCCCCTTTACTTTCGTCCAATCCTGTAAGTTCTTATTCTCATCTTCATGAGCCATCCAGCGGATTACATTATAATTGTAAGGCTCACTTGTCCAGAGGAGCTTTCGAATCAAAGAATCCGCTTTATTCTTGTCTATTGAATTCTTGTACAGCTTAGGTGCTATTTGTTTGGCCCCGTTATAAATATAGGTCCGAATGGTTTTGACATCCTCACCTGGTGTAAACGGAGCTGAAGTGCTGCCGCTCTCCGTATACGTTTGACAAGATTCAACATCTTTACCTTGCCCGTTCTTAGTTGTGCTGCACACCTGATAATTACGAGTGAAATTTCTGCTCACAGTACCCTGGAAACTGATATTACCTGACTTTTGATTAGGTGTATACGGAGCCGGATTAATGTACCACTTACCGTTAACAGGATCATCACCAAAATCAGGACGCTGCAGACTAGCTATGATGTCAGGTTGCCTAACTATAGTACTGGCGGCATCGTTAACCAGCGGATTATTCTCCACACGGAAATAACGATAGATAGTATCCGAATTATTGATTACTTCCAAAGCGCCTGTAGCATTCCCACTCCAAGTAAAATCAGAATATTGCGGTTGTAGAACAGCCTTTATAGCAGCACCATCGGCTAACCCGAATTTCACTTTTTTCGATAACACATTATAATCCAGATCGAAGGAGCCTTTAGTTGTTGGCATCGAGTTGACCTTCTTAATCCATCCGTAAATCTCATTATTTCCGTAAAAGACTTCATTAGGTGACTTCAGCCTGTTCAGATTAAACTGGATGTATACGTCCTCATCAGGCATTGTAAATGTCGCGAAAAGAATATTGTCAGCCGTATTAGCCGCAAGCATAATTTCACCTGCTAACGTTGACGCATGACCATGGTATCTTACAGGGATTTCCTTTCCGTTACTCGTGATCTTCCAAGCGTAATCTGTTGTTTTCTGCGTGGCGAAGCTGGATCTGAGTCTGATTCCAACGGTTACCTCTTGTCCAGCTACCGCGCCGGTTGGCAAAGTTTCGAAATGAGGGGATAAATCATTTACCTGCAAAATAAACGGTGCGATAGGAATGCCTAAGTAAGTAATATTTCCATTGGAACCTTGGATGTAAATCCTCCCTGATCCCCAAGACAGATAGGTAGGCGGTTGCAAGACGTGAACATAATCTATCCATCGCCCTCCCTTAGACGGTGTAGTATTCTGAGTGTATACAACCCTGTCTTTATACTCCTTGTCTTGATTGTTATAGATGAACCGTTCATATTTCTTACCGGCATAGCTCAGGTTTAGTCCAGTAAGAATCGCCTGCTCAAAAGTCCCGCCGGAATTTGCTAGATACTCAATATCCCGACCTACAAATGCATCAAAATCATTTTTTCTAATTTTGTAGCTTGATTTTACGCCAGAGTCCTTCCAAGGTTCCTTAATCATATTAAAATTCTGAATTTGAATCCCGCTCCATCCAGCATACCATGGAGCTCCCTCAGTTGAGACCGAGTCCCCATCAATCGAATACCCGGAAAAAGCAAACATATTGCTATGCTCCAGCCATTCATGATTTCCACCATAAACAATCTCAAAATTACTATTGTTAGATTTTATCTGGTTTTGCAACAAATCCTCTCTTAACTTTCCTTTATTAGTCTCCATTGTGTAATAATTAGATTTTTTATAGAGCTCCGCCATATCTTTATTGATCTTCTCGATAACAGCTGTCGCTGTTTTTGGAAGATTGTTAGATGTATCATTCACTGACTCTTCAGAGAAAACTGAAGAAGCTATAGATTGGAATAAGAATATTGTCACTATACTAAGCCATATCAATTTTTTCATACCCTCACCTCACCTACTTCGGCCATACTGCGATTCCTATATCCCCCATACCAGGAGAGTCTACATCAATTTTATAATCTTTGCTTTGGAAGACTTTATAATCTAGCTCATCCATTCTTTTTGTTTTTGTTCTAACATACTTCATAATCGAATCTACGACATCGCCCTCAATGTTTTGTCTAAGAATATTCTCCGCTTCCTTCGCTTCCAGTGCAGGGTCAGAGCCTATATTAGTAAATGTAATTGTGATTTGAAAAAGATACTGACCTGCTTTCCGATCATCATTGTTGTATACTGTCAGCTGTGAATCGGTAATATAAGTCGACTCTAGATTGGCCCCCAATTGAGTATACGGGATTTCAAACCCATGAATCGTTACCGTCTTCGCTCCATTCGTTGATTCTCCCGTAGCAGGCTTATCAGAGGTAGCTATTTCACCTGAAGGAGTAGTGATGTAGACCGTCTTCACAGCATCATCCCATTTCACGTTTACACCGAGTCCTTCATATACAAATCGAAGTGGGACAAAGGTTCTTGACTGTTTGAACAATGCTGCCGTGTCCATTTGTTTTGTTTTTCCATTGAGCTCATAACTCTTTTTCCCGATATAGACACCCATTGTTTTGCCTTCAAGCGAGATTGTTGCCTTTTTGGCCTTACTGTCCCATAACACCTTAGCTCCAAGCGCTTCACTTATAAAACGCACGGGTAGCTGTACTCTTTGCTGCGCATCGATAAAAGGCTGGGCGTCTGGAAAAATAACTTTTTCTCCATTTACTACTACCCTCAATGGAAGACTTGCTGCAAAACCTGAAAATGCAGAAGTCATCAGGGATACCATTAGTAATAAAAGTAGAGAACTGATTAATTTTTTCATATAATTACTCCTCTCAATTTATCTTTCTATTTCCTGATATAATTAGTTAAGATGTATTGTGGTAGTACTTGCACGGGCAGCTGCAACAATTTTGGATTCAATCTCTCGATATTTTGTAACTGTGTATCTTAAACCTGCAGTTTTTCCGTTAATCGCTGTTGTTACACGATTTTTCTGTGTCCGGACTTCATTGCTTAAACGTTGAACTTCTCTTAATTGAGCTTGAACATAAGATTCACTGTAAGTCCTGCCCACGTTAGAACTGACTCCAGAAGCTATAGATAATATCCTCTCGACGGCTTCAGCAATGCTCTCTTCCTTACGCACCAGACTTTTCTGCAGGCTCTCCAGTTTATCCATATTCGCCAAAATCTTGGCTCCTTGAATGACACTAGCAGATGCAACTGCAATCTTCGTTATGGTTTTCGTTACGGTCGATTTGACTTTGCTGATCGCTGAATCTTTAATCGTGCGTACGCCAGCGATAAATTCTTCCTTAGTTTTCTTAATTTTAGATTTTACACTTTGGAATATATCCCCCATTTTCTTCATTGCTTTGTCTTTTACACTAATCCAATATTCCTTCTGAGCTTCAATATACTGAATGGCATTCTCTACAAAACGATTAAAGCCCTCTTTTAATTTCGTCATAAAATCAGAGACTGCGTGCTTTACCTTTTGTGAAAACTCCTCAATTTTATCACCGATCAAATTAGTCACTCGGACAGCTTCTGTCACCATATTCGTTACAAATTCAACACTTTGATTATAAAAGGAGACCACTCTCTCCTTGATATCCTCCACCTTTTGCTCAATCCAGGGAATCACACTGTCAATTACAAAACCAATCACATAAAGCGCAACCAGAGCTTTTATAGTGACAACGAGCGCAGCTAACGCTGCAGTAATCGCCGCAGTAACAACTGCAACGGGCCCAACAGTCACCATTAAAAGCCCAACTACGGCTATTCCCGCAAACGCTAATGGCCGCAGATCTACTTCCCCATCCAATACTTTAAAAATCCCTTCAACCAATGCTTCCTTTAGTGGCCCCGGCACAATTTCTAAACCAACTGTAATATTATGCACAAGGTTAGGAACCAAAGCCCGAGTCTGTGACTCTGAACGTTGAAAAGACTCATTGTTCCCGTCGATCTTCAGTGAGAATAAGGAATGATGTGGCAGCACGGTATTCCTTTCAGATTCAGTATCAATGTAAATACCTGCTGATGGATTTTGAAATAAGGCCGGAACGATGTCATTTTTATTTCTGAACTCTTTAATTTTGTCATTCTCATTCAATTCATCTATAGTGGCCCTGTGTTTATCAAGCAAGGTTCCATTAAATCCCGGTGCATTAAACGTTGATGCGGAAGTTAGTTGATTCCGTAAATTCTCAGGTAATATAAAAGAGGAATATAGGGCTAGATTACCTCCTAGCGAGTGCCCAGTCAGAAACAATTCATAACCCGCATCTATTTTGAAATTATCCATATATTCTTTAGCTTCCGCCTGTTGTAAAGATTCAAGGGCATATGCAGTTGTTCCGTTGTTTTTCCAGTCATTATGGTAAAGCGGGTTATCCATTGGTTCACTACCCCGGAACGCCGCTACCTTTGCCCCGTTCTTGGTATCTACTGTAAATGCAACAAAACCTGATTCCTCTTTTTTATTATGAGAGACGATATTGGAGATTTCCCAATTCTGATAATCAGATATATTCATCTGCTCTATGAGATCATTCCACTGCTTGTATTCTTTGACTCCGTTAAGATCGTCAGGAAAGCGTTCTTTTAATTGTTGCTGACCTGCGGGAGAAGCGTAGAAGTTGAGAACTTCGCCGAGAGTGATTTTTTTATATAATGCATATGTTTTTTCCAAATCCTTAATGTTGAGTATATCTAAATAAACAAGTTGCGAGATCTGCTTTAACTCTACCTCTGTAAGCGTATCGTCCATTACAATCCCCCTCTTTGTTCCATTCTTTTTATTCTGTCCTCTTTCCATATATCAAAGAATTCTCTAATCTTGTCTTGAGATTCTACAATCTTTCCATCAACTCCTAATTTGAATCCAGCCATTGTAACTATATTAATAATTCCTGTTTTTTTAGTTTCGTCACTAAAATATATGTCAACACTTTCCTCTGCCTTTTTGACCTCTTCTAATCGACCATAGGCCTCTGGAGTGAGGTATCCTATCCCTATCAGACTACTCACATATTTATTTTCTGCTAGTATTTTTGCAAAATCCATATATTTTCTCATTTCTGCCTCTTGGTCCATATCTCCATTACCATCAACATAGTTATCACTATTTAAATAGACTGAAATCACCAGCGTATTCGTTGGATATAACTTCAGAAATTGCTCGTAGGAAATCTTTGTATCGTTATGCTTGGGGTAAACCAACCCCGTTTCGTTGGCAACGATAATTTTACTGTCAGGCCAAATGCTAGCAGCGATTGCTTGAATCATTGGTTCGTCTTTTTTTGCTACCACCTGGTTTAAATAGTTGTCATACACCTTTTCCAAATCCTTCGTGATTTCCACCCGTACATTAATCGTGTCATCCTTCTTAGGATGCACAGTCGCCTTCAATGTATTGTTGTTCATCGTTCCCCAACCGCCGCCTATGCCATCAAGGATGAATTCCTCGCCATACTTTTCCTGCAAGGAGCTCAAAATTTTCTTTTCACTTTTCTCCTCTCTAGAGCCACATCCCATAAAGCTGAACATTGATAATATCAACATCAGAGTCAACACCTTCCTTGTATAAATCTTTTTCATGCTGGCTTCACTCCTTTTTGATGGCGATTCCAGTTAGTAATCAGAACTCAAAATCCAGCTTCAATTCTGGAAATTTGAGCATTTGATTCATGGTTGTTTCAACCACCTTATCGAGATGTAATGTCATTTGGTTCGTTAGTTTCTCCATACGTTCCATGAGGGCATTTGTCAGTTTATTCAACCATTCCTCTACATGGTCCATCAGCTTATCCCCTACCGGACTGCAAATCAGCAGGATGGATAAGACAGCTTGCGTGATTTCATTAAGCTCTTCTGCTATTCCCGCTGCCTCTAGCATGGCTGCTTCAGATAGTTGTTCAAATTTCGCACGGATGTCATCGAATAAGAAGGATTCCGGAATATTATTCATTTCGGTTCTCCACTCGCTGAACTTCGCATCCAACATTCGTTCATATTTGTGGGCAATTTCAATCAGTGCACCTCGCACTTTTCCTACATCCAACTGATCTATTAAGGTAAATATCACGTAACCCAAATGATCCGATGCAGATTCTGTTAGTCCGACGGTATCCCCAAATCCACTCATAACAGCATCAAAAACAGGCGTATGCTCTTCCGTTAGGATATTAATCTTGGATAGCAAAGCATAGGCATTCCCTTTTTCACCTATAATCACATTCCCCTCAGAGTCAAAGGTATAGCGCTGCCAAAGCGAATCAGGAATTAGAAATTCCGTTTCTTCTATACCCGATTTAGCAAATACAATCTCTTCGTTGTGTTTGCCTAACGCGGATACAAGACTGTTATAAGCCACAATATTTTTAACCTGAAGCTTCCCCCTTTGCTCCGCAGTCAGAATGTTTACTATACCTGGTGCGTCGAATACCACACCACCAATCCCCTCATTAACCGCTGCTGCATAAAGAGCTAAGGCACCGCCCATGGAATAACCAGTAACCTGGCAATCCTTCTCCCCTTTGTTTTTTAATAAAAATCTTGATGCTTCCTCCGGCATGCTGCTCTGACCGCTTAACAGAGACTGCAGATCCGCAAGCCAATCTTTTCCTTTATATGTAAAGATAATTAATCTATCATCATGCTCATCTCTATAGGCATAGGCTGCTGCACCAGCAAAAGTCAGACTATCCGTCAGTTCGAGACCGTCTGCTGCTTCTACAACTGATGCCAGTGTTATGTATTGTTGTTCGGTCAGCTTCACTTACAGATCCCCCCAAATAAATTCACTTCATACTTACTTAAAATCATACTAACAAGGCAGATAGCTCAAAATCTGCCTTGTTATGTATGCCAGCATTATTTTCCACGCAGTTTACTTGCCATTTCTTGCTCGGCTTGTTGCTTGATGTTAGCAATTTGCGTTAGGTTCTTACTGATGTTCTCTACACAGAGAACCATTTCCTTAAAACTAGGCATAAGTCCATCGAATTGTTGTATAAAAGCAGTTTGTGATTCTCCTTGCCACCAACCGCTAACAGCATGAATTTCAGATTGCAATTGTTTGATAAGAGTATCTGCATTGTTTGCTTTGGTTTTAATAGACTTAGCTACACCTAGTGCCTGATCCGGATTAAATGTAAGATTGTTTCCCGCCACATTATTCACCTCCTTTCAAAGCATTTCTATCTCAACACCCCTGTCATTACTTCTGGCTTTGCTTTTGCTTTTCTAATTGCTTTTGTTTCAGTGCCTCTTGCGCCGCCTTCTCTGCTAGTCTTCGCTTTTCTTCTCTTTCCTGTTCAGCACGGATCACTTCTGAAGCCACTCTTTGGACCCCACTTTCGAGCCTATCCAGCATTGTAAGCAGGGTCTTCATTTCGCTATCCAGCTCGTTGTATTCACTTTGAAATGCTTTAGAAGCCGTACCGGTCCAATAGCTGGCCGATTGTGTATAATCACTTTGCAGTTTTTTTGAAGTACTGTTCACTTCATTGATTAGACTATGGATTTGTGAAGCGTTTCCCCTGATTTCTGATGGACTAACTGACACTAGCTGCACCTCCATCCTAAACTCCTACTCCCGCATTAACTCGATTCTCCTTACTCCATACGGCACATCTTAATCCGGTATATTTATTCTTTACAATGAGATAGCCATCACCTTGCTCCCCATCTTTCTCCTGGCTTCCGTAAGGTAAGGACACATTGTAAAGATTTTGTTCTTTCATTCTACCTAGCAGGATCCCGGTCTGTTCTTCTCGGATAGTCTTGCCCAAGGAATCCCAATTAGAGGTAAGATCATTTGTGTTATCTGCCGCTAGAACAGCTACCTTCATGCCGCGTTCTTGCTTCACAATTCGTTCAATCAGCTCATGCAGCATATACTTGTCTCCGCTCGTAAATTCACTTAGACGATCAATAACGAAGATTATCTGCTTCCACTGTTTCATCAGAGCGCCAACGTCACCACCGGACATTCTGCATGAGAGAAGCTCACTGCGTCTAGTTTCCAATTGTTCTTTGATCCCATCAATGAAATTGTCCAAATCATCCACGTTCGATAGATCCGTTACGTAAGACTGTTGTATCAGTTCATAAATGCCCATAGCAGATGAATCCAGCGCATATACCTCTAGATCCTGCTTTTCGCTCAGCAGCTTCATCCACGATACAAGTAAAGTGCTCTTTCCTGACATAGCCTCTCCAGCTATCATCAGCACTGGTGTTGCAACAAGGTCTATAAACACAGGCTGTAAATCATTGTTGCCCAAGCCTATTGCCAGTTGCTCTGTATTATTATTGAGCTGCCGCAGATCAATCGTAGAAGGCATCACCGGAATTGGTGCGGCTCCAGTTAGATTCAAAGCCTCCATTCTCTTCAAGATGAGCTCGGTAGCGGTATGTTGATATTCAGGAAGCGAAGTCTGAAATTCCAAAGGCGGCTTGCCTCTTACCAATCCTCTGCCTGCAACCTTTGCGGGTTCCAAGCCTTCCGTTCGTCCTACAATACCATCATATTCACTCTTCTCAGTCATCTGGAAGCTGATCGCCATTTTGAAGTTAACCGAAAATTTATATCTGACCAAAGCACTATTGGTTGCTGTAGCGACCATATAAATACCGTATTTAAAGCCTTCACGAGCCAGCAGCACCATTTGAGCGTCAAAATCTTCGTAGGTCTCCGATAAAGCAAAGTAGTTGTCGATTATGACTATAAATGCGGGCAGTTTTCGTCCACTTCTACGGTAATCATTGAACCCTTCACTTCCATTATTTTGAAACAGCGTTCTTCGATCCTCCATAACCCTGAACATAAAGCGCATAAATTGGTCAATTTTATCTTCTTGCTCCAGTGTCATTACCCCACCGACATGAGGGAGTTTCTCCATAGCTTTGAGTGAGCTTCCGCCAAAATCCATAATATAGATATTGACGTCATCCGGCGGATACATTAGAGCCAGCGATAAACATAACGTTTTGAGGAACACGGTTTTACCTGTACCCGGCGTTCCATAGACAAACAGATTCCCCTCAGATGCAAAATCTATCTCCAGCGCTTCCTGTCTCTGTCCTCTTGGATCATCCATGATCCCCACTGGCACACTGAGCAGTTTCTGCTGCTGCGGCCATCTACCATCTGCTAAGCTATTCGGCAGCAATAAATCGAGGTAGACTACTTCAGGCAGTGGCGGTAGCCAAGGCCCTTTCATTGGAGAAATCCCATATTGCTTGGCAGTTTCTGTAATGTATTCAACCATGGCATGCAGTTGGGAAGCAGAGTCATTTTGGGAGAATTTCTCTTCCTCAAGCGGAAAGATCTGCTCGCTTCTACCATTCAGAGCTACCTTATAGATTCGTTTGGTCTTGTTCTCCTGTTTCTGCAGTTCGCCTTTCGGATCATAATCAGCACCAGAATACGCAGATTGGAACAACTCAAAGATCTCATCATTTCCGACCTGTATATACGCCCTTCCCGGTTCCTTAATCATGGCCGCATCAGGACGTTTAATAACATCCCGACTGTCAGCCTCATCCTGCACTTTAAGACATATTTTAAATTTCGAGTTACTCCATATCTGGTCATCCACTACGCCGGCAGGCTTCTGGGTGGCAAGGATCAAATGGACGCCAAGGCTTCGACCTACCCGGGCCGTACTTACAAGCTCTTTCATGAAATCCGGTTGATCCTGCTTAAGCTCCGCGAACTCATCCGCAATCATAATCAGATGGGGAATGGCTGGCATGTCACCTTTTACATTTTTGCTATAAAATAATTTCTGGTATTTATCAATATTGTTCACGCCATATTCCGAGAAGACACGTTGCCGCCGCATGAGCTCACTTTTGATAGATAGCAGTGCTCTCGTCGTTTGATTCCCATCCAAATTCGTAATGGTACCGACCAGATGAGGCATTCCCTTGAATACATCTGCCATGCCGCCCCCTTTATAATCAATAAGGACAAAAGCAATATCATGCGGATGGTAATGAATGGCTTGGGATACGATGATACTTTGTAATAATTCACTTTTGCCAGAACCTGTTGTCCCGGCTACAAGACCATGGGGCCCGAACCCCGTCTCATGCATGTCTAAATATAAAGCTTCTCCACCAGCCCTCACCCCTATAGGTACACTCATGCCCATATAGGTTTTGTTGCGGGTCCAGTTCAACATTACATTTACTTCAGATACCTTTTCGTTCTGTAGCATTTCCATCAGTGTGATGGAGGATGGAAGTGAGAAATTAGCACTTGAATTTTTGATTCGTAGCGGTGCGAGCTTTCTGGCGACTAGATCTAAATCTTTTATATCTGCCTGATCCGGAGTAAATACGATCTTCTCCCCGGTTAATCGATTGGCCATTTCACCGTTTTTTCCGTTTAAATGAATAACCGTTTTACAGTTCATGGGCAAATAAGCGGAATTCTTGGCGATAAAAAGGGTTGATACTCCAAGCTTTACACTGCCGTTGTACAAATATTTACTGATTAGCTCATTCTCAAGTAAGGAAGCGTCCTCTACAATAAAGAGATAATGGGGCAATACACCACCGCTCAAAGACCTCATCTCCCGCTCCTTCAAAGAGCCATAAATCTCGGACAAGGTCTGATGGGCAATGGCTTTACCACATAAAAGAAATCTGATATTAAAACCGTCATCCCATAGGTGGGGTACAAATTTCAGCCAATCCCATTTCTCCAATTCATCCTCTGCGGCAAGAACAATAACCCTGACATCGTCATAACCATGATGAGTCACAAGCTGTAGCAGCATCAGTTTTATTAGCACAGCTGTTTTATCGCTTTCACCGGCAATCCCGCATATTTCGGTAGTCAACAGATTAACCGTTATAGGAACGTTCGGGACCTTCTCAAATTCCATGGCCAATCTCTGCGGCTCCATCAGCAGCGGGTCTGTTTCAAGGATGATCGCCTGTTTGGTGTATTTGATGTGCAGTTCCAGGGGTACACTTCCCACCCCGATCCGCAGAGCCAGAAAATCATTATGTGAAGGCGTTTTTTCCCATAGCTTGTTATCCCTGCGCGAGATTCGTTGCACACATTCCGCAGGATCCGGGCTCATTTCATTCATGGCTTTCACCTGTTGTTCGCGAGCTATCGACAAATCGCTACGGACATCGGTTATAAATTGAAGATATTTTTCTTCCCGTTCCTTCTTCTTTAGCTTATATTTCCGAATCTGAGAAGTTGCTCCTGTCAATGAGCCAATCAGTGTCATTACTGTGGTCGCAACTGAGATCAGTAAATAGATGGACTGTGAAGTCATTGCGATTAATACGGTAATAATCAACATTACGATAGGTGGAAGCAATATTCCGAACCAAGAGATCTCTGGTTTCTCGTTAATCATAGGTGGATTAGGAACATCAATTTCTCCCCGGGGCATATCCGGTAGAAAACGGGGCTGACGACTGAATTCATAGCTCATTAGATCTACCTTCCTATAAAGGTTATTGTCTCCGCCTCTCCACCAAATAGAGAGATTCGATGCCATTCACGACCACTGCAAAAATAAAGATCATTGTCCAGAACATGTAAATAGTCCGCGCTTTCCCCAGATATTCGAATACTCCCTCCATGCAATGGATCTACGCGATATATACTGTTGTCATTTAATCGGTTAGCACAATAAATATATTTGTCATCCGTGCTTATACTAAGGGCAACTATATTGTCTACCATAGTTACCGTATGACGCTCCACATCAAGTAGCGTCAAGCGATGTCCATTCCCGGCATCTGAAAAACACAGCTTATTTCCTATCCGAATCAGTAAACTTGTAACCAATTCACTAATCTTTTCACTTGCCTCACCGGATTCTGTGCTCCTCTTAATCCCATTTGGTGTAGCATAGTAGATTTGTCCTTCGTACAAGAGAAAACTCTCCACATGCTCATCAATCAGCCTCATATCACGTTTACCACTAGTAGAACAGCGATATAATCGATGGTCCTCCTCGTGAATATAGTAGATCCAATCTTCATGTCGCTGAAGCTGATAACAAGGTTTGTCTAACAATACTTCTGAATGTTGCTTTACAATATCAAGCTTACAGAGCACATTTCCCTTTAACTGATCACTGTAATAAAGGAAATTGCCAGCCTCATTCATGAACCAGAACAAACCCTCATAATGAATAGGCACAGCTTGATCATTCGCTCTGTCCAAAGAATAGGTTCCTGAATAGTTTTTAATATCCGTAATAAAAAGAGATTCATCAGCCTTTAGGATTAATCCGCCACTTTGCAGGTTGCCATTCATTTCATTGCCCCTTCTCAGATAAGTGTGAGCAGTGCGCCTTGGGCTACACCTTCTTGATCCAAGGTTTTACTATTACTTAATATTCTACCTAATGGCTCAGCCTGAAGCTTAGCCCCGCTTCTCTCCTTTAAGCTCAAGGACTCCGTTAACATGTCTAACAGTTCTTCTATAGTCACAAACACCGGGACTTTTAGGTCCATTCTTAGACCTGTATCCGTTTGAAAAGTAACCATGATATAGTCCATTCTGATTATTCCTTTCATCAATTCTTAACGGAGAGAATATATTTCCTCTCGCTAATTAACTGATAATCTACTTCTTTGTCTGCTTCTTCAGCGAGCTTTAAGTATCTGGTTTTAAATTTGTATGTTGCCTGTGCTTTCACATTAACTTCTGATACCCATTGGCTGGTTTGGGTGTTCTCTATGTTAGAAAAATCTAAATTTACCGTAAAATCATTGTATCTATCATCATTGGAGGTAAATGTAAGCACGTTGCCATTATCGGTCTGTTCCGATACATTTAGAGCACTTTCGAACGCATCTGAAAAGTATTCTTTGAACCTCTCCTCGTTAATCACCGCATCCAGTCCACGTAGCAGTTCATACTCTAAACTCCGATCCTTGGCTGCCCGGCAAGCATTAGAGATCGCAGTGCTCAGCACTACCTTCTCTCTAAATACAATGCCCATCTCCACCAAAGGCTCCACAACAATTGACACTAGAATAATCAACAATACTCCTACTGCAATATTTTTCACACAAAGTCATCCTATCAATCTATATAGTAGTCCAGATCCTTATAATGTTTCAGGCCTGTCGTTGACATGGAGAAGTGGACCGGAATTTCACGCTCCAGCTTCTTTCCCCATAAAGTGATAGAGAAAGGATATACAGCTTTAATCTCAACCGTAAGCGGTTCGCCTCTTTGCCGATAAGGTTTATTCCATTCGTTCCCTTCATCGTAATATGAGGTTTCATCATCATTTCCAATCGCATTATCATGATCTGCATTAGTGACCGTAATGACAATATCATCGGCTTTATCTCGGTAAATAGGGCGCTCCTGTAATCTCTCCATAGCATCCTCATAATACGATTCCTTCAAGTAGTTATCACCAGCTACAATCTGCGAAACACTATACGTCTCTGTGACCAGCGTTAAATACCATGGGAAAAAGAAAGCCAAATTTACAAACAGCAAAATCGTAACCGAGGTCAGAATGGTAAGTAATACTGCCTTTGCTATCCCTTGCATTGTGTTTTCACCCCAAATTAGCTAACCATCTTTCCAATCAAATCATCGAATAAGAATTCCCAAACATCATCAACCCATCCTGTCAGTACTCCACCCTTTAGATAGGTCACTACCACTCCAATTAAAATAATAACGCCAACCGTGATGGCAATTTGCTTGATCCCTACTTCTCCTTTTTCCTCCACTAGCAATTCCTTAAGATCTGTCTTCATTCGTTTATCCCCCTATAAATAAATTTGGCTTATTGAAACATCTTCATTGAACTCAGAATGGTAAACAAATAGTACATAACGATATAAATAGCCAACACTATAATAAGTAGAAACTGGATCCTTGCGCTGCTGCACTGCCTACTCTCCAGCTCTTCTTCCAAAGCCCTGATTCTGAAGCCATCTAATTCATTCTTGAGATATGCCATCTGAGACACATTATCGTATCCTTTAAGCCTCGTCTCCATAATGTCGCAGAACTTGATCACGTAATGCATCGGAATCCGTTTCTTCAGCTGCTTAAAAGCGAATTCTTCTCCGTAATCAATATTGTCCAGCATCACACCGAGCTCCTCGGCTATATCAGGATTTGCACTAGGAATGTAATCCTTAAGCACATCTGAGAAATGAATGTTAACCGACTTTATATACTGGTAATAGACCATACTATAAAAGGCTGGGAAATCCAGGGATATATTTTTGTTCTTCTTATCGATAATCTTCTCCAACTCGACCACCGGATAGAGCCAGCCCAGCATGATGAAGATGGCAGAGATACAGCCAAGCAGGATGTTCACCTTCCATAGCAACAACATAATCACAATAGCACTTAGCGTGTACATGAATTGCTCGGTCCGTATTTCCTCTGGAGTCTTTTGTAGATCAAGTCGGTCAATGATTTTCTTGAATCTTAATCTTTCAGCACTTCCCAATAACCCTTTAACATATTTCATTGCAATTCTTCGTTTATATTGGTTGAACTTCTCTTTTAGCGCCGCATTTTTACGCTGCTTGATATATTGACGTGCACGTTTTTTCTGTTTTCTGCTCACAGGCTTGAAGAAGGGGTATAACAATATCTTGATCAAATAAAGGATGGAGAGCATGGCTATCAGCTTAACTAGGAATATCATTTGCGCTCACCACCCATGCCGACGTTCCCTTGGAGTACCTGACTGCGTGCAAAGCTTAAACAAATGACACTAATCAATATCGTGTTGATCAATTTCCCAACATTGCTTTCAAGCATAAATTCTCTAAAATCCTTTACAGTTAATGCGTACAAGAAAAAAAGCACAATGATTCCGGTTTTAAACATAAAATCTCGATTCATCTTTCTAAAAATCCGTTCCTTTTTAGAGTTAATCTCGCGCAGCACGGCATTTTCATCTACAATATCGAGGAAAATGTCTGCCATACCTTTTCTTTCGTTATATTCGAAGACCACTGCTTTTTTTGTGAAATTATCAAATTTGGGACCAAGCTGTCTATTTAATAGCGTAATAGCTTGCTTAAAGGAATAGCCGTTGTTGTCGCAATTATCTATAAATTGCTGAAAATATGGCCTAAGATTAGGACTGATATATTCATCGCTCTCCATCACCTTTTTAATGGCTACTAGTACACCTTCACGGGCTAACGGACAAATCACATCTTCGGCATCCATTATATTTTCAAGCCGTTCTGCTTGGATGGCTCTAGACTGCATCACGAAAAAAGTAAACAATCCTACAAAAATTGAAATCGTAATCACAAGCGAAAGCGTAACGCTTTTCATAAGCAGAACCACTAGCAGAGCTATAATCGCAAAGCAAATGCACAGCATTGAGGTAAAGCTCTCCAGCGTAAACGGCATATTAAAGTCTAAAATCAAACCCTCTACCATTCGATTGTATTTCGCATAAATATTTTCCTTCTGCCTGACGATTCGCTCCTTCTTGATCCGGTCAACATAACGCTTCGTGTTATACTTGCCTAGGTACTCTGCGAGGGTATCCATAACGTCGAGAACATATCTTACAGAACCCTGAAAAAACTTGACCTCAAAGATGGCGTTAAATAGTACAAATGCAGCCATACCAAGAAGTAGACTAATGATTAAAGTTGTATTCATCGAATTCGTACACCTCTGTTTCGCCCTCCAACGGATCCTTGGTAAAGAACTCAAACCTGCTTTTCTTAATTCCGGCCTTGAGCATTAGCTGCTGTACATTCTCCGAGATCTTTCCTACACGTAAATGTCTGCCAACAATTTTGATCATCTTCTTGCCTTCAATCATCTCTTCAATCACATCATCACAATCAAATCTATAGATTTGATTAATCAGTGGATTCAAGCCATCTGAGCCCAAAATCTCTGAAATTGAAGTCACTTTACGAGTACCATCTGCCAGTTTCTCTTGAAAGATTACAAATTTCACAGCACTGCAGATATTTCGTAGAGCAAGTTCCGCTGGCTCATTAGAGGCCATTAGATAGGCCGTTAGAAATCTAAAGATCGCTTCCTTATCCCCCTCTGCATGAAGTGTGGAAAAGAAATAGTGTCCCGTCTGTGCTGCTCGAAGCGCTGTGGCGAATTCACCGGGTGTTCGAAGCTCCCCTGGTCCAATCCAGTGAGGTGATTGTCTCATCGCATTAATAAGCAAATTTTCCATAGTCGCTGGGCTTGAGTCATCATCATCAGGGACCGACTCGTATTGCAACACATCATTCAGCACTCTACCGTGTTCGCTGTTATCTTCTCTTTGAATCAATCTCATCTCTGAAGGATTTTCAATGGTAATGATCCTTGATAGAGGATTGATCTCCTTCACAAGAATTTCATTTAGCGTAGTCTTTCCGCTTCCTGTCGGTCCCACTGTAATCCAGGATAAGTCTGATTTCGGGATCAAAGACAATAATTTATACATATTTGAGGAGAAGGATTTATTCTCAATGAGCATTTTCGGAACAATACTCTTCTTGCTGAACTTTCGGATCACAAACGCCGGTTGGTCATACGGTGAGATCTCAGCATGAGTGGCATTCACACGATACCCCTCAATCGTTCTGGCATTTACCATGGGTATCTTTGGAATCAGCCGAACCTTGGAGATACCTATAAGCTTGGCGATAATCCGTTCCATATGATCACGATCTGTAAAATTTTGATCCCACTGCAGGCTTCTTCCGCCGCTTTCCACAAAGATTTGATCAGGCCCGTTGGCTCTAATTTCATCTATACTAGGGTCCTCCATAGCCTTGGTAATGGGACCATAGTGAGTGATTTCATTGGTGAGTGCGTTTTTCAACTCTGCTAGATCATAAAATCCCTCGACAGAAGGTTTCTGCGCGTCTACAAATTCATTTATGTATGCCTTAGTCATTTCGCGTTTTCGAGCAGGGTCGTTTTCTCGCCTATAGGCATGTGTCGTTATTTTCGTAATATATTTTTGGCATAACTCCAAAGCCTCATCAAAGCTTATGGTCGTATATTTACTAGCCAGATCCTCCATGTTCTCCTTCGGCCCTACCTGATGCAGTACTTTTTGCTGCATATCGCTAATTTTTGCACGTGTCAGCAAGTCGCTCTCCCCTTTACTGATCCGCCAACCGATCGGCCAGCTTTTGAATCTCTTTTTTAAAATATTTATTAATTAGGGGGTTATCTTTTATGTACAGCCTGCCCTCATGTGCACGAACTACGGCATCCTTCACAAGTGGCAGTACAGAAACTATGTTAAAACCCATGTCCTTCATAACCTTATAATCAAATTCAATATGCTGAATATTCATCATCACCACACTGGTGAACTTAGCCGTACTTATCCCCACCGATTTAGCATAATCCAGCAGCTTCACCATATTTATGGTAGCTTCCATCCTCTCTGTTGCCGTAAAGAATCCTATGTGACAATACTTCATGGCACCCAGACAAAATTCCAATGGTGGGTTGTTGGGAATGTCGATCAGCACAATATCAAACATCTGCTTAAGTGTAGTAATTACACGCTCTAAATTTCCAAACTCAAAATCAAAATACTCCTCCATTAGATCCTGTGGACTAGCTGATAACAGGAACAGCTTCTCGTATTTGGTCCGCTGCAATTCATCTCGGAAATCTACCTTGTCGCTTTTTAAGACCTTAATTAATCCTTGCCCCTTCTTATGTGCAGAGACATCTAGAAATTGATATAAGTTCGGATAAAACACCTTAAGGTCAACCACACAAGTATTTAGACCCTTTTGAGATAATAAATATCCTAAGTTGCTTATGAGCATGGCATTATCTACACCATCACAAGCAGGTATAAAACCTACTACACTATAAATCAGATTATTCTCTTGAAGTTCGGCACCGACGAGATCCTTAGATGATATTTTCTGAAAAATGCTGTCGATTCCTAATCCTCTTTTCCGATCCACGATTCCACCTCTTTCTCCAAAGTGGGCAGTTGGTCAATGATGACATCACTACTTTTTCTGCTCAGTATGGTAATCAGAAATGAATTTCCATTAAGTCCTTTGTATTTGGCATAATTGTTAATTTGTGCACTCGTCCCCTCGAGGAGT
Source organism: Paenibacillus sp. FSL H7-0735 (assembly GCF_038008505.1). Taxonomy (NCBI): domain Bacteria; kingdom Bacillati; phylum Bacillota; class Bacilli; order Caryophanales; family Paenibacillaceae; genus Paenibacillus; species Paenibacillus sp. FSL H7-0735. The sequence goes on along the minus strand of NZ_JBBOZH010000001.1, from coordinate 2,136,346 downwards.
AATGCTTTAGGTTGAATGTTCTTTAAGAAATCCTTACTCTTCATAACATTTTGTTTCTTATCCTCATCCAGTTTTTGCACCTCTTTATATACTTCGTAGATGGAATGACTACTTGCGTTGAGCATATCCTTCACAACAATGCTTTCAAACAATACTTCAGTTTTTTTGATCGTATTCGTGGACTCGGAATAAATAGCGTTTGGATTGCCACCCGGGGCATCCTTCTCCTCTACCTCATAGGACACACGGATACGAACACGGTCTCCTGGCATTAGAATATCTCCACCAACCTCCAGAAAATTATAAGGAAGCGTCAAGACCTCATTTTCCTCATTCACTTGATACAGCCATTCATTTTTTTGCGGTTTTTCATCCAGCAACTGATCTTTGTAGAGCACGCTGTTTTCTCGAAGATAATATGCGGACAGTTTATCCTTCACCGAATCTATATCTTCAGACAACACCATGTCCTCGGTGTATTCTTTTTTGATAATATTGTATTTCTCAATCATAGGCTCCGTAATGACTACGTAAGCCGGAATACCATCACTCTGCTTGACCCGCAACACCTCTACCACATCGCTGGCATCTTTGCTGGCTTTCGTAATGAACATATAAGAAACCACGATGATCAATAGACTAAAGAGCAATGCTGCAACCCGCTTGAACATTTGCTTATTGGGTGTCGCGTTTTTAAGCCCACTTAAATCCATTAACTACTCCCCTCCAGTAATCTAAGAAGTATATTTCCATATGCCCGCTCATGGTCTTTGTTTGAATATACAAGCGGCACATCGGTTTCAATCTGAGTATCAAAGTCCGTGTCATAAGAGATATGACCTGCCACTTTCATTCCGTATGTAAAGCTTTCTAAAAGACCGGATGTAGCAACTGCACTTACCTTGTCTGGTACGAAAATTTCACCTTGAAATCTGGAACGGTCATTATATTTGGTGACAATTACTTTTGATTTAGCATTCAAATAGGCCGTATTTTCCTTATTCAGTGTCTCTTCCACATTCCTCAGAGTGCTTAAAACAGCATATAGATTATTGGGAATACAGAGGCCAAAGCTGTCGATATGGATTAATGCTTCTCGAAATCTGTCTAATAAGTTCAGTGGTAGATCCAATAGGATCAAATTAAATTTGTTTCGGAGTAAGGACAACAGACCGACAAGTTTAGAGCTGGTGTAAAATTGCTGGATTAACTTGGAATCGGAAAAGCTGTAACCCAGTCCAGCCAGCCATAGGTTTTCTTTCAAATGAAAAGCCGTAGTCAAATAATCCTGAGGTCTTGCTAACGTTCGGATGAGAGATGCATTTATATCTTCATCCCGCTTGGTTCGTTCATGAAAGCTGCTAAAATACATATTCGTACTTCGATATTCGATATCCATATCCACGATTATTACATTTAGCCCCCGTTTACTCGCTTCACTTGCAACATTGATAGTTGTGCTGGTAATTCCGCATCCACTATGCCCGGTTATCGCTACAATACGACTAATCCCTCGGCTAATCTTATCAAGCTCCCTAGTAAGGGTATCCGTAGCCTGTAATTCAGTTGGGGCTTTCGGTTTCGGTTTAAAGCGATCCAGAAACGACCCTTTTCTGTCTGTACTCTTTTGGTGATTACTCTTATCGTCGTGAGGTCTGGAATGTTGTTTCAATTGAGGTTTGGTATCGGATAAATGCTCAAGAGCTTCCTGAAATAGTACTGGTGTAATGCGTATGTATTCGTAATTCTTAATTTGGAGATTCGGATATCTATAGCTGAGATTCTCCCATTCTGTATCTTTCCTTATGTACCTAGTGAGGATTAAAATCTTTACATTTGACTTTTGATTAGCTACGAGCCAATTGATTAGGTTATTTAGATCACTCCTGTTCTGTTCCATCCTCAGAGATAATGCATCATCTGTTATTAATATGCTATCTATAGAAGGATTGATGTTTTGCAAAAACTCCAAAACACCTCCAAGGACTAATTCAGACTCGTTCACTACGTCCATGGTCCGCCTGCAATAATTACCTACTATCTTCTGAAACTTGTGCGTGACCAAAAGTATCTTCATCTCATCATCACCTACTATGGAAAATAATCCCTATGTATTTCCTTTGAAATTTCATTAAACCAATATCCATGATTAGAAACCTTAATTTGTAATTCAGTCAAAAAAAGACATATATTGATAAATTTCCACATGAATTCGACAACAAAAAAAGCAGGTCAAGGATAGTAACCTTGACCTGCCATTATGTTTATTCACATTTTCATCAGAAGAGAACCTCTCTCCTTAACCCAGATCACCTAACTCAATCTGTACAATTCCCCGTTCGTCCTGCACCTCAGCGATCAAATGCATCAGGCTGCCGAATTCCAGTTCTTGAAATTTACGCGCGGCTGTTTCCCGCTGTAATTGCCATAAAGCTTCTGCCAGCTCACAGACCACAGGCACATCACAACGGATTTCAGCCAGCTCCCTTGATAGATGCAGCATATCTAGGTCGGCTTCAATTTTGGACCGTACACCTTTAGGGAGCAAGTGAAGATTCTCAATTACACCTTCAACTGTACCGTACTCTGTTAACAGCTTCAGCGCGGTTTTCTCACCAATCCCTTTTACACCAGGGTAATTATCACTTGTATCGCCCATAAAGCCCTTCAGGTCAATAACCTGTCTAGGGGTTAGACCTTTATCCTCAAGCAATTCTGCAAGGTCATAAACTTTATAGTTGGAGCGTCCTTTTTTCATAATGACGACTTTAACATTCTCATCAATAAGCTGCAGCATATCATGGTCACCCGTCAGAATGTAAACCTCAGAATTATCGCTGTAACAGGATGCCAGCGTACCTATGCAATCATCTGCTTCATAGCCGGCAAGACCAATGTTTGGCACACCCAGCTCAGCCACCACTTCTTTTACTAGGTCAAACTGCGGAATTAATTCCAGCGGAGCTTCGATCCGGTTGGATTTGTATCCATCATATTTCTCGGTGCGGAACGTTCCTTTGCCCATATCCCAGCAGCATACGACGTGAGAAGGCTCAAACGTACTTACTGCATCAAAAAAATACTGCAAAAATCCATATACCGCATTCGTTGGCAATCCATCTTTTGTCTTGCGAATATATCCTCCATAAGAGGTCGCATAAAAGGCCCGGAACAGCAGAGCCATTCCATCTACAAGCATTACCCGGCCCATTGTTTCTGTTCTCACTTATAAACCTCTCCCTTGATCGTTGTATTGATATTAAACATTAGTCCAAGTATCGGCATATTGGTCTTCTTTGAATCCCACCGTAACTTTAACTCCATCGGTGACAATCGGACGTTTGATCAGCATCCCGTGGCTTGAGAGCAGCTCTAACTTCTCCTGTTCCGTAAGCTGGGGCAGCTTGTCCTTCAGACCTAATGATTTGTATACTTCACCGCTTGTATTAAAAAACTTCTTCAGCTCAAGGCCGCTGTTCGCGAGCAGCTCACGCAGCTCGTCCACCGTAGGTGGCTGCTCTGCGATGTGCTGAAGCTCCAGCTCATGACCTTGTCCCTGCAACCATTTCACTGCGCTGCGGCAGGTGCTGCATTTGGGATATTGATATACTTTTAATTTGCTCATGCTGTGCTCCTTTAATAATCGGCTAATAATACCGTAACTACAAGGAATGTTTGGACTTCCGGCCGCTGTTGTCTATAGATTTCATCAATTTTACCGTTAAACACGGTTGAAATCCGCAGACAAAGGCGGTCGCTATCGCTCCTACAGTTCCAAACTTCCCCTTCGCCACTCTATCGCCTGAATCATAATTTTATCACAAATTCGCTGTCAGACCTTGCTCCAATATTTTCTCCAAGACTGCCATGTCAGGTGGCAACGGGGCTTCGAATATCATTTCTTGCAGAAGCACCGGGTGCTTGAACGTCAGACGCACTGCGTGCAGTGCCTGACGCGGTATGGAAGCATCGAGTGCTGCAACGGACTCCAACTGCTCGCTTTGCGTTGAAGTAAATTCTGGTAGATTGTACAGCTCATGACGATACATGCTGTCTCCAATCAGTGGACAGCCGATAGAGGTCATATGGACCCGAATCTGATGCGTACGTCCACTCTCCAGCTTTAGTTCAACTCTGGAGCCGGCCGAATACACCTGCTTAACCTCATAGCGGGTTAGGGAAGGATATCCATCCGGTGTCACGATACGCCGATGTGGCTCCTCAGGATCACGGTCGATAGGGCCGTCGATATCACCGGATAGCTCCGCAGGAACCCCATGAACAAATGCAGCGTAACGCTTATCCACAGTACCGGCGATCATCTGCTCGGAAATATGCTGATGGCTGTATGGATTTTTGGCGATCACTAACACACCGGAGGTTTCCTGATCCAGGCGGTGAACAGGCCGGAAACGGAAGCGTTCATTCTTCTGCGCCCAATAATAAACCACGCCATTGGCAAGCGTGTCAGTGTAATGTCCATGTGTTGGATGAACTATAATTCCCGCTGCCTTGTTAACCACTAGCAGATGTTCATCTTCAAATAGAATCTCGAATGGAATCGGCTGCGGTAAAATATCATCCGAAGTCTCCGTTTCCATGCGGATCTGCACGGTATCTCCTGCCTTAACATGCACACTAATGTATACACGTTCACCGTTTAATGTAATGCCTTGTTCCGTCTGCTTCAGCCGGGAGAGTAGCTTGCGTGAGACATCCATCCGTTTGTGCAGGATTGTCTTCAGCAGGAAGTCATCCTCTTCTGGCGGTATGATATAAGTAATGGGTGAATAATAGCTTGTCATATTAGTCTCGAAACACCTTTTTACTACGGATGTATTCTACATCAGTAATCCCTGACCGTGTATTAGCCGTTCTAGCCAACGCGAAAAAATAATCCGACAATCGATTGAGATAAATCACCGCTTCTGGGTTTATGTCCGCATTTCGCCCTAAGGTAACTGCCCGGCGTTCCGCACGACGGCAAACCGTGCGGCATACATGTAGAACCGAAGCCAGCTGACTACCTCCTGGCAGGATAAATTTCTCTAGTGGTGGATTCTCCTCTTGTAGAGAATCTATCCAGCCTTCCAGCCGCTGAGCCATCTCACTTGTCACCATATATTGACCACCGTCAGCAAGTTTAACAAATGCTAAATCCGTGCCGCAATCAAACAGCTCATGCTGTATTTCGAGCAATTGCTCGCGGACATCGTCGAAATTATCACTTTCCATCAGGCTTCGTGCTTGCCCTACAAAACAATTCAGCTCATCGATCGTTCCGTAGGCCTCGACGCGGACATCATCCTTGCCGACCCGGCCGCCAATCACTGAAGTCTGACCTGCATCACCCGTACGTGTATAAATCGCCATGGTTTAAGCCTCCTATCCATTCTTGAAATCACATACTGATAGTTTAAGCTTTCTGCTATAAGGAAGGCAATAAAGATAGCAAATTAAGAGTATACACAATAACACCGTCATTAGTAAGAGTGAACAACAAAAAGAGGACCCTAGGGTCCTCTCAAGAGCATTCAGCAGCACTATTTTCCAGCCGGACGCCCCTTCATGTACTCATTTATTTTGAGGTCCAATAAACTGCTAATTTCAATCACATTATCCGAAGTGAATGATTTTTCCTGCAGGAAAAGCTGCTCCATCTTGCTGCGGAGTATTCTAATTTCATCTTCCAGAGAGAGTATGCGAGCAGAAGCATCACCCTTGGGGGGTATTTTCCCATTTCCAGAGAAACATTTCCCACCATAGGAAGGTAAGTAATAATCGGCGCTAAGCACAATCATCCCTCCCAAAAGTATTATTGAGCGCGTGCTGCAAAATAGCATAAAAGTTAAATAAAGCAACTTCAAAGCAACGCTTAGTTCCAGAGTAAATGGATCCTTGTAAGTTCTATTATAGGGGCTAATTACTCTCAAAGTAAAATAATACCATAGGATTGTATGATCGGCTATAGTTCAATTTTCACTAATCCGTTCTCTCACGTGTAAGCTTTGTGACAAAAGCACCAATGCGTTCTACTGCTTCGTTCAGTTGAGATACTGATGTGGCGTAGGAACAGCGCAAGTAACCTTCTCCACCTAATCCAAAGACACTTCCAGGCACAGCCGCAACCTTGTATTCAAGCAAAAGCCGCTGAGCAAATTGATCAGAAGTCAGCCCTGTCTTGCGCACGCTTGGGAAAGCGTAGAAGGCGCCCTGCGGCTCATGGCACTCCAGCCCCGCATCGCGTAGGCCTTTGACGATCAACCTCCGCCGTTGATTATAGGAATCTACCATCCGGTCCTTCTCTTCCATACCATTGGTCAGCGCTTCAAGTGCAGCCACCTGTCCCATAGAAGGAGCACACATCACAGTGTACTGGTGAATCTTAAGCATTGCAGCGATAAGATCCGGGTGACCACAAGCATAACCCATCCGCCATCCGGTCATTGCAAAAGCTTTGGAGAAGCCGCTAACCAGAATCGTACGGTCTATCATGCCTGGTAAAGAGGCAAAGCTGACGTGATTAATGCCATAAGACAACTCTGCATAAATCTCATCTGAAATCACTATAAGATCATGTTTCTCTACTACCTTAGCAATCGGCTCCCAATCTTCTCGGGTCATTACACTTCCCGTAGGGTTACTTGGGTAACACAAAATCAGAACCTTGGAGCGCGGAGTGATTTTGGCTTCCAGGCTTTCCGCAGTAAGTTTAAAGTTATTCTCACCAACCGTTTCAATACCTACAGGTATCCCTCCACCAATCGCGGTAATCGGCGAATAAGAGATATAACAAGGCTCCGGAATCAGAATTTCATCCCCCGGTGAAATCAGCGCACGTAGCGCCAAGTCGATGGCCTCACTTCCGCCAACGGTTGCAATAATTTGATTGGCAGGATCATATTCCACAGCAAAACGGCTGTGTAAGTAATTTGCGATCCCTTCCCGCAGTTCAGGCATCCCTGCATTGGATGTATACCCTGTAAACCCTCTTTCCAGCGAATAGACACAAGCCTCTCTGACATGCCAGGGGGTCTTAAAGTCAGGCTCTCCGACTCCCAGAGAGATGATATCCTTGCTACCTGCAGCCAGATCAAAAAACTTGCGGATACCCGAAGGTTGAATTTGCTGTACCAACGGGGCCAAATAAGAATCCATTGATTTGCTGTCTTCTCCAGTTAGCTGCGATTTATTCGTGATCATATGATTACTTCCTTTATGGAGAGATCATCAGACGGTTGTCTTCTTCATGCTCTTCGAAGATGATCCCGTCCTGTTTGTATTTTTTAAGGGTAAAATTCGTTTTGGTTGAAAGTACTGAATCGATTGGAGACAGCTTCTCAGATACGAAATTGGCTACTTCACGTAAATTCCGGCCTTCCACTTCCACCAGAAGATCATAAGCACCAGACATCAGATAAACTGATTTGACCTGTGGATACAGGTAGATTCGCTCGGCAATTCCTTCAAAACCACGCCCTCGTTCAGGCGTAATCTGCACCTCAATCAGTGCGGTTACCTTCTCATCGTCCACTTTATCCCAGTTTACAACGGCAGCATATTTTACAATGACATGATCTTTCTCCAACTGCTCAATTGCAGTCTTCACATCTTCTTCCTCCGCGCCAAGCAGCGTTGCCAAGAGTGCAGTAGATCTTCTCGCGTCTTCCTTAAGCAGTTCCAGCACTTTCCTCTTAAGCTCGTTCATTTCCTTCATGCCTTCCCTCCGGATAGTTCGCTAATGACGGTACGCTATTAATGCGTCGCCCCGCGAAAAGAGTTTAATACTAATATGACATGAAATGTGCATCTCTGCAAACAAAATAACCCTATAGGAGCTCCCATGAAAGGCTGAGTTTATATAGAGCATACTCACAAATATAGAAAAAACGCCCGTTCTACCGGATTTAACCAGTAAAAACGGGCGTTAGCTCCACACACATGAAGCGATTTGCTTCATTCGCCAACCATCATGGTTACATTAAATGAGAAGGCTGATGTTGTCCGTTAGCCGGAATATGAGCATTCTGAGCGGATGCGCCAAATTGCCCTGTTTTTTGTTGAACGAATTGCCCTGTTTGCTGTTGCATTTGCTGTGCGGTTTGAAGCTGCTTGTCCACATCTTGGCGCAATGCTTTTGCAGGTGCAGGATACATATTCAATTGAGACATATGTGTGTATAAATCACCTTGGAGTTGCAGTGTGTCCATGGTCATAGTATTAAAAACCCTACGAACCGCTGGACATGCTGATTCTGTAGCAGCTGTAGCATATTCGCGTACGGTCCGCTTCAAATCACACAAAATGGTGTTTAGTAAATCCTCATCCGGCATAAATGCTCCAGTATTTTGCGCGTTCATTAAATAACCTCCTTAGAATTAATATTGCAATTATTGTGGGCTTGTTGGCGCGTATTGTTGATGTTGTTGGATTAACTGAGTGAGCTCAGTCATGTGCTTGGTGTGATTTTGCATATGCTGCATACAAATTTGACGAACCTGTTGATTCTGTGTTGTCGCAGCCGTTGCTGCACATTGCTTAAGAAGCAAGTCCTCATTGGAGATGGAGTCAGCGATATATTCCAATTCTTTACCACTTAGCGCTTGCATTTGCGTTGATTGCATTTGTTGTAGTCCCTCCTTGTAGTTGATTCAAACAGGCATTAGTATGCCGCTTAAGCGCGCTATTTATTTGCCGAAAAGCACTAGAGAGTTATGACAGAAATAAGAACACGCTGCGAATGAGTCGATAAATTGCCGCCAATACTAATCACGGCACGAATGAAGGAGCGAACAATTCATGAATTTAAATAGTGGAAACACACCTTGGTCTAGCACTTTACAGAACCCTCCGACTTACCCCACTCTAGAAGGTACTATTCATTGTGATTGTCTGGTTGTAGGCGCGGGAATGGGTGGAGCAATGGCTTCCTATCGTTTGTCCTTAAGTGGAGCGGATGCTGTTCTGATTGAAAAAAAACGGGTCGGTAGCGGCAGCTCGCATGCTAACACAGGGCTCCTGCAAATTTCCAACGATAAATCATTAACCTCATGTATGAACACTTTTGGGCAAAAGAACGGTTTGCTCTTTTATCAGTTATGCCAAGCTGGGGTTAGGAACATTCTGGACCTGCCGGACAAGCTCGATATCGATCCACAGATCATTCCACGCAGCAGTCTTTTATATGCCAGCACATCAGAGGATGTACCTGCATTGCGGGAAGAATATGAGAATCTCGCAGCTAACGGTTTCGATTCTGAATTCTGGGATGAGGAAAAGATTGCAGCTCTATACTCTTTTTCAAAACCAGCAGGACTTTATTCACGTGGGGATGCCGAAGCGAATCCTTATCGAACGGTGCACAGCTTAATCGCCAAGGCAGCGTCGAATGGTGTACGCGTCTTTGAACAGAGCGAAGCGAAACATTATGAGTTTACTAAGGATGGCGTGATTTGCCACACAGAAAATGGCCGGATTATTGCCAAGGATGTTATTTTTGCAATGGGTTATGAAACACAAGAGTTCAAAAAAGACCGGGGCGCTGAGCTGATCAACACGTATGCAGTGATGACCAAACCTTTAAAGGATCTTCCAAAATGGCATGAGCGTAGCCTGCTGTGGGAGACAGCCCGCCCTTATTTATATTTTCGGACAACTCCTGAAGGCAGGATTATTGCGGGAGGCAAGGATGAGCAGCTGACAGACCCTGAACGTCGTGAGGTCCGGGTAATCTCTCAAGGTCAAAAATTGCTTGAGGAGCTTGAGGCCTTATTTCCAGAAATCAAAGGCATTGAGCTGGAGTACTCCTGGGGTGCTGTGTTCGGTTCTACTCGTGATGGACTCCCATATATCGGCCCCCATCCAAAGTTCCCTCACTGTTATTTCATCGAGGGCTACGGAGGCAATGGGACTGTGTACAGTATGATCGCTGCGGAGTTGTTAACGGATACGATTGCCGGCAAACATCGGCCTGAGTTAGATTTATTCTCACTCACCCGGTCAGCCAAACCCTCTCCTTCTAAGAATTTGGACGTGATGAAACAAAGCTGATTAGCATAGAAAATAAAAAAGGGACTCTCCCACGTAGCCGCTCACGGCTTTTGGGACAATCCTGCTTTTAATTTTGCCTGCTTTAATCGTAAATCCATCATTCCATGAGCTTGCGGACTCCAGTGATACTATCCTTGGAAAGAGGCCCATATTTAGGCGTTTTTCAGACCAATAGCTGCACTGGAGTCCGATAGCATTCCAAATATCGAATAATGTGGCGCTTAAGGTCGGCTGTGTCCGTTTGCGGGTTACTATGCGCATCCGTCAGTGATTACATATACGCACGCTTTCGACAACGGTCAAGTAAGGTCCAAAAAAAGGAGCACGCCCCAGCAGCTATAAGCTTATGGGACAGCCCCTTTTTTTATATGCTTAACCTTACGCCTGAGCGTTGCTCAAATTGCGTACGAGCTGAATACGATCTTCCTGTGCCAGACTGTGCTGAACATGGAAGCATGAAGGACACACGTAAACATTGAGTGAGAATGGAGCGGTTAATACCGATTTACCTAATGTTGCTGGAGCAGACGGTTCAAAGCTGCTCACAGGCTGCTTACCCGCAAGGATCGTAAGCTCATGGCATTGAGTACATTCCGGAGCCTCCTCCTGAATGGCTAGAATAGCTGAAACACTCTCTTCGTACTTGTTCAAATCATAATCATCGCCGAATTGATTAAGCGTATTATAGATTGGAACTACGCTGTCTTTATCAGGCTCTCCCCAAAGATCATCGTCATTAACAACCTCTTGTTTGGGTTCTTCTATGACTTCCTCTACTTCTTCTTCTTCGATGCCGTCAATCCCAACAGTGACCGTGCGGTATCCGCTAAGCTCATTGTTACAGTGAGGACAATTCTCCTCAGGTCCAAATTCCTCATCCCATACAATTTCAGTATGACACCAAGGACATACAGTTGTTTCCATCTTTTTAATCTCCTTCATACTTTCACTTTTAAATTTAATTCATCATTAAATAAATAATACCGGCTGCTATAAAAGCAATCGCTGACAGAAACAGAACTCGGGTGAGAATCTTCATGATTTCCTCCTAAGATACCCCACAAAGAGTGGGACTGCTCATTTCAAAGCTTGTCCAGATCATAATCCTTTGCAGGGTGTCCTTATAAGGACGGATTTAAAAAATAGCCGCACCAATTACATAAGACAACGATACCGAGATCAGCATGGCAATAAGTCCAACAGCACGGTTATCCGCAGCGATCTCCTCGTCAATAGAGAATACAGGGGTCAGAAATTCAAATAAAAAATAGGCAAGCAGCAGCAGCAAAAAACCGACGACGGACCACTTCATGGTCTCATAAATTGAAACACCAGCTTCAATACTGAAACGCAGTACGTTGCAAATCCCGAAGATTTTACCGCCTGTGGCCATTGCCACTGCCAGGTTTCCCTTACGTATTTCTTCCCAGCAATTATATTTCGTTACCATTTCAAAAAAAGACAGAAATACAACTAGCCCAAGAATCGCCACTGCGAAGTAGCCAAGCAAGGCACCTAGCGGATGACCCAGCAAAAGATCAATATCTTCTTGCACGCTTTCCCCTTCTTTCTGCCGGGAAATCCCGCTATTGCAGCTCAGCCACAGTTACGCCCGCGCCGCCTTCGTTATAATTCCCGAGCCGATAACTCTTCACATGCTTGTGCTTACGCAAATATTCCTGAATTCCTGTGCGCAGCACACCCGTTCCTTTACCATGAATGATGGCGATTTGGCCCAGATTACCTAAAAAGGCTTCATCGATAAAACGATCTGTCTCCATGATAGCTTCCTCCAGGTTAGTGCCGCGCAAATCCAGTTCACTGCGAATGTTCTCATCACGGGAACGTTTGACGGTTGTCGCATGGCGAAGGGCCGTTGGCGCAGCTGTTGCCTTCGAGGAGAGCAATTCCAAATCATCCAGCCTTACCTTCATCTTCATAATGCCAAACTGCACCAGCGCCTCTTTAGTACCGCTTAGCTCCACCACAAAGCCCTTTTGGTTCAAGCTGTCGACTTTCACTTCATCTCCAGGACCAATTGTCCGTGGGGCCTTGGCAGTCTTGCGGGTAGCAGCCTTCTTGCGCGGTGATGGCTCAGCTTCATCCAGACGTCGCCGCGCTTCAATCAGCTTATGCTCTTTAACTGAAGCTCCTTCTTCCATAGCCAAGCGGCGCAAATCACTGATAATTTCCTCAGCTTCCTTACGCGCTTTGTCCAGGATCGCGCTGGCGTCCTTCTCTGCCTTCTCGAGGCGTTTCTCGCGCTGGCTTTCCAGCTTCTCAAGCTCTTGCTGTTGTCTGCTGCGTAGCTCCTCCACTTCACGGCGGATGCCCTCTGCACGTTCATGCTCCTGTTCCGCTCCCAGCCGATTCTCTTCGAGAGAAGCAATCATATGCTCCACGCGCAGATCTTCTTCCTTCACTTCACCGCGGGCATGCTCCAGAATCGCATGAGGCAGGCCTAGACGCTCAGCAATCGCAAAGGCGTTGCTTCGTCCCGGTACGCCGATCAACAAGCGATAGGTTGGGCTAAGGGTCTGGACATCAAATTCCATACTGGCATTGATGACTCCCTTACGCTCATAAGCGTAAGCTTTCAATTCGCTATAATGTGTTGTTGCGACCATCCGGCATTCGATCCGGTGAATATGCTCCAGAATGGCAATTGCCAGCGCAGAGCCTTCTGCCGGGTCGGTTCCAGCACCCACTTCATCAAGCAGAATAAGGCTCTTAGGAGTCATTCTACGCAGAATGGAGATAATATTAGTCATATGACTAGAGAAGGTACTCAGACTTTGCTCAATGCTCTGTTCATCGCCAATATCAGCATAAATGGCATCAAATACACACATCTGGCTGCCTTCCTCTGCTGGAATAAACAAGCCGGACATCGACATTAAGCTTAACAAGCCGATGGTTTTGAGGGTAACGGTCTTACCACCGGTATTCGGTCCGGTTACGATAATTGAGCTGTATTGATTGCCCAGCTCCACGTCCAAAGGAACCACATGCTCCGCTGGAATAAGCGGATGCCGCCCTTTGCGCAGCTTAAGATAACCGCGGTCATTCATGCGCGGCTGAGTAGCCTTCATATCACGAGCAAGACGCGCCTTGGAGAAGATGAAGTCCAGTTCTCCCAGAATATCAATATCGTAGGTCATTTCTTCCGCAATGTCGGCTACAAGTGCCGTCAGCCTGTGTAAAATGATCTCAATTTCCCGTTCCTCGCGCAGCCGTGTTTCACGAAGTTTATTATTCATCGCCACAATAGACTCTGGCTCGATAAATAAAGTCGCTCCTGATCCAGACTGATCATGTACGATACCGCCGAAATGGGCACGGTACTCCGCTTTTACAGGAATAACAAACCGATCACCACGAATGGTTACCAGCTGATCCTGCAGCATTTTCGCTACAGAAGACGAACGAATCATCGAATCCAGCTTCTCACGAATTCTGGTCTCTCCTCCGCGCAATTCACGGCGAATGTTAGCCAGCTCAGAACTAGCTGTATCAAGTACATCAGCATTCTCGTCTATACATAAGCGGATGGCATCTTCCACATGTTTTTGCTCCGATAAAACGTCGCTCAGTGAGAACAGGAGCTCAATCTTTTCTTCCTCATGCATAGCTGCCAGGAAACGTTTGACTCTGCGTGCACCGCCAATGGTATTTCCAACGGCCAGCAGCTCAGTTGTTCCCAGCATTCCGCCTATAGACGCACGTTTTAGTGCAGCTCGAATATCGCTTACCCCGCCGAACGAAGGAATACCCTTCAGGCGATCCACATTAGCCGCTTCATCCGTGGCTTGAAGCAGCTTCTTCACGCCTTCGAAATCGCCGGAGGGTCTTAGCTGCTCAGCAGCCAATCTCCCCATGGGGGTTTGCGTATATTGCATTAATTTATTTAAAATCTTGCGATATTCAAGCGTATGCAAAATTTTGTCGTCCAATTACAGTCACAGCTCCCTTCATAGATGTTTCCATTATACAGAATTCAGGTCAATTTCGCTATTTGGGTCTTATTTTTAAGCATAGAATCACGTAATAAGGTCACAATAAGAACTGCACATATCCTTAGCATGGGCCAAAGGAGGTTAGTACAGTGAATTTCTTAAGTCATGTTGGTCGTTTTGTGGTCGCAGCGCTTGTTCTGATGGTTGTTGGCTGGATTGTTCCACAGTTCACGGTTGGTGGGTTCTGGAGCGCTCTAATCCTTGCACTGGTGATTGCGCTACTCGGCTGGGTAGTCGAAGGAATCTTCGGCAAAAAAGCAACGCCTTTCGGTCGCGGTATCGTCGGCTTTATTGTCAGTGCGGTAGTTATCTGGGTCGCTCAATTCGTAGTCAGCGGAGTCAGCGTATCCATTCTGGGTGCCATTTTAGCAGCTCTGGTCATTGGGATTATCGACTTGTTCCTGCCGGTATCCACTCCATTTGAGGCCGCTAAGTAACAAAAGCTCTTCACAACACAGAACCCCTTATTCCCGGTTCTTCTCCGGCAATAAGGGGTTCTGTGTTGTTTTTATGCAAAAGACACAATCTCCTCTTTATGACTTTCAGCACAGTTGACCACTCTGTTCTTGCCTTGCTTTTTAGCGGTATAAAGCGCCTTGTCTGTTTTACGGAAGAGAAGCTCTTTCCCATCCCCAAGCTGATAATCACAAATTCCAATGCTAACGGTGATCGGCTTGTTCCCAGCCTGCAAATGTTCAATTTGAGCAATATTTTTCCGTAATTTTTCTACTGCTTCATAGGACTCCGAGAAACTTTTATCTGTAAAAATCACAGCGAACTCTTCCCCGCCATACCTAGCCGCAAAATCATTTAATTCAATCATACCGCCTACCTTGTCCGCTATCACCTTAAGCACAAGGTCTCCAACCCTGTGTCCGTAGGTATCATTCACTTGCTTGAAGTTATCAATATCGAAAAGAGCCAGCTGCAGTTGAAGGTTGTTGCTTTCACATTGCTCCAATAATGAATCCAAATATTCATGAAAGGTTTTATGATTATAGAGTCCAGTAAGTGCGTCAATCTTCAGCAGCTTATCCGAAATAGCCCTCTCCACCATTAGATCTTGGCCCGCCTTCGTTAATCTCTCTAAATTTATACGCGCTTCACGAGCACGAATAATTACTGCAATAGCCATCAGCACAAATACCAAAAATACACACTCTACCATCAAGAATTCAAGCAGCGGTTTATGTAGGAATGGCCGTTCCAACCCAAAATATACCCCAGCATAAAACACAATACTAAATAACCCCATTATGTACAGGAGCTTACGATCAAAATAAATAAGAGCAACCATAATCGGCATCATAAGTGTCATCTGAGCACCGTCAACAAAAGGCTCTAATACAAAATACATAAGGTAGGACACTAAAAACCCACAGCTAACCACCCCATATTTAGGGGACTGTTTACTATAACGCAGCCACAGCTCCGCAGTAATCATAAGGACCACAATTAGTAAATTACAGGCTATAAATAAATGCCATAGGTTCGTGTCCATTGTTGTTTTTATTTGGAGTCGGTCAATATTCGACAAAAACAGCAACTGTGAGATTAATAAAAGAATGACTACCATCCAATAGCCTTTTAAGATTCTACGGTGCCAAACCTCCGTACTTAGCGCATCGTTAATACTTGTAATATGTATCCCCTACTTTTAGACGTTAATGTAATAGCTTTCATTATAATAAATTTTAGTTATATTTTCATCATTTTTTTGCAATTTACGACAAAGTTTGAACAGTCTGCCTGTTCACAGATTTTTCACATTTAATCAAAGCGCTTTCTTAAATTTTAAGTTATGATGTCTACATAATTGTCACATTTTCACTATGCTTGGACTTCTTGGGAGGGGATTTAGATCATTAAAAAATTTGCAATTCTACTTTCAATGGTGTTCGTTATAGCACTTACAGCCTGTGGGAACAGCAATGATAGTGCTGCTGGCAATGCTAACACATCGGAGCCGGAGATCGAGGCAGAAACAGAACTCATAATTACAGCTACAAATTACAGCTTTGATCAGGAAGAATATCATCTAAAAAAGGGTGTGCCCGTCAAAATCATTTTTAAAAATGATGACGGCAATCACGGTATCCTTATTCCTGAGTTCGAGCTGCAGCTTAATGAAAAAAAATCCTCAAAGGTGATCGTACCAGAGGAAGCTGGAACTTTCGAAATGACCTGTTCCATTATGTGTGGCTCCGGACATAGCGGAATGAGAGCTACTATCATCGTGGAATAGATTACACATAAACAGCCGATTATTAGGGATTCTCCCTGATATCGGCTGTTTTTTTAATCTGAGCTCATTAATAAAGAGTGCTGACCCGAAATAGATCTCTCTACTCATCAGGTCAGCCCTCTTACTTGCATCCGGCATTCAACTGTCCTGCTCGATCAGTTGAATCCATTCATTATATTCATTTTGCAGCTTGGCATATTCCTCTTTAAGGTTACGATGCTCGTCCGTAAGCTTGTCAAGCTCTTCCTGACGCATTTCAAACTGGACCTGCAACAAACGAAGCTGTCCTTGAACCATTTCATAGCTTTCACCAACTTCACCTAACTGCTGAAGCACCTCGCTACGTTCACGATCAATAGCTTCCTGCTTCATCTCAGCCTCGCCGGCTTCCTGCTGCCAAATGTCGATCTCCTCGCGCAGCTTCGCTTCGAGATCCGTCCACTGCAGCTGCCGATCGGATAGCTCCTCGTACTTGTGCTTCCAAGAAGCTCCGTACGCCTCTGCTTCCTTCAGCACTTCCTGTTGCTCAGCAACAGTAGCAGCGGCTTCACGACTAGCTTCAGACAGCTCTTCTAAGCGTCGTGTTGCCTCTTCGCCTTCTTCCTGCAGCAGTTGATATCTTTCCTGCAGGCGTTCTCCTTCTTGCAGTACATCATCGTATTGAGCAATCAATTCCTCATAACGCACACGAAGCGCAGACAGCTCCTTCTGAACCTGCACACCTTGCTCCCGAAGTGCCGCTGTTTCGCGTTCTGCATCTGTACGAAGCTGAACCTCCTGATCCAGCTGCTGTACTAATCCATCGGCTTGCCCACGTAGCGTGTCGATCTCTTTCTGAAGCAACACGGATTTCTCCTCAGACTCCAGCAGATTCATTTCCAGTTCACCAATATCTTCCATACGTTTATCCGAAAGCTCCTGCCAGTTAGCCGCCTCTGCTGCTGATCCCGCAAGTTCTTCCTGAACACGGTGCAGATTCTCACTCGTCTCCTGTAGAGACGCTCTTAGCTCTGTCGCTTCATTCTGTGACTGTTGATAACGCTGGCGTAACTCTTCCAGCTCCTCATTCAACAGTGTGCCCAGCTCAGTAGCCGTGCGCAGCTCTTCACTGAGCTGTTCTTCACGTTTAACAATCGCTTCATATTGTCCAAGCAGCGTCTGTCTTGCATCTCGCTCACTCTTAAGACTGGCTTCAGCCGCCCGTAATCTGGACTGAAGTTGCCCGGTCCCACCACGAAGCTCCGCCAGCTGTTTCTCCAGCTCTTGAATGCTTTGCTTATGTCTATGCTCTTGAGTGCCTTGTGACTGCCGCAGTTCCTTATTCTTGGTTTGCTCCCGCTGCAGTGCTTCACGTTCTTCCGCCAGCTCTTTGCCCAACTTCGCTTTGGTACTCTCAAGCTCTTTACCTAAGGTCAACTTGGTATCCTCAAGCTCCTTACCCAGCGTCAATCTGGTATCTTCGAGTTCTTTACCTAATGTAGACTTGGTAACCTCAAGCTCTTCCTCCAGTGTTGACTTGGTCTCGGTCAGCTCAAGCTGCAGAGCAGACAGCGTGTCTGTCTTCTCCTTGGTCAGCGTCTCTCGGATGTTCTCCAGCTCTTGCAGATGAGCAGCCTTCTGCTCCTCCAGCTGCTGCAAGCGGATGGCTTCCGCCTTCGCCAGTTCCTGCCGCTGTTGTTCACGACTAGCTGCCCGCTCTTCTTCGTAGCTTGTCCGCAGTTCTTGCAGCTCTATCTCGCGCTCAAGCAATTCTTCTTCCAGCTTCTTGCGTGCAACTTCCACAGCTTGCACTGCCTCCTGAAGCTGCTCCGCATGTACCTTGCGTTCATTCTCCTGAATCTCCAAATGCCGCTTACGTTCTTCCTCAGCAGCAGCAATCAGTCGCCCAGCCTCTTCTTTGGCCGCAGCTTCAAGTCGCTCAATTTCTTCTTGCCGCTCCCGCTGTACCTCCAGCAGGCGAGATACTTCCAATCGCAGTTCACTGCGTTCACCTGTCATCATGTTTAGTTCATTTTTGAAGTCCTGAACCTGAATAGCCTGCTCCGCCATATGTACAGCTGCAAGCACCGCTATACGCGGTGTGTCCAGTCTGGTGTGAGATTTAGAAATCGTGCGCATATGTTCATCAACATAACGGGCCACTTGTTTCATATATTCAGTACTGCTTCCGACGAGTTTATAGGAAGTTCCGTATATCTCCACGGCGACACGTGTCCGGTCCATAGCCACAGTTGTGCCCTCCTTTGTATGTGTGCGGATTCTAAGCTAGTTTCACTTCTTCTATTGTAGCTTTTTTGGTAAGCATTTGGAAAAATCCCTAATATTCAATAGATTATGGCTGATATTCTCCGCTTTGCACTCTACCTAGAAAAAACCGCAGCGAATCTCAGTTTCTAAATGGATTCGCTGCGGCTTTACACAATTCCTGCTACTTTCTTAATTCTGCACCAAAAGTTTGTTGAAGAGATGCTAATACCTTCTCATGCACCTCTCCTACTTCTTCATCAGTCAGTGTATGTTCACTATGACGATACAGCAGTGAGATCGCGATGCTCTTCTTTCCACTCTCCAGCTTACCGCCAGTGTACACGTCAAATACCTGTACGGACTGGAGCAAAGTACCTCCGTTATCACGGATGGAAGCCAGCAGATCGCCCGCTGGTACAGCGGAATCCACGACCACAGCAATATCCCGTTCCATTCCCGGGAAACGCGGAAGCTCATTATATTGCAAACGGCTTTGCGCACTTTCATATAACGGCTGCAATAAAATTTCTGCCGCATAAGTATCCACCAGATCCAGCTGTCTTTGCAGATCCGGATGAATCTGCCCCATCGTTCCGATCTTCACACGGCCCTCGTTCCCGAGTAAATATACCGATGCGGAACGCCCAGGATGAAATCCTTCTGGGCTGTCTCCCACATAGACGATTTTATCAGTCAGCCCTAAATGAGCAAATACCGTTTCCAGCGCACCCTTCAAATCAAAGAAGTCCACAGGCTGTGCCGAAACATTCCATTGCTTCACTGTTAAGCTTCCGCTAAGCAACAGCCCCAGCACTGGCAGTTCGCGTGGTTGGCGAGTCAGCTGTTCTTCATCCGTGAAGAAGACGTTGCCGATTTCAAACAATGCCAAGTCGCTTTGACGACGATTGGTATTGTAGCTGGCAATATCCAATAGTTGCGGAAGAAGGCTGGTACGCAGTACGCTGCGTTCTTCACTCATCGGCATAGCCAGCTTCACCGCTACTGCTCCTTCTGATAACGCAGGGAACATTGTGCTTTGTTGCGGCTGGATGAAGGAGTAACCCATCACCTCTTGGTAACCGCCATGTGACAATAAGCGGCGCAGTTCACGACGGAGCGCTTGCTTGTGAGTTAGTGCTCCTGGCGTTGTAATTCCTTCAATTAGAGTCGTTGGAATATTGTCATATCCGTACAGGCGGGCAATTTCTTCAATAAGATCAACATCATAGCTGATATCGCCACGTCTGGTTGGGACTTGAACTTCAACCAGCCCTTGTGCGGTATCTCCGCATTTGAAGTGTAGACGGCCAAACAATGTCTTCACTTCCAGCAAGGACAAATCCGTTCCCAGATAACGATTCAGTTTCTCTAAGGACAAGGTGAGAACCTTCTCTTGAACAGCGTCAGTTCCTGCTTGCACGATGCCTTCATGGACCGATCCGCCAGCATAACGTGCAATCAGCACTGCTGCACGGTTCAATGCAGGAATAACTGCACTTGGATCCACTTCCTTCTCGAAACGAAGGGAGGCTTCAGAGCGAAGTCCCAATTGACGCGAGGTTTTACGAATCGTACCACCATCAAACTTAGCAGATTCCAGAACAAGGTTTACCGTCTCAGCAGTAACCTCTGTATCCCGTCCACCCATTACTCCGGCCAGACCTACAGCTTTAACTCCATCAGCGATAACGAGCATTTGCGGCTCTAGCTTACGCTCTTGACCGTCAAGTGTAACCAAAACTTCACCTTCATGGGCAAGACGAACGCCGAGTTCTCCACCTTGCACTTTATCTGCATCAAAAGCATGCAGCGGCTGTCCATATTCCAGCATCACGTAATTGGTAATGTCCACGATATTATTAATTGGACGAACCCCAGCAGCCATCAGACGATTCTGAATCCACAGCGGTGATGGTGCAGGTTTAACACCTGCAATATAACGAACTGCATAATGGCTGCAGTATTCTTCATCTTCAATCTTGACGGAAATGGAATCCGCAGCAGGACCACTGATCTCAATAATTTCGCTTTTTGGATCAGGCAATTTAACTTCACGCCCAAGAATCGCACTTACTTCATAAGCAGCACCAATCATACTGAGGCAATCCGAACGGTTCGGAGTCAGATCGAATTCCAGAATCTCGTCATCTAAGCCGAGGACCTTGGAAATATCCTGACCAATCTCTGTCCCTTCAGGCAGCACAAGAATACCTTCTTGTTGCTCTTTTGGAAGCAATTTATCATTCAGTCCCAATTCTTTGGCCGAGCAGATCATCCCTTGCGATAGGACGCCGCGCAGCTTGGCTTTTTTGATATCCAGTCCTGGCAGCTTAGCACCGACCAGTGCTACAGGTACAGTTTGACCTGCAGCTACATTTTTTGCGCCGCAGACGATTTGTAGATCCTCATCTTGGCCCGCATCCACGATACATACGTTCAGCTTGTCGGCATCAGGATGTTTTTCCTTTGATTTCACATAGCCGGTTACGATGCCGGAAATGCCTTTATTGCGGCGCTCTACGCCGTCAATCTCAATGCCGGCAGCGGTAATCTTCTCCGCTAGCTGTTCGGCGGTTACTCCTTCAATCGATGTATAATCAGCCAACCATCCGGTTGATACTTTCATATCCGCTCACTTCCTTTATGTTTCAGATGTATTTATTTCACTGTCGTTCGTGCTGCTTCCTGTGGGAGAACGGATGAAGTGCACTCAATTTCAGCTACACACTATTAAGGACGGTCCCTACAAGGAAATCAGATGCTCCAAAACCCATTCTCCAGCCACTATCAGCCAGCGCACCACAATAACTAAACGCCCTTGAACTGCTTCACAAAACTCATATCATTACTATAGAAATGACGGATGTCATCGATGCCGTATTTAAGCATTGCAATCCGCTCTACACCCATTCCGAAGGCGAAGCCGCTGTATTCAGCAGGATCATAGCCACCCATTTTCAGTACATTCGGGTGTACCATACCTGCGCCAAGGATTTCTAACCATCCACTTTGCTTGCATAGTCTGCAGCCATCGCCACCACATTTGAAGCAGCTTACGTCTACTTCAACACTTGGCTCCGTGAATGGGAAAAAGCTCGGACGAAGACGAATGCCTGTATTCGGTCCAAACATCTCCTGCACAAATTGTTGCAGGGTGCCCTTCAGATCACTCATTCGAATGTTACTTCCAATGACCAAACCTTCGATTTGGTGGAACTGGAAGGAATGCGTTGCATCATCATCATCACGGCGGAATACTTTACCCGGACAGATGATTTTAACAGGAGCTTCACCGTTCATAGCCTGCATAGTACGAATCTGTACTGGCGAGGTTTGAGTGCGCATTAGCAGGTCATCTGTTAAATAGAAAGAATCCTGCATATCACGTGCCGGGTGATTCTTAGGCAGATTTAGAGCTTCAAAGTTATAATAATCGGTCTCCACTTCCGGACCTTCAGCTACACGGTAGCCCATGCCGATAAAAATATCCTCAATCTCCTGTACGACTCTGCTAAGCGGGTGAATGCCCCCTTGCTGTAAACGGCGACCCGGTAAGGTTACGTCTACTTTTTCAGCCTGCAAACGTTGCTGGGTTTCCTGCTCTTGAAAAGCCTCCTGCTTCGCGCCGATAATCTCCTCAATAGCACTGCGAACCTGATTCGCCACTTGCCCGATTACCGGACGCTCCTCAGCACTAAGTCCTCCCATACCGCGCAGAACCTCTGTAAGCTCACCTTTTTTACCGAGATACTTCACTCTTAAATCATTTAGTACCTGCGGATCCATAACCTCCTGCAGCTTAGCCAGCGCTTCAACCTTCAATGCTTCCAACTTCTCTTTCATGGCCGTGTACAGCCCCCTTCAATCATTGTCTAGTTCAACAAAAAAAGGCCTTTCCTCCCGGTAAGGGACGAAAAGACCGTGGTACCACCCTTGTTAGACAAGCTGATCTGTTCCCCTTAAGAGCTTCATTCCCTCTTTTGGCTGGACAGATACCTATCTCACTTTATACAGAAATAACGGTCTGTGACCGGTATCCCCTACCCTTCCCTATTAGACAGCTTAAGGAATTCAGGGAACTGCTCCGGAGTGAACTTCGACAGCTCTGCTTCTTAGAAACGCTCTCAATCCGCGGCGTCTCCTCCCTGTAAGTCAGGCACTGTGTACTCTTCTCCATCACTGCATTTCACAATTCATGCTAATTGTCAGGTATCTCTTTACTACAAGAGATATGTCTCTTTATTATATGCAAAATCTGTCGTTTTGACAAGCTGGATTGGCATCGGGGCGGGCAGGCGTGATTTTTGGAATGATGCCTGCGAACAAAGCCGCACGACTTCACCCCATTCACGCACTGCGTAACGAATAATGAATGATTAGCTTTCCTGTAGTCATTATGACTAAGGGCAGTTTTTTTCAGCAGCTGTAAGCCGTATCATTTATGATCGAGTGGGGTAATAGGATCCATCGGTTTGAATATAGATAATTCAATAGGCCCATACATTAAACTTTAAATTTTGTCTTTTGGATTATTATGAGTAAAGATTGCTCTATAAGCAGCACGTCCTATATACTTGATATACTAGAAACTACCATTTACTCACACGTACACTTTCCTATGTTTTCCCACTATGTATACAACACCTCTTTTATTCCCAAAAGCACCTTCAAACATCAGTGACTGAGTTAAATTACGCCTGACCATAGATTGACTTCTGCAGGTTCTACTTAAGCAGCAATAGATTTACTTAATCATCTTATACAGGGAGAAGATGACTGTGGCAGGGTTCTTCGAATTCAAGGTAACACGCAAACTATTCTATGTCTTCGCTGCAATCTCCGTCCTTCTGGTCGGGATCAGCGTGTCCTCGCTACTCTATTTAAATCACACTATTAATAGATTGTCAGATTCTCTTTATGATGATATATATCAGAACTCTAAGCTCATACTGAGCGCCGATCGTGATCTGCATCAAGCTGCTGTAGCCTTGCAAATCGCAATGGGTCCAAACCTAACAGCCGCGGAAGGTGAACAGTTCACTACGGAGTTTATAGATAATAATCTTCAAGCGCAGGAACGAATAAGTCTAGCAAGAGCAAATATCAACGCTATAAAAAAACCTTACAGTGATATGAAACAAAGTGGAATTATCCTTTCCGAATTAAAAAACGAGCTGCGCTCCTTCGAAACTACCATTGTCATGTGGAAAAATTCAGGGCATACGCTAATAACGGAACGGACGAAGAGTAGCTGGAATCCGGATTCATATTCTGCGCTCACCCTAAACTCGCAATTCAATGAAGCTAGAGCACATCTCGATCAAGCAGAGGACTTGATTGGCAACTACGCCTTGCAAGTAACGGACGGTTTTAAGGATAAAAAAAGCGCTTTGTTCTCCCTATATTCGCTCCTCTTACTTGTGTTTCTCCTGGTCATTATTTACCTTGGACGCAAAATCATCTGGCTCCAGAATGAAATGCTGGAAGAACAAACACTTTATCAGCTAATCGGTGAAACCATGTCTGATTTCATTATTTTGACGGATCCTAACGGGTTGATTCTATACGCTTCCCCCTCACACTCCAGTATTCTAGGCTATGTGCCTAAAAAAGGAGATCCGTTATCCAACTACATACGTGAACCGGAGATTGCCTGGGCTAAATTAAAGAGCGTGGTTCAGGGAACCCCGCGCATTTCAGAACTGCGCATGCGCGGAGCAGAAGGCCAATGGGTATGGCTTGAAACTAAGGTGTCACCTGTTCTCGGCAGCCGTAAATTCCCAGCACAATTCATGCTGTTATCTCGAGAAATTACCCAGCGAAAACAATACGAAGAACGACTACATAAGCTAGCCTTCTATGATCATTTAACAGCGATTCCCAACAGGGCTCATTTCAAAATGTATATGGAGAACCTTATCACACAACCCGGAGAACGGAAGCAAAAAATTGCACTGGCCCTGCTGGATTGTGACAGATTCAAGCAGCTAAATGATACCTTAGGCC
This sequence comes from Paenibacillus sp. FSL H7-0735, assembly GCF_038008505.1. Classification (NCBI taxonomy): domain Bacteria; kingdom Bacillati; phylum Bacillota; class Bacilli; order Caryophanales; family Paenibacillaceae; genus Paenibacillus; species Paenibacillus sp. FSL H7-0735. The sequence goes on along the minus strand of NZ_JBBOZH010000001.1, from coordinate 2,111,782 downwards.
ATCTGGCTGGAGACGAATTTCTTCAGCTGCTCTCCCGTGAACTTCAGCATACAGTCAAAGGAATAGGTCAGGCCTTCCGGATCGGCGGAGATGAATTCGCAGTTGTACTGCATCGATTCACTTCTCCAGAGATGCTTGATGAAACGCTGCAGCGGTTACTTAAACTGTTCAATAAGTCTTGGTCTGTTGATAACGGGTCCAGCTTCCACACCTCCGCGAGTATCGGAGTAGCTTTATTTCCTGAACATGGAAGCAGTATCAATGAACTGCTGCGTGCCGCCGATTTGGCGATGTACCGCTCCAAAGACCATGGTGGCAATAAAGCCAATCTTTACTATGAGCTTGTGGACGAAGAGTTTGCTGACCAGACCATTGTAAAACCATAAAACCAAATAAAAAGCTGTCTCAGGATACAATCAACCCTGAAACAGCTTTTTTTTGTATTGCCACTAACTGCTTAACCGAAGATGATCCTCTGAAATTCCATCAATCTCCTGTTCACGATCCCGGACTAAGACCTTGGTTAACTCTCCATTCGTAGAACAATCAATGAAGCGGTCTCCGTCTCCATCTTTTTCTTTCCAATCATTAAGCCGCAAAATATATCCAATTGATTGGGTATCTGGCAGCACTTCGATGCGGGCTACTGCACGCCCGTTCTCCATATAACGGAAATCGCATTGTCCATCCTGGATTCCTGTATCCCAAACCCAAAGATTCCAGCCTTGGTAATTCTGATCAGGGCGTTCATAGTGTATTTCGATGATTTTAGAGCGTGGGGCTGGCTCACCACATTCATCATAAAGGACCATCATCGACAACCCTTCCACTTCTACCTCATTGCCTTCGATTCTGCGGATGGCTTCTATCCCGGCACGGGTATGGTCTACTACTATACTCCACCCGTTAGAAATCTCAGGAAGAGCCACCGTCATTCGATCATTATTAGCATTGAAGATAACGGTTATATTGTTCCAAAGATCGCCTCCTGCATGGCCTCTAAGAAGATACGATACTATTCCGCCATCACATCGCAGAAATTCCAACGAACGTTCAATTTCCTGGCGGCCATGCAGACGAAATGCCGGATGTGTGCGCCGCAGCTCGATCAGGCCTTTATAATATTGAAATACGGGCTTAAATACGCTTTTCATATTCCAGCGGATCGAGTTGATCGCGTCACCGCTTCGGTAGCTGTTATGATCTCCAAATTTACTGCGCAGGAGCTCATCTCCAGCATGCAGGAAAGGTATCCCTTGCGATGTCAGAATAATTCCGTTAGCAAGCAAGGAACGACGTACAGTTTCATTACCGAGAATGTTCTCCGGATCTACATTCACGTATGGATTGGCAAGGGCCACTGCATCTTCCAGATCCTCGTTATCCATGTTGGCGATTACCGGAAAATCAGCTTTCTGGCTCCCCCCTTGAACGATAAGCAACTTATCCCATAAATTCAAATTATCATGGGCAGTTACATAGTTCACAGATTCCACAGGCGAGTCCGTAAACTCATGAATTGCTCCTTTAATTCCGGCTGCAATAGCACCTTCTTTGCCATATTCGCCTGTCACGAACCCTCTTCCGAAGCCATCACTATCCCCTTTGATCGCTGAACGAAAGTTATCGTTGAAGACAGCATAACCCTTGCCCCGTTGTACACCTTTTAGCGTTTTAGTGGCCAGCGGAGAATCTCCACCCGTCCAAGGTTCACCGTAAAGCAACAGATTCGGATTCACTTCTAGACGGAGCTCTTCCGTAATCTCCCGCATGGTAACACTGTCCATCAGACCCATCAGATCAAACCGGAAACCATCGATATGATATTCCGCAGCCCAATAAGATAGGGAGTCTTTAATAAATTTACGGACCATCGGACGTTCTGTAGCCAGCTCATTGCCAACCCCGGAGCCATTCGACAAACGTCCCATAAAATCGCGGCGATAGAAATAATCTGGGACAAGCGGCTCAAAAGGTCCATTCTCCACAGCATAAGTGTGGTTGTAAACGACATCCATAATTACCGCGATCCCGCGGCTGTGCAAGGCCTGCACCATCTCTTTAAATTCACGGATCCGCAAGCCAGGATTGGCAGGATCGGTGCTGTAAGATCCTTCAGGTACATTATAATGCTGGGGATCATACCCCCAATTGTAGTCCACATTAGCTATGGAGGAACCCCGATTAACCACCTTCAGCTCATCCACGGTCTGAAAATCAAATACCGGCATCAGATGAACATGGGTAATCCCTAATTCAGCCAGATGATCAATCCCCACTGTATTTCCTGCCGGATCCTTTAATCCAAATTCGGTAAATGCTTTGAATTTACCCTTATAATACATACCAGAGCTCTCATGTGAGGAAAAGTCACGAACATGCAGTTCATAAATCACTGCGTCGGCAGGATGCTGTAACGGAGGCGCTACATCCTGATCCCAATGTTCTGGATTCGTATCCTGCAAATTAACGATTGCCGATCTTAAACCATTAGCTGATACGGCTGTTGCATAAGGATCTACTGCTTCTGTCACATTACCATCTGCAAAAACAGCACGGTACATATAATATTTCCCTTTTAGATCACCTGATAACTTGGTCTGCCAGACTCCGCCATTACTACGCTGCATATATACAATCCGACCACTGTCCACAGCGCTCTTATGTGACTCACTATTCAGTTGATAACCACCTGTTTCGTACAGGACAAGGGACACAGCAAGAGCCGTAGGTGCCCAGACTTTAAAGACACTGTACTCCGTTGAATACGTCAAGCCTAAGTCCTTACCCTCATAGACTTCCATCATCAATTCTGCATTTATATAATTTTTACTCATGAATTAACACCATCCTATGGCTCCCCACCTAACCTGTAGGGTTGCTTATAAGTCCATATATTACCAATTCATTACATATTAATACTTGCACAGCGCTGCAAGTCGGCAAATGGAGTATAAACTTTCTATGGATCCTTACTATTATATGTACGACATATTTATAGGTTTGGGTTCCTTATCGACTTTATGCTCATTACTAATACTATCGGTATAGACATCTGCGCAATAAAGAAAATAAACAGTGAACAGTAAATGAGGTCGAATTAAAGTAAATTATAGATTAAAAAACATAAAAAAGCCGACCTCCAGCCATCGGAAGTCGGCAATAGTAGTTGGAAAACAGTAGAACGCTAAAACGGATTAATGCATGCGTAAAAAGTTACTTAGCGATACTTTGAACAAGTGCAGCTACTTCTTCAGCCGTGCCAAGCTGCAAAGCTTTTGCAGCCAAATCCTTCATGTCGGCAGCCGACAATTTAGAAATTTGACTGCGCGCTGACAGAATGGAAGTTGCACTCATGCTGAATTCGTCAAGACCAAGACCCAGTAGCAGCGGAATAGCTGTTGCGTCACCAGCCATTTCACCACACATCCCTGTCCATTTACCTTCTGCATGGGCTGCATCAATTACATTTTTGACCAAACGCAGGATGGCTGGATTGTAAGGCTGATACAGGTAAGATACCTGTTCATTCATACGGTCAGCAGCCATTGTATATTGAATAAGATCATTCGTACCGATACTGAAGAAATCAACTTCCTTAGCAAACTGGTCAGCCAGTACAGCAGTTGATGGAATCTCAACCATTATGCCGAGCTGAATGTTGTCTGATACTTCCTTACCTTCTTCCCGAAGCTTAGCTTTCTCTTCGAGCAAAAGATCACGCGCAGCACGGAATTCACCAAGCGTAGCTATCATAGGGAACATAATGCGAAGATCCCCGTGAACACTTGCTCTTAGTAATGCACGTAGTTGAGTACGGAAAATATCCTGACGATCCAAGCACAGACGGATCGCACGGAAACCAAGGAAAGGATTCATTTCCTTCGGAAGGTCCAGATAAGGCAGCTCTTTATCGCCACCGATATCCAGGGTACGTACGACTACCGGCTTACCCTTCATGTTCTCAAGTACAGTACGGTAGGCGTTATATTGGATTTCCTCAGAAGGCAGCTTATCGCGACCCATGTAAAGGAACTCAGTGCGGTACAGACCTACACCTTCGCCACCATTCTCAATTACACCATTCACATCATTTGGTGTACCAATATTGGCAGCTAGCTCAACATGTTTACCGTCTGCTGATACTGTTGGTTCGTCGCGAAGTTTCTTCCATTCTGCGATTTGCAAGTCGTAAGCTTCCTGCTTGCGAGTGTACTCTGCCACTTCAGCTTCGCTAGGATTGATCAGAACGTCCCCATTCAGACCATCGACAATCACCAAATCGCCAGAATTCACTTCGGACAGAACCGTTTTAGTTCCAACAACCGCTGGAATTTCCAAAGAACGTGCCATAATCGCAGAGTGGGAAGTCCGTCCACCAATGTTCGTTGTGAAGCCTTTAACGAACTTACGATTAAGCTGTGCTGTATCCGATGGTGTTAGATCTTGAGCAATCACGATTACTTCTTCACTGATTTCTGCAGGACTTACATAATGAATGCCCAGCAGGTGGTTCAGCAAACGCTTGGTAACATCACGCATGTCAGCTGCACGTTCCTGCAGATAGGCACTCTTCATATTTTCGAACATTTCAATAAATTGTGTAGCCACTTCGTTTAGCGCATAGTCCGCGTTAACCGATTCCTCACGGATTTTATCAATTACGGGATTGATCAGCTCTGGGTCATCAAGAATAAGCAGATGTGATTCGAAAATCTCAGCCTTTTTCTCCCCCAGCTCTGCCAAAGTACGCTCTTTAATCGTTTGCAGCTCCACTCTTGATTTGGCGAGTGCATCATTCAACTTAGCGACTTCTGCTTCAGTATCACTGATACCTGTCTTCGTAATCGTATAATCCGGATGTTTCAGGATAAAAGCACGGGCTACTGCAATCCCTGCTGAAGCCGCGATTCCTGAAATCTTATTCATGGATTTCCCCTAGCCCTTCTTTAATCATTACTTCTTGAAGAGCGTTCAAAGCTTCTGCTTCTTCGCTTCCTTCAGTAATCAAAGACAAAGTATCTCCAGCTTCAAGGCCCAATGACAATACGCCAAGAATGGATTTCAAAGTTACTTTTTTACCTTTAGCTTCTGCAAATGCTTCTGTACCTTTGAATTTTGTCGCTGTATTTACCAAGGCAGTTGCTGGACGTGCGTGAATTCCATCTTCATCGACAATTCTGAATGTTTTTTGCATAATATTATCCAACTCGCTTTCTGTTATTAGAGTATTTTAAATTTATAGTGAAAGCTTCGCTTCCTTGTATGAACAAAGAAGCATCGGCCCTTGCACTTTTACTGAATCGTAATGATGTCTTGGTCTCCTATAGAAACCTTACCCGGCTTCTTCAATGTTACAGAAGAGCCCTCTGGTAAATTCGAGAAAATAACAGGTGAGATTACAGAAGGTGCATGTGCTTTTACATACTCTAAATCCACTTCCATAATCGGTTGCCCAGCCGCTACAAGATCGCCTTCTTCAACTAATACCGTGAAGCCTTGACCTTTAAGCTTAACCGTATTAACCCCAATATGAACGAGCACTTCCTTGCCTCCGTCAGACATAATACCGATGGCATGTTTGCTCGGGAACACGTTAAATACCTTACCGTAAACCGGTGAAGCAATTTTCCCATCTTCGGATAGAAACGCGAAGCCGTCGCCCGTCATTTTTTGGGAGAATACTGGATCTGGCACCTCTGTGATATCCAACAATTCACCGTTTACTGGAGATACGATATCTTCCTTGATAATCGCTTCACCAGCTTCACCTGCCTGTTGTTCTTCTTCTGGCTCTGGAGTAACCACTACTGGAGCTGCTGAAGCCGCAGGTGTCTTTCCGTTAATTACATCTTGAATCTGCGATTTAATCGTATCTGAACGTGTGCCAAAAATCGCTTGAACGTTATTACCCACTTCCAGCACACCTGATGCACCAAGTTTCTTAAGACGGTTCTTGTCTACGCCTGCCTTATCTTTAACTTCAACACGAAGGCGGGTAATACAAGCGTCTAGATGAGTGATGTTTTCTTTACCACCTAGAGCGGACAAAATGTTCCGCGGTAGATCATCACCGGCTCTGGAGACAGACTCCGTATTCACTTCTTCTTCTTCATTCGTATCTTCTTCACGACCCGGTGTCATAAGATTGAATTTCCGAATTACAAACCGGAAGCCGAAGTAATAAATTAAGGCAAGGGCCAGACCTACCGGAATAACCAGCCACCAAGCTGTACGGTTCGGGATAATACCGAAGAGCACAAAATCGATAAAACCACCCGAGAATGTCATGCCGATTTTAACATCAAGAATATGCATAGTCATAAAGGACAGACCTGCAAACACAGCATGTACAGCGAACAGCAATGGAGCCACGAATAGGAACGAGAATTCGAGCGGCTCAGTAATCCCTGTCAAGAACGATGTCAATGCCGCGGAAATCATCAAACTTCCGACGATCTTTTTATTCTGAGGTTTAGCTTCATGATAGATAGCCAAAGCCGCTGCTGGAAGACCAAACATCATGAATGGATATTTACCCGTAGTAAATGTCCCTGCTGTGAAGTCTACTCCATCGCGAAGCTGCTGCATGAAGATCCGTTGGTCACCACGTACCAATTCTCCTGCTTTATCAACGTAGGTACCAAATTCATACCAGAATGGAGAGTAGAAAATGTGATGCAGTCCAAAAGGAATGAGCGAACGTTCGATCGTTCCGAAGATAAACGCTGCAAGCGTTTTGTTCGTATCAATCATACTTTGTGACACATAGTTCAGACCATGTTGAATAGGTGGCCATACTATTGTCAGTAACAAGCCCAAGATTAGAGCTGTTACCGCCGTCATAATCGGTACGAAACGTTTACCTGCGAAGAAACCTAGGTAAGAAGGAAGCTCGATTTTGAAGAATCGCTTGTACATGGCCGAAGCCAATATACCGACGAGTATACCTCCAAACACCCCTGTTTGCAGTGTTGGAATCCCTAATACGCTGGCATACGAGAAGTCGCCTTGGCTTAGAACGTAATCATTAACACCAATAACTGTACCCATCGTAATGTTCATTACGAGGAAACCGATAATGGCAGCTAGACCCGCAACACCTTCACCCCCGGCTAAACCTATCGCAACCCCCACCGCGAAGAGTAAGGCTAGATTATCAAATACAATTTGTCCTGAATTCATCAATACGTTGGCAACAGCCTGAACAACATGGTTCTCCAGTGCTGGAACATATTGCAGGAAGTCTGGGTTTACCAGCATGTTTCCTATTCCAAGAAGCAAACCTGCCGCAGGCAGAATAGCTACTGGAAGCATCAGAGCTTTACCAACTCTTTGTAAAACACCAAACAACTTTTTAAACATTTAGGTTACTCCTTTCATTAATTTCACTAAAACAGATGCCAAAAAAGGCATGAGCAACACAGTATAGAAGTTGTAATCTAACGCTATCGTTAGATTGCCCCAAGAAGGGGGTTAACAACCAAAATACTGTAATTCACTCATGCCTGATCGAATCAGTTACACGCTCGATATTCTGTTTTGTTGATGACAGTGAACATTGTAGCATCGTTTTTTTTAAGTAGCAAGCGTTTTTTTTGAAACCATGATTTGTTACAACTTTTGCACTTTAAGGAGCTTCACCATTCTTGTCCATATCTTGTTCGTCCACTTTTTTCTGGGCAATACGCTGCAGATGAATCGTCAAATAACTTACCTCAGCTTGATACACGGGAATTCGCACACGCTGTTCGATAATTTTTGTTAATTTCCAAGCCAACGAATACATCTCAGGATACTCCCGTTTCATGAGTCCATCCAGGGTTGAGGTCTCCTGTACCGCCTCTCCACGGCGTAATCTTTCTAGAACAAATCGCAGATGGGTTACCAGTCTTGAGTAATCAAGTGAATCCCGTGGGATTCGATAGTCCAGATAATTCTCGACTAACCCAACCAGCTCTCCAATCAAGAGAGAATGTTGTCTAACCTCGGAAATTTGCCTATTACTAAGTGCGCTGACAATATGAAGAGCCACAAAACCTATCTCATCCACCGGCAATTCCACGCCCATAGCCTCATTGATCCGTCCAATCGCATATTCTGCCATCTTATATTCCTCAGGATAAATCTCCTTAGTTTCATACAAAAATGGATTATGAATTGGGATATCTTGTTCAAAACGACGGATAGCAAAAGAAATATGGTCGGTAAGTGCAATGTGAATATGCTCATTAAGCGGCTGACGGCTACAATGCATAATATGTAATACTATTTCTTGAACGACCTCAATCAACTTCTCATCCACTTGGGGAAGAAGCTGTTTATATTGTTCCTGCTCCTCCTGGCTACGAAGAATAAACATCTTCTCCACGGAGGATAGATTAATCTGATCACGCAGCTTGCGGTTAAACCCTATCCCTTTACCGATAACTACAACCTCAGAATATTGAGGATGCTGGGCAATGATAACGTTGTTATTTAACACCTTCGCCACTGTTATGCTACTCATTTTTGACACCTCTTTTATTTCTAAACACCTAACTTCCAGCAGCATACGCAATAAGAAATCGTACGATGAATACAAGCTTTGCTACCATCATAACACCAAGAATTGCATATTAGAAGAACACTCTGTGTCCTTACTAAGCTAGTAGATCAGAGTGAACAGCCTTAAAGGCTTTTATTTTACCTGAAAAAATCTTTAAACACCAGTGAAAGCGACGATGTCCATTTATACAATAATTCCCATGGTATTTCGATAAGCTATAAGCCTTCACCAAAAATCACCTGTATACGCACGAGCTGTTTATCATGTTGTCTGTTTTAGATCAACACATAAAGATTAAGGTATGACCAGCAGCTTTGCCAGTCATACCTTAAGTAAATTAAATCAATATAATTTGCATTAAACTATTTTTCCTTTTGTTCAGGCAGAGAAGTTAAAGTCTCGCTGGCTGCACTGGATGTTACTGATGGCTGAATATAAGTTGCAGGGGCAACTGCTGCGGTTGGTGTAACTGATGCTCCTTTGCTTCCGGAAGCTTTAGTGGTCAGCCCCTTGATCAGTGCCTCTACATCAATCCCTGAGACGCTCTTCAGCATCTCTGGAGCGGTGGACATTAGCTGAGTCACATAATTGCTGACCCGGGCTGCACCTTCCCCATTACCGGTATCTACAACGGTAAGTTTATCAATAGATGCCAGCGGCTTCGCAATTTGGCCAGCCAAATCAGGCAGCATTTTGACGATGATGTCGAGCACCGCTGCTTCGCCGAATTTCTGGAAAGCTTCCGCCAGTTTCTCTTTTGCTTCTGCTTCCGCTAGACCGCGCAACCGGATAACCTCAGCATCCGCTGTACCTTTAGCCAGCTCTGCATCCGCCATCGCTTGACCTTCAAGACGCTTCTGCTCAGATGTCGCTTTTGCTTGCGTTTCAATACTATATTGCAAGGCATCTGCCTCACGCATTCTCTTCGCCTTATCGGCTTCCGCCGCTTGCTCTACTGCATAACGATCCGCTTCTGCTTTTTTCTTCACTTCAGCATCATACTGCTTCTCGCGAACTTGAATTTCTTTGGCTTGCAAATCGATTTCACGTTCCTTACGTACCAGCTCAACCTTCATCTGTTCTTCAACAACGGTCTGCTTTGCACGTGCCTCTTGAATATGATAAGCCTGGTCGGCTTCCGCTTTCGCTGTATCCTGATCCCGTTTAAACGCAGCCACCTTAAGCTGGTTTTCCTTAGAGGCTTCGGCAATATTCGTATCCCGCAGCAGCTCAGCTTTTTGCCCTTGCTCTTCTGCGTTTGCCTTTTGAATTCTCGCATCCCGCACTGCTTCTGCTTCAGCGATCTCTGCATCCCGCTTCACAGCAGCTATCCGCGGTTTACCCAGTGCCTCTAGATATCCATGTTTGTCTCGCACATCCTTGATGGTAAAGGAAACAATTTGCAGACCCATTTTCTTAAGATCACGTGCCGCCACGCCTTGAACCTCTTGCGCAAAGCGGTCACGGTTACGATATACTTCCTCAACGGTCATCGAACCGAGAATGGCCCGCAGATGACCTTCAAGAACTTCTTGTGCTTCGCTCTTCAGTGCTTCAATCGGTTTGCCCATAAATTGCTCAGCAGCTGTCGCCACATCTTCCGTTGAGCTACCCACTTTAATGATCGCTACGCCGTCGGCAATAACCGGAACCCCTTGTTCGGTGTATACTTCCGGGGTCGTCACATCGAGTTTATGAGAAAGAAGCGACATAAATTCAGCCTTCTGAAAGACTGGGAGTATAAAGGCACCGCCCCCGCGTACAATCTTTATTTTACGACCAGAACCATCGTCTGAAATATGATTTTTCCCTAAGAACGACCCCGTTACGATCATCCCTTCATCGGGTCCAACCGTTTTGTAACGTGCCCAGAATGCGATACCTAGCACAAACAAAACAGCAACGACAACAGCAGGGACTAACAAATACTCAGGAATACCGAACATTAAAGATCCACTCCTCTTCTCTTTTCGAATTCTGACACCAATGCAACGCCTTCTCTAACCTCCACTACAACAACTTTAATCCCTGCCGGAAGCAGCTCATGATCAAAGCTTGCTGCCGTATGCAGGCTATTGCCGGCGCCAAACTTTACCATAATCTCACCATAACCAGTGGCGGGAACAGGAATTGTGATTTCCCCGATCTTACCAGGCAGATCACTCATTGAGAAACCATTGGACATTTCGCTTTTTTCCATGGGCTTAACCACCCCTAGATACATAAGTACTCCCAAAAAAGCGGCGGCTAACAAAGACAAAGCAATGATCGCCCCAGCTTCCAGAGCGCTGTACCGGGTTAGAAGAATGCCCGCTCCGCCGAACACGGTTATTCCTCCTGCCAGCACGGTGGGATTCAGAAAATCTACAGATACGAAATCAAAGGCCCCATGCAAGGCATCTCCGATCACATCGCCCACCAGGACGCTGACTATGGCAAATATGACGCCTAGCGCCAAGCAGCCTAAATACAGCGTTTGCATTTTTGTTTCCTCCTGTCTTCAATCAGGACTGTCATATTACATTAAACGTACAAAGTAGGTCCTTGGTTTCACAATCTTTGGATATTCACCCAAATAAGTTCCATTCAGAGGATAAGCATGCGCACATTGACACTGTTTTATTACATACGATGGGGTTGTCCCAAAGCCGTCCAATAGTTGCTGAGGCGCTGATTTTTGTTGGAAAGTTACTTAATCTAAACAGCAAAATTTGTAGTGTCTCTGGTGTCCGAAAACTTGCTCAAAAGGCTGAAAATTCGTAAATAACGTCAGCTGGGTCCTTAGGTAGGGCGTATATTGGTAGAGGAATCAGTGTGAGGGGGGGATTACAAACACTAGTTGGTTGAGTAACACTCTCGCGCGTATGAAGAGGCTATGCTGCTTACGCGCCTCGGCCCATCGGACTCAACAGACCCTATTCGCCGATTTATCCGACATTTGGTATGCTATCGGACCGCATAGTCTCTATTGGCATTGAAACCAGCAAATATGAGGTCATTTCGAAGTAATAGTGTCTCTGGTGTCCGAAAGCTTGCTCAAAAGGCTGAAAATTCGCATATAACGTCAGCTGGGTCCGTAGGGTAGGCGTGTATTGGTAGAGGAATAGTTGTGTGGGGATCATACAAACCCTAGTTGGTTAGGTAATACTCTCACGCGTATGAAGAGGCTATGCTGCTTACGCCTCGGCCTATCGGACTCAGCAGACCCTATTCGCCGATTTATCCGACATTTGGTATGCTATCGGACCGCATAGCCCCTATTGGCATAAAAACCAGCAAATAAAAGACCATTTCGAAGCAATAGTGTCTCTGGTGTCCGAAAACTTGCTCAAAAGGCTGAAAATTCGCAAATAACGTCAGCTGGGTCCGTAGGGTAGGCGTGTATTGGTAGAGGAATCAGTCGTGAGGGGATCTTACATACCCTAGTTTGTTAGGTAACACTCTCGCGCGTATGAAGATACTATGCTGCTTACGCGCCTCGGCCCATCGGACTCCGCAGACCCTATTCGCCGATTTATCCGACATTTGGCATGCTATCGGACCGCATAGTCTCTATTCGCATGAAAACCAGCAAATATAAGGCCATTTCGAAGCAATAGTGTCTCTGGTGTCCGAAAACTTGCTCAAAAGGCTGAAAATTCGCATATAACGTCAGCTGGGTCCGTAGGGTAGGCGTGTATTGGTAGAGGAATCAGTCGTGTGGGGATCATACAAACCCTAGTTTGTTAGGTAACACTCTCGCGCGTATGAAGATACTATACTGCTTACGCGCCTCGGCCCATCGGACTCCGCAGACCCTATTCGCCGATTTATCCGACATTTGGTATGCTATCGGACCGCATAGTCCCTATTGGCATGAAAAACAACAAATATGAGGCTATTTCGAAGCAATAGTGTCTCTGGTGTCCGAAAACTTGCTCAAAAGGCTGAAAATTCGCAAATAACGTCAGCTGGGTCCGTAAGACTCCCGAGGACGGTCGACGGATTAGATTACGGGTGCGAACAGTGATTGATGAGGTGCGATCAGCGGCAATGGGTATCAGTCAGCGGCAGCGGAGGTCCAGACAGCGGCAGCGGAGGCGCGGGCAGCGGCAGCGGAGGCGCGGGCAGCGGCAGCGGAGGCGCGGGCAGCGGAGGCGCGGTCAGCGGCAGCGGAGGCGCGGGCAGCGGCAGCGGAGGCGCGGGCAGCGGCAGCGGAGGCGCGGGCAGCGGCAGCGGAGGCGCGGGCAGCGGCAGCGGAGGCGCGGTCAGCGGCAGCGGAGGTTCGGACAGCGGCAGCGGAGGTCCAGACAGCGGCAGCGGAGGCGCGGTCAGCGGCAGTGAGGTTCGGTCAGCGGCAGCGGAGATTCGGTCAGCGGCAGCGGAGGCGCGGCCAGCGACAGCGGAGGTACGGTCAGCGGCAGCGGAGTTTACGGTCAGAAGCATAGGAGGTGCAGTCGGCGGTAGCGGAACTTGGGACGTGGGCGAGTGAAGTTGTGCAAGAGGAGCAAGTCACACTAGACCATAAACACAAAAAAGCGGATCCTCCATTAACGGAGGATCCGCTTCTTTGACATTCTATTGCGGCTTCTTGAATAAAGACAAATGGTCTCTTTCCGTAGAAGAGTTACTTACAAAGCCATTTTATAAATTTCAACTACATCTTCACGCTCAAGCTTGCGGAAATTACCAAACGCTCCGAAACGAACAGCCTTGTCAGCCATACTGCCGATCTCGCTGTCATCAATATCATAATCACCAAGTGTCTTCGGCGCACCGATGGAATCCCAGAAATTACGCAGAGCCTCGATACCCTCCAACCCGATTTCTTCATCAGTCTTGCCAGCAGGATCAACTCCGAACACATTTACCGCAAGCTTGCGGAAACGTGCAGGGTTTGTGCTGAGGTTATATTTCATCCATTGCGGGAACAGAATCGCCAAACCTCCGCCATGCGGAATATCGTATACAGCCGATACTGCATGCTCGATATTATGAGTCGCCCAATCTCCGGCAAAACCCATGCTGACCATTCCGTTAAGCGCCATCGTACCGCAGTACATGATGGTCTCACGCAGCTCGTAGTTATTCAGATCTTCGATAAGCTTCGGCGCGGTTTCAATTACAGTGCGCAGCAAAGTTTCACAGAAACCGTCTTGTACCGGTGTATTGCCGTCTGTATGGAAATAGTGCTCCAGAACATGTGACATGATATCCACCATGCCATAAACGGTCTGATCACGTGGCAGAGAAAAAGTGTTCTCTGGATCAAGAATCGAAAATGCCGGGTAGGCATGGACACTGCCCCAGCCCATTTTTTCCTTAGTAACCTCGTTTGTGATTACGGAGCCGTTATTCATTTCAGATCCCGTAGCAGCCATTGTCAGCACTGTGCCCAGTGGAAGCGCGTCTTGGGCCGCTGCTTTACGCTCTACAAAGTCCCACATATCACCATCATATTTCGCTCCAACAGCAACAGCTTTTGCGCAGTCCAATACGCTTCCGCCCCCTACTGCGAGAACAAGGTCAATATTATGCTCCCGGCACAGCTCTACGCCTTTATGTACTGTGGAAAGACGTGGATTGGGTTCTACTCCAGAGAGTTCAGTCACTGTAGCGCCTATTGAACTCAGCTCAGCAACTACTTTATCGTACAAACCGCTACGCTTGATACTGCCGCCACCGTACATCAAAAGCACATTTTTACCGTACTTAGGAACCTCCGTCTTCAAGGCTTCAAGGGTACCCTGTCCAAAAATCAGCTTGGTAGGATTATAAAATTCAAATTTACGCATATGTGTAAACCTCCAGTAGTTAATTCATAATGTCTTACTCCTTCGTATTATAAACCTCTGGTTACCCGCATTCAAATTAGGTGGCTGGATTTCGTCATTCCGAATAAAAAAAGATGCCCCAAGCCCATAGGCTTGAGGACATCCTTAAATCTAAATTCACTTACTACAAAGCACCGAAGCTAGTTACAAAACGGCGGAAAGCCGCTTGACCTTCTGGAGTCCGTTTGTAAACGCCAGCGTGTTCAAGAATATGCGTAAACTTGATGCCAACTTCGTTCTGCACAATCTTGAGCGCTTCCTCGTGTTGCAGTGCAGTTCCGAATCGCTCCACCAGCTCCTGAATCCAAGCCGCATGCTGCGCAAGAGAATGACTAGGGTCATTCTTCACCGCTTCTAACAGCGCTTGATCTCCTGCAAGAATACCTGCGATGGAATCAAGTTCTTCCTTCAAACGGCCCGGCAGAATCGCCAGTCCCATAACTTCAATCAAGCCGATGTTTTCTTTTTTGATATGATGCATTTCCCGGTGCGGATGAAAAATCCCTTCAGGATATTGCTCATTAGTCCGGTTATTCCGCAGCACAAGATCCATCTCGAAGCTGCCGTCCTCGGCCCGGCGGACGATAGGAGTAACGGTATTATGAGGTTGTACTTCACCGTCAACCTCACTAAAGGCTAGCACTTCCGCCTCTGGATCGCTGTAGGCTTTCCAAGCTTCATAAAGCGCATTTCCGCATTCCAGTAGAACCGCAGGATCTTCACCATTTAAGCGCAATACGGACATCGGCCATTTTACGATATTAATGCTGACACCCGGATAAGAAGCATGTGTAAATGTATCTTCCTTAGGCGCTTTTTGAATCGGGAACGTGTGGCGTCCGCCCTGAAAATGGTCATGCGTCAGAATAGAGCCGCCAACAATCGGCAAGTCTGCATTTGAGCCAATAAAATAATGCGGAAATGATTCCACGAAGCTAAGCAGCCGCTTCAAGGTATCCTTGGTAAGCTTCATTGGCACATGATCATGATGGAATACAATGCAGTGCTCATTGTAATAAACATATGGCGAGTATTGGAAGAACCATTTTTCATTATTCAGGTTAAGCGGAATGATACGCAGGTTCTGGCGCGGCGGATGATTGATCCGTCCGGCATAACCTACATTCTCACGGCACAGCAGACATTTCGGATAGACTGGCGGCGGGAGCAGCCGAGCCATCGCAATTTCCTTCGGATTTTTCTCAGGCTTGGACAAATTGATCGTCATTTCAATGTCTCCGTACGGCGAATCCTGCAGCCAGTAGACATTCTTGGAGATCCGATCCATCCGAATATAGTTCGAATCAATGCTCAATTTATAAAAACGGTCTGTAGCCGCGGAGATGCCTTTTTCAGCAGTCAGACTATAGAATTCAGCATTTACATCCGAAGGACGGGCCATGAGAAGTCCCATAATCTTGGCGTCCAGCAAGTCACGGTAAGTGTCACTATTCTCTGGGATCAATCCGATTTCAAAACCATAATCAATCAGTGCATCGAGTGGAGCCTGCGGCCCTTCCAATGCACTTTGATCGATGTCACCTACAAGCGGCTCACTGAAACCAAACTGTTCGAGCAGCACATTACGGCTATAATCTTCATCGGATGGAGCTATAAGCTGCTGGCGCAGTGCGAACAGAACAAGCTGCTCAATCGCATGTAATGCTATCTGGCCAGCAGGCATAATCTTATTCTCGTTGTGCATTTTAATTCTCCTTAAGTAGGGTCTCAAGTTCAAGATAAGCTAACCTAAAGTCCCTTATTCTCCGTATCCTTGCGGATTGGCAGAGTGCCAGTTCCATGCACTTTGAATGATATCTTCCAAATCTGCATGCTGCGGGTTCCATCCAAGGACGCTACGCGCTTTGTCGGAGGAAGCTACCAGCACAGCAGGATCGCCGGCACGGCGTTCTTGAATGACTACAGGAATTTCAAGTCCAGTAACCTTCTTCGCCGTTTCAATCACCTGTTTTACCGAGAATCCAAGTCCATTGCCCAGGTTGAAAATATTGCTGCTGCTTCCGCTGCGCAGGTAAGTTACCGCACGGACATGGGCGTCAGCCAGATCGCTGACATGGATGTAGTCGCGCACACAAGTACCGTCTTCTGTAGGATAGTCATCTCCGAAAACAGCGATACTGTCACGTTGCTTCAAAGCCGTTTGCAATACCAGCGGCACCAAATGACTTTCTGGACGATGGTCTTCACCGATTTTGCCACTGGCATGTGCGCCAGCTGCATTGAAGTAACGCAATGCTACATATTTGATGCCCAGTACTTTATCAAACCAAGCCATCATCCGTTCCATGGTCAGCTTAGTTTCTCCATACACATTGGCCGGTTCAGTGCGGTCTGTTTCTTCAATCGGCACCTTTTCCGGTTCGCCGTAGGTTGCAGCTGTGGACGAGAATACGATCTTGTTTACGCCAGCTTTTTGCATAGCTTCCAAAAGACACTGTGTACCATATACATTGTTGTCGTAATATTTTACAGGGTCCTTCATGCTTTCTCCGACCAGCGAGCTTGCGGCAAAATGGATAACCGCTTCAATCTCATTTTCAGCGAACAGCTTACCCAGCAGTTCTTTATCACGCAGATCACCTTCGTACAGCTTGCCACCCAGCAACGCCTCACGATGCCCTGTTAGCAGATTGTCGATGACCACCACTTCTTCGCCACGATCCAGCAGCTCCGCTACAGTATGAGACCCAATATACCCTGCTCCACCTGTTACTAAAATCGCCATCTGATTACACTCCCTTCAATTCTTGGACACCATTACCGATGCCGCAAACGTAGAACTCGCCAACCAAACCAGATCTTGTGGTATAGGCTTCACCAACTTCACGAATAAAACGTTCTATATCATCTTCATGTACCAAAGATACTGTACAACCTCCGAAACCCGCGCCAGTCATACGGGAACCGAGTGTACCTGGGATACGTCCAGCTTCTTCAACCATAATATCAAGCTCTGCACAGCTAACTTCATACAAATCGCGCAAGGACGCATGCGAATCATTCATGAACTGTCCAAACTGCTTCAGATCATTGTTTTTTAATACCTCAACGGAATCCAGCACGCGTTGATTCTCTTCCACGACATGGCGAGCGCGGCGTCTTACAATTTCGTCTGTGATTTTATCTTGATGTGCTTCGAACTGTTCACGATTGAGCTGTGCCAGATAAGCTAGCGAAGGCACTTCTTTTTGCAAAATAGCCAATGCCTCATCACACTGCTGACGACGTTCATTGTACTTGGAATCTACAAGCCCTCTGCGTTTGTTCGTGTTGCCGATAACCAATTTGTATGAACCTGTGATGAATGGTACCAAATTGTACTCAAGTGTGTCGCACATCAGCAGGATTGCATGATCGCGTTTGCCGTTAGCAACTGCGAACTGATCCATAATTCCGGAGTTTACACCTACGTACTGATTCTCCGCACGCTGGGACAAAAGTGCAATCTCAACAGTGTCTGTATCGCCGCCTTCGAGAGTCAGGAACGCATAAGCAGTAACGACTTCAAGAGATGCCGAGGAGGACAAGCCTGCTCCATTCGGAATATCGCCATGGAACAGCAGATCGTACCCTTTGGATACCGGGGTGCTTTTCTTATCCAGCTCAACCATTACCCCAATCGGATAGTCAATCCATTCACCAGTTTTGGACTTGCCAATTTCGCTATAATCAATAGAAGCTTCGTAAGGAAAATTAGTCGATGCAAAATTCACTTTGCTGTCACTACGTGGACGCACAATCAGCGTTGTACCGAATTCCAAAGCTGCGGGAAGTACATATCCGCCGTTATAATCCAAGTGCTCTCCGATGAGATTGACACGACCTGGTGCATAAAACACCTTAGCCTCTTCCTCGCTCACCCCATATTTTTCAATAAATTTGTTGTTAAGTTCCTGCATGCTCATTAATACCACTCCATCCTTTCGCTGCTTCAGCCAGTGGGAATTAGTAAAGCGTTCTTTATGTACTCATTATAATAGATTCACTCATCCTCTGATAATGCAATCATGTGTGTAATGTATGGATAAATGTGACTTCCCATAATATAATAATTACATATATTACTGTTACTCTCTAAACTATAAGCCATTAAATGACATTAACACAAGAAAGGCTGTCCCAAATGGAGCATACTTATTCCGTAGGATCCAATCCCGTGTATTACGATAAACAGAACCTTCATGTACTGTTTGCCGGCCAGAGTCAGACACTGCCCATGCATCAAGCTGGACCCAAGATCTATGATTATTATTTGCTGCATTTCATAGAATCTGGCTCGGGTGTTTTCCGTACAGAACATCATAAATATGAGTTGGGTAAAGGAGACTGCTTCTTGATCCATCCGGGACAATTAGTCAGTTACGTCTCTGATAAAGATCAGCCCTGGTGCTATCGCTGGGCAGCATTTACTGGCAGCGAAGCTGACGATCTGGTGCTGCAGACGGGGTTCACACCACAACAACCCGTGGTGACCACAACAGGTGAAAGCCTCATTCCAGGTGCCCTGTCCAGCATCATGCAAGCCTTCAACGCCAACAAAGAAAGTGCCCATCTGACTTCGCTTGGGTATCTCTATCTCATTGTCGGCGAGGCAGCTGATTTGCTCTCTTCCTTCTCCCGTCTTCCCGGAACAGAATCACAGGTTAAGCGTACTGTGAAGCAAATGATCCACTATATGGCTTCTCAATATGCGCACCCGGTCTCTATTGAACAAATGTGTGATACGCTGGGTTATAATCGAGCCTACCTGTCCCGTGTATTTAAGCAAGAGACCGGATTATCTCCGGTGACCTACTTGCTGAAGCTGCGTATTGAAAAGTCCAGACAGCTGCTGCGTGAACGACCGGAGCTGTCCGTGGAACAGGTAGCAGCATCCGTGGGGCTCACCGATGCTTTATACTTCTCTCGCCAATTCAAACGGTTTTGTGCCCAGTCACCGACGGCTTACCGGATGACTACAACGAGACAAGCAGAGAAACCTGAACGTTAGTTTGACCTTTAATTTATAAATCCACCTTACAACAACAGCCCGTCTTCCTTAACTTAAGGAACCGGGCTGTTAATGTGTTCAATACGCTATAGTTCTGTCTTTAGAATCGTTTCAATCCGCTCTAACTCCTCTGGACTGAAATCAGGCTTAGCTAAAGCAGCTATATTCTCTTCAATCTGATCCACTCTGCTTGCTCCAATTAGGGCAGAAGTAACCTTGCCCCCCCGGAGTGTCCAAGCCAGTGCAAACTGAGCCAGACTCTGTCCTCGCGAAACTGCAAGCTGATTAAGTGCGCGAATCCTCCGCTGCACCTCCGGTGTAATCCGGCTCTCATTCAAGGCGGCAGACGGCTTGGCAGCCCTTGATCCCTCTGGAATACCATTCAAGTATTTGTTGGTTAACAAACCTTCAGCCAGGGGTGTAAAAGCGATGCTTCCTACACCACTTTGTTCCAGTACATCCTGTAAGCCGCCCTCAATCCAACGATCGAGCATAGAATAACTAGGCTGATGGATTAAGAGCGGTGTGCCCAGGCTTTTTAGAATGCTGAGGGCTTCAGCCGTCTGCTCCGCATTATAGTTGGATAGTCCTATATATAAAGCTTTGCCAGAACGTACCGCATAATCCAGCGCCTGCATGGTTTCTTCAAGCGGTGTTTCCGGGTCTGGACGATGAGAGTAATAAATATCAACATAATCTAGGCCTAGCCGTTTCAGGCTCTGATCCAGACTAGCCAGCATATATTTACGCGAACCCCATTCACCATAAGGGCCGGGCCACATGTTATACCCTGCTTTTGTAGAGATCACTATTTCATCACGATAAGGAAACATATCATTGGCAAGAACTTTACCGAACAGCTCTTCTGCTGAACCAGCTGGTGGACCATAGTTATTGGCCAGATCAAAATGGGTAATTCCAAGATCAAAAGCACGAGTGATCATTTCTCTGCCGTTCTCGTAATTATCGATCCCACCAAAATTCTGCCATAATCCTAATGAGATTGCTGGGAGCTTGAGACCTGAGTTCCCGCAACGATTATAACGCATGTTGTCATACCGTTTATCGTCTGCTACATATACCATTGCTTATCCCTGCCTCTCATTACACGCTGTTGTGAGCCTACCTTATCTTTAAACTTCTGAGCGTAATAATAATCTGGCAAGAGAAACCAAAGGACAGCTTTTTCCATCTAGCTTAATAGATCCTTGACACTGCCCATTACTTTTCCAATTCGATCTGTAATCAGCAGATCCGCCCGGTCATCATAAGGTGTGGGATCTCCGTTCAGCAGCACCGTACGTTTGCCACGGAAATAAGTCACCAAACTGGCCGCAGGCTGAACCGTTAGCGAGGTTCCACCAATAATAAGCATATCTGCAGAGGCAATCGCTGCGACAGAGCCCATAAGCACGGAATGATCCAATTCTTCTTCATATAAAACCACATCCGGCTTGATAATTCCGCCACATTCCGGGCAGCGAGGAACGATCTCAGTCATTTCCAGCAGTTGATCCAGCCCGTAATACCGTGAGCAGTCCATACAATAGTTGCGATGGATCGAACCATGCAGCTCAAGTACACTACGGCTACCCGCCTGCTGGTGCAGGCCGTCAATATTTTGCGTAATCACCGCCTTCAGCTTCCCCTGCTGTTCCAATTCCGCTAGTAGCTGGTGCGCACCATTCGGACGGGCCTCTGGATGAATCATTTTACTGCGGTAAAAATCAAAAAAAATGTCCGGTGAGGACATGAAAAAAGTGCGGCTCAGCATCACTTCAGGTGGATAAGGTGAATTGTGCTGAGTTTGATATAATCCAGCTGCGGAGCGGAAATCGGGAATTCCACTCTCTGTCGACGTACCCGCCCCTCCGAAAAAAACGATGTTGTCACTTTCTTTGATCCAAGAAGCAAGTGTCTGCAATTGATCCATGCTAAGTAGCACATCCTTTCCTTTTATTAGCTGATCAGTAAGTGATCCGAAGCTCATTAAAACCGGAAATGATTACATCTGCGTCTATAAGGTGCTCCCCATCACCACTGGCGGAAATCCCAATTGCGAGGCGAAGCCCTGCACCTTTACCTAATTGCATATCGGCATTACTGTCCCCAATAATAATCGTCTCTTCAGGCGAAAGCCCTAGCTCCCGGCAGGCCAATTCAGCCATTTCAGGAGCGGGTTTTCCGTTTTTTACCCTGTCCCTAGTAACTACCGAATCAAAATAGCCTGCCACATTAAGCCATTCCAAATGCTCACCGGTGGTCTTTGCCCCGTCGGAGGTAACCACGCCAAGCTTAAGGGATGCCGCAGAGCATTGCTCCAAAAAAGAATGAAGTCCCGCTAAAGGCTGTGCCATACGGCGTCGGCGTAATTCATACATCGCGTTTTTAGTTATGCTTTTCACACGGGTCAGCGCTTCATTCCAAGGAACTCCTGCTGCATATAGCTGCCACGCGAGTACACCGTAACTTTCTTCCTCTGTAGCCATAGTAAGCGGCCCCGCCGGGTCGTACCCTATTAACTTCCCTTGCGGATCATGTTGCGTACCCAGCACCTTGCTGCGCTCTACAATAAATCCCGCTCCCATGATCGCTAGTTGATCTTCCAGTCCGCGCAGCACAAGCTCCGCCCAATTCCCCCAGGTGGCTAATAGATCGAGTAATGTCCCGTCTTTATCAAACAATATTCCAGAGCAGGGAACGCATTCATCGTTAATGTGTAATACTGGCATGAATTGTTTCCTCCCTCTGTTGAATGACCCGTAACTACCTCAAATTTCCCAGCCAATCCAACAGGGCACTTACTGTGCGACCCTGCTGCTCTTGCTCGGATATTGTGGCTTCGCCGTCCCCCTTCTGAGGCCCGTAGCTGCCAAATTGCGCATGATTCCCACCTACAATTGAACTATAAACTGTATTATCTGGCAGATAGGAACGCCCTTTGTTGTAGCTGTCTCTGTCAATCACTTGATCCTCAGTACCCACAACTGATAACACTGACAAAGTAGTCTCTCGTAGACTGCCCTTTTCATCTGGATAAGAGGCTAAGAAAAATACACCTTCCAGCTGGTCCGTATGCTCAATTGCGTAACGTGAGGCCATGACACCCCCAAGTGAATGTCCACCCAGCACAAAAGATTGCTTCGGATGTACACGAATAATCTCTTCTGCGGCATCCCCCTTCGTTACGGCTAAATTAAACGGCATTTTGGCGATGTAGAAGGGATGCCCTGCAGCAGCGACGCTCTTCGCAAGAGGGGAGTAAGCTTCCGGTTTAACCAAAGCCCCAGGATAAAATATAATCGAGGCGCCTTTAGTAATGGAAGGTTCGAACGAAATCCAATTATCATTCTGTTCGACGGTAACTCCACCACTTGAAATCAGTGCGGTTTCGGCTTCTTGAGCCGGTGCATATGGCGTTAAATACTTCCATATCAGCAACCCGGCTACAACTAAAATAATCAATACAAAAATAGCGACGCGACGCTTAGTTATTCTTCTCTTCAACATGTTCCACTCCCAGATGTTAATGCATATAAAAATTATAGTGGAATCCCTCTATTCTAACAACCTTCAACACATCGCCACATTTCGCACACATGATAACGCTTTCTATTGTGACTTAATTCACAATTAAATCAAAGAAAATCTAGTATTTTAAAATTAAATTAATTTGCATACAGCATAATTTGGAGGCTAAATCATGGTAGGGGAAAACTCGCTGGAAACGCGCGGAGAAACCTTTTTTCTCAACCTGCGTTTTATGCTTATTATCACTGTTTTTGCCGGTAATGCAATTGAACCTCTGATTAACAAAATGAGCGGAATACACGGATTATATATGTGGATTTTCAGCTTTCACATGCCGCTGTTCGTACTGGTGACCGGCTATTTCGCCAGAAAAAGCCTTGCCGGAACTACCGGCCGCAAAATGCTGCTGCAAATTGGATTGCAATACCTCATTTTTCAAAGCTTATATTCCGCACTCGACGTTTCCCTCTTTCATGTAAGCAACATCCAGCATTCCATTTTCGCACCCTATCTGCTCCTATGGTTTCTGGCCAGTCATGCCTGCTGGCGCCTCCTGATGCTCGGAATGAGCAGATGGTCAATAACCGCTAAGCTCCTCTTCGCTGTAACAGCGGGGGTGGCTGTGGGATATCTCCAGCTGGACGGTGTATGGTTTAGCATCAGCCGTACCTTTGTATATTTGCCTTTTTTCATTATCGGCTATCATTTCTCCTTCGAAACCTTCGTCAAGCTCTATCAGAAATATATCAAAATCTTTGCAGCAGCAGCCTCCGTTCTACTCCTTGCCATCATGGCTACATGGGGAGCAGGATTTCCCTTTGGCTGGTTATATGGCAACATGACCTATATGCAGCTTGATGCCAATGTATGGTATGCAGGCGTATACCGCCTGGGACTGTACGGACTACAAATTGTCGCTTCACTCGCTTTCCTCGGTCTTGTACCTTACGGAGCAAGCCGCATGACCGACTGGGGACGCCGCACGTTGTATGTCTTCCTGCTTCATGGTTTTATCGTTCGTCTGGCTGCCGTTTCTGGGATTTACACCTATATTGGCAATGCTGCTGGGGCAGTAGTCCTGCTACTCACCGCCGTATTATTCACCGTATTGCTGGCTCAGCCGTCAGTTAAACGGCTCTTTCACCCGCTGGTTGAGCCGTCCGTTGACTGGATGATCACCCTTCAGCGTGCCGCCCTACGCCGCACACTCTGATTTTACATCCAGAACAAACAAAGCAAGGCGGTTCCCTGGATACGAAGATTCGTTTCCGAGGCACCGCCTTGCTTTATCCATCTCCTAAGCTAAAGTTCTACTTCATCCTGATCCATTGTATATTTTACCTTCATCATAATATGTTGTTCATAATCGCCAAACTGGCGCCCGAACAGGTTAAGTCCACCTTGATGAACTGCATCGGGATTGATTCCAATGCGCAGCCGCAATTTGGGGCTCCGGTTAATCAGAAGATCATTTAAGGAAACATTCGACACCTTCTCCATATCAAGCGTCGTCTTTTCATGGTCAACACGCCAGGTCTTGAGAAACCCGTATTGTGTGGATCCATCCCACCACCAGTTCGGATTCAGCTTGCCCCGCCGGTCACCGAAATCACCGGGACTGGTCCACATGCCGATCTCCGATCCATTCACCCACACGGAAATGTTCGAAGGCCAGTTCTGGTCATAATTCGGAGCTTCCGAACAGATCTCCATGGATAATTCCAGCGATTCAATTTGTGCTCCGGAGGGGATATCCATAGGCAGCAAATATTCCAGGAATCCTTTGCGGAGCCAGATCAGCTGAGCGTTGACATGTTTAGGGTGATAAAAGCTCGACGGTTCATCTTCTTTGATAATAAGACCCTCGCTATTAGCCATTCCGCAAGTAGGAGATACCTCACAGTCGCTATAATGACCGATCGGCATCTCTACTTCATAGACATGAGTTAATCCCTTTGGCATCGGCTCTTTTAAATTCAAGGCAATATGAAGATCATCATAATTCCGGCTGCAAACTTTCATCGCCCCGCGTGAAGCCGGAAGCAATTCTGTATGAATTAACTCTGCTGCTTCTAATACTTTAATATTGCTTGCTACCGTCGACACTGGAAGCTTCAGCCTCTCAGCGATTTCAATAATATTTAAGTTTTTGGAGTTTAAGAGCCGAAGAATATCAACCCTAGAACGGGTTGATAAAGCATGCGTTACTGTGACTAATTTTTCCGGGTCGTTTAAGCTAAGTTCCAGCACAAATCAGCTCTCCTTGTATCCTAATAATTATCCTAATCTTACTTCTTAATGAGATGAAAAACAATTACAACTACAGGCCCTTTCACCTAGAAATGACCTCCGGAAAACCGGAAGCCATCTCGTAGGTCTCTTAGGTTTGTTCGATTCACAATGGCTTAATATCAATGAAATCAATTTCTCCGTAACCTTCGCCTTTGGTAAAACGAAGCTTGTTTATGCCTGCCTTCAGTTGAATCCGGGCTGTGGACAGCCCCCAATTCTCCCACCCTTTATTGGTGATATAGAATGGTCCGGAAGGTCCTGCATTGACACTAAGCTGAAAATTCGACCAATTCCCGCCAGCCGTTCCATTCGCCGTTCGAGCCAAAAGAATATACTCGCCTGCGGCTGCCGCATCAACCGAAAATTCTACGTAACTGTCCGGCGTATCAATATGACCCGCCTTAAGCCCACCCGAGCCCTTGGGACTCGAAGAGGCATAGGCATCGCCGCCAAATGTCCCTTTTTCCGCTTCGTAGCGGGTATGCATGTTTTCACCTGAAGGCAAAGTTATAGGAAGATTAGGGTCAACGGGAATGCCCAGATTAGGTGTATGATCAGCATTCCAGCTGAATTTCTGCATCCGTACCTCGCGGTTCCAGCCAGCGTTGTTGTATTTGGCGACATGGTACATGATCCAATCCTCTTGGCCGTCAGGAGACTTAGTAAACGAATGGTGTCCAGGTCCGTAAAGTCCATTGCCTGAGGAAAAGATAGGCTGATTGCGTTTATTCCATGATGCCGGATTCAACAGATCACTGGAGATGTCTGCGGTGATCAGTCCCAGACAATAATCATTGGTCCAGCTTCCACTTGCCGAGTAGACCAAACTAATGACTTCTCCATTTATAATCACCTGCGGTCCTTCATTCACATTTGGGGAATGATTCGTTTCCCAGCTATACGTTGGTCTTGAAATTTCTACGCGTTCGGAATCAATGGTCCAGGGATTACTCATATGCGCGATATAGAGATTCTGCCGCACATTAACATTCCCCTCCCAGCCGGACCAGATAAAATACAGCTCGCCGTTCACTTGCAGCACAGTACCGTCTATAGCCCACTTATTGCTTGAATCTGTGATCTGGCCTTTGTACTGCCAAGTTCCCTGCATCGGGTCTGCCGCTGTGTTCTCCATTACATGCATGCGGTGGTTTACGTTATCTCCGTCGTCCATCGCATAGTAGATATACCAAGCTCCGTTTATATAATGTAGCTCAGGCGCCCAGATGCCGCTACCGCCCGTGTTGACAACTTTAGTAGGCGCTGCATCAATAGTGGTCAACTGGGCTGACTTCCAGAGAGTAACATTGCCACCTGTTGTTTTGGTGAAATAATAGAAGCCATCTGTATGTTTATACACCCATGGGTCCGCCCCGTCCTGCATAACCACGTTGTAAAAGTCATTATGATCAGAGACAGCTAAGGTCACCTTCCCCATTGGAAGAATAAGAAGAACACTTAAGGCTACCAGACATTTTTGCCGGAAATTCACTTTCATAATCTATCACATTCCTTTCGAATGAATAGTTACGTAGCGCCTCTAATCTTCAATTGCAGCCTTACGCGCATTGATGCGGCGGATACGCTCAGGATCGAACTTCGGCTGTCTGTCATAAGTATACAGTCCATTAACTTCCTGCTCCACATCGTACAGCTGGGTATAGCAGAATCCAAACATCAGCGGATGATCTAATAGAACATTCGTCAACCCCTCGTAGCGTTCGATAAACATTTGCTCTGAGGTCGGTCTGTCCCCATACCCCCATGATTTTTCATCTTTCTGCTGTGGGTTCCACCAAATTCCGCCATATTCGCTGATGAAGTAAGGTTGACCTTCATACGTTTGGCGATCCGGGAAGGTATTGAATACTTGACCGCCATGCTTCATAGGTTCATATCTGTCCCGGAACGTCTGCGGATTCTGGTCATAGTCATGAAGATCGAAGATATCTGTAGCCACATGGAAGTTACCGCTTGTATCAATTACGGGACGTGTTGGATCCATACGTTTTGTTACGTCGTAAACAATCTGTAGCACGGCGTTATGCTGCTTCACACCGTCCCGATCCCAGGTCTCATTAAAAGGGCACCAGCCGATCAGCGCGGGATGATTGAAATCACGCTGCATACCTTCGAGCCATTCCGGCAGGAAGTGAGACAGGCTATCCGCTCCAGTAATATTCAGCCCCCAATTGGCATGTTCTCCCCAGACAAGATAACCTAATTGGTCAGCCCAATAAAGATAACGCGGCTCAAAGATCTTCTCGTGAAGTCTTGCGCCATTGAAGCCAAGCCCCATTGAGATTTCGATGTCTCTGCGCAGATCTTCATCAGTAGGAGCGGTATAGATTCCCTCCGGATAAAAACCTTGATCCAGTACTAACCGCTGAAATAAGGATTTCCCATTGATCCGGAATGCCATCCCATCCAGTCGTACCGTGCGGAGTCCAAAATAAGAATGGACCACATCACTCTCCCGTCCCTGACAATGCAAGGATAACTTCAGGTCATACAATCTGGCGTTTCCAACTTCCCATAAGTGAATCTCTGACAGTGGAATCGTAAGTTTTATAGAGGGCCCGGAAACAATCACACTGCTGTCCCCGACGGGTTTGCCGCCATAAAGAGCAGCAGCGCTAAGCGTGTCCCCCGCAACGTTCCCTTGTACCTTCATTTCGAGGTGCACACAGCCATTGTCGGGATCAGCGACAACTTTCAGATTAGACAGATAGGTCTCAGGCACTTGCTCAAGCCATACCGTCTGCCAGATTCCTGTAGTGCGTGTATAGTCGCAGCCGTGCGAATGGAACTGTTCACTCTGCTTGCCCCGCGGCTGTCGCCCCGATCGAACGTCGTCTTCAGCATATACAGTAATCACATTACCGCCCGCTAAAAGATTAGAAGTAATATCAAAGCTAAACGGAGTATATCCTCCGCGATGCGTACCTACGGATACGCCGTTCACCCAGACCTCCGCCATATAATCAACGGCGCCAAAATGAAGGATAACTCTGCCATTTGTCCAGTTCTCCGGCACGGTAAACTCCCTTTTATACCATACAGCAGCCATAAAATCTTTGTATTCTACGCCGGACAGCCTGCTTTCCGGACAGAAGGGCACAGTAATTGTCCCTGAGAGATTATGTTCGTTAACAGGGTATCCGCGTTCCTTCCCACTTTTGCCATGATCAATTTCGAATTGCCACTGGCCGTTCAGATTGATCCACTCTGGTCGAACAAAGTCAGGGCGGGGATATTCAGGACGCGGAAGCGTTGCTTGTTGTGTCATGGTGTAACTCCTTTTAATAAATGTTATTTATTTGATATGCATCATGATGTTGCGGATCGCTTCAAGCGGAGCTTTGGGCTGTCTATCATAGGTGAGCAGTCCGTTGATTTCCTGCTCGACATCCGTCAGCTGGGTATAGCAATAACCTTGGATCACCGGGGAAGTGAACATCGGGTCAACCACAGCCTTGAGCTTCATCAGGAAATCCTCTTCGTTCTCTGCCCCAGAATAACCCCAGCCCTCCCACTCACTTTTCTTGAAGGCAATTCCACCAAACTCGGATACGAGAATCGGCTGGCCTTGATACGAAGCTCCACCGACAAATATTTTGCGGTTGGCCGGCATCGCATTTACAGAAGATTCAGCCGTGGCGTATCTATCCTCCAGCACTTCCTGATGGCTCTCATAGTCATGAATAGTCACCAAATCTGTAGTCATATGCTCCCACCCATCGTTATACACAACAGGTCTCATCTCATCCAAGGATTTCGTTAAATGATACATTGCCAATCCGTGCTGCTGCTGGCGTGTATCAATCTGGACATTTGGAACCCCCCAACTCTCATTAAGCGGAACCCAGGTCACGATACAAGGATGGTTATAGTCGCGCTCGATGATCTCCTGCCATTCCTTCGTGAAGCGGCGGACATACTCCTCGGAATATTCGTAAGCATTGGCTGCCTCACTCCATACCAGCAGGCCGAGCTTATCACACCAATACAGGAACCGGGGATCTTCTGTCTTCTGATGTTTCCTCACCCCGTTAAAGCCCATTTCCTTCGTCAGCTGGGCATCACGTTTCAGCTCTTCGTCTGTAGGTGCGGTTAGTATCCCGTCAGGGAAGTACCCCTGATCCAGCACCAGTCTCTGGAAATATGGGCGGTTATTCAAGCATAGCTTGCCATTTTCAATCGACACCTTGCGCATGCCGAAATAACTCGCCGCTTCATCAATTACTTCCTCATACCGAAGCAATTGGAATTGAATATCATACAAATTCGGATGCTCAGGGCTCCATAAACGTCCAAGACCATGATCCGCAAAATCCCCCAAGCCGATAGTCCGCAGCTGCTCTGCATTCTTGATCATATATTGATCCTCTGCGATCACTTCACCGTCATACGATACCGTTATGCGCAGCTTGAGCGGATCAGCAGACTTAAATCCTTGCAGAAAGGTCCGAAGCCGGATTTCATTGCGGTCAATATCTGGTGTCATCATGGTTTTATTCAGATGCACTGCAGACAGCGGTTCAAGCCAGACACTCTGCCAGATTCCGGTTGTGCGGGTATAAAAGATGGCAGCAGACTGTTCCAGCCAGTATTGCTTGCCCCGCGGCAAGGTGACATCGCGGCTGAAATCCTCTGCGCGCAGTATAATGGTATTATTTCCTTTGATCAGCGAAGGAGTGATATCGGCCTGAAATGGCGTATGTCCACCTTCATGCACGGCCACCAGCTGACCATTCACCCAGACTTTTGCCAAATAATCAACGGCGCCGAAATGGAGGACAATCCGCTTCCCGTTCCAACCCTCAGGAACTTCGAAAGTTCTTCTATACCACACAACATCATGAAATGAAGGATCTTCAATTCCGCTCAGCTTGCTCTGAAACGCAAAGGGCACTTGAATAACCTGTGAAAATAAACCCTTTGTGTCCGCCCGATACCATTGTTCTTCCTCACCGACATCTTCATCATCAAACGTAAAATCCCATTCTCCATTTAGGCTAAGCCAATCCTTACGGGCAAATTGGGGTCTTGGATATTCTGGACGTGGAACGGATGTGCTGCTTGCTTCTGTCAACATGGTGTACTTCACTCCTATTAAATAATTTCTATATAAGATGAACTTGTTTTTTTGCCCGCTATCCTTTAATCGAACCTACGTAAACACCTTTAACAAAATATTTTTGCAAGAAAGGATATACCATTAATATAGGAAGCGTAGAAACGACAATCGCGCAATACTTAACCAGCTCGCGGAAAGCCGTCTGGCTCTGGGCGCTATCGATGACTACCCCGCCTGCACTGCCGATCGAGGTTGCGGTTGCATCATTAGCTACTAATATTTCCTTCATTAATAGCTGCAGCGGGAACAGCTGTCTGTCCTTCAACAACACCATCGCATTAAACCATGAGTTCCAGTTCCCAACTAAATAGTATAAAAAGATTACGGCCAGCGTAGCTTTGGACAGCGGTAGAATCACATTCGTTAAAATATGGGCCTGACTTGCCCCGTCAATAGTAGCCGCCTCTTCCAATTCCTGCGGAATGGCTTGAAAGCTAGTTCGTAAAATAATAATGTTCCATGTGCTTAAAGCACTTGGCAAAATCATGGCCCACAAATTATTGTACAAACCAATATCCTTCATTAATAAGAACCAAGGAATCAACCCGCCACCAAAGAACATGGTGATTGTAATCAGGATCATGATAAAGTTTTTGAAATACAAACCTCGTCTGGACAATACATAAGCTCCCAGAATGGTCATGATCATGTTGACTAATGTGCCTAACCCTACATATATAATCGTGTTTTTATAGCCGTTGATCAGACTGTTATCTTTAAACACCAGCTTATAGCCATCCAAAGTGAACCCCAGCGGTTTCAGCAAAATCCCTTTATGAGCAATCAACATGCCGGGGTCGCTGACGGAAGCAAACAGGATATGCAGGATCGGATAAAAACACACCAAGGTTAATGCGGTCAGCAGAGTATAAAGCGTGCCGTCAAACACTCTGTCGCCGATGGATTTATGTTTTCGTCTTTTTTTCGTTTTACGCTGCAAATTATCTTTCATAGCTGTCCCTCTTTCTTACCATAAGCTGACCTCGGACCTGCGTTTGGCTATTGTATTGGTCATCCAGAGCAGCCCGAAGTTAACGATTGAGCTGACCAAGCCCACAGCCGTAGAATAACTAAGACTGGCTTCTCTTAAACCGCGACGATAAACATAAGAGGCAATAACATCCGCCGTATCATAGATCAGAGGATTGTACAGCAGGATAATCTTCTCGTACCCGGATGACATCAACCCGCCGATGGCAAAAATAAACAGAATGATGATAACTGGGCTGATCTGCGGCAGCGTAATATGCCACATTTTTTTAATCCGTCCCACTCCGTCAATTTCAGCAGCTTCATATAATGAAGTATCGATGGAACTCATCGCCGCAAGGTAGATGATGCTATCCCAGCCGATGCTCTGCCAAATGCCGGAGAAGGTATAAATCGGCCGGAAGAACGAAGAGTAGCCGAGCAGTGAAGAGTACTCTTTTCCGGTAATAAATTGCAGGATTTGCGTGATAATCCCTTCATCTGCGGCAAAGATATGAATGATCCCGCATACCACCACCAGGGAAATAAAGTGCGGCATATAGGTGATCGTTTGGACCACTTTTTTAAACTTAACCCCACGGATTTCGTTCAGCATCAAGGACAAAATAATCGGGGCTGTAAATCCAAAGGCAATCCCCCAAACATTGAGGAGAAGGGTGTTTTTAACGACCCGCCAGAAATAAGGCCCTTGGAAAAAATCAATAAAGTGCTTAAACCCTACCCACTCGCTCTGGCCAAACCCCAGCAGGGGTTTAAAATCCTTGAAGGCGATCATAACCCCCCACATCGGCCCGTAGCAGAAAATCAGGAACCATGCTACAACAGGGACGGCCAACAGATAGACAAACCAGTTCTTTTTCAAATCCTTCTTAATCACTAGCTTGGTATTTTTAGGTTTGGCGTCCTGAGGAGTGGGCTTTATCGCTCTGTTTTTTCGTAATATTTCCATAAAACAACCACCTATCGTTTGTTATATCGATCTAAGGCTGCCTGATGGATACTCAAAAACTCTTCCAGTCCCATGCTCTGAGCTTCTTTCAAAAATTTATCATAGGCATCTACCGGCAGGTCTCCCATTATGATTTTTGCAAAATACTCTCCGCGCAGTGTCGACAGCTGGTTTCCAAGCTCGGCTTCCCGCGAAGCTTCATCCTTGGTAAAGGAAATAGGTGGCATAGCCATACTGGTGTCCATATTTTCTGTCCAATTCTTGCGAATGTCTCCCGAATAACTTCCTTTGGCAGCGATCAGCGGGTTGGAATGATGCTCATCCCGGATATCCGGCCAGTTGTGCATCCGGTATTTCCATAAGGTTGTCGATACGGGCTGACCTTCAGGGTCTTTAAAGATATAACTGTTCTCTGGATAATAAGGCATTCCCGTGTCATCAATCAGGTGGACCGTGCCGTATTCACCAAAGTTAATCAATTCCCAGCCCTTTTTACTGTAATTAAAATCAAGCCAAGCCATTGCCGCTTCTACATTTTTGCTTTGCGTTGTGATCGCAGCTTCGATCCCCGCTCTTTTGAAATTTTTGTACGTGGT
This sequence comes from Paenibacillus sp. FSL H7-0735, assembly GCF_038008505.1. Taxonomy (NCBI): domain Bacteria; kingdom Bacillati; phylum Bacillota; class Bacilli; order Caryophanales; family Paenibacillaceae; genus Paenibacillus; species Paenibacillus sp. FSL H7-0735. The sequence goes on along the minus strand of NZ_JBBOZH010000001.1, from coordinate 2,078,912 downwards.
TGCGGACTTATCTCCTTTGTTTAGAACCGGGTTCAGTGCGCCCACAAAGTCGATACCGCTTTGCTCTTTCCAATAACTCCACATCGTATCCGGAGAGTCCATCATCATCGCGGTATCTCCCGAAATGGCACTCGCCATTCTCTGGTTAAAGTCTGCCGTTGCCCAGTCCGGGTTCAGTAATCCTTCTTTGTTCCATTGCTGCATGGTGGTCAAATATTCCTTAGCTTTCGGCTGTGCTGGCCCCCAAGCCACTTTGCCATTCTCATCAAGGAACGTCCAATCCCATACTCCATATGCGCCATTTATGATGCCGGTAAAAATCTGGCCGTAAGTAGAGCCGTAATTAAGTGGTGCTTTGTATCCGACTTCCTTTGCTTTTGTCAGGAAGGTATGCCATTCATCAATCGTATTTGGAACTTCAAGCCCTGTTTTATCCAGCGCCTCTTGCTTAATCAACGTTCCAAACCAAGTCCACTCTGAATATGGGGCGATGCCATAAAAGCCGAGCAGCTTGCCGTCATCCGTGACCGTGGTTTTTCTTCTTGATTCATCCGAATTGCGCCACTTCGTATAGTTCGGAGCATTTTTCTCCATCAGATCTGTCAGATCGATATAAGCGCCGTCATTTACGCCCGCTTCAAAACCTCCCGGATAACGTCCCGGCTCAATGATAATGTCAGGCAGTTCACCGGAGGAGATCATCAGCGTGAAGGCATCCGCTTCCTGGCCGATTGGCGGCGTGATGAAGTTTACTTTGATTCCCGTTAATTGCTCCACCTGCTTCTGGACAGCATGATTGTTCATATCCGGAATATTGGAATTCGCAGGCATCCATACATCCAGAACCACATCACCTTTAACAGGATAAGCTGAGTAATCATTTGGAATGACTTCATCGAAAACGTCGCCGAGGTATGTATCATTCAAGGAATGATTAACTTCGTCGATTTGCTCTTGCGTTGGGGCTGTATTGCCGCGTATGTCTGCGCTGATATCTGTAAACTCAACCGGGTCTTTGGCTGTGCTCTCGTTCTCTTTGTTGTTGGAGCCACCGTTATCAGCCCCATTGTTTGCACTGTTGCCACTACATGCTGTTACAGTCGAAATGATCAGTATTAACACAAATAAAAGACTAAAAAAACGCTTTGCATTGTTCTTCATACTTAACCTCCCACTATAAAATATTTGCCACAACGCCTTAAGCAAATCCAAAGCTTGGAACCACGCTCCTTTTTGCCCTGTAGATAACTCCCCTTGATTAATACAGTTTTTCTGTATCTCAGATCGAATTATAAGCATCCAAAATCCATATGTCAACGCTTTCATACAATAATTTTGTAATCTTACGAACTTTTCTCAAACAAATATATGGCTACACCAACTACAAACCTATTAAAAAACGTACTAAACACCCTGTATTTTGGCGAAAAAACCCTTATAACACAGGCGTTTTTCGTCAATTATTATCGACAGCGAATAAAAATATCTGCATTACATGAAAAGGCCATTCATTACAGTTTTTCTGTAATGAATGGCCTTTTCAATCTTGTTTTTCTGTTTTATTCTTATTCTCCCGACGGTACGGTCTGAGCAAGCGCATCCCTACAAGGAACCCCAAAATCCGGTGTGCCATCCACCTTCCACCCAAATTTCTGGATACGGGTTGCTCGCAAAGACACATCCGCTCCAGCGGAAGGAAGCGCATGATAGACTATCCAATCTTCCTTGCCATCAGGAGATCGTGTGAAGCTATTGTGCCCCGTGGCAACAATCCCGTTCTCTACACTTTTGCAAAATACAGGCGACATTGATTTTTCCCATGACAGCGGTTGCAAAGGATCTGCCGCTTCGCTCATGGTTAGCATCCCTAGTGCATAATCCTCAGACCAAGTCGTACTTGCCGAATAAACCATGAAAATACGATTGTTGCGCCGCAAAATTACCGGACCTTCGTTAATCGCCATGCCACCTTGCTTCTCCCATGACAGAGTTGGAGCGGTAAGCAGGTGATGCTCCCCATCCAAGGTCCAAGGATTACTCATTCGCATAATGTAAATAGCCGACCCATAATCAGGGAAATGACCATATCCCGCATACAGAAAGTACAGCTGATCCCGCAAAGACATTACTGTTCCATCCAACCCTGGGACAGGTGTCTGCAAAGCACCTCTCCATACCCACTGCCCTTCCAGCGGGTTTGCCTCTTCATTCTCCAGCACGCAAATCCGTCGTGAATCGTCGCCTCCTCCGTCATTCGCAGTGTAGTAAATGTACCATTTGTTGTCCAAATGATGAATTTCCGGCGCCCACAGATTGTAACTGTAGCTGCCCCCCGGTTCGGGAGACCAGATCACTTTCTTGTCGCCCTCCGCAAGGCCGGTCAAGGTTCTAGATCTCGTCAGCTCCAGACATTTAGCTTTTGTGGCCATAAAGTAATAATATCCATCGGTATGTTTGAATACCCATGGGTCTCCTGAGCTTGCTACAATTGGATTTAAATAAGTTGTACGCTGTGACATTCCCTTTCCCTCCTTAGCTTTTCATCCCCGTAAAAACGATCCACCGCGGCGATAATAATACACAAATCCCGATTTTCCAGCACCTCCCATAAAATAATAACTCCCATCATACTCAGCTCTCCTAAAGTTGTCTAGAGTGGTAAATAGATACATCCGAACCCTGATCCATTTTCCAAATAAAGCACTTTCCTTTCGAAAATGAGCTTTTCCTCCACTTCCCACGCTTTGCGTCAATCGACAAACTTCACATTGTCCGGTAGAAAAAACGTGCTCTTTGTGATAGACTCACTAATAACAATGACTTCTCCGTTCATTTTAGGCGGTAACTGTTTATACCAAAACAGCGGCTTTTTTTATAGAAACGGCATCGCTTTTCTTATTGAGGAAGCAGGTCCCCGTTCTTTCTATAAACCGTATATACGCAGGTCTTTGGAGTTCATTGCGTTAATGCGACACTATATTTGATTGAAATTCATTTAGGGGGGAATGTCATTATGGCAGCCAAGAAAATGCGTTCAGACATGATTAAAAAAGGCTTTGACCGTGCTCCACACCGTAGTCTCCTGAGAGCAGCCGGAGTAAAAGAAGAAGATTTCGGAAAGCCGTTTATTGCGGTCTGCAATTCCTATATTGATATTGTTCCAGGGCATGTGCATTTGCAAGAGTTCGGTAAAATCGTTAAGGAAGCGATTCGCGAAGCTGGTGGCGTTCCTTTTGAATTCAATACGATCGGCGTAGATGACGGAATTGCTATGGGACATATCGGCATGCGTTATTCACTGCCAAGCCGCGAGATCATCGCTGACGCCTTGGAAACCGTAGTTTCCGCGCATTGGTTCGATGGCATGGTCTGCATCCCTAACTGTGATAAAATTACACCGGGCATGATGATGGGCGCACTGCGTGTTAACATCCCAACCATGTTCGTAAGCGGCGGCCCAATGAAAGCCGGCGTAGATAGTAAAGGTAACAAGCTCTCTCTGACCTCGGTATTTGAAGGCGTTGGTGCTCACCAAGTCGGCAAAATCAACGATGCAGAGTTGCTTGAATTAGAACAATTCGGTTGTCCAACCTGTGGATCTTGTTCCGGAATGTTCACTGCCAACTCCATGAACTGCCTTGCAGAAGCACTTGGACTGGCATTGCCAGGTAACGGTACAATTTTGGCTGTTGCTGATGAGCGTAGAGAATTTGTTCGCAGATCCGCAACACAACTGATGGAATTGATTAAGCTGGATCTTAAACCAAGAGATATCGTAACTAAAGAATCCCTTGATAACGCATTTGCACTGGATATGGCAATGGGTGGTTCTACTAACACAGTGCTGCACACCCTTGCATTAGCTCAAGAAGCAGGTATCGATTATCCGCTTGAACGCATTAACGAAGTTGCAAACCGTGTTCCATATCTGGCTAAGCTGGCTCCAGCTTCTGATATCTTTATCGAAGATGTGGACCGTGCGGGCGGCGTTAGTGCTGTATTGAATGAACTGCTGAAGAAACCAGGTGCTCTGTTCGGGGAATGTATGACCGTTACCGGCAAAACATTAGCCGAGAACGTAATCGGACACGAGATCCAAGATACTTCCGTAATTCATACTATCGACAACCCTTACTCCGAAAGAGGCGGTCTGGCCGTACTTTACGGAAACTTGGCTCCTGAGGGTTCTATCATCAAGGTTGGTGCAGTTGATGCTTCAGTAGGCGGATATCATAAAGGTCCTGCGATCTGCTTTGATTCCCAAGAAGCTGCACTGGAAGGTATCGCTAACGGTAAAGTTAAAGAAGGCCATGTAGTCGTTATCCGCTATGAAGGTCCTAAGGGCGGACCTGGAATGCCGGAAATGCTGGCGCCTACTTCACAAATCGTGGGTATGGGGCTGGGTGCTAAGGTCGGTCTGATTACAGACGGTCGTTTCTCGGGGGCTTCCCGCGGAATCAGTATCGGTCATATCTCTCCAGAAGCAGCTGAAGGCGGTCCGATCGCTTTTGTTGAGGATGGAGACATCATTGAACTGGATCTCAACAACCGGAAGATTGAATTGCTGGTTGAAGAAGAAGTATTAGCAGTTCGTCGTACAGGTTGGAAAGAATTCGAACCTAAAGTTAAAACTGGTTACCTGGCTCGTTACTCCAAAATGGTTACCAACGCAAGTAACGGCGCTGTGCTGAAGATCTAATCCCTTTAGCAGAAAAGAATATTAAAACAAGCAAGAGCAGTCCCACCTTAGTATTTTTACTGGCGGGCTGCTCTTTTTTTAATTATCCCAACAAAAAAATGTTCCACAACCCAACGTTGGATTGTAGAACATCTCTTTACACGTCCACTGTATAATATTTATCAATAAGATCATGAATCAATTTGTTACTGTCGCACCTGGCATTTCTACTTCCGCAACCGAATCATTAAGTGACAACGATTCTTCCTGTTGCGATTTGCGTTTTTTTGCAGTTTTCGGATGATGAGGCAGCTGTTGATTCATCTTTTTGAGCAGCTCTGAGACAGGCATCAGGATAAGCTTCGGCACAAGGACCTCGCTCCGTTCTTTAAGCCTTGCCCCACCTGCTGGATGAATCACACTTAACAGGATCCTTAAGTAAAATTTGGAGGAACGTGCGAATAAGCCATCCGGCAAATCACGTACGGTAAAGCCGAATTTCTCCGGTCCCCGGTTAATCATGCTGACTCCGTAAAGCGCTTTGGCTTCTGCAAGATCCACATCCTTGGCAATGATCTCAGCAAGAATGGGCAGATCCTTTTCCATTCTGCGGATCATTCGAATCGCTAGTTGAGCGGAAGAACGTGAATGAATTCCTAATTCGAACAACTGTTTATTATCGATGTGCAGCTCAATGACTTTGTCGCCTTTACGCAGCAGTTCTCCACCCTCGAGTTCAACCGGTTCGCCCTGATATTTCCGCATCCGATAATGCAGGAAAGGATCTGACGGAGTAATCGTTTGGAGATGAAAAAGAGCTTGAAATACCTGTTCCCAAGCTAACCAAAGTCCTACAAGCACCCGTTTACCAAAAGATAAGCGCCGGATAGGTGAAGTCTCAGCCATCTTAATCATTTCGTCAATCCGAATGCTGCGGAGTCCCCGTTTACGGGCTTCCTCCAGTGTCTGCTCAAGAGCCACAAGCATATTCCCTGGAGCATCCGCATCTGCACCCAGCGTTGTGCCGCTATCATGCAACAACATCACTTCCCCGGGATTTAGACGGGCCAGCATCTTCTCAGTAAGTTTTTCGGCGCCGAGCTTCTCACGCCAATCGCCAAACATTGCCGACCAAAGCACAATTTCAACTTGGCGTCGTTTGGAAATATCAAATAAATTGACAATGCCCCAAGGTGGACGGTAATACGTACTGCGTTCGCCAATAATATTATAAATAATATCATTCGTACGTTGAATCTGCCGGCGGACGGTTGCTGGCCGCATGAGCCAGTTCGTCTTGTGAACATAATTATGAATCCCGATGAGATGTCCCTCATCATGGATACGCTGAATAAGATCAGGATAACGTTCAGCATTAGAGCCTACTACAAAAAAGGTCGCTTTTGCATCATACCTCTTCAGTAATTCCAGCAGTAATGGTGTAAATCGAGGATCAGGTCCATCATCGAAGGTCAGAGCGAATTCATTTCGCCCAGTTCCTTTACGAAAGACACGGTAACCAAAAATCCGGCTGATCATACCAGGGATAAAAGCATAAAATGATGAGATGTAAAATAACCAGAGCAGCAAAGTCTGCATATTAATTCCCCGCTTTTCCAGAGTTGACTTTGGCTCGCCTAATGTCTGCAAGCAGAACCTGTGAAACGGCCAAGTGAAGTAGAATAAAAAAACGTTACCCCCTATTTTAACACATGTATCAAAGAAATAGACGCTTTTAAAGTAAAATCATGTACAATGTAATCAACCTGGCATATCCACTTATAAAAAAAGGGAGTTGTTTATATCTATGCTGCCGTTATACAAAAAATATTGGCGCACATTTTTTGACATCGGATTAATTGTCCTCACGGTTTATTTAATTATGTTCTCCTTTAGTAAACTGTACCAGTTAGCTGCACCTGTATTCCTGTCTTTTTTTGTATTTTTGCTTATCGAACCCTTGGCCCGCTTCTTGAACCGCCGTGGTCTTGGTAAACCTTTCGCCTCCGCTATTTCAGTGTTGCTCTTTCTGATTGTGCTGTTAGGTACATTATTTGGTGCCGGTCTACTGATTACGATCCAGGCCCTTCACTTCCAAGAGAACCTCCCTAAATATACATATGTGGTGCAGCAGCATTTTGTGGAGACCACGACCTACCTGCAGCAAAAAATAGATAACTTGCCACCCGATATTACGAACAAGGTCAACGGCTACTTTAAAGATGCCACGGATGTTCTAACAGGATGGCTGATTACTTTTCTAAAATATATGGCCGGTATTCTTGGCTCCTTCTCCACCTTCATGGCCAATTTCGGGATAGCCATCATTTTGGCATTTTTCCTTAGCATGGAGATCAAAGATTGGCGTAAAATCGCGCATGACAAAATGCCAAAAACTTTTAAGAACGCCTTTGCCTTTTTACAAGGCAATGTTTTTAAAGCCATCGGGTCCTATTTAAAAGCACAACTTATTCTGATCAGCATTACTTTTGCCATAGTTCTGGTCGGCTTATTTATTCTGCGAACCGGCAACGAAATCACAATGGCGTTAGTCTGCGCTGTATTTGATGTTTTGCCGCTTCTTGGCGTGACGACAATTTTAGTCCCTTGGATCATCTATTTGTTCATCGTGGGCAATACTTCACTGGCTATTGGATTAATTATCCTCCTTGCCATTGTACTAATTGTTAGGCAATTGCTTGAGCCGAAGATTACCGGGAATTCGATTGGCGTATCCTCAGCCTTCCTTATGCTGTCGTTCGTCATTCTGTCCACTTCTGCTTTCGGTATGGCTGGTCTGATCCTTTCGCCGATTCTGCTTATTCTGATAAAAGAACTGATTCAACAAGGGTATCTTCAGAGCTGGATCTATCTTCCGCAAGAGGAATTTATCGTTTCGCCCTTTGCAGCTAACGGTCCAGCTTCCAATCATACCAGCTCTGCGCCACCACCTGAACCTCAAGCTCCAGAGGGAACCGATGATAGTAAATCCAACACTTGACCAAACAGCTTAACCGCTAGATGTGAACTGTCCGGAGCAACGTTCTCAACCGCTACCGACACAGCATATCTGGGATGATCCACCGGCCCATAGCCGATAAACCATTGATTGTTACGCGGCACACCCTTAACAAGGGTTTGTGCCGTACCTGATTTCCCGGCAACCGGCCATTTCGTACTCTGCAGACTTGTGCCGGTTCCATCCGTAACAACTTTACGCATCCAGGACAGCAGCTGGCGGGCTGTAGATTCTGAGATCCTTCCTGCAGTTGAAGGGGAAAGATGACCCGGCAGATCCTCTAGCTTTTGACCATTTGCAAAGGTCACACGCTGGAGAATTCTTGGCGCTCTCACTTCCCCTCCATGCAGTAACGTCACTACTAGGTTGGCTGCCTGAAGTGGTGTCACTTGCACATCTCGCTGCCCAATGGCCGTCTGCACTCTGGCGCCTGGATCATCCGGCAGCAAAGAAGTGAAGATCGTCCCCTTCTGCTCACCGGATAGTGGCTTAAGAACTGGAAAACCAAGCGTATTCTCCGCTTGCCAGCTAATATCTCTTCCGAGCCCCAGCGCGAGTGCTGTCGCTTGAAGCTGCGCCCCACTTAAGCGCTCTGCCAGCGCAGCAAATACTGTATTACAGGACACGGCGAACCCTTGCGCCAGCGTGAGGGCGCCGTGTCCTTTTCCTTTTAGACAAGATAATCCATATTTCTCATATTGCCCTGAACAATAGAAGAGCTCATCCGCTGAGGTGACCCCGGCTTCTAGTGCCGCTGCTGCTGTGACGATTTTGAAGATTGATCCAGGTACAGCAGCCTGCAGCGCCCGGTTATTCCACTCTCCCCCTTCAGGGGATATCTTCTCTGGGTCGTAAAAAGGTAAAGATACCATGGCTTCAATATCTCCCGTTCCGGTGTCTAACACCACCACGGCTCCTTCCTCCATTCCAGCTTTGACAGCTAACTCCTCTATTTGTTCCTGAAGCTTTTTATCAATCGTTGTATATAAAGACAGCGGATAATACGGATTGCCCGGGGCCCGCACTTGAATGGGACTGCCCGGGACACGTTGCCCGCGCGCATCAACCTGAGCGTATGCCTCAGTATGCCCGACGCCTCGAAGCAACGGCTCCAGGGTCTTTTCTAACCCGTCCGTTCCTGTCATCGGAATTCTCAGCCCCGATGGCGATGCCTTCCCATCAGTGTTTGGGACCGCTTCCGATAAATATCCAAGCCACTGCCGTCCAGTTGAATTTCCATCATATCTGCGAGCAAAGGGAAGCACGCCTACTCCGTCGATCCCCAGCGCACTCACTTCTTTTGCTTGTGCGGATGTAAGTGCGAGCGGTCCTTTTCCCACTGAGGATGGCCAAAGCAGAGGTTCTTTAAGGGAAGAGCGCTTGTTTAGCAATTGCTCATAACTCACTCCAAGGATAGCTGCCAATCGGTGCATGGACTCAGCTTCTTCGTATACAACCTTCGTCACGGTATTCCTAGCCTTCGCCTCTTGAGGAAAAAAAGCAGCCGTCCAAATGGTTTCCCCGGCAAGGGGTTCACTCTTTCGGTCATACAGGCGCCCCCGCCCAGTATCCAATACAGTCTCCCGTTCGCTTTGAATTTCCGCCATCTTTGCAAGTGTATATTTCGTTCCAGGGACCGTCTGTTCCTTCATAAACAGTTGAATCCACGCCAGCCTAAGGACCAACACGGCTACCACTGAACATAAAATAATCAGTCCGCCGAGTATGCGTCTGTGGACATTATTGTGCAATCCCATTCCTCCTGACTGACGTTCATAGCCTTTATTATGTCCCACCCGCTGGATTATTTACACTCATGCTTAGTTAGCTATTTTATAACCTTTTGAATAGCACAAAGACCAGTCCCAAATAATTGGAGACTGGTCTTTGTATTGAAAATAATTACTGAGGTTATGCAAGGTTACAAATTAAACTTGGACAGTTTTTCTTGCAACTGCCGGGACGCATGCTCAAGCTGCTCAGACAGCTCCACTAAATGATCACTCACACTTTGTTGCTCCCCGCTAAGCGAAGCCACTTCTTGCGAAGCTGCTGATGATTCCTCTGCAATGGAGCTGATATTGCCCATGGAATTTGACAGCACCTGTTGGGATTGGCTCAAGCTATCCATCGATAAAGCAACAGATTCCAAGCGTGTAATAAAATGACGCATCTGATCCTGTACAGATACGAAGATATCGCTAGTGCTCTCCACTGAAGTCACCTGCTGATTAAAAAGAGGGGCTACTTCCGAGAGAACACCTACGGTCTCGTTCATATCCTTCATAATGGTGTCTGTTATATTAGCCACCACAGCAATGGAATCTTTGGACTGATCTGCAAGCTGGCGTATTTCATCGGCCACTACCATAAATCCCCGGCCGGACTCCCCTGCCCTTGCCGCTTCTATCGTTGCATTTAGAGACAAAATATTCGTCTGCTGTGTAATATTCTGCATAACATCAAGCACCTTCATCACTGATGATGTGGTGTCTTGCAGCTCATTCACTTTCAGCACAAGTTTATTCGTCATATCGCCCGTCTTATTGGTCTTGCCAAGCAGCTCTTTTAACTCATTAAAACCTTCTTCACTAAGCACGCCGATACTATGTGCGGTATGATCCATCTCATGCGTAGCTGAGTTCACTTTGTTCATTTGCACCGAAATTTGCCCCGTAAGCTCGTTGCCCTGGTCCGCCTCCAAAGCCAGGCTGCCTGAACCTCCGGCAATTTCTTCTGTTGCAGCGGCAATCTCTTTGGCGGCCATCGCTGTCTTACGCGATACCCCACTAAGTTCATTGGCCGTTTCCATTACCTTTCGAGCCGTTTCATTAGTATGGATAACCAGTTCTGTGATCCGTTCCATCATCCTATTAAAGGAACCCGATAACTGACCTATTTCATCTCGTGAGGTAATCTCCGTGCGTACTCCAAGATTCCCATCTGCCCCCTTAGACATTAAATCTTTAAGCCGGGTCAAGGGCTTGGATACCATTCTGTACATCCAGTAACCAATTAGAATGGCGACAATAGCAGCCACCGCAACAATAATATATGTAGTTTTTAGAATACGAAGTGCGTCTTTCGTAAGATTCTCAGCCGGAACAACACCAAGCAATCTCCAGCTGGAGCTTTCCATCGTCCCATACACAGCTAGTATGGATTTCCCTTTCTCATCCTTCGTTGGCAATGACCCCGCCTCATGCTCCAAACCATGAAGAAGGGTCCCTCCCAGACTGAGATAAGTATCTGTTCCTACTTGCTGGGACGATGCGATCAATTCATCCTTATCCGTCAGCAATTGCATGTAAGAGCTGGGTCCGAGATCAACTTTACGAAGCTGATTTTCTAATTCACTAATTCTAATATCACAGATAATTATGTATCCCGGGCTTTGTGTATCCCCAGCTATCGATTGTGCCAAATGAAACATACCCGAAGTATTTCCTTCTTGTTCTTGTACTGTCCGGGGAATCCACAGTGTTTGTGGTTCCTCTTCAAGCTGCTTGAACCATGATGATTCTCTGAATTCCTTGATAAAAGCGTTGTCTTTTGATCCCGCTGAAGAAGTGGGGACTTCCTGATTCATCGGGATGAGGTATACAGCTTCTACCCCCTTTGATGCGGTCAGCCAGGCATTCAGCTCGGCGCTAATCTGGTTAGACTGCAAATTACGTTCCTCATTACTTGTAGTGGGATTATTCCCTTGTTTGAGTGCATCCTGAATCTCATTGTTGTAAAGAATTCTTCCTAGGCCGTCCTCATAACGCAATAATTCAACATCAAACTTCTCTGCAGCTTGGACGACTGTCTGTTGATTGGCTGACAGCGCGTTATTCTCGATCGTTTGCTCAGCTACGGAATAGGAAATGTAGCCAAGTGAGAGAACGAGCACCATTGTTGAGATGAAGAAGATGAGAAAAAGCCGCACCCCAATCGATTTGGCAGGGTGCAGCTGGAAATGCGCCTTTTCTTTTTTTGCTTGCGACTTCATCAATTGTTCACCACCGTTGTCTTCAGTTATGCCTGCTGGCTTATCTCTTACAAGGTCATGAACAATTCCAACGCCCGATCGGCAAGATATGGTAAATACTCATGACCGTACTCATAATAAACCATAAGCTCTTTGGACGCTAGTATTTTATTGTATGCGGCAAATTGAGTTGAAGGTGGACAAATCGTATCGGATAACCCGGTAACCCACAGTACTTTAGCCTGAATTCTTTCCGCAAGATTCTGAATATCGATATAGCCAAGCCTATTAAAAATCTCATCCTCACGCAAATGATGGGGATCAAAAAACCGGAAATAATAGTTGATCTCCTCATAAGCTGAGGTGGTAATATCCAGTTCCCAAGCACGTTTATAATCTGAAAGGAAGGGATACACAGGCAAGGCTATTTTTAAGCGAGGCTCTAATGCTGCACAAGCGACAGTAAGTGCTCCACCTTGAGATAGTCCAAAGGCACCTACACGCTCAGGATCAACTTCATCCATAGACATCAGAACTCGGGCAGTCTGTGCCGTATCCAAAAACACATTGCGATAATAAAGGTTATCTGGATTAGGATCATCCATCCCTCGAATGATATGTCCACGTATCGTGGTGCCCTTTACGGTAAGATTATCTTCGGAGAGGCCGCCCTGTCCGCGACAATCCATCGCCAGGACGCTAATCCCGTGGGCAGCATAAGCCACCTTCTCCATCCAATCCCCGCTGTCACAGGAGTACCCATGGAACATCACTACACCGGGGCCTCTTTTATGTACGTTTTTCTTCGGTCTTACATATTTGCAATGGATTCTTGCACCGCCAACACCGGTAAAATACAAATGAAAACATTCCGCAAGTTCACTGACAAACTCCGCCGGCTCCAGCTCATAATCCAGTCGCTGTGCATCCAGATCACGTAATGCCCGCTTCCAAAACTGCTCGAAATCACTCGGCTTTGGACTACTTCCGTTATATTCCCTTAACTGTGACAAATTCATGTCGCTTCCCAAAATAATGATCCTCCTTAAGTTATGTAACGATATTGTTCACTTGCTGTTCGTAACCGCGAAGCATCATTGGAGTTACTATGCTAGATAGAAACGGAAAACCCCATATGGGTTTTCCGTTGATGTATGGATATCTACGAGGGGGTAGTTGCGATGGGATAGTGAGATGGGATAGTGGGATGGGATAGTTGCGTTTTCTGCGACTGAATAGTTTAATTGCAGCTCCGAGGCTGGATAGTTGCACTTTGTGCAGCTATTACAGCTGAATATGTGTGTTTTCCCTCTTAGTTGCACTTTGTACAACTAAAAAACAGTAAAAGGAGCTTTTGGAGGTTACTTGGCTTATATAGTTGCACGAAGTGCAATTATATCGCCTAGTAACCAAAGAAATGTTAGTTTAAGTGCACATAGTGCAACTATTTACGTCGGAGTCTTAGAGTAACTAAGCAACAGAGTAGCAGAATCACCAACAGATCCACATTCACCACTCACTCGCTGCTTGCCTATTACCTTCACAACTAATCATATTCTACGTACCTATAACCTTCTTTTTACCTCTACAACCCCTCACATTCCACTTATCCGCTATCTTCTTATTACTTCTACAACTAATCATATTCCACGTACCAACTACCTTCTTATTACCTCTACAACTACTCACATTCCACTTATCCGCTATCTTCTTATTACCTCCACAACTAATCACATTCCACGTACCTACTACCTTCTTATTACCTCTACAACCACTCACATTCCACTTACACGCTATCTTCCTCTTACCTCCACAACACCCACATTTTCCACCTTGCCCATTAACTTCTTTATAATCGGCACAGTAACAGCTTCTGGCTGGATAGTTGCACTTTGTGCAGCTATTACAGCTGAATATGTGTGTTTTCTCTCTTAGTTGCACTTTGTACAGCTAAAAAACGGCAAAAGGAGCTTTTGGAGGTTACTTGGCTGATATAGTTGCACGAAGTGCAATTATATCGCCTAGTAACCAAAGAAATGTTAGTTTAAGTGCACAAAGTGCAACTATTTACGTCAGAGCCATAGAGTTGCACTTTGTGCAGCTATTACAGCTGAATATGTCTTTTTCCCCTTTTAGTTGCACTTTGTACAACTAAAAAACAGTAAAAGGAGCTTTTGAAGGTTACTTGGCTGATATAGTTGCACAAAGTGCAACTATATCGCCTAGTAATCAAAGAAATGTTAGTTTAAGTGCACAGAGTGCAACTATTTACGTTAGAGCCATTGAGTAGCAAAGCCATGGAGTAACCAAGCCACATAGTAACTAAGCAACAGACTGACAAAGCCGCCAACAGAGCCGAATCCCCCCCCTCACCTGCTACTTATCTATTACAAGCAATATTGAGTTGTTCTGTTGCACATTCTGCAACAGAACGGAGGCCGCACATGGCAACCTCCGCACTGAGCACACTTAACAACACCAATCCCAACACTTCTTTCGAACTCTACGCTACGCAATTCTCCGGACAAGCAAGCTCCCTGCAAATATAGGTCATTAAGTCCAATTAGATTTTGCCTAAACCTGCATCATCGCCAACCTCTTCATGAGTTTCGATGACATAGTTGACGATTTCATTAACCGTTGTATAAGCAACGCCTACATAAGTATCAGCAGCGCCATAATAAATGGCGATACGGCCGGTTTCTGCATCATGCAGTGTGGCACATGGGAACAGGACGTTATTCACAAAACCTCTTTCCTCATACCATTCTTCTGGCGTTAATACAAAGTTTTTCGAGCGATATTTTACTTTCGAGGGCTCATTGATATCCAAAATAACCGCCCCCATGCTATACACAAGACCGTTGCAGGTTCCAGTTACGCCATGGTAAAACATCAACCAGCCTTCAGTAGTTTCAATCGGCGCTGGTCCGCCACCAATTTTGACACTTTGCCACCAGCCTTGACCACCCTTGGTCATTACATGGCGATGTTTTCCCCAATATACGAAGTCAGGGCTCTCACTAAGGAACACATCACCAAATGGCGTATGGCCACTGTCACTTGGACGGGACAACATCACGAAGTTATTGTTGATTTTTCTAGGGAACAGTACGCCGTTCCGGTTGAATGGCAGGAATGGGTTTTCCAAGCTGATAAATGTTTTGAAATCTTGTGTTTTAGCTACACCAATAGCTGCGCCGTAGAAATCTGTACACCAGATAATATAAAATGTATCTTCAACCTTCACCAGACGTGGATCGTAAGCATAACGCGGCTGATAAGGATTACCTTCTTCATCTATAAATCGGATCGGCTCATCATCAATTTTCCAATCCAAACCATCCACACTATGTCCCATACGCAGATGCGGACGAGTCGTGTTATCTTCTACACGAAATACACCAATAAAACTGCCTTCATACGCAGCAACCGCACTATTGAAAATACGGGCTACACCTTTTGCAGGATTTCTTTTGATAACCGGGTTATCATTATGTCTCCAAATCGGATTCTCGTAGCCAGCAGGCTTTTCTTGCCAAGGCATGTTCGGGATGTTAATTGCACTTGCTCCAACCAATTTTACTTCACTCATTAGTATTCCCTCCAAATGTATGCAACTTTTCAGTATGCTATTTTATCTAGTACTGTTATTAAATTTACTGTTGAACTCACTTTACAGAACCTTGCGAAAAACCATTGTAGATATATTTTTGCAAGGCGGTAAACACAACCAATGTAGGTATAATTGCGATCATAATCGCCGCACATATTACTTCCCACTGCGATCCATATGGACCTTTAAACTTAAAGAGTGCTGTGGAGATCGTTTGCAGATCTGTTTTCGGCATATAAAGGAAAGGGGTGTAAAAATCGTTATAAATATTAACACCCTTCACAATCACAACAGTTACAATCGCTGGCTTCAACAGTGGCAAAATAATTCTCCAATAAATCGTCCAATACGAAGCTCCGTCCAGCATCGCGGATTCATCCAGTGACTCGGAGATCGAATCCAAAAACTGCATGAAGATATAAACAGCGATAATATCCGTGCCCAAGTACATAACAATTGGTGCCCATCTGGTATTAAATAATCCCAAGTGATTGATAATTTGGAAAGTAGCCACTTGTGTAGTTACGCCTGGAATCAGGGTAGCAATCAGGAACATACTAATTAGGATCTTACTGCCTTTAAATTTGAAGCGCGATAAAATATAAGCCATCATCGAACCCGTCAACGTAGCACCCGCAATAGAAATCACAACGATAATGACAGTATTTTTAAAACCGAGCAGCATTTTCCCGTCTACAAAAGCCTTAGTGTAGTTGGAGAAATTCAACCAATTCTCTGGCAGCGTTAACGGTCCGGTAGAAGCATATTCCGTTCCGGTCTTTAATGAAGCGAAAAACACGACCACGATAGGTATCAAAGCTACAAGTGCTCCCAAAATCAAGGTGAGATATTTGAATATACTAGCAGTGGTATATTTTACAGAATGCATAGTTTATTTCTCCTCCTTGATCAGAACGCGCTGCAAAATAGTAACTATGATAACAATACCCAGCAATACCACGGCCATCGCCGATGCCAAACCAACCTTGCTGTATTTGAAAGCTACATCGACCGTCTGAATAACGAATGTACTACTTCCGTTTGATCCGCCTGTCATGACGTATGGAATTTCGAATACCCCAATGGCGCCACTAACCGCAAGAATCAAGTTCAATTGCAGAATACGTTTAATGCTTGGCAAAATAATATGCATAAACTGATGCCATCTGTTTGCACCGTCAATTTCAGCGGCCTCATAGATATCCTTACCGATAGAAGAAATAGCTCCAAGGAAAATCAGGAAGTTCATTCCCATGTATCTCCACAGTGATGCACCTGCGAGCGAGAAGTTAATCAAATTAGGATTCAGTAGCCACTTCTGCTGCAGACTGCCAAGCCCAATCAGATTAAGAATCGTATCTAGCGTTCCATCTGGTTTGAAGAAGAAGAGAAAGATAAAACCGATCGCTACACCGTTTAGCAAGGTCGGGAAGAACAAAATCCCTTTAAACAAGTTTTTCATGCGAACACTAAAGCTTAAGATGGTTGCAAAATACAAGGCAAGTGCCATCTGAATAAAGGTGGTAAAGAAATAATACAAGCTGACCTTAAACACAGAAAAATACTCAGGTTTTGTAAAAATGGTCTTGTAGTTTTCTAAACCGACATATTCCATATTTTTGCTTAATCCATTCCAACTGGTGAAGCTGTACCGAAACATACTGATGACTGGATAATAAGCGAATGTGAGCAGCAACAATATCGGCACTAATGAGAATAAGATGATGATAGCGATTCTTTGATTTTTATAACTCAAATTTGAAAACTTAAACACCCGATACACCTCCAGAAAAAGCATCCTCATTTATTTAAGACTCGTTTAAATGTGAAGGGGGAAATGCTTGTTAGCATATCCCCTCCCACATTCACTACCGCCTATAGCATCTAAGAAGCTTATAGTTGTTACTGTACTGTGACTTTAGCGCGAGCGGCTTTCCACTTGTCGTTCAGGTCTTTCATGATGTCATCATAGGATTCTTTTCTGTTGCCAATCGCTGCTTCAATAATCCGTTTCTTGAAGTCTGGCTGCCAAGCACCGATCTCAGCTTGTTTGTCGATTTCATCAGACCAGCCTTCTTCACCAGCTTTAGCAGGAGCAAGAGTATCAAAGGTTACATCTGTACCTTCATATTGTTTCAGGATTTCCGGAAGCTCTGCACCGATAGCCGGGCTCATACCGCCGCCTTCAGTTGTAGGGTAGTTAGATTCGTTGATGAACCAATCCACCCAAGCTCTAGCTGCTTCTTTGTTCTTACTGTGAATGCTGACACCCAGATTGTAGTCACCAGCAAGCGGCACAAGGATTTTATCCGCATTGGTTGGGAAAGGCATAAATCCAACATCGTCTGGATTTGTAGCCAGGCCTTTGATTTGGCCAATCGCCCAAGATCCAAGCACCATAGTCCCAATTTTTCCGTTGGCTAGATCAGCTTTGGAAGATTCCCAGTCTGTTGTAGTTGGATCTTCTTCAATCAAACCTTTTTGTGCTGCATCGTACAGAATTTTGTACAATTCATAGTGTGGTTGACCCGCTACATAGTTGTCGTCGCTAGCCACTTGAGCAATGTTCACATAATCACGGTCACCAGCTACTGTAGCCAGATCCGCTTCCCATTGTGTCAATGTCCAGCCTGCTGCGTAATTTGTGTAAAGAGGAACAGCTTGTGTTTTGTCTTTAATAGTCTGCAGAGCAGTCAAGAATTGTTCAGGGGTTTTGGGAACCTCTGTAATTCCGGCATCTTTGAAGACTTGTTTGTTATAGATAATGCCGTTAAAGTTGATGGTCATCGGAATACCATAGGCAACTCCGTCTACTGCACGTTCTTCCAGCCCTGTGTATTGTTTGCTCATTTCTTCAAGCTTGCCAAGGGGTTCGAAGAAATCAGGAATATCTTTTACAGCTATGCTAGTAGGTAACAAAAGAACGTCGCCATAATCACTAGTGCTCATACGAATTTTAATTTGGTCTTCGTAAGTAGCGAGCGCTTCAAAGTTCACCTTTACATCAGGATATTTCTCATTGAATTTAGCCGCATACTCTTTGAATACGGTATCAACAATATCTGTTCTTTGCGTTATGACTGTGATATCCCCTTTGATATCCTTAGCTGCTGTACCATCAGCTGGAGCAGTTGCCTCTGCTGAAGAACCATTGTTTCCTGTGTTTTTAGCAGCTTCATTGTTAGTGTTGTTGTTTGAGGAACAACCGCTAAACAATCCCGCCACAAGTGTTAGTGCCATCAAGCCCATCATTGTTTTGCCTTTTTTCATGCTGTTACGACCCCTCTCTTCAATTCAACTCTAGTTTTAGGTAAATAACAAATATAATAACTTTTATCATCACTTATAAATTGAAAGAGTAGTCATTAATACCGGATTATCTGAATTACTCTTAAAAACAAGTGATGATATCGCTTACAAACCCATTATAAATCTATTTTCGACGCAAAACGATGGTTTCAATTGCTTTTTCTGGTCTTGTATTTGTTATTTTTGTTTTACTTATAATAATTTTGTTATCTAATTTATAAAAATATCTACAAAAAAAGAGAGCTTTTCGCCCTCCTAATAAATAGCTTCCTATATATGCCTAAAACTCTCGTTCAATTTTTGGGAATTTACAGCCGCTTTTATAATCCTTAGGTGTCATACCACACATTTTCTTGAACAATTTATTAAAATATACCGGATCGCTATAACCCACCTTCTCGGCAATTTCATAATTCTTCAGGTCAGGATGCTCCATTAGCAGTTCCTTAGCTTTAGAAATTCTAATCCGAATCAGATAGTCTGTGATCGTCTGCCCCGTCTTTAATTTGAACAAACGGCTAAGATAACTCGCATTCATGCCCACCATCTCCGCTAGGCGTTCTAGCTCGAAGTTCTGATCATACTCTCTCTCCAGAATGCCTTTTGTCTGCTCAACTACATAATGTTCCCCACCATCCGCAGCTTGTGAGAAAATCTCCTCATGCTCCGTCACGTTCTTTTTCTTTACATCCTCTACTCTCTTAAGCAGCTCATATAGCTGAGTCTTATCAATCGGTTTAAGCAAATAATCCATCACCCCATGGCGGATCGCTCGACGGGCATATTCAAATTCACTAAAACCGCTAAGGACAGCAATAGGTATATCCTCCATATGGTCTCTAACCTGTTCAATCAGCTTAAAACCATCCATTCTAGGCATTTTGATATCTGTAATAAGCAGATCTATATCCTCTCGGGATAACTTTTCTAAATGTTCCCAGGCTTCCAACCCGTTTCCATAAGATCCAATTACATGTACGTCTATTTGCATTCTGGATGTGATTTTTTCGAGCCCCCTGCGAATGACTTCCTCGTCGTCCGCAATCATAACATTTATCATTTAAGTAATTCCCTCCAGTTGTATCCGCCAGTTATTATGATTGCGCTATCATCACGAATAGTATCTCCCCATGCATTACGTCAATGTACGATTGCGCCCTTTTATAGTCTTATATTTACTATAACTAAAGTTATTCAAATTTCCCAGCTCCAACTACAAATTGTCCTTGAAATCATCTACGAAAAAGTATATAACTAAATTAAGTTGTTATTATAAACTAACAAAACAATAATAACTATCTAACAAAATTAAGTTTGCTAATTTATCTATTTCCATTTGTAAAGTGAGGATCCTCGATGATGTTAAACAACGAATACATTGCAGGCGTAACCTGGGGTTTCTCAGGTAGACGTGGTTCATGGACAACAAAAGAAGCTGAGTGTTCGCTGGAATTAATGTCCTCTGTCACCGGAGCGAACTGGACGGCCATCGCGCTCAGTGCGCTTCAAGCTACCGCTCATTCTACGGAAATTCCCTACTGGGAGGCTCCAACCGTTAGCGACGAAGAAGTGAAATGGGCTATCAGCAAAGCGAAGTCACTCCAGCTAAAAGTATGCCTGAAGCCGATTGTTAATTGTGCTGACGGAACTTGGCGTGCCCATATTAACTTTTTTGATAAGGATGTCCCTTGCGAGCCTAAATGGTCTGAGTGGTTCAGCTCTTATACTAAATTTATTCTGCACTATGCCGCTATCGCTGAGGAAACAGGCTGTGAAATGTTCTGTATTGGCTGTGAGCTTGTACAGACGGATAGACGCGAAGCCGAATGGCGTTCGCTTATTGCCGAGGTGCGGAAGGTCTACTCAGGTATTCTTACTTATAATTGCGATAAGTATCAGGAGGATAACGTAACCTGGTGGGATGCGCTCGATGTGATTTCTTCAAGTGGGTATTATCCAGCTAGTGATTGGGAGGCTCAGCTCGACCGGATTGAGCAAGTGGTGAGCTCACAGAATAAGCCGTTCTTTTTCATGGAAGCGGGTTGCCCAAGCCGGAGCGGGAGCGCTGCGATTCCCAATGATTGGACCTTAAAGGGCGAACCAAGTCAAGAAGAACAAAGTAAATTCTATCAGGCAATGTTTCAAGGCTGTGAGCACAGAGATTGGGTTCAGGGCTTTATGCTCTGGGATTGGCCTACTCATCTTTATCCAATTGAAGAAGCAGCACAGAATGATGATTACTGTATGTACGGTAAGCAAGCCGCTGGGATCATCAACGAATATTTCACCTCAAAAATCACCAAATAATGTGAGGAGTGACTGATTACAATGATTAATTCACCAGAATTATGGTTGACCCAACTTGAGGATGAGCTGCAGGATAATATTCTTAGTTTTTGGATGAAACAGACGAAGGACGAAGTAAACGGCGGTTTTGTAGGTGAGATCGACAATCAGCTGAACATTACTCCTAACGCAGAGAAAAGCCTTGTGCTTAATGCCCGGATCCTTTGGTCCTTTGCGAGCGCTTACCGGATCTACGGTAAACCGGAATATCTGGCGATGGCAGAACGTGCTTATACCTATCTGATGGAACACTTCATTGATAAAGAGTATGGCGGATTATACTGGATGGTGGATGCTGAGGGCAGACCTTCTCAAGAGAAAAAGCAGATCTATGGCCAATCCTTTGCTATCTACGCACTGGCTGAATTCTACCATGCGACCGGACGTCCAGAAGTCTTAGAGGATGCGATTCAATTATTCCAGCTCGTTGAGAAATACGGCTATGATTCTATTTATAAAGGTTATGTCGAAGCTTTATCACGGGAATGGCAAATCACTGATAACCTCAGTCTCAGCAGCAAGGATATGAATGAAAAAAAATCTATGAATACCCATCTGCATGTTCTGGAAGCGTATACCGGTCTCTATCGAGTATGGAAGTCGGAGGAGCTAAAGAGCACGCTAACCGAGCTAATCGAAACGATGCTGGATCATATCATTGATCAGAAAGGCCAGCATTTTCATCTTTTCTTAGATGAGGCATGGAATGTGAAATCAGATATTATCTCCTACGGACATGACATCGAAGGAAGCTGGCTGCTGGTGGAAGCTGCTGAAACCCTTGGAGAAGAGCTGCTGCTGCAGCGTGTGCGAACAGTCGCTGTCTCCATGGCAGAAGCCGTTCTTGCGGAAGGTATAGATAGCGATGGTGGGATATGGAATGAAGCTGACCCAAGCGGGCTCCTGAGCAAAGATAAAGATTGGTGGCCGCAAGCTGAGGCGGTTGTTGGATTCTATAATGCTTATCAGCTGACTGGTGACAGCAAATTTAATGAGGCTGCCCAAGCCTCCTGGACTTTTATCGATAAATACATGGTGGATCACAAGCTCGGTGAATGGTACTGGGGCGTGGACGAGAACCTTCAGCCCCTGCCTCACGGATCAAAGGTTAGCGCCTGGAAATGTCCTTATCATAACAGCAGAGCCTGCTTCGAAATGATCGCACGACTGAAATCAACTATAAAGGAGACTGTCTAATGTCATCATTATTCCAAGAACGCAAACAACAATTAACAGAACGTTATGAAGCCCTGATCGCCCGCAAGAACGAAAAGCTTCCTTATGGAAACGGCATTTATGACCGTTATGCTCATCCACTGCTAACTGCTGAGCATGCGCCCTTAATCTGGCGTTATGATTTTAACCCAGACACCAACCCTTATTTTGCCGAAAGAATTGGCGTCAACGGCGTCTTCAACCCGGGTGCTATAGCACTGAACGGCAAATTCTATCTTGTTGCTCGCGTTGAAGGCAATGACCGCAAATCTTTTTTCGCTGTAGCAGAAAGCGACAATGGCGTAGACGGCTTCCGCTTCTGGGATCATCCAGTTGTGCTGCCTGAGACAGAAGTTCCTGATATCAACGTCTACGACATGCGCCTCGTAAGCCATGAAGATGGCTGGATCTACGGCCTCTTCTGTACAGAACGCAAAGATCCAGAAGCTCCACATGGTGACCTTTCTAGCGCAGTAGCACAGTGTGGTATTGTTCGCACCAAAGATCTGAAAACCTGGGAACGTCTGGCCGATCTCAAAACAGGCTCTGCTCAGCAGCGTAATGTCGTGCTCCACCCTGAATTTGTAGATGGAAAATACGCCTTCTACACTCGCCCACAAGATGGCTTTATCGATGCAGGTTCCGGTGGCGGTATTGGCTGGGGACTCTCGGATACAATTGAAGATGCCGTAATTACTAGTGAGACCATCATGGATGAACGCCACTACCATACCATCAAGGAAGTTAAAAACGGCCAAGGTCCGGCTCCAATCAAAACTGCAAAAGGCTGGCTGCATATTGCTCATGGTGTACGCAACACAGCTGCTGGACTCCGATACGTGCTATATGCTTTCTTGTCTGATCTGGATGAGCCAAACAAAGTCACTCATTCACCTGGCGGTCATTTCATCGCACCAGATGGTGAAGAACGTGTCGGCGATGTCTCCAATGTCGTGTTCTGTAATGGCGTGATTGCACGTGATAACGGTGAAATCTATATTTACTACGCTTCCTCCGACACTCGTATCCACGTGGCTACAACTACCGTTGACCAAATGTTAGATTATGTGCTGAACACTCCAGAGGATCCACTTCGCTCTTATGCTTGTGTACAGCAACGTATTGCTCTTATTGACCGTAATTTAGCATTGTAAATAAGGTTTCATAAACCCTAGAAATCAACAGAGCAGCGATTCTCCTATTATTGGAGGATCGCTGCTCTGCGTTTTAATCATTCACTGTTTGCTTCAAGCGAATATCAATCATCTAAAGTATCTTAAGGACTCAGATGACGCTATTCACATATATTTAGCCTTTAAAGTATGTTTTCGGACTCCAACGACGCTATTCCCTGAAAAGAGGTCCATTTGGGGCGTTTTCTAGGACGATAGCTGCTCTGGAGTCCGTTAGTATTGCAAATATCGGATAATACTGCATATAGGGTCAGCTGTGTCCGTTAGCGGGTTACTATGCGTATTTGATTGCGTATTTGATAGTATTTGCAGTTTGCCTTTTCGACACAAAAAGCCATTTACATGACGCACATCCATACTTTTCAACCCATTCATGAGTAATTCCTATAGATTAAGCTCAAAATAGCTCAGTAACCCCTAACCTCAAGGAGGCTGAGATATTAATGTTCAAACGTATGGATGAAATCATGATCGAGATTCCTGAAGTTGAGAAGCCCGATCCCAATGCTGCTGCCGCTGTTCAGGAATTGCTTGGCGGAAAGTTCGGAGAAATGTCGACCCTTAACAATTACCTCTTTCAATCCTTTAATTTCCGTTCAAAAGACAAACTGAAGCCCTTTTATGATTTGGTGATGAGCATAACAGCGGAAGAGCTTGGCCACGTCGAGCTGGTTTCGCATGCCATCAACAAATGTCTTCGAGGGTCAACAAGTTATAAAGAGCCCGATTCCACCCCTCTAGGGTCCGCAAAAGATGCGCGTCTATCCTATCACTTTCTGGCTGGTGCACAAGGGGCTATGCCTTTTGATTCAACGGGGAACCCGTGGACCGGAGCAAACGTATTTAATAGCGGCAACCTAGTGGAAGATCTGCTACATAACTTCTTCCTCGAATGCGGAGCCAGAACACATAAAATGAAGGTCTACGAAATGACAGACCATCCAGCTGCACGCGCTGTAGTCGGATTCCTTTTAGTCCGTGGTGGTGTCCACGTGGTCGCTTATGCCAAAGCAATCGAAGTGGCAACAGGTGTTAATGTAACTAAGCTCGTGCCGATTCCTTCGTTAAATAATAAATCATTCAGTGAAGCAAAAAAATATGAAGAAAAAGGCGTGCACACCAAGCTATACACCTGGAGTGAAAGTGACTTCGGCGCCATCGATCAGATTTGGAAGGGAACCCACCCGGAGGATAATCTTCCGCTTGAAGTCATTCAGGGAGCCCCTAAAGGTTTTCCGATCCCCGTTGCTCCGGCAGTCGAAGAGGAATTCGCTCCAGGAATCTCCCCCGAAGACTTTAAAGAAATTGCCAAACGCCTCAAAATGGCTGGAAATATTACAGACTAATATTCATAGTGAATCTGGTGAGGAAGTTACTTACAATCTTCCTTACCGTAGATTCACTTTTTTTAATTGTACAAACTGCGGAACTCCTCCTCAAGCATGGACATCAGAATCATGTTATGAAACTCTCCGTCTACATAAAGAGCATCCCGCTCCACACCATCGCGTTGAAAACCAAGCTTCTCATAGACATGAACGGCTCTGGGGTTAAAAGTATATACGCCGAGATGGATGCGGTGCAGCTTCAAAGTTTCAAAGCCATATCGTAGCATTTGAGTCATAGCTTCAGTACCGTAACCCTTACCCCGATGTTCATGTCCACAAATGCCGATTCGGATATTTGCACTACGATTGTCCGGATCTATTTCATTTAGTACCACTTCTCCAATGAGCTCACCCGTGTCCTTTACTATAATCATAAGATCTACACGATCCTCGGCTGGAACACTAATCTTACGAATCCAAGCTGCTGTTTGCTCACGGGAGAAATCTCCTTGTGATCCTGTTAATTGCCCCATCTCAACATCAAGCAAAAAATTATAATAAGCCTCCAGATCGGATACTTGTACACCTCGTAGTTGAATCTGTTCGCCTTCAATCCTTGGCATGACAACTGGTTCTGTCATAGCTAAACTCCCCCTTACTCAAGCAAATCACAACATAGTTCTAGTCTCGCGGCTTATCCACAGAATCACGATGAACAATGTCCGCTGCGATAAGAATTTTCTCAAGCGGCGCAGAAGGATTATGAATACGGCTCAGAAGTTTCTCCACTGCGGCTCGGCCCATCGCTTCTTTAGGAACATGAACAGTTGTAAGCGGTGGAACTCCTCTTAAGGCATCCTCAATATTATCAAAGCCTGTAACTGAGATATCCTCCGGAATATTAAACCCTTCTTCCTTAAGAATGTCACTGACCGAAAGGGCTGTGGAGTCGTTAGCGCAGACCAAGGCTGTCGGGAGTGTTTTGGCTTTTTTACGCTTATTCACCCAGCTTTTAAAATCCTCCTGAAATAAATCTTCCTCCACCCCTTCCAGAAAAAGATTCGCATCATCTTCCAAAGGCAGTCTTATTCCGCTCTCCTCCAGCGCACTCCGGAAGCCAATCCACCGGTCGCGGAAACTGCGTGAGAATCCAATATTGCCGATAAAATGCATTTGGGTATGGCCTGTTCCCATCAAATGATTCGTAAGTCGAGCCATGGAATCCACATTATTCGCAAACACGGTATCACTTGGAATTAGCGGATCTTCATGGTCAATCAACACCATCGGCAGACCAATACGATGCACCTCAAGCAGTAAGGAAGTAGAGATTTGTCCCACACCTACTAAGCCAAGGATTCCATTTGGATTCAAAATATTGACGAAATTATCCGCACGATTCTCAGAGATAATGACCATCCCAAGCCCTTCCTGATCCAGCGCAATAGCAATACCATCCACAATTTTCCCCCAATACAAGGAATCCTGCGTCTGAGAACGAATATTCGGCATTAACACCAGCACGGATTGCTTATTCCGATCACCGCCACCTACCGGAGGGGTGCGTTTTATGCCTTGGACAAAAGCATTTTTTTGCGTAAAATAACCCAGCTGCGATGCCGCTTGAATCACTCGTTCTCTTGTCGTCTCATTAACGCCGCCTTTACCCGAAAGTGACTTGGAAACAACGAATTTGGATACGCCGAGATGATCAGCGATTTTTTGCATAGTGACCTTTTTAGCCATATATAACCCTCCAGAGAATGTCATCAAATTTATGTAGTACTAACTTTAAGGCTGAGAAGTTTCTGATGTTCCTGCCCGCGCTTCCTTCCATTTTGCATTCAATTCGTCAAAAGCCTTTTGTAAATCAGGCGCAGCCAGTAACTCCTGAATGTAATCCCCGGACCAAAAGGACAGCTTGGCTCTATTCGCCAGATCGATGAACGCATCACTTTGTACGGTAGCATCAAGTAGCTTAGGCTTATAAGATAAAAACTCACGGTACTGCGACATAGAGGAATTCAAGCTTCCATCAGCCGGAAGGAATCCCCAGTCATCCCGATAGGAAGTCTCCTTTACAAAAAAATTCAACCACGCCATAGCAAGCTCTTTGTTCTTGGTGTATTTACTAACCCCCATGAACCAATCTGGATTGATCGGTGCATAATGAGTGCTGCCATTATCATAAGGAAACGGGAAGAATCCTATATCATCCGGTTCAGCCCCCACATCAAGGACTTGTCCAATCGTCCAATTCCCCAGTAAATACATTCCTGCTTGACCTTTAGCTAGCCTAGTCTTTGATATCTCCCAATTGTTCGAGAATAGTTCATCTTCTACGTAGCCTTTACCAATTAAGGTTCGAGCAATGGAAATTGATTTCCCCCACTCATTATCAAGCTGCCATGGGCTATCCTCATTTACCATATTATTTAGATACTCTGGATTGCCTGTCATATAGTTAACCAGACTGTTCCCCCATTCACGTAAAGGCCAGACGGCCCCATAATTCATATATAGGGGGATAATACCCGCTTGTTTTAATTTCGCACAAGCTTCGTAGAATTCATCCAGTGTCTTCGGAACAGTAGTTATCCCTGCTTTTTCGAATGCCCTTTTATTATAGACAATCCCAACCGTAGTAGTCCCAGTGGACAGCCCATAACGTTTCCCGTTATACGTAGCAAAAGAAGTGAAACGCTCACTAGCAGCGGTTTCTTCATCCAGCGGTTCGAAAAAATAATCCAGCTCCTTTGCTGGAAGATTCACCGGAAGCAGCAGTACATCACCGGCATCTTTCGTGGACAGCCGTACCAGAATATCCGTTGCATAATTGGACAAACCTTCAAATTCCACATTGGCTTCGGGGTATCTCTGTTTAAACTGGTCCGCGTATCCTTGAAAAGTTCCGTTCTCAATCAGATCTATTCGATTGGTCATCATGACTATGGTGCCGGACAAGTCAGACATCACCTCGTCTCCAACTGGAGGCGGAGTGGATTGCGCCTGCTTATTGTTATTGGCACAGCTACTACTCAATAACACCAAGAGAAGTAACAGTATGGTTCGCATAGTCCATTCTAATTTCAACCCCTTCAACGGACAGCCCCCTCTTATTTCGTTACTCAGGTAAGCCAATCATTTCCGGCTCCAGTAATGGCAGCGACAAAATAACATCGGTCCCTCGTCCAAGCTCACTATATACCTGGATCCCAAATGCCGCTCCATAATGAAGACGCACTCGCTGCTGTACATTTTTCATGCCTATGCCCCCGTTAATGCTTTTCTTAGGAGGACTTTCGTTCTGCAGCCCATCATTCAATTTCTCCAAAGTCTTCTCATCCATTCCGATCCCGTCGTCTTTGATATGAAACAACAGCATTTGCTCTGTAATCTCACAGTGGATGCTTAAATGCATTTGCGGCTTATTATCATCTAAGCCATGATAAGCAGCATTCTCAATGATGGGCTGGAAGACCAGCTTGATAATAGAGTAATTATCTAACGCCTTCGGCACATCAATATCCAGCAAAAACCGGTTAGGATAACGATAGTTAAGCAGCTCGACATAATTACGCACATATCCAAGCTCTTGCTTCAATGTCGTATTACCGCTCAGATCACTTGTACTATACCGTAGCAGTTTGCCCAGAATAGAGATCATATCTGCAGCTTCGACATCATCATTCAGCTCGGCGGTCATTCGGATGGACTCCAGTGTGTTATAGATAAAATGAGGATTGATTTGACTCTGCAGCGCATGAAGCTCCGCTTCCTTTTTCTGTTCTTCTATACGGTAGATATCCTGAATTAACTGCCTGATTCGGGCTAACATACGGTTGAATTGATGCCCCAGCAGACCAATTTCATCACGCCGCTTAACTCTGAACATCACATCCAGATCGCCGCCCTGAACTTTTTTCATCAATTGAATCATCTGAGTCAGAGACTTAGTAAGGGCAACGGAAAGAATAATCGAAATAATTAACGCCAGTACAATGATACTTAATGTAGCAGCAAGTGTTGTATTACGGGTCACCTTCACATCACGCATCAGTACATCAACAGGTATAGAGATAATTACCTTCCAATTGGTTTTGGCAGAACCAGAGTATATATTTAAGCGCTCTTTTCCGTTGACTGTATCATAGAAGCTTCCAGAAATTCCCCCAACTCTTTTGAACAAGTCTGAATCAGAAATATCTGTGGCCAGCAGCTTCTTGTCGCTGTCGTAGATGACCATTCCTTTCTCATCCACAATCAACGACTTCCCATGGGTGACTTTATCCAGCTCCGTAACTTGATTCTCCAAATTGCTAATATTCGCTTCAACCGCAATCAGCCCGATTGGATTTAACAAGCCATCCACGATTTTGCGAACAACGGTAAAAGCATATCGGGTGCTCTGCAGATTACTTGTATACGCCTGAGTACCGAACAATAATGCTTCTCCGCTGGAATCCTTAGTCTGCTGGCTCCAGTATTTATAGCTTTGCTCGAGATCGAGCCGTACGCCACCATCCTTCGCAGAATAATAACCATTTCCGTAAGCGTCAAAAATATAAACCGAGTTCGCGCCTCGCTTAATATTGTTAATAAACGAAATGTTGCCCTCTATCCCCCGTTGAATGGACAACAGTAGATCAAAATCACCGGGTGATAAAGTAGCACTCCCAGTTGCGCCTCCCATAATCTTTTTCTGCTCATGGTAGCGGTTTGAACGTATTAAATTAAGTTTGATATCATTCACATAGGCGGGCATAGATGAAATACGCTTCATATCTTCGATATAATCGTCTACTCCATCCATCATTTGATCGATTAATTTCTCAGAATAAGCAATAGTGTTCCCCTGAATAGATTCTGAGTAGCTCTTGAAGGTAAATACACTGATGAAGGATAGCGGGAGGGTAATGATAATTAAAAAGACGAGGAGCAGCTTGCGTTCCATGCTCATGTCCCCGATAACGGACCACCAGCCAGAGATGCGTCTACCTTTCATTTGGTCCTTCTCCTTAATACTTTTTACCTAACTTGTTATTAAATTATAACAAATACCTAACAAAGTTATTATACGGTGTAGTTCTTCATTACACAACAACAAACCGCCTCTTCATGTTGAAGAAGCGGTTTTGTTAGGTAAACAATTTAGAGATTAGTGATGAATCCACTCATTTTATAGTGAATAATGACAGCTTGTCCTTCAATTGACCTGAAGCACTTTCCAGCTTGCCAGATAATGAAACGAGTTGATCACTTACATTTTGCTGTTCATTACTGAGTGAAGCTACTTCTTCGGAAGTTGCTGAAGACTGTTCTGCTACGGCGCTAACATTCCCCATAGCCTCTGACAACACACCTTGTGAATGATTCAGACTGCTAATCGCTGTTGTTACCGATTCTAAGCTTGTTATGAATTCATCCATCTGTCCTTTTACGGACAAGAAGATATCACTTGTACTCTTCACAGAGCTTACTTGTTCTTTAAACAGTGGTGCTACTTCGGATAATACAGCTTCCGTTTCGTTCATTTCCGCCATGATCTTATCCGTAATTCCAGCAACAAGGGCAATAGATTGCTTCGATTGGTCAGCAAGCTGCCGCACTTCACCCGCAACTACCATAAAGCCCTTACCAGCTTCTCCTGCACGAGCGGCTTCTATTGTCGCATTTAATGATAAAATATTCGTCTGCTGCGTGATACTCTTCATCACATCCAACACCTTAATTACGGAGAATACGGTCTCCTTCAGGTGGTTGACACGTTCGACAAGCGCACTTGTTTTTTCTCCAGTGCGGCTGGTCTGATCCAGCAGGTCCGTTAATTGCTTAGCACCTTGAGCACTAGCTTCACCAACCCCACGTGCTGCTTCATCCATCTCAGTGTTGGCATAAATCACAGTCTGCATTTGCGTAGCTATCACATCTGTAAGCTCATTACCACGTTCAGCTTCGAGCGCCAGGCTGCCTGCCCCACCGGCAATTTCTTCCGTAGCGGCTGCGATTTCCTTCGCAGAAATAGCTGTCTTACGTGAGGCTTCACCAAGCTCACCAGCGGTCTCCAGCACATCCCGAGCGGTTTCTGTCGTTTGCGATACAAGCTCAGTAATACGCTCCATCATCACGTTAAAGGAAGCTGACAGCTGGCCAATTTCATCCTTAGATACATATTCTGTACGTACACTAAGATCACCACCTGCACCTTGTACCATAAGATCCTTCAAGCGAGCTAGAGGACGAGCAATCATACGCACCATCCAAATCCCGATTACTATGGCTAGAAGAGCCGCGCCAGCAGCCGCAATAAAAGTAGTCAACAGAATCGGACGTGCTTCTTTCACTAGCTCATCTGTTGGGACTACCCCTGCCAACTTCCAATCCGCCCGGATCATTGGATTAAAGACAGCAAGGATTTCTTCCCCGTTTGTATCTTTTTCATCCAAACTCTTGTTATCTTTTTTACTTGCCTGAATAAAAGCAAACTCTGAAGGTTTACCATCGTCTTTTGAATCCGAAGAAGCTACTACGGTTCCATCAGGAGTGACAAGTTGAATTCGAGAGCCATCTCCCAGTTGGACACTTGCGAATGATTCCTCCAGCAATGTATTCTTCAACACAAGGATGACTATGTATCCTGTACCTGAGCCCAGGGTTTTGAGAGATCTTGCCATAGCAATATTTTTGTCTCCATCACCTTGAACAGCTGTAGAGAACCATATGTTCTTGGCCGCATCACCATCACCTTTAGAATAGTAGGATTCATAAGATGCAGTGTTGTCGACAATCTTCTTATACCATTCTTGTTCTCTAATGTTATCTAACTTAATGCCGCCACTGCCACTTGTAACAATGTCTTGATCAGGTGACTCCGGGATCAAAGAAACACTAAGAATATTAGAATCCGTTGTAATCTGACTGGACAACTTTTTACTTACTGCGCTTGTAGCTTCAAATTTCTCATAGGAAGATTGTGCAGTCACTAAAGACTTCAAATCTTCTTGCATCTGCGCATCAAAATAAAGCTGTAAAGCCAAGTTCTCGTACTGCTTCAAAGTAATATCTAACTTCTCTGAGGTCTGAATAATAGTCTGACGGTAGGCTTCCGATACGTTGTTCTTAATTGTCTTCTTGGCTTTTGAATAAGATAGCAGTCCAAGTGCCATTACCACAATTACAATTGCACACAAAAATATCAGGAATATCTTCACGCCAACAGATTCCATAGGATTAACTCTTTTGATCTGTCCCCGTAAATCTATTCCATTCTTCAAATTAAACTTAGGTGTCTTGCCTGCCCCTTCAATCTTGCTTGTTTCCTTGTTTCCTGTAATCGCCGATTTCTTATTCTTTTTATTCATGCTAAACCTTCTCTCATTATGCTTTTCACTAATACTATCTTGATCAGGATCCCCCATCTTGATCACCTACCCGCTAATATTAGAATACGCATGAAAGCGTTAACCAATATATATATCGGCGTATTAGGTCTTTTTCCTTAGCTTTACGAGACTTTTTTTACAACTTTTAACCTATGTATGTTTAATCATAATAAATAGCTTGTTGGACCTCCTCCCTTGGATATAGTTTGTTAATCCCTAATATATATAACTTATTGTTCGCTTTGTCAAAAAGAAAAACAGGGAGGCTCTTGGATGACCAAAAGCTTCCCTGTTTTTTATTAAAACTTCTTCTTACGCATCATATCAAAGTATGCAACTGGTTGATCTACCTTCATGCGAATAGGTTGCAGTGGATGACGGGCGGCATCAAGCGAATTGCCTTTCTCATCCCATATTTCGCCAACCGTTTGCTTGAAGAACGTATCGTTAGGTCCAAAGAATTCTACTTCCTGACCTGGCTTAAAGTGATTGCGCTGTTGAACTAGTGCCGTACCACTTTCAGCATCGTATTCAATTACAAGTCCGGCAAAATCATACGGAGCTGCTTTTTCTTCAGGCTCATAGATATGATCTTCATGATCCGGAGTATCATAGAAGAATCCTGTGTTTAGCGGACGGTTAGCCGCTTTGTTAAGCTCATCCAGCCATTCCTGCTTCAATTCATACCCTTCCGGATCTGCCATATAAGCATCAATGGCTTTACGATATGCATTTACGACAGTAGCCACATAGTGGATTGACTTCATTCGCCCTTCGATCTTGAAGCTGTCGATGCCCACTTCAATCAGTTCAGGTATACTTTCCAGCATACACAGATCCTTAGAGCCCATGGAGAAGGGATTATCTCCTTGCTGATGCAGTGGAATCTGAGTTACACCTGGAAGCAGAGGAGCTGGAGATTTCGCTTCAGCCTGCTCTTCCTCAGACACCCAAGTCCCTTCCGGACGTGCATCCTCAAACAAATCATATTTCCAGCGGCAAGACTGGCAACAGCCCCCGCGATTGGAATCACGGTCGGTGAAATGGTTGGACAATACACAACGA
Source organism: Paenibacillus sp. FSL H7-0735 (assembly GCF_038008505.1). Classification (NCBI taxonomy): domain Bacteria; kingdom Bacillati; phylum Bacillota; class Bacilli; order Caryophanales; family Paenibacillaceae; genus Paenibacillus; species Paenibacillus sp. FSL H7-0735. Next base: position 2,045,788 of record NZ_JBBOZH010000001.1, on the reverse strand, counting down.
CCCGAATATGAGGAGCACATGGCACCATGGATGAAGCTTTCGATTTCAATGTCGACATGTTTTTTAATCTCAGCAATCTCTTCCAGGCTTGTCTCACGGCCCAAAACAACACGCGGAAGCCCCTCTTCTTTCCAGAAGGACACCGCTTGCCAGTTCAATGTAGACTGCTGTGTACTCAAATGCACTTCAAGTCCAGGCACTAACCGGCGTGCTGTATCTACAATGATTGGATCAGCTACGATAATAGCAGCAATGCCAGCTTCATATAAGTTACGCAGGTATTCTTCAATTCCCGCGACATCTTCATTGTGAGCATAAATGTTTGTTGCAACAAATACCTTAGCGCCATATTTCTTGGCGAATTCAACACCTTCGCGCATTTCCTCGAAGCTGAAATTATCTGCGCCGGAACGCAAGCCGTATTGTTGTCCTCCGATATAAACAGCATCCGCACCATAGTGTACTGCGAACTTCAATTTTTCCAAATTACCAGCCGGAGCGAGGAGCTCCGGTTTGTCCAGACGGTAACGTTTGCCCTTATATTGCGGCTTTGTCATGGTTCCCATTCCTGTTCTCCCCTCCATCGCCCCACAAAGCTAAGTCACATGCTATAAATGCTGTCCTAATCTTCGTGGGGACCTATAACCTCTTTATTTTTGTCAAACTTAATATACTTGCTCTTTATAGAAAAATCCGAAGCTTAACTCCCGTTCAGGGTCCTGCACCGTTCTGATTACATCCATCCATTCCTCATCGAAGGCATAACCTTCCGGATCAGCCGCATAAAGATCTATAGCTTTACGATAAGTCTTCACAACCGTCACATTATACGCTATCGATTTCAAGAGTCCCTCAATCTTAAGGCTGTGTATACCTGCAGCCATCAGAATATGCAGATCCTCCAAAATACAAATATCATCCGAGCTCATAATATGAGTGCCGTTCTCGTCTTCATAAATCGGGAATTTCTGGTCATCTCGTTCTTCCTCAATCAGAAATAGTCCGCGTTCCTTCCCGAGACTTCCTCCATCACTAGGACGGCCTTGATGTGACATATAGCTTTCAACAAGCTTCCGCTTGGAATGGTATATATTGGTCATTCCATGAACCTGCACCTGTGCCTCAATCTCCAAAAGCGGAACCATTTCCGTCATTTCATCCATATTCAGCTCACGGGCCAGCACGACACGAGAAGCCCCCTTGCGTCCCCAATAATTCGCGGTCGCATAGTTGGTGGAAGTCATTTCCGCATTCCAGTGCAGCTTCATTGCTGGCGCTTCTTTCTTCACTGTGGTTAACACAGCTGGATCCCCGAATTCAACACCATCAATGCCAAGCTCACCTAAAGCCTTCACATAGTCAGGAAGCTCATCCAGCAGACGGTTAGACATCAGCCCACCCAAGCTTGCATACACTTTGCAGCCTCGCGAATGCGCCATTTCTACGACAGTCGCTGTATCCTCCAGAGAGAAATGTCCAGCAAGCCGCATCCCGAAACGGTCATCCCCAATGAGCAGCGCATCTGCTCCGGCATCCAGCAGAGCAGCAGCTTCCTCTAAGGACGCTGCCGTCACCAGCAATTCCGGTTTGTTAGTCATGTTGTACCTCCTACTTGTACAGTTATTTCAACCGCACCACTCTTCATTTTAATAGTTTATTTCGATTCTTGCTTGCTTTTTTCGATATTGGCTAAATGTTCCTTGTAGGTCTTAGCAAACAAATGGCCCTGTGTACCATCTTTTTTGGTCACATAGAAATAATATTCAGAAGCTTCTGGTTCGAGTGCCGCCTGAATGGACTCCAGCCCCGGATTACTAATAGGTCCCGGAGGAAGTCCAATATTCTTATACGTATTATATGGATTATCAACTTCTAAATCTTTATACAAAAGTCTTTCCTTCTGCTTATTAAGTAAATATTGAACGGTAGCGTCAATCTCCAGCTTCTGTTCTTTCTCTAGGCGGTTATAAATAACCCCAGCCACAAGCGGACGTTCACTATCCACCACAACTTCCCGCTCTACCAGCGAGGCTACGGTTAACAGTTCATGCAGAGACAATCCACGCGTTTCTAGCTTTTGCTGCCAGTCGGGAATCGTATCCAGCTTCTTCTGGAACTGATCCAAAAGTGCTTCTACAACTTCCTGGGGCGTGCTATCCTTGGCCAGTTCATAGGTTTCGGGAAATAAATATCCTTCAAGACGGTGGCGAAGATTCTTATCCTGCGGGATACCCAGAATATCAATCCCCTTCAAACCTGCACCAGTATCCATAATTTCAAGAAAAGTAGCCGCATCCTGATTCCAAGCTTCAGCGAGCTTCTTAGCGATCTGCTCAGCAGTATATCCTTCGGGGATGGTAAAGACCACAGTTTCTTCCTTAACTACATCACCTGCATTTAATCTCGCAATGAGCTCATCATAGCTGTCACCCGGCTTAGCGATATAAGTACCTGCTTTGAAGCTAGAACCTTCTTTAGTCCATTTCAAATATCCCTTAAAAAAAAGACTCTTACGGATAATGCCATTCTGCTCAAGCAGATCAGCAATCTCCGCACTTCCCATGCCCTTCTCTATCGTAAATGTTACAGCAGGACCTGCAGGCTCTACCGGCTGCATCCCGTTCCAAATGTACCATGCTCCCCCACCTCCTGCTGCTGCCAGCAAAAGAATAATGATTAACACAGTACGGATTGCGGATTTCAAGTCTGGTTCCTCACTTTCCGACTATAAAGTATAAAAGTGTATTGCCTAAAATTCAATATATATTTCCTTAAATTGATGTTTATACAGGATATTGCTCGCATTTCAAGCAAAAAGAGCGCGGAATTCTCCGCCCTCTTCCGTGCCCATCATAAATGTAACGTACATGTTTAAGATTTATTCAGCGCCATCTGCTGGAAAAGTCATCTCATCGTATAGCTCAGAGATGTCTTCCCACTCTTCATCGTCCATAATGCTCTCCAATTCCGGAAGTCCGTCAGAAGAGACAACGATACGCAGGATTTCATACTCCACGTCTTTGCCAGAGCCTTTCAGCACCGCATATCCGCGATCACCGACTTCAAATTCGGCGATAATATCGTAAATGGAAGATTTGCCTTGCTCATCTTCCAGTTCTACAGTTTCTCCGTATGCTTCTTTAAGCCGTGAAGTCCACACCGCTTGATCAGCGGATATCTCAGTCATTCTCCGATCCTCCGTCCAACTCGTCGACCAGTGTGTTGAAAGTCTCTTCGACAATCGCCCACTCCTCATCGTTATCGATCATGAACAATTGAAGATCGTCGCCTTCTTCCACATAACGGAACGCGTATACCTCATCGGTTTCCTCGTCCTCGGAGTCTAGCGGAACCACCATCATATACTTAGCGTCCGAGCCATCAACCTCAAACTTCATAATGACCTCGAATTCCTCTTCATTACCTTCCTCATCGGGAATATAGATAATTTCCGGTTCTTCCTCTTGGCCAATCTGTTCGTTTGTCATATCCTCGCACCCCTCACCTTTTACTGTTAGCATCCAAAAAATTTTGCAAAATCAGGGCTGCGGCCATTTTATCCACAATCCCCTTGCGTTTCTTCCGGCTGACGTCCCCTTCAATCAGCACCCGCTCTGCGGATACCGTCGTCAGACGCTCATCCCAAAGGTGTACGGGCATTTCTAACTCTTCCCGTAGCTTATCAGCGAACTCAATACAGATTTCGCCCCGGGGTCCTACTGAGCCGTTCATATTCTTCGGCAGACCAACTACAATCTCTCCAATTTCGTGCTCTGCAACAAGTTCACGAATGCGTTCGAACTCATTACCCGTACCTCGGCGCTCAATCGTTTCAAGAGCTTGTGCCGTCCAGCCAAAAACATCGCTTGTGGCTACACCGATTCTACGGTCGCCGTAATCTAAACCTAACTTTTTCTTCATTTCGGATTGTCCACCCTGTGATTGACGAGATAGAATCTAACCAGCTCTTCAATCAGCTCATCACGTTCTTTTCTCCGGACCAAACTTCTCGCATTGTTATGGCGCGGAATGTAAGCCGGATCTCCGGAAAGAAGATACCCTACGATCTGATTGATCGGATGATACTCTTTCTCCACCAGTGCATCGTATACTGCTAGCAATATTTCCTGGGGAGAAGCTTCCTTTTCGTCGCCCTTCACATTGAATTTGACCGTTTTGTCCATGGAGTCCATTTGTGACACCTTCCTTCTGCAAAATCGCCTTTTGGGACGGCTTCGCAAAGTTGCTACTGTGCAGCTCGCTTGCTTCCTTTATCATAACATATTCATGCCCCAACGAGGAAATCCTGCCCGTTATTAACGCTTTTTTTGGCATTTTCTCTACAAAAATTATGATATTTTTGGCTTTTAAGCTATTGTCAAGCACAATTCTTCATGAATAATCTAACATCCTGCTAATAAAGAGTAGCGGTACTGATATCAAACTCTCAGTACCGCTATGTTTTCTCGTAATACGTTTAGTTAGAGAAATGGTTTCGTAATTTTAACTTAGGCTAAGGAAGCTACCAATTCTTCAGCCTTTGCCAATGCTTCGTTTAGCTTAGAAGCATCTTTACCGCCGGCTTGCGCCATATCTGGACGCCCGCCACCGCCGCCGCCGCAAACCGCTGCGATTTCTTTAACGAGTTTACCAGCATGGAAACCTTTCTTCACAAGGTCTTGCGGTACAGATACTACAAAGTTCACCTTATCATCCATCGCCGCACCTAATACAAGCACTGCATCCGGAAGCTTGGATTTCAATTCATCCGCTGTAGAACGCAAAGCATCCATATTGCCTGCTTGAACAGCAACAGCCAGGAGCTGCGTACCTGCACCAACTGTCTTCACACTGCTTGTAAGTTCAGCAGCAAAAGTAGCGCTCAGCTTGGATTGCAGAGATTCATTCTCACGTGAAAGCTCACGCACCTGGTTATGCAGCGCTTCGATCCGTTTCGGAACGTCATTCAGAGAAGACTTGAGAAGGCCTGCTGATTGTTTGAGCAAATCTAGCTGGCTTTCAGTGAACTGGTAAGCGTAACGTCCGGTAACTGCCTCGATGCGGCGCACTCCGGATCCAATGCCACTTTCGCTAAGCAGCTTGAAAATTCCGATTTGCGACGTGTTGGATACATGACAACCACCGCAAAGCTCAAGACTGTAATCGCCCACTTGAACGACACGGACGATATTACCGTATTTTTCACCAAAGAGCGCCATTGCTCCCATTGCTTTAGCTTCATCAATCGGCTTGTTCTCAATCACTACATCTAGACCGCGCCAGATTTGTGCATTTACGCGATGTTCGATATCGCTCAGTTCTTCTGGAGTAATCGCTCCAAAATGGGAGAAGTCAAACCGCAAACGAGCACCTTCCACTAAAGATCCCGCTTGATTAACATGCCCGCCAAGAACTTCTTTAAGCGCTTTGTGCAATAAATGGGTAGCTGTGTGGTTCTTCACGATATCTTCACGCTCTGCACGATCCACTTCCGCGCGAACGGATTCGCCCACTTTCAATTCTCCCGCTTCCACAGTTACCAAATGTACGTGTTGGCCGTGCGGCGCTTTAAAGAGTCCTTTCACCTTAGCCGTAACTGAACTCCCAGTAAGCACACCGGTGTCACTTACTTGTCCGCCGCTCTCAGCATAGAACGGTGTTGCTTCAAGAATAACTTGGCATTCTGCGCCTTCGCCGGCGACATCTACCAATTCATCACCCACAACAATAGCCAGGATTTTCGACTCTGTTACCGAGTCATTATATCCAACAAATTCACTTTTAACCGTCAGGTCTGCTAGTGCGCCTCCCTGAATCTTCATGCTGCCGCCATCATGACGTGCAGCTCTTGCACGGTCACGTTGCTCCTGCATAGCCGCATCAAAACCTTCACGGTCTACAGTTAATCCTTGCTCCGCTGCGAAATCTTCGGTCAAGTCAAATGGGAATCCATAAGTATCATATAACTTAAATGCATCGGCTCCAGCAATATTGCTGAGACCCTCTGCTTTTGCTTTAGCACTGATCTCACCCAAAATAGCCAATCCGTCAGACAATGTTTCGTGGAAACGTTCTTCTTCAGTACGAATAATCTTTGCGATATATTCGCGGTTGTCCACAACGGATGGATAGTAGACACCCATAATTTCGCCAACGGTTTCAGTCAGCTCATACAGGAATGGACGATCCAGACCCAAGGTCTTTCCGTACCGAACAGCACGGCGAAGCAAACGGCGGATAATATAACCGCGTCCTTCATTAGAAGGAAGTACTCCATCCCCTACTGCAAAAGTAACGGTACGCACATGGTCAGCGATTACTTTAAGCGCGATATCCTGCTCAACGTTATCTTTATAAGTTACACCCGCGAGTTGTGCTGTCTTTTGAATAATAGGTTGGAACAAATCAGTGTCGAAGTTGGAATCTACATCCTGTAGAATGGATGCAAAACGCTCCAAACCAGCACCTGTATCAATGTTTTTATTCGGAAGCGGCGTATAGCTGCCATCCTTGTTATGGTTAAATTGTGAGAACACCAAGTTCCATACTTCCAGCCAACGTTCATTTTCTCCGCCTGGATACATTTCCGGATCGCTCATATCACTGCCGTAAGCTTCTCCGCGGTCATAAAAGATTTCCGAGCAAGGACCGCATGGGCCTTCGCCAATATCCCAGAAATTTTCGTCGCCCAGCTTAATGATGCGTTCAGCAGGCAGGCCAACCTTTTCATTCCACAGCTTAAATGCCTCTTCATCCTCTGCGTACACCGTTACGGAAATACGTTCCGGGTCAAAGCCGATCCACTCTTTGCCGGTTAGGAACTCCCAAGCCCATGTGATAGCTTCTTCTTTGAAATAATCACCGATGGAGAAGTTACCCAGCATCTCGAAAAACGTATGGTGACGGCGTGTCTTACCCACATTCTCAATATCATTGGTACGAATACATTTTTGTGAGTTGGTCAGGCGCGGATTTTCTGGAACCTCCCGGCCATCGAAGTACACTTTCAAAGGTGCCATACCCGCATTGATCCACAGAAGCGAAGGATCGTTGTGAGGAACGAGGGACGCGCTTGGTTCAATCTTGTGACCTTTACTTTCAAAAAACTTAAGCCATTTGGAACGAATTTCACTTGCTTTCATAATTTACAGCTCCCGTCTCATCTTTTTACTTCGGCATTTACACCGGAAATTACAAAATACCTAAAAAATAAAAACAAAAAAACGCCCCTGAATAATTCAGGGACGATTAATATCGCGGTACCACCCTGGTTATCGCCTTGACCCCACTCATGGGACAATTGCAGACGATCGCCTTGTCGCGGCTGATAACGGGCGCCCCCGGTGAGCATTGATCTCACACTCCGAAATTAGCTTTCCACCGGCCTGTCTTCAAGGTTCTCACAGCCATTACGAAACGTTTCGTAAAGGAACCTTTTCTCTGACCAAGCCATCCTCCGGTGTACTTCATTTTCATCAACGATTTGTCCGATTTGCATTTTAACATTTCAAGTATAGCCAGTGCCCTTGCTTCTGTCAATCTGGGATGGGCGAATGTGAAGAATAACACATGATTTTTGTAACAGTAAACTTGGCCTCAAAAAGGATATAGTGAAATCTAAGGTTAATTTGGAATATTTTGTATTCAGGAGGACTGCCGTTGATGCTTCACTCCAAGGAGTTCAATCCATCATCGATTTTTGAAGCAAAGCCTACACACTACCTTTTTATAGCGAACCTGATTTTTATTCATATTATCTTTACTCTTGCGGTTAATCTTATCCTTTTTGAGCATGGATATTTAAGTTTTATCGCCAAAAACACAAACCACTGGATCAATGAAACGTTAGCCGCCAATCTAGTTGGGCTTCTCTTAGAAGTAATTATTTTTTTGATTCTGATAGCTAAAGTTTCGCCCCGGGATTTTGGGTTAAAAATAGAAAAATTACGAGCTGGACTGCTGGGTACCTTTCTGTTTTGGCTCGCTATAAATATAGTAGATTTGTGCATGGTACACTTGAATCACTCAGAGTTAACACTTAACAATGCTATATTCAGCCATTCAAATTTAGTTTTCGGTGAAATTCTAGGTCAAATCTTCGGAAATGCTTTATTGGAAGAAATCTTATTTCGCGGCTTCCTGCTCGTTCAAATCTATCTATGCTTAAAAAAAATCAACAACAAGACTACACGGATGATCTCGGCAATGCTGATTTCACAATCGATCTTTGCTGCCATACATATCCCAAACCGGATTTACTCAGGATTAGTTGGAATGGAGTTTGTTTATGATTTTATCATGCTTCTAATTCTAGGAGTTATATTCGCTCTACTCTATATCCTAACCAAAAATCTATTTTTCGTGATCGGCGTTCACTCATTAATGAATATTCAGATAGTGTTTTGGAATAGCAATTTCACGTATACGGCAACTTTATTATGTGTGTTATTACTGACCTGTCTTTTGCTTTGTATAAAAAGGAAAGAGTTTCGCGCGCAGCAACATCAGGCGGATATGGAGCTCTAATAATTAGAACTTTAATTACTCACAAAAAGAAGTTCCACCCTTTAAGCTGGAGGAACCTCTTTCATTATTATATTATTTCTATTAATTCGCACCCTCTGCAATAGCCTTATAAGCAGCTAAATCCGTATAAACTTCCTCTTTAAGCGGATTGCGTTTATGCTTGATAATTTTATAGAAATGATAACCAAACACTGCAATATTAGCAGCTAAAGATAATGCACTTACTACCCACAGAGCGGTTTCACTATGAGAGGATTGTACAGAGAACTTTGACTCGCCAACAAACGCCGGGAATGACATCGTAAACATCATCCAAATCGCCAAAGTCTGTGCACGATGCTGCAGCCATGCCCCTTTTTTGAAGAAGAACGCCGGGATGGTACAAGAAATCAACAATGCTGCACCTGCATAGAAGGAATGGTCAGAAACTGCATTATATACATAGGCAAAGTTCCAAATGTCATAAGCAATGATCCAGAACCAAAGCTGGTCAGGCCACAACATATCTTTACTCTTATCTTTACTGATCACAATTCCCATCCAACCAGAAATCGTAATAATGTTCAGAATACCTGCGATCCCGTTCATAATGTTCCAAGGACCACCTACCATCATTACGCCATCCACCATACCTTGCAAGCTGTACACTTGGAAATCACGAATAACTGCTTCAAGAATGTTAACTGCAAGGATAATAGCCGGGAACATTAATATATATTTATTTTTGTCCCATCCTTTAACATAACGGATAGCCATAAACCCTATACATCCTGCCAAAGCAGAATATACTTTTACCCAGTGAAACCATGTTCCAGTACTAGAGCCTTCGCCTGCCGTATTCGGCCAGACCGCTATGGTAAGAACAATAGGGACAACTATAAACAGAATGATTGAGAACCACTTGCTCTTCCGTGCGATTTCATTTACAAACATTAATCCTGCTAGTACTACTAACCACATTAGCGCAGAGTACCAGGGAATCGATTCGAATAAAAACATGTTTTACTCCTCCTTGTAGTTTGGTGTATATAATCTGTGTCTCAGGTCCAATATAGTACATCCCTCTTTGAACGATCAAATCGCTTAAAACGTTGATTTATCAGTGTTTTTTTAGTTTCATTTCAAGTTGAGTTTACACAACCATAGCACTAGGATTCGCCAAAGTTTCTACCTTTCTTCTGAGCAATCTATTAGAATGCATGTCTACAGAACTATATACTGCAAACCTAACTTGAATGTAAAAAAAACCTTGTCGACAAATTTCTTTGTGGACAAGGTTCCTCTTTACTATTATTTAAAAGAATCGTTCAACCAAGTGTTTCGCATATACAATACAATTCTCAAGTGTAGGGAAGTTCATGATTTCTCCAGCTAAATAGATATTGTTGTTCCCCTGCATCTGATCAACCCGTTCATAAAACCCCTCATGTAGCGCATCAGAATCCACATGAGGGAAATGCTTCCAACGCTTCATCATATACAGTCGAATGCTCTCTCCGCCCAGCTCGCGAAGTTTATTTTCTACCGTCTCTCGCATTTCCAGATCAGTCATAGCTTCATTCTCTGCTACATAAACCGTAACTAGATCCGTAGTTCCCATATCTGCCCACCGATAGTACCATGCCATCATATGCCCTTTACGTTCAGGGTACATATTCCGGGGGATATAGCCAGAAAGCTCCGGCAGCCCTTTCACTCTGTAGGCATATACCCTAAACCATTCATACGTTATACTCGCTAATAAGGTTTTGTCCTCACTGGACAGGCTAACTGTATCGCCCATTTGCTCTAAAGCGGCTGTATAAATGACCTTGTCAAAATAAAAGATGTCCTGACTCGTCTCTACTCGAACCTGTCCATCTTGTTCTTGCTCCATAAAAAGCACTTCACAAGTCAGGCGGAGATCGTTCACTTGGTCGGCCATTCGTCTTATCAGTTCAGTAACACCCTTAGGCCAGGTTATCATATGCGTAATTTCAATAAACGACAACAGATTATCATAGCTTAGAAATTTCAACACATATGCAGCGGGCACATTATGGATACTACCGAATCCAAAAGTATTAAAATAATGCATGTAGACCTGTTCAAGGACAGACAGCTTATTCTCTGCACACCACTGTGAAAATGGCTGACATAAATCTGGTGGTAAGTGAAGAAATCCCGGTTCTTGGAGAGACTCATAGCGTTTTAGAATATCCGGCAGTCGTTTGAATTCTTGTGTAAACGCCTCTATCTGCTCCATGGGAATCTGTGAAGTTTTCCTCCCATTATTATCAAAAAATCCACGTTCTAACAAGGGTCCCCTATCCATAAGATCAAAATCTCTCATTAAATCCATCGTATGTTTATAGGTGGGCAGGCCGATTAGCGTCCCCATTTCATAACTTTTTCCTTTGTACTCAATAGAATGACACTTTCCTCCTACTCTGTCCGACTTCTCCATGAGGGTAATGTGGGTATAACCTTTTTTCGCTAATTCGTAAGCAGCTGTAACCCCAGAAATCCCTGCACCGATGATCCCAATTCGGTCTTTATTCTTCGTGTTTGTCATCATCCGTTATCTCCTTGTAAATAACCATAATGGCAAAGTTTCTCGTTGTCCCGTATAGGCAAGTGCGACATCCGATGGTATTTTACCTTGATTAGGTCCATCTGTAATTTGCCTGCTGAAGTTGTAGGTTCTCAAGTATTCATGTAAGCGCTTTTCTAAAATTTCAAAAGAATCTATCGTATCATCTACCCAAGCCTGCTGGTAGAATTCTTTGGTCAACACCGCCGCAAATTGCTGCAAGGGCTGAAATATCTCTGTTTGGTCTACCGTTATAGCTACTTGATTAATATTGTTCTTATGTAAAAATTCACTATATTTATGTTTTCCTCTGTCCCAGTTCGTAATGAATTCACGGCTTTTGTTCGTAACCAGATTATCGATATGAAAATCTAATGTCTTCATCAATGGGAGAACTTTCAGATGCATAAAATCTATAAAATGAATGGTAGACTTACGATTGTATAGCTTAACTAGACCTAGTCTGGAGTAGGCATCATAAATTACATATTGATATACCTTTCCGACCCTCGAGAAAACTCCCAAATAGCTGATACTCTGCTGACACATATACCCGGGATGAGCATTTATCGGATTCTTCATCTTATAATCTAGTGTTTTCCGTTTCTCTTTAAATCCTTTAGTGAGAGTGGATTGTGCGCCATCCCTCTTCTTTGCTTTGATTTGATTGGCGTAAGCTTCACGCTCTATTCGTTTATTTAGTCCGTTTCGACGTAGTACATTATAAATACCCGATTCCCCTATTTGCATACCTTCATCTTGCAGTTCATAAAAGATGCGTCTAGGCCCATCCTCAGGAAATCTGGCGACGTACTGCAAAATCAATCTTTCCGTTTTCTTATCTACTTTATTAGGCATTACCGGCTTTTTTTTCTTCTCCCCAAGTCCATCCATTCCATGTTGTTGATAAGCTTTAGACCACTTATAATAGATCGTCCGGGAAATGCCAAACTCCTTACAGGTTTCGCTCACATTCTTGCTGATGGCCCCTTGCATGAGGATATGATATTTGCTGTTTGCATTCACCTATTTGCACCCCTCCTATCTTTATTTTATACATAGTTAACGTTTAATTCATTACTATTCTAAAAAAAATGGGAGAACGCTCAAAGCGTCTCACCATTCCGAACAAAATGCGTTATGTATTTCCCTGCGGAAATCTCCAAGCAATTTAGTCGTTGGCCATATGCGCAGCCACCATCTATGCCAATTTTATCTCCAAGTGGACTAAACCAAATTTCTTCTGAATCATGCAGATCCATCGTCGAAGTATGACCGAAAACAACCGTTTTGTTAGTGCTAACTACCGGATTCTTATAAAAGGGTTCTCTAATCCAGATAAAATCATAAGGGTCCTGCTGTTTCCAATCCTCAATTAATGGATTAATGCCCGCATGAACAAAAATATGTTCTTCCGTCTCATGATAAAGCGGCAATGTGCTTAGAAAGTCTATATGATGTCTATAGTCCCGCCTAATTTTTTCTTTTAGCTGCATATAATCCTTCCAGCCAAAATCCTCCTGCAAACCTTCGGAGCCCGCCTCACAATAACTCATCAGCGTATGAAATCCGCCGTTAGTAAGCCAATGGGTATCCAATTTATCATCTTCGCCGGTGAGCGCATCGCAAGCCATTTTATCGTGATTTCCTTTGAGAACTATAGCTCCACATTCTTGCTGCAGAGTCATCACTTGCTCCACAATTCCTTTACTGTCCAGCCCTCTATCCACATAATCTCCCATCAAGATAAGCTTATCCTCCGCTGGGCGATAATTCACTTTTGATAACAGTGCATTGAATTCTACATAACTTCCGTGAATGTCACTAATTGCTAATATTCTGATGATAATCGCTCCTTGCTCTAAGATGCAAAAAAAGATGTTCCCGCGGGTGTGCAGGAATATCTTTTGATGTTGGGCTTTTTATACTGAATCTATAACTAATGACTCTTCATCCGACTGTGGAAAAAAATGACGGCTTCTGACCTCATGCACCGCTTCTTGAAAACGATCGCACAAAAAGATCAGCTGGTCGATCTCTTCCTTACCGACCTTTTGCGTGATTTCACTCAAAATACCGGAATAGGATGCCATCTGCCTGCTATAAATCTGCTCTCCAAGCTCACTCAAACAGATATATACGACCCGACGATCTGTCTCGGATGTTGTACGTACTACGTAACCTTTTTCCTCCAAAGTATTTGCCATTTGCGTGGCAGTAGGTCTACTTATCTGGAGCAGGTCACTTAACTTAGAAATCATAACTCCCCGGTGCTGTTTGTTACCTTCGGTCGCTTTCTTTTGCTTCATTACAGTGTGAATGACGTACATCATAACAAACTCTCTATACGATACTACATCAATCGAGTAGGGGCGAGCAGTCAGACGCTTTATATTTTCAAGGGCTATGATAAGCTTCTGCTCTTGATTGTCATGGGTATCCATAGGGCACCTCCAATATACCTCAATCTAATTAGATTACTTACCTATTCCCAAAAAATCAAGTCAAATTCAAATTCTCTTTAAATTAAAATTTAATAATTAACCTGTTGTGCTAATTGATGAATTTGTGTATTATACATAAATGATAGTTTGGCTACCTAATTATTACGACATGAATTCCCAAACTACAATATATAGAAGTTAAAGGAGAGGAACTGCTCTGGAGCATCTCACTCAGAAAAAGAAAGTTACAATTATGATTGCTTTAATGGCGGCTATGTTTTTCGCAGCAATCAACCAGACAATTGTGGGCACAGCAATGCCCCGAATTATTGCGATGCTTGGAGGCATTGAACATTATACCTGGGTAATTACCATCTATATGCTCACCTCAACCATTGCTACCGTACTTGTCGGTAAGTTATCCGATATTTACGGAAGAAAGCCCTTCCTGTTATCAGGGATTGTCATTTTTATTATAGGTGCTTTCCTATCCGGATTGTCGACCAACATTTTTCAAATGATCACTTATCGCGGGATTCAAGGTCTAGGCGGCGGGATTCTAATGTCGGCTACCGTAACCGCTGTAGGTGATTTGTTCGCTCCAAGAGAGAGAGCCAAGTGGACTGGAATTATGATGGCGATATTTGGTTTCTCCAGCGTAATTGGTCCTACTCTTGGCGGATTCATGGTAGATCACATGGCTTGGAAATGGATCTTCTGGATCTTCTTGCCTTTCGGTATCGTGGCCTTCTTTATGATTTTGAAAATGTTCCCTAAAACAACGCGTTCTACATCTGAGTCCATTGACTATTTAGGCTCCATTTTCCTTTCCCTGACCATCGTTGCGCTCTTGCTCGGCTTTTCATGGGCAGGAACAAAATATGACTGGGGTTCTCCGGAGATTCTCGGCTTGTTTGGGGCTTCCATTCTGGGTCTGATTATCCTGATTCTGATTGAGCGTAAAGCTAAGAGCCCCGTATTGCCATTATCCTTATTTAAAAACTCCATCGTATCCATCTCAATGATTGTCGGTTTCCTGATGAATGCCGGTATGATGGGCGCAATGATCTACCTACCCTTCTTTGTGCAAGGGGTAGAGGGCGTCTCCCCAACTAAATCTGGTTTTATCAATATGCCAATGTCACTTACTATGATTGTACTAAGTACTTTAGTGGGAAGATGGATCTCCAAAACAGGAAAATATAAACGTTATGCTCTAATGGGGATGCCATTCATGGTTGTAGCCATGATATTAATGGCCTTTATGAGTAACATTGCTACGGCTGTAGTCAGCATGATTATCTTCGGGGTTGGGTTAGGACTATCGATGCCCGTATTTACTCTAACCGTACAAAATGCTGTTGCTCCTTCAATGCTAGGTGTTGCTACTGCTACAAATACTTTATTCCGTAATTTAGGTGGAACCATAGGTATTGCCATCATGGGTACCATTATGAACTCCTCATTAACGAAAAAATTAGAGGCAGCGGTATCTTCAGGCAAAGGTCCGGATTTATCCAAACTCGATCCTGAATCCGCTAAACAGCTTTCTGCATTTATGAACCCTCAAATGTTGCTAGATCAACCTAAACTAAAGGAATTGCATGCAACATTGCCAGAGCAAATCCAGCCGCTCTTCAATCAATTGATTGAGATGCTGCGGAACGCACTGAGCGATTCCCTGACAGTTGTGTTCTTAAGTGGTACGGCGCTGTTAGTTATCGCAGCACTGCTCGTTCTGTTCCTTAAAGAGATTCCATTACGTAGTGGAGAGAAAAAAATGGAGGCACACGCAGAGGATAAAACCGGGAGTAAAAAACTCGAAAAATCTGTGCCTGCTGCACATTAATCACAAATAACCTTACATTAGAGATGTCCGTAAACAGCTTAGGCTGTGCGGCATCTCTTTTTGATAAGAAGGGCTAGGATTCGTTTGATTGATCATTCAATTCTTCGAAGTAAACGTAAACTCCGTTTAACAGCTCCATTAACGTATCCGTCTGTTCTTTGCCCATGTAATCAATCATACCTTTAAAGGTATTCCGGGATTTCGTTACGGCCATCTCAGCCAGATGCTCCCCTTTTTCCGTAAGCGTGATCTCACTAACTCGGCGATCCTGTGCATCGGAAGTACGCACCACATATCCTTGTGCAATCAGACTATTGAGCATTTGGGTAACCGTAGGAGAGGTGACTTTCAGAAACTTGCTAATCTCCGAAACCGTCTGTCCCTTCTTCCCTTCCCGTTCTTTACCAAGCTTTAAAGAAACCAACATCCGGACCTCACTTGGCTTCAAGCCCCAAATCGTAGTTTTACGCCAGTTCATTCTAGCGAATTGTTGGAAAGCCTCCATTAATCCATCCACATTCTGATATTTCTCTTCGTTCATCAGTACACCCCATAAAATCATTTAACACTAAGTATAGCCTAATATGACGTAAAAAAGAATTGATAGATGTCAGATTACCCATTTTCAAAAAATAACTAATGGGATGTATAATATAATAATCATCCTAAATTGAAAGTGGGTATTAATTTGACCTTTTCTTACTCTACCTATGACGCTCTAGGACTTGCTTCACTTGTCAAAGCACGTGAAATTTCACCTCGTGAGCTGGTCGAAGCCGCCTTTGCTCGGTTAGATGAGGTCAATCCGGTCATAAATGCGGTGGTGCGCACCCGCCGGGAAGCTGCTCTTAGAGAAGCCGACGAGATGCCTGTTCAGGATAACACTCGGCCGTTTGCTGGCGTTCCGTTTCTATTAAAGGATATTTCCCAATCTATCGCTGGCGAGCCCATCACTTGTGGGGCTATGCTGATGAAGAACAATGTCGCGCGGTGGGATTCAAATTATGTTGCACGGATTAGGAAAGCCGGCTTCATTCCACTTGGCCATACGAACACACCAGAGTTCGGCTTAAAAAACATTACAGAGAATGTCCTCCATGGACCTGCTCGTAATCCTTGGAATCTCGAATATTCTCCTGGAGGTTCGAGTGGCGGAGCCGCGGCAGCTGTTGCTTCTGGTATCGTTCCAGTAGCAGGAGCCAGTGATGGTGGTGGGTCCATCCGTATTCCCGCCTCATTCACAGGCTTATTCGGACTTAAACCCACGCGCGGGCGCACACCAGTAGGACCCGGAGTCGGCCGTCAATGGCAAGGGGCTTCTATTGATTTTGCCTTAACCCGGTCCGTTCGCGATAGCGCTGCTATGTTAGATCTGCTGCAGATTGTGCAGCCAGAAGCCGCCTTCCAGACTCCGTTATATCCGGGCGTATATCTGGATGATCTGTTTAAGCCTACGCAACGTAAACTACGAATTGGATTTACGACTGCTTCCCCAGTAGGTACGCCTGTCTCTGAAGAGGCCGTAAATGCTGTTCACAAAACCGTGAAATGGCTCGAAGCTGAAGGACATGCGGTTGAAGAAACAGAAAGTCCTGTGAATGGCACAAGACTGATGGAGAACTACTATACGATGAATGCCGGAGAGGTAGCAGCCATGTTCGTCTCCCTGGAGAGAAATATGGGACGTTCCATAACTGCTGACGATGTCGATATCATTACGTGGGTTCTTGGTGAGACCGGAAAAAATGTTTCAGCGGCCGAATTCGTACATAGTCTGGATGAATGGGACGTTGCAGCCGCCCAAATGGCGGAACTGTTTAATCATTACGACTTATATATAACACCTACGAATGCAAACTCCGCTCCCAAAATTGGTGAATTAACGCATAAACCTGCAGAGATAGCAAAGCTGCTGCACGTAAACGAATTGCCAAAAGAAGAACAGAGCCGCTTAATTTACGAGATGTTTGAGCCAAGCCTAACCTATACACCGTTCACCCAGCTCGCAAATCTGACAGGCCAGCCAGCAATGAGTGTGCCCGTCCATAAGTCAGCAACTGGCCTGCCGCTAGGCGTTCAAGTCATGGCGAACAAAGGCCGTGAAGATTTGCTGCTTCAGCTTGCTGCCCAGCTTGAACAATCCGCTCTTTGGGTCGGCATGAATGGGAATCCGCTGTTGACCTGATCAATTAAGGGTGATGTTCACGCAGCTCAAGCTCCCCTTACTCTTTCCCGCAAATGCCATAGAAGAAAATATGGATGGCTTCCTCGATGAAGGCATCCATATCTTCCTGTTTGCTAGCTTCGTCTAGAAGTTCACCCGCATTACGCATATACATCCCCATTAGTGAAAGTATCCCTTTGGTGGATACTTTATTTGAGATTTCTCCCCGTGCTTTCCCATCCTCAACCATCTTCACCAGCACCGGCAAAATGTCATTCGCATATCGTTCCTCAATATAACGGAACATTTCTTGATCCTCAACCATAAGCTCCTTCACAGTCGCGGGAGATAAACCGCTGTAAGTTTGCCTTTCCATGGTTAGAATGTAACCAATAATCTCCTTTAGAGAATGCTCTTGATAAATGTAATCTTCAAACTCCTGAATTTCCTTCTGAACAAAGTCCTTAAAAGACTCACTAAGCAGCGCTTCCTTACTGCCAAAATAATTATAAATCGTCACCTGAGAGACTCCTGCTTCTTTCGCAATATCTGCGATCCGTAGACGTTTGGGTTCCCAGCTCTTGAGCATCTCCATAGTAGTTTTCATAATTTTGAATTTAATCTGTGCTGCTCTCTTCTCAAATCCATTCATAGCTTCCACCCTAACTTCGTTATTAAGTATGCGTATTTAAATTTAATGAAATATTCCATTTCAATTATTTCATAATTATATTGACTTCATTAACCACTAGGAATAATATAACATATGAAATATTCAATTCATATTAGTTCATTATTTTGCGGCGGGGGTGGCGGCATGCTGGTTGTAGAAGGCTTAACTAAACGATTTTCGAATGGCAAAGGAATCGAAGATGTAACATTTACCGTAAACAAAGGCGAGGTTTTTGGATTTCTAGGTCCTAACGGCGCGGGTAAATCGACAACTATACGGCATATCATGGGTTTTATGAAACCAGATCAAGGGCATGCGAGTATCCATGGGCTTGATGTATGGAAGGCACAAGGGACAGTCCAGAAGCATATTGGCTACTTACCCGGTGAAATTAACTTTTTTGATGGGATGACGGGCCTTTCTTTCCTTAAATTCATGTCAGCCATGCAGGGAATCAAAAATACTACCAAACGCGAGCAGCTGATTGAACGCTTGCAATTTGATGCCACAACTCCGATCCGAAAAATGTCAAAGGGAATGAAGCAAAAGGTCGGAGTCGTCGCTGCTTTTATGCACAGTCCTGAAGTTATTATTCTGGATGAACCTACCTCGGGTCTCGACACGCTCATGCAAAAGGTATTTATTGATCTGGTACTGGAGGAAAAATCAGCCGGAACTACCTTTCTCATGTCCTCACACAGCTTTCAGGAAATTGAACGCACCTGTGACCGCGCCGCAATTATTAAAGACGGACGGATTATCACCGTAAAAAATATTCATGAACTACAATCGATGCAACGGAAGCTGTTTGAGGTCATTTTTGCGAATAGTGAAGATGCAGTGGATTTTGCCGCCTCCGGCCTACAAGTGGAAGCTCATGAGGGAAATATGGTCCGCATAGCTGTGCAAGGCAATTATGATCGATTCATCCGGGAAACTGGAAAATACAATATCCGCAGCATCGACGTATTCACGCAGAATCTAGAGGACATCTTCATGGACTATTATGACCGCGAGGGGGCAGTGCAATGAATCTTCCGCTCTATAAGGAAATGATGCGAGTGAACCTGAAAGGAATATTGAATTATGCCTTTGGTTCTGCCTTCTATATTCTGTTTATGATCTGGCTTTATCCAGGGATTGCGGGGAGTACACAAGCAATTGATGACCTTATTAAAGCGATGCCAGAGGGTGTGGGTAAAGCCTTTGGATTAAATAGCGGATTTACCAGTGCTGAAGCTTTTATCTCCGGAGAATATTATGGACTTATACTAGTTCTGATTCTTTCCATAGTTTGTGTGCAAATGTCAACGCAGCTTATGGCTCGACTCGTGGATCGCGGTTCCATGGCTTATCTGCTCATAGCCCCAACTACACGGAGAAAAGTCGCTACCACGCAGGCACTTGTTCTCACTACAGCATTACTCTTAATTATGGGTGTAACCACCCTCGCCGGATTATTAGGTAAAGCATGGTTCCTTGGCAGTGAATATGACTTTAACAGCGGTCGCTTCGCTCAGCTGAATACCGTGGCGTTTTTATTGTTTTTTGCGGTAGGCGGCCTTACCTTTCTCGTGTCCTCTGTATGTAATGACGAGAAAAAAGCACTCGGAATTTCCGGCGCCATCGCCTTCGGATTTTTCACTCTGGATCTACTCGGTAAAATAAGCGACAAACTTGAAGGACTGCGTTTCCTAACCTTATTCTCCTTCTATCAACCCGGGGAAATCGTTCAGGGCAACGTGGAAATTATTCAGGTCTCCAGTTTGCTGCTGTTGATCGGAGTGTTCACCTTTTCCTTGGGAGTAGAGCTGTTCAGAAGACGGGATCTTCCATTATAAGAGTACCTCATTTGATCAACTTGCTTTTACGCATTCCCAAAGCAACTATCGGACACCGTTGACCTTAAATGCAACTTTATCACAAATTTGCGTACCTAACGGACCCTAAAGTCGTTATTGGCTTGAAGAACAGCAAAAATGAACCTTTTCTAAAGGAATAGCTGCACTGGGGTCCGCAACCTTGCTCAAATGTCCAAAAATTTGCAAATAGCGTCAGCTGAGTCCTTAAGCCTCAGGAGGGTTATAACTATGACTCTTATAAAAAACAACAGAGCAGTGTTTCTCCACCTCTGGGAGAATCATTGCTCTGTTGTTTTATGCGACAAATCCCTTTTTATTTCGTATCCGGTCTAGGTACACCAAAGTTTGGCGTTCCGTCTTCATTCCACTGGATTACTTGCACACGTGCGTGACGATTCGGATCGTAAAGCGGATCACCGACAATTTCCTTATAGCTTCTAGCATGGAAAACCAGGATATCCTGTGTGCCATCCTCAGAGACAGTAAAGCTATTATGTCCTGGACCATATTGGCCGTTTTCCTCAGAAGTCGTAAACACAGGTTCAGGTGTCTTGACCCATGATTTTGGATCCATTAAATCACTATTTTCATCAGCAGTCAACAATCCCATACAGTAGTTGTGATCTGTTGCACTAGCTGAGAATGTCATGAAAATACGTCCATTACGCTTAAGGATTGCCGCGCCTTCGTTCACCAAAAATCCGATTTTTTCCCAATCGTATTCAGGAGTAGTGATGCACACCTGCTCACCTTTTAGTGTCCAAGGGTTCTCCATTTCGGAAATATAAATATTTGAATTGCCAGGGATAGCAGGATCTTTTTGTGCCCAAACGTAATATCTAACTCCTTTATGCTCAAAAGTTGTTGCATCCAAGGCAAAAGATTCCCATTTTGTTTTTATTTGACCCTTTTCCACCCATTCACCTTCTAAAGGATTTACGGATGGGTTTTCTAATGCAAACATGCGATGATCAAATAAACCATCTTTCGTATCAGAGGTATGTGCAGCTGCATAATATACGTACCATTTTCCATCAATATAATGAATCTCTGGCGCCCAAATATTAGCACTCATCAAACCCGTTTCATGCTTAACCCAAATGGTCTTTCCTTCAGCCTCAGCCAATCCTTGAATGGATTCAGAACGGCGAAGCTCAATTCTATCGAACTCTGGAACTGAAGCTATGAAATAGTAGTAACCATCAGTATGTTTATAGATCCAAGGATCTGCTCGTTGCTCAACTAGTGGATTTTTTACATTAAATTCTCTCACAATGACAACTCCTATATTTATCTCTTTTTTTATATTTGCAGGTCACCAAAACACACCCTTCCTTATAAGAAGTCAAGGTGTATTTAAGTTTAAGTTCATTCGATCTAACCTTTGATACCCGAATTCAGGTTGATGGATTGAACGAAGTATTTTTGTGCAAAAACGAATAGCAGCAATGTTGGAATAATCGCCATGATTGCCGAGCCCATTAATTGTCCGATCATACGATAGTTTCCGTAGATGTCTTGCAATAAGAGCAAACCAGCGGTAATTGGCATTTTGTCTACGTCTGTGTACACGATAACCGGCCAGAGGAAGTCATTCCAAGATCCAGTAAAGGAGAACAATCCGCAAACAATTAGTATTGGTTTAACTAACGGCAATATAATTTGCGCGAAAATTCTAAAGTCACTTGCACCATCAACTTTAGCCGATTCATCTAATTCTTTTGGGATACCGTTCATAAACTGTCTGACCAAGAAGATATTACCCATACCCGCAAGACCAGGGATAATCATAGCCCAGGAAGTGTTCACCCAACCAAAGGAGTCAATGATTTTATACGAAGGAATCAAGTTAACAACACCCGGGAAGAAGGAGATCCCTAGCAAAGTAAAGAACAATGTGTCTCTTCCTTTAAACTTAATACGGGTGTAACCAAAACCTGTAATCGAAATAACAATAACAACCAGAATGGTGTGAGATGTAGCAATAAACAATGAGTTACCTAACCAACGTAGAATTGGAGCTGTAGAAGTATTGTTTAGGATCGTAACGTAGTTCTCAAAGACCCACTCTTTAGGAAATAGTCTAAAGCCCGAGGATACTACTTCCGTTTGTGATCTAAATGAGGTGGAAATCCCGAATATAACAGGAATGATCCAAATCACACATAGGATACCTAGAAATATATAGGATATATATTTTGAAATACTTACACTGGAGGAGCCTTTTATTTTGCCTGTTGTATTTACAACTGGATTTACTGCCTGGTTTGACATTTTAGTACACCTACCTTTTCCATTTCCTTGTTAGTCAATTAGTTTCTGCGAACCCTATGAAGCATTTCGGTTCATTACATAATATTGCAGTGCTGAGATCACCAAAATAACTAATCCCAGTAAAACTGCCATAGCTGATGCCATCCCGGCGATGGATTCACCGTTACCGAAAGCTAATTGACGAATATACATCATTAGAACGTGTGTACTTTGTCGAGGTCCACCATCGGTCATCATTAACGGTTGGCCGAATACATTAAAGGCACCCGCAGTTGTCATAACAAAGGTATAAATTAATGGAAAACGAATAGATGGCAAGGTAATACTGGTGAATCTTTTAATTGAACCCGCACCATCGAGCTCCGCTGATTCATATAACTCTTGAGCCACGCCACTTAAGGAAGCACGATAGATAATCATGTTGCCCCCAATACCACCCCATAAAGTAATTACAATGATAATAATCCACGCATAGGGTTGATTTGCAGGCCAAGCAATTTGTGATCCAAACAGATTACCAGTGATCCCTAGTTGCTTATTAAAGATCAACAGCCAAATCAGTGCTGCCGCAGAAATTGAAATCAAGCCAGGAATATAAAGAATAGATTGAATTAAGCTCTTCATTTTAACTTTTTTATGCTCCAACGCCACCGCAACCATTAATGGAATAATAATCAGCAGCGGAACAGACAAAGCAACGAAAATCAATGTGTTTTTTAGGCCTCTGAAAAATTGAGTATGAAAGGTTGATCCGCCGTCAAAAAGAATAGCTTTATAGTTATCAAAGCCTACCCATACCGGATCACTCATTAAATTCCATTTTGTAAATGAAGCATAAATCCCATAAATCGTTGGCAATAAAATGAAGACAGCAAACAAAATGACATGCGGACCTACAAAGAAAGCAGGTGCCCAATTGATTTTCTTTTTCATAGGAATTCATTTCTCCTTTTGCACAAAGTAATGCACCATAACATGGCACATTACTTCGTACAATCTATTCTATTTTGCTTTATTTTGCTGCACTGCTGCTTTCCGCAATTTTATCTTCAACAAATTTTTGCATCGTTGCCAAAGTCTCATCAATATCAACGTTGCCACGAACGATATCCGCACAGTAAGTATCTACAGCTTCCGCAATGTATGGGTAGTATTCATATGTGTAAATGTAAAGGGATTCGATTTCTTTTTCATCAGATGTAAAGAAGGATTGCATATAGTCTTTGTACTCAGGGCTTTGGTTAACTACGTTACTAGCTACGTTTTGTCCAGCTTTTGCCCATTCCATCGAATTCGTACGAACATATTCCAAGAAGTTAGCAATACCTACTTCTTTTTCGTCTGTTCTCTTATCATTTTTCAACATAGCGAACAAGTGAGAAGAAGATCTGTTGGTGAATTTGTCAGGAGTAGGAGAATAAACATTGGTCACGCCAAAGTTCAAACCTTCAACCCCAGCATGTGCTGTAGAACTCCAAGTTCCGTCTGTCGAGAAAAGTACATTTTGAGATTGGAACATCAAGTAACCGTCTTCACCAAATGGAGTCATAAGGCCAGCATCGGCGATTTTCTTAACATTTTCAAACGCTTGTTTAAAGACAGGGGTGTTAACAGCCGGTTTTCCATCAACTTGGATATCGCCGCCCAAATCTTGAATTTGAGCCAAGATAACCCAGCCCAGCAAAGCATCATTAACTACGTAATCGCCTTCATCCAATTTACCTTGTAAGGAAAGCATTTCATCAATAGTAACAACGTTATCATCCAAGAAAGATTCAGCATTATACTTTTTCAGCAAATCTTTATTGTAATACATTACGTTACTATGAATATCAAGAGGAACTGTGTATTGAGTTCCATCGATATTACCAGTGTTCCAAGCTTGTGGTAAGTAATTTTCAGCTTTCAGTTCAGGTTGTGCTGGCAATACGGTATCTTGCATGGATTCCAGTACACCTTGTTTAACAAATCCAGGAACACGGTCAGCATGGATAATTGCTAAATCAGGAACACCTTTGCTAGATGCCAAAACTGTAGAAATCTTTGTGTACATATCAGCCGTAATAACATGTTTTACTTTAATTTCGGGATTCGTTGCATTGTAGTTTTTAACAATTTGATCCATATAAGCACCGTCATCACCGGTCAGCGGTGTCCAGAACGTAATCGTCTTACTATCATCTTTACCACCGCATCCTGCCAAAACTGTCGATAATGTTAGAACCGTTGCTAATAAAACTCCAAATTTCTTTTTCATTACTCTCTCCCCCTGCAGCTGTAATGTTAAGATAACCATTCATGTTCACTTTCTTTGAAAACGATTAACTTGAGATTAGTATACATTCATTGTGAAAGCGTAGTCAATAACATTTAAATAAACTTAATAGAATTTTTTTTCGTTTAATTAACCTTTTGATTCATCTCTCGGAGATGAAAGCGATATTATATTTACTTCGGTTACCTTTCATGTTACTTTATATATAGATTAATAAACTTTACAGTATATGAAATAACTTTGAAAGAAGTGGGTAAAATGCAGTTGGAAATCGACAAATCCTCTCTTGTTGTTTACGAAGCTTTAGCGAGTGAAGTACGCATCAAAATTATTCAGTTGCTCTCCAAAAATAAGATGAACATCAAAGATTTGGCAGAAGAACTTAAAATAAGCAGTCCTATCGTTACCAAACACATTAAAAAACTAGAAGATGCAGGGCTCATAAAAACGGAAAAGGTGCCTGGTAAATCAGGAATGCAAAAAATTTCAATTCTTAGGGTGGATCATATTGAGATTAACTTCCCGAAGAAAATCTTTCACTCTTTTGCCTCCTACGAGACATCAGTGCCGATTGGTCATTATACCGATTATGATCTGAAACCTACTTGCGGACTTGCTACGGATAAGGAGTTTATCGGCAGAGTAGACGAACCTAAGTATTTCATGGATTCTAAAAGAGTGGACGCAGAGATTCTCTGGTTCACTCAAGGTTATGTGCAATATAATATCGCTAATTTCCTAAAAAAAGAGGAAACCCTACAGCAATTTGAGATTAGCTTAGAGCTTTCTTCCGAATTCCCCTTTGCTAATGACGTATGGCCTTCAGACATCACCTTTTCTTTGAATGGCTTGGAATTAGGGACTTGGACGAGCCCCGGGGATTTCGCTGATGCTAGAGGTAAATTCACACCGGAATGGTGGCCACACAATATCAATCAATACGGATTGCTAAAAACGATTAGAATTACAAACCACAATGGAACTTACATTGACGGTGACCCGCTGTCTCAGGTTTCGATTGAGGATTTAGATACGACTTGTGACCGTTGGACCTTTCGGATCGAAGTGAAGGAAGATGCAAAGCATGTAGGAGGAGCAACGATTTTCGGGAAAAAATTCGGAAACCATGATCAAGATATCATTTTCAAATTGTACTATCTGTAAATTTTTCTTTTATGTTCTAAGCAAAACTGGTTCTTTTTGCGGGGGTGAACAACTAATTAGCTATTCTTCCTTAGCTCCCCCCCACCCGTTATGCCCTCCCCCCTCTCTTTATCCATGCTGATATATCCCGCCTAGTCATCCATTCACCAAATTTCACTCTTATCCACTTCAGCATTAATCACCAGTAGTTAAATCATTTTCCTCTATTTTGAATTTATAATTTATAAAAATATAAAAAGATTCACGGATTTATAAATTTCTATTTGACTATTTGCTGATATCATGCTTAAAATGAGAGCATTATAAAACGTTTTCCTTGTTATGGTTTAGTAATACATAAATTAAAACCATTTTCATATACGAAAGCGTTTTTTTAGTAGCTATTTATGTAAGCGTTTTACATTTTTTTCAGTAAAGAAGGGAGGAATTGGAAAAATACGCGTGTACAAGCTCTACATCACTAGAATCGGAGGATCATACATTTGAGAAAAACTACTGGTAAACTAACCGCTTCTCTGCTTGCACTCACTCTATTAGTGCCTGCTCCATTAATTTCTGCAGCTTCTGCAAGCGATTCCAAATCAGTCGCATTATCCACTCAGCAACAAATCGCCGATTATTCCGGCCACTGGGCACAGAAGGATTTTCAATCTTGGGTAGATAAGGGCTTGATTCTGGGTTACGGAAACGGAATATATAAGCCAAATCAAGAAATCAACCGTGCAGAGTGGGTTACTCTGGTTAATCGGGTCTTTAATTTGCAGGAAAAAGCCGAAATTGGCTTCACGGATGTTTCCACGACAGGTGCTTACTACAGCGATATCCAAAAAGCAACCGCTGCAGGATATGTGACAGGATACAGCGATGGCACCTTCCGACCCGCACAGCAAGTAAGTCGTCAAGAAGCTGCAGTAATGTTATACAGACTGTTCCAACTCAACTCATCTGTTGGCACTTCTGCACCAAAAGATGCTGCTGATTTGCCAGAATGGAGCCAAGAAGCAGTATTGTCTTTACTTGGTGAAGGTTATCTGCAAGGCTACACTGACGGCAGCTTTAAAGGAACTCAGGCTGTAACAAGAGCGGAAGCACTGCGCATGATTGAGAAGCTTGGCGGAGAAATCACGCCTAAGAGCGGAAGCTATTCGGGGATTAACACTCGGAATATGGTTATCAGCAGCCCAGGCGTAGAGTTGAAAAACTCCACAATTTCAGGGAATCTCTACCTTACCGAAGGTATTGCTGAGGGCGATGTCACACTGAATAATGTCACTGTTAAGGGAAAAGTATTCGTTGCCGGTGGCGGTGAGAACAGTGTCGTACTAAGCGACTCCAATGCTGCTGAAATGGTAGTAGATAAGCATAACGGCAAGCTGCGCGTCGTTACTAGAGGCACAAGTGCTGTACCAAACGTACGCGTACATTCCGGTGCAATACTAGAGGAAGATGCATTAACGGGGGCAGGTTTCAGCCGGGTTATTGTTGAGAATACGCTGCCTAAGGATTCCATCCTCAAGCTGAAAGGAAGCTTTGATTCCGTTGAGCTTCAAGCGTTGGGAGAGCCTACACTCCATCTGACAGCAGGCAGTATTGCTGAAGTTACACTGAAGCAAAAAGCCAAGCTGCGTGTAGAGGCAGGTACGGAAATCAAGAATCTAATCCTTGGTTTCAACGATATCCTAACCATCCAAGGCACGGGTAAGGTTATCTTTGATAGCAAGTACAGTCAGCTAATCCATTTTGAAACACCAACTCCAACGGCTACGGCAACCACTGGTACTGGTGGATCTAACGGCGGTTCTGTTGCTACATCAGCTCCGGAAGTTACAGCTACTCCGGCTCCAACTGCTACACCAGATCCAACGGCTACACCAAATCCAACAGCTACACCAAATCCGACGGCTACGCCTAGTCCGACGGCTACACCTAGTCCGGGAGCAACTGCACCAGCACTCACCAATGTCTCGGTGCATGATCCATCGGTGGTTGTGGATAATGGAACTTATTATGTATTTGGCTCCCATATCGATGCGGCCAAATCAGATGATCTGATGAACTGGACACAGTTCACTAATGGTTATACAACACCGGGCAACGTGATTTTTGGTGATCTGTCCAAGAATCTGGCAGAATCCTTTAAATGGGCTGGCGAGAACGATTCGGACAGTAAAGGCGGATTCTCCATCTGGGCACCGGACGTATTCTGGAATAACGATTATAAGAACGCTGATGGAACAACTGGCGCTTATATGATGTATTACAGCGCTTCTTCTACTTATATCCGTTCGGCGATTGGCTACGCCACTTCGCAAAATATCGAAGGGCCTTATACTTATGGAAATACCGTAATTTATTCCGGTTTCACCAAGGAAGAGGCTTATGACAGTGACAGTAAAGTAAATAAGAAATGGGACAATACAAATATCAAGGACCTTATCGGCAATGGAACGCTGGAAGGTGTCAATCCAGATTGGTTTAATGCAGGTGGTTTGTATCAAAACAAAACCTATACAAATGCAATTGACCCAACTATTTTCTACGACAAAGACAACAAGCTTTGGATGACTTATGGTTCATGGTCAGGTGGTATATTCATTCTGGAGATTGATCCAGCTACCGGAGAACCTAAATATCCAGGCAAAGATGGAAAGACCGCTGATGGACGTCTTATCGACCGCTATTTCGGAACCCATATTTCTGGCGGAATGACCAAATCGGGTGAAGGTCCGTATATCGTTTACGACAAGGATACTGGTTACTACTTCTTGTATGTAACTTACGGTGGACTTGACTCCAAAGGCGGTTACAGCATGCGGCAGTTCCGTTCAACAAATCCGGACGGCCCTTATACGGATGCAGCAGGACAGAATGCTGTTCTAACTACCGATGGTGACAACACACCATATGGTAATAAGCTATTAGGAAACTTCATGTTTACAAATCAAAATGCAGACCCGAATTTCCAAACGTATGGTTATGTGTCCTCAGGACATAACTCGATACAATATGATGATGAAACGGGTAAAATATTTAACTTCTTCCACACTCGTTTCCCACTCCGTGGTGAAACACATGAACTTCGTGTGCATCAAATGTTCACTAACGAAGATGGCTGGCCAGTAACTGCCGTACATCGTTACACGGGTGAAACTATTGGGGCTGTAGCACGGGATAATGTTGTCGGCTCTTATCAGTTCGTAAACCACGGCAAAGATGTTTCAGGCATCATCAAACCCACAGTAGATATCGAGCTGAAAAGTGACGGAACGATCGCTGGATCGTTAACCGGAACTTGGGAATTGAAGGATGAGTACTTCGCTCATTTGCTTATTAACGAAACGGAAAATGGAAACACCGTACAACATCTCTACAAAGGTGTATTTGTGAAGCAATGGGATTCCTCACGCCAACAGCATGTTATGACGTTCACCGCAATGTCAGATCAAGGAATCACTATCTGGGGCAGCCAGATGGAATCGATGAGCGTTGAGCAGATTTTGAACAATATTGCTGCAGGCTTGAGTATTGGTGACACAAGAAAAATATACGATGACATCACCCTCCCTACGGAAGGCTTGCGCGGAGCAGAAATTTCATGGTCCTCTTCCAATGAGGCTGTAATTGGTAACAATGGTAATGTTACTCGTCCTGAACTTGGACTTGGAAACGCTACAGTTGAACTGACTGCTACAATTAAGCTAGGCGAAGTCGCAGTAACTAAAACCTTCACCGCCGTTGTTATGGAAAAAAAGAGCACGCAACTGGAAGACGGCTTAGTAGCTGCCTTTGACTTTGATGGCGACCTTGCAGAAAATGGTGATCGTACAGCTGACGGCATAGTCACCGGAAATCTGATCAACAACACTGAGGATGGAGACATCACTTTTGAGGCTGGTAAAGACGGTCAGGCAGCCAAGTTTGATGGCAAATCCGGTGTTCGTCTACCTGACGGATTAATTCAAAGTAGCGCATACTCGGTAGGGATGTGGCTGAATCCATCCGAATTAAAAGCTTTTACTCCTGTATTCTTCGGTGCTAAAACCGAAACGAACTGGTTCAGTCTCCTGCCTTATGGAAACGGTGGAGCAACCACTAGACTCTGGTTCGGTAGCGAGACTTGGCTGGATGCTGATACAGGCTTACAAATTCCAGTTAACCAGTGGACGCATGTAGCCTTCACTTACAATGCTGGAACAGTCAATATGTATGTAAATGGTGTATTGAAATCCTCCGGAAAAGGATTCACAGATATTTTTGATACAGAAGACGGCGTATTTGCTCTTGGTGTGAACTATTGGGATGCACCCTACAAAGGTTTGGTTGATAAATTCCGCGTGTATGATAGAGCATTGTCTGCGGAAGCTGTAGGCTGGCTTGTAAACGGTGAGCCTGATACGAACATCAAAGTAAGTAATATTTCATTCAGTGAAGCTGTTAAATCAGTAGCTGTAGGAAATACTTTCACCCCTCAAGTAAGTGTGCTTCCGACCAATGCCGGAAATAAGGCGCTAACTTGGAGCTCTAGCGATTCCAGCGTAGTGGCTGTTGACGCAGCGAGCGGAATAGTAACAGCACTAACTGTCGGTGGCCAAGCTGTAATTACTGCAACAGCGACTGATGGAAGCGAAGTTTCAGCCAGCTACACAGTAAATGTAACTGAAGGAAAAGTAGCTCATTATGCTTTTGATGGCGACCTGGATGACTCCTTCCAATTGAACGGAAAAGGCGAAGTTACAGGAGCAAAAGTAGATAGCCCAACAGTAGGCAATATCACATACGGTAACGGTGTCCTCGGTCAAGCTGCAATATTCAACGGTACCTCCGGTATCCGTTTGCCTGATGGATTAATTGACAGCAATACCTACACCGTATCTATGTGGCTAAACCCTGAACAACTTACAGATGCAACAACTACTTTCTTCGGCGCTGCCACTAAAAATAGCTGGATTAGCTTCGTTCCTCAGAACGGTGGCGGTAAAACGTTGTTATGGTCCGGAGAAGCTTGGTATGATGCTATTTCTGCCATGAAGATTCCAGTAAATACATGGACACATGTTGCGTTTACGGTCAGCAATGGAACCGTAAAAGTTTACCTCAACGGAGTAGAGCAGTTCTCTGGTGAGGGCTTCCCGAATGTCTTTAAGAATAAGAATGGCGTTTTCGCTCTAGGCGTCAACTATTGGGATGCACCATTTAAGGGTATGATTGATGAACTGAAGATTTACAGCAGAGCGCTCAAATCAGATGAAGTACAGGCAGAGTATAGCTCGAACGTAGATTAAGCAAGACTTGATTTGAAAAGAGAGAGCGGAGCCACAGGCTCCGTTCTTTTTTTAAAGTCCCATATTGTAAAAAAAGTATTTAACTAATATAATCATTAACTATACGTCCGAGATAAACGTCGATTTTTATATTGTTATTAATAAATTTCTTAATCATCGGCGATTAGCCCATAAATTTTAATTGGAGGCCATTTATGAAACTTGACCTGTCGGAAGAATCCCTTCCCGTCTATGAAGCTTTAGCCAGCTCAGTACGCCTACACATGTTGCGTTTGCTTGCCGAAAATCCTATGAATGTTAAGGAATTGGCCGCAGCAGTAAATTTGAGCAGCGCAATTATGACTATGCATGTGCGTAAGCTGGAAGCTGCCGGCCTGATCCAGACGCATATGGCACCTGGTCGAAGTGGTCTGCAAAAGATCTGTACTCTAGCTGCTGAAGGAGCAGAAATCACCTTTCCAGGCAGACAAATCAATGAGCGCAAAAGTTATCGTAAGGAAATTCCGGTTGGACATTATTCCGACTTCCTGATCGAGCCAACCTGTGGTCTTGCAACTACTGAGAAAGTGATCGGCAGTTTTGATGATCCCCGATATTTCTGGGATCTTGAGCGTATGAATGCGGGGATTCTTTGGTTCGGCAAAGGATTTATTGAATATAAAATCCCTAATTTCCTACTCTCCAGCCAGCATCCTGAGGAATTGATTATAACCATGGAAATTGCTTCCGAAGCACCTTCCATTAATAATAATTGGCCTTCGGATATCACATTCACTCTGAACGGAGTGAAGCTTGGATTCTGGACAAGTCCTGGTGACTACGGGGATAGCCGTGGTAAATATACACCGGCCTGGTGGCCAGCACTCACGAACCAATACGGCTTGCTCAAGCAGCTGCGCATTACAGCAAAAGGTACATTTATGGATGGTTTGAAGCTCTCAGAAGTTACCCTTGATCAAGTGAATATCCGTGACAAACAGTGGTCTTTTAAGCTTTCCGTAGATGAAGATGCCGAGCATATTGGCGGGATTACTCTTTTTGGCAAAGGTTTTGGAAATTACAATGAAGATCTAATCGTTGAATTGTTCTATACGGATAACCAAGAATAAAGCCGCATTCACCTCCCATTGGAGAGTCGAATGCGGCTCTTATTTTAGCTTAATTCTTTTCGATAAAGGGGCCCCACAAGCCACCCCCGGGTAATGGACAACTACGTTCCTTAAGCTTGGCTACTACGGGGATGATGCAACCGCAAGCGACGCAAGTTACCCCTTCGTGCAGCTTAGGGCAAGTCCCACAAAGGGCAACCCGTTCAGCGTAAACTTCATCTGGAACACAAAACTCTGGCTTAAACATGGAAGAAGACAAGATACGATTAATCTGCGTTGGCGTAACTTTATAATCCTCTCTGCATCCCTTGCATGTTGATGTTGTTGACATGGTAACACCACCTTAAGCCTTCGGCGTAATCTCCAGCACAGTTACTGACATTGGAGGCAGTTCAACATTAAGAAGATCGCCCTCCAGAGTAAAGGCAGTGAAGGCTTGCGGCACTACTGCCTCCGGTTGGCTGAAGGTATTGTGAGCATCAATTTTGTCACCGGTAAGTGTTGTGCCTGTCACTTCAACCTTCTTCCCGGAAAGACCACGAAGCTCGAGTGGTACAGTAGCAGAAGCTGCATGGTTCAAGTTGCAAAGGCTGACATGAATGATTCCAGAAGCAGTTACGGAAGCCGAAGCAGATACTTCAGGAATCTCACGGCCTTCAAAGCTGTAAGTGCCACTTTCCAGTGCCAAATCCAGCAGCTCCGCATCCTGATGGACTTTAAACATATTGAACACATGATACGTAGGAGTCAGCACCATCTTTTCCCCTTCGGTCAATATAACTGCCTGAAGTACGTTAATCGTCTGCGCAATATTTGCCATACGTACCCGGTCACTATGTTTATGGAAAATATTCAAGGTCACGCCTGCCACAAGAGCATCCCGAATTGAATTTTGTTGATACAGGAATCCTGGATTCGTTCCCGGCTCTACATCATACCAAGTTCCCCACTCATCTACGATAAGGCCTACTCTTTTATCCGGATCATATTTATCCATAATAACGCCATGTCTGGTGATCAGCTCATCCATGCGAAGGGCTTTCTCTAATGTACTAAACCATTCACTCGTTTCAAAGCCTGTAGCTGCACCTTTATTCTCCCATGCTGGACCAGGGATTGTATAATAATGCAGGGTAATCGAGTCCATAAAGCGTGTTGCCTCACGCATCAGAACCTCCATCCAGTGATAATCATCCACGTTAGGACCACAAGCAATCCGGTGAATACGATTGTCCCCGTAATTACGTACATACGTCTGATATTGGCGATAAAGATCTGCATAATATTCTGGACGCATATTCCCGCCGCAGCCCCAGTTCTCATTCCCCACGCCAAAATAAGTCACAGCCCAAGGCTCTTGATGGCCATTCTGCTGGCGAAGCTCGGACATTGGAGATACGCCTCCAAAGGTTAAATACTCCACCCATTCGGACATCTCTTGAACGGTACCACTGCCCACATTACCGTTAATGTAAGGCTCACATTCCAGCATCTCACATAATTCCATGAATTCATGCGTACCAAAATGGTTGTTCTCAACGGTTCCGCCCCAGTGAGTGTTGATCATACGTTTACGACCTTCACGGGCTCCGATACCATCTTTCCAGTGATATTCATCCGCGAAACATCCGCCTGGCCAGCGAAGTACAGGAATTTTAATTTCCTTAAGCGCTTTCACGACATCATTACGAATACCGTTGGTGTTAGGAATAGTTGAATCTTCTCCAACCCAAATCCCTTCATAAATACAACGGCCAAGATGCTCAGAAAAATGTCCGTAAATATTTCTGTTAATCGTTCCTTTGCGAATGTCAGTATTAAGGATCGCACGTTCTGCCATGGTTAAATACCGCCTCTCAACGTTTATATTTTTATTAACTAATTAATAATTATACAAACATTATAAGATGCTGCTTAGGTATCCGTCAATCTCCAATATGAACAAAAGCTATTCTTTATCAATAGGTTTCTTTATCCCGTCTTCATAATAGTCAAAAATGAGCTGCTGCTGCGTTCCTCTTACCCCGTAAAACACATCAGAAATTTGTTTTCCCTTACGTCTTAACTCGTTCTCCAGCCACTCGTGGGTCAGGCTATTATCCTTAAGATTATCTGCAAGCACTATTCCATCCATAATCAATTCAACGGGAAAGCTCTGAGGAACGGACAACAGCTTTAGATCTTTTCGGGTAACATATTGGTACTCTTGTTTCTTTAATACAGACACCATTCCGTTATCTTCCAGCACAGCGTATTCTACTACCTCTAGATTAAAGATTTCCTTTTCTCTCAATGCCTGATCCAAAGAGTCCAACGAATACCTTACCTTTTTCATATTTTGCTCAAGAATTTTCCCATCCTCAATAAGTACAGTGGGTGAACCTGAAATCCAGCTTCTCATTTTACGACTTTTTAAAGCGATGACAGATAGTAAAAAAGATGTAACGGTAACGACTATAAGCGCCAGGATCATGTAGGAAGAATGCAACTGTTTATTAAACGCCAAGTTCGCGGCTATTGAGCCCAATATAATACCCGTCACGAAATCGTGGAAGGTCAAGTTAGATAACGTTTGTTTTCCCAATATTTTGGCGATCAGCAAAAGCATGATCATAGCAACAAAGGCCCGAAGCACAATGTCCATATACACCTGCATCTCTAATGCTCCCTTCCTATTCAATCCTCCATTATTCACAAACCGAGTAGAAATGAAACCTCAACGAAAGCTCTGCCCATCCAAACCTGCCGATTTCTCTAAACGCCAAAAGGGCTCTGGAATGGTTCTACTGAACCTTCCCAAAGCCCTGGCTTCAAATTCTTACTTTTCAGTCTTAATTGCTAAAAGATTGTATAGAACCATTGCACTCTCAGCTCGAGTTGCTGAGCCTCCCGGAGCGAATTGCTGGTCACTTCGACCCTGGATAAGTCCAAGGGCTTGGGCAGCAATGATCGATTCACGGGCCCATGAGGCAGCCGCACGCAAGTCACCGAATTGGATTACAGGCTTTGGTTCCACCTTTTTCCCGCTGACATATTGGTAGGCTCGCATCACCATGACCGCCATCTCTTGGCGGGAAATAGGGGCTTCTGGAGCGAAGAGAGTCTCACTCACCCCATGGACTATCCCCGCCTCTACAGCCTGCGCCACTTCCTCCGCATACCACTCATCCGCAGATACATCCGCAAATGCTGTAGATGATTTCCCTTCAAGTCCCAGCAAGCGGATCAGCATAGCTGTAAATTCTGCACGGGTCACTGACCGGTTCGGCTCGAAATTCCGAAGTCCGACTCCTTGAATCAGATGTTTGGCCGTTAGCTCTTGTACAACCGCCGCCGCCCAATGTCCAGAAGGAACATCGTCATACGATTTGTTGTATTCCAGCACAGCATATGTGCCTAAGTATTCGGTGCGCAAAGCCACCTTGCCCTTCAGCCAGGAACCGCCCGCATACTCTATATTTCCGGAATCCGGAAAATAATAGCCGCCGAGCAAATTCCTTTTGGCCTCAGGGTAGGCGTTAAGCTCTAATGTAACGGGCTCAACAAATTGGTGAAGTATGCTTCTTGTACCGTCACCAGCAACAATATACAGGTTAAAGAGAAGGAACTCTCCTGCCTGGTTTAGCACTGCACCAGATTTCTTCTCTGCGCTAGCTAGTATTCTCTGCGCCGCTTCCCCATTCACCTCAGAAGCCTCCAGAAAGATCTGGCTACCGGCCAATTGCTCCGCAGGAATCAAACCCCGTAATTGTTGAAGCACCGCTGCCGGAAGGGTCACATTAAAGTTAGAAGCCTCTACCCGAAGCGGCTTCTGTTTGAGCATGTCTGCTGCCATCCCCGGCAATACTAGCATTCTCAATTTACCCTCGTAGACAATGGCTGCCGAAAGATCGTTCAACGAAGCTGCGTTTAGTTGCAGCCGCCCCGCCGTTACCTCCGGTACGGAAGGCACTTGTGGTTGCGGACTCAGAACAGTTGAAGTATTGTCTTCCGCTTGTAGAATCTGAAGCGTCAGCTTGCTCTGCCGTCCTCCGTAACTTGCAGTAATCACTGTCATGCCCGGATCAAGTGCTTGCAGCTGCCCCGTTGCCGTTACTGTGGCTACCTTCCTGTTACTGCTCTCGTAGATCACACCCTCTGTTACCGTAAGGTGGCTATCATCACTATATACCGCCGTTGTGACCACCTTACCGCTCTGCCCTATTTCCAAGGATGTCGGACCGCTTAACGAAATAGAGACGAGCTCCGGCAGTTGTTCATACACCTTTAATAAATAGGAAGCGGTCATGTTGTCATATACGGATGAAATAACCGAAACGCCCGGGCCTTTAGCTTCAATATGGCCATCTTTGCCTATACTTGCGACGTTAGGATCGCTGCTCTCATAGACTATACCTTCGGTTACTATATAACGGCTACCATCGCTGTACACTACCGAAGTAACCGCCGTTCCGGTCTCCCCGACACCCAGGCTTTCCGGGCCGCTAATTGCCGTTGAGACTCTTTCTGTAGGCTCCATGACCGTCACCTGAAGCTGTCGGAACGGCTCTACATTGCCAGCCTTATCCACCGAACGATAATCGATCCCGAAGGTTCCGGGGTTCTCGATATATACGCTCTGAGTAACCGTATTCCATGCACCACCATTGAGCCGGTATTCTGTCCGCTTGACTCCCCAGCCGACAGCTCCCCCATTGGATTGGTCGGTGACATCAAAAGTGATATTGACTTTGCCCTTATATGCGCCCCCTTCTCCTGTTTCTCCAAGTATGGTAGCCTTCGTGACTGGAGGTGTTGTATCTTTCGGCAAAATTTCCAGATACGCGGCATATTTGCCATTCTCATTCTTACGGCTTCTTATGTCTGTGGCGAGATTATAGCCTACCTGCCTAAGAGCCAGACTTATCACCGGATCGGAAGGGAACTCCGTGCCAACCCATGAGGTGATATCGAACTGCCGCCACTGCTCCGGTCCGGAAAAAGTCTGCAGCGCAGCTTGAGTACCGATTTTTGGAGCATTATTGTAATTTAGCGTTGCCTCCGTCCAATCATCATCTTGGACTCCAAATACACCGATATCGGACAAAGTGCCTGCCCCGTCATTTGTCTTTCCGAACACATTCAGCTTCACAGAACCGACTTCACCGACAAACGGACTCAGATCGAATTTTAGATAAACCCTTCTGTCTGTGTCCCCGCTGCCATTTCTGATTTGCAAGTAATTGACCGAACTATAATTGACTGCAGCTTTCGATCCTCCATTGACATACGCATCTTCAGAAACATACAGCTTCGTTATTGCCGCTTCGTCTGGTTCCGAATCGGAAGGCTCAGAAGGTTCGGCATTCGGATCAATTCTGAACTTGACAACATGGCTTTTTCCTTTGGACCCGCTTGTATGAATTGCGAGTTCAATCCTCGGCGAGGTCTGCAGTACCGTTACGGTTGGATCTTTCATCAGTTCTTCCAGCGCGGTTCTGCCGACATCCACATTCACCACAGATTGAGACTGTGTCGGATCCGAAATGGCTATCGTCAGTTCATCTCCAGACTCCTTGATAATAATGGAGGCTGGATGATTGGCGCGCACGGATTCGATCATTCCCGGTACCCAGAAGTTCATAGCCATAAGTCCCAGCTTCTGTTCCTTGACGGCTTGCACACTATCCGTGTTGGCTATAATTTCGATGTCAGGACTACTGCTATAGCGCGCTGTCGCCGTTTCATCCTGATTCGGCAGAAGCACATACGAATACGATTGATTCACCGGATTCGTTCCCTGAGCAATCGACAGGCTGGCATAATTTCTCGTAATCGGCTCCGTTGATCCCCCTTGATTAATATCCTTCCATGCGCCAGTCCGAGACTCACGCAGACCGTCAATCGTTGGGGCATCAGGGAAATAATAACCGATTCCCGAGCCGGGAACATTGCCTTCCAGATGTGCCCAATGCACCTGATTCATTGACTCAGACCAACCCAGCGCGGATGGCTTGGCCTCTCCGTTGACCGTAAGTACATTGTCTCCGCTCGCCTTGAGCTTACGGTTATCTACGATGGTCTCCACCTTGCGGTTATCTGTGCTTGTAATGCCTGCCCCAAGCGCTACGATTTCATCATCGAACATGAACCAGGACTTTTTACCGGACAATGTGCTGTTATCCGGATCCAGATCCATGCCGGCCGCTCCATAAAGGCCGTCTATGGATGATCCTCCCACCCATGTTTTAGATGTAGTCTTGGCTGCACCGCGACTTGCCCCATCCGATGTAACCCCAGGTAGACGGTAAGCGTTCACGGTCGGCCAGAATGCATCTGCATATTGATCCAGATCCTGATTATACAGATAGGTCATGCCTTCGCCTGTATACCAGCCCTTCAGATTCTCTGTGCCCGCTTCATAGTTGGCAATTCGGGCCGAAGACATGCTGATCCCAAAGGCATATCCAGGCCGATGGTGGACAATCCGGTCCATAGCCGAAAACTGCTTATGCACAGTAAGGTCTCCTGATGGCTGCACCTCTGGATCGTCCATAAGCGTCTGGAGCAGAACAATATCGGCTACTCTTAGACCGTCGTAATAACTTTCTACTACCGTATCGGCTTCGAACCAATACTTCACCATCGATTTAAATCGGGCCGCTTGCTCCGGTGGCGCGGAAGAAGCCAGCCGCAAAATATGCGACCAAGGCACGAGCTGCCGGTTTCCCCGGGCTATCGATCTACCGAACACCATATCCATCATTAATTTTCTGTAGACAAGAGGTTCATAAGAATCCGTTACCCAGTTGTATACATTCTTCATATTGGTATCAGTCAGCGGCCAAGAGGACCCTGTCAGCAAAGTCATCATTTTCATCATATCGCCAAGCAATACAGCCCCATAACTGCCGGTATAAGCAATATTATTATGCTGGATAAAGGAGCCGTCCTCATAAAATCCGTCTCCGCGGGTCACATAGGGTAATACTTGGCTAACTGCATCCCGCCCTTGTTTGATCTTCGCGCTGTCACGATTATAAATGCCCCTCAAGACCACTGCCAGTGCTTTATCCAGCCGATTCGCGCCGGTTTCCATCAACGAGGGTTGATTGGTCCGTTTGGTTGGGTCCGGGCAGAATTTATCAATGGCTTTGGTATATTTGGTAATCTGATCGCCTGACAAATACTCGAACATTAAGGCCATCGTATCTCCCAATGCAAGCGGAATGCCGATCTCCCATTCGAACCAATTGCCTTTCTCCAGTTTGGTTTCGTTATACCAATTCGCGTATAGGAAATCTAAACCGTCCAGAATATCTGATTTCAACTGCATATTCTCGTACAATGGTGAGCCGGATGTCGAAAAGGCAATAGCCATATCCTTCAACCGGTTATAAGAGGCTGCCGTATCAAAAGCATCCGCTGTGCTGCCCGGCTTATCGCTCCATAAATAAGTACGGTTCATTTGCTTGTTCATCGTATCCCAGAATCCAGTTCGCTCCTGATTACTGATCTTATCGGATAAAGTTTTTATAGACTTGGCAATGTCCGGGTTATTCGGGTCGAAGGATTGCCCTCCGGTCAAATACTCCACCCATCTTCCACGAAGCTCGTCATATTCGTCTTTTGGAGTCTCTCCTTCAGTAATATTAAATTTCAATACATGCGTTGCCCCTATAGAATTCTTCACATCCACCGTTATAACTGTATTTCCCGAAGCTTGCACTACTTCCGTCTTGCTGTCTTTGCTGAGCAATGTCAACCCCGGCACATCCAGTTCTAGGGCCAATAGGTTTTGCGATTGTGTAGGATCAGACACCGAAACGATAAGCTCCTGATCGGTCTGCTGAATCATCACGGAAGCTGGATTGCGTGCCTTGATGAAATCCACCGTTCCGGCATTCCAGAAATTAGCGGCGGTTATGCCCAGCTTTTTCTCTCTGACTGCATGCACATCCTTGCTGTTGCTCAACACTTCGATATCCGGGTTGCCACTATAGTCTTCAGTACCGGCAATGTCACGATTAGGCAACAGAACATAGGAGTATGAGCCATTCGTAGGCGTATCTCCATGCTCAACTGCCAGGCTTAAGTAGTTGCGCGTAATGGGAACATCGGATTGAGTGGCATTAATCTCTTTCCAACTGCCGGTTCTGGCTTCACGTTGCGCCAGTATACTTGGAGCTTCAGGGAAATAGTAGCCCACGTCGGAACCTGGCACATTACCCTCCAGATGGGCCCATTGAACGTTCTTTAACGTCGCTGACCATCCGGACTGTGACGGTTCTACAGCTCCGTTGATTAGAAGTTTGT
This sequence comes from Paenibacillus sp. FSL H7-0735, assembly GCF_038008505.1. Lineage (NCBI taxonomy): Bacteria > Bacillati > Bacillota > Bacilli > Caryophanales > Paenibacillaceae > Paenibacillus > Paenibacillus sp. FSL H7-0735. The sequence continues at coordinate 2,005,299 of NZ_JBBOZH010000001.1, read as the reverse complement.
TGTTTCCCACTTCGTTTAGCATCCGGTTATCGATAATCGTCTCAACAGACTGCGGGCCGGCAGTTGATTTGGAAATTCCCGAACCAAGCGCCACAATCTCATCATCGAACATAAACCAGGATTTCTTGCCTTGCAAATCGCTACCGGTCACTTGGGAGAGTGAGAAATCCATACCTGCTGCACCGTATAGGCCTTCCAGCGACGATCCACCCACCCAGTTTTTCGGATTCATGTAACTTTTCCATTCCACAGGCACCATCCCCTGCCCCGATCCATCCGTTGTCGTGCCAGACAAGCGATAGGAATTGACGGTAGGCCAGAAGTCATTGCGGTATTGGGTCAGATCCTGATTGTATAAATAGGTCATCCCAATCCCCGTATACCATCCTTTCAGGTTCTCGTTATTCCCTTTCTCAAACGCCGAGATACGATTCGAGAACAGACTCAAACCGAAGCCGTAACCTTCGCGTAGATGAACCACCCGGTCCATGCCGGCGAATACCTGATTCTTAATGAGAGCTCCTCTTGGATTGATCTTCCCGTCATTCATCAGCTTTTTCACAATCGTTATATCGGCAAGCGACAACCCTTCATAATAATTGCCGGATGTCATATTCGCTGAGATCCATTCTTTCGCCGCTTGCTTAATGGATACTGCAATATTCTCCGGAGCAGTTTCAGCCATCCGCAGCAAGGTGACAATTAACCCTCTTGCGCTGCCGCTTCCTTTTCTAGATATACCTCTGCCATTTACCGAATCCATAAATTGACCGTTGTAGATCACCGGCTCGTAAGTCTGAGCCACCCATTCGTAAATGTTCAGAACATTCGGGTCCGTTATTGGCCATGGAGAATCGGTCAGCAGATAAGACATATCCGCCGTCCCTTTGAGCCAGACCGAACCATATCCTCCCGTATAGGCAATATTATTATGCTGAACGAGGGAACCATCCTTATACACACCGTCACCATGGGTCGTGTACACATACTCGGAGCCAATAGAATCACGGCCCTGAATGATCTTTGCACTGTTGTTGCCAATCACGCCTCTTACCGTGACCACAAGCGCTTTATCTAGTAGATTTGCTCCCGTCATCTTCGTGCCCTTAACGCCAAGCACCGACCCTACTTTGGGGTCTGGACAGAAGGCATCAATAGCCGCAAGATACTGATTGATTTGCTGCGGTGTTAGATGGTCGTACATGAGCACCATAAGATCATTCACAATCTGCGGCGTGCCAATCTCCCAGTCCCACCAGTTTCCATAAGCGCTTTTGCTCGGATTATAGCGGTTTGTATACATCCAATTGATTGCGCTTACAATATCATTCGCCAAAGCGCTGTTGCCGTAAAGCTCCGATCCCTCCACAGAATAGGCCAATGCCATAGTCTTCAAGCGATTGTAAGCGCTTGTAATAAACTGCGAATCTGTAGTGCTCGCGGTATCACTCCACAAGGAGGTGCGGCCGGAGGATTTATCCATACTCTCCCAAAGTGCAGCAGCCGATGCAGCCTGAGCGCTAATACTAGCAGCTATATCAGGATCACTCCCATCGTATTGACCACCACTTAATCGGTCGTACCATTTCAGCCTCAGTTTATTGTAGGCCTGTATCATGTCGGGAGCTTCGACAGTAACCAGACATTCGGCTGCAAGGCTACCATCCGGTGTGGCGATCTTGATGGTCGAAGAGCCGATCCCCGTACCCATTACATTACCAAGTGCGTCCACAGTCGCAGCTTCTGGATTGCTCGAAGTCCACACTACCGTTTTATCCACCGCCGTTATAGGGGATAAAGTGGGCAGAAGTGCAACCGTGTCCCCTTTGACCATAGAAAAGGCCGTACGGTCTAGCGCAATTCCTGTAAGACCCGCATATTCCTCCAATGCGATATCATCTATCCATAGCTTTCCTTTTCCAGTCTCCAAAAAAGGCTCGATGACTAGCTTCGTCGCGTTAGCCGGCATAGTTAGAAGTACTTGCTGCATACTCCAGTCCTGTGTGCCTGTTATTTTGGGAGAGGAAGGTCCATCTCCCACTTTGGCAGTATTGTAATACTGTGTTCTAAAGTAGGCTCCCTGTCCAGTGACGTTGTCCGTCTTTAGCCAGACTTTAAGTCTGTAGGATTTACCGGGGATAACCGAAGTTACCCCCTGATTGATGGAAATCCTGCTTGTGGCAAAGGCATCGAACAGCATGGACCGGGTTCCTTCATGCGCAGTGCCAGCGTCTATCTTGATATTCGCTGTTTTATTCGTGCCTTTCCCGCTACCTGTAGGGACCCATAAGCTCCAGCCCACCGGAGCAGCGTCTGTAACCCCTGTCCAGGTTGAGTCAAGGGCTGTCGTTGTATTCTCAAAGCTTCCGTTAAGCATAAGATTTGATGCAGCCGCAGATGCCCTGCTATGCGAGGGATAAAGAACTCCCCCACAGGAAGAAAAAAGATCAACAATGAGAACTAATACTAAAAATAGACTTGGTTTACGCATTTGTTCACCCCAATCTTAGAATTGGTTAAAGCTAAAGGCATCTACAAGTTATCATCCTGCACAAAATTCAACACGGCGTCATCGACGGCCGAAGTTCTTCCCAGATCAGGAAGGTCCACAAGCTCAATCTCGCAAGTCTCCGCACGGCCATGCAGCTCCAAAAGAACAAGTTCATTGCGCCCCTTGCGCAGCAATGGGCCCGGGATATATAGGGCGCGTTGCGGCCCTGCGTTCCAGTAGCGGCCCAGATTAAAACCATTGATCCAGGCGACCCCTTTATTCCATCCATCGAATCGTAGAAAGGTATCGCCAATCTCCTCCGCCTCGAAGCTCCCCCGGTAGAATCCGGGCAGACCCGAAAGGGTCGCAGTTTGCTGCTTCTCCACCGGGTGCTTCTTGTACGCTAGTGAATCCAGCTGTTCCTGTTCCAACGGCAAAGTACGAATCGTCCAGTTATATTGCAGCTGGTTATCAATCCGAACCCCGTCCAGAATCCCTTTCGGATCGCGAATGAGCGGCCCGTAATTGATTCGTCCCATGTTCTCGACGAGGATATCCAGCTGCGCTCCCCCAGCGGGGATGGAAAGTTCCAGTGGCAGCGGATTCCAGCGCTCAATCACCCCAAGCACCTGTCCATCCAGGAAGACCTGCGCCCGATCGCGCACGCCCTCGATGTAGAGTTTCTGTCTAGAGCGCGGCCCTTTCACATAAGTGCTGTACAATATAAAACCATAGGATTGTCCGAGCTTCTCCATCGGCTGTACACACACGCTGTTCACCGTCTCTGATAACTTCTCCAGATTGGAAGCTGTGAATAGTTCCGCTCTTTCCGTCAAAGCGACTTTCCCGTAAGAAATCTTCGGAATCGGCTCAGGGAGTGGACAAGTCGGGGCAAATCCATGGTTGCTGAGTACCGACCGGACAGCTTCAAATTTCTCCGTCGTATCTCCCCATTCCGTGAGCGGGGCATCATAGTCATAGCTTGTAGTCGTTGGCTCGTAGGTGACGATATGATTCGCACCATTATAGAAACCAAAATTGGTTCCACCATGGAACATGTACATATTAAATGAGGAGCCCTGTGTCAGAATCTCATCCAGAACACCTGCTACATCCCCGGCATCGCGTACATGATGATCCTCCATCCAGTGATCAAACCAGCCGTTCCAGTATTCCATCACCATAAGCGGCTCTTCAGAGCGGTATTCCCGATATTTGCGGAAGGATTCCTCTGTACTGGAGCCGAAATTGACTGTCGCATGCACATCCTCCAGTGTTCCGCCGAGCAACATCTCATCGGTTGGCCCGTCGGAAGTAAATAGCAGCACATCGATCCCTCTGCTGACCAGTCCATCACGCATATAGCCCAGGTAGCCACTGTCATTACCATAGCTGCCATATTCATTTTCTACCTGAACGGCCAGAATTGGTCCGCCATGTGTGGAGAGCAGCGGAACCAGCCGAGGCATTAGCTCATCGTAATAACGGTCTACCTTGCTTAAATAAAGAGGGTCACAGCAGCGAAGCTGGAGTTCCCCGTAAGCTAGCAACCAGCCCGGCAGGCCTCCGAACTCCCACTCTGCACAGATGAATGGACTCGGTCTGACAATAACATGAAGCCCAAGTTCACCAGCCAGTTCGATAAAAGATACCACATCGGCCATGCCATCAAATACGAACTGCCCTTCTTTAGGTTCATGTATATTCCAGGCGATGTAGGTCTCCACGGTATTGAATCCACAGGCTTTCAATTTCAGCAGCCGGTCTTTCCAATATTCAGGCATAACCCGAAAATAATGAATGGCTCCTGATACGATACGATAAGGCTGTCCGTCCAGCAAATAGTGTCCGTCGTTCCAGGTGAGCAGGCTCATTATCGACAACCTCCTTTATTAATATTTATTCTAACGATTCCCCGCAGTGGTAGACGGCAAGCCGTCTAATCTTGGGGCTTGCGGCAGCTTCTGACACCCGTAAGCGGATTTTCTCTGCGACAACCGGAGGGAAGGCGTCGATTTTCTTATGGCCAATCGAACTGCCACGCTTCAACTCCAGCCACGCTCCGTTGCTGTACGCTTCCAGCATATATCCTTCTACTCTTTCGCCGTAAGCGATATCCTCCATAATCTCGGCATGATCAATCACAGTAGCTGCTGGCAATTCCAGTTCAACAATATCTCCAGTACCTGCTGTTACCGCCAGAGCCTTGTCAAATCTGCGTCTTATCTCCTTGCCGAATTCCAGCAGCTGCTGCACATCAGCCTCCGGAAACAGCCCGCGGTTGTCAGGGGCTACATTGAGCAGCAAAGTTGCCCCATGTCCAACCGAACGATAATAAATATCCATTAGCTGCTCCAGAGACAGCAGCAGATGCTCCTCCTCAGGATGCCAGAACCAGCGGTCTTTACGGATGGGCACATCGCATTCCGCAGGCACCCAGCTCGGCGTTCCGGGAAGCCAGTTCAATGAAGCTTCACTGAACATGCTACCCCGCGCAGAATTTGCAGTGTTCCAGCATGGATAAGGAGCAACGCCATCCTCATTGCCAACCCAGCGGATCGTTGGTGCCCCCATATTAAACACCATGGCGCCTGGCTGGTGGCGCTTGATCAGATCCATAATCCGCTGCCAATCGTAATTGCGGCCCTCCGACCCTGCGCCGTCGAACCAAATTTCCGTAAGCGGACCATAGCCCGTAAGCAACTCTTGTAATTGCAGGGCATAGAAATCATCGTACGCTTGCGGATCTGCATAACAGGGCTCATGTCTGTCCCACGGAGACAAATAAATGCCGAAGCCAACTCCAAGTTCACGGCAAGCCTCCGCGCATTCCTTGACGACATCGCCGCGCCCTTCTTTCCATGGGCTAGAAGCCACAGAATAAGTACTTGTCGCAGTCGGCCACAAGCAGAAGCCATCATGATGTTTAGCTGTCAGTATAAAATAACGGAATCCAGCTTCTTTGGCTGTACTAACCCATTGGTGGGCATCCAAATGAAGCGGATTGAAGACCGCAGGTGAATCATTGCCTTCTCCCCACTCCTGATCGCAAAACGTATTGATGCCAAAATGGCAAAACATCCCCAGCTCCAGGTCCTGCCACTCCAGCTGTTCCCTAGAAGGCAGCGCCAGTTGCTCTTCCGGCTTGTTCTGTGAAAATCTGCTTTCCATCATTTCTACACTCTCCCATATGTTTGTGTAGGCCCAATATATAAATAAGGCTTTGGAAAGCCAGTTGATGACCTTCCAAAGCCCCGTCCACAACTTGTGATACTTGCTTATTCCCTATTTATTTGATAACACCTTTTTCGTTGATAATTTTTGTTGCTTCATCAACCATCCATTGCTGCACCTTATCAATCGATTCATTTCCAAGCATAAATCTGCTGAAGCCGTCATCGATTATTTTGGTCAATTCGGACGTTGCAGTCGTCATCACCTGCGCGCCATCAAGGAACTGAATTGCACTGTCAAAGAGTGTATATTTGAGTGAATCCATATCATACATATCCTCTTTGCCAGCTACCAGTTTGGTCAGCAAGGCTTCATTATCCGCTTTTTTATAACCGGAGAATTCCAGTCTGTTATCACTAACAGCCGTTGACATAAATCTCATCAGTTGGAAAGACGCCTCTTTGTTCTTCGAAGTAGCGCCCATCGCCAGCATATTGCCGCTGGTGAAGTATTTGCCCTCGTATTCTTTTGGTTCCGATCCTGCCGGAGGCACCGGTACCGGAGCAAAAGCTGTCTTGAAATCATGCGGATACTGCTCAGTATTGCCCGGATCAGCAATCGTCCAGTTACCAGCCAGAATCATAGCGGCTTCTTCATTAAAGAATTCCGTGCGGTAATTGAGCTTAGCCGCTAAAGCGTCTGCATAAGTTTTCGCAGATTTATCAGCAGACTCCATATCTTTGCGCAGCTGGAAGAAGTATTTATAGGTTGGATCCGCGAAAATGGTCGTCCCGTCATCATACACGAATGGATCTTTCATCATCGTTTGGGCCGGAGCGTTCATATACAACTCCCAGGTGTGGAAGTATGTGCCGTAACGTTTGTCTACGCCTTCACCTTTGGTCAGTTTTTTGGCATAGTCGCGGTAGTCATCCCATGTCCAGCCAAAAGTAGGTACAGGCAGCCCAGCTTCATCCAGTGCATCTTTATTCAGCATTACATAGTTGCTGCTCTTGGTATATTGCATCCCATAATAGTTGTTGTCTACCTTAGCATTCACATAATATTCATCCTCAGGAACGAGGTTATCCTTCTCATAGAATTCATTCAGCGGGGCAAGTGCTCCCCGGGTCGCCCGTTCAAGTACGCCTCCAAGGCTTGGTACCTGAACAACGTCAATCGCTTCGCCGGATGAAATCAGGAAGTCGAGTTTCTTCAGCATCTCCACAGAATCACCGGGAACGAGTGTCACATGCTCTACCTTGATATTTGGGTTCTGATCCATAAATTCCTGCAGCATGGCATCCGTGCCTGCTGATTGGGCTTCATTGTCCCAGTTGTAATATTTGATGGCGACTTGCTTGTCCACCTTGGTGTTCCCGGCATTCGTACTGGCTTCAGCACCGCCATTCTTCTCTGAATTTCCGGAATTTCCACAGGCGCTTAACGTTAAGGAAACCGCCAGCATGGAGCCTAGTACAACGGATAATCTTTTTTTGCCCTTTGTTTTCATTTTACTTCCCCCCGCACTGAAATTTAAGTATAGTGCCTTGTTCATTTCTTATTATAGGCACCCGCTGTACAAGCCAAGTGCACAATTTTGCTGTAGTAGGATCACATTTTTGACTTTTACCCTCTTTTGCATACCCGCAAGTCAGCCCTTTACGCCTCCCAAGGAGATTCCGTTAATGACTTGCTTTTGCAGGGCAATGAACACGATGACCAATGGGATGATCGCCGAAACGGCTGCCGTCATCATAATCGCATAGTTGTTCGAATAATCGTCCCGGAACAGTGTCATACCGAGTGGGATAGTGTACAGATTCTTGTTTAGCAAGAAGATCAGCGGATTCTGGTAGTCATTCCAGGTCCAGATAAATTTGATGATCGCCACGGTAGCGAGCACCGGCTTGCAGAGCGGAACAATAATAGACCAGAATATCCGCAAATGGCCTGCACCATCAATTCGTGCCGCTTCAATATATTCGTCGCTGATACCAATCATAAATTGCCGCAGCAAGAACGTGAAGTAGATGGAGAACATACTCATTAATACGATAGCAGCATGAGTATCATAGAGGCCGAACCAACGAATCAGCAGAAAACGCGGAATCAGCGTGGCCTGGTCAGGAATAATCATGAACGACAGCAGCGCCAGAAAGACCATATTCCGTCCTTTAAATTTGATTTTGGTCAAGGCGTACGCCGACATAGATGAAATGATCAGTGTGATGCAGGTTGTAATAATCGCAACTTTAAAGGAGTTTAAATAGAAATGGGAGAAAGGTACCCGTCCCATCCAAACCATCTTGAAATTATACGCTACATTGATCTTCTCGGGAATCCATTGGATCGGGAAGCGCATTACATCTTTTTCATACTTGAAGGCTGCGGAAATCATCCAGATCAGCGGAATAAGAAACACAATGGACAAAGCCCCCATGATGCAGGTAGTGATCACTCTGGACATATTTTTTCTAATCAGTTGCATGTTAATCTCCCCCCTTTATTCTTCATTTCTCATTTTCCAAGTGGCTGCGGTAATCAAGCCGATAACAGCGAATAGCAGCCAGGAAATTGCAGAAGCGTAGCCCATGTTGTAGTATTTGAACCCTTCCTCATAGATCCTGAACACAAGCACGGTAGAAGAATTATTCGGACCGCCTTCGGTCAAAAAGGCGATGATGTCGAACACCTTAAACGAGCCAATCAGCATGGTAATAAGCAGGAAAAATGTAGTCGGACGCAGCATCGGAACTGTGATGGCAAAGAATTTTTTCAGCGCGCTGGCGCCATCTATTTCGGCGGCTTCGTAGATTTCATCGGAAATATTCGTCAAGCCAGCCATATAGATAATAATGGTGTAGCCAAGACTTGCCCAAGAACTGATAATGGCAATGGATAACAGTGAGGTCTTTGGATCAACTAGCCATTTCGGAGGGCTGGAAATTCCAAACTCCATCAGCAACTGATTGATCGGTCCAAGAGACGGATGGAACAATGCACTCCATACGGCAGCTATCGCAATAATTGAAGAAATATAAGGAATAAAGAAAGCCACTTTAAAATAATTTTTGAGGAACACACTGTTTTGAATCAATGCCGCGAGCACCAGCGCAATCGCAATCGGTATCGGCACGGTCATAATCATATAAAAAGCATTGTTCTTCAAAGCTTGAATGATACTCGGATCATGGAACATTTTGATATAGTTATCCAATCCGATGAACTCGATTCCTTTGACTCCCGACAATAGATCCCATTTCGAGAAGCTCAAATAAAGTGAGAATCCAAGCGCAAATACATTAAGAAAAAGCATCCCGACAATTTCCGGTGCCAAAAACAGCCACCCGGTTAAAGCCTCTTTCCGTTGCGGAGTCCAGAATTTCCGCTTCTCTTGCAGAATTTTTGGCACAGGTTGTTTTGCAGCCTCCACGTTGTATCACCTCGACAATTTGATTTGTCATTATAGTAATACATCCGCCTTCCGCAAGAAGGAGTGATTATGACCCGGAATGTGCAAGATTTTGACCTTTGTCCGCCGACAACAAAAAACCGCCCTAGAGGGGCGGCGGGTCTGTTCATATCGTTGACAATTGTGCTTCTCAGCGTACCGAATGTTTGGATTTATATTCGCTTGGCGTAGTTCCTACATATTTTTTGAACACTTTTGAAAAATAGGTTCTGTCCGAATATCCCAGGCCGACGGCCAGCGACTCCAGGTTCTGGCTGGAGATTTTCAGCATTTTGGTAGCGACCTTCATCTTGTGCTGATGTACATAGTCCGTAAAGGTCAGGCCAGTCATGCGCTTGAAATAACGCGAAAAATAGCTTGGATCCAGAAACAGATAACGTGCCATATCAATTGAGGTGATATTATCGCCAAGATGCTGGTCGATATACTGCTGGATAAGCTGCAGCTTGGGCTCCTGCGGAGAAGCTCCTGTCACCTGCTGCTTGCTGCCTGTAATCTGTACAAGCTTTCTTTCCACCAGTTCCATCGTATCTTCAAGTGTGCGGGTCTGCACGAGATAGACGAACAGATCCTCATCGAACATCAGGCTCGTAAACATTAACTCGATGCCGCGGAGCATAAAGGATAAATCCCGGGCGAAATCGCCAGGATGAATAGACATTGCTTTTGCAGTCCTAGCGATTTCCTGTAGAGTGCCACGGATGGCTTCAAGGTCTTTTTTAATCACGGCCCGTTCCATCTGCGGGATATAGCTGTCCAGAAATCCTTGGGGTGCAGGCTGGAAACGTGGAGAAGCGATTTGCAGAGTATCCAGAACCGTGTAATCCGCACTTGCATAGAACTCGCATTTGTCCTGAACAATCTGCCGATGGATCTGGCCAATCGCCTGTAGCTCCATTTTCTCTGTGACGGCAATAATGCCGGGTTGAATCTTTAGGAGATGGGAGCATTCGGAACACAGCCGCTGTAAATAATCGTGAAAATGAAGACTGGCATTCTGCGCGAGATTCACACGGTAATTATATAGAATCACAATATTCTTTTGCTCCAAGAAAGGCGTAATCCCTTCACATGTTTCGGACAGTTCCAAGGCTATATTGTAAATAGCATATAAAATAAGTGGATACTCACTCTGCTTGTATCGCTTGTCGAAACTGGAAAAATGAATACTAACCGTGCCCAGCATAAACCACGGATACGTCCAGGATATGCCGATTTGCGCCGCATAAGCCAGTGTGGTTTCAGGCGGAGCACCGCCAATCACCCTTTGCAGCAGGTTCTGCCGGAAGAGCTGGCTGTTGTAGCCTGTCTCCCCATGGCTGATCAAGCCAATCTTCGACTTAAGCAAGTGTACGGACTTGGCAAGGCTTTTCTCCAGTTGCTCTTCTGTAAGCTGGTCCTTGATTAAATAATCATCTACTTTCAGCTTTACCGCCTGCTGAGCATAATGGAAATCCTCATGACAGGTCAGGAAAATAATTCTGACCTCCGGCTTCATGCGGGTGAAACAATCGGCTAGCTCAATCCCGTTCTTTTGCGGCAAACCAATATCCGTGATCACAATGTCAGGCTGCACTTCCTCAAACATTAATAACGCCTTGGCACTGGAATAGGTGCTGCCGACAATCTGCAAGCTATGTGCCTCCCAGTCAATCATCTGCTGAAGCACTTTGAGCATAGGAACATCATCGTCTATGAGCATCACTTTATACATCAATATCCCTCTCTCTCTGACAGATTAACCTGATGATTGCCTTGCGGCAAATACAGAGAAACGGACACCCCACCCTGCGGCAGATTATGCAGCGACAAGCGGGTATCCTGCCCATAGGTCAGCCTCAGCCTTTGAACTACGTTCATTAACCCGACCCTTTGATAAGCTTCATCCTGTTCATCGTCCTTATACAGTAACCTGCGGTTCAGTCCCGCCAGAACTTCAGCCCCTGCACCGCAGCCATTATCTTCAACTTCAATCATGATCCCATCAGGGACCGTTCGCGAGCGAACGACAATACGCGGTGCCGGGTGGTCAACCAATCCGTGGACGATTGCATTTTCTACAAGGGGCTGCAAAATCAGCTTAGGGACGATGAGCTTCTCTGTATCCTTTTCCAGATCGACCTCCAGTTCAAGAGGGATTTCATTACGGATCTTCATAATATCGATATAATGGCCAAGCAGTTTGCATTCTTCCCGCAAGGTGGCCGGTTCATTGACCTTCAAATAGGCCCGGAGCAGACTCATTAATGAATCGATGATCCCGCTATGCAGCTTATCTTTGGCCAAAATAAGGCTACATTTAATCGAATTCAACGTGTTGATCAAAAAGTGGGGGCGAATCTGCATAAACAGCGCCTCCAGCTCCATCACCCTCTTCTGTTCCTGCTCCAGCTCGATGTCGTGAATCAGACCTTGCAGCTGGTCCAGCATAGTATTCAACGTCTGCCCCAGCTCAGCGATTTCATCCTTGCCCTTGACCTCCAGCCTGACATCAAGATTCCCCATCCCGAACTGGCGCACAACGCGCTGCAGCTTCATGATCGGACTATGCAATCTTTTGGCAATCAGCATGGAGGTAGCCGAAAAGACAATAAATAAGAGGAGTACCAAGCCAATGCCACTATAAAACGTCCGCGAGATCTGGCCCGACCATTCTTTCTCCGAAGCTTCATAGATCAGCTGCCAATTAGATTTGTCGATAGCTCTGGCCGTACGAACGCTTCCTCTTGCTTCCTTGCTTTCTGGAGCCAATTCTGAGTTCCCAGCGATCAAGCCTCCTCCAGAATCAAATAACGCAACCTTGCCAAATTCGACGGGTCCGAGCAATTTATTGAAATAGGATTCAGGAATTGAGATAAGCAGCACGGACACCTGCCGTTTCTCCCGGCTGTCATAGATAACTCTGGCAATATAATAGCTGCTGCTTTTACCAGAACCGCTGTCAGCCATCCCAAGCCATTGCAAGGTCTCCGGTTCGTGAATATTGACACGGCTCATCAGCTTGTCCAGGTTGGCATTGATCACGGATAAATTCTCAGTCCCAGAGGAGATCACAAAGTGTTTCCGGTTGACCAAATACATGCGGATATTATTATTCAACGGCTTAGAGTTGATGAGCGAAAACACATCTTGAATTTGCGTAAAATGTACGTAATCCTGATAGCTATTTAGCCGCTCAGTATCCGCAAATGACTTCAGATTAGCGCGGAAATTGGTATCGTTTACAATAAAATGGGAAGCGAACGTCACATCATCAATAGTTTTGTTTAATTCGTCAATCATAACGTTCAGGAAGTTATCGTTGCTGAGCTGCAGCTTCTCTACCATCGTATCCCGGATGAGCACGAAGGAAATGATCGATACTGCAATCAGAGGGATAAAAATCAGCAAAAGAAATGAAACCTGGATACGTCTATAGTAAGTGAATTTGAACATGTTTTCTCCGCGCCTCTCTCATGCTCTTTTCTTTTATTCTATCAGCCCGTTATCCAGTATTCATACATTATCTGATTACCGTGACCTTCTTTTGACCGTCTGCAGAAACAATAAGCACTACTTCTCCAAAAATTTGTACGCCTTCCACTACATAGGAATCTAAGTGACTGGATGGAATCTCGTGGCTGATCACGATAATATGCTCCTCATTCCTTTCAGAGAAGCTAATGCGGCACGCCTCCGCCTGTGCAGCAGCCACCGGATCACCCGTATGGCGGTAAATCGGCACCTGTTCGACCAGCGGACAGAACAACTCACCCGCAGACTGCGGGTACAGCACCTGCATGATCGAGACCGTTCCTTTCCCCTTTCGGGAGTACACAGCATACTGATTGGGTTCCAGCAGATTATATTCGCGGGAGATTACCCCATCATCAACCCTGCACTGAAGACCATCAACATGAACAGGAAGGATACAAAGATTGGCTTCCCGCTCATTTTTTGTACGGCATATTAGCGTTCCATCTTCCATCTGAACCGTTCCGGGTGCAAAATGAAAATGCTGAGAAAATGTATGCTCCTGCCGGGAACTGAAGCTGTCCACCAGAAACCAGTAAAAAGGCTTAATAAATAGGATCCGCCTTAACGGGTAGACCGGATCATCCCAATGACGGTAGCCGTCATGGCTGCCCTCTACATAATCAAAGTCCGGATGGCTGATCCATTGGCAGCCCGTTGGCTTCGCAATCTGAGAGAAGGACCATGTATCCGTGACTTCGGTAAATCCAATTCCGTCGACAGTGGTCGTATTATGGGCAGCGCTTTCTTTTAACGCTTTTCTAAGTGGTGTATGATCACTATAGTTGTATCTGCCAAGATCGGTAAGCAAATCCCGCCCATAAGCATACAGATCGAAATGTAGCAGATCCGCGTGCCCATGTCCACCCCCAAGCGGTCCGCAGTGAAAATATAGGTACAAATCCTGCTCGTCCCAGCCCGTTCGCATCACATAATGGCCTGAATGTGCATAGGAGCGTGACAAGTTTGGCGGTAGCTCCGCAGTCAGCCGCTCGTAGCCCTCAACTCCATTTATCCCAAACAACCAGGCATTGTCATAATCCATTTGATCGTATCCGCCAAAGCGGAGTACAGCATCCTGAAATAACCAGCCCGCATAAGTCAAAAGCGAACGGATATCGCTGTCATCACTATCGCCAAGCATCGGCTGCCGGTGATTCGGCTTGGCCCAATATAATGAAGCGGCAGCCATTTGCTGAACCTTTTGCTGAAACTCATCCTGAAGCTCCACTCCATTCAATCGGGCTAAACGGATGCAGTCGAGAAAACATACCAAAACCTCATGGTGATAGGTGGGCGATTGCTCCCAGTGGATGCCGTCCGCCATAATCTGAATTCGAGCTGTCTCTCCCAGTCTCTCCTTACTGAGCTGTCGCCAGTTATTGGCGCTAGTGAACTCAGGGAAGTAGAGCACAGTTTGGAACAAACCACAAGTCTCCAGCACCCCCCAGTTGCTGATCTTCTTCCAGCCCGTAAACGATAAAGCTAAATATTGGCCGTGTTCATGCAGAGATATCATCACTTTGGCCAGCAGCGCCGGTGTGAGCAGTGGACTATCCTGTATATAGGACAACGCTTTGATCCAGTTAGCACAGCGAAGGCCCGTTTCAATTGTGCGCCATGTCAGCGTATCATTCGTAGGCTTGTCTGGAACGGGGTTACGGTCTATCCAATCTTCAAGCTGGCAGCAAACTGCTCTCGCATAATCCTCTTTACCTGTTATCGTATACGCTTGTCCTAATGCCACCCAGTAGCGGTGGCGATTCAGCATATAAGCCCATTCTACATCCTTGTCTGGAACATGACGCCAGTCAATTTCTTCCTCAAAGGTAACCGGAATGCGGCTGCGCTCCATATCCCAGGGAAAACGAAAGAGAAACGTCTGCTCCACAACTTCATCCGCTGTCTTCATTACAGCTTCCAGCTCGTCTGCACAATAGCGCTGCACATAGTCAATAAGCTGCTGCTTCCGGTTATCCTCTATCCGCCAGCCCGGCGTGCTCCGGCGGGTCAAATACCGATGCAATTCAGTCAGCGCATCGTCCTGCCGCGCTTGGCTAAGTGCATTCTTCACCAGAGCTAAAGCGGGCAACTCAAGGTCGAGCAGCGCAAAGACGGCATAGGGGGAGATTTGTCGGCCATCAGCGTTCATACCAGTACCCCTTGTTGCCATTTTGCAGCCGCATCAATGCTTCGAGATAGAAATAATCTCCCCAGATCATGAAGTCATCTGGAGACAGATCGCCGCGCACATGGTAAGAACCATGCTTCAGCAGCCCCTCCGCCTCTTCACCGAACGTGGAATAGTTCTGTACAAGCGAAGTCATCGACTGCACTAATCCCTGCTGAAAATAAGCCCGCTCAGAATCCTCCCCATCCATTAGCTCCAGCAGTTCCTGTAGTCCGGCTGCTACTATTGCTGAGGCCGAGCTATCCCGGTAAGTATCCGGAGATACCGGAGCATTAAAATCCCAGTAAGCGACATGATCCTGCGGCAAATGCTCCAGAAAATAGCGGGCCATCCGCTTGGACGTTTCCAAATACAACGGATCTTTGGTATAGCGGTAAGATAACGCAAAACCGTAAACACCCCAAGCCTGCCCGCGCGTCCAGGTCGATCCGTTAGTAAAACCCTGGTGTGTGGCGCCGCCAATCGGCTCTCCGGTCTTCGGGTCGAAGAAAAACGTATGGTAAGAGCTGTCATCTCCCCGTACCAGATACCGTCTCGTTTTCTCCGCCTGCATGACCGCCACCTCCCTGTATACGGAATCACCGGTCTGTTCTTCTGCCCAATACAAAAGGGGAAGATTTAACAGACAATCAATAATGATGCGCCCGCCTTCCTGAGCATCCCCCTCCGGTCCCCATGCCTGAATATAACCGCCAGCTGTACGCCAGCGCTTCAGCAGCAGGTCTGCCGCCTGCAATGTCAGTTGACGCGCAGATTCGTCTTTATCTATAATCCACTGGGCTTTAGAGGATAACGAATACAGGAAGCCAATGTCGTGATGATCAAGCACGGTCTTTGCCGCGAAACGGCGGCGGAAATCTTCTACGGTATGGGATGCCGCAATACGGAAGCTGTCATCCCGCGTATATTCATAACACAACCACAACATGCCGCTCCAAAATCCGTTAGTCCAGTCGTCGTTGTTATTGAGCTGATAAGTTCCATTCCTGCTGACATGAGGGAAACTGCCCCCGAACCGGTCTATGTTCTTACGTACCTTCTCTATCGCATCTTCAATCGCACTGCTCCACATAAGTTCCTTGCTCCCTTCAGGCTCTTCGTTTCTTACGTTTCATGATAAGGAGAGTGAACAGGATCTAATAGGGGCGATTTTTGCTTTGATGTGCATTATTTTGACTTTTGAATGACGTGAAGTACTGTAAGTTTACTTTCCAATCATAGGCATCAAATCAATATAGTAACAAAAGGTATAACTGTTTATGGGAAAATACGTTAAAATCAGAGAGTGACTTACATCTTTCATTCTTTTTTAGAAACGGAGTGTCCTATTAATGAAAAAGCTAGGTGCATTATTTTTATCCATTTTCATGGTTATGTCTGTCTTTACCACTGCGCATGCTGCTGAAAAGCCTGTCGGTGTATGGATTGATGGAACCGAAATAAAGTTAGGCGATTCTAACCCTGTTGTAGAAAAAGGAACGACCCTAGTTCCTATGCGTCCTCTGCTAGAGAAGCTTAATGTAAATATTAATTGGAATAAAAAAACCCAAACCGTAACAGGGACCAAAAATGGACTGGCCCTCTCACTGACCATTGGCAGCACAACTGCAACGGTAAATGGGGAGAAGAAAAAACTAGAGGTGGCTCCTAAGACCATCAACAATGTCACCTATGTTCCTGTCCGCTTTATAGGAGAAACGATCGGCTATAAAGTGGAGTGGAGTCCAGCGCTGCGCACCATCACTTTTGTGGCCAATACTCAAGCTGCAGGAAGCACCGGATTCTTATGGAAAGTGGAGAACAAAGGCAACACCGTTTATCTGCTTGGTTCTATCCATGTGGCTAACGACAAAATGTACCCGCTGCGTCCGGAGATTGAAGCTGCTTTTGAAGCCTCGCAATATTTAGGTGTCGAAGTAGATATCTCTAAGATTGATCAAGCTGAGATCCAAAAGTTTATTTTGGAAAAAGGCTCCTATACAGATGGAACCAAGCTCAAGGATCATGTATCCGCAGATACCTATAACAAAGTGACTCAACTGCTAAAAGCAAATGGTCTGGCGGAAAATGCATTCGATTCCTTCAAACCGTGGGTCGTTACCCAAGGTGTCTCAAGTCTACAGATGCAAGTTACAAGTTATACGGCGGATACCGGCATTGATTTATATTTTTTACAAAAAGCAGGCAAGCTGAACAAACCTATTATTGAGCTGGAAAACACACAATTGCAGCTGAATATGTTCGACCAGTTCTCAGATGGATTGCAAGAAAAGCTTCTTGTCGACACACTCGGCAGCCTCAATCAAACGGACAATACTTCCGCAGCAGCTTCACTGGATGCACTATCCCAAATGTGGATGCAAGGTGATGAGCAGTCGCTCGTAGCGATGACAAAAGCGGTCGCGCAAGAGCCAGAGTATTATAAGGGCCTGGTTTCGGATCGTAACGTCAACATGGTGAAGCATGTAAAAGAATATTTGAATAGTGATAAAAAAGCGACTTACCTTGTCGTCGTTGGCGCGCTGCATATGCTCGGTGACGATGGTATCGTGACCCAATTGCAAAAAGATGGCTTTAACGTCGTCAAACAATAATTGCTTTAGCTAAAATAAACAAGGCTGTCTCTTAGTCATCGTAGATGACTAAGAGATAGCCTTGTATTTTACTTTTTTTAGCTTAATTTAAAAGTAGAAGTTGACTTAACGTGCGGACAGCGCGGAAGATCG
This sequence comes from Paenibacillus sp. FSL H7-0735, assembly GCF_038008505.1. Lineage (NCBI taxonomy): Bacteria > Bacillati > Bacillota > Bacilli > Caryophanales > Paenibacillaceae > Paenibacillus > Paenibacillus sp. FSL H7-0735. Next base: position 1,987,729 of record NZ_JBBOZH010000001.1, on the reverse strand, counting down.
GGGAGATTCTGGAAAAATACCAATGTTCGCCTTTAAAGTCCTATTTTAACTGCGAATTTTAATAATCCAGGAATAGGACTTTAACAGCGATCGTAAGAACCTACGAACCCAAAGCCGCTTGTTCATAAACGGGCTACTACAATTTTATTAACTGATCTACCTTAACTGGAAGTCCAGTAGCTATCGAACGATTTGCCGCAATCCCGGTCATAATAGACAACGCCCCGTCCACATGGGAAGCCGCACGATTAAAGCGATCCTCTAGTGGACGTTCAAAAATATCACGCAGCATCACAGGATCTCCGCCCCCGTGCCCCCCAACTCCTTCTTCAATCTCCACTTCATAAGGTGCTGCGAAATGAGGGAAAACCGTGATCCGCTTGTCTTTTAACGCCCCTTCATCTTCCTTGTTTCCTCCGGCATTTACATAAGACTGTTCGACGACCTTTACTTCCATCCGCCCCTTCGTTCCATTAAATACTACAATGAAGCCCTCCCAAGGCAGATAAGCATTAAGTGAATAATTCATAATCGTCTTATTTTTGTATTTGACCATAACCGCCATCGTATCCTCAATGCTGATATTATCACCGAACACACTTTGATCACGCAGGTAACCATCCTCATGCTCCGTATCCAGATACATCTGCTTTAACTGCTCATTGTCTTTAAGATGCAGGGCAAACGGATCATTTTCTGCCGCGCTACTTCCATGAGCACGCTGATAAAACTCAGTCACCCCGCGCTTCTCCGCGTTTTCTCTGCCATAAAATCTTAGATCGCCCATCGCATAAATCGTATCCGGGCGCGAACCCAGCCAGAAATTCATCAAATCGAAATGATGTGTGGATTTATGAACCAAGAGACCTCCGCTGTTCCGTTTATCACGGTGCCATCTGCGGAAGTAATCCGCCCCATGCTGCGTATTCAGCAGCCACTCGAAGTTGACGGAAAGCACTTCTCCAATCGCGCCGTCCATAATGAGTTCACGGATTTTGGTGTTGTGTGGTGCATAGCGGTAATTGAAGGTCACACGCAGCTTTTTCCCAGTCCGCTCAATCGCTTCAAGAATTTCCTGACATTTCTCTTCATCCACTGTCATCGGTTTCTCCGAAATAACATCGCAGCCAAGCTCCATCGCCCGGATAATGTAACGATGATGCGTGCGGTCAATACTCGTGACAATTACCGTGTCAGGTTGGGTTTCCTCAATCATACGGTCAAACTCATGAGCTTTATAGGTAGGAACCGCTTGATATTTATATTTTTCCTCCAGCAAACGGTTCGCATAATCCATTCTTGCTCCATTCACATCACAAAAGGCTACAATTTCAGAGGTTTCACGATAATTCGTAGTGATCTCACCATAAAAAAACTCCGCTCGGCCGCCGGTTCCTACGAAAGCATATTTCTTGTTGGACATCAGGATCACTCCATCACTTATTGATTTAAAAGCGTTTTCTTCTTATAGTGTATAGTATAAAATACATCTGAATCTAAGCGATTCTTAGCAGAAACAATAAAAACTTTGCATATATTATCTTCATTATCTGAAAGGAGCAGATTTAGCATGGAACAGGAGCCTCAGCCTCCTTTTATGATTGAGCAAATAAAAAGAGCCGGTCCATTCAGCATGGATTCCGACCATTATCACGATACTTATGAAATCTATTATTTACTCGCCGGGGAACGCAGTTATTACATTAACAATCTGATCTACACCTTGCGTAAAGGTGATCTGATTTTTATTAACAAGAACGAGCTCCATCGTACCACCTCTAAAGGCTCTGCAAGCCATGAACGGATCTTAATTAACTTTGAGGAAAGCTTTCTGCAAAAGACATTGGCGCACTTCGAGCTGCATTTTCCATTTATGGCTACACAAAGCTTGCTTTTGCGGCCCGGAGTACATGAACAGGGGGCCATTGAATATCTTCTTTTCAGCATGCTAAAAGAACAAACAGAACCACGGACACAGCAAATCTCCTATCTTCAGACGCTGCTCATCCAACTATTTATTGAAATGAACAGAATACAGGAAATAAGCCGCGAGCCCATTGCCCCTGAGAGCAGTGAGAAGCAGCTAAAAGTCTACGAAATTATCGATTTTTTACAAGCACATTATGCTGAAAAGCTTACATTAGAGCGGCTATCTGAGACTTTTTTCATCAGCAGCACCTATCTCTGCCGTGTGTTCAAGCAGACAACTGGCTTCACCATCGTAGAATATTTAAACTACATTCGGATCAAGGAAGCCCAACGTCTCTTGCAGAGCACCAACGCTAAAGTTACGAACATCGCCGAGGATACCGGCTTTGACAGCATCGCCCACTTCGGGCGTGTATTTAAACAAATCGTTAAACGCTCGCCTTTGCAATATCGCAAGCAAAACCGCTGATCCACAGCTAGAAATCACAACCGATTCTCTATGTAGCCGCTCCGTCGCCCGGAAGTATACATGTGAAATGTTGTCGGCATATGGGGGCATCGGGAACGGGGGCATCGGGAGCATCTGGCATCTGGCATCTGGCATCGGGGGCATCCGGAGCATTGAGGCAACAACAATACCCCGTCCCTAGATTACCTTTTCGCGCGAACAAAGTTCATGAGGCTATCGGACCCAGTGGACCTTATTCGCAGCATAATCGCTATTTTGGGATTTTATCGGACCCCATAGTCGCTATTGGTATAAAAAGCTACCTATATTGAGCGTTTCCGAAGGAATAACGTCACTGGAGTCCGAACCCCTGCCGAATAAGCAATAAATCTGCAAATAACGTCATCTGGGTCCGCATAACTTTGTCTCGCAGGAGTAATCGGCGGTTTCGGGGTTTCGGGGTTTCGGGGTTTCGGGGGTTTAGGTAGCACTGTAACGCATAACAAGAGCAGCGATCCCCACTAATGGAGTATCGCTGCTCCGCTGTCATTTTGTGATTAATACGGTCGTCTCATTCCTCATCATGCCATTCATTTTGCTTCGTTATGTGATTTCATTTCCAAATCTCGTACAAGCCTGTGAACCTCAATTCCGGCCAGCAGCACGATGCCAATCCCATGTGTATCGTTTAATTGCCAGGTCAATTCATCTTTATAATACAGTTTGTTAAACGAATAACCCGAACCGCGGCAGACACCGTAAACATTGCCTTGTTTGTCAATACAATGACGGGTTAAGCCGCTCCAGCCGTGGAGTACAGAGGTTACGTATGACTCTGGTTCCAGCAGCCAACCGCAGCGGACACCTCTAGCAAAAGCGTAAATAAACATAGAGGTACAAGAAGCCTCCGCGTAAGACTCAGGATCCGTCAACACTTGATGCCATAAGCCATGCTCATCTTGCAGCTTAAGATAGCCTTTACTAAGCTCACGGAAATAATCAAGTAAATCAGCCCGCAACGGATGTTGCTCAGGCATAACTTCAAGCAGCTCAGTCAGTGAGAAAATCACCCAACCATTACCTCTGCCCCAAGGCACGCCATTGGGTTTATTAAACTTATAATCATATACATGATGCATAATGCCAAGCTCCGGCTGGAACAGCCGCTCCTTGTAATGTAAAAACTGCGCCGCCGCATCATCAAGATAAGCCGCATTTCCGGTCAATTTATAATATTTGCTTAGAAAAGGCGTGCTCATATACAGATCATCACACCACATCGTCTGCTGCATGAAATCAACTGTGCCACTGGTCCGATACAGAGCTCCGTCAGGCAGCCTGCTCTGCACTTTAGTAATGTAATTGGCAATTTCAGCAGCAGCTTCCGGTGCACCCTGTAGTGGACGAAGCTTATTTGCTTCCAGCATCGTTGCCCCGAAGGATCCGCAGTCGTCCAGCGAATCCATCAGCGCCAGCTGATGATTGATGCCCGGAGCGCCATAACGTCCAAGGTCCCATAAGGCATATTCATGCAGCCCTGTACATTGCTCAATATGGTGTTGTGCATATTCGGCATAATGGGAAGCCTTAAGCTCTACTCCTGTTCTCAGCAATCCGTACAGGGTTACGCCTAGAGGGTAATTCCAGCGCCCAAACATAACACTCTCCAAATAAGGCCTAACCCAGCTATTCGGTTGGTCCACCCGCCAAAAGGTTACTTCATCCGCTTCCCCAAATAAAGTATCCATAGAGGTCAGTTCTAAGACTTTCGGCGCTGTCCCCGAGGTGAATAGTCCAAGGTACAGCCAAGGATCAGTTAATCCTTCAACTGAATAAGGTTGCACGAGACTACTCTGAACACCACCAGACCGTACGTCCAGTTCAAATCCCCAATTCCCCTCTCCGCAGACGGACTCCACGACGAGATCATGTAGTCCATAACCAAGCTCCAGTTGGATATCCAGCGTGCCGTTCACGTTCTGGTGCTCAGCTACAAGTTTCCCATTCACATAGATAGAGATTTCAGCCATTCCACGATAGCTACCTTGCAGGCGTATGTCATCTTTCTGTAGGCTCTTAACTTCCAGCTTACACCAAGCAAACGCCTTGGCTCCTAGTAATTCCCCAAATATACGTGAACAGTTGCCAGTTGCCTGTTCCTGTGGCGACCATTGCGGCGTCGGAAACCAAGCGCAGCGAGCTGTCATCTGCTCTTCAGTGAAATCAGCTTCCAGCCAAGCTGCCCAAGACGTCTGTTGGGGTCCACTATAAATCCAACCTTCACAACCGCTTAACTGCGCCGTTGGAGTAAGAAAGTGTACCGGTGCACCTTTGACGCTGCCCGTTCCAAAAACCCCTCCGCAACCTGTACCTGTTGCTACATACTCCAGCACAAGATGGTTCCAGCCTTTATCCATGCCCGCCCGAAAAAACGTCCTCCGGTCCGGAAACACATCATCATTTAGATTGGAGCTAAACACCAGACGTCCATTTATGTAAACCTTAACTGGACTGTAGCAACTAACTGAGAAAGGGGCTTCTACCTCATTGTCACTCCACAGCTTTCCCCATACATATACGAATTGTCCTGCCTCTAGCTCCGGCAGTCGTTCTTCCAGATTCATATCGTAACGGCAGTCGCGGAGCCGTTCGAAACCACTCTGTGAATGTACCCGGTAAACCGGAGGCTGCGGGGGATAGGCACCGATAAAACGGCTGGCCACAGCGGCCAGTACATTTTCGATTTTGCCCCCATTAGATTTGGCAATACAATCAGGATCAGGAAAGTATTCTGGAATATAAGTACTCACTAAACGTATCCTCCTTCACACAGTTATTTCTCCACCGGGATACAGCGTCGAGCTGTACAATCTTTTAGGCTGAGGTAACGATTTCTCAGAGGCACAGGTACTAATATCTATCCACTCGCTTGAATATACCGTTGCTGACTCATCATTATAAATTACAACCTGTTCCCTGCCACATCCCAGAAGATCGCCATGAACGGCATAACCTTCCTCCTTGAATTCAGCTACAACCCTCATATGTCCATCGTACAAAGCAGGATATATCCCGCCTCCCCGGCGGTACGCGAGAATATAATCCGGAGAACCCACTTGCCAGTTACTAACGGCTTCAACGATAGTCAGCCAACCGTCGGTTGTACGTTCTTCTTTCCACAGTTCCTTGCCTTTACAGTCTAAAAGGAACAACGCATCCTTACCTTTTAGCCCTTTGCCGTCATCTTCGCGGATCATTCGGTCCAGCCCGGCAACCTGAAGGCCAGGCAGTTCAGGCCGGAATCGGCCTAACGCCAAATGCTGTGACTCGATGGAGCCGTCATAACGCCAAAGCTCTTGTCCGTCCCGGTCATACATCACCGTTACGCTTCCACCGACAACCAGTTCAGGATAACCATCTCCATTCACATCGCCAACCCAAATACAGTCCGCGTGGTCATCCAGATCGTGGCAGCTCCATAATAAATTACCTTTAGAATCAAGCAGATCATAACCTGCCATCACTTGATCCTGTCCATTTCCATAAAGATCGTGAACCCACGGATAATGTCCTACATTGCCTGTATGCGTCCATAATAAATTGAAATCCTTATCCAAGGCCCACAGTTGATGATAACGGTCCTTCAGAATGATGTCGGAAGCATGTTTTTGCCCTGTTAGATTGGCAATGATAATACAATCATGTGCATGTTCAGCAGGTAAGTCGTATATGGACTTAACCGTTCCTGTTGAACCTTCAAAAATATGAAAACGTCCATCCATTACACATAATACTTCCAGCGACCCATCACCATCTATATCATAAACTTGCGCTGGATAGTCCGAGCCTTGGCTGCCAGCGTCAGGATCGGGTGTGCCCACCTGCCACAGCAGCTTGCCATCCATATCAAAAGCGGTCAGGCATTGCACCTGATGGGGAATATAACGAACATCCTGGCGATTATCCGGCTGGACCAGCAGCATTTCTGCACGTCCATCCCCATTCAGATCGCCAATAAGCATTTTACAGCGTGGACCAGCAGCGGAAATATCTACTTTTGCCAGCTGATAGACTGATTGTGTGTCCTTCGTTCTCATTAGAATCCTCCTGTCTTCTCTCTTCGATTAGATCTCAGGGAAACGGACGGTTTGTCCGCCTGCTACTTCTATAATCACACCGTCGATTTCCAGCCAGACAGATACCGCTCCCGGATTATATACAAAATCCCTAGCAGCGGAGAAAATAAGGGCTTCACAAGCCTTCATATAATGAACGAGTTCAATATTTGTCGCGTACCAGATTTCCTCTAGTCCTCCCACTGCTTCACTGAAGCTTTCTATCAACTCCCAGTTATTATCGTTATCAAATTCATAACTATGGCCCCACACATACATCAGATATAAATACTGCCGTTTATGCAGCTTCACGAACTGCTCCGCATGCTCCAGCAAATGATCATTATGATGGCAAGTCCCCCGCCATTCCAGCCAATCCTCCGGCAGCCCAAAGCCGCCGCCAGTGGTCTGTACCACACGGGCATATTCCATGCCTAAATGAGGCAAAAGCTTCTTTATCTCCTTGTTAAAGGAACCGTTAGGATAAGACATTCCCCGTATCGGCACCTGGAGCAGCGTCTCAAAATATTTTCGATCCTCCATAATCTCATGGATGATTTGCTCCTGCGGACAACGGGCCAGCGTCGGATGGTGTTGCGTATGGACAGATACTTCATGTCCCTGGTACAGCTCAGTTATTTCATCTGCCGTAATACGATCACCTTCACCCAGCAGGCCAGAATTGAGATGAAATGTTCCTCTAATCCCATGGCGGTTAAATAGTCCAACCAATCTTTCGTCAGCCCGTCTGCCGTCATCATAGCTCATTGTAAGCGCCTTATGTCTGCCCTCAGGGTAACAATAATAAATAATAGACATCAATCTGAAGCCTCCTTCGCATTACTGTCCAAAAACCGACAGATTCGAGTATTCAGCAATCAGGGGTGCCATCTGTCGGAACCCAATTTTCCCACCTGTCAGTAGCGGCCCATAGGTTTCACCATCATCTATCCATGTAAAAATCGGCAGTTCATTGATTGCAAAAGACAGCATAGGGCCACGTTTCACCACTAACATCCGGTAGGGCTCAGTCATGTCGCTGACGTCCGGAAGCGGATCGGCTGCCTGCGCAACCAGATGAAAACCATAACTTTTGCGCAAATTACAGGTGTGAAATTCACGTTCTTCCACCCAACGCCTGCGAAAATACGAGATATGATACGTGTCTATCTGCCCGTGATGGTATTGATCATATTCACCCGTACGGCGAGCAAGCGTGGAATCAAATAAATCCTTCCCACCCTCTCCTTTGGCCGCTATAAACAAAATCGCCAACCCCGGCTCACACAATGGGCGGAAATTCCACGATACGGCGAGGTCTGCCGGGAACTCCTCTGGACACCAGAGAACGACATTTGCTTGTTGTCCGGCCTCGGCATGGATAGTGCTCTCTAATCTCATTCGTTGCAAAGGGAAGGAAACCGTTCCCTCTCCCTCCATCTGGAATCCAGCGATATCACTAGTTGAAGCGAGGGGATTATGGTAGATTGGTTTCCATGCTTCAGGGATCAAACCACCTATACCCGTGTCCTGCATCGGCCTAGCCATAAATCATTCCTCCCCACAATGAAGCCTTCAATTCGCGAGTTCCGGTATAGCACTACCGATTAATTCCAAGGCAATGATCGTATTTAAAGACCACTGCGAGGCTTCATTTGTATTCATCCAATCGATCTCATTTAACTCAGTCATATAAGTGACCCGATCAGCTTCCTCCTGTAGATTCACACAACCAAATGGATTCTCCAGCAAAATCGTCCAACACCGCTCTGCCGTCGCCGGATCCTTGCGGTAATATGCTCCATATGCAGCAATGGCTACGCTGAGCACAGGATGCTCAAAACGGAGTTTTCCTGAAATCAACCCTCCTGTAAATGCGTCCTTCTCTTCTTGTGGCAAATTATAAAATACGCCGAACTCAGCCAGCATATCTTCCCAGTCCGAGTCCTCCAGCATTGCCGCCAGCTCGAACCACACCTGCGGACCTCCCATACTAATCGCTAGATGACGCCCCCAGTTATCGTCGCCCATTCCCGACAATAGGCCAGTTGCCGGATCATACCCATATGTGGGACCAGATAAAAGCCGTAAATTTGCCCTTTTGATGCAATTCATGCCTGTTATAATCTTGTCACGATAAGCGGTATCCTCGAACCGCTCCCAGCGGGTCATCCAATTAGAGCTAAAGGCCGCCCAGTCCGGACCCACCCTAACATGAGTGGGGAATTCATCCTTCGGAAAATACGCCCGCATCGGGTCCAGAGTAACTGTTGAATAATCAGCATCCTTTACACTGTCCATAATATCGCCGACCCGCTCGTCTCCGGTCAGATAATAATAGTAGCGATGCAGACCCGCCATAGCGATACGAGCCTCTTTGCAGCCGCAGCCCCAGTGGATGACATTATGCCGCGAGCCTAGTCCGGCGTATTCGCCAAAATGATATACATCTACCTCACTCGTATGCCTGGTCATAGCTTCGGCCATTCGGAACACATCCGCTCTCCCGGACCGGAGAAACGTTACCCACAACCACATATTTGGCACCAGCTCGGAATTCTGCCAGGCACAGCCACCGAGATCATAGTTCCATACATGTCTGACCGGATCGTAGCTGTGCATGAAATCTCCGTAGTCCCAAAAACCGTACCATTTGCGCTGCTCGATCTCTTCCTTGTAAAAGGAGATGATCCCGTCCAGCCGCTCTTCCAGATACACCTTGGCTGGCGTGCTCCGATCAGGCAAACTCCAGAAACCAAAAGCACCCGCTTCATGATAATAAGTTGGTTCACAAACCAGCAATGAAGGTTCTTCAGCTTCTGCCTGCATCCGCTGCAACAATTCAGGCCCGGGAGTCTGCGCCGTACACCAGAATGTTAGCTCGCTAGTATTAGCGATACCAAATGGAGTGGCCCGTAATTCTTCTGCACCTTCATACGAGGATTCCACATGTGTTTTTGTATCATAATGCCGCAAGTCCATAGCTGCCGCATCAGGTGACCAGAACCAGACAGTAAGAGCTGCCGCGTCTGTGGCAGTGGATCCAATCTCCATTCCTGCCGGATGCTTACGCCAGAAATTCTTCATCCCGACGGCTAGCCCTCCACCCTCTGCTCCAACATAACCAAGCCCACCTGCCCGGCGGCCTTCTGCTGCCTTGATCCAAGCGCACCCATCCTCTGTCCGCTTCCAGATCCCATAATGCTCGGAAGAATCTTGAACCAGCCGAAAGCTGCCCCAAGTCGCGGAGTCATCCAATAAACTAAGGAAATAGGCATCCTCTTCTGGATCAAATTTCACAGCACATCCTGCTACCTGATCGACGAATAAATCACGGTACTTACCTTTGGTTCGCCGTGTATGCAACGTCTTAGGAGACTCGCTAAACAAGCCGCTATCTCCGGCAAAACGAACATAGCGGTTGTAAAGCGGTCCATGCAGCGGCACTGTGAATTCTATTCCTAATCCTTTAATAAAATCCTGCTGTGGATTACCGTCATAATGAAACGTATGAACTAATCGAATAGACTCCAGCCCAGCATAAAAATATAAACGTAACGTATAGGGAAGCCACTCACGAGCATTGTGTGAAGCTTGGTGAAGTCCCTCTAGCTTCACCACTGCGCGAACAGGTCCGTCCTGTTCAAGGATGGCACTTAACGTTCGTCCTGTGAATCGCTCCTCACGTATGCTCAGGGTGCCAGCACCCTCATCTCTCTGTTCACGTATACATACAAGCTCTCCATTACTGCATACTTCGGTTCCTTCCGTGTCCGCCGGATTTCTGCGCACAATACTGCGGATAAGACCCTTCCCCTGCTTGTTAACCGTGCAAATAATAACACCTGTATCTATAATGAAAGCTTCCTCTGTTTCCTGCACAGTTAGTCGCTCAGTCATTTCCGTAGCTGGAGCCGCTTGATTTATTGTCATTGTCGCTAAGGAATCCTGCTGAATATCCGAATTTTTGTTTACTGCCGAGTGCGTGGACCATTTGATGCTCCCGTCAGGCCAAAAAGCTGCCGGCCAGCTTTGCAGCGGCACAAGCTTTTCGTTCTTCGGCATACTTAAGCAGAGATTCTTTAACGATTCCCTGTTGAGCGCTCCTTTTTTCCAAGGAACCCCCCAGGTAACACCCACATCAATAGCGGGCTTTTTTAGCCAATGCAGGCTAATCGGCAGAGCCGTAGGCACAACAACCATCTCCTTTATACCTTCTTCGCCGCACGTCTTCTTACTTTTAAAGAGCTTCATTATTATGGCTTAGCTCTCTATAGCGGCTTGGGGTTATTCCCTCTTGTTTCTTAAAAATCCGGTTAAAATAGCTATGCTGATAACCCACCTGTTCAGCTACATCGTTAATTCGCAGCGAGGTATCACGCAGCAGCTCCTTGGCTTTATCAAGCCGCAATTCGGTCAGATAATCAATGAAATTTTTCCCGGTGACCCGTTTGAATGATTTACTCAGTAAAAATGGGCTGATCCCTGTATAATCCGCACATCCATCCAGCGAAATATTATCCATATAATGCTCATTGATATACATCATGGCATGCTCAATCGTCCGTTTGATTCCGGCATCAGAACGCTCGCTCAGCTCCGTCAGATACGGTGCGACTACCTTTTCCTGAAACCAGGCAAGGATAAGCTTCGGCTCATGAATTTGCGACAGTGCCGCGTACAGATTAGCCCCTTTGAACAGTTGGTTTGGATGAATGCCTGAGACCATAATGGCGTGCTGAATACTGCCTAACAAATGAAGCATGCCCTGCTGCACATCAATCACTTTTGCCCCATTGGCACACAGTGCCTCCAGAAATTCCTCCAACAGCCGATAAGCCTCTTCCGCTTCTCCTGTGCGCAGGGCCTGAATCATTCCGCGCTCCAAAGTGAACGAATATTGCGGTTCAGGCGTACTTTGCCCCTCACGATCCAGTAGCTCCATATTAATAATCTGGTTCTCACCACCAAACTGGCGATAACTAGCGGCTTGCTTCGCAGCCTCGAACGCTAGCGGAATACCGGATATCCTTCCAACCGGTGCACTAAACGCCACTGTTACCCTCATTTTTAACATGCGATTAATCGTTCCTGTCAGTTCTTCGCTAAAGGCTTGCACCGCTTCCAGCGATGGATTCGCAACGGGTTCGATAAGAAGTAATCCTGCCGTGAGATCATGGAAATTGATAATATCAGCCTGCTTAAAGTGCTCGGCAGACAATTCTCCGATAATATTGACGGCGGCGAATGATACAAGACTTTCATCACCGTTGCGGAACTTCCCCTCCTGGCTGGAGATGCCTGTAAGCTGAATATAAAGAATAATATAATGACAATCCTCTACTTCCCACTTAAAACGCCGCATCCGGCTTTGCAGATCCTGCTCAGAATAAGAATATAAATACCCCTGAAACAGCTGATGCAGGAAGCTTTCCTTCACATGTGGAAGTTGCTCGGAAAGAGTGTACTTCAGGGCATGGCTCTCCCCGTGCAAGTTCTGCCAATGTCGTTCAATCAGAATAAACTCATCCTCCCTACTCGCAGCCGCCGCTTGGTCAGGCAACAAAGTCTGCAGCAAACGTCCTATCGGTGAATAGATTTTGCGGGAAGCAAACCAAGACAGAATCGCCGCCAGCAGCAAAGCACTGAAGCTAACTAAAAATATCAGTCTTGAAATGAAGACGACAGGTGAAGTTATGCTGGTTATCGGTGAAGCGGATACATAGAGCCAATCTGCGGAGAGTCGGGAAAACTCACCATAAGTCACTGCATATGTAGCCTTACCCCAGTCGAAGAGAAAAGAGGACTCAAGATTTGACTCATGGTTCGCGCCCCGTTCCACAATCTCATTATGCAATGCGGTAAGTAAGGGAGAATCCTCGGCACTGTCTCCAGCAGATACGTACAAATCCCCCGTCGTCTGCAGCAAAAATGTCTCGCCGCTATTATAAGGTGTCATAGTTCGTAGCATCGCAGCTACTTTCTCCGTATCCATGCGGAGCAAAAGAGCCCCGAAGGGCTTCAAGCTTCCGCCCGGAATATGATGGACAAGCGTTAATTCTTTGACATTTGGTTTATTGGGATCGAATGCCCACTGCGTCCAATAGGTGCTTTGTTCAGTATCAATCAATTTGTCATATTGACCCGATACCGCGCTGGAGTCAATCGTGCCATATTCGGGATTAAATAGTAATGGATGATCTCCTGATAGATAGAGTTCAACGTTACTCGTCATCGTGTTCGAGCCCTGCATCACTACGAGTGTCTTCGTAATATCCCAAGCCCGCTCATGATCCTGAATAAAATCAAGGCCATTCAAGCTGTAATCAAACTTGGGATCAAAGGCCCAATGTGCCAGCATCAGCTCCAGATTGGACAGTTGATCATCAATATTAGCCGCCCGCTGTTCAATCTGCCTGTTATGCATCTGCAGCAGCTCGCTCTCCAGGCGTCCCCCTGCCATCCAGTAGACAAGCGCACCAATAATAAACCCCGGAATGGATGACACCACCAGCATAATGATCAGATTTTTACGATAATATCGGCCCTTACAGCCTGACCAGCCTTTTGTATAACGCTTCCATTTCGCCACATTTCTCATCACTATGCTCTCACCAGCCGAATCAGATAAATTTGAAGTGCAATCGAACCACATTCGTTTTGCTCCTCAGATCCTTTCCAGCCGGATAAAAGCACTAGGAAGGATCTAGCGGTCAGCCTTAGCGTATAACTCGTTCATTTCCTTAACTAAATCATCTCCACCTGTTTTTCTCCATACATCAAATGCTGATTTCAATTCAGCTTCATCAATTTGTCCTACAATATATTTTATGCGTGCATCATTAATTACATTGTCAAGTTGAGCGCCCTTTTGCGAATATACTGTGGAAATAAAGGCCTCTGCCGGATTAACCACGATCGAAGCTTCATTTGCTTTCTGAACTTCGATTTGTTTAAGCCGCAGCGGTGTCTGAGCTACAGTCTTGGATTTGTCCTCAGGTATAAAGGCCAGAATTTGGTTTAACCCTTCCACTTCTGACTCCAGAAGGACAGTGTCTTTGGAGCGTTCAATAAAACCATCCACCATAGTGTAGTGAGTACCTTCCAAACCAAAACCTAACATCGTTTGTAATTCCGGATTATTGATTTGATCTAGAAAAGCCAGTACCCGTTTCAATTCTTCTTCGCTCTTCACAGATGATTTTGGAATAGCCAGCATGCCCGAGAAACCAGAGGTCGGCAATGTATGTAGCTTGCCATCCGTACCTGTTACGCCCCCGCTTACATCTACATAATGTTTATCCGGTTCGTCTTTGCCTTCTTTTTCTAGCGCAGCGTGAATTTTATCATCCACCCGGGCACCTGTATCGACCACATCGACGATTACTCCTGCCTTATTGTTCACGATCGGATCTGTCCATTTGGCACTGTCCATCACAGCGAAGTCGGAGTTGATCAATTTCTCATCGTACAGCTTCTTCATGAACTTAAGCGCTTCCAAATATTCTGGATATTCATGCTCAGGCACCAGCTTGCCATCTTGCACGCCCCATTTATTCGGTGTTCCAAACCATAACTTAATGGTATCAAAACCGCTGGCCCACTGGCCGCTCCATTTGACCAGCACCATGCCATAAGTATCCTCTTTACCATTGCCGTCTGGATCTTTTTCCTTGAACGCTTTCAGCATATTGTAGAAATCATCTACCGTCTGCGGTGTTTGCAGCCCCACCTTCTCCAGCCAATCCTTACGGAAAACCATACCGTTACGGCCGAGTACACGCCCCCGATAGATTCCGTAATTCTTCCCATCAATAGCCGAGTTTTTCAGAATAACCGGGTTCGCTTGGCTTAAATTCGGATAATCCTTAAGATAAGGCCCTACTTCCCAGAATGCGCCCGATTTGGCAGCGTTCACAAAACTAGAAGCCTTAACATCCCCCACGTAGATAATAGTCGGCAGCTTCCCAGAAGCTAGCGTAATATTAAATTTATCTGCATAAGATGCGTTCGGGACCCACTCAAAGTGGATTTTTGTGTGGGTCTGTTTCTCCAGTTCAGCAGCAACCGGACTGCCATCCTTCGGATAATTTGTTTTGAATATCGGCAGCATGAGGGTCAGATCCAGCGGGGACTCGCTTTTCTCTTCTCCAGTATTACTACTCCCCTCACTTTTGCTGTTAGAACCTGCAGATTCATTACCTGAGCAACCTGCAACAACAGTGGTAACCATCATAGCCACAAGTAAAAGTAACAACCAGCGCTTCTTTTTTACCGAACGATTAGCTTCCATTATTATACCTCCAAATTGGAATAAGTTAAGTTTGCTATCCTTTAACAGAACCCAGCATCACCCCTTTAGCGAAATGTTTTTGCAGAAATGGGTACACACATAAAATTGGTAGAGTACCTACTACAATAACCGCCATTTTAATCGACTGCTCCGGTGGCTGCACAAAGCTCGGATCCATAGAACTCATATCGCCAGCTGCAGATTGGGACAACATTACGATCTGTCGCAGCATCACCTGCAAAGGCCATTTTGTCGGATCCGTAATGTAGAGCAGTGCCGAGAAGAAATTGTTCCAATGTCCCACAGCATAGAACAACGTAAATGTAGCAAGAACCGGTTTGGATAACGGAAGGACTATCTTCCACAACAAGCCCAGCTCAGAACAACCATCAATACGCGCCGCTTCTTCCATTTCTATAGGCAGCTCCTGAAAAAAGTTTTTGACAATAATCAGGTTAAAGGCGCTAATTGCTCCCGGTAAAATAAGAGAATTGAGCGTATCCAGCAGATGCAGTTCCCGAATGACGAGATAGGTTGGAATCATTCCTCCACCGAACAGCATCGTAAAAATAACAAGGTTGAGTACCAAATTACGGCCCATCAGATATCGTTTTGCCATCGGATAAGCCATTGTTACCGTGAAGAATAAATTAACGACAGTTCCGATTACCGTAACATAAATAGAAACCCCTATACTGCGCATAATCGTATCTGTTGAAAAGATAAATCGGTAGGCGTCAAATGAAATCGTGGTCGGGATCAGGAATACGGCACGTTTAGTAATTTCCGCATCTGTAGCGAAGGAGCCCGAAACCACAAAGAGGAAAGGGAGAATCGCTACGATTCCGATAATCCCTAAAAATATATAATTGAATACATCAAATGCAGTTCCACCCGTACTCTTGTATTGTTTGGCCACAGCAAGCTACTCCCTTCTCAATAAAGTCCGGATTCACCAAATTTTTTGGCGATCCAATTCGTCCCGAGCACAAGCGTCACACCGATTATTGATTTGAATAATCCAACAGCTGTACTGTAGCTAAAAGCTCCCTGGGTGATTCCCAGTGCGTATACATAGGTATCGAACACCTCACCTACTTCACGATTAAGAGCATTCATCATTAAATAAATTTGTTCAAAACCGTTATCCAAAATCGTTCCCATCCGAAGAATAAGTAAAATAACGATTGTACTGCGAATAGCAGGCAACGTAATATGCCAAATCTGCCGCCACCTGTTCGCACCGTCTACTACCGCAGCCTCATATTGCTCCACATCTACACCGGCCAGCGCTGCCAGGAATATAATTGTCCCCCAACCGCACTCCTTCCAGATCGTCTGGAGAATAATCAATGGACGGAACCAGTCGGGATTAGCTAGAAAGTCTATTTTCCTGCCTGTAAACGTATACAAAAACTCATTTACAGTCCCGCCTTCCGTAGTTAGAAATACATAGCTCATACTGGCCACAATGACCATGGATATAAAGTGCGGAACATAAATCATCGTTTGTATCGTCTTTTTATAGAAGGAAAGCCGTATTTCGTTTAGAAGTAGTGCCAGAATAATCGGCGCCGGAAAAAAGAAAATCAAATTATAAAAAGATAACAATAACGTATTGCGCAGCAGCATAAAGAAATCGGGATTCTGGAAAAAAACACGAAAATGCTCAAAACCTACCCATTCACTTTTCTGAAAACCAAGAAACGGCTGGTAATTCTTAAAAGCCAACAGCACGCCCCACATCGGAACATATTTGAAAACAAGAAAATAAAGGACTCCAGGGAGCAGCAGAATATATAACCATTTATCACGTTTAAAACGTTTCCATCTTCTTACCCGGATATTTCGATAGGTCTGCGGTTTTAGCTGTTGTTCTGCAGTTCCCGGAACTGTTACGTGCTTCATCCTGTTCACCTCCATTTGTCATGTACATCTCGCGATTACTGTAGCCATGGATTACTGCAATCACCCTTACTGCGACTCCTATTATGCTGCTAGTGATTTTTTCCAGCAATCGGACTTTTTTGAACGCTCTATATAAGCTAAAAATCCCATTTTATCTAAAAAGTCCAAACCGCGCAAAAGTTTACTATTGCCCGCAAGACCCTAACAACCTATGATTCCAAGTGATGATTTCCAGCAAATGTTTGCCTTAAAGGGGGAGCTGAATTGAAGAACAAGTTATACTATGGTGCTGCTTGGTATCCCGAGCTATGGAGTGAAGAGGTGCTTGAGCAGGACATCCTTCTAATGAAAGAAACGGGGATTAATATCGTACGAATCGGAGAATTCATTTGGTCTGCCTTGGAGCCAGAAGAAGATAAGCTTGATATCCGTCCCGTCGTGAAATATATCGAAAGGTTACATAGAAACGGAATTGACACAGTAATGTGTACGCCGACACCTACACCCCCCATTTGGCTTACCCATGGACATCCTGAGCGCTGTTATGTGGATGAGAGCGGAACGGTAATGGGACATGGAGCACGGCAGCATATCTGTACGAACAATCCTTATTTTCGTGAGCGGGCTGCCATCATTACGGAGCATATTGCCAAGGAGACCGGAGCACTTCCGGGGTTAACCGCCTGGCAGCTCGATAACGAATTCAAAGCGCATGTGGCGGAGTGCATGTGTGAGACCTGTAAAGGCTTATGGCATATCTGGTTGCAGCAGCGCTACAGCTCCATTGAAAAGTTGAATGAGGCATGGGGAACAGCCGTCTGGAGCCAAACTTATCAACGTTTTGATCAGGTGCCACAGCCAGGACCCGCACCTTT
This sequence comes from Paenibacillus sp. FSL H7-0735, assembly GCF_038008505.1. Lineage (NCBI taxonomy): Bacteria > Bacillati > Bacillota > Bacilli > Caryophanales > Paenibacillaceae > Paenibacillus > Paenibacillus sp. FSL H7-0735. The sequence continues at coordinate 1,970,161 of NZ_JBBOZH010000001.1, read as the reverse complement.
CCTCCACAATTCATCTCTGCGGACGATGTACCGCTTATTTTCAATGGAAAAAATCGCTGAATTCGCCGATGAGCAGGCTGATATTATCCGCCGCCACTCCTCTGCACCAATTACCCACAACAGCAGTGTCGCTTTTCATCTAGATAATGAGCGGCTATTTCAGAATCTCGACTTTGCCGCCTACGACTCTTATGCCTCACAGGAAAATATGCATGCTTATCTGCTTAACTGTGATCTATGGCGAAATTTCAAGCCGGGAAAAGATTTCTGGATAATGGAGACAGGACCCTCGTTTGCCGCATCTCTAGTAAGTTTTGGTGTGCCACATCCGAACGGATATCTGAAGGCAGAAGCGGTTGCCGCCTATGCGCTGGGTGCAGGTGCATTTTGCTATTGGCTCTGGCGCCAGCATACTTCCGGAAGTGAACAAACACATAGCTCGATCCTTAGTGCCTGGGGAGAACCCGCTCTAGGGTACGATAATGTGCTGGAGGCCAATCAAGCACGGCAAGAAATTGAACAAATTATGCTCTCCACCCGGCCCCTTCGGGCAGATGTTGCGATTACCTATTCGGACAGAACCAAAGCTTATCTCGCAACTGAACCTCATCGGAAGCTAAATTATCGTAGTCTGCTGGGCGATTTCTACAAAAGAATTCTACATATGGGTATTCACCGGGATCTGCTGCCCGAAGGTGGTGACTTAACCGGATACAAGCTGTTATTCACTCCATTCGTACATTATTTGTCCCCCGAGTATGTGGAAAGTGCGCTGGCCTTCACAGCAGCTGGCGGGATTTGGATTGTCGGTCCTCTTACCGGAGGACGAACGAAGGAGCATACCCTTCATAGGAATGCCGGACTTGGGGAATTGGAGCGATTAGCAGGAGTCAAAACTAAGTTTATCTATCCGCTGGAATTAACAGGCACGATTGGACACGCTTTTGGGGTATCTGCTCCCTTGTCCATGTGGAGTTCTGTTTTTGAACCCGTTTCAGAGTCCGCTTCCAGTCTCGGAATGATTACGGAGGGGGTGACACCGGGTTTGTCCTTCCTGACGGAGCAGCCTTACGGACAAGGTACTATTGTTATGCTGGGTTCAATGCCTGCCGGTGAAGAAGGTGACCTAATGTTATGTAAACTTATTGATCATTATGCAGAACGTACTGGTGTTACCGTACGCAGTGATGTCACTAAGGGAACCCTTGTCTGCCCTAGAAGCAATGACCAAGGTACCGAAGTGTGGACCATTGTAAATATGGATGGACACGGGGGAAGTCTCACACTCCCGCGGGACGGACATGATGTTCTCTCAGGCAAATCCGTGGCCTGCGGCCCCCTCTCCCTTGGTGCATATGAGTACAGAGTAATCCGGTTATAAATACTTATCCTTACAGCATAAAAAGCCGCTAACTCCTTGGTCACCCAAGCGGTTAGCGGCTTCATTTCCGTTATTTTAACTTTTAATAACGCCTTTTTTAAGAATAACATTCCCATACAATGCTTCTTCACCAGTAACTATAACCGCATAACTTTGCTTAGAACGGTTATAGAAATCAAAACGTTCCTCATGTTTAATCGTCGCTTCAGCATCATGCTTGGCAATGATAGTCTCGTATGTGGACCAGATGACCGGCACAGTTGGATCTCCAGCCACCACTGCCATAAAAGCCACCTGTTGCTCTGCATAATGATCCAGAGGTAACAACTCTAAGATGGCATCCAGCAGGTCAGGAATACCGATGCCATCATATCTCAGTACCCTCGGATTCAACGAATGTCCGGGATAATTAGCATCAGCCAATACAAGCTCATCCCCATGACCCATTTCCATCAGAATGCGCACCAGCTCCGGAGAGAGCAGCTTAGGAATTCCTTTTAACATAAGGCACCTCTTTACTTCCCATAAAATGATCGCAACGCTACCAGCTCATCAATCCGATGCTGCGGCAATTCTCTCTCCCCGCCAATCATCCGGGTAATGAAGGTGAGCTTGGCCGTATACTCAAGCCGTTCCATATTCAGATATGCTTCCATAACATCTTCTCCCCAAGTAAGGGCTCCGTGATTCTCGAGCAGGACCGCAGTTTTTTTGCCCAGGAAAGGCATCAGTGAATCTGGAATTTCTTCCGTCGATGGTGTTCCATATTCCGCCAACGGAATATCTCCGATCATAATCACCGACTCTGGCATCATCATCTTGTCGAGCGCCTCACCTTTTATGGCAAATGCAGTAGCATACGGGGGATGTGCATGGACCACGCCCTTCATCTCTGGCAGCTCATTATAAATTCTTAGATGCATTTTTGCTTCCGTTGAGGGTCTGTAGCCTTCAGCAGCTTCAAGGACTTCACCTTGCAGATTCACTTTTACAAGCATATGAGGCTCTAAATATCCCTTACTCACCGCTCTGGGGGTAGTCAGAATTACATTCTCTGATAAGCGAGCAGAAATATTCCCATCATTAGCCGCGATAAAATCTTTATTAAACAGGTTTCTCCCGATATCACAAATCTGCAAACGTAATTTTTGTTCCAATGTATCCATAGGGTTTCTCTCCTCGTATCCTATTTTTCACAAACCTTCACCAAAGAAGGCTGATATGTCTTAAAGGCAAAAGATCTTTCCACTACCTGCTTGCCCTCGGAGATTTCCAATTCCCCTAGGGCAGCCAGTTGAATAATTATATTGCCAATTGCACTAGCTTCCACAGGCCCTGCTACAACTTTTCTCCCCGTAATATTAGCGGTAAGCTGACAGAGCAGTTCATTCTGAATCCCACCACCGACCATATGAATGATATTGATTTTTTTGCCGGTGATCTCTTCCATTTCGTTAATCGTATGGCGATAGGACTCTGCTAAGCTCTCAAGTATGACGCGAATAATCTCAGCTTTCGTGTAGGGGGCTTGCTGGCCTGTTCGTTCGCAATATTCTCTAATCCGTTGGGTCATCACACCGGGTGTACTAAACAGTTCATCATTCGGATCAATAATTGCTGGGGCATGATTTATGGTTTCAGCTAGCTCAACCATTTGGCCTTGGCTGACGTATTTTCCCGCTTCTGCCCAATTCCTTTGCAGCTCCTGCAAAATCCATAGTCCCGTTATATTTTTGAGCAAACGATTAGATTGGCCGTAACACTGCTCATTTGTGAATCCGTATTCATAGCTTTTCTCTGTAATGACAGCTTCAGGCGTCTCCATGCCCACTATCGACCATGTTCCACAGCTTATAAATGCTGCATTATCCTTAAGAGAATACGGAATGGAAGCTACTGCTGAAGCCGTATCATGAGAAGCACCCGCAATTACCTCCATTGGACCAACGCTAAGCTCCTCTTGTATTACCGGAAGGATAGGACCAATGACCGTCCCCGATTGAACCTGTTGTGGCACTAGGCTAACCGGGATACTAAGCCTGCTAAATACTTCAGTAGAGACTTCACCAGATACAGCGTCCATTAAGCCACTTGTACTCCAAATCGTGCTTTCTGCTGCCGCGATACCAGAGAACAAATAGTGGAACAGGTCTGGCATCATTAAAATAGTATCTGCGACCTCTAGCAGAGAATCATTATCCTGATAATCAGCAAACAGCTGATAAACCGTATTAATCAAGCTCGGTTGAATACCAGTAACGCTAAATTGCTCCCTTGGCGGAAGCAATACCTCCAACCCTAGACGATGACTTCCCATTCTCTTATCCCTATAATGATGGGGGGAATAGAGCAACATCCCTCTTTTATCAATAAAACCGTAATCGACTCCCCACGTATCCACGCTTAGAGACCTCAATTTTCCACGCGCCCTATAAGCTCTCTGGATTCCTTTTTTCATTTCGTGGAAGAGCTTCAAAACATCCCAATACAAATGCCCGCCAATATACACCGGGGTATTAGCAAACCGATGAATTTCTTCCATGCGAAGGGTGTTACCGTCATACAATCCCAACATCACTCTTCCGGAGCTGGCGCCAAGATCCATAGCCAGAAGCTTAATCGTATCACCCATTTCACGTACACCTGCTTCACAAGAAGATTTTAATATAGCGGTCCGAAATTCTGACAGGCTCTGTAATCTGCTCCTTCCAGATTCTCCGTCCCAAATAACGACCACACCCGTGGTCTGAAAATACGTGATTCCTCAACGTTATGCATACTTACTGGAATACGCAAAATCGACGCCAGCGTAATTAGATCCGCCCCGATATGGTCATAACTGATCGCCCCATGATTCGCGCCCCAATTATTCATGACATCATATACCGATTGGAATGAACCACTGTTAGTTAGCTTAGGAGCGAACCAGGTCGTCGGCCAGGTCGGATCTGTTCTTTGATCCAAAATATGATGAACCTCTTCAGGCAGCTCTACAGTGTAACCTTCAACAAGCTGAAGAACAGGTCCAAGCCCCTTCACCAGGTTCAAGCGAGCCATAGTAACCGGCATTCCGCCTTTGGTTAAATAATCGGTAGAGAAGCCGCCTCCTCGGAAATATTCTTGAGAAGCTGGCCGGAATTGTGTATTGCTTAGACAAGCCTCAGCCTCTTCGTCTGAAATCTCCCAAAACGGTTTGATTGCAGGCTTACCCTCTATCCTCTGCTCACCTGTGCCATCAAGCGCTGCCGAACCAGAGTTGATCAGATGCAGTATTCCGTGAGCTGCTTCTCCCTCCAATTGATGACCCGTCACTCGCTTAACGGCATCGGGACTCCAGAAGGTTCGGACATCAGCAAAAATTTGTGCTGTATTCGTAAGCAAATAATTGAACAACATCGTTACCCCATTCAGGCTGTCATTCTCTGTCGCTACGAGATAAGGTGCCCGTTTGCCGTTCCAGTCAAAAGAAGAATTCAACATCGTCTCCATGAAATCGCCGTTAGGGAAATGGTCCGTCCATTGTCTCTGGCCTTGGAAACCGCCAACAATTGCATTGTGGCCGTTAGCTTCCTCCTCAAAACCAAGCTCAGCGAGAACCGGATTGCCGATCATCAGGTCGCGGGCGATCAATGTCATTTTCACACAAGTCTCCCACTGCTTCTCTTTCTCTTCTGCACTGATTTGCAGATGCTGCGGATTATTATCAGCGCCAACTTGGCAGTTTTCTTTAGTCCAGGCAAGCGCCCGCTTAAATTCCTCTTTATCATAAATCTCTTCTTCAAAGCGCCGGACATATTCAGACATATCTATATATTCATTGCGCATGCCCAGATACTCTTGGAAAAATTGTTCATTCACAATGGAACCCGCAATCCCCATCGAAACAGAACCCATAGATAAATATGATTTCCCCTTCATTTGAGCAACTGCTAAGCCTGCTCTAGCAAACTGTAGCAATTTAGACTGCACATCCGCTGGAATCTCTTCACTGCTAGACTCTTGAACATCTTCACCATAGATACCAAACGCAGGAATTCCCTTTTGAGCATACGCAGAGAGAACAGCAGCTAGATACACAGCACCCGGCCGTTCCGTTCCGTTAAATCCCCACACGGCATGCGGAATGGATGAATCCATATCCATTGTCTCTGAGCCATAACACCAGCAAGGCGTCACGGTGATCGACACCCCTACGTTAGCCCCGGAGAATTTCTGAGCCGCCGCAGCAGCTTCTTTAACACCACCGATCGTAGAATCGGCGATGATGCACTCTACAGGACTCCCATTTGGATACCTTAAATTCGCTTCAATAAACTTAGCCACCCGCTGAGCCATGCCCATCGTTTGCTCTTCCAGTGATTCACGAACGCCTCTTCTTCTGCCATCAATGGTTGGGCGGATACCAATTTTCGGATAGTTTTCTATCAATGCCGTTCCTCCTCAAGATCATCTTAGAGTCATCGTTAATAGATCTATTTCTCCTTCATCATAAAATCTGCAAGCGCTTTAGTCAACACAAAACAACATATTACCTAAACAAAAGTGTGGTTTTATGTGATATAATTATTATATATTGTGGTTTTATGTGAATATGTAATTATTTTTAGATTTAAACAACAATGTAGTACACTAGAAAGCAGACGATTTATATATAAAGGTGAGTGAACGAATGAAAGCATTTGAACGACGGGATCTAATTATTAAAGAGCTTTACAGACAGAAGAAGGTCCATGTCGCAGAGCTAGCGCAAAAATTCAACGTCTCGGAAGAGACCATTCGGCGGGATCTAGATAAACTGGACAAAGAAGGTCTTGCCAAAAAAAATTATGGTGGAGCCATTCTCAACGCCCATACCAATGAAGATCCTTCCTATACCAGCAGGCATCAGGTCAATATTGAAGCGAAGCGAATCATAGCCGATAATGTACTGCAATTAATCAATGATGGAGACAGCTTGGTGACGGATACGAGCTCAACGGTGTTTGAAGCCTTGCGTAGAATTATTGAGGAGAAAAACAATCTGACAATTATTACGAACTCTCTGGTGGTATTATCTGAATTTCAACACTCCGGTCAAAAGCTGATTTCCACAGGTGGAATTTTAGGCCCCGAGACCAGCTCCTTTGTTGGAAATACCGCTTCACAGACAATTCGAAAATATAATGTGGATGTAGCCATATTCAGCTGTAAAGCATTGTCCATGACAGGCGGTCTAAGTGATTCAAATGAAGAAGAAAGCGAACTGAAGGTGCTTATGCAGCAGCAGGCGAATAAAGTGGTTCTGCTCGTAGATCACTCCAAATTTGACCGGACCGCGTTCATTAAGTTGTTCAGCTTTGATAGAGTGGATTATATCGTTACAGATCAGAAGCCTTCTGAGGAATGGATCGATTTCTTAAATAATTACCATGTATCTCTTATCTATGCGCCCGCTGAGTGATCAGTAGGTGCATAGATAAAGAGAGATAATGACTTTATAACTTAATTGTTTAAAAGACCACTTTCCAAAACGACCTTCAGCCATTCCCCAGCAATCAGATCATGCCCGGCAGTCGTCGGGTGAACGCCGTCCCACAGCCAATAGGCTGCCTCTGCTCTCTCTGCAGCTGCGTTGAAAGCATCCTGTAGAGGTACATAAACTGTATCAAATTGCTCAGACAGCTGCTTAACCACTCCCTGATAATGTGTAATCTTCGCTTCCCATTCTGTCCACTGTTCAGCTGGAGCTCCGGTATTTAAAATAAAAGGCTCACATAAAACCAGCTTCGTATGTGGCAGAACTTCACGTGTTTCTTCAAGTACGTGACGGTAAGCGCGTTCAAAACGGTCCGTAACTCCACTTGGTTCCCCTTTCATCATTCTCCAAATATCGTTTACCCCAATCAATATACTAATGATGTCAGGCTGCAAGCTAATTGCATCTTCATTCCAGCGTGCATATAAATCGGAGATTCGATCTCCACTCACTCCGCGGTTATAGAATACCAGATTTTCTTCTGCCCGCTCATTCCCTAGCTTGCCTCCGATGATATACGCATAGCTATGTCCAAGAATATGATTCGGGTCTTCATCACGACCTCGATTCCCATCCGTAATGGAGTCACCCTGAAATAAGATCACTTTTGATTTTTTAGTAGCTGGATTAGTCATTGAATCTTTCATCTCCTTGATTACTAGTATATTAATCATTCAACTTGAATGTCTCCTATAATACAAGTAAAGTTATCATATAGAATACAAGGAGGAAAGAGAAAAATGAAATATAGAAGACTAGGCAATTCAGGGCTCAAAATCAGTGAGATCGGACTAGGCAGTTGGCTTACATATGGAACCGCAGCAGAGCAAAAGGCAGCCGATGCTTGTATAAGCAAAGCTTTTGAATGCGGTATCAATTTCTTTGATACGGCTAATGCATATAACCGTGGCGAAGGCGAAAAAGCGATGGGTGCTGCTCTACGTTCCTATGAAAGATCATCTTATGTGCTAAGCACAAAGGTCTTTTTCCCCATGGGAGACGATGTTAATAATCGTGGCTTGTCCCGCAAGCACATTATGGAGCAATGCGAGGCCAGCCTCCGCCGCTTAGGCACTGATTATATTGATGTATATTATTGTCATCGCTTCGATACAGAGACCCCTGTAGAGGAGACTCTACGCGCACTGGATGATCTCACAGCTCAAGGCAAGATTCTCTACTCCGCTGTTAGCGAATGGAGCGCAGCCCAAATCTCTAATGCTGCTGGTATCAGCCGCAGACTGAATCTGCGTCCACTGATCTCCAATCAACCCATCTATAATATGTTCGAACGTTATATTGAAGACGAGGTCCTTGAAGTATCCCAGCGTGAGGGGTTGGGCCAAGTGGTCTTCTCTCCACTGGCGCAAGGAATTCTGACTGGCAAATATAAACCGGGACAACAACCTCCAGCAGGAACCCGTGCTGCGGATAATTCAGTTAATGGTGTAATCTCCAGCTACCTCCGTGATGATGTGTTGTCTGTGGTTGGACAGCTGGTTGAACTCGCTCACAGTTTAGACCTGAAGCTGTCGCAATTGGCATTGGCTTGGATCCTGCGCCAGCCTGGTGTAAGTTCAGCATTAATTGGTGCCAGTAAGCCAGAACAAGTTGCAGAAAACGCCAAAGCTGTAGATGCGGTACTCTCCGCTGATACTTTACAGCAGATCGAGGAGATTCTTAAGCCAGTAGCTGATTTTGCTCCTGCAAGATAACCTATTGCACACTTGCCATATAGTACACAAAAGAGGTTGTGCCAAAAGCCATCACCATGGCTTAGGCACATCCTCTTTTTCTTTAAGAAATCAATTTAGACTCTTCGGCTTGTTCAGAAGCCTTATGGATAAAAGGCTCCAGTGATTTCTTGAGGAGTAATGCCAGCAAGAGTGCCAGCACACCGAAGATAATCAGATAGATCACATCACGAATCGCCACTTCTGGCAGAATTCCCCCAACCGCCTCCCGCATCAGACTAATTGCATAGGTAAACGGCATATACGGATTTAATATTTGAAAAAAACGCCCTGTCGTACTAATCGGAAATGTACCGCCGGAGCTAGAGAATTGAAGCACCATGAACACGATCGCTATTCCTTTTCCCAGGTTGCCAAATACAGCGACAAGCGTAAATACAATGGTTACGAACACGATGCTGATTAACACTCCAAAAAGTACAAACCACACCTTATTCACCACATAACAGTGCAGAATAAAAATGTTGCCAAGGACAGCCACCAGCCCCTGAAGAATTCCCACCGTAAGGAAGGTCAGCAGGCGGCCAAAATACAATTGATATCTTTTGTACGTTAGCCCACCCGTATCCACACCTGTGCGGAGAAGGGAGACAAGCAGTGTGCCTCCGACCCATAAGGAAAGTACCACATAAAAAGGAGTCATTGCCGAGCCATAATTCGGAATGGGATATAACTTATTCTCTTTTAACACTACCGGATTGGCCAAAAAATCACTTTTGCTCTTAATATCTCCTCCGAGCAGTTGTGCAATCTCCCCCAGATCAATTTCCTCTTTAATTTGGCGGATCGTGGAAGCGGCTTTTCGAATCGAGTCTTCCAGTACTGGAAGATCATTTCTCACCAAATCTGCGGCAAGCGCCACTCCTTTATCCGCACGGGGGAGTCCTGTACGAATCAACTCCGAGACCTGATGAACCCGCTCTTCTACAGTAGGCAGATCCTGACGCACGAAGTTCGCAGCTTGCTGTATCTTTTCCCCTGCAGTAGGCAAGCTACTCTCCAATAGCGGAAGTGTATCTCGGATGAAGGCACCAAAGCCCTGGGTCTGATCGGCAACCCCACTGGCTGCTGTGTGGACCGCTTCGCGTATAGCTGGCAAATCCTGCTGCAGACTAGCTAAGCTTGTCTGCCCAAACTCAATCGCCGACACTGTCTCTTCCAGCAGGGTACCCAGCGCGGGTAAGCGATCTGGCACCTGCTGCAATGCGGTGGCTGTGACATCTGCCGCCGAAGTTATTTGCTCCAGTGTATTTTTTATGGCAGGGATTGTCGACGAATCATACCCTGAGATAAGCTTCGCAATCGCCAGCTTCCCAAGACCAGACTTTAGGAACAATTGGTTAATTGCACTGGAATCAGCGTTATCCTTATTCTGAACGTCAGCCGCCATAGCATTTACCAAGGACTTCTGACTGTTCAAAACACTGTCTACACCTTTCAATGCTGCAAGATCAGCAATAGACACTGTTTCAGGTGAAAATGTGTTCAATGCATTTAACATAGAAAGTGTGTGTTCAATCACGCTGCTTCCTGCAGCCAACTGTGCTGAGAGCACCTCCAGCTGCTCACGTACAGCTTGCGGCTCGTTATCCTCTCCCTTTAACTGTTCAGCAAGCTTGACCACTGAGTTCTCCGTTTGCTGTAGGAGATTAAGATTCTGTTTGATAGCTGCTGGAACAGCTTCAAATGCAGCACTGCTCTTCTCCAAAAATTGTTGAAGCTCCAGAACAAAATCATTTCCGGCAGTGGCAATCTTTTCTGCCTCAGGCAGCGCTGTTAAGGCAGCATTAACGATCTTATGCGCTTCCGTAAGACCTTGCGAGGCCTGAGCCATGATCTGTTCAACTTCACCATAATGGTTATCAAGTTGAACGATTAGCTGTGCCGCTTCTTCAATCTTGGGCAGCTTGTCCTGTAGCCCTCCTAAATGATCTAAGGCACTCGCGATTTGCGGCCAATGCTCAGCAATTTTCTCTAAAGCCTCACCCGCTTTTTCCACCTCTGGCAGCTTATTCTCCAATGTGGAAATACGCTCTGCTGAAGCATGAATCTGCGGCCAATTTTCCTGAATTTTCAATACACGTTTACCTGCGGTTTCAATTTCTGGCAGGCTCGCCTCTAATTTAAACAATCCTTTTTCTACCTTGCGTATAATGGGCAATTCAGATTGAAATTCCTTATCGATTTGACTTAAAACAGTAAATACCGTCTCACTAATCGTTTCCGTGAAATTCTCACTGATCTGTGTGGTGATTGAAGTGGCGCCCTTATCCGTGATTTTAGGAGCAATCGCATTTATTTTCTCATTGACGGTATATTCGATCTCTGGTTTCACAATCGTTCCTTCAAGAATTCCAGTCATTCGTTTGGAGAAATTAGCAGGGATAACAATACTGGCATAGTAGTCTCCGCGTTTGACACCATTATGTGCAGTCTCTGCATCTACAAAGGTCCAGCCCAGGTTTTTATTGCTCCGAAGACTTTCCATGACCTCATTCCCGATATTAAAATCCTTCTCCTGTACCTTAGTACCTTCATCTAAGCTGGTAACTGCAATTTTAATGCCAGAAGTATTGCTATAAGGATCCCATACTGACGCAACGTTCACCCAATCATACACGGAGGGCAATACCACCAAAGCGGCAACCAGCAATACGGCCACAGGAACTCTGAATAAGTTACGCCAATCGTTCCTATAAATCCGTAGTATTCCGCCCATTCGCTGCTCCCCCTAATCTGCATGTTTTGATATTTTAATATGCCCGAGGAGATAAGCTTTTACTATTCATTTTAGGGAACTCGTGACTTCTCATTGCTTTTTAAAAAAACTTTTAAAAAAATGCAACAAAAACTGCTCATTTCACGTAAAGAGTAATATATAACCCGTTTAAGAAAAAACGGAGCGGGTAATAAGTTTTATACAACGTCTTACATATCTCAAGGGGGAGATTAATAATGTTTAAGAAAAAGTCAGCGTATGTGTTACCGGTTGTTGTTCTGTTGTTTCTTTCCCTCATTACTTCTGCAAGTACCGTTGGAACACGGGTAGATGCGCAAGATAGTGACAAGACCCAGCATCAAACAGTTTACTTTCATACTATTGAATCCGACCATGGCAAGCTCTCCGGTACGACCGATGAAATAAACTGGTATCAGGGTGCTGATGCCGATCGAATCTTTGCTGAAAGAGATCCAGAAGCTGCAGCAGAAATCGGCGGAGCTCCAGACAGTTATTATATTGTAAATGATGTTGATACTCTAACAACTTATCCGATAGCGGATAACGCCACAGTGACGATGCAAATTTTTGATCACACTGGCAACATGGAAGACTTGGATATCAACTGGAATGAGTCCATCACCTTACAGCAATTTATGGATCAATTTAATAATACGGATGTCATCGACTTGAGCCAGTTCCCGTATCACATCACCATTCAGGACGGCGTAATTACTTCGATCGTTCAACAATATATACCTTAAGGTGCAACATAAGAAAGAGGGTTACTCAGCAGCCATCTACATGGCTTATGAGTAACCCTCTTTTTTATATACTCAACGAATTATTGTTTAGCAGCATCCTTAACGGGAACCCCAAAATTCGGCGTACCATCTTCATTCCAATGGAAGACTTGAGCACGAGTATGACGGTTCGGATCATACAGCGGATCGCCAGTAATTTCTTTATAATTGCGGCAGTGGTAGATGAGTACATCTTCCCCATTTTCATTTACAGTAAAACTGTTATGACCTGGACCATATTGTCCATTCTCTTCGTGGGTCTGGAATACCGGTTCCGGCAGTTTGGTCCATGAAGCGGCGTCCAGCAGATCGCTGTCTTCATCCGCAACCAAAAGTCCCATGCAGTAATTGAAATCCGTAGCGCTAGCCGAGAAGCTGATAAAGATACGGCCGTTACGTTTAAGCACTGCAGCTCCTTCGTTTACCTTGTACCCAATAATTTCCCAGTCATATTCAGGAGTAGCAATCATCGTCTGAGGACCCGTTAGCGTCCATGGATTACTCATTTCAGAAATATACAGATTAGAATTCCCCTCAATATTCAGGTCCTTCTGTGCCCATACATAATACAATTTTCCTTTGTGCTGGAAGGTGGTTGCATCCAAAGCGAAGGATTCCCAAGCGGTTTTCACCTGGCCTTTTTCTACCCATGTTCCTTCTAAAGGATTGGCAGATTCATTCTCAAGAGCAAACATACGGTGATCGAATAATCCATCCTTCGTCTCCGTAGTACGCGCCGCTGCGAAATAAATGTACCATTTCCCGTCAATATAATGGAGCTCTGGTGCCCAAATGTTTGCACTAAGCGGACCCGTCTCATATTTACGCCAAGCTACAGCCGGTTCTGCAGCAGCCAATCCCTCGATTGTTGTTGCTCTCCGCACTTCGATCCGGTCGTATTCTGGGACAGAAGCAATAAAGTAGTAATAACCATCTGTATGTTTATATACCCATGGATCAGCACGCTGCTCCACCAATGGATTTTTATATTCTACACTCGTATTCATAATCTCTCTCCTCTATTTAAACTTTAACAATACAGAACCATGCTGTGGAAGAGTTTGAGAAATACCTTCGTTAACTACTTCCAAATCGCGGCTCTGCCATAGATCACGTATAGTACTAGGAATTGAAACATTAAGCTGCTCGAATGATACCTGAAGCGTTAATGTTTCATCGCTAAGATTAAACAAAGCTACATAATGGTTACCTTGTTCATCCTCAGATGTCCAGATCGCATGCTCCTCATTTAGCGCTACCTGTCTGCCGCCTTTACCATAACGATGCAGATGAAGCACTTCCTTATTGGTCAATAAAGATAATGTCCAATCATCATTGTCCCGAAGTTCTCCTCCAAACATTAACGGGGAGCGGAAAATACTCCACAGTGTCATCATGGTGACCTGCTCGTCATGAGTAAACCGCGTGAACCGGTCTCCCCCGCCATCTACAGAACGAATGCCCAGATGACCTAACGGCAGCATGTCACAATCCGGCCAATGGCCCGGCTGAACATAAGGAGCCCATTTCTCACAGCGCTCAAACATCCCGCGCAGCAGATGCCAATGATCCCAGTAATCATCGGTCATTCTCCAAAGGTTAGCGTGTCCGGCTAAGTGTTCAGCCTCTTCCACTGGAGCAGGTCCAGGCGAAAGACTGAGCACCATCTCGCGACCACTGCGGTCAATAGCCTTACGGATCATAGCAACTTCTTCTTTGTGGTATCCATAAATGCGAGAAGCGGCAATATCATCCACTTTCACATAATCCACACCCCAACTGGCATACAACTGGAACAGCGAGTCATAATACGCCTGACTGCCTTCTTTTGAAGCATCTACTCCATACATGTCCGTATTCCATGGACAAATAGAATTTGGGTGAGCCACATCGCGTGCGGTTTGCTCAGATCCTAGTATGGCACTGGCCGCATGAGCAGCCTGACGCGGAATTCCGCGCATAATGTGTATACCGAATTTCAAACCCAATCCATGCACATATTCAGCGAGTGGCGCAAACCCTTTGCCTCCCGCTGCGGAAGGAAACCGATTCTCAGCAGGTTGAAGTCTGGAGTACTCATCCATAACCAGCGGTACAAAGTTGCGATACTGCGAAGAATTCGCTCCAGGCTCATACCACTGAATATCCACAACTACATATTCCCAACCAAAGTCCTTCAAATGGGTAGCCATATATTCTGCGTTGCCTCTTACTTCTTCTTCATTTACACTGGCTCCGTAACAGTCCCAACTATTCCAGCCCATCGGGGGCGTAGCAGCTAACAAATTTTGTTTGATGATTTTCACGTCCTTTTCAAAAACTTAGTATTCACTCCCAGCGAGGTGCCGAGGGATAAGGGCAAGTAGAGTCCTGTAGTCTTGTTCTCACCTCTACGAGGCAGCCACAATAACGGCAAGTGCTACCAAATTGCAGGCCAGAGCAATCTCGGCAATGTTCAATACGCTGCAAATATTGCTCCTCCGGCGCTAAGGGTCTTTCTCTAGTGGCTATTTCTATTAAACGCTCCAGTTTTTCTGGGCTTATTCTCATGTTCTCATCACAGCTTTTGCAGCGACGGTTTTTTTCTTGATTCTCTGACATGATATTATTCCAGAGTCAAGACTACTACAGAAGCAGGTGGAAGCTCGCAGCTCAGCTTTTCACCCGATAAAGATGCACCCTCAAAAGCTACTGGAGTAACTGTATCCGGTGCCTCAAACGTATTGTGCGCACCCAGCACGGAATGCGTTAAGATCTGACCTGTCACTTTGCTAAAGGTAACCTCTTCAATACCAATACTTAGCGATGCGCTGTCATTATGGCTCAAGTTACAGAGAGAAACATATACTTTGCCATTCGTATCGCGAGAAGCAGAAACGCTAATCTGTGGAATTGTTAGATCCCCAAACGTATAATCAGGGCTCTCAACAGTTACTTCAAGCAGTTCATTATCCTGATGCTCTTTGTACATTTCAAATACATGATAGGTAGGCGTTAGAATCATCTTGTCGCCCTCCGTCAGGATAAGAGCCTGCAGTACATTGACCACTTGAGCCAAATTCGCCATTTGCACACGACTGCTATGCTTTTGGAAAATATTCAGCGTTACCCCTGCTACCAATGCATCTCTGAGTGTATTCTGCTGATACAGGAACCCCGGATTCGTACCAGGTTCATTTAAGAACCAGGTTCCCCACTCATCTATAATCATTCCAACCCGCTTATCCGGATCATATTTATCCATTACCGCTGAATGTTTGGTAATCAGTTCATCCATATGCAAGGTTTTTTGCATAGTCTCAAACCATTCGGCTTCGTCAAAACCTAAAGCGTAACGTTTCTCTTCCCAGCTTCCAGGAATCGTATACGAATGAAGACTGAGACCATCCATAAACCGTCCAGCTTCGCGCATTAGCACTTCTGTCCAATTATAATCATCAACGTTGGCGCCACCAGCGATTCTATAGATCTGATTTTCACCATAATTACGCACATATGTCTGGTAACGTCTGTACAAATCTGCATAATATTCTGGACGCATATTGCCGCCGCAGCCCCAGTTCTCATTACCTACACCAAAATACTTCAACTTCCACGGCTCTTCACGCCCATTTTCACGACGCCAGTCCGCCATCGGTGATTCGCCTTCAAAGGTCATATATTCAACCCACTCCGACATCTCCTGAACAGTGCCACTGCCAACATTCCCGCAGATATATGGTTCACAATCCAGCAACTCACATAATTCAAAAAATTCATGCGTCCCAAAATAATTATTCTCGACGACACCGCCCCAGTGCGTATTCACCATCCGCTTACGGGTTTCTTTTGGACCGACGCCATCCTTCCAATGATACTCATCGGCAAAACAGCCCCCCGGCCAACGAAGGACAGGAATATTAACTTTTTTGAGTGCTGCTAGGATGTCGTTGCGAAAGCCCTTGGTGTTCGGAATCGGCGAATCTTCCCCCACATAGATCCCATCATAGATACATCTGCCCAAATGCTCGGCAAAATGACCATATAGATACTTGCTAATCTTATTAATTCCTTTACCTGCATGTAGCTTGATAGTAGTCATCTATTCTCTTCTCCATTCTTTTGCTTACCCCAGATGGAAATTCCATTTTCATTTAATCCAGTAAATACAAGGGTCTGAGTTTCTTTCTCCCAATCCCATGACGGAAGCAATTGCACCTTCTCTATCCGGCCTTTACCCTCGATAACGTCATTCCAGACCAAGGTCAGGACTCTGCGTCCATCAAAAGACCAGCTTCCCTTTCCATTCGCACCTTCCAGCTTAAAGTCAGAGGATAGACTTATGAGGGCAGACTGAATCTGGCCATCCACTGAGGGGTCCATTACAATCCATTCCCACTGTCCTGCGATTAGCTGTTCTGGAATATCCTGTTCCACTTCACCCGCATACCGTTCTGGAGATACAACAGGCCAACCATCCTCTGTCCACAGAATTCGACGAACCTGTAAAT
Source organism: Paenibacillus sp. FSL H7-0735 (assembly GCF_038008505.1). Classification (NCBI taxonomy): domain Bacteria; kingdom Bacillati; phylum Bacillota; class Bacilli; order Caryophanales; family Paenibacillaceae; genus Paenibacillus; species Paenibacillus sp. FSL H7-0735. The sequence continues at coordinate 1,953,499 of NZ_JBBOZH010000001.1, read as the reverse complement.
AGGACCAATGTTTATCGATTTCACCACGTGCATGATGAACTATATAATAGCTGCCATCCTCATGAAGAACTGAGTTATGGCCGGGAGCAATCCAACCTGGATCTTGTCCAAAGCGATAGCCACCCAGTATTTTATTGCCGACCTCATATCGGGGTTGATGCGCACTATCAGTCATATCTCGTCCGTTATAATCCACATATGGGCCGGTAATAGTATCTGCACGAGCGACACGAACGTTATAATCCTCAAACAGGGAGTCATAGGAGACGAACAAATAGTATTTTTTGAATTGCTCGTTATACACTATGTACGGTCCTTCAACTGCTCCATCTTTAATGGTGTTATCCCGTTTAGCGATCAGCGTACCAAAACCTTCTTGCTTCGGTTTGCCCGTTTCCGCATTCAGCTCAATGATATGAATTCCACCAAAAAAAGAACCATACACCATCCACATCCGTCCATCTGCATCCGTAAGCACATTTGCATCAATCGCATTCAGTGAGTCTTCAGCACGCGTCTGAATCACCACACCTTCATCGGTCCAAGGTCCCTCAATAGAAGATGAAGTTTGAAGTCCGATTAGCGATTGTCTACTTCCAAAAGATGAGGCCGAGTAATACATTCGATACTGATCACCGTATTTCACCACATCGGGTGCCCATAAATTAGTAGCCCCTGCCCATTCCTTCGCAACTCGGGGAATTCCCGGCAGCGCATAATGAACCCATTCCCAATGGATAAGATCCTGTGATTTTCGAACCATTACGCCTGGACGTAATTCTCCTCCGACTCTTATATCGGTAGAAAAAACATAGTAACCCTCATCTGTTTTAATAACGCCTGGATCATGTGTGTTGTGAAGCGTCCATAAAGACTCAATATCAATCACTGATAGATCATACATTGGCATGTTCCCTGGGGAACTTGGAAAGACAAGATCTGTTGTTTTTTTTACCATTAAATTATCACCTCAGAAATAGCAACAGATTGAGCAGCAATAAATATTAAATTTAAAATGAAAAAATATGTATTCGCTTACAATATAAAATAACATATATAAAAAGCCTTGTAAATATATTTCTATAAATCTTTTCATATTTATATGAAATTAAACTCGAAATAAATGAATTATGGCGAAATAATCGTCTTTTTCTTTAGTTTAATCCTTTGTTTGTTTAAATTTTACTAAATTAAAAGAAAATCATGCCAAAAATCCCTCTTATATTTGACCATTCTACAAAATAAGGAAGTATACTTTATTTATATGCCTTATTAGTTTATAATTTTATAAAATAGTATAATTTATGACGTAATCGGAAGAAGGTATTGATAAAATGATCTATATTAAAGATTTAATGAGTGGATTAGAAATTTTCAAGGCACTAAGCTCAGAAATCAGAATCCTCATTTTAGAGCTCCTTGCCACCAATCAAGCCTTGAACCTGAATGAAATTGCCAAAAAACTGAACCTCAGCAACGGCGCCATTACCATGCATATTAAAAAGTTAGAAGAAAGCGGTCTCATTGAGATAAACACATCAGTGGGCAAACACGGTATTCAAAAGGTCTGCTATTTAAATAAGGACAAGCTTATTGTTGACCTTCGCAGCAAGGATGTTGATAATCTTTACGAAGTAGAAATTCAAGTAGGTCATTACAGCAACTATCAGGCTGTTCCAACTTGTGGACTGGCTACCAAAGATAGCATCATCGGGGATTTCGACGAGCCGCGTTATTTTGCAGATCCGCAGCGAATTGAATCCGAAATTATTTGGATGGCTGAAGGGTTCCTCGAATATAGAATTCCAAACTACCTTAAAGCCAACCAAACGTTCCGCGAAATTCAGTTCTCGATGGAGATCGGCTCTGAAGCTCCTGGGTCTAACGATAACTATCCGTCCGACCTTTATTTCTATTTAAATGGAATTGAAATCGGATTCTGGACTAGCCCTGGCGATTTCGGAGATACCCGGGGAACGTTTAACCCCGATTGGTGGCCTCCGCACCTAAACCAATACGGCATGCTGAAGCTGATCCGTATCAATAATGAAGGCAGCTTCATTGATGGCTGTCGGATTTCTGATGTGACCCTTGATGATATCCAATTGGATTACAAAAGTGAACTCACATTCCGTATCGCAGTAACCGACAAGCCTACAAACAAACGTGGACTCACGATTTACGGAAAACATTTCGGCAATTATAGCCAGGACCTACTGGCACGTGTGTTGTATGATGTACATGAAGTTGGAGAGGGCCTCCCTCGTAACGCTGTTATAATAGCAGAGTAACCAACCCTGATTTAAATAAAAAGACTCTAAATTCAGCTAACGCTGATTTAGGGTCTTTTTGAGCTTCGTATATTTTTTCGATATTGAACCATAATAACTTTGTCTCCCAAACCACCGAGAAGGAGTGTTTCGAATGCGTGAAGGTCTAATTCCCGCTGTTCTTGGAACCGTCGTAACCGCTTCTAGCGCCGCTTTTCTTGGAAGCAAGTATAAGATGGCAGCAACAGGCGTACTTGGATTTGGTCTGGCTCATGTCGTATTGGGTGCCATTGATCTGTTTGAGCATCGGTAAGGATTGGAAGATGCCGGGTGGTATAAACACTGCCCGGTTTATTTTGTATTTATTATGTTGGCGCAATTACAAGCTGCTCCAACGAATGAAGTCATAAAAACAGCGATTCTCCTGATATCGGAGAATCGCTGTTTATGTTTGGGTCGCTGGCTGGTTACTCCAACCTTGTCCCCATCATCTCACATGTATCTCACGTGGCTTACGTATCTCACGTGGCTCACGGACCCAGTGAAGCTAGAATAAAAAGTGGACAGTAGTTAACAGACTGGCGATAATGAGTCCACGGAGGTGTGTTCACATGGGAGAACATCGACAACGGTATAACGAAGAATTTAAAAAACAGACAGTGCAGTTCATTCAAGAGCAAACAAAGACAGTGGGCGACTTGGCGGAAGAGCTCAACATCCCAAAAAGTACCCTGCATCAATGGATGAGCCAGTATCGAGAACTAAAGAATGAACCGGCAGCTAGCGTGGATCGAGTACGGGAACTCGAGGCACAGTTGAAAGAAATGAGCCGACAACTTCAAGAAAAAGATAACAAGATTGCTGATGTGGAAGAGGAATTAGCGATCGTAAAAAAAGCAGTGCACATCTTCAGCAAACCAAGGAACTGAGATTCCAGTTTATTGAAAAACATCGCTCCGAGTTTCTCTTGGAGAAGATGTGCATGACCCTACATGTGTCACGGAGCGGGTACTACAAGTGGCGGACAGAAAAAAACAGTACGCATATGCTTCGTAAGGCTGCGATAATGAAGCGAATTCAGTATCATTTTGCAGACCATCAAAAGCGGTATGGGAGTCCGAAGATCACCCGCCTGTTACATCAAGAAGGTTATACCGTTACCGAACGCACGGTGAGTGTGTACATGCGACATATGAAGCTTCGCTCCATTGTCTCCAAAACGTATCGCGTACAGACCACTGACTCCAATCATGACCATCCGATTGCCCCGAATACGCTGAACCAGCAATTTAAAATACTCAAACCCAATTCAGTATGGGTTACCGACATTACGTACATTCCTTGCCGGGGAGGGCGCTTGTACCTGGCTAGTGTGATGGACCTTTGCACGCGTGAAATCGTGGGGTGGCGCTTGGAGAACCATATGGAAACTAGCTTAATTTCGGGCGCCTTACAAGATGCTTACGAAGCTAAACAACCGGAAAAGGGTCTATTACATCACTCCGATAGAGGTTCTCAATATACTTCTCATGAATACACGAAGCAGTTGAAAGCGTATGGCATGGAGTCCAGCATGAGCCGCAGAGGTAACTGTTATGATAACGCCTGTATCGAGTCGTGGCACAGCATTTTGAAAAAGGAGCTCATTTATTGTAATCCACGATTCAAAACTAAGGAGCAAGCCTACCAGACACTTTTTCAATATATTGAGTTTTACTATAACCGCAAGCGAATGCATGGCGCGCTGGGGTATCTTTCTCCAGTTCGTTTTGCTGAGCAATTGACTAGAATGTCTGTTGCGTGACTGTCCACTTTCTTGACAGAGGTCCACAGATGACGTTATTTGCATATTTTTAGCCCTTGGAGCATGTTTTCGGACTCCAGTGACGCTATCCCTTGGAAAATGACCAATATTGGACGTTTTTCAAGCCAATAGCTGCACTGGAGTCCGATAGCACCCAATATATTGGAAAATGCTGCGTATAAGGTCCGCTGGGTCCGATAGCTACTACTAATACGTATATCTGATGGTAGTTGTGCATGCATGTTGTTGGATAGTGAAAACCTACACGCATCCGTAAAGGGCGATGCATGAGCATTCGAGAGCGAGAACCTACACGCTTCCGCAAAGCGGCAGTATATGAGCTTTCGAGAGCGAGAACCCACACGCTCACGCCAGCGGTAATGCATGAGCATTCGATAGCGGAAACACACTTGTTTCCGGCAGCGTCAACCTAGGTGCTTCCAACAGCAGCATTCCACTCGCTTCCCCCAGCAATCAGCTAAGGTCAAAAAAGGGGCTGTCCCAGCAGCTATTTTCATAGCTTATGGGACAGCCCCTCTTAGCATTTTGAATATTTATTTTATAGCTACATAAAATAATCGTTCAGCATCATCTTCTGCCTCTACCCACTCGAAATCGGCATAGATCTTCACATCACTAAACCCAGCCTTAAGCAGCTCTTCCTTCATCCAGTTAGGATCGTAGGCACGCTGAATATGGGTCTCTTCGAATCGGCGATAGCGATCGCTGTGTCCGTCTTCACGGGCAAAAATGGACAGATGATGTTCAATTTCGCGGCGTGGAACATCCATCTCACAAGTCCAAATATAAGACACAGATGGCTCGTCCAGAATAAAGGGCTGTTCTTCTTCATAACGAATTAGTGTGTTTGGATGATGCACATCGAACAGAAAGGTTCCGCCTTGCTTTAACCCTGCATAGGTACTGGCAAAAACAGCGCTGATGTCATCCTCTTCCAACACATAATTCAGACAATCACAAAAGGAAATCACAGAATCCACCAGCTCCGGAAGCTCCCATTCCTTCATGTTTTGTCTAATCCAACGAACACTGCCTTCACGCAAAAAGCGCCGTCCCTGGGGATGCTCCTCCATTTTGCGCTGTGCCACTGAGAGCATGTCAGAAGATAAATCGATTCCGGTCATATGATATCCTGAACCCGCCAAAGGAATTGTAATACTCCCTGTACCACAGCCAAGCTCGGCTACAGTTAACGGCTTGCCGTATTTACTCCATGCGGCTTCAGCAAAGGATATCCAATCTGGATACGGCATATCTGCCATAAGCTCATCGTATACATAAGCAAATTTCCCATAGGAAGACACAATTACACCGCTTTCTATAACAACATTTTATAAATTACGTCTATTGAATCGTAAGCTTAATCCGTCGTTTCTTCTTGCCCTTCGGTTGTTCCTTCTTCATTATCCTTAGCAACAAGATAAGTCCAATTCTCTTTTTGAGTAATATGGCCTTCCTTCATCAGCTTCCCAAGTGCACGCTTGAAGGCGGATTTACTGATTCCGAACCGTTGTTTGATAATATCTGGCGGCGTAGCATCCGAATAAGGCATCGCTCCACCTGGACGAGCATTTAAGAACTCCAAAAGTGCGGCAGAATCTACATCCATCCCCACTTCTTTACGGAGACCCATAGAAAGGTTAACACGTCCATCCTCACGGATATGAGAGACACGTGCTTCAAACTGCTCACCAAGACGCAGCAGACGGCTCCGCTCAGATGAATGGACCATACCGATAATCCCAAAGCCTAGAACACCCGCATCCACAAGTACAAAAGTACCCATTTGCAGCGGCTTATACACTCGGGCTGTTACAGTCTGTCCCATCCAAGATTCAGGTGCAGGCAGAGCTAGTGGAGCAAGCTCCTGTTCTCCGGCCAGCTTGGCACGCAGACGCCCCTGTTTATCATGCTCCATGATCGCAAACACATAGTCTCCAACCTGCGGACGCAGCTCTGGAAGTTCTGGAAGCTCACGAATAGGCAGCAGCAGCTGGCGTCCAAGGCCCATTTCCAAAAAGCAGCCCAGACGCGGATGAATATCAGCCACTTCCAATAACGCCATCTCGCCCAGCGTCAGAAATGGTTTTTTCATCGTTGCCGCAAGACGGTCCTCGGTATCAAAGAAAATGAAAACTTCAACTTTATCGCCTGCTTTTACCTTCTCTGTCAGCTCCGTATAATGCAGCATAACATCTTGGTCTCCAGCATTTAAAAAGAATCCGTATGGGGAAACTTCCCGCTCTACATGAAGTCTAACCGTAGTTCCTGCAATCAGGCTCATACAGTCTCCACAACCTTGGCATCGGACCACAGACGCTCGATATTGTAATATTCACGCTCATCGCGGTGGAATATATGAACGATAACATCGCCAAGATCCATCAGCACCCAGCGTGCTGAATCCATGCCTTCAATCCCTTTGATGACTCCGCCTGCTTCATGAACTACTTTACGGACTTCGGTAGCGATCGCCTGTACCTGAATATCCGAGTTACCGTGACATACGATAAAGTAATCACTGATTGGTGAAACATTACGTAGATCTAGTGCCACGACGTTCATTGCTTTTTTATCTTCAACAGCCTTAAGGGCCAGTTCTAACAGCTTGCTTGGTTGTACACTCATATTTTATCCTCCAATATTCTAACTAAATCATTACGCGCCAGTACCGTTAAGGGGAAAATCACCCGGCGTTTCTCCAGTAACAAACTAATCGTAGAATCGAACCCAGCGACTAATCCTTCTTCCAAACTTACTTGTGCCTTCTCGCGTATCTTATCAACCCCGGGAAAATCACGCCCAGGCTCGATGTAGTCAGCTAGGCAGACGATTTTTTCAAGTAAACTCATGTCTTCACGGCCTGAGGTATGGAAACGAATCGCATTGATAATATCAGGATCCGTAATCCCATAGTCTTTCTCAGCTACAAAGGCGCCTACTTCCGAATGCCACATCTGCTTGTCATACACCAGAAGATCCAAATTCAATTGATTTTGTTCAATGATCTCCTTCATTCGCTCAACCGGCCAATACTTGGCCACATCATGCAGAATCGCTGCTGTCTCTGCACGTTCAGGGTCAGCACCATATTGCTTCGCCAGTTGAATAGATGTCTCCATCACGCCGAGTGTATGCTTCCAGCGCTTATCAGGCATCTGTGTGGAGACCGCCTCAATCAGCGCTTCGCGGCCGTATGCCATACAATCCACTCCTTTGAACATAATCGAACACTGCCTCTGGAACCATATAACGAATAGATTTACCTGCTGCCGCCCGTTCTCTTAACATCGTTGACGAAATATCAACCAGTGGCATATCTGCAAGCAATACCTTTTTTGCTATAAAGTCTGGCAATGCATCTAGATCAAGAGGTGTTCCCGGACGACCCACACCAATAAATGTAAGCCGCTGCACCAGTTCTTCAATCTCGTTCCATTTCGGCAAATACTGGACCATATCCGCTCCAATTATGAAATAAAGATCGAAATGCGGATACTCCTCTTGCAGACGTCTTATGGTCTCATAGGTATAGGAGACGCCACCTCTGACAACTTCCCAATCTAATGTGCAAAAAGCTTCGTGATTCTTCACCGCTTCCTGCACCATTGCTAGCCGGTCTTCTCCAGATACACCTGCCTCATGTTTATGAGGCGGGATATGTGAAGGCATAAACCATACCTCTTGCAGACCATAAGTATCTCTTGCGGCTTCCGCTGCCATCATATGACCGATATGAAGAGGATCAAAGGTACCTCCCATAATTCCAACTTTCAAGAGGACGACCTCCTCGGTAAGGTATACTTACAGCTATTAACGCGGCAGCTCAATGGTTTTGTTATCACGTGATTCTTTGTATAGAACGACAGTCTTACCGATCACTTGCACAAGCTCAGAACCCGATTGTTCAGCCAGAGCAGCACCGATTTCCTTGGGATTCTCAATATTATTGCTCAGTATACTAATCTTCATAAGCTCGCGCTTCTCAATAGCTTCTTCAATATGGCGTACGAGGTGATCGTTTACTCCACCTTTGCCCACTTGAAAAATAGGATCGAGATGGTGCGCCAATGAACGAAGATACCGTGTTTGTTTACCAGTTAACATAAATGAATAACTCCTTAATTAACATATATTATTACCTATTATTACCCTAACTTAATGAATCCATTTCTTACTCATTTCCACCCAAACAATCCAGAATGGTCTGCCGCATGATTTCTGTAGGAGCAGGCTGCCCTGTCCAATACTCCAGAGCATAAGCTCCCTGATAGACAAACATACCAAGGCCTCCATGAATCGTGCAGCCCCGTTCGAGTCCTTCCAACAATAGCCGCGTGCGCAGCGGATTATAAATCAGATCGCTTACGACCATTCCTTCACGAAGCAGTCCAGGATCTATCGGTGTCTCATCCATATGAGGATACATACCTACGGAGGTAGTATTGATCAGCACGTCTACACCACTTAGCTTTTCTGCTACTTCGTTCATGCTAATCCCGATGACATTCCCTTTGCTCCGGCACTGTGTCGCCAAGTCCTCTGCCTTCTCAGCGCTGCGATTAGCAATAATGATTGAAGAAGGTTTCTCTTGAAGTAGTGCGGCAACAATTCCTCTTGCTGCTCCACCGGCCCCGATAACCATAATCTTCGCACCAGACAAATCAGAAATAGCTTCCGCTTTGAGCGAACGCACATAACCGATTCCATCCGTATTATATCCGGTGAGCACTCCGTTATCATTAACAATCGTATTGACTGCACCAACGGCTACTGCACTCTCATCTAATACATCCAAATACTCCATCACCGCAACCTTATGCGGAATCGTCACATTCACTCCACGGAAACCAAGCGTACGGATCGCTTGCACCGCATCGCCCAGCTTCTCCGGGTGGATATGAAGCGGTACATAAGCACCCGGAATTCCCAGCGCTCGCAGCGCTGCTTCATGCATAATTGGAGATTTGGATTGTATAATAGGATCTCCCATTACACCGAGTAGAATATTACCGCTATTGTAGCCTTCGACTGCTGTTGTAGACAATAGATTATCCTCCCTCGTTAAATCATCGAAGGGCGGGTAAGCACCTTCACCCCACGCGGAACGTGAATGGCCACAACTGCACCTTCAGTTCCATTAACCTTAATCCAGCCCAGACCCGAAATGTACAGATCGGTTCGGCTGCCCCGATTAATCCGGAACTCATGCCGCTGCCAAGGTGGCAGCTTGTCCATCCGGTCACTTCCCGGTGGAGACAGCATTTCACCGCGATGATCCTGATAGAGGGAATCTGCGCGTTCCAGCTTCGTGCGATGGATTTTTAAAGTACCACTAATAAAGCAAGTGAAGGATTGATGCGGGCCTTGTACGAAATCAAAACGTCCCAATCCACCGAAGAAAAGAGTCTGTCCTTCGTTCAACTGATAGACTGTTGGCTTCAAAGGATTGGCAGGCATAACTGCATCCAGATCCTGACGCTCTACTAATTCACTATAACGCCAAGGATACACAATCCCTGGAGTATCTATAATGTAGTGGCCATCATCCAATGGAATTTTGACCGTATCGAGTGTTGTGCCAGGGTAACGTGAAGTCGTTAACTCCTGCTCCAAATCGCTATAGTCCGAAATCAGACGATTAATAAGTGTGGATTTGCCCACATTGGTAGCACCCACGACATATACGTCACGTTGGCCGCGCAACTCCGTTACGGCTTCCAGCAAACGGTCAAAACCTTGATTGCGTTTCGCACTGCAAAGTACGATTTCAGCCGTCCGCAAGCCTTCCTCTTTACAGCGCTGCTGCATCCAGTTACGCAACTTGTTCCAGTTTGTAACTTTCGGCAGCAAGTCACATTTATTCACTGCAAGAATAACAGGGTTATTGCCAACAAAGCGCTGCAGGCCGGAAATCAGACTGCCTTCAAAATCGAAGATATCGACAATATGAATAACAAGCGCATTCTTCTCTCCTACTCCACTCAGCAGGCGAAGAAATTCATCCTGATTCACCGAAACAGATGAAGCCTCATTATAATTTTTAATCCGGAAACAGCGTTGGCAAATCACCGGGTCCCGTTCAAGTGCAACCTCCGGAAGGTATCCTGGTTGATCCTTATGCTCCGTCTGAAGCTTGATGCCGCAACCGCTGCACTTCTCAGGACGCTGTGTTTCGCTTTGTTCGTTCATTACTATTTTTCCTCCTCGTGCCACAATCCTTTTTTGCGAAGCCGTGTCAGAGCAACCCGCTCTACCCGGCGATTAAACCTTGTGCCGAACCCCTCATCCTTGACGGAGATTGGCAGTACCAAAACAGTATACAGGCCAAGGCGATTGCCGCCGTATACATCTGTAAGCATTTGATCTCCCACCACAATCGTTTGTTCAGGTGGCAGCTCCATCTGCTTCATCGCTTTGAGAAAAGGAGCATTACTCGGTTTACGAGCCTGGTGCACAAATTCAATATTAAGCGGTGTTGCAAAGCGTGACACCCGTTCCATGTTATTGTTAGATACGATGATGAGCTTAAAGCCCAGTTCCTTCACATTTTCGAACCATAACAACAGCTCCGGAGTAGCCACAGGCGCTTTGGCACCGACCAGTGTGTTATCCAGATCCGTGATGATTCCGCGATATCCCTGTCTATACAGCTCGTCCAGAGCAATATCGAATACCGTATTCACCCGGAGTTTGGGAACTAACATTTCAAACAATACGTTCACCTCGATTTCATACAAAAAACTATAACATACTCCTTGCGCATCGCAAATAAATCTGTATCTATGCTTTCACGCAAAGTGTTATTTCTTGGATCTCATTTTTCTCCGCACCCACAAAGCTTCAGTATACACGCTCTGCCAGTCTTTGTCTTCAATAACCTCAGGGCTATATTTCGCCTTTTCGAACATTGCTAGTAGTGAGGATAGATGATCAGCCACTGCCGGACGTTCTCCACTCCAGCGATCTACGGCTTCACGCAAAGTTTCGTGCTCTTCTTTTAGCATTCCCTTGCGGTGCAAATACCTTACCCAACGCTCAGTTTCCGCCACTACTTTCTGATCTGGCGTTAAAGGCCGGCCATTGCGCAGCTGCTGCATGAAGAAGCGAAGCTTAAAGCGTCTATGCCAAACTATAAAAATCGTCCAGGACAGCAACACCGCTACAGCTGCCACAACAACCCAAAGACCTACATGAAACCCTTGATCTTCTTGTGCGTTATTCACAGGCGCTGGTGTAGGTTCTGCCTGTTCTTCTTGATCTTCTGACTCGACCTCAGGGGTTTGCTCATTCTGAGTTAAAAGCGGAATATTAAATCCAGGTGTAGCTTCAACTGGAATCCAACCATAATCACCAAAGTAAACCTCAGCCCAAGAGTGGGAATCCGCATTGGTAATTGTATAATTATTATTCACTGTGCCTGATTGCTGTTGTGCCGGATTCATTGGGATTTCTGGCTGTTCCCCAGGTGCGTACCCCTTAACCCATCGTGCAGGGATGTTCAGAGAGCGCGCCATAGTAACCAGTGCCGTAGAATAATAATCACAGTAACCTTCCTTTAACTCAAACAAAAACCCTTCTACAAAATCGTTGCTTGTGACACGTGATATATCTGGATTATTGGTATATGGAAAGGTTTGTTGTAAGTATTGTTGCAAAAGCGCTGTTTTTTCATACGGCGTTTTTCCTTCAGCCGTGATTTCCTCAGCCAGCTCCCTGACTCTTTTAGGAAAATCGTTAGGCAGTTGAAGAAACATTTTCTCCAAATCGTTCCCTTTATATAGCTCCTCATACGTCTTTGTTGTCAATTCTTGAACAGGAATTACAGGAACCTCAGACGTCACCTCAAAGGTAGACGGATAAGCGAGTTTCTTCCCATCCACATCCCAGATCAGCTCGCTGTCCCGGCTTCTCCAGGAGAGTCCATTTCCAGCTTTTTCCCCATTTAAAGAATCCACCGAAGATACTGAATAAGTGCCAAACAGCACAGGAAATTCATTATTATTAAGCACGGTTACTGTTTGTTTCAGTGTTCGTGTATTCACTTTAGAACCCACACTGCTCTCTAAAGATTCACCTACATCCACCGCTTCTAGAGGTCCCCGATTTAACCGATCTCTATCGACCCAGCCTCTTCCGGAATATAATCTGCGCGTTTCTCCCCGCATATAAATACGCAAATCAGAAACCACTGTCATCACCGGTGTATAATCGAAGGTAAAGCCGCCGCCTAGTTGATCATCATTCAGACTGTAACCTGACGAAGTATTGTTAGTAGGGGAGACAGAACCCATCTCAGATTTCGTGGTCCCAACTGTGCCCTTCCCAGAAGACTTCCCAATCCCATTCCATTCTTGCCAAGCGGTATAAGGATCGGTTAGGGTAGGCCTTACCCCAGGCATATTCACTCCAATTAGGATGACCAAAGAGAAGACGATGGCAATATTAATGACAATTTTCGTGGGATATTTCAGCAGATGCACCCAACCACGCGGATAATGTAGCTGGAAGCTTCTCAGATGATGGCTGACCAGCCAGCCCATCCCCGCAAATACCGTCCAGGCTACTTCCTGCCACAAAACGATAGATGTAAAGGAATCCAAGGCAGCAAAAGCCACTATGTTCATTCCTATAAACCATAAAATACGTCTTTTTGAGGATGCCCACCAAGACGACAACAGCAGCAGGGCTGAGGCCCCGAGAGCAAACCAGATATAGGGCACCATATGAACTGCAATATCCTGCAGTCTGTCCGGGAGGGTTGTTGCCCAAGGATCAGCGACGTATATACCATAATTGATAAGTATACGATAAACGATATAAATAATAGCTGCCGCTTCAATAAAGAGCCTTATCTGAACTTTTACAGGAATTATGATTTCAATCACGGTGATCGTTATTAATGCAGCCCACACAACAGCAGTTGTCTGTCTTAACCAGATAGGCTCCGTATAAGAGACCCACTGGTGGGCTATAATCAAAAGCCACAATAGACCTAAAGAACGGTGCCAGGAGAATTTCATCTGATTCCACCAGTTTCTCATATCAGACTTCCCCTCCTAATACTATGGGAAGCTCTTGCAGTGAGCTAATGCTGTAGCCTGTAATCCCCCGTGATCTTAGAACGTCTGTCCAATCTGTGCTGCTATTCGTTTCTGATAAATTCCCTATATGAATGTGCGACGGAGTCATCCCTCTGCTGTCAGCCCAACGTAGTGCATCCAGTACAGGCTGCCCACGTTGAGGACTAATTAGCACGAAGTATGAGCCTTTAGGGAACATACGGTAACCTTTTTCCAAACGGGAAATGAGTGGACCGTGCCCTTCGGCGTTAAGATCGATCAAATATTGAATCATTTTCTGACGCTCAGCAGCACCTTCAACAGGTGCAAATACCTTCGTGGTTTTATCCAAGCAGCAAAGACCGATCCCAATTCGCTCTCGAATGCCGAATCCAAGTAGTGAGGCTGCGACGGAGACTGCGAGTTCAAATTGATTCGAATTCATATAAGCAGAAGCAGAGCCGTCCAGAACTAGAATGGTTTTGGGAATCGACTCATGCTCGAACTCTTTGGACTTCCACGAGCCTGTCTTTGCCGTTGCATTCCAATGAATACGTGTTAAGCGGTCGCCATATACATAATCACGTACACCGTTAATTTGGGTAGTCTCACGACGGGATTGAACTACAGAGGTCTGTGGTCCAGAAAGACGGGATTTTCTTTCATATAACTGCCAGCGCGGAACATAGATTGCACGAGGCAACACCTGAAACTGTCCTTCAGCCAAAAAAGTACCTTTATGCTCGACAAGGCCGAAAATATCTTGGCTGATGATATCCGTATCTGAAAATGTATAAGTGCCCCGTTCCAGAACTGGTGTCTGAAACCGCAGTTCCCCAAGTCCTCTGAGGCTGGGAATCAGACTTTCCTCAAATACCCATGATTCGCCATTATGCCGTTTCAGAACTTCCCTTACAACTACATAAGGTAAAGGCAAAATCCCCGGGATTGTGACCTTCAGACCTACACGAAGATACCCACCGGCAGAGAGCAAATCTCCCTTATCCTGTTCGGCATAAAAACTGCGAACACCCTTAGCCCGCCGAACGCCTCCCAAACCTCCAGCAATCAGATATGCAATAAGTACAGAGACCATAATAAACAACATAAATGCAGTTTTACCGCCCTGAAATAGTACATATAAGAGAGTAATACTCCAAATTACAAGGATGCTGGCGAATTTAGTAGGCTGAATGCGAGCTGCCACCGTAGACAAATAACGTCTCATATTATTGCCTCATCGTAACAGGCACATGAATGCTCTGCAGAAGCTTTTGAAGCAGTGAATCTACGCTAACATTATCTAGGCGCGACTCTGGACGCAGCAATATACGATGACCCAAGGCAAATGGAGTAAGCACCTTTACGTCATCTGGAAGCACATAATCTCTTCCCTGTAAGAAAGCATAAGCTTTACAAGCCAGCATAAACGATAACGAAGCTCGTGGACTTGCACCGAGCAATACAAGCGGATGCTCTCTTGTCTGGCGCACAATATCTAACAAATAATTCAGTACAGGATCACTCATATAAATCTCACGAATCTCCTCCTGAATACTAGCGATCTGCTCCATACTAGTGACGGCTGTAAGCCTGTCCACTGGTTGACCTTCTTGGTGGCTCAGCAATAGATTTTTTTCGGTTGCTGCATCAGGATAACCAAGACTAATTCTTAGCATAAACCGATCCAACTGAGCTTCCGGCAACGTGTAGGTTCCCTCAAAATCTATCGGATTCTGGGTGGCGCACAACATAAATGGATGCGGCAGCGGATAGGTCTCCCCATCTACGGTTACATTTCGTTCCTCCATCACTTCCAGAAGGGCGGATTGTGTCTTTGTGGTGGCTCGGTTAATTTCATCGGCCAGCAGGATATTCGTCATCACTGGACCTGGGCGGAAATGAAACATCTCGTCCCTCGGATGATACACAGATACACCGGTAATATCACTCGGAAGAATATCAGGATTACATTGTATCCGGCGATACTCTCCGGACATTGATCTGGAAAGTGCGCGAATAAGCTGGGTCTTTCCTGTTCCCGGTACATCCTCGATCAGAACATGACCACCGGCAAGCAGCGCTGTTAGCAGCAATTGTATTTCAAATGATTTTCCAAGTATGCAGGATTCTAGATTATTACGGACAGCATTCATGATGTGCATTGATTCTTGACGAACGGGCATATATGATCCTCCTAGGTCAGAATAAGCAGTAATATTTATATTTTACATGATTAGGGGACCCAAAGTACATTGTTGAAGCTTACGAAGTGTAAACAAACCAAAAACCCGCAGGACACAATGTCCCGCAGGTTCTAATCTAAAGCGCTAGAATCCCATTATCCTTTAGGCCGGACAACCAATGCAGCCAGGAAAGAGAACACAATCGCTGACGAAATCCCTGCGCTCGTGATATCAAAAATCCCTGTAACTACACCGATCCAGCCATCCCGTTCCAGCTCTGTCAATGCCCCATGGACCAAAGAGTTACCGAAGCTTGTGATTGGAATGGTTGCGCCTGCACCCGCAAATTTCACAAGTGGATCGTAGATGCCAAAAGCATCAGCAATCGCTCCGGCTACAACTAATGTACTCATCGTATGTGCAGGTGTCAGCTTCAATACATCAAACATCAGCTGGCCTATAACGCAAATGGCTCCTCCGATCAGAAAAGCCCATAAGTAAATCATCATTAAACTTCACCTCCACTTTCTATAGCAACAGCATGAGCCACACACGGAATGCTCTCTCCCTGCTGGTATGACAATGGGGATAATAAGGCTCCAGTTGCCACAATCAGCACCCGTTTAAGCTCACCTTTTTTAATACGCTTGAGTATATGACCATAAGTCACTACCGCGGAACATCCGCAACCACTTCCTCCGGCGATCACATACTTCTGTTTCTCCAAATCGTAGATAAGCAAACCGCAATCATCAAAGGTTGTTTGCTCCATTGGAATCCCTTCTTTAGCTAATAAGGTTTTCGCAATGGGCAAGCCTACAGATGCAAGATCGCCTGTTACAATTAAGTCATAATGCCCGGGGGATAGTCCGGTATCCCGAAAATGCGCAGTGATCGTATCCGCCGCCGCCGGTGCCATCGCTGTTCCCATATTAAAAGGATCTGTCAAACCGAGATCCATTATTCGTCCAAGGGTAGCCGAGACCACTACCGGATTGTTGCCAGTCCCATCATTCTGACCTACTACAGCACAGCCCGAGCCTGTGACCGTATATTGCGCTGTTGGCGGCTTCTGTGAACCGTATTCGGTAGGATAACGGAATTGCTTTTCCACCGTACAGTTATGGCTAGATGTTCCCGCGAGCACGTATTTGCTCCCTCCGGAATCAACGATCATAGAGGCAATCGCCAGGCTCTCCATGGAAGTGGAGCAAGCACCAAAGACTCCAAGATAAGGCACACCTAATTTTCTTGCCGCGAAGGAGCTGCTGATAATCTGGTTCATCAAATCTCCGCCAACAAAAAACTCCAGCTTCTCCTTATCGAGGTTTGCATTAATCAGTGCCAGTAGGGAAGCTTTTTCGAAAAGAGCCCGCTCGGCCTTTTCCCATGTTTTTTCTCCCATTTCCAGGGAGTCAAATATAAAATCAAAATCTGACGTTAATGGACCCTCTCCCTCTTCAGGCCCCACTACAGCGGAAGAGCCTAAAATAACGGGACGGCTCGTGAACTCCCAAGTCTGACTGCCAAGCTGTTTCATGTATGTGCACCTCCACCTACGCCTAAAAAGAGATAGACGATACCAATTATGAAAGCAGCGACAGCACCAAATACGATGACTGAACCCGCCAGCTTGAACATATTGCCACCCACACCGAGCACAAGTCCTTCCGCACGGTGTTCCAGAGCTGCTGAACACATACTGTTCGCAAAACCAGTAACCGGAACCGCAGTTCCTGCACCGGCCCATTGGGCCATTTTGTCATAAACGCCAAAGCTGGTCAGAATTACAGAGAGTAGAATCATCGTCGCTACAGTTGGACTTGCGGCTTCTTTGGAGGTCATATCGAATATGGCCATATAAGCCTCCTGAATCCCTTGTCCAATTACACAGATTAGGCCGCCAGCAAGAAATGCTCGCACACAGTTTTTGAATACGGGCCTAGCGGGTACAAAGGGCTTGGACAATTTCTCGTAATCTTGCGGGGTCAGGGTATCAAGCTTCAGCTTGACACCCGATTTTTTCGTTTTCGCCGGCATTGAGAGCACCTCCTGAAAGTTAGGCGAAGGGGGCTGACAAGCATCATAGTAGTACTCACTTTGAGCCCCTCAAGTTGTTTCTTCGCTTAGAAGTTTTCCTTATTGTTTGCCATACCCCGCTTCGTTATGTCCCTCCAATTCAGGAAAAATACAGTAACACAACTATCAGCAGCAGGAACAGCACAAGAATAAGCACCGCTTCCTTTTCCAGAGAGTTGTGGCGCCAGTAACGTCTGCGCGCTCCGCTAACCTTTAGGTTTCTTTTGGAGTATCCTCCCTGCACCCTTCTTTTGGGTACACTACCTGCTACCCTCATTTCCTTCGCATCCTTTCTAAAGCTCCTGCCACCAGAGCCCCTATTGCATTGTATTCGCGGAGCGTTCACCGGGTGTTCATTTGTCTCTTTAGCATGGACAAGTGAGCTCACAATGTTCATACTAAGTGGCAGGAAGAAATAACGTTGTCGTCCATTTTGGATGGCAACCGTTTCTCGTAGAACTATAAGGATGATGTATAACGCAAAGCTTATACGTCCTTATATTTTAATAAAGGAGTGATTTCAAATGAATCAAGAAACATTGGATCTATTCAAAACACTTACCGAATTCCCTGCAGCCCCGGGCTTTGAGCACGAACTCCGCGCTTACGTCAAGGATGCTATGACACCTTATACCGAAGAGTTCGTGCAGGATCGTCTCGGAAGTCTGTTCGGCGTATTGCGCGGTGAGGAAAACGGGCCAAAAATTATGGTCGCTGGACATTTTGACGAAGTGGGCTTTATGGTCACCGGAATTACTAACACCGGGATGATTCGTTTTCAACCGCTAGGCGGCTGGCTTGCTTCTGCTGTTGCTTCCCAGCGTCTCCAAATCATTACACCAAAAGGCACATTGACTGGTGTTGTTGGCAGCACCCCTATCCATCTACTAAGCGCTGAAGAACGCGGCAAGACGGGCGAAATCAGCAAAATGTATATTGATATCGGTGCAGACAGCCGTGAAGAGGCAGAAAGCTTTGGCGTCAGACCAGGTCAACAAGTACTGCCAATCTGTCCGTTCACCCCGCTTGCCAACCCTAAAAAAATCATGGCTAAAGCGTGGGATAACCGTTACGGCGTAGGTCTCGCCATTGAGCTGGTTAAATCATTACACGGCAAAAAGCTGCCTAATACTGTTTATGCTGGAGCTACCGTACAAGAGGAAGTTGGACTTCGTGGAGCACGTACAGCCGCTAATCTTCTGTCCCCAGACATCTTCTTTGGCTTGGATGCGAGCGCTGCTGCTGATATGACCGGTGATAGCCAAGCCTTTGGCCATTTGGGTAAAGGCGCTCTCCTGCGCATTTTTGATCCAACGATGGTTACACATCGCGGCCTGATCGAATATGTACAAGACACAGCGGATACTCACAAGATCAAATACCAGTATTTTGTCTCCCAAGGTGGAACAGATGCAGGTCAGGTTCATGTAAGTGGAATCGGCGTTCCTTCCGCAGTCATCGGAATATGCTCCCGCTACATTCATACCGCTTCATCAGTTATTCATAGCGATGACTACGAAGCTGCTAAAGAGCTGCTAGTTAAACTGGTAGAAGGCCTCGACCGCACTACACTGCAAACGATTATTGAGAACAGCTAGGTTCTTATTTTTAAAAGAGCAGCAATCCTTTTTGAAGGATTGCTGCTCTTTTTTTGGGGTCGTGGCTTACGGACCTGTGTCACTTGCGCCCCTGTGGTGTTTACAAACCCCGATATTACTTCTAAAAAACAATTGTGCTTATGCTTATGAACCCCATTGCCCGCTGATCCCGCTATAGGTACTACGACGGACCCATGATGCTTACGAACCCACGTTGTTTATTGTTTATGTCCCCCATGTTGCTTGCTAACGAACCCATGTTGTTTACTATTTACGCCCCCAATGTTGCTTCCGAACCCAGTGACACTATTCCATAGAAATGGGCTCATAATTGGTGTCATTCATGCTAATAGCGACTATGGTGTCCGATACTCCTCCAAAAGTGGCATATTTCTGCGTTTAAGATCATCTGTGTCCTATAGATACTCCACTATCCCCCGTCCCATATAAAAAAAGCCCGCCTCACGGCGAGCTCTTTGACCATTCTCAGACAGCTATATCAACTCATATCCAGTGGCACTTTCCACGAAGGTATCGGGAAAGCCTCATCCAGCTTCCATCTTTCTTCTTCACTCAGCGTAATTAAACCTGCAGCAGCATTCTCAATTACATGCTCACGTGAAGAAGCTTTCGGAATCGTAATAATGTCCTCCTCGCGGATCGTCCAAGCTAACATTATTTGCAGTGGTGTTGCGTTATGAACACGGGCAATTTCCTGAACCGCCTCACTCTCAATAACCCCTTTGCGGAGCGCGCCTGCTTGTGCAAGCGGAGAGTACGCCATTACGGGCATGCGGTGACTTTTCTGCCATGGCAGCAATTCAGCTTCAATGCCTCTCGACCCTAAATGATACAGCACCTGATTCATAGCACAGTGAGTTCCCCCAGCTATACTAAGCAGCTCTTTCATATCGTCAACATCAAGGTTCGATACACCCCATCTTGCTATTTTACCTTGAGAGACCAGTTTCTCCATGCCTTCCACAGTCACTTCAAGCGGAATATCTCCCCGCCAGTGCAGTAAATAGAGATCCAGATGATCCGTATTCAGTCGTTGCAAGCTTTCTTCACAGCTACGAATAAGATTCTCGTTGCCGGCATTATGTGGGTATACTTTGGACACCAGGAAAACGTCATCCCGAATTCCTTTAATAGCGTCACCTACTAAAAGCTCTGAGTTTCCTTCCCCATACATCTCAGCCGTATCTATCAAATCCATGCCTAGTTCCACGCCTAATCTAAGAGCAGCAATTTCTTCCTCTCTACGGGAAACATCATCACCCATATTCCAAGTTCCCTGTCCTATTCTAGGCAGAGAGGTACCATCTGGAAGAAGCATGCGGTTAGCTCGGTTCACTTTCACAATTTCAGCCAAATGCTCGATTGAATCCTTAGTCATTGTAAAAATCTCCTTACCGATAAATTGTATACTTACTTTATACGACCTTTATGACCCTTTCGAAACATCTGAATCGTGTCTAATTTATAACTTTTCTTTCCTTTAGGAGAGAAAAAGCAACAAATTGATTGCTAACTACGCTATCAACTTCAGCCCCACTGCGGCTCCCAGTATCATAAAAATACAGATAACCCGCCGCCAATCTTTGGCCTCTCCATATAAAAGCATCCCCAAAATCGCCCCACCAGATGCACCGATCCCCGTCCATACCGCATAAGCTGTACCCATAGGCAAACTTTTCATTGCAAATGATAGAAAAAGAAAACTCCCCCCAAAACCAAGGAAGAGCAGCAAAAACGACTGCAGATTCCGGTGTTTATTCAACCTGTTGATCATAGCCACTCCGAACATTTCAAACAATCCAGCAACAACCAAAAATGCCCATGCCATTTAAGACTCCCCCTTTATTTCAGTTTCTTTGATATCTTTGGTTTCGTTAGTTACCATTTTCAGACCTATTACTCCTGCCAGCAAAATAACCACCAGTACCAGCTTCATTAGCTTGAAGGGTTCACCGAATAAAACCATGTCCGCAATGACTGTACCTGCTGTCCCCAGCCCAACAAATACAGAATATACGGTACCCACCGGTAATTTACTGCTTGCTGAAATAATGACATAGAAACTTATTATTATGGCTACAACTGTGATCAGCCACTCCCACACGCTTGAAGCATGCTTTAGACCTATGACCCACATGACTTCGAAAATCGCAGCGCCAACTACCTTCAGCCACTCTGAATTCTTTTTCATTTCAAGCCCTCCTTCAATTCACCATATCTTATGATTGCCCACGGACAAACAAATAAGCCCGGAAGGTCATCGCCAAATGGCGATACCTCCCGGGCTTTTATCCCTCCGTGTAGACACAAACTTAATGTTCGTGCGTTTTCCCTCGGACCAGACCAGCTGTGCACTCGCTGCGGAACCCTAGAAAACAAATAAATGATTAAGTTACATCGTATGGTAGCAAATCGGGCGTATAAAAGCAACCTTTTCTATTCCGAGAGTAATTAAATCATAGTATAAACTTCCATAAAATTATAAAATAGATATAAATTTCATTCGATTATCTAGGAAAAGAGGTTAATTTATGTTTCATTCCAGACATTTTAACTGCGTCCCTCTAGTGGAAGGCATTTATTGCCTTGAAGCGAAGGAGCAAGGCGGAGCCATGAGCAATGCCGGTTTGATAGATATGGGTGATTACACATTAATCTTTGATACATTCAACACTCCACAAGCTGGCAAAGATCTTAGGGATGCCGCTCTGTATTATTTTAATAAACCTATCAAATACGTCATCAACAGCCATTGGCATGGAGACCACGTTAGAGGGAACCAATTCTTCTCGGAAGAAGTAATCATATCCTCCAGTAGAACTAGAGAGCTCATGATAAAAACTCAACCCGACTGGCTAGCCCGAATGAAGAAACTGCTTCCTAATCTTGATGAGGATCTTAATAAGCTTAATACCTCTCTCGAGCTCGAACTGAACGATTCCAAACAACGAGAGCACCTTTCGCAAATAGGTTATTTACAAGAAATCAAAGAGTCTATACTAACGCTTGAAGTAACGCTTCCCCAACTAACTTATGACCGCAAAATGACCATACATGGCTCGGCTAGATCCGTTGAGCTCTTATCGGTGGGTGCTGCCCATACGGAATGCGATTCTATTCTATTTTCTCCTTCCGATTCTTTAGCTTTTGTTGGAGATATTGTCGCTGTTGATAATCATCCATTATTAGTAGACGGTAATCCCTTATCCTGGTTGGAGGCACTTACTTATGTCGAGCGCTTAGATGTGAACATAATTGTTCCCGGTCACGGGCCCGTTACTCAAAAACATTATCTACAGCAAATAAAACGATATATAAATGATATAATCCATATTAGCGAATCATTAATACACGAAGACATGAATGTGAATGTGAATGTGAACCATATAGAAATTCCTGAGCCTTATCTGGGCTGGAATTATGGGAGTATTTTTTACAGAAATCTTGAGTTTTTGACGAAAGCAGCTAATAACTAATTTTTGGAGTTGAAGGGAGAGGTTCGTTATGGTTTTTGGGATACTATTTGTAGGTGTCGCTGTATTTATTATTATACAAGCCGTTATACGGAATGGCTCGAGCTCGAACAGAAGTACCTTTGATAGAAATAGGCAAAATGATGCCGCCAACATGTCTTTTATGGCTGCCAGTCATCCGGATCTGCTGGATCCAAACCACTCTAACCACTCTAACCACTCTAACCACTCTAACCACCATCATCATCACCCTGGAGATCACTCGCATCACCACTCTGGACCTGACAGCGGGGGGCATAGCTGGGGTGGAGACGGCGGACATAGTGGCGGTGGAGACTTCGGTGGTGGTGGAGATGCTGGCGGGGGCGGTTGTGATTAGATGAAAAGAAACGAAAAGGACATCCCTGATCTTTCAGGAATGTCCTTTTTTTAATACTCATTTATGATACTGAGAATTTCAGCTTGAGTTTGGCTTAATAACTTTTCGGCACCGTGCGGATGGATTGGTTCACTCCAAGCGAAGCCATCTCCTTCGTATCTAGGAATAAGATGCATATGATAGTGAGTCAGGTCGTTAAACTTCCCGCCATTTTGGCAAATGCTGATGCCATCAGGTGCAAACAAAACCTTCAGGACAACTGATAGCTTCTTTGAAGCGTCCATAATCGCATATGATGTTTCTGAATCGATATCTTCGAGATCCCAATAATGCTTTTTAGGGAGAATTAAGAGATGTCCTTCGTTAAATGGAGCAATGTCGAGCACACAAGTTACAATTTCATTCTCGTATACTACGTTTACGTTAGGCTCAATCCCGTTAGCGATCCGACATCCCAAACAATCCATACAGGCACCTCTCCATCCAAAGAAATTAAGAGCGCTCTAGCTTATCTTATTGATTAAATTGAAAACGGCTAAGCAGTACCTCACCATTAAAGATGAGATAAACATCGGTAGTTCCAGATTCCACGGATACTTCACCAGTAAGTGTGTTCCACTGCTGCAACACGCCACCCGATGGTACAGTCACAGATCCAACCATTTTCCCTGCTGGGCTGCCCGTTCTAATCTCGAGGGTGCCACCTTTTGCAGAGGATACCAAGGCTTCAAAAACTCCTGCCCCTTGCTCGAACAATACATCTTTAAAAGCGATCCAAGCGCCATCTTTTACTGGATGTATGGAAGCACCGCCTGCTTTGCACTCGTCCAGATATACGCCTTCGTAGTCATCGTAATTCTCTGCTTTGGTATTGATATACAGATTACGCGACGGAATAACGTCCCCTTGAACCGATAGTTGAGCGGATAATTGGATATCAGCAGATGAACGGCCGATCAGAACCATGTACTCTCCATTTTCCACGCAATATTGCTCACGGGTAACATCCCAGAATGCCAGCTCGGCAACCGGCAACGTAAACTCTATGGTTTGCGATTGACCTGCGGTTAGGTTTACTTTTTCAAAACCCTTCAACTGTTTAATCGGACGTTTCACCCGGGAATTCAGAGCTTGCACATATAGCTGCACCACTTCGTCCCCATCAACAACGCCTGTATTCTCTACTTGAACGGAAATTTTAAACGTGTCATCCGCTTGCAGCTCCTTAGCACTTAGGCTTAGGTTGCTGTAGGAAACTTGGGCATAACTTAAGCCGTGTCCAAACGCATACAGTGGCTCTCCGTCAAAGTACATATATGTTCTTTTGCCTTTGATAATATCATAATCCATCAGCTCAGGCAGCTGTTCTACAGAACGGAACCAAGTCATGTTCAGCTTGCCGGAAGGACTGTAATCGCCGAAAAGAACTTCTGCCACCGCATTGCCCAGCTCTTGTCCACTGTGGGAGGTATACAATACAGCCGGGATGTTCTCGTCAATCCAAGTGGAAGTTATCGGGTAACTGCCGACAATGACTACAACTGTATTCGGATTCGCTTCATAGACAGCTTTGACCAGTCGCTCTTGCTCCTCTGGAAGCACAATATCCGGTCTGTCGATTTCTTCTTTTCCGTTAAGGAGTGGATGGTTGCCCACAAAAACCACAGCGATTTCCGCAGCCTTGGCAGCTTCTACTGCAGCCTCTATGCCGTTAGTTACAATGTTCTTTTTAAAAAGACGTGCTTCCGCATTAGCATCCTGATCTGCCACTTGCAGCGTTCCATTTTCCGGATTCACCGAGATCATTTTATCATTCCAGGTCCGCAAAGATACCGTATCTTCGCTTTCCGGAACGATGTTAATCGATTCTTTTACAAACCAGCCGTAAATTTCATCAGCAGATGCTGTGAGAGTCTCTGCTTCGCTTAAAGTTACATACTGACCGCGACTTGTCGCCTTCAGAGTATTGCTAGTCCAGCCCCAAGCTGTATGTTGGAACAATTCTCCGTGCTCTGCTATGTCATGTTGTACAGCCAGTCTTCCGTCCTCACCTGTGATTCCGATAGCTTGGCCGTTTGCAGCTGAAGTAAGAATGATCTGATCTGCGCCACTCTCAAAAGTAATGTGTTTACCAGGCAGCTTTTTGCTAACACCCTGCAAAGGAGTCACTCCATAAGGTAATGTGCCAGAATACCAATCTCTAAAGGCTTCATCACCAAGCGGACCAATAATCGCCAATTTGCTCAGACTGCTTTTGTTCAATGGCAATGTGCCTTGTTCATTCTTCAACAATACTATAGATTGTTTCGCAGCTTCCAAGGAGAGTGCGGTATGTTTTTTGCTAAGAATAACGGAATCGTCGATTGCATCGTATGGGTTCCCCTCAGCCGGATCGAACTCTCCCAGACGGAAACGAACTCTGAAAGTGTTGGCAAGCGCACGATCCAAATCTTCCTCTGCTAAGAGGCCTTGGTCTAGCGCTTCGTGAAGAACCTTGATTGTCTCTGCGGTTTCTTCTGTTACGCTGTCAATTCCATTTTTGATAGATTCAGCCATCGATTGTGCAAAAGATTCATAATACTTGTGGTCCTTCACGATCCCAAAAAGATCGCCGGCATCGCTTACAATAAAGCCATCCATTTCCCATTCGCCTTTAACCACATCCATTACTGCCGGATGAAGAATAACAGGCACGCCATTCACCGAGTTATAAGCGGTCATCATGGACTGTGCGCCACCTTCTTGAAAAGCAGGCTTAAACGCTTCCAGATAATACTCCCGCATATTTCTCGGATCGATGCTCGCGGAGCAGTTCCCGCGTTCAATCTCATTATTGTTGCCGAGGAAATGCTTCAGCGTTGCTACCGCTTTCAAATAGACCGGGTGATCACCTTGGATTCCCTGCACTAGTGATGTGCTGAGTCGGCCGGTCAACTCTGGATCTTCACCGTAAGCTTCCTCAGTTCTTCCCCAACGTGGATCACGTTCCATATCCACCGTTGGCGCCCATAACGTCAGACCGTTCACCGTTGGATTCTTTTTGTAAAAGGCTCTAGCTTCATCTCCGATGGCCGAACCAATCTCCTTCAGCAGCTCTGGATTCCAAGTACAAGCCAGTCCGCTTGGCTGAGGAAAAGAAGTCGCTTTTCCAAGCCAAGAAATCCCGTGCGCCGCTTCCGTACCATGCTTGTAGGCCCCAACACCCAAACGCTCTATGGCAGCTTGATACTGAGGCATCAGGCTTACTTTTTCATCAAGTGTTAGTCTGGAGATCAGATCCTGCACTCGCTCATTTAAAGGTAAATCAATCTGTTGAAATGGATATTTAGCTATATCTGTTCCCATCAAAATCGCTCCTTCGTCTCTTGTTGATAGCGGTTTCATTCATTCCCGAGGACAATCCTTCAAAAAAACTCCTATACGTCCTATCCATCTAATCATAGAAGATTCCCCTCCTCCGCAACACCTTAACAATCTAAATAGAAATCAGGTCATAATTAGAGATTTAGGGGGATGATGTGAGTACGTAGGTTTGCTCGTTATTCGCTCCATCTCCACAATCTACGGGATTTATACCGTTTATTTGCTCACTTCTCGCTGTACGCCCACAATCTACGGGATTTATACCGTTTATTTGCTCACTTCTCGCTGTACGCCCACAATCTACGGGATTTATACCGTTCATTTGCTCACTTCTCGCTCCACGCCCCCAATCTACGGGATTTATACCGTTCATTTGCTCACTTCTCGCTCCATCTCCGCAATCTACGGGATTTATACCGTTCATTTGCCCAATTCCCGCTCCATCTCCGCAATCTACGGGATTTATACCGTCATTTGCCCAATTCCCGCTGTACGCCCACAATCTACGGGATTTATACCGTTCATTTGCCCAATTCCCGCTCCACGCCTCCAATCTACGGGATTTATACCGCACACTTGCTCGATTCCCACTCCACGCCCACAATCTACGGGATTTATACCGTTTATTTGCTCACTTCTCGCTCCACGCCCACAATCTACGGGATTTATACCGTTCATTTGCCCAATTCCCGCTGTACGCCCACAATCTACGGGATTTATACCGTTCATTTGCCCAATTCCCGCTCCACGCCCACAATCTACGGGATTTATACCGTTCATTCACCACAGCTGAATATCGTTAAGTGAATGTACATATTCATAGCGACAAACCCTCCCACTCACCTGGGAAACTATCGGCTTAAACTTACCTTTCTCACAAAGTGACCTCATACATTTCCTAACTGTACGCAGATCAATGCCAAGCTCCCTCACCAAATCAACAGGCCGAATGTCCCCGTTCGAACGCACCGCAATTTGCAAAATATCACGCTCCAGTCGACTAAACGCCTCCTTCTCTTCTGTCCTCAAAGCGAGGTACGGCATCAGTAATGATCTCAACAAAAAAATTGTATTCTCAGGATTCACTTCCAGATCATCATATGGTATCGCCACTACCCGATAACCCGCGATTTGTAGATAAGTCTCTCGATTCAATTCCTGCCGATAACGCGTCCGATCTGTGTTTTGCACATGTGGGCCGTAACCTTTTACCTCAAAAGCAAACTTAACCTGCCCAGGCTTCCACGCAAAATCAACAAAATAAGGCCATCCCCGCCAATCCAACACTTCATATTCAGGATGGAGATCATCAAAATGACCCATCATCGGCCACCAAACCTTCTCCGCAAACATTCGCTCACCATGCCCATGTCCCCGCTCCAATCTCCCCCGTCTTTCTCCCGTTCTTCGACTAATATGATCTTCCACCCACTTACGATGTTCTTCCGTAAATCCCATAACGTTCCCCTCCTCCTTGGCATAAAAAAATCCCGCACCCAATTATGGATGCGGGACGTGCTTCGTCCTATTACTCAAAAGTATAGTATTCGCCTTCTTATGCTGTCAATGACACTCTACATTCAACGTTAGCATCGAGCTAAATATACTTGGCTATTAAAAAATCACATTGGTTAGAGTATGTTGCATTAAAGTAATTTCAGCTACAGTTAGATCACTACAGTGAGTTCAGCTAGAATTGGATCACTACAGTGAGTTCAGCTAAATTTAGCTACAGTTAGATCACTACAGTTCAGTTAGTATTAGCTCAGCAAGAACAATCTCGGTTAAGTAAACTACTTTTGAGTTAGACGACTAGACTTAGCTCAATATAGTATGTTTTGTATAGTAGGTTCAGTTAAAGTAATCTCGGTTTGACTAAGTTCCCCTAGAATAATATTATTCGACCTACCTTTTTGAAATTGTCTAAAATCGTCTCCCATTCTCCACTATTCACTGGCTATCGACCTGTGATTTTTCTATTTAATTGTATTTCATGCAACTATTTAACCCTTATCCCCCTAAAAGTCCATTTAGTTGTACTTTCTACAACTAAAAAAGGAGATATTAGGTAGTTAAGCGTAAATGATCAAATTTAGATGTACAAAGTGCAGTTAATTGTTACTTTTCCTAAAACTACTGAAGTTTAGCTGCACAAAATGCAATTAAAACTGAGTTCGAGTGAAGCTGGTTGGATTGCGTCTTAGTTACATCACTTAGCGCCCTAGCTACAACATCGACTTGGCTACATTGATTTAGCGATCTAGCCACAACATCGCGACTTAGCATCATTGACTTAGCGCCCTAGCTACAACATCGACTTGGCTACATTGATTTAGCGACCTACCACAACATCGCGACTTAGCAACATTAATGTAGCAACCTACCTACAACATCGCGACTTAGCATCATTAATATAGCGACCTAGCCACAACATCACAACTTAGCACCATTAATATAGCGGCTCAACTAGAGTGACATATTGCTCCTCTTCACTGCTCTCCCTCACCTAGCAAATGTGCATGCCGAGCGCCTCGCCCATAGGCATCATAAGAGATCATTCCAACGACACCCTGACTTCGACACCCTAGCTTCAATCCGAGACGGGAAATCAATGATCATAAATCCATTATCCTTCACAACAACCTTTCACAGAAATGTCGGAGAGCGTTCTTTTGTTCCCTAACAAATCACCGTTTACCGCATATAACTTACGAAATCCCTGCTTATAAAGAATTCGCGCAGCTTTATTTCTATTGTAGTAGCTTCCTGCAAGAATTAAGACTGAATCGCCTGGAGATAGACAGTGCTGCCAGACATAAGGTAACCGCCCAAGCGATATATTTATCGAACCACGGATACTGTCCTTCTGGTAATCAACGGCATCCCTGACATCGAGCATTTTCAAAGCCAGTGATTGATCTGCTAATTCGCGAACCTCACGGACTTCTATATAAGAAAGTGAACGAACAGGCCATGCATAACGTAAAAACCTCAAAATACTAAAGACAATTATGATACTCAGTAGGATCCGTACCATCATGCTCATGCCATTACTCCCGTACCAAAAAAACATCCGTCCAAGCGCCTAATCCACCCGTCATGTTCACAACGTTATACCCCTTTTCACTCAGCAGCTCACAAGCCAGTCCACTACGGCCACCACTTAAGCACATCACAATTATCTCGCCATGAGAATCCAGTTCATCTGTGCGCATCAATAGCTGTCCAAGCGGAATATGTTTAGCACCCATTACATGTCCCTCCACCCATTCGGCTGGTTCGCGTATATCCAACATGGTAGGAGTCTCGCCATTCTTCAAGCGTTCCGCAACTTGCTGTGGGGTAATTTCCTTTGAAATTTTAAAAGACATCGAGCATCTCTCCTTCACCTTTATAAAAATAACTTGATTTCCATATCACTATATCATAATATTACGATATAAGGATATTGTAAAGCGAGGTGTTCGTTACCATGGACAAAAATTTTAAAGCTTATAACCAAACCGCCGAAACCTTAAAAGCTATAGCTCATCCCGTGCGCTTGTGCATCATCAAAGGACTTCTGGAAAAGGGCAGCTGCAACGTGAGCTTCATGCAGGACTGTCTCGACCTTCCCCAATCTACGGTTTCCCAGCATTTGCAGAAGCTTAGATCACTAGGCATCGTTGAAACCGAACGTAATGGGCTGGAAATTAACTATTCTGTTAAAGACGAAAAAATCAAACATCTGATTCAGTTATTTTTAGGGGAGGAATAAGTCATCATGAGTAAAAAAGTATTGATTGTTGGTGGAGTTGCAGGAGGCGCATCAGCAGCAGCCCGACTTCGGAGATTAGATGAAGATGTGCATATTGTAATGTTTGAGCGTGATCCGTACATTTCTTTTGCCAATTGCGGACTTCCTTATTATATCGGGGGTTCCATTCAGGACCGCTCCAAGCTGCTAGTGCAGACACCGGAGGCGATGCATAAACGTTTTAACATCGATGTTCGGATTCAAAGTGAAGTAGTGTCTATCGACCCCGTGAACAAAAAAGTGCGAGTAGAAAGTATAGAAAAAGGCTCCTATGAAGAGAGTTATGATGCGCTTATTTTATCGCCAGGTGCTAAACCGATTCGTCCGAATTTGCCTGGTATCGAGAGTTCCAAAATACACATGTTGCGTAACATTCCCGACACTGACAAAGTCAAAGCTAAAGTCGCTGCAGAAGGCACACGTTCGGCCGTGGTGATCGGTGGTGGATTTATCGGTGTGGAAATGGCTGAGAACCTTAGAGAAGCTGGTCTGGAAGTTTCCTTAATTGAAGCAGGACCACAAATATTAGCTCCGTTCGATACTGAAATGTCTTCTATTTTGGCAAAAGAACTTGACGAGCATGGCGTTAATCTTATTTTTTCCGATATGGTCCAAGGGTTTGCTGAGGTGGGAGAACAAATACAGGTGCAATTAGCAAGTGGCACTGTACTGCAAAGTGATATGGTTCTGCTGGCTATCGGCGTTTCTCCGGATACCTCTTTCCTGAAGGACAGTGGCTTAGAATTCGGTCCCCGTGGCCATATTGTAGTCAATGAGCGGATGGAGACAAATCTGGATCAAGTGTACGCTGTAGGTGACGCGGTTGAGGTGGTTGATTTCGTAAACGGAACAAAAACTGCCATTCCACTAGCTGGTCCTGCCAATAAGCAAGGGCGTATTGCTGCGGACAACGTCAGTGGTCTCGGCACAACTTACAAAGGATCACAAGGGACTTCTATTATTAAGGTTTTTGGAGTCACAGGTGCTTCTACTGGAAATAACGAAAAAACACTACAACGTTTGGGTCTGCCGTATCACGTGATTTATATACATCCTAGCTCACACGCAACCTATTATCCGGGGGCAACTCCGATATCTATGAAGCTGATTTTTGATCCAAAAGGTACGGTGCTAGGAGCACAAGCTGTGGGTTACAGCGGTGTAGATAAACGTATCGACGATATCGCTACAGTTATTCGTTTTAGAGGTACGGTCACTGATTTGACGGAGTTGGAGCTATCTTATGCCCCTCCTTATTCTTCCGCAAAAGATCCGGTGAACATGGCCGGCTTTGCCGCTGAAAATATTTTGCAAGGTTTGACTACGGTATTCATCCCTAAGGATTTAGAGGGTCGTGACAAAAACAACACCATTTTAGTTGACGTACGTTCGGAAATCGAACATGCCAACGGTCATATTGAAGGGTCCATTAATATCCCTGTGGATGATCTGCGTGGTCGGCTAAACGAGCTTGACCCTAGTAAAGAAATTTGGGTGTATTGCCAAGTTGGACTCAGAGGCTACACCGCTTCCCGGATTTTGCAGCAAAAAGGTTACCGTGTGAAGAATCTGACCGGCGGTTATAAAACCTATCAGATGAGCCAATTTACGCCTAAAAAAAAAGATAACTTGACGCCAAACGTTGATACAGCCGTAGCCAGTAAAGAAATCGCAGCAACGGGAGCAATGACGGAGCCTGAGACTGGGACTGGGACAGAGACTGGGACTGGCACAGTTACACCAACCGTCAATGCTACAGCTTTCACTGCTAACTCCAGCACAATAGGTGCCCCTTCATCCAAAATAGAAACGGAACTAGCACCTGATTCCGTGCTTGATGCCTGCGGACTGTGCTGCCCAGGGCCGCTGATCCAAGTTAAAATGAGCATGGACCCGCTCTTGGACGGCCAAGTCCTGAAGGTAACTGCTTCCGATCCCGGATTTTATGAGGATATCAAGGCTTGGGCTCGTATGTCCAACCATACGCTTTTGCAGCTAACAAAGCTGCCTACTGGTATGATCGAAGCTTATCTGCGCAAAGGAGTTATCGAGGCTTCAGCATCAGCACCAACCGGAGCAGGCGAACAAGTAATTCAAACTAGCAACGCAAGCACAATGGTTGTTTTTAGCGGGGATTTGGATAAAGCGATCGCTTCCTTCATCATTGCCAACGGAGCAGCATCCAGCGGCAAAAAAGTCACGATGTTCTTTACCTTCTGGGGCCTCAATATTATCCGCAAGGATGAGAAGGTGCATGTGAACAAGAACTTCATCGGTAAAATGTTCGGTGCCATGATGCCACGCGGCAGCCGGAAGCTGACGCTTTCAAATATGAACATGATGGGCATGGGTTCGAAGATGATCCGCTCTCTAATGAAGAGCAAAAATATCTCTTCCTTGGAAGAATTGATTCAGATGGCTATCGACCAAGGTGTGGAAATCGTCGCCTGCCAAATGTCCATGGATCTTATGGGCATCACTCGTGAAGAACTGATTGACGGTGTCGGAATCGGCGGCGTTGGTTATTACCTCGGCCAAGCCGATCAGTCCGGTCATAATCTATTTATCTAAATATCTTAACATAGCAAAGAGACTCCTCTATTTAAATAGAAGAGTCTCTTTTTTATATAAAAATGAACTCACGAGAATCGGTGATATAGATTTGAATAACCAAAATGCAGAAATTGGCTGGATCTGGATACAGAATCTAAAACCTGCTATCCTATTTAATAGGCATTCATCCGAATAACGACCTATTTTAGGTGAAAAAAGGAGATTAAATGAATAACCCGATACATATTCTTGTTGCTGAGGACGACAGCGACATCAACCGATTGCTGTGCAACATTATTAAGAAAAGCGGCTACATTCCCCAACCCGCTTACTCGGGAACGGAGGCACTTCTCTATCTGGAGCAACGTCAATGGAGCATGCTGCTACTGGATCTGATGCTGCCTGGCATGTCGGGAGAGGAACTACTTGAGAGGATTGCCGGGCGGGACGATATGTCGGTAATTATCATTTCCGCCAAGGGTGAGCCCCAGACCAAGGTGTCTGCCCTACGGGCGGGGGCGGATGATTTCATTACAAAACCCTTCGATGTTGAAGAAGTCTCTGCACGGATCGATTCTCATCTACGTTTGTATTCGCGGATAGCGCAATCGGCTTTGCCTAACGTGCTCCAGCATCAGGGCCTTGTACTTCATCGAGATGCGATGTCGGTTACGGCAAATGGTGCGGAACTGACGCTCACAGCTCTAGAGTTTGAGATTCTCTCGTTACTTTTGTCGGCCCCAAAAAAGGTGTTTACGAAAGCGAATTTGTATGAAAGAGTCTGGCACGAGCCATATTTCGGGGACGACAATACGGTCAATGTCCACATGAGCAATTTGCGCAGCAAGCTAACCAAGGCCGCACCAGGAAGCGAATTTATCGAGACGGTATGGGGCATAGGTTATCGGCTCAAGCCTTAAGACATTCTTAAGATTTGGCTTTAGCTCTTCTTATGTTTTCAATTCTATACTTGGTCTATCACGAAAAGGAGGCCAAGACGAGATGTACGAGTATGTATTAAAAACAAATCAACTATCCAAAAAGTTCAAGGGCCATACGGCGCTGGACAAAGTCAATTTGTCAATCCGTAAAGGCTCTATTTATGGTTTTATTGGGCAAAACGGAGCTGGAAAATCAACATTAATCCGGATTGTGACCGGACTTGCTTTTCCGACTCAGGGGACGATCGAGCTGTTCGGAGCCAGTGAAGAGCAGGCCTTGATCCAGGCTCGTAAGCGAATCGGCTCGATTATCGAGAGCCCCGCTTTGTTCCCCCATATGACTGCAAGCGAAAATTTAGAAGCAAACCGGATTCTACGCGGTATTCCCGGCAAAGATTGCGTTCCTAGAATGCTAGAACAAGTTGGACTGCAGGGCGCCGGCAAGAAGAAAGCCAAAAATTTCTCACTTGGAATGAAGCAGCGGTTAGGTCTTGCCATCGCCTTGCTGGGAGATCCAGAATTTCTGATTCTGGACGAGCCGACCAATGGGTTGGATCCGATGGGTGTCGTCGAAATGCGCGAACTGCTCAAGCGACTAAACCGTGAGCTTGGCATTACGATAATGATCTCAAGTCATATTCTAAGTGAGCTGCATTTAATGGCAAGTCATTATGGCATTATTCATCGCGGTCAGTTGCTTGAACAACTCACTGCGGAGGAATTAAACGAGAAATGTCAGCAGTATTTGTTTATCAAAGTGGATGATCCCGGCAAGGCAACAGCCGTCATTCAGAACGAGCTGGGTACGGCCGATTTCGAAGTGATGCAGGATGGAACCATCAAGTTGTATAGCCGCATTGAGCAGCCAGGCAAAGTATCAACAGCGTTATTCTCTGCCGGCCTCGAGATCGAGAAGTTTATGCCTATGGGTGAAGACTTGGAAAGTTATTTTACGAAGCGAATTGGGGGGAATCCAAATGTATAATCTGATCAGAGTTGAGTTTTTCAAGCTCCGTAAGAATAGATCATTTTGGACTTTTCTATTGGCACTTTCCGTCCTCTCACTTGCTTACCCATTGCTATATTATTTTGATCATCGGTCCAATGGGGAACCTCAGATCACCGGTGCTGAATTTCTGACTACCTTTATTTCAAGCAATGCCTACATTATTAAATTCGGCGTAGCCATTCTGGCTGGATTCTTTATCTCTAACGAATATTCCACAGGGGTCATGAAGACGATCGCATCTTCGGGCAACACCAGAGGCCGGCTGTTCGCGGCAAAACTAATCGTATTCGCAGTTGGGGCCATGGCGATTTCGCTCGTCTTTCCTATTGTCAGCACAGTCGAAGTCACGCTGCTTTCGGGCTTCGGTCATCTGCCAGAAGGAAGCACTACACTTTTTATACCGCGAGCCCTCGGGCTAACCCTGTTGTACACAGCTGGTTACGCAGCCATCGGGGCGCTGTTCACCGTAATCCTAACCGACAGCGGCAAAACTATCGGCTTCTCAATGATTTTCTTCCTTATGATTGATACGGTTTTGGCTAGTATAGGTTCAAAGATCTCTTTCTTTAGTAATTTGTATGATTATTCCATCTTCAAACTGGTGAGCGATATCGGTAAGCCCAGTATCGACAGTGGAGATTGGCCAGCGCTTTTACTTGTACCGTTGTTGACAATAGCCGTTTCCGGGGTACTCGGTATTCTCGTATTCCACCGAAAAGAAATCAAATAACAAATAGGAGGTGCAGGAGAGTGTTGTTTATTCTGACAATCATATTGTTTGCGGCAGGAGCTCTCCTGCTTTTCCGTTTGTTGATTTTAAGGCGAGAGCTAGGGCGGATAACAGGGCAATTGCATACCTACAATGAGCGAGCAACCGGTAAAAAAATTGATGTGGCTCTATTCGACCAGAAGCTTGAGGCGCTTGCGGGACAAATCAATCGTCAATCTGATTTAATCGTCGAAGCGGATGCCCAGCGAAAACGTGTCGAACAAGAATTCCGTCAGGCTGTTGCGAATATTTCACATGATATCCGTACACCCCTCACCTCCATCTTCGGTTATATTCAACTGTTGGAGGATGAGTCTATTACCCCTGATGAAAAGCTTGAATATGTTGCCATCGTTAAAAATCGGACGAAACGGCTGCAGGCGCTGCTGAATGATTTTTTTGAGCTTTCCTTGATCGAATCGCTAGATTATCCTCTACATACCGAAAAGCTTGGGATGACGGCCCTGCTCTCGGAAATTCTGGTCGGATTTTACGATTCCTTCAACGAACGCAATATTACACCGGATATACGGCTACCTGAGGAAAATGTATCCGTATACGCCGATGAATCCGCTGTGCGGAGAGTTGTCGAGAATTTACTTGTCAATACGGTCAAACACGCGACCGGGTATGTGGAAATCCGTTTCGAACGACGGCAGGAAACAGCTGATTTAACGATAGTAAACGATGCGAAGGAACTAGCCGGAAGCGACGTTAACCTCTTATTTGACCGATTCTATACCGCAGACCGTACCCGATCTTCTCAAGCCTCCGGGCTGGGTCTCTCCATCGCCAAAAGTCTGATGAATAAAATGGGTGGCACGCTGACAGCCGAACTGGAGGATGAGCAGCTGATAATGACCTGCCGTTGGAAACTAGGTGATGCCGGCATTAGCTTAGCTACTTAATTCATTTTATATTTGGTCTAGACTAACCATTGTTCTAACCCGTTTATGGAATGTAGCCCATTCCCGATAGCCAATGGCCTGCAGGTTTTTCCGGACTTCTTCGAACTGATCCCCCACCCGTTCGGGTTCATGTGCATCTGATCCAATCGTGACCTTCACACCATGAAACAGAGCTCTTTCTAGAAAAGCCGTATCTGGGACACAGTTATCGTCAGAAGTATTAATTTCGAGAACTACGTCACTTGCTGCAACGGTTTGCAGGGTGAAATCCAGCGCTTCTGTCCACAAGCCGGAATAACCGGGAAAATACCGCTTTAAAGCATCCACATGGCCTAGTATGTCGTATAAGCCACTTTTAGCCGATTGAGAGACATAGTCATAATACAGATTTTTGGTCGCAAGTTTCCCCGCCTGATCCAATCCGTCCCAGTATTCTCCATCGTAAATGCTGATTCCGCCGAAATTATGAATCGAACCAATCACATAATCAAAGGGATAACTGGCGATGACACTACGATATATATCCAGGGAATCAGGCAAAAAGTCCGCTTCAATCCCCAGCATTACATCAATCTGTCCCGCAAATTCTTTTTTTAAAGCTAGAACCTCATCCACGTATGCAGGAAATTCACTCTTCGCCATAGCTCCTCCGGGCCAGGGCAGGTCTTCCTCCAGCGCAAATGCAGGAGTATGATCTGAGATTCCAACAACCTGTAATCCCTTTTCAATGGCTGCAATTACATAATCTCTTACTGTTCCTGTTGCGTGCCCGCAACGATTATGATGTGTATGATAATCAAACTTCATAAGTTCCCTCCAGGTAATAAACTTTTTTATGATTCGCGTTAACCTTTCGATCCAGAAATAACAATTCCTTGAATAAATACTTTTTGAGCAAAAAAGAACAATAACAGCAACGGAAAGACGGTTACCACAGATGCTGCCATCAACAGATTCCATGGTGTTTGTCCATATGCGGCTGTGAAATTTGCTAATCCTAGTGAAAGAGGATATTGACTGCTTTCACTTAAATAAATAAGTGGACCAAATAAATCATTCCAACGGGACATGATTTCTAGAACAGCCGATGTAGCGAGCGCCGGTGCCGACAAGGGCAGGAGAATTCTCCAATACATGACCAGATGTCCTCCACCATCTATCTTAACTGCCTCATCCATTTGCCTAGAGATCCCAAGATAGAATTGGCGTAACAAAAAGATAACAAATGCACTGCCTGTAAATGCCGGAACGATAAGCGGCAAATAAGAATTTGTCCAATGAATTTGATTAAATAACAAATATTGAGGAATCAAAGTCACTTGTGACGGGATCATCATTGTGCTGAGTACAAGCACAAACAGAAGCATATTTCCACGGGCACGAAGACGAGCGAACGCAAACGCAGCCATAGAGGAGGCAAGCACAGTCCCAAATACTGAGATACATGTGTAGCCTACCGAATTCAATAAATATCGCCCCATTGGAGCATCTATGAAAATTTGCTTATAATTACTCCATTGAATAGAGGATGGCAGCCATATCATCGGGACTTTATGAATGTCGCCCATGGTTTTTAGCGAGGTGACCAACATCCAGAATAACGGGAATGCGAACAGAATAACGCCGCCATAAAGGATTAGATATAACAGTATCTTCTGAATGGGCTTCAGCTTGCCGTGTAAAAAACTTCGCTGTCTCATGATGTGAATCCCTCCTATCTTTTAGAGTCATATTCATAGTGGACAAACCGCTTCGAACTCCACATGAATACAAGAGTCAGTGTAAAAAGGATGATAAATAGAATCCAGGCCTGAGCAGAGGCATAACCCATCCGAAATTGTTTAAAGGCTGTATCAAACAAGTAGTATACATAGAAATATGAACTCCAGTCCGGTCCGCCTTTCGTAATGACGTAGGATTCAGTAAATACTTGCAGGGAAGCGATCATTGCAATAATCGTATTGAACAAAACCACCGGCGAAATGAGCGGAAGTGTAATTTTGTAGAACTTTTTCCACACACCTGCTCCTTCAATTGACGCCGCTTCATATAGATCACTCGGAAGAGATTGCAAGGAAGCTAGGAATATCACCATGGTTGAACCTGACGCCGTTAACTGCATCAGAACCATAGATGGGACGACCGTCCCCGGGCTCGTGAACCAGCCTGGACCTTCCACACCAAACCAGTCATAGAGTAAGGAATTGACTACCCCGAAGGTCGGGTTAAGCAGCCAAGACCACAGGAAAGACACAGCCACCCCGGAAATAACACTTGGCGCATAATACAGCGTACGAAGTAATGACTGTCCTCGAACCTTCTGATTCAGCAGCAGGGCAATCACCAACGAAGATACAATGGTAAAGGGTACGGACAATAAGGAATAATAGATGGTGACAGATAACGATTTGTAGAACAGCCTATCCTGAAATAACAGCCTGAAATTATCAAACCCTATAAATTCAGGAGACGAAATTACATTGTATTCGGAGAAACTTAACATCAGCGACACGATGATCGGTCCGCCAGTAAACAATATGAAACCGATAAACCACGGCATAATAAACATCCAGAAGGCGCGTTCCTCCCGCTTACTCTCAGTTGCCATTCGCTTCATGAATCATCCTCCTTACGCGGCCTGTTAGTCTGCGATTAGCGGCCGCTTATCCTTCCAGTTCTAGTTAATCCAGTTTGAGTGAACGGAGGTTCTGATCCACTTCCTTCAGTCCATCTTTCAAATCTTTACTTCCATTCCATACAGAAGACATGGTCTGGTTCATGGTTTCTAGAATCGTATTGAACTTTACGATCAGATGATTTTCAGCTTCACGTCCATACTTAATAGCACCCTCATGGACTTGTTTGAATTCCGCTTTATCCATCCCAATCTGCGAGGACATTTTTTCGTACCACAGTTCAAACAAGCTGCTGTCCGCTGGCGTTCTACCGACATCATTCATATAGCGATAGGCGCCTCCATCGGTTTTGGGATCGGCCAGATATCTGACAAATTCCCAGGCTTCATCCGGATGTTTACTTGAGTTTGAGATGCTCCATGGGTCCACAAAAAGTGTCACTTTGCGGCCATCATGGTAGGGAACAGCTGCGACACCCCAGCGAAAGTCCGCTTTTTCATAAGAACCCAATCCCCAACCTCCATTAATGTACATGGCAACTTTCCCCGTCATGAACACATCTCCAAGCTGAGCCGCGGCAGACACAGTCTGTTGGTCCGGTGCAACCTTATACTTGTTAATTAAATCGAGGTTAAATTGTAACGCTTCAATATTTTTGTCATTAAGTAGATCCGGCTCCCCCATAACCCCTGAGGTATACGCTTCTGGCTTAAAAAAATCACCGCCAAATGACCAAGCCATAGCATTCGGACTAAGGCCGCTTGCAAATCCGAATACCTGCTTGCGCACATTACCTACATCATGAGAAAGCTTTTGAGCAATTTCTAACATTTTATCGTAGTTCCATGAAGTGTCATCCCAGTCCGTTGTTGGATAAGGAATACCCTGCTGATCGAATAAATCCTTATTGTAAAACAGATACGTCGCATTGCTGACAAGCGGAATTCCGAAAAATTTATCATCAATTTTATATACATCCAGCAAATCCTTATCCATCGTATCCAGCTCTGGAGCCCCTTTTTCAATGTAAGGCGTTAAGTCCTTCAGGGCACCCATCTTCATATAAGTAGCAAAGCCGCTGTCCGCCTGGTTCGGATTCCACACATCAGGAGCGTTGCCGCTTGAGATCATAGTGGTCAATTTCTGATCGAACTGATCATACGGAATATTCTCAAGATGAACTTTAATATTAGGATGAGTGGCTTCGAACGAAGCAATCGTCTCGTCTTGCCAAGCTTTTTTATCCGGATCTGCAGCCATCACCCAATTAATCTCTACTGTCTCTCCCTTATTACTCTGCACACCTGAAGGGTCGATAGTAGATTCCTTATCACCAGATCCGGCACATGCCGACAATGACATTCCGAGAACTGCAACGGGTAGAAATGTAGAAAGAAGGTTCTTTTTTAAGAATTGAGATTTCATTTTTATGTCCCACCTTTTTTCATTTTTCGTTTAAAATCGTTCAAAGTATCTCTAATTTCAGCATAAGTTTACATATAGATTACACAATTCGATAATTTAGATAACATTCTAATTTTCTCTTCACCCCCCTCTTTGCTAAACCATTCGGAACAACTTCATCATAGCGTCTAAAAATATGATTTTCAGCACATATATTCACTAAATATATTGTTTTTCTGCATATATTCTTGTTAATATAGTTGACATACAACTGAATTGGGAGGGATAGCAAATGGAAACCAATTTTTATGAAGTACAAAAATTCGACATCAGTCGAGAGAAAAAAAGTCAATCCAGCATGCCTACACGACATTACCATAACGGTTATGAGGTTTTTTACATGGTTTCGGGGGATATTTGCTATTTCATAGAGGATAAGGCTTATCAGGTTGTCGGGGGTTCTCTATTGCTGATTGACATCAATAAAATTCATAAGCTTGTCAATTCGAGTGGGGAGACCTTTGAACGAATAACACTTGTATTTAAACGCGAGTTCCTCGAAGATCTGTTTCCGAACAATAAGACGCTTGATTTGCTGTCCACTTTTACACGAGATT
The DNA here is from genome assembly GCF_038008505.1 of Paenibacillus sp. FSL H7-0735. Lineage (NCBI taxonomy): Bacteria > Bacillati > Bacillota > Bacilli > Caryophanales > Paenibacillaceae > Paenibacillus > Paenibacillus sp. FSL H7-0735. The sequence goes on along the minus strand of NZ_JBBOZH010000001.1, from coordinate 1,912,610 downwards.
GTCATCTGCTGCGATTTAATGGTTCTGAACAAAACTTTATCGAGAAATTATTCAATAAAATGGTCTCTGAATTTACTAAGCAACCTCCCGGCTATGAATTCTATCTAAAAACACTAATGTTTGAGCTGCTTATTTATATTTATCGCCACCAGGAAGCGATGCCTCCTGCAATCACTGAAGAAATCAGTGTAGTGAACAAAAAAATATTTGAAATTGTTGACTATCTCAACCGTTATTACGACCAACGTCATTCCATACGCGATATTGCCAACAGATTCTATATCAGTCCTTCCTACTTCTGCAAAACTTTTCGTGATAGTACAGGCTTCACCTTTACAGAATATTTGAATAATGTGCGGATAAAGGAAGCTCGTGCCTTGTTAATTAATACTGCCTTTAAAGTAGCCAAGATAGCTGAAAATGTTGGATTTGATAATATGACTCACTTTGGTCGGGTATTTAAGGAAATCACCGGGCTTTCTCCATTAAAATACCGCCAGACTTATAAAATAGAGAGTCCATGATGTATCTACGAAAAAGGAGCAGCTGCAATCATTTTTATTACAATATCCACACCAAAAAGACTCCTCTATTTATATAGAAGAGTCTTTTTTTGTTGCGACAGGCTAACGGATTATGTTTAAAATCTAACTCAGTAAGTTTAGGCTTGCTTCTTCAAGCGATGGTATAAGAAATTTATGATCGATTGGCGATGACATCACGATTAGAATCGTGTAGGTACCGTATTTATCACATTGATTTCCGAACTCCTCGAGGGCTCGTGTAGAGTCGGTTACTACTTTCAATAAGTAGTTGTGTTCCCCACTTATACGGTAACATTCGACGACATCAGGACTTGAGCGGCAGAAATCAAGGAATGCATTACAATCCCTAGAATGAAATAACATGTAGGCAGCAGCATGTTTCCCAATCTTTTCAGGAGAAATTATGGTGCGATATTCGCTGATGATGCCTTTTTCCTCCATACGCCTAACTCTCTCCGTAACCGCAGGTTGCGATAAACCGACACATTTCCCCAGCTCTGTCATAGAAATTCTTGCTTGATTTTGAAGATGGAAAAGAATTTGCTTATCAACATGGTCCATCAAAATCGCCTCCTTTAAATTTAAGGTGTTCTATATTAACTAGCTTGTAATTAACCGTTATAAGGCTAATTTAACTTAGTTGCCTTATGTAATCAAGATAACTCGTTATATATAATAACCCTACAATAGTAAAGTGTTCCTGGCTTTAACTATTCCGAAGGGATGAAGACAGATGAGTATATTGGATTCAAACAAAATAAATACAGAATGTTTATCAGGTCGCATCGATAGAGTAATCGATCGAACCCTCGCTGACAAGCGTTTGGTCGGTGCTGTCATTAAAGTGATGATAGATGGGGAACTGGTTTATAGCCGTGCTGCCGGTTTTGCCGACCGCGAGATAGGCCGACTTATGCGAGAAGATGCCTTATTCCGGCTAGCTTCAGTTACTAAACCTATCGTTTCAACGGCAGCCCTAGTATTAGTTGCGCAAGGTCGTCTACAGCTGGACGACCGCGTTGATCGTTGGCTTCCAGAGTTTCAGCCGCGTTTGCAGAATGGCGAGTTCGCGACCTTGATGATTCGTCATTTGATGACGCACACCGCAGGCCTGTCTTACCGATTTTTTCAAGAAGAGAAGGGTTCCTATCAGTCAGCAGGGGTATCAGATGGTATGGATCAGCCCGGCATCACGTTGGAAGAGAACCTGCGTCGTCTTGCCTCTGTCCCCCTCCTTTATACGCCAGGTACCGAGTGGAAATATTCCATCGCGACAGATGTGCTGGGAGCAGTAATTGCAAAGGTCACAGAAACACCGCTCAGTGAAGCTGTACATTCACTCGTGACAAAGCCGCTTGGCATGAGCGACACGGGTTTTATTGCAGTTGACCGAGAACGGCTGGCCACTTCCTATGCCAATGATACTCCAGAGCCACGGCCCTTACTTGAGCCCGACAGTATTGCCTTTGTGGAGGGAACGGCTGGGTTCCTGCTTGCCCCTAGCCGAGCATTTGACACTACTGCCTATCCTTCTGGAGGATCTGGCATGGTCGGCAGCGCCGGAGACTTTTTGCAACTGCTGGAAACATTACGTAAGGGCGGAGCGCCGCTGCTACCGGAGTCACTGGTTCACGATATGACGACCAACCAGATCGGTGATCTGCCAATGGCCTTCTGGCCAGGACGAGGCTTTGGCCTAGGCATTACGGTACTAAAGGATCCTGTCGCCGCAGACACTCCGGAATCCCCGGGTACTTGGCGCATGGGTGGCACTTATGGTCATTCGTGGTTCGTCGATCCGAAGCAACGCCTCAGTGTCGTGGCTTTCACTAATACTGCACTGGAAGGCATGTCGGGTCAGTTTACTGTTGACCTTTGTGATGCCATTTATGATAGACGTAATAAATAGAGCAAGAACACAAGGTGCCTGGGTCCGGAATGAACCGGCCTAGGCTCTCTGTCTAGTAGACATATTCGTCGTGTGTATCATTGGGTTTGCTAAAATTATATAAGAGAGGGGCTTCTCTATGAGCCAAAACACATCTTCTGCCACACAAAGTGCCTCCAGCACTCCCTCTTCTGAACGTCTGCCATGGGCTGGATTACTCGCCCTAGCTATGACGGGGTTTATCTGTATTCTTACCGAAACGATTCCGGCCGGCTTGTTGCTCCAAATAGGTGAGGGGCTTGGAGTCTCCGAGGCCCTTGCAGGTCAACTTGTCACTTTGTACGCCCTGGGTTCACTGTTGGCGGCGATTCCCTTAACTACCGTGACGCGTGGATGGCGGCGGCGACCACTGCTACTAATGTGCATCCTTGGTTTTCTCATATTCAACACCGTCACCACTTTTTCTTCCAATTATATACTTACGCTGATAGCTCGGTTCTTCGCAGGCGTATCCGCTGGAGTCTTATGGGGGATGATAGCAGGTTACGCCCGGCGCATGGTTCCGGAGTCACTCAAGGGACGAGCAATGGCGGTAGCCATGGTTGGCACGCCTCTCGCTCTGGCACTCGGTGTCCCTGCGGGAACACTTCTTGGCACCCTTGTAGGCTGGCGCTCTATCTTCGGGATCATGTCGCTATTGGCTCTGATGCTAATCGCTTGGGTGTTTTGGAAGCTACCGGACTATCCAGGAGAGGCCCCTGATAAGCGACTCCCTCTCTACAAGGTTTTTGTTATTCCGGGGGTACGGCCGGTACTGTTTGTTGTTCTGGCATGGGTACTGGCACACAACATCTTGTATACCTACATTGCCCCTTATCTTACTCAGGCCGGGCTAACCCAGCGCGTTGACTTGGTACTGCTTATTTTTGGCATTACAGCGCTTGTTGGCATCTGGGTCATCGGTATTTTGATCGACCGCAAGCTGCGTCCATTGGTTCTGATCAGCCTCGCTGCTTTCGCCTTGTCATCCATTGTACTAGGCATTAGTAGCAGCCAGCCCGTAGTGATCTATTTAGTGGTTGGTGTATGGGGGTTGACGTTTGGAGGAGCGGCTACTTTGCTACAGACAGCCGTTGCCGAAACCGCTGGCGAAAGTGCAGATGTGGCCCAATCGATGTTGGTGACGGCATGGAACCTAGCTATTGGCGGTGGCGGCGTGATGGGCGGGATTCTTATTGAAACACTTGGTGTCCGCTCCTTCCCGTGGGTAATGTTTATACTATTGATTCTTGCGCTGCTAGTAGCGTGGCATGCTAAAGATTACGGATTTCCTTCAAGGAAGCGTTAAGCACACACATAAGAAATCCTGCCACAATCATCGAGTTTACAGATAACAGTAGCTGAACAAGAGATTTTTTAAAAAATAAGCCAGTGGTGCATATTAGATAGGACTAATATATGCCACTGGCTTTCTTATATTAGATTTTATAAAATCAACCCTTGATAAATTCTTGCAGATCCTTGGCCGAATTACAGATCTGTGATCGCTGCCAGAACGGTATTATTGAAATAATCAACATACATATTTTTAAATGGCTTCTGGTGATCCAGCTCTACGGATAAATGAACCGTCACCGTCTGATAAATCGGATCCACACAGAGGAATGGACCTGCCGCCCCCCAGTGTGAATAGGCATCAGGAGAGAGCAGATCTCCGCCGTCACGCTTCGTGCCATTAATCGCCCATCCGTATCCCCAGTACGCTTCAGGAAAAACTTCATCTCTATATTGTGAGGATACGCCCGGAATTTGATTGCGGGTCATTTCTTTTACTGTTACCGGACTAAGGAATCGTACTCCGTTATAAATTCCACCGTTAAGGAACATCTGGCCAAAAACAGCCAAATCCATAGCCGTTGAGTAAGCGCCGCCCCCCGCAGATACAGAATTCAAATTGTATTCGCTGTCTACCCATTCCGCGCATGCTGCCTCAGGAGCACGTCTAACTACTCTGTTCCGCACTTCCATTGGCACACGATAATATGTATTTTCCATTCCCAGCGGTTTAAAAATGGTTTCCTTTACGAATACATCATAAGCTTGTCCACTAACACGCCGTATGATTTCACCCAACAGCTCATAACCATATCCACAGTAAGACATCACAGTACCTGGCTCATGGCTAAGTGGTGCATCATAACCGCCATATAAGTAACTATGCAGTTCTGGATCTTGATTAGGTTCGTGTGGAGGATATTCCTCTTGCGCCTGTTTGGCAATTCCATTAGAACGAATCACATCAACCTCAATTCCAGAGGTATGTGTCAACAAATGATGTACGCATACCTTTGTTTTGTTTTCCCCTGTAAATTCGGGGATGTAATCAGAAACCGGCCTATTTAGACCCACTTTCCCTTGTTCCACTAACATCATAATAGCGGTTGCAGTAAATAGTTTTGTTATGGAACAGAGTGGAAATATAGCATCCGCGGTTAATTCCGCTGCGTCTGCTTCAGGGCCTGTTTTTCCATTCGCTTGATGGACCAGCAGCGTCCCCTTTCTCGCAGCAACAATAACTTGCGCAGGTGTGATATTGTCTTCAACCATTTGCGCGGCGGCTGTACGAATGCGCTCCACACCAAAGGCCGAGACACCCGCCTGTTCTAAAGAATTAAATACTAACCCTCTCATCGGTAGCCCTCCAATATAATTCATTTAATACATATATAAACTATTATACAAATATATTAAATAATCCTGCTAGCTTACTATTATCCTGTGCCTGAATTGTTGCTAAAGCTGACCCCGGCTTCTCCCGAAAATCAGCTTAGCTTTGTTTTACTAATTGACCGCTACCTTAAAAGCATCCACATTAAATGTTGTCCCGTTGATGGATAATGTGGCATTGTAATAACCCCGATCGCCACTTGTTTTGCATTTATATTCCCCGGAACATCCGCATACAAAAAATTTAGTTTTGTTGTAACCGGGATATATATTACTAAGTTTTTGGTAAAACAGATGTCCATGATGCGTAAAAATAGCTAGCACCTTATCTCTCACTTTTGTAGGAATGGATGAAAAAAACTTATTCGTCTCCGATGCGCTTAATACATGGGTTGGGTCCACCGTAATCCCGCTCACTTTGAGGGGCCAATGAAAATCTATAATATAATAAAAACTATCATCTAAATTTTTCAACAAATTTATACTACCCGGAGTGAACCGTCCAAGCGCACAATTAAGCCATACATACTTGACCTTCCCCTGAGTACCCGGGAAATTCATTTGCCCTTCATCAGCACCTAAATATTGTCTGAATAAGGACTGTGTACTTGCCTCCCAATTTCCTATAGATGCTTTATAAGGAATACTCCCGAGCGTGCTTGTTACCGTATCCTTGAAGTCCTTGTAGTAAGCATTCGCATTATTTCCATGATTAGCTCCCGCTTGCGTATTATCTCCTCCAAAAATAACAAATCTCTTATTCCCGCTATTCACAGCTTTAGGCAAAAGATTCCTAAAAATACTTGCGCTGTTTCCATACCCCACATGACTATCACCAATAACCGCAAAGTTAATGATTTGTGCTTTTGCCTTAAGAATTAAACTACGTTTAGGCTGCAGTCTGGAGGCAGGTCTTCTTCTCCTACTAGGTTTCACCTGTCTTTTCATCTTAGATTCACCTCTTTTAAAATGGATGAAGGATCATAGTAGTATTTATATTCGCTTTACCTTAGGGACTCTTGGACCAATGGATTCATCTAGGAGATTAGTTCCTCTTATACTTTGTGGTCATTTATGCGGCTTGTCCCAAACGGGAGATTATAATTAGTCCCATAGAAATGAATAATATAATACCATTCATAGACTTATTTATTGATTAAGAAATAAATAAGCATATAGAAAAATCAAAAAGAGGTAACTCAGAAGCCACGAATGGCTATTGAGTTACCTCTTTTAGTTAGAACACTCTTACTTAAATCTTCATGTCCTTACCCGTATAATCTACAAACATGAAATGACCTTCCGGTGTTGTCCGCTTCTCGATCAAGTCCATGATGCCCTCAGCACTTTGGGTCGGATTCGTTGGCGCCTCTGCCCCGCCCATCTCCGTATGCATCCAGCCAGGATGTACGCCGAGTACTTGTACCCCTCGTTCTTTTAAATACACATGCAGTTGCTGTGAGAACATATTAAGTGCCGTTTTGGAGATGGAATATGGATAGTCTCCCGAATAAGCATTAGTAATGCTGCCTGCTTCCGACGATATATTGATAATCGAAAGTTTGGGTTCAGTGAGCAGCGGCAAGAAATGCTTAACCACCCGCATCGGTCCGTAAAGATTAATATCCATCGTGGTAAGCATATCTTGGAAATCCAGCTCTTCAATCTGTGTGTCCCTGGCGGTCAGCACCGCCGCATTATTAATAATGGCACCAAGCGTCCGGCCTTGTCCTTGCAGATTCGCAGCAAGCGCCGCGATTCCTTCTTCATCCGTCACGTCCAGCGCGGCCACAGTCAGCTTCTCGCCATAGGTCGCAGCAAGCTGGGATAGTGCTGTTTGTTCCTGATCAGGACGGCGAACCCCGGCAATGACTCCATGCCCCCGCTTCAATGCCTCAGCCGCCAGCTCATAACCCAATCCACGTCCGGCACCAGTAATTAGTATATTCACTATAAATCCTCTCCTTTATCCTTATCGTTCTCCAGCAGTTCCACAATCATCTTTAACTCCTTGAACGTGTCCAGATAAGCATAACGCCCCCCGGTATACTCACCCTTTTGCTGGAGTGGGAACCCTTTGCCTTCGAGCAGCATAATCTTCTCCTTCATTCCTTCAACCACAAAAGCAATATGATGAGGTCCCTCACCATGCTCATTCAAATAATCACGCCACGTACTGGGCTGCTGATCTGGCTCAATCAGCTCAAGCTGCAGGGAGCCCATATCAAAAAAAGCCAGCTTAGCCCGCGCCACCGTCGCCTCGCCATTATACCGAGTCTGCGCCTTATTTTCTGTATCTGTAACGATAATTTCCGGCTTCTCCAGTCCAAAAAACTCCGCATAAGCCGTGCTTACCTTTTCAACATCATTCACCAAAATTCCAATCTGCGTAACAAAATGATTCCCAAGCCATCCTGACATGTACTCTACCTCCCATTTGTCTGACAAGTCCACCATACCGATTCTTTGAAAAGGCTGTCAAGCCTGAAAAGAAATCGCTCCGGGCCAGTGAAAATTATCCAGAGAAAGTCCAGCCGACTTCGGCGCTATCATAGGCATTTATACCTCTCCAGATGCCGCAACTGGTTAAGAATATTTGGTGCGTGATGTTACTTTTTGTTTCGGTTAATGACCAATTCGGTTATAGAATGAAAAGTTTAAATTAACAAAAGGGGTGAGGAACGATGGACCATAGAAACCTGATGCAGCAGTTTATTTTTGTCGGGCCAACTTCCTTGTTTTTCTTTATTATTGTGCTGATTCCTTTCTTTTTGGGACTCTATTATTCATTTACCAGCTGGAACGGAATCTCGCGGCATGTCGAGTGGACCGGACTGCGGAACTATCTACATATTTTCACCAAGGATCCTTCCTTTCTTAATTCATTCTGGTTCACGGCGAAGTTCACTTTCTTCGGTCTAGTGCTGACCAATCTGCTTGGCTTCGCACTCGCTTATGTGCTGACGCGTAAACTGTTCACACGTAATGTCCTGAGAACGGTATTTTTTGTACCGCATGTCATTGGCGGACTTTTGCTCGGGTTTATTTGGCAGTTTATTTTTGTCAGAGGATTCTCCTCTATTGGGCAGGCCACCGGCTGGTCCTTCTTTAATCTTCCATGGTTAGGCACCGGAGGGACAGCATTCTGGGCGATTGTTATCGTATTTGTCTGGCAAAATGCGGGATATCTGATGGTGATCTACATCTCTGCTATCAACAATGTTCCCCAAAGCCTAATTGAAGCGTCCAAAGTGGATGGAGCCGGACGTTTTCAGGCCTTGCGCCATGTCACTCTTCCACTGGTCATGCCCGCTGTAACTGTTTGTCTATTTCTATCTATCTCCTGGTCCTTTAAGCTGTTTGACCTCAACCTGTCGCTGACCAAGGGTGGACCCTTTAAAGCTACCGAATCTGTAGCCTTGAATATTTACAATGAAGCCTATACCATCAGTCGGTTCGGAATGGGCTCGGCCAAAGCGATGGTTTTCTTCGTCATCGTGGCTTTGATTTCCCTATTACAGGTTAGAGCAACCAAGAAAAGAGAGGTGGAGCTGTAATGGAGACTACCGCCAAGAAATTTAATGTCCCCCTGCTTCTCATCGAAGTGATTGTAATCCTGCTGGGACTTCTATTTTTAGTGCCATTTTACTTTTTGCTGGCTAACTCAGTGAAAAGCTATAGTGAAATACTATCTGACTCTGCTGCGCTGCCTTCAGCACTCCAGTGGAGCAACTACGCGGAAGCTTGGAAAGCTACCAATTTCCCTCGCGCTTTCCTGAACTCTTTTATCATCACGGTGATTAGTAATATTCTGCTAGCATTCCTTTGCTCTATGTGCGCTTACAAAATGGTCCGCAACAACAGCTTGTATAACCGTGTGCTCTATATTGCATTAGTAGCCGCCATGGTTATCCCATTTCAATCAATTATGATCCCGCTGGTGCAGGTCGTCAGCGGCTTGGGCGTCATGGATTCAACCGCCGGTTTGATTTTAGCGTATCTTGGGTTTGGCGCCCCGATGACTGTTTTTCTATTCCACGGCTTCGTCAAATCGGTACCTCTCGATATCGAGGAAGCTTCAAGAGTAGATGGAAGCAGTCCTTATGGTACCTTTTTCCGGATTGTTCTTCCGCTTATGCAACCGATTATCGTCACCGTCATCATACTGAACACCCTGTGGATCTGGAACGATTACTTGATGCCATCGCTTATTCTGCAGGATCCGGTGCTCCGCACCATTCCCATCGCCACTTATAGCTTTTTCGGACAATATACGAAGCAGTGGGATTTGGCGCTTCCAGGACTTGTGCTCGGGATTACGCCGGTGGTCATCTTTTTCCTAGTAATGCAAAAATATATTATTGAAGGCATTGCCCAAGGCTCCGTAAAGGGCTAACGATACATGTTGCTTTCAGCCAGAGAGGATGAATGAATATGAGAACAAAACGTGGAATTCTCCTCGCATGCTCCCTGCTGCTGGCTGCTCTGACAGCCGGTTGCGGACGCAGCAGCGACAATGCAGATGGAGTAAAAACCGTGCATATCTACCAATTCAAGGTTGAAATATCCGAAGCACTGGCTTCGCTCAAGACCGAATTCGAGAAAGAACATCCCGATATTAAGCTTGAGGTGCAAAGCGTGGGAGGCGGGACCGATTATGGCGCCTCGCTGCGTGCCAAATTCTCTTCCGGAGATGAGCCGGATATCTTCACCATCGGCGGCAACAATGAACGTGATATGTGGCTGGAATATCTGGAGGACCTGAGCGGCGAAGCTTGGGCCAAGGATGTAAAGCCACTCGCAGCAGAACAAATGACCATCGATGGCAAACTCTATGGGATGCCGATGAATCTGGAAGGATACGGCTTCATCTATAATAAGGATCTATTTAAGAAAGCCGGAATCACCGAGAAGCCATTAACGCTAACCGCTCTGCGCGAAGCCTCCGAGAAGTTAAAAGCGGCAGGCATCACACCTTTTGCGAATGGTTACCAAGAATGGTTCGTGCTTGGCAATCATAATGTAAACGTACCTTTCGCCCAGCAGCCTGATCCGGAGGCATTCATCGCCGGACTTACAGACGGTTCCAAAACCTTCGCCGGAGACCCTATTTTCTCCAAGTGGATCGATCTACTTGACCTTACTGTAGAGTACGGCAATAAGAACCCGCTCTCGACCGACTATAATACTCAAGTCACTATGCTAGCGAGCGGCGAAGCTGCGATGATGCAGCAGGGTAACTGGACACAAGGACAGATCGACGGCATCGATCCCAATCTTAATCTGGGCCTCCTGCCCATGCCCATTGACGACACTCCCGAAGACAACGACAAGCTTTATGTAGGCGTACCCAGCAATTGGGTTATCAATAAAAACTCTCCCGTTAAGGAGGAGGCCAAGGTCTTCCTGAATTGGCTCGTCACCTCCGAGACCGGAAAAAAATATATCACCAAGGAATTCCAATTCATCCCTGCGCTCGACAACATTAAGGGAACCGAAGAAGATCTTGGAGCACTAGGTGCTGAGGTGCTGGCCTATACCGATAAAGATCAAGCGCTGACCTGGAACTGGACCCGTCTGCCGAACGGGATGCCACAGGAATTATCCAGCAGCATTCAAGGGTATCTCGGCGGCAAGCTGACCAAAGAAGGGATGTTGAAGGAATTCCAAATCAACTGGGATAATCTCAGTGTGCAGTGATTTACCTACTCTAAATACGACAAACAGCCGCGCAACGATGCGTGGCTGTTTGTTCGTGTTCATTCAATTCCTCTCCGTTCATTAGTCGGAACCCGTTGCTAGTTCGCACGCAGCATACTAATTTGTCTGGCAAGATACACAGGCGTATAGGGCATGTCATCTCGGAGCCAAGAAATAACCGTGCCGATTAGAGCTGCTGAACCGTACCAAACGGCAATGTCCTTCTGTATCGGCGTCTTTGAATGATCAGCAGTCCCCTCCTTTTTCTCCTGGTGCGCAGAAATGATTTCCGCCATCAAATTAAACAGGCGATCTGTAAAAATCGGGCTTCGTTTGGATGTGAGTATGACCTTGTAGAATTTTGCATTTTCCGCAATATGCTTAAGCAGACTTTCTAATATCCTCAAATTCTCTTCATCAACCGACTGGTGATGGTTGTCATCGTTGTTCACCACTTGTAGAATGTCCTCCACCATCTCATCCGCCATCTTTTCCAGCATATCCGGGAGATCCCGATAGTGCAGATAAAAAGTAACCCGATTGATTTTAGCCCGCTCTGCAATACGATTTACTGATATTTTCTCAATATCCATTTCCTCAAGCAATTCAATCACAGCATCTCTAAGCAATTGACGTGTTCGAAGTACCCGGGGATCTGTACGTTGCGTTGTGTTATTCATCTTGTACTCTCCAATCTTTTACTTTCATATTGTAAGCTACATATTTTAGATAATTGTTGTTTTTTAAAAAGAAAAAACTACATTTTTAGAACGAATGTAAACTACTTTACATTTTTTCGCAAATTGTTGCTTGATTACATGAAAATTTCATTTATAATCTAATTCATGCATTGTAAACTATACAACACACTGTAAATTTAGTCCATGATCGACGAGTTGAAAGGATGGAGTGGAGTGAGTACAAAGACAGAAGTAACAAGCAGTTCCGTGAAAAAGGGCCCCATCTTATTCATTATGATTTTGGGCGCCTTTCTTGCGACACTGAATCAAACGGTAATGAGCGTTGCCGTTCCGGAGTTAATGCATGATTTTAATATCTCGGCGGCTACAGCTCAGTGGCTGACAACGGGGTATATGCTGGTTAATGGTGTTCTAATTCCAATTACAGCTTATCTAATGCAACGATTTACGACGCGAGAGCTTTTTCAAGCTTCTATGTTTATATTTTTGGCTGGAACGATCGTATCGGCCCTCGCGACAAACTTCCCTGTTCTGTTGACCGGGCGTATGATTCAGGCAGCTGGTGCCGGGATTATCATGCCACTGCTCACGAATGTCATCTTGACCCTGTTCCCTCCTGAAAAGAGAGGGGCTGCCATGGGGATGGTAGGGCTAGCCATTATTTTCGCGCCTGCGATTGGACCTACTCTGGCTGGATATATTTTGGAACATTATTCTTGGGAGACTATGTTTTATGGCATGATTCCTTTGACCGTCATTGTAATCATATGCGGATTTATTTATTTAAAAAATGTATCAGAACGCATCTTTCCCAAGTTGGACATTGTTAGCGTAACTCTTTCTACCATTGGTTTTGGAACCTTGCTGTATGGCTTCAGCCGCGCTGCCAGTGCAGGCTGGTCGAGCGCAGAAGTGTTATTGTCTTTAACAGCAGGTGTGCTTTCCCTTGGCTTATTTACTTGGAGACAGCTGGCTTCCCAAAATCCACTGCTTGATCTCCGGGCCTTTAAATACAATATGTTTTCCTTAACGACTGTCATCAGTATCGCAGTTACAATCGTGATGTATGCGGATATGATGCTGCTGCCTCTGTACCTGCAGAATGCCCGCGGTTTTACAGCGATGGAGTCCGGTTTGCTGCTGCTTCCCGGTGCACTCGTAATGGGATTGTTGATGCCGGTAACCGGAAAGCTGTTCGACCGGTTCGGAGCGAAATGGCTCGCCATCATCGGATTGTTAATTACAATTGCAACGACTCTAAGCTTTGTGAACTTAACCGACTCAACCAGCTACATGTATCTGGTATACATGTCAACAGGCCGCCGGATCGGGATGGCTCTCCTTCTCATGCCTATACAAACCTTGGGTCTAAATCAACTACCCGCCAAGCTTAGTGCGCATGGTACAGCGATTTCAAATACCATTCGACAAGTAGCTGGCGCCGTCGGGACTTCCCTGCTCGTCACCGTAATGACGAGCCGTACTACAACGCATATGAAGGATATGCTGGCCTCTGGCAGCACACAGAACGGAACACAGGAACATATGATTATGGAAGCATCCATTCAAGGGATCAATGATTCCTATCTAGTGATTGTGGGAATTGGCATCCTCGGTCTGCTGCTATCTTTCTTTATTAAACGTGTTGGGCAAGCGCCTGATCCTGAGCAAGAACCCAAAGTGAAGCTAAAAAAAGTCATTGCCAAAGAAGCTTGATATATAGAAGTTATCAGCACTGTTTAAGAATCATAAAAAAGAGATCAACGATGAATGACATCGTTGATCTCTTTTTAGTTTGATCTTTATTACAACAATTAGCGACCAAACCATCTGCTAACTTGCATAACTATTTCAGTTTAAAATAGATGGACCTTTTGTCGGACTCAAGCTTGCTATCGTTTCTATAAAGAACAAGGTTGTTCTCCTTGCCTTTGATTATTGGCAGAATAACTTTACCCGAAGCTTCAAAAGAACCCGGTTTACTTGGGGTGACTTCAGGAAAATCAGCTAACAACTTTTCGATATTTTCTCCGAGAGATCCCTCAAAATAATCACTAGAGCCACCAATATAGTATTGTCCACTGGATGTTTCTACCCCCCAAATGGTAGGTGTAAAACTTGAAAGGAACTTCCGCCCTTGGTCCTGACTACCTTTTACAAGAGTGGCGTTCTTCACCTTAAGCGTTACATCAAGCAGGACATAATCTACAGCTACATCGGGATCAGTGACATGTTCCTCAAACCCAAGAGCATGTAATTGTCCGAGAGTAGTCGACGTAACCTTATTGATAGTGAAAGTATATTGAACAGATGTTGAATCACCTTTAGGGCTATAATTGTTATCAAGGTCCGTATAAGTAAAAGAAGTACCTAACTTCACTGCATCTGCAAACGAAACGCCGCTGTTACTGGAAGTCGTAGCGGAAGATGAGGCAGCAGGCTTTGGTGTTGCCTGCGGTGTGGACTCGGTTGCAGGCGGAGTAGATACGGTTGCTGGCTTCGCAGTAGCTTGTGCAACGGTATTGTCCTTATCCGGGACAACGGATGTAGATGTTCCGCCGTTCGCCGATGTGATCACAACAGCTTGACGACTGTTATCCCATTTCACGGTTGCCCCCAGTGCTTCAGATACAGCCTTGGCGGATACATAGCTATGTCCCTCATAGATAATTGGGTACATTGTTCCTTCACTACTTGACAGGTTCACTTTCTGATTATCCACTTCAATGCTGATGGCCGCATTCTGATATGCAGAAATCTTCTTCAATGTCGTGTCTGCGTAAGCGACTGCACCCACAGCCAACAGCATTGAGCTAACTGTAATAATTGACATGACTTTTTTACTTGTTACCTTTAGCATCTTACACTCTTCTTTCATGTTTATGTATATGAATCTCGAAAATTATATCACTTTATATCGAATATTGTAAATATTGGAATGATAGGATATTCGTTCTTTATTTGTGAATACTTAAAAAAGACACATTTCCATTGCCAACGCCACATTTCGCTTTTAATCTCCTAAATAGCGTGAATACTATAGATCTTTATACTCAAACCAAAAAGCAGCCCTGGGGGCTGCCTTAATCAAATTAATTAGTAAGTGTCTTAGAATCATTCTACGCCGAAGCTTCAATGATCTGTCCTGCCAAAGCAATCAAATCCTCCTTGGTCAGGTGTCCACCGGTTTCCCGAATAATATAATTGACACGGGTCTTTGGATTCATCCATGCAACTGACTTGTACTCCATCTTATCAATAGGTGTGTATACCACCTCTTGGCCACTCACTTTTAGCTTCTGCGACTGTGCATTTGCTGGTTCGGATTCAACAGTCGTATCCTTAGGTCCTGCAGGTTCGGCAGCGATGGCAAGAACTCCTCTTTTACCATTTTTCTCTGTGGTCATATTATAGATGATGTTGATAGCTGTACGCTTCTCCTGCAATTTCTTTACATATATTTTCTTATCGGACGCCTTACCCTCGGCGATCACTTGATAGTATATCTTATCCTGTTCTTTTTTCGTCATATATGGAGAAACAATTGCCCTGAAAAAATTGTAGCCTTCCGGAGGCTCTTGCAATTGCAGTGGCATGGAGGTATTGCCGGCAGCATACTTTTCCACATATTCATTATACGTATTAAACGAAAGGGAATAATATGCACCCGCAGTGGGTGATCCCTTAGCATAGGCTTGATATTCCTTGTCATTAATATACACATATCTGATTTCTCCAGGTTTAAGCTCTTCACTTAATGCTTTCTGCTGCAGATCTTTGAGATTCTTGAATTTTTTTTGTTCCTGATCTGTTTTCGCTTTGGCAGCTTCATCGATGCCCTGAGCTATATATTTGACTTCCGCCTTAATGGCGGTTTCTTCCACAGACTGAGCAACAGACTTCTCGGCGTAAGCTTCTCCTTTGAAGCCATAACCTAAACCGAACATTAGGGTCATACTGGTCATGGCAATGAGTGTTTTTCTATTATTCATTAAAATACCTCACCTTCCTGTATATGTAGTACTCTTACATAACACTTACGTTACCGGATTTGTGACATCAAATTTCTATACTTATTTCATCATGTCGGCAGCAATTCGGATAACCTCCTCTTTGGTTAAAGAAGAAGACTCCGGTGCAGCAGTCATATCGTATACTACATTTTGTTCTGGATCCGTCCAGACAAGTCTGTATCTATACCCCAACTTTATTTCATTGTTTGTAGTTTCCGTATAGATCAGTTGGGTTCCGTTAACAAGAATATTCTGTACGATTGTGGTGTTCGTCCTTAGTAAGCTTTCCACCGTTCCGGACTTTGCCTTGATGTGTTTGGCATTAATTCTTACCATACTCTCCCCTTTTTTGTATCTCATCGACGAATAGTCATAATTAATACTGGCCGTAGCTTCTTTTTTCCACATAACCCGGTAACCGCCTTCCAGCTTTATACCATCAGTCAGGGCAAGCAGTTCATTCTCGTTGACCTCAAAATCAGGTTGTATCCATGCTTGATCAAAAACATACCCTTCTGGCAGATACTCCGGACGTGGCAAATATGGCACCTTATACTCTTCTGCTTTGGCTAAATAACTGGAATAATCATTAAATAGCATCGCAGGAATAACTCTGCCAAGCTGAGGACGTTCATCTCCAGCACCTTCCTTTTTTAACACGTAAGAAGCGCCCTCTCCCGGTAGTAATAATTTCTCTACAACTCTATATGCCTCTAAATTTTTTTCACTCAGCAGCTCTTCTTCTTTGGTCGCCACTCTCTGAGGAATTTTTACCTTTGAAGGAACTAACGGATTCTTAGATACTTCAATCGTCCCCCCTTCCTTCGTTGCAAGAAGCGGCTCGTATGGCAGCACCTCATATTGAAATTGGGCAGCTTGCCAGGGACTCTCCTTAAACAAGGAATAGCTGCCTCCTACCAAGATAACCAGGATCAGCACCGCTGCCCATCTCCTTACAGGCCTGCTCCACATGCGCTTACGGTATCGTTTGGCATAGGTTTCTGGCTCCACTCTATGCATAATATCTGGGATGTCTCCCTCTTGCTGGTGAGGTACAGGCTTAACAGCAAGGCGACCATTACCTAGCCCGATGGCTTGGATTACAGAATCATGAACATCAACCAGCGGAAGTTTGGCAGAATTATCCCCCTCCTTCAGAAACAACTCTTCGGAAGTCAATTCGTCCTTGCGCATAGTTGTTTCTCCTTTCTTTCAATGACTTCTCTGAGCTTGCACCTTGTCCGCTCGTACCGTTTCCTAACTGTGACCGTACTTTTACCCAGAATTTCACTAATTTCTGCAAATGATTTATCTTCAAAAATGCGCAAAATCAACAGATTGCGTTCCTCCACGCTAAGCTTTTCCAGGGCAGAGGCCACGGATTCACTGAACAACTGATTTTCTACCATTTGTTCAGCGCTTTTAGTGGTTACATCCTGTCTGAGTAATTTTCGCAGCTGATTTTGAAATTTCTTCCGGCGCAGTTGATTCAGGCAATGATTATAGGAAACCCTGTAGAGCCATGAGTTAAAACTCACCTGAGACTCAAAATGGCCGATGTTCTGGTAAGCCTTAATAAATATGTCCTGAACCGCATCCTCGGCTTCTTCCTTATTGTTCAACAAGCGAAAGCAGTAGAGGTAGATCCGTTGTTGGTAGAGTCTGATAATATCTGAAAAAAGGTAGACTTCCCCCGCTTGTACCCGCTTTATCTTTTCTTCAATAGAGTCCACGACTGTCTCCTTTCTACTATCAGTACAGTTATAACACTTGAGCGGTCTGTTTCGTGACATTTTTTTCCGTTTTAGCTCCGATTTAACGGAACATACACAAAAAAATCGCTGCTCCTCTCCGCAGGGAGGTGAGCAGCGATGCTTAAAACAGAAGAACGCAAGGGATGGTTATACACGTATTTCCGCTCTTCAGATTAAAAATGAACATGAGCTAATTCAGAGTTTTTTTCTCTGCTGCCGGGACTACAGCTTCCAGATACGGTACAGGATGACTGCCGCTTCAGCACGGGTAAGCGTATCGTTCGGCGCAATTCTATTATTCTTTCCGTTTACGACTCCGGATTTGATCAACAATGATGCGCTGTCTTTTGCGTAGCTGGATATACTTGCTTCATCTAGATAAGCAGCTACAGTACCGCTCGCCTTAACTTGCTTGCCGGCTGCCGCCAGCGCGCGTGCTGTCAGCACCATCATATCTTGTCTGGAGATATTGCTATTGGGTCTGAACGTATCATCTTTAAAACCTGTAGCAATTCCCAGTTCCTTCGCGATGACCAGTTCATCATAATAATAGTCCGTCTTTTGGACATCGTTGAACATTATTGCACTTTTGCCCGTTCCCTTCAGTTCAAGCGCTCTTACGAGGAGAGCAATGAAATCCGCTCGTTTGATTGAATCTGCAGGTGAAAAGTTGTTCACCGACGTTCCTTTGATGATATCGCGAGCCGCCATAACGCCTATAGCTTGTTTAGCCCATGACAGATTCTGCAGATCTCCGAAGTCTTTCTTTACGAAGGTTACTGCATAAGTGCTGAAGTGGGTTGTTTGAAAGACAACCGTTTGGGTTGCAGCATCATATCGACCGTTCGGAACCGGCATTACGTTGCCTTTGCCATCGATGTACCAAACGACGATAAGCTCTGGATGGTTAAGCTCCTCCGCTGTCGGCACGTAAGGAATGGCTATCGTTACAGGTGCGTTAGGGTTATTCCAAGGAATAACTTTGTCACCTGCTACTAAGCTTAGACCGATAATTGGATGGTTGCCAATCATATTGCGGGTAGCTGCTTCCAAGCTGTCCTTGGTGACTTTATTTATTCGTATGGATACTTGTTCAGCACTGTCTGTTACATTGGACAACATATTGCTTGGAATTTGAATTGTGGTTTTTTCCGTCTTAAGCAATAGTTCATAGTTTTCTTTCCCCATTAGACTTTGGGTCGGTAATTGTATATCATACCCTTTCGTGTCCGTTTGCTTTGGCACTTCAATGATAATTTGTTTCTTGCCGTTTGCCGCTACACTAGCCAGTTCAAGCGCTTTTTTCATGTTGTCGCTGGAGATCGTACCTATGACATACCCATTATCGGACTTTACCTCCAGTTTAATCGTAACAATACCATCTTTGTTTGTAATGGCTCCAGGTTGTGGAGTTGATACAACATTACCGGTGCTGCTACCCGTTGGTGCATTTGTTGGCGCTGGCGTCGCTGTTTGAACAGGTGTCGGGGTTGCCGATGGTTCCGTTGGGTTTGTTGGATCCGTTGGATCTGTTGGGTCAGTTGGGTCTGTTGGATCGGTTGGGCTCGTTGGTGTCGGTGTCGGTGCTGTTGTCGGCGTTGGGGTTGGTTCCGGACCGGCAGATTTCCCCTTTAAAGTAAGCACACCATAAACGGATGTGTCCATATACCCAGTTCCACTCGTATCGTTCCAAGCCGCGACACTTTGACGTGAGCCCTCTTTAGCATCGTTGATCTGTACATCGAAACCAAGCTTTTTATCGTTGTCCGGAGTGATCCCTTGAAGTGGAATCTTCACTTCAACCGTATAGTTTGTTCCGGAAATCTGGGTTGCCGATTCGAAGCCGGCTGCGATACTTGAAGGATTAAATGAAGTCTCGTTGTCAAAATTGACTCTGTACTGGCCATCATCATCTTGATAAAACGTCGTTTTCCCATTA
Source organism: Paenibacillus sp. FSL H7-0735 (assembly GCF_038008505.1). NCBI lineage: Bacteria > Bacillati > Bacillota > Bacilli > Caryophanales > Paenibacillaceae > Paenibacillus > Paenibacillus sp. FSL H7-0735. Next base: position 1,893,343 of record NZ_JBBOZH010000001.1, on the reverse strand, counting down.
TTTTGGTCCACGAAGATTTCGACCGAATCCTGTTCATGTGCATTCACGCTGCTCTTATCAAGCTGCGTATCACTCACCTGGACTAGGACATATAAATATTGATCATCCCAGAGTGCTTTTGCTACTCCGCTCGCTCCTTGCCAAGCGGTTTGATACCGATTGACCGGAATCTCAGCGGTCTGGCTCCAGATCTCGTCAACTGTTCCGTCTATAACAGGTGCAGCGAATTTGGCAGTAGATTGATTGGCTTCTACTGATTCAGGCTCATGCTCTTCAATGAAGGTATCAGGATCGATAACGCCATAGTAAGCCGGCTTAGCTTGCAGATTTTTATCGAATAACAACGGATTGGATGAAGCTCTCCAGCTTGTATTATCATCCATTCCCCAGAAGGTAACACGTTTGATAGAATCAGCGTGATCCCTGAAGATATTTAACAACTGTGCATACAGATAACCCTGCGCATTAGCAAGCTTTTCAGAAAGCTGATAGTTGCTTCCGGCCTGAATGTCCAGCTCAGTTATGCTTACTTCGACACCCAAGGAAATGAACTTTTCCAAGGATAGCTTCACATTCTCTGGGTTCGTATTGATGCTGTAGTGCCCCTGCATGCCAACCCCGTCGATAAGCAATTTGCCAGGGTGAGTCAGCGCGTACCTATCATTGATTTCTTTGACCATACTGTAGATGGCCTGCGCTTTATTCTGATTGTCTTCGTTATAATCGTTGTAATAGAGCTTAATATCCCAATCTGGATGCGTGTCCAGCACTTCTCTTGCCGCCAGGAAGGCTTGCTCTACGTAATCTGCTCCAATAGCACTTTTCCATGGGGCGGAACGCAGCGCAGTTTTCCAATCTGTTGGGTTGGATGGGTTATCGCTCATCGCCTCATTTACAACATCCCAGGAGATCACCTTGTCACCAAAATGCTCCATAACGGTTTGGATATGGGTCTGCAAATTCATAAGAGCTTCATCCCGTCCCAAGGGGATCGTGTTGTTAGCTGCGTCTGTTGTTGTATTCAGCCATGCAGGCGATTGTTGATGCCATACCAACACATGTCCATGCATCTGCATGCCCTCAGCCAGTACTTTATCTACAATTGTATCTGCCGCGGTAAACGTGAAGTTGCCCTTCGTAGGCTGCAACGCGTCCGGCTTCATGGCATTACCTGCCGTAGCAACATTGTGATGCATTTTCAGAAGCTCAAGTCTGACACCTTCCAGATCCTCAGCGGTTATCGCATTTCCGATCAGAAAATCACTCTGGTAAGCATCCTTAATCGGCACAAGATCTTTTTCGATATCAACCGGGCCAGAGCCTACCTTTTCAAAATTAATATCATCGATATAAAATGAGGCCGCGCTATTACTGGAGCTTTCCACATAAATGGTCAAATACTCACTGCTTACATTGTTATAACGGTAAGTTCCCTCGAACTGAATCCAGCCATCGCTTGCGCTGATGGTTTTAGGTGCGAGCTGCACATAATTGGCGCTGCTTCCATCGCCAACCTGCGTGGACAGCTGAAGCTGCGAGCTTGCTGGCTGGATCAGCTTGACCCATAACGAAATTTTATATTCGTAGCCTTTGTCCACATACTTCTCCACACGTAATGTCGGCCCATGCCATGTACTGGTTCTGCCCTCAACCTTCAAAGCGTATGAACCACCATCCGTATGATTCGCTTCATTAGTAACCGTAAGCGTTTCAGTACCTGCTCTGCCTTCAAAACCACCTGCCGTTTGATCCTCAAAAGTAACAGTGGTAAAAGGTAAAGCTGGGTCTCTAGGTGTTTCTGGTGTTGGAGTTGGCTCTACTGTAGCCACCTTTTCTGTGACCAATACATCCCCAATGTAGAACGGAACCGTTTTCCCGTCATCGTTGGATTGAACACGCAGTGTTGTATCTTTGTCCGTATCCACGGTAAATTTTTTCGTCAAGGTGACCGCTTGGCCTGCTTCATAACTCACATTTGCCAAAAGAGCGTAGCTGCCTATCGCTTGAAGATAAGCTTGGGCACCACTAGGTACAGTCACATCAGCGTCTACATACACGGATGCAGTTACCGTGTAGGTTTTGCCGTTTTCTAGACCCATATCGCTGAATTTAAAATCAACCGCGTCCCAGTTATTCGCTCGGTTGCTTACATATAAAGCTGCCCCGTCAGCATTGCCAGTAAAAACTTTATCGGTGACAGGGGTTAGGTTAGCGCTACCTGATTGTGAGGCTAAACCTTTGCCACTCGCAAAAGTTTCGTGATAGATTTCTTTATCCGTTTCCGTCACTGCTTTTTTTGCTGTAATGAGGAGCTCCCCAATGTAGAACGGAACCGTTTTCCCGTCATCGTTGGATTGAACACGCAGCGTTGTATCTTTGTCCGTATCCACGGTAAATTCTTTCGTCAAGGTGACCGCTTGGCCTGCTTCATAATTCACATTTGCCAAAAGAGCGTAGCTGCCTATCGCTTGAAGATAAGCTTGGGCACCGCTAGGTACAATCACATCAGCGTCTACATACACGGATGCAGTTACCGTGTAGGTTTTGCCGTTTTCTAGGCCCATATCGCTGAATTTAAAATCAGCCGCGTCCCAGTTATTCGCTCGGTTGCTTACATATAAAGCTGCGCCGTCAGCATTGCCAGTAAAAACTTTATCAGTCACAGGTGTAAGGCTAGCACTGCCTGCTTGAGCTGCAATACCCTTGCCACTCGCAAAAGTTTCGTGATATACCGTTACCGTATCTGATGATACTGTCGTATCCTGCGCCGCAGCTTCAGTAACCGGAGCGATCCAGCTTGTCGGAATAAGCAAGGCAGCTGCGAGTAAAATCGAGATTACTTGTTTAAGCATTCTACTCATTTAATGCATTCCTCCTCTAGTGATTTTCATACAAATCAGTTAATGACCTACCTTATTAGCACCAGCCCTATATTCCCACGCTAATTTCTTTACCTGCTAAATCCTCAATTTCAACAGTGGCACAATCATTCCGAAGAGCAGTAGAACATCATCACAAATGAATCTTTTTACTTACAGACCCCCTCCTTTTATGTAAACGCTTTCATGTGTACTCACACTATTTTACAGCCTCGCTGCTACGCACTACTACGCTAATATTAAAGGTGTTACCCCCCATAATTATAGGAAAACGTATGTATGATTAAAGATTCTACGTATTTAACCCAAAAGAAAACCCCACTTACGGACCGTTGAACGTAACGGAAGGTAACGGGGACTTGGTTTGTTATTTGTTCTGCGGCGTAATTAAATTGTCTGTTTGGATAACGCTCCAAAATATTCTACAACTACCTCCCGAAATTCCAAAGCAGCCTGAGAAATGTACCGGCTCCTGTGCCACAATAGAGCTATCTCCCTTTCCAATTCGTGATTCTCTACTTGGAGGTATTGGATATCTTCCCGTGAATTCCGTGCCGTGCTTGGTATGAAAGCTAAGCCAATTTCAGCTTCCACAAGAGTGCTAAGCCTTGCAGGTTCATCCCCCTCATACACATATTTAGGCACAAATCCAACCGATTTGCATACAGAGTCTATTAAATCGCGAGTACCATAGCCACTCTTTACACCAACAAACCATTCATCCCTTAGCTCTGTCAAAGATACGCTGCTTCGATTAGCCAGCCGATGCCCCTTTGGAACAGCCACAAGAATCGGATCGATAAAGACGATTTGACATTCGATGTCATCCCCTTTTATTGGAGGTGAGGATAAGCAATAATCAACCTCTCCTCTATTAAGAAGTGTAACCATTTCCTGCGTGGTCAACATTTGCACATGGTATTGAATATCAGGCCGCTTTTTCCGAAACTCTCGCAGGATATTGGGTAATGTGCTTGCGGTCGTCACCGCTAATTCGAGTGTGCCATGTTCAGGACTGGATAAATCGCTAAGCTCCTGTTTTCCCTGCTCCAATTCAAATAATGCCCTTTCAGCTCGGCGAAGAAACCGGCTTCCGGACTCATTCAGTCGCAGCTTTCTTCCTACCCGATCGAATAAAGGTACCCCCAGATCCTCCTCCAAACGCTGAATCGTTTTGCTTAGTGAAGATTGAGTAACGTGTAGATTTCGTGCAGCTTCAGTCATATGTTCCAACCGAGCTACAGCGAGAAAATATTGCAGTTGCAGAAGTTCCATTTCGCACCTCCATTCATTCCCTCAAGTCAATGAGATCATAACATAAAATGCGTTGGAATGAATAATCGATTTCAAGTACGATGACATTAATAAGCTTTAGGGGGATTTAAAATGAGTGTTCGCAACAGGTGGTTAATGATTTCAGTAGGTCTGGGGATTTTATTGAACCCTTTAAATTCTTCGATGGTGTCTGTGGCTATTCCAAGGCTGCAAAATGTATTCCAGCTTGACTATACAGGTGTTTCCTGGATTATTTTTTCTTTTTACATTGCAAGCAGCATCGCTCAACCTGTCATGGGAAAGGCCAGCGATTTATTCGGCCGGAGGAAATTATTTCTTACCGGGCTTGTCGTATCCTTCATTGCAGGTTTATTAGCTCCTCTCTCCCCAAACTTTGGCTGTCTCATCGTGTTCCGTATTGTGCAAGCCATTGGAACTAGCATGATGGTTGCCGTTGGAATGGCCATTGTGCGGATTCATATTACGGAGAAACAAGCGACCGCACTGTCTGTTTTATCCATCTTCCTATCCGGCGCGGCAGCAATTGGACCCTTTATTGGCGGGGTTATTATTCACTGGTGGGACTGGCCAGCTATCTTTTTCGTCAATATTCCATTCGTGGTGGCGAGCTTTCTATTATCTTGGAGGCATATCCCCAAGGACGAACCGTCAACAACCATTACCCGGGGAATGTCCCTGCGCAAATGGTTTGATTTGATTGATGCGTCAGGAATCCTGCTCTTCACTGTGGGGCTGGTTGGCGTGCTCCTTGGATTGCTTTCAGCAAAATCATCCGGACATATCTCATTAATACATGTCATTACCTTGCTAACAGGACTCGTTCTGCTGGGGGCATTCGTCCGGCATGAGCTAAAAGCGGCGTCACCCTTTATTCCTTTACGTACATTTGCCAAATATCCGGCAATGACTTGGGTTAATGTTGAATTCATGCTCGTTAATGTACTTTTTTACTCACTCTTTTTCGGGATTCCATCCTACTTGCAAATGGTACGTCATGTCAGTGAATTCCAAACTGGGATTCTCATGCTAACGCTGGGATTATGCTCGCTGGTTACTGCTCCAATAGCAGGACGCTGGATCGATAGATCAGGACCCCGGCCAGCATTGCTGGTGTCCGGGGTCCTGATGACATTGGGATCAGTGTGGCTTGTGACCTTAAATCAGACTTCACCGGTGATCAGTGTATGTGTGGCTTTAGCTGCATTTGGTATTAGCAACGGATTGAACAATGTCGGCCTGCAAGCAGCCTTGTTCCAAAGTTCTCCAAAAGAAATCATCGGTGTTGCCTCCGGATTATTTAATACATCGAGATACCTGGGAACCATTCTCTCTTCATTGTTAATAGGTATCATAATGGGAGGTAAGTTTAGCTTCGAGGGATTTCAAGTCCTTGGGGTTATCCTCACGGTAATTGCATTGTCTTTGGTATTCATGAGTCGGAGGCACCGTGAGTCAGGGCAATTGCATGAGCCGGCTAATTCGGGCGCTAACAAATAGGAAAGTATAGACAAATAAGACCTGTCATCAGACAGGTCTTATTTTGTTCTTTTAACGAGATCAATTGATCCCCCTTCTGCCACTTATAGAGTTTTCAAGCTTACATTGCATATAAAAGGTATATACGATACCTCCAAAAAACAATCCAACAGTTAGCCCATTTGCTGAAGAATAAATGATATGAAATACGCTGCTATGGTAAAAAATCGACATCACATTCAGAATATATTTAACAATAAAATTCAGTAGGACAATAAATAATGGAAGATAACTTTTCTTTTTGAACACTACTGATTCTTTTCTAACAAAGGATTGGTACCTCTTATTTAAAAGATAGCCAATCAGGAAACCTGGAATGATAAAGATCATATAACTCGTCAACGTTAGACCTAATTGAGGAAAAGTAGTTGTTATTGTCCGTAATCCCCATGCCATAAAAATAAGCGGGGCAATAAACATCCGTGAAAAAATAACAGGCCGTTCCTGAGAATTTTTAATCCCCATTATGAACAAAAGAATGAATAATATCCACACCCATGATGGTGTGCTTGAAATTACTTGTGTGACTGTAATGTGCATTATATTTCCTCCTTGTATAGAGCGTTGCAGTTCCACTGTGTTGCCTTACTAATAATAAAAAATCATAGGGACTAACACATCTACACAGCGATTGATTTATAAGCAACGATACCTCTATCTAGAGATATACAATGTTTGAGCAGACCCCACAAACAAAACAAAAAAAGACCGGTTGTGGCCGGTCTTTCTAACTACATGGCTATTTTTTTATAGAACAACTTCTCCCTCTGTTACTCTACCATCCCTGTCCGTATAGCCAATACAACAGCTTGTGTACGATCTTCGACCTCAAGCTTTTGGAGAATACGATGAATATGAGTCTTAACCGTGCCCTGTGAAATATTCAGAATTTCCGCAATTTCAGAGTTCCTGCGCCCGTATGCCATTTGTTGGAGTACATCAAGTTCACGTTCGGTCAGAGATTCAGAAAAATCATCTGATGCTTGCTCTGTTTTGTTTAGTTTAGCATCACTCGAAATGGCTGCTATAAGCGCCTTACTTGCAGTAGGTGTCCTGTAAATTGCATTACCTTGATTCGCCCAGCGTATTCCCGCAAGAACTTCTTGCATATCCGTATCCTTCAACAAGTACCCTACTGCGCCTGCACGTATCCCTTCAATAACATAGGCTTGAACATCAAAAGTGGTTAGAAGTACAATCTTAATTTCTGGACTTACACGGAGAACTTTGCGAGTTGCTTCAAGCCCCGAGGAATTAGGCATTTGAATATCCATTAACACAATATCGGGTTTAGTTTCAAGTGAAACAAGGTAAGCTTCCTCCCCATCACAGGCTTCTCCTACGCATTCCATATCAGGTTGTGAATCTATAATGTACCTTAATCCTTGCCGGACGAAAGGCTGATCGTCAGCAAGTACAATCCTAATTATTTTATCCAAGTGAACTACTCCTTCTCTTCCACAATAGGTCTACATGCAACGGGAACGACTGCCTGCAGGCGAAAGCCATGAGGTTCTATAGACGAAAAAAAACAGTAGCCCCCCGATGCTTTACACCGCTTTGTTACGCCATTTAGACCATACCCTAAATTTAAAGGTTCTTCTTTAGCAGTTACTCCATTGTCTGTGACCGTAAGGTAAATCATATCGTTTACTTCTTCAATATCAATGCTGGCAATAGTCGCATTTGAATGACGAAGCACATTGGTTAATGACTCCTGCAGAACTCGATATAACACGATACTTGTTTCAATAGGCCACTCTGTGACTTCCGATTTTTGATTAAGTTTGAACTGTATAGAAGATCTGCTTTGAGTTTGGGCTACGAGGCCTTTTAAAGCAACTAGCCCTAAACCCATTTCGTCATTTGACCATTCCTTTACCGCAACTCGAACTTCCGCCATAGCTTGACGAGCAATAGTAATTAACTGGCTGGTGGACTCAGCTGCTCTTTTAGGATCATTTACTTGCATAATCTGAAGGGCTTGCAATTGTACTATCAGTGAAGTCAATTGATGACCCATTCCATCATGAATTTCGCTGGCAAGCCGGGTTCTTTCTTCTAAAGCTGCATAACGTACCGAATGAACCATAGCTTCTTGAAGTTCGTTATGCGTAGCCTCCAGCTCTTTATGAGTTTTATTTAACTCTTCAAGGTGGAGCGTTGTTAAGTAGTGAGCATCTCTTCTGATTTTTATACTTCGCGCTACGAGGATTACACAAAGCAGCCCTAAAAAACTGCTTAAGGACAATGAATAAATCAGAAAAACAGCAGTAAGTGTAGTGATTCCAACAATAAAAGAAACACGGGGATAAACTCGATTCATAAATAGGATAATAAAATAAAGCGGCCATAGTAAACTTGTATTCGGTGAGCCAAAAACATAATGAAGCACTAATATAATCAAAATCATTATAAAAGTAACAGCATAATATTTCACTTCAGTCCACCAAGCGTTTTTTACCCAAATCAACACCATATATAGCAACAACACGATCAGACCACCTAGAAGGTTAATGAATCCTTGACCGCTATAATCTTTGTAATAGGAAATTGCTAAGAGCAATGACCCAACGAAACGAACCAGATTTACATATATTTTTTCTTCCTTGAATGTAAACTTCACGAGGTTCCTCCAAATTTCTATCTAGTTCAGAACTCAATTTATTACAAGGTTCGACAGTATTAATACTATACGTCAAGCTCAATGCTCAGTCCAATTTCAAGCTCAAAAGACACATTTATAATGTAAAAACAGTTTATGCAGCTCGATATTTTGAAACTTGTCCCGGCTTGAACCGTAATTTTTAAGAACAAAGACACAGCACAGCAGAGAGGAGCTATCATTAGTGGAATATTACCGCAACAATGTAGCCGACAGTTTACAGGATGTTCAGAGTTCAGCTAACGGGCTTACTTCGGCAGAAGTCGACAATCGTCTAAAAGATTATGGTTTTAACGAATTAAAAGGAAAGAAAAAAGATCCTGTTTGGAAGCTTTTTCTTGAAAACTTCAAAGACCCTATGGTAGTCGTACTGCTTATAGCCGCCATTGTCCAGATTGTTATGGGACAAGTTATGGAGTCGCTTATTATTTTCCTCGTGTTGATTCTCAATGCAGTTATAAGTGTCATCCAGACCCGTAAAGCGGAGAGTTCACTGGATGCCTTGCAGCAGATGTCAGCCCCCGAGGCCAAAGTGCTGCGTGATGGAGAATTAAAAACCGTCCCGGCAAGGGAACTTGTACGCGGTGATATCGTCTGGCTGGAAGCCGGCGATTTTGTACCCGCCGATGGCCGGATTATAGAATCGGAAAGCTTAAAAATAAATGAGGGTATGCTAACCGGAGAATCCGAAGCTGTGGAAAAGCATACAAATATCATCGCGAAAGAATCTCCGCTTGGAGACCGGCGTAATATGGCGTTCAGCGGTTCACTAGTTGTATATGGCCGCGGAACGCTAGTAGTAACGGGAACTGCACTCACTACCGAAATCGGAAAAATTGCTGAACTCATTGAAAGCGCCGAAGCCAAGCAAACGCCGCTGCAGCGCAAGCTCGAAACATTCAGCAAGCAGCTGGGGGTAGCAATTATACTCCTGTCCATTGTAATCTTTGCCATCCAGGCCGGACGTGTTTGGTTATCGAATGAGACTGTGGATACAACAGAAGCTATCCTGAATGCGTTAATGTTTGCAGTCGCTGTGGCGGTTGCTGCGATTCCCGAAGCTCTTTCCTCAATAGTAACTATTGTCCTATCCGTAGGTACTAATAAGATGGCTAAGCAACATGCGATTATTCGTAAGCTACCCGCTGTCGAAGCCCTTGGGTCAACCAGTGTCATCTGTACAGATAAAACCGGTACCCTCACCCAGAATAAAATGACTGTTGTAGATTACTTTCTACCAGAAGGTGACCGTGATCAATTCAATCAAGCGCCTGAAGAATGGTCTGAAGAAGCCCGGCGGCTCCTGCATATTGCCGTGCTCTGCAACGACTCTAACATTAATGAGGATGGTAAAGAGCTGGGTGATCCTACAGAGGTAGCACTTATTGCCTTCAGCAACAGCAAGAATAAAGATTATAAGGAAATACGCGATAATTTCCCTCGCGAAGCCGAACTACCTTTTGACTCGGATCGCAAGCTGATGACGACCTTGCATACTTTTAACGGACAAAAAGCAATGATTACTAAAGGTGGACCCGATGTGCTCTTTGGTCTATGCTCGCATGTACTGTTAAGTGGAAAAGAAGTGCCGATGACACCAGAAGTTCTTGAACGCTTCTTCGAAGCCAATGAGGAGTTCTCCAGCAGAGCACTCCGTGTACTTGCCTATGCCTACAAAACCGTACCAAATACAGTTACTGAAGTCGGATTGGAGGATGAACAAAATCTAGTGCTCGTAGGTTTGACAGCTATGATTGATCCACCTCGGGAAGCTGTCTACGGCGCGATCGCAGAGTCTCAGAAGGCTGGAATCCGAACCATCATGATTACCGGTGATCATAAGACAACCGCACAAGCGATCGGCCGCGATATCGGTCTGATGACTGAGAATGAAATTGCCGTAACCGGCCAAGAACTCGATGCCATGTCTGACGAGGAACTTGATCACAAACTCGAGCAGATTGGTGTGTACGCCCGTGTCTCTCCGGAGAACAAGATCAGGATTGTCCGCGCGTGGCAGCGGAAAGGCAAAATAACAGCCATGACCGGTGATGGTGTAAATGACGCACCTGCTTTGAAGCAAGCAGATATCGGAGTTGCCATGGGCAGTGGAACCGATGTTGCCAAAGATGCGGCTGCCATGATTTTGACCGATGATAATTTTGTATCCATTGTCAATGCTGTATCTGTGGGCAGAACGGTATTTGACAATATCAAAAAAGCGATCGCCTATTTGTTTTCCGGTAACCTGGGTGCAATTATCGCCATCCTCTTTGCCCTTATTTTCAACTGGATTAATCCTTTCACAGCGATTCAGCTTCTATTCATCAATCTGGCGAATGATTCTCTGCCCGCCATTGCTCTCGGGATGGAAAAACCTGAACCTAATGTGATGAACAGAAAACCAAGAGAGCTCAAGGAAGGAATATTCGCAGGAGGAATGATGCAGGCCATTGTCACTCGTGGTCTACTCATAGGTATAGCTGTTATCATATCCCTGTATATCGGACTTCAGGATTCACCTGATATGGGCGTAGCTATGGCATTCACAACCCTGATCTTGTCTCGTACATTGCAGACCTTTGCCGCCCGTTCGAACAGTCAAACTGCTATTGAAGCTGGCCTTTTCAGCAACAAATACGTCATCGGAGCCGTTCTGGTCTGCTTTGCCTTTTACGGCATTGCGGTTCTGCCAGGAGTTAGAGAAATCTTCTCGATTCCGGCTTCATTTGGAATGTCAGAGTGGCTGATTGCAGCAGGCTTAGCCCTCGGCTCCCTCATCCTAATGGAATTAACGAAGGTTGTTCGAAGAGCTTTTACACCCAAATCTGTTGAACAGAACCCTGTAAATTCCTGAGTAAGCTATAATCGACTGAAAAAAAAAAAAAACAGCGATCTCCAATGATGGAGTATCGCTGTTTTTCTGACATCTAGAGTTAAACCCAGAAAAGCTTCTGTTGATTTTAATCAAAATAAAATAATTCTTCGAATTTTTTATCCAACGCAATACATAAAATCAAAGCTAATTTTGCAGTAGGGTTAAACTGTCCGGTTTCAATCGAGCTTATAGTATTTCTTGAGACTCCCACCATTTCTGCCAATTGTGCTTGCGATAATTTTTGTTCCGTTCTTGCTTCGCGCAGTTTATTTTTTAAAACCAAAGGTTCACTCATACTAATCACTCATCCCATAAAAGTAAATAAACAAAAACGAAACACTTATAATTAATCCTAAAATGAAATTGAGTAAATGCATCTTTTTCTTAGTTACAGAATACATCCCAAGACCTTCACAGCTCAAATATCCAAAAAACATGGCTATCAAGGCTTTTAATGCAAGATTTGTTTCTTGACTATGATTATATAAACTGAAGACACTCAGAATGCAAAATACAATCAACATTCCAATGAATCCGCTTTTTCTGCCTTTAGCAAATACAAATTCTTTTCCTTCGTCTCCTTTTTCATTTCTGCTTTTTTCTAATATTTCTTCCTTTTTCATAAAAATTTCTCCTTTCAAATTGAAAAGATGATGACAAGTTTTCTTGTCATCATTATTATAATACGCCAAGTTTTCTTGTCAAATAAAAAATAGCTCACTCCAATCCAAAGATTGGTAGTGGGCTATTTTCTATACCTTCATATATTGGTTATATAATTGCTCGAAAGTATTGTATCGTTCGACTTTCCTGCCTACCTTGTTATATTCCTCCAGATATTCATCCATGACCTTCAGAAACTCATTTTTAAAGACTTGAAGATGGTCAGAATCAAAATACTGCATGATATCAAACTTTTTAGTTCCCTTCCATTCTGTCATTTCATCAAGAAAACCTTGTATGCCCATTGCTGCAAGATACGCATACGATCTATCACCCGATTCTACACTTGCTATAATCTTATTGCGGTAGTTGCACCATAATTCCTCATAAGTTCCGCCAAGATTATCATAGCTTGGGACAGGCTGCACTACAAAATCCTTATACATTTTATTATATAAATCATTGATGTTTTTAAGTGCCTTATATACTGCACTTCTGATTTCATCGATAGTCTTCGCCTCTATCACAGCCATATATGTCTTTTCAAAATCATCAGGAACATAACGGTACGTAGCTATTTCCTCCAAATATCTCTTAATTCCCCGTTTGAAATAAGTATTGTTCAAATGAGTTAGCGCATTTAACAAATTGTATAAACCTTCGCTTGAAGCATACCTTACTGCTCCTATATCTTCAGAAAGTAATGTATTCGCATATTCCTGTTTTGCTATGTCTATACACTTTTTCGCTCTACTGATACATTCTCTCCCTATAGGCATGGCCAGAGCATCGAGTGCTCTCTGTTTATATAAATTTAGCTTTTCCAAATATTCGGGTTTTGCACAGTATAACACCTGTAAATCCACCAGACATGAAATCATTGGACTCTCGAGATTGGCTTGATCTTCTATCCTTGTTTCCCATGGCGTACAATATAGATCGTATCCAATATCATCCAAGATAAAACACGAAGATATTCCCCAGCCTTGCTCTGTGTTATTAATTATGATTAGATCAAGATCGCTTTTTTCATGAAAATCCCCAGTACTAAAAGAACCTGTAAGCCCAATAATTGCAATATCATCAGAAAAATCTCTCTTAGCCCGTTCAATGACCATGCTAATAAGCTTTTCATTTTTGATTAAGATCTTTTCTTTATGAACAGCATCCATATCCATGTCCCCTCTCCAACCTTATTAATTCTATTGTATAAGCATGTTGTTAGAGTAGGTATTCCAACTTTAATTATATTAAATCTATACCAAGCCTTTCCTCTCCTTCAAAGAAAACAAAAAACGCGCTGGCAAGAGCATAATTAGCTTCTCTCCAACGCGATTTATAGTCATTAGTGAATATTTTTCTTTTTGAAACTGCCGCCCTTAACTTCTGCAACATCGTAGACTACTACAAAGGCATTCGGGTCAATTTCACGAATAATGTCTTTTATTTTACTTTCTTCCAGACGGTTAATGACACAAGTGATTTCTTTGAATTGTTCATTTGAGTAGCCGCCATAAGCATCTGTATAAGTTGCTCCACGACCCAATCGGTCACGAATAGTCTCGACCATGATTTCCGGTTGAATAGTGATGATTTTAAACGTTTTAGAGCCACTCAAACCTTCTTCAATAATATGAATGACCTTAGAAGCAATAAAATAAGCAAGTGCTGATAGAATAGCCCCTTGTAGGCCAAATACTGTTGAAACAACAATAAATACAAACATGTTTAGAAATAAGATTAAATCACTGGTCCCAAAAGGTAATTTTCGTGAAAGTAAGACAGCTAACATATCTATCCCATCTAATGCTCCACCATTACGTAAGGCTAACCCCATACCAAAACCGATAATAATCCCGCCAACAACGGTAATTAATAAAGTATCACCTTCTATAATCGTCGGTACATGATGCATAAGACTAGTGCCAATAGCCAGTGAAGCAATACCGATAACGGAATAAAGAGCAAAGCTTTTACCAATTTGCTTATATCCTAGCCACACAAAAGGGATATTAATTATGCCAATTAGCAGCCCTAGCGGTAAGCCAAACAGTTCAGAGCCAACGATGCTTAGACCTGTGACACCTCCATCTGAGACATTGTTGGGTATCAATACCGATTCTAGACCATAGGCAGCTATTAGCGCCCCAATAATAATCATGAATACTTTTGAGAATATCTTGAGTTTATTTGATTTCTGTTTACGCGTTTCAATCATTGAATTTCTCCGTTTCACATTGCTTAATTTAGTCCATAAAAATTTCCTCTAAAGGTCTTCCGTCACCTGGATTAAAATCAATCCCTAAAATCTTTGCCATCGTGGGGGCTATATCTACCATTTCGATGTCCCCTATAGGATACCCATTTCTAATCTTTTCCCCGGAGACAACCAAGTTGCATCTATAGCCGTCTTTATCAGGAGAATAGCCATGCGTGGCAAATTTAACGCCTTGTTTGTCCAAATCAACAATCGTTGGTTCATCCATACTTTCGTCGAAACAATAACCTCTCTTAGCCTCAAGCATATACTTTGTGGTTTGGCCCACATGAAAAAAATCCAGTTCATCTCTAGCATACAATTTCTCTATACCTGAGGATTCATCTCTCATATGATCTCCAATAACAGCTAATGCTATTTGCTCAGCTTCTTCATCGCCCTGCCGGATATGCAAGTAAGCCGCTCCACCCCCACACTGAAAGTAAGCTCTCCACTTCATTTCGCCGTTCTCTTCATAGATCAGGCCCTTTTCCTGCAAAAGGTTGTTCAAATGCACTCTGTACCTAACATTAAACTGGCCATGGTCCCCCAAAATTAAAAAAATCGTATCATCCTTCATCCCCGCTTCATCCACTGCCTGCATAATATCGCCTAACCTTTTATCCATACGTGTGATTACCTGCTTCACTTCGTCACTGTCAGTTCCATAAGCATGTTTGGCATCATCCAGATCGATCAGATGCATCATTAGAAGATTAGGTTTTTTGCGCTTAATCGTGTCTATAGCACATTTGGTCGTGAAGTCATCCAGATAGGGCTGCTCAATCCCTTTGCGGATCCGGCCATATTTCAGCTCCATATCCACGCAGTATAAGGGGCTTCCGCTTTTTAATATCTTCAGTGCCTGATTTTCGTTTTTGATGGCTCTGATTTCAGGTATATTGTATTGGATGGAGGATTTACCCGATACTGGCCATAGGATTCCGGCTGTGCTCATCTTATGCTCGCGCGCAACATCGTAAATCGTTGGCACCTTGATCGCATTTCTAAACCAGAACCAATTCTGCTCCTCTTCCTTAATAAAAGGCTGAAACGGATTGTTGTGATGGATGCCATGCTTATCCGGATATACACCGGTTGCTATGGTGGTATGCACTACATATGTGAGCGTGGGATACACACTTTTCAATTTATCGCTATGGGCTCCGTTTTTAATTAATTCCGCTAAGTTTGGAAGCCGGCTGGCCAATGCCCAGTGGTCTTCTGAAAAGGCATCGTAAGAGATGACGATCAAATGCTTGGCCATAGCCGTTTGTGCTTTAATTGACTTCATAGAATAAGCCCCTTAGGTTCGTCATGTTCAGGCTGCTCTTTAGGTAAAGTTATAAATACGAATAATCCAATAATAAAAAGTGGGATAATCGCTAAAATACTAAATTTAGCATTACCTGTTAAGGTTGTTGTTAAAGACATTACAGCAGGACCAACAATGGCCGCGAACTTGCCAAAAATATTGTAAAAACCAAAGAATTCATTGGAATTCTCCTTTGGAATGATCTTCGCATAATAAGACCTGCTGAGCGCCTGAATGCCTCCCTGAGCGGAACCAATTAGCGCACCTAAAATAAATATATGCCACACTGAAGTGATAAAAAAAGCCGCGATGCAGGAAATGATATATGTAACAATTCCCACGATTATCAAAGTCCTGGCGGAGTATTTTTTGGCGAGATTACCATACAGGATTGCAGAAGGAAAAGCGATGATCTGGATAACTAATAATATCCCCAGTAAGGTAAAGGTGTCAAAAGCATCCGCACCCAGAACCGATGTGGCATAGGGCACTACCATTTTAATAATCGTATCTACCCCATCAATATAAAGAAAGTACGCAATTAAGAAAACAAATACAACTTTATGCTGTCTAACATTCCTAAAGGTGTCTCCCAGTCTTTTAAAACTGTTGATTACAGGTCTTGGTTCAGGCTCAATATAATATCTCTGCTTCACATCTCTGATCATGGGTATGGTCAACAGCCCCCACCAAAGGGCAGTAATGATAAACCCAATCTGATAACCGATCGACTTCTCCATCCCCATAAACAGAATCAATAGTAGGCTGATGCCAAATGGAATGACGCTGGCGATATATCCATAAGCAAAACCTTTTGTGGATACCTTATCCATCCTTTCATCAGTGGTTATATCCACAAGAAAAGAGTCATAAAAAATATTGGCTCCAGCAAAACCTATGACAGACAGGATGTAAAACACAATCAATAACTGCCACTGCCCGCTCGCAGGTGCAACGAATGCCAACGAAGCCGTAGCCAGCACACCGATCAAAGAGAAAAATAAGAAAAAGCGCTTTTTCTTATCCTTGTAATCTGCGATCGTGCCTAAAATCGGACTAAGGATAGCCACAAGAATACTAGCAATGGAGTTAAAGTACCCTAAATCCATGCTGCTGTTAACATTTGAAAACATGCCAAATACAATAGGCAATAATGCAGTTGTAACCGCCATCGAATAGGCTGAATTACCACAGTCATATAAAATCCATGATTTTTCCTCTTTGCTAAGTTTCATCTAACAGCCACCTTTTCACCTATTTGTAACTGTTATATCATTTCAGCATAAGAACCATGTTAAATGAATGTTAATTCCATCACAACTTCTTCATAAAAAAACGACCTTTTAAAAATCGAAAGGTCGCTTACTCGCTTTTATATATGATTTAATATTTGACGATATATTCGCAATATTCATCCCCATTAACATTACATTTTATTTCCCGGACGGAAACCCGCTTTCCACGAATTTTAGTAAGTGCTCCTTCGATAATGGCCCCCTCCAGGTCACAAACCATTTTCCCTTCCATAATAGGTAACCCTTCGCAGAAACAATCGTGTACTGCAATCGTCATCCCCTTGTCATCTTCATGGGTTATTATAGGAATCCCTATCTTCAATTCTTCGAATAACTCGAATAGTTCATTAACCGAGGTAACACCAAATTCTTCCCCAATTTTTCTTCCTATAGTCAACGTTGTACCCTTACCATTCATGGGTAACGCTTGATATAAACCAATCAGTCTGATCGTTCTGAAAAGCTCTAAAGGTACGACATTACCTAAATTTTTTCTCTTTATTTTTTTCATATCTGTAAAAGTAAATTGATCCATGCCAGTAGCCTCCAATTGCTTATGTAATTTATATTTCAAATTTAATTGATATATTGAGTATAAACGTATCCAATAATTGCTTTGTGATCTTACGCACATCCTATTTTTTTGTAGAACTATAACAAAAAAAGCAACTTCCCTGTTGGCAAGTCGCTCCTTCATTCATTAGATGCAGCAGCATCTCAAATATGATAATCATAAACCCAAGGCAAAATAACCTTCACGCTAGTTCCAACCTGAACCTCTGAATCTACCTTAATATGCCCCCCATACATTTCAATTAATTGTTTACAAATCGATAATCCAATCCCTGTCCCTTTTTGCTTGGTAGTAAAGAAAGGGTCAAATATCCGTTTTAATTTATCCTGTGGAATTCCTTCTCCATTGTCTTTAAAGAGTAGAATAATTTCGTTTGTCTCAGCAGCTGTGGTAACAGAAATATCTATTCTGCCTCTAAAAGCTGTGAAGGAATCGATACTATTTTTCAAAATATTAAGAATTACCTGCTCTAGCTGAGAGGCGCTCCCAAACGTCAGTACTTTTTCTAAAGAGCACTCTACTGAAAGTATAATATCATCACTAAGTATGAGTTGATTCACAATGTTATTAACTCTATGTATAACCTCCATAACGTTAAATACTACGCCGTTATTTTTTGTACTGTCACCTTTTCGAGCCAGTATTAGAAAGTCCGTTACTAATCCATTCAGAGCATCAATCTCTTTGATGGTTATATCCAGATATGCACGCAATTCATCCGCTTTGATCTCCGGCTCATTTAGCCTGATATTTACAAGCTGAGCAAAACCTTTAATCGAAGCTAGCGGATTTCTTATTTCATGCGCCATTCCTGCTGCCATTTGTCCCATAACAGCAATTTTTTGTTCATGTAAATTGTCAATCTGTTGATTTTTATTAGACAAATAACCTTGTGCAAAGCCAGTAAAACGGGTCCAGTTGCATTCCATTAAACGATTATAAAAAAACAATCGGATCGCGGAATCATCTACAAACTCTTCAATGATCTTAAACATAATATTCTGAGCGGTTAAATTTAAATCCTTGCTCATATCAAGTAAAATATCAAAATGATCACCGAATATTTCTGCAGTATAAACCCCTTGCTCAGCCCCCTCTTTTTCTAGCAGGTTTAAGTATTGATCGTAACCAAAAGAATCAAAAAACAAGGCTTCTACCATACTCATTAATATCGTACTGAATGATGAATCTAACAATTCCTTATGCGCCTCTACAAACCAGGAGAATTCGATGTTTTTCATAGTCATAGAATGATAATGCCTGTTTAAAATGATTGGAACTGCTAAGGTTAATGACGAACGCAATTCATTTTCTTTGTATGACATTTTCATCCTCCTTCTTTGTAGTTTGTATTCAAGATATGTGTATATTTTCCTGCTTCAAAAACACAGTAATTCACTTTGTTTTAATCACTATATTATATTCTGACACTTGACTGTTAGAGTAGCATCGAAGATAATTACAACCTCACCAAAAAAACTATAATTAGGAAGATCATTGATTTTGAAAAGGGGCGGTCGTCATTAGCTGGTTAAGTGATCTCTATAAATTACAGAAGCAGGAGCTAAAGAAGGACATCGAGCCCTCTTTAGTCAATGCTATCTTTCGAATGTATGATAAATTCCCCAGGATTGGACTTAAAGAGCGGATCGGCCAGCAGGATATGTCTCTAGATATCGCTGATGCCTATATTAATGGCCATAACGCGATGATTGAAGCTGGAGTCGGTATCGGCAAGTCCTTTGCCTACCTCATTCCCAGCCTGCTTATTAACCAAATCTCAAGGCAACCGGTTATTATTGCGACATCCTCCATACAACTTTCAGAACAAATACATAAAGATCTGAGATTCATCGGAAGTCGTCTCGGATTTACAAGGGTACGTTCGGTAGTTGGAAAAGGCATGGGGCAGTATGCTTGCCGGTATAGGGCAGCAGATCTGTTCCAAGCGGATGATTCAAACACTCCTCTGTCTGCGCTTGCTCAACAGATTGTGAATTATGAAATTGATGAGCGGGCAGATATTAAGGGCGGGGTTAGTGATGCTGTATGGTCTAACGTTTGTGTGAATGATTGCAAATTTGAACGTTGCCATTATAAAAGTACATGTACGTTTTATGAGATGAGAGCTAAAATTAATGCCAACGCGAGTGACATGGATTTTATTATCGTAAACCAGGATCTGCTCATCCGTGATTTAATCAAGAAAAAGGAAGGAACGAAGGGGTTAATCACCGAACGGCCGGCTCTGATCGTAATTGATGAAGCTCATAATCTGGAAGCGAAGGTTAGAGATGCAAGAACGCTCGAATTTACTTACCGGGGAACCTGCCGTATTCTGGATGACGCCTTACAGATTCTCTTCAAGCAATCTGCCGATACGGAGCTTATGCCGCAATTTAAATTTATAAAAAGATGCGTTGGCCATATTTTTAAACAAGTAGAGGCAGACTTACTGCAAACAGCCAAGCAGGACAATGACCGTATAAAAATATCGCAGATCACAGGAATCCCCTTAAGACGAGCGGCACAGGTTTTAAAAGATTTTAATCTCAGCCTTTCCGTCTTAACTTCACGGCATGAACGGGAGATTGACAATATTTTTGAATCCATGAACGGACTTATCGACCTCTTTGATGTACTCGCCGGAGTAGAGGATAACTATCTGATCTGGGCAAGTAATACCCAGCGGGAGAGTACCCTTAGTATCTGCCCTAAAGGGATAAGCCAGTTTCTGAAATATACCTTATTTAACGGGAAAACCTCAGTTATTTTAACGTCAGCAACCATGTGTCAAAGCGGAGAAACGCTGGAGGAACAATACGCTTATCTCACTGAGTCCCTCGGTTACAGGGGAGATTATATGGAGCGCCAAGCTTCACCGTTTGATTATGACAACCACACCATGCTGTATATTGCCAAGGACATCCCCTACTATAACCATCAGCGGCGGGAAGATTATCTTGAAGCGGCATACAAGGAAATGATGAGGCTCTGTAATTTAACAGACGGGCGGACATTAGTTCTTTTTTCAGCTAAAGAGGATATGAAGTATATTCATAAGAAGTTAAACTCTGAGAAGCTTGCATGGGCATTACATGTTCAAAGGGAAGGCTCGTCCCAGGACGGGGTGATCGCTGACTTTCGGGGCAGTAAAGGCGTTCTACTTAGTACCGGTGTATTCTGGGAAGGTGTGAATATCGAAGGTTCCGATTTGTCACAGTTAATCATTTTCCGTCTGCCTTTCCCTGTTCCTGCCGATCCTGTCTATGAATATAAGACTTCGATGGCAAAGAATCCCTTGAAGGAGGTTTTTGTACCGGACATGCTGCTTCGGTTAAGACAAGGAACCGGGCGCCTGATCCGCAGTGAAACTGACCTTGGTGTACTCAGCATACTCGATTCCCGCCTATCCATTGCCGCCAAAAAGGATTACCGGGATCAGGTACTGGAAGCCTTACCTTTTAAAAAGGTTACTGAGGATTTCAAGGTTCTGGAGAAGTTTGTGAAAGAAAAAGGGATACAGCTTAGTGATACGTAGAGAAATGAAAAAAAGCAACCCATCCGCAGACAAGTCGCTTCTAAATCCTGTAACGTTATCTGGCAATTAAACAACTTTATGTTTGTATACCCGCATCGCTAATAAATACGCAACTACTAGAATGGCTATGCACCATATGATGGCTCCCCAAATATCATTGCCGACAGGCTGCCCCATCAGGAGGGAGCGAACCGCCTCTACTATAGATGTAACGGGCTGGTTTTCAGCAAAGGCGCGAACGACTGGCGGCATCGATTCGGTAGGCACAAAGGCCGAGCTGATGAAAGGAAGGAAAATAATCGGATAGGAAAAAGCAGTCGCGCCGTCCACCGATTTTGCGGATAGTCCAGCAATTGCCGCGACCCAAGTTAGAGCCAGCGTAAACAATATGAGGATGCCAGCAACCGCCAGCCATGAGAGCACTCCTGCCGATGAACGAAACCCCATAATCAATGCAACAAGAATGATGACGCTAACTGAAATCGCATTGGATATCAGGGAGGTCAGCACATGTCCCCACAGCATGGTAGAACGTGCAATCGGCATAGAATGGAATCTCTGAAAAATCCCTTTTTGCACATCGTTAAACAGGCGGTAAGCCGTATAAGTTACACCACTTGCAATAGCGATCAGTATGATCCCGGGCAACAAATAATTCACATAGTTATCCGTACCCGCCTGGATGGCCCCACCGAACACGTAAACAAACAACAGCATAAATGCAATTGGCATGATAGTTACCGTGATGATGGTATCCATACTGCGGAGAATATGGCGCATAGAGCGTCCAAGCATTACACTCATGTCACTGAAAAAGTGCTTCTTAATCATTTCCATTTACTTCCCCTCCTTTTTGCCGATGATTGCGAGGAATATTTCCTCCAGCGTCGGCTGCTTTTCAATGTACTCAACTTTTGCGGGCGGGAAACGCTTTTTTAGTTCTTCGAGTGTACCGCTCGCAATAATTTTACCTTCATGTAGAATGGCAATTTGATCAGCAAGCTGCTCTGCTTCTTCCAAATACTGCGTCGTCAAAAAGACAGTCGTACCGCCGTCGGCAAGCTCCTTAACCATCTTCCATACATCAATCCTTGCCTCAGGATCAAGTCCAGTGGTTGGTTCGTCGAGGAAAATAATCTGCGGTTTTCCAACAAGGCTCATCGCGAGATCTAATCTCCGGCGCATCCCGCCTGAATAAGTGGATACCTTGCGATCCGCGGCATCGGTCAAAGTGAAGAGTTCCAGCAGATCGTCCGCAACTTGACGCGGATGCTTCTCATGGCGGAGCCTCGCAATCATGATCAGATTTTCCCGGCCGGTCAGAATCTCATCCACGGCGGCAAATTGACCCGTCAGGCTGATGGACTGGCGTACATAATCAGGCTTTGTGGCGACATCGAATCCGTTCACTGCAGCAGTCCCGCCATCTTGATTTAGCAAAGTGGTGAGGATTTTGACAATGGTGGTCTTGCCTGCGCCATTGGAGCCAAGCAGGGCAAAAACGCTGCCCTGCTCCACTTCAAAATCCACCCCCTTTAAAACTTGAAGCTGTCTGTAGGACTTTTCCAACCCAACCACTTTAATGGACTTGTTCATTGCATTCCCTCCCTAAGGTTTTGTTAGCATATCTTCATGGAATTTTCCCCGCAAAACTCACTTCGGAAGCTCAGGCTTATAGGACTGTAACCTTTGTCAAATCAGCTTCCATGCCTTTGAGCGCAGCGAAGGTCAACTTATCCATCATTGCACCGTCAAAGTTGATCGTTTTAATTGCACGATAAAACTTCTTGGATAACGAAAACCCGGAGAGGAATGACACATTTTTTAACGTCGCACCTCTAAACGAAATATCGTTCAGCGCCGACTTTTCAAACTTGACCCCGATAAAGGTCTGGCCGTCAAAACATAATCCCCGCAGATCTGAGGTTTTAAATTCCACACCGTCAAAGATACAGCTCTCAAAGATTGTTTTCGTAAGATCAGTCGTACACAGCTTGACGTCGGTCAGTCTTGCACTGATAAATTTCGCCCCTGTAAGTCCTGATGAGCTAAAGTTGGTGCGAACAAGAATAGATTTGTGAAAGCTCGCATTTGCCAGTTCAATGCCGGACAGATTGCAGTCGGTCAGATTAGCGCTGTCGAACTTGGCCTCGCCTACGTCACTGCCCGCGAAAGAACTGCCAGTCAAGTCAGCGCCTGTAAAATCGGAACCCCGCAACGCGCTCACTTTAAAATCCCCTTTATGGGCGGTAACGCCTGCAAAATCGCTCTTCGATAAGTTGCTCGCCCTAAAGCTCGTCACCACCTGCCGCTCAAGTGAACGGGAGAGATTGGCAACCTCCTGCACCGTCTGTTCAATGTCGCCAATGCTGTCTATCGTCATCTTAAACGCCGTTTCATCATCCTTGCCTTCAGCCTTGAGTTCACTGAACCGCTCCTGCAAATCGGAAAGGAGGTCACTCTTTAATTCAGCAACGCTTTTTATCCCGTCATAGGGTGCGAATACGCCATTTAAATACATGTTTAATTTCTCATTCATATTATCAAGTCTCCTTATAATAAGTTTTCAAGCACACGCTTTGCGTACTCCCAATTAGTCTTGTTATTGGCGTAAACAGCTTTCCCCTTCTCGGTAATCCGAAAATACTTCCGTCGTCCCCCCTGAGACTCATCCCCCCAATACCATTCAATGTCACCGTCTGCCTCAAGCCGCCGGACGCTGGAGTACATCGTAGCTTCTTTTAATTCATATTCGCCTCCGGAACGCTCAGCAATTAATTTGACGATTTCATATCCATAACGATCGGCTTCGGACAAGAGCCGTAATACCATCGTATCGGTATGTCCTCGCAGCAGATCGGATGTGATTTTGTTCTCACTCATTTCATCACCTCATAATCGCATTGTATATCATACTACTGTGACAGTCAAGGTACTTTGATCATCATGTTTATACAAAATAAAAAAATGCCGTCCTTAGTTGTCTAAGGCAGCATTTTTCTCTTTTAAGTCTGAAGTTCCAATCTACGCTAACCAGAAATAAGTTGATTTACGTCTGCTGGTAATTCACAGCTACCTGCAGGCAACCCTCACACAAAAATGCATAATAAATCCCCTCGCTGTCCTCGGCCTGTTCCATGTCCATTTGGGCAATAAACTTCATCGTCGTCGAACAGCAAGGGCACACAGGATATTCCGCATCCTGAATCCAAGCCGGATGTCCTCCAATCTGCGACGCAGGCGCCTCAAGCATCCAATATGAATTTTCATAGGTTCCCATCTGCCGTTCCGATAGCTGCATGGCATGCCATGCTATTTCTTCCCTGTCTTCATTTGCAGGCAAAAAATCAGGAACGGTATTATATTCACTCCACGAATATTGGCCATCCAGCTCCGCTTTCATAAACACGGTGCCATAACAATTACAATGCATGCAAGCTGCAATCCTTAACCGCTGGCCGGAAAGCTTCATAAATTGAACCAGTGGATTCTGCAAATCGTAATCAAACAGCACTGTCAACTTACCGCCACACCAAGGGCAGGAATGCTCACCCGCCTGTAGCGCCGCTACCGCCGTATGATCCCGATCCATCCCATTTTTTCCGTCCCTGTTTACTTCAAAATGATAACTCTCGGGGTAAAAAAGCAGCCTTTTCCCACCATCGGGATCTAATTCCCATCCTGCTTCGTGAGCATAGGTTTCCGGAGGCACATTTAACTCCGATGTCCATCGAGGCGGATTCTGCCGCCATGTCTCGAACTGCCGAACAACCTCTTCATCACCAATCCAGGCCATTGCAAGCAGCAAATGATTACGGTTTTCCGAGTCATGCTCTAACTGATGAATGATCTTATCACGGATCTCCTGACCCGCTTCTTTATAGAGAATACCGGGATAATACTTCCCGTTAAGAAAAAAAGCCTCCAGCCCCCGTTCAATGGAAGCACTTGAAAAACATATAAGCGACAGTAAAATAGTCTCAGCCTGGTCAAAATCATCTTCTTCCATCAATTTAATGGCGTAGGTTTCCAATCGCTCCCTTTCGCTTTCAGTCAGTTGACGATATAACTCTTGCGCGGTTTTGTGATAGGGAATTACGTGTTCAAGCGGGCTCAACCTCCGCGGTTTGTGCATGATTTTAAGAATTTCAACCGGATCATTCACACCTGCGTACAAATCAATGTCTTTTCGATTTTGTTCAATATAAGCCTTTTGCTCCAGCGTAAGCTTCCTTTGATGACAGGGCATGCAGATTCCACCTGTCTTTAAAGCAGTTGCAGGAAGTATGCTTCCCTTGCAGTCTGAGGTTTGGCAGGGTATACGCTCGCTCATCGTATCTCTCCTATTCTGTATAAGTTATTCTCAAAGACTATTATTAATAAGCTAAACTGCATTATAGAATTAGCTATATTATAAAATTAGCTGCATTAAATATACCACCAGATTTAGCAGCTTTATATTCATTTCAGATTTCAATTGGATTTATCCCCCACCATCACCTTATACCGAAATAAAAAAGGTTAACCAGATATTTCTGGTTAACCTGATAAACGAAAACTCCCCCGGATAAAGAAGAACCGGTGCCCTTGTATTAAGCTTAATCCGTAATCTTCACATTTCCAAACACAGCCTTATTCCTCGAGTCATCCCCGGGATTGCTAAGTGCTATGCCAATATACACCTTGCGGTTCATCGGAATCTGAACAGTTCCGACCGTTTTCCAGTTATTCCCGTTCGTCGAAATAGCCCCTTTGAAGGTATTTCCACTTCGGGTCAGCTTTAGCCATCTTGGAGCCGAGGCAGCCGCAGTCTGATCAACCATATTGCCGGCAGTCTCTGCACGATACTGGAAGGCTGCCCCATTTTCGGGGGTAAGCATCATATCTGCATGCTTCGAATTATGACCCAGCGACTCCCGAATCATAATGCCGGCCTTGGCCCAGCCGTCCAATCGGCTAGTGGACTGCACTTTAACAATAATCTCCGCATTGCCTCGCACGGATTGGTATATATAATTTAGTTGATCTCCATTTCCCCAAATATCCGTAGAGCTGCTGCTGAGTGTAAATTGCTTATTGGAAGAATTGTAGGTAACGTTCCCTGGCATGGAACCGATATTCCGCGCCTTCCATCCTGTTGGTAATTGAGCCGGATAGTCTTGTTCTACCGGAGGCGTCCAGCCTGGCGTAGGCCAGGTTTCACGTTCTTTGATATTGGCCAGCTCATCTTCTGGCCAGGCCCCGTAAGCAAAGAACGACAGACGCTTCACACCTGGATAATTCTCGCGGATTCCCTTGTAAATCTCCTGATATTGATCATCTGTCCAGTCATTATCCAGCGTCGCAACAATTTCCACGTCACTGCCGCTAATCCGGTCGCTCGTATCCTTCAGGATTCCGTAGGAAGTGCTGTATACCCAATCACTGTTGAACTCCCAGTCATCAAAGTACGCCATTGGTGCAACAAAGTCGATATCATCCTTGAATTTCGCTACATTCTGCCCAACTTCAATGAATTCTGGCGGCAAAATATACACACCGAGCTGCACATCCGGCTTCGAGGACTGGGTGATATCCTGACGGATATCGCCCACATACTGTCCAATTTGATCGGTCCTCCATTCATTCCACTGCTCTCTCTGAGGCGAATCCGTCTCGAAGTCAATACTGAGCGGTGAATACCCGAACTGCGCCTGATACTTCGTAACCGTGTAATCACTGACGTCCATGTTGTAATTATCGAAGCGGATCCAATCCAGCACAACGCCATCCACATCATAATTCTCGATCACTTCCTGAATGATGGAACGCTCATACTGCTGCACTTCATGGTGAATTGGATTGACGAAGTATTCGTTGCCGTTAGAACCTGTAAACGGAGTCTGAACCCCGTCAACCAGCGCCTGCATCTGCCATTCATCGTGCTCCAGGAAGGCCTGCTGATCATGGAACTGTGGAATCCAGGCATGAACCTTGATTCCTGCAGCATGGGCTGCCGTAATGACAGCCTGCAGGGCGTCGAAATTCTGGTAGCCTTGGGCAATTGGTGCGATATCACTCTGATAAAATACACTTCCAGACGGAACCTCATCATCTTCATCCTGCTTCACGTTCATGCTAATAACATCGACGCCATAGCTTGTAGACAGCGCGATGAAATTCTGGACATCCGCCATGTTCTTAAACTGGTTTACGGTCCGTACAATAACTTCCGTTTCGAAAGGGGGGTTACTCTCCTCCTCGGCCATAACAGGAACGGAACCACCGGCTATCGAAGAAACCAACACGATGCTTAACAGTGCTATGAACCTCGATCTCAACGCAAATGCCATAATCTCGCCTCCACTAGTATAAGATTTTATAAATAGTCTTATTTCGTCGCGTTGATTTTCTTAACATTTTCCTGCCATTTTTCGGTTCTGAATTCAAGCAGCTTAGCCAGCCCCGCTTTTTCGGTGTTCTTTTTAGCTGTCTCCAGCGCCGACAGCACCGCTTCATCCGACTTCGCCTGTACCATCTGGGCGTAAGCAAGGGTATAAATATCCCCGATATTCTGTGCGATGATGCCGATCTCCGTATCCGGAATCGGATCGGTATTTACAAACTCCGTGATATCCAACGCGGTTTTCCAGGTCACCGTGGACTGTGCCACGGTCTCCCAGGATTTCTGGTTCGCGGAAAGCAGCGCCTCGAGGCTCATTTTCGCCGTATCAATAAAGGTTGTATTTCCCGCCCAGTTAAAGTCCTCGAATTTCCGCATCGTTTCCGTGCGCTCGTTAGCAGGAGTCGTCTTGTATTTCTCGTTCGGGATTGGCGCTCCGTCCGCATCCTCTTCATCCCAGTACAAGCCTTTAGGACCGAAGAAAAGCACCTTCTGTCCCTCCGGACCCGTAATCCAGTCAAAATAAGCGAAGATGGCCTCTGGATCCTTGGCCTTTTTCGTAATGACATTAACGTTCCAACCCAGCGTCTCAAAGCCGCTTACAAACACTTGTGTTTTGTCTAGACCGGCTTTATGAATCGGCCATATAATCTCATAACCGCTGTCCGGATTATTCGCTGTCAGTGCCCGGTGTCCCTCGGCTCCATACGTAGTGATATTGGATTCGACCATGACTGCTACCCGGTTGGTATTGACCTTTTCTTTGACCGCATCCTGGGTTTGCTGCAGAGCATCCTGCGTAATCAGCCGTTCACGATACAGCTTATTAATATACAGCACCATCTCCTCGTAAGCGGGATCGTCCAAGATAGATGACAGCTTGTCGCCATCCGGATATCCCATGAGTGAAATGAACTTACTGGTGGAGTTCTCCTTAAAACCACCATACATAATTTCCAGACCTGCCCCCTTCTCCCCAACCTCCAGAGGTACTACATCCGGATACTTTTCTTGCACCTTAAGCAAATATTGATACAAATCATCAAAGGTCTCCAGCAACGGTCTGCCGAGTTCGTTATAAATATCTTTATTCACCATCCATCCGCCGTTGCCGAATTGCCCGGATGTATACCAGTTCGGAATTTGATAGATTTTCCCGTCTTCTGAACGGAGCAAATTCAGGGTGGATTCCTTCACATATTTCTTGAAGTTCGGATACTTCTCATAGTAATCATCCAGCGCAACGAGTTGTCCTGCCTGCACCAGCCGTTCCACTGACGATCCCCGGTCAGTAAAAATGACATCCGGTAAATCACCGCCGACGATCATCGTGTTGAGCTTTTCTCCGGCCGCTCCTCCGGATTGTATGGGTTCAACAGTAACCTTACGGTTCTCCTGAATCCATTTTGTCGCCTCATTATCCCCCCATGGTGATGTCGTAAGCCAGTCATAGTTTCCATAGAAGCTGAAGGTGACGGGCTTGATCCCGCTGCCGTCATCTGTGGCGGCCTCAGTATTCAGATTTTTCTCGCTTGTGGTTGGTGAAGTGTTAGAATTTCCTCCTCCGCTACAGGCAGCGAGAAGAAGCACCAGTGAAGTCAGCAAAAGAGATACCCATTTCATACGATTGCGCATCTTTTCCCTTCTTTCTACATAATATGGAGACTGCTATTCTTTCATCGAACCGATCATTACGCCCTTAACAAAGTACTTTTGGAGAAAAGGATACGTCAGGATAATTGGAATGGTAGCGATCATCATCGTAGCCATAGTCAGTGACTTCGTGGTAATCGTCCGATTTCGGTTCATATGATCCAGCGCGATAGCATTCGATGAGCCTATTTGGGTCATGATGTTGGAGTTCATAATCTGGCGCAGCAGGGTCTGTATAGGAAGCAAGTGATCCTTTGTAATATAGATCGCTCCCGTAAACCAGTCATTCCAGTAACCTACTGCGGTGAATAAGGCAATCGTGGCCAGCACCGGACCGGAGACGGGAATGACGATTCGAAAAAAAATGCCGTAGTTGCTGCTGCCGTCGATTTTGGCCGATTCCTCCAACCCCTCCGGCAGAGCGTGGAAGAAGGTGCGGATGACAATCATGTTCCAGACACTTATGATGCCGGGGATAATCAGCACCCAAAAGGTGTCCAGCATACCCAAAGAGCGAACTAGTAAATAACTAGGGATGAGCCCTCCACTGAAGAACATCGTAATCATGAAGAACACCATATATTGTTTTCGAAATAGCAATGTCTTCTTGGACATTCCGTAGGCTAACAGTGCCGTGAAAAAGACAGACAATGCCGTGCCGCATAACGTTCTAAGAATGGTGATCAGAAAAGAATTCAGCAGGCGTTGATCCTGAAACACAATATAATAATTTTCCAGAGTAAAAGCTCTCGGTAACAAGGTTACACCACCGAGCGCCGTATCGCTCCCTAGATTAAAGGAAATGACCAGCGCATTCCAAAACGGGTATAGCATGAGTAACGCCAGCAGCGTCAAAAGGATATACATACTCCGCTGCATGATTTTGTCGCCTAGGCTTAGTCTCATTGTTCACCCCTCCTAAAAGGTTTATGGAGCATCGAAAGCATTCGCTATGAGTAGTAGTACTACCAGAGACTAACATCTGCCCGGCGAGCGATTTTGTTGGCCGTCACTAGCAGAATGACACTGATCACCGCCTTGAATAGCCCTACCGCTGTCGCATAAGAGAATCTGGCATTTAAAATCCCAACACGGTACACATAGGTGTCGATAACATCGGAGTAGGGTCGCAGAATTGGATTGGTTGCCAGCAGCAAAATGTCCTCGAAGCCCGCACTGAGCAGACTGCCGATGGCAAGAATCATAAAGATGATGATAATGGGGGTAATGCTGGGGAGTGTAATCAAGTGAATTTGCTTAAACCGGCTTGCTCCATCTATAGAAGCGGCCTCATATAGGGTTGGATCAATGCCTGCAATCGCGGCCATGTAGACAATGCTCCCGAATCCGACCTCTTTCCACACATTTACGCTTACTAGAATCGACCAGAAGTATTTGGGTAACGCCAGGAAGTTAACTGGTTCCCCTACCAGATTGAATCGCTCCAGCACATAGTTCACCGTCCCGTTGTCAACGGATAACAGCGAAAATACAAAACCGGATACTATAACCCAGGACAGGAAATAAGGTAAATAACTGACGGTCTGGATAATGCGTTTAAAGCCCATATTCCCGATTTCATTCAGCATCAGCGCAAGAAGAATCGGGGCAGGAAAAGAGATAATCAATTTAAGCAAGCTGATCACAAGGGTATTTCGCATCACATTCCAGAACTCCGGCGCCTCGAAGAACATTCTGAAATGCATAAATCCAACCCAGGGGCTCTTCATAATGCCGCCAAAAATATCGTATTGCTGGAATGCCATAACCACGCCATACATCGGAATGTAGCTAAAAATGAATACAAAGATAATTCCCGGCCAAACCATGGACTGCAAATCCAATTGACTGATAAATTTCTTCCATCTACGCGGTTTCTCGGCCGTGTTCATCCGCTTTTCCTCCTCTGGACGATTCTAGTGAAACAACGGCAACAACGATTTGTTCTTCTCCAGCATTTCATCCAGCAGTTGTTCAGCTACGGTGACCGAAGGCACGAGCGGATGATGAACCATAGCCTGCAGGGCTATATCCCGGTCTCCATGCACAGCCGCTTCGATGGTGAGGCTCTCGTATTGTTTGACTGCAGCCAGCAAGCCTTTTACGGGCTGAGGAATTATGCGCAGCGGAATCGGCAGCGGACCTTGCTTGGTGACCATACAATTCACCTCAATGGAGGCATCGTCCGGCAAGAAGTCAATCATTCCGTTATTCCTTACATTCAACGTCTGGATATCGCGGGAATCATTATAAATGGAGCGCATCAGCAGCACTGCCGCCTCCGAGTAGTAGGCTCCGCCGCGCTGTTCCAACTGCTTGGGCTTTTCCTTCAGCTCTACGTTCCGGTACAGTTCAAACAGCTCTTCCTCCACCTTCTTCACTACCTCAGCGCGCGATCCAGTCGTTGCTGCTGCTTCCTTCTGTTCCGCAAGCATCGCGTCCGTCATATAGTAATAGCTCAGGTAATAAGAGGGAATCGCTTTCAAAGCATTCAGAAACCGGTAGTCCCAGGAATCAAACGGCACATTGCTCGCCTTGTAACTCTGCGGGTAATCAATGAGCTCCTGCAGCTTGCTTTTACCGTCAATCACGATATCGGATACCCAGTGCAGATGGTTGATGCCGACAAACTCCGCGTAGATCTTCTCCATAGGAAGTCCGAAGAACTCGGAGAGCCACTTTTGAAAACCAATCGGTGAGTTGCACAATCCTACGCTTTTTACCGATGAGTATTTGTGAACAGCTTCAGTCACCATACCAGCCGGATTCGTAAAATTCAGCAACCAGGCATCCGGAGCCAGCTCCTCAATGTCTTTGCAAATATCCAGAATGACCGGGATGGTCCGTAGGCCTTTCATCATCCCTCCGGGACCTGTCGTCTCCTGGCCGATGACATTGTATTGAAGCGGAATTAATTCGTCCCATTTGCGCGCTTCCAGCATGCCTACCCGGATTTGCGTGCATACAAAGTCCGCTCCGGCAATGGCTTCCCTGCGTTCCAACGTCTGGACCACGGTAATCGGCAGTCCGGACTCAGCGATCATGCGTTTGCTCAGTTCTGCAATCGTATGCAGCTTCTCCCTTCCCACCTCAATATCCACCAGCCATACTTCGCGGATGGGAAGCTCTTGGTGATGCAGGATGATGCCTTCAATAAGCTCAGGCGTATACGATGATCCCGCTCCGATGACAACCAGCTTCAATGTTTCCTCCATGATAGACCCTTCCTTCATCTTTTTCATTTTGGTCTTATAAAAACTAGCCTATTGTGTTCGGTACTTTCCCCTGTGATAGATTATCTAGAACCTTCTGATCTACACGCATACCGCTGCTTTCCATAGCCAGAACGACCGATCCTACAACCGGCTCCCGGGTCAAAATCCTTAAAGTGCCATTCGGAGCCGACAACTTCACTCTTCTCTCAATGGCCCGCCGGATGATGCCTGAGCGGTCTCCCTTTGTCAGCAGGCTGCCTGCAAGTACGATGTCGAAGAAGTCCTCCTCCATGCCCAAGCGACGGATGGCCGATACCGCGGCCAAACCCAGCTCATCCCCTTGCTTGACCAGCAGCTCGGTGGCAACCTGGTCCCCTTCCTCTGCCGCTTGAAATAATAGTTCAGCAATATGGGGAGGCAGGTCTCTGAAATGATCCAGGTAATCCTCTCTTAATTCCGACACATTGGAATAGCCCAACAATTGCGTTAAGCGTTCGGTTAGGACCGTCTCCTTCTCTCTTCCCTCATCCGCCCGAAGGACGCTACGGAATACCTCAATACTTAAATCATAGCCACCGCCATAATCCCCGAACCGGTAGCCGAATCCACCACATTGGTATGTAGCACCCAACGGATTTTTACCACTACAGTTCACGCCCGATCCGCAAATCAGCACGATCCCGTAGTTCTTCTCTGTACCTGACCGCAAGGCTATCCATGTATCGCAGGAAATCTCAGTTTGGGGAAGATCAAAGCTGCTGATGATCGGTCGCAAAATCCGGAAATCAGCCTCTCTGTCCGCTCCCGCTAAGCCGAACCAGGAGTAATCCAGCTGATCCTTGGTCAGCCCTGACGCCATAATTGCTTCCGATAGGGCCTGCTGCAAACTGTTCACCGCCTGCTCACGATTTATTTGATGATTTCCGATCCCACCCTTGCCAACTCCGATGACCTTCCCTTGTTCATCTGCAATCATTGCGTGGGTTTTACTGCCTCCTGCATCAACTCCCAAAAAATACTTCACGGATGATTTCACTCCTAAAATTCAAGGTAATCTAACAGATGCGGTGGATTCACGAATGAGTAGCTGCGGAGCGAGCTTCGTTACAGCGGGCGGCATCACCTCCCCATTGATCATTTTTAGTAGTAAATCAACGCCTATATTGCCCATTTGTGCCTCAGGTTGTCTGACCGTCGTTAACCGCGGGTAAAATTCACCTACGAACTGCTGATCATCAAATCCAACAATTGAGATATCGTGGGGTACTCGAATTCCCTCTTCCCGGAGAGCCTGAACCATTCCAAGAGCAATAAAATCGTCCCCCGAAAAAAAAGCTGTCGGCAGCTTATCTTCGCGGATCCATCTCTTGGCCACCTCATAGCCGCCGCTTACTGTAAAGCTGCAGTATTCCGTTCCGAATGGCGTTAACCCGGCATCCTCGAGCGCTTGGACATAACCTCGCTTTCGCTCCGCTACACTTAGAAATACCGAAGGGCCGCCAATATAGGCAATTTGAGTGTGCCCAAGATCGATCAAGTGCTTTGTAGCCTCATACCCGCCTTGATAGTTATCGACCACGACGCTAGGCACATCCTCATGCTGAAACTGGTTATCCAGCAATACAAACGGAATGTTTTTTCTTTTCAGTTCCTCTACATATGCCTTTTCTTCAAGTGGGGACAACAGGATAATTCCGTCAACGCGATCCTTCTGAAACAGGAAATTGTCGCCCTCATCCTCATTCTCGGCGATCGATAGGGCTAAAAAATACCCTTGCGCTGCCAGCTTCCGGTTCACCACGCGAATAACCCGGTCATAGAAAGAGTCGTTAAAGTTGGTAATCGACATCCCGATGACTCCCGTTTTGCCCCTCACAAGACTCCGCGCTGCTGAATTGGGCTGATAATTCAATTCCTCCATAGCTTTCAGCACTTTCTGTCTATTAGCTTCCCGTACAGAGGGTAAATTGTTAAGCACCCTGGATACGGTCACTACAGAGAGTCCCGACTTTTTGGCTACATCATGTATATTCATCTTAGCTTCCATACCTCCGTCACCCGAAAGTTTAAACGATTAAACTTTTTAGGTAAATAAAAAAACCTTACCTTTCGTGATATTTCTATGTTCTGATTGAAAATTGCACACTGAATGTCAGCTTTGCCTTTATCAAGAACACCAAAATTCTTTACAAAAGTTTTAAGGTTTTAACTAATTTACATTCTACTTACATTTCCAATATCCGTCAATACATAAAATGCAGCCAAAACAAAAAGCAACTCATCCGCAGACAAGTTGCTTTTTAGACACGCTATTCCCCCTTCCCTTGCTTCTATCTTCCTCAGGTTAATTGGTAATTACCCATTTTTGTCGATCAAGAGTAGGATCAAGCTCGCTTAGAGACAGTGTCGTCCCATCCGCTGATACTTCTAGCGCTTTCTTATGATGAGCAGAAATAATACTTACGGTACCATCATCATTCTTGTGAAAAATCCAACGCTGATTGTTATATCCGAGATATGGGTATAACTGAATTTTATTTTGCCCTGTGTCTAGATCAAGCGCCTGACCGGCTGTTGTACGAATAGAATAAGTACCTGCATCGTCCCCCGTCGGCACGAATACCCACTTCTGATCCGTAGAATCATTTGCATCCTTCAGTGTAACAGCTTCACCATTTGCGAGATTTGCTGTATAAAGGGATTTCTGTAGTTCTGCATTTACTAGACTGGAAGTGGTTAAATTGGCAGGTGTTTCTCCGCTCACGTTAACGTTTTGATATGAAGCATTTCCGCCAAATACATGTAGTCCAAAGCGGCCTTCGGCAAATGTGCCGTCCTGGAGGTCGATGACTTTCTGCCCATCCACATAAACCACGATATGCGGGCCCTTCGCTTCGATTTTCACTTTGTAGGTTTGACCCGGCTGAATGAACGTCGGAACTTTTGCTAGAATCTGACGCTCTTCAATACGGCCGTCGATTTTATAAAACAGACGGATGGACTTCATATTCGGATCCAGATTTAAGTAGTATCCGCTGCGTCCATCTTCGCTGGCACGGAACAACATAGAGCCTGCTCCTCCGGATTTCCCTAACATCATATCTGCTTCATAAGTAAAATCTCCTGCCTGCTTCTCTGCGATATAATTCGCGTCACTCAAATAATTTCCACGAATCCCATTTTCACCAATGACCCAGGAGGCTGCAGATAGATCTTTAGTCCACCCGCTTAAGTTCGTATGAAATTCACCCCCAGATACCTTAACTAATAAGCTAGCTGATGTCTTCCCATTTGGAGTAGAGACGGTAATGATAGACTCGCCTTCTTTTTTAGCTACAAGGGTTGCCTGGGATTTATCCACCACGTTTAGTTCAACTACATCCTTGTTACTGGAATTCCATTTAAGCGGCTGTGCCCCATTACCGGTACCATTCTCTACCATCGCCAAAAGTATGTCGCTTTGCCCCTTGCTCAGTTCGCGATCACTTGTATCCATCATTATCTTGGTAGCTGAGCCCGTCTCCTGATTCCATACAGAGCCTAACTGATTCACCTTCAGAGATACGACTTTTACGTTGCCTCCTTTGGTGTAAAAACTCAAAGCTCTGCTGGCTGGATCCGGAAAAATGACGTCAGAGAAAACAACTTTACCGTTGTTGCCAAAAACCTCAACAGAAGACTCATCTACAAGGATACGCAGCTTAACTCGCTTGTTCTCCGTTTGCATTGCCGCTTCATGTCTTGTACTAAATAGATTCGAAAAATCCGTCAAACCAGATGCAGACCGATCCACGAAAATCCGACCCTCACTAGGTTTATATCCAACAACCGTTTGCTGACTTCCCCCTACACGAACGTTAAAGCCAAACTCACTAACCTGACTACCTGCTGGAATTTCTACTTCAGCTTCAATTTCGTATGCACCAGAGGTAACCCCTTTCAATAGATTCTGAGAAGAAGGACTCACCTCTTTGTTAGCAGTAGAATACAGCTGATTACGCAGCGATTCCAACTCCTTGATCGGACTTTGAGCGAGCTGAATCCCATCTTTTGTCGTTACTAATGAGACTTCTCTTGGGATTGACAGTACGCCTTTCCAATGGGTTGTTGGAAAAGCAAACGGATAGTCCCAGTTTGTCATCCACGCCATCATTACGCTGCGATGATCTGGCATGTTCGAAAAAGACATTGAAGCGTAGAATTCTTTTCCAAAATCTGTTCGCAAAACTTTCCCTGCCGGATTATCATTAACGAATTTACCTTCCGCTGTTAAATGACCCACAAAATATTCAGCATCTGATCCGCCTGTTTTTGAATTCGCTCCTGTACTAATCATCAGAACCCATTTTTTCTGTGATGTTCCGTCTACCGAAAGCTGAAGCAAATCCGGACATTCCCATACACCGCCGCGAACATATTCCCCGTATCCCCAGCTATCTGTTAGGGTCCAATCAAGTAGATTTGTTGAAGTAAAGAAACGAATATGATCTCCACCGGATACAACCATTACCCATCTGTTATTGTCGTTATCACGAATCACTTTCGGATCACGGAAATCCCAACCTCCGGGCTCCCCTCCATTATCGCCTGGATTTCCGATAACCATAGGACGCGTCTTGGAATATTCCCAAGTACGACCTTGGTCCTTGCTGTATGCAAGACCGATACGCTGATTCCCATTCGGGCCATCGGGATTATAGGAAGTGTAGTAGGCAATCAGCCCCTTGCCTCCTGAATCCCCGAACAAACCTGATGCATTCGTCAAATCTGCC
This sequence comes from Paenibacillus sp. FSL H7-0735, assembly GCF_038008505.1. Lineage (NCBI taxonomy): Bacteria > Bacillati > Bacillota > Bacilli > Caryophanales > Paenibacillaceae > Paenibacillus > Paenibacillus sp. FSL H7-0735. The sequence goes on along the minus strand of NZ_JBBOZH010000001.1, from coordinate 1,856,422 downwards.
ACAGCTGATCCAGACCAGACATGCCCATGATCATTCCACGGCAGCGCAATCGGAAGGCGCTTCCAGTTCAGCATATCTTTACTGACAGAATGTGCCCATGTGCCTCCGTCCTGATGGAATAGATGATATTCTCCATCGAAGTAGACAAGTCCATTAGGATCACTGGCAGAACCACGAATTGGCGTATAGTGGTATTGAGGACGATATTTTTCATTATAATAACTGCTGGCATCCGTCACATAGGTATCCTGGAAGTAAGCCGTTCCCTGTTTAACGACGATTCCTGCATATCCATCGGTATAGGTTTTATCTGTTAGATCGATCGCAGCCGGGGTGTATCCGTCTAGGAAGACCTGAATTCTGTTTCCCTTCGCCTTTATCTCTACATGATGTTTTGCTCCGGTCTGACTTGGATAGGTTTGCTGTGAACTTGCAATTGTTGCTCCGTTAGCTTTCGTCAAACTTACACGAACCTGATTTCCTTCCTTTGTCAGGGATGCTTCATATCCCTTTGTTCCATCAGCCGATGAACGAAATGCGAGCGCTGCAACAGAATCAGGACGAAGAGATATATTTCCTTCATATACAAAATCAGCAGCTTGTTTATTATAAATTTGCTGTGACTTCATCTGGTTTACTGCCATTCCTTTTTTGCCGTTGATATTAGGCTGCCATTGTCCTTTATTTGTAACCACAGCACCCAGATTTCCTTTCAGGTCGCTTACGATAATATTTTGGAACAAAACAGAACCATTCCATACATTGAGCCCTAGCTTACCAGTACGATACGCATGATCCTGAACCTCAATCACAGATTTATATTCGTTGTCCCAATATACTTTCAGTGATGAACCCTCTGCTTTTACCTTGAGATGATAGATCTCTCCTGCCTTAACAGTAACCTTCCGCTCCTCTTTTAATTTCCCTTCACCATCACTTGCGTCTCGTAAGCGGATCATACCTGCATTCGGAACAATTTGTAGCATGTAGGAACCCCAGCCATCTTCATTAGAACGGAACAATAAGGTCGCGTCCACTTGCATATCCTTGATCATGACATCAGCTTCATAGATAAAATCCTCTGATACCGTTTCGGAGATTGCCATTACATTTTCTTGTGGATCAGAAGTCAGTAAAATCCCTTCAACAGTATCCGCCAACTTACCTTTTCCTTTTATTTGCCAACCTGTCAAGTTTGTGTTTGTTTTGGTTACGCTTTCAAAAATAGAAAGCCCCTCCTTAGCTTGTTTACTTACCTCCTGATCAGCGGGCGCAGCCCACCCAGTACCGGGATTTGCTACATAAATGCCTGCTGAAGTCATAACAAATCCTGTTGCCATGAGAAAGGACAAAACTAATTTCCCTTTATTTCTCATCTTCTTCAGCCTCTTTTCTATCATTAATATTGAAAAACAAGAAGGAGGCCAATTCATTACTGCACTGACCTCCTCTCTATATTCTTTTACAATTGAGCAGAAATCTGACTTTCCAGTGCTGTGAGTCCAAGAGCCAGAGCACCACATAATCCCGCCTGTTGGCCTAGACCTGGTGGAACGATATACTCATCTATGTGTTCTAAAATAGTACTTGAGCTAACATAACCGTTCAGGTTCTGAAGCACGGCCTGCCGAATAAGTGGAAACAATTGTGATTGCTGCATAACACCACCACCCAGAATGATTTTCTGAGGAGAGTTAAGCAATATAGCACCGGTAATCGACTGCGCAATATAAAATGCTTCCATTTCCCATGCAAGGTGATCTATAGGAAGTTCATGTCCCTTCTTCCCCCACCTTGCTTCAATAGCAGGACCTGCCGCCATCCCTTCTAGGCAGTCCCCATGATAGGGACATCCCCCTGGGAATTCATCTTCAGGATGGCGTCTTGTAAGAACATGCCCCCCTTCAGGATGCACAAGACCATGAATAAGTTTGCCTTCTGAATACACTCCCACACCAACACCCGTGCCAACTGTATAGTATAAACAGTTGGATAACCCTTGGGCAGCGCCCCATTTGGCTTCACCAAATGCCGCTGCATTGACGTCCGTGTCCCAGCCAAAGGGAACCGAAAAGTATCTTTTTAAAGTGCCCAGCATATCGTAATTTCCCCAACCTGGTTTTGGTGTTGTTGTAACGTAACCATACGTCGGGCTATCTGGGCGTATATCGATTGGACCAAACGATCCAATTCCGATAGCTTCTACTGGTTTGTCTTGAAAATATTGAATAACTTTGGGCAACGTCAACTCAGGATGTTCTGTCGGGAAACTGATCTGATCTTCAATGATCCCATTTTCATTCCCGATGCCACATATAAACTTCGTCCCGCCAGCTTCTATCGCTCCTATACGCATATACAAGACTCCTCTCGGTGACTAATTCTTGTCTTGCTCAGCAGAGAGAGTAAGCTCATAGATATCCAGGGAAATCAGCAAGTCATTCTCATTTTCTGCAAACACAGCAATACCTTTAGATTCTAGTCCAGGGAATATAAGATCCGTAATCACTGCCTGACCTCCATTACTAAACACCTCAACGGAAGAGCGATCCACATAAATACGGAGATCATTTGACTCATCAAGCGCTGCGAGTTTGGCTGAATGATGTCCTACGAAATGTTCATGGAAATCATGCTGGCCCGAAGCCTTCCGGTCTACATAAAGTTCCTCTGTGTCACCGTTGATACCGATCACTGTTTGTTCATCCGCACCAATTCTTACTTTGAAACCTACAGATTTACCCCGAGTGAACTCAGCTATAATCTCATGAGATTCCAAGCGAATCTCTTTAAGAAGAGTATTGATTTCTTGCACCGTTGCATTTTTTATAGAAAGGACTTGTACACGAGCTGATTCCAACTCTTGTACCGGCTTCTGCACAAGAAAAGTTCCCCCTTGTCTTGATTCGAGCTGAAGTTCTCTTGCAATTGTCATCGCACCACGGAATTCTTCTGCTGGCGTCTTGTTAGCATACATCCAGTTGCTCATCCAGCCGATAAATAGTCTTCTTCCATCCTCAGCCGGTATATCGGACCAGCTTACACCTGCATAGTTATCTCTTCCATAATCAAGCCAGCGAACTTTTATCGAATCTTCATCTGGCGTGAACACTTCTCCATCAAAATCCCCTGTAAAATACTGTGTTCTTGATCCTTCCACAAAAGCGGGATCCGCACCGATGCTCACTAGCATCACCCATTTCGTGTTCGAAGGATCGCCATCAATGGCCAGCGGGAACAAGTCCGGGCATTCCCATACCCCGTCATGAGAACCGATTCCTTCTCCGAATTCACTGGCAAATGTCCAGTTCATCAGATCAGAAGAATGATATAGACACACCGTTTGGCCACAAGCTACAATCATCACCCATTTATTAGTATCTTTATTCCAAAATACTTTCGGGTCACGGAAATCAATGAATGTATCATGTTCAAGTACCGGATTCCCATCATATTTCGTCCAGGTTCTTCCGTTATCTTTACTATAGGCCAAGCTTTGACGCTGAATGGCTGGCTTGCCTTCCGGCATATCCAAATGGTGTGTAAAAATTGCTACTAGACCTGGTTTATCTTCAAAAAATCCAGTCGTATTGTTCCAGTCGACTACGGCACTGCCGGAAAAAATCATACCTAATTCATCTGGAGCAAGAGCGATAGGCAGCTCCTCCCATGTAACAAGATCCTTGCTGACCGCATGGCCCCAGTGCATAGCGCCCATAGTCATTCCACCTGGATGGTGCTGAAAAAACAAATGATATTCATCCTCAAAATAAACCATTCCGTTTGGATCATTCATCCACTTTTCCTTAGGCGAAAAATGATACACTCCGCGGTAATTTTGTTTCGCAATCGTAGACATTATTGTTTTCTCCTTTACTCCCGAACACGGTCTTTACCGTATATTATTTATAGTTTATTATTTGCTTGCTCTGTCATAGCCGCCTTGTTTAATTTCAAGCCATTCTTGCAAGCCCAGACGGTCCAATTCTTTCAGGTATTCATCCCACTGCGCTTCAACTTTACCGTTTTGGTACCATTCAGTACGCATTCTAAGCACGTAGGCAAAAAGATCCGTCTCAATTGTCGTTAGGCGATCAAGCTCTTGAATGGAGTGGAATACACTCGGCATTACGTTTTCTGCTTTCATTTTTGGCGCCATGATGTTCTTGATAATATCCATTCTGCCTTTGGCATCATCCGGCATGGTTGTGAATTTTCCATAATAGGAATCAAGGATAGCTAATGGTCCACCGACACTTGTTTTCTCACGTAGTTCTACAGGAGCTGCACCCTCCAGCGGCAAATGCTTCAGCATTTCTTTTTCTTTATCAAATTCGAAGATATTTTGCTGTTTATCGTCTCCATACGTTCCCCAGTTGTTCTGTACAGATTGAATCGGATCGTAGAGTTGATCAACCCATTTCGCTGTCGTTTCTAAGTTCTTATTGGCGCTAGTAACAACCATCTTGCCTCTGCCCAAACCAAGCGCGTTCGTTCTTGTTACGTTAACTTCACCATCTGGTCCAGCAAGCGGAGGCATAACCTCGTAAGTATCATTTGCTCCAGTGATGTTGGCTTTATCCCATGAGAAGTAAAGTCCGTATCTCTGATCCTTCCCTTTTGCAAGGTAAGTACTCCAGTCCTGTGTATAGGCTTCAATATCAATGAGTCCTTCTTTATACAGCTCGTTAATAAAAGAAACGGCTTCTTTGTAGTCATCTTGTGACGCCGTAAATATTACCTTTCCATCATTGCTCACAACCGCATGGTCAGGGTTCTCACCCAATCCGAACGAAGCAAATAGGAAAACCAGATCTTCTGCTCCAGGCTTGTTAATAAAGGACAGAGGAATTTCGTCAGCCTTACCGTTGCCATTTGGATCTTTTGTCTTGAATGCAATTAATACTTCTTTTAATTCTTCTGTTGTCGTAGGCATATCAAGGCCCAGCTTCTCAAGCCATTCCACATTGATCCAAGGCATACTGTCTACCGCCTGGATTCTTTCCTTGCCATTGCCCAGCTCTTCGATCCACGGAAAGGCATAAATATTACCGTCTGGTGCCGTAATCATACTCTTGTATTCCGGGGCTTCTTCCAGCACCTTTTTGAAGTTGGGCATATTGTTCTCGATGAGATCATTCAGCGCAATAATGGCACCGTCTTTAGCAAGCTTGAGCAGCTCATAGTCGCTATAGTCCGCATTAAAAATCGCATCAGGAAGATCACCGCTTGCCACAGCCAAGTTTCTTTTTTCAACAAATACGTCTTTCGTGAAATTCTTCCAATTAATATGAACATTCGTCTTTTCTTCAAGACGCTTATTAATCAGTTTTTCATTTGGATCAACTGGTGCAAGTGGAGAGCTTTGCGTAATAAAGTTCAAAGTTACTTTACCGCTGGCGTCCTGTTCTTTACTAGCCGCACTTCCCCCTCCTCCTCCGCCACCGCATGCAGTAAGGAACATAAACGAAGCAAGTACAGATGCAGAAGCTACTTTCGTTGATACTCTTGATTTCTTAATTCTTTTCATAGGGTATGACCTCCAAATTAGATATGAATGAATTAATCTTTATCTATGTGCAGCCTGTTTCCTACTTAAGGGAACCGACCATAACACCTTTTTCAAAGTACTTCTGGAAGAACGGATACATAACAATAAGTGGCAAACTGGAAACAACGATGGCAGCGTACTTGATGATTTCAGACAATCGTTTCATTTCCGCCATGGCGAGTTGATCGCTGATCATGCCCGGATCTACCTGATTCTGGATCAAGATGGAACGCAACACGAGCTGCAGTGGATGAAGATTCGGATTATCTAAATAGATCATCGCGTCAAAATAGGAATTCCATTGGCCCACAAAGGCATAAAGAGCGAGCACGAAAACAATCGGTTTGGAGAGCGGTAATACGACACTGAAGAAGATCCGCATCTCCGAAGCTCCGTCTACATTAGCGGCTTCCTTCATTTCATTCGGTACTCCTTTAAAGAAAGTTCTAGAGAGAATGATGTTCCATACATTAACTGCCCCTGGAATAATCACCGCCCAGACTGTATCAAGCAGACCAAGATTCTTAACGAGCAGATAGGTTGGTATAAGCCCACCCCCAAAGAACATGGTGATAATAAACAAGGTCATGAAGAATCCTTTTCCTTTGAGCCTGTCATCAGACAGTGCGTACCCTGCACAGATAGAGACGAGAACGGTAAGCATAGCAAATGAAACAGAGTATAAAACAGAGTTTCCAAAACCTCGGATCATGGCCGGATTAGAAAGAATTTTTATATACCCTTCTAATGACCAATCCGAAAGGTTGAATGATAATCCTTTACTGAGCAGAACTGATGGATCCATAAAAGATGCAATCACTACATAAATCAAAGGAAGTACAATGATAAGTACGGCCAGTGTCAGGAAGATCGCGTTAAGCACGACGATAAAGCGATCTAATCCGGAATGTTTAATGGGCATAGCTTGTTGCTCCTTTCTTAGTAAAGACCTTCGCCCTCATTCAGTTTCTTCACGGTGAAGTTAACGGTGATGAGCAGGACGATGTTGATGATAGAGTTAAACAATCCTACTGCGGCTGAATAGGCATAATCGCCCGACTGCAAACCAATTTTATAAACGTAAGTCGGAATGATTTCTGAGGTTGGCAAGTTCATCGCCGTTTGCATGAGATAGGCTTTTTCGAAGCCAATGGACATAATCCCACCAGCTGCAAGGATAAATACAATAGCCATAATTGGACGAATGGTTGGCAAATCGATATGGCGGATTCTTTGTAGAAGATTAGCGCCGTCAAGATTGGCTGCATTATGTAACTCAGGATCGACATTAGCAAGCGCTGCTACATAAATAATGGATGCCCAACCGGCTCCGGTCCAAATATCGGACAGAATGTAGATCGAACGGAAGTACTCCGGACGAGACATGAACATGATTGGTTCACCTGTAAGCCAGGTAAAAAACTGGTTAATCGGTCCCGTTGGGGACAAGAAGATAAACAACATCCCGACCACAACGACAACAGAAATAAAGTTAGGTGCATACAAGAACAACTGAATGTTCTTTTTGACGCCTGCACGGCGAATTTGATTTAACATCAACGCAAGCAGGATAGGAATTGGAAAACTCAGAATTAATCCGAAGAAACTTAATTTAAGCGTATTCATAAAGATAACTTCGAAGTTGGGGGATGACAGGAATTTCTCGAAGTTGTACAAGCCTACCCATTCACTTCCCATAATCCCTTTGATTGGGCTGAAATCTTTAAAGGCGATAATCGCACCATACATAGGACCGTATTTAAAAATCAGGGTCAGGATCACAGCTGGTGCGAGCAAAATATAAAGAAAGTAGTACTTCTTTAGATAGTCTAGTAAGGAGCTCTTATGTTTGGTCACCATTGTTCTGTGTTCAGCTTCTATTAGGTTTTGCAATGCCTTTACCTCCGTTCTTATCAATGTTTATATCTTGATGCAGTAAGGGCTTTCAATTGGCTTATGTCCTGCTGCTTTTACAATTTACCAAACACTTAATCGTTCGTCAATACATTTTGTAAAAATATTTATGTGCATATGACAAAGCATTATGTTCATAAATGATGCATATAATTTTACATAATTACAAATACAGCCAATTTAAATAGGATTATATACTTTAAAGTCAACATATTCTCATGAATATGAAAAGAATAATACCTTTTTCGCACACTTATACGCCGATAAAATGTAAACTAAATTGTGCATTTGTAAATATCATATTGCTATTTTGAGTAAACTAATATACATTAAAGAGAGTTGGAATCATGCCAAATAGTACACTATTTGTGGCGAAGGTTAAGAACAAGAATATAGAGGTGAATTACATAGATGGCCAGGGAAAAAGTAACCATACAAGACATCGCGGATGCTTTAGGAATCTCCAGAAATACAGCTTCCAAAGCCTTAAATGGAACGAATGGTATACCTGATGAAACTAGAAACAAGGTTATAAAGAAAGCGATAGAGTTAAAATATAAACAATTTGCTTTTATGGACACCGAGAGTGTTCAACCAAGAAACTCTGGAAATATCGCTTTATTAACAGAAAACTTACCTAACACTTCCCACTTTGGATCGAAACTGATCAGTGGCATGGAGAAACGAATCAGTGCAGAAGGATATAATTTATCCATGCACATTATAAGAGACATTGATCAGGCGTCCCTGTCTCTTCCAAATAATTTTGATGTCGCCAATGTAGACGGAATTATTTGTATTGAGTTGTTCAATTCGGAATATAGTAAGCTGATTACAAGTCTTGGCATTCCAACTATTTTCATCGACTGTTCTGCAGATATCTGCTACCCTGAATTCCAAGCGGATGTACTTCTCATGGAAAACGAACATAGCACATATCAACTTACAAAAAAGTTAATTGATGGCGGTTACACATCACTGGGGTTCATCGGGGACTATAATCACTGTAGGAGCTTTAATGAAAGATGGGTGGGCTTTAATCGCGCATTGATAGAATCTGGCATCCAGCTTGATCTCTCACAATGTATTCTCGATGACGATCGACTATTTTTTTCGAATCCGGAGTGGGCAGATACTAGGCTGAGTCAAATCAATGAGCTTCCTTCTGCTTTCGTGTGTGCTAACGATTATATTGCGGTTACCTTTATGAAGTCACTCAAAAACATGCTTTCCATTCCTAATGACATCGTCATTTGTGGTTTTGATAATGGTCCTGAATCAAACATTGTTGAACCCCATCTCACTACTGTTCATATTTATAGTAATCAGATGGGTGTCAAAGCAGCCGAAATGCTACTTTCCCGAATTCATGATCCGAAGCAACCCTATCAGGTTTCTCATATTTATACCAAACTCATCATAAGAGACTCTACACCTAATATCAGTTGATGAATTTAAAAAGAACCCAAGCGATTAATAATTCCGTCGCTGGGGTTCTTTTTTTTCGTTGAATTGTTCCAATTACAATATCCTGTATATATAATCGCCCACAATTAGTTTATGGAAGGATTGTATTCTTCATAGGATAGAACAATATGCTCTCGTTTTAGCAGACAATGCTCTATGATCGCCTTACGTTTCGCTTTCAGGACAATTTGTTCAATATCAGCAAAACTGCAACCGGAAAGACGTTCGCATGCCTCCTCCATCAACCCAGCTTCACTTTCAAAGTCATTAATTAACAGTTCAACATATTGACGCCTACTTGATTCATCCGGGTTAGCATAAATCATTTTTGTATCAAACCTTCTCCAAATAGCTCTATCCAGTTCATTTTCTAGGTTCGTTGCTGCTACAAAAATGCTATTGTCACCAAAATCATCGAGACATTGCAGCAGTGTATTCACCGCACGGGCCATTTCTTTAACCTCGTCATTACTCTCCCGTGTTCTTGCAATGGCATCAAACTCATCCAGGAAAAGAACACAAGGAGATGCTTTGGCATACTCAAATATTTTCCGGATATTACTTCCAGTCTCACCCAAATGGCTGTGAATAATTGCATCAAGTCTAACCAGGATAAGTGGAAGCTCCAGCATTTGCGCCATATAAAATGCCGTAAGTGTTTTCCCTGTGCCCGGTGGACCATACATAACCACTTTATTGGGAATGGGAACTTGATGTTCTTCAAAGCTTCCCCTCATACCTAAGATCGTAATGAATTCTTCGACAATCTTTCGATTCATATCGGGTAGGACGAGATGTCTAACCTTTTTGGCACATTCTTTGGGTGTATAATAGGTACCCATATCAATCCCTTTTGCTCTGGGTAGACGTTGATTGTTGCTGCTTTTGTTCATTATTTATTAAAGCTCCTTTAAAATGGTTATTTTCAAGAAATCCAAAAGATCCTTTCTGAATCCAGTTCAACCTGCGCTAATTGCCGTTCGAAGTCCTCGTGAGGAACGATAGAGCCGGCTTGTGACCATTCATTATCCACAAATCAATTCAACTTCCAAATTATATTTATTCGTAATTATTACGATTTAAAATATCATACTTTCTTTTTGTTTATAATGTCAACCAGTAGCACAAAAAAGAGCCTTATAGTTCCAAGGCTCTTTTGGGGTATATCTATTAAATTGTCCATCCAGGCAAAGCAGAAGTTCCAGCATCTTACCTTCACATATTGTAAGTCCTGGCTAGCTTGGACTTAGCTCTGAGCCGGGTGAATTCCTTAGTTACCAGGATTACCGTCCACACTACAACCACAGTATCAATCACAAGCGAACCCCAATATACTCCGGAGACGCCTAACCATCTTGGCAAAACAAGCATCACTGGCACATAAAAAACAAGTTGTCTGGTGATGCCGATAACGGCCGCCGGCTTCCCTTTATTAATCGCAGGGAAAAAGGTCATGGCCATAAAAATGAGCGACAATAACGGCAGAACCGCCATGTTCAACCGGAAATATAACATTTCGCTGGTTTTAAAGATTTGATCCGGCAGCATTAGTCCCAGAATGGAAGCCGGCGAGATCATGGAAATTATCCAGAAAGGCAAAGTCAGCAGCATGGAGACGAGTGTGAATATTTTATAGGCTTTGATGGCGCGCTCATACTGTTCTGCTCCAAAATTAATGCCGATGACTGGCTGCAAGGCGCGCATTAATCCGAATATCGGCGTCAACAGGAAGGTGAATACACGGAAAACCACACCATAAAATGCAATATCTGCTGTAGTCCCGTATCTCGACAGTGCATTAAATACTACAACAGCCTGTACCAGATTCATAAAGTTCATAATGAAAGAGGACATTCCCAGTCCAACTATGGATTTGATTGTGGCAGCATCCCGATAAATTGCGAAGACATTCGTTCGGAATGAGGCAAATCCTTTGCCAAAATAAATCCATCCCAGCAAGGTGTAGACCAGCATCCCGATATTTGTAGCCCAGGCAGCACCCTCTACTCCAAAATCCAGCCAGGCTACCAGAATATAATTGGACAATACATCAACTGCCAGTCCAATGCCCATTACCACGGCTGCCGATTTCATTTTCCCTTCGGCACGCACAATCATGTTGGCAGCCAGTCCATAAATCCAGAAAAATGAACCGATCACCGTAATTCTAAAATAGCTGTCTCCAAGAGCCAGAGTTTCCCCTTCTCCTCCCATAATTCGCACCAGCTGTGTGGAGAAAAGTAAACCTAACACCATATAGACAAGCGTTACAAGGATGGACAGATAATTAACATTCCCCATCAAACGTTTCTGCATTTCTTTGTCCTGCCTGCCGAGGGCTAAACTTAAAGCAGAACCGGCACCCACCCCGATCAAGGAGCCCAGTCCCAAGCTGATCTGGGTTAAAGGATAAGCTACCGAAACCCCAGCCAGTGCTTCCTCTCCGACAAACCTTCCCACAAATACAGCGGCAATAACCGCATTTAAGCCATAGAGAACCATTGCGATGATAGCGGGCCATGATAACTGGACCATAATATTCCATAGATTACCGTTGAGAATAAAATGCGTCTGCTTGTCTTTGCTGTTGTTTATTTGTGTTACAGTGTTCATAATGTGGATTTTCTCTCCTTCTTTTGACTGAATATGCGAAGTCCTCGTTCAAAGATTTACGGGACTCCTTACATTAACAAGTCTATAAGACAGGATGGCTAGCAACTACCGCAAAAGGGATTGTTTCTATCTCATAAAGGATTTTATCTTTAAAATTATATTTTCACAGCACAAATAAAGGGCACCCTATATCGCCAGGCTCTGTACTTAAGCCTTAGCAGAAAGGTGCCCCATTAACACTTCAGAGCAGATTACAGTGCGCTATCTTTAGCCATTGGAGCTAATTTTTCAGTCCTGTCAACGTGATTCCTTCTACGAAATATTTTTGACCAATCAGATAAAAAACGACGCCCGGTGCAAAGGACATACACGTAGCCGCCATCGTCAGCGACCAGTCCTGCTTTAGTTGACCTCTAAAAGCGGTTAGTCCCAAGGCTATCGTATACTTATCGCTTGAGTTTATGTAAATCATCTGTTGAAGTAGATCATTCCATAAACCGATAAAGATAAATAATGCGACGACGATCATAGCAGATTTAATGGCCGGCATAATAATGCTGAACAAAATGCGGTAATATCCAGCACCATCGATCGTTGCTGCTTGATCAAGCTCTCTCGGAATAGACATGATAAACTGCCTAATCAAAAAGATATTAAAAGCGCCACCACCACAGAAATAAGGCAAAATCAACGGCAGATAGCTGTCATGAATTCCTAAGCCTCTCGTCCACCCAATATATAGCGGAATGAGTGTAACCATGGCAGGTAGAAGCATCGAACCGACACAAAGCGCCCAAATCAATTTTTTGCCCCGAAAACGCAGTCTTGCAAAGGCATAACCGCATAAGGTCGCTGTAAAGGTTCCTGCCAAACAAGCGGGTACAATAATAATCATGGTGTTCCATAAATATTTCCAAAACTTAAAAATCTCTAGCGTTTCTGAATAGTTTGAAAACAACCAATTTCCTGGAAGCAGTGAAGGCGGATATTTGTATATCTCGGCATTCGACATGAGCGACGTGCGAAATATCCACCAGATTGGAAAGAGCACGAGTATAGTAAAAAAAATGACAACGACAAACGAGATCAGGTTCATCCATTGATTATTACGTTTTTTACTCTTTAATCTTCCGTATGTGGCTACACTCATTTGTCATCGCCTCCTTCATTAAAGATCCATAGATTGGAGGTTTTGAATAATACACCAGTAAAGCCTGCAAGAATAACAAAAATAACGGCCGTTGTCGCACAAGCATACCCCAATTTATAATTTACAAAAGCTTGATCATACATCAGATAAGTTAAAAATCGTGAAGAATTACCCGGACCGCCATTCGTTAATGAAAGAGCCGGCGTAACAATTTGGAGATTGGCAATCAAGCTCATTAGCAAATTATAAAAGATAATGGGCGACATGCACGGTAAAGTGATATGCAAGAATCGTTTCCATCCATTCGCACCATCCATTTCAGCCGCTTCATGGTAGACGACCGGAACATTTTGCAGCCCAGCTAAGAAAATAACAATTAAGTTACCTGACAGCCAAACCGAGATCAAGGATAGAGATGGAATGACATAGCTGGAATCCGCGATAAAAGAAACTTTGTTCAAACCAATCTCAGAGAGAATAAAGTTAAAAAATCCAAAATTAGCTTCGTATAACCAAGACCATCCTACATATATTGCGGCTGCCGGCAAAACGTACGGTACATAGAAAACAGCTCGGAAAAACCCTCTTGCCGGAATTTTACGATTCAGTAGCATCGCAATAAAAAGTGAATAAATCATACCCCCAACTACCGATAAGACGGCAAAGTAGACCGTAGCTATAATAGAATCTTTAATATAAGGATCAGTGGTAAATAGATTAATATAATTCTCGAAGCCAACAAATTTGGGGTCTGAAAGTCCCGTCCAATTCGTTAAGCTGATCCCGAGCACCCCAATAAGAGGTAGATACGTTAGAAAGATCAGGCCAATGAAGGCAGGGATCAATAATATATACGCGGCTCGTGCCTCACCTGCATGGATACGTGAACGACGTTTCGGAGATTTATTAATCATTTCCATCTCTATCTCCCCACCTGAAGATCATAATATGGCCGCCGCGGGTGTGAGCTTGGCAACGGCCATTCTTTGCGGATTTTACTAATTGCCTAAATGGGCTGCTTTCAACGCATCCAGATTTTTAGAAATAGCATCCTTAGCGGTCGTCTTTCCCGTCCATACATCCCCTAGAACCGACCCGAGTAAGGTGTTAAACTCCGTCGTATGATTCGTATAGAACCACGCTGCGGGCTTCACAGCAGGTGATTGCGCATAATCGACTACTGCAGATTTATATTCGTCATAAACAGGGAAGTTAGGATTTTCGACCCATTTACGGGTAAGGGTCTCATCCGTGTACCACTTCTCCAGTGTCGGCATCCAGATTCCCGAGCTAATGAGGCCCCAGTTATTTTCTTCTGAGTTGTACCATTTCAGCCATTCCATCGCTTCTTTTGGATGCTTAGTCTGGGAGAACACGACATTGGCGCCACCCGTGTTGAGGGTAACCTTATCCTTCATGTAAGGCAATACTGCAACGCCATAGTTCAGGCCTTCATTCTTAGCCGTATTGAGACTAGTTCCCACGTTCCACGCACCGTTAGTAGCCATGGCAACAGTTCCCGCGATAATGGTTCGTTGAATGCCATCATCAGTCTGTCCGACAGACAACGGAGCAACATGATCCTTCAAGTAAAGATCTGCAACCTTCTGAATTCCCTCTATACTGGCGTCTTCTCCAATTCTCACCTCAGTCCCATCACCCGAATAGAACCCCCCACCATTACCAAGCGCCCAGGTCTCAAGCTGCCATGGCAGGTTTTCAACGGATGCGCCAAACTGAACGATACTCTGCTCATTAAAGCCACTCTCATCAGGATGTTTACCATTTTTATCAAGGGTCAGCTTCTTTGCTGTTGTTACAAATTCCTCCCATGTCCACGCTTTATCCAGAGCGGCTGGGGGATAGGGTACATTGGCTTTGTCGAACATATCTTTGTTGTAATAGAGGAGTAAGATTTCATTGGCAGCCGCGTAGGCTACGGTTTTCCCTTGATATTTGTAGGCTAGGCTATCCAGTGGTTTGCTGTCGCTTCCTTCGTACATTGTATTTACATCATTCAGCATGCCTTGGGTAGACCACTGAACGACCCCATCTTCTCTGAGCATCCCTGTATCAGGTAATTGCTCTGCCGTAGCCATTGTATTCAGCTTGGTCATGTAGTTTTCCCAAGGAATTGCTTGTACTTCTACTTCAATTCTGTCTTGAGAAGCATTAAACTTATCCGCCACTCCCTGGGTTACATTTCCCTCTTCCGCACTTCCCCACATCGAATAGATAATTTTGACCTTCTCCTCAGGCTTGGAGGTGGCGTTCTCAGATGCTTTGGGTCCATCAGTTGCCTTGGTTGCTGTGTTTGTCTCATCTTTCGCGCAGCCAATGACACTTAATGCTAGTGCAGTTGAAAGAATACCTACCCCGAATGCTTTACCTACCTTCATTTCCCTCTCCCCCTTCATAATCACATAGATATGTCCAACCGTTTGACCCCCTAAGTTATTGAGTTAAACGTTTAGTACCAACTTTTTTTAATAATTCCAACCTTTGCTTGGAATCCGAAATTTCGGCCAGCCGATACGACTTTTAATATCGTAAATATTTTCAAAAAGTGGTATAGAGTCTTCATGAACTTGGGATGTTTTAATGAAGTAAGCGCTTTATTGTTATTGTGTCATGATTTTCTATTAGGGAAAATAGCATTTTTCAACCTGATTTTTAAAAATTCCAACCTTTAAAGAATCATCTTTTTCATAAAACAGCAGAATCAGCTGATCCAAAATATTCACTTGCAGTAACGACAATAAGCAGAGCCGCCCTCCTACCCCAATGGTAGAAGCACTGCTCTGCCTATTTAGCATTTATACACTACGCTGCTGTATGAAGCAACGCCGTTTTTCTATTCTCGAAACACAACTGCGTGAGTTTTCCAGCTCCTTGCGATTTCCCGCTATGTTATCGAATTTCTTGAGGTTGTGGACACGAACCGATGTCAAGAAAGAAGGCGTCTCTTATTCATTCCCCATCGTGCTGATGTCGATGACAAACCGGTAACGGACATCTGAAGCAAGCACACGCTCCCAGGCTTCATCTATCCGGTCAGCAGAAATGACCTCGATTTCAGATGCAATATTATGTTTAGCGCAGAAATTAAGCATTTCCTGCGTTTCACGGATTCCGCCAATCATCGATCCGGCAAACGAACGGCGGTGGCCGATCAGCGAGAATACGTTAACTGCCAATGGATCAGCAGGCGCACCGACATTGACTAATGTACCATCCAGCGCCAGAAGTGAAAGATAGGCATCGATATCAATCTGTGCGCTTACTGTATTCACGATTAGATCGAATGAACCGGCAAGCTGCTTAAATGTCTCCGGATCGCTTGTGGCATAATAATGATCCGCTCCTAATTGCAATCCGTCTTCCTTCTTCTTCAGTGACTGTGATAACACAGTAACCTCAGCTCCCATAGCATGAGCAATCTTCACAGCCATGTGTCCAAGCCCGCCAAGACCCACTACAGCTACTTTTTTGCCGGGAGCGGCTCCCCAATGGCGCAGCGGTGAATAGGTGGTGATTCCTGCACACAAAAGCGGTGCAGCCGCGTCAAGCGGAATAGCGTCAGGAATCCGGACCACGAAGTCTTCTGTTACAACGATGTGCGTGGAATATCCGCCCTGTGTATAGTGACCATGCCGGTCGATAGCTCCATAGGTGCCCGTATTTCCACTCAGGCAATACTGCTCCTCACCTTTCTGGCAATTACTGCACTCTCCACAGGAGTCAACCATACAACCTACCCCTACACGATCGCCAACTGTGTACTTTGTAACTTCGGAACCGACCTGGCTGACAATACCGGCGATCTCATGCCCTGGAACAAGTGGATACTTAACCGGTCCCCACTCCCCGCGGGCTGTATGAATATCCGAGTGGCAAATGCCCGCGTATTTAATCTCTATAAGAACATCGTGCGGCTGCAGATTCCGGCGTTCGATTGTAGTTAGCTTGAACGGGCCTTCCTGACTGAATGTAGCGCGTGCATTAACTTTTATCATAGTGAAACCTCTCTTCTAGTTAATATAAAAAACTGTAATGCCGACTTTACAAAACCTATGTTATTACTTAAAGTTAACTCTAAGTCAAGCACAAAATATAATTAAGACTGGAGATAGATGATGAAGACATACTCCATAAGTGAAGTTGCAGAATACTTTAATATGACATCACATACCCTGCGTTACTATGACAAGGAGGGGCTTTTGCCTTTTATAGAAAGAACCCCCAGCGGGAAACGCGTTTTCAAAGAAACGGATATGGACGCTTTAAAAGTAATTGAATGCCTGAAGTCATCCGGGATGCCGATTAAGGAAATAAAACATTTCATTGAGTGGTGCTCTGAGGGGGACTCCACCTTGCAGCAGAGATATGACATGTTCCTGGAGCGAAAAGCTTCCGTAGAAGCACAGATGGAAGAATTAAGAAAAACGATGGAAGTCATAGAACATAAATGCTTCTACTACAAGACCGCCTTGGATAGCGGCACGGAAGATGTTCATAAAAAAAATAACATTAAGAGTGCATTTACTCATTAGAAATGAACCTTCAAATTACAGTAAAGGCGGGGCAGATTGATCTGCCCCGCCTTTCTTAATTTGGACGCTTTTTTGCCAGCAGCTTCTCCGTAAAATTCACATCAAAAAAATGAATAATGGGTCCCAGACCAAGTGCGGACACTAGAGTTCCTAAGCCTATAACGCCTCCTGCCAGGAAGCAAATCAAAGCACAAAGCGCATCCGTAAACATCCGGTGCCAAAAATAAGATATTTTCGGGAAGTTATCCCTCATAATCAGGGACAGGCTGTCGTAAGGAGCTACTCCCACAGCCGATGTCTGATACAAGGATACCCCAAAACTGCATACCACCACGCCAATCGCTACGACGACCACCCTCTGCCATAACAGCTGAGGTTCGCCCAACAGAGATAGCCAAGTACTATGAAAGAACGTAGCGATATATCCCAAAAAGATTGCGTTTACAAAAGTCCCGGCTCCAATAAACCTTCGTCCGGTTATGAATTCGATTACAAACAATACCAGGTTCAGCAAGATCAGAAAATTTGCATATGTTATACCGACGCACTCTGCAAGTGCCATTACCATGCCGCTAAAGGGATCATTCCCCATGCCGGACAGCTTAAAAATACTGATTCCCATGCCCAGAAATACATTGCCGATAACCATAATAATCAATCGTTTTTTATCAACGTTATAAAGATAACCCTTCATATTGCCCATCCTATTTTTCATATTAAAATTGCACCTTGCAACAACCACGTCATTATATCATATATTCTATTGTTTGACGGTTATCTTTATTGATAGTATTCAATGATTTGGATAAGCAGATCGGTTAGCACTGAGCATTATTTTGAAGGGAACACTGCTTTTTCGATCTTCAGATCTACTTCTCTAATGACATCATCAGCCTCGGAGCCAAGGATATCTATAAGTGTAATTTCATTACCTTCTTTGTCCGTCCCAATTGGATCATGTAGGGATACGTCTTTACGTGTTTTCTTGAGCGAACGCAGGTGCATCAGGATTTCGTTTTCAATACAACGAGCAGCAAATGTGGCTAACCTTGTTCCTTTGATTGGACGATAGCACTCAATAGATTTAATCAGGCCGATTGTGCCAATGGAAATCCACACCCCAACAGAAAGAGTTGTCCAGTTCGAAGCCAAGTCTTTTTATTATCACAGAAAATGAAAATAGGCCCAGCTTCTAATGTCTGCTAAAAACCTTGGCAGCCAAGTTGCGTGGGCATAAAAAGTGTATATTTATTTTCTTATCTGAAACCCGCCGCGCTGCTCACCTCACCCAGTCTCTTCTTGGTCACTCAGCAGCTGGTCAATTTCCACAATTGCCTTAATATAAATCTTGAATGCGTCCCAGATCTGGCTGATGCGCATGGCCTCGTCCGGCTGATGGCTGCTCCCTTTTCCTTCGGGAAAAGGAGTCTGTACATCGGTGCGAAGCGGGCCGAAGGCTACTGTGCGCGGCAGCCATCTGGCATACGTTGCCCCACCCATTGCATAGGGCGCTTGCGACAAGCCCAGCTCACTGTTGGCAAGCCTGCATAAGGCCGCTATGATCAGGTCATCCTTGTCCATGTAGTGTGGCGGACTGTCCGTCCACTCAGTCAGTGACAGTCCATGCTGCCGCGAGTAGGCTGCCAACTGCTCCCGCAGCGCATCCGCGGATTGCGACAGACCGTAACGGACATCGATTCCGATCCGAACGGTTCCCTCATCCCACGCTACGATGCCGGCATTGCTGGTGGTAGGACCCGTTTCATCCCTGTGGGTGATACCAAGCCCCTCCCCGTAAGGGTCACCCAGCGCTTGTGACAAAAAAGTGAGCACAGCACGCGCCGCAGCATCCTCAACCAGCTCATGCGCAAGGACCGCCCCGGCCAGCTTTCTTGCCGCGTTTTGCGTCCCAGCAGGAAACGCCGCATGCCCGGCCTTACCCTGCGCGCGAACAACCGCTATCCCCTCTAGCTCCGCGACTTCAAACCCCTCCGACCGCAGCTTTTGCACTTCGTATGAGGTTAATCCGCGCAACCGGGCCTCCGCAACGGCGGGCACCATATTGTAATCCTCGCCAGCTTGAAAGGACAGCAACCTTTCGTCGGACGCGCTTCCAGTCACATCGGCTCGCACAATCCCTTTTTCCGCATAGCATACCGGATAATAAGCGTCAGCAACAATCCCGAAGGACGGCGACTGATGCTGGGACAGGAAATAGCGGATATCCCGCATGCCGCTCTCTTCGTTGACGCCCAGAAATACATAAGCATTATGATCCAGCCGCACGTTGGTCTCTTTGAAAAACTTCAGTACATAAAGCGCAAGCACAGCAGCCGATTTATTATCCATCGCACCTCGGCCAAATAGAAACCCATCTTTCTCGAACGGGGAGAAGGGCGGAAAGCTCCAGCCCCGCCCTGCGGGCACCACGTCCAGATGGGCGAACAAGCCGATGCCTTCCTCACTGTCTCCCAGCTGCACCTTAATGCCATAGCCAGCAAAAGCCGTTACCGACAAGTCTTCCCGCGCGGCCAACTGCTCCGCCTCACGCAATACAGCAGCGCATTCGGCACCAAAAGGCTCCGGGCTATCCGGATGAAAGGTGGTGCCCACGCTCGGCACACGAATCAGACGTTTGATATCTTCGAGAATCGCCGCTTGATGATCGGCTAGAAACTGTTCAACCTGCTTGTCCAGCTCCATACTGGTCATAATCGCTCACCCCTTTCAGGTTTACAGCTCGGCTGCAAGTTCCAGCTTTTGTAGACGGAAATCCAGCTCAGCTATGACATTTGGCGGCAGTACTACCTCGGCACCGGCAATATTCTCATGAAGGTGCTTTTCCTTGCGAATGCCGCAAATCACATTGACATTGGCATGCTTGTTCAACAAATAGGCTACGGCAATAGAACTGGCGCTAACCCCATATTCACTTCCGATCTCAACCAGACCGCCGGCAAACTCAGTGGCCAGCTTCAGGTTGCGTCCATGCCACCAGGCATCGTTCTGGCGGGGATCGTTCGGCTCCAGCACATGATCAGGCCGAATATGTCCTGTCAGTAACCCTTGCGCCAGCGGCGAATACGCATGGAAGCTAATCTGGTGCTCGTTGCACAGAGGCAGGATCGCCTGCTCGGGTTCTCTGGACAGCATATTGAATTTTTTTTGCACGATTGAGATTTCACCATAATCGATGTAGCTCTGCACGTGATGCGGCTCGCAATTGGACGCGCCTATGGCGCGAATCTTGCCTTCCTGCTTCAGTTGCATCAGCACCTCGATCGTTTCTTCAATTGGTGTTAGAAAAGGCTCCATCGCCGGATTATGTGTATAGTAAATATCGATATAATCCGTCCCTAACCGCTTCAGGCTTTGCTCCACCTCCATGCGAATCGTTCGCGGGCTCAAATTCCGCTTCACGCGATGCCCGTCCCAGGTAAAACGATAACTGCCTTCCTCGTCACCCCACCACAAGCCGCATTTTGTCGAAACAATGACCTTATCCCGCCGGCCTTTGATCGCTTGCCCAACGATTTCCTCACTGTGCCCAAAGCCGTAAACCGGGGCAGTATCAATTATATTGATGCCCAGATCCAGCGCGGCATGAATGGCGCGAATCGATTGCGTATCATTGGTATCTGGGAACTGGAATCCTCCACCAATACCGAAAGCGCCGAAAGTAACGACAGAGGCTTGTATGCCGCTCTGTCCAATCTCCTTATATCTCATCGTGACTGTATCCTCCCACTTTATTGATTCGCCTGTGCAGCAACAATATCCAACCGGAGCTGCCCACCCACACCCACATTTTCATCGGCGTGTTCTTTAATGATGACAATCGTTTTTACCTGCAAGCCGGAAAGCACCCGATCCGTAGTCTCCTGCAGATTACGAACCAAGTCCCGCTTCGCCTCAACTGGTTTTCCTGGTGCGGTGTATACAAAAAATGTAATTTCATAAAAGTCCTTAGGTGTTGTCGATGCCTGTGGAAGTTCGATCCAGGAGATAGTTCTTAGCTCCGGAGGCAGGCGAAGACCCGTTGTTACTGCCGTGCCCAACTCACTTACCAATTTTGTCTTTTGTTCTTCCTTCAGAGATGTCGTTGCGTATGCCAATACAGTTGCCATGGTTCAGCACTCCTTTATCATTATAGTTAGTTTTTTCAGACAAACGCTTTGCTTATTTCCGCATTCCCATTACTCAGGATGCATTATTCGTTATACGGTTTCTTGACTCCCTTGTACGTATCCAGCAGCCATTGCGAATATTCTTTCGAAGTCATCACCGATACGATAGCATCCAGCCATTCCTTATTCTTCTCTTCAGTTCCTTTCTTAATAGCCAGCAAAATACCGCCATATTGTTTGTACACCTCAGGTGTTTCCTGTAGCAGCGCCGTATCAATCGTCACCTGGGGATCATTCATTTGAGCTACCGTAATAGCCGGCGCAGTCATGGCGTCCAGATCAGCAAAAGCCCCTACGCGGCTGCGCGGATCAATTTCAACGAATTCGAGCTTCTTGCTGTTCTCGACAACATCGAGTACTGTTGGCAGGTCAATACCCTCGCGCAATTGGATTAGCCCATTGTCCGCCAATAGTTGCAGTTCTCGCGCCCTGTTGGCGGAATCGTTGGCAATGCCGATCTTCGCTCCTTGCGGCAGCTCATCCACAGTTTTGTATTTCTTGGATACGAACAGCACCGGTGTTGTATAAATATTCGGGCCATAAGCGACCAACTCTGTACCGTTGCTTTCATTGAAGCTGTTCATATATTTTTCATTCTGAAAATAATTGGCATCGATACTGCCGTCTGCAGTCGCATTGTTCAAGGCAATATTGTCATTGAAGACTTGCGTCTCAATTTGATAGCCTTCCGGCTTCAGCTTTTCGGCCACATAATCAATATCCGGCTGCTCCCTGGCAATCACGCCAATCACAATTTTTTGGGACTTTGCATCCGATTGTGCGTCGGAGGATGAGCTGGATGACTGAGAGCATCCGACCAGCAGCACAATGACAGTGGTCATGATCAGAATCAGCTTGGCAGTTGCCTGTTTTTTCATGTAAAACCCCTCATTTCTGATGTTTTATTTCAACTTGCGGTACAACATATTCCCGCCCAGTTGTATAAATTGAACAATAACAATTAAAATAACAACGGTTGTGTACATAATCGTGTCATTGAAATTCTGGTAGCCATAGGAAAGCGCAACTGCCCCCAGCCCGCCGGCTCCAACGGTCCCTGCCATAGCTGTAAAGCCCAGCAACGAAATAAAACCAATCGTTAAGTTTGAAATGATGGATGGAATCGCCTCACTGACAATAACGTTAAATGTTATTTGCCAATCGGATGCGCCAAATGACCTAGCAGCCTCGATCAGACTCGGATTCACCTCCTTAAAGCAGCCCTCCAGCAATCTCGCCAGTAACGGAGAACCTACAATGGTAATGGAGAAAATGGCAGCTGTTGTACCAATGGTCGTCCCCACAACAAAGCGAGTTAACGGAATTATTGTAATAATGAGAATAATAAAGGGTACAGAACGCAGCACATTAATGATGGCGCTGAAGGTCTCGTAGACTGCTCGGTTGGGCCTGAGTCCTTTGGCATCTGTAGTAATGAGAATGAGTGCCAAGATGAAACCGAACAGGGTACAGGTCACAACGGTGCCGCCCAACATAATCAGCGTATCGCGCAGCCCCGGAAAAATGATTTTATCGAGCAGAGTCTGGTAATCGTACTGATACATTACAAATTCCTCCATTCCATGCCGCTCTGCTCCAGATAGGCCCTGACCTTGTCAAAATCTTGCCTGCTGACCGATAAGGTGAACGCCCCCGCGATACTGTCCACATAACGGTCCAGTCCGCCCCATACAACTTCAAACGGCACCCCTGTTGACAAGGCGAAGCGGGAAAGCATGTCTTCCTGACCTGGTCGCTGAATAAGCTCAAACAGAATGTTATCCTCGCCAGTTTTCACTTCATGTGCGCCCAGGAAATCATTCAGATGACCGGAGTTTTCCAGGAAGATATCTTGCACCGCTCCGGCAGCCTGCAACTGACCCTTGCTGAGCACCGCGATGTTGTTGCAAGTTTCTTTTACCACTTCCATTTGATGCGTCACAATGACAATGGTGATGCCAAGCTCTTTGTTAATTTTTTTGAGCAGACCCAGAATGGATTTGGTGATGTTGGGATCAAGTGCGCTTGTCGCTTCATCACAAAGCAGAATGCGTGGGTTCATAGCAAGCGCCCGGGCGATGGCAACCCGCTGCTTCTGTCCGCCGGAAAGCTCGCGCGGCAGTGCCTTTTCCTTGTCCGTCAATTCCACGAGCTGCAGCAGCTCTCTCACGCGCGCATCAGCCACCGCTTTATTGTAGCCAAAGCATTTCATTGGAAACATAATGTTGTCATACACATTTTTTCGCTCCAGCAGAGAGAAATGCTGAAAGATCATGCCGATATTGCTGCGAAACTTGCGTAGTGTTGCTCCCCGCATGCTGCGGATTTCAACTCCGTTGACATGCAAGCTGCCGCGGTCAAAGGTCTCCAGACCGTTGATACAGCGCAAAAGCGTTGACTTGCCCGCACCGCTCACCCCAACAAGTCCGAAAATATCCCCGTCCGTAATGTTGACATTAATACCAGACAAAACCTCCCTACCTCCAAATGATTTAAATAAATCACGAATTTCTATGCCTGAACCGACAAGCTCCGTAGGTTTGCCCTCCAGTTGTCCGACCATCCTATCCACTCCTTTCATGCACCCAGAAAATGCTTTTTCTAAATAAATTAGATCGATCTAATTTTAACCTAAAACAATTCCTATCAGTTTACTTTGATTTATGTTATCAGCTCTACAGTAGCCTGTCAACACTATTTTTTAAACCTTTCTGTCAAATGAATTATGATATACTGGAAGGTAGTTGAGAGGAGGAAAAGTTTGTGGTTTCTAGAGAAAAAAGAGTTACACTACAAGATGTTGCCGATGATGCCGGCGTTTCGAGAGCAACCGCCTCTCTTGTCGTTCGCGGCAGCAAATCCATTAAACCTAGTACACACAAAAAGGTGCTGGACTCCATGGAAAAGCTCGGCTATGTATATGATCGCGTAGCCGCCAGCTTTCGATTACAGCGTTCCTCAACGATAGGCGTTATTGTCACTGATATCGAAAATCCGTTTTATCCACATATATTGACGCATATTGAGCATGTTCTATACGAACAGCGGTTCAATGTGCTGCTGGGCATGAGCTTTGAATCAACCGAAAAGCAGGAGCGTGTGCTGGAAACAATGCTTGAGCACCGTGTGTGCGGCATTATTATGACTCCTGTCGCCTCTACATCGCCCGCCCTGTTCACCAAATTGCAAAATCTAAACATCCCCACGCTGCTGATTGGACGTGAGGTTGATACCGTGAATACCGACTATGTCGGGACGGATTATCGGCTGGGAGCCGAAATGGCCGTGCGCCATCTCATCGAGCAAGGGCACCGGCGCATCGCTTATCTGGGCGGCAGCCCTCAGGGAAACACATCCTACAAGGAGCGTTTTGCCGGTTACTGCCAAGCCCTGCAGCAATTTGGATTGGAGATCGATCCCGCTCTAATCATTACAAGCCCGATCAACCGTGACGGCGGCACCCGCGCTGTGCAAGAGGCGATGCAGTTAAGCAATCCGCCAACCGCCTGCTTTTGCAACAATGATGTCATTGCCCTGGGCGCCATGATCGGCCTGCAGTTGCAAGGACGTACGCCTGGGAAACATATGGCCATCGTTGGCTTTGACAATGTACAGGAAACGGAGACTGCCAAGCCTGGTCTAAGCAGCGTTTCCGTATTCCAGGATAAATGGGGAAGCGAGGCTGCCAAGCTGCTGCTCAAACGAATCAACGGCGATCAGTCAGAACCTACCAGAATTATTATTCCGCCTCAGCTGATTATACGTGAGTCTTCCACCAGCTATAGCGGCTTCCATTCATCCAGCCCTTTATAATCGACACAATCCGGATTCATTCTCCGGACTTGTGTTGTTTTTCCGGGAACTCCAATACTAATAAATTCTTTATTAATACTTTTGGTCTTTGTTCTTACCGGTCTTCTGAATTTCTTCTCAAGCGAACCTCTTACCTCAAATGAACATTATAAAAGAAATTAATTATTTTTACATATATATCTAGTTAATTCCACATTATTGATAAAGCAAGTACATGCTGTCCATTTTTATGTTAAACAATCCTCTTAGAGATCTCATCAACAAGTTGCCTAATCCCCATTCTTTTTGAGCTTTAATATCTCCTTCGGTTCGACTGTTAAACTTTGATTATTAAACCCATTAGTCCGTCTCTACATTGAAATATCATCACTTTCACTGCTCTTTACTTTTCTTAACAAAAAAGCAACTCCCTTATTGGCAAGTCGCTTCTAAAACACTCAATAGTGATTATTTAGTTATTATCTAAGACCCTACCGCTTAGCCTTATAAAACTCATGATACAACTTCATCAGCGCCCTTTTTTCTATCCTCGAAACATAACTCCGCGAGATCCCCAACTCCTTAGCAATCTCCCGCTGCGCCCTCTCTTCTCCACCTGTATCCAATCCAAATTGGCCAAAGACAATATTATCTAGAATATTTTCAAAATACAAGAGTATCATTTATTGATAAAACAATAAACGTGCCCTTGCATATTGAAATATAGGAAAACACTCCTCAGTACTCTTCATATTTGATATAGAAGTGATAAAATATCGGCTGCTTCTTCGTCGACTAATTCTTGTTTTTCACGTTCAGTTGGGTTAAAGGCTAATCTTTTAAGGTCAGCTTCCATCTCCGATAATACAGTTTTCGGTAGATTTATAACCAACTTTACAAGTATTGAATATTTCCAACAGTCGTCATCAGAAGCGAGAATTTTCCTGAGATGAGGAATTAATTCCCTGCCTAACGGAAGCAGCAACTTCCCAATTTCTTTTGAAGTAGGCCAATTTGCATCTGCGGTCCACTCTAATAAATCAGGAATAATCGGTTTAATTAAATTTATATCCAATGCTTTTAATTTATTTACTGACTCGATATCCATTTTATCTTTCGGGATTAATCTTTTGATCTCCATCTTTATCCTCCTACCTAAAATCATATTGATAGGGTCGGCTCCATCCTTAAGCCTGAGTTTTTTTAACACTTCCTTAGCAGCCATATCAACTTCTAATTCCCTATCTAATGTAGTTGGGGTTTCAACAAGCTTGATTAAACTGACTTCTAGTTCAATAAGAACTCCAATAGGAAACTGAGGCAATAAATATTCTAAAACATTTAATTTCCAATCACTTTCCTCCCCTTCGAATATTCTATTGATGAGTGGAATAAGTTCCTTATTAAAATTAAGTAATAAATCCACAACATCTTCAAATATAGGAAAATTCCTATCCTTTAAATATATCGATAACCCTTCAATCAGATCTAAAAGATCATTTTTATTTAATTGCTTTAATTTTTTAATACTCTCATAATCCATTTTACTTAGAGGTAAATTCCCCATAATTGATTCCCTCCCTTTTTGGTAAAAAATTTATTTTTTCAATCAAATTTAAAACTATTTTTGAACTTGGACTGGAACTGATATTTTCATAAGTATTTCTGTTAAATAGTATGGACTTTATTAGCATTTGTTTTTATATGGATATTTTGCGGAAATAAGGTATTTCCCGTAATTAAATCATTTATTTTATTTTGAATAGACTCATGATTATTAAGGGCATAGTGGTATGCATTCTTCGCTGCTTCAATAGATCTTAGAAGCGCTTCTTTTCCCGAGGCCAAGTACCTTTTCCACATAAGAGGCTTCCATAGCAACTCCTGCAAAGAAGCCTTCTCTCACTGGTAAGGGATTAGCCGGAAGTGGCTTAACGTAAGGTTCAACAAACTCGGGATAATCATCCTTCTTGTACAGTGATTCGAAAGAAATTTTGTCATCAAGGCTGAGCGTTTCACTAATAATGGATTTAAATTCATTTAATCGGTAATGAACTTCTTCATTATTATCTTTAGTTTCTTCTTTACGTCCTTCTATGTATAGCGCTTTTTCTTCTTTTTCATATGCCTTTTATTCACGTATCGACTGTTTAATGGCATGCTCTCATTCTCACATTCATATTGACGTTGCAGCCTTAAATTCCTTTATTGCTCACGAATTGCTACATTCCTTGATCTTTCAGCTGCACGCTGCGCTTTTGCTGTCTCTCTAATAATTTTATTAACTGTATTTCCAAAACTCCGTTCCACCTTTATCTTGCACTGTGACTTTCGCAAGTTGACCATTCCCATCGTACGTAAAGCGTGTGTGATTTAATGCATCGTAGACGGAGGTTAGACGATTTAGAGCATCATAACTATAATCTCAACAACCGCCATACTCAGAATGTCAAATGCTAAATTACAAAAAATAAGCCACATAGAGTTATTACACTCGTATGTGGCTAAAGCACTACTATTCTTCCAAATAAGGTGATTCAAAACTCTCAACAAATAAACCTGAACTACTGATCTTTATTAAAGAATCTTTACATTCCTTCACACTCCCAATATACATGTAATAATCAAAACCAAAGTGAACAAACATCTCCCTACTTTGAAATTTACACCAAATCTTTTCTCTTAAAATTAATTGAGAAAGTAATTTCAATTCATACATAGAGATATAGTCGCCGTTTTTCACACTGTTATAAACACTTTTCATCTCGTCAGTGTAGATGTCACGGAATTCAGCTTTCTCCACGTCAAAATAATATTTTTCTAGATCTACTACTTGAATTGTGTTTAAGTTATTCTCATTCATTATTAAATTTATAGCCGTTATATATAATGATTCAGTTTCCAAATAATGTTCTAACAGGAATTTCTCAGCTGAAAACACTTTTCCCACTTCACTTATTGAAGTCCATTCTTCATTTTTATACACTCCTTTTATACGATTAGTTGGGTTATATTTAGTAATCCTCCAAAAGAATTTATACATATAATCTCCAATCCTATTTAATAAAGCAGCATAAGTGCCTGAACGAGTATCTTTACTAGCTAAATATTCTGGTTTTGTAGCCATTTTTTATATACCTCCGATATGCAAATCAAGATCTTGGACAATATAGAGTTTACCATTTTTATACACTGGTTTATCCTTAATTTTTAATTTCGTCTTTGTAAAACCCAAATATTCCGCTAACATATCTGTTTCTTTATTTATTACTCTTAAGGCTTTACCGCTTACTTGAGTTTTTAGAACTTTATCTTTACTTCCACCGGCAAATAGACTTAAAGCAGCGCCAAGCATAGCATCGTCCATAGCTTGGACTCTTCCATAATCTCTCATTAATTGATTCTTTGCCGATGTAACCTGTTCCTTGCTACTTTCAGCTGATGTAGCCATATTAAAGAGATTCGGCCATTGCTTTCTGCCCTTTTCATCTAAATATTGAATAGGTTTTGATGAACCAAGATCGCTACGAATATCCCAATAGAGTTGTGATTTACTCCCAGCAATTCGAGCTGTTGTAAGCATCAAATCCACTTGGTTCTCAGTATAGTGTCCTGTTAGATCGACATGAGTTAACGGATTGTTCTCCACATACGTATACAAATTCAGTGTCAGCGGATTATTAATCTGCCCCTCATACGTATCCTCATTTAAAAACCGCCCTACACATTATTTTGCAAATAATAAGGGTAGAAAAGCCTCCATTGCCCGCCAGTTAGAGGCCGAGGCCAGCTATCGCTTTGAGCAATGCTGTTTTTCCGCTGCCATTGGCTCCCTCCAGACCATACCAGCCTGGCGGCAAAGCCAGATTCACATTCCCTAGCAGCAGGTGACCATTATCTGCAAGAAGTTCACCGCGGTAAGTTTTAGCTCAGCTCCTCGCACCACTCTTCCCTCCTATCCATATTGCTTGTAATAATGCCGATGGCACAGCAAAATACTTGTAATAACACAAAGCACTATTGCCAGACTAACAGCAACAAGCTTGCTTGCAAGCCAGTGTTCTGACCCGTATTCGCTGAACAGTTGAAATACGCCAAGCCTCTCGCCAGCGGAAAACTGGATGACGCCCACTGCGAGGACAGCCGCGGGATACGTCTTTCCGCGTTTTCTGTAAGGATCTAAGGTGCATTAGGATTTCGTTTTCAATACAACGTGCTGCAAATGTGGCTAGTTTGGTTCCTTTGTTCGGACGATAGCTCTCGATGGCTTTAATCAAACCAATGGTTCCGATGGAGATTAAGTCCTCCATGTCTTCTCCGGCATTATCGAATTTTTGAGGTTGTGGACACGATACGATGTCAAAATCCACTTTCTTGATAGAAAAGCGTTGATAGAAGTATGAAGGTTTTACCGGATGGATGGCTCTTTTTTTGTTATTCATTGTCCTTTTTTTAATAGTCACTTCGTTTTCTTAAATTTTCACTTGATATCAACAACTTAAAGAAAACAGTTGAAAGACATGATATTTAACATAGTTTGAGCATGTTTACAGTCACATCCGGGAAAGAATTAGCTGTGTTACGATATATCTTATTACTCTAGAGGAGTATTAATAATGTCAACAACTTGCAAAAGAGGTGTGTAATTGAAACTTCCAACAATCCAATTCGGACATATTAAATCGAGAGTTCCTGTTATTCAAGGTGGAATGGGTGTAGGCATATCCTTAAGTGGACTAGCCGCTGCTGTAGCCAATGCAGGCGGGATCGGCACCATCTCTGGTACAGGGATCACTCCTGATGAGCTGAGAATGCATATTCGCAAAACAAGAGAACTCTCTAAAGGGAATGGCTACATCGGTGTAAATGTACTATTCGCAGTGAAGGACTTTGCCGAAAAAATGAAGATTGCTTTGGAGGAAAAGGTTGACTTTATTATTTCCGGAGCCGGAATTTCTAGAGATATTTATGCTTGGGGTAAAGAATATGGTACTCCTGTCGTAACTATTGTTTCATCCGCCAAATTAGCCCGAATTTCCGAAAGACTTGGTGCCTCCGCAGTCGTTGTGGAAGGGTTCGAAGCTGGAGGCCATTTAGGTACAGACAGATCCATGTTTGATATCCTTCCTGAAGTCTTAGAGGCCGTTTCGATTCCTGTTATTGCTGCGGGTGGAATTCTAACAGGGGATGATATCGCAAAAGCCCTTCGGATCGGTGCATCTGGTGTTCAAATGGGTACCCGTTTTGTGGCTAGCCTTGAGTGTGATGCTCCCTTAGCCTTCAAGCAAAAGTATGTAGATGCTCAGCAAGGAGATACTGTCCTAATCAAGTCTACTGTGGGTCTAGAAGGTAGAGCGATTCGGAATGAATTTACGGACCGGATCAGTGATGATGCCAAATTAAAGATAGTCAAATGCTATAATTGTCTAAAGGTTTGTTCACATCGCTTCTGTACAATGGAATCCCTGCTCACTTCCCTTAGAGGAGATGTTAAGAACGGATTGGTTTTTGCTGGGTCCAGAGTTCATGAGATTAAAGAGATTTTGTCCGTACAGCAGATTATCGACAATTTAATGGATGAGTATCAAGGGGCATTGAACCCGACAACTTAAGGTTGTTATAAGATTCAAAAGCACGATTAACCACTTAAGCAAGCTTGGGATTTCCGAGCATAAGTGGTTTTTCATTTCGCTTGATACTGAAATTTAGTTATATTTAATAAGCTTTTGTGTTGTATTTAACTAAAGATTTCCGTACCTTTCTTTTTAATTGCAACAACAGCTAAATATCTTCACAGCCAAAATGCAATATGCCCAATACCCAGGATAATCGCAAAAGATGACTGGATATATGTACTCTTCAGAGCACCACTTAACAATTTGCCCTCTCCCTTTCTCATGTATTTTTATGAGTTGGTTTAATACAAAAATTCGCTGAACTATATCTTTTCTAAAAAATTCTAATATGGTCCTTGAAGCTTTCTATGTATGCCGGTTAACGGATACTACCTTGTGATTATGATTTTACCGCTTAGCCTTATAAAACTCATGATAAAGCTTCATGAGCGCCCTCTTCTCTATCCTCGAAACATAACTCCGCGAGATCCCCAGCTCTTTGGCAATCTCCCGCTGTGTCCGCTCTTCTCCACCTGTATCCAATCCAAACCGCCCAACCACAACTTCTTTTTCCCGGTCATCCAGAATATCAAGGTTACGATATATCTTACTCTTTTCGATCTTCAGATCGACTTCTTTAATGACATCATCAGCTTCGGAGCCAAGGATATCGATAAGTGTAATTTCATTACCTTCTTTGTCCGTCCCAATTGGATCATGCAGGGATACGTCTTTACGTGTTTTCTTGAGCGAACGCAGGTGCATAAGGATTTCGTTTTCAATACAACGTGCTGCAAATGTGGCTAGTTTGCTTCCTTTGTTTGGACGATAGCTCTCAAAAGCTTTAATCAGGCCGATGGTGCTAATGGAGATCAGATCCTCCATGTCCTCCCCAGTGTTATGCGAATTTCTTGAGGTTATGGACACGATGTGATGTCAAAAAATAAACCAATTACGATCGATTCTGATTCGAATTGGTTTCCTTTTGCATATTATATTTAATTTGTAGTTTCCGATTGATTTCTTGTGTACATCCTGGTAATCCATTTAAATAACACTTTACTTGAACAATCAACTCTGAGTGAGATATCAGATTATTCATACTTGTTAAATTGCGTCTAACAATATCCTCGGTTTCAATATGATAGCCACCGTTTTTCACACGTAGAGCGATACATTCAATATTTAGCCGAACATCTGCTAGTCCCACATAAAACACAATAATTTCAAAGTCTTGTTCCTTTGCATCCTCATCTGCCTTATAACGTTACCACCCGCTAAAATGGTTTCCACAATGAAATCCCACTTATTCCAGATACACTATCTGGCTATTCTTATGGCTTCTTTCCCAGCAGAAACTTCACTCTTTTCAGGATGCCCATTAGTGATCTTGCGGCTATGCATCTGGAATCATCAGTGATTCTGCTTTATGCCATACTCCGATATAGAATCTTCCACTTTCATGAAATGAAAAACATAATATTCTCCGTTAATTTTTAGCTGTTCCTTTCTTTTTCATTTCGTCAAATTCACATAAAGTTAAGTAAAATTCAAGGTTTTTGGTGATGCAGCCGGATGATGATACTCAATATCCTATAGATTCTTCAAACCTATCATAAATTGTAATTTATTTAACGAAATAGTTTACATATATGTTACACGAAATAATTAAAAGAGCCGTTTTTCCCTTTTTTTCAAACTCAAAATATATTAAATTCATAATATTCATTGACTGAAACAAATACTAGTGTTATATTTCCTAACATTAAATAATAAAATACATACAGGAAAAGGAGATTACGCACATGAATAAGTTCAAACGTCTACGTGAAACTAAAAGAGAGCATTCTGGTTCCACCCGATCTGAATTTTCACCAGCAAAAGAAAATTGGAGTAAAAAGCAATTTATAGCTACTTCAATTGTGTTATCTGTTATTGCTACGAGTGTAATTCCTTTCCAAACAGCTGACGCTTTAACTAGAGTTACTTCAGAAAGTGGTACAGTATGGGAGATTCACGATGTTTTTGCTCCTAGCTTAGACACAGGAAGTTTACGTACAGTTGGTGCTACACAAGTACAAGGTTTCGGCAATATCTTTGTTAAAGTGTCCTCGCCTTCAGCTCCACTGATGAATGGTCAAATGATGCGTGGGTTTGACTTGAAATATGACGGCGTTAATAAGTTTACTTCGGCTCAATCTGTAAATCTAGGAAATGTAACTGTAACACGTGAGGTGTATGTGGATACTATTCATAATCGAACGAGATTCTTTGATACTTTCACTAATAAAAATGATGTGGCAATAAAAGTTGATGTATCATTCGGTGGCTCTTTAGGATATGGTACAACAACAAATGCTTCAGTAGTTAAGGCAACCTATTCAGGCGATCTAAAGGTAACTACAGATGATTCATGGATTGTTGTAGATAGTAGCGCCAAAAACAATAAGCCGCTAGGCGTTGCAGTGGGATCTCCAAAGCCGTTTGATAATGGATTAACCGGTCTAGGTAATCAGCAACAGGATCCATTCACAATACCCTTAGCTGAGCATGGAAATGAAGCGAATTTCTATGGGTTCATTAATTCACTAAATATTGGGCCGGGCGAATCGAAATCCCTAGTAAATTATGTGCAAGTTGGAGAAGCTGGTGAAGAAGGGTTGAAAAATCTGGTTGCTATGCTAGATGGACTTAATAGTCTGCTGGATGTAACAGGATTAACAAACGCACAAATTCGTTCGATTAGCAACTGGGATATATCTGCTATAGAGGGACTTGATACTGGAGATCATCTGGTTATTCCAAATGCTCCTGCACCTAAAGAATTAGTAACTTCATCGCCGTATGATGTTAAGAATAAATCCATTGCAGAAATGCAGCAGGATATGA
The DNA here is from genome assembly GCF_038008505.1 of Paenibacillus sp. FSL H7-0735. Classification (NCBI taxonomy): domain Bacteria; kingdom Bacillati; phylum Bacillota; class Bacilli; order Caryophanales; family Paenibacillaceae; genus Paenibacillus; species Paenibacillus sp. FSL H7-0735. Next base: position 1,822,691 of record NZ_JBBOZH010000001.1, on the reverse strand, counting down.
TTAATGGTAAAACTACTTCTGTACAAATTACTCAAGCCTATTTAGATAGAATCAAGGTATACGATGAGGGACAATTGGGATTCCATGCATTCCTGCATGTATCTGAAACTGCGCTTAACCAAGCAAAAGCTGCTGACGATGCCCGTGCCCAAGGTGTAAAAGGTGATTTATTGGGTATTCCAATTGCGATAAAAGATATTTATGATACAAAGGATATGCCTACTACCGGTGGCAGTAAAGCTCTTGAAGGCTGGCAGCCTGATTCTGATGCATTCCAAGTGAAAAAACTGCGGGAAGCTGGAGCTGTAATTATTGGTAAAGTAAATACTTCTGAGTTTGCTAACAGCGGAAGCTTTAGTGAAAGCGGCTGGCAGCAAACATGGAATGCACTCTATCCATCGAAAACATCTTTTGGCTCAAGCGGCGGGTCTGCAGTATCTGTTGCAGCTGATTTTGCAGCAGCAGCAATGGGATCGCAAACAGGGGTATCTCTCTATGCACCAACTACAGGCGCTAGCTTAAAAAGCTTCCGGGGTACAGACGGTATGGCAAGTACTACAGGTGTACTGCCACTCACTTGGGGACAAGATTATGCAGGTCCCATTGCTAAAACAGTAACTGACCTAGCCATTATATTGAATGCTACAACGGGTACGGACCCACAGGATATTTTCACAGTCACTGCTGATGCAGATCATAAGCGTCCAGTGGATTGGAAGGAATCTCTGGATGCTAATGCATTGAAAGGAAAGAAAATTGGATATATTCCTGCATCCTTTGTATCTGCATATGCTGATGATGATACTGGACAGGCAGTGATGGATAAGTTCTCAGAGCTTCAAGCAGCGGGTGCGACTATGGTTGAAATGTCAGCTGTACCATCAGGCCCTAGTCGTCCTTCAGGTATTAATGGATCTACTGAAGGTTGGGCACGTTATATTGAGCTTCATAAGGACTTCCCTTATATTGATGGAGCAAGTGTACTAGCTTCAGATAAAGTGCTTATCTATAACCAAAGAGGATATAGTACCCCAACTCGTATGACTGAACAGGCTGTACAAGATTACATTAAGTATAGAACTGACTATAAGGAAGTTATCAAAGGCTGGATGGACGCGAATGGTGTTGATGCTGTTGTTTATGCAGGTTTTATTAGCGACGTATATAACAATGACGCAGCAGCTTCTCAATTAAGTTCAGACCGTAACACAGGCGTATTAACCTCTACTATGGGTCTACCTACGGTAGTTGTTCCTGTAGGAACGAATGACAGCGGATATTCTATCTCTATGCAACTAGTTGGTAGAGCATGGGACGATGCAAAAGTTTTAGGCATGAGCTACGCTCTTGAGCAACAAAGTCAAGCTAGACTACTTACAACATTTGCTCCAGCACTTCAATACGTTTCAAACTCTACTAATCCTGATCCAAACACAGATAATGGACCAACCCATCCAAATACTGGAGGAGGTACAGTGACACCTCCAGCAATAACAACGCCTATAGAAACACCGTCACCTGCAGAAACAATAACACCAGCAGATAAGCCGAAAGTTGTTAGTTTTGTAGATACAATGAATCATTGGGCAAAAACAAGCATTGACGCACTAATTGCTAAGGGATTATTGACGGGATATTCCGATGGAACATTCCGTCCAAATTCAGGTTTGACTCGTGCGGAAGCCATCAAGGTAATTGCAACGCACATGGGACTTGAAGGACATGAAAGTAACTTTACAGATGTAGCTTCAACTCATTGGGCGAATAAGTTTATCGGTGCAGCAGCCGGATCAGGCTTGATGAACGGATATAGCGACGGAAGCTTCCGTCCAGATGAGAAGATTAGCCGTAGTGAATTAGCGGCACTAATCACTCGAGCCTTTAAGCTAACTGGTACTGGAAACACATCATTCAAAGATGTTACAAGAAATGCATGGTATTATGATTCCATCGACGCACTCGCATCCAATAATATTATTACAGGGTACGCAGACAGTACATTTAAGCCTGAAAAAGATATTACTAGAGCTGAGTTTGCAACTATTGTATCCAGATTACTAGAAACTAATAATTAAAATAAGTTCAATTATAAATGACAGAGTACTTGAGTAACCATGTTTACAGGAAGGGCCATCCCGAAAGGGATGGCCTTATAACTTGCCGTTACAGATGGTGCGATGAACCGTATCATAAGTAGGGCGAACCCTATCCACACAAAAAACGACTCATCCGTAGACAAGTCGCTTTCAAGTTTTATTATTAATGGATTATTACTGTGTAATTGTCATCAGTCTCACCGCTTCGCCTTATAAAACTCATGATAAAGCTTCATGAGCGCCCTCTTCTCTATCCTCGAAACATAACTCCGCGAGATCCCCAACTCCTTAGCAATCTCCCGCTGTGTCCTCTCTTCTCCACCTGTATCCAGCCCAAACCTACCCACCACAACTTCTTTCTCCCGGTCATCCAGAATATCTAGGTTGCGATATATCTTACTCTTCTCGATCTTCAGATCTACTTCTTTAATGACATCATCAGCTTCGGAGCCAAGGATATCGATGAGAGTAATTTCATTACCTTCCTTGTCTGTCCCAATTGGATCGTGCAGAGATACATCTTTACGAGTCTTCTTCAAGGATCTAAGGTGCATTAGGATCTCGTTTTCGATACAACGGGCAGCAAAAGTGGCCAGCTTTGTGCCTTTGTTCGGGCGGTAGCTCTCGATAGCTTTAATCAAGCCGATCGTGCCGATGGAGATCAGATCCTTCATATCTTCTCCGGTATTATCGAATTTTTTGAGGTTGTGGACACGATATGATGTCAAAAATAATTGCTTATTCCTCGTTATATCATCAAACTGTAAGGCCTATTCCTCCGAATCAAGCATGCGTAACAGCACATCTCTCATATCCCCAAGGTTGATTCCCTCTGCATTGCTGAGCAGAATGACCGCTGTCCCCTGAGACATATCTCTCCAAATCTCAGAAGAGAAACCATTGATTGCCCCATTATGTGCGTACATCATCCCCATTGGATCGGGTATCCCCCATCCCAAAGCGTATTCATCCAGATTCGGTTTGCGCATCGCTTCCCATGATGCATCACTGATGATTGTCCCGTTCTCGAGCCCTAGAAGCCATTTATAAAGATCTTGTACGGAGGAATATATACCGCCAGCTGAATAAGGGACGGTCATATCGATAGGCCGGGCTATCTCAGAGATGTCGGGAGTAATAAGTGAATACCCAACAGCAATATCTGTATGGTTGTTGTCTTTTGTTAAATAACCTGATCTTTTCATATCGAGAGGTGTAAAAATATGCTCATTCAGATAGTCGCCATACGACTGTCCGCTAACTTGCTCAATCACAGCACCTAGCAGCACATACCCGGAGTTACTGTAAGAAAATCGGCTGCCCGGTTCAAACTCTAGTGACTTGTCTTTGAATTTGGCAATTAAATCGTCAACGCTAATTTTAATGTTTATTGATTTTAGAAAATCCGGAGAATTGGTATAATTGGGGATCCCGGATGTGTGGGTCAACAAGTGGTAAAGTGTGACTCTATCATTAGGGTAATCCTTAATATATGTATTTACGGGGTCGTCGACACTCAGCTTACCGGCCTCTTGAAGCTGTAAGATAGCTGCAGCGGTAAATGCTTTAGTAAGCGAACCGATTTGATGGATAGTATCTCGTCCATTAGGCAGGTTATTATTATAGTCCGCCATATTGTATCCCTTGGAAATTATAACCTTGTTATCTTTGACGAGAAGCACAGATCCCGAATAGTTCTTGGACATATACTGATCAAGCTTTTCTTCAAAGGCATCCTTGTGGACTATTTCATTCGCTTGCGGCAGCGTATCATTAATACTGTTGACGCTGTTGTCTGAACAGGAAACCAGTACAAAAACTAAACCGAAGATAGCAACGAATTTAAAATAATTTGACAAAAGAATCCCCCCCCTATAAATACATTGATTTCAGCTTTTAATAAGCAATCCGCTATCGAGTTCCCATCAACTCTCACCTTAATATACCGTACGTTATGCTAGAATTCACGTTCCAATTATGTAAAAAAAATCGCCTCGCAAGCATAAGCTTACAGGGCGATTTGGTAGATATTTCTGGACTACACGCTGGAGAGACAGTTCCTATTCCCTAACCGCTTCGCCTTATAAAACTCATGATACAACTTCATCAGCGCCCTCTTCTCTATCCGCGAAACATAACTCCGCGAGATCCCCAGTTCCTTCGCAATCTCCCGCTGTGTCCTCTCGTCTCCACCTGTATCCAATCCAAACCGCCCCACGACAACCTCTTTTGAAATGTGTTCATGATTTATCATCTCCTCACATTCATTTGTTTCATCTTAGTATACCGCCCTATTTTAGATCTCCCTTCCGTTTTTGTGACCTTCCTTTAGTCGAAAGATGATATTCAAGTCTAAAAAGGGGAGTGACCACAGACAAGCCATTTGCGACTCATCAGCAGTCATTCCCCTTTTGTCATTTCTGGAATAGATTGAATATCAATTGTGCGATTTAGGTACGGTTCAGTTTCTCATCCACAGGACTCTTAATCGGAACCATGTTCTTCACCAGTTAATTCGTTTCTTGCAACGTTACAGCCGCAAGACCGATGCTTCCTCCCCAAGAATTGGTGTGATGATCCGTGACCATACTTAGGCGTACTTTGATTTGGTCTGCCAAATTCAACGCTTTATACTTGATCGTGAATTTACCGATCGTGGAGCCGTTTACTTGCGAGAGTTGATCGCTGTAAAGGACCCTGCCATTGATTAAGAATTCCAACTTCATAACGGAGTCATAGGCCAACGGATATACATGTACTTGCTGTACTTCCTCGCTTGTCGGCAAATCAAATTCAAACCCTGCCGACTCGGAGCCGCGGTAAGTAATGACATGCTGATCCTCTGGCGCAGCTCCGTCAGCATCCGTTGCGTTAAAAGAGATTGGCGAATCAGTTGCGTTCCCGTCTCCGGCACCCAATCGCTTGAAGCCGGCAATGGAATTTGCGCCTTGCTTCCGAGCGAAGACATTCTCGTCTCCACTAAAATATTGCGTCCAATCCTTGGTACCTTCAGCCGTTAGATTCAACGTATTCCCTGTAAAATCTGCGACTGTACCAGCAACATAAGGCGTTGGTTTAGCCTCTTCTTGCAACGTTACAGCCGCAAGACCAGCGCTGCCTCCCCAGGAATTGGTGTGATAATCCGTGACCATACGCAGACGTACTTTGATTTGGTCTGTCAAATTCAATGCTTTATAATCGATCGTAAATTTACCGATCTTCGAACCGTTCACTTGCGAGATTTGATCGCTGTAAAGGACTCTGCCATTGACCAAGAAGTCCAACTGCACAACGGAATCATAGGCCAACGGGTATACATGAACTTGCTGCACTTGCTCGCTTGTCGGCAAATTAAATTCAAACCCTACCTGCCCGGAAGCACGGTGAGTAATGACATTCTGATTCGCTGGCGCATGTCCGCCAGCATCCGTAGCACTGAAAGAGATCGGCGAATCGGTTGCGTTCCCGTCTCCGGCACTCAATCGCTTGAAGCCGGTAATGAAATTCGCGCCTTGCTTCCGAGCGAATACATTCTCGTCTCCACTATAATATTGCGTCCAGTCCTTGGTACCTTCAGCCGTTAGATCCAGCGTATTCCCGGTGAAATCTACGACTGAACCAGAAACAGAAGCTACTTCCTGCGGCGACAGCGCCACAACTGTAATATTCTTCGACATTTGTACCGTTGTCCCATTATAAGTGGACGATATCTTCAGTGTGCCCTCTACGTTGAGGTGCGGCTGGATTGGATTCTTTACGGTACCATCTGACATTACTCCGTAGACATTGCCAGAATTAGTACTTTCAACAATGAGATTGCTGCCATACAGATTGCCTTGCACCGCGAAGTTCAAGTTCCCTGTAATGGCATCAAAGCTCTGGTTTCCATTCAACACGACGTCCCACGCAGCCTCAATATCCTTGGTGGCGCGTTCGCTGTCCGACATCGGCCTTTCTTCCGGTATCCCGCTGACCACATCACTGCGGGTACCTTCTGTTCCTGCCTTTACGCCTGCAACCGCTACGTAATATTTTTTGTAGTTAACCAAATTCGTAATGGTGTACGGCAGATTATTTGCTTCAACGACCTGATTCAATTCGGCCCGGTCTGTACCGTAGTAAATCCGGTAGCTGTCGATCGAATCCATTGGTTGTGCCCCAATGACAAGTTGGCGGTCGCTAGAGCTTACTGTGACCTTATCCATTTGTTGTGGAATCTCACTGCCGCCTTCGTACAAGAAAATACCTTTCAAGGAAATGGTACCGTTCAGGTTTCCGTGTTCAATCACATTTTCGACCTGCAAATAATTGCCGTCAGCGGAAGCTCTGTACGGAATTTCAACCAAGTAGGTTTGTTCTGTATCGTTTCCATACAATACCTGGCTTTGGCGTTTTCTGGAGCCATCGGACAGGCTGCTTTTAATGGTTACTTTAGCATTCTTTACCCCCACCAACACCTTCAATGTTTTCAAGGCGTTATCGACGGGAACCATGAGCATAAAGCCTTCCTCTCCCTCGCTGTAACCTGCTTTCACAATACTCTTCGCATTGTTGAAGCCTAGCGCGGTCGCTTCTTGATTGTCAGCCAAGCTCATCGGATTTTCAGAAGAATTCGCTCGATAGCCAATGGTGTTGATATTATAGATCAAATTACCTTTTTGCAGCCTGTTCTGGATACCGTCTTTGATCTGCGCATTTGTTTGTGAGGTGAACACCACATAATCAGCCGCGTTAGCATCCAACTGTGCTTTGCTCAGATCGCTGTGTGCCGAATCAAATTTGTGAGCGCCAGCAGCCAGATAAGCTTCTTCCTCATCTTGGCCCGCAATGATGTAGTCATGGGTCCCCGCTTCAACTTGGAACGTTTTTTCCACACCATTGCTAGTTACATTCAGTGTAAAATCGTGTGACGCGGTGACTGTGATCTGCACCGATGAAGCAGCGCTTTTGCGCTTGGCGGCGGACAAGGAAATCCGATTCGCTACACCTTGATGCTTCATATAAAGATTGCTGATGCCGTGTTCTTCAACAAGGTTGATATTCCAATTCACCTTATTGGCCGGCGCATTCAATCTAACACCGATCACATCTTCAATCATGCTGCCTATCACCAAATCTCCGGTCCAACCGACAAAATGGGAGCGGGCATACTCATGGTCAAATTGTCGTTGCCCCATCAACGTATATTCGCTTGAATAATTCTCCCAGAAGGTAGCCTGCCCGATCTTGTCATCGGTTTTGCCAGCCTCATATACGTCGGTCAGCATATTAAGATGACGGATACCCTCCTGGAACGCCAACTCATTGTAACCGTAGTTATGCAATCCCTTCATATATTGATAAGACGTAGGTGCCCAAACAGCGCCTTCCCAATAGTTGCCCATCGGCCAAAACTTGCTGTTGGGGTTATTCGGGTTCGCATAATCATAGGTTACCGTAGATAAGCCGTTCGGACGGAACATTTTCTCCGAGTTCAAGGCGTAATTTCTAATCATCGAATCGGCGCGGTCGGGGGTAGCTACATTCGCGGCCATTGCCCACAATCCCGTTGGCGTAGCGATATTCGTGAAGTTTCCGTTCTGATCCAGGTTAAAATAAAACTTTCCGTCTTCAGACCATAACAAGTCATTAATTTTTTGCTTCAGTTCCTCGTATTTCGCTTTAAACGCCAGTTCTTTATTCGTGTCTCCCAATTCTTTGGATATAAGCGAAATGTAATATGCCGCTTGCGCCTGTTGAATGCTCAGATCATTATACGTTTGCGTCAGGTCGCCATGATCCTGATTCGGCGTATTATCAAGCCCGTTGGCGAGACCGGTCGTTTTACCGTATAAACCGTTGCTCATCGTCCGCGTTCTTTCCACGAAATTAAAGTGGGAAATGAGTCTTTCGAAGATCGTCTTTCCGTTGATCACTTTCGTGAAGCGATCGACATCTCCATGAACAAGGTACTGCTCCCATTCCGCCCACGCCCATAGAGGGGGATTTAGCGATTTCGGGTCATCGTATGCAGCGTTCCATGCCGCGAATTCACCGGTCACCTCGCTGACTTCGCGATCAATAAAGCCGTCATCAGGACCTGCGCTGTCCACTTGGTGATAGTAGAAGTTATCCAGCGAACTTAATGTCGGGAACTGATTCAGACCGTATTTATTAAACATCGTCATGAACATCGTGTCCCAGGCATAAATGTAATCGTTATAAGCTTCATCCACATAATACGAATTTGGAGTGGGATTTAATGCGCTCCTAGCTTTTCTGATATTCCCTTTATGAGTGTCCCAAGCTTTATCAAAGAGTTCTGCCCATTCCGGATGCTCCCCGAAATGCACTTTCGGGAGATCGGACATATCAATCTCATAGCCGCCGGCCACACGTACCGTCTTGTTCTTTGCTCCTGGTGCGGACAATTTGATGTAATCGATTTGCGTATATTGTTCTTTATTGGCAAACTTTAATTTATTGCTCCCTTGCTGGAGATTAACCGTAAAATCCGCAGATCCTCTGCCAAACATGGACCAGTCTCCAGTGTGGGGAGTGAGGATATCTACACCGTAATTTTGGCCGTTCACGAGCAAGATCAGCTTGGCATCGCCTCCGCCGTTAGCGTAGGAAAGATAAACGTTGTAAGGGCCGGCTGCCGGAACATTGACCGTCAACTCCACGTATCTGGACATGTCGTTAGTGGAGTCAATACCACCGACAAATCGGCCGCCGGAAGCCTGTATCGTATCGCCGATCCAGACGCCTTGACCCAATGCCCCATCCTCAGCTTCATAATATTCAGAATATTGGTTGCCGGAACCCTGACCACCAGAACCTTCGCCGCTGGAACCCTGGCCACCAGAGCCTTGGCCACCGGAACCCTGGCCACTATCGCCGATCCATACTCCTTTACTCAATTCCCCGCCCTCAGCTTTATAAATTGGATCGTAAGTCCGCGGCTGATTTGAGATCAAATTGTACATAATTTGCGCGCTTTCCGCTCTACTTTTAGCTTGTTTAGGCGCAATCTGCTCTCTGCCGATCCCTTGCAGCAAACCGAGAGCAGATGCTTTGTCGATGAATACCTTGGCCCAATCGCTGATTTGGGCTACATCCGTGTACACAGCTTTCACATCGGTATAGTAAGGACCGAATTTATACTCATAAGCCCGAACAACCATAGCAATGATCTCTTCTGAGGTAATCGTCCGATTAGGATCGAATGTGTTTGCCGATGTTCCAGTAACGATGCCGGATTCGAAGGCAGCCTCAACTACATCGGCAAACCAGTCTTGCTCCGCTACGTCAGAGAAGTTCGCCTTCTTCCCATTTGCCGAAAGCCCCAGGTAGCGAACCAGCATAGCCGTGAATTGAGCGCGAGTTACGAGCCCATCTGGAGCGAACTGGCCATAGTCGATACCGTTCATGATATGTTTCGCGCTGACAGTCTTAATCGCGTTGGCAGCCCAGTAATTGCCAGGAACATCAGTGAATGCCTGGCTATATTGCATAGCAGCGTAAAGACTGAAATGCGTTACTGCCGCTATCATAGAACCGTTATTCCATTCACCACCGACATATTCAAAGTCGCCGAAATTTGTCAAATTGTAAATTCCCGCTAGTTCAGGATTAGCATCCGAACCCAACGGAAATGATAATTCGATTGGTGCAGCGAAAGCTTCCGACGTTTTAGCGTTGCCGTCCGTATCTATGGCTTTCAACGCGAAGTCGTAGATTTCACTGGCTAAGGAGGCTTTCGAATCTTCCGGCACATTCAGCTTGTTGGCTAAGGAATCCCTCTCCTTTGAGTCCAACTTCTTTGCAATGAAAGCGATATGCGCACCTTTCGCTTTCTCTGCCGGCAACAAATCAGCCACCTGCCGCAGCACCGATGCAGGAATTTGCACGGTTACGCCGCTGCCTCGGATGACAAAAGCTTTCGCTCCTTTTATCTCACTGGCTCCTAGCGGCAGCAGCAGTTGATCAGCTCCGTCCGCCCATTCAATCGAAACTCGGCCATTGCTATCAGGCGCGAGATCATCCAACGGCATACTCCATTTTCCGTCAAGTACTTCGACTTGATGCGCCGTATCACCGGCGACCTCGAACGTGGCCGTGACATAGCTTTTAGGGGATTCTGCCAAATACGCTTTGGCTGTATACTCTCGATTATTGCCCGTTATCGGCGAAGTCCAATTCACCTTCAGCGTTCCGTATGAGGTCTGCGTTGGATAGCTGCCCTCCGCAACTTTCTCGTTAAGGTGCCATATTTCCAATTCCAGCTTACTTTGCGTACTTGCCTTTGCATCCAGCTCTATCGTAAACTCGACGGATTCACCCGATGTAAACTTGTTCTTGTTTACGTTCAGCGTTTTCATGGAATGTGCACCCAGCTCCTCCGCAGAAACCCGCGATACCGACCCTAACCAATCGCCAGCCATTGCAAGGCCGCCCTGTATAACTAGCAAGAAACATAGCATTATTAGCAACTGTTTCTTCAACGAAGCATGTTTCTTCTTTCCTTTACTCTGCATTTCCATTTGCCCCTTCCTACTATTATCAACTTCCATTATAGTAGCGATAGAAATATTCGGTAACCGCTTTCATATCTGAAAAGGTGTCTTATATTCCTTGCATTTCTAAAATTCAAGACATTTTTTTCGCAAGGTGTCTTATATTTCGTTTTTACAATAAAAATATCCACTTCCCACTGTATACAAAAAAAGGAACCCAGCCAATAGGGCTGATTCCTTCGTTTTCGATGGATTTTCGGTCCACAGCCGCCGACCAAGAGCAAAGCGCTCAACAGAATTTTGCGTAAGCTATTCAACCTCCCTATGCTCGATTCCCTGACACTGTTCTCGGTATTCGGCAGGTGTCAAGCCGGTCATCTTTTTAAATAATTTACTGAAATATTTCACATCATTAAAACCCGATTCACTTGCTACCTCGTATATTTTCGTTGTTTTGTTTCTTAAAAGCTCTTTTGCCCGCTTCACTCTCAATTGAATCAAATAATCAATAAAATTCAGCTGTGTATGTTTCTTGTATAAAAGACTGAAGTAGTTCCGGCTGATGTGAACATGATCTGCTACAGTCTGAAGCGTAATGTCCTCTGTGTAATGCTCGTGGATGAATTTCATTGCTTTATCAATAACACTGTTCGTCGATTTATACGGCTCATCCGCTTCAATCGCTCTGCAGCATTCGTGAACACCTGAAAGCAAATTAGTCCATAGTTCATGAAAGGTCTCACTCTTCAAAAGCTGCCCACAATATTCAAGTAGAAGGAGCAAATCGATATGTTTACCCACAAGGCCTGAGAATAAATCGCATGCTTCCCTTTTAATATGTTCAGCCTGGATGCTTTCTTTCTTCCATTGCTGTAACCAACTGTTTAAACGGATCGTCATATCCGGTGCAAACTCCTTGATCTTCATTAGCAGTTCGGGATGATATGTATCCTCGAGCTGTGGAGAACCATCGGGACAGCTATGACTGTAATCATATAGGCCTCCGCTCCCATCAAAGAAGTGACGTTCATATACGTTGCAAGTCTTATGATAATTTGATAACCAGTTCTTCGGTTGCGATTCCGTGACATATCCAAAGGTAAGCCGTAAGCCCGTTCTCGTCTCCAGATTCTCTTTTAAATTCACGATGTTTGTTGTCAGCGGCGTCAAAAACACGATTTGCGATTCATTGATAACAATGGACAATCCATCGTTATCATGCAAATAAAACTGTTCCTGCAATTCCACCTTCAGCATACTTAAGTAAAGAAACCCTTTCTTTTCCTGTAATTCTTTGGTCCCGTTCAGTAAGGAAACGATCATCGAATAGCCTTTATCTTGATAAGCTTCTGATAAACATTGCGCAAACGTGTCTTCATCCATGTCTTGTGAAAGTACCTTCTTAAAATCATGCTCGGATTTTCTGCGCTTTACCTCTTGAACGTTTTGTTGAAACCGAGATACGCTCTGATGAAGCAAACGGTCTTTCTCGATCAATTGAATGGCACGCTCCAGCAGCGCTGCAAGCTCCTCTGACTCAATAGTAGACTTCAGTATATAGTCAATCGCCCCTAGCACCACGCTTTCCCGAACATAATCAAAGTCACTATAGCTGCTAATAAGGATCACCTTGATATCAGGCCACTTTTGTTTCGCTTGTCTCGTTAGCTCCAATCCGTCAACCAATGGCATCTTGATATCTGTAAGAAGAATATCAACCGGCTCGACCTCCAAGGCTTGAAGCGCCTCCGCCCCATTGGAATATTCACCGGCAAACTGCAGCCGCTCATCCTCCCAATTGATAGTTGCCTTCACACCAGCTCGAATAATCAGTTCATCATCCACGATCATCACTTTGTACATGACGCTCTCTCCTCTCTTCATGTGTTAGTAATGGCCATTTTTATTAGCTTTAGCTGGACGACTGCACCTTGTCCGGCGTTACTGAATACCTCCAATTCCGAGCCCGGCAGAAAATAAAGATGGATACATTCCACTACATGCTTCAAACCGATGCCTACCTCGGAAAAGTCGCGTCTATGCTGTAGCCGGGATAGCATTCCAACTGCTCATCACCTATTCCCATCCCATTATTGCTAATCTGTACAACGATATTTTCAGGGGAATCTGTAATCGTAATGTTGATTTCTCCGTTCTGACCGCTTGGTACAATACCATGAAAAATAGCATTTTCCACAATCAGTTGAAAAAACATTCGTGGAATCATAAATTCGAGAGCCTCCGGGTCGACTTCGGTACGCAAGGTAAAAATGAGATCATAACGAAGCTGTAAGATATCCGTATATTTAGCAATAATGTCCAATTCTTCTCTTATCGGTACCATCATACCCGTTTTCCCCATATACGCTTCCATTAGACGGTTAAAGTTTGTGATCCCTTCATATGCTTTGTTTTCATCTCCAAATTTAACCAGCCAGCGAATCGTATTCAGCGTGTTAAACATAAAATGAGGATTGATTTGGTGAGTAACCGCTTCCAACTCCGCTTTCCGAAAAATAAATTCAAACCTATCATCGCGGCGAGTAAGCGATCCCTGATCTTCTGAAAAGGTGCCTGCAATTCAAGCATCTTTTCTTCAAAGCGGCCTCCTAGACCTGAATTGTCAGCAGCACTATGATACTCCATACCTTGTCCGTATGACCTGAGGGCTAGTAAAAAGCGACCACAAGTAAATGAATCTTTAAACAGAACAGCTAGTAAAAAAGAAGCAGCAACAATTTCTGCCGCTTCTTTAAATTAATAGAATCTATCGGTTTATCAGATTCAGCATCCGATCAATTGCTTGTGCAATCTCTGCACGGGTGCTTGGGTTCAGAGGAGAAAACTGACCGTCTGTATTTCCTACAAACAATCCAGATGAAGTTGCGAGACGTACCGCCAGCCGAGCCCATTCTGCAATATCTGAAGCATCAGAATACTCAGCAGTAATATTGCCTGCAGCCTGTCCTCCGGCATATTGATACGCCCGTAAAAGCAAGACCGCCAATTCCTGGCGTGTGACAGGTGCATCAGGTGAGAATTTCTCCGCCGTCCGACCATGAATTAGTCCGTTGCTGTAAGCGGCTGATAACTCCGCCGCGTACCACGAGGAGTCAGGCACGTCTGCAAATACAGCCTTGTCTCCGCTAGTCTGAAGACCCAGCGCACGCACCAGCATAACTGTAACTTCCGCCCGTGTAATGCTTACGGATGGAGAATAATGATTCGCTGTCCTGCCAGTAACGACGTGTTTGGCCACCAGTGAAGATATTGCTTCGTAAGCCCAATGGGTACTAGGCACATCGGAGAATGTCTTCAACCTCTCATAAACAGCGAACTCACCTTGATTGTTCAGTTGGGCCTGCAGGGTGCCGGCAGAAGAATCAAATACTCCCCCTGCGTAACGGTATAGCCCATCTCCTTGTTCTTTGATGTAGAGCCCCAACAACTTCCCTTTAAGCTTAGCATTCGTTACCTCTAGTTTCACAGTTGCTTGCAGACTTAATCCCGGCGTCGCTAAGCTTTTTCCGTTTTTATCTTTGATTCCTAACACGAGTGTGTACACCTTGCTTTTCAGAGTATACTCTTGAGAAGGGCTCAAAACACCGTTAGACGGAGCCCCCGCATTGCCTATTCTCAGCTCAAGATAAGCCCCCTTACCGCTAGAATCTGCCGCGGCAATCTCCTTCAGCTTGTCTGCCTTCCAAATCATTGAGAGTCCATCTGTTTGGATGACCAAATTGCGTGAGCCAATTAATTCTCCAGCATTTAGCGGTAGTAGTATGGATTTGACCTGCTCATTCAACACAATATTAACAGTTTCTCCTTGAGCGGATTTCAGCTCCTGCTCGGTGATCATCCGTGTTTCACCCATCTGCACCGCAGTCGCTACCGGCGCTACATCTGCAGAAGTTCCTGGCTTTGCCGGATTTGTTGGCGTTGGTGAAGGTTCTGGAGATGGTGAAGGTTCGTTCCCTGTATCTGGGAACAGCTTCTGAACCTCTGACTGCCGCGGTTGATAATCCACCACAAGCATCGTCCAGTATTCGACGCTTGGAACATTCAACACAATCTGATCTCCATCCCAAGTGTAATCCAATTCCTGCATCGTTCCCCCGTTTTGATCAGGGGTTGCCGCAAAAACCTTGAGTCCAGAAGCATCTTGAGCAGACAGTCGAACCGGATAAGTCACTTGCAAATTGTGCTGCACATCCGGCTCATTGGCTGAGTTTCTCCAGTTAGAGTCATTGTTCAGCAGGTTCACCAGATGGACTACATCATAGGATTGATAACGCTCGTTCTTATTGTCAGATCGAACGGTGTACCATAGCGTATTTTCTGAACCGTCTCGGCTCAGCTCAACCTGCTGTCCCGCGGTATCTTTGACAGCAATCTCTCTATCATTGACTGCCTGGCTGTCATACAAGAGATTTTCATACGCGGCAAAGAATTTGTAATAATCCTTCATTATTGTCTTGGTGCTCTGATTCACCTTTTTACTGCGGTTCGGATAATACTCGTTGGCAAGCATATTGGGCCCTTCAGCGATATGATCTGCCGTTCCGAGTTCAATATGAGTTGCCCCCATAACTGAGAGCGCAGCGTCCATTAACCGAACGGACGGCTCGTTGAAATAGCCTGCAGTCACACCCCGGAGTTGGATCATGCCTGCTGTGTCATCCTCTTCCATTTTCAGCGTGATCTTGTGGTTACCTTCTTCCATATACGGTACAATCACATAGGCCTCTTCGGAATAATCGTCCAGACTGCCTGTGCCGTTAAATGCAACGTCAAGATCATTGCCATTGCTGTCCTTCGCCCGTACGCCATCAATATAAAGGGAGCGGTTTGTATACTCTCCGGCATTGGAGTACGTAAAGATCAGGCTTTGTTCTCCCGATTGAGGAATGGATATCGGATAAGTAACCTGCTGTCCTACCTCGCTGAAGTTGAGTACCGTATCCTTATAAAGGGAGAAGGCCGAATCATTTTTCTCCTGAGTGGATTCCGCTTCGTACATTCTGGTTATTGCTTCCGGCCCATCACTGGTTACTTTCAGTTTGTCCACTTTGATACCGCTGTCTGTCCCTTCCGTCATTTGAATCACAATCTGATTCCACCCTTGAACCAGGGAAATTCCGGTTTGGACTGTTTCCCCCCATTGGCTGCCTGACGTTGGTGCAAAAGATGCCAAGGTTCCTGCAGGATCGCCTGAATACACGCTGCGGCTGACTGTTGCTGCTCCATTATTCTGATAGATCCAACCGAGTGTATACAGTCCAGCTTCAACCGCATTTACATTGAATACAATCCGGTCATTCTCATTGTTGAACTCCGAGACATAACCGACAACCGCAACTACACCGTTCTTCATTTCTGCGTCGCCTGTACTGTATTCATAATCACCGGCGACAATCCCGCCAACGTTAATATACTGTCCGGAGGATTCCATCTTCAGTGTAATCTTGTGCTTCCCGGGCGGAATATTTACGAACAACTCTTTTGCTTGCATAGGACCATCCCATTCTCCCGGCGTCTTAGCAAAAGTTATATTCTGGGCATCCAGAGCAGGCTCTCCGTCAACAAGCACCGACATAACCGGGCTATTGCCTCCATGGTACATAACCGTCAAATTGTCCAGTTGCTGTTCGGCATACACTGAGTAAGTTACCGTCTGGCCGCTTTGGCCGAAATTGTCAGTTTTGCTCTCCGTGAAAGTAACGCTGTTGGTCTGCGGCAGTTCAGCTTCAGCTGCTTCATATCGCTGTCCATTAAGCGTCATATAGCGTAACTTAATACCCAAGTCATCTTTGGGAGCCTTCAGTGTAATCGTGTTGACGCCTGCATTCAGATAGACGCTTGCCATATTCTCCTTGTGGGCAAACTTTGTCCAGTCTCCCTGTCCAAGGAATGAAATTTCGCCTTGGGATACATTGTTGGCCATGAGCGTGCGGCTTACTTCCTGCCAATCGGACGCGTAGTTAAATCCGAGCGGATAGTTGCCCTCAGTCGGAACCTGTACATGGAATGTCACATAATCATTTTTCGTATCAAAATAGTAAACATGGCTGTACTGGTCCACCTTTACGGTATCGAGTTTTGCATCCACTGCATCGTAGGATTGTTTAATGTCCTCGCCTTGTACCTCGAGACTATTCAGATTAAGCCACAGACTGTTCGTATTCAGTGTAAGCTTGACCGTATTGTTGCCTTCCTTCAGCGTTGCCGTCACTTCGGTTGTCGCCGAAGGATTGCTCCAACCGGTGTTAGCGCTGAATGGAATAGCCTCAGCCGCAATTTCATTATTTATGGTAAGCTTTCCTTCGGGATAACCCGAGCCGTTTCCCTGCCCATAATGGAGAATAAGCTTATACATACCGGTTGCAGGTGCATTAACCGTAAATGTAACCGCATCCGTATCCTTGCGCCCGAAATTACCCACCCAGCTGTCCTGAACTTTGGAGATCCGGGATTGAAAATTTACTGCAGTAGGAACATCCTCGGCTTCCGTTCCGCGTGTTTTTACACCCGTAGCTTCTTTCATGTTCATATAGCCGGCGATCACCATTGCCTTGCCGCCGTTTTTCGCCCGTGTATCTTCCACTACTTTCTGAAGATCGCGGTACTGATTGCGATCATGCCAAATTTCGCTGTAATCAAAGTCCGTCTTTGTATCCGGATTTGGCACAGCGCTGTACTCTAAATTTCCTCCCACCATGTTGAATGTGACATCGCTCTTTGCCGGATTATTGTCTATCAGCGAATCTTTAACCGAATTTATCAGCTTGTCATAATCCAGGGAATAATAGCGTTTGTTGCCATTGTAATCATAGAGATGACTATTGTCATTCGCTCCCCATTGGTCCAGATGGATGCCGTCAAATCCAAAGACATTTACAGCACGGTCAAACTGTTTGGTAATATAATTCTGCCACTCTACATTCC
This sequence comes from Paenibacillus sp. FSL H7-0735, assembly GCF_038008505.1. Lineage (NCBI taxonomy): Bacteria > Bacillati > Bacillota > Bacilli > Caryophanales > Paenibacillaceae > Paenibacillus > Paenibacillus sp. FSL H7-0735. The sequence goes on along the minus strand of NZ_JBBOZH010000001.1, from coordinate 1,805,152 downwards.
CGGGATCCTGAAGATAGAGGGCTGTTTCTTTACCGTTGAAATCGAAGTGATAACCGTTTTGGCTCTGCTGCGGATTGGTTTTATCAATCTCTTCACTGCCAAAAAGCCCCCACTCCGGACTAACGCCATAGTCTTCATAATTTTCCCGCGCCGCATAGTTCATCTCATAAGCCATTGCCGCTGAGCCGTATTTCTGGGCAGCCTCTACCTGCTGTTTAATCGTAAGCGGATACAATTCCCGGTTTAACAGATCCAGATAATGAGTATCAGCGTTGATCTCCTCATCGACAAAATTTCCTTCACTATCCTTTAGCGGTTTACCGTCTGCATCAGTTTTGGAGTAAACGGACACATCGTGTCTCCACATCCAATCATAAAATTGATAACCATTAAGATAATAATCTTGCGACAACTGCTTTAGTTTGGCGTCACTCTGCGCTGCAGTCTCACTGCTGAATTCACTAGTGTACCCGTATCTCGGGTATCTCTTCCAGTCACTTGAAACATCTATAGCCGCCGTAACATAATTATGATTAGCTGCCCCGCTTACCCAAGCTTTTACCAGATAACCGGTAAAATCATCAGCCGGAGTCTTCCATTTAACCGACAGATCGCCTTGTCCTTTCAAGACGGTTATCGGTTTACTGCCTTTAGCGATCAGTGTATTCAGGTTGTAGATCTCTACGTTCAGCTTTCCCTGCCACTGTTCGTCATCCTTCAATTTGAGGATAAGTTCGGCCTCTTCACCTGGAGAATAACGAGCTTTACTGACCCCAAGGTATGTAATCGCTTTCGAAATTGAGTGGTTGCTTAATGTGCTCCCGTTCTCATTGTCTGCATGCACCGTTGATGATCCCAGCGGTCCCGCAGATAGAGGTAGTGCTAACTGCGCCGAAAGGATAAGTGTAAGTAATGCAATGTACGGCTTCTTCTTGTTCACCATTATACATCCTCCATTTTGTAATTTATTTACAATAGGACACAGTACCCAGTCCTACTTCTATATTGTTTATGAAGCAAGAGTCTTTCAGTCAGCTATTAGATCAACCGAAGTATCTAAAACTATATTTTGTTGGGATTAATATTTTAGATAACACGTTTATGTCTCATCTTCTGAATGTCTCTGAAACGAATGTAAACGTTTACCTAATAAATAATATAAAAATCAAATTATTGTACGCACCGTTTCCCGCTCAACAATATAATGGTTCATGAGAGTGCTGATTGGTATCTCCTGAGGTTTCTCTATCAGAGATAATAACTTTTCCACCGCTAATCGCCCCATTTGATCCAACGATTGATGTACTGTCGTTAAAGGTGGAAATATAATTTTTGATACCATCAAATCATCGTAGCCAATCATAGAAAGATCATCTGGTATTTTCAAACCTTTCTCAAAGGCCATTCCCATGGCTCCGATTGCCATTTCGTCACTTGCTGCAAATACTGCAGTAAACGGCGGAGCTTCTCTTAATAGTTTTTCCATAGCCGCACGGCCACTTTCCATATGAAAATCTCCGTAAGCTATTCTGGCCTCGTTAAATATAAACCCTTGTTCCTCGAGCGCTTGCCGGTAACCTTCCACACGCGGAATTCCCGCTATCATATCCCATGGCGTTCCGGCAATCATAGCAATATTATGGTGCCCTTTATTGATTAAATAGGAAGTAGCTTGATAGGCAGCATGTTTATCATCTACTTTTACAAAAGGGATGGTGTACTTTGGAGAATATGCATTGACGAGCACTAAGGGAGTTTTCTTCTGCCGTAATTGAAGATAATATTCATCCTTCAAAACTTCGCAAGTAAATATTATTCCGTCCACTTGTTTTTCCTGGAGCAATTTCAGACAGTTCTTTGTCCTTTTGCCATCCTCTGCAGTATTGCAAACAATGACCGTGTAATCCTTATCATAGGTAGCCTTTTCAATCCCATGAAGAATACCACAAAAAAAATAACTTGATACGCTGGGGAAAAGCACTCCTAAAGTTCGTGTTTTTTTATTAACGAGTCCTCTCGCTACTTTGTTAGGATAGTAACCCAGTTCTTCCACAGCCTGAAGCACCTTGAGCTTAGTTTTATGAGAGTAACCTTCTAGATTATGAATAACCCTTGATACAGTACATACTGAAACATTGGCTGCCTTAGCCACATCTTTAATTGTTGGAGTAATGACACTTTCCTCCTTCTTGCGAATGCTTTTAACTATAAAATAAACGTTTGCATACCTCTGAGCTCTTAATCTCAATAACAAACGACTTGCCCTCCTTATCTAGGGAGAGCAAGATCTTGACACAAAATAATCATGATATGGTGACCATTGTTCACGCTTTAAAGAATAAGTTCCAACGGGGTTACACGTCCGTAAGAAACTTTAGGAAGTTCAACTTTTGCCGCCCAACGAATGCTGTTACTAATGACTTGAAGTACCTCAGGCTGGTGGTATACCGGGAAAGTCTCATGCCCTGGTCTGAAGTAAAAGATATTGCCTTGTCCTCGCTTGTAGCAGCATCCGCTACGGAACACCTCTCCGCCTTCGAACCAGGAAATAAAAATAAGCTCATCCGGCGCTGGAATCTCAAAACGTTCACCATACATTTCTTCCTTGTTAATTTCAATATACTCTCCAAGGCCCTTGGCAATCGGATGTCCCGGCTCAATGACCCAGATTCGCTCCTTCTCACCTTCATCGCGCCATTTCAGAGCACCAGTATTGGTACCCATTAAAGATTGAAATATTTTGGAGTTATGTCCAGAGTGGAGAACGATTAATCCCATGCCATTTAGCACCTTTTGACGTACCTTTTCCACAATTTCGTCACTAACCTCATCATGGGCTAAATGCCCCCACCATAACAACACATCTGTTTGTTCTAGCACCTCATCAGTTAATCCGTGTTCGGGATCATCCAGAACCGCTGTTTTTGCTTCCATATCTTCTTGTGTGTTCAAATAGTTGGCAAGTGCCATATGAATACCATCTGGATATATAGCTTTAACTTCTTCGTTGTGTCTTTCATGGCGGTACTCGTTCCATACTGTAATTTTGATTTTAGACATGATATGCCCTCCCCTTTATATTGAAATCCACCGTTGTTCAGTTAATGAGACAATAATTGAATCAATGGCATGTTGGTTTATATATCCATCTTCCATATTGGCGTCGCATCCGTCGCCCTGTCCATTAACCAGATTAATAAAAGATGTCATTTGATCCACATGAAATTCTTCAGGAATATCTACTTTTATGAAGACCTCGTCGCCATCCTCAGAAGACTTAACATATAGTACATCCTCTTCTTCCAGGTTATAAAGAATCGCTCCCCGGTCGCCGAAAATTTCCACTTGCTGAAAGTTTCCCCGCCCGAATGCGAATCTCGAAATGGCCATCGTGGACGAGGCTCCCCCTTCAAGCCGAGCCAGCACATGACAGAAATCATCAACATCCACCACGCCCATGCCATCGCCTTCAAGTAGGGTGCGATCCTTGATAATCGTATCGGCATCGGCCATCACCCGTTCTACATTGCCCACAAGAAAACGTTGAAGGTCGAGCAAATGCGAACCTAAGTCTCCAAGCGCGCCTGAACCGGACAGCTTCTTTCTGAATCTCCAGACTAGCGGAAGCCGCTCGTTAAGCCCCCAGCCTTGTAAATACTGACCGTAGACATGCTTGATCTCTCCTATTTTGCCCTGATTGATTAACCATTTCGCATATCTTACCGCCGATTTGTACCGATAACTGAAACAAATCATATGCGGTAGATGAGCCTCAGCCAGCAGATCACGCAATGCGGCAGCTTCCTGTACATCGAGAGTCACCGGCTTCTCTAGGGCAAACGGCTTACGATGCTTGATTGCCTCACAGGCTATTTCAAAATGGTTATAATTCGGCGTAGCGATCGTCACTGCTTCAAGTTCTGGGTCCGTTAGCATTTCTTTGTAATTCAAGTATCTTCGTGCTTCCGGGATATTAAATTGTTCTCCCCTTCTCGCTAGTACCTCTTCCTTGCAATCACAAATCGCCCATAGGATCGCCTCTTCATTCGCTAACAGACCGGAAATATGCATGTCTGCTATTCCACCTAAACCAATTACACCAATTTTCAGTTTTGCCAATTTCACCACCCTTTCCTTTCTTCAAAAAGTCTTCCACCTCTGTTTTAAATGAAAGCCTACGCGAGTTTTACAGCAAATGCCTCATAAGGCTGTAAATGTAGTTGCTTAAAATCCACATTATCTCTCGAATAATTACAAATAATCAATTCTTCGATAGGACCCAGCTCTGGTAATTCCAGCTTCGTTGATTCCTTGCAGAAATTGGCTGTTATCAGCCAAGTCTGACCTTCATATCTGCGGAAATACATAAACACTTGATCCGGCACATTCGTCACCAGTTCAAATTCACCCCATACAATAATTGGGTTATTCTTCCGTAGTTCAATCAGTTTTCGGTAGCAATGAAAAACCGAATCTGGATCCTTCAAATTTGCTTCCATATTAATTTCCGTATAATTCGGATTCACATGTAACCAAGGATCTCCCGTTGTAAATCCTCCATTAGGACTACAATCCCACTGAATCGGAGTCCGGGCGTTATCTCTTCCCTTGACGTTAATAGAATGAATGATATCTTCCTTGGTATACCCTTGCCCGATCCGTTCATGATACATATTGATAGTCTCAATATCCTGCGCTTCGCTGATATCCTGAATTGGATAATTGGTCATCCCGAGCTCTTCACCTTGATAAATGTAAGGCGTACCCTTCATCAAATGCAGCAGAATCGCGAACATCTTGGCGCTCTCTACTCGGTATTTCTTGTCATCTCCCCAACGGGACACAATTCTCGGCAAATCATGATTGTTCCAGAACAGACTGTTCCAGCCCTCGTTTCCCAATTCAGTTTGCCATTTTGCCAGTACCTGTTTTAATTCGCTTACAGCCAAGGGTTTTAGATCCCACTTTTCTCCCCCATCCTGCTGATCCAGACCAATATGTTCAAATTGGAATACCATCGAAAGCTCGTTTCGGTCCGGATTGGAGTAGAGCTTAGCCACTTCCGGAGTCGCCCCCCAAGTCTCTCCTACAGTCAGAACATCATGTTTTCCAAACGTTTCCCGATTCATATCCTGCAAATATTCATGAAGCTTGGGACCATTTCCTGTAATCTCCTGATCTGGTATTTTCCCGACCAGATCAATCACATCCATACGGAATCCGCCGACGCCTTTATCCAGCCAAAAATTCATCATGTCCCACACCTCTTGCCGGACTTTACTGTTCTCCCAGTTCAAATCTGGCTGTCTGCGGCTGAACAAGTGCAGATAGTATTGACCGCTCACTTCGTCGAACTCCCAAGCTGATCCGCTGAATGTCGAACGCAGGGAATTAGGAACCCCACCGTTTACAGGATCCCGCCAGATATAATAGTCCCTATACGGATTGTCCTTTCCCTTACTTGCTTCAATGAACCATGGATGCTCATCCGAGGTATGGTTAACAACCAGATCCATAATAATCCGAATGTTGCGCAACTTGGCCCTTTCAATTAATTCATCCATATCTTCCATAGTTCCGAATTCGGTCATAATATCTTGGTAGTCGCTGATATCATAGCCGTTATCGTCATTTGGTGACTTGTATACAGGACTAAGCCATATGGCAGTGATTCCGAGCTGCTCGAGATAGTCAAGTCTGTTGATAATTCCCCGGAGATCGCCAATTCCATCCCCATCGCTATCTTGAAAGCTCCTAGGATAAATCTGATAAATAACAGCTGTCTGCCACCACTTTGTCTTATTCATATCACGCACTCCTAAACGCTAAATTTAATTACAACCATGGACCAAACCTTCAACGGCGGCAGCTTAAATCTGGCTGCTAGTCCTTGCCCATGAGGTACAATTTCGTAATCCAAGAAACATACTTCTTGATTACAATCATCAGGGCTGGCTGTATAGATGCACTCAATCGGTTGTTCAATCAGTAAAGTGCAAACAACTCCATCTTGAGTTTCAGGCCGCTTTTTCTTTCCATGCTCCCAGTAATCATCCTCAAGTCCGACAAGGTTAATTAGCTGTAAGATGTGATAGCCTTGCATCCGCTTGATGATGGTCCACACAGAGTCAATATCTCCATTCGGTGCAAATGGCACTCTGCCTTCGAAGGTGATTTCGGTATTAACCCCTGCTGTATAGGTGTAAGACACATCTTCCAATTGCGTATTGTGTATCAAAGTACCAAACCGTACTATGAAATCATAGTAGCGTCTCACCTCAACCACAAATTCAGGCCGCATCACTGCATAATCGGGATAGTAAGGCATCGTCAGCATTCCATTATCCTCACCTAATAAGAGATGATATCCACCACTAGCAAATATGGATGCCATCGTTAGTAGCGCCCCGTTCTCAGCCCATTCCTTGTCATGTCCAGCTCTCGGGTAAAAAGAGGGAAGATAAGCGGAGAGGATAATCGGCTTGTCTTTATCCAATGATCTTGCATTATCGATAAGTCCTTTAAGCTCACGCAATCGGACTATTGGCGGCCATACTTCAATATAAAGTGCTTCCTGATCTGAAGAGGCCGTTTTGCTAATGGGGTAATTACCCACATTATTGAATATGACCCCAGCCTCTGCTTTTATTTCCTTCACTGCCGCGCTGGTTCGATCAATAAGCGCCGGATAACATTCCGCCAGATCAACCAATTCTTCCCTTCCTTCGACCCGACGTATCCCTTTCTTTGGAAAACCGTATTGATCCATATGAATTCCATCAAATCCTACCTTTACTGCTTGACGGAATTGTTCAACAATATGATCAGTCCAAGGGGACCCTGGTGTAATGTCCATAATATAAAATAAGTCTATTAATTGAAACGGCTCACCTTGGCGATTATAAAGCCCCCATTCCGGCCGTGCTTGTAAAAAGTCCTTAAGGCTCGCGTATACAGCCCCATAGGCCAAGGCCGCCATCCCTCTATCGTGCAAGGCTGTCAATTTTTCACGAACAACTTTATAGGAAATCATTCGACCCATCGGATCGAGAAATTCATCTTGATGCGGAACAAGATCATCATGTCGGTACATCCAATCATAGAACTGTATAACATTCAAATGGAATTTGTTCATACTTTCGACGTCACGTAATTCTTCGGATTCTTCCTTGCGAAAATCGCTTAAGAATCCATACCGAGGCGCCCGACTCCAATGATCGGCAATATCGTACGAAGTATAAGCTGTTGACACTGCAAATTTATCGTAAAAAACTGTAGCCTTGACCCCGTAACCAGCCCACTCTGTATCTTCAGTGAACAGGGGAATGCTTGCAATTTGTCTCAATCCTTTTTCCAGGCTGATCTCAAATGTTTCTTCAGCAACCTGCTTTTCTAATTTGTAGAACTCAACAACCAGTTCCAGAACCCTATCCTCTTGGGTCTCCAGCTCGACTATAATACTGCCTGATTGGCCGGATTTGTACTGGGCTTGATCGGGATAAATATCTATATAAGTCAGCATCGAATATTCCATATGAATACTCCACTCCTCTTCGTTGTATGATCTATTACAATCAAAAGGGGCATAACTAACGCATGCCCCTTTTGACCGACAGATCCGCTTAACAAATGAAAATATTAATCACACTCTGCTTATTTCTTGCCGTTTTCAGCCAGCCAAGCATCCAACTGCTTTTGCGCTTCCGCAATTACTTTGTCTGATCCAGCTGCTTTTTGTTTTTCCAGCATCTTAGGAAGAGCTTCTTCAGGATCGAGTTGGCCGGACTTCAGCCCGTCAACAAAGGTTTTATTTGCGTTGTCGATCGAGATTAGTTCATTTTTGACCGGCTCCGGATCAAAGATAAATCCAAAAATCCGCGAAGGGTTAGCAGAAATCTGTTCGTTGAATTTCTCATAGTTCTGGTATTTATTCGGGTCTTCGCCTACACGTGTATAGTTAAGCATTTGATTGCCCACTTGCCACATAATATCATGGTAGTAGCCGACATTTTCCGTAGTTTTTCCTTCCGGCAGCGCAATTTGTCCGTCTTTAAGCACATAATGTGTTCCTTCAATACCGAAGTTGAATAGGGTCAGAAGCTCCTTGTCCTTATAGAAAAGATTAAGCAGCATCATGGCGCGTTCCGGATCTTCAGAGCTTTTTGAAATCGCATACATGGTTGCCGTCATTTTTCCGGTCTGCAGACGGTCAATATTGAGCGGAATCTGCAGCATCTCGCGGCCCGCTTTAATCGAACCATTCGGTGAAACGGCAGCTTTGCCAATCTCCATATCAGCGATAATATCCATGTCAGTAACAAATGCAAACCCTTTACCGGCTTGAATTTTTTTCCAAGCATCCAGACCTGGTGTCAGTGCGTCTTTGTTAATATACCCCGCCTTGTACCATTTGTTGGTCAGCTTGGCAAGCTCCATATAACGTGGAGTTGTGAAGGAGTTGATTACAGTATAGTCATCTTTTGCTGTTCCCACGGTGTTAATAGCCGCAATGCTTGCAATGGAATCTAGATTCGTGGATGAATAGTAAGCTTCAAGCGGGAAGCTTGGCGCTACCAAAGGCGTAATCCCCGGTTCGTTCTCCTTGATTGTCTGCAGCATCGGTTCCAGATCTTCGACCTTTCCGGACTTCAAGACACTGAGATCAAAGTTGTATTTGTCCACCAACTCTTTGTTCAAATAAACCCCTTGTGTACCGCCCAGCTCTTGGTGGGTATGGATACCGTACAGCTTGCCGCCGCGTTTAGCCGGATCATGATAATCCTTCTCAACAGCTTCGATATCCGGGCCGTATTTGGCGAGCAAATCATCAAGCGGCAGCAAGCCACCCTTTGTCACCTGTTGCTGGAATCCGAGCCAATCCGCTGTAAACAGCAGATCCATTTTATCTCCGGAGGCCATCATCAGGTTCGTTTTATCGCTCCATGCGCCCCAGTCGATGGGGTTCAGTTTGACCGTCATGTTCATTTCCGGATATGTTTTTTTCAGATAATCATTCATTGCATCCTGTACCAGCTGATTGTCATTCTGAGGCGCATCGGGGAATACCATTACGACTTCGTAAGGTTTCAATTCGGAGCTGGCCGTCCCCTCCGGCTGAGCTGTGCCCGCCGGAGAATTCGCAGCATTATTTCCGCCACAGCCGGTTGCCACAACTGAAGTCAGCACCAACGATGTCAGTACAACAGAACTCTTTTTCAACCACTTCATAAATAGTAGACCTCCCTGGAATATTTCTGTTTTTCTTTAAATCCTTTACTTGCATATACTAATCCAGCATTATGCTGGGATCAGCCTTTCACAGCGCCCACGGTAAGACCTTTTACGAAATACTTCTGCAGGAAAGGGAATACCAGCACCAACGGTCCGATTGCAATCATCGCCATCGCCATCCGAATGGATTCCAGCGGTGTTGTGACCTGTGCGGTGGAACTATAAGCCTTATTCGCAATCGTCTGCAGGAACGAAGCGTTCATTAAGGTTTTGGTCAATAGATATTGCAGAGAGAACAGTTTCTCATTCTGGATGAAGACCAGGCTTGTAAACCAGTCGTTCCAGTAGGATACGGTGGTGAATAATCCAATTGTAGCCATTACAGGCAAGGACAGCGGCAGAATAATGCTGAAGTAAGTCCGGAATTCACCTGCACCATCAATCTGGGAAGAATCAATCAGTGAAGGCGGTATACTGTTCGTGAAGAATGTCCGCATGATGATAACGTTGAAGCCGCCGATCAGACCCGGAATAATAAGGGCCATCAACGTATCCTGAACATGCAAAAACCGGGTGTAGATAAGATACCAGGGCAGCAAGCCTCCCGAGAACAACATCGTAATCAGGATGTAGAAGCTCAGCGCCCCCCTGAGCGGAAACTCTTTCCGCGACAGCGCATAGGCCATTGCCGAAGTCACAAACAAACTGATGACAACACCAATCAACGTTACCGAGGCAGAAACGCCATAAGCCCGCAATATTTTTTCGGCATCTTCAAACAAATACTGATAAGCGACAAGACTGAATTTGCCGGGCCAGAAGCTGTATCCATTAACAGTTACCCAGTCTTCATCAGCAACCGAGATCATGAATACAAGCCAAAACGGGATCAAGCAGGCAAGGCTGAACAAAGACAGGAAAATAATGATAAAGGGATTAGTTCGTTTTTTTTCCATGGTTTTCTCCTTTTAGAACAAAGCATTTTCTTTGCTGAATTTACGGACAATCAGGTTGACGGTAATGACAAGTGTAAAACCAACAACAGACTGCAGCAGCCCTGCCGAGGAGGCGAGTCCCGTATCGCCGGTAACCATTAACGCCCTGTATACATAGGTATCGATAACATCAGTTGTCTCTTTGATCATCCCGGATGCCATGGTTGCCTGATAGAACAGACCGAAATCGGCGTTGAAAATCCGGCCAATCGCCAGCAATGTCATGATGATAATGATCGGAGCAATCAGCGGAATCGTAATTTTCGTCATTTGCTTCCAGCGGCTGGCTCCATCAATGACGGCTGCTTCATAATATTCAGAGTCTATCCCGACAATGGCTGCGAGGTAAACTACGGCCGAGTAGCCCACACCCTTCCAGGTGTTGACAATGGTCAAAATATAAGGCCAATGCTGCGCTTCCGCATACCAGTTTCTAGGATCTATCCCGAAGGGCTCCAGAATAAATTTATTGATGAACCCCAGTTCCGGATTTAAAAACCCATAAACGATGTAGCCGACAATGACCATGGAAATAAAGTTAGGCAGGATCACTGTGCTCTGAAAGAATTTGGAGGCAAATTTATTCTTGACCTCGTTGAGGAGAAGGGCCAGCATCACTGCCAATATCGTATTGATAAGCAAAAAGCTAATGTTGTACAGCAATGTATTCCTAATGATCAGCCAAGCATCGTTTGAAGCAAACAGAAACTTAAAGTTGTCCAGTCCGATCCATTTGCTTCCCCATATCCCTGCCGTATAATTCAAGTCCTTGAAAGCCAAGAAAATACCGAACATGGGCAGATAGTTATTGATCAGCATCAACAGCACACCTGGCAGTGCCAGAACGATCAAGGCTCTGTACTTCCATATGATTTTCCATTTTGAGTTGCGCTGCGAGATGCCAGATTGTGTCAGTGTTGCTTTTTCCGAAGCCATAGTTCCACACCTTCTTATTGGGTTATGGCTTTATTATAAGGAGATGCCAACAACTGCTCTGCCGTTTTTATAACCTCAGTCTAATCGTTTTGTGACTTTGCGATATTCCTGAGGATTGACGTCGAACTGCTTGCGGAACATTTTGGTGAAATGTGAAAAATTACTGTATCCTACCTGCTGCGCTATCGCGCTTACCGACATATCCGTGGTATCCAAAAGCTCGCGGGTGCGGTTCATCTTCACTGAGATCAGGAAATCAATGAGGTTCTGGCCGGTCTCTTTTTTGAACAGTCTGGAGAGATACGCCGGGTTCAATCCAACATAATCAGCGACGCTGACCCTGGAGATCTCTTCCTCTATATTCTGCTGGATGTAGCGAATGGACCGCTCAATTACACCGCCCTTTTCCTGCCGCTCGAATTCCGCCTCCATGACCGCCGATACAATCCCTTCTGCCCAATGCCTGTACTGAAGCAGTCCCCGTATGCGGGCGGTTGTCCAGTCTGTAAACAGGACTATGCTTCCCGCATTGATTCCTCTTACCTGCAAGAAGTGATATATAATCTGCAAGGTATCCTGATGCAAGGCGTCTAGATTTCTTCCCTGAAAGCAAGGATTGGCTTCCAGTTTCTCTGTCAGATTATGAATAAACTGCACAGCGGACTCACGCTTGCCATTCAGCATATAAGAGATCAAATCATTGAGCAGGATATCATCCGAATTAGGTGATAATAACATCTGGTCCTGTGGCATGTATAAAAGCACCGATTGTGTGCGAGAAATATTGTCACGCTCCATGATTTTTAAGCTTTCGCACATTCCCGGCAGCTCTTGAAGGGGTTTGAATGAGCCGACATAGCAGGTTACGATGCTGTAGAACAGCTCCCGGCAAGCTTTGATAAAACGTTTACCTATGTCCGTGAGTTGCTGAATTCTGAGCTTCCTAGTCGCCTGTTCTCCCATCGCGCCTTTGGCATACAGCAGAATGAACAAAACCCCGTTTTTGTCTGTGACGGCCTCCCCTTGATGCTCTTCTGTAAAAAATTCCTCCGCCGCTTTCTTCACGGCATATTCCATGATTTCCTGATCCCGCGGACTGAGCGGTTTAGACCACTCCTCAATACTGATCAGAATAGGAAGCACCAGATCGTCAGAATTTAACCCCACGCCAGCCTCCGCCAGCTCCCGGTCAACAAAATCCCCAAAAGACAGGATACTGCGGGACAACAAATCCTGCCAGAAACGTTCCACACGCTTCGGCTTTTCTTTTTGCCATAAATTTAGATACTTATGATACATTTGATTGTAGGACGCATACTCTTCCTTCTCACGGTTGGCTGCTATCATACCTGATACGACAGACAACAGCTCATCTGTGTCAACAGGCTTCAGCAAATAATCAAAACTCCCGAGGTTAACGGCTTTCTTGGCGTAGGAAAATTCGGAATGACAGGTCAGAAATATCGATTCCGTCCAGGGAGAATATTCCCTCACCCAGCCAACCAGTGAAAGCCCATCTTCATCCGGCATTTCAATATCGCAAATCAGCAATTCTATTCTGTGTTCATTCATAATCTCCCTGGCCTTGTCGGCTCTATTCGCCGTCAAGACCTCTTCAATCCCATACGCTTTCCATTCGCAGCAGTAGAGAAGCCCCTCCACAGCGAACTGTTCATCATCTACAATCAATAAACGCATCTCTCATCATTCTCCTTCCATATATTCAATGGGCAGGCTAAGCCGCACACGGAATCCGGACGGCTCATTTTCACTGAAGTGAATGTTGGCTTTGCCCTGATAGCGCATAGCCAATCTTTGTTTCACATTCCAGATACCAATGTGGCCGTCATCAGTTTCTGGCCTATAATCAGGTGAATTCAGCTCTTGTAGTTTTTGTTGAGTACTACCTCTTCCGTTATCCGAGATTTCAATAATCATTGTATCGGTGTTCTCTTCTGACTTGACTGCACAAATTTCCAGATAGAATGTTTCTGCTTTCAAACTTATGCCATGAAGCATGGCATTTTCTACAAAGGGCTGTACAATCAAGGACGGTATAGAAGCGAGGATGATGTCTTCATCTATTGTGATTTGAAAATCAAAAGACTGCTGGTATCGCATCTTTTGAATTTCAAGATAATTGCGGAGATGATCAAGCTCCTGTTCCAAAGTAATGCTGTTATCCTTTACCTGAAGCATGAATCTGAAATACTGCACCAGATGCCGTACTGTCTTTTTTACTAATTCAAAGCGTTTCAGATCGGCGAGTTGGAAAATGATATTGAGCGTATTTAGAAAAAAGTGAGGATTAATTTGCATTTGCAAATGCTTCATTTCCGCTTTTTGAGCATTTAGCCGTTCCTCATACACGTCAATTTTCAGATTTTGTATTTCTACAACCATGGTATTGAAGGCCTGATTCAGCGCTTGAAACTCTAACAAGTTAGAAGAAGGAAGCTGGGCTTCCATAGACCCTTTTCTGATGCGGTGAATGCCGCCCAACAAATCCAGAATCGGACGAATGACTATACGGCGAAAATAATATAAATAAACCAGTAAAATGATCAAAATAAAGAAGGGCAGTACATTAATAATCATTTGGAATGTATTCAAGCCCTGGAGTAGCTCGGAATCGGGGATTACCACAGATAGATTGATCCCCAGGGTGGATGACTGGCTAGATACAACTAACCATTTCCGGCCATCATGCATATAAGAAAATGAAGAATTCTGATTCATCTTCTCGTGTGGCAGCTTGAAGTCATAGCCCATCGATTTCGAAGAACTGGTTAAGATATTTCCTTCATTATCCACAATAAGCACATCACCGCCTGATTGTAGGTTCAGATTGCCCAGCGGTGAACGCATAGAATCGATTTGGATGAGCGCGCCGATATAACTGGGATTGCTCAGGTTATTACCGACTGTCCGGTTTATATAGTAATCCCCGGCTATATTAACTATTGTCCATTTGTACCGGAGTGGTTCCATTTTATCTTCATTGTGAACCTTGCCCGTGATCCAGGCTCTGATTTCATCCATATATTCCTCCGTGTTCCCTAATACATTGGATAATGTCAACATATCATTGACGCCGGAGTACAGATAGAACATATCCACGCTATGATAATAGGCCTGATAGGCTTGATTTCTTTGCATAATTCCCATTCGGGCAAAATAATAATCGGAATCTTTCAGCCCCGGACGGTTGAATTGAAGGAAATTCTCGTCATGATCAACAATATCTACCAGATTAATAGTTATATCCTCGAGACTTCTCTCCATCATTTTCAGATTGGAGTTGACCAAATTCTGATAGGATCTGGATACCTGAGCCAATACATTTTCCTTGGCATAGTATCCCCCTGCAAAAAGAACGGAAAGAAGCGGAATCGTTATAGCAGCAAACAGTTGAATAAGCCTTACACCGAGCGAATTTTTCTTATTTTTCATAATTCGTCCTTTCCGTTTGTTTGTTCCACAACAAAAAGAAAGGGCCACTATTGTGACCCCGACAGATTTGTTCCTTCTTCCTTCTGTTGTCACTCCCCGGTAATCCCTGTCTTGTCAATGCTCTCCACAAACCATCTTTGAACAATCAGATATAAGGTAACGAGCGGAATAATGGATAATAACGTTCCCGCAAAGGCCTTCGCCTCCGTAAAGTTCAAATTCGGATTTTGGTTGAAGTCTCCGCTTTGACTGGCTTTGACCGCAGCGCCGTAAGTGTTCTGTAGATCTCCGAGCAGCATCGGAACCGTCCGAATTTTGCCGTCCAGATAGAATGAAGTCAGAAAGGTCTCATTCCAATAGAGCGAGAAGGCATAGACGCCTACGATAATAAAGGCCGGCCCCGCCATAGGGATAGCGATTCTCCAGAACGTTCTGAATGCACCTGCCCCATCGATAAATGCCGCCTCTTCCAACGCCTTCGGAATCATTTTGAAGAACTGGAAGAAGATCAAAATAAACAAAGCCGCCTGCTCTCCCTGTCCGGTCAATGCCGGTATAATAAGCGCACCCAGATTCCCCTTCAGACCGAGCTCCATAAAAATCTGAAATCGCGGAATAAAAAACAAAGTCTTCGGGACGATATAGGTGAACAACAGCAGCAGCAACACGATATTTTTCCCTTTGAACTGGAAACGCGCTAGTCCGTAGCCCACTAGAGCGGAAGAAATGATTACACTTATTGTCGAAGCACCCGCCACCATAGTCGTTGTCAGGAATGAGCCGGGCAGCTGCAATGCCTTCCAGGTCATTTCATAGTTGAACGTATACAGACTGCTCGGCAGCCATTTCACCGTGCTGTCGACCAAGTCCACGTTTGACATGAAGCTGGCCGATAACATATAAAGCAGCGGATACAGGAATATAAATCCGAAGATAGTCAGAATCGTATAGGTTGCCGCCTTATATACGAATCCGTCGCTGATCTGCATACCGAACAGAAACTTCTTGAGCGGAGGCGTGCGTCTTCCGATTTGCTGCTTCAATTGCTTATACGGCTTGATTTGGACCGGTTGTTGAGTCATTTGGCCACCCCCTCTTTGGAATTTCTGCTGCGGGTCGCAAAATACAGGATAAGTATGAGTGCGATTTGGATTAAGGAATACAGCAGGGATAGCGCGGAAGCATAGCCTTCACGTCTGGACCCGTCGAATTTGGACTCCATAATGATGGTATTGATCGGATTCAAATCAAAATTTGCCAGGAAAACCACCAGATAAATTACGCATATGCTTACCAGTGGATAAATGGTGGGCAAGGTAATCTTCCAGAAAGAAGTCCACGGCGATGCCCCGTCGATGGATGCCGCTTCGTACATATCCTTGCTGATTTTTTGCAGCGCCGCGAGGAAAATCAGGATTGGCACTGCACTATACCACATCAACTGCAGAATCAGCTCAAACAGATTCACAATCAGCAGCAAAGCTCCCTTAGATGGAATAATCGTCCCCAGCGTCTCAAGGATGAAGTGATTGGCAGTGATGGACATGCCTCCATATGTGCTCATATTCTCAATCAGTTTCCCATTCAAAATAATAATTGGCAGGAAGAACATCAACCGGTAGATTGCCTTTCCCCTTATTTTCTGGTTAAGCAGCATCGACACAATAATGGACAGAGCAATAATAACCGGGACATACACTAATGTGCCGATAAAATAATTTTGTGCTTCAACGACAA
Source organism: Paenibacillus sp. FSL H7-0735 (assembly GCF_038008505.1). Classification (NCBI taxonomy): domain Bacteria; kingdom Bacillati; phylum Bacillota; class Bacilli; order Caryophanales; family Paenibacillaceae; genus Paenibacillus; species Paenibacillus sp. FSL H7-0735. The sequence goes on along the minus strand of NZ_JBBOZH010000001.1, from coordinate 1,788,800 downwards.
AGTCTGGCTCCTCTAACAGGATTCGTTTGTAGTTCTCTATACCCACCCAATTGTATCTCCACCCGGACTTCGATCCGAAGGATACCTTGTAGAAGCTCATATAGATCGTTCTGTACAGCGGATAAGCGACAAAGGCTAGAAAACCGAGAATCCAGGGACTTATAAAGAGAACGCCCATTAAACCTTGCTTGGTTTTTATGCTCAATTTCATAGAATCACGAACCCTTTTGATTTAATTCTAACGTCTTGATAGCGATACTCTGTATCCTTGTAATTAATCACTATTTTGCTGCCGTTGTCGTACTCTACAAGGACAACACCGTCGTCAATGATCGTATGGTTGATCATTTCACTACCCATTACATTATTTAGAGCTTCACTAACAACCGAATAATAATTGTCAATACGGTCCTCCAGAGTCTTCAGCTGCGAGACATAGACATCACTTGAACCTGTCCGTTTGATCTCATACGTCGATTCACCTGTCAGTACAAACGAAGGGAATACCCCGAATTCAATCAGCTTAAGAATGGCCTCCGCATCATTGGATGAGAAGTTCATGTAAGGCGAATACATATCCATATAACCGCTCAGGACTAACGGCACCAATGGAACTGTAGCATCAATGAAAATCAGATTGGAGGATACGATCGACGTGTCGTAATAATCACTGGCATATTTGAACAGATAAGCATCAGGCATATACAGGCCTGTTTTAATTCCATTATCATTCAAATACTTCAGAGTCTTCTCAGTGTACGCCATTCCCTCATTCGCATAACCGACTGTTCCATGATCATAGTGAGTAAATGGACTATTCCCGAATCCGTCCAGGGCCAGTTCGCCGATCTTATATTTCTTGAATGCCTCCAGATCCCGTTCAGCGAGGAAGGAATAGTACTTAGGATTATTCAGATAATTATACTGTGCCTTGTTTTCATTCAGCACGCTCATATCCTTGCGGTTTAACTTGCTCGCCGTATATTTCGTCTTCTCGTACCAGGATCTCGCGTAGTCCACATAATGGCTGAACTTGATATCATTCACGGAGAAATAATCCACGGCTTCTTTAAACGCCTTGCTTCCGCCAAGCTGATTCATCATGGTGAAACGATAAGCCCACTCATCCTTGACGAACATCTTGAATGAAACACTCAGCTCTGAGTAACCCTTCTCCTTCAATTTCCTTACGAGCTCCTGCGCCTGTATATAGGTTGTTGCCGGCACGTTCTCCACGCCCAGTGTTCCCATCGCCAATTCATTATTGACGAAATCAATTTTCATCGGAACCTGGTCGTGTGTCCTCCCCTTATCTTGTTTCAGCAGCCCGTCTTGCTGGATCAGGAAGCTGCGGAAGCCCTTGGCTACCCCGACATAGTTCGATTGGTCGCCCTCCAGAAAAACATAGCGCTGCACCAGCTCAAACCGATTCGGCTCCTCCTGAAAGCTGAGAACAGATTGTTCCTGATTTGTCCGACTCTGCACCTGCGCATACTGTGTACGATAGGTATAAGTAAAATAGGACTGATAGAAATTCGTCTGCAAATCACGGGATACATAATTATAATTCGCATACCCCTCACCGCCCTCGGCAATCACAAGCAAGCCGGAGCGGCCTTCCTCATGAATAATGCCATAAATCGGCAGCGTTATCCGTTCAAGCGGCTTCACAACGGTACGCCTGGGTGTGAACTCCGGAGTATCTTCATATCCCGGATCCGGACCATAGACAGGTGCCGAATAGCCAGTCGCATACTTCGGAATTTCTCTCAGCTTCACAATAGCCCCGGCCCCATCAGGCAAGACGATATAACCGTTCTCTTTATGAGTAGCACTGCCAAAAAACGGATATGGAATAATCTCGCTTAGCCGGATGTCGTTGTTTCCCGGCTTGCCAAGCTTGGGGTTATATTCCTCGATACTTCTGCGCGGGACATGAATAATTAAATCTCCCTCTTGCAGTGCAACAACAAGGTCAAACTTGATCTTAGCCTTGGTGAAATCTATCGTTGCTGTAAAGCCCTCGTCCCTGTACTGGTAAGTCAGCTTCGCATTATCTCCCAATATAGTTCTTCGGCCGGAGGTGAATTTGTTATACGTGACAATGGAAATCCCGGATTTAATATAGGCTGCAACCTCATTGCTGTACTTGTTACCTTTCGTATTCACACTGACATCATAAGAGAACCACGTGCTGCCGTTGCACTTGTCCTTAACCGCTATGGCTGCCGTTTCTTCCTCCAGATAAAGCTCCAGCTTCTCGTTGCCGGCCACCATCCTGAAGGCAGCCGGAATTGGAGCGGCACTGCCGGCGGCAGCGCCGCTATTGAAGCAAGTCTGCTGTGCATTGTTCACAATAATATCTTTATAATCATTCTGGGCAGCGGCTATGCCGTATTCGACCTTCTGGCTGTCGCCAATTAAATAATTTATACCGAGTGCCGCTGCAATCAGAAGAACTATTCCGTATTTCAACCATCTCTTTACCATTTTTTGCTCGCCTCCGTAATCACGTCATACCCGAAATCAAGTAATTGACTGCCCAGCGAGTACAATACAAACAGGAGCAATCCGATGATAAGCATCGTAAACGTACTCTTGAACACGACGTTAACCGTCTCTCCAACCTCATAGCTGTGAATGTCCTTGATCATAAAAAACATCAGAAAGGCAATCCATAGCATCATGGCCTGAATCGGCAAGTGATAGAAGACCGATTGTTCCAGCGTCAAGCCGTTGCTGAACAAAACAAGCGGAGGCAAAACAACCAGAATTGGACTCAGCGCATATGCCGTGGCATTATAGACATCCCTGAATCTACCTTCCCCATCGCTGATGGAGCAAATGAGATAATTGGAAACCATCCATAACACCGCAAGCCCGAAAATGATCCATAACTGATGAAGAAAGTACCCTTGTTTTTCAACAAACAGACCGCTGGTGTGATCATGATGCAGAATGAATACGGCGAATATCAGCATGTAGATCAGAGTGGCCGATTTTCTGGATACTCTGTTCTGATATTTAATTTGGTAGAATCCATCCAGCGGATGCCTCAGAAAGGTGAAGATGAACATCAGATCGCTAATGACTTTGACCTTGTAGATAACCTTCAGCCGATCCTTAATCTTGGTCCAATATTGATATTTCCGGTTCGTAAATTTATGGGCATATCCAATAATCAATAAACTAAGTAACAGTGCGAAAATAACATCTAGATGGTTCTGCAGCCAGGACTGGCGGATTTCCCAGAATGCTTCCGATATGCCTGCCTTGTACTGGGCATCCTTGAATTCTTCATAGGCCTCACCAGCCTCTCCATCCCGAAGGTAAGCCTCACCCAGACCAATTCGCGCCTTGTCAAAAGTTGAATTGTATTTCAACGTATATTCCCAAAGCTTCTGGCTCTTGGCGTACTCCCCGTTCTGATAGGCGTCCATTGCTTGATGTACCGCACTTGAGAATTCGGACGAACGGTAGATTTGGAGCAATTTCATCCCTTGATCGACTACGATCACTTCATCCGTCGAATTGGAGGCAATGCTTACAGGCCGATTCAGAAGCCCGAGGCGGCTGGAGTTGAAATCCTTCCCTCCGAACATAAAGAGCAGATTGCCATTGGCATCATATTCAAAGATCCAGCCATCCGAGCTCACGGAATAGACAGTGTTATGACCTCCAACCCATACACTTTCCATGGAATAGGTCCCGATGATACCATCCGGATAATAATTCGTTCCCGAGACATTGAACTTCTTGATCGGGTTAGATTCCACAGAAGATGTAACAGTGTAAATAAAGCCCTTCCTGTCAATCGCTAAATTGCTGGGAACGTCAGGAAGAACCTTCTCCAGTTTGTCTTTCTGAGTCTTGGTCAGAAGACTGGACCGCAATTGATCAAGAAAAGGAACCTTTAACGGATTCCCTCCAAAGAAAGTGATAAATTCTCCATCCCTGTTCAACATGATCAGACCGTTGACCGAGCCAGCGCTTCTTACGTAAATATTGCCTCTTAAATCAACCGCGATATGGGTCGGGCTAAAATCGTAGCCTTCAGTAAAAATCGGCGAATCCGGCTTGCTGATTTCCTTTTTGAATGCGAAAGAGGATTTGTCAAAGATATAAATCTGTCCTGCCCCGGCATCCACCACATAGATGGAATCCTTCGTTACAAATGTGCTTTGGACCGCGGAGAACTTATCACTTGTGAGTTCCTTGTAGAAGCGTAATTTCCCGTCCAAAACAAATACCTTGTTCAATGCGCTGTCCGTAATATATACGTAGTCTTGCTCATCCACAAACACATGCTCGGGCGTATCCAGTCTTTGCCCGTTGATTTCTCCAATCTGCGTGACTGGCGTATAGGCGTCCTGCGTCCGGATCGTATAACCTTCACTGTCACTGGTGTAAGTGAAGTAGGGAGCATCTGAGGCCGCATAAGCCTGTGACGTACTGAGAAACACCATGATTAGCGCAACCGTCACCAATTTCAGCGTTCTTTGCATTGTCCACTTTCCCATATCACTTAATCCCCGTATGAGCCATGGAATCCATGACCTTATTTTGTAAAATTATAAACAGTATCAGATTCGGCAGGAACATGACTAGTCCGGCTACGGCCGACAATCCCGCCCCAGCAACGATGTTCCCCGATTGCGCCACCAAGGTGTTCAAGTAGAAGGGCAGTGTGCGCAGGGATTCATCGTTCATGAAATTGGCAGAGCTCTCAGCATTGCCCCAGCTGGCCTGGAAGGTCAATATCGCGACAGTCACGAGGGCCGGCTTCACCATCGGCAGCATCACGCTCCAATATACTCGCCAGTTTCCTCCTCCATCCATTTTGGAGGCTTCAATCAGATCATCCGGAACCTGATCCATAAATTGCTTGAGCAAGAAAATACCGATTGGCATCGCCAGCATCGGGATAATGTGCGCGAAGTAGGTATTGAACACACCCATTTTCTCAATAATGAGAAAACGCGGAATCGCTACAGCGACCGGCACAAACATCAGAGCCAGCGTGTTAATCTTGTTAAAGGTTTCCTTGCCTTTGAAATGCAGCTTGGACAGTCCGAAGGCCGCCATGGAACTAACCGCTAACGTCGACAGAATAACAATCGTTGTCGTGAGGACACTGTTAAATACGTATCTGGATAACGGAAGTCCTGATTCCGCGGAAAAATGAAGCAGTAGACGGAAATTCTCAAAAGTCGGCTGGCTTACGAAAAACCTAGGCGGATACGCAAACAACTCCGTAAACGGTTTGAATGAATTATTAATGATAAACACAATCGGAAGGACCATAAATATGGACAACACAAGCAAAAATATATGAAAGCCCAGCTGGTCTTTATGCAGTTTATCGGGATTGAACTTGACCATTCTTCTCACCACACTAACGAAAGGATAAACACTATTTATTTATTCTCCGAACAGCTTGTAGCTGACCTTGTTGAATAAAATAACAATGCATAACAAAGCTACAGTAACCGCAGAGGCATAGCCCATCTCATAACGAACAAAACCGAAATCGTTGGCATGGTCAACGATCAGCCATCCAACGTATTGGGGGGGCGGTGTCCCTCCGCTAAGTGTAGCGGCCATCCCCGCTGCATTAAATGTGCCGATAATAGCCATCACTGCACCGAACAGCATTTGCGGCTTCATGGACGGAATCGTAATGTAGAATATTTCCTGCCAACGGTTGCGGATGCCATCAATATAAGCAGCCTCGTACATTGTCCTGTCAATATTGAGCAGACCAGCCAGCATCGCCAGAAAGCCTACACCCATGCTTCCCCAAAGCGCGATAAATATCATGATCGGCATCAGCAGCTCCGGAGACTGCAACCATTGCACCGGCTCCCGGACGATGTTCAGCTTCAGCAGCCAGTAGTTTAAATAGCCGGCCTGATCTCCGCTGAACAGCACTTTCCATACAACCGCCATCATGACAGGGCCTGTTATGGACGGAGAATAGATAATAACGGTATACAGGGTTCTCATTCTGTGAGTCACCTGGGACAGCATCCATGCCAGCATAAAAGCCAGCATGTATCCGAAGGGCCCTACGATAATGCCGTACAGCAGCGTATTCGGCACCGCATTCTGGAGAAACACCGTATCACCTGTAAACAAGTCGATGTAATTCCGGAACCCGACAAATCTAGGGAATTCAACTGTATTAAAGTACGTAAATGACATCGCCGCGGCAATGACTACCGGAAGTACAATCAACAACAAAAACAATATGGCATAAGGCATGATGAACAGATAAGGAGAATCTGCTACGCGTTTAAAGCGGCTTTCGGTTTTCCCGCTCAGTCCAGGCTTCAATCTCCGGTTAATCGGGGTACTACTTTCCATTTTCTCTCACCCAATTCTCTACATTATCAATGGTCGGAACCTTATAGGGTTTGACCAATTTCCCGTCAGCAATGTACCCAAATTCCTTCAGCTTCCTTTCAAGCTCCCGGTTGATGGTTTTGACCGCATTATCCAGAGCCGTTCGCGGATTTTGCTTACTAAAGACGACCGCATTCCATGCATTGCTGATCTCACGTTCCACCACGTAATCGCCCGGGACCTTCCCGGTCGCTTGAATCCATTCCCACTGCTCCATGATCGCGTCCTTCGAATCGGAAGGCCATGCACTGTCGGCAAAGCCCTTCAAATTCGCAGTCATATAGAGGAACTTCTCTCCCAGGGTCGATTTGATATTGTAAGAGAACTCACTTTGCACATTTGCGCTTTCCCACCACCTGATAAACTCCCAAGCCGACTTTTTCTTGTCACTGTTCTTAAAAATGATGCTGGAGGAGCCGTACGTAGGATCCCAGCGTTCAATTACACCGGCATCATTTCTGACACCCGGAATCGGAAGAACTCCCCATTGTCCTGCAAGATCCGGTGCAGCATACTTCAATTGAATGTAGGTATTAGCATCGCCAATTCCTACTGGTGCCTTCCCGTTTCTGAAGTTTTGGAAGAATTCTGAGGTTGTAATCGGCACGTTATAGACCGTGAATAGGTCTGTCATGAATTCAAAACCCTTGTAGGCGCCTTCTTTGTTGATGGCGGTCTTACTTCCGGTTTCATCGTACAATTGCCCGCCAAACTGGTATAGAAATGGCGTCGTGGTATCGAATCCCTTAAAGGAATTATTTGATCCCAGCGGAGTATAGAAGTTCATATCATATTTCTGCAGCATTGGGACAAGGCCCGCTACATCCTCCCAGGTCTGCGGAGGCTCTTCACCCAGAAATTTTAGGATATCCTTCCGGTAGAATAACAGCTTGACATCCTGAGTTTCCGGAAATGCATAAACACCTTCATCGTAAATAAAAGGAATAAACGCTCCAGGATGGAACTCTTCAGCCAATTTGTAAAAACCGTCGTAACCCCTTAAATCCTCAATAATTCCCCGAATGGCCAATTCAAAGGGTTTGCCAAAGCTGACACCCATCGCTGCATCAGGGGTGCTGTTAGCCGCATTGGAGAGCACGATCTTGTTTTCGTCCGGCAATATGGACAGATTGATCTTGATTCCAGTAGCAGGCGTAAACTCCTCATCGATCATCCGCTGCATAATTTCTACATACAATCTGGACTGATTGACCCAAATCTCAACCGTGTCATCATCTATCTCTCCGGCCTTTGCATACCGGGGATTGCCAAAGGAATAGAAGAAAGCTTTAACATTCTCGACAGAGCTTGTAAGCAAGCCGGAATCTGCCTTGGGCAATTCCTCGCTGTTGCCAACATAGATCTTGTCCAGATGCATCGGATTATACACCAGCATAGGCAGGACCGATTTAATCCGTCCGTAAGCGGAGGATTGGTCGCCCATAAATTTGCCCATGTAATGGGGCAGCTCATTCGAATCCCCAATAAATTCCTCCACCAATTGCTTGGCTACTTCAAGCTGTGACAGCGCAGGTAAATCCCTATTACCTGTCTCTTCGATCAGGGCGAGCTTCTGCTCCTCAAGCTTTGCAGAAATTCCTTCCAGATAGGTTGAGATTTCAGGAATATATTTTTGTATATTCCATTTCCTCTCTTTATCGACAAGCCCTCCTGTCAAGCGGTTAACGCTTTGGCTTGTGGAATCAATCATCTCAGCCGTTTTGAGCAGTTCATGATAAATATCTCTTATCCGAGTATTATCAATGGACAGCGACAGGGTATGTTTCCCTTTTTCCAGATATATTTCATAAGGAACACCTTGTTCATCCTGAAGAGTTGCATTCGTCCAGCCGCTGGAATAGTCAAATGAATAAGACTTCAGTTCACTGAAGGGAACTTCTCCGTCAATTTCAATACGCCGGTGTGTCGGCATCCCGTTATTGGTATCTTGGGAATACTTGAAGGTCAGATGATAGAAGCCGCTTTCCTTAACCTCAAGCGGATAAGAGACCTTGTCACCGCTTTCTCCGAACGAATAACCATCCAGCACATTCAACAGCCGGTGTTTGTATGAATAGGGAGTAATGCTCGAATTACGGACATATTTGGCCCGAATGCTTTGTCTGCTTTTCACGGCGATATCTTCGGCTTCAATCGTCACAACAGGTTCTGAAACCGGCTTCTCTGCCCCATATGCCGCCGCATATTCTTTATAAGAAAGCTCGGGACTGGCCGTATTGTTCAACCACGCCTTCCCGATCAGCACATATCCCTCCTTCAGCGTGAACGAAATGAGATTTTTGCCTTTGTTCAAATGGAATTTCATGGGCTCCGTATAAAAGAAGTTGGGATCAGAAAGTCCTTCATTCCGCCAGGACGCAGAGATCACCGACTTGGGAGTCAGTTCGTCCCCGTAACGGTCAACCTTGTGCTCCGTATTCTGTGTTTTCCAATCTATTGCGAGCTTCAGCTCATTCATTTCGTTATACTGCTTCTTGCCGTTGATCTCTACCTGGAGCTCAGGGTTTAAAGTAGACTGCTCTAAAATATAGTCGTCGAGCCAAATTTCATACAGACCCTCGTCCTGGACCTCTACTTCATAAGTCAGAACATCCTTTGGTGCAGCGTAAAGGACATCGCCGCCATAGCCTTCACTTCGCGAAGAACTATAGATTTGCCCGCCCTTGACAAGCTTCATTGGAATGCTCTCAGGCAGTATCGGAGTAGCAACCTGGTCTTTGGTCCACTGTTTGAGAACATTGTAGTAGTTACTGTCACCGCTTTTGTTGGTCATATAGGCCTCGACAGCCGCTATGCTCCGTTGAGATTCGGCTTGCGACAACACGGTTCGGGCATCGTTATCCGTTAAGCTGACGGCAAGTACTCCGGCAGCCACTGCAATGAATCCAAAACCGGCTATTACATACCCGATTTTTCCCTTGGTTTGCACTTGATCACAACCTTACATCGTCAAGTTTTACTAAAGTGACCATAACTACCGATCGGATTCCGCCTAACCGGTAGTTATGGGTATTGCAGTGTTTGTTTTATTTAGCGTTATACTCGCCCAGGTAATCATCAAGCGTTTTGTTCATCATTGAATCCCATTCCGCTGCGACATCACTGTACTTTTTGCCTTTGTCTCTGATCTGATTTCTGATTTCCCACGGGTTCAAGGTATCATAAGCTTTAACGACGCCCGGAAGCTGTCTCGGGTAAGGCACCGGATTGGACAGCATTTGCTGGAAGTCGACATTCTGGAATGCCTGGAAGTTAAAGATGGCCAATTCACTATCTTCCGGGAAGCCCTTAACCAGGGGGTGGTTCTTCAAGACTTCAGGATTGGTCGTAACCGGCCAGCCCTGAATGAAGTCCATCAGCTGATCCTCCGCCCGTATTAGCGCATCTTCGGGAAGACCCATATACTCATCGATCAATGCCCAGCGGGATTTCAACCCCTCTTCACCGTAGGTCAGCCATTTAAGCAATTGATAGGCTGCTTCAGCTTTGACCGGATCTTCATCCAGTGCGCTGGACAAGCTTAATGTGTCATAATATCCATGCAGATCCGTGATGCCCCCCTCAGGTGCAGTCGGCATCGGGTAAATATCGATATCCATTTTCCGGGTTTTGATCATTTCATTCACATCCGTACTCAGTGAATACAGCCAGAAGTTTCCGACCGCTTCCAAACCGTCTGCCCAAGGGTTGGTAGATTCGCCAACCTTCTTCTTCCGGACATCTTCCGGCAAATCCCAGAACCATAAGCCTTGCTTATCTTCCTTTGCGAACTGGTCTAGCCACATACCGTATTTCTTGCTGTTCGCGAAATCAAATCTCTTGGTTTCGGAGTTAAACCCTTTCCAGCCGTTTGGAATACCGTCAAAATAGTGTGGGCCATGGTCGATAAAACCGATGCCTCCCGGGAACACCGGATTATTCGGAGTAAGTTTGGCGACCTCCGAACGCAGATGTTCATAATCTGCATAGGTCCAGTTGTAAGGCGGTATAGCGATATTATTTTCCTTCAGCAGATTCAGGTTTACTGCAGGGAATTCGGACACAGACTGGAACGGAATCCCATAAATCCCCTTCCCGTCATACGTGGTCATAAAACTTTTCGCATTTTCAGAAATCCATTTGGACTCCGGGTCTTTGTCAAGATAGGATGTTAAATCTAGCGTAAGCTCACGGTCATAGGATTCGGCGGCCAGCGGCGAATAGAAAATATCGGGCAGCGTTCCCTCCATCGCTCTCGCCGTCAGAATTTCGAGTTCATCCGTATCTGACTGCTCAATGGCGAACTGGGAATCACGGACAACCGTGATGTTCGGATACTTCTCCATGAATTTGCGGATGTTCAAGAACATCGGGTTCGTATCATCATTTTCACCGTAGAAGCGCATGGCATAATCCAGTTCAATTTGCTTTTCCTGCCAGTCAGCTACGCCGTTTCCATCCTCGTCTGTCCAGTTCGTTTCGGCTTCCTGGCCTTCTGTATTCTGATTATTTCCACCGTAGACTTCCGAGTTGTTTACATTTGCCGAGTTCGTGTTAGCGTTACCGGAGCAAGCGGATAGCAGAAGTGAGAAAACTAACATGATTGAAGAAACAACAGTTATTCTCTTTTTCATAAGACCCTCCATAATTTGCATATTGATTTCGTTGAAGCTTAAGCTCCATCATTCGTATTCGACGGTGATTAGATCCCAGTATTTTAGTTTCGGCAGTTGCAGGAATACGTTTCCATCCTTCTGCTCAAATTTCAGTATGATTGGGGAGCCCTGATAATAATCAGGGGAAGCAAACATGACTTTGCTTACCTTCCGTTTCGCAGGGAAGACAACGTCCACCTTTTCAAGCTCGGGCGGTTCAGCTTGCTCCGCCTGATTGTCCTTCCACTCCATCGTTGTCGCACCGATGAAATTGATGAAATGAATAATATCAGTATCAGCCTTGTGCTTTGTGAACGACCAAATTCTCCCTTGTTCAGGTTGCGGTTTGATTTCAACGTCTGCCGACCCGGAGACCTTAAGCTCCAAATTCTTCAGGCCGTCCCGTAAAATGTTTTGGTAAGCTGTGAGGAAGTCGTAGTAACGAATCAGCTGTGCTTCAAGCTCAGGCGGCACAGACAAATTTTTGTTGGGGAAATATTCATTTGACAGCATATTTTCCCCAAGCTCCAGATGAGACCCGCCCGATGCAAATATCACTGCATCCGTCAGCAGCACGCCCGGTGTATTGAACATTCCCTGTCCGGATTTGGAATGCTCATAGTTCATATAAGCAGCTAGGACCGTATTTAATTTATTTCTGCCGGCGCGGTTATTGCTGTCAATAACCTCTTTCAGATCCCCATATTCAGGATAGGACCAGACCTCTGTATAGAGAAAATCAACAGGTGCCAATGCCGCCAGTAATCCTTGTCCGTACTGATCAACCGCATTCATGACATAATCGACGTCCAGCTCTTTTTTAGCTGCTTTTAGAAATGAAACGTAAGCTTGCGGAAGCTTGACGATCTGCCCCTCCGAATTATAGAGCGTTCCCCGGTCTCCCAATTGATCAACATGCCATCCGTCGAACGGCAAGTGCTCAAGCACTCCCTTTTCTTTCGCAATCAGATAGCTCTGCCATTCAGGATTGCTCGGGTCATACAGCATAATATCACTGATCCAGCCCGGAAGTGGATGCTTATCCTGATCAGTTAGGTCGCGTTCTTTAAACAACCCCCATTCCTTACTGACCCCATCTTTGGCCGCATCCTCATAAGCGCCAAAAATGAGATTATAATTCATGGCCTTCATATTTCGGCTGTGGGCCAGATTGATATAGCTTTTCACTGTATTGAAGGAAATCTTCCTGCTCGCGATATCCTCCCATTCTTTCGCAGGTTTGCCGTCAAAGGTTTTGATCGGGTCATGATGCTTGTATTGCCAATCGTAGAATTGGATTCCATTAATATGGAATCTGTTCAAGCGTTCAATGACTTTCTCCACTTGTCCCTGACCCATACTCGGGAAATCAGACAAGTAACCATAACGCGGAAATTTGCTCCAATCCGAGGAAACGTCAACCGCAATATTCATCTGATCTGTAATCTTGTTATCTCGGGACACAAAAACTTCCACCATGTATCCTTTATAGTCTTCCTTGGGTGGAGTCCAGCTCCATGAGGCCTGACCTTCATCCGTTTTCACCTTTTGACTGCCAATCTTCTCACCTAAATGCCGGTACTGGATGATCAGCTCCGCCTTAGGCGCCGGCGAACTCAACTGGAGGGAGAAGCTCACAGATTCACCGGGTTTATAGTTGGCCTTATCTGTTGTTAAAGCCTTCACCCCTCCTTGACTTACCACTTGCACAGCGGAAATTTCACTGATCGGCCTGCATCCAGATACTGCGAGCGTCATGAAGCAGGCCAGCAAAATTCGGGAGTGTTTCACTTTCGTCAGATGCAATTTCATCCATTTAAACACCTCTCATATTAATAAAGGAATACTGCTGCAGCCGCAAAACAGATTTGCAATCGCTTTCAATTCAATTCGATTCCTATATATTAAGGATACAAGGAAAGGACGGATTCCTAAGATAGGAATCCGTCCCGAGATAAGGTGGATAAATGATTAGTGCCAGACGACATTCCCCCTCCTGATGAGCGACGTATGTCTACCTTCAGATCCTCTTAAGGAGATATTGCCTTTGCAATCCCATCGGTAATCTGCTCGCCTCCCTGGAGCTTCCAATTTTGGACCCACTGATCGAACGTTTCCAGCGGAACCACCCCCATAATGATTTGTGTAAACACATCCATCTCCTCATCCGCAAGATACTTCCATTGTTTCGCGAAAGAATTCCTGCCTTCATTGTAGATGCTGTAAACCTTATTCAAATTCGGATCATACAGGTTCTTTCCTCCGACCAGCAAGGAATAGGCACGTCTGAAATTACCGTCCCGTAGATTCCAATATTGAATATCGGTGTTATCGTAAGGAGGCCGTTTGACATTATAAATAGTTTCCAGATCACTTGCCAGCATCGGATACTCTTCCTTCCCCTGAAAATTGCCCGCCTCCTGCCTTCCGGCCATCACGTCTTGAATAGCTCTTACCGAAAAGGCAACTTCATCCCGTGGTACGAGCATATTCTGTAAAGGTTGAAAAACATCCCCATATTTCTCCCTGTCTCTCAATGTCAAGTTCGCAATTTTGATAATAGCCTCAGGATGTTCATAGCCCTTGCGCACAACAATATAAGATTGCGTCGGCCGGAATATCTTCACATTAAATTTGCCTGCGGTATCAAGTGGCAAGGCGTAAGCCTGCCAGTTCGCCCGCGGATTATTCTTCAGCGCTTCCGGGATTGGCCAATCTCCCCCGAAGGAAGGAGCGAAGAATATGCCTGCCTTACCCTCGATCACGACCTCCGCCTCCGTCTCACGGATTCCCATTTCACGATCAATCAGCCCCTTGGCATACAGCTCACGAAGTGCGGCCAGCGCAGTTCGGGTTTCCGGCTGAATCGATCCGTAAATTGGCATTCCGTTCTTACCTTTCAGCCAAAAACCCGGGTATGAATCATAGGCAGAGAATATTGGATTCAGGTTAAAACTTCCTGGCCCTGCATTGTATTCGTCATAAAGGGAAGTTCCAGCGGCAATGCCGATTGTGTCCTTTTGCCCATTGCCATCAGGATCTTGTCCAACAAACGCCTTCGCTACACTCTCCAATTCTTTCATTGTGGATGGAGGTGCCAATCCCAATCTGTCCAGCCAATCTTTCCGTATCCACATCATGCTAAAATCTTCAGGATTAGCTGAAGGTAAAGCAAGCATTTTTCCGTTTATCATAACGTCTTCCTTTAGTCCCGCGTTAGTGCCTTCAATAATGCGTTTCATGATCGGTGAGGCGTACTCCTCATAAGCTTTTGTCAGATCCTCCAGTTCATCTGCCTCAACCATTTGATTAAATTGATAGGGAGAAACCACCATTGCATCAGGAAGCACATTACTGGAAATCGCCAAGTCAATTCTTTGATCCATATTCTCATGTGTAGCAAACCAGTCGATATGGATATTCACATTCAACTTGGCTTTAATTGTCTTAATCCACGGATTATTAGCGGGGGTTTCCCCTGTATATGACTTGTAGTTGGGATCAACTCCCATTACGATATTCAGCGTAGTCGGTACTTCGTATTTCTCGAACGCTGGATCCTCCCCCCTTTCCTTGATGATATCGGTTTTGTTCTGACTGCAAGCGGATACAGATAATATTAGCGATATGAGTAACAGAATCATTAAACTTCTTTTCAGCATGCGGTCCTCCTTAAACACAACGATTTATTGGGGAATACGTTTACGAACCCGATATTCACTCGGAAGTAGTCCGGTTAAATCGCGAAAGGTGCGGCTGAAATATTTTTCATCCGTATATCCAGTATGCTCGGCAATCCATTGAATCGTATTGTTCGTATGCACCAGATACTGCTTCGCCTTTTCCATCCGTAATTCACGAACGTAATCCTTGAAAGTACGTCCAATGATATCTTTAAAGCACTGACTAAAATAACTCCGGCTCATATTCATTTCTTTCGCCACCTCGGCAGAGGTCAACGGTTGATCTAATCTCATCCGCACCTTTTTCTCCGCTTTCAGCACACAGTTGACAATCTCCGGGGAGTAATTAGTTTGAAGCGCTGTGTACCGAATCATTGTGCGGGTATCCTCCAGCCAACGCTCAATCTGAAACCAGGAATGAAGTGTCTCATCAAGCTTGATCTTTCCAAACACCGTTCCGGCAAAAGCTCTGTTCCATTCGTTAACAAAAGAATATAATAAACCGATCAGTCGCGTTTGCGGTATACGAAGCATCTTTAATTGTATTAATAGCCGCTGGAACAATACATCATCGTAAAGCCACTCCCCAGACAACAACAGTTCCTTCGGCTCTTCCAGTTGATCTCCTACTCCCCGATTCTGTTCATACAGATCGTCATAATTCTTATTAATGCACACCGACAGAATCGTGTTGTCGGGATTATATTCATAGAATAACTCTTTTTCCGTAAAGCTTCTAACCCATCGCTGAACTTGAGTCAATGTGAATTGTTGCAGATCCGACAATTGAATTAGCACAACGTTCTGCAACAAACGGATACGTTTTGATAGTTCATCAAATAGATCGCGCTCATTTCCATTTAAAGCAAGCACTAACCAGTTGTTTCGATCCACTTCAACCACCTTGATATCAGGGATATATTTCAATTCCTCGGCCCAGTCTTTTAAATCCTTGTGATCAAGAACCACGACGGAATATCCTTGCTCCAATGCCCCATCTTGGTGGACTATTCCTTGACGTGCTTGCCCTTGCATTCTGTCGGCAATTCTTCCGAGCATGTCTTCAAGCTGCTCCTTCTCTAAATCTAGATCGACCTTGGAAATATAATCTATAGCCCCAAGCCGAAGCGCCTCTTGCACATATTCAAAATCCTGATGCACCGTAAGAACGACAACGTGAAGTTCTGAATAACGTTTGCGTAAAACCCGCATTAACTCAATGCCCGACATGACTGGCATGCCTAAGTCAGTCAATACTAAATCAACAGAATGAGACTCTAAAAACTGGAGGGCCTTTTCCCCATTGCTCGCCTCACCAACAACCTTCATATCAAATTCCTGCCATGGCATCATTGAAATTAGTCCTTTACGGACCAATTTGTCATCATCCACAACAAGTACCTTAATCATGTTTATACTCTCTCCTCTTCTAGCGGTAGCGTTAGGAAAATACTAGTTCCTTTGCCTGGTTCGCTTTTAATCTCCAGCTTGGCCAGCTGACCATAACGGGATTCAATCGTCCGTTTAACGTAATTCATTCCGATTCCCATCCCTGACTTCTGTTGCTCTGATGTCTTGTTGGTCAACAGTTTTTGAATATGTTCATCGGACATTCCCACTCCATTGTCATGTACGGCAATCTCTATACCTTGGTTCAGCCTGACAATAACCAGGATGTATCCTTCATCGTCAAGCCCATGGTACAGGGAATTCTCAACGAGCGGTTGAAGGATAAACCGGGGTACCTCTTTTTTTAGCAAGACTTCGTCAACCTGGATACGGACATCGAATTGAAAATCATATCGAATTTGCTGCAGCGTCAAATACTGCTTAATAGCATTAATCTCTTCCTCAATGGTAGAAGGACGGCCTAATTTCCCCAGATTATAATATAATAATTTATTCAAAGCCTGGATGAGGCGGTCAATTTCATGCTGACCGTTCATAACCGCCAGCCAGTGTGCGGTATCTAAGGTATTCATCAAAAAATGGGGGTTGATTTGGTAGAGCAGCTTTTCCACTTCCAGATCAACGCGTTGCTTTTCTTTTTCCTTAACTTCGCCGAACAATTCCCAAATGTTTTTCTTCATATTTTGAAATTGTCGCAGTAAACTGTCGAATTCCGGGATCTTCGTTGACTTAAGAGTCACTTGATGCTCGGCGTGCGTCATCATCTTGATTTCGTTATGGAACAAATTAAGCGGCCTGTAGACCATTTTCCACAAGACCCAGGCCATGATTAATGCCACGCTAAGGAACACTAAAGAGAATAGAGAAATTTGAAGGAACCACCTGTTCTTTTCCCGGTTGAAATCCGCTTCCGCAAAAACTGAAATTGCGCTCCAACCTTGCTTACTCTTTTGTTGGAACCAGTAATAATCGTTGCTATGGCCGGAATTTTTTCCTTTGTCAGATTCAGGGAAAAATGTTCCACTCTTGAACAGACGTGGAACTTCACTGTATATGATCCTCCCCTCCGCATCCAGAAGAATCAAGCGTGAAGAGTTGTTTTGTGCCTCCTCATTATCAAGCATGTTTTTCAATAATTGAAATCCTGATTCAATATAGACATACACATCATCCCGTCCGGGAAAATTCACTTTTCTAAGTACAGACAATACGTATTCATTATCAAGCCGGTTAAAACTTTCGTGCGGCCCGTAGTAAGTAATGCCATAAGATTGGGCAAAAAGAGGCAGTTTGTTGGGAGAAAAACTATACTTTACTGGGAAATTGGTGAAATGATAGGTTTGATCTTTATCAAAATAGTACATTGCAAGGCCGATCTCCGGATTAGTGAAGGTGATCAAATTCAATTTACTTTTGAACTGATGCTGCAATTTCATCCGACGAAACGGTTCCTCCGTTCGCATTAGCTCATCCAGTTCTTTCAGGATGGTGCCTTCGTAAGCAAACTGTTGCGAGATGTGATTAAGGCTACTGAGCGAGTTATCCAAGGATAAGGTCACTTGCTTAAGATTACTTTGGATACCTGTTTCAAGTTTATTTGTTAGAATCGAATTGATCGTATAATATGAGATCAAGCTGATAAAAACAAACGGAATCAACGAACTTATTAAATAAATGAAAAAAATCCTTTTCTTCAAAGTCATCTCAGGAACACCTTGTTTTCTATAGAATCGTAGTCAAGAGATATCAGCGTTTTCAATTCCCTTAGTAGATTGGTATAAAAGCTCTATCACTGAGAAATATACTATCTATGTAAAAGTAACTTATATCTCTGCAATAGATTTAGTGTATTATGACAGACTGGAAACGATACCTTTCCAGATTGTAACATACTAACTATAAGGAGTTGAACTAAGTCAATTAATATTTAGTTATAACTTTCAATTCAACACTTTTGAAAATTAAGGACCTAGATAAGATATTTACTGGCCCTATTGTATTGCTCGTAGACCTTCTTTATCAGTCTCTTATCATCAAGGTTCTTCATTTCTGATCTCTCAATCTTTTCATACCATTCTGTCTCATGTCTTGCATCCAGATCTTCGAGCACTTTTTAGCACTTCTTTCTTCTACTTCACCGCTCGCTCTACCTGTTTTGTCGACATATTTTCTCTTAGTCCTCGCTGGTCACAAGTCCAAACTCTCCAAGTTCCCGATATTCTTCATCTAAGCCTTCAATTGAAGTCCGTCTGTTATTCCAAAACCACTTGTTTTTATTCATCTAGAACCACATAACAGAACAAAAAAGCAACTCCCTTGTTGGCAAGTCGCTTTTAATAAAATCTATAGTGAATCTTTAGTTATTATCTAAAATCCTAGCGCTTCGCCTTATAAAACTCATGATACAACTTCATGAGCGCCCTTTTCTCAATCCTCGACACATAACTCCGCGAGATCCCCAGTTCCTTGGCAATTTCCCGCTGGGTCCGCTCTTCTCCACCTGTATCCAATCCAAACCGCCCCACGACAACTTCTTTTTCCCGGTCATCCAGTATATCAAGATTACGATAAATCTTACTCTTTTCGATCTTCAGATCTACTTCTTTAATGACATCATCAGCTTCGGAGCCAAGGATATCGATAAGTGTAATTTCATTACCTTCTTTGTCCGTCCCAATTGGATCATGCAGGGATACGTCTTTACGCGTTTTCTTCAAGGATCTAAGGTGCATTAGGATTTCATTTTCAATACAACGAGCCGCAAATGTAGCCAGTTTCGTCCCTTTGTTCGGGCGATAGCTCTCGATGGCTTTAATCAGGCCGATGGTGCCGATGGAGATCAGATCCTCCATGTCCTCCCCAGTGTTATCGAATTTCTTCACTATATGGGCAACGAGCCGCAAATTATGCTCAATCAACAAATTGCGGGCCTTGGCATCTCCCTCAGCCATCATCCCTAAGTATCGGCTTTCCTCCTGCTCCGAGAGCGGTTGTGGAAATGCATTATTCCTTACGTATGATACCAGCAGCGTCAGTTCTTTGATCAGCAACGCAATCGTGCTTAAGAATCCAGGCAACTTGGCGACACCTCCCGCACTTGTACAATGAAACCGATCTGTTTGCCTTACGGGTTCATGGTCATCCTTATTGTATGTGGGCGTGCGCCTAGAAGTGCCTGTACGGGGGAAATTGTACAACCACAGAAATTTATTTTTTATACGAGAAATCAGTCATACTCTACTCATTCACTTGTCTTTTAACACGATGTTGTTAGCGGTAATTCTCACTCTCTTTTGATAATAACTTCCGCTTCACTAGACGTAAAAACCTTTATGATGTCCTTATCAAAAGTAACCTTCAAAATAGACTCAGGTGATTGTTCTATAATACCGCCGCAAGAATCTCCGGACCGATCACCGTATACAGCCGAAGCCAGCCAGTGGATTCCAGGTTCAAGGAAAGTCGTCAGTGTAGGCAAAACAGTCCGGGGATGAAGCAGGTTTGTGTTGGCATTAGGCCAAATTAGCTCCGCCTTTTCATAGCCGATCAAACCCTTGACTCCGCTTGTTCCCCATGCTGTAGATACTGCGGCGGTTGTAAGGCCGATCTGCTGTTCCACCCCCGCTTCCTGACCAAGCGCGAAGCCGCCCTCTGCGGCGTCCAACGGTCGTCCGGTCTCGATCCGGTGTATCCGAATATGCCAGGGCAGCCCAGCAACGATCCAGGTCCGAACCTCCACATTAGTCCATGGCTTCCAGACGGAGTGCAGCACATTGTCCACAATTGTTGTCTCCATATTCCGCCGTCTGACCCGATACAAGTTGTCCCCGCTCTCACTCAGAGCGAGCATGGAATCAAATGCCCCTTGAGACAATCCCCATTCGGAGCGGGGCACACTGAATCCGAAGCCTGTTGAGTATACAAATTTCTCATACTTGGCAGACGTGTGGGTATGTTCATTCGTATATAGATGACCGCTGTTGAAGGCAGCCACATGGCCGGAAGCAGGTTCGCGGACAATGACAAGATGCGCAGGCTTCTGGACTATAACTGCAGGAATATCCGGCAGCGGCAGTTCTTCTTCCTTCCAGAATGGATGCTCCGCGCTGAGAGCCAATGGCAGGAATGTCTTTAACGCCCAATAGGGGGAACCGGGAGCATTATAATTCTCCGCCATGACCAAGTTGGGGTAGGTATAACCAATCGTCAGAACGCCTCCGGCATCAAAGATCGGCTGGCTGAACCACCAGCGCAAATTGCGCAGTACTAATCCTTTGACCACACCTACAGGGAATACTTCAACGCCTGCATAGACGAGGGCACCCCAGAAAGCAGACTGGGCAAAACGGTAGCTTAAGCTCCTTCCATAAGGAAGGGCAGATCCGTCCGGAGCGAACCAGCCCAAGAATTCGGTGGCAAAAAGCCGGGCCCGTTCTTTGAACACCTGTGAACGTTCCGGGTCCTCCTGTTCCATCAGCTTCGCGTACAGTAGCGCATAGTAATGGATGGCAAAAGGAACATAATAATCGCTATGCCCGTTAATTCCATCACTGTACCAGCCATCACCCAGATAAAAATCATCCATTCGCTTCAGATTGTTCTCCAGCTGCTCCGCGTCGTAGGGACAGCCGACTCTGCGGAATCCGACATTAACCAGCACGTTGAAGAACAGCCAGTTGCAGTCATAGCAAGGATGGGAATTAATCTGATTCAGCCAACTGTACAATTGCTCCTGTTCCTTCTGGGTAAGTGGTGACCAGATCTGTTCAGGAATGGCGGCTAAGGCGAAACCGAAGACCGCCATCTCTACCAGACGCTGGTCATAATCTTGAACTACACCCCAGTATTCTTCATGGGCAGGATCCGTGCCGTGGCGTATGCCATCCAGCACAGTATCCCAAAGCCCGCTTTCACCGCCTCCCATGAGCAGGGGCACTAAGCCCCACAATACCCGGGAGAAACCTTCCATTTCTGCAGTTGCAGCCGGATAGCTCGCTCCTGTTCCGCCGATTGCCAGCCGTGCACCGCCTCTGCTGTAGAGCGGCCGAAGCGGATCTGTAAGCTGTTCAAGAGCAGAGATCAGATCCTCCCGGGTCTTTAGCGGATTTTTAGCAATAGTCGTAAATGTCTTCTCAGTCTGCATTATGTGCCCCCTATTCCCAGTAGAACGGTCCGGCTTCTTTTAGCCGGGCTAGCGCTTCGACATAGAAGAAATCACCATAGATAAGCGGAACATCTATATTCCGATTCTCAGGATAGTTACTCGTACCATGAAGCAGCAATCCTTCTTCTTCTGCATTGTCCCAAGTTCCATAATTCCTATAAAGGGATTCTGTAATTCTTATAGCCCCGTTCTGATATACATGCGCCTCCGAGTCATCTACTTGGCTAGCTAACAACAGCAAGCCACTCGCTGCACAGGCACCAGCAGAGCTATCCCGAATCTCCCCAACTTCACCGGGAGCACGAAAATCCCAATGTGGAACATGATCTTCGGGCAGACGGGTCAAGAAAAAATGCGCAACCTGCTTGGCTGTATTGAGATAACTCTGCTTGCCCGTATGATGATAGGCCAATGACAGTCCGTAGAGTGCCCAGGCCGCCCCGCGCGACCAAGCCGACTCAGGCGCATAACCTTGCCCGCCAAGCTTCTCAACCACTTCGCCCGATTCCGGGTTGAAGTTGACGATGTGATAAACCGAACCATCCGGCCGGATGAAGTGCTCCAGCACCGTATCCATATGCGCCTCAGCGATATGTCGATAACGTGGATCCCCTGTTACTTCGGAGGCCCAAAAAAGCAGGCTGGTATTCATGCAGCAATCGATAATGGCTACCCCACTGTTATCCTCGCCTTCACTCCATGGATTCCAGGCCCGGATGTAGCTTCCTTTCAGATTGAAGCGGGCCGCCAGATAGTTAGCTGCCTTCAACGCCCGGACTCGTGATGCCTCTCTGCCCGTGAGCTTGTAGTTCGCAACACTGGTCAACAGCCACATAAAGCCTAGGTCATGGTCCAGCTTCACATAACCATCCAGCACCTCGTCAAGCCGTTCCTCACACCGCTCAGCAACCGCTTTCAAATCCTCATCACCACTCTCAGCATAGAGCTGCCAGAGCATTCCCGGCCAAAAGCCGGCCGTCCACCAGTTTGGTGCTTCAAGCACGTATTTACCGCCTTGACTGGCATGGGGGAATTCTGCACCGATTCTCCGGCTGTTCGTTCTAGTCTTCTCCAAGGCTTTGCCCCAAGCCTCGTCTACCCAAGCTTGCTCTACTAATCTACTCATCTAAATCCCGCCTTTATTCGAATTAGCCTCTACCCTCTGATAGAGGACTTTTTATAAGCTCATGCCCATCTTTTATAGAAATTGAAAAGTGAATAGCAGTTTGCCCTCCGCGCCAAGCTGAAGCACATGGAAGTCCAGACTATACCAGAGCTTCTCCATGCCAAAATGATCCCGGTACACATGCACAGTAATCTCCGGCTCAACTTTCAGCGAATCGTATGTCACTTCAACGCCGCGAGCCGTAGTCCCCGGCAGCAGCAAGGTACCCGGATGAAGGAGCTTAGGCTCACGCCAGGTGACAAACCGCTCCGTCCAGCTCGCCGGAATTCCCGCATACCGGTAAGTATCTGTCAGCTCCAGCCGAGGACGTTCCTCTTTATACCAGACGAACGAACGGATTAAGGACTGTAGTCCTGTTACCTGATAAGCCTGTGTCAGATCCAGTGTCAGCTCATCACTCTCCTCCGCCGCCGATGCATGCAGCACTGTGGAGCTGAACTCCCGACCGGCCAGCTGATACTGGTCATCAATGATCGGCAGCGAATGACCCTGCGATCCATTGCAGTCATACTGGTAACGGCCAGCCCCAAAATAATCAGCAGTATACTCTCCGCTCCCAAGATCGGATGCATAGATTTCTCCCCGGCCGCTCAGAATGAAATGTCCCAGATCATTATGGTTATGCGGTTCAGCATTGTGCCCGCCCTTAGTGGCGAATCCGAATGAACCCGCCTCCGACACATGACGCGAGACAAGCCAAGCGGCATCAGGGAGAAAATAGCTGGCGGCTCGCCAAGCTTCGTCCTCCTTG
This sequence comes from Paenibacillus sp. FSL H7-0735, assembly GCF_038008505.1. NCBI lineage: Bacteria > Bacillati > Bacillota > Bacilli > Caryophanales > Paenibacillaceae > Paenibacillus > Paenibacillus sp. FSL H7-0735. The sequence goes on along the minus strand of NZ_JBBOZH010000001.1, from coordinate 1,765,546 downwards.
CCTGCCCTGGTCCAGATCAGATTGCGGAATGCCGGTGCAAAGCGGCTGCAATGATCTTCTGTGTAAGGAGCACGCAAAGCGGATGGGGGGCGTTCGACATCCGTACAGACTTCCGCCAGATAATGGGACAATCCCATATGTACTAGCACCTGAGGCACTGAATCAGAGAAATTGGCTACATGACTTCCGTCAATGAAAAATTTTTGTTGGAAGCGCGCGATTTGCGCTACCTTCTTTTGCTTGAACCAGTCCAGTCTGCCTGCGCTTCTGGAACAGAGCAGATCGCTATAATAAGTGAAATAACCAAACCCATAATTCCAGTACCCAAGGCCTTCCAGACAGGCACCGTCCTCACCGAACCCTTCCAGGTAATGCAACATGGCGCGCTCTGTCCTCAGCAGAATATCCACAAGCATGGCCGGGTCCTCCACAGACAGCAAGGCAGCAGCCCCGATTGATCCCGCACAGACCGCTGCCCAATTATGCCGCGCTGTCTCCCAATCATAAGGGCCATTTTCTAGAAATGGACGAAACAGTCTCCGCTCTACTTCATGGTGGATTCGGGATCTCAGAAGCTGCGAAAGTCGTTCCCCGAGCAAAAGTAAAACTTCACTTAAAGTAAATCCGGTCTCGGAAGAAAACAGATCAATATACCGGTTGATATCAGCTGCATTATGATCCGCTGGGAGATGGGCCGGAAGACACCAGGTGTACTCATCGCATATAGCCCAGAGGATGTCCTCCAGCTTCTCCAGTACTTCCGGATGATCCGGCTCCAGCAAAGCCAGAAAAACATAAGTATTCAGCCTTCTTCTCCGTTCAAAATAGACCCGCTCATATTCCAGCCTCGAACCCGTACGCGAATAAATGGAAAATAACGTATACGACAATTCAGGTATAGACTGCCCGTCCAGCCTTACCGCCTCCGCGCGGATCTCGCTGCTATCTGCCTGTAGTACTCCCGATGATAACGCCTGTTTCCAAAAAGCAGCCGCCTCCCCCTTTGGATAATACAAGCTCAGATCGACTGGCTTCATTTTATGCACTATTTCCAAAAGCATCTGTTTATTCATGCCTTTTTTCCTCCTTATAGATCAGTCAGATCCGCGAAGCATCTTATTCTTCACTAATATGGCTGAATACTTTTTATTCCAAGGCATGATCTCTCATAACATCCTCACCGGCTGTAATTTTTAATGTAGTCCATTTCATCTCTTCCCCTGACCAGAAAGGATCAGAAGGGAGCAGCCCCAGCGGGAGGAATACGGAGGCGCATAAATAAAGACTGCCTGTATTGATATAGCTCTCCGCAAGCTCCGGCTGATAACCGTATACCCCCGGACGTAGCCATCCGGACTCATCCAGCGTATCCGGATATTCCATAATTCGCGTAATCACAGCTGTCAAAGCGCAGCGTACCTGTGCAGGGGGCAATGCTTCCTCCAAAAAATGCTGCAGCGCCGCCTGCGACAGCAGTTGAAACGCCCCAAAACGGTAAACGATCGAACGCCCGATAAAGGGATAGGTTCCATCCGGTGCAATGATCCGTTCGAGAACAGTAGCGTATCGCTGTGCCCGTTCCAGAATCAGCGGTTTCAATGCGGAATATTGCTCCGACTCCTGTTCAAAAAGTGCTACCACATCCACCAGCATCGGCTGAATAACAAAGCTGTTGTAATAATCCCAGTGAAAGTCCTTGCCATCCCCGTAAACTCCGTCGCCCTTATACCAATCCATGAACATATGGACCGCATAACCAACGCGCATCCGGTCATATTCAGGATCGCCGAGTATATACAAAGCGGCTTCCACCATTGCACTGAACAGCAGCCAGTTGCTTCCGCTTGGTGCTGTCCGGCGTGTCTGCTTCAACGCTGTTATTAAGTTCCCTTTGACCCGCGCACTCAGCTTGCCGGCAAGCTGCTTTGGCGCACGCACCAGCGCGTGTGCCAGGAATGCCGCATCAACCAGCGGTTGGCCTTCGGTCTTGAATTCCATATAATCAGGTGAATTCGGATCAACAGCGGCATCAATGGCTTCCAGCATTAGCCCTGCATAACGTGCTCTAAGCTGTTCTTCCGCACCCTCAAGTCCCTCTAGTTCAAGCCAAGGGGCCATTCCGCAAGCCAATCTCGCAAAAGCCTCCAAATGGGCAAACTGGCTCCGATCCCTATGAAACTCTGTAGGCAGCTGTTCCTTTAATTTCCGCTCAGCCAAAGCATTCAGCACAGGCCCCCCGATCAGCAGCATTGTATCCAGCCAGTATTTACGCTGTTCCTTCCCATTCATGCACAATTCCACCCTTCCAATTGCGTCTAATCAGCTACAGCTATTTCTCTTGCCTACCGCCTGAATCTTGTTATATTGCGTAATCTTCTACTATAGTTTAGTGTTGTATTATTGCAATGTCTTTGCGAATAATGATGTTTTGTTGCGTATATTGTGATCAATCTGAAAGGGGCAATTCCAATGAAGCATGCCCAGTATTATGAGCCGTTCGATGGAGATATTCTGGCAGGTATCGGAAACTCGCCCATCTCACCTACCAGGGATTTTCACATCCATGATCACTATGAGATTTTCCTGTTCTTGGGCGGCAAGGTGAACGGTTTTGTAGATCAGTTCAGCTATCCCCTGCAGCGGGGCAATGTTCTGTTGTTCAACAATCACGAGATTCATAAAATCATCAATTTATCTCCAGAGCCTTATGAACGGTTGACAATCCATTTCAAAGCTCCACTTGTCTATCCCTTCTGTACCGCATCTACAAATCTGCTCGCTTGTTTCCAGAACCGCCAGCCCGGAGAACATAATCTCGCGCAAATGGATGAACCGCTGATTGCAGAGTATACAACCCTTGCTTCCCGCCTGATTGAGACATTAGAGAATCAGCAGTACGGGAGCGAAGTTCTGGCTCTGACCTACCTGGTTCAGATCCTCGTCCTCATCAATGAGCTGTACAGCCGTACCCGATCCACCGTGCCCAGCATTATTTCCTCACATATTCAATCAGCCATGAGCTATATCGACAACCACTTGCATCTAAATCTGTCACTGGAGCAAATCGCTGGAGAACTGAACGTCGATAAATATTATCTCAGCCATCTGTTCAAACAGCAGACAGGCGGAACCATCTACCGTTACGTCTTGCTCAAAAAAATAGCGTTATCCAAGCAGCTCTTGTCCGCCGGGAACTCCGTATCCGATACCTGCTATCTGTCCGGCTTTAACGATTATGCCAATTTCATCCGTACCTTCAAGAACATCACGGGCATTCCACCTGGGAAATATGGTAAAAGAGCTGAGCTATAAAACTCAAATTCAAGGATTTTTCAAAAAAAGATGCACTCGCAACTGCGGTGAATAGTTGGACTTCCGGCCGCTGTTTTCCTAAGCACTCCCTGCCTCTCCAAATCTATAAAGAACCTGGCAGCCCGCTTAATGCAGCCTGCCAGGTTCTTTGAAATGCTACTTACAAATATCCCAGCAGATTGGAGATAACTTGCGCACCTTCGGCACGGGTCATCGTCTCTTGTGGCGCGAATTGCTTATTGCCGCGTCCCTTGATCAGTCCCGCCTGTTCGGCGATATTTGCTGCGCTCTTCGCCCAGTCATGAATCCGGGAATAATCACTGAACGATCCTACAGCAGGTTCATTGGTCCCGCTTCCCTGCAAATATTCATAAGCACGAACGATCATCACAGCCATTTCCTCGCGGGTAATGCTCTGATCCGGTGCGAACGAATCTGCACTTCGTCCGAGCACGATGCCAGCTCCGCTAACAGCTGCAACGGCTTCGGCATACCAGGCCTTGGAATCCACATCACCAAATGTTGCATGGCTTCCTGCCTTAAGCCCAAGCGCGCGTGCAATCATAGCAGCGAATTGTGCCCTAGTTACATCCCCTTGCGGATTAAATTCCGTACTGGAAATGCCTTCGATAATATGCTTCGCGGCCATGGTCTTAATCACATTAGTGGCCCAGCTGTCACTGCTGACATCCGTGAACAGCTTATCGTATTCCAGGACCGCATACTGGCTGAAATGCCGTATTTCAGCAGTCCACTTACCATTAGTCAACGTTCCGCCCATGAAATCAAGCGCACCATTTGCAGAAATATAGTAGCTGCCTAGCAAGCTTATATTGGCATCCGGATCTACGTTGAACGTAAGTGTCAACGGTTTATCAAAAGCAGTTACCGTTACAGCAGTGCCGTTCGCAGCAACAACCTCCAAGCTGAAGTTGATCACATCACTTGCCGCAGATAAATGTACGGAACCATTAGCAGCCCGATTATTGATTAACTGTTCCACAGCATCTCTGGATACCTTCACTGCTGAGAGCTTAATTCGCGCCCCCTCCGTTTGACCTCCAATAGCTTTTTCTTGAATGCTCTTCAGCACTTCTGGGGTCAGATCGATAGCAACCTTACTCCAAGCCAGACGTAGAGTGTTCTCTCCGATGATTCCTGATAGTCCTGCTGGAAGCAGTATGGATTCTGTAGCTTCAGTAAGCTGAACCGTTATTACTCCTCCAACCGGTGCCGTGAAATCCTTTCGATCAAGAACCTTTTCGGCCTGCGGCAGCGGTGTTGGCGCCGGGGACGGGGTGACTGCTGGCGTTGGTGCTGCCGTCCACACTGGTGCTTCCGTTGGCGCCGGCGGAGATGTTGGTGCTGTTGTTGGCTCCGGTTCCGGCGTTGGTGTTGGTGTTGGTGTTGGTGTTGGTGTTGGTGTTGGTGTTGGTGTCACTACCGGAGGTTGCTCTGCTTCGCCCACTGTCACGGTTCTAGTCACTTCGATAGCCGCGTTGCCCGCCGCATCACTCACATTATAATGATAGGTGTAGATGCCTGCCGCCTTAGTGTCCAGTGCCAGCACATTCTCCTCATTCTTCGTAATCGTTGCTACAATGTGCTCCGTAATGTCGCCGTCACGGTCATCTACCGCTGTGGCTCCGGCATCCGTATAGCTTGCGCCATTTTCCAGTTGAATGGATGGTTCACCAAGCAGTGTAATCACCGGCTTCATTACATCCGGATCAAGTGCAACGACTACTTTTCTTGTCACTTCCGCAGCCGCATTGCCTGCAGTATCGCTGACATTATAATGGAAGGTATAAATATCAGCTTTCGCCGTATCGAGAGCAGTCAAGCCGTATACTTCACTGCTAACTGTTGTAGTTATACGGTCTGTAATATCACCATCCTTGTCATCATAAGCAGTCGCTCCTGCATCTGTATATTCAGAACCGATGTGCAAATTCACTGTCGCATCACCTAACAGAGTAATCAAAGGCTGAACAGTATCCGGCTCCGGCAGCTTGATTGTTCCGCTCGCTGAACTGTCCGCTGTAGCCTCTCCCTTACTCAGTGATACCGTAAAGCTGAAGCTGCCGTTAGTCTCATCGGTTGCTTCTTGGAAGGAAGACAAGGTAATCTCACCGATCGCAACTCCAGTATCATTGAGACCGGGCAGAGCGCGTATCGTCTGCAGCAGCCAAGTCTGGACAGCTTCTTCGCTGTTTGCCGCTTCCTTCTGCACGCTGTATACCGCACCTTCTATGATACTCTTAGCCTCATTTACAGCCTGCTCATTAGCAACACTGGCTTTATCTCTAGCTACAGCCACATAGCTGACCAATGCAGCCTGATTGCCTGAATACGTATTTTTTATTGAGTATTTCACAGTACCGCTCAACGGAAGCGTGAAGTCATAGTTAATCATAGCGCCATTAGGACCTGCGACGAGGCCGGTTCGGACCGGTTTGGTCACTTCTTTCCCTTCAGCGTCAATATAGCTGAGCGTAATATCCATCGTGCGGTTGGTGTTGTTCCACCAGTCCCGATGGAATGACGTAATCGTATATTTGCCTGCGTTCAAAGGGAGCAGGTATACAAGTGGATTATTTTTTGTATCCGAACCATAAACACCTGTCTGACTTTTATCAGAAGGAACTACAGCACCACCAAGCCCCTTGAGGAGGTACTTAGTACTGGTATGCCCCCATACCCCATTGCCTGTCGAAGGCTGATCCGCCTTGTTATTAAGCAAGCTGTCACCTACAAAATCCTTGATTAATGTATACGGCGGCGTGATACCGTCCACCGATACACCAGCATCGAGGAAGTATAAGAGCCCCTCCGGCACCACTTCCACATAACAAGTCGTTTTCAGATTTCCATAAGTGCCGGTTACAGCTACCCGTTCATACGGATTATTGAAGCTGGCCGCATTTACATTCCACTTTACTGATACCAGCAATTTGGATCCGTCTGCCCGAGTGGCTTCCACCTTGTCTGGAAGATTCGGCAGTTTTCCGGCATAAGTAGCCAAATCCTGAGGAGCGACAAGCTCCCGTATATCTCCCGTAGTCAACTGGTTCTGGGCGGAGATCAGGCGTGCTTCAAGCTGAGTAACTCCTTCCTGATCCAATTTGTATAAAATAGGATTATCCAGCGCTTCCTGTGCAGCGCTCTGTGCATCTACGAAGAGCTGCCAGTCTCTGTCCGAATATTCATCCTGTTTGTTCATTTCTTTCGCGGCTGTTACCGCCGCCTGAAGAGCAGCAGTATCTACAGTACCGGTTACTTCCCCGGAAACAACCGCCACCGCATCGACAACCAAGGTGCCGCTTACCACCTTTATTTGCACATGGTGCTGGCCATATTTAAGCCCGCGGAGTGTGTACGTCTGGTACAGCTCCTTGGAAGCTAATGTATCAGCCGATAGAGTAATAACTTTTCCGTCCACCGTTACCTCAAGCTTCGCCGATCCGTTATTCGCTCCTAGAATATCCAGTCCGGTACCTTCAAACGTGTATTCCATTGCAGCGTCTACAGCCTGGCTGGTAGAAAGAGAACGCTGGTAAATGTACATGCCCGCTCCGTTTATATGGCTCCACGACCCGGTATATATCAATTTAGGGTTCGGAGCAGCAGCCAGGTCATACATTTCAAGATTGTCTAGAAGCTCTGAATAATACGGCGTGTAGCCCTCAACCTTCTCCACCTTCAAATTATCGAAGCGGACGTGATAGTAGCCGCTGGCCAGATCTACCCGGCCGGACAATTCAGGAGTAGGATCGGTATAGGAAGCCAGCTTCACCCCATCCAGATAGGCGGTCACTTTATCGCCCGCAACCTGAACGGCAATATTATGCCATGCGTCATATGCGGTATCGAATCCGTCGATCTTCACGCCGCCGGAACCGTTCGCGGCATTTCCGCTCGCAACTGCGCTATTGTTGACCAGCAGCTGCCAGCCGCCGTCGAACCAGAATTTCAGCACATACGGTGTACCGGTTATGGAGTGGGAACTGCCACCTCCTTGATAACGGGCACCTATCGCAGCATAATTGGCTCCGCCCTGAGTATTGTTTGTTTCGAACGAAACATCAACACTGGCCTTGTAGTTCATCCACCGGTTGTCGCCGATGGCCGTTACTGGATCTCCGCTGTTCCATGTGCCGCCAAGCCCCATGGTTCCCGTGTCCAGCTGCTGCCGCAGGACATAATTGTCAGACCCGTCCGGAAGATAGGACTCAAATGCCCCATTGCGGTCATGGGTATAACGCGGGGTAACGCTTTGGGAACCTCCGCGGGATTCAATATAGCTCTGGGTACCCTCATATTGGCCGCCTGCACCAATCTTCACGACAGTTTGCTTAGAATAGTCAAAATCATCAGCATACAGAATGTTGTCCCCAGTACTGTGTCCCGCTCCTGTAGTATCGGTATCCAGTACGGTACGCTCGCCTTCTACAGGCAGCGGTGTATTATATTCTTCTTTGTCCTTGTTCTTCAAAGTAGACACGGTCACGGTCGAATACGGTTTAACCTTAACGGTATACACCCCGCTGCCATCAGCAGTGATATCACCGAGATACTGCATATAATTGCTGTTGAACGCTTCTCCTGCATCAGCAGCACGGGTTTCCCATACTTCCATGGATGGATTACCCGTATAAGCCATATTGACTGTCTGCAGCTTGTAGATTTTGGAATACTCGCTGTCGTTCACGATAACCGTCGAGAAATCTTTTTTATCAGGTGCTGCAAGGGTTATATAGCTAGGGGAACCGTTGCGGCCGCTGACCGGATTGGTGCCTGTCGCACCTGTGGAGCTGGCTTGAGGAACCGCTCGCCAGATCCCAGCAGTATTATCCTCGTTCTCCCAGCCTACATTCGCAAACCAGCTGTAATGCTGCAGAGTAACAAGACCCGCATCATAATGAATCCAGCCTGACCACGGATCGCGCATGCTGACCAATTCCTTGAAGGAATATTGTCCGCCTTCATAGAAGGAGCCAATGGCTGGCTGGTAAATAAAGTGCGTCCGGCGGGAGTTAACGAATCCTTTAATAATCGTGTTACTCATCTCCAGCGGACTGCCGACACCACCAATGCCGGTTCCTGCCACTGTAGGATCTTTCATATTGTTGTTAGGACGGAAAGAGGAATTACTGAAGGTAGACTGCGCCTCACTGTTCCAGACCTCAATATCATATTGTTCTGCGAGTTTTTTGAAATTGCCTGCGCTGTCGTCGTCCGTGTTGTAGTGGTATCCAGCAATCGGTACAGCTTCCCGCAGAGAAGGATCACTCACCATACTGGCACCGAAGCTACCAATCCCGACTTCATCGGAAATCACAGACTTGATCCGGTTGTACAGTTCCCGCTCTTCGGTGCTGTTGAAGCCTTCGCTGTCAGTCTTGACTCTCTCAGCGTACTGTTTGGTCCACGCCAAATCTGGAGCGTGCTCGTTGATATAAGGATTAACGTAATCGGCCATATAACCGTATTCACGATAAGCGGCCAGAATGGTTTTTTTGTACCAGGTATAGATTTTGTCGTTGTTATTCGCCCAGGCCGGAGCACTCCATCTCAGGATGCTCACCTTAAGATCAGGGTTCACTGCCTTGGCATCTGCGGCAAGCTGGAAGCCGGGATGCCGGGTAACATTTGCCTCTTCATCGGCCGTACGCATAGTCGCCGGGTCAGGTCCGGTGGAGTTATTGCGGTCATTGCCCATCTCGATTTTCACATGCGTCATGAGCGGATGTTCTCCACCAAATAAGATCTGAAGCATTTCTGCATAAGCCTCTGGATGCTCTGACTTATAATCCAGCAAAAGCGCACTGGTGCTGTTAGCGCTTAGTACGCCAAATCCCTTGAACGTAAGGCCGTTGACATTGTCAGCTTGGATATCGTTGCCGTCAAGCAGAAGCTTGACCATAGAAGCTGCGCTCTGTGTAGCTTCTTCGATCTGTTTCTTGATTCCGCCCTTGGCAACGGCGAACCAGCTCAAAATAGGTTTTTCGTCAGCAACATAGGCGTAAGTCAACGTCATTGGACTACTAACGTCAATGTCTCCAGGAATGGTGAATTCGCCTGAAATTAGCTTAGTCACATTAGTGTTGAACTGGTCAAACAAGATGTTCTTGGTTGCCCCGCTAGCATCCTTATACTCGATCTGAGGACGTATTACACGGGAGCGGCTGCCATACCAATCATGGAAACCGCTGCTGAGCGTATAGGTTCCAGCTTCAAGCGCTTTTAATTTATACACGATATGATTGCTGGCAGGGTCGGCACGAAGTCCGACAGTCCATAGGGACGGATCAGTAGCTGGATCGGTAAGTCCCCCGTCTTTGGAATTCTTAACCTTGTTTACGGAATCATCAAATCCCCAGTCCGCCGTACCGCTGGTATACTTCTGGTCGGGGGACTGGTTGAGCAAATCGCTGCCGCTCAGCGTGCGAATCGCTTCGTACAGCGGCGAGGAAGTAGGCCCGTTGCCTACGGAATCGCCCCCTCTGCCGCTATCCACAAAGTAAACCAACGGATTACTTGCGGGCGGAATAACTTCCACACTGGCAACGACCGGCCCCCCGTTCGCTGTACCGCTGACGGTCACGGCATCGTATGGCACGGCAAAGGTATCTGCACCAATATTCCAGTTCACTGCTGTGCTCTGGCCTCCGATATCAATGCTGGATGGCAGAGTAGTATCTGCAATTGTTGTCGCCCCCATATGGGCGGCAGCGTAGATAGAATTTACGGTAGCAGCAGAGGCTGCAGACAGAGTGAATGCCGGAAACATCCCAACTACGAGCGCAGTAGTCATCGTTATTGAGAAAAACCTTTTACGAAAGTGCCTTCTGTTCATTCTCTTCTCCTCCTTTGATTGTAAATCAATAAAAGAAAGCGTATTCATTTCGTTGTTAAACGAATAATCACTAGATTTATACAGACCCCTTTGACTTATAAAAAACCTGGCAGCCTATAAAAAATGCAACTGCCAGGTGAAATACGGTTCTAGCCCTTAATGCCCGATGCTGCAACACCTTGTACAAAGTACTTTTGCAGAGCCAGAAAAACAATTACAACCGGAATAATGGAAACCACACTTGCGGCCATAATCAGGCCATATTCGGCGGAATATTGCGAGATGAACATTCTTAGTCCAATTTGGATGGTCTTGAGTTTCGTATCCGTCAGATAAATCATTGGCCCCAGGAAGTCATTCCAGGTGGCGACAAAGGTGAAGATCGTCAATGTAGACAATGCTGGCTTGGACAACGGCAGCATGATTCGCGCCCAAATTCCATATTCGCTCAAGCCGTCAATACGGGCAGCCTCGCATAATTCATCCGGAACACCTTGATAGAACTGGCGCATCAGAAATACTCCAAATGCCGAGAATGCCTGCAGCAGTATGATTGCCAAATGCGTGTTGTTAAGCCCCATGTAACGCATCAGGATAAATTGCGGCACCATGTAAGCCTGCCAAGGGATCGCAATTGTTGCAATATATCCAAGGAATAGAATGTTTTTTCCCCGGAAATGCAGTTTGGAAAACGCATACGCAGCAAAGCTGGAAGTCAGTAGTTGTAGAATCGTTACGATAATCGATAATTTCGCCGTATTGTAAATAAAACGGCCCAGCGGAATGCGTGTCCAGATATCCGCGAAATTCTCCCAGCGCGGATTCTGTGGAATCCACTGCATTGGGAAGGAAAACACATCTTTGTTCATCTTGAGTGAAGAAGACAACATCCATATATACGGAACCAGCATCGCCAGTACTGTCGCAAACAACAAAATATACACAAGAACCATAAGGCTGATTCTAAGTCCTTTACTTTTACCAACCATATCTTTTGAATCCTCCTATTGTCCGTATTTCTTCTCGCCGCGGAACTGGACGATGGTGATGCCAAGTACCAGCAGAAACAATACAATGGCCATGGCGCTGGCATATCCGTAATCAAGCGAGCGGAACGCCGTATTGTAGATTTGATACACCATAACCCTTGTAGAATCATTCAACTGGTTATCGGCGCCGGCAAATAGGTTGATAAAGATATCGTAGACTTTGAACGAATTGATGACTAGAATCATCAGAACAAAGAAAGAGGTAGGCGCCAGTTGAGGGACCGTCACATTGCGGAATCTTCTCCACGCGCCCGCACCATCAAGTTCAGCAGCCTCATACAATTCAGGGTTGATGCCCTGCAGACCTGCCAAGTAAATAACCATGTAATAACCCATGTTTTTCCACACTGTGAACAGTATTACTGTGAACATCGCCCAGTGTTTATCCGCCGCCCAGCGGGGAAGATCCTCCAGCGGGATACCGGTAAGGGTATGCAGGATATTGTTGATCGGACCCATCGTAGGACTGAAGATAAAGTTCCATACGGCAGCAACGGCTACCAGGGATGCTACATAAGGGAAAAAGAATACGGTTCTCATGAAATTGCGGGCCATTATCTTCTGATTAAGCAGAATCGCCAGCGCCAGCGCGACAATCATGGTGAACGGTACTACGCCAATAGTGTAAACAATGGTATTCCATAATGCTTTGTGAAATGTTGTATCTCTGATCAGCCGGGTGAAATTGTCCAGCCCGATAAACTTCATTGGATTGGCCCCGTCCCATTTCACAAAAGCAAGGATAAAGGCAAAAAACATAGGTACCAGCGTAAACAGGGCAAATCCGATAAAGTTCGGCGCAATGAAGCTGTAAGCTACCAGGTTTTCCCGGACACCTTTTGACAAATGACGTTTAGGGATCTTTTTTGTACCCAATATGGTTTCGTTCTGCATTCTTTCTCCTCCAAACCTTCTAAAACTTCCCCACAAATCTATACGCTTTAATATAAAAGGCGGGCTTTCACCCGCCCTTAGAACCGGCTCTCTTAAGGTTAATTATTCAAGAGCTGCTGTACGCGAGCATTCATATCATCCAAACCTTCGTCAATCGAAGCATTTTTAGTCATAATATTGTCATGCGCTTCATTCAAAATAACTTCGATGTCCGCGCTCTTTTCATGCATAGGCATTTCCAGATAAGTCTTAACAGTAGTCAGTGCCGCTTTGCTGTTCTCATCCGCAGGGAAGCCCTCGATGGAAGTAATGGAATTGATAACTTCATCATTCTTAATCGCTGGAATGGTTCCGGTGGAAGCAATAACTTTAGCGCCTTCTTCACCAGTCACGAATTTCATGAAATCAAGTGCTGCTTCTTTATGTTTGGATTTCTGATTTACAGCCAGAGAAGTAATTGTACCCAGGGTTGTACCGGCTTCCACACCATCCGGATGAGGGTATTTCGCAATGCCCCAGTTAGCCGATTGGGACTCGCCGCTCTTCACTTTCTCAATCTGTGTAGCGATAAACCAGCTGCCCATGTTCATAGTAGCAACGGAATTATTGTAGAATACGCCAGAATAGTGCGTGCTTGAAGTCTTCAGTGTGGCGTAATCCATTACGATGCCGTCTTCCTGTTCTTTCAGGATCCGCTCATAGGTTGGCTTCAAGAAATCGTAGTTTCCGTCAACAACAGTGTTCTTGCCGTCCAGAATACCGAACAGTTGAACCGCACTACGCCAAGTATGGTAGTGAGCTCCGTACACTTTTTCAGAACCGCTGCCGGAAGTCATTTTTCTGGCCAACTCATCATATTGCTCGAATGTCATATCATTGCTTGGATATTCCACTCCTGCTTTGTCGAACAAATCTTTATTGTAGTAGAGAATCCAGAAATCGCTGCGGAAAGGAAGCGCATACACCTCATCGTTCACTTCGATTTGTTCTACAGTACCTCCATATACCGAAGGATCAATAGCGTTGCCACTCATAAAGCTTTTAAGCGGCTCTAGGTGATTCTGTTTCACAAGGTTCGAGTAGCCCGGAATATCTTTAATTGTAAGTACGTCCAGATCTGCGCCACCGGACAGTTGTGTGCTTAACATGGTCATATAGTCCGTCGACCCCAGATCGACATATTCGATCGTTACATTCGGATGCTCAGCTTTATAGGCATCGATTAGCGGCTTGTAGTAAGCGGTAGCTTCCCAATCCCACAAGGCCCATTTCAAAGTCACAGGCTCCTGGCTCGGTTCAGCGGAAGCGTTTGCAGAATTCCCCGTTGCTGGAGCTGTCGTTGCAGCAGCACCTTCGTTGTTGTTATTACCAGAACATCCAGCCAGCAGACTCATGGAGAATACTGTGGCGAGGGTTATGCCATAGAATCTTTTCAGTTTCATTTAAATATCCCCTTTTCTTCTGATTGTGTAACTACGATCGGCTCTTCTGAGCTTAGTTCAAAGTTTATAGCTTTTTCCGCAAGAATGGCATGCATTATCAAACAAAGTTCATTCACTTTTCTGTGTTCTTCTTCCCTGCTCCGGTTCAAACCTGTAATTTTCTATCTAAAACATGTAAAATATTCAGCTTATGTACCTCCCCCTGTATCGGAACGCAGGAATATGCTATGGTATATGAAAACGCTTTATATGTTTTCACATTTTGTAGAGGAGTGTTAAATACGGTAAGAAAATCCACCATTAAAAGTCGCATTATTCTGCTCATGGCCGTATTCGCACTGCTGATAGCGTCGCTGCTGTCTTTTTTTAGCTATGAATTAATTACTTATTATCAGCGTAAAACAACCATCCAGGCGACCGAGTTCAATCTGCAGCTGGTATCCCATATTATTGAACAGGATTTGATTGATCTGTCATCGCTGGCGATGACCTGCAGCACTAACTCTTCTACTAATACCCTGATCACAGACTACTTCAGCTCACCTAAGGCTAGCTCTAAGGAAGCAGTTAATGTATTCAACTCGATGCAGCAGGACTTCCTGAACAACCGCTCCAACAGCTATGCCCGCCGTCTGATTGTTACGGATAGCAACGGAAAGTTTCTGCAGGTGGATAAAACCGGCACCTCTGTTCCGCTTACCATACACAATATCGGTCAAATTACCGGCCTTAGCAACGATGCCGAGGAGAAATGGGACCGGGTGATCAAGGACCCGCTCTCCAACACGAACGGAATTCCTTTTGTTTTTCCTATTTACGGCAAAGGAGCTTCCCGCGTTGGAACAGTGTACCTGTTAGCGAATACCACTGTTATTACCGACAAGCTGAAAGGGTACTCCCTGCCGAAGAATTCCCGGCTGCTGCTGACGCTCGGCAATCATCATTATCAGCTCATCGGCGATCAGGTCATCGCCATTGCAGAGCCGTATGAACCGGTGGCCTATACCAATGATAAACCTGTCGGTCCGCAAACCGAGCTGTCCATGGTCAAGCTGGCGGACGAGAAAGAGAGCCATATCGTGGTATCTTATCCCGTACGCAGCGGAGTCATTCTGTCACAGACTTTATCCAATGACCTGTTCGCTCCCAAGACAAATATATGGATTCTGGTTATGCTCGGCGTCTGTCTCCTGGTTATTGTCTTAAGCGCTATCATTACGCTGTATCTGACCCGTACCATCAGTCTTCCGGTGGAAAAACTGAAGAAGCGGATTGATAAGATCGCCCAGGGCAATTTCCTGCTGGACCGCAATATCGAATGGAACAGCGAGCTTGGCGATGTCGGACGGGGTATTAACCGCCTGTCCCAAGATATCGTAGCGCTTATGGACAGCCGGCTCGCTGACGAGAAACAGAAACAGGAGCTGGAATACCGGATGCTGCAGAGTCAGATCAATCCCCATTTCCTGTACAACACACTGAATTCGATCAAATGGATGGCTACAATTCAGAATGCTACCGGCATCGCAGAAATGACCACTTCACTATCTAGACTGCTGCGCAGCATCGCCAAAGACAACCGTAGACTGATGCCGCTGAAGGATGAGCTGAGCCTGCTGGATGATTATTTTCTGATTCAGAAATACCGCTATGGCAGTACGGTCTCTATGGTAAAGGAGATTGACAACGAGGAACTGCTAACCGGCCTAATTCCACGATTCACGCTCCAGCCCCTGGTCGAGAACGCCATCTTCCATGGCATTGAGCCCAAAGGCAGAGGAGAAATTCTCATTAAGGTGGCCAAAAGTGGATTCGCCGATATTCTAGTTACGATTGAAGACAACGGTGTAGGGATGAAGGAAGAAGAAATCTCCACGATTCTGTCGAATCCAGGTGACGGAAGCAAAGAAATGCCCGAGAATATTGGACTCCGCAGCGTAAATGAACGTTTGCGCCTGGCATTTGGGGATAATTACGGTCTTTCGATTGAGAGTGAGTCGGGCCAATATACCCGGATGAAGATTCTTCTGCCGTTCCTGCAAAAGGAATAGAGTAGCATACCAAGCAAGGATGTGATGGAATTGATCAAGTTGTTAATCGCTGATGACGAGGCGCTGGTCTGTATCGGCTTGCAGTCCATGCTGAAGTGGGAGCAATATAATATAGAAATTGTCGGCATTGCACACAACGGGGCTCAAGAGGAAGAAATGATTGACACCCTTCGTCCTGACATTGTAATCAGCGATATAAAAATGCCAATTAAAAGCGG
The DNA here is from genome assembly GCF_038008505.1 of Paenibacillus sp. FSL H7-0735. Taxonomy (NCBI): domain Bacteria; kingdom Bacillati; phylum Bacillota; class Bacilli; order Caryophanales; family Paenibacillaceae; genus Paenibacillus; species Paenibacillus sp. FSL H7-0735. The sequence goes on along the minus strand of NZ_JBBOZH010000001.1, from coordinate 1,749,721 downwards.
CTTAGAAGTTGCCAATGCGGTACGCAAAAAACACGGCCGGCTTCCGCTGTTTATCATCTTAACAAGCTACGAGGAATTCGAATACGCACGTGGAGCGATTGAAGTGCAAGCCACAGATTATCTAGTGAAGCTAGAACTGACACCAGAGGCACTTGATGCCTCCATTCGGAAAGCAATTTCCCAATTGGAGGCTTTTCAAACCCTAGACAGCTATCCCATGCTTGCTCATAGAGGCAATCTACAAGCCCAACGCGATAAATTTTTCATCCGCCTGTTCAATAACTTATTCGCAAATAAAAACCAGTACCTTCTGCAGAGAGATGATTTAAACCTTGAGCTCAAGGAACCTGCTTATCTAGTCTGCACTTGCCGTATTTTGGGACCAGACAGTGTCCCGCCCCGCGGCGATAAAATGGTTGCTCTGTGCTCAAGTACCGTCCAAATGGCCAAAGATACGCTTACTTCCATAAGACCTTGTTATGTGACCAGTCTGGACTTGCGCAATTTTGCTGTAACCCTGCCCGTCAACGGGACGGATTCACGGCAATGGATGCCTGAGATTGAAATGCTATTGACCCATATGGCCTCCATACTCCATAACTACTTCAATGTAAGGATCATCGGCGCGATCGGCTTTGCGGTCGAGGATCCTTATTTGCTGCGGGAAAGCTACCTCGCTGCGCGAAAAGCGCTTCCTGCTGCGGTTAAAGCACAGTCGTTTGTGTTTTTTGCCGAAGGAGAGTCGCTGGAGCAGGATCATCTGTTGTTTGATTTCTCCGAATTGCGTACAGAGATCCGCCGTGCTTTTGAAGAAATGGATACCCAAGCTTTATACGCCATTATCTCCAAAATGATCGAAATCTTCGACGGCCGGGCCGACCTGCTGGTTCCCGCCACTGATGCCGCCTGCAACATTCTGTATATGGCCACTTCACTACTTGCAGACGGTGAGAATATTGTGGAGCAAATTTTCGAAAATGAACCGGAGGGCTACCGGGCTATCTACCAGATGCATACGATTGAAGAGATCGCCGGCTGGCTGATCCAGTTCCGGGACGGTTGCTCGGACATCCTCTCTACCCGCAGACAAAGCTACAAGGAGCAGCTCGTCAAAAATGTCCAAGAGTATATTAAACGAAATCTCGGAACTAAGCTCTCACTCAATCAAGTGGCAGATGTCTTCAATTTCAGTCCCAACTATCTGAGCCACCTTTTCTCCAAGGTTGCCAAGGTCAACTATGTGGAATATATCACGGAGATCAAAATCACGACAGCCAAAGAAATGATGGCACGCGGGGAAGGTCGCATCTACGAAATCTCACAGAAGCTGGGATATGAGAGTGCCTTCTATTTCAGCAAGGTCTTCAAAAAGGTAACCGGAATTTCCCCCAGAGAATACATGCAGCAACTTAAAGCAGATTCACCGCCTGACCGAAGCCTCGGAGTAAACAACCGTTCTTGAGATCAAGAGATTATTAAGAATAACCCCACTTCGCAAAAATAAAGCCAATAAATCTGCAAGGAGCAGGCTCTGTTCCTTGCAGATTTATTGGCTTGCCATCACCCTCAGCAGCATCCCTAAGTATCACCCTTACTCCTGCAAATTTTTTTATTTTTATTTTTAAACTAGCAAAATACTAATACTCCGGTCTTTCTGCCCTAAAAGCCTGCCAAAAAACCGCTTACGAGACACTTTCCCAGCTATTAAGACGGCTGTTCCCATATTGACTTTTCAACATATAGTAATTAAAATAAACAACGCACACTAAATATAGTATAGATACGATTTTTCAGTATTTAAAGCTTATCCATTCAGTTTTCATACTATTTTCAATAGTTTTTAATATTTACAGGGGGACAGACACCATGCTAGTCGCGTATGATTCAAAAACAGGAAATGTCAGACGCTTCATCAGCAAACTTAAGTTGCCGGCTGTGCAGATTGAGGAGCATATGACGATTGACGAGCCCTATGTGCTTATTACATATACCACCGGCTTTGGACAGATTCCAGAAAAGGTGTCTACTTTCTTGAAGAACAATAATGCCAATCTGAAAGGCATCGCCGCCAGCGGCAATAAGAACTGGGGCGAGCTGTTCGCGCACAGCGCGGACTTGATTGCAGATCGGTATAACGTGCCCGTTATCGGTAAATTTGAGTTATCGGGTACATTTGGCGATGTAGAACGGATTAAACAGGAGGTGAGCCGGGTTGCGGCATATTGAATTAAACAACATGTTGATGAAGAGAGACGAAAGTGGCTTCTTTCAGTTAGACAAAGATCTTGAGGCAGTAGCCGAATTTATGCGGGATGTAGAGCGCCGGAGTCTGGCTTTTGCGAATACAAAAGCCAAGGTTGATTATATGATTGAACAGGATTTCTACGAGAATTTTTACGAACAGTACAGCACGGCGGAAATTGAAGAAGTCTACCAGATTACCCACGCCTACAACTTCAGTTTTCCATCTTATATGGCAGCTTCGAAATTCTACACGGATTACGCTGTAAAAACCAATGACCGCAAACAATATCTGGAGCATTACCCGGACCGTGTGGCGGCAGTCGCCCTTCACCTGGGACGCGGCAACGCCGATACTGCCGGGGTACTTGCCCGTTCGATGATGGAACAGCGCCTGCAACCTGCGACCCCAACCTTCTTAAATGCCGGTAAGAGCCGGCGTGGTGAGCTCGTCTCCTGCTTCCTAATCGAAATGGACGACTCGCTCAATTCCATCAACTATGTGCTGAATACCTGCATGCAGTTGTCGAAGATCGGTGGCGGTGTGGCCGTCAACCTATCCAAGCTACGCTCCCGTGGTGAAACTATCAAGGGTGTTGAGGATGCTGCGAAGGGAATTATACCTGTACTCAAGCTGATGGAAGACGGCTTCTCCTATGCAGATCAGATGGGTCAGCGTAAAGGATCAGGAGCAGCCTATTACAACATTTTTGGCTGGGACGTTCTGGAATTCCTCGACAGCAAGAAGATCAATGCCGACGAAAAAACAAGACTCAAAACCCTGTCCATCGGCCTGATTATTCCAAACCGCTTCTATAAGCTGGCGAAGGACAATGAAGCGCTGCATGTATTTGCTCCTTACAGTGTGTACAAAGCCTACGGAACGCATCTCGACGATATGGATCTGGATGACATGTATGATAAGCTGCTGGCCGATCCACGTGTCAAAAAGAAGAAAGCTATGAGCGCACGGGATATGCTGACCAAAATTGCCATGATCCAGCTGGAATCTGGCTATCCATATATCATGAACAAGAGCAATGCCAATGCGGCCCATGCCCTGAAAAACGTCGGACAGATCAAAATGTCCAACCTTTGTACTGAAATCTTCCAGCTGCAGGAGACCTCAGAGATTGCCGACTACGGACAGGAGAGTACAATCCGCCGCGATGTAAGCTGCAATCTGGCTTCCTTGAACATTGTTAACGTGATGGAACATGGCAAAATCCGTGAATCCGTACATGAGGGCATGATCGCCCTGACCGCTGTTAGCGATATGACCAGTATTTCCAATGCCCCAGGCGTAGCCAAAGCAAACAAGGAAATGCACTCTGTCGGTCTTGGCGTCATGAATCTGCACGGCTATCTGGCTAAGAACAACATTGCTTATGAAAGCGAGCAGGCCCGCGATTTTGCCCGGACCTTCTTTATGACCATGAATTTCCACTCGCTGGAGAAAAGCATGGAAATCGCTGCCGCGACGGGCCGATCTTTCCATGGATTTGAGGCTTCTGATTATGCTACGGGAGCTTATTTTGAGCGTTACCTGACTACCGATTACCGTCCGGTTACCCCAAGGGTACAAGAGTTATTCGGAGATATTTATATCCCATCCCCAGCTGACTGGGAACAATTGCGGGATGCGGTAAAAGCAAATGGCCTATACCATGCTTACCGTTTGGCGATTGCGCCAACGGCCAGCATTTCCTATATCCAAAACGCCACTTCAAGCGTTATGCCGATTGTTGAGCAGATTGAGACTCGGACTTATGCTAATTCAACTACTTATTATCCGATGCCGTACCTGCGGCCGGACAATGTGTTTTTCTATAAATCGGCTTACCAGATGGACCAGTTCAAGGTAATCGATCTGATCGCGGAAATTCAGCCCCATATCGACCAAGGTATCTCGACCGTTCTGCATGTTAACAGTGATGTTTCCACCAGAGAACTGGCCCGCTCCTACCTGTATGCGGCGCATAAAGGCTTGAAGTCGCTGTATTACACCCGGACCAAAAAGCTGTCTGTCGAGGAATGCCTCACCTGCTCAATCTAAAAGGAAGGCTATAGCCGCAGAAAAGGAGATTGCAATATTATGACCGCTATCCAAGCCGTTAACTGGAACCGTCCCGACGACGATTTCTCATTGATGTTCTGGAATCAGAACATTATGCAATTCTGGACGGACGATGAAATTCCATTATCCGATGATAAAATGTCCTGGCTCACGCTCAGTGAGCAAGAAAAGGACTCCTATATGAAGGTGCTGGGCGGTCTGACACTGCTGGATACGATTCAAGGCGGAGTCGGAATGCCGCAGATTATGGAGCATGTCGAAGGCCTTCAACGTAAAGCCGTACTGGGCTTCATGGGCATGATGGAACAAATTCACGCCAAATCGTACAGCAGTATTTTCACCACTTTGTCCTCTACAGAGGAGATCGACAGTGTATTCCGCTGGGTAGAAGAGAACCCCTTCCTCCAGTTCAAAGCGGAGACCATATCACAATATTACAAAAACATAGACTCACCTAAAGACCTGTACCTTGCCATGGCAGCCTCCGTCCTGCTCGAGAGCTACTTGTTCTACAGTGGTTTCTTCTATCCCCTATATCTGGCTGGGCAGGGCAAAATGACTTGCAGCGGTGAGATCATCGACCTTATTCTACGGGATGAGAGCATCCATGGGGTATATGTCGGCGTGCTGGCACAAGAGATCTTTGACGGGCTCCCAGAAGACGAGCAACGCGAACTTCACCATACGCTGGTAGAATTGCTTCGACTGCTGCATGAGAATGAAGAGCGTTATACCGAGCAGATTTATGCCCCTATCGGATTGGTGGACGAGGTTAAGACTTTCCTAAGATACAATGCCAATAAAGCGATGATGAATCTGGGCCATGATCCGCTATTTGACGAGGAAGAGATCAACCCGATTGTTCAGAACGGGATCAGCACCCACACCAAGCAGCATGACTTCTTCTCGAAGAAAGGCAACGGATATGTCCGGGCGCTTAATGTGGAGCCACTGAAGGATGAAGATTTTCAATTTTAAATATAGATAAAACAAAAAGTGCGGAGAAAGCTCTCCGCACTTTTTGCTAACTCTATTTATTAGATTATTGCAATTTTTTCAGTACTGTTCTAGCTTCTTCATAGGTATCGTAAGCATCAGCAAAATCTCTGCCAAAAATACGTTTCAATTGCATTTTCCAAATTGGGTTTTTAGTTACATAAGCCCATCCTGCTTGACCAGCTGCTTTCGCCATCTCACCTGTTGGAGCCAACATTGCTGCAACTTCAGGAGAAAGTACACTTGCAGATTCAGTTACATCAGTTGTACCCGTAAATTTAGGACTAACAAGCTTCATGATATTCTCAAAATCTTTCAAGTATCCTGGAACATCCTCAGCAGAAAAATCGATAGATACTACATCGATGTGGTTTTCACTTTTGTTGTATTTAATTGTGTATGACATAATTGTATTCCTCCAAGTTTTAATAGTTATTTTTTAATAATAGAAAGTAATGTATGTAACTCCAACAGACAAAAAAATTTCTGCCCAGGCTTTTCAGTAACTTCTACTTTTGGCAACTGGGTTTGGAACAAACTGCCTTGTTTAAATGATGCCATATCGTTACAATCAATAGTAAATGACATCTATTTCCTGTATCGTTTTATTGCAACATCCTTTCTAATATATTTTAACTCATACCTATTACCTATATTATTATCGACAAATTTCTTTTTTTATTTATATTAAAATACAAATTTCTACAAATTCCAACATATCCATGGTTATATTTGCCTTAATTTCATTCACACTTGTGTAATTCCGTTATCATTTAGAAACAACTAAAAAAGGCTCTGCGTGCGCCTTCCAACTCCAGTCCATTTATCCTACAGGATTTCCGAACAGGAATACGCCGCAAAGCCTTCGATACTAGATGCTTATATAAGTAAATTAATCCGTCTAATTACTTAGTTGCGGAGTAACCCCCGTCAATCACATGTGCTGTACCTGTAATAAATGAAGCCTCATCACTTAGAAGGAAACATGCAAAAGCAGCTACTTCCTCAGGCGTACCATATCTGCCCAAAGCCGTTCCAGAAGCGATAAGAGATTGAAGCATCTCTACATCATCAGACAACAGCTTTTCGTATCTGTTCATGGTTGGTGTAGGGATAGGACCAGGGCAAATAGCATTTACTCTGATATTACGGTGACCCACTTCTTTAGCAACCGATTTAGTCATGCCCACAATGGCGTGTTTACTTGCTGAATAAGCTGCATCATTTGCCATCCCAATAAAAATACCATGCAAGGAGGAACAGTTTAGAACGGAAGCACCGGATTTCATATGTGGTAATGCATAATGCAACATGTAGAATTGGCCATTAAGATTTGTCTGAATCACCTTTTGAAACAATATCGGATCATATTCTGTAACATCCGCATTATCTCCTGTAATTGCTGAGTTATTATAAAGGCAATCAATCTTTCCATAAGCTGCTAAGGTTTGATCTACGATATTTTTGCAGTCTGCTTCAACTGAAACGTCTGACCGCACAAACAGCGCTTCTCCACCTAAAGCTTTGATTTCTTCGACTGTGTTAGCGCCAGCATCTGATCGATTGGCAACTACTACAGTACCACCCTCTCTTGCTACTCTCAATGCTGTAGCTTTTCCGATTCCGGTACCAGCACCCGTAATAATAACTACTTTGTTTTCAAATCTGTTGCTACTCATTATGCGCACCACTTTCTTATGTCTTTTTCAGGAAGAGGATTTGAACCTCATAGACCCTAATGTCACCTGATACAGTGTAGATTGGAACATTTTTGCAGAAAAATCGACAAAATTATCCTCTATATGACAACTTTATTGTATTTAATTGTATATAGCAATCAATATTTTAATCTACTTTTCCAACAATTGAGAATTTGGTTTTGATCGTCATAAAAAATACACCCCTTAGAATTTCATCAGATAAACCAGAAGTTTTATCCAATGTTATTCTAAGAGGTGTAATAAACCTCTACCTAACTCCACGAACTGGGACGTCGATTCGAACTTGACCTCCACCCGTCAGGGGAGAATTGCTAATATGCAGACTGCCCTGATGCTGCCTGACAATGGTGTCGGCAATATAAAGTCCCAATCCATAGTGACTTTTGGAGGTACGGCTACTGTCCCCTCGATAAAACTGCTTAACTGCAGATTGGAGTCCTTCACTCGTAAATCCTGATCCACTGTCTGCTACCGTTATACTCCACCAATCTTGTTTTGCCTCAACCTGCAAATAAATCACACTCTCATACGGGGAATACTCTACCGCATTAGCGAGTACATTCATCACAGCCCGATGAAGTAGTTCATTGTCTATCAACACCTCAGGGGGCAGATTATTGTCCTGGTGGAATTCTATCCGAAGATGCTTAGGGACAACCAACGCATCTAACTGCGTACGAATTTGCTGGATAAAAGCTTCCGTTCTAACCCATTTAGAGCGGGGAGAAATTTGTTTCCTCGTATTAGAAATCTCAATAAGTGTTGCCATGTATTGTTCGATTTGATCCGCATTTTTGGAAATATACCCTATATATTCTTGCTGATTCTCCGCTAAATCTGAGTCTATCAGTAAATCTGCATTTCCTTGAATAATCGTAAGAGGAGTCTTAATGTCGTGGGCAAGCGCAGAAATCTGCTCTTTTTTCATTTGTTCCAAATTCCATTGCTGTTCTAGCGACTTTTTCAATTCCTCTCTCAGCTGTTCCAGGGATGATAGCACCTCATCAATTTCACTGACCCCAGAATACACGACAGTAAAATCCAAATTCTTAGCTTCAATGTGATGTGCAGCTTCTTGCAAGGAAGCCATTTTTTGACTCAGTCTTCGAGCGAAAAATCCAGAAATCAGAATAACTTCCAGTAACATCAGAACTACAAAAAACAGCAATAACGTTAATTGCGGATTAGGCAGCGTGTTATGCAGAAAATTCGAGGTGAACTGCGGTACGATTGCATATTGCAGTACGATAACCTCATGCTCCCGCTCAATCACATCGGTGCAGTTTGTACCCATGAGATTACAACTGCTTTGATTCTTCTGCAATATATCTAGAGCGCGTTCTTTAGGAATATTTCCTGAAATATAGTTCTTTTGCTGATCCAATACCGCATGTTCCGCTCCCCAAGGGATCATTTCTTGCGTAATTTCTGGCGCACGCTGCAAAACATCCCAAGACTTTGCAATGGATTGCTCAGTATGGTTTGCTGGAACAATCATTCCATACTGCATTAAGAGAGTAAATACCCCTAAACACAGAAATGCCAATAATAGAGTACACGCACCTAATGATAATAAATATTGAATGAAGACTGTACGGAGCCGTATTCGTTTCACACCCATTTGTAACCTATCCCCCAAACGGTTTCAATCGGTGAAACCTCCCTCGCACTCAGCTTACTGCGGATATTTTTTACATGTTCTGTAATAGTTGAGCTATCGCTTTCTCTGTCATAGCCATAAACCGATTCATAAATTTGTTCTTTGGAAAAAACCTGACCTTTATTTCTAGCAAGAAATTCACATATCTGATATTCACTTTTAGTGAGATTTATTTTCTCTTTATCAATAGAAACCTCCTTTGCCGAGAGATTGAATTTCACTCCAGATGCGCTTAACATATGATTTTTCCCTCGATCCTCACGCCGCAAATGAGCGTTAACCCGAGCCTTCAACTCGCCTGCGCGAAAAGGCTTCACGATATAGTCATCTGCCCCTACACTAAGTCCAAACATAATATCTGTCTCCATTGATTTAGCTGTAAGAAACAGAATCGGACAGTCTACGATATCCCTGATTTGAGTACAGAGCTCAAAACCATCGATATCTGGCATCATCACGTCCAACAGGATTAAATCAAATGTCGAGTACTCGTTCAAAGGCATATGTCGTGCACTTGTTTTTACCGTAACCCTATGGTGATCTTTGCTAAGAATATTATTTACTAGCGCCAAAATATCAGGTTCATCATCTATTATTAAAATATTAGCCAGTGACCTCACTCCTATTTATTCATATGATTTCCTACCCTGAAAGTAATGAAACCATGTCAAGCCTAACATTGTCATTATCATTGTACTAATAAGTATAGCAGGTACGGAATGAAGAAGTTGCAGCTTCAATACTTCCGTTTCAATGAACCCGTTGGGTTGTGCATAAAACAAGGGAAGTTGAATCATCCGCATCGACCAGGCCCACGGTATGTATAACCACACTTTATCTCCTACAATTGTTCCACCTACGATGGCTGCAATTAGCGTACCTGCACTACCCACCGTTAGAGAAAGTCCCAAACCTCCAGCATAACTTAAGATGAGATGAAAGATCATTAAGATTAGAGCAGTGCCTACTACCCAACAAGCTCCTTGCCAGAATATTAGATATTGTATCTGCTCTATATGCAAAATTTGTTTCATGCCCAGTATTAGAATTGATGTTGAACCGAATACGATCCATATCATCGCCAAGATTATGAACCCGAGTTTTCTTATATAACACTTCGGACGTGAAAGAGCACTTAATAGATTATAGAATCCCCCTGCCCCCTCCTCTAAACCACTCATTAAAGCAGAGAATAATCCTATCCCAACAGGCAACCCAAAGGCTATTAATGAAAAATAACCATCATAGATGTGAAACTGATCCGCACGCTGTGAAAAATACCAAAGTACCATCATCGGATATAGAACAGGAACAAGGAATATCAACCAACGAATTGCAGTGTGCTTAGTCATCAACCATTCAGCTTGTAATAGCCGGAGTATCACCATCTCTATCGCACCTCTCTTCTACTAAACCAGCAGCTAGTTAAGGTGAGGGTTACCAAAAAGAATACAAGCGACACCACAATTCCAGGTAAAATAACCGAAGAGTCTCTTAGAGCATCCTGTGCTGAAAGAGCCACACCATTTGGACGTACACCAACAATGGGACACATTAACCTTAAAGCCCAACTCCACGGAACATAAATCCATGAAGGTTGATCCGCTGCTAGTACACTCACAATCATCCCAAACAGACCTGCAAGAATAGATACTACAGACCCAAATTGTTCAGCTAAGAATAGATAGATTGGAATCATCCCCAAAGAGGTCAACCAAACAACCATAGCGGCTGTTGTAATTTCAGATAAGGGTGCTGCACCCAAAGGAAACAAATGACCAGATAGGTACATTACTGCAATAAGGAGCAGCGAAGACAACAGCAAATAATATGACACCACAATAATTTTACTGAGCCAAAGTTTAACGATGCTAATTCCGTGACTGCTTAAGCTGCGGTATCCTCCAGCCTTACGATCCTTGTTATTCGATAGTGTAGACAACAAAGCAGATCCTATGGTCATGAATAACAGCGGCCACCAATTAAAGACCATTTCCATAAAATAGTGGTCTTCAGTTTGCAGGTTCTGTTGTGTAAAAAATGAAAATAGAAGAAAAAACAGTGGCACCACGACAATCAATTTTCGCGAAAATGTTCGTTTGAATTTAATATTGTCGGATAAAAGATAGTGGATCATCTGGTTACCTCCTGTCTGTTCCGACTCACGACTTCCATGAACAATTTCTCCAAATCATCACCAGGAAATATTGCATTCTGATACCCTAGAACACCATTACTAATGATTCCAATATGATCGGCAATTTGCTCCACCTCATGAAGAATATGACTCGATAAAATAACTGTAATCCCTTGTGCAGGAAATGAGCGTATAAGCTTACGTAATTCCTGAATTCCAATCGGGTCAAGCCCATTTGTCGGTTCATCCAGAATCAAGAGTCTAGGTTGATTTAACAAAGCGATCGCAATCCCGAGACGTTGCTTCATGCCCATAGAGAATTGTCCCGCTCTTTTTTTGCCTGTTGTTGTTAAATCAACAATTTCAAGAACTTCCCGAATCCGAGAATCCGGTAAGTTTAATATTGTCGTGTGTACCTTCAAATTTTGGACAGCAGTCAGATTCCCATAAAGTGGCGGGGACTCAATCAGCGCTCCAATGTGTAGTAAATCCTTACGTGTCCATGGATGACCGTCAAATAAAATTTGTCCTGACGTCGCTCGAAGTATTCCTGTTATCATTTTTAGAGTCGTCGATTTACCTGCGCCGTTTGGGCCTAACAGTCCATAAATCGAATTAGTTTTTACGGTTATGCTGATATCGTTAACCGCACGCTGCCCCCTGAAATTCTTGCATAAATTATTAGTTTGTAAAATATACTCTCCCATCCTTTATCATCCTCTCATTTGCTATACGTTGATCATATATAGCAAATCTAAGGACTTTATAAGGTTTTACTGAGCTCAAATTATACGGGATTATAACGAGCATAAAAAAGCTCGGTTCAAATTTAACGTTGAACCGAGCCTGGAATATTTATCATCTAATACATGAACTTCAAATATTGCAAAAAAATCATGCTCTGCGAATTGTAAATTCAAAATCCATATCTAAGGATGGATTGATTTGATATTCATCAAGAACTGGAGCTCCCCAGCTGTCATCCCCGCCTACGCCCATTTGACGTCCAGCAATGGTAACAACGGTATAGTGAACGTTCGGCAGCTCATAATGATGTGTCGCATTCTCCAGCTCCATTGCCGAGTAAGGCGAGATATTGGCTTCAACAGGGGCTGCAGCTGGTGCAGATATTATAATGCCTTGGCCATAATCATTCATTATGGATACTTCGCGCACACCTGTGCGGTTACCCGATTCCTGCGGCACCAAATAGGACGACACATTATCCATCGCATGATTCTGGAAGCGACACAATCTCGCCCCACACGCACGGTCGATATAATTTTCTTCCGGCCCATTTGCATACCAATTCAGCTGATGATAATCCGCTGGCACCTTAAAGCTTAAAGCGAAGAGCGGAAGCTTTGGTAAACCCGCTGCTCCATGGTAGCTTGATTTCACCTTTATGCTTCCATCGGAGAACACTGTGTAAGTTACACTTACCCGTACTCCCTCTGATACCCTAAGCTTGTACACGTAAGTCACCGTCGCACGGTCCTTCTCCTCCACGAGCTCGAAGCTTAACGTTCTACGGGTCAAGCTTGCTGCATACCAAGGGGAAGAGTCAAAATGCATTCCTGCCCCCTTGTCATTGTCTGTCATTGCTCTCCAGAAGAGCGGTGCCGGCGGTGAAGAGATCATTTCCTGCCCTGAATATTTAACAGAAATTAATGTACCCGCCTGCTTTGAGAACATTACGGAGAAGTCACGACCATGTACGCCAATATTCACATCTCCTTCAACCACGCGAAAATCATTCACGACAGATGTTATCTTAGCATCTGTTAAAGACTCCTCGGCTGACGTATTTGCCACTTGAAAAACATGCTGGCCAAAAGCGATTTCATAACCGCTATTCGCCCATAAAGAATCTTCCTTCAGGACAAGTGAAACATCCAAGCTATACTCGCCAGGCTGATTCTTAATATCGGGTAGATCAACTTCTACATATTTTTCCTCGCCCGGATTAACCTGAGCGAAGACAGTTCCACGCTGGATGACCCTACCCTCATAGTTCAGAGCGTATTGTAATTCATAAGCATCCAAGCCCACAAATAAGTTTTCATTTCTGATTGTAAAACCCTGACTGTCCGGGAGCAGCTTGAAGTTCTGATACAGAAATTTCACTTCCTGCATTTTTGGCGACCATCTCCGATCCGCATACACAATTCCGTTACCAGAGAAGTTGTAATCGGTTGAACGGTCATCGAAGTCTCCTCCATAAGCCATGAAGGGCTTACCGTATCGATCATTTTTCACAATCACCTGATCCATATAATCCCAGATAAATCCACCCTGATACATTGGATACTTCTGCTCTAGCTCTGTGTATTTATGCAACCCCCCGACGGAATTGCCCATCGCATGCATGTATTCACAACTAATATATGGCTTTAACGGATCTTCTGTTAAATACCTTTCGATATCTGCTGCTTTCGCATACATCCGGCTCTCCATATCGCTCGAATCATCATATTCACGGTTATGGAACACCCCTTCATAATGAACCAAACGAGTAGGATCCTTCTCTCGAAAATAATTGGCTACGTTCAGAATTACTTCTCCTGCAAAAGATTCGTTCCCACAGGACCAAATTAGAATGGAGGGATGATTTTTGTCTCTCTCCACCATGGAAATCGCACGATCCATCACGATATCCTGCCATTCAGGCTTATTGCCGGGGATGTTCCAAGACGGCTCAACTGCCCCCATTTTCTGCCATGATCCATGCGACTCTAAATTCATCTCGTCAATGACATAGACTCCGTATTCATCACACAACTCATACCACAGTGTCATATTCGGATAGTGCGAGGTCCGCACCGCGTTGATGTTCGCCTGCTTTAAGGTTTTTATGTCCCACAGCATATCTTCTTTTGTAATACTGCGTCCAAAGCGCGGATTAAACTCATGCCGGTTAACGCCTTTAAATACAATACGCTTGCCGTTCAAGTGCATAATCTTATCTATCATTTCGAATTTCCGAAAACCAATTTTTTGCGGCACAACTTCTACAAGATCCCCGGATGCGTTGTAAACTGATACGTAAAGGGTATACAGATTAGGAGCTTCTGCGCTCCACAGCTGCACCTTTGTTGCCGCAAGCGTAAGCGAAAGGGAATCTCCTGAAACTTCACTTTCAGTACTAGCCACAAGATTTCCTGCTCTATCCTTAAGCTCAAGGAGCACTTTTGAGGCAGGTTTACCCAGCAACTGCAATTCAGCCGTCAGCGTTCCTTGCTCAAACTTTTCATCCAAATCGGTTTGAACGTGGAGATCCCGCACATGAACATCCGGCACGGTGTATAGATACACCTCACGAAAGATTCCCGAAAAACGCCAGAAGTCCTGATCCTCCAACCAACTCCCCGTGCTGCGCTGATAGACTTCAACCGCCAGCTTATTTTCGCCTTCCGTCAAGTACGATGTTAAATCAAATTCACTCGGTGTAAAGCTATCTTCGCTATAGCCAACAAACTCCCCGTTTAGCCATATATAAAAAGCCGATTCAACTCCTTGAAAAGATATATACACCGGACGTTGCTCCCAGCCCGCAGGAACTTCAAAATATTTGACATAGCTGCCTACAGGATTGTGGTCCTCAGAGATCATCGGAGGTCTAAGATGCTCATGACCGTCCCATGGATACATCGTATTCACGTACTGAGGCTGCCCATAACCCTGAAGTTGGATATGACCGGGAACTTTAATATCCTTCCAGCCTCTGCAAGACACGTCCTCCTTATAAAAATGAACCTGTCGTTCCATGGCATTTTGGGCATAACCAAATTTCCAGCTGCCGTTCAGGCTATGGCGCCAGGGCATTTCTCCAAGCGCTTCGGCTTCATTTTTCGTTTGGTAATATCGATGGTCAGAATGCGCGTGCACTCTGCCTATTGCATAAATGGACGGGTCTGATAACCATTCCAGACTTGGAGTGAGGTTTCGTTCAACCTGCTGCTTCATCTATACTTCCTCCTCTATTCTTCACATGAACGCTAACTTATTTAACCGAACCCGTCATCCCAGCCACAAATTGCTTTTGCATCATGAAAAACACTAATGCTGTCGGCAAGGTCGTAATGACAATCGCTGACATGATCAGACCATAGTCAGGGGCATAACCTGAGCCTAGATTCGAGATAAGAAGGGGCACAGTCATATTTTCTGGTGATTGCAATACGATCAAAGGCCACAGATAATTGTTCCAGCTGTTTAAAAATGTGATTATCGCAGCGGCGGCGTAAGTTGATTTCATCGTTGGCATATAAATGCGGAAGAACAGACCAAATTCCGAAAGCCCATCGATGCGCCCAGCCTCCATCATATCCTTAGGAAACATTTTTGTACTTTGACGAAAGAAAAAAATTAGGAATGCTGTTGTAAATGTCGGAAGAATGACTGCCGATGCTGTATCGATACCGAGAAACGGCACTACACTAGATACTTTGGCGAACATTTGAAATAGAGGTACCATAATCGCCGCAAATGGAATCATCATTGAAGCCAGCAAAATATTGAATACGATATCTTTACTCCGGCTGCGGTACATTTCAAAACCATATCCAGCCGCCGATGCCACTAGCAGTGAAAGCACAGTAGTCACCACAGAGATTTTTGCAGAGTTCCAGAGAGCCTGCCACATATCCACTGAACTAAATAGATTGTTTATATTTTCCACTAAATGTGCACCTGGCAACAATGTCCCTTTGGTTACATCAACCGACTGGTTCGTGGCGCTTATAACCATCCAGATAAATGGAAAGATAGAGATCAGCGCAGCGATGATTAGAAATACGTAAGTAAACATGCGTTTGGTTTTCATTATCTCTTATCCCCTCCTAGTTTGTTCTGAATAAGCGTCAGAATGAGCACCATTACAACAATCGAATAGGAGACGGTTGCAGCGTATCCAAAGTTAGGTGTGTATTCAAAGGAAAGGTTATAAATATATTGGGAAATCGACATGGTTGCATTGCCGGGTCCACCTTTCGTGATGTTAACCACCTCGTCAAACAACTGAAGTGTTCCAATGGTCGATGTTATCGTCGTGAACAAGATAATCGGCTTCAATAGGGGAATTGTAATTTTGAAAAATTGTGTAAATGCACTCGCTCCATCTATATGAGCAGCCTCATATATTGATTTGTCGACATTTTGCAGTGAGGACAAATAGAAAATCATATTATAGCCAGTAAAGCGCCAAGTGATAGCGATAATGATAGTAACTTTGGCCCAGAAGGGATCGGTAATCCATTGAATCGGTTCGCTGATTAGATGCAGATTCACCAGAAATTTATTGACGATACCTTCGGCTCCAAACATGTACTTGAAAACAACGGAGTACGCTACAAGTGAAGTTACCGTTGGCAGAAATATCGCCGTTCTGAAAAATCCTTTAAATTTCAGTCTTTCGTCATTTAGCAGCACAGCGATAAAGAGCGCCAGCACCAGCATAACTGGGACCTGAATAATCAAGTAAATAAAAGTGTTTTTGACGGCTGTAAGGAAAGTGGTGTCGCTAAACAGACGAATATAGTTATCAAGGCCGGTAAACTGAAGATTGTTGCCTCTGCCTGTCTTGAAGGATAGAATTAAGGCTTGAATCATTGGATAAAAATAGAAAATACTGATCATAATGACCGGCACAAGAACGAATAACCAGCCTGTCAGATGGATTTGCCGTTGACCTTTAGTGCTCTTATGTCTTTGAGGGCTTAGCCCTGGCTTTACAGTTTCCACTCCACTCCACACCCTTCTGTCTGATAAATTAGAGATGAAAGCCCCTGCTACCCATCCTTCTGTAGAAATCCAATTTACAGGAGAAGAAGAAGCAAGGGCCTAGATTGTACAGCCTAAGTGTGATTAGCGAACTTGGGTATCTGCTTGCTTCTGGGCATCCTTCAGAACAGTATCTACATCTTTTCCACCAAGATAAGATTGCACTGCTACAACCATAATGTCCTCTATTGCGTAAGTGTTCATGCCATAGTTGACGTTAGGAATTTGTTCGGTCCAAGCCGCAAAATCGGATACGACCTTTTGACCTTTGAAAAATTCATCCGCAGCTGAATAAGCTTCTCCGCTTGCCGCAGCTTTTAAAGTGCCGATAACACCAACTTTTGTATTTAACGTCTGATACAATTCCGCATCAGAAGCAAATGTTTTTGCAAGGAACTCCGCAGCAGCTTCTTTACCATCTACATTCATTACATACCAGGAGCTGCCCCCAAGGTTGGATGCATGGACGGAGCCTGCTGTGGCTGCCAGCTTAGGAAGTGGAGCTACTGCCCACTTACCGGATTGGGAAGCTTCGGCTTTAATTGAAGGTGTAATCCAGTTACCCGTTGGCACAGTAGCCACTTCACCACTATTGAATGCGCCTACAAATTGACTCCAGTCTGAGTTAACTTTCACGATGCCGGAATCCATCATTTCTTTGTACAATACAAGCGCCTCTTTCAAAGCAGCGTTGTCTGCAATGGTCGGAGTTTGACCGTCTTCACCCGTATACCATGCACCCGCCGATTGAATCATGACCCGGATAAGTCCAAGATCATTGGGATCCAGTGTGATCATGCTTTTGCCGGTTTTTTCTTTTACAGCTTTACCGATCTCGATATATTGCTTCCAGTCGATATCCTGTAGTGCATCCAGGCTATAGCCTGCTTGCTCAAGATAGTCTGTACGTACATACATTCCAGTTACACCAGAATCAAACGGAACACCATATTGCTTGCCGTCAACACTGGTCGGGCCAATTTTGTAATCCGCAAAATCAGCAGCTTTTACAACATCCGTCAATTCATAAAAGGAATCCGGATACGCTTGCAAAAAGCTTTGCGCACGGTAATCCTCAATCAATACAATGTTAGGAAGACCCTTCGTAGATCCAGAGTTCAGTCCTGTGTTCAGCTTTTGCACGATATCAGCCTGCGCGTTCTCAACGACGTTTACCGTTACGTCTGGATTGACTTTCGCATAAGCTTCTTTAGCAACATTCATGGCTGCAATGTTAAACGCTGGGTCCCAAGCCCAAACTGTGATCTCTTGTGGCTTGCTGCTACCTTCGCTTCCGGAGTTGCTCGTTTCGTTTTTCGTTCCACCTGAGGAACATGCCGAAAGTAGAACCACACTAGCCAGCATTACGGATAATAATTTTTTCACTTCGTAACCCCCTTGATAATCTGTAAAATAATAAAGATGGAAGCGTTTTCTCTGCTACGCTTCCATCTTATCATTTTGTATTCGCTTTCTTTGGCAGTATCTTTGTTAGCTTTGGTGTTATTATTGGATTCTATTTTTACTCTAAGATCGACTCTGGTACTATTTTTAGGTTCTTGTAAAAATTTTAGCTTTTTAACAATGGAAGCGTAATTATGATCTTCGTACCTTCATTTCGTTTGCTTGTAATGTTAATACCATAGCGCTCTCCGTACAACAATTTGATTCTGTCATCAACATTCCGTATACCGATCCCGGAGAATAATTGTCGTTTGTGCTTCGAGGCTGGCAGCTGTTCTTCTTTCATCAAATTCGGATCAAGGTCCATCCCATCACCATTATCTACAACTTCGCATACAAGCTGATCTTCCTGAACGGCGATCATGATCAGAATTCTTCCCTCATCTTTAAGATTGAATGCATGAAAGAACGCGTTTTCGATAAAAGGCTGCAGAATTAGCTTTGGCATATGATAATCCAAGCTTTCAGGCTCCACAAAATAATTCACGCGGATCTTTTCACCGTACCTTACATGATTGATATACACATAATGCTTCAGCGATTCTAATTCCTGACTAACAGGTATAGTGGATTGAATATCACTGACAGTGTTTTGCAGGAGTGAGATTAGCGAATTTATTGTTCCAGCTGCTTTTTCCTTGTTGCCCTGTTGCACCAGAAATTTGATAGAAGCCAGCGTATTATATAAAAAATGTGGATTGATCTGCATTTGAAGGGCGGCCAGCTCCGCATTACGCTGCTGCTTCTGGGTCTCCATCAACCGATCAACATAATCATGTAGGGAATCAAGCATAAAATTAAAGGCATTTCCTAGCTCCTTAACTTCATAACTACTAGTGGCGACATCCACATGATTATCAAATCCCCCCTTAGGAATACTCGACATCTGTTCAACGAGTACACGCAGGGACTTCGTCATTTTCCTGGTAATTAAAAATACAATAATAAGCGAAATGGCTACGATAGCCATGATCGTCAACGACACTGCTTTAGCATTTACCATCTGACCCGTTACAGCTTTCTTATCGATCAGATTCACCAAATAAACATCAAATTCAGGCAAGTATTCCGAGAATACTACCCGTTCATTCCCCATCACATAGACAGATTCTCCATTGTCTCCTGTGCTCTGTTCATCAACTACTTCTTGAAGCAGCTGTTGATCGGTCAGCCCAATCAGCTCTGTCCTGTTGCTGGATACAATTTGCCCTTTTGCATTCAGCAAAACAACATCATTACCTTCACTCGTAAAATTGGCATAGAAGGCCTTAAAATCGCTATCACGAATTGCAATGTACATAGTGCCATAGATACGGCCGGTCGAATGATCAAATAGAGCTTTAGAAGCCACTAACAGGATCTCTTTCTTTTTGGTTTGACCATCCTCTTTTTGATAAAGTTGGTACAGAATTTGCTGTGGATGGGCCACTGTCGCTTTCGTAATCGGGTGGTTCTTCAGTTCATCAGCAGTAGCAGACCAATACCAAGGATCGGTTGAATAACTTCTGCCATTCGCACCTACAATCATAATACCCACATCAAAGGCACTCAGGTTGGAGCGGACTGCACGCATGCTTTCTGTCATCTGGTAGGTTTTGATAGCAAGCGTCAATGAATCCGTCTCTCCCCCGGACAAATAGCTGCGGATGGCACCATTCTGAGCTGTCATTGTAGCACCCGTAGCTACAACGTTGTTGTAGGACTCCAAGTTTGTCTTCATCTGATTCAGTAGTTTGCCATTCGTTATGCTGAAGGTCTTTAAGAATAAATTTTCTGACATACGGATGGTAATAGACAAAGTCAGAAGGGATACGGCAACAATGCTTATGAGGGTCACAAGAAAAAGCTTGAGAAATAAGCCCTGTTTCCTAATCTTGTTGATGATTGTTCCAATCATGGTCGCTCTACGTCCCGTCTTCGGTACTGGCTCGGAGAAATGCCCGCCTGCTTCTTAAACACTTTAGTGAAATAACTCTGATCCGAATAGCCCACACTAGCGCTAATATCAGAAATTGTTTTTTCCGTTGTCACGAGTAACTCCATGGCTTTCTCCAAACGGACTTTGTTCAGATATTCATTAAATCCTTCACCATTCTGAGCTGTGAAATGGCTCGATAAATAAGAAGCGTTGAAATGAAACTGCCGCGCAACCCCAGTCAACGTGATGGGATCAGCGTAATGATCCTGAATGTATTCAAGCAAGCGGGTCATATTGGGATTGATCGTTAGGTTCGTCTCACCAATCGCACGTTCAGCTTCGCGAATAAAAGCTTCAGCAACAGCGATTGCATCTCCGGCATACATCGCTTCATCTATTTTTCGAAAGAAGTCGTATTTGGATTCCTCCAAGCCTCCGGTCTCATACTTCATTTTTCCAAGTGTGGTCGCTACGTTAAATATAAAATTCCCCAATAACGATTTGAATTCGAAAATATCGGTCCGATAATCCATCGAACGGAGATGAACATATTCCAGAAATCCAGTGAATGCCTTCTGGTATTGCTTACGTTTCAGTTGTTCCATTAATTCGCCCATATCATATTCCTGATATGCACTCGGAAGGCTGGGCAAATGATCATTTTCAATTAAGCTTCGATCCGGCAAGTAGAAACTGTATCGTGTAAGCTTTAAATAATTGTCTCGATAAATCTCCCCCAGCTTATTAAAATCCGTAAAGCTTTGACTGATAACGAAATGTGTTTCTCTCGCCCAATGGTCCATCTCCGAGACTAGATATCGGAGCTCTATAACAAGCTCGTCCCACTGTTCCGGCTTTGCATTAAGCAAATATATAACCGAATCATTGACAAACTTCAGCCGAATAAACACTGTATCGCCCAAAGGGAGCTTACTAAGCCCTTTTTCTATTTTTTGTGTGAAAGTTAACCTATCCCCAGAATCTTTAATATGTTTCATATCCGCTCCGAAAAACGCGAATAGTGTGTGTGGAAACTTTGCATGAAGCAAAGCAGACTCAAGCCCAGACTCATATCCGGTCATAAGCTTCTCGATAACTAGCAAAACTTGCTTTTCCCCAGGATCCTTTCCTTGATCGGTCATCTCCATCCCTACCAATTTAGCAGTGGTTTTATTTAGGATGGTTAACAGATAATCAGCTTCCAACTTTGGCTTCAGAATGTAGTCCGCTACACCACTTTGAAATGTGGATCGGACATAATCATATTCACTGAAACTACTTAAGACGATTACTTCAATATGAGGGTATTTCTCCTTAACGATCTTGACCAGTTTCTCCCCGCCCATTATTGGCATAACAATATCTGTAATGATCACATGAGGATTAACCTCATCCATCATATTTAGTGCTTCAAGACCGTTAGCAGCCTCACCAACAATTCGATACCCTTCATTTTCCCAATCCAAAAGATGTTTGATTCCTTGTCTTACAAGCATCTCATCATCAACAATCATAATTTTGAATATTGGTTTCATTTCTTCCCCCTTGCAGCCCTGAGAATGATTATGCCTTTTTCCTTGAATTGAAAATCTCTTTGTAACCGTTTTCTTTTTATTCGTTAGTATACAATACATCCAACAAGGAGCAAGCTCCTATACAAGTAAAGCCGTAAGCTTACTTAAAAATTGTTCATTCCAAATCATATGCCCCACCGACAAATATGGTCAACCTCTCATTTTCATTCTATGAAATATTCTTAAGTTAAGGACAAGAACTTCTACATGATAAAACAAAAAAAGCCGCGATAATTGCAGCTTCATTGTTAATGAAACAATAAGCCAAATAAATTATTTATTGGCTTATAGATAAAGATAATAAGAAACAGCGGACTGGGGATGTTCAATTTTAACAACGAGCAGAAGGTCGCGCCAAGACCCAAAATCCAAAAAATAAAATATACGCTAAGATCACGCACTCGGCGCTTTCGCATTAATTTAGGCAAATCAAGTGCCATACAACCTACAGCAATCACCAAGAATAACAGTACTAGCATTTGACTTCACTCCTTGATTTTTTCAAGAAAAGAATTATCTGTGAGACCCACGCGGTTAATAACTGCTGAGGCTTTGTAATGGATGGGCAATGATTTAAGGTAATCGTCACCCTTTTGTTGCTGCAGCTTTGCCCAAGCTTTAGGGCTGGCATGGTAGATCGATTGTCCGAATCCCATAATATCAACATTGAAACGATCATTTACATGCTCCACAGTTTTTTGCATCCGCTCTATAATCCGCTCCTCTGTTTCCTTTTCCAAACGTTTTATAGTGCTTTCCGATTCCAAATTTTCTACACTTTGCACTTCTTCAATATTGCAAAGCGTCTTAACACTAAGGTAAATATGCGGCTCCCCATTAATGATTTTCACTTTACGTTTAGTTGTAGCCTGGATCGCTTCGATTACAATGGGCTTTCCGTCTTCCCCTGCGATCGAGCCAGAATGTGCGGTTACCTTATCGTTGATATAATTGTAACCAATCGTTTCTCCCTCGTTTAGCCAACCGATCAACTTGTCTTTTTTGAACACAGCTACAGTATGGTATTCCAATCTTGCCTTAGGCATTGTTCGCTCTACATTGCTTTTGTCCTCTCCATCTTTGGGATCTCCTATAATTTTCACTCCGGTTAGCACAGGATTCTCACCTTCAGACAATAAATTCTCAATAAAATCATCCAGCGTGACAGCGACTGTTTTTGCTGAATCTTTATAAGAATTATCCAAGGAGCTAAATAATTTGTTCGCTGGTAATTTATCCATAGGTGTAAGGACATTCAAGACATTGCTGGCGGTTGTATCTCTGGCAACCATAACGTAGAAATCCATCCGGGGTTCCCGACTTCTTTTAAATACATCGAGTATCTCACCCACTCCGGTGCGGGCAAGCTCCTCCCCAATCACCAACACCCGGATATGACCGAGATAACTTGACCTAGAGCTATCCAGATTCAGCTTACGCAGCGCATCATAAAACGTAGGTACAGTAAATTTATATACAACCACTGGGACTCCACTGCCTCCCCCTCCTCCATTCGTTTGGGAGGAAATCGCAGATGGAATAACGACCTGCATCGAAACGGTATAACCTTTTTCTGCCTTGTCAATCCCTATCCCCAAGACAAAAGCTATCTCATTCAACTCATTTCTTTCCCAACAGCCGCTTAACACTAACGTAAATTGGAGAGCTATCATTAATCGAAGAACGCCTCTAACTAATTTTTTATTCATCTGGTTGGTTCCTTATCACTGGATGTGCTTTGACGAAACAGGTTCTGCGTCTTATTCTCAGCAGGCCTTGTCTTTAAAAACGGCCACGGAAAGCGAAAAATAGAGTCTTTTAAATCTTTGGAATTATACGGTCCGAGCGGACTCATATAAGGCATTCCGAAAGAACGCAGACTCGACAAATGCAATACGATGATAAAAATACCGAAGAGAATTCCATATAATCCGATAAATCCGGCCAAAGCTATAAGCACAAAACGGATCATCCGCGCAGCTATAGACATTCCTGTCTCCGGAATAACAAAACTAGAAATGGCTGTTAGCGATACAATAATGACCATTGCGGATGAAATAAAACCCGCTGCTACCGCGGCTTGTCCAATCACCAACGTTCCGACAATGGAAATCGCCTGACCAATATTTTTGGGTATCCGCACCCCGGCTTCCCGCAAAATCTCATAAGTCATTTCCATGATCAGCGCCTCAACAAAAGCAGGAAAAGGAACACTCTCCCTCTGGGCAGCTAAACTGATTACAAGATTGGTCGGTATCATCTCCTGGTGATAGGTAGTAATCGCAACATACAATGAAGGGGCAAGCAAAGTAATAAAAAATGAAATAAAACGAACTAATCTCAGCAATGTTCCAATATCAGCCCTTTGGTAATAATCCTCAGCTGACTGGAAAAATGCCACAAAAAATGTGGGCACCAGCAGTACAAAAGGAGTTCCATCAACAAGAATGGCCACTTTTCCTTCCAAAATACCCGCTGCAATCGTATCCGGACGATCACTGTTGTATACGGTAGGAAAAGGTGTAACTGCCGTCTCTTGAATAAACTCCTCAATATATCCACTCTCGAGAATACTGTCCGTATCTATTTTATTCAGACGGCGCTTTACCTCTTGCACCAGTTCCTTATTCGCGATGTTACTTAGATACATAATGGATACGCTGGTTTGAGTCACCCTTCCGATCTGAACGGTTTCCAGCCATAAATGGCTATCTTTGATTTTTCGCCGAACCAGTGCCGTATTCGTCCGTAAATTCTCAGTGAATCCTTCCATTGGACCCCGAACAACCGACTGTGAGCTAGGCTCCCCTACATTACGATCTTCCCAGCCTGGTAAGCCGATCCGCAGAGCGCTGGATAACCCGTCAAGCAGCAGCATTATATTACCGGACAATAAATGATGAATAAATTGGCTGTAATCGTCAATGACGGCTATATCGCCGGCTATTAATATCTGTTTCTTAATGATCTCAAACTTCTGCTCGGGAGAAAGCCCCCTCAGCTGTTCGTAAGGAATGTGTTCCTGCAAGGAATACAAAATTGAATTATGCAGCACCTGAGTATCCACAAGACCATCTATGTAAATCAAAGAAATATGAGTGTTCTCTTCTATCTGCAACTCTTTTATCACTACATCAGAGCTTTCACCCATCAATTGGTACAAATTAGCAATATTAACTTCCAACCGGCTTGATAATGTACCAATCTCCGTATCTTTCATGATGCAGCCTCCACTTCTCCATAGATAGATGAGTATAGTTTGATGTTAATTATGATAATTATTCCTTCGGATTAAAAAATCGGGATGGCATAATTCTGGTAACTACAACCATACTAAAACTAGTCCAATAAATTTGAGGGGGTATATGAGTTTGGAGAAAGATCGAATTAGTACCAATCAAATGATTATACTCGGGCTATTCACATTTATTGGGGATATGGCGCTTGTGTATCCGGCGTTAATGATATCAGGAGCGAAACAAGATGCATGGATTGCTGCTTTGATTAGTATTCCCTTGGGTCTAGTGACCATAAAATTGTTACTCTGCTTAGCAGACCTTGAACCCAACAAGAATATTATCGAGCTTAGCCTACAAATTTTAGGAAAATGGGTCGGAACTGCTGTGGCCTTATTCTATTTAGGGTTCTTCCTGATTGCTGCCTCCACCTACATAAGAGAAATTGAAGATTTCATGTGTACACAGATTTACGAGAAAACACCCGGTGGGGTTATTCGTTTCATGGCCATTTTCCTGCTGGTATATGGGGTACGACTTGGCCTAGAAATATTGGGCCGGGCAGCTCAGCTTTTTTTTCCTTTATTTGCAGTTTTTTTGATCGGTCTGCTGCTCCTGCTGACCCCCGATGTCAAAATGGAACGTTTATACCCCATCTTAAACACACCAGTACCGGACATGCTTCATACTTTGATGTATGGTGTTTTTTATCCTTTTGGCGAATTGTGCGTGTTTCTAATGATATATCCTTATGCTCAGAAAAATAGCAAAACAAGCCGGGATATTTTCATAGCCTTGATCATCGGAGCTCTGGGCCTTAACCTCATCTTATTGTTTTCCCTTACCGTTCTAGGTGTTTACGCTTCTGAACATCAATTTTATGCCGCTTATATTCTTGCTCAAAAAATTAATATTGCTAATTCTCTGCAACGTATTGAAGCGCTTATGGCTACAGCATGGATTATCAGCACGTACTTCAAAACAGCAGTTTATTACTATGCTTTAACCTTAGGTACAGCCCAATTATTTAAACTCAAAAGCCACCGTCCTCTGATCATACCTACTGGATTTTTGTTATTCGGTATGTCACAACTGATTGCCAAAGACATCATTTTCTACGTAAAGGAGATCCCCGCCTACTGGGTAGATTGGGATTTCACCTGTGCATTTGTTCTGCCGCTTATGTTGCTAATTGTGTATCAATTTAAGAAACGCCGTGCTTCTAAGGTTTAAACGACACTAGATTATAGACAAGTGAAATTAAGATTGTAGATACGAATCCCGCTTAAAGATCTAATTAAGCTCCGCTAAAATAATTGGGGAATTTCTCCCTGAAATTCTGGGATTTTCGTTCATTAGACTAATAATCAGGGAAAACCTCCCTAAATTTCAGCTGATTCGTTAGCAATTAAAGAAATTCCCCTTATTATTAGGGAGATATTCCCTAAATTCGTTCATTTAGAGCGAATATTGGTTATTTCCAGGGAGTTTTTCCCTAATTAGTTTTAGGCCGGCTTCGCACATTCATAAACGCAGACAACACAAACGGCCCCCGCATACTGCTTATCGCACCGTCCAATAGATATCGTCCCCAACAGGTATCACACAAAATGAATATTCCGCCGCCCAACCTAATGGCATAGAATACTTTGTGTGCGTAGCCCAGAGTCTATTGGCTACAGCAAGAATCCGCTTATAGCCTTTTTACTAAAAAGAAGCTGCCTCATAAGTAGTATTCACTACTTTTGAGACAGCCTCTTTATTCATAAGTTTCTTGTATGAAGTAAATCTATTCCTTCTTATCCAAAGACATCGACGATGGAGTTACATCAATGACAGGTTCTTTTGCCACTTCAAAAGTGGATCCGCAGGCCGGACAAAAGCGTGCCTCGATCGCCACATTCCCACCGCATGCTTTGCAATGCTTTACATCGGACAACTCAGCAATTTGCTGAAGGTTCGTCTCAATCTCAGCCTTCAATTCGAGAATACGATTGATATTAGTCTCGATTTGCTCACTTGGCAGTGGCCCTGCACCTTGAGTTACGGCTTCAAATAACAGTTTGCCCATAACCTGATACTGCTGGTCAATATCATTTTGCTTACCGTTATTTTGCAGCTTCAACCGGTTAATCTCCACCACTGTTTTTGCTTTATTCCCAGCCTCGCTTACCCCTGCTTTTACTTTGTTAAAAAAACTCATATTCAGCCCCCAATTCCGTAGTAGTCATATATAAGCATATTTCGACACCGCCAGAAGTATTCCTTTCTTTATTGTACCTAACTTCGTCCATGGTTTGTAGCCTATAACCGATTTACTAACCCTTTCCCCGCCTTCCTGCGGGAACGAACCTCGACTCAGGTCTGGTATACAAAACCGCCTCCAGGCCGTTTTTTCGCATGCAAAAAGACATTAGAATGAGTACATAAGCAAACGGGTTGCAGGATTCAATAACAATCACACCCATACGAGAGGAAGAAAACAATAAATGAAAAAATTATATCGTTCCCAAAGTGATCAGAAGATAAGTGGTTTGTGCGGAGGTCTTGCTCATTGGTCTGGTATTGATGCTACAGTAATCCGTCTCGTTGCTGTTGCCGCAGCATTGTTCAGCTTCGGAACAGTACTTATCTTCTACGTCATCGCTAGTATCATCGTTCCTAAAGAACCTTTTAACAGCTTTTCAGATGGACATGATTTCTATTAATTAATCGTCGTTTAATACAAGCCAGCCCTAATCCAACCATAAAAAAGGAGAGATAGAACATGAGTCTATTAAAAAGAATTTCCACAATTACTAAAGCAGCCCTACACGAAGGTTTAAACAAATTAGAAAACCCGGTGTTGCTGACAGGTCAGTATTTACGTGATCTTGAAAATGATATCGCTAAGGCGGAACGCAATGAGCGTGATCTGCAAGTTACAGCAAGTGTGTTGGAACGCCGTAAGCAAGAATATACTCAGTTAGTAGAGCAAAGTGAAGCCGAAGCCGTTCAAGCAGTTGAACAAGGAAATGAAGAAAGAGCTCGTCTGGCACTCATAGCCAAGTTACGGTACGTAGAACAGCTGGAAGAGTCCATAAATAGCCAAGTACAAACTAAGCAATCCCTTGCAGAGCTTGAGATCAATATCGCTAGAGCAAAAGAAGAGCGTGAACATCTCAAAGCGAAAAGAACTGAACTTATCGCTCGCGCTCAACAAGCGACAGAAACACTCAACTCTGCTCCACGTTCTTCTACGAAAGGTCTAAATGTAGGATCAGCTTCACAAGGTTTCGAACGAATGGAAGAAAAGATTTTCGAGTGGGAAGCATTGGCGGAAAACTCCAAAAATAAATTCAATACAGGCACAGGAATAAGTCCTTCCATCGATCCTAACCTGCGTAGCGCCGTTGACATCGAAATCGAGCGAATCCGCAACCGTAAAACCAACACTGAAGTAAACAATGAGAAAAAATAAATAGGACAACAAGCCTCTTACTACTCAGCTATTGTGCTGAATAAGGGGTTTGTTTTTTACTTCTTTTCATCCCGCGAATCCATTTTTTCGTTTCTGGATCCACACGATAAGACTCAGTGATTTTCTGCAAAGCTTTGTTGTAAGTGAAATCATCTAAGCTGTTGTTTCTCAAATAACTCATCGTAGGCTCTGGCAATTTCACATAACAAATCGAAAGCGCCCAAGAAACCGCCATTTTTACATAATAGCCTTCATGACTGACCTTATCGAGCAATTGTAAAATCCGGCTGATATACGCCTCTTCAATAAAGAAATTAAGCATCATTACCACAGCAAAACGGATTTCATATTCTTGATCTGACAATAGGTAAGGCATTATAAACTCCCACACCCGTTCTTTATTCTTTACGGTAAACTTCAGGCCTGTGCAAAAGCTATCGCATACGGACCAGTTATCAATTCTGGGAATAAAGTCTGCGATATAACGTAGGATTTCTTCAAGATCTGTCTTCACGTAGCCAAGCACCATACCTTGCAGCATCACTTCTTCAAAATAATCTGTCTCGGCATGCTCCAAATAGGCTCTCCAATCACCCTTTGCAATGATTTTGGCAAGCTTGCGCAGTTCCGGTAGCCTGACGCCTATAACATTATCTATCGTCGGAATTAAGGCCGCAGAAAACTTCTGGTAGTCCACCTCTGCCAAATTCAATAGCTGTTCTCTTATTGTTTTTTCCATAGTAGTACTCCTTACCCGTCCATTATTCAAATGAAATTTCCCATAAATATATAGAAGCCACAGAACCCAAAGGAGAATAGTTTAGCCGGTATTGTTCAAATTGATCTTTGGTAAGCTTATCAAGTCCATACAGCTTCATCATCCCCCGACGAATCGCAATATCTCCCCAACTGACCACATCCCGTCGTTCCATAGAATGGATTAACATCATTTCTGCCGTCCATTTGCCAATGCCCTTTAACGTCATAAGTTTTTGTATAACCTCTTGATCTGATAACCCAGGCAATTCCTCCAGCTTAAAATCACCCCGAGCGACCAAATTGGAAATCTCATGGATACATAGTGCCTTTTTCATCGTCATCCCACAGCTTTGAATCTCATCCGCCGTATGTAACGCTAACTGCTGCGGAGTGATGTCTCTGAACTGAGCCAACATTCTGTTCCAAATGGTCCGAACCGCTTTTACTGAAATAAGCTGTCCTACTATAGCATAGATAAGCGCAGTAAAAAGATCCGGTATAATTACACGTTCCACTCTGCCCATCCGTGCCATAGCTGCGCCAAGTACTGGATCCACACTTCGGAGATAATCTATGTCTTCTTGCCCATAATCAAAAAACTTAGTAATTACGCTGCTCAAAGTGTTTCCTCCCGTATCTGATAGTGATGACCCTAATCCTAATATACAATACCTATTTGGCAGTGTACGGATTGTTGAATAGAATAGCAAGATAGCGAAACTGGAAAAAGCCATAACATCCCTAAGATAGGTGGTTATGGCTTATTGTAGCGCATAGGCTTATTCATTCTGAATAATGTATTTTTATGCTCGCAGGATTCTTTTTTCTTTCGCTGCCCTTAGCCACATGGGGAATTCATTCAGTAGCTGATCATACAGATCTTCATCAGTCACCTTTTCAATTTGGTCCAGATGAATAAAATTGGCGTTATCCACCAAACGTCCCTTCATCGTATCAAGCTGCTTCAATACTTCAAAATCCGAGTTACCGATTCCGACAAACTGCCAAAAAATTGGTTGGACCGAAGCAGCCATAATCACATTTTTAGTGGATTTCACTACACCACCATCGTTAATAAATATGATAAATACCGGTGTAGAATCGGGTTCTTCCTCCGTATATTTTTTAATGATATCCTCCATTACTGGCGGTTCATTATTGCGGCCAAACTTATGAATGGTACGATTATTTAAAATATGTGTAAACACATATCTTCCTAAATCCTGCTCTGTCACAGGTGGCAGCCGGCTAAACTCCGTATCGTACACCCACACATCTAACGATTGGTTATCATCAAATTTGCAGGCAACGGCTAATATACGCTCAACTACTTCTTGAACGGTTCCATTATTATAGAGATTTCTCATAGATCCTGTAATATCCAGGACAACGCCTACCCTTGCAATGACTCCTGTCAGATTCTTTTTTTCTAAGGTGATCTGAACAATTTTTTTACGTAAATCAATAGAGGACAGTACATTCTTCTCTTCATAACGGATCGTCTCTAAAGGAAAGGTTAACTCAGCTGTGGCCGCTACCTCAAGGTTTCCTTCGTCTTCTTCAATAACGAGCCCATAGTTTGTACATAAAGCAGCCAATCCTCCCTCAAAGCCACTACCAATCGCACTGAATTTCCACTCTGAACCATAGCGATATAGCTCTCCAACCACAATAGCTGTCTCCGTCGACAGGTCAGAGCCATACTCGAAAACGAATAATTCCTCACCGCTAGCAGCATCCACTAAGCGCAGATAAGGAGAGGTTACTTGCTTCATAGAGTGTCCTAATTTTTCTCCTTCATAGATCGTTAAAGTTAAAGCTATTCTAGTAATATCCTTAGGAAGTCGAGAAAGCGTAATGGCGATAGCTTCTTTATCCCCTTGTTGTAAGACAGAATGAGTTACAGCTTCGTCTATAGACAACGGATTGCCATAAAAGATAAAGTTCTCATCGCGTTCGCAACGGTTCTGTTCTGACAGTAAAAAAGCAGCAGAGTCTATGCCAATCCTAATATCAGCAGTCATCCACCCAAATTTCAGCAAAAGCTTGTTCACGTTTCTCCCTTTTGTAATATCCACCTTTTGCCCCTTTATAAGCCGCACTCTACCATCTCCTTATTTTTACTGAACAGCTCATTGTGATTCACTAGATTGTATTTATCATTTTACTACTTTAATATGAAACGTATATATGATAGATAAGGAGCTTTACGAATGGACTTTATAGCAATTGACTTTGAGACCGCGAACTCCAGTCGATCCAGCGCATGTGCCTTGGGACTTGTGGAAGTTAAAGCTGGAAATATAACCGCAGAGCATTCTTGGCTAATTGACCCGCAGCAGCGGTTTGATGGCATGAACATTTCGATACACGGCATCACACCATCAATGGTAATCGGCCAACCTACTTTTCAAGAGCTATGGCCCACCGTTGAACCTTTACTACACGGACAAATCGTCGTGGCGCATAATGCTGCTTTTGATATGAGCGTCCTGCGTTATTGTCTCGATGGAATGTCCCTGAGCTACCCAAGCTTTCAATACTTATGTACCTATTTATTAGGCAAAAAAATGCTGCCCGACCTGCCCTCCCATAAACTTAATGTAGTCTCCGATTTTTTCGGCATTACGCTAAAGCACCATGATGCCTTGGATGACGCACGCGCAGCCGCTGCAATTCTAGTAAAACTTATGGAGCAGGAGGAGCACTATGATCCTCTATTGCTCTCTGCCAGTCAAGGATATACTAGCGGAACGATGTTTGCCGGTGGGTATACCCCATTTTCGACTCGCGCGAAAAAGCCTGCTAAGAAACAAGGCACTAAACATAAACCCTCCATTTATAGCAGCCGCGCCACTTTGTCGAAATAATCAAGAACATTAAAAACCCCCAACCAGCTCTTTTCTGCTGATTGGGGGTTTGGTTTTACAGAACATCACTTAAATCTTCAAACGATACACAGCCTTATTCTCTAGACCTCTGATGAACGGTGTCCATTCCTCGGTCTCCGGTGTGGTATCCAAAGCATCCTCCACCATTTGCAGCTTCGCATCCATCGCATCGATATGATGCAGAGCGACTGCCTCAGCTGTCTGTGGCTGAACAGGACTCCCCCATTCGCCCAGATTATGATGTGACAATACGAGATGCTGTAACGCCATAACCTTTTCCGAATTCAAATCAATATCTAAGCGGATAGCCGCTTCCGTGATCCAATTAGACGCCATCGAGATATGGCCAATTAATTTGCCCTGAACGCTGTATTCCGAGACAATCCCAAGCTGGGAGACCATCTCCTCCGGCTTCGCGATATCATGCAGAATGATCCCGGCCTTCATTAGATCTGGATTCAAGAACGGACGCTGCTTGCACAGAAAATCACCGATTTCCAGCATACGCACCATATGATAAGCAAGTCCGGCAAAATAAGCATGATGATGTGTTTTGGCTGCCGGATAATGCATCAATTTCTCTTCCACTTTACCCACACAAAAAGAGACAATTGAAGCAATTTCCGGATCCGAAATACTTGCCATAACCCCTTTAATCGTATGAATAAGGTCTACTGGACGAATTGGGGCAGAACGGATGAAATCCGTAAGTGCAACGCCATCCTCATCGTTAACCAACCTGATTTTAGTAATTTTTATTTGTAATTTCTCACGATAAGTATGAGCAATCCCGCGTACCTTCACAAGCGCCATAGGAAAAAAAGTTTCTTTATCAGTTGTGCTGGCATCCCAATATTTCGCGGATAATTGTCCAGTGGAATCCCCCAGGACGATGTCAAAATAATCTTTTGGAGGAGTGCCGTTCGTTTGTTTAATTGCCAGCTCTCTTAAAAGATAAAAGCCAACAAATTCATCTTGTGGAGCGAGCTGTTTAATTTGTGTCATGTTGGAGCCTCCTATTAATAACAGGCTTTCGGCCTGCTCTCTATATTAAACTTTAGACACTCACCTCCAAAATCCCTTTAAATCACTATACGATCTATTTTCATATTTATGTACAAGCCAAGAATATTTGAAAAAGGAGGCTACTCCCCGGCCATATTCTGGCACTGGAATATCCTCCTTTTATTATAAAACGATAATTATTTACCAGCCGATTCAAGTGCTGATTTAATAGCTTCTACCGCTTTAGCGGATATTTCTTTCTCTGCATCATTTTTTCCGAAGACTGCTGGACGGTAACCATATTTGTGCAGGCTATATCCGGTCGATGTCGACTCGATTTCACCTTTCACTGCCAGCTCCGCGTCCGTTAACTGATTGATTGTTCTTACACTTCCGTTTTTATCCAAATAATAAACAAGCATTTTGACAGGAACACCGTACTCTACATTCACCATAACATTTACAAGCTTATCGGCACTTACACCAATGAAGATTCCATCGAAATAAGCCGCTTTATTAGCTTCTACAACCTCAGCTTTTCCGTATGCTCTATCCACCGCAGTCTTTAAAGCCACGCTGCTGCTAGTTGCACCGGACACAGCATCTACTTCCTGCACGCCTTCTCTAGTACCTGCTGCGAGGAAGCTAGCCGTCAACTGAGGAATTGCTTTTACCACCTCAGGGTAAGCAGCGTTCCCTCTATCTACAAGGTTCATTCCTACACGATACAATGCTACATTTACGATTTTGCCGTTACGCAGGGTAACGTCCGCTCTGTTCGTTCCTTTATCATAAGCATCACCAAATGCAGTAAAGGTTCCGTCTTTATAGGTTCCTTGGACTTTGGATGCATTGGTCAAAGCATCTGTCAGTGCTGCTTTAGCTGCTGCCGACAATGCTTCTTGGCCTGTAATATCGGCCATTTGCACACCTTTTTCTAACAGCCCGGATGTGAGTGTAGCTACCCATCCTTTTTGTTCTGCACTCAGTTTATCGTCAGCAATCAGCTTGCCGTCAGCTCCAAACAGACTTACTTTAATGCCTGTTACCGCATCTGCATCAACATCAACTAGCAGCAGCACTTTAGATTGATTATCTACTCCGGCAAATTTGCCGTCAAAATATTGACCTTCAGCAGGAACCTTTAGCGCTTTCTCAAATGCTCTTTCTACAGCTTGGTTCCAGCTGTGACTACTTTCCGTAGCTCCGGAAATTCCGTCAACCTTTTCATCATAGTTAGCGATATATGAACCATTCGCTAGCAGCTTAGCTGTCATAGGAGCATTTGCTTTTACTACTTCCGCATAAGCTGTTGCCCCTCTGTCAATCAGGTTATTGCCAAGTCTAAACAGCTTCACATCAACCAACTTACCGTTGCGAATCACGATGTCAGCTCTTTCAACGCCAACACTTCTTGCCGTACCATAAGAGGAATAGAATCCGTCTACATAAGCAGATGTATTGTTGATTATTGCATTCTGCTCAGCATCCCAGAAAGCGTTAATCGCTGCTTTAAAGTCGGCTTCAAGACCTGCAGCAGGTTGTACCTCTGTTCCTTTGGCCAGCAAGGCTGGAGCTATAGCTGCAACCGCTGCCGCTTGCTCAGCTGTGTAAGCTTTCTCCTCAATGAAATCACCAGCGCTGTTCATAGGATACACTTTAACATCTGTGAGCTTGTTGGATTCGTAGGTCGCAAATACAGAATATTTACCTGTAGGATCTACGCCCATATGAACTCCATCAAAGTAAACGGCATTTGTATCTTTCACTGTTAGAGCTCTTTCAAACGCTCTATCTACAGACAATTTCCAGCCATTACTGGAGCGGGTAGCTCCCGAAACAGCATCAACTGCCGCTGCTCCATCTCTTGTTTTGCCAAGCAATCTATCCTTCATCAATCCATAAGCTTGCCATAAAGCACTATAATTGTTACGGGCATCTCTATCAATCAGCTTAGGACTGGTTCTCAAAAGCTCAATGCTAGTAATTTTGCCATCTTTAATTTCGATCTTGGCACCTTCCGTGCCTTTGGAGTATGCATCGCCATAAGCTACGTAAACTCCATCTTGGTATACGTTTTCATTAACTGTAACAGGCTTTGCTGTAGCCACAGGCTTAACAGTTTCCGCTGGTACTACTGTCGCTGCTGGTGCAGCGGTTGCTTTTGGGGTTGCTACTGGTGCTGCTGTAGCTTTTGGGGTTGCTGCTGGTTTGGCTGTTGCCTTTGGCGTTGCTGTTGGTTTTGCCGTTGGCTTTGGCGTTGCTGTTGGTTTTGCTGTTGGCTTTGGTGTTGCTACTGGTTTTGCCGTTGCTTTTGGTGTTGCTGCTGGTTTTGCCGTTGGTTTTGCTGTTGGTTTTGCTGCCGGTGCATCCGCTTCTTCGGAGGCTGCCGATACTGCATCCACCTTCAAGTTTACAGCAGGCACATTAAGTGTGTAAGCAAACGGCGCTAACAATATAGCCGCGCTAACCGTTAAAGAAATTAGTTTTTTCAATGAAAATTCTCCTTTACCAAACCCCAGTGATATGTAGCTTTTTGTTAACCAAACCTTTTTCGTACGATGCGCCCCTTCTCTTCTTATGAAGCATAACTTCTCTCTTCATAAGAACTCATCCCCCCTCTCATGCTTTTGCACGCTCGATTTTCAATAAAAAAATATCTTGAATCTATTTCATTTCTTCCTTTTAACACAAAGCTGCATAAAAGGTGAAATAATTCACATAAGTTATTATAAAAACACTTACACCCGTTTTCCATCAATTTCTGGTTTGATACTACCAGACCTTTCTGCGGTTCTTCTGTATCGAAAATCACACACCCTATAAGAAACATCACTATTTGCGATTAAAATTAATTTATACACGCAAAGTGATCTCAATAACTGTGCATTCAAGGTTAGCTATGCTATTTTAGAACGATCTCTTATATGGGAAAGGAGTTCTGTGCTTTGAGCAAACAGCCACCTATTGGAGTTATACTCGCCCAAATCGGCACCCCTACTGCACCAACTGCAAAAGCTGTACGGCCTTATCTGAAACGTTTTTTATCAGATCGCCGAATCATAGATTATTCTCCTCTGCTGTGGCAGCCTTTGCTGCGAGGCGTGATTCTGCGTTCACGTCCACGCCGGTCCGCTGAGCTGTACAGTCAAATATGGACAACCGAAGGATCACCACTGCTCCTTCATTCTTCAGCTCAGCAATCTGGATTGCAAGAACTGCTGGGTCCAAGGTATCAGGTAGAGCTTGGATTGGCTTATAGCGAACCCAGCATGGAGCAAGCGATGGCGAAATTCGACACGGCCGGAGTTACCCGAATTATCATTGTGCCGCTGTTTCCGCAATATTCGTCCACGACTACCGCATCCGTATTCGATCAGGCCAGCTTTGCAGCCTTAGGTCGCCAAAGCTCCACTGGTCCTGTAACTAAACGTCTGATTCCGGCTCTAAGATTTATTGATGCCTACTATAATGAGCCCGGTTATATTTCAGCCTTGAAGTCACACCTGCTGCGTCAAATGGAGATTCTGAGCAAAGAACCTGATTATTTTGTACTGACCTTCCATGGGATTCCCAAACGGTATGCGGATACCGGTGATCCTTATCCGCAGCAATGTATGGAAACCGCGCGTCTTCTTGCTTCTGCTATGAATTGGGAGCCCGAACGCTGGCAGCTTAGTTTTCAATCACGTTTCGGGCGAGAAGAATGGGTAGGACCGTCTACAGCGGATGTTCTGGGAGAGCTTGCCGGACGAGGAATACGTAGACCTCTGATTTTTTCACCGGGTCTTGTGACCGATTGTCTGGAAACGCTGCATGAGCTAGCCATAGAAGGACGAGAACAATTCAAGGCTGGTGGAGGACAAGCAGAGGAATTTATGGCAACTCCCTGTTTGAATAACCATGAGGATTGGCTTGATTTTTTGGCTGAACATGTAGAAAAAAATGCCCAAGGGTGGTAAAACAAAAAACCGTCTTGTCCACAGATCATCTCTGTTGCAGACAAGACGGTTAGCTATATCAATTGTTAAGCATGAAGAATCGAAAGGATACTTATGCTGTAAGCTGCTTATATTTCGTAGTCAGTTCATGGAACCACTGCTTGTCCTGTAAGGTCAACGCAAAATCAATCAGCTCGGCAATCTCACTCGGCTGTAAATCTGCTGAGTCATTAAAGGATACTTCAGCCATAGCTGTAGCTGCGCCATTCCCATCCTCTGCGTAATCATAAGAAAAACATAACTTAATGTCACTTTCCAGAAATTCATTACGAAGGAAATATAATACCTCACACATTAACACAGGTCTAACATGATCATCAAAGACACATTCCATAACCTTTGCCCAATATTGCTGGTTGTTGAGGTGTAACTTATCATTAGTTAAGAGATATTTCTCACCCTGAAAATCGGTGACAAATCTCAGTTCAAGCGGCTTCATCTTAAAAATAGTAGCAATTTGCTTCATGCTAATATTCAAAATATCTTGCGTTTCTAGTCTGATCATCTCTCCATGCACCTCGTCCCTCTTAGTTGGGTTATTCGAAACCTGCCATTATCTATAATTCTTTATATGCCATTATTGTAAAATTAACTCCATTAATTCACTTTAATTTTATCTAATTTAACATTATTATCGTCACCTGACTATGCTTTATTTATATTTTTTTAGGATTTCGCTCAGAAAAATGTTTCATTCTCTAAAAATCTGTTTAATATTATTGTTCATTACAATAAGATGTATAAAGATTACGCATCATGTGAAGCTTTTACTTTCTTATATTTAAACAAAAAAAACTGTTCTGAATGGTCATTACGACCTCAGAACAGTTTTTCGCATTAGGATTATGCTTCAGTTAATTTACTTAAACAAACAGTGGCACTAACTGTATTCCCTCAGGTGAAATCCGCACGAGTCCTTTATCGGTGATACGTAACGTTGGGATAACCGCCAGAGCAAGCAGCGATAAAGTCATAAACGCGTAATTCAAAGTACAGCCGGCATCATACAACGCTTTGCTGATCGCAGCTGATTTCTCAGCAGCAATTTCAAATGGCTCTGTAGACATTAGGCCTGCAATGGCCAACGGGAATAACGTTTCTCCACTAGAAGTAATTACGGCAACCCCACCTTGAGCGTCCGCCACCGCATTCGCAGCTTTGGCCATTAACTCATTATCATTGCCGATGACGAGTACATTATGACTATCATGAGCAACAGTCATTGCGATAGCAGCCGGCTCTTTAAAACCGATGCCTTCCACAACAGCCACTGATTT
Organism: Paenibacillus sp. FSL H7-0735; assembly: GCF_038008505.1. Lineage (NCBI taxonomy): Bacteria > Bacillati > Bacillota > Bacilli > Caryophanales > Paenibacillaceae > Paenibacillus > Paenibacillus sp. FSL H7-0735. The sequence goes on along the minus strand of NZ_JBBOZH010000001.1, from coordinate 1,711,523 downwards.
ATTTCCTGTTCCTTTATGCCGTTCGAGCACAGCGATTTTACACAGACCCTCCACAGCATTTACATCCAACTGCCCTGCCACTACAGGTACCGAAACTATACGTTCAATGGTCTCTACATGATTTTCTCTTACTTTAATAACTCTTGCAGTAAGTTCACCTGTTTCAATTGGAGCCGCGATAATGAAATCTTCGGCGGTAGGACGCTGTGGCAAATGAACCGAAGCCAAAACTTCCTCTGGATAAGTGAATTTAGCAAGCTCTGCCGTCATCACACCATTTTCGGCAACTACTACACCCGCGGCAATCGTAAGTACCACGTGAACATCGGCCAAATTCCCGTCCAGCAGAATAATATCCGCAAAAGAACCTGGAGTAATAGATCCGATATCCTGAGACAACCCAAAACGCTCTGCTGTATTAATAGTTGCCATTTGGAAGGCTGTTACTGGTTTCACGCCTTGAGCAATCGCATGGCGAACAACGAAATCCATATGACCTTCGTCGCGTAACGATTCCGAGCTGCGGTCGTCAGTTACCAGCATCATGCGGCGCGGATCAAGTCCACGCTCTGTATGAGCGGTGATGGTCTTGGCAACATCATGCCAAGCCGAGCCCCGGCGCATTTTGGCATACATCCCCAGTCGAACGCGCTCAATCACATCGTCTGCTGTAACACACTCATGATCACCAGTTACCCCTGCCGCAGCATACACTGGCAGTCTCCAGTCGCTGGAAGGCCATGTGAAATGACCGTCAACAAATCTGCCTGCCCGCAGCGTAGCTTGAATCTCTCCAAGCATTTTCTCATCGCCGTAAACAACGCCAGGGAAATTCATCACTTCGCCCAGAGCAATCACATCTTTGCCCCAAGTAAAAGCTTCGGCAACTTCTTCAGGACCAATTGAGGCACCCGTTGTCTCGAATTCCGCACCTGCCGCAGGCACACAAGAAGCCACCTGCATGTAAGCAGCTAACGGCGTACCCCGCATCTCATCCAGCATCAATTGAATACCCTTCAGCCCGAATACATTAGCAATCTCATGCGCATCAAAGAAACCACCTGTTGTGCCAAGCGGCAAAACAGCGCGGGAAAATTCAGTAACGGTTAGCTGGGTGCTCTCAATATGGCAGTGGCCATCGAGCAATCCCGGAGCTATATACTTGCCGTTCGCATCAATAACTTGCGTTCCTTCGCCAATCATATGTGTCACATCTTTACCAACATAAGCAATTCGTCCACCTTGAACACCAACAGACATTCCTTCTAGAATTTCACCAGAGCATACGTTGACCAGCTTTCCACCTGTAATTACCAGTGTTGCCGGTTTATCGCCTCTTGCCGTAGCCACAAGCTCAGGTACACAATCTGCTAAAGGCTTTCTTGTAAAAGTTGTCATCTTCATCTCTCCCCCGTTAGTATCCAAGTGTTGTCTTGATGTAGTGAATAGATCCGTAATCATAGAGGATTGCCTAACTATTAAGCCTAGGATAATATAGTTGCGCAGGTCTGTATTTGTAAGAAAAAACGGCTCAATCATCCCTGTAGATGATAGCCGTTTACTTATTCCCAAAGATTGTCCAAACCATCCGGACATGCCCCTGTTTTTACTCTCCCGCCATCCGCTCTATTCCAACGATTATCTTACTTTTGCCTCATATACGTCAAGTGCTGCCTGAACCCCAAACCCGCAAGGCCCCTTAAATCCATGACGCTGTAATGCGGCTTCCAGCGCTCCAAGCAGCCGCAACACGTTATTCTCACGACAGCTAAAACCCATCGTACCGATGCGCCAGATCCTTCCCTTTAACGGTCCAAAAGAACTGGCAATTTCAATTCCGAACCGCCCCAGCAGCAGCGAACGGACAGCTTCCCCATCTATCCCCTCAGGGATCAGCACACAGGTAACAACAGTAAGCTTGCAGGAAGGATCCCCGTATAGTTCTAAACCCATAGCTGTTAATCCAGCTACAAGTGCTTTTTCATGGAGGATATGTCTGGCGAATCTGGCATCCAGTCCTTCTTCAAGGGTAAGCCGCAAGCCCTCCCGCAGTGCATAAAGCATTGAGGTCATCTCTGTATGATGATTGAGACGTTGTGGACTCCAGTAATCCTGAAGCATGCCGAGATCGAAATAATTGCTGCGGACAAAAGATAAGTCACCTGGCTGGACATCACTTGTTCTAATCCCTCGTTCTACTCGTTTTCGGGTCATGAGCTTAGCTTCAGCACGATCATTATACGTTATCGGTGCCATTCCTGAAGGGACGGACAGACATTTCTGTGTACCGCCAACGACGGCATCCAACATCCAAGCATCTGTCTCGACAGGAAGGCCCCCAATGGTTGCAACTGCATCAACTATGAATAAAGCATCCATCCGGCGGCAAGCTCTACCGATTTCCGCGAGTGGCTGCACACGTCCTGTAGAGGTCTCCCCATGAACCATTGCCACCACATGTGGCTTAAAAGTCTCCATAGCTGCTATCACTTCATCCGGCTCAAACACACTCCCCCATGGCTTTTCCAGCACGAACACCTCAGCGCCACATCTTTCAGCAATCTCATGCAATAGATGTCCGAAGCGGCCAAAGATCGGAATCAGCACACGCTCACCCGGCAGGATCAAACTAACCATCACGGCTTCAATTCCAGAACGGGAGGTACCATCGATAGGGTAAGCCCATGAATTACGAGTAGCGAACAGCTCCCGCAGCATTTCCATCGTTTCATTCATAATAGAGGTGAACTCTGGATCAAACTGACCCAGCACCGGAAAAGACATCGCCCGCAGTACACGCGGATCTACCTCGACCGGACCCGGAGTCATAATACAGCGTTGGGACGGCGACAAATCTTCGTAACGCTTCATGATGATCCTCCCTTAAAAGTTCGGCGAACTCTTTTTAATAAGCTAACTCATATAACATCGCAGTCAGAACCTCAAGCCCAGCCGCGAGCTGCTCAGGGGAGGTATACTCTTCCGGAGAATGGCTGATGCCAGCTCGGCTTGGCACAAATATCATCGCAGTAGGGCAACGCGGCGCCAATAGCTGGGCATCATGTCCCGCTCCACTTACCATCGTGCGGTACGTCTTCCCCTGTTGGCGGCAGATATTTTCCAGCATTGCAGATAGCTTCATATCCATAGGTGCAGGGACTGTGTGGAGCACGGATGTAACCTCCAGAGTTACCCCACGTTTAACGGCAATTTCATTACATTCCGCAAGAAGCTTCTCACAGAAACGTTCCAATTCGTCCTCTTCACTATGGCGGATATCTAATGTAAAAAGAACCTCACCCGGGATCACATTTGGCGTATTCGGATACACCTCAAGCTTACCCGAGGTTGCTACAAGAGGTTCACCAGCCGTTTTAGCAGAACTTTCAAGCACGTACAGCATTTCAACCGCACTAGCCAGTGCATCCTGCCGCATAAACATCGGTGTCGTGCCCGCATGATTAGCAATACCCCTGACCTTGACCACATATCGTCTCTGGCCAACAATCCCCTGAACAACGCCTATCTGAGTGTCTGTTTTCTCCAGAATAATCCCCTGCTCGATGTGCAGTTCTACAAAAGCACCAATATCATTTCTGACACCATTCCGCTTAGAAGCTTTCTCCTCCGTTATGTCCTGTAAGAAGCTGGATTGTGCCATTGCTGCTTTTAACGTCACGCCCTCTGCATCCATACAGGTCTCGGCCTCGCTTCCGTCATACCTTTCCGTGACATGGCCCGAGCCCCAATAAGCAAGCGGAAATCGGCTCCCCTCTTCTTCACAAAAAGATACGACCTCAAGCGTCCGCTGCGGCTGACCAAAGTTCTTCTGCAACTCTTGAAGCGCAATCATAGCCGCAGCGATCCCATAGGCACCATCATATTTTCCGCCATTGACTACAGTATCGATATGCGATCCGGTTAAAATAACCCTTTGCTGCGGATCGCGTCCACTCAATCGTCCATATACATTGCCAACCTTGTCTACGGAAACCTCTAAGCCGAGCCCAGCCATTTTTTCCTGCAAAAAAATCTGCACCCGGCTCCATTCCTCCGTATATAGCAGTCTAGTAACTCCTGGCCCAGGTGTGCTGAATGCCGCCAGCTCCTCCAGCAGCTCCAGCAGTTTCTGAGTCAACGCTTGAACTCTGGAATCATTCATAGGCTGTACTGCTCCTTCCTAATTCGCAGCCACTGTCCACCCCCCTCACTGATCACTCCTTCTTCAGAGGTATAGATCACATTCCCGCGACAGATCGTAGCAACTACTTTGCAGGACAAAGTTCTTCCGATGTAGGGGCTGTGCTTGTGGCGATACAATAAATCCTCCGCAGTCAGCGTATAGGTTGTATTTGGATTCAGCAGAACTAGATCGGCATCTAGACCTAGGGCTATAGCGCCTTTACGATGCTCTATTCCAAACCGTTTTGCGGGTTGCCCTGCGAGCAGACGAGAAATTAACGTCACAGGCAATCCCCGCACATTCACGCCTTCATGGAACATAAGCTCCAGACTGCTCTGCGCACCCGAGATCCCACCCCAAGCTGCAAAAAAAGACAAGTCCGGCTTCACCTTCAATTCCGTTGGACAGGGGGAATGATCCGAAGCGATCAGATCGATTTTGCCGTGGGCTAGCATCTCCCATAACTTCTCCTGCTCCACCGCACTTCGCAGCGGAGGCGCACACTTCGCCACAGGTCCTAACGCCTCCATATCATTTTCAGTGAGGACCAGATAATGTGGACAGGTTTCGGCCGAAACGTCCAGACCTCGAAGCTTAGCTTCATAGATTTTCTCAATGGCAGCAGCCGTGCTAATATGAACAAAATGCAACCGGCAGCCCGTACGTTCACTGTACAGCAGCGCCCTGGACACTGCCTCCAGCTCTGCTTCAGCTGGGCGGCAAGCCGCAAAATCACTTGCGCTGGTTCTGCCATTTCGCACTGCATCTGCGGTCAACACCGCCGTGATAGCCTCACTTTCTGCATGAAGCGCCAAAATCCCGCCCAGAGAAGCGATTCGCTGCATCCCTTGATAGAGTGTATCCTCATCCACTTCACGGAATCTGCCTTCGCCCTCCCCTCCAGGATTGGAGAGAAAGGCTTTAAACCCAGTGACACCAGAGGCTGCCAAAACTTCTAAATCATCCAGATTGCCGGGAACGAGCCCACCCCACAGCACATAATCAACGGCAGAGTTTCCAGCCGCAGCATCTACCTTTTGACGAAGTGCAGCCTCGTTCACAGTCGGTGGATTGCCGTTAAGCGGCATATCTGCATAGGTTGTGCAGCCGCCAGCTGCCAGCGCCGCAGAACCGCTGCGAAAGCCTTCCCAACGTCCAAACGTTGGTTCATTAAAGTGGACATGCATATCAATCATACCGGGGAGCACATAAAACCCATCTGCGTCGATGACTTTGGTTAGCGGCGCAAGCGAAAGTTCCTCTCCAAGTTCGACAATCTTACCCTCTGATACTGCAATATCCAGCTTGAGTACCTGATCGGGCAGCACTACATTCCCGTTCTTAATCACAAGTTCATAGGATTCCTTCATGAGCTGCCACCTCCTCCGGTCGTCAACTTTCTCTTAACTTCCCCGATACGTACTATATCCACCAGGAGCTACTAGCAAAGGTACATGGTAGTGTTGCATGGAGCTCTCTATATGAAAGCGAATAGGTATCTGTTCTAGAAAAAAAGACATCTCACGTTGAGTGTCTACTGCGCTTTTTGTTACTCCTATGTCAGCTGCTGACGCTTTGGCATCAGCTCTACGGTAGTAATCGCCAACCATAAACAGCAGCTCGTAACATCCAGCCTCCATTTCGTTTCCCTCCAGCAGCGGAGCATCCAGCCTCCCGTCACTATTCGTGACTTCTTCACACAGAAGCTTGCTCATCCCATCCGTAAGCTTCCAGAGCTGAAGCGTCAGACCTGTAGCAGGAATCCCCCGCGACAGATCCAGCACATGGGTGGTAAGACGCCCGCTCATTACGCTGTCTCTCCGGCCAGATCTGCACGGCTGACAGAAAAGCCCTGAAAACCATAGGGTGGACGAGGTTCGGTGAAGACTCCACCTTTAGTTTCTTCAGGCTCAACAATGGTTTCCCAAGTCCGGTTATTGGACTCAAATGAAACGGTAGCCAGCTGTGGAAAACGGGACAATACGCGCAGCCCAATTTGATAAATCAACGATTGGATTGAAGGACTGTTCAGCTCATGAAAAGCGCTATGGGCGATATCGCGAACCTGCTCCGCAGCCACATATTGGCCTAAATCTCCATCCAGAGCATGTTCAACATCACTGTAGGTCCAGTTAATATTCAGAAAAATATAAAGCGGACGGTCAAAGCTCTCCGGCAATGTTGTATACTCATCACGGACGAATCCATAAAACGAGCTTCCACTTACTTTTATCAGCTGTAAATTCTTCAATCGGCATTCATGAGCGATAACCTCAGTCCCATTCTCTCCACGTTTTATAGTTAACGAAGCCGAATAAGATTCATTATTGGAGTGACGCAGTACTAAATGACTCTGTTTAAGCCCGTCAACCCCGGGCACCATCACCTGTTCAAAAGGTAACCGGTCTGCGGAAACTGAAACCGCGGTGACATGATCGTATTTATCGAGAAAACGGCTGCTTAGAAGCTGCAGTAACCCCTCCGTTGTGCTTCCAGTGTAGTCCGCGGTATTGCGCAGGATAAAATTTTTCATAGAATCGGTAGCAACAACCATGGAATTATCCCCCTCTGAAAAAGAAGGAAGAAACGCTTCGCCCGTGACCGCGAATGTAATATTATGTGCGAATATAATGTTGTCGCAGCCCGTGAAGGAAGATTCGGGAACGGGGGTAACGGCCAGCGGTTTAGCATAGGTACGATAAGTTAGCACATCACTTTTTCCATAAAACATTGTACGTCCGTTAATTGGTTCCAGCATGGCTGACACCCTCCCCGTTTATGATGAATGAATGAATAATTAAATAATTAAATCACTTAGGCGAAATCTCGTAATTGTACCGACTTCAGAAAAGGCTTGAACCCATTCCTCCTGAGGGGAACGCTCTACTCGCACTCCAATGGCGCTGATAATGTCATCTTTGTTTTTGCCACGAACAGCTAGAATAAAAGGGAAATGAAATTTGTCCGTATACTTTCGATTCAGATCATTTAATAGATTGAACTCTTCCGTTGTTAGCCGATCCAGTCCAGCTCCCTGCTGCTCCGAGGCAGACAAAGCCGTAACTTGAAGCCTAGTCGCCAAATCTGGGTGAGCTTTTAATAGTTCCTCCATTCGGCTCCGGTCAGCACTCAGTACGGTCTGCATCATTGTGCTATGCAAATGCTCTAAAGAATGGAACGGAATCTGCTTATACGCCTCCTCTGCTACCCACGGTGAATGTTCAAAAATGCCGCCTAGATGCTTCACAAAATCCGTTATACTCATGGCATTTATCTCTTCCAACGTAAACCTGCCTTCAGAAACGACCATCCACTCAACCTCCAATAGCTTTGTTAACAGCTCGTAAAATGCCACCGTACCCCGTACAGCGACAAATGTTACCCGATAAAGCTTCTTCCACTTCAGCCGGAGTAGGATGCGGGTTCTCTTCCAGCAGAGCAACCACCGAGATAACCATCCCTGGTGTACAATAACCGCATTGGAACCCCCCCTCTTCTAAAAAAGCCCGCTGAACGGGATGCAGGCCTACTTCACTAAGACCCTCAATTGTTGTAATTTCCGCACCTGAGCATTGATAGGCCATAACTAGACATGAATTCACTGGACGTCCATCCACCAGCACCATACATGCCCCGCAGCGGCCAATCTCACAAGAACGTTTTGTGCCGGTCAGCTCCAAATCTTCACGTATGACATGTAAAAGCCGGCGGGAGGGTGGAATCTCCGTGGATATCGCTTTCCCATTAATATTGCAATTAAAGGTGAACCTCTCTTCTGTGAAGGCTTCCTCAGACGAAGCTGGGATTGGGTTCTCTTCATCTAGATTGTGATCTGAATTATGACTCGGCATGGATGTTCACCACCTTTTGTGGAATAAACGGTGTAGACTGCAGCCATTCGGGATCAATGGGCAGCTTGGTTACCCGCTTCCCTACAGCCTGAAATATGGCGGACACGACTGCCGGAGCTAAATTGACGGAACCCACCTCTCCAATGCCGCGAGGACCGTACGTGTCATGATCCGGCAAATCCTCTATCGGCTGTACCTGAATGCTGCCATTCATGTCGGCAATGGTCGGCACCAAATAGGTGTCTAAATTTTTGGTGACATAGCTGCCGCCAGACATCACAGCATCCTCTGACAAGGTGAAGCCTACCGCCATACTGCTGCCACCTTCGATCTGTCCAAGATAACCTTGCGGATTAGCCACCGGTCCCGCCGCTACCGCATGATATTGGTCCAGTACACGAACACGTCCTGTAAGCAGATTAACTTCCACGCGGACTGCGACTGCAGAATAGGTATATAGGAAATGTGCCCCCACTCTTTTAAAGGGTGTGGTTGGATAAGTAAACTTTGTATTACAGACAATGGGTTCTGAAATACGCTGTGCCAAGTCCTTGTAAGTCAGAAGCAGACCGCCGTCTTTTAGCCAAATGCCGCCAGGGCCGAGCTTCATTTCATAGTTATCCAGCTCTGGCTTTATCATCGCAGCTGCCTGCAGCACTCGAGCGGTGAAGTCTGGACGCAGCCGTTTCAAGGCCATCCACATCATGCTGGTTGATCGGGAAGCCGTACTAGATCCGCTATCAGGCACAACATCCGTATCGCCAATGACGATGCTTAGATCCTCTGCCGCCAAGCCAAACTGTTCAATCAGCATTTGTTCCATTGTTGCAATTAAGCCCTGACCAAACTCCTCGTAACCAAACACCGCCTCAATCTTGCCCTCTAGCGTCAAAGAGAGCCTGCCACCCGCCGGATCGGGAATACCATAACCAAGTCCTGCACCATGCATAGCTATAGCAGCACCCGTTCCAGTTACGATCCAAGGTTCCACAACACCTGAATCACTGTCTGTAGATGCGGCCTCAGTCATAAGAGGCGAACCCGCCAGCGCTTCCCACACCTGAAAGGCACCATCGGTCTGAGCAATTTCCTGACCCAGTGGCCCCAGATCTCCATATTTACGCAAATTGCGGCGGCGTATTTCCCACGGATCGATCTGCAATCGCTCAGCCAACCGATCGATTTGTCCCTCCAAAGCGAAAATCGCCTGATTGCCGCCAAACCCGCGAAATTCACCAGATACACCGTTATTGGTATATACAGCAAAACCCTTCACATCCACATGATCGATGATATAGGGGCCCATCACATGTTCTGTCGCAAAGTTGAGCACCTCCGCCCCCAGTGTTGCGTAAGCTCCCGTATCCGAAATAATTCTGACCTGGTGTGCCCTGATGATTCCTTCGGGGTCGCAGCCAGTCTTCATGGTGATTTTCATGGGATGGCGTTTTAGTCCTGCACGTACCGATTCAGCTCTCGAATTATGCAGTCTTACCGGACGGAGTGTCCGCAAGGCGAGCAGCGCTCCATACGGCTGTACATTCAGCTCGTCTTTTCCTCCAAAGGACCCGCCGATAGGACTCGAGATGACGCGAATATCTTCTTGAGGAATAGCCAGAATTCTGGATAGCTGCAGGCGATCCATCAACCCATGTTGTGTAGCTGAATATACGGTAAGCCGTCCGTTATCCTCTGGGATAAACAGTCCACCTTCAGTCTCCATATAGGTGTGCATTTGGCGTGGTGTATAGTAAGTCTCCTCTACCACATGACAGCAATCCGTAAATACCGTTTCCGGCTCCCCTTTCCGATATTCCGTATGATGAAGCACGTTTCCCTCGGCATGCAGCAAAATTGCGTCCTTTTTCATCGCCTCTTCCGGATTCTCCAGCAAGGGTAGAAGCTCATAATCCACTTCGATAAGAGATAAGGCGTATTCCGCAATTTCGTCCGTCTCAGCCGCGACTGCCGCAATCGCATCGCCAGTGTAACGCACACGGTCACTGCAAAATACCGGTTGATGCGGCAAAGCTATGCCAAAGCCGTTAAGTCCGGGCACATCCTCATGAGTGATTACAGCGTGTATACCAGGGACTTCAACGGCCTTCTCAATGCGTATGGACAAAATACGAGCATGTGCCTGCTCACTGCGGAGCACGCGGCCGATCAACATTCCTTCTGCCCTCATGTCGGTCAAATACTGCAGCTTACCGGATACCTTGCCCTCTCCATCAGGTCGTGTACGCCAGCGGCTACCGCTGGATTCCTTATTCAGCAGCATTTTCCCTCTCTCCTTTCGTCGGGTTATTCACCTCTAAACTCCGTATATTCATAGCCTTCCACAGCTCAGATACAACCAAATTCCCAGCAGTCTTTTTCTTGTAAAGTTCTGTTGCAAAGGGATCACTATACGTCTCAAAGCTGTTCTCAACCCCTTCATATAAAGAAGCCAACAGCTCATCTGTATACCTCACACCTTCAAGCATAACTTCAGCCCTACTTAGTCGCTGTGGCCGCCCAGAGCCCCCACCTGCGGCGATACGCACCTCACGGAAACGGTGTTCCTCATCGATTGATGCTGAGATTGCTACCGTTACAAGTGAAGGGGTGAACGCTTCCCTGCGGCCAACCTTACGAAAAATTTCTAGCCTATCCGTTAACGGACTCTCTAAGCGAGTAGGTGAGATGCGAATCTCAGCCACAAGATCCGCCGCAGGTTTTATCCCGCTCCAGTGATTGTTTAGCCACTCTATCAAAGGTAGTGCCGTCATAAATTTGCCGTCAAAGGAGATTAACTCCGCGTCATAGACCAGTAACGCAGGTAGAATATCTCCGAAGCCAGAAGCGATATTGCCCCCGAGCGTGGCAAGATTACGCACCGACGGAGCCGCTATGCAACGTGCAGCCTCTTGCAGCGCAGGAGCTACGGCCTGCAAATGCTCATTACTGCGGCACTGGGAGAGTGGAACAAGAGCGCCCAGAGATAAGTGAAATTCCGTTAAGGTAATGTCGCCGAGATTTGTAATTTGCCGAAGATCAATCAGTTGTTTGGGCATATGAGTCGTTCCATTTTCCCACCCTGTTCTCAGCAGTGTTCCTCCTGCGACATATCGGGCACTGTCTCCAAACGCCGTTTTTCTCTCCCAAGCTTCGTGCAGGCTGCGGGGTTGAATTACATCAGGTAGCCTTCCATCCTCTTCCCGTAAAACTCCCATACACTCCGCCTCCTTTTTGAGTACCAGATTGCTGCTTCCCTTCTCGTATAGCCTGCCTTAAAACCTTTGTTCCCGAATATAAGGAACTCCAAGCGCCTCCGGTGTGCCGGATGGTTTGTTGCGATTGCGGTACCCCAGGTACATCAGGACCAGAATGGTCACAAGGTACGGAATCATTTTGAGAAAATAGGGCGGAACTGCACTGCCCAGCAATTGAATACGGAAGCCAAGTGAATCCAATGCCCCAAAAAAGTAAGCGCAGAACAAGGCACGCAGCGGATTCCATCTGGCGAAAATCACCAGCCCTACCGCAATCCAGCCCCGGCCGGCTGTCAGCCCTTCATTCCAGGTTGGCGCGTAGGCCAATACCATATCCGCTCCGGCCAGGCCGATGAGAGCAGCACCGGTGATCACATAGCTGTAGCGGATAAGCTGTACACGGATCCCCATCACATCTGCGGTAGCCGGACTGTCTCCGACTGCCCGCAAATGCAGGCCCCATGAAGTGCGGTGAATTAGCAGATGCAGAGCAAGCACTAGCAGCAGGCTGAACCAGGTTAGGTAGTCCATGTTGCCGAATATTTTTCCGATGAACGGTACATTTTCCAGCCAAGCCAGATGCAGCTTAGGGGAGGTTCCCGGCAAAGGAATGCCGCTGATCGGTTTACCAAGATAAGCGCTCAACCCACTGCCGAACAGGGTCATCGCAAGACCGGACATCGTTTGATTCGCCCGCAAGGTCACACAGAGAAAAGAATGCAGCAAACCAAGTACAGCCGTTATAGCTACGGTAGCCAACAGAGCCAGCAGCAGGTTTCCGGAGCGAATATACACGATACAAGTGATGACCGCTCCCATCAGCATCAGACCTTCAGCCCCAAGCTGTATAATGCCGGCTCGTTCATTTAGAATGCCTCCCAGCGTAGCCAGCAGCAGCGGGGTCCCTGCGGAAATAGCGGCAATAAGTAGCTGTGTTGTAAAATCCATTGCCTATCTCCCCCCTTTCAGCTGAACCCGGCTACGGCGAATGCGGAAACGATAGATCATATCGCCAGCAATCAAGAAAAACAGGATGGAGCCCTGCAGCATTTCTGATATCGATGAGGGCAGCCCGATGGTTTGAACACTATATCCGCCAACAATTAAGCCACCGAATAAAATAGAAGTAACGATTAGACCGAGTGGATTCAATTTGGCCAGCCAAGCTACAATAATGGCGGTGTATCCATAACCCGGTGAAATGCCCTGCATCAGCTTGTGTGTAACACCGGAGACCTCCGCCATGCCAGCGATCCCGGCGAGCCCCCCACTGATCAGCATGACGATAATAATATGACGCTTGATAGGAATCCCCGCGTATCTGGCTGCAACAGGATTGGCCCCAATCAGCCGGAGCTCGTAACCCCACTTGGTAAAACGAATCATTAAGTAATAAATCACAACGGCGATAAGTCCAAATAACAATCCAATATGCAATCTTGTACTTCCGAGAACAGGCAGCGATTGAGCCGCAGTAAACATAGGTGATCCCGGGAAATTAAATCCTTTAGGATCTTTCCAGGGTCCGAATACCACGTAATCGAGCGCCAATAGGGCAACATAATTCAGCATTAATGAAGTGATTAGCTCATTCACTCCAAAAAACGTCCGCGGAATAGCTGTCAGCAGTCCCCAAAACGCACCCGCGGCAATACCGAACAGCAGCATTAAGCTCAGGGACCAGAATGAAGGTAAGTCAGGAAAATAAATCGTGACCGCTGTGGCCGCCATAGCCCCAACAGTTAACTGGCCTTCTGCTCCAATATTCCATACCGAAATGCGGTAAGCCACAGCAATCCCAAGCCCACATAGGAGTAGCGGGATCGCTTTAACCATCGTTTCCGTGAGCCCATACGCAGTGCCAAATGCGCCACGGAACATTTTTTCATAGACCAGCACCGGATTCATACCATTCGCCGCAATAAATAGGGCACACAACAATAGCGCTAAAACTATAGATACAATAGGTGTCCACCAAGGAGAACGGATGCGGCTGGCATCGTATTCGAAACGTAGAGAGAATCGTTTTCCGGAGTGGGAGGGGAGGGGTTCCAGTACTGCTGCTGCGGTATTTCTTCCATTCTCCAGACTCATACGGCGCTCTCCTCTCTATTATGAATACCAGCCATTAGTAGTCCGATGCTCTCTCGATTCGCTTCCTCATGTGTGCTCTCACCAATAATTGAGCCGTTATAGATCACTAGAATCCGGTCGGACAACTGAAGCAATTCATCTAAATCCTCCGAAATTAACAACACGCCACTACCTGAACCACGCAGCTCCATAAGAAGGTCGTGAACACCTGCCGTGGCACCTACATCCAGCCCTTGTGTCGGATGAACGGCGACCATCAGCTTCGGCCGATGACTGATCTCACGTGCAAAGAGCAGCTTCTGCTGATTACCACCTGACAACTGTTGTACTGGCGTCTCCAGCTCAGGTGTTTTGACATTAAAGCGCTGGACCAGCTCCTGTGACCACAAACGGTTCTTCGCGGACTTCAAGAAACCAAATTTGGAGTGCTCCTCTGAGCGGTAAGACTTAAACAAAAGATTATCCACCGATCCGAGGCGTCCAGCTAAACCGCTCTTCATCCGGTTCTCCGGCACGTGGGAGATTCCTGAATCAATTGCCCCTCTAACAGAAGCGGATTTCACCGTCTTTCCATCAAACGTGATTTCACCACTTTTCCAGCCTCTAAGACCAGTTAACACTTCAGCCAGTTCCTTTTGCCCATTGCCAGCTACCCCAGCTACGCCTACAATCTCTCCTTTACATACGTTCAGAGAGAAGTGATCCAGTGCTTTTCGCCCGTGATCGGCATATACGTCCACATCTTTCACTTCTAATAAAGAATCCCCTTCAGTGGCTTCCCGTTCTTGACGGGTGATGGTTACTTCCTTGCCCACCATCAGACGAGCCAGCTCCAGTTCATCTGTATCTGCTGTGGTCAGCGTGGCGATCATTTTTCCTTTGCGCATGACGGAAATCCGATCGGAGGACGCCATAACCTCTTTCATTTTATGAGTAGTTATAATGACCGTTTTTCCTGCCTGCTTCATGACCCGCAGCGTTTCAAATAGCTGTTCCACCTCTCCCGGGGTCAGTACAGAGGTTGGTTCATCCAGAATAATAATGTCAGCCCCGCGATACAGCGTCTTAACGATTTCAACACGCTGCTGCTCACCCACGGACAACTGCCAGATCGGGCGATCCACCGGGAATTTCAGTCCAAACCGTTCCGCTAATGCCTCGATCTCCTTGTGTTTGTTCTTCATCCACTTACGGCCGCGCCAGAAAGACGACTTTTCGCCAAGCACGATATTTTCTGCTGCTGTGAGGCTTTGCACCAGCCTAAAGTTCTGAAACACCATACCTACACCCAGCTGCGCAGCATCTTTAGGAGAACGGATCTGAGCACCTTTCCCATGAATGAAGATTTCTCCTTCGTCTGCTCTATACACCCCTGACAGCATGCTCATCACCGTGCTCTTCCCGGCCCCATTCTCCCCAAGCAACGCATGAATCTCACCCGCATTTGCCGAAAAGTCGACTTGATCACTGGCGGTTACCGAGCCGAATTTTTTCACAATCCCCCGCATTTCAACTGAAGTTCCCCGCATGGCCTGAACCCCTCCTTCCTTCAAGTTGTAGTACGGGTGGGGAAGTTTCCGCTTAACGGAACCCGCCCCACCCATAGATTGCGCACATCTTATTCCCTATTTTTAAACATTATTGCGGGATAGTTCCTTCCACACCCTTTACGAGCCAGTTCATGCCCAGCACTTCCTCCAAGGTCAGCTTCTGACCCTCCTGAACCTTCACATTCCCTTGATTATCTGAGATCGGACCTGTGAAAACCTCCAGCTCACCACTGATAATTTTGGCTTTGGCGTCTTCGACAAGCTTTTTCACATCATCTGGGATCTTGTTCCCGAAAGGAGCCAGCTCCACCATACCGTCAGCCATATCACCGGAATATTGCTCGCTCTTCCAGGTTCCATCCATAACTGCCTGCACAGCCTTTACGTAATACGGCCCCCAATTCCATACCGGGTTCGTCAAATAATTGTCCGGAGCGTATTTGCTCATATCCGAGTCATTTCCCCCGGCAAAAGCCCCTCGTTCAGCAGCAGCCTGCAGTGTTGCAGGTGAATCCTGATAGGCCAAAAGCACATCCGCACCCTTATCCAGCAAGCTGATTGCCGCTTGACGTTCAGTCGTCGGGTCATACCATGTATTCGTCCATACCACATTCACCTTTACATCAGGATTGACACTTTGCGCTCCAAGGGTAAAAGCATTCAAGTTATAGATCACTTCGCTGATCGGAAAAGCGCCCACATAACCAAGCTGATTGTTTTTGGTCATTTTTCCTGCCGCTATGCCGCTCAGATAGCTGGCCTGATAGTTTTTCCCGAAGTAGGTTCCCATGTTCTCTGCGGTTTTGTAACCTGAAGCATGCAGGAACTTCACGTTGGGGAATTTGCCCGCTACATTTAATGTAAAATCCATATATCCGAAGCTCGTTGTAAACACGATGTCGTGTGATTGTGCAAGCTCGGTGATGATTCGTTCGGCGTCAGCACTTTCAGGGACATTTTCTACAAAGTCAGCTTTAATCCCCAGCTCCTTCTCCATATACAGCCGTCCTTGATCATGTTGGTACGTGTAGCCGCCATCCCCTGGAGGTCCGATATAAACAAAAGCAACCGTCGGTTTCTTTGCAGCCGGTTCTGTTGTTGCAGTTGCCTCTGTTGCCGCTGTAGTTGTCGCTGGTGCCTCCGTTGCATTTGTAGAAGTATTATTATTGCTGCCACACCCCACCAAAGCCACCGTCATTAGAACCATTAATGCAAGACAAGATGTTATGAACTGACCCCTTTTTTTCATAATTCTCCTCCTCCAAATCATCTCTCATCATGGCTGCAACCATTAATGTACTTCTACTATACTTAGAGGTGGCCTTGGCGTAAATTTATATAACATACGTTTGTATATGAATATAAGAATCAGAACTTTTTTTGTGTGTAATGCACTAATTGGTTTTGGTATGGTGAGTTTCGTGTCATATTATATGACCAAAGGTGGAAAAGGAACACTGTTTCAGATTACTTTTCAGACTATTCTTTACTTCACTTTCCATTTCTCAGAATCCATTGCTCCTGAATCTCACCAAAATCCGCTTTTGTATCTGCGTCCATGAAATAATGGGCAGACTCAGATTCCAGAACAATCCCCTTATAATCAGGTGAACGCAATATCCCCGCCGCTCCTCGATCTCCATCTAATCCCTGTAGTGCTGGAAACAACGTCTTCGAGAACAAAGCCGGGGGCATAGCCGACCCATTGCTGACGCTAGCGACATAATCCATCTCCGGAGATTGTTCAAACGTTTGTATTAGACGGTTCACTAATGCTGTAGTAATAAATGGCTGATCCGCAAGTGCCACAACTACTGCATCGGGCTGTAAAGGTAATACCGCATTAAGGCCACAGCGCAGTGAAAAAGACAATCCTAGATGTGCGGTTAAGCAAGTTTCGGTACGTCTGGATGCTTGCGGTTCAATCGCGGGTGGCAGCCATTCCAAGTTGTCATCCGCACGCACTACCACGATTAGCGGTTCTAGATTGCAACGATCCAGTTCACTAAGCGCGACGCTCCCGAGTGAGACCTCCTGCGACAATTTCAGTGAAACCTTGGACACGCCCATCCGCCTGCTCTGCCCCGCTGCCAAATATATTCCTGCTACCTTCAATACTATCCGCTCCTTTGGGCAGCTCTCGTGAGCCCACCCTTCTAATTTGAATAATTTCCGCTATAATACTGACCGCAATCTCCTCCGGACCTTCTCCTCCAATCGGCAACCCTACAGGTGCATGCAAAGATGCAGGAGCCTCAAGCCCTTCCAGTAAAAGAGATATCCGCGCCTTCGAACCGATAATCCCTATATATAGAGGAGCAAGCGGAATCACACTCTCCAGGAACTGTCTATCCCGCCCAAGTTGATGACTGCAAATCAATACATAATCCTCCCGAGCTACGCCCAATCGCTGAACAACCTCCATAGGGGAACAAATTACTTGTTCAGCTCGAGGAAACTTATTGTGCAAGCTTCCTTCACGCCAATCCGCAACCGCTACCCGAAAGCCAACTCTGTCAGCAAGTTCCGCAATAGGAACCACATCACTTCCCCCGCCAAAAATCACAAGCCGCGGTTTGGGCACGAAAGACGTATGGAATGCTGTCAATTCTGCTGGAGTGGCCATAAAGCGACCTGCCGCCAGGCTTTCTTTTGCCGAGTGGGATAATTTCGGATGTTTCTTGCTCTGCGGCAGTACAATGTCTGGATCCAGCTCCAGCTTATAGATAAAACCTTTCTCCACTGCTTCGCGGAACAAAATTAGCTTCTCTCCCCTAGCCAATCTGTCACTCGCCTGCACTAAAAGCTTGTAGAGCTGACCCTGCACGGGTTCTAGCACTATTTTGATTTTGCCTCCACAGCCGACAACCTCACCCCAGGACAGATCATCCGGAGACAGCATGTTGTATTCCACAATTTCGGGCAGCCCTCGTTCCCAGATCTCAGAAGTTCGCAGCTGCAGATCGTTTTCCAGACAACCTGGACTCAGGCTCCCAATCGTACCTTCTTCAAAAAACAACATCACCGCTCCGGCTTTACGATACGAGTGTCCCTCCACCTCTATCAGCGTTGCCAGCACCGCAGGCGCCTGATGGGTTTGAATATGCATTGCGATTTCATGTGTATTCACGAGGTTCCCCTCCTCCGTGTTTGCATTTCAACCCAGAACTTAGAACTTAGAACTTAGACCTTAGAACTTAGAACTTAGAACTTAGAACTTAGAACTTAGACCTTAGACCTTAGTCCCTTCCGAGCATCCTCCGAAACATGAATACTAACTTCAACCTCATTAGATCATTTATTTTTTTAAAATCGACGTCCAGCAGCTCACTAAGCTTCTCGATCCGGTAGGTAGCCGTGTTTCGATGAATAAACAGTTTCTTAGCCGTCTCATTAACATGACCATCGTTCTCTAGATAAACTTCCAGCGTCCGCAGCATTTCCCTGACATACTCCGGTTCTCGGTTAAGCAACCCTCTAAGACTTCCATTACAATATTTCTCCATAACCTCTGCCGGAATTTGCCCGAGTAGCAGGTTAAGCTCAAGCTGCCGGTAATGCACAACATTCCCTTTTACTCCCCCGCCCTGAAGCATTCCCATACAATCCTTTACCTCCGCAAAAGCCTCCTTCAGCCCCTCCGGCTTCGCTTTACAACTGCTTATCGCAGCTCGCGGATAATATCCCTTATCAAACTTCATGTTGTTAAAACAAACCTGGATTATATCCCGGAATTGTTCAGGACGCTGACGATCTCCCGGATATATAGACAAAAGTCCTTGATCTATGATCACATGAATTCCCTTTACTTCCCGTAGCCCGGGATGTTCAAGATATTCTTCTTTTAGTCTGAGCAGCTCACCTTGGCGTTCTTCCCCAGTCGCAGCTGTATCGGTCAATAAGAGAAAAAATGGTGATTGAAGCAGCTCAATCTCCAAGTCGAGAGCAGCCTGCGCCAAATCTGTGTAAGATAAATTACCGCTCAAACAACGTCTCAGCAATCCGCTAAACTCCCTGTGTTCTGCCTGTTCAAAATAATCTTCGTATCCTGAATGAATATGATATGAAATAAGTTCAGCTCCCTGAACGAACAAACTTTCTTCCATTGGGAGCAATAAAGGGTCGATGGCACAAAACAATAGATATCCGGAGCACTTCTCTCCTTGCAAAAGTGGTGTACGGTAGCCCACATGATCTCCAACACGAAAGCGCTGATTCCGTTTCTGCCACGGCCACCCCTCCAGCAGCTGTGAAGGATGGTATTCAGAGTTGTTGTAGATCACATCCCCCCTTGCGCTAATCACCACAAGTGAATGGCCAATCACTTCAGACACCGAATCAAACAACGGACGGCTGCGGACAGATCTTAGGGCAAATTGCATCAGCTTTTTCTGCTTCTCCATAATGTTCTGCAGAACGTGAGTGCTGCGGCTAAGCTCGGCGCGAAACAGACCATTCATCTGATCCGAAAAAGTAAACTCGAAAGGCAGCTGGATAAGCGGGAAGTTAAGACTCTCCGCTTCTGCAACCAGTTGCTCTGGTACTTCATCCCAAAATCGCCCCAGCTTAATACCCAAGGCCGAAGATCCCCGGCGATTCAAAGTCTGCAGCAAGGCAGAGGCTTCCTCCATATTGTCCTTTATCAAATAGGCTGTCGTCAGCAGCATCTCGCCTTCTTTGATCCAATCCGAGATATCGGGGGCATCCATCACATTAATTGACTTCACAATTCGATGTTTCCCTTTAGACCCAGCGATAAGCTTCGCCTCGGACAAAGGATAAATGGACAACGCTTCTTCAACCGTAAGATGCATGCCACCCCTCCTTATTAGAATCAATAGAACCATTTCTGATTTATAATGTTATTTTATGTAACATTATAATTAAAATGAACCGTGTTGAATAGAGGGAAGTTAAATTTTCATGATTTATATGTTAATAAACTTAACACAAAATGAACATGGAACATGAATGATGAATTATTAATTATGAATGATGAATGATGAATTATTAATTATGAATGATGAATGATGAATTATGAATTATGAATTATGAATTATGAATTATTGAACTTTAGCTCATATCGTTCATGTGAACTGTATAAGGGGATTGGAAAATAGTAGGTGGAGTTGAGGGAGGGCTTTCGAGTAAAAACAAGTTTTTACGGGTTCACGCGGGAGTCGGAATAGGGAGTCGGAATAGGTGGCAGGGTATTCTCAGGCTATTCGAATTGGCCATCGGATCGAAGTCGCAGGCACACCAGCGCTGCAAGACGGGGAATTGAGCGGTGTATGAGATCCGTACGAGCAGAGATAATACCACCCCACTATAGCTGTGGCGGAGGTACAAACTATTATAGATCCACTGCTGCCGGTAGAGGTGAAAGGCACTTTTGCCCTTCTTTTTGGCTATTCGGCCGGAATTGCCGAGATGAAGGGCACTTTTGCCCTTCTTTTTGACTACATAGGCGTCTTCGCCACATTCTGCGGGATTTATACTGTTCTTTTTAGTTACTTATGCCACTTTCCCAGATTCTGCGGGATTTATACCGTTCTTTTTAGCTACTTGGGCCACTTTCCCAGATTCTGCGGGATTTATACCGTTCTTTTTAGCTACTTGGGCCACTTTCCCAGATTCTGCGGGATTTATACCGTTCTTTTTAGCTACTTGGGCCACTTTCCCAGATTCTGCGGGATTTATACCGTTCTTTTTAGCTACTTGTGCCACTTTCCTGGATTCTACGGGATTTATACTGTACTTTTTAGTTACTTGAGCCATTTCCCCGGATTCTGCGGGAGTTATAACGTTCTTCTTTTTAGCTACTTGTGCCACTTTCCCAGATTTCTACGGGATTTATACTGTACTTTTTAGCTGCTTGAGCCATTTCCCCGGATTCTGCGGGATTTATACTGTACTTTTTAGTTACTTGAGCCATTTCCCCAGATTCTGCGGGATTTATACCGTTCTTTTCTCTCCAGCGACGTATTCACTTAAATCTACTGGTCTTATACCACATAATCGAGCGCTGAATTTATCTTTTTCACTCTACCACTCCACTATTGAGCCAACTTAAGCTACCTTAGTTTTTAAATCAACTCCACTGGGCTCCCCGGTGTAAATAAAACTAAGAGTAGGAGGGAATGACATGTGTATTTCGTTAATTTGTGAATGAATAAGTGAGTGTGGCGTTAGAGTGTATTGCTAGAATGTAATCCTAGAGTGTAATCCTATAGTGTATTCCTATAGTGTATTCCCAGAGTGTATTTCTAGAGTGTAATCCTAAAGCGTCTTCCTAGAATGTATTTCTAGAGTGTAATCCTAGAGTGTATTCCAAGAGGGTAATGGGGGAGTATCGGTTAACAGTAACTAGAAAATTAACTAGAAATGTAACTAGAAAAGTATCAAGATATGTTGTTCAGTAGCTACGGTCTGTTTAGTATCGCTGCTTTTTCAAGACCACTGCACTCAGCCTCTCAAGACTGCTGCCACACTTCATTCGCCCAAGAGAGTAACCGGAGATCCTGACCATGTCCGGCAATAACGGATAATCCCAGTGGCAATCCACTTGTGGAGAGCATAGGTAATGTTACCTGAGGCAAACCTGCCAACCCAGCTATGCAACTCAACATCATCGCACCACTACGATTCACCTCCAATTGGCGCAAATCCCCTCCACGCAGCGGCGCTGGTCCCGGAACTGTCGGAATCACAAGACAATTGTCCTCTCCTAGCAGCAAGCGCAAATGATTAGAAATCTCTTTTTGCTTACATTGTGCAACGCTATGATCCTCTTCCGCCAAACTGGCAGCCCACGAGAATCGCGCTGCAATATCAGGCCCAAAGACTGGTTTCTCGTTCTCAATCCAAACGCCATGAGTTTCCCAAATTTCATTCCCCTGCAATTCTCTAAAAACATCCATCCAGACCCTTAACCCCTCCAAAGCAATTTCTATCTCCATGAGATGATCTGCCCCGGATCGCAAACAACTTAATCCCTCCGATAAAATAGCTGCATTCTCCAGATTAACCAAAGCCCAGCAGTCAGTAGCAACAAATAAAGTACCCATTTTATTTTTGTCTTCCATATTCTTTTTTACCTTGTTTTCCGGGCCAATCTCTAAAATTTTCTCCGTACTCTTCTCAGCACTCTTCTCAATACGTTTCTCCAAAATCGTTTCTAAACTTTCCTTCTGGCTCTTTTCTAAATTATTTTTATCAGTCTTCACCATGTCTCCCTCTAAGTTGTTCTTCAAATTTTCCAATACATTCTTCTCTATGCTCTTCCCTACAGTTTCTTCTAGACTACTTCCTATTTTCTTCGACGTCTTTACAGATGTACTCCCAGCCACAAGTAACACTTCCCCTACCTTCTGGAGCACATCCAAGCGATCCGACACCCAGCCAACTGTATCAAAAGCCGGAGATAATGGAATAACACCTTGAAAATCCACAGCTCCATGCGTTGGCCGGAAGCCATATACTCCGCAATAAGAGGAAGGTACTCGAATTGAGCCACCGGTATCTGTTCCGAGCGCAAAATCAACACTACCAGAAGCTACCGCTACTGCCGAACCACTTGAAGATCCGCCTGGGATACGACCTACAGCACGCGGATTAATCGGCGTTCCATAATGATGGTTCTCGCCGCCCAGACTATACATCAGCTCATCCGTATAGGCAGCACCACGAAGTGTAGCACCCGACAACAGTAAACGATGTACAGCCACCGCATGCTCCGTGGACGGATGGTGGCTACGCAGCCAATCAGGATTACCTGCAGAAGAGCTGTGTCCAGTTACAGCAAATACATCTTTTACTGCAAAGGTCAGTCCATCCAATATCCCGCTTCCTAAACTCTCAACCGTAAGCTCAGGATCTATAAACGCACCATACCGATTATCCAAAACCATAATTCCCCCTCCTCCCTAGACCATTACTTTTACCCTTCCATCAGCCTTTCGGATCCCACGCTTCTCCTACGATTCCTCCAGCGTTCCTTCCAATTCCTCATCTTTCCTCCTACGACCCATCAGCAGCTTTTCCATCCATCATTCCACCTACGATTCTTCCATCAGCCTTTCGGATCCCACACCATACCGCCTTCGATTCCTCCAGCAGTCCTTCCAATTCTCCATTTTTCCTCCTACGACCCCATCAGCAGCTTTTCCATCCATCATTCCACCTATGATTCCTTCAGAGTCCTTCCAATCCTTCCATCACACCTATACCTACCATCCAATCGCCGCACCATCGCAGCGTCGGTCCGTTCCCCCACTGCGGTATCCATTGTCATCTATCGAAATCATGTGAGCGTGACCCATAATCCCATCATAGTCATCTACTTTCCGGACAATATGACCGACTGCGGCCAAATCTGCCAGCACCTCATCAGCTACCCTGCTCTCCACCTTCAGTTCTTGCGTAGGCTCTCCCCACGTTCTCCCCCACACAAAACGCGGCTCATTCACAGCCATTTGTGGATTCATGCCATAATGCAGCATCCGTGTGAGCAGCAGGGTTTGAGTCTGTGGTTGACCTTCGCCACCTTGCGTCCCGTACAGAATCGCAGGTTTGCCCTCGCGGCAGGCCATCGCTGGCATCAGTGTGTGGAAGCTGCGCTTATGCGGCTCAAGCGTATTGATGTGCCCGGGGTCCAGCGAAAAAAACGAACCTCGATTCTGCAGCAGAATCCCAGTATCCCCAGCGGCCACGCCCGAACCAAATTCAAAATACAGACTCTGAATAAAAGAGACCGCATTCCCGTCCTCATCCACAACCGCAGCATAAGCTGTATCACTGCCGATAGGCTGACTTGTCAGTTGCGCAGCTTTTTGCATCGAGATAGTAGACGCTAATTGTCCTGCATAACGTTTATCCAGCAGCTGCTCCAAAGGAATAGCACTAAAATCCGGATCTGTAAGCACCCTATCCCGATCGCGGAAGCTTAGCTTCAACGCTTCAACAAGCAGGTGATAATATTCATACGAACCATGCCCGATTGCTTCAAAATTGTAATGTTCCAATAAATTAAGACTCATTAGTCCAGTGAAACCTTGAGAATTAGGCGGCACTTGATATACCGTATGCCCGTGATAATCCGTATGAATCGGCTCGACCCAATCCCCCTGATGATCCGCAAAGTCATCCCGAGTCAAATACCCGCCAGTTGCCAGCATATAGTCACAGATGTCCTCCGCAATCTTCCCCTTATAAAAAGCATCCCGCCCACCCGCCGCCAATGTCCGCAGGGTGGCCGCCAGCTGTTTTTGCTGGAATCGCGATCCAGCACAAGGAATCACGCCGCCTGGCGTGTAAATCGCTGCCGCCTCCGGCGACAGCGCAGAGCCCGCAACAGCCGTGTTATTCCGCTGATCCGGCGACAGCGGAAATCCCTCCAAAGCATAACCAATGGCAGGCTCCAGTACCTCCGCCAGCATAAAGCGGCCATACTTACTCAGTATGGCATCCCAACTGTCCGCCATCCCCGGCACCGTAATGGCGCTGCGAATCCCCCGCCGCGGGATGAAAGCTTCCCCGGCATAGCTGCTTCTGCGGACTCCGTACCCGGAGCGCCCGCTTCCGTTATAGGCCCGAACACGCGCCTCTTGCGTGTTATAGGTCAACCAAAAGGAATCTCCGCCTAGCCCCGTCATATGCGGATATACAACAGCTAGTGTCGCACTGATCGCCACCGCTGCATCAAAGGCATTACCCCCTTTTTCCAACATACGTGCACCAGCAGCCGAGGCTAAATAATGGGGGCTAACTACCATAGTTTTTGTGCCTATTACGGGTTTCTCCGCCATGTTCCGTCCCCCTATCTTTTACGGGTTTCTCCGCTCCGCCATGCCCTTCCCTCTATGTTTTTCGGGTTTCTTCCCCATGCCATTCCTCTACGTTTTACGGGTTTCTCCCCTCCACCATGCCCCTCCCCCTATGTTTTACGGGTTTTTCCGCCATGTCCCAACTCCTTATTTTTTGCGGCGGGTTCAGCTGCGAGCTCCCTATAACTTCTGACTTAATTAGTGTCATTTAACATTACACGAAAATCCTTTGTCAATCGGTTACGCTGAAACGCAAAATAAACCTCTTCTTTTTGTGAGCTATGCACAAATAAGAGGTCATCTTTGTTTAATCTTGTAGATTCACACCTACGAATATTATAAAATCATTTTAATTACAGGGAGCCGCATACTGCCATGGCGTACTACCGTGACCTTTTGCCACCAAATGGCTACCTATCTCGGATATGTCTAGTCACCTTTTGCCACCAAATGGCTACCTATCTCGGATATGTCTAGTCACCTTTTGCCGCCATATAGCTGTCTATCTCGGTTATGTCTTGTGGCCTTTTGCCACCAATGGCTACCTATCTCAAATATGTATAGCTGCATCTAACCTTAGTAATCTTAGCCACTTTTAGAGGGGGGCTTGTGCTTTGAAACACCGAATAAACAATTTATTTTAAAATATATTGCGATAATACAGCCTGCACCTCGTAAATATTTACGGATTTATTGAAGGTCTTCTTCACCGGAAGCGTGCTGCTGGAAATGTAGATACATAGCTCCGCATCCAGGTCAAAATGCCCTGCCGTCTCCACGGAATAATGCGAGATGCTTTTGTAAGGGATCGAATGATATTCTGTTTTCTTGCCCGTCAGACCTTGTTTATCCACCAGAATAAGCCGCTTGTCCGTAAAAATGAACATATCTCTAATCAGCTTATAGGCGCGTTCGATTTTCTCCTGAGGAGCAAGAATTTGTGCGTATTCCCGCTGGACCTCCGTAAGATTTACTTGTGATGCATTGCCCATTAATCCGTCAAAAAGTGCCATATCTCTTCCTCTTTTCATCCGTTAAATTTAGCCACTTGCCCCCCACTACAGAACCATATTATTCTATTTTTCATATTCTATGCTGTGTAAAAATACTCTCTGACATCTTTTTACTTGCTTATTTTCTGATTTTTGATTACACTGTCATTAAATTTACTAAGAGAGGGGTGTGGAAGGAATGGATCACAATTGGACCAACAGTGTTATGAGTCGGCTACCTAAAGCGATAGCTGGCATTGCTCATGTAAATGGCGATAACGGGAGAAGTCTGTCCATTTGTATGAATTTAATAACACTACACAATTGTGAAATGCCTTTCCTGCCATCACCCGGACGGATCAGTTAACCGGAGAATGATAAGGCCGTGGGGAAATTTCCCTACGGTCTTTTTTTATGGTTTTTTACAGGATTTCGGAGCCATTTAGGGTACTGGCGGTGCGAAGGGCATTCTTAAAGGAGAATATATATGATCATCCAATGCCAAAATGTTCAAAAATACCACGGGGCACAACTCGTGCTGAATAGCATTACCTTCGATATCCGCCAAGGGGAAAAAATTGGCCTGATCGGCCGTAACGGCTGTGGCAAAACGACACTATTCCACCTGCTGAACGGGGAGGAACGCCCCGATGAAGGGCAAATCTCAATACGCAAAGGCAGCGTAGTAGGTCTGTTAGCTCAAATTCAAGAAGTTAACGAAAAAGAAACCGTATATGATGTTCTGCAGCGCAGCTTTGCCGAACCTTTGCAATGGCAGCACCGCCTGCGGGAGCTTGAGCTGGAAATGTCCAGCTTTAACAGCGGAACGGATGAAATCCTCTGGAATCGGCTGCTGAAAGAATATGGCAGCTTGCAGGATAAGTTCGAGGCCGCCGGAGGTTACGAGATCGAATCCTCTATTCAGCGCGTAGCCTCGGGTCTCGGGATTGGAACCGGACAATACAGCCGATTGTTCGCCTCTCTTTCAGGAGGAGAAAAAACAAAAGTCGGACTTGCGGAGCTGCTGCTGCGCCGTCCAGACATCCTTCTATTGGATGAACCAACCAATCATCTCGATATGAACGCCATTGAATGGTTGGAGCAATTTTTACAGAGTTATGATGGAACAGTGCTTGCGATCTCCCATGACCGTTACTTTCTGGACGCTGTAGTCAAGAAAGTGATCGAGATTGAGGATGGCGAGGCCTTCACCTTCCATACCAACTACAGCGGCTACCAAGTGGAGAAGGAAACACGACTTCTTCAACAATTTGCCGATTATCAAGAGCAGCAGAAAAAAATAAAACAAATGCAGGAAAGCATCAAACGTCTCATTGAATTTGGCAATCGCGGGACACCTCCTAACCCTTCCTTTTACCGGAGAGCAGCATCCATGCAAAAAGCACTGGATCGTATGGTGAAGGTTAAACGTCCTATTCTGGAGCGTAAATCGATGGATTTGCAGCTACAGCAAAATGACCGTTCCGGTAATCAGGTTGTCATTTTGGAGGATATCGGAAAAGCATATGGTCAGCGAAGCCTTTTCGCAGAGGCAAACGAAGTGCTTTGCTACGGAGAGACTACGGCACTCATCGGCGGTAACGGGGCAGGTAAAAGTACACTTTTAAGAATTATTTTAGGGCAGGAAACCCCGGACAGCGGAAGCTGTACACTCGGCTCAAGAACTGTGGTCGGCTACCTCGCACAAGAGGCTGTTCCTGAAAATAACAAACAGTCTGTACTCCGCTACTTCCGCGAAGAAGCTGGACTTGAAGAAGGTGAAGCACGCGGGCAGCTTGCACGTTTCCTATTTTATGGTCCCGATGTATTCAAAGACATTACGAATCTGTCCGGTGGTGAATGGACCCGCCTGCGTTTCGCTGTACTAATGCATCGCAAGCCAAATCTGCTGATTCTGGATGAGCCGACCAATCATCTGGACATAGATTCTCGTGAAGCACTCGAAGAAGCATTAGAGGAATTTCCAGGCACGGTTCTGGCGGTATCTCATGACCGTTATTTCATCAATCGCCTATTTCACAAACTATGGTCCATTGAAGACGGGCGGTTTGGAGTGTTCAACGGAAACTATGAATATTACAAGGAAAAACAAGCTGAAAAGGCATTACTAGCTCCCTCTTTTGCGGATCAAGCTAAACCTGTCTCTGCAGAACGAACAAGTTCACGCCCTGATAAGCCTCAATCTAACGATTCAGGGAAAGAAACCAACGCTAAATCCACCAGTTCCCGTAGGAAAAACACCACCTTCGACTGGGAAACGGCCATTGCAGAGGTAGAGGAACGCCTTGGCGTGATCGATGCTAAGATGTTAGATCCCCTGATCAGCAGCGATGCAGCTGAACTTGCTGAGCTGCAACAAGAACGTGATGCGATACAGGAGCAGTTGGATGAGCTCTATACAGGATGGATGGAGACAACTGGTCTATAGAATAGATTGATCTATAAGGAGATGAGCATATGAGCAACAAAGAGAAGATTAAGTTATTGTGGAAAGAATACACCCAGCTTCATCCACAAACAGCGGATAACTATGACGCCTGGGCCTTTGGTGACAGTCCCCAGATGGCCGATGAACTGCTCGATCTGGTGATTCGTGGGATCAAGACAGGAACTGCTTCAAATTATGATATATTTGAAACTTGTGACGAGACGTTTCCGCAAGTTGGCGGTCACAGTATCGTGCTGGATGGATCTGGTGATCCGCGGGCAATAATTGTTACTACAGATGTACAAATTATGCCTTTTGATGAGGTTAGCGCTGAGTTTGCCTATACTGAAGGAGAAGGTGACCGGACGCTTAAGTCATGGCGTCATGATCATAAGCAGTTCTTCACCAGAGAATCCTTAAAATTCTTAAACAAACCCTTTGATCCAAAGATGAAAGTTGTTTGTGAGAACTTTAGAGTGGTATATACAAAAGACTAAGATCTTCAGAAAACGCAAAAGGCTGTCTCTTCCACAAGGAAGGGACAGCCTTTTGTGTATACTATAAAATCAACAGAATTAGATCCTCATTAATTTATGGTTTAGTGCCAAAATCCCAAAATCCAGCCAATAACAGAGATCCATAACGGAATGCTGATTAAAATACCCCAAACCAGCCCAGTGGCAATATTGCCTTCTGCAGGACGCACCACATTTTCCTGTTTCAATGGAATGCTCAATTCTTCTTGTTCCATGCGATCCCCTCCTAAAATATCTTATCGTCACAGTAGAGGAAAAAATGTAGACCGCTCGACCCAAAAAATTAAAATTTTGAATTTTGGTAGATATAAAGGCTCAGCGGCCAAACCGTTGTAAGTGCTTACATATTAGTTATTAACCAAATTTTGAATAATTAAAAACTTAAATTTGCGGAAGTCATACAGTATATGCAGATTCTTAGTCCAATATTACTACTTTTTCCGGATTTCGTAAATATTCAAACATCGTCCGAATCTGTGCCTCTGTATTCCGCTCTGCTGAAAGCTCAGGCAGTTTATCTTCAGCAAAAAACGAAACTTCGCTTGTCTCTACCCCTTCCATTGCCTCTCCGCCCACGATGCGGCATAAAATAAAGAACTTGTACACGTGATAAGGCTCCGGCGGATGGTTATGAAATTTCTTATCCAGTACAGCCAGTAAGCGAACTGCTTCTGCCTCAAAACCCGATTCCTCTTTGATTTCTTTCACAACAACTTCGCTCGGCGACAGCCCAATGTCCCCCCAGCCACCAGGAAGCGCCCAATTCCCGTCCAAATTCTCGCGAACAAGTAGAATTTTATCCTCCCGGAATACAACACCACGGACATCAACTTTTGGGGTAGCATAACCCCCTTCACCCGCAAAGGAGAGTCTAATTCTCTCCTTGCTTTCGAAGGTATAATTAGCGAGGATATCTACACTGAGCTCCCGCAAAGCTTGATACCGTTCTATATCATAAACATCCTTAGCATAAGTTAATCCAGTCTGTGCGATGGCCTGAATTTCTTTGGCCCACGTTAACCACTTCTGCTCCATTGCTGCACCCCTTTTTCGGTACCTGATTAGGATTACTGGCAAAGCATTAAATGACGCGAGAAGGCTCCTTTTTTAGCTTCACAACGGTCTATGATTGTAAATCCAGCTTCAGTGATCATCTCGTCCATCGGTTCAATCGCAACGATAACCACCCGATCTGCAATCCGGCGCGCATTCACTAGAATCGCGAACTGCTCCTCAGGTGTAATACTAGAATATAGATTATATGGCATATCTACAATGGCTACATCGTAATGATCAGTGATATCCGCAATATCCCCGAGCGTAACCTCACTGGTGAATCCAAAATGGGCAATATTTGTTCTCGCACCGATAGCAATCATAGGGTTAATATCACGTCCAACCATATCGATTCCCATTGACAAGGCTTCTACCATTACAGTTCCAATACCGCAGCAAGGATCTATAGCACGTATACCTTCAGGATTCGGAATAGCCATATTAACCGCGGCACGGGCAACACGTGTACTAAGCGCGATAGAATAGCTGCGTGGCTTCTTCATTTGGCGGAACCAAGTTGCCTTGTTTTTATGATAAGATCCGAAGTACCAGCGTCCACCCAGCGTAACAATGCCGTATACCAGCTCCGGATGGTTAACATCCGCTTCTCCTTCAATCCGCAACCCAATTTCCCGCTCGATCACTCTGCGCTCATCATACTCTATTTTGTCTGAAGGGCCCAGATCGTTGGTCTTCACAAAAATAACCTTAAACGTCTTGCCGCCAAGCTCCACCTGCTCCGTTTGATCATAAATCTCAGGCAGACTGTCCCCTTCATACATTACATCTATCCGCTCTTTAATGAAGGGACTGCGGCTGACATCCACCTCAACCTCACTCTTAAAAAGAACAGTCGGCACCTGCTCACCAAAAAGACATCGCAGCTCCATCTGACACAGCGATAACTCGTCCTCTGAACAGGTGTAAGTATAAATAAATGTGTTTGTTCCACTTTCCTTATGCAATATAATCCATCCTCTATCCCAGTGAATTGTTCTGCTGTCTTGTTACTCCTGTGTGTCGTGCTGGTGGTCATAATCTATACGCGCTTTGGCGATCTTCCCATTGTTTTTGTTGACCCAGTCCACAAGCGAGGTTAAAGGTCCCAACAATGATTCTCCTATGCTCGTCAGACCGTATTCCACAGTCAATGGGACTGTAGGCGTCGCTTTACGCCAAACTAATCCATCCCGTTCCAAATGGCGCAGGGTCTGGGTCAGCATCCGTTGTGATATCCCTCCAGAGCGCCTTTGCAACTCTTTGAACCGCAAAGCTTCAGCACCTAAATTGACTATGATCAGTACACTCCATTTATCTCCGACCCTGTCCAGAATCTGGCGGGTAATGGAGCAATCCTCCAGCATCGGCATGAACCGGGTGGGTTCTTCCTTTGAATGTTCCAACTGTGGTTACCTCCATGTAACTTAAGCATGTAATAGTGCCTTCTTGTCCCTCAAGCCTATTCAGCTTATCATGGTTACTGTTAGTAATCAACAACCGGAAAGGAACTAATAAATCATGAAAAAGACCATTGCCATCATAGGTGCTGGACCCGGCTTAGGACTCTCAATCGCCAAAAAATTCGGAGCCAACGGATTTCAAGTGGCATTAATCTCTCGAAATGAAGAGAAGCTGAACACCCTTGTTCAGGAACTGCAAGCACTGAATATCGAGGCTGCTGCTTTTCCTGCCGACGTATACAATAAAGAACAAGTAGCCACAGCCTTCGATAATATCAAGAAAAAATACGGCTTTATCGATGTGCTCGAGTTCAGCCCGACAAGTGGAAATTACCCTCCTACTCCTGCTTCACAAGTAACAGAAGAAAATGCACAGGATGCCTTTCAGGCACTGGTTGTAGCCGCTATCCGCAGCGTAGCACAGGTCTTGCCTGAGATGCTGGAGAAACGCAGCGGCGCACTGCTGTTCACAACCGGATTGTCCTCCATCTATCCCATGCAGATGATGGGTAATGTAGGCATTGCGCTTAGCGGATTAAGAAACTACGCACTTAACCTGCATGCAGATTTGGCTCCACAAGGAATCTATGTAGGTCATTTAGCACTTGGTGTATTCATTAAACCCGGCACCGCTACAGATCCAGGACTCATCGCTGATGTTTGGTATGAGATGTATATGAACAAAAGCAAAGCTGAGGATACTTTTCCCCAAGGTGTGACACCGGCTACAATCATCTGGTGAGAGGTTTGCCCCATCGCTTTTGATCCATAGTGAGTTCTCCAGTATAATGGTTCCTATAGAATGCTAAACAAGACGGTCACGCATGGCCAATAAGCTTATGCCCAGGCGCTTACAAAGCCGGTTTTGCGCAGCAAAACTTAAGGAGGTACATACTCACTATGTCATACGAAACGTATTTTTCAACCCACCGGGATGAACATCTCGAAGAACTAAAACAATGGCTCAGAATTCCAAGTATTTCTGCCTTATCTGAACATAAGGACGATGTACTGAAGGCAGCCCATTGGCTGACAGACACCCTGAAAAAAGCCGGACTTGAGAACATTGAGTTGCATCCGACAGCGGGACATCCCGTTATATATGCCGATTATCTTCATGCTCCAGGCAAACCAACTATTCTCGTGTATGGTCACTACGATGTACAACCAGTAGATCCATTAAACCTATGGACCACACCTCCATTTGAACCAGAGATTCGTGATGGCAAGCTTTATGCACGCGGAGCAACAGATGACAAAGGACAAGTATTCGTTCACCTCAAAGCCATTGAGGCGATCCTGAAACAAGAAGGTACTCTTCCTGTGAATCTCAAGCTTTGCATCGAAGGTGAAGAAGAAATCGGCAGTGTGAATCTGCCTCCGTTCCTTGAAGCCAATAAAGAAAAGCTCGCTGCGGATGCGGTGTTAGTCTCCGATACATCCCTATTGGAACGCGGTCGTCCTGCCATCTGCACTGGGCTACGTGGTCTAGCTTCCCTTGAAGTTGATGTAACTACCGCTTTGACAGACCTGCACTCTGGTTCTTACGGCGGTGGCGTTCCGAATGCATTGCATGCCCTAGTATCTTTGCTAAGCTCGCTTCATGACGACAAAGGACGCGTATCTGTAGACGGATTCTATGATGGCGTTCCTGAACTTTCCCCAATGCTGCGGGAAGAATTCGTGAAGCAAGGTGTGAATGAAGATAAAATCCGCGAAGGTCTTGGATTGGAATCGTTATACGGAGAAGAAGGTTATTCCTTTGTAGAACGGATTGGCGCTCGTCCTACGCTTGAGCTTAACGGCGTATACGGCGGTTTCCAAGGGGAAGGCAGTAAGACGGTTATCCCTAAAGAAGCACATGCGAAAATTACCTGCCGCTTAGTTGGCGATCAGGATCCACAGCATATCCTCGATGCCGTTGAAGCACATCTGAAGGCTAATATTCAGACCGGAGCGAAAGTGCATGTTAAGCAAATGGAGAAGGCACGTGCCTTTAACATCGATCCGTCGAATCCTATTCTGCAAACTGCAGCAGACGCATATGGCAAAGTATATGGAACCCGTGCCCTCTTCACCAAAGACGGAGGCTCCATTCCGATCATGGAGAGCTTCTCCCGTGTGCTGGAAGCACCTGTCGTTCTGATGGGCTTTGGTCTCGATGATGAGAACCTGCATGCACCGGATGAGCATTTCAACCTGGAGAACTTCGACAAGGGATTACTCACCATTGTTGAGTTCCTAAAGACTGTTTAAGATACACAAGCTACAAACAAATAAAGCCAGGTTCCCTAAGTTGGGAGCCTGGCTTTTTAGTATGCGGCCAAACAAAAGAGCATCATTGCTTAGTCCATTTATAAAACCACCATACCATTGCTATCACCATTATTATTAAAAGAAAAATCAGGCTTTTAACTGAGCTACTTATTATTAAAGGTCTTAAATAAGCGATCATTATCCGTCCCCCATATAGAATGAATATAAAAGAGATATAATCACCATATCACTTAATACAAAATATTGAAATAGCAGAGAAACTCTGTGAGTAATCACCATTATTACCCTTCATGTAATACCGGTTTGTTAGCCAACTGTTCATGTTCGGGTTCAATGTGAATCAACACCTGGGCACGTTCAAATATGCCTTGAATGGCTAGTTCAATTTCGTCGCATAATTGATGCGCAGTAGCAACACTCATTTTAGAAGGAATCACAAGGTGAAAGTCGACATACTCTTCTGGACCAGATCGGCGGGTACGAAAATCATGAAATTCAATATATCGCCCTTGAAATAACTTTATGACATGTAATATTTCATTTTCTTCTGCCTCAGTTAATCGTGCATCCAACAGCGGAGGAAATGACTCCTTTAGAAGCTTATAGGCTTCACCCATAATATACAGAGCCAACACAATCCCAATGACAGGGTCGAGTATCGTCCATCCAGTGAGGGTAACCAATAATAAACTGAATGCAACACCCAAAGAGGTGAAAACATCCGTAAGCAAATGCAGAGCATTCGATTTCATAGCCACAGAGTGAAGTTCGTCTGCCTTCTTTTTAACCTTGCGTGAAACCATATAATTGATCCCCGCTCCGACCACCATCACAATAATGCCCAAAAAGGGAAGTTCGATCGCGGTTGGATTCATTATTTTATGAACACACTCATCTATAATCCAGAATCCAGCTACAAAAATAAGCAACGTTTCAATCGTCCCTGAGATATTCTCCACTTTGCCATGACCATAAGGATGAGTTTTATCCGCAGAACGACTTGACCATCGGACCGAGAAAAAAGCAATCAACGAAGCAACTAAATCTAAGGAGGAGTGGATCGCTTCCGAGATAATTGCTACTGAACCTGTAAGTACTCCGACTATAAGCTTTAAAGAAACGATAAATGTATTGCTAAGTACAGATAGGAACGCAATCTTTGCACCATTCAAAATTTTCACAACCTTTTCTTAAAAGTACGCTATATTAAAGTTTTTCCATTAGGCAAATAGTATAAACAAAAAAAATCCCACCAACCAATATAGGCTGATGGGATATAAAAAAACCCTTGCATCGCAAGGATTTGGAAGTTTGAATTATGGAGCGGGTGATGGGAATCGAACCCACGCTATCAGCTTGGAAGGCTGAAGTTCTACCATTGAACTACACCCGCACTAGAAAGTGAATACAAGAGTTATTGTATCATCTCTACAAGTAAAAATCAACATTTTTTTAGTTTACAGGGAAGCGCCGAGGGGTGCCTTTTTTAAAAATATCGCCTCAAACTCTGCTGGTTGAATAGGTTTGCTGAACAGAAATCCTTGAGCTTCATGACAATGCTGCTCCCGCAGAAATTGCAGCTGCTCCTTGTTCTCCACACCCTCAGCCGTAACCTTCAGCTTCAAATGATGCGCCATAGAAGTGATTGTAGAGACTATAGCAGCATTGTTGCTGTCCTCCATAACCTCTGATACGAACGACCTGTCGATTTTCAATCTGTCGATCGGCATGTTCTTTAGATAATGCAGGGAGCTGTAGCCTGTACCAAAATCATCAATACTGATGAAGACACCAAGCTCTTTCAGACGTTTCAGCTGATCAAAGGCTGTTTCTTTATCCAAGGTCATACTCTCAGTAATCTCAAGGTCGACATAACACGGATCTAATCCAATGTCGGTTAAGATGGTATGAATCCTCCCTGCTAGATTGGGCTGAAGGAATTGCCGCATAGATAGGTTGATGGAGACGCAAATCGGCACATAGCCGGCCAGCTGCCATTTTTTATTCTGCAGACAAGCTGTTTTGAGTACCCATTCCCCAATCGGAACAATGAGTCCACTCTCTTCAGCTAACGGGATAAATTCCGCAGGAGAGACCAGACCACGCTTCGGATGATTCCAGCGGAGCAGAGCTTCCATTCCTACGATCTCTTCCGTCTCCAGCAAAACCTTTGGCTGATACACCAGAAAGAATTCATTGCGTTCAAGCGCTCTGCGGAGGTCATTTTCCAGCTTTAGACGTTCCTTTGCTTTCATCTGCATGGCTGGGATATACCTGCGAATCTCTACTCCCTGTTCCTTGGCATTATGTACAGCCGTATCAGCATTCTGAATTAGATGTTCCGCAGTTTCACCGTCACCGGGATAAATACTTAACCCCATACTAAGCGAAATATGGTACTCCCCCGACTCTAAGGCAATAGGTACCTCAAACAATCGATGCAGCTCCGTAGCTCGAACCAAACATTCTCCAAGACTTGCTCTCTCCATCATAAGAAAAGCGAACTCATCTGCCCCCATACTATAAAGCTCTTCAGTAGATTTGGCCTCATTCACAAGCCGCTCAGACACCAGCTTCAATAAATGGTCTCCGGCAAAATGGCCCAGGGAGTCATTTATATTCTTGAAATGATTAATATTCATAATAGCTAACGCTGAGAATTTATCGCTCGTTTTCTTCTCTCCAGCAATAATCATCTCTTCTACACGCTGCGTCAGACGACGTCTATTGGGAAGTCCCGTTAAATCATCATGATAGGCTAAATAATTGATCCGTTCCTCAGCCAACTGCTTTTCGTAAAAGGGTTCTTCAATCGTCAGACGATATACTCCAGTAAGAAGCAAATAGTATGCAACACCGCTACACACCATTCCAAAAAGATCATCTATATTGCCACTACTGAATGGACTCATAAAAAAGGCTTGGCCCAAAGAGAAAAAGATAAGTGCTCGAATAATAATAAGCAGGGAGGCTGACTTTTCACTTTTTTCAGGAAATACAATAACTGCAACACCTGCCAAGTAAACAAAAAGAACTGCCAAATCAGCAATCTGCTTCAAAGGATTCATCCAAGGTTTAGTTAAAAACTGAGGCAACGCCGAGTGGCTGAATATAAACAAAACAATGGAAAGCACAATCAGCATGAAGGCTATTCTAAACAACTTTCTTTTTTCAGAGACAGACACGGGCTTATCTTCCCTGCTAAAAATAAACAACATTCCTAAACCGCTGATTAGTCGTGAGAGGGTTCGCAGCCACAACGATTCTTCAAAAGTTATGAATGATGAAATCAACGGGATGCCCACAAAACCCAGTGTATGCAAAAAATCAATAATACATATTCCACCAAAAAGAGCAGCGGCATATAATCTTCCTTTAGATAATCTGCTAGAGAAGAATAACCAGCCCTGTGCAAATATTGCAAATCCAAAAGCAACATTACAGCAGCCGACAATGAGATAGAGAGAAGAAATAATATCCCAATCGTCCAATCGGTTAAGCGATGTATGGAAAATTTGAATTAAAAGGAACAGCAAGGCGCCTACAGCAGCTGCTTGAATTGTCTTTTTCTCTTCTTGTCTCATAAGTCCCTCGCGTCTGAAAATAATATCTATTAATTAACATTCAAGTATAGTTATGTCCTACGTATAAATATCGGCGGGATAGGACTTTTAAGTTACATTTCTTTTATCGGCATTCAAATGGAAGGCGCGTTTATAAGTTATATATTCATAAATCTTGCATAAATATAAACCATTTTCTGCTAGCAGGCAACCAAAAAAGCACTTCCCCCTACGAAAGGGTTCAGTGCTTCTAAGAAACTCAGGTTTATTTGTCACCAAAGGTTACTTCTGGTGTTGTAAGCTTATCAAAAAAATCAACGGATTTATCCTTGTCTGCAGATGCACGAAGTGCCATTGCTGAACGTGGATGCTCATCAAGTGTACCTGTGATCATATAAGGAATGATATAGCCCCACTCCTCTTTCTCACGCAAAGGAATCATCAGGCGTTCAATAATATCAAGCACAGGGCGCAAGGAGTAACGTGTATTCTTCAAATGAGTTACTAACAGCTCTGTAGGGCAATTTCCTGCAGCTCGTCCCATCCCATAACAAGAAGCATCCAGTAACTCTACACCATTCTCAGCAGCAATCAACGTGTTGGAGAACGCCAACTGAAGATTATTGTGAGTATGTACGCCTAGACGTTTGTTTGGCAGATGTGTCTTGAACTTCTCAACCAGATAATTCATGTCATTGTGATCCAAGCTGCCGTATGAATCTACAATATATACCACATCGACAACGCTCTCACGGATCATTTCAAAAGCTTCCAACAATTCATTCTCCATAACATTAGACAAAGCCATAATGTTGATCGTTGTCTCATAGCCTAGATCATGGAAAGTTTGTACCAATTGGAGGGCTTTCTCTACATCTTTGCTGTAGCATGCCACACGAATCAAATCCAGCATACTTTCGCTGCGGGGCAAAATATCATTCTCATCCACGCGGCCGATATCAACCAAAGCAGATAGCTTGGTGTGACCTTTTTGCGGAATCACTTTACGCAGGAAATCATCGTCCAGAAAACGCCATGGTCCGGCACCCTCTGCTCCTTTGAGCAATTTTGGTGAATTTTTATAACCGATTTCCATATAATCAACACCAGCTTCATTCAAGCCGGCATATAAGTTTTGTACAAATTCCACACTAAAATCCCAGTTGTTCACTAGGCCCCCATCTCGGATGGTGCAGTCAACAATCTTACATTGATTAGTCTTCATAATTATCTCCCTTCAACTATTGCAATCATTATAACCGCGAATATAGCTTTACTATGCAATTTATATCGTATAATCATACTTTAATGAAGAATAAAATGTAAAGGAATTTCATCTTCTTCTCCTTAATGCTATTACCACATCGTGTCAGCGACAATGATCACAGTAAATAAGCCCTAAAAATGCTACATTACAAGAAAATCATTGAGATTGATTATCAGTCTCTTTTGGAGGGATAAAAATGGCTTCTACCTCTTGCTCATTGCTGCGACTACAACCGGGTTCGACCGGATATATTCATAAAATAGAAGGAATCAATCCTATCCTACGCCGTCGTCTGGCTGATCTTGGAGTGTCCGAGGGTGTGAGCATTCGCCTGAAAGGAAAAGGACCTTTTTTAGGACCTATTACCTTAGAGTGCAATGGACAACTGTTCGCCATCCGCCGGAAGGAAGCTTCATTGATTGAGGTGAACGTGTCTTGAGTTCAATAGCTCTTGTAGGTAACCCCAATACAGGTAAAACCTCTCTTTTCAATACGTTAACCTCCTCATACGAATATGTTGGTAACTGGTCAGGGGTAACTGTAGAAAAGAAGATCGGCAGCCTGAAGAACGGCGCTGGCAAGCTCATTGATTTGCCGGGCATCTATTCCTTGCACCCACTCTCACGCGATGAGGGGGTTGCTGCCCAGTATCTAATAGAAGAATCTCCAGAAGCCTTAATTAATATCGTGGATGCTTCACAGCTGGAACGAAATCTGCTGCTCACGCTTCAATTACTTGAGTATGGCAAACCTACCTTACTCGGACTTAATATGATTGACGTCGCTAATGCACGTGGAATTCGCATCAATCATGAAGTCTTACAATCACGACTGGGTATAACTGTCCTCCCGCTTGTTGCAAGAACGGGAAAAGGCTGCGCACAAGTCCTCAGTATTTTAGAGAAATCCTCTGCGATTCCCGCTGTAAAGTTCAAGTTGAACTACGGTGAGATTGTAGAGCATGCGATATCTTCTATAGAAAAGGAATTACTTCCTATCAAGGACTTACCAAATCACCGCTGGATTGCTCTACAGCTTATGGAGCAGAATCCGGTTATTCTTCATTTTCTAAAGACACGTATGGACACCACCCGCCTGCTAAACATCTGTGAATCCTGTCAGAGTGAGCTACAGATCAAAAAGCTGGCCCTGACGCTCCCCCAATGGATTCGCTCACAGCGGATGGATTATATCCACTCCATTTGTGAGGTTGTACTTGATACAACAACGCAGAAACCTCATAACTTAACAGAAAGATTAGATTCCATATTGACGCATCGTTTTCTAGGACTGCCCTTATTTATCTTCTTTATGTATGCTCTCTTTAAGACCACATTTGACTGGGTCGGCGGACCTCTATCAGATCTCCTCGATGGCCTGATCTCCGGACCGATTAGTGATGGAGCCAATTCCCTGCTTCAGACGCTTGGAGCATCCAGCTTCACGCATGCCCTGATTGTCGATGGATTAATTAGCGGTGTAGGGGGCGTCCTCGTCTTTGTCCCGCAAATCTTCATTCTCTTCCTGATCATTTCCTTCTTGGAGGATTCAGGATACATGGCTCGGGTTTGCTTATTAATGGACAGCACCATGGAACGTATGGGACTAAACGGAAAAGCATTTATTCCATTCATCATTGGCTTCGGCTGCAATGTACCTGCCATAATGGCGGCGCGCAGCATCGAACAGCCCAAAGACCGCATGCTGACCACCTTGCTAATGCCGCTGATGTCCTGTTCTGCGAGACTGCCTGTTTACGCTTTATTCGCAGCTGTGTTTTTTCCGGCGCAAGAGGCCGTAGCAGTTCTGTCCATGTATGTGATGGGTATTGTGTTTGCTCTGATTCTTTGTAAGGTATTCTCTAAATATTTATTCAAAAATGAATCCTCAGTTTTCATGATCGAGCTTCCACCTTATCGTATGCCGCAGATCAAGACCTTATCGCGCAGCACTTGGGAAAAGGGCAAGGGTTTCCTGCGAAAAGCTGGAACTATTATTCTTGCAGGCTCAGCAATTATTTGGTTTATGTCTTATGCCGGTCCTGGCGGGTTTGATGTGGACATGGATCACAGCTTCCTGGCTAAGTTTGGGGGTATGATCGCACCGCTACTGGCACCGCTTGGTTTCGGAACATGGCAGGCTGGCTCTACGTTGGTTCCGGGATTTTTGGCAAAAGAGGTAGTAGTCTCTACCATGAATATCATCTATCATGCACCAGATGCTGCTGGTTTAGAAAATCAAATCTCTCAAGTCTTCACACCGCTAAGTTCGATCAGCTTCATGGCCTTTATCCTGCTTTATATTCCTTGTTTGGCTACTGTAGGGGTTATCAAAAAAGAAACAGCGTCTTGGAAATGGACCTTCTTCTCCATGGGGTATTCTCTCGTTCTGGCGTATATCGTATCTTTAATTATTTTTCAAGGCGGACGGTTATTAGGATGGTCGTAGACTTGTAAATTATAAGATTCTCATGATGAAAGTGGGGTACCATTATGATAAATGTTGTGATTGTCGCCTTAATTTTCGGTTATTCTGGCTGGACCATCTATCGACATGTGCAAAAGGGAAAGCAGGGCGCTTGTGCAGGCTGTGATAAAGGAAAAAGCTGCTCGGCAGCATCGATGGATTCCCCGCTTTCTTGTTGTTCAACACCGGTTAACAACAAGAAGTAGGCTTGTAAAATGGGCAATAAATAGTGATTTATCGTTTAGCCTCCTTAACTAACGGGTATGTTTGTTATAAGCAACTACAGACAATACCAAGGAGGTAATTCCTATGAATACCAAAAAGACATTATTTACAACGGTCGCATTGGGAGCAGCATATTTACTGAAGAATAAGGGAACTCGCGATAAAATTATGAACGGCATTCAATCTTACACTTCCCAATCGAAGGCCAAAAAATCCAGTCGTACTGTTTAAGCTTCTGCTCTTGGATTTCAATAAAGGGGTGTTCCCTAAACCAGACTCTGGTTTTGAACTGCACCCCGTCAAGTAGACAGCACAAAAAATAAAAGTAGTTTAAGCGGCCTTAGTCCTAAATTCAATGGGACTGAGGCCGTTTAGTTTTGCCTGTAACCGTTCGTTATTATAAAAGTGAATGTAGGTATCAATATCTGTTTGGAGTTCTTCAAAGGTCTGGTAGGTATGTAAGTAGTACTTCTCACATTTCAATGTTCCCCAGAAGGATTCCATCGGCGAATTGTCAATGCAGCAGCCTACTCGGGACATGCTTTGCTTCAGTTCTGCATCGTCCAGCATCTTCTTAAAATGCAGAGAGGTATACTGGAAACCACGGTCGCTATGGAGTAAGGTTCGGCTCTCCGGTGCTGCCTGCAAAGCTAATTCCAGTGTGTTAAAAACTAGCGAATTATTATTGGAATGACCCAGAACGTAAGCAACAATGGACTTGTCATACAGATCTTTTATTGCACTTAAATACGCCTTCTTGCCGTTGCCGTATTTGAATTCCGTTACATCCGTTACCCATTTTTGGTTTGGAGCTTCAGCCTCAAAATTACGGTTCAGCACATTCTCTGCAACCTGCTGAGGCGTGGAGCCTACATACTTCTTTCTCTTTCTGCGGATGACTGACTGGATACCTTGGCATCTCATCAGCCGGTACACTCGCTTTGCGTTAATAGATTTATCCATTTGTCTGCGCAAATGCAGGGTCAATTGGCGATACCCAAAGGTTCGTTCCACCTTCTCATACAAGAGGAGCATGGCCTCTGTCAGTTTCTCGTTGTCAGCCTCTCGAAAACTGGGTTTGCGATTCAACCATTTGTAATAACTTGACCGTGAAATCCCTGCGATGTCACACAAAAGCCGAATGGAGCAAGACTGTTCCTGCTGAACAGCCTGAATGGCCAGGTAGATATTCACCTGGCGAATGGTTCTTAACGCCTCCTCTTTTCGAGTTCCTCTAACTTTTTTAGAAAAGCATTCTCCGCACGCAGGCGTGCATTCTCGTATTCCAGCTTTTGCATCGCGAGTTTGTGGCGATCTGCTTCCGTAAGTTCTTCAGGCGCTTTGGTGCGTCCTCTACCGTCTCGTAATGCCTCTTCACCACCTGCTTCGTACTTCTTTACCCAGCTATATACTTGTTGGTAAGACACGTGAAAATGGCTTGCCGCCTTCGCATAGTCTTCTCCGTTCGAAAGGCAGTACAGCACGATATTTATCCGTTCCTGCCAAGTGGTTACGCGTCCTTTGGTCATAGCTTTAGTTCCTCCTGAATGAGCTGTTAAGCTGTTGCTATGACCATTATACTTCCTAATCCAGTTGGCGAGTTGGGTTGCACTTGCAATCTTATACTTGCAGATGATTTGGTTTTGCGACAATCCTCCCTCGAGATAATCCTTAACGGCATAGAGTTTAAGTTCTGCAGAATACGTA
Organism: Paenibacillus sp. FSL H7-0735; assembly: GCF_038008505.1. NCBI lineage: Bacteria > Bacillati > Bacillota > Bacilli > Caryophanales > Paenibacillaceae > Paenibacillus > Paenibacillus sp. FSL H7-0735. The sequence goes on along the minus strand of NZ_JBBOZH010000001.1, from coordinate 1,668,769 downwards.
CGATTGTAGCTTCGGACTTCCAGCCCTTCGTATCCATACAATTGATAACGTTGCCGCCACTTCACTATAGAGTTTTTGGATATTCCATACTTCCGGGCCGCAGCTTTCAAACCAATGTCGCCCCGTTCAATTTCTTGGAGAATCGTTAACTTTTCCAGTGCTGTATACTTCTTTTGTTCCATAAAAATGCTCCCCATACAGCGACAGGTTTTTATTATTTCACCTGTCTACTATATGGGGAGCATATCATTTAGGGAACACCCCTTGTTGTTTAGAACGGACAGCTCCCCGGATGTTTAGATCTCGCTTTCGCTCAGCAGCCACTGAATGATAGAACGAACCATGACACCTGTTGCTCCCTTAGGATTAACTCCACGTTCTTTAGATACATATGCAGTGCCAGCAATATCTAGATGAATCCATGGCAAGCCCTCAGCAAACTCACCTACAAATAATCCGCCTGTAGTGGCTCCACCATATCTTCCAGCAGTGTTACGGATATCGGCAACCTCGCTCTTTAGCATCTCACGAAATTCCGGGTATGCCGGAAGCTGCCAGACCTTTTCCCCTGAATAGCTTGAAGCGGCCAGAAATCGCTCCAGAAACGCTTCATCATTAGTTACAGCACCTGTTGCTATATCTCCCAAAGTGGACAACACAGCGCCTGTCAGTGTAGCTACATCGATAATACGTTTCGCTCCCCATTCCCGAGCATAAGTCAGCGCATCTCCCAGTACAATTCTGCCTTCAGCGTCGGTATTCAACACTTCTATCGTTCGTCCGCTCATGGAGGTAATAACATCTCCAGGCTTAAAAGCATTGGCCGATGGCATATTCTCCGCAGATGGAATAACCATAACGACATTAATTCGTGGACGTAAGCGGCCAAGCGCCTCCATTACTCCGAGTACAGCCGCTGCCCCGCCCATATCACTAATCAGCTCTTCCATACCTGGTGCCCTTTTTAAGGAGATCCCGCCGGTGTCAAAGGTAACTCCCTTCCCTACAAGCCCCACTACGTTATCCCAATTTCCTGTCCCCTGATAACGGATGACGATCATTCGTGGAGGGTTTACACTTCCTTTTCCAACTGCGAGCAATCCGCCCATTCCTTTTTGCTCAATTTCCCGTTCATCCAGCACCTCAGAAGGAAAGCCATATCGCTCTGCAACCTCTATAGCGGCCACAGCAAGGTCTGAGGGGGTAAATAGATTACCAGGCATATTGGTCAAGCTCCGCGCCAAATTCGTGGCCTCACCGAAAGCTAGCCCCTTCTGAATGCCTTGAGTCCAATCCCGTCCGGCAGCACCCTCTAATTTCTCTTTTATAGTGAAAACAACTGATGTTGGGCCTGTATAAAAAGACTGCACCTGCTTATAGGTAGTCCGACGATAAGAACCAAGCAATAACCCTTCCGTCAGCGCATAAGCAGTAGAAGTCACATCCTTCTCTACGGTAAGCTCCTGTAAGGTGTCCGGTACTTCAAATACAAGCTTGAGCGCCTTCAAACGAAGCGCTGCACGAGCTGTCTGAGCCCCCATTTGCCTTAGATCCTCAGTCGTGAGAAGTTGGTCCCCCCTGCCAACCAAAATAACAACAGGACAACCAGATGAATTCTCAGCAGGTAGTACATAAGTCTGATTAAGCTTGCCTTTAAATAAACCCGTCTTTCCCAATAGGCGAATTCTGTCATCCCATCCTTCGGAAAAGCCTCCATTCTCGACCTCAGACTCAGAAATAATAAGGATAAGGGCATCACCCTGCACATTGTTGGCAACACCACTGTTGTATTCTATATTCATTGTGATTACCTCCATTTGTTTCCCAAAACCAACACCCATTGTAACATAACAAAGGCTGATCTCCGCATCTGTATTATCCGCAGGGATCAGCCTCTTATTACTTATTCTAATGGATTAATGGCAAAGAGATCACAAAATGAGTACCCTCGTTAACTCTGCTGCTAACAGAAATGCATCCGCCATGATTTTTGATGATGCGGTCACTTACGGAAAGACCCAATCCTGTACCATTCTCTTTGGTAGTAAAGAAAGGATTAAATAACCTGTCCAGTGTACGAATATCCATTCCTTTACCGTTGTCAGATATGAACATACGGACCTCAGAGCCTTCTCTGCGGGCACCAACCTCGATTTTCCCCATGGAATCATCTTCTCGATCCGCTACAGCCTCCATTGCATTTCTAATCATATTAAGCACGACTTGCTTCATCTGTTTGACATCGCCAGAAATCACCATGTCCTCTTGAAGAGGATGAAGATTGATCTGGCAGCCTTTCATTAAAGCTTCGCTCTCTGTAAGGAGAACAACCTCCTTGAGCAATGCGGACACGGGTATCATCCCCACCTGCGGAACTGACGGCTTAGAGGAGGACAGAAATTCATGGATAATATCGTTCGCACGATCGATCTCGGCCAATATAATTTTGGCATATTCCTCTTTCCCCAGCTGATGCAAGTATGGATGAAGCAGTTGAATAAATCCCCGGATCGCGGTCAACGGATTCCGGATTTCATGGGCAATAGATGCGGATAATTTGCCTAGCATAGCTAAGCTATCGTTCTGGTAAGCCGTTTGTTCGATTAACTTATAATCCGAGATTTCCTTGACAGTGAACAAATAACAGCCTTTCATTTGCTCTCCGCAGCATAAAGTAACCTTCCAGTAACGGCCATACTCGTCTAGAAACTCATAATTTGATTTTCCTTTGTATACCATCTCTCTGTAGCTCTGCAGTACTTGTTTTTTCTTGGAACGGCTCAGTCGAACATTAGACAGCAGATGGGAAAATGTGCAGCCCACAAGAGAGTGACGGGTAAGCTCGAGCATCCCGTACATTTGCTTATTTACAAAACTTATAACTCCCTCTTCATCAAAAAGCATGATTCCGCTGTCAATATTCTCTAGAACATCCTCGTATGTAGTATCCACAGGTCCAGTTTGATAGGTTCTTCCCGGTAATAGAAGACTTTCTTGATATTGGCTAATCACGATACGAAGTTCCCCCTTTTACTGCATTTGACGAAGACGCTTAAGCGACATCAAATTACTATGTATTTGAGTGTATGACGAAGCCGCCAGAACATTCGGTAATCGTTGCACTTTTTCCAACCGGTTCAATTATATTCCAATCATATCCAAGAGAACTAGACAACGCAATCGGAGAAACTGTCGAATGGTAAAAAAATTCATAAAATGATTCCAAAGACATATGAAACATCACATCAAATTATATTTATCGCTATTTATTCGCCTAAATGATTTAAAACAATCTAAAAAGGATTACGAAAAGCTAAAAAGGATTATAAAAAGCTAAAAAGCCCCCGCAATTGCGGAGGCTTACATGGAAAAATGGGGCATGCCCAAAAAATTAGTAATAAACTTATGCCTTTTGTTGCAGGCGTAGACGGCGCTGACTCATCACAGCTAACCTTTTTTTCAATTCCCGTTCCCACTTGGTATCCTCGATCTGTTTGGCTACAGCTAGCAGATCAAGCGCCATATCGATTTGATTGCGTACAACGGCTAGAGGATCTTCACTCTCGACGTTAATGACGTTCTCGAAAATTGCAGTTTCGTCTTCCATGACATAGTCCTGAAAGTCCACGTCGGTAACACCGTCTCCATGTGCATATTCCGCTAAGATCTCATATTCATTCTCGACCTTGTAGTGAACCTCCACACGATGACATACCGGACAAAAAAGCAGGGGAACATTATGGACTTGCGTGCGATAATGTTTTAGGGTCCCCTTTGTTCCTACCATACTCGCTCCACAGCAAAAGCTCATATTTGTTCGCCCTCCTTAGAAATAACCCTTTGATTGTTTATTATTGTATTACATTACCCCAATGGAGATTCCTCCACTCGAGGACATAATATAACTTTTCGCGCCTATTTTCAAATCTATTTAGATATACAAGATCTTTTGGTGCAAAAAACCCCCTTACAGAAAATTTTCTGCAAGGAGGTAGAAATCAGAATATCAAAGATCACTATGATAACGGTCTAAAATTTACAGATTCTTATCGCCCGGCTTCCAGTTCATTGGGCATAAACCACCAGATTGCAAGGCTTGCAGAACACGAAGAGTTTCTTCCACACTGCGGCCTACATCATTGTGGTTAACGACTTGATATTTCAATTCGCCTTCAGGATCGATAATGAACAAGCCACGCAATGCGATACCTTCTTCTTCAATCAGAATGCCATAGTCTTTAGAGACTTGTTTCGTAATATCAGCTGCAAGCGGGAAATTCAAACGACCCAGGCCGTTGGAATCCTTAGGGGTATTAATCCAAGCTTTGTGGCTGTGGATCGAATCGATGCTTGCGCCGAGAATCGCTGTATCAAGTGCTTCAAACTGCGCTGCTGCGTCACTGAGAGCTGTGATTTCAGTTGGACATACAAATGTGAAATCAAGCGGATAGAAGAAGAATACAAGCCATTTGCCACGATAATCAGACAAGCTTACTTTACCAAAATCCTTACCATCACCTGATACGGTTTCCATAGTAAAATCGGGAGCCGGTCTACCTACTAAACGTTCCGCCATTGCTAGAATCCTCCCTCTGATTATGTAAGAAAAAATACCATTTGTATCTCTCAATATACTGAAAAATGCTGAAATAGATAATATCTTGTCTACTTAACAAATGGTATCATCGCACAAAATCAAAGTCAAGATTAGATCAATTATTTATTTATAATTATTATAAATAGAAGATTAGGCTTTGCGGATTGCTGCAACAATCAGGTCGCCCATTTCAGTTGTACTGATCGCTTTGCTCTTATCCACGGCGATATCACTTGTACGGTGTCCTGCATCCAATACTGCAGCAACTGCCGCTTCGATTGCAGCAGCAGCATCCTCATAACCAAAGGTTAAGCGGAACATCAGGGCCAGCGACAAGATTGTTGCGATCGGGTTCGCAAGCCCTTGTCCGGCAATATCAGGAGCAGAGCCGTGAACGGGCTCGTAGAGACCATAGTTGCCGTCACCCATCGAAGCTGAAGCAAGCATACCGATAGAACCTGTCAGCATAGCAGCCTCGTCGCTCAAGATATCACCAAACATGTTCTCAGTAACGATAACGTCAAAGCTAGATGGACGGCGCAGCAGCTGCATTGCGCAGTTATCAACCAGTACATGCTCTACCTCTACCTCCGGATATTCTGGAGCGATCTTATTCACAACCTCACGCCACAAACGTGAAGTTTCAAGTACATTCGCTTTATCAACACTCGCCAGTTTATTACGGCGCTTGCCGGCAATCTCAAAAGCTTGGCGGACAATTCGTTCTACTTCCATTACGTTATACACACAGGTGTCCACAGCTTCTTCACCATGTTCTCCTTGACGGCGCAATTTATCTCCGAAGTAAATCCCGCCAGTCAGTTCGCGAACTACCATAAGATCTGTGCCTTCCAGGACTTCAGGCTTCAAAGTCGAAGCATCCTTAAGACAGTCAAATACGACAGCTGGACGCAGGTTGGAGAACAACCCCAGTGCTTTGCGAATTCCGAGCAGTCCGGTTTCGGGACGAAGCTCCTTTGGATTATTATCCCATTTCGGTCCACCAACAGCACCCAATAACACAGCATCTGCGCTACGACAGATTTCAAGTGTATCTTCCGGCAGCGGAGTGCCCTTCTCGTCTATAGCGATACCGCCAAATAATGCATGCTCTGTTTCAAATGCATAACCGAATACTTCTTCTGTTACTTTTAATACTTTTTCCGCTTCTGCTACAACTTCTGGTCCAATACCGTCCCCTGCGATAACGGCGATTTTTTTAACTTCACTCATCTCAGTCACTCCTCAAGTTTTCTGCTCTAACAGACATAGTTCTTCTTTATATTGTTGTATCATACCCAGTCGTAAAGGACAAAGATATAGATTCTATTGAGCTGATAGGTATAGCCTATAAACAATCAGGATCAGACCACCACCCTCAATGCTGAGCACATTTGCTCTTAGTTCTGAAGATGTTTACAATTAATATGAAGTCATCTATCAAAGGAGTGAATGCGAAGTGCATTATACAAAGCTTGGCAAATCCGGCATGAAGGTCAGTCGCCTATGTCTAGGAACGATGAATTTTGGCCCGCAGACGGATGAAAAAGAAGCCTTCCGCATCATGGACGCTGCACTGGATGCAGGTGTTAATTTTTTTGATACCGCTAACATTTACGGTTGGGGTGAAAATTCTGGCCTGACTGAAACCATTATTGGACGCTGGTTTAAGCAAGGCGGCGGGCGGCGGGAAAAGGTTGTACTAGCCACCAAAGTTTATGGAGCCATGAATGATAAGCTTGATGGTCCTAATGATGAAGAAGGATTATCCTCATATATCATTCGCCGCCATCTTGAAGGGTCCCTGCAGCGTCTTCAGACCGATCATATAGAATTGTACCAGATGCATCATATAGACCGCAGTACGTCCTGGGAAGAGCTCTGGGGGGCTTTCGAGCTGGCTGTGAATCAAGGCAAGATTGGTTATGTCGGTTCCAGTAACTTTGCAGGCTGGGATATCGCCGTAGCTCAACAAGAAGCTAAGGCTCGTGGTTTTCTTGGACTAGTCTCAGAGCAGCATAAATACAGTCTGACCTGTCGGCTTCCTGAACTTGAAGTTTTGCCAGCCGCTCGCCATCTGGGACTAGGTATTATTCCTTGGAGCCCACTCGATGGAGGTCTTCTCGGAAGAAATGCACTCAAAAAAATAGAGGGCAGCCGAAGTGGCGGAAATGCAGATCGTGTAGAGCAGCACAAGAGCCAGCTTGAGGCTTTTGCCAGCTTATGTATGGAGCTGGGAGAACCACAGGATAATGTCGCTCTTGCTTGGCTACTGGCTAATCCTGCTGTAACTGCTCCAATTATCGGCCCCCGCACCCTGGAGCAATTTGAGAGTGCGCTGCGCAGTCTTGAGATTGTGCTAGATGAAGCTGTGCTTAAACGACTAGATGAAATATTCCCTGGACCCGGCGGTGAAGCCCCTAAAGCGTATGCTTGGTAGGTAAGTTCTATCACAAAGGAGCTGAGGCCTCAGCAGAATCAATACGCTGAAGCCCCAGCTCCCTTTTATTCATACTTATTCAGCTGTGTCCACGGTCACACTTCCATTACTCGTGCTTAAGTCCACAGTATAAGTGGCTTTACCAAGCACAGCGGTACCATAGCTATCGCCGTCCCGATCCCAGGGTACATTCCCCTTCAGCGAGCCATTGCTTGTATCTGCAATAATCTTCGCATCCGACACGGCCGGCAAGCCCACTATAATCTTTCCATTACTGGATGTACATTTCCAGTTTCCGGTCACTGCTGAGTTTATAGTAATTTTGCCGTTGCTGCTCTTGGCTGACAACGCCCCATCAATGTTATCCAATACTATGGCTCCATTAGAGCTCACGAGTTCAACTTCACCTTGGATATTCTGTACGGATAGTGACCCATTGCTGGTATGCGCATCCACTTCGCCGACTATATCATGAATATTTAATGCACCATTACTTGTCTCAACCTCTATACCTGACTTTAGATTCCAGGCTTCTATAGAGCCATCACTTGTCTCAACCTCAACAGCAAGGTTATTGGGTGCACTTACATTTAGATAAGGACTTTTGGTATTGAATCCAAACTGAATGTTAGAGAACCAATTATGATCGGAATCAAGCTCCATAATCAGTGTATCTCCTTCAGTACTAACCTTCCATTTCTTTTCCAGTGCACTTTCAGCATCACTTTGCGATTTTCCAGGCAGCAGTAAACTTCCCTCATAATCCAAAGAGCTTCCAGCTACACCCTCAACCTTTACTTTTCCACTTGGAAGTACAATTTTGAGCGTCGTAATATTCTCTTTCACTTCCACATTCCCACTAAGCGGAGTTAGATGTGTATTACCGATCAGATTGCTGAGTGAACCTCCGGCCATTACTGTCTGAGCACCACTTGCTCCGATCAGCACAATAATTAACAGGATGGCCCAGCCGCTTACACGGCTTTTGACATCGGATTTGATAAAAAGTCTAATCAACATCTCAAGTCCGAATAAGACCAACAACGCCGGCCATAAAAAACCAAGCACCTCATAGCTGATCATATCATACTGAGCCATCACGATAATGACACCAAGGGCAATGCAGCCCAAGGCTGCTGTGAAACTTCCTATTTTCCATCTCCCCATAGTTAAATCCCCGTTTCTTATGCTCTCGTATTGTTCCTTAACATCTTCAGTCCGTACGCAATCAGACCCACTGATAATAGGATCGTGCCGATGTTGATCTCAGTCAGCATATCCCAAAGGGTAGGGAAAGCTGTGATTACCAACATGAGGAATCCAGCAACAACACAGCCGATTCCCACCCAAGCTGGATTGATCTCTTCATGCGGATATCCAGGCATAGAGGACATCCCCATGGTCCAAGGGGCTCCGAAGCTGTCTGGATGAAACATCATTCGTTCGTGTTCAGCAGCAGTTATTTTCATCCAAGCCGCCTTCTGCAGGGCATCAAACAATTGATAAAACCACAGCGCCGCCAGGGCAAACGGGAAGATCAAGGGCTCGGACGGAATAAACATTATACATAAGGACGCCCCGATCATAAACTGTAAACCCTGCTTTTTAAAGCCTAAGTACAAATGACCTACTCCAGGTACCATAGCCAGCATAAAAGTGAGCCAACGTCTCTTCTTAATCATAATACATCCTCCTAAAATTTGGGTAGCAAAACTTTAGCCAATTTAAACATCTATTAATGATCAATTATTTTATTTCTATCTCCCAAAGCCACCAAACCACTGGGTTACTGAATTCGACATATGGCCGTTTATTTCGGTAATGCCATAGGCCAAATTCTCAAATACCCCAAACTGCAACAATAACAAACTGAGGCAAGCAGCCACTCCATAATGAATCCATGAGGTTTTTGGGGCAGAACGACGTCTTACATTTGTCGCCTTAGTCGCTCGTGATCTGCGCCCTGTTTCGAGCTGCTCAATATGTGTCATAACATCTGCTGCGAGATCCGGGAAGTCCATCTGCGCCTGCAGCTGTTCTCTGTCAGCATCCATTTCCGACCACAGCTCCGACATTGCTTTGGCTTCCTCCAGCCACTCTGCGCAATCAGGACATGACTCTATGTGCAATCGGATACTCAGCTCCATCTCTGGAGACAGTAGGCCGTCTATATAATGTGGCATCCATTCCTTCACTATTGCACAATTCATCGCCATTCCTCCCTTTGTTTACGCATCATCTGTCTGGCTCGATAAAGCTGCGATTCGATTGTTTTCACGGAAACTCCCTTTTGCTCTGCAATCTCTTGGTAGGAATTCCGCTGAAAATAGTACAGCTGGACGACCGACCGGTACGGTTCCGCCAGACTGTTCACATTCTCTCCTAATTCAGCTGATGTTTCCTGCTCAAGTACCTCATGCTCCGGAGTTTGAGACGTTACCCAATCATTTTCTGTGTAATCAGCTGCACTTCGGTACTTCCACTCCCTATCGTTGGCCCGTTTCCAGTCCAGACAGGTGCGGTAGGCAATCCGATACAGCCATGTCGAGAAGGAGGACTGTCCTCTGAAAGAGGGGAGCGCTTTATATGCTTTTATAAAAACCTCCTGGGCCATATCTTTGGCCGATTCGGCTTCCCCTGTGATTTTGACGCATACTCTGTATACCATGCCTTGGTAACGTGTCACCAAATGCCCAAAGGCTTGATGTTGACCGTTCAGCACAGCAGCAATCCATTCTGCCTCTTCCAGCTTTCTCCCCTCCTTCACCTTCATAACGTTAGACGCCAGACAATCCTTCCCCCCTGCAACCTATGCATAAATTTTTTTGAATTTTTTGAAATAGGCCGAAGAGAGGAATATATAGTTTGTTGTCGAATAATGTTTAACTACTATGACTAAAAGAAAACTCTTCTTAATTATCGCATTGTTTCTTATTATACTCACTGGATTTCGTATCCTATGGGTAATGATTTCTCCACACACCACACAACCACCATTGATCAATGGGGTGTTGGATTTACGGGATCAAAATTTGAATCCGGACAAACTTCTTATTTTAAATGGGCAGTGGGAGTTCTACCCGGGTATGCTGCTTCCTTCATTCAACGAACAATCTCTAACCTCTGCTCCTACAAAATATATACAAGTCCCGGGGAACTGGAAAGATGCACTTAGCGATAGCGATAGTGATAAATCTGCTTTTGGCTACGGCTCCTATCGACTACGTGTGCTTACAGATAATAATAAGAAGCAATCTTATAGTCTTCTCATTTCCGGAGCTCGCTCTTCTTCAGAAGTGTATATCAATGGTGAACGGCTGGGCAGCTCTGGCACTCCTGCTGAGAGTAAAGAACACTATATGCCGTACATACTGCCTTATTCAGTATCATATACAACCGATAAAAGTGAACTTGAAATTGTGATCCATGTAGCCAACTATTCCTTTTCCCAAACGGGAGGAATTTCTAAAACGATTGTATTTGGCAGCGAAAAAGCTTTAACACAGGAAAGACTGATCTCTATTAGCCTACAGTTGCTATTATGTGTTGTTCTACTGCTTCACGCTGTATATGCTGTTATTTTATATATAATTGGGCTGCGGCAAAAGATGTTGATCTATTTTTTTCTGCTGGTAATATCCGCTATAACTACCGTACTCATAGATGATGACAGGCTTTTATTGCACGTATTTCCCTTGAACTATCAATGGAATTTCAAACTATTTTTTATCTCTTATATTGCTGTATTTATTTTTATCCTGCAGACAAGCAAACATCTTTTGTTCGCGGATTTAAAAATAAAAAGTATTCGTATCCTAACCATCCTGTCCATAGTAGACATCCTGTTCATATTATTTGGACCCGTTGTTCACTATTATGAATTTCACACACTGATTTTCGGCATAAATTTATTAGTTTTAGCATTAGGTGTCGTAATTCTTTTTCTGAGATCTATTGTTAAAAATTACGAAGGCTCTATTTTCCTGTTGTTATCCATGCTTGCCATCGTTAACAGCACACTTTGGGGAATGTTCAAGAATTATAACTGGGTCAACGTTACCTATTATCCTTTTGATCTAATTATCGCCTTTTTGTGCTTTGCGACTTTTGGATTTAAGCGATATCACTGGAATACTAAGGAGACAGAAAAACTGGCGCACAGCCTGCAGAGAAGTGTTACGCAAAAGGATGTTTTTTTGGCTAACACCTCACATGAATTAAAAAATCCGCTGTACAGTATCATTAACATTGCCGAAACTGTTCTGGACAGCGAGCGTGACACTGTAACGCATCAAAATGCTGAGAATTTAAAACTGCTCATTACCGTTGGAAGACGTATGTCCCTTCTGGTAGACGATCTGCTGGATCAATCCCAGCTCCGTGAAAGCAATATACAATTGCAGCTCAGAGAACTTAAGATTCAATCCTTCGCAGTGGGTGTGCTTGATATGTTCAAATTCTTAACAGAAGGGAAATCTTTAACCTTAATCTCAGAAATACCAGATTCATTCCCTTCTATTGTGGCTGATGAAAAAAGACTCATTCAGATCTTGTTCAATCTGCTTCAAAATGCTGTTAAATATACGACTGTAGGCACGATAAGAATCCATGCAGATATTCATAAAAAATCGGCGCAGATTCATATTACGGATACTGGTCTTGGCATGAACGAGGAGACGTTGCTCAGAGCTTTCCAGCCCTATGAACAGGGCGACTCCAGCATGAACGAAGTTAGCGGTGGCATCGGGCTTGGATTAAGCACCAGCAAGCAGTTAGTTGAACTTCACGGCGGGAAAATAAGTGTAGTCTCTACACTTGGAGAAGGTACTACCTTCACATTCACAATGCCGTTATACGATTCAACCAGCCGGGTATTGAATTCAGAACTGCCCTCTATGACTGAATTCTCGGACACGCCATCTATGATCACTTTATCCAAATTAACCGCGCCGGGTATCGTTTCATCAGCCCATGGCAGGAGACCCAAGCTTCTGGCTGTAGATGATGATCCGGTTAATCTAAAAATACTTACCAACGTACTTTCCATCAAGGACTATGAAATCGTTACGGTGACCAGCGGAAACGATGCTTTACTATTGCTGGATACCGCTCAGTGGGATTTAATTATTACAGATGTAATGATGCCACAAATGTCCGGGTATGAACTGGCGCATAGAATTCGTGAACGTTACACCATTGCTGAGCTTCCCATTTTGCTTCTGACGGCACGAAACCAACCAGAAGATATTTATACCGGATTCATTTCAGGTGCAAATGACTATGTAATGAAGCCTATGAATGCAATAGAGCTGAAGGCCCGTGTACGCTCCTTAACAGATCTAAAACAGTCCGTAAACGAACGGCTTCGTGTGGAAGCTGCCTATCTTCAAGCGCAAATACAACCACATTTCTTGTTCAACACATTAAATTCAATATCCGCGCTGGCCTCTTTTGATATTAATAGAATGAGTCACCTTGTGGATGCCTTCAGCTCTTATTTGCGTTTAAGCTTCAATTTCCTGAATGCTGAGCCTATGATACCGATTGAACGAGAGCTTGAGCTTGTTCATGCCTACCTCTACATAGAGAAGGAGCGCTTTGAAGATAGGATGACCATTCATTGGGATTATGAGGAAAGCTTGCATTTTCAGCTGCCGCCTCTGACTATACAGCCACTGGTTGAAAATGCTGTCCGGCACGGTATTTTGAGTCGCTCCCAAGGAGGAACGGTGTCCATAACCATCAAGGAACAAGCTGGCGATATTGAAATCACGATATCAGACAATGGCCAAGGCATGAAAAACGAACAACTCCAGCAGTTGCTCAGCAATCCGTCTAATGATGTACGAGGAATCGGATTTTTAAATACACATAAACGGCTGTTGCGGGTCTACGGAAAAGGGCTGCAGATTAAAAGCTCCGAAGGGAAAGGAACTTCTGTGAGTTTTATTATTCCTTCTGACAAAAAAAATCCGATTCGAAAACTTTCTGATTAACAGACAAACTATTGTGAACCCAAATATCAAGTAAGGATTCGACGTATTTTTGGCTAAAATACTATATCTGAGTGGTGATTAATAATGATTCAGGCAATATTAGTTGACGATGAACGGCTTGCCCTTGTGAAATTAGAGTTTATGTTAAAAAAAATACCATCCATACATATAGCCGCTTCCTATACGGACCCCTCGCAGGCCATTCAAGAGGCTCCGTCTTATCATCCTGACGTTATTTTTATTGATATTGAAATGCCTGAAATTAATGGTCTTCAAGCTGCCGAGATGCTCCAAGAGACCTGTCCAAACGCAAATATTATCTTTGTTACCGCGTATAACCATTATGCTGTGGAAGCCTTTGAGATCAATGCGCTCGATTATATTTTGAAGCCTGTGCGAAATGACCGACTACTGAAGGCCGTCCAACGGTTAGAAGAAAGATTGTCACTTGCCCCAAAACTCATCATTGCAACAGAAGAGGTAACCATTCGTTGTCTTCAATCGCTTCGTTTTGAACGAGGTGGACAATCTCTGAATAATCTGCGTTGGAGAACCTCTAAGGCCCAAGAGTTATTTGCTTTTTTGCTCCATAATCGCAACCGCTTTGTAAGTAAAGACATGCTGATTGAACTGCTGTGGCCTGACTTTAATCTGAAAAAGGCTTCTACCCATCTCTATACAACAATTTATCAAGTCCGGCAATGCTTAAAGCAGAATGAAGTCGACCTGCATATCAGCAACCTTAGCGGGGGGGAAGGCTATACCCTTGAAACCGGATCAATGTTGATCGATGTAGATAAGTGGGAACAGGGGATTCTGGCTCTGGAAACCATTAGTGAAGTTAATTGTGCGGAGCATCAAGTTTTATTCGAGCTTTATTCTGGAGATTACTTTGACGATTATGATTATTTATGGGCCGAAAGTGAGCGGCAACGCCTTCGTACCATTTGGCTGCACCATGCAATGGGCATTGCCCAATTTTATATAGAAAGCAACAGAATTGCCGAAGCCGTTACTGTCTATCAACGAGTAGTGCAGCTGCAGCCTTATTTTGAACAAGGGCATTTAGGATTAATGAAGGTCTACGACAGTATTGGAGAACGTTCCGCTGTGGAAGAGCAGTACAAGCTGCTCAAGGATTTGTTCCAAAAGGAACTTAACCTTGGCCTTCCAGCCAGCGTTGAGCACTGGTACGAGCAATGGGAACAGTTTAACCATAGAGTGCGATGAGCTAAATACCCTATCAAGACATAATAAAGACACCCGGATAAAACCGGGTGTCTTTATTATTACCTTCCTAGTTATTACGTTTGAATCGTCTTGTTAATACAAACCCTAGTAGTACCAGACTTCCACCTACCAAGTAGATCGGAAATGCGCTGTCTTCTCCCGTTTTCGGAAGCTGAGTCGGTTTATTGCTGTTATTTCCTGGCTTAGTGACTGTACCCTTTGGTACTTCCTCCACATCAATCTCTATGAGGATTTCTTCTTCATTTCCATTCTCATCTGTAACAATAATGGTGAACTTATCTTTACCAATATAGCCCGGATCAGGTGTGTAGACCCATTTGCCATCCTTAGTAATAATTACTTTACCATGTCCCGGCTCATCTCCCAGGCTTGGCACTCCCCCAAGTGGAATTTCACCTTCAATAGGAACATCTTCATTGGTAATCTCTTTCTGCACAGGTGGAGTTACCTGCGGAACAACAGGCGTACTAGTTGCCACAGGCTGGCTTGGAGTAGCTGTTGGCGTAACCGTTGGCGTTGCTGTCGACACTGGCGTTACCATCGGTGTTGGTGAAGGTGTTGCCACCACAACTGGTGTTGGTGTTGGCGTAGAAGTAACGACTACTTCCGGAGTCGGTGATGGTGTCCAGATAGGACCTGTCGGTTCCTCTGGCGTCGACGTTGGTGTTGCTGTCGGCGTCGACGTTGGTGTTGCTGTCGGCGTCGACGTTGGTGTTGCTGTTGGTGTCGACGTTGGTGTTGCTGTTGGCGTCGACGTTGGTGTTGCTGTCGGCGTCGACGTTGGTGTTGCTGTTGGCGTCGACGTTGGTGTTGCTGTTGGTGTCGACGTTGGCGTTGCTGTCGGCGTCGACGTTGGTGTTGCTGTTGGCGCTGGCGTTGGTGTTACCGTTGGTGCTGGCGTTACGGTCGGTATAGGCGTTGCTGTTGGTGTCGGAACTTTGTTTTTAACCTGAAGGCTTATCCCTGTCGTCGAAGAAATAGTCACTTCATGTGGTGTTTGATCAAGAACATAACCAGCAGGTGCTGTTTTCTCAATTAATACATATTTCCCACCTGTCAGTTTGGTAAATTCAAGTATCCCGTTTGTATCCGTCGTGCCTTCCTTAATCCAGATCTTATCGGCATCAACTACGCGATACAGATCAAAAACGGCCCCACTTAACACCTTGCTGGTATTCCCGTCTTCTACTTTGGTAATCGTCAACGGTCCTCTTACGCCGCTTCCTGTACCGGAGCCGCTAGAGAGCTTAACGATAATTTCCTCGGTGCTTACACCTGGAACTACCTTGATGTTTTTACCATCAAAACTAACCTGATTGGTTACCTTATCATTGTTTTGTGCTGTGATCAGGGAATCATATTTTAAAATATAAGCTTCGGAAATATCCTTGAGGAAACTAAGCTTAAAGCTTTCTTTTCCGTCATTATCCGTAGTGATTTCCAGCTTATAATCTGTACCACTCACCAATTCTTGGTTGGTGGATGTTACATCCCCATTGCTTGCAACTTTCGTTTTGTAGACATGGAATGTATTGGACAGCAGGATTTGATTGTCGCTTGGAATATCCGTAATTACCGCTTCTTTTACAAAAGATTGGTTACGGTTGATGTAAATCGTCCAATGAATTTTATTGCCATCCTGCGCACCTTCTTTGTTAACGTATTCCCCGCCCTGAGGGATATTAACAGAAGCTTGAAGTTTAGCGGACTCTACTTTCGTACCGTCATATAACGTAGCTGTATTTTTAATTTCATTCGAATCAATCGCTTGATCCGCGAACGTTGTTTTGAAAGTGACGTAGAACGCATAATTAATCGTTTTATTAAATGTCACCTTCAGCTCACTGCCATCCAGCTCCACTTTATAATCAGCGGAATTCACACTAGCTTGCGGAGAAGGATTTCCATCCTTTCCATACTCCCATTTATTCACTTTCACAGAATCCATATTTACAACTTGGCCAGCTGAAATGGTATCAACCAGTTGAGCTTGGCTTAACGTTTTCTGATTATAATTAGCCCCAATGTTCCAAGTGATCTCCTTAGTTACAGCATTGTAGGAACCACTCTTCTTCCCATTGTTTTTAACCTCATCTCTTGGATTAAAGGTTGCGGTCGATTCTTTATGCTTAGACTCCTTCACCCCATTAACCGTTTCTTTCCAATCGAGTGCACCTGTATTAGTGAATTGAGTTTTGCCCGGAGCCAGCCAATCATAGTTAAAGCTTGTTGTATAAGTAATTGTGTAAGGCTCATTTATCGGCGCATTAAAAGTAATCAAAAATCCATCGTTTACTGCAACCGGATCATGCGCATTGTAAACAACACTATGGACGGTAGCAGTTCCACCTTTAGTTGGTTGAACCTTTAATGTACCCGGGACAAGCTTTAATCCGGCATTGCCAAAAGTATCTGTCACCACTAAATTTTCCATAGTCTTGCTGTCATCGTTAATTTGGATAGTCCAATCGAGGGTCTTAGTCGCATAATTAACGTTGCTATAATTTTTATGGAGAATTTGCTGCTTGATATCACTGTAACCCGTTTCTGTTTTTCCATCATAAGTAATCTTGTTCGTAATCTTGCCATCATCAAATACTCTGCCATTTGCCTTTGTCTGATATTCAATACGGTAGGCAGAATTAATATCATTGTTAAATTTCAGATCAAAACCATTTAATCCCGTTGCAGTTGTTGGAGTTATTGTATATTCGCTTGAAGCGATTTCCGCGCTTTTAACCCCGTTGCCATTACTGTCGATCGTTACAGGATAAACTTTAACCGAGCTGAGAATCAGATCTTGGGTGTTATTGAATGTATCCTTCAAAATAGCATTTGCCGCTAAAATTGTTTTTTCATTGTAATTGAAATTAACAGCCCAGGAAATCACCTGATTCGCTGCATCGTATTTAGTGGACTCTTTCGATAGTGGTTTGCCACGTCCTACTGTAACTGTAGTGCTAGCCTTTTTAGAAAATCCGTTATCTCCTGTTAAGACTGCCTCATTCAAAAAGGTTTTCGCATCTACACCAGTACCAGTAATATCCGTAGAAAAGCCAATCCGGTAGGCCTTAGTAAGCGGGTTATCCGCAAATTTCAGCTTTAACTCTCCCAAAGTGGATCCTGTCACATCATACTTGCTGCTGTCCACTATATTGCCAAGACTCACAGTCCCATCGACCTTCACATCAAGCTCATAAACAGCAATAGATACCGTATTCAGTGATAATCCCGCAGGGAGTGTGTCTGTGACAACTGCATTTTTTACGCTTTCCAGTGCCTTATTCACATCAACCGTCCAAGCGATGCTTGTTGGGTTATAATACTGCGGCTTAGGCGAACCGTCTTTTTCTATAGTAGAGCTAACCTTCGGCTTAAAATTAAGCTCAATGGTCTGAGTACCGCCTTGTATCGGGAAAATCAGGGTTTGCTTCGTGGAGCCAGTAATCTTCTTGGAGCTCAAAAGTGACCTTACGGAGAAAGTCCCTCCCACCTTATCGTGGGTTTCGATATAAGCATTAAATGTAAATACAACGCGGTTAGTATTTTTGTCGACGGTATAAGTTCCTACAGGTTCATCGTCAAAAATAAGATCACCATTCAGATCGTTATAAAGTTCAAACTGTGTTGGAAGATCAAAGGTATAGGTGGACCCATCCTTATATCCATGCCCATCTGGAAGTGACCATGTATAGTTCAATTCCGAATAGGAATCAAGTTCATATACGCTTTCTGTAACCGTATTTGTGTATTTATCATCGGTGTATACAGCAAGCGTAACACTAGTAATGAGGTCATCTCCAATTACAGTACCGTTGCCACTCGCATATGCCTGCGAATTGACTCCAAAGCCAAAGCTGTAAGCCCATTGCGTCACAAGCAAGAATACTACGAGCAATGCGCTAATTTTCTTTTTTGATAACATTATTAAAAATGCCTCCTTTGTCACTCCGTTTATCGTGCTTTCCTAAGCTTTATCCTTTGAATCCCGTACTCTACTCCCCCGCATTAACCTCCTTGACTCTTTTTCATGATATAAATTTGCAACCTAACAACTATTGTAAATAGTCCATCTATACATAATCTGAACAGCATCCTATTACAGTCTTGGAGATCTTTTTATTGCAAAAAAAACAGGGATATGCGCAATAACTCGCATATCCCTGTCTTATTTACTACTTAGTGGAAAATAAAAATAACAACATTGTACATCTTATAGACTAGCGTGATCACGTTTGGTGTAAGTCTTACGCTTCTCCAGAAGCTTGTTCAGCGCATCAATATAAGCGCGGGCACTTGCTTCCAGAATATCGGTGCTAAGTCCACGGCCTTGTGCAGCTACTTCTCCCTGCGACAGTACTACATGAACCTCACCTTGCGCATCTTTACCACGGGAGACCGATTTAATCGAATAATCTCCAAGGGTAACTTCCTCATTCGTGGCTTTATCAATAGCATTGTAGATGGCATCTACTGAACCATTACCTTCTGCCTCAGCTACAATCGGCTGGTCTTCCGGACCCGCAATAATAACCTTGGCGGTTGGAACAGCTTCATTACCATAAGTAACGAACATCGTTTGCAGCTTAAAGACTTCTGGCGTATCAATTAATTTCTCTTCAATCAAAGCCAAAATGTCTTCATCTGATACTTCTTTTTTCTTATCTGCCAAATCCTTAAATCTAGAAAAAGCGGTGTTCAGCTCTTCTTCGGACACATCATACCCTAGATCACTCAACTTATCGCGGAAAGCGTGACGTCCAGAGTGTTTGCCGAGTACCAGCTTGCTCTCTTTAAGTCCAATAGTCTCCGGTGTCATGATCTCGTAGGTAGTTTTCTCTTTCAGCATCCCGTCCTGGTGAATACCCGATTCATGAGCAAATGCGTTAGCTCCTACAATCGCTTTATTCCCTGGAACCACCATACCTGTCAGCTTGCTGACCAGACGGCTTGTGCGAGAGATCTCGGATAACGTAAGCGATGTTTTTGCGCCAAAAAATTCAGCCCGTGTCTCAAGCGCTAGCGCAACTTCTTCAATCGCTGTGTTCCCGGCACGTTCACCGATACCGTTGATCGTTCCTTCGATCTGATCTGCACCATTCTGAATCGCAGCCAGCGTATTTGCTGTAGCCATACCAAGATCGTTATGACAATGGGCACTAAGCTGTACGCGTTCAATATCAGGCACATTCTCTTTTAGATATTTAAAGATAGCTCCGTACTCCGAAGGATTCAAATAACCTACAGTATCCGGGATATTAACAACATTAGCGCCTTCCCGGATAGCCATGCCGACCATTTCAGCCATGAAATCATACTCCGTACGGCCCGCGTCTTCTAATGAAAACTCGAGCTTAGGGAAATATTTTTTAGCGTATCGGATAGCAGACTGTGCAGTTTCCAACACCTGAGCCTTATCCATCCGTAGCTTATGCTGGCGGTGAATAGGAGATGTAGCTAGAAAAATATGAATACAAGGGTCCTGCGCTCCCTGTAGTGCTTCTTTTACAGCATCAATATCTGTCTCTCTAGAACGAGAAAGGCCGATTACCGTGACGTTCTTCACAGCTCTTGCCACCGCATTAACAGAAGCTAGATCACCTGGAGAAGCTGCAGGAAAACCCGCTTCCATGCGATCAATTCCCAGCTTCTCTAACTGGTAAGCGATCTCCACTTTCTCACGCGTGTTGAGGTTCACACCTGGTGACTGCTCTCCATCTCGCAGTGTCGTATCGAACACATAAATTTTCCGCATGCTAAGCACCTCCCAAAAATTGTGCTGAAACTCTCAAATGCGGCTCGCAAAGTCACGGCCGCATTTGAAGGTAATACTATTTAATCATAAGTATGATTATGATTATTTCTTAATCCAGTGCATCATTTCACGCAATTGGCTACCTACAACTTCTACTGGGTGAGCAGCTTCGTTGCGGCGAGTAGCGGTAAGGAAAGCACGTCCGGATTGGTTTTCAAGGATAAAGTCACGAGCGAATTTACCTTCTTGAATATCTGTCAGAACAGCTTTCATAGCTTTTTTAGTATCTTCAGTTACAATGCGTGGTCCAGTTACATAGTCACCGTACTCAGCAGTGTTACTGATGGAATCGCGCATGCTGGACAATCCGCCTTCGTATACCATGTCAACGATCAGCTTCAATTCGTGCAGACATTCGAAGTAAGCCATTTCAGGAGCATATCCTGCTTCAGTCAATGTTTCGAAGCCAGCTTTGATCAGTGCGGATACACCACCGCAAAGTACAGCTTGTTCACCGAACAAGTCAGTTTCGGTTTCTTCACGGAAAGAAGTTTCGATAACCCCTGCACGTGTACAGCCGATACCTTTTGCATAAGCAAGACCGATTTCTTTAGCTTTTCCAGTTGCATCTTGTTCGATAGCAATCAAGCCAGGAACGCCAAAGCCTTCAACATAAGTACGACGAACCATGTGACCTGGAGATTTTGGTGCTACAAGCAGCACGTCTGCATCTTTAGGAGCAACGATTTGTCCAAAGTGTACGTTAAAGCCGTGGGAGAACATCAAAGCTGCGCCTTTTTTGAGGTTTGGTTCTACTTCATTTTTATATACCGAAGCCTGTGTTTCATCTGGCATTAGGATTTGCACAACATCTGCACGGGATACTGCTTCAGCAACTGGCAATACTTCAAAACCGTCATTTTTCGCAGTTTCAAAAGATTTACCTTCACGAAGACCGATCACAACTTGAAGACCACTGTCACGCAGGTTTTGTGCTTGGGCATGTCCTTGGCTACCGTACCCGATTACCGCAATTGTCTTTCCTTTTAATACACTAAGTTCTGCATCCTGTTCATAGTACGTTGTAACTGCCATTGTCAATATCCTCCTTTAATTTGAGACCCATCATAAAGAGCGGGTGCTTCAAGAGAACTGGATTCATAGAAGATCTAGCTGCTCCTCAAGCTCCCGCTCTTTAGCGGGAAGTTCATTCATATCATATCAGATTAATGCAATCAAGCAGTAATCCGTTAAAGTCGCAAAATAAAATATTTAAGAGTTACCGCGTACCATAGCCGTAATACCCGTGCGAGACAGCTCTCTGATTCCATAAGGTTTCAAAAGCTCGATCATCGCATCAATCTTCACTGTATCTCCAACTACCTGTACTAACAATGTAGTGCTGCCAATATCAACAACTGAAGCCCGGAAGGTTTCTACAACGCCCATAATTTCCGGACGCTCACTTGGATCAGCATTCACTTTAATCAGAGCCAGCTCACGAGCAACCATTGGCTTAGATCCAAGATCAACGACTTTAATTACATCAATTAACTTGTAGAGCTGCTTCTCGATTTGTTCAAGCGTATGCTGGTCTCCAAGAGTAACGATAACCATCCGGGACAATCCAACCTCTTCAGACTGGCCAACCGTAATGCTCTCAATATTAAATCCGCGGCGACCGAACAAACCCGACACCCGTTGAAGCACACCCGGCTGGTCATTTACGAGTACAGAAATCGTATGTCTTGTCACTGTTATTCATCCCCCATCAGCATATGATCGATGGTTGAACCTTGAGTTACCATCGGGTAGACATTCTCGTCTTTTGGAACAACGAATTCTACCAATACTGGACCCGGTGTTTCCAGTGCCTTCTGCCATGCATCACGTGCTTCTTCCTTATTCGTCGCCCGTAGACCTTTTACGCCATAGGCCTCAGCCAGCTTAACGAAGTCCGGACTGCCTGCGAGATCTGTAAAGCTGTAACGTTTATCATAGATAAGATTCTGCCATTGGCGAACCATGCCAAGCACCTGATTGTTAATTACTACAATTTTGACTGGTATATTGTTAATCGCACATATTGCTAGCTCTTGGGAACACATTTGCATGCCGCCATCACCATTAATCGATACTACCAACCGTTCAGGATGTGCCATCTGTGCACCGATAGCTGACGGGAATCCGAAGCCCATCGTTCCAAGACCGCCTGAAGTAATCCATGAACGCGGATGATTGAACTTATAGTATTGTGCAGCCCACATTTGATGCTGACCAACATCCGTTGTGACAATCGCTTCACCTTTAGTGGTGTCATTGATCATTTCAATCACCCATTGTGGTTTAAGCTCTGTTTCTGAATCCTTATACCGAAGCGGCTGATCTAGCTTCCACTGAGTAATCTGTGTTCTCCAAGCATCAGCATTAGATGCGCGGCCAACCTCAGGATTCAGCATTTCCAATACAGTTTTCACATCGCCTACAATCGGAATATCAGGCGATACATTTTTCCCGATTTCTGCAGGGTCTATATCGATATGCACGATTTTGGCTTTTGGCGCGAAGCCGTCCAGTCTGCCAGTAACACGATCATCAAAACGTGCACCAATATTAATAAGTAAATCGCACTGTTGGATCGCATTATTCGCGGTATACGTACCATGCATACCCGGCATTCCCATCCAAAGTTCTTCTGCACTAGGGAAAGCTCCGAGACCCAGCAAGGTTGTAGTAATGGGAATCTCTGTCCGTTTCACGAATTCGAACATAGCTTCATGTGCTCCGGAGTAAATAACTCCACCACCTGCAATGATGATCGGACGTTCAGCAACCGCAATCGCACGAACCAATTTATCAAGCTGCAGTTTGTTTGGAACTGTACAAGGATTGTAGCCCCGAAGATTCACTGTTTTCACTGGTGTGAACAACGTCTTCGCTGCTGACACGTCTTTCGGAATATCGATCAACACTGGACCTTTACGACCGGTATTCGCCACATGAAAAGCTTCATGTATAACACGCGGAAGATCCTCAACATCTCTTACAAAGTAGCTATGCTTAGTGATTGGCATCGTTATCCCGGTAATGTCTGCTTCCTGGAAAGCATCTGTACCGATCAGGCTGGAGAATACGTTACCTGTGATTACAACCAATGGAGTGGAGTCCATATATGCTGTAGCAATACCTGTTACAAGATTCGTTGCTCCGGGACCTGAGGTGGCTATACATACCCCTGGTTTGCCACTTGCTCTAGCGTAACCGTCAGCTGCATGAATAGCACCTTGCTCATGACGTGTTAACACGTGATTGAAATCCGTAAAACCGTACAATGCATCATAGATGTACAGTACAGCTCCACCCGGATATCCGAATACAGTGTCTACACCTTCTAATACAAGGCTGCGGAGTAATATCTCGGAACCGGAAATGACCTCCGGCTCCATCCATTTTTCTTTTAACTGCTCAGTAGACCGTAATTCCGGTATTTGCGCGCTCATCAGTATTCCTCCTCCGATATTTAACATTCATTATGCAAATGACGGACCGTCCTTTATACATCAGCAAATGGTTCTTAATAAAACAAAAAAACCTTTCGCCTCCCACGCACAGTATTAGCGCGTGAGGGACGAAAGGTTGATCTTCCGTGGTACCACCCATGTTTGCATTACATCTCGCGATGCAACGCCTTATCAGGTATACAAAAATCCATCGATGTAGGCAAGGGCCCTAATCTCTGTAACCTGAAGTCCCTAACGCGGACTAAACGATTTCCCCTAATAATTCCACCACTCTAGCCAGTGGACCTTTCAGGAAAACAGCTCCGAGGTGAGCTCGTATATAAGGGATTTCGGTGGAGGTTGCAGCAGATCCTCACACTCTCTGAGCAAAAGAGCCCTTAAAACTTCGTCCTCATCATTGCCGATACATGTATGTTCGATAAAATGTTTAGACACATTATATGATTCCTAACATGGATAAGTCAATACCCTTATTTTTAATATTGTCACAACTCCTACTTCTACGTGCTGGGAACCCCCACCACGCTCCCGACATATGATGTACGACAATGCGTAGAAAGGGGGCGCTCTATGATCCGTTATCGTCGACCCAAGCAGGATGACGTCATTATCCTTGATTTAATCGAGCGACAGCTTGTACCATTATCTCATTTGCCAAAGACTGAGATTGCCAAAATCAAAAAAGATATCCCCCGTCGTCTGGGACACGGTATCACCTTAGTCGCCTGTCCCGACTATGAGAGTGATCCAATGGGGTTTGTCCATTTCCTGCTGCATGGTGATTTACTTTATATCGATATGTTAGCCATAGCACCCGCAGCACGGCGCAAACACTTGGGGAATATGCTCATGGATCGAGCAGAACGATTTGCACTATCACGCGGATGTCATCGGGCTAAGGTATCCGTCGATTTAGGAAATACAGCAGCTCTTGCCTTTTATCAAAAATTGGGCTACAGCGTAGCCCGTTATCAATCCCTAAGCTTCTGTTACGAACTGGAAAAAAGGTTCATCTAATTAAATCAAACTCAACTGAACTTAAAAGAATCCGAAAGGTGGATAGGGTGTGCCTCCGTACCCATAGCCTCCATAAGGATTGCCATAGCCAGGACCTCCACCATAAGGCACTCCACCGCCATAGCCACCACCAAAAGCATAAGGTGCTGTACCAATGGCAAGCAAATCAAACAACACTAAAGGAATGATTGCTTTGGTTTGTACTTTTTTACCACTTACGCGTTGTAATATCAGACGATTTCCGGATACACGCAGCAGTTTACCTGTCACCTGAGTACCGTCTTTTTTTACTGCAATGATCTGCTTACCTACGAGTCTCATAACTTGCTTCTTCGTAACTGGCTTAGTCATATGATCCCCTCCTAAATGTTTTGTACGCCTCTCATTCGCATCATCTACAAAACAGTCTATTCGTTGGAAAGGACCTTCGCCTGTACACTTGCCCTCCTACCTCAATGTTTATCCTTGCTGATCCTAATAAAAAAGCCGTATTTCCGGGAAAAGACCGGAAATACGGCTTTGAAAAGTTACATTTCTATCGCTTACCAGGATCGTATGGCTGTCCTAATGCCTTAGGAGCAGAGGAACGGCCTACAGCCCCTACCAGTACGATGATAGTCAGTACATAAGGGATCATAAAGATAAACTCTTGAGGAATATTTTGTGACCACTCATACAATTGAACATAGTTGCGAATCGCTTGGGAGAATCCGAAGAATACCGCTGCACCAAAGGCACCAAGTGGATTCCATTTCCCAAAGATCATCGCTGCAATGGCGATAAAACCTTGACCAGAGATTGTATTATGTCCAAAGGTTCCGGTCGTTGTTAAAGTGATTGTAGCCCCACCAATACCCGCCATCAATCCACTCAACATTACACCGATATATCTCATCCGATTAACTTTTATACCTAGTGTATCTGCAGCACTTGGATGCTCACCTACAGCACGCAAACGCAATCCAAATGGCGTCTTAAACAGAACCAAATAAATAACGATGACCAGTATTATGGCCAGATAAGTTGTAGGATAGGAATTAAAAATCCCTTCACCAATCACTGGGATTTTGGAGAGCCCAGGAATTGCAACCTTGCTGAATCCGTCAATGATCGGAGTTTCAGCAGATCCATCAAACAGGAGCTTTACCATGTAGAGCGTGCTGCCTGCAGCTAAAAAGTTAATAACCGTACCACTAATCGTCTGATCAGATTTAAAGGTTATAGATGCAACCGCATGAATTAGTGAGCCTAGCACACCAACAGCTATAGCACAGAGTACACCAACCCAAGGAGCCCATTCGCCCATTCCAGCGTCCTGAGCATAATAACCGCCTACTGCTGCCGCAAAGGCACCAAACATCATCAAACCTTCAAGTCCAATGTTTACGACACCGGAACGTTCAGAGAAGATGCCGCCAAGTGAGGCAAAAATGAGCGCTGTGGAAAAAACAAGCGTTGTATTAAGCAGTTGACCTAACGTCTGCAGATCCATCTATAACACCTTCTCTTTCTTGCGCTTGAAGTAAAAGGGCTTAAGCACCCAGCGCACAATCCCTTGTGCCGCAATAAAGAATATGATTGAACCAATAACGATACGAATAAGCTCCGGTGGAACATCTGCAGCAAAACTCATACCCGCAGAACCATAAGTCAGCGTACCGTAGAGAATCGCAGCCAGAATAACACCAAGTGGATGTGTTAAACCAAGAAGAGCAACGGCGATACCATCAAATCCATATCCTGGCGATGCCGCGAAAATAGCTTGATAATGGAATACACCAAGCACCTCTCCTGCTCCGGCCAGACCGGCGAATACACCACTTATGAACATTGCCTTCATAACGTTACGTCCAACATTCATCCCTGCATATTCGGCAGCATGTGGATTGTAACCAACTGCACGCATTTCGTAGCCCTGCTTGGTCTTCCATAAGTACACATAGAAGAATACCGCTGCAGCAAGAGCAATAGCTGTACCCCAGTGTAGACGTGCATTATCAAATATCGAATTCAAAAAGGTCATGGAAAGTGAAGCCGGAATATCCTCGGAACGATTTTGTCCTGGAAGCAACAAAAAGTTTCTAACGATATAATTCGACAGGTAAAGAGCGATCCAGTTTAACATGATTGTGGTAATAACTTCATTAATCCCACGTTTTGCTTTCAAATAACCGGCAATCCCTGCCCATAAACCACCGCAGAGACCCGCAATAATTACAGCAAGCGGGACAAGCAGGAAGGACGGCAGACCTGCCATCTTAATACCCACCACTGTTGCCGCTGTCATACCAATCATTACTTGGCCATCTGCCCCGATATTAAACATCCCTGAACGGAATGCGAAAGCTACGGCTAGCCCTGTAAGCATTAATGGTGTCATTTCGCGCACAGCTTCACCAAAGTTATACAAATTACCAAACACCCGTTTGAACAGTGCGGAGTAAGCAGTTATCGGATCATAACCGCCCAGAAGCATAACTATTGCTCCCACAAGAAAACCAAGCACGATGGCAACCAGAGGAACGATGTAGCTGTCAGTTGTGAAGATTTTTTTGAACTTATTCAACTGCCTTACCTCCCCGCTGCAAGCTGCCTGCCATCATAAGACCCAGTTCCTGATCATTCGTATCTTGCGGGAACACTTCACCGACAATTTTCCCTTCATAGATAACAGCGATTCTGTCAGAGACGTTCATAATCTCGTCCAATTCAAAGGAAATAAGTAGAACAGCCTTTCCTTGATCACGCTGAGCTATGAGTTGCTTCTGAACAAATTCGATAGCCCCAACATCTAGACCGCGTGTAGGTTGTGCGGCAATTAACAATGTCGGATTTTTATCTATTTCCCGCGCAATAATCGCTTTCTGTTGATTTCCGCCGGATAAAGAACGGGCTTTGGTCTCTATTGAAGGTGTACGTACATCAAATTGCTCTATAAGCTTCGCTGCGTACTTATCAATGACATCATTTTGCAAAAAGCCATTTTTGTTGTAAGGACTCTTATAATAAGTTTCCAAAACCATATTCTCACTCATGGTGAAATCAAGCACTAACCCATGCTTGTGGCGGTCCTCAGGAATATGAGAGACATTCATCTCTGAAACCTTCCGCGGTGATAAATTAGCAATTTCATTGCCAGACACGGTAATCGAACCCGAATCAATTTTGCGCAGACCTGTAATGGCCTGGATCAACTCACTTTGTCCATTGCCATCTACGCCAGCAATCCCGAGAATTTCCCCTGCTTTAACTTCAAAGCTAAGACCATCCAGTACGGAGACCCCGTCTTTACTCTTACTGCTGACATCCTTCAGTTTGAGTACAGATTGACCAACCTCAGGAGCCTTCTTGTCCACTTTGAAAGTTACGCCACGCCCAACCATTTTTTCAGCTAGCTCATTAGGGTTAGTCTCTGCGGTATTCACAGTATCAATTACTTTCCCACGTCTAATAATGGTGACCCGATCAGATATTTGCATGATTTCTTTAAGCTTATGCGTGATCAAAATAATGGATTTTCCCTCTGCAACAAGCCGCTTCATAATCGCCATGAGTTCCGTAATTTCTTGAGGCGTAAGTACTGCGGTCGGCTCATCAAATATGAGAATATCCGCTCCACGGTACAGGGTCTTCATAATCTCTACCCTTTGCTGCATACCTACCGAAATGTCATGAATAACGGCATTTGGATTCACTTGCAGGCCATATTGCTCCGATAGCTTCCGAACCTGTTCCGCAGCGGATTTATAGTCAATTTTAAGACCTTTTTTCGGCTCCATCCCAAGAACAATATTCTCGGTCACCGTAAAAGGCTCCACAAGCTTGAAATGCTGATGAACCATACCAATACCAAGCTCAATAGCTTTATTGGGGTTATCAATAATAACCGGTTTCCCGTCGATTTCAATACTGCCTTCATCCGGTTGATACAATCCAAATACAATATTCATTAAAGTGGACTTGCCTGCACCATTCTCACCAAGCAATGCAAGAATTTCACCCTTTTTAAGCGTCAAGCTAATGGAATCGTTAGCAACAATACCGGGAAAGCGTTTTGTGATTTGCTTCAACTCTACGACAGGAGCCGCAGCACTCATGGAATCACCCTCATCACAGAATATATAACTACCTTATAGACACGGATGTACCGCCCTTTGTAAGGCGGTATATCTATGTTCCTCATATCATAACCAGTGCTTTAACAAGGAATAAGGCCAGCACAACACCGGCCTTATTCTTTGATCCTTATTGTAATGCAATAAATGGAGACTAACTATTACTCGGAAGGAACAGTGATTGTTCCATCAATGATTTGTTTTTTGTATTCTTCAACTTTAGCCAGGATCTCTTCAGAAACGTTGTCCTTAGTATCAGAAATACCTACACCATTATCTTTCAGACCAAGAACGGTTGTAGTACCACCCTTGAACGTACCGTCAATTACTTCTTTAGAAACTTTAAGAACAGCTTCGTCTACACGTTTGATCATGGAAGTCAAAGTAACGTCAGTACCAAACTCGATGGATTGGTCTTTATCTACACCAATAACCCATACTTTAGAACCGCCTGCTTTGTTACGAGCTTTAGCTTCGTTGAATACGCCATTTCCTGTTTGTCCAGCAGCAGGGAAGATAATGTCGTTTCCGTCGTTATACAATGTAGCTGCAAGAGATTTACCAACGTCTGGTTTGTCATAACCACCAGCATAAGTAGGTGTTACTTTAGCTGAAGGGTTAACTGCTGCTACACCAGCTTTAAAGCCAGCTTCAAAACGTTTGATTACAGGGCTTTCCAGACCACCGATGAATGCAACTTTGTTAGTTTTTGTAGTCAGACCAGCAACCACCCCAACCAAGAAAGAACCTTCATTTTCGGAGAAAGTAACGGAAGCTACGTTAGGAGCTTCAACTACGCTATCAATGATAGCCAAGTTAGCATTTGGGTTCTCAGTAGCTACTTTTTTAATTGCGTCGCCAAGATCAAAACCAATACCCCAAGTCAAGTTGTATCCATCTTTAACGAAGGAGTTAAGGTTTGGCTCATAGTCAGCATTTGATTTACTTTGCAAGTACTTAACGCCACTACCTGTTTCTTTTTCAAGAGCTTGCAATGCTTCCCATGCGGATTGGTTAAACGATTTATCGTTTACGCCACCAATGTCAGTAACCATACCAAATTTGAAATCGGATTTAGGTGCGTTTGTTCCTGCATTGGTTCCTGCATTAGTTTCACCTTTAGCGGCGTTGTTATTGTTGTTTCCACAGCCTGTCAAAACGACTGTAAGAGACAGCAACATTGCAAGAGATAGCTTTAAACCTTTTTTCATTGAATGTAATCCCCCTTAAAATATTGGATGTCTTCTGTGTTCTGCTTGGACATTCCATTAGTTCAAATTATAACTGCAATAAAATCTAAAATCCAGTGCATAAATGACCTCAGGTCAATAATAATTTGCACTTTTTAGCAAGTAACCGCTTTCCATGACATAGCATGTTATAGTTATGTCTGGTCAATGTCAGAAACCCTGATTTTACTCTGTATAGTATTCCAACACATTACAAATATTATTGCACACTTAAGTGTTTTCTATTATTATGATTCCTTAGTAATTGCACTGAAAGGAAGTTATCAGATCATGACCGAAGAAATAAATCCACAAACAACACCGGCCTTCAAATATTGCCGTGAATCCCGTGTCTTCAAAACCGGACGCGTTTTCCCTAATGATGTCAATAATCACAAAACATTATTCGGCGGCAAGCTTATGAGCGGCATCGATGAAGTAGCCTCCATTTCAGCTATGCGCCATTGTCGAACTAACGTCGTCACAGCCTCTACAGACTCTGTAGACTTCTTGAGACCCATTCGGCCTACTGACTCCGTATGTTTTGAATCCTTCGTCTCCTGGACTGGACGGACAAGCATAGAGGTGTTTGTAAAGATCATTTCAGAAAATCTATATACTGGAGAGCGCGCTGTCGCTGCCACTTCATTTCTAACCTTTGTCGCAGTCGAAGAGGATGGCACACCTACTCCGGTTCCAGCTATTATCCCAGAGACAGACGAAGAGAAGCTGATCAATGAATCCGCTAATGAACGTTCCGAGCTGCGAAAAGTACGCCGCAACATCAGCAAAAAGCTCGCTGCTCAATTAAATACCATAAAGTATTGGGAATAGTTCTGCATCCGCAGAGCTTTTTCTTTTATGTAGGGAAACCCAATGCTGCTTCCTACCTATCTTACCGCACAAAAAAGCACCGCTGCATGGGCAACCCGCAGGCGGTGCTTTTCGGTTATATTACAACACTTACGCGTTGATTTTCTCTTTAGCAATACCAGCCAAGGAGTTGAATGCGTTAAGATCATTCACAGCCAGATCAGCCAGCATCTTACGGTTAACTTCTACACCAGCCAATTTCAGGCCGTATACAAGCTTGCTGTAAGAAAGACCGTTCAAACGAGCTGCTGCATTAATACGAACGATCCACAGTCTGCGGAAGTTACGTTTAGTTTGACGACGGTCGCGGTAAGCGTAAACCATCGATTTCATTACTTGTTCTTTAGCTGTTTTAAAAATACGGTGTTTAGAACCGAAATAACCTTTTGCCAATTTCAACACTTTTTTATGTTTACGACGAACTACAAATCCGCCCTTAACTCTTGCCATATTAATAAACCTCCCAAAAATGTGTAATAAACTATTTCAAGTTAGCCAATCCTTGTTTCAAACGTCTTACATCCCCAGGGGCCATTACTGGATTTCCGTTCAGAACGCGCTTAGCGCGTTTAGATTTGTGGGACAGCAAGTGGTTTTTGTGAGCTTTGTAACGTGTTACTTTACCAGTTCCGGTAATTTTGAAGCGGCCTTTCAGGCTGCTGTGTGTTTTCATCTTAGGCATGGTGTTTCCTCCTTGAATATTATGCGGCGCCAAATTGCAGATAAGCAAGTGACTCCAGATTTATTGAGCTTTAGGAGCCAAAATCATAATCATGCTGCGGCCTTCCAGCTTTGGCTGGCGCTCAACAACAGATATATCAGCCACTTCGTTCTTCACTCGTTCGAGGATTTTTTGGCCGATATTCGCGTGTGTAATCTCACGTCCGCGGAAACGTACGGAGCACTTCACTTTATCGCCCTCACCCAAGAACTTGATCACATTGCGGAACTTAGTTTGATAATCATGTTCCTCAATGTTAGCACGGAACCAGACTTCCTTGATATCAACGACCTTCTGGTTTTTACGCGCTTCCTTCTCTTTCTTCTGCGTTTCATAACGGAACTTGCCGTAATCCATGATGCGGCATACCGGCGGCTTAGCCTGTGGTGCTACATTGACTAGATCCAGATTAAGATCGATCGCCATTTGCAGCGCTTCGCGGATCGGTTTAATTCCGATTTGCTCACCTTCCGCACCAACCAACCGTACCTCTTTGGCCCGAATTTCATCATTGATCATATGTTCCTTACTGATAACTCTCCACCTCCGGATCTTTTTAACAACTATTCTCACGTAACTCCATAAAAAAGGGGTGCCGGTAACACCCGACACCCCGTGTTTGATCAACGTTCATGAACATTAACATTCATAAAGCATTGAGATCAAAACCAGCCGGCGAATATGCCAGTCAGGTGAGAAGCAGGTGCTTCTTCTTGCAATCCCTATGATTTGCGTACTTGAATACTATACACCACACTATTTGGGGTGTCAATCCTTTTATGCAGAAATTTCGTGAACTTTATACCTGCTTACTTTGTACCTCTTCAAGTCGTACTACGCGAGTATGCTTGGTATGGCTCCATTGCTTATTGTTCTGCGTGAAGAACGCATAGAACGTAATCGGATACCACGAGATCAAGTAGATCGGGAAGAATACAAGATAAGCATACACTTTCTTAAACGTAACCTTCTCTAATGCCATCGCAATACCAAAAGTCACCAGATTGGCGCCAATAGCTAGGAAGCTGAGCCAGATCGGCAAGCTGCCGTAAATGTTAGCGATATTCGGTCCGTTAAAGAACGCCATATCCACCCACATTACCGCCGTCATTAAAAAAGTGAGCAATACAATATATACATTCGCTCCATAAAGCGCGAGGTCAAACTTCGTTAAGCTGCGTTCTTTAATACTTTGCCAAAGCAATGGAAAAAAATAACGGCGAGCAACAGTGAAGTGCCCCTGCATCCAACGCAGACGCTGTCTTGAGGAGGCCTTGAAGGTTAACGGCTTCTCATCAAATACCTTTGCATCATAATTGAACTTAGGATATACACCATGTGCTGCACTACGCATCGTAAACTCCAAGTCCTCGACCAAACTTGTAGCTCCCCAGCCCATTTCTTTAAGAAGTGTGGTCTCAAAACACATTCCGGTTCCGCCAAGGAAGTTAGCCATATTTAAATTATGGCGTGAAAGTTGCCACAAACGGTTAATATACCAGTACGAAATACCATAAGCAGCTGTAATCCAGGAATCCTCTGGATTCTTGGTATCGATATAACCTTGGATTACCCGTGCACCTGAACAAAGATCATTATTCATCTCCATCAGGAACTCAGTATGCGCCAAGTTATCGGCATCGAACATGACAACAGCATCATATTGCCGCGGCATAGCCCACAGCTCTTTAAGCATCCATTCTATTGCGTAGCCTTTACCTCTCAGATTTGCATTGGTGCGGACACAAGCGTTCATGCCGTGTTCTCTAACGATGCGAGCTGTACCATCTGTACAATTGTCACAAATTACAAATACATCGTACAGTTCTGATGGATAATTAAGCTGCTTCAGATTCTCCATTAATGCGCCGACAACTTCTTCCTCGTTATGTGCGGCAACAAGTACGGCAAAAGATTTTTCCGGCTTATACTGCGTCTTTTTCTTTTTCCTGTGCAGCCCGAATAATGAAAACGTAAACTGATAGACTGCGATTGCTGCCAAGATCACTTGGAGCGTAACAAACAGTGCGTCTGTCATGACCTTTTGATGCCCCCTTTTTTCACTCTTGGTGTTCTTTTTTTTCTCTCTAGCTTGCTTGACGTTCTTTCTGACCCTTTTGTTGCATCCCTTAACAATAGACCAAGAGTATTCTTATTCTCGGCAGACTTCACAATTTTTATATATGCTGTTTAAAAGAATTCTATGGATTCCTTTTTTTGAATCCTTATTTATCTCTTACCCTTTTAAACAGGTTTAGTCTGCTTGAATCATTGTAAAGCGTAATAGTGCTCTAAGTCAAAACTGGCAAATTTCGAGTAAACCTGAGCTTTTCCTTGAAATGAACTACCTTTAAAAAGTATGATTAAGACAGATCTAAGCTATAGAACGGATTACTGCATTAACATCTGTTAACGGTAACCGGACTAGCGGAGGGAATTAGATATGAGACATTTATTCATGAAACTACATCTCTGGGAGCGGCATCTTTTTAAGTGGATCAACGGACGAATGCATAATCGTTTTTTGAACTTTTGGCTCTTTTACCTTACTCATTTGGGTGGAGCTACAAGCACGATTGTTATCAATATACTGATATGGGTATTAGCTCCTGAGCCTTGGAGAACTACAGGTTTACAAGCCTTGACAGCACTAGCTGTCAGCCATATACCCGTAGCTATCGCCAAAAAGCTGTACCCGCGAATGCGTCCATATCTGGCGTTACCGGAAACCAATACTTTTCGTAATCCATTAAAGGATCATTCTTTTCCATCTGGTCATACTACAGCTATCTTTGCTTCTACGGTCCCTTATATGCTGGCGTTTCCTGCTATGACCGTTATTCTGCTGCCGCTAGCTTGTATTGTCGGATTTTCTCGTATTTATCTTGGATTGCATTATCCATCAGATGTTATAGCTGGCGCAGTGATCGGTTCCTGCGTAGCAGCTGGTACTATAGCCTTATGGATGTGAAGCATTTATTGTTAATAACCGGGAAAACCCTTGAGAATAGGTGAATCAACATTGCGTAAAAAAAGAATCTTAATACTCTCGGAAGGTTTTGGCGCCGGACATACACAAGCAGCTTATGCGTTGTCGAGCAGTCTGCGCCAATTATCGCCTAATTTACAAACGAAGGTGCTAGAACTTGGGAATTTTCTAAACCCCAAGATGGCACCTATTATTCTGTCTGCTTACCGAAAGACGGTAACGACACAGCCAAAATTAATGGGTTATGTCTACCGTCACCAGAAATCATTTAATCGTCTTACCACGCTTGCCTTGCATCGTATATTTTATACGCATGCCAAAAATATTGTGAGACAACTGAAACCTGACGTAATTGTCTGCACTCATTTTATTCCAGGTGCTGTAGTATCCCGCCTAAAGAGACTAGATCCTACCTTAAAAGTGCCGCTCGTCACCGTTATAACAGATTATGATGCGCATGCTACCTGGATTAGCCCAGAGGTAGACCTTTATCTGGTTTCAACACCTGAGGTTAAATCCAAATTGCGCAGCCGAAATATTCCTGCCACGAAAATTCAGGTAACAGGCATACCAATACACCCTAATTTTTGGAAGCATCCCGGAAAGCAGGAGATTCGAGAGCAATTCAATCTGCGGGAGATGCCAACCGTTCTAGTCATGGGCGGCGGCTGGGGAATCATGAACGACCAAGTGGTAAATGCTTGTCTGGCGGAATGGCGTGACAAGATTCAAATTGTTTTCTGTCTCGGCAAAAATGAGCTGCTGCTAAAGGAAATGAAAGAAGACCCGCATTATAATCATCCTAATATTTCCTTAATCGGCTTTACGCGTGAAATCCACAAGCTAATGGAGGTCTCCGATCTGCTGGTTACAAAACCGGGTGGAATGACTTGCAGTGAAGGGCTGGCAAAGGGTATTCCGATGCTCTTCCATCACCCTCTTCCCGGTCAGGAGGAGGAGAATTGCCGCTACTTTACTGCAGCCGGCTTCGGAGAACCCATCGAATCTTTAGAGGTTGTAGAAATGTGGATGGAGCGCCTCTTGAACAACTATGAGGATGTGCAAAACAAGCGCAAACTCCACCTTGAAGAAATCGCTCGCTATCACCCGTTACAATGTGCTCAGAGTATCATCGAATTATTGGAATAGTTAATAAAAAAAGCGGCAGCCTCCAAACCACATGGAGACTTGCCGCTTTTTTATTGAAGCATGCCTTATGGAGCAGTGCTTTGTAACTACAACCGATATTTATCCAATCGGGTAGCCTGATACTGTTTGAGTGCTTCTGCGCCTACAATTGCCTCGCAACGATGGATATTCACGCCACGTCCGACAAATTTCGTCTCATATTCTGTCATGATATGATCCTCGTTGATGATGCCATCTGCATGTAGGTCCAAAGAAATATTTTTCATCTGCAAGCCAAAGTCCGCAAAGGCATTTAATGAGAACTCAAAAAGACTGCGGGAATCTGTTTTCAGATGAATTTCACCTAGATCGCTAAGCAAACCGCGATATTTGTCAAGAAAACGCGGATGTGTCAAACGACGCCGGGCATGCTTGCTTTTAGGCCATGGATCGCTGAAATTAAGATAAATCCGTTCAAGCTCTCCCGGAGCAAATACTTCCTCAGCATAATCGATATTTGCAAGTGCCAATTTCAGGTTAGGCGGTGTTTCATGTCCTGCCGGCTCCCATACTGCTCTAGCCTTATCTCCAGCACGGCGGATCAGCTCATCATACATATCCACTCCGATAAAGTTAATATCAGGATATTTAAAGCTCATTTGGCTGATAAACTGTCCTTTGCCCATTCCGAACTCCACATGGATCGGATGATCGTTACCGAACAGCTTGGACCACTCACCTTTATAACTCCGAGGATCTAGAATGACTAAATCCGTCTGTTCTTCCAAACTTTCACGTATTCCTTTTCTTCCGCGTAAACGCATAGGTATTCCTCCGATTATCTCTTATACGATAACTGTCACTTGCAATATTGTGCCGAAATTGTCCCAAAAAGTAAAGGGATTGCGGTAAAAAAGAAAAAGGAATTCTCTGGTTCAGCTCTTAAATGAGCTGTTCAGAGGAATTCCTTCGTTGTTGTATATTGGAAATAAATTTCGTTCTTGTCTGGCAGATCAGGATTTACTTTGTGTTTGTGGCAAATGTCTTTTTTTCGAATGCGCTACGAATTTTACGCTGCGCATCTGTCTTGATCTTAGGGTTGCCGTTAAATTCCACGCCCGTTAGTGCAAGGGCTTCATCTGGCGTTAAATGGACTTCAATCGAATCTTTACCCTCAGCATATACCGTTTGAGAATTCATTGCTATCACCTCACGGTTATTATTATGGATCGGACGACACGAAATTATGAACTCCTGGATGAATTTCTTTATGCCACAGCAGCTTTTCACACTCTGAATATAACATACTATGTAAGCATTTTCAAGCCGAAAGCGCCTTATTTCCTGCCTATTTTTCATGCCGTTATGGGGAGTCAATGTTACGCCGAGCTCGGTTTTTTGATACAATGTATTGGATTATAAGAAACGGCTGTGCGTTCTCTGGGATAAGGACGCCATCTGTCTCAGAAAAATATAAGGATAAGGGAACTTATCCATAATTATATTTTCAGAAAGGGGCTTCTCGTGTCTAATCTTCAATACACTTCTCCTCCGCAACTTTGGGGAGATAAACGTTTTCATACTTGGAATTACGAAATGCGTGAACACATGAACACCAAGGTATTCAAAGTTATGCTTGATGCAGGCTTTACCTGTCCCAATCGTGACGGCTCCATCGCTAAGGGAGGCTGCACATTTTGCAGTGCCAGAGGTTCTGGTGATTTTGCCGGAAGCCGCCGAGATGACCTAGTCACACAATTCAATAACGTCCGTGACAGACAGCATCTGAAATGGCCAAATGCTAAATATATCGGTTACTTCCAAGCCTATACTAATACGTACGCTCCGGTCGAAGAGCTGAGAGAATATTTCGAAGTTATTTTGCAGCAGCCTGGTGTCGTTGGATTGTCTATTGCTACCCGCCCTGACTGTCTGCCCGATGATGTAGTCGAATATTTAGCAGAGCTCAACAAGCGTACGTATCTTTGGGTAGAGATGGGTCTTCAGACTATACATGACTCCACTTCTGAGCTTATTAATCGGGCGCATGATACGCAGTGTTATGTGGAGGCTGTGGAGAAGCTGCGCCGTCACAATATTCGAATCTGTACCCATATCATTCACGGTCTCCCACAGGAGACGCACGAAATGATGCTTGAAACGGTATCTGCTGTAGCTCGCATGGATGTGCAGGGAATTAAGATTCACCTTCTGCATCTCATGCGCAAAACACCAATGGTGAAGCAGTATGAAGCAGGATTGCTCCGATTCATGGAACAGGACGAGTATGTAAAGCTGATTGCTGATTCACTTGAAATTCTGCCCCCTGAGATGATTGTTCATCGCTTGACTGGAGATGCCCCACGGGATCTCTTAGTTGGACCGATGTGGAGTCTCAAGAAATGGGAAGTGCTAAATGCCATTGACGATGAGCTTGTTGCTCGTGATACTTGGCAGGGTAAGTATTGGAGGAAGGGCTAATGGGCTTTATGTCCGTTCTAAGCTTTGCTCATAAATTAATCTCTGAGCGGCTGACTTTAGGTGACCGTGCGATTGATGCAACTGTAGGTACTGGTGCTGACACGCTTTTTCTAGCCAAAACAACCGGAGCTCGTGGCGAAGTCTACGGCTTTGACATTCAAGCTGCGGCGCTGAAGCTGGCAGAAGAACGTCTCCGGCTTGCGCGGGAGGAAACTTCTTCACTCTCTGGCGTTACCTTACTGGAACGCAGCCATGCCGAAATGGCAGAAGCCGTCCCGGCTAACTGGCCAGGCACCGTTGGTGCTGTAATGTTCAATCTTGGCTATCTGCCTTCAGGCGATGCCGACAAGAATATCATTACTGAGCCGGATAGCTCTATTGCAGCCCTGGAAGCTTCACTCCAGCTGCTGCGTCCGGGGGGAATTATTACGGCTGTACTGTATCCTGGCCATGCAGGCGGAGATCTCGAAGCCGCCGCTGTTGAAGCTTGGGCAACGACTGTTTCCCCTAAGGTAGCGCAGAGCATTGTATACCGTCAGCTGCAGCGCACGGACGCACCTTATGTAATTGCCCTCGAGAAGAAAAAAGGTTCCCCATCTTAAGCTTTGTAAACAATCAAACAATCTTGTAATTGGGAAGGAAGATTACGAATGACACAACCATATCCTTTAAAATTTCAACCGGAGTTTAAAGAACGTGTCTGGGGTGGCCGCGCGCTGGAGAAATTCGGCCTGAATCTACCAGAAGGTCATATTGGTGAAGGCTGGATGATTGCCGATCATGCGAATGGAACATCTTCGGTGGTTAATGGAGAATTAGCTGGACAAGGTCTGGATCAAATTCGTGAGCAATTTGGTCATGAGTGGTTCGGAAGCAAGGGAATATCAGAAGCTGGCGGAAGATTTCCACTCTTGATCAAATTGTTGGATTGCAACGACAACCTTTCCGTTCAAGTCCACCCTACGGATGATTATGTAGGATTGCCTAAAGGTGAACTGGGCAAAACAGAGATGTGGTACGTATTAGACGCTAAGCCAGATGCAAAAATCATCTACGGCCTTAAAGAAGGCGTAGACCGTGAAACATTACGTGAAGCACTGGAAAACGGCACGGTTATGGATAGCCTTCAAGAGGTATCTGTCTCCGCTGGCGATTCCTTCTACATCCCTGCCGGAACGGTACATGCTTTATGCGCTGGTGTCGTTGTAGCGGAAATTCAACAGAATTCCGACACTACATACCGTATTTACGACTACGACCGTCCAGGTCTAGATGGAAAACCACGCGAGCTTCATATCGAGGATTCTCTGAATGTTACAGCTTATGAAGGCGCCGGCGCTACTTCGATGAAGACCGATCATGCAGTGGCTGGAGAGTGGCTGCAGCTTGCCGCTTCACCTTATTTTATTGTCGAAAAAGGGATCGTAAATGGTTCATGGGATCTCACCACTTCAGAAGACAGCTTCACTATTCTGGTTATCTGCGAAGGCAGCGGACATCTGACTTGGGAAGGCGGCTCCCAGCCTTATGCCGCAGGGGAATGTTATCTGATTCCTTCCAACCTAGGCCGTTATACTATCGAGGGTCATTCTACTGTGCTTCGCTCTTATTTACCATAAGTCGAGAACCTTTAGGAGGAATGGACCATGAAGGAAAACAGCTTTACTCTAACGGATCCCATAGGTGTAACCATCCATGTCTATGAATGGTTACCTGAGTCCGATGTGCCAGTTAGAGGAATCGTGCAAATTTCACACGGGATGTGTGAAACTGCTGCCCGCTACGCTCGTTTTGCGGAAGCTTTAACCGGGGTTGGTTATGCAGTATATGCCAATGACCACCGGGGACATGGTAGAACCGCTGGTCAAGTCAATCTGCTTGGTGATGTTGGGGAGGACGGATTTTATTGGATGCGGCGCAATCTTCTGCAGGTAGGTGCCGCAGCACTCTCCAAGCATGAAGGAAAGCCCATCATTTTATTCGCTCACAGTATGGGTTCCTTTCTGGGTCAAAAACTCATGTGCGAAGAAGGCAACGAAATCTATTCAGGGTTTATCCTCAGCGGGACAAATGGTCCACGCAGTATGCTGCGTATTGGAGAATCTCTGGCTAGCGCACAGCTTAAGCTAAAGGGGGAGCATCATCGCAGTGTATTGCTGAACAGTCTGGTATTCGGCAGCTATAACCGTGCTTTTTCCCCGGTCAGAACAACATTTGACTGGCTGAGCAGCGATACTGCGGAAGTAGATAAGTACATTTCCGATCCATTCTGCGGAGCTATTTGTACAACCCGCTTTTTCCGTGGTTTCTTCCACCTCCTAAGAGAGATTCATACTGAGGAATCACTTAGCACATTATGTACAGGTAAGCCCATTTATATATTTGGTGGGGATAAGGACCCTGTCGGGATGAACGGTCAAGGCATTCCCCGTCTTGCGGAGTTGTATAAGAAACGAGGAGTATCAGACGTTGAGTACCGACTCTATCCAGAAGGCAGACACGAAATGCTAAATGAAGTAAATCGAGATCAAGTCACAGCCGATGTACTCAACTGGTTAGAGAGCCACCTTCCTTCAGAGGTTTCTACGATAAGTTAAGAAAAAACCGCGGTTGTTAGTGAATTTATGAGACGAGAAATGAGACAACAAATGTTGCAACATAGAAGCGATGCTCCCGGTATTTGGGAGATCGCTTCTTTGCGGTTTGCGGTTTGCGGTTTGCGGTTTGCGGTTTGCGGTTTGCGTAGCTTTTCTCAGCAGACTTCTCAATCTAACAATCTCCAGTTCCTCCGCGCATCTGAACTTTAGTAAATAAACTTCCGCCACCACTTTCGGACTCAGTTGACGCTGTCTTCAGCTCATCGCTCTCCCCCTCCACGTACAAACTCGGTTGACACTAGCTACACATCATTACTTTCCCACGCCGCTTGCGGACTCAGTTGACACTAACTACATATCATTACTCTCCCCGCTACTTCCGGACTCAGTTGACACTAACCACACATCATTACTCTCCCCGCTACTTCCGGACTCAGTTGACACTAACCACACATCATTACTCTCCCCGCTACTTCCGGACTCAGATGACGCTATTTGCTAATTTATAGCCTTTCGAGCTAGGTTTCGGACTCCAGTGCAGCTATTCATGCGAAACAGGTTCATATCGGGTGTGTTTCGTGTCAATAGCGACTATGCGGTCCGTTAGCATCCAAAAAACAGGATATTTCCACGTATAAGATCCCCTGGGTCCGCCTACGACGGGTTACTCATCACTTCCGGACTCATTTGACACTAGCTACACATCTTTACTCCCCAGCTACTTTCGGACTCAGTGGACGCTATTTGCTAATTTCCAGGCATTTGAGCTAGGTTTCGGACTCCAGTGCAGCTATTCATGCGAAACAGGTTCATATCGGGTGTGTTTCGTGTCAATAGCGACTATGCGGTCCGTTAGCATCCAAAAAACAGGATATTTCCACGTATAAGGTCCCCTGGGTCCGCCTACGACGGGTTACTCATCACTTCCGGACTCATTTGACACTAGCTACACATCTTTACTCTCCCCAGCTACTTTCGGACTCAGTGGACGCTATTTGCTAATTTCCAGACATTTGAGCTAGGTTTCGGACTCCAGTGCAGCTATTCATGCGAAACAGGTCCATATTGGGTGTTTTTCATGCCAATAGCGACTATGCGGTCCGTTAGCATCTAAAAAAACAGGATAATTCCACGTATAAGGTCCGCTGGGTCCGCCTGCGTCGGGTTACTCGCCGCTTCCGGACTCAGTTGACGCTATTTGCTAATTTATAGCCTTTCGAGCTAGGTTTCGGACTCCAGTGCAGCTATTCATGCGAAACAGGTCCATATTGGGTGTTTTTCATGCCAATAGCGACTATGCGGTCCGTTAGCATCCAAAAAACAGGATAATTCCACGTATAAGGTCCGCTGGGTCCGCCTGCGCCGAGTCATTACACTAATTACATTCTCCGCTACTTTCAGACTCAACTAACGCTAACTACACATCACTTTCTCCCGCTACTTTCAGACTCAGCTAACGCTAACTACACATCACTTTCTCCCGCTACTTCCGGACCCAGATGACGCTATTTGCTAATTTATAGCCTTTCGAGTTGGGTTTCGGACTCCAGTGCAGCTATTCATGCGAAACAGGTCCATATTGGGTGTTTTTCATGCCAATAGCGACTATGCGGTCCGTTAGCATCCAAAAAACAGGATAATTCCACGTATAAGGTCCGCTGGGTCCGCCTGCGCCGAGTCATTACACTAATTACACTCTCCGCTACTTTCAGACTCAGCTAACGCTAACTACACATCACTTTCTCCCGCCACTTCCGGACTCAGTTGACACTAACTACACATCATTACTCTCCCCGCTACTTTCGGACCCAGATGACGCTAAACATCATCACTTCCCACGCCGCTTCCGGACTCAGATGCGCTAGCGCACAAGGCAAAAGAAATAGACCGTCCCATTAAGGAACGGTCTATCCTTCCACCCGCCTATCACAAAGGCAGTGTGTAGTACTGAGCGCGTTGGCTCTCGTTCTGCTGATACATTACGATTAGTAGCGTGCGCCCTTCCCTAATGGAAGCGGGCTCCGCTACTGCTACAGCCGAGCTTGCTGCTTGGGCAGTCTCTTCTAAACTACTATCTGCTGCTCCCTGTAATGGCGAGTCTGCCGAAGGCAACGCCTCCAGATTAGCCATATCAGATTCACCATCCTCCAGACCCTCATCGGCACGCATGCCGCTGATGGAATCCAACACCGCTTCCAGCGAGAATGGCAACACTTCCAGCACAGTATACTTTTGCAGTTCTCTTTCGTTAAGTCCTGCTTCAGCCAATTGGGCAGAAATTTGACCCGGATTAGCCGCGATATCCTTCAAATAGCTCGACCAATCCGATTTATCCAGCACGAAATCCCACCAGATTTTGCGCGGCTTGTACTTGTGTCCAAGGAAATAATCGAGCTTCATCAAGCCAGTTATAACATCCATAGATGGCGTCCCGCGATCTATCAGGAAGGACTGCAAGCGGGTGAAGAGATCTTCCAGCTGATGGCCAATCTTTTGCCAGCCTCTCTCCTCCCAGTAGTCACCGAACTCCTGAAAGAAATCGAATGGCGAATCAAATACATGACGGATCAAGTACTTGGCCGTATGGTCCATCCGGTGGCTGTTCCAGTATTTCTCCAGCACATCCTCAAGCCGCTTCAAACGGATAATGTCTGAGAAAGGCATCATATGACTGCTAAGGATTTCATAAGGTGCGTGTTCCATATACGTGTAATCATATTTAGCCGCCTGCGCCCGCAGCCCCGTTCCCCGCAGCATTTTGAGGAATCCTAGCTGTAGCTCTTCCGGCTCCATAACGAATACATCATTAAACGTTTTACGGAAGGTACTGTAATCCTCCATAGGTAGTCCGGCAATCAAATCCAGATGCTGATCGATATTGCCGCTTGCCTTAATCTTCATTACGGTACGGGACAGCTTTTTGAAATTCTGGCGGCGTTTAACAAGCTCATTTGTCTCATCGTTGGTAGATTGCACCCCAATTTCAAATCTAAAAATACCCGGAGGTGCATTCTTAGATAGGAAATCCAGAACTTCCGGCCGCATGATATCTGCGGTAATTTCGAACTGAAACACGCAGCCTTGATGATTATCGATCAGGAATTGAAACATTTCCATCGCATAGTTGCGGTTGATATTGAAGGTACGGTCCAGAAATTTAATGATTTTGGCGCCATTCTGTATTAAATAAAGCAGATCAGATTTCACTCGTTCAATATCATAATAACGTACACCTACTTCAATACTGGATAAACAGAACTGGCAGTTAAATGGACACCCGCGGCTCGTCTCAAAATAAACAATACGTTTACTCAAATCTGGAATATCCTCAGGAAAACGATGCGGCGTAGGCAGCGTATTCAGATCGCTTTTGGGACGTGGAGGATTGACGATGATCTCTTCTCCCTTGCGATAAGCGGCTCCATACACAAAGTGAAACTTACGATCATCCCTTAGCTCCTGCAGCAAATGGTGGAACGTCTCTTCCCCATCTCCATTGACTATAAAATCAATGCCAGCTTCTCTTTTCATCCAATGAAGCGGCTCATACGAAACTTCCGGTCCTCCGAGAACAATCGTAACTTCAGGCATCACTTGCTTAAGAATACCAATCAGCTTCAGCGTCTCTTCGATGTTCCAGATATAACAGGAGAAGCCAATCACATCTGGCCGTTTCTGAAACAAGTCGGACACGATATTCATCACGGGATCTTTGATGGTGTACTCTGCCAAATGAATATCCTTAAATTCATGCTCACTGTACGCTTTTAGCAAGCGGATTGCGAGTGAGGTATGAATATATTTGGCGTTTAACGTGGTCAGGACGATTTTCATGTTACACGACCTTTTCTACATTTCATTTTGAAAAAACTCTAAGAATGCCTTACCGTACTTCCGGTATTTCACTTCCCCAACACCCTTTACCCTCAGCATTTCCGCTTCGGTCTGCGGGCAAACCACACTCATCTCACGCAGCGTGGCATCATTAAAAATAATGTACGATGGCACATGCTCGCGTCC
This sequence comes from Paenibacillus sp. FSL H7-0735, assembly GCF_038008505.1. Taxonomy (NCBI): domain Bacteria; kingdom Bacillati; phylum Bacillota; class Bacilli; order Caryophanales; family Paenibacillaceae; genus Paenibacillus; species Paenibacillus sp. FSL H7-0735. The sequence continues at coordinate 1,624,039 of NZ_JBBOZH010000001.1, read as the reverse complement.
TGCCAATTCACGCCGGATAAGACGCAGCTGCTCAAAGACAGTCTCATTGACGGCTGATGGCGACAGGTCATGTCCCCGACTACGAACTCTCGTACCGGATGTTGTGCCTGCCCGCGAAGGCCGCGCCACACGCTGCATCACCTCACGCTGTCCGCGCAGGACCTCGGCAGCCAGAGGCTGGAGCCGTACTACAGGGTACTGGCCTTCCGACAAGGCAAGATACCCTTCTGAGATAAGCACATTGATACTCTCTGAGATTTCCTTCTCCGTCCGGCTCGACATCGCCCCATGTGTGGGCAGCTTATCGAAGCCGTACTGCATCACCTTTTGATTGCGAGAGCCTTTCAGCACAGATGCTACCAACGCTACACCATAACGCTCCCGCATGCGGTGAATGCAGGAGAAGATCTTTTGCGCATCGACGGTCATATCCACTAGCTCTCGTTCATCCGTACATGAGCTGCAGATACCACATGGCTTGTCCCCATGTTCTTCCCCGAAATAATCCAGCTGGGCACTGCGCAAGCAGCGAGTAGTATAGCAATAATCAATCATTTGCTGAAGCTTGCGATATTCGTTAGCTTTACGGTCAGTATCCTGTGGATTCTGCTCGATCAGGAACTTTTGCGTCATAATATCCTGCGCACTAAACAGCAAAATACATTCACTCGGCTCCCCGTCACGTCCAGCACGACCCGCTTCCTGAACATAAGCTTCCATATTTTTGGGCATATTGTAGTGAATTACGTATCGGACATTGGATTTATCAATCCCCATCCCAAAGGCATTCGTAGCCACCATAACCCGGATATCGTCATAGAGGAACCCTTCCTGGCTATCTGCCCGCTCCTGATCATTCATACCCGCATGATAGCGACCTGCTGCTATGCCAGAGGCCTGCAGCCTCTGATACAGATCATCTACTTCTTTGCGGGTTGCCGCATATACAATCCCCGGCTGGTGGGAATGCGTAGCCGCATAATCCATAACGAACTCCCGCTTGTTCTCTCCCCGCAGCACGGACATTGCCAGATTGTCTCTTCCTAGTCCCGTCATGAAAATACCCGGCTCGCGCAAACGCAGCAGCCGGACCATATCCTCCATAACCTCCGGCGTCGCCGTGGCAGTAAATGCAGCCAAGATCGGCCGGTCAGGCAGCTCATCTACAAATGGAGACACAGACAGATAACTTGTCCGAAAATCATGCCCCCACTGGGATACACAGTGCGCTTCATCAACAGCCACGCAGGAAATTGACAGCTCAGCCATTTCCAGACGGAACCAGTCCAGCTCAAGCCTTTCGGGCGCAACATAGAGCAGCTTCAAATCACCCCGCCGGGCAGCCCGAATCCGCTCATTCACTTCTTTTCCGCTTAACGTGCTATTAATAAAGGCTGCCGGAATACCCGCGGTAGTTAACGCATCCACCTGGTCTTTCATCAGCGAGATCAGTGGTGATATCACCAGTGTCAGCCCTGGCAGGAGCAGTGCAGGAACCTGATAACAGATTGATTTCCCGCCACCCGTAGGGAGGATTCCCAATGTGTCGCGTCCTTCCAGCAAGTTCTGAACAATCTTTTTCTGGCCATCCCGAAAGTCTGGATAACCGTAATATTTTTGCAGCTCAGCCTGCGCCTGTTCAATAGTAGGTGCTTGCATCATCATATCTATCATGACTCCTTAGGCGTTTCTATCTTTAGTTTAGCGGTCAATGGTGTAATGAGCAACACTCTAGAAGTCCTTCTTTCGTTTCTCCTTTTGGAAAAATTACATAAAAGGAGCGCTTTTGAGCCAAGCTTTAAAAATCATCATTCTTTAGGAAAGGGGAATAGCCGTGCAAAACTGGAAGCAAAACTATAGTTCTTTTAAGCAAAAAAAAACGCACGAAGATCCCACCATTCCTGATCAGCGTTCGGAAAAGCCACTAGATCCCGACCTAAAAAATAATATTAAAGCCATTAGCCAAATTTTTGGAGAAGATGCAGATCTCGTTGTGCGTAATTTTCGGGTATACGGTTTATATGATGCGGTAATTATCTTTTTTTCATCTTTGGTGGACCAAAATCAAATTCATGAGCATGTGCTTAAACCGTTAATGAGCCCTCCCGCTGATCTCTCGACAATTCCTGAAGAGCGCAAGGATCTGCCTGATTTCATCTGGAATACGACCATACAAATAGCGGCTGGGAACCGAACGAAGGACTTAAATTCTCTGCCACTCGCTCTATTAGAAGGGAGCGTTGTACTCCTTATAGATGGTATGGATCAAGCACTTCACTTCAATTTGCGTAAAATCGAACATCGCAGCATTGAACAGCCACAGACCGAGCAGGTAATTCGTGGCTCACGCGAAGGTTTTATAGAAAACTTGGAGGCAAACCTTTCCTTACTCCGTTATCGGCTGCAAACGCCAGATTTCCGGGTTATTACTGCTCCGCTTGGTGTGCGGACACGCTCACAGGTTGCTGTGTGCTATATAGAAGGGATAGTAGATCCTGAATTGGTTGAAAAAGTGATGAAGAGATTATCCATGATAAACACAGATAGCATCCTTGATGCAGGGTACATCGAGCAATTCATTGAGGATAACCCATTATCTCCTTTTCCTCAGGTTCAACCAACAGAACGTCCGGATAAATCAGCGGCAGCCTTATTGGAAGGAAGAGTCATCATTCTGGTAGATGGCTCCCCATTCTCGCTCATCGTTCCTGCATTGTTCAATCAATTTTTTCAGACCATAGACGACTATTCGGAACGTTTTATTGTAGGCAGCCTAATCCGGGGGATTCGACTAATTGCCCTGTTGTTCTCTCTTTTTTTCCCTGCTCTATATGTATCCGTTATCTCCTTCAACCCGGAGCTTATGCCTACCGAATTTGCCGTAGCGATTTCAGGGGGTAGAGCAGGCGTTCCTTTTCCAGCGGTCTTGGAAGTTCTGATTATGGAGGTCTTCATGGAGGTGCTCCGCGAAGCAACTATTCGTCTACCACAAATGATTGGGGGCGCCCTTTCTATTGTAGGTGTTCTTGTTATTGGTCAGGCTGCTGTTTCAGCAGGTCTAGCAAGTCCGACAACCGTTGTTATTGTCGCTATAACCACTATCGGTTCTTTTGCCACCCCTGCCTATAATGCCGCTATCTCATCCAGAATGCTAAGATTTCCACTGATTATTCTAGCCGGTTGTTTTGGTCTTTACGGAGTCATGTTAGGTACCATCGTTATCGTGAATCACTTATTATTCTTGGAATCCTTTGGCGTTCCTTACATGACACCATATGTGCCCACGAAATGGAGAGATCTGAAGGACAGTCTGATTCGTGTCCCCTTATGGTGGATGAGAAGACGTCCAAGCTTCTTGAACACTCAAGACCCTACTCGTCTCGCTCATGAGTTACCAACGACGTATTCAGATCAGATTTTTAAGGAGAAGGGTGAACTCGATGAACAACAACCGCCCCATAACAACGATCCAAGTCGTCGCAGTAGTCGTTAGTACGATTATTGGAATAGGTATCTTGAGTATTCCCCGTTATATGGCTGAAGCCGGAGACAGTGGGGCGCCGCTGGTTTCGGCTTCAGGCATCCCTGTTGCATTTCTAGGCTGCTGGTTTACAGCCGCTGTATGTCGGAAATTCCCCAATGAAACTCTGTTTGTATTCAGCCGCCGGTTAGTCGGGAGAAGCATCGCGGATATTTTCAATGTACTTATCTCTTTGTTTTTTGCTTTCTCTGCCGGGATTACCATGCGTCAATTCGGAGAGGTATGTGTTGCGGTCGTGTTTAAAAAAACACCTATCGAAGCGGTCATTCTATTAATGCTTATTTTGGCTGCTTTATCTATCCGCAGAAACATTGTGAAATTCACCTATGTACATATTTTTTATTTGCCTTTCATCTTGTTAACCGTTCTCAGCATTATATTAGTAGCCATGAAAAATGTAGATGCTTTAAACTTACTTCCACTCACTGGAAATTACATCACCTTTTCAAGCTTTTCCAAAGGGACTGTCACTTCAGCTGCCCTTTATCAGGGCACATTTGTCATCACACTGCTGGTTCCTTTAATGAAAAAACCTCAGCAAGTGCTTAAAGCAGGAGCTGCTGCCCTTTTTATTATTGGCTTCATCTATGTAATGATTGTTGCGGCCACTTTAGGAATGTTCGGAGCGCAAGAAACCAAATTACTCGCTTATCCAACCTTAGAAACCGCCCGCTCCATTTCTATTGGTGCAGGACTACTAGAACGATTCGATGCGCTGTTTATTACTGTTTGGGTAATATCTATATTTACTACCATTTTTACGAACTACTACTTAGCAGCATATTCACTTCAGCAAGTATTTCGGTACAAAGATCACCGCCTTGTATCAAGCTTCTCACTTCCACTTATCTTCGTCTTTTCACTTTTGCCAAGAAATATTTATCAGGTTTATACCTTTTCTTCCGTCACAGCGATTATCGGGTTAATTTTTTTGACTCTCTACCCTCTTCTTTTATGGTTAATAGCTCTGATTCGGCAAAAAGGAGGGCTATCGAATGAATAAAGTAATTAACAAGCGTATTAGTCTTCTCCTCCTTCTCTCTCTGGTATTTGTATTCCTTACGGGCTGCTGGGACCAGCTCGAAATTGAAGATCGTGCATTAGTGCTGGGATTGTCTATAGATTCAGTGCCGGCAAATAGTAAAACCGAAGATGATCAAACGACACATCTAAAAAGCGCAAATATTAATTTGCCCAAAATCCGTGTGACCGCCCAAATTGCAGTTCCAGGGAGAGTTCCGTTAGGTCCTAGCAGCGGGGGAGAAGGTAGCGGGGGGAATCAAAATCCGGTTTGGGTTGTACAAGTTTACGGTTACTCACTAGATGATGCCTTAAACAATTTGCAACAACAGATCTCTGACCCACGTTACCTCATCCATCTTCGGGTGATTATCATCAGCGAGGATTTTGCACGCAAAAACCTGTCGGATTTAAATGATTATTTACGCCGCAACCCTGAAGTCCGTCGCCGTACCTGGTTATTAGTGTCCGAAGGCGAGGCTTCTAAATTTATGAATATTAATCCACCACTTCAGCGAGTTCCAACCCTCTATATCCTATCCACCATGGAAAAAGCCGTGAGATCCGGAAAGTTCCCAGCTAACTATATAGGCGTATTCTGGTCAGCTGAATCTAAATGGGGAGAGAGCGGTTATCTGCCTTATGTGTCTTTACATCAAAAAGACAATATGTTGATAAAAGGTCTTGCTTACTTTAGCGGAGGCGTTATGGTCGGTTCGACTACTCCCATTGAGATTGGCGCATATATGTCCATGAAAGGTCTTGATCCTGGGGGCTATTCCGTCATGTTCAATTCAGAGGACTTTGGCCCACTGACTCTTAAAGTTAACGACCGATTTACAAGGTCTAAAGTTAAAATCAAAGACGGCAAACCCCATATCACTATAAATATTTTTTTAGAAGCAGCGCTAGATGAGCACCTAGGTAATAATATTCGTATTGATTCCAGCCAGGATTTAAAAAAACTTGAGGCCAACTTTCAAAAAGGAGTCCTCACCATCTTCGACCATCTGATTAAACAGACGCAACAGGCTCACTCGGATATCTTTGGTATGGGTGAATATGTTCGTGCATATGCTCCTTCCTACTGGAAAGCTAATGTTCGTGACAAACATGACTGGGAGCAACAGTATTCTGATCTCTCTATAGAACTTAATGTGAAGACGAATATTGAAAGAGTCGGTCTTAAAGAAGACTAGATATGGGGATGTGTTCAAATGATCTATCATCAACTAACTTATTTAACTCTCGTGCTCCTGCTCTCCGGACTATTCCTGCTTACTGTGGATACCAAGATCTATGCTGTAAGCGCCATGCCCCGGGAAAAGAAATATGCCCGCAGGTTAGGCTGGGTATATCTCGGTTTATTCCTGCTTCTTGGATTAGCCCAGCTGTTCTATCTATGAGCATTTACAAAACAAACCAGTACGCCTGCCTCTCCATAGTATTTCTTAACAGCCCATGGTATATTGAGGAGTACAATATTAAAGGACGGAGAATGCATCCATGAACTCAAGAAGAAATCCTAAGGAAACAGCCAAAAGAGGTACTCGTTCTCACAGCAAGCCTACTGGCAAGCTTAATCATAAAACTAAAGCACCCGCAGCACCCAAAACATTTACTGTAAACGAACCTTCTGAACTATTGCCCTTCTTACTCACCCACGTCACGGGTCGCGGACGAAATGCGATTAAATCCATCCTATCGCGTGGACAAGTGTCGGTGAATAATAAGGTAGTTACACAGCATAATTTCCAACTGCATCCGGGTCAAAACGTCACTATTGATCAAGAGAAGCCTGTACAAACAGCAGAGATGATCGGACTTAAAATCGTTCATGAGGATGAAGACCTGATTATTGTTCAAAAGGATGCTGGACTGCTATCTATCGCCACTGCGGAAGAAAATGAATTGACGGCTTACCGCCAGCTCATGGAGCATGTCCGTGTTAGCAATCCACAAAATCGGATTTTTGTCGTACATCGTTTGGACAGAGATACATCAGGCGTAATGATGTTTGCCAAAAGCGAACGGATTCAGCAAGCGCTACAAACTACTTGGAAAGATACCGTGAAGGAACGTTCTTACGTAGCGCTCGTGGAAGGCGCGGTTAAAAGACCTGAAGGCAAGATAAGCTCGTGGCTCAAAGAAACCTCAACCCTTAAAATGTATTCCAGTCCTCATGAAGGTGATGGACTACATGCAATTACACATTATAAACTCATTCAGGCTAACCGCCATTTTTCCTTGCTAGAGGTTAAGCTCGAAACCGGACGAAAAAATCAGATTCGGGTGCACATGGCAGATATCGGCCACCCTATCGCAGGTGACAAGAAATATGGTGCAGAGACCAAAACGGTAGGAAGACTTGGCCTACATGCTCGAGTGCTCTCTTTTATTCATCCAACCACTGGAGAACTGATGACCTTTGAGAGCCCGATTCCGAAGACGTTCCTGAAATATACTGCGCCTGCGCCTACAAACTAAGAAGTGAACGTATACCCACAACCGAGGAGTATTCCCTCTTATGGGAAGCCGTAACTTCTACACAAGATGCCCGGTCCATTTGGTCCTGGGCGTCTTTTTTTAACTTCCTATCACATCATGTTACAATATAAATAAACAAAGAAGGTGCTCTTATTGTTCCACCCTACAGTTTTCGATAATATTAAGATCGCCTTTGAGAACCAGATTTATGACTACGATAATTTAGACGGAATATTGGTGGTTACGGATCGCTCCGACCTTCTGAATATGGCGCTGATGTCCAGAGAGTTCAGTCTCTCCTTCCAATTAACTGCAGGCAGGAAAGTAACCGCCGAAATCCTGCTCACTTCGTCCACGAAAGATCTCAGCGATGAAATCTTGGAGGTTCCTAATACGGATCCCGGCTGTAATCTTTCACTTCGTTTTTATATGGAAGTCGAAGATATTCCTAGCGAATGTCAGGCGATAGACAGTATTCTAAAAGCGATCTGGGGACCTGATTTCCAGCCTGTGCAATCTTTAAGCTTCATATATGGCCAGGAAAGTGAAACTTACAATAACTGCATCGAGCTGCAATTCAAAAGACAACTCACAGAAGAGCAAATGGAGGACATTCCAAACCTGCTAAGCCACCTGCTGCAAAGTGCGGAAGAACTGGAATCCTTCACGGTATAATCCCTACTTTTTAACGTTCGTACTATGGGAAAAGAGGTGTGCATGAAATGAAATTCCTGCCTGCTGCCAAAAGTAAAAGTTGGTTTCTCTGGATGACCGTTTATGCCATTCTTCTATGGCTTCTCTTCCCTCTACACCGATTCGTGATGCTGGCCCAGGAAATGGATGCCACACTCTTACTGCGCTTTGCTCTTTTTTCCGTTGTAGTGGCTGGGATCGTCAACACATTAGGCTGGCTCGGAGCGCGTCTGCTCTGGGTATTTAGCACGGCGGGAATAATCATAGGTGCGGCATTTATGCTGGGCTACACCTACCAAGAGATGTCCGGTTGGGAGGATCTCGCAGGCTTCCTCGCGTTTTCCTTATTTTCATGCGCCGGATTTGCACTGGGTTTATTAGCCGAAGGTATTCGTCTGCTGTATAAGCGAGCATCGAAGTCTTGAATGGAAGAGGTGAACGCTGTTGTCCAATTCTTTTCTAACCAAAAATGCATTGTCGCATTCTTTAAAAGAGCTAATGGAGCATACACCGCTCAATAAAATTACTGTTAAACAACTAGTGGACCATTGCGGACTAAACAGACAAACGTTCTATTATCATTTCCAGGATATATTTGATTTGCTAGGTTGGATTTATAAGACTGAGGCTGTCGAAAGCCTCGCCCAGTATCGCAGCTACAGCACTTGGACGGACGGGTTTTATAAAATCTTCTGCTACATTGAGCGGAATAAATCCTTTTGCTGTAACACGCTAAATTCATTAGGCAGAAATCATCTGGATGCATATCTGTACGAGGTGACAAACGATCTCATCATGGGGGTTATAAACGAGCTGTCCTCCGGGATGGAGGTTTGCGAAGAAGACAAGCACTTTATAGCCAATTTTTATACGCTAGCCTTCACAGGCCTAATCATTCAGTGGATGAGAGAAGGCATGAAGGAACAGCCGCACCATATGATTGAGAAGCTAAGTGATCTAATTGAAGGAAATTTTCTGAAAGCTTTACACAAATATGAGAACCATCCGTTGTAACCTTTGGTTGCAGCGGTTTTTTTTGTCTAAAAACTAGACAGATCACCCATAATGACAAAAATCCAGACACTCTAAAGAGTTTGATTATACCTTCAAAATAGGAGTTGGTTTACATTAAGAGTGTGATTATTTAAACAACTACTTGGAGGCGACCATTGTGAAAAAAGAGTACGGTAATAGACAGGTTTATTTTGTCGGTGGCGGAATTGCATCCTTAGCGGGCGCTGCTTACCTGGTCAGAGACTGTGATTTTCCGGGACAAAACATTCACATTATTGAAGAGATGAAGATTCTTGGTGGTAGCAATGACGGCGCAGGTGACGCTGAACATGGTTACGTTGTCCGCGGCGGTCGTATGCTCAACGATGAAGCTTATGAGAATCTCTGGGAGCTATTAACAACGATTCCTTCTGTCGACCGTCCGGGGTTGTCTGTGCGGGATGAAATTATTGCTTTTGATACCGCAAATCCAACACACTCAAACGCCAGACTTGTAAACAAAGACGGCAAAGTAGAAGATGTATTGTCCATGGGTTTTGATATGGCTGATCGTCTCGCTATGGGCAAGCTGATTATTACACCAGAAGATAAAATGGGTAAAGCGCGTATCAACGACTGGTTCGCCCCTCACTTTTTCACAACAAACTTCTGGTATATGTGGGCTACTACTTTTGCATTCCAACCTTGGCACAGCGCTGTAGAGTTTAAAAGATATATGCTTCGTTTCTTCCATGAATTCCCAAGAATTCAAACACTGGAAGGTGTAACTCGCACTCCTTATAACCAATATGATTCCATCATTCTGCCTTTGCACAAATATCTTGAACCATTCGGTGTCGATTTCACACTGAAATGTACAGTTACTGATCTGCAGTTCAAAAAAGGTGACGGAATTACCGTAACCCAAATGAATGTAGTGCGCGAAGGTGTCAAAGATGTGATTGATGTAAAAGAAGATGATCTCGTAATTATCACAAACGGTTCTATGACCGAAGGCTCCAGCCTTGGCTCTATGACTTCTGCTCCACGCCTTAACGGCAAGGGAAGCTCGTGGAAATTATGGGAAAACATCGCTTCCAAGAAACCAAGTCTTGGCAATCCTTCTTCGTTCGATGATCATGTAGACGGTTCGAAATGGGAGTCCTTTACTGTAACTTTCCATGACTCCAAATTCTTCGATCTAATGGAAAATTTCACACGTAACCGTGCCGGCACAGGCGCTTTGGTCACATTTAAGGATTCGAGCTGGTTTATGTCCGTTGTACTAGCTTACCAACCGCATTTCCGCAATCAGCCTGAGCATGTTAAAGTGTTCTGGGGTTACGGACTGTATCCAGACAAAGTTGGGGATTTCGTGAAAAAGAGAATGTGTGATTGTACCGGCGAAGAAATTATGCAAGAATTGATCGGTCATCTTCACTTTGAAGAACATAAGGACGAGATCATGGCTACCGCCAACTGTATTCCTTGCATGATGCCTTATATCACTTCTCAGTTTATGCCTAGACTCAATAGTGACCGACCAAAAGTTGTCCCTGAGGGTTCCACGAACCTGGCCTTTATTGGACAATTCTGTGAAATTCCAGATGACGTTGTATTCACTGAAGAATACTCCGTGAGAGCAGCGAGAATTGCGGTATATACTCTACTTGGTATTGAACGGCCTATTGAGCCAATCAACCAATATCAATACGATGTACGCACACTATTCTCAAGCTTTGTTACATCTTTCAGATAAAACCACAATCAGCGACAAGCGCTTCCGGATATCGGGAGCGCTTGTTTTTGAGTGTGGGAAGCAACAAAAGAACAGTTTTATCAAAACAAAAAGAGCTGAGGGCTCCCTCAGCTCTTTTGTTTTACTCGAATCCAAACTTTAAATATTGCAAGATCCATCTGCGCAGCCATCATCGGTAGATACTTCAGAATTCCCCTTACCAACCACTTGCAACGTTGGTCCTGCTTGTTCCTCCGCCCACACAGTATCCAGTACCTCTGTAAATACAGGACCTGGTTGTGCACCAGATAAAGCATATTTATTGTTGAATACAAAGAAAGGTACACCGGTAATATTAAGACGGCTTCCTTCTTCAATATCGCCATTAACCTCATTCGCAAAAGCATCCGTTTCCAGCATTGCCGCAGCTTCTGCTTGATCCAGACCTACTTCAGCAGCGAGTGAAGCCAGTACACTGCGATCTCCAAGATTTAATGAATCCGTAAAGTAGGCGCGCAGCAGACGTTCGGACATTTCTGCACCTTTTCCCTTTGTGCTTGCAAAATGACTCAGTCGGTGACTGTCAAAAGTGTTGGTATGCTTCACTGTATCAAAATTAAATTCCAAGCCCACATCTTTAGCTTGCTCCGCTAGTTGTGCGTTCATTGCTTTTGCTTTTTCGACGGTCATCCCGTATTTGGCAGCCAGCAGCTCATGAATACTCTTGTCTGTACTTACCTCTGCATGTGGATCCAGTTGAAAGCTACGGAATACTACCTCTACTTGATCACGGTTCGGGAATTGGCTTAGCGCATTCTCCAAACGTCTTTTGCCAATATAACAAAAAGGACATGCATAATCGGACCAGATATCTATTCTCACGAAAAAACCTCCTAATATTATTGATAATTTGTAGCTGTCATATAAGAGTAATAACTAAATATACGTCGCTTACTATTATATAGTTAAAAACTCAAAATTACAAACTTAACTTTTATTAAAATAACATTTATAGATGTGAATGCTAAAGCAAAAAGTAAACGAAAGTGGTATATACGCTCCCCTTCAGGGCAGATAAAATGAAGTTACACCAGAAATTCCGAAGGGAGATCCCCATATGCATGATGTATCTATAGTGATACCTACCCGTAACCGTATAAACGACCTTACAGTGTGCATAGAGTCTATAAGCAAGCAGACACAGCTAAACAATGTCTCCATCGAGCTCTGGATTGTGGATGACGGTGAGATTCCTGAAGAAAGATTAACCTATTATCGTAACATACTGAACGAATTGCCACAGGCTGAGTTTCGATATCATCGTAAGACTAATCCGGGGCTCTGGCTTTCCCGTTATGAGTCACTTGGACTAGTAAATGCTGAAATTGTGCTTCATTTAGACGATGATGCAGAATTAGATGATTCCTTATATATTCGACGATTACTTGATACTTATGCAGCGGACGATTCAATTGTCGGTGTAGGCGGTGTGGCAAAAGGCATGCGCAGCAGCAAACCGGGCCGGCTGTTTGGCATGCTGACCGGACAAATGTCCGGATCCCCGGGCAGATTATCCCCAAGCATGTTTGCAGGCTCCCTATTCCTCTGGGGAGAGAAGGAGCAGGTTTTTGAGACCGATTTTTTTCACGGCTGTAATATGTCATTCCGGCGCTCAGCATTACAAGATATGAAACCCTATCCCTGGATGACAAGTTACTCCATTGCCGAGGATATTTACTTGTCCCATTTGGCTAGCCGTTATGGCAAGCTTGTCATTAACCCGGCTATGAAAATCATTCATCATGAGTCGCCGGGTTCTCGGGATAAGGCGGGCGTTGTTGCAAGAGCTACTGCCATCAATCATTATTATCTGCTCAACTTACGTAAAGCACCCCCTATGAATTATGCCGCATTGATCTGGACGTTAACCTGTCTTACAGGTAAAGAAACTCTCAAACGAAATTTTAAAGCCGTTAGCGGTTATGCCAAAGGAATCCTTTTCGTAATGAATCCTCGTAAAAACAAATACCGTGAATACATGCTAGATTAGCTTAATAGCTACCTCTATATCCACAGCGTTGCTCCGAATCAGATTGCGGGGCTTTTTTTTCGTGCAGACGGAGTTGTACGTAAATACGCCATGAAATTAATTTCCATCAACTTCTGATCTAGGGTATGATAGTAATAATGTGTTTTAGAAACTAACTTTATGGATGGTGGAATATGTTCAAGAACAAAAAAACGACGTTGATCCTCGTTGTTATCGTCATCGTCGTCATAGCTGTCGGCGCTTGGCTAATTACTAAAAATAAGGATGACAAAGCGACGGAAACACCGGGTGGCGCAACAGCTTCAGGAAAAGGCGAAGCCAAGTCACTCTCACAGACCTTTTATATCTATGACACGGTCGTGAATATCAAAGTGTTCGGAGAAAATGTAGCCCAAAAAAATATGGATGATATCCAGCAAATGCTGGAGCGAATGGATATGGAGCTTAGCCGTACAAAAGAAGGCGGCGAGGTTTACGCAGTCAATCAAGCAGCAGGAAAAGAAGCGGTTGTCGTTTCGGACGAGACCTTAGATGTTGTAAAACAATCCGTGCAATATGCAAAAGAAATGGACGGGCTATTCGATCCCACGATTGGTCCGCTGATCGACCTCTGGAACATCGGTAGTGGCGGAGATAAAGTCCCTGATCCAGCATCTATCGATGCAGCCAAGAGCCTAACCAATTACAGGGACGTTGAAATTGACGAAGCTGCTAAGACCGTGAAGCTACTGAAGGAAAATATGGTACTGGATCTTGGAGGTATCGGCAAAGGGTATGCTGCTGACCGTATCGCTGATTATTTAAAAGAGCAAGGCCTTAACAGTGCAATGATCAACCTCGGCGGCAGCAGTATTATTGCGTTAGGTACGAAACCAAACGGAACGGATTGGAATATTGGTCTGCAAGACCCTGACCAAAGCCGCGGCACACAACTAGGAACGATTAAAATCGCGGATGAGGTCATCGATGCTTCTGGTGTTTACGAACGTTATTTTATGCAAGACAATGTTCGTTATCACCATATTCTTGATCCACGCACAGGTTACCCTTCTCAGAACGGTCTCAAAAGCTTGACCATTATGAGCCCTAATGCAACAGATGCGGATGCTTTGTCCACTGGGGTGTTCTTGATGGGGATCGAAGAAGGTATGAAATATCTGGAGTCGTTACCTGAAGATGTAGAAGCTTTCTTTATTACCGATGACAACAAAATCTACGCCACACCAGGCATTAAAGAAAGAATGAATCTGACTGATCCTACGTACAGCTTCGCTGATTAAACGAAAAGAGCTTGCCCCCATAAGGCCGTTGTTGGCTTTGGGAGGCAAGCTCTTTTGTTGTGGATAAAGGTTCTTTGGCGTGGCTGAGGGATATTCATTGCCCATTCATCGCCCAGCAGCCTGATAATTAGGGAATTCCTCCCTAAAATCATTAGATTTTTTCAATGTAAACCTTCGATTAGGGAAAACCTCCCTAAAAATCACCCGAATATGGCTATAAACATGTTTATTTCGGTTTTATTAGGGAGGAATTCCCCAATAACCTCAATTTCGCGCTCTAACCGGTTAATTTCAGGGAGTTTTTCCCTAATTAATTCCCGATCAAGATTTTTGCAGCACCAAAGGCAACTCGCTAAATTCCTTATAATTCGTGAAAATATAACTAGGCTTATGTTCCGTAGCCGGCTGTCTGCCTCTCGGATTATACCAGCAGACCTTCCAGCCAGCCGCAAGCGCTCCTACTACATCATTAGCCCAGGTATCGCCTATATAAAGTGAATGGTCTGGTGAAGTGCCAGACTTCTGATTTACATGCAAAAAGAGTTGCGGATCTGGTTTGGCCAGACCTACCGCGTCAGAAATAAAAATCATCTCCTCGGGGATCATCTGATCCAGACCTAATCCGCGAATCTTTTTCATTTGATGATCTTTGGGTCCATTCGTAATGATGCCTACTTTATGACCAGCAGCAATGAACCTTTCCAATTGCTCCCGGACTCCATCTATCATTTGAATGGTGTACTGACGGCCAATGTATGCCGCTTGTATCGCCGTGGCTTGGTCACGATCAAGCTGTAAACCATACTCTGCAAAAGCAAGCTCCAATCGGCGTACCCTAGTTTCCTCCAGCGGAATTTCTCCACGTAAATACATAGGCCATAATACATCACTATGATGTCTTACTTTATAAAATAATTCCGCAAAGTCCAGACTGCTCTCATCCGGTTTAAGTACTTGACGCACCGCTTCTTTAAATGGAACCAAATGATCATATAAGGTATCATCAAGGTCAAAAAAGATTGCCAACTTATTACTTGTATCCACTTTAACGCCCCTTACTCGTCTTTCTCTCTAGCTTTTAGAAAAAAAGGTTATAGGTATAAAAATCATCATCCCGAATGTAGCCATGCGCTTCATATAAACGCTGTGCCCCCACATTCGCCGTCATTGTTGTCATGGACAAGCCCTTCGTATTCGTAGCGAGCGCATGAGCTCTGGCACTTTCCAGCAGCTTGGAGCCGAGCCCATGTCCCCGCAGTTCTGTAGTTACATATAGATCATTCAATATCCAGAGACGCTCCATAGAGACCGATGAAAAAGAGGGATAGAGCTGAGTGAAGCCCCACGCTCTTTTCTCCTCGCCTTCTCCCTCCACCGCAATAAAGATTACCGATTCGTTCAGCTTCAATCGATCTGATAAAAAAGCACGTGCACCATCCAGATCAGAGACTGCCCCATAAAATACCCGATACTCATTAAACAATGGGATAAGCCGTTCCAAATCATCATAGATCACACGTTCAATACGATAGTTGTTCATCCTCAGCGCTCACTTTCCGGCTTGGCCGTTTTAACGTTATTGTATATTTCAGCCGTACCGTGCACCATGGAGTGAACGCCAGATCATTTGGACAATTATTCTTATTCTTTGGAATCGTAGAACACATGCCGGGCACTGACTTTACCCTCTTCGATATCCAAGATTCCGAAGGAATACAGTTTCTCACGTCGTTTATCTGTTGGCGATCCTGGATTAAAGAGCAGAATCCCATTCTCTTCCCGCAATAAAGGCTGATGCGAATGACCAAAAAGAATACAATCCACCTTATCGTTCGCAAAAGCAAGCAGCGCATTCCCGTCCGTTCCTTTGCGGGAGTGTGGCGTATGCCCATGGACCATTCCGATCCGGACTCCCTCAAGCGTTAGCAGCTTACGCTCCCCGAAACGCTCAATGATCTCTATTCCATCGTTATTTCCAGCAATCCCTTCCACTGGAGCTAATTCAGCCAACAAATCGTAGATTCCCATACTCACCCAATCTCCAAGATGCAGAATCAAGTCTACATTCCGGAATTCAGCAACAAGCGCTTTGGGCAGAGACTTAGCCATTCTTGTCATATGTGTATCTGATACCACGCCTACTTTCATATAACTCAGCTCCTAATCTATCATACTCATCTCATATTCAAATAATTGTACGATTTGCTTAAACGAGAAGCAAGTTCTGTGACTTCTCCCACACAGAAAAGCCGGGTACACCCCACTAACACAGGGCATATCCGACTGCCATTAAGTAATTACGAAGAAATCATTTACGCTTACTACCTTCTACAGTATTTAGCATCCCAACTCAGTTCTCTCTATCCTGCCAATTCCATAATCTTACTTCTTCAACATGAATATTACTGACCCATTTTTCTTCCTTTAACTTGAGCAACTCTTTAACCGGACCGGTTACGACAGCTCCATACAGCCTAACTCCGTTCTTCTCCAGATAGCTAATGGAGTCATCCAGATCAATAAACGGAATTACCTTGTTGGCGATCGATTTATGCTCCTGCATTAAGTGCAGTGTCTTAAGGAAGTTCGCATTACGCAGTTCACCATCCCCATATGAGTCAACAGATGGAGAAACACTCGTGCGGCTAGTCACCCCTCCAAACCAACCCCACTTTTTCTTTGATTCTTGTGTCACCTTCATATCATCAGCATGCCAGATAGGCATACTTGGAAATCCTAAGGGATCATTTATTACTGGCTCTTGTGTCCTTGGACCTGTATCTGCTGCGAACCATAAAAGTTCAAGATTTTTATGCTGAAACTTCTTCAATAGCTCATCTGTCGTAAAAAATTGTTCAAAAGACAAATAGGCTTCTCCTACCGTACCTTCAGGGAGCTTCTCTAGTTTTTCCCACTCACTGCTGTCATCCATCCTATTTTCTGCAGACTGGTTCTCAATGGGATAGATAAAGTAATTACCTGTCCCACTGCGTTCATATGTCCATGAATAACTATAGATTCTAGGCCAGCCTAATAGAAACTTCATCGAATAATCTCCAACATTAATCCGCGCATCACCAATTTGTTTTATTATTTCACCCTGCAGATTCATACTAAAAAACGGTCCGGAATCGCTACTCAAATGGACGATCGTATTCGGCTGTGAAACAGCAATTGCGGAAGAAACGACATCACGGTAAGTCTCTCCTCTTTCTCCAGTGCTATAAAATACCGCTGTGATGATACTGCTGACAATCAAAAAAATCAAAAACGCAGAAATCACCGTTAAAGTATTCGATATACGTGCTTTCCACTTGCCACGGCGGATGATCTTTTTTTCTTTGCCGGGTCTGTTTCTTTTACCCTTTCCGAATTTTATGCTCTTCTCCTCATCTGGAGCCGGCTTTTCTTCGCCCATGAGTTCATCCAGATAAGCCTGGTAAGCTTCCATCTTCTCTAACTCACGCTCAACCTCATCCCTATCCTCATCAGCAAGAGTGCCTTCGCCATACCTTCTTAACTTCTCCTTAAACTCTTCACTCATGTTCATTTCTCCTCCGCTCTGCCTCACGCAGCTTCTGTCTGGCCCGAAAGATCAATATCTTATATTGGGACAAGCCCACATCCATAATGTCCGATGCTTCCCGATAACTCAGCCCATGAAAATCATGCAGCAGCAGTGCATTTCTCTGATTGTCCGGTAGCTCACTTACCGCTATCCTCATCTCTTCCCAACGTTCCTGATGAAGCAGTGTGCTTTCTGTGGTATCTGGATGAGCAAGCTTTTTGAAATAATCCTCACTCTGAACTGTACTGCGGCCTTCCTTTCGCTTATAATCTACGAAGGCGTTATAAGCGACACGGAACAGCCATGGTTTAATCTTCTCTTCTTTACAATTCTCCAAATGTAGATAAGCGCGATAAAAGGTTTCTTGCATCAAATCTTCAGCCGCATAATGATCACCACAAAGGGAGCGCAAATAGCGGTAAATATCCATCACATACATCTGATATATTTCATCCAATGAATTTCGCTTCATGCACTCCCCCCTTAACCTAACCACGTATCCCAGCCTGAAAAGTTACAGATAAATTTAGCAACTAGTATGAATATACCAGTAAATCGATGGAAAAAAGCCTGTTGGCAAGGAGTATTAATCCCGCCAACAGGCTTTTTAATTCACCAAGTTACTCTGCTTACAGAACAACTTCAACTTCTTTGAGCATTTCGCTAACGGATATTAAACCGCCACCGGACAAATACCAGTAGTTAGGATCCAAGTAGATGATCTTACCGTTTTTAAAGGCA
The DNA here is from genome assembly GCF_038008505.1 of Paenibacillus sp. FSL H7-0735. Lineage (NCBI taxonomy): Bacteria > Bacillati > Bacillota > Bacilli > Caryophanales > Paenibacillaceae > Paenibacillus > Paenibacillus sp. FSL H7-0735. The sequence goes on along the minus strand of NZ_JBBOZH010000001.1, from coordinate 1,605,928 downwards.
TTTGTATTCTTCACTAGATCGTTTTCAACTGCTTTTTTAGCTGAACCGGATTCACCGCCATCACTCTTCACAACCGCATCTCTGTCTACTACAAACAGATAATCCGGGTTCTTATCCGCTACATATTCGTAAGATACGCTTTGTCCGTGAGTGGATACTTCAATTTTATCATCTGCCTGTGCAAATCCGAACACATCATGGATAATCCCAAAACGGGAACCTGCACCGTAAGCACTGATTTTTCCTTCATTCGCGAGAATAACAAGTGCTTTTTTGCCATCAGCTGTTGCCTTCGTATTCAAAGCTTTGATGGAATCATTGATAGTCGCAAGCTCAGTTTCTACTTCTGCTTCTTTTCCAAAAATTTGACCCAGCATTTTCACGTTATTCGTAAAAGATTCCATATAGTTTGCATTATCTACAGCCACATACAGAGTAGGTGCAATTTTGCTGAATTCTTCATAAGAATCCTGTTGTCTGCCGGAAATGATGATCAGGTCCGGAGAAAGACTGTTTATTTTTTCGAAGTCAGGCTCTTTCAAACCACCAACATTCTCATATTTAGCATCGTTATATTTGGAGAGATAAGCCGGTACATTACTTTGAGGCACTCCAGTCACCTCTACGCCCAGTTTATCCAGCGTATCCAGTGTACCGAAGTCAAAAACAACCACTTTTTGCGGATTGCTTTTGATAGTTGTTTCGCCAAGCGCATGCTTGAAAGTAAGCTCTGTTGGTGCTGTAGTTGCTTCCGTTGTTGGTGCAGTAGTAGCCTCCGAATTGCCTGCCGCTGCTGTGTTGTTATTTGAAGTTGCTGCATTATTGGAGCCGCAAGCCGCCAAGATTACCGCAAGAAATACTGTCATAATCAGTAAAGATAAGTTCTTCTTCAATGTATTCACCCCTAATTTTTATAGTGAAGCTATTTGAATTATTCGCGTATGCGTTAAGAAGCTGGCGCCTTTCACTTCTTACGTTACGTCATAATAATATCCGCATAGTAATAGTTACCTTTTAGAAATAGACACCGATTTTTCGGCCTCCTATAGTTTCAATAGGAATGTCCATGTCATATACCTCTTTAAGAACTGCAGAATCTATAATTTCATCCGCTGTACCCGAGGAAGCTACTCTTCCATTTTTAAGCGCAACAATGTAGTCAGAGTAACAAGAAGCAAAGTTAATATCGTGGATAACGAGCACAATCGTCTTCCCCTTCTCGTCTACCAAGCGGCGAAGCACCTTCATAATTTGGACGGAATGCTTCATATCAAGGTTGTTGAGCGGTTCGTCGAGCAGAATGTACTCTGTATCCTGAGCCATGACCATGGCAATATATGCCCGCTGGCGTTGCCCTCCACTGAGCTGATCAATATATTTATCCTGCATTTCTTGGAGATCCATGTAAGCAATCGCTTCGTCAACGAACGCCCGATCCTCCGGACTCAGCTTCCCCTGTGAATACGGGAATCTCCCAAAAGAAACGAGCTCCTTCACAGTGAGGCGTACGCTAATATGATTGGACTGCTTTAACACCGATATTTTACGAGCAAGCTCATTACTTTTGCAGGTACCGATTTCCTTACCTTCGATCAGCACCTCTCCCGCGTCTTTGGAGATAAGTCTGCTGATCATGGAGAGCAGTGTACTTTTACCCGCACCATTTGGTCCGATAAACGAGGTGATTGCGCCTTTTTTAATGGACAAGGACACATCATCAACGACGGTTACTCCGCCATAACGTTTGGTTAAATTTTTAACTTCTACCACGACTTATTCTCCTTTAACAGCAGATAGACGAAGTAGACGCCGCCTGCAAAATTGATAATCACACTAACCGTAGTATTGAATCCAAAAACACGTTCGACCAGGAACTGCCCGCCGACAAGCGCAACAATGCTCAACAGAATCGTTCCAGGAATCAGATAAGCATGCTTATAGGTACGGAACAACTGGTGTCCTACATTAGCTACCAACAAACCTAAGAAAGTGATTGGTCCCACTAAAGCCGTCGAGATCGAAACGTAGATAGATACAATAACTAGCAGCCTTTTGACTACATAGTCATAATTGATCCCCAGATTAATGGCTTCGTCTTTTCCAAGCGAAATAACATCCAAATACTTAACAAATCGCAGGAAGTACAACATAGTTAACGTCAGAACAATGGTGGAAAGAATCAATAGGTCACTGCTGACATTGTTGAAGCTGGCGAACATTTTCCCCTGTAGAATCAGGAATTCGTTCGGATCAATAAGCACTTCCATAAAAGAAGACGCGCTCTGGAACATCGTCCCCATGATCAGCCCTACCAGCAGCAGGAAATAAATATTTTGTCCTTCCCTACGGAACATTAGCTTATACAATACGCCTGAAAACAGGACCATGAGGCACGCAGAGAACAAGAAGTTGATGTTTTTATTCATAAAGGTCATATTCGATGAACCTAAGGCATAAACACCGAACGTCTGGATTAACATGTACAGGGAATCGAGCCCGAGAATACTTGGTGTCAAAATACGATTGTTCGTGATGCTCTGAAAAACTACGGTAGAGACAGCTATCACAGCTCCGGTAATCAGAATGGCCGCCAGCTTTCTTCCCCGGCTGGGCAGAACGTAGTCCCAATTTCCCAAAGCATGATACGTCATAAACAAGACGATGAGGGCGACAGCACTTATTGATAATATAGTTAGTTTTGTCTTCATCTCTAGTTCGCCTTTCTTCTCATCAGCAAGTAGATAAACAGACCACTACCGATGACGCCTACCGTGAGACTGATTGATATTTCATATGGATAGATAATGAGCCTGCCCAGAATATCGCAGAACAGGAGGAACACCGCTCCGAGAATGGCTGTATGCGCCAGACTTTTTTTGAGGTTATCCCCTATGTACAACGTTACAATGTTAGGTACTACTAGACCCAGAAATGGAATCGTACCTACGGTTAAAATGACAACAGAGGAGATTAACGCTACAATTACCAATCCCACGTTGACCACCGCTTTGTAGTTCATGCCAAGATTGACGGAGAAATCCTCGCCCATACCGGCTACCGTAAATTTATTAGCGAAGAGATACGCCAGAATGACAAGTGGAATGCTGATATAAATTAATTCGTATTGGCCTTTGATAATCGTCGAGAAATCCCCAAGCATCCAAGATGAGATATTCTGAATCAAATCATTTTTATACGCAAAAAATGTTGTAATCGAGCCTACAATGTTGCCAAACATGAGTCCGACCAGCGGGATAAAAATACTATCCTTGAACTTGATCCGATCCAGGATTCTCATAAAAATAAAGGTGCCCAATAGCGCAAAAACAAAAGCAACAAGCAATTTCTGCATTGGCGTTGCGCCTGTGAATAACATGAGGGATACGAGAATACCAAATTTTGCGGAATCCATCGTCCCTGCCGTAGTCGGTGAGACGAATTTATTGCGTGACAGCTGTTGCATAATTAATCCGGCAATACTCATGCTGACTCCAGCGATAATCAATGCGGCTAACCGGGGAATCCGGCTTACCAGCAAGGTCTGTGCTTGAGATTCCGTAAGATGAAAGAGATCTAATGGGGATATATCTTTAACGCCTATAAACAAAGATATAAATGAAAATACTATTAGAAGTAGGGACAAATATTTTAGTTTCATGAGTTGTTCCTTATCTGTTTAATAGTTTACAAATGCGATATTATGATAATGATTTTCATTCGCAATGTTTTAAATTATACCTAAGCCCACTTTGAGGGTCAACCCTTTCATATACTTAAATTTAAAATAATTAAGACTTAGGCTTATCTGCTTAAGTTACATAAAAAAAGACACCCTAACGGGTGCCTCTTTAATCTCTGCCATATTTTTAGCGCTAAGCCATAGGATTTATTTGAATTTCTTCCAATCCTGATTACTGTTCTCCAGCAGATGTGCAAAATCATTCTCCAACCGCTTCTGCTCAGCCTTGCGCTGATCTTCCACTGCCTTACGGGTAGCTTCTTTACGGTCATTTTCCTCCGCTTTCAACGCATCAGATTGCGCCTTCAGCTTTCCTAGAACATCACTGCTTAGCAGGTCTTTTAACGTAGCAGGGCCATCATTCGTAGCGGCTCTTGGTGTGGTAGGCATTTTCTTTTTTTTAGCCACTGTCCATCATCCTTTCTAGTACTGAATTAAATTGGAATTTGTTTAAGTTATTGGTCTTTTCGTTTATAATGTTTACTAAGAGGTGAGCCCTATGAAGTCCAATGATTTATGTCCCCGGCTACAAAAAAGTATGGATATTATCGGCAGGCGTTGGACTGGTTTAATTATCTACCAGCTCCTTCAAGGACCCCAACGTTTCAATGTAATTGAAGCGGCATTGCCCATCAGTGGAAGACTGCTCTCCGAACGGCTCAAAGAGCTGGAACAGGAAGGGATCGTTCTTCGAGAAGTGTTCCCAGAGACCCCCGTGCGAATCCAATATTCTTTGACGGATAAAGGTCTTGCCCTGGAATCAGTCATCCGAGACTTACAGAGTTGGTCCAAAGAATGGGTCGATTGCGACACCGATAGCCTAAATCCAACTCTCAAAATGTAAGCGTTTTATCTGGTATTTTAGACTTTAAGGCCTACAATGACTAAATCACGCTCTATACCGTCAAGTTCAGCCACACCAGGCAGCATTCCCCACTCTTTAAAACCAAATTTTTTCAGCAAACCAAGGCTTGGATCATTATGTCCAAACACAAAGCCGACTAGATTCTTAATTCCGAGACTAGGGGCTTTCTCAATGGCCTCTGTCAGAAGAATTCTGCCAGCACCACCACCACGGAACTTTTCATTCACGTATACGCTGATTTCTGCTGTTGCATTATACGCTGGACGACCATAGAAGGATTGAAAACTGAACCATGCTGCAATTTCATCTCCTTGCTTCAGTACCCATAAGGGACGGTGATGGCTGTTATGCTCAAGAAACCATTTCTCCCGGTCTGCAACAGTAATGGGTTCCAGATCTGCAGTTACCATCCTCCCAGCAATCGTTGAGTTATAAATATCTACAATAGCTGCTAAGTCTGCAGATGTCGCATCTTCAATTCTGCTGTTCTCCCAATTCATCCCTTAATTCCTCCAAATGTGTTAATTAACTCAGGCCGACCTGCTCCTGGCTCCATTGCCACAGCCGTTCGGCCTCTATTGTATTCTGCGCTCTGGGAGACAGTTGTTTAATCTTTCTTCGATAATAATATTGACCGGTTACCTCTTCAAGATCAGGATCTGTAGCCAAATAAATCGCTGTATCGGCGCCTTGTTCAGGTGTTAAGAAAAAGTATGAGAGTAACTTAAGTACCGACTTGCCGAAGCCTGTCTGCCGGTTTACACCTATATTCGTCCCCACTGCACCTGGATGCAAGCAATTCACCGTCACCCTTGTTCCGTGAAGACGCGAAGCCAGCTCCCGCGTGAACAGAATATTGGCTAGCTTGGATCGGGCATAGGCTTTTGCAGGATTAAAACGGCGAGCCAGGGTTGGATCTTCATAATGGAGCGCACCTATTTTGTAAGCACCGGAGGCAACCACAATGATACGGCCTTGCTCTGCTGCCTGCAACGACTCAAGTAACAGATTTGTAAGTAGAAAATGCCCCAAATGATTTACGCCAAGATCCATCTCAAAGCCGTCCTTCGTAAGCTGACGCTTAATCGTGACTACCCCGGCGTTATTGATAAGTATGTCTAGAACCGGATATTTCATAGTAAATTCCTCAGCAAAGCTGCGAATGCTCTCAAGTGAAGCCAGATCACACAACATGAGCTCGATATCCTCGGAGTGGCTCTTTTGTTTGGCGGCAGCAAGTGCTTCTTCTCCCCGCTGGCGATTACGGCAAACCATAATGACTTTGGCTCCCTTGCGAGCCAGTTCAACTGTTGTAGCCAGCCCCATACCGGAATTCGCTCCGGTAACAAGTGCGATTGTTCCTCTCATTCCAAGAATCACTCCTCTCTCAACAACCGTACCCGAATAAGCTTTAGCCTAACCTTAGGAGAAGTATATTTAAAGATATGTTACACCAACTAGTAGGGTTAAGAAAAGCTTCATGTCATGATTAGCCAACGATAGTTATAGTTCGTCAGGTGCGTCTGGTCTATTTTTGATCTATAATAGGAATATTGCAGTTCTAATCGTGAAGTTGAAAGGGGAACACCAACTATGAATAATGCTTTGACAAGCCTAGAGCAGCAAATGGCGGGCGAAGGCCTGGATGCCCTGCTCGTAACAGATCCCAAGCATGTCTACTACTTAACCGGCTTCGCCAGCGATCCGCATGAACGTTTTCTGGGTCTGCTGCTGATACGCGGAGAAGAGCCTATGCTCATTCTGCCTGCATTGGATGCAGAAGCGGCTCAAGCGGCTTCTTCGGTCACCAAAATCCTAACTCACAGTGACACTGATAATCCCTATAACCTGCTAAAAGATTGTTTCGGCAGCAGCAAGCTTGGAACTCTTGGCATAGAGAAGGAACATTTCTCAGTAGCCCGTTTTGAACACCTAACCGCTGCTGTTCCAGCTGAACGGTTTAGTGATATTGGTCCATTGCTGCGCAGCATGCGCTCCAAAAAGACCCCGGATGAAGTTAAGCGCATGAAACATGCCGCTGAGCTAGTTGAGGAAGCCTTGCGCCGCGTTCTTACCCACGTAAAAACAGGCGTTACAGAAAACGATCTAGTAGCGGAGCTAGAATATCTAATGAAAAAGGTTGGCGCTTCCGGTCCTTCCTTCGACACTATGGTGCTTTCTGGTCCGAAAACTGCCCTACCTCACGGTGTTCCTGGCAACCGGGTCATTCAGCCAGGCGATTTCCTGATGTTTGATATCGGGGTGTATGCCGATGGTTATGCTTCTGATATTACACGTACCTTTGCAATTGAATCCGTGGACGACAAGCTAATCACTATTTATAACACTGTGCTGGCTGCCAACGAAGCTGGGATCGCTGCCTCCAATCCTGGAGCACCTTTCGGCTCAGTCGACAAAGCTGCACGTGATGTAATTGAGGAAGCTGGATTCGGGGAATATTTCTTGCACCGTGTCGGACACGGACTGGGCATGGATGTTCATGAATATCCATCACTTCACGGACAGAACGATGACATTATCGAGATCGGCAATGTGTTCACCGTTGAGCCAGGAATTTATGTGCCTGGACTAGCGGGTGTGCGTATCGAAGATGATCTGATTATTACAGCTGAAGGCGCAGAGACCTTAACAAGCTTCCCTAAGGAACTGACTATTCTTCATTTGTAGAAAAGAATTACAAGCCCACGGTCAAAAACACAGAGCAGCGATTCCTCCAATAATGAGAGAATCACCGCTCTGTGTTTGTTTTTATTTAAACCTGTGTTCCCCACATCCCGCGAATCGACCCAGCCTCTTTAACCATCCTGCCGACCAGCTCCGCGACTGTAGGTATATCTTGGATCATTCCTGTTACTTGACCTGCCCAGCCGATGCCCTCTTCTTTGATACCATCATAAATCCAGCGCTTGTTGGCTGCACCACTGATATATTCTTTTAATGCTTCATAGGTCGGTGTCACGCGCTCGATTTCAAGGATTTGATCAATGTAGTCACTACGCAACACTCGTGCGGGTGCTCCAATAGAACGTTTGATTACAACCGTATCCGACTCTGAGCTTTCTACTAAAGCTTTTTTATAAGAAGCAGCCGCGTGCACACATTCCACTGTAGCAACGAAACGAGTGCCCATTTCGATTCCCTCAGCCCCAAGCGCATGAGCAGCCATCCATCCACGGCCATCTCCGATCCCACCTGAAGCAATCACAGGGATATTAACCGCATCGACCACTTGAGGAACGAGCACCATGGTTCCAACATCGTCACGCCCTAAGTGACCCCCGCCCTCTTGCCCAACAACAATAACCGCAGAAGCGCCTAATTGTTCGGCCTTTTGGGCTTGTCTGCGTGAGGAGACGAGCACGAGCGTTTTAATATCGGTGGGCAGTAACATTTCCAGTATAGGGGCTGGATTCCCTCCAGTGAGGCTCACCACGGGAACCTGCTCGTCGATGGCGACCTGCACCCGGTCTTCATAACCAATCCCATGCATGCCGATAGCAAAATTAACCCCAAATGGCTTGTCTGTTAGTGTTCGTACCCGCCGTATTTCTGCACGTAAGGCCTCAGCATCCGGAAGACTCATTGCTGTGACCTGACCCAGTCCACCGCTATTTGAAACCGCAGCCGCGAGGTCTGCATAACCTAAATAAGCAAGTCCTCCTTGAATAATAGGATATTCTATGTGCAATAACTCCGTAATACGGGTGTTCCATTTCATCTTCATCTACACCTTTCCTATCTTTAAGCAAAGCAGAATCACGGCAAATAAAAGGGCAACTCCCCCTGCCAGATAATCTATCTGCTGAAATTGCAGTCTTTTAAAAGAAGTCCTTCCTTTACCATTACCATAAGCACGCGCATCAATTGCATAGCTCAGCTGTTCAGCACGTTGAATCGTTGTGAAGAGCAGAGGAATAATGATCGGAATGTACGCGTATATCCGTTTAGGCAGTGACAATACTGTAAGATCATAACCTCTAGCCTTTTGTGCGAGAAGGATACGATCAAGCTCCTCCTTGAGGGTAGGGATAAAACGGATCGCAATCACTATCATTAAAGAGAACTGTTCTACGGGTACCCCCAATTTGGATAGAGGGGCAAGCAGCTTTTCCAGACCATAAGCTAAGTCCAGCGGCTTAGTAGTTAAGGTTAGAACTGAGGCTAACAAGATGAGCAATATAATACGCCATACAAAACGTAATCCTATTCGCAGTCCCTCTTCAGTCACCTCGATAAAAAACCATGACCAGAGAACCGTCCCTTTGGTGAACACGGCATTGTAAACAAAAGTAAACAATAAAATAAATAATACCGGCCGCAGCCCTCGCCAAAAAAAATGCACAGGAACTTTCGACAGTAACAACATTCCCAGTACAAAAAAGGTTGCAACAACATAACTAATCCCCGTTCCAAGCATCATAAAGCTAAGCATGAGTATCACGATACTCACAAGCTTTGTACGAGGATCTAAACGATGAAAAATCGAATGTGTCTCCACATATTGACCGACTAATACGGAATCAGCCATGCTCTTGCCCCCTCGAATGCCAAATCGGCAAAATCGCTTCGAGGATATCCTGCTCTTTACAGCTGGCAACTTCAATCTTCTGGTCAGATAATTCCTCCATTAGCTTCAAGAGCTGTACGGGTTCAGGCAAGGATAGTCCAAGTTCCAGCAGTAATTCTTCCTTTTCCAGAAACAATGTTCTGATATCATGATGCCCTTTTAACTGACCTTCATGAAAAACAATGACCTCATCCGAGTATTCGGCAACATCATCCATCTGATGCGAAACGAAGAGGATCGTGTGATTGTCTTGTTGCTGCCATTCCTTTAGTAGCTTCAGCAAAGACACTTGGCTAGCAGGATCGAGACCCGCTGTCGGTTCATCCAAAATCAGCAGCTTCGGATTTGTCATCAGTACAGAGGCAATAGCTACACGGCGCTTTTCACCACCGCTTAACTGGAATGGATTTAAGGGGAGAATTCCCTCAGGCAAACCCACTTGTGGCAAAATCGTTTCAATCGCCTCTGTAATTTGCTGACGTGAAGCGCCCTGTTGATTCAGAGCAAAAGCAAGCTCCTTATACACCGTTGTTTCGAATAGCTGATGCTCAGGATATTGAAAAACGAAACCCAACTCAGGGACAACCTTTAAGCGCCCTTTGGCATCTCTGCTGGCAGGCTGCTGATTAATCCAATAGTCTCCTTTTACGGTGGGAATCAAGCCCTTCAGCACTTTGACAAAGGTAGACTTTCCTGCGCCTGTTGGACCGATAATAGAAATCCATTTGCCCTCAGGAATAGTGCAGTTTATATTGTGCAAAGCCACATGATCGGCATAGTTCACACTTAGATTTTTTAATTGGTAGACCATTGTGATCGAATTATCCCCTTCCAATCGGCTGTTAGCGGTGCTGCTGAATGGAGCAATGTATGTACACGCACTGCGAAGGGCAGATGTAATTGATAGTCCGCAACAGGCATGGTTTCAAAAAAAGTCAGTGGATCGCCGTCAAACTCAAGTCGTCCTTGGTGCAGGAGTAATACGCGTTCTGCTGCAAGCACTTCCTCCATATGGTGGGTGATATGAATAAGGGTCAGGCCTTGACGATGCAGCTCTTGCATGATGGAAAGAACCTGCTGTCTTCCCTGAGGATCAAGCATTGAGGTAGCCTCGTCAAAAATAATGACTTGCGGGCGCATCGCCAATATAGCTGCGATAGCGACACGTTGCTTTTGACCTCCAGATAACTGATGTGGCATAGCCTCCAGATAATCCTCCATTTGAACGGCCTGCAAGGCATGATCCAATCGGCTGCGCATTTCCTCCCTCGGCACACGGATATTCTCCAAACCAAAAAGCACCTCATCCATAACGGTTGTGGTGATAAACTGATCCTCTGGATTCTGAAAAACAAAACCGATTTGCTGATGGATCTCCGCAAGATCCGTTGGTTTTGCCGTGTCCAAGCTCTTAAATTGTACAGCCCCTTTTCGTGGCAGCAGCAGTCCGTCCATGAGCTTTGCAATAGTGGATTTGCCAGAACCATTCGCGCCAACTATCGCCACAAACTCCCCTGCTTCTATCGTAAAGCTAATATCCTCCAGGAGAGGTTGTCCCTTTTTATAATAAAAACAAACTTGATCGAAGGTAAGCATTTATTCACTCCCCTTTTGAAGGTGCCAAGCAGCAAAAAATGCCTCAATGCTGTTCTCGGAAAATGCAGGTGCAGGCTTCTCCCATTTTGTCACTTTTGATCCATTCACAGCAAAGATTTCACCGGTTAAATCCGCGTCGGACTCCCTCAATAATGCAGTCACGAAGGAAGCAATATCCTCCGGGTCACCTATTCTCCAAAAGTCAGGCAAAGGTTCATTCCGACTGGCATGTTTTTCCCTCAGATGGTCAATTATAGGTCTGGTCATATCCGTTAACGCCGCTGGAGAAATCGCATTGACCCTAATCTGGTCACGTTTCAGCTCTGCTGCGAGCGTCCACATCATGCCGAGTATTCCAGCCTTGGCTGCACTATAATTCACCTGACCCACGGAACCTGCTAGTCCAGCAGCAGAGGTCATCAACAGGATATCCCCACCTGTTTCACGCATATGCGGTAATACTCGTTGAATGCAATAATAAGTACCATTTAAATGCACATCCAGAACAGTCTTCCACTGTTCATCCGTCATACGTTGACATTTCTGATCCTGCAAAATCCCCGCGTTAGCTATCAACACCTCGATACGACCGTATCGGGCAATGACCTCATCTACCATGGCAGTGACTGCGACTGGATCGGCTACATTAGCAGCGTACCCTAGCGCCTCTCCGCCTGCCTGGCGGATCTCGCGCACAACCTCATCGACTAAGACTTGTTTCGTACCATTTACAACCACTATATAACCTGACTTACCAAGCTGCATGGCGATACTACGTCCGATCCCTCTTGTTGCTCCAGTAATTAAGGCTACTCTATTCATCACTACACCTCTTTCACTGCAAAAGCTCCCGCAGCAATAACATCGCCAGCTTCTGTTGTAAGGATCACTTTCACAAAGCAGTCGTCAGCTGCAAAATCAAAAATCACGACACTATCGACCTCTATAGGCTTATGAAATTTCATATCATATTGTGTGATCCACTGTGTAGGGTGCTCAGCAATGTACAAGGATTGGGCTAATCCCATAAGATACATCCCATGTGCGATGGGTCGCTTCAAGCCAGCCTTGGCAGCGGCATCTACATCTAAATGTATAGGCGCCAAGTCTTGGGAAGCAGCTGCATATTGCCGGATAGCTTCAGCTGTTACGCACTTTTTTATCATGATCATCACCTACCCGAATTAACACTGTTTCTGCGGTGACTATTAGCTTACCCTCACACCTACAAACCAGCGTATGTATGTAAAAAGTCAGTTTACCCTGTCTTCCTTCTTTTTGCACCTCGCCCGTTAACGCTAATTCACAATCCAAAATCATCCCCGCCGTAATCGGAGCCTGATATGAAAATTTCTGAGTGCCGTGAAGCAAGGGTTCACCGATGATTAACCAAGGAATATCGAAGTCTTGCCAGAAAATAATAGGCATCGTCGCAGGAGCAATCAGCTTTCCATTTATCGTCTGCATGGGTGCTTCGATACTCTGTGCGTAGTCCGAAATCCAATCAGCAGTCATATGGATCTGATGTCGGACACTGTTCATTCCATAACCTCCACGAGTGTTGCCAGACCTATCCCGCCGCCGATTCCCAGAGTAGCAAGCCCTCGTTGGTAAGGAGCATGTTGCATTTCAGCACATAACCGAGTCATTAAAATAGCCCCGGAAGCTCCGTATGGATGGCCTATTGCTAATGCCCCCCCGCCAAGATTGACCTTTTCCTGTGGAATTTGAAGCTCATTCAGTGAAGCCAATACTTGTGAAGCAAAAGCCTCGTTAAACTCTACGATATCTAAATCGGCAACGGTAAGCTTTTGGCGTTTTAACACCTTTTGCACAGCTGGTACAGGCCCCATCCCTAAATAGTTCGGATCTACACCCGCAGCTTGCGCATCCACGACCCGTAAAATAGGCTTCAGCTTAAGCTGCTGGCATTTCTCCCGAGACATCATTAATAGAAGCGCTGCGCCATCATTAATAGGACAGGCATTTCCAGCAGTGACGGTACCCTTTTCTTCAAAAATTGGCGGCAGCTTTTGCAGCTTGTCCAGACTCGTATTAGCCCGAGGACATTCGTCGGTGTTCACCCACTGCCCCTCTACCTGAAGAGGTACTATCTCCTGCTGAAACCGGTCACTTTGCTGAGCATGAACCGCCTTTTGATGGCTTTTCAAGGCATATTGATCCTGCTCTTCTCGAGAAATCCCGTATTTCCGAGCTACATTCTCTGCAGCAATTCCCATATCCGGATCACCGTAAGAGCTAGGCGTAAAATGTGCACGGGTATATAGCTGCGGAACCCCCATTAAGGTCTGTGGTTTAACCATTTTCCATGGAGCACGGCTCGTACTTTCGACACCACCCGCTAAATAAATCTCACCAGCGCCGCTTTGAATCAGTCTTGCTGCTATATTAATTGCCTCTAGCCCAGATCCGCACTGACGATCCACGGTGACGCCCGGTACCGAAACAGGCAGCCCCGCTTCAAGCGCAGCTACCCGGGCAATATTACCTCCTGGGCCCACAACATTCCCAATAATGACATCATCGATCAGTTCTTTAGGCAAGTTCGTTTCGGCTACAATATGCTGAATAAGCGGCGCCAGTAATGCTTCCGGCTCAAGTGTACTTAATAAGCCACCCATTCTGCCAATCGGTGTACGTTTTGCCATGACAATTACTGCTTCTATCATACCATCGCTCTTTTCACATAGTCTTTCATCGCTTGCCGGGCAATTTTTCCACTGCTTGTATAGATAAATTCATCCAGGGTTAACAGCTGCTTCGGCGCTTTGTAGCTTGCTAAATACTGGCGGCAATAATTCTTAATTTCGTCGACAGATAAATGCTGCTCTCCGCTCCACTTCACGAGGGCTATCAGCTGTTCTCCCCAGTAATCGTCAGGCACGCCAAGCACCATCACTTCATCTATTTCCGGAAGAAACTCCAGCACCCTCTCTATTTCTTCTGGATAAACGTTCAGGCCTCCGGATATGATTTTATTCTTCAAACGTCCCGCCATATATAAATAACCAGCTTCATCCTGATAAACATAGTCTTCTAAAATAAGCCATCCCTCTCTAAAAGCTGCTGCTGTCTCATTCGGCAATTGATGGTAGCCTAAAAATATCATATCACTACGCACATATAGCTGCCCAATCTCCCCAGTAGGGACTTCCCGGAACTGTTCATCACGAATGGAAATTTGCACCCCGGGATAAGGTTTGCCTATAGAGGTCGGATTATGCTCGGTCAGAACATTCAAATAACTAATATAACTCGCTTCTGAAGAACCGTAGGATTCATAAAGGCGCGCTCCACCAAACACTTCCATGCCCCTTTTCTTGGACAACTCCGACCACTTTGCACCTGAGCTAATAATCGCATCAATCTGTATCTGCCCAGGTACAGCCTGCAACATCATGGATTCGATCATTGTTGGTACGACGAACAGCACCACACCCGGAATTTGCTGGCACAGCTCTAACACCTTCGTGGCACTAAATTTTTGTGTGATATGAAAGGTTGCTCCACAATATAGACTCTGCATTACGGCGAATAAGGATAGGGAATGCACAAATGGACCTGGTGCCAAAACATCCTTCATAGCGTCCAATTCAAAAGCAATATTCGAGACCTCAAAGCTTTTTAACCATGATAAATGGGTACGCATATAACCTTTGGGCAACCCGGTTGTGCCTGAAGTAAAGCCAATAAATAATAATTCATTCGTCTCATCCAACTCAGCCTCCGGCTTCAGGGCAGCCAGCCACTGATCATAGGAACTTGTTCGTTCATTTGAGAAGGTCAGTGTTGGGATCGCTTGATCCTTGAGGACCAGATTCTTTGCGGCTTCCGGCTCGGCAAAAATCATTGTCGGCTGGCACTGTTCTATAATAACCTGCAGTTCATTAGCACTCCATTTGGGATCTAAGGGAATGGGAACACAGCCCGCATAAATCGCCCCCAAGAAAACCTCAACAAATTCAATACGATTCGTAGATAAAATCGCGATTTTGTCATGCCTCAGACCCTTTTGCTGTAGGCCATTCGCGATTCTCCGCATCGTTTCTACTAATGTTGTATAGGTATGACTTGCTAGGTCATGGGTTAAGGCAATGTTGTCAGGCTGCTGTGCTGCATGACGCAGTATAGGAACTACTAGATTCATCCTTGATCACACCTGTTCGTAATTTCTGTGACTACCAATTATATACATTTTCTTCAATCGGACTGCCCCGCAAGTCCAGCCCAGACTAAAGGATATGTGATAAGCGCCATCGCAGGCGCTCCTGTTAAACTAACCCGCTAAAATTGCTATGATAGCTTATTTTAGCTTTATATTATTTTTATGTACACATTTTCATGTAACTATTAAGTCCATCTTACAACTAAAAAAATAGCCAGCACGCATCGATTATGATCGGTACGCGCTGGCTGTATTGTTGTTTAGTCCTTCTTTTGAACGGTCGATGGTGTACCCTCTTCAGCAAAAGTAAAGGTTCGGGCGATATATAAGATAGGTGTGCTTACTGCGGTTAGTAAGAACTTCGCTAGATAAGTTGTAAGCAAAATTTCAAGCCATACATTCCAGTCATACAAGCCCGCAAACGCAATGGTGCAGAAGATAAGTGTATCCACAAAGGAGCTAATCATCGTACTGCCGTTGGAACGAATCCACAGCTGACTTGAGGTGCTGTAATATTTACGAATCCAAGAGTACAACCGAACATCTAGGAACTGACTAATGAAGTAAGCAGTAAGACTACCCAAAGCTAGTCGAGGCATCAGCCCAAAAATCGTCTCCAAAGAAGACTGAGCGATATCGGTCTCCTGTGGCTTAAATACTAGTACCATCTGCATAATGACTGTAGTCATAAGCAAGGTGAAGAAACCAAACCAGACCGCTTTACGTGCTTCCGCTCTTCCGTACTTCTCATTAAGCAAATCGCTGGTCATATACAAAGTGACATACATCGTATTTCCGAGTGTCATCACAATATCAAATGGCATAGCAATCGTCTTAGCTACCTGAATGTTAGCAATTACAGTAGCAATACCTACCCAGGCATACATTCCACTTTTCCCGAACAGGCGGTAACAGAGTAGAAAAAAGGCAAAATTGACAATAACAAATAAAACTCCCCACAACAAATTAAACATATTACTGAAACTCCTCCTAGTTTTGTTTACGCGGGATGGTTACGAACCGCGGCTTACATTATTAAATTTTTGGAACAAAACATTAATACTCTATCACAATAGCGCTTAACAATCCATAAAAATAATATTTTTATATGAAATTGGTAGTTCCAGTTCTTTTTTTTCGACAATTATCTAAAATAGTCAGCAATAATTCATTTTTTTCAGAAAAAAATGCTCTATAGGACAAAACTTTCACTATTCATCCAGAGGTTAATTCTATAGAATAGTATCAAACACCTTATTCCCGATCCATTTAGTAGAAATATGACATAACTATGGAATATATCTCGGGTCGCCAATTTCCAGCAGTTGGCCTGGAGTATCTAGTGAAGACCAAAAAAAGAAATGACCTCACCGTCCATAAAAAAAGGAGAGAACGATATGTTTCGTATCAAGCATTCGATCAGTCGCAAATTCACGCGTTTATTATTTGTTGTTCTGTTGCTCACGTCTCTTTTGTTAAGCACCAGCTTCTACTTTATCTCCATCAATATCTTCAACAGCTATGTTATGCCACAGATTAACAAAATCCTTACTGCCGCTGCTCAGGACGTATATAAGAATCTCAACGTAATGCACGCCCAGCAAACCCTAAATAAGAACGATCAGTCTGCCACCAATCTCGAGTTCTATTTTCAGGAAAAGAGGAAACAACATGGAGTGGAAACCATTTTTCTGGTCAATCTGAAAGGGAAAGAAGCTGAGATTCTATCCGCAGATCACGATGCAAAATTGCAACGGGCAGAAAGTGTCACCGTATCCTCTGCAATGCAACAAGCCTCTAAAGGAAAAACTGGACTAAGCGATACATATAGCGACGCACATGGTATACATAAAACAGCTTATATCGGTATTCCCGGAAGTACGATGGTTATCGGTGTAAGCAGTGACGTAAGCTTCATTCAAGAAAAAACAGACAGTATTCTATGGACAAGTGCCGGAATCACACTTCTGACGTTGATCATCGGTCTAACTGGTGCATGGTTTATGAGTGTGCGTATAACACGTCCAATCTCAAAACTGGCAGCTTATAGTGCCCGGCTCGCAGAGGGAGATTTCACCGAAGAATTATCAGTTAAAGGAAATGACGAAGTTGCACAGTTGTCCGTAAGCTTCCAAGCGATGACCCAACGCCTGAAAGAAATGATCGGACATGTACTGGTAACCTCTAATACTGTCGTTGCGGATTCCAACTCTTTAAAAGAACGTGTTGAGGTTCTCAACGATATGGCGGATCACTCCAGCTCATCGGTAGTAGAAATCGGCAAAGGTAGTACGACTATCGCTAGCAGTGCATCAGATAACTCGAGAGCAATGGAAGAAATCAATTTAGGCATTCAAAGTATTGCCTCAGCAGCGAATGAAGTCACAGAGCAAATCAGTGAGGCTTCCGCTGAAGCAAGTGGCGGTAATGAAATTGCTCAAAGTGCCGTGCTGCAAATGCGCCAGGTTGAACGTGCTTCCCTACAGTCGCTGGATCAGTTACAAATCATGAATGAGCGTTCAGTAATGATCGGAGAAGTCGTTCACAGCATTACTGAAATTACGAAACAGATCCAAATGCTGTCGCTGAATGCTTCAATCGAAGCTGCACGCGCAGGAGAGCATGGACGCGGCTTTGCTGTTGTTGCCGGAGAAGTACGCAAGCTGTCTGAACAATCCCGTAACGCAAACGAACAGATCCGTGACTTCCTACTTGGCCTTCAGGAAGATATGAGCCGCTCCGTTACTGAGATGAACCACGTGAATTCTGAGGTTGCCTCTGGAGTCGGCAAGGTAGCAGAAGCAGGTGATGCCTTTAATCACCTCTTGATCCTTATCCAAAGCATCAATCACAGCATCCAATCCGTATCTGCGGCTACACAGCAAATCTCGGCAAGTACAGAAGAAGTCAGTGCTTCCGTCGAAGAAACTGCACAAATTACATCAAGATCGCAAGAAAGTGCGGACACACTCGCTGCTAACTCAGAGCGGCAGCGCGTCGAACTGGAAGGCCATGCAGAAACCGTTAAACATCTGTATGAGCAAGCCAAGAAACTCCAAGAAGCTGTGCAGCAATTTAAGATTTAACGCTTGAAAACCAATAACCCCCGTTCACACGAAAGTGTTGAAGGGGGGTTTTTAGTTTATGGCTCACTAGCGCTTGCTGAGGTCTCGTTTAGACTCGGCTGCATGCGCTAGGCTTGCGCGGAGCTCTCGCTTAGACTCAGGGTGCATGTACTAGTTTGCGCGAAGCTCTCGCTTAGACTCGGCTACATGTACTAGTTTGCGCGAAGCTCTCGCTTAGACCTCAGCACGCTATTTGCTGCTGGCTTGCGGACTCAGATGCCGCTATTACTCGAAAAACTGCCATTTGGAGGCTTTTTCGGACTCGAGAGACGTTATTGCCTCATAATCAACCCAGACTCAGCCTATTTTGTTCAAATAGCGCCTCTGGTGTCCAAAAACGCTCCAAAATAACCCTTTTATCGCAAATAAGGTCTCCTGAGTCCGGAGCCAAGTTACTCAAAGTTCCTCCATGGATGCTACCTACAGCAAATTACTCAAAGTTCCTCCGTGGATGCTACCTACTGCAAATTACTCTAAGTTCCTCCGTGGATGCTACCTACAGCTAATTACTCTAAGTTCCTCCGTGGATGCTACCTACAGCAAATTACTCAAAGTTCCTCTGTGGATGCTACCTACAGCAAATTACTCAAAGTTCCTCCGTGGATGCTACCTACTGCAAATTACTCTAAGTTCCTCCGTGGATGCTACCTACTGCAATAGAATCAGCTACATGCACTAGCTTGCGCGAAGCTCTCACTTAGACCTCAGCACGCTATTTGCTGCTGGCTTGCGGACTCAGATGCCGCTATTACTCGAAAAACTACCATTTGGAGGCTTTTTCGGACTCGAGAGACGCTATGGCCTCATAATCAACCCAGACTCAGCCTTTTTTGTTCAAATAGCGCCTCTGGTGTCCGAAAACGCTCCAAAATAACCCTTTTTTCGCAAATAAGGTCCCCTGAGTCCGAAGCCAAGTTACTCACTCAGTAAAAACTAGGTTACTCAGCTTTCATTCAGCTTTTATGGCTAAGCAAACATCACTCAACTTAGTGTCGCGGTGCCCAGAGGATGACCGATACACCGATCACACAAATACCTGCTCCGACCCAGTCATATACGTCTGGTGTCTTCTTGTCTACAAGCCATCCCCATAAGACCGCGAGCACGATAAACACCCCGCCGTAAGCCGCATACACTCTGCCGAAGGAAGGGAATTTCTGCAACGTAGGGATAATCCCATACGCTATCAGAATCAAGGACCCCACTAAGCCGTACCAAAGTGGCCTTGATTCTCTCAACCATAACCACACTAAATATCCGCCACCGATCTCAGCAAGGCCAGCAATTATAAATAGCAGAATGGCAAATAACATGTCATCCCTCTTCCCTGTCAATCTCCTAAAAACGCAAAGGTTACTCATAACAAATTGTACTCATGGTTCATCCGTGGGGCTACCTACAGCAAACTACTCAAGGTTCACCCGTAGAGCTACCTACAGCAAACTACTCAAGGTTCATCCGTGGGGCTACCTACAGCAAACTACTCAAGGTTCACCCGTAGAGCTACCCACAGCAAATCACTCAAGGTCTACCCGTTGAGCTACCTACAGCAAACTACTCAAGGTTCACCCGTAGAGCTACCTACAGCAAATTACTCAAGGTTCACCCGTAGAGCTACCTACAGCAAACTACTCAAGGTTCACCCGTGGTGCTACCTACAGCAAATTATTCAAGGTTCATCCGTAGAGCTACTACAGCAAATTACTCAAGGTTCATCCGTGGGGCTACCTACAGCAAACTACTCAAGGTTCATCCGTAGAGCTACTACAGCAAATTACTCAAGGTTCATCCGTGGAGCTTACATTAAATTGTGCTGGAGCAGCAATAACACTAGCAGCAGCACAACCTCCAGCAGCTCGTTCAGCGCGCCGTACACGTCGCCGGTGAGCCCGCCGAGCCGGCTGCTGATCCGCCGCGCAGCTGCGGTGCCGCAGGCCAAGGCCGCGACCGGCAGCAGCAGAGCTGCCGCCAGATGCAGCGGCCACGCGGCTAAGCCAGCGCCGAGCGCCAGAGGCGCAGCGGCGGCGGCCAGCGAGAGCAGCGCGGCGACTGCCAGCGCGCGCCGCTCATGCGAGGAAGCAAGGCCGGCGAAGTTCGCGGCCAGCCCCTCGTCTCCACGGGCAATGGGATAACGCACCATTGCCCGCACCATATACCAGCGGCTCCAGACCGCTGGTACCAAGAGCAGCGGCAGCTCGTAGTAGGCGTAGCCTTCGATTAGAACTGCCAGCAAAGAAACTTTAAACAGCAGGAGCAGCACGCAGGCGAGTACGCCCATCGCACCCACACGGCTGTCCTTCATAATCTCCAGGGCACGCTCCCGTGGCCGATAGCTGAGCAGACCATCTGCGCTGTCCATCCAGCCATCAAGATGCAACCCGCCTGTGAGGCTTACCCACAGAATCAGAGTGATCACTGCTGCTGGCCAAGCAGGTAAAAGCAATCCCGTCAGGGCTGCTCCAGCAGCTACGCACAGCCCAATTGCTGCGCCTACCATGGGATAGAAGATCACACTGCGGCGCAGCAGTTCAGGAGAGAACCCCGGATCACCTTTTACAGGAAATCGGGATAAGAACTGAAAGGCAGCTACGGCCGCATCCCTACGCTCCCTCATAAACGATACTCCCTGCTCTTAAGCTCAATCGGAATTCCAACAGTTACTAGAAAGACCTGTTCGCATTGCCGAGCGATCAGGGCGTTCATTCGTCCCGCCAGATCACGATACAATCGGCCAAGCGCATACTCCGGAACAATCCCGTCGCCAACCTCATTAGTGACCAGAATAAGCGTCCCTTGAAAAGAACGCACACTGTCTTCAAGTCTTGTTATCTCACTCTCAACAAGCTCTTGCCTATTTTCAAAACCTTCCACGGCCAATAATGCATTGGATAACCATAAGGTTAAACAATCTACGAGCACCGCTTTTTCACCCGATAATCGCTTTAGCAGATCTGGTAAATCATACGGTTCCTCAAGCGTCTCCCAAGCGTAACCACTTTCCATTCGTTGATGCTGATGCAGAGCAATCCGTTCCTTCATTTCGTCGTCAAAAGCCTGTCCGGTTGCTACATAGAAGGCCTGATCTGCCAGTGAATGCATCAATTTTTCTGCAAAACCACTTTTACCGCTACGTGCGCCTCCCGTTACAAGAATGCTCATCGTTGACCAGCTCCAGAGATGCCTGCACTTTCAAAGGTTGCCATTTCGCTCAAAATGCGGCAGATCGCCTCGATTAAATGAAGGCATAATACTCCCCCTGTTCCCTCACCCAATCGCAGACCGAGATTAAGCAGCGGTTCAAGTCCAAGCTGCTCCAGCATTAGCTTATGACCCCGTTCTCCTGATACATGAGAGGCTATCATATAAGCGATGGATTCAGGTGCAAGGGCTTTTGCCACAAGCGCTGCCGCCCCCGAAATAAAACCATCCAAAATGATAGGTGTCCGATTAGCAGCCGCACCAAGAATCAGTCCCGCCAAGCCAGCGATTTCCAGTCCACCAACTTTAGATAATACATCCAACGGATCTGCTGAATTCGGCTGATTTACCTTTAAGGCGCGTTCCACTACTGCAATTTTATGTAGTAAACGTTCATCATCAATTCCCGTTCCTCGTCCCACAGCTACTTCAGGGGCTATTCCTTTGAGAGCACATAGAATGGCAGCACTAGCCGTAGTATTCCCAATGCCCATTTCGCCTGTTATAAAAATCTCCGTTCCGTTCTTAACCGCTTCCTGCGCAACTCTTATCCCAACAAGAAGAGCATTCATGGCATCCTCACGACTCATCGCAGGTTCCACAGCCATATTATCCGTTCCCCGGCGCACTTTACGATCAATCAGATCGACATGACTAAGATCGCCGTTTATGCCGATATCAACAAACTGTACCTCTGCCCCAGCTTGACGTGCCAATACATTTACAGCCGCTCCACCGCTGAGAAAGTTATGGGCCATCTGCAGCGTGACTTCCTGTGGAAATGCGCTAACCCCTTCGCAGCATACCCCGTGGTCAGCAGCCATCACAACAACTGTTCGTTTGGTGAAACTAGGCTGCTCTGTACCCGAAATTCCAGCGAGCTTAACAGCGAGAGGTTCCAATTGTCCCAAACTGCCCGGAGGTTTGGTCAGAATGTTCAGCCGATGCTCCGCCTTGAGGATGGACTGATCATCAGCCGGTATGATTTGTTTAATTACGTCTTGAATATCTGAAAACATAAAATTACAACCTCCTATTAAATGTATCCGTATAACCTATTCTATCTCATATTCGCAGAAAAGCCCCCATCTATGATAGAGGGGGACTTCTAGAATTACAACTTCACTTTCATAAAATCTTCGATTCTCTCCAGCGCCTCCGTCAATTTTTGTAAGGAAGCGGCATAGGAGCAGCGGATATACCCCTCTCCGCCTGCTCCAAACACATGACCCGGAACCGCAGCGACACCGACCTCCCTGAGCAGCTGCAAAGCGAAGTCTTCTGATTTCATTCCGGTGTGAGCGATGGAAGGAAAGGCATAAAATGCGCCCGCAGGTTCATGGCAAGGTAGTCCTATGGATCGAAACCCACTAACCAGCAGCTTTCTCCGCTCATCGAAGCATTGCTTCATATGTTCCTTATGCTGCATTCCGTTGCGCAATGATTCAATCGCAGCAATTTGACCGAGCACCGGGGCACACATCGCAGTATATTGATGGATTTTTAGCATCGCAGCAATTAATTCTCGATCGCCACAAGCATAACCCACTCTCCAGCCAGTCATTGCAAAAGCTTTGGAGAAGCCGCTAATCACAATCGTCCTTTCCAGCATCCCGGGAAGAGAGGCGATGCTGACATGCTGACTGTCATACGTAAGCTCGGCATAAATTTCATCTGAAATGACCAGTAGGTTATTCTCTTTTACAATCTGTGCAATAGGCAGCCAATCTTCATAAGTCATTACTGCACCTGTAGGATTAGTCGGAAAATTCACCATAAGAAGCTTCGAACGTGGAGTAATCACCTTCCGTAACGCTTCAGCAGTAAGCTTAAACCCCTGCTCGGCCGATGATTCTACCTCCACCGTAACCCCCCCGTTCAAATGGGTAATCGGCGAATATGCGATATAGCTGGGAGAAGGGACGATAATCTCATCCCCAGGTGTAATGAAAGCTCGTAATGCCAAGTCCACAGCCTCGCTGCTGCCCACCGTAACCATAATCTCATCGTTTGGCTCATAACGAAGCTTGAAACTTGTGTGCAGATAAGTAGCGATCTCCTCTCTAAGCTCCAGTAACCCGGAATTTGGCGTATACATCGTTTCCCCATTATTCAAGGCATGAATACAGGCAGCTCTTACATGCTCCGGTGTAACGAAATCTGGTTCCCCTACACCCAGCGATATAATATCCTGATTTCCCGCACTTAGGTCAAAAAAAGCCCGAATCCCCGAGGGTGCAATCTCCCGCACACGTGGAGCAATCCATTCATTATGCATGGCTGTACACCTCTTCCTTTGCACTCTTTTCCGTTAGGGAAAGGGAGATGATTTCGTCCAGTAGTCCGCTGAAGGTGTAGCCTGCCGCTTGCGCGCTTTTGGGTAAAAGACTGGCCTTCGTCATGCCTGGTAACGTATTCACCTCCAGCACATAAGGAATACCCTCTTTAAGCAGCATATCAACCCGTGCATACACGCTACATTTTAGTGCTTTATAACAGCTCAAGGCAGCCTCGCGTACCCGCTCATGCACTTCAGTAGGCAATTCAATGACCCGTTCATCTGCTCCGCCTTCTTCGTACTTAGCACTGTAATCGAACCACTCGGCATTTGCTGAGGTAATTCCCAGAATAGGCAGCAGCTCTCCGTTTAGAATAGAACAGGTGATTTCTTGGCCTTGAATGTAGCTTTCAATCAAAATCGCCTGATCACAGGCAAAAGCCTTCTGCACTGCGCACAACAGCTCCTCGCTGCTGCTCACTTTTTCCATTCCGATACTCGAGCCACCTGAACATGGCTTCACCATAACCGGATATCCGAGCCGTTCCACCGCTTCAGCCGAATAATCCTTCATGCTGTCCCAGCATAGCCAATCTGCTGTGTTGACGCCTGCGCAGCGCATAAGCTTTTTGGAGAGATCTTTATCCATACAAATGCTGCTAGACAAAACCCCGCTGCCCGTATACGGAATCCCCATCGTCTCCAGCGTTCCCTGAACCGTACCATCCTCGCCGTAAGCTCCATGAAGTGCAAGCAGCGCGATATCGATCCCTTTTGCCTGCTCAATAAGCTCCTCACGCTTGGTGATCACAATTGGAATAATTTCATATTTATTGGGGTCTAGATTCTTCAATATTTCTCTACCGCTATTCATGGATACCTCATACTCTGAGGATACCCCGCCCATAATTACGCCTACTTTCATCTCAAGCACCTCTTTATCCCATTAGTTGTCGAGCTGTTCTGCCAATAACCTCGATCCCCTTGCGGATATCCTCATCCGTCACTCTGGAGAAACCGATCCGTATCGTATTTTGCCCTTTACCGTCTGTGAAGAATATATCTCCTGCTGTAAAAATAACCCCTTGCTCATGACAGGCCGCCAACAGCGTCCTTGTATTAAAGCCCTCCGCGAAGGTTACAAAAAGATGTAGGCCACCGTCCCCTGACAGCGCCGTATAAGGAATAAAATCCTTGCAGCATTGCAGGGTTAATTCATACTTTCGTTTGTATTCCGCTCTGGCTTTTTTCAAATATTTCTCTAAATGGCCACCCAATAAATACTGATATAAAATGGATTGATCCAGCGTCGAGGTATGAATGGTACGGGCGCGCTTGACGCTTTCGAGGGAATTAATCAACTCCTGATCCGCCAGCACCCAACCTACACGTAGTCCCGGAAATAATACCTTGGAGAAGCTGCCGAGATAAATCACGCTGTTGCCGCTGCCTGCTGCTGCGATAAGTGGAGCCACATGTGAGCCCGAATATCGTAATTCCTCGTTAAAACCATCTTCAATCACCGGGACTTGGTAGCGATTCATCAGCTTCATTAGCCGCTGTCTTTTCTCTGGAGACATTACAATTCCGGTCGGATTATGATAAGAAGGGACGAAGTATGCACAGTCAAAAGCTTGCTGTTGCAATGCTTTCTCCAGCTCCGCCAAATCAATCCCATCACGCTCCATCGAAATCCCGGTGATCTCAAAACCGTTCAGCTTCAAATTTTTGATCGCTGTATGATGCGTCGGATTCTCACAAATGACCGAACCATTTTTTTTACTCAGAGCAGACAATACAATATCGAACCCCTCTGTAAAACCATTGGTGATCAATATATCCTTGCCCCTCATTTCAACGCCCTTGTGCTCCATATACTGCTTCAAATAGTCTATTAAAGGCTTATACCCTTTGGCATAGCCGTAATTTAGCAGAACGTTGCCTTCTACCGACATCCGATCCATAAAGGATCTCTTCACATTATCCAGATCAAAAAGACTCTCATCAGGCGCTATGCTGGTGAAGGAGATCGTCCCCTTCTCCGCTCGAATCCCGCGCTTCATGATATCCAGTTCCTCTGCCAGCACCGCGTGATCATTGAGACGTGACTTCCAGTCCATCGTCCAGGAAGAGATCGTTTCACTGCCGGGCGGCGTAGCTGCAACATAACTTCCTTGCCCTTGCACGGCATAAGCAAAGCCATCATCCTCAAGCCCTGCATAAGCAGAGATTACGGAGTTGCGGCTAACCTTAAGCAATGTGCTGAGCTCTCGTGTGGAGGGCAGCTTTTGATTGCCTTGCAGACCGCCTTTTATGATTAAGTGCTTCATATAGTCTTTAATTTGTATATACACCGGCCGTCCGGCTATGAGCTTAAAATCCTTAAACATCTCTCAATCGCCCCCATGACTATCATGGCACAATCACTCGTTTAAAAAAAGAACCACAGCCATGGGATTTTAATCCGGCTGTGGTTCTATGAGGGGACAAATGCCCAAAAATCAAGTTACAGATCTATGCTTCGATCACAAGCTCCCCTTCTCCAGCAGGGATCTCAAAACCATTTAAAAACCGGGTTAATATGTCCTCAGTAATCGGAAATGCGGCATTGGCGTCAAAACGTTCACTCCGGATAAGCAGTCTCTGACGTAATTCATCCGGCTGAACCTTTAAGTGAATCAGTTCCCACACGCCAGCATAATCCTCAATAAGTTGCTTGTAATCGTTCCGTCTCTGACGTTGCCAGAAGCTGAAATCGATGACAACATGATGTTTTGCCTGAAGCAGATTCACCAGCTCCCCCCGCAGTTTTATCTCCGACTCTTCTTTATAGAACTCATAATTCTGCTCTGGATAATCCACCCCGAAACGGCCGTGCGTGGCCCAAATATCTTCATCTATCGAAAGTCTGGCGAATCCCTCTTTCTCCAGCTTTTTAGCAAAAGTTGTTTTACCCGACCCCGCTACACCGCACATCATCACTACGATGGAAGCAACACTCGTACGCTTTTGCTGAAGCAATTTTTCAATAACTAACTTTTCGCTCAGCATTATAAATGCATCTCCCTTCCAATTGATGGTATACTCATCGTTACAAAATACTTTCTCAAGGGATAGTGATAAGGATATGGTGAAATCAGTCCAGCAGACCTCCTAAAAATGAAAAATGAAATAATTTTAGGAGGTCATAATAAATGATTTTTAACCCGATTGTCATTGATAACTGGAGTAGAAAACCCTATTTTGAACATTATTTAAACAATGTCAGATGCACCTATAGCATGACCGTAAATATTGATATCACCCTTCTACTATCAGAGCTTAAGCATAAGGGAATTAAGCTGTACCCAGCACTAATCCACATGATAACTACGGTGGTGAACCGTCATAGTGAATTCCGCACATGTTTTGATTCTGAAGGTAGGTTAGGTTATTGGGATAGCTTGTCACCTAGTTTTACAATTTTCCATGATGATGATAAAACTTTCTCAAGCATCTGGACTTCGTACGGTGAACAGTTTAATGATTTCTATAACCGTTATCTCGATGATATGAAAATGTACGGAAGCGTGAAACAATTTATCGCTAAAGCAAACGAACCACCGAACACCTTCCCTATCTCTAGCATTCCGTGGGTCAGCTTCACGAGCTTTAACCTGAACGTGTATAACGAAGGAACATACCTACTTCCCATCTTTACGATAGGGAAATATTTTCAGCAAGACAAAAAAATACTATTACCCATCTCGGGGCAATTCCACCATGCCGTGTGCGACGGTTACCATGCCAGCATGCTGTATAATGAATTACAATCACGTGCAGATACCTATAAGGAATGGTTACCTAACCTCTAATTAACCACGTTATTCTGCTGACTGCGAACGATAGTTCAAACATAAAGGGTTCCACCTATTAGGTTTTCCTAATGATGTAGAACCCTTATTTCCATGTAATCATCCTTTTTCCACAATATCAGCTTTATCAGCTGACCATTGTCCATGCTGCCAGAGTATTGTTAGTACCATTACATTCCCGGGAGAAGGAGCCACTGCATCGTAGAATGTGAGACCAGGAACTAACTGTGCAAGTAAATTCCTGATTACACCCCCATGCGTCACTACCAATACTCTATTCGATGTAACCTCACTTTTTTTCTCCTTGATAGCACAGCATCCAAATGCAGCCATAGCAGCTTGACCTAGATCCAACAGGAAACTACGCAACCGTGCATCGAATTCTGTCCATGATTCTCCTTCTGGCGGTGTAACCTTTGAAGGATCATCAATCCAACTTCTATATAGAGAGTTATCTTTCAACTGCTCATAGGTGCAGCCTTCCCAAGCTCCGAAGTTCATTTCACGAAGCCGCTGATCGTAAACAGCGTCCTGCTCTAGTGAAGGTGCTACGAAAGCCAAGGTCTCCCGACATCTTAGCAAATCGCTACAGAACACACGCCAAAAACCACCTGATAACTCAGTCTGCATGCAGCTCTGCTGCTGAAGTTGGGATAGCCGCTCACTTGCGTCAGTAAGCAATGGAATATCCGTATGTCCCAGGTAACGATGCTCAACATTCCATTTCGTCTGCCCGTGTCGGATAAGCACCAGCTCAAGCTCTATAGAGGGAATTGCCATACCGACGCTCAGCCTCCAATCCATATCCATGCCGCAACCGCGCATAGACCTACAAATATTGAAGAGCAGAGCATCATCATCCGCGAGGTCTGGATAATATCATTTGGTTCCATCGTACGTACCGGATCACCCATATAAGCCCGAAAAGAAGCGACGCCATGATACACATTTTCGCCTCCGAGTCGGATGCCAAGTGCGCCAGCCACAGCTGATTCTGGATAACCGCTGTTAGGGCTTGGATGTAGATGTGCATCCCGCTTCACCATTTGCAGGCAACTACGCCAATCCAGACGAAGCATCCCTGCACATAGAGCCAAAAGTAATGCCGTAATCCGTGCCGGGATGAAATTAGCAACATCATCGAGCCGGGCAGATGCCCAGCCGAGATCACGGTATTTATCGTTCTTATAACCAACCATTGAATCGAGTGTATTGACCGCCCGATAAGCCATAGCAAGCGGCGCACCGCCAATCAGCGCGTAGAAAAGTGGAGAAATAATCGCATCGACAATATTCTCTGCTACGGTCTCCACCGTTCCACGGACAATTTCAGGGGCGTCTAGCGAAGTCGTATCACGTCCCACGATCATCCCCAAAGCCTTGCGGGCAGCAGGGAGATCACCCTTCTGCAATTCCACGTACACCGCCATTCCTGCATCTTTTAGTCCCTTGGAGGCAATCGTGGTTGAAATCAACCAAACCTCGGCTATCCAGACGAGCCAAGGTGAGATATATGACAGCAGCCATAGCAGGATGGCTGTCAGTGCCCAAGCACCGCCCGCCACACATAGCGGAAGTAACACCCCAGCTCTGCGCAGGCTTTGCGGGCGGGACCATAAACGACGGATCGCCCGCTCCAGAGCCGTAATTGCTTTGCCCATACCAATTACGGGATGAGGCAGGTTACGCGGATCACCTACGATCCGGTCAATCACATAAGCCGCAAGCAACACCAAAGCGATTGTCACAGGCAATCACCTCTGAACAATCTTCTACTTCTCCAGCTATCCATTGTCATTAGCTGTCCTTCCTTGCCTGCACCGACAGCAGGCTGCCCGTCACAGCGCTATATACAAGCCGGCCGATAGCGCCTCCAAGATCGGTTGCTGTTCCGGCGTAGACATGCTCGGCGCTGTATCTCCCGCTTTGGCTCACAGCGAGCACAATAGCATCCGTAGTTGTGCCGGTTGCGATTAGGCCATTCTCCGGATCGGTAATCCCGAGATCTGCCAGCGCAGCAGCTTTGGCTTCGACAGCTGTCTGCACAGCATTGACCATGGCCGCCGGTGTCAGGCGGCCATCAATGCAGAGCATGATGTTAATCGTACCCGGCCGATACACAGCCAATACATTGCGTTCCACGCCTGAGCGCGCAGCATTTCCTGCGGCGGCTGTAACGCAAACAAAAATCCCCGCTGAACCCGTGTCCTCTTCAGCTACCGCTGCATGCTCTAGCGGTACAGCCGTCATCAGACCGGCACAGCCGGATAAAGGATAACCCCAATCGCGCAGCTTATTCTCCATATCCTGGACAGGATCACTACATTCGTAATTGCGATCTACATATAAATTGACCGCCCGCTGCAGCCGGTTCATTCCTCCGCCGTAGAACGCGCTCGATAAACCATCCGCTTCTGCTGGCAGCTCCAGCAGCAGATGCTTATCCTTCCACTGCAGAGCAAGTCCTGGCCAGACGGCCGGACGATACTCCCTGATTCCCCCTGCAAGATTAAATGGAATCTTCACTTCCACCATAGCCGATCCCGCTCCTTTCACCGCTCATTTCTTTCATTAAATACTTACAACCATCCGCGAAAGGATGCCCCGCCAATCGCACTGTCAGCTCGCTCCGCACATAGAGTCATTAAAGACTACATCCACCTGTCACTTAGTCGCTAGAATCTCCGCCATCTGCAGCAAAAGGCGGGCATTATCCTCATGTCCCTTAACGGCAACTCGAATATGCTCAGCACCTAACCCTGCATACATAGCGCAGCTGCGCACTAGTATACCTACGCGGCCAAGCCTAGTCTGCAGCTCAGCCGCGCTCCACGGTGATGGCAAGCCACAGAGCAGAAAGTTGGCTTCTCCCGGTGGGACATCGCAGCCCAGCTGCATAAGACCCTGCCGCAGTTTTTCGCGTTCTGCTGCAACAAGCTCACGCGTGCGCTGTTCATAGTCACGTCCACTTGTAAGGCAAGCTTCCCCTGCCAGCAGCGCCAAGCCGTTCACACTCCAGGTGACCTGCTTTCCGCTCATCGCCTTCGCCAGCTCCGGATGTGAAATCGCAAACCCGAGACGCAGTCCGGGAATCGCATAAAACTTCGTCATCGACCGCACCAGAACCGTATGCGGAAACCGCTCCAGCTCCGGCAGGAGTGTATTTCGCTCTGACTCCGGGATAAAGTCAATAAAAGCTTCATCCACAGCCAAATAAGTCCCGCAGCTTTCAGCCTTCTGCGCTAACAAGCGCAGTTCCTCCACAGCATACTGAACGCCATTGGGATTATTCGGCTGTCCGAGAAATAACAGCTCCACCTGTTCCAGCAGCCCGGCTATCTCCTCTACTCCAGCGCGAAAATACTGTTCCCTGGTCCCCTGAACCGATAATACTTCAGCGCCAAATTGTACGGAAAGCTGCCGATACTCAGAGAAACAAGGTTCCACGATGCCAACCTTTTGCGGAGCTATCGCCAACAGCAGCAAAGCCATAGATTCCGCTGCTCCGTTACCCACGGTTAACCAGCCACTATCTACGCCAAGATTTTCCGCCAGTAGTTGTTTAAAGCGTCGGTGTCCAGGGTCCGGATATGTAACCACCGTTGACAGTGCTGTTCTAAGCAGCTCCAAAACTTCCGGTGGAGGACCGAGTGGATTGATGTTGGCACTATAGTCGAGAAATGTGCCCCCAGCTTCTCCATAGAGCTCCGCTGCCGTCAGCAAATCACCGCCATGACCATATTTTTCAAGCATAATTACACTCCCTCTATCTACTTTCTCTAGCACGATATGTATGTCATTGCCACCATTATTGCCTCTTTGCCGGAAGAACGTCAATGCTTTCGCAGAAGGAACCAGCTAAATCCCCTGCTTCCCCCAAACCGATATGAATCTCAAAGATGTGATCTCTTTTGTTAAAAAACCGCTTTTGGTTTAAAATGAAGGTTGTAATCAATTTTGCTGCGACGGAGGAATTCACTATGCTTTTTATTGATAACACAGGGATTACTGACGCATCCATCAATTTGGCGATTGAGGAATATGCGCTGAAGCACTTGCCGATGGACGAGAGTTACCTGCTTTTTTATATCAACAGCCCATCCATCATCATCGGGAAACATCAGAATACTATCGAAGAAATTAACCAAGAGTATGTAAAAGATAATAATATTCAGGTCGTACGTCGTCTATCCGGCGGTGGAGCTGTTTATCACGATCTTGGAAATTTGAACTTCAGCTTTATTACCAAGGATGACGGCCAATCCTTTCATAACTTTTTGAAATTCACCCAACCGGTCATCGATTACCTGCAAAGCATGGGCGTTAACGCCGAGCTAAGCGGAAGGAATGATCTGCAAGTTGGTGAGCAAAAGATTTCCGGTAACGCTCAGTTCTCCACACGCGGACGTATGTTCAGCCATGGTACCTTGATGTTCAATCTTAATTTAGATGATGTACAAGCCTCTCTAAAAGTGAATCCAGAGAAGTTTAAATCAAAGAGCACCAAATCCGTACGCAGTCGTGTAGCGAATATCAAAGAGCTGCTGGGTACAGATATGACGATCGAGGAGTTCCGCGCCGGCCTGCTGCGTTCGATCTTTGGCATGGATTCTTCTGAGGTTCCTCAGTACAAGCTGCAACAAGCCGACTGGGACAAAATTAACGAGATCTCCAAGGAGCACTACCAGAACTGGGACTGGAACTACGGTCTGTCACCAAAAAGCAACGTTAAGCACACGCGCAAATTCCCTGCCGGAATTATTGATATTCGGATGGATATTGAAGATTCCCTCATTAAAGACATCAAAATCTATGGTGACTTCTTCGGAGTCGGTGACGTAGTAGATGTTGAAAATGCACTTCGTGGCAAACGTTATGACGAGGCTGAGGTTAGAGAAGCATTAGCTGATCTCGATTTGAAGCATTATTTCGGTCGTATTGAGCCGGAGGATTTTATCGGATTGGTCTTCCTAGAGGAATAGGATGAATTCACTGGTCATGATTTGAATCAAAAAGAGGACTCCTGCGCATTCGCCAGAAGTCCTCTTTTGCATGAATTAATACTCTTCGCTTTATCCTTTTACAGCAGATCCAACTGTCATTGCCCGTTCCACCTGCTCACTAAAGAACAAATAGACAATAACCATTGGCAGACTCGCCATCGTCATAACCGCCCCCATGCCACCCCAGTCTGTGCTGTATTGGCCTTGGAAGAACAATAGACCCAGCGGCAGTGTTTTCATCCCCTCATCAGAGATCAGAATATAAGCCAGCAAAAATTCATTCCAGTTGTTCAGAAATTGAAAAATGGCTACTGTTGCGACAGCTGGCGTTACAACCGGCACAATAATCTGCAGAAACATCCGGTATACATTCGCGCCGTCCATACAAGCGGATTCCTCCAGCTCCCCAGGGATACCCTTCATAAAGCCGTAGAATACCAGACAAGAGAACGGCAATCCAATGGCGACATAAGGAACAATCAGCCCACCGTAGGTATTAGTCAGATGTAAATCCCGTACGAGTATGGCAAGTGGAATCATAATTACCTGCAGCGGCATGAACATTCCGATCGTCATATACAATCTGACCCCTTCACGGAATCTCCACCGCAGCCGGGAAATTGCGAATGAGAACATCAGCGATAATATGATAATAAGTAGCGTTGAAATCGTAGAGACAACCAGGCTATTCGTAAAATATCGCGGTATATTGAACTGTGACCAAGCGGCCACATAGTTTTCAATCCGGAAATTAGTCGGAAATCCGAAAGGGTTGGTGACAAAAATCTCATCGTTATTTTTCAGAGAATAAGAAATCATCCATAATAGCGGATAGATGGAAATGATAAAATAAATCCATAAGGGAAGCTGTATGAGCAATGCTCTCACTTTTTTCATAACGTTCCTTTTCCTTTCCGGCGTACTGCCTTATGCTTCATTTCGGTCAAATGTCTTGTTGATAATAATGGTGGCCAGAAGCGACAGAAGGACAAGCACAACCGATACCGCACAGGCATAGCCGTAGTTGCTTTCCAAGAATGCATAACGATAAATCATAAAGGTAAGCGTATAGTTACTCGTTCCCGGTCCGCCGTTAGTCATAATCAACATTTGTACAAAAGCACCGATTCCTGAAGTAATGGCAATGATCAGACAGAATTTGAACGTCTCCTTCATCATTGGAATTGTCACCTTACGATGCGCCATCCATTTGGAGCAACCGTCAATCGTGGCAGCTTCCATGTACTGCTCAGGGACAGATTTAACCCCCGCATATAAAAGACTGAACTGGTAACCCATGAACTGCCAGGCATTAACAAAAGCAATCGCAATTATGGATGTGGTTGGAGAAGTAAGCCAGTTTTGTTGATAAGGAATATGCAAAATTTCAAAAAGCCTATTGATCAATCCGTTATTCGGATCGTAGATGGCAATCCATAGCTGACAAACAACCGTAACCGACAGAACTACGGGAATAAAATAAGCTGTTTTCAACAACTTACGCCCTTTGATTCGCGGATCGGCACAGGCAAGCGCAAGAATGGTTCCCAATCCGATCTGAAATACAGCGAGTACCAATGCAAAAATAAGGCCGTTACGAAGGGAAGTCAAAAGCAATGGATCATCAAGCATCTCTACATAGTTGGACAATCCGTTAAAAGTAGCCGTACTGAGCCCGTCCCACTCGAAAAAGCTACGATAAAAGGATTGAAGCACTGGATAGATAATCACTACGCTATAAATCAACAGAGCGGGAAGCAGAAACAGCATTATGGCTTTCTTATTACCTAAGTATTTATGCATGCGGTAAGATTCCACTCCTTCCTTGCCAAGCTGCTCACCCGATATAAGGGCTCGATCCGGGTGAGCGGCAGGGCATGGACCAATTTTTATTTATTTTATTTCTCTAATTATTTATTTTCTTTGTTCAGCACTCGGTTCATGTTATCCGTGAACTGCTTAGCCGAGAATCCTTCGATCAACATATTTTGTGTATTGTCGTCCAGTGCATTTTTAATTTGAACACTGCTTACCGCATTGGCGTACCCCTTCACGTTTGGCAGCACTTCTTCAGCGATTCTTTTCATCATGGCAGGCACTTTACCGGTCATTTCTTTATCCACTTTAGTCGCTACGATCGGGCTACCCAGCTGTGTATATTTGTATTCGCTATATTTTTGTGCGATGAAACTAGCTACTTTCACTGCAGTCTCTACATTCTTGCTGCTTGGAGAAACGGCAAAGCCACCAGGACCTCCTGCACCGTTAATGTACATTTTGTTATTCTCATAAGTCGCTTCGTCCTTAGCTGGCCAGTACATCCAATCCACTTTATCCCCAAGCTTCTCAGCACTGCTGTAGATTTCCCACTGACCGTTGACGAACATGCCAGCTTTTCCTTGGTAGAACAAAGATGAAGCTTGATCATAATTGGTATTCGTAGCATTGACGTCGAACAAGCCTGCTTCTTCCAGCTTCTTCATTTGTTCTGCTGCTGTTACATAAGGCGAAGGCAATGTTGTCGTTCCCTTCGTTTCGAGTGGGCCAAACCCTTTCGTCTCCTCACGAGTCACAAGTCCGCTATAAAAAGAAGTAGTGATCCATTTCTCCTTCGCGAAAATTGAGAGCGGTGTATACCCTGCTGTAGAAAGCTTCTTAGCCGCTTCAGCCAGCTGATCGATCGTCTTGATCGGCATCTCGATGCCTACCTCTTTAAAGATATCCTTGTTGTAAAACAACATTTGGAATTCAATTCCCGTATATGGGAATGCATATACATGACCGTCTGGGGCAATCAGACGGGATTCATTCCCTGTATTTAGATTCGCTTTGAAATCTTTGGTGGCTTGGTATTCATCAAGCAGCTCGACATTTTTAGATTTGGCGAAGGTTTGCAGCGTAGGCCAGTCTGTTTCATAAATATCCGGCATGTTCCCAGTCGCGGCATATGTTTTCAGCTTCTGGTAGCCATCTTGAACAGCCTCATCCAGTACAATCTCCACCTCCGGCATTTCCTTTTTTAATTCCTCTACGGCATAATCAAATGGCTTTGAAGTATCTTCGTCAAAATGCTGTGCATAAATTTTTATTTGAATTTTCTTATCGGTATTCCCAGCGGTCGTATTGGAACCTTCAGAGGTTGAACCACCGTTTCCGGCATTGTTACCACCACAGGCTGTAAGTGAGAAAGCTAAGGATAAAACGGTTGCAACCCCCAGTGTTCTGAATAGCTTGTTGCTCATAATGAATCCCCTTTCTGATGCTCTATTTAGTGGAGCTAGTTGAATCCACTATTTGTTAGCGTTTTCATCGTCCTGTTTCTATTATATTTGAGCCTTGAAGACCCAAAAAGAGCCATATCGGGCACAATCGGTAATAAACAGGACAAAATGAAAGCGGCCTCACCAGAGAGCCGCCACCAAATATGTTTATTAAATTTCATTATTAACGCCAATATGGCGGGAACGGGCAGCCAGCTGCTCAAATTCAGACGGCGGCATGCCATAGTGTTTTTTAAAGCATTTACTGAAATAATTCGGGTCATTATAGCCCACTTTACCGGCGATTTCAGACAGTCTCACATTTCCTCCAGCAAGCAGTTCCTTGGCCTGCTTCATACGAGTATAGGTAATGAAATCAAGTACAGAGATTCCACCTTCTTTTCGAAAAACCTTCCGTAAATAGCTGGTATCTACATAAACGCCATTCGCCACCTGGTCAACTGTCAGCTCACAATCGGAATAATGCTCCCGGATGTACTCTTTGGCGGCAATGAATAAATTGTACGACTTAGAGGGGCGGTGCTCACGACCTTGATCAATGACTTTACTGTACAAGCCTTTTATCCAGCTTTCAGTCTCATCCCAGTTATCCATCTCCCGTAGCCGCTGCTCCGGTGAACCTGCTGGTTTCCAGAGACTTTCCGGATTGATCCCTCTTTCTCCAGCATAGGCAAGGCAAAGGGATACTATACTCATTAATAGAGTAAAGGAATAGCTGCCTCCCCCTCTCTGGCGTCGTAGAATCTCAATTAATTTGCTTATGTCCTTCGCCGCTGCATCGCCATCCCCCATCTTTAACGCCATCAGCATGGCATCCTGAATTCCAAGATGAGTGATTTCTTTGGATGGAAAGGAGAACTCCTCTATCCCTTCAGAGGAATTCTGCTCGTCCATTTGGAGTGGAAAGAGCTTATTGGAAGCCGTTCCTTCTGCAATTATTTCCGGCTTCCCAGCTTTGCGTGCACCTATTTTATGTGACTGAAGGCGCTGCTTCACCTTGATCATCATCTCGTTAAACTCTTGCTGGTTAAACGGTTTCAATAAATAATCTTGTACACCTAAGCGAATCGCTTTTTGTGCATAATCAAATTCATTGTGCCCTGTTACAAAAACAATAAGCATATCAGGAGCATTGGCCTGTAACCGGGTAACCAGCTCCATACCGTCCATATAGGGCATACTAATGTCCACTAAAGCCAAATCTGGTTTCGTCCGTTCCGCTTCTTCCAGCGCTTCTCTGCCATTTGACGCTTCACCACAGACACTGAAATCATATTTACTCCAATCCAGCTTGGTCCGCATATAATAACGAAACAGCAGCTCGTCATCTACAACCATCACTTTATACATCTACGCTGCCCCCCTGCGCTTCCGTACCGGGAATCGTCATTTTCATAACAGTACCTTTTCCCAGTTTACTTTCTACCGATAGGCCATATGGTTCTCCAAAATACAGCTTAATCCGTTCATGAACGCTGTAAATGCCAATGGATGCCGGTTTTCCTTCTCGTGAGCGGTATTCTACAATCCGCGACACCTGCTCCCCGGACATGCCAACACCGTTATCCTCCACGGTAATGATAACTTCTCTTCCGTGTGTATAAGCCTCTATTGAGATTAGCCCCTGACTGCCCTTTGTTTTTAATCCATGGTAGATTGCATTCTCGATGAGCGGCTGCAGGGACAATTTGGGTACCTTGACTCCTTCGAGAAATTTCGGGATATTAATCTCGTAACGTAATACGTCGGGGTTGCGAACCTGCATAATAGCCAAATAATCAGCTGCATTTGATACTTCCTCGGACAGTGGAATAACCTCGTTCCCTTTGCTAAGAACAACCCGATAGAAATCTGCCAGTGCCTTGGTCGTATCCCGAGCTGCTTCATTAAGCTCCAAATCGTTGAGTACATAAATCGTATCCAGTGTGTTGTACAGAAAATGGGGTTTAATCTGGGCATGGATCAGAGCTAGTTCATATTCACGTTTCCGGACTTGTTCGTTTGTAATCGTCCGCATCAGCTCCTGAATACGACCAACCATGGAATTGAATACGGTGGAGATTAGCCCAGTCTCATCCTCTGTAGTCACTGGTGAGGTGACATTCAGATCGCCTTCCCTTACTTTACGCATCGCCTTCGTCACTTGAAGAAGCGGATTTACGATAATCTGTGACAGCTTTCCTGCAAGCAGCAGAGACAGTAACAGGCATCCTATTCCCACGAATATAGTTAACGTTATATTACGGTGAATATCCGCAGTTAACTTCTGCAGCGAAATCGTATTCACAAGCTTCCAATTCAGCTTATCATAATACGTCACAGTGACCAGCTCTCGCCCGCTCCCCTTGCCGATAATTTCCGAGACAGAGCTTCCCGTCTTCCTAAGACTGCCGTTCAGTCTGTCCTCAGGCTTCAGTAGAAGCTTTGATTTATCAGGGGTGGACACGGTCCTTTGCGTTCCGTCTACTATAAAATATTTCTTGTCCGAAGAGGTTTCTCTAGCGGTTTCCAGAAAAGCAGAGAGAGCATCTTCTTTTACGTTCACAAATAATGTACCTATTAGGTTGCCCGTTTTAAGATTGTACACGACTTTACTCAGTGTGAGCACCGGAACTGCCGGATCACTAACCAGATAATCTCTCTGCTCCATGGGAAGCCAACGGTTAACTCCGTAGCTGCCTTTTTCTTTAGCCTTCTCCAGCATATCGCTGGTGAATACCTTCTGCTCGTTAGGATTACCGTAGGCGTAAGAGGAATATATCTGCCCTTCCGTATCCACAAATACAGCAGAGTCGACATCCGGAAAAATAATCAGATCGATAGAAAGCTGGCTCTGCATTAAATTGCGAAACCGCGTCTGCTCCACTGTCGAGGATAACAACGAACGTTCAGCATACATCCGATGGATGTCGGTAGTTATAATGTTGGCACTACTCTCCGTATTTTTTACAATCGTATCTATTTGCTGCATGATGAGCTTGGATTCATCTTTAAAATTGTACTTAGCCTTTTCGATCATCGAACGGCTGAACATCTGCCCTGAGAGCAAGCCTAAAGCAAGCAATGGAAAAATGATCAACGGTATAAAAATAAGGATTATTTTATTACGAATCTGCAATCTTCCAAACCACTTCACTAAGGAATCCCCCCGCATAACAGCCGCCTCCTGTGTGTTCTAGCGGTAATTCATTATGTGCTTCATATCCGTAAATCTCAAGGAGAAAGTATAAATACATATACAACTAGGGCGAGTGTGAGCAGGATAAAAACATTCTCTACAGCTCCACCTTTTTTCGTGCCTGTACTCATTAGCTTTAGACGCAGCTTAAATGGAATGGGCGGCAGGGGCGTAATTCCCCTTTGGGTGAGAGAGTCGGCCAATAGATGAAGCGCATAAGACATGCCGCCTGCTATCCATAGACTACCACCATCCTGTATACCCGATGAAGCAAAATACAATAAAGTGCTCCAGCCTGCAACAGCATATAAGGTATGAGTCAATCCACGATGCGGGACAAGTGATGTAACTACGAGTATACAAGCTACTATGTAGTTCCAAGGATCATACGCCCCTCCGTATGCAAATACCGCAGTAGCGATTAGTACCATCACCAGATGCCGCAGCTTTCTTCCCGGCAGGAAAGTTACACTCCCCACAAGTAGGGCCAGTACAATATTCCAAGGGCTTTCAACGATTCCTGCAAAATAAAGATAAATCGCTGCTCCTATCAAAGCAACCTGTAGTATCCTGAGCAGAAAGTCAGGAATCGCCTTGCGTACCAGTAACGAATTCGGTTCATCAATGTCTGGCAGGAGCGAGCTTAATGCGGCGACGGCAATAACCGGGATTGTAATCTCATGGGCCATCAAACTCATAACAGATAGGGTAACCCCGGTGCTGATAATTAAATGGGATCTGCCCATCATAGTGAAACCGCTCCTTTCTAAGATGCAAAAACAAGAACAAATGTGCGGTTATCGAAGTATATCAAGACCCGGTTTTTTTGTCTACATAAAACGCTGAAATCGCTTAGTATATAAGCCTTTACGCGATTTCTATCTTGTCCTCTCCATGAATATACGATACAATTTGGACAACTTGACCTTGTCGTCTACATAGAGGCGACAGCTGCTGAAGAAAGGATGACCTAAGTAGTGAAGCGTTCCCGTATAGCCGATTTTAGCCTGCTATTAGTGGCGATGATGTGGGGATGTACCTTTCTGATTGTACAAAATGCTGTCAAGGTGCTGCCACCACTCGCGTTTAATAGCATCCGCTTTATGGGCGCTGCCCTGTTGCTGGCTCTAATCACAGTTATTTTTTACCGCAAGGATTGGAAACAGCTAAGTTTCCGCATGGTACGCGATTCTCTGCTGCTTGGCCTTTTTTTGTTTTTGGGCTATGGCTTTCAGACTATGGGACTTCTATATACAACAACCTCTAATACCGGCTTTATTACCGGGCTATCAGTTGTCCTAGTTCCCTTTCTGTCTCTAGCCCTATTGAAGCATGCGATTTCACGATACACTTGGTTCAGTGCAGCACTCGCCGCAATCGGGCTTTATCTGTTGACGTTCACGGGCTCTGCATTATCCTTGAATAAAGGCGATGCCTTGATTCTTCTATGTGCCATAGCTTTTGCGTTACAGGTAGCCTATACTGGCGTTTATGCACCTCATTATCCGGCGTTGCCGCTAGCTACTCTGCAGCTTGCTTTCGTTGGGCTGTTCAGTATTGCTGCCTCGCTTATTTTTGAAGGGGCAACACCGCTCGCCCACAGCGGGGAGCTGATTAAGGACCCAGATGTGCTTTGGGCTCTGCTGATCTCCATTGGGCCAACCAGCGCTTTTGCCTTCTGGATTCAAACCGCCTGT
Source organism: Paenibacillus sp. FSL H7-0735 (assembly GCF_038008505.1). Taxonomy (NCBI): domain Bacteria; kingdom Bacillati; phylum Bacillota; class Bacilli; order Caryophanales; family Paenibacillaceae; genus Paenibacillus; species Paenibacillus sp. FSL H7-0735. The sequence goes on along the minus strand of NZ_JBBOZH010000001.1, from coordinate 1,565,340 downwards.
CAGAAATATACTACCCCATCGCGGGTAGCCATTATTTATGCCACAGAACCGGTATTTGCCGTTCTGACGGGTTTAGCCTTTGGCGGGGAAACACTCGGGTTGTCCGCTCTGCTCGGTTGTGGTTGTATTCTGGGGGCTATGCTTATGGCAGAGCTGAGCCCGGAACCGGGTCAGAATCAACATAAGAAGAGTTATTTTTCCAAATTACATTTATTTAGAAAGAGATAAGGAGAGAGACAAATGTACAAATTGATCGCGATTGATATTGATGACACTCTGATTAATGATGACAAGGAAGTAACACCCGCTACCCAAACTGCGCTTGAAGAGGCAGTTGCCGCAGGTGTTGTTGTAACCCTTGCTACAGGCCGTGCTTACGCTTCCGCTCAAGCCATTGCCCGTCAAACTGGACTAAACGTACCTATCATTACTTACCAGGGTGCACTCGTTAAGAACTTGCTCGATGAAAAAGTACTGTATGAGCGTTACGTCCCGCAAGATGCAGTCCGCAAGCTGTTCACTTACTGCGTGGAGCATAATCTGCATCTGCAAACTTACATTGACGACAAGCTATATGCCCGTGAAGACAACCAAAAGATCAAAGACTATACGGACTTGAATAAAACGCAATATTTTATTGAGCCTGACTGGGAAAAGCTTGTCCCGCAAAAAACACCAAAAATGCTAATTATCGATGATCCTGATTTCTTGGATGAACTGGCTCCAATCCTGCATGAATTGCTTGGTGATTCCGTGCATATTACCAAATCCAAACCACACTTTCTGGAAATCATGCATCATGAAGGAACCAAGGGCATTGCACTTGAATTCCTAGCCAAACATTACGGCTGTGATCTTTCCGAGACCATCGCTGTAGGCGATTCTTGGAACGACCATGAGATGCTGGAAGCTGCCGGACTTGGCGTCGCTATGGAGAATGCTATTCCTGCTCTGAAAGAAATCGCTGATTTTGTGACCCTAAGCAATAATGACGATGGCGTGAAATATGCGATTGATAAATTCATTCTTAATAAAGTGAACTAAACTTCCTTAAGCAAAAGGGTGCAGCAACGCCATATTTCATGACGTTGCTGCACCCCTTTTTATTCCAAAACTCAAACTCCTGTAGAAGCTAATTCCACTTTCTCGGGTCCCATTCCACTCTCTTCTTCCTGCTCTAGCTGAGAATAGTACAAATCATTATATCTTCCTTCGGCAGCAAGCAGTACCTCATGCGTTCCACTCTCTACAATTTCACCATTCTCCATCACGAGAATGATATCAGCGTTCTGAATCGTAGATAAACGGTGCGCGATAACGAGTGTAGTTTTATCTCCCATTAGTTTACGAATAGCCTGCTGCACCAGTTTTTCTGATTCATTGTCAAGTGCAGCAGTAGCTTCATCCAACAGCAGAATAGGAGCGTTTCTCAGAATTGCTCTTGCAATGGATAGCCGCTGACGTTGTCCCCCGGACAGTCGTGAGCCTTCCTCACCAATATCAGTATCCAGTCCCTCAGGCAATTCCATTACAAAATCATAGGCATTCGCTTTTCGCAAAGCTTCCAGAATTTCTTGCTCATCCGCCTCTGGATTTCCATTCCGGATATTATCACGAATGCTTCCCGTATAAAGACCTGCCTCTTGCGGCACATAGGAAAAATAACTTCTAAGCTTAGCCGGACTCATCTCGTTGATCCGCTGCCCATTGATTATTACTTCGCCTTCATCGGGTTCATACAATCCCAGCAATAGTTTAAAAAGCGTAGATTTACCTCCACCACTCGGTCCCACAACCGCCATCTGTGTTCCCTTTTGAAGCTCTAAGCTAATCTTGTTTATACTTTGTCTCTCTGCTCCCGGATACGAGAAAGAGATCGACGACATAACCATACTCTCAAATTCTGGTTGCTTAGTCTCCACTTCTGGAAGGGTCTCAACCTCCACCGGGCTATCCAACACCTCAAAGATCCGTCCCGCCGCCCCAAGTGATTGCTGCATCGAATTGATCAGTCCCGGCAATGACGAGAACGGCATCACTAAATAATTCATGAGCTGGATGAAAGCAATCATCGCACCGACCTCAAGTGATCCTTTTGCCACAAAATAACCAGCCACGACCAGCGCCAGAAGAAACGTAAAGTTTCCCAAAAAAGAGGAGAATGAGCCAGTAGCTCCCTCAATTCTTCCCCGCTTTAATTCTTCAGAAGTAATATTCTCACTATGCTCCTGATACTGCTTCATTAGTCTGCGTTCAATGCTAAAGGATTTAAACACCATACTACTGCCTAGAATGTCATGTAAAAAGGAAGTAATCTTGCTCATATTAGTCTGAATCTTCACACTGTTCTCACGCATCGCTGAACCGAAGATTTTTCCCGTAAGGAACATCAAAGGCCCCATTGCAAAACAGATCAATGCCAGTAACCAGTTAATATAGAGCAAATAACCAAAAGCCGCGAGGGCTAGTAAAGGGTTACGGATTAGATCAATCATTACCTCGCCTGCAGCATTACCAACAGATTGATTATCATTAGTAAAGCGGGACAATAAATCCCCGGAATGATTACGGTCAAAATAAGACTGAGGAAGAGCTAAAGCATGCCGCATCATATCCAACCGCAGCTCATTTCTGATCTTGGCAGAGATTTTATTTTTGAAATATCGATCGATGAAACCGTTAATTGCACTCACTAATAAGTAGATTAATCCGAAAATAACCAGCCCTTTAAAAGCTTTCACATCGAGTCTAACCGCAGCATCCGTAATTACTGAGAGCAGCCAAGCAATCGTTAAATCCAGAACAATCCCAAATAAAGTCGTAAATAATAAAATCGTATATAAGAGCTTGTGCCTTAACATATATGTACTTAATCTTGAAAATACGCCTTTCTGCTTCAAAGAACCAGCCCTCTCACTTAAAATTCTATACCTCTAACCTTAGCGAACACCTTATTATCATGCCGTTCCCCGTCATACCCAATACTCGCACTGCGCAGGATCCCCTCCAGTGTAAAACCCGCACGTTCGGCTACTGCGGCACTTTTGGTGTTTCGTGCACTACAAAAGATTTCGAGACGATTCGCCCCTAGTTCCCGTATGGCAAAATTGGTGATTCCATTTACGGCTTCTGTCATATATCCTTTGCCTGCACAGGCGCTCCGGATCCAATAACCAATCTCAAAATTGCGGAGTTCCCAGTTTAGATGATGCAGGCTAATGCAGCCGATAAAACCCTCCGTATCCCTTCTAAAAATACGCATATGTAGCTTATACCTTTTTAGAAACTCCAGTCTGCCTTCTCTAGTAACTTTCTCTGATTCTTCTAATGTGGGTATTACTTGAGCAAAAGCCATCCAAGGTCTCAATTCATCTATACTTTCACGGATAGCCTCATTCATGCTAACTCCATCTCCCCATAAAGGGGCACGAATGAGCAGCCTCTCTGTTTCAAAACTCTCGGGAAAATCAAGCAGGATTGGATCCTTGGAGTCAGCCACTTCGTACTCCTCCTCTGGCGATGATAATTATTCTAAATATGTAAAAATAATACGATATGCTTTTTGATTATATAGTATATATCGGGATCTGAATACTGAATGCAATAGAAATCACAAAAGGAACATCAACAGGCTGAAGTTGCCCGAATGATGTCCCTTTTTGATTTAGTGAATATCTCAACTAAAGCGGACCACTCCATTTATTGGCTTGAAGAGTTAATTAAACAGATTCAACAAGGCGGAATATAACAGGTTTAAATAAGATCAAGAAAACTCCCTTCCAGCAAATGAAGGGAGTTTTCTTTTTACCTAAATTTCATCTGAAGATCCTAAGGGTATTCTCATCCCCGTCTCGGCCAGCGTAACATTTTCCGGTAAAATATATGATTTTCTCATATCCACATCATGCGACATATGGGTATAGATTGCCTTTTGAGGCTTCACAGTTTGCAGCAGCTCCGCAGCTTCCGTCATATCATATACAGAACGAGTGGATAACTCCGCTGCTTCGTAATAAAAGCTTGTACCTAAGACCAGCAAGTCAGCTCCATGCATCAGGCGTGTCTCTTCAGCTCCTAGAGAAATGGAATCTGGACAATACACCCATACATAGCCCTCCTTCTCCAGACGAAAAGCATACGAGTATCCATTTTTGCCATGGTTAACTTTCCAGGTATCTATTGTCCAGCCGTCTAGCTCTATGCCTTCATCACAAGGAATCATCTCGATCTGATTGCGCAGCCATGGATATTGCCGCTCAATAATCGGAATCACTTCTGCTGGGGCATAGAGCTGGCCTTTATATCCCATCCAGCGGCAGGCATCCGCCCATTCCGGCAGCCCACCAATATGGTCAAAATGAGCGTGCGTCACCAGCAGTCTGCGCATATTTCGTACTCCCTGCGCTTCCATCTGACGCCGCCAGTCAGGCCCACAATCGATCACTAAAAAGTCACTGCCATTATCTATAAGTACAGAAGAGCGCAGGCGAATATTTTCCCCCTGTTCCCTTGCCTCTGTACAGGTCTCACAGCTGCAATATACCCGAGGAACCCCCATGGCATCCCCTGTACCCAAAAACACCAACGTATCCATCTGTTATCTCTCCTTCAGGTTCTCTTCAACGAAGTAATAAATCTAAATTACCCTCTCTCTATCTTAAAGAGACCCACCAAAAAAAGCCATCCCCACCACAGAAGAACTGCTGGGATGACTCTTTTGTTATACCTCTACCTTATATTCCGGCAAGTACCTGATACCAAATTCCACGCTTGGAATAAAGTGAGCTTCGCACCTCATCCCAGCCTCCTAAATAGTTAATATCAAAGAGGCCCGCCGGATCAGGGTAATCGCTTTTGTGCTCAGCATAGACTTGTTTATCCACGGGACGAAAGCCATATTTTGCAAAGATCTCTTGTGCCTGTGGGGTTATCAAAAAATCAACCAGTGCTTCTGATGCTATGCGTGTCCCATGCTCATCCGCATATTTCTCTACAACAGCCGCCGGATTCTCAATCAGAATTGTATTTTTAGGAATAATAACTTCGTATTTGACTCCCTGGGCAATCCGCGCCAGCAGTTCGTTCTCATAGGTGACAATTACATCCCCCACTCCATACTCGAAGGCTGCCATAGAAGCGCGGCCACTTTTATCCAGAGACTCTACATTGGCATGGATACTTTCCAAAAAAGCTTTGGCTGCTGCTGGATCCTTTGCGCCCTCCTGCTCCTCTGACAGCTTCAGACCAGCCCCATAGATCGCGTTGATATCCCATTGCGCACCACCAGAGGTCTTCGGGTTGGGATATAACACTTTAATCCCCGGCTTGGCTAAGTCCGAAAAATCGCGAATGCCTTTGGGATTTCCCTCGCGGGTACCAAGAGCAACTACTGAACGTGTCACCATACCTTGTTCACCCTGCTCTTTCCATGTCGGCGTTACGAGTCCAGCCTTAACTAGCTTCTCGACATCACCTTCCATGGCTAGCAGCGTCACATCCGCTTCAAATCCACCTACAATCGCTCGCGCCTGTGTCCCTGAAGCCTCATAAGACTCCTGAAAACTAATATCCTGACCCGTATCCGCTTTCCACTTCGCAGCAAATAACGGCAAAATATCCTGCATTGCATCCTTAGCCACACTGTATGCGCCAATTACCAGCGTAACATCCCCTTGCTTCGAAGGCTCTGCCATCGTCGTAACTGCCTTCTCATTCCCGCAACCGACTGCTGTCAGTGTGAGTATAGCCAGCATTAGGGCAGCAAAACATCCGTGCAGTTGTCTGCTCCTTTTGACATTCATTGCGGCCCACATCCTTCGAGGTAATGATTTTTAATATTTCCTTGAAAGTAGCTCTATGGCTGAAACTTAAAATTCAAGTAACCAACGTTTGGTCTTTGCCGTAATTACGTGGAATGTTTGGACTTTCGGCCGCTGTTGTTCCCAGATTTATTGATTTTATATTCTCAGCGGATTAAATCCGGAAACAAAGGCGGTCACTCCGCTCCTACAGTTCCAAACTTCCACTTCATTACTTCTTACCTTCACATCAGTTCCTCTAATCCTAGCTCATCACATTCGCTACTATCAAAAAAAATTGAAAATCATTTTATTTATTTTTAAATAAAAATCGGCATTGGATCTTCTTTCAGGTTGTTCTCCTGGATCCAGCTGCGCTCATCATTAAATAAATAAGCCCGATGTACCAGTACTGAAATTTCCTGACCCGGCTGCAAGGTTTCTTTCTCCAACGAACGGTAGGTGACCAGCTTGTGGCCATTTACTTCAACCTCAACGAGCCATTCGCTTCCGCGGAAATGCAGATGTTTCACAACACCTTTTTCCGTGGCAGAAGCCATCTTGAACTCATGCAGGTTACCCACTTCAATATATTCAGGACGAATCAGTGCTTTGGTAGGCTTGCCGTCCCCCGCACCTGTAAAGCCTTTAACCTCAGAAGCGTTCTCAATCAGCGTAGATTCACCGATAAATGTTGCCACGAACGGTGTTTTAGGCTCCTTGTAAATATCCCACGGGGTACCCTTTTGTTCCAAGCGTCCTTGATTAATAATCATGATTTCATCCGCTACTTCAATCGCTTCATCTTGGTCATGGGTTACGAAAATAGAGGTGATACCTACACGTTCAATCAGTTCACGCAGCCAAGCGCGCAGCTCCTGGCGGATCTTCGCATCAATAGCGGCAAAAGGTTCATCTAAAAGCAGCAGCTGTGGTTCAGGCGCAAGCGCACGTGCAAAAGCCACACGCTGACGTTGTCCCCCTGATAGCTGATGCGGATAACGTTTCTCGAACCCTTTTAACCCTGTAAGCTCCACAAGTTCCATAACACGATCGCGGATGGCTGTTTTGTTAGCCTTTTTAACCTTTAGACCAAAAGCGATATTATCAAATACAGTCATATGTTTGAAGAGTGCATAGTTCTGGAAGACGAAGCCGATCCCACGTTCTTGAGGAGGAAGATTGTTCACCGTTTGACCATGAAAAATAATCTCTCCGGTATCCGGTGACTCCAGTCCCGCCAGCATACGTAGAATTGAGGTTTTCCCGCCTCCACTTGGGCCGAGCAATCCAATCAGGTGACCTTTTGTAATGGTGAAATTGACGTCCTTGACCGCATGAAAATCTCCAAAATGCTTGTTTAACCCCCGCACTTCTACATGCATATTACTGCACTTCCTTTCTTCTCTTGGTCCATTCCATCAACAGCAGCAGACCTGCGGAAAATGCAGCCAGAACTAGCGCTATTCCTCCAGCAGCCGTTACATTAAAATTCTCAACATCCTGATAGACTAAAGTTGTCGCCGTCTGGGTTTTATTCATAATGTTCCCCGAGACCACGAGCACCGCACCGAACTCTCCAAGTGAACGTGCCACCGTAAGAATGACACCATACACAACCGCCCAACGAATCGAAGGCCAAGTTACCTTCCAAAAAATAGTCCAGCTACGAGCGCCCAATGTCGAAGCCGCTTCCTCCTGCTGTGAACCAATCTCCTGAAGCACCGGCATCACCTCGCGCACCATTAAAGGAAAGGTAACAAATAAAGTGGCAATGATCATTCCGGGAATCGCATAAACGATCTTTAGTCCAATCCCCTCAAAAATCGCCCCCAAGGTACTATCGGGACCCAGCAACAGGACAATCATCAATCCTCCGATTACAGGGGATACTGCGTAAGGCAAATCTACAATACTGTTCAATAATCCTTTTAGACGCTTGCCGATCCAGTTCGCCCGAACAAGATACAGAGCCATCATAATACCGAACAATGTATTTAATAACGTAACTACTATCACAACAAGCCCAGTCATCATTAGCGCATGCAGCGCTTCGGGCCTAGTCAGTGCATTCCAGAATCCACCAAATCCTTCACTAAAAGCACCCATAGCCATTTTTCCTAATGGAGCAGCAATCAGCAAAAAAAACACTAAATAAGTAAGAGCAATCCATAGTTTTCTCATGAGCGTCTCCCCCGCATCTGCAGCATATTAATCAGCCAAAGAATGAGAAAGGATAAGGTCAAGAGAATAACAGAAACCGCAGCGGCGGAGACCGGATTATCACTTTCAACTTCACCAAAAATAAAAACAGAAGATACAAGCGTACGGCCCGGAATATTACCTGCGACGAGTACCACTGCACCAAATTCCGCAAGCGCTCTTGAAAATGCGAGCATCCCACCACTGATCATCCCAGGCGCCATAGATGGAAGAATAACTTGCCAGAATACCCTTGCCCCCTTGGCACCCATTGTATATGCTGCTTCCTCTTCGGATGGATCCAACTCCTCCAGCAAGGGCTGAACCGCTCGAATCACGAATGGAAACGTCACGAACACCATAGCAATTACGATAGCCGGTTGATGAAAAACAATTTCAAATCCAAGTGCCTCAGCTGCTTTGCCGATAAGGCTACCTGGTCCAAGCAGCAGTAGAATCATCAAACCTCCGACTGCTGTTGGCAGTGCAAAAGGTAAATCGACCAGACTGTTTAGCAGCGCTTTACCAGCAAATTGATAACGAATAAGGACCCAAGCAATCATAGTTCCTAACAAGACATTAATTAAAGTAGCGATAATCGCCAGCTTTAAGGTTAACAGCACCGACTTCCAAGCAATTGGGTCGCTGACGCTTTCCACAAAATTGCCAAAACCAAGAGAAAAAGAGTTGTAATAGACCCCGAGTATGGGCAACACGATCAATACTACAAAATAAAGCAAAATTGTAGTTCGGAAACCCCAAGTCCAGCCTTTGTGTCTAAGCAGCGAATTCAATGATTTTTGCCCTCCCACCTCCGGATAACCGGTCGGTATACTAACCAAAATCCTCATTAATTATTCCTATTTATATACTTGGTTTTATATTATTACTACTTTACCAAATCCTTCTCACCGCCGTCAATTACTTTCAAGTGAATTTGGGTTAAAATATATGTATCAAAGGTACACTAAAAAATGGCACCTCACAGGAAGGGGAATGATTATGTTGCATACTCTGGAGATCACTACTACAAAGCGGGATGAATTGCGTGATATTACTCGGGAAGTCATTTCTTATGTAAAAAAAAGTGGAATTCAAGACGGATTAATTGTAGTTTATTGTCCTCACACCACTGCTGGTATTGCTATTAATGAAAATGCGGATCCTGATGTGAAGCATGATGTTCTGATGCGTCTGGATGAGGTCTACCCTTGGGAGCATCCGAAGTATCGGCATGCGGAAGGCAATACTGCCTCTCATCTTAAATCTATTACTACCGGGCCTTCCCAGACCCTGATCATCCACGAAGGTGAATTAATTCTCGGTCGTTGGCAAGGTATTTATTTCTGTGAGTTCGATGGACCTAGACGCCGGCAATGTTTCTTAAAAATAGTAGAGGGATAATAAACATACAAATGGCCGCTTCCGTTATCGCTACGGAGCGGCCATTTAGACTATAACTAGAGTCTAGTAATACTTTCATCAAGCAGAGAAGCAGTGTTATACCAATGCACAGCTTTAAAGTGAAGATCTATAAAAAAAACAGCATGTTAAAGGCTGCGACATAAAACCTTTATATGAGCTAACGCTGCCTCTTTCACATCGTCAAACGATACTTTATCCTGGATATAATAAGAAATAAATCCGTGTGCAGACAAGAACATTGTTAACGGCACATTCTGCCAGTCCTCAGACACATATCCCTCTTCCTTCATATGACGGCGTACAATACTTGAGAATAAATCAAAACATCGTCCCTGTTCTGCTCTACAATAAGCTAGCAATTCCTCATCGCGAATCATGAACATAATTTCATATTGATAGGGATGATCTATTCCAAATCTAATAAATTCCATAATCAGCTGTTCTACCCTTGTCATTCCTTCTTCAGGTGGTTTATTCATTACTTGGCTGAGTAAAGCAGCCACATGATTAAAATCCTCTACAACAATAGCGTAGAACAACTCCGCCTTTTCCTTGAAATGATAATAGAGAGAGCCGTGGCTATATCCCAAATGCTGACCAATACTTCGCATTGAAATTGCCCGATACCCTTTGGTTATAAATAGATGCCTAGCGGCCTCTAGAATCCTTTCCCTCGACAACTCCTGCTCCACTGCTCTCCTTGCCATATACTAATCCCCTTCGCTGTAGTAAATCCGCCGCCCTTCTGTTATCAGGGCTTGCCCTTGGGTTAGATCTGTTATCCATGCCATAAAAGTCTCACCCTCATCATTTCGCGGCAAACATAACAACGTTACTTTGTCGGTGAACAAAGTCTCGCCAGTCTGAATCCCTCTTCCTCGAAGTTCGTTCTCAACCTTGCCCAGCCAAGTGTACTCGATCTCTACGAATACCTCTCGTCTCAGTACACGGGTGATTACTTCTCCTGCTTCAAGCGCAAGCACTGCTCCATCCGTATAAGCTCTAATCAGCCCACCGGCACCCAGCATAATGCCTCCGAAATAACGGGTAACTACGATTGCGACATTTTTAACTCCCTGATTGCGGATTACTTCCAAAATCGGTTTGCCGGCTGTACCACTCGGCTCCCCGTCGTCCGATTGCCTCTGGATTTCGTCTCTCTCCCCAATCACATAAGCAGAACAGTTATGCGTTGCGTTCCAATGTTTCTTCTTGATGTCCTCGATAAACAACAAAGCTTCTTCTTCATTCTCCACTGGCATAACATGACCAATGAAGCGGGATTTGCGGATCACAACTTCCTTTGAGCCGGAAGAGCGGACCGTTCGATAGTGTTCTAACATAATTATTCCAGTCCTTATTTACATATGATGTCTTCATATAATGTCAGGAGCAGTCCCGGTATTGGATTACCTATGGACTGCTCCTGGTGACTTACATTAGTATGAATGTTCTGTGATAACTAGCTATTGTAAAACCTACTGCAATACTATTCAGTAAGTCTTGCTTCCAGCTCTGCTTTTTCTTTTTCGTAACCTGGTTTGCCAAGCAATGCGAACATGTTTTTCTTGTATGCTTCTACGCCTGGTTGGTCAAATGGGTTAACACCGAGCAAGTATCCGCTGATACCGCAGGCTTTTTCAAAGAAGTACACCAAATATCCAAAGGTGTATGGTGTTTGATCAGGAATAGTAACGATAAGGTTAGGTACTTGACCATCTGTATGTGCAAGCATTGTACCTTGGAAAGCTTTCTTATTCACAAAATCCATAGTCTTTCCTGTTAAGAAGTTCAAGCCGTCCAGATCATCCGGATCATTCTCAATCGTAACATGATGAGCTACTTGATCTACTTGGATAACCGTTTCAAAAATGTTGCGGTTACCTTCTTGGATAAATTGACCCATGGAGTGTAGATCTGTGGAGAAATCAACGGAAGAAGGATAAATTCCTTTGAAGTCCTTACCTTCACTTTCGCCAAACAATTGTTTCCACCACTCAGATACAAAGTGTAAGGAAGGCTCATAGTTGACGAGGATTTCAGTTGTTTTACCTTTACGGTATAGAGCGTTACGAACTGCAGCATATTGATAAGCTTGGTTAGTAGCTACATCTGGATTGTTGAACTCATCCGCAGCGGCAGCAGCACCTTGCATCATTTCTTCAATGTTAATGCCAGCTACAGCAATCGGCAGCAAGCCTACAGGTGTCAATACGGAGTAACGTCCGCCTACATCGTCTGGAATGATGAAGGATTCATAACCTTCTTCAGTTGCCAATTTCTTAAGGGCACCTTTTTCCTTGTCTGTAGTAGCGTAAATGCGTTTACGAGCTTCTTCCTTGCCGTATTTCTTCTCCAGCGCAGCGCGGAAAATGCGGAAAGCAATTGCTGGCTCAGTAGTAGTTCCTGATTTGGAGATTACGTTCACGGAGAAGTCTTTGCCTTCTACTAGATCAAGCAGATGCGTGATGTATGTAGAGCTAATGTTATTACCAGCGAAATAAACTTCTGGAGTTTTGCGTTTATCTTTAGAAAGGTTATTGTAGAAAGAATGCGATAGCGCCTCAATAGCTGCGCGTGCTCCCAGATAAGAACCTCCGATACCAATTACAATCAGCACCTCGGAATCGCTTTGGATCTTCTTAGCAGCTTGTTGAATGCGAGCAAATTCTTCCTTATCGTAAGCTGTCGGCAGATCGATCCATCCAAGGTAGTCAGAACCTACACCAGTCTTGTTATGCAACTGTTCGTGTGCTAGCTTAACTGGGGCGGCAAGGTTGTCGATTTCTTGTTGGTTAAAAAACGAAAGAGCTTTTGTGTAGTCAAAATTAATCTTCTTAGACATCGGTAATGGTAACCTCCTGTTTATCTCTTTAAATTTAAAACCGTTTGTTACAACTTTATAATTAGGATACTTTAATTTGCCTTGACTGGCAAGGTCTTAGGGCACATAGAGGGCATTAGAACCAAGTTTCCCAAAGTTCCCTGGAAGCGTTTCCTGTATCAAAAGACATAGGTGCGCTGTGGTGCTGGACTAAGTGCCGTGATAGAATAAAGAAAACGGAAGGTGGCTATATAAATGAAACAAATCGGTTTTATCGGACTCGGAACAATGGGTGCGCCTATGGCCTCCAATTTACTACGTGGCGGCTTTCAGGTTACGGTATACAACCGTACGGCAGCCAAATGTAAACCTCTTGAAGCAGAAGGTGCCCAGACTGCTCTCACGCCCCGCGAAGCGGCTGAGGGTAAGGATGTTATTATTACCATGATCAGCAATGATGATTCGGTTCGTGAAGTGTTTTATGGTCAAGATGGTATTCTTGATGCTGTGAAGCCCGGTGGACTAATTATTGATTCCAGCACAATTTCACCGGGACTGGTTCGCGAAATTGCCGCCGCTGTAGAAGCTCGTGGTGGACATTTCCTAGACGCTCCAGTAACTGGAAGCAAACCAGCAGCGATTGAAGGAACCTTAGTGTTCATGGTCGGCGGTAGTGCTGAGGTCATAGAACAACATCGTGATATCTTTGATACTTTGGGTAAGAAGCTGCTACATATGGGCGAAAACGGCAGCGGTGCTGTAGCCAAGCTGGCTCACAATGCTATGGTCGGCATTCATAATGTTGCCCTAGCCGAAGGGTTCGCCATTGCCGTTAAATCAGGTGTACCAGCAGACAAGTTCTTGGAACTGGTACAACTTGGTTCAGCGGGCAGCAAACAAGCTGAGCTTAAAGGACGTAAAATCATAGAAGATGATTTCAGCAATCAATTCTCCCTCGCTCTAATGCTTAAGGATTTGAAGCTTGCCTCTGCCCACAGCGATTCAACAGGCGTTCCTTCTCCTATGCTGGGCTTGGCTAAAAGCATGTTCCAAGCTGGATTCACCCAAGGTTATGGTGAAGAAGATCTCTCTGCTGTAGTGAAATGTTACGAAGAGTGGATCGGCCAAAAGATGGGTGCAAATGTATCCGATAAATAAATTAAAGAACTCAATACCTACTTCATAAGAACATTTACGACCGCCCCGCACATGATATTGCGATGCGGTCTTTTCTTTATGGAGAATTCCATTGTTAAACCAAATATACGAACGTTTGTTTGTATATTTATAATACCAAATTAACAGTTGTAGTGCAAGAAAATATTGGTTGCTGTAGAGTTACTCGGGACGTTGTGGCAGTGTTGACGAGATAGTTACTAAGAAGATCGCGAAGTACTGGTTAGTCGCAAAAAGTTACTGAATTAGTGGTGAAATGCTGGTTAGTTACTGGTTAGGCTAGTTAGTCGCTGGTGGAGTTGCTGGATAGTTGCAGAAAAGTTACTCAAGGAGTGATGAGTTGTTGGATTGTTGCAGTAAAGTTGCTCAAGGAGTGATGAGTTGTTGGATTGTTGCAGAAAAGTTACTCAAGGAGTGCTAAATAGTTGGATAGTTACTGGATAGTTACTGGAGTGCTACTGGAGAAGTTGCTGGTTAGTTGCAAAATGGTTACCAAGATGATTGCTTGATAAATACGGTATACCCCGCATTATTTGGAACCTCTCCCTCGCTCCAAACTTCGAGTTTCCTTTAACTAGGTAACCTCTGCGGTACACAGCTATCTCTATCGGACTCAGCTGACCTTATTCGCAGTATAATCTCACATTTGGCATGCTATCGGACTCCCTAGTCACTATTGGCATAAAAAGCGCCAATTATGAGGCTATTTCCATGGAATAGTTGCACTGGTGTCCGAAAACTTGCTCAAAAGACTATAAATTTGCTAATAGCGTCATCTGGGTCCTTAAGCGGTAGGATTGGGGTTGACCCGGTACTAAATTGGTGATGATCCAGCGTTAACGTCATCTGGGTCCGTACGCAGTGGGTTGGTGCGGACCCGGCGCCTAAAGTTGGTGATGACACTGCGCCATCGGACTCAGCTGACCTTATTCGCAGTGTAATCTCACATTTGGTATGCTATCGGACTCCATAGTCGCTATTGGCATAAAAAGCGCCAATTATGGGCCTATTTCCATGGAATAGTTGCACTGGTGTCCGAAAACTTGCTCAAAAGACTATAAATTTGCTAATAGCGCCATCTGGGTCCTTAGCGGTAGGATTGGTGTCGACCCGGTGCTACATTGGTGTTGATCTAGTGTTAACGTCATCTGGGTCCGTACGCGGTGGGTTGGTGCTAACCGGGTGCCTAAAGTTGGTGATGACACAGCGCTATCGGACTCAGCTGACCTTATTCGCAGTATAATCTCACATTTGGCATGCTATCGGACTCCATAGTCGTTATTGGCATAAAAAATGCCAATTATGAGGCTGTTTCTATGGAATAGCTGCACTGGAGTCCGAAACCCTATTCAAAAGGCTATAAATTTGCTAATAGCGTCATCTGGGTCCTTAAGTGGTAGGAATGGTGCTGACCCAGTGTTAAATTAGTGTTGCTCCAGCGCTAACGTCGTCTGCGTCCGTACGCGGCGGGGATGGTTATGACTGGGTACTAATTTGGTGATGATCCGATATCCACCCTAACGTCATCTGCGTCCTTAAGCTCCAAAAGAGAATGATGAATACATAATTGAACATCAAGCAATCACCAGCCACAACAAAAAGCAGCGATCCTCCAATAACGGGAGAACCGCTGCTTTGCTGACTTCTACGATTTTTAAAGTGTATCCGGGTCGTCTCACTCAATGAAAAAAGCTACTTATAGGACAACCCTTAGAAAAGTCTGTTTTCTATAGAACCGGGTAAGAACAGCAATAATCAGTTACTTCAAATACTTCCAACGCAAATTTAGAGTTGCCAGGAACATTGAACGTTGACGCTCCCTTAATCTCCTGCCATACCTCAGTGCCGGGAAGCAGCACTTTAAGATCGCCGGACAGAATCTCCATAATTTCAGGACCCTCTGTACCAAATTCATACACACCCGGCAACATGATGCCCAGTGTCACCTTAGATCCATCTTGCAAAATTACCGTACGGCTGGTTACTTGTCCGCCATAATATACATTGGCTGCTTTTTCGATCGTTGCGTTGTTAAACTGACTCATTACTTGTTCTCCCCCTAATGATTATTCAGTTAATTACAGAAGTGCTTTCACACGGCTAACTACGTTCTCTACAGTAAAGCCGTATTCTTTCATAACTCTATCGCCAGGGGCGGAAGCTCCGAAAGTAGTGATGCCTAGGATATCGCCTTGGTCACCAGTGTAACGTTCCCAGCCGAAGGTTTGTGCCATTTCGATAGCAAGACGAGCTTTGACTCCTGGAAGAATTACGGAATCGCGATATTCTTTGTCTTGTTTTTCGAACAGATCCCAGCTTGGCAAGCTGATTACACGAACATCGATGCCTTCTTCTGCCAAAGCAGCTTGCGCTTTAACTGCCAACTGTACTTCAGAACCAGTTGCGATAAGTTGTGCTTGTGGAGTGCCATTTTTGGAATCAGAGACAACATAACCACCACGTTTGATATTTTCACGAACGCCATCTACGGTTCCAGCAAGAATTGGCAAGTTTTGACGGGTCAGAACCAAAGCAACCGGATTCTCTTTGTTTTCCATAGCATAAGCCCATGCTGCAGAGGTTTCGTTAGCATCAGCCGGACGAATAACAGTCAGACCTGGGATGATACGCAAGGAAGCCAATTGTTCGATTGGTTCATGCGTAGGACCATCTTCACCAACTGCAATACTGTCATGTGTCAGTACATAGGTTACTGGCAATTTCATGATCGATGCCAAACGAATTGCTGGACGCAGGTAGTCTGTGAATACGAAGAATGTTCCTCCGAATACTTTAAGACCAGTGTGCAGAGCAATACCGTTCATTGCAGCAGCCATACCAAACTCACGTACGCCGAAATAAATGTTGCGGCCATCATAAGATTCTGGTGTGAAAGATGTCAAACCATTCAAATGCGTCATAGTGGAGCTTTCCAAGTCAGCGGAACCACCCACTAGCTGAGGAACGCCAGCAGTCAGACCGTTAAGCGCACTACCGGAAGCGACACGAGTCGATACTGCTTTATCTTCAGTAGTGTAAGTTGGAAGGTTAGCATCCCAGCCTTCTGGAAGATTGCCATTGATTACTGTTTCGAATTGTGCAGCCAGCTCTGGATATGCTTTTTTGTAAGCTGCAAATTTATCGTCCCAAGCTTTGTTAGCTGCGATTCCGTTTTTCTTCACTTCTGCAAAATGTGCACGAACTTCGTCAGGCACATAGAAATCTTCTTCGTATACCCATTTGTAGAAATCTTTGGTCAGCTTAGCTTCTTCTGCTCCAAGTGGAGAACCGTGAGTACCGCCATGGCCGCCTTTACCTTGTTTGTTAGGGCTACCATAACCAATAACTGTTTTCACTTCGATCAAAGTCGGTTTGCTAGTCTCAGCTTGCGCCTCAGCAATAGCTTTTTCAATAGCCGGAAGGTCATTTCCGTCTTCTACACGCAGAACTTGCCAACCATAAGCATCAAAACGTTGAGCTACATTTTCGGAGAAAGAAAGATTCAATTTACCATCAAGGGAAATATCATTTGAATCATACAATACAACCAATTTTCCGAGTTTCAAATGACCCGCAAGAGAAGCGGACTCAGAAGAGATCCCTTCCATAAGGTCACCATCACCACAAATAGCATAAGTATAGTGGTCAACTACGTTATGTCCTTCTTTGTTGTAGGTTGCGCCCAATTGAGCTTCGGCCATAGCCATACCAACGGCCATACCAATACCTTGTCCAAGCGGACCTGTAGTTGCATCAACACCAGCTGTGTGACCAACTTCCGGGTGACCAGGAGTCAAGCTACCCCATTGACGGAATTGTTTCAATTCTTCCATAGGAAGATCATAGCCGCTAAGGTGCAGCAAGCTGTACAGAAGCATGGAACCATGTCCAGCGGACAATACAAAACGATCGCGGTTTACCCATGTTGGATGATCAGGGTTATGATTCATTGTTTTTGCAAACAGTTGGTAGCCCATTGGTGCAGAACCCATTGGCATACCTGGATGGCCGGAATTCGCTTTTTCGATAGCATCAATAGCCAACGTACGAATTGTTGTGATAGACAAGTTATCTACTGTTGAGTTTTCTTCCTTCTGGATCGCTTGTTCTTGTTCACTCATTTAATAGTTCCTCCTCTGAAATCTCAAGAATGTCATTTTGACTCTTATTGTATCACTAGTGTGGAAGCAATTCCAATTGTTTTTAAAAACTCTTTGTTTGACAGCTTATGTTTTGCAATATCTACGCATTTATATACGCAAAAGTAACTATGTCATGAGACGGGTTTTTACTTAGCCTATGGTCTAGTTTTCTATTGCGACTAAAGTTTGTTTTACAATGCTCGAATATAAAGTAAGATGGAGTTACTCAAGTAAAATTTTCATTCATTATCCAATATCTCCAAGTGGAAAGGAATTCTGAACATGACTTCGAAAAAGGATGTTTATATTGTGCTTACCGGTACAGGTACAGCCTTCAGTGGTTTCATTAAGTGGTTTACAAAAGCTGATCTGAACCATGCTTCGATCGCCTTTGATAGTGAACTACGTGAGGTGTACAGCTTCGGAAGAAAAAAAATGCACAATCCATTCGTCGCGGGTCTGATTCAAGAAAATTTCATTCACCCTTTTTATAGCAGCGCAAATTGCTCTATTTATCAGTTACGTGTTAGTGCCACGGAATACGATGCCATGTACAATCATGTCCAAGGGATGATGAAAAATCAGGAACGTTATAAATACCATCTTTTAGGCCTGATCGGCGTACTTCTAAATGTTAAAATAGATCGAGAGAACGCTTATTTCTGCTCTCATTTTGTTGCTTCCTTATTTGAAAATACCGCAGTTCAGCCTGTGAATAAGCCTTCCTGCTTTGTTACCCCGGAGGATTTCGCTCTTTCACTCTGTTCCCATAAAATATTCAGCGGCAAGTTATCCTATTATGTGCGTAGAGCTCAAAGAGCCTCTGCGCGTTCGACGAATATACCTTTACATACACCTTCCGTTGCGACAAGAATGATGAGAATGAATGAAGAACGGACTGAAGGAGTTATATAAGTTGTTGCTCGTAAAAAAAGGGCTATGCGGATCGTATTTCCGCGTAGCCCTTTTTAGATGAAAAGAGGATAAAGTCGTAGATATATCATTACTTCACACGATGGTTCCGAAAATATTCGGACCAATCGCCAGCGATCACAACAGTAACTGTATCTATTTTGGTATTGTACTCATTCTTAGCTGTGAAGGTAAATTTCACTGGACCATCGGGAAGTTTCACAAATGCTGGATCATATAATTCGCCTGTCCACAAGGTTTTGTCACTGTTCGTTGGATTTAGTTGCGTAGAATAACCTCCCGTCATCGTTACCTCAACAGTATCAGGTAGACCGGTTGCTATCCCTTGCAATATAAATCGCTCACCTGCCCAAAACACATTGTAGCCTCTTGGACTCTCCTCATTACCGCTCTTGTTCAAATTGTAGCCTTTACGGTTGTTATTCCATTCCTCTGTGTGCTGGACCCCACCTTTAATACTCAGCAGATTAACCATGAAATATTTACGCGCTGAGATATTACTCCAGTTATAACCATCAAAAGCTTCCACTTCCACGGCATATTTTTCGTTCTCAACCAATATTCCCGCGGGCACTTGCCACTGTTTGGCACTTGAATTTTGTTCGCCAGATTGAACCTTAACCATCCCTGTCGCCAAGTTGATAATTTGTACCTTATACCGCTGTTCTTCATCTCCATCCTCATCTTGATAATCCCACTTGATGATTGGTGTAAGCGTACTTGCGATCATAGGCTTACTTGAGTCAGTACTTGTTGGGTACGTTATCGTTACGGTCGGTTTACGGTTGGCTACGGTGATAATCAGAGATATCTCTCGATACAGTCCTAGAGAATCCGTAACGGTTTGTTTCAAGGTAAAGACGCCATTTGAGGTGAATTTCTTCGTAAATTCAGCTTGAGTACTAGCCAATCCGTACGTCCCGTTGGATGATTTCAAATCATACTTATAGCTGATCGTATCTCCTTTTGGAATGTCTGGATCCGTCGCTTTGCTCTTGATATTAAGAAGATCCGTCCGATAAATCGGCTCTTTGGCAGCATCTCTACCTGTATCCGTGATTAGTGTGAATCCAGGCTGCGGCGGATTGTCGATGATAAACGTTTTTTCGTTAGATATTTCTGACCAGGATAACTTGGAATAAGCCCGCCCATATACAGTGAAGTATTCAAATCGATTGAATGTATGGTTAGGGAGTTGATATTGCCGCAGCTGACCTGTGGTGTCAAGATTCTCAACTGTCTTAACTAAGAGTCCGTCTTTTGAAAAAAATTCTAAACGGTACTTCTCCTGCCGATCACTCTCTGGATCTGTATAATTCCATTTAATTAATGGATCTCCTTGTATTTCGGCATCTATTACGGATGGATTGGTTACGGTTCCCGACGGGGTTATCAATGTCATCGAGGGCGCTAGATTCTTAGTAACATTCACCTTCAACGTAGCTATATTAGACTTATCACCGATCTGATCGATAACCCAGTGTTCCAATGTATAGATACCGGACTCAGGAAAATCAACATCAATATTAGGAGTTCGAAACCATTGCGTAATGCCATCACTATCTGTTACTTTCCAGAAGTATTGCAGACTAGCGAGATCTGAGGGATCTCCATCCTCATCAAAAGATGTATATTGTCGGGTATCATATTGGAATAATGCCGATGGACCATTAATAGCAGCTGTTGGAACATGATTTTTAACAGTAAATACACGTGTTGCATTGGAACATAAAGCTCCAATACTTGAGGGATTAGGTACGTCTGTTGCTTTAAGGCGCATTTCCCATCCTTCTGATATAGCCTGTTGCGGTGAAATTCCGTTTCCAGCAATAAGATCTCGTATCGTCAAAGATTGGTTCCGGTTACTGCCAGCATAATAATAAGGACTATTGTTGAGTTTGGCGTACCATAAATAAGCAAGCGAATCTCCATCTTCATCAGGATCTGGTGTTAGATTATCCATTGTAATTACAGTATCTCGATATACTTCAGCTGGCATGTTAAATGCTGCTGCGGGTGGGTGATTAATCACCTGGACATTTTGGCGATACCAATCTGACCATAAACCTCGGTTGTCATGCACTTGTAAACTAATTTGATAATTACCGATTCCAAAAGCTGCGATATTAGGTGGCGTTGTAGCTCCACCCCAATGCTCCCAAACTTTGTTCCAACCATCTTTGATAACCGTCCAGTAATACATATCTAATGGATCATTATCCGGATCAAACGATTTGTCTGTTATGGTAGTAGCTTTGCGATAGGAAACAATATTAGGATCAACAGTAAATAGCGCTACGGGAGGTAGATTACCTGCAGCCCCCACCGTCCTTACACACCAGTCGCTCCAGACCCCTAACCCATTTTCGCCATCGACATCACGTACTCTAAGGCGTATGTCATATTGTCCAGAACTCGGTAATTGAGCTGGCGGTTGACCATCTGTCCATATTCCAGAATCAGTTTTTTTATACTGCCATTGCCAAGCTATAAGTCCCTTATTAACAGCCGTGATGTGGTCCAAATCGTAGGAACTATCTGTTAGCTGAAGAGATCCCCACGCCAGTTTGGCAGCAAACAATGCAATGGGCTTCCGATGAACATGATAGGTCATTGAGGATAAATTATCTCGACTCCATAAACGATAGTCATCGAATCGGTCATCGTTTTTAGGATTATCTCGTGCTTGAAAGGTTGCGTTATAGAGTCCGCTATATGGAAAGGAGGTATACCTTTCTGAACGCCATAACCCACTATCCGAAATGATACCCATCGAATTATCGAAGAAATACGGGTTATGATCGTATCTATAGCGTTCTTGATATTTAAAATCTCCTTCATAGTCCTTGTATGTGGTTGATATGTCTATAGGAGTGTTAATCAATATAAAGGATTTATTCCTAAGCCTATAGGATACATTAACGACCAACGATTTCTCATCCTTATAATTATAAGGATCCACAACCTTGATAATGATATTGTGCCGTCCAGGAGGAATTCCGTCTGCCAAAACATCTATTGGGATGGAAAACCATTTATTATTTAATGCCTGTTGGATATTGACTTGTTTATAGAACACATTAGGGATTTCAGCACTAACGACTAGATCATTATTGTCCACATCTCGAACATATCCCTCGATGTTCATACCACTGAATCCTGGCTCATTCAGTAGCTGCTGCTCGCTTGGTGTAGTCACTGTGAGCGTAGGTGCTGAATTTATTATTAGAGGTATGTTATCCCAATCATAATATACGTTGTTATGCCAACCATTCATCCATTCGTTAGGTTGGTGTTGCGCATCACTTGCTCTTAGTGCGACTTTAAGAGCTTTTGGAATTCCATACTTCGTTGGATAAGCATAACTTTCATAAAAAGCGGTCGTATTTCTGTCAAGGTTAAACTGAAGACTATCCGAACTTTTCACAGGTGGCATTTCTTCAATTCTCCATGAGGCATCAGTAGCATAATCAGTATTACCACTTCCATCTGTCCTGTACATATAACTGTAAATATTAAGAAATCTAGTACGCTGCGTATCATAGTACCAATTAATATCCCCTGATGTTAAAACTACAGGCGCATCAGGTACATAATCGTAGCGCAGTATTCTTGTTGTTAGATTAAAAGTAATATTGGTTAGGGTCATAGCAGGCATATTCAAATTCAAAGATCCTATATTCCCCATAGCAGGCTCCCAAGGAGTTGTTTTATTAAATCCTTCAAGACGAATATCCATAAAATTGACGATATTTGGGTCACCTGCCGCCTCTACCTTAACACTCCCCGAATAAAATTCAGGGAATGAAAGAAGTAGTAATACAAGGGCCATAAACGTTGAAATTGTTTTTTTTAATTTCCGCATCTCTAATCCTCTCTACCATGACCAATCGACATCAGGTGCTTGATTTTTAACCGTAAAGATTCGTTCGATTACATTTTGTGTAGCTTCCGAATCTATGGATTGCCGATCAGCCTGCGTCACAAACTCAGCAATAGTCGGCTGACCAAACTCTTCAAATACAGTTAGTCTTACTTCGTATTTTCCGACTTCCTTTACCTTGAGATTCAAACGATCTAAATTCTCATTGCTAAAAATAGCCCATGGCTCACCTGTAAAACTACCGTTGTTATCTGAATCGTAGCGGTATTCCCAAAGCCTACTAACCACAATATCTTGATCTGGAGAGTAAGACATATCATCTATTGATATGGTCGCTTGATTACCATCTGAAGGATTACGATACGCAGTTCTAGCCATCGTAAAGTACGCAAAAGGTTTCTGGTCTGGTGCTATATTAAAAGTTGTTTCGTTTCTCGCAGTTAGCCCTAATGTATTCTCCACAAAAATGGTTGCTTTATATTTCCCTGGCTTCTTGAATAGCACATCTTTGCTATATACTCCGTTCAGGGATCCGCTATATTTAATATCAGAATTCGTTCCACCTGATACGGCTGTGATGGTGATTTTAGTCTTAGCATCTACTAACGGATAGTGAGTCGGGCTACTAACGTAACTTTGTATGATAACCTTTCGATTTTGCTTTAATGTACCATCTACCCTGATAGATGCATCTGGTTTTGGCTCGATGACATTGATCTCAGTGCTAGTACTTCCAGTCATTTTGTCATCGTCTATTACAGTCAAAGCAAGTGTTTGTTCCCCCAAATGGTCTTTATCATACCAAAGCGTTCCCCTTGGCAAAGTGCTCAATTCTCCCTTAGCATTAGGCGTATCCCAAAAGTAATCCGTAATATAACCATCAGGGTCATACGACCCTGCTGCACTGGCTACAAACTCTTGTCCTGCTTTTACAGTTTTCGGTGCATTTATAAGAGCTACTGGAGGTTTTAACTCTCTCGGTAGTTCTGGCGGTGATGTAGGACCTGGAAACCCTCCTCCCGGAGGATCTGAGGTTGTATACACTCCTGCTTTGACTGTAAAAGATTCTTTTAACGAGTCGAACTTACTTCTTTTGGTCACGACTTCATTCTTAAATCTCACCACTATACTTAGTTCGTACTCTTGACTGTAGTTACTTTTACCTGCCACTTTCTCCTTTGGAATTTCAAATTTGAAAGTTTCGTTTGCCGTTAGGGTTTTGGTATACACCTTTTTTGTCTGGAGTGAGCTTTCATTACCTTTCTCTTTGGCATAAAAAATCCACTCTGAAATGTTCGAAGTATCTTTATAGGATAGCAATTCGCCCTTCAAAGCGATTTTAACTGGCACGTTCTTATTATCAAACTTAATTGGGTTTGGATTAGGTTGTTCTAGAATTGCAGAACCTGTGAGTGTAGCTTCATCTGGGAGACCGTATTCAAAGCTGACTGTTCCCCCGTAGCTGTAGGTGGTTACTTTGGCGTCTGCGGTGTAATAATATTCTGCGAATGCTAGATATCTTCGTCCTTCTGCCTTTCCAGTTAAACCATCATTACTTTCAGCCTTCCAAGGAACACCTATAGGAATCGTATAGTTTATAATTACTCTTCCATTTTTAAATCTTGGATCTTCTCCATATGGAGATTTTTTGGTGTATTTAGGCTTTATAGTAGACTGAATAATGTCTTCAGATTCTATAATCTCGGTTTTCGATCCGTTATACCATTTTAAGTAATCTTTTTCTTGATAAGGACCTGCAGTTACTGAGGTTACAGGTGGATTCTTGGATGGATATCCATCCTCAGTAGGCTTATCATATGTCACCATACTATCCTTTTTTTCACTGTACTCATTAATTTGCCATCTTCTTCCGTCTGAATATAACCAAATTGAATTATAGATTTCAGTTTTATACGGTTCTTCAAAAGAAGCTCTATAACCCTGCACACCTTTAATATATTTTTGATTAGAGACTCCCTTTAACGTAACTTTAATCTTCGAGTTCTCCAAAGATAGGCTCATTTTTTCATTAGATCCACTGTATTTTAAAGTACCTATCTTGAATGATGAACTAGACACTCCACTAGGAAGTTCTAAATAAAAATCTTTAGCTGCATTGTTTGACCCTTGCAAACCTGTAGTAATAGGAATAGCAAGCGAGGTCAATCTCGTCTCGGCTGCATGTACTGAAGAAATGGATGTCATAAGTGGGATAAGTAACAGAAGGCAAATGCTTGAGATAAATATTTTTTTCATACCTACTACCCCTGAGAGTTAACTACGAATTTCTCATCAAATCCACCGTCATGAAATAACCGAATAACAAAATAATTAATGTCTTGATCATATAAATAAGCTTGGTAAGTAGATAATTGCTCTCCTGGCTTAAGGCTATAATAATAAAGCGCTTCTTTATTATTATATTTTTTTGCGTTGGTCGTAGGCCAAATTTCATCTATTTGCCCAAATCTCTGAAGAGTTAAAGTCCATTTTTCTTTATGATCATCCAATGTTCTTTTTACTGTTTTGTTGCTGTTATTTATAATTGTGATTTTAGTCCAAATGAGGTACATAGGATTACTAACCATTGCACTAAATGAATCATAATCATATTTCTTCACTAGATTTTGTGCATCTTTTGACTTGAAATCATAAATCATAAACTTCTCCAGCGTATAACTAAGCCCACCTGCCGTAACCGTAACCGGCAACTCCAAATCCTTTTTCAAACCATACTTACTTAAGTTATCCCTCATAATAGGTACTGGTGTAGCAGTAGGTTTTGCTGTAGCAGTAGGTTTTGATGTAGCTGTTGGTGTAGCCGTGGCTACTGGTGTAACCGCTGCTGCGTTAGTAATCACGTTCTGCCCCAATACCATGCTAAATAACATTGTCGTAGTCAAAGCTGCCCTTACAATGGTCTTCTTCATCACTGAATCTCTCCCTTTTCTTTAATTGGATTTTTATTACTTATTGAACTTATACTCCTGAACTGCTGGTACCCTGATGGGCTGTTGTGTTTTGGATCTGGAGATCAGAACCGGGTGCTCCGTCTCAATGACGGCAATAACCGAAGGACCTGCGATGTATTTGGTTATGCCATATTCGCTATCCTCGTATAAAAGTGGAAAAGTCACCCCATCGGAATCGTCAATAATATCGAATTTCACAATCTTTACTTGTGTCTTAAAGCGACTGCCCCCTTGGGGGGAAAGGCCGCTATCAAGGCCTAGATTGTTCTGTAGGGTTTGCTGAAAAGTATCGTACGCTTCTGTAGGATCTATAATCAGACGACCACGAGTCAATTCGGTCTCATCTAATTCCTGTGCGGCATCGTGAACAGCGATATTATTTGCGTCTTTTAACATGCTGCGCAGCTGGTCCCACTCCTGATTCTGGATCTGAAAGAACCAGGAGTAGATAAAGATCAGTAGGACAAATGCCAGCTTAATAATGTAATCCATAAATTACGCTCATCCCTTAGTCAATCGAGATACTCACTCATAATTGATCCATGCCCATAATATCGAGTCGGCTGCGAAACCGTAGAAAAATTATAAGGAAACAGATTTATCCGCGGCGCGGTTACATACACATCAATTCGTTGCTTTCGCTCTTGAACGGTGTCTGTACTGCTCGTAATTTCTATCGAAGCTTCAGAAAATCCAATCGCCTTCAGATTTGAAATTACTTCATTCCGCATAGAAGCTGTAACCATCCCCTCTGTTGCTGCTTTTTGTGTGATATAGGACGTATTAGCTTTGACCTGTAAATCTAGCAGATAATCTATGTAGGTGAAGATAGGCTGCAGGATAATAAACAGGACTAGCCACATGAACAATGCCCGGAGGACAGTCTCCTTCATTAGATACGCCTCCTTCTAATACTGTTCCACTTGCTTAGTATGTGAGATGATGTCGTCCTGACTGCTGCCGATCATATGCGTAGCTACCGTGACAAACATCCCCGCAATTATAAATCCAATGGCCAAAAACATAGCGACGGAAATAGAGTCTTTTTTCATCTGATTTATACCGAAACGTGAGTCATGGACATAGTTACAGCAGTTTGGCTAGGAACCAGCGGTTGAGTTAGAGATACCCCCGGGATCGTCGGTCTATTATCATCGGCAGCATTAATCACGTCACGCACCAGAGGAATCAAAATGGCAATTACGATGGCCACACACAAAAAACCGATAGCGATAAACAAACCTGTAGAAATAGCGTCTTTTTTCATTGTTAATTTCTCCCTTTTTATTTTAGGTTTTAAAAATAAGGTTGAATATACAATTTTTCACTGGAACATGCCGACTCCATTAAAATTTCCTTTGATTAGCAAAATGTACTGCATCGCCATCGCAACGATCATCAAAAAAGTAGCAATCGATGGAATAACATTAATAATCGTCGATAGATCACCGATGAATGACCATTTTTTTAAATACTGATCGCTGGAGATTTTGGAGATAAT
Organism: Paenibacillus sp. FSL H7-0735; assembly: GCF_038008505.1. Classification (NCBI taxonomy): domain Bacteria; kingdom Bacillati; phylum Bacillota; class Bacilli; order Caryophanales; family Paenibacillaceae; genus Paenibacillus; species Paenibacillus sp. FSL H7-0735. The sequence continues at coordinate 1,538,484 of NZ_JBBOZH010000001.1, read as the reverse complement.
CTTGCCTTGTTCACGCAAATAGTTTGCAGCTTCCGTGTCATCATCCATACCTTCTGTAGCCAGTAAAATGGACCGGATGTCATTAATAAAGTGATGGTTATCCGGAAATTTGGCACAAAACCATTCAATCGCCCCCTCCACACCCTCATCTACTGCCCGTTCTGACAGCTCATACAAGTCCTGACGTATATATTGAAAATGTCCCGCTGTACTCCCACAAAAAGCACCAAACTGCACATATCCGCGCTTACGTAGGCGATTATTCTCATAGAGGCGAATGAAGGAGATCAACTCGCCATCTTTTTGAATATTCGTCTTTTGGTGAAGCCACGCCAACACCCAACCAAGCGGAAGATAACGCATCGGACTGCTGATTACGAGAATAAGTAGAGCAATTAGAGGGTCATAGAATGAAAAAGGAACAGATCGGATGAAATTGCTGACGACTTGGCTAAATAAATAGATGATTGCCGCTGAATAACGAAATAGCGTAACTTTTCGAGCTGAAATTGATAAACCACATTCATTCAATAATTGCTGAAATCTATCACTCTGCACGCGTTCACCCAGCGCATTCCACCGTATGCCCAGTCGGACAAGATATCGTTCCTGCTTACTGCTGCTGCTCACAAACACAAGTAATGCGATATACACGATCCCGATCACTGTAATTAGTAGTAATAATCTATCCATAGTTCATCACCTTAGTGGTAGTCCAGTTTGGGTCTGGCAAGAATAGTACTGATCACAAAAGAGATAAAAAGGCCGGAGACGATCACCATCAAAAAGGAAAGACCTGCCGTAGTTTCGAACTGCAGTTGAAAATAGACATCGGGCTTCAGCATATACATAAAGGTTCCAACCGTAGATACCAGCACCAGAAGATTCCCATATAAGCCAAGGCTGATCGCATCTCTACTTCCTGCTTTTACAGTCAAAATCGTCTCTCTCTGCTGCTCCATAGAACGATTCAACAGCATTAGCGAGCTTTTTAAATAACGGGTTCCCTCCTTCTCGGCATAGAGCAAATCTGATATAAACTCTAAAGCGAAGGTGGTGCCAATCGCGCTGGAGAATCTCCCTGCCTCCTCAACAAGCTCCTTCTCATTACTGTAATTAGAAAATGCGGCACCTAGCAGCTTCAGAGGGCTCTTTAGTACATTTTTATCCGTAAGAAAATCCGCTGTCCGATCAAGGATCGAATCTACCGACAAATGTGTGAATTTGGTGGAGATTTTGACTACATCGAGGAGATCGTAGCTTCCATGTACCTTCCGCTGTGCATAGATGTATCTCATACGAAAATAAGGAATCGTCGCAGATATTACAGCTATAAAAAGCGGAAATCTCCACGCCCCCTGAATCGGCTGTCCCTCATTAAAAGTAATCCCCTCCAAAAAAGGATTGTTAAAACGCAACCTTCCAGGGAGCTCACTAAGTGTCAGTAGTCCTGATAAGAAAACCGCAATAAACAAAATGGCTGTACGCATAACAAAACGCATAACGCTAATGCCCGGTTCATACTTCCGGTGTACGAAATAGAGAAGCTTGTCCAGATGGCGGTAGAGCCACAGCCTTTTTTTAACCGAGCTGACTCTTTTGCCAAAAATACTCATCTTATGTTTAATTCGAAAATCCACTTTCTGGACTACCTGCCGTAAATGCCTTTCGATGAGCAGTTTGGTGAGTAACCACAGTCCCCACGCAATCCATAAATGAAGGACAAAACGAAAAATATACAATAGTAAATCCATAGCTGCACCTCCTCACTCATTAAGTACTATCTTAGATTTCAAGCTTTCTTTAAGCGGCTGATCCATCGGCTTTGTTGAAGCAAGTCGTCCCAGCTCTTTTTGGACAATCTGCGTAGCCTGCGCATTTTTCTTAGTCATTTTCAGCATCAGATTTTTCGTCAGCTTGTCATTGTAAGACCAACACATTTCCTGCGGCTCCCAGCGCATAAGATCATTAGCAAACACTGAATTTCTATCCTCTTCGTAAAAGATTTCTGATATTCGCGCCAGCCGCTTCTTCCCGTTCGGAACACTCTCCAAAATAAACACCAGCTCGCATGATTTCAGCGCAGAGATCAAATGCCCCTTAAGACTCCCGCCAATTCTTGTGGATACAGCAAATGCACCTTGATAAGGAATGTCCTCCGAATCCACAGTGTGGAAGGTTCCGGTAATCCCGTCGTATCCTTTTTCCCCACTCCACAAATAAAATTCCCACTCGTTATAACGCATCTCTGTCATATACAAAATATTCGGGTCATGCCGCAGCGACTCTACTCCCACCTCCATCAGTTCCTCATTCGCAGCTTGAATTGGAATAATCCGATGGCCTTTAATCTGATACGGTAAAATGGATTCCGGATGTTTCTCTATCATCACCACTCCCATGCAGGAGGAAGAGCCAAGCAGTTGCTCACCAACGATCGTATTGGCAAAGGTTGTTTTCCCTGACCCTACAGCACCCGCAATAATGGTATTGCGAAACGTGGACGATAACGCCCGAATGAACTCAACCGCCTCCACAGGGATACATTCCGTACCCGCTTGATCCTCCAAATCCAGAAATTCCACAACCTGTCGCCGCAGTGATATCGTAGTAAAACCCTCCCAGACCCTAGGTGATACCCAAATCGCAAGCCGAATAAATCTACCTGGCCAAAGCGGATCATCCATTTTGAACTCCACCGAAGGATTATCCTTGTTCAGCTTTTTATTGGGATCACTTTTTAGCAAGGAACGCTTCAGCTGCTCGACCCGATCCAGTGAAGGCATCTCATACGGATAAGCTATAAACTCACCTTTATGGTTATAAAAAATTTGCTTCCCAATCATTTGTAATCCGGTTGACTCGCTGTATGCACGATCCGTAAACCAACGATACGCTGGTCCAAAACCCTTCCACTCGTGATACAGGGCCTCTGCCGCCGTTCGGTACGCTTCTGGAACCTTTCCAGTAAAAGGTGTTTTTCGTAAGTACTTCTCAATTTCATTCATAAAAAAGCTAACTGCCTGCGGATCGCCAATTAATGCCTTTGCATTTAGCTCGAAGTAAGCGTCATCCTCACGTTCTAATCCTTCGTTCATCTCGGTCTTCATTTTTTGTAAAAAAGCATAAAAATCTTCCTTGCCCGGTTTGCTAGTGCGTAACACGCTTTGTTTTAGAGAAAAGAGTGGACGACTCGCGAGAGTTTCAATCATAGAAATATCCCTTTCTTTTTGGCCTCTGGCGCTAATCCCATCGACACCAATAGAGAATGTACCTTATCATCCACATGCTGCAGCTCTTTTTTGCCTAGAGGCAAGCTTTCCTGCAAGGGCTGGTAATACGGTAACTCCAGCAAGATTTCAGTGCCAAATCTAAGGGCCATATTTTTGGACGAAGATATTTCCTCCACATTACTGCGGTTAATGATCAGCTGGAAATCATGCGGACGCAGATCTATATGCCCCGTAAGCTCGAAAAGAGGTTCTAATCTGTATTCATGTTTAGGATGAGTGACAATCATGCGTAACGACGACTTTTGCATACCGACATACCACGCAGCACTCTCGGGAATTGAACCGAAATCAGCAATAACCACATCTGCATTTGCTCCAGCTCTAGCCAAGAAATATTCGATCTCCTCCTCCAGATAATCCTGAACACTTAAATAGTCGTAATTTCCCGGTAGATACAAATAGCCATCCTGTCTAATCAATTGCTGGAAATCTTCATCATGAATCATCTTCCCTGTAAGCTTGGGGCGCAGTTTGTCTAGACTGATCGTAGCTTTGCGCTCATACCCGGGATCATATAGATCCAAACCAAGTACAAGAACACGTAGACCTGCCGCAGCAATTCGTCTTGCGAACAGCTTCGCCACACTTGTGCAACCAATGCCTGGACCTGAGCCAAAAAAGCCAACCAAATTGCTCCGTTCCTCGCCATCCTCTTCCAGGATAAAACGAATCTTCTCTAGCACTGCTGACGAGGTAGAACGAGGAGGAATAAAATATAGACCTAAGCTTTCACATAACATATGCACAGCTTGATAGCCGCGAATTCCCTTTTGCAGATATAAATACAGGATCGTAGAACTTGAATATTTGTGCCGCAGCTCGCTAAGCGCTTGAACAGATACCTGGTCACTAGTAACCATTAACATATGACCTTCGGTATGCGCCGGATCGGGATACACGTTTTGTGTAACTACATTAAATCCCGCGTTTTTGATATCATTAATCGTTAACTGATCTATGCCCAGACTAAATATTTTCAAGGCAATCCCCCCCTACTCTACCCGTACGATCCACAGCTTTTTGCCCTGCTCCAAAAATTGTCCTAGCCTTTGACCCTCACTTTTCTTCAGCTTCAATTCTGGTGTCGCCACTTTGCCAGTAGAAGTGAATCGGTTATTGTTGTTACCTTTCTCAGAATCCTGCACATCATTATTGTCTTCTGTTCGCACATAGTTCACGGTAACTCCAGATAAAAAGATCTCTTTAGCAGGATCGCTAAGCCAGCTTTGTTCTTTCACCTGCTCCTCGTTTTCTTTTTCCCCTGTATTTGAAACGAGCGCCTCTCGCTGCTTCTCTCGATCACCTTCTACAAGATAAATGTCTACCTTATCCCGGCTTCGCAACGAACCATTAATGGCATAGATGGCCTCCTTCGGAATAGGAAATATACCTTCATCCCGCAAAGGCTCTAAATCACTAACATCCACCAGTGATGCTGTCAAAATACTACCGTTAGTCAGATTCACATTCGTAATTTTGTACTCCACTTGTGCGATTTCCGTAATTACACCAGAGGGTATGTCCTTGGTCTGAACAGAATCCAGATATAAATCACTTGCTTTCAGCTCATAATTTTTAGGTAGAGACTCCCCAGCTCGCACCTTAACTTTGACCACGGTTTGGGAAAGCACGTAGGGCTTGAAATAGAGATCATAACCTAGCAATCCCCCGAATCCAGTAATCAAAATGAGACTTGCGAAAAAATAATTACGTTTTAACAAACGTCCCCGCTGTAACGCCAAACCTTCCACCTCCTTAACTACATGATTTTTGAGAACGACAAAAAGCACCTTGGCATAAATAGCCAAGCTGCTGGTAAAATGCTTTTTTACCTGATAGAGATTTAGTGAACTATTAAATTAAAGGATTCCGGTGAAAGCCCTCGGGCATAACCGTTGCTTTCACCGGAGAATACCTTTATTTAAATACTACAGTTTTATTCTGATGGACGAGAATCCGGTCTTCGATATGCCATTTCACCGCACGAGCCAGAACAACACGTTCAATGGTACGTCCAATCCGTTTCAGCTCAATAACATCATCACTGTGGCTTACCCGCTGTACATCCTGTTCAATAATCGGTCCACCGTCTAGTTCTTCAGTAACATAGTGAGCAGTTGCCCCGATAATTTTCACCCCACGTTGATACGCTTGGGCGTATGGATTGCCGCCAATAAAGGCAGGCAGGAAAGAGTGATGAATATTAATGATCTGATGGCGATAATGCTCAATAAAGGACGGCGAGATAATCTGCATATACCGTGCCAATATAATAACATCGATATCGTCTCCGATGACCTCTAACTGGCGTTTTTCTGCTTCAGCCTTAGTATCCGCTGTGACTGGAATATGATGAAATGGAATGCCAAACGACTCGACATAAGATTTCATATCCAAATGGTTACTAACGACGAGGGCAATATCGGCATCGAGATCGCCCGCTTGCCACTGCCAGAGCAGTTCAACAAGACAATGGTCTTCTTTAGAGACGAATATGGCAAGTTTCTTCTTATGACGGACATTAAAGATCTTCCAGTCCATCTTAAAACGCTCCGCCACTCCGCCAAATTGAGAGCGAATCTCTTCCAGACGATCGCCTAATTCAGGTAGGTCAAACTCGACTCTCATAAAGAACATTCCACCATCTGGATCCATCGTATACTGATCCGACTGCACAATATTTGCGCCATGCTGATACAGAAAGTGTGATACAGCCGCCACAATTCCCGGTCCGTCAGGACAGGAAATGAGCATACGTGCCCGGTTGGAATAATGCTCGACACCTGACGAATTGTTTCTTTTTACGTGTAATTCCATGACCCTCTTCCCATCCTCTCATCTACATACGCAATCTGAAGTATAGCTTAAGCGTTCACGAGCACTTATTTGCCTGCTAACCAAGCAATTAAGCGATGATTAATAGCTTCCTCGCTTAGCTGCGGGAACAGCTGGGCAGCGACAACTTCATCGTATAGACGCTCCAGTGGTTCACGTGGATCAGCTTTTTTAGCTTTGGCATCGTTCTTCAGCAGCTCCCAGACATTAAGTACATATTGACGGGAATCGATCTCCTGCTTGGCAAAAAATTCACGTAATGTTTCAACATCCTGCACGAATTCCGCTCCAAACCGTTCAGCTACATTACCACGCAGCAAAGCGATCTCCACCTCATACATCGGACGTTGTGTCTTAGCATCCTTACCAATCCATGGGGTCTCCAGAATGAAAGGCAGACCTTCCAGCTTTTCATGGTGTACGATTTTGTTAATCGTATCAAAGCCAATCCAACCCGAGCCAATTGGAGTGTGACGGTCTTTGCGAGCGCCACATGGATTTTTACTGTCATTAATGTGGATTACACCAAGACGGTTCAATCCGATAGTCTCATCAAATTTGTTGAGAACACCGTCCAAATCATTAACGATATCATAGCCAGCATCATGAATGTGGCAAGTATCAAGACAGACCGACAGACGTTCGTTATGTTCGACCTTAGCAATAATAGAAGCGATTTCTTCAAAACTGCGGCCGATCTCTGTTCCCTTACCAGCCATAGTTTCTAAAGCGATATGCACTTCCGTTTCGTTCGTGCCTCCAAGCACCTCATTCAGACCATCTGCAATCCGCTGAATACCATATTCAGCATCTTTATCAGTGAACGCACCTGGATGTAATACAATATGCTTGACCTCAAGTGCATGGGTACGGCGAATTTCCTCTTGCAGGAAATCAACAGCCAGTTGATACGTATTCTCTTTATAGGAAGCGAGATTAATAATGTAAGGTGCATGGACAACAATCTCCTCTACACCATTCTCTTTCATAACCTGCTTCCCTTCGTTGGGATACATGGCATCAATCGGCTTGCGGCGCGTATTCTGCGGCGCTCCTGTATATATCATAAACGAGCTGGAACCATACTCATTTGCTTCATTTGCTGCGGTCAAAAGACCCTTGTCCGAGCAAGACACGTGTGAACCTATTTTCAGCATACTTCTTCCCTCCTTCCTTCACGAATTAACCCCTATTCTACCGTGATCGGAAAAATAAATCTAGACGAGGCCAATATGCCGGGTTCTGCTTCGCAAAACTTTGGAAATAAGCTATACTTTAATATGAGAATAATTCGTGTGAGAATCCTCATTGCCAAAAGGTGGTGTATGCATGTTTATCCAATCAGGACTTGGTTTATTATCCACACCGAGCAATTGGTTTATGAACTCTATCGCTTTCTGGACATTTATGCTGCTTGGTTCCATGTGTATCGGCGGTTTTTTTATGTTCCGCAAATTCCTAAAGGTCCTGCCCAAAGCTGATGGAAAGTCAAAGCTAGACTGGCAAAATTACTGGGTGGAACGTAGCCGCCCGCTCTGGAGTGACGAAACAAAGGCCTTTTTGGACCAGCTTGTTCAACCTGTACCTGGGCCATTTCGTGATATTGCGAAGCATTCTATTGCTGCCGAGATCGGAAAAATCGCAGTCGAGAGCAATGCAAAAGAAGTTACTCGCGATCACTGTATTAAAGGTTACATAGTTGCCACACCGCGGCGCGATAACCGTTTTCTTGTCAATTTTCTCGAAAAGAATAAAATCGATTACTCTGCTTACCAGCATTTGTTTAAGTAATTTTTAATGAATTGTACGATTTAGAACGGAGGCCCTCCTTTGAAATATGTGATATGTGGCGGCACCGGTTTTATAGGTAGCGAACTAGCAAAATACTGGCTGCAAGCAGGTAATGAAGTTGCTATTGTAGGTCGGAATTTACCAAAAGACGCAACAACAATTCATCCTAAGCTGAGTTACCACACCTGGGACAGTCTAAGTTCTAATCCCGCTCCAGTGGAAAATGCAGCTGCCCTAATTAATCTCGCCGGAGCTTCCCTTAGCCAGCGCTGGAGTCCAAGTCGCAAAAAAGCGATTATGCAATCCCGACTTGCAACCGTTTCCGCAGCAGCTAAGTTAGTAGATCAAATGAAGCAAAAGCCTTCCGTAATCATTCAGGCTTCCGCCGTGGCGATTTACGGTACCTCTTTAGAGGATACTTTTAATGAGTCCTCACCAGCCCAGGTCATGGATTTCCCTTCAGAAGTAGTTAAGACATGGGAAGAGGCTTCAGATGAAACCTACCATGATATCCGCGTGGTCAAGCTGCGTACCGGAGTTGTGCTCGGCAATGAGAGCGGAGCATTCCCCAAAATGAAGCTGCCTTATTTATTAGGTTTTGGCGGAAACATTGGCTCTGGAAAGCAGTGGCTCTCTTGGATCCATCTGACGGATATCATCCGTCTAATTGATTTCTGTACGCAAAATCCAACGATTAACGGACCTGTTAATGCGACTGCTCCACATCCGGTAACGAACGAAGAGTTCGGCAGAACGATCGGCACAGTCTACAAACGGCCGCATTGGTTCCCTTTACCAGCCTTCCTGTTAAAAACAGCAGTCGGAGAATTATCCGAAATCTTACTTAAAGGTCAGCGCGTCCTGCCCGCAGCGGCATTAAATCATGGCTTTGACTTTACCTTCCCTACACTTCAAGTCGCTTTAGAAGATTTGAAAAAACAAAAATTGTAGAGCCACATTCATCGTTAGAACTCACCTTCATACTGTATGAAATGTGTAGCTTCCTTTTATAATTTTAAATGTGGTCCCCTCTGTTAGTGGATACTCTTTATACGGGACCATGGCTTCACCTTGAAAAAGCGTTCCATTTCTGGAGTCAAGATCCTTCAGAATATATCCGCTGGTGCTTCTAGATATCTCAGCGTGTACTCTAGAGGCGCCTTCTGATCTTTCCACATATTGAGCCACCTCTGCCGATCGGCCGATAATGAAGCTAGTTCGATTTAACTCGATCATCTCTGCCTCTTCGCCCTCCTCACCGCTTCTTTGGAGATAAGGAATACTCCGATCCAGCTTTTCGATTTGTCGTCCTTGCTCAGGCGGTTTCTCCTGTGATAATAAGGTTGTTGGAGCTATTGCTTCTGGTGCTTTAACAGAACTTTGTTCCTCTGCTAGTGATTCATAACGTGTCGCCGGAACGCTAGCTGCTGAATCCGAGGATTGCGGAGTTATCTTTGGAATTGTTGCTGGAGAACGCGTAGAAGTCACAGGGTTCCTGCCAAAATTCCACTCCAATTCTTTTCGACTCGGATTACAGTTAGTATCTTCAGAATCCTCACCCAGGCCATCAACATCTTCTTTACCAACCTTTAGCCTTCCGCTCCAAACCATCCAGCTTAAAACAGCCAATACAATCGTCACAACTCCACAGACGGCAAGCCATAACGGCTTGGGACTATCCAAATATAGAAACTTCCACAGTAGTGCATCGCCTAATAGAAACCCTAGCACTATATAGGTTCTTGAGCTTGAGGCTTGTGGATTCGTTACCTGCTCATCCTCCAAGCTTAGAGACAGGCTCTCCTCCTCTTTTATCTTAAGATTAGGATAGCTGCTGATCCAAGGAGTAGCAGTCGGCTGCAGCTCCAATTCCTTATCTTCGCGATGCTCATATATTTTTCTTAATGGTGGAGCTGCTGCCTCTTTCACTAGATATTCTTTTACGCCTTCATGAAGCTGTCTTTCAGGTGTAACGGGCTCTCTTTCTGTCAGCAACTCTGATAAAAGAATCTTTAAGCCAGCTGGAGTAAATCCCTCTTCACTGCAATATTGCAATAGTCTTTGCACACCACTGCCAGTAAGCTCTGTGATAGATGCCATTAACACCATAATCAGTGTCTTGAGTGACTCTCCAAGCTTTGAACCAGACTTATTTTCCTGAATGGGTATGTAGGTTAGGTATACTTTACCGCTCTGTAACGACCCTTCAATAAAAATGTAATCTGCATGCAAAGCATACTGTTCCGCCCGCAGCATATATAACCTGCCATCTTCCATGCCTTGGGCAATTTGCAGCAATAACCCGTAAAACGAGTTCATACTTAGCTTCTCTCCTTTGAGTAGATGACTAAGCATTTTTTTGCGTAAAACAGCGTATTCCATAGTAACCTTCATATCTATTTCTCTAAGTAACAGCCTCAAATGATGAGGAATGTCGGTGTTCATCAGCATGCGTGCCTGAATCAAATTAAGCTTCTCCGCAGGTATTCCTTCGGGTTCACCAAGGATCATATATATACCATCCTGTTGTATAAAATCATGGGTTAATCCGAACAACAAACATCAGCTCCCGAACTAAAAGTATAGATAAGCGCATATGGAACCAGGGATAACAGCCAGCATGAAAGGGAATTTCAACAGTTCACTATCGTTATTTTTTAATAGTAACGGGCTCTTCCATAAAATGAATCCAGAAATTCTGCTGATGATCTTACGCGAACGACTGATCGCCTCCCGTCTCTTTAAAACAATTAGCCAGCCTATTAAAGCTCCAAATAGTACGGAGTACATCACGACTTGCAGCGTAAAAAACATCCCTGTCCACGCGCCGATTCCAGCAAAAAGCTTAACATCCCCCGCGCCAACCGTCCCTATTAAATGCATGATCAGAAGGACTGTAAATCCTACAGCAGCTCCCCCGAAAGCCCTCAGCAGTCCATGCCAGCTATTTATCACCCCTTGTGCAAGCAGACCAGTGAAAAAGCCTGACAAGGTGATCCAGTTTGGTATTCTCATCGACTTTAAATCTGTAATTAGTGCCGCTGCTAAAAACGGTAGACATCCCCAAAATGCCCACTCTGCCATTTATTACACTCCTTTTTCCACCCTTTCACTTCACTACTGTGAACATAACCTCAACAGATCTACCGTCATCCAGTTGTATAACAAACGGCCACGAGCCCGGTGTGGTATTTACGCCAATTTTCCATTCCCACTCGATATATCCATCTGCATCCGCTTGTTTCCAGCCTAAATATTTGGCAGTACTGCCTCCGCTCTTATAAAAGACTGACAAGCTGGCAGAAGCATCCGGCGGTATTCTGGCACGAACCTTGCCTTGCTTATTCGCTACAGCCGGGTTCGGCTTTTCTAAGATTTCAATGAATTCTTCTGGTTGGCCAGTACCGTTCCCCTCCTTGGTTGTGCCTTCTCCTGTATCCCCGATCCAGAGACGTTCAACAGCACTTGCTTCTAATACAATACTTTGGTTTAGAAAAGGGACTTTCATCGGCAGCTTATAACTAACCACTAGCCCAAGGTATGGACAAGTACCCTCTTTTAGCTCCGGCACCATAACATTGGATACATGAATTCGCTCATAATCCAGTAAATCTGATGTCAGGTATGGTTTCAATAAAGGTTTGATCGCAAGATCAAGTACACTTTCACTGGTCTCTGCCTGAAGCTTCTGCAACGGTCCCTCACCACTTTCTAAAGCGGACATAACCCACTCATTTAACGGATTGGGTAAAGACTCAGCATAACTATTGCCCCAATCAGTAAGTGACAAGCGAGGAATAGTCCAATTCAGGCCAGCAGAATGATCACTGTCATCCCACCCTGAATCATCACTTACTTCGCTGGATGTTCCCCATTTCTGCACCGCCAAAGCCGCAGGATACATATGAGTTGAAATAGACTTTACAGTGTCTGATGCTGTACTTTGCAAAGCTGTCGAATACAAGGTCATCTGTACGATAGATATCAGGAACAGGACGAATAGCAGAAAGAACGGAAGAATCATCGCCGCTTCTACTACCATGCTACCTTCTTCCTTGTCCTCCCCTCTGATTCCATACCCATCCCCCATCACCTTACCAACCTCCCGCTAATAAGAATAATCAGCTTTTACTGCCCTCAGATACTTATTCCCTTGTACATCTCCCGGAAAACCAGCAGTATAATTCAACATTTTAACTACACCTGGCAGAAACCATAACTGCATTTGGAGCTTAATGTCCGATGATACATAGGTGTTTCTTTCCTCTGGATTTATTCCTGTGTTCAGTTGAATCAGAGCCAGCATCCGCGATAGCTGCACTTCCCCGCCTCCATGCATTATCATGAACAGTCGCAGATGATCACGGTAAGTCAGCTGCGCCGGCATATATTTAGATAAAGGAATCGCATCCTTCTCACAAAGCTGCAACATATCCTGAATGGCATGCTGGATTCCATACAACAGTGCCGCCGCTAGAACAGCCAGTGGATTTCCCAAGGTTGCCTTCTCTATAAAACCTTCCATCGTGCGAATGGACAACCTCATCGCGAATATTTCGGCATAGGCTGCGGCCACATTCCCCGCGGGATTATGAAATCCGTATAAAATGTATTCCAGCTCCTGAGCGCGAGGATCAAGCTGATCTGTGAGCTCACTAGTGTCTTCCAGAGAATTCAGTGCCAGACTAGCTAACTTTGAAACATCAAAATGCTGAAAATAAAGCGCGGAATACTCCGTTTGAAAAAGCCTGTCTCTAGCGCCCCCCATAATGCCACTCATTGCTGCATAAATCCCGTCAATATCCTTCATCGCCGAACTTCCAGCAGCATAGGGATCTGAGGATACTTCAGATTTATCAGAGGATTGAGACTCCAATCCGTTGTTAAATGAAACATTGTCCTCATAAAATTGATGAAGGATTTGATAACGTTCCATCGAAGCTGCCGCTCCGCTACCTAGCATTCTAATCTTGTTCAGTAGTGCTCTAACCTCGTCCAGCTTGGATTTGGCTTCCCACTCTACTTGCTTACGTGCTTTATCCGAGCTGCGATGCTGTTCAAGAAAAGCCAAATCACTAGCGATAACACTTCCCTTCTTACCGTATTTTTTATAATAGTTGTCCACTACATGCGAAGCCCCTAGAACAGAGGAAATCATTTGGTAGGAATCGCCGTTGACTCCCAAAGCTTCATGCAGCTCTGCTGACAATCCTGTTACCGTCGGTTCAATGGATTCGTACACACTTTGTTGCATAAATAAACTATTCTCCATACTACTAATGTCAGCCGAAGAGAGGATCAAGGCATCTTCCTGTTCATGCAGCTTTTTAAGTGGCTCAGCACTTATTTCCCCTGAACTTCCCGGAATATCCCAGTCTTTAGCAGGATCGTCCGCCAGATTTACGCCACTTATTCGGGAAGCTGCCAAAACATCTCTCATCTCGTCATTCAATTGCTGCGCCTTGTTTAACGCATCCTTCGCTTCCTCCATTGATTGTCCATGTTCTTCACGAAAGGTTGTTAATAAGGCTGGGAGCCGCGATAACATCTCTGAAGTTCGGCTCTGATAAAGTGCCAACTGATAAGTGTACTTTGCAGGCTTTTTACTATCACGATACAGATCGTCGTAATATTTCCCGAGATAGTCACTATACTGTGCTGGTATATCCGCGGCTGCTTGCATGCTTCCGAGCGAATGGGCCGAGATAGAATCCCCGGGCGGATTCATAATCCATAGCAGTATTCTTCTTCCACTCTCCGCCGCTTGGCTTCTCCGCTCTAACATTAGATCCAAATTCTCTTCACGTTCATCATATAAAGGTTGCAGCTTACTAAGTAATTCGGTAGCTCTTGAGGTCTCTGCCATTACGCCTGACAGCGGTTTGAATTTACCTGCCAGCTCCAAGGCGAAATCTACCGGAGCCTTATACTTCATCTCTTCCAGTATTTGATGACGAAAAACATCATAACTTCCCAGCGGCCGGCTCCATTCCAAGGAGGAGGATTCCAGTGCAAAGGGTAAGAGATTGAACGTATCCCCCCGCCCACTTTTATGCAAATTTTCATTGAGCACTTTGGACAGCAGCATATCTCCATTGCTATCACCAAATGCAAACAAACCGTACTTCTCTCGTAATTCAACATGATATGAAGACATAACAGAGCGGACACTGGCTCTCGCTAATCGTTCCTCCTGAACGTTGAACGCAGCAATTCGCGCATAATCAATCAGCACAGCAGTAAAAAGAAAGACGAAAGCCAGCACCATGATTAGAAAAATTGTAACTGAGCCTTCTGTTTTGCCCTTAGCAGGACAACCGGTAAATTTACTTTTCATTAAAACCCCCTCCCTTGAGCAGAGATTTTACTTATCCTGAAGCTTGGTCAGCATAGCAGAAGCATCCTTCTTATCCATGTAAACTGCTGATCCACTGCCCTCAGGGCCCCCTTTAAATTTAGCTCCGAAATAACGCATCAGGTCGACCGTACGAATAAACTCAACAGGCTCAACAATGATAGACTGGGCTTCGACAGTTGGTTTAGCCTCATCCGATAGAACCTTATCAAGCACTTGTAAGCTCAGCAGACGGTTTAACTCAGCGCTTACTCTCCGTCCTGTAAGGCTGTGAGCATAACGCATAGTTCCTGGCATATTGTCCGGAATCATGGTAGACGAATGGCCCAGTTTAAGCACTGGCAAATCACCCTTATCTGATACTTCACCGGGCAACTCTATTGTCACGCCAGCACTGCCAGCTTCTGCACCGAATAATGAGGCTAGCAAGGCATCATCCCCAATTCTCCAATAAAGGGAGTCATACTCACCAGCCATGTAAGAACCAGAGACCTCCTTGTGACTGTTGTCCCAGTTGTAAGCCGCCCGCTCAGTAGCTCCTGAGGCCACTTGCAACAGCATGGACTTCTGATAGCTATACAAGCAAAAAAACAAAAGAAGCATCGTAATAAACATGACGATCGGCAACAGAAGTGAAGCTTCAATGGTAAAGCTGCCTTGATCACCCTTAAGCTTGTTCAATCGAATACTTCCTGGCTCTTTTCACCCGCCGTTTTAATTAAGGCTTCTACTACCTCTTGAATTTTGTCCTTAAACAAAAGAACAACCGCAATCAAGACAGCAATAATCAAAATCATCTCCAAAGTTCCTAAACCTTTCTCGTCTTCCCAAAAGTTCTTCATACTGTCCAACATTGTTGATACCATCAGCTTCAGCCTCCTACATTTTTAACATCAAAAATGCTGGCGTTCCCACCAGTACAATTACTATTAAAAAGATAACTACCATCGGGAAAACTAATTTGGAGGATGCCTGCTCTCCGCGCGTCCGGCTAAGTGCCTTTCGTTTATCCCACAGCATCCGCGACAGATCACGTAGCGATAGCACAAAATCCGCTCCACCTCTGCGATAATTCAGCAGAACTGTCGTTGTGAATACCGATACCTCCTGCACAGCGCATCTCTTGCTGAAATTTTCAAACGCCTGCTGGAAGGAATATCCGCCCTCCCATTCACTAGTCATAATCATTAGCTCCTTATACAGAGGATGATTCGCATCCCCTCGGTGGCTTTCCATGTTTCAGTTAAATAAAGTTGGAAATATAGATCCTTAATACTACATGTATTTTTTGAGTCGAAGGTTAACAATGATTAATTTAAAGTTGGATTCTCCGTCGAAAAAAGCGTGATATTTAATGTTGGCAATGAAAACATCCCTAAATTTCTTTAGCCAAAAAAATGCGGTATTTAATGTTGGCAATAAAGATTCGCAACATTCAATATCCATAATAAAAAGACCATCATAGCAATCGATGGTCTTAACACTTTTCATTATCAAAACTTCACATGAGTGAAAACTCTGGGGGATTATCCAAGAATTTTATCCTTCATGAGGCATAAAAAGTTTTCAATGTGATAAGGTTACATATCATGAAGAGTCTCTGGAAGGTATTTAATTCTGAGGTGAGGTAACTGGAATCATCCTTAAGAAGGAAATCATTCATCGTTCAGAATGAGGTTTACTAATCTTCTTTCTCATTAAGAAATCCTAATTCATAATTAATCCATCGCGAATAATCATACCTATAATTTCCTCTAGCTCTACAAACTTATATTTATCAAATCTGGGAGTATTAACACTTTTATCAAATTCAATTTGCAAGTGGTTATCAGGGTGGTTAGGTATATCTACAACTTTATCATAATGAAAAACATATTGAGCTCTTCCCTCCACCACTTTGACAAAGACAAAAATTGATTGAATTAACTCCAACTTTCTGTTGCCCAATGGCCTTAAAGTCTGAGCTATCATCAAAACTGAACCGTCAACAAACCTAAGCGGGAAATCCGCCCAATTCATCTCTTCTCCCGCATGAATATTTTTGAAATTACCTAATCTCAATAAAACATCCCGATCTTCAAGTCTCGTTATAATATTTTCAGCTTCCCACGCGTGTTCAAAAAAAGGCTCTTGAATAATTTTTAACTTTACCTTCAGAAATGGCTTTTTTATATTCTTCCACAGTATCGTATCCAGAAGAGGCGCGAGCTGAGTCTACATCAATCTGTAGCTCTTCTTTTGTAGCCTTCTGAACAACTTCTCCAAAAAGTGATTGAATATCTTCAGCTATTCCATAATTCTCTTTCAACTTCTCATCTCCTTTCTGATCCAATTGATTTATATCCTCTTTCAGAAAAATGATTTGATTTTTTATTGGAGTGTCCTTTTTAAAGTATTCATTAATAGCTCTTTTTACTTCACTTTCAATGTCGCTTGAATCGATTATAGAGATTAACGAAGGAGTTTCTCCTTCTATATCCTTAATACTAGCTTGTATTTGAATTATTTCCCCAGACTTATCATCTAATTTCAGCTCCGTAATTGGATTTCCTTCTTTATTAATTTTAAATACACGAATGTTATCATGTAACACATTTTTATTAATTTCTTTTTTTGAAAAATCCGACATTTTTCTACGCCCCTTCTTTTTATAATAAGTAAGAATATGGTACCACGGAAAACAGCATTTTCCATAGTATAATAAAGATGTTATTTCTAGGATAATCGCAAAATATACTGGATATAACAACCATATAATATCACACACTAGATTTTTTCCTTTTTATCAAATATCGTTTCCATGTCGCTTAACAACGTATAAAGTTCTTCATTATTAATTAAATAATCTGATATTAAGAAACACATTCCTGTGACAAGTAAAAGGAGTGCAAACTGGTAACAGTTTTGGCACTCCTTTTATGTTGTTACAAACAAAATTTAGTAATTATAAGTGCTGTTTTACTTCAGTTTCAACAAAATCAAGAACTCTTTTAGAAGCTCTTCCGTCGTATAATGAGGCCCTCACCATCACTTTACTTACGGTAATAGCTTCCCCTGAACCGATAAAAGTTCTTAGAACATACTGTATACGACGGATTTGAAAGTCCTCTAGACTTTCAATGGATTGAAAAAAGAGTTCTTTAGTCAGTGGCATACTTTCTAATTTTCTTATAAATGTGTCAGATGAACATTGTTTCATATATTGGGATAAAGAATGTTTTGTTATTCTGAAAGGCTTATTATTCGAATTTTTCATTTTCGTTATTGCCTGTAAAAGCTGCTCATAAAACAAATTATCTTCATCTTTCCAGTTTTTTTTCTTCCGACCAGATGACTTGGCTGAAGGTGTGATATCTTTATACCACTGATTATCATATTTTGTAATCCATCTATGCACTTTTGGATCTAATAATTTCAAATCACTTCTTCCAGCATCAGGATATCTTTGTATCAATTCAGTCCAAGATTGACGATACTTAAATTTCAGTGAATCTAAATCATTAAAACGATGAGCTTTAGTATTAAAGAAGCTATTGTATTTATCAGGTATTCCAATTCCCATTTCTTCAATACGCTTAAGTTCTTTCCTTACTAAATCAGGGCTAATTAAGAGTTTTTTTGATAATTTTCTGAAGCTAAGTCGTTTATTATGTGCCAAATCAACAAGTGACCTGTCCCATATTTCACCATACTTAATAACAGTGGAATATTGATAAACGGACTCTTTAGTTGTATCTGCATCTTTCCTGGAATATTCGAACCCACAACTGCAACGAAATATACCTAAAGGTTTAATTCTATCCTTCGCACTGCAACTGATTTCGCAATCAGGAATTACATGTTCTTTGTAATGCATTGATGTAGGATTTAAACAAGGCCAAGGTCCAAGACCGAAAGGACGATACTTAAAATAATCTACATCCTTTCTTAATAGATTAAGATCTATTTCTAGAAATACCAACAGCAAAAAATGAATTATAGGGTGAACAAAAGGAGGGCTTGTGAAATTCAAACTAAGCAATCGTTTCAGTTGGACTGAAAGATCAACGTTCATTATCGTTGAAAGGCCCTTTAAAAATTCTAAACCATAGTAATCTTTGAGTGCGTCAAGCAAATCAACATGTTTTATGACTCCCGATGGGTACGCTAAGGATTTGCATTTTAACTGTTCAGAGTAAATTTCTTTTAAATTGATAATATCTAATGATAATTCGTTATCGAAAAACCACTGTGTCATTTTAGAAAAAGTAATATCCCATTTTGATATAGGAACATTTTGTAAATCGGTTAAAGAAACTGAAATCTGATTTATATCAATGATCTTTGATTGTCTCATCCAAAATATATTTATTAATGCGATTTCGTGTAATGGGCAGACGCTAATTCCATTAAGTTGGTGAGTGCGATGCCAATATGCTTCCCCATACTTTTGTTTATCGGCGGTGTAACATTTAGGGCAATACTTTAAAAATTGATTGGTAAGCTTTACATTATTAGCACCCAGAACAGAGGCGACATTCTTAATTTTCCCCCCGCCCTTTCTTAAATGCTCTAGAATATCGCTCTGTTGCTCTTTTTGAATAAAGGGCATGATTAGAGAAAAGTACGTATGATGTGAAATAAAATAATCTGAGTTCATATCGGATAATAAATTTAAGCTATCAACAAGTTGATCTATCTTAAATGGGAAATCAACGTTAATGGAAATACTTGGAGTTTTAAAAAGATCTATTACAGAAGAAGCATATGATCGATTTCGACTCCAAAATTGATATCGCGCCACAATGCTATACAGCAGTTCGTCAGGGTAGGGGGTTGGAAATAGTGGTATCACTTTCATTATCCTCCCAAATCATATTCATTGATTATTTTATTGATTTGCTCATTCACTTTTTTGCTCAATGCCGCCTTTTCAATGTGGGCTGCCTCTCTCAATTTCCAGGCTACAAGACGTTCTCCATTCGCCCGCAAAATAATTGCCGCCTTTTGAATACGACGAATCTGAAAGTCTTCATGGTTTTCAACAATATGTTGAATATAATCCATTGTTTTAGGAATTTCAGACTTTTTCCGAGTCAACAATCGCACCGAACTTGTTACTTCACCAATCGAATTTATTGTTAACCGTACTGGTTCTTTAGAACTTAAAAGTTGTTGGACGGCTTTTTTACACTTCAATAACAACATTTCATCCCGCTTATTCCAATCAATCGGAGATGGATTGTATCGCATAGCCTTTTTAAGTGGAGGCGAGTTTTTTTCTAGCCATTCTTTATCATATTTTTTCAACCAATAAAATGGGTTTTGCAAAAGAATTGATAGTTGAGTTTTTCCTTTTTCAGGGTATCGAATTTGAAGGTCCCTCCACTGACTTCTATATAGAGAACGTTTTTGAACAAACCCTTTTGGCAGCTTTGGAACCAACATTTTAAGTGATCGTTTACGAGTCTCTCCATGAGCAGAATACCTTTTTACGGTAATCCAACTGACTTGAAAGTGGCTAGCTACTTCCCTTTGACTTTTCTTTTCAACCGTCAATAAATATTTCAGCTTTTCTCCCCAGACACCCCCATATTGTTTAACATAATTGTATGAATATCGTTCTTGTTCAGAGTTTTTCTTTTCAGGTCCATATCTGGTGTATACAAATCCACAATCGCATTGAAATGTTCCTATTACGATTTTTTTATCTTTAGGATGAGTTTTCATTTTCACCGCTTGTATAACTTCTTTTCTGTAGTGGTCCGCACCGATATTCAAACAAGGCCAAGGTCCGTTTCCAAAGGGTTCATCAAATGATATATTTTCAAAGAAATCCGCAGCCGTTATTTTCAAAAATGCCATCATTAGGAGGTGTTTGACAGGACTGATCATAAATCTGGAATATCTGGCGAACGAATTCAGCCAATTCTTTTCATTACTAGGGCTCGGCAAGCAGCCAATCTGCTCTAAAAAGTTGCGTCCATACCTCTTAACAAAATCTTCTGATAATGCTAAAATGTTCACCTTACCTGAAAGGCTTGCATACCCAGCAGTCTTTAGCAGATAAACATAGCGTTTTCTAAAACTTTCAAAATCCAATGGTGTTACTACATTGTTGAGCAGATACTGTGTATTACTCGATAATAAATCAGAATTAAAATACACTTCAGTTTCGTTATTTTTTAATGGACGTGGGGTGAGACCATTTATTACATCATTCAGATCAACAAATTGATATTTATGCTGACGGTCACGAAACGGCACGGTCGAAATTTTCAGTGGGTTGTTATGAATTGGGCATTCCTGAATTACGCTAATCTGATGAATTCGATGCCAGTATGTTTCTCCGTACAGTTCGATATCATCCTGTACGCAACATGAACAGTAACGAAGCGTTGACGAGAATATGTTGACCGACGAGCCGCCATAACCTAAAAGTGCGTGTACTCCACCGCCTTTATTTCCTCCAACCTTTAATTTACAAACGATGGCGTCCACTTTTTCAGACGACAAGAATGGTTGGTGCAAAGGAAAAAAAGTGTGATATTGAATCAAATTCTCCTCTTTAAAAGAGTGATGAGCAGATACTTTTGACTGTAATGAAGATAATCCACATGGAAAATCAACAATGGCTGCCAACCTCTCCGTTCCAAATAACTCCCCAATGGTAGCTGAACAGCTTTTCCCTCTTGACCAAAAATGATATCTAGCCATAACACTATTAAAAATTTCATCGGGGTACGGATTAGGAAACATTGGCAGCAATTGTACTCACTCCAATTCAATAGTTTGGATCATACCTGCTTCTTTTAAGCGCTCATAGTTGCTGGAATGATCTGTTTCTGACATTGGCTTCGTCAATGCCCGCATATCATCAGGCGATAATAATTCTCCAAAAGACGTATCCGTATCCATATTGAAAGCTATATTCATTGCATCTTTTATCACTTTTTTAATGTCTGTAGCTTGGTCATTTTGTGACACCGCAATATGAGCAGCTTCCTTAGCAATCAAAGGCTTATAATCCATATCTAAAAGATATGTTGTTACAATCATGATCGGATCACTTTCCTGCTCGTTAGCGTTTGCCGCTTTTTGATTATGCATTGTGCTTGATGACCCATGCAGCATGACACGTTCTTTAGAATTTTTCAGGAAATTGTCCATCGTTTCCTCATCCACATAAATATCTCGTATTTTTGCTAATTTACCGATTTGCTTCTTCTTGAGTGCCTCCAATATCGGTTTAAGTAGCTGGAATGATTCTTTGGCTACATTTCGAATAAGCGTTGACGTAATTTGCTCTTTATCTGCACCAATAAGGCTCCACTGACAAAGCATATACAACTTAACTGCAATATCCATTATGCCTTGTGATTCATCATATAAAGTCTTCTTTAATGCTGTTGTTAAAATAGTGGGTTTATTCGTCCATTGATATCTCCAAAGTTGTTCAACAAAGTAATCCCAAACCTCATCTTCTTCGACGTGATTAGACCAAATTACATCACCTTGACCAGAAAATCTCCGTGCAGTAGAAAATGTGCCTTGGAGCAATGGAATAACAGCATTCGTACCAATGAGAACCACTGGAATTCCAATAGAATTGACCAAATCCACGAAGAAGTTAAGCATAGTATCCGCCCCACCACTTTTAGCCGCATTTAAGTGCTGGATATCATCAATAATTAAGACCCCAAGCCCTAGCGTCGAGGCAATAAAGGCAACGTCCTGGATCAGCTCTTCCGTAGTGACTTTACCTCTACAAAATTTATTGTAATAATCACTCCCAAGGATTAAATCAAGAACTTGAAAAAACTTATAGCACAATCCTTTGATAGAGCCATTGGAAGGACACTCCAACTTTAACCACACTACCTGAGAACGATGAAAAACAGTTTTGTTATATTGGGTATGATGAATGACCTGAGGATAAAGTGTTAACACACTTTCAACCGCCGTTGTTTTCCCCATACCGCTAAGCCCAATCACAGCAAACCCCGCAGAAGACGAACGTATCACTGGAATTTCGCCTGGCTCTAAATCGGTAAAACCCGCTCTCATTTGTCTTACATATTCCGCATCGATCGGATTTCGAGCAAGATACCCTTGACGAATCATTCTAGAGAAACGTTCTTCCAAATCCAAGAGCATAGGCAATGGTTCTACATATGTTCGAATTCGTTGTACTGCATGCAAACGAGCTTCATTCGATTTTTTTCGTTCTTCATTTTCATAAACGGGATATCGTTTCATTTTGCGGTATGCCTCTTCTTGTGTGAGGATTGGAGGTAATGCTTCAATCCACAGGTTGTGTTGATATGTCGGTTCTTCCTGCTCAATATAGTTTGCATTCACAGTTCTACCTGTGAAAACATATTTACCGCCTTCAGTTGCTGAAATTTTCTTTGCCATATGATTCATCCTCTTTTCATTTGTTTTATCATATCTAACCTTGATTTTGATTTTGATGATGGTAATACAGGTATTTCTACTTCAGGTTTAGGTGCATCCCAGACGTCTTGTGAATCAAACGTCCCTCCGACATCAAACTTCTCTTCTTCTCTACGTTTTTCACGTTCATGGGCTCGATTTTCTTTGATTCCCATTAATCGTTGACGGTCACTAAGATCAACAATTTGAAGTTGTTCTTTCGTCTGCTCAGTCGCTGATTCGCTAATGTCATTATTCATACTGCTTAGCTCCACATCCGCTTGTAGTTCAGCAGCTACCTGAAGTTTAGCTGTAATCAGCTCTTGAGCAATCAACTCTTGAGTATCTTCAAATCGATGATTCATGTACTTGTGCTCGCGTTCAAGTAATTCACATCGTTCAAATCGATTTGTCCCTTTTTCACGCCAATAAATTACATTAACATTTCGAAAATCAAACGAGATATCTATTCTCCAGCTTCTTTTCCGAGCTTTTATAAACCACTGCTCTGTTATTGCTGTAGGACACGAGTAGTGCATCCCTTTAAATCGAATACCTTTTTCGGTAACAGTGGCATACTTTTGAGGCATCAGATTGAGCTTTACAAAATCTGCTCCCCATTGTCTTAAATGCCCACTTCGATGTTGTACTCCCCACTGCCATAATTGATTAGGGATTGGTGTAACATGTTTAGCTATCATAAACTCATCTCTGTCATAGCCCTGCAAATAATGACTATTGTTGTATTTCAAAATGGTATTGATAATGATTTTTGTAAATTCATTTATATCCAAGGTACCATCTAAAGCATGGTTAGGTTCACCTCTCTGTCGGTGCCGCTTGTTAATGGCGCCTGGTAGCCATGAAATGGTATTTAAATTGAGCAATCGAAATTGTTGTTCGACAATTCCCTTCCAGTCAGCTCGATACGGTGGAGTATTAACTACATCAATATTGAAATTTTCAGACAGAGCACCTGAAGGATCTGATATCAATTCGCCTCTATCCGCTATTAATTTTTCAGGCAAATGACAGCAGGGGTACATTTGCTCAGTGATATCGACATCAAATCTTTGGCAGACGTCAACTTTATTCTCAAAAGTGTTGAGCAATGCCATTTGAGCACCGACCCAGCTCGGACCTTCCAAACCCACATAAAAACCAACAACAGCTCGACTAAATACGTCTATGACCACATATAAAACAGGGCGCCCAATTATTTTGGTACGATCATAACTACTCACCAAGTACACATCTGCTATTGTTGCATCAATCTGAAAGATGGACCCTGGGCCAAAATTCTCTCTTTCGGACTTTCCTAATACAGGCCGTTTGTTCAGATTAAATTCCTTTTCACCTTCGCGAGAAATGATCTTTTTCTTCAAATTTCTTTTCTTGCGAATCCAATACAAATATGTTTCATACGTAAAGTATTTTGACTGATCTGGCAAAACATGAACCTCATGACCACGTTCCATTTTTTTGCCGATACTAAAAAAATGAGCAATCGTTTCATTATATGACTTCCGTAAAGAATACCGTTTTCGATTTTCATAGAACATACTGTATCCAGCCATTATTTTAGACAACATATTCACATCTACATTTACACCTGTAGTCCCTGTCATAAGTTCAACTACTGATTTTCTTCCCCTTTTCTTCCCCCCATTTGTAAGGCGATCCTTTCCTTTAGCACCACAATGACTAAAGGTTGGGAATAACGCATTTTTGTTCTTACCGCCTCTCCAGTACCTTCGTAGATATTTGTAGATATATTTGATTTGGGTATTATGTTTAACTGCTGCTTCTTCCACCATCACGCTAAGAAGCGAAGGATCATAAATATCTGGTTCATCGGCAACGATGTCCTTAATTTTTCCCCATGCGTTATCCCGATTTTCGAAATGTTTCAATTTAGTTTTTACATCGGGAATATCCATACGCAGAAAACGATCCTCCGTCAAAATACTTGCTTCTTGATTTTTCAAATCCTCTAATAGCGCTTCTGTATTCATGATTTGTGGAAAAGCTAAACGATCATTTACATCAAAAGTTATAACTTTATCGTTGTTATGAGAAATAAATAAGATTCTTTTTACTGGATTGCTTTCAGGACTGTCACCTGTAAACCATTCAATTAATGAATTCACTCCAAATGGTAACATCATATCCTCCTTTACTTAGCTATTAAGTTTTAACGGTTTGGCAGTATCAATTGGCACCAACATATTCGTTTTCCAAGTCTTGTTGGCAAAGAAGTGTCTAACAATCCATAGGGAAGTTCCAATCGGAAAATCATAATAACGATCCAGTTCGGAACACGAATGCGCTAACGGTTGAGACGATTGGCTAATAACCTTATAAAAATAAGATTCTAATTCCATGATTAATTCTTGTGATAAGAATTCAGGGCCGTCAATAAGTCGTCGTGCTTTGTGAAGCCAACGTATATTATCTATTAATGGTTCAGGGATATCGAAATCAGTAACAACTGCAAAATCAACATTTTTTTGTTGCCAATACATTCGTTCTATCTCCAGCAACTGAATCGTCCGTTTTTTTTCTAGGTTTGTGATAGGCATTACTGATATGGCAGTGTGTTGGCCTTGTTCATCGGTAATGAAAAAATCTGTTGTCATTATTCTTAACTGCTTTGTTTTCGGGTGAATAGGATGGCGAATTTTCAGCATATGCGCAATTTCAAGTGTTTGCTTTGGATCAAGTGGGTACCGTTCCCGAATATCCTTTACATTTGATCTCCATTCCAATATATAAAAGTAGGAAAGCTCCAGATTGGATAACAAATGATGGACTCTGCCCGTTTTCCATCCTAAGATTCGATGAGAAAATCCTTTAGATGGTATTTCTCTGACTTTAAGCCAAGGCTCATAATATTGTCCTTCACCTTGGCCCCGCCCCTTCTGGACCATAAACTTGTATTCTTCTAGAATCGTTCTTTGTTTTTTTATCGCCACCATTGTTCCTCCTCGCTAATCTGAATTTCCAAGGTCCTGCATCCTTTCTTCCAGTTCAAAATTGTTTCTGTTTGCATAATATATCGTGAACCAGAAGAATTCATAGCACAATATTTTACAATTTTTATGGGGCTTAATAATTTTGGTTTTTTCAAAAAAGCGCTTTTATGGGGAATTTTGAAAAATGGAAATAACGAAAAAGCACTCCAAGTAACATATAATACCTTTATTTTACTTATATTCCCTAATAACGTAATTTTAAAACCCCCTTTACAAAACAAAAAAACCTCAAGTAAGTAACTTGAGGATTACATTAATTGAAATACCATTTATTCACTGATTTCTAAAAAGTGATTAAAGCTATACAGATTCTTAAAAAACTGTTCTTTATCGTCACTGTAACAATGACGCAAACAACCGAAAAACAGTTTTCTAATTTCTAACAAATTTTTTTCATCCTCCATATGTTTTGACAGCCTCGTAGAAAATATATGGTTTTCCGTTACATATAAAAGCAGTTCCCGCAAGTTCTGTGGAGACTCCACCTTACCGTTTAGAAGCGCATTTATTGCCCCATTGTTATTAATCTCATCAAAGGTAAGCATGTATGCTTCGAGATAATCACTGTTTGGTTCTTTCCCATGTACAAACTCATCCACACGCTGTCTAAGTTGAGAGGGTTTTAAAGATTCTTTTCCATATTGAAAACGCAATATATTTCTAAGCTTCTTTAGAAAAAGTTCATATTCTTGATCATTAAATTTAGAAATCGAGTTACGAATGTTCTGTATGTACATATTTACACCTCAGAAAAATAGATTTCCAACTATTAACTAATTCAATTTCTTATTAGCAAATACCTGCTGTATAGAAATTAATCTAAGCATAAATTTTCAGTCTCGGACAATCTTTTTTCATTACGCTTGTTCTGGTTTACACCGTAATAAAAGTGATACACTTATCTTATCAATTCACTTTATATAGAGATTGAGGGGATATATATTGGAGCCAGTTGTACTTTCACGAATTGCGGGAAAATTCTTTGCTTATGTATTGCCACAAATTAAAAATATGAAAGTTTATCGTGATTTACAAGCAAAGTGGTCCAAGGATAATTATTCAACTCAAGTTAAAAATATGTTTAAGGCTGCAATTGCTGACTCTAAAGCAGTATTCGACATTTCAGATGAGTTAATAAATGATTTGTTAGAAGATAAAATAAACCGTGATGAAATCTTTCGCTGGATTATTGAAGGGATAACGATGGAAGATTTCGAGTCATCAAAGTTAAACCTACTTCCATATATAGAAAGATACCCTCAGTACCAAGACTACCTTGAAGCATTTTTCATAACAATCCTGGCCAAAATTCATGATTTCCAAGAAATTCACTGGAATCCTGGATTTTTGCAGATTTTATCACAAGTTCGATCCCTGAATCTTGAACTTAAGGAAGACCTAAAACAAGGGTTTGACAAAATGGAGGCTGCTCAAGGACAGTTTAATCAGACACTGAATGAACAGAGTGTTCTGTTAAATAAGTTATTCGAACCTGTTTCCTTTACCGATTTAAATGAACTTATAATCGCGGGTGATGTACTTATTGCACGTGAAAGAGCCCTCGAAAGACTTCATAGTAAAAAGGTACACACTGATGAAGAAATTATGGAATTGAATGCTGTCATTGCTTCCTGCTTTATTATGAATGGACAAGAACAAGAATCTATCTTTTACTTACAAACCGCAGTTAATCATTGTAAAAATGAATCAAGAAAGTTCCGTATGCTTTCATTGATTAAACTTATCCAAGAACGATTCGAAGACGCTCTGACATACGTTAATCGAGCCATCGAAAAAGAAGGTTATACTCCAGCTAACATCGAAAAATCAGTCGAAATTTACAGAAGGCAAGGTCAACATCAATTAGCAATAGATCTTTTAGATAAATATGATGCACCTGAATTGAAGGTGCTTCGTGCATACACGTTGCTAGGAAATCACCAGTTTGATGACACCCTGACATTGGCCCAAAAAATGTTAGAAACAGAACCAGAAAACTTCGCATGGCAGCTTATTAAGCTTGAAGCTATGGTTTTAGACCTTCAAGATCAGGGCTCTACTGGACGCATAATAGATTTAGAAGAAAAATATCAATTGATATTGCCCATCATAAAGAAGTTAGAGAGTCACAAGAAACAAAGTGAGCGAATTAATAAACGTCTTCAGGAACTAAAAGCACCAATTTTATTGTGGAGTAATCGCTATTCGGAAGCAAAGATTACGTTTGAATGGTTGTACAATCATGAATATGAAAATAAAGACTTCTACTTTAACGGTTTCCTTTATTGTTGCTTATGCGATGAAGACTGGAGTACATCCATTCAGTTACTTCAGGAACGAATTACAGTAGGTAAAGTAGACATTAAAGATATTGTTGTGTTGGCTAATGTTTATACAAACTCTGGTAATCCTCAGCGAGCTATAGATTTACTTGAAGAACAATTCGAGCTTGTAAATATGAATGATCAATTTTCAATAAAATACTATTTTGTATATTTAGAAAGCTTAGCAAGTGCCTTAAACCATTCTCAAATTCAAACTACAATTGATACTCTAGAGGCTAAACAGTACACTCATGTTGGGATTAACGCCCTAAAGGCTTATAGGGCCACAATTCTCCACGATTGGGACAATGCAATCTTACACTGGGAATCATGCATAGATAATTTATCTGAAGAATTGTTTGTAGAAGCTGCAATGAGTTTATCACAAGCATATATGAACAGAGGTACACCAAATGATTATCAGCAATTAGTAAAGTTAATCGAGAAAGTCCCCCTTTGGCGTCAACATGAATCCATGGTTAATCGTTACGCTAGAGGTCTGTATGAACTAAGAGAGTATAGTAACGTCATAGAATTAGCTGAACAATTTTCAACACCTAGTATTGTCTTACGGGAGATTGTTAGCGAGATATACTTTAACTTTGAGTGGTATGGACCAGCAAAAGAACATTATAAAGCTCTGTTCCAAAAAACAAACGATATCACGTTTCTATCTAGGTATGCGAGTTGTTTGCTTCGCTTAGGATCAATTACAGAATGTTTTAACGTGCTGCGTTCTATAGAGAAAAGAATAAATGGAGAACCTACAGCAGAACGTTTTCATTTACTAAGCAAGAGCTATTTGGAAGCCGAGGCCTATTACCAGTCATTAGAATATGCTTATAAAATGTTCGAAATTGGAAAGCAGGACCCTCAAGTTTGGCGTTCCTATTTTTCCTTGTTCCTTAGCGTTACACAAAAATTAAGCAATCCCTTACCAGAATGGATTAATACCTATCATTTCATCTTTGAACATTTCAGTGCAACTTTCCCAACAGAAACTCCAATTTTCCAAGCCATTAAAGCCTTCAATGATGATAAAACTCTTTCTGATCAAATCATTGAAATGCTGAAGAGCCATAGTGAGTCCTACTACCATAAGCTAAACGTAGTGAAAGAAAATCAATTCCCTCCAAGTTTCTTGGCTGCCTTCCTTAACAAGGGCCCTTATGAAACATGGATTTATTATTTCTCTTCAGATATGGAATTTGGGGTATATCAAGGTCCTGATCTTCAGGATATAGATCACAGAGTATCAATATCTAAGGATTCAAAAAAAGTTTTCTGTGATTCGTATACCCTTCTGACGATTAGAGAGCTCGGTCATCTTGATGAGCTAGCTGAGATGTACGATTTATATATTCATCAAAATGACTATAATGAACTTTCCAACGAATATTCTCATAAAAAAACGATAGGGGAGCGAGGATTAGCTACCCTCAGCTACAACAACGGACAGGTTAATCATCATAAAAATAGCGCTGAGGAAATGCAAAAATATCTTAAAAATAACGAGGAATTCATATATTGGATCAATAACAACTGTACAAAAATTGGGAATCCCATAACAAATAATGAATTAGATGATCAAATCAGCTTTTTACTTCAGCCTTTGGAAGCATGTAAAGATGAACATTTGAACTTGTTGTCAGATAGTTATCATATAAGCGGGGTTGCAAAAGAACTTTTTAACATTCAATCCTTTAATACCGTGGAGTGGATAATCAACTTGGTTTTAATTAGAAGAATTACTGTAGGACGTTATTTTGAGGATATGGGGAACTTACTTAGTATGGGGTATACTTTACTTCCTATTAATGAATTTACGATACTACATCATCTACAGAAAAATGAGTATGTATTGGACGATAAAATCCATCAGTTATTGAATTATTTAAAGAAGGATCAAATAGGTCATGAGTATGTTCTTGGCGTTTGTGGGGTAATTCTACAATGGATCTGGTTAGATGATGTACCCTCCTCACAGCAACAATCGATTACGGAGGCCCTTTGCACTGTCGTTACCCATAACAAAAACACGAACAAAGTAATCCAAGAACTATTGGATATTACCGAGCCCCTTTTCTCTTCATCAAATCAAGATCGATTCAGAGAAATGAAAATGGAAATTCACACTTGGTTAGAACAACAAAATATCTAATTGAATTGAGGGGGTTCATTATTATTAAATGAGCCCCCTTTAGATTGAAGCCATATCCCATATAAAGTTCGTCAAAAATACTACCTGACGTTTTCATTTTCCTTCTCAGTTATATATGTAACCATTAATATATTTCTTCGATTAAGTAGCACTTCTCTTTCCGAATTATTTTTTCCCCTCATTGTGTTGACAATATAATCTCCTCGGCGAGTGATATTAATTAATCTATATAATTGCGGTGGTTCTCCAATGAGTTTGATTTCTAATATTACTGTTTTAAAATATTTAATTCGTATTGTCTCAACCATAAGTTGAACAAAATACCATAGCAAAATCGAGGAAATCACACATAATACCAAACATAGACTTATATAACTAGGCATAAGCGGGTTAATGGTTTTGATATTAAAAGGAAATAACAACACCAAGTTTGTAATAGCATTAGAACCTGAAATAATAAATAAGGTTAAAAATAATATACACACGCTTACTACTTTAGGAATTTTCTTAATATAAAGCAAACTGACTGGGATAAAACTAATTAACCATGAAGCAAACCTGAAATCAAAAATATTAAAAAGATAATAGGATAACGCAGAAAGCCCTAAAATTATCACTGTAAAGATTGTCACTTCGCTTAACATTCGACTCAATTTAATTTTGGCTTCCATCTTCTCAATTCGACTTGTATTCCGTTCAAGGACACGACTTACCACTTCAATGTTAATATCTGTTATATTCACATATTCCCCTCCGCTTTCATAACTCTTCTCAATCTACCTAATCAAATAGCTTATTTTCAATAATTAAAATCACGAGTGGTTTATAAACATACGTTCTTGGCAATACCGTTAGGTGGAGGTGTTGCACTTGCAATGGCAGTTACAAGACTCTGATCAATTTTCGCCTGGAATGGTCCAGTATTACGCCCGCCAGTTTTTACTCCCCCCTTTTCTAACAAAGGCTCTTCTTACCGCTGGCATAACAAATGAAGATTTATATCACACCTATGCCTACCCAAACTTATCCGATTTGCACAATCCCTACTTCTTTAAAGATATGAAAAAGGCAGTGTATCGCATCTATCAAGCTATTGTGCTTGGTCAACGAATTTGCATCTTTGGCGATTATGATGCAGATGGTATGACGTCAAGTGCGCTGCTATATCGCGCGCTTTGTTTTCTGAAAGGAAATGTATCCGTAAGGGTACCCACTCGCATGGAAGGGTACGGGCTTACACCAGAAGCTGTTGAGAGAATGGCAGAAGAAAATCCTGCTCTCATTATCACTGTCGACAATGGATCGAATTCGCATGCGGCTTTAGCCGCTGCGGTAGTCAAAGGAATCGATGTTATTGTAACGGATCATCACGAGATCACGGGCGAACTCCCTAGATGCTATGCCTTTATCAATCCGAAACGACAAGATGATACCTATCCTTGCACCTACCTGTGCGGAGCTGGGGTGGCCTTTAAAGTTGTCCAAGCGCTGTTTGCCGTGCGTAAAGATCTCGATTGGCATAAATACGCTTGGGAGTATCTGGAGCTGGTAGCACTGGGGACGGTCGCCGATTTAATGCCGCTGGTAGGCGAAAACCGTACGCTTGTTAAATTAGGGCTCTACAAAATGAATAACGATCCTTCAGAACCATTCAAGAAACTATTTCAACTTCTACGGCTTTCAAATATTGATAGCTCCACCATTTCTTTTTTGATTGCTCCTATTTTTAATTCGGTTGGTCGCATCGGCAATCCTAATTTTGCGGTCAAGCTCTTAACAGAGAAAGTAAGCCGTGAAGATGCGATCATTTTTATGATTGATTTAAACGAAAAGCGGAAATATCTGACGGAGGTCCAGTTTGGGCAAGTTGATGAGACCATACAGAGGCTGCGTCTCTTTAAGCAAGATCTGATTGTTGTAGCCGATGAGCTACATGAAGGCTTGATTGGGATTTTAGCCGCTAAAATTACAGAGAAATATCAAAAGCCCGCCATCGTGTTTACGGAGCGAGGGAAAGGGTCTGCGCGTTCGGTTTCAAATACGTCGTTTTCTATTGTGGACGCCATTCAAAATTGTAGCCAGTACTTAAAGACGTTTGGCGGGCATCACGCCGCAGCAGGGCTCTCGCTAGAAATCAACCAGCTTGATTTCTTTACGGCTGCGATTCAAATTGCGACTCGAAAACAATCCATCATCCAACCCTCTAAAATGTTTCATCATGAACTCCCCATTCAGAAATTTGAAGATGAATTCTTTGAACACCATTTCATGATGGAGCCGTTTGGCATTGGAAATGAGAAGCCACTGTATTACAGTTCTGCAATCCCAAGCCACTATCGAGTGGAGTGCTTTGGGAAGGAACAAGTTCACGCTTCCCTACTATTTCATCGAAAAAAAGCTCTGGCATTTCACAAAGCCCCTCTTTTTCCCGATTCCCAAAGCTGCCACATCGAGTTCTTGTACAGTGTAAATTCCTATACGAAAAAAGATTTTATTGTTAATGATTTAAAATTGATATAGAAAAAAAACAAACGGACACCATTCGCGATAATTGTCCGTTTGTTTTATATAAATGAAGAATATGAACTTCTAATCTTCCAAGTAGTCCATAGTAAAAGCACCATCTTCTGAGAAATCAGTACAATGTGATAATCCACATGATTGATAAATCATGTCAAAACTTGAGCGAAGCGCCTGATCAATATTCACACTCATATCATCAATGTACACACCTGGTAACAGAACTTGATTTCTTCCATTTGCAAATGGAACCTTTCCTCTAATTCCTGTTTTAATATAAGATCCTGACATATTAATAATGTTTATATATACGGCAAATGGAGGATCAATTTGGTAGTGTCCCGCAAATTTTAAATAGTAGTGCAAATATTTCATGCATAAC
This sequence comes from Paenibacillus sp. FSL H7-0735, assembly GCF_038008505.1. Classification (NCBI taxonomy): domain Bacteria; kingdom Bacillati; phylum Bacillota; class Bacilli; order Caryophanales; family Paenibacillaceae; genus Paenibacillus; species Paenibacillus sp. FSL H7-0735. The sequence goes on along the minus strand of NZ_JBBOZH010000001.1, from coordinate 1,505,373 downwards.
GTGGTTATAAGCCCTAAAGATAACTGCCATTTCCCATCTGAATCCTTCTCAGCAAAATTGAGAAGTTCTGATGCCTCCATCCCTCCATTTCGAAAGATTTGGATATAGCTACCACTTCCATCAGCAGAACGCTTTACAATTCCATCTAAATTATAATCAGAGGACCAACCTGTTGCTGATATAGCTGGTAGTAGGTTAGTAATTTGCTTTGCTTTTCCTTTAATATCTATTAACTCTCTCTCTCCTAATGGTAAAACTTGAAGTAAAAGAGTAGACTCAGAAGCAGAAATTCCAATTGCATTCTCAGGATACATTTCAATTCTTTTCTTTCTAAAATCCTCAGAAGAATTTCTCCAATGATCAGTTAATGAAAAAGCTTCTCTAATTTGTCTCACATCCATCTGATATTTTCCTGTATTAGATCTTGCGTAAAATTTAGAGTCCCCACTAAACTTAACCATATAAGGTGATTGTAAGCATCTTGGAATATTAATGATAAATACAACCTTAGTATCACAAATGATATCTTGAAATTCTATACCACTGATTCTTGGCTCAATCCCATCTCGAATTACACTATCGAGCCATTGTTTAGACTGCTCTACATTTAAATCAGTACCGTCTGGGGCTGTGACCCCAATGATTTTATCTGGATATCCTGCATTTTTCCCATCTTCTTGTGCTTCTTGAATTCCAAATATTAAAAGTCCACCATCTGTATTGGCCATTGCGGTGATGTCTGCAAGAATTTCTCTCTTACCTGCATCATTCGGTTTTGGCATTGTTTGCTTGTAGTCAAGTACACGCGACTCCATTACTTTATTCTGTATAAGTCGTTCAATGTCATCATGGTTTAAGTCTTTTGTTACTTTGCCAAACAATCTCATAAATTACCTCCATGAATAAACTTTACATCAAATAAAGGTCATATCTTTAATTCTTTAATTATTTGAATCTATTCATATATTAAGAACATTTTACCATAACAAATTACTCTAATATATAGATAATGCTCAATAAGAAACGGTCGCCCAAGGCAACCGTTTCTTATCCTACTATTTATGGAGGTACTATCAATGAAAAAATATATTCATTAAATCATCCATCATCTGAGGGAATCCATCGTGCCCTGAAAACTGTTGATAAGAGAAGTATAGAAAGTACAACACAATAAAGAACAACGCTATTCGAACCCACTTTGGAACGAGTTGATTGAACACCCAGAGCGCCCATTTCAAAATCCCCAATACAAGAGCCTTTATCAAACCAATAACTTCATTCATGATTGATTTTGTGCCTCGCGTTGAATTTTTCTTTACAAGTTTGGCAGCAACGTATTCCAATAACGCCATAGACGCGCTCCTCTCGATTTATATATGCTGGATTGCACGCTCAATATCCTCGGCCTCAATCGTCATCAAATCGCTATCGTTACTATGTGTTCGGACCAGGCGATTATTCTGCGCCATCCGTACGTTATCCACGAGGTTTCGGGCCCAGCGGCCGTTACCCTCTAACGCGCCGCCTGCCAGGGCGGAAAGAGCAGTAACCTGCTGCTCTAAGGTCTCTACTGCGCTAGCCGTCAAGAGAAACTGCTTAGACTGAAACGATCGTTTGACGATCTCGATAATTTCATTCGCAGCATAGTCTGGGAAGTTAAATCGGAATGGGATTCGAGAACTTAATCCAGGATTTATCGAAAGCAAATTCTGCATCTCCTCGCTGTACCCCGCTAGAATCACTACGAGTTCAGCTCGGTGATCTTCCATAGCCTTCACGAGGACATCCATAGCCTCTTTACCGAAGTCGTTTGTGGACTCCGAACGTGCGAGTGCATAGGCCTCATCAATGAACAAGACGCCGCCTTTCGCACGGTTGATTAATTCCTTTGTTTTTGCTTCGGTATGGCCGATATATTTACCGACCATACCCGAACGATCCGTCTCCACCACATGACCGTTCGCGAGGAGGCCCAGCCCGTTCAGGAACTTCCCGATAATGCGTGCGACCGTCGTTTTACCTGTACCTGGCGAGCCTTCAAACATCATATGCATACTTATGGCTTCGGTCGACAGCCCTTGCTGCATTCGCTTTTGTTCCAATTCCACGTGATAGAGAATGCTTTGGACTTGTTCTTTAAGAGTGGATAAACCGACCATGGCCTGAAGCTCTCTCAGTGCTTCTTCACACAGTTCACGTTTGCCATCGGCGACAACATTGCCATCGGCGCGAGCAGCTCCCATGCCTGCGGCCAGCCTTAAATCGTCTGACAGGATTTTACCGATCAACTGAGGATTGGCGTCTGTCGAAACTCGCACGTTGTGTTCTTTAACGATGCGTTCTACAAAGTTTCGTGCCCAGCGACCATTTCCCTGAACCCCACCATTACGGTGGCAGAAATTCACGATCCCTTGGATTTCACCCTCGATAAAGCTGCAATCATAGCCCTTTGCTTCTAGCATACGCAGCGCAATTTGCGACAGCTCATGCGGCGTATAATCGGCGAAAGCAAGGGTGTACGGCACACGAGAACGGAAACCCTGATTCATATTAAGGAAACGTTCCATGTCACTCGAATATCCTGCCATAATAACGACAAGATGCTCCCGATAATCCTCCATTGCTTTAATCAACACGTCAATGGCCTCCTGGCCGAAGTCATTCGGCGAATCGAGTTTAGCCAGGGCATAGGCCTCGTCAATAAACAGCACACCGCCCCAGGCTGCTTCTAGTAAATGATTCATTCTCTCTTCCGTCTGACCAATATGTGTTCCGACAATACTGGAGCGATCGGCTTCAATGAGTACGCGCTGATCGGTAAGCTCCAGTCCGTAGAGCAAATCAGACATAATACGTGCGACCTCGGTCTTGCCTGTGCCAGGCGGCCCTGTAAAGACCATATGAAGCGTCGGCTTCGACGAAGTGATCTTACCCAGCCTCTGGGTAAGCAAGTGTCCCTGCATTTGCTTCATAAAGCTTTGGATCTCTGCTTTCAATGGAGCCAGCCCGATCATGGCGTCGAGTGCCGCTAAGGCCGCATATAGCACTTCTTCACGATCTTCTGGGATTTCGTTCTCATCTTCATGGTCTTCTATGAATTCTTCTTCGTACTCCTCTCCATCAACCAACTCTTGAATGTTAGTTGGCGCAGGTGCTGCAAGAGCAGGAGCCGATGTTGCTGAAACATGCTGAACTACTGGACGCGCAGGCGGCGAATAAACCTGCGCGGGAGTTTCCGTACGCTGCTTGGTTGTTTGATAGGCAGCCATTCTAGCGCGGTTCACAAACCGCGCAAATAGCCAACCTCCGAACAAGATAAAAAGCCCCCTCCAGCTAAGTGCAATGTGCTTAATTCCCTCAAAATAAAAAGGGTAAAAAATTACATCCCAGCCTTTATTAATTAGCGGTACCTTTCCAATGAGAGTGGCCGAGAATCCATACATAACGATCCAGTAGGCAAACATCACTCCCGTGAGAAACGTGGAATCCAGGTTTTGATATCGCTGACGCATAATTGCAACGATAACTGCAATGCCTGCGGCAAACCCTGCCATCGACAAACCAAAGAGGCCAAACGCAACGCTAAAAGCAAAAAAGCCGTAAGCAATAATGGCACAAACCTCTGCTATTTTTCGATGGAGAGAAGGACCTGATAAGAATAGAAAAAAAACAGTGGCGCCATAGCATATAAATACGACTTCGGCATTATCAACAGCGGGATCGCTGGAAAACGCACCTAGTACAGCCATAAATGCATAGATAGCTGTTAGGCTTAAAAAGATTCGATTTAGGATGTTAAGTGTACGATCCATGTCTTTTTCCATGTTTTATACACTCATGTTGCTACTGATATCTTGCTTCGCAGCTTGAATCGTCTTAAGTTCCTTGATGTTTCGATAAATCGAGAATGGCGCAATAGCCCAGCCTAAAAACAAGGTCAAAATAGCCTTAAAATAAGGAGCTACTATAAACTTTCCAAAGAACGAATAGCCCCACGGTACACTGAAGCCCAGATAAGCATAGCCGATGGCTCCCACCACACCCGATACCCCCGAGTGAACTCCAACATATACGCCAATGACAGCAAAGATAATAGAAAATGCAAAACTAACGATTACTTTCCTCTTCGCCTGTTCATTATTCGCAAGTAAACAATACTCGCAGAGCATCAGCGAAGATCGTTCCGAACATTCGGAGCATATCCCTTTCCCGCAGTTGTGACACTGTGCAACCGCACTCATTCCTTGATGTTTGTAACACTCCACCCATAGACCCCCTTTAATTATTCCCTTAGTTTCCCAGATATTTTATCACATTGTTCCTATGGGGTACTATATTTAATTTTGTTCCTATCAGTCCATTTTTGAGTCTACCTTTATTCTTTAGACTCAAAGAAGAGGAGGGACGTATGAACATACTAGAAACGATCGGACTACGAATTCGAGAAATACGACTAGAGAAACAATTGACGCAGGAAGCGCTCGGAGAACGGATCGGGGCTTCGTATAGCTACGTCGGACGTATTGAACGGGGACAAAAAAATATTTCGCTTCAAACTTTGGAGAAAATCGCCCAAGCCCTTGAGGTAAGTGAAGCCGACTTCTTTACATACTCCCTTACTGGAGAAACCAAACAAAGTGAAAAAATGAAAGAGATTCAGGAGATTAACGTCATGTTGTACAAGCAGGATCTTCAATCAATTCTTAAGGTAAAGCCTATAATTGCCGAATTACTCAAACAAATGCAAAAATAAAGCACCTGGCAACCGCCAAGTGCTTTTTAAAATCTATAATTCTAAGGAGTACTACCTATGGGGAGCATCATGGATTTGAAAAATTTGTTGGATGAAGAAATCAACCTCATCTTATCGTCGGATTACGAAATTGTTGTATCGGAGACGATGTTTGTTCCTACTATCGATGATTCCCTTATTACATATCCGAACTTGGAAACAATGCAGCAAAAAGTCAAGCTGATTGAAACGTGCGTACTATACATTGATATTCGCCGCTCTACCGAACTCAACCTTACTCATCGTAAGGAAACGGTCACGAAGCTTTATTCTGCATTTATCCGTTCCATGGTCAAAGCGGCGGAGCAATATGGAGGTAAGGTCAGAGGGATTGTAGGGGACCGTGTAATGGTCGTTTTTGATTCTTATCAATGCTGTACCAATGCTCTAAACACCGCGATACTCATGCATTCCATCAGCGAGTATTTGCTAAACAAACACTTCAACAAAAATGACATCCAGTGCGGGATCGGCATCGATTACGGGAAAATGCTGGTTTCAAAAAATGGAATCATTAAGTACGGTGCTGAAAATATCTCCAATAAATCGCTCGTTTGGCTCGGAAGACCCGCAAATGTTGCCTCTAAACTTACAGATGCAGCGAATAAAACAACCACCCTATCCCAAAAAGAAACGATAATTGAAGAACGCCATGAATATAAATACTCAAAGCAATCAGCTTGGTACAAAAGAAACATTACTACTTTCTTAGATAATCTGGAAAAGACATCCTCTACTGTCCTTAATCATAAAGATCCAAACTTCACCTCTTTCATCCATTATCAGGGTACTTCGACTTCCTCATTTACGACTCCGCCGATATTATTTACAGAGGATGTATATGAAGGTCTAGAAATGGAGTCTCCCGAAGATAAAGCGTTAGTGAACGGTTGGTGGAAGAAACAAACACAAGAACCACTATCCAATTTCACCGAAACGATTTATGGGGGAGATGTCCATTTTGCGTTTTTCGAGCTACCGTAGACCTTTTGTTACAAGGGCCAATGATAACTCGTACTGTAATAGGTTTCCCAACTATCATTGTATTGAAAGGTATTTGATTTCCAAATATCTTCTTTCTGATCATTTCCCCAATAATCTTTAGTAGTTACGTATTTAACTCCGTCAAGCAAGTTATTATATACTACTGAAGAAATGTTAATATGGTTAGGTGATTCAGCTTTATCACTTAACCGTGTTGACCGATTTACTGCATTACTCACCCAAAATAAGTCTCGATTATTTTCACCAGAAATCCCCACTTTAGTACATAAAATTTTGTCGTAATCTATGCCAACTCCAAAATCGATTGCTGAATACTTGGCTAAGTAGTTATTAATACCACTGTCTGAATTAGAAATCATATATTTCATTTGCATAGCAGCCTTCACCGCATTGCTCAAGGTTTGCTTTGTAGTGCCTTCAAAAAAGGCTAGCATACTGTCACCATTAAAGGACCGCACTTCTCCTCCAAGACTTTTGGCAATTTTAGTGACAGTATGAAAATAAGCCATATGAATTTTGGCCACCGTTCTACGATTGTGTTTATTTAAAATTTTTGTTGATCCTCGCATATCAATAAATAATACTGTTGCGGAGAAACGTAGCCCCGTATTGCCAAAGGTGAGCTTGGTATCATTGATATCAGGTACATATGTAACATCAGTAACTTCAAAATTGGTATCCATGATCTCTTTTACTTTGCTAACAATATCCTCTTTCAGACCCATAACTACACATCCTTTTATACAAGTTGGGTTAAGAAAATAAACATAAGAAGAAGTCCAATAAGATAGAACATGCGACTCATTACTTTATTTAACGACTCGGTTTTTGAAAATAAAATTTGTGAAACTTCATATACCTGCGCCGCAATTTCTTGTTCGGCTTGTTGATCTGGCATATTTCCCACTTCTTCTAAGTACCGTTCTTTTTCCATGAGCTTGATGTGCCCATAATAAAATAAAGAGTGATGCTCAGGAAGATAGTGCTTAGCTACACGTGGTTTTAGAATTTGATTAATTATAATTCGGATTTTATATAGTAATAATGCAAGGGTTGCGACTCCGACCAGTAGCGTAAGTGAAGATAAGAATCCATTCCAAGGAGACATGAGAAAGGGATTTACAAAATGCAGTTTACTTGCGTTGTTCACAAATGCGGTTAAAATAAACCCGAAAATAACGAGAATTGCCGATGATTTCTGATCCATAAAGCGAATTAAATCTTGAATATTTTTAAATGAATCCAACGTGAAACTATACTTGGACAAAAAGAACCACCCCGAGTTTTCAATATGATAAAATTCTCTTGTTTTTCTACAGAATATTTTACCATAATCGACAAATCCAACATACGAACATTTTGGGAATATATCGAATTAGTGTTACAAATTCGTCATTGGAAGAATACATCATTAGTATGATAGAATCAGTTGACTCAAAACAGGAGGGTTAAAAATGAACCTTGCAGAATTTTTTGAAGCGGCGAGACAAAAAAAATTATACCACGGTTGTAGAACCTGTCGCTGATAGTGATGAATTCGACTATTGGAATGTGGGAAGCTACGAATTAAAGTTAAACAAACAAGGCGCAGCAGACAATGAATATTATCTGGATGAAAAAGGGAATGTTAGAGAACTGAATTTCGGCGGAATTGCAGGACATAATCCAATTATCTTTTGTTTTGAATAAATGATCATTAAAAACACCGTTCTCATGCTAGCAAATAGCTGAACGGTGTTTTTGTTGCAAGGCAGTCCTTAAAGCTTTGGTTCGAGTTCATTGTTCAATTTGTGAAAAGCATTTTGTAACAAAGGAATTCAAAGTGCCTGCTTTAATCCCCTTATAGAGGATAATCTCGGTATGTCAATTGTTTATATAATACTTTCATAGATATCCACTTTCTTCACTAGCCTTTTTCGGCAAAGCTCATTGCACCAAATTATGAAGAGAATCACACCCAAAACCATTTCATTGATTATATATAAACAAAGAAAAAAGCGCTTAATAGCGCTAATTTTTTTGACTGTAGTCTAGATAACTCATGCAAATTGCTTATTTTTTCAACTAAGAATTTTCAATAGATCGAGCAAAAAGCTCCCTTTATCCGTGATATCAATCTCTTTAAAATCTATGGATACCACATTGTTTTCATACTCTATATCATTCGGTCCCCCTGTAATAAAAGCTTTATCACTTATGTATATTAATCCTTTCCGTTCTAAGTTCCATAAATAAGTTACTAGTTCAGAAGAACTCTTTAAATTCGGATATTTCCCTTTAAAATCAATCAGCTTCAACCCCCTACCTGCTGAAGTTGTTAGTTGTTTCAAAGTGTATTTAGCTAGATCTGACAGATCCTCTATAATCTCACGATATTCTTCAATAAGAACAAATCCTTTGTGAGTCATGCTTAAATCGTTAATGCTGGATTCATATCTGATTAGAGACTCTTTTACTAAAAAGTTGGAGATGTTCTCATTTTCTTTTTTGTTTAAACCTATTAAATTTGCTAAATCATATTTAGATGCTACCTGATATTTATCTCCGTTGAGCATTTTGTACAGATGAGCAAGATATTGCAGGTATTCCCCTTGAACTGACATCTCATTCAATATTTCTTCAGACCCAAATAAAGTTGTTTGAATCTGAGTTTGAGATGACACTGTTCTTTTCACTTTCTGTTGTGGAATGACAGTTTTATTTTTTAATTTCATGTTTTCTTGTTTCAATTTTTCAAATTCTATGCCCGATACCCATCCATGCAGATTTGGATTGCGTTCCAAAATATCGTTGAGTGCACCGTGTATTGCTAGCTTTATATCTTTAGTATCCTCAAACATTCTTGCTATTTGTTCTAAAACCTCCTGTTTAAACTTTTTATATTCCTGATAATGCTCTTGTTCGATAAAGTTTGAATTCATTTTACCTTTCTCTTCTCGTGCCTTTTCGGAAATGACAACTGAAAAGCGTGGTTTATCTTTTTTCCCTGCATAATCGTATTCCCAGTGGGTATAACTCATCTTTGAATCAGGCTCAATACTTCCATAGCGACTACCCAAAATAAGTAAATATACATCAGATTCATCAATCCAACGTTCAATGGTCTCTTTCTGAGATTGCGATCCTGCTTGAAAGAGTTCCATACCAGCAGGAATATGTCCCGCATCGAGAATTGCTTCTACCGCAGCCTGCCGTTCTGCAATTAAATCAATATATGTAGATGAAATAAAAACTTGTAATTTCTTTTTCATAACTATAATCCTCCGACTATTTCGTGAATTTATAATCCTCACTATATCGACAATTATGTTTAAAATTCGTGCATCCATAAAACGGCCCTCGGGAACCCTTTTTATAGACAAGAAAACCACCGCACCTCGGACATAATCTTGGCTTTTTCAATATCTCTACATGTCCATTGGTATAATCACATCCTGGGTAATTCGTACACCCCAAAAAGGTCGTATTGCCCACTCTACGCGTTAAATGCCCTGTTTGGCATTTTGGACACTTGGGGTTCTCCGCTACACTGTCTTCTCGCGTCACTAATTGATACGGAATCTTATCCTTCTCGATTAGTTCTTTCACAAAAACAGACATCCTCTGCTCAGAGGTTAGAATGTAAACAGAGTTTCGAGTACGTGTTAGCGCCACATAAAACAGGCGTCGTTCCTCCGCAAATTCAAATGCCTCTTGATCGGTCAGTACCCAGCCTAACACAGGATCATCTGCGATTTTATTCGGGAATCCTACGAGACTGTTCTCCGCATTCAGCAAAATAACATGATCTTCTTCCAGCCCCTTGGATTTATGGGTGGTCAAAAACGAGATCTGAAGCTCGCGGTACTTCGAATAGGTAATCTGGGTCTTGTCTGCATTCAGAAGAAATTCAGGTTCCTCATCTAAAAAGTTGATATCAAAACCATTTCGCCCGAGCAAAAGAATCTTCGCCCTTTTTCCATAGTCCTTTACAATACGTTCAATGGCTACACACAGCGCTATCGCTTTGTCCTTTTGGTACCCTAAGATTTGAATGGGTTCTGGATTTTGATGCATGGATTTCAGTTCTTTTCGGAACTGGTTTTTATTCCGCATCACAAAGCGGCCAGCTACATCCACAAGCTGCTGCGAGTTCCGATACGTCTGCTCAATCTTCATCAACTCATGTGCTCCAAAATACTGACCAAAGTTGGTAAAGAGCTGTAAGTCAGAACCCGCAAAACGATAAATCCCCTGCCAATCGTCTCCAACACACATGACTTTGGCTTTGGTCTGCTCTCGTATCGCCTGAATCAGACCAAAGCGACTTTTCGAAATATCCTGATATTCATCAACGATGATATAAGAGTAGGGAAAGTAAGGATTATTTTCCCTAACAATATTGGTAGCCTGGTTAACCATATCATTAAAATCGATACTGCGTATCTTCTTCAAATGATTTTCGTAGTAGCTGTAAATCGGCCGCACCAACGATAAGAATAGCTCCGTCCGCCTTTTAAAAAAAGGAATGTCGGGTTTCGTTTGGTTTTGCTGAACAAACTCCTCGAATTGATCTGCTTCATATCCACTAGACTTAAACAAGTTGATAAAAGTCGATAGCAGCTTCACAAATTCCTTGAAGTATTTATCCTGATTCTCTTTATAGACACTGTCAAAAATAGATAGATAATCAGCTTCTTTAAATGTCACCTCGTGGGTCAGTAACTGCTCCTGTAGCTTCTCTAGAAGCACTCCCTGCTTATTGAAGTATGAGTACGTTTCGATTATTGCCGTTCCCTGTGAAGCATGTTGCTGTCTTTTCCACTTCATGCCCTCCAAGTACTTCTCTTCCTCAATAGGGCTTAGCCAAGGCGTACGTTCCTTTTCATCCACTCCAAAATGCTCAATGTAGAGATCATACGCTGGGAGATAGAAATCAGGTTTGTACTGACGATACTGTTCCGTTCGTGTATCGAGCGGATAGTCCCGCTCATACTCATAATCAATTGAATTTAGGAATAAGAAGTTCGCAATCAAGGTCTCTTCAAAACTCTTTACCGTTTCGCCCGCCAAGGTTTTCAATTGGCTCTTATGCGCTTTCGCCGCATGATCCACATAATCCGATTTCGACATTTTTCCCTTTAAAGTCTCAAAGTCCAGGTTGCGGTGGAATTCATGGTACTCCCCCAAATTCTCAAACTCAGAATAATCTTTGGGAATACTGAGGTAATAACCAAAGAATTCGATAAGATGTTTAATCTGTTGACCTTCTTCAAATATCGTATCCTTCATATACGCCTGAATAACTCCCATAAGATCGCTAAAAATGTCTGGCTTCGCTTGATGATGCTTAGCAATAATTTCAAGACCTAAAGCATGAAAAGTCTTTGCGACTACAGGGATATGAAGTCGGTGTTCGATTCGCTCCTTCATTTCTAGCGCAGACTTCTTGGTAAAAGAAATCAGCAGTATTTCTTCAGGCTTCACGTGTTTACGCTCTACTAAATACTTTACTTTTCCTGCAATCGTTAATGTTTTTCCGCTACCTGCTCCAGCTAATACCAAGTTACTATCTTCATCCGTGACCACAGCGATTCGCTGCTGCGCATCTAGAGATTTCCCATCAATATTGGAGAGTAACTCCTCAGCTTCAATCAATTCTCTCTGGATGTATTCCTTATTCCAATCTGAGCGATATTTGTTCAACGCTTTATAAGCGTCAATGCTTTCAGATGTCGATTCAGAGATCCCACTGGTATCGCCTGAACCAAAGTAATCAAAAGTTTCTTTAAATTGAGAAGCCAGCTTCACAGATATAGAATACGTAAAATAATCTTTACGAGCTTTCTTTACATCCACAAGAAAAGTCGCAGCGTGTTCAGTTTTCGCTGTGATATCTTCATTCAATTGAGTAACGGTGGTATGTAATTTGGAGAAAACATCCCAATACTTCGTTTTTTGAGTTTGGAATACAGATTCAATTTTCAAGTATCGCGGATCAAGATTACATTGTTTAGATGGCACACTCTCAAAATAACGCTCAAGTATCGGATTAACGACATACGGATGCTCTTGGGTATAGAACTGATGCATCTGTTTTGTCGTCAATTTGGTAACTTGCTCTTCTGAAATATTGAATCTCTGCAAAGAAACTTCTGCAACCCATTTTTGAATCCCCCGCTCTGAAACTGCATAAAGCTTCAGTTGAAATTCAAGATGTTCCAACATCTTTTTCCATTTGCGATTTTCAAAATATGTTTTTATCCATGAAATCACAATGCATCACATTACCCTTCAAATTACAAAATAGTATTTCAAAATCATTAATCATTCACATAAAGAAAAAGCGCCAAAAGGCGCTATCTTTAGTATTAGTATTATAGAGGAAACTAATTCTTAACCGTCTTAAATTTCAGTCAGCCTTCTTAATTATATTAAAATATCTCTAGGAGCATTCATTTCAGTCTGAGAAATCCAATTAGCAACTCTATTGAGCATTTCTTGTACTTGTTCATGTTTAAGACCCTCATCTTTTGCAATAGTCCATATTGAAGCTAAGTAACTATCTACATTTCTAGGAAAAGAAATACTGTCTTGGATCATAGAACCATAAAGAACTTTACTATCATATAAACCGTCTTCTCCTCTGTAAGACATATGGTCAACAAACCACCCCTTTGCAGTACGAGTAAGACTATATTTATCATGATGTCCCCAACGACTCGAATATACATTAAATTCAAATTGACCATTTAAAGTATAGTCAATAGGATCATCGTTTGCTGACGTATCTTCTAAATATTTCAGTAAATCTTCAGTGGGATGAATGTGGTTATAAAACTCTGGATCATCGGGTTGCATTCCTCGATTCTCAATCATGTATTGATGATGTTTAGGATGAGGTGAAAGTTGCATATGAAGGGCATGAGCGGCTTTCTTCATTTTTTCAAACGCAATATTTATTTCTTCTCTATCTAGCCTCTGCCATTCTTTTACTATCGCAAGATTTTCTATAATCTCTTTTTTCAATACTTCCTGCGCTGAATTTAAAGTTACTTTCATTATTTTAATCCCCCTATTATCCAAAGTATTTACTATATTTAAAAGTTAATGTTACATCTCCATGCTGTACTGCTGAATACTCCGAATCGTTTTTTGTTGTACTAAAAGTAACTATTCTATTCTCACCACTATGCAGTAATAAATTGAACGTCTCATTTTTATATAAAAAACTTTCCCCATTTTCATCCTTCAATAATAAATTTATTAAATTTATTTCAATTGGATAAGATAATTCATTAATTGCCCTTAAAACAATTCTAATTATTTGATCAGCTTCATTTCTAACTGATTCGAACTGAACTTTCACGAAAGAATTCTGTTCAAGTTCAATACGAGCGACTTCTTTTATTTTATCCAAAGAACTATCACGAATGCTCTCCCAAAGATTATCATTAACCTCCAATCCAAACTCTTTCAAAATATGCATTTTAAAATTATTGAGACTAGTTTTATCACCTAAACTATATAAATTGCGTGAAGGATCTATGGCACCGTCCACTTGTTTAAATGAGAAGTTAGGTGTGATAAAAGCAGAGTATTCTTTATTTTGGACCCAAGTAGCTCCCATCTCATTCAAACATGCGGAGCTATTATAGTAATTATGCGAAAGAACATAAATGACCCACACATTTCCTTTAATCACCTCTTTCAGGTAATTATATATGTTAACATCCTGAGGAATATTATGACCAGGATATGAAGAACAAATGATTTTAACAGCCTTTTTCTCCACATCGGTTACCTTTATCATATCTACTAATTCATGTACGTACGCTGCATCCTTATGCGAATGGCTAATTAATATAGTATCAATCTGTTGTGTCATATGTACTCCTTTTAAAAACTTAATTTTTAGAAATATTATCTACATCATAGTAAAACACACTTGATTTTCGCATTTAAACCTTCAATAACACTATTATAATCCATTTTATTCCTATGGTATATATCAACCTGGGATTCCAAAAATATGTTTTATTGGATGCAATATAGCCTTTAATTTCTAAATCACTAGTCCTTTAGTCACAAAATAGCACAAGAATTGAATTTTCTACAAGCAGAAAGAGGATAACCTCTTTATTTGGTGAAAGTATTTTTTAAGCAAAGAAAAAACACCACCGTTAGACGATGGTGCTGTCGGATTACAGCAGGCTGAGTAAATATATGCACAATACAAATGTGCATGTGATTGCGGCGATCGAGGATATTGAGTAGGTGAATTCAAATCCCTTGTGTGTTTCTTTGCCTTTTTCTTCAAAATGTTGTGTTTAATTAGGAAATAAACCCTAATTAGCCAAATAGAGGCAAATACTAAAAGTTGAAGGGCTGTAGTTTCGACAAGAAGTAAATCAATACGATTCATATTTTATACCTCCGTTAAAAAAAGTCACTTTCCGTTAGTGGCTACTTCAGGTAAAAACCATCCGCTTTATAATTTCACCATTTTTAGTGTTTAAAAGTAAGACCTAGAAGGACACTTTCCTTCTGCTACCCGCTTTTTATATTACATTAATCACCAAAATAAAAGACCTAGACTTCAGTAATAAAGCTTGGGTCTCTGTCGTTGTTTTATATGAGTTTTTCTCACTGTTTTTCTGAAGAACAAGCTAGTAAACAATTTGTAAGTTCGCACGCGAAACACTTGGGCCACTAAGAACTGATTCTCCTGCTTCAATCAAACAATTATTTCATCAAGGCATGTTCCATCCGTTAAATAAATTCTTGATTTACAACTAAACGAATTGTTTCATGTATCTTTTGAGGTGCTAAACGGAACAATGTTATTAACAAGTCGACTGCTTGTGAGTTGCCCTTCTTTTATTCCAGATGCAATTTCTTGTGAAACTGAGAGCTCCGTTCTTCAACCTTACATTCCTTTGGCATCAGGAATAAACTGAAATCCATAAATAGCTAGTTATCGTTCATTTCGTTTATTATGATTTCATGTTTACTTTATTATTACAACTTCAACTATTGAACTTCAACTATTGAACTTCTACTGGGATCTAAAAATTCTGAAAATGCTTGATGAATTAAGCTACCTTTTGGACCGCTAGATAAGTTTATTATTATGTTGTTCTTCAACTGAGTTTAAGTTATTTAGTTATGAAATTCACGAGGGTTCTGATAGCAAGAGTCATGTCATCATAATCCGTCTTACCATCTTTTAAAGCCACATTCGATCCTAAAACTTTTATATTTCGCTTATTAAGTTCACATTTACAGTTAATTAAATCAGATTATATTTTTGATTATCTTTATTTTACTGGAACACTATAAGCATTCATGATTCTCAAAATCGGCGATATAACCATCATCTTTTTCATTGTTAGTTTTATTTAATCGAGACAATTTATGCTAATATAAAAAGACACTATTAGAGAGTGTCTTTTTATATTATCTGACATATTAACTAAAATTAAATTTCAACCATTCAGATTACTTTTCCCACCAGCTGAGAGTATAACTTGTAGAAATTTATTCCATTGAGTTTCAACTAGCAAGTTGATTTCAGTATAATAAGTATTTTTTTGCAGATGTCTCCGATACATTGCTTGGATATCTTCTCTATATCCACTACCTCCTCCCCATCTAGATCTTGCATTATCCCAAAATACACTTGTACTACTTTCATTATTATTAAACACTTCTTTGTTCAAAAGAATATAAATTTTATCGTTTAATTCTCTCATCGAAATATCAAATTCCTTATTAACCTTGTCGTATAATCTATTGAAAAATGTTTTTGTCTTTATCGTTATATTATGGAAGTTTCTTATAGTATCAATTTTAGAAATAATTTGATCTTTAGCCTTTTTGAAATGTTCCTTGTATATTTCTTCGATTGTTACCGATCCGATATAAAATATGTCATTTGAACTGAAAATACCATAAGATCTATTAATAGCAGCAAATGTTGATGGGTGAATAAAACCCATTTTGTTTTGATACAAATCCGCAAACAAAGTTTTATAATCTGCCTGAGTATCTTTAATAGAATCCACTTCATTTTTAATTCTACTTAGATGCTCTTCTGCGTAAGTATCATTTTCAAAATGATATTTAATACTTTTAAATTCATCAAGTATATTATTTAATTCATTCAACCATTCTCTTTCTCTTTTATTAATAATCTGCTCAATTACACTTACCATTTCCTTATGGTACTTCCTCACTTCCTCATACTTAACATGCCTCGCCTCATCAATTCCATATTCATCTATGTCATCTTCAGTGACTTTTATTTTCTTATCATCTATCCCAAACAAAGCATCAAAGAAGAGAATATTATCGGACAGCATTGGAATTTGTTCAGACATAAATTTACTTTCAATTTCTCTTTTTCTAACTTTTATTCCTTCCTCAGCATTTTCAACTTTACCATTATAAGATACAATATCTGATGCTTCATCTTTTCTGTGCAAAACCATTAAAATCATTTTTGCGGATAGATCCCTTAGTGATTCATCATATAAAAATCTCTTAAATAAATTAAAGACTGGTTCAGAAGGGCTTGGAGGAAAGGAATCTGTGACAATACAAAGATTCTCGATATCCTCTCTTATGTACTTTTCAATGTCTTTTCTATCAAAATTAGATTGGGAGTCCAATCCCCTAGTATCGATAATGGATTTAATTCGCGGGAGATCGTCAAAATCTAGTATCTTTCTCGAAAGAGAAACTATAATTTTTTTAGGAATTAAAATATCAGTAAACTTAACGAGATTAATATCCCTGAACGTAGATTTTATCCAGTTTGACTCAGTTTCTAATGCTTCAGGGTGACTTTCATAAACAAATTGTATTTTATTTCTATTATCTAGTTCTGCTAAATGGATAATTTCATTTTTGAAATCTTCAAATTCCAAAAAATCCTTTGCCCTTTCAACAGCAATATCAACTTCTTTGACCACTGTAAGTGCAGTCATATTTCTAATGGCTCTCTCTACTTCTGAAGCGAGGTAAAAAGTCCTAGTTTCTTCAAAATTATCAATAGAATTCATTTTTTTCTTCCAAATAATATTACAAAAAGTCTCTATTTCGTTTAATATATCGTTATCACAATAAGGCTCGATTAATATTTGAGATGTTTCGGTTGGTGACTGGTTTATCTCAACATCACAAACCGTTGTCCCTCCTGCGCCTGTTTCTAAGATTTCCTCAATGACTTTCCTAGATCGTCCTTTACCCGTGACATTTCTATCAATCAAGAGATTAAAGAGGTTACTTATAGCAGTTGTTTTACCAACACCCTTTTGTCCTATGAAGACCAAATTAAATTCTTTGACTGATAATAGCTTTTCCAATTCGCTCAGTTTTTCAAGCATCATTTCATAAGAATCTTTATCAAACTCATCAACTTCATTTTTGTCCAACTCTTCTAAAATATTATCCCTTAAATTTTGAATGTTTGGATAATCCTTTATTATTTCAGTACTCATTATTTACCCTCCCTGAATTTCCACAATTAGCTATATACTAACATATATGCTCCAAATCTCCTGTCGAATTTTAGCGAGTTTCAATCTATTTCTGAATAAGTACGCTTGAAAGAACTATTAAATATTTAGAAAACATCATGTTATTCTTCCGATAGAAAAGCACTATAGCCGATTAAACATGAGTAGTGGTTACTAACTCGATAAATTTGATTTGGCATTCGGAGAAAAAAGTTATAGCAGGGATATAAGGTATTTGAAACATGATAATCCCATAGCCAAACAGTAAGAATGTTGACGGCTTACAAGAATATAGAATTCGCTTTTTTTTGCTTTTAACGAGATATCGTTAGATGGTTTTCATCATGCTCTTTATTATTTTTATTGACAAGTTCGAAATAAAGAAACTTTCTTTATATTTTTGAAATTCAGAATTTGCAGGAATTAACTGAAAAATGACGAATAAGTATCCCACATATTATGGAAGTTTATTTTTTTCGATCTGTAATTAATAGGTGATCACTCTTATTCGCTAATCAGGTTTGATATATCTTTGGTATAAATGTTTTTCGTTACTACAATTCACATACAAAGGAGTTTCCTTTCCATGACCATAGAAACAGTTTTTTTTAATTTCATTGAAAATACAATGAAGGGAATACTTCTAAATTTAGACAAACGAAATAATTTGTTTAGTTTACTAATACGAATTAATGATGCTAGCAAAAAAAGATATACTTGGTTGCCTTCAAGTAGTATATATATACCTGGAAAACCTTTTAATAAAACAACACTTGATGCCTATAATCAATTAATATTTTTTGCCGAGGCTCTTGAAAAAAGCACTCCCTTTTACTCCAATAGAGGGGATCTCCTCTATCTTTGGGGAATTTTAAACAAACATGCGATTAATTATTTTGCTTCTTTGTTTGAGAAAGATTACGGAAGTTTATTCAAAGAACGTACGTTAGAGTACTCTATGAAAGTCTTCTTTTCGCAGACGTCTTTCAATCCATATGATGAAAAGAAATTCATTCCATATATTTATTATCTTATCTATAAAGAAAAATTTGTAGAAAAGCGACTTTTTCGTAGTGATAAAATTATCACCTCATTCGAGTCGTGTTATGACATTTTTTCTACATATGAAAATCACTATAAAATAACAGCGTATAGTAAATCACTTGCCACTCCTCGAACGGAGTACGGAGTGAAAGTAACAATAGATGATATTGATGTAATGACTGGAATTGAATTCGAAGAGTTTATAGGGATTTTATTTGAAAAGTTGGGTTATGTGGTTACAAGGACGAAGACATCTGGGGATCAAGGCGTTGATTTAATTGTTGAGAAGAATAAAGATCGTATTGGTATCCAAACAAAATGTTATACTTCAAACGTATCAAATAAAGCAGTGCAAGAAATAATAGCTGGACTTCGGTATTACGATCTTGGAAAAGGAATAGTCATTACAAATAACTATTACACAGCTCCAGCAAAAAAATTGGCCGATGTCTCTAATATTGCTTTATGGGACAGGGATATGCTGAAATTAAAATTGAATTCTGCGTAAAGGGTATTCATAATAGTGTTTATCATTACAGACTTGCTGCTACTGTTCATTCTATTGATGCGCATTTCTCACTTTTCGACCTACATCAAACTTTCCAATTTCGTCTTCGATCACCTCCACAAAACGAAGGAACCATCTAATGGAAACCGTTGATGAGGAGGTCACTTTGATAAAATAATTGCAAATGACCAAATACCAACACGAAATACATTCCCATAGTGACTTAAAGATCGACTCAGCTATCCAAAATAAAGTAAATAAAAATGCAAACATCCTAGGTTTGTATTTTGAAATTTATAATCTATTCACCATGAAATGTTTTTTATACTCATATTGAAGAGGTCATCCCCACGAATGCCTCTTCAATATGAGTTATGTTTACATTCTCATTTAAAATAATTTTAATTCTAGCCGCATCATCTCTTGCTACACCAGATCAATGGTAGATGTGGACCTTTTAGTAATATAGCCAAAATGATGTTGGGAGTTCGCTATAGAATCTGCCAGAATAGTTCCACTAGTTTCCACAACAAAATTTTCCGTACGATCTTCCTGATCTGCACTTCTAAATTCAGTACACAAGATCCAGATTTTATTTTCCAACTCTCGCCAGCGTTTTGGAGTCAACTCAGGATTTGGTGATATCATTCCGTCTGAATTACTCCTAATATCTTGAACTTCTGCTTTATAGGTAATCTGATTATTACCATGAGCAGCTTTCCCCACACAGAAAAACATTTCAACAATTTGCCCATTCTTAATTGCTGCTAACAATTGAGTTAGCCTAGCCTTTTCCATCCCATGACTAAGAGAATTTGTTGAGAACCAAACAGCATTTTTTTCGAGACAGAACTCTTCATATGTTTTTAGTGTCTCGTCCCCTAATAATTGCCCCGTACTTTCACAACCCAATTTCATAAAAAGAGCTGTTGAATACGTTAGCCTTAACGATTCCATTATTACATCTCCTCAGATTGGTCTTTTTAAATTCACTACGAGAATTACTTATGACTTGCTGAATAGCTTACTTGAACTTAAAGTTACCACGACCTATTTTCTCGATCAAAGGATTTTTATTCAGTTGGTTCCAAACCGAGTCGCCTTTACTTTTTTCATCTACACCATTTATCATATGTGTCTTCTCAATTTCAGCCTTGACCTCAGTATAATGCGCTTCTCCACCTAAATTACGAAGAGCATCCACGGCCACTATTCCAATCTCAGCCCCCTTAAGAGGAAGTGCTTTATTTTGAATTTCTTTACCTGCTAATTTCGCAAGCTCTAGCTCGAATGCTTCTATCGCATTATCAACCTGTTTCATTTGCACCATTATTAATTCATTTTTTTTCTTTAATTCTTCTTTCTCCGTTTTTTTATCTTGAAGAAATTGTTGAATGAAGTTTATTTTTTGCAATGGATCAGCCAAACAATCGCCCCCTAATATTTGTTAATTTCATGATAACACTAATAACCAAAACTTCAAGTTTTTCTTCAAGTTTTTCTTCAAGTTTTTCTTCAAGTTTTTCTTCAAAAATTATTTTTTATTAGTATATTTATCATACGATTCACCGCCATATTGCATGCGCCTGCGCTTCAGTATACGCTCTCTTCCTTCCCTCTGGATCATAATCAAGAGGAACACTTCTCTCAGGTAATTCTTTTGTGGTTATGGTCTTATTTTCGGCCATTTCATACTCATGTCCGAGAGTAACGTTTCCCTGTCCGCTCGGCACACTCTTTAGAGCACGTTCGAGCTGTATAACAGCGTCAATTTTTCAAAAAACCTTTTTTTCTTTTCGTTCCACTTGATGAAGTGAAATGACTATTATTTTATTTTCGATAAGTAGGAAGATTTTAAAAAATTGGTTGATTTAGCGGGACACTTTTTTCAATGACAACAGCGGTGACCAACACTTGGTTGCCGCTGTTGTCTATTAAAGACTTTCATAATTGTGAAGTCTGACCTACATCTTAATTGTGGAAACATTTCTTTATCCCATAAACCCAATCATTATAGCTTTAAAGCAGGATAAAATCACCTTTTTGTCGAAGATAGGCACCAGGAGGGATTCAATGAAAATCAATTTATTTGAAAACGTAGATTTATGGGAGACTATAGGACCATTAATTTTAGGGGGAATTGCGGTTGCAGCTATCGGCCTTATGTGTTTCCTCATTATTCGTAGGATTGATAATGGATCAATCCGAAATTTAGTGAGTATTTTGTCTATTATATTAATTGTTTCTGGATTCTTCGGGACTGTTTACTTTGGAAGTTCATTATGGGGGAGTCGCTGAAAAGTGGCTCTTTTTGTATTCCGAATTTAAAAGTTCCACTGATCTAATCCACCCCTATTAATGATCTTATATATAAATATAGAAGCGCACATAATAATGTACGCTGCAATATTTTTATCATACTATAGGAATAATCTAACATATAGAGGAGGAATAAATTTGTTGATCGATCTATCATTTGAACATTTTTCAGACATATGGACGGACTCTCCAGATGTAATTTTAGATACGAACTGTTTGCTTGAAATACATAGGAAGTCAACTTCAGATCAGGAAGCTATTTTGACCGTATTAAGAGGTATCAAAAAATTTGTATGGATTCCCGCTCAGGTTAATGAAGAATATGAAAAAAATTATCGCCACGTGAAAAAAACAGCGGAAGAGAAGTATAGCGAGGTTACCAAACAAATAAAGCAAGCTACTGTAAATGCCAGAAACTCTCTGGAAAAACAGTTCATCCAATATAAAGGCAATAACTACCCTAAAATCAATGAACTAGACGCTATTATTCTAGCAAAATTATCCGAAATCGACGAAGAAGCGGCTAAATATCAAAAGGTAATTCAGGCTGAAATTCAAAGGAATAAACTAATGCTAGAAAATGACAAAACAACAGAATTTTTAGAGGACATTGAAGTTTCCGAGAGAGTCGGCGCCCCTTTCACGTATCGACAAAGAATTAATATATACACTGAAGGCAATACTCGTTATCAGCATAAGATTCCACCTGGTTATGAGGATAACGGTAAACGAAAAAATGACGAAACGAGTTTGGATAAATATGGTGATTTGCTGATTTGGAAACAAATTCTTCGTCATTCGGAGTCATCAGGAAAATCCGTCATTTTTATTACTAACGACGCAAAGGAAGACTGGTGGCTTCTCGATAGCAACAAAAAGCCTGTTGAACCACGCCAAGAATTACTTGATGAGTTTAGGGAATACAGTGAAAAATCATATATTATGCTGAACTTATCAATGTTTATTCAATATGTAAATCAACTTTATGGGTATACAGATCCACGGTGGATCAAACTTCGAATGGAGCAGCAAGAATTTGTACTTCAATGCATTGAACTTGGTGGTGGCTGGGATGTAATTCTGGATAAACGAATGACTCTTACCAGTTACCTCATTCATAGTGGTGACTTACAGGATTATCTGGCTAATCCGTTATCCGATGCTGAAATTTTAGAATTCCTGGATTATGACATTGACATAGAAGCTTTCGATATAGATGAGGAAGAGTCTACAGTTACTAACGTAGGATATTTTAGTACAAAGATCATTGCTCAAATATCGGAAAGTGCCTCCTCTGATTATGATATTTATCATGATCAGGAGATTCTTATAACTGGTTGGATAAATATTAAATGTACGGTAACGTTTGAGGATCATAATTACACCATTCAAAGAGACTCAATTGATTTAAGCATCGGCGGTTTTGAGGCATTAGCAGTTTCTCGACATTATTATGAAGACGATAAAGAACCTGAAATGGAAGATGATTATCCATTTTAAAAGAGGGTCATTTTGTATATATTAAATGGTAAGGACTTTGACCGCCCTTGCTAGCAAGCTTTGCTCCTGATTGTCCTGAAGGCGGCCTAGTTTATGTAGATTATATTTCTGGTTTTCTATCCTGAACTCGAACAAATTACATTTAAACTATCACTCAGAACCAGTTGATTACACTAATTAGAAAATATTAGTTCAATAGCAATAGAGACGAGTAAGACTTGGGTTATAAAATCTTGCTCGCCTCTTCTTTTTAACCAATCAGGTCCGCTCTTCTTATTGAAGAATAACCTGTTGAACGATTTGTACATTTGGCCGCAAATAATAACTATAAAAGACCAAGACTTCAGTAATAAAGTCTTGGTCTTTGCCGTTGTTTTCTATGGATTAGTCTCACTATTTTATTGAAAAACAATCTTACGAATATTATAGGTATTTCAATGTTTGCTATTGGGGAAAATGAAGAAGAAGTAGAAGATGCTCTTGAGGACCAATTTGAAAGAAGTTTAAAGCAGAGAAAAGCGAGCAGAGAGTTTATTTCCAGCTTTTCTCTTGAATTATTAGTGCTCTTGTATGGTATTATGATTTAATTGTAAAAGTTTTAAATCCCTGATTGAGATACACGGTTTTTATATTAACTCATTTTACCTAATACGATGCTTTTTTTTCTGTAATCAAAAAACTTGAAACCGCCCTCTGTTTATATACATTAATTGTTAACAAGTCATTTAATACTGCATAAAAAACATCAAGCTCATCGATTAATTTTAACCTTTCTAAAGATTCTAAGTGTTTTTCAGCAACTTCCTCGCTTAAAAAGTCTGCCTGTAATATTGGTGCTAGTATTTCTTCAACAAGCGAATCATTATTATCGTCTTTTATTAAAAGCAAATATTTAATCATTTTAATTCACCCCATTCTTATTCATCATGAATGCTAAACTTAAGTAAAAATACTCACCCTCCGTTTTTGTCCACTGATCTAAAATCCTTTGTTTTATTTTATTAAACCACAGACCTTTCTTAGTATCTAAATCTTGTTCATTGTACATTTCAAGAATTTTTAAAGCTATTAGATCTATATTATCCATAACATCTGCTTTATATGCCAAAGAATAGTTCTTCATGTCAATAGTAATGCCACTGCAAACATTATATAAAGTCGCCCATTCAGCACTTTTATTATTATCGTTAAATCTATATTTTATAAATTTGCCCCCAAAGTCAACAATTGAATTACAATTCTGGAAATCAGGTATCCTTTTTAATTTCGGTAAAATTTCCACTAGCTCTTTACTATACGAGAAAGCTGTTTCTCCACTGTATCCCATAAGTTTGCAAATATAATGCGCCGAAGTTTCGGCCGCAACTTCTTCAATTTTCAGCCAGTTTTCATATCCTATAATGTCAGTATCATGTTTTAAATTATGTACACATGCATGATACAATTCATGAAATAATGTTTTAAATAAATATTTTTCATTTCTACAATCTGGATCTGCTAAAGATATAGAAGCAACCTGAAAGGGATTTGTAGACATTAGTTCAGTAATTCCAAATGCAGATTGAGTGTTCATGTAAACCGATATATGACCAAGTTTCAATTCATCTAGTATTTCATTAAGAATAGTAACTCTATTTTTTGTTTTGTCAATTCCCCTGACTATTTGCTTCATTTTCAGTCCAGTTGAAAAATCATCCGCTCTTGTATTAATTACCCAAAAATTCATCATACGCCTCCCAAAATGATAATTAAAACCAAAAAAATTTTACATAGTATGTTCGGTTGAGCAAGGAAGGCTCTAAAAGGTAATGCCATCTCCCTTTACTACTTGTCGAGGGGTTATAAAGACCAAGTTTAGGGTCTCCTAAACACTTTTGATCCCATCGCGCAGGTGGTTTACCTACGGAAGACAGTTGGTTCCCAAATTAAACTCCTATGTAGAGAACTGGTCGAAGCGAAATCGCTCAACTCACCAAATTATCCCATAATATTAATATAATATATATTTCCCACTCTCAGTGTCAATAAGGAGGATTTTGCTCTTTCAGAAGAAAATGATAAAGATAACTTCTATATATTCACTTACATATTTAGTAATTGAAGAGTGATGTTATCAAAACATTGAGGAGCTTGTTAAATAGATGCAAAAACAAGATCAACCTGTTAATCTCCCTTTAGAAACCTCAGAGCTGAAGTTATTTCATAATTCAATTTAAAATCCTCTTCAGCTTTCACTAACTGAAAACAAGAGAACACTTCATTTTTCTGAGCCTTAACTGATCGAACTCGAATACTAATACGATCCCTTCTTACTCTTCAAAGTAACTATAATCAAATAACGCTTCAATATAATTCTCAAATCTTTTTCAGTGTTTTTGAATTTGGCTCATGATAGTGATATACAAAATGTTTTATACTAAGTGCATTTAATCAAAATGATTGATTTCGCTATCCAACTGATACCTTAATAATGAAAGGAGATATCCACCATACCCCGTAAAAATCTTCGATGATTTTTACATCCTGCTGCATAAAATCACTATTTTTTTTAACATTAATTCTCTTTTCAAATGATAATTTCACTTTTATAATTTGATCTTGCGTATTCCCAAAAATATATTCGAATAATTGCTTACTATTTCCCCCATATTTAACTTATCATATTTTATCTAAAATATTTATATTATCTCCTTTATGCAAATT
Organism: Paenibacillus sp. FSL H7-0735; assembly: GCF_038008505.1. Taxonomy (NCBI): domain Bacteria; kingdom Bacillati; phylum Bacillota; class Bacilli; order Caryophanales; family Paenibacillaceae; genus Paenibacillus; species Paenibacillus sp. FSL H7-0735. The sequence goes on along the minus strand of NZ_JBBOZH010000001.1, from coordinate 1,480,001 downwards.
TTTGGATACGCATGTCATGAAGAAATAACTAGTGTTAATTTTATTACCTTATGAGCATGGGATTTCTAAAGTGACTGCGTATAGGGGTTATGCTAAAGCATAGTCCCTTTGTTATGTTCTACATTATCTTAATCCTAAATCAAACTTTACATATGTAAAACACGAAAAATAACCAAAAGTAAATTTTACGATTTACTTTTATCATAGAGAATGTTAGTATCCTATTAAGGAGGGATGAAGCATAAATAAGCATACGTATACTAACTACCAAAAATCGTTGAAAAAAATTCGGATTTTCGCTGAAATCGATCAACAAAACCTAGCTGATGCATTAGGTGTAAGCAGGCAGACTATTAATAATATTGAAACATTAAGAACATCACTAACACCTAATTTGTACGAAAAAAGCATAACTTTCTTCAAAGAATTAGTTTTAAATGGAAATAATACTCTTGGGCCTTTTATTGAGTTTTTATCCCAACTTGAAAAGCACCAAAGAAGTGGGAGTGAGTTTACTATGCACTATAAAGTGGACATGCTTATTCGAGAAGTTCAAAGAATGAAAGATTCAGAGTTCACCCTAAAGGCCTCCGAATTTATTCAAACTAAAAGAAAGAAAATCAAGAAGAAGCATTATAGATACTCCTATAGTCTCTGGAGTCAATTAATTAAAACCTCATCTGTAATTTCTTCAAATTTAGACGACTTACTTTCGGTGAGTCGCTATTACCTCAAACCTTTAATTGAAGATTACATTAATTTCTCTAACCTACAATATTATGGCGAAGATTATACAAGAGCTATGCAAATTCACTTCCTTACTGAAGATATTCGATCCTACCATCGTCGAAACCAATCTAAATACGAATTTGAAACCACCGAGTTTGGCATCTCTAATGAGAATGATTTATACTCCATGGAAATAACAAGAAATAAACACTATATAAACATTGATGAATCAAGCATTAAAGACGCACTGAATCATCCAGAGAATAGCCAGGGTTATTTTTTACCTATGAATAATAGAATTCGATTATATACTCATCACACGCTTAATGATAATTATGAAAATAAAGGGCATACGGATTACATAAAAGAATTTTATGCTCTAGCAAACAACTACGGACATCTCAATCTACGTTTTTTCAAAAAATCAACCCAGGATGCTGCAAAGTTTAAAGCAAACTTATTGGAATTTATTGAAGATATTTTAACCGAGACAACCGAGATTATACTGAAGCAATTTGGTCAATGGGCATTAATGATAGAATTCGAAACATTCACAAAATCATTAGAAAATAATGAATTTGCATTTCTATTAAACAATGTTGACGATATTCAAAATGAAGAAGATGATGAGTTGGAGGATGGATCTAGTTCAGATTTAGATATTTATCGCATTATTATTAAGCCTGATTACAGAACGCCTGAACAAACAGGAACTTCTGGTTTCCAAATACTCTCCGTTCATGGATATGATGATAATGAAAATTGTTTCGATCTAACTAACAAGGTTGACCAAAGAAACATATATCAATCTGTAACAGAGATCCTTAGGGATCTGCAACTTGATCCTGATACAGAGTATGAGTTTGAATAACTGAAAGTAAAATTCTTAATGTTAAACTTAGCTCCCTTCAATTGAATCTAAACGCCCCTTTCAATAGATTTAAGTTAGCGGATTCTTGCACACCGTTTTTCATAGCTTCACATCAACTATTTATTATTTGGAGGTTATAACCATGGTAAAAAAAGAACGAACCGCTGCGGAACTGTTAGATTATTTTAACGATGACCAGTTTAACATGCTTGTCGGACAGTACTCCCTCTCCCAACAAGATGAAGAATTTAAAAAAGATTTTAATCAAAATCCAAAAGAGTTCCTTTCTAATGCAACAGATATGACAGGGATTAATGAAACAGAAGAAGCGGATTTTCTCACCAAATTCAATGCCCTCTCTGACCAAGAAATTTTAATATTGTTACCTCTCCTTAAAGAAACTTCTGATAATACTGACTTTTATCCTGAAGGATATTATGATGATTACGATGACGATGACGATGACGACGACGACGATGACGATGACGATGACGACGACGACGACGATGACGATGACGATGACGATGACGACGACGATGACGACGATGATGACGACGACCTTATAGGCAGCTCAATGTTTCCTAATGTGGAAAATGAAGACGAATTAGAGGATGCTCTTGAGGATCAGCTTGAAAGAGGATTGAAATAGAGAAAAGCGAGCAGAGGAATTATTTTCTGCTCGCTTTTCTCTTGAATAATTAGTTCCATGAATAATTTTATCAATTGATTTGATTATCTAAGTATATTTTTTATTCCCAGATTAAAACCACCGTTCTTCTTTTACATCTCATTACAAAATCCTAAATCCAATTTAATGCTATAAAAGAGGGAAACACATCTCAGCATATTCATCCCCCTCTATAGTGTTCTTCCCGAGCTATTCGCACCCCCATTGGGAATTCAATAGACCGCCTTTAACTCTGAGTTTGATTTTTTTTTGGACATTCCGAGATTTATTATTGACGAACGATAGTTACAGGGTAAAATACGATGAATTAAAGAAGGACTTCGATGGAACAGAAATGGCTGATTATCGTTTAGGAAAAAATGCATTTTTCGAATAGTTTATTCTTAACAACTGATTTCAAATCATTAAGCTAACGAGGAAGATTATGATAAAGCAGTTGTCCCGATTGTCTACGTGTATTCCATTGAAATTTGGATAAAGGACTTAATAAACCGTTTCAGATAACGAGCCTATACTCAGGTTAGTGAAACTGACTAAACAACTATAATTCGTGCTAAATCTACACATCCAGTTTAATATAGAATTAGAAAAAAGGACGAAGGTGACAGCTATGGGTGAAAAGAATCTCAAAGGTTATTTGTACGATGATAAAAAAGATCTGCTAGGTATAGGGGGAAGCGGTTATGTATACCGCGCAACAAGGCAAGATGGGGAGCAATTTGCTATAAAAATCGCGAAACAAAAAATGCCAAAAAAGATTGAGACTAGTAGCGAAAAGACAACCGAGCGACGGTTAAAACGGTTTGAGATTGAAGCACGCAAAGGCCGACAACTCTTTCAAGAAGGGATGCAAGGCATCATTCCCATTATTGATTTTGAATGTGATCCAGATCAAAAATACTTTCTCGTCATGCCACTAGCCGTGCCTTTATCCGAAAAAATAAAAAAGAAACTTGATATTTATAAACTTACTTCCATTGTACGAGAACTCGCTCAAGTGCTCGTATTATTGCATGCCCGTGAGCACAGCCATCGAGACATCAAACCTGAAAATATCTTATTCTATAATGGCTATTATTGTTTAAGTGATTTGGGTTTACTTGCATATCCCGAAAAGGAGCATTTCACTCCCGATGAAGAGCTCATTGGTAATCGAAAGACGGTGGCTCCAGAACTAAGAATAAATGCCAACTTTCAGAGTGATCATCGACCTGCGGATGTGTACTCATTTGCCAAAACAACTTGGATGATTTTAACAAATGAAGAGTTCGCCTTCGACGGCCAATTCAATCCATTCGAAAACCATAAGCTTCAATTAATTTACAACAAACAGCATTTTGTTGAGCTCTATGACCTCTTATCAGACGCAACTTTTGAAGATCCTGCAAAACGACCAACGATAAAATCTTTTTTAGAGCGATTTAATGTATGGGAGCAAACTGCTAGAGACGAGCAAAAGGCATCTAATAGTTCTTGGCAATACATCGAGCGAACTCTTCTTAAGCAAAAGTCGCCGAGTACATTAATATGGAGAGATGCTGTACATGTGGTAGAGATATTAAAACAACTTACTCATTTGAATTTTAATCATACATTTCTATACGATCGTGGAGGAAGGGACTCAGTTAGTATCGAACACGCAACCTGGCTAAAAGAACCAAATATGATTGCACTCTCATTCGGGGGTGATTCCATGCATGTGTTTAAGTTAAAGCGATTGGTATGGGAATTGCCCAATGACGATCCGCGTTTTAGTTATTTTCGGTTGGAGTTCGGTATGCTTGACCCTAAATTCCCCCAAGCTATTAAAACGCTTCAGGAATTAGGTATTAACGAACCACCATCTGAATTTCTTCGCGTTTCTCCTAGAGGATTATATCGTCCTGATGAGCCGAAATTTAAACACTTAATGTATGTAACTAGATGGTATGATGGAGTATTTCTCATGGTATATAAGGATTCTGTTTATAATCACATCCAAAGAACCTATGATGGCAGACACGGTGAATTAACTACTGATGAGTTCCGAACGTACATGGAGTGCCTACAATCGTTGTACATTCATCCGATTCTAGGAGAGTATTTTTTTAGTTTAGCAGCTTTAAATCCTAAAATTGACAACAATCTAACACAAATTCAGGAACTTCTCGCCATGACGGACAAAGATATTCATAGTGTTTTAGATCCAGTAACCTCATGATTAACCTTGTAACGATAGGCGAAAAGGACATCAGAACCCATATTACAGTTTATTGTTCAACTAAGAGGAGGCAACAACCAAACTCAGAAGAAGTTAGCCGACATAGATTGCTGACTTATTTGCGCATTGGGAAGGATAGTTGAATCGTTCCTCGAATATTTTATCAATTGGAAAAATTATTTATTTTTTCAATATAACATTATCTAATGCGATAATCTTGATATGTGAGGGTGATTCGTTTGAACCAAGGGGTTGTTGTGTTATTGAACGGAGCTTCAAGCTCAGGAAAGACTAGTATTTCTGTCGAACTAAAAAATCAGAAAGTGATGCCGTTTCATCATCTATCCAGAGAAGATTTTTTTGGTAACTACAATGATTTTATTAAAAATACATTTCCAAATATTAAACCTACAAGGGAAGTGGATGATCAAGTTGCCTCAGAAATCCTTTTTGATCCCATCATCTCAGTGTACTATGCGACCATTAAATTGTTTTCGGAAATGGGGCTGAATGTCATCGTCGATACCGTAATTGATGATGACAATCGCTTTAATGAATATCATGATCTGCTGATTGATCTTCCTACATTGTTTGTAGGTGTATTGTGTTCAAGAGACGGACTCATAAGAAGAGAACATATTAGAGGAGATCGAGCACTTGGATTAGCACTTTACCAGTACGACAAAGTATATTCCTTTGCTGAATATGACCTAGAAGTCAATACAGAAAAGTTGAGTCCAGCAGAATGTGCCGATAAAATATTAAGGTTTATTAATCACGATCTGTCACACTCGGTATTTAAAAAATTAAGTAAAAGAGAGATTCGTGATTCATAGAAGAAAAATTCATCAGTTAACACTAAATTCAAGCATTGGGGCTACTCCCCCTCTGGCTGCCCGACGGATTTAGGAATTAAGCTAAAAGGAAACGCTAGTTGAACGACAACAGCGGCAGTCTAGGACTTATTATCAAGTCTTAGACTGCCGCTTCTTTTATTTATGAATCAGTTAAAATTTGTTTTTAAAACTGATAACTCTTCAATGCAAAAACCCGTTTAATCAATAACTCCAGTCTAATACTCTATTTTCAGCGAACACCAAATTTAAAGCCATGCTCAGGGAATAAATACAAAGATAGCATTTCAATATCTCGTTTTTCTTCCAACATAGTTTCAACTATCGGGGGTTCCCCTCTAACAAGGTTACTTTAGGGATTTTCTCAGCATTCCATATCCTATACTCGAATTCCCAGTCGTTCTTACTTAGGAAATTTAAGTAAATAACTATTAAAAAACCTTCATCATTAAGTATTAAACTGTTATGAATTTCCCATGTTTTTGTTTTATTTTCCTTAGTCTTTAAGTTGCACATATTTATTAATCCCATCGCAATATACTATCATATCCAAATGAATCACCTGATTTATCAAAAGCGAAAGGATATTAAAGATAACTCGACCTACTGGAACTTTATTTCCCGAATCTAACACTTATTTTTCGGATTTTCTTTTGACAACACAGACTGAGAAAGTAAGCATTAAGACTGATACTGCTTCATTAAGCTATACCAGGTTAGCGTGGTGAAAATGCTGCACCAGCGGTGCAGCATCTGATTTCAGTCACTCCCTTGCTGTAGCACGTTTTGTGGGTAATCTGGAATTTCGCTCAATAGCTTCTCATATTCTCCGTTATCACCATAGAGTAATGCTTTTTTTAAAGCATTTGCTAGTTTTTCTCCATAATATGATGTTGTGAGCTGAAGCAGCCGTCCATATGGCTGGGGATGAGTGGGGCTTTCTACCGCCCCTCTTAGATGCTGCATATCCTGAAACAGATCCTTGAGAGCTAACAACATAAATTTTTCATTAAGCCAGATCCGCTTTTTGGTAAGAACATCTTTTGTAATGCGATATGCAAGATGGTCAGCATGATATTCTACCTCATGTGATTGTTCTCTATGATCCAGTAAAATGTGAGCGAGTTCATGCGATACAATAAACAGCTCCTTAACATAGAGCATATCCCCCCGCAGAAAATCTGCCTCCTTAGCTAGGAGAATGAGTGGACCGAATGGAACCCCGTGTGTTCTATAATTGCCAATCAGTTCGTTGTAAAATGTTTTGATATCATCCAACGTGACCGTTTTTGGTTCTTTTCTGTCGCAGAATTCAATATATTCAAGTTCATTGGATGCTATTTTATATTTTGTGCACTGATTTATAAAGGTAATCATGCCATAGTTGATAAGAATGACATCATATTTAGTTCTCTCCACTCGCGCTCTGTGCTCACCGCTATTGACAAGTCCGATTGCTACTCTCTTTTTTAATTCTGACACCTCTTCTTCAGTAAACAAGGAGAGGATATCTTCCCATAACTGAAATATAATAACCTCTTCTGCATTTCCAACGTTCATAACTTCAAAGTAATTATAACCTGCTTCCTCAGCCCTCTTTATTAAGACTTCCTCGTATTCTGGATGCTTTTGAAATAGATCATACGCCTGATTATTATGCTTTTTAAATGTCTGCACTAGTTCATCAGCAGATTGAAAATTGATATCCCAAGTCATCACGGTATCCCCCTCTTTTTTAACAGGATACCATATAATTACACAACCGAAATCTCATATTGTAAAAAAAGATCATTTGCGTAGCGTTTGTTAGTGCTAATCGTTTTCTTCCTACAGTTGATCGATGAAAATAAAGAAATAGATAGAAAAACTTTTAGACCTTGGAAATATAGTTATAAGCTATCGGTGGTGTTAAGCTATCAAAGAACATTAGTTCAATGGCAACAGCGGCGACAAAAGCTTGGCTAATTAAGCCTTGCTCGCCGCTTTTTCTTTCTTATTGAAGAATATCCTCCCGAAAAATTTGTACGTTCGTACGCAAATAATAACTATCGTGACTTCGAATTACCGATGAGTTGTAACTGCTTATCATTAAATTTTTCTCACATAGATGATTCCCCATCCATATGTCTACACGGTGCCAATTCGACATCCGTTGTGATGATTCGTTTCTTCGTACTGTGCAATAGAATATTTTTTCTTCTTAAAGAGATACTAATCAAAAAATGTTTATTTCACAGGAGGCAACAATGCTGAAAAAACTAATAATTCTCTTTGTTTTTTGCTTTATAGCCGTTGGAATTTCTCCATATGCTGCCGTAGCATCAAATGATCTCTACAAAACACCTACATCAAAACAATCTGATCAGTGGAAAGTTGAAATCAAAAAAGTTGAGAAATATACCTCCAAGATGTCAAAACCTCGTGAAAATGAAAGTGAAATGTACAACATTATTATCACCAATATCGGAGCTGGATTAGAAAATGTCGTATTTAACTCCTATAGAGATGAACCAAATACCCAAACAAAGTATGGATTAAGCATTTCAGACGATCATCATAAGAATTTTAAACATGGTGAGTTAGTCGACTTTTCTAACTTCCCTATTTCAGTTGATTCAAAGGAACTTCAAATCGAAATTAGCTGGTACGGAAAACCTTCAAACAACGAAACCCATCATAGAAAGTACAAAGAAACCTTTACTTTCACACCAGAAAAATAATAGAAACTTGTTGGGCACTTCGGTGCCCTATTAGTTCACAGTTTGCATCTACCACACATCATAAATCCCCTTAAATTACAGGCTAAAATATGCAATCAGATTCCTTACCAAGGAAACATTGATCAATGGAAACAGCGGGGACCAAGATTTATTAAGTTTTGGTCCTCGCTTCTCTTACTGAAGAACATCCTTCCGAACAATTTGTACGTTCAAACGCAAATAATAACTGTCATTACTTTGAATCGATGATGGGCTGAAGCTGGTTATCATTCGGTTTTTCTAACACAGATAACCTCCCATCCATATGTCTACAGGGGCACCAATTCGGCATCGGTTGTGATGACCCGTTTAGTCATTTCATACACTCTATTTCTATCGAGCCTCTGTACTCGTGTAAGCCCTCATTATTACCATCCCAATAAGCTTTTCTTTATGTATGAACAAACAGACGCCTACAGAGCAAACAAGTAGGCGTACCGTTAAGTCCCAAGTCTTTACTGGTATGGCCTTTCTGATACTAAAATCAATAACCAAGCTAATTAACGCTTGAAAAAAGAAAGCAAAAAGAATATACTAAGAAAGTAAAAAGAAAATGTAAAGAATGTTAATGGTAAGTACAAAGAACTAAAAAGAAAGTGAAGTGATTAAATGATCATTATTAAAGTGAATGAAGTACCAAATTCAAAAGAATCCTTGAAGGCGCGTGTTCGCAGAGCCTGGAGAATGAATATTGATCGCTTGTACAATCAAGAAGAACTTGCTGCTGTGTATCGAGGTGAAATTCTTGAAGTTTACAGGGTTATTAGTTACAAAAAAGATGAGATGGAACCTGATCGAGTTGCTTTTGAATTAGAGGAAATCTCAAGCCCGCTAAAGGGGAAAAAAATAATCTATAAAACAGCTAATCCAGCAACAGTCTTGGATGTAACCGATTTAGTATTTGTATAAATGAAAAGTAAACATTAAAGAGGAGACGCGAAAATGATGAGAGACGGACTTTCTTACTCGGACACGGAAAAGGCGATTTTGGATTGGGTGGCCTCCAAAGTGGAAAACGTACAAGAGATGGAAATAATTGCACCACTGCTTGCAAACCAGATGCAACGCTCATCTGTCGGGGCTATTCAGAAACAAATTGAGGATAGAAAACGAGAAGCTGGTCATAAAGAGTTCTTTTGGTCTAGAAAATAATTATAATGAATTTTAGATACAGGCAGTGCTTGTAGCCGCCCCTCTAAGCTCAGAGAGATCTGAGCTTTTTCTTTTATGTTATGGGTATTTATCTTCTCATTAAGTAGGTTGCATGGGATTGCAAGATGTCCTTTGCCTATCCTTTTTCATGAATTAGGTCCTCTTACCTTATTGAAGAATATCCTTACGAACAATTTGTACATTCGGACGCAAATAATAACTATTGTTACTCTGAATTGCTAATGAGCTGTAGCTACTTATCCTTTGATTTTTCTCACACAGATGATTCCCCATCCATATGTCTACAGGTGCACCCATTTTTATTGCGCTTTTTAGCTCAGCATCTGTTGTGATAATTCGTTTGCTTGAACTGTTCAACAAATAATAAACCATTGACAAAACGCCGAAATTATTATAGGTTATTTATAAACTAATTAGTAACTGCTAAGTAGGTTACTATGTAAGGATGAGGTGATGATAATGAATATTTTTATGCTTCGCTCTAAACCACATAATATCGAGCGACTCCCACTTTTCTTAGAAAAAAACTTAGTAGCAATTGGTTGGCATGCCACTGGTGATTTGACAGGAAAAACAATGGATCAAGTTAAAGAAATCTTACACGATGAATATGGATACGAAGGGCAATCCCTAAGAACGAATCTCGGTACCGTTAAGACGTTTCTGAACACTAAGGAAGGCGATCTCATCTTAATCCGCGAAAAAGACAACAATGACTATGTTCATATTGGCAAAATCAATGGTTCATACGAATGGAAACCAGAATACCTAGATCTGTTTATGCCACATACAAAAAGTATATCTTGGTTAGTAGCTGTATCTTATGACTCTCTAAACGCTTCAATTCAAACGATGTTAAAGAATCCAAGAACTACATGTAAATATCCAGGAAGCTATGAGGAGTCTGAACTAGATCAAATTATTAATGTCTCCACAAAAAATAGTGAAAATAAAATTAATTCAAATCAGCAGCAAGTTATAGATGATATGTTAGAAATTCTGCGTAACTTAGCAAATAATGCAGAAAATGAGCAGGTTCGATTAGATGCTGCAAAAGAATTGCTTAACCATTTAAGAAAATAGTTAAATTGAGCATCTCCCTAGATAGAGATGCTCATTTTTCAAATCTATATTTCATATTTATTTCGCAATTATCGGATTCGTAACTCTTTGTTACTTCGCTATATGCTTCTATCACACATCATAATCCCCCTTAATTACAGGCAAAATTATGCAATCAGATTCCTTACCAAGAAAACATTGATCGATGGAAACAGCGGGGATCAAGATTTATTAAGTCTTGGTCCCCGCTTCTTCTTTATTAAAACTTCGCTTCTCTTACTGAAGAACATCCTTCCGAACAATTTGTACGTTCAAACGCAAATAATAACTGTTTTTACTTTGAATCGCTGATGAACTATAACTATGTATCATTAGATTTTTCTCACATAGATGATTCCCCATCCATACGTCTACAAGAGCGCCCATTATCATTACACTTTTTAGTTCGGCGTCGGTTGTGATAATTCGTTTAGTCATACTGTCTCCTCCATCTCTAACGGGCTCTATTTCGCATATAAGCCCTCATAAGTTCCAACCTCATAAAGCCCCTTATGTATGAATAAAAATGCGCCTACGCAGCGAATAAGCAGGCTTCTTTTTATGTCGAACGTCTCATGACCATTCTTAATGTTCAAAATCAGCGGCATAATCCTTCGATTTTTCATTGCCAACTTTAAATTAATCGTTTCGGACGCTCTGTATTCGCTTTTCGAGCTTTTCGTTGCCAACTTTAAATACGTTTTTCCAACTTTAATTATGCTTTGCCAACTATTTTTTATCATTGCCAACTATATTTAATCGAATCATTCCACACAGCGAATAATAGCTCGTTGCACGGTCTCTCCTGCGCCAACCAACAACACAATACTGTTCAGCAGCTCTGGCAATTCGAGCATAATATTCTGCTCCCTTACCCTCACCTTTTTGTGCAGATCACTGACCATAGCGGTTGGTAGAGCAATTGCCAAAAAAGCACCCAATATCATACCTGCCTGTTCGCCACTAAATGCTGTGATCAAGCTTCCACCTACAAGCAACAGCCAGCTGTAACTTATCATCTCACCCATGAACAGCAGGGTCCGCTCTGCGCTATAACGCATCCCATAACTGCGCTGTAGAGAACGCTGAATTCTGAACAGCAGTGAGGGAAACCGACTGGCGATACCACTCTTCTCAATAAGCAGTAATAACGGTTCGCCTAACTTCCGAAGCCGTAATCCTTCCATAGGAAGACTGCGTAACGCGACATATCTGTTGCCGCATTGAATTCGCAGTAGAACCCAGACTATCAGCAAAATAACAGTAACCACCGCACATAGCCAGCGCATGTTTTCACCCCCTTCACAGTGGAATGTCCATTATTTTAGTAGTCCAGAGATAACATAGGAATAAAGCAACAAGCGCTATTGTCGATATGGCTATACCCGCTCCTGTATACATAGGTTGCATATATTCTCCAGCCGTCAAACTCATAAACATCACCATGATCAGCGGAGATATCAGCAGTGCCTTAGCCTCAAATTTCTTCTGAGCAATACTTACAGCAATATCCTGCTGAATATCCAGCTTCTCACCGATAATCGTTGATGTACGGCGCACCACTTCTACAAGATCACCACCAGTACGTTTACAGACCGAGAACACATCCGCGAATCGCTCGATGTCCTCCATTCCCGCTCTTTCACTAAAGTTCCGCAGCGCTTCTTCCACAGGCTGTCCATATTCCATGCGTGCACAGATAATGTTTAACTCGGAGATCATATCACTGCTTCCCTCCGGGTCGAGCATACGTAAATCCTGAACCGCCTCTCGGAATGCATTCTCCACCGAACGCCCAGCTGAAAGGGAGGAAGAAAGCGAAAATAACGTCTGCTTAAATTGTAAATTCAGTGCATTTCGACGTCTTTTCAGCAAATAGTTACGCAGCATACGCGGGGCATAAGCTCCGCATGGCATAAGCAGCAACGACAGCAGCCAATGATGATAAAAAAGATATCCAATTCCATACATCAGCAGTCCACCTGCAGTAAGGGTCAGAATCCTCTGCAGCAAGGTCAATTCGTATACCTTATAATCTGGCAACAAAGAAGGACCATCAGGATCCGCTTCTACAGGCTTTGCAGCAACAAATTTAAACTTAAGCATGACCTCCCCCCTTCTGGAATTTTGAATCTCTATTGAGCCAATGGATAGGAGGTTACGCCAGCCATCCTAAGCTTCGTTGTATGCAACAATGGATTACCACAGGGAAGCAGCCCCCCTTGCACCCGTCCCTCTCGTTCACCAGCTTCTTGAAATTCATATAAAGGATTCAAGATTACTTCCCCGTCTTTCAGCCCCGCAACCTCACTGATCTCCATCACCCGCCTGGAACGATCACGGAGACGGGATAAGTGTACGAAGATATCAATTGCCGATGAAATTTGCTGGCGAACAACAGCTACCGGAAGCTCCGCAGCACTCAGCACCATCGTCTCCAGTCGACTGACCATATCGTGTGCGCTGTTACTATGGCCCGAAGACAAGCTTCCATCGTGTCCGGTGTTCATCGCCTGCAGCATATCGAGACATTCCGCTCCCCGTACCTCCCCCACAACAATCCGGTTGGGCCGCATTCGCAGGGAAGAACGAATCAAATCCCGGATGGAAATCTCCCCTCTACCTTCCGTGTTGGCATTCCTGGTCTCCAGTGAAACAAGGTTCGGCACGGTTACAATCTGCAGTTCAGCGGAATCCTCTATCGTAATGACCCTCTCCTGTGGGGGGATATACTGAGATAACGCATTAAGAAATGTGGTCTTCCCAGAGCCGGTCCCGCCACTAATAAAAATATTGTATTTAGCAGCCACTAAGATTTGCAGCAGCTCTGCGGCTTCCAAGCTTAAGGCTTCACGACGGACTAAATCCTGCATCGTCATCGGTGTTTCAGGGAATTTACGAATGGTCATCGCCGGGCCCTTCAGAGCTACTGGCGGAAGCACGATATTTACACGCGATCCGTCTTTTAGCCGAGCGTCAACGATAGGAGAAGAGTCATTTACAACCCTGTTCACACCGGATACAACCGTCTGGATAATATCCTCTAACCTGCTGCTGGACTCAAATTCCAAATGAAGGCGACGAATCTGACCCTCCTCTTCTACAAAAATCTCAGTATGGCTGTTAATCATAATCTCAGTGATCGCCGGATTATCCACTAAGGGCTGAAGCACATCCAACCCTCGAAAAGAATCGAACAATCTCTTCACGAGCTCATGTTTCTCCTGTGCTGTTAAATAACGCAGATTTTCGCTGTCCAAAATTGTCCTTTCAATATATTGGGTGAGTTCACGATTTCCAACTGCAGAAGTAACATCTAATCCTGCCCGGATGTCACTACGAAGTGCCTTAAACATTTCCTCATTCATGTAAACCCTTACCAGTGAATACTTGCGGAAGCGACGGTTCTATAATCTGCTTGCACAGCTGTAAGATCTCCCTTTGGAATTGTGGTGAGTTCAGAAAAAGCTCCTCACGATGCTGCAGTGTCCAAGATGGGATATATGGAAGTACACCTTCAACGGTTATCCCTTCGGGAGGTGCCCACACCTCCAAACCATCTGCAGCAAAATTCACTGCAAATCTACTTTTATCCATCACTTGGGAGGGCATACCAGAATTAGGAGCATTACAATGGGATAGCCATCTCATGGTCTTATGAATGCTTACCTCATCATTTCTAACTACCCACAATAGAATTCCGCATTTATGTAACACAGCTTTGGCACGTTCTTCTTCAATACTGCCGGTATCTACAATCACTACGTCAAAATTCCTTTCGGCAACCAACAGCCCCAATAAATCTAGCGTATCCTGCGTAGTCATCTGCAGCATTTCTTTTACATTAATAATTGGCCTAAATGCAGCGCTTCGAAGGTGATCATACCTGATGACGTATTGTCCCAAATCAATCGTATCGGCTCCGCCCTTATCTCGACTAGCTTTGATTTCATAAAGGAGCCGCTCTAGTCCAGGCGTATCCCCTGCAGGGGGGCGCAAAAATAATCCACTGCTGTCCACACTTTCAAGATTCAAATAAAATACCGAAAGCCCCATTTCACCTAGCTGCTTAGCCATATTCATAGCTACTGTGGTTTTGCCCGTGTTCCCGCTTGAGGAGACGATACCGAGCAGCAGCGTTTCATCTAATACAGAGGAACCTCTAGCTCGTTTCACTTCACATAGCTGAAGAAATGCTCCCAGCAGAGAAGGCAGCGCCTGATACTTCGCAATCATAATGCCTCCAGCCAAGCTCTTAGAACTCCTGCTAAGATAAGCACCCTCCTCACTCAAAACTGCCCAAGGCACCTTATTTCTTCCCTCCACAAGCCAAGCCTCGATAAAAGTAACGTCACCTACAACAGCATCCGGCATATCCTCTCCCCTCATAAATTCGATAAAAGCATCCAGCCGGCTAAAAGCCGTAATTCGCAGCATTTCTCCATACTCACTATGATGAAGATAGTGTAGCAATGGTTCGATATATTGGCTTTCACGCACTGCGAGTACAATCCTTGCCGCCATAAAACCTCTCTCCTTTCGTAAGAAATTTATAAATATTATCAAAAAAAAGACAGCAAAAAAGCACCGACAATAACCGTGGATACGGTACATTGAACGGTGCTTCCGTTACTATCCCTTTAATTTACAGCTATAGTAGCATATATATAAGAAGGCAGCAATAAGTTTTTTCGCACATCAAGTGGTTTTTAGACTCTCATCGTATCTTCGCGCCAATTCTTGATGGCAGACCGGATATCGGCAGGACTAAGCTTTTCCTTCACCGCCCGCTGACATAGTGCCGGAAACTCTTCATCTCCTGCATACCGAAGCGCAATAATCTGAGCTAATTCAAGCTCTGGATTTAATGCTTCACCTGTCAATCGGAAATACCGGAACTGCTCCTCCACCCTCACTACTCGATCCTGATTTTTTGTCGCATAAATTCGAATTCGAGTAATCGCAAATAACAGGCATAGAGATAAACCAAATAATAGCAAGGGCACTGTTAAAGCACCATCATCACGTAACACCTGAACGACATAAATTCCCGACCATACAAATATAATCAGCGCAAGCGGCATAGTTACAAAATGATAAGGCCAATCAAAACGCATAAAACCTTTAGGTTTCCCCTTATTCATAATTCATCTCCATATTTATTTGACTTATATATTACTGAAGCTTGGTCTCTCCAGGTATAGCCACGACAAATGGTTTTCTAGTATCGTCCCAAGTCAGAGACTGTCCTGAAACTTTAGTAGTTCCATCCGCATGAACCATTCCATAAATAATCTGACTTCCCCAAACACTCGTATAAAAAGAGGCATAAGATGGAGCTAGAACAGGTGCTTTACCATATTCCTTCGCAACTGGGTAACCGAATATCGCGGTAAAATCTTTATTTGTAGCCTCTTTGGACATATCCAGATCAGCTTCCCAAACTACTTTTACAATATTATCCTTGATCTCATAATACTTTACGAAATGTCCATACATTATAAAATAACCATCAGATCTGCCTTCAGGAAAATAATACGTCATGGACAATGCTTCATTACCACCCGTCAATTTGGAGGGTTCTCTTTCTTCAACCGGGAATTGCAAAGCAGCTATGCGGGAAACAACTAAGTCATTACTATTATAATTCTGCACAAGTTTAGCATTGGCCCGTTCCTGAACCCAGACTGTATTCGTAGCAGCATCTACTGTTACTCTCGCTCCAAGAGCCTCCGCAATAAATCGCAGGGGTACCGCTACTCTTCCATCCACTATTTTGGCCGATACATCCAATTGTACAGCTTCCGAGTTCTTCCAAGCCGTCCGTGAACCAACCGTAAGCTTAATCTTCATAGAATCTCTAGCAATCGTAGCTTGCTTGGTATTGGCATCCCATTGAATAGAAGTATTCTTGAATCTTTCAAAAGCTTTCAGCGGAACCAGCGTCTTCCCCGACACGATTTGCACACCAACATCCACACTTGAATTGTTCACCATAATACGAAGCTTGGGGGCAGCTGAGGCCGTACCGATCATACTTAAAGATAACAACATGACTATAAAAAGCAGAAGCCCTTTCCGTTTCACTATTCGTTCACCCCTAGTGATAATATGAAAAAACTATACCAATTTATAGTTTCATTATAACATTCTCCCAGATTATGGTTTACAAAAATCTCCGTTTGATCTCTGGGGTAGGGAGCATACACTGCTCATCACGTCCGAACCAACGATAGCGGTTCTTAGCTACATACCGATAAAGGGCATTGCGCAATGGGCGTGGTACTAAGATGAACACGTATGCGGCAGGCCAAGGAAATCTCAATTTACGGGCAATTCTTAGCACAGCGGCCGACTCTGTATAATACACTCCGTTCTCCAGTAAAATCACCGTGTTTAATTGTCCAGGCTGAAGTCCGGACTCTTTCATTAGATTTGCCGCAATTTCATTCTGTAAAGGTGCGAATAGAAATTTAGCCTCGGGGTCACGCGGGATAATGAAACGAACTACCCCCTGGCAAAGATGACACACTCCGTCTATCAATACAATGGACTTATCTTTCATAAGGTTCAGTTCTTCGTTCATGGCTCCCCCTCCGTCTTAAAGGCGTAAATTTCTGCTTTTTTGGGTAAACAAAAACGCGGGATATCCTCCCGCGCCATCAAGTGCCGTTCTTTAATTATTCTGCGATTGCTTTCTCAATCCATTGATCCCCGATCATTTGCCCTTCGAAATCAGCAGTGAATGCCTCCATGCATTTGCAGATGAAATCTTTGCGGCAAATTGGACATGGAGTTTTAAGCAGGCGGCTGATGTTCGTCATTTTCCATTCCGGAAACCGATGATAAAACGCGCGGCACTCCGTTCCATCAGCAAGCTTGATAATGAACTCGTACAATCCTTCCTTATCGTTGCTGCTGGCTTTGGTCACATTCGTAATATTCGGTCTGTAAGACATCTTCATCACCCATTATTTAAATTTTTGGTTGTAAATTGCACACGCAGGCACATTCTCAGATACTTAGACATATTAAAGAATTTTAAGGGTGATGTCAACCAAAGACGCCTAACACGGCAGCTATTTATTACTCTTTTATGATTTACGTCTCTATTTAGCCATTATTTCCATAAAATATATACAGATACATTTAATCAACAATCTTTAATTCAACCTCGATATTACCTCTGGTTGCTTTGGAGTAAGGACAGAATTCGTGAGCCTTCTTCGCCAGTTCCTCTGCTTTGTCATGCTCAATCCCTGGCAGCTTCACATCCATTCTCACAGCTAGTCTAAAGCCTCCATCACTGTCATCCTTCCCAATGGACACATTACAAGTTACCTCCACGTCATGGAGTTTCACGCCCTCTTTACGCGCGATATTCGCTAGTGCACTCTCGTAACACGCTCCATAACCAGCCGAGAATAATTGCTCTGGATTGGTACCGGAACCTCCCGGTCCTCCAAGCTCTTTAGGCATGCTTAGATTATGCTTTAACACGCCATCCGAGGATTCAATGGAGCCTTCACGACCGCCATGGACTGTTGTAGTTGCTGTGTATAATGCTTTCATGAGTCATCTTCTCCTTCATCAAGCTGTATTGGTCATGCTCATACTTTATACTTTAAACAACAGGTATGATTTGAAACGAAGATGAGGAATGATTCATAATACTTTCTTATTTGGCTCCAGACCATAAATAGTGTACAATTAAATTGTTAAAAACTTAAATTAGCTATGGAGGTGTCATCCATGAGTATTTATGATTTTGAGGTCAACACTCTTAAGGGTGAAGAGGAATCATTGTCAAAGTACAAAGGTAAAGTACTCCTGGTTGTGAATACTGCCAGCAAATGTGGATTTACTCCCCAGTATAAAGGTCTTCAGGAAGTGTACGAGAAGTTTAAGGACCGCGGGTTCGAAGTATTAGGATTTCCAAGCAATCAATTTGCTGGACAAGAGCCTGGCGAAAGTGATGAAATTGCGGAATACTGCGAGATTAATTATGGGGTAACCTTTCCTATGTTCGAGAAGATTGATGTAAAAGGTGATGAAGCACATCCATTATTCAAATACTTATCTAAGGAAGCCCCTGGTGTCTTAGGCTCAAAAAACGTGAAATGGAACTTTACGAAGTTTCTAGTTGACCAAGATGGCCGTGTTCTAAAACGGTTTGCTCCTAAAACCACTCCACAGCAGATCGAATCCGATATTTCCAAGCTTTTAAAATAATTCTTTAGTAAAAGGATACTCACCACATCACACAGCCCCCCCCTGTTGTTATGCGGTAAAGTATCCTTTTCAACTTGAAAGAACGTCATAATATCGCTATATATCAGCACCCTTTAATCTCTTGGAATATTTTATAATATTGTTGGAATATTTTTTCTGGGAGGGATAATCGGTGACTGTTCAACTGCTTGATATACCCGAACTAAATGTTATTGGCTGGGCAAATGTAAACTCATCCGGGGAGCCATACGCGAATCTTTGGGAATATGTTTTTGGCGAGCTGGATATTGATGCAAAATTTGATGCTATACCCACAAAAGTTCAAAGCAGCGGTTGTTATCTCGGTCTATTTCAGAACCGTACATCCGTGCCTACACTGTGGGAGCATACCGCATGGGATACTGATTTTTTCCTTGGTGTTGAAGTCGAGCAGTTAGATTGTATCCCTGAAGGCCTTGTTCATAAGAAACTTCCTGCGTCTACCTATGCTATATTTACTGCAAAAGGTTTCCCTCAGTTGGCTTTTCAACACACCTGGAATTATATACATAATGAATGGCTGCCGGATTCCGGTTATAAGTTCAACCCTGATGGAGTCTTTTACATCCAATACACGGAAAAGTCCGGTCCGGATGATGAAGGATTCGAAGCCAATCTATGCGTGCCGCTTGTAAAGAAGTAGGTTATGTGATTGAGGAATGTACAAAAAAAAGAAGCCTTGCATCGCAAGGCCTCTTTCTTCATTCTGTATGCGGTAGAGAGGACTCGAACCTCCACGGGTATACACCCACTACCCCCTCAAGATAGCGTGTCTGCCATTCCACCACTACCGCGCGGTGTGTTAAACATAGAACATAAATTTGTTTGAGGTCAACATTCATTATTATAAATGTACTTTTCTCAAAAGTAAAGATGCAGATTTTAAGATTCTTCGTCGACCATTTTCTGTTTACGATATTCAGCAAAAGCTATATATTCCTTGATAAAATTCTTTTCTGCTGGAAGTAATTCATCTACTCGGCTTTCCGATAGCTGAACATCACTCAAATCATAGTCTACGCCGCTCTCTCGTACAGTATCCGGTGTATCTTTGCCGAGAATAAGCCAGTCCAGACTAACATGAAAAAAATCACCGATCTCAATCAGCTTATGTGTTCCTGGAGTAGTCTTCCCCCGCTTCCAATCTCCCATATTACCTGTGCTGATATTTAACTGCTCACAGAATGATTTTTTGGTCAAACCTTTCTGCTTAATCAGGTATTCTATACGTTCGTATATGGTCTGCATCGGTGAATCGCCCTCCATCTAAAAATAAATTACTTATTTACGTAATTTCCTATTGCAAAATAACGTAAAAAAGTATATAATTAGTATTGTTATGTATTATCCGATTATATCATATGGCTGGAGTGACGATAAGAGGCGACTCAGGTGACAAGTATCTGTTAGAATACCGTCTGGCCCCCTTTGTTAACTTATCATCCTGAATGATCTCTAGGAGGGAGCGGTGACTTTTGTCAAAATGCTTATCATCTTCCATTATCCATTCACTTGAAGCTTTACCGCACAATGCGGTGGTGATCAACAGTCATGGGATTATCCAGTTCACCAACAGTAGGTGGAAGGCCTTTAGTCATGAATATGGTCTTTCTACTAATAAGAAATGGATTGGTGCGTATTACTCAGAGCTCATGCAAGATGTGATTATCGATCCCGATCAATGGGCCAAGCTTTATGAATCAGTGAAATATATACTCCGCAGAGAGCATCAGGTTTATACTTCCGAATTCTCCATACAAACCGCTAATAAAGGGAAACGAATCTTCCGTTTGGAGATCTATCCATTTCTCTCAGATCCGCACCCAGAAGCCACTTTTATAATTTCACTATATGATGTGGGCCCCTATAAAGAAGAACCTCTTCATCCGGAGATCATAAACCTCCGTTCAACCTTACCATCATCTTTTGAGCTAATCCCAATCTGTGCTTCCTGTAAATGTATTCGTAATCCCAAGGATGAATGGATCACCATTGAACATTTCTTAAAGCATCAGCTTTCTTTGCAATTCACCCATGATATCTGCCCAGACTGCATAAGACAGCTCTATCCCCAGTATGCTGGGGCTTTTAAGAGATGACCTGAGGCCACTGAATTTCACTTCTGATCTTATAAAAAAAAGTAAGAAATCCTCTGCGAACAAAGGGTTTCTTACTTTTTATTTGTATGCGGTAGAGAGGACTCGAACCTCCACGGGTATACACCCACTACCCCCTCAAGATAGCGTGTCTGCCATTCCACCACTACCGCATAATATGACCCGTATGGGATTCGAACCCATGTTACCTCCGTGAAAGGGAGGTGTCTTAACCCCTTGACCAACGGGCCATGCTTTACAAGTTATTTTCTTGTCACAACAAAAATGAGTATATCAAACCATAAGAATTTTGACAAGCCTTTTTTTAAAAAAAGTTTAAACTAAAAGAACCGCGCACCAATAAAGGTACGCGCCTCTAATCACAACGCTTATGGATTTACTTTTGCCTCAAAGGTTTGTACCCCATCTACAAACTTTAGCACCACAGCTGCTTTTACCGGGTCATGCGTTTCATTCATAGTGATTTTACCCGTGGCCAGTTGTAAATCCTTCGTCCCCGCCAGTGCATCCTTCAGCTTCTCAGGTTCTGTGGAATCCGCACGTGTAATGGCGTCTGCCACTAGTTTCACGGCGTCATATCCAAGCGCAGCCATCCCATCTGGAACAAGATCACCGTTAGCAGCTTTGAAGGCATCTACGAACGATTTTACTTCTGGCGAGCTATCTTCAGGTGAATAGTGATTGGACATAAACGTATTGTTTAGGGCATCCGCTCCGGCAATCTCAGCCAGTTGAGGTGAATCCCAGCCATCCCCGCCCATAAACGGAACGGTGATCCCCATTTCGC
The DNA here is from genome assembly GCF_038008505.1 of Paenibacillus sp. FSL H7-0735. Classification (NCBI taxonomy): domain Bacteria; kingdom Bacillati; phylum Bacillota; class Bacilli; order Caryophanales; family Paenibacillaceae; genus Paenibacillus; species Paenibacillus sp. FSL H7-0735. The sequence continues at coordinate 1,458,451 of NZ_JBBOZH010000001.1, read as the reverse complement.
GAGCTTGCTTTACGATTTTGCCGACCTCCTCATAATAGCCTGGAAGATAAATAACATCGGGATTAGCTTCTTTAATACGTGTTAATACAGCTTTAAAATCAGAATCTTTTTGTTGATAGGATTCTTCGCTTAAGATAGAGCCACCGTTCTTAGTAAACGTTGCTTTAAAGAAGGTCTGCAGCCCTTTGGAATAATCGCTTGAAGCATCCGTATAAATAACAGCCGTCTTCGCTTTAAGTGTATCCTTAGCAAAGTTAGCCATTACTTCACCTTGGAAAGGATCAATAAAAGAGGCCCGGAATACCCATTCGTTCAAATCTCCAGTACGTTCATCAACTGTCACTTTGGGATTGGTGGCTGAGGAGCTAACCAGCGGGATGCCTTTTTCTTGAGCAACGGGAACAATCCCGAGGGTATTCGTAGATGTAGTTGCACCGATAATAGCTACAACTTTATGGGTAGTAATCAGCTTTTGCGCTGCGCGTGTCGCCTCTTCCGACTTGGAGGCATTATCCGCTTCAATCAGTTCAAGTTTTTTGCCTAGTATTCCACCTGCGTCATTAATTTCTTTTACCGCCAGCTTTGCCCCTTTGAGTGCAGAATCACCGAAGGAAGCCTGGCCGCCTGTAAGCTCAAGGTCTGCTCCAATCTTGATGGTCCCTCCACCAGCATTCCCACCTTCAGCAGTAGTGTTGTCTGTCTTGTTCCCACAGCCTGTCAGCAATCCACCAGCCAGTAACGCAGTCAGCAATATGGCCCCGATTTTCTTCATCCTCTTCCAGCCTCCCAAAATAAATAATTTATAGGTTCTTTCTGTGATGCTGTTATGAACTAGCCGATGAATTAATGTCCCAGATAAGCCATTCTGATCTCTTCCGAATCTGCCAATTCCTTGGCATCTCCCTCAAGCACCACTCTGCCCGTCTCAAGAACGTAAGCCCGATGAGCAATTTTAAGCGCCTGATGGGCATTTTGTTCTACAAGAAGCACTGTTGTTCCAGAGGCATTTACTTCCTGGATGATCCGAAAAATATCCTGAACGAGTAATGGAGCAAGCCCCATCGAGGGTTCATCTAATAATAAAAGCTTGGGATGCCCCATCATCGCACGCCCCATAGCAAGCATCTGCTGCTCCCCGCCGGATAATGTGCCGGCAAGCTGTTTTTTTCTTTCTAAAAGACGCGGGAAGGTGGAGTAGACCTTGGCAAAATCAGCAGCTAAGCTGCCCGAATCTTGTAAAAAAGCTCCTAGCTCCAGATTTTCTTCCACAGACATATTAGCAAATACACGCCTGCCTTCCGGACAATGAATAAGCCCCTGTTTTACGATGGCTTGAACACTCTGATTCGTAATAGATTTATCCATGAAATCTATACTGCCTGTTTTGGGTTTCAGCAGTCCCGAAAGCGTCTTAAGCAATGTGGACTTGCCTGCTCCATTTGCGCCGATTAGAGTTACAATCTCGCCTTCTTTTACATCCATACTTAAATCCTTCAAGGCATGAATAGCCCCATAATATACATTGATCCCCTGTACGCTAAGCATGGTCCACTACGCCTCCTGTCCCAAATAGGCTTCTATGACTTTGGGATGATTCCGTATTTCAACGGGCGTACCTTCAGCAATCAACATTCCGCGATCCAGCACATAAATCCGGTCACACACCCCCATAACCAGGGACATATCGTGCTCGATAAGCAGGATCGTCAGCTCAAACTCTTCACGGATCCAGGCAATAAGATTCATTAGATCCCGAGTTTCATTCGGGTTCATCCCTGCGGCTGGTTCATCCAATAGCAAAAGCTTAGGTCCTGCTGCAAGCGCGCGCGCAATTTCCAAACGCCTTTGATTTCCGTAGCTAAGATTCCCGGCACATTCATCACATTGATCGGCAAGATTAAATATTTTGAGAATATCCATAGCCTTTTGCGTAATTTCGTTTTCTTCTGCAAAATGCTTAGGCAGGCGGAGCATGGAAGTGAACATCGAATGTCTGGCATGCTGGTGAAATGCGATCTTAACGTTATCCAGCACCGTCATAGAAGTAAATAGACGGATATTCTGAAATGTCCGTGCTGCCCCTTTTCGGTTAATCCGATAAGGCTTCATCCCGCCTACTGCCTGATTACTGAGGATAATATCGCCACTGGAAGGCGGGTATACACCTGTCAGCAAGTTAAAAAGGGTTGTTTTTCCTGCGCCATTAGGTCCGATGAGCCCAATCAACTCGCCTTTATTAATATGGAGGGATACCTCGTTAAGCGCCTTAAGCCCGCCAAATGCACGACTTGCTTGTTGAACATCAAGAAGCACTTCCACTGTTGATGCTGTCACTTGGTTTGACCTCCTTTTTAGACCATTTCAAGAAAGAAAAACCCGTGCTGCCAAGCAGCCCCTTAGGCCGAAAAATCATCATCAGAATTAGAATCGCCGAGTAAATAATCATCCGCAGCTCCGGATATTCCTGAAGCACCGTGAAGAGCACCGTCAGTACAATCGCACCCACGATGGCCCCGCTTGTACTTCCTAGTCCACCTAACACAACCATGACTAGAATTTCGAATGATTTTAGAAAATTAAAGCTTCCAGGATTGATGACGTAGAACTTATGAGCAGAGAGACCACCAGCTATCCCCGCAAATAATGCTCCAAGTGAAAAAGCAATGACTTTGTACAAAGTTGTATTAATCCCCATCGCTTCAGCAGCAATTTCATTCTCACGAATCGCTATACAAGCCCGGCCGTGAGTGGAACGTATAAAGTTATTGATCACAACAATCGTGACCAATGTGAATAGAAACATAATCGTCCAAGTCGTTTGATTAGGGATGCCGCTTAGGCCTGAAGCTCCGCCCACATATTCTGTATTGAGCAGGACAATCCGGATAATCTCACCAAATCCCAGCGTAGCAATCGCCAGATAGTCTCCATTCAGCCGCAAGGTCGGAATCCCGATAAGCACACCGAAAAATGCAGCAACCAGTCCAGAGATCACTAGCGCCAGCACGAATGGCATATCAAAGTTCAAAGTTAAAATGGAAGAAACATAAGCACCAATGGACATAAATCCAGCATGCCCGATTGAGAATTGTCCCGTTATCCCATTAATCAGATTCAAAGACACCGCCAGCATGACATTTATACAAATTAGAATTAGCGTAGACTCCATGACATCATCAAATATTCCCGTTGTTAGAAGAACTTGAATGACGATATATAGCATGATAGAAAAGACAATGCCTATCCAAAATGACTTGTTTATCTTCTTCATACGGCATCACCCTACACTTTCTCGCGGACATTTTTACCAAATAGCCCGGATGGTTTAAAGATAAGGATTAGGATGAGTACAGCAAATGCCACACCATCACGCCACGAAGAGTATCCCAGAGAAGAAACCTCTGTCTCGACTGTGCCCAGCAGAAGTCCCCCTACCAGAGCACCAGGAATACTGCCAATGCCACCTAAAACCGCAGCCACAAAAGCTTTAAGCCCCGGAAGTACCCCCATCATCGGATCCACTGAATTGTAAGTCATTCCGAAAATAACGCCTGCTGCTGCCGCAAGTGCAGATCCTATCGCGAAGGTGGCTGAAATGGTCCGATCTACATTAATCCCCATCAACCGTGCTGCTTCCATATCAAAGGAAACGGCCCGCATCGCTTTACCAATCTTTGTTCGGTGCACAATATACTGAAGGATGATCATCAAAATAACCGTCGTCCCCAAGATCATGATTTGATTGGAGTCCACCTGAATCGAGGAACCAAACAAGTTGTATTGCTGCTTATTAAGAATCTCCGGAAATCCTTTAGCCTGAGGACCAAGCACAAACACTCCGCTGTATTCCAGTAAAAAAGAAACGCCAATTGCAGTAATCAACACAGCGATTCGCGAAGCTTTTCGTAGAGGTTTGTATGCTAGCCGTTCGATTGACATCCCCAGCAACGCACTGATTGTCATAGAGATCACCAATGAGATAAGTAAGACCAGTATCGGAGGAAGCCCTGCTGAAGCCAAGTACCTGGCACTGAACAATCCAATAAACGACCCAACCATAAACACATCCCCATGGGCGAAATTGATCAATTTAATAATCCCGTAAACCATGGTGTACCCAAGTGCGATCAGAGCATAGATGCTCCCTACAGAAATCCCGTTAATTAACTGTTGAATGAAATACTCCATCGCCGTCCCCCAATCCCCATATTTATTTTTAAAAACACCTTTCTTTAGCTTACATTCATTTTCATTGTTTTATGTCACTTATATTAACACAGTACTATACATGCGTCAGTAATATTTGTGGTTTTTACTATAATATTCAATATTTTATGTTATATTACATAACATTTTGAGTTAATCCTTTGGGATGTATAAAGATAGGAAGTGGGTAAAGAGAAGAAAACAGGAGAATTATGGAGATTTTTAAAGTTTGATTTTCAGAGGGGGAGTCTTTGATTTTACCTACAGATTGCATTTAATGATAAATAATATAACATTTGTCTCTTTGGATATGTGTTTTTCGAGTTTATTATGAGTTACTGGTCAAGTTGTTTCTCTATTTTTGCGCAAAAAAAAGCTCAGTCCCACACAATAATCGAGTGAGAGAAAGCTAATTATGGTGGTCAGTTCCATTATTTGCACTTCCGTCCCGAGTCAATTACTCATCATTATCTTTTTTAATTCTTTAATCTGCATCATATGATGTAGGTCATGCGATATAAAATCCTTTAAATAGGACTCAAAGGAAAACCTTCCGTCCACATATTTGTCTGAGTATTTCCCCTCTTCAAGACTACTTATACAATCTAATATTAAGTTACGATACTTCACAGTCAATTCTATTAATTCGTCTTTGGTTTTTGTTTGACCATATGTAACAGCATCATTATTGAATTGATCGAAATCAATAAGTTGAAGTGTTATCGCTTTATCACATGCTATCGGTTCTATCGTCGATTCATAGAAGTATTTATCCCATAATAAAATATGACTAACAACATCATGAATGGTCCATTTTCCTTCAGCGATGGGTGTTTTCCAATCTAAATCAATAATTTCTAGAACAAATCCATTCCATTCCTTAAACTGATTTAGCAAATCTGATCTGTTATTCATTGGCACATCTCCTTTTTTGATAAACACCAAAATTCTAACAAAATCTCTTTAATTCATTCCTATATAGTTCATAGTTCGCTTCATCGAAACATATAAAAACAATCTTATTTATTTCCGACTTATTATTTATAATATATTTTGAAACTTCATCTATAGCTATGCTACAAGCAAGATCTTTTGGAAAATTATATATTCCTGTACTTATATTAGGTATCGCAATACTTGTTACTTCATTAGATTCAGCTAATATTAATAAATTTTTATAGCAATTCCTTAACTTCTCTTCTTCGTTATTCTTTCCACTATTCCAAACAGGACCAACGGTATGAATAACAAATTTACATTTCAGATTTCCTCCTGTTGTTATTACCGCTTCTCCAACCTCACAACCTCCCCTTTGGTTACGAATTTTCATGCAATCCTCTAATATCGCTTTTCCACCAGCTCTATGGATAGCTCCATCTACTCCGCCTCCACCCATCAAGCTTGTGTTTGCTGCATTGACGATAGCATCAACATCTAATTTAGTTATATCTCCTTGAATCAACTGAATCATTGAGTTATTTATAATTACATCCATCTGAAATCCCCCCCGAAGTATATTGGTTGCGAACAAGTATCAAGTGCTGATTGACATTCAAGCGGCTTAAATCACCCTAGGAAACAGTCGTTAGCATTAGACTCGTGGGGTTGTCCACCTGGCTAACTCTTCTTCAAACCTTTACCTTCTATCGAACCAACACCTCGTGGTCCACAGCGTGAACGTATTGTTCGCAGATATCTAGCTTTTTCGGAGCTACTAATATGTTCTTCAGCATCCAGCTATTTTTTATATATGTAATCGATAAATCCTTGTCGTATCCATTCACCTTCAAACTTTCTTTCCAGTACTCGATCTTCTTTGTATATTAACTGCAAATCATCAAACATAGAATCCGCCTCATGATAATCATAATAAGAGTGTATTACGAATTCATCATCTTCCATTTGTTCAAACTGATTATCCCCCAAATCAACTCCATCGCCGACTCTAAAATCCTTTAGGGTTAAAAAATTTACAAATAATAATCCATTAGGTTTTAGAACTCGTTTCATTTCATTTATCGCTTTTTTTACATCTTGTTTTCTCATATGAAAAATAGAGTTATACGAATACACAAAACTCATTGACTCATCACTTAGCGCCAACTGTCTCATGTCGCCTTGTTGTATATTTAGAATCTGTCCCCTTTCAGTTGCGAACTGATTAGCTCTTTTAATTTGTTCGTCATTCATCTCAATTCCGTTTGTACTGTATCCATAGTTCGCAAACAAACTTAGTGGAGGTGAATCCCCTCCCGCTCCGCAGTCTAATATGTTTTTTTCCATACCACTTTCATTGCATAATGCCAAAAATCTGTACAAGGGGATTTGCTTAAACAGTTCCATGTTGATTCCACTCCTTTGATCATGTAGTAATTGGATTTACTCATAGATCTTTCCCATATAAATTATTTGAGCACATCTCTTCCGTGGGTTTTCAGGTTTACTTTATTGAATCCCCGCAGTTCCAAATGTCTCTCTAATAACTTTTTCGTATTCATCCCATTTAAAGCAAAAAGGGCCTATATCAATAGCCTTATTACCGGATTCTAATTTGAAATCTCTCCATATAATAAGATCCCCTTCTCTCTCAATAAACACTGATATAAAGCCACATTCTTCATCACCACACCAGGGACAGACTAATATTGGGTACCTGCAGTACAAATATTCATGCATTTCGTTTAACAAAAAATAGTTAATCATTTTCCTTTGATGCTCTTCACTACCCCACCCGAGGGAAGGAACCCTATCATATTTTTTTAACATTTGGTAAAGAGATCTACCATCAATTATTACGTCGGCAAAAATAGTATTTTTATTTCCCTCTTGATCCGGATCAAAACTATCATATCGGCTTGACGGTTTTGTTTGTATTTGATTTATAGTTTTCATGCTCCTCCTTTAAACTCTTCACACTTATCAAATAAACATTCGATCCCTCCACACCATTCCCCTTCCAAAATATTGAATTCACCGTTTCTCAGAATCGCATATAGCAACCGAAAAATAAATTCACACAACAAAAAAAGAGCTCCCAGAATGGAAGCTCTTCTTATGTAATTCAGAACGGAGAGAGTGGGATTCGAACCCACGCACCGCTTACGCAGTCTAACCCCTTAGCAGAGGGTCCCCTTATAGCCACTTGGGTATCTCTCCATGAAAATGGCTCCCCGAACAGGACTCGAACCTGTGACAACTCGATTAACAGTCGAGTGCTCTACCAACTGAGCTATCAGGGAACATTACAAGTGAACATGAATTAATTTATCATGATTTCAAGGTCTAGTCAAGCGGGCAAAATAATTTTTGTGATCGTTTTCAAATTTATGCTATGATTCGGCCGCTTCTAGATTTTTCAAAGAGATTTCCATCCCTCTCCGTCTATAGATTACACCATTCTCCATCCTGCGGAAGCTGTACCCGATCCCCCAACGATTCCTTCTCTAAATGAGCTTTTAGCTTATCTCGGGTAACCAAACAATGGTTAATGGCGTCCATGTGCACAGCAATCACTTTAGTAGAAGGAGCATATTCACATAGGTCTACGACATCGTGCTCATTCATTGTAATATGGCATCCGCTTAAAAACTGCGCACCACCAGCATTCACAACTGTCACCTCAGGTTTAAAAACGTCCAATGCCATTTTCACCTTATCACACCAAATCGTATCTCCAGCCACATATAGAACAGGTTCGCCTTCCGCCTGAAACACAAACCCGGATACCTTACCCATAAGTTTACCAGTCACTCCAGTGCCATGCCGTCCATCCGTACGTGTTATAGTTATTCCATTAAACGTCAGTGAATCGCTAATTTCCGTGGTATGCTCAAACCCCTGCTTCGCTAATTTATCTCCATCTCCTTCCTGACATAATAGTGGTAGATCATGCGGCAACAAAGAAATGGCAGCGGCATCCCAATGATCCTGATGAAGATGTGTGACAAGAATTGCATTAGGACTCAGCCATTGTTCTACGGCTCCCGGCAAAGGAACGAGCGGATTGCGGCGATCATTTTCAGTATTAAAAATAGGTGGATTAGCACCCTGTTCACTCAACATAGGATCAATTAAAAATGTACTGCCACCATACTTTAGCCATAGGGTCGCGTTGCGGATATGCTGTATTTTCATCGGAAGCCCTTCTTTCTTTCAGATATCTTCTGCTACAATTAATTATAGTTAGACCTTGAAACAGAATACATTGAGATTGGAAAGAGATTGGTCCGTTCTACTTTCACGCAGAAAGGATTTTAGATAATAATGAGCTCTTATTTTATAGATGATGTGGATTTTCGCATCCTGCAGCTTCTAATTAAAGATTCCACGATCAGTCACAGAGATATTGGGCAGCAAGTGCATATGACCGGTCAGGCTGTGGGTGCACGTATTCGCAAAATGCAGGACACCGGAGTGATTGAAGGCTACACGGTCCGCTGGAATCCGGATAAGGTTGGGGAGACTATTCATGCCTTTATTACTGTTTTTTTGGGTTCGAATACCGTCCACCCAGCCTTTCAGACATTCGCAAAGCAGCATGATAGTGTAAAAGAAATACATAGGGTCAGCGGAGAAGGCTGCTACTGGATACGTGTTCGTACCGGAAACCAAGAGGAGTTGAATAGCTTTCTCGACGAACTGCTGAAGTTCGGAAATTACAGAGTCAATCTATCAATGGGAAAACTGAAGTAAGGCTGCATCGGAATCGGATATGAAGCTACTATCGGACCCAGTTGACCTTATACTCAGCATAATCGCATATTTGGCATACTATCGGACCCCATTGCCTCTATTGGCACGAAAAACACCAAATATGAGCCTCTTTCGAACGAATAGCGTCACTTGAGTCCGAAACCCTGCCCAAAAGGCTAAAAACTTGCCAATAGCGTCATTGGGGTCCGTAAGCCTCAGCCAATGATAGCTCGGCGATGTTGGTGTTGGTGTTGGTGCAAGTGAATGGGTTACTCAAAGTCAATGAGCTTTTGCTTGCCCATAAGCTTTTATAGCAGGCCAGCCAACGTTAAAACGCAGAGCAGCGATTCTCCAATAACCGGAGGAGATCGCTGCTCTGCTGTCTTTTTACTTATGCCATATTGTAGCTTCTACCACGGTAGCTAATTCAATAATTTAGCTGCTCTAAGCAGCCGGACAAGAATTACAGCGGCTTCTGCACGGCTAGTATCACTGCTAGGTGCAAAGCTGCCTGATGATTGACCTTTCATAATGCCTTTTGCAGCCAGGTCAGACACTGCTTCTTTAGCCCACGAGGAAATAGTTGAAGCGTCTGTGAAAACATCTGCAGCAACGTTTGCTCCAGATCCCTCAGCTTCTAGGTTGAGCAGCTTCATTGCTCTGGCTGCCATAACAGCCATTTGCTCCCGTGTAATAAGGGCGTTCGGACGGAAGGTTCCATCCTCATAGCCTTGAACCAATCCTAAGGCTGCAGCAGCTCTGGCATCCGCTGCATACCACGACAAATCGGACACATCACTGAAGGTCTTCGTCGTGTTCGCAGCTACAAGACCCAACGATCGAATCAACATAGCTGCGAACTCGGCACGACTGACAGATTTCTGAGGTGCAAAGGTATCTGTGGATTGTCCGGTCAAGATCAGTCGGCTAGCAAGTCCCTCAATCTCATTTTTCGCCCAATGTGTAGCAATATCCCCAAAAGTCACAGGGTGCAGCGCAGCGAAAAATACACCGCTCGCAATACTGCTCTTAACAGTAACCTTGGTCATCCCATTAACGAGCTCAAACAATGCAGGTACATAACGGAAGGAACCCGTCTGTTCATCGTAAATAAGGACTACACCTGTCTTCGCATCCCATGCCTCCTTAAGCATAAATGTACGATCTACATAAGTGGTGCCGAACCCACTTGCTGCTACAGAGGTTTTGCCATCCGTTACCTTTAGAGTGACAATAGCCGGTGTTCCTTGCACAGTAAAGCCTTGCTGCTTAGCCTTGGCAAGCAGTTGTTCTAATCCTTTTCCGCTTAGCGAATTTAAATTAAACTCCAGTGTGCCTGCCGGCATTTGTGCGGATTTGAGCACACTCTCCACAAGCTCTAACGGGAAGCGGTAGCTCATACCTCCACTTTCAATAACAAGCACAGCTTTGGGGCTAAGTGCCGCCGCCTTACGTAAAGCATCTGCACTAAACCGGGCTGTGCCGTCTCCATTAGCTGAAATCTCGATAACAGCCTGCCCTGCAGTCGCCTTAGCTTTTAGCTGCGCATCATGATTAGCTGCTGGTGTAGGTGCTGGTGTAGCGGTCGGTGTGCCGGTTTGAACAGGGTTCACTGACCCTGTAGGGTCTGTTGGACCAGGAGTACTTGTTGGTTCTGGAGTATTCGTTGGACTAGGAGTACTCGTCGGGCTAGGAGTACTTGTTGGATCCACAGGATCGATCGGGTCTACAGGATCTGTCCCGCCAGGTGATAGCACCTCAATTGTATATACCCTCTTCTCGTTGCCCACAGTTACCGTGAAGTCTGTGATTCCCGCTTTAATTCCATTAAGACTGTCGTTGGTAAATGTAGCAACCTCACTGCTCATAATATTTAGAGTAGCTTGTGCGGTAATATCTCTGCCTTCTTTATCTAGTACCTTAAGCGTAGCTGACTTACCCTGCTCTAATACCACAGGCCCGCTCTGTCCATCTGCTAGTTTGATAGAGAACGGTTTAATGGCTGTGGCTATTCCTTGATTTTGTTCTTTAATGCTTAGGTCAGGAGAGGCATTGGTCAGAAGGTTCATCCGTTCGCCACGAATAATCATGTTGTCGACCAGCAGACTCCCTTTCAGATTTTTCGTAACTTCTATACCGCTTGTACCTGCGCCATCAAATACATTATTCGTCAGCACAACTCCATCAATGGAAGTGAGAGTATCTCCCTCTAGATCACCTTGAGCAATCAACCCCGAATAAGTGCTGTCCAGTGCCGTATTGTTGCGAATGAGTACTCTTCCTTTCAGATCACTCTCACCAGCATAAAGCCATAACGCACCCAGATTCACGCCGTAACCGGAATCATAACTGCCAGTTCTAAGCAAGGTATTTCGCTCCACAATCGTTGTTCCTTGGAAGGGCTCGGCGGTGAAACGGGTAGACACTGCAATCCCGGCTCCATTAGTCACAGTGTCTTTTACCACGTTGTCCTGGACTTTGTTATCTTTCCCCCCAAAGACTACAATGTTATCCGCTAACCAAGGCAAGGATACCGTATTAAAACGTGCCGTGTTATTATAGCTCGGTGTACGTTCCGTACCATTCATATCCGTCAACTTGCCGTCTGTAAACGACCACATTGCAATTCCATCATCCCCTGGATAGCGGATGTCACTTTGTTCCATCATGCTGTTGCCAGTCCCTACGGCAAAGTTAATCCCGTCTGCCATAAGATTGCGGATCCGCAGACCTGCCATGTACAGACCATTCGTACGCGCCTTTTCACCCATCGGCTGAGTTAACCACAAGCCTGCTTTGGTATGTTCTATCCAAACGTTCTGTATAATCGAACCTTGGCCAAAAGCACCATGGAAAGCGTTGGTGATCGCTTCATCATCCCGTTCGTTAATGCCGCCTTCAATCATCAGATCGTAAACACCAACCTTACCGCCGTGACCATAAAACTTAGCTCCATTCAGAACCGTATACCACATGCCGGCACCACGTATTTCAGCGGTATCCAGATCCAGCAGACCCTCACCGACATTAAAGGTACCCGCCGGGAACCACACTCCTTTACCTGTCGCATTCGCTTCGGCAAGAGCTGCCTTGAAGGCTGCGGTATCATCTCCCTCATCATTTGCTGCCGCTCCAAAATCCGTTACGGAAATAAATTCGTCCGGGCGAGCCAACTCAGGGGCAACCTGCTCCATATCCACCAGGTCAATGACGTAAGAAGCTGCCTTATCTCCTGTTCCCTTCTCTAAGCGAATAGTTGCTCCGGCAGGAGTATCGCCGATCAGAGCATGGATTTCGTCAAAGAAGCGGTGTCCACTGCCTTGGCGAGGATCATTTGACCATGGGTAGCTGCCATATTCCCAAGCATATTTGGATGTCAGCTTAAGCTGCTTCTTAACTCCATCCACATATAGAGTCAGGGTTTCTTCCGCACCAGCCCCATCTGGACTATCAGGAATGGAATATCGAAGAACAATGGAGTTAGCCGACTTCGCAAGCTTGAACTCTAGATAATCTCCCGTATTCTTCAAGGCCACCGCTTGTCGTCCAGAAGCCTCGGAAGCCATGCTGAGATATTTCCGCGACGAGCCAATCAGCGTTCCGTTTGTTGCCGCATCCTCAGCTTCATAGCTGATATATGGAACCGTTGCTCCACGGTATGTTTTGTTAACGCTTTTTTTTACGGTCAGGCTATCAAGGGTTACTTTACTCCAATCCACGTTGTCACTACTTAGAGAAACCGTGTTGATGCCTGCACGAAGCTGCAGTATTACCTGTGCATTCTTCCAAGAGGCAGACTTGCCAAGACTAACCTTGCCCCCTTCGTTTAAACCATTCACCTCTAGCGCCAGATCCGTTGCAGCAGCAGCGGTATTTTTGTATCGAATAACAGCGTCATATTCCCCGGCCTGCTGGGCGTTGACTGCAAACCGTATAACACGATCCCCTTTGAATGCTTCTCCTCCTGCATAAATTACATCAGTAGGGATAGGTAAGAAGCTCCAGAGCTCACTATCAGTTCCATTTGCAGCAGAACCAAGCTGAACAGCCGATGCGCTGTGAGTAAGAAGACCTGTTCCATTCGCATTTAGCAGAAGAGTATAACCTAACTTCTCTTCCAGCTTCCATTGGGATCTTTCTGTATCTCCAGCAGCTAACAAGACCACTTGGCCCGATTCATTGAGCGAAAGATAATGTTGTGTCTGAACATTCATAATCCGTTTGCGTCCGTTTATCTCCTGAACCAGCCATTGGGATTGAGCCGCCATATCGGAAGCATCTGCATATAGGACAGCCCCCTCTTTTTCGGCCAATACTTTACCAGCCATGCCTTTCGGTACAATGGTTATGATGTTGGTATCATTTTGAACTGGAGTTGTTGTATTGTTATTGCGCAGTTCTCCAGATGGAGTAGTAAACTCCTGTGGAGCCGCGTCAAGTGTCCATAGTGCCGTACCCTCACTCTCTAGCAAAAGCGCACGTTCAGCATATCCTGTCTTATTGGCAATGTTTATTAATTCATCGTCGTATTCTCCAAAGAGACTACGAATGGTGTAATGTGTATAATCGGAAGCCAAGCTTACTTCCCAGGCAGAGGCTCCGTCTACAGCAGGTTCTGTACTACTGCTCTCCAAATATGAATAATCACCATTCAGCGTTAAAAAATGACCTGTTGCCCGGTTGGTGATCGTCTGTTTACCCTCCTGCACAGTTACATTCCAGTGCGAAAATCCATTGTCTGCTGACGGCTGTCCGTACAGAACAACCCCATGCTCATTTTCGTATAAATACTCCCCACTGCTTGCATTCTTGAATCTTACAGGGTAATCAGGCAGTGGCGGAGCAATCGCTTCAACCGCTTCAGCAGTAAAATGCGCACTGCTTTTTTCCGCTGTATCTGCAGCTTTACTGATTCGGAGAGTTGGGTTGCCGTTATCATCCGACGCACCATAGATATAGTGACCAGCCCATGAGCTCATAATGGTAGTCACACCGGACGCCTGCATATCAACCTTCCACTTAATGCTGGCCCATACATCGTACACTGTTTGCAAAGTTTGAACGCTAACATTAGGATCAATCTCATCTACACCCCCACCTATATGCTCAAGGGAGAGATAACGTCCAGTGCCTTTATTTTTTATCTTCACCGATCCATTGCTGCCGGCTATTTCTTGCAACTGCCAGACAAAGGAATCGTCATTCAAATCAAGTGGACCATAAGTAGCCTGGCCTACTGTTACATCCTCGTTGGCAGCTGCTAGAGGTGCAAGATTTTGGTTAGAGTGAGCAGAGTCCTGGTCAGCATAGACAGCTTCAGTAACCGTCTTGGATTCTGGCAATTCCTCTAGTGCAGCTGGAGAAGTCAGCAAAGGACCGTCCTTAAGATATTGATCCTCTCCATTTACAGCATCTAGCTGAAAACGGAACAAGTCTTGTTTTTTCTCGGTAACCGGTACAAATCTCCACTGCGGACTGCCCCAACCTGGATTGATCACTCCGTACTCAGCATATTTAGTGAGGTTCTGAAGTGAAATATACTTCTCTGGGATTTTATTAGGTTCCTTGTCTAGAACGCTACTGATTACGTAGGTGTTGTTCCCAACATTTTTGCCTGTCCAGATGTATTCTCGTTCCACATGATTTCTGTCTGGAAGCTCTGTGACCTGAAGGTGGCCATTTGGCATGTTCATCGTGTTCATGTAATGGCCCGTTTTCTTGTTTTTGAACAGCTTGCGGCCGTTATATTTCTCCACGAGCCATTGATCGGAGCCGTCCTTTTGCATATTTCCATATTTTAAAAGACCATCAACACTCTCATACCAATAAAATGACTTCCAGCCATTCTGAATCCGGTAATATGGCATTGTGCCGTCAGTCGGTGTGTTAGGATCTAAAAGCTCCCACTGAGCGCTCAAAGAAGTCGCATCCCCAATCGCACCAGCCTGTTCTCCACCCAATGTAGACAAATAAATGCCTGTGCTTTCGAGATTCTGAAGCGTCTGGTAATCATCATAATCATCGGAATCATTAAAAATCCATTGATCCGACGGCTGACTTCCGCTAATCTGCAAGGCCTTGGCAGTACCTTCACTATAAGAAACATAATGATCGGTTGCCGCATTACGGATACGCTTATTGCCGTCATAATCCTCTATATACCATAGATAGTCAGAGGTGTTGGCGGCATCTGGCGCAATAATTCCATGCTTAAGCTCGCCGTTTACGGATTCATATAAAAAATCTGTAGCCACTTGTGCATCCGTATAAGTTGCCAGTCGTACAGGCTGTAATTCGGAAATAGGCACGATTCTCCACTGTGCACTTGGATTAGAGGCTGAACCCGGCCAGCTGTTAGATCGCACATTATTGTCATCGCTGAATTGCGGATTTAGCCATAATGGACTCCCCTCATCAGTTAAACCACTGTTACGAAGGGTAATGAAGCCCGTTCCATCAGGGCCTGGTGCATGCTCTTGGGTCCACTCACTTAGCTTCACGTGATCCATATCGACTTCCTGCGAAAAAACCCCAGCCCAGGTCACTTCATTTTGCTTAATATAATGACCTGTCGCACGGTTGCGAATCATTACTGTTCCGTCATCCGTCCCTGATTCAAGATACCACTGTGCTGCTTCATTGCTGACAGGCTGTTTACCGTAAAGAACGTTCCCTTCACTTTCATACATTACCTGACCGGGGCGGAGACGGCTCTCTAGCCGTACAGGTGCTGCATTTGGATCTATAAAAGCCCACTGCGGACTCTCAAACGTAACATTGATATCCGAGCTTACTTGCGCATAACCAAGCTGATTCTCCTCGTGGATAACCAACTTCCCCTCTGGCACAGTCGCACTTCGGATGATCATGTATCCATTGCGATTGGAAGTATCGATCAGCCACTGATCCGCAACACTTCCTGAACCTTGGCGTTCTGCCGCCTTAAGTGAATCCTCTTTGCCGTTGTTACCATCCATTGTAATGTAATGGCCTGTCTTCACATTCTTGATTCGTGACAGCCCATTCACCGTCTCAACCGTCCAATGCGCTGAAGTATCGGCTGGATTGGTCATGCCATAACGCACGATTCCTGCGGATGTCTCATATAAAAAGTTGTTTTTCCACTTATTCTTGATGAGTACCGTACCTGATGGAATTTGCTCAGCGCCTGTTCCTCCAACCCCTTCTGCTCCTACGGAACCTTTACCGGTTCCCATTACAGGCAAGCTTGAAAAAATCAGCAGCAGCGCGAGCAGACCCGCCATTGCGGACCTGATTCGTTTCATACATGTGCCCCCTCTAATTAATATGGACTTCCTTTTCATATTAGTTTGGGAACGCTTACAAAACGATGTGCGATTTTATCCAGAAAAAGGTGTATTTGTACGGATATCCAATCCCTACAACCTTCATGAAGATTGACAAATCGGTTTAACGCGATGATAGTTAGTTTTAGCTACCCGCAAAGAGTAAACAAACGGAGGTACATATGAATTTCAAAATTGATTCGCCAAAAATAGCAGATCCAGACTCTCTTCTTCCTGAGCAAATATATTCGCTGCAAACCAAGGACGAATTCAGCTGTTGCAGCATCAGCGATACGGTTATTGATAATCAAGAGGCTAATAAGGTCAGCTTTGATCGCGTGATTTTTAAAAATGTAACGATTACGGAGTGCTCCCTAACTGGGATCGAGCTTATGGACGTGATTTTTGATCGCTGTGATCTATCTAATGTGGATTTTACGAATGGCATTATTCATCGAACTGAATTTAGAAACTGCAAGCTTATTGGCACAGACTTTACAAGAGGCAGATTCCAAAATGTTCGTGTAGTAGATTGTATCGGGGATTTTGCTACGTTTCGATTCGCTAATCTGAAGCAGGTTGCTTTTGAGAGCAGTTCATTAATGAGTTCCGACTACTATCAGTCAAGTTTCCAAAAAATCAGCTTCAGCGAGTGTAATATGGATCAAGCCACATTGTCAGGATCAAAGCTTAATGGGATCGATCTTAGTGACTGCGAGTTCAGTGGCTTGATCGTGGATATCAAAGATTTAGAAGGATGCATCATTTCGCCTCAGCAAGCTGTTTCTTTTGTCGGATTATTAGGTTTGGTTATAAAATAAATAACTTCAACTTGCCCGAACATTTACCGCAGCGATAACGCTTAGGGTCTACTTTTCGCTTACGCGGATACTCCATGGCACAGGCACTGCATACAAGCTTATATCGATAGGGCAGCGACTTCCGAGCTTTTGCACCCGGCAGTGTCTGACAGTAGCGGCTTCCGCCGACTTGCGCCAGCAGGCTTTTGAAATCAGCGTCACGATGCATATACCCTCGCTTAGCCAAATGCAAATGATAATGGCAGAGCTCATGCTTGATAATCCGCTCCGTCTCTTCTCTGCCAAACATGGCAAGCTGATGGGGATTAATCTCTATATTATGGCTTTTGGTAAAATATCGGCCGCCCGTTGAGGACAACCGGCTGTTAAAGCTCGCCTTGTGTCTAAACGGCACGCCAAAGCTGTCCCGTGATACCTGCTCAATCCACAGCTGCAGCTCTTCGTTGCTCATAGTTTCCATAGCGTTCTATCACAAGTCCTTTCCACGGGAAATAAGATCTCTACTTGAATTGTAACTTGTGCATAGGCTAAACTGTCAAGAAGGAAGACAAGTACGGAGGGAGAATGAACAATGCCGAAAATGCGGTATGTAATTTTGCAGCAAAATCAAGAATTACAATTCGTGGAAATGCCTGAGGAATATGCGTACCAACTAAGTGCGCTCAATTTACGCCTGAACAAAGAAATCGACAAGCTGACAGCCGATAATGTTCCGGATCTGCCCTTAGCCATCGCCGAATGTGACTCGCTGGATCTGTTACGTGAGGATTACTCCCTGGAGTCCGGTCTGGATTATATCAATAGATTGGAGCAGGCCTTCGCCTCTGTTCAAGAGCAGAAGAACTACCCACTGATCTCCCTGCTTACTGAGATCCGAGCGCTACAGGCTCAATTGGAGCAGTGGTACGAAGAGGAAGCAGAAAGCCTACTGTAATCCGCACCTTTAGGCTTATTTCTCCATATTCTAACTTACGTAAGTTGTTAGAGGAGGGATTCGCTTGCCACAGTGGCTCTGCCATCAGCTAATGAAAGCCTATTACAAAAAAGACCGCCGTCAGATCAAGCTGCTGAATGAGTGCTGGTTCTTTTATCGTAATTCTGCGGAATCGAGTAATGAGATGAAGTTATAGCCTCGGATGATTAAGATCTAGGACATCTTTAAAGCAGCGGATATCGTCTTTTAAGAAGACGGTATCCGTTTTTGTTAAGAAAGGGGACTTATAATCATGATCAGTAGAACAAGACATATACAGCTGTCTCCGGAAAGTGGGACTGAGGAAGAAGACAATTATAATCTCTATGTCATAGTCACATTCCCTGACCGCTCCCGCTGGGCATCGGATTTCTACACCTTCAAGAACATCGAAGCGATCCGACAAGACTACATCCAAAGTGGTGCTTGTCTAAATGGGGCCTACTGGAGTGCACCTAATTATCTAACTGTCGTGGATCATATTGATCGCAAGCAAATTGAAGAAGTCGTCGATTTATATATTTCAGAAGGTACATTCGAATACGCCTTTGAATACATAGGACAG
Organism: Paenibacillus sp. FSL H7-0735; assembly: GCF_038008505.1. Lineage (NCBI taxonomy): Bacteria > Bacillati > Bacillota > Bacilli > Caryophanales > Paenibacillaceae > Paenibacillus > Paenibacillus sp. FSL H7-0735. The sequence goes on along the minus strand of NZ_JBBOZH010000001.1, from coordinate 1,439,887 downwards.
GTCACGGAGCGGGATCTGGAGATTATCGATTATCCGAAAGGCTTTTTCAACCCTTTAGAGAAGCTTGAGCACAGGTACGTTATGCGGCAGTTCGCTGCAATTGAGTTTATGCTGGAGAATGCTGCACCAGAAACTATAGCAGTAATAAAAAAGATCATCGCAGAGAAACAATAAAACTCCGCCTTAAGAATCAATTCTTATTAAAACTTAGGAAATACATATTTAACCAAAAAGAACAGAAAACCAAAAAATATTATAATGTAAGCAGCATATTTAATAAAGGTAGATGCGACAACGCTGGAATCCGATTTCCGTTGTACCTCCCTATGCTCCACTTCAACACTTCTATCCTTATAGCCCGGTTCCATCAGCAATCTCTCCTTTCGAATGTTCATCTTTGATAGCCTCCATTAACCCGAGGCTTTCAGGATTGAATCAAAATTCTAGATTGGATTAAAAAAAAAGACCGGAATTCTCTTCAGCTTTTCGAGCTGAGAAATTCAGGTCTTCTTTCTACTTACCCTTTAACCGAACCCGCCGCAATTCCCTCAACGATACGGTTACTGAGGAACAGGAATGTAATCAGGATAGGCAAAATACTGATCATAAGCGTTGCCCCGATCGCACCCCAATCCGTTGTATATTGACCAATGAAGTTTTGCACCCCCACGGTCAGCGTCTTGTAAGAATCAGAACTAATAAATGTGTTTACAAAAATAAATTCGTTCCAGTTATAGATCATATTAATAATGGCTGTAGTCGCGATCACCGAGCTTGTCATAGGAAGTATAATTCTAAAAAACATTCTGTTCACGGAACAACCATCAATAACCGCGGCCTCTTCCACTTCGCGTGGCAGTGCGTAATAGAAACCCAGCAAAATCATAATCGTTATCGGCATGTTAAAAGCGACATAAGACAAAATAAGTGACAAAGGGTGATCCGTTAAGCCAATCTTATTGAATATACTAAATAACGGAATAAGCGTGGAGTGAACAGGAATCATCATCGCTACCATAAACAAACCCAGTACGAACGAGCTTCCCTTCCATTTCATCCTGGTAACTGCATACGTAACCAAGCTCCCGAAGATAACCGTTAACACCGTAGCCACGATGGTAATCCATACGCTGTTGAAGAAATACACGTTGATGTTCCCTACATTCCAGACCTTCGCGTAATTCTCCCAGTGAGGATTCATCGGCAACGATAGAGCAGGAAGGTTGAACACTTCCTGATTATTTTTTAATGAGAAAAACAGCAGCCATACAAGCGGAAACAATTGCAGAGCAGCAACGGCAATCAACACGATATATAGCAATGAGTAGCCGAATTTACGTGTGATCTCCGCACCTGCGCCGCCTGTCTTTGGCCCGATTTCTAGCCTTCCTGCAGTTCCAGACATCATGAAGCGCCCCTCCTTATGAGTATTGGATCGAATCTTTCGTAGCAGTTAATTTGCGAATGACCCAAGTAATGACGAGACAGATGACGAGCAGGAAGAATCCAATTGCACTCCCGTAGCCAAAATCATAAGCCCGAAAAGCCTGATGATACATATAAGACGCCATCACTTCACTAGAGCCATTAGGACCTCCATCCGTCATAACAAAGATTAAGTCAAAATACTTCAGAGAACCTACAACGGCTAGAACAATCGTAACTTTGATGACTTCCATTGCGAGTGGAAGCTTAATTTTCCAAGCGATTTGTAAGGCAGAGGCTCCGTCAATCTTTGCTGCCTCTTCCAGAGAGGTCGGGATATTCTTGAGTGCTGCGTAATAGATCAGAATATAGAAACCAGCATATTGCCACAGAATGGGAATAAATAAAGCAAACAAAACTAATGTAGGCTCTGCAAGCCATGCAGGAGGATTAGCAAAACCAATGGAAACTAATAAGCTGTTCACAATTCCGTTCGTCGGATGATAAATTCTTAGCCAAAGCTGCGCAATCGCAACGGACGATAACAGCATCGGAATCAGATATATTTTGCGAAACAAGTTAGCTCCCTTGATCCGGGCGGCTAATACCATAGCAATTGCCAAATAAATAATGAGACTTAGGGTAGAAAACAACGCTAACTGCAGAGAGTGCCAAGCACTATTCCAGAAGGTTTGGTCTGTTAGCAAAGCTTTATAGTTATCAAATCCGATAAAAGTCAGAGCGCCTATACCATTCCATTTATTCAGTCCGTAATAACCCGTTAGAACAATCGGAATATATACAATAGCCAGAATGAGAAGCAAGGCGGGAAATACGTATAACGCGATTATTTTTTTGTTAGACATCACTTTATCCAAAGTGTCCGACTCCTTTCCTTCATAAACCGTTTGAGGAAAGGCTTATCCGGCATCACGCTGCCGGATAAGCTAATTGTCCCCTTCACCTAGTTGTCGAAGCTTTAGTTGCCTTTGGAGATGGCTGCGTCATGCTCCTCAGAATACTTCTCCGGCGTCACCGCTTTGCCAAAAAGAGCCTGGATCATATTCAGATGCGTTTCTGCTGCATTGGCACGCATTTGAACATCTGCGAATAAAGTGATGCTGCTAGCCTTGTTCATTTCGTTAAACAAATCGATGTATAGCTGTGGTAGATCCAGTGTGGCGGTGTCCACCTTCGTAGCTGGAATAACGCCTGCTCCAGTTACGGATTGCTCTCCCCATTTGGATACGAAATACTCGACGAATAATTTTGCTTCTTCTTTTACCTCAGAGTTCTCAGCAACAAATAATCCTACGCCTGGTCCACCTACCCAGCTGTTAATGTCTCCCTTCCCGCCTTCCACTGTCGGGAATTTGAAGAAACCAACACTATTACGGAATTCCAGTGGAATTTCTTCATTAGTTGTGAAATTTGGCAGATCCCATGATCCCATCATGTACATTGCTGCCTTGCCATTTACGAACTCTGATTTTGCCTCTTCATTTGATAAACCGTTGAAACCCTTAACAAATGCATTGCTGTCAACAAGTGATTGAACCTCAGAAGCCGCCTTTACTAATCCTTCATCCATAAATGATCCTGAACCACTGATCGCACCTGCAAGTGCCTGTTGGCCTGCGATCCGATCAGCCAGATACATATACCAAAGCGATCCTGTCCAGCGATCCTTATTACCGAGAGCAATCGGTGCAATGCCCCCTTCAGATAGTGTTTTTACAACTTGCTTAAACTGATCGTAGGTTTGTGGAACCTCAAGATTATATTTTTCAAAAATAGCTTTATTGTAGTAGATAGGTGCGATGTTAAACTCAAGTGGAAGCGCATACGTTTTATCGTTAATAGCATAAGCTTCTGTAGTTCCTGCGACGAACTTGTCTTTTAATTCACCATTCAACAAGTCATCTACAGGAGCGAAGAGATTTCCTTCAACGTAAGGCTGCAAAAAGCCAGCGGCCCAAGTTACCCCAACGTCTGGCAATTCGTTAGAAGCAGACAATACCTTCAGCTTATTTTTGTATTGCTCGTTGTCCAGAACCTCTTGCTTGATCACAACATTGGGATGCTCTGTTTGATATTCTTTAATGATTTGATTAACAATTTTATTTTGCCCGGCAGAAACACCTTCTGGCCATAAATGCATGAAGTTAACGGTGACTTTGTCGCTTCCCCCATTTGCACTACCTTTAGATTCACCTGCATTGTTATCTTTTTGACCACAACCAGCTGTGACAAGAACGAGGCACATCGTTAAGAACAATATTGTCCATTTTTTATTGCGCACGCTTACAACCCCTTTTCTATTGTTGTCTAGCGGCCTTGTAACCGCTTAACTAAATTGTAGCTTGGATCCCATGATGTCGTAAGGTCATAAGGATTGGGACTAATACCACTATTATTGGATTCTTTCCTCCGTGGTCATGACGTTCTGGCGGTATTGCCCTGGACTAACATTTTCGAGTGCACGAAATACCTTCACAAAATATTTGGCCGTTTGATAGCCTACTTGTTCCGCGATTTCAGCAATGGACAGCCGTGTGCTCACCAGTAGTTCTTTGGCTCGTTGTATTCTCCTTCTCGTTACATATTCACTGTAAGTCAATCCCGTCTGCTCTTTGAAAAGGACGCTGAAATAGCTGGCATTCATGTGTAATTGATCCGCTATATCACGCATGGATATCGATTCGTGAAGATGTTCGTCTAAGTATTGGAGTGCCTCACGCACTTGAGTGCTATACACTTTCTCCTGCTGTACCGTTTCCATAAGCTTGGGATCGATCAGCTTCTCCATTCGTTCGATTCGATATATATCCTCCTTGCGTTTCAATGCCAGTTCCACTGCTCGGACCAGCTTCGTTTTGTCGAGTGGCTTCAGTAAATATTCAACCACACCAAACTGCAAGGCTTTCTGTGCATAGTCAAATTCAGGATGGCCGGAGATCACAATAACCACTGGAGGATGAGGCATTTCGTTCAGCTTTTCAACTAATTCTAGCCCTCCAATCTCAGGCATGCGCACATCGGTAATAAGCAGATTAACTTCGTTATTTTGCAGCCATGCCAGTGCTTCAACACCGCTTGCTGCGGTTTCGATGCGATATTGACCGGATGACCAGGCTTCTAATGTTTTACGAACCCCTTCTCTTGTTCTAGGTTCATCATCTACGATAAGTATAGTTTTCACGTGTTTTTCCCCTCTCCAGGTTCATTCGGTATTTCAAAAGAAATGCTAGTTCCATAACCTTCTTCACTTCGTATTTCAAGCCCGTCCGTATTGTCTACGTAACTGAGTTTCAGTCTCCGCTCTATATTAGCAATACCAATCCCAGTCCCTTTGGAAGACCTCATGCTCCCCTTCTCCATGGTGTGATAGATAGACGATATCTTTGCTGCATCCATCCCTGGACCATCGTCAGTTACCGTAACCAATGTATATCCCGGACGACTTGAGGGCCTGACAATTAGCATGACTGTCCCCGGTCCAACCCTTTGCTCTACGCCATGAAGAATCGCATTTTCGACAAGAGGCTGGATTAACAGCTTCGGTAGCGGGACACTTCGGCAAGCTTCATCTGACTCAATCCGCCAGGATAACCTATCGAGCATACGCATCTCCATAATCTTCAAATATCTTTCGGCATGGTCGAGCTCATCGCCGATAGTCACCCATTCATCATCATCAGTTCGATTGATGACATAACGAAAAAGCCCCGACATATCAACCACAATTTGAGCTAATTCCTCCTCACCCTTTTCATCGAGGGCCCAATAGAATGCTTCTAATGTGTTAAATAAGAAATGCGGATTGATTTGAGCCTGAAGTGCCTTTAATTCTGTGCGACTCTGGACGATCTCCTTCTGATAGACGACTTCAATTAGTTCATTCAGAGAGTGAACCATCTGGTTATAAGTATTATTGAGCTCATTGATCTCCATGGTGGTAGAAGTGACTGAAATCGGTTTCAAGGTTCCAAATCGCGAACCGCGCATCACTTTTATCAAATTCAGTATAGGACGTGTAATCATCGTGGATAAAATAAAAGTAAAAATGAGAAACAATAAACTGCCAACAACACCGGATACGATGATCGCTGTACGAAGGACAGATATCCCCTCTGTCGTATAGTCAACTGGAGTGAGGATTACTAGCCTCCAACCTGTTGCCTTGGACTGCTTCTGAATCACAATGTAGTCTTCACCGCCAACCTCAACCTTTTCTCCTCCATGATCCAGTATCTTATTTGCATTAACATTTACGGAAAAATCGGAAGAAATTTGCCGTCCCGCTTCATCAAATAATCTCATTAATTCACGCGTTTCCGCCTGTGAGCTGTCCACCTCATCCGTAAGCTGGAAGTAACTTTTCTCAATTTGAACCATAATATAGCCAGCTTTCGTGAATGAATGATCAATCAGTCTAATATTACGAATCGCGATGACGATATCCGAATTCCGCGGGTCAAGTCCAAACCATACGAGACGTCCTTTGCCCTCGTCCACCCGGCTGATCCATTCTTCTGATACTCGATTGTTCAGGCTGGCGTCATCAACAGAAAGTAATTTCTGATAATCACCTGCATACAGCTCAATGGAACGAATCCCTGTCGCATACGCCTCATATTTACGTACTTCCTGCTGGATGGTTTGACGTTCGGCGAAGCTGATCGGCTTTCCTTCGGCCTCTTGAGCGAGTAATCGCTGAATGGAGGCGTTGGTTGCCACTTGCGCCGTCAACGTGTTAATCTGCCGGATCAGTACATCCAATTTGCCCGTTGCCTGAACTGCAGTCTGTTCAATATGCTTCTCCGCACTATTGCGTAATAGAACCGAAACTTGCCCGTACATAAAAAAACCAACCGTGGCGAGTACGATCACCATGACAAACATAAAACCCAGGAAAATTTGATTACGCAATGTGTTTAACTGTCCAAACCTCGTCAATCTTTACACTCCCCTCCGCCAGATAGACTTGATTCCTCATCAAAAAAGATGACCCTTGAATCTTCAGGAATCATCTACAGCTCTAGTTATTTGTTAATTCAGCCTTTGGATTATATGATATCAGTGATTAGTTTCTGAGCCCATATCCATATCGCGTTTTAATTTATCCAAATCAACCAAAAAAAGCAATATAGAATATATACTCATGCCTACCAGAGTTGCACAAAAAAACCGTACCTCCGCTGACCCGGGTATACCGGAATAGCAGTGTACGGCTTATATTTTTAAATATGGAGGTTCTAATTAAAACTACGGTTGGACACCCACGAACCCTGCAATTTACGCAGCATAATAATTTGTCCAGTATGGTAAGAATCGTGTAGGATAAGGCTCATTACCTCTTCCCCTGGCGCATGACCCGAACCGCCCCAATCATACGCGCCTTCTTCCAGCGCTTCAATGATTTCTCTAAGAGCAGCATGCACGTCTTTCAGGTCTGCAACGGCTTTCGCCCATGCTTCTTCTCCTTCAGCTGTTACAGTAAAGGTATCATCGTTGCTTTCAGCATCGGGTTGTTTGGGCAACCCTTTTAGCTTTCGCAGCAAACGCACCTTATAATAAGTTAGATGGTTAACCGTTTCCCAGATAGAATTGGCCGCCCCCCCCTCTGGCTTCCAGAGAGCCTGTTTGCTATCCACACCTTCCAGCGCATCGCTAAGCGGCGGAGCCCAATCCTCGATATCCATGCAATAATCCCAATTTTGGAGCAAGACCTCACTGATTTTATTTTGCATGTTCAACCTCCTAAAAATTTGTGTAAACATAAACTTCATGGTGTAGCTTCAAAAAGAACTACTTCAAAGCGAACTAATATGTAACGACTTAAACCATAATATAGTGGTTACAAAAGAAATGTAGCATATTTCCAGATTGTATTCAAGTAACTAGCTAAACTTATTTTTAACTGTTACAATGATTTGTAATGAGCGTTGAATCGGAAAGGATGAACAGACCGTGTTGTGGGAGGATTTCATTAACAGTTACTGGCGGGATTGGCGAACAGGAGATAAGAATAAAGACCGGGACAGACTCGATGAAGAAGAGTGGGTTTTTAAATGGCTGAAGGAGTATGCTCTATTAGAAACACAGATGCCGAACACGATAGAAATGGCGCAGCTTAAAAAGCTTCGCTCACTACTATGGAACTGGGTACAGGCCATTGTGCAAGGAAACTCGGTGTATGGAGAAATACTGGAACAGCTCAATGTCTATATGGACAAGGGTCCTGTTATACGGCGAATTGTGTGGAAAAGCGACGAGCAAGCGGAAATAAAGCTATTGCCACTCCATAGTGGCTGGGAGCAGGTAATGGCGGAGATTGCAGCGTCTTTTGCCGAGGCATTACTTGAAAAAGAACCCACAAGATTCCGTATCTGCGAGAATCCCGATTGCCTCTGGGTCTATTACGATGATACACGCAACCGCTCCAAGCGGTACTGCGATGACAAAGCCTGTGGCAACCTTATGAAGGTGCGGCGTTTCCGGGCGCGGAAGAAGGCTGAGTCTGAGGGGGAATAAAGTCTATAGGCTAATAGATCATATTAAAACTCTTATACTTAATATAAGCTTGTTATGTGTATGAAGGATAAACTTGAGGTTATTAGCGCAGTGTGAATTACGTACATTTTTTACTCTCTATGCATCCATTAGAGCCTACGGTTAAGCTGGTAATGGAGGAGGCGAGATCCAACCCACTGTTAAATCCCCCTCGTGATGACTTTCAATAATAATTCCTTTATCCAATTTTACAATCCATGTATCAAATCCAACAGCAATAACATCATTGAAATTGTTTATAATATTTTTTAAATTAGTCTCCACTACCGGAAGATTGAACTCATTCCACACAATAAAATAGTTATCACGCAATAAAATAGACTCTATGTCTTTCAGTTCTTCCGGTGTCTTAAAGGATTTCTTTTGATCAATAGATTCCCAGTCAATCCGCGCCCACTGTGTGAAATTAACTATACTCTCCATCATAGCTACAATCTCGGACGACTTTTCTAAACTATATATTCTTGTGTTGGGACCTAAAGCTTCGATACACTCACTGTACAGAGAACCTGATGGGTTCTCTATTTCCACTCTTTTTTTCAGTTGCTCCATACGAAATAGCCGTGCTTGTTTATCACTCACTTTCTCACAACCTTTAACTCATCCTATTTTTTAGTGAAAAAAACCTGGCCTTCTCTAGATAGTTTTGTGCACGGAGCTTTATGAACTCATGAAATAGCTGCATTTCATACACTTATTCCATATCCAAATGGGATCATCAAGACTTTAATTGTATTCTGTACACTTAAAAACCTAGAAAATGTGCCCAATGAGTAATAAATCACAAAAATAGGTGTACGAAATACAGTTATATCCTTTGGCGGGTTATTTGCAGGATTATAGTTGTACAAAATACAGTTAAAAGCTTCTGCACATCGCTCCCCTTGGCTCTTAACCCCCAACAACACCAATATCCCACCACCCGATCATGATCTCTTCGACAACCTCATTCCCAATCTTCACTTCTTTTGTCGCAACAGATTGCCCACCCACTTTGTGGTAGAAATGAATCGCGGGTTTTCCTGTTACCACCCAAGTCATGAACGAGCTATAATTTTTCTCCAATAAATTCTGTGCTACGCTTCTTATGAGTTGCCTTCCAAGACCCTTTCCTTGCTGTTCCTTAAGCAAATAGAGTGCATATAGCTCCGCATCATAGAGATCTGAGAGATCTGGCCCTCTTCGCGCTCCACCATTTGCAAAACCAATAATCTTCCCAGCCCCATCTTCAGCCACATACATAACCTCGTCTTTATTGGGGTTTTCAAAATTCCGAATCCAGAGCTTCCTTCTTGCTTCCACTGTAATTTTATCGAGAAACTCATCTGATATTAGCCCTCTGTATGTGGTTTTCCAACTCGCAGCGTGGACAAAAGCGATCCCGTCTATATCACTAGCTGTTGCTTCTCTAATCATCAATTTAATTCCCCCTTAGATTTCCGATAAAAGCTTCAGCTAGTCCAACATTGACTAGTGTTCAACCACTTATTCCTCTCAAACAAACTATTGAAATCACTTTTGGCTACCGAATTGATATGTTTTTCTGAGCTGCATAATATTCACATGCCAACTAAAAAGGAGGAGATGTCTTCTACTTCTACTTCTACTTCTACTTCTACTGGAGCTACTTTCATATCTTCTAATAGTTTTCTGAGTATATCTTAGTACCAACATCCTCGCACACTCTCTAGTTTTTTATTCCCCGTCAGCCCATTTAGTACTCTAGCTCAATTTAACCTTGCAGTGCCTTTCGCACGCTTAATATATATTTTGCCTGATCAAGTGGGTTCACGCCCCGGCGGGTGCGCTCAGCAGATACGTCTGGTGGACATTCTTCATAGCCGGCAAAAAAAGAAGTAAACGTGCTGCGCCCCTTCGTGTAGGAGCTTAAGCTGACGGGATAATCGAGCGATGTTGCCAGCGGCAGACGTCCTTCGATGATCATCCGCTCGCCTTGCAGCACGGGAGGCTCGAACGTGCCGCGCATCTGAACGAGGTCGTTCATCACCCGTCCGCCATTCTCCTCAGGAACCACGATGCGAACCTGCAGAATCGGCTCTAGGAGTTTAGTGCCTACCCGAGCGAGTCCGTCCATAATTCCCATCGGAGTCGCCACCGCAAAATCCAGCGGATGGGTATGCCACACATGATGTTGTCCCTCGATCAAGGTCACTTTAAGATCGGTAACCTCCCAGCCATACAAACCCTGTTGTAAGGCTTCTGGTACTCGGCGTGCGGTTTCGCTCTGGTATTGCGGCAGCAGGTCGGAACTCCGCACTACCGAATCGTAGACTAAACCACTGCCCGGAGATCCCGGCTCAATCTGAAAGCGCAGAATCGCCCAGCACGGTTTCGGCATCGTGTAAGCGATAAAACCTTCCCCGGCACGGGCTGGCGTTTCTTTATATATGACAGAAGGCTGACCGAAAGTAACCTTCAGCGCATATCGCTCCTCCAGAACACTGTTCAGAATCTCCAGCTGAATCGGTCCCATTACTTTGATATGCAGCTCCCGCTCATCCTGCAGCCACTGCGCATCCAAAAGCGGATCTTCATCCGCCAGTTCCTGCAGCGCTCCGATAACCTTATGGTCATCCACATCTGGTTCCCAGAATACACGCACCGTTAGCAGCGGCACAGCCAGCTTCGCCTCCTCCGGAATGGCCCCCGGATGGCCGAGCACATCTCCGATGCGCACCCCTGAAAGGCCATAGATAACAGCAATATCTCCGGCTTCAAGCGCTCCGACATCCTCGGTCCGACCACCTTCGACCTTGCGGATCTGGGTCACTTTCCCCTGAATATCCTGCGTATAATTCATCAGCGTATCGCGGTTACGGATCGTCCCTTCATAAAGGCGGACAAACGCCATCCGTCCCATACTTTTATCACGCTGAATATTGTATACGATGCCTGACACCGCCCCCTCCACATTCCCACCAGCGCGCGGAAAATACTCAACCATCGCATCCAGCAAGGCAGTAATCCCAAGCCCCTTGGCGGCGACGCCATAAACCATCGGAAAAAAGCGGCCTGATGAGGCGGCTGTTTTCATATATTTTTTCCATTCAGCCAAATCAATAGTGCTACCTGACATATACTTCTCCAACAGCTCTTCGTCCCGTTCCGCTAACGCCTCTAATAATTCTGTTCGTGCGCTAGCATCAGCTTCGTTCTCCCATAAATCTCTTGCTCCTATGTACCCCTTCTCTTTGCCGATGGGTTGCTGAACTGGAATAATATCACTAGACAAATAATTTCGCGCTTCTGCCAGCACAGCTTCAGGGTTAGCGCCTACGCGATCCATTTTGTTCACAAAAATAAGCGTGGGGATTCCCAGCTTCCGCAGCGCGTTCCAGATCATCTCACTTTGGGCCTGCACACCCTCCACGGCTGAAAGAATAAGCACCGCACAATCCATCACCCGCAAAGACCGCTCAACTTCGGACAGAAAATCGACGTGCCCCGGGGTATCGACCAGATTAATCTGCACACCTTTCCAAGCAAAAGAAGCCAATGCCGCCCGTACGGATATCCCCCGCTGCCGCTCCACATCCATTGAATCCGTCAATGCCGTCCCAGTGTCTACGCTGCCAAGCGCGCGAATGCGACCGCTTTCATACAAAATATGCTCCGTTGTTGTCGTCTTCCCGGCGTCCACATGGGCAAATATCCCCACATTAATCCGTTCTGCTCCCTGCTGCTGAATCATCTATAGTTCCCCTATCATGAGCTAGATTTATCTGAATTTATATTATTTACATCCTTATATCCCATAGTAATATATCCACCCACGTTGTTCCACCCTCCAGTTCAATTGGTTAGATTCAGCTATGCCGGGTATGTAATTACTAATAAGAAATCTAACGCCGAGGAGGAAATTCATCATGACAGATAAACGTTTGCAGGATAAAGTTGCAGTGGTTACAGGTGCTGGTTCCGGTATTGGAAAAGCTACAGCCATAAGGTTTGCCCAACACGGAGCTAAGGTATATATGCTTGACCGCACTCCCGAGGATTCCTATGAAACTAAACGTGAGATTGAATCTATTGGCGGTACAGCAACAGTAATTGAATGCGATGTCTCCAATCCAGGTCTGGTCGAAGAAAGTATTCGTAAGGTTGGGGAGGCGGCCGAGAAGATTGATATTGTTTTTGCCAATGCTGGCATTAATGGTACATGGTCTCCAATCGAAACACTAGAAATCGAAGATTGGGACCAGACACTGGATACCAACCTACGCAGCACCTTTGCCACAGTAAAATATGCCATCCCCCATATGAAAGAAAATGGCGGCAGCATCATTATCACCAGCTCCATTAACGGCAACCGAGTATTCTCGAACATTGGCGCTTCCGCTTACTCATCTTCCAAGGCAGGACAAGTTGCTTTTATGAAAATGGCTGCACTAGAGCTGGCGCAATACGGCATCCGTGTAAATGCAATCTGTCCTGGATCAATCGATACACAAATTGGAGATAATACGTATAAAAGCGATGATCTTCAAAAAGTGAAGATTCCTGTGGAATTTCCGGAAGGTAATCATCCGCTGGAAAATGCACCGGGTAAGCCTGAGCAGGTTGCCAATCTGGTATTATTTCTCGCATCGGATGAATCTTTTCATGTTACGGGAACTGAGATTTATGTAGATGGTGCCGAGTCACTCCTGCGCGGATAAGTTTTTACTCGAATCGTTATAATATTTTAAAATCTATGCAACATTTTGGTCTAATCTACCATCTAAGAGTATGGAGGTGACGCAAATGAAAAAAACATTATTCATAAATAACGCTAAAAAAATGACTATAGCCTGCGGCATTTTGGCAGCGAGTGTGTCTTTTGGGGCATCCGCTTTTGCTTTTTCAGATTTGAAAGGTGATCCTGCGGAAGCAAAAATCAACTCTTTGCATAAAGAGGGGATTATAAACGGAGTAGACAAAGATAAGTTTGCCCCTAAATCTAAGGTAAGCTTTGCGCAAGGGATACAATTCATCGTTGGGGGTCTGAATCTGACTCCGCAACCAGCGGTAGGTAGTAATTCTTCCAAAGCCAGTGATTATTTCGATAAAGTAAACGACAAAGCCTGGTATGCTTCGGCTTTCCTGACTGCCAAGCAAAATGGTCTTTCACTCGACCGGACAGTGGATCCTAACGGAACCATCACCCGTGCTCAGTTCGCTCACTTATTGACGCAAGCGCTGCAAAGTAAAGGTAACTTCCCTGTTACGCTGATGTATGTAGACATTAAGGATGGCGATAAACTCTCTACGGAGGTTATAAATAGTCTCCAGATCCTGCTGAATACACATATTGCCACACTCGATAAGAACGGTAATTTCCGGCCAAATGATGCTATTACCCGCTCTGAAGCAGCCGCTCTCATCTATGATGCAGCAACTTTTGCTAAACGTGTAATTGTATCTAATGGCAGTCCCACTACTCCCACCTACGAAACAGAGGTTACGTTGACCAAAGCGGGTGAAGGCGTAAATAAAGCCACACTTACCGTTAATAATCTGCCTAACCCCGGGTATGGGCTGGTGATTGAGCGAATCGAATTTGGTAAAGACAATACGGCTGTGATTTACTTTAACGTGACTGCTCCTGAACCAGGGAAAATGTACGCGCAGGTGATCACAAAGGCATCTGTTGCCACTTATCTGCCAGATGGATACAAAGCTGTCGCTCAACCTGTAACTGGCTCTGCTTCTTATTCGTCTTCTAGCGCGGCACAATAATATAAATTCAACTTGAAGGTTTTAGAGTTAAGAGTCCGACGCAGCTGCGGTGTATATTTGGACTTCCAGCTGCCGTTTATGACGGCTGAGATACGGAGAAGGGATGCCTCAAAAGCCATCATATGGCTGCTGAAGCATCCCTTGTTTGCTGTTTGTTGTTCCTTCCCCCTTTATCCCAACTCCGAACTCTGATTGATTAAGTAACGCCGCTATCGGACTCAGATGACCTTAACACAGCTGTTTCTTGTCTAGTTCTCTCTGAGTTCTCTCTGAGTTCTTTCAAACTTACAAAATTGACTGCGTTTTGGGTGAACCCGGCATCCCCTTGTTGTGCTTGAGAAAAACAGAAAAACCGCAAAAACCCTTGATTATACAAGGATTTTACAACCCGCTAGTGACCGAATTGCATGCCCGATTCAGGTTCGTGTGGCAGCAATATCGTGGAGGTTCGAGTCCTCTCGACCGCATCATTTACAATCATAGATCTATCAACTGCTTCAAGCGCACTTAACGGATCTTTTTGTTTTATATGTACAAGCACAGGAGTAAGTGAAAATCGGTTTGACAAAATACTGATTTAGATATATTGTGGATACACTAAGTCTATTATTTATCCTAATTATAGATATAATGGATCTATAATATATTTTATCAATCTTGAAGGGATGATTCATAATGGCAGTTCTCCATGCGGAAGATGCTACTTTTGCACAACTCATTCAACCGAAAGGAATAACTGTAGTCAACTTCTGGGCGCCCTGGTGCGGACCGTGCCGGATGTTTGCACCTGTGCTGGAAGAGTTTGAGCGGGAGTCGGATGCTACAATAACTGTAGTGAAGGTCAATGTGGATGACAACCCGGAGACGACTGGAAAATACCACGTGATGAGTATACCGGCCACACTCATATTCAAGGATGGACAACCACGGCAACAAGAGGTGGGGATATTATCCATACATGCCTTGCAGCAGCTCACTGCATCCGAATAATACCTCTGAAAGCGGTGAAGACAGCTTGACTAATAAACCCAGCATTATTGTAGCCTCTCTGGTGGTTGCCAATTTTCTAGCCCAATTAATGCAAACGATGTTAAATACGGCGTTGCCGCGTGTCATGCAGGATCTTGCCATTCATGAGAATCAAGCGCAGTGGCTGATTACGGTGTACTACCTGATGATAGGTATAACTGTTCCTGTTGCTGGATTTTTGATCGGAAAGTTTACTACGAGGGCCTTGTTCATGGCCTCTGTCGGAGCGTTCACAGCAGGAACACTGATTGCCGGGATCGCCTGGAGTTTCCCCCTAGTCCTGACGGGGCGTTTGGTTCAAGGCATCGGTGCGGGTCTGCTGTTCCCTCTGTTTCAGACGACGATACTCAGAGTCTTCCCGAAGGAGAAAATCGGTGCAGCGATGGGAGTAGTCGGTTTGGTTCTGGGGTTGGCTCCTGCACTTGGGCCTACTCTGTCTGGGTTCGTGGTTCAGAATCATTCATGGAGACTGTTGTTTTATGCTGTGGCTCCGCTCGCAGCCGCCAATTTATTCTTAGCGCATTTCACGCTGCGGAACGTGGGAGAGACTCATCAGACCAAGCTCGACACCAGGTCCATTATCTACTCTTCACTCGGATTCGCTGGTATATTATATGGTTTTAGCATTGTCGGGGAAGAAAAGGGAAATCCTGTTGTCGCAGGGATCATCCTTCTGGCCGGATTCCTGATCGTGGCGCTGTTTATTAAAAGACAGCTCAAGCTCACGGCACCTTTGCTCGATTTCAAGCTGTTTCGGCACCGCTCCTTTACCCGTTCTTCTATTGTGGGGGTGATCTTATTTGCGGTGATGGTGGGAGTTGAACTCCTTCTTCCTCTGTATGCACAGACGATAAGAGGCTTAACACCAAGGGAGTCCGGGCTTATGTTGTTGCCAGGTGCACTGCTGATTGGTGTCTCCGGTCTGATCTCAGGCAGACTATATGACCGGTTTGGGGTTAGCCGCGTAACCCAGGGAGGATTTCTGCTCATTCTGATCATGGCAGTGGCTCTTGCCCTCACGTTATCAACAGAGACGTCCTTTAATCTACTGGTTATAATGTATGCCCTGCTTATGTTTGGAGTAGGGGCAGTTATGGCTCCAATTACGGCCTATGCCATGGCAAGTATCCCCAACACCATGGTTGCACATGCTTCTCCAATGACAATCACGCTGCGCTCGCTCAGCGGTTCAATAGGAGGCGCCTTGCTTGTAACGATAATGACTTCTACTGCGAGTGCCAGTTCCTTATCCTTTCCATTGGATATGCTCAAAGGGGTCCACATTGCATTCTGGACGTTGACGGCTCTTGCCGGATTAGGATTATACTTGTCTTTTCATCTGCAAGAAGCGAGAAAGCTTAAACCTGCTAATATTTAATTTCTTAATCTATCCTGTATTACCCGGCAGAATCCTCTGCCGGTTTTTTTGGTGTGGCTTCCGGTGCAGGGGGAAATTCCTGAAGCGCACTTGAGACTCCATGCTTAAAGCATATTTCCCGAAAAAAAGCTGTACTGATTATAATTTTTGCCCCCACTTTTACAGAGGAGGCCCCACCAGGGTCTGACTCATATTTAAGCAGAGGTGGGACGTCTTTGGTAATTCCCCATAGATCGTCTCATAATCCAACTTGTTGTTAGCTATCGGACTCCATCGTCGCTATTGTCTCAAAAAGCACCCAATATGAACCTATTTCTAACGAATAGCTGCACTGGGGTCCGAACTGTGCTCCAATCGCTAAAAACATATGAATAGCGTCATCTGGGTCCTCAGCTAACTCAGGCTCAGAAATGCTGATTACTTGGCAGTGAGGATTATCAAACTACGAGCGATTAGATCATATTTGTGTGCATGTAGCTATTAGACGGTAATGAACATCAAACTTCGAGCGATTAGATCATATTTGAGTGCATGAGGCTATTTGATGGTGATGAACATCAAACTTCGAGCGATTAGATCATATTTACACAGACGCAGCAGCTATCGGACTCAGATGACCTTATACGCAAAAATATGCCACTTTTACGATGCTATCGGACTCCATAGTCGCTATTGGCTCAAAAAGCACCATAAATATGCCTTTTTCTAATGAATAGCTGCACTGGAGTCCGAAATTATGCTCTAATCGCTAAAAACACGCGAATAGCGTCATCTGGGTCCGTAAGGATCAGCGTGTATCAACGGATATGAAAATCCGCTGAAGCAGGTAGCCAAAAACAAAATACAGGTCAGCGATGCTCCAATGTTTGCGTTATGCGAACGCAGCAGATGGGTGTGCAGAAGATAGGTGTGTAGTAGATAGGTGCACAGCAGTTAGGTGCACAGCAGTTAGGTGCACAGCAGTTAGGTGTGCACCAGTTAGGTGCACAGCAGTTAGGTGTGCACCAGTTAGGTATGCAGCAGTTAGGTATGCAGCAGTTAGGTGTGCAGCAGTTAGGTGTGCACCAGTTAGGTGTGCACCAGTTAGGTATGCAGCAGTTAGGTGTGCAACAGATGGGTCTACAGCGGATAGGAATGCAGCTACTATCGGACCCAGTTGACCTTATTCGTTGCATAATCGCACATTTGGACTACTAAAGGACTCCATCGTCGCTATTGGCTCAAAAAGCACCATAGATATGCCTTTTTCTGATGAATAGCTGCACTGGTGGACCTCTGTCAAGAAAGTGGACAGTTACGCAACAGACATTCTAGTCAATTGCTCAGCAAAACGAACTGGAGAAAGATACCCCAGCGCGCCATGCATTCGCTTGCGGTTATAATAAAACTCAATATATTGAAAAAGTGTCTGGTAGGCTTGCTCCTTAGTTTTGAATCGTGGATTACAATAAATGAGCTCCTTTTTCAAAATGCTGTGCCACGACTCGATACAGGCGTTATCATAACAGTTACCTCTGCGGCTCATGCTGGACTCCATGCCATACGCTTTCAACTGCTGCCTGTATTCATGAGAAGTATATTGAGAACCTCTATCGGAGTGATGTAATAGACCCTTTTCCGGTTGTTTAGCTTCGTAAGCATCTTGTAAGGCGCCCGAAATTAAGCTAGTTTCCATATGGTTCTCCAAGCGCCACCCCACGATTTCGCGCGTGCAAAGGTCCATTACACTAGCCAGGTACAAGCGCCCTCCCCGGCAAGGAATGTACGTAATGTCGGTAACCCATACTGAATTGGGTTTGAGTATTTTAAATTGCTGGTTCAGCGTATTCGGGGCAATCGGATGGTCATGATTGGAGTCAGTGGTCTGTACGCGATACGTTTTGGAGACAATGGAGCGAAGCTTCATATGTCGCATGTACACACTCACCGTGCGTTCGGTAACGGTATAACCTTCTTGATGTAACAGGCGGGTGATCTTCGGACTCCCATACCGCTTTTGATGGTCTGCAAAATGATACTGAATTCGCTTCATTATCGCAGCCTTACGAAGCATATGCGTACTGGTTTTTTCTGTCCGCCACTTGTAGTACCCGCTCCGTGACACATGTAGGGTCATGCACATCTTCTCCAAGAGAAACTCGGAGCGATGTTTTTCAATAAACTGGAATCTCAGTTCCTTGGTTTGCTGAAGATGTGCACTGCTTTTTTTACGATCGCTAATTCCTCTTCCACATCAGCAATCTTGTTATCTTTTTCTTGAAGTTGTCGGCTCATTTCTTTCAACTGTGCCTCGAGTTCCCGTACTCGATCCACGCTAGCTGCCGGTTCATTCTTTAGTTCTCGATACTGGCTCATCCATTGATGCAGGGTACTTTTTGGGATGTTGAGCTCTTCCGCCAAGTCGCCCACTGTCTTTGTTTGCTCTTGAATGAACTGCACTGTCTGTTTTTTAAATTCTTCGTTATACCGTTGTCGATGTTCTCCCATGTGAACACACCTCCGTGGACTCATTATCGCCAGTCTGTTAACTACTGTCCACTTTTTATTCTAGCTTCATGGAGTCCGAAACTGTACTCTAATCGCTAAAAAAACGCGAATAGCGTCATCTAGGTCCGTAAGGATCAGCGTATGCCAACGGATGTGAATAATCAGTTGAAGCAGGCAAACAGCGTCCATAATAGCGCCATCTGAGTCCGTAAGCTAAGGCGTCCATATTAGCGTCATCTGAGTCCGTAAGCTAAGGCGTCCATTGATCATGAATAATGCCGACTAATGCATGGTCTTCTCCGATCTTCTCAAAAACTAGACGCAGGCTGCGCCAATCCATTCCCTCGACAGAAGGATCGATACCAGCAATATGATATTCAACGAAATCATATTGCTCCTTTGGATACACTTCGTTTAAGTTGTTGATTGTCGTCCCTTGTCCAAGCCCCTTGTTCACAGCAATTTCGGCCTTCTGAATGAAGTCCGCATCGTAGACAAACCGCTTGTAGTAATCTGCGAATGTAAGCTCGATTAAATCACCGGAGCCAGCAAATGTTCGCCAGACTCTTTTGGTAGAGTCATTCATTAATCCTTCTACTTCCTCCTGGGTGAATACAAGATCATTTTTTGTATCCACGTATGCATATGGAGAGAAGCGTAGCCCTTTATCCCGATGTACCCACGCCGCTAATTGCTTCATATCCTTATTCTTAATGGAGTTCATTACCGTAGACGCCGCTTCCTCAACTAATGGCGGCAATCCCTCTAGATCCTGCGGCTGCCCCGTACTTGATGTCTTCGTCTCCTGTGGTAGTTCCGTCTCCTGTGGTGGTTGTGTAGTAGCCGCTGGCTGTGCAGTTTGTGTGTGCTCTGGTGTCTGCTTTGGCGTCTGCACTGGTGCCTGCTCTTGTGACTGCTCAGGCGTCTGCTTCGGCTCCGTTCCCGCTTCTGGCGTTCCACTGCAGGCTGTAAGCCATAACATAGCTGCTATAAGCGCCAGCCCACCGATTTTTTTTGCGAAGTACATAAGATCCCTCCTTAGCTTTGATTCTTCACTCTTTAGACTGATTTGAACAAATGAAGGTTGCAAGCTTATACTAAAACTATCAATCATACAACTCTTATGAGAGGGCGGGGTTACTATTCATTTAACAGAAAAACTTAAAAGCCTTCCCCTAACTCCCGGCGTTTATCTCATGAAGGATAATCTCGGTCATATTATATATGTTGGCAAGGCAAAACAGTTAAAACGGAGAGTCCAATCCTATTTTCAAAACTCAAAATCTCATTCCCCAAAGGTTAAACAGCTTGTAAGAAATATTAAAGATCTGGAAATCATCCTTACGGATACCGAATTTGAAGCCTTTATGCTGGAATGCAAATTAATTAAAGAGATCAAACCCATGTACAATAAAAAAATGAAAAATCCGCAGGCTTATACCTATATCGTAATAGGAGCGGATGAAAAAATACGTTCGTTAGAGATTACCTATGATCCTGCGGTCAAAGAAGGCACTCAGGTTTTTGGTCCCTATACAAGCAGAAGCACCGTGGAACGGGCCGTGCAAGGCATTAAAGAAAGTTCAAGAATCCTTTGCAGTAACCCTAGCTTTAAAAATTCCCTATGCCTAAACCATTCGCTTGGCCTATGCATAGGGATGTGTGCAGGCGGAGATGCCGCTGTTCAATATAATAAAATTATTGATCGAGTCATTGGCTTACTAAACGGCTCAGATTCCAGTATCCTTGAGGAAATGGAGCAACGGATGGCAGTGGCCGCGGAGCACTATGACTTCGAAACCGCCGCCAAATACAGGGACTATATTGGAGCTGTCAGCTTCCTGATTCACAAAGAGAAGGTCATCGAATTCGCACAGGAGAATCAGAATATCGCAGTTCTTGAGGCCATGAATGAACAGACGCTTAAACTTATTCTGCTCAAGGGCAACCGTATCCTGTCCCATACCAAGCTACAATATGATCAACCGGATATCACCCACCTGCAAGCGGCAATAAAGTCAGCGATTATGAACACCTTTCAGAGTGAAACCAATCAGACCTCGGCAGCGATCGGGCGCCATGAGATTGACGAAGCACAAATAATATACAGCTATTTAAAAAGCAGCTCCTGCAGCTACATCATCATTCAAGAGGATTGGCTTGCAGCTGAGCAACGTTCCAATATGGATGCTTCGGTAAATGAGCTGTTGCAGATTTTTTTAAATGCGCTTCCCTCTCATTCCTATAATTAAAAGGTACGGGTTGTAACTGCGGTGAATGTTTGGACTTCCGGCGGATTATAGTAAACGGCGGCCTGCCTTTGCAGGCTGCATTTTTCGGTTTCGCTTCAACAATTTTTTATAGCGTTTCTGAGTGTATAACACCTCGCCCGCCTCCATTACCGTTTCCTTCGCCTCATTAACAACCAGCTTAGTTTCCTCCACACATTCCTTCATACGATTGATCTCCGATTTAAATCCCTCAGATCTGTCCTTCGCTTGCTCCAACGTGACCTGAATATTTCCCTTCATCTCATCTATAGGTTCTTTCAATCCCTCTACCGATTGCTTAACTCCATCAAGGGATTGCTTTAGGCCATTCACACTATTTTTTAATTCTTTCAATGGATTTCCCACATCTATCTCCTCCTAGTAATAAGCCATTAGTTCAACTGTTACTCTAAACTTACCCAAAGAGTGCACGTCCTTCACTCCTATAATGACAAAAAGGGTTGCAGCTGAAAATAATCAACAAGAAGCCAGTCCCCAATAATAGGAGACTGGCTTCTTGTTGTCGTTCTTTGAAGATCACTGCTATCTGTCTACTTCACGCTTCCCGCCTCAACACGCGGCGGACGCATGGTCAGGCTGACCCGGCCCTTCTTCAGGTCAACACCCATCACCCAGACGGTGACATTGTCTCCTACGGAGACGACGTCCATCGGGTGCTTCACAAAGCTGCCGCTGAGCTGGGAAATATGCACCAGCCCATCATTTTTGATGCCGATATCGACGAATGCGCCGAAATCGATAACGTTGCGGACGGTTCCCTGCATTTCCATGCCAGGAACCAGATCCTCGATCTTAAGCACATCGGTGCGGAAGATCGGCAGCGGCAGCTCCTCGCGCGGATCGCGGCCCGGACGCTGCAAGCTCTCCAGGATGTCGCGCAGCGTAGGCACGCCGACATCCAGCTTCACAGCCAGCTCCTCGGCATTTTGTACCTCAAGCTGTGAGGCTACTTCTTTGCTGCCAAGCTTATTCACATCGAGGCTTAGCTCACGGAACAAACGATCCACCACCGGATAGGACTCGGGGTGAATAGGCGTGCGGTCCAAGGTGTTGTCTCCACCCGGAATCCGCAAGAAGCCGATACATTGCTCATAGGACTTGGCACCTAGACGAGGAACCTTTTGCAGCTGCTTCCGGGTCGTGAACTTGCCGTTCTCTTCCCGGAATTTAACGATATTCTTAGCAATCGTTCCATTAACCCCTGCTACATAAGAGAGCAAGGCAGGAGATGCCGTATTGACATCTACGCCAACATGGTTAACCGCCGATTCCACGACGGCTTTAAGACTCTCCTCCAGATGCTTTTGGGAGACGTCATGCTGGTACTGTCCCACACCTATAGCTTTCGGATCGATCTTCACCAGCTCCGCCAGCGGGTCTTGCACACGGCGGGCGATAGAAGCCGCGCTGCGCTCCGCTACATCCAGATCCGGGAATTCCTCCTGCGCCAGCTTGGAAGCAGAATAGACACTCGCTCCCGCTTCATTAACGATCAGGTACGCCAGCTCTGGATTGCCAATCTCGGCAATCACTTCTGCCGTAAACTGCTCCGTTTCACGCGAGCCTGTGCCATTGCCGATTACGATGAGCTGAATGCCGTACTTAGCAATCAACTCTTTGAACTTAGCAGCAGCTTCGCGCTTCTTGTTATTCGGCGGCGTCGGATAGGTCACGGCTACCTCTAGCAGCTTACCAGTATCGTCTACAACGGCTAGCTTACATCCAGTACGGTATGCAGGGTCAACCCCCAGAACACAACGCCCCTTGACTGGCGGTTGCAGCAGCAGGCTACGTAGATTGCCAGAGAAGATCGAAATCGCCTGGTTCTCCCCACGTTCGGTCATCTCTCCACGAACTTCGCGCTCTACTGAAGGAGCAATCAAACGTTTGTAGGCATCCTCAGTCACTGCTTCCAGCAGTTCCTTCACCGGGGATGGCCCTTTAATAATTTTCCGTGCAATATAGGCATGAATTTTATCAGTGACGACCTCAATGCCTACCTTTAATATATTTTCACGCTCACCACGGTTAATTGCTAGGATGCGGTGAGGTGGCATTTTGTGTACAGGTTCACGGTAACTATAATAATTTTCGTATACGGATTCTTGTTCTGCATCCTTTGCTTCAGACACAAGAATACCTTGACTTGCTGTATACTGGCGAACCCAAGAGCGGATCGCAGGATCATCTGCTATGTTCTCGGCAATGATGTCCAGTGCGCCTTGCAGCGCTTGGTCTGCGCTCTCTACTCCCTTTTCCACATCAATATATTTCGATGCTTCAGTCTGCGGGTCCCCTTGTCTTTGCTGCTCCAAGATCCAGTTAGCCAGCGGCTCAAGTCCTTTTTCCTTCGCAACACTAGCCCGCGTCTTACGCTTTTGCTTGAAGGGACGATACAAGTCCTCTACTTCCTGAAGCTTGACCGCATTGATAATTTGCTCATGAAGCTCCTTGGTCAGCTTGCCCTGCTCTTCAATATTGCGTATAACGTCTTTTTTACGTTCGCCTAGATTGCGAAGATAACCCAGCCGTTCTTCAATATCACGAAGCGCATTCTCGTCCAGCTCACCTGTCATTTCCTTCCGATATCTGGCGATGAACGGAATGGTATTTCCCTCATCCAGCAATCCTACCGTAGTGCGTACCTGTTTCAGACTAATGTTCAATTCCTTGGCAATCGCTACGGTTATCAATTCCTGCTCCCGCTGTGCGTTTGCCTCATCCGTAATGACTTCCGTATTGCTGTTATCTACCGCCATTAGTATCCCTCTTCCCGTACACAATCTGCTTATACATATCTTGATCTCATAATTAAAATAGTATCACAGATTCGGCTCTGCACCAAAGACCAGCCCGAATAGCGCGCGTTGTACTGAACCGCTGTGCGCATATAGCGAGGCATCGTGGACGGGTCAGAGCCCGGATTTAGCGATTACGCCCGCTGCCCCATTCCCCGTTTGCCGGAACTCAGTGACAATACAAAACACAAAGCCAGAACGAGCGCGGCTGCCCCATATGGGAAGTTAATACTAAGATCAAACAAATACCCTGCGACGATAGGCCCAGCAATATTTCCGAGACTTGTATAAGCTGAGTTCATTCCCGCTACGAAACCTTGCTGTGATTCTCCGGCCATTTTGGAAAGCTGTGTACCTACTGCTGGACGCAGAATATCCATTGCAAAGAACACAATAAAGGTAACCGTAATAATCGCCCAAAAGCCGCTTACAAACAAGGTCAGCAGAATAAACAATGATGAGACTATAAGACAAGTGGAGATCACCTTGTTCTCCCCGAATTTATTCAAGATCCAGCCAAATGCGGACACCTGCACCACCGCACCTGCAATAGAACCAAAGGTAATTACAAAAGCGATATCCTTAGGCGTAAAGCCAAATTTATGATCCACGAACAATCCGAACACCGTTTCATAATTAGCCAGTCCAAAAGCCATGACAAATACAATAATTAAGCCGAAAAAGTACGGCTCGCGATAAGAACGCATCAGCTGTGTCAAGAAGCTTTCCTGATTATTTTTTGATAACGTCGCTTCCTTACGTTTCTCTTCAGACAGAGACTCAGGCAAGATTAAAACTGTAATTAGAGCTGCAACTCCAGCTGCACCAGCCGCACAGAAAAAGGGTACCCGCATTCCAAGCTCAGCAAGATAACCGCCAATCCCAGGACCAATAATAAAGCCGGTGGTAATGGCTGCATTAATTAGTCCCATTCCTTTAGCTCTCTCTTCAAAAGAAGTCGTGTCCGCTACATAAGCCATAACTGCCGGCATAATTAGAGCAGCTCCTGCACCACCAAGCAATCTCGAAACGAACAAGAGCCAAGGTACATTGGCCAGACCAAAAATCAGCTCAGATATCGCAAACACGATCAAACCTGCTACAATCACCTTTTTTCTACCGATTCTGTCGGATAATCTGCCGGCAAATGGCGATATTAATAATTGGGCAAGCGAGAAGGAGGCGACCAAGAGCCCGACAGTACTTCCGCTGATCCCAAGCTCATTCATGTAGGTTGGCATTATTGGGACTACTAGCCCAATTCCAGTGAAAGCTAGAAAAATATTAAGCATAACAAGCAGCATAGCGCCTCTGTTTCTAAGTAACAATGACATTGTATTAACCCTCCGTGTGTTTAAAGCCAAATCTTCGAATATTATGCATGTTAAGACCGACCATCCGGTCTAAATAATAGTAAAAAAATAACCCTTCCTATCCCGGTGCCTTTGAGAAGCTTCAGCCTTCATGATCCTGAATGTAAAGCTTCTTTTCACGCCCCTCGTTATCTTACCCCGTACGAATCCCTTGTAATAATAAATTTACTGCTTCCCGGTAATATTTTTTTATATCCTCCCGGGTCTTCTCATGAATCGAGAATTCAGAAACTCTTCCAATCCCTTCAAGCATGCCACTCACGATAATTACATAGTTCTCCAAGTCGCCTTTTACCAAATATCCTGTTTCAATCCCTTCCTTCAAAAGATCACGACAAGCATGTGAGGCTGCTTCATAAAGAAGTGAAAGCCGCTTGCTAATCTCTTCCGGGTGGCATCTGCTTCTGGAGAATTCCTCGAGCGCATGAATCAGTGGATTCTGAAAATCATTTGCGTAATGCTCGGCTAACGCATAAAATCGTTCTTCGATCCCTGCAATTTCCTGTTTCTTATCATTCCACGCTTGCAGCCACTCTAACGTATCCACTTCCACTACAAATAGAAAAAGCTCATCCTTGCTCGGAAAATGGTGATACAGACTGCCCTTACTGACATTCGAGGCTACACAAACTTCATTCATAGTTACGGCAGCATAACCCTTCTGTACAAACAGCTGCGTGGCCTTGCGCACAATTCTTTTTTTAGTTTCTTCTCCGTCTGAGCGTCCTTTGATTCTAAGCACCTCCTAAACCGACCGTACGGTCTAATAATATCAGATCATTTTCAAAAAGTGAAGACCTAACGATTCTTTATTTACTATACGCAAAAACGCACATTAAAAGACGCCCGGATTCGTACCCGAGCGCCAATCTCATGAGTTATCTATAACCTAGGGTGATTAAAAATCAATCAGACCAAGGCTGATTTGCAGCGATTCATCCACCTTTTTCATCGTTTCATCATCAAGGTGGGTGATCTTGTCAGTTAAGCGTTGTTTGTCAATCGTCCTAACCTGTTCCAGCAAAATAACAGAATCTCTGTCAAAGCCATGAGCAGCTGCGTCAATTTCCACATGTGTAGGTAACTTAGCCTTCTGGATTTGGGCTGTGATTGCAGCCACAATTACCGTCGGGCTAAAGCGATTGCCAATATCGTTCTGGATGACCAGAACTGGCCTTACTCCGCCTTGTTCAGAACCTACAACCGGCGAAAGATCAGCAAAAAAAACATCGCCACGTTTAACGATCAATGTCTACACCCCGCTTACTAAGCGGCCAAGAGTGCTGTCTGCATCTTCCTCCGCGAGGAAAGCCTCGCATGCCATGGTCAAGTTGATCTTAGCCATTTCCATGTAGCCGCGCTGCATGGACTCCCGGATGGAACGTTTCCTCCGTTCGCTCAAGTACAGCTTCATGGCCTGCCTAATCAATTCACTCCGGTTGGAATTCTCCAATTGAACAATTCCGTCCACTTCCTGCAAGAGATGATCGGGCAAGCTGATCATGATTCTTTTGGTGTTCTGCAAATTAGCCACCTTCTCTTCCACCCCCACAAACCTTCTGCCCTTGTGTTCCAGTGTTACAATATACAAGGAATTTTATACAAGGAATATATGCCGCCAGTATATCAAGTATGCTGCATCCCATTATAAACTAGAAATGGTGGTTCGTATAGGCTTTTAGTCACATCTCCTAATACGATACAATTCCTTCTATTTTCTCCCTTGTATAACATCACTGTCAAGAACTTTCAGTTTGTGAGTAGAGCATTTACTAATTTAGGAAGTGTGCCTTCACTTATATAAACGCGTGGCACCCGATGAGCCAACATGCAGATAACCTCGTAGTGAATTGTTCCAAGCTGGAGAGCCAACTCGTCTGCCGTGATCATCACGTCAGCTTGACGGCCGATGAGAACAACTTCTTCGCCTGCTTTAATTTGTTCCGCTTCTGCAGCGAAAGATTTGAGTGATACCATACACTGATCCATGCAGATTGTTCCGACGACAGGAACGCGGCGTCCACGTATTAGCACCTCCGCTTTGCCAGTTAGCATGCGGGAATATCCATCTGCGTACCCCACAGGTAGCGTTGCAATAATCTCCTCGCTCTCTGTGATGTACCTAGTGCCGTAACTGACGCCCCAATCGGCAGGCAGGCTTTTGACATATACAACCTGCGTCTTCAGCGTCAATACCGGACGTAGTTCTACCAGTTGACGGTTCACCTCTGTGGAGGGATAAAATCCGTACAAGCTGATGCCTACACGCACCATGTTGCTGGATAAATAAGGTGAATCAATGGCCGTAGCGCTATTGCCCGTATGTATGATCGGGATCTGAATGTTCTGCTCCCGCAGCGTTTCCGCCACGCTCATGAACCGTCGATGCTGTTCCAGTGTATAGCTTTTGTCTTGTTCGTCTGCCTTGGCAAAATGGGTAAACATACCCTCCAGCTCCGCCTGCGCAACAGACTGCACTTCAGAGATAAATGCAGGTGCGTCAGCTGGTAAAAGACCCAGTCGTCCCATCCCGCTATCAATCTTGATATGCACCTTTAGCCGATGTTCCGGATCTATAGGAAGCTGTCTTATAGCCTCCAGTACCTCCGGTGTGAACAGTGTTACAGTTACATGGTTCTCCCAGGCAACGGCTATTCCTTCTGGGGAAGTGTAGCCAAGCACCAGTATAGGAATCAGTATTCCCGCCTGACGCAGCTCCAATGCTTCATCCAAAAAAGCCACACTAACATAATCTGCTCCGAGTCTTTCCAGCTCCCGTGTCACTTCCACTGCTCCATGGCCGTACGCATTTCCTTTGACGCATCCCATAAACTTTGTCTCTGCCGGCAAGTAGCGGCGAAAGGCTTCGTAATTGGCACGCAAATCATCCAGATTAATTTCGGCTACTGTCGGTCGATAGCTTGCTTGCACTTCAAGTCACCTTCTTACGTTGTAGTAAAACGTCATTGCTGCATTGCATTAATCATTGTCTTAGTACCAATGGTAATGCTACAGAAGGTGGCTGTCAATGTGTGCTGGAGCCCCGGCAAATAAAGAAAAGCGGATACTACGTTGTAGAGGAAAGAATCCCACAAAACGCAGTATCCGCCTACTTTTTATTATTTACCCGATTGTGCCTCCATAGAAGCGGCAATTTGCATCATTTCATTAGCAGGAAGATTGGCACTTGTAATTCGGTACTCTACACCCTCAGACATCCAAGTCAATGTCTGCTGCTCATCCCCACTCAGAACTCCCCACGTAAAACCAAGGTCTTTCAGGGTTCCAGGCGCCAGTGCTACCGCACGGTCCAGTGGACGGGATTCCATAATAGTGTACTGATAAATCCCATCATATCGGATGAGAACAGCATGGTCTTTGTTGCCCTCCAATTTATGCGAGTCCTTGAACTCTACACCAGCTGGAATATAATCAGGTTCAATGATCCCAAAGTCTCCAAGCTCTGCTGCCACTGGTTGTTCAGCCTGTTCTTGGCCCTCAGGAGCTGTAACCGGATTACCATTCTCATCAACCTCAGCTACTGTGCTCTCTGCGGACTTACCCGAGGCCATGTTCTTTTCCATATCAAAGGAATCCTTGGTGAAATCCGTATCGAATTTGAAGGTGTCAAACTTCACGTTTACAACTACCTTCGCCTCAGAATCAGAGACTTGAACCTGTTTAGGCTCATAAGTCTTTTTATCAAGCCAAATCTTTTGCCGCACAAGGGCATTGCTTTGATAATTCGCGGCTACCTCGAACACATAGTTATCTCCATCTTCCACAAATTGGCGGTTATTATCCGAAACTATGCCACGAACCAACGTCTGATACAGATAGACCTGACCTTGATCATCCGGCCAATCGCTTTGGAAACGGAAGCTCTTATTCATACTTGGTGTGAGTACGAACACTCCCTCATCATTACGAAGTACGATCTGCGTAATATCCTTCTGAACATTTGCCAAGCTGATCCGGTAGTAGGAAGGATTCTTGTACCATACTTCTACCTTATACTCCTGCGGCTGTTCCCCGGTATACAGGGTCATTGTGCCAGAACCTTGGTACGTTCCCTGCTTACTTTCCAACTTGTCAGCCACATTGTTCAAATCCTTGACTACGGAAGCGGCATCCTTCTTCCCGCACCCCGTCATCACCAGGGCCACGCTCATAATGATCGCGAGTACCCATGTTATCCGGCGCATGACATCATCCCCTTAACCTGTTTTGAATGCATTGATTAGTACATGTCTATGAGGGACTTGGCCGCAATATGCAGACGGGCATGACAAGCGTGCAGCATAGATTTATTTTATGAGATCCAACAAGCCAAAAAGCCCGCGCACAGCGCTGGCTCTATACTTCATCAGAAGTTGCAATATCATTATGTAGGGTGTTTAACCATTCTCTTCAATCCTCATTATCGCTATGTACTGCTTTATTGTACTGATTAATTAATTCATCTAATCTCATGGACTGTCTGATCACATTCGGATGCAAAAGCCCTCCGTGTTGCCTCTCCATTAAATAAAGTTTTTTTCTAGCACCCTCTATTCTCTTTTGGATAATTTCCTGATCATTCATTAACACTACCTCCCTAATTTAATATATTAGAGGTATATGTCAAATTCTATATTTTACATTAAAGTGCATTACTACAATTCAATAGATAGCGATCTCAGATTTAATCTGAAAACTCTTTTTTGTTTCTTCTATAAAACTATCAATACTAGGCACTTCCAATAACAAAACCATTTTTCTTTTCATTGATTCTAATCAGATTTTGGTATTGCTTCTGCGTTTCTAAAGATGCAGTATGCCGAAGCTGCTCAAACATTCTGACACACTTTATTATACAGGATTCGTTATTAATCCTTACAGAAGTCTCCAAACTATCCATTATATACTTTATACTAAGCTCATATTTTCCTCTTCTTATATAATACAATGCTATTTCAGCCATAAAAAAAGTGTATCTGTCTTCGATAATTTGTCGATTATAACATTTAAGATTTCTCTGCTGATCTCTATAATCTGATATTTCTTGCTCAAACCGCTGAAGAATATCATCCACATTAAAATCATAGTGATTGGCTGCCTGAAGGATTTTGAACAGACCTGGAAGAATGTCTTCCTCTCTTTTTTCAATATAGGTCACATATTCCGGAAGCGCTGTCACATCACCTTTTAAAATTCTCAGTAAATATATATTGCCCTGTGCCCAACCCATACATCGATTCATAAGTTGCAAAGCTTCCTCCGTATCCTCACGGATCCAGCTCATATCCATGTAAAGGTTAACATACTGCAATGCTCTATCATAATCTCCCAGCTCTCTGTAAACTACTGAACGTAACACATAAGAAAATAGAATATATGAAAATAAGGGCATTGCAGGTTCCTTCTGTAACCCGTTTTTTCTGGCTCGCTCATTATTATACTTATATTGAATGGATGCTTTTTTTTCAATTTCAATAGCTATGAGCATTACCTTATCCCAATACCTCAATGCGCTATATGTATTCGCCAGAGCCTTCAGCGCGTCAAGTTGATCGACTTCATCAAGCCGATTTACAAAACCCTCAAACTGCACAGCTGCTCGCAAATTCAGATCCTGATCACCCCCTAGAGCAATCGTGAACAGTCTGTATTGGCAAAAAGCCAGCCGCTCTGAATGCTGATACTTCTCACTCTCCGCGACACTCCGGTATAACAACGCTGCAGCATCATATTTTCCTTGTACAAAAAAATCTTCTGCTGTATCAAACAACGAGGGTGTATAAGATAGGCTGTCCATCATGATTCCAATCACCCGACTTATACATTCCAGCTTATCTAGTTCAGCACAGCGATATAGAAAAGGTCGAAGTCGTCTCCAATTGGGATTGGAATGTATGAAACACTCCTCCACATACATATCATAAAAGCCGCCTTCTTCTAATCCCATACCTTTTGTAATACGGTCTAATTGCTGCATGGCTATAGGCCGATTCCCATTGATAATGTTGCTAATTGTGCCCGAATTCACTTTAGATACCTCTGCGAATTGATTAATTGTTATTCCATTCTTCTTGAGGTAGTCCGCCAGTTCTGCACGAATGGTCATCTGCTTCATGATCAAAGCCACCTTTCGCCATCATGATTCATATATAGATCAATAGTATTTAAATAATAATATGTCTAATTATTCCAGTGGTCAAATACTTTTTTTTGGCTTAATTGATTATACATTTATTCAATTAGTGATGTATAAAATACAAATTAGCCGAATGTAAAAAACCACCAGAACACAAGGTGTATTAGACCTTTTCTGGTGGCTTTTCTAATGCTACTTCTATCCATAGTTATTCAATACATGCATTTAAATTCAACTAAGAACTAGTTTTAATCATCATGTCCAGCTTATTTATATAAGGACCGAGCGCTTCAATTAACTTCTCTTGGTTTTGTATCTCCTCTTTCGAAAGCCGATCCATATGAACACTTCCATCTGCATCAAATACCTTGGCATCATAGCTTTGCAACTCATTTATTAATTGTTCGATCTCCTCAAACTCTTCTTTAGTAAACCTCTGTTCAGCTTTTTCCAGCACGCCATTCCAGAAAGTATCACGATCAACGACAGCCGCCTTTGCCTGAGGGATTTCATTTTCATTCATTTTCTCGAAATAAGGTTTAAGCTCAACCTGTAAATCATTATATGCCTTTTGATCTTTCGCACTTAACTGTTCTAGGTGAAAGACTCCGTCAGCATCGGCCATTTGCAGATTGTAAGCTCCCAATTCCTCTAGTAAAGACATCAATCTTGTAAATTCCTCTTCGTTAAAGCTTTGTTTCGCGTTCTGCAGCTTGGCTTCAAGCCTGTCATATTGTTGCTGGGTTACTCCAATCGTAGCAGCAGTTGCTTGTGAGCCATACAGGGTATCCGCCAAATAATTATATCCGGCATAAGCTCCAGTAGGAATTAATAATGCAGCCGCCAAAATGCTTGCTACAAGCCATTTTTTCATTCGTCTTCCCCCTGATCTCGTCTCGGTCTGATTTAGTATTTGCTTCTTCAGTTCCGGTGGGGCACTTAGATTTCTCGCCTCTTCCTGCAGAACTGTCCGTAACTCTTCATTGAAATTCATGCAGGTCCTCCACCTTTCCCTTAAAAAGAGTATGATTCTCCGGCTTCTGACGAAGCTTGTGCAGTGCAGCATGAATACGGGATTTCACCGTACCCAGAGGGATACCCAGTATCGCGGCACTTTCTTCCTGTGAATATTCATTTAAATAGTGCAGAATAATCACCTGCTTCAGCTTAAATGGAAGACGATCTACACTTGCTAGTAGACGGCGGTTAGCTAACCTGTCCACAACATCACTAGTGAAATCAGGTTCCATCCTTAAATCAGTCTGCTCTACTTTTTTAACCATTCGGAGATGCGTCCATCTCTTTCTTCGATAGGCATGAATTTGCCGCATAACCAGCCCCATAAGCCAAGGCCTAAAAGGACGATTGACGTCAAATTGCTCAAGCGACCGGTGCACCTGAATATAAATCTCCTGAACAACATCATCCACATCGGAGGTTTCGCGAACGAGAAAATGAACGGTCTGATACACATCCCGAATCGTTGCTTCATATAGTTCACTGTACGCTTCACGGCTGCCGGCTAGCGTAAGCGCAATGAGCTGAGAATATTCATTTGGATGTTTCATCCCTCTCAATCCCTCCTTCGGTCTTACACTATGTATTGGTAAATAGAGAATAAATCGTTCGATTTATTTTTTACTCTGCAGCGGCTTATTGGAGTAGATGAAGTAAGCGGAGGCGACTGCCAGCTGAACAGATTATGGACAGGTGGAAGCTGATCTTCAGCTTTGCCTGAGCAGATTATAGACAGGTGGAAGCTAGTCTTCAGCTTGGCTTGAGCAAATTATGGGCGGTGGAAGTTGATCTTCAGCTTTGCTCTAGCAGATTATGCGCAGGTGGAAGCTAGTCTTCAGCTTTGCTTGAACAGATTATGGGCAGGTGGAAGCTGATCTTCAGCTTTGCCTGAGCAGATTATGGGCAGGTGGAAGCTGATGTTCGGCTTTACACGCCAGCTTTGGCCGGATCCCGCAGAAATCTATGAGATAACTGCATTCTGTACACTTATTCCATATGCAAAAAGGTTTACTCTGATTTTAAGTGTATTCTATACAATTAAAAAGCGGAGAAACTTCCTATAGTGGGATAAATCGTGAAAATAAGTGTACGAAATACAATTATATCCATCCAAGCGTTATTTCGCAGAAATATAGTTGTACGAAGTACAGCTATATTCTCCCACTCATTGTTTGCATGTGCCCTCAATAAAGCGAAAAAGGGGAGATCCATATGGATCATCCCCTTGCCTATATATACTCGAACAGTAACCGCCTATCTCTCTAAAAAATCAGTCAGCGGATAGACTCAGCAACTTTGATCAAATCATTCTTGTCCAAGCTAGCTGATGTTACACCGTATAACACTCCATTGGCTTCCCAGTCCAACCCTTTTCCATTAACCAATACAGCATCAACTCCGTTAATCTTCACTTTTTCGATGGTGCCATCCGTCGACATCTCATAAGCCGTTTCGGAATCAGCGTGCCGCTGCTGCATCGAGATGATCTCATCGGTAGCTTCATTAACAAAATATAAATTAATATATTTGCTGTTGATTACTTCACCATTGCTATCCTTATAAAACTCTGCACGATCAAAGGTATAACCGTCTGGCAAATACTCCGGCAATCCCACATTAAAAATCGTATATTCATTTAGCTTGCTAGAATCCCTCTCGATCAGCAATTCCGCTTTCTCTTGATCCCTCTCAGATTGCGTAACCAGTCTGCCGTCTTCAACTCCGACGATTTTTTCCCCATCAGCATTGTAGATATCACCTGCCTTTTGAGCAGCGTCGAGGGTCACAAGCGCATTTCCTTTGCTATCAAAAATCTTCCCCTTAAAGTCATCCGGAATCACGTTGGAATCCGCAGAAAATTCTACTTCATGGGCTACAATATGGCCTAAGTTTATCGTTTGCAATACTTTCATTAACAGCTCCTGTGCAAATGACGGCTGCACAAAAGTTACACTTAATACGCTAACCACTAGCAAAGTTGCCAGCATAACAGCAGGACGTCTTAATCTATGTTTTGTATGCAATCCTTTCTCCTCCTTTTGGCCGGCATACTTTCTCCGAGCCTTATTCAGAATGGCTGTTTTGTCAGAGCCCTCGCTGAAATCTTTATGGGCCAGAACCCTGCCTAGCTCCAGCAGCTCCTTGTACTCCCCAGCACCCTTTAAATCATTTGCCGCTCCATATATACTTTCATCTAAATCTGCTGAGAACTTCTGCTGTATGTCTTTACTGTTCATAGCTGCTCCACGCTCCCTATTTCAGTCTTCAGCTTTTTCATAGTCCGGTAGAGTATCACACCGATATTGCTCTCCGAAATTCCCGTAACCTGGGCAATCTCTCTATTTCTCAGATTAGCTCCATATTTTAGAGCCACAATATTCCGCTCCTTTGAGCTCAATGTATTCAAGGCTTCGTTAAGCCTTCCACTACGTTCTCCCTGGAGGATCAAGCTTTCCGGATCTTTTCTGCTAGAAACCAGTTCCTTGACGGCATCCAGCGAAAAGAAACTTTTCCTTTTAAAACTCCGGTAATGATCATTGACCACATTTCTGGCAATGGCGAATAACCATACCTCTAAAGGAGCTTTTTCCTGAGAATAGGTCGATAGTTTCGCCAACATTTTCTCAAAAACAAGGCTTGTCAGATCCTCAGCCGTATGGAGAGAACTAACCCGGTAAGCGATGTAGTTGAATATTCTTTTATAGTAGGTTTCAAAAATCGTTGTGAACAAAACATCTATGTCAGTATTTTCCTGTATATTCTCTTTAACAAAAGGATGAAGCAATGCGCGCTCATGCATCAATCTAACTCTCCTTTCCCACCAAATTTTCACTTAGCTAAGTAAAATCATCAGTTAATACGATATATTTCCAATTTCATTACAAGATATAAAAAAAGAAGGGTTCCAGCGCTAAATTCAGTCTTTCTAACCAAGCTATAGTAACCCGTCAACTTGACAAGCTTATTATAGCTTCTATATATTTTAGTAACTAAAGTAAATTGGAGCGAGGCAATGTTATGAGCACAAAGGAAGAGAAACAAAATGCTATCCATAAGGTCATGGAATCTATGGCAAATGTGCAGCAGAAATCCCAGTTTTTCATTGATATGATCACTAAAAAGGAAACCCTGACTCACAATCAGATCATGCTGCTGTTTCAACTCCGGCTTACCGGAAGCTTGAACATTACTGACATCTCTGAACGCTTCGTGGTCACACCCGGAGCCGCTTCTTCCATGTGCGATAAACTTGAGGAAGCCGGACTTATTGAACGGGTGCGGACTAAAGAAGACCGCAGAGTTGTCAATATTGTCCTTACAGAACAAGGCGATCAGCGTATCCATACAATATTTGAAGCATTTCCTACCTCAGATCTGAATAAAATCTCCGGAACTTTAGAACAAATAAATAAATTGATGGAACAAATGATGCACTAACAGCCTTCATTTTGCTCCTTATCAGCTATACTCTTTTCTATAAACACTGTCTGTCAGGAAACTGACGGCAGTGTTTTTTATGTTAAACTCCCAAATTATTATATTGACTATATATTATAATGAATATATATTTTAATCATTAAAATATATTTTGAAGGACGGTACTGTAAATGTCCAATAATAACAATACTTATGAACGTACTGACATGATCGATCCACCGTTGAAGGTAAGAGGTTCGCTGTTTGTCCGAGAGAATATTCGTGCGGTTACTGTTGATGTGTTTGGCCACTTAAGTACTAAAAGTAGTGTCTCGACATCAAAACTCAAAGTATCTGGCGACTGTACAATTGGGGGGAATTGTAAGGCCAATCAGGTAAACAATCTAGGGAGTCTGCGCGTTCAAAATATCCAAGCAGATAATCTCCGATCTTCTGGATACATGTCCGTAGCAGAAAATGCTGCAGCCGGGACTTTTTATGCTGAAGGTGCTGTGAACATAAAGAGACTAAATGCAGATTCATCGATTGAGATCCGTTTAGGCAATAGAAGCACAGTCGAGGTTATGAGAGCTGGCGGTGACATTATCGTTAAACCCTCCTCCAAGTTGATTAATGCGCTGATGCACCCTTTTCGAAAACTTACCTGCACAACGATTGAAGGAACTAGCATAACGTTATACCGGACGACAGCTGACCTTGTGTGCGGTGAAGAAATCATCGTCGGACCGGGTTGTACCATTGGGGAAATCCGCTATAGCAAAAGTCTAACGGTGGATCTTAAGTCGCAAGTTGACCGAACTGTATTTTTAAACCAATAAAGGAGAGTCTACATGGAAAAAATCACTCATTTGTCAGGAGCCACTGTACTCAAAAATATCGCCAAAGGTGCCACCATCTTGTTCTGTGTACCGATCCTTAGTGTCTGGGCCGTGGGGAGTGTTGTCTGTGCAATCATTGCACCTATCGGTGGTGTGCTAGGTATTGTTGGCATCAAAGGGATAGGACTAAATGCCTTCCCAGATTATGATTTCCCGAACATTCTCAGCCTTCCAATTGGTCTGTGCCTCTCCTTACTTTTGTTCATTTCTTTCTATTACACTCGTCGTTTATTGCGTGGATGCCTGCATTTTATAAAAAACTAGCGAACTGTAACAAGCTTGTATTCTCTTTGTTAATAGAAAGTGACCTACAACGCGCTGTTTTATTCTATACTTAAGGGGACTGGACTTTATCCTGGAGGTAATTATGAATAAAATCATCGCTATAGGAGCTATCACGCTCTTTTTGGCCGGATGCGGAGCATCGGCATCCATAGATATGGATACAACAATGGCTATTAATCAAACACAAGCTACTTCAGCACCACTGAAACTAATCGTGGACGGCGAAGCCGTTCTTCCTACTCTCTCCCCTTTTTTCCTAGATGATAAGGTCTATGTACCTGCAAAAGTACTAATGGAATACTACACCTCAGAACAAAAATGGGATAATAACTTAAAGACCTTGACCATCTCTGATGGAAGCAGTAGTTATGTTCTGACGCCGGACAATGAGTATATGCAAGCTGATGGATATCAAACCTCGCTTGAAGGACCAGCTATTCTACGAAATGGTATTTTATATATTCCTGCCGATTCCTTAAACTCTCTGTCTGGTGCCACTGCGCAGCTGAATGCAGCTGGAACTGAAGTATTAATAACATCAGGGGATGTTAGTACTACCGTCAGAACACCCAGCGAACCTCTCGCTATTGCTACAGAAAATGACCAAGTGAAGCTGTATACTGCCCTTAAAGATGGCGGTACCTACGAAGGATTTGTTGTAGAGGTGAACGGTAACAAGCATACATTTGATTGGGAAACACCCAGACTCCTAAGTTACCCTCCTGAGATTCATTATGCCGACATCGATCAGGATGGACAGGAAGAAGTCGTTGTCATTCTGTGGCTCGGAACAGGTACGGGCATGTCCATGCAGGAACTTCACGTGATTAAGCCTAACCCGTGGGAAGAAGTCACTGTCCCTTCTGCAGATAAAGCCGCCTCCGCATTGGTTACGTCAAAAATTTCTAATGAAAAAGGGGACGCCCTGATTCAAATTCAAGTTAAAGGCTCAACTCCATCCATGGTGACTTTGCGATATCCAGATCGTGCTGAGGATGGCAATCTAGGCGAACAAGCCGGCATTGGTGCTGTTACTCACTACATAGTGGAAGAGGGCAAGCTAAAGGCGGAAACAAATGTTTATATTGGATTTCTGGAGAGTATTGGCACACTAACCTTTGCCTACAAACCGGGAAAAGATGGAATGGAACCCGACTCTATTCGCTTTGAGGTTCATGAGGAATTAGCTTCTTACGTGGAGGGTAAACAGTTATGATTGATGCCCATATACATTTAGAGCAATATGAACCTGAAGTTGCCGAACAGATACTGAGTGAACTACCTGACATGGGAATTAAAGCCCTTATCGCTGTCTCTATGAATTTGGACTCTTGTATACGCACCCAAAGACTTGCAGCCATAAATCCCGGCGTGGTCCGTCCAGCTTATGGCTTTCATCCAGAGCAACCCCTGCCGCAGGATGCTGAGCTGGCTGCTCTGCTGAAATGGATCGAGAGTCAATCTAGTGAGGATTATATTGCTGTGGGGGAAATCGGGCTGCCTTACTATACGCGTGCTGAAGCTTTAGAACGTGGCGAAACCTTTGATATGGACCCCTATATTGAGCTGCTAGATCAGTTGCTTGGGTTAGCTGCCCGTCTCAATAAACCTGTGGTGCTGCATGCTGTCTATGAAGATGCGCTTATTGCTTGTGATCTCCTGGAAAAACATAACATACAGCATGCCCACTTTCACTGGTTCAAAGGTCCAGAAGAAGCCATTGCCCGCATGATTAAGAACGGCTACTATATCTCCTTCACCCCGGATATCCTGTATGAGCCGGAGATACAGGCGCTTGCCCGCCGTTATCCCCCAGAGCTAGTCATGGCTGAAACCGATGGGCCTTGGCCGTTCGAAGGACCTTTTGCTGGGAATATAACCCATCCGTCTATGATTCGCGAAGTCGCCGCTGCTTGGGGAGTGCTCCATGGTTACACCCCCGGCGAAGCGGAAGAGTTAGTGACTGCGAATGCTAAGCGATTTTATAGCTTGTAGATAGTTTTATAGCTTGTAGATAGCTCTATTCTTAGAGTAGATGAAAGGGTGAACCTTAGCTAGCCTAGTCTAACGCTAGACTAACGTTATGATTAAACACAGCTTGGCTTGAGAATCCGTATTTTTCATAGTGGAAGTACTGTTCACAAGCCAACCTTACTTAATCCAGATCCCCTTACACATTTTCATTTGATTCGGTAATATTTTCGCGTACATATTTTTGCGTATGTATTTACGTGGACGTATTTATGCGTACGTATTTATGCGTACGTATTTACTCGTGCGTATTTATGCGTACGTATTTACTCGTACGTATTTATGCGTACGTAATTTACGCGTATGTATTTACGTGGACGTAGTTTACGCGTACTTATACCTGTACGCATTTATGCGTACGTGTTTATGTGTACTTATTTATGCGTATGTATTTTACGCGTGCCCATTTACGTGTATCTAATTACGTGTACGTATTACCTGTACGTAATTACGCGTACGTATTTACTCGTGCGTATTCACTCGTACGTATTTACGTGTGTGAAGCCGCTATCGGACACAGCTGACCTTATATGCAGCAATTCCCCACTTTTGGGATGAGAAAGGACCCCAGAGTCGCTATTGGCATAAAAAACACCCAATAAGGTGCTCTTTTTAAGGAATAACGACGCTGGAGTCCGAAACCATGCTCCAAAGGCTAATAATCTGCGAATAATGTCATCTGGGTCCGTAAGCCTCAGGTTGATGATTATTGGGGACGCTTGTAAGCAGTCCCCAATAATCATAACCTCTCCACACCCACTAACGTTCCGCCTGCGAACTTCATTTTATAAATATCCGGCTTTGTGGTTTGAAGAAGAAAGTTCAGATCATATTTGGCATCAAAATAGTTCATCATAAGCGTCATGACTGCCCCGTGAGTTCCAATAGCAACCTTTTGACCGCTGTGATTGCTCAGTATTTCTGCCAGTACACTAACTGAACGCTTCTGACACGCATGAATGGATTCCCCACCAACTGGGACAAAATCCGGATCTTCAAACATTTTTGTCAGTAATGGATACAGCTCCTGATCAGTCATAATCTTATTTCCGTCCGAGAAATGGATTTCCCGGAGGTCTTCAACACTCTGAATCTCTGCTCCTAACTCCTGCGCCAATCCAGAAATCGTATGTATAGCCCGAAGGTATGGACTTGAATAGAAGACTTGAATTCCTTCCAGACGTAGTTTTTCCGTTATCTTGCGGGCATCCGCCTCCCCCTTCGCGGTTAGTCCGCGAGTCCTTTCAGTTTCTCCGGGCAGTTTGGGCGACTCACCGTGCCTCACCATATAAATAAAAGTAGCCATCCTTTCCATCCTTTCCATCCTTTACCTCTACAAATTCTAATGTTCTAGCCAATCTCCTCTACACACTAAAAAAGCCCTTACGGACGAGAAACTGTCCTATCGGGCTAGGTAATATTGTAACTTATAACGTTTCGTGCAGCAGTTGCTTTAGATCACAAAGTAATAACTTATTGAGAGGTCACTTATTAAGGAGATATTTATTGAGAAGTCACTTACTGAGAAGTCACATATTAAGGCGACTATGACTAAGGAGACTCTTAATTGCACTATATACAACTATTAAGCGTAAAAAGAGACATCCTGAGCAAATAAGTGTACTTTGTGCAACTAAAAATCATCATTCCTAGACTAAAAGGGAGAATATCAAATAATAACTGCACAAAATACAACTAAATCCCAGTTTGATCGATGGAGGGGAATTTAACTGCACATTCTGCAACTAAATGCTAGGAAGTCACGCTAGATTATCTTTGCTACTCAACATGTCTAGTCTAGCTAAGTATCGGCTAGGTTGTCAGGCTAGGTTCTCTTTGGCACTCAAGTTTTCTAGTCCCGCTAGGGAACGGCTAGTTTGTCAGGCTAGGTTCTCTTTGCCACTCAACCTGTCTAGTCTAGCTAAGTATCGGCTAGGTTGTCAGGCTAGGTTCTCTTTGGCACTCAAGTTTTCTAGTCACGCTAGAAAACGGCTAGTTTGTCACGCTAGATTATCTTTGCCACTCAACCTGTCTAGTCTAGCTAAGTATCGGCTAGGGAGTCACTCTAGATTGTCTTTGCCACTCAACTTGTCTAGTCTAGCTAAGTATTAACTAGTTTGCCACGCTAGGTTCTCTCTGCCACTCAACCTTCCCAGTCTAGCTAATCTAGTCCAGCTAGAAAGTCCCGCTAGCTAGACTAGCGTGCTACCCTGCTAGCTACCCTCCATCACCTCAACTGTCCTAGATTGCTCCGCAGAGCTATCGTTCATCTCTTTCTGCGCAGGCCACAGCACACGCCCAAATGCGATGCCCAGCACACCAATCAGAGCGATTACGATGCCGAAATTCAAAAAGATACGGCTAGGCCCAGCAATCTGAACCATCATTCCGCCGAGAAGTGGCGCGCCAATCATAACTCCGCTAAGAATGGTACTCTGAATACCGAACACACGCCCTGTCATGTGCGGGGGTGTTTCTTTTTGCAGACAATAATTGAACGTGATAATAAAAATTCCATTCCCAATACCTAGTAAGAACCCTAATAGCAATACAGAAATACTGGAAGCTCCTGGCTGAAGCAGTCCAAGTCCCCCAACCGATAAACCCATCAGCACATAACCCGTTCCAAGCTTCCAGCCATAACCTGTTCCGCGATTCATTTTGTT
This sequence comes from Paenibacillus sp. FSL H7-0735, assembly GCF_038008505.1. Classification (NCBI taxonomy): domain Bacteria; kingdom Bacillati; phylum Bacillota; class Bacilli; order Caryophanales; family Paenibacillaceae; genus Paenibacillus; species Paenibacillus sp. FSL H7-0735. The sequence continues at coordinate 1,398,340 of NZ_JBBOZH010000001.1, read as the reverse complement.
CATGACCATAATGATGAATACAGCACCGCCTCCGGATGCCGCCACGAGCCAGCCCAATAAAGATTCATTAGAGGGTGCAAGTACCCTAAATAGACTGGTGAATTGAAAATCAATCATCTGAATAGCCATTGAACAGACTATGCCAAACAGCATGGTATTTAGCAGCAACCTACTATGCAGCATAAAATTCCAGCCTTCTTTCCACATCGTGCGGAGAGCAACACGTTCCTCTTGATCGCCCTTGCCTTCTGTGCCAACTTGTTCTACTTCACTTTTCTTAACTGTAAGTAGGAGCAAATAGGAACAGCCTCTAAGGCAAGCATTGATCAATATACACCACTGTGGCGTAAGAACAGACAACGCGAAGCCGCCCAGTAAAGGTCCCGCGATTTTTGAGCCTTGATTTACAAGCCCATTAAGCGAGGTAGCTTGAAGCAGTTGGTCTTCTCTAACCATACTACGGGTCATCGACTGCTGAGCAGGCACGTTTAACGTAGAAATGGCAGCACGCAACATCAATAACGGGAGCAACCACACCATACTGGGAGCAAATAATACGAATACGGTTAACAATGCCGTAAGCAGATCACACATCCGCATTAGCTTCAGCTTGTTCAGTCGGTCAGCCACTACCCCTGCGAACGAGCCCAGCAAAATCCCCGGCAAAGCTATGGAGACCGGAATCAAAGCCAGCATTAGCGGGCTGGCCTGCCAGCGGTACCCTACGAGTACCTGAATTGCTAAGGCATCGAACCAATCCCCAAAGGTAGCCGTCGCATATGCGCTGTACACACGCATATACACCTTGTTCTTAAGCAGGCTCGTGCCTGCTTGTGTTGAAGCATTCATTAAACATTCCTCCAAATTACAATTAAGAACTTATTAGCATGACCTTAATGTAATGGAGAATTGTCAGAGAATTATCAGGGGGCAGTCACAAGGTTCGTAAGCACGGTATCCAAGGATTGTTCTAACCGATGGAATCCCCGCTCTTCCTTCTCCCGTTCAAATATATCCACATATTTGCGATACAAAGCTGGCTTAGGTGGAAACTGTTTACAAAAATGAACTATTCGGTACAATGCATATATCCGTATCGGCACGAACCCTGACATCTCAAGCACCTGAAGTGCCTCATCCAACAGTTGCTCGGCTTCACGCCAAGACTTGCGCCGTAGAAACCACAAGCCCCTTGTAACTTTATAACTACCAATCTCACGCAAATAAGGTTTCTCCAGCAAAAGTGCTTCAATGTCTGTTGCCATCCGTTCTATTACGTGATCTTCTGTTCCCATCCACAAGTGTGTAAGCATTTCTGAGGTCGCCGTTATAGGAATGAAACTCTCATACCCCGGCTCTTTAATCACTTCATATGTTAGCTTTAGTCGTTCCAGTGCTTTTTCCGGTTGCCCTGCCAGCGTGTACAAATCCAGAATATTTAGAATCTCCACTTCGCGATGCTGAGGCGGCAAAAGAATTTTTTTCTCAAGGACCAACTCACAGAACTCTAATTTTTTCTTAGGATCACCCAATAGAACATAACAGATTAATAAGGAATAAAACCGTTCCCCTATCCCCACCTCGGTTGTGTTCAGCAGCCAATCCAAATCTCCCTGTACAAAATGAATATAGATCGAATAAAACGGATCCATCGCATACCCCAAAACATCCTGTTGGCGTGCGAGGATTAACATCGAGCGACCTTGGCCATATAGGTGATATTTCTTGAATACCTCCCGCATCGTCTTTTGCATCTCTAAGTCATATGTAGTCGGATTGGCCATAGCAGCTGAGGGCTCCTGCATAGTCAGACTATAACCAAATCCCCGAACAGTCTTAATATCTAAGTCTTGAAACTTGCCTAGCTTTTTACGAAGCCGATAAATATGATCATCTACTGTTCGCTCTACCGGATATTCAAGCGGCCACACCTTATCCAACAGCTGTTCTCGACTGAATGTACGCCCTCTATTTTTATACAAGAACTGAAAAAGCGTAAATTCTTTTGGGAATAATTCTATCGTTATCCCTTCTGCGGTCACTTTATATTCACTTTCGTTTAATTCCAGTTGCATGATAGAACCTCACTTTCCCCGAACCCGCTCATTGGTTACATTATAACAGTCAGTCCAAGGCCTACTCCACATCAAAAAAGAACATACAAAAAGAGCAACCCACAGATTCCTCTGCATGATTGCTCTCTCCTCTTCTAACCCATGCCACTTACCCAGCCATATTGTTAAAGGAATCCTGTTCACTAAACACGGAAATATGATCTACTGTACCGGTCGAGCTTGGAATAATAAATTTCAGCTGGTATTGGTCATTGGCTTGATAGGTGTAAATCTTATCGTCTCCGTTCACTTTGGTAGCGTCAGGCTTGCCGAGTGTTGCCTCAATTTGCTTCAGCGTCAGCTTTTGCAGTGTGGAATCACTTGAACGAACATCGAAGATTAAACTTCCTTTATTAAATCCAAACACGACATGTTTGTCAGTGTAGGTTGCATAAATTCCTTTTCCCGCTGACTCTTGTTGATCAGGCTTGCCCCAATCCGCTTCGACCTCATCAATGAGTCCGGTATGAGCGGCATATTTTACGCCAGGCACCTTCCCCTTTTTAGCAAGCTCGAGCAACTCTTTAAGCTGTTTGTCGCTATTTTGTGAATTTGAGCCGGTTGAATCTTTATCAGTCTCCGTAGGGGAGGAAGTCGCTGCTGGTGCAGTTTCTGCTGGGGTGCTTGATGGACTAACTTCCGGCTCAGAGGTTGCTGTTACAGCCGTTTCTGTTGGCGAAGTTGCCTGGGATTCTGAATTCCCCGCCTCATTGTTCGAGCTGCATCCAGCAAGCCCAATCATTCCTGCGAGTAGGATAGAGCCTGCTATTAATTTTATCTTTTCTGACATGATGTCATCTCCTTAGTAGATTACCTAAAAGTCATCTTGCAAAAATGAAACTGAACATACAGACGAGCTGAAAATCAAATAGTTGCAGGATAGCGGCAATTTTTCTGGCTAACCCTCTTTTACCCATATCTACAAATATAAATTCATACACACTCTATTTTTCTACATAAAACCCTTTTTTCCGACACCTAACTCAAGTAAGTTTCTCTTTTAAAATCTCCACATAACTCCATCTAACTATAAACTCGTAAACTCGTAAACCTATGAACTATATGACCTTACCCGTCATTCCCAGCCTCGAAGGGTTTCATTGCAGAACGTACAATAGAAAGGAGCTAATCCTGCTTGAAAAAGCGACCCATTGCAATCTGTACAATAGATTCCAACAGTAACCTCTTATCCGGCGAACTGCAATCGCGACATTTGTTGAATAATTTTCCATCCAAACGCAACCTTAATCCTCCAATCCGCATCTTATTAGTAAAGGGAGGGGAGCTACATCTGAATATTATAGAGAGAATTGTGGCAAAAGATGAGTCAGCTCTCCGCCTGTTAATGGACGAATATGGAGATATGCTGCTGCGAACCGCTTCTTTACTGCTCAAAGATAGACAAAGTGCCGAAGAAGCGGTACAAGATACTTTTATTCAAGCTTATGCCAAAATGAGTCAGTTACAGGAACCGGATCGGCTGAAGGCATGGCTGATACGGATAGTGGTCAATCGCTGCCGCATGAGGCAACGGACTTGGAGCTGGCGTAATATTTTCCCGGCGGGAGGGTCAGAGCTGCAAACCAACGAGGATGCTGACTTCACAGCCGGAGCGGAAGAGCTTTTTATGGTGGAATGGCATAACGTGAGGCTCGCCGAGTCCATGAGAAATCTCGATTATCTATACCGTGAATGTCTGACGTTATATTACTTTCATGAGATGAGTATCCGGGAAATTTCCGAGCAATTAAATACATCTGAAAATACGATCAAATCCAGACTCGCCAGAGGCCGGACGCTCTTAAAAAAGATTTTGGTGAAGGAGGGACATTTCTTATGAATACAGAACGCGATGCGATCAAAAAGCAGCTGGATGAAGAATTAAAGAACCTCCAGTTCACTGGACACGACCGGGTCATTAAGCAGACTCATCCTCCAACCTTTGGAGCCCGTTTATTGGCGCTGTGGAATAAAGAAATTGAGATCCCTGTCAAACCTATAGGTGCGATCGGTGCTATTATTTTAGTAGTTTCGCTTACCCTACATCAACCAGAGGTTAAACAACAGCCACAACAAAATACCCCGCAGCGTGCGAACCGAGAACTAATCGAAGCTGGAGGCAATACGTATTGGAAGGATATCTACGAGCAGGCGGTGAAAAAACATGAGAATTAAGATAAAAATCAAACATCTGGTGTTATTCGTGTTACTCCCTGCCTCCCTGCTTATTCTTCTGTTTAACTTCTTACCTTCACAAAGGCAGATAGATCAGAGCACAGCTATTCAATCTAACATAGCTAGAACTGATCTTCTGCAAAAGCTGGCTTCCACAACCGGGAGTAAACGTATCGAGCTAATCCGTACAAACATCCTTGATAAGGATCACAGCTATGATCCCTACAGATATGACGTTAATGTCAGCCCTTCGATGAGCCAGTGGAGTAATGATGAAACCCAGCGTTCCGGTCTGTTACCGGAGGACATAGTACCTTTGCTTGAGGAATATATCCTTGAGGGGCCTTCGGATAATACACGTATATTTGCGGCTAAGCAGTTAGCTTATGAATATGATGCTCTTGGCCAAAAGGAAGATGGAGATCAAGCGCTAATCACCGCAACGAAACAGTCAAACAGCAACTCCGATATAGCTAAACAACTGGAGCTCCTTCGAGCGGAGCGAGCTCTAAATAGTGGCGATATAACAACCGCTGAAACAATTCTTGAACAAACCCCCTTTCCATCCGAGTATCAGGAAGAGCTAAACGCACAAAAAGCATGGCTTACCGGGCGTTTACTCTTTACAAAAGGCGAAGCGCAGGAAGCACTTGCCGTAGTAAAAGATGGCTTGGAGAGCTACAAAAAATTCTGGCAGGATATTCATAAACAAATGAACGCTGCCACCAGCAGTTCGAACGAAGGCTCCACAGACAATACAGGATCAGCAGCAGCAGCACCAGAAGCTGGGACTTCAGATACTGAAAGACAGCTGGAATCGCTTCGAACCGCAATTCAGTCTGCTATAGATATGGGAAATACTTCAACTGCTGTCGTCTCCGGTACCCTTACACGAAGCGATGGCACCCCAGTTCCGCGGGCAGGTATTTTTCTCCGTGCTGAAAGCGAAGTTAACCATAGCATCACTTCTGCTGAACCCTACCGAATCGTCACAGATACTGAAGGACGTTTCGAATTTCACGGTGTGATTCCGGGCTTTTATCAGTTACAGCTTGGACTTGGCTATGATCAGATCGACGGCTGGACCTGGCCTGTACAATATGACGATTGGATTGAAGTTAAACCGGATGGCAGGTTGAATGAGAGCATAGTTCTACAACCTCTGCTTGAGCTGCAGTCTCCCATTAATCAGGAAACCCTAACGGGCAAGACCATAGATTTCCGCTGGAAAGCTGTTGAAGGTGCAGCTTACTATCGTTTAAGCGGTGGCGGGGAGGGGGCCGTGTTGGGTGTACAAATTCGGGATCGTATTGTAGATAATCATATCTCCATTCCAGTAGAAGAACTTTACGATGGCGGCGGTTTTTCCTATGGCAGCAGTGGAGATGGCTGGGAATCTATTGACCCCCTCTCCCTTCTCGGATTTATGAATCCCGAAGTGCGCTTTTCTTGGAATATTGAAGCCTTAGATGCAGATGGACGCCTGATTACCCGCAGTAATGGCTACAGGCTGAACGAAGACACTGTCGGCAATCTGCCGTTCTTTTATCTCAAGGAAAGAGAGCTTACTGCGGCTGACCAACTACTACTGGATAAGAAAACGGATCAGGCACTAGAAATGTACCAACAAAATATTGCCGATGACCCACAGGATGTTCATGCCCTGCACATGCTAGTAAAGATGATGCTGGCAAAATCGTCCCTCACAAAGGATACAACATTAGAAGATAAGGCGATTCCTTTACTCGAAAAGCTAATACAACTACAGCCTTCTACTAATTATGCCTTCACATTATCGCAGTACTATTTTGACCATGCCGACTGGAAGTCGTATAACGAATATTATTCCTACTACAACGAACTAAACCGACCCAATACTAACGGTTATGTACTTTCTATTAACGCCACAGCCCTCATGCAACAAGGGAAGCTTGAAGAAGCTCGTAAACAATTCGCGATCGCCCTAAAGTATGATGATAGCCATCGTTTTATTGGCAGCTTTTTGGCGGCAGAATTATACGCTGGTGAATCACTCTCTTCGGTAATGACACTTGCTGAGCGTTATCCTGAACTCAGCTTTGGTCATAGTGGGTATCGCTGGCCACAAATGATTAAACAACTGTTAGCGGAACGAAAAAATCAACCTAAAGTCTTTGACCAAGAGTTAAAAGAGAAGCTTGGATGGTATATGAATGGTCAAACTGATGAGTTAAAGCAATGGATCGCAAGTGCCAAACCCTCCGCTCTGAAGACCTTTATGCAGGAGGTTTTAGAGGTACGCTAATTCATTAAAATAAACCAAAATCCGGCCCCGCTCGATAAATTCGAGCATGGACCGGATTTTTAATTACACATAATCTTTTATTTAGATTTAGCTTCCATCATGTAATTCTGGAAATCAGTGATACTTGGGTTAGACATATAATGACCACCCTCTACTTCAATCGTTTGGCCTGTGATGAATTTGGATTCATCCGATGCCAGGAACAAAACCGTATTGCCGATATCATCGGCTTCTCCGTGATAAGGTAGGGCGTTGAATTTTTGAAATATATCCAATACAGCTGGCGGCATATTTCTTGCTGCCGCAGGTGTCAGGATCAGCCCTGGTGCCACGCCGTTACAACGGATTTTGTCTTTACCATATTGTGTAGCGATGTAACGAGTAAGGTTCACAACCGCTGCCTTAGAGGAGCCATAAGCAGTACGCAATGAATCCCCAGCGAATGCTGACATCGAAGCCGTGTTAATGATCGAGCCTCCGCCCGCTTTAATCATATGAGGAATAGCAAAACGGCTGCCTAACAGAACACTTTTAGTATTCACGTTCATCAGGCGATCCCATTCTTCCAAATCTATATTGACCACATCAAGGTCTTTTTGCAGATTAGTTAGACCTACATTATTGAACAATACTGTGATGGTGCCATACTGAGCAACAGTGAAATCAACAGCTTCCTTGATCGAATCCGCTTGGGAGGCATCTAAGAAAAGACCTTCAGCTTCTCCGCCTTCATTTTTAATCTTAGATGCTGCTTCTTTGGCTGCTTCCACATTAAAATCGGCAATGACAACCTTTGCTCCTTCTCTAGCTAATAGAGTGGCAGCTGATAAGCCAATACCTGAAGCGCCTCCAGTTACTAATGCAACTTTACCTTGAACTCTTCCCATGTTCATACCCCTTTATAATGTTATTGTGCTTCTAAGATGACTTGGTTTATGTTTCAGAGCTATCAAAGCTCGTTAACAACTTCTCATAGATTTTCAAGAATTGCTGCAGTTCCTCCTCATTGAGCTTTTGGAACATTTCAGCTCTTAGCTCCTGTCCCTTAAGCTGTGCTTCCTTCAGAACGTCTTTTCCTTTGTCCGTGATAGATAGAAGTACATTCCGTCGATCATCTTCGTTATATTTTCGCTCGGCCATCCCCTGCTTAATTAGTCGATTAGCAATGTTTGTCATTGCTCCTGGCGTATATCCTAGTCTCTTAGCCAAAATAGTCTGCTTCAAGGGGCCTTTTTTATTCAATTCACCCAAGACTAGAACTGGAGATATCCCAATATTGTGATCAAATGCGTTCATCCATCGAACAATAACTTCATTCGTAAATAATTCAACTGCATGTATTAGCTTAAAAATATCTGGATTTTCCAAGAGGTTCTCCTTTGGCATTCATGATGATCGGCTGCTTATAAAAGTATTTTAACACTAAAATATTTAATAGTAAAATACCTAATATTAAAAAAAAGAATGCTTGGTGAAAAGCATTCTTCAAATTGCGGATTTATCAACAACATAAGTGCCAGCCAGCAAATCGTGAATCGCACGTTTACGGGGATGGAATCCAACCAACAAGTAATCCACCAGCATGATTGGACCCAGGATTTGAGTGAGGTCAAAAGCCAAATCCGACCATAAGGATAATTTGGCGGAAATAACGGTAAAGTCATAGCTGCTGACCGCAATTACCATTGAAAGAATCATACTAATCATTCGGAAAACATTTCGAATCAGAGCTTCCTTCACTGTTGGGTAATTCCCGTGTTCATTGACAATTTTTATTTTTAAAATCAGCTTCCCAGGGGTTCCGCCAAATCTAACGATCATAAAGATATCAAATGCGATAAACAAAATGTACTCCAGGATAATAGGTATCTCCGAGTGTAATGAAACAGCTAATGAATTGAGTATCCAGTATACGATAACCCCAGGTATTCCAATGACCAAGAAATCAAGAATGGAAGCCAGCACTCTTTTCCAAAACCCTATGAAATTCTCCTGATCCAAATGCTCGGGTAGAATGTTATCCATGCAAGCACTCCTCTCTCTATCGTTTACTTTGTCGCTCAATCCCTATTTAACAATCCCTTCCTCAGATGCTCTTGGATAATGGGCTCCAGCTCTTTGTTATTTTTAACAATTACCCGTTTATCAGACAGAGTATCCGTTAACTCTATAATCCTATGTGCGGCCTCCTGATCATATCCACTCTCAAATCCCTGATCACTTTATTAGGGTTCAAAATAACGATTAAGTCAGCAGCTTTAAAACTCTCTTGTCCCCATTTGTAATGTGCACCTTCCAGAATCCATGAGGGTTTATCAAGGATTTCTTCCAACTGAGCATCCCTTGCTTCAACTGAAAAACGCAAATTCTCGGCACTTCTGTCCCATACCAAGTTGTCTGTCTCGTAATACTCTACACCATATTTTCTAGATAACTCCCGGGCGATATAGGATTTGCCGCTGCCGCAAGCTCCAATGATTCTAATCTTCATAAGATCAGCCCAGCCCTAGCGGCAGGATTATTAGTCCTATGGAAATTACGGTGATTACTCTTGTGGTGAGGAGCGTTAGCTTTTGGTTCTTCTCTGATTTATACCAGCCTTTAAACTGAAAATGATTCCGGTACAGCATAAAAAATAACAATAAATTCCCGAATCCCATACTCCAGTTATACACGGGCTGACCAAATATCAATTGATAGATCAATCTTTCTGCCCAACCCAAAACTAATAAAGTCAGCACAAGCAATATACATAATCGAAGTAATTCCAATATAAAAGAGCCCAATTTCAGCAATTCTGCAACCATCCTCTCAAGGTTTCTTTATCGCCAAAAAATCCACATTCCTCCAAATTATACACCTTACACCTTACGTCTCCTATCTAAAAACACAACCTGTTCAAGATAAATACATCCTGAGCAAGGTTGTGTTTTTTATCAGCTTAGGAGGATGCGGGTTTCCCCTCGCCCCTTAGTTCCTGTATTTGTCGCTGCAAATTAACGATTTCCGCCACTAGCGCTGCATTTTCCGCCTCAGAATCCACACTGCTACTCTGAATCAACTGATTCAGACGCAGCTGCAGAAGGGCAAGGTCATCCTCCCGAGCCTGTTCTATACCAGTAAGCAGACGGGTTCTGTCTTTTGCGAAGTATTCAGCATACGTTCCTTGAAAAAACTTTGGTGCCTGAGACGGCTCTAATATCACCAAGCGATTAGCCACTTTAGAGTGAAGATAACGGTCATGAGAGACCATCACTAGTCCACCGGGATACACCATCAGTGCCTCTTCTACACGTTCCCTAGTGTCAATGTCCAGATAATTAGTGGGTTCATCTAAGACCAATAAATTCGCTTTTCCAAAATACAACTTGAGGAAAGCCACACGGCATTTCTCCCCCAGACTCAAATCCCCAATCCGTTTAAATACATCGTCCCGCGTAAATAAAAAGCAACCCAAAATTGTCCGCGCCTCCGTCTGGGTCATTCCCGGCAGTTCAAGCAAGCTATCCAGAATCGTAGAGTTCATCTCTAAGTTATCTAGCTCTTGTGCAAAATAACCGATTGTCGTCCGTGGATGCAGCCGTACTTCACCTTTTATAGGCTTATTGATCCCTGCAATTAATTTCAACAGCGTAGACTTTCCAACACCATTAGGACCCAGAATAGACAATCGGTCTCCCCGATTTAGCGACAAGCTGAAATTCCTAAGAAAAGGCGCACTCCCCTTATAGGCAAACTCTATCTCACGGAGTGTCAGTAAAGAATCTGCCAGAAACTCTTCGCTTTCCAGCTTCATCTTCAGCTTGCCAGTCTCGCGGGGCAATTCTACACGGTTCTTATTTAACCGTTCCAGCGCAGCTTCCTTGGCATGAAAACGAGACACATTTTTCTTGGATTTCGAACGCAGGAAATCGTTTTGTCCGGCAGCACGATGCGCTTGCTGGAACCATTCTGCATACCGCCTAATGCTCTCCAACAGCTTCTCCTTTTCTTGCTCCTGCTTTTTATATTGTCCCTCCAATGTTCTCAACTCTATAGTCTTCTGCTCCCGGTACTGTGTATATCCACCCGAATAACGCCGGCATCCCTCCGGACTAAGCTCCAGCACAGACGTCGCAGTTCGATCAATAAATGTACGATCATGTGATACATAAAACACGGTTCCAGGGTAGTTGCACACCCAATGCTCCAACCACTCCATCGTTTCTCCATCTATGTGATTGGTCGGTTCATCCAGAATCAATAGCTTGGGCTGCCGGGCTAATAATGCTGCTAATTGCACCCGTGTCTTTTGCCCTCCACTAAGTGAGGCGTATGGCAATTCCCAGACTGCATGTTCAAGCTTGAGCTGCTTTAGACTTTTTTCCGCTTTGACCTCCCAGCCATATCCATCAAGCTGCAAGTAACGATCGTACACCTCTGCATATTCAGCCAACTCAGCTTCGTTATCAGCTTTCTGCTCCTGCAATCTCTGACTGAGGGCTTCGAGCTGGCGTTTTAATTCAGGCAGCTGCGCTGACCCTGAAAGAACGTAGTCCAATGCGGTTACTTCCCCTGGTACCTCAAGCTGTTGATCGAGCACACCCCATTCTTCAGATGACAGGCCATGATAGATACTTCCCTCTTCAAAAGTAAGCCGACCGATCAGCCCCTTAAGCAGTGTGGTTTTGCCAATCCCATTTCGTCCAAATAAAAGCACGCGCTCTCCTTCTGCTATCTCAAAGGATACCTCCTTAAATAAAGGGATCCCGTTCCATTCCTTACGTAAATTCTTCGCTTTAATTACAGTCATCTTTCATTCCTCCGATTTCATTGCAAATAAAAAACCGCAGCCAGCGGTCTGCGGTCGAATAGCGTATGAAGGGGGAATGTGCCCAGACATGGATAGACTACGGCCGTGATCACCTGCTGGATGCAGAGTAAACCAACACAATAGATAGAACTATCCATATAAAAGCATCGTAAGGCCCCCGACCGACAAACGTATCCCTGACCGTTATCACCCTGCGCGGGTGCTCCGTGACTTGTGCATATGCACTTCACAAACTTTATGGTCTGTTTCAGGAAACGTGTTAGTTATTCATCAGTCGGTGGCCCTCCGTAATTGTCCGTATTTTTAGAATAAGTACAGTATATAACAATTTAAATCAGAAATAAAAGGTCAAGAACAATTATAACTTAATCTTTACCACCTGAGTCTGCGCATTCCACTGCACCTGAACAGCAAATAAATCAGGCAAGATACTCAGCGGAATTAGTAATCGGTTATTTTCATTGCGTGACGGTAAAATCGTAATGGATTTTCCATTCACAATAGCCTTATTGGATAATGGCTTATGTGTCACCGTACGATTGCCGATCGTAATTAGCAGTGCACCTGTCCCCGCTTCACTCTGCAAAGTTCCACCCAGTAAGGCCACGGATTCTCTCAGCGGAACAAACACACGGGAATTTTCCAATATAAAAGGATCCTTCAGCTTTGTTGTCGTCCCATTAATCTCAAAAGTCCCCGCAAACTTATTGCTTCCTACAGAATACCCGTTTTTAGTTGCAATATTCTCCATAGCCAGTGTGCTCGTTGTAATGATAACTCGAGTATTCTTGGCTACTTTTGGATACAGCCAATGAATATCATCATTATGCATTCGAATACAACCAGCGCTAACATACTTCCCTATCGATGACTCATTATTATTGCCGTGAATCGCATACGTCGTGCCATAGGTCCCGTTCACTTCCAGCCCCAGCCAGCGGTCGCCAAGCGGATTGGCCGGATCCCCACCGGGAATTTTCTCTTTGTAGTAGGGTCTGTTTTTTACTTTAACCACCATTTTGAAGCTACCTTCTGGCGTCAGTTCCTTCGACTTCCCTGTGGCAACCGGAAAAGTCTTCACCAGCTTGCCGTCACTGAAATACGCGAGTTTGTTTGTTTTTTTGTTCACGATGATCAGATCTGAGCCAGCAGCTTCCACCCTTCCAACTCCTGTAAAGCAAGCAGCGAACAAAAGCCCAAATACAAGCATCAGTTTAATGTTCCGCTGTAAAAAAGTTTGAAACCGGCCTCCCGAAAAGCATAAATTCATCTTGCTCCACCTCCGTTATATAAAGACGAAATCATTTCAAATATGTTGCGTACCAGCCTGTACCTATTCTTTTCAACTCGTCCCCTCCCGCTTGACGCAGAGATTGCAATACTGTAACCAGTGAATGCACGACAAAAAGCCGACCTTTGGATACGCAAAGATCAGCTAACGCATACACACATAAGTTGCGGACCCTAGAGCCCCTATTTGCAACTTTTTCGCTGTTTTGGGATGCTATCGGACTCCAGAGACCCTATTTGCATCTATTTCGCTGTTTTGAGATCCTATCGGACTCCAGCGCAGTTATTTGCTCAAATCACCTCGAATCCCTTGCTTTTCACGACCAATAGTGTCTCTCGGGTCCGAAACTCGCTCAAAAAACCCTAAAACACGCGAATAGCTGCATCTGAGTCCTTTAGCACAGTTCTACCTTGTTCTTTCCTATGTCTCTATCATTTCTGCCCTATGTCTCATACATTACTGCCCTACGTCTCATACATTACTGCCCTACATCTCATACACTTCTGCCCTATGTCTCATACATTTCCGCCCTACGTCTCATACATTACTGCGTCCGCTCATTTGCCCGTTACCGTTAGCACAGTTACCTACCACATCTGCACCAAAACTCCACCATTTTTCCACCACATCTCCACCACGCTCCGCTCCAGTCCCAGACTAACTGCGCTGCACATTTACCCGTATCCCATTCTACCGAAGCTCAAAGCACCAGCCCCCAAACTAACTACGGTTTTACCATCGAAGATCAGCTAGCGCATAAGCACATTAGTTGCGGACTCCAGAGACCCTATTTGCAACAAATCCGCTGTTTTGAGATGCTATCGGACTCCAGCGCAGTTATTTGCTCAAATCACCTCGAATTCCTTACTTTTCACGACCAATAAGGTCTCTCGGGTCCAAAACTCGCTCCAAAAACCCTAAAACACGCGAATAGCTGCATCTGAGTCCTTTAGCAAACTAGTTCATTTTTGATTGGTAGTTAGTTCGTGTTTAGTTAGCTTTTCGTTCGCTTCTTGTTTCATTTCTTGTTAGTTTCTAGTTCGTTTCTTATTAGCTCCTACTCGTCTCTACCTCCTCCCTATCTCTTTGCCAGCTCATTTCTACTCCCTTCCGCTCTTCCGTTTTCCCCTCCACCCCCACTACACACAGAAAAAGCCTTGATTCTCTTAATAGAGAATCAAGGCTTTCTAAATTGACCTTACACCCACCACATACCCTGAGGTTGGTCATGAATAAGAATGGATTGCAAATTGGTTACTGCACGTTGGAAGCCTTCGTCAACCGTCATAAGAGGGTCTTCATGCTCGATGCTCACCACGTAATCATAACCGTAAGTGCGCAGCGCGCTCATGATATCTGACCACTCAGATATGCTGTGCCCGCAACCAACGGAGCGGAAGGTCCATGCGCGGGTCTGCACATCGCCATAAGGTTGCATATCGGTCAAACCATACATATTGATGTTGTCCTGATCCAAGTAAGTATCCTTGGCATGGAAATGGTGAATCGCGCCAGCTTTACCGAGAATCTTAATAGCACCTACAGGATCAATACCTTGCCACCACAGATGGCTCGGATCCAGATTGGCTCCGATAGCATCGCAGGTTGCTTCTCTAAGCTTCAAAATCGTATAAGGGGTATGGCACAGGAATCCACCATGCAGCTCGATGCCGATCTTAACGTCATGCTCCTCGGCCAGCTTGCCGATTTCCTTCCAGTAAGGGATCAGCTTATGTTCCCACTGCCAGGTTTTGATGTCGCTGTACACGGTAGGCCAAGGCGTGACTGGCCAGTTCGGTGCTTTTGCCTCATCGCTGTCCCCAGCCGTTCCCGAAAAGGTGTTCACGACCTTAACACCCATGAGTGAAGCCAGCTTGATCGATTTACGGAGAATTTCATCCCCAGCGCGGGCTTCTTCTTTATCTGGTGAAATCGGGTTATTATGGCAACTGAAGGCACTGATCATAATGCCACGTTTCGTGAACTTTTCCAAATATTCTTGACGTGCTGACTCGCTGGCAAGCAGCTCATCTGTCGGACAGTGAGCATTACCGGGATTACCACCCGAGCCGATTTCTACCGCATTCAAACCTGCGGCGGCGATTTTATCTAACATCTCGTCAAGACTCAAGCTTCCAAATACAGGATCAAATACGCCTAATTTCATTTATACGACCACCTTTTCTTTGATAGGCTCTAAGGCTTCAGAATGTCCGTAAACCGGATAGTCACGTTTCGTTGGGGCACACCAGTTCACGCCATTGATGATAACTTTTTGAATATCCTTGTTGTAATAGGTTGGGTAAGATTCATGACCAGGCTGGAAATAAAAGATCTTCCCGCTGCCTCTACGGTAGGTCGATCCGCTTGGGAAGACGTTGCCGCCTTCGAACCAGCCGACAAATACAAGACTCTCTGGTGCTGGCACATCAAAATGCGCACCGTACATTTCCTCTTGCTCCAAGTCGATGTATTCACCAATGCCCTCAGCAATCGGGTGACTTGGGTCCATGACCCACAGGCGCTCCTTCTCCTCAGCTTCACGCCATTTCAGATCGCAGCTGGTGCCCATTAATTTCATAAAGATTTTGGACATATGGCCCGAATGAAGCACTACAAGTCCCATACCTTGCAGCACTCGCGCATGTACACGGTTTACAATCTCATCACTTACTTCATGATGGGCGATATGTCCCCACCAGATCAGTACATCCGTGTTATCCAATACCTCTTGCGTCAGTCCATGCTCTGGTTCATCCAGCGTAGCTGTCTTAGTGTCCAGTCCTGCTTCTTGAAGGAAGCTGGCCAGTTGTCCATGAATACCTTGCGGATAGACCTTAAGAATTCTTTCTTCCTGCCGTTCATGACGGAATTCATTCCATACGGTTACTCTTGTCACTTGGGACACACTCCTAGTTCATATTTATCTATGACCATCGAATTTGCTTAATTATTCAAAAACACAGGCATTCCAGTTTCAGAGGATTTATAAATAGCCTCCAAGATGCGAGTCACAACCAACGCCTGCTCCGGCTTCACCACAGGCTCGGTGTCATTTACAATGCTGTCAATCCACTGAGCTGCCTCTATCATCGCAGGATCATCTCCCGCACCATCATAAAAGTCGACGCCACCGGCATCCAGACCGATATGCTTTTCAAAGGTTTTACCGTAGGCTTCTCCGTTAATGCGCAGACCGTTCTCCATATCTGCTCCGCCTTCAGTCCCACAAAGTACCGTTTTGGCCTCACCGACATCGAGTGTATTCAGTGCCCAGCTTGCTTCTAAGACGATGGTAGCCCCATTCTCCATAGTGATGAATCCAATGGCGGAATCCTCAACTGTAAACTTCTCAGGATCCCACGGGCCCCAAGCATTTGCAGCATTTTTACGACCGGACAGCTTATGATAAGCGTTGCCCACGACATATTTAGGTTTGTAATTATCCATCATCCACAGGGTCAAATCGAGCGCATGGGTGCCGATATCAATCAACGGACCGCCGCCTTGCGCTTCTTCATCCAAAAACACACCCCAAGTTGGGACAGCGCGACGACGGATAGCCTTAGCTCTGGCGTAATAGATCTCACCAAGCTCATTATTCTCACATACCGCATGCAGATAAGCTGAATCTGGTCTGAAACGGTTCTGATAACCGATGGTCAGCTTTTTCCCAGTTCGCTCTGAGGCCTCGATCATCGCTTGTGCTTCTGCCGTGGTTTTAGCCATCGGCTTCTCACACATTACGTGTTTGCCTGCTTCCATAGCCGCAATGGAAATCTCCGCATGGGAAATGTTCGGCGTACATACATGAATCACATCTATACTTGCATCGTTAAGAAGCTCTTTATAATCTGTGTAAACTACGGACTGCTCATCTCCAAACTCCGCTTTTGCCTTCTCGGCACGTTCAGCGACGATATCACAAAAAGCAACCATTCGCGCACCTTCTACTTTTTTTAACGCGGGCATGTGCTTGCCGTTCGCAATACCTCCGCAGCCGATAATTCCTACTGTTAAAGTCATTCTGGTCTAACCTCCACTTATTCCTGTTTTGATATCTCTATCATACAAAGCTGAGGAAGGGCTTTCTTCCTGCAATCTTGCTGTATTATTCCCGAATATTGTCTTGTGGTATTTCAGCGGGGATATCCCCGTTGCTTCCTTGAAAAAATGATGGAAGGTCTTCACGCTGCCAAACCCGGCTGCTTCCGCCACGGCAGACATCGGCAGATCTTCATTGATCAAGATCCATTTGGCTTTGTTAAGCCGGTATTCATTTAAGAACGCGATAAAGGTCATGCCCGTGTTTTTCTTGAACAATTTGGTGAAATAATAAGGACTAAAACCCATATAATTAGCTACCTCATTCAGCGAAATAGCCTCCTGATAATGCTGCTCCACATAAATAAAAATCCGCTCTAGTCTCTCCAGTGTTTCTCTGGATTGATTCAGTGTATCTTCCGAGAACTTAGGCTGTTTCTTGATCGGACTCTTCGGCACCTCCCGTAAAATAACGGTCAGCAGTTCAAACAATCTAGCCTTGATTAGAAAAACATACCCTTCTCTTCGCTGTACATCTTCCTCGTAAATACTCTCAATCAGCCCTTTGACCTTCGCGGCAGTTGCCACGGGCCATCTTGAACTGGAATACTCCATAAGCGTAAAGACCTCACGAAGTGAGTAGTCATTACCGTTCAAAGCGGCTACTTCTTGGAACAAATTCAGGTCAAATTGAATCACTACCCGTTCACTCTCAGGTGAAGAGAGAAAATAATGCACATCCCCACCATTGATAAACTGAACCTCGCCCTGCTCCATGTGAATAGGGGTATCGTTAATTCCCAGATTCAGGCTTCCTTTGGTAACATAGATAATTTCAATTTCTTTATGCCAATGCGGATAACACAACGTATCACCATTGCAGAGTAAACTGCGGTAAGGAAAGTGCTTATCTACATCCGGAATCTCGAGATAAATATTCATAAATGCAACTCCTTATCCGAGTAAATCATTAAAACCAGGGCTTGCATGCCATATTTTAAAATTTTACGTAAGCGTTTACTCTCTAAATGTTAGACCTCCAATATTCTTTTGTCAATTCCGATATTTCTAAGTAAATTTTTGGTATATACATCGGTATCATTCCTATTAAAAGATTACTGCTCTTGCGTAGTTTTGATCATTTTTTTATTTTTTAAGTACAGTTGACAAAAGCGCCTACCAGCATTTATATTCGGGGTAAGCGTTTACGTTCTCTTCCTTCATAACTTACTCTCATCAGCGTAAGCGTTTAATTCAAGGATAACCGTAGTTTAAGGAGCTCATAGGAATGAACCCAACGATTAAAGATGTTGCACAGAAAGCGAACGTTTCTATTGCCACAGTCTCTCGCGTGCTAAACAATTTAAGTGGGTATTCGGACAAAACGAAACAAAAGGTAAATGAGGCGATCAAAGAAATTGGTTATCAACCCAATGCGATTGCCCGGGGTCTAATCAATAAGCGTACACAGACCATTGGTGTTATGTTCCCTAGTGTTTCTGGTGCCTTCTCTTCCGATCTGCTCAAAGGTATTGAAGAATTGGCCAATGACCGGAACTACAGTGTGATGGTATGCAATACCGATCAGGACGGTAAAAGAACGTTGAAGTATTTGCAGCTCCTGAGAGAGAAACAGGTTGATGGCATTATTTTTTCTAGTGAAGTCCTTAAGAAAGAATATTACGATGTGCTAGAAACCATGAGGATCCCCGTTGTACTGGTCTCTTCCCAAACAGAATTCGCCAAGGTCCCTTATGTGAAAGTAGATGATTATCGAGCAGCTTTTGACGCTATCCTCTACTTAATTTCAAAAGGTCACCGCAAAATAGCCATGATTAGTGGGAACCCTAGCGATCTTATCGCTGGTGCGCCAAGAGCAGAAGGTTACAAGCATGCGCTTGAAGCAAATGGCATTCCTTTTGACAGCCGCTATCTTGCTTACGGAGATTTTTTGTATGAGAGCGGAAGTATAGCTATGGAGACTCTTTTGGAGCAAGCGCCTGATGTGACTGCCGTTTTTGCTGCTAGTGATGAAATGGCGATTGGTGCCCTCTCCACCGTTATCAAAAATGGTCTAAGCGTGCCCGAGGATATCTCCATTATGGGATATGACGATCTTGGATTAGCCAAAATGGTTATTCCGCCTTTAACAACAGTACGCCAACCGCTGTACGATATTGGAAAGATCGCCGTGGAGAAGCTCATTCAGATGATTGAAACAGGCGAGTCTGTGAACAGCCAGATTGTCGATCACACAATTGTGGAAAGACAAACGGTAAGATCGCTTACCTAAGTCTTTTTATCAATATTACGTAAACGTTTACTGTTTCTTTTATGGCATACCCGTCGCTTAGAAGAACATGAATATCATTTAAATTTGCAATCAACGTAAACGTTTACTCTTACCAAATTCACCATAATACCAACACATTATTAGGAGGATTTATCATGAAAAAAACAATTAAACCCGTAATGGTTAGTCTACTGGCTATGTCCGTGCTTAGCGCCTGCGGTAGCAATAGTGGTAACAATGCGGCTGACAACACATCTAGCGGCGGGAACTCCTCCGGTGACAAGGTGAAAATCGAGTTTTTCCAAAATAAGACCGAAGCCAAAGCCACCTTCGACAAGCTGGTTGCGAAATTTAATGAAGCCAATCCGAACATCGTAGTCACTCAAGTGAACCCACCGGATGCCGAAACAGTACTGAAGACTCGTGCAGCTAAAAAAGACATTCCTGACGTGGTCGGTATCGGTGCCACTGACACCTACAAAACATTATCCGGAAGTGGTCTGTTTGAAGACTTCTCTAGTGATCCACTTGCTGAAAGTATCCAGCCTGCTTATGTTCAAATGCTGAAAGACCTGACGGGTTCTAGCGAGCTGAATGGTCTTCCATTCTCTTCGAACGCAAGTGGTGTCATTTACAATAAAGCGATGTTCACTGAAGCCGGCGTTACTGTGCCAACCACTTGGGACGAGTTCATTGCCGTCGCTCAAAAGTTCAAGGACAGCGGTAAAAATGCTTTTTACCTGACCCTTAAGGATTCCTGGACAACCCTTACGCCGTTCAACTCCCTCTCTACAATCATAAAAGGCAATGATTTCTTCAAGCAGCGTACTGAAGGTACTGTGACTTTCGCAGACAGCTTCAACGAAATTGCTGAAAAGCTGCTTAAGCTGACGGAGTTCGGTCAGAAAGATATTTTTGGAAAAGGCTACAATGACGGCAACACAGCTTTCGCAAAAGGTGAATCTGCAATGTATCTGCAAGGGGTATGGGCGATCCCAGAAATCGTGAAGGCTAATCCATCCATTGAGCTTGGTGTATTCCCTTTCCCAGCGACAAATGATGCTGCTAACAATAAGGTCATTTCTGGCGTAGACACATTGTTGACTATCTCTAAGAGCACTAAACATAAAGAAGAAGCTAAAAAATTCGTTGAATTCCTGCTCCAGCCTGAGAATGTCAGCCTCTACATTAACGAGCAAAAAGCATTCCCAGCTGTGCAAGGTGTAACACAAGATGATCCGACAATGGACGGCTTCAAAGCAGCATTTACCTCAGGTAACTTGGCCGACTTTGCGGACCACTACATCCCAAGTGCCATGAAAGTGGATACCATCAATCAAGCCTTCCTGCAAAAGAAAGATGTTGATGCGTACCTGAAACAGCTTGATAAAGAATGGGATAAGGTAGCTGACCGGAAATAACAAGACCTGACAAATAAGAGCCGAGAAAGAGAACGGGACTCCCCCTTCTCTTTCTCTTTTCCAAGGAGGATTACATGATGGCCAAACGCCGAGTCGCCTTTTATCTAATGACTATACCGGCATTGCTTCTTTTCTTTGCCTTTCACACCTTTCCTGCACTGCAGGGTATTTATTATTCGTTCACTAACTGGGACGGCTTCAGTGACAGCTTTGATTACGTAGGATTCAAGAACTTCATTAACATTTTTCAAGACGAAAATGTGCTGAATTCATATGTGTTCACTTTTAAATATGCCATCTTAACAACTATTCTCATCAACATCATTAGTTTGTTGATTGCGCTTGGACTTAACACCAAGATTAAAGCCAAAAACTTTTTCCGCGGTGTATATTTCCTGCCTAATATCCTCAGCGTGCTGATTGTCGGCTTTATTTTCAACTATTTGTTCGCAAATGTATTCCCTATCTGGGGCGAGAAGCTTGGCAGCGAATTCCTTTCGCAGAACATTCTCGGCAACTCCGATTGGGCCTGGATCGGTATCGTCATTGTAGCCGTCTGGCAGGGAATTGCTTATAACACGATTCTCTATCTGGCAGGTCTACAGACGATTCCGCAAGATCTTTACGAAGCCTCCAATCTGGACGGCGCTAGCCGCTGGAGAGAATTCTGGAGCATTACTTTTCCAATGCTTGCTTCCTTCTTCACGATCAACATGGTGCTGGCGATGAAGGGCGGCTTAATGGTATTCGACCAAATCGTAGCCTTGACAGGTGGGGGACCCGGACGTTCAACACAATCCATTGCCCACTTAATCTATACAGGCGGCTTCCAAGGCGGAGAATTTGCCTATCAATCGGCGAACGCCGTGATTTATTTTATCGTGATCGTTGTGATCTCCGCCCTTCAGCTTAAATTTCTGCAGAAACGGGAGATGGACTTATGATCAAAAAATCAAGCAACTGGCCTGCAACGATTCTTATCGCGCTAGGCTCACTACTGATCCTTTTTCCGCTGTACATGACTATTGCTATCGCGTTAAAGAATCCCGAGGAAATGGCTCAATCCATCTTTTCACTGCCGACTGGCCTGCATTTTGAGAATTTCGCCAATGCCATTAAGGCAACTAATTTCTTCAACGCCTTGGGAAATAGCGCCATGATCACAATAACATCAGTAGTGTTCATCTTGCTTACCAACTCCATGGTAGCCTACGCGATTGCCCGCAATATGAACCGAAAATTCTTCAAAGCGCTCTACTTTTACTTTATCAGCGCAATGTTTATTCCTTTCCAGATTATTATGCTGCCTGTGGTCAAAGTGACAACGGATCTGCATATGAACAACATTTTGGGTCTTATTATTCTATACATTGTTTATGGCTTGGCTTTTAACGTGTTTGTATACACTGGCTATATCCGCTCTATTCCGTATGAGCTAGAGGAAGCTGCCACAGTAGATGGTGCAACGACATTCGGAACGTTCTGGAAGATTATCTTCCCACTTCTTGCTCCGGTCAGTGCAACAATTGGTATTCTCTCTTGTCTGTCGACTTGGAACGACTTTATGCTGCCGCTGATTCTGCTCGGTGATCAGGATTCATACACACTTCCGCTTGTACAGTATGTCTTCCAAGGTCAATTCAGCACAGATTTCAACTTAGCCTTTGCTTCGTATCTGCTCGCTTTATCCCCGATGCTCGTGGTCTATTTGTTCGCGCAAAAATGGATTATAAGTGGACTAACATCAGGGTCCATTAAATAACTAAGATTTATATAGAGAGATAGGAGAGTTATACATGGATAAGAAATGGTGGAAAGAAAGCGTAGTTTATCAAATCTACCCCCGCAGCTTCAAAGACAGTAACGGGGACGGCATCGGTGATCTGCAGGGCATTATCTCGAAACTCGATTATTTAAATCAGCTTGGCGTCGACGTAGTCTGGTTATGCCCGGTATACGAGTCGCCAAACGACGATAACGGCTATGATATCAGTAACTATCAAAGTATTATGGATGATTTCGGAACACTCTCTGATTGGGAGGTACTGCTAGCTGGACTTCATAGCCGCGGCATGAAGCTGATTATGGATCTCGTGGTCAACCACTCCTCTGATGAGCACGCTTGGTTCGTGGAGTCCCGCAAATCGCAGGATAATCCTTATCGTGATTATTATATCTGGCGGCCGGGCCAGGACGGACAGACGCCTAACGACTGGGGCTCCTTCTTCAGCGGTTCGGCTTGGGAATTCGATGAGAAGTCGGAGGAATATTACCTCCATCTCTTCTCGAGAAAGCAACCCGACCTGAATTGGGATAATCCTAAGCTGCGCCAGGAAGTCTACGATATGATGACCTGGTGGCTGGACAAGGGCATTGACGGATTCCGCATGGATGTAATCAACTTGATTTCCAAAGTACCGGAATTACCTAGCGTTGCCCCAGAAAATAACGGAGAGCAGCCTACGTACCACTTCGGAGGAGACTATTTCGTTAACGGACCACGCGTACATGAGTATATGCAGGAAATGAACCGTGAGGTCCTGTCCAAGTACGATATTATGACAGTGGGCGAAGCCGTTAATGTCACTCCCGAGGAGGCTTCCTTGTACGTTTCCGAGGATCGCAATGAGCTTAACATGGTATTCCATTTCGAGCTCATGGACGTCGATTCCGGACCTGGAGGTAAATGGAATGTGCAGCCTTGGAAGCTGGCGGACATCAAGTCCATCATTTCCAAATGGCAAGTCGCGCTGGACGGTAAAGGTTGGAACAGTCTGTATATGAACAACCACGATCAGCCGCGTATGTTATCCCGCTTCGGAGATGATAAGTTATATCCGAAAGAGTCTGCCAAGATGCTCGCAACACTGCTGCACACGCTCCAAGGCACACCTTACATCTATCAAGGCGAAGAAATCGGCATGACGAATGTACAGTTTGATTCCATCAACGATTACAAAGATATTGAAATCTTGAATATGTATAAAGAATACTTGGCTGCCGGACATTCGGAAGAAGCTATCATGAACTCCATTTACATTAAAGGCCGGGACAATGGCCGTACGCCAATGCAATGGAACGCCGAGCCGCAGGCAGGCTTCACGACGGGCTCTCCTTGGCTAGCCGTAAATCCTAATTACAAGGAAATTAATGTGGAGCAGGCGCTGGCTGATCCTGATTCTATTTTTTACTATTATAAGAGACTTATTGAGCTGCGCAAGCAGCATGAAATTATCGTATATGGTAGCTATACGATATTGGCTGAAGAGAACGAACAAATCTATGCTTATCTGCGTACTCTTGGAGAAGAACAGCTACTGGTTGTATTGAATTTCTTCGGAGAGCCTGCGACCTTCGAGCTTCCTCCCACTGTGAAATTTCAAACGAAGGAACTGCTTATTGCCAACTACGAGGTAAATCCAGAAGAAGAACTAAATACAATTCAGCTTCGCCCTTATGAAGCTCGTGTGTATAAGCTTAAATAATTACCCCCTTGCATGGAAACAACAAAAAGGAGCCTCATGGCTCCTTTTTACTTTCCTCCAACAGCTACCGGATTGACCTGTACCTGTCCCGCGTTCAATTTCTCAATAATCGCCAGTAAGAAGGTTTCGGCTAGGCTGTTCTTTTTAATCGCTCTGGCGGCTTCTTCCAAGGTAAACCATTCAGCATGATCAACCTCAGTACTCACCTGGCTCAAGTCCTCCGAATCTGCAACACCTATAAAATTCAGCATTAGCGTATTGGATGGTGCGAAGTACAAGCTGCGCATATATTCATAAGCGACAATATCAAGTCCTACCTCTTCTTTTACCTCACGTACGAGAGTCGTTTCCGCATCTTCACCTTTGTTCACGTATCCTGCGAGTAATATGTAGTCTGGCCGATTATATTGCTGAATTAATAAAATCTTGTTTTTCTCCCTGTTTAATACTGCTGTACTAATCGCCGTGCTGAAAATAGGGAATCGGAACATTTCACATGCATTACAATAAGGTACCTGCCCTTCCCCATCGGCTTCTTTCATTACTAACGCAGTCCCACATTCCAGGCAATACTTCAAACTGATCGCTTCCTTCTATTCTAAGTTAGCCTAATTCTACTCCAATTGAGGAGGAATCCGGTGATACGTAGCTTGTTCAAACCCGTATGCTAAGGCTATGAGCGTAGGCTCGCTATAAGCTTTTCCGGAAAAAACAACACCAAAAGGCCCCCTGGTCGAATCCCCATCCGCATCAATAATGCCTTGAGATACATATCCCGCCGGAACGGTAACTAATGGATAACCTAAGCGTGCGGCAATATACATGCCATCTACATCGCCAGGCAGCAATAACGCGTCTAAACTATATTGTTCCAACACATAATCTATTCCTTGCTCAAGCGCTAATTCCTTGTATTCTTGTCTCTTCTCTTCATAGACCTCTTCAGTTAATGTTATTTCTTCTGATCTTGTCAGAGTGTCTTGTCCATATTGCAAGGCAATCTCAGCATGTCTTTCATTATAGGCTATCAATTCCTGCAAAGAGTGAATCGGAACGGATTCATCTACTTGTGCTAAATACTGGTTGAGCCCTTTTTTAAATTCATAACAAATCACATCATTATTCCAATTCTGTTGTTCAACATGTACTGTGACAGGATCTATAATGGTAGCCCCTTCATTCTTCAAGGTCAAGATAGCTGCTTCCATAATTGCAAGCCTCTCAGTGTCTAAATGCTTATAATAATGCCGTGGAATACCTATTCTTGCTTGTCGTATAAAGCTTTTATCTAAACTTGAAGTATAGTCTGTATAAGCGTATTTTTTGCTTGAAAATGTTGCTGAATCGTTGGCGTCCACTCCGGTTAATGCCCCTAAAATAATTGCCGCATCTGTAACCGTTCTAGCTATAGGGCCAGGGGTATCCTGACTTACTGAAATGGGAATGACTCCAGTACGGCTGACTAATCCCACCGTAGGTTTGATTCCGACAAGAGCATGTTGGCTGGCTGGACCGATAATAGATCCTGCGGTTTCCGTTCCGATCGCTGCTGCTGCCAGATTCGCTGCTACGGCTGCCGCAGGCCCAGAGCTGGAACCACTGACAAATACCGTCCCAGGTCCATACGGATTCAGTACAAGCCCTCCCCGCGAGCTATATCCCGCAGGCATTGTACTAGACATAAAATTAGACCATTCCGACATATTCGCCTTCCCAAGTAAAATAGCCCCCGCCAATCGAAGCTTGGCCGCTACAAATGAATCTTTTGCCGCAATTGATCCAGCTAAAGCTACAGAACCGGCACTTGTATGCATCTTATCCGCGGTGTCTATATTATCCTTCAATACAATAGGAATACCGTGCAGGCTCCCCCGGCTCCCTTTTTCTGCTCGTTCTTTATCGAGTGCTCGCGCGATTTGTATAGTCTCTGGATTTATTTCTAAAATAGAGTTTATGTCTGTATCGTATTTATGGATCCGCTCCAAATATACTTGAACTATATCCTCTGAGGTAATTAAACCTGCTTCCAGAGCCTCTTGCATTTTAATTATATCCGCCTCAATAATCCATTCCTGAAGTTTATTCTTCATACGAATAACTCCTTCCAAAAAAAATAAAATTGCCTCTAGTATAAACCTACCACAAAATTTCACCTCAATAATATGGAGAGTTTAACTATAGTTATATTCAGCTATTTGACTCCCTCGGCTACAGATGATAGGGTATTTTCGAAGTTAAATTTTTCCGGGAGGGAACACCCATGACGGAAGTAAAGCTTAGCATCGGATACGACGAATTCGAAGAAGGTCAAAGAATTGGCAAAGCAATTGAGAAGTTAAGCAGCAGCGCTGAAAGTGCGTCACTAACCAGCCTAATTATTGGTGATTGGGGGCAAGCCTACGAGAATAGCTCCGATGAGGTTGTGGATGCGCTGGTTACGCATAGTGCAAGCTTCCCTGCTTTACGCAAGCTTTTTATTGGTGAGATGGGTTATGAGGAGTGCGAGATTTCTTGGATTACCCAAAGCGATCTATCACCGCTGTTGCCTGCCTTTCCAGAATTACAATCACTCACCATTCAAGGTGGAAATGAGCTAAGCCTCTCAGAGCTAAAACATGACAAGTTAGAAAAGCTAATTATTATTACTGGTGGCTTGAGTAAAACCGTGCTTGAAAATATTGCAGCCAGCCAATTGCCGAATTTGCGTAAGCTGGAACTATATCTTGGCGTAGATAACTACGGCTTTGACGGAAGCCTCGCAGATATTCTACCTCTTTTAGAAGTAGGAAAGTTCCCTAAACTTACCTATCTGGGATTAAAAAATAGCGAAATACAAGATGAAATCGCCGGTGCAGTAGCAAATGCTCCAATTCTGGATCAGTTGGATACGCTAGATCTGTCTCTAGGTACCCTCAGCGACGAGGGGGCTGAGTTGCTTCTAGCCAGCGAGAGAATCAAGGGACTAAAGGCATTGAACCTAAGCCATCATTATATGTCTGACGAGATGATCAGCCGCTGGCAAAAGAGTGGATTGCCTGTCGATGTCAGCGACAAGCAGGAAAGCGATGATGAGGAAGACTGGCGTTATCCTTCCATCACAGAATGAGCCCCTCATGCGGCCGATGATCGTTATTGGTATTCCCGGAGATAAACGAACTAGCGGCATTCAGCAAGCGCGTTCCGATCTCGGAATGCCACCCGCCATCATTTTATCGTATGCTGAGTTCCTGCAAGGTCAATCGTTAGGTGATCTGCTGGAAGTGCAGAAGCAGCAGTTATCCAGCCAGCCGGCTGTTTATAACGGAATAGATCTCAGTGCGGCTCCCCCGCTGCTGAGATTGGAATCGCCTGGAAGCAGCTTTGAGGTAGAACGTGCCTTAATCGCTCTTGGCGCACCTGATGCCGTTGATGTTGACGATTCGCTGCATCCCTACGCTGAAAGACCTGATCCGCGCCCACTCCGTGTGAAGGTAGCTCATCAATTGAAGGAGATGCAGGGTGTCCTGCATCATCCTTCGCAATGGTTCCGCGGTTATTGCCGCATGCTGGCTAGACTACAGCGCGAAGCCAAAGAGGTTTGTCCAGGTTCGCTATGGTTAAATGACCCCGCAGACATTGCGGCCATGACCGATAAACGTCGGACACAACAGATTCTAAGTGAGGCAGGCATCACTATTCCTCGTCCATTAGGCGTGGAACAGCAGCCTACGGACTATGCCTCTCTCCGTGAGATGATGATATCCCGGCGAATGCACCGGGTATTCATCAAGCTAGCCTTCGGCTCTGCCGCTTCCGGGGTGATCGCCTATCAGCTCCATCCCGTTACAGGTGCCGAAGTTGCCTTAACTACAGTAGGGGTCGAGAATTACATCACCCGACCGCCCATTTACTATAATTCCGGTAAACTGCGGCGGTACACAGATGCCGCCACGATCTCCGGCATTATTAACTGGATTTATCGGCATGGTGGTTATGCCGAGCAATGGATTCCTAAGATCGGCCATAACGGCAAATCCTTCGATATCCGCCAGCTCGTGGTTCTTCGCGAAGCCTGTCATGCAATTGCTCGTGTAAGTTCCACCCCAATTACGAATCTGCATTTACGCAGCCAGCGGATGTCTCCTTCGGAAGCCGGTCTATCAGAATTCATACAGGAGCAGGTACGAAATACCGCGTTGCAAGCGCTGGCGGCATTTCCCCGTTCTGGAGTTGCCGGGATAGACGTGCTGATATCTGGAGGATCGCAGCAGTGTTTTGTCGCCGATGTTAATCCTTTTGGCGATTTGCTGTACGATGTGAAATACCGTGGCTGCAGCACCTACGAATGGGAAATGAAGGTATTAACCGCCAGAGACTATATTACTCATCCCTCAACACCGCTTATAAAGGAAGGATCCTCTTAATGGATATGAACACTATCGTTGGCACCCATGACATTCTAATGATCACACTCGATACCCTTCGATACGATGCAGCTACTATGGAGGAAGCGAACTGCCCGAACCTGTGCGGAACGGGATCCTGGGAGAAAAGACATACTCCCGGCAGCTTTACTTATGCGGCCCATCACGCTTTTTTCGGCGGCTTCTTGCCTACTCCAGCTACAACGGATAAAACCGAGCATATCCGCATGTTCCATTCCCGAAATACCGGAATGAAGACGCATCCTCATACATGGCTGTTCGATACGCCGGATATCGTGTCAGGACTTGCTGCTGAGGGCTATCGTACGGTTTGTATTGGAGGCGTTATTTTTTTCACCAAAAAAAATCCACTCGCTCGTGTGTTGCCAAGCTATTTCCAGCAAAGCTACTGGCGGATGACCTTCGGTGTGACCAATCCGCGTTCCACAGAGCATCAGGTGAACCATGCCTTGAAGCTGCTAAGAGATACTCCTAGCGAGCAAAGATTGTTTATGTTCCTCAACGTCTCTGCCATTCACGGACCAAATCATTTTTTTGTACCTGGTGCTAAAAAAGACTCCGTAGACAGCCAGCGCGCCGCTCTTCGTTATGTGGACGGTGAACTGGGCCGGTTGTTCGATGCGTTCCGGGAACGCGGCAATCCGGTCTTCTGCCTGGCTTTTTCAGATCATGGAACCGCTTATGGCGAAGACGGCTATCAGGGGCATCGCCTTGCCCACGAGACGGTCTGGAACGTCCCTTATCGGGAATTTATTTTATAATATTTATACCAAGGAAAGGATGGAGAACTGATATGACGTTATCGTCCTTCTCTTTAGAAGAGCTTCACAAGTGGAAAGACAGCATTACTGCTCACCCTTACCGTTCTTATCTGTATTCCTATCCACACAAAACGGCTTACAGGGATTTGCAGCCTCCGATGCCGCTAGAAACACTCTGGCGTGATGAGCCTGCGGAATCTTTCTTTCTATATATGCATATTCCATTTTGTGGCGCACGCTGCGGATTCTGCAACCTATTTACCCTGCCTGATAAACGCGCTAATGTTCATGCCACATACGTGGATGCACTGGAACGCCAAGCAAAGCAATGGGCGGAATTCACCAGACATAAACCTTATGCGCGCTTTGCGATCGGCGGCGGAACTCCCACCCTGCTGGCAGCAGATCAGCTCCGCCGCTTGTTCCACATTGCCGTTGATACGATGGGACTGGATACAAATACAGCCTCCATCTCAGTGGAAACTTCACCGGAGACGATTACCGAAGAGAAGTTGAATATTCTAAAAGAATATACGGTGGATCGGGTCAGCATGGGCATCCAAAGTTTTGTCGCTGCTGAATCGGCGGCCATCTATCGCCCACAAAATCCGGATGAGGTGTATCGGGCACTAGAGCTGCTGGGGAAATATGATTTTCCCATATTAAATTTAGATCTGATCTACGGGCTTCCGGGGCAGACGGTCGACTCTTGGCTATATTCGCTCAATCAAGCGATCAGCTTTGAGCCAGAGGAAATTTTCATCTATCCGCTCTACACCCGAGAGCATACGATTGTGAAGCCTGGTGATATCCAGCGTCAGGACGATATTCGCCTAGATTGCTACAAAGCCGCTGGGCAGCTGCTTAGAGCGAGAGGATATCGCCAATACTCCATGCGTCGTTTCGCCAAGGAAGACGCAGGAACAGCTAAACCCATTCTCGATTATAGCTGCCAAGAAGAAGGAATGGTCGGCTTGGGCTGCGGAGCCAGATCCTACACCCGCCATGTGCATTACGCTTCCCGCTATGGGGTAAGCCGTAAAGCAACCGAGAGCATTATTGCTGATTACGTTGCGACGGATCGTTACGATACTGCGGATTACGGAATTGTGCTGAGTCTTGAAGAACAGAAACGCCGCTTTATTCTGAAGGCGATTCTACATAGCGAAGGGCTGAAGCTTGAAGATTACAGCCAGCGTTTCGGTCAATCGCTCTGGAACGATTATCCTGAGCTGTCCAACCTGCTTCATTCCGGTCTTGGGCAGGAGGAAGATGGCATCCTGCGTCTTACCACCGAAGGGATGGGTTACTCTGATTCGATTGGGGATTGGTTTATTTCTGGGGAGATCCGAGAGCAGATGGAAAGGTTCGTATTGCCATGAATGCGGTCCTCTACTACCGCGGCTCCCTCACGTCCTGCAACTATGATTGCCCCTATTGTCCTTTTGGCAAAACAAGAGACAGCGCAGCTACGCTCGCCAAGGACCGCCAGGGGTTGGAGGCCTTTGTAGCATGGGCGTCTGAGCAAGGTGCGGCAGGTCATCGGCTTTCTATATTTTTTAATCCCTATGGCGAAGGGCTGATTCATCGCTGGTACAAAGAAGCAATGATTGCGCTCTCCAATATGGACCATGTAGAGAAGGTAGCGATTCAGACCAACCTTTCTGCCAACCTGGATTTCATCTCCCAGCTGAATCATAAAAAAGTGGCCTTTTGGGCCACCTACCACCCCGGACAAGTGCGGGAGGATAAATTTCTGGCGCAATGTATGACTTTATACGAGAACGACGTTCCGTTTAGTGTGGGAAGCGTTGGAATACGCAGCGCTTTTTCAGCTATAGCTTCACTTCGCTCTGCATTACCGGAAAACGTGTACCTATGGATCAATGCTTACAAAGATAAACCGGATTATTATACAGCTGAGGATTTTGCCTTCCTTAGCGAGATTGATCCACATTTTTCTGTAAATGCTATGGATTATGAAAGCCTTGGCCAAGCCTGCAATGCAGGAAAAGATGTTTTTTATGTACAGGGCGCTGGGCTTGTGAAACGCTGCTATAAGGACAGAGGTGTCATAGGCAATCTTTACCGTGATGGGCTCGAAGGTCTCTCTGCGGTTAGAAGCTGCCGCATGAAGGTATGCGATTGCTATATCGGTTATATTCATATGCCCGAGCTGAAGCTGCGGAGCATCTATGAAGCTGGACTTTTGGAACGAATCCCTTATGGCGCTATGAACAACTGAATTAAAATTCCAGACAGGGTTTCTTTACTCTCTGTGGAATATGACAAGTAGCCCCCATCTATAGGGGCATAGCAAACACTAAAGTTGGAGGGACAATAACTTATGAACAACATCATTAATTTTGCGCATCGTGGAGCGTCGGCAGTGTGTCCAGAAAATACTATGGCAGCATTCCGCAAAGGTCTTGAGCTGGGTGCAACCGGAATAGAAACTGATGTACAAATGACCAAGGATGGCGGCCTAGTCCTCATTCATGATGAAACTTTAAACCGCACGACAAGCGGAACCGGCTATGTGAAGGATCATACACTCGCAGAACTGCTGGAAGTGGACGCAGGCTCATGGTTCGGACCTGAATTCAAAGATGAGCGCCTTCCATTGCTGGAAGATTTATTAGATCTGTTGCAAGGTAGAGATACCATACTAAATATCGAGCTTAAAAATGGCACTTTTTTATATCCGGGCATGGAGGAAAAAGTGATCGCGGCCGTACGGGATTTCAAGATGAGCGATCGCGTCATTTTTTCGAGCTTCAACCATTATTCACTAGCTTACTGTCAGTCGCTGGCACCGGAGATCAGAACAGGAATTCTCTACGGGGAAGGTCTGTATCGTCCTTGGGATTATGCAGCTACGCTTGGAGCGACCGCGTTGCATGCGTATCATTTTGCGGTACTGCCTGAATTCGTCGAAGAAGCTGCAAAGCATGGCGTCGCCTACCATCCTTGGACCGTTAACGATCCCGAGCGGATGAAATATTTAATTGAAGCTGGTGTATCAGGCATTATTACCGATCATCCAGACCTGTTGGCTGGACTTCTGGCTGACAAGGGAGTGTGATGGTGTGAAAAAAGTCTGGCTGCTCGGATTCGGCTTTTTCAGCATCAGCATTACATGGAGTCTGTATAACGCATTTGTACCTTTTTTCCTCGAAAAATATGTACATAGTGTAGCCCTAATCAGCTTCATGATGACGATTGATAATTACTTCGCCTTATTCTTGCAGCCTTGGATCGGCAATCGGAGTGACCGCACGACCTCGCGTTTTGGACGCAGAATGCCTTATCTTATGATTGGTATGCCCTTCACTGCCGTGCTGACTATGCTGATTCCGTTTCATACCGGACTATTTACACTGCTTTTATTTATGATGCTGATGAATTTAGCCATGAGTTTATACCGTTCCCCTACCGTCGCTCTCATGCCCGACATAACACCTGAAGAGCAGCGTACAAAGGCTAACGGATTAATTAATTTCATGGGTGGATTCGGATCAATTCTGGCTTTCGGCGTGGGTTCGATCCTCTATAAATCAAATCCTGCGCTGCCGTTTCTCGTTGCTGGACTGATTACCCTGTTATGTCTGTTTATCGTATCGCGCTTCATCAAAGAAAAACGGGATGGTGTGAATAAAAGCCCTACGCTTCTATCCGATACAGCGGGGAGCCCTTCTGCGACAATAGTTAGGCCTTCCAGAATCTCCTTTCGCGGCCAGCTTGATCGTACTACAGTCTTTCTACTGGCAGCGATCTTCTTCTGGTTTGTAGCTTATCAAGGGGTCGAAACCTTATTCACGTTGTATGGCAAAAACCATCTGGGCCTCAGTGAACAAGCAGCCTCCTTCTCCCTTACCTTTTTCTCCCTTGCCTTTGTGCTGTTCGCTATTCCGAGCGGTTGGCTGGGTGGGCGATTCGGGAAAAAGAAGATCATTATCGTCGGCGTATGTGGCCTGATGACGGTCTTTGCGCTTGTTGGGTTTGCACAGGACCTGCTGGTGCTTCGAGCGTTGCTCCTGACAGGAGGAATCTTCTGGGCTTGTATCAACATCAACTCTTATCCTTATGTTGTTGCTACGGGGACTGAGGAAAGTATTGGTACTCGAACAGGGATGTATTATTTGGTCTCTTCACTGGCAGCGATCAGCTCGCCTCCTTTGCTGGGGCTAATGATTGATATTTTTGATTACTCCATCCTGTTCTATGTAGCAGCGATTAGTATGGCGGTTGCCCTGCTCTGCCTTTTCTTGATGAAGGGACGCAAGCAAGTACCCCACAAGTTTCACACACCGGGAGCCTAAAAAAGCGTCAGCCTTAGACATCTATTTATGTCCAAGGCTGACGCTTATATTTTACATTTAACAAACTAATTTTTAAAAACTGAATAACGACCTGTCCCGAGCTGTTTGGCGGTGTACATCGCTGTATCTGCCTCATGCAGTAGCCTGAAATGATCCACCTTGCCATGACTAATGCTGATGCCTATGCTCGCAGATACAAAGAGGTTGTGCTCTCCCAGCTGATAATGTCTGGTCGTCTTCTCCAGAATCTGCACCGCTAACTGCTCCGCTTCCTTCTGATTGCAGCCTTTAGCTACGATCACAAATTCATCACCGCCTATGCGGAAAATATGGCGTTTTCTTTTGCTGGAGAATTGACTTAACCTTCCTCCCACCTCTTGCAGCAGTAAATCGCCCACATGATGTCCTAAGCTGTCATTAATTGATTTGAAACGGTTCAAATCCATAAACAATACGGCTAGTTGCTCATTTACTTTGCAGCGATCCCAAAAGTGATCCATTCCATTCTTGTTTAACAGCCCCGTTAAGCCATCCTTATAGGCAAGTTCCTTAAGCTGCTCTCTTTCCGCCAAAACAAGGTTCAGCCGTGTAAGCAAAAACATTAAAACAGCTATCGTAAGCGCGTATATCAATAACGGAGTGAAAATCCCCCCATTGACCTCTAGAGTTTCTTCTAAGGATTTTTTGCCTAGCTGATGCATTGCCCACAATCCAACGACGATAGTTATTATGGAAAGGCCCGTATAAACCGCTCTTTGTTTTGGTTCCTTACTAGCAACATCCCGGTAAAATCTCAATACTAAATAACCTACAACCCCTGCGATGATAATGGACATTAACGTTTGTAAATAAATCTGAACCTCTACCACCTTTAATTCGCACATCCTTCTGAACTACAAATAATTAGCTTACTGTACTGCGATACCAATATATAAAAAAGCTCTGAACATTATCTGAACACTTACTCTTTCTCCAAATGCCGCGCACAATTATATAACTCGCAGTCCCAGGAGCCATCCGATTCGGATTTTGTTATTCGCGTAATTGACGTATTGTTCAATAATACTGTGCCGTCCAGTTCTGGAAGTAGTCTTCTAAGGCTACTGCGTAAAATCGCACCATGGCTAACGATCAGAATATGACTGCCTGGATGTCTCGCCGCAATTTCTTCAATCACTTCGCTGCCTCTGAGCTCGCTGGCTTCTGGAGTTTCCAAACCCAAATCTAACGTCTTCCAATCGGTTCCCCAGCGTTCAATCCGCTCTTGCTGCGTAGTTCCTTCAATAAGTCCCGCATACATCTCTCGAATGCCCGGCGCTAAACCCGTGATCTCAAGGCCTAATCTTTCTGCAATAACCTCTGCCGTTTGCCGCGCTCTGAGTAAATCGCTTGAATATATGTAATCCCATTGTTCTGTGCTCAGACGTTCAGCCAGTAGTTGTGCCTGTTGCAGACCTTCAGCATCCAATGAATTATCCGTATGCCCTTGCACTCTGCCTTCTTTATTCCACGCGGTACTTCCATGGCGAATTAAACCTATTGTAGTCATAAAAATCTCCTTTTAGCTAATGAGTCTAGTGGCAGTTGTGATACTGGTTGTAGTGCTAGTTATAGTGCTAGTTATAGTGCTAGTTATAATGCTAATTTCAGTGCTACTTCAGTGCTAATATAAATAATATAATCTATATTCTATCAGATTCACCCTATGAACATTTTAAAATAAAGGTTATCCAAGTTTTTGAACATGAGGTATAATAAACCTTGTCGTTTTTTACAACAGCTACAAGATAAGGAGTAATTGTTTATGATGAAAAAGCTAGGGTCCACTTTGTTTCTTACCTTCTTACTGCTCATTCCACTTGTCGCCACTTGCCCTTCCACTGTTGGTGCAACACCGGTTCCTAAAAACACCGTCTATGTGGACAAGAATAACCATTCATACATACCACTGCGTCTATTAAATAGCTTCACTGGTATACAATCTGTATGGAATCCTAACGAAAAACGTATAAGCATTACGAATGCAGACACAACCATAACGCTTACATTAGGTCAAACCGCTGCGCTCGTCAATGAAAAGTCGGTTACACTAACTGATCTTGCTTTCAGTGATAACGGCACGGTATATATTCCGTTGTCTTTTATCAGCACAACACTTGGCATTCAATTAACTTGGGATAAGGAAGCCTCTTCATTAACCCTTAAGAGTAATGATATTGCAACCACTGTTCCTGTACAGTCCGGCGCACTAATCAAAGCGGATTCTTCACCAGTTGTCAGCGCTAGTAAAACCTTCAAGGTTGGCGGCAGATCCTTCAAAGCCCAGACGGTTACAGTATCCCTGCTGCATCCTAAGGTGAAACTTGATGTCGTACTGGCTGGAAATACGGTCGGAAAAGTGGAGGACCTAAGCAGTCTGGCTAAACGTAATAATGCCGTAGTTGCGATTAACGGAACGTTTTTTGATGCCTATACAAAAGGAGCATACAAAGCTCCATACGGTTACATTGTCAGCGGTGGAAAAATGCTTAAAAATAGCTCCGGGGATCGCCGGACGATTTTTACCTATGACAGCAACCATCTAGCGTCACTGATTCCTGGGCTGGATTTCACAAGCCGCTTCGCTTCCGGCTCCATGGAAGGAGCTCTTCAAGCCGGTCCGCGTCTTCTTGTGAACGGCAAGGTATCCCTTAATGTCGCGGCAGAAGGCTTCAAGGATCCGAAAATCTTGACCGGCGGCGGAGCCCGCAGCGCGCTCGGATTAACACGCGACCATAAGCTCATTCTGCTGACCACTGGTGGAGCCACCATCCCACAGCTGGCAGAAATGATGAAGCAAGCTGGAGCGTATCAAGCCATGAATCTGGATGGTGGTGCATCCAGCGGGCTCTACTACAACGGCAAATATCTCACGTCCCCTGGGCGTCAGATCAGCAATGCAATTGTAGTCAAATATCAATAAAATCTCTTGGCCAGACGGCTACTAAGAATATATGATTCTATTGTACAAAGTGTAATCAGAGGCAGTTTGCAGCGCATAATTGCTATAGCGGTATGATTGCTGTACGACGTTTGAAACTACTGTGCAGCATATGATTGCCGAGCTCAAACCCAAAAATCCCCTTGACGACTTACCCATCAAGGGGATTTTTCATAGTACGTTGCCAGTTTAGGTACTGCTGACAGATCCAGTGTTGGGGGCAGCCGGTGCAACTTAATCTGTGTGACCTGAATATTCCCACACCTGCAACCAAACTTCAGTAGTAAAGCCCAATTTCTCGTAGAAAGGCTGCATCGAACCTACGTAAACTTTACTAGCTCCGAGTTGTTTTAAACGGTTAAATCCTTCGTGTAGGACCGCCCGTCCCAGTCCCAGCTTTCGATAATTAATGGATGTGCCTACAGGCTCCAGAATACCAATTCTATTGCTGCTGTCCCAAAAAATATTACAAAAGGAAACCACTTCGCCCGCGTCATTCACAACGCTAAGATCGAGCTGCGGATTATAACTTGGAGCGTTACTCATATTCCCATAATGCAGCAGCGTGAGTTCTGCCTCCACCGTTTCTGCATAGTCGAAGGCCATAATATGTCCGAGCGCTTTTGCAGTAACCTCGATCTCATCTCCGCTGCAAATTCTGAATCCAGAGGGGAGCTCCACAGGAAATTCCTTATCCAATCGCAAGGAGTTTACGCTTTCCTTACCACCCGTTAAATGGTACCCCCTCTTACGAGCAACCTCCGCCGCAAAAGTCATATTCTCCGGTATTGGCACATACAGCTCTACGTAACCACCGTTCTCTTCCTCAGCTTTTTGTTCAGCAAAAGCGAACATTTCTTCAAGTAATTTTTCCGGAGGATTCATCTCAGCACACTGAAAATAGAACCCATCGTCCCTGCACACTACAGCTGCAAGCTCTCCATCCTCATACTCCCATAAGCCTACTTTTTGTTCCCATTGCTCCAGCGTTCCACTTCTCGTCTCCTGAA
Source organism: Paenibacillus sp. FSL H7-0735 (assembly GCF_038008505.1). Classification (NCBI taxonomy): domain Bacteria; kingdom Bacillati; phylum Bacillota; class Bacilli; order Caryophanales; family Paenibacillaceae; genus Paenibacillus; species Paenibacillus sp. FSL H7-0735. The sequence goes on along the minus strand of NZ_JBBOZH010000001.1, from coordinate 1,360,923 downwards.
AAAAAACAACGAATTCCCAGCGGTCTATAAGCCAGGTATTTGGAGTCTTTAGCTTACTATAACTTTGTATAAGAAAATGACGTACCTTTAGCAGATCTTCTGAACGGTAGCTTCTAAAATTAATGTTCATTTTCCGCGCCCCTCTCTTTAATTTCATATTAAGGGGGATGCAAAATGAAGCATATATCATAATTAGTTATTATTATTTTATACTACCGAATATGATCCGTACGTTCACAAAACAAACATTTCTTGAGTGAAAATTATGAGCTCCACACATCCGTTAACTGCATTTAGTGCAACTATTCCTCAGAATGGTCCTTTAAAAGATAGTTAGTTGTATTTCGTGCAGTTAAATTTCTGGTTTTTCTTTAAATGTACCGAATTCACCCTGTTTAGTTGCACAGAGTGCAATTAAATGGCTTCTAATGAGTATCTACGCAGAAATAAGTGTACAAAGTGCAATTAGAGAAAGTTTTGGAGTTCGCGATCTTCTTCCGGAGGAAATAGTCACTGATCAAGTATTTTCAAGCGATAATTATGAGCTCCACACATCCGTTAACTGCATTTAGTGCAACTATTCCTCAGAATGCTCCTTCAAAAGTTAGTTTAGTTGTATTTCGTGCAGTTAAATTTCTGGTTTTCCTTTAATTGCACTGTATTCACCCTTTTTAGCTGCACTAAGTGCAACTAAACGGCTTCTAATGACCAACAACGCAGAAATAAGTGTACAAAGTGCAATTAGAGAAAGTTTTGGAGTTCGCGATCTTCTTCCGGAGGAAATAGTCACTGATCAAGTATTTTCAAGCGATAATTATGAGCTCCACACATCCGTTAACTGCATTTAGTGCAACTATTTCCTCAGAATGGTCCTTTAAAAGATAGTTAGTTGTATTTCGTGCAGTTAAATTTCTGGTTTTTCTTTAAATGTACCGAATTCACCCTGTTTAGTTGCACGAAGTGCAATTAAATGGCTTCTAATGAGTATCTACGCAGAAATAAGTGTACAAAGTGCAATTAGAGAAAGTTTTGGAGTTCGCGATCTTCTTCCGGAGGAAATAGTCACTGATCAAGTATTTTCAAGCGATAATTATGAGCTCCACACATCCGTTAACTGCATTTAGTGCAACTATTTCCTCAGAATGCTCCTTTAAAAGATAGTTAGTTGTATTTCGTGCAGTTAAATTTCTGGTTTTCCTTTAAATGTACCGAATTCACCCTGTTTAGTTGCACAGAGTGCAATTAAATGGCTTCTAGGGACTATCTACTCAGAAATAAGTGTACAAAGTGCAATTAGAGTAAGTTTGTTGAGTGGGCGATCTTCTTCTGGAGGAAATAGTCACTGATCAAGCATTTTCAAGCGATATATGAGCTCCACGCATCCGTTAACTGCATTTAGTGCAACTATTCCTCAGAATGCTCATTCAAAAGTTAGTTTAGTTGTATTTCGTGCAGTTAAATTTCCGGTTTTCCTTTAATTGCACCGAATTCACCCTTTTTAGTTGCACGAAGTGCAATTAAATGGCTTCTATGGACTATCTACGCAGAAATAAGTGTACAAAGTGCAATTAAGTCTGGATAAGCCGCTTGAGCTAAATTTGGATTGCATAGATCTAGCTGAGTTAGATTTTAGATCAGTTAGTTTTGGATCGATTAGCGGTAGATCGGTTAAAGTTGGATCAGCTAGAGCTATTCAGCTAGAGCTAGGTCAGCTAAAGCTAGGTCAGCTAGAGCTAGGCCAGCTACAGCTAGGTCAGCTAGGCTAGGTCAGCTACAGCTAGGTCAGCTAGGCTAGGTCAGCTAGGCTAGGTCAGCTAGAGCTAGGCCAGCTACAGCTAGGTCAGCTAGAGCTAGGTCAGCTACAGCTAGGTCAGCTAGGCTAGGTTAGCTAGAGCTAGATCAGCTAGAGCTAGGCCAGCTAGGCTAGGTCAGCTAGACTTAGATCAGCTAAAATTCCCCTTCGGTAAATCTAGCTAGATTCTTACGTTGACCACGAATAAGAGTACTCTTTTTGCATAATTTTCCTTGTCCATGTTACTGTATTACTGAACAAAGGAGTGAAAATATGGAGACAATTCTAATCATAGAGGACGATGCCAAGCTGGCAAGCTTGCTGAGCACGTACCTATCGAAATATGGGTTCCGTACAATTATTGTAGAGGATTTCAACAGGGTGCTGGAGACTTTTAATGAAAGCTCGGCTGACCTTATCTTACTGGACGTCAATCTGCCTAAATATGATGGGTTCTACTGGTGCCGCCAGATCCGTTCCCTCTCACTCTGCCCGATTCTGTTCATTTCTGCACGGGATAGTGGAATGGATCAGGTGATGGCGCTTGAGAATGGCGGGGACGATTATATCACTAAGCCTTTTCACTATGAGGTTGTACTTGCCAAAATCCGCAGCCACATACGTAGAGCATACGGTTCATACTCACAGACTCAAGAAGAGCATAAACTCCAGTCTGGAGGTTTAATCCTCTATCCTGAACGATATGTGATCCAATACGACGGGCACACGAGTGAGCTAACCCAGAAGGAAGCGGTTCTACTGGAAGCTTTACTGCTTAAGGAAGGACGAGTGGTTAACCGGGAGCGTCTGCTCGATCTCATGTGGAAGGATCAGCATTTCATAGATGACAATACATTAAATGTCTACATAACCCGTGTCCGCAAAAAGCTCAAGGATCTCGGTCTTGGTGACATTGTGGAAACCGTAAGAGGCGCTGGCTATCGGCTTAATGTCTCTAAGGATACGCCATGAGACTTTTTTGGAGAGACCAGATCTCACTGATCCTATTCTATCTGCTTCAGATGCTGCTTATCCCTTTGCTGTATTGGCTGTCTGGTGAGAACAGACCTATCTCTATCATGCTTTATGGAATCGCCTTGAGTACCGTAGTTCTACTGCTATATCTAGGCTACCGATACGTTCAGCACCGGAGATTGTATGCAGCATTAAGCGAACCTATGGACATGCTCCAAAAACATCTTGTTTCCTTAGGAGACACTCCTCTTTCAGAAGCTATCCATGAGTTATTGCAGCTTATTGACCGCCAGTATCAAGAGCAAGTGAATGCGCATGCGCGCCAGATGGATCAGCATATCGTATTCATGAATCGCTGGGTTCATCAAATGAAGACCCCGCTCTCTGTAATTCAGCTTACGCTAAAGGATCTTGAAGAGGAGGCTGCCGCAAGTATTCAGGAGGAACTGGAACGTCTGCGCGGAGGGCTGGAGATGGTTATCTACACTTCAAGACTTGACCGATTTGAAAATGATTTTCAAGTTGAACCGTTACTTCTGCGCAAAACCGTTAGTGAGGCGGTAGCCGAAAATCGCAGACTATTCATACGCCGGGGCATAAAAGTAGATATACAGGTGGATGCCAATCTAGCGGTATATAGCGATGCCAAATGGTTAATGTTTATGCTGGCCCAAATCTTAACTAATGCCGTAAACTATACCTCCGGTTCTGGCAAAACCGTTACCCTCTCAGCTCAGCGTGTGGGCACCGACACTATTCTGGATATTACCGATCAAGGGATCGGCATTTCTCCTGAGGATCTGAAGCGGGTCTTTAATCCCTACTTTACGGGTGACCGCGGACGACATTATCATGAATCGACAGGGATGGGGCTGTATCTCGTCCGGGAGATTTGCAACAGGCTCGAACACAAGGTGGATATTCAGTCCCGGCTCGGGGAAGGAACCCGCGTGCGGCTTATTTTTAGCAACAGTGATCATCTACAGAAATAATATTGAGGGGACTTCGTCGTCATTATTCATGGCTTTGAAGCCTCCTTCTTCTTTATAGGTTACTTATCTCTCAACCCATTCTTCACAAGGAGAAAGGCGAACATAACCTTAACTTCTCTGTAAGGAAACCTTAAGGTAAATCCATAGCAGCTAATCTCTCGATCTTATAAATTATATACATAACCCGTTCCCCGAATAAGGCGGATGAAATCATTTTTGTATTGGAAGGAATGAATGATATGAACGTATTGGAAGTCAAAGGACTTCATAAGGTATACCCCGGCAAAATAGTGACCCAAGCCCTCACTGATATTCATCTAAATATTGAAAAAGGTGAATTTGTCGGAATTATGGGACCGTCTGGTAGCGGTAAAACAACACTGCTCAATATGGTATCCACAATCGACCAGCCGTCCTCTGGCGAAGTGAATATCAACGGCAGCAACCCTTATCTTTTGAATAAAAAAGAGCTCGCCCACTTTCGCCGAAAACAACTAGGCTTTGTGTTTCAGGACTTCAACCTGCTTGAGACATTAACCGTCGCCGAGAATATTGTGCTGCCCCTGACTTTGGATAACCGTAAGCTCTCCCAGATGGAGATCTTGCTTCAAAGAGTCGCAGAACGCTTAAACATTACCGATATTCTGAGCAAACGCACCTATGAAATTTCAGGGGGACAACGTCAGCGGACCGCAATTGCCCGGGCGATCATCACCTCTCCTTCGATTATTTTGGCCGATGAACCTACGGGTGCGCTTGACTCCAATTCTTCGCGGATGGTGATGGAATCGCTGGAGGATATTAATCACAAAGAAGGCACCACGCTAATGCTCGTAACACATGATCCACTGGCAGCGAGCTACTGCAACCGAATTGTTTTTATAAAAGACGGCAAACTAGCAGCGGAAATTCATCGGGGCGATAACCGTCAGGCCTTCTTCCAAAAGATTATCGACACACTTTCGTTCTGGGGAGGGAATAGTCATGAACTTTCCTCAATTCGCGTTTAATAATGTACGCCGTAATTCACGCGCTTATTTTGCTTTTTTCTTAAGCAGTGCTTTTATGGTCATGATCTTTTTCTCTTATTCAGTCTTTATTTACCACCCTAGTATTACCAACATCGAGCTGGGTGCGAATTCAGCCTCCGGCATGCAAATTGCTTCTTACATCGTGTTTATCTTTGCGTTCTTTTTCGTTCTATATTCGATTAGCGCATTTCTGAAAATGCGTAATCTGGAGTTCGGCATACTGATGATTTTAGGCGCACGCCCTGGCCAGATCAACAAGCTGATTCTTATAGAAAATATGCTTATCGGACTGCTCTCTATTGTAACAGGTGTGTCTTTCGGCATGCTTTTATCCAAGTTATTTTTGCTGCTAAGCACGACAATTATGGGCATGGAGCCACTGCCCTTTTATTGGCCAATGAAGGCGTTAATGATTACCTCTATCTCTTTCATTTCATTATTTCTGGTCATTTCGATCTTCACATTATTGTTCATTCGTAAGCATCAAGTTCTTGAACTGCTTAAGGGAAATGTTAAACCTAAAAAAGAACCCCGTGTCTCCTTATTGTTCTCATTCTTTGGGCTTCTACTGTTGACCGTCGGCGCTCTCGCGATTCGGAAGCAATTGTCCCCGACCTCACTGTTAGTCGCCGCTGTCACAGGTATCGCTGGAACCTACTTTTTCTACTCTCAGTTATCTGTATTGGGCATTCGCTTACTAAAACTAAGACGCAAGCGGCTGTGGCGCGGAACCAATCTGCTGTGGATTTCTGAGATGAGTTATAAGATTAAAGACAATGCAAGAATGCTCTTCCTTGTAACTGTAGTTACCTCGCTTGCCTGCATGGCATCGGGGATTCTTTTATCGATTAATCAAGCGAACTCAGACCTCTATAAAAAATCCCCATTCGCTGTGAGTTATACGATTTATGATCCGAAGGATGAAGCACCAGATTTAGAGCCCATTCACACTAAATTAAAGAATGCTAAAGTCGAGTACACAGAGAATAAAGTAGAACTAATCTCTGCTTCCATTCAAGGAATCGATAAGGAAAAAATACTTGGAATTGATCTGATCTCCCGCTCACAGTTCAATCAACTGGGCTTACAAATGGATGTGTCCGAGGTTGGGCCCTTGTCTGAAAAAGAAGCTGTATTACTGCTGAACCCACATATGAATTCACAGAATTTTGCTGCTGATCGAGCGATTCATTTGAAGGTTCAGAAAGATGAGGAGCTGATGCTAAAAGAATTACGAACACCAAAGGTGCATCCAGTAGATCCAATGGCCACCTCACTTCTAATCGTAGATGACAACTTATATCATAAGATTTCTACTTCAACAGAGAAGTACACGAGACCTTATGTGAAATATCTATACAAAATCCCTGCATGGGACGGTCCTACACCTAATGACAGCTCAGCTGAAGCTGTTGTCACCAGAGACCTCATCCAATGGAATAAAGCCGCTAACAAGGCTAACCATCAATACAGCGCTATACTGGGATCGCGAGCAGACAGCTATCTATCGACCAAGCAGGGAGCTGCCATGCTTAGCTTTATAGGGATTTTTATCGCTCTGATCTTCTCGCTTTCATCGGCCAGCTTTCTCTTTTTTAAGCTTCATACTGAGCTCAATACAGATAAGCAAATGTATAATGCTTTATCCAAAATCGGTTTAAGCACTAAAGAAATGTCAGCTTCTGCTACCAAACAGATTTCGGTACTTTTCTATATTCCGATTATTATTGCCACCATCCAGACTCTTGTCGTGATTCGTCCGATACTGAAACAGATTAATATCACAAATGTAACTGTGCCCGTGCTTACTACATCAGCTGTATTTCTGGTTGTGCAAACTATCTATTTCCTTATTGCGAGATCACGTTACATTCATAGTCTCAAGAAAATAATGGTGTAACGACATGTCGAAAAGAATCATAACCCTGGATGTACTTCGCGGCTTGGAACTTATGTCAGCACCAAAAGGTTCTCTAGCTGATCATTAGGCAATTTGCTATAGTTAGTGAGCTATTAATTAATGAAGCAAGGAGGTTCTTGATTTATGTCCAAGGCTGATCACATGTTATCCATTCTCTGGATGCTCAAGCAACGGGGAAGAACCGCCGGGGAACTAGCAGAAGCGCTAGAGATCAGTGTCCGCTCTGTCTATCGTTACATCGACGCGTTATGCATCAGTGGCGTACCCATTATCGCGGATAGTGGACCTGGTGGTGGCTATAGCCTTCCGGAACATTTTTCCGAGGCCCCGTTATTCTTTGACTCCGACGAACAGCGTTCCCTCCTGCAAGCCGCCTCCTTTGCGCGGGGAACTGGATATCCTTATGTAGAAGCTCTAGATCAAGCAATCGCCAAACTGAAACGATACAGCAATGCGCAGCAATTAGAACAGATGGAGCGTCATGAGGGCGGGATAGAAACCATCCACTCCCCTGCTGTGCCGCTTCCCCACCTGCTGCAAGAGCTTGAATTAGCGACGGCGAACGGACATACCCTCCAGATGGAATATCGGAAGGGAAACGGGGAGACAATTTCTTCCCGCGCTATTGATCCTTATGGACTTGTACTGTGGAAAGGGCAGTGGTACACCGTTGCTTATTGCCATCAGAGGCAAGGAATTCGGTCTTTCCGAGTCGATAGAATGACTGAACTGAAACGTACAGAAGCTGTGTTTGCCCGTCCTGCTGACTTCTCTGCACGTGATTTTTTGTTAAAAAGCTTGCTGCCAACACCAAATACTCCAGAGAAACTCATAGCAGTAGTCATCGCCGCTGATGAAGGAATCCTTAACGATCTATGTAGTCATTGGCTGTTTGGACATACGCTGGTCCAGCGCATTGACGGACAAGCCCGCTTTCAAGTCGATGAGACCTCCTTACTGACTTATGCGCCTTACTTCTTGTTGCCTTATGGATCAACACTACGAATCCTAGAGCCTTTAGCTCTGAAGCAAAAGCTGTCCGCTATAGCTACCGATCTGGCAGCTTATTATAAAACTTAAAATGATTATTTTAGGATCACTGACCGTAGTTGTCAGTGATCCTTTTGTATAGTGTAAATAAGTCTAAGGGAATAAATGATTGTACAAACCAAGGAGGAATAAGGAATGAAAGAACTTCACTATGAATTTTATATTGGCGGAACACCTGAGCAGGTATGGGAGACTTTGATCTCTCCCGAAGGTACTAAACAGATTTACTACGGGAGTGTAATCCAATCCACCTTTAAAGAAGGCGAATTGCTGGAATACGTTGGTCCCGGTGCAGATGGCGATGAAACGATACATGTATATGGGACTCTGCTGGAGTTCACTCCACAAAAAGCGTTTCGTTTCACGCATAAGGTCGGCCCCTCCTATCATAAGGGTACAGAAAGATATGAATCGCGTATATCTTGGCTGCTTGAACCGGTGGGTGGAACTACTAAGCTTACGCTTATCCACGATGAATGGCATCCTGATGATCCTTCATATGCTGGCAGTATCAACGCCTGGTGGCAGGTTCTGAGTAATATTAAAACCTTGGTCGAGACCGGACTTACACTTGATTTTGGCAGCTGGTCGTAATTTTACTGCTAATTTGGAATTAAGCTCAACCCTGCGGAAAAGAGCGTACAAGCCCTCTTTCGTCAGGGGCTTTTTTTGCTTAATTTTATTTTGCCTAAGGGAAACATTCTTGTTGCAGGGACAAAGTTGTTACCATATACTAATGTTGTGCCAGACTACAAGAAATGTTCTAATACACAAAATAAAAACCATAGGCGGTAAAAATATAAATGAAAGAAGGGATCTCATGACTGGAACAACTATTCCTTTATCAGAAGCTGCAAAGGGTAGCACGCTGCGCATCAGCGACATTGAAGTCCAAGGTGTGCTTAGAAGAAGATTACTGGACCTCGGGTTCGTAGTCGGGAATATCGTAGAGGTGTTGCGGCGTAGTCCATTAGGAGATCCTATAGCTTTTCGGGTAAGCAATACGACCATTGCATTGCGTAGAGAAGAAAGTTCTTTAATATTCGGAGAATTAATTGGAGGTGTAGAAGCATGAGTCAGTTCACCGTCGCTTTTGCAGGCAATCCTAACACTGGAAAAAGCACACTATTCAACCTGCTAACCGGCATGCGACAGCATACTGGAAACTGGGCAGGTAAAACCGTCATTACTGCCGAAGGGGAATTCAAACACAATAACCATTCATACCTCGCGGTAGATTTACCAGGAACGTACTCCCTATACTCAAATTCCGCGGATGAAGAAGCGGCTAGAGATTATATTATTTTTGAACAGCCAGATGTGACACTTGTAGTGCTTGACGCTACTTCGCTGGAACGTAATCTCAATCTTGCCTTGCAAGTGCTGGAGATTACCGGACGGGCGGTTGTCTGCATCAACCTCATTGATGAAGCACGTAAGCTGGGCATCGACATCAACCTGAAGAGTATCTCCAAACGTCTCGGCGTACCCGTCGTTGCGATATCGGCACGCAATAAAATCGGGATCGATGCCTTATTGGATCAAGTGGAGCGAGTGGCTACAGGCGCATTCACAGCGCAGCCGTTGCGCATTAGTTACAACGAAGAGATCGAACGGGGAATTGCCGAGCTTACACCATTGGTAGAGCAAACCATCGGCACCAAATATCCCGCTCGCTGGATTGCACTGCGCTTATTGGACGGTGATGACAGCCTGCTTACTTCACTCAAAGAACATATGAAAAGCAAGGATTTACCCGAAGCAAAGGAGGTCATCGGCCATGGAGTCACTGCCTATCACTAAGGGTTCTGACGCTCTAGATTCCCTATTGTCTACCGCAAAAAAGCTCGCTGACGGCGGAGCCATTCGGGATGAGATTGTCAGTGGTATATATGGCGTATCCGCAGGCATCTGCGGGGATGCAGTTACTTATCGGGATAAGAAGAAACTGAACAGCACTTATAAGCTGGATAATATCGTGACCTCCAAAATTTGGGGTTTTCCCATCATGCTCGCCATTCTCGGTGTCGTATTCTGGATTACGATTGCCGGGGCTAACTACCCTTCTAGCTGGCTCGCTACCTTCTTTGGCTTCATCGAAGGATATCTGACAGCGGGATTTGAGGCTCTCCATGCCCCAGCTTGGCTGCACGGCGTGCTTGTGCTTGGCTTGTATCGAGGCACCTCATGGGTAATCAGTGTCATGCTGCCACCAATGATGATCTTTTTCCCCGTATTCGCTCTGCTTGAGAATTTCGGGTATCTGCCACGCGTTGCTTTTAACATGGACCGACTATTCAAAAAATCAGGTGGTCATGGCAAGCAAGCTTTAACCATGTCCATGGGCTTCGGCTGTAACGCGGCCGCTATCCTCTCCACACGAATCATCGAATCGCCGCGTGAACGAATGCTGGCTATACTGACCAACAATTTTGTCCCTTGCAACGGCCGCTGGCCCACGCTGATTTTATTGTCTTCCTTATTTATGGCAGGAGCCGCTACGACAGGTGCGCTTCGTACATTCACCACTGCCTCCGTCCTAATGGGGATGGTTCTAATCGGCATCATTGTTACCTTGACTGTTTCCTTGGTCATGTCCAAAACTGCGCTGCGTGGGGTTCCCACACATTACACATTGGAGCTTCCTCCCTACCGCCGTCCACAAATCTGGAAGACCATACTTATTTCCTCCAAAGATAAGTCCCTTAACGTACTTACTCGGGCTATCGTCGTTGCTGCCCCTGCCGGAATTATCACTTGGATTCTAGGCAATCTGTTTATTGGCGGCGATTCTGTACTGAATCATATGGCTGCATTCTTTGATCCGTTTGCACATATGCTCGGCATGGACGGCTTTATCATCATGGCCTTTATTCTTGGACTTCCTGCGAATGAAATCGTATTGCCTATCTTGCTTATGGGCTATATGTCCTCAGGCGCTATGGTTGATATCGACAGTTTAGGCAGTATCAAAGATGTCTTTCTCTCACATGGCTGGACCTGGCTGACCGCACTCAACATGATGCTGTTCTCCCTGCTTCACTATCCTTGTGGTACGACACTCGTGAACATTTACAAGGAAACAAAAAGCATGAAGTGGGCCGTTCTCTCAGCAGTCATTCCGCTGGGTATCGCCATCGGAGTAACCTTTGCTGTCGCTCAGCTTGCCCGGTTATTTGGGTGGGTGTGACGAGGGTGAGGTAGGTTTGCGATCTAAACTCAATTGACATCTTCTAACTTTAACTAACTTTATCTGACTTCAACTAGCTTCAAGTAACTTCACAACTAACTTCAACTGATTTCACAACTAACTTCAACTGATTTCAACTTACATCGCAAAATTTATCATTAACTCACTAAATTCACCTTAATCACATCACCCAAATTAACCTTGCTACACGGAATTCACCTTACTTTACCTTACAACATCTAAAGTTCAACTTGCTTCACTTTGCAACACCCTACAATATCTAGAGTTCATCTTGCTTCACAGAATTCTGCCCTCCTTGAACTCATATTTAGGGAATTTCTCCCTCAAATTCGAACTTTATAGGCGCGCGTTAATCTTATTGCGGAATTTCTCCCTAATAATCGAACTTTATAAGAACACATTGAACTTTTTGCGGAATTTCTCCCTAATAATTAGCCGATTATAGGCAAAAAGGGCAATTTCCGCAGAATTTTAGGGAGAAATTCCCCAATTATCGCTAATATTGAGTAAAACACGATAAAATCAGGGAGGATTTCCCTAATTATTGATTCTAGATGGTTCCGAGCTACAATTGAGCACTAGCACCAGCACCAGCACCAGCACCAGCATCAGCATCAGCACCAGCATCAGCACAACCACCAGCACCAGCAGCCACCAACAAGCCCACCAGTTACTCAAGGTCATCTCAAACAAATAAGCGGTCGCTCGGATGTTATCCCGAGCGACCGCTTATTTCAGCACAACACCTTATATACTCTTACTGCCTACTTTGATCTCACCATTACATGACGTGACTCTACAGGTAGAGTCATTTTTTGCGCGTTCCATCATTTCTACGACGGTATAGAACAGCCCCAGCTATAGCTACTAGAACGATAATTATTCCACTAATCCCCACATTAACAAGAGAAAAGGAATCACTGTCCCCAGCAGAATTACCCGTTTGATCAGGCTCATTACTCCCAGCTCCTGACTCCGGTGAATTATTCGGGGTTACCTCCGGAGAAGCGGTAGGCGTCGTTGCCGAAATACCCGGCCCCAGCTCTTTTAGATCCACTGAGTCAGCGGTTAGCCGCTTAGTTCGACTGCATAAACTAGCCTCCAGATTACCAGAGTCTCCACCGTCTCTAGCATAAGCATAGACAATGTAACTTTCCCCTTCCACAAACTCAAAGCCGCAGCTTGCAGAAGATAAAGCCGTAGTCAATGTAACTTGGTTTCCCTCGACCCCTTTCCAGCTGGAATCCACCTCAAAGATTACCTTTACTGGATCAGCAGAAGAAATTATGTTCCCCTGAGACGGCTCCTTCATGTCCACTACTTTCCCGACAAAGACAGCTGTACTTTTCTCAAGAGCTTCCAGTGGCTCCGCAGGCATAACACAGGAACAAGCGTAAGTGACTGAGGGCCGCACCGTCAGCAAAGCCGTAAATATTAATAGGACACCTAGAAATATCATCATTGGACTTCGGAAATTGAAATTTCGGAAATTGATCTTTCGAAAATTGATCTTTCGCACTTTGATAACCCCCTTCTTTACCTTACAGACGGAGCAAACGTGGAAAGTGTTACAGGAATTCCCAAACAAGTGATACAAGTTTATCCGGGAGCAATTCCCCTAATCCTCTTTTTAATTCCTCTAATCCTCTTCTTTAATTCCCCTAATCTTCTTAAACTCCTCATATCCTCTTCATTAATCCCCCATACCTGCTGTACCCACTCACAAACTGTGCGCGATCCCAATCAAACGCTGTATTCCTTCGCGCAGCACCCCTTCGCTTGCAAAGGAATAACTTAGGCGAAGCCTTGACTTCATTTCCCCCAGTGGATCAAATAACTCCCCAGGAACAAAAGCGATCGACTGCGCCATACTTGAAGCAAACAGGCGATCCATCGTAAGATGCTCCGGTAGTTTCACCCATAGATTTAATCCGCCTTGCGGAGTCGTCCATTCCCAGCCAGTTCCCGCCAGCTCCTCTTCCACGATTTCCTTATGCACTTGAAGCGCAATGCGCAGCTTACCGAGATGCTGTTGCAAGCGTGGGGAGGTGTAGTAATGTAGAAATATTTTTTGATTCAGCAGCGGAGTGCCATTGTCTGCGAGTGATTTGGCCGTGATTAGACGCTCCATAAATGGATATCGGCAAGCCACCGCACAGATTCGTAAGCCAGGGGCTACATATTTACTGAAGCTGCTGATATAGATCACCCACCCCTCCGTATCATAAGCAAAAAAGGGCGGCGGCGGCTCCTCATCAAAATACATATCGCGGAACGGGTCATCCTCCACCAGTAAACAGCGATAACGTTCGGCTAGTTCTACCAACAGCTTGCGTTGTTGCACAGGTACCGTGTATCCAGTTGGATTGTGATGCGTTGGATTAATGTAGAACATACGCGGCTTATGCTTTTTCATCAAAGCTTCTACTTCCTCCAGATCATATCCCTCCGGAGTGATCTCTACCGGAACCAACCGTGCCCCCTCCCGGCGAAAAATATCCATAGCAACACTATAAGTAGGCCGCTCCACAAGCACTGTATCCAGAGGACCAAGTACAATCCGGGCAATCAGATTGATCGCCTGCTGCGCACCCGAGGTAATAAGCAGTTCTTCCGAAGTTAACTGCAGCCGATGTTGCTTCCGAAAATGGTGGCTTAACGTCTCACGCAGCTCGTTATCCCCCTGGACCGAGGCATACGTTCCCATTACCTTGGGATATAGATCGAACACTTTTTTGACATAGTCAGATAGAAAAAGATTCGGCAGCAGCCCCGGATCAATCAGCGCCTGCGAGAACTGATACTTAACTGGCACTCTCTGAATATCAGACAGCGGATTAGTGAGCGCATAAGCCGATACTGCGGCTCCTACTTCAATAGCAGGAAGCGAGATTATGGGTGCCACGTAATATCCTGATTTATCTTTTACATAAACCTTTCCATCCTCCGTCAACCGTCTGTACGCTTTGAATACGGTCAGTCGATGTACCTTAAGCTCCTCCGCCAGCAGCCGTATAGAAGGAAGCTTATCATGTGCGACCCACTCCCCTCGCTCCATGCGATTTAATAGAAATTCATAGACCTGTCGAAACAAGGGATGATTATGCTCCGCTCCTACAACTTTTTTCATCTGACCAACTCCTCTCCGAACAACCTAGTAATCATATTGTACACGATTTCTGAATTAATCTGTTCTACTCAAGGTAATCTGTTCTGTCCACTCCCCTATATGATTAACAAAATGCCAGCTTATAAATTCTTATATTTTATAAAGCACACAAAAGGGGACTTTCAAAATGATCTTATTTGCTTATGCACTTGTATGTCTGATCTTCGGCACGACCTTTCTAGCTATCAAAATCGGTGTAGATGCCGGTGCGCCTCCTTTTTTTTCAGCGGGCTTAAGATTTTTTGTCGCGGGCGCTGTTCTATTCCTATGGATGGTCTGGAAACGAAAAGCCAGCTTCTCCTTGCTGTTGCGCAAAGAAATGTTGTTCACCGGGTCTGCTTTAACCTTCGGCACCTTCGCGGGTCTCTACTGGGCTGAACAATATGTTTCTTCAGGGCTTGCAGCTGTACTCTCTGCCACTGGACCGATCATGATCCTGCTGCTCCAAACCTCTATTCTTCGGCAAAAAGCACCCGCCATCTCCCTATATGGCTGCATCATCGGCTTCACTGGCGTACTGCTGCTGGTTCTCCCCAATCTCGCCGTTGATATTTCACCACTGTGGCTCATCGGTTGCGCCGTAGTCCTAATTGGAGAGTGTTGCTATGCTGTAGGTGCGATTTACTCCAAAAAAGTAATTAACAGTATGCCCGAGGTCTCACCGATTGCGCTAAATGCGGCTCAAATGATGTATGGCGGTGCGCTGTTATTCATTCTTTCTTTTGCCACGGAAAAAGTACATCCTGCATTTCTCTTCTCATTCGAGACAGCAGGTTCACTGCTCTATCTCACAGTTATCGGCTCCATGGTCGGCCATACCTTGTTCTACTGGCTCGTAGCTAAGACCAACCCAGTGTTTCCTTCTACCTGGCTTTATATTTCTCCACCGATTGCGGTGGGTGTAGGCTTTTTCTTTTACAAGGAGTCCGTATCTTGGATTACAATTCTCGGAGTGTTCACCATCATTGCCGGAACAATCCTAGTGAATGCTGATGCTTTAAAGCAATTACTGCAAAAAAAGAAGATCAACACTATTGCGTTAAAAAAATCAAATATATGACGTACTATATATTGCATTTATGACCACTATTGCGTATTATATAAACAAGTTAAATTAAACACAGCTAAATATGACTCATATATGAAAGGAGGATTCGCTTAACGGCGCTTCTTTTCTAAAGAGGAATGCCTTTTTATCGGAAGTGGAGGGAATTGTGATCGAACTGACATCACGTCAAATAGAGATTATCGATATCGTTAACAAAAGAGCTCCGATTACCGGCGAACAGATTGCCGAAAGTTTGAATCTTACCCGGCCTACAATTCGCTCGGATCTGTCTGTTTTGGTTATGCTCAAATATATCGACGCCAAGCCGAAGGTCGGGTACTTCCCAGGATTGAAATCATCCAGTCGTCAGGGAAGCGGTTATCTGCTGCAGGAAACGATGGTCAAAGAAATTCAAAGTGTACCTATAGTTATCCGTGAGACCACAACTATTCAAGATGCCGTAGTTACGCTTTTTCTACAAGATGTAGGCACTCTTATTATCTGTGACGAAGAGGGTAAACTCACGGGCGTTGCTTCACGTAAGGATTTCCTAAAGGTAACCTTGGGCAACCCCGGTGCAGTCTCCATGCCCGTAAGCATGGTTATGACGCGCCAGCCCAAAGTGGTCACAACTTCACCGGATGAGCCGGTGCTTGAAGCTGCACATAAGATGATTTTTCACGAGGTAGACAGTTTGCCGGTGGTTGTTCCCAGCGCTGCTGAAGACGGCGGTACAAAACTGGATGTGGTAGGACGTTTAACAAAAACCTCCATCATCAAACTTCTCCTCGAACTTGAAGCCAAAGGATAACAGGAGGAACCCATGAGCATCGAGCAATCTTCCAACTTAATAACGATATGCTCGGATTCTATAGGAGATACGGCAGAGGCTGTCGTGCAGGCCGTTATTCACCAATTTCAGAATCAGCAGGTCACCATTAAAAGATACGGCAATATTAGGCATGAAGACGAGCTACGCAAGCTTATGGAAGAAGCAGCTCAGCATCAAGGTTTTGTCGCCTATACATTAGTGCAGCCAGAATTAAGAGAAATGATCCGCGAGGAAGCGGTACGTCTTGATTTGCGGATCGTTGATATCATGGGCCCAATGATGCAGGCCTTCATTGATACCTTCGACGATGCTCCTCAGCAGCGGCCGGGTCTTCTCCACCAGCTCGACGAGAATTATTTCCGCCGCATAGAAGCTATAGAATTCACCGTCGCCTGTGATGACGGCCGTGATCTGGGTGCCATGCTCAAAGCCGATATCGTTCTGCTGGGCATGTCCCGTACTTCAAAGACACCGCTTAGCATCTTTTTAGCCCATAGAGGAAAAAAAGTCGTTAACTATCCGATTATCCCGGAGATTGGTCCTCCACAAGAACTATTAAGCTTGCCGCCGAACCGGCTTATCGGATTAACCATGAAACCCGAGTACATGCTGAAGGTCCGCTCTGAGCGGCTTAAGGTTCTCGGATTACCGACAGGCTCCCAATATGCAAGTCTGGAGCGGATCACCGAAGAGATGGAATACGCCACTTCATTGTTCAACAAGCTGGGCTGTCCTGTAATTGATATTACTGACAAGGCTATAGAAGAAACCGCTGGTATTATTATGGGTTATATCTAAATTTCAGTTTACAAAATATATAGAATGCACTGGAGGGAATTAGAATGGAGCGCGAACTGGCCCTTGAGATTGTACGGGTAACTGAACTAGGTGCTTTATCCTCGGCTCGTTGGATTGGGCGGGGCGATAAAAATGCGGCAGATGATGCAGCCACGACTGCGATCCGTTCCATGTTCGATTCTGTGTCCATCGACGGAACTGTTGTGATTGGTGAAGGAGAGATGGATGATGCTCCAATGCTCTATATTGGTGAGAAAGTCGGGAACCAAAAAGGTCCCTCTGTCGATGTAGCCGTCGATCCACTCGAAGGAACTGAGGTTGTTGCCTGCGGCCTGCATAATGCGCAATCTGTTATTGCTATAGCAGATAAAGGCAGCCTGCTGCATGCCCCGGACATTTATATGGAGAAGTTAGCCTGCGGACCCGAGCTTGCCGGTAAGCTTAGACTCGAGGACCCTGTAGAGATCACTCTGCAAAAAGCCTGCCATTACACTGGCAAATCCCTCTCCGAGTTAACCGTAATGGTGCTGGATCGCAAACGGCATGAGCAGCTGATTAATAGCCTGCGTGAAGCCGGGGTACGAATTAAGCTGCTTGGTCACGGAGATGTCGCTGGCGCTATTGCGGCTGCACTACCAGACAGCGATGTCGATTTATATATGGGTTCCGGTGGAGCACCGGAAGGTGTTCTTGCTGCCGCTGCACTGAAATGCCTTGGTGGTGAAATGCAGGGCAGATTGCTCCCGGATGGACCCATAGAGCTGCAGCGCTGTGTACGCATGGGAATTGCCAATCCAACGCGAGTGCTATACATGGAAGACATGGTTGGCACGGGCGACGTCCTCTTTGCCGCCACGGGTGTAACGTCAGGTGAATTCCTGAACGGTGTCCGTTTTATCGGCAAAGAACGCGCGGAGACACATTCGGTAATCATGCGGGCACAGAGCCGGACAATCCGCTATATCCGCAGCATTCATTTCCTGCCAGGAAAAGAAATACCGGCTGCGCAGACTGTTAGACAAAATGCTGTCTCTCTATAAAACCACAAAAAACAGGCTATCTCACTAGCAGTATCCTTTGCTAGTGAGATAGCCTGTTTTGTTTTTTTACACTGAATGCTAATTGCTTCTTATTTATTTCCAATACGCTCACTCGCTAATGGATCTATATTTGCAACTTTCTCAAAGCGTTCTGCGTTCAGGCTGTTATACTTTGTGAAGATTTGTTTCACTTCTTGCTCCTTCTGCTCGCCTTCCACATCCACCATTACTAGAATATGACCTTCATCCACGTAGTTATCGTAGCTTTCTGCTTCCTCTTCAGGGATACCAAGGCCAATAAGTCCGCCGACTAAACCGCCACTACCTGCGCCTATCGCCGCTCCGGCCAACGTTGCCGCAAGAGGTCCGGCTGCTATAATAGGTCCAATACCAGGAATAGCCAAGGCGCCAATTCCCATCAGCAGCCCCGTTACTCCACCCAGCAGACCACCAGTAGCTGCACCAGTAGCCATACCTTCCGGGGCCACGGTTCCCGACTCGTCTCTAAGAGTATCCTCATCCGCTTTATTTCTCGCGATAATCGAAATATCCTCTGTCCTACAGCCCTGACGCTTCAACTCCTCAATAGCTCGCGAAGCTTCGTATTCGGCAGCAAAGACACCCACTATTCTCTTATTCATCTCCATTACCTCCTATTGATGTAGTTAGCTCATACGTTCAGCTTCATAGCTTACTTAACCAAACTGGACAAGGATAAACTACGATATTTAAATTCGCAACAATTCCGAGTTCATATTCCTTCTAAAATATGCTGTATAATAAAAGTAAGCGGGTACAACTACCCTAGATCAACTCTATAAAAGAAAGAGAAGGAATCATCCATGGCGATATTTAACTATAATTCTGAGCGTCCCTTCCGAGGCAATCCCGACCTGCATCTCCATTACTGGGGGCGGGAGCAGTGTCTTCCCGGGCATTTTTTTGGACCTGGGGTTCGTGACGTATATAAGATACATTTTATCCATGCAGGAACAGGTGAAGTTACTGTGGGTGAACAGACCCATTATCTTAAACCAGGACAAGCTTTTCTCACCTATCCGCATATCGTAACTGCCTACACAGCAGACATAGCAAATCCATGGACCTATTCTTGGGTAGCTTTTACCGGGGAGCAGGTTGATTATATTTTAGCCAAAACCGCCTTGTCACCTGAGCACCCGATCTTTCCAATGGATGAACAGCTTATGCCGAAACTATACGAGCTCCTGACACAAGCAGCTGAAGCTTCGGACAGCCTGGATCTACCTTTAAAAGCAATTATGTATGAGTTCTTCTCTCTGTTACTTCGAGCGGTGCCAGCAGTTCCAGATGTACTTCCTTTACCACGTCAAAAAAGTATTTACGTCGAGCAATGCCTGCACTTTTTGCATACACATTATTGTGAAAATATTTCGGTTGAGATGATGTCCTCTTCGCTCAAGCTGGATCGCAAATATTTATCCTCCTTGTTCAAACGGACAATAGGTATGCCACCACAGCAGTATCTATTAAATTTCCGCATCGCTAAGGCGTGCGAGCTGCTGACAGAGACCCTATGCACGATTGGTGAAATCTCACGTTCTGTAGGCTATCAGGACCCCTTACTCTTTTCGCGGATGTTCAAGAAGGTGAAAGGTTGTTCGCCAAAAGAATACCGTAGCCGTCATCTCGAAAATGACATTGTACTATAAACTCCTTCCTTGCTGACATACGTTTGTCCGCGATCTTTCGCTACAATAAGGACGTAACTTACTAAGTAATAAGTGTTTATAGGAGGAATAAATCATGTATAACGCAAGCGCTACCAGATATGACAATATGAAATATAATCGCACCGGAAAGAGCGGTCTACTCCTGCCAGCGATCTCGCTTGGTCTATGGCATAACTTTGGCGGCAACGACTTATTTGAGAATGGCCGCGCCATGGTAAGAAGAGCTTTTGATCTTGGAATCACTCATTTTGACCTTGCCAATAATTACGGTCCACCCGCAGGCTCCGCCGAAGAAAGCTTTGGCCAAATTCTTAAAAAGGATCTGACCCCTTATCGTGATGAGATGGTTATCTCGACTAAAGCTGGATATTATATGTGGGCTGGTCCTTATGGTGAATGGGGCTCCAAAAAATATCTCGTCTCCAGCCTAGATCAAAGCTTAAAACGTATGGGACTGGATTATGTTGATATTTTTTATCACCACCGCCCAGATCCAAATACACCACTGGAAGAAACCATGGCTGCGCTGGACCTCGTGGTACGCCAAGGTAAAGCGCTTTATGTCGGGATTTCGAATTACGGACCTGAACAAACACGTGAAGCGGCACAAATTCTGCGTCGACTTGGCACGCCATGCCTGATTCATCAGCCAAACTATTCCATGATGTCCCGCTGGATTGAAGATGGCTTGCAGGATGTATTGTCTGAAGAAGGCATCGGCTCCATTGTGTTCTCCCCGCTACAAGGTGGCATACTGACCGATCGCTATCTAAACGGAATCGCTCCTGATTCCCGTGCCGCTGGCCCAAGTGTATTCCTGTCTGAGAATGCCATTACCGAAGAGGCGATCGGCAAGGTTCGCAAACTGAACGAGATTGCTGCTGCACGTGGACAAAAAATGTCTCAGCTAGCGTTATCTTGGGTACTCCGTGGAGGCAAAGTAACTTCTGCATTGATCGGCGCAAGTAAGGTAAGCCAGATTGAAGATGCCGTCGCTTCCTTAAATGCCCCAGAGCTTAGCGCTGAAGAGCTAGAGCAAATTGAGGCAATTCTGCGGGGATAATGCTTAGTTATAACAAGACAAAGACCAATGAGGTCAGGCAGCTTAAAGCTGCTCTGGCATTTCATTGGTCTTCTTTTTTATAGATTAGAGTTCTATTTGCTCACCCAAAAATCTGCGTGATGTACACCATGATCAATAATCCAAAAATAAACGAATACGTCGAAGGACGCTCATAACCATGGCCATGACTCTCCGGAATCAGCTCCTTGTAGACGATAAAGAGCATAGCTCCGGCTGCAAAAGCGAGACCATAACCCACAACATTATGCAGGTAACTGGCAGTAAAATACCCGATCACCGCAGATACCATCTCCATCAAACCGGTAAGCGTAACGATTCCTAAGGCTTTTAGCTTGCTTGTTCGCGAATTCATTAGAAAGACTGCAAGAATCAAACCTTCCGGCATATTCTGTGCGCCAATGGCAATCGCCACGGTAGGACCTAAACTGGCCTGTTCGCTGGCATAACTGAAACCTGTACTGAGGCCTTCTGGTATGTTGTGGATGAACAGCGCAATCATAACAAGCAGCGCTTTTGAATCCATATTGGTATAACCGGGCTTATTCTCCACATCGATATGTGGGATGTTATTTTCAATTAAATCAAGCAGCAGCACTCCGGTAATCAAGCCCAAGGTTAAAGCGATAATCCCCGATTCTTTGATCGATTGCGGCATGAGTCCAAACGTGGAGGCGGACACCATAATCCCCGCAGTGAAGGCTACGAGGATATCTTTCCACTTCTCGGATAACCTCTTCACGAACAGGATCGGAAATGCTCCAAGAACGGTAGCCATTGCCGATACAAAGCTGCCAATAAGCGCAGATTCCAAACCTTCAACTCCTTTGGTACAAGTCGGATAGACCAACATATGTTTCAGAAAAAATAATTATTACTTTTTCATACATTTTCGAATGGTCCAATATAGTATGGATCATATCCCCTAGGTTGATCAAGACCCCATTTTATAGACACTGAAAAAAGACCCTAGACTATAAGCTGCTTCCGGTATTCTACCGGGGGCAGCTTATTTAACCTTCGTTGTGGCCGATGTTGGTTATAAAATCGAATGTAATCTTCAATTTTTCTTTGTGCCTCATCCATATTTCGGATATCATAAGGATAGAGTCCTTCCGTTTTGAGATGTGAGAAGAAGCTCTCCATAGAGGCGTTGTCATAACAATTGCCTCGGCGAGACATGCTGATTCGGGCGCCAACCTTTGGCAGCATGTCGTGGTATGCATGAGATGTGTATTGGAATCCCTGATCGCTGTGAACGATCAGTCCAGTCACGTCTTTTTGCTGAGACCACGCTTGCTGAAAGGTTCGGAGAACCAGTTTATTGTCGTTCCTAGCGCTCATTTGATAAGCAATAATTTCGTTGTTGAATAAATCTATAATAGCAGAGAGATAGAGCCACTTTTCGCCTACGCGATATTGCGTAATGTCTGTCACCCATTTTTGGTTGGGAGCATCCGTTTTGAAATCCCGTTTCAATATATTTTTCGCCACACGATCTCCTTCGGAAGAAGCATAATTACAACGATGCTTTCCGCGGATCCTCGAACGGATGCCTAGATCCTGCATGATTCTGAGTACCTTCTTATGATTCATCCAAACTCCGTGGTCTTGTAGCAGGAACAATTGAATTTGGCGATAACCGTAGATGCCGTTATACCGTTCATACACCTTCTGAATGAGTTCTTTCGCCGCCTGATCCCGTTCTACTCCTTTACATTTCAAGAAAGCGTAGTATCCACTTCTGGAGACCCTAAAGAGTTTACATAAGTCGCTAACGGCATATTCTTTTGCTGCGCTCTCAATGACTCTATATTTGCACGTTTCACCTCCTGCATCCAGATTTCCAAACACTTTTTTAGCATTTCATTGTCTCGTTTGAGCTTTTGAACATATCTATCTTGATCGATATATTCTTCACGACGCCCTCGTTGATCTAGTAGCCCAAATTCCCCTAGCTCTCGGTATCTCTTATCCATTTCTTTACTCGCCCTTGGTCTTGAAACTGAAAATGCTCCGTAATCTTACGATAAGTCCATTTTTCCTCGACATGTAATCGAATAGCCTCCTTTTTGATTTCATCCGAGTATGATTTAAACTTCTGTCCTTTAATCGCCATAAAAATACACCCCCTAGAATTTCATCGGACAAACCAGGGGTTTTATCCAATGTCTATTCTAAGGGGTGCACTTCATTATGAGTGCAGGTTTTTTTCTGTAACTATAGACCGTTATTTTCTTAAGGTTACCGATTTTTTGATTAGAAAAATATTGAAATATACGATAATACTAATTAGGTTATCCTTAGTTTGATGGTAATATAATTCAGATTTCGATGAATTCCTCGCCCCCCCTTCGCAAACCTAAATAAAAAATGTAATATTGTGGGTTGTTAATTTAAGAATATTCTAATATGATGATCCCAAAAGCCATATTTGTTAAATTTTGTAATCATTTTAAAATTAAATCTTTTTTCCGAAATCATACTCCGTTGAGGTTAGGGAATGAAATGGTTAAAAAAGAAGCTGATTCGAAATACACCTCGGATAACAATGATTTTTCAACACTCGATGATGTTAAGAAAATGATCGGAGTTGAAAATATTTTAGAAGAAAAACAAAAGAATAAACATCCTCCTATTACGGTCGCAGTTTTGGACAGTGGTATCTATCCACATCAGGATTTGACTAGCCCGGATAACCGGATAGTTGCCTTTAAAGATATGGTAAATGGGCTAGAAGAGCCCTATACTAACAAAACCTTGTAGATAAAGGGGAAATGAAATGAAAAAAATGATCATTGCTCTTTCAGTTGTTGGAATAGTAATGGGACTCTTTATAATTAAATCATTGTTTTTAACGGACTCTCATTCGGAACCTCTTGAACGTCTTTCCCGAATAACTAATCCAGATCAATCTGTTGCTAAAATTAAACGAGGTGCGATTACTTATTCATTGTTTGGTTCAGGGGTTGGATTATTAAAAGGCCAACAGATAGGTATTGTAGATGGAGATAAGCTTGACAAGATTTATATATTGCAAGGGTATAGCCCAGATGAATGGCTCATCGAATATTACGATGTTCTTATGTCAAATTATGATCTCTTAAAAGCGGACCATGTAACCGATATACCTTACGCTCTTGAACAGTACCGTTTGTAGTACAAGAAGAATAGGGTGGAATAATATTCGTAACAGGATCTACACACAACCACTTACCATTATTATAACTCAAACACAATAATAGTCGCTGTGAAGCGGCTTTTTATTATTATGTTATACATTTTCTGACTGGTACGTGCGCTGCAATTTATTAGCTATAGACCTATTAAATTACCTTCAGAATAAAGTTGAAACTTAGGATATTAAACCATTACAGGAGAACCAAATATGAGCTATTCCTAGCTTAGCAAACTAGGCCAACATCCCTCAACCATCGCTCGAGATCTAGGTCGCGGTTGTGAGCAGGACGGTGCGCTCAAATCGCTCAGCAACGGCACTGCAAATGAAGAGAGTTGAGCGTTCCTGTCGGTAAATACACTGCAGCTCTTGGCAAAGAGATCGACTAAAAACTAAAGGAAACGTGGTCCCCTGAACAAATTGCAGAGAAGCGCCGATCAGACGGCTAAACCTTTGTGTGCTTCGTAACAATCTATCGTTGGCTCTACAAAGGACGTCTTGCCGAAGGTAACGTTTAAACGCTGCGTCATAAAGGCAAGCGACAGAAGCCTGTCGAAACACGTGGTCGCTTCCTCATCGGGACTCCCATCAGTAAGCGACCGAAAGAAGTTCGCAAACGTACAACCTTTGGCCATTGGGGACTCGATACCGTCTCAAACGGCACACTCGATGGAGATTGCGTTTGGGGTTGTGGCTAGTCAGTACCCGAACGACACATTTCAAACAGCGACGACTAACCGAGGTAAAGAATTTGCTGTGTATCTAGTCGTGGGGAAAAGCAAGGCGCATGTCGCAACCTTTATCGAATGGAAGACACGCCAGTATGTGGTATTAAAGATGCCCGAGCGTAGTACTACTGTCCTTTAATCGCCATAAAAATACACCCCTAGAATTTCATCGGACAAACCAGGGGTTTTATCCAATGTCTATTCTAAGGGGTGCACTTCAGGTTCGGTTCATACCCTAAGGAGGTCTTTGTCTCACATATCATTATGCAACTCGGTTACACCAGCTTCTTCCGGATCTTGCCGGAAATCAAATCAATAATTGTGATCATCGCAATGATACCTAGCAGTATAATCCCCACGCGGTCCCAATTCCGTGAACTGAGCGCGAAGATTAACGGTGTGCCGATCCCCCCTGCTCCAATCACACCTAAAATCGTAGCCGAACGAACGTTAATTTCGAATCTATATAAGGTATAGGATAAGAATCCCGGCAGCACCTGCGGTAACACTGCAAACCACAATACCTGCATGCGGCTGGCGCCAGAAGAAATTAAAGCTTCGAGTGGACCGTTGTCGATATTCTCAATCTCATCCGCGAACAATTTGCCGAGCATGCCCACCGAATGTAGTCCCAGAGCCAGCACACCTGCAAAAGAACCCGGTCCAACAGCCTTGATGAATAACAAAGCCATAATAATCTCAGGGAAGGTTCGTATAAAGCTCAACATCAGCTTGCCGGAACCTGAAATTACCTTTCCCTTGCTCATGTTAACTGCAGCCCAAAATGCAAAAGGAATACATAAAAAGGTCGAGATAAAAGTGCCTAGGATTGAAATAGCTAACGTCTCGAGCAATCCCCGCAGGAGATCCTCCCCATCTGGTAAATAAACGAAGGCCCAGTCAGGTGAGAATATCCCGGCAAAAATTGCTTTAGTAATGATCCCGGCGGTTTCTTTGAATCCATTAAACGGCACTCCCGAAAAAGCCCAAATATATAACGCAGCTAGGGCTACATAAATCAGCCAACGAAAACGATTTTTACGGGGTTTAGGGACAAGGGTATTCCATGATTTACTCATATTAATTTCTCCCGTAGCTTAGTGCTTACATAATCAATAATCAGTACTACTGCTAATGTGAACAAGATGATGGTGCAAGTCTTATCGTATTCCAAAAAGCCTAGGGTGACTTCATAATAGTGGCCGATCCCACCCGCTCCTACCAGACCTAAAACCGCCGCAGCACGAACATTAATCTCGAAGGCATATAGGACATAAGACATAAAATGAGCCTGTACCTGTGGAATGACTCCGAACATAATGCGTTGAATCTTATTAGCCCCTACTGAAGTCATTGCTTCCAAAGGTCCTTGATCAATCGTCTCCATCGTTTCATAGGTAAGCTTGGCGATCAGCCCCAACGAAAATATCGTCAAAGCAAATATCCCAGGAAGCGCACCGAGGCCGAAAATGGCCACAAAGATAGAAGCCAACAGCAGATCGGGAATCGTGCGGATCAGGTTCAGCAGCATACGGACCGGATAATGAAGCCAACGGCTTTGCGTAATATTGCTTGCACACAACAGCGCAACCGGAACCGCAAGAATGGCACCAAACGTTGTGCCAACCAGCGCCATCCGGATCGTCTCCAGCATCGCATCTATAATGTTGTCAAAATACCCCCAGTTCGGGGGAAACATTTCCTTAAGCAAATCAAGCATATTCGGCAGACCGGAAATCAGCTCTCCGAAGGATGAATCGGTTAAGACAGCACTTCTCCACAGTAATACTACTAATATAATGGCTGTAAAATAATGTTTTATCTTTCTTGGCGGTTTGGGATGTAGCTTCTCTGCATTCACACTCATCTCACACGCCTCCGAGTACAGGCTCACCCAACAACTCATCCTGATGAATCGGTCTGCCGTAAATCTCCGCAAACCTCTCATCGGTTGCCTCTGATACAGGACCATCGAAGACAACCTCTCCTGCCCGGAGCCCAATAATCCGGGTAGCGTATTCTCTAGCCAGATCAATAAAATGCAAATTCACAATGGTCGTAATCCCGAGTTCCATATTAATCTTCTTTAGATCATCCATAACCTGCTTGGTTGTGAGCGGATCTAGTGAAGCTACAGGTTCATCTGCGAGGATAATCTGTGCCTCCTGCGCAAGAACACGGGCAATAGCTACACGTTGCTGCTGACCTCCAGATAGCTGATCTGCACGTGTATAGGCCTTCTCCGCGATATTTACCCGATCAAGGGATTCGAAGGCTAAATCGATATCCTTTTGTGGGAATCTGCCAAGTATCGTCCGCAGTGTGGAATGATAGCCCACCCGTCCTGCCAAAACATTACGAAGCACCGTCGTACGTTTCACTAAGTTGAAGCTTTGGAAGATCATTCCGATATTCCTACGGATCATTCGTAGCCGGCTTCCTTTTGCATTCGTAATGGACTGTCCGTTAATAAGAATATTACCTTCGGAAATATCATGAAGCCGGTTAATGGAACGCAGCAAGGTCGACTTCCCTGCTCCCGAAAGACCAACAATAGCTACAAATTCTCCGGCTGGAATGGTCAGGTTAATGTTGTTTAATCCTTTGGTTCCGTTTAGATACGTTTTGGATACATTACGAAGCTCTATCATGAAATCATCCCTTTATGTGTTTTCGTATATTCGTATAAAAGAGATAGCCAGATCCGGGGGGGAATCCGGAGCTGGCTATCCTTAATGCCTGTTATACACCAACATCGTTGTATCCTTGAACGGCCTGTTCTACTCTGTTTTTACTTTACTGTTGTATTCGCGAACAATGTCAAAGTTGCTGTCTTGTGATTTCACATAACCTTCATGAGAGTAAATGTCTTTGATAATCTCATGGCCTTCTGTGTCAGCTGCGATATCAATGAATGCCTGCTGGATTTTTTCAATCCATTCTTTATTCATATCTGAACGGACCGAAATCGTATCGTTAGGAATTTTATCAGTAAAGGCGAGAACTTGAGTATCTTCAAATACTTTTGGATAATCCTTAACGACCGTGTTCCGGGCATCTTGGAAAATAGCTGCTGCATCTACGTCACCATTCAGCACAGCAAGCACGCCTTGATCATGACCTTTAACCGTAATGGCTTGTACATCCTTCAGCGGATCAAGTCCCGCATCCATAAGCGTTGCAGCCGGCCATACAAATCCTGCAGAGGATGTAACGTTTTGATAGGCAATTTTTTTACCTTTCAAATCGGCAACCGATTTGATCGCAGAATCTTTCTTGACGATAATCATAGATTTATAGAAATCCGCTAATTCATCTGTTGGACCACCGGTTTCATCATTTACACCAAAACGTTGAGCCTGAAGAATAACCTCAGCTGCTCCTTTTTCTTTAGCTAACACGTAAGCAGTTGGAGGAAGGAAACCTACATCCACTTTTTTAGAGGCCATAGCTTCGATAACGGTGTTGTAATCAGTAGAGACACTTACTTCTACAGGAATACCGAGCTTGTCACCCAGTAATTTTTCAAGAGGTTTCGCTTTAGCTTCGAGCGTATCTGCATTTTGAGAAGGAACAAATTGTACAGTAAGCTTCTCTGGAACATAACCCTCTGCTACAGGAGCTGCCGTTTCCTTCGGTGCATTTGCCCCGTCCGTCGATCCTTGGTTTGCATTATTTGTAGTGTTGTTAGCGCCACAACCACTAAGCAATGTAATAGACATCATTAGCGGCAATACGAATTTACTGATTTTTCTCAAACGAAAGACCTCCACTGTTTTCTATTTTTATTTTTGAGTACTTCTAAACTATAGATGTGTTTTATTAAATCAATAGCAACCAAGCATCAAATATATGTAAAATTTATTCCAATCTCTTAAAGTTAGCAATTTATCTGCTAGAATGAGGTCTGAACTTATTATCAGGAGGGGCTACCTATGAATAAAGAGAATTCAATAACCTGTGAAATCCTCGTAACAAGTGATCTACATGGACATTTTGGGCCCGTCGATTACCGCACGGGGGAGAAACGACCAGCAGGCTTAGCAACAATTGCTACCCTCATTAAACAAGAAAGATCCCATACTCCTGAGCTGATCCTTATAGATAACGGCGATCTTATTCAAGGCACACCGTTAACTTATTATGCAGCTAAACATTATAGTAATGAGCTGAATCCGGGCATAGCTGCACTAAATGAATTGAAATATGACGCTGCAATTATTGGCAACCATGAATTCAATTTTGGCAAAACTCTGCTGAATAAAGCCGTTCAGGATTCCCGCTTTCCTTGGTTATCAGCTGGAATTATAGATAACACGACAAATCAACCCGCCTTTGGTAAACCCTATATCATCAAATGGGTAGATAAAATCAAAGTAGCCGTTCTAGGGGTTACGACGCATTACATCCCCCACTGGGAGAACCCTAGCCATATTGAAGGGCTTCAATTTGAGGATTCGCTAGAGACTGTAAAGCATTGGTGTGCCATTATACGGGCAGAAGAGCAGCCTGATCTGCTCGTTGTAGCTTACCACGGCGGATTCGAACGCGATCTAAGCAGTGGAGAACCTGTAGAGAGACTAACGGGGGAGAATCAAGCCTACGCCATGTGTACAGAGGTAGAGGGCTTAGATGTGTTAATTACCGGACATCAGCACCGCTCCATAGCTGGGGAGTTGAACGGTGTTACAATCATACAACCTGGTTGTAATGGACTTTCCCTCGGTAAAATTTCAGTTATCTTCCAAAAAGAAAATACACACTGGAAGATTCAGCGTAAACATGCCGAGCTCCTTACCGTTAATGAGACAACAGCTGCAGATGAAATAATCCTAGAGCTGAGCAGTACTCTTGAATCAGAAACACAAACCTGGCTGGATGAGAGAATAGGAACGGTTATCGGGGACCTGTCTATTTCCAGTGCTGATGAATGCCGCTTGGCTGACCATCCTTTTATAGAATTTATGAATAAGGTACAAATGGAGGCTGCTGGCGTAGACATTTCTACAGCAGCCTTACTCAGTAACGATTGCAAGGGTTTCAGCGAAACCATCACACGCAGAGACATTTTATCGAACTTCATTTATCCCAACACCTTAACCGTCCTAAGACTGACAGGACAAGATATTAGAGAGGCCTTAGAACAAACCTCTAACTATTTCCAACAAGACGAGAACGGAATAATAGCCGTTAACCCCGCCTACATCGAGCCTAAACCGCAGCATTACAATTATGATATGTGGGAAGGAATACAATACGAGCTTGATACCGCTAGACCTGCAGGCGAAAGAGTCCTCCATCTGCTGTACCGAGGACAGCCTATAGAGGACTCTAAGGAATATGAGGTTGTTATGAACAATTATAGGGCTAGCGGTGGCGGAGATTATGAGATGTATAAGGGTAAGCCGATTGTTCAAGAAATTATGATCGACATATCTGAAATTGTCACGGACTACATTGAAAAGCATGGCCAAATTGAAGCTACCTGTGACCATAATTGGAGAGTTGTTTAGGCTTTAGCGATGAACACCCCAATGTCGCTCTCTATTAGCTTCAATGCACTTCTCCAGAAGTCGACGGAGTGAACATCTATATCCATTGTTTGTGCTACATCAACAATATTATGTTTGCTGGTATCCCTAAGGAACTGGCGATACTTAGGGGCGAACTCTTCGCCCCTCTTTAAATATTCCGCGTACAGTCCTTTAGAGAATAACAAACCAAAGGAATACGGGAAATTCAAAAATTCATTACTAGCCATAAAATATCCAGCTTTGTTCATCCACATGTACGGATGGATTGTACCCGGGTCAATGCCCTCACCATAGGCTTCCACCATACAGGCAATCATCAATTCATTTAGCGCTTGAACAGACAGCGGGCCTAATGCTCTTCTCTCATATAATTTGATCTCAAATAAATAACGGGCATAAAAGTCTACAAGATAATAACCGGCATCAGAAATACTTCTCTCCAGAATAAGCAGAGCTTCCTTCTCCGTTGAATTTGTAATTATGGCATGGTTCACTATCGTCTCACAAAAAATCGAAGCCGTTTCAGCAATCGGAATCGGGTAATCCGTATTCAGCACCGTTTCATTAGCCAGACAGGAGCTATGATAGGCATGGCCGAGCTCATGGGCAAGGATACTAATATCTATGGCATTTCCGGTGAACTGGGTCATAATTCTGCTCTCGCCAATCGGAAAAATATCAATGCAGAGTCCATAACCTCCTTTGCCTGATCTAGGTTCTGCATCAATCCATTGCTGATCAAAAGCCTTCTGAGCAAAACCAGCCAGTTCCTCACTAAAGGTTGCGAAGCTCGCGATGATTGTATCTTTGGCGTTAGCGTATGTAATTTTCCCGTTTTCTACACCGACTGGTGCAAAAATATCGTAAAAAGGCAGCTTTGCCGGATGTCCCAGCAGCTCGGCTTTCTTTTGATAATAGGTATGAAAGGCTGGCAGGCTCTCCCCAAGAGCAGTGAGCATAGCGGCTAAAGTCTCACTGTCCATTCTCGAAGCGATTAACACTTTTTCCAGCGAAGATTGATAACCCCGCATGCCATAAATCGTCAGCGCCTCACCACTAATGCCATTTAAGCTGGCTGCGCAGACCTCAGCAATAAGACTACAGGCTTCTGCCTCTGCTTCATAAGCAGCTTTTCTTAAGCTGGCATTATTCTCATAAGCCATACTTCTTAGCTCCGCAAGCGTCACTTGTCTAGTTTCCCCATCCACCGCTAAATCTGCAAGTGTACTCGAAGTCCTCTCCATATACAGTCTGCTCCATGCTTTGGATCCTGTACTCTGCATTTTGGCTATGGCCATTTCAAGTTCTTCGCTTAACTCATAGCGGGATTGTAACAGGAGTTCTCGCAAATAAAATTGATGCTCCATTAGATAAGGTGAGCTAACTATAAGCTCATCCATATGATCACAAGTGCTAAACCAGCGCTTAAAAGCCACAACTACCCCGATGATTTCTGAATTGGCCTCCTCAATATCATCAGCAAGGTTCATAGCTTCCTCGCAGCCACTATCTGCGCTGAGTGTTAACTCTGCATAAGCTAACAAGCATACATATATGCTTTTATAATCATTATAAATTCTTAAAAAGCCCTCCACAGGCATGGCTGTAACGTCTTTTACATTCAAATGGTGCTTAGCCCACCGCTTTAAATCTTGTACATGCTGGCCCAGTAGCTTGCGATCCCTTTTTAACTGCTCCGATTCAAAGGAAGGATATAAACTATCTAAGTTCCATGTCATATTCATCCGCAAATCTCTCCCCCTTCGATTCCTATTCTTCTAAGCATAATCCATCCTGCCAGAAAAGTGCATCGACATAATGTACTTCTTCTCTTCATACACAAAAAAAGGACCCTGCCAACGTCCGGCAGGGTCAAAGTCTATATTATAAGGGGGTTATGTGATTACTATAACCCTCTTAGCTTAAAATAATATGAATAGTAGATAAAGATTGGCTTAATCTCCTAACCCTATTGACTTAAGGTTGAAGGATTCACTCTAGCCTTGTTAATCTGAATTCCCACATACACGATAAGGAACAACACCATAAACCCAGCCGAATAACGATACATTATCCCATAATCGGTTGCTGCCGAGATTGCCCCAAGAATAATAGCTCCGCTGGCTACGCCTAAATCCGTTGAGTTATAAAACATACTGTTAGCCATACCATACTGTGCAGGTGTTGAGGTACGAAGCATCCAAGCCTGGAGAGTTGGCTGAATAGCACCGAAGCCAAGTCCATATAGCAGTGCAGAAACGATAAGCATTGGCATAGATGTCGTATAAGAAAGCACAGTTAAGCTTGCGACAACACAAATTGCCGCGGGAATCAGGACAGCCGCCGGTCCTCTTTTATCAAATAATCTGCCGGAGATAGGTCTTATAATGATGATCGTAACCGCATTAAATAAGAAGAACAGACCCACTTGCTCCAGATGAACTGATTCGCCGAATAAAGCGATAAAGCTTAGCAATCCCCCGTAGGTAATTGCCAACATGACATTTAGAATGGCAGGCAATACTAACTTTGTATTAAACGGAACCTTGAGAGGTTTGGTGGATTCGCTTTGAGTTGGGGTTGGCTGTTTTTTCGGTTGTGCAGGAAGTGAACGAGAAAATAAAAGTACTGGAAAGGCAAGAAGTAAGGTTACCATACCGATCATAGCCAGTGTTCCAAAACCCGATTGTTTCATCACATTTAAGCCAATCATCGGACCGATCGACATCGCCAGGCTGGTAGATAAACCGAAATAACCTATCCCTTCACCCATTCTTTTGCTCGGAATAATCTGCGAAACAATCGTTGGAATAATCGTGCTGGCAATCCCGAATCCAATCCCATAGCCCACACGCATCAGCAGCAGCGAGCCAATGGAATCTGCTACAACATAAAGGCCGGTTATAGCGGCGGCAATTGCTAAGCCAATATATAATAATACATTGCGGCTAACCTTCCGCATCAGAAAAGCGGTCATAAAACGTGAAGCGATCGCAGTTAATGCAAAGACGCTGGTAACGAGGCTGACCATAATATCTCCGGCCTGAAATTCGCTTTTTACGTAAGACGGAAATGAAGATAACAACATCTGTAAATTCATAAATAAAAATAAAGCACTAATCGTTAAAGCAATAAAAGATTTGGTCCATAATTTCGTACGTAGTTCTTGTTGTTCTAACATAACTTGCCTTCCTACTCTCCATCTGTTATTTGATCTACATGATTGTTTATTCTTAGCAGCAATTCCATGAGCAACTCATATTCCTTACTAGAAATACAGTTCATAATCTCTTCTGTCACCTTATCTTCAATAGGAACGGTTTCCTTCACCAGAGACCTTCCTTTTTCCGTAATATAGACTTTAAAAGAACGCCGATCGTTCTCGCCGGTTCTTTTGTAGACCAGTCCCTTTCCTTCCAAATGATCCAGAATTCGCGTTGTAGTTGGCTTATCCTTACCAGAACGTTTAGCGATATCCTTCTGAATCAGACCTTCCGTTCTGTCAATATGAAAAAGGACTGACCATTGCTCCGGTGTTATATCATGTTCTTTCAGCCCATTTTGAAATAACATGCTTAATTTACGGTAGGTCGTACCCATCATAAATCCTAACGTAAGCTCGGATTGGTTATGCTTTGTCGTCATGATCGTATCCCTTCTCAATTAACACTGTTTTAATAGTTGCTTAAACAATTATATTCCTAACAACTAATTTTGTAAAGGTGAATCAAAGCTATGAACTAACTATTATAAAGTTGCTTGACAAAGCACACTATGTGCGGTATTATTATCTCATCTTAAAGATACTTAACTTAAAGACAACCAGAGTTTACTACTCTTGAGATAAATAATTTTTAAAGGTTGTGTACTTCATGGGATTTCTAGACAAACTATTTGGTAGAACAAAAATTGAGGAGGAACAAACAATGTCAAAATTAAACATCGGTATTATTCTCGGAAGTACTCGTCAAGGTCGTTTAAGCCCGCAAGTAGGAGAATGGGTTAAAAAGATTGCGGATGCACGCGGGGATGCTAATTATGAGATCATAGATATTGCAGACTTCAAGCTTCCACTATTGGGTGAGGCTGATGCAACTGAACAAGCAACAGCTTGGAACACTAAACTTGCTACACTAGACGGTTTCGTATTTATCGTACAAGAATATAACCACAGTATTTCTGCATCACTGAAAAATGCACTCGATTATGCCCGTGAAGCTTGGAATAATAAAGCAGCAGGTATCGTAAGTTATGGTTCCGTAGGGGGCGCTCGTGCAGCTGAACATCTACGCGGAATCTTGGGAGAACTATCTGTAGCAGACGTTCGTGTACACCCTGCGTTGTCACTGTTCACTGATTTCGAGAACGGAACTGTGTTTAAACCAGCGGATCTGCATCTTACCAATCTTAATGGGATGCTGGATCAAGTCTTGGCTTGGAGTGGCGCATTGAAAACTCTACGTTAAGATAGAACGCCTTACGCCTCTGTTATGTTATGAAGTACACCCTTTAGAATAGACATTCGATAAACCTATGGTTTGTCCAGTCGATTCTTGAGGGTGTATTTTTTATGTGTGACGAAATGACCACCCTGTGTAGAATCTAATCTGGTATAATCGGCGGGGATTTTAATCTACAGCAAGGAGCAATGATCATGTGGTTTATGTTTGCATTATTAACAGCCTTCGCTTGGGGAGGGGCTGACTTATTCTATAAAAAGGGGACCGATAGTCAGGATCGGTATAGCCATATTAAGATTGTCATTTTCGTGGGCATAGTCATGGGTATTCACGCGACAGCTTATATGCTCATTCAAGGATTGACCTTTGATCCTATAGACTTAATCCGATATTTCCCTGTGTCTGCACTCTATATCCTGTCGATGGCAGTCGGTTATATTGGACTTAGATATATTGAGTTATCCATTGCCTCCCCCGTACAAAATTCATCAGGCGCTGTAACGACGATATTATTATTTATCTTTTTCACCCATGAGCTAGGGGCGCTTGAAATCGTTGGTGTTGCCGTTATCACCTTAGGCATTATCGGGATCGCCATCTTGGAAAAGAAAGCAGAACACCAAGCGCTTCAAAAAAGTGCCGCACAGATTGATAAAAAATATCAGATGGGTGTGATCGCCATCATTTTTCCAATCCTATACTGCCTAATCGATGGACTTGGCACCTTTGCCGATGCTATTTATTTGGATGAACTCAGCCTGATTAGCGAAAAAGCAGCTCTGCTCGCGTATGAATACACCTTCTTTATATGTGCCATCTTGTCTTTTACATACCTGAAATTTTTTAAAAAGGTAAAGTTCAACCTATTTAAAGAACGGGATAAGGGCTTCGCAGCCATTCTGGAAACGACCGGACAATTCTTCTACGTATTTGCTATGTCCAGCAACGCCATTATCGCGGCACCACTTATTGCTTCATACAGCATTTTTTCCGTAATATTATCGCGCATCTTCCTCAAAGAAAAACTAAGCAAGGCACAATATGCCGTTATTATCGTTGTGATTCTAGGGATTGCTTTGTTGGGGGTTGCGGACGAGCTGTAGCTTCGGTACACAAAAAGACCTGCTAAGTAGGCTTCATTGCTTACTAGCAGGTCTATTCTATAGTTGCTTATTCCGGCCTATCTATTGTAAAAATCTCTCCAAGAGTTGCGTAATTATTTCCCGCCAAGCGGCTCACAGCGTTTAGAACTCTCGGGTCAATGTGCCCCTCCTGATAGATCGATTCATCGATATGGAATTGAACAATTTCGCCAATAAACAAGTCACTCCCAGGTTCTTCACCCCCTAGAGGGATTGCTTGAACAAGCTTGCACTCCATCCGCACCTTCGCTTCCAAAACGCCAGGCACAGCTACACTTGTACTTTGAATCGGTGTAAGATTCGCCAATTCAATTTCACTTTCAGAAGCAGGTAATGTGGCTGCAGTCTGATTGATCTTCGCAACATTCTCCTCATCTACAATATGCACAACAAACTGTTGATTATCGTAAATATTACGGGCTGTATCTTTTAAACGGCCTGCCGGTCTTTGAATAGCCAATGAAACCATTGGAGGATTGGACGAAACGATATTAAAATAGCTAAAAGGTGCACCATTTAAGAGACCCTCTTCTGATTGTGTTGTGACAAAGGCTATAGGTCTAGGAATAATAGTGCCAATTAATAATTTGTAATTTTCCCGCTCACTGTTGTGCTTTGGATCAATTGAAATCAATTTCCTCAGCCCCTTCTTCACTCTTTTACAAAGTCGATCGTACTTCTAATGGTATTAATAGGACGGACTAACTTCTCAATTTGCTCACGTTTAGGTTCCAAGAAAGGTGGCAAAGAAAGCTTCTCGCCAACGGTTTCATATTCCTCATCTCCCATAAATCCTGGCCCGTCAGTGGCAAGCTCAAACAATATTTGTGGTGCTACACGTGTATACAACGACTCGAAGAAGTGACGATCTACATATCCTGAAGTTTGGAATCCAAAGCCTTCAAAACGCTCTGTCCACTCGTCAAGCATCGCACGATCCTCTACACGGAATGCAGCATGGTGAACAGTCCCAAAACCTTGGCGTGAATTCGGTAAGAACTCGTTATGCTCTACAATAATTTGTGCACCGTTTCCGCCTTCGCCAACTTCAAATAAATGATACGTCTCTTCCTGAGCAATTTCTTTAAACAACATCACTTTCTCCAATACTTCTTTGAAGTAGCTGAAGTCAGCAATTCGTACAAAGATCGGTCCCAAGCCCGTTATTGCATACTCCAAAGGGATAGGCCCTTTTTGCCACGGTGTACCTGATACGACACCTTTATTCAATTCATCTGAAATAAGTTGATACTGTTGATCATCGAAATCTACGAAGGATATTGTCTTTTTGCCGAATTGCTCTTTAATGCCGGTATGCTTCACTGCAAGCCGATCAAAACGCTTAACCCAGTAGTCTAATGCAGCATCTGTTGGTACCCGGAAGGATGTCTTCGCAATCTCGTTAGTTCCATGAACCCCTTTAGGGATGTTAGGAAAATCAAAGAAGGTCATGTCTGTTCCGGCGCTGCCCTTATCATCTGCAAAAAACAAATGATACGTCTGAATATCATCTTGATTAACTGTTTTCTTCACTAGACGCATACCTAACACGTAAGTAAAAAACTCGTAATTTTTCTCTGCGCTGCTTGTGATGGCTGTAACGTGGTGAATCCCTTTTAAGTTTCTCATTGTTATACACTCCTAATGTTTAGTTGATTTTGACTCGTAATATAATTCCCAAGAACAAGAAGGTTTAGTTTAATTATCTTAATGTTAAGATATCACTTTAAAAAAAGATCTTTTTCTACTGTACAAGCTCTTTGGTGGATAGTATCGAGATTTTTTATCTTCACTTTAAATATCTTTAACTTAAGATAAGTTTAGCACTGAATCTGTAGGAAGTCAACGCTTTGAAGCTTATCATATAAAAAAAGCTCCACACAAGTTCAATGAACTCGTATGAAGCCGGGATATTTTATATCATCTCATTAGGTTAAGTTATGATGCTGAGTGATGACCGCTACTTGGCTTTGATGATCCATCTTATAACATATCAACGTAATCACACAGGCCAATATCGCCAGGATGGCAGCAGCTACAGGAAGAGAGATTAATCCTCCATGCCCGGCAACCACTCCACCGATCGCGGACCCGCCTGCAATTCCCAGGTTTGAGGCTACTGGATTCAATGAGGCAGCAAGATCCTTCGTTTTTGGTGAGAACTGCTTAGCTAAGTCAATCAAATAGAGCTGTGCAGGGGCGCTCACAATACTCGACATCATGGCTAGAGCCATTAGCACAATCATTCCAAGAATGGAAACAGATGCGGTCATACTAAAGATAACATAGACCACAGCTTGGATAAGGAACACGAATCTCAGCTTACTAACCGCATTCCCGGTCGCAACCTTGCCACCAATCCAGTTGCTGACAATCGTGGCAATTCCGTATACAAACAGCACACCGCTAACCGAGCTTTTAGGAACATTCATGACTTGCTCCAGAATAGGTGTAATGTAAGTGTACATCACAAATACGGCTCCCACTGCTGTAACCGGAATGAGAAATGCAAGAATAATGCGGCCGTTTGTGAGCAATCCAATCTGATCTTTGAGTGAGCTAGGCACAGGTTTCGGTAATTGGCGTGGAATATAAATATAATTTAGAACTATGGCAACTCCAGCTAATATCCCATTCAGAACAAACGCTGCTGGCCAATTAAAAAACTGCCCTACAAAAGTACCGATCGGCACACCAAAAACATTCGCAATAGCAAAACCACTCAAAATTGTAGCAATCGCTTTGCCTCTCTTCTCCTGATCAACCGCTTCATTCGCTACCGTAATGGCTACAGAAAGAACAAAGCCACATAGTATGGCAGTAACTATTCTAGTCACCAGCAGCATACTGTAAGTTCCAGTTACAGCACTCCACAAATTCAGCAGCAGAATCAATACAAGTGATACAAGAATCGTAATCCGTTTCGGAACACGGCTGCACAAGGACATCATAATTGGTGTGCCAATGGCATAAGAAATCGCGAAGCCAGATACCAAGCCCCCGGCTGTCGCAAGCGTAACTCCGAGGCTTGAGGATATTTCAGAGAGTAAACCAACAATAATATACTCCGTCGTACCCAGAATAAAAGCCATAAAAGTAAACGAGAAAATCAATGCGTTCTGACGTGTTGTTTTCATGGTGCTCTCCATCCTGTTTATCTCTATTTTTATATGAACATACCTTACTCATAATAATCATTTAGACTATATTGAGCAATCCTATTTTTCATAAAAAAAGAAGCTTCCCACAAGTTCAAAGAACTCATGAGAAACTTCTAGTTTAAGCCGGTGGCAAAATAATTAAGGTAATGACTTGTTCCTCGGAATAAGATCTGGCTGTTCCAGGTCCATCCGCATCTGCTTTGAACTTAATGAGATAGGTCCCGGGTGCCGGCATCACTTTATTATGAAGTTCAAAAGCGATATCCGAAACACCTATGTTACTTCCTGTGAAAGTTAACGTATGCCCATTATTGCTAATTTGATCACTCGTCGGATGTGTCCATCCACTAATGGTATAATAGTCGTTTGTGGTAAAGATCATGCCTTCCAACGTTACCTGAATTTCAGCATTCGTAAAGCTTTCTCCGGAGAAAAAGTCGAAGCGAATGCGCGATTGTGTAGAACCCGTTATCAGTTGTTTTGTTTTTGAACCGCCGCCTCCGTCAAAGCCATATATAGAGCTAGTAACCGTAGGTGTGGTCAGAACGCCATTAACAAGCTCAATCGTAACCACATGTGCAGCGTCCTTCGCTGATTCATTATTGGATGAATCCTTAGCGGTAATCACGAAAGTATACGTTCCTGCGGTTAGATCCCCAATATTGGCCGCACTCACAGATCCATCTGCTGCACTAGTGCCTAATGCGATGGCTGTTCCTAATTCGTCGGCATCTACTTCACCGTTCTCATTCGCATCCGTCCACAGGTAGGCTTGTACCGCTGCTCCTTGCTCCCCGATGGCTCCCGCTAACCCGCGAAGCTGATCTTGTGTCCCGTTGTAGTTGTCGATCGCCTCGAACTTGGCTGCGTCCACTACTGGTGCACTCGTATCCGGAACTTCGTTTTTGCTCAAGGTCACCGTAACCGCATGTGCAGCGTTCTTCGCTGATTCATTATTGGATGAATCCTTAGCGGTAATCACGAAAGTATACGTTCCTGCGTTCAGATCCCCAATATTAGCCGCACTCACAGATCCATCTGCTGCACTGGTGCCTAATGTGATGGCTGTTCCTAATTCATCGGCATCTACTTCACCGTTCTCATTCGCATCCGTCCACAAGTAGGCTTGTAGCGCTGCTCCTTGCTCGCCAATGGCTCCCGCTAACCCGCGAAGCTGATCTTGTGTCCCGTTGTAGTTGTCGATCGCCTCGAACTTGGCTGCGTCCACTACCGGTGCAGTCGTATCCGGAACTTCGTTTTTGCTTAAGGTCACCGTAACCACATGTGCAGCGTCCTTCGCTGATTCATTATTGGATGAATCCTTAGCGGTAATCACGAAAGTATACGTTCCTGCGTTCAGATCCCCAATATTGGCTGCACTCACAGATCCATCTGCTGCACTAGTGCCTAATGCGATGGCTGTTCCCAATTCGCCGGCATCTACTTCATTGTTCTCATTCGCATCCGTCCACAGGTAGGCTTGTACTGCTGCTCCTTGCTCGCCAATGGCTCCCGCTAACCCGCGAAGCTGATCTTGTGTCCCGTTGTAGTTGTCGATCGCCTCGAACTTAGTTGCGTCCACTACCGGTGCAGTCGTATCCGGAACATCGTTTTTGCTTAAGGTCACCGTAACCGCATGTGCAGCTTTCTTCGCTGATTCATTATTGGATGAATCCTTAGCGGTAATCACGAAAGTATACGTTCCTGCGTTCAGATCTCCAATATTGGCCGCACTCACAGATCCGTCTGCTTCACTGGTGCCTAAAGCGATGGCTGTTCCTAATTCGTCGGCATCTACTTCACCATTCTCATTCGCATCCGTCCACAGGTAGGCTTGTACCTCTGCTCCTTGCTCCCCGATGGCTCCCGCTAACCCGCGAAGCTGATCTTGTGTCCCGTTGTAGTTGTCGATCGCCTCGAACTTGGCTGCGTCCACTACTGGTGCAGTCGTATCCGGAACTTCGTTTTTGCTTAAGGTCACCGTAACCGCATGTACAGCTTTCTTCGCCGATTCATTATTGGATGAATCCTTAGCGGTAATCACGAAACGATACGTTCCTGCGTTCAGATCACCAATATTGGCCGCACTTACAGATCCGTCTGATGCACTAGTTCCTAATGCGATGGCTGTTCCTAACTCATCGGCATCTACTTCACCATTCTCATTCGCATCCGTCCACAGGTAGGCTTGTACTGCTGCTCCTTGCTCGCCAATAGCTCCCGCTAACCCGCGAAGCTGATCTTGTGTCCCGTTATAGTTGTCGATCGCCTCGAACTTGGCTGCGTCCACTACTGGTGCACTCGTATCCGGAACTTCGTTTTTGCTCAAGGTCACCGTAACCGCATGTGCAGCTTTCTTCGCTGATTCATTATTGGATGAATCCTTAGCGGTAATCACGAAACGATACGTTCCTGCGTTCAGATCACCAATATTAGCCGCACTCACAGATCCGTCTGCTGCACTGGTGCCTAATGTGATGGCTGTTCCTAATTCATCGGCATCTACTTCACCGTTCTCATTCGCATCCGTCCACAGGTAGGCTTGTACCGCTGCTCCTTGCTCCCCGATGGCTCCCGCTAACCCGCGAAGCTGATCTTGTGTCCCGTTGTAGTTGTCGATCGCCTCGAACTTGGTACTTTCAACCACAGGTGCATTTGTATCTGAATTACTGCTATGCTCACTTTGCGAAGACGAAGACCCTCTAACAACAGGAGTAGGCACTGTTACCGGTTCTTTGCTCGGTTGAGCAGTTGGGGTGGAAGCGGGCTGCTCAGTGTTTCCGTTCTCCTTAAACTTCAGAAACTTAGAAGCTACTAGAGCTACGGCCTGACGATCTACTTTGGTATCAGGATTAAAAAAATTATTATATCCTGTAATCAATCCATATTCCACAGCGGCAGCTATAAAATCCTTAGAATAATCAGCAATTTGGCTACTATCAGCAAATTGCAAAGTTCCAGCTTTACCCGTAGGATTGAATCCCAATGCTCTCACGAACATGACGACCATATCCTGACGTGATAAATTTTGCCCCGTACCGAAAAGATTACTGCCTGTACCCTTAATCAATCCGGCTTTGACAGCTGCCTCCACATAGCTGTATGCGTAGTTGCTTGTGGGAACGTCCAGAAAGGTTGGCAGTGCAGGAGGGTTCGAAACATCCAGCTTTAATGTCTTTGCTAAAATAATTGCAAAATCCTGCCTTGTAATATTCGACGTAGGATAGAACTTACTCTCTCCAACACCGGTCACTATCCCCTGATCGAATAGCTCAACAATCGCTTTCTTTGCATATGAGCCATCAATATCAATAAAGGAAGCAGCTGCCGATCCTTTGGTCGGCATAATGATAGGGCTTGATAATACAGCAGCAGCCAATATAGAGCTTATCCATTGCTTTTTGTTCACTTGCTTATCCCCCTGTTCTTTGGATGCGTTATGTCGTTTGTCTATAATCGATTCGTTAACACGATTCGACTTTATATTACAAACTTTTCATCTACAGGATTATAACAAGTATCAATAAACAGATTATAAACAAATAGCCATGGACGAACATTCACACATCATGGATTCTGTGCATCAAACGAAAAAAAATGATACTATGTATGATGGGTATAGGACTTTGCTATCCTTATATCGTTTTTATATATTACAACAAGAGGAGATAATATGAGTAACGAACAAAACTTTTGGCTTGATTTACCGAAGCCGTTTTTTATATTAGCACCCATGGAAGATGTCACAGATGTT
Organism: Paenibacillus sp. FSL H7-0735; assembly: GCF_038008505.1. Classification (NCBI taxonomy): domain Bacteria; kingdom Bacillati; phylum Bacillota; class Bacilli; order Caryophanales; family Paenibacillaceae; genus Paenibacillus; species Paenibacillus sp. FSL H7-0735. Next base: position 1,318,314 of record NZ_JBBOZH010000001.1, on the reverse strand, counting down.
GTATTTCGTCACGTCGTTAGTGAAGCTGCAAAACCCGACGTATTTTTCACAGAATTCACAAATACAGAAAGCTATTGTCACCCTGTAGGAAAAGACAGTGTACGTGGTCGATTAACATTCACAGAAGATGAGCAACCGATTGTCGCTCATATTTGGGGTGATAAACCCGTATTTTTTGAACAGATGAGCATTGATATGAAAAAACTTGGTTTTCGTGGTATCGATTTAAACATGGGATGCCCGGCACAAAACGTCGCTTCGAATGGAAAAGGTGCTGGATTAATAAAACATCCTGAAGTAGCAGCAGAAATTATTCAAGCAGCAAAAGCAGGTGGATTGCCGGTTAGTGTTAAAACAAGATTGGGTTACTCTGATGTTGACGAGTGGCGCGATTGGCTAGGACATATATTGAAACAAGATATTGCGAACCTTTCCATTCACCTTCGTACAAAAAAAGAGATGAGTAAAGTAGAGGCACACTGGGAACTAATCCCTGAAATAAAAAAATTGCGCGATGAAATTGCTCCAAATACGTTGTTAACTATTAATGGAGATATTCCTGACCGCGCAACAGGATTAAAATTAGTAGAACAATACGGCGTTGATGGAGTCATGATTGGCCGCGGTATTTTCACCAATCCATTTGCCTTTGAAAAAGAACCTAAAGAACACAGCGCGAAGGATTTTCTCAATTTACTTCTTTTACAGTTGGATCTTCACGATAAATATTCAAATGAACTTGAGCCACGTTTATTTAAACCACTTCTTCGCTTTTTCAAAATCTATGTTCGTGGATTTAGAGGCGCAGGTGAACTAAGAAACCAATTAATGGATACAAGATCAACTGATGAAGTACGTCGGTTAGTAAAAACTGTTTTAGAGCAAGAATTAGATTAAATTATACCCACAAAAAAATGAGAGACCTCTCAAAAGTTCAATGAACTTATGAAAGGTCTCTCATTTTTGTACTATGTGGTCAAATGGTGTTTCCTCTCAAGGAAACTCATCATCGAATTGCTTCGATAATGATTTCCTTACATCATGCCACCCATCAACATAGTAATTGCGCATTACGTGAATACAGCGATATAACGGCTAATTTCAACTTAATGAGTAGCGCTATATATGTAATACGCGCATTACTAAACATACTTTTATGGGCAAATTATGGGCAATTGGATTGCGTTGCTCTAAAGCAGAGGAGATCACATGAACATAGATAACATTACTCCTGGCCTTCGCGTCCGTATCATAGACGGGTTCCATATCGGTAAGATCGGCATTGTGTTAGCGAAAGGAACAAAAACTGTCTTGCTCGATATTGGAGAGCCATTACTTATTAGTGTGCTGCCAGAACATCTAGAACCAGCACCTGAAGATACACTTAAGCCAGGATGGGAAGAATTCGAGATATAAGCGCACAAAAGCCCTGCTGCCGTAATGGCGAGCAGGGCTTCACAATGTGCTATGTAGTTACTGCTATAATCTCCGACATTTCGATCCAATCCCACTCCTCGTCAGACCAGCGTAGTTTGATTCGCTTCAGCTGCCGGTCCACCTGCATAACAATCCCTTTCGCAATTCTTTCATTAAAGGGGTCGAACAGTTCAAGATTTACAGGTGCATGATCCTCCATGGAATGATACAACGCCAGGTCAATTAGTTCCCACTCCTGAGGATCAATCTCTGGTTTCACTTTCCGTAGTTGCTCGTGTTCATCCTGGATGATTCGAATCGCATGTTCTGGTAGCATCATACGGCTACTCTCCCATAGACCATTACCTTCTAATTTCTTTCTCATACAGATTACCTCCTAATCCCTCTTTGCTCGGTACCAGTTCAGCATTCCTAGAGCCTACCAAACTTATCAATGATAATTAATTATTATAACAGCCGTTTACGCAATGTATCCTCAAGCATGACGGATTACCTGTAATGACCGAGGCGTACGTCCATGGCGTTGGATATATCCCTTTGCTGTCAATTTTTCAAGCAATCCTTGTGCTGTTGAGCTAGATGCCAGCCCGATTTCCTCCATGATCTCCCGTACAGTTGGAGGGTACCCTTGAGCTTCCGAAAGTTTGATGATCGCTTGCAGCGCAGCATATTGTCGTGGAGTTAATGTATTCATGCTATCATACCTTTCCTTACTGGCTGCCATGCCAGTATATTGGATTCTCGGAACGCTCGTGGTGCGCCTGATTGCAAGTCGATTGCTCGAACTAAGCCGTTACGGATCCCGAGAACCTCAATCTTACGCTGTGTAATTTTACCCACTTTATCCATATAAACAATTTCTATGCTTTGGCCAATTCTCATTTTCACGTGTGATCGCCCCCAATAAGAACGCATGTTTGCATTATAACCAAACATACGTTCGAAAATCAATGTAAAAAAATACCCCATTGAAAATTATGATTAACAGGGGTTTATGTATAAGTTCACAATTCAAGTCTATTCCAACGAAGCCTACGCTTGACTCTTAATAAAAATCCACCAACTTGCGTATACCAAGCAGCTAACTCAAACCATTTAAAATAACTAAAAAAGAAGAAGCCCAGTGTTAACTAGACTTCTTCAAACGATTTTAAATTAAAATGTGTATTATTTAAATATTAGTACCAAGTACCTGAACCGGAAGTGTTAAATTCTATATAAGCTTGGTAAGGATAATAACTAAAATTGTCATGATAATCTTTCACACCTACCAAAAGAGTAGAAGTAACAGCATATGTTCTGCTAGCATCGATTTTTACACCATCATAGTTTAGATTTGAAACCGTAGTAGTAGAGCTGGAACCGTACATATAAAATCCATTGATATCTCCAAATATGTAAGAAGACCCTCTAGTCTCCCTATTATAAGAAACATAAGCTCCTAAATTTCCTGAATGTCCAGAGAATTTGACATACTTTGATACTGAGCTTATCTCTACAGATCTAGGGGATATACTAGCTACTCCTTCCCTTTCAACCGAAGCATTCTGAGATCTTACCAAAGCGTCTTCCCACAGTGCTTGTGATTTTTTGTTGTGAGTATCAAGTTCGGATAAAAATTCGTTTAACTCTGTTTCAGAATTAACTTCCACTGTAAAAATAACATTTTCGCTTAATGCTTGAGCTTCACTATCGACAGGCTCGGTAGCGGCATTTGCCGCAATAGGAATTGACAAGCTGAGACAGATAGCCATTGTACTCACGATAATTTTTTTTAGACCTTTGTTCATAAAATGTTACCTCCCATTTTTATTATCTATCACTGCATAAAATGCAATAATAAAAGAAATAAAATTAATTGAAATAACACATGACAATAATGCAATTTCACTGCTACCATATGGAGGTAGAATTTTGAAATAAATGAATAGCATTAAATTTGCTAGCGGAAATGATAGTAATGATAAAATTATACTCGGTATTATTTTTTTCATATTTTCTCCTCCGTTGTAATCGTTATATAATATATACTAGATTTTGTCAATAAATCCAGTAAAAAAATATCCAAATTCAAACAATTGTATGACATAGTATCCAATAAATCATTAATGCCTATAAGAGTGTGATAGACTTAAATTTTCAACATTTTAAAATAAGAAACCGAAAACCTGATTTCGAAACAAAAAAAACAAACAGTTAAAGCTGATTGGTTATTTGATATATTGCTTATGCCAAAACCATCCTAAACTCAAATTCATTTCTCATGTAATAAGCATCAGCAACCTTAACGCTAACTGGACTCCATTTCTGAACTGGACCACCACAATCAATTATACAGCCAGCTAGATCACCACGGCATTCAAGTATATCTACCTGTGACTGTGACATAGCAGCCGTTAGGAATTCTGCATCTGTCTTTAGGACTTTGTATATATTACTCAATATGATCACTCATATGTATTTAATACCCGACCTAATTTTTCCCACGTAAAAGTATGTATCTCTATATTGATAGTTTTCATTATTCATAAGTATAGATTAATCCATTTGGAACATTATGTATATGAACTCTATATCTATGGTATGAAACCACCTATTACTTAGGTCTCATCAGCTTATTCCATATATCGCCAATATACTACTTTTGTAGTAGAATTATCTCAACATAATTCATATAGCAACTCCCTCAACCGATGAGGATTATAAAAGGGTGTACGATGGATAATACAAATGAAGGAAATGAAGTTTTAAATGACGATGAAGAGCAAGCAAATAGAATAGAGGCATATTCTTTTTTCTCTGATATGATGGGAAAATCTACAGAGACCGCCTTACTTGCGATGAATAAGAAAAATAAGATGGAGAATGTCGCTATCTTCGTGGATTACGATAATGTGTACTGGACACTGATGAATAATTATTCTCATGATCCAAACGATTCTAACCCAACAAAGAATTTATTTGACCGCCTTTGGAGTCGTTACGGTCAAGAGCATGTCAGGACATTCCGATCTTATGCAGATTTCGAAAAGATTAAAACCCAGCTAACAAGCTTACAAAAAAAGAGAGTTCAAATTAGACATGTATACTCAAATGGGAAAGATGGAGATAACAAGAAAAATTCGTCAGATATTGAATTATGCATTGACGCTATTGAAAATACATATAAGGATCCAAGCGTCTCTTGCTATGTATTTGTAACAGCAGATAGTGATATGATTCCAGTAATTAGTAGAATGACATATAAAGGTAAACACGTTGAGCTATTTTATTTGTCAAACTCTGCCCCTCGTCATATAGACATGACTAGCTTTGCGAATTATAGCGAAGATCTCCTGACATTCTTAAATGTAGATGTCAAAGAATTCTCGCTAAAAGATTATACAGTACCCACTATAAAGATTATTGAGCAATGGCATACCCAATATGACAAAACAGAGAAATTCCTTGGTAAGCCCTATTTAAGGGACCAAATAGCGCATAAATTTTCTATTCCACGAAATTCAGCAAGTGAGCTTATTGAGCAGCTCTATGTTGAAAAACTGATTACTGACGGTATTAAGGCGTTAGCTAGTGGCGATAAAAAATCTTCAATCTGTATCACTGAAAAAGGACAACTTCTTATTTATTCAGCAGATGTAGTTGCCAAAGAAGTTGCATCAACAAACCAAGTATTACCAACAATTATTAAATAGTCGTTTATTAGTTGACAACCAACTATAATTTGGGTAATATTACCTTACTATTAATTATTCGTTATTGAATGAATTCGCTATTTATTATCCGTTATGTAATATTCATTAGAAAAAGAGACGAGGATATCCCCGTCTCTTTTTCATTGTCGCCATTAAAGTCTGTGAGCACCATACTATTCTATAACCGTATAGTCTTTGTCACTTCCAGATTGCTTATGCCCCTTGTACAATCACCCTTCTCTTAAGCCAGTAGGCAAATGCTTTACTCTTTTGTTGTCCCTGATCTATTACTAAACGCCAGCTCAAATAATCCCGTTGCTGATAGTCCCGCTAGGCCGCCCGACCATAATCTAAGCACTAAGCCTAACTCTGTAAACGGATATGCAGCCGCGCCGATCAACAGGCCGATAACTAATCCTATCAAGGGCAATATATTTTTAGGTACGTTAAACGAAGTCTTTACGAACTGCACTCCTGCCAACACAAAAACAGCGATCACCGAAGCGAACGCCAGTACATCCGTTAAGTTTTGATTGTCCATACTTTACTTGTCCCCCTTTTGCTGCGCTGCCAGCCCAAGCCGATACAGAATTGTAATTATCCGTGCTTCCGAATATGTTGCTGATCCCGGTGTATCAATAACTGGCTTGCCATTGAGGGCTGACGGCGTATGTGCAAACGCCTGTAAAGCCTCCTTGGACCATGCAGGAGGGTTGGTATTCGTCAATTCCAACAGTATTGTGCCCAGTTCCTTAATCTCCGCAGCCTGCTTAAGAGACTGTTCTTTAAGTACATCTTTGCTATTGGTCAAGCCTGTTACGACTTTTGATAGCTCCCTCACTTGTTCTTCAAGTTCTGCAATTCTACTCATATTTTCCTCTACCTCCCCTTTTAGTCGATCTATAATAGCCGTTGCTTTTGCCATTGCTGTTTCAGATGGCTTGATACCAGCTCTCAGCTGAGTAAGTGTTAAACCAAAGACCATTTGAAAATGAGGATAATCCTTAAATGTTGTCCAGTCGCCTCCCCACTCAAATCCGAGCTTCTTGGCCTCTTCCACCACTTCTATCCAGTCTTTGATGTTGTTTCCGTTGTAGTCTTGGTTCATATCCCATGAGACACTGGATCCATTTGGCAGCAGCAAAGCGAAATCAACAGCCAAACCAAAATTGTGATAACTATACCCGCCTTTAGCATTGGTCACGATAGATCCGGGTTTTGTACGCCCTTGTGCATAGAGAGCGTCTTGTTCCGCAATAGTTCGTAATCCTTGAGTAATAACAATAGGCACTCCCCGAGCGTAACAGCGTTCAATTAAAACTGTCGCAGCAGCCATTACTACCGGGTGCAATCCTATCAATCTCGTAGATGATTTACTTTTCACTTGATCTAAGGTTAACATTACGCCCCTCCTTTAAATAAAAAAGCAATAATAGCGAAGATAGTACCGGCCAGAACGTATTTAAGTAGATCGATAAACACTTTCCGTTCGCTCTTACTATCCGTTTGCGATTGTTGTAATAACTGAAACACACGAGAATCCAATGTATCCCACCGCCGCATAATCTCGTTGAATTGGATCTTCATTTCGATTGTGGATTCTTTGATTTGTTTTACATCTTCCTCATGTCTAGACTGCTTCTCTTTAAGCAATCGCAGCTCAGTGCTAAATGTGGCATGTTCTGCGCCGAAGCGCATCAACTCGTCGGACATTCCGGACAAACGATTTTCAACATCATCCATACGATTCTCCAAGGCTACACCTCCGGTCCCTCCTCCTGAATTGACTCCCCCAACTGACATAAAACAACTCCCCTCTCTATCTATTGATCAATATAAAAAACAGCCCCCGGATCAGATCCGAGGGCAAAATAAAAACGCCTGCTATTCGGCGTTGGTTGTAATCTCTGTAGCTTGTTCGGCAGTGATTTTTTTTGCTGTGACAAATACCTGTACCTGCTCTCCCGTATACAACCCTGCGTCAAAGTATCGCTTAACCAGTGCGTACCAGTTCATTTATAGCACACCTCCTTCCACGAGGCTCAGGAGTAAGGCTGCCTGATCTTGTTCCGCTTGATCTTGCCTAGCCTGCGTTTGCACTAGCTCCAGTAATAAAGCTGCGTTATCAGCGCGTAGTTGCTCGGTTTCCGTCAGCTCTGGCGGCTTATTAGCTTCGGCTTCCTGGTAGGCTGTCCAGGCTGCTTGAAGTTCAGCTTCAGTGGGTTGGGGTTTGTCCAGGTTCCACACTGCAATATGTGGACCTCTCTCAACTAGGTCGTAATCTTCGCCCTCGGTAAGCAGATTATAGTCGATGCCGTAACAGTAGTGTATTCCCTCAACGGGCTGCTCTCCTTTTTCTGGCGGCTTGATCTCGTATAGAACACGTCCCTTTTCTTCTGCCCCAGGACGTAATACAGGTTCTGGGCCGTTGTTTTGAATAACAAAATCTCGTAAAGGTATCGCCTCTGGATAAATGAAAATAATAGCATCTGCAATATTCATTATGTCGCCTCCTTATGCTATCTGTGTAACTGTGAAGTGGGTATGTGCTGGGCCAAAATAAGTTGTTACTGCTACGCTGGGGTAACAGAACAGTTCTACAAAGGCGCCGGCAGGTAAGTATAAGCAGGTCGCGCCCTGAGTAGCTGTACCTGGACCGGCAACACCACTAGGAGAAAATGATCCAATATCCGATTCCCTATTCCCATTAACAAAAACACTCAGACTTATAGCATTCCCCGGAGCGATTGGACCAAGACTAACAGAGCCAGAAACCAAATACCAACCGGTTTTTTTCGCTGTGAATCTATTTAAAGTTGTATTAAATTCATTTGAAAAATCTTGATGCATTACATTAAACGCCAACTTTGAGAAAGCATTCGGTGCAATAGTTGCTGCACTACCCATAGAGGCCCTCATAACACTACGAGCATACATTGTATTATCTCCCCATGGGTTAATAACGCCAATGCTGTCAGAAACAATCCCACCTTCATTTGTTTCCATTTTAATAGACGAGCCGATAAAGGAACCACTTATCTGAAGCCTACCGCCATATGCGGCTCTATGTCCTACCCTGTTAGCTGATCCGGTACAGTCCTGCACAAGAACCTCGCTATTAACATAGGCAGTTATAGCTGTATCTGTTTTACCAACTATTATGCAGTTGACTACATACGCCTTTGCATGGTCAATCCAGAAAGCACTTTGGGCAGTGGACACATCCGTCCTGCAATACTGAAATAGTACTTCATTTGCGTTATAGGCAACAAAAGCTTTATTAGTTGTAACTGTACTATTTATGCCTATCACAGTGACGCGACATGAGCACCTAGTTACAATTGCACTTCCAGTTATTGTGTGGGTTGTTGCAGCAGAAGCTGCTCCTGAGATTGCTACTGTGCCCTGACCACAAAATCCAGCAACATATATATCTCCAGTGTATGTCCCCGCAGTTACCATGATAGTGACTGTGTGGTTAACAACTGTAGGTATCATACTAATAGCTTTAGCAATTGTTTTAAATGCAGTCCCTGGAGATAGTCCTGTGGCAGAATCATTACCTACTGTACTTACGTAGTAGGTAATGTCTGCTGTTGTTTGTTGCGGTGTAGTATCTAAATTGGGTTTACCGTTCCAGTTAGACTTTTCTGTGTCAGTCGCAAATCTATGAGTAGCATCCTCAGTAATCATAGTTGCTGGATGATTTGCTGGATGAACATAGTTATTTGCTCCTGTGGCGATTCCATCGAGCTTTATTTTGTCAGTTGCCCGCATCAACCCGTCACTTTGCGGTGCTGCTGAAACAAGAGTATTCGGTGCTTTTCCATTCCATGCTGTCTTTTCAACATCAGTTACAAATCGATTACTTGCATCTTGCGCGATTATAGATGGTGGGTGAGTTGCCGGGTGAGTATAGTTCGTTGCTCCTGTTGCGATACCCGCCAGCTTTGTTTTCTCAGCTGCTGTGTAATCATTGGTAGATAACTGTTTACCTGAGACCTTATCAACCTTGTTATTAACAGTCGTGTCTAAGATATCCATATTTCCGTTCAAATCGGCAATATCAACGATATCTGTTCCTTCGGGCTTCTTTAAGCCCAAATTTCCTGTGGTTTGCATGTGTCACTCTCCTATCCAAAAGTTCTTAAGTCGTTCCACGTTCCAGCGTTGGCATTATTCCAAGTTATAGCTTTAAGCGAATCCCAATATGTGTACGTATAAGCAAACTCATAGGCCAAGTGTGCCGGCTTGATTTCATCGAGTATCTGAATTAGCCCAGCCATATTCGGTGGAATGCCTAGAATGCCTATGAATCGGACGATAAATCGATATTCCCCTGGAACTTCTTCTACCGATACATCCCCACCAGCAAAAGCCGATGCTGTTCGTTGAATCATTTCGGGTGTCGTTGTGCCTGTGCCTCGTCTTTTAGCTTTGACCATTTCACGTCTACTGACATAAGACTTTGATGGATCCGAGCTTAATCCAAGTTCAGCCTCCCAACGCGCAAGGCTCCATGTTGCAGTTTCAACATATGCCTGATCTAGCACCTCTTGAACCCTCGTAGTTAAGCCATATATTTCAATTCCTAATGATTGCTGCAGTTCTTCTATTTCTTGAACACCCTTGTAATATGTCGGTAGGTATTTCATAAGATCAACCGTACTTACATCGTCTATATCCTCTAATTCATTAGCCGTGAAAAGAAGAGTGCTATATAAAGATTCTCCATAGCTCAAACATCACACCCCCTTTAATTGGTTCCATGTTACGGAACCCTTACTCATATATTCGGAGTGCGTATGTGTTGAAGGTGGATATGTTGCTGGTTTCCCAGCTACACCGGACCAAGGGACAGCATCAGCGTTGGCAGCATAGTCCACTTTGCCATCATTGTTCGTATCATAAATACTTTTAAGCATATCTCCTGAGCTTTGAGCAGCCACCAGCAAGACATTGCCATTTGCTGTACCAATATAGAGTTTGCTTGTATCAGTACAATAGCCAAGTTCACCGATAGCTAGTGTTCCGATGGCACTTTCCAAACCTCGTCGGATCTGGATCATTACTTTTCTAGCCATTGCCTCGCCTCCTAGAACGTGCCCCCATCGATCGTAGCGACCGTAAGTTTATTCCCATTGGTCGCGTCATAGACGATACTGGAAGCATCAATATTAGCCTCGATCCCGGTCGCGTTAACAACAATGCCTTTACCTGGCTTAGCAGCTACCGTAGTAGAATCTACAACAATCCCGTTTCCAGCTCCTACCGTCAATGTAACGGTATCTGATTGACCACCACCAGTAAGACCGTTGCCCGCTGTGATCGTCTGTAGGGCACCACCAGTCCTAACCCATGCCGTTCCATTCCAGCTGTAGATCTTTTGCTCATCATCCACATATGCAGTCCAACCTACAGCAGGGGTATAGTAAGCCCAAGCTCCAGACTGATACTCTGCTATTTGGTTTGTCTTACCTGCCCATACCCCTGTCGCTGATGCTGGAATGATATAACGGTCCGCTTCTGCTGGACTTGCTGGTGGCGCTAATAAATGTTGATCTTTTACCGATGCTTGTGGTTCGATATTATGTTTTGCTAATTCGATTTCATTTTTGATTTTTTGTGCGGACCAGATATCGGTAATGGCTGTACCAGAATCATTAATGACTCGGTGTTTAGCTGCATCATCAATATGGCTTTTAATCTCAGCTGCAGTTTTAGTATTCGTGCCATCTGACACCTTATTGATATGTCCTGCACTAACATCAGCCTTTAATATCTTTGCATAAGTAGCGCCATCCGCTATATTATCTAGCGTCCCTGTTAAATCACTGAGTGCTTGGGCGTTCACTCGCCTCCAAGCTACCCCATCATCAAAATAAAGATATCCACTATTTGCCCCGCTCGTTACGTAAAACAAACGTCCAACCGATGCAGCCACCGGACGCGAAGCCTCTGCACCTGACAAAGCTCGCCCAACCATTGAGTTTGTTGTACCGTCTCCGATATATATTTCTTTCGTATCTATACAAAAACCCAATTCACCAACAAGCAATGCACCATAAGTGCTAAGTTGAGCTTTGGTACCACGTTTTATTTGTATCGTCTGTGCCATCTTATACCCCTCTCGTAAATGAACCACCATCTATAAGTCCACTCGATTTATACCTCTCTACCTCTGTTTGTGTGGCTGTTACAGACTTTTGTAGCACATTAATATCGTCAGCCTCTACCGTGTCCCCTGGTGTTTCATAGGATACGTAAACTTCATCAGCTCCACTAAATATCTTAATTAACCTGCGCCATGGTGCATCACTCGGAATGGTTAACGTCCAGTTTGTCAATTTATCACCCGTCAATTTACTACCACTATAGACTTGGACAGTAGCGTTATTGATATTATCGTGATTCAGTAACCCTTCATAAACGCCTGCTACAAGTGTTATCCGTTCCTCGATAACATAGTTGTTTCCCGTTGGGTTTTTATTCAACTTCTCCTGAAATACATCAACTTTACTCGGGTAGGCCATGTTACACCCCCAATTCCACAATACCGATCAATGGCACCTCTTCTTCTGTAAGAACAATGTTCCCAACAGCTCCATTGAGTAGCAACCCAAGATAATCAATAACACCGTCAGTCCCTAAAAGGATTGATCCAATTACGGCCTGACTTACATAAGTAGATACAAAAGACGCTGACTTACGCCAAGTCTCCAATCGCTCCAAAAAGGAATTTTTTACACTCTGCAAGCTATAACCAGGCGCTAAAGTTACCTTGGCTGATATATTGATCGTCTTACCGATTGCTGAAGTAACTGTGACTACTGCCCCAATAGGCGCTTGTCCTTCACCTTTCCCAGCAGCTGGATCAATATAGTCTTGTACTTGATTCACAAGAACGCTTGAGGCTGGGGCACCTTCTGTATTTACAATGACAACTTTTACGGTCTTCGGACCTGACCATAATGGGAATACACGAGCTCCACCCACTCCGGAAACTTCAAGAGCCCATTCAATATAATGATATTTATTCCCGCTGGTTGCTGGACGTCTGGCAGAATCAAGGTACCGCTGCCGTAATGCATCATCTGTCTCTCTATCAGTCCCAGGGATAAGTAACTCCGTCAATTCAGCCCTTGCTAGATTATTAATAAAATCGATAGGAATTAAGGCTCCGAAGTGCTGATTACCCGTAACTCCTTCAACCTCTGCCTCAAGACGATACTCTCCTAATGAGAGTCGAGAGATTGCTTTATAGTTGATTGCACCAATAGCAAAGCGACTACCAACTGGGATATCCATTAAGGTGTTAGAAGCATTATAAAAAAGCCCTCTTAGTTGGGCTTTTGTTGCCTTCTTGCGGGTAACACCAGACCACGCAATCGATCTATCCAGATAATCGCCACTAGCTGTATCAGCAAATATTAAATTTGCGTTGATATCCAACTCAACATACATCTGAGCTAATTCCATTGCTGCTGGAGCCATAGCATCATAAATAATGCTACCTTCTCGCTTGTCCAGCCCATCTGGTACCCGGTCTAGCATCCGTTCTAAGATCGTTTCAAACGTTTGATTTTCATACACCGCCATTCACCTCCAATCGGTCTGTATAGTTTCCGTAATCACTCTCTAGGTCAAACAAGACGAGTACCGCATCGCCATCATAGTTAAATCTAAAGTTGGTTACAGAAACGATACGATCATCCTGAAGTAACGCTTCCCTAGTCCAGCGTTCCACTTCGGTTTCAAATACCGCCCGGCCCCGCACCGCTCCAACATCTGCCTCACTACCGTAATTGTCACTGTAAATCAGGTTTTCAAATCGGATTGTCGAGAGTATTTTTATAACTGCCTGTTTTACGGCATCCAATCCATCCACTACCACGGATCCTATACGCCCATTTACAAGGTCTAGTTTATAAGTAAGACTTGGTTGGGGTGTATCCTCCATATCCTCATTCAGCAGCACGTTATCGCTCTGTGGTATCAAACGCTCACCACCCTATCCATGATTACGTAGCGTTGACCACCTTGCATGCGGATAAGTAAAAGTTTATCTCCGGTAGCTAACGGCTTACGAATTACGTATTCTTGGATTCCTATTGTTATTTTCTGTTCAGATAAGGTTTCCGGAACAATTAAAAAATCCTCCATAAGTGAAAGCCGATTATCGACCAACACTACAAGAGGATTAATTTTTTCTACAATTCCTAGCTGTACCAGAACTGGACCAGCAGCATTCACCGCTTCAGTGGCAGCGCGTTTTATCGCATCTATCATGATCACACCAACCTTAGCTCTAAGTCCATGGTATGTACTCCGCCTTCTTTCTTATGAGTACATTCATCGACTAGGAAGAATTTATTTATGTTCATTGCGTTGATATATAAATTAACGTAGCATCCTGCACGCATTCGGTAATCTCCAAGGGCCTCTATACTAAGCGTCCGCTTCTCTCGATTCTTCATGAACAGTTGCTGTGTTAGTTGCTCGGTAATTTGAGCCTGATTCAGATTCTCATCTACTGACTCGTAGAGTTGTAGCAATCCCCACTTAGCAATGCTGGCGCTATCCTTGGTAACGTAAGTTTCCCGCTTACCAGTCTCCTTGTTGTCTCTGTACAATACAATTTGATTGTATGTCTCATCGTCAATGTTGCGACTGTAAGAATAATCCGTCATGAGTGAATCATCACCCACCACAAAAGGAAAGCGCATATTAGAAGTATTACGTATCGTCAAGCTCCCAAAATCGTCAAAGAATACGAAGTTGGTCCCGTAGTTAATCAGGGTCTCATCTAACGCCATGCAGATCATATCGATAAACGTTTTATCGTCACGGATCTGGGAAGGAATAATGTATTTTGTATCTTCCAGCGTTCCGGTCTTGAGCTGCATGTCTTGAGCGATCTTTTGAACTACCTGAGTTGCTGTCTGTTTCGTAAATACATAAGTTCCGCTATTCATCAGATACCGGATCTGATCATAAGCAAGGATGCTTATTTCTTCCGTCTTACCAGTTTCAACACTGAAAATATATCCGTAGAAAACCTTATGTCCCTCATCTGTGTACCTAACCACATCACCATTGTTCAGTTGGAATTTTTTATCTTGCCACGGGCCATGGTCTACAAGGGTGAATTCTAAGGATGCTGCCTTACCTATACGGATCGTCTTCCAAGATATATCAGTAACGATGCTGGAAACATCCCAGACAGTGCCATTTTTATTATCGATCAATAATTCCATGTATCATCACCCCGGTAGCTTCAGAACAGAGCCGATTTTGAGTGTCTTCAGCTGCGCGTCTGTTAAGCCGTTTAACTTCTGAATCTCTTTCCACCGGCTACCGTCACCGAGTTCTCTTTTAGCTATCTTCATCAAGGTGTCCCCTGATTTGATGGTAACTGTTTTAGACTTGGTACGTTCATCTGCGCGTTTCGCTGGCTCTTTCTTAGTGGTGGTGGTTGTACCAGCTGGTGTTGTATTTGTCTTCAACGTCACCTTTTTAGCAGCATAGAAGACATACTCCTTCAGGCTGATTTCATATTCAAAATCGCCCGGGCTCCCGGCAACCTCTTTATATTTAAATTCTTCGATACTGGCAGCAATATTTATTTTGAGACCCGTTGACGTAAAAATAAACCGGATCGGCTTGCGCTTGTTCATCCAGGTTTCAATTAATTGGATGTAGTCCGCGGGTTGCCCCCAGTTTTTTGATGATACATAGCTTGGTACAGTACCACCGACTGCGATCGCCGGAAAAAAACTACTAAAGCTAATCTCTTTCAGCTTAGCTGCCTTGATTACATTAATTTCACCAAGATCCGTTATATCATAAGTCTCTCCGTCACCTTCCCCGCCAATCTCTATTTCTTCTGGAAGGACGGGGATTTCAAACCAGATAGCACGGTTGTTGAAGCTTAATTCAATGCTATAGCCGTTGTTCATTAGGAGTATACCCCCTTGGCTGTACTTGCCACCTCTTCAGTAAGTATATTGCCGATCTTCTTAACAATGGAATCGACATTAGCCTCATTGGTTACTGGTCCTGTCTTGACCTGAATAGTCGGTGTCAATGTCACAAAGTTTTGAATGTTCTTCATTTCCGCAACATCGCGCATAATCTTCAGGTCTTCTTTAGAGATATCAATAGGCTTCTCTACTTTGCCGACCTTATCGACTTTTTTTAACTTATCAGTTTTTGGAGCTGCAGCAGCTGCGGCACCACCACCAGCAGAAAACCCCATTCCAGCCACCTTATCATCTTTTCCTGATTTTATATTTTTAGCGTTCTCAGCAGCTGCTTCAGATTCACGTTTCGTTGCACGTTCATCTAACATTTTTTGGACTTTAGCCTCACGTTCTTTAGCCTTTGTTGCTGCACTATTCTCCATTGCAGTTATGTTTGCCGCCCTCTGTTGCTTCGCAGCTTCTTCTTCTGCTGCTTTTCCAGCAGCTAATTCTATGTGACTAATAGTCTCAAGTTCAACAAATGGCAATTTGTTCAATGTATTAATCAAATCATTAATACGATCTATTGCACCATTTGCTAAATCCTCCATGAAAATTAATGACTTGGTTTTCGCCCATCCGAACGCATCGGCTATTGCATACCCTACGCTTGTGAATTTAATTGCAACTTGATCAATAAAGTTTAATATTCCATACCAAACCCTAAGAAATCCTGCTGCAAACGCATCATTCGTATTCCACAGTTTTATTAACCACACAATCAAACCTGCCAGAAGAGTTGCCACTAAAATAAATATATTGGCTTTCATAGCTGCGTTTAGTCCTCGCCAAGCGAGAGCCAAACCACCTGTAGCAGCTGTTTGAAGAAACACTGCCGCTGTCATTATTCCTGTTCCAATTGAAGCAAAAATAGAGGCAGAACCAACAGCCATAGATGCAAGTTTCCACGCCGTTAAAGCCGCTGCAATCCCCCAAACGATTGGCTCAATAGTTGTCCAATTCGTAGTAATATAGCTATACACCTGTGCAGCAGCATCCCCTAACGAAACAACAATATCGACAGTTGTGGTGATGCCTTCGCTTAAACCACTCAAAAATTGTTCTCCGTCACTGGTACTTAACCATGCAGTTAGATCCTGTAGCATCTTAGTAATCCTACTAAGAGGGCCTTCAGCCCCGTTAATTGTTCCAATCCATTCAGATACTTTATTTTTCATAATTGTCATTGCCGAACCAAAAGTCATAGGCATTTGACTAAACATCTTATCGATTTTTCCGCTTTGCTTTTCAAAAGCTTTAACAATCATCGCAGATGTTAGTTTACCATCAGCTCCCATTGCTTTAAGTTCCCCGCGTGCTACGCCTAGCCCCTCCGCTAATAGGCTCATCACTGCTGGAGCATTTTCACTAAGGGACCTTAATTCATCCCCTTGTAAAACCCCACTCCCAAGCGCTTGACCCATTTGCAATATAGAGGCAGTCGTTTCTTGGGCTCCTGCACCTGAGATTACCAAAGCTTTGTTGAAGCTCTTCGTGAATTTAATAATATCGTCATCTGTTTTAAAAATACCCTGAGTACTCATAGCGAGTTTAGTGACCATATCCGCCGTTGCTTGGTAGTTTGCCCGAGTATCATTCGCCGCGTCCATTACCTGGCGTTGTAACTCTAGCTGTGTTCGAAGGCCATCATTAACCATTGCTAATCTAGCGTTAGTCAACGCCACATCATCTGATGTTTCCAAAAGTTTTTTAGCTGCAGCAATAGATAGATAAGCTGCGACTACATTTTTGAGGCTACTTAGCCAATTAGAAGTGTTTTTCGTTGCATTATTAATTTGTCCGTTCACCCTAGACTGTAGGTCAGCAATTTGCCGTTCTAACCTAGCGATACGTTCTAGAGCTCTTTGCAATTCACCCGCATCTGCACTGCGTGTTCTTAATTGTCGCGTTGATCTAATGAGTTGAGACACCAAGCGTTGGAGATTTGTAAACATAGCCTCCAAAGACCGAGGTAGCTCAATTCGAATCTGCGCAACGACACTACTTAATTCAGTTTCAATCTGTCTTTTTATAATTGCAATTTGCGAGGAAATATCAGCGGCATCGATTCTTATTTTAATTAACGATTCTTCACCGCCTAACCGCTGCCTGATTACTGCTAATTGTTGTAATACTTCTGTTGAGTTAATGTTTATTCGTACTAGGCTACCTATTCCTAGAGCTGCAATCTGCTGTTTAATCATATCTAAATTACTGATCACATCAAAAGTGCTGATTCTTAATATCATCGGATTCTGCATTTGAGATTGCAATCGTGCCATTAACTGAATAGTCGCTGCTAAAGAAGTGTTAACCTGATTCAAGCGCTGACTAAAGACATCATTTAATGCAAGACTTGCTGCAATGCTTGGCAATATGGCTTCCTCCTTTCTAAACAACATAAAAAAGCACTCCAAGATGGAGTGCTTCGGAATATTAGAGTTGAACTGAATGTATAGGATTGTTAACTATCACAGGTTTAAGTTTACTAACTATCTTCTGTGAAGCAAATGATGTAGTTCCTTCATCAAACATTAGCGCGGCAACTTCACCAGCTGTATTTGTGTAGTTTATTATCAGATAATAGGTGCTTGTTCGTTTTTCCTTACTCTTAGCTCTCGATCCAACAACAAGGCCAATCGGACCAAATAACAAGCCACCTGCAATCCCTTTAGCTGCACTACTGTGAACGATATTCGCTATTTCTGTATCAGTTTTAACCTCGGCTGCACGAATTTGAGAATTAGTAATATTAAATTCAGTGCCCCCTCCTATAATAGAGATGCCATCCCGAGTAACCGCTACCTTGCATTGTGTCTTTTCGCTAATTGGAAGTCCCTCGACATGATGCAATAATGCGGTAGCTTTGATTCCGAGTTCTTCGTTCTTTTGTTTAATCTCTTCTGCCTGCTTTGATTGAGTTTTAATTACAAACCCAAGAAAGAAACAGATTAGAGTCATTACAATTGCAACGCCTTTTCCATCCGTTTCCGGAACGGCGAAAGTAAGTATTGTGAATATTAGAAATAATACCGATAAAATAAACATAATTCCCGACAAAATGTTGCGGAATGCTTTCATATTTCCACTCCCGGAGGTAATATTTACTAACAATATACCAAATAGGGAATGAATGGTCTATTACTTTTTACGTCCTTTAGAACTGGCCTTAGACGCTTGTTTCTTTTCCTTATCCACCCGGAGAGAGATCATAGCATATATAGCAGCGCGTTCCCTCTGTCCCATCGCCATAAGGTCATGCGGTAAAATGTGAAGCTCATGGAGGGCGTAGTAAGCTAAGTTAGCCTCACCATCACCCTCCTCTATTAGTTTTTTACTTCTTCTATTTGTTCATTGATATCTTGGTCAAAACCGTTTAGTGTCTGTACACGTTCGCTGAGGGCCGAGAATTCGCCAGGAAGCAGCATTTTGCGTAACAGAACTTCTGAACCAAGCACTCCATAGGATTTTTGAATTTCTGCGTTTTTGAGATCCGGATAAGATACAGAAGCCACCACCATTTTTGCCATGTATTCATTAGCATCCATTTCAGATGTAAATTGTCCGTATTTACCTTTGGTTCGCTTCGTGGCAGCCTTACGAAGTTCTTTATTTTCTTCTTCAGTGATACTTCGTAGCTTCCAAGGAATCGCCTTTCCATCTTTATCTTTAAATCTAGGAGAGACCACGAAATCCTCTGTAGTCTCCACCGCTGCATTTTGTGCGTAGAATGCTGTAAAATCTCTCATATTATTAATTCCTCCTGAAATTTATTTTAATTGGCTGGCGGGTTAAATGCTTGACCCATATCAATATCCTCAAAGGTAAAATCAATATCCTCTTCTAGTGCATCAGACTCTGTATCTAGTGATACCATAACCACACTATCAAGGTTCACGCCTAGTAGAGTAATTGTTTGAGACCCAATGGTAGATCCCGGATCTTCATTAGTTACCGTAATATCAAAGTTGGTATCTCTACCCGTTTTGATATAATCGATCATCAACTGACGGAACCGACTAGTCATATAGTAGATCGTCATACTACCGGTACCGGACCATCCAGTAGTTTTATGTTGCGTACCGCGGCGGCCCAACGTCTTCACCTCAGCCTTTTCTTTTTCAACAGAGGCTTCAAGAGTCTTGATGTAGAACATTTCCTCCACCTGACCGTTGATTGTGGCGTAGGCTCGTCCCTCTTGTCCACTGATTGTTTCGCTAGCCTTTAAGAAACCCACTTTATCTCACCTGCACTTTCATATATACTTTTTCGATACTATCTACTGGTTGAATATTGGCTTCCACGTAGATGGCATCTGAATCAACACCAGGAAGTACCGTGATATCCGTCTGAGCATCAAAATTTTGAATGGCATCAATCCCCTGCAAGCTATCCAAATAGATAACTGCCTCTTTACGAAACAGAGCTCGACCATCAACATTATTTGATACCTTACCGATGTAAAATGATTCAAAGATACGCTTCAGATCATTCGCAATACCATCCAACACACGGAGCACACGGTTTTTTTGAAGTTGTTTTCCCTTCTTTGGAGTGTAAGAGAGGAAAGTATTAATATCCTGTTCTATCACAGCTCGATTAACGGAAGGGGTAAAAACAAATTCCCCAGCTTTTAACGCTGCCTCAATTTGAGTGCTCGTATACCTCGGCGCTACATCTACAGCATCGTCGTATGCCGAATAAGTAAGAGACTCATTCATCTCAGCTGCTGCCGAAGCACCAGCTACCCAAGCAGTGGCCTGCGCTGCTGTAAGTATGGTCCCGTCTGAAAGTACCACGCCATTCTTGACGCTGATTACACCTTCGAAATCGGCTACAGGGTAGTTCTCAAGTGCTGCCTGTACCTTTTTACCCTCTGACTCTCTCAAGCGCCGTACAAAGGCAGCATACACCGCTTTGAGTGCATTGTCCGTGGATGTCAGTGCCACTGTCTGGAAATCGTACAGCTCTAGTGCAGCTAGATATGCAGTATGATCCGCATTAGTAACAGTGCCATTTGCACCACCAATCAAAGGAGCTCCAGCATTTGCAGTTAGTGTGCCGGTCCCGCTCCATACAATCCAGTCATTTGGGATGAGCCCCGCAATATTAGCGACTACCTGCGTGTCCACTACTGCATTATCCAGCAACGTTTTTACATCAAACTTGCTACTATCGTCGATGTTGGTTTGAACGACAACCTTCAGGCTATTACCTCGCGTACCACCGTATCTGGCTGTAGCCACCAGAGTGCCTACTGCTACAGTCGCTTTAACTCCTTCGTTAAGCTTATAAAGCAACACTGTACGCGCTCGTTTCAGTGCCTCACGCACTAGCAATAGTTCCGGGGCTGTAATGTCATACCCAAGAGTTTTGAATGTATCCTCACCAGCTATAATCGGTGTGATGACCTTAGCCGCTCCCCATGGGAGAGTTAGCGCTAAAGAGGTTATTCCCCTACTACCAACCGTACCCAATGACCCGCCAGACGTTTCCACGTTATTATATACACCGGGTCTTACTTTATTTTGAGTTGTCCATGTTCCACCGGCCATAATCTATTCAACCTCCTTGTTCTTAAAATCTTCGATGACCTGCTGTGCCTCAAACGCTGTATACAACTTTTCCGGCTCCAGCAGCGCCGACAGGACATCTTTATCCTGGTATGAGTATTTGGTAGAGTTTAAGAACTGCTCCTTTGTATACGAAGCCTCAGGAGCTTCAACACCTGACTTTTCATTTTTCACACTCACTTAATACCGCCCCCTTGCTTCATTGTTTTCATTTTTGGATCAGGGGCCATGTCCCGGATCAGATGGACGTTGAATTGGATGAAGAAATGGAGTACCCCATCAACAATTTCGTGCCGCATCTTAGTACCACGGTACATACCACTGTGTCCACTTACATATTCCAGTTCTGAATATAGCCTTTCGGCCATAAGTTCACATTCTTCCCGAGGAGCTTTTGAATCTCGATTCGGGAAGTAATGAACGTCAAATGGATTGAAACGCTGATACCGCCGATTTATACCCCGAGCTTGGCTACCTTCTAACAGCAGCACAAAAAAGCAAGGCTGCTGCATGCCCTGCTCCACTGCTTCGTCATAAACCGGATACTCCGGAGTAAATAACGATAGCTTTTTTATGAGTGCGTTTTTTATATCCTGCATACTCACCGCCCCATATGCTTATTAAGGAATTTCTGAAACTTCCGTTCTATGATAGCTGGCATTTCCCTCTCCAACTCCTGCTCCGATAGCGTTAACATAAACCTACCGTTAACCCAACCAGTACGGAGACGGGTGACATGCCCGAATTCCACATATAGCGCATACTCCACGTTATTTGTGATCTCAACATGCACCCCACCGCCTGGTAACTTTACCACCTGACCGATCTGCCATCCCCGCCGCAAGTCTCCAGTCAGCACAGGAGTACGTGCTATAGCCTTTGCCAACAGCCGTCCAGCCAATTCCCGGATGCATTCCTCCATGAAGGCTGGGAACTCTTTCTGCATCTGAACCATGCTTTTGTGAAGCTTCTTCACATTAGAAAAATCGAACTTCCCCATACTCATGCGTTCAGGACCTCTTTTAGCTTAATCTCCTGATGAGTGGCATACCTGAATGCCTTACCCGCCTGTTCTCCCTTGAACTCCATGCCATTCTGCTGAACCGTGATTCGGCTCCCTGGCTTGATAGTTATATCAGGGGAGATAAATAACTTGGCATCATAATTGACCTGATCCGCTGTCACCGTTTGTGTGGTAGCAGGTAAGGATGACTGAGAGAGTCCACACGGCTCGTCAGCAAACACAATGACAGGCTGCTGTCGTGTTTTACCGCTCACTGGATCTTTTACATCCTTCATTTCCGAAACAGTACATAGGCCTTCATAGGTGCTCTCAATAGCTGCTCGTTCCAGCTCTACACAGCCAAATCCCATGATTACCACCTCATCCTGCGAAAAGCGATTAACTGAGCTTCATAGTTCCGGATAAACGCCGCTCCAGATCCCACAGTAACAATGGCTTTGGCTGATCCAAATGCCGTGGTCACATCACCGCGTTTGATACTTGTAACCGCTGGCGCAGCCAGTTCAAACTCAGTTGAATATTTTGCACGGTAATAGTCCTCCGCGATTTGTAACACCACAGTATCCAGCTCGCGCGGAATCGATGTGATGTTACAAAAGGTCTTAATGGCCTGAATGATGGATTCTAGCGCAAAGGTCAGTTGGAAATCCTTTGTTGTAGTCTCAATCGGAATTCCTAACAGTTGCTTGAGCTTAAAAAAATATTTAAGATGCTCCTCCATCAGATACACCAGCTTTCAGGACCACGGCAAGCACATCCTCACGCTTAGATGCTTCACCCAGGTCAATGCCATGTTCTTTAGCATGAGCCTTCAGCTCCGCTAGCTTCATTTCCGACACTGCCGGAGGCCCCTCATCCTCTATGAAGGTGACATGTTTCTCCAGACGTTCATAGTCCTTCTCCGTCACGCTGAAGGACTCGCCTTTTTGGAAAAGCTGGCCATTGTGCCGGATCGGGATTTCCTTGACTTCCACTTTCACGCGATTTCCTCCTTAAGGGCGGCGAACCGCCCATCGATTAAAGTGCAGTAGCTTGGAAAACATTATCTGCTTCCGGAAAGCTTGGTAACGCTGTAGCGACCGCCTTCGTCCAGGTTGCTACAGGGTCCTTGCCTTCCTCATAAACCATGGCCAAAACCTGCCCCACTTTCGTAATATCGATCTGCGGGTCGCGCGCCAAGCGAATCTCTTCAGCGGTTGGGCCGTAAATCGTTTCACCCAGTGTGTCGGCACCAAACAGAACGATCTTGTTCTGCGGGAAATAACGATGCGTTGTATAGGTACCATCTGCATTTTGTCTACGGTACTTGTTATCGTTCACCGCAATGGTTGGCAGCTCATGCTGTGTCAGGAAGGCATTCAGATCGGCACGAGTCGGTACGCGCAGCGAATTGTTGCCGTAAAGGGCGCCGATGATATTCGGATGCCGAAGCAGCGCACTAAGCAGTGTGGATGATGTCAGCGCACGAGCCGGCTTCTCGTCAAGTGCATCTGCCCACCGTTCCAAGTCACCAATCGGATCGCTGTCCGGATCTGTCCAAAGAGATGTTCCTGACAGGATTTCTTTATGTTCATTCGGAACGTGATAATCAATAACTAGACTTAAGCCATTTTCATTGATAGGAATCGTACCAATGGCCAGAGCAGACATTCGGAAGCGTTCCACCTCTGCCCGGACGCCATTGACCAGTACGTCAATATCGTTGTAAACCCGGCTCATCAGATATTGCTGCTCTTGGGCTGTTCGAGGATTCTCCAGCGCAATGATATCCTTTTCTTTCATCTGCAGCTTACGCTTAATGAGCGCCAACTCCAGAGCTTCTTTGCTACCTTCACGGCTGCCGATTTCAGCTTCCGTGTCAAAGCCGTGTACACTAGCAGCGACAGGGAGACGACTTCCGCCCTTGATCATGTCAAATTCGAGAGATTCGCGTTTAACCTCGGGGAACAGAGTCTCACCAAGAAGAGCAGGATATTGCCGATTCTCCAAGTAATTTAGAATTTCCGGTTGTGTGAATAGTTCAAATACGCTCGGCATTGTCTTAACCTCCTATGGATTGCTTAAATTTAATTTTTGAATTTGCTGCCAGCGCTGTTTCAGCTTCAGCGATTGGAGCTACGGGCAAGCGCTCTTTCAGGATCCAAGCCTCGATAATAACTGAACCAGGTTGTGGTCCTTCTGTTACGTCGGTGTCAGTATAGGTGATACCGATCGCCGTGTTATCGTTAGCTGGATATACTGTGCCAGCGGGGACAACCTTACGTCCTTGTGCATTAGCCGTTACGCCCACATCGCTTATTTGATAGGTGTGAGCGATAACATGTGAGCTGGCCAAAAAATTAATTTCACTGACCGTTGTCTTACCTTTTACGTATGGCATTTGTTAATCTCCTCTCTGATTTAACCCCATGGGTTATTTGCAGCAGCCGGCGCTTTACCAGCATCATTGGCCGCCTTGGCAAAGTCTGCGGCAACACTGGTATCACCGCCGCCTTTGGACTGATCCTTACCATCAGGCGACTTGAAGCCCTTAAAGGTCGGTCCCTTGTTCTCCTGTTTTTCGGCAAACAAAAAGCCCTTGCTCTCGCGCAGGGCCTTCACTTGGTCGTCCAGCCCGCCTTTTACCGCGCCGTTATCGTCCAACTCGATCTTTGTTTTGTCCAAAAGTCCTGCAACGATATCCGGATCATGTGCCTCACCAGCCAGCGCCAGTTTGAGTGCCGTGGTCAGCTGCAGGTCCTTCACTTTGGCCTCATAATCCGTCTTGGCTGTCTTGTTCTCGTCTTGCAGCTTCGTGATCTGATCCTTCAACGCCTGGTTATCGCCGGCAGCCTTCTTCACCTCTTCAAGTTGACCTGAGGCTTTGTCACGATCTTGTTCAGCCTGCTTCTTCGCGTCGTTGACTTCATCAAAGCGGGCTTTTGGTACAAACCCCTTCAATTCATCAGCAGAAGCAGCGGCGGCCTTATCAGCCAGATCATCCGGTAATCCCAGTGAAACAAATTGCTCTTTATTCATTAACGATTCCTCCGTTTCATCTTCGCTTGTTATCCCGGTCGCGTCCGGTGATGTCTTGTTCTTTAACGTCTGCAATACCAAAAAGACGGCAATATAAAAGCACCCTCGCATATTGGAGAGTGCTTCATATACCATATTTTCGTTTGATTAATACCCATTTCAATCCTTCTTCGCGACTCAATCGCCGCTCTTCAACCGAATTAGCATCAAGAACACCTATAGGATACTTCGGCAGCTTGTCCCGCTTCTGAAGATACTCAAATCTTACAGCGCTGATCTCGTCCACCAAAGCGTCAAATCGTTCGCCCAGCTTATCACACTGTGGGGCAAAAAGTTCAGCGATAGCCGCTCTATTCTCTTCTTCCGTTCGCAAGATCATCACTCCCTTCCATATTGTAGACCCTCAATCAGCAATACCAGCTGCTCCATGGTCAAATGCTTGTCATCGTAACCATTCATCGCGTCTTCAATCGTAAGTCTACTGAGATACAGATCCTCTGCTTTATCTAGCAGTAGATTTATATCATCCTGGCTTAGTTCGATATCTCGGGATTTACTTAATATAAATAAATTCGCCTGATCAACCGCCCGCAGTTGTTTCAGTTCTTTTGAAAAGAACATGTGAACATCTTCTCGACTGAACGACCCGCCAGGATCCTCGCCGTTTGAAGGGTGATTATGGGTGACAATACTATCCTTGAGCTGTTCGGGCTTGAATTTTGTAATATCGACAGCTGCCTTATCTCCCTTAATATGGAGCGCTTCGCCTTTTTCTGTGAGAATAACAGCATGTTCTTCTGGTGCGTTCCTAATAGCTTTCTCAGCATCCTTTACATAGTTGCGGCCGATATCAGGTTTAGACAGATCAATATTACCTAGTTTACGCGGAATGTCTGGCTGCAGCTTCGGTAGATCCATCTTACTGAGGTTAATCAGCGGTGGTGCAATCTTTCCGGTTTCATCATACCATTTCTCTGGTTCCAGGGTATAGATGCTTTTCTCAGGAATTGGAATATCCTTTGTTGGCCCGCCCGGGATCTCAATAGTAGGTAATGGCGTTTCCGGGACCTTTTTGGCCGGAGTCTCTACGTTAACCGGTTCAGCGGCTTCCGGGGCGTATTTCTCAGCCCAGTCGTTGTAATTGATATCTTCCGGCACCTTGTACGTCTTGCCGTCATCATCCCGAGCCACCCGCTCTTTTATGTTATCGTCATAATGTGGAATAGTTGTGGACCGACAGTATACATGCATAGGTGGAAAGTTAACACCTGGCTGAGCATCTGAGACATCAAACACTTTGCCGTCAAGGTCCCGACAGGTAATCGAAGTCCGCTTATCCAGTGTAGCAGTATAGCGGTATTGTTCTACCCCCAGTTCCTTGAACCCGGCAAGACTGGCCTGACCAGCGAAGTAGGCCGATTCCGTCAGTATCAATCTCTCGGCGTTCTTGCGGGAGACTCCCAGCCGATCCTGTAGCTGCTGAACCATTTGTTTTGATGTATCCCCACGGATAAGCCCTTGAGTAAAGATGTTCCGTAGTTCTCCATTCAGCCGTACACGATCAGTCCATATCCGAGAACTGAAATTGCTGCCATCTGGAGCCCAAGGTGCAGATAGAATAGCTTCGAGCTGCCGCTTATCTATCTTAGAGAATGACGCTCCTATACCAATACCCTTTTCCAGTTCAAAGATACTCTTATAGTATCCATCCTTATAAACGTTGCCTAGTAACTCTGTTGTGCCTGCCAGACGCTTAGCCGATAATTCCTCGACATGTTGCTTCATCTGCAATTGAATGGATTCTAAGCGGGTAACACGTACTCTTATGCTGGCATTCTCTAGTTCCTTCATCCATCGCTGATCTATAGCATTCTCTTTACCCCGAGCAATGTAATCCTCTACGGACCACTTGAATTCTTTCAGCTCTCCTGCCTTAAGAACTTGCTTAGCAGCGGATAAGCTAACGATCCCATTATTATCTGCAAATCGCTGATAGAAATTGTTAACGTCCATCTGGATGGATATTTGAGCCTTGCGGTATTCCTTTTGCATTGCTTTGTTAAATGGTACACCCTTATTCAGTAGCGATTCATTCAGTTGCTCCATTCGCTTAGACCAGTAGGCTGCTGACTTCATTCGTCATCATCCTCTTCCGGCTTAGCTTTGTCACCGCCCGGATCTGGAGGCAGACCGTAATCATCCATCTTCTTCAGCTCTGCCTGTTCTTCAGCCTCAATCCGCTTCAGTTCCTCTTTGGTGTTCGTAACCCATGGATGATTAGCCACGATGGTTTCCTTGGAGATAACCCCCATACTGTTGCTGGCGTCGGTGATCACCTCAGACTCGTTAATCGGCATATCTCGATTGAAGATAAACGTCACAGTTTCCTCAGAGTAATCGTTGCCTTTTACAGCTGCCAGGTGGACGTCGATGAACCAAATCAGCTGCTTAAGCCCCGCTTGAAACTCGTTCTCGATATCATTACAATCCAGATCCAAGTCCTGATACAAAGAACGAAGGGCTATACCAGAAGGAGCGCTGGAAAACTTGTCTGATTGGGTGTCTACCCCACGCCCAAACTCAAATATGTCTTTGCGGGTCATCTCCATATGGTTTGAGTACGCCTCAGTATCCAGATCCAGGCTAATCGTATCCACACCACCGTCACCGTCCACAAAAGCCACGCGGAAGCGGGAAATGTTCTCGCGGAACTCGCCGCCACCCTGGCCGCTGTAGTTCTTGACCACGTAGATACTGTTCGGCAGGTCCTCCAGGTTGTTACTGTTGGCGGATTTTTGCTTATCATAATCATCGACCTGCTTCTTGATCAACTCAATCAGCGGCTGCTCCTCAGAATTGTATTTGAAGCAGATAAAGGGTACCCGCTCCCAGTTCAGAGGCTTTTCTCCTGTACCCTCGACCACAGAAAGATGATTCCGCTTCTCCAGCTGCTTCAGCTTACCCGCTTCCTCTTCAAATATCTGAACGCCGTCCAGATCCCACCATTCGATTCGCTTGACCGTCTGCTTTTTCTTAGCCACATATCCCTCAATCTCATAGGCTCGTATAAAAGCAGCCAATTCTGTATGTGCGGCATCCTTCCAGATCGGCAGGCACTCTTCCGGATTCAGCCTCATAAAGACCAGCTCGCCCGTGTCCGTGTAATACGGATGTAGCCAGGCCTTGCCACAGTTAACCGCATCCTTGCCCGTATTCTTAAACAACATTTTAAAATCATCGTTGAAGAATAGATCCAGTTCTGATTGATATTCCGGCTTTTTCGTCTTCGGTAGAAATGGCTTGGATAGCAGATAACCTACCTTCTGATCCACCAGCTTTCTTACAAATCCGTGAGGAATACGGTTATCCGCCAAATTGTCAGCAGCCACCATTCGCCCCTCTGCATCTATTGTTTTTCGGCGTTGCTCCAGGATGTCATTCTTTATCCGATAATACTTCTTGCCGATTAGCATCTGCTTCCGCTCATCAGATCGTTCCCAAGCACTAACCTCAGCCTGGATGATTTCCTCCAGCGTCATAGGCGCATTAGCATCCAAATTCTCAAGAATCTGCTGTAGGGTTTCCATGTCCTTTTCTCCTTCCCTGTTATTTCTTGAACGATACGCCGGAGCGGTCCATATCACCCTCCAGCGCATAGCGACATTGGTCGATACTGTGATTGTCCTTCTCCTCCAGCTTGGCGCGTGGATTGCCATCAGCGTCGGTTTGATAATCAATATCTTCAAACTCTTTGGCTGTATGCGGTGTCCGCTTCGAATCAATCACGATCTCTTTCAGATCATCCAGCCATTTCTCACCGTATTCCACGCTACCCGGTCCCTTCTTGGCTCCCCGAATGCGAATCCCGTAGGTTTTCATTTCATCGATGGATTTAGGCTCGGCGTTGTCCGCTGTCGTTATCACATCGTGATACTTCCGTGCATTGATCCACTCGGCCAGCTCCCTGTTACTGATCTTCACCCCATACCGCTCATCCAGAGCGTACAGCCGGCGGCGTGTCTTATCATAATGCCAACGGCCAAAGGATACCGGGTCCACGCCGTAGCCCCAGTCAATGCCCTGCCGAATGTTATCAAATGATTTGATCTCATCATCTGTAATTTCCCTGAACACCAAATTATCGAAAGGCACAACACCACTCCCAATCGCTTCTCCAAGATATTCCCACTTGTACCGCAACGACAGCCCGTCTTTGTCGATCTTCCCCTTGGTCTTTGCTTCTGCTGCCTCTTCCAGAAAAGCCTTGGACAGATGCGGGTTATCCAGGTATGTGGAATGATGAACATAGGTGTTAGCTTGCCTGAACTGGGACTCATATTTCTTGTTGGTCCAGTTCTGCTTGCGCTTCGGTGGGTTGTAGCTATAATAAAAGGCGTAAAAAAGACCATCCGGTAGCTCCGCGCGTAACACGGAGTTTTCGATGGTCGTAACCTCTTCTTCAGTTTTAAATTCTGCCAGCTCCTCAATCCACATGATCGCAATTGGAAACTTACTGACCTTGATGGATTTGAGCTTCAGCGGATCGTCCGCACCTCGAAATATTATCCTATTACCACGAGGGAGATAGATCAGCTGGAGCGGCGATTTCAGGACACGCCAATACGCTGACACACCTAGGATCTCGATGGCCTCTTTCAGCTGCTCAAACACCGATTCTTCCAGGGTTCGAGCAACTTTACGGATGACCAGTGCGGTTACTGGATACTTCATCACATCCTTGATGACCTTCAGCCCGATATGCGTTGACTTGGCAGATCCGCGACCACCCTTTAAGACATGCCTCAGATAACGGTGGGAATTGGACGCCTGCCAGAAAGACTTAAACTGTGGCGTAACAATCTCCGATAACTTAATCTGCTGCATCTGAGCCATCTCCAATATCATCCACAATCTGTACACCCATTGTTCCATCAATCTGTTGCCGATCTACCCACATCCCGTATCGTTTTCCTAACAACTCAGCTGCCTTGATACGGTTCGAACCATCCAGTTCCTTTTTCACCAGCTTTTGTTCCCCCATGCCTAGACCTAGCGGGAACTGCTCCTGTTCCTTACCGCGTAAAACGTTGCTTAGAAACTCCAGAACCTCATCTTGCTTGGCTATCCGCTTACTGTCCTTCTCAGCAATACGCACTTCGATGTATTCACGTATATGGGGCTTTTGTAGATTCTCATACCCGATATCCTTTGCCGTCCTTTTACTGTACCCAGCTCGTAAAGCTGATTCAGCCGCATTGCCAGTTTCTATAAAATAATCTGCAAAACGTTTTTGTTTCTCTGTTAGTTTCATGGCATCTCACCCACCTGCCTTCTTATGATTAGTCTTAATTATTTTGAGACGAGATTGAAAAACACAAAAAAGCCCAACCTAAAAAAGATTGGACTTATTACATATAGATACTTTACAGTTGTAAAGTATCATGTTATAATTAATATATCAAGAGGAGGTGATAATGATGAAGAAACGAAGAGAAAGACGGAAAGAGGATAGAGAGTTAAACCTCAAGTTGACGATTGCAGTCGTCACCCTGATAAACTCCATCCTCACCCTCATCATCCTGCTCACCAAGTAGGAAATCCCGAAATCTTAGCCCCAAAAGGGGCTAAGACGTAGGGGATGAAAATCAAGGGCCGTCTTTCCTTCAGTATATCACACTCACAAGGAGCGATGAAGCATGACACGCAAAGGAAAAGTTACAGATTTAATGACTTATGCCGCGCTTGTAATCAGTATCGCCAACACCGTTATATTGCTGGTGAAATGGTAATGTACACATTCAACAGCAAGGAAGAACTAGCTGAGTGGATCGCACGCGAAATTTGCGGCGTCTCGGAAGCTATGGAGATACTGGAGTCTACCCGGCAGAACATTCACGGATTCGTGAAAAACGGTAAGCTCAAACCGGTTAAAGAAACCAAAAATGAACGTCTCTTCTTCCGTTCTGATCTTATAGAGCGTAAGGAAGCAGCAAAGGCGTATCACACTAAGAAGGACAAGTCCGGTGAGTAAGCCGGACTTTCTTTTTGTGATTCCTTATGAATGTTCAGCTAGTTTTGATGTTTCAGCCATCTTGCATTCCACCATCTCCGGTGTTGTTTTTGTTTCGCTGCAAAAGAAAAAGCACCCCTAAGGGTGCTTGTATTTATTCCTCGTCAGAAGCATCCCCTAAAAGGGCAGGATGCTTTTCGTCGAGATATTTTGTATAGTCCGCAGCGGTTAGAAGTTCTTTTATCTTAGAATCCAATATCTCCAAAAAACTATGACCTTCTGCTACTAATTGAAAGTCGCTGTGGTTGAAATCAATGATATGAATTTTATCTTCCATCCGCTCTTTATGCAAAAATAACTTTTTTGTTAATCCCACAGCATTTCCCCAACCGCTACCAGTAAAACCGTGGTATGAGAAAAGGAAGCCGTATCTTGAGTGATTAGAAACGAGTAACGAGTGAAACTTTCCTATCCAGGTGACATCAATAGCCTTATTGTAATTTTTACACTCTGATAAAAATATACTTCCTTTGAAAGGCAAATGTTCCTTAAAATGATTACCGATAAAAGTTAGCTCTAACAACTGATCAATCTCATTAGTTGTATTTCTAATATTTTTATGAACCTTAAACAGCCCTGTATTCTCAAGAAGAAAGACGACTAATTCCTCTAAAGCCTTCCCTTTATGCGTTGTGTTAAATGTCTTTAGTTCAGCCTTATCTTTACTTAGAGCTTTGGAATTAACATCAATAAACTTTTGTAGCAGGACCTTGTATTCTTCCATAACAGGATCACTTAATCTGCTAAGTTCTTTGTACATCTCTTCTACTTGGTTTAATAGTGCAAAATATTCTGAGGGATTTAATCCTTGCTTACTCATCCTTTATCACCTTAAAAACGACAATACTTGAGGTTAATGGTTCTAAAACATGGCCGTGTTCATCACACTCTATTTCTTCAGGAATTTTAGCAAGCGTCTCATATATTCCTCCGGTGAATTTGCCACATTTATGACAATATATTTCATAATTAATTTCTAGATACCCTAGATTCATTACTTCATTCAACACTCTGTATGCAAGAGTCATATCGATGTTGAGCTCTCTTATAAGCACACCTGGATAGATGTGACGTCCCTTAGGATACTTCTCTAGCAGAGTCAGTAATTTCTCCACCTTGTGAAGCGGCAGAAGACTCTTGTGCATCAAGCTCAGCTTTATTTTCGATAATGTATTTGGTGACATTATTCATCTTCTCCATATTAGTTTGACGTCCAAAGAAATTAAGCAAAGTATAACCCTTATTTTCATAATTATGCTTAAACTTCACAAGCATTCCTTCATTCTTTGCGTCAGCCTTCCACTTTAGTGAGATCCATGGCAAATCAGACGTGTCCTCTGTGTCTGCTATGAACTTGTCCAACAAATTCTTAATTTCAGGAGACTGTTCAAACAGTTCTTCATTAACTTTCATTAATTCTTTAAGTTCCCCGAGTAATGGCAATATGGGGTCTCCGTTTTCTGAAACATAAAGCTCCGCCTTTGCTCCTGAACTCATGCTCATTGCTTGAGAGTGGACAGCAACTTCATCTTGATCTTTTTTGTTGATGTAACTTATGACAGGAGGTATATTTATGTTTTCCAATTCAAAACCAGCTACCTCTTGGAACCATCCCAACACACCAAGAATCTGATTGTGATAAAAAAGGTCATCTTCGTATTGATAAAGACTTTTAGTTCTATCAAACCTTACCTCCAACACATCAAGATACTCATGATAAACTCCCAGAACAGTATATTTAATTCTCTTTCTTAATCCTGTCGGTAAGAACCCAGTTAGAATTTTAGTAAATTTAATTATCTTTATGTTTCCCATAGCAAACATTGTTGGAATAACCTCTATTGGATGGTTAACATCCAATACGTTATCATGAACAAAATCTGCAGATTTGAAGTCAAGCAATTTGCCTTCTTGTACCAACTCACTCAAGGCATTCTCTTGCTTTCCATTGACATTAAATAATGCAGAATTATGATAGGATTTCGAATACTCCCGTTTCTCTAAAGCTCTAATTACTGGTGGAAAAACAAGACCTTCTGTTAAACGTTCATCTTCCACAGTATCTGAAAGGTCAATTGTTTGAGCCCCTTCTTTAATCACCATTTTCTTTTTTAGTTTTACGACTCCCTGCTGTTCCAGTGAACCTAATAAGTCTTTCTGAATATACTTTGGGTATGTACTTGAAACTGTTTCAATCATTAGCTCTCTATACTTCTCTTCTCCAAGCGAACCAGACGTGGTAACTTCTTCTGTCATAAAACTCACCCTTCTTAAATTATCGTTACCTATAATTTACACTATATTCTTAATTTTGGCTATCTGAAACATAGTTCAAAAGGCCCTCCATTGCGGAGGGCCCTGTTATAGACATACGTATAGTGGGTCACTTGTACGGCATGTTGTACGGCAGTGCGTACGGCAAAATCACAAAAATTCCAATTGAATCTTTTCTTTTGCCCGGTCAATATAGCTTTGCACCGTGCGTTTTGACAGTTCAAGCTTATCCGAAATCTCCTGAAGCGTCAAGCCCTGCGCCATGTGTAACAGGAAGCAGGTGCGCTCTCGGTCACTCAGCGATAACAGCGCGTCCACCAGCTTTAACCGCTCAGCCTCTCCCATTTGTTGTCCTGATAGTTTGATATAAATCTCACGCTGCCTGTACACATCCGTGATCTCAGCACCTCTGCGGCTCCCTGGGCGGCGTCCTCTACGCATCCAGGTTAAGGCATACCTCATGTCTGCCAGCATCCCTGATACGGTCTCAGCCTCTTCTGCCGCTGCCGGATCCTTGAGATCCAAGGTGTCTCGGTAACGTTCTAGGCTATGGACATCTGTAGCGTACTGACAGATTAGGGTTTCTATCCAAGTTGCCTTTGTGGTTGTCTTCATGATGTCTGACCCCATTTCTGTGTTATTCTCCCGATGCGGATAATAGATTGATAATCTTGCGTGCTCGAGTCAGCTCGGCGATACTTCGGTCAAGCAGCTGCGTTTCACTGAATGGCTCTGCTGCTTGTTTTTGAATTTCTCGCAACCTACGGATGTCGTCTCGTAGGTCTTCTACAAGTTGATTCAGCATTTTTTCATTCTCAATCCAGGCTGTTTTTTCATGGTATAATTCATCACGTTCAGCCACCAGCTCATCGCGTTCTGATATCATACGGTTCATCTCATCCTGAAGCACCTGCAACTCAGCCCTCAACTGCTCATCAGCCTTGCCGGTAATCGCCACACTTCTCTCTGCCTCGCCTTGCCAGTGCTCTACTTCAGCCTTCAGTTCCTGAATAGCTTGCAGGTGTTGACCGATCTTGGCATTCCCATTCACATTCCGCTGATAGGCATCGTCAAACATTTGCTTTACTTCAGCCAGTTCAGTTGTAAGTCGCTCGTTCTCCAGTATGGATTCATCCAAGGCGCACTTTACTTGATCCAATTGTGATTTATATTCTTTAATCTTGTCATGTGATACGGATTGCTGCGGCAACGTCTCCTTTTCACGAAGCAGTTGGGTTTTGTCAGGTTCAGTAGCATAGCCGGAAGCTTCGCCAAGCTGCGCAAGCATCTCTCTAGCTTTATCAGGTGTAACTCCTCGACAGTCCCAGTTCTTAACCCAGTTGTACAGCGTGTTGTACTTCATCCCCCATGCCTTCTCGATGCTTGAAACCGTCTCACCAGTTGCAATCTGCTCTAAGAATAATTTCTTAGTTAGCCCACAGCTAGGCCCCTCTTTGCTCGTCCGTTGTCCTCCCATATCCTTGTCCTCCTCATGATTTAGGTGTCTTTGATCTGTTCGTGGGTTATGTGCTACCGGCTTTTTAAAGTTCACATCTCGTTTTGTTGCTGGGTACTTCTGCCGGATCTCCTCCAGCTCTTCAGGAGTTAACGTGTATTCTCTCGGCTTACTGGTGCCTCTCGTACTGTATTCAACCGCTCGACTTGGTATAGGTGTATTGGCCATCCTTAACCCTCCTTTTCATTGCAGAAGTCGTACCCCACTTACGCTGCCGTTTCCTTGGTGGTGCTTCTGGGAGGATCGTGTAAACCTCACCTATCACCACCCCATTATCGTCTGTGATGATGTCCCAAGGGATCTCCTGAAAGAAGGGGTCTGTTTCTTTGAACACGTTTTCCATCACGCTTTTTCTAACTGTACAAAATAAAGTCCCGTCACTTCATCGTGTCCAACTGCATACCTCTTTCTAGCAACGCCCTTATGATCAACCCATCGAAATAGGGCTTTACTGTTTGTGGCCATCGCCCCACTCTTGCCAGATGTCGGCAACAACTTCAACCCTTCATCACCTTTACGAATGATTAGCCGTAATAATTTTGGATTAACACCGATTTGAATATAGTCGGCTACTTGAAGCTTTAGTAAATCTGCTGCCCCTCTGTTGATGTGTAATCCCAGCGAATTGATGCTTACACTGGGTTCAGATACGGAAGTTTCTGGTGTATACCATTCAACACCATCAAGTAAAGTAACAGCACCCACTGGCGGGCGACCTCTTCTCGTTTCATTGCTCATATTCCATTCCTCGCTTTCTGGATTTTGGATATAACTCCGTAGTTTGTGTTTGATCCGCGCTAATAGGCGGCTGGTATATGACTGTGAGACATTCAACATTTCGGCGATCTCTAATTGACCTTTACCTCGCAGAAGAAGTGTCATGATCGCGTACTCCCTAGTATCAAGAAAGGCGGCGAACTCTTCTGTCAGCATTTCGGTCTGATCGTCATCCTTACCTAGAACATCCAACAGCGTTAAATCTGTCTCTAGTTCAGCGTTAACAGCCTGGTCTAAAGAACGAATACCGCCGCCTTGTAGATATTCTAAGGTCTGATTCACAAGCTTCTGATCCATCTGCAACTCTTTTGCGATTTCTTCCGGAGAACTATGCTTGCACCTCATGATCTTAGCGGCTGCATAATATATTGCCTTAGGTGTCCTCACACTGGATGAATGCCTCTCTAGCAACTGCTGAATCATTCCCCGAATGTAAGACCCTGCATATGTCGAAAATTTGACTGGTGCACCACCGTACCCCTCAGGATCAAAGCGGTGGAATGCCTTAATCAGACCAATCGTACCCTCGCTGATTAAATCGTCATAGCCAATACTCGCGTTACAACGGTGTTTGTACTGCTTCGCAATGGAATGAACCAGCCTGATATTTCGTTGAATGATTTCGTCCTTGTAACCCAAGTTTGGGTTATATTCAACCTGAGCTCCCAAGGCCTTCACCCTTTCTGCTGCTTCTCGTAGACTTCTTCCAACCACTCCGTCAGCATAATCATTTGCTTAATCACCAGTGGGGTGTCCTGATATTTCTGACACATCGCCCCGGATGAATCAGCGACCCATTGCCAAAACTCAGGACTCTGCATGCCATACTGAGTAGCTGCGGCGTTGACTTGCTGAGTCCACTGATAGACATCCCAGAATAACGCCTTGTAGTCCATCAGCTACAACTCCTCGATTTTGATATAGATACCTGGAAGCGCAGCCCAGAACTTTTCAACGATTTCTGAAGCAACCAGCGCGTCGTCCTTCCAGTAGCAACAGTCGGTCATGCAATCCTTGAGTAACTTCTGCAGGTTGTCCGTATCGGGTCTTGTGTACTTGTACTCCCCGTCTTGATGTTTACCAGTAATCGGGAAGCACCACTTCACCGTCAACCTGATAGCTCCTGTATATTTCCGCGCCGGCACATGCTGACCCAAGTGGGCCATCAGCTTTGCTCGTGCTGCCTTCAACTCGTCAGGCTCGTAGAACACTGGTTTGCCATTCACGACTGTGACCTGTTTCTGCTGGTG
Source organism: Paenibacillus sp. FSL H7-0735 (assembly GCF_038008505.1). Lineage (NCBI taxonomy): Bacteria > Bacillati > Bacillota > Bacilli > Caryophanales > Paenibacillaceae > Paenibacillus > Paenibacillus sp. FSL H7-0735. The sequence goes on along the minus strand of NZ_JBBOZH010000001.1, from coordinate 1,281,658 downwards.
CGTGACAGTAGGCGGAGATTTCATTGGCATGAAGAATTCAGTCATCGTTGTCGCCTCCTGTTGTGATACCATTTTTCAACTTTTCATTTCGCGGCGGGTTTCAAATAAATTTAGGGGAAGGGGGAGGGGGATTTTTATACCCCCTCCCTTATTCCTTATATATTTATATAGTGGTCGCCGCCACAACTTGCGGCGACCATACACGTATCAAAATCCCCGCAACTTATTGCAGAATTGCGGCAATCATGTTTCGCAACTTGCGGCGATCATAAAATCATGATCATTGCAAGTTTTTGCGGTGACCATAAAACAGTGATTGCCGCCGCGATTACTCATCTTCTTTTTTGACTATACGGAAGCCGTTTGAACGATCGATTTCATAACCAAACTTCTTAATCCAGTCTCTCACGGTACGTTCAGCAACCTCTTTTCCTGTAGATGAATACCACGCGATAATATCCAATACAGTAGGCGGTTCACCAAAATTACAATTACTTACGGCATCTGCGAATTCATCAGCCTTGCTTCGACGCTCCGCTTTCGCCTTATCCTGACGCTTACCTGTTGCCTTCTGCCAAGGTGGCTTTGAAGACTCCCCATCTGGATCGATGTCCTTCAGGCTGCCTACATCGTCTACCTTATGGATCGGATACTGGAACCACATGTTGACTGGTTCGAACTTCGGATACTCCCGAAGAGTCCCTTCCACACGCCAGGCTGAGCGGATACGAACGCTCTTGACCGCCTGTTTGACACCCTCTTGAGCTATTGCTATCTGCCCTGGAATGGCACGCTTGGCGTGATCCTCCATCTGCTTTGCGCTGAGTAGATCGTCCTGGGACACATGCTCCTGCAGGTAGTCTGGATTGTACTTCTCAAAGAGCTGCTGATACATCGCACAGACAGCCTTATTCTCCTCTTGCATCAATAACGCTTCTGTCAGATCTAACTCTACTAAATCGATAAGCGCGTCTGGATCACGAGCAAATACGCCACTGCCTGAAGCTCTGTCCATCGACTTCTTTCCACCTTGAGAACCTTTAGAGTGATGGTGGCAGTAAATTACGCCAGCACCCAGTTCTGTTGCTATCTTGTCAAACTGATTCGTGAAATGGGCCATCTGATCAGCGCTGTTTTCATCACCGGTTAACACCTTGTAAATAGGGTCAATGATAACAGCGATATAGTTTTTCTTAGCTGCACGCCGGATCAGCTTCGGAGCAAGTTTATCCATAGGTACTGTCTTTCCACGCAAGTTCCAGATATCGATATTGCCGATATTTCTAGGTGATAACCCAAGCGCGTTATACACATTTTTGAAACGATCCAAGGCGCTAGCTCTATCGAGCTCCAAATTTACATACAGTACCTTGCCCTTCGTGCATTGCCATGCCAGCCACTTCATACCCTCAGCTATGGCTATACTGAGCTCAATCAACGCAAACGACTTACCAGCTTTTGACGGTCCCGCCATGAGCATCTTATGACCCTGTCGGAGCATTCCTTCTATTAAAGGCGGTGCCAGAGGTGGCATGTTGTCCCAATAGTCCGCTAGGCTCTCCGGATCCGGCAGATCGTCATTAATGCCTTCAATCCATTCATGCCATTCTGCCCAGTTTGCTTTACCGATGCTCGTATCCACGATGAACTGCTTCTTCTCGTTACGCTCAATCCCAGGCATCCGCGACAACCGGGAAGGATTGCGGTTCTGATTGTCAACTGACAAGCCATTCTTCTTACAGACGGTATAGAGGTAATCCACGCGTTTCCGGTACTCGTCGTAGTTGGCAGCCTCTACCTTGACGATGGCATGTAGGCTTTTGCCTCCGCTGTACACTAATACGGCAATCGGTAGCTCCAGTTCACGCATAACTGCATTTTGCTTTTCAATGTCCATCGTGTCGGATTCCACCAGCGCATACCGGAATTCAGTCACATTCTCATTCTTGACGCCTTTACCATCCAGTGGATTAAACCGGATCCAAGCACCAGCTGCTGGATCGTAGTCACCTATTGCTGCTCCAATGTCGCCACCAGATTGATTGAGCGCCTGGATCAGCTCGCCAGCCGTTCGGTCCCAATTCCCCTTGGTAGGCAAATACTTCCCATCCTCGTTCTGCCAGGTATCTGTGACGTAGCCAACATTCTCGGAGGCTTCAAATAGAGCGCTCAAATACGTTGTTAGCTGCTGTACGGGATTCCAGTCGGACGGCTCGTGGATCTCTTTACCCTCTATCCAATTCTTATCGATAACAACATAATCGCCGCCGGCAATTTCATCGTCCCAATCCAGTTCCCGATCATTTGCAGACCGTGGCAGCCATCCGTTATCCTTGGCCAACTGCGTAATAGTCGCCCCTGTGACTGGATTACCGGTTCCTTCGAACGTCGTCCACTTCTTGAAGCACTCACCTGGATGGTAGCGCCCACCGTCTCGCCGGCTCCACTCGTCCCAGTCGCTGGCCGTGTAACCTTCATATTTTAGTGCCATGCCGACATTGACCCATTCCTGGTAATTCAGGTAGGACGGATCCACATGGCCAAGCAGGGCAACCAAATCCAATTTATGCTCCATTCTCTTCACAACCTTCATAGCGCTCTGATTTATTTTCCAAAGGGGTTATAAACCGCTCTGGTGGATCTATTTAATTCACGTAGGCAGTTAAAACCGGCTCAGACCTCCTGCGAGTTATGAATCCTGAATTTCAGCCTATAATCTAAAATCAAATTCTTACCAAAAAGATATTTTCACAAAAGGGGGTTACACCAATGGATGAGTTTCACAAGACAAGCAGTAAATTTTACGGGTTATTCGTCATCGAATTTCCCGAGTACACGCCTCTATTTATGGCATGGACGAATGCTTCACAAGAATCTGATACAAAACTTGCGAACAAATATGCAAAGAAATTATTTCACTTAATGCGCGTGAATGGATGGGGGTAAAGCATGAGCAAATTTAAAGTCAAAGCTATCAGGGGACCGCCTTTTTCTTGATAGCTTAGATCCACAAGAGTACTAATCCAAGCAGCAGGAGCGCCAAGCTGAAATCCCTAAGTACATCGATGGCATCTTGCTGCTTTTCATGTCGGGCCGAACCGATGATTCGGCCTTGATCATCACGAAATCGGATGACTGTCTTCATGCAGCATTCCCCTTCCTTAGAACGGTTCTAAATATGTTGTGTGCTGCGGCATGTGGTTTATGATCCACTCGGCCAAGCTCCACTTGCTGCCGGGATAATGCAAAATCCTTGGAACTGCCATGTGATCCCTTCCTTTCCTGGTGAACCGTATGCGTCTACTGCTCAGCAGCAACTATTCCCCACGGTACTCTTTTGGATTAACGCCAGTCGGAACGCGCCAGCCATTACCTGCAATGCGATCTATCATTTTCTTGGCATTATCAAACGTCCATGTGCCAACATGTTCAAAACCACGCTGCTCCAAGAACCGAATTTGCCTTGGTGTTGTAAGTCCTTCAGTACGACGTTTATCCAGACGTTCAAGCATTTTTGTTGCTTTGCCTGCATTATCAATGGCCTCAGGCAGAATACCCATCTTTTCTAGCGTTTTTACCTGTGCATCACTTGGCGGCGACATTTCCCAACCAAAGGATGGCACGTAGCTTGATAAGTCTTCAGCCTGGATACTCATTTCAAATTGTAGCGGATCGACCAGTTTAGCCTTCCGGCGTTTCATTTCATTCAGCATTTTGGCCAAAGCTTCCTCACGCTGAGCAATTACATCTTCAGTCGCCTGCTTCTCTACCGTCTCCAGATCAAGCGCAATGCCTGCCTCCTCAATCTGCTTGGTCATAGCCTGAGCCACTTCTTCATTTTCAGCGATCAAATGTGCAGGATGACAAAGCTCATGCCGTTCTGTATGCCACAGGAAATCAAGCAAGAGCAGATCCTCTTTCCCTGGAAACAATCGGGTACCTCGCCCAACCATCTGGCTATATAAACTACGAACCTTTGTCGGCCGTAGAACTACGATACAATCCACGCTAGGACAATCCCAGCCTTCCGTTAGGAGCATCGAATTGCATAGGACGTTGTATTTTCCAACATCATAATCAGCCAATATCTCTGCCCGATCTTTCGATTCACCATTAACCTCGGCAGCCTTAAAGCCGATTGCATTTAATATAGAAGTGAATTTTTGACTGGTCTTAACCAATGGAAGAAATACGACAATTTTCCGGTCCTGCGCAACTCGCCACATTTCAGCAGCAATTGATTCCAAGTAAGGATCGAGCGCCGTTCCCAGGTCGCTACTCTTGAAATCCCCAGCCTGTTGACCTACCGTAGACAAGTCTAGCTTGAGTGGAATGGTCATAGCCTTGATTGGACTTAAGAATCCTTCTTTGATCGCCTTCGGCAACGTATACTCATAAGCCAGAGACTCGAAGTAGCTGCCTAGGTTCCGCATATCTCCACGGTCTGGTGTTGCAGTGACACCCAAAACATTCGCTTCTTTGAAATAGGCCAGCACACGCTGGTAACTATCCGACAAACAATGGTGTGCTTCATCAATGATAATTGTGTCAAAATGATCTGCAGCGAATTGTCGTAACCTCTTATCCCGCATAAGCGTCTGAACGCTGCCGACAACAACCCGGAACCAACTTCCGATTGAAGTTTGCTCGGCTTTCTCCGTGGCACAGCCCAATCCTGTAGACTTTGACAGCTTATCGGCGGCTTGGTCCAGTAGCTCCCCGCGATGGGCCAGGACGAGCACGCGCTCGCCCAGCCTTACCCGATCCTCAATTACCTTACTAAAAACAATGGTCTTGCCACATCCAGTTGGGAGAACCAGGAGCGTCCGTTGGACGCCCTTCTCCCACTCCGCCTGAATCGATTGGCGGGATTCTTGTTGATATTGTCTGAGCTCCATAGCCATAGCAGCCAGCCCCTAAAACTGCCCGTTTTGCCAGCCACCACCTTGTGGAGGAGGTGATCCTGGAAACGGTGCTTGCTGATGTTGTGGTTGCTGGTACTGTTGCGGTTGTTGATATTGCTGAGTTGGCTGTCCTGGCGGCAGCTCGTCAGCGGCATAAAAAGTCTTAACTTGATTGTTAGTCTTATCTACACCGTCACGTCCCTTGAAATTATTGATCTCAAGTTTCAGGCGACCTCTAGATCCAATAACTGTCTGCCAGTTCATTTTCAGCTTTTCGCCCTTTCTTTTCTGACCGATCCCCGCGAAGAAGTTAGACAATAAGCCCTCCGTTTTGGTGTGCAAGAAGAGATTATGGAATATGACAACATCACCATGCTCTGGAGAATGTACCGTCAGTTCAATTTTTGCCTGGTTGCAAGCAGGCATCTTGTCGGAGCCGTTGAAACGTCCGCGCTCAAACTTTGTAACCGTGAAGTTATAGTCACCTGCAGGGAGGAGAGTAAACTCTCCGCCGTCCTTCTCAATTGTGTCGTCCCATCCAAGTTCGCGTTCCGTATTTTGATTCATATAAGTTAATCCTCCTGTTGTTTCTTAAAATGGTAGGCCATTTCTTCTGTCTTGGATCAAGCTAAACACCTGTTGCCAAGCTCCCACCAGCACGCCATCGATAAAGCCAGGATCATAATTGGCTATCGGTGTATCGTATGGGTAGTAGCCCTTATTACTCACTACGATTTGAATTTCCGGCTCAGTTACCTGGTGCTGATTCATCAGATCGTACAGCGCTCTTGGAATATTAGAATTCAGCGCCTGCTGTTGTGGATCTGGCTGTGATGTATTAGCTGTTGAAACTGGTGCTGCTGTCACTGTAGAAGGCGCTGGTGAAGCAGTCGTTACTGGAGCTACAATATTGGCAGTTTGCTGATTCGGAATAATATTTGGAATAATTTCTGTTGGATTTACGGTTGGTGCAACTTGTTGTGCAGCTGTTGGTGTATGGATTGTTTGGATGGGTCTGTTAAAGATATGAGCAATATAGCTAAAGTCCAACGGAAAGTCATCCGGCAGCCCCTGACGATTCTTGGCATCCCACGCAGGATGATGGGTAGCATAGACAGTACGTGCCCCGCCCTGTGCCTTGTTCTTTTTTCCTTCCTTGTCTGTAGCAATGGAGAAGGTTTTATAATTGATGAACAGCACCATATCTGCCCACTCTTTGACCAGTGACGCTGTCCGGCTACCAGTCTTCTGACCGAGCTTCAGCTGATAACGGTCGTAGGCTCCCATCTCATCCGGCTGCTCGAACTTGACGATCTGTGCGTGAGCTGTTAACACAACATGGATACCAGCTTCGATGACATCACTCAAGAGATTTAAAAAGCGTCCAATCTCCTCAGCTACAAAGATATAACCCTTTCCATAGCCAAAATCTTCGACACCATTTTTCTGATGTGTCGCGCAAATACTTTCTACGCAAAGCATTTCTGCCCAATCGATGGTATCAATGATGAGCGAACCAATCTGACCCGCCTGCTGTTTCACCCATGCCACCTGCTGCTTGAGCATTTCCCAACTTGTTGGTTTAGACAGCCGCGAAACATCCATTTCCGTTGTCGATCCTTCAGTATCGATAAATACAGGCCGAGGGAAGTTTGCGGCAAAAGATGACTTACCTATCCCCTCCGGTCCATACAAGACTACCTTTTTGGCCTTCTGAACCCGACCACTAATGATCTGCATCAGAATTCACCTGCTTTCCATGTTGGACCCGGATCAATCTCTCCCGGAGGTTGTTGTAATTGAATTCCTTCCTGTCCAGCGACATACCCATCCTCGATGATGATTGAGCACTCTTCGCCAGTGCTGACGCGGGTCGCTATGGCCTGTAGTCCCTCAGATTCCAGCCAGTGCCCAAACTCCTGAAGGCTCTCCATATCCATCTGCTCCAACTTATCGAGCAGAATAAACCCACAATCTGGTTTTAACTTACGAACAATGGCCGTAGACACCTTTAACTGATCGGATCCGCTCATGTTATCCCAGCGCTGACCGTTATAGATCAGCTCCCCATCATCGACGGACAATCCTGGCAGCGGTAAATTTGCGTTCGTCAGGAGCTCAGCCTTCTGTGAGCGGATGTCATTAATCTCAGTGGTCAACTGGTCATATTGCACCCGATAATCGCTAGCATCCGTCTCAGCCTTGTCTTTATCGAGATTTGCCCGCACCTTCCTGTTAATCTCATCGATCTGTCGGATGTTGGCTTGTAACTCCTCTGTCGATTCGTCGAGTAGGTCTAAGGCATCCTTCTTAGCAATATCCAGATCTTCCGCAAATTGAGCGCGTTTGATATGCGCCTCGTTGAGCAACGCTTCTAAACGTTCTAGTTCACGTTGTTGTTGATCATAGGCAGCTTGAATCTGTGTCAGACGTTGCCGTTTCCGTTGATTCTCACCGTTCTTCGCCAGAATCCCTTGTTGCTGTTGAATGAGATCAGAAGCTGAAATAGGTTCCTTTGGGGCATCCGGAAAGTAGATCTGTTCCTTGGCAAACTTAGCCTTCTGATCAGCGATCTGTCCGATAGTGTGACGTCGGTTGTAGACCTCTTGCTCCTTGACTTCAAATTCATGAAGTTGTTGGCCAACTCCGATAATTCGAAGCAGGATGTTGGCTTTCTCCTTATTGGAAGCGTTCATGAACTTGGGCAGATCGATGGCCAACTCTTCGACAAAACTGTCAAGCAGCTGTTGGCCACCTTTCTGACCATTAGGATCAAGGACTTTCAAATCTGAGTTTTTACCTTTGCGCTCCACGATCAGACCATTGGACAAAGTGATGTGCAGATATGGTGGAATTACTGATCCATCACGTGAAGCCTGCGAAGGGCGATACTTATTACCGCCTAGTGCCCAGGCGATTGCGTCTAGCACACTAGTTTTACCTTGATTATTCTTGCCGCCCACCAGGGTAAGCCCGTTCGGTGTCGGTTCGATCTTAACCGCCTTAACCCGTTTTACATTTTCGATTTCAAGCTTATTTATTTTGATCATGCAACAATTCTCCTTCGTCGCTAACTTTTAATATAGATGCTATACAATGAGTGCAGACTTCCCGATCGTTCCAGTTCCGAATAAGACGGATATTTACAACGTGGCCACAAACTACACAACGAACATGGCTGGATAATTTAATCACCATAGCTAAACCATCCGTGCTTCAAGTTCTTCGATTTTGGCGCATAGATCCATCTGCCATTCCATGTCGCCTATTTCGTGAGCCATAAAGGCGAGTTCTTTCAATCCGTCCAATTTGTACACCAGATTGTGATTTTCCCGGAGAAGCTTCAGGATCAGTTGCAGCTCAAGGTTACCAACGATCAAGTTTCCGTTCTGGTCAAGATTCATATGAACGATTTGCGCCAGTTTACGATGTACCTGATGGATGGCCAACATTATGAGAGACCCTGAAGTTTAGTGATTTTAGAAATACAAGTATGGCAGATAGGTTTACCCGAGAAATATTCAATGCCTTCCAAGCTTCCACAGAGCGTGCAGCCCGGCGCATACTTACGGAGAACAATCTTTTCACCTTCAACGAAGATCTCCAAACCGTCTCCATCTTTTATATTCATAGTGCGACGAAGTTCCATAGGAATGACAATGCGACCCAATCCATCCAATTGACGAACAATTCCAGTAGCTTTCATACTTGCATCTCCTTTTGGTCAGTGTTACACTGACCTCATAATGTGTTAGTTTTAAATCGATGACCTGACGGGCCCTAATCCGTCGGGTCATTTTAATGATTCGGCACTTCTGGAACAGTTATTTCCACAGCCCCGACCCAATCGCTCAGACAGTTTACATCACATAGCAATTCGCGGCCAAATCGGATAACAGTGCGACCTATTATGATCTCAGCTCCACATTGGCTGCAGTAATCAATGACTTCGTCTTTTTCCTTTGATTTGCTCAAATCCATTTTCAACTCCTTTCATCGTCTGCATAAGTACCATGCCAGGATCATTTGCAGCTTCGATTGAAGAACGTTTAATATCGGAGGCAATAAATGCAATCAGATCATCATGACAGCTCTTATCCAAATTCACGAAGATGAAAGCCCCTAATCCTGTGCTAATCGATGCTATTAACTCAGCAATGTCATTCTCAGTTTTCACTCCTGAGTTAACTAAAGCTATAAACTTGGATGTTTCTGAACGATAGTCCATTTCGTTGTTTACCCCCCTTCGTGTCCACAGGCGACCTCAGCCAGAGCTGATAATTTCTTTCGTCTGATCGCTCCACAGATCGCTCTACCTATTGCAGTGGCCATATCGTCTACCAAAGCGAGCCTAGTATTCTGGAGAACGAAATACTCCATAAATCCACCAACGTTGACGATTCCTTTAAAATGAATGTCTCCTACTGGCGGAAGATCTTTACCTACTCCAGCTCCTGGTTTTAATGGTCCGTTTTTTAGTCTGATGTCGCCTATGCTCGTTGATTTCCCCAAACAGGCATCAATCGCAACTACAAACATTCCATTAAGTAAATCTGCACACTCTTGAAGGTTCTGCGCATGACATGGATCGTGAAGAGTGCCAATTACATTAGGAACACCGCGGCGCTTTAAGTAGCGACCAACTAGTGGACCAAGTGAATCTCCAGTGCTACGGTCTGTTCCAATACAAAGGAATGCGACTTTCGATACATCTGAAGGAAGCAAAGCTTCTAGTTGATGGCTTAAAGCGTCAATCTCTTTCCTTGATTTCAACGTTGCTCCTCCATTTCCGCAATCTCTCGATCCAGCCACCAGATCACAGCCTCTGGCTCATCTACTAGCAAACGTCCATTCTGGATTTGCCACAGTCTTCGGCGAAGCTCCATGCGTCTCCACACTTTGTCAGCTGACACAGCTTGTTGCGGCATTGATATCAGCCTCCTTGTTCATCCGGATCAGCGTTTCGACAATTTCATATCGCGCTGCACCAAGCTTGCTAAGATGACGGGCATCACTTGCTTGGATAGAGGCTTCAATAGCGCGGTCCAGGTGAAGCTTAGCAGCAGCTAATTCCGCTTGAATGCTAACGATCATGTATTAACTCCTTTCTGGCGGAAAAAGTCTCCCCTCACGTTTGGTTTTTTCCCACCACTGGAGGAAGTCTTCTCTGTCGGCCAACACTGATTTAGGCCCGACCTTGAAGCTTGGAATACCGCCAAAGTCAGGATTTGTACTCATTAAGACATATACCTTGCGTTTAGATAAGCTAGTGAATTCGGCAATTTGTTTAGCAGTAAGATGTGGCGGAAGATACATATTTTTTGATGTCATCATTTTGTTTCACCTCGAACCAGTTCATCAACTGTGCATTCTAATGCATCCGCAAGCTTGATCAATGTTTCTGAATTAGGTCCTGATTCTTTATTGCCCAAACTGTAAATCAAAGACATCGTAACACCACTCTCTTTACTCAAGCGGTATCGAGTCCATCCCTTGATTTCAAGAAGTCTATCTACATTATTTTTAACTGTCGTTCCCATGTTGTTCACCTCCTGAAAACAATAATATCTCATATGAGATATTAACTCAAAGGAGATATTAACTCATTTAAGATATCATCCCTTCGTATTATCTCATATAAGATAATAAACCATATTAATAATTACATTTACTGCTAATATCTTCATATTGCTTGACTTAACTATCTTTTATGAGTTAATATATCGCTAAAGAGGAATATCTTATATGAGATATACGCGGAGGTTTAAAAAATGTCGGCAATTTCGAAGCAAATTAGAAAGTTAATGAAGAGAAATGATATTACAAGGTTGAAACTTTCGAATGATACAGGCATTCCTTACACAACCTTAACGCAAATTATCAACGGCAGAACTAAAAATCCTCAAGTTAAAGCGCTTGAAACCATTGCCGATTATTTTCATGTATCTTTTGATTATTTACTTGGTATATCTATAAGTGCGATAATCGAAAACAGACTTTCGGAACTAGATATGACTGTAGAAGACCTAGAGAAAGAAATGGAATTTCCTCAAGGCATGATTGAAAGTTTAGACAATCTCCCGCCAGCACCTTGGGATTATGAGAATGGAGAACTAATCGATCGCCTCTCCAAAATATTAAAAATTGATACGAAAATTTTGGCATCGGCTTATGCACGCCAAGAGCCCCCTGTATATGACGGTCCGTCCTTAACTCCTGGAGAAACATTCAAACCTTCAAATCAGGTCTCCGAATCGAGAAAAATTGAAACTATTGCTGCACACCACGATGGGGAAGAATGGACCGAAGAAGAACTTGAGGAAATCGAACGTTTCAAAGAGTTTGTCAGAATGAAGAGAGGGCCTCGCACTGAGGAGTGATACCGCATTGACCTATCAAATTCTTCTTAGAGATGCGGATGTAAGGGGCATTGAAGTATACGAAGTAACTTTACGCGGGAAATTAAAGGGTCTATATCAAGATCAGGTTATTTGGCTGGACAAGTCCCTATCCGATGTGGAGAAGCATTGTATCCTTGCGGAGGAAATCGGTCACTATGAGACGACAACAGGAGATATCCTTGACCAATCGGACATCCGAAACCGCAAGCAGGAATTGAGAGCCAGGCAGTGGGCCTATCAAAGGATCATTCCGCTATCTATTATTGTACAAGCTCACGAATCCGGGGCCAGAGGACGTTTTGAGATTGCCGAATTTTTAAATGTCACTGAGATTTTTTTGCAATCTTCTGTTGATCGATACAAAGAGAGATTTGGTATTCTTGCAACGATCGATAATTATATCATTTATTTTGACCCACTAAGTGTAGTTGAAGTTAACCTTTAACCTTTGTGATTTCCAGTCGGAAGGCTGTTTACATATGCCCATAAATAGAACACACGTTCTATAAAAGGAGGGATTGGTATGCCAGGATCATTTAGACAAAGAGGGTGCATCTGCCCCACTGAACGAAAAAAGTGTACATGTGGAGCGACATGGTCATTCCGGATTAGCGCCGGCAAAAATCCCGTTACTGGAAAATATGATTATGAAGAAGGTCACGGATTTAAAACAAAAAAGGAGGCAGAGTTAGCAGCGGCTAAAGTCTATACTCAAATAAAAGAAGGCACCTACGTAAGAGAATCAAACATAACTTTTGAAGAGTTCTCGCAGCAATGGCTGAAACTTTATGAGAGCACTGGGAAGGTCAAGATCAGTACTGTCCGGGTCAGAAAACATGAAGTAGGCAGGTTATCACCCTACTTCGCAAAGCTCAGAATGCGAGATATATCAAAACAGCGTTACCAAGATGCATTAATTAACCTGAAGGAATCTTTCGCTGATAATACATTGGATGGCATCCATCGAACAGGCCGGATGATATTTAAGAAAGCAGTTGAGCTAGATGTAATTAAAATTGATCCTACACAATATGCTCACGTCCCCAAAACACAAAAAACCGTGGAAGAGTTGGAAAATTCAGAAATAGCTGTTAAGTATCTCGAAAAAGAAGAATTGGCGCAATTCATTCAAACGGCAAAAGACTACGGTCTGGATCGAGATTATCTCATATTTAAAACCTTGGCCTACAGTGGGATACGAGCTGGAGAATTATGTGCTTTAAAATGGCGTGATATTGATTTTGAACACTTTACAATAAATATCACAAAAACATATTACAATCCCAGTAACATTACTACTGGATACCATTTACTTCCACCTAAAACTAAAAGCGCAGTAAGACGTATTGAGCTGGATCCGAAACTAATTGCCGAACTTCAGGAGTATAATGAGCAACAGGAGTTTCAAAAGTCACAAAACTCTGATTATTACGATGAGGGATTTGTGTTTGCCAAAACTAAGAAAAACGCAGGCTATCCTGAATACATTAAGACTATCGAAAACCGAATGGCCAGATTACTAAAGATAGCAGGTCTAAACGAATCATTAACCCCTCACAGCTTACGGCATACCCATGTTTCACTTCTGACAGAGGCCGGCGCTGAACTTCAAGAGATTATGGATCGCCTGGGACACAGAGATGATGATACCACACGCTATGTATATACCCATGTTACCAAGCCGAAAAAGAAAGAGGCATCCCAGAGGTTTAGTAACCTCATGGAAAGCCTCGACTCATAAATTATATTATGGGCAAATTATGGGCAAGCGTTCATAGCAACCCCATTTACCCTTGATATATAAGGGTTTATGACCCTTATTACATCATGCCGCCCATTCCACCCATGCCGCCCATATCTGGCATGCCGCCGCCTTTTTCAGGCTCAGGCTTGTCAGCGATAACAGCTTCAGTAGTCAAGAACATAGCAGCTACGGATGCAGCATTTTGCAGCGCGGAACGAGTTACTTTAGCAGGGTCAACGATACCCGCTTCGAACATGTTCACCCATTCACCAGTAGCAGCGTTGTAGCCGATACCTACTGCTTCTTTTTTCAAGCGGTCCACGATTACGGAACCTTCTTGACCAGCGTTAGCTGCGATGGTGCGAATTGGCTCTTCCAACGCGCGAAGCACGATGTTAACGCCAGTTTTCTCGTCGCCAGTTACGTCTACAGCAGCAACAGCGTTATATACGTTCACAAGAGCTGTACCCCCACCGGATACGATACCTTCTTCAACCGCTGCGCGAGTTGCGTTCAGGGCATCTTCGATGCGAAGTTTGCGCTCTTTAAGTTCAGTTTCAGTTGCAGCGCCAACTTTGACAACGGCTACGCCGCCAGCCAATTTAGCCAGACGCTCTTGCAATTTCTCTTTGTCGAACTCGGAAGTTGTTTCTTCCAGTTGAGCACGGATTTGGCTTACGCGTGCATTGATGTCCGCTTTGTCGCCGCTTCCGTCTACGATTGTTGTGTTTTCTTTAGTTACGCGTACTTGACGTGCGTTACCCAGTTGTTCAATGGAAGTGCTCTTCAGATCAAGACCGAGCTTCTCAGTGATCACTTGGCCGCCAGTCAGGGCAGCGATATCTTGCAGCATAGCTTCGCGGCGGTCGCCAAAGCCAGGAGCTTTAACAGCAACAGCGTTGAATGTTCCACGCAGTTTGTTCACGATCAGCATAGCTTGTGCTTCGCCTTCGATATCTTCAGCGATAATAACAAGCGGTCTAGCTTGTTGAACGATTTTTTCAAGCAATGGAAGGATTTCTTGAGTGCTGCTGATTTTTTTATCAGTAATCAAGATGTATGGGTTCTCCAGAACAGCTTCCATTTTGTCTGTATCAGTAATCATGTACGGGGAAATGTAACCACGGTCGAATTGCATACCTTCTACTACTTCAAGCTCAGTAGCGAATCCACGGGATTCTTCAACAGTGATAACACCGTCTTTACCTACTTTTTCCATAGCTTCAGCGATCAATTGACCCACTTCATCGTCAGCAGCAGAGATAGCAGCTACTTGAGCGATAGCTTGGGAATCTTCGATAGGCTTAGCGATTTTTTGCAATTCTTCAACAGCTGCACGAACCGCTTTGTCGATACCTTTGCGGATAACCATTGGGTTAGCACCAGCAGTTACGTTCTTCAGACCTTCGCGGATCATAGCTTGAGCCAGAACCGTTGCAGTTGTAGTACCGTCACCGGCTACATCATTAGTCTTAGTAGCAACTTCTTTAACCAGTTGAGCACCCATGTTCTCGAATGCATCTTCAAGTTCGATTTCTTTAGCGATCGTTACACCATCGTTAGTGATGAGTGGGCTACCAAATTTCTTCTCAAGCACCACGTTGCGGCCTTTTGGTCCAAGTGTAACTTTTACCGCGTTTGCCAGAGCATCTACACCACGAAGCATAGAGCGGCGAGCTTCTTCACTGAATTTAATTTCTTTAGCCATTGTGTAATTACCTCCTAGAATTTTTTGTATATCCTATTACTTTAAGTAGTTTAGATTTAGCTTATGATCGACTCTTGCTTAGTCAAGAATCGCGTGAATGTCGCTTTCTTTCATAATCAAATATTCTTTACCTTCATATTTGATTTCTGTTCCTGCATATTTAGAGAAAAGAACACGGTCGCCTTCTTTAACTTCAAGCGCTACACGTACTCCATCTTTCAAAGCTCCGCTACCTACTGCGATAATCGTTCCTTCTTGTGGCTTTTCTTTCGAGGAGTCCGGAAGCACAATCCCGAATGAAGTTGTTTCCTCCTGCTCGCTCGGTAGCACCAATACGCGTTCACCTAATGGTTTGATCATGAAAAAATAGCCTCCTTTAAAATTATGTTATTTTGCTTCAAAACATAGTTTAGAACTTACGGGCCAAACTTTGAATTCTGTGATGTTCTTGAAAAATATCAATGGAACCCTGCTAATCTCCAGCCCATCTCCTATTTTTCAAGAGCGTTAGCACTCAACAGCGTGCAGTGCTAACAACAATTTTTATGATACTCAACTTGAGCCCGGATTTCAAGTCTTTTTACACAAATTCGTATTAGTTTTCGCAAAAAAATACGTTTCAATGCTTGTCCAAGCACACACTCTATTACATTGTATCCACGGGTTTTGAAAATATGCGTAGGATTCCAGCGCTTTCCTCTCACCCCTTATCGATATGAACGTTGCTAGAATGGTTAGACCTTTGCATCTAATGATCCTGATCGGCCGATAACAATTACTTATTAAGTGTATTCAATCCAACTAATGAAATCAACTTATAGCAAAAAAGCTGCCACATTCGTAGAAAATCTACTTAGCGGCAGCCTTTTTTCCTCACTCCTTCTTCTGAACATACCGTTCATCCCGTGCCGCGTCCGCAGCAAGTTGCTTGCGATAGACAAATGCAGATAAAAATACACTGAACTCATACAGGATGAGCAGTGGAATCGTCACCAGGAAGTCTGAGATAAAATCCGGGGGTGTGATAACCACGGCGATAAATACAAGCGTGAAATAGGCATACCGACGCATTTTACGCAAGCGTAGCGGGTTGAGAACTCTTAGTTTGGTCAGAAACATCACCAGCAATGGAAGTTCAAACAGCAATGCCAGCGGCAATACTAGGCTGAACATGAAGTTAAAATACTGTGCAATCCCGTAGGTCTCTTCCAGTCCCATACTCCGGGTAATTGAGATTGTGAACGAAAGTGCCATTGGAAAAACAATATAATAAGCAAAAGAAAGACCGATAAGGAAAAGAACAAACACATAAGGAACATAACGCAGTGTCGCACTTCGCTCCTCCGGCCGAAGGCCTGGACTGATAAATGCCCACAATTGGTAGGCAATAAACGGGACAGAAATCACTAGCGAAACGGCCATCGCGATCTTCATGTACATCCCAATGCCATCCCAGAATGAGAATGCATGCAGAACAAAACCTTGCGCCAGGTCCGTGCTAATCAAATAATCGTAAATGGGCTTTGCACAAAATAAACCGCCTATTAATCCAAGGACAAATACGATTAACACATAAATAATCCGTTTGCGCAGCTCGGTGAGATGATCTACCACCGACATTTCTTCCGATTTCAGAGACATCCAGACACCATCCCATGACAAGAGTAAAAAAGATAACACTAACTTTCTTCAAAGCAGTGTCCGTTGCTGCGGAAAGCAAAGAAAAAGGGGCGTCTCCTCAAGTCTAGTAGACTCCTGAGATTGCCCCATTGAAAGATCTTCTATTATTCCGGCAGGCGTTTGTCCTGAGGAATATCTGCAGCGACCGTTTGCGGGGCCGTCGGCACAGGAGCTTCGCTCTTCTTCACCGGTTCATTATCCCCGATGATTTCACGCGCGCCTTCCTTAAATTCACGGAAGGTTCGTCCAACTGCACGGCCTAGCTCTGGCAGTTTATTTGGGCCAAAGAGCAGAAGTGCCAGTATGACCAACAAAATAATACCAGGAGTTCCAATTCCACTAAACATTATTATTCCTCCTTGTCCACCTGTCCGTTCATGGTATCGTTTACTTTAATTTAATAATACCATAACTTATGTCACAGTTACATCCACTTTCTTCTATAAATAGATTATCGTTGTGACGTGACAAGAAGATGACAAAGGGTTATTGGCGGTATTGGCCAGTTACCATGAGCAGCGCTTCCGGCAATTGATCCATAATAGCTGCCAAATTCTCATGAACACCCTTCGGCGTTCCAGGTAAATTGACAATCAACGTGCGTCCACGAATGCCGCATATCCCACGGAAAAGCATAGCTGCACGGTTTTTTTGCATCACTGTGCTGCGCATAGCTTCTGAGAGCCCAGGCACTTCCCGTTCTACCACTCGCCGAGTAGCGTCCGGGGTCACATCACGAATTGCCAGATCTGTGCCTCCGGTGGTCAGTACCAAATCTGCCTGAAAATAGTCCGTCAGTTCAATCAATGCTGCGATAATCTCATCTTGTTCATCGGGAACGATTCGATATTCAATGATCTCGCCACCTAGTTCCTCTTCCACCAGCTCCCGAATAACCTGGGCGCTCGTGTCTTCCCGTTCGCCCCTGGCCCCTTTATCACTGGCCGTTAGGATTGCTGTCTTCCACGCCATAGGTTTGTCCTTCCTCTCTATATGTATAGTTGGCTGTACAGTTCAGCCTGCTCGCATCAGCGCTTCGAACATAAGCAACTGATACTTATTCGAGCGTATAATCTCCGTTCTTGCCCCCGCTCTTAGATACCAGTAGCGTCGGTCCGATAATCATATCCTTCTGAATAGCCTTACACATGTCGTACACCGTTAGTGCTGAGGCAGAAACAGCGGTTAAAGCCTCCATCTCTACTCCGGTTTTTCCTGTAGTATGGACTGTTGCTTCTATATAAAGTTCATCTTCGCTGTTATCGGAGAAGCTGATATCAATACCGGTAAGTGGCAGCGGGTGGCACATCGGAATCCAGTCTGACGTCTTCTTAGCCGCCATAATTCCGGCAATCTGTGCAACAGCAAGGACATCACCTTTGCTGATCTTGCCACTCTTAATGGCGCTCAGCGTTCCAGCAGCCATCTTGATCATACTCCGCGCAACAGCTGTCCGCTTCGTGATCTCCTTCTCACTCACATCCACCATACGAGCTCTTCCCTGCTCGTTGAAATGGGTCAATTCCATGGCTCACTCTCCTTTTCGGCAGTGCACTATACCATTTTCAGTAATCAGCATGTCCATTAAAGCGTCATGCTCATCCATCGGCACTCTTGGAACCAACTGCATGCTGTAAGCTAACCCGATCCATATCGGAGGCTGTGCGCTAACGTACCCGGCGTTCTCCCAAGACGCACGTAGCCGGTCATAGTATCCTCGACCGTAGCCAAGCCTGCCGCCTTGAAGATCAAATGCTAGCCCTGGTACGAAAACAACAGCAGGTAGCTTAATCTCTTCAACCTCTAATAAATCTCTGCTGGAGACGATAGGTTCATGGATACCATAATTCCCCGGCTCTAAATCGCTCCATGCATTCACCACGTGGACACTCATTTCACCGCTTGCTGGAATTACACGCGGCAACAGCACCTTACGCTGATCCTTCCACGCCTGTGTGATAAGTGGGCGGGTTTCAAGCTCTGAACGAAAAGACACATAGGCCATTAGTGAAGTTATATCCTTCGTGTCCAGCCACTCCAATGCATAGTGGCAGACTTGAAATGATAGTTTACTTCTCTGGTCCGAAGACAGCTCGTTTCGGGCGATGGTCTTCTCCGCTCGTAATTGTTGCTTTACTTTGGAGATCTCCGACTCCTTGCTGGACATTGTCGGCCTCCCCCTCTTATTCATCCCTAGCTTATCCTTGTTTGTAAATCCAGTTTACCACTCTTCTCCCCGGTTCGCCAAGGTGGATAGAACTGTGTTATCGGACTAGGTCGTTATTCCCTCCTTACATTAGATCGAACCCTCGCTTGGGAAACGCTTTTCATGTAAACTATAGAATAATTTGTTTTCAGGCATACGCTGACTTGAGGTAAATTAGGCTAATCGTTGCTATATAAGGGTCTTGTTATCTTACATTTAGGTTAACTTGGGGCTAGTTGGGGCAGGTAAATGTGCATTTCGTCCCCAATTTGTCCCCATGGGGACAGAACATGGGATAGTTCCCTGGAGGCTGATAATTATGAAAGCTGAAGAGATAACACTTGGCATTCGAGTCCGCATCACATACGGTTTCCATATTAGTAAGATCGGTATTGTTCTAGCTAAAGGAACAAAAACTGTCTTGCTCGATATTGGCGAGCCTTTACTTATTAGTATGCTGCCAGAACATCTAGAGCCTACACCTGAGGATCCCTTAGCAACAGGCTGGGAAGAAATCGAGTTATGATTAATCTTTATTTCTAACTTCACGTATCAGTTGACTGACTAACCCAGTAGTGGTATCGTATGTGGTGCAAGTTAATTTTTAAGATTAGGTGGTACTATATGTGGTTATTATGGATATACTACTAGGGGTTGAATAAATGTCCAGGATTAAAAAACGTTTTGAAAAGTTTATGAACAATCCAGTGGGTGTCAAATGGGATCAGTTAGTGACCATAATTGAACACTATGGATTAAAAGCTGACTTGCCCAAAGACGGTAGCCACTGGATGGTTTATCATCCAGAAGATATCGACAACACGATGATCCCGGTTCCTGTCCATAATAATAGGGTTAAGGTTATTTACGTAAAAAGAATCATCAATTTGCTATGTGAGGTTATTGATGATGAGGAGGAGTAATATGACTCAGCAAAATTTAAATTTTTATTTAGCGCTAAATTATCGAATTGAAATTAAGCCACTCTCTGCCGATGACGGTGGGGGGTGGTTCGCAGAATACCCTGAGTTAAGGGGATGTGGCGCAGATGGAGATACACCAGAGGAAGCGATTATAAACTTGAATGTTGCAAAAAAGGCATGGATCTCAAAAGCCTTTGAAAGGAAAATAAACATTCCCGAACCTTCCTCAACTTTCACACTTGCGGATGACTATAGTGGAAAGTTTACACTAAGGGTGCCTAAATCTATTCATAAAAAATTGGTTGAACAATCTATTAAAGAAGAAGTAAGTTTGAACCAATTTGTGAACACCTTGATATCCTATCAATTAGGAAAGAAATCAATTAATGATGAGGTCAAAAATCAATTACTAAAAACAAGACCAGTTAAAATAGTCCTCCATAACGAACAAAAAGATAAAGAAATTGATGTTTCAAGCTTTATTCCTAAAGCCAAATGGCCTAGTAATCCCGGATCGTTAAACGGTCGTGAAGATTTTGAAAGAATTTTAGGGGGATTGTAAAGTGTCAAAAAATATTTCTTTAACATTAAAAAACCTGGAACTTTTTAGTTTAGACTTTAAAAGAACAGAGGCTACAGGAGAAAAATCAAACTTTGTAACTAAAAGTACGTTAGAGATAGTAGAGCATACAGCCGAAAAAGTTATAATTAAAAATCTAAGGATCTTTGATATGAACAATATAGAACCTTTTCATCTTGAATTTGAAGTTATTGGCGAGTTTACAGGTGATAACTTAACTGAAAAAGAATTAAAAGAAAACCTAGAAAATATTTCTTATCCTCTTCTCTCTAAATCCTCTTATATAGGCGCATTCATAACAGAACAATACTTAGGTTACCCTTTTATTTCTCCACCAAGTGTTGAAGATGGCGAACCAGACGAAGAAGTCAAAGACCAGGAATAAATACTAAAAGACCCTACCGACCATATAGGTTAGTAGGGCTTTTTTTATAGTATTAATACATCTTTCACCATAACGGTAAACATGTTATAGTGTCCATATAATTTGATGGAGGTAAATCATCATGGGGAACATCATCGATAAAAATACAGCATTAAGACACTACTTTCCACTTCCAGCACATCTTTATTGCATGGATATTGATTGTTTAAAAGTTGTGGCTCAGGAAGAGGAACGAGGACACAATTTAACGGGGCTTATAAACGCTCTATACATTCAAGGTCATTTAGATCTTGATCGTTTGTTAAACTGTACTTGGAAAGAAATATGTCAGGCGCGAAGAATAGGTTTTAAAAAGCAAGCACTTTTAATTAGTTTACTAGAACGGATTTCTGCAGATCCCAAGATAATAGAAAATCACAAAATCGCCCCAACGATAACAATGCACACTGAAAAAGATATCGGGGAATTAACCTTAAAGAAAATCATTGAAAAATATAAAGAACCCCCCGTGGATTTATTGAAGATGCAAGAAGCAAATGAAAAGGAAGCTCGTTTAAAGAAAATTAAAGATAGGCTCCGTGAAATGGGGATGATATATTAAACAAGCCCCACCAGTATAATCACTGTTGGGGTTTCATTTATTTATGAGAAGGAAACTTTTCCTTACGTGCTTACTTCTATAATATCCGCTACCTTTATCCATTCCCAATCATCATCTTGACGGAATTTAATCTGTTTAAGCTGCTGATCTACTCTCATGATTATCCCATGGATGGATCTTTCCTCATATTCCCCAAACAATGTAATCGTGATCGGACTACAATCTTCTAAAGATTGAGCTAATACCTGTGAGATTTCAGCTAATGCTTGGGGATCTAAATCAGGCTTTGATCGCACCTCTTCTTTCAGCGAATCGTCCAGAATCCTATTTTTATGCTCAGGCATTATCATCCGACTTCCCTCCCAAAGACCATTACCTTCAAGTTTCTTACGCTGTTGTGATTTCATTGTCTTCGTCAACTCCCTTAATAACTCTCAACGCTCGTGGCATGTTCTTACCTCTCTGTATGTACCCCTTAATCTCTAAACGCTCCATATGCGCATGTATTACCGCTGTAGATGACAATCCTACCTCCTTGGCAAGTTCCCGCAAAGTAGGTGGATAGTGATTGATTTCGATCATCTTAATTAATGATCTGAGTATTTCTTTTTCTTTATTCGTTAATGGCTTCATGCAATTGCTCCTTTATCACTTGGCTGCCAAGCTAATATGTTTATCGCTAGAAACACCCTCGGCGCTCCTGTATTTAAGCATGTTGCGCGAATCTCCCCGTCCTTTATGCCTTTAATATCAATTTTACGCTGAGTTATCTTGCCAACTTTATCTGAGTAAATAATTTCAATGGTTTGACCAATCTGCATTTGCATGATGGTAACCTCCTAAATATAAGAACATTTGTTTGTATTATAACCAAACACATGTTCTTAAATCAAGCGAACACATATTAATCTATTGGGATTAAAAAGAAAATAAATAATTCTCCATCATTTAATTACAAAAATCTTTTACAAAGATTAAAAAACTCGCCTATACTCAGGCGAGTTTAAAGGTGATGGAGTCTTGAAAAGGGGTTACTTATACCCTATGCAAACAAAACAACTGGGTTCTTGATGATCATGGATCTTTTTGTTTATCCCCTTCGTTAGAAAACAAGAAGATCACAATAGCATTGAATACTACAGCAAGCAAATATGTTGGTTTTCCTGTTAAAGCAAATAAGAATCCAAATGAAATCATTATGGACCAACTAAGAAAGGCATTGAGTTTGAGAAGTTCATTACTCATAATTACCTCTTCCTTTCAAGCGAACGTTATTGTATATATATTCCCAGCCTATCTTCTTTCTATGCATACAAATTTTTTCTGTATCAAAACTATATATTCAAGCCATAGAATAAAACTGGACACTCAATGCGAAGGTTGACGGA
Source organism: Paenibacillus sp. FSL H7-0735 (assembly GCF_038008505.1). Classification (NCBI taxonomy): domain Bacteria; kingdom Bacillati; phylum Bacillota; class Bacilli; order Caryophanales; family Paenibacillaceae; genus Paenibacillus; species Paenibacillus sp. FSL H7-0735. Next base: position 1,259,138 of record NZ_JBBOZH010000001.1, on the reverse strand, counting down.
GTATTCTTGTCTTTACTCTAAACTAAAATCATAGTTGGATGCCTCGAGCGGTAGCTATCTCGATAGATTCTTACGTATAGCCTTCTAATATGGACTCTAACCCAAGAATTTTTCAATCATATTTGTTTTAAAGTTCTAGATAAATGCCATTGCCCAAAGTCAGCTCTTCGTTAGAAAGTTGTGCTTCTCTATGTATGTAGTACTCAAACAATCACTTCTAAAATAAAAATATAAACACTAATACTCCTAGAATAATTACTCCGACGTTAATCACACAAACGCCTTTTCTCTTCTTTAAATAGTAGTAGCCCCCGTTATATATGAGCGTACCGCATAATGACACAATTGACCAGCAATACCATTGCTGAACATGTGGAACATTGTACTTTAATAATATGAACAGATTTATAACAACCGTGGCCACTGTAAAGCAAATTCCAAAAAATAGGAGTTGATTTTTCATTTCATCGCTCCTTAAGTCAAAAATGCCCCGTCTAGTTTGATGGGCGTCCTTCCGAATCTTATTAAGATATTATATTCTTTTCGAAACCGTTTGCAAACGATCTACTGTTAATGTAATTTAAAGATTTCGAACATCCCACCGACCACTTAAGGTTGGTGGGAAATTTTTATAATCCTTTAAAATTCACCTATAACTTATTCGCATGTTGACTACAGAGTAATCATTAACATATTCCACTAAATTTCCGAAACCCGAATAACCTTATACCTTGAATTTTCCTTTTCTAAATCAACTCTAATTTTTTTGGTTTGATTGTCTTTGAAAAGATTCCCCTCAACAGTAAGACTCTTACCATTTATCTCACAAACTTTTTTAGGAAAGAAACCCCAATCCGAACCAAATTGTTTTGATATAGAGCTATTGATTTCTTCAAAGAGGATAGATAATGTGTATGTTCGTATGTCTTTTACTGGATCTTCAATATGATCTCCTGGCGTAGCTAAACAAATTCGACCTACACTCATAGTTAGGAACAAAGTCGACAGAATCACAAGTAATTTCATTTTGAATTTCAATTTGATCACCTCTTCTTTATCTATAGTTAGCAATAACAAGAAATTTAATGCACAAGTTTTATTCTGTAGGTGATACTAAATAATCAAGACGTAAAAAATCTAAATTCAACAATAATTTACATTATTTTATGATCAATTATACCTATATACAAATAAATGTAATATTTTATAATAAAATAGAATAAAATAACATTTTGGGGAGAGTGTAAAATGAAGAATAAACTAAGTTTAGTACTAATGACAGTATTATTTTTTGTGATTTTATTACCATCTCATTCATCCGCAGCTGAAGATATCGCACCCGTAACTGATGATGTTACCGCAGTTGTAAATACAAGTTCTCCTCCAGCTGACATTTCACCTTTATCTCAGGATACCTTCAGTTATGAATTTTCTAGTAACTTTTATACCCCTACATTCCATGTCTATAATCCCAATACCAATATCACAGTTAATCTTACAAGTACAAGCACTTATGATTCTAATGATGGTGTATTTAAGGTTTCTTTAGAAAAATGTGATAAATCAGGATCAATTGTTTGTACATGGAAAAGTTTATTGACTGCTGCTGCCCCTTCGGATGGTGCCTGGACTGTTCTTTTCCCAGGCGGGTTTGAAACAGGAGATTATAGAATCAGATTACATGGAATTCTGCCTGGTGGGTATACTGTAAAGGGTTATGCCCAATATATATGGTATTAAACCCAGCCTCATGAATTTGCTGATAACACCCATTTCTTCGAAGCGAAAAGAACATAAATGTTAAAATCTCCACCTAATGTTCAGACCTACGTTCTAAAATGTCAGTATGAAAAATACCCCATCTACCTTAATGTAGATGGGGTATTTTTCATACGCGATTATGCCAAAATCATTCTAAATTCAAATTCACTTCTCATATAATAAGCATCCGCGACTTTAACACTAACAGGACTCCATTTCTGAATCGAGCCACCACAATCAACTATACACCCTGCCAGATCACCACGGCGTTCAAGTATATCTACGTGTGACTGTGACAAAGCAGCCGTAAGAAATTCAGAGTCTGTCTTTAGGACTTTGTATATATTACTCAATACGATCACTCCTATGTATTCTTCGTGACCAGTCGTTTTTCCGCCTTAAAATCCTTCTTAATAACTTTATTACTATTCATATAATTATCCCATGAATCTAGTATAATTCTCGGTTCCGACTCAATGATATCTTTTGCTTTATTTATCTCTCCTGACTTAAATAAGTCCATGATATTAATGAGATCACTGCGATTATGTAATTTCACTGCGTTATAACCAGCAAGTTCTTCACATGCTGATGTATATTGATTTGAGGATATCACCATGGACTTCTTAGCTCGGTAATATCTCATCGAACCATAAACCTCTTGAACAGCTCCTAATCCTACCGGATTCGAATACCTTTTGGCCTGAACAACATTTCGATATCCTTCACGATCAGTAAAAACTAAATCAGAACCGAAATCACGACTCCCCTGTGTTTTATATGCATCAATGTACCCCAATGCTAAAAATAAACGATACAGATATTCTTCAAAGTCAGTTCCGTCTTCCATTCGGTCTATGTCCTGGATCGTAATCTTAAGTGGATCAATTACTCTACTTTGGGGAGGGTAACTCTTCTTTGTTGATAAAACTTTGAATACAAAAGCAGCAGTAATGATAACAATAATAACCATGAAAATTATAATTTTTGTCAACCAGCAACCCCCATCAATTTAAGACCCTCGCCGACATTGGCAAGATTCTTCCAAATTACAATGCCAGTACTTCCAAACCATATAACCTTAATATAAATGATTTGGAACATTATGTATATGCACTCTATATCACAGGTAACGAGATTTTCCAGAACGCAAAAGACTACCAACCAAAGCCAACAGCGTGTTTCTATTTGTTCTCATCTTCAAGACTACTTTGAGCTCCCATAAATAACTCTATTAAACGGGCTGTGAACTCCTCAGCCATCCTCGTATCGCGTTCTTGTTTTCTAGTAATCCGCCCTAAAACTACTGGCTCGGAATTGTAGTGTTTCAACGGAACAGTTACAATCTGTTTTTGATAACTTGAAGGTAAAGAGTGAATGATAAAATCAGGTCCTATCGTAATGGTATCTCCTTTGACAACCATTTGATATAAGGCATCCATATTATTGGTAGATAGCGCAACTCGATTAGTAGGATGTGCAGATATCAAATTATGAGCAATTGATTCAATATATTCATCTCTATATAGGACAAACACTTCATTTCTTAAATCCTCAGCAGTTACAGCGTTCAAAAACCGTAATGAGGAATTCTTGTTCACGATCAGTACAGCCTTACCTTGTATTAAAGGCATCCAATCAAAAGAAGCATCCTTTTGTTGCTCAGAACTGTAAGAAACCAAACCCATACTTGCATATCCTTCATTCACGTGACTTTGTACTGTCTCTGTATCACCCTCTAACATTTGAACATTCAGTAAAGGATATCTTTTAGCAAACTCAATGGTAGTTTGAACAACCTGTGGAACCATTCCTGGTATGGTGGAAATGATAATATTTTCTGATGATTCTTCTTTAAGAAGTGATAGCTCCCGCTTCATTATCTCCACACTTTTAAGAATGGATACAGAATGTTGGAGGATTAACTGTCCTTCTTTCGTTGGGGTGATTCCTTTCTTTGTACGATGAAAGATAACTGTATCCAATTCATCTTCTAGCTGCCGTACCGATTGACTAATCGTAGGTACTGTCAAATGATGCACACTAGCAGCCTTAGTAAAAGTCCCATAATTAGCAGCTGAAATCAAATACTGTAATTGCGTGATATTCATCAATCTCATCCTTAAATATATATTTAGGAACCTTAATTATATTTAAATATATTTTATCATGATGAGTTGGTATTATGAATATATAGCAGAACATTTATGCATGTTATCGTTATTGGAGGTCATCAGGATGAGAAGTTGGCAAAGTTTCCTTGTCGAACGTTTATTATTACTAAATAAAAAGAAGATCAACACAGCCTATTATATAGAACAAAAAAGAATAGCTAATCAAACCCCTTATGTAATACCAGCTAAGCTTCAACAAAAATATCATATACTGAAAGATAATACCTATTCATTAGACACATATATTTTGGAATCAACCTCAGAACCACATACAAGAGTAATTTTGTATCTACACGGCGGAGGATATATCGAACAACCACTATCATGGCATTGGCGTTTTTTATATAAATTATCCCAAAAGGTGAATGGAACAATATATGTACCTGTGTATCCTAAAGCCCCAAATCATAATTACAAAGAAGCCTTTGAGCAGGTTCTTCCTATCTATGAATACTTATTAACCAAGGTTCAACCAGAGAATATTGTGCTGATGGGTGATTCAGCAGGTGGTGGCTTTGCACTTGCTCTAGCACAATTCTTATTGGAAAATGATATTTCGCAACCAGGCAACATTATACTCCTTTCCCCATGGCTAGACATCACACTCAATCATCCGGATGTAGCAACAATGGAGAGCAAAGAACCTATGCTTGATGCGAAACTTTTGATCGAGGTCGGTAAAATTTATGCCGGGGAAGCAGTAAAAAGTAATTATTTATTAAGTCCGATGAATGGACCTATACAAGGCTTAGGCAAAATCTCCTTATTTATAGGTACTCATGAATTATTCCTTCCCGATGCTCGAAAATTTAAGGGATTAGCCGAAAAAGAAAAAGTAAGCATCAACTATTTTGAGTATCCCCAAATGAATCACGTGTTCCCTGTATTTCCTATTCCAGAAGCAAAGACAGCTATGCAACAAATGATAGACATAATAATAAAGGATACGTAGGATCTACTAACTGATCGCTTTTATTTTTTTGCTACACCTAGTACTTTTTCTTCCTTTGATTTTATAACACATCACACCTTAACTGTAACATTATCTCGTTTTTTGGATGAACTTCACGAACACCAACAAATCCCTCATAGATCAATTAAGATTAACGAGGGATTTGATATTCGCGCTTATGCCAAAACCATCCTAAATTCAAATTCACTTCTCAGGTAATAAGCATCAGCAACCTTAACACTAACAGGACTCCACTTTTGAACTGGACTACAACAATCAATTGTACAGCCAGCCAAATCACCACGACGTTCAAGTATATCTACTTGAGACTGTGACAAAGCAGCCGTTAGAAATTCAGAGTCAGTGTTTAAGACTTTGTATATATTGCTCAACACGATCACTCCTATGTATTATATACCCCTATCATAGTTGACAGGGCATGTTGCTATGTAATAAGTAATTGGAATAATAATTTCAGAATGGACAAACACCAGGTACCTTTAGCATCTTATTATTTTGTCCATGAAGTAACTCCATCAACATATTTATCTAAAGATTCGCCACCAGATACTTTTCTAATGTGATCTTTTAATTCTTCGATATTACTCAAAGCTTCACCGATATAGAGCTTAGCAGACTCTTGTATATCTATGCCATTATCAATTTTTTCGCCTTCTGATTCAATCATTTTCGTAACAGCTATTTCTAGAGCTTCATGGTTTAGTTGATTAAGATAAGTTAATAATTGATTAATTTTTATGTTTGACTCTTTGTGCAGCCAAATTTCCTGCGTTCTTGCTATAGCTGATAACTGCTCGAACTGACTCAATGGTGCAAATTCATCCATATCTTTATATTCTAAGAATTCATTGCCTGGATTAATAAACGGAGCTAAATAGTTTTGTAAATCAATTAAGGACCTGTAGATTTTATTATAAGATTCCTCTCTAACTGAAAGCAGCCTTAATACATATCTTTCTTTTCTTTCTTCTTCTAGTCTTTTTTTTGATATTCGCTCATTTGCTTTTGTTGTGAGAAAAACAACTGCTATAGCGGTGAATGAAGAAATAACGGCGCTCCATATGTAATTAATAGTTTTCAACCCCATTTCATGATATCTCATATTTCATTGAAATTTCGACAGATAATTGTCAATTCCTCTATATCAATTAAAAAAAGCCCACCAGCCGAAGCCAATGGGCATAACCTCAAGTGTTTGAGCATTTAATTCGTGATATCAACAGTCTTTGTTTTTGCGTCATATACAACTGTAGCTCCTAGCGCCTCTGCTACTGCCCGAGCTGGTGTATAGGTAGTGCCGTTATCAAGCACACCGTCAGCTACCTTTTTTCCGTTCACGTTAACTGTCACCTTTACATCTTTATTCACAACTGCAACTCCTAACTTAAGCTTGTAATCAACCAAATTCTTGAACGCTGTCCACCCCGTCCACTTCCCACCATCATACATCAAACGAGGACAAATCTTACCACTCCAGTCAAAGTGCCGCCGAAGCCGATCTATGCCCCACCCACGCTCTTTGAGCATCGATGCAACCAGTTCAGCAGCATTATCTAAAGCCTTTGCATAATCGCCACTCTCGCAGATCTCAATGCCTATGCTTGTACGATTACCGGATTTAATTCCACTACCGTCACCCGAGTGCCATGCGTTTTCCGTTAGTGGGATACACTCCACTGCTTCTTTACTATCAACCACTATATGAAATGATGCTTGCCGATCGTTAGAGGGATTAGTTAGCCATGAGCGCTCATTAGCAGCTGTACTGGATGGATTACCTGTGTTATGGATAGTTATTGTTGTCGCTACCATTGTAAGCGAAGGACGACGATTACAGGCTGTTTTTAATGGTACATGATCCTTACGATAAATCATTATTGATCACCGCTTTTCTTAGCCTGCTTAATAAGCTGGTTTCCGTATACAGCTACAGCCCCACATAGGATACCTTGTATAAAGCTTGTAATTACAAACCCTAACATCAGTACAGCAAATACAATGGCGACCAGCGTAACAATATACACAATGCTCCAGTCCGGTACTTTTGGCGTTTGTTTTAACCAATAACCGATAATCCAACAAACTACGACAACAACCATTAATTCAGGATTAATAAACTCCATAACTGCATTCCATTCCATATTAATTCATCCTCTCTATTCTTCGATTTTGTCCAAGCGCTTATGGGCTTGCTTGGTAGATTCTTCAACTCGTGTTACTCGCTCAGAGAGTGCATCCGTCCGTTGACCCTGCTGTCTGACATCAGCTCGAATATCGTCCACACCACGTTTGATGTACTCGACATCTGTACGTAACACTGCTCCGCTGCCAGCCTCTTGCGCCACATCTTTTTTAAAAGCAGATGTTCTGGTTACCCACCCTAATACAACACCGCTTACTGCTGCTACTAATGCTGTGATCGTTGTAATCTCCACTACCTTCCCCCCCTTATATAAATAGCCCCCGGAGATCCGAGGGCAAAATAAAAACGCCTCAATGGGCGCCGACTTTATTTATTCTTCTTCTGTAAGGAATTCAAGTCCGCTATCAACCAGAATTTCTTTAACTCCCGGTCTCAAAGTAGATGGAACCTCGACATATTTGGTCTTACCTAAGATTACACGCTGTGCGAAAAACATAGCCATCATGATGTCACCCCCTTTCCTCTTTGACATGATCCAATACAGCAAAGCAATCATTGGTATATCTGCATTGCCATCTCAGCAATGATATCCTCAATAAAATCCGCACGTTCAGTTATTGCGTTATTCTGGGCCTTTAAGAGCATATTTTCTTTTTTTAACATCTCAATTTCAGAGAGTTCTCCGGGCTTCGTCAACTCCGCAATCTCTTCTGGTGTTAAGCCCTCGACCCATAGGTTATCTGGTTGTATTGGAGGTGTGTAAACTGGCTCAGGACCTTGTCCCTCTCCCTCCGCCCATTGCTCCCGCCAATCGTGTAGCTCGTCGGCATAATCGCTTTGGGCCTCTAGTACAACGTCCTGATATGCATCCCATGCTAACAGATCGAAACGCGGATGATACAACCCGGTGGGCAACGGAATGCTTACGAGATAACCGATGATCTCTCTTGGCTGTTCTGGTTCTTCTGGTACGTCCAGTTCATCTTTGATCTCTTCGTCTTCCAGCAGCTCAGGCGCTTCTTCTGGCTCTGGCTGGGCATAAATAGGGACAACCCCAGTAATGGAGTCGTCCTGTATTACGTCCTCTATATACAGACCGTTAAGGTCTACTTTAGGTACTGCTTTGCTCATGTTATCCCTCCCTTAATCTAGTGGAAACCGCAAACCATCAAAAAGTACGTTGCGTTTACTCGGTACTGATAACTGTACAATACCGTCTATACCTACATATACCCCGATGGCTGAGGGTGATAATGCCCCAGTATCCCCCCAAGATGTTGTAGGAAGATTAACAAAACTTAATGGTCGAAAGCCCGCAGGTAAATTCATAATAATCGTCCCACCCGGTGCATCGATAACGTTGTAAAAAGCAAAACCTTTAAATTCTACATAATTACCGTTCTTACGATAGGACAGTTGATTTCCCGTAAATCCATTAAGGAGTGTGGAGGGAGTAATCCATGGACCTGCATCCTTTTCCGCTTTCTTAGCAGCCAACACGCTGACAGCTGAACCTATCTCCGTCACTGCATCTGTTAAATCATGCAACTGTCCCTTCTCAGTGGCTGCGTAGAAGCCCGTAACTACTGGCACTGGGGATTTATCCAGTTTGATATATGAGGCGCTATATGGTGCGCTCAGATTATAATTGATCCCTTCAATATGGGCATCTTGCAGGCCAAATGCTGCAGACTCGTTTTTAAGGACAACACCGCGTGCTGGCGAACTAGCTTCGTAAATCCCGAGTATTTTCTGCACGGGATATCGAAACTTGCTCGCAGAAACGGTAGGTTCCGCATTGTTAAAATGGTAGTAAGCAGAGTTGCTTATTATTGTCATAACTGGATTAGCTCGTTCTCGTGACACATACCCACTACCTACCTCTATAAAGTTATCTCCTTCAATTAGTGATAGGCTACCGTCCTCTTGCACTGTTTCGGTGATCGGAGATGCTAGACGGTATAGGAGTTGATAAGGAGAGTATAAGCGCCCTCCACCGTCTACCCCTGCCGGCACAGTAGGTAGTGTAGTCACTAATCCTGCCCATCCCCCTTGACCAACTACATTGGTAGGTTCCGTTATGCGTCCCCACCCTTTTGCCCCTGATCCGTTATACGCTGCACCTGTGTCAGCATTACACATCTTCCAACCGTAAAAATATGCCTGTATTTCTGCTGAAATTGGTGTATAGGATTCTCCCCAACCAGAGTCGGCGGAGGAAATAGATAGATTCAGATAACTTGGACCAGATCCAATAGTATCGGGTGCTCCCGTGGTGGTTATAGTGCTTGTCAATGGTTGCCCATTATGCTTTACTCCTGCCATTAGCGCTGAAGTTGCTATCATATTACCGAAATAGCTTCTAAGAATTGATACTCGTTTGAATCCCGTAAATCCATCTTGAAATGTCCAAGGGAGCGACCCATCCAGCACCATCTCACGCCATAACCTCGTTACCTCATACCGTCCGTTAACCTCACGCAGTATATCCGGTTCGCTGCCGTCATTCGGGTTAGCGTGTAACTCTACTCCGCTAAAGGCTAAAAGGCTATCTTCACGGGGCTGAAACGTTGTGGCTGTGCTACCGATTTCAAATTGGACATTATTATAACGAGTAGTACCAGCCGCTGTGTTTCTAAAATACATCTGAACCTGTGTGTTGCTTCCGCTATTAAACGTTCGGGCAGTGGCGGCATACGTAGCAAGCGCAGTCGTTCCGTTGGCGTTATATACTGCGATATTGATATTCGGGTCAGCGTCCACACTAAGTGTGTACACTGTGTTTGGTAATACATCTATAAGCGCAGTGGTGAATGAGTTGGCAGCTGTTGTAGTTAGATCAAACGTTCCCGGTCCAACCCAATTTAGTGCGGTTACGTTGTTTCTCATTACAAACTGTGACCGATCGGGCAGCAGATTCTTCCCATACCGTCTAACCCATAACCCATCTACTCCATTAATACCTGGAGGTACATAAGGTAAGAGACGGTCAATAGCTTCGCCTGTGATTGTGGTTCCTATGGCGGCGTAATCTGCTGTGGATACCGCGTATAGGCGAATTTCATCCCAATAGATAACACAAGTAGTTGTACCAGTAGCTCCAAACAGTACCCTGAACCCCGAGCCCACGAGTTCGTTATTTGTCGGAACCTTCGCGTATACAAATTGCCATTGCCCTACGAGAGCGGTGTTAACAGGCGCGGAATACCTGCCGTTTACAGTTCCTACATCCCTAAGGCTAAGATTCGGTGCGCCTGTGGTGTACGATTCTATAAACAGCCATCCAGCAAGTACATAGTACTTCGTTGCGTCAAGAGATCCTGTAAAGTCCTTTACTAAATAAGAAGTGTTAGCTGATGGGGCGAACTTGACGGATGTTGCGCCTCCCCTCTTCTGGGTATTAGATAACGTTGGCGCTGTACCACCAACGCTTAAACTCGTTAAACTCTCTCCACTCCCAGCCCCACCAAGTAAATCTATTAACGTCCTACCCTGTACCTTTAATCCTTGTAGTCTAGCGTTCTTGGTGGCATTTAGAATTTGCTGTCCCGCTGCTAAATTGATAGAGGTGAGAGATTCAGTATTTAGCCTGTTATTAATCGGAAGCACTGCTGCATCTGCTTTAGCTTGAGATCCTATTGTTGTTTCTTTGGCGTTCCATGTCACCTTTTCAGTATCCGTTGCAAAACGATGTGTAGCATCCTCTACAACTTCAGATCCGTTAACGTTTCCCCAAGATAAGCTCCCGGCTGTTGTTCCAGCTTTAAGTACTTTGCCATTGTTACTAGTACCCGTAGCTGGTACGTGTTGATTACCATCTCCTGTAGGATGTGTATAATTATTAGCTCCGGTAGCTACTCCAGACAATTTTGTCTTTTCCGCTGTCGTGTAATCATTGGTAGATAATTGCTTGCCGGATACCTTATCTACCTTATTACCAACTGTTGTGTCTATTTTATCCCAGTTATCATTGAGCATAGTATCGATGTTAAAAGTATCATTACCATCGGTAACTGGGTTAACTTTGAGTAAATTCAAATTGGGTGTATTACTGGACAACAGGCCCACCTCCCGCAAATTTATTTAATAGCGTCTGCTGCAATTGGTTGATTGTCATGATCTTATGCACCTCTTTGATAAGCAAATAACGGTAGGCATAAGACAAAATCATATGAGCCGGTTTGATATCCTCTAAAGCTTTTTTAAGGTCATCTATGTTAATTGGCACACCCAATGTATCAATAAAGGTAATCACGATCTTATACTCAACTGGAGATACAGCCACATCAACTGTGCCGCCGTCATATGCCTGTGCTACATTCTTAATCATGTCTCCGGATACCTTACCAAATCCGCGCATTTTTGAAATGATCACAGACCGCCGTTGGTCACTAGGTTTGTTGGTATCGACTACGATTTGTAATTCCTCTTCGTATCTCCCTAATGCCCAAGTAGCCGACTCCGGGAATGCTTGGTTCAATAATTCTTCAACCCGTGTGCCAAGGAGATCAAACTCTGGTCCTTCACCGTTCATCAGCTCGTTCATTTCGAGTATGTCAGCATAATATGCCGGGAGATAATTTATTAAACGGTCAGTCCCATTCATGTTACAGTCACCGTCCCAAGCACTGCTACAGCATCATCTGGTATCTGAATATTAACTGTTTGATTGTTTACTTTCAGATTTGTATAATCAATCACCGGTGGTATATCTAATATTAGACTCTGTATCCGGGTATAACGGACTAACGAGTCAGTAAAGGCAAGAGTAGCCAGATAATTCCTAGTCGCTGTCTCCAACTGCGTTTTTACTTGATCCGTTGTAGCTCCACTTGCAAGAGTTACACTCACCGATATATTAATAGGAAACTCAGTAGCCCCAACTACCGTAACAACTGCACCGATCGGAGCTACTCCTTCACCCATCCCGTCCTTTGTCGGATCAATGAAATTCTGAACAGCCTCTACAATCGCTGTCGATGGTTTTCTCATATCATTGTTTAGCAACACTACCTTAACGGTACCAGGTCCATTCCATAGAGGAAACGCCTTAGCCCGGCCAACACCGCTGATTTCCCGAGCCCATTGCTCATATTGGTATCTGTTACCGCTGGTGACTGGTTTGGTTATCCGCTCCTGATACCTCTCGTAGAGCGCTTTATCCGTTTCCCGGTCAACTCCGGCAACAAGCAGTTCTGTCAGTTCTGCCCGAGCTAGGTTATTAATAAAATCAATTGGCAGTAGTGCCCCGAATGTTTGATTTCCAGCAGCTCCCACAGGTTCTGATTCCATCCGGTAGTTACCAAGAGAAAGCCTTTCTATTGCCTTGTAGTTGATATCGCCTATTGCAAACCGACTGCCTACCGGAATATCTAAAAGAGTATTGGCTGCATTGTAAAACAACCCTCTTAATTGCGCTTTAGTAGCCACCTTTCGAGTAACACCTGACCACGCTACTGCCCGATCTAAGTAATCACCACTCGTTGTGTCTGCGAAGATCAGGTTTGTATTTATATCCAACTCAACATACATCTGAGCTAATTCCATTGCTGCTGGAGCCATAGCATCATAAATAATGCTACCTTCTCGCTTGTCCAGCCCATCTGGTACCCGGTCTAACATCCGTTCTAAGATCGTTTCAAACGTTTGATCTTCATACACCGCCATTCACCTCCAATCGGTCTGTATAGTTTCCGTAATCACTCTCTACGTCAAACAAGACGAGCACCGCATCGCCATCATAGTTAAATCTAAAGTTGGTTACGGAAACGATACGATCATCCTGAAGTAACGCTTCCCTAGTCCAGCGTTCCACTTCGGTTTCAAACACCGCCCGACCCCGCACCGCTCCAACATCTGCCTCACTACCGTAATTGTCACTGTAAATCAAGTTTTCAAATCGGATTGTCGAGAGTATTTTTATAACTGCCTGTTTTACAGCATCCAATCCATCCACTACTACGGATCCTATACGTCCATTTACAAGGTCTAATTTATAAGTAAGACTTGGTTGGGGTGTATCCTCCATATCCTCATTCAGCAGCACGTTATCGCTCTGTGGTATCAAGCGCTCACCACCCTATCCATGATTACGTAGCGTTGACCACCTTGCATGCGGATAAGTAAAAGTTTATCTCCGGTAGCTAACGGCTTACGAATTACGTATTCTTGGATTCCTATTGTTATTTTCTGTTCAGATAAGGTTTCCGGAACAATTAAAAAATCCTCCATAAGTGAAAGCCGATTATCGACCAACACTACAAGAGGATTAATTTTTTCTACAATTCCTAGCTGTACCAGAACTGGACCAGCAGCATTCACCGCTTCAGTGGCAGCGCGTTTTATCGCATCTATCATGATCACACCAACCTTAGCTCTAAGTCCATGGTATGCACTCCGCCTTCTTTCTTATGAGTACATTCATCGACTAGGAAGAATTTATTTATGTTCATTGCGTTGATATATAAATTAACGTAGCATCCTGCACGCATTCGGTAATCTCCAAGGGCCTCTATACTAAGCGTCCGCTTCTCTCGATTCTTCATGAACAGTTGCTGTGTTAGTTGCTCGGTAATTTGAGCCTGATTCAGATTCTCATCTACTGACTCGTAGAGTTGTAGCAATCCCCACTTAGCAATGCTGGCGCTATCCTTGGTAACGTAAGTTTCCCGCTTACCAGTCTCCTTGTTGTCTCTGTACAATACAATTTGATTGTATGTCTCATCGTCAATGTTGCGACTGTAAGAATAATCCGTCATGAGTGAATCATCACCCACCACAAAAGGAAAGCGCATATTAGAAGTATTACGTATCGTCAAGCTCCCAAAATCGTCAAAGAATACGAAGTTGGTCCCGTAGTTAATCAGGGTCTCATCTAACGCCATGCAGATCATATCGATAAACGTTTTATCGTCACGGATCTGGGAAGGAATAATGTATTTTGTATCTTCCAGCGTTCCGGTCTTGAGCTGCATGTCTTGAGCGATCTTTTGAACTACCTGAGTTGCTGTCTGTTTCGTAAATACATAAGTTCCGCTATTCATCAGATACCGGATCTGATCATAAGCAAGGATGCTTATTTCTTCCGTCTTACCAGTTTCAACACTGAAAATATATCCATAGAAAACCTTATGTCCCTCATCTGTGTACCTAACCACATCACCATTGTTCAGTTGGAATTTTTTATCTTGCCATGGGCCATGGTCTACAAGGGTGAATTTTAAGGATGCCGCCTTACCTATACGGATCGTCTTCCAAGATATATCAGTAACGATGCTGGAAACATCCCAGACAGTGCCATTTTTATTATCGATCAATAATTCCATGTATCATCACCCCGGTAGCTTCAGAACAGAGCCGATTTTGAGTGTCTTCAGCTGCGCGTCTGTTAAGCCGTTTAACTTCTGAATCTCTTTCCACCGGCTACCGTCACCGAGTTCTCTTTTTGCTATCTTCATCAAGGTGTCCCCGGATTTGATGGTAACTGTTTTAGACTTGGTACGTTCATCTGCGCGTTTCGCTGGCTCTTTCTTAGTAGTGGTTGTTGTTGTACCAGCTGGTGTTGTATTTGTCTTCAACGTCACCTTTTTAGCAGCGTAAAAGACATACTCCTTCAACTCTAACTCATATTCGAAATCACCTGGGCGACCCGCAACCTCTTTGTAGTTAAAAACCTCAATGCTCATCGCCAGATTGATCTTGAGCCCTAGGCTGGTAAAGATAAACCGTATGGGCTTCTTCTTGTTCATCCAGTCCTCTATGAGCTGGATATAGTCAGCGGGTTGCCCCCAATTCGCAGAGGAAACAAAACTGGGTACCGTTCCACCCGGTTGGATGGCTGGAAAGAAGCTCTCAAATTGAATGGTCTTAAGTCCGGGTGCCTTAATTACATTGATTTGTCCCAGGTCTGTGATGGAATATGTCTCACCGTCTCCCTCACCTGAGATTTCGATCTCTTCCGGAAGAACGGGTATCTCAAACCAAATGGCGCGGTTATTAAAACTGAGTTCGATGCTGTAGCCATTGGCCACGGTACCGCCTCCTTTCTTGAAAAGGGAAAAACCTCCAATCTGTCGAATATGGGTAGTTGTTCGGACATACCAGATATTTGGAAAAGGAGGTAAATTCATGTTTAAATCGGCAGACGATCTTCTCGACGCTCTGACAAGAGTACTCATTAATTTTAGAGAAGGCATCCCACGGGAAAAAGCGAGTCTTACTGATGATGATTTCCAGCAGGTCCTCTCTGAGGCTTATGAACGCGGATTCGTCACAGGGCTCCTTCCTTTGAAATTGGTTGGCAGGTCTGGCACGCAATTTAAAATTGCTCCAGATGCTAAAATTACATTAGAAGGCCTTTCCTTCCTCGAAAGCAGCATCAAATGATTCTTTGAGGATGACAGAATTAAATATTTTCTCTTTTGCATGATCAAGAACTTGCTGCACCTCTGAATACATGACGCCATGCCTGATCATCAGTTGAACGATTTCATCCTCGACTGTGTTCAGGTTAGCTCCTTCCTTTAGCATGAATATCCCTCCCTTCATTTGTAGATTGACGAAGAAGAACGCTTAAGCTGTTCATTCAGTTTGTCTGTGATTGATCGAACAATCTCATCCATGTTGGTTCCTGGCTTGATATTTATCGTTGGCGTCAAAGTGATAAAGGACTGATTATTTTTCATTTGAGCCACTTCTCTTAATGTGTCAATTTCTTGCGGAGACCATGTGGCCCCTTCCTCGAAAGCGGCATCAAACGATTCTTTAAGGATGATAGAGTTAAAGGTCTTCTCCTTCGCATCACTGAGAACTTGCTCAACTTCAGAGTACATTACGCCATGCCTGATCAAAACATAGACAATTTCGTCTGAAGCTTTGTTCAAGTCTGCCCCATCTTTTAACAACACAGCAATCCCTCCCCTTAGTTATAGACTCCCTTAGCCGTCGATGCGATTTCCTCATTCAGCTTCTTCGTAATTTTACTAACAATGGAATCCAAATTCGCTGAATTGGTCACTGGACCCGTCTTCACCTGGACTGTAGGCGTCAGCGTCACAAAGTTTTGAATGTTCTTCATCTCCGCCACATCTCGCATAATCTTCAGGTCCTCTTTGGATATGTCGATTGGCTTTTCCACTTTACCAACCTTATCGACTTTTGCAACTTTACCTTTCTTGTCAGTACCTGCGGAAGGCGTCCGGGCAGCATCAGCACGTTTATTCCAGTCGTCGAAGTTGTAATCTTTACCTGCACCTGCTTTGGCGGCGTTCTCTTCTTCCTTAGCCTTCTTCTCTGCGGCAGCTCGCTTGTCTTCACGCTCCTTCATAAACTTCTCTACGTTAGCTTCACGATCCGCCGCTTTGGCAGCGATAGCCGATTCTTTTGCAGCTAAGGTAGCGTCTCGAGCTTGACGGGCTGCTTCTTGCTTGGCTGCTTCACCTGCTGCAAATTCGACGTGTTCAATTAAATCTAAAGTAACACCGGGTATTTCTTTAAGCTTTTTAATCAAGCTATTGATACGGTCAATAGCTCCATTCGCTAAATCCTCCATTAGTTCAAGAGATTTTACTTTTGCATAGCCGAAAGCATCAGCAATCCCGTACCCCACACGCATAAAGAATAACGGTATTTGGTCAAAAAAGCCGAGAATCGCATTCCAGGCCCGCATCATCGCTGCGGCAAATTGATCATTTGTTTGCCATAACCGGTAAAAGTACACGATGAGGCCGATAATCAATGTAGCGACAAGTACAAATGGGTTGGCGTTCATCACAGCGTTGACAATTGCCTGACCGATAGCCACCAGTTTCAGTGCCGCATACAAGGCCATCACAGCTGCACCTACCCCGGAAATGATAGGCTCGATCCATGACCAATTCTCCGAAAAGAAATTATAAACACTAGTAATCCATTCCAGTAATTTCATGACGCCTTGGACCACGTTATCCAGTCCCAAACTCAGCGCATCAAAGAAGGGCTGAAATTTACCCGCTTGAAAGGCAGCGTTTAGTTGAGTAATCAATGGGGTTAGGGATTGCATGGCTGCGCCGCCTGCATCAGCGAACATGGAACGTACATTATTGCCCAGTGTCTCCATTTGCTTCGCCGGACTGGCCATCATCTGATCAAAGGCTGCTTGACCCATTTTTTGTTTCTCAAGCAGCTTATCGAAAGCCTTAATGAAGCCATCCATGTCTCCGGCCTTCCCTAGCTCATCAATCTTCAGATCACGGATATCTGACTTCGACATATTAAAACGCTCAGCTAATGACACAATGTCCCCGCTCATAGCCTCTTTTAGGGCAAAGGCTGCACCCTCAATTCCGTTTCCAGCGGAGTCAAATGCATTCATCCGCTGAGCGAAATTATTTAGCTTGGACAACTGATCCGTGTTTTGGGTTGCGGAGAAGAATGAAAGCGTGCTTTGCAGTGACTTGTTGACATCCTGTCCCGTTTTCAAGGCATCTGCTTTAAACTTCTCGAACATCGCAGTGCCGATCTCAGCATCTCCTGTTCGCGCAACGAACATGTCCATCATTTTTTGCTGTTCCATGGCCCCGCCTATTGTCGCTTCTCCAAGGGCTTTAATACCAGATACACCCAGATACCCACCGACCAAACCGCCAATGCCGAGTCCGCCTCCCCCGCCTCCGCTTCCAGATGCTCTACGGTCACCGCCTCCACCGCCTCCGCCTCGACCACCCCGCATGCGGTTGACTACTTGGCGAAGCCGTTCCACCGTGGTAATCAACGTCCGTAGCAGTGTATCCAGTGTAGCTGGAAGTCTCAAATTAAGTCGAGCTGTAAGAGTGCCAATTCGCGCCTCAATCTGCGAACGAAGTAATGTCGCCTGATGCAACGCATGGGCGGTATCCAGGTTGACGCGAATTCGGATT
Source organism: Paenibacillus sp. FSL H7-0735 (assembly GCF_038008505.1). Lineage (NCBI taxonomy): Bacteria > Bacillati > Bacillota > Bacilli > Caryophanales > Paenibacillaceae > Paenibacillus > Paenibacillus sp. FSL H7-0735. Next base: position 1,241,192 of record NZ_JBBOZH010000001.1, on the reverse strand, counting down.
GCGGCGGTACTCCCACCCATACCGTGGATCAAAGATTGCAACTGAGACCTTACAGCCGCAGCCTCGGGCAACTCCATCTTAACCTCTGCAGAAATTGTCCCAATCCGGCTTCTGAGCTGTGCACCCAGCAAGGAAGCCGCACGCAAAGCCTCAGCGGTATTCAAGGACAAAGCTAGTTGTACGGCAGGTAAGGAGGATTGAATGGTCGCCAGCTGGGCCGCGAAGTCAGAGGTTGCCAATCGAACTTCGAGCACAGCAGAGCCAAATTCCGAACCGATTTGTTGCCGAACAGTCCGAAGCTGCTGAAGCACTTGCTCTGAATTTACCGAGAGCTGAATAGCATTGCCCGGACCGAGCGCAGCCAGCAACTCCTTGATCCGCTGAAGTTCTGCTACCGCATTGCCAACATTTATTTGCAGACCCACTGCCATCTGCATTTGAGAGCGAAGCCGCTCCATAATGGCAATGGTTGTATTCATAGCGTTATTTACACCGGCTAATCGTTTGGTGAAGTCTTCGTACAGCTTAATGCTAGCTTCAAGGGTTGACATATTGTCCTCCTTTCAAGGCATGAAAAAGGCACCCCAATACGGGATGCCCTTTGCCTGTATTATTTTACGCTGTTGAATATTTCTTTGGCTTTTTGGTTGTTAGTTTCTAACATAAAGTTACCCTTAACTGGCCAGTCTCCCATTATCGAAGCGTACTTCTCTACAGCCTTTTTGGCCTTGGAATTTGATTCATATTCATATATCTTAACAGTGTTGTTAGCTATATTAAAAATAACTCCGTCTTTTGCATCAATCATCTCATACTTAGGTTTTTTCTCTTTTTTAATTCCTTTTTCTACTCCAGAATCGACATCGTGATTTATATCTTCCCCAGAGTTATTAAAGGCTTCGATAAACTTGTCCATAGTTAAATTATCATCCTCTTTAGAAGACGAACATCCCGCAAAGACTAGCACTAGACAGACGATAAACAACCCGCTCCAAACTTTTTTCATTGCAACCTCCACAGGTAATATTTACTAACAATATACCAAAGGGGAACTGATGGGTCTATTATTTTTTGTTTTTTTCCTTATCGATCCGAACGGATATCATTGCGTAAATCCCCGCCCGTTCCCGGGGACTCATGCTCATCAGTACATGCGGCAGGATATGCAGTTCATGGAGGGCGTAGTAAGCAAAGTTCGCCTCACCATCGCCCTCGTTAATTAGTTTTTTACTTCGTCCACCAATTCATTCAGATCCTGATCATAGCCATTAAGCGCCTGTACACGCTCAACTAGAACGGTAAACTCACCAGGAAGAAGCATCTTGCGGATCAGAGCCTCAGCTCCCCGCACACCATAAGATTTCTGAAGCTCCGCATCCTTGAGATTCGGATACACAACCGATGCCCCTACCATCTTGGCCAGATAGTCATTAGAATCAAACTCAGGCGTATACATACCGTTGCGACCCTTTACCTTCTTGGTGGACGCCTTCCTAAGCTCTAGGTTAGCGTCCTCTGTGATGCTCGCCAGTTTCCACGGGATCGCCTTCCCATCCTTATCCTTGAAACGCTTTGAAACTATAAAGTCCTCTGTTGCCTCTACCGCTGCTGCCTGTGCGAAAAATGCTGAAAATTCACTCATTGTATATATGCCTCCTATATTTTAGTTTGATGTTGGTGCGTTAAAAGCCTGGCCCATATCAATGCCTTCAAAGGTGAAATCAATATCTTCTTCAAGCGCATCCGACTCTGTATCCAGTGAGGCCATAACAACGCTGTCCAGATTGACACCGAGTAGCGTAATGGTCTGTAAACCAATGCTAGAGTTAGGATCCTCATTCGTAATGGTGATATCGAAGTTTGTATCTTTCCCTGTAGTCATGTAGTCCAGCATGAGCTGACGGAAACGGCTGGTCACATAGTAGATCGTCATACTGCCCGTACCATTCCACCCGATAGCTTTGTGCTGGGTGCCCCTGCGGCCGAGGGTCTTCACATCTGCCTTTTCCTTCTCCACGGAAGCTTCCAACGTTTTGATATAAAACATATCCTCGACTTGGCCGTTAATCGTGGCGTAAGCCCGGCCCTCCTGTCCGGAGATTGTATCACTAGCCTTTAAGAATGCCATCTTACTTCACCTGCACTTTCATATATACTTTTTCGATACTATCTACTGGTTGAATATTGGCTTCCACGTAGATGGCATCTGAGTCAATACCAGGAAGTACCGTGATATCCGTCTGGGCATCAAAGTTTTCAATGGCATCAATACTCTGTAGGTTATCCAGATAGATCACAGCCTCTTTGCGAAACAGAGCTCGGCCATCAACATTATTTGATACCTTACCGATGTAAAATGATTCAAAGATACGCTTCAGATCATTCGCAATACCATCCAGCACACGGAGCACACGGTTTTTTTGAAGTTGTTTCCCTTTCTTTGGAGTGTAAGAGAGGAAAGTATTAATATCCTGTTCTATCACAGCTCGATTAACGGAAGGGGTAAAAACAAATTCCCCAGCATTTAACGCTGCCTCAATTTGTGTGCTCGTATACCTTGGTGCCACATCTACAGCATCGTCATATGCCGAATAAGTCAAAGACTCGTTCATCTCAGCTGCTGCCGAAGCACCGCCTACCCAAGCAGTGGCCTGCGCTGCTGTAAGTATGGTCCCATCTGAGAGAACCACGCCATTCTTGACGCTAATTACACCTTCGAAATCGGCTACAGGGTAGTTCTCAAGTGCTGCCTGTACCTTTTTACCCTCTGACTCTCTCAAGCGCCGTACAAAGGCAGCATAGACTGCTTTGAGTGCATTGTCCGTGGATGTCAGTGCCACTGTCTGGAAATCGTACAGCTCTAGTGCAGCTAGATATGCAGTATGATCCGCATTAGTCACAGTGCCATTTGCTCCGCCAATCAAAGGAGCTCCTGCATTTGCTGTTAGTGTGCCGGTCCCACTCCATATAATCCAGTCATTCGGGATAAGCCCCGCAATATTAGCGACTACCTGCGTGTCCACTACTGCGTTATCCAGCAGTGTTTTTACATCAAACTTGCTACTATCATCAATGTTGGTTTGTACGACAACCTTCAGCGCATTACCTCGAATGCCACCATATCTTGCTGTAGCTACCAAGGTCCCAACTGTGACCGTTGACTTTGTTCCGTCATTGAGTTTGTACAGCAACACTGTCCGAGCTCTCTTAAGCGCCTCACGCACCAACAACAGCTCTGGGGCTGTAATGTCATAGCCAAGCGTTTTGAATGTATCCTCACCAGCTATAATCGGTGTGATGACCTTAGCCGCTCCCCATGGGAGAGTTAGCGCTAAAGAGGTTATTCCCCTGCTGCCAACCGTACCCAATGCCCCGCCAGACGTTTCCACGTTAACATATACACCGGGTCTTACTTTATTTTGAGTGGTCCATGTTCCACCGGCCATAATCTATTCAACCTCCTTGTTCTTAAAATCATCGATCACTTGTTGCGCCTCAAAAGCTGTATACAGTTTTTCTGGCTCCAACAGCGCCGATAGGACGTCTTTGTCTTGATATGAATACTTAGCAGAGGCTAAGAACTGCTCCTTGGTAAATGACCCCTCAATCGGTGTCTCAGCTGCCTTAATGCTTTTCTCACTCACTTAATACCGCCTCCTTGCTTCATAGTCTGCATTTTAATATCCGGTGCTTTATCCCGGATCAGGTGAACATTGTACTCAACGAAGAAATGCAATACTCCATCCACTATTTCATGCCTCATACCTGTTCCCCGGTAAAGCCCATCATGCCCAGTTACATATTCCAACTCGGAATACAATTGTTCAGATATTAGCTCGCATTCTTCTCGGGGAGCCGCTGATTCCTGTTGCGGGAAGTAATGAACGTCAAAGGGATTGAAACGCTGATAGCGCCGGTTAACCCCTCGGACCTGACTACTTTCCAATAACAGCACAAAAAAGCACGGCTGCTGCATGCCCTGCTCCACTGCTTCGTCATAAACCGGATACTCCGGAGTAAATAACGATAGTTTTTTTATGAGTGCGTTTTTAATATCCTGCATATTCACCGCCCCATATGCTTCTCCATATATTTTTTCAGCTTCCGCTCCATGATCCCTGGTAACTCTCTCTTAAGTTCCTGCTTGGATAGCGTCAGCATGAATTTACCGTTAACCCAACCGGTTCGCAGTCTGGTAACATGACCGTACTCCACATATAGGGCATATTCCACATTGTTGACAATCTCAACGTGTACACCGCCTCCTGGGAGCAGAACCACATCACCAATTTGCCAGCCACGGCGCAGATCACCGGATTTTACCGGAGTCCGTGCTATGGTCTTTGCCAACAGTCGCCCGGCCAGCTCCCGGATACAATCCTCCAAGAAATCCGGAAACTCCTTCTGCATCCGCTGTAGGTTCTTCTGCAGCTTCTTCACATCGCTGAAATCGAACTTACCGAGACCGCTCATGCGTTCTTTACTTCCCGCAGCTTGATCTCCTGATGGGTCGCATACCGGAACGGCTGCCCGGCCTGCTCTCCTTTGAACTCCATGCCGTTTTGTCGAACTGTAATTCGACTCCCCGGCTTGACAGTTACATCAGGAGAGATAAACAGCTTAGCATCATAATTGACCTGATCCGCTGTCACCGTTTGAGTTGCCGTAGGCAAGGAAGATTGAGAGAGTGCACACGGCTCAGCTTCCAGTACTTTAACCAGCTGCTGTTGCGTCTTTCGGGTTACAGGATCTTTAACATCCTGCATCTCATAGACTGTAGCTAGGCCTTCATAAGTGCTCTCAATAGCTGCTCGTTCCAGCTCTACATAGCCAAATCCCATGATTACCACCTCATCCTACGAAAAGCGATTAACTGAGCTTCATAGTTCCGGATAAATGCCGCTCCAGATCCTACAGTAACAATGGCTTTGGCTGATCCAAATGCCGTGGTCACATCACCGCGTTTGATACTCGTAACCGCTGGCGCAGCCAGTTCAAACTCTGTTGAATATTTTGCACGGTAATAGTCCTCCGCGATTTGTAACACCACAGTATCCAGTTCCCGCGGAATCGATGCGATGTTACAAAAGGTCTTAATGGCCTGAATGATGGATTCTAGCGCAAAGGTCAGTTGGAAATCCTTTGTTGTAGTCTCTATCGGAATCCCTAACAGCTGCTTGAGCTTAAAAAAATATTTAAGATGCTCCTCCATCGGCTTCACCTGCTTTCAGGATCATGGCAAGCACATCCTCACGCTTAGATGCTTCGCCCAGGTCAATACCATGCTCTTTTGCATGAGCCTTCAGCTCTGGCAGCTTCATTTCAGCAACCGATACCACTACGGGCGCTTCATCTTCTAGGAAGGCGACGTACTGTTCCAACCGGGGGAATTCCTTCTCGGCCACACTGAAGGACTCTCCCTGTTGGTAGAGCTGGCCATTATGCCGAATCGGAATCTCCTTGACTTCTACTTTCACGCTAATTCCTCCTTAAGGGCGGCGAACCGCCCAGTGATTAAATTACAGTCGCTTGGAACACATTATCGGCTTCCGGAAAGCTAGGTAGCGCTGTAGCGACCGCCTTAGTCCAGGTTGCTACAGGGTCCTTGCCTTCCTCATAAACCATGGCCAAAACCTGCCCTACTTTCGTGATATCGATCTGCGGATCACGCGCCAAGCGAATTTCCTCAGCGGTCGGTCCGTAAATCGTTTCACCCAGCGTATCGGCACCAAACAGAACGATCTTGTTCTGCGGGAAGTAGCGATATGTCGTGTAGGTACCGTCGGCATTTTGTCTACGATACTTGTTATCATTCACCGCAATGGTTGGCAGCTCATGTTGTGTCAGGAAGGCATTCAGATCGGCACGAGTCGGTACGCGCAGCGAATTGTTGCCATAAAGGGCGCCGATGATATTCTTATGCCGAAGCAGCGCACTAAGCAGTGTGGATGATGTCAGCGCACGAGCCGGCTTCTCGTCAAGTGCGTCTGCCCACCGTTCCAAGTCACCAATCGGATCGCTATCCGGATCACTCCAAAGAGATGTTCCTGACAGGATTTCTTTATGTTCATTCGGAACGTGATAATCAATAACTAGACTTAAGCCATTTTCATTGATAGGGATCGTACCATTGGCCAGAGCTGACATACGGAAACGTTCTACCTCTGCCCGGACGCCATTGACCAGTACGTCAATATCGTTGTAAACCCGGCTCATCAGATATTGCTGCTCTTGGGCTGTTCGAGGATTCTCCAGCGCAATGATATCCTTTTCTTTCATCTGCAGCTTACGCTTAATGAGCGCCAACTCCAGAGCTTCTTTGCTACCTTCACGGCTGCCGATTTCAGCTTCCGTGTCAAAGCCGTGTACACTAGCAGCGACAGGGAGACGACTTCCGCCCTTGATCATGTCAAATTCGAGAGATTCGCGTTTAACCTCGGGGAACAGAGTCTCACCAAGAAGAGCAGGATATTGCCGATTCTCCAAGTAATTTAGAATTTCCGGTTGTGTGAATAGTTCAAATACGCTCGGCATTGTCTTAACCTCCTATGGATTGCTTAAATTTAATTTTTGAATTTGCTGCCAGCGCTGTTTCAGCTTCAGCGATTGGAGCTACGGGCAAGCGCTCTTTCAGGATCCAAGCCTCGATAATAACTGAACCAGGTTGTGGTCCTTCTGTAACGTCGGTGTCAGTATAGGTGATACCGATCGCCGTGTTATCGTTAGCTGGATATACTGTGCCAGCGGGGACAACCTTACGTCCTTGTGCATTAGCCGTTACGCCCACATCGCTTATTTGATAGGTGTGAGCGATAACATGTGAGCTGGCCAAAAAATTAATTTCACTGACCGTTGTCTTACCTTTTACGTATGGCATTTGTTAATCTCCTCTCTGATTTAACCCCCATGGGTTATTTGCAGCAGCCGGCGCTTTACCAGCATCATTGGCCGCCTTGGCAAAGTCTGCGGCAACACTGGTCTCACCGCCGCCTTTGGACTGATCCTTACCATCAGGCGACTTGAAGCCCTTAAAGGTCGGTCCCTTGTTCTCCTGTTTTTCGGCAAACAAAAAGCCCTTGCTCTCGCGCAAGGCCTTCACTTGGTCGTCCAGCCCGCCTTTTACCGCGCCGTTATCGTCCAACTCGATCTTTGTTTTGTCCAAAAGTCCTGCAACGATATCCGGATCATGTGCCTCACCAGCCAGCGCCAGCTTGAGTGCCGTGGTCAGCTGCAGGTCCTTCACTTTGGCCTCATAATCCGTCTTGGCTGTCTTGTTCTCGTCTTGCAGCTTCGTGATCTGATCCTTCAACGCCTGGTTATCACCGGCAGCCTTCTTCACCTCTTCAAGTTGACCTGAGGCTTTGTCACGATCTTGTTCAGCCTGCTTCTTCGCGTCGTTGACTTCATCAAAGCGGGCTTTTGGTACAAACCCCTTCAATTCATCAGCAGAAGCGGTGGCGGCCTTATCAGCCAGATCATCCGGTAATCCCAGTGAAACAAATTGCTCTTTATTCATTAACGATTCCTCCGTTTCATCTTCGCTTGTTATCCCGGTCGCGTCCGGTGATGTCTTGTTCTTTAACGTCTGCAATACCAAAAAGACGGCAATATAAAAGCACCCTCGCATATTGGAGAGTGCTTCATATACCATATTTTTGTTTGATTAATACCCATTTCAATCCTTCTTCGCGACTCAATCGCCGCTCTTCAACCGAATTAGCATCAAGAACACCTATAGGATACTTCGGCAGCTTGTCCCGCTTCTGAAGATACTCAAATCTTACAGCGCTGATCTCGTCCACCAAAGCGTCAAATCGTTCGCCCAGCTTATCACACTGCGGGGCAAAAAGTTCAGCGATAGCCGCTCTATTCTCTTCTTCCGTTCGCAAGATCGTCACTCCCTTCCATATTGTAGACCCTCGATCAGCAATACCAGCTGCTCCATGGTCAAATGCTTGTCATCGTAACCATTCATCGCGTCTTCAATCGTAAGTCTACTGAGATACAGATCCTCTGCTCTATCTAGCAGTAGATTTATATCATTCTGGCTTAGTTCGATATCTCGGGATTTACTTAATATAAATAAATTCGCCTGATCAACCGCCCGCAGTTGTTTCAGTTCTTTTGAAAAGAACATGTGAACATCTTCTCGACTGAACGACCCGCCAGGATCCTCGCCGTTTGAAGGGTGATTATGGGTGACAATACTATCCTTGAGCTGTTCGGGCTTGAATTTTGTAATATTGACAGCTGCCTTATCTCCCTTAATGTGGAGCGCTTCGCCTTTTTCTGTGAGAATAACAGCATGTTCTTCTGGTGCGTTCCTAATAGCTTTCTCAGCATCCTTTACATAGTTGCGGACGATATCAGGTTTAGACAGATCAATATTACCTAGTTTACGCGGAATGTCTGGCTGCAGCTTCGGTAGATCCATCTTACTGAGATTAATCAGCGGTGGTGCAGTCTTTCCGGTTTCATCATACCATTTCTCTGGTTCCAGGGTATAGATGCTTTTCTCAGGAATTGTAATATCCTTTGTCGGCACACCCGGGATCTCAATAGTAGGTAATGGCGTTTCCGGCGCCTTCTTAGCCGGAGTCTCTACGATAACCGGTTCAGCGGCTTCCGGGGCGTATTTCTCAGCCCAGTCGTTGTAATTGATATCTTCCGGCACCTTGTATGTCTTGCCCTCATCATCCCGAGCCACCCGCTCTTTTATGTTATCGTCATAGTGCGGAATGGTTGTGGACCGACAGTATACATGCATAGGTGGAAAGTTAACACCTGGCTGAGCATCTGAGATATCAAATACTTTGCCGTCAAGGTCCCGACAGGTAATCGAAGTCCGCTTATCCAGTGTAGCAGTATAGCGGTATTGTTCTACCCCCAATTCCTTGAACCCGGCAAGACTGGCCTGACCAGCGAAGTAGGCCGATTCCGTCAGTATCAATCTCTCGGCGTTCTTGCGGGAGACTCCCAGCCGATCCTGTAGCTGCTGAACCATTTGTTTTGATGTATCCCCACGGATAAGCCCTTGAGTAAAGATGTTCCGTAGTTCTCCATTCAGCCGTACACGATCAGTCCATATCCGAGAACTGAAATTGCTGCCATCTGGAGCCCAAGGTGCAGATAGAATGGCTTCAAGCTGCCGCTTATCGATCTTAGCGAATGAGGCTCCAATACCGATACCCCTTTCAAGTTCAAAAATACTTCGATAGTAACCATCCTTGTAGACGTTACCTAATAGCTCTGTTGTGCCTGACAGACGCTTCGCTGACAATTGCTCTATTTGCTGTTTCATCTGCAATTGAATGGATTCTAAGCGGGTCACACGTACTCTTATGCTGGCATTCTCTAGTTCCTTCATCCATCGCTGATCGATGGCGTTCTCTTTGCCGCGGGCGATGTAATCCTCGACGCTCCACCTGAATTCCTTCAGCTCGCCTGCTTTGAGAACTTGCTTAGCAGCGGATAGGCTAACGATCCCGTTATTATCCGCGAACCGCTGATAGAAATTGTTAACGTCCGTCTGGATAGATATTTGAGCCTTGCGATATTCCTTATTCATTGCCTTTGTGAATGGTACTCCCTTATTAAGCAGAGATTCATTCAACTGCTCCATTCGCTTTGACCAGTAGGCTGCTGACTTCATTCGTCATCATCCTCTTCCGGCTTACCCTTGCTGGTACCTTCCGAATCTCCTGGTAGACCGTAATCATCCATTTTTTTCAGTTCAGCCTGCTCCTCGGCTTCGATCCGCGCCAGTTCCTCCTTGGTATTTGTCACCCATGGATGATTAGCCACGATGGTTTCCTTGGAGATAACACCCATACTATTACTCGCGTCGGTGATCGCCTCAGACTCGTTAATCGGCATATCTCGGTTGAAGATAAATGTCACTATCTCCTCAGAGTAATCGTTACCTTTTACAGCTGCCAGGTGGATGTCGATGAACCAAATCAGTTGCTTAAGCCCCGCTTGAAACTCGTTCTCGATATCATTACAATCCAGATCCAAGTCCTGATACAAAGAACGAAGGGCTACCCCAGAGGGAGCGCTGGAAAACTTGTCTGATTGGGTGTCTACCCCGCGCCCAAACTCAAATATGTCTTTGCGGGTCATCTCCATATGGTTTGAGTACGCCTCAGTATCCAGATCCAGGCTTATCGTATCTACACCCCCATCGCCGTCCACGAATGCCACGCGGAAGCGGGAAATGTTCTCGCGGAACTCGCCGCCACCCTGGCCGCTGTAGTTCTTGACCACGTAGATACTGTTCGGCAGGTCCTCCAGGTTGTTACTGTTGGCGGATTTTTGCTTGTCATAATCATCGACCTGCTTCTTGATCAACTCAATCAGCGGCTGCTCCTCAGAATTGTATTTGAAGCAGATAAAGGGTACCCGCTCCCAGTTCAGAGGCTTTTCTCCTGTACCCTCGACCACAGAAAGATGATTCCGCTTCTCCAGCTGCTTCAGCTTACCCGCTTCCTCTTCAAATATCTGAACGCCGTCCAGATCCCACCATTCGATTCGCTTGACCGTCTGCTTTTTCTTAGCCACATATCCCTCAATCTCATATACACGGATGAAGGCAGCCAATTCAGTATGTGCAGCATCCTTCCAGATCGGTAGGCACTCCTCTGGGTTCATTCTCATAAAGGTAAGTTCGCCCGTGTCCGTGTAATACGGATGAAGCCAGGCCTTGCCACAGTTAACAGCATCTTTGCCCGTATTCTTAAACAACATTTTAAAGTCATCGTTGAAGAATAGATCCAGCTCTGATTGATATTCTAGCTTTTTCGTCTTCGGTAGAAATGGCTTGGATAACAGATAGCCTATTTTCTGGTCCACCAGCTTCCTTACAAATCCGTGAGGAATACGGTTATCCGCCAGATTGTCAGCAGCCACCATCCGCCCTTCTGCATCTATCGTTTTTCGGCGTTGCTCCAGAATGTCATTCTTAATCCTGTAATATCGCTTGCCGATCAGCATCTGTTTCCGCTCATCGGATCGTTCCCAAGCACTAACCTCAGCTTGGATGATTTCCTCCAGCGTCATGGGCGCATTAGCATCCAAATTCTCAAGAATCTGCTGTAGGGTTTCCATGTCCTTTTACCTCCTTCCCTGTTATTTTTTGAACGATACACCCGAGCGATCCATATCACTTTCTAAGGCATAGCGGCATTGGTCGATACTGTGATTGTCCTTCTCCTCCAGCTTGGCGCGTGGATTGCCATCAGCGTCGGTTTGATAATCAATATCTTCGAACTCTTTGGCTGTATGCGGTGTCCGCTTCGAATCAATCACGATCTCTTTCAGATCATCCAGCCATTTCTCACCGTATTCCACGCTACCCGGTCCCTTCTTGGCTCCCCGAATGCGAATCCCGTAGGTTTTCATTTCATCGATGGATTTTGGCTCGGCGTTGTCCGCCGTTGTCACTACATCGTGATAATTCCGTGCGTTGATCCACTCGGCCAGCTCCCGGTTACTGATCTTCACCCCAAAGCGCTCATCCAGGGCGTACAGCCGGCGGCGCGTCTTATCATAATGCCAGCGGCCAAAGGACACCGGATCCACGCCGTAGCCCCAGTCAATGCCCTGCCGAATGTTGTCAAATGATTTGATCTCATCATCTGTAATTTCCCTGAACACCAAATTATCGAAAGGCACAACACCACTCCCAATCGCTTCTCCAAGATATTCCCACTTGTACCGCAACGACAGCCCGTCTTTGTCGATCTTCCCCTTGGACTTGGCTTCTTCGGCCTCCTCCAGAAAAGCCTTGGACAAATGCGGGTTATCCAGGTATGTGGAATGGTGAACATAGGTGTTAGCCTGCCTGAATTGGGACTCGTATTTCTTGTTGGTCCAATTCTGCTTGCGCTTCGGCGGGTTGTAGCTATAATAAAAGGCGTAAAAAAGACCATCCGGTAGCTCCGCGCGTAACACGGAGTTTTCGATGGTCGTAACCTCTTCTTCAGTTTTAAATTCTGCCAGCTCCTCAATCCACATGATCGCAATTGGAAATTTACTGACCTTGATGGATTTGAGCTTCAGCGGATCGTCCGCACCCCGGAAGATGATCTTATTCCCTCGAGGTAAGTAGATTAGCTGGAGCGGCGATTTAAGGACCCGCCAATAAGCTGAGACGCCAAGGATCTCGATAGCCTCTTTGAGTTGCTCAAACACCGATTCCTCCAGGGTTCGGGCAACTTTACGGATGACCAGCGCAGTTACCGGATACTTCATCACATCCTTGACGACCTTCAGCCCGATATGCGTTGACTTGGCAGATCCGCGACCACCCTTCAAGACATGCCTTAGATAACGGTGGGAATTGGACGCCTGCCAGAAGGACTTAAACTGTGGCGTGACAATCTCTGATAACTTAATCTGCTGCATTTGAGCCATCTCCAATATCATCCACAATCTGCACTGTGTCCTTTATGCCATTCTGCTTATCAAGTACTTGCTGTTGCAAGAGAGCGACCTTATCCTTCAACTCAGCCATCCGTAACCGTTGTTCTTCACTAACCTCTTCTGGAGGAGTTAAACGCAACGTGTCTTCATATTCCTTAATGGAGCGGGTCAAAGATGTCCATGCTACCGCCCAGGATTTCAGAGCAGTAGCGGAGCGGTCCCAAGCAAACTGGAATTCAAATTCCTCCTCAACCAGAACAGGGATCAGTTCCTTCTTCTCGCCGCGACCCTTGCTGTGAACCTCAAATTTCTGTTTTTTCAGTTCTTTGATCATTTCATCCTTGCCAGTGACATGCTGAACCTTTAGAGAGTGAATAATATTGGTAAACTGAATGCGAATACCTACCCATAGCATATCCAACGTAGAAAGCTCGGCTGTCGAATCGTAAATTTCCCGCGTTTCCTCATCATCTGGCAGAAACTTGCGGAATAAACCATGTGTCACAGCCTTGTCATTGCCTACAGGACCGCCGGGACCACCTTTATTCCCCACTGCATTGCGGTTCCCTCTCGGAGCGCCTGGGCGCGGCTCTGACAACTCGTCCCATCGGTCTATACTCTTCCATTTGCGGACCATACCAGCGCTGACACCCAGCTTCTCGGCTATTTCCCCCGGCTTCATTGTTCTTCCACTTTCAAACCACAAGGTCAGCGCCTTCTTGCGATCCGGGCTTCTTTCTCTTGCCATTAAATCATCACCCTCACCCCCGACAGAGTTTATACAGCGTTTATGCACGGACATATGTATAAAATCCGGCATTTTGTGCAGATGTACTTTTCTACAGCCACGCAGAAAACCCTGATATAACAGTGTTTTTTCCTCTATACTGCAACATGCATCTATACATCATTTATGCAAAAGCATGAAAAACCGCGCTACTACAAGGTTTTTAGGAAATTTCAGATTTCGATTATTTCCCAAAATTATTGCCTCGTAAAAGTGTTTATTCATCGTTTATGCATTGTATTCAGCGACTCTGCATAAATAATTGAGTTGGTTTTCTTAGAATGATTCTAAATTAGACATACATCTAATTTCTTTCCATTTTCCAAGCACCAAAAATCACCGATTTCTAGTTCCTTTTTCTCCTAATAATTGTAACTAGAGAGAAACATAACTCTAATTCTGTTGCACTCATGATTATTAAGGAATACTGATTTATCAATCTTTTCTTCTATTCCCTTTTTGAGTGCAACATTAGCCATATTGTGTATAACTCAAACGCCTAATTGCCTCGTCCATAGAGTCTTGAGTGATGCCTATATACCGTAAAGTAGTAGTTATATCCTCATGACCAAACATGTCCATTAGTAACGCTAGATTCATGGGATTGTCCTTGTACAAATGATAGCCCCAGGTCTTTCGTAGAGAATGGACACCGATGTCTGTAAGCCCAAATCGGGCTGCTACTCCACTGATCATTTTATAGGCGGTTATCCTATGGATCGGCTGTTTTGTGGCGCCTGTGGTCTTCTTTCGCTGTCTACTGGGGAACAAATAATCCTCGTCCTCCATTTCATCGACATAAAGCATTAGATCCCGGTAAATCTCCGGATGAATAATGAACTTTTTTCGTTTACGTTTCTTCTTTTTACGGTTTTTGGTCTTCTCAGCTACATAATTAATGTGTGCCTGATCCCTGACTGCTCCGGCCTTGAGCTGCAAGAGGTCAGAGACGCGCAGCCCACTGTGAATCCCCATTGAGAAGAAAATGTAATTTCGGAAGCTGGTCACCTTCAGATAATTTTGAATCTGAATTATGACGGCCATGTCTCGGATCGGTTGTACTTCATTCATACCACCACCTCACATGAATTAATTAATTTGTTTTCACATAAAAAAGCCACCTATTGGCAGCTCAGATTTAACTTTTCTATTTCAATAACTGGACGCCACTGAGATAACTCATCAGTCCACTTCATAAACCATTCTTTATCCCGCCAAGCTAAGGATGCTTCAATCAAAGTGGGGATATCATCCATCCAAATCACGATTTCTTCATGTGGCCATACATCTGCTTCTGGCACGTTTATGATACCAAAGTGGGCTGGGACAGTTGATTGTATCAGTTTATGATCCCCGTTATCTGCTAGTAGAAATCCCTTGTACTTCTGCCCTTTATATACTCCACAAACCCATTCTCCAGTGTTCATAATTCCGTCACCTCCCTATAGTCATTTTCGCCGAAACTATTTCCAAAATATACCGTATAGGTGTTTAGAAGGAGGTGAAAAGCCCTATGTCTTATCAAATTACACATATTCGTCTTTCCGTTGCTACTCCTACTTCTTCAGAACACATTAAAGAAGTAAAGCTTTCCAGCGGAGTCGTTGAAACTGTCGCTCAAGTTGTGAGTTATATCGATTCAAAATTTGAATATTATTACACAACTTCTGGCGGTTCCAAAGCAATCGTTGAAAGCGTTCATCCGAGTGGACGAGCAGCTTATATTCGTACTAAAGGCAACTCAACCACTAGTGACAACCTATTGAATCTTCCAAGATTCTAATCTCGCCGCAGTCCGTCTGATCCACGGGCTGCTTTTTTTGCCTAGAATAAATATGCCGCTGTTTAGCCAGATTTTAATAAAGAGCCTCATTTAGCGACCGATTCATACGTTGCTTCAAAAATATCCGGCTTGCACGGATAAATCTCACCCTTCACACCACGAATGATGTAATCCCCTGGTTTGGCTTCCATGATGCCTTCGAGCGTTTTAATGTACATAAGTCCATTTGCAAAACTGACCTGTCCCATTTTGATACGTTCGATAATCCACTGAGGATCTTCAGTCTGATCAGGACCGCCAGTCCATTTAAACGCATCAATAACCACGGGCTTTTTACGATATTTAGTCAATTTCATCATCCTCTCAACCTTGTATTTGAACGCAAAAAGAGCCGCTTTTCAGCGACCCTGGGTAAGGCAAATTTTCCTTGAACCTATTTTTTCTCATATTGATGTGCTGGGATTAAGTAAAAGTCCTCTACTTCGGTCACAGCCATCAAAGCACCATTGTCCTCATACTGTAAATAAAGAATATCCCTACCTTGTACAGTGACAACACCTACACCTGAAAGGGGAATCATCGGTATCTCCTTTTGCCTTTTAAGCCAGCTCAACTTCTTATCTAGTATAGGGTCCCTTCCAATCATAAGTTCCCTCCTTCGATGTGATATGACTTTATTCGACACCACAGGAGCATTCCCTTCTTGACGAATGGTCTTTGCAACTATCTCACTAAAATTACGAGATTTTCGCAACCGATATTCCATATACAGGAAGATCACTTTACAGATTCGCACTAATTAGGCAAATTGCTTTACACGCAAAATGTAAAGTGCTACGGATTCGGATTGTCCTTTATCGTTTTGCTCCAGCCACACTTGCAGGTGCGTTCAAATGAGTTCTCATCAATGTTGACCGTTCCTTCACCTGCTCCAATATTTCCATTTCCACACTTTGGGCACTCAGCATACTTCTTTGAAAGCCTTATCGCCTCTGTAAAGTTCATAGATCTTACCACCAAATTCATAAACGCTTGGAAATATGAAAAAGGTATGCCGCTCTAACGCCCGGAGGACATTGTCGGCATACCCTTTAATGATTCGATGTGGGTAAGGGCCTCTCTCCCTTACACGGGGCCAGCTACTGTCTGCATCGTCCGCGTCTTAATGCAAGCTCTCTGCAACGCAATCCCGACTCGCTCTAACGTCTGCGTCTCTCTTCCGCCACCACATCAGTTATAGGCTCCTGTAGCCGGGAGCGATACGGCTTCTTGCTAAATTACTACGCTATCAATATAACACGGAAAAAAGGTCACGTGGGGTTCATCTTAGGGTCACATTAAGGTCACATTCGGGTCATGAAAGGGTCAAAATTTAGTAACGTCATTATCGAAGAAGCAGAGCGTCCTTAGACTGTTGGCTATGGAGATAACACCTTCTTTAGCCTTTCGCTTAATGGTACTGTCACCTACTCCCCTTTTAAAGAACAAACATGTTTCCTTCATCGTATATCCTTGAAGGTAGCGATAATTTATCACCTGCTTTGTTTCATCATCTATAATGAGGCTGTGCGCTCGTAGGAGAGCGTTATGTCGGTATAGGTAGGCATTATAGTTCGAAAGCTGCTTTTCAGCCAAAACAACGGCGTTAGCTACCTTATCAGCATGCAATTCATCCTGATCTATTCTTCGTGCCGCCTCGCCGTCAATAGCCACCTGCTGCATATCCTCTGTGTGATTCTCGAAATCATCCATCAGAAGCCGCATCTTACGATAATCTTCCAAAAGGGTTTTGGTTCTCGCAATCTCCGTCTCTGACGCCACCGGGAACAATTCAACCATTTCCCATTCTGCCACTGCCATTCCCCTCATTCCCCTTTATATGGTAATATAGTGAGAGGAATATCCTTTATAGAAGACCCCTGCGTGCCCGCCAAGGATTGCAGGGGTTTCGTTATGTCTATTGTCCATAATTTTCGTACTGTTCAATACGCTTGCCCTGCATCCAATTCTCCATACTCCGCCATTAGGTCGTACTCATAGTGTTCGCAAATAGCTCGTATTCCTAGTGCGACATAATACTGCTTTTGCTCTGCTGTCCGGCATTCGTTCGCCTTTTCAATGCAGGTACATAATTGGTCAATAAACGAACGTTCCTTTGATTCAGCTTCTTCATTTGCGCTTGCTAGCTTTTCATACCTATCTGCTTTAGTCTTGATAACTTGGAAACTTTCATAATCGATCGTTACCGTGGCATCTTTCATTTCGTTTATCCTCCTGACTATATACGTCAATCCATTCCCCAAACTTTGTCTTTACCACATCGTAGACAATAGCTGTGCCAAACACCTCTCTTATTGACGATCTTATGTCCTAGCAATTTGCAGATGATTTTACGCATGAGAAACGTACACCTTCCTTCGCTATCCACTACGCTCATATCCTTTGGGAGAGGAGGGATACTCCTACTCCCCAGAATAATATATAGAATAATTCCTGTTGATTTTCCTGTTCATTGCTCTTTGTTACCAGGCTTACGATTGGCAAAAGCTATAAGTACATCGCCTGTTACGCAAAGAAATACTAATATCAAAAATCCAGTTACATATGGATGCTCCAAAGCAAATTGTGTCATACTCCTTCACCATCTTCCCACTCAGCCGCAATTGCGATGGTCATCATTACCACAATCATTACAATAGATCCGATCATAGATTAATACCATTACGTACCCGCCGACCTCGCCAGATTGTGGTATGGGTCACATTGGACACTTTCTTGCTTGTAGGTCGATGCTCAAGCACTTCTCCGAACTCAGTTAGCACCTTCAGGCGGTAATAACGTTTAGCTTGGAAGGTTAGCGCTGTATTGATCGTTTGAAGAGCCTGACTTAAATCTTTGTTAAAGCTTTTATTATGGCGCAGCATATCCACCAAGGGCTTTAGTTGCTCTACATCTTCCTTTGCAATACGTCGTTTACGGCGGTTCTCTGTGAATCTGTCAACTAGACCGCACCGTTCGGGATGATCGTCAGGCAAAAACTCAAAGAGGTGTTTTAAGTCGTCGCATTCATCATCCCGGTATTGGACTTCTGCCTCTGCTTGCTCAAAAGCACTGAATACTGAGGCTATCGTATCCGCAATTTGTTGATTGGCTGCTTTTGCTGTGATCCCCATCAGGCAGTACCTACTGCATGTCCGGCTGCTTCGAGTTGGATAAAATGTACCTGTGCCGTTTCGTCGAATTGAAGGGCGTAGCGCTGCCGTGAGGCCTTCTTACTGTCCAGCCACTTTCCTACACGCTTATTGTTGGTGGCCACAGCTCCAGTTTTACCGGTGGTCTTATTTAACTTGATACCCAGCTCAGCCTTCCGAAACACCAACCGCTTCAGTTCGGAATTGTATCCTACTTGGATATAATCGCCTACGGTAAGTTTCATCATCTCCGCCCCTGGACGGTTGATATTCATCCCTAACGAGTTCAGGCTAACGCTAGGAAGGTCGAAAGATATTTCTGTTGTAAACCATTCAATTTTGTCCAGTACGGAACGTACGTTGTATTTCTTCGCCTCATCAGCATTAAGCTTTCGTGTGTTCGCTTCACTTTTCATCATAAATTCCTCACTTTCTGGATTGGTCATATATTTTAAAAGCCGTGGTTTGATGCGTTCCAGTATTCGGCTTACTTCCACTTGCGACTTGCCGATAATTTCAGCGATTTCACTCTGTAATTTCCCCTCACTTCGAAGTAAAAGAACCTTTTGTTCTCTTGGCTTTAGGAACGACATAAATTCTTGAATCGAAATACCGGACAAATCATCTGTATCGCCCATCTGATCAAAACCAGTGATTTCAGACTCTCCATCTGAGTTCAATGGTTGATCCAAATAGATAACATTAGCGCTGCTCATGTAATCCAGTGTTGTAACTACCAATTCAGGCGAAATCTCCAGTGTTTCTGCAATTTCTTCAGGTGAACAGTCATACAACCCCTTCCACCTAATCTTCGAAGCAGTTTCTAACAACGCCCTTGGTGTTTTAACCATGCTCACTCTTTCCCTAAGGAAACGTAGGATCTCCCCCTGAATTGTAGGAACGGCAAAGGTAGAAAACCTTGTGACTTTCCCATCGAATGCCGTTGGGTCATATTTGTGGAACGCCTTAATCATTCCTATAACGCCCTCACTCACCAAATCCTCATAACTAATCGTCGGAGTGCACCGTTTTCTATACCGATTAGCTATGGAGTGAACCAGCTTCATGTTCTTCAGGATTACGTCGTCCTTGTACCCTAAGTAGGGGTTATACTCTATGGGACCACTCATAGCAGCCGGTAATTCAACTCAGGACCACCATTTAGCGTAACCCTATAGTCTTTACACATTTCAATGATCCGGCTGCCAGTGCCTTCGTCAATGTCCAGGATCTCTTGAACGCTTCTTTCAGAGCTGATCATGATAGGCAAATTCTCCAGGTAACGATAATTGATAATTCCAAAAAGCTGCTCGAGCTGGAACTCAGTCGGCTTACCGCGGCCTTTGAACATATCATCGATATAGAGGACTTCGCAGCGTTTCAGTCTATTAATCCGCTCTTCCATTTTGTCAAAGTTGTCTTTAATCTCGTTAAAGCCCTCAACCCATGGGAAGTAAACAACCTCTGTGCCCATTTCCAGAAGGCTATTCGCTACAGCCATCAGTAAGTGTGTCTTACCGCAGCCTGGACGACCCAAGAGAGCTATGCTGTTACGCCGTGTTTTTCTGATTTCTATGAACGCCATTACGTAGTCATAGGCTTTTTTGAATGCCTGCATGACTACTACAGGCCGCCCCTTTTGAACAAAATTCGCGAAAGTCTTCTGCTGGAATTCAGTGGTAATCTTGCTAGACGACATGAGCCGCTTTACCCGCTTTTTGAATACACAATCGCATTGCCGCGCGTAATCCTTCGTCTTGGTTGTTTTTCCGTCCACTTCCTCAAATTCCTGAATCAATATCCATTCTTCATCCTTACAAATCTCGCATTCATAGGTTTTCTGGATTAAACTCGAACCCGTCAAATGACTCGTTGTCGTCAAGGTAGGCAAATTCGCTCTCTTTTTCTTTATTTCCTCTAGCTTGGCCGCCATGATATCGCCCAGACTCTCCATTGTCGATTCCTCCCTGCTGATAATCTTTATATGTTCCGGCGTTCAAGTAGGATGTAGGCATTTTTGCAAATGACCCGTCCTTACCAATCGCATTAGTGTCTTTCGCGTAAAACTTCGTGCATCGAATCAGTTCCTCACGTTCTGAGGCTCTAACCTTCTTCTTCCAGGTTTCAAACGCTTTGGCTTTATCTCTACGCCTTGCCTTGGGGAACACATCCCAAAAGCGTTCAAAATCAGCGTGAAATCCATCGCCGTGTGATTCTGCCGTAGGCGGATCACCACATATGTTTTTATTAATTTTATTTCCTTTACTTTCCTTTACTTTCCTTTGTGTACCTTTCTCAGGGGAAAACCCTTGTTGTTCGTCGTTTTCCCCTGAGAGAATACCGCCAATTGGGTTATTTTCTTCTTGGATAACCTCTTTTTCATCACTCGAAGACTTCTTTTTTCGCCACTTACTTCGCATGCTTTCCACTTCATTGTGTCGTTTCTTCACACCTGAACTTGTTATGCACTGGCGCGTTTCGTATATCACTTGGTCAAATAAACCAATTTCAAATGCTGCATCGAGCATGGGACTAAATTTGTCCTGATCTATTCCGAGTTTCTTAATTAGGGCAGTTCGAACCGTAAAGCTGGAAACATCTAGTTCACCTTTTCCGCTTCGATAAATACGTTCCAGAAGGATAAAATAGAAGGCGTAGCCGTCATTACCAAATAAGGCGCGCATGGCCTCTATTTTCTCGTCATTCACTGCATCTGTGTCATGAGGGAAGTACTCCATGCCCTCCTTCTTTGGTCGTGCCATGCTTCCACCTACTTAGGTTCTGATAGATTTGATACTTCTCCAAACACAGCCCGCAAAAAAATCCGCTTGTGCTTCTTTACCTTCAAGAACACGATAGATTAACTGTGAAAATACATTCGTCACAGCAGCTGGGGCAATGAACTCATGAAGTACGCGAAGCTTTTCAATAAAGGAGTCAAAGTCAGTGTCAAAAATTGACCAATCAAATTCCAAATGATGATAAAGCCCCTCAAAATTTGAATTTGGTTGACGTCCTCCCCATAGGTCTTGAATTACTGGGCGAATATCAATTGGAGTTTTCGACATAGCGTGCCTCCCGATCCCAGCCAAAATAAACGTTTTGCTGTGGATTCACATAGAACTCAGCTGATGCTCCTGGCTGGCTTGTCACGGTTGTCCAAATGTAAGGAGAAAGTTCGCCTGTCTCACTTCGAATCAAATCGTAGCCAACTTCCAGTGTCTCTCCATAACGTACATACTCTTCCCAAATTACTGCTCGTGCTACAGGCAACAGGAGATTCCAGACACGTTCCCGATTTTCTAGGTCACGGCGGTTCACTTCTTCTTGTAGAGATGCCAGGAGTGCACTCACACCTCCAAAGCGGAGCACGTCACGAAAGGTAGACTTAAGCCAATTTACAGATGTAATAGGCTGGTTGTGAAAATGAGAAGTGGTGTTCATACGCCTTCACCATCCTTAGTAGCACGCTCAGCTGTCGCGAATTCCGCATACTGATATTCAAGGCTGCAAGCCTCGATGAATCGACTCTGCAAGGACGATACATGACAGAGGTGGGCAAACATATCATTTTTGTTGTTCTGAAGATCTCTGAGTTTTGATTCTGCTATATCCAGATCGGTACGAAGTACCCGTATTTGTTGTTCTAAAATGAATTCATAGGATTTTACACGGCGTTCTTGGCGACGTTTTTCAGTGGATGGCAGACTAAAAAACAGTTTTCGAATGAATTTAATCATGAATACACGCTCCTAGTTTATGGGAGCTACTTGACGCAAACAGAACGATACCTGTATAATGACGCCAAGAAGCTCCTATATGAATTTAATTTAGTCGTCTTAACGCGTACTCGCCAAAGTATCCGTGTTAGGACGATTTTGCTTTTCACAAACAGAAAACATTCCTTCTTGCATTGATTCCTCAAGTTCAATACACTTCGCAATAGTACTCTTTATATCTCCAATAACTTCTTGACCTGTAGCAAAGTTCTCTGTCTCAAGTTGAAAAACCGCGTAAATGAGGTCCGCTTTAATTTGGGAAAGAAGCGACAAATCTAACATGTGGGCATTATTTGACCTTACTGGTTGTACGGTATTACTCATGGGCTTTATCCTCTCCGTCTGGATCAACCATGGAACGATAATCTTTATTCGCCCAACCTAGGACTACTTCTAATTTCTTAAGCCTTTCCGCGCGATCCATAAATCCTTTTACGTTAAGAGCACTGCCTGTACGTTTACGTTCAGCACGGATTCCTTTCATTCGCGTTGCATCTGCCTCTCTTCGAATTCCGTCGGTAGCATCCATGAGATCATCAAAATCAAGTGTTCTGAGGAAACGAATCAACGCAGCTTCATGCTCATCTACTTCTAGAAGAATGCCGGAGTATTCTGGATATGGTACGTCTTCGGTAATCTCGTAGGCGCGGGCTTTATCAAGGTATTCATCCTCCATATCCCCGCTTTCAAAAGTCGCAGTATAGAGTTCAGTAGAAGCCCACACTTCAATCCGGAAATCGGATATGTGTCTTGAAAATGTAACCTCTGAGATATCAAATCCGATCTCCATTTCCCCCACATAAACAACGATTGTTTCATCTACAACCTCTGTACGAACAGCGCCGTATGGGGTGGAAAAAAGTGATTCGGAAAAATCATAGGGCTGAGGCTCACCAGGGTCGGTAATATGAAACTCCATTATGGCAAACGACTTAGATTCTTCCATCATTCTGAACAGAAACAATGCTTCCGCAGGGCTAATGCTTTTGTAAGTAACTTTAGGCATATTCATTTCGCTCCTTTTGATTGTTTTTTAAAGTTACGGACGATAATAGCGTGCTGTGCCGGTTGGTGGAACCAGATACGTGCAAGATGTTCAAGGGTCAAAACGGTTCCATCCCTTTCTATGCAATCAGTATTCGTTCTGCAGGAAGATACACATATTGCATCATGCTGGTTGCCTTCGCTTTGCAATGTTGATAAATCTCCTTGTAATAGACTCCAGCAGACATTTCTTCCTGAACAGTGTTTAAAATCAAATCCTCAATAAGTGCTATTACTGAAAGGACTTTCTCTGTAGCCAGTTCGCGTTGCCCAGCTTTTATGTCCACCAGGCTGTTTACCAGTTTGGAATAATTCATATAGAGCATGTCGGCGTTCTTGCTGCCCTGCTTCTTTGCATATACAATCAGTTCTGCGATTACATCCGTTTCTTGTCTCCGGACTAATTTCCCGTGCTTGCGAGTTTGGAGCCATTCGCTGGACTGGCGTTCAAGCAACAAATGCCTCAATGTAACAAACTGCCTACTTAGCTCCTTTTTGAACTTCCTGACCATCAAGGAGTTATCCATAAGGGTCAATATGAAAACCGCTTGAGTCTCGTTCAATTCATACACGTTTTGTTTCTGACCACTACCTGAAGCCCGGACTGTCAGTCCGACCTTTCCTAATTCCTCGAAGTCGTTTTTGTAGCGCTTGATTAACTTGGTTACTGAGTCGTGTTTACGTTGAATCCCTTCTGCAATTATGAGCGTATCCGTGAAGACATCACTTCCCTTGACCTTTACCAGTTCATTCATTGCGTTCCTCCTTTCTCTACTTCTAACCTTCTGAATCGAGAGGTTAGAATTCGGACCTTCTGGATCGGAAGGTCTAAAGCAAACGCCTAATAAAGGCAACTGCTCCACGCCCATCATTCTGACCCGCATTTAATATATACGACCAGTACCCATTTTTTTGTACATTGTTAGGTATAAAACCCTATGATGTAGTTATGATGGATTTAAGCGATTTTCTTGAGTTTCTGGCGCTCATAGTATTTTGTGAGAGCCTGTTTGCGGTCCTCATACTCTGGTATGGCAAGCAGTAGTCCGATATCAATCCGCTGCAGCTCTTCCACGGCCTTGATTTGATATGACGACAGATACGGCCTCACGGATTCTCCCTTAGCAATACCATTTACTTCACGAAATTGTTTGGCACTCATGCCCAACACAATTCGATTGATCATGTCAGCCTCGTTCGAGAAGTGGTAGTGCTTCGGCTCTTCATGGGCATCTACGATTGCCGCCGTGAACGCCGGATGCTCCATCTTGGCAGTAAGCAGTGAGGTGATGAAGAACTCCATCTGATTAAAGCGATGAATGTAAGCCTCTTTAAAGCGAGAAGCCTTTTTCCCTCGATATCCAAAGACCAGGAACGTGAACCCATCTTTAGTCATCATAACCTGCGGAATCTTTTTCCCTTGTTCACTCTTGTAAAAGGACCCCTCAAAGTTGAGGGCTCATCCAGATTCTCAATATCACGAATTACGTTGTAGTGTTCTTTTTCGAATTCTTCTGCCACTTGTTTGCTACTGCAATAAGCTTTGCCACTCATTGTATACAGATTGCATTCTGTATTTAGGATTAGTTTCGTCATGATTCCTCTCCCTTCAGTTTTACTCCCAACCCTTGCAATTCGCTCTCTCTTGCTGTTCAATCCACTTGTCCAATGTCTGGAAGCGGAAGAGAATACGGGCATTCTTGGAGCCTTCCTTGCCGCTGCGGTAATGTGGGATCTTTTTTTCGCGAGCTAATGTCCGCACTGTGTCCTCTGACATGCCCAGATAACGAGCTGCTTCTGAAACGGTTAAACGCTTTTGGTCAACGGTGACGGCAACGATTTCAGCAACTTGCTGGCGTAACTCATCCAAAGCGTTGTGTTGATCGCTCAAAGTACCTCCTCCTCATTTTGTTCCTTTTTAGGAACGGACAAGTCAAAAAAAAACTCCCTAGGTATTCCAAATTCCCGGCTCAAAACCCTTGCTTCTCCTAATGAAAAATCACCGCCAGTACCATTTAACTTTTGATTAATTGCACTAGCGGTCTTTCCAATGGCAATTCCAATTTCGGTTTGTTGAATACTGTTCTCATAGAGGAAAATTTTAATCTTGGTGTACGGTTCCCTTCTTCTGTTAGCGTTGGGTGACATTCCAGCCATATTGGGACCTCCTTTCGTTCCAAATTAGGAACAAACTCAGAATAAACTACCTATTCTTTCCTGTCAACTAAATTTTATTCCGTTTAAGGAACAATTTATTATCCTCTTGTTGCATTATAGGAACGAATAATTTATAATATTAGATATAAGTAATATAAAAGGGAGAGAACGTGATGTTTGGAGATGTACTGAAAAAACTAAGGTCAGACAGAAAATTGAGTTTGGACCAGTTCGTAAAGGAAATTAACAACAGATATAACACTTCTTTCAGTAAGAGCATGGTTTCTCGCTGGGAAAATAATCTCACGGACCCTAAGATGGAATCAGTTCGTGTCATTTCAGACTTTTTCAATGTATCTCTGAACTTTTTACTCGATTCATCTTCCCTATCGTCCGATGCTGAAGGTAAGTCTGATGAGCCTCCTTTGATGGATAAAAAGGTGCGTTCTTTAGCAAGAGAAATACAAGAATTGGACTCGGAGTCTGTAGATGCCCTTTCCTTAATTGTTAAATCTATGAAAAAAAGAGGGCGTGAGGCGAAAGAGCAATGATTTTCCCTAGGAACCCGCGCTACAAATATGCTTCTGAAATAGCTGATTCTCTATTGGAACATCTTGAAACAATATCGTTCCCTATTGATCCACTTGAAATAATACATAAATATAAATGGGGAGTTATTACCTATTCAGAGTTGGCTAGAGAAAACTCCATCTCTATTCAAACAGTTGCAAAAGCGTGCCAGAGCAATGACGCTTATGTTACCTTTGACGAGGAAAGCGAGACCTATACTATCGCATATAACGACACTGTTTTTAGCAGGAATAGAATCAGGTTCACTTTAATGCATGAAATTGGACACATATTATTAAATCATTTGATTGATTTCGATGAAACTATATTAACAAGAAATAGCCTTACCGCTGATAAATATAAAATTTTAGAAAATGAAACTAATCATTTCGCAAGAAATGTATTAGCCCCAGTGTATGCGGTAAAACAGCTTCCCACTATCTCAGAAAACCACGTTTCCTCTTTTTTTGGCTTGACGCCGATTGCCGCTAAAGTACGTATTCAACTACTACAGCAAGATTGGATAAACAAATCCCTTCAATCAAACTTACTCATTACAAAATTTAAAGCAATAATATTTGATACTTTAAACATGAAAATCTGTGGTTCCTGTTATTGTAAATTCTCATTACCTAACTCAAAGTATTGTCCAATATGCGGTTCTAAAAAACTCCTGAAAAGAGGGTACAGAATTATGAAATACGAAGGATATTCTCTTGATAATAATGGAAAAGCATTAATCTGCCCGAGGTGCAATAATGAAGATATACATGCAAAAGGTGAGTACTGTCCCGTTTGTGGTTTAATGCTAGTCAATCGGTGCACAGGTTATAAATTTATTGACTCGAGTTATGAAGATGAATCTGTTCCATGCGGCACAATTGTCCCTGGCTATGCGAGATGCTGCCATATTTGTGGTTGTTCAACAACTTATTATGAGAGTGGGATTCTACCTGCCTGGGACGAAAAGGGAAGTCACTCGCTGCCCAATCACACAAGTACATCCAGATTGGTAATTGTACCAAATCGTGAGACAAAAGTGGTTAACTCTAACGTTGTTGAAATCTCAGACGACGATTTGCCATTCTGAATTTGAAATTATTTAAAGGAGGTGATCAAAACGAGATTATATAATTTTGAAGGGAGGAGTATAACATGCCATCTTATGAACACCGTGGAAAAAACTCTTATCGTCTCACAGTAGAAACTGAAGCTGGGATCAACCAGGAAAGAGGACGGGAACGGAAGACGGTTAAGGTACCGGAGGGACTGACACCAAAGAAACAAAAAGAATGGTTGGAGGCAGAATGGTATAAGTTTAAGACAGAGGTTGAGTCTGGAGCTTACATCACGCCAGAGAAAATGGTACTCTCCGTTTTTGTTGTTGAGTGGAAAAACAAATATTCAAAAGGAAGATATGCTCCAAAGACAGAGAGTCTGCACGATTACTTACTGACCCTCATCCTTCCCTACATTGGTCACTTAAAGTTGTGTGATATCAAGACGCTTCATATTCTCCAGTATTTCAGTGATATTCAAGATTTAGAGAAAAGGAAGTCCGGGAAAAAGAAACCATATTCACAAACGACTTTAATATCACTCCATAAGTTATTAAAAGGAATTTTCGATTTAGCGGTGACTTGGAATGTTATAAAGGTTTCTCCTATGGCTGGCTTGAAATATCCTAAGTTAAAAAAGAAAAAGGCGGATTGTTACAATGAGGAAGAAGCCAAAATTCTATTCCAATCACTAGAAAGAGAGCCTCTTGTTTTCAAAACCATTGTTATTCTAGCAACTACAACTGGTCTTCGCGAGGGTGAAATAAGCGGCTTGGAACGGAAACATATCAATCTGAAAACTGGTGTTATTCAAGTTGAACAGCAGATGATTTACACTAAACAGAATGGTCTTCAGATCACCGATACTAAAACAGATGATGGAAACAGGAAAGTATCGATACCAAAATTAGTTGTGGACTTATTGAAGGAAGTCTTCAAACAATCCTCAATCGATAGAGCTAAATTGGGCTCATTGTGGAAAGGGTGGAAAGATAACGATAGACAGTTTGTCTTCAACACTTCTACAGGTGCACCATATGGCCCAGCCTACATTTCAGGAAGATGGATAAATTTCCGTAAAAAAGCTGGGTTGCGAGAAATTAAATTTCACGAACTACGACACACAAGTGCTTCACTACTCATTAATAAAGGTGTACATGCTAAAGTTATATCAGAACGTTTAGGTCATTCCGACATCAAAATCACCATGAATACCTACGGTCATGTATTCCAAAAGGCTGATCATGCAGCAGCAGAAATGTTTGATGACATCTTTCAAACAAAATAAATGTCCCCAATCCGTCCCCAATCCAAAAACAGATAACCCCAAATCCTTGATTTATAAGGCTTTTTAATCATATAGTAACTATAGAATAAGTTGTTCATACGGCTGAGGGATAAATACCAAGGCGAAATATGCAAGGGTGGAGGTTTCATCGTTATGCTTCTTCAAGCGACAGGAATTACTAAATCATATGGTATACAGAACGTACTGGATGGCATAAGCCTACAGGTAAATGAAAAGGAACGTGTCGGGCTAGTGGGTGTGAATGGTGCCGGCAAATCAACTTTTCTACAAATTCTGGCCGGTGAGATGTCTTATGACAGCGGTCAAATTCATAAATCAAAAGAAACAACAATCGGATATTTAGCTCAGAATAGCGGACTTCAATCTGACAAAACCATTCATGAAGAAATGATGGCGGTCTTCGCTCCGCTGATCGAAGCCGAAACTGAGCTGAGAGAGTTAGAAGTGAGTATTGCTGATCCCAAGCTCGCGGAAGACCCCAAGCGGTACGAAGAACTGCTTGAACGGTATGCGCGGCGCTCGGATTGGTTCAAGGACCACGGCGGCTACGAAATGAATACACGGATTCGCAGTGTCCTACACGGCATGGGCTTCAGTGATTTTCCACCGGATACACCCATTTCTACCCTTAGTGGAGGCCAAAAGACCCGGCTCGCGCTGGCCCGTATTTTGCTTCAGGCTCCGGATCTTCTGATGCTGGATGAGCCTACTAACCATCTGGATATCGAAACGTTAACGTGGCTGGAGGATTACCTCCGCAGCTATGCTGGCGGGATTCTGGTTGTATCCCATGACCGTTATTTCCTAGACCGGCTCGTGACTACTATTGTAGAGATCGAGCGGCACCAGTCCCGGCGTTATACAGGTAACTACAGTCGGTATGTAGATTTGAAGGCTGCCGAATATGAAGCACGGATGAAGCAATATGAGAAGCAACAGGATGAAATTTCGCGGATGGAGGATTTCGTTCAGAAAAATATTGTCCGGGCATCCACCACAAAACGTGCACAGAGCAGACGCAAAGCGCTTGAAAAGATGGATCGTCTAGATCGTCCAATGGGCGATCTGAAGAAAGCTAGCTTCTCCTTTGAGCCAGACTTCATGTCTGGAAAAGAGGTGCTTCAAGTGCGCAATGTTGCGGTTGCCTTTAATGAAGGTTCACCTTTATTCAAGGACGCCTCTTTTGAGCTTCGTCGCGGGGAGACTGCTGCCCTGATTGGTCCCAATGGTATCGGTAAATCCACGCTGCTGCAGTGTATGACCGGAACCCGTGAGCCTTCTGCCGGAACGGTGAATTGGGGCACTAAAGTAAAAATTGCTTATTATGATCAGGAACAAACCCGACTTAATCCACAAAATACGGTTATGGAAGAACTGTGGAGTGAATATCCAATGATCGAGGAAGCCAGAATTCGTACGATCCTTGGCAATTTTCTTTTTAGCGGAGAGGATGTTCTTAAGAAAATTTCCGCACTCAGCGGCGGCGAAAAAGCTCGGGTTTCGTTATCTAAACTAATGCTCCGCGGTGCAAATATGCTAATTCTCGATGAACCTACCAACCATTTGGATCTGGTCAGCCGTGAGGTTCTGGAATCTGCTTTAATTGATTTCGAAGGCACCCTGCTGTTCATCTCCCATGACCGTTATTTTTTGAACAAAATGGCTGAACGCGTACTGGAGCTGCATCCCGAAGGGATCGACCAATACCTCGGCAACTACGATGACTATGTCGAGAAGAAACGAGAATTAGAAGAGATTGCAAAAGATGCCGCTGAACTAGCTACTAAAAACGTCAATAAGGACACTGCTGTACCTGAAAAAAGCGCTGTAACCTCTTTTGAAGCAGACAAGCAGGCTAAGCGTGAAGAGCGTAACCGCAAACGGCGTATCGCAGAGCTTGAGGAGAACATCGCCACACTCGAAGAATCGATCGTATTTATAGAGCATGAAATGACTAAACCTGAAGTTTATCAGGATTATTTAGCACTTCAAGGTTATGAAGAGGACCTAAAGAACAAAAAATCTCAGCTGGCAGATTTCTTTAGCGAATGGGAAATCCTTGCTGACGAATAATGTAAATCCTCCTTATAAATATTTTTTCATCGTTCTAGATTTGTTCATAAATAGTTATCCACAGCTCTATACACAGGTTTCGTGTATAACTCCCTACTTTAAAAGACCCTTCGGGGTCTTTTTTATGCGTTAAATCGGTATTTTCAAGGAAAAGGAATTATTATCCACGGATCTATCCACATTATCCACAATTCTCACAGTGTTTCATTGCCAACAAAATTGTTTATTAGAGCATTTTGAAAAAAGCCGTTATTGCTGATTTTACGCACTTTTTACACAACTCAGGCAGAATATGTGGATAACGTTGTCCACAACTTGACAAAAGACGTAACCCCATTTTACAAGACCGAATTTATGCTAAAAAAAGAACCCGCTATCTCCTAAACTGACAGCGGGCACGTCGTATTTTAGACAATCTGTGTAGAGAGCAGGGCAGCATTACAGGCTGCGATATAAGCGATGCCAGCCGCCATAATTATATCTTGGTGAGTGGCCGTGCCTCTGAATTTTAGGCCCTCCCACTCCACCATCACCGCTGCTTCTGCTTGAGCATTCTCTCCGCTTCCAAGCGAATGAAGCTCGAGTCCTGCAAAGTCTATCTCCTCAGCAATCCCTTGCCCAATAGCGGCGATAATCGCTTCAAGCGGGCCTTCGCCAGTGCTGGTATGTGACGTTTCCCGGCCAGTCTGCAGATGGCGTACCGTAACTGCAGCTACACGGCGCTGGGCACTGCCCGCCAATACCTGAACCTCACCCAGCTCATAGACCTGAGCTTGTTGTCCAGTTGTACTGCTTACCATTTGCAGCAGTTGGTCATCACTGACCACCTTTTGACGGTCAGCGGTCTCTTTAAAGGACTCATAAAGTGCATCCAGCTCCGCAGGCTCCAGCGTTATTCCATACTTCGCAGCCCGATCCTTCAGCGCATGTCTGCCAGAATGTTTGCCCAGAATGATCATGCTGCGGGGGATGCCCAGCCGTTCGGGATCCATAATCTCATAGGTACTACGATCCTTGAGCAGGCCATCCTGATGAATCCCGGATTCATGCTGGAAGGCATTTCTTCCGACGACCGGCTTGTTATAGGCGATTGGGAAATGCATCGCTCCACTAATCAGCCGGGAAGTATCATACAGTTTATCAAGCACGATACCTGTTTCTGCACCGATTGCATCGCCGCGGGTTTCGAGCGCCATAACAAGCTCTTCCAGCGCGCAGTTCCCTGTGCGCTCGCCTACACCATTCACGGTGACTTCTATCTGAGTCGCCCCTCCATCAATCGCTGCCAGACTGTTAGCTACAGCCAGCCCCAAGTCATTATGACAGTGGGCACTATAGCTGACCTTGCCGCCACCTCTTGCTCCCTGCCGCACTCTCCGGAACATCTCGCCATATTCATGTGGCAATGCGTATCCTACTGTATCCGGCAGGTTAATAATGGAGGCCCCTTCCTCTATAACTGCCTCAACCATTTCAATCAGATCATCAATCCCTGTCCGTGCAGCGTCCATGGCCGTGAATTCAACTACATCACAGAATTGTCGCGCATAAGCC
Organism: Paenibacillus sp. FSL H7-0735; assembly: GCF_038008505.1. Taxonomy (NCBI): domain Bacteria; kingdom Bacillati; phylum Bacillota; class Bacilli; order Caryophanales; family Paenibacillaceae; genus Paenibacillus; species Paenibacillus sp. FSL H7-0735. Next base: position 1,209,464 of record NZ_JBBOZH010000001.1, on the reverse strand, counting down.
GTCATCTCGCGCGCTTTAGCTACGACTTCAGCTCTGCTCATACGCAGTTGATGCTGCAAATGAATATCAGAAGAAGAAATAAACAAGTGAATCCGCCGACGTTCAGCGTCTTGAGTGGCCCGGACTGCAGCATCGATGTCTCCTTTTACGGCCCGCGCGAAACCACAAATCTCCACGTTGCGCACCTTGCGCGAAATCGTCTGCACCGCTGCAAAATCTCCAGGACTCGATACCGGGAACCCCGGCTCCATTACATCAACACCCAGATCAGCAAGCTTATAGGCCAGCAATATTTTTTGCTCAGGAGTCAGACTCGCCCCAGGGGCTTGCTCACCATCGCGCAGAGTCGTATCGAAAATTTGTATACGTTTCTTAACTGGAATAATCATCTGAATTCCTCCTAGTTTGTTTTCATGTAATTGGATGCTTTATCTCTATCCTATGCTTCAGCGCAGAACCACACGTCGACTTGCGGTTCTGCTCATTTCCCACCCACTGCTGCCGGCAGCTGATACAAATGAATCTCTGCACAATGTGCAGAGCGTTCAATTTTGGCGTCTTATGTAGCGATGAGTCCATAACTCGGACTTCTTCTACAAGAACGCAAAAACCCGCCGTCTCTAATAAAGAGACGGCGGGTTACCCCTCCGCGGTACCACTCTTTTTGACGCATCGGCTGTCTTAATAACAAGCCTTAAAGCTGCGTCCAGCTCTTCTTCCCGGTTTAAGCTGGAGTGCCAGCTTAAACCGGGAAGGTCCGATAACGAGGACAGCCGTAGGCAGCGTACTCTTGTTCCGCCGCTCCGCTCCCGGGCGAGCTTCAAGAAATCCGGTGACTGCGTCGCACCAACCCGCAGCTCTCTGTTCACCGTCAAACTCTACTACTCCCGTTCTTAGCGTGTATTATATAAATTATTCACCACTCTAAATCCATACAAAAAAGCCTGCCATCTCATTCAAGAGACGACAGGCTGTTAACCTTCGCGGTACCACTCTTGTTGATGCTCTGTATCGGCTAAGTTCCTGCCGATTCCAATTGAACATCCACTCTACGGTCCAGTATGTTAGGTACTAGACCACCCTATCACGGAGGTTACCCGTAAACGGTGTACAAACGTTCCGGCGACAATTGCCAGTAATGCTTCCACCGCTCCGCTCCCAGACGAGTTCAGGACTCCTTCGACTGCGTTGCACCCACCCGCAGTTCTCTTATCCCAGAGTATCCTTACTACTTCCGCTCATCGCGTTTGCTTGTTTAATTGAACTGATTATACTCGTTAGCTCCAAATGATGTCAATAGGCAGATACAGACCATTGTTCCAGTGAGAATCCAGGGTCAGCAACCATATCCAGCGGTATTCCTCCATCATGCTGCCACTTCACGTATGCAGCCGCTCCAATCATCGCCGCATTATCCGTGCAATACACCGGTGGAGGAATAATAAGTTCAATGCCCTCCGTTTCACAGCGCGAGATTAATGCCGAGCGGAGTCCACCATTAGCAGCGACACCCCCACAGAGCAATAACTGTTTGGAGTTAGTGGCTTTAACGGCGCGTACCGCCTTTTCCACCAGCACTTCTACTACGGATTCTTGGAACCCCCGGGCGATGCCTGCGACATTGGGTTCAAGACCTTTCATTTTGCTCTGATTCACCACATTCAGCACCGCCGATTTTAGACCGCTGAAGCTGAAATCATAAGAGTTCGGCTCCAGCCATACCCGCGGCAATGCAACAACTTCCGTCGCTTCGCGTGCCAGGCGGTCTACATGGGGGCCACCGGGATAAGGAAACCCAAGCGCCCGAGCCACTTTATCATATGCTTCACCTACAGCATCATCACGCGTGCGGCCGATAATTCGAAATTCACCCTCACGCTCCATATGAACCAGTTCAGTATGTCCACCTGACACTACTAGTGTCATACATGGATACTGCAACTCTGCAACCAGGCGGTTAGCATAGATGTGGCCTGCAATATGATGCGTGCCAATTAACGGCTTGCCCCATGCATGGGCAAGGCTTTTAGCTGCTACTACACCGACCAGTAAAGCGCCCACCAACCCCGGGCCTTGAGTCACCGCTACCGCAGTCAATTGTTCGGGTGTAACGCCTGCCTTGGCGAGCGCTTCCTCGATTACGAGCGTAATTACCTCCACATGTTTACGGGAAGCCACTTCTGGCACCACGCCCCCAAAAGCGCGATGTGTCTCTATTTGACTCGAGATAATGTTGGATAACACTTCTGATCCGTTTTTGACCACGGCCACCGAGGTTTCATCACAACTCGTCTCTATAGCAAGTATTAGTACAGGTTGAGCTGTGCCTGTTTCTGTCTTCATTTCAAGTCCACGCTTCCTTCCAAATAGCCGTGCTCCTTATACTCCGGTAGATCCGCCCACATAATGAGTGCATCCTCGCGATTATCGGAATAATATCCTTTGCGCGTGCCGGCAGAACGAAAGCCTTTTTTACGATATAAATTCTGAGCTACCTCGTTGGATACCCGCACCTCAAGTGTAATGGACTTCATGCCTACGTAAGAGGCAGTATTCATTAACTCTTCCAACAGGCGCTCCCCCCATTTACGTCCACGATAAGCTTCGAGTAAGGCAATATTCGTCACATGCGCCTCATCCACGATAGCCCACATTCCAGCATAGCCAATTATATGACCCGCCAGCTCCATGACCATGTATTTAGCAAAATGATTATGCGTCAGCTCATTCCGGAAAGCTTCCTCTGTCCACGGCATGGTAAAGGCTTCACGCTCAATAATAAGGATGTCCGGTATATCCTCCAGCTTCATCAGGCGAAAAACAAGATCAGCCTCTTGTGCTCTCAATGATTCCACTTCCGTCATCGTTTTAAGCCTCCTTTACTACTTAACCGCAGATTGGCCTCCGCTTCTGAAATCTGAGTATAGTTAGGGATTAAGCTATGAATATCATCATTCTCTACTTGCAGCCGGGCTTCACCAAGGAAGCCTGTCCAACGCCCCTCCAGCTCATAAGGAACAGCTACAGAAGTGCCGAGTTCCGCCAGCGGATGTAGTGATTCTTCGCTGCCATGTACAGCGGTTTCTCCAACAAACCATAGAATAGCTGGTTTAGTTCCTTCGGCTGAAGCCTGTTGTAAACGTTCTGCCAAGTACTCCACCCAGTCGGCCATCAACCGGATGGCATCTGGTTCAAGGCGGCTGAGAGCACTATTCCCATCCGCTGCGAATAACCCTGTATAGACCTGTCCTCGGCGCGCATCCATCAGTGGAATGATCCAGTCTGGACCGTAGCCACTGTTCGCACTGGCTTGTCCTGACTCTGCTGTCGTCTTATTCTTAAGGGCTGTTTCATACCCACCCCATGCCACAGCATGCAGGCTCGAAACACCAACTACTGGGACATTCCATGCCCAAGCCAGCGTTTTGGCAGCCGTAACCGCGATCCGTGTTCCCGTATAAGATCCCGGACCCACACCAACTGCAATCCCGCCCAGATTAGCAACGGTTGTTCCCGAAGCTTGCAGCGCCTGCTCTATAATCGGCAGCAAATGCACCGAATGATTCCGTTCACCGGAAGCATTAATTTCATGCAATAATTCTCCATTTTCGGTCACTGCAACCCCCAATACAGCAGTTGATGTATCCAGCGCTAAAAGCCGCTTGCGCGGCTCTGTATTCTCATTCGTCATATTCATTAACCCCACTTCTGGATCAGCTCCCGGCAAAGCTCACCATAAGGCGCCCCGATTCCGGTCACCGTAATGATTCGTTCCTCCGGTCCAACTGTTTCCATGTATATATGCATATGCCGCGGCGGCATTAACTCCGTAATAATACTGCTCCATTCTACCAAACAAACACCCTGACCATAGAAATACTCATCCAATCCAAGCTCATCTGCTTCCTGAAGTGAAATCCGATATACATCCATGTGATATAACGGCAGACGACCTTTGTACTCTTTAATAATAGTAAAAGTAGGACTGTTTACGATCCCTTTCACTCCAAGATGGCGAGCGTAACCTTGCGAGAAGGCCGTTTTTCCTGCGCCTAGATCACCGTCCAAACCGATAACCATGCCTGCCGTTGAAGCAGCAGCTATTGCACTTGCCAGTTGCTCCGTATCCTGCAGATTGTAAGAACGGTAAGTGAACACCGTTTCGACTGTTTTGTCCAACTACAACTACCACCTTTTAAAATATCCCTGTCGAAAACCATTACATTCAATTATATCGGTATGGTCCATCCACCGCAACAACTGTCCCTGCCCATTGTTTAAGCCGAAGGAGGTACAGCCCTCTTTTTCACTTGCATGGTTAAGCTGGATTTCGATACAGAACGCTGCGAGATTGAGTGGCTTCGACTACCGCTAATCCGCTCATACTGCTCCTTACCATATCCGTAGCTTGAAAAAATAATACTGTCGCAATAACTCCTGAACTCAGCGCAACAATAATGGACTGTCCTGCCTGACCCAATATATTGGTTTAAATCTTACACCGTCAACCTTGATGTCAGTTATGCTCCAAATCAAAAAAGAGACCTTTACGCAAACTTAAGCATAAAAAGTCTCTTTTTTTAAAACTATAATTCAGCTTTAACGTACGCTCTAAGTAGACCTTTGTTAGTGCTCTTGCTCTTCGAGTCGTTCAACACCCACAGTGTGCGTATTGGTTGGTCGAGAGCCAACTTGTACCGTAGCCATACCGTTCTCTTCATCCACATGTTCAATCCAGACAGGCTCCCCATCCAAATGTACACTTACAGTCTCTTTAGAAGCATAAATATCCTGTGCCCGTTTGACGTCCACAACTGTTCTCCTCCTTTATCTTTCCTAAAGTTTACGATTCTAAGGGTGACGTATCTTCGAGGGTTCGTTCTGCATCCAGCTTTTCCGAATCGGATACCTGACTGGCCTCCGTGGGCGCAATAATGCTCTCCCAATCCACAACTGTGGCCGGAATATCCTGCTCGCTCAGCGCATCGCTCCATTCGTTATCTCTTGGTTCCATACCTTAGATTCTCCTCCTCAACTTCACAGGTCCGAGTTTATTTTTTCCCAAGCTTCTCAAAAAATGCACCCGGCTAGAAAAGCCTTTCCTGCCTCATACTAACCCAAATCAAATCAACTTAGATCAGGAGGTGTTTCTCATGCATACCGTTTGGAAAGGAGCCATCAGCTTCGGGCTTGTGCATGTTCCGGTTAAAATGTTCTCCGCTACGGAAGACAAGGACATTTCTCTGCGTTATATCCATAAGGAATGTGGCAGCCCACTGTCGTATGTACGCAAATGCCCGGTATGTGACAAAGAAGTAGCTTGGGAAGAGATCGGTAAAGGATATGAGTATGAAAAAGGGAAGTTTGTGCTCTTCGACAAAGAGGAATTGGATCAACTATCCGACGAGACCAGTAAAAGCATCTCCATTCTCGACTTTGTTGACCTGACGGAAATCGATCCGATTTATTTTCAAAAAACCTATTATTTATCCCCGGATCAGGCAGGCTCAAATGCTTATCGACTTCTTATGGAGGCCATGAAGCAGACAGGTAAAATTGGCATCGCCAAAATTTCAATTCGCTCAAAAAGCAGTCTGGCAGCGATCCGTGTGCTTGAGGATTGCCTTGCGATTGAGACCATTTTTTATCCCGATGAGGTGCGGCCGATCTCACAAGTGCCCGGTCTGCCCGAAGCAGGGACAGTGAACGATAAAGAGCTGGAAATGGCTAAGCTGCTGATCTCACAGCTATCCACTCCTTTTGATCCGGCAAAATATACCGATGATTATCGCCAGCGTATGCTTGATCTGATTTCACATAAAATTGCAGGCGAGGAATTTCATATCGCTCCTGCTAAACAGGAAAGCAATGTGATTGATCTAATGGCTGCCTTGCAGGCCAGTATTCAAGCTGTGCAGCATATTCCTTCAGACCCTGGTCCTTCATTAACAGGCACCACAAAAACCAAAACTAAAGCGGCTCCTGCTGCCAAAAGAAAAACAACCAAGACCAAAACAACCGCCGCGGAACCTGCGGAGCAGCAAAACGAGGTCTCCGGGCCGACTCCTGTTATTACGCCGAAACCGAAACGCCGCAGCACAAAAAGCAAAACAACCGTATCTTAGGAGGCTCTGCGGATGAAGCTTCAGCCCATTATTCCTTTTGAACCTATACTGGCTGGGCAGCTTCCAGCAGGTGACCAGTGGATCGCACAAATTAAATGGGACGGTGTGCGGATGTTGTCCTATTACGATGGAAGCACTACTCAGCTTATTAACAGACGTGGCAATTACCGTACCATGCAATACCCGGAGCTTACTGATGTATCTGCTTACTGCAAGGCTGGCTCCGTTATTCTTGATGGTGAGATCATCGCACTCAAGGACGGCAAACCCTCATTTCACGAGGTGATGCGGAGGGACAGTTTAAAAAATGGTTCCACGATTTCCGTCGTTAGGCATCAGGTTCCTGTCATTTATATGATTTTTGATATTCTGTTTTATAATGGCCAATCGACGATGGATCAACCATTATTCTTGCGGCAGCAGCTGTTAAGTGATATTCTGCTGCCCCATCCCCATGTTCAAGCTGTGCCAAGTTATACCGATCCTACAGAACTGTTCGCCGCCACTCAGAACCAGCGTTTGGAAGGAATCGTCTGCAAGGACATCAACAGTACTTATGCTCCGGGCGGAAAAGATAAACGTTGGCAGAAACGCAAAATCAGTTCTGACATTACAGCTGTAGCCGGGGGTGTGACGTTCCGTGACGGTATCGTCAACGCACTACTTCTTGGTCTTTATGATGATAAAGGAAATTTGCATTATATCGGACATGCCGGTCCGGGCAAATTGACTGTACAGGATAAACGCGACTTAACTGCGGAGGCACACCGCCTTAAGCTGGATCGGATGCCCTTTGCTGATGTTCCACAGCGAGGCAAGGGTGCTTTTTGGATAAAGCCGGAGCTCGTCTTCAAAGTTCATTTTCTGGAATGGAACACCTCAGGCACTCTGCGTCAGCCTGTTACTCAAGCTAAAGTGGATCTTCCCCCGGAGTCATGCACAATGGAGCAAAAAGGATAAATTAATAAAGAAACGTCCTCCCAATCTGAAGTGGGAGGACGTTTCTTATTGCACTGTAAGTCTTGTTACATGGGCCTCCAGCTCTGCCTTTGTCTGCGCAGTATTTTTTGTACTCGTAAGCGTATAATCGACACTTCCATCAGCACTGGACCATACCAGCTGGACTTTAAGATCTCCGTGATGAGGCCCAAAAACTGTGTAAACCGCCTCAACTCCGTTGATGTTCAAATTCTCATCTTGGTCGCCAGGCAGTTGGGCCAAAGCCACCCCTTCCGGTAGCGTGTATGCAGGTGCAGATCTTAAATTCACCCTCTCTCCATTTCGTAGATAGGTGATAGAAGTTTCTGTATTGCTCCACTTCAAGCTTTGCGAAATTACCTTTTTGCCAGCAGCTTGGGCTTTAGCTTTCAACTGATCCCTGAGAGTCTTATACTCTGAGCTAAAAAACATTGGAATCACTGGATTTAAAACGACATCCTGCAACTTATAATCCTCTGGTAGAGAAGTGGGTATCAGGAGTGACTTCCCGCTTAAGGACAAAAACTTCTGCGCCGCTTCGTTTACAGAACTGAATCTATATGGCATATAGCTTATACTCAAGGTTTCATATGGATTAGATTTCTTATCATTTACATACAGAACCTTAAGTTCGCCTGCTTGTAAGGGAACCGTATTTTCTTGGGCAATCAAAGCTTCAATCGTTGAAGATACGGGCGTATTCGGCTCAACGGGTGCGGTAGCTTTACTTTTATTATTACTCCCCGCAGGCACTGCGTCTGCTGTTCCACTCACCGCACTCATCAATACTAATAAGCTTAAGGCTGTAATCGCCGCGCTTTTCTTAATCATCATTATGATATCCTCCTTAACCCCTTGGTTATTTGATTATGGTTTTAGCTACCGCTAACATTTCATTTGTCGTCAGCGTACTGGCCCGATTGTCTGAAAGGGTATATTGTATCGTGCCTGAGTTATCCAGCCACACTAGCTTTGTGTTAAAGCTTGCGTCTTTAGCGGAATCAGTTGTAAGTACTACTTTCCTGCCGTTGACCGTTAATTCTTTCTTAGTTTCCGAAGCTCGTACAAAAGGTACCGCTCCTTCTGGAAGTTTGGCGGGCGGCGACCCAGTTACAATGCTAAAATTAGCTTTTCCTTTGGCATACAGCTGCATAGACAAATTCGTCTGGTTCCAGCTGATGATTTTACTAAACAACTGTTTATTAGAATTACCAGCAGCTGCTGCTGCTTTCAATTCCTGCTCTAGTTGCAAGTACAGCTCTGAATCATTAGCTACAGCCGGTGGATAGATGATGGCTGTCGCCAGAGTGAAGCCTTTGGGAAGATTTCCGGACTGCGGAGAAGACGGACCCTTTAGCGCTTTAAACTTAGCTGCAAAGGATTTATAGTCTTTAAAAACAAACCCTTTACCAGAGAAGCTGATCGTATCCTGTGGATTGGAGACTTTATCCCGTACGTAGTAGGCCAAAAGCGAACCTTCCTTCACTCCAGCTACGAGTGCCTGCAATTCCTTTTGAGTCTTCTGATCAGTTTGTGATGCAGCCTGCTGTCCTGATGCCACCGCAATTGTAAGGGACAAGCCAGGTACATCCACACCCCCGGCCACTCCTGTTCCCAGCAAGATTGCTGCAGAGAGTGCGATCAGTGTTTTTTTGAAATCATAATGAAGCTTCAATTTCTAACATCCTCTCCTTCAAAATGGTAATGTATTTTCACCACTTTTTTTAACTACACTTCTATAACAATCCAACATTAGAAAAAGGGACATTTGCACACAAAAAAGAGGCTGTCCCAAAAGCTATGAAATAGTTGCTTGGGACAGCCTCTTTTTTGTTCTTAACATTACAAGTGATGCATCAAGTGACGCTCCTAATGATGCAATAAGTGAAGTACTTATAGAATAATTGGGGAATTTCTCCCTAAAATTCAGAGATTTCTGTTCATCGGACTTATAATTAGGGAAAACTTCCCTGAAATTCAGCCAATTCGGCAACGAATAAAGAAATTCCCATGATTATTAGGGAGAAATTCCCTGATTTCGTTCATTTAGAGCAAATAGCGGCTATTTTCAGGGAGTTTTTCCCTAATTAGTTTAAAGCACTCTATACATTGCACAAACACAGAACGTAACGCCCATAGTCCACCGTCACATATACCACTAATTTCACAAAATCATCTACTGCAAGCCGCACGAAAATCACACATAGCACATCGCCCACCGCCCCAATCAGTAGCATAGAACACTACGCGTGGCATATCGTCACATGGCACAGTAATATCCATTACTTTTCCTATTCCATAAAAAAAGCTGCCTCCCAAGTAGAATTCACTACTTTTGAGACAGCTTCTCATAATGTACAGTTAGTACAGTAGCTAGTGAATAAAACTGGTGGCAATCTTTTGCCATTGCTCACGAGTCAGTTTACTCTCCTGCTTGTCGCTTAGAGAAAGAACCATCTGGGTGGCTTCATCATACCAATACAATCGATTCTGAGAAGACCAAGCTTTCTTCCCTTTTCCAGTACCCGCCGCGATAAAAACTGCCTCTTTCCTCGTGCCTGTCACAGACCATTTTTCAGCAGTCTGGCCTTCCAAGATAGACACTTGCATGGTATAACCCCTAAAGGCACTCTGCCTTAAGGATAGTGTTATTCTTTCATGTCCCTTGTGGTAGGTAACTTCAGCATTATCTATGGAATTTACAGCTATCTTCTCCATAAACAACTTTTGGCCAATTTTATCGGTTGTAGCCTTTTTTTGAAATTGTTCAAGGATTTCTTCATATTCTGTGTCTAGCGACCTGTATAGGGGAGCTGCATTAAAAGTTCCTTGCTCGAATTCATAACCATCAGCTAACGAGGAAGGCAACCCTGGCCAGAAATCGCCAACATTTTTTAATTCTTTTACGAAGTCTTGATATTTCGAATACACCGGCGAAATAAAAGCAAACTGCAATTGATTTCCATAGCCTAACCCTAACTCCAGCTTATTTAATTCAGCATCCTTCACATAATAAGCAGCCATTTCCCCAGTGTTTAAACGAGCAAGCACTTGCTCTTTATAAGTCATAGATAAGCTCTGATACTTCTCTATCGCAGGCGAGGTTGTCGGATCAGGCGTATTATTATGCACCGTCTTCACAACAGCCTTCCCTCCGCTGTTCACTAGTGTAATAATACCACCTTGGGGTTTTGTGATATCAATTGTAAACTGGCTACCTTGTTCCGATAACTTTCCATGTTCAGACAGCTGCAGAGCACCCAACCCGATAATCCCCAGCAATACAGCCGCGGAGACTCCAGTGAGCACTCTTTTTCTAAACCTAGACGGGTGTTGGGGCATCTCCTTTTGCTTCTGCATAATAGGATCTTCCGGTTCTGGGAACGGCTTCAGCTCGCTAACCATGCTCGTCCTTTCACCGTCAATCCTATTCTGTTGTTCATGAATTGCTCTTACCCGCTTCATAACAGCTGCTTTTACATCCAGCTCTTCGCAGCTCCCTACCGCATCCATTTTCTTGATCATTTTCTCTTCAACAAAGCCTCGTTGCCGCACCATTCCGTTCCCCCTTTCTGAGCATTCAGCATTTTGCCAAGCTTCGTAATCGTTCGCCTGTATTTCTTCTTCACAGCATCAGTATTCTTATCCAGAATCTCCGCAATCTCCGGGAAGCTCTGTTCCTCAAAGATTCTAAGTACTAACAGGTTTCGCTCCTCTGTCTTCAGCTTCGCGAGGGCTAAAGTCAGATGTTCGTTAAATATGTAACGGTCCATCAACTGTTCCGGGCTTTCTGCAGGCGGATCTGGTTGATAAAGCGCCATAAACTTTATATGGCTTTGACGTTTGCGGATTAGACTAAGGCAATGATGGTAGGCAATTTTATATAGCCATGAAGAGAAGCTCGCGGTAGGGCGGTATGTGCCTATATGCTGATATGCCTTTACCAGAATATCCTGTACTGCATCCTCAGCTTCAGTACGGCTCCCAAGCAGCCGACAGCAATAGCGGTAAATCGGCTTTTGAAAAGCCTCGACGACCAAGGCATAAGACTCAACCTCGCCTGCCTGTACCCGAACAACGGTGTGCTCGATCCCGTCCAAAATCAGCAAACTCCCCTTTCTAATAATCGTATATCTTTATAAGTCTTATGATCATCCAAAAGGGACGCTTTGGGAATATTTTTTTCATGAAAAGGAGCAGACTGACACATAATACCTTCATTCCTATCACAGAAAGGAGTTTCCCGATGCCGGCAGCGATCAAAGGTACAATTACCATAGACGGAGAAGAAATCATCATCACTAATCCAGAGAAGCTGCTGTGGCCTGAATGTGGCATTACAAAACGGATTTATCTGCAAAAGCTCGCTGCACTCTCTCCCTATCTGCTGCGTTATTGCCGGGACCGGCTGCTTACCGTCATTCGTTATCCGCACGGCATCTCTGGAATGTCCTTTTATCAGAAAAATGCGCCTGATCCTCTTCCGGCCTTTGTCCAAACCGCTGTACACGAGAATATTAACTATATCAAGCTGCAAGGCTTACCTGAGCTGATCTGGCTGGGGAATCTGGCTGCTTTGGAATTTCACCCTTCCCTGCATTATGTAGGCAGCGAACTGCCCTGTGAATGGATGATTGATCTTGATCCTTCACTTGAAATCGAACCTCGTATCATGGAAGCAACTGCGATCGTTGGGGCGGTTTTAACCTCCCTTGGCCTCTCCTCTGTACCCAAAACCTCTGGTGCTACCGGGGTGCAGATCATCGTCCCTATCGAGACTGGTGTTACTTTTGATGGATTGCGGAAAATCGGGCATTTTGTGGGTCGTTATGTCACCGAAAAGCATCCCAACCTGTTCACCCTGGAACGTCTAAAAAAGAATCGCGGAGATAAAATCTATTTTGACTACCTCCAGCATTATAGCGGCAAAACATTAGCTGCACCTTACACACCGCGTGCAAGACCGCTTGCTACAGTTTCTACCCCCTTGCTCTGGGAGGAGGTTCAGCAAAATGTATCTCCCTCTAATTTTCATCTGCTTAATATCGAGGAACGCCTTCAGCGTATGGGAGATCTTTTAGAGAAAGTGCCACCACAGCCCGTTGAACAGCTCATTGCTAAGCTCCCATAAAGGAGCAATCCCATTGAAAAAAGCCCCAAAAACAGCAATAAGCCCGCAGCATCAACTACATGCTACGAGCTTATTTGGCGTCCCACTCAAGGACAGAAGGTATACTATATAAGAATACGGCATGCCGAGCTTTGTTCACCGTATTTATTGCTTTTTTATCCGTAAAAATACCTTCTTTCAGTTAATGATACTTAAGAGCTACGCTAGTGGATGGATTTCTTCTTGAAGCGGCCACCTTTAACATCATGGATGTTACCTATTGCGATGAATGCATCAGAATCCCAATCTTCAACAATGGTTTTAAGCTTAGCTTCTTCCAGACGGGTGATAACTACAAAGATCACTTTCTTGTTCTCACCGGAAAATCCGCCTTCTCCATCTAAATAAGTAACACCACGTCCAAGACGCTCTGTCAGAGCTTCCCCAATATCGCGGAATTTATCGCTGATAATCCATACTGATTTCGATTGATCCAGACCCTCAAGGGTAATGTCAATAACCTTAAATGCAATATAATAAGCAATCAGGGAGAACATCGCGTTATTCCAACCGAACACAAATCCTGCTCCGGACAAGATGAACAGGTTGAAGAACATAACTACTTCACCTACAGAGAAGGGAAGCTTCTTAGCCACTAAAATCGCAACAATTTCTGTACCGTCTAGAGATCCCCCGAAACGTACAACCAACCCAACACCTACACCTAGTATGATACCGCCAAACACGGCAGCAAGCATCGGTTCAACTGTAAAGGCCTCTACATGATGCAGCATTGAAGTGCCGATAGACATAAGTAAAATCGCATATAAGGTAGATAAGGCAAATGTCTTACCGATTTGCTTATAACCGATTAACAGGAACGGAAGATTGAGCAGTGTCAATAAAATACCCAGAGGAATGTCGAATAAATGTGATAAAATAATGGAGATACCGGTAATCCCGCCATCAATCATTTGATTAGGTACTAGGAATATCTCAAGTGCAACAGCCATCATGGCGGCCCCAATGGATAACATAACCATACGCTGCGCGAACTTAGCCATTTTATGGGCACCGGTCTTCTGCAGTTTGTTCTGCTCCTCTTTGGTAAACATTTGTGGACTCACATTCATAGAACTCCCCCTACAATTTAACAATATAGTTTTGAAACATTCGGAAGTATAATTACAATCTATACTTTCTTACATTTCTTCTTATACAATTATTATATCACAAAATATGCTCTAATAATGAATGGAACACGTACTATCCTTCGAAAAATTCAGATTTAGTCCTCTTTCCGGTCATAACAGCGGTGATAACAACTGACATAGCCCTTCACCGAGTTTGACAATTCTCCCTCTCTCCTTAAATTTTACAGGATCAATGAATTCACTATGCTTTTGATCCTTTTCAAACCCCGCGACTAGCACTGCTATCGTCTCAGGATGCAGCAAAACCGCTGTCATTTCGAAATTAGAATAGAAGCTGCGCATATCCAGATTCGCACTTCCCACCGTACCCAGCAGATCATCCACAATCATGACTTTGGCATGCATAAATCCTTTGGTGTAGCGATAGAACTTCACGCCTGCATCTTGTAAATTCTCCAGATAAGACAAAGAAGCATGATAAACGAGCTTATTATCAGGCTTCGCCGGAATGATGATTCTAACATCCACTCCACGAAGGACTGCACTCTTCAAAGCACGACAAATCGCAGGGTCCGGAATAAAATACGGTGAAGTAATCCAGATCCGTTCCCTAGCAGAGCAAAAAGCGGCAAAATACATCTCCTGAGAAGCATCGATCGCAGCATCCGGTCCACTTCCTACAATCTGCACGGCTTCTTGCTCCTTACAAAAATGCTCAGGGAACAAACGAGGATGACTCATACCTTCACCAGAGGCCAGTCTCCAATCCTTCAGGAAGACATACTGAATATAATAAACAGAATCTCCTTCTAGACGCAGATGAGTATCGCGCCAGTAACCCATCTTGGCGTCCTTTCCTAAATAATCATCCCCGATATTCATTCCACCCGTAAAACCAATCAATCCATCCACCACTAGGATCTTCCGATGATTGCGGAAATTAAAACGACGATCCAGTAAAGAACTAACCGGAGGTAAAAAAAAGTGGAACTCCACCCCGGCATTTCTCATGGTTTGAATAAACCTACGGCTTAATCGATGACTGCCCAGTCCATCACAAAGCAAACGCACCTTAACTCCCTGCCGCGCCTTTCGAATCATAACGTCCTGAAATTGCTCTCCGATCTCATCATCACGATAAATATAAAATTGCATGTGGATATGTTCTTTTGCCTCTTCCATGGCTTTCAGCATTGCGTCGTACGCTTCTCTCGCAGTTGACAGTACTCTGCTTTTGTTATGGCCTGTAATAGGCCCTTCCGAGAGCTTTGCAAGCAAAACCAATAAACCTTCGTTATTCTCAAACTGAGCGTTTCCAGTATCCGACGCTTGTTTTACTACCTTAATCTTGCCAGTGACATACGAACGAATTTCCCGGAAGAGCGAAGTACATCTTTTGTTCAATTTTCTATTCTGTCTGTAGTCACGACCTAGAAAATAATAGAATGCCAGACCAAGCGGTGGACAACAGAAGGAAATAAACAACCATGCTATAGCCCTTTGCGGGCGGCGGTACTCCAGAAATACAATCAATGCAATCTGTATGATAAAAAGAATTAGAATTATCGCAAAAATCTTCAATTCTCTACCCCCTCAATTAATAAAAACAGATGCAATAGACTCTCTGCGATGACTCTAGTACAGGTTTTGCCGTAACTCTCCTTCTTTATTCAAACAAACCGTTGTCATGTTCCTGAAAGATATGGAATACATAGAGTAGTAGGACAATTCGGATGAGCCTAATGGAAGAAAAGTCGTTAGCCTCAGGTATCGCAAGCGGCTGCCATAAGCCGCAGAAAGGAGAAGCCATGAAGAGTCAGCCAGATCATAAACGGATTACGCTGCTTGTCGTAAGGGATGCCGGACGTCCAGTCAAACAGCTCCACATCTCCAAACCGCTAGCGTTCGCTTTGCCGGCAGCAGCAGCCCTCTCTATCTCCAGTCTGGTCACCTCTATGCATTTCCATGCCTCTCAGTCCATCTCACAGCTAGAAGCCGAGGCAGCCGCACTATCGCTAACCAATCTCCGCATGGAAATGAAGGTCGCCGACAAGGATAAAGATTTAACCCAGCTTCGTAGCCAGGTCAGCGAACTTTCGGAAGAGGCAGATAACATTAAAGACAAGCTGAAGAGTGTAAATGCACTGGAACAGGAGCTGCAAGCATTGATTAACAAAAGCAAAGGTGCTGCTGCCGCTACAGACACGAATGAATCCCAACCGGAGAAATCCGCAACAGAAAAATCAAAAGCTGGATCGGCCACTTCAAATTCAACATTAGGTTTATCGAGCCGTCTTTCTTCTCCTGTTCCTAAAGAGACCTCCTTTAAGCAGAGTACTGAAGAGAACTCATCTTCCACTTCTCTATCCGCCATAAGTTTCCGCTTTGGAGCCATTACTGCAGCCCTTCCAAAAACACTCACCCCACAGGTTGGTGGAGAATACATCGCGGTGTATCAGAACGACGCTACAAGCTTGGTGGAAGAAACTAAGGATGACTTTGAGGAGATTCACGGAATGCTTGATGAAATGGTGGAAAGTATCACACAGACAATCACACAGGCAGAGCATGAGAATAACGTACAAGCAAATCTGCAAGCTCAAAAGGCCTGTGCAGAAAAGGCTAGACTTAACGCAGTACCGCTTTGGCCTACCGAGTCCAAAGTTATTTCTTCAAGCTTCGGCTACCGCTCAGATCCATTCAAAGGTTTGTCTGCTTTCCATTCCGGTGTCGATATTGCCGGGAACATCGGTGATCCTGTATATGCTGCCTTAGATGGCGAGGTTATTACTGCGGAACAAATGGGCGCACGCGGAAAATACATCGTGCTTAAGCATTCAAACGGGTTGGAAACCTGGTACATGCATTTGAACGGAATGAACGTATCTGCCGGAGACAAGGTTAGCAAGGGGCAAAAAATCGGCTTGCTTGGAAGCACTGGCCGAAGCACAGGTCCTCACCTTCATTTTCAGGTTGTGAAGCAGAATAAAACTGTCAACCCTTTGGCGTATGTCAAACCCTAAGGATTCATTCAATTTATATAATAGGAGGAATTTATAAATGTGGAACAAACGGCAGCAGCGTGTCCCCTTTAAATCTACCGATTCCCTAATAGGGCATGGAGGAACACTGGAGGGCAAGGTGCAATGCGATACAAACCTGCGGATTGAGGGTACCTTTAGCGGTGAGATTATTTGCAGTGGTGTCGTGACTGTAGGAGAAGAAGGAACAGTGCGTTCCAGTATTAAAGCGGAGGAAATCGTGATTGCCGGCAAAGTATACGGGGATGTTACCGCAGACCGCAGACTCATTATGACCGGAACCGGGGAGTTACATGGTAATATTTCAGCAGGAGCACTTAGCATTATGGAAGGCAGCCTCCTGAATGGCTCCATTGCCATGCAAGAACAGCCCACCTCTGAAAAAGCAGGTGAGCCCAAAAGTAATATGAAAAAGGACAAGGCAGCCAAGCGCTCCTCCAAAGCACAAGGAACACTCGAAGCCGGCTAGACTTATTTCTATGAGGCAACGTCCCTTTTACGGAAGACAATCCAGGAAATGGCCAGGAATAGGATATAGTACACCGCTAGTACAGCTATGGAGAAGCCAAGTGTAGAGCCCCCCGGACCCGTATCCGACAATAGGTAGCCTCTTAGATCCATATGTGTGAAGATCAAGTATTGGGCCCATTCAAACCGTTCTGGACTAAAAATAACCGTAAAAATACTCTTGGCAAACATAATAAATAAGGATAATCCAATAGCCAGTCCACTTGCGCGGAATACGCTAGATACCATGAAAGCCAGAGCAGCGGTCAGGAAAAGCTCAATGTAACGACATAGGAGATCTAGGAAGGAATATTCCGCTGGGCTCCAAGCCGTAATGGATGACATCGTATCTCCCGAAGATGAGGAGAAGATTAACGAAGCAGCAAAGCCAAAAGCAATCAATACTGCGGTGCTAAGCAAACTGAATAACACCATGGAAATATATTTCGAGAGCAGGATCTTGGAGCGACTCCACGGGCGAATCAGCAGCAGCTTGATGGTTCCCCAGGTAAATTCGCCCGCTACGGAGTCAGAAGCCACTACAACGGTAAATATTGTATTCAAGAAGAACGCAATACTCACCGTCATCTGAAAGTTGTCCCAAAGCCCCATAAGCGATGAATCGCCTTCGCTTGTGAAATAAATAAGCGCAGGAAGCAGCACGCTCATCACTGCAAGAATAAGCAGCATAATCCATGTGCGGACACGGCTGTATATTTTGATATTCTCATTATGTATGAGAGCTGTAAATTCACCCAATTCCTTCACCTCCTGTAACCTCTAAGAATTGATCCTCCAGCGTACGGGCAAGGGCTCTGATGCTATACACCTTAATCCCACCTGCCACTAGCTTGGCATTTAATTCTGCGATCTCCTCACGCTCTGCCTCAAGCACAAGTCCCCCACTCTTAAATACTCCACGTCCAATGAGGGCTAGCGCAGCTTCAGCATTATCAACCTCGAACAAGGTTTCTCCCAGAGGCATTGCAGTATTGCCTACCCCTTTCAGCTGCTTCACATCCACCAGTCGTCCATTTTGGATAATCGCCACGCTGTCACACATGAGCTCCATCTCGGAAAGTAAATGACTGGAGACGAATACAGTTGTTCCTTCTTCCTGACATAAACGGCGTAAATAGTCTCTAAGCTCGCGTATCCCTTGTGGATCCAGGCCGTTGGTTGGCTCATCTAGAATCAGCAGCTTGGGTCTGTGCAGCAGTGCCTGAGCCACTCCCAGCCTCTGACGCATTCCCAGTGAATAGGTCTTAACTTTGTCATGAATTCTTTGACCTAGTCCAACTAGCTCGACGACTTCGTCTATCCGTTGCTTCGTTACCCCTGGCACCATCCGTGCATATTGGCGCAGATTCTGATAACCGGATAGGAACTTGTACATCTCAGGATTTTCTACAATGGCCCCTATATTTGCGATAGCCTCTTCAAAATGGTTTTTAATACTACGGCCACAGATCAAGATGTCTCCACGACTAATGGAAATCAACCCCACCATCATCCGTATTGTAGTAGTCTTACCTGCTCCGTTGGGCCCCAAAAAACCGAAGATTTGTCCAGGCGGGATGTCCAGCGTTAAATCGCTCACCAGCGTTTTCGAGCCGATTTTTTTGGTGACTCCCTGCAGGCGGGCAACAGGCTCCATCAATATTTCTGTATTCGACATAGTCTCACTTCCTTTCATCTATAACCTAGTTTACCACATATACCCTTTTTTCCGAAAATCACTAGAGGATACGAGTCTGCCATCTAAAAAAAGGAACCTGACTTCTCCGGCATTAGGAAGAGTCAGGTTCCCTTATTCATTTAGTTCCTATTTCATTCAGGTACAGCAGTTTAGCCGCCAACACGGGCAAGCTCGCGCATATTCGCTTCAAATGCAGCCATCAACGCAGCTTCTCCGGTCAACCCGGTTTGTTCTACCTTACGAATTTGCTCCATCATCCGTTTGTAATCCTTCGGAATGACACGAACGAAGTTCGGCAAGCTATCTGCCCACTGATCCAGTACCCGTGCGCCAGCCGCACTACCTGTAAGCTCGGTATGGCGGATAATCAGCTCACGCAGCTCTTCGATCTCCTCAGACTCTTCCACTCTCTCGAGCAGTACCATTTCGAGATTGCAGCGGCCGATGAAGGTTCTATCCGGGTCGTAGACATAAGCGATACCGCCTGACATCCCTGCCGCAAAGTTACGGCCAGTTTCACCAAGGACAACCACTCGGCCTCCAGTCATGTATTCACAGCCGTGGTCACCCACGCCTTCTACAACAACCTTCGCTCCGGAATTACGGACGGCAAATCGTTCACCAGCGATACCGTTGATATAAGCTTCTCCACCTGTTGCACCGTAGAATGCAGTATTTCCGATAATGATATTGTCCTCAGCAGCAAAGGTAGCTTTCGGAGATGGCTTGATAATAATCTTACCACCCGACAATCCTTTACCTACATAGTCATTGGAATCTCCTTCCACCGTAAGCGTGATTCCCTTAGGCACGAATGCACCCAAGCTTTGACCAGCAGAACCGGTGAAATGAAGCCGAATCGTATCATCTGGCAAACCTGCGGCCCCATACTTGCGGGTCAGCTCGCTGCCAAGGATAGTTCCGACGGCACGATTAACGTTCGTGATTGGCAGCGATGCCTCAACAGCCGTACCCGATTCCAATGCAGGTGCTGCCAGGTCGAGCAGCTGCGAGACATCCAGTGTCTCTTCCAGACCATGATTCTGGTATTTACTGCGGAAGCGTGTGCTTCCTTCCGGTAATTCCGGTGTATGCAGCAGGCTGCTCAAATCTATGCCTTTCTTCTTCCAATGCTTCGACGCCTGAGTTGCGTCTAGGCAATCGGTACGGCCTACCATCTCTTCAATTGTACGGAAGCCGAGACTTGCCATAATTTCACGTAGATCCTGTGCCACGAAGGTCATAAAGTTAACTACATGCTGCGGATCCCCAGTAAAGTTCTTACGAAGATCCGGATTCTGGGTAGCTACACCAACCGGACAAGTATCCATTTGGCAGACACGCATCATAATACAGCCAACAGATACTAGCGGAGCAGTAGCAAATCCATACTCTTCGGCCCCAAGCAATACAGCTACAGCCAGATCGCGGCCGCTTAACATTTTACCATCTGTTTCTAGAACAACACGGTCACGCAGATTGTTGAGCATCAATGTCTGATGGGTTTCAGCCAAGCCAAGCTCCCACGGAAGACCCGCATGACGAATGGAGTTCATCGGCGATGCCCCTGTACCTCCATCATAGCCACTAACCAAGATAATATCAGCGCGCCCTTTGGCTACACCAGCAGCAATCGTACCCACTCCAACTTCCGATACGAGCTTAACATTAATGTTTGCACGTGGATTTGCATTCTTCAGATCATAGATCAGCTCTGCCAAATCCTCGATTGAGTAAATATCATGATGCGGTGGAGGTGAGATCAGACCGACACCTGCTGTTGAGCCACGTACTTCAGCGACCCAAGGATAAACTTTACGTCCTGGAAGCTGTCCACCTTCCCCTGGTTTAGCGCCCTGAGCCATTTTAATCTGGATCTCATCAGCGTTAACTAGGTAGTTCGAGGTAACACCAAAACGTCCGGAAGCTACTTGTTTAATCGCACTGCGGCGTGAATCACCATTGCTATCCGGAATATAGCGAGCTGGATCTTCGCCGCCTTCCCCCGTATTACTCTTGCCACCGATACGGTTCATCGCAATGGCCAGTGTCTCATGTGCTTC
Organism: Paenibacillus sp. FSL H7-0735; assembly: GCF_038008505.1. Lineage (NCBI taxonomy): Bacteria > Bacillati > Bacillota > Bacilli > Caryophanales > Paenibacillaceae > Paenibacillus > Paenibacillus sp. FSL H7-0735. Next base: position 1,188,787 of record NZ_JBBOZH010000001.1, on the reverse strand, counting down.
CTTACTAATGGAACCAAAGGACATTGCACCCGTCTTAAACCGTTTCATAATAGACGATGCCGGTTCTACTTCTTCCAGTGGAATCGGTTCATAGGCTGACTTGAATTGCAACAAGGAACGAAGCGTCAATTGCTTCTCGCTTTCTCCTTGAACAAGGGCAGCATATTTCTTGTACATATCATAATTCCCACTACGCACAGAGTGCTGAAGCAGATGAATGGTCTGTGGATTGAAAAGATGCTCTTCCCCATCATTACGCCATTGATAATCGCCACCGGAATCAAGCACCTTATCATTTCCGTCTTTTTCTGTAAAAGCACGGTTATGATGGATAAGTGCCTCAGTTGCCACTTCCTCCAGGCCAATACCGCCAATCCGGGAAGGTGTCCAAGTAAAGTAGCGATCCACGAACTCAGAGTTCAGACCCACAGCTTCAAAAATCTGCGCACCGCGGTAAGATTGAATCGTCGAAATTCCCATTTTGGAAAGAATCTTAACTACGCTCTTAGTCGCAGCTTTAATATAGTTCTTCACTGCTTTTTCATGCGAGATTCCCCGCAATAAGCCTTGGCCGATCATATCATCCAAGCTTTCAAAAGCCAGATAAGGATTTACTGCGCTCACCCCATAACCGAGCAGCAGCGCATAATGATGGACTTCACGTGGTTCACCGGATTCCAGCAAAATACTTACTTTCGTCCGTGTTCCTTGGCGGATCAAATGATGATGCAGACTCGATACCGCAAGCAGAGCTGGAATCGCAGCATTCTCACTGTCCACACCGCGGTCAGTCAGAATCAGAATGTTATGCCCTTTAGCCATAACACGGTCAGCAGCCTCGTTCATGCGCTCAAGCGCGATGCGTAATCCTTCTGCCCCAAGCTCAGCCGGGAAAAGAATTGGAATAGACATCGATTTGAAGCCTGCACGGCGAACATGGCGAATCTTAGCAAAATCTTCGTTCGAAAGAATTGGCGTTTGCAGCGAGATCTGGCGGCAGCTTTCCGGTTCCGGTTTAAGCAAATTACGCTCTGGTCCAATCGTAGTCGTTGTGGATGTAACCAGCTCTTCACGAATGGCATCGATGGGTGGATTCGTTACCTGAGCAAACATTTGTTTGAAATAGTTATAGAGACGTTGCGGGCGGTCCGAAAATACAGCGAGTGGAGCATCATAACCCATGGAACCGACAGCTTCAGCACCAGTAGATGCCATTGGCTCAAGCACCTTGCGCAAGTCTTCAAAAGTATAGCCAAAAGCCTGCTGTAGCTGTTGTACATTGTCATGCTTAGGATTTGGCAGTTCAGGCGCATCCGGAAGCTCATCAAGACTGATCAAATGCTCATCCAGCCACTGGCGATAAGGCTTCTCAGAGGCGATAGCCGATTTAACTTCCTCATCCGAGATAATGCGGCCTTCCTTCGTATCCACAAGCAGCATGCGTCCAGGTTTCAGGCGGTCTTTATATAAGATGTCCTCTGCTGGAATGTCCAGTACACCGGCTTCTGAGGATAAAATAATCATATCGTCTTTCGTTACATAATAACGAGCAGGACGCAGACCGTTACGGTCCAGAATAGCGCCGATTTGTATCCCATCGGTAAAGCCCATTGCAGCAGGCCCGTCCCATGGCTCCATTAGAGTACTGTGATATTCATAAAATGCTTTTTTATCAGCATCCATACTATCATGATTGCTCCATGGTTCAGGAACCATCATCATGGCTACCTGTGGCAGGGAGCGTCCGCTCAAATAGAGAAACTCAAAGGTGTTATCGAACATTGCAGTGTCCGATCCATCCGGGTTAATAACAGGCTTGATCTTGTTCAGATCTTCACCAAACACTTCGCTCTTGAACAATGACTGGCGTGCATGCATCCAGTTCACATTACCACGCAAGGTGTTGATCTCACCGTTGTGGATCATAAAACGGTAGGGATGCGCACGTTCCCAGCTTGGGAAGGTGTTCGTGCTGAAACGGGAGTGAACTAACGCGATCGCTGATTCCAGCTCTTCGTTCTGCAAATCCAGGTAGAATTGTCCGACTTGTTCTGTAGTCAGCATGCCCTTGTATACAATCTTACGGCACGACAAGCTTGGTATATAGAAGGATTCAGCCTCTTCTACACCACCGTAACGAATGGCAAGCTCCGCACGTTTGCGGATAACATAAAGCTTACGTTCAAAAGACAATTCATTCGTGACCGAAGCCGAGCGGCCGATAAACACTTGACGCACAAAAGGCTTAGCAGCTTTCGCTGTCTTGCCAAGCATTTCATCATAGGTAGGTACATCACGATAGCCGAGTACTATTTGACCTTCTTCAGCAATAATATTGCTTAAGAGGGCTTCATGCTGTGCCCGAACTTCTTCGTTATGAGATAAAAAGATCATGCCCACGCCATAATGGCCTTGTTCCGGCAAAGTAAAGCCTAGCTTCTGAGCTTCACTTGCAAAGAAACGGTGCGGAATTTGAAGCATGATACCTGCTCCGTCACCAGAGTTGGGTTCGCTACCTTGGCCTCCCCGATGCTCCATATTAAAGAGCATTGTCAAAGCATTACTTACGATATTGTGAGACGGTGTGCCTTTAATATGAGCTACAAATCCCATGCCGCAAGCATCTTTTTCGAACTGGGGATCATACAGGCCCTGTTTTACGGGCAGTTCAGTGTGTTTCATCGAACGCAACCTTTCTATTATAAAGTATGCAATGTCTTAGGAAAATTTTTCACATGAAAATCTTAATAATTATTCAATCCAGATTAGTGCTATTATTTTATCACCGAGGTAACATCAGCGCAATTTAAACTTTTTTATGATGCTGATTAACATTTGTTTTTGCATCACAGCTTTAGCGAGTAAAAGTTTAAAAAAACTTCACGATGCATAATTATACATAAATAACGCATAAGTGCATATGCAATGAAAGCGTTACAAGATTTTTCATCCCTTCTAATATGTTTGCAAGAAAAAGGGTTTTTATGATTTTAAATCAAAAAAAGCGTCTCCCGGAGGAGACGCTTTTTTATACTTTTTTTTCAAAAAATCTATCAGTTTATACAGTCAAAACTTGTTCACTTTTCACTCCAACTTCATTCTCACGGCTACGAGTCATGAAGTAAGCGAAGGTAAGAGCAAGGAATCCAAGACCAAAGATTGCCAGGATACCTACATCTCCCCACATTGCACTGAAGTCACCTGTAGAAATTACTGCTTTAAGACCACTAACTGTGTAAGTCATTGGAAGCAGTGGATTAAAGAATTTCATCCAGTCAGGGATCAATTCAAGTGGGAATGTTCCGGCACTAGTTGTTAATTGGAAAATAAGAATAACGATAACAACGAAACGTCCCGGTTGATCCATCCAAGTAACAATCGCTTGAACTACCCATGTGTAAACTAAACTTGTTAAGAATGTAAATACGAAGAATAGCGGTTTACTTTGTACTTCCAATCCAAGTCCATACAATACAACCACAGCAGCCAGCATAGACTGGATAAAGCTCATGATTGTGAAAGTAAGCGTACGGCTAATGAAACGGTTCATACGGCTAGCACCAAGGACAGCCGAATCACGCATTGGAATAACAATTGTTGAAATCAAAGCACCTACAAACAATCCAAGGGATAGGAAGTAAGGAGCAAAACCTGTACCATAGTTCGGAACATGATTCACAACTTGATCCTCAACCACCACTGGTTGTGCGAACATTTCCATCATTGCATCTGTTTTGTTCACACTGCCTGTTTTTTCAGCAGCATCGCCAAGCTTAGTTGCCAGTTCTGTTGATCCAGATTTCAGATCATCCATACCATCTTTCAGCTCGCCTGCGCCATCAGCCAGTTTTTTCGAACCATCTGCTACAGCACTGATACCGGAACCTAGTTCGCCTACACCGCTTAACAGTTTTGTAGTACCATCGCCAAGCGCTTTACCGCCTTCAGCCAGCTTGCTGCCTCCAGCTGCAGCTTCTTTAAGCTTCGCACCAAATTGTTGCATCCCTGCATTCAGCTTATCTCCACCGGTTACAAGTGCAGATGCGCCTTGTGCCAGTTTTTGTTGTCCTGTCAAAAGCTGTGTGCTACCAGCATTTAATTGCTGTGCTCCATCATGCAACTGAGTTACACCAGCAGCTAACTGCTGTGAACCTGAGTGCAATTGAGTTGCACCTTGTGCCAGCTGCTCTTGCCCACTGTGGAGTGCAGTAGCACCCTGTGCCAGCTGCTCTTGACTTTGTTGCAGTTGCTCACTGCCTTGTGCCACAGCTGCACTGGCTGCCAGCAGCTTCTGTACCGCTGGATTTTGTGCCAGCTCAGGACTAGCCTGTGCCAATTGCTCCAATCCTTGAGCTACCGCTTTAGCACCCTCAGTTACCTTCGTGCTGCCTGCGGCGGAAGCTTGCAAACCTGCTTCCAGTTTCGCGCTGCCATCTACGGAAGAAGTTAAGCCTGCTTCCAGCTTCGCGCTGCCATCAACTAAAGATTGTGTTCCTGCTTGTAGTTTAGAAGTACCATCCACAGCAGACTGCGTTCCCGCCTGAAGCTGTGTTGCACCTGTTACAGCTTGTTTCAAGCCGTCACTAAGTTGTTTACTGCCGGCAGCACTCTGTGCAACACCGTCTTGAAGCTGCGTATGTGCAGTAGACAGTTGTTGCAATCCGCTTGCCAACGTGGTTGATCCTGTTTTAAGCGCCGTAGCACCTGCATTCAAATCAGTCACGCCTTGTGTAAGGGGTTCTACACCATTTTGAAGTTTACCTGTACCATCTGTCAGTACAAGTAGATTATCTTTCAGCTTCAAGGCTCCGTCATCTAGCTTACCAGCGCCATCAGCGATCTTGGAGGCTCCATCTCCTGCTTCGCCCAATCCATCAGATACTTCTGTAATCTGATTGAATACAGACTCTACATAAGCTTCAGTTACTTTAGCAGATACTTTATTTTTAATTTCTGCTACAGCCGTACCACCGATTTGACCAGCCAAGAAGTTATAACCTTCATTTGGCTCATAAATAATTTTTGCCGGCTGTGGTTCATCATCCATAAGAGTAGTAGCTTTAGCAGAAAAGTCTTCCGGAACAATGATCGACATATAATAAGTATTGTCCTTCATTCCTGCTTCCGCTTCTTCAAGGGAAACGAAGTTCCACTGGAAGCCGTCGGTTACCTTCAACTCTTCTATAAGATCATTACCGGCTTGTAGTTGCTTGCCTTCATAATTAGCGCCGACATCCTGGTTGACCACAGCAACCGGAAGCTCATTCATCTTGCCATACGGATCCCAGAATGCCTTCAGGAAGAATCCGCTGTACATCACCGGAATAAATAGGATAGCAATCATTGGAATTAGCACCTTCGGATTTCTAAGGGCTGCGCCAAGATCCTTGGTAAATACGGATAATGATTTCATTCTGGTTCTCTCCTTATGAGCTTATGCTCTCTTTAAAATGCTTTGTTTGCGAAATATTACGTAACACTAAGTGACTGTTTTCCCCATTCGGTCAATTCAGGGTATAAAAAAATGCCTCGCGGCTCTTTTTCAATGCCTAATCCATCTTGAGAATTGTTAAGGGAAAGCGAATCGAGTGAAGCTGAGAACGCCATCCCTGTCCTGAATCAACCCTTACTGTGCCAATCCTTCGGCGAGAAACAAATGAAAATACATCTTGATCTGTTCCTTGTCCAAGGGAGTATGTGTTTTATTCAGTTCAGCAGTCAATACAATATATAATCTGAACATGACTACCGAGACGATTTTGGGATCGCAAGGTTTGATTTCTCCCTGTTGGAGCGCTTGTTGCACCTCCCGTTCTAAATATTCTAAAACTACGTTCTCGATCTTCTCGAGTCCTTCTCCAGCCTGCGGCGTACCGAATTCGCGATTCTCCTGGGAAAGTTTTATGAATAGCTCCTGCTCACTTCGAAACTCAAGCAGAGCATCCAGCACACGATGCAAGTTGTCAAAGAAGGGTCTGTCTCGCCTGATCTCCCGCTCAGCAATCGTCTTCATTTCCATCATCATATCGTGCAGGATCTCGTCAAACAATTGCTCTTTGTTTGTAAAAAAGGTGTAGATGGTCCCCTTACCGACATTTGCAATCTTAGCAACCTGATCCATTGTAGTTGCCTTATAGCCAAATAATGAAAAAGATTTTGCTGCGGCCTGAAGCACCTGCTGTCTTCGATCCACCACTGCCACCTGTGCACACTTCCTTTCTCCAGAAAATATCGTCCCCGCTGACTTCTGACCATTTTACTAATCCGGTCAATTGGTCATTCACTACTTTATCATGTTGTTTTCTAGTTTGCAATACTTTGGGCGAACCTTTTATTTTTTTTATTTATTGCAGGGTTTTAACTTTCTATTTACGTCTTACTTGTATAATGTGAGTATAGTATAGATTTCCTAGTATAATTAGAAGAAGAAACGCATTTCTATAGAAAAGGAAAGTAGCAGGTGAACTTATGCGAAAGAAAAGAGTACTGCTGTTTTCGGAAGGCTTCGGTACGGGCCACACAGGAGCAGCCTATGCTCTGGCCGAAGGAATAAAGCTGCTGAATCCGGATGTCCAATGCCGAGTCATCGAGCTGGGGAAATTTCTTAACCCGACGGTCGCCCCTTGGATTCTTTCCGCTTACCGCAAAACAGTTAGCAGCCAGCCTAAGCTGGTCGGCATGATGTATAAGACACAATATCATAAATCATTGAACCCGTTGACTAAAATGGCGCTTCACCGGATTTTTTATACACATGCTTCACAGGTCATTGAGCAGCTAAAGCCTGATTTAATTATCTGCACTCATCCCATTCCGGCTGCGGTCATTTCCAGACTGAAACGTCGTGGACTACATGTGCCTCTGTATACATTAATTACTGATTATGATGCACATGGGAGTTGGGTAAATTCCGAGGTCAATCGTTATCTCGTATCTACCCCACGCGTCAAGTCCATTCTGACAGGCCGTGGGATCGCTCCAGAGCTAGTAACCGTCACTGGCATCCCAGTGCATCCAAAGTTCTGGGAACGCTCCAACAAGACGCTGCTACGCAAGGAGCTGGGATTGGCTGATATTCCAACCGTACTCATTATGGGCGGAGGATGGGGGCTGATGTTCGGCAAAGAGATTATGCATTCCCTCACCGCCAGAATGGATGATATTCAGCTCGTCTTCTGTATGGGCAGCAATGAGAAGCTAATCGCCAAAATGAAGTCCAATCCACTGCTCAATCATCCCAATGTTAAAATTCTGGGATATAGCAGTGAAATCAATAAATTGATGGATGCCTCAGACCTGCTGATTACGAAGCCTGGAGGCATGACCTGTACGGAAGGTCAGGCCAAAGGAATTCCAATGCTTTTCTATAAAGCTATTCCAGGTCAGGAAGAGAAAAACTGCCAATATTTCGTAGAGCTTGGGCTGGCAGAGGTGCTCGACTCGGAAGTAGTGAACAAATGGTTCACTATGATGCTTCGTGAATATTCAGTTCTGGAAGAGCAACGCAGACGACGTCTCGCTCCAGATAAACATCAACCGCAAAGCTGTGCGACTACTGTTCTGAAGATGTTAGGTAACCCCGTAAGCGAGGCAACTGAAATCAGAGGCACAAGAGCGCAAGCACGTAATGAGGAACCTGTATGTATTACACCTTAAAGAATAAGCAGGCAGTCAGGGAATTTCCCCCGGCTACCTGCTTTTTTTTATAATATAAATCGGATTGGTTAAATTTCTACGCTCTCACCAGCTTTAAGCGGAAAACCTTCTACTCCCTCTTGATGCAGGCGATCGCAGAAATCAGCACCATCCTGAGCAATATCCGGAAATGTATTGTAATGTAGCGGGATCACTTTATCCGCCCGCAGCCAGCGTGCGGCCAGCAAGGCGTCATCCGGTCCCATGGTTAGCATATCGCCTATAGGAAGAGCTGCCAGGGCAATCGCATTCCTTTCTCCAATGAGGCGCAGATCGCTGAATAGTGCGGTATCCCCCGCATGGAAAATCGTCTTACCCTCAATCGTCAACAAAATCCCCGCGGGTTGTCCAGCATAAATCCAAGAATCGCCCTCCTGAATGGATGAGGAATGAAACGCCTGCGTAAATTTCACAGTCATCCCTGCATAGGTATGACTACCACCTATATTCATGTGCTTAACCTGTGCACCCTTCATCCGGCAATATTCGGCAAGCTCAAACACCGCAAAGATCGGACAATCATTCTGCTTGGCAATTTCGACAGCATCTCCTAAATGATCAGAGTGGCCGTGAGTAAGCAGAACGGCATCAACGGAAATATCGGCAGGTGAAATACCGGAGTTCGGATTACCTGACAAAAAAGGGTCAATAATAACCTTCACGTTCCCCGTCTCTACCAGCAGAGCTGAATGTCCATAATAAGTGATTTTCATGGTTATCTTCCACCTCCAGATTCATATAGTTTAGTTTACCCTATATAGCGCTGAGGTTCACAGATCCACCAAATTATTTATAAAAAGTATGATTGCCAATAGTTTTAACATAAGTCTGTGAATGATGTACGGTCAGATCCTGTGCAAGTTTTAGCGACAAGAAAAAATAAGTATTATCGGGAACTTCCTTTACTCCGGAGAGTGCAGCATTCACCGCTTTAATACTATCATCGTTAGGCTTCACACGGTTAAGACGCCCGTTAGCTACAGGGCTGAACTGGCTCTTCTGATAAATAACTTTATATATCGTGTCGGGGAAATTGGCTGACCGCAGCCTATTCAGAACAACGTTGGCAACTGCCACCTTGCCCTTGTACGGTTCACCTTCCGCCTCTGCCATTACAATTTTTTGTAGCAGAAGCAGTTCTTCTTCGGATACAGCGTAGCGCCGGGTTGCTTTACTTTGCTGCTCCTGGCTTAATAGCTCTGTCCGAGAGAAGTACAATGTTGTGAGGGGATGTTTCTGAGAAGCCGAGGCTATCTTCGCTGTCGCCTGACTACTCTTTGTTGCTGTTTCCGCCAATTGCGACGCTTTTTGCGCAGCTGGCTTGGATTGTACTACATCAGCCTTCACCCGAATAATGGAAACGTTCGATGTGTTTTTTGTGTTTTTTTGTTTTATTTTTTTTACACTAAGCCATTCCACACCCTTCGCCGGTTTCCAAGCGGAACTTAAAAGACTGAATGTGTTATTAAGCTTATTGGCTTGTGTAACTTCAGTAATGCCCCTCGTAATGCTACTCGTTATACTAGACTTCGATTCATCTTGCAAAAGAGAAAGTACGGATGCACGGCTGGTGGATTGCAACTTATCCATCTGCACCCTGTCCATCTTCCCTTCCGCAACTTGTTCGGGTTGCAATAAGCTTATGGCAGAGAAACACACTAGTATAACGCCAACGAGCAACGCAATATAGCGGTTTTGTTTAAAAATTAACATGATATTCCTCCTATTTCACGGCACATTCCTATTGTATGTAACCGAAAACGGAAGCTTTGAAAACTTTATTATCGATTTTAAACTGTAAACTTTTCAATAATTTCATACATAGGAATGGCATACATTCTGGTAGCATACAACACAAAACTATCAATCGTCCAGTCTCTCTGATAGTTTTTTAGGTTCCAATCATCATCCAATTTCAGTAAGTTTTCCAGCAATTTATCATCATATGAATTTTTTCCCCGGTACTTTCGAGCCACGGTAAGATGCGGTTTATAGGCCCTGGATTCGCCTGAAAAACCTAATGGAAACGTCGCGGAATGCACTCTCGCAGCTAATTGATTTAATGCCTCTATTTCGCCAGAAACCCCTATCCACAGGACTCTTGGGGAAGCTGGAAGACCAAATGTGTCCCATTTGTCCAAAGAGAGATTGAAGGGGCTGCCTTGACCCGCGATCTGCCTTAATGATTTTACTAAATCTGGAATTACGGTCTTTGGGGTATCTCCTAAAAATTGCAGGGTAATATGATAATCTTGCGGATTTGTCCATTTAGCAAATTCAAAGTTTCCAGATAGCTTTGAACATGCCTGCGCCACTATTTCTTGCAGCTCAGAAGGTAATTTCACAGCTAGAAAAAGCCGTTCTGATTCGTTCTCTGATACTTTAGTATTCATGGTCAATTTCACCTTCTCCAATAGATTTGGTATTCTTAACCTATAACATGATCCATATCCATTAAACCACAAAGTAGGAGGAACACATCATGACTAAGTCTATAGTATGTCTACAACCACTTACATCTCAGCAGCAGGAAAGGATCAAAGCGGCTGCCCCAGGCTATACATTCACACAAGGAGACGCCAAAAATCCAGATTTGCAGCTGCTTGCAGACGCAGAAATCGTAATCGGCTGGGCTAAAGGTATTTCGGATACACTCCTTCGGCCCGAGTCCTCCCTTCGCTGGGTTCAGTCCTGGTCTGCTGGTATTGAGAAACTTCCTCTCGATCGTCTTAAGGAACAAGGAGTCATGCTCACCAGTGGGAGCGGAGTTCATGCCGAGCCTATTTCTGCGGTAATCTTCGGGTTCATCCTTCTCTTCACACGTAATTTGCATACGGCTGTACGCAATCAGCAGAACCGGATTTGGAAATCTGATGGCAGTGAAAGCGAGCTGTCCGGCAAAACAGCCGTTATAGCTGGAACTGGAGCGATCGGCAGTGAAACCGCCAGAATTGCTAAAGCCTTCCGGATGAAGACTATCGGTGTCAGCCGTTCCGGTAAGCCAGTCGCAGACTTTGATCAAATCTATACAACAGATCGTTTATCCGAAGCTGTAAGCCAAGGCGATTTCATCATCAATACCCTTCCTATTACCGATGAGACCAAGCATTTATTTAATGCCACCAGCTTCTCCGCGTTTAAAGAAGGCTCCTATTACATTAACATTGGCCGTGGCGCAACTACCGATACTGAGGCTCTGATCGATGCATTGAATCGCGGACAACTCCGTGGCGCTGGGTTGGATGTTTTTGAGACCGAGCCCCTTCCGCAGGATCATCCACTTTGGTCTATGGAGCAAGTAATCATCACTCCACACTCCGCTGGAATTACAGATCAATACGCTGACCGGATCGTTAATATTTTTACCGAAAATGTGAAGTCTTACTTATCATCAGGCACACCTTCTCTAAATCTTGTTGATTACGACCGGCAATATTAATAATATGCTTTACAAAACAGGAACATCTGTTCTATAATAAGAAAATCCAAAGTTATCCATAAAGAGAGGGTTAGTGAAATGAAGGTCACGGTCACAGAATTTAACGAGCAATGGAGTCTAACGTTCATTGAAGAAGCTCAGAAGATTAAAGCCATCTTTGCTGATGCCCTCGTTGATATTCACCATATTGGCAGCACTTCTGTTTCCGGACTAAAAGCTAAACCAATCATAGATATAATGCCTGTAGTACGAAATATCGAAGCTGTAGATGAGTTCAACCAGCAAATGACAGCACTTGGTTATGAATGTATGGGTGAGTTCGGTATCAGTGGCAGAAGATATTTCAGAAAAGGCGGAAATAGCAGAACCCATCATGTTCATGTCTTCCAGATGGATAATAAGATAGATATCGACCGTCATCTGGCTGTAAGAGACTACCTTCGATCACATCCGGAGACGGTTAAACAGTACGGAGATTTGAAGGATACTCTTGCCAAACAATTCCCAGAGGACATGGCAGCTTATATAGACGGGAAAGAAGAATTTGTGGTTAATCTTGAAAGAACTGCATATGAGTGGTATTTAAATCAATAATCCTTATAAAAATAGCCCCTGCTGTTCATTTAGATTATCCTAAATGAACAGCAGGGACTACTTGTCTAAGCGTCTCTAATCCAAATCATAAATCGAGCCGACTTTCAGTCCGTACAGCTCATTATATATTTTCTCTGCAAAAGCATCAGTCATCCCTGCGATATAATCAATCACCATATGCTCCCAAGTCCAAATCGGTTTTGCCTGCTTCTGATCTTTCTCAAATCGCTGCAGCCAATCCGATGGAATAATGGCTTTAGAGGTTTGTGGATCCAGAAATGCTCCCCACAGACGGCGCAAAATCCACTCACTACGTTTCTGCAGCCGCTGCACACGCAAATCACGGATCATAGTAACCCACGCGAAGCTTTTCAGCACACTTACGGTCCGCAGCATATCTTCGTCTTCTTTTCCTTCCTTTATAAAGGTGACCTTCTTCCAGTCTCCATCTTGGATCACTCCCAAGCTGGCGACAAAGGTACTTACCCAATAAGCCTTAACTTCACGTCGAGTGCGGGAATAGTCATTTTCGCAGGTTGGCATTTTTTCCTTCCAAACCCGAAGAAATGAACTGAGCACTTCCTCGACCTTCGCGCGAATGCCTTCCTCTTCCCAGCCCTTCCAGAAGAAATCCTCGAGCGTGGTGATTTTCTCTACGATTAACCGCTGGATATAAGAATCATGCATAAAGTGTTCATGCACTTCAATCTTTCCGGCTTTAATCCCATCCTCCAGATCATGTGCAGAATAAGCGATATCGTCACAAAGGTCCATAAGCTGAGCCTCTAACGTTTTCTTACCTGCCGGTATTCCCCACTCTTTGCGGATCTCCGAAATATATCCCCATTCGTGAAGGTACATCCCCTTCTTCAGCGAGGTGCCGGGAAAAGGATACTTATTTATGCCTAGCAGCACAGCATCTGACAGATTTAGCCCATCAATATTCTCACGCTTCTCCAGAAACATAATCAGCCTATAATTGTGGGCATTGCCTTCGAAATGCTCATAACGTTGCTTCATCTGCTCATGGATCAGCAGGCGATCCACACCCGTTGCAACTGATTGCAGCGCAGCTTCGTTAGTTTTCTTTTCAATAAGCTGTTCCAAAATATTATCCAGCACTTCTTCCCCTTTATGTCCAAAGGGAGGATGACCAAAATCATGAGCGATAGCTGCGCATTCCACTACCTCTGGATCTATAACAAGACCCGGATTCTCCGCCTTGGTGGTTTCCACTTCTGGATACGATCGCAGCAGACTTTTCGCCGCCTCACGAGCAATCTGTGCAACTTCAAGTGAATGAGTCAGACGCGTGCGGTAATAATCACCCGTCCCAGCCCCGAATACTTGTGATTTACCTTGCAGCCTCCGAAAAGTAGGCGAATGAATCAGGCGTGAATAATCACGCTCATAAGCAGCTCTCGACGTTTCTAGGCGGGTAATCTCCGGATACTGCCGGTGTTCTCTTTTTTCAATAAGTGTCATGTTCCCACCACCCTAACCAAATGTCTGTATATAGTACTTCATTATAAGGCATTTTCATAACAATTTTCACATCAAAATACAAAGGCTAATTTAATTATAGACGGTCACGTGGATAACTATGTAATCGTCAGAAGCCAAAATGAATCTCATAACCTGTACATGAAGATATAGTAGAAAGAAGAATGAGCACGAAAAAAGACTGGTTGCCTATACAAAACTGAAACTATGAATATACCGACCCCCAAAAGGAGCACTCTAAAATAAAAAAACAGGTGAAATGATGAAAACTTGCAGCAAAATTATGTTGATCGCCCTTGCATTCTTTTTATGCTTCACGAACTCTGCTCTAGGTAGTCCAAGCAAAAACCGCGACTACTACGAAAAAAGAGGAGACATGATTTGGGAAGTACATACTAACCAAAAAGTGATTGCATTGACGTTCGACGACGGTCCTGACCCTTCTGAAACCGATCAAATCTTAAAGGTATTGAATCAATATCATGCGAAATGCACCTTTTTTGCGATAGGAAAAAGAATTGCAGCCTATCCAGAGGTAGCGAAACGAGTTATTGCTGAGGGGCATGAATTAGCTAACCATACCTACAATCACGTTTATTTTAAAAAACCTATTAATGAAGCCCAATTTGAGCAGGAGCTAAGATTGACCGAAGAAGAGATTATAAAAGTCTCCGGTAAACATAGTTCACTGTTCAGACCACCAGGCGGCATGTATGACGAGACCTTAGTTGATCTGTCTAACAATATGGGCTTGAAGCCAATATTATGGTCCTGGCATCAAGATACTCGTGACTGGAATCGCCCAGGCGTGTACAGTATTTCGAACAAGGTCATTCGAAATGCACGTAATGGGGACATCGTTCTATTTCATGATCATGTGCACGGGCAGTCACAAACTAGAGAAGCTCTTAAAATTATTTTGCCGGAATTAGAAAAGAAAGGCTTTCGATTTGTCACTGTCTCTGAGTTGATCAAATTATCCAGTACACAGCAGGCGGGTAAACAACAATAGGCTAATTGCACAGGACTTCAAAATAGGGTAGTCTTGTCCTAATATGAAGTTCTGGAGGCTTTTGTCATGTCCGATAATACATCCTATACGACAGAGGAAATTGCCCGCTTATTAAAAATATCAAAATTAAAAGTATATGATCTAATTAAAAAAGGGGAGCTCCCCTCCTACCGTGTAGGAAAACAAATGCGCGTGGATCAATCCGATTTGGAAACCTACAAACAAAATACACGGAGTGGGGCGTCCACCGCTAATCCTACTACTATAATGGCCCAGACTCCACCAGCAATACCCTTGGCCTTTTCCGGTACAACTCCAGCTCAAATGCCAGCACAATCTCCCCACCTTAAAGCTGTAGGACACAGCTTGGTGATTACAGGTCAGGATATGTCACTGGATATTCTAGCTACCTATTTGGAACGGGCTCTGCCTGAACGCCCTCTTCGTTCTTATGCCGGGAGTCTTGATAGCCTGATAGCCATGTATAAAGGGGAGTCGGACATTGTCAGCACACATCTGCTCGACGGGGATACTGGAGAATACAACCTACCCTATATCCGAAAAATACTCGTAGGATGCTCTTATGTTGTAGTTCGCCTACTTACCCGAAGTGCAGGTTTTTATGTACAAAAAGGGAATCCCAGGGGTATTCATGAATGGTCTCACTTAGAGCAGAACGGACTCACGCTGATCAATAGAGAACGAGGTTCAGGTGCACGCGTATTATTGGATGAACAGCTTCGATTGCATGGCATTCCAGCAGCCAGCCTATCAGGCTATGAGAACGAGGAGAACAGCCATTTGGCAGTTGCCGGTAAAGTGGCCCGGGGAGAAGCAGATGTAGCCATCGGCACCGAGAAAGCCGCTAAGATTGTCGACGGTGTTGATTTCGTTCCTATGATTCAGGAGTGCTACGATCTGGTGATGATTAAAAAACCGGATCATGAGCAATGGATTGCTGCCGTGATTGATATTTTGCGTTCACCAGCCTTCCAGAGTGAGCTTGGGTCCATTCACGGATATGATCTCACGGAAACAGGGACGATAATTTATGAGACTTAATGGGTCACAGCAGAAGACGGGAGCATTATGCAGAAGCGTTTAACTGTATTTCGTACAACTATATTACTTCGAATAACTCGCAAATTAGATATAACTGTATTTGGTACACCTATTTCTCTTGATTTACTACCCCATAGGCGACTTTTCTAGTTTTAGTTGTATAGAATACAATTAAAGTTAGAACGATTCCTTATGCAGACGGAATAACTGTATAGAATGCAGTTAACTCACAGACTCCATCAAAATCCGACGGCGCTAGAAGCTGACATCAAAGTTGCCGGGTTCACTTGCCCAGCATCTGCTCAAACCACCCGCTTCAAACCAAAAACACCAGGCAGCAACTCTCCAATAACCGGAGAATCGCTGTCTGGTGTTTTTTTAAGAACGCCGATTCACAAACATCAGCATAGCGGCTGAAATAACAATAATTGAACATACCCACATCCATGCGAGGGTCATATTGCCTCCATCTACCGCAACATAGATCGCTGTGGGTAAGGTTTGCGTGCGGCCCGGAATATTGCCAGCTACCATGATGGTAGCGCCAAACTCCCCAAGACCGCGGGCAAAACCAAGAACATAACCGGCTGCCAGCGACCGGCCCGCAAGCGGCAGCGTGACATAACGCAGTACCTGCAGTTCACTTGCCCCTTGTGCCCGCGCCGCATCTTCAAGATCTGCTTCTATCCCTTCGAAACCCGCCTTCACTGTGCGATATACGAGTGGAAAAGCTACGACTACAGCGGCGATAACAGCTGCCCCCCATGTGAACAGGATCGTCTGCTCCGTCATCTGTTCATACCATCTGCCGATCCAGCTTCGTCGGCCTAAAATAACTAAAAGCACAAATCCTACGACCGTCGGCGGCAATACGAGCGGAAGCAGCATTATAGTCTCTACCAAGCTGTGACCGGGAAACTTCCGGCCCGCCATAGCCTTCGCAGCAGCTGTTGCCAAAATGAATACAATAATGCTTGTAATCACAGATATTTTTACGGAAAGCCATACCGGGGCGAAGAAATCAGTCCAATTTATTTCCAACCTTATTCCACCCGCTTCTACTCGTAATTTCTATTTAAGGAAGCAGGAAGCCATCACTTACAAAGATATCATTAGCTTCCTTGCTTTGAAGGTAACTAAACAACTCCTTAGCTGCCTTTTGATTCTTCGAGCTCTTCACGATGCCTGCCGGATAATTAATAGCTTTGTGTACATGTGGACCGACCGTCAAAGCGATTTTAGTTTTCTTTGAAGTAAGCGCATCTGTCTTATAGACAAAACCGGCATCGGCATTTCCTGTTTCTACATAAGAGAGAACCTGACGCACATCCTTGGCAAATACGAGTTTGCTTTGCAGCGGATCCCAGACCTTTTTCGCTGTCAATGATTGCTGAGCATACTGACCCGCTGGTACAGATTCAGGCTGTCCCACTGCCACCTTCTTAAAAGCTTTATCCGTAAGCTGAGTAATCGTTGTTAATTTAACCTTTGAATCTGAGGGTACGACTACAACCAATTGATTCTTAAGCAGAACCTTATGATCGGAGATAAGTCCACCTTCCACCAGTGCATTCATCTGTTTATCACCTGCAGAGAAGAACAGGTCCGCCGGAGCCCCTTGCTCAATCTGCTTTTGCAGAGTACCGGATGCTGCATAATTAAAAACCAAATCAATATCGGGATGTTTCTTTTCATAAAGGAGGGCAATCTTATCCAGGCTATCCTGCAAACTAGCCGCAGCGGAAACAATAATTTCAGTCTTCTTGGTGGCTGCTTGCACCTCTCCCCCTGGACCTGCAGATAAATTCACAACCAGAACGATTGCCAATATCCCCATCACGGAGAGTGTCCATTTCTTAAACATTTCCATTCCTCCCAATTTCGTATGTATATATTTAGATGCTATTCTAGCATACACTTTTTCGTTTTTCTATAACTACAGATATGTTTAGATATGTTTAGTTATATATTGTTATAATTAGACAATATATAATGATGATTTTGGTTTTTTGCACACAAAAAAGATGCCTCTGACTCCCCTAAATAGGGCTGCAAAGACACCTATTTCACGAATGATATTAATTCTTCATCTGTGGGCCAAGCACATCATGTTGACCGTCACCCACCAGGTTAAAGCCAAGTACATTCAACATAATGGATAATCCACTCCCCCAAGAAGCTCACCCGGATTAATATATTCATTTTTAAGAATCAAATGGATCTAGAGAATAGCCCTCTTCTGTATAAAATTGAACAAAGGTCAAATTCGAGGATAAAAATAAACCTCTAAATTACAATTATGTTATTAAATGTATGTGGTATTATAAAAAGACTCACCAAACAAGAGAAATATTCTATAATTTTTGATTTGTAACAATATATGTAAACGAATATTTCATTTGAAGGTGAGAATCCATCTTATTTATATTGCGATATCCATTTCTCCAACTGCTGCCTGAGCACTTCACGATAATAAAACGGCTCTATGATTTCCGCATCCTCTTCAAATCGCTTAATCCAGCGGACAAATGCAATATCTTGTTCCAATGCGACTTTAAAATAACAACACCGAGCTTGACGGTCTACTTTATTCGGCTTATAGGGCAAATCCTCTTTCTTTAGCCCTTCCATGATTCACTCCGAAAATTTCACTTTAAACTCTACCTGCAAACTATCGCGGTCAAGTGACCATTTTTGCTTCATAAAAGCTTGCAAATCAAATGATTCCTTTGAGAAGCAGCGGTTTAATGGCTTCACGTTTGAAAAATCGTTGATATGATATGTACGAATAACACCCTGATGATGGCAAAATCCAATGAGATGAAAACGATTTTCCAGTGGGACTAAACAATAAGGATCGATGGTTATTTCCTTCTCCTCCACCGCATTCTCGCAATAATTCGCTTGAATACTCCTCTGCTTTAATAAAGACTCCAAAATAGGTGTTAAAAAAGATTGATGCTCCATCTGTGCACCGCTTCTTTCCAACCAGCTTGTACCTGCTTCTCTTCTTGCACGTTCTATCGTTTCTTCCCGCTCTGCCTTTCGCTTGTATTCAGCTGCGACTACTTTTTCATAAGCGCCTTCAAAATCGATAGGCAGAACGGGTTTAATATCTTCCATAATATAGCGTAATTGCGAAAACGCAGCCGCCTCTTCTTCCGACCAATCCAAAGGATAAAGTGCAAAATTGCCAATAAAAGCATAGCCTTTTCCATGTCCAAGGTGGGTTATAGGAATATGCATGGCGCTAAGCGCGTCCATATCCCGGTATATCGTTCTCTCGCTGTTGCCGCAGCGTTCCGCCAATTCACGGGCTAATATCCCTGGCTTGGCTTGAACAAGTGTAATAATGCGCATCAGTCGGATTAATCGGTCTGTCATATTCAGTTCCCCTTGATTTATGGTTAAATAGACCCATTATTTTATGAAAAAAAGTAATAGTGTGATAGAACTTTTTTACTATGTTACCACATTTTATATTACAATTCTTCTGATTATTTTCCGCCGAACCCGCTGACAAAACAAATTTATGTATAGGTCTTTTTTCGTCAATATGCATCTTCTAGTTGTATGTCCTATATCAATTTCCAGTAGCAGTTTTACCCCGCTTCTGATACTCGAATCCAATCTGTTTATACAACATTTCGGCCTCTTTAAGTAGTAAAGGATCTCCAGAACGTACGGCTAGTAATAGTAATTTATCTGCGTGACGGCAGAGCATTTCATGAGCTTGACTATGTTGTCCTTCATTTTGCAACGTGGTTGCCTCCTCAATCGTTTCAGCTGTTTTTAACAATTCCAGATGTTTCTCTACATGAAAGCAGCAGGTTTCATTCAGAACCTGAGTATGATGAGTGTATTCTAGCTCAAGAACCTTTACTGGAAGCTCTTGAACACGCTCTACGGTTGGCTTTTTATATTTCCACTGTAAGGAAAGAGCTTCATATCTACCTGCAATAGTAGTAGAGATATTGAATTCCAGTGCAATAAACTTTCGTTGCCCCGTTTTTATTTTGCCAAGCTTAAGAAGTAGCGAACTGCCTTCACCGACTTCAAACTCACACCCATACGAGCGCTTAAAAGTTACATGGGGTTCAAGCCAAACCCGCAGTTCGATTTCACGTGCAACCACTTTATAACTGCTGGGTCGGCTGTGCTCTGAAGGCATATTCCCTTTCCATTCGACAAGCAAGATAACATTACGATTGCCGCCTGCAAAAATACGATTTTGACTCCATGTGAATACGGGATGAATACTTTCTATCATTATTTCCACCTCTTTCTTTTTTTGGGTCTTCTATTAATGTACCAATAATGGCGGACAACTCCATGTCATGGAATGTATGTTCGGTTCTATATTATCGACAAAAAAAGAGTCATTCTACATGCTTAGTAGACTGACTCTTGTAAAAACAACCCCTTTTGTCTTTTTATGACGAAAATTTTATGTTTTTTTTCTCATCGACTCCCTAATTTAGTCTGCACTCGCTCTCGCTTGAAAAATAGTCCCAGTGCCCATTTGGCACACAACAGAGAAAATATAAAAAACAGTGTGGCCCAAAATATAGCCGGTACGGGAGTCATTCTTGCCAGATTGCTGGCATCTCCTGCACGGGACGGTGATACAGCAGCCGCGTATACCAGAAATAAACTTCCCATTACAGACTCCTCCAAGGTTAAAAAGGCCAATAACAAATAATAATATTTGCTGGCCTTCTTCCAAACCACCAGCATTAGAATATTTAACGCAATAAATCCGCCCAACCACATCATGCCAAAGCTTCCTCGTACGTATAGCAGGAGCATAATCAACGCCACACCCGTAGCTAAGATAAGGCCCCAATCATGGCGTCCCTTACTATATAAATAGAAGAGCAGAAGTGCAAATAAGGAGGCTAGCAAATAACCCGAGAGGGAAACTAATATTGCCTTGCCCCCTTCTTGAATGGCTGAATAGGTTACACCGCTATGATCTGCGTATAATTCAATCCTCAGCACACTACCCGACAGTAGTAAGGTCATCAGAGCATGACCAAATTCATGAATCATCGTGTCTAAATTCCGAAACAAAGATGAAAATGGGATCAATCTAGTCAAAAAAGCAGATCCGATCAGAAGCAATATTGTTTTAAGCCATTTGTTCAATCGACAGCAGCCCCTTTCGTCCAAAGTATACGATAAATAGTACCTCTTCTCAATCGAGATAATCACGGACTGATCGTGTTTAATAATGAGTAAACGAAAACCTTAAGGAGGTAAAAATTACTTTCATTATAAGCATTGCCAGTCCCATGGCGTACGCTGTCAGAAGCTGTCAAGCTGTGTTAAAATAAAAGAACTACAAGCCTAAATTGGGTGGTGATTATATAGATGAAGCAACATAAATCCCGAGCATATCTACAGCTGTTATATTCGCTCCTGTTCTTGCTGATGCTTACTGTATGCCTGCCAGCTCCTGTAGCAAAAGCTAATATATTCAGTGATATCTATAATGGAGTTAAAAATTTCTCCGAGCTGCCAAACGAAGTGAATGAATTAAAGGAAGGTTTTCAGCAAACTGCTGAAGAGCTTCAGCAGGCAAAGGATAAGCTCGCGAATACCACGCAGGAGATGGAAGCTTACCGGATACAGAACGAAAGCCTACAAGAGCAGAATCGCCAACTGACGCAGATGGTTGATGAATTAAAAAATGACCGGACGGCACGCGAAGAATATTATCATAAAATCAAAGTGACTATTTTTACAGGGATTGGACTAATCCTAGGTTATTTTATACTGATCCGTTTTATTCGTTTCAGCATGCTTTACCGTTCTCGAAAAGGCGATCGTCTGCGTTAGTCTTACGTATTCATTGAAGATCACAGTCACAGCATGAGGGAGATGAACTATGAACATCGATATCCAAGATGAAAGCGACAGTGGAAGCGGACAAGCCGTAGCCTTCTCCCTTCAGGAGAAGGAAGAGGTTCATGTACTCCATCCACAACAAATTATCGCTTATCAAGGTCCTTCCTCAGGACGAGCGGACAGATTTATGGATGTAAAGGGCATATACCGCAAGCGAAAGTTGATTCGTTCCGATATGGCAGGTCCTTGCCATTTCGTTGCCGCCCTTCCGCCAGGCTATCGCATAAAAATCCTGCAGCTCGATGGTAAAAGCGATCTGCTATACGACTTTAAGCATCTCTTCTTCTACAGTATAGGTATTTCGCTGGAGACCCGGGTGCTAAGCATGAAAAATGTGCTCGTTACACGGGATATTGTAAAGGTGAAATTCTCGGGCAATGGCATGATTGGCATACTGACAGAGGGTACGGTCTGTGAAGCTGTACTGCATCCGACCAACCCCCTTTATGTCGATGCAGGCAGCATTATTGCCTACCCTGAGAATGCCAAGCTGGAGCTCACCGTTTACGGCAACCATTTGGCTAGCCAGCATATGAGCTATCACTGGAAGATGACAGGTCACGGGCCTGTGCTGTTTCAGGCAGGACGTCAGAACCGCCGATTCGAAAGAGATAATAACGATGATGGAATTGTTAAACGATTTCTACGCGAGGTAGTCCCCTTCGGGGGTGTGTTTATTAAATAGTTGTGTGCAGCAGTAAAACAACAAAACAAAGAGCGCCATGCGTATCCTATACGCAGGCGCTCTTTGTGGTTCTATCCTTTATAAGACTGTTGTCTTAGGCGATAAAAGCATTCAACATCCATGCATGTTTCTCAATGCTGCTTCTAATACCAATCAGCAGATCCGCAGTAGGTTGATCAGCCAGTTCTTCTGCAGTAGCAATCGCAGCTTGCAGTTCTTTAGAGACAGTCGTAAAGTCTCTAACCAGCTCCATTACCATACCCTTGGCATCTTCGCCACCACGAGCTTCCTGTAAATCGGAAAGCTCCAAATATTGTTTCATAGAGGAGGCAGGCTGTCCACCAATAGCAAGCAGGCGCTCAGCCAAATCATCTGCATAACCAGCAGCTTCATTGTAGAGTTCTTCAAACTTCTCATGCAGCGTGAAGAATTGGGATCCGCTAACATACCAGTGATAATGATGAAGCTTTACCCCAAGCAGGAACCAGTTCGCGGTCTGGCGGTTCAAAGCAGCGTGCAGTTCAGTTTGGCTCTTTAGTTGTGTACTCATTAATAAAACCTCCTATGGTTAATTTATTATATTGTATTTAGACTCATTCTAAATCTATATACAATTTAACACATCCTTTTGCTTTTTGCAACCACTTTGAAGATTTACATGTTGCCGATTCTAGCATAACTTTTGTTATACCGCCTATTATCTCTGTCACACTCTGGATAACAGCCTCTTTCTAAACTTAAATCAAAGATATATTTTCCTCCGCCGTCTTCCCTTTCTGACTCCGGAAAAAAGCCCTCATCTCATCGCGTTTGCTCTTTGGACTTAAGACATATACAGTATCCCCTGGCTCAATGACGGTACTGCCATGGGGGGTGACAATGCTTTTATTCCGGATAATAGCAGTAAATAAGATATCATCTGGCAGTCCAATATCGGAGATTTTCTGCCCGGCAATGGGCATGTAAGGTTCAATTCCTATGTGGTTGAACTCGGAATCTGTCTTGCCAAGGGCGACCAGCTCCATCAGTGATGGCTGTGCTGAATCCTCTTGCCCCACCAGCTTCAACCGGGAAGCCAGCGGTGAAATGCTTGTTCCTTGAATCACTGCTGAGGTCAGCACGACGAAGAACACCACATTGAAGAACAGTCGTCCGTGGGGAAGATTGGCTAGCAGCGGATAGGTTGCCAGTACAATTGGAACGGCTCCGCGCAGGCCTGCCCAGGAAATCAGTGTTTTTTCACGAATAGAGAATTTGGAAAAGAGCAAGCTTATAAACACACCAATGGGCCTTGCCACAACCATCAGAATGACGGACAGCAATATACCTTGCCAAGCCACCTCTGCCAGCTCCTGTGGAAATACCAGTAGACCCAGCAATATAAACATAAATATTTGCATCATCCAAGCGAAGCCATGACTAAAATTCATAATTGTTCGATGATACATTAGCTCAGAATTGCCAAGGGTAAGACCCATTACATAGACAGCCAGCAAGCCGCTGCTATGAACGAGTGCAGATAACCCGTAGGTTAGGACAGCAAATCCAATCGCCAATACCGGGTAAAGCCCCGTGGAATCCAGGTTAATTCGATTGATAAGATATACTGCGATTTTGCCAAGTACAATCCCTATCACCAAACCAACTGCCATCTCCCATATAAAGGACAGCACAAGTCCCCATATCGCCATATCCGGATGCTGAATCCATTCGATCAGCGATACTGTCAAAAACACCGCCATAGGATCGTTGCTACCTGATTCCGCTTCGAGTGTCGAGGTCAGTCGTTTGTCAATATTCTTACCGCCTAATACCGAAAAGACCGCAGCCGCATCAGTCGAACCCACGATAGCTCCGAACAGAAAACTTTCCGCCCATGACACCTCAAGAATCAGCTTAGCGAACACCCCAACGATAGCTGTCGTTAACAATACGCCTACCGTAGATAAGGATAATGCCGGCCGAATAATAGGCTTGATATCCTTAATACTGGTCTGCATCCCACCTTCGAATAGGATAACAACCAGCGCAAAAATCCCGGCCATTTGTGTTAAGGAAGCATTGTTAAAAAAGATAAATTGACTCAGTACCATCCCCGCAGCAAGGAAAAGCACTAGCGCTGGCATTCCAAATTTAGTGGAGAATTTGGTGGAAAACACACCTACAAGTAAGAGAGCTGCCAGCAATAATATGATATTATCTGCAAGTTGGGTCACCGTTTATTCACTTCCCTTTCTCTTCTAGCTTAAAATATAAGCTTCCTTATTTATGTACGTTATTACCCTTATCCACATCCTTTTGAGACATTGAATAATATAAGCAGGATTGAAGATTTCATCCGCTGGGGCTTATACTTAAAATAATTCCTTCCTACCCTGCTCGTATTTACATATAAGGAGGCTGACTGTAAATGCAATTGAGATTAATTAAACCTGCGGAGCTGGATCAAGCCGCTCTTCTAGCCCATTCCATCTTTCGCAAAGCCGGCGACACTTCTATGAAAGAGCTGTTTCCGCTGATTTTCAGCCCTGGTTACACTCACTCTTATGCAGCCGTTGCCGAGGACGGTAACATCGCTGCTTTTATGGGATTAGTGCCCTCCACGATCCGCACTGGAGAAGCTCTCCTGAACGTATTCTCCATCGGTGCAGTTTGCACAGATCCTGCTTATCGCGGCCAGGGACTAGCCGGTCAGCTTCTACAGCTATGCCAGACCCATGCTGCGAATGCTGGCGCATCACTTATCTTTGTCTCGGGTGACCGCTCGCTGTATACCCGAGCGGGATGCGTACCGTTCGGCGGTACGCAATTTGCCGAGCTGAACGCAAGCTCGGCTCACGCACTTGCTGCCGCAGCAGGGGAAGAATGGACGCTGCGGCCAATGCAGCCGGGCGACTTCTTCGCCGTCAACCGGCTGCTGAATGAACGCGAAGCCGGACAGATGTACAGTCCGGGTGAGCTAGCGCTGCTGTTGGGTGCCGAGGCTTACGCGGGTGTGCTGGGCTTGTCCCAGCGCACACTCGTAGCCGTGCGGGACGGCAGCATCGAGGGGTTCGCCGCGATGGCTGTGCCCGCGGCGGATGTACCGGCGCCGAGCCCAGCGACGGCGGTGGATTGGGCCGGCCAGCCGCAAGCGGTAGCGGCGTTGCTGGCCAAGGCGGCTCTGTGCAGCGGCGTTGGCACGCTGCAAGTGCCTGTGCCGTGGCAGGAGCGCAGCCTGCTCGCGCTTCTGCGGGACGCCGGCGCCTCCTTAAGCGCCGGCGCGAACAGCGGGACGGTCTGCATCGCAGACCGGGAAGCGCTTTTGCGGCAGACGGAAGTATGCCGCAAGCGTAGCCTCGACTTGTCGTCCGTGGACGACAAGGAGCTGATCTCGCTGCTGTTTGATCCAGCGAGCCCGCTTCGCACCTCAGATTCCTCAGGGGGATCTGAGGCAATTCCATTACCTTATATGTCTGGTCTCCATTTTATTTAAAGCACAAAAATAACCTCAGCGGGAGAATGATCCCGCTGAGGTTATTTAGTATGCTCTATTAACAGTTATATAAATTCAAAGGATTGCTTATTCTCTGGAGTACACCTGTAGCTCTTGAATAGACCAATAATTCCCGCCGGCTCCGGTCTGTACAATTTTTACATACCTCGTCTTCACTTTAGAAACGGATATCTTAGTAAGCTCTTTCGTACCTTTACCAGACGTGAGTTTTTTCCAGTTTTGAGCATCGTCAGAAATATAAACTACATAGTCTCTTGGATAATCAAATGGTGATAACGTGCTGTCCAAATCTATTCTCTCAATTTCATGTGCTTCACCCAGATCAATCTGAAAATACTCTCCAGAAACCTGATGTTTCCCCGTATCCCAGCGCGTGCGCCGATCCCCATCGATGGCCAGACTTGGAGCTGATGCCACCGTATTCACATTTGAGGTTACCTTCCACTTTGTCCGATCCAGAGGAACCAGGCCGGTGGCTGTAATCTGAATTTTGTCGGAAAGTAGATTTGAACCTGATACCCTTACCGCGTAGGTATATAACGTCCCTTCACGTAAATTATGATCCGTGTATTCTGTAAGCTTCACATCGGTGGCTACCACCTTCATTTCCCCCCCGCTACCTTCAGCACGAAGCAGCTCGTAGCTTGCTCCCGGTGCCTCCAACCAATTTAATTTTACAGCTAAACCTTTTGTTGCTGCGGCTTTGAATCCTTTAGGGGCCGACGGCTTTACTTCAGAGGAAGGCTGCAAAATATACTGCACAGCCTCTCCTGGAGCAAGTGTCTCCGTAAAAGTTAACGTGGGAGTAGCCTTTTTACCTGTTACATAACTTCTTGCTTTTTCATACGTATCCCCGTTTCCAAAACGTTCCCCTTCATACACCCCGTTTTTCGGCATACTCACATTTACACTCACAGTTTGTGGAGTAGACTCAAAGTTAACGAAATTAACCAGCACCTTATTTGAGGTCGCTCCGCTTCCCGCAAGAGGCTTCAATGTAGAAGTATCCACGGCCCGAACATATACCAGCTTGTCGGCTAACACATCTTTGTTGGCAACTTGATAAGTTAATGGAGCTCCATGCGTAGCATAGGCAAGACTGAGCCTTCTCATGATGCTGACACGTGAATCCTCATTTTCTTTTGTATAATAAATCTCTGTGGTCGCCGGATCATGCTCTTCTAAATTAAACCCGTATTTGAATAAACTGAAATCCTTAAAAAAAGCAGCATGCTGCACAAACATATCCGCATAACCAATATGCGCACGCATGATCCGGTCGAATACAGCCGCTGTCCGCTCCGTTGCCCCGTATTGATAGGCATCCACATGACTGTCCGAGGTACCAAATTCAGTGGTCAGCATTTTTTTGCCGAGTCCATTGTCTGCGCCAGTGAAGGTCTTCAAATTCTCAGTAAAGCTTCCTCCATTACTAAAAATATAAGAGTCCCCGTAGGAATGTCCATTGGTCAAATCCGTAACCTTCTCCAGCTCCATACGTTGCTCCGGATCACGTTCCCAGCCATCCGGATCTCCACATTCCTTCCCAGTTCCCTTCTGATTACCGCAGGAATCCTCACTGTAACTCGGCCAATACGCCCAGCCCGGAGCAACAGTTTGTAAATGGGGCGCGATTTGCTTGCCCTTTTTATTTAGCCAGTCCGCAATCGCCAAGTTAACTGCCTTAGAACGATTGAATAATCCTGGCTCATTATCTACCTCATAATATTGAAAATAGGGGCTATATTGCTCAAAATAATCCGTCAGCTTTTTCTCTGCATCGGCGGGCAACGATCCGTCTGCCTTAAGCTTAATATCACCAGTATGCAAATACAGAGCAACCGCCTGCATGTTGTAATCCTGCAACACCTTGTAATATTCCATCATATCCGAGCAGGACCGCCCAACATCGCTGGCACAGCTGGTTCGCATCACATTGCCGCTATAAGCCATACCTAGCCATTTGATAACATAAGGCAAGTGCGTAACTGCACCTTCATCGAAATAAAATTGCTTATTATTCACTACTGTTCCGGTCAATGTGTAGCTGCCATGGATAGGCTCAGAAATTGGAGCGTTAAGAGACTCTAAACGGAGATTATCCCAAGTCCACCAGGAATATTCGTCTTCTTTGTCACTGCAATATAAACAGCGAACCGTTTGCAGCTTCAATTCGTTCGTTCCTATCTTCAATTGCTCCTTGGGAATATATAATTCATAGGTCTTTTGAAAGCTATATTCACTTTCTGTGCCAGCAACGCCTGCAATTTGAATGATCCCCGACAATTGATGATTGGAGAACACACTCATTTGCGGCACGGATTTATACGCATCCAGAATACCTACGCTAAATAAGACCCCATTCTCCGGGATCTTATTTAGCTGATATGTGATCGTTAATTCCGGCTGGGTCTTTCCATTCAAGCCTGCAGGCAAGCTCTGCAGAGCCGATGATTTGAGCACCGAAGAAGTAACATTAAAGTCCTTCTTGCTGCCAGAAGTGCCACTCGTAGCGAATTCAGCTGCTGAGCCATCATGTTGTCCCAGATTCCAGATCACAGTACCATCCGGTATTTCTGCTGCAGCATCAGTTCCTGCAGATAGTCTCGGTATATTGGCACCTACCTTATAATCGTTTGTCCTATTCGTTCCGAAGACAGAGACAGACAACAGAAACAAGACGGTTAATGCGGCGAATTTTAGTAATAACAGTAATGGTTTGTTTGCAGATATCTTATTTTTTCTATTAGATATTCTCCTCGTTATTCCCATCCATAGGTCCTCTCTTTCTTCCGGAATGTCTTACCCTATCATTTCATTAGATTAAGGAAGGAACAATGCCCCTTGTGGAATTACCTGCTGCTTCTGGCTGGAACTCTCCCATAGCAAACGAAGATTGGCATCTCCTTCATTCTCATAATATTCAATTTGGATATCATAAAGCGTTCCAGCTGTGAGCGGGATACTTCCTTTATGAAGGGTTGCACTTTGATTTTTCCAATTGTCGATGATCAGCTTTCCGTCAATCCAGACACGGACTCCATCATCAGAGGATGCTGAAATTGTATATTTTTCACTGAATTTGGGTTTGAGCTTCCCTTTCCAGCGTACAGAAAAGTGATCTTCATTTATCCCTGAGGCAGGTGACGCACCATGCCAATTAAAATCAATCTTACGGTCATCGCGGATAAGTACCGCTTCTCCCTCTAAATCAGTATTGTTATAGTATTCTCCAGTTAAACCCGTTAGGGTTACCGGAGTTACGGGTGCTATCGAAGGACCTCCTGTTGTGAGAACATAGTCCTCTCTCGATACTATAAACGAGTCTTTCATAAAGCTTTTAATTGACTGTAGCGTATTATTTTCTGTCAGTAATTTTCCCCAGGTCATCATATAGACCCATTTATTTTGTTTCTCAGTTAATACATCCGGGTTCGGCAGCTGTCCGCTCTCCCCGATTCCGATAGGTTTACCCTCGGCCAATGCGAGCAGATCCTCATAGTAGGACTGCTTATAATCGTTATTGTAGATATCCGCAGCCAGAACATCGAGTTTATCCCCACCGGGATAATATGCAGCATAAGGATCTGACCATTCATTCGGCGCATTCGGATTCCATACCCACAGTAGATTATTTAGCTTGTGTGTGTTTACAAAACGATCATAGACAATACTCCAAAGCTCTGAAAAATTGTCCTTTTTCCCCCACCAAAACCAACCGCCATTCATTTCATGGTAAGGTCGCCATAAGACTGGAACTCCGGCATCACGCAATTGTCCCAAATATCCAGCAACCTCGTCTAGATCTGAGATTAGCCTCTTATACTGAGCTGTCCCAGGTGTAACATAAGCATTAAATTTCTCTTGACTGAGACTTCTGTTTACATTGGACCATTCTGGAGATGTTCCCGGCAAACTCTGATGGAATGTCATGGCTACAATGCCACCCTCGTGATGCCATTCAATTGCACTGTCTATCACTGCTTGCCGCTGTTCTGCGATCGTCCCTTCGGATTGATTATTAATCGCCCCTAATTCATAACCATGTAGAACGGCATTTTGTCCCGAAGTATTCTTCAGCTTATGAACCAGTTCATCTGGGCTTTCTAGATAATCATGCTGGCCGGACAAAATCCCTTTGCCACGTAGATTCACCAAATTACTCAGCAGTTGCTTAGCCTCTTCAGAAGCCGATGGATTACTGGGTATAACCGGAGGTAAAGAGGAAGAAACACTCATAGCCTTCGGAAGACTCTTAACCTCTCCCCAAGGCAGCAAGGAAAAAATAATAAACACCGGTAACATAGTAAACAACAATCTGTTTTTCTTATAATATTTACGCAAATAAATCCTCCTTTCGGTAGCTGTACTGCCTCTACAGGTGCTAAATAAACATACCTGTTATCGGACAATCGTCTTCTGACCTAATGAGGACTATAGCTTAGTAGCTCTGCAATAACGCAGAGCCACTAAGGATCGACCTTTAATTTTCATCAATCAGGAGACATCCGGAAGAAAAAGTGCACTTGCTGGAACTGTCTCTTTAGCTTGACTAGCACTTTCCCACATCAAGCGGACTCTCGCATCGCCTTCATTCTCGTAATACTCCACCTTGATATCGTATAGCCGACCAGCCTTCAGCGTTATAGTGCCCTTACGCTCAGTACCACTTTGCTTAGTCCAACTATCAATCACGGATTCCCCATTCACCCAGACACGGATACCATCATCTGAGGTAGTGTAAAATGTATATTGCTCATTATATAACGGCTTAATTTTACCGCTCCAACGTATGGAGAAACGATCAATCCCGAGGGAGGCATCCGGCGAGCCTTGCCGCCAATTGAAATCGATTATTGCATCAGTTCTATTAAGAGCTGCTGCTCCCGACAACAACATGTTGTTGTAATACTCTCCTGCAAGCCCCTTCGCGAGAGGAATTGCTGCCTCCCCCTCTTCTTCGGAAGGTGCCGGCGCTGGTGCGGCGCTAGGTGTCGGTGCCAGACCAGTATTTAATTTATCTCTGGTCAGGGTGTAGTTGCTATTCATAAATGTTTTGATTGTGTCTGCACTGTTATTTTCGTAAAGCATTTTTCCCCAGCTCATCATATACGTCCATTTACTTTGCGATTGCTGAAGCTTCTCCAGATTAGGCATTTCACCATTCTCCCCGATCGCAATCGGTTTGCCTGCGGCTAGACTCAACAAGCTGTCATAGTATTTTTGCTGGTAATCATTTTCGTATATATCTGCTGCCAGAATATCTACTTTATCAGCACCTGGATAAGTTAGCGCATAAGGATCTGACCAAACATTGGGAGCATTCGGACTCCATACCCATAACAAATTATTTAATTTATGAACGTTAACAAAACGGTCATACATTATATTCCATAGTTTAGAAAAGTTATTTTTCTTCCCCCACCAGAACCAGTTCCCGTTCATTTCATGATAGGGTCTCCAAAGCACCGGAACATTGGCATCGCGCAAGCTTTTTAAAGAGACTGCCACCTTATCAAGCTCAGCGATCAGATTATTATATTGCTTGGTACCCGGTGTAACGTAACTATCGAACTCACTCTGGCTGAGTGTTTTTTTCACATTATCCCAGTCATAAGAGGTGCCCGGCAGGTTAGCATGAAAAGTCATAGCTACGATCCCGCCCGCTTTATTCCAGTTGATGGCGCTGTTCACCACATTTTGACGTTGCCAAGCCATCGTTGCTTCGGACTGACCACTGATCGCACCCATTTCATAACCGTGAAGAGCCGCATATTGTCCGCTGGTTCCCTTCAGCATATTGTTAATTTCATCTGGACTTTCTAAATAGTCATGTTGACCAGCAATAATGCCTTTTCCTGAGATCGAGTAAAAATAGTTAAGCAGCTTTACGGCTTCAGGTGAGGCACCTGGGGTAACTGGCGTTCCAGAATTTGAAGCAGCTATGACAATAGACGGCGAAATCCCAACAGCAAGCGGAAGTGCAGTCAGAAACAGGACGAGTGACAGAAATGCACCAAACAATCGATACGTACGGTAAGCTTTCAAAATATTCTCCCTTTCGGTAGCCAGGCTGCCACTCTTTCGAAGGCCCTATAGCTTTGCGTCCCTACCTTTCGATAGGTTTGCCTTTTCAATTTAAGAGAAATAATCTCTCTTACCGTAAGTATCGACGACAATTAATGATATATTTAGTGTTTTTATGACTTTTTTTGATAATTGAGTCAATTTACCTGTTTCAAGAAATTTTGAATTGGTTAAATAGATAGGTTAGACCTATGAAATGAATTGTTGTAGTTCTATATCATTCCAGTCTAAAGTAATACGAATGTTATCTTCTTCTACTAATTCAGACCCCGTCTGTACCTCTATAAACTCAACATCCGTCAAAGCAAGGATCGCGTGTTTCGTTCCTTCCGGTATACGTACCACGTCCCCAGCCTTCACATTATGTTTTTTCTCATTCAGCACAATACTTGCTTCGCCGCTGACGATTGTCCAAATTTCACTACGCTTGCGATGTAATTGATAGCTGATATTATTCCCCTCGGATATAAAAATCCGTTTGGTCAGCACTTCATTGCCTTCATCATATTTCACATAATCAATAACTTTGTAATGGCCCCAGCGGCGTTCCTCGTACATCGGTCTCTGTTCAAAGGTCTTCAGCACTTCTTTAATCCGTGGGCTCTCAGCTTTATGGGTAACTAGAATTCCATCCGGGCTAGCCGCAATGATCAGATCCTTCGCACCAATTACCGTAATCGGAATGTCCAGCTCATTAATCAAGCAAGTCCCCTCAGAATCCGCCGTCACAAAACCTTTTCCTACATGCTTGCTGCTCATTTCCTCTGTCAGCGTATTCCACGTTCCAAGATCCTTCCAGAATCCATCATACGGCTGCACCACAATATGTTCTTCTTTCTCCACCACTTCATAATCAAAGCTGATGGAAGACAATAGCTTATACTGCTTCTGCAATTCTTCATATCCTAAAGGCAACCCTTTACGCTGCAAAATATCTAACAAGTACCCTAAACGGAAGGCAAACACTCCGCAATTCCACAATGCATTTTGCTCGATGAGCTGTTCTGCTTGTATGCGGTCTGGTTTCTCTTGAAAGTGACTCACCTTCATAAAACCATTCCCCCCCGCCTCTTCAGTGGTAGGAATAATATATCCGTATTTCTCTGAGGCATGTTCAGGAACAACACCCATTAGTGCCAGATTTGCTCCACTTTCCAGCATGGTCCCCTCAAGCATAGCTATGGTATCGAAAAAGGATGCTTCTACATAAGGGTCAACAGGCAATATTGCTACCGTCTCCGCTGGAGAAACACCTGCCACTGAATAAAGATAGGTAGCTGTTAAGGCGATAGCCGGAAAAGTATCCCGACGCTCCGGTTCAACGATAATCGGCACATGACTTCCCAGTTGGCTTTGTATCATTTCTACTTGGCCGCGGCCGGTGGCTAGATAAGATGATTCTGCCATCCCTGCTTCCTCCAGCTGTCTCCAGACACGTTGTACCATGGATTCTGGTTCACCTTGAGGGCTTTCAAGTACCTTTAGAAATTGCTTTGAACGTGAGTCGTTAGACAACGGCCATAACCGTTTACCTGAACCGCCTGATAGAAGTACCATTTTCATAGAATGAACCCTCCTTGAATTATGGAAATCGAGCATAATGGAATTGTTATCAAAACGTATAGCTTCCGCTTAGCCTTAGTTCGAGCGGATGCATTTTTTAAAAAATTTATTAGGTATGAACCACTCCAAGGGATTTTGGACTTCCGATCGCTGTTATCCTCAGATTTCCTGATTGGACCGCTTCTCGCGGTAGAAATCCGAGGATAAAGGCGAACACTCCGTTTCTACAGTTCCAAATTCCCTTTCCGTTCTTAACCTAACCAACTACTTTTTAACAATGATCCATGCGCACCGGGCTGTACCAGCCGGAAGCGAGCACGTTTTTCTAAAGATTTGCTTCTGCTCCGGGGGAGGCAGCTGCAACTGCAAGAACAACTGCAAGAACAACTGCAAGAACAACTGCAACTACAAGAGCAAGACTAGTTGCCACCACAGAGACAGAGACAATGACAACTACAAATGCTACTGCTACTGCTACTGCGGTATATAATCAGAGTACCTAACTTTATAAATTGCTTAGAACCTTAAAATAAGGGAACGAAGTGGCGGAAGACAATTTTGGAACTGGAGGAGCGATAGCATCCGCCTTTGTCTGCGGATTTCTACCGCTATCAGCGGTTAAAATCAGGAAATCTGCAGACAACAGCGGCTGGAAGTCCAAACATTCACCGCAGTTGCGACTGACACTTAACACAAATGATTAAACCGCTCCAGCCACACTAGCAGAATAACCGCTCAATCCGCCCATCTGCGGGCGGCCGACAGAATGATAAACGAGGCCGGTACCCTCGATTTGCTCCTTGGAATACACGTTGCGTCCATCGATCAATACCCCATTACGCATGCTTTTCGCCAGCTGATGCAGATCAATATCCTTGAGTAGGCTCCAATCGGTCAAGAGGCATACGGCATCGCTGCCCTCAGCCGCTTCCTCAGGCAGATTGCACCAGCGAAGCTGCGGATGATCATATTGCTGCCTGAAATTTGTAGCTGCGATTGGATCATATAGTTTGACTGTTGCCCCTTCAGCCACCAGTGCCTCAACAATCTCTCTGGCGGGAGCTTCGCGGACATCATCAGTATTAGGCTTAAAGGCAAGCCCCCATATCCCAATCGTCGAACCGCGCAGGCTGCCAAGTGATTCATGCAGCTTGGAGATGATCATAAAGCGTTGTCCCTTATTCACTTCGACTACAGATTTCAATAATTTGAATTCGTAATCGACGTTGCCCGCAATTTGAATGAGCGCATTAGTGTCTTTCGGGAAACAGGAGCCTCCATAACCGATGCCAGCCTGCAGGAAGGATGACCCGATTCTTTGGTCCATACCCATTCCTTGTGCTACCTCGGTTACATCAGCTCCCACTTTTTCACAAATATTGGCGATCTCATTAATAAAGGAAATCTTCGTGGCCAAAAATGCATTCGAAGCATATTTGATCATTTCAGCACTGCGTATATCTGTTACAAATACATTTTCTGTGAAACCCTTATGAAGCTCGCGCATAGTTGGTTCCAGCTCTGGATTATCAAGACCAATGACAATTCTGTCGGGATGGAGGGTATCGCGAATCGCTGAGCCTTCACGTAAAAACTCAGGTGCAGACACGATATCAAAAGGATGATGGGTATGGCTAGAGATCATTTTGGAGATTTTCTCATTTGTCCCTACTGGAACTGTAGATTTAGTCATTATAATTTTGTGCCCTTCCATCGCTTTAGCGATTTCAGCGGCTGCACCCTCAATATAGGTTAAGTCTGCTTCACCATTAGGCAGTGATGGCGTACCTACAGCAAGGATGATAATATCTGAACGGCGCACCGAATCCTGAAGATCCGCAGAAAAAGATAACCGTTCCTCACGAAGATTCAGTTCAATCAGTTCCTCGATTCCCGGCTCATAGATGGGCGATTCCTTCTGTTTCAGCTTCTTAATCTTTTCCTCGTCCTTATCCACACAGATGACATGATGTCCGCCCAGTGCAAAGCACACGCCAGATACAAGACCCACATACCCAGTACCGATTACTGTCAGCTTCATATAATCATCCTCCTTTTAGAAAATTGACGTACGCCTGCTCAACATACTGCTTGAACTTAACCATAAACGCCTGCTCATCGAATTTACGTGCATGCTCCATAATTTGATCGATATCCCAAGCGTAGGACTCTACCTCATAAATAGCCTTAAGTAGATCCTCCACTTCTTGATGCTGAAAGAACACACCATTTACATAAGGAATAATAGTATCTAGTGCGCCACCTGCTTGATAAGCAATTACCGGTCTTCCTGCAGCGTTCGCTTCCAGCGGTGTAATTCCAAAGTCCTCTTCTCCTGGAAAAATAAATGCTCGACACTGTGCCATCATTCCAGTCACTTGCTCATCTTCTAGCCGGCCCAGAAACGATACATTATCCTTAGCCATGCCTTCGAGGCGCTTGCGATCCGGTCCATCCCCTACGATATAAAGCTTAAGACCGTTACGATTGAAAGCCTCTACCGCCAGATCAATCCGCTTGTAGGAAACAAGCCGGGAGACAATTAAATAATAGTCGCCAATGGTAGAAGAGCTTGTAAACCGGGCTGTATTAATCGGTGGAAATATGACATCTGCATCCCGGTGATAATAATTCTGAATCCTCGTCTTCACTACTGAAGAATTGGCTACGAACTGATTCACATTTTTGGAAGTCCGTTGGTCCCACGTTTTAAGCTGCTGCATGTATACCTTAAGCATTTTCTTGAACAGCCCGGAATTCGACTGACGTTCCATATAGGTGTCATAGTCCCATGCGAAGCGCATAGGCGTATGGCAGTAACAAAGATGAAACGTATGTTTAGGAACCTGAATACTTTTCATAAAAGCACTGCTGGAACTCAGGACGATATCGAAACCGCGAAAGTCCAAATCACGGATGGCCATTGGATAAAGTGGCAGCACCCCTTTAAAATTGGTCTTTACTCCCGGAATCTTTTGCAGCCAGGAGGCACGGATATCCGCATCTTTGAGATTGTCAGTAAGGCGGCTTCCGTTAAAAACCGTTGTGTAGATTGGAGCCTCGGGATACATGTGATGAAAGACTTCCACCACTCTTTCCGCGCCGCCCATTTGGATTAAGTAATCGTGCGCTATCGCAATTTTCATGTGAATCATCCTCAAAGTTTTATGGAGCATCATCTTCAGAATTACCGCGTCATATCATCTGTCAGGTGCCCGCCAACAAACCTTTATAGTAGTCAACGATGTCCTTGACCGTATTCTCGATAACAAAATGCTCTTTCACTCGTTTCATCCCATTGTCCGCCATCCGCCGTCTTTCCTCTGGGTGATCCAGCATCCATTTAATGGAGTCTGCCAGTATCGCCGCGTCACCAGGCTCTATCAGTAATCCTGTCTCACCTTGAACTACAATTTCTACCGGCCCGCCTTCATTGGAGGCGATCACCGGTAATCCCGCTGCCATTCCTTCAACGATAACTTGGCCAAAAGGCTCAGGAGTTACCGAAGTGTGAATCAGTAAATCAGCAGTATTCATAAGGCCTTGAATATCATCCACATGCCCTAGCATGCTTACATTAGTAAGCTCGTCGTTTTTTATCTTTTGCAGCAATTCCTGCTTATAAGCCTCTTCTCCAAACAGAGCGTCTCCGGCCAGCCAGAACTTCACACGAGGTTCGTTCTTAAAGCTTTTTGCGGCTTCCAGCACAATATGCTGACCTTTCCAATGCGCCAATCGACCAACTAGCAGTACGTTAAAATTCTTCTGGTCCCGCATGCCGATCCCATTACCAATCGCTTTAGCGAAAGCGGAGTATACGACCAGCGTTTTTTTGGAACGCGGCAGCTCCAAAGCATTCAGCGTAGAATGTGAATTCGCGATGACTCCATTTGGGAGCAGTCGCGACAGCAAACGAATTCCTTTGGCAACGATAGGCTTTAAATAAGGGGCTCCAATATGATCCCGGATATGCCAGATCAATGGAACGCCTGCTATTTTTGCAGCGATGGCTCCGTATAATGCAGATTTCAGGGAATTGGTGTGCACGCAATCTACCTTCTCCGCTTTTAAGAGCGGCGCAAGCTTGCGGCCATAAGCCAACAGCTTGAAGGCTGCAGCAGGTGCTCCCAAGTTGACTGCATTTCTACCACGACTTCTGATGCTCTCATCCAGCGGAATAATACGGACATCCATCCCTTTTTCACGTAGCCGTTCAGCCAGCGCACCATCCTCAGCCAGGATTACCAGTGGATCGATCTGTTCTCCAATATGGGTAAGGATGTTAAACAGGGCAACTTCTCCACCACTCCATTTAGCAGTGTGATCTATATAGGCCACTCTAAGCATTACGTGGTCACCTCCTCTCCTAAAGCTTGCAGGAACACGGATTCTACTTGATCCGTAACATGCTCCCAAGTATATCTCTCTAGTACATGCTCTCTACATTCATCACGGCTCGGAAGCAGCTTTCGATTGCTAAGCATATGGATCATGCCTTCGGCCATGTGGTCGCTACTTGAACTCTTAAATAGCAATTCCGGCCGGAAGCCTTGCAAAATCTCCTTATTGCCGCCAATCGGTGTAGCCATCACTGGCAATCCTGAAGATAAGGCTTCAACGGTAATCAAACCAAAGCCCTCCAATGCCTGTGAGGGAACCACGAACATGTCCGCTGCCTGATAATAAGAGGCTAGTTCATGATCAGGAATGTAGCCTAGCAGTCTTACCTTGTTGCTTAAGCCATAGTCGGCGATCTTTTCTTCCAGTTCCCCCCGCAACGGCCCTTTACCACCAATCAGCAGAATTGCATTCGGAAAACGCTCCGCAACTTGCTTCCAGGCTTCAAGCAGCTGGAGTAGTCCCATTCGATTGACCAAACGCCGGACAGTCAGCACGGTTGTTGCTCCCTCAGGTAAATTCAAGGTCCGGCGAATCGCCAATCGATTCGTAGCGGGGATAAAACGTTCCACATTAGCTGCACCTGGAATCACAATAATTTTGTGTAGTGGCACTCCGTGCAGCTTATGGAGAATATCGCGG
The DNA here is from genome assembly GCF_038008505.1 of Paenibacillus sp. FSL H7-0735. Classification (NCBI taxonomy): domain Bacteria; kingdom Bacillati; phylum Bacillota; class Bacilli; order Caryophanales; family Paenibacillaceae; genus Paenibacillus; species Paenibacillus sp. FSL H7-0735. Next base: position 1,150,701 of record NZ_JBBOZH010000001.1, on the reverse strand, counting down.
AACGTCTCACTAAGCACGATGAACTTATCCGCAAGCTTATAGGCTCTATGTTCAATGGATTTGGCGATGGTTGTTTTGACCCGGTGCTTAATGCCTTGGCCTTCGATTTTCATTTCTTCATTCCATGGGCCATGAAAAGTCATTACTACAGGAATCCCACGTTTCTTTGCTTCCAAGGCTGGACCAATACCATAAGGAGCAAAGTGAGTGTATAAAATATCTATACGGCCACTGCCCTCTCCCATCAGATCGGCCGCCTTACGCTGGAAAGCATCCTTACGTTTCCAGATCCCATCTTTTGGATCTCCGGCATTGTGAATAATCAATTCCTCAGGGGTAGCAGGCGTCTCTTGACTGCAAATCAGCGCATGCACCCGATTACGTGAGGAGAGTTGCTCGCAAACGGATTTGAAATACGTGTTAAGCCCACCCGGCTGTAGCGACGGCCAGCTAAGGCCTGTCGTCATAATGTTCAATCCGTCACTGTACGGCATAGCTTCTCTCTCCTTTATTCTCCTTCTCGGTCTGACTCGTCTTCGCATTGTGCTGAGTCAGCTTTCCCGATCTAATTAATTCGTAATGCTTGAAGCCGACCATGAATTCATACATGACCCAGAATACGGATACACCGAAGCCTGACATTCCCTTCTTGAACAACCCATGTAAGAAATACTTTTGCAGGAAACGGGCTGGTGGTCTTAACAGCAGATGACTGACCCGAAATCGTTTGCCCTTGGCATACGCACTTTCAGCTTCCAAGTCAGTATACTTATTGAAACGTGCCACATGATCGTTAATACTGCGGTAACCATAATGCCAGAGGGTTCCTGTCAAACGTATGGTTCGCTCTTCTGAGACCTCGGGCATCTCGTGCACCAAGCTATTTCGAATTCCATATGCTTTGCGGTTGTATAGGCGCACTAGATATTCGCCACGATCCAGCCATCTGCCCATAAAATCACCGATCCGGTAGATAGAATAGGCAACCGATTGATCCATAAGCCCCGGTTTCAGTTCAAGAATACTTGCGGCCAACTCGTCGCTGACCACTTCGTCAGTATCAATAAGGAAGACCCAATCATGAACCGCGCGTTCTACTCCGAACTCCCTCTGTTTCGCATATCCGGGCCAAGGGTTGACGTATACTCGACAATTCAAGCTTTCAGAAAGCTGTACTGTCCCGTCTTTGCTGCCTCCGTCAATCACAACCACCTCGTCGGCGAATAACCTGCAGGATTGTATGGCCTTAGATATTCGAACTTCGTCATCCTGAGCGATGATGACAGCCGATATTGGATAATTGCCTTGGCCGCCTACCACGCTTTTTACTGAATCCATGAAGGTTTCCTCCTTTATCTTTCGCATTATCCATTCATATCCATAGGTTTCTTGCGAATGTAAGAATTCATCGTCGTCTTCATCCACTGAATGTCCTCGCGGGTAATAAGCAGCCGCGGAAGTTTAACTTTTAAGGTGTACTTTATATTGAGAACAATGAAGAAAAATCGCAGGATTGCTGATGACAACATCGCTATCCCTGCTCCGAGTAAGCCAAATTTAGGGATGAGCAGGAACAACATTGGGATAACCAAGAGTAAGCCAAAACCTTGAAGCATCGAAACAATTTTCGGCTTGCCTAGCGCCATAAAGGCCTGCGCCAGAATGATCGTCCCCCCGCTAATAGTCACTTCAAGGAGCAACAAACGAAACACGGTTAATGCCGCATTGAAGTCTTTGCCGTACATCAACGGAATTACTAAAGGGGCTAAGAGCATCAGAACTACTCCGCCAAGCATGGTGAAGGTCGTACTTATTCGAAAGGCTTTGAATGTTAACTCAACTGCCTGTTCTTTTGACAGCTCAGAAGCCTTAGGAAACAAGACGATCGTAATCGAACTTGAGAAAAAATTAACCATCCGCGATAGACTCACAGCCACTACATACAGTCCCAAATCAGCAGGTCTTAACAAACCGGCAATTACGATCTGATCGATATAGGTAGAGAAATTGCCAAGCAAGTCATTGCCGTAGGAACCCAGCCCGTAAGTGAACAATCTTTTTAAATTCTGATAGGCCCCTCTCATCTTCACCTTATAGGTGCGAAGCAAGGAAATCGTCATTCCGATAAACAGCGGCGCCCCCGGAAGGAGATAGGCAACTGCAGTTGTAAAAGGATTCATCTGATCCAGCGCGATCAATATCCCGATCATCGTCAGTGTAAGCAATGGCACTAGATAGCGAATCCAATTAAATCTCTTGTATTCTCCTCTGAATTGAAAAGCTGCATTGTTAATTTGAGAGATCGCTATAATCGGACACAGAATCATAGACCACTGAGCAAAGGTCACGACCTCCGGACTGAATGACTTCAGCCAATAAGGCAAGACCACGATACCTATAATCATCGCTATGACCCCAAAAATGGTACCAAGCAGCAACGCCATACGATAAAGCACTCCGGCATCCTCCGGGTTTTTCTTAGCGTTATAGATGAGAGCTGAAGGAATGCCAAAGCTCATGCTAAACGCCAGAAACTGTGACCAGTTAATCATCGCCGTCTGTTCCCCACGACCTGTCGGTCCAAGATAACGGGCGGTCAGTACACCAGTTAACATGTTAATCAATAGGATCATGACACTGACAAACATAGTTTTTACGGCTGCCGAGCTGTTGTCCTTGCTCTTGGCGAACAGTCTAAAAGATGACCAGATTGTTCTAGCGGGGAGAGATTTTGCATTCAACTGCTGCATACGGTGTTCCCTTCCTTCTACTTTGAGTAATCTCCCTTGCGCTGAGGCCAAGACCGATCAGCATCCAGATTAAGTATCCCTTGAGTCCGGGAAATCCATTATCTGATACCAAACTGACAATCGCACCGGTCCAAGTAGCTAACGCAAGTCGGGCGTAGGGCTGCAATTGGTCCCTGCTGATTACTCTAGCGAATATCTGTTTGACAACTGCGCCTAAAGCTCCGAAGAAGAACACAGCACCCAGAACACCAAAGGTAAGCAGTAAAGCGATAACTCCGTTATCCATAATTCCGTACTCTCCAAGCTCGCCGTCATTACCAAGCTTAGTCCCTTGGCCTACACTACCAATTCCCTGACCTACTGGATTGGCAGCGACCATCGGCAGCATGTTTTGCCATAAGCTTAGCCGTTCATTATAAGAGTGATCTTCCTGAACAGAAGATAGTGTCTCTACCCGAGCAACCAGTCCTTCGGCGCCAGGCAATTTCGGCACAACCCAGAACAACGCAGCAGCCACAAAAACTAATTGGATCAAGGTTTTCCACTTTCCCTTAGAAGGAGAGGTTCCAATGTACATGAGCAGCATTACCAGAAGTATCAGCCATGCCGCACGTACTAAAGTAGTCAGCAGGCAAATTACAACTAGCAGAACGCCGATCCAGCGCAATGTTCCCCGCCATTTTTTCTCCAGTATCATCGGAACTAAAGCAAACGCTAAGAATGTTGCTGCCGGTCCGGGCGAATTCAGCGTAGAGAACACTCGGATTTCCAATGGATATGGATTTCCGATGGACATCATGTCCGCATGTTTCATCCAGAACACATCCCAAGGTGGCACTGTCAAATACTGAACAATCCCGTAAATGGCAACTAGGACTGCAATATTGGCAAAAGCAGTAAGCAATCGATCGATATCCTTCGGCTTGAACTTCGTGACGGCAAAGTACGGCAATAACAGCAGTGGCACAATATAATTCGCTAAGTCATAAACTGAGCCCATGCCATTCTTAGCCAAACCGATTAAAGCACCATAACCCAGCGCAACTGCGAACATTAACATGATCCGCGTGGAGGCTTTTTGAATATTATGAATCTCCTTCAGCAGCGGAATGATCAAGGTCACACCGGTTAACAAGGGAGCTAAGCTCAGCAAGGATACAGAGTGATAAACTCCTTCTGACCAGTCAGCAATGCGGCGCAGCTCTGGAGCTACGGCCCAGATTAGCAAGGTATAAGCAACCAGCATTTTCGGTCTAAGTATGGCTAACAAGAAAGCCGGGAATAGGATGGCTGAGAGAATGGCTCCCTGCAGACTGTTCGATGAACTCAGCATCGCACTGGAGAAGCCAATGATCAGCGGAAGAGAGACACCTACAGCAGCAGTCCCCCCTATTAATCCAGCTGTCTTGATGAACCTAAGTGATGGGGGCGTAAATACACTCATTCCAAGCCTCCTTCCTTCACCTTATCCCGCTTACGCAGTTCCTTAAGTAATAAAAGTAGAAATTGTGCATCGTCCACAAGATATCTTTTCCAGAGCCGGCCGGGCTCCTGGCTAAGCCGCCAGAACCATTCGAACCCTGTTTTTTGCATGAAGCTAGGTGCTCGTTTCACTGAGCCTGACAGAAAATCAAAGGTCGCTCCCACTCCGATCGATATCGGAGCTTGATAAGAGGTATAGTGGCGATAAATCCACTTTTCCTGCTTAGGCGCTCCTACACCAACAAACACGATATCTGGCTGGCACTCTGTCAGCATTTCTATAATGCGTTCATTCTCCTCCTCATTGTGCTCGAATCCATAGGATGGAGAATAACAGCCAACCACATTTATTCCGGGATGCGCTGTTTTCAAATTCATTGCTGCCCGTTCCGCCACGCCTTCAGCTGAGCCTAAGAAGAACAGCCGGTACTTCCTTTGCTCAAAGGCGTTGCCCAATCGATTAAATAGATCCGCGCCGGATACCTTCTGCTTAAGCGGCTTACCTAGCATTTTGGATGCCCAGATCAGTGGCATTCCGTCAGCAACAACTGCGCCTGCCTTCGAATATACCGTTTGAAATTCTTTATCCTTACGAAGCTTGATCACATGATCTACATTACAAGTGAGAATATAAGACTGATTCCTCTCCTGAATGGTTTTATCAATGTAATCAAGCAAATCCATGAAATCATAGTTATCAAAATTGACATCGAACATATTCACTTGACTCATCGTATCACTTCTTTTTGTGGGGAATCGGTTGGCTGTGAAGATCGATACAGGCAGTTCAGGTACCAACAGAACGGAATAATAAATTGGACCGTCGACAGCGTGTTATCGGAGAATGAGTAGATTAAAAACGCTGCAATAAATAACAGATAATAAGGTTTGATCGGCGGAGCCAATGCTCTGTACACCAGAATAAATACAGCCAATAAAGAGAACATCAACAGAATAGCGCCAATATATCCCCCATCGAAGTAAAAGCGGATATACTCGTTGTGCGGAACTACAAAACCCTTATACAACGTTCCATCATTTGCTACCGTCACTGCTCCAAGCCCTCTACCAGACCAAGGAGAGTCCGCAGCCTTATTTAAGAAATACTCCCATGCCTCCGACCTTCCTGATAAATCAACAGCCGTATCTGTCTGTCTCTCAAAGGAACGTTTCTCAAAATTATCAAGCTGCCAGAAAACAGCGACCATAATCAGGAAAAATGCACCCATCAACGGAATTAGCAGATAGGTTCTGCCCTTCAAATATTGGCGAAGAATATCATAGAAGTAGTAGAGAACGGTAAGTCCAAGTGCCAAGATAGGCCCTCTTGTTCCTGTTCCAATCAAGATAAAGAAATTCAGAACTAACATGATATAGAAAAAGCGTGCTTGCTGCGGATTCCGCTTCACCTCAATAAATGGAATCGCTACTCCCATAAAGGCCAGCATCGCTAGATGCGCAGGAATATTAGCCCCCTGAATCCGTACAGCGCCTGTATACTCGATGTTGAGAAAATTATGAACATGCGCAAGCTGCAGCAACAAACCAACCACTACACTAACAAGAGGAAGCATACAGATAATTTTGATTTGCAGCTCGGCTACATTCTTTTTCCAGTTAATTAATAAAAATACGAATGGAATGGATAGACCGATAAAAGCTTTAACTGCAATGGATGAGGTCATTTCCGGCAGCCAGATCGAAGATCCAAAGGTAATCACCAGCAGCGCCACCATTGCCCACAAGGGGTGACTCAGACGAAACCGCAAGCCATTGACCAGAATACAAGGAACAAGCAGCATCACGATAACTAATTTATAAAGGGACAGTATCTCCATTCCGAACATGCTGCCATCATATAAAAAGTTAATCGATATTGCCGTTGTGATTAGAACGAAATAACTGATCAGTTCAGGCCGTGAAATCGAGATTCCCAGCAAAATAATCAGAAGCACGGCAGCTATCGCAATCATCGGCTGGTAGATGACCGCCGTTCCAAAGAACAGGGCCGACATGAGATAGAGCATCCCGTATGGCAAAACATTTAATTTGGAGCCCCACTCAAAATTTGTCATGTTAATCCCTCACCCCGCTGCGGAATGCCTCTCCCGATTGAGAATCATATGAAGCGTTCCACGAATACTCTCCAGCCTGCATTTGTTCAAAAGCCTTCTTCCTTTGCTTCTTGAGAGGATAGAATCAGCCAGGATATACACGAGTTTAGCGGCTGTCTTTCCCACTAGAAGCAGCTTGCCTTTTAGTCCTTCGCTTTTCATAGCGTTAGAGATACCTTGGCTATAATAGCGCCTCATAATCCAGTCTTCCGTCAAGCGGGCCGCCGGAACGAAATGGTCAACCGCCATTTCCGGATGGTAGAGGATGGAATGCCCTTCTTTTTGAATCTGTCCGAATAACCAGGTCTCTTCACCGGAGAGCAGAGAATCACCCTTTCTTCCGAGATCCAGGGGAAAAAGACTGATGTCGAATACGAGCTTCCGCATCGCCATATTGGCCCCACAAGGATGAAGTTGCTTGGGATATTCCTTAATCCGGCTACCTAAATCAACAATCGTGTACGGAAGCTCAAAGGGTTTAATCAACCAGTCCGGACGTTTACTTTCAAATATCGGAGCGATTTTGCCTCCCATAGCCATGACCTCCGGTTTACTCTCGAAAGTACTGACAATCGTTGTTATCCAACGCTGGCAAGGTATCGCATCATCATCGAGAAAGGCAATCAGCGGCGATTTGGAAGCCAGAATTCCTGTATTTCTAGCCGCTGAAAGCCCCTGCATCGGCTCCATCATGTAGCGGATATCCACATCAGCTCCATGCTTTCCTATAAACTTTTTGACGCAAGCTTCAGTATCATCCTTGGAACAGTTATCCACAACAATGATCTCCGCCTGCTCTAAGTGATCCAGCTTTAAAAGTGACTGAAGCGTCTTGATCAATAAAGGTGCTCTGTTGTAGGTACAGATGATAATGGAAAGCTTAGGAACGTCTCCGTATTCACGCATCGGCATTCACCTAATTTCCACATTATTAATAAGCATCTTTTGAACCGAGTAACATCAGTCCGGTTTTAGCAATGATTTTTAGATCCAGCATGGTGCTCCGAATATGGATGTAGGTTAAGTCCAGCTGTACCATTTCGTCGAAGCCGACACTGTTTCGGGCATTCACTTGCCAATATCCGGTACAGCCTGGTGTAACCGTCAAACGCTGTTTGTCATATTCCGTATACTGAGCCACCTCTTCTGGCAGCGGAGGACGAGGACCAACCAAACTCATTTGACCTATCAGCACATTCCACAGCTGAGGTAGCTCATCGATGCTCGTCTTGCGCAGGAATCTCCCTATCTGTGTGATCCGCGGATCGTTCTTAATCTTGAACATGGCACCGCTCACTTCGTTATAGGCCATCAGGTTTTCTTTTAACTCCTCAGCGTTACTAACCATGGATCTGAACTTATACATCGGGAATTGCTTTTCATTCTTCCCAACCCGGTTTTGCCGAAAGAACACCTTTCCTTTCGGATCCTCCAGCTTGATCAGAATCGCCACGACAACAAATAATGGCATTAACACGAGAAGACCAAGAGCGGAAAAAAAGATATCGATCATCCGTTTCATTATCAAATAGGACTCTGCTTCTTTCCTTCTCTCATCGGTATGCAGCATGTAAATTTTCGGCAGGACCGCCTCGTAGTCTTCCGGCAGTTTTTGCATGCTCATCCTCCTCATCTAAAATTTTGCGAACTCAACTTAACTACTCAAGCTGGTTTGTCCCATTTTATTCAGCCATTCCGACATTGCATCCATCACCGGATAGCGCAAATCTTCGCTTTGCAGTGCAAATTCAAGTGTTGTCAAAATATATCCAAGCCGCTCGCCGACATCATATCTTGTTCCGTCAAAATTATAGGCATATACCCGTTCACTCTGATTCAGCTTCTGAATGGCATCTGTCAACTGGATCTCTCCGCCGGCGCCTTCTTCCATTAAATCGAGATACTTAAAGATCTTCGGAGTAAACACATAACGACCCATGATCGCCAGATTGGAAGGTGCCGTACCTAGTGGCGGCTTCTCTACAAAATTGTTAACCCGATACAATTTACCGTCCTGCAAATCCGGTTCAATAATACCGTAGCGATTCGTGAATTCATCAGGAATTTCTTGAACTCCGATAACCGAGTTTTGTGTTTCTTCATATTGATCAATCAGCTGCTTAAGGCAAGGTACGGCTCCTGTGACGATATCATCGCCTAACATGACACCGAATGGCTCGTCTCCGATAAACCGTCTTGCACACCATACCGCATGCCCTAGACCCTTTGGTTCCTTCTGGCGGATATAGTGAATTTCTACCTTGGCTGAACGCTGAACCTCTTTAAGCAGATCCAGCTTTCCATCTTCCAGAAGCCTAGACTCCAGCTCAAACGCATTGTCAAAATGATCTTCAATGGCTCTTTTACCTTTACCAGTAACAATGATGATATCTTCAATACCGGAAGCAATAGCTTCCTCAACAATGTATTGAATGGTTGGTTTATTGATAATCGGAAGCATTTCTTTAGGCATGGCTTTCGTTGCAGGAAGAAAGCGCGTACCTAGTCCTGCCGCGGGTATGATTACTTTTTTCACCTTTTTCATCGCACTTTACCTCCTAAAAGTTTTGTGAGCATTAGCTTCAAAGATTTCACTTCGTACAAAACTCACTTCGAAAGCATAAACTTAAGTTTTGTGAGCATTAGCTTCAATGATTTCACTTCGAGCAAAAAACACTTCGAAAGCATAAACATTTACTTCGCCTGGTTCATGGCAATTCCGATTAGATTAGAGCCGGTCTGTTCAAGCAGCGTCTTCGCTTTGCGAATCGATTCCCGTTTGGACTTTCCATATCTGGCCACCAGAATCACGCCGTCCGCTTGAGGTGCCAATATACGAGCATCACTGAAATCGACTGCCGAAGGAGAATCCAGCAGGATCAGATCGTAGTTTTCTTTTAGTTCCTCAAGCAAAGCGGTCATTTTGGGGTTGCCTAGCAAATCCGGCGGACTAACATGAGTTTTTCCCGCCGGGATGACTGAAAGATTGGCTAAGTTTCCGAGGACAGCGATGTTATCTGCTTCCTCTTGCCCACTTAAATAAGCCGCAAGCCCGTCACTCCCCTCTACTTCAAACACGGTATGAAGACCGGGATGTCTCAGATTGCAGTCAACCACCGCTACCTTCTTGCCATCCTGGACGAAAGAGACCGCGAGATTCGACAATATTGTCGTCTTGCCTGCTCCAGCTTCTGCTGACGTAAAGAGCAGCACTTTTCCTCCGCCGCCCTGTGCTAGTCCAAGCTGACGTATATATGTGCGCAGTGATCGGAACGATTCGGAGATATGCGAGGATGGATTAACGTCTGTAACCAGACTCTTATTTAGCCGCAACATAAGCACCCTCCTTCACTCTGGTGTTGCCTGCCGCCTTACCTAAATCACGTTTACGAATGGTTGCGATCGAAGCAATTACCGGAAGACCAAGGTCATATTCCGCTTCCTTTTCAGACCTTAATGTGCCGTTAAGTGTTTCCATCAGCAAAATAATTCCTAGGGCAGCCATAAGTGATACAACAAAGCTGATGATGAGATTCATCGCAAACCCGCCGTTCGAGGGCCCTGGAACATCAGTCGGATCGGCCGGTGTCAGCAAGGTAACATTGTCTACCCTCATCAGCGATGGCAATTCACGAATGAATGTCTGCGATACCGCATTTACGATCCCGGCAGCTTTAGTGTAGCTTTCATCCTGAACATTGAGGTTGATCACCTGACTCTTCTCTGAAGTTTTAATCTCAAGCTTCTGGCTTAGTTCATCGGCCGTGAGACCAAACTCCGGGTGATTTTCTATTACGCTTTTCATGATGGTCGGTGATTTCATAATTTCCTTGTAACTCTCAATTAAATTCAGGCTAAAGCTCAAATCGTTAAGATTGTTGCTCTCGGGAGCTTTGGCAATGTTGTTGACAAGCAGCTGTCCGGAAGCGGAATAGACGGGTTCAACGAAGTTTTTGCTAACATAGTAAGTCGTAGCACAGGAGATCAAAACGAACACCATGATGAGCCAAAACCTTTTTTTAATCAGGTTAATGTAATCCAGAATCGTCTTTTCCACAGTAACCCTCCTTCCGCTAAAATTACATTCTGAAAGCATTCATGAAAGTTTCAGTTGTTGCTTTAATTCTATCAATCCACACCATTCGCCACATGGCTCATACCATCACTTTCCTCTTCACTTTGGAGTAAGACGTTATACCTCTTAAGAGGGGGATTAGGTATACTTTAGTGCCATATCGAGGGCAAATTTAGGTTTTAACGCACAAAAAAACACGGACAACCTGTCCGTGTTCATGTACTATGCTTACGAATTATTTCAATTTTCACTCGTAAGACATTTCATATTTGGTTAATCCGACAGCATTTGCATAAAGCGCTGCCTGAGTACGATCAGCCACCTGTAATTTAGCTAAAATCTGACTGACATGCTTCTTCACCGTAAATTCACTAATGAAAAGACGTGAAGCAATTTCTCTGTTGCAGGCGCCCTGTCCCAGCTCGATCAGGACTTCCTTTTCTTTGGGTGTTAATTCATCCGTTGGGCTGCTTCCACTCATGCGCATTTTATCTTCCATCAGACCAGGATCATAATACTTTCTTCCCTTGTGCACCAATTGGATAGCAAACAGTAACTCCTCGGGCAACGCCTCTTTCAGTACATATCCATCTACCAGTACTTCTTCAGCCTTCAGGAAATCCTCTCTGCTTGCAGATGACGTCAACAGAATGAACTTACTAACGATACCACGAGCACGCGCTGTCTTGATGACATCCAATCCCGATTCATCTGCTAGCTTAAGATCAATCAATACGAGATCAGGCTGCGTCTCCTCAATCACAAGAAGCGCTTCTTGGCCATTCGTCGCCTCACCCGCAAACTGCACATTCGGTTGCATCGAAATGACAGATGCCAGTCCTCTTCTAACTAAAGGATGATCATCAACAATGACGATTTTCACAGAAACGACCTCCCGCCTAAAGTTTATGCATTCTTTAATTCAGCTACACCGACAGGAATCGAAATCATAATTCTTGTTCCTGTGCTCTCATTACTGGACAACTGAAAGTCGCCACCGAGCGACTGGGTCAAATATTGCATATTCTTCATGCCAAGTCCGCTTACACTATCTTCAGATTCAATCCATAACAAATCAGTATCAAAACCAACACCATTATCACAAATCAATAATCGAATCCAAGTCGGCTTCAGAGACAGTTCTACATCTACTCGACTGGCAGCACCATGCCTGATGGCATTACCCGTGGCTTCGGAGATAATCCGAAAAAGCGCTTTGTGGTAAGGATAAGGGAGACTGAAATCATCGCCCGTTATTTTTAAATCAATATCAACATCATTTAACCTGGATAAGCTCTTCAAATGTGATCTTACCATGCCCAACCAAGTAGGACCGCCACTCTTCTTGGAGCTAAGACTGTAGATCGTGATCCGCAGTTCTTTAGCAACCTTTGTAGCAGAATCATGAATAAGCTCAATTTGTTCTTCTAGCTCATGATCTGACATTCTCTTCCACGATTCCTTCAGCGAATGCGTCGCATACACAATACCAAAAAGGCTCTGCGATACACTGTCGTGCATTTCATCCGCAATCCGGTTCTGTTCGTTCGTGATGATCAACCGGTTCTCGATCACACCAAGCTCATGTCTTTCAAGAATATTCGCACTTAGCTCAGATAAGAATATCAATTGTTGAATATACCATCTGCGGCCTTCCAGCCCCTCTGTAGACTCCAGCTTGAGTCCAATCATCCCTACAAAACGGGTGCTCATCCGTACAGGCATCAGCAGGAAATCGCCTAATCCCGGCAGATTTCTAAAAATAGGCTCTCGCTGCAATCTCCATTCATGCTCATGTTTTCCCAGTTCTGAGAATAGGAACTGTTCCTCTTCCTGCTGCCAGCCGGTCTGCCTGCTCTGCGGAGCTGGTTCTCCGCTTTTCTTGGCGAACCAAAACAAAGCCTTATCTAGCTTCGTTAGCTTAACAACATAATCGGTGATCACTTGACCGATATTCATGAAATCATGTTGGCTTGAGGTTTCCACGATATGGTACAGGGATTTGATATGCTCCATCGTCTCTTTCGTGCGAGCATTCGATTCTTCACGTTGCCGCTTCATCCGATTAACGATCTGCATTATTATAACCGTAAGTACCAGTGTTAGAAACAGATTCCCATTTATAAATACAATTTCTAAAAAATTTCTGTTCGCAGAATTGATAAAAAAATAACAGAGCACCGCAAAAATACTGATATAGCTTAAGAGCAACGACCATCCAAAATAAATGGACAATGAGCCTGCAGCAATCAATACAGGATTAAGCACATAGAGCCTAAAAGAGCTTTCGTACCCACCCGTAAACAAGGTCAATGCGATAATTCCCACCATCTCTATACTAACAGCCAGGACGAGAGTCTTTGGCCTGCTGCGTAGCCTTCGATAACAAAATGAGAACGTTTGTGCAAACACAACAAGTATAGCAATAATAAGTGATTTATAAATTATGGAAGGTCCCGTCTTATCTAGAAGATACATGAGTGATGTGAGGGACAATGAAAAATACCTGTAATACGCAATCAGTTTGTCTTCTGCAGTTGGTTTGATTTTCATCCCACCACCCTATTCTCCAGTTTTTTGGAAAATGCGAGATTGTACTGTGCTCGATAAAAGCATCATACATGAGAAAAATCACAATAACAAGTTGACATTTCCCATGTTTGCGCTTCCATTTGAAAAATAGTTACAAAAAATTTATTATTTTTTCAGTAGGTTTTATCACTAAAATTTGGAATTTTATCCACTATAGTTAATAAGAACTAACGCATTTATGTAATATTAATCCATATTTTTCAACATATCTTATAAAACGACAACAATTATACAAATTATAACAATTACTGTTGGGACTCTAGTAGGAGGATGTCGATTTAAATGTTATTCCGGCAAAGCTGGGGTGCGATCCCCATATATTTTTTAAATAAACGAGAAAAATAGAACGGATCATTATAATGAAGCATACTAGAAATTTCCTTAATTTGTAATGAGGTGTTAAAAAGCAACTTTTTGGCTTCCGCCATTTTTAGACGGTGAATATATTCATGAAGCGGGTATCCACTGCTGCGTCGAACAAGACGACGAAGTGTAGACATCGAAACATGATGTTTTGCCGCTATTTGTTCTAGGTCCATTTCACCATACATGCATAAGTTCAGGTCTTCCCGAATCTGACGCATATAATCAGCCTGAGAATTCCAACTTTTTTCTTCTATTATAAAAGAACACTCCAGCAGCATTCTTTCGAGCAATAATGCTGCCCGATCCGCATCCACAGGTTCTCCGCTCTCCATCCGTTCCAGCACTTCTTCAAATAAGGTAGTAAGACCTACTATAGATTGGGCTTGAAAAACATTTCCCCCGGCTATGAGGCCCGATTCCAGCCATTCGGATACACGCGTGCCATTAAAGTTAATATAATACTCATCCCAGCTGCCTCCCGGTGGTGGACCAAAGTTATAACTGTAACCTGGGCGAAAAAAGTATAAGCTGCCTTCACGCACCTGCTGCTCTTTTCCCCCAATCTCCATGTAGGAGCCACTACCTGACACTATGTAAACAATGGCCCAGTGCTCAAAAACTACACCTGAACGGAATAACGTTCTTCCTGGCAGATGACCTGCCTGTCCCACCCTTATATTCTTGAGCTTCAGCTTGGAGGATTCAACCTTCGGATCAATAATTCTTATTGGATATGGACTGATCATATAATCCATGTGCTTGGACATTATAGGCATTCCTCCCCTTGTTTAGTAGTGATAAGGTTATTGTGAAGATGATCATATTCTACATGAATAAGAGGTGTCCACGCTATGCTTAATCATTCTACACTACTGCTTTTCCCTAATCCGCGTGAAATCACATTGTCACAAGGCTCCTTCCATTTCCCAACAAGCGGAAGCATCGTGCTTCCTAATATGGAAGAACAATCTGCCATGCCAGCTGCACGAAAACTACAGGAAGTGATTGCACAAGCATTGAATCTGCAGCTGACTTTATCCATTGGCTTACGTCCAACCGTTGTATCTGTCTGTAACTTTAACTATGTGCCATTATTGTCTGCACAGGCATATGAGATTGTTGTCGATCAGAAGGGTATCGTTGTCTCCTATAGCTCTCCTGTAGGCGCCTTCTACGCAGCAGCAACCCTGAAACAAATCATAGAACAAAGTGGCAAATCTATACCTCAGCTGCATATTCGCGATGAACCTGATTTTGGAGCCAGAGGCCTGCTCATAGATATCAGCCGCAATAAAATCCCGAAGCAAGAAACCTTGTACCGGATCATTGACCTTATGGCTGATTTGAAGATGAATGAACTTCAGCTATATATAGAAGGTGCTCCGTTCGCTTATGAATCCTTCCCTCAAGTCTGGGAGCTTGAAACCCCAATTACCGGAGAGGAAATCCTGCTTCTGGATGCCTATTGCAAAGCACGTTATATAGAGCTTGTTCCCAATCAGAACAGCTTTGGGCATATGGAGGGCTGGCTCTCTCGTCCAGAATTCAACGCTTTAGCTGAAATTCCCGAAGGCTTTATGCTTCCGAAGAATTTGTATGCGCAGGACGTTTATCCAGAAGGCTTATTTATGCACCCTGGTACTTTTGATACCGAAGATCCTGCTGTACTACCTCTGCTAGACAAAATGTTTGACGATCTGCTACCTTACTTTAGCTCCAATCAGTTTAATGTAGGCTGCGATGAGACCTATGAACTCGGTCTTGGTAAAAATAAAGCTCTGGCAGAAACTCAAGGCAAAGGTCAACTCTATTTATCATTCCTGCAAAAGATTTATGAGTTGGTTACAAAACGTGGCAAAACGATGCAATTCTGGGGCGATATCATTATCCAGCATCCCGAACTGATTCCTCAGCTTCCTAAGGATATTATTGCTATGGAATGGGGTTATAGCGCGGAGCATCCCTTCGAGTCCGATACGCTCAAATTCCATGAAGCAGGTATTCCTTTTTATGTCTGCCCAGGCACCAGCTCATGGAACTCCATTACAGGACGCACAGACAATATGTTAGCCAATCTGCGCAGTGCAGCTATTCATGGCAAAAACAACGGCGCTATCGGTTATCTCATTACGGATTGGGGAGATTTTGGACACTGGCAGCATCTGCCGGTCAGCTATGCCGGCTTCGCCTACGGCGCAGCCCTATCCTGGAGTGTAGATCATAATCTGGAAGCAGATACTGCACAGTATTTAAATAGATTTATTTTTGCAGATCGTTCTGAGGGAATTGGCCAGCTGCTCCTGGATCTCGGCAATTACTATCAGCTTGAATCCAGTATCAACCGTTCAAATGATGCAGAAATGTCCCTGCTGCTGCGTACCCATCTGGACAATTTCCTAATCATAGAGAAGCTTACTGAGGAACACTTCAATAATCTCGAAGAATATCTGCTCTCCATTGAGGCGCGGCTATCGGGGTTAGATCTTCAATGTGAAGATGCTGCTCTTGTGCTGAAAGAACTGAGTAATGGCATCCATTTTGTGAAGCATGCTGTGCAGCTGGGCAGAATCAAGCTACAGTTGACATCAGCACCAGATTCGCTTGACCCTGCGCTGATTACGAAGCAAATCAATGACCTTGATGTACTCCTTCACCAATATCGTCTCTTGTGGACGGAACGCAACCGGCTCGGCGGCTTGGAGCAAAGTATCTCGAAACTTCAACGCCTGCGTAGTCAATATGAAGCATTGAAATCAGAACTCTCCGCATCCGTAAGTTCCTAATCCCTCTTATTAATATTCACTATATAGCTGCTGTTGGGTAATCGAACGTTGAACTAACGCTTTCGGTTCGCCCAACGCAGCTCTTCATATTGATTCTCAAGCATCTCCCGCTCACGTTGCTCGTGTTGTTCCCTGCCAATTCCCTCCTGCTGGCTTTCCTCATCCTCATAGATTCGCCATAGGTCAGAGAACAGATAGTCTTTGATTTCTACCACTTTTCCCTTCAAGATTCCGTTTATCCAAAAAAGTCCCGTGGAAGTACGCATAACCATGCGGCCATCCGGTGTTTCCGCCTTTTGACCCATTCGAATAGCCATAAGCATCTGGCCGAAAGTATACCATTCCATATCTGCTAATACCTCCTAAATTTTAGTTGTAATGGAATAAAGAGAAAGCTATAATCAGGGCAAAAGAACCATTTTCGTAAAAATTTTATAGGAGGGTTGTTATGGATTGGCTAAATGACTACGAAGATGAACTGCGCTTGGTATTCCAAGAAAGCAGACGGATTATTTCTGAATTTCCAGAACCTCTAAATCAACAAGGCATGTCCTATCTTGAGCATTTTAACGTATTTAACGCTGAAAGCCACAAAAACTACATATGTTATCTTTTACCCTTTTGGCTGCAAAAGGGATGCGGAATCTCTGCAGAGGTTACTCGCCAGATGTCGATGGGCAACGTCTTTTTTATGTTGTATTTCTTCATACAGGATGACCTGATGGACAGCCAAGAATCCTCCGCATACGAAAAATTGCCCTTGGCGAATTTGCTTTATGTGGAATTTTTAAATATCTACCGGATACTATTTCCGGAGCCATCCGCTTTCTGGATCTTATTTAATCGTTATATCATGGAGTGGGCAGATAGTGTTAGCAACGAAAATACCAGTGACTATTTTCTTAATGATCGGGTCAAAATTTCCTATAAAGCCAGTCCGCTCAAGCTATCCAGCACCGCTGCCCTTCTGATGTCTGGAAAGAGTGATTTAGTGCCGCAAGCTGAAGAACTTATCCATTCGGTTTTGCTTACACTGCAAATGCTGGATGACTATGAGGACTGGAAAGAAGATTTATCCGCGGGCAACTATAATTGTCTTCTCTCCCTAACTCGCAAACATCTGCCAAACAGCAGTGCAGCTAAACTCACTTCGCAAGAGGTCGAATTTTATCTATTCACTGCAAATGGTCTACATACCTATACGGAATTAGCACACGACACACATAACAAAGTTACAGCTTCCGACCTTAATGCCCCTCATCTTATCGCGTTCCATTCCATGCTAGTAAGTAACTTACAGCAGATCTCTGATTCCATCGAGGCGGACAAGCAGCTCTTGCTAAACGGAGGATTATATCATTGGTTGTCAAAAAATGTCCATTAATTCTATTATTTTGTAATAAAAAGAATAGTATTAGTAGTTTTGCTATGTTATATTATTAAAGGTAAATATATACAATTTGGGAAGGGTGATTATTATGTCAGAAGCAATTCTTAGAAATCAAGTCATTCAAAAGGCATGGGAAGATCCAAGTTTCAAGAAAAGACTACTCTCAGACCCAAAAGCGGCTCTCCAAGAAGCACTAGGCGTAATCATTCCCGACAGCGTTACCTTGAAAGCCGTTGAAGAAGGCTCCAACGAATTCTATCTTGTAATTCCACCAAGTCCTACATCCGATGTATTGAAGGCAACCGCAGCACCACGCGGTTCGTGGTAAGACAACAAGATTAACCCCCTAAGGAGTGAGAATCATCCGGAGCTTCTGCCAATGGCAGTATGGTGATGGATTCGGTTCCCACTCCTTTTTTGCTTGTGAATTTCACTTTACCTTGCATAGCTTCGATGATACGGAAAGTGACCATTAATCCAAGACCTGTGCCTTTATTCTTTTTAGTGAAATAAGGCTCTCCCAATCGGTGCAGGACATCCGCGTCCATCCCTTCCCCGTTGTCTTTGATATGAATAATTACGTTCTCCTCTTCCGCATACACCGACATATAGATAAATCCTTCGTCACGGAAAGATTCAATGCTATTTTTGATAATGTTGATGAAGGCTTGCTTAAACTTCGAGGAATTCCCCTTCACCCATAATTCGCCCGATACATCGAGAATCATTTTTCCTCCATTTAAATGACAAAGCGGCTGCATAATACTCTCAATATGCTTAAATTCATTATACAAATTCAGACTGGAAATCGTCTCAAATTCCGGTTTTGCGAAGGTTAAGAAATCCGTAATGATCCCGGAAGCACGATCCAGCTCACTAAGGGCCATCGACATAAATATTTCCTCTTCACCAACGGATTTCTCGCTAAGCAGCTGAAGGAAACCCCTAGTTACCTGGAGTGGATTCCGCACTTCATGAGCAACAGATGCAGCAAGCTCGCTAATAATTTCCATTTTTTCTGAACGCTGCAATTCGTTGTTAAAACGCTCTAATTCTTTAGAATAGTTAACAACCTGTTGATGGCTATAGGCTAGTCTTCGCTCCAGAATTACGATCAAGGAGATTATGAAGGCAACAATGCCCCACTTCCACAAGAATAAATCATAGTTCCCCTTATGAATGTAATACCACAGTAACTCTGACACTACAGTAAATGCAGCCGTTCCAAAGCCAATGGCAAAAATGATAGCGTCCCTATTCCCTTTAAGCGAAAATATAATCACACATACGATAAGCAAGATGAACTGAAGGATGAGGATGAACCCGATAATAGTGGTGGATACAAAATAATAAAACTCAATATAGCTATTATTCGATAGAAAATTGATCAAAAGACATAGCAAACAAAATGAGGAGTAAATGACTTGAAATTGACGAAAACGACGGACGATCGCATCTTTTCCACTGCCAAATATTTTTTCAAATAAAAGAGTAAGCGCCGGTAAAAGTGAGAATAAAGCCAAATCAAGAAATACATTACTAATCGCGCCCAAATTGCTGTAAAAGGTATAAATAAAAGGAGAATAGGTTATCGAGAGAATTCCGGTTGAACCTATTACAACGGCTAGTGAAGCCACACTGGAAAAATAGTCCCTATTAATGTAGAGAGAACTTATAAATAGAACGATAGCCACAAGAAAAAAAGCACAGCCCAAAATCACATCGCTGAGTCCATTTTTAATATAATCATTGATTAACAGGTTGTGTTCACCGATCACTACTTCATTTTTAATTCCGATTCTATCCTGCAGCGTTTCAGTCCAAATGTATAATGTTTTCCCACTATCGCTTTGACTCAAAGGCAACAACAAAGAATAGTTATCCTTAATATAATTACGATCTTCCTCGAAGATTAAACGGTCGTTCACATACACCTTCACATGAAGAGCATATAAAGTATCAATGTAGATTGAAGGGGAGATATAACTAAAGTTAGGTATGGAAATACGAGTCCAAGAAGTGGATACGCCTGATGGCAGATGTGGGATTTCCTTCGTAGCGTTCACATTTATCCAATACTGCTGGTCATTATTCTGAGGAACCACTACGCCGCTGTTTTCGGTTCCATCGCCCCATCTCATCTGCCAACTGGTAATTTCTTGGGATGGATATGGGGTCGCTGCTGATACAACAATTGAACTATATCCTATCAGAAGGAGAGTAAGGGCTATTGCTATATGTAGGACTTTAATCATCAAGCGCATATATGCACCTCAGAAGTAAGTATCAGAAACAATATTCTGTCTGTACTACTTCGCTCAGCCCCTCACTCTTTCCTTCTAAAAAACGGAATTATCATAAATTACTTCTAAATTCTTCTAAGTTCTGGTATTTTTACTATAATTTCAGTCCCTTCCCCTTTCTCACTGCGAAACTCAGTGCATCCCTCCATCGCCTCAATAATCCGAAAGGTTACCATCAGTCCAAGCCCCGTTCCTTTGGTCTTATTGGAGTAATAAGGTTCCCCTAACCGAGCCAGCTCATTCCGGTTCATCCCTTCCCCATTATCATGAACACTGATTATTATATGTTTTCCAGACTTCCAGGCTGTGACTTTAATCAGCCCATTGTCCTTTAAAGCTTCAATACTATTTTTGAGAATGTTGATAAACGCTTGCTTGAACTTGGCAGATGATCCAGTAACGTAAAGTCCTGGCTGCAGGTTAAGTTCAATGACACCCCCTTGCAGATTCGCTAACGGAGAAAGAATACCCGTCACATGCCTCAACTCTTCGGACACATCAAGCTGCTCTACGGTTTCAAGTCCTGGTTTAGCGAAGGTTAGGAAGTCTGTAATAATGAGCGTAGCTCGATCCAGTTCTGTCACCGCCATTTGCAGATATTCCCGCTCCTTTTGATCTGAACGCTCCCCAAGAATCTGCAGAAACCCTCGGGTAACCTGCAATGGATTCCGTACTTCATGCGCAACCGAAGCTGCCAGCTCACTAATAATCTCCATCTTCTCCGAGCGCTGCAAATCATTATTGAACTTCTCAAGCTGATGGGAATATTCAATAAGCTGTTCATGGTTTCGAGTAAACCTTCTTCCCAGAATGACGATTAAGGCAATTACGAAAATCACCACTCCCCATTTCCACCAATATAATTGATAGGATTGCCCCGATACATAGAACATGACCAGTTCGCTAAGAGACATGAAAGCAAATATTGAGAACCCTGTAGTAAAAACAACAGCATCTACATTCCCACGATTCGCATGAATAAACGCTAAGCTGATCAACAATATAAATTGCACAATCATAAGGATACCCAGCACACTCGTAGTCATCAATCTATAAAAGTCATCCAACTGATATGACAAAAGGATATTAACAACCATTAGAGAAAAACAGAATATAGAATAGACAATTTGAAACTTGCGGAATCGGGTAACGATTTTCTTTTTCCCTGGACCAAATATTTTTTCAAAATAAAATGTAAAGGAGGGCAGAAGCGTATATAATGCTACATCAAAGAAAACAAGTACAATCTCTCCATAATCGCCTAGGATTGTCGGCAGGAACGATGAATACGTTACCACTAACACGCCAATGGATAAAATAATCAGCACCAATAGAAATCCGCCGGAAAAATAACCTTTTCTCATGAATAGCGAGCAAATCAGCAGTACAATCGCAATAAAAATAAGCGTCGTTCCAATGATCAGATCCATTAAGCCCTGCTTTACATAAACAGATAACAGCTCATCGTATTGGCCTACTCTTATTTCGCCGTGGATCCCTAAGTCTTTGCTGCCACCATGGGTCCATAAATATAGCTGTTGTCCTCCAACACTTTTGGACAGAGGAATGAAAACCTTACTGCCATTGAAATTAAAATCTTTTCCGGAATCATATATTAATTCGTTATTTAAATAAGCCTTAACATTATTTCCATATACTTTATCTATGAATAACGCAGATTTATCACCAATTTGTGGTAAAGTAAACCGCAGCCAGGCTGAGGTTGCCCCACTTGGAGTCTCTGGGCTTTTCCCATGAGGCATAACACGAGTCCATTCTTCATCAAGAGCTGCCACAGCTTCTTCAATATGATCTACTTCTATACGTTCAAATTTAATCTCCCAATTGGGCAGCGTAGAGTCTGATGATTCAGCACTCACTATCGCCGTACCAAAAGGGACCATAGCGGTCAGCAGTAGAATTAATAAAAAAGCAGCCGCTATATTGGGCTTTGGCAACTTCATCGTAGCACCTCAGTAATTCATTAGTTGTTTAAACGTTCATATATGCTTCTTAATTTCGACAAGCTTCGCACTATCCCTGCCTATTCTTGTAAATTTTCTCGAAAAAGGACGTTTTTCATCGGCTTTTGCTTTCACCCATTTTTTACTAATCCAATATAGACATACCCATTTATTGGATCAGCGATTCGATCATGGTCAAACGGGTAAAGATAAACATAGGAAGTTCAAATTTTATCATAAAAAAGGAGTGAACGGCTATGGATAGTTCACCAAATAAAACTGAAGCTGACTTTGAATATGAACGTTATATACAAGCTGATATGGATGAAGAGGATATTGTTGATGATGACGCAGATCCTGTCTTGGTTGGCGATAAATACTTGGCAGCAGATATTGGTTTAAACTCACCTAAGGATGTAATCGAAAGAGATGAGTTGGTGGAATCCGATGCATATCTAGCCGCTGAAACCGCAGGATTAACCCTAGATGATACGGATTATACTAAGGATGAGGAACTCTTGGAGATGGAAGAAGAAGATCAGCCGCTAGAGGATGTTCCAGATGCAGACGATGTATATCCAAATTCCATTATTGACCCTGCCTCCCCGCCAGTGGATGTTATGCCGGGAACAGACGTTTTGAACGGTTCGCAGGGAGAATAGCAGCTTAATATGAATAAAGCCGCCGGGCTATGAGCCCGGCGGCTTTATGTTGTTTCTAAATAACGACATGCTCATTGAGTTAGCAGTTAGCCCTGCATCGTTGTTGGCTGTTCTGCGGGACGAGCAGCGGCGATTTGCGCTTCCAGCTTGCGGGTCTTAACCAATATCGCTGCTACCAGCAGCATCACTCCATTGATTACAAACACCCAGCGAATTGGAATAACCGCGCCCAATAAGCCGCCGATAATCGGTCCAGCCATCGTCGCAAGCTGAGATGCCGCCTGATTCAGGCCAAAGGCCCGTCCACGGAATCCCGGCTCAATTACTTGTACAATCATGGCATTCACTGACGGCAGCACACCTGCATAGAACAAGCCGTAAGCAAAGCGAAGGATAGCGAACTCTACATAGCCCGAAACAAAAAACTGTAGTATATTACCGATGCCGCCCCCGATCAGTCCAATAAATAAGATCATCCCAAAGCCCTTTCGGCTACCGATTCTGCCCCACTGCGGAGCCATCAGCACCGTAGCAATCCCCACAGCAGAGAACACTATTCCCGAGCTTAGCGAGGCACTATTTTTGGAGATCCCCATGTCCAGTAGATAAATTGGGATTAACGGTTCCAGAATCATAACGGAGAAGGTACTGATTCCCGCCAGCGAGAGCAAAGTAATAAAGGCTCGGTTACTTCTCGCTTCCCTGATATCATCACTTACATGTGACCTTGGAGCCGAACGGTCGAAGTTCTCCTCTTTTGCAAAAAAAGTAGCAATGAGCGCTGAGATAAGTACAATACCCGCCGAGAATAAAAAAGCAATCCGGTTGCTGGTATAATAGCTCACTACACCGCCGATTAATGGCCCAATAATACTACCTGTAGCTCCGGCTGTAGACATAATACTTAAAGCGTACCCCGTCTTATGCTCAGGGGTATTGGTGGCTACCATTGCAATAGCTGCTGGAACAAAACCGGCAAGCAGTCCTTGCAGCACACGCACAATCAAAAAAACATAAGGATCATGTACAAAATAATTAATAAGGTATAAAGCTGCCAGACTAAAACCCGAGCGAATAAGCATCGGTTTCCGACCATACTTGTCGGCTAGCGAACCCCAATAGGGAGAGATTAAAGCGCTGGCAAGAAAGGTTATTCCAAAACTAACCCCTGACCAAATCTCCAAATGATTTGAAACCCCAAGTTCGTCGCTCAAAAAAATGGAAAGGAAGGGAATCGAGATCGAATAAGCTGTACTACAAAAGAAAACCCCTATCCAAAGCACGATCAAATTCCGCTTCCACGAAAAGAGCATCCTATGCACATCCTTTCTCGATGTTCTCTTTGGAAACATCCTACCATTGTAAACTTCTTTTTAAGATGTGCCAATCCCAGAAGTCATAACTGACCTTTGCATGTAATAGGACAAAGGAGGTATTATGGGAAGTACCTACGAGATTATTCAATAAAAAGGAGAGATTATTTAGTGAAGTCTACACGAACAAAATCCGCTATTCTTCTGATCATGTTATGCCTGGTCATGGTTATTGCGGCAGGTTGCGGTAACAAGCCAAACAATAACAATGCAAGCAGTAATAATGGAAGCAGCGGATCAGCACCTGGGGAAGGTGCAGCCCCAACTGAAGGCGTTCCTTCAGCTACGGCAAGTCATCCCTTAGTAACCATTGAAATGGAAGACGGGGATATCATCCAAGCTGAGCTATACCCTGAGGTTGCCCCTAACACCGTAAACAATTTCATCTCACTTATTCAAAAAGGATTTTATGATAACACTATATTCCATAGAGTAATTCCTGACTTCATGATTCAAGGCGGCGACCCTGATGGCACAGGTATGGGAGGCCCGGGTTACAGTATCGCCGGAGAATTCTCTGGCAACGGGTTCACCAATAACCTTCTGCATACAGAAGGTGTTCTATCCATGGCAAGATCACAGGCTCCTGACTCTGCCGGTTCCCAGTTCTTTATTATGGATGCAGCTTACCCTAGTCTAGATGGAAGCTACGCCGCTTTTGGTAAAGTAACCGAAGGTATCGAAGCTGTAAAAAGAATTGTGAGCCTGCCTCGTGACGGTTCTGATCGTCCAGATGAGCCACCAGTAATGAAAAAGGTGACGGTCGACACCTTCGGCGTCACTTACCCAGAACCCCAAAAGGTTCAGTAATTAGGAATAAGCAGAAGCGACGTTACCGTCCTCGAAAGAGGATAAACGTTTCTTGTAGAAATAAAAGAACATAAAAAACTCGGCAGTCCCTCCGAAGTTGTAATCGGATGGAGCTTGCCGAGTTTTTTTACAGCTTATCCCCGCAGCGATCTTCTGGTAAGTGCATGTTGACCATTACGCAGGAAGGTGCTGCGGCTATTTCTTAATAGCGCTATCCGGTCCTCTGCAAGCTGGTTCGCAGCGGCATAAGTAGGTATTCCGTTCAAACGGGAAATTTCCATTACGCGGGTAATATTATCGTAAATCTTCGCCACCTGCTTAAAGGCACGTTCCTTATTATAGCCGTTCAGCTCGTCCGCAATATTAATGACGCCACCTGCATTAATCACGTAATCTGGAGCATATACAATCCCCATCTCATGAAGTGCATCACCATGCGAGGAATCCTTCAGCTGATTATTAGCAGCTCCTGCAATCACTTTCGCCTTGATTACCCGTAAGGATTCGTCGTTAATTGTCGCTCCAAGAGCGCAAGGAGCATAAATATCACAATCTACACTGATGATATCGCCTGGATCTACAGCCTTAGCGCCATAGGCCTCTACTGCACGTTGAACGGCTGGTTTATGGATGTCCGTTACGATAAGCTGTGCTCCTTCTTCATGAAGATGTTTGCACAGTGTAAAGGCCACGTTCCCCACACCTTGAACAGCTACTGTCTTCCCTTCGAGCGAATCACTGCCAAAGGCGGCTTTAGCGGCTGCCTTCATTCCTTGGTAAACACCGTAAGCCGTTGCTGGTGACGGATTGCCCGAAGAACCGTACGTAGGTGAGGTGCCAGTAACATAATCTGTCTCTTGATAAATAATGTTCATGTCCTCTTCCGTAGTCCCTACATCTTCAGCAGTTATGTACCGTCCATTTAAACCTTGTATGTATCTTCCGAAAGCACGGAACATGGCTTCATTTTTATCCTTCTTGGGATCTCCAATGATTACTGTTTTCCCACCACCCAAATTCAGGCCGGATACTGCATTTTTATAGGTCATCCCTTTTGCTAATCGAAGCGCATCAACAATAGCTTCCTCTTCCGTAGCGTAGGTCCACATCCGTGTTCCACCCAGTGCTGGTCCCAGTGTCGTGTCATGAATCGCGATGATCGCCTTTAATCCCGATGCCTTATCCTGACAAAATAATAATTCCTCGTAGTCGTCCCGTTCCAATGCTGCAAACAATTCCAATTCCATTTCCAATATCCCCTATCCCTTTGTCATATTCCTCATGCTGATTCAAAGTTCATGCAATTAGAAGAGGATCAGTTGGATCCCCTCCCAAAATATTGTAGCAGAATACGCCGTAAAACAAAAAGAACTCATGTCACCATCTTAACAACTGATGGGGCATGAGCTCGTTTTATCCAATCTACTCTCATAGACAACTGTCAAAATGCTTTACAGTTTAGCAATCGTCTCTGTAAGTACCGGTACGATTTGTGATTTACGGGATACTACACCTTTAAGAAGGGCTTTATTGTCATCAAGCTTCACGTTGTACGCCTGTTCTACTGCACCTGCAACACGGCCCAGAGCCAGACCCACCGAATCGTTGTTAAGGATATCTGTAACTACGAACAGGAACAGATCCAATTCTTTTTCAGCAATAATGGAAGTCAGTGCAGTTTCCAGTTCAGCCTGCTTGGAGAGTACATCATTAACGTCGACCGCGTTCACCTGGGCGATTTCTACTTTGTATTCACCCATTTTGAATTCCTTAGCATCCAAGGAGATCAGTTGAGCGATACTCTTGTCGCTAAGATCAGCACCAGCCTTCAGCATATCAAGACCGTAGTTTTCTGCATTTACACCAGCGATTTCAGCCAATTCGCGTGCTGCCGCTACATCTTCAGCGGTGCAGGTTGGAGATTTAAACAGCAAGGAATCAGAAATGATTGCAGACAACATCAATCCGGCGATGTCTTTAGGGATAGCTACACCGTTTTCTTTATACATTTTGTTAAGAATAGTAGCAGTACAGCCTACTGGCTCAGCACGATAGTATAACGGATGTGCGGTCTCAAAATTAGCGATCCGGTGATGGTCGATAACTTCAACTACACGCACTCGATCAATGTCATTCGCACTTTGTTGGCGTTCATTATGGTCAACAAGAATAACCTGATTAGCTTCTCCAGCTACGTTCTCTACCAGACGAGGAGCCTCTACTCCGAAATGATCAAGCGCAAATTGCGTTTCACCACTAACGTCTCCCAGACGAACTGGCTCAGCATCCCAGCCTAATTCTTTTTTGAGTGCTGCATAAGCAATTGCCGAACAAATAGTATCCGTATC
The DNA here is from genome assembly GCF_038008505.1 of Paenibacillus sp. FSL H7-0735. Classification (NCBI taxonomy): domain Bacteria; kingdom Bacillati; phylum Bacillota; class Bacilli; order Caryophanales; family Paenibacillaceae; genus Paenibacillus; species Paenibacillus sp. FSL H7-0735. The sequence goes on along the minus strand of NZ_JBBOZH010000001.1, from coordinate 1,123,689 downwards.
CGGATTTTTGTGTCCAAAGACCAATGTTTTTTCCATTTCCAATCTCCTTACTATGTTTTAGTGAGATTAATATACCATACATTGATAGCGGCTTCCAGATTGTGCGGGCTGAAAAAATGGTTTAGCTCTCCCACCTACGGTTGTTCACGTCTGGTCTTTGGAAGCGGATCTGGTTTGGACTCACCATGCAGCGGTTCATTATCGGAGAAAAGATCAGGATTCTCTTTTAGCATCAGGCTTAAAATATCCGTCGTTTCTACTGTTCCACACACTCTAACTAGCGCATCCCCGAACTTCCCCTTACGCATGGCACCGCCTTCCTCAAGCTCACGTTCCACTTTCCAAAAATGCTCCGACCAAGAGAGACCACAATGTCTGCGAGAAGGCACCATGATTTCATCGCCACCCGGCGTCACAGTATATAATTCCTCATGACTATCCGTCATTCTGCCCGGAATATCCACCCACTCTTCAATACCGTGAATGAACGTATTCCGCCGCAGATCGACGCCCAGCAGTACTATTTCCGCCTTACGATCAAGCAGCTTGCCCCACACTGAACCACGGGCGCATGGCGTATCCCAACGTTCATCCCCTGCAGTAAACGCCTCAGCATCAACACCCAAAGCCGCTACAGAATGAGTCGGATGCCAAGAGCGAACAACGCCCGGACGTTTTCTGAACAGCTCCGGTAATATCCCAACACAAGATGGGGAATCTTGAACAGAGAAGCGTGGATTATCCGCATTAATATAAGCCCATGTATGCGTTGGCAAAACAAGCAGCCCGTCCTTCATATATTCGCTGAGTGCATCCAGCACCGTGTTCGCACCTCCTTCTACTTCGCCAACACTTTTTAACGAGGAATGAACTAGAATGGTCCCCCGTGGATCAATCTCCAACTCCTGTAATTGTTTCATCAAGCTTGTTGTTGTGTGCACTTATACTCTCTCCTTATGTATGAATTAAATTTCATGAAACATTAATATCCACTTGCAAAAGTTTGTTATTACTATTAAAATTATAGTAACTTAATAATATTCACCAATAATTCTATCGATATTAAAAATAATCCACAAACCCTAAGCATTTACACGGAGGTAACTACCATGAGCTTAACGTTAAAAGGACTTCACCATGTCTCAGCTATTACTGGCAAAGCACAGGAGAACTTTAAGTTCTATACAGAGGTACTCGGACTTCGTCTCATTAAAAAAACAGTAAATCAGGATGATATTTCAGTGTACCATTTATTCTATGGAGATGAGAAGGGCAATCCCGGAACTGAATTAACCTTTTTTGAGCTTCCGATGGCGGGCCGCAACCGCGAGGGCAATAACAGTATCTCCGCCCTCTCCCTTCGAGTCCCAAGCGATGCCGCACTTACCTACTGGGAGCAACGCTTCACCGAGCTTAACGTGGAGCATGGGACGATACAGGTACTTGGTGGACGCCAGACTTTATCCTTCCGCGATCACGAGAGCCAACGTTTCATTCTCGTATCCGACGAAAATGATAACGGTGTTGCCGGCGGTACTCCTTGGGCTAAAAGCCCAGTGCCTGCCCAATATGGCATTGTAGGCTTAGGACCCGCACATCTCACAGTCGAAAGTGCAGAACATACAGCGGTGGTGCTGGAGCAGTTGCTTGGCTTCCGCCGTATAGGAACCTACCCTTCAACAGTTGCCTGTCAGCCAGATGTGATCGTATTCGAGACCGGTGAAGGCGGGTCAGGCACTGAGGTACATCTGGAGGAACGCAATGATCTGGATCAAGAGCATTTGGGACGTGGCGGGGTACATCACGTCGCCTTCCGCGTCGATAATGAAGACGAATTGAAGCAATGGATCGAACACATCCGCCAGGCACAGCTTCCTAATTCCGGTTTCGTCGACCGCTTCTACTTCCGTTCCCTCTATTTCCGTGAGCCTAACGGCATCCTTTTCGAGCTAGCTACAGACGGACCAGGTTTTGCTACAGATGAGCCTATGGAAAGTTTAGGTGAATCGCTTGCGCTGCCGCCATTTCTGGAATCGAAACGCCAGCAAATCGAGGCGTATCTGAAGCCGCTGGATACTCGGCAATAAACCTCTTTCAGGTTACTAAATAAAAGGTGTGAGACGCTTATGCGCTCACACCTTATTTTTTTATTGAAGGTTAGTAGCTTTCCCTACAATATCTAGTAGCTCCGAGAGGTTTCGAATTTCGTATTTTGGCTGAACGCCGGACTCATTAATCTTACCGAGCGGGTTAAACCAGCAGGTATCAATCCCATAATTAATTCCGCCTTGAATATCAGAGGTTAAGGAGTCACCCACAATCAATACTTTTTCTTTATCCTCAATCCCCAATTTGGCAAAAGCGTAATCAAAAATCCCGGTCTCTGGCTTCTGACATCCTGCCTCCTCTGAGATAATGATCTGCTCAAATGTATCACTCAGCAGCGAGCCTTGGATTCTGGAAGTTTGCACATCCTTGATTCCATTCGTGATAATCGCCAGGCGGCACTCTGCAAGCTCTCCGCATAGCTCGATCGCTCCCTGCATCAGAAAGGTTCCTTCGCCTAAGAAACGTAGATACGCCTCACTAAATGATTCAGGATCAAGCTCAAGCGCATGTGCAGCAAACAACCGATTGAACCGCTCTACCCGCAGCGCCGCAGATGAAATCCTTCCTTGTTCTAAATCCCTCCACAATGCGTGGTTAATCTCTTGATAACTGGCAGCATAATCTGCTGCACCTGTGGGCATCCCAAAGTGTAGAAAGGCATTAGACAACGCGTGACTTTCTGCCATTCCATAATCAAACAACGTATCGTCGGCATCAAATAAAATAACATCGTATTTCATAAATATCCCCCAAAGAGCTTTTCTCAACAAGGTACTACAGCGATGCTGGCAAGTCAACTTCACACCTCTCACGACAAAATTTTACTTTTTTAAGGTAGATTTAATCGATCTGTGGTATTTTAAAAAGAAAACGGTGGTGAGCGTCATTTTATACGTTTTATCATTTCTAATGTCATTTCTTATCGTCTACTTTCTAATTCCGCCGCTCGGCAAGCTTGCTTTTCGGCTTGATTTTGTGGACAAGCCTCGGCAGGACGTTGAGCGTAAAATTCATAGAGAGCCCATTCCGCTAACGGCCAGCTACGCAATATTTCTCGGATTTTTTGTTACTTATCTGGTGTTCGCGCGTGATTTCTCCATGGAGACTGTCGCATTATTTGTTGGTGGAGTACTGTTGCTGACCATAGGCACGGTGGATGATTGGTACAAAACGAAGGGCAAAGATTTCCCAGCTCTGCCCAAGTTAATTGTACAAGTTAGCGCAGCGATCCTGGTTTATGCTTCTGGCAACGCCTTTACCGGATTTTACAATCCATTTTCAGGTGATTATATCATTTTGCCAGTCATTCTATCGTTTCTGCTGACGATTATCTGGATCTTCGGCGTAACCACTGTTATTAATTTCTCGGATGGCATGGACGGTCTAGCTGGTGCCTTGACGGCCATTTCGGCGGTTACGTTATTCGTAGTCGCACTGGCGAAGGGTCAATCCTCATCTGCCATTATGGCAATTTCGCTGATTGGCGTTACGCTTGCTTATCTGCGCTACAATAAGCCGCCCGCCAAAATCTTTATGGGCGACGCCGGGGCAACCTTTCTCGGCTTCATCCTTGCGGTAATCGCACTCGACGGCGCGTTCAAGCAAGCCACCGTCCTGTCGCTGTTCATCCCTATTCTGGCGCTGGGCGTACCGATCTTCGACAACATTTTTGTCGTAGTCAAACGTTTCATCCAAGGCAAGTCCATTTATCAAGCCGATGCCACCCAGGCTCATTACCGCCTGCTTCGGGCAGGCCTGAACCAGAAGCAGGTCGTTGCCGTGCTATGCCTGATTAGTGTTTGTCTATCCTTATCCTCTATCATTCTGCTGCTGATCGAGACTTAATGTATTTTAGGGACTAAGGGCATGTCTCATATACTGAGACTGCCCTTTGAAGTTATAAAAGGAGCAAGATTCCGATATGGAATCTTGCTCCTTTTGTGTTTGAGGGTATTCTAGAGTAGCGAGAGATAGCTAAGATGCGATAGTTTGCCAGAGCTTGCGAGATCTACGGTGATCTGCGGGATCTACGGAATCTACGTAGATCCATGGCCAACTCTCCAGCCTTTATCCTTACGGACTCAGGCGCCGTTATTCGTGGATTTTCGGCCATTTAGTGGTGTTTTCGGACTCCAGAGACGCTATCTACCCAAAATGGACTCATATTCAGTCTATTTCTACCCAATAGCTGCATTGGAGTCCGATAGCACGCAAATTAGAGTGATTTGTTACTTTTAGCGACTCCTGTGTCCTTTAGCACCCTAACTCCAAATACATCAATCACCCATCGTTCTCTTGCGTAAACTCGGCTAATCTGCGATAAATTCCAACGATCTCTTCCATCGGCATTCTAACTAATCCACTGGAAGAGGGTGCAACAAATTCACGGACACCATCTACCTTTGGAGGCTCGCCCCCTTGAAATCCCCAGTTAGCTTTTGTTCTGCGACTAAACTCTGTATACACACCCTTACCTACAAAACAGGCGACTTGAGGCCGATATTTCTCCAGCTTGGAGCGAAGCAATTCCCGACCCTCCTGGTATTCTTCACGAGTAATATCGTCGATTCCCCGTGTGGGACGGGCAACAATATTTGTAAACCCATAGCCCAGCTTAAGCAAGTCCCCATCCTCAGACGCATCATACAACCGGGGAGTAAGTCCAGACTGATGTAATATTCTCCAAAAATTATTCCGCGGATTCGCGTAATGATGTCCTACCTCGCCAGAACGGATACTAGGATTGAACCCAATAAATACAATCTGTAATCCGTGATCTAAGTGATCTGGAATTTCATCCATGTTATTATGCCTCCTAACTAAACGTCGATCTAGTTCAACTTACGGGGTAAACCCATTAAGACAGGAAGGCGGTATATGACCTGCCAACCAAACCTTATTACCCGCATTATAAAAGGTTGCACCCATTTGACCCGCTCTAATCGTATCAACGGTTAACAATATCAATTTCCCTCTGCGACTTCCGGCTAAACTGGCAAAATGAGTCCCTTCAGACAAATGAACATACTGCCGTCCCATCGATTGGAGTCCCTCCTCCAAAATCACAGAAAGCACACCAGAATGAGTTCCGTGAAAAAGTACAGCAGGCGGAGTCCCCGGCTCATAAGTGATTTTTGTATGGCTATGCCCGTACCGGGCTTTGATCCGGTCATCAACGATTTCCAATCGTTGCTTGTCGCAGCCTGCGACCACTTGCCGAATATCTCCCACAGTCACCTCTGACCATCTAGGAGTGCTGACAATAACAGACAGCAAATCATCCAACCTACAGGAACCATCCTCTGGATCCAAAATAAGACCATATTGCTCTGGGGTATGCCGCAGCAGCTTAGTCATAAATTTACTTAACGATACTTCCGCTGTATTGCTTAACATTATATTTCCACCTCAATGTTCCCTATTTATATTATTCTACAGTAAAAGATCTGCCGAAGCAGACTCCAGAGGCATTACAGCAATCGCACATCCATGTATTACCTCTTAATATGCAAAAAAAGACCATGGACTCTTTCGTCCATGGTCGGGCTTCACCTAAATACAGAACTCCTTACCAGTTAATACAGCGATGTTATTTTACCGGAACGAATATACTGGCTCTGAGGCTGACCTGAAAGTCCCATTTCATCCTTAACCTATCTCCAAAAGCATATTCCAACTATCCAGTTTATGTCAACCAGTAGTCTTTTATCTTCTGTAATCTTTTACTTACCTTATTCTTAGCTTATTTCAGCAATGCTTTCAATTCAGATGTCATATCTGATTCTTTTAACATTACAAAATCGCTATAACCCTCTTTGTACATCAACTTCACAATGTAGTTGCCATTCTCAACACCATAATTGAAATGATGGGCCAAAACATCTGTTAATAAAACCTTATCCTTCGTAACAGCCGTACGATTCTTTTCACGCGCAAGCGCTACTCTTTGTTCAGGACTAGTAGGGTTCTTAGGTGTTTTCTCGTCCATATAATCATCTTTTATAATCTCTGCCGATTGGATATCTTCAGCTGTTATTCGTATTTTATCGGCATAACCTTTTTCGTTCATCCATTTCTCTAACTCATGAAAAGATGACTTCCACGGATAATAATAACCATAACTTGAAGAAACTTGATTGCTGTCCTCTTTTACCTTTACCTCTGTTTCGATATTAGCCACATCAGGTTTTCCGTCCTTATCTATCTGTACTTCGTAGGACATATTCAAAATTTCGCGTTTGATAATCTCCTTTAGCTCTAAAATTTCCCCGGGATCAGAGATGGCAACTCTTTTATTCCTATTAGTAATCCACATGAGATCCATTTCTCTGTCTAAGAAAGCTAAATTATACTTTTCATACTTGTAAGCTTCAGTATCCTTAACCGCCTTGAGTTCTGATTCAAACCCCTTATTAGGGATCCAGTATTCCCTCACCAACTTGTGACCATTCTCCAATTGATAAGCCAGAGTAAAATATTCATAAACATATTGTTGTGAGGTATGTTCTGGACGTACTGCAACTACCGTTTGATGAAGTTTACGGACAGTTTCTATATAATCTTTATCATCGGAAAAAGGGTTCTGCCCCATGTAGGGTGTAGTGTGCAAACCATCCGTTGGGGTATACAACCGGTAGTTAGCTCCCATATATACACCGCTAATCTTATCACCGGAAGGCACTCTGGCTTCATACCCCGTAACACTTGATACTGGGATATACAGAAGTAACCCTATCATTACCGCATAAACTGCAAACTCAGCTACCATTTTACGCGTCATAATCTGCCATGTTTTCCGAACAATCATTTCTGCGGCAACATAACCAATAATGGCTCCGATGGCATATCCACTAATCACCCAGCCCATTTGCTGTTGCTTCATTTGTGCAAAATAATTTCCGGAAATAAGCATAGTACATAACATAACCCCTGCTTTAAACAGTGGGTTGAAATATCCAAAAGCAATAGCCTGACCCGCTTTTTCCGTATTACGTTTACGGTATAACAGATAGGACAACCCAATAAACAGAAGTGCCAATACCCCATAAATCCATAATTCTGTATTAGTGAAGGGTTTGCCGGTAAAATAATACACGATATGAACAAACGGAGACCACATCTGCAAACTAGAATCACGGAAGTTTACATTTTCATTTGCATAACCATAAAGATACATGACGAAATGGCTATTGATTAATGAGATCAGTACAGCAGGAAGAATAAGCAAAATATAAATGATAATTCCCTGAAGAATAGATTGGCCCGTACATATTCCCACAAAAACACTAAAGCAGAAGAGGAACAAAGTCAGAATACTAACTGTGATACACCATTGCCAAATATCTGCGCCTTGAAAAATATAAAAATTCCCACTCCATGGCTTAATAACGGCAACCACCCCAGCAGTTAACCAAACAGGCAGCAATAGCAAGGTAAGTCCACTCGTCAGATGAGCTGTAAATAAATGCTCTCTGCGTAAAGGCAGGCTATGCCAAAGATCTGCGGGTGATTTTGCCTGAAGGTATCGGAATAAGAATAGTCCTGCGGCAACTGGGATCGTAATGATAAATAAGGCTTGCACACTACCAGCTATGCGAAATAAATGATCAATTTCCTGCGGTTTTGCATCCGGATTGTTGCTCATGAAGAGCTGCAATGGAAGTGCGAATAATAAGCCAAGTGCATATATAATCCCTATCCAGCCATGCTGGCGGAAGTTCTGGCGAAAAACACTGCTATTAAAGTAGTAATGGCTGCGCATCATATCCGACATCCCCCATTTCATAAATAAAGATCTCTTCTAACGTTAATGGAAGCAAATCGAATACGTATGGCTCGTACACCTGAAAAGCCGCTTTGATCCGTTCACGATCCCCTTTTACAATATATAGGTTCACACTTCCCCGGCGCTCTTGATGCAAAACTTGTAACTTGGCAGCTAACGGAATCTCATGCCGTTCATCCCGAAACGCCACTTGAATCTTATGTGTATCCGCCTTAAGATCATCCAGATCCTTCTCAATCAACATCTTCCCACCATGCATAATCCCGACATGATCGCACAGATCTTCAATCTCACGAAGGTTATGCGAAGATATGATTACCGTCAGCTCGCGTTCAGCAACCTCCTGAAATAGCAGGTTTTTGATCTGACGCCGCATCACCGGATCTAATCCGTCAATCGGTTCATCCATAATCAGCACATCCGGCATACAGCTTAAACACAACCAGAATGACGCTTGCCGCTGCATCCCTTTGGAGAAACGACTGAGTTTGCGCTTTTTATCGAGCTGAAATACGGTTCCCAAATCTTCAAAACGCTTCTGATTCCAGCCCGGATAAATCGAGCGATAGAAGGCCGCCATTTGCAGCATGGTGGATTGTGGGAAAAAATAAGGAGCATCCGGCATAAAAATAACCCGTTGCTTAGTCGTCGGGTGTTCGAATACTGCTTCACCATCCACCCGCACGGTCCCCTTATCTGGAGAGTAGATGCCCGCCAATGTTTTGAGCAGCGTAGTTTTGCCCGCGCCATTAGAGCCGAGCAGCCCATAAATTGTTCCTTTATGTACCGTTAAAGAGATATCGTCGACTGCCTTCTCGCCTTGAAATAACTTGCTGACTCCTCGAATCTCAATCATCACTCTTCCCTCCTTCTCTTTGCTTCTCCACTTGTTGGTACAAAGAACTAATCTCAGCTGCGGTAAACCCAAGGTATACCGCCTCCGCCATCAGCCTCAGCAACTCATTCCGGACTTCCGCTTTTTTGATCGCATTTTGTTCTTTTTTCATCGGGGCTACAAAACTTCCTTTCCCCTGTAATGAATAGATATACCCCTCACGTTCCAATTCACGGTAAGCCTTCTGAATCGTATTGGGATTCACGGTTAGCTGCTGGGATAAAGTCCTTACAGAAGGTAGCTGTTCATCCGTCTGCAAAATACCATGCAGAATCATCTCCTTGACCTTATCGGTCAGCTGCTCATAAATCGGCTTCCGACTACGAACGTCCAGTTCGAACATAACCTTCCTCCTTCCACTATCTTGCATTAAATCCATTATGATGTGTATTAACTGTACTACTATTATTAATACAGTTCGGCTTATATGTCAACAAAAAACCCCCAAGATTATCCTTGGGGATCTATCTATCCCTTGCTATTAATCAAAAATTACGTCCGATCGCGCCGAGCCATCCTCATCCACAGTAGTTTTAGGACCCTGATGACGCTGATTCCTGCTCTTAAGGTCATCTGAGTCCGATTGCGCCAAGTCCCCCTCATCCCCCATGGATTTCGGACCCAGATGACCCTATTCGCACATTTTTCGTCTTTTGAGCGAAGTTTCGGACTCCTGTGCAGCTATTGCCTAGAAAGGCGCTCATTTTGCGCGTTTTTCACACCAATAGCGGCTTTGGGGTCTGTTACAACTCCAAAAGCCGCTGATTCCTGCTTTTAAGCTCATCTGAGTCCGATCGCGCCGAGCCTCCTTATCCCCGCTAGCTTTCGGACCCAGATGACGCTATTCGCACATTTTCCGCCTTTTGAGCGAAGTTTCGGACTCCTGTGCAGCTATTGCCTAAAAAGGCGCTCATTTTGCGCGTTTTTCACACCAATAGCGGCTTTGGGGTCTGTTACAACTCCAAAAGCCGCTGATTCCTGCTTTTAAGCTCATCTGAGTCCGATCGCGCCGAGCCACCCTTGTCTCACGGGGCTCTCGGACTCAAAAGCCGCTGATTCCTGCTTTTAAGGTCATCTGAATCCGATAGCACCAAGCCACCCTCATCCCCCGTGGATTTCGGACCCAGATGACCCTATTCGCACATTTTCCGCCTATTGAGCAAAGTTGCAGACTCCTGTGCAGCTATTGCCTGGGAAGATGCCCATTTCCGGGCATCCGCTACAACAAACCTCCTAAGTAAACCAAAAAAAAGAGACGTCCCTAAGCCATTTAGGCATAGAAGACGTCCCTTTGAGTATTAGTTACTGTAATTAAGCATACCAGCCCCATACGAAGATGAAGAGCGTACCGAATATCGTAACTAAACCAACGAATAAGGCATAGGCGATATTGATGTAAAGTTCTTTCTTGGTATCTGCTGATTCACCAATATGCATGAACAGGAAGAGCTGCAAGGAAGCCTGAATGAGGGCTGTAACAAGCAGGATTGCCATGTTCGCAGTGTTGGATAGATCAAGGTAGATTACAGCAAGTGCAGCCACAGAAAGGACAAGAGAGGCTAAGAAACCCATCACATGGCGAATTGGAAACAATTGCTTCATCATGCTACATCAGTCCTTTCAGATAGACGAAGCTGAAAATAAAGATCCAGACAACGTCCAAGAAATGCCAGTACAGCGAGAAGATAAAGGATTTATTGGCCGTAGCCGGATTAATACCTTGACGCTTCAACTGGATTAGAATAGCCGCACCCCACAGGAACCCGAACGATACGTGAGCTCCGTGTGTTCCCAGCAGTACAAAGAGACTGGATAGGAAACCACTGGTTTGAAGTGTAGCCCCTTCGTGAACATAAGTGACAAACTCCATGATTTCGATACCAAGGAAGCCGAGACCCATTAGAAGGGTTAGTCCGAAAAAGACCATCATGGCTTTTTGGTAACCATGCCGCATGGCATGAACCGCAAGACCAATCGTAAACGAACTTGTCAGCAGCAGCAATGTTTCGATCATCACCGGACCAATTTCGAAAAGCTCCGGCCCGCTAGGGCCGCTGGCAAAACGGTCTACCATTACAAAGTAAACAGTGAACAACGTAGCGAACAGTGCAATCTCCGCTCCTAGAAAAACCCAGAAGCCAAAGATTTTATTACTATTCTCTTCTGTTGAGTATTCAAGCGGCTTAGACGCATCTATTTTCATACTGTCTCACCCCGCAATTTCTTTTCAGTAGCAATAACTTCTTCTGCTGGGATGTAGAATCCGTGATCCCGATCAAAGGACATAGCAGCTAGAACAATGAGGATACCTACTCCAGAGAGGATCGCTGGAATCCAAAGACTGAAGACCAGAGAGAACCCTGCGATGAAGAAGATAACACCCAGAATAAATGGTTTTCCTGTGTTGCTAGGCATATGAATCTTAGTAATCTTATCTTCAAAAAGTGGTACTTTATCTTGTTTAGCAGACCAGTATGCATCGCGTGTTTTTACATTTGGAACCACTGCGAAGTTGTAAGCTGGAATCGGGCTTTTCGTTGCCCACTCCAAAGTACGTGCATCCCATGGGTCGCCATCAGTATCTCTTGGTTCGTAACGAGTACTCCAGTAAATGTTATAAACCAGGATTACAAATCCAATCGCGAGACCGATCGCACCTACAAATGAAACCATACTCAGCGGGCCAAATCCAGTGTCCGCAGAATATGTGTATTGTCGACGGGTCATACCCTTAAGTCCGAGAATAAACAGCGGGAAGAACGATACGTTAAAGGAAATAATAATCCACCAGAAGGCATGCTTGCCAAGACGTTCATTCAGACGGAAACCGAATACTTTAGGGAACCAGTAATGGAACCCTGCGATAACGGCGAAGACCGCACCTGGAATAAGAACGTAGTGGAAATGGGCAACCAGGAACATCGTATTATGGTACTGGTAATCGGCACTGGCCATAGCCAGCATGACACCTGTTACCCCACCAATCGTAAAGATCGGAATAAAGGCCAGGGTGTATAGCATAGGTGTCGTAAAGGTTATTCGCCCTTTTCGTAAGGTGAATAGCCAGTTAAATATTTTCACACCTGTTGGTACGGCAATGGCCATGGTTGTAATCGAGAAGAAGCTGTTAACCATAGCACCTTGACCCATTGTATAGAAATGGTGAGCCCATACTAAGAAGGACAAGAGAGAAATGATCAACATACTGAATACCATGGATGTATATCCATACAGGTTCTTTTTAGAGAAGGTGGCGATAATTTCACTATAAATACCGAATGCCGGTAAGACAACGATATATACTTCAGGGTGACCCCATACCCAGAAAAGGTTGGCCCATAACATATCCATACCGCCATTGGCCATCGTAAAGAATTGAGAGCCGAACAGCCGGTCGAACATCATCAACGCAAGTGCTACCGTAAGCACAGGGAATGCGAATACGATAATTACGTTGGTGATCAATACGGACCAAGTAAACATCGGCATTTTCATCAACTTCATGCCTGGTGCACGCATTTTCAGAATCGTTACAATAAAGTTAACGCCTGTGATGAGCGTACCAATACCTGAAATTTGTAGTGCGAGCGAGTAATAGTTATTACCCACCGTTGGACTGAACTCTAGACTTGCTAGCGGGAAATATGCGGACCAACCAGCATCTGGCGATCCCCCGATAACAAACGAAATGTTAAGCAGCATAGCTCCAAAGAAGAAGAGCCAGAAGCTGACAGCGTTCAGACGCGGGAAGGCAACGTCTCTAGCGCCGATTTGCAGCGGAACGATAACATTCATCAGACCGATAATAAACGGCATGGCCATAAAAAGGATCATAATCAAGCCGTGTGTTGTAAATACCTCGTTATAATGCTGTGCGTCAAGAAATTTCATGTCCGGGGCTGCTGTTTGCAGCTTCATCATAATAGCGTCAACGCCGCCGCGGAAAAGCATAAGCAATGCTGCGAGGATATACATAATCCCAATACGTTTGTGGTCAACAGTAGTCAACCATTCGCGCCATAAATATCCCCATTTTTTAAAATAGGTCAGGCCGACAATAATCCCGATCGTAGCCAGAACAATACTTGCCATAGCTCCGTATATCAAGGGTTCGCCGTGGACCTTAAATTTATCCCAATCCATTAGGAATCGCTCCTTTCAAGTTGTTCAATTAACATTGACTAGTGTCCGTCATGTGTTGTGCTCTCTTCTAATGGAGAACTAGGTGTCGGCTCATCCAGTTCTGGATTAGGCTCGGTGTTGAATTCCGTCTCACTGGATGGTGCTGGAGTCGGGTGAATTTCTTTATTATCCTGATGCTCCATGCTTCCGTTATCCGTATCCATTTCAGTGCCACCATTACTCATATGGTCACCATGGCTTCCCGGAGGCGGGCTAAAGGATAAGTGAGTATTCGTATACGTTTTACGTCCGACATGTTCCATTTCCAAAAGACCTTTAAATTCATCTTCCGTCAGTGGACCCGCCGTTTCTTTAACGTCTTTCACCCATTCCTGATAATCCTTATCTGTCATCGCAAGTGTTTCAAACTCCATGTGGGCAAAGCCCTTACCATTAAAGTTCGCATTTCTTCCGACATAAGAACCTACAGTATCAGCTGAAAGATGCAAGGTTGTGATCATGTCGCTCATCGCGTATTTTTGTCCTCCCAATTGTGGGATCCAAAGACTTGAGATTGTACCGAAAGAATACAATCTGAACTCTACAGCGCGGTGAACTGGAATATTAACGTAGTTTACTGTTTCGATCCCTTCCTCTGGATAGCTGAAATGCCATTTCCAGTTAGAGGAGGAAGCATAGATTACAAGCGGTTTCTGATCTTTATAATCCGCTGCAACATTTTCTACATCTACTGTTGTTTTGACGGTGACTACGGAGAGGAATGCCACGATAATAATCGGAATGGTAATCCAGATAGCCTCCAGCCATTTGTTTCCTTCCTCGTGAGGAGGAATATAATCTTCGTTGCTTTTTTTAGCACGGTATTTCAAAAGAACGAAGACATATAAGATGTAGACAACTGCCAGAACACCGAGCATCATAACAATGGAGAGAATGATCGTGTCAGATAAAGTTCTTGCAGCCGGCCCCTTCGGATTCAGAACAGCGATTGAACTGCATCCTGGCAAGAGTAAAATTAGGCTGAGAAATAAAGCGTATAACGGTCCCTTTTTGTTCATGCTTAAGCTCCTTCCTTCAATACTTCTTTTATTAACCCTCAACATTAACCTTTATATATAGTAAGAATTTATGGGGAAGAAAGCAAAAGACTTATTTTTCCATTTAGCCTAAAAAAGACCTTAATAATGGCGAACAAGTTAAATATGTGTGATCAATTTGTTACAAGTTTCTAATAGTATGATAAAGATCACTGTAACGGCGCTGTTTATGGGTTGAAAAATTCCGTTCAAACTTTGTTCAATAGTTTACTAAAGTTGCTAATTTGGACACATCTATTTTGCGCAAAACGGGGTTATTTTAACCATTTTTGTTGATGCGTCAGTATTTAGCCGGAGTTACGTGCTTTTTATGATTGTGGTTGAAATCACAGTTAACTACTAAAAGGTAACAAATTATTCTGCTGGGGGTTACAATCTCTCAAATTTCATTCTATCAATGTATGATAAGGTAATAGACAAATATACATAGATAGGAGATTTTTGACGATGTCTTTAAAGAAAGTATGGCTATTATTAATCGTATTATTCATAGGTTCTGGATCAATACGAGCGATAGATTCAGTGAATGCAGCAGGTGCAGGCTCCCTTAGGTTAGGTGTGAACGATAAGTTAACAACTATTGAAGCAGTTTCGGTAAAAGATACCTATTACGTTCCTCTACGTGATCTGTCACAGGAACTTAAGTTAACGCTAACTGGAGTGAGTGATGGGATAAAAGTTACAGGTCAGAACAGATCAATCAAACTGCTGAATGATCATGCAACAGCTACTCTAAGCGATGGAAAGACCATATCCATGAATACATTTTTGAAAAACGGAAAAACCATGGTTCCACTGAAATTGACTTCTTATCTTGGTTTCGGAATTTCCTTTAAAGCAGATCAAAATTTATTGCGTGTAAAAGATGGCTCAGCTACATTAGATGATGCAACATTTGTGAGTAAATTTAAAAAGGAAATGAAGCCAACCGCAACTCCTGGAACTTCTACGCCAACTGTTGGGAAGCAAGGTAAGACCGTATACCTCACCTTTGATGATGGACCAACGGCCACTACTTCTACATTGCTTGATATTTTGGCAAAATATGATGCGAAGGCAACTTTTTTCATGATCGGACCGAATATGAACCAGCATACTACGCAAGTGAAACGGATTGCGAATGAAGGACATGGTCTCGCATTGCATGGAATGACGCACCGGAAAGAGAAGTTTTATGCTTCACCTGCCGCTGCACTGGGTGAGATGGATAACGATAACGCCATTTTGAAAAAGATTACAGGTCAAAGCACCACACTAATTCGTCCTCCTTATGGAAGCAAACCTTATTTCACAAAGACCTTTAGAGATAAAGTGTTGGCTCAAGGTTATCATCTCTGGGATTGGAACGTGGACTCTGAGGATTGGAAATACAAGGATGCTAGTACGACGATCTATAATTCGGTTATGAATCAGGTTCATAAGCTGCAGAAATCGCAGACCAATCCAGTTATTCTGATGCATGATCAAAAGGCTACACTTAAAGTGCTTCCTCGTATTTTAGAGTCATTGAAAAAAGAAGGATATACATTCCACGTCATTAGCTCAGATCTGAAACCTCTGAATTTCTGGAAGGATACACGCTGAGTTTTTATTAAAAATCAAGAGGGCATCCCCACAGCTGTGAACTAGCTGTGGGGATGCCCTCTTTTTTCAAGTCTTGAACTAAACACTAATTTTTGTTTAATCCAACCACATTCATGCTCCCGAGTTTTTCTATCGGACCCAGATGACCTTAATTGCTGGATTTGCCACTGTTTCGGGTGCTATCGGACCCCATAGCCGCTATTGGTGCAAAAAACACCAGTTTTCAGCGTTTTCCACACCAATAGCTGCGCTGGTGTCCGAAACTTCGCTACAAAGGCGATAAATGGGCAAATAGCGGCAACTGAGTAGTCCGGAACTCACCCCAATGCCACTAAATGGGCAATTAGCGGCTACTGTGTCCTATAGCCTGTGGGGGTGAGTATAAGCCCACGTTATCGGACCCAGATGACCTTAATTGCTGGATTTAGCTATATTTCGGACGCTATCGGACCTCATAGCCGCTATTGATGCGAAATAAACCAGTTTTCAGCGTTTTCCACACCAATAGCTGCACTGGAGTCCGAAACTTCGCCCCAATGGCGATAAATGTGCAAATAGCGACGGCTGTGTCCGATAGCCTGTGCGGATGAGTATAAGCCCACACATCGGACACAAATGACCTTAGACTAGGGAATATCAAGTAGATAGTGTGTTTAAAAAACTAGAGATCAGCCGGTGAAACTAGAGGTACGGGGTACGGGGTACGGGGTACGGGGTACGGGGTACGGGGTACGGGGTACAGGGTACAGGGTACAGGCTACAGGGTACAGGCTACGGGGTACGGGGTACGAGTATACCGATCATCGCCGAAGTTTTTATTGTTTCCATCCCTCTGTCTTGCCTGCCAATAGTGTCGCTGGAGGTCACATAGCATATGTTTGCCCGCAACCTACTGAAACCAACTTACATCTATCCCACCTTGACCAACTGAGATCAGCTGGCTCGCACTTGCTCCCAATGCGCTAAAACCACAAACAGCAGAGCAGCGATCTCCGTTACTGGAGAACCGCTGCTCTGCTGGTTTTGACAATATTAAGAAGCCTATAGTTTGAAGCTGGACAATGTTTTTTGCAGATCTTCTGCCAGCACCGCTAAATACTGAGCTGAAGCCGACATTTCCTCCATTGCGGATAGTTGCTCCTGACTCGCTGCACTTGTGTCCTGAACACCTTCTGCGCCTTTACTAGATATAACGTTGACCTGTTCCATAGCTGCTGCCACACCTTGTGATTCCATGGCTACATGAGCAACCGCTTCTCTAATTTCGGCTGTCTGTAAGGTAGCTTCTTTAATGGAAGTCTGAATCTCATGAAACGCTTGAGATACCAGATGACTTTGAACTACGCCATTGGTGACTAGCTCAGTACCCAAAGCCATGGATTCTACTGCGCTTTCGGTTTGCTTTTGGATATGTGTAATAATATCTGTAACCCGCAAAGAACTATTTCTAGTTGCTTCCGCCAGATTACGAATTTCTCCAGCAACTACAGCAAATCCCCGTCCATGCTCACCGGCCCGTGCTGCTTCTATAGAAGCGTTGAGCGCAAGCAGATTCGTCTGTGTAGCAATACCGTTAATCGTTGTAATAATTGTATTAATCTCTTGTGACAATGTCCCCAGATTAGAAACAATCTCCTGACTCTGAGTTACACTGAGGTCAATTTCCTTCATCTGCACAATGATTTGGTCTACAGCCTCTACTCCACGATCCGATGAACCGGAAACTACGCCCATTAGATCCGACATTTCATAGCTGCTGCCCTCTACGGCTGCAATATCATTGGTCATTGCTTTTATGGAACGTGTTGTATTGTTAATGCTCTCTGTCTGTTCATCAAAACCCGCGGCAATCTCTCCAGAAGATACAGCGATCATTTGTGAAGCCAATGAGGTCTGCTCAGCACTAGCGCTCATCTCTTCCGATGAAGCTGACAGCAGTTCTGCACTCTCTGCAATCCCTTGCATCATCTTCCGCAAGCCCTGCAGCATATTGTTAAATGAACTGTTAATTTGGCCGATCTCATCCTTGGCGGTGTACGTTGCTACCACGGTCAAATCTCCATCTTCTGCCCGCTTCATTAGTCCTTGCAGTTCTTTAAGGGGTTTTGTTATCAGTCGAATAATTGCAATACTAATTACGAAACAAATCACCCAGGCGAACGTAATCATTATGGTATTGTTTACCCGCATGCTTTTAGCGGTTGCCATGGAATCTGAATTGTGTTCATCAGCATCTTTAAGCAACGAATCACTAATTCCTTTAAGTAGGTTGATCATTTTTTCACGGGATTCGTTAAATTCGCCTGAAAATACTTTATAGGCCTCTTGATTATGATTACTATCAGCAATCTTTATAATGTTATCCCGCTGTGCACGATAATCTGGCAAAAAGGACTCATACTCTTTGATTTTACTTACAATAGCAGGATCATTATACTGAATCGCTTTCACCTTGTTCATAAGTTCATTATTATCCTGAACCTTCACTTGGATACTCTCAGAAAGTTCTTTGTTTTTGCTGGCATCAACGCTAATCAAACGCTCCAAAAGATAGGATTCAATAGCCCGATTATTCGTACGCATCTGCCCCACGTAAGAAACAGGCAATAAATTTTCATTATATGTCTCATTTGTCTTTTCGGCCATTCGGGTCATCGTGATGATGCCTATGCCCCCTACAACATTCACCATGATTACAGCGAATACCAAAAGCAGCCCTATTTTGTATTTCACTTTCAAATTTTTCATCTACACTCCGCCTTCGCATTATCTTATGATCTATCTATTTTTATCGGTCGGAAGGGCTAAGAGTTTGATGATTTTTTGAATATTGTGTCGAATAAAAGTATATATTGTCATAAAACGACTTTCCTCCAAATATAAAAAGGGCGGGCACCCGATCCGTTAGTTACTCCGAATCCATGTACCCGCCTAATCAATCCTCTTCCTTATTCTCCAGAGGTATAGTACCAATATAAAGTATCACCGTTCTGCAAAATATAGCTGTCTGCACTTATGCTTGGATCAGCATCCCGGTTCGTTTTATACTTCCATCCGCTGCTTGGGCCTCCGTCAAATTCAGCCAACCCGTCAATAGACTTCACGTAGATGCTTCCAGCGTTGCCGGATGATACTACCTTAGTGCCTAATTGACTGACTAGTAAGCTATAAGCCGTTTCGCCCTCTTTTAGAGCTACTGTTGTACTGGCTAGGATGGTTCCCTTCCGGCTATCTCCAATTACTGAAAGGGTAGCGGTAGCTTTAGCTGGAGCAATAACAGACGATCCAACAGTCAGAGACTGAGTATAACGCGCTACGCTCGGTACGCTGTCTTTAACATAACCGGTAACAGTCATTGTATAGCTATTTGCCGGGAGACCCCCCTCAACAACAGCTACACCTTGTTCATTCGTGATTACCTTCTTATCACCAATCGAAACCTGCACACCTGCAGCTGGTGAGGTAACCGGATCAGAAGTGAAGCTGTCCTGATTCCACACCCACTTTTTCTGGGAAACCTTTACGGTAAAAGCTTCATTAGCTTTTGGCTGCGTTGGGGAAAGCGCCACAGAATCTATAACCTGTGTATTTTCTCCTGCATAATAGACAAGCACACGATCGGATTCCTGTAGTTCGAACGCATCCATACCCACACTTGGATATATCCACTCCCCGCCGCGTGATACTACGAAGCTCCACCATCCGTCGTAAGTACCTTGCGAAACTCCATGGATACCTGATACAAAGTTGCCATAAGACGATTTGGTGATATCTACTTTAAAATCATCGGTAGACCCTAGTTGCTGCAACGCTTCAAGAGCATTGGAGGCTTTTAAAGTCCCTTCACTAATCAATCCTTCCGGGCCTTCAACGGTAAGAGAAGCTGTTACATTCTTAGAAGTTACCTTTATAGCTTTTGTATATTTAGCAACCGTTGGCGCTTTACCTTCGCGGTAGCCAGTTACAGACAGTGTATAGTCACCTGCGGGCACATTTCCTGAGAATACGGCCTCACCTTTAGCATTCGTCGTTACCGTGTGAGCTCCAATTTGGACCTGAACACCCGCAGCTTTTGCCGTTACAGGAGAGGAAGTATTCGTAGCAGCGTCCCATTTCCACGTCTTACTAGTTACAGTGACAGTAAAAGAATCGCCCTCTTTAAGATTTTGTTTGGAAAGGGTAACGGAATCCACAAGTTTAGTGTCATCTCCGGCATAATAAACCAGTACCTGATCTGAATCTTTAAGTACAAAATCACTCATGCCTACATCGGGATTAATCCATTTTCCGTCACGTGATACAACATACATCCATCCGTCATAACCACCAAAGCTTCCAGCAGCAATACTTCCGATGCCAGTCACATAACTGCCCGAAGGATTCGTGATCGGCAAGTTCGTTTGAAGCGCCAGCTTCTCTAACGCTCCAAGTGCGTTGCCAGCATAGGCGTACCCTTGTGCCAACGTGGCCCGTGGTCCCTCAATCGTTACAGGAGCGTAGATGAGTGAGCTCTGAACGGAGGATTTGGAAAAATCGTATAGCTTACTGTTGCTTCCTTTATACAGCAAATTATACGCAACCAGCGCCTGAAGTCCTTGCTCTGTCGCCAGAACATTACTGCTTCCACCACGGCTATGGGTGAAGCTACCATCAGCTAGACGATAGCTAAGCAGGTTCTCCATTAGATCCACTTTGTTTTTGGTGTATTCTAATCCACTAGGATCAACTCCGAAGGATGTGAGTCCAAGGATTGCTTGTGCGCTACTTTCAGCACTGTCACCGTAACCCCCATGGCTATCTTGAGCTGCAGATAACCAAGCTACGGCTTGTAGCCCTGCTAAGTAGGCTTCGGGATTATTTTTATGTGCCGCCAGAGCCGTCAAGGTTATCGCTGTCATATCAGGCTCACTTGCGCCTGAAGTTAATGCAAAGCCCCCATCCGGATTCTGTTTGGAGAGAATCTCCGTAAGGAGCTTATCCGCCGTCCATTTCGCGTCACTTGGGATATTATATTTACCAGAATCCAGCGCAAGTAAAGCATATACCGGATTATTTAGCGTCTGTTCACTGAGCTTGCTGTTATTATAAATTTTCTCAATCAGATTATAGCCAGGAGTCGTTCCGTTACCAGCAAAGCTAGTAGGATCTGCACCAATCGCTCTCACTGCGAGCACGATTCGAGCATAATCGGTTACATTGGCGAAATTGCCAGCTGCATCCTTTACTTTTTTCTCAAGCTCTGAATGGTAACTGGCTGGCAGCTTATATCCTGCTTGCGCTAATCCAATAGCTTGCCAATCCGATTGCACGCCACCTTTCAAGAGATATTCTGCAGCCGCATAAGTCGCATCCGCAACATTAATCCGCTCCGCAGCAGTTGCTTCCAGACCGGAGCCAGCGCTCGCTTCTGCAAATATTTGTCCTGCCGGAGCAAGAGATGTTCCTAGAATTGAAATGACCATGAATAAGGCCAGCCCAAGTGCTACAAACTTGGAAGACATGATTTTCTTCATTGTTTAACCTCTTTCTGTATAAGAATGGGTACTGCTGGGAATAAGACGCATAACATAAAGACCGCCCCTTTGGAGGGCGGTCAGGGAAGATTACAAATCGAGGCTGAGGCGCTTGCTTCCTGCCAACAGTCCATCTGTATATGTTCCACATTCTTACCCCACGAAGAATAGAAACGCTCACGAAAAAGGCAGGTCTCCTGGCTGATGCTTCATCGCTGTTCTTCACCTTCCCACCCTACCTTCGGGGCAGTGGCTTATAGAAGAAAAACTCCGCACATACAGTGGCGGGACCGCGCCGGACTCTTGCACCGGACTTCCCTTTTAAGCAGACGACTAGATTGATAGAGTCTGCACCTTTTCCAGTATGTAGTATCTTATTTTGACATCCATAATCATATCTATTAATACATAGCATGTCTATAGAAAAGCTTAGTATGGGCAGCAAAAAAATGAACAGCAATACACCACCTGCCGGTAGGTATTGCTGTTCAGAAAGCTTGTTATTCGGCTGTTCCTTCCGGACTTGCAGTTGAGGAGGGTTCAGCACTTGAATCAGAAGCTGGTGGAATATTAGGGTCGGGATCTACGATCAATGTAAATCTTCCGGCCTTGATCATACTTTTCTCTAGAATTGTCGCTCCAGGCTCCAATGTAACCTCAACCTGATAGGATGGTTGTTCACCTTCAGTCACAGCTGTTGCGGAAGGCAACCCAGTGCTGTCCTCAGTATCAGAGGAAGGCGTAGGAGACGGAGAAGCATCAGCTACTGCGTTAGGAGCATCTGCACCTTCTGCTGTTCCTCCAGTAGTGCCAGCGGCATCTGAATCGTCAGCGGCGTTTCCCTCATCCGTCCCATCCGTTGACGGCACTGGACAAGTGCCATTCGTAGCAGCGACCTTAAAGCTTTTATCTATCTCTGTAGACGAAGACATTAAACTAATCTCAGTCGGTTGAAACTGCACACAGTCATCTGCACTTGCGAAGGTGAACACCAATATGCTGCTCCCCTTATCTCCTTCGTCGCTCTGATCCTTCAAGTATACTGAAGCCGGAGGCAGCTCATTACCTGCACTCTGAACAGGGGTCGGCTCAGGGCTTGTCCCCGGCAGAGCAGTCTTCGTATCATCCGGGCGTAGCATACTGAATACGATAATTGCAATAATCACCAGAATACCCGTAATGGAGCCGGAGATTAAGAGTCGAAATCGGCTGCGGCTGATCCAGCGCGCCAGCGGGGAAGCCAGTTGGGAGCGGGCTTCATTGTACACATTTTGCAGAGCAGGCCGAGCTGCCGCGACATAGTTCTTTCGGAATTCCCGATTCTTGAACGCTTCACGATCACTGCTCAGGAAATACTTCAGAATCGCTTTGCGGTAACCCGGTTGCAGCTTTTTATTCGAAACCGTAAATAAAGGATTGCCTTGCGACCAAGCAAAAAACCGATAGATGATTTCTTTGTCGGAACCGGCTTTACGCTTTAGCAGCTCCAGAAGCGCATCGTAATCCAGCGGACCACCTTCACGCTGAGTTGTATAGTAGAAGGCTAGCGGAAGCCGTTCAAAGGGTTCCAGAACACGCGCCTCTTTTAGCAAACGACGACCCAGTAGCTGCACATCGTCTAGTTCCTGCGGAGACAATCCTGCAAAAATCTCCTCATTCGGCTTCTCTTCACCAAACCAGCGGTAAGCGGCGCGCAGCGCATTCTCTTTCTGCTTGCTAATCCTATCCAGTGGCGGCTGCCA
This sequence comes from Paenibacillus sp. FSL H7-0735, assembly GCF_038008505.1. Lineage (NCBI taxonomy): Bacteria > Bacillati > Bacillota > Bacilli > Caryophanales > Paenibacillaceae > Paenibacillus > Paenibacillus sp. FSL H7-0735. The sequence goes on along the minus strand of NZ_JBBOZH010000001.1, from coordinate 1,100,821 downwards.
ATCGACAACATTACCATACCGTAAAAAAACTACCTCCAGAAGCTCCTCCTGCGTCATATCGGAAAGCGATAAGCGGTTCAGTAAGAATCTATCTGCTGAAGCAGCAAGATCCTGCATTAGGGAGAGTGCCTTAGGAGCAACTCCTGTTCCTTTGCGGCGATCTTTTTCTGCCTTATCTACAATTTCATGAATTTCCGCTACAGAAGCCACCGGATCATGTTCCAGCTGGAGCTTTTCAAGCAAATAATCCTTCACAGCATTTTGAGCAAAGGACTGCTCTAACGCCACTGGCAGGAACCGCCCCCAATGGAGTACAAAGCTCAGTATATCCGCAGATCTGGACGCCGCAGCTAGTCTTGATTCCATATAAGGCTCAAGTAGCTGCTTACGGAAATATGTTTCAGACATCACGCGCTGGAAGTAGGCTCCACTTAACTCATCATTACTCTCAATGATCCCGTAAGCGGCACTCAAGATATCCTTGCGGTCCGCTTCCACACTATGAAGCATCCCATTGATGAAATAATCCACGATTCTGACCCTGTAATTGTGATCCTTAAGTACAAAATACTCCTTAAAGCATTCCATAATCGCCGGATCTGGCACATTCCTTTGCCGAATCAGATCAAATTCCCGGTCGAACCGTTCTAAGAAAATATCGTTCAAGCGGATTCTAGAATGAATTGCACCGTCTGGTTTAAGGTAAGAGAGCAAACCACTTAGCACCGCACTCTTATTCTCCGTATATAAATGCTCGTTCCCTTGCTCAATCTCATAAAATATAGCCAGCTCATTATAGAAAGCAAGGGATAGCTTATGCTCAGGACTCTCTCCACGCAGAATCTGATCGGCGAAGCTTACAAAGTCGTTAATATCTCCTGGATTCAGCAGTAACAGCTTCCACACCAAATCAGCATAAGGCTGGCGGGACTCACCAAAATCGACATTTCCCATCCGTCCGGAAGCCAAATCGAAGGTATAATCCTTCTCAATACTGCGATCACCGGGACGCAGCGAACCTTTTTCCACAAAGCTAAGATGTATATATTTACGGCTTTGCGGTTCATTCGCATACGTAATCACGCCTAATCTACGGCGGAATTCATACGGCAGCACGCTATACAGAATTTCTGTAAGCTCCACCGCCCGCGCGGACAACTCCGTGATAGGTACGTTTAGAGCCACGTAGATTTTTTTCTTACCTGCTACAGAGAGCATCACAGCTTGCAATAACGCCTTGAATATCCCTTCATCAATCCCTAACAAGCGTAAGCCTGCGATTGGGTCAGGGCTGCGGTCTGTGCGAACAACTGGAATAGAGGGCAGCTCCGGCAAAGTTCCACCAAGCTCTCCAGTATAACTCTCTGCAAAATCAGCATGCAGCCAGTCCCCATAGCTCTGGACAATTTCTTCGGAACGTGAAGCAGGAACTACATAGTTATGTGCAAAAAAGGCGCTTCGTTGGCCTGTGAAATCGGCCGCTTGATAACGACTAAGCCCAATAACTGTATCCCCGTTCTCGGCATGAAATAGGTGCAGCGCACCAGGATATGCAGCCCCATCCTTCTCCCCACGCGCGGTCAACTCCGCAGGAGCATCGTAGAGGCAGAAGGGATGAAGGATTTTTTTCACAAAATTATTGTCTAGACTATCTGATTTCGCTACCGTATCGAAGCCTTCTGTGGAACGAAACACTCCGCGACGTTCGCGGGTATACATCTGTTGGGCGATTGTTGACCCTGAGAAACCATTCACGGGCCGTCGCTCCCCTCAATATACTTCAGCTTATGCAGCAGCCAAATAAAAGGCTCGTCTACACGAATCGGGCTTACTACACCCTCAATCTTTTGATTCACAGGATTGCTGCCCAACGCAGATACTGCAAAATAACCCGTATTCGCGAAATAAACATCCATCGTATCTTTAAAGGGTCTGTCCACCTTACCAATAAATCTGCGAATTTCCCCGTCGATGTTATGGAACTCGTCCATGTTTAATGTTTTGCGATGAACATAGTTATTGAACACATTGCTGTTGGACTTGATATAATCGCCATCCTCATCCTTCAGCGAATGCAGCATATCACTTTTTGCAAGCACAACCGCTGTTGGAATGTCTGTCTTACTCTTTTCCTGATAGGCAATAAAATCACCAAACATCGTCAGCACCACATCGCGCGGCTCGTCATATTGTGAGACCCATTCTCCGGGACGGTCACCGATGTTAATATGAATCTTTTCACGGATAGAACGGATTTGCAGCGGATCGACCATAAACAGAATACCCGCAGAGTTCTTGATATGCTGACCATGAAGTCCAAGATAATCCTGATCCACCATCCCCTCACCTGCTACATCAAAGAATACAAGTGTCAGTGGCGGTTTATTTTCATCCTTAAAGACAAATTGAAAGATAAAAGGCTCCTGCATTTTTTCCTTCTGTGTAGAAGCCAGCAGATCCCCGCGCTCAAAAAGCGGTTCTTCATACAATGTACGGAACTTACGGCTAATCTCTGCATTAAGCGGCATACAAGCGGCATCAAAATGACCTGCTGTAGTATGCTGCAACGTGTGGATCAGCGAGGTCATATACACCGATTTCCCGACTTGGGATGCCCCGATAATCGAGATGATGTTACTTGGCACCTTCCCGGCAGTCACCGGCAGCTCATTATGGCAGGCCGGGCAAAGCCGTCTGCGCGTAAGCACACCGTAACGATCCGTAAGCCCAGTTAACACATGATCCGTGTAATGATGATATTCTTCCGGAATATCCGCCGGGTTGATAATCGCTTCTATGTCATCTACCGTATCGAGCCCGAAGCGCTCACGGTATTTGTTCAAGGCGTCATCCTCACCCAATGCGTAATTTTCATCGTCCTCCCGGCTGTGCATAGCCCGAAAGACGACATCCTCCGGAGAGAATTTGGTGAAGCAATACGGACACACTATATCGTAAAAAAGCGGCCGCGGCTCCGGCTGATTCTTTTTCATAAAACGGCTAAAAAAAGACATCTACTCATCCTCCCAAAAGTTGTATCTACGTACTTGCTATGAACGCACTGCTCATTACCCGCTTGTACACGTAGAACGAGTCTCACTCCGGTACCAATTCGTAATAAAGCCCATATTTCTTGCCATCGGTGAAAAAGATGCGTACAAAATCATCCTTACCGATTTCAATCGGCGGAAGTACATTGCGTCCAGGAGCGAAATCCTGGACGAAGGGAAAGAGAATACCATCCTCTTTCCCTGCCGGATGCCCTCCACGTTTCTTGACATAACAGAGGACATCCCGTGCCACGGGCACTTCTGCCGTAATCGCCATATGTACGGTCTTTTGTTTTCCGAATAAGGCTTTTTTTTGTTGAATGGAATAATAGATCCGGGCTTTACCTGCACTGACCATCACCCGGTTCACACCATCATTTTGCCTCACCAGGGCAGTCTCACCGTTCTCAGCAAGACGAGCAAATATCGTATAGGATATCAATCCGATCTCATCCAATCGATCACGATAACCATTGTTAGATTTGTATTCCTCACGAGTGTAGAGCTTCATACCGATCGGCGGATCATCTCCGGTTCCCATGTCAGCCGCTTCTGCGGAGGTTTTGTGGATGTACACCGCCTGCACGCCGTCCGGCCAGCGCCATCTCAGCGTACAGAATCGGTCATCCACTTGGGATGTCACATCCGTTATTCCCGGAGCGGAAGCATTAACCTCGGCGTACCTCATTACTGTAAACCCCTTTCCGCTACACTAGAATCCTTTGCTGTTCCGGTTTCTGCGCCGACCCGGAAAGTTATCCGATGCTGGTGCAGGCGCTGCGTTATTGTTTCTTCTATTTCGATAAATACGTCCTTCACCTACCGGAATGACGCCTGTAAATAATGCAATAATAGCAGCTAATATAAGAACAGCCAGAAGACGAATAAGACTATCTGTAAAGGAGTCACCGCTAAGTCCAAATTCCAGAATCAGTCCTGCGAACAAGCCTGATATTACGCCGCCAATCCCAAAGCTTTTAGCCAAATGACGGTTATCAAACATAATTCCCAGACCTAATCCAAGCGCAGCCCCCATCAACATCAATGATAATATACGAACCGCAGCATAATAAGGACTGTCTGCCGTTGAATCACTGCGCTCAGTTAGCAGCGTCCGATCTCCCAGACGGTCATAGATCTGCTGGAACACATCGCCCAGAAGGGCTGAATCCTTGACATCATAATAGTGTCCGCCTGTCACTCTCGCAATATCCTGCAACAGCTGATTGCCTGCTGGATCATTCAGGCCCAGACCAATGGTATTCACGGCAATACCGCGCTCTACATAAGCCTGCAACTCTCTTGTGGTATCGAAATTACTCACTCCGTCAGACAACAAGATGACCATAGCTCCTTGGTCTTTTTTGCCGTCACTATCAATTTCCTTGAGTGCCTCCGAGACCGCACCGCTAATATTCGTGCCGCCTTCGGTTGGCTGCAGATTATCGATTGCAGTCAGCACCTTCTCACGATTCTCCGAATTTGAAAGTGGCGTTAAAGGCTGGACAACTACAGCTTCGTTGTTAAAGGTCACCACGGCCACCTTATTGTCAGTGTCCATTTTTGTAATTAACGCTTTTGCTGCTGAATACCGGCTATTATCAGGATCACTCTGTGTCATACTGCCTGAGTCATCGATAGCCATCACCACATTCTTAACCGGTCTGGCACCGCCAAAATTCAGTTCATAAACGAACTCCGTTAAGGCTCCAACTCCAAGTGCAAGAACAATCATCAGAGGCAGCAGCTTCCACGATAACCCCAGGTAGCGTTGTTTCCATGAAGCTCCGTTCAGTCGTGGCGAGATCATCTCTGCAAGCAGGCAGCCTACACCGACACCCAGCGCCACAATGGCAAAATAAATACCCACAAGCAGGATGGAAGGCAGATCGTTATACCAGCTTAGCAGCCATTCGCCAAAAAGAAAGGCGACCCCGCCGCCGATCAGACTGAAGAAGAGCAGCAGCAGATTGATTTTTCTCTGCATCGTTATACTTCCTTTCCGGGAAAACCTGAATTGTACTATTATCCTTTAAACATTCCGGGGGTTATGCTGCCTGATAAACAGGCTACCCGGATGTGTTATCATCCCCCAGATTGCACTTTGTGCAATAGAATGGAGTAGGAGGAACAACTATTTCTATTCTATTGCATAGTGTGCATTGGAAATAAGGAGAAATGTCCCTATCCCAGAAATCTACTTAAATCTACTGTATCAATATTGCACAAAGGCAATAAAGGGACTCAAAGTGAGGGTACCCATCTATTACGCCATCAGCGCATCTCAGGAAGCTGATCTTCACTCAGCCCATGGAGCTGATAGCCATTCTGAGCATAAGTCTCATAATAGACCTTACCGTTGCGATAATAGAGCAGGTCTTCTAAATGAAAGCCGCCCATCAGGTTTAGCTTCTCCACTCCGCTCCTCCGCTGCTCATGCACGAATCCTAACCGGTAAATCCGTGTTGTCTCATCCACTCCAAATGCGTAGCGTAGGAATTCTGATGAACTGTCTCCGAAGAAATATTTCTCCTCATGACGATGCTCTTGCGTATATTCGAATAGCCGAACATTAATGGCCGCGCCCTCTTCCAAATTATGATACAAGCGCTTGAACAGCTCTTCCCTCGATAGAACCTGACGATTCTCATAGGCTGCCGCAACATTTGCACGCCGCAGAAGCTCTTCCTCAAAAGATAAATTGAAAGGTTCTGCTGTCAGCAGCTCCCGGCGGCAAATATCAATCAAACGCTCAATCACAGCTTCTTTCCCTTGTTCTAAGAGCTTGGAGATACTGCCCATGTACTTCTCACTGAAGAATATTCCAGGTCCACGCCGGGTTTCGATATCCTTCATCACTTCTTCTGTGACTACGCGGTAGTATTCCATTACGTTCTGGCCTGTTGTTTCGTTTGTTCGCCCAATGCTGTCCATAACAGTAATACGCAATTCTTCCTCCAAAGTCTCCATAGCTTTCACACGAGCCATACTTTCCATATGAAGCTGCTCAAGTGCAGATTCCAAACGACTGCATAGGGCAAGCTCACTTTCTAGGCCCAATAGTTCATATTTTTTGCCATATACGGCTGAGAATAAGTAATGAATGAAGTTACGTACTGTTCTTTTGTCAAAAAGCGGCACACGCTGGAACGGCTGGCGCTCCACGCTTTCTGCATAAAGATCCTCAAGCTCCTCCTGCATGGAAAGAATCGCGGAACGCAAGCCTGCCATATGCTGACGTAAAAGATGGAGCACACTTCCGGCTTCATCACGATCTGCCGTCCACTCCGCAAGCTGATAAAAGCTTACCGCAGGCGTAGATGTTTCCTGTGCCGCCAGCATAGTGCGCCATTGGCGTAATGGATTCATTCCCTCTACTCTCCGGTTTGACTCTGCCACAAAGTTATTGCGGAAATAAGCTTCGCCCCCTTCACCGAACAACTGCCGTTCAGCTTCACGAAGTGACAGCTGCTTCAGTTCATTATAGGAAGGGCGTCCGTGACTCATTAAACCCGTCATTTCATTCAGGCCGTCTTTCTCCGGAAGTAGCTGTACCGCGTGTTCCCGCAAGCTGTCAGGGTCCAGCCCTAACAACGCCTGCCGTTCACGTATAGTCCACGAACTGCCCTCACTCATATCGGAGACAAGCCGCCGGAACGCATGATACAGCACTGCCAAAGCAATTTGAACATTAGGTCTTCTTACCCCGGAAAAGCCAGCAGAGGCGTAGCCTTGTCTTCCAGTGCTGCCTCTGATGCCGCTTTTGAAGGTCATATTGTTATATCCGCCATGACCAGTAGCCTGATCAGAAGCCGGGCGGACCCGATTTTTGAGCAGACTAATATGAGAAATAATCTCGTAGTTGTCATCCATACCGTGTGCAGACATCATACCGCGCTCATTTTTATCGGAGAGCAGATACACAAGGTCAAATAATGCGGAAGGACCATGGCCAACTGGAATCGACAGACCGTCTTCCGTCACAAGTAACGGCGCATTAAACTTATAGTCCGTAGCCTGCATTCTGTCCAATTCACGCAGAAAAGCCAGCCCTACTGAGCTGGAATATCCAAAATTATCCCCTTGCTCCCGCTCATTGATCAGAGCGTAGAGATCTGTCTGTACGGACTTAAAGGACTGGCCGAGTACAGCACGAGCCAGCAGTGTAATTTCCGGCAGCAATACATTAAGCGGATCATCAACCCGCGTAATGATAGAGAGATGGATGACGTCAAAAGATGAATATAGACGTCCATAATCCGCTATACTGTTGCTCAGCCGCCGGATAACTTTATTCATTTCAGCAAGATAACGTGTATCCTCATGAAACTTGCGGTAAAGTTCATGACGCACAGTGCGTGGATCTGACCCTGCCGTTTCCGGCAAGGCCATGGCCAGCACCCGGTCTTTTCCTCCCGCATCAGATCTACTTTTGCTTCCGTCTGTTCCCTCTTTTTCCGCACCTGACACAGCATGTAATGCCATAACCCCGCCGGCGTTATCCCATTTTCGTTCGCAGCTATCCAGCACCGGACCGATGGCCGGAGCAACCTTGTCGCCTACGAACAGAAACAGGGCAGGGTAATGGATGCTGCTGCGTCCATCCCCTTTGCTGCGCTGTGCCTCTTCCTGTACCGCATATTGTTCACCATAAGATAATGCCTGTGTTTTGATCATAGGCCTATTTCAACTTTCTGCGGATACTGCCGAGCTTGCTAGTCATGCTCTTGTAGAATCCGTACATCTCATCGCCGCTCTCATACTCAACCCGTTCGTACTCCAAGCTGTCGCGTGCTTCCAGGAATGATACATACAGTCCTTCCAGCTTATAGAGCAGCGGGGTAACGTCTTCAGCGGCAGTCATTTCACCTGCACGACGCGCTGCCTTACGCAGCAGTACGCTGCGGCTCTTCTCATCCAGCTCCCGGAAGTGCCGATACACGGCATACTCTACGTAGCTGCGCTCTTTCATCAAATTAGCAAACGGCTCCCAAGCGTCCTCTTCTTCATCACGGTCATAAACGTAGAGTGCGCCTTTTTTGATAATGCTGTCCGTATACAAAGCTTCAATGAACTGATCCATCCACTTATCTTCGTCCAGATATTGATGAAGCACACCTTCAAGCTCAGCGGCTTTGGCAGTCAGTTCAGCATATTTGGCCAACTCCACACGAACACGTGAAATCAGCTGCGGTGAACGAATGAGATTCTCCTGCGCCATGTCCTTGTTGATGCTGCCAAAGATATCTTTAATGCCTTCGCGCTCCAAGCCCTTCTCACGCAGACTCTTCAGCTCATCAACCGCCTTCTTCACTTCACCGAGATTCGGGCGTGTGGATTGCAGTTGCATATCGAAACCACTCAAAATGGTGTCCAGATCAAAAGGTTTGGTGAACACAACAGAATATCTGTTACTTGTGTTCTCATCTACACCTTTTTCAATAATGACTCCACTTGCCAGCGCTTTTGCAAAGTCTGCACGCACTCTAGCGTTATAATCACGTACACGAGAATTGACGTAAGTGTCGCCCCATGATTTTTCCGGAATCGGAGAAGGCAGGTACGTCCAGTTGTTCTTATCCGTCATCACTAGATGGCGGCCAATCCCTTCCTTGTCGAGAATGGTCCGCTCATAGTTCTCTTCAAACACCCGCAGCGGCGTGTATACGAAAAGTGGCACACCGTTACGTGTGTTAAGCCAGAAAATACGGTTTTTCACTTGGCTTTCCTTGATCGTAAATTGCGATTTGCCAAGCGCATTATTCTGATAATTACGAATCCCTTTTAGGATACCCGGCGCTTTAACAGGCACGGAAACGAAACCCCATGATGGGAAATGTAAGCTGCCCGAGCTATTGCTAAGGTGGAAGGTAGGCACAGCCTCTTCGTCCAATTTACCGGCAATAATCCGCTCAACGAATTTATCCAGCGGCTCTTCATGTCCGAATTTCATCACAAGGAAATCCTCCATCGAACGGGTAATCAGATCCCCAAACTTATCGCTAAGGAATTCCGAAATCGAGCGGACGATATCAATCTCCTGCTCTTTGACCCAACGTCCGGAATGCTTCAGCATTTCACGGGTGAAGTCGCGAATCAGGTCGTCGCCGTCCTTCTGATCCATGATCTTGGAGATGGTCGCCGAAATATCCGGCACGTTCACAATGTTCCAATAATAAGTTTTGTTTCCTTTATAGTCTGCCTGCTCTTCGCCATTGATAAGGATGTCCCCGTTTTTGGCAAAAATCGAGCTAAGCGCACTAAGAATCTCTGTAAACACACCGTAAATCCGGCTGTTCTCATCGTTTAAGAGCTCATATAAGTCCTCGTAAAATTGAATCATTTGCTCAGTGCGTTCTACATCGGCGTGCAGCCAATATTCATTGATTTTAGCCTCAATATAGGCATTTTTCTTCTTCTCTTTGGAGACAAAAGCACTGCGGGCATCGCTCAGCTTCTCATCCGCACTGTCCTGAGCCGTCTCAATATCACGTGGCAAACGCAACAAGCTTTCACGTAAAGCCTCAATATAAGACTGAATCAGCTTCAAAATACAGAAGCCCTTCTCGGTATACAGCAGGCGGGAAACGTAGAATGGCCCTTGCTCTGGGTGCAGGAAGATGCGCTCCAGCTCTTCACTGAAACGTCCCACAATTTCGCCAGGCAACTGCTTTTTCGATTTGATATATTCTTCACGGGCACGAGCCAGGAAGTTCTGCTCCAGCTCTGTATCCATGCTTACCACTTGATTCTTAACAACATTGGCATGGCTCAAGCGTTCGCTGTTCTCGTAGCCTGGCAACGGCTCAGGCACACGGGATTCAAACGTCTTGATCATACTGTCGAGATCAATCCCCAGCTTACGTGCGAATTTCTCTACATCCTCTTGACCAGGGGCCTGCTGGAACATTTTTTCCATTTTATCAAACAAGCGGAAAGCCAGGTAAGTCGTCATTTCCTCAATCGGAAGCACAGCAGACGAGGCACCGATAATGTTGTATTCATAGTTAGCTGGGTAGGTCTTGTTCATCTGCGCAATGTTGGTGCGGATATTACTGATATAGTCATGGATGGCGAATTCTTCACCAGACTGTTTTTCTTCACTCGCCATAAAGTTCGTGATGTTCTCCGCCGTTACGTTCATACAGTAATCGTACGCATTCTCCAGCAGCTTACCCTCGGTATTCGTTGCAGAGATCAAATGACATAGATTAAATGGAGGCAGCGGTGAATTTACCGTCAAAATATTACCGTATTGCTGCTGGAATCGCTCACCACGACTGTCCACATTCATCCAGTAATCCAGCTCTTTTAGCGCTGCATAACCGTTCTTGCGAATATATTCACGCGTGTGCTCACTTAGACTTTTATTAGACAGGTTCACGTCAGGTGTAAAGAGATAACCCAGTGTGTTCACACGGTCAATACCGGCTGATCCGTAGTCACGTTCAATAATACCGCGTACGATATAGGCAATATCCAAGAAAGCCCCACTGCCTGTACCGCCCGACAGACCTGTCAGCAGAAAGACCATCAGCTTTTTGTTAGTGCCTACGGATAACGTCTTGATCTTCTTATCAATCGCACCTACAACCTGATTAATCTTGGTGAACAAAAGCAGACGTCCAGCCTGCCGCACGCCAGCGGCACCATTCATACCATCTGTAATACTTAACTCAGGTGACAGCCAATCTGTAATATAAGAATCGAGAATACTACGGTTCTGTAGCAGTCCGCCGATTTCAGCATTCGCCAACAGTACAAATTCATTTTGCGGGTCCAGCCCAATGCCTTTGTATTTTTTTCCGCGATCCTGTTCATTCGTCTCAAAAGCTAGAAATTCCACATTATCCGGCTTGTCCCGTTTCTTCTTGGATATCGGATCCTCCGGCAGCTTAAAGCGGCGGTTAATCTGATATTTAAGACGCAGCAGGGCATCAATGCCCGTGCCGCCTAGTCCAATGATCAGGATCGGATTATCAATCGTATCCACCCTGATTTTATCGCTGACAATCCCGCCGCCTAGTGATACATCCAACTGCTGTATATGCTCTCTTACTACTGGTTTCATATGCTTATCCTCCTAAAAGTTTTGCGGAAGCTGTACTTCAGATATCTTGCAGCAAAACTATTTCTGCGGCATACATTGCCATTGCCTACTATACTAAATATTCCAGATAAATCGTCTTATCTACCGTCTGTAGAGATACTGAAACGCGGTCCCCACTCTTCAGTTCAAGACCACGCGAAGCATCCGCAGCACGTCCGGATCTCTCCACAGTAACACCTTCTCCGCTGCGTAACAGCAATCGGTCATTCTTAGCCGGTGTGAAAATAACACTTTCGCTCTCCTTCAGTTCAGGCGCCAATTGCAGCAGCTGATGAAGGGTGAACTTGCCCTTGAAGCCTGCAAGCTTCTTATATTGTGGGTAGGTCTTCTCACCCGTATTGCTGTCTTTAACCTCTACTACCAGCTGTCCTACAAAACCACGTGCCGATTTCTTATTCAGCACATACCATGCTGCACCAGCTGCCAGCACTAAAAGAATGCCCCCTATAATGTAATACAGGGTTTTGGATGAAGCTTCCTTCAGGGGTTCTTCCTTGCCAGTCCCTGTAGAAGGTGCTGTTGTTGCTGCTCCGCCTGTCTTCGCGCTGATTTGGACAGGTGCACTTTCCCGATAAAAGCTGCTTTCCTCTGCCCGTACCTTCAACTCGTAGTTATGGCTTTCTTTTACCTCAAATGTACCCGTGAAGACAGCTCCGGAGTTATCCAGTTCGATTTCTTGCACATCACCTGTATCGATATCTGTAGCAAGCAGTACCGCCTTCATATCTTGATACAAATTACTGAGTGTTACCTGAGTACCGTTGCTGAACAGATGCGAGGTGATGTCGATTTTATCACCCTTTTTATAGGTTGCTGATGGCAGCGCATCGATCTTAAGCTCCAAGTCATAGTTAAAGACTAGATTAATATCAATCTTATCCTTTGGCACACCTTTAACCTGAAGTTTCCAATCTCCTTCCTGCGGTGACAGTAGCTTAATCAAGCTATAAGTAGAAGACTTGGACAGCAGGACATTGTTTGAGGGGATCGCAACTTCTTTCCCTGACGGGTCCGTTAATTTCGCTGTCACAGGCTGTGAAGACATAATTGAGATATTGGCTTCCAAAACACTGCCGTTAGGCACGTTGACGGTCACATCCTGATAATCGCCATTTGCAGTAATCGACTGCACAGGCACTAACTTCAACTTCAAATGGCTGGCAAAAATCTCACTCAGGATTTGCGGCAGATCATCTGCTGAGTCCGTCGAAAATGCTTTACCACCTGTCTCATTGGACAGGTCGGCGAGGCTTTGTTTATTCAGCTTGCCATCTGCATTAAGTCCAATGGTATAGATGGGATAGCCATTCTTTTTGGCAACCTCTACGGCCGCCTTCAGCTCTTTATCTGATTCACTTTGCGTCCGGCCTGTCGCTTTGTTGAAATCATTATTGCCGTCAGCGAGCATTACAATGATAGGCTCATGGGAAGGGTCACTTCCATTCTGCAGAACCTTCACAGCTTCCTCTACGCCAATAGCGATATCGGTGTAAGCTCCTCGGTCCAAACCATCAATAAAATCCTTCAAATCCTGCTTATCGCTCTCCGAGCTAATTTGCAGCAGAGCCTTTTCCCGTTGCACCTTGTCGGTATAGGCAACAATACCTACTTTATCACCTTGGGTGGATAACATATCTATGAACATTTTCATCGCTTCGTTGGCGATTTTGTTCTTGTCACTAGTCTTCATGGAGTTGCTGACATCAATAAGAAGCACAGCATCAATGTGAGATTGCGCCGACGTTGCTGCATAGGCTTTAACAGCTGCAAAAGGCGAGGCAGCTAGACAAAGAGCCAGGAGCAATACCGGAAAGATACGTAGAAAGAGAGTCTTGGTTGTTCTAATACTTTGATATTTACGAAGCATAAATAGGGCTCCTCTTGTGTTATATTAGGCACATATGACAGGTTCAGCACTATCGCTAAAATCTGTAAATAGCATGCCATTATGATATAATTAAACCTTGTAAACTTCAACTTTAGGACCGCTGGACCCAGTGCATTGATGCATAGAAGATTATCATTCTAAAAGCCATCTGGACTGCAGAGCGTCCATGAGAAAGGATTGTTCCATGATTTCATACGTCATTCTTGGGATTACGTTCCTAATTGCCGTAATTCAGATTTCCATTTATGCCGCACATCAGCGCAAACCACTGACACGTGATGATATTAACGATCGACTGCTAGCCGCTTTGAACGGAGGCGATAAAGGCCGTGAATAAGAAAAGACCCGTTACCTTCCGGCCTTTCAAGGCCCCGCGTTACGCTTATGACAAGCTGCTCATCTGTCGCCACTGCGGGCGGTATACCGCTCTTGGCGAAGACCGCTGTAGCAAATGTGGCAGAGCCTCACTTATTGCTGTAGAGCAGCACGCAGCATCACTAGCCAGACGGAAGATGCATACCCGTCTACTATTCATCTTACTGCTCACACTAGCCTCTGTCTATTTTGGAAATAGCATCCAACAAATGATATTGTGTGGTGCCGGGGGTCTTGTGCTTGCTGGACTATTGTACTATACGCAGCGAAAAGTAAGGCAGAACGAGAATCTTCGTTCTCTCAATGAGCTGCTTGGTCGTGGGATCGGCATCATCAAGGAAGGGCTGGAGGTCAACCGTCAGGAAGCTGTCTCCGTACTCCGTGAGGATGATGTTCTTGCCTATGAGAAGCTGCGCGAGCTCTCCATCCTGCTTCGCGGCGACCGGATCGCGCGGCAGCGAGTGGCTTTGCTGCATGGATTTTTACTCCGCAAGGATATGGATCTAGAACTGGAGCAGCTTCTTCTAAAAGACTTCGAACCACTGCTAGCCGAATATATCGGCGAGATCGCTAAAGTCCGTCCCGATCTCATTAAGGATCGCACACTACGCTACGTGAAGAACTATGAAGTGGAGATTCGCCAGATGGCTAACGGCTTAACCATCCTTACGAGCGTTGCGGGAGCGGCGGTAAGAATGAAGCGTTATGCCCTGCTCTACTCCAATATGATTGGCCGATACGTGCAAGATCTGCCCAAAGACCGTTTTATGCGGTTGTCCAAACTCATTGCTGCGAATCCCCATGAACCTTGGAACGGCTTAGACCTCAGGGTAGCTGACATTCGTGAAGCCAAATATCGCTGGGACCCGGAGGTCCAATAGACCTGAAAGCTAAGATGAGCCAATATAAAGCAAACATCACCCTTATTGATGATAACCAACCGTTTCTCACAGAAATATAAGGATGATGTATACTGTAAAACTTATACTTTCTTAGGCTTTCTTATATTTTGAAAAAAGAGGCTACTCTATATGACGTTCAAACAATTAATAACCCTGCGAAACTTTATGATCATTTTGTGTATATGCATGCTTGTGCTGCTTGGACAGAAGATTTTTCTCATCGCAGATAAAATACAAATCACCAAAGAAGCCGACCGTCTCTACGCTGCTGGGGATCTGATTAATGCAGAGAATCAGTACCGCCAAGCAGCGGCCAACCATTCTATTCATTACCTGGAAGAAAGAGTCGCAAAGCGTCTGGATGAATTAGCTCCAATCACAGATATCCGCAAAGTTCTGAATGTTTTGGTAGCCTCTACTAAGGAGGAAGCAGCGACTATGGATTTTGCCGGATTTATGAAGAGCTATCAAGCTCTGCTCAGTTTAAAAGCTACATATATGAAGCCAGACGGCCCCTATGAATCCTATTATCGCCAGTTATCGTCGGCCTCAGGCATTTCAGACCAGTTCACCTCTTATTTCCGTCAGTTTAAGGAGCAGTTCCTTGCCGAGCTTGCCCAGAACCAGAGCGGAGGGGTGAGTAATGAAGAGAACTTCAAATGGAATCTTTTGCAGATTCCTGATGCTTATTATGGAAGTGCAGCTTCCAAAGAGGATTTACTAGCCTCAAAATTTAAAAGCCATGATACAGCTATATTAAAATCCTTAGCTGGAGCAGGAAACTTTACCGGTATGCTGGAAAGCACCCTGTCCCTGATGAGTGCTTATAGCCAGCATAATTACGAAGCTCCTTGGGTACTTCAACAAGCAGAAAGCAGCGGAAAGATCATCCTGAACAAAGATCTCGAAGGTGACAATATTACAGCTTTTGCTGGGCATGCTGTAGCTTATCGTAATTTTGCAGGATCGGCAGGTGTCACTTCATCCAAGGTGCTGACTTTGATCGATACTAGTAAGACTAAGCTACTAAAAAATGCCAAACGTCTGACTACTAAAGGTCAATATGCTGAGGCGATACAATTATACGGAGAACTTGCTCCGCTAGAGGATACTTCGACAAACATTGCCGCTGCTAGGCTGGCCTGGAATATCGCTGAGCCTGTTCGCCTCCTTCCTGGCGGTGAAGAGCAAGACAAATACGACAACGTCATCTCCCGCAAAGGACTATCGGGCACAAAAGTGATCGTCGCCGGGACGGATAACAGTGGCGTGCTCTATTATGCTGCGATGAATAACGACGACAATGTGGTCACATTAACCGGAAACAGCTTGCCACGCTTTGAGAGTCTGCGCAGTCTTACTTTTAATGGACAGTTGGCAACCTCTTCAGGTATACCTGTAATTTTAGCCCAATCTGAGGTTGAAGGTGGACGCACCCTTTTCACAGCATATGAGATGAAATCGAATGGTATTTCGCAGTTATTTTCAATAGCTGGCGATGGTTATGAACTGCAGTCCGATGACTCTATTTTCGTGCCTAATGCGGATCTTGGAGACGGTGTTGACGGGCAAACGGCACTTTACCGTAAAGTAGACGGCATCTATCAATTCGCGGAGATTGTTCAGGAGTATGCTGTAATCTCAGCTGCGGATCTGACCACTCATCCTTTTGAAAAGGTCTCTTTTCATGGTGAAATCGTCGTAGATAACTTCGGTAATAGTCTTGCTTACTCGGATGGGATTTATATTTTTCTCCAAGGAGAAGTGGGTTCCGTTACAGGTAACGCGTTAGTTAGTGGCCAATATCAGAATGGATATGAGCTTGTTGGAACAGACATAGGCGAGCAATATGTTCCTGTGTTTATAGTGGAATCCGTGGGTAGCATGAGCTTTGGGCGGTAGGGATTATGGAATGCAGGATACGGGATTACGGGATTTCGGGATTTCGGGATTACTTATTATGAATATGTGAAGTTAGTAGTGTGGTGGGTGAGATTCAATATAGTGACGGTGGCATAACCTATGTCGACAAGTGAACGACCATGATTAGTAGTGAGATAAGTTTAGCGGGTTGTGTGAACAACTCTGAGTGTAGGGTGTCACCTTCTGACGACTTAGGTGAACGACCCTGGGAGTAGTGAGAACCTTCTAGCGACTTGGATGAAGGACCTTGAGAGTTGCGGGAAACTTTAGCAACTTGGGTGAACGTCCTTGAGAGTCGCGATAAACTTCTAGCGACTTGGATGAACGACCCTGAGAGTTGCGGAAAACTACCTTGAGAGTCGCGGGAAGCTTCTAGTGACTTGGGTGAACGACCTTGAGAGTTGCGGGAAACTTTAGCAACTTGGGTGAACGTCCTTGAGAGTCGCGATAAACTTCTAGCTTCTTGGGTGAACGACCCTGAGAGTTGCGGGAAACTTTAGCAACTTGGGTGAACTACCTTGAAAGTCGCGGGAAGCTTCTAGCGTCTTGGGTGAATAATCCTATGGGTTGTATGTTCCTTCTATTGGTCATGAGTATGGGAGATCCTGTCTAGTCAGTTTTTGTCCAAGAGGTGTGGGTAGCCCGTCTATACTCTTAGTGTTCTTCTCTCCTCTATATTCTCTCAGACCTGCCTCGCCCTTTTGGATAGACCAACGCTGCAACGTATCTCGCTCACCCGCATAATTCATGAATGGAACCGAAAATCCGCAGGAAGTCTGCACTTTATGAACATCTATCAAAATGATCTGTCTGGCTCCAGGCAGAGATGTAAACATAGGGGACAGTGCTTCCCATTCTGCTGATTCAGGCAAAATCACAGCCCCTGTTCCATACAGTCTTAAAATGTTAGGCGTCCCCTCAAACGCACAAAACATAACCGTCACTCTTCCGTTTTCCAGCAGATGCGCGCTCGTCTCATTACCGCTGCCAGTCATGTCTAGATAGGCCACCTGATTAGGAGACAAAATCCGAAAACAATCATGCCCCTTCGGCGAAAGGTTAACATGCCCATCTTCTGAAAGCGGCGCCGACCCTACGAAAAAAAGGTGCTGCCGAAGAATAAACTCTTCATGTATTGGTAGTATAGCGGTAAATTGTTTTCCCATTTGGCATTCTCCATTTCTGTATATTGGTGTGCTGGCTAATCGGGCATCTCTACTCAACTCCATCAGATCCGCCGACTCAACGAACTACATGCACTACATGCACTACATGCACTACATGCACTACATGCACTACATGCACTACATGCACTACATGCACTACATGCACTACATCAGCTTCACCAATCACTTCATCTCCATCAACCACATTAGCTTAACTAACTAGCTTTGCCAACTACACCATTTACTTCAGCTCTAACAACTTCGTTAGTTTCTACCACTAGAGTAGCTCTATCAACCACATTAGTTTAACTAACTTCACCAACTCCAGCTGTTACAAAGTTACACAAGCTCTATCAACTCGTTAGTTTCACCAACTAGATCAGTTCCATAAGCGCATTAACTCCATTAACAATACCCCAGTACCACTAGCTCCCCTACCAAACTAACTTTGACTAGGTCCGAGCGGCGTTTGCGGCTAATGTAAGGCACTTTTGCCTCTCTTTCTTGCTACTTTGGCTCGATGCGGCTAATGTAGAGCATTTTTGCTCTTATTTCTAACTAATTCGACGCTATGCAGCTGATGTAGAGCATTTTTACCGTACATCTCTGCTACCTACGCCTAACCCTGCGATTCTACGGGATTTCTACCGTTCATTCCTGCCATTTTGGCTCAACCCAGCAAATCTACGGGATATTTCCCGTTCATTCCCTCTACTTCTGCCCAATCCAGCAAATCTACGGGATTTATACCGTTCATTCCTGCCACTTTATCTCAATCCAGCTATTCTGCGGGATTTATACCGTACATTTCCGCCACTTTGGCTCAACCCAGCAAATCTACGGGATATTTCCCGTTCATTCCCTCCACTTCTGCCCAATCCAGAAAATCTACGGGATTTATACCGTTCATTCCTGCCACTTTATCTCAATCCAGCTATTCTGCGGGATATTTCCCGTTCATTCCCTCCACTTCTGCCCAATCCAGCAAATCTACGGGATTTATACCGTTCATTCCTGCCACTTTGTCTCAATCCAGCTATTCTGCGGGATTTCTACCGTACATCCCCGCCACTTCTGCCAATCCAGCAAATCTACGGGATTTTTACCGTACAATTTTCCGCAGACACATTAGTTAAGTATATATACTCTAGGGCTTCTCTTATGTCTCCCCCCGTCTGCCTAAATGCAAGCCTCAGCAAGGATTAACAACACATCCCCATATGAGATAAGAGTCGTTGTTCATTATTTTTTACTGATGTACATATTTTTTTAGATGTATATAATCTTTTCAAATGTATGTATTCTTTTAATTTGTTTATATTCTCTTCTACCGTCAAGTACCCCTTCATCGCGGTATCCGCTACGCCAACGGAAAAAGGGACTACCTCTCGGCAGCCCCCTTTCTCTCGAAAGTTGCTTGGTACTACTATCAGAAGCAACTCCCTTAAACCCCTTTTTCCCTCTAAAATACTTCCCTTTAAACAATTTCCTATAAAATAAAACTTTTCAAGCACTTAACCCACTAAGCACACAAAAGCATCTTTCCCCTAATCTATTCAATCGCAATATAAATCTCAACCTGCGTGTCAGCAGGATCAAAATTTCGCGAATCATAAATCTCAAAATCCCCCGTGTAAGTTCTTGCCTCCCTAGACTCCTTAAAGTACGCCCAAATCTCCCCCCACGCTTGCGCTACCACTTCAAATACCGGACCTTTTTTCGTCGTAAAAACCATGTATTTGCTCTCCGGTACAACCGCATAGGTGAACTGGCTTTCCTCCAGTCGGTTTTCCTCTAGTTGGTTTTCCACTAGTTGACTTTCCTCTAGTTGGTTTTTCTCTAGCTCGTTTTTCTCTAGCTCGTTTTTCTCTAGCTCGTTTTCCTCTAGTTCGCTTTCCTCTAGCTCGCTTTTCTCTAGCTCGTTTTCCTCTAGCTCGCTTTTCTCTAGTTCGCTTTCCTCTAGCTCGCTTTCCTCTAGACCGTTTTCCTCTAGCTGGTTTCCCTCTAAATGTCTCTCCTCAGCTACTTCATGCCCGATCACAACGGTATACGCTCCGCTCGCATCACTCTCATAATCCGTATACAACGCATAGATATACTCAGAATTTACCGTAGCTACCTGCCCCGCAATATTACTCTGAAAATAAGTTTCCCACAGCTGCGGCAAACCTCCATCAGGTCCCATTTCCACTTCATTAGTTGTGCGTATGCTAACCCCAGCCAAGGTCATTTTCGCTTTCTCTACAAAATAAGTATTCATCATTCTCCCTCATTTCCTGTGATTGAACTTAGTATACACAGGCAAAGTGGACACCTGTCTGTCCAGTTCGAATAGATTGATTTCAGTCTGGGTTATAAAGACACCATTAGGGTAATTAATAGTATGGAACTACACTCGAAGGGAATGACTACAGCATGTCAAAAATCAAATTAGCTGTCATCTACTACAGTGCCACAGGAACTAACTACCAGCTAGCACAATGGGCCGCGGAAAGCGCAGAAAAAGCAGGAGCTGAGGTAAAACTGCTGAAGGTGCAGGAACTGGTCCCCGAGGATAAAATCGCCGCAAATCCAGCCATGAAGGCCCTAGCTGAAGAAACAAAAGATATCCCAGTCGCCACACCCGACGATATAGTCGAAGCAGATGCGATTATTTTCAGTTCCCCAACCCGTTACGGTAACATTGCTTCCCAGATGAAGCAGTTCATTGATACAACCGGTGGCATTTGGGGCAAAGGACTAACAGTAAACAAAGTCGTCAGCGCCATGAGCTCAGCACAGAACCCGCATGGTGGACAAGAAGCTACGATTTTGGCACTCTACACCTCGATGTATCACTGGGGAGCAATTGTTGCAGCACCCGGTTATACTGATCCAGTCACATTCGGTGCGGGAGGCAACCCTTACGGAACAAGTGTCAGCGTAGATGGAGACGGTAAAATGATCGAAGATCAGGATCGGATCCGTGACGCTGTTTTTCATCAAGCGAAGCGTACCGTTGAAGTGGCCGGCTGGGTTCAGGCAGGCAAAAACGCCAATAATCAGAACTAGCGCAGCTTAGTTAATATAACAACACCCCTCGGAGCTACTTGTGCAGCACTGCACCGAGGGGTGTTTAATTTATATTTTAATTACTCTCCAGGGTATTTAAGCCCCCACTGTGCACGCACTTGATCCAGCAGTTTCAGAATCGCTAACGATTCATCCAATGTCATCACCGGACTCTCTGTAAGCCCTGCCTGAAGACACCGTCCTACTTCCTCCGCTTCAAAACAATATCCAATAGAAGCACGGTCATCCACAAAGCTCTCTACCTTCTCATCTCCTATATAAAGCGCAGCCGATTTCGGGTTCACTAATGTACCCTCTACAGTAATACGGCCTTCTGTGCCAAACACATGCGCTTCCTCCAACATGTTAAGACGAATACCACCGTTCAACGAAGCGGTTTTCCCGTTACCATATGACAGCAGCATCGAGAAATGCTCGTCCACTCCAGTCTCACCTATGTGCACTGTGCTGGAAATAGACTCAGGATGAGGTCCAAACACCATGGAGGCAAAAGAAACCGGATAAATCCCCACATCCAGCAGCGCACCCCCGCCCAGCTTCGGATTCAGCAATCTGCCTTCCGGGTTCCAGTCGGTACGAAACCCTAGGTCTGCCTTCACCAAACGAACATCACCGATCTTGCCCTCAGCAATCCATTCTCTAACCTTTACAATCGCCGGGATGTAGCGACTCCACATCGCCTCCATCAGGAATAACTTATGCGCTCTAGCATAGGCCACAACTTCTTCCAATTCACCGCTGTTTACGGTAAAAGGTTTCTCACACAGGACAGCTTTGCCTGCACGCAGCGCCATTAAAGCATTTTCTTTGTGAAAAGGATGCGGCGTTCCAATATATACCGCGTCTACATTTGGGTCATTCAGCAATTCCTCATAGGTTGCATAGGCATGCGGAATCCCATGATTTTTAGCAAATTCATCGGCACTTTCCTGAGATCTTGACCCAACGGCATAAGCCACACCATTACTGGCATGCGCCAAATCAGTAACAAATTGATGAGCAATCCAGCCTGTGCTAATAATTCCCCATCTCACCTTGTAAGCGTTGTCCATTTTCATTTGCATGTTCCTCCTAATCCTTCTGCTAAGTCTCTTTAATTCTATCAGACCATTCTAATGAATGTATAGGAACTGATGCCAGCAAACACCACCGTCACCACCAAAATAGCAATATTCCAGATCTTGCTCAAAGCCGCTGAGTGCTCGTTAGAGCTTTGAATAAACGCTTTTTGCAAAAGGAACTGTAAAAGCTTCATAATTATGAATCCCAAACAACCCAGCCCGCTTTGCAAAATAACCTCCAGACTAGCTTTACTTACAAATCGATCAGCCATGTTCCCATCATAATGAATCGGGACGGTATCCGGCATTTTGGAATAAAGGAATAAATAAATAGCTACAGGAATCAAGGCCACCACACTGCTTAAGATCATCGTCAGTTTGGTTTTGAACAACGTTTTACCCTCCTTGTGCGGAAAAATAATCTCCCCGTTATTCTCCTTCCACTTCAATCAGATATATCCCCTTCTTAAATCCACCGCGACGTTTAGCTTTCTCTGCACGTTGCTTCTCCAGCTCCATGCTATTGCTCCCATGTGTCTCCGCCAGAGCCTGAATCACTTCCAGCATATCGGCAAGCTCCTCCAAAGCTTCTTCATCACTTGCTGCCTGAAAATATTCCTCCGACTCTTCTTGCAATTTTTTACGTAGTTCAGTTATGTATTCTTTGGACTCTAATATCCTTGTGTTAGAATCTTTCCCTTGAGAAGCTATCAAATCGGGGATGCCGTCACGCACTAGCTTTTCATATACAGGCATTTAAGCTCTTCCTTTCTTCTATATTATATTCTATCTCCCTTCAATCCGGCTTTGATTCCATCAGTAGACGTTCTACAAAAGGAAGATCTGCCGGAGCAAACATGAACTGACCCAGCTCAGCCGGAAGCACCCACCTATGTTCGTCGTGATCCACCAGATCAATTACACCTCCCTGATACCGCGCTTTCCAAGCAATCAATTGGATCTTTATCTCTCCATAGTTATGCTCGTTTATGCCAAAGCTCTCATAGGGAAGGATTGTGATGCCCATCTCTTCCTGAAGCTCTCTTTGCAGACACTCTGCGATGCTCTCATCCTGCT
Organism: Paenibacillus sp. FSL H7-0735; assembly: GCF_038008505.1. Classification (NCBI taxonomy): domain Bacteria; kingdom Bacillati; phylum Bacillota; class Bacilli; order Caryophanales; family Paenibacillaceae; genus Paenibacillus; species Paenibacillus sp. FSL H7-0735. The sequence goes on along the minus strand of NZ_JBBOZH010000001.1, from coordinate 1,078,197 downwards.
CTATTTTGCCACCAGGAAATTCCCACAGACCTGCCTGCGATTTACCTTGCCGCCGCCGGGCAATAAGAATCTGCCCTTCTACATTATGTATAATTGCTGCCGCCACCTTGATCATAAAGAACACCTCCACTATTGCTAGTTATTCGACAGATACTACTATTAAAACATACAATTCATTCCAAACCAAAGAGACTCTCCCAAACGCCAACACGGCCTGGGAAAATCTCTTCAGTACAGTCTCTCTATAAAATTCACAGCAGCGTTATCCTTACGGAAGAGCTACTATTTTGTCAGCACAAGCTCCAAGCGAACCTCAAGATTATTTTCTGTATCCAGCACAACGGTGTGGGGATTGCTTAGACCAAAGTCAGAAAAGGCTACTGTTGTCGTTCCCGACAACATCAACTGTCCCCCGCTATACGCCGCTTGCGACTGAAAGGTGACGTCCTTTTCTACTCCTTTTACGGTAAGCGTCCCCTGCATTTCAACAGGCACAGTTGCTCCTTCAGTCCATTCTGCCGGCAGCTCCGAAAATGACTTCACTACAAACGTGGATTGTGGAAATTCCGTAACGGATAGAAAATCCTCTCCTTTTACATGCTCGTCCCGTTGGCTATTGCCAGAATCCAGAGCGCTCATATCCACTGTCCCTTCCCCGGCCATCGAAGTAGAATCCTCTATATTTACCTTCCAGGTGCCCTGAACTTTGTTGTCTACGAAGTTTACTGTTTCTTTAGAGGTCGTCACTGACCAATAGACTTTAGAGGTCTCCGCAAGGGTCCAATCCCCGTTTAATTGTTCGGCTGTGACCGCCACCCCTGCTGATGCTCCAGTGTTATTTGTTGTCTCTCCAGCACCTGCTGTTGTTGCTTGATTTGGAATCACGGACTCGATCTCTACATTATTGCCCAGCGATTTATCCAGTAATGTATAACCTGTGACTACTCCTACGATAATAACTCCTGCAGCGATCAAGGCTATTCTTTTTCTCTTCATCCTGTTCCCTCCAATATTCATAATTTCTGTATGCTTTCAAGCTCGTCCCTCATTCTAACAAAGCAATATGTCAGGAAGAAGTCAGAGCAGAGCGGGCTATGATGTGTTAAACTTGTCGTAAATTTTATGGACTGGAGGTACTCCAATTTGACGAAATCCATTCTTGTTGTAGAAGATGAAGAAGCCATCTCTAGGGTCCTCAGTGCTTATCTGAAAAAAGCAGGCTTTCAAGTCACCCGTGTAGCTGATGGACGCGCTGCGCTGGAGTCTTTTGCTATATCTCCTCCTTCATTAGTATTACTAGACATCATGCTGCCAAACATGGACGGCTTTGAACTGCTTAAGCTCATCCGTGAAAAAAGCAGCTGCCCTGTGATCATGCTGACGGCAAGAGATGGGATCAATGACCGGCTAGCCGGCCTCGACGGTGGTGCGGATGATTATATGTCTAAACCTTTTATTCCCGAGGAAGTGGTGGCACGTGTGAACGCTGTCTTACGCCGTCCCTCGCAGTGGTCAGATGGCAGCCGTAAACGGCATTATGGCAGTTTGTTTATCGACTTCACAGCACGTGCTGTCTTTTTGAATGGGGCTGAGCTGAGTCTTAGTCCTCGGGATATGTCAGTGCTGTTATTTCTCGCTGAAAGGCCTAATCAGATTTGTACGCGTGAGCAATTAATAGAATTTGTATGGGAAATGGATTATGAAGGAAGCGACCGGGCGGTAGATTTGTCGATCAAAAGACTACGCCAAGCGTTGTCGCACTGGCCTACTAGTGAGGGGGAAATCCGTACCCTAAGGGGGACGGGATATCAATTATGGACAACTTAAAGAGAAACAACGCCAAACGTACCTCTATCCTTTCTTACTGGACGATACGTTATCTGCTCATTATTAGTGTAGGCCTGCTCCTCACAGCTTTAGCTACATTATGGTGGATCCGTCAGGAGGCTATGAGCAATCGTCTGCAGACTGCGGGGCTTTTGGCACAGGAGATTGCAGATCGCAGCTTAAATATGGAAGGCTCCATTGAAATCAGCCAAAATCTCGAAAAGCTGATCGAAGACCGGAAACGGTTTTTCAAGTTAACCATAGAGATGTGCGTGATCATTACTGATCAACAAGGTCAAATGCTATTCTCCCTGCCACCTCTAACTGACAAGGAAATGAGATATAAGCTTAATGATAGCCTGAACGACTCCCGCAGTCCGGAGTTTAAAGCTGCTGTGGCTCCCATAAATTCGAATGACGAAACGCTGGGACAGGTTATTGTCCTGCAATCCAAAAAATCACTGCGGCATATTCCACAGGAGGAGATCATATTTTTCTCCATACTGCTGCTGTTTCTAATCATCTTAAGTTGGCTAACCATTTACCTTTTATCTCGTAAACTGGCAAAACCCATTCAGAAGGTAGTCGAGGCAGCGGCTCAAATCAGCCATGGCCGTTATGATATCGTTCTAGATAAGGATGCTAAAGAGCGGGAAATTCATGAGCTGATGAAATCTTTTGAAGAGATGGCAGGCAAGTTACAGCAATTTGAGCAGTCTCGAGCCGTAATGCTGGCAGGAGTCTCCCATGAGTTGAAAACACCCGTAACTTCTATTAAAGGCCTGGTGCATGCCGTCCGCGAAGGGGTCGTTGAAGGTGATGAAGCTGTGGAATTTCTGGATATTGCCCTGCTGGAGGCTGGGAGGTTGCAGCGAATGGTAGCCGACCTTCTGGATTACAATGCCCTGACTGCAGGAATAGTTTCCGTTCGTCACGACCGACTGGATGCCGTACCCCTGATATCCGAAATCGTATATCAATGGAAGCTGACACAGGCGGAAGAAGTTGCTGAACCCGTGCTCCATATGCCGATCAATCCCTTGTTTTTGCGTGGGGACTCCCTTCGTATCCAGCAGATTATCGTCAATCTACTTAATAACAGCGTACAAGCCAAAGCTCCTGATCGAAGGGTGCAGCTTACGATAGAACTGCTGGAGCAGCAAGGTCATGGCTTTGCCGAAATCCGTGTTCAAGATAATGGGCTTGGCATCTCATCCAATCATAGTGAGCATGTCTTCGAAGCCTTCTTCCGGGGCAGCGACAAGCAGAGCACACTGCGTGGTCTAGGACTCGGCCTAACCTTCAGCCGTCTGTTGGCCGAATCTATGAATGGAAGCCTCGTGCTTGAGGAGCACTCAGACAAAGGCTGCACCTTCGTGCTGTCTCTGCCGCTTGATGACTAAAAAAATAGTCTACGATCCATCGACATGGTATAATCATGTGCACAATCACACCGAAAACCGGAGGCTGTATATGCTTACTTTTGAACAAAAATTAGCGATTCTCGACTCTTACCCCCAGCTGGAACGCAAAAACGTATCCCTTGGGCGCGTGAACTATCACTACGAGGAAAGCCAGCATGATAAGAAAACCGTGGCTTTTCACCTGCATCCAAATGGTAATGGCTATGTGTTCGCAGGCTTACTGCGGGGCTACGAGACAGACGATAAGGGCTTCGTGAATATTCGCGACTACTCGGAATCCGAGCTGCGTAGTTTGCTGGATGCCTCCATCACCTCACTGTCTATTTACATTCCTGATGCTCCTGTAGCCAGCAAAAGAAAGAAAAAGGCTGCGGCAACTGCCGATACACTCTGGACTAATGATGAGGGCCAAACCCTAACCCTAAAGCTTGAGGATGATTTATGGTATGTCTATGCCGACCTCAATCTGGAGATGGCGTTTGAAACGCTTGAGGAAGCTAAAGAATATTTAGCGGAAGAGGGGTTTACAGCAGCACAGGAGTAATTGTCAGACTTTAATCTACACACTAACAATAAAAGAGGTGTCTGAGCAGCCATTTATTTTGGCCGTTCGGACACCTCTTTTCTAATAAAACGATCCTTAATATACAGGTTCCGTATATATGTAACTATAAATACCCAAATCGAGCTCGGAAACCACTTCATAATCTAGTTGGAATTCTATAGTCTTATTTGATAGACCTCCTACAAAATAACTGCCCTCCACAACCAACCTATCCTTCCCTCCAACTGGGGCGACCAAGATCAGCTGTTCAGCTTTATTGGCTGGGATCACAAAGTTTTGCAGCCCACCCGTCTGATCTTGAATATATTTACGGACAGACACGAGGTTACTGCCTAATTCCGAGAGGCCGGAATTGTTGTTCCGCCATACATCAAGCGCATCTTGTTGGGATTGGTTGGAACTGACACACGCCTGATTAACTGAAAATTCCGGGATTTTATATATATTCCCGCCAATATTATCGATAACTACTTTATGGGTTACTTCCGTACAATTTTCAATTTTCAGAGTCGGCATGGGATCCTTTTCCTTTGAGAACGTCTTTATGATTTTTTGATCACCGGGCTTAAAATTTATTGAGATGTCTTTATTATCCATGTTAGAAAATTCGAGCAAGCTATACAACTGATTATTTTTAATACCGTAGTGCTTTACGTTTATAACAAACCTGTTTCTCTCATCTGATAACGATTTTGATTGCTCTTGACTTCCTACTGAAATTGTTCTGTTAACCGGAGCAATAAGCTTCTCCTCGGCAACTGGTGAGGTTATGTAAATAGATTTTGCACCTTCATCCCAAGTGACACTACTACCCAACACTTCGCTAATAAATCTTAGAGGGACGAGTGTATAATTTTGAAAATTGATACCCTTTAAGACATGCTCATTCTCTTTGGCGTTTACAATTACTCTTCCTTCTTTGACCAGATAAAAAATGTTAATATCCCCTTTAACCGCTGAGACCGACTTCGCATGATTATCCCATTTTATAGTTGCGCCTAAAGCTTCAAATATCGACCGCATGGGTACATATGTAACTCCATCTTTCAGGATAGGACTTACATTAAAATGTAATTGCTTACCGTCCAAATAACATTTGAGATCACTGTCGTCCGCAAAGGCTTGACTTGAAAATAAAACAGCAAAACTTATCATCACCACAAAAAAAGTGATAATTTTTGAAGCAAAGTTGTGGTTTTTCATGTTCTTAATTTAGCTCCTAATCTAGAAAAATAAAAAAATTACAATGCACACCTGAATATATCAAATGGCCAATCAAAATGTAAGTCTAAAAAGAAAACTACCAACAACACCCAAATTATGGTTAGATGAAGGAGAAGCCATATCCTAGAGGGAAAGAAGCGTGAACGCATATGAGTTTTGAAATCGTAGAGGCCACCATACCGGACATCCAAGCTGCATTAGAAGCCGGAGAAATTACGTCAAAACAACTAGTTCTCATGTATTATGAACGTATTGCTGATCACGACAAAAACGGCCTGACGATTAACTCTGTACTGGAGATTAATCCTGATGCGTTGTTTATCGCAGAATCTCTGGATGTGGAACGGGCAATTAATGGCCCTCGCGGCCCGCTGCACGGGATACCTGTGTTGTTGAAAGATAACATCAATACTGGGGACAAAATGCATACAAGTGCGGGTTCGCTGGCTTTGGCGAATTCTTTTGCCGGGGAAGATGCGTTTATAGTTACCAAGCTGCGTGAAGCCGGAGCCATTATTATGGGTAAAGCCAATATGACCGAATTCGCCAATTTTATGACGAACGGCATGCCCTCCGGTTACAGCTCCCGCGGCGGGCAAGTCCTTAACCCCTACAATATTTCTACGCCAACCGGCGGCTCTAGTGCGGGTTCAGCAGTAGCTGTCGCTTGTAATTTCTGTACGGTCTCTGTTGGCACAGAAACTTCAGGATCGATTCTTAATCCCGGTAATTTGGGCTCCATCATCGGCATTAAGCCAACCGTGGGGCTGCTCAGCCGTTCAGGAATCCTGCCGCTCTCCAATACACAAGACACCGCAGGGCCTATGGCTAGAACCGTTCATGATGCCGTGTTGCTACTAAACGCCATGCTGGGCAATGATCAGCACGATGCAGCGATGGGAACAAATACAGGTAAAGTCCACGGGGATTATACTGTATTCCTTGATCCGAATGGTTTGCAGGGAGCTAGAATTGGGATACCACGTGATTATTATTTTGAGGAGCTAACAGATGAGCAGCTTGCCTTGTTCAACGCTTCCGTCAACAGGATGAGAGAGCTTGGAGCAACCATCATTGATCCCGCGGATATTAAAACCGCCCGCGAAATTAGTTACTCTTCGGTGGTATTAAACGAATTCAAAACAGCACTGAATGCTTATTTATCTCATTTGAGCCCCGGAGCACCTATGCGAACCTTGAAGGATATTATTGATTTTAATCATGCACACCCTGTGGAGACTTTGAGATTTGGTCAAGCTACGTTAATAGATGCGGAATATACCTCCTCCGGCACACAAAGCGAAGCTCAATATTTACGCCATCGTGCGACTGACCTGAAGCTGTGCAAGGAAGAAGGCATCGATGCCACTATGAAAGAATACAATCTGGATGCCCTGCTGTTCCCTGCCGATTTTGGCGCCAGAATTACTTCCAGAGCAGGATATCCGTCCCTCGTCGTTCCTTCTGGGTACACGTCGGCCGGTGCTCCCTTTGGTGTAACCTTCTCCGCAAAAGCTTATCATGAGCCCACGCTTATCAAGCTAGCCTATGCTTATGAGCAGCATTACAAGGTGCGAAAAGCACCTTCGCTAAAAAGCTTCATTTGATTAAACCTATTCCTGGAGTGGAACAATACCTAAATGCCTGTTTCCCTCATGGGACAGACTCCATGTACGCACTTCATAGCTACGAATGCCAGACAGCACGTAAGGATCTTTTTCGGCAAGGAGAACGGCTTCTTCGCGTGAGTTCGCTTTTACAATAACCATGCCGCCAGGACAATCACTAAATGGACCACACAGCACTAATTGTCCTTTGCGGTCCAGCTCTTGTAAATGTTTAACATGACCACGAATAATCTCCATGTCTCTACGGTCTTGATTCGTCGGGCTAAGCAAAATAACATAACAAATATCTGCTTGATTGACCTCACTCATCCTATTCTCCACCTCTCGTTCAAATAGAAACTAAAGCCCGTAACGGTGATTTCCCAATGCCGATTCGGGCTTTTTTATTTCGCGATGTCTTCGTTCGTAGCTTTATTCATAATCTCGCTGATTTTCTTCATCGGCAATATTTTGAATCTCATCAGAATGAATAAGAAACAGCTCGTAGTCCCCCTCTGCATGCAGCTTCAGCGCTCGTTCTTTAAAAAACTTCGGGCTGCCTTCCGCCGCATCCTCATCATAAAAGAGCAATATCCCGTCACTTTTGCGGAACAACAAGTCATCTCTGGCCCGGAACTGCCAGCTGCCGTCATAAGGGGCATTACTGACCGCCCTGCAAAAGTCCGCACCCGCAATAATACGTCGGTATTCCTCCTGCTTCTCTTCCTTCCACTTCTCTTCCTGTCCAGTATGCGCCGTAATGATCCCTAATTTCAATTCAGGATATTGAGTCTTGAGTTCACTTACCACCTCACAAGCCCAAAGATCGACACCATACTGGCCAGGGGTAATAATCCATTCGACGCCTTCTTCAATTAGCGGCTTTAATCTGTTAGACAGCGCCTTTTTGATATAAGGAATTCCCGGATGTTTATTGTCAAAAATACCGAGCTCATGCGCACGGTAGCCTGTTACGAGTAAATTCTTCATGTACTGCCTCTTTCCTGAACGTTGGTTATGTCTTACCATGACTTACCTTTGTAGAGTTTTATCCCACTTATATGATTATTATATAGCATTTCCTTGATCTATTTCTTTAGGCAAACTTTCAGCTGATCTTAAGCAACCTTTCAGAACCGTCTGATATATTTCTCCTAATCAATCTAAAACTATTAAGGAGAGAAAATAAATGAAGAAATTAATACCGATTATGATCTCAGGAAGTCTACTCGCTTCTCTACTATTGGCTGGCTGCAGCACGAATTCGGAGGCCGAAGGAACAGCAGTTGCCAATAACCAAGCGAAGACGGCACCCGCAGATAACACTGATGCACAGCAATCTCAAGGAAACGACAATCAACAAAACGGCAGACCCGACATGTCCATGAATTTCGGCAAGATTAAGAGTATTAGCGACAACACGATTACAATCTATACGTCAGAAATGCCTTCCCCGCCTGCACAAGGCACTGGAGGTACGGCTGGAGCCGATATGCAAAATGGTCAGGCCGGTACTCCACCGGAAAGATCCGAAGGTGATCAAGGCTCAGAAAACGGTACACCTCCAGAGGGGGGAATGCCGGAAGGAGGTGGCCCTGACGGCGGTGGACAAGGTGGTGGACCACAGGGCGGTGGGATGCAGCAAACCTTCTCCGAGCAAACCACAGATATTACAATTGATGCTGATACCAAAATTGTAACGGTGACCTCCGACAATGGCACGCGTCAGGAGAACACGATCAGCTTAGCTGACCTGAAAGCTGAGGACATTATCCAATATACGCTGAAATCCGATTCCACTTTGGCGGAGAGCATTACTTTAAGCAGCGGAAACCCCATGGGTACGGCTGAAGGCAAAATGAGCAGCGACTGAAACACCAAAAGATAACAGAAAAAATCCCCACCTACGATCAGCTTCATAAAAGCGTTTTGTAGTGGGGATTTCAAATTTATATAGGTTAGACGAGACTCAACTATTTTTTATCCGACAAAATCAATACTCCGCGACCCGGCACAACAGCTGAACCGCTAATTACATTACCTGTCAGTAGATCAGTACGCTCAGCCGCCCCAATATCGGCGCTTAAATCACCAGCGGTGTGGTTCAGCAAGAACAGAAAAGATACGCCATCCTTCACACGTTGAACAGATTCGATACCTTCCGGTGCAGTTACCAGCGGCTGAATGTTCTTTTCGGCACACAGATTCGCTAGGAAACCTTGCAGGAATCCAGCTTCTGGGCTAGTCGCCACATAATAAGCTTTACCTTCGCCAAATTTATTCACAGTCAGTGCAGGCATTCCTTTATAGAAATCAGAACCGTACTCTGCCAAAACTTCTGCCCCTTCGGCATGGATCAGATCGCAGAGCAGATCACATTTATAAGAACCACTCAAGCTACCCCACGTTTTATCCAGCACGAGCTCATTGCTCATACCTGGCAGTAATGCATCGATTTCCTCTGCCCAAATTCCAAGCACCTTACGCAATTCGCCTGGATAACCTCCAACCGTTACAAGGTCGTTCTCATTAACAATACCGCTGAAATAAGTCGTAATGAATGTGCCGCCCGCTTTTACAAAGGCTTCAACCTTCTCTGCAAAACCTGGCTTGACCATGTACATTACAGGTGCGATAACAATTTCATACTTGGACAGGTTCTCTTCAACCCCGATCATGTCGGCTTCGATATTTTGCTGATACAGCGCATCATAATATTTGTGAACTTCATTCACGTAATCCAAGGCAACCGACGGACCGCTTGATAGATCAAGTGCCCAACGATTTTCCCAATCGTAGATGATCCCTACTTTAGCCGCACTGCGCGCATCCAGTAGTTGATCTCCAAGCTGCTCCAGCTCTTTGCCCAGCTCAGCACATTCACGGAATACCCGTGTGTGTTCATGACCCACATGCTCAATTACCGCTCCATGATACTTTTCACAAGCCCCTATCGAACGACGCAGCTGGAAGAACAACACAGTATCTGCACCACGCGCTACAGCCTGGTAACTCCATAGGCGCATAACGCCCGGACGTTTCAAAGAGTTGTACGGTTGCCAGTTCTGCTGGCTCGGTGTTTGCTCCATCAGCATGAACGGTTGGCCATTTTTTAATCCACGCATAAGATCATGTGTCATTGCTGTAAAGCTGACCGGTGTGTCCAGTGAAGGATAGTTGTCCCAAGAAATTACATCCATATGCTTGGCCCACTCAAAATAATCTAGCTCCGGATAAAAGCCCATCAGGTTCGTTGTAACTGGTACGTTGGTGCTGTGTTCTTTGATCGCTTCATATTCGATTTTGTAACATTCGAGCAAGCTATAAGACATAAAACGGCGATAGTCCAACGAGATCCCTTGGAAGTTAGTACGGTTACCGTTCCATTCTTCACTCAGCTCATTTGGCACCACAATTTCTTCCCAATCATAAAACGTATGTCCCCAAAAGCGTGTATTCCAAGCCTTGTTCAAAGCATCCAGCGAACCATAACGCTCCTTCAACCAGACACGGAAGGCAGCAGCGGACTGTTCGGAATAATCATAGCCACCATATTCATTAGAAATATGCCAAGCTACCAGTGCCGGATGATCCTTGTAGCGTTCTGCCAGCTTACCAGCCAGCTTCGCTGCATACTTGCGGTAAACTGAACTGTTCGGATTGGAGTTATGACGTCCACCGAACTTACGTTTTCTGCCCTGGACATCGACACGTGTCACTTCAGGATATCGGTGAGCCATCCAAGCTGGATGCGCTCCTGTTCCTGTAGCTAGACATACATAAGTTCCATTTTTATATAGTCTATCCATTAATTCATCCAATGAGGAGAAATCATAAGTATCTTCGGAAGGTTGAATTAAAGCCCAGGAAAACACATTAATTGTGGCAACATCAATTCCCGCTAGCTTGAACATCCGTTCATCCTCAGCCCATACAGGCGCATCCCATTGCTCCGGATTGTAATCTCCACCGTACCAAATTTTAGGTAATTTATCGTTAATCACACTTCGCACACCCTTTATAGTATAATTATATATCTATTGTAAATGGTTAAGGTTGCCCTTTAAATATAAAATAATGTCTCATACATATAAGAATATAGAACTAACAGGAGAGGATAGCATTGTCCGAAATCATGCATCGCAGGATCGTATTCGTCCATGAAGGTGGACAGCACTTGCCAATCACTTTAGACAGTATGGGGCACAATCATGATCAGGAAAAAGTATCCCGCCCCGATGGCTATGACACGTATCATTGGCTTCAAACCTCAGAAGGTGAAGGGATTATCCATTTTGACAATAAAACCTTTTCCTTGCCTGAAGGCAGCGGCGTATTACTACTTCCCTATACACCCCATCGTTATGAGGCCTCCACTAAAAACTGGGGTACCTATTATCTAACGTTCGGTGGCGATTCGGCACAATCAATTTTGGAGACGCTTGGGATGAATAGTAATTCTTTTTACCGTTGGGAAAATGAAGCGCCTCTCCCCAATCTGCTGAAGGAAATGCTGGATCGTCATGATGCCTACCAGGATATGTTTGGTCTCGGCGCCTCCACAGATGCTTATCGTTTTTTGCTTACTTTGAGTAAATATGGCCAGCTTCATAACAATACGGCGATTTCCCGCAATGTAGATAAGCTGCAGCCACTGCTAAAATGGATGGACAGCCATTATGGCGATCCTGATCTCGGACTGAACGATCTAGCCGATGAACTAGGGGTATCTGGGCGCTATCTTAACAACCTATTCGTCCAAACTTTCGGACTCTCGCCTTATGCCTACTTCGTACGTTTACGCATCCGCAAAAGCAAAGAAATGCTCGTAAGCCAACCCGATCTTACGGTAAAAGCTATCTCCCAGCTAGTCGGCTTCCGCGATGTCAGTCACTATGTAGCCACATTTCGCAAGCAATCCGGGACTACGCCGGAGCAATTTAGACGCCTGCATTAAAAATGTCCCGCCCACTGTGGAAAAATTGCTCGCTGGGAATATGCGGCTAGAACGTAGTAAGAGTATGGTATGCGCTACTATTGTGTAGAAACGGGCGGTACGGTGAAGTGCGGTACGGTACGGTACGTTGGCTGGGTGCATTTGGCTGCGAGTGTGCGGCACCTCTGAGCTGGATCGTGTAGATCTGTACATGATGGGAGTCTATGTGGAAATCTGATCATGATGGAGTCCATGCGGAAATCTGATCATGTTATGGACTTCATGTGGAAATCTGATCATGTTGGAGCCCATTGTGCAGCTCTCTTCAGTTCAGTATGAGTGAGTCAGACGAAATAATTGCACTTTGTACACTTAAAATAGCCTGCACGGCAGAAATTATCCATATAAGTGTATTCTGTGCAACTATATTCTCGGAAAATGGCCTTGCAGCGGGATAAGCCGATTTTTAGCTGCACAAAGTGCAACTAAAACCAATTAAACACTCCAACACTTCAAATAAGTGTACGAAGTGCAACTATTTTCTGTTGTGCTTCTGTTAAAGTTTCTGCATGCCCTACTCCACTCATTTTTTACTCCACACTTCCACTTACTTCACTATTCCTACTCCACACATTCCCCTACACCGCTCTTCCCTTACTCCACACATCCCTCACTCCATCTTCACCAACCTCACTTCACCTTACTCCACACATCCCTCACTCCACTTTCCTCTCTCCTGCCACACTCCCAAACCCACTCCAATACCTCTTTACTCAAAACCACTCAAATCTCCAGCACCTCTACGCCATACGGCTCAAGCTGGAGCTCTCCCGATCGAATCTTATTATCCAGCAGGCTGCTGTATTCTCGTGGCAACGGAACGATCACCGACTCGCGGCTCAGGTTAAGCAGGAATAAGAAGCTTCCCTGATTTCCAGTCCGTACGGAGGCTTGTACTCCGTTTGGCAATCCTTCAAAGCGTAACAACCCTTTTTCCTTAGCCAGGTTCTCTAATAGAACTGACCAGTACTTCTCTTCCGCATGAGTTCCGAAGTAATAAACCTGACCTTTACCGAAGGAATTAACAGTTACAGCGGGTGTGCCGCGATAGAAATCATCACCATACCAAGCAATCGGCTGGGCCACTACCGGCCGGAGAATGTCGCACCACTGCGTACATTCGTATTGGTTACCCTCCGCATCCATGATGGCATGTGTTTCAGCGCCAATCGGATCATACTCCAGCACTTCAACGCCGGTACAGTAGCTCAGCTGCCCAGGCAGCGGTTGCATGACTGCGATGTTGTTTATATTTTTGACACCACTACGGTTGGTGATCAGCAAGGTCCCGCCAGCGAGGGCAAAATCCTCCAGATTACGTACGATCTCCTCATCCAGCAAATATAAATTTGGAGCGATCACTACTTTGTATCCATCAAGCGGTTGTCTGAGGTCGATAACATCGCAGCCGATGCCAAGCTTGGTTACCGCCCGGTGAATCTGCTTAATGTTCTCATAATAATCAAAGCCCTCTGCCTGCGGCTGAATATCCAGTGCGGCCTTCTCTTCATGGGAATGGAGGATAGCCACTTCGTTTTTCAGCATCGTTCCTTGGAGCTTGTCGCTCAGCCTATTAACCTCATGACATAGCTGCGTGAACTCCGCTAATCTGCGTCCCGGAACATTGCTGTGGTCAATCAGCCCGTGCCAGAATTGTTCTGCTCCTGAAATTGCACTTCTCCAGCGAAAATGAACAACCGTATCCGCACCTCTAGCAATCGCCTGCCATGCATAGGCACGAATCAGTCCTGGATAAGGGGTTCGCCACATCGGCATCCAACAACCCGGCGATCCACTCAGCTGCTCCATAATCCAGAAGTTTTGACGTTTAATGCCACGGGTTACGTCCAATGAAAGCGCTCCGCTATAAGGCGTCGTCTCTTGTTTGGTTGGCGAAGTATTCGGATAATAATCAAACGCAGCCACATCCAGATCTGCACCCACTGCGTACATATCGAGACGCTGCGGATAGCTGTGAAAGTTATGGGTTATGAAATGCTCTGGACAAATCATACGCAAAATATTGATCTGCGCCGTCTGAAACGCTACCACCGAATCCCACTGAAACCGCTGAAAATCCAGCAGAAAAGATGGATTCTGATGAGGTGATCCGCCCAGCGGCACGGTAAGCTCATTCCAATCGCTGTACTCCCCGCTCCAAACTACGGTTCCCCATTCTGCATTGACCTCATCCAGTGTTCCGTATTTAGCTTGTACCCATGCTCGAAAAGCAGTATTACAAGCGTCACAATGACAATCCAACATGCCAAATTCATTATCAGTCTGCCAGCCTATGACAGCCGGGTGTTCACTGTAACGCTCGGCAAGACGCAGAATAATACGGCTGCCATACTCACGCAGTGATGTGCTGTTATAGCAGCGGTGTCCACGTACCCCCGGGTGAAAGGTCTCTCCATTAGCAAACACCGGAAGCACATCCGGAAATTTCGTCGTTAACCATCTTGGCGGTGTAGCTGTTGGCGTACCCATCACAACCTGCAGATCATATTGATGAAAAAGGTTCAGCGCGCGGTCCAGCCACTCGAACTGGTAATTCCCCTCAGTTGGCTCCAGTCGACTCCATGCGAACTCAGCAACCCGGACTACTTTAACACCTGTTTCTTTCATCAACTTGATATCTGGTTCCCACATGGATTCATCCCAATGCTCCGGGTAATAGTCCACACCCATCTGAACATGATCATATCGTTTCATTGGCGCTTCTCCCCATCCCTTGATATTCAGCCCTGTTTCCCAAAAAAAGCGCTCCCCGTCTCAAATTGATGAGGTATACGGAGAGCGCTTCTGTTAACCACTAATATCCATTAAATCTTCTCTATAAATGTGCTTTACTTATTTTTTAAGCTTGTCCCATGCAGCTTGCATACCAGTCATCCAGCCGTTAACGTCAACCTTGTCAGCGATGAACTGTTGGATCACGCTGGCAAATTCTTGCGTTACACCATCAGGGAATTTGGAGGATTGCAGGCCATAAACTTTGTTTTCTTTTACATAGTTCCATACGTCTGCTCCAAGCATACCGATGTCTTCAGGTGTTGCTTCGATTGTGGACAAAGCAGGGATGAATTTCCATTTTTTAACGATGTACTCTTTACCCATATCGGACGTTACCAACCAGTTCAAGAAAGTTTTTGCTTCTTCTTTAGAACCGGATTCTTTGTTGACTACTAGGTTCGCAGGGATACCTACAGTCATTTTGTCATTCTTCTCAGCATCTTCATTGATTGGCATAGGGAACATACCAATGTTCATATCAGGAGTGATGTTATCAACAAGAGTTTGTGCCCAGTTACCTTCTTGCATCATTGCAGTTTCACCTTTTGCGAACATTGCCAGGTGAGTGTTAGCATCTGTGGTCAAAGGATTCTTTTGTCCGTATTGTAAAGTCAGTTTGAGATACTTGCTCCACTCTTCAAACGTTTTATTGCCTACAATTGTACCAGTTCCTTCATTCAAACCTTTGATGAATTCATCTACATTATCTTGTTGTGCAAAGGCTACGCTGATCCCTTGGTTACCTAGCAGCCACCATTCCTGATATGCATTACCAAAAGGAGTTACGTCGATAGCTTGCAGCTTTTTAGCTGCTTCTTCAAGCTGTGACAATGTTTTTGGAGTTTCAGTGATTCCCGCTTTAGCGAACAAGTCCTTGTTATACACAATACCGATACCCTCTAGGTTCATTGCCATACCGTATACTTTGCCATCTTTAGTCATAGGCTCTGCAGCCATAGGAATCAGATCTTTTACCCAAGGTTGGTCGGACAGATCTTCCATCTTGTCTCCCCAAAGTTCCATTTCTGCATATCCACCATTGGAGAAAATATCAGGCGCATCGCCGGAAGCGAATTTAGTTTTCAATGCTGCTGCGTAGTCCGCACCACCACCAACTGTTTGGATATCCAGCTTGATGTTAGGGTATTCTTTTTCGAATTCAACCTTAAGCTCATTGAGGCCTTCTACGATTTCAGTTTTGAATTGGAAGATCTTTACGGTCTTCACTTCACCTGAATTTGTGCCAGCGCTTCCATTTTGTGAGTTACTAGAAGCGTTATTATTACCACCACATGCCGTTAGAGCTAAACTCATTGCCATTACTGCTGATAGAGCAACTGCGGAGTGTTTCTTCTTCATTATATATTCCCCCTTAAAATAGTGGACTGCTTAAAAAATATTTGGAACGAAGGGCTCGGTGTTAACCTTTCACCGAGCCAGCCGCTATTCCCTCAACAATGTAACGTTGCATAAACAGGTAGAAAATGATAATTGGTGCGACCCCGATTACGAGAGCCGGAAGTGCCATATCCCATTGTTTGGTGTATTGACCAAAGAAGGAGAAAGTCGCCAGTGGAATGGTCCGAAGCTCTGGTGCCTGAAGAATCAAGGATGGCAACAGATAGTCATTCCATATTCCAAGTGCGTTTAGCACGATTGTTGTCATCACCATTGGCTTCAGCAAAGGAAGCACAATACGGAAGAACACGGTAATAGGATTACATCCATCTACTGTAGCCGCCTCTTCAATTTCAAGAGGAACGGACTTGATAAAGCCGTGGAACAGGAAGATCGCCATCGGAACACTGATCCCTAGATTCGTGATAATCAAACCAAGGAAAGAGTTGTTTACTCCAATAACATTTACGACCTTCAGAATTGGAATCATGATCGTTTGAAACGGAACTACCATTGCCGCTACAAATATAAGCAGCAAGAACTGATTGAATTTCGTATTCGCCCGAACCATACGATAGGATGCCATCGCACTGAACAGAGAGATTAGAATAACACTGATAACTGTGATAATAACCGAGTTTCGGAATGCTTCACCGAAACGGGCTAATTTCCAAGCGGTTGAATAGTTCGACCACATAAATACTTTTGGCCAGCTTGCCGCATCACTCAGAATTTCACCGAAGGATTTCACCGAGTTTGCGAGCAAGAAATAGAATGGAGAGAGAAAGAGCAGGGCCAGGAGGATCATTATCACTTCCGTGCCAATATTCCATCTCTTTTTTTCTGTAGGTTTCATTACGCTTCAACCTCCTTGCTCTTCGTGATACGGACCTGAATCAGAGTAATGATGGCTACAATTACAAAGAACAGCAGCGCTTTTGCAGTACCCAGCCCGTAACGATTGTTCAGGAAGGCTTCATTGTAAATATTCATAGCAACGGATTCTGTCGATTTGAACGGTCCGCCCTTCGTCAAGGACAAGTTAAGGTCAAACATTTTGAATGACCAGGAAATGGCCAAGAATAATCCGATAGTTACAGCAGGCATAATTAGTGGAACTACGATATTGCGTAGCACCTGCCAACGGGAAGCCCCATCAATATCAGCCGCTTCTAGTACTTCTTTAGATACGTTACTCAACGAAGCAATGTAGATAACCATTAGATAACCGGAAGACTGCCAAACAAAGACCATTACAATCGCCCAAAATCCTGTTGTGGCATCACCGAGCCAAGGAAGATTAAAGAAGGACCATCCCGTCAGGTCGCCCATAGTGGCGAACCCTTTGATGAAGATAAATTGCCAGATGAAACCAAGCAACAACCCTCCGATAACGTTCGGCATAAAGAAAATGGTCCGAAGCATGTTACGTGTCTTTAAAGGTTTAGTTAACAGATAAGCCAAGAAGAAGCCTACCACGTTAGTCAAAATCACACCTAACACCGTAAATCTTACCGTAAACCAAAAGGAAGACCAGAAGTCAGGGTCATTTGAGAAAATAGTGGAAAAGTTTTGAAATCCGACCCAACTTACATTACCGGATACACCGTTCCAATCTGTGAAAGAGTAATACATCCCCATCAAAAATGGAATAATCGTTATTAAGGTAAAAAACAAAACTGCCGGACCAACGAAAAAAAGCTGTTGACCTAACTGGGACAACTTAGTGCCGCGCATTTATTGCCCCCCCCTTTCTTTTGCTCACTTACTTGTTTATGCTTTATACACATATTATCTGTTTTTTTCAGGGTACCTCACACCTACTAAAGTGATCTTTCAGGTGTAAAATATTGATCGGATGTGACAAATTTCGATGAAATGGAACACGATTCGCACAAAATTGATCGTTTTTATCCTACTGCCAACGTTAATTTGTATTATGGCCACCATGTTTATTAGCTATCACTATAGCACTCAATCCCTAAGAACAAGGGCAGTAGACGAGAATACGAACCTCCTCTTTCAAGGCAATAGAAACATCGAAAGTCTGATTCAGGAGATCAATCGTCTCTCCCTTATCGTTTATTCAGATTCAGATTTCTACAGACTGCTCGAAGCGGGATATGAGGATATGGCAGCAAATACACGAATTTATTCTTCTCTAAATTACATTTCTTCATCCATGCCAGATATATCCCAGGTGTATCTGTACGGTGCCAAGGATAGAAAAGCCACTTTGCTCACCCAGAATACACCCAAACGTTGGCAGGGTATTCCTCCCTATGCCGACTCAGATATCACTAGCAGTTCTCCTGTGGTTATACAAAGTACACATATAAGTCACAGCTACGGCCTAACTTCACCTATCCCGCAACTCATACCGGAGCCTGTGTTCACATTGCATAGACGAATTGAAAGGATTCCAACTACCACTCCAATCGGCTTCCTGTCGATCGATGTTAAGCTAACGGCTCTTACCGACATCGTCAGTCAGTTATATGATCAGAAACAGGAAAACATTTGGCTGCTGGATGGCGATGGCAAGATTGTATACGGAAGCAACAGTGAGGAATACGGCAAGCGTCTACATGCCTCCTGGTACAACAAGCAAATCGCTACCAATCAAAGCTCCCAAGGGTATTTTGAAGAGGAAGATGCTGTGTTTATTTACCAGAGAATCGAAACCCAAGGTTTAAATTGGACCCTCGTGAAGCAGATTCCTACGTCCTATCTCTTCCGGGAAGCCAACGAGGCGGCAGCGATCAATATAATCCTCCTTGTTCTACTATTAATTACAATTGCCACCTTAACGACTCTGATCTCTTTTCGAATCACAGCCCCGATCAAGCAGTTGACTCGTTACATGAATCAGGTGCAGACCGGTAATCTTGATGTTGATATTCAACCTATGGGCAAAGATGAGATTGGCGTGGTTACCGAGCGATTCCGCAGTATGATGGACACGATCAACAACCTGATCCTAAGGGAGTACAAGCTGGAATTGTCCAATAAAACCAATGAACTGCGGGCACTGCAAGCACAAATCAACCCGCATTTTCTGAATAACACGTTGCAAATCATTGGCACGCTGGCCTTAGAGCTTAAAGTGCCCCAAATTTACTCACTTCTTTCAGCTCTAGCCAAAATGATGCGCTACAGCATGTACAATGAGGAGAAGATCGTAACTGTTAAGGATGAGCTGGATCATGTCAAAGCCTACATTGAACTGCAAAAGGAACGTTTTGAAAATAAGTTCAGTTTCCGCTACGATATGGAGGAATCACTTTTAGAGACGTTTATGCCGAAAATGATTTTACAGCCTATTGTTGAAAATTATTTCAAACACGGCTTTAATCTTTCCCGCAGTGACGGATTCATTGAAATCACCGCAGCAAAAGTGGATGACAACCGGATGGAAATCTGTATCCAAAATAACGGAAATGCGATCCCTTCAGCGAAGTTAGATCTTTTAAAGCAGAAGCTACAGCATCCTACTAGAACAGATATAGATTTATTAAGAAATACAGAGCAAACCAAGGAAGCTACAGGATCAGGTATTGGTCTGCCGAACGTTCTGGCTCGACTCAAGTTTGTGTGCGGAGATAGTGCCACTTTAACTGTTGATAACCTTAGAGCGGGTGGAGTAGTAGTGAAATTGGAAATTGAAATTATAGCGGAGCGTGAAAAGATATGAAGGCGTTGATTGTTGATGACGAGGCAAGAGTTAGAAAGGCAGTCAGACTGCTTGTCGACTGGGACGCCCATCAAATAGATGAAGTTCTGGAAGCCGGAAATGGAAATGAAGCCATCGAGATCATCCGGCAGGCTAAACCAGCATTAGTCATTATGGATATGATGATGGAATCAGGTAATGGGATAGAGTTAATGACCTGGGTGAACGAATTCGCCGGCAACACTAAGTTTATTGTAGTCAGCGGACATAATGATTTTGAGTTCGTACGTCAGACTGTGCGGCATGGGGGGATTGATTATATCCTGAAGCCCATCGAAGCCGAGGCAATCAATGTAGCGGTAGCTAAGGCAGTTGCAGCCTGGCGCTCAGAAGAAGATGACCGAAGCGAGCGGCAGAAACAGAGTATTCAGCTTAATGAGTTCAAGCCCATTTATGGGGAAAAGCTATTATCCGCACTAATTGATGATCCGATCAATTCTGATTTATCTTTGCGGAGGTTATGCAGTGATGGTATCATTCCGGAAAACATCCATTCCGCTCGGTTAATATTGGTGCAGACAGATGCGGGTAACAATCCGTTGATTAAACGTTTTGGCGGAGACACCGAGTTAATGAACTACGCTATCGTCAACATTTGTAATGAATTTTTGCACAGTCCGCATAAGGGTGTTGCTTTTCGTTATTGGGGAGGTCCTCCGGAGATTGCAATTATTCTGTGGGATATTCAGACCTCTGTGGTCGAGCTAATAGGCAGAATCAATCATGGCATCTACTCTACCTTGCAGGTCCGAATGCATTTTGGAATCAGCAGCATCGGCAACTTACCTAAGCAGTTACCTTATCAGCGTGCAGAGGTGGCAGAGGCATTACAACGCCGAAACTTATTAATTCATGAGGATTACTGCCATTTCTCCTCCTCCTCCGAAGAGTTCAGAGATCGTAAAGAGATCGCCAAAGCAGAGGTTCGCGGTAATATATCAGCAACGAACTTTGCTGACGTCAAGGAAGATTGGAAAATGGCAGTCATCAGCGGAAGTCCAGAAATATTATCAACAGCTGCGCAGCACTGGGTAGATGAGCTTAGCCGAGGCGGGATTGTTACACCAGAAATCCTAAACTCATGGAAAAATGATGCTCTACTATTTCGTTCCCAGCTGGTACGGGAAATGTTAGGCCCTGAAGCTGAAGGTGCACTGGCCGAGCTTGAACAGGCCGACCAGCTTCACCCAGCTCCTTATACGAACGGTTACTCGTTCTCCTTATTCGCTTGGCGTGACTGGTCGTATACCCTAATGCAGGAGCTGGCCGAAGTAATCGCCCTGAAACAAGCTAAAGAACGTAATCCGATGCATGATATCGTCAAATATATCGAGCTTAATTATGCTTCCGACCTGTCCTTACAGGAAGTGGCCGGAAAGTTTTTTGTTAGCCGTGAATATATTTCCCGCCGATTCAAACAGGAATACGGTATTAACTTTTCCGACTTTATTGTTAATATCCGAATAGATAAAGCTAAGCTGCTATTGCAGAATCCTCGTCTGAAGCTGACCCAAATCTCCGAAATGGTCGGTTTTCATGATGTTAAATATTTCAGCAAAGTGTTTAAGAAGCAGGTCGGATCTTCACCTAAGGACTACCGGGACACATTTAAGAGTTGATCAATACCAGTTTAAAAAGGCGTCCGCAACCGTCTTACCGGCTATGCCGTTCGGATGCGGGTCGTCTTGTCCACTCATATATTCCGGTCTGATCCGGTGATCGTCTGGTGCAGGCAACGATAATAGGCTTGCTATATCAAACACACGGTCTACTCCAGCGGGTGGGTTAGTCAGGATTTCATGATTCACTCTACGCCAAGTTTCTTCTCTTGCCTCCTGAAAATTAAACGGCGGCACCGTACTTAGAATAATACTAGCATCAGCATTTGCTGTTTTGATCTTAGCAATAATAGTTGTCAGATCACCAAGTAACTCATCTGCAGAGCGGCAGCCAATATCAATATCATTTACGCCGAGGACAATCATCAGTTCATCACTCTGTTTAGCTTTGTGAAGCCAAGGGCCATCCGCAGCCACATCATACGCTCTAGCCCAGCCTGAGCCGAGATTCCATACGCCAATCTCTGCACCAAGACCATCCGCAATTCTCGCTGCCCAATATTCGTATCCGTCCTTTAATGTCCGCACACCTTGAGTAATCGAATCTCCCAAAAATACTAGCTTCTTATTCACAGCTTTCTTATACCCGATATAGCTTGGCAGTACCAGAAGCTTGTCGGATTCTGTAAATCCATCGGCTGATTCCTGTGCAGCCAGATTTCCGGGCGCATCATAAGCGGTTGCCAGCATGCCTTCTACATTGAAAGGAATGGATTTGCCCGCAGCGGTTGTCTTAATCGTCCATGTAAAAGCTAAGTAATGGCCATCGGGTAGATTAATGCTTGTCTCATCACTCCAGAAGCATTCACCGGCCGCTACTGGTTTGGAGACATTGCCTTCAAAGGTGACAGCATGTTGTGTATGCTCAATAATAGCTCCGTTTGGCTCAGTTCCTCCATCAGCGATAAAAGCCGATTCGATCACCCAACTGCCCCCAGGTTCACTACCCGAAGCTTCAAGCCCGTGGTCCCAAGTGGAATCCACTGCATTGCTATGCCAAAATTTTAGCTGCAACGGGCCGTTTTCCCGTAACCGAATATAAGTCCGGAAGGTATGTGTAAAAGGTTCTTGCCTATTCATAATAAAATTAGCGGCGGTTGAAAGAACCGTAGCAGAGGTATAGTCCGTCTGATTCAAAACTCCACTTCCCTTAATTAAATTAGTATTCATAACGTTTCCCCCGTTATTAGTTAAGATTGTAACACTAAAACCTCTCCTATAGACCAGGGAATAGATCGTTCACCCAGTCTACAAGAGAGGTTATGGCTATATCAATATGCTTTAAGAAATCATCTTATTTCAGTCTAATGGTAAACGATACGGATTTTGCACCTGCGTTTACTTTCACTGTAGTCTCATCTACTTGCTCTGCACCTTCTACGGAAGCGATAGCTCCCAGATCTTTAAGGGAAAGCGAGAATTCTTTACCGCTGCCTTCTGCAGTAACTGTTACGCTGTTGCCTTTGCGGGCAGCCTTCACAGTCAATTCAGGAGCACCTTTAAGATCACGTACGGTTGCAGAAGTAGTAGTACCTTCTTCAAGTGAATACAGGCCAAATTTCACGCCATCCGCAAAGTCATAATCCGGTTTGTTGTCGATGCTGCCGATTGCCAGCAAGGAGTTCTGACGAACGAACAGTGGCAAGCTGAAGAAATCATATTTCTCTTTGCGCCATGATCCGCCTTGTACAGTTTCACCAGATAGCAGGTGTGTCCAGCGACCCGCTGGCAGATAGTATTTCACTTCGCCGTTTTCTTGGAAAATAGGCGCTACGAGCAAGGAATCACCCAGCATGTATTGGCGATCAAGCACTTCGCATGTTGGATCTTCCGGGAATTCCATAACCATCGCCCGCATAGAAGCCCAGCCATGCTCTGCAGCCTGGCCAGCCACATCATAGAGGTAAGGCATCAAGCTGCATTTAAGCTTCGTGAAGAAGCGGGTAACATCACAAGCTTCATCATCGTACGCCCAAGGTACACGATACGAAGTGCTGCCGTGCAGACGGCTGTGGCTGGACAACAGTCCAAAAGCTAACCAGCGTTTGAATACATGTGCCGGAGCAGTGTTCTCGAAACCACCGATATCGTGACTCCAGAAACCGAAACCGGACAAACCTAGGGACAAACCGCCACGAAGGCTTTCTGCCATGGATTCATAATCTGCGTAGCAATCTCCGCCCCAGTGAACTGGGAACTGTTGGCCGCCAGCAGTTGCAGAACGTGCGAACAATGCTGCCTCATTCTTGCCAAGCTTCTCTTCCAATACTTCAAATACAACTTTGTTGTACAGTTGAGTGTAGTAATTGTGCATTTTCATCGGATCAGATCCGTCGAAATAAACTACATCTGTAGGAATCCGCTCACCGAAGTCTGTCTTAAAGCTGTCTACGCCCATATCTACCAAATCACGCAGGTAGCCGGCATACCATTCACAAGCCGCAGGGTTAGTGAAATCCACCAGTCCCATACCCGCTTGCCACAGGTCACATTGATAAACGTCGCCGTTAGGCTTTTTGATCAAGTATCCGTTTTTCTTGCCTTCTTCAAACAAGCGTGAACGTTGGCCAATATAGGAGTTGATCCATACGCAGATCTTCAGGCCTTTTTCCTTCAGGCGTTTCAGCATGCCCTCTGGATCTGGGAATACACGTTTATCCCATTCAAAATCAGTCCATTGATACTCACGCATCCAGAAGCAGTCAAAGTGGAATACATGCAGCGGCAGATCACGTTCTGCCATACCTTCTACGAAGGAATTTACAGTTTCTTCATCATAGTTGGTAGTAAACGAAGTTGTCAGCCACAATCCAAAAGTCCATGCTGGTGGAAGCGCTGGTTTACCTGTAAGAGCAGTATAGTTGCTAATAACGTCTTTAATGGTAGGTCCATCGATCACGAAGTATTCCAAGCTTTCTCCAGCTACGCTGAATTGGGCCTTTTTCACTTTTTCTGAAGCGATTTCATAGGAAACCAATTCCGGATGATTAACGAATACTCCATAACCTTTGCTTGATACATAGAAAGGAATGTTTTTGTAAGCTTGCTCGGAGCTAGTACCGCCGTCTTTGTTCCAGATATCTACGGTTTGTCCATTTTTCACGAAAGCTGTAAAACGTTCGCCCAGACCATATACGAATTCGCCTACGCCGAGATCCAGCTCATCACGCATGTACGTGTTGCCGTCTTGGTCGGTGATGTAAGCCATGGATTTAAAGCCACTGCCTGTAATACGTTCTTCGCCGCGATAGAAATCCACCGCCCATTGTTCGCCTTTGCGAATCACTACACGAAGTCCGCCGCTGATCAGCACGGTTTCGAGATCCGTTTCTTCAATCTTCACATGATCGCCAGTACCTTTAGTCAGTTCGAAAACCGGACCACGTTCCTGTACACCATCATGATGAATAATTTTAATGCCTACCACGCCTGGAAGCGGGGAATGGAATTTTACAGTAAGCAGGGTTGAATTCAGCGTTGCTGCGCGCCCTGTGATTGGAGTCGTTTGTGTAATTGCTGTTAATCCTTCGGGAGTCTTTTCTACAACATAATTTTGAACTGCGCCGTTAATCGTGATACCTTCACGAACCAGCCAGAGACCATCAGTAAATTTCATTGTGTACTTGCCACCTTTCAATTTGGTGTTTATAGTTGCATTATACCGATAAAAAATGAACAAAACTAATACTATATAGCTCATTTATAACACTATTTTGATGTTTTTTAAGAAAAGAGGCGTTTATATGGACCGTACAACTCAGAGTTTGCTAAAAGAAAACAGAGTTCATGGAGATAGTATGTTTCCACTCGCAGCTTATTGGATCGAGCTTCCATCCGGAACGCATGTACTTGATACACATTGGCATGAAGAAGCGGAGTTCTTTATGCTGCTAGAAGGAGAAATTCTGTTCCAAGTAGACACAGAATATTTTCCTCTCCGAGCTGGAGAAGCGGTATTTATCGAATCTGGCGATATACACGCCGCCTATGTGCTGAACGAAGACACCCCCTGCAAATTCTGTGCGCTTGTATTTCTGCCTGATCTTTTGGCTAGCGCCCAGTACGATACGATCCAGCAAAACGCGATTTTGCCACTGCAAGAGAAACGCCAAAGCTTTCCGAGACATATTACACCCGCTATCCCTTGGCAGCAGGAACTGCTTCATCATCTGAAGCAAATGATGGAGGCATACGCTAATAAAATGCCCGGATTTGAGACCTTTATGAAAGGAACTTTGCTAATCATGCTTTCCAAGATTACCGCAGAGGGCCGATTTGAGAACCGCAGCCAATCGGATGATGCAGATACTACCAAGATTAACCGCCTTAAAAAGGTGATCCTTTATATCCAAGATAACTATCAGGAACCGATCCGTACCCGTGATCTATCAGAGCTTATTCCCATGAGCGAGGGGCAATTCTGCCGCTTCTTCAAAATGATGACTCGTAAAACGCCAGTCGATTACATCAACTCTTACCGGATTCGCCAGGCTGCCGATCTGCTGCAGCAAAGTGAAAGAAAAATATCCGACATCGCATTCGAGGTCGGATTTGATAATGTAAGCTATTTTATAAAGGTTTTCCGCAAAGCGATGAAATGCTCGCCTTCGGAGTTTAGGAAAGGTGCGGGCTAGTCTCATCTACTTCATGCAAAAACGATGGATTCCAACCTGATTTTTAGGAATTACAACCTTTTGGAGGCTCGCGATGAACTCACCGATTCTTAGCTTTATCACACCGCCTATTCCTTATTTCATAGACTGTGGCCGTGCTCACTACAATGCTGGAGACTATCATATCAGTCGTAATTGCATCGGCGTATTTGATCTAATCATTGTTAAAAAGGGTACGTTGCCTATCGCCGAGAACGAGGTGCACTGGGAGCTAAAGGAAGGAGAATTCCTCATCCTTCGACCAGATGCCCATCACTATGGCTTTGCCCCCTGTCCTATCGAAACAGAAATCATCTGGATTCATTTTCAGACTTTCGGCAGCTGGATCGAGTGTCAGGATATGAACGAATGTCTGGAAAATCAGAGCGAGCTCATCGAGAGCCATAAACAAAAAGCTTATTTAAATCACTGCGATGTATGCTCGATTTTTATTCCGAAGTATATGAAAATTTCAGAGAAGGCAATGGAGGTATTAGAGTTCTTTTTCCATCTGGAACAAGAACCCCAATCGATGCGCAACTGGAAGCGCCAAGCCTCCTTTCAACAGTTTCTGCAATTCTTGGACCGCGATCTCGCCGAGGCATCAGATGCAACCGCCATTCATCTCGCCGAGAAGATTGAATTGTTCATTCGGCAAAATTATACTCGTGATGTAACTAACTCCTTACTTCAAAAAGAACTTAACTATCATCCCAACTATCTCGCCAAAAACATGCTGAAAATATATGGTGTGACCCCTATGGCCTATCTCCTGTCCTATCGTCTAGAACAATCCAAGCGGCTGTTAATTCAGACTTCCTGGTCCATCGCCCGCATTGCTGAAGAGGTTGGCTTCCATCATATTACTTACTACTCTTCCTGCTTCTCCAAAAAAGAAGGCATCTCTCCCTCTAACTTCCGACAAAAATTCACCGGCAAATAGACATAACAAAGCCTGGCATCGAAAATATCTTCCTCTTCCAGGCTTTGTTCAGATATGCTTACCAAATATAATTCGGATAAAGAAGTTGTTACGCGTCCATCAAACAGCGCTGCGGCTAACAGCTCTCTTTATTAAATATTACTGCTGATTTGCCGATATATTATAGATAGATCTTATCGTCGTAGGAGGATAATGAACCATGCATATAACGAATATGACCTCATCTATGGGAACGAGGTTTAATGTATCTGTTAGTCACCAAACTAATGATAAAACTATGAAATCAAACAGCAATATTAGTGGTAATGGTAATGGAGACAAATTATCAATAAGTAAATCTGCAAAGGCCGCTTTTCAAAGTCAATCCAAAATGGACGGAATGGTTAACTCCCTGCTTAAACAAAAACAAAATATCATCGACAGTAAGAACAGTCTGATTGAAAGAACTACCAAAAGTTCACATAATCTCGAATCTATTCAAGATCAACTTAAGGAGTTCGACAAGCAGCTTCAAACGATTGACCAACAAATTGCAAAATACAGCTTCGAAGAGCAACAAAAGAACTTAGAAGATGCTCAAAAAGCTAATTCAACGGATGAACCTAAAACCGAGCAAGAGATACAAAACGAAAGATTGAATACGATTGTTTCTGTAAGCCAAGATGTTAGCCAAATGGAGGTAGTTTCTTCTACCCACACTAAGATGCGTGGCGAGGCTAAAATTCTGACCAAGGAAATAGAGCTGGATGAGACTCGTTCTACTCATTCTGCAACAGCCAAACGGGAGCAGTTATCCAAAATCGAAACTAAACTATCGGAAATGAACGAAACGTTAGGCGATGCCATGAAAGACACGGGAGATAAAATTAAAGATCAGATCGATAAAGCAGGTTCAACAGAAATTAAACCTTCTGAAGAAAATACCAATGAGCGGACAGAACAATTAGCTACCTATCAAGAAATTCAACGTTTAGCTGAAGAATCTGATAAGTCACAGCTAGAAATACTAATCTAACAAGAGCAAGATTCTCTATATAAAAAAGCAATCGGATCTCCTCCGCATCAGAGGGTCTGCCGATTGCTTTTTTAGATGCAGCTGATGTTATTTTTCGGCTATTCCTTCCGAATCACAATAAAGCAGGTGCTGTCCGGCAGCGCCACTTCCTGTCCGCTCTCATCCATGAACCTTACTCTATCACGCAGAGCTTCGGTATAACCTTCTTGCAGGTAATGCCGGAAGACCTCAATCTTCGCCTGCTCTCCTAAATTCTGTTCAATAAATGAGGCAAACTCCGTAGGGGTGAAATAACCAAATTGTTCTTGGACTTCGTGAATATAAGCCTCTTCCCCCCAAGTATACGTATATAAAAATTCCATGGCATCATTAACGGGCATGAGCACTTCTTGTTCCCCTAATCTTTGAAACTGAATCTGACGTCCAGCAAAATCCTTCGCATAACGCTCCAGCCACACCAGACCGTCCTCTTCCAGAAAGCGAATTCTCCGCAGCAATGATGCGGGTTCGGTCATGATCCCATCGCGGATAATGATAACCCCGCCAGCTGACAATACATCAAAGGCACTTCGCAGAGCTGCGGAGACAGTGTCATGATTGAACTTATTACCATTTAGCGGCACATAAGAATATAGCTCATGCAAAATCGAAGAGAAGATTACCGTGTCCACCGTTCCAGCCTCCACGAAATCTTTAAGGTTCAACGCATCTCCCTGCAGCACCTCCCACTGGCGACCTTCCCGCTGCTTGCGTTGCCGCAAGGCTTCCACTACATTGCTTGAGATATCAATGCCGATAGGAGTAACCTCAGGCATACGCTCTTCCAGCAAATCCAGCAGCACACCGCCGCCCGGGCCGATATCCAGCACTTTTTGACCAGTGACATGTTCCAGAATTACGGCTTTATAATCTGCTGTATTATTCATTTGGCTTAAGTAGGTATCTTCATTATGAAAACGGTCGAAAGCGTCCCTGCGCAGCTCGAATAGGTCGAACAACAGCAATACAGCACGTTCATACAAGGGTGATTTTTCAGCTTCCATACAGAATTCGATCAGCTTCTCAGCCGCTGCCGAGAATTGGAATTGAAAAAATACCGTGCCTGGCAGATGTTCCTTAGAATATTGCCGCAAGAGTAGGTGAGGGTTCTCAGCAGGCAAACTCCCTTGCTCGATATCCTTCCATGTAAGCTCCGCTAAATATTTTTCGATAATCCGCTTCTTATAAATGTTGGTCTTCTTAACACCCTTGTAATCGTAGTAAATGCTGTTCATGACATGCTCGAAGCTGATATGGCTTAAGAATTCATTTTGCGCCCTCTGGGCAGCAAGCACCATCACCTTCAGAAATTGCTCCAGCGAAAAGGTCTGTAATGCAGATTCCACATACCAGAAGGTAATCTTACTTAATGACTCCAATCGTTCAGCATGGAAGCCTTCCTGCGTCAGCTTAGCCCATTCCGTAGTGAAATCCTCTCCTCTAGAGATCGGTCCCAGCCGCATTCTGCGCAGTCGTTCCTTCATCGGCATAGGACTAGCAAGATTGCCTGAAGAAATCAGCTCAATAAGCTGCTTCACTTCATGCTGCACATTCTGCCATAACTCGGGAGACACAGCTCCGATGATGCAATGATTGAGCACGGTCAGCAGGCGTTCCAGTTCCTCCGCGGTCAGCAGCTGATCTTCCACTATATCATGGAGTGGCTTATTGACTTCCGGCGGCACTTCTCCGCGAATTTGCTGTCCTATGAGTCCATGAGTCTCAATTAGCCGCTGAATCATCGCACCTTTCTCGGAGACAGCCCTCCCCAAATATCTCTCATATAACTGTGCGGAACCTAAATTATGTACAAAACAATTAATCCCTTCCTCCTGCCAAACCAGCCGCTCCTTTGCTGTACCTCCCTTAGCCGTTTCTGACCAAATTAACGTTTCTTCCACCAGCTCTTTTATCCAAATAGAACGGGGGAGTTGGTCCAGAATCTGCAAGCTACGTTCCACATAATCCAGTACGGGATTCCTGCGATCCAGCTCCTCCAGAGATTCCACACGTTCCAAATTTACTATCTGCTCCTCCGCTTGGACAATAAGCTTCAGCCAGAGGTTATCCTCCAAATGATCTTGCACACCTTCACGGTATAAGGCGATGGCTTCCAGTGATTTCAGCATATGCTCCTCCTTCGCTCCAAAGTGGAGACTATAAAGACCTATTATTATATATATACAATCCCGTTAATTAAAAAACAGAACCAGGATTCATGAAATAGCCATGTCCCGGTTCTGTTTGCATTCCAGTCATTAGGTTCCGAACCGCTGCCGATACCCACATTTGCGGCATAGCTCCTCCACCGCTTCTCTACGTGAGAAGCCATAGAATAAATTGTTCGCCCGCTCCCCCTCCACAATCTCTGAGAAAGGAGTCTCATGGATGTTGCCTAGGTTAATTACTCCTTCACCATCCAGACAGCATGGCACAACAGTGCCATCCACAAGAATCGCCGCTTGGCTCCGCAGGGCATGACAGAACCCTTTTCCGTCATCTTCCGGCTCATTTAGCGCTGGCCAACGGAACTCATGATCCTGATTAAGGTAGACGCGCGGGGCAATCTTGACACCACTGCCAGGCACAACCTTTTCTTCGATCTTGAAATCCAAGTTGAAGGCTTCCTCCAGCAGGGCGAGGGTTTCACGGTTACGGTTTCTTTCCAGATTCGTCAGATTATCCTCCGTCAAATTCCACAAGCGGAAAGAAATAATGACCCCTTGCGCAGAGGCTTCCCGTACAAAAGAAATTATCTCTGAAAGATAGCCTTCACGGTTCTCTGACCCTTCATGCCCATCAAAGCTGTGCAGAGAAAAGTTCATCTGACGCAGTGCGGGCTTACCAAGAATTTTAGGTCCGGCTTTATGAATTAACGTGCCATTAGTTGTAATATTAACCTTGAACCCTTTGGCATGAGCAGCATCCAGCAGTTCACCTATCTTGGGATGCAGCAACGGCTCCCCTTTGACGTGAAGATAAATATGATTGCTGTGTGGTTTAATTTCATCCAATATCGTATTAAACGTATCCAGCTTCATGAAATTTTTCGTCCGGGCGGTTTGTGGACAAAAGCTACAGGCGAGGTTGCAGACGCTTGTTATCTCAATATAAACCTTTTTAAAAGTCTTCAAGTCCTGCTCCCCATTCTATTTATTATAAATCTGAGGCATAGCGGAGACCGATCTGTGCTCTGGCTTCCTCCATAATCTCTGCTGCGGCCATGGAGTTCTCATGAGTATTAATTCTGCTCTCCCGTTCACCATTCTTAATCAAGTTGATGAATTCCTCAACCTCATAATACATAGGTTCAAACACCTGAGGCAACGTAAGCTCCTCAACTGTACCATCACGATAGTAAATTTTCACCTGATAAGGCTCATTGATCTTGTCGATCACCATCGTACCGTTCTCTCCATGAATCTCAGCTGGCAGATAGGAGTCGGAAATTTTGGAGTGCATAACTACCGCATCCATATCGTCATATTTCATAATGAGACTTCCTTCACCATCCACACCTGAGGAGAGCATGACACCCACTGCCTGTACTGATTGAGGCTTGCCAAAGAGCACCACCATTGGATACAAACAGTACACACCAAGATCCATTAACGAGCCATTGGAAAAAGCGGGATTAAACGCATTTAGCACAGTCCCCTGCCGATAAGCATCATATCTAGAGGAGTACTTACAATAACTTGCAAAATAACGGCGAACTTGGCCGAGTTTATACAAATTATCCCGAATCACTCCAAAGTTCGGCATAAAGGTCGATTTCATCGCCTCTACCAGCAGCACATCATTTGTGCGCGCAGCTTCAATCATAGCTTTAAGCTCTATACTGTTGGATGCAGCCGGTTTCTCGCAGAGCACATGCTTGCCGTGATTTAAGCACATAATCGCTTGCTCTGCATGCATAGAATTTGGGCTGGCAATATATATAGCATCTACATCTTTGCTTTTCACCATATCTTCCAGATTCGTATAAATTGTAGCTCCCGCATATTTAGCAGCAAAGGCCTGACCTTTCTCCATTGTGCGAGAGTACACGGCTGTCAGGATAAACTCCTCATTCTCCAAGCCGGCTTGCACGAAGCGGTCTGTAATAAAGTTTGTTCCAATGACCCCGAAACGAATTGTCATGATGTTATCCCGTCCTTTTTAGTTATTACTAACTCTACATGCTATTTTCTCACTCATAGGTAGTCATGTCTACTTTTTAAGGCAAATTAACGACAATTTCTGATAAATTCAGCAATTCCCTTGTTACTGGCGGAGCATCTTTCATCGTACAATGCAAAAAAAGGCGTATCCCAGCCACCCTTTCATGGCTTTTGAGATACCCTTTTTTTGGAGTTACAACTATTGCCTCAACTTACGGACCCAGATGAACTCTATATAATCGTCCAGCCGCCATCTACAAACAAAGTCTGACCTGTAGTGTAGCTGGAAGCATCTGAAGCAAAGTAGAGTACAGCACCGTTTAATTCTCCCGGATTACCAGGGCGGCCCATCGGACACACTGCGTTGTACATTTTTAGCGCTTTTTCTGCAAATAACGTATTCTCAGTCATTTCAGTTTTGAACAAGCTTGGTCCAATCGCATTAACAGTAATCCCATGCTTAGCATAAGTTGCCGCCACCCCTCTTGTCAGATGGATCACTCCACCTTTAGCAGCATTGTAAGAATGCGTAGGAACCGAAGCAGAAGCTGTAAGGCCTAGCATTGAAGCTGTATTGACGATTTTACCGTAATTCCGTTCTTTCATATGCCGGATCACATGTTTCGACATCAGGAACACGCCCTTTAAATCAGTATCCAATACCCGATCCCAAGCTTCTTCTTCCAGCGCTTCAATCGGAACCGCATCCACCACACCAGCATTGTTCAGCAGAATATCAATTTTTCCAAAGGCTTCCATAACCTTTTGAACAGCCACAATAATCTGGTCCTCTTTTCTTACATCACACTCAATAGGAATTATTCTGCGTTCAGGGTATTTAGCCCGGATATCCTCGGCTACTGCTACAAGCTTGTCATATCTTCTGGCCAAAATAGCAATGTCTGCTCCTTGCTCAGCAAGCATCTCTGCGAATTGTACCCCGATCCCACTGGATGCTCCTGCGATAATAGCTGTCTTACCCGTCAAATCAAAAAGGTTAGTCATTCTAATTCCTCCTAATGTTTGGTTAGCCGATCCTTCTTCGGTTTCATTTCGCACAAACTCACTTCAAACACATAGGCTTATACTGAGGAAACAGGTTGCAAATTGTTTTCCCACCAGTCCCAGCGGAGATAGCAGTATGGAAGATACTCCATTGGATTCAGAGGCTCCAGAATTTTACCTTTTTCAAGCACATTTGTACTGACGGTGTAAACCGCGCCCAGCATATTCACAACTTCAAGCTCACTCCAAGGATCATGCGGGGAGTCTTGGAAGGTGATAGAGGCTTCTGCCGCTTTATAGACTTTAACCTCACTTACTAAACGCTGTGTGACCAAGGTTGGCATCAGATCGAAGCCGTTTCCGTCAATTGCATTGGCATATTTGATGTTATACAAAGGGATATCTTTGCCGTAATATTCCTCCAGAATCTTCTCGGCTCCATTGTCATTGAAGTGTCCATCCATAGTGGCTTTTACGTTGAAAAAGTCAATGCCATGCCGGCCGATTGCCCCATCAATGCCAGCTTCTGAGGTGTGCATACGCACATCGGCCATTTTCTTAGGCAGCCCACATACTTCCCGGCCCATAGCCATCCCGATATCGCTTGTAATAGGCATCGACAGGCAGTAGTTGCCTAATTGTCCGTTATAGTCTGCTAGAACGAACAATCCAGCTTCACGATAAGGTGGACAAAAGTTCGTAGCTGGGTAATTGGCGATAAAAGCATTTACCAGCGGCCGGCTTGTTGGCTTCAGTGGCTTCGGCAACAAACGCTCGATAATCTCTGGTTTGGTCTCCCAATACACCGTCAGCATCTCAGCATCATAAAAGGTTGTTGGCTTGCCTCCGTATTTCTGCATATCTGCGAAACTTTTCACAAAACTCACCATGAATGAACCCTCCTTAGATTAGTAACCCTTTAGTTCAGCACAAATGCCGTTTCGAATCCAGATTGAATGGCCTGTCCGATTCGTCCTGGCTTGCCTGCATCGCCGATTACCTTCACATTGGGCAGTACCTGCTTCAGCTCATCAACGAATGAGCGATCGGGTGTAACACCAATGGATAATACAACAGCATCCGTCTTTTTCAGCGAAGTTTCCCCAGTGGACGTATTCTCAAGCACAATCGCGCCGTCCTGCACTTCTACCAGCTTGGTTGATGCTAAGAGCTCCACGCCGTTCTTTTTCAGCCTAGTCACAATGTCGATCAGATTTGGCAGATAGGCGTCTGGGCCAACACGCGGCTGCATTTCCACCACCGTGACCTGATTTCCCATATCGGCTAAATATTCAGCCGTTTCCAGCCCTGTCATGCCGGAGCCGATGACCACAGCCTGCTTGTTCTTAATCACAACTGACCCACTAAGTACGTCAACAACCGTGCAGACCGCTGCCTTTTTCACTCCCGGAATAACAGGCACTATAGGCTGTGCCCCAGCGGCAACAAATACCGCATAAGGGTTCAGTTGCTTCAGTTGTTCCAGCGTAGGTTTCGTAGAGAGACGGACATCAACATCCAGTTCCTCTAACTGATGCTGCATATTATCAATAAACCAGTTCAGCTTCTCCTTCAATGGTGGCCGGCTTCCCAGCTCCACGCTGCCGCCTAGCACATCTCTGGCTTCGAACAATACAGGTTTAAAATCTCTGAGCGCCAGAATCCGTGCTGCTTCCATACCAGCTGGACCTCCGCCGATCACAGCTACTACTTTGCCATCGCCATCTTTTGCTGGTTCTGCAAATTCAAGCTCCCGGCCCACTCTGGCATTGACAGCACACTTGATTACCTTGCACTCCATCACTTCCTGAATACAGTACAGGCAAGAGATACAGGTTCTGATCTCTGCTTCTTTGCCTGCTGCCGCTTTGTTCCCCCACTCTGGATCGGCTAGTTGGGCTCTTCCAAGGGCTACAAAATCCGTGTTTCCTTCCTGTAGCAGACTCTCAGCAAATTCAGGCTTACGGATCACATCACAAGCAATCACTGGAATTTGCACTGCTTGCTTAATGGCTGCGGAGAGATGTTTTTTCCAGCCTTGCGGGTAGGATATCGGCTCAATGATCGTATTGGATGATTCATAAGTGCCAGAGCTAACATTTATGCAATCCACTCCGATGCTTTCCAGATGTTTCGCAGTCTGGATAGCCTCATCCAGTGTAATCCCGCCTGAGACAAATTCATCGCCGTCGATTCGCACCGATACAGGGAATCCTGCGCCACAGGTCTTTTTGATGCCAAGCACAATTTCGTTCAGGAATGACATTCTACCTTCCAGTGAACCGCCATATTTATCAGTTCTCAGATTGGTAAGCGGGCTTAGAAACTGTCCTACGAGATAGCCGTGGGCACCATGAATCTCCACGCCATCAATACCTGCTGTTTTAGCTATATAAGCTCCGAACACAAATTTACGAACTAACTCTTCTACCTCTTCAGTAGACAGCTCCCGGGGCATTTCCCCAATCGCTGAAGACATCACTGCGCTAGGAGCAACAATTTGTTTGCCTCCAATAAGCCGTCCGTGATTTTGCCGGCCCGGATGCTGGAGCTGAAGGAATATTTTGCTGTCATGACGATGCACAGCTCTTGCCAGTTTCTCCAGACGCGGCACAAACAGCAAGTCACTTGCATTCAGCTGGTTCGGTGTACCTACTCCGGTCTCATTATCCACACGCGTAATTTCCGTAATGATTAGACCACAGCCACCCGCGGCACGTTCCTCATAAAAAGCAATCATTTCATCCGACGCTTCACCACTGGCCGCGGCCAGTGACGTTCCCATAGCCGGCAATACAATTCTATTCTTAAGTTCAAGGCGTCCAATTTTACCTGCTGCAAACAGTTTTTCATATTTCATCTGCTTAGCACCTCCACCTTTAGTTTAAGGCGTCCAATACTTTGTGAATATATTTACAAGCACCAAAAATCACTTCTTTATAGTGCATATTGCACTATTATTGAAACAGGGGGCGATATGAATGGATGTTTCCTTAAATGAGCAAAAATCAGGTAAAATCGAAATGGAGCATTATACCGCATCTTTGTTTACTGCATACATTTCAGGT
Organism: Paenibacillus sp. FSL H7-0735; assembly: GCF_038008505.1. Lineage (NCBI taxonomy): Bacteria > Bacillati > Bacillota > Bacilli > Caryophanales > Paenibacillaceae > Paenibacillus > Paenibacillus sp. FSL H7-0735. The sequence goes on along the minus strand of NZ_JBBOZH010000001.1, from coordinate 1,042,123 downwards.
GCAGGCCTTTCAGCTATCGTACAGACAGCTGCCGAGCTACTGCAGAATCCCGTCATTGTATTTGATTGCAGCTTCAAAATTGTAGCTCACTCTGACCTATCCGATATCGACGATTACATATGGAGTGATAATATCCGCAAAGGTTATTGCTCTTACGACTTCATTGCGGCTGTGAGTAAAATGAACAGTGTCCAGCGTGGGAAACAAAGCGATGAATCTTATGAAGTAACCTGCGAGGAAACGTCAAACTCCAAACTGATCTCCAAAATAAAAGTAGCCGGCAAACAAATCGGCAATGTATTGCTTCTTGGATGCAAAAATCCTTTTCGCGCCAGAGATAACGAGCTGCTGTCCATCACCGCTACCATACTTGCCGAAGAGATGGGCAAAAACAGCTACTATCGCAACGCCAAAAATATAAAAGTTGAAGATTTTATCTGCGCACTGCTAGAGGAACAGCTTCAGGACAACCGGATCATTCAGGACAGAATGCGGAGTGCAGGATTAAAGTTCGGGAATCAGCTGCTTGTGCTGCTGTTCGATCTTACCTGGTATGAGGGTTCAGGCCGTTATGATGATTATTTAAGAGAACGTTTGCAACAGCTTTTTCCGGGCAGTCCTTCCACCTATTATGATGGGCAGATTGTAATGATCCATGACGGAAATCTCTCCAAAGAGCTTGTAAATAAGCAACTGCAGGAATTTCTAACTCAAACCGGCATCTCGCTTGGCATCAGCAATATATTCACTAATCTTACGCAGTGTGGGAGACACTATCTTCACTCCCGAAACGCTATTCGGATCGGTTCCATTCTCAGCCCGCAGCAGCAGCTGACTTACTACTCAGATATCCAGCTCTATGAGATGCTCTCTGCTGATGTTGTGTTTAACGAGGATAATAACTACTACCATCCAGAGCTGCTCAAGCTTCAAGAATACGATACTGTGCACCAGTCCAATCTGTATCATACCTTTTACGTTTATCTCAAAAATAACCGGAACATGCAGATTACCTCAGACGAGCTGTACATTCACCGGAATACACTCAGATATAAGCTCGATCTTATTAGCAGACTGCTGGACACCGACTTTACCGATTCTGAAAAAATGCTGGCGTACTATGTCTCTTACAAGGTCGCTGCTTTTTGTGAAAAAGCTAGGGAGCAGACCCGTACGCCGCAACGTTAATGTTAGAAGCTACTATAAACGCACAAACAGCCCCCGTTCTTATCCCAAGAACGGGGGCTGTGCTGTGAAGTAGAACTGTATATGATATTACAATCCGTAAAAAGCTTGCAGCTGACGCACGATTTCATCCTTGTCATGATCCACTACGGTTTGATGTTGTGGCATCTCGAACAATGCTTTAATCTGTGCCGGGAATTCCTGCTTAATATCGATCAAAGTAATTGCCTCATCGAACTTAGCTGGATGTGCAGTCGCAAAGGTAATGCCAATCTCATCCGGGCCATTAAAGGCTTCGTAAGCCGCGATTCCACATGCTGTATGTGGATCAAGCAGGTAGCCATATTCTTTTTGATACTTAGCGATCGTATTCAAGCATTGATCATTCTTCACACCCAGCGCTGCAAAATCCTTCTGCACCTGCTGAAGCGCCTCGCCTTCAACCGTAATCTTGCCTTCGGTTTGCAGCTTGGACATATACGCGGATAACTTCTCAGAATCCTCGCCTACCAGATAATACAGATACCGTTCGAAATTACTTGCCACTTGGATATCCATCGAAGGGCTGTAAGTGCTTGTGAAATTACCTGGTTTGTATTCGCCAGTATTCACGAAACGCTCCAAAATATTATTTTCATTCGTAGCAATGATTAGCTTGTTAATAGGAAGTCCCATTTGCTTAGCCAAATAGCCCGAGAAAATATTACCGAAGTTGCCGGAAGGCACGCTGATATTAATCTTTTTCTCGTTGCTGCCATCAACATGCAGATATGCATAGAAATAATAAACAGTCTGCGCCAGAATCCGCACAAAGTTAATGGAATTGATTGCACGCAGATGATACCGACCTTTAAAGTCCAGATCTGCGAACAGATCCTTAATCACCTTCTGGCAATCATCAAAGTTACCATGAACAGACAGATTCAGTACATTGCTGTCGTCCACCGTAGTCATCTGCAGCTCCTGCACTTTACTTACCTTGCCGTGTGGATGCAGAATACAAATCTTGATGCCTTCTTTGCCGCGTACACCTTGAATAGCCGCCGCTCCAGTGTCCCCAGAGGTTGCACCGAGGATGTGGATGATTTTGTTTTGTTTTTTGGAAATATATGAATACAGCTCACCCATAAACTGCAGCGCTACATCCTTGAAAGCAAAAGTAGGCCCATGGAACAATTCAAGTACATATAAAGAATCATTTACTTGGTGTATAGGCGTTACTTCAGGTGTGCGGAAATTGGCATAACTGGTGTTGACCATTTCCTGTAAATCCTCGTAAGGAATCTCATCATTGGTGTAATAGGCAACAATCTTCAGGAACAACTCCTGATAGCTAAGACTTCTCCACTCTTCCAATGTTGCTGCTGAAACCACTGGAATCTCGGATGGAACCATCAGCCCACCGTCGTCCGCAAGTCCCATCAACACCGTATCAATAAAACCTTTAGGTTCCACATTACCTCTTGTGCTTATAAACTTCATGCTCATCCTCCTGAACCCCTCGTTAATATATGACAAGAATATATGATAAGAAGAAACAACGTTGTCGTCCTATAGAGATGACAACTGTTTCTCGCAGAAATATAAGGCTATTATAGTTGCACCACTTATAAGTTCTTATAATTAACTATAAGTTTCACCCTAAACGTTATCCTTAAGCTAGTTAGGGATGATAAAGCTATTTCTGCTTGTTTTCCCTATATACTACCACGTTTACGCGCTAAAGTCCGTTAATTCTTTGTCTTATTTTGCAGCTCTCTCCAGACTGTTTTGTTGCTGTATTGCCGTTCTGTACTAACATCCTTACCGAACCATTCCGGCTCTTTAAAGCTTTCCGCTTCCTCCAGAGATTCAAATTCAACCTCGAGTACGGACAATTTCAGCTGGGAATATACGTCGATCTCAACCGTTGTGCCATTCCACACCGCTGTAATTCGCTCTTTGACCAAAGCTACCGCATTTACCGCTTCGATCATCTGATTATATAAACCCTCTGAGATAAAATATTCGATCTCTTCGCGTTTGATCCCTTTGCCATCCTTAAACGTATGCGTGTAGGTTACCTCACCTGAGTCCAGATCCGTAATTTTACGCACACGAAGCTCTTGACCACCATCTATCGCCAGATATGTCTGATCGATATTATGACGGGTAACAATCTTCAATTCTCCCTTTTGAATCAGCTGCTCCGGAAATTCCGGCAGCAGAAACTTGCGTTCGATCTCCAAAGCCATGATGTTTCGCTCCTCTTCGTGTCATATATTTTATATTAATAATCATCATAGGGGTGTGACAAACCCAAGTCAATGTGGATTATAGAGAAATAGGACATGCTCTAGCTTAAAAAGGCTACCGTGGTGCTCATTGTGGGATTTATGGAGGTTGTGGAAGCTGGGGCTCACCATAGATTACTGGAAACTACGGATAATTAGCGAGTCAGCCGGCGATCATTGGGAAGCATCATTTGATTAGTTGGTCAGTGTGCCACTGGTCGTACTCACCTATTCGATTAGTTGGTCAGCGCGCACTGGTTGTACTCACCCATTCGATTAGTTGGTCACGCGCCACTGGTCGTACTCACCCATTCGATTAGTTGATCACGCGCTACTGGTCATACTCACCTATTTACTTACGGACCGTATAGCCACTATTTGCGAAAAAAACGCTTTTTGGGGAAGCTATCGGACTCAGGTGCAGCTATTTACTCCAAAACACCCCATGCGGTTGCGATAATTAGTCAATAGCGTCGCTGGAGTCCGAAAGTAACCTCAATTGCCTCTTTTTCAGCAAATAAGGACTCCTCAGTCCGATCCGAAGCAGGGTACCTAGGAACCTAGCAGCAACCAAGGGAACTCTCCATTAAATGTAATCGGCGCCTTCTCGTTCTTAACCCAGACCAAACCATAATGATTGGAGCATCGTTAACTGTTGGTGCCTCCTCATACTCCCTCATACTTTCTCATACTTGCTCATACTTGCTCATACTTTTTCATACTTTCTCATACTCTCTCATACCACCCCTACCCCCTATTTACTTACGGACCGCACAGACGCTATTTGCGAAAAAAACGCACATTTGAGATGGTATCGGACTCAGGTGCAGCTATTTACTCCAAAACACCCCATGCGGTTGCGATAATTAGCCAATAGCATCGCTGGGGTCCGAAAGTAGCCTCAATTACCTCTTTTCTAGCAAATAAGGACTCCTGAGTCCGATTCGAAGCAGGGTACCTAGGAACCTAGCAGCAACCAAGGAAATTCTCCATTATATGCAGTCAGCACCTTCTCATTCTTATCCCAGACCAAACCCTATTGATGGAGCATCGTTAACTGGTGGCACTCCCCCATATCTTACGGACTAATAAAAAACCGAACGAAAATCAGAGGAAATCCTGAAATCCGCTCGGCTCGACGGCAAACTTATTTTATTTCTTTCATAAATGCCTGAAAGTCTTCTACGATTTCTTTTGCTTTAGTGCGATATAAATAATGTCCCTCTTCAAACTTCACTATTTTTCCATGTACAGAGTCCTTGATTTGCTTTTCATGCTCTGGTATCCATCTATCCGTTGCTGGTTGATTCGCTTGTATAAAGAAAATAAGAGGAAGATTTTTAGGAAATGTTAAACTTTCAGCTGATTTAAAATTAGAATACATCATTCCAGCTTCATTTAATTGGGTGGGATTAAATATGTTTTTGCGATTGATCAATCTCATTTGTTCTTTTGTTTTATCATCAAATGGTAGTTCAGCAATTGGGTCAGCACTGAATTTCATTTGCAATCTGATTAGACCTGATTTTTTGAGCAGATTTATAGTTTTTAATTCCGAAGCTTCGATTTTCCTCTCGCTTATCGATGGAACACTACTATCAAGCCCGACAAATGCACTCACTTCATTTTCATACTCGTTAACATAATCTAGTCCATAAATGCCTGAAATGGAGTGGCCCATTAGAATATAACGGTCAATATTAAGAGCCTGTAAAGCCTCATGAATTTCACTTACAATATTCTCTGTGCTGCGCTCCTTTTTGGTCAGATCACTTAATCCATACCCAAAAGGCTCAATCATGACGACTTTGTAAAACGGTGACAGCTCATCTATTAATGATTTAAAATCAAGAGCTGGCGCTGTTGTGCCATAACCCGGAAGTAGAACGACTGTTTCTTCACCTTTTCCTTGAATATAAACATTCATATTTTTCCCATCAACAGGTACTAACTGACCATAGGGCTCTATTTTACTCTGTTCCGATTTGTTGCTGATCAGATTAACTGTATAAACAATGGCGAGAAAAAGCAGGATTGCGATAATTATTGCTCCTATTACTTTAAGTAGTATGTTTAGTATTTTACTTGTTCTCGTGCCCGCCTTCATTTTCATTACTTCTTTTATTTTCAATCGTATCTTCTCCTGTCATCACCTGTGTATTGGACTGCCATAACTAACTGCTAATCTAAGATTAACCAATAAAGATGTACTCTCTATGACCTTAATATGAACGGAATATGAACAGGTAAAAAAGCTACAGCGTCTTACGCAAGGTAGTTGCACAGGATGTCATAACATAAGGAATATATGTGTATAGGCGGAGACGGTCAAGGCTGCCTTGCCATCCGCAGCTTCAGCTGGTTCAAATTCGTCATTGCCAACAAAAAAAGCAAACCACGAGCTAGGCTCATGGCTTGCTGGTGGCTTGCTCGTGTTTGCTCATGGCTTGCTCGCAGCTTACTCATGGCTTGCTCGTGTTTGCTCATGGCTTGCTCGTAGCTTGCTCATGTCTTACTCGTAGCTTGCTCATGTCTTACTCGTAGCTTGCTCATGGCTTGCTGGTGGCTTGCTCGTAGCTTGCTCATGGCTTGCTCGTAGTTTGCTCATGGCTTGCTCGTAGCTTACTCATGGCTTGCTCGTGTTTGCTCGGGGTTTGCTTTCTGTTTATCTAATGAATTCTAATCCTGCACCTTCAATTTATAACATCCGCTAACAAAATCCTGCTGGATATCCGGCAGAGCCAGTCCAGCCTGCATTAGCCGATCACCACCGTAAACCTCACCACTCACCTCCAGAATATAATCCAGCTCCGGATTCAAACCATTCAGCTTCAGGCTACGGCGGGGCGGGTGTGGCACAGCCATTACCCGGAAGTAATAAACTAATGCCTCACGCTGATCATCGGACACGAACATCCAGGCTGTCTCATTGCCCTCAAACGGGCTTTGCAGACGGTACAGATTCCCCTGCTGCACAAGACTGCGGATTTGCTTATAGTTCGCAACCTGTTCCTTCACAAGTTCCTTCTCTTCGTCTGTAAACTTCGTAAGATCCAGCTCATAACCGAAATTACCGGACATAGCTACATCTCCACGGAAGGACAGCGGGGTGATCCGTCCTACCTGATGATTCGGCACGGCAGACACATGCGCGCCTATCGAACTAACCGGATACACCAGACTTGTTCCATACTGAATCTTCAGTCGTTCCACAGCATCGGTATCATCACTGGTCCAGGTCTGCGGCATGTAATGCAGCATGCCTGGGTCGAAGCGGCCACCACCACTACAGCAGCTCTCGAACAGGATATGTGGAAATTCTGAAGTTATTTGCTCCAATAGCTCATACAGACCAAGCACATAACGATGTGCGGTTTCCCCTTGGCGTTCAGAAGGTAACTCTGCAGAGCCAATCTCCGTTAAACAACGGTTCATATCCCATTTCACATAACTAATGGGCACGGTCGAGAAAATCCGGGACAGTGACTCATAAATGTACTGGCGCACATCCTCCCGAGTATAGTCCAGCACCAATTGCCAGCGAGCTTCGCTGCGGCGGCGTCCCGGCACATGCAGACACCAGTCGGGATGCTTACGATAGAGCTCGCTGTCCGGCGAGATCATCTCCGGCTCGAACCAAAGGCCGAACTGCAAGCCTAGATTGTTCACGCGCTGCGCCACATCAGACAGTCCGCCCGGAAGCTTGCGCAGATCCTCCACCCAGTCTCCGAGAGAGGAGTTGTCAGCGTCTCTTTTGCCAAACCAGCCATCGTCCAGCACGAATAGCTCTATCCCGAGCTTGGCTCCTTCCGCCGCAATCGACTCCAATTTATCCGCATCGAAGTTGAAATAGGTAGCTTCCCAATTGTTGACCAGAATGGGCCGTTCCTTATCTCTATATAATCCTCTGCATAAACGGGTCCGGTACAAACGATGATAGGTTCTCGACATTTCCCCGATCCCCTCAGAAGAATACACCATCACTACCTCAGGGGTCTGGAATTGTTCGCCCGGCTCCAGCAGCCAGGAGAAATCAAAAGAGTTCAGTCCCATCGTAAACCGGGTCATCCCGAAGGAATCGACCTCTGCCTCAGCTTCAAAGCCTCCACTATATACAAGACTGAAGCCGTAGGCCTCTCCATGATTTTCATCCGTTTCAGGTTTCACCAGCGCAGCAAATGGATTTAACTGGTGGCTGCTCATCCCTCTGCGGCTCCCAATGGTCGTACCACCTTGCACCAGACGTCTACGAGTCAGATTACTTTCCCTTGACCAAGCTCCTGCCAAATAGATCATATCCATATCGCCAGACGAGAAATCGACACTAGCACTCAGTGCACGCTGCAATTTCAGCTGCGTTTTCCCCGCATTGGTGAACTCCACAGAGCGGGTGATTACGTTAGTATGTTCAAAAACTGTATAGCGCAAAATAACATTCAGCTTGGTGTAATCATCTTTAAGTGTAAGCTCCAACGTCTGTGCTTCTTGCTCAGACTCAACATATACGGATGGTAGACCCGGCAGTGAAGGTTTACCCTCAACTACCCGATACCCGCTGTATTTCAGCTCTGTAATACGAGTGCCGTCTTCGAGCCGAACTTGATAAGCAGGTGTTCTGAAATCTCCCGTCCCGTATTGTGGGTATTCCTGCGGGAGCCGGTCGAGACCCGTATTTCCTCCCAGATTCAACAGCCCTTCCAAATTGCTGTCACTACGCAGCTTCTTGCCCCAATACGCATGTGCCGGATAATCATTTACAAGCTGAAGAATGTAACTCATCCCTGCACTCTGTAAATGGAATAATCCCTTATCTTCCTGAACTAAAATCCCCATGTGCCAGTCCTTCTCTCCTTAGGATTTACAGCAAATCTTCGCTCACAAAATCAACCATCGATTGAACCTTTAGCCCTTTAGGTGCGGCAGGAATCCAGTCTTTTCCATCGTTCCCGCGTTGTGAGAACTCTATCGTCTTGGTCTGACCTGGGAGAAGGTCAAAATAATTGTCAGAGAATATTCCTTCGTCTTCTGAAGTCAGGTATACGCCTCTAGCTAATACATCACTGGTCACGGTGAAGCTTAATCCGCCACTCTCTGGAGTTTCCAGCACGGTAATTACTGAGCGCTGTAACGCAATTTCTTTTTCCGGAATAAAATAATGCAGCTTGTGATCTATCACCCGGCCATCCGCCTGCAAGCAAATTCCAAGCAATACATCACCCACCCCTTGACCTTCTAGCAGGTCTGCCACAGGAGAAGAGAATACGATAGCAGCAGAATCAGCTCCCAGCTCAAAGGGATGTGTCCACTCTCGCAGCACCGAACCGTTAAACTGATACAAAGTAAGCACCAACTCAGCGCTCACTGCTGTTCTTAAATCAGATACGACATGAACGTCTACCTTCTCACGGTCTGTACCGTCGATAGACAACAAAACATCTTGGAAGCTTGAACGCACGGTATATTGCAGAGCTTTCCAGCGCCCGTTATAATCCATCCCCGCCCAAGAAGCCACCGGCCAGCAATCATTCATCTGCCAGTATAAAGTGCCCATACAATAAGGTTTATTTCTTCTGTGGCTTTCAATCGCGATTCGGATCGCTTCGGCCTGCAGGATTTGACTCATATATAAAAAGGCTTTGAAGTCCTTCGGCTGCGGCAGATACATATCCATATATTCTTTAATCAGCAGATTACCGCGACCATTCTTCTGATGTGCCAGCATCACCTCTGAGGTAAGCTCCATATCCTGCTCTTCTGCATAGCTCATTACGGTTTTCAGTTCCGGGAACGACTGGAAGCCGTATTCACTCATAAAGCGGCCAACCTTTGTATTATAGTTCTCAAATGGCTCGATCCCGTGCCACACACCCCAGTAATGCACATCCCCTTCGCCCACAATCCGCGTCGCATGCTGATTTATATCGCCAGTCAGCTCCCGCAGCGGCGAAGACGGCCAATAGTCCACACCTGGATGGAATGCGGCTACAGCCTCCGGCAGAATACGGTGGAAGATTTTAATATAATCGGCCCACATTGTCGCTCTTTGCTCAGCGCCGAGTTTTTCTTTCCAGCCCCAGCCCATATTTTCCTCGAACTGTGACCAGGCCGAATCAATCTCGTTATTGCCACACCATAAGGCGATGCAGGGATGATTGCGCAATCTTTTGACGTTGTATTCGGCTTCTTTTTTCACATTCTCAAGGAACGCCTGGTCCCCGGGATACATACTGCAAGCGAACATAAAGTCCTGCCAGACCAGCAGTCCGTATTCATCACAGAGCTGATAAAAAATATCTTCTTCATATATACCGCCGCCCCAAACGCGCAGCATGTTCATGTTCGATTCTACTGCTGTGGCAATTTCATGCCGATACCGTTCCTCGGTTACTTCTGTGGTGAAGCTGTCATTTGGAATATGATTGGCACCTTTGGCGAAGACGGAAACTCCATTCAGCGCAAAAGAAAACGAAGCTCCTTTGGCATCACGCTCCCGAATCAATTCAATACTGCGGAGTCCGTTTTTTACACTTTTGCTAACCTCTACTTCCGTTCCCTGCAGCAATTCCGCTTGGAAAGTATATAAATGAGGCTCTCCAAGGCCCCTGCACCACCAGAGCTTTGGCTCAGGTATAACAATATTCATCTCTAATTGCTGCTTGCCTTCCTCTAAAGTAACCGCTTGCATCCACTCCAAACCATCGGCACTTATTCGCAGCATTCCCCGCCAAGCAGCAGGAGCATCCACTTCTACCATTGCGGTCAGGCGAGCTTCTTCCTTAGCAATCACATTTTGACGGATATAGAGGTCAGTAATTTGAACGGTGTCACGTCCCACCAGAGATGCTGCACGCCAGATTCCACTGGTCAAAAAACGCGGGCCCCAATCCCAGCCGTAATGATAAGGTGCTTTGCGCGCAAAAATACTAATCCGTTGTTCATCTAATCCCCCAAGCTCGGATTGATCATTCGAGGCAGGCAGCGCATAACCCAGCTTCGCTAATTTCGGTAAATCTTCCTTAACCACAGAGCGGAACTTCACCCGTATATTATTTTCTCCAGTCTTCAGCTGCTCTTTGACATCCACTTTCCATGCCAGAAACATATTATCAGCAGCGAGCACATGTACATTATTCACGTACACATCTGCATAAGTATCCAGTCCCTCAAAAACTAACTCCGTACAAGCAAGCTCCTGCCACTCTTCCCCCAACTGCAGCGAGGTTTGATATTCCCAGTCCTTCTTATCGATCCACTGTAGATCATGTTCATTTGTTCCATAAAAGGGGTCTGAAATTTTTCCGTTCTTTAGTAAATCCGTATGAACTGTACCTGGCACAGTCGCCGGAAGCCATTCCTCATCACCACAGCCTCTAAAATCCCACTTCGCAAGATTCATATGCAAATGTTTCATAATACCTCCTAAAAGTTTTGTAAGCATAGACTTCTCTGAATGACTTCGCGCAAAACTCGCTTCGGAAGCATATGCCTAAGTTTGGTAAGCATAGACTTCTCAAAAATAGCATAAGACTCAAATTAATTCATTGAACCCTTTTGATATTCTTTGTATTTTGTTATCTTATTGTTAGGTACATGCTAATTATAAACGCAGAAACAAAACAAATAAAGACAATAAATAATAATACAATACATTTATTAACGGCTTCGATAAAGCTATAATGTTCATGTAAACGCTAACAATAAAAACGAAAAGGGGATTAAGCTATGAGAAATAAGTTATTTTCGTTATCCTTTGTTATGATTATGGTCTTATCTTCAACGCTTGCTGGCTGTGGTTCGAATAATGACAACACCACGAATAACGGTGCTGCCGCAACTGATAAGCCCGCAGCAACTAACACAGAGAATACCGGCGGTGACACGAATGCAACTGCAGAACCTGCAGCAGGAGCTGATATCAGCGGCAAAATCACCTTCCTAACTAACAGAACAGACATGATCGGTAAAGAATATGACGAATATGTAAAGCGCTTTAATGAAAAATACCCGAACATTAAAGTCGAGTTCGAAGCTTCCCAAACCGACTATAACCAACAGGCTAAAGTCAGAATGGCCAGCGGCGAGCTTCCAGATGTTATGTTTATTCCTTCCATCCCTAACTCTGACTTGCCGAAATACTTTGCTTCACTGGATGATCTCGGTTTGAATGACCAAATCACCTTTAAAGACTTCAAATCCTTTGATGGTAAGCTGTACGGAATTACTACAGGGAACTCTACTTCCGGAATTGTTTATAACAAAAAAGCATTCACCGATGCCGGCATCACCGAAACGCCTAAGACTTGGGATGAATTCCTGGCTGCCTGCGAGAAGCTGAAAGCAAAAGGTGTCATTCCACTGTCCTCCAACTTCAAAGACAAATGGCCACTTGGTACTTGGGCTTATGATACACCACGCCTAATTGAAGGCAATCCCGACTTTCCTAATGCTAAGCTGAACTCTGAAACACCATTCACTATGGACAACGGTTACGGTAAAGCCTTTAGCCTGCTTAGTGAGCTCAACGAAAAAGGTTATCTGGAAAAAGACATCAACTCCACCAACTGGGAACAATCGAAAAAGGACATCGCTTCCGGCAAGTTCGCCATGTATTATCTTGGCAACTGGGTTATTAACCAAGTCATCGGAGCAGGCGCTGCTTCAGACAATGTCGGCTTCTTCCCATTCCCTTATGACAATTCGGGTAAACCATCTGCTACCCTAAGCCCCGACTTCTTCTATGCCGTTGCCAAAAACAGCAAAAATTTAGAGGCAGCTAAAGCCTTCGTAAAATGGATGATTGAGGATTCGGGCTATGAGGATTTCGCTGGCTTTATCTCTCCATTAAAAGGCAAGGAATCCAATCTGACTCAGCTGAAAGAATTCCAAGCTACCGGAGTAGAACTGGTAGAAGGAACTGTTGACGATGCGAAGGTTACAGAGATCGGTAACAAGGCACAACTGGATCTTCCTGCTGTAGTACAGGAATTCGTGCTTGCCAAGGATCCACAAACTGTATTAGACAAGTGGAATAAAGCTTGGGCTAAAGCCAAGAAGGACCTCGGCTATTAATTTGAGCTTGTGATTAGAAGTACAGAACGGCGCAAAATGGATTATTGCCTTTACGGATAATCCATTTTGCCTTTCCATACCACGCTTTTATGAAAGAAGGGCTAGCGATGTTCGGAACACTTTCCTATAACAAACAGAAGACTATAATCATTGTATCCTTCCTCACGATTCCATTGTTGCTGCTTGCAACATTCACGTATTATCCGGCACTTAAACTGATCTATTACAGCTTTACAAATTGGGATGGCTATAGTCCCGAAAAACCTTGGGTTGGCCTAGATAACTACCGCGAGGTCTTCTCCAATCCTGATATCTTCAAGGTTTTCACACATAACTTTGCTTATTTTGCAATGGGAATTCTCCAGAATATCGTTGCTATTTATTTTGCGGTTGTGCTGAATAGTAGACTAAAAGGGAAAAATGCATTCCGCATCTTACTTTTCCTTCCCTATATCATGAACGGAGTCGCTGTAGCCTTTATGTTCGGTTATGTCTTTGACACTACTAACGGTTCATTGAATATGCTCCTAAATAGCATTGGCCTGACCGGCCTCGGACAGACCAGTTGGCTTGGAACAGAAGGACTAGTCAACTACTCCCTTGCATCCACAGGATTTTGGCGTTTCATGGGCTACAACATGGTCATTTATATCGCATCCTTGCAGGCCATTCCACGTGACATTTATGAAGCTTCTAAGATCGATGGTGCCGGCTCCTTTCAAACGCTGTGGAGAATCACTTTGCCCAATATGAAGGCTGTTATTCAGCTTAATTTATTTCTTACCGTTACAGGGGCACTGGAAGTATTCGATCTCCCCTTCGTGTTGACCAAAGGTGGTCCTGCAGGGGCCAGCCAAACTTATGTACAACGGGTTGTCGATACCGCATTTGCATTTAACAACTACGGCCTTGCATCTGCAATGAGTATAATCCTACTCTTCTTTGTCGTCATCGTACTGCTCATACAACAACTTGTTCTTAGCCGGGGAGGAGATAAGTAGCTATGACACACTCTAAGTTTCGTTTTACAGATATCATTAAATACTTTTCGCTAATTATCGGCGTATTCGTCGTGCTCTTCCCTCCGTATGTGGTCATCGTCAATGCCTTTAAATCCACTGACGAATTTAACAGCAGCAGCTCCATGGCACTGCCAAAAAGCTTTTTGAATTTCGATAATTTCACTGCCGTCTTCCAGCGTGGGGGTCTACTTAACGGATTTGGTAATGTGTTAATCATTATAGCTATTACTTTAATTCTGAACATTCTGTTCGGCACTATGGTAGCATTTGTATTGGGACGCTTCTCTTTCAAATTGAAACCCGTTGTCTTCGGTGCATATCTAGTAGCCACCATTATTCCTAGTATCACGACACAAGTGGCGACTTTTGGTATCATCAAAAGTATGGGGCTTTACAATACACTCGGCGCCCCGATCGTGCTTTATATTGGAGCGGATGTAATTCAAATTATTTTATATCTGCAATTTATCCGTAATATTCCCGTGGATCTCGATGAAAGTGCGATGGTAGAAGGTGCCTCTCTTTTCAGAATCTATCGGTCGATTATTTTCCCTTTACTTACACCAGCTACGGCTACTTTGATTATTTTGAAAACCATTAGTATTTACAATGACATGTACATCCCTTATCTCTACATGCCGAAACAAAGCCTTGGTGTAGTTACGACGATCCTAATGCGTTTTCAAGGGGTCAATTCGGGGGAATGGAATTTAATCTGTGCGGCTATTCTGCTTATCCTGCTGCCAACAGTAATTCTATATTTCTTCCTGCAGCGTTACATCTTTGAAGGCGTAACCAGTGGAGCGGTCAAATAAGGTAGGTAGCTTATTACAGGAAAGGAACAACGCAAATGCTATCATACATCCGGTTAACTTTACGCAAAATGTGGTTGTTCCTTGCCAATCTACCGATGGAGCGCAAGCTGATCGTTATCTTTGTCTTTCTGATCTCTATGCCGATCACTTATGTAAGTTATCTATCGTCCCGCTCCATGTTCAACTCGGTTCTTGTGAATGCGACTGACGGTGCGGGTCAAATGACATCGAATGCTTCAGATACCATTGACCGATATATTGCCGACCTCAAAAGGTATACGGCCCTGCCGCTGTATAACACCGATGTGCAAGTCTACCTGACACAGCAAAATACCGACTGGGAAAAAAATACGGGCATGGCGATGTTCCTTAGCTATTTGAATCATACTAAGGAAGAGATCATTGCCGTGTATTTGGTGGATCAGTACGGCTCTGTCTTTTATGATAAAGACGCTGGAATAAATGAACTGTATCCAGAGGAACGATTAGCCAAATGGAGAACCATGAGTGAAGATGCCGGAGCAGCGCCTGTCATTCAGGGCAGACATACGATCCGCACCAACTCGAATGTCCATAAAGAGGTCTTTAGTGTTCTGCGTACAATTAACTCTGTAAGCACTTTGCAGAATATAGGAATTCTCGTTTTCGATGTAGACATCAATCTGTTTAAGGGCATTATCGATCCCGTAAATGCAGTTACGCAAGGAAACACGTTCATTGTAGATAACAATGGAGATCTGATCTATGCCAGTGAAGATTCCGCGGTTCCGAATCTGGCTGCCGAAACACAAACTCTGAATACAAAGCTGTTGCTGCAGCAAGTAAATCAGCAGCAGGATCATTTTCAAATAGACTTGAATGGCCAGTCTTATCTTGTAGTGTACACCGTCTCAAAACAGACCGGGTGGACCACTATGGTTACGATACCTTTAACACGTATCCTGTCCCCTGTACAAAAGAATCGGAATACGCTTATCTTGACCACACTGATTATTATTGCTTTTGCACTTTTTGTTGCGACTATAATTTCTCATGCCCTTACTAAACCCCTTAAATCCTTGGTCCGCTTAATGAAACGGGTGCAGCATGGTAATCTGGATGTCTGGCAGCATTCCAAATATAATGATGAGATTGGGATGCTGGGCAGTCATTTTAATCGGATGATCATAAGGGTCAAGGATCTGTTACAAGAAGTGTCTATCACGGAGAAACGGAAGCAAAAGGCTGATATGCGGGCGCTTCAGAACCAGATCAATCCCCATTTTATTTATAATACGCTGGAATCCATTCGCATGCTTGCAGAGAGCAATGATGATCCACGTGTGGCGAAGCTAACCTATTTACTTGGGCTTCAAATGCGTTACAGCATTGTCCGAAACGAAGAGGCTGTTACAATTAGACAAGAGCTGGATCATGTGAGAAATTATTATCAGCTGCTGGAAATCCGATTCCCAGACAAGTTCAGACTTAACATCGAAGTGCCGGACGAATTCCTTCATCTTCCTGTTATTAAGCTTGTCTTTCAACCGATCGTAGAAAATGCTGTCTTTCACGGTTTGGATCAAAAGGTAGGACTGGGCACCTTGAGCATCACCGCATGGAGCGAGCATGGAGATGCCGTATTCTGTGTAGAAGATGACGGGATCGGTATGGATGAAGCCACACTTCGTTCCTTAAACAATAGTCTGCAGACTGGAACGGACAATGAAAGGTTCGGGATTGGACTACGAAATGTAAATGAAAGAATTCGCCTGCATTACGGTAGCTCGTTTGGTCTGCTTGTTGAGAGTGAGCTTGGAATCGGCACTCGTGTTACCCTGCGCATTGCGGATATTAACGCTAAATACAGTGAAGATGAATTTATTTAGGAGAGGGGCTGCTCAGATTGCTGCGTATTGCGATTGTTGATGATGAGATCTTAATCCGCGAAGGACTGGCCCGAATGATCAGTAAAGAAAGCGCCGAATTTCTGGTCATCGGCACCTACTCCGACGGAAAACATCTATTAGATAAGTTAAGCACACTTCAACTTGATGTTGTGATTACAGATATTCGTATGCCGCAAATCAATGGCTTGGAGCTGATTAAACAGTTAAAAGCGACCCACCCGCAGATCTACTCTATTCTAATGAGTGGATTTGTTGAATTTAATTATGCCCGAGAAGCCATCCGCAGCTCAGCTGTAGACTATTTATTAAAACCAATTAATAAAGAGCAGCTGTTCGAGCTGCTTTATCGGCTAGACAAAGAACGACAGCTCGCGCGCGACAAGGAAGAACGCCACCGTTCCGGGCTTTTATTGACATTCTTGCATATCGAAGAGCCCTCTTCCCCTCTGCTTTTATCCAGCCTTACCTTGCCCCAGCCTTATTTCTCGGTCTTTGTCCTCAAAGGGAGCGCCAGAGAAACCGTCTGCTCCTGCGCAGACAGTCTGCGGCAAGAGAAGGCGTTGAGCTTCGACAACTTGGAGATTCAAAAAGGACTCTACGTCTGGATTGTATATTCTGCTGAGCCGCTGTCAGACAACGATTTAAAAGATATCGGTGACATTATGCGGATATCTGCACACGGAAAGATCCTACATGTAGGTACCAGCGGTTGTTATAATGAGGTATCCAAGCTTAGACTGGCATACCTAGATGCTAAACAAGCCTGCAACATGGGCATATATAATCCGGAGCCTGTGCATTACGCGAATATTCAGAATATTCAACAGCCGGAGATAAACCTCCTGGATCACTTTAATACAATTAGAGAACCGCTGATCCATAACCTGCAGATTCTGAATGTGACAGGCGTCTTAGAATGGGTTCATGACCTATTCTCAGTCCTGAAAGCACAACAAGCCGCTCCTGACCAAATTCTCCGAATCTGTCGATGGGTTGAAGAAACTGCACAAAAGGAACTGCAAGAATTCGAGGCCCGCAATAAAAGTGCTCCCGACCTCAGGTTGGATGACAGAATCGCGTCCAGCATGAGCTTTTGCGACATTGAGGAGATGTTTACCGCCCACTTCACAAGCATTCTGAACGAAATCAGAACCCATCGTCTGGAGATGTCCGGCACAGCCATAGAAACCATAAAACGCTGGATATCCTCTAACTATAATCAGCATGCGGATCTGAACACTTTGGCAAATATGGTTTTTTTGACCCCAAGCTATTTAAGCAAGCTGTTCAAGCAAGAGACTGGACTTACACTAACGGACTATATCACGGAAATTCGGCTGCGCAAAGCCAAACATCTGCTCAAGAATGCTCCGGACCTGAAGGTTCACGAGATTGGGGCAGAGGTTGGATATGGCGATCCTGCCTACTTCAACAAGCTTTTTAAACGTGTTGTCGGGGTTACACCCAATGAATATAAACGAATTAGTATTGTATAAGGAGATTGATCACTTGCATTCAGAGCTTCAAAGAAATAGCAAAAATCATGAAATAACCGTCTACGACACAACAGAACTATATGGTGAAAAAGGCTCCTTCCGCGTTATGCAGTTCTCGAATCATGCCACTCAAGGTGCGATGGATCTTAATGACCCGCAACGAATTCTCTTTGAATATCCGCGGGCCATCATTCACTTCATGGAGTTCAACCTCCCCTCTTTTGAGGATGTTTTTCTTATTGGGCATGGGATTGGAACAATTGCCGGGCATTTTCCGGAGAAAAGATTTAAAGTGGCCGAGCTAGACAGCGAAGTAGTCGAATTAAGCCGCCGCTGCTTCGGATACAGTCAAGATAACGTAGTGATCGGAGATGGACGTCAGATCCTTGAAGACGAAGACCCGCTGATATATGATTACATCATTTTGGATGCCTTTACTGCCGCTGGTACACCAAGGCATTTGATCTCCCGTGAATTTTTCAGTATTACCCGTTCGAAGCTGAACACAAGCGGATATATTCTCATGAATCTAATGGGAAAAGGTGAAAACGACCCGCTTATCAACGCGATTTATACGACACTTGCCGAAGAGTACGCCTATATCAAAGCCTTTTCCCTGCCTTCAGAAGGGGCCGCCGATATCCAAAATATCATTATGGTTGGCGGCAGCACCCCTATCCGCTTTCAAGCCCGCCATTTGGCTGGCTTCAAAGAAATACAGCTGGGACAAGGATATCTGATTCAGGATTAATTCAGGATTAACTATAAAAAATGACCTCATCCTCCACTTCACTGTGGATTTCGAGGTCATTTTTGGGTTGTTTTCATACGGCACCATTTAAACCGGATTAGGCACAAAGCTGCCACCACGGCAATATTTCAAGTAATTCAGTGCATGCACCTGGCCGGTCATTTCCAGCTCATCACGATACACTGGATCATGCCAGCCTTCGATATCAATCGTACCTTTATAACCCGCTTGGCGCAGGACGGTGATTACATCTACCCAATTGGTATCCCCGAAGCCAGGGGTCCGATCCCATACATAAGGTTTGGGGCCATGAATACCGTATTCCTTGACGATGTCCCAAGCGATGGTCGCATCCTTGCCATGCACATGGAATACTTTATCCATCCATTTGCGCAGCTGCGGAAGCGGATCAATCAATGCGATCAGCTGGTGGCAAGGCTCCCATTCCAATCCCAGATTATCTGCCGGAACAGCATTGAACATCTTCTCCCAGGCCGAAGGATTGTGAGCGATGTTCCACTCTCCGCTCTGCCAGTTTCCGCCCATAGCGCAATTCTCAAAAGCAATCCGCAGGCCACGATCTGCCGCTCTCTTCGCCAGTTCTCCGAACACCTCTGTAAACTTCGGGATCGACTCATCAATGGACAAACCTGGCAATCGGCCGGTGAACCCGCCTATAATATCTGTGCCAAATAAATGTGCATGATCAATCAGCCGCTCCCAGCTGGCCAATGTGTCGGCATTGTCGCCGCTGCCATTCAGCGGATTTCCATAGATGCCCACAGAGGAGATGACAAAATCATGTTCAGCAGCTAACTCCCTCAGTCGTGCAGCCGTTTCGATCAAATCAGTTTCGCCGGTGGTCTGCCAAAAGTTCAGATTAAATGATTCAAATCCATGCCCCACGATTTGTGGAATGACCTTAACGGCTTCTCCACCACGAACAATCGTACCTATTCTCAGTGTATCTTGCATTTCGGTTCCACTCCAATAAAAGTTTATAGTGTGATCTTAACGAGGTTTAATCATCTTGCAGGAACCACGTTTGAGCAATACCGCATCATAGACAATATGCTGATGATTTGACCGTCCGGAAATGAGATCAAACAGAACACCTACACTGGATAAGGCCATTTCCGTACCCGGCTGGCTGATTGTATCAAGAGAAGGATGATAATATTCAGCCATCTCGATCCCGTCAAAGCCAATGATCGAAATGTCATCAGGGATAGATAACCCCGCGGTAAGCACCGCTTTGGCAGCACCGATGGCAATCGTGTCGGAAGCGGCAAATATAGCTGTAATTCCCTTGTTCTTGTTGAGCAATCTTCGCGCAGCATTAAATCCCGAGCTGGGACTGTATTCACAATCCTCGACCAGCCCCGAATCATAGGGCAGACCCTGCTCTTCGAGTGCTTTTTTGTAGCCTAAATACCGCCGGTTGCCCGTGGTTTCATCCAATAAAGGAGACTTGGCTAAAAAGCCGATATTCGTATGACCTAATGAGATCAAATAATTGGTAGCCTTATAGGCTTCCTTCGTTTCATTAATAATAACGCTGGAAAAAATAAGCGGGTTCACCTGCTGCGTTGAGGTGATCGTTGTCAGCACAAACGGAACCGTCAGCTGTTTGAACTTCTCTTCAGAATGATCATAGGTTCCACCCATGAAGATAATCCCGCACAGATTTTTCTCCTTCACCAGTTGAATTGCAGCATTGATTTCATCGGTCCCATCCTCTACTTGCTGGATAAGAAACGGGTAGCCCCGCAGATTGACCTGCCGTTCAATTTCTCTGATCATATTAGAGAAAAAAGGATTGGTAATCCCCTTGACCATAAGTGCAATGTTCTTAGATTGTGTAGTTTTCAAATTCCGCGCGTTGGAATTAGGAATATAATTGTATTCCTTAACCACACTCATTACTTTCTCACGTGTAGACTTGCTCACCGGTCCCTTGTTGTTGATTACCCTGGAGACTGTCGAGATGCCCACACCGGAAATCCGCGCGATATCCTTGATATTTACATCCACTTTACTCCCCCATTTATGGGTAAAGGAGCTATATCGAATTATAGCTCCCTTACACCCCTTAACTTTCTTTAGTTGACAGGAACAAACGCAGCCAATTGCTTCTCTACTTCGGCAATGACCTTGTCAACTCCTGCTTTTTTCAGCTGATCGCGGTACTCCGCAACAGCTGCTTTTGGATCTTTGCTTGTTTTACCAAGCATCAATTGAATACCGAGCTGTGAATTCACGTTGGAAATCGAAGCAATTTCAGTTGTAACATTGGTTGGATCAAAGCTGAAGCCATTGTAAGGATCATCGATAGCCACTTTATCCCATTCTGCGAATAAGGAGTTACGGATTGGGTTTTCTGTATCCGTAGGAACTACGAATTTGTCATTACGAAGTGACCAAGCAGCGAAACCTCCGCCGTCCGTTTTATCGTTGAAGCCTGCAGGCTGCTTTTTAACACCATTTTCCATCACATATTGTTTGCCTTCAATACCGTTTTGGATGAGGTTGTAGTAGCTTTCATCGGTCATGAACTTCTCAATCACCATCAGAGCGCGCTCTGGATTAGCTGAGTTCGTGCTGATTACAGTCGAGTTGTCAACGCCCATTTTACGTTTGATCTTCTTATTGGCTTCCGCAAAAGTAAAGAAGTAAGGATCTGATTCCGGTTGTGCCTTCAAATCCGCACCGTATTGGCCGATCCAGTCCTGAGCATGAGTCAAATAACCTGCGGAGTTAGCTGCTCTGAAGTTATCCTTGCTGCCTAGGGTTGCAGACAGCACATCTTTACTCCAGTAGCCCTTATCCGCCCATTCACGCATCTTCACAGCCCAATCTTCAAATTCCTGAGTGAAGGCTGGATGGAAGACAGTCTTGTAGTCCTCTGGACTTTTAGTCACAAGATTCAGCTCATTCAAAGATATACCAGGAGCGTTAAGCCACATCCCTGTAGTATCTACGAGCATTCTGAACATATTGGCTGCATCTTCTGCCTTGCCGTTAATTGGTGGGAAGGACTCATTAGCAACCACATTATCCATGTATTTAACCATATCATCAATGGAAGTGATTTTGTCCATTCCATATTTTTTCAGCAAGTCAGAACGATAGGCATAACCGGCAGGTGTGTATTCGCTATAAAGACTTGGTACACCATAAATTTTGCCTTTGTATTTTGTATTTTCCCACACACTTTCCGGGATTTCCGCTTTCAGCTTAGGAGCAACTTTATCCAGCATATCTGTAAGGTCCACTAGAGCGCCTTCACTAGCCAATGTGAAATAAGATACCGGAGCTCCGGGAGATGCATGCGACATATCAAATTCTTCGCCTGAAGCAAATAGCAGCGGGTACTTAGTAGCGATATCCGGCCAGTCAATATACTTCACTTCAATCGTAGCGTTTAGGTCAGCCTTGAGCTTCTTGTTAATCTCAGCGAGGATTTCTTTATTTTTAACTCCTTCGCTGCCCCACAGGTAGTACACCAGCTTAGCTTCCTTGGAAGTATCCACTCCGCCTGCATTGGCTGAAGCCTCTGGAGCTTTCGTGGCTGCCGGATCATTACTCGGCTCATTGTTGTTCTTGGATGTGCAGGCTGTCAGTGCTCCAGTAAGCATGAGGACAGCAATTAAAGAAGACGCGATCTTTTTACCTTTCATTTAGGTAAGCCTCCCTTTTCTCTTCTATTTATGAAACTTTCATTTATAATAAACGCTCTTCGAAAAGAAGATTGCGTCCATTAACCCTTTACTGCCCCGATGGTGAGGCCTGTTACGAAATAACGCTGTACAAATGGATACAGGAGAATAATCGGTCCAGTGGCCAGCACAGCTGTAGCCATCTTGATGGATTGCGTCGGAAGATCAGCAGTATTGATGACCGCTCCCGAGTTGATTAGCGCTCCTAAGTTCGTCTGATTGACCATTCGCTGCAAAAAGTATTGGAGCGGATATTTCGTCGGACTGTCAATATACAACATCCCGTTATACCACTCATTCCAAAAGCCTAGTGCTGAGAAAAGCCCAATAGTAGCCAAGGATGGAACCGCCAGCGGAATAAATATCCGCCAATAGATGCGAAAGTCGCCAGCACCGTCAATGGTAGCGGATTCATATAAGGAATCCGGAATCGCCTTCATGAAATTACGCATCAGGAAGATGGACCATGCACCAACTACACCCGGAAGAATCATGGCGAATAAGCTGTCCTTCATATGCAGGTGCTTAACCATCAGGATGTATGTCGGAATCAAGCCGCCACTGAATAGTGTTGTAAAGTAAATCAAGAAGGAAAAGAAGTTGCGGTACTTGAAATCCTTACGGTTGAGCACGAATCCGGCCATCGACATCATAAACAGTCCGAGTACCGTACCCACTACGGTAATGAAGATAGTTACCTGATAAGCATTCACCAGCTGAGTAGAGTTGTTGAATAGCATCTCGTAAGCCTTAAAGGAAAATGCCTTCGGCAGCAGCTTGTAACCTTCACGAACAATTTCCTGCTCGTTCATGAACGATGAGGAGATCATCAACGCGAAGGGAAATAAACAGAATAGCGCAAAGATAGCGATACAGATATAACTGACTGCTTTTATGAGAATGCTTCCGGAATCCTGTTTGATTGTACTCTTTTCCATATTTATCACCCCTGTTTCGTGTCTAGTCTTAGAACAAAGCGCTGTCCGGTTCTACCTTGCGTACAATAAAGTTAACTACAAGCACCAGGATCAGACCGAATAAGGATTGGTAGAAGCCCACTGCGGCACCCATAGAGAAGTTGAATTGTCCCACCAGTGAACGGAAGACATAGGTATCGATGATATCTGTCTGCGGATACAGTACAGAGTTCGTACCGATCAGATTATAGAAAAGGTCAAAGGATCCCTTGAGAATTCCACCCATACCGAACAGTAGAAGCAGAATAAAGGTTGGCTTCAGAATCGGCAAGGTCATATAACGGATTCGCTGCCAGGTAGTCGCTCCATCCATATAAGCAGCCTCGTACAGATCATGATTAATCCCTGTGATCGTTGCCAGATAAACAATCATTCCATATCCGGTACCCGCCCAGATCTTGAAAGCCACAATAATATATTTCCAGATGCCCGGATCGGAATAGAACTCGTAACGGTCTAGCCCCATTCCAGTTAACATCGTATTGATAAACCCGGAATTGAAATTGAATATATTGTAGGCAAACACACCGACGATAACCATGGAGATGAAATTCGGTAACAGGATAACGGATTGTGATATTTTTTTGAACCACTTGCCTGAGATCTCAGACAACATAATGGCAAATACTATTTGAATGATATTACCTAATGCTAGAAAGACGATATTATAGAGCAGCGTATTCTTGGTAATATTCCATAGATCCCCATTTTGAACCAGAAACTCAAAGTTCTTAAGTCCGATAAAGTTACTTCCAAAAATCCCCTTATTGAGCTTGTAATCTACAAATGCGACGTAAGCTCCAGGCATTACAGCATAGTGAAAGATAACGAAATATACGATTACAGGCAGCAACATTAGAAAAAGAACTTTGTTCTTAATGACTTCCCGAACAATGTTTCCACCCACAAGCTTCAGTCTCGCCAAAGTGCCCACCTCCAATTTGAAAGATGCATTCAGTCACATGCATAAATTACCTTCCTTTCTTGTCCAGCAGCCAGAATAAAAACAGTTTGCCCAACCTTCAAAAAAAAGTGTATCGAGTGTTGTAGAAACGTTTCCAGTGTTTCTGTAAAACTCTCTGTGTGAGAAGCATACTCCCAAAATGTATGCGCTGTCAATTTATTTTATTTTCGAATTACAAGTACTAAAGTTACACATTTCACGTAAAAAAATATAAATTAGCTGTTTTTCCAAAGGCGATTGACTTTTTTTGGTGTTCAGACTAATATCGAGGTGTATCGTTTGTGGAAACGTTTTTATACTTTTCTTTCATAGACATGTCAGTCTCCATATGTAACATCTTAATGATGCAATCCTCTTCTGATTTAATTCATGCCTCATCCTGTATCCGAAGAGAGAACTGCTATGATTTTCACAACAAATGAACCTGAATATAGCTCAGGCCCATTCCGCATCTCGGAGCTGCGTGCCAGGAGAGTTAACGGTTCACTCCCATCCTTATCGCCTTTATAACGTAAGTTTTGCCAATAAAATCAAGCTTGCGCTGCCCGGCGGGGAAGTACACATCTATTTAACAAACTAACTTTCAATGCGCTCACGAGGAAGGAGTTAACCATGACTAAAACGTTTATCCAAGATCTTGTGAACGATATGACCCTGGACGAAAAGCTGGCCCAATTAACCCAGCTAGGTCCTCACTATTGGGGTTTGGACGATACCGTGGATTTAACCGGACCATTTAAGGAACTGAACATTAAGCCGCAGGTAATGGAGAGTATCGGAAGTGTTCTTAACGGTATTGGAGCCCGGAATGTAATCGAGCAGCAGACCCGGCATTTGCAAACCAGCAGACAAAAGATTCCTCTGCTCTTCATGGCGGATGTCATTCACGGCTACCGGACCATCCTCCCGATTCCGCTGGCCATGGGCAGCAGCTTTGACCTTGAAGCCTGTGAAAGGTTTGCTGAAATCGCCGCCAAGGAGAGTGCGGCTGCCGGCATTCACGTCACCTTCTCGCCCATGACTGATCTCGTACGCGACCCGCGCTGGGGACGCGTCATGGAGACATCTGGTGAGGATCCCTATCTGAATGCCCGTGTCACCGAAAGTATGGTGCGGGGTTATCAGGGCAAAGACCTAAAAGAAAAAGGACGCATCGCTGCCTGTGTGAAGCATTTCGCTGGTTACGGTGCTCCCGAAGGCGGACGGGAATACAACACGGTGGATATGTCCTCTGGCGTATTGCGTGAGTTCTACCTGCCAGCCTATAAGGCTGCCGTAGATGCTGGTGTGGCCATGGTGATGGCCGCATTTAATACCATTGACCGTATCCCGGCAAGTGGTAATTCCGAGCTTCTTCGCGGGATTTTACGGGAAGAATGGGGCTTCAACGGCGTTACCATCGCCGATTTCAATTCCGTTAATGAGCTGATTCCCCATGGCGCCGCGATAGATGGCCGTGAGGCAGCGGAGAAAAGTCTGGCTGCTGGGCTGGATATTGAAATGATGTCCACTCACTATCTAAACCACGGCGCTGCTCTGGTCGAGGAAGGAAAGCTTGATATCGCCTTGATCGATGAAGCCGTTATCCGGGTGCTTGAGCTCAAGGACGCGCTTGGCTTGTTCGATAATCCATTTAAGGATGCAGATCCGCTGGTGGATGAGGCTCCGAAACCTAGCGCGGAGCATCTGCAGGCTGCACGGGAGCTTGGAGCTAGCTCAGTTGTACTGCTCAAAAACGACAATGATGCTTTGCCCCTTAAACGTGGCATGAAGATTGGTCTGGCTGGTCCTTTCGCCACCTCCATTCATGTACTGGGCGGTTGGGCCGGGACAGAAAAAGATCCGGCTGTATCACTCTACACCGGCATTTCGCAAAAAACATCTGCCGAAAATATTTTCACGGCCATGACTGGTGAGCTGGGAAGCATGCTTGAGGGTGTTTTTGATGTGGAGGATGAAATTGAGGATGCCTACCAAGCGCTGAAGGATTGTGATGTAATTCTCGCCGCTGTCGGTGAGAATCAGCAGGATACCGGGGAAGGCGGAAGCAAATCCAATCTCCGCCTATCGGCCAATCAGGAGAAGCTGATCTGGCGTCTGAAGGATACCGGAAAAAAGATCATCACCATTGTATTCAGCGGCAGACCACTGGAGCTGAAACCCGTTCTTGATGCCAGCGACGCTCTGCTGCAGGCTTGGTTTCTGGGTACAGAGTCAGGAAATTCACTGGCCGATGTGCTGTTCGGAGATTATAATCCTTCCGGACGTTTATCGATGAGCTTCCCCTACTCGGTTGGGCAAATTCCGGTCTATTACAATGCGTATCAAACGGGACGACCTTATGATTCTAAGTATCCTAATGTGCGTTACGTGACCCGTTATCTGGACTGCCCGAATGACCCGCTGTTCTGTTTTGGTTATGGCCTGAGCTATTCCAAGTTTGCTTACAACAGCTTCAATGTTGAAGCTGCGGATCGGGTGGTTGCCTCCATTGAAGTAGAGAATACTTCGGACATCGCCGGCAAGGAAACCGTTCAGCTCTACATCCACGACGTCAGCGCAAGTGTCGTGCGCCCGGTCAAGGAACTGAAAGGTTTCCAGCAGATAACACTCGCACCGCATGAGAAACAGGTGGTTTCTTTCGAAATCACCAGAGAAATGTTAATGTTCTACGGGAAAGACGATCAGTTGGTCTTCGAGCCTGGAGAATATGATATTATGATCGGTAGAAACTCTGGAGATCATTGCACTCAGCGGATCTGGATCGGCTGACCTGCGTATAGCTATGCTTCTAACGACGTCATCCCTCAACGCCCTCTTAGCGCAATGAGTGGTTGGCGCCTCCACAGCTTGCTATTCAATATTCGATAGTAAGGGAGATTATTCTAATGAGACACAGTTTATCATTTCAGCAAGATGGCACTTTTAAAATCGTACAATTTACCGATCTGCACTGGATGGATGGAAGAGCTGAGGATCAGCTTACCGAGGCACTGATGGAACGCATTCTGGATGCGGAACAACCTGATCTTGTAGTTTTCACGGGAGATCTTATTTACACGGGTCCTGTATCGCCGGGAAACAAAGCATGCGAGCACCCCGCACAAGCTTTTCGTGAGGCTGTCGCTGCCGTGGAGAGATCCGGCATCCCTTGGACCTTTGTATTTGGTAACCATGACACAGAAACTCTGATTTCAAAGAGTGAACTGATGCAAATTGCTCTGGAACATCCCCACTGCCTGACCGAAGCCGGCCCAGAAGAGCTGGAAGGCTCGGGCAATTACACTCTTGAAATTAAAGATCAGGAAGACCACTCGGCCGCTATTTTGTATTTTCTGGATTCTGGCGGCTACTCCGAGTATGAGGATATCCCGGGCTACAATTGGATTGGGCGGAATCAGATCAACTGGCTGACGGCTGAATCTGCGCGGTTGAATCCGAAGAGTGCTGAGAACAGGCTGCCTGCCTTGGCTTTCTTCCATATCCCAATTCCTGAATATCGGGATGTCTGGTCTACACAAGTCTGTCATGGGCATAAGTTTGAGCGTGTATGCTCACCTGAGGTGAACTCGGGCTTATTCTCGGCTTTGCTGGAAATGGGTGATGTGCTTGGCACCTTCTGCGGACATGACCATATCAACGATTTTAGCGGCAACCTGTATGGCATACGTCTTTCTTATGGCCGTGCTACCGGCTACAATACTTATGGAAAAGAAGGCTTTATGCGGGGAGCACGCGTCATAGAACTGGTCAAAGGCACCCAAGACTTCAATACCTGGCTTCGTCTTGATGACGGATCTGTTATAAATGAACAGCCGATTCATATGCCTGAACCTGCTGCCGATTCAGGACATTAATCTTTTATAGGATTAAATTTAAATACTGATTAAATGAACCAGTGCACAAATGTTGTGCTGGTTCATTTTTTTGTGCAAATATTAGCTTGTCTCCATATTCCCCATTACATCACTTTTTTTGTTAAAATAGAGAAGTCGACGTATTAAGCACTACAGCGTCAGTCATGGAAACGGAGGCAAGTACCTGTGGATTATATTATTCTGGACATCGAATTCAACGGCCGTAAGTTTGCCAGCGAGCACCCTATGGAGGTCATTGAGATTGGAGCCGTCCGGTTAGACTCTTCATTGCAGTATAAGGATGAATTTTCTTCCTTGATCAAACCTATATATTTCTCCACCCTGAATTCCTTTATTAAGAAAAAAACGGGTATCCCTCAAGAGGAAATTGACATTGCCGCCCGCTTCCCCAAAGTCATCACTGCTTTTAGAGAGTGGCTTGATCTAAGTACAGACGGAGTTCTGCTGCTTACCTGGGGTGGCGAAGACATGAAGCGAATCATTCAGGATGTGCGCATGCACAAGATGGACGAATCCTACTGGATGTCCGCCACGTATTTCGATTTGCTCAAAGGAGTTCTGCGTGCGCGTGGCCTTAGCAATGATGTCAGCGTGGAAAGCGCGATGGCATTGTTTGAGCTTGAGCCTACTGGATCCGCACACCGGGCGCTGGATGATGCACGGATGACGTCAGAGATCTTCCGCGCCGTATTTAAGGATCTGGATTTTGAGCGTTCACAGCATTACGTAGATACCTTCTCCAATGCCAAAGAACGCAAAACAGTTAAGGTAGCCATTAAGGCTATGACCTCACAAAAAATTGTACCTACCTGGGACCTTGTCGTGGAACACTACTTCTCAGACAAAGCAACCCTTGCGGACCCTCGCAAGCTGGAGGAATTGCACAATTATTTCACAGCACAAATGGGCCATAAATAAATTCAGGCAGCAGCAAAGCTCAACATTATAGACTTATTCATAGTAGCGGCAGACTTCCCCATGATCATTCAGAGGGTAGCTGCCGCTGTTTTGGATATGCTAAAAAAACCATTTGACCTTCACGTTACGTAAAGGTGTACATTTGAATTGTAGGAGGTGATACTACGGAATACACAGTGCAGAAGCTCGCAGAGTTAGCTGGAATCAGCACACGGACCCTGCGCTACTACGATGAGTTTGGCATTCTTAAGCCGGCGAGAATCAACTCTTCAGGGTATCGTATCTATGGCCGTACCGAAGTAGATCTACTACAGCAAATTTTGTTTTATCGGGAGCTTGGCTTAAGTCTGGAACGTATCAAGGCTATTATGACAGAGCCCTCATTCGACGGAGCCAAAGCGCTGCGGGAGCATCATGACAAGCTACTGGAAAAAAGACAGCAATTAGATCTATTAATCGCTAACGTCGAAAAGACGCTGGCTCAAAAAGAAGGGAGAATTACCATGAGTGATACTGAAAAATTCGAAGGCTTTAAGCAAAAGCTGGTAGATGATAACGAAAAGAAATATGGCCAAGAAATAAGGGAGAAATACGGAGATGACACCATTAATCAATCCAACCAAAAGCTTAAAGGGATGACAGAAGAACAATATGCAGCTATACAACAGCTTGAGGAAGAGATGTTCGAAACGCTCTTGCAAGCGATGGAGCATGGAGATCCTGCCAGTATATTGGCGCAAAAAAGTGCTGACCTACACCGTGAGTGGCTCTCCTTCTACTGGAATTCCTATTCCAAAGAAGCTCATGCTGGTGTTGCACAATTGTATGTTGATGATGAACGTTTTACCGAATACTATGACAAGCGCCACCCTGGACTCGCTGCGTTTCTAAGAGATGCCGTACATGTATATACGGGAAAAAATGCGTAAGCGCACGAACAATACTTTAAAATAGAAAAAGGCATCCGGATAATCCGGACGCCTTTTTTTGCGGCAATATCAATCAGCAGAAATCACAGACTGCGGTGCAACAGCGACAATGTATTTCGAAGCTCAACCACAGCTACCTGTCCAGGTGCAGAAGGTTTATGTGCAGCTCCGAAGGTAAGCGCTGAACCGAAAATTTCACCAGCTAAACGGCTGATCACCCCGGCTCCCGCCATAGACATCGTTATAATCGGACGGTCTGCATATTTTTCCTTCATGATGTGTGTAGCTTCCAGCAAAGTTAGCACATCGCCTGCATCTTGGGGCATAACTGCAATTTTGGGCAAATCCCCGCCAAGCTCCTGCGCCTTGCATAACCGCGAGATGATCTCCTCTTTAGGAGGTGTTCCATGAAAATCATGATTTGAAATAATGACAGATACATTATGAGTATGAGCAGCTTCGACCAATAGCTTTACATCCTGCTCATCATTAAATAATTCAACATCTATTATATCTACTAGACCGCTCTCGGCAGCAGCTTTATTCAGTGCTGTGTAATATTCCGTGCTGACTTGCTTCTCTCCGCCTTCTTTTGCACTCCGAAAAGTGAAAATCAGCGGTAAATCTGGAATCACAGAACAGATTTCGCTTAGTGCGTTCTTAACAGCTGCAACGTCTTCCACTTCAGCAAAAAAATCCGTCCGCCACTCCACCAAATCAGGTTGCAGTACTTTCAGCGCTTCCGCTTCCTGCTTCAGCTCAGACAAGGTCGCTCCAATTAGCGGAACACATATCTTAGGGATTCCTTCGCCGATGATCACATTTTTAACGGTTACTGTTCTGCTCATTATTTAAGCTCCTTATCCTATCTTATCTAGTATAGATCTTGAGTATCCTGTACTGTCTATTCTACAGCGAATTACGTTTTAGAAACTGCTCTACCTCGGACAACTGCGGCAATGAAGGGATCGCCCCTTCTTTCCCTACAGCCAATGCACCTACAGCATTAGCGAAGCTCACAGCTTCCTCCAAAGTCTTTCCTAAGACCAGCTGCTGGGCTAATGCGCCATTAAATGAGTCACCGGCAGCAACTGTATCTACCGCCTTTACCGGGAAGCCTGGAACAGCCTTGGCACCTTCAGCATTCACAATCAGGGCACCTTTTGAACCCAAGGTTACGATAACGTTCTGTACTCCTTTTTGCAGCAAAATACGGGCTGCCTGCTCAGCAGTCTCTGCGCTATCCACAGTCATTCCGGACAAAATCCCGGCTTCTGTCTCATTAGGTGTCAGGTAAGATACCTGAGCCAGCATCTCATCCTTTAGCACTCTAGCTGGTGCAGGATTAAGGATGACCGGAATCCTCTTACGATGGGCAATCGCAATCGCCTGCTCACTCATCGCCAGATCCATTTCAAGCTGCAGCACAATGATCTTAGCCTGGCTAATCACAGCCTCCAATGCCTGAATATCCTCTACCGTAAGCTCAATATTCGCTCCAGGTACCACGATAATCCGATTTTCTCCATCTTCTTCAATAACGATCGAAGCGACTCCTGTTGCCTGATGTTCACTTACAGAAATATGCTCTATATGAATGCCTTCATTCCTGATAATCTCCAGCATTTCGCTACCAAAGGTATCTTTTCCAACTCTTCCGATCATACTAACCTCTGCACCCAGACGTGCTGCGGCAACGGCCTGATTTGCCCCTTTTCCGCCAGGAGATAGAGCAAAGGCTTGTCCAATTAGGGTTTCTCCAGCATCCGGTGACCGGTTTGTACGTACTACCATGTCCATATTCAAGCTTCCAATCACAACTATATCCAACTTAGACACCACCATTAATTATTTCTTCAATCTCTTTATCTTAGGGGCTTCTGTCCACTTTATCAATCAATTCCGCTCAATTGGATTCAAAATGGTGGTTTTCACCAAATTGACGTTATGCTTTTATTCATCGAGTGTGCTAGAATAGTGGTGCAATCGCTTCCACAATGATTGCTGCACTATTTTGAGCAAACGTTTGCACCTGAGATAATGCCCGCAGCTTCACTGCAATTCAATCTAATCCGTGATTAGGAGGCTTATCAAGTGAACGAACAAAAATTACCGTCAGTCGCTTATTTTAGTATGGAGTACGGGCTGCATTCCGATTTCAAAATGTATGCCGGAGGTCTGGGCATTCTTGCCGGAGACTACATTAAGGGTGCAAAAGATATCAACGCCCCTATCATCCCTATTGGGCTGAAGTGGAAACAAGGTTACACGGACCAAAAGATTGATGCAAACGGCAATCCGTACGACTCCTATCACAATTATGTTTATGAGTTTCTTGAAGATACAGGGGTTAAGGTAACTGTTAAAGTCCGAAAAACCGATGTGGTATGCAAAGTATGGAAAACTGATTATTTTGGCAACAGCACATTGTATTTACTGGATACAGATATACCCGAGAATAATGATGCCTGGATCACAGGCCAATTGTATGGTTGGTTCGGCGAAGAACGGATCGCACAAGAGATCGTGCTTGGGATTGGTGGAGTCAAGGCTATGCGTGCGCTGCAAATCCCTATTGATGTCTATCACTTCAATGAGGGTCATGCGGCTCTAGCGGCTATCGAGCTAATCCGTGAAAAAATGTCCGGAGGCCATACCTTCGAAGAAGCTTGGAAAGCGACTCGCGAAGAAGTAGTATTCACTACCCACACACCAATCAAAGAAGGCAACGAAACCCATCCTCTCGACCGACTTGAGTATATGAGTGCGTTCAACGGCTTAACCCGTGACCAGATAGAGCGGATCGGCGGCGAGCCATTTAATATGACGGTTGCAGGTCTAAGGCTGTCACGTATCTCCAACGCAGTTGCCCAGCTACACGCCGATACGGCTAATAAAATGTGGAAGGAAGTAGCCGGAAGATCAGAAATTATAGGCATTACTAATGCCATCCATACTCCTACCTGGGTAGATGAAAGAATGACGCAAGCCTACGAACAAGATGGCGACTTATGGGCAGTGCATAAAGAAATCAAGGGAGAACTGATCCAGTTCATCAAAGAACGTTCCGGCATTAGCTTAAATGCTGACAATCTACTCATTGGCTTCTCACGCAGAGCAGCTCCATATAAACGAAGCGACCTGATCTTCTCGCAGCCAGAAATTATCGAACCTTATCTGGAGTCTGGAAAGATACAAATTGTATTCTCCGGCAAAGCGCACCCACTCGATGATAACGGTAAAAAAATCGTCAGCAACCTAGTAGCGATGATGAAAAAGTATCCAAAGAGTGTGGTGTTCCTCGAGAATTACGATATGACGATTGGCGCCCAGCTGACGCGCGGTGCCGATATTTGGCTCAACAATCCACGTAGACCATTGGAAGCCAGCGGCACCTCCGGGATGAAAGCAGCTATGAACGGTGTATTGAACTGTTCTATTCTGGATGGCTGGTGGCCGGAAGCCTGCATCGATGGTGAGAATGGCTGGCAGATTGGAGACGGCTTCGAAACTACAGACTTTGAGGTGCTGGATAAGCATGATAGTGATGCACTGTACGACACCTTATTGAAACGTGTGCTCCCAACCTTTTACGAGAATCGTAAACAATGGGTGCAAATGATGAAAAAGAGTATCGAAACCACCCGTACGGAGTTTGCCACCAAAAGAATGCTAGATGAATATTACAACAGAATGTACATTAAAGCCTAAGTACAAGAACCGAATATCTTCTATATCAAAAAATGCAGCGCACCCCTCCAGTGATGGTAGGGATGCGCTGTTTCTTTTTTAATTCTGCTAAGCAATTAATCACTTTGTCTATCATATATATCTGAATGTGCCAAAGATGTTATGACGATTCCCACATATTGTAATGTGTCAATTATTTAAAAAGTGTTGCAATTTCTTTAAAAAACATTAATATAGAACTTATACTAAATCTAAAATCAAATCTCATGAGGTGATTCTATTAATGAGCTCCAATAATAATAATCTTAGAACCAGCTGGGGTGCTCCAGTTGGCGACAATCAGAATTCAATGACAGCCGGTGACCGCGGTCCCACTTTGCTGCAAGATGTCCATCTGCTTGAGAAATTAGCCCACTTTAACAGAGAACGTGTTCCTGAACGTGTCGTTCATGCTAAAGGTGCTGGCGCTCACGGGTATTTTGAAGTTACAAAAGATCTGACCCAATACACAAAAGCTAACTTTTTGTCTGAAGTAGGCAAACGTACACCGTTGTTCATTCGTTTTTCTACTGTAGCTGGTGAATTAGGTTCTGCTGATACCGTACGCGACCCTCGTGGTTTTGCCGTGAAGTTCTATACTGAAGAAGGAAACTATGATCTCGTAGGTAACAATACGCCTGTATTCTTCGTTCGTGATGCGATTAAATTCCCGGACTTTATTCATACACAGAAACGTGATCCACAGACACATCTGAAGAACCCGAATGCTGTATGGGACTTCTGGTCTTTATCGCCTGAATCTCTGCATCAGGTAACGATTTTGATGTCGGATCGCGGAATTCCAGCTACGCTGAGACATATGCATGGGTTTGGTAGCCATACCTTCAAGTGGGTAAATGCCGAGGGTAATACAGTCTGGGTGAAATACCATTTCAAAACAGAACAAGGCATTAAGAATCTAGATGCAGACCTTGCTTCCAAAATCGCTGGGGAAAACCCGGATTATCATACAGAAGACTTGTTCAATGCTATTGATAAAGGAGATTTCCCTGCTTGGAAGCTCTACGTGCAAATTATGCCGATCGAGGATGCGAAGACTTACCGTTTTGATCCATTTGATGTAACAAAGGTCTGGTCACAAAAAGATTATCCGTTAATCGAGGTTGGCCGTATGGTATTGGATCGCAATCCGGAGAACTACTTCGCTGAAGTAGAACAAGTCACATTCTCTCCCGGCTCTTTCGTTCCTGGTATTGAAGCTTCGCCGGATAAATTGCTACAAGGCCGTCTGTTCGCGTATGGTGATGCACACCGCCACCGGGTTGGCCCTAACCACAACAGCCTGCCTATCAACCGTCCAAAAGTAGAAGTGAAGAACTATCAACGTGATGGTGGCATGGCCTTGGGCAACAATGGCGGTTCCGGAGCCTATTACGAGCCTAACAGCTTAGGGGGACCAAAAGAATCACCGCAGCATAAGACATCGCCGTTCGAAGTCTCCGGATATGCGGATAGTGTCGCCTACAATAGTGACGATCACTATACACAACCAGGTGACTTGTACCGTCTAATGTCTGAAGAAGAACGTACCCGTCTAGTTCAAAACATCGTTGGCGCTATGACTCCTGTTGAAAGTAACGATATCAAACGTCGCCAGATTGAACATTTCTTTAAGGCTGATCCAGACTTGGGACAGCGTATCGCATCCGGTTTGGGTCTATCCGTACCAGACGGAATGTAAGACTGTAAATGCACTTATAAACTAAAGAGGACCTTTGCCCGTAGATGGGAAAGGTCCTCTTTTTACTAATTAGCTGAAAACATAATAAATGATGACAATCACAACGCACAGCGTAGAGACAATGGATAGACATGAAAAAAACGTGTTCCAGTTATTGCCTTTCATTTGTCTTATACACGACCAGTATAGTGGTTCTTTGGTGCTCTGCCCCATCACGTGATGATTTAACTACCGAACCGTAACAGATATTCACAATCTGTTCCTCCCGTAGTCCTGCCAGGAACTCATTAGCTTTATTCTCTGCATAAGAATTATCAGCATCTACAAACTCTTTAACTTGAATCATCCTGATCTCCTCCTTTAATAAATTAAGTAGTTATTTTATAGTTCTGGAATCTATATGTGAACTCAACGAAATGTACATGGCGTATCACTCCCCAGGTAACAATTAATGTAAAAATATCTTCAAAATACAGTATAGGCATTTCGCAGTTTTCTACGAAATGCCTATGCATCAGCCTATCATAGCACCCAAGTATGTAATAGTCAAAGGTTTTCATTACAATATTTAGAAGGTTTTAATTCCCCTTTTAAAATGGATTGGATTTACAAATAGAAGCTGGTATACTGATCAGAAGGTCTCCATTGGGGGACCTCTATTTGTATAGGAGGGATTTTAAGATGGCAACACACCATAACAAGTTTACAAGGAATGTGCTACTTAGAGGGGGTGAAATCTACTATGAACCATAGTCTTATCTATGAAGGCTCACGGACACAGCTGCTTCAGCAGCTTATCTATTTTGATGAAGAAAAAATCGCATTTCTAAATCAATACTTTCCGGTACGAAGCAAGGATAGAAGCAATGCTGAAACGCTGTTGTCCCGTTATTGCTCTGAGCTGGAACAATTACTAACTGAGTTTAATGGTGAAGATTTAAATTCTCAGGTCTTTATCGGAAGCCAGTTGCAGCTTCGTTACTTGGACGATAATACTACAGATATCTATACCATCGTATTTCCTAACCAAGCAGAACCTAATGATAACAAGATTTCTATGTTGTCACCTATAGGCATGCAGTTGCTGCTGGCTGAGCTCGGCAGTACTTGTCAGCTAGCGATTCCTTCAGGTCAACTAGAGGTGAAGATCGAAAGTATTAAGTTCGTGAATAATGGTGAGGTAGGCGTTCTTATATAAGGACGATCCCTTATAAACCCACTACAGCAGCGTCCCTTTCCTATATTAAGGAGGGGGGCGTTTCTATTATTTAAGTCTCCGTAAGATATGTCCAATCAAAAAAACACCCGCCTAATACCGGCAGGTGTTTCTCATTATAAGCGGGTGATGGGAATCGAACCCACGCTATCAGCTTGGAAGGCTGAAGTTCTACCATTGAACTACACCCGCAAAGGTATAAAATCGGGATGACACGATTTGAACATGCGACCCCCTGGTCCCAAACCAGGTGCTCTACCAAGCTGAGCTACATCCCGTTAACAATACTATAACTGCTTAGTAATAAAAATGGCGCGCCCTGAGAGATTCGAACTCCCGGCCTTTTGATTCGTAGTCAAACGCTCTATCCAGCTGAGCTAAGGGCGCAAAATCTATATGGAGCGGACGACGGGAATCGAACCCGCGACCCTCGCCTTGGCAAGGCGATGCTCTACCGCTGAGCCACGTCCGCAAAAACATGGTGCGCGTGAAGGGACTCGAACCCCCACGTCGTGAAACGCCAGATCCTAAGTCTGGTGCGTCTGCCAATTCCGCCACACGCGCACACTTTAAAGAAAATGGTGAGCCATGAAGGACTCGAACCTTCGACACCCTGATTAAAAGTCAGGTGCTCTACCAACTGAGCTAATGGCTCTCATAAATGGCTGGGGATATAGGATTTGAACCTATGCATGACGGAGTCAAAGTCCGTTGCCTTACCGCTTGGCTAATCCCCAATAATAATTAACTAAATGGCGGAACCGACGGGATTCGAACCCGCGATCTCCTGCGTGACAGGCAGGCATGTTAGGCCAACTACACCACGGTTCCATAGACATAATGCATAAGTGTAAATTGGTTGCGGGGGCAGGATTTGAACCTGCGGCCTTCGGGTTATGAGCCCGACGAGCTACCGGGCTGCTCCACCCCGCGTCATTAATAAGTATATACTATTCATTTTCACCATACCAGCTTATCCCTAAACATAATGTATAAGAGTAAATTGGTTGCGGGGGCAGGACTTGAACCTGCGACCTTCGGGTTATGAGCCCGACGAGCTACCGGGCTGCTCCACCCCGCGTCAGTGAGAATATTATGGTGGAGGCTGAGGGGATCGAACCCCCGACCCTCTGCTTGTAAGGCAGATGCTCTCCCAGCTGAGCTAAGCCTCCATGATATGACCCGTATGGGATTCGAACCCATGTTACCTCCGTGAAAGGGAGGTGTCTTAACCCCTTGACCAACGGGCCATGCTAATAATTTTTATGGCGGAGAGAGAGGGATTCGAACCCTCGAGACGCTTGTGGCGCCTACACGATTTCCAATCGTGCTCCTTCGGCCAAACTCGGACACCTCTCCATAAATGGCTCCCCGAACAGGACTCGAACCTGTGACAACTCGATTAACAGTCGAGTGCTCTACCAACTGAGCTATCAGGGAATATGGTGGGCCTTAGTGGACTCGAACCACCGACCTCACCCTTATCAGGGGTGCGCTCTAACCAGCTGAGCTAAAGGCCCTTCTAAGACATATTAATATTAAGGGCAAAAAAAATACCACGGGTAATGTGGTTGTCCGCTTGGCGGCGTCCTACTCTCCCAGGACCCTTCGGTCCAAGTACCATCGGCGCTGGAGGGCTTAACGGTCGTGTTCGGGATGGGTACGTGTGGAACCCCTCCGCTATCGCCACCAAACGGGCATTTACAGCGTAAATGCTCAGGCTTAATCGCCTGAAAACTGAATCCGAAACGAATCTGCATTCTAAGTATAGGATAAGCCCTCGACCGATTAGTATTGGTCAGCTCCATGCATTGCTGCACTTCCACCTCCAACCTATCTACCTCGTCGTCTTCAAGGGGTCTTACTAATTGGGAAATCTCATCTTGAGGGGGGCTTCACGCTTAGATGCTTTCAGCGCTTATCCCGTCCGTACGTAGCTACCCAGCCATGCTCCTGGCGGAACAACTGGTGCACCAGCGGTACGTCCATCCCGGTCCTCTCGTACTAAGGACAGCTCCTCTCAAATTTCCTGCGCCCACGACAGATAGGGACCGAACTGTCTCACGACGTTCTGAACCCAGCTCGCGTACCGCTTTAATGGGCGAACAGCCCAACCCTTGGGACCTACTTCAGCCCCAGGATGCGATGAGCCGACATCGAGGTGCCAAACCTCCCCGTCGATGTGGACTCTTGGGGGAGATAAGCCTGTTATCCCCAGGGTAGCTTTTATCCGTTGAGCGATGGCCCTTCCATGCGGTACCACCGGATCACTAAGTCCGACTTTCGTCCCTGCTCGACTTGTAGGTCTCGCAGTCAAGCTCCCTTATGCCTTTGCACTCTGCGAATGATTTCCAACCATTCTGAGGGAACCTTGGAACGCCTCCGTTACTCTTTAGGAGGCGACCGCCCCAGTCAAACTGCCCGCCTGACACGGTCCCCGTACCCGATAAGGGTACTAGGTTAGAACCTAGATACGATCAGGGTGGTATCCCAACGGCGCCTCCACCGAAGCTTGCGCTCCGATTTCTACGGCTCCCACCTATCCTGTACAGATCGTACCCAAATTCAATATCAAGCTGCAGTAAAGCTCCATGGGGTCTTTCCGTCTTGTCGCGGGTAACCTGCATCTTCACAGGTATTAAAATTTCACCGGATCTCTCGTTGAGACAGCGCCCAAGTCGTTACGCCATTCGTGCGGGTCAGAATTTACCTGACAAGGAATTTCGCTACCTTAGGACCGTTATAGTTACGGCCGCCGTTTACTGGGGCTTCGGTTCATAGCTTCGGGTTACCCCTAACCACTCCCCTTAACCTTCCAGCACCGGGCAGGCGTCAGCCCGTATACTTCGCCTTGCGGCTTCGCACAGACCTGTGTTTTTGCTAAACAGTCGCTTGGGCCTTTTCACTGCGGCCCCCTCGTGCTATTCACACTACCGGGGCACCCCTTCTCCCGAAGTTACGGGGTCATTTTGCCGAGTTCCTTAACGAGAGTTCTTCCGCGCGCCTTAGAATTCTCTTCTCGCCTACCTGTGTCGGTTTGCGGTACGGGCACCTTCTCCTGGCTAGAGGCTTTTCTTGGCAGTGTGAGATCATGACCTTCGCTACTATAATTTTCGCTCCCCATCACAGCCTAGCCTTAATGATGTGCGGATTTGCCTACACATCAGCCTCACTGCTTAGACGGACATCCATCAGTCCGCGTCACTACCCTCCTGCGTCACCCCATCGCTCATAGCGGATTACGGTGGTACAGTAATTTCAAACTGTTGTCCTTCGACTACGCCTTTCGGCCTCGCCTTAGGTCCCGACTTACCCTGAGCGGACGAGCCTTCCTCAGGAAACCTTGGGCTTTCGGCGGATCAGATTCTCACTGATCTTTTCGTTACTCATACCGGCATTCTCACTTGTGTAGTGTCCAGCGCTCTTTTCAGTACACCTTCAACCCCTACACAACGCTCCCCTACCCCAGATACATACGTATCTAGCCATAGCTTCGGTGGTGTGTTTAGCCCCGTTACATTTTCGGCGCAGAGTCACTCGACCAGTGAGCTATTACGCACTCTTTCAATGGTGGCTGCTTCTAAGCCAACATCCTGGTTGTCTGTGCAACTCCACATCCTTTCCCACTTAACACACACTTGGGGACCTTAGCTGATGGTCTGGGCTGTTTCCCTTTTGACAATGGATCTTAGCACTCACTGTCTGACTCCCGGCAATAAGTATATGGCATTCGGAGTTTGACTGAGCTTGGTAATCCTTGCGGACCCCGCACCCAATCAGTGCTCTACCTCCACTACTCTTATACCGAGGCTAGCCCTAAAGCTATTTCGGGGAGAACCAGCTATCTCCGAGTTCGATTGGAATTTCTCCGCTACCCCCACCTCATCCCCGCACTTTTCAACGTACGTGGGTTCGGGCCTCCAGTGCGTGTTACCGCACCTTCACCCTGGACAGGGGTAGATCACACGGTTTCGGGTCTACGTCCACATACTAAGTCGCCCTATTCAGACTCGCTTTCGCTGCGGCTCCACCTTCTCGGCTTAACCTTGCATGTTAAACGTAACTCGCCGGTTCATTCTACAAAAGGCACGCCATCACCCATAGATCGGGCTCTGACTTTTTGTAAGCACACGGTTTCAGGTTCTATTTCACTCCCCTTCCGGGGTGCTTTTCACCTTTCCCTCACGGTACTGTTTCACTATCGGTCGCCAGGTAGTATTTAGCCTTAGCAGATGGTCCTGCTGGATTCATACGGGGTTTCACGTGCCCCGCACTACTCGGGATCCGTCTCGGAGAGAACACAGTTTAGGTTACAGGGCTTTTACCTCTATCGCGGGCCTTTCCAGACCTCTTCACCTACCATATTCCTTTGTAACTCCATGTGAGACGTCCCACAACCCCTAAGAGCAAGCTCTTAGGTTTAGGCTGTTCCGCGTTCGCTCGCCGCTACTGACGGAATCACTATTGTTTTCTCTTCCTCAGGGTACTTAGATGTTTCAGTTCCCCTGGTCTGCCTCTACACACCCTATGTATTCAGGTATGAGTAACTGCGAATTACCACAGCTGGGTTTCCCCATTCGGACACCCCCGGATCAAAGCTTGCTTACAGCTCCCCGAGGCAGTTTCGTTGTTCGCCACGTCCTTCGTCGGCTCCTGGCGCCTAGGCATCCTCCGTGTGCTCTTATTAGCTTAACCTTGATTTTTCCGCAGGAAAATATCATACGATGACATTCTCTTTGGAATCATCTCACTAATAACATTTACTTGTTTGCACAAGTTGCTAAAAGATGTTCTAAAACGCAAATTCGTTTCGGTATCCAGTTTTCAAGGATCAAGTCTTACTTGAGAGCTTAAACTCTCAAAACTGAGCAACGAGTGAGTAACAGGCCTAAACCTGAGTTTTGGAAGTTAAACTTCCGATTTGAATGTTCTCATTGCAGAGAACGATTCTCCATAGAAAGGAGGTGATCCAGCCGCACCTTCCGATACGGCTACCTTGTTACGACTTCACCCCAATCATCTACCCCACCTTCGGCGGCTGGCTCCCTTGCGGGTTACCCCACCGACTTCGGGTGTTGTAAACTCTCGTGGTGTGACGGGCGGTGTGTACAAGACCCGGGAACGTATTCACCGCGGCATGCTGATCCGCGATTACTAGCAATTCCGACTTCATGCAGGCGAGTTGCAGCCTGCAATCCGAACTGAGACCGGCTTTGATGGGATTGGCTCCACCTCGCGGCTTCGCTTCCCGTTGTACCGGCCATTGTAGTACGTGTGTAGCCCAGGTCATAAGGGGCATGATGATTTGACGTCATCCCCACCTTCCTCCGGTTTGTCACCGGCAGTCACTCTAGAGTGCCCAGCATTACCTGCTGGCAACTAAAGTTAAGGGTTGCGCTCGTTGCGGGACTTAACCCAACATCTCACGACACGAGCTGACGACAACCATGCACCACCTGTCTCCTCTGTCCCGAAGGCCGCTGCTATCTCTAGCAGATTCAGAGGGATGTCAAGACCTGGTAAGGTTCTTCGCGTTGCTTCGAATTAAACCACATACTCCACTGCTTGTGCGGGTCCCCGTCAATTCCTTTGAGTTTCAGTCTTGCGACCGTACTCCCCAGGCGGAGTGCTTACTGTGTTAACTTCGGCACCAAGGGTATCGAAACCCCTAACACCTAGCACTCATCGTTTACGGCGTGGACTACCAGGGTATCTAATCCTGTTTGCTCCCCACGCTTTCGCGCCTCAGCGTCAGTTACAGCCCAGAAAGTCGCCTTCGCCACTGGTGTTCCTCCACATATCTACGCATTTCACCGCTACACGTGGAATTCCACTTTCCTCTTCTGTACTCAAGCCACCCAGTTTCCAGTGCGACCTCAGGTTGAGCCCAAGGTTTAAACACCAGACTTAAATAGCCGCCTGCGCGCGCTTTACGCCCAATAATTCCGGACAACGCTTGCCCCCTACGTATTACCGCGGCTGCTGGCACGTAGTTAGCCGGGGCTTTCTTCTCAGGTACCGTCACTCCGGTAACAGTTACTCTACCGGACGTTCTTCCCTGGCAACAGAGCTTTACGATCCGAAAACCTTCATCACTCACGCGGCGTTGCTCCGTCAGGCTTTCGCCCATTGCGGAAGATTCCCTACTGCTGCCTCCCGTAGGAGTCTGGGCCGTGTCTCAGTCCCAGTGTGGCCGTTCACCCTCTCAGGTCGGCTACGCATCGTCGCCTTGGTGGGCCGTTACCCCACCAACTAGCTAATGCGCCGCAGGCCCATCCCTCAGTGACAGATTGCTCCGTCTTTCATTCTTCTCTCAGGAGAAAAAAGAAATTATCCGGTATTAGCTACCGTTTCCGGTAGTTATCCCAGTCTGAAGGGCAGGTTGCCTACGTGTTACTCACCCGTCCGCCGCTAAGTCATTTTGAAAGCAAGCTTTCAAAATGACTCCGCTCGACTTGCATGTATTAGGCACGCCGCCAGCGTTCGTCCTGAGCCAGGATCAAACTCTCCAATTAGTATTGAAAAGAGCGATATGCTCATTTTGAAACATCTGACGAGAAAATTAATTCTCTAATTTTGGATATCACTTGCGTGATTTCCTACTCACTCGTTGTTCAGTTTTCAAAGATCAAGTTCTCGTTGGCGCCGTTTAATGTCTCAGCAGCAACTCTTATACTATATCATGTTCGGCTATTTAATGTCAAGCTCTTTTTTCAACTTCTTTTTCGAGCTCGGCATGTGTACTTCTTGGCCGGACTTAGAATATATCATGTATGGAGATACATTGCAAGCTTTATTTTAAAAAACTAAACACATACTTCTCCGCAATTGTATCGCAACCGTATTCCCCTTTTCCACGTCTATCTATTAACATCAGAGCCCCTTCATACATAGGCATTAATCAATTCCATTATTTTTTGGCAAAGAGGTGATTCATATAAAGACCTTGCATGATCTCTAGCTTCCCTCAAAAAGGAGGTTGGAGAATCAATGAGCAGAAGTGTGAAAAAGCAACCCGTGTGCAGCGATCAATAGAAACACGGTTCCTCATGGGCAAAAGAACAAGCCAATAAAGCCGTCCGCCGCTACCCTGGCGACATCCCTAAAGGGAAATGGTATCAGAAACTGTATAACAGCTGGAACATTTGCGACTACAGCTTTTACCAAACTAAACAGCAGGCGATTCATGAATGGGAAACAAACAATTGGATCCAGATG
The DNA here is from genome assembly GCF_038008505.1 of Paenibacillus sp. FSL H7-0735. Classification (NCBI taxonomy): domain Bacteria; kingdom Bacillati; phylum Bacillota; class Bacilli; order Caryophanales; family Paenibacillaceae; genus Paenibacillus; species Paenibacillus sp. FSL H7-0735. The sequence goes on along the minus strand of NZ_JBBOZH010000001.1, from coordinate 998,373 downwards.
AGATCCCCCTCCCGCCAAGAGGCCATTCAAGATTGGCATAAGTCTTATAGAAGAAAGTAAATCAAAAGATGCCCCGGCAGGGAAGCGCCGGGGCATCTTTTTACTTAGAAGCTTAATTTCGCACCTACAGTTACAATCTCAGATGGTCCGATCTCTAAATGGTGAACCGAAGACGTTGCTCCTTGTAAAGCAGGGTTAGACTGCTCTAAGATATTGCTTTTAAATAAATACTCTTGAGGACTGTTCACTTTCAGTTGCAATTGTGTCCGCTGAGCGGACATATTGCACCAACGCAAAAACAAGTCGCCGGAAGTTCCGTTCATTTTCATGGATGAGAAGGCCATGTTATCTCCCTCCCAAACCAATGGGGTATATCCAGAGTTCAACTTCCCGCTATGCAGGCCGGTCTGACATACCGTCCAAGGGATCTGGAATTGATAGGCCTCTGTAAATGCCCGCTGTTCACTTCCCTCACCAGAATGAGGAATCAGCTCCAGTTGTGCTGTATATTCGCCCAGGCACTGAGCTTCCGGTGTTGGGAACCAGCCCCAATCCCCCAATTCCCCTACGCTGCGTAGCAAGGTGACGGCAATAGTATTGCGTCCATCCCGCAGAACCTCATATTCGTTCAATCCCTGGTTGGCTACCGTAAGTCCTACATCGCCATTGCTGACATCCACAAAGGATTGCTGATGTTGAGTGTTGCTCGGATTTGCCCATTCTGGTGCCGGATTATTGTCCCGCGTAGCCACTTCGAACATAGAATCTACACGATGCACATCGGTAGACAGATCGGTCGGGAACAGCATTCGCACCCGGTGATCCTTGGCTTGGTTATTAATTGTGGATTCAATATGCACACCTTTGCCTTCCCGCTCCAGCGAAACGACGGTACGAAGCTTCAAAACCACCGTGTTTACACTCCGCTGCGCTTTACGCTCAGGATAATACACAAGTGCACGCTGTTCCGCCTCCAAGGTGTCATCCGCCGAAGCCGGAATCTCCCAGTCTATTCGGATCTCAATGGCCGCACGGAAGGGAGAGTCTTCAATCACCTTAATGACTGCAGGCTGGCCTTTGGTCGTCAGCGCTTGTTCACCTTCTGGCTGCTTGTACATGTATTCATTGCCTACGTCTCCGGTATTCTCGTAAATCCCCAACTCACGATAAGTGGTACCGCTATGCTTATCAAATAACGTAAATGAACCATCCTCAGCAACAACTACCTTGAGAGATGCATTCTCCAAGCTGCGATCTCCTTCTATTAAAGAGCTTCCCTGAGCGGATTCCGTAGTTGATTGTACCCAAGCGTAAGTACAGAGCCCAAGTGCAGGCACATTGCGTGCTTCAAAAGTAAGTCTCACCTTGCGGCACATATACGGCTGGCGGAATTGGTCATCAGGCAGATCGTAACCAAAGCTTAAACCCAGGTCTTCCACTGTAGACGCTAATTCCTCCCCTGTGTGATCGACGAGAATCCGGCCGGACAAATCAACAGCCAGCATTCTGCGGGCGGTCTCATCCAAAGGATAACCCTCGCGCAGATATAACCGTTCAGCATCCAGCTCTATAGTCACCGTTCCCGTACGCTTCCACCCTGTGGTATTCATCACTACAAAAGGAACTGCATCTTCCCCGTAGGCGGAAAAGCCCGAAGTCTCCACTTGATCTGCGATAAACTTAGCACTGTCATCTATGATGCTTTCGGCAACATGCCGGCTTTTATCAAAACGAGTTACCATCTCACGATGCACTTCATCCACACTACAACCACAGATACTGTCATGCGGATGGTTCTGCATCAGCGTCTTCCAGGCATAGGTGAATAGATGGTGCGGGTAGTCTTGTCCGGACAGGCGGGCGATGGAGGCCAGCGGCTCGGCTACTTTTTCCAAAAGAGTCTGGCCCAGCTGGTTCATCTGCTTCAAATAAACCCGGGCTGAGGCTGTGTTCACTAAGGTGCCCCATCCGTCTGTACGCTGGCTGCGCAGTTCCCCTGTAACGGTGGAGAGCTCCCGCTGACCCGAGGATAATTGCTGATCCAAGGCTTGCAGATAGTCCGGGAAATTTGAATGCACGAACTTCACCTCAGGGTATAGCTTTTCGGCGGTGCGAATAGCTTCCGGCAAATCCAATTGCAGAGGCTGGTGGTCGCACCCGTTCATGAACAATAACTCCCCCGTTGAAGCATACTTCTCTGCATCTGCAAGCTTACGGTCCCAGAATTGCCGAGCCGCACCTTCCTCAACAGGAACTTCATTGCCGTTAGAATACCAGTTGGCAAATAGGATACCGAGAATTTTGGATCCATCCGGTCCTTCCCAGATCAGCTCGGAGAAAGAGGACTCATAACCCGCATCCGATACAGTGTTGTTAAATCCCGTAGGCTTCACCCCGCGTCCAAAAAAAGCATTCGTAATCCCTGACTGCAACATCAGCTGCGGAGTCTGTCCAACCAATCCAAAGGTATCAGGAAAATAACCGATTTTGGAAGGCTTGCCGTATTTCTCGGCATCCTGATGGCCGATCTGCATATTCCGCACATTTGCCTCGCCGCTCGTCAGGAATGCATCCTGCAAAATGTACCAAGGTCCAATCAAGATTCGCCCATCCCGGATATACTTCTCCAGCTTCTCTTTGTTCTCTGGCCGAACCTGAAGATAATCCTCCAGAATAATGGTTTGCCCATCGAGGTAAAAACTGCAGAAGGCGGAATCTCCGTCCAGCTTCGCAAGCAGTGCATCCACCAGCTGAACCAGACGGACGTGGTGTTTCTCATAGGGCAAATACCATTCACGGTCCCAGTGAGTATGGGACACGATATGGGCTGTTTTGGTTGTTGCGTGGGTCATCTGTGTGTACACCTCAGTTCTTCAGCATTTATTAAGCGTAATGTTAACCTCTTCAGGTCTATAGACAGCTACCAGCTTGCCCGCTGAATCAGCTGCAAACAACACCGAACGTTCTTTCTCCAGTAAAAATGAGTAGTGAGCTCCAGTTGCAGGATCTTTTATTTCAAGTTCGGCATCCCAGGCGTATTCAGATACGAAGATATACAATGAACCTTCTGCAAAAGCAAGCTTCCGCCCGTACACACCTGGCAAGTCTCCCCCGCTGATCCACTCCAGCTCGGTTACGATACCTGCGGCTTGTGCAGCATATTGGTAGAGCGCGGCGATCGGCTCGTCTCGGTCATTCAGTTCTAAAGGTAGCGGGCACCAGAGCAGGCGACCTGTGCCAAGCTGGCGTTCGATGAGGTAATCACCTACACCGCCTGAGCTAGACGAATCAACATCTGCATTTGCTGGCGTTTCTTTGACTAGCTCCGCGATTCGCTTCTGTCCGTAGGACACTGCAAACTTGCGTCCGTTCAATAGAAGCTGCTCCTCACGGCGCATGTTGCCAAGTTTACGGGCTCCTACTATTGCGTCCATACGATCCGAAGGCTGCCAATACGCATCAACCCCCAATGCTCCAGTAATGAGTAGAACGGCACCTGTACGCTCCACTATGTCCAGCAATTGCTGAAGGGCGTCATTATCCAGATTGTGCACACTCGGCAGGAGAATCAACTTAGCAGGCTCTGCCTCCAGCGGAGCCAGATCGTATTCCGATACGGCGCGGAAAGGCAAATGAAGCTGATAAGATAAGATCCGTGTCAGGCGGGTAGTCGCATCATAGGCGAGCTTCCGGTTAGAGAAGTCATTAGAGTAAGGGAAAACCACGGCAATCTCTTCCAGCTTCCGCCCGTCAAATAATCCCCCGGCCTCGCCGATGAACCGCCCAAAATCATAAGACACATCCGCTTCCGGCTTCTCAGTCCCATCGGCCCGCAGCGCACCGATCTGTGATTCATTGGCATTATCCATATAAAAGTTCGTGTTCCAGATCCATTGCACAGCCCCGGCACCTCCAGAAGCAAACGCATAGGCATATTTGCGCTCCAGCATGGCCCGCAATTCTTCCTCACTGCGTTTAGCCCGTCCGTCTGGCGTCTCTACGTACATGATGCCGGTCTCCTGAATGAGGTTCGGTTTGTGATGGGTTTTGGCAAAAATCCCATCCCAGAGCAGATTGTCATTCAACCACCAGCTGTGAACAGTGGTGTAATCGACATCGCGCTCATAAAAGAACGGCGATGGCCGTTGGGCACCCAAAGCCTCATCCTGCCCTACGGTCACTAAATGATCTGGGCAGAGTTCCTTGATAGTGCCGCTTAGCTCCCTTGCCCATACGTTGTGCATGTCCATGGAGAACAGGCAGTAGTCGAGCCAACGTGTGCCGCGCTTCCCGGAATGAATATCCTGCACACTAAAGTTAATCTCTTCTTGCTCAGGAGGTTGTGCAGCCGCAAAATCCGGCAATTCCAGCGGCGTCATATTCCAGCGCTCTTGCAGCGAAGTTATATCACCATGGCGTTCTTCCAGCCAAGCAGAGAAAGCAGCGCGTTCATATTTATCTCGCGCCGAGCTCGGTCCGTCCGAGAAAATCCGCGGCGGATCGAACATTGACGGTTCATTGATCAAATCCCAATCGACATGGGTTGTCGTGCGATGCCGTGCGACGATGGAGCGGATGAACCGTTTTTGCGCTTCTACACTGCGCGGATCAAGATAAGGATTCGTCCCTTCCCAAGTCTCCGGCGTAAAGGAGAAGAACGTAAAGGTAACCTGCAGCTCATGCCGCTTCGCAGTCAGTAGAAAAGCATCAATCGCCCGCAGCACTTCTTCCGAGGCATGACCGTCTACCTGCATAATATTGCGGTAGGCTGTCCAGATGCCGGTACGAATCCAGTTGATGCCTGCCTTCCGCATCTGTGCCATATCCCGATCCCAGACATCAGCATTTGGCAGGAATAGAAACTTCCGCGCTACGTCAGAGGTCATATAAGTCATGCCGACAACAGGTAAAGGCTGACCGTCTTTGATAAAATAATCTCTTCCAGCCTTAATCGGTTCCCCCTGCGATAACAGGCCCACGTCATATCCCCAAAAGCCTTGACGCAACATCCGCACTTCGCCTTCTTCAGATACAGCATGGCAAGAAAGATGATACAGGCCAGGTTGAATTTCTACAGCAAGCGGTACACGTAGGAAGTTCAGCTCGCGACTAACCTCAAGCTTGCACTCGTGAGTGAAACATGGGATAGACTCCCCGTCTTTGCTCAGAGTGATGTTCAGGGTCCACTGCGCTGATGTCGGTGACGATTGGCTACGGCTTAGCCGCTGGCCCTGCAAAAACAGCAGCGGCCGCTCGCCTTCTTCATAAGAAGCATAGTTGGGCTTCAGCCACAGCTCTGTTACACCCCGAGCGGCAAAGGTTGCCCAGCGGGTTAATGCTTCCGTTCCGCCTTGATTCCAGAAATCAGGCGTAAGCGGTTGGCCGATGAAGAGCCAGCGGCCACCGGCGAAAGGCCCGCCGATATGCTCCCACAGCACAGCTGGAGCAGAAACTTCACGCCCGGCGGCGGTAATGCCCTTAAGCAGCGGATAGATCCGCGTGTCCATGGGGCCACTGGAACCCATCTGCTCCGGCAGGTCACTGCTTTTAGTGACATGCGGCACCAGGTTCCAGGTATCCGACAGGGCCAGCAGCTGCTCATCGCCTACAAAGAGCGGAATGTCTCTAAGCGCGACATGCTGCTGTATGCGATCTGCGCTGCTCACACGCAGCGCTTCATGGATATGCAGCTGGCGGTGATAGGCAGTCTGCTCAACTTCGATCCGCCACTCTTCAGCGACTAGGCGGACTGGATACTTAAACGGGGCACCGCCAATGCTGATCAAGCTGCCGCCTCTGCTCAAATAGGCGACGATGGAAGGCCAAGCCTCCTTCGGGAAGTATGGAGCATGGAAGCTAACGAAGCAGTCCCCGGCCTTGGCGCTGTCTAGCGTTGCGGCCAGCTGTTCTGCATAAACAGGAGGGTCAGTATGATGTATTCCTATAGACTGTGCCTGTTCCGCTGTCAGTCCGCCCGCTGCGGTATACCCGGGAAAAGATGGGTCCGCGAACAGGATGATACGGCCCCCGCTCACAGAATACCTTCCTTCATCGCCCGATAGACAAGCTGCGAGAACAAGCTGTTCGACCATGCAAACCAGCTGCGGGTAAATACACTAGGATCATCCACATGGAAACCTTCATGCATATATCCGGTTCCGGCATCCGTACTTTCCAGCATGGCAATCAGTTCCAGCTTCTCTTCGGCAGTCTGAGCCGTAATGCCCTGCATAGACAACGCCATATGCCAGATATAGTTCTCCGGAGTGTGCGGGCTACCGATCCCTTTAGCAGCTGTGCCTTCATAATAGAACGGATTTTCTTTGCTCAATGCGAAACGTCGGGTGTTCTGATAGATGGGATCATCCGCCGAAGCGTAACCCAGATACGGAATGGAGATCAGTCCGGGCGTTCCCGCATCGTCCATCAGGCAGTAATTGCCGAAGCCGTCGGTCTCATAAGCATAAATCGGACCAAACTCCGGATGGCGATAAATGCCGTAGAGCTTGATGCCATGATCCACTTCAAATTCCAGCTCTTTAAGTTCAGCCAGGAAGTCTAGATCGCGGAAGACCCACTCCGCGAATTCCTGCATCTGGCGCAGCGCGACAACGGCGAACATATTGCCAGGAATGTTGTAGTGGAAATCACAGGCATCATCGCTGGACCGGAACCCCGACCAGATCATTCCGGTATAGTTCACCGGCATGCCTAGACCGCTGTTGCGCAGAGAATCTTCCGGAATGCCGTTATTGCGGCTGAACCGGTACGGAGACTGCTCGAAATGCCGCTGCTCTCTTTTGAACAAATCGAAGATCTGGCGCATGGCCGACTTGAACCCCGCGTCGAAGAAATCCGTCAGGCCCGTCTCTTTCCAGTAGGTATAAGCGAGGCGCACAACAAAACATAACGAATCAATCTCAAATTTACGCTCCCACACCCATGGTGACATCTCGGTCACATCCGTAGTGTTCCAGTGCCAGTCATTGGCCGACTCATTAAATGCATTGGCGTAAGGATCGATATGAATATACTGAATATGGCGTTTGATAAGACCGCCGATGATGCGCTGGAGATCGGGATCGTTTTTGGCCAGAGGCACGTATTGAATTACCTGCTCCACTGAATCACGCAGCCAGGAGGCCGGAATATCGCCGGTAATCACAAAGGTGGTTCCGTCATCCAGCAGTTTAGTAGTCGTCTCCAGCGTATTCGGAAAGCAGTTCTTGAAGAGCTGCAACAGCTTCGGGCGATGTGCCAGCTTCTCCTCCGCTTCGGCAAGCACTTCTTGTACGGCCTGCGGCAGCGGCAGCTGGGGCATTGCTATTTTGGGTAATCGGAATTGTTCCAAGTGAGTTATGCTCCTTTGCATCTGTGATGTGATTATTTAATTTCTGATGTAGATTGTTTTGATCTCGTAAGGGGCAAAGTGAAGTTCCAATTCACCGCCAGCCGTGTGTCCGATCAGTTCCAGCTGCTCTTCCAGAGCATTGGACAGGTAGACGCTTTGAACCGGATGCTGCCATTTGAGCTGAACCCGCTCGCGGCCTCCCGAGGATTCGTAGAAACGGAGAACAGTCCCCTGCCCGTCCTCGGATGGCTTAATCGTATCCAGCACCACATGCTCACCGGAGAATCCGATAAATGAGCCTGTTGGCGGCAGCTGCCCCTGTGTTGATGAAGCTGCAAAAGTATACAGCTCATGATTTAGCTCTGCTGCACGGTGAACAGTATGAGCCTCCCGCCAATCCCCACGGTGCGGATATAGCGAATAGGTGAAGTCGTGCTCGCCGAGATCCGCAGTAGCATCCGGCCATTTCGGCGCGCGCAGGAGCGACAAACGAATGGTGCTGCCTTGGATGTCATAGCCGTATTTGCAATCATTCAGCAGACTGACGCCATATCCACGTTCGGATACATCGGCAAAACGGTGCCCGCAAACCTCATACTGCGCCTGCTCCCAGCTGGTGTTGCGGTGGGTCGGACGTTCCAGCGCACCAAATGGGATCTCGTAAGTCGCCTTATCCGCGACAACATCAATCGGAAACCCTACCTTAAGCAGCTTATGGGCTTCGTTCCAGCTCACATGCGTCTGGAAATCAATCCGGGAACTATGGTGATGTAGAATCATATCCTGAGTAATCTCGGATTGGCCCAGCTTCCAGCGGAAGCGCAAAATATCCTGCACCGCACCAGTGCGGATCACTGCCTTTTCTATAAGTTCAGCCTCCCCGGCGGGTTGGGCTTCATAACGGTTGTCAATGTCCCAGGCATCCCAAAGCGTCGGACGGTCATGGAAAAAGTGGAAGCGGTTCGCCGGCTCACCGGATTTTACGATCTCCCGGTTTCCTTTTTTATCAAAAAGACTGGTGATTTCTCCCCGCTCATTAAAGATAATACGATAATAGTCCGTCTCCCAACGGTCGCCGAAGGGAACAGCTCCTGCAGCTGTTTGATTATGTTCAGCAGCGGCAGGTTCTGCATTACTTTCATCGGATGTGTTCTGTGACAGATCACGAATCCAGATTGTTTTGTAGCCAAAGGCCGGAATCTCCGGAACGTGAACCGAGACACCAGAAACTGCTGCCTCCTCCGTCAGGACATCTGCTTCCAGCAGCACGTTATCCTCGCCATACACCGCAAAGTTTCCGCTGGCGGCTACTTCTTCGCTGAGGGCAAGTTCGACCACGGCATCCCGCGTCCAACCCAAACTATTAAAAACAATGTAGGGTGTGCCCTCGCCTGACGTGTTAATGTTCCCGGCCAATGCCGCAAGCCCCGGCTGAAGCGCAACACGGCCAAGCTCAAACACCTCTGCGTATTCCTTCTCCGAGGTCTCGTAAGCTTCGGTAATCGCCGAACCCGGAATAATATCATGGAACTGGTTCAACAAAATCAGCTTCCAGCCCTGATGCAGCTGCCCGGCAACTACGGTACATTGCTCCGTATCCAGCTGCGGCGAAGCTAATGTCTGCCACAGCTCCGCTTCACGGTACAACACTTCCGCCTTGCGGTTGTTCCGCTTGTTGCGGCCGTGCGTAGTGTAGGTGCCGCGGTGCAGCTCCAGATACAGATCGCCCCGCCACTGCGGCAGCTGCGGCTGCCTGCGCGTAATACCTGCGAAGAAATCCGCGGCATTACTGTATTTACTCTCCGGCTGGCCGACCATTAGCTCGGCACGCTGGATATATTCCAGCATCTCGCGGGTGACCCCGCCGCCGCCGTCACCATGCCCATAGAGCAGCATCTGCTCATTATGTTTATCTTTTTCGCGGAAGGACTGATAGTGTTCATGAACATCTTTGGGCAGCGTATTCTCATTGACCCCATGATTCAGGTAAGACAACATCGGCGTGCCGTCAATGCCGACCCAATGGAACAGATCGTAAGGGAAGACATTTGTGTCATTCCAGCCCAGCTTGGTGGTCATAAAATATTTGATTCCACCATGCTGCAGAATCTGCGGCAGAGAAGCGCAGTAGCCGAAGGTATCCGGCAGCCACTCAATCTGCGAGGTCCGCCCGAACTCTTCGAGATAAAAGCGTTGGCCATACAGCATTTGCCGCATTAGTGATTCTCCGCTCGGAATGTTCAGATCCGGTTCGATCCACATCCCACCGACCAGTTCCCAGCGTCCTTCACGGATGCGTGCCTTGACCTTCTCATAGAGTACCGGGTCATTGTCTTTCAAATATTCGAACAGTAGCGGCTGGCTCTGTGCATATTGATAATCAGGATATTCGTCCATCAGGGCATTCACCGTCGAGAACGTCCGGCTCGTCTTGCGCACGGTCTCGCGCGCAGGCCACAGCCAGGCAATATCGATATGGGACTGGCCCACCATGTGGATTGTTCCTTCGGCATGACCGCCGATCTCCCCGACTCTGCCCCGCAGCTTCTGCTCGATTCGCGTAATCTCACCACCCTCGCGGATCTCCTGCGTGGTAAGACCAACGAATTCATCCATTGCCACATACAAAGCTTCCAGCATCCGGTTACGGCGCTGGTCCTGCTCAGGCAGCAGAATTGCCGAATCGCGAATCACTACTGCCGTGTACATTAGACTCTGCACAGGTCTGTTCACCAGCACCAGCTGGCTGTGGATCAGCCGAATCGGCGGCTGGATCACCGCCTGTTGATTTAATGGATCCACCGGCTCGGGGACCGGATCGAAGAGTTCGATTTCCAGGTCCAACGGACGGCCAGATGGATCACCTGCCAGAGTCACGAAGGTATGATTACGGTCGAGTCCTTGCCGCGATTCACCGTTCACCCGCAGCAGCCCTTCCCCACCTGAAGCAAAAATCAGCCCTGTGTGGCCCGGTAGCCAGTTAACCGGAATCTCTAAAGTACGGCGGAAGAAATAGGTCGTTCCTTGCACACTCGGGAACAGATTATAATTGCCGCCTTCTTTGTAAGGCTGCAGCTTGTCATACTGTCCCGGCAATTGATACACCGAGGACAGAATCTCCCAATCGCGCAATTCCTGCACCTCTAGCCATTGCTGCTCGGAGAGCTCGCGGATGAAGCGTTTAATGCGTTCCATGTCTTTACCCCCTCACCGTCAAATCGGTGCTCAGTGTATCATTTACATGCTTACCCACCAGCACTTTAAACGCTCCTGGCTCTACAACAGGTCTTAAGTCCGGTCCGATATATTGCAATTGCTCCGGTCCTACCGTGAACAACACGGTTTGCTTCTCACCCGGAGCCAACTTAATTTTGTCAAAAGCCTTCAATTCCCTCGCGGGACGGGTGACCTTACTGGCGACATCGGAAATGTACAGTTGCACCACCTCTGCGCCCTCACGGTCTCCTATATTCTGAACGTCCACGGAAACTGTAGCCGTCTCCCCAGCCGCAATTACTTCCGGCTCCACCTTCAACCCGGAGTACGCAAATTCAGTGTAGCTAAGCCCGAAGCCGAACGGATATTGAGGCTGGGAATCGGCCTCCAGATATCTTTTGCCACGGGAACGTTTGCCGTTGTAATAGACCGGGAGCTGGCCCACATGCTTCGGCACGGATACAGTCAGCTTCCCGGACGGGTTCACATCGCCGAACAGGATATCCGCAACAGCGTGCCCGCCTTCTTGGCCTGGATACCAGGCTTCCAGAATGGCATGTGCATGCTCGTCAATCCATGGCTCACTCACCGGACGGCCGTTAATATAAACGACGATCACAGGTTTGCCGAGCTGATGAACCCGCTGGATCAGTTCCAGCTGCACTCCCGACAGGGTCAATGTCACCCGGTCAATGCCTTCGCCGCAGTCCATATCATTCCAGGCATTCTCCGTCACCTTGGACGCGCCTGTCTTGAGATCAATACTGCCTTCCCCGAAATCGCGTGCACTGGAGCCGCCGACGACCATAACAACGGTATCGGCCTGCTCTGCACAAGCGAGCGCGGCTTCAAAACCTTCGCGGGAATCGCCTTTGATCCGGCAGCCCGGTGCATAGAGCACCCGCTCCGGCTCTGCAGCCAGCTTGCTGCGGATGCCGCTGAGCACGGTCGCTACCTTAGCCGGAGGCTGCGGTGAGGTATAATCGCCGAGCTGGTTATACCCGGCATCGGCGTTAGGGCCAATGACGGCGATCGTGCCGGTGGTCTTGGACAATGGCAGCACACCTGCTTCATTTTTCAGCAGGATGATGCTCTCGCCCGCCACTTGCCGGGCCAGATCTTGATGCGCTTTGCTGCCGATGACGCGTTCAGCCGCATCAGGATCAGCGTATGGCTGCTCGAACAGGCCCAGCCTGAACTTGAGCGTCAGCACGCGGCGGACCGCACGATCTAGCAGTACCAGGTCCAGCTTGCCTTCACGAACGGCGACCACCAGGTATTTGCCGTACATTTCCCCGGACATCTCCATGTCGATGCCGGCTTCCAGTGACTGCACAGCTGCATCCATGCCATCTTCAGCCACATCATGCCCAGAGGCCAGCATCTCGATAGCTCCGCAGTCGGTAATGATTAGACCCTCAAACCCCCATGCTTCGCGGAGTATATCCTCTAGTAGCTCTGTATTTGTCGTGCAAGGCACGCCGTCTATTTCGTTATAAGCAGGCATAATGGAGACTGCACCCGCTTCGACCGCTTTTTTGAAGGGCAGCAGATCCACTTCCAGCAGTTCACGCCAGCCCATGTGCACAGGTCCGGCATTCCGGCCGCCTTCTGAGCTGCCGTATCCCACAAAATGCTTCAGCGTAGCCCCCACGCTGCCGCCGCTCTGCAAGGTTTCCCCCTGCAGACCTTCAACGGCCGCAACCGCCATCTCGCTGATCAGGTAAGCGTCCTCGCCGAAGCACTCCTCGGTGCGGCCCCAGCGGGGATCGCGCACCACATCCAGCACCGGCGAGTACGTAACCGCGCCGCCCTGACTGCGTGTCTCCAGCGCTACGGCGCGGCAGACCTCACGATACAGCTCCACATTCCAGGAGCTGCCGAGCGACAGGGGCACCGGGAATACGGTGGCCCCGATCGCCATGTGGCCATGCGAGCACTCCTCGCCGATCAATACCGGAATGCCCAGCCGCGAATGCTCCAGCACATACCGCTGGAGCGTATTCACCGCTTCCGCACCTTCACGCGGAGACAGGCCAGTGGCCAGCGTCACACCGGTCCACGGGTCAGCGCGCAACATCCCGTAAAGCGAGCCCACGCCGCCCCCCGCAACCTTCTCCTTGAAGCTTTCTGTCAAGGTCATCTTACCGTCTCTATGTTCATAGGCCTGCCAGCCAAAAGGCTGAATCAGCTGGCCGGCCTTCTCTTCCAAAGTCATCAGTCCGAGCAGATGCTCCGCCCGTTCTTCAGCAGGTAAATTCGGGTTTGTATAACTCATTCTTTAACAGCCCCTACAGTAAGACCTTGAATGAAATAACGCTGGAAGAACGGATAAGCAAAAATAATCGGCCCTGTCGCCAGCACGACCATCGCCATCCGCGATGTATCCTGCGGCATGGAGCGAAGAGCTTCCAGACTTAGCGAACTGTTCTGGGAGTTCTGTAAAATAAACTGCATACTGGTCTCGATCCGCATCAGCATCGATTGCAGCGGGACTAAATTCGGGTTGTCGATGTACAGCAGCGCATTGAACCAGTCATTCCAATAGCCGAGGGTGCTGAACAAGGCAATCGTAGCCAGACCGGGCAGTGATAAAGGCAGCACTAATTTCAGGAAGATACGGAACTCGCCCGCCCCGTCGATTTTGCCGGATTCGATAATGGCATCAGGCACACTCGTGCTGTAGAAGGTGCGCAGAATCATAATGTAAAAAGCATTCACCGCCAGCGGCAAAATCAGCGCCCAGATCGTATCCTTCAGGCTTAGAAACTGCGTAACGATAATATAAGTCGGCACAAGTCCACCGTTGAACAGCATGGTAAAAAACGCGAAGAACGAGAAAAAATTGCGGTAACGGAAGCTTTTCCGGGAAATGGCATACGCATAAAAAGCGATAAACAAAAGGCTGATGATCGTCCCGATCACCGTTACAAAAATCGTCACACCATAGGAACGCAGCAGCATATCTCCGGATTCAAACACATAACGGTATGCGCCGAGACTCCATTTTGCCGGAATCAGCTTATAGCCATCCCGCGCCAGCGCCACCTCATCGGTGAAGGAGATGATCACGACGAACAGAAACGGAAACACGCACAGAAACGCAAAGATGCCGGCTATCAGATTAAAAGTGATATTCCAGGGCGTTGAGAGATGGTGGAAATCACGTTCTTTTTTAGTCTTAGTAATGGAAGACATATGGCCCACTCCTTTCATGAGGTTCTAGAACAAAGCGCTATCCTTGTTGTATTTGCGGACAATATAGTTGGAGGTCATGACTAGCGTAAAGCCGACAACCGATTGATACAGACCTGCGGCAGTGCTCATACCAATCTCCCCCGTTGTTTTGAGGCCTTGATAGACATAGGTATCAATAACATTCGTGACACTGTAGAGCGTACCGGAATTACGAGGCACCTGGTAAAAGAGACCGAAGTCGGCGTAGAAGATTTTACCGATGGCCAGCAGGGTCATGATCGTAATAATCGGACTCAGCAACGGCAGTGTAATATTGCGAATCTGTTGGAACTTACTAGCTCCGTCGATCATCGCCGCTTCATACAGCGACTTGTCGATCCCCATAATAGCTGCGAGATAAACTACGCTGTTGTAACCAACCGCTTTCCACAGATAGACTAAGATCAGGATGAACGGCCAGTAGGCTTTTTCCGAATACCACTGAATTGACTCTGCGCCAAAAAAGCCCATGATCTGGTTCAGCATCCCGCGTTCGGAGCTCAGGAAACTAAATGCAAAATAGCCGACAACGACCCATGACAGGAAGTAGGGCAGGAACATGCCGGTCTGATACACTTTGGCCAGCTTCTTGTTCACAATCTCGGACAGCACAATCGCCATCAGAACCGACAAGATCAAGCCAAGCAGGATAAACGCTCCATTGTAGAGCAAGGTGTTGCGGGTAATGATGTACGCGTCATTGGTGGTGAACAAAAACTTGAAGTTGTCTAACCCCACCCATTTGCTGTTGATAATACTCGCCCAGAAGCCGTCGCGGCTAAAGCGGTATTCCTTGAAAGCAATAATTGTCCCTATCATCGGCAGGTAAGAGAAAAAGAGAAACCAAAGCGCACCTGGTAAAACCATGAGCAGCATAATCTTGTTATTCATAATATTTTTTATAAATCCGCTGATTGTCTTCACACTTAGATCCCTCCTGTATGTCCTTATATTTCAAAAAAAGACCGGGTCCAGAGGCCACGCCCCTGCCCCGATCTTCTCTTACGTTGATGTTTTACTTGTTGTTGGACGCTTTCCAGGCATCAATTTGCGATTGCGCTTCAGCGATAATTTTGTCCAAACCAGCTGCCTTGAATTTCTCAATAGCTTTCGGTAGATACTCGTCAGGATCAACGGTTCCAGTCATTAGTGGTGACCAGTATTCTTCTTTTACGTTCTGAACCGCAGCGATTTCAGTGGTCACCTTGGAAGTGTCGAAGTTAAAACCAAGCAGCGGTGCATTTACACCGGATTCATTAAACTTTTTGAACTCTTCCCATTTGTTCTCAGGGTCACCCTCGTTCAAATAGTTGATCATGATATTGCCCAGCGAGAAGGTTGGCATGTCATAGTTCTTGGATTCATCCAGGTTCTTCATGGAATTCTCACCAGTCTTCTCGTAGTGCACGCCTTCGATTCCGGAGTCAATCATGTTGCGCAGCACCGGATCGGTGTTGAGCAGGTTCAGGAACTCCATCGCTTTCTCCGGATATGCAGAGTTAGCCGAGATGGCTTGCATCGAACCCATAACAGACCAGTTGTAGATGTAAGGTTTGCCAGCTGGCGTGGAAACTACAGGATAGCCGTAGCTTGCCGACCACAGATTGTCCGCCATCGGCTGGGTAGCCGCGCGATCCATGAACCAGTTCGAAGATTTATATAGATCATCCACCGAAGTTGTAGTTGCTACTTCCGGCGAGATATAACCTGCCTTGTAATATTTGCGAACGGTTTCAAGAGTGCTTTTGAGTTCTGGGGATTCCAGAATGTTCACGATCTTGTAATCCTTCGTGTCCATATAAACAGCCATTGGCATCTTTTCAATGATGTAGTCGAACGGCAGTACTGGCATGAAATCCTTCACCATAGCGTAAGGCGTGATGCCCGGTTCATTCTCTTTGATCGTCTTCAGCAGTGGTTCAATGCTTTCCATTGTGTTCACCCCGGAAATGTCGAGGTTATATTTGTCGAGCAGCTCTTTATTGAAGCGCCAAACTTCTTGCGCCGGAAGCTCTTTGTTGGCAGGAACGGCATAATTATGTCCATCTACCTTGGAACCTTCCAGGAACGCCGGATCAATCGTGTCTACGATGCCTTTTCCATATTCATTAAGCAGGCTGTCCAATTCCATAAAAGCGCCTTTGCGGGCATTTTGCACATAATCGAACGCCCAGGAGCACGTAAAGAGAATGTCCATGGGTTCACCAGCGGCTACTTTGACCTGCATTTTTTGTGTATAATCGCCAAAATCAATCATATTCATCTTCAGGGTGACATTTATCTTCTCTTTAGTGTACTTATTGACTTCTTCCACGACACGGTCCAGATCCTTCTGCGGTCCGCCGATCGTGTACCAGATCAGTTCGACTGGTTTCTCGGATGATGCACCGTCGCCGCCCGCTCCTGAACTGTTAGTTGCCGCGTTGTTTGAATCGCCGCCACATGCGCTGAGCGCAAGCGAGAATGCCATAAGTGATGTCAGTAACAGGGAAAACCTTTTTCTTTTGTTGTTGCCCATTCCTGTATAACCTCCCCTTTGTTTACCTCAAGATCGCTGGCCTAATCCGGAATTAAACCAGCAGCTTTCTCCTTCAAGGACTATCTTTACTGTAATTTATGAAAGCATTTTCAAACAGAAGATAAACTAAATAAATCATGTAGAAAATAAAGAAAAAGCTTGCAGCGGGGGTCCGCTAGACAAGCCCTTTGTACTCCGTAGGAGATATCCCGACATGCTTCTTAAATTGTTTGTAAAAATAGCCGGTCTCCCAATAGCCTACTTTGAGAGCGATTTCATGAACTTTAAGTGAGGTATTCCGCAGCAGCTCCTTCGCCTTCTCAATCCGGTATTTATTGATATATTCGGTGAATGACTCATTCACCTCTTTATGGAACAGCTGTCCCAAATACACCGGGTGAATATGGTATTGGGCACCGAGGGTCTTCAGTGACACATCTTCATTGTAGGACTCATGGATATAATTCAGCACCTGCTGCACGACTGGACTCTTTACGTCCCGAACTAAGGCGTCTACCGTAATGGTAGCGGCTTCCTGAATAATCTGGGTCAGTTCATTTATGGAAACTGTGGAGCGAATGAGGCCAAAACCGTCTGCGAAAAGCTCCGGTTCTTCCACATGGCGGATCTCCTGCAGCTGCATCTTGAAGCGGATCAACCATTCCATGGCAATGCCTTGCAGCAGCACAGGTGTAATTCCCTCCATCTGCCGCAGCTGCTCAAAATGATCCTGGATCCGCACCAGCAGCGCTTCCTTATCCTTCGCCATAATCAGCTTGAGATCATCTTCCCAATTCAGCGGCATACCTTGGACAGCAACCTCATGCCTGTCCTGAACTTCCTCATAATGCAGCAGATTCCGCTCTGGAAACAGCATGAAATATTCCTGAGTCATCTTTGCATGGGCATAACTCTGAGCCGCCGCCTCCTCCATCTCCTCCACCGTTCCTACGGACAGACGCATTGGCGGACCGCCAGTTAGGGATAACAGCAGCTGCGCATGAAGCCTCTCCACCGCTTCTTTACCCTGCTGATACTCACTAAGCAGATGCAGCAGCACGGTATCTCCATCCATATCCCGGAATGCAATCAAAGACGGGTTACCGCCTACAACCTCTTCCACCGCCTGAAATAGCTCGGCAGCGTCCTGTTCAGAGCGAAGCAGGGCCACCTGCACCAGCGGCTTATCTAGTCTAAGTCCCAGAAAATCAGTCCGCTCACTGAATTCCTTCGGCCCAATCTGGCACCGCAGCCAGCGGTACATCACATTATCGCGTAGAATGGAAATACTATGCGCATTGAATTGACTCTCTTGACGGGAGACACCCAGCTTCTCGGCGGCAGTCACTAGTGTTGCCCGGAACTCTTGCAAATTAATAGGCTTGAGCAGATAATTTTCAATGCCGAGCGCCATTCCTTCCTTAAGATATCCAAATTCATCATAACCACTGAGGATAACAACTTTGATCTCCGGCTGGATCTCCCGCACAGCCCGGATCAAATCCAGCCCGTTCATCAGCGGCATGGAAATATCCGTAATCAGTATATCTGCTGGAACAAACCGCAATGACTCCAGCGCTTCTTGGCCGTTCTCGGCGTGGCCGACAATCTCCATCCCCAGTGCTGCCCAATCCACAATGTCATATAATCCTTCGATAATAAAAGGCTCGTCGTCCACAATGAATATTTTATACATGGTTTGGATCATCCTCTCCCAGATCGGGAAAATACACAGTCACGGTTGTGCCGGTACCCGCTTCGCTTTGTAATTCAATGCCATACTCACTGCCATAAAGCAGCTTCAAACGTTCATGAATACTGCGCAGGCCGAATGATTCCGATTGTTCATCTGGCTGCAAAAGACCTTCTTTGAGCTGGACCAATCTGTCCGGGGCAATCCCCTGCCCATTATCTGTAACTACCGCACGCAAATATTTGCCATCCTTGGCCACAGCCACACTGATGTGATTATCATTCTTGTCCACGCGCATCCCATGTAGAATGTAGTTTTCAATGATGGGCTGCAGCGACATTTTGAGTACAACTCTTCCGGTAAGCTCTTTCCCGCATTCCATTGTATAAGAGAATTTATCCTTATAACGGATGCGGAACAGCTCCAGATATAAACGGCAGGCCTCTAGTTCATCCTTCATCGTATGCTTGGGTTTCTGGTGAACATAGCTTTTGAACAACACCGACAAGCTGTAGATCATCTCCCCGACGTCTGATGCCCCTTGAGAGATTGCCCTCA
The DNA here is from genome assembly GCF_038008505.1 of Paenibacillus sp. FSL H7-0735. Lineage (NCBI taxonomy): Bacteria > Bacillati > Bacillota > Bacilli > Caryophanales > Paenibacillaceae > Paenibacillus > Paenibacillus sp. FSL H7-0735. The sequence continues at coordinate 979,800 of NZ_JBBOZH010000001.1, read as the reverse complement.
TCCGGATCACCTCCAAGGTATTGTAGAGAAAATGTGGGTTTACCCTGGCTTCAAGCGCGGCGATTTCGGTATGTTTTTGCTTGATTTCAGCCTTAAACACACGGTCTATATGAAGATTCAGCTCATCCAGCATGTCGTTGAAGCTCTTGGAGATCTGCCCCAGCTCGTCTTCTCTGACATCGGTAATCCGGGCATCCAGGTCACCGTTTTTCACTTTGCGGGTGAACTTGATAATTTTATGAGTCCGTCTGGCAAAATTATTGATAAATAAAGTGGGTGTAATAATTGCAAACAACAGGCAGATCAAGCAGATGATGAAGATCATGTTCCGCAATCCCCTATAGGTGGCGGCTAATTCCTGCTTAGGTACAGCACTCAACACAGTAAATCCGCCTTGGGTGTGAGTCTGCTTAGTAATGATCATTCCGCCAACTTCTTCACCATCTGTATAAGCAGAATTCATCTGCTCGGGATAAGGATAGCGCTTTCCATAATAGGTGCCCGAGGTATCAAATAACACATCCCCATCCGCTGCCAGCACCAGAATCTTTCCCTTGAAGTCATCCTTATAATTGCCCATACTCCCCCAGACCTCGCTGGCATCAAAATAGACTAGAAGCTGACCAATGTTGCGCAGTGATATCTTGTTATTGACCGGGGTACGAACCGTAAACATCGGCCCCTCCGGAGATGAGATCGCCTGACTGACCCAAGTGTTTGGAGCGGTGACACTGCCTTCCTCCTCCAGATACAACGCATCCGGTACAAAAGAGTGGGCTGCATTAGTGGAAATAATCTGAAATTTGCCTTGGTCGTTATAGACATACAGCTGCTGCTCAGCTGCACTGTAGAGCATTAAACTGCGGATATCAGGATCATCTTCAACTTGATTGCGAAAAAACTGCACGGTATCCGTCGTAGCATTACTTTCGTTGAAATAGCGGTCCAGCCGGTACCTCACGTAATCTTCATACGGATGCTCCAGCAAATACGACGTATTAGCAGTCAGCTCCGTGTCCCGGTACACGTCACGCATCATAGACTGTACAGAGTCATATTTCTGCTCAATATAGCTATTGATGCTCTCCACGGTACGTTTCTGAATCTCCATCTGCCGCTGCACTACAGCCTGAGACATGAGCAAGAACATCAGGTAGGAGAAGGTGATAATGGTGACCACGGCAATGACTGAGAAGAGCAGGATGATTTTCATAAACAGATTATTCTTCAGATACTTTCTGTACAATTTTCCCGGAAACATCAGCAACCTCCTACAGCAGGGGGAAGACTAAGCTTCGCTGCTTGTCATTATGGATAAAGTATAGCATGAGGTGCTTCCTGCCTGTGGCTGGTAAAAGCTTGCAATCCTCCGCCAAGCAAAGACAGTCTGCCCATGGAGCAAAGGGCTCCTTGGGCAGACCGTGGTGGGGCTATATCATCTACCGGATGTAATTCAAGATGAACTGCGCAGCCTCGGCACGGGTGGCCAAGCCACCGGGAACAAAATTCCCGTCCGTGCGGCCATTCAACAGACCCAGTGATGACGCAGCATTCACGCTGTCTGCCGCCCAGGCTGCTACCTCATTGGAATCGGTAAATGTTGCCGGAGCTGATGACTGAAGCGTTCCATGCTCCAGCACATAGGCACGCATTAGCATAGTGACAATCTCCTGGCGGCTGATGTTCGCACTCGGATCGAAGTGCTCAGCAGTGCGTCCGCCTACAATACCTGCCCGGACCAGGCGCGCCAGGTCCTGTTCATACCAGACACCAGAAGGCACATCACTAAATTTCAATTCCGCCTGATCTTGCAGTCCCAGCACGCCAGCCAGCAGCTTCACAAATTCTGCTCTTGTAATACTGCGGGCGGGTTCAAATCCATTTTCGGAAGTGCCTTGTACCAGATGTTTAGCCGCCAGCTGGCGGATAGTGTCCGCAGCCCAGTGAGTAGACGGAACATCAGCGAAGGATTTATTGTACTCCAGCACAGCCAGCCTGCCTGTTCCGCTAAACTCCCCTTGCAGGAAGCCATTCGCGTACACTCCGCCGAGATAGGTAAGCGAACCCCCTTCAGCAATAGCATATAAACCAAGCAAATTAGTATTATAATCCGTATTTGTTGCACTCCATTGTAAGGTTACTGGTTTGCTGAAGCTTGGAAGACGGCTAGATGTGCCATTTCCCGCGATGATGCTCAGATCAAACGTCATACCCGTACCCCGCAAGACCACCCCACGCTCTGCTTTCAGTGTGCTCATGTTCAAAGTCTCCGGGCTGAGCTTCGCCTGAATCTTGCCGCCTGAAGCTTGGGCTTCATTAAGCAGAGCCTTCAATTGCACCAGCAATTCCGGCGCAATACCAAGTGTGGTTCCCGAGGCAGCCAATTCAAGTTGATGGATCCCTAGCAATTCACCTGCATTCACAGGCAGCTCAATAGCTGTAACGCCTGCCGGCACATTTACCGTCACTTTGCCGTTCTCAGTAGATGTACTGAGTGCACTTGCTGGAACTGTCAAAGTTGTGCTAGTAGGACTTGGAAGCGGCGTTGCTGTCGCTGCCGGAGTCGTCCCACCAGTTCCCGTACCTGTCCCTGGAGCCAATGTCGGCTGCGGTGTAGATACAGGAGTATTGTGGACCTTGAAATCAATAGTTCCGCTCTTTTGAACAGCCGTATAAGGGTGGCCATTCAGTATTTTGGTGTTGGTGACTACGGCCGTGTACTCGCCGCTGTCCGTTTCTTTTGCAGAAGCAATCGTATAATCACGCTCCACAGCACCTTCAATGGCCTGCCCGTCTTTCAACCATTGGTAGCTTAACTCGCCATAAACTGCAGAAGCTACTACGGCAAAAGACACCTTATCACCTACAACTGCCGGATTCTTATCTACGCTATTAGAGGTGATAACTGGCGCATCGGGTGTCGGATGTACTGTCACCGTAAGTTCATTACCGGTTCTTGTTGAAGGCTCCGTTCCCTCTTTTCCAATCAGAACCACACGGAACTGCGTACCGCTGTCTGCTTCAGAAGCTGTAAACGCGTATACCGCCGAAGTCACGCTCTCCACCACAGTCCATTCCTCTGCGGTTGCTGCCTTCGTCTCCCAGCGAATTGATTCCACATCCCCGCGGATCTGTACGAACAGCTTCACTTCTTCACCCATAATGACATCAAGTGCAGACGGAAGATCGGTTATGAAATCAGGCGCTTCCCATGGTGCTTCAGCCGGAGTTACATTAATTGTGTACTCTGCTTCACTGCTGCCACCGGATTCATTGGTGACGATGACCTTGTACTTATCGCCATCCATCACTGTAGTCAAAGCAGGGATAGTATAGGAGGCGGACATTCCCAACGCATCTCCATAACCGCTGCCTGTGTCCGCATACCAGGCATAAGTCAGCTGCCCTGCGCCAGTGGCAACTGCCGTTAGTGTCGCGGACGTATTTTCACGAAAGGAGCCTTCCCCTACGATCTTCACCTTTGGAGCTTGCAAGGCCCACTTCGCCTGTAAGTTCAGTTCACCGGTTATTAGTTCTTTGGCAAAATTCCATCTTCGCGCACCTTCACCTTCTCCAACGTACCAGCCTTCCAGGTCATAGCCCTCTCTGGCAATACCCGTAGGCTCCAAGAGCAAAGTGCCATACACAGCCTCGGCCACAGTATTTGCTGGTTCACCCCCATTAGCATCAAAGAGAACGGGATAGCTTCCTTTCAGATAGACAGGTTTGGAGCGGTTGCCTGCATAATCCTCCATCACCACATGCACAACTTTTGCCGACGAGGTGAAGCTTAAGCTCGCCTTAGTTGTCCGTCCACGGATAATCATCGGCTTATTGCCAGAGCTATACGTTGTGGCAAAAGATTTTGCATTCCCATCCTCATACACATACATATACCGCCAGTCTCTGGTATTCGGCATCGGCAGATTCAGTTTGCCGTCCGTCCAGGACCATTCTTCCGCGTAAGGTTCTGCGACCGTGTCGATGAACCGGCCGCTGACCGAGACTGGATCGGTGTTGCCCGCGGTAACGGTGACAATGTAATCATCGCCGTTTACCGGCATCCCCGTGAACAGCGCAGTGCTTGCACCTGCCGGGACAACCACTTGCTGTGACACCGGTTCGGATGTCGTAATCCAATTCAAGGACTGCACTCGAACGGTAATGTCATCGGAAGCTTGAGCGGAGTTCGTCCAGTTCACATTCAACTCTCCGTCCGCACTTGAATCCACCTTCACTCCGGAAACCGCCGCATCCAGATCAAAAGCCAGCGTTGCCGCTTCACCCTCCACTCCATCCGCACCCACTGCAACCACTTTAAGGGTTCCGGATTTCACCGGGAGATGCTTCAGATAGAACACCTCATCGTATTTGCCGCCCATAAATACATCATTCACGTACACATTATATTGCTTGATCTTAGTGTAATCGGGATCTAGCTTCCACTTCACAACCATTTCACCTGTATCTGTAAAAGCTTCCGCAACTGCTAATTCCGCAGGAGCTGCGGGCTTTACAGCAGACCCGTCATAAACGCGCAGCTGTCCGACGTTCATCTGGTAGGTGGACGCTGTTCCTTGCCCGGGATCAAAGACCAGTCCAAGAGCTGCAATATTATGACCTGCGTATGCACTCAAGTCCAGCTCCTTTGTCACCCAACCTTCCGAGTGTTGACCACTGTTTGGAATAGCGACCTCTACTACGGTATTCGGATCATCAGCCAGGATGAGTCCCACTTCCATCGCCGAAGCATCCGTGGCAGATGGCTTGTTGAAGCTGATCGACAGCTTGGAGTTGCCGTTGACCTCCAGCTCTGTTTTGTACAGACGCAAGAAGTTCTTCGCATTCAGATTGCCGTTCACCACCAGTGAACTGCCACCGTTATACGCACCGATGTGCTCATAGTTGTAACGGTTTGTACCCGCAAGGTTGTACTCCGGTCCATAATCAAAATCTACAGTAAGCTTATTGCCAGCAGTATCCTGCCACCACTGCCAAGTCACTGGGATATCCTGCAGGCTCATATTAGACCACTCATCCGGGTTCGATACTTCACCGTTCACGGAATAGGACAAGCCCTGTCCAGTGTTAAAATTGGTGTAAAAGTTCTTGTCCTTAATTACCGAACGCTCCGCAATGACGGAGGAGATTCCCGGCCAGTAACGGTTGTCGGCATAAACATCGGACACGGTATTGGTTGCCGATTTGACCGTATTCTTAGGGTCCACGTTCGGGCCTGACCACCATAGCTGCTCACGCAGTTTTGTCATCCATTGGTAGTCATTTTCGGATCTGTGCGAGACCGGGTAAGACAGGTTCATGTCCTCATCCAGACCGGCATGAACAAAGTCCGCACCGAGTGTAGCCAAGCTGAGCCGTGGCAAGCCATTGCTGTCCAGCTTGTTCATCAACGCTGTTCCGTTAACGGACTTAAACCGGTCGCGGCCCGCTTCCAGCCCTGCAAAACCAACTTCAAATAAGTTGTAGCTTGTTCCCAGACTGGTATTCAGATTGCTTAAGTAATTAGCCGCATTGGTAATCTGTGTATTGCCAGCCCCGTAGTCGAAGAAAAACGAATTGGAGACGGGTTCCTTGGTGCTTTTATCCACTAAAAAGGAGATATTGGTATCATTAATCGTCCGGGCGAACGTATTAGCACCGGTATTGGTGTTCAGCGAGTCGTACCACTGTACATACAGGCCGCCCTCTTGCAGCACCTTCATAAAAGCGATGTAATCGGGGATATCCTGGGTCGCTACATTCGGATTCATCTCTTCCTGATTTACAAAATAACCGTCAAACCCGAAATACCCGGCCATCTCGATCAGTTTATCCGCCACCGGAAAATTACCATTCTCGTCTTTAACTATCATTTGTTTGTACGTCTGCTGTCCACGGTCATTATTGGAAAAAAAGATTCCCGCCAATGACAGCACGCCGTTCTTATGCGCTGCATCGGTGTAGGTAGGGTTCGGGATGTTCAACATGCCGAATTCGAACCATTTTTGCTGCCAGTCCTTCTGGGCCAATTCATCATAATAATCCGGCGGGGTGTACGCAGTTGCTGTACCGTGCCAATAGGAGTAGTAATCGATATATTGCCAAAAGTTAAAATGATACTGCGCAAACTTGTTCGTATACGGCGCGTTCTCAATAAAAGCATTCCCGTAGTCGCCAGCAACGTTGATCATCTGTGTATCTGCGCTAAGCGCTGGGTTAGCTTGGGTTGCAGCAAATGGGGCATTCCGCTTCTGCAGCGGCACCCGCGATCTCAACAGCTCTGCATCCGGATCAGTTGCCGGACTCCAGTTCGCAATATGGCTGCTCGTATATCCATGTACATTAGGCTGATTGGCACCCGGCGCACTGTCTCCTGTAAAAGGCCACGTATCGCCGGCGTAAGCCGTTAGGGGAAGTCCTGAAACTAGCAAAGCTGCCGCCAGAACAGCTGATGTCAGCTTACGACGCGCCTTTTTACCGGTGTGAAGGTTCATTTTCCACTCTCCTCGTCCTGTAGTTGTTTCGGTTACTCTCATCCATGAAGCGTAATGTGTGCTGTCTATGTCGCCGAACAGCAAGTAGATTACTTCTGTTATCCCGTCCCTCTGCCGCTCCTACCCTCTTCTGCCTGCACATTCTGTATCCAACCACATATGTGCAAGCGCATTCATATTTGTCGGCAACCTCCTGTCTTACTTTGATTAGTCCACCCTAATCTAACCCAGATCTTTCCTTACAAATAGCCGCAAAATTAAAGATATGCTGGATAAATTAAAGATTATCGCGCCAGCAGGGATCGATATCCTGGCAATGAGTGGGTCGTTAAACATATGTTGGTTGAAAATATAAAGAGGATAAAGAAGCGTGGCCTCTTTTGCCTCTTATCTCCGCCACTCCGCCGTATTCGCTCAAATCAGAGGCACTTTTGCCCCTCTTTCACGCCACTCCGCCGTATCGCCGCCCTCCCTCAGACTACCCAGCTACGAAAAAAAGATTGTCTCTCCGTCATCAACGATGACCTTGAGGCAATCTTTTTTCAAACCATCCGATTTAGTTACTTTCCTTGCTTCTCAAGCAAGTTCAGAATGATTGTTACTGCTTCGGCCCGGGACGCTACCTGGTTAGGTGCGAAACGGTTTTGTCCTATGCCATTCACAATGCCCGCGTCTGCTGCTGCCGCAATATATGGTACTGCCCATGCGGGTACATCCTTAGCATCATTGAAGGTTAAGGTCGCTTTTGGATCTACTGTAATGCCCAGAGCCCTAACAACCATAACTGCTAATTCAGTGCGAGTAAGCTCCTGCGTAGGACGGAAGGTACCATCGTCATAGCCGCTGATAATTTGCAAAGCTACTGCCTGAGCTACAAAGGACTTAGCCCATGCCGGAATCTTCGCTGAATCCTTAAAGCTTGAAGTGTTACCACTGTCCGGCAATTGCAGGGCACGAGCCAGCATAGTGATAAATTCAACCCGATTTACTTTCTGATTAGGACGGAAAGTATTATCCGGATAACCGCTAACGAAGCCTCCTGCTACTGCCTTCTCAATAGCCGCTGCTGCCCAATGGCTGCCAGTATCCGTCAATGATGGTTTGACTACTGGCGTTGCAGATGGTGTAGGCACCGTTGTTGGTGCTGGTGTAGCTGTTGGTGCTACTGTTGGCGTTGGTGTTGCTGTCGGTTTTGTTGTTGCCACTGGACCTGTTGATGATCCTGTTGTTGGCGCTGTTGTCGGTTCCGTCGTTGGCGCTGTTGTCGGTTCCGTCGTTGGCGCTGTTGTCGGTTCCGTTGTCGGCGTTGTTGTCGGTTCTGGTGTTGGGCTTACTTCAGGATCTGCTTCCTTAATAATACCGAACTCTTCCAGAACGTATGGTTTAGCATCATTAATATTCTGATCGATCTCATAAGATACAGCTGTTAATTTGCCAGCATCTACAGTAATACCTACAAAGGTCTGAACTTGACCGCGTTTTGGACGCGTAGCATCACTTGGGTCCGGTCCGTATTTTGCTGCTGTATTCTCATTTGCTACTTCGAAGAGATTATAATACGCATCTCCCAATTCTGGTTTCATGTTCTTGTAGTAAACCTTCGCTCCCGCTGTAGCTGGGATCAGATAAATCGTTCCATCTGGATTTACTGTGTACTCTACAGTTTGACCATTGAAGCTTTCCTTGATCTTCACTGTGTCTGCCGCAGTTCCATCAGCTTTAATTGGCTTGGTCCGGGCATAAATATGGTCGTGTCCTTGAAGAACCAAGTCAATGCCCAGTTCAGCCATCATTGGAGCAACCTTCGCTCTTTCTCCATTTGTACCCATAATGTCTTTGTCAGTAGCATGGTTAGAGGTTGTGTATGGACCTTTATGCATAGCTACGATAATCCACTTCGCACCAGCAGCCTTCGCTGCTTTTACGTCAGCCTTCATCCAATCCAACTGTGCTTGGCTGAAGTTAGCAAATTCATCGGAATTCTCATTTGTATTCAGGACTACAAAGTGAGCATTGCTGTAGTCATAGGAATAATATGCTCCAGTTTCTGTTGCAGAGCCCGGTGCTTCCTTAATATTGTAGTGCTCATAGAAGGCATTTGCCTTATCCTCATGATTCCCCGCAACAGGCACGATGGTCGTGTTAAGCAGGGTATCCTGCGAATGACCAAGCAACCAATTCCATTGTGATTCATTAGTTCCGGTATCTACGATATCTCCGTTAATCGCCACAAACTCAGCATTCGGGAACGTCGTAAGTGCTTTTGCCATCGTTTCACCGGAAAGAATCGCTTCATCTTCGGTCTTAGCCTGTGTATCAGCCAAATCGATGAAAGTAAATGCTCCTGTCTTAGCGGCAGTTTCAAAAGTTCCCACTGCACTCCACAGGCCTAGTGCTTTATCACCTACACGGAAGTAGTATTTTGTATCAGCTTTCAGGCCAGAAGCTTCCGCTTTATGAACTAATTCATCTTTTGAATTTCTGGAAACCGCCGAACGTCCTGTAAACTCAGCAGCCTTAGCAAAGTCTGGAGTAACGCCCGTATTTTCTACAACCTGCAGATCGTTTCCAGTAGACTTCAACGCTGTGTACCAAGTGAAGCCTTTTGCACTCACTGGGTCGCCATTAAAGGTAACTGTAACCTTTTTAATCGAATCCGTTGAAGCGATAGCAGCTTCTGAATTTGTTCTTTCACTTACAGCTTTGATAACAAATTGATAGGTTTGGTTTGAATTAGTATTTTCTACAGTGTAAGTATAAGAAGCTTTACCTTCTTCATTAGGAACACTGGCCGTCCAATTTGCGGATACCAGATCATTTTGCTCATAAATACGATATCCAGACACTGGTGCACCGGAAGCAGGCGCATCCCAAGTCAACGTTATTTTACCACCATCTGCTGCAGTAGCCTTTGCATTTTGCACAGGTTTAACTGCTACTTCCGATTTATGAATGCTGTAGTTATCATACAAGTCTGTAGAACCACCAGTTGTTGTGGTGTAGGCTTCGTAAGATAGCTCATCATTCGTTACCGTCATCCCCGTGAACATTTCCTTGCCAGGCTGTCCGTATTTAGCTGCAAACGGGAATGTTCCTGAAGCTACGTTGTATTTTTTATTGCCCGCTGCATTTGTAATCAGGTATAAAGTACCCTTAGGATCAGTTACTACTCCGTTTGAGTCCGGAACAATATCCGTCAATGGTTTGTTGTTGTACATCTGATAGCTTCTAGCAAAGGTGTGGTCATGCCCGCCAATTACCATGTCGATACCAAGCTCATCAAACACCTTCGTTAATTGCGCTCTGTAAAAGAGTACATCTGTATCATTGGTGTGATTGGCAACGGAATAAGGAGATTTATGCAGAAGCACAACCTTCCATTTCTGATTGCTTTTTGCTGCTTCGCTACGAAGCCATTCCACTTGTTTATTGTAAATTTCGTTATTCTCAAGATTCGAGCTTGCACCATAATATTCTGTATTAATTACCATAAAGTGCGCTGAACCGTAGTCAAAAGAATATACAGAACCATCAGGTTTCGCACCTGTATTCGAAACATTCGGCAAATTAAAATGAGAGCTATAATTGCTATAATTTTTGCTTTCATGGTTGCCTACCAAAGGCACCAACGGAATATTCGCTAAAATATCCTTAGGCTTATTGAAAAACCATCCCCATTGCTCCTCAATATCACCGTTATCCACCAAATCACCAGAATTCAGAATAAACTCACTTTCCGGGAATTTAGCTAATCCTTCTTGAAGGGTATGATTCCAGATATCAAAATCTTCTTCAGTTGTTCCTTGGGAATCCGTTGTATATAGGAATTTAAAAGCTTGGTTGCTGGAACGTTCTGTCTTAAAAGTTCCTACGTCGCTCCAATTATCAGCTTGTCCATCTCCAGCACGGTAAGCATATTCCGTTCCAGGCTGCAGATGATCCGCTATTACCTTATGGCTGGTTAGCACAAGTGGTTTTTTAGCTGATTTATCCGCTTTTGTCATATACACACTAGTTGTAACGGATGTTCCTTCATACAATTGAGCTCCTGCCGCTGGAAACTGGCCATTCTCCAATTTAGAAGCTTCTACCACTTCCAGTTTGGTGCCAGTCACACTTTCAGGTGCATACCAGTTAAATCCCATACTAGTCTGCGGGTTGCCATTAAAAGTAATTGCGATAGAATCTGGCTTCCCAACTCCAGGTTCTACTGTCTCCACTACAGGATAAGCAATCAGGCTCATATCCCAATAAAGGTCAGAGCTAGTGTCTCCCGTCTGGTGAACTTCAGCTGAAAGCTCATTACTTCCATCCTTCAGATTGGCTTTTACGATTTCCGTTAGGTCAACCTTTGTATACTCATTTGGATCACTGCCATTAGTTGTACTAAGTGTCTGATAGTCGATTTCACCAGCTGGCATAGCCTCGCGGTAGATTTCTGCACCATTCAGATACAGCACAACTCCGTCATCAAATGCAAAATTACCTAATACTTTATCCGATTCCGTAATTTCTTCCTTATTCACAGTTACATTTGTACGGAAATAGGAAGTACGATATTTCTTCTTTTTATCCGAGCCGTAGCTTATATTTGTATTCAGAGCACCAAATTGCTTGCTGCTGACTCCGGCCCCAGAATCTTTATAACCAAGCGGCGCTTGGCCTGATGCCCATGTAGAATCATCGTAAACAGACCGCCATACCGAACCTTGATCCGTTCCGTTATCTAGATATTTCCATGTAGAATTGCCCGCCAGTAGTGTAATTGGCTCTAGCGTTTGTAATTGCAGTAATCCAGCATCCTCATTGCTGTCTTCTGCAAAAGCTGGCATTCCTGTAAATGTAAGTCCCAGTACCATAATGAAGGCTAGTGTCATGGATACTGCTTGTTTAAATAACCTGTTCATAATCAGTCTCCCTTACTGTTATTATGAAATGCTTGCATCCATTCATAGTAACTACTAAATATTTTCACAATGTACGGATTAATCCACTAGTTTGTAAAAACGGCTTGTGTATTTAATCAGGCATAAGTGGTTACAGTAACGGCAAGGTTATGATCAAGGAGGACAAACATGGATGATACTCAAGCTTTTGTAGACAAAGTACACGACACCCAGAAGAAAGCAGAAAAGAACAAACAGAATCACGGTAAAGGAACACCAAGCCAAAAGCTGCCTAATAAACAGCACAGTAAATAGAACACGCGGACACGAAAACAAAAAAAGCAGCAAGCCCTCCCGGATCGGAGTGACTTGCTGCTTTACTTTTTGTAAATTGAGCTTTGCTTTTAAAGGAGTTATTTACTCCATTTCACCACATTCACGGCTACCTTCTCTAATTGCGCCTTGCTCAAAGCCTTGTCTGGAGAACTAATCGTCACAAAACGATCATCCAGTTTATAGGTCAAAAACAATGAATCGCTGGTAGGGCTGTACCACTTAGCTTCTGTACCATTGGAGAGCTTTACGGTATCGCCTTTGTAATCATAGGAGTAGTCACGTGGAGAAACGTTCACCCTCATATGGTTGAACAAAAAGTACACTCCATCTTCAGAGCTAGCTGCCTTTTGATAAGCGTCTCCACTCACCATTTGTGCTGGTGCATAAACCGTTTTAAACCCATCGAAATTTGCAAAAGCTTTAGAAATTTGTTCTTTTTGAGCGTTGCTGTACTGTACTGGTGTTAATGTATCTTTATCCGGCACCACAGTTCCAGTACCCAGAATGACCTGATTCGCTGCCGCATCAAAAGTCACTGGCACCTTCAACACATCAGCCAAGGCACGTACAGGAAGATAGGTTGTATTGTTATAAGTAATCGGAGCTAATGTGTTACCTTTATTATCAACAGGCGTATAAGCTGCACCATTCACTTTAAATCCAATGCTGTGATTAAGATATGCGGTGATTTTTTGCAGCTTAGTTCCCGCGTACACACCAGCTGAACCTGTGATTGCCATCCCAAATACCATCGTTGCTATAATGAACTTTTTACTTTTCATATGTTATGCCTCCTTAGAAGATCAATCTCGGTTTTTACTTTAGCTCAAGTTTTAAAAGAATATGTCTCTAAGTTGTATTTAACTTGTACCCAATTTGTAAAGAAACTATTCATCTGGAGCTCTGGTTTGTATAAAAAAAACAGCAACCCGCTTATCCCATAAGGATTTAACGGATTGCTGAGAGCTTTAACCTTGATACGGAGTTGTAACCTTATACACTTCTGAATATAAAATTTCTCTATAAAGTTGGAATTCTTCTTCATCAACAGGGTTAGGGTAAGTCATAATTAAGAGTGGTAAGTCTTCATTTCCTTCACGCAAAGGAGGCTGCACATAATCGTAAGGATTCAAATGAAAGCCCAGCCGCTCATAAAAGCCAATTCTCCGCTGCTCCATTTCACCCAGTGGCCGCTCAACTTCCAAAAGGACAGGCTTGTTAGATAGACTGATGTATTCAGTCATCAGCTTTTTACCAATTCCTCCGCCTCTAATGCTTGGGTCGACTGCTATATGTTCTACAAAACGAAAGCCGGGAAACTCCCAGCAGGCCATAAAAGCAACAATTTTACCCTCAGAGTTCATCTCGGTAATGAGACGATAATCTGGAACGTCCAATAACTCCTGTTGTCCCTCAAAGGTTCTGATCTCAGAAGTAGGAAATGAAGCTTCCATAATAGCGAATATTTCATCAAAAGTTGTGTGATTCATAACATAAGTTCTCACTTTCTGGATTTGTGGTCTATTATAAGTATACCTTACACATATTATCTTAACCCGAAATTCATTAAGAACTCAAGGTACTAGTACCTGGTACTAGGATAACGTGATATACTAAATAGAACAGTTATACACATCTTGTTTGATATAGGAGAGGTTCATATTGGATAATCAGCAATGGATCGCACCTGAGTTCTACAATCTCACTTCGGAAATGGAAAGCCATGCTCCTGAGAAGATTGCGCTTAAGTGGTTAAATGAGCAAGGAGATTATGAGGAAATTACTTACGGTGAATTACGCAAACAAGCTAACCGGCTGGCCGGAGGACTTGCGAAGCTTGGGCTGCAACAAGGGGATCGTGTTCTTGTTATGGTTCCACGCCGCATCATCGCTTATGTCATCTATTTAGCTTGTCTGAAACAAGGACTTGCCATCATTCCATCCTCAGAAATGCTGCGTGCCAAAGATTTATCCTACCGCCTGCGCCATTCTGAAGCCAGAGCGGTTATTGCTTGGTCCGAAGTAACCGGGGAAGTTAATAAAATCTCAGAGGATCTTCCTGCTCTCGATTACCGTCTTTCCGTATCTGGCAGCTCAGACGAACTCGGTGAAGGCTGGCTGGATCTAGAAAGTCTGATGGTTGGACAACCAGATACCTTCACAGCAGTCGCAAGCCGCCGGGATGATATGGCTATTCTCGCCTACACTTCAGGTACTACCGGCAACCCTAAAGCTGTCGTTCATAGTCATGGCTGGGGTTATGCTCACTTGCGGATCACCTCACCTCAATGGCTGGATATTCAAGGATCTGACACCGTCTGGGCAACAGCAGCTCCCGGCTGGCAAAAGTGGATCTGGAGTCCCTTCTTAACCGTTCTTGGCAACGGAGCTACAGGTTTTGTATATAGTGGATCCTTTCATCCCAAAAAATATTTGCAGCTATTGCAGGATCACAAAATTCAAGTATTATGCTGCACCCCAACGGAATATCGTCTAATGGCTAAAACAGAAGACTTAGGTCGTTACGACTTGTCTACCCTGCGTTGTGCAGTATCTGCCGGAGAGCCATTAAATCAAGAGGTCATTAACACCTTTCAGCGTGAATTCGATATCACAATCCGTGATGGGTACGGCCAGACGGAAAGCACCCTAATTATCGGAACACTCAAAGATACTCCAATACGCATTGGTTCTATGGGTAAATCAATCGCACCCGGCTTAGTCGAGGTTGTGGACGAAGACGGCAAGCCACTACCTGCTGGAGTGGTTGGTGATATTGCCGTACATTTGAGTATGCCAGCCCTGTTCCACACTTATTACAAAGATCCCGGTAGAAAAGAAAGCTCCACACACGGCGAATTCTTCATAACCGGCGACCGGGCAAAAAAAGATGAAGATGGTTATTTCTGGTTCGAGGGCCGTGGGGATGACATTATCATTAGCTCAGGTTACACTATCGGTCCTTTCGAGGTAGAAGAAGCATTGATGAAGCATGCCTCCGTTAAGGAATGTGCGGTCGTAGCCAGTCCAGACGAGATCCGTGGGCACATTGTTAAAGCATTTATCGTGCTCAAGGATGAGATTGTTGGTTCACCAGAGCTTGTAAAAGAGCTGCAATCCCATGTTAAAGAGTGGACAGCCCCTTATAAATATCCGCGCAAAATCGAGTTTATTCAGGATCTTCCGAAGACGACCTCCGGTAAAATACGGCGAGTAGAGCTTCGTGAGCAAGAGAACCAAGCTGCGCAGGAATAAACATAGCCATGGAATTCACCTTATTAAAAAATAAAGAGCAGCTAGTCCATAAATGGACTGCTGCTCTTGTTTATTTGGCATCAGGTCGTTACTCGGACCAATATTTCGCATCCGGGTTCAGCGCCGCGCCAACTTCGCCTTCTAATACTAAATCGCAATCGAGGTAGCCCTCTTCATCCAGGAAATAAACCTCCTGCTTGTAGAACTCGCATAAGGTCTCCAAGAATTTATCGGGCGAATCATACATCACGATTAAATCGCCGAAATCATGGAGCAGGTCACATACCTGTTCCACACCATCGGCAGACTTATAATAACAAATGAAATCACTGCCATAGTTCGTTAAGATAGGCAAGATAACTCCATCAGGATGTTGACCTTTTTCCTCCAATATCCCAGCTAATACCTTCATCTCCTCTTCATATTCATCCATATGAATCAGGCGGTACCCTGGAATAAATTCGATAAGGCTTGGTTCCTCTTCCTCACTGCTTGTCCCTGAGACAGTGCTATAAATAGCTTTCAGCAGTTCAGGAGTCTCCGGCAAAACTGACGTAATCTTTGCTTCGTTACCGCCCTTGCCCAAGCTGGCAATATAATCAGGGCGTAATTCTGCGGACAGCTTAAGGTATTCTTGAAATTGTTCTGTCAATTTATTGGTGTGCATATTGTCATCCTTTACTTATTCGCAGAAGTCCACATCTTCATCAGCCACGTATCGAAGTCAGCGCCTTTTTCACCTTCATAAGCGTCGTACACGTCAACTCTCATCTTCTTCAGCTTCTCTTTGAAGTCCTCGTAAGAATGATCTCTTGGCAGGCTCTTTTTAATTCTCAGCAGGATCTTGGATACGCCTTTAACTAGTTCAGGCTTGTTCTTCGATGGCACCTTAACGTCTTCACCAAAAGCCTTCAGCTTAAGGTAAGCAGCTTCTTGAACTGTATATACAGGATCGCTCTCCATTAAACGCGTCAGGATATCGATAATTTGTTTGTGGTTGGTCTGTCCCAGCTCTTCAACTGCTTCTAGACGTGCTCTCCAATCCGCAGAGCGGTTGGCAGCTTTCTTTAATTCCTCATAATTCTCCGGTAGTTCATTGTTCAGTTCTTCGATCATTCCGTTCAATCCCCTTCTATTAAAAACTATCTATCTTACAGTAACAGTATAACCAACCATTGCGCAAGCTAAGAGAGGAAGATCTTTGCATGAATTCATGTGAATATCATATTTCCGCAAAAATATGGGTAAAGTATCCGAAGTAAGTATCCAGCGCAACATTCTATCGACTATATACGTTAGTAACTAGAGAAATTCAGACAATACATCAAGGAGAGTGACCTAAGTTGAAAAAGCATACCTTCATGCTAGCGTTAACCATTGTACTAAGTGTGGTGCTTGGCGCCTGTTCCAGCAACAACAGTAACAATGGAGCTGCCATTGAAACGAATCTAACTGCAAAAGAAATGGTCGATCAAATGCTGAGCAAAGTTGAGCAGCCATCATTAATGGAGCTTGATGCGGCTACTGTCGAACAGCTATATCATCTCAACCCAGAATTGCTTGAAGATTATAGCATTAGAATGCCTATGATGAATGTGAAAACTAACGAAATCGCCGTTCTGAAAGTTAAAGATGTAAAAGATATGACCACTGTTGAGGATGCCATTAAAGCGCGTGCAACAGATGTTCAAAAACAATTCGAAACCTATCTGCCTGATCAATACGAAAATGCCAAGAACTATAAACTTATTAAAAAGGGTAACTATTTCCTGTTCGTTATTGCTGATCCTGCGGATCAAGATAAACTCGTAGCAGACTTCGATACTTACTTCACAGAAAAATAAATAACCATGGTATTCAGCAGCCTACTTTTCCTATTCCTATTCCTGCCGGCTGTCCTAGCGCTCTATTATGTTTCGCCCTGGCGAATCAAAAACCTCATATTGTTTTTAAGCAGCCTGGTTTTTTATGCTTGGGGCGAACCTGTCTACATTGTAATCATGTTGCTGTCCACCATTACAGATTACAGCTTTGGTCTACTGCTCAGCAGACCAAAGCTGACTGCGGTGCAGCGCAAGTGGATTGTGGTTAGTTCCGTCATTATTAATCTAGGCTTATTGTCGTATTTTAAATACGCAGATTTTCTCATCCAAAATATAAATGGACTCCTCGGTACACATATTCCTTTAACGGATTTACCTTTACCTATTGGGATTTCATTTTATACTTTTCAATCCATGTCCTATATTATTGACGTCTATAGAGGAACTTCGAAAGCACAACGCAATTGGATTGATTTCGGTACATTCGTAGCGCTGTTTCCACAGTTAGTAGCAGGTCCGATTGTTCAATATAACACCATTGCCGGGCAACTACGTGAACGTTCGGTCGATATCCCCATGTTCGCAGAAGGTGTACGGAGATTCATAATCGGATTAGCCAAAAAAGTACTGCTCGCCAACAACATCGGTCTGCTCTGGCACACCATATCCAGCTCCAACCTAGATTCCCTGCCTGCTTTAACCGCTTGGCTTGGGATTATTGCGTTTGCTTTTCAGATCTATTTTGACTTCAGCGGGTATTCGGATATGGCTATCGGTCTCGGTCTCATGTTCGGCTTCCGCTTTAACGAGAACTTCAACAAACCTTATATCTCTCAGAGTATTACTGACTTCTGGCGGAGATGGCATATTTCCCTTAGCAGTTGGTTTCGTGACTATGTCTACATCCCGCTTGGAGGCAACCGCCGGGGGTTAGGCGTTCAAGTGCGCAACATCCTCATCGTATGGCTGCTCACGGGTATCTGGCACGGGGCAAGCTGGAATTTTCTGCTCTGGGGATTATACTTCGGGGTCATTCTTATCTTTGAAAAATGGTGGGGATTAAAGCTATTAAGCCACCTCCCCCGTTGGACAAGACATTTATATGCTGTAGTACTTATACTCATCGGATGGGTCTTATTCGCTTTTGAAGAACTTCCTCTGGTCATTGGCTACTTACAAGCGATGCTTGGCTTTAATGGACAGCCGTTATGGAATAATACCACTTTATACTTCACTTACACGAACGCGATTCTACTCGTGGTGTTAACCTTTGCCTCTACACCTGTGAAGCTCTCCAAGCGGATGGATTCTAGATCGGTTCCTGCTCTTGTTTGGTATGGCGTGTTATTTTTCCTATCTGTAGCCTACTTAGTAGATGCAACCTTTAATCCATTTTTATATTTCCGATTCTAACCATTGGGGGGTGATTGTTTATGAAGCTGAAGACGGATCGAATCCTGGTTGGGGGATTTGCTGCAACGTTATTTCTGGTCGCTATCCTTTTTTTCTTACTGCCTGTTCAGCGTTTCTCTGAGCTTGAGAACCGGTATTTGCAAAAGGCACCCCATCTGACATGGGACAATTTATTATCCCACACCTATGCGGAAGAGGCCGAAAGCTTTGTAACCGATCATTTTCCATTTCGGGCCAAATGGGTATGGGTGAAATCGGCGGTGGAACAGATGAGGCTGCAGCAAGAGAATAACGGAATCTATAAAGGAAAAGACGGCTATCTTTTCGAAAAATTTGCAGCACCTGATTACACTAAAGTTCAGCAATATGCAGCAGCTGTGAAACGCTTTGCCGATAACAATCCTGATGCAAACACCACTTTCTTACTCGCACCTACATCGGTTGGCTTGTACAAGGAACGTCTACCCTGGTTAGCTCCTGTCTACTCGCAAGCTGAGGTGAATCAAACAATAGCTAAGGATGTAGGAGATAGCCTTACTTTTATAAATGGATTTGATGTTCTTAGCCCACATGCCGCAGAACCCATTTACTATCGGACCGACCATCACTGGACAACCTACGGTGCCTACTTAGCTTATGTAGCCTATGCTCAAAGCATGGGCTGGCAGCCTCTGTCCCGGAGCGAATACCAGATTCAGACTGTGAGTAATTCATTTCTCGGAAGCTATCATACCCGGGGGCAATTTATCGGGGTCACACCTGACTCCATTCAAATGTACAAACCTAATCATGAGGTATCCACCCAAATGTACATTCAAGATACCGGTGAGACTTTAACAAGTATGTATGACCCAAGTTATCTGGCGAAAAAAGATAAGTACTCTTATTTCTTAGGGGGCGTACATGCGCTCATGAATATCACCAGCCAGCTTGATCCAACAACAGTCAAACAGGAAAAGCTGCTTGTCATCAAAGACTCCTATGCACATAGCGTTATTCCTTTCCTGACTCAGCATGTGCCTGAAATCCATGTGATCGACATCCGTTATTATAATGGAAACATCAGTGACTATATGGCTCAAAATGACATCAAGGATGTCTTGCTGCTTTTTAATACAGCTACTTTTATTGATAATGCGGCGCTTTTGAAGCTTAATTAATGATATTGCGATGGATGCGGTGAAAAGACCTTTAATATGGTGTTGTGCGTAACTGCGGGAATGTTGGACTTTCGGTCGCTGTTGTCTCCAGATGTTTTTGATTTTACCGCTATCAGCGGATAACATCCGGAGACAGCTTATGCTTCCGATGCGAGCTTTCCTTCGGAAAGCTTTCAGGCGAACGCTAACGCTCCTACAGTTCCAAAATCCCCTTCTTAACTTCAAACCAAATACTAAAACTAATATATGAATCCTCTAATCTGGACTCGTATTTCAGATCATTTTTGCCAAGAATCTCCGCGACGATGGACAGGCCAAGTCCAGTACCGGAGATTTCTTTATTTCGAGACTCTTCAATTACATAGAATGGGTCCCAGATATACGCTAAATGCTCCGTTTTCAGGCGAGTGGTTTTATTGGAGATCGTGAATTTTAATGTACGAGTAGTGTCACTCCCTAGTTTTATTTCAAAAAAATCCTCTTCACCATATTTAATGGCATTACTAATTAAGTTGTTGAATACTATCTCAATTTGGCTGATATCTTCTTCAACGATAGAGGATTCAAGCGAATGAAAGTCGGTCATTAAGGTTATGTTTTTATTTTTTAACGTAATATTATATTGTGTGATCACTTTTAGCAGAAGCTCTTTAAGATCAAAAGGCTCTTTATGCACTTCTGACTTTTGGATCTTGGACAATTTAATTAAATAATCCACCATATCCGACGTATACTTCACTTGCTCCAAAATGATATCCGTATACGTGCCATCATCCAGACCGTCCTGAATGCCAATCGTATAGGCTTGGATTAAGGATAATGGTGTTTTCACTTCATGCGAAATGCTTGAGATAAGGGTATTTAAACTTTGATTTTTCTCCTCCAATTTGGCATGGGTGCTCTTTAGACGCTGACTCATCTGATTGATGCTTTTCGAGAGCTCTTCGATTTCATCCCCCGTTTGAATCGTCACTTGTTTAAAATCGAGATTGGATATATCCTTTGCGACATCCTGCAATTGTTCTAACGGTGTAATGATCTTTTTTGAAAAATAAGCCACTAACAGCAAACTGATAATAATCCCCAGTAGAATGGAGTAAAAGCTGAATTGATTTACGAGGGTCAAGGCATCTGTATTGTGCACAACCACAGTTCCTATGAGGATTAGACTGCTATCCTGCTCGTATATTTTCGTTAACAGACTCGATTTCAATTTGCCCTGATTAAATAAAAGATTAACCGTGTTGCCTTGTTTTACTTTTTGTAATACCTCATCTGTGATCCAGAATTTATTAAGTGCCACCTTATCTTTAAACAACGCAAATTGAATATTTTCGTTAATTTCTGCTGTACTTCCACTGTTTTCAACCCTGACAATCGTTACGTTATTATTGTTCTCGATCCTGCTTTCATTTTCCATGAGTTGATCCAAACGGAGATCCTTTACTTCGTCATAAATGGTGTTGATCTTGGTTTTCATTTTGTATAGGTAATAATCTGCTGAGAAATAGTTGTGCAGGAAATAAGACGTACCAAAAACAATCAGCAAAATAATGCTCACCATGATCAATAACTTCGTACTTATTTTATGAATTTTTATCATGGAAGCTGTACCCCATTCCCCTATGCGTGATCACATGGTCGGCCCCAATCTTATCGCGCAGCCTCTTAATATGCGTATCTACCGTTCTTTCTTCGCCCAGATAATCCATTCCCCAAACCGCAGACAATAAGGCATCTCTGGATAAAATACGTCCTTTATGCTCGTACAGGAAGGTTAGCAATTCAAATTCTTTTTTATATAACGCCAGTTCGGCCCCATTCTTGTACACTTTCTTCCGCTCAAAATCGATTTCTAAATCCCTAATCGCAGCCACTTTTTCGGTGCCTAGCATTTTTTTAATTCTAAGCATCAAAATCCTTGGGTCGAATGGTTTTCTTATATATTCATCTGCTCCTATATCCAAGGCACTGAATTCATCATCATGGGAAGACCTTGCGGTCAGCATTACAACTTTAGCCAAACTAACCTTCTTGATTTCATTACAAACCTCAAGCCCGCTTCGCTTAGGCATCATCCAATCCAGCACCACAAGATCAATCCTATTGGAAAAAAAGAGCTCTAGCGCTTCCTCACCATCCGCTGCTGTCCAAACGTTATAGCCTTCTTTTTCAAAATAAGTCTTCAATATAGTGGTCATATGTTTCTCATCATCCGCAATTAAAATATTCAAAGTAGATTCTCCTTCCTATAGTTATCAGAAGAAAAAGGCGAAATCCTTTACAGGTTTCACCTTTTCATATATTTTCATGCTACGCTATTGCAACTTCTCTAGTCCCTTCGTCAGTACGTTCCATATCGGGTTATCGACTGTCTTTCGATCAGGCTGTTCACCCTTCTCTATCGCTTCCCAATACTCCCAGGTTGGAGGCTCAATGCCAAGTTCATAATCCATGCCATCCCAAGTATCCTCCCGGAACGCATAAAACGCCCAGTGCCAGCCGTAATCATCAAAAATCGAGATTAAATCAGCCAAGTATTGATCTGCACCTTTTACAAGCCGGTTCGTGCCAAATTCTTCAGCGACAATACGATTAGCAGGGATGTTATTCTTTTCTGCCCACTGTGCGATAGGTTCTAGAAAATCCTTTAAAGCTTTCTTATTAAATGCTTTTTCCGTCTTCTCCTCACCTACTTTAACCGTTCCAGGATATTCATAGGTTAAGCCTTTTTTCTTATTTTGGCTGGTGAGTTCGTAAGGTTCATACATATGAAAAGCATATAATACATTCGCATCATCGATGGGTTTCAAATATTTAAAGGCCCATGGTGTAGCATACAGACCAGAATTGACGATAATAGGGGTTTCCGTATCTACGGTTCGAATCGCTGTCACAATAGTCTCATATAAAAGATTCAAATCCGCCGGAGTATTCTCCACTGAGCTATACCATTCGTTGTAATCCTCTGTCCAGAAATCATTAAATCCAGTAGCTTGTTCAGGATGTGGCTCATTAATAAGATTATAGCCGACCACCGCAGGATGATCTTTTAATCTTTCCGCAAGATCCTTCCAAAACGTTGCCGCTTGTTCATGATAACTGAAATCCTTCCAGATTCGATCATCATTTGTATAATTATTAAACTGCCGCCACCGATCGCCGGGCAAACTAAGGACTGTCAGCACTACTTTTGACCCCCGCGCCTCAGCTGCATCCAAGTCTGCCTTTAACGCTGTGAAATCGTCCTCAACAAGCCCCTCGTATTTATCTGCATTCCCTATTAAAAAGTCTTTATCTGGATTAGCATCCGGTTGATCGTTAAACAGGAAATCACTATCTTTTGCCCATTTATCTGGCGCAAGTCGAATGAACTCTATATTATTTTCTTTCGCCGCATCATAATTTTTGGGTATAGATTTGGAATTCATGAAATTTGTTCCTTTTCGCTGTTGATCCCAGAAAGCGATCTTCTCATTGACCTCTTTCTTTACCTCCTTCTCCGGTTCAAGATTTGCTTGTGGTGTTGCTGCACTGCATCCTACAACTGCCAACAAAATCAATACGATAAACCCTTTAAACTTCTTCATTCTCTCACCTCGTAACCTATCGTAGCCAATCTCTGTTACAAGAGTGTCACAAGGCATACCTAAAAAGACTGCCCTAAGGATGTCGGCAGACATTTTAGGACAGCCCGATCATATTAATAGAATATAAAATAAATGCTTACTGATTAGTACTTCGACGGGAATGTGACTCCGCATAGGCATCATGACGGAAGTTCAGAATAGGATCTTCTGAGCATTCAATGCCGGCAGGTACAACCGTCGGATCAAAGACGTACTCTTGAGCCTTCTCGTCTGCCACGCCGGTGATCGACAAATGTCCGACGACAATCCGTTCCCGGTCTTCGGGCCAAGCAGACGTCGGGTCATCCGTAGGATCTCCCTCCTGTCCGAGAATTACTGTCAATTGAAACGTCACAGGACCTTTGGACAGTCTCTCGATTAGTTCATCCTCCAAATAATCGGGAGATCGATTCTCCACCTCTTCCTTGACCAGAAAGTGCAGACCCGCTTCCGGTTCCCACTCATATTTAATAGCCCGCCGCTCGCCAGCAGCATTGATGAAGTAATAGGCATGAATGGAATGATAACGATTGGTTGCAAAACTGAGTGGCGATTGCAGCATTTTCACGGCTTGAAGCCCAGCCCGGCTTTCCGAATACTTCTCCATGACCGCTTTGAATTTGTCTGCAATGGTCGCTCCCTCAAACGAATTTTCTTTAATTGTACGTAAGATATTAATAAAGGATTGCGGTGTTTTGGCAAAAAAGATCGGTAATGTAATTGTCACCAAACTTGTCACGCCCCCATCAGGCAATACAAACTGAACCGCCATTCCTTTTGCAGGCGAAAAAACATCAGGGATGGACGGATTAGTCGAGCTATTGGAGAAGCGTACGAGAGCTTGCACCTCATGATTTTGCAAATGTGCCGCTGTTGTCAAAGGACCCGCTTGGCCGTTAGGGGTGAACACCGCCTGGTAGACAACACCTTTGGCGTGCGCGCGTCGATAACCCGGATATTTGCCTGCTACCTCCTCAATGGAGTTTACTGCTTCTTCTGCGAGTTCAGACGACACTGATTTATTATTGTTCATTTTCGTTCACCTCTTTGTAATTTATCAGGAAGGAAAAGGGGACAAGGCCCCCTTTTCTAGTTTTTTAGCTTTGTGATGCGTCAAGTAGGTCGTTCCAGGCCTTCGTAATTCGCTGTCCGCGCCAAATATCTCTGACCGTGGCATCGGGATAAGCACTGTACCAGCCAGATGCAGTGATCTGATGGTTGGCGATGAAATCTTTCGCTTCCGAAGATTCAATTCCCGGAAAATCCTTCACTTCATTAAACATGTTATTCAACAACTCTGGAATTTCAGTTCCAAAATCATCAATATAACTATCCCAGTCGCCATCATAAGCCGTCGCGAACAACAGCCGCGTGTCGTTATCAAAGATTACGAAGCGCATGTCGTGAACGGTCGCGATCTTCGCCATCGTTTCGGCTTGTCTCGATGCGCTTTTTTTCAGCTTCTCACGGAGACGATCCGCCCCACCATCTTTAAGCGGCGCAATGATGGTAAGCTCAGATATTTCACCTTCCCGCAGGCCGGCACGTCCAGCGCTTGTAATCGGATTAGTCTGATCTTGTCCTTCTAACATGTTAATTCCTCCTTAGATATATGTTGATCCAACTCTGCCATCCACCGTAATGCAGTCATGCTGGGAACAAAGAAATACTCCCCGCCTTTGGTGATTGAAAAACTTGGAATTTCTTTCATCCGGTGGCGAATAGGTTTGTCCGGAATGGTAAACATCCCTTCCCCCTCATTCTTACCGGTAATAGGGTCTTTCTCGGTTGACATACCCGCGAAATTGCCTCCATTTAACCAATCGGTCTTGATAAACTCGAATTGGCGGGACAATGAGCTGCATATACCTGCAAAAATAAGGCCTCTATCCTGACCATCATCCTCCATTACACCTTTTGGCAGTATAGGGCCATACATCGTTGACCGCCGGAGCAACCGGTGGATGTTCACATTAACAACCGAACCCTGCAAGCTGTCACGGGGAAATGCACGACGGATATGCGAGCTTACCGGACATTTCAACCCTTTATGATCATCCCCGTACGTAAATGCGTTCCGTCGGCTGACATCTTCGCCCAGTGCCGGGTCATCTGCTTCAGGAGCCAGACTTAAAGGGGCTCCGCTCGGCCATCTTCCTACCATTTTAGCGGCCAAAAGTTCTTCCTCTTCCCGATTATCCGCATGCTCCCGCAAATAACGACGGAAAGCCGCGACCCTCATATGCAATTTGCGGAAACTGAGGTAACTTCCATTGTGGCCAAGTTCTGCCGGCTGTGGTCCCTGTGTTATGGTGCCAGATTCATTTAAATGCCCGAACAGGAATTCACCGGCTTTAATCTCCGCTTCCTGCCCCACCGCGTTGAGTACATGGTTTCCTTCGATTCTCGGATTGCTGATTCCATCCATGAAGCCCAGATGAGTACGTCCGTCAGGATTCATTCCGACATCCAGCTGGTAAACGACGGATACACCATTCAGTTCACAGTGGATTCGACGGGCTGCTTCTTCTGCTTGAAGCAGCGCTTCTTTGGTGGGCGCGAACAGAGCAAGCGCCACATCGACTTTGTCAGTACCCAGCGGGTCTTCCCAGTGCTCCGGGCTGCTTTCGTTTACATCCCCTAGCTTAGCTGCCCGGGCAGCCATACCCTCCCGGAACTCCAGGTCGAAGCTGTTGAGCGACTCCTGAGGAATCCCCAGCTTCTGGAGTCCTTGATAAGTAAAACCAACGTTGACCCAAGCACCTTCGTGAGGATTACTCCACTGTCCGGCCGACGTCACTTCGTCGAGAAGCCGCTTCAGCATCACTTTCCCGTCCTGTTGATGATCGATGGACAGCAATATATAGGTCCCAACGTAAGGGGTAGGGCGTTCTTGTAAGACGATTCCTTGAATGTCATCATAATTCAGTTCTTCCGTTTCTGTACCTATGACGTTCACTCCTCCCTCGTCTTAAAGTTGTCTTCATAATATTAAAAACGGGTATTCTCTCATCCATCTCTCGATCTAATTAAACTTAGCTCTAAATGGTTAATCAGGTTAACAGTCCTCCCCAACTAGACAATAACGGTGCATTGTCTAAAAAATAGACACATCGTTAGATTTGTCTAAAATCGAGACAAAAAAAGAGATATTCCAAAACCGGACCGGCTCTAGAACATCTCTTATCTTCGACTAACCTCATAAATCATATTCATAGTTATCAAACTTGCCATCTGATGCGAAGACATATTCGCAGATGTTCTCACCCCATCTAGCTATAACACTAAAGACGCGACCCGAAGTAGGAATATCACTGGTGGATGCTGGAGGGTTCACAAATTCATATTTCCCTTCCACGAGTGTTACAGGAACTTCTACAATTGGAAGCTGCGATTCATCAAAGCTCTCAGTTAGATAGGCCATCTTTACTGTGACTTCACTCGGTGCGTAATCTCCAAAGTCGACCTGCATTTTCTCCCCTGGTTTCAAGCGACGCAGACCCGTTAGAAGCGTAGGTTCACTATGCCAAGCCGTATAGTAAAAGGAGGCCCGATCATAGTCCGCTCCATTCCAGCTCGTCTTTAGAATGACATAGTTCTCTATAGCATCTGTACTATTCTCATGTGTAATGATAAGGGGCGACGGTTCAGCAGGACTTTTGAAAGAGCTCTCGGATTTACTCATTATTCCTCCGCGTTCCCCAAGCACCACCGCACCAATGATAACCACTGCCAACAGCATTAATGAAATCAATAATATCCTTTTAGACTTATTCCTCTGTTTGATAATAGCTCCCGCCTTTCCTTAAACTTCTAACCCTTCTTTCATTTAACACTTGATCATCAAGCCATGCAAGTAGGTAGCTGATGAATTACATAGCAAATCCAAGAGTTAACTCTCCTTCTATCATATTCTATTTCTAGGAGGTGAATATAATATGACCATTCAGTTTGTAGATTTAAGACTATCCAACCAAGCTGCTTCGGATGCTACACCAGCAGTTATTCCACTAGCAGCGACTCCCCTTGTTTTTGGGGATATTGGTATTCAGACCGCAGGCGTGTCGGCTGAGAATCAAGGCAATGTCCGCGTACTTTTGACCGGATTTCTAAAAGTAGAAAACAATCCTCTTTTCAATACCAATACCGTTAATGTTCGCAGAAACGGAACGATCATTTTCACCACGACATTTGGGGTTGCGATCAGCAGAGAAAATGAAGCTTTCGGTTTTACAGCAGTAGATATTCCACCACCAGCGGCTGTCGCAACAGGTCAAATTCAGTACACAGCAGAGATCTTCACCAATGCAGCCGCAACAGATCCCTTTAATAATGTCCAAGCCAGAAACTTTAGTGGTGTTGCAGCTGCGGGTAACTCCTAACATGAACATCTAGTGGGTGGGAAGCGAATTTCCCCTTTAAAAACAGAAGCTCAACCAAAGGTACTGGTTGAGCTTCTGTTTATTCCCCAAATAATAGATCCAGAATCCGTTCATCCGCCTTTCGGTTCTTCCCTTTATAAGGGTAACAATGAATATGAATCGCTGGATTAAAGTTAATCTCAATAACGCTATAGTTGGTATCATTGGCTTCTTCCTTGATGTCATCAATCATCATATCCACTCCACAAAAAGTGGCGCCCGCAGCTTTAGCCGCTTGAATCGCCAGAGTCTTATAACTATCTGGGATCTCATCCGTAAAATCCAGACTGTCACCACCCGTGCTAATATTAGAGTTCTCCCGAAGATAGATGACTTCGTTTAATGGAGGAATATCACTCCAAGCCTGAGCGTGGTTGTTCAAGAACATCGCTTCTGCTTCACCGATCTGAATTTTCTCAAGTGGAGTCTTGTACCCGCGGCCTCTTAACGGATCCTTATTCTTCTCGTGCACCAGTTGTTCAATCGTATGTACACCATCTCCAATCACATTCGCAGGAACACGGTGCAATACTCCGACTACTTCATCACCCATGACAAGAAAACGATATTCTTTTCCCGTCATGAACTCCTCTAGTAGCACAGTTCGATCAAATTCGAAGGCGATTTCGAAAGCTTTTTGATAATCTTCTTTAGAGAAGTCGTCTGTAAAAATAGTAATGCCGAGTCCAAAATTGGTTGATTTGGGCTTAATCACAATAGCCTTGTTACGGTAAGTGCTATGCGCATTCATTGCCTCTTCCAGATTTCGAAAAGCTTCTCCTGCGGGAACCCGAATGCCTTGCTGTTTAAGAACTTCTTTCGTAACGATCTTATTCTCCATGATTAATACCGTACTATAAGAATCAAGGGAGGTCTTCGTAGCTTGCTTAATATATTCTTTATGATCACCTTGCGTAAGCACTACAAAGTTCTCTTCCCGATCGATCAATTGAAACTTAATGCCACGTTTAACCGCTGCCTTCAAAAGAAGCTGTGTAGATAGCTCCAGATCCTCATATCCCACAAAACGGTATCCATTCGCAAGACTTTCCTTAGCATATTGTTTAGCTTTATTCAGATGGTATTGTACAAAAGAGGATTGTTGAACTTCCGACTTCACAATAGCTGCAAAACTCCGGTCTGGCTCTACAATTTTATTCTTAGCTCCATGCAATACGTTCAAAAACACTTCATTCTCCGGGTTCAACAGTTGGATCAGATCCTGCATCTCATGAATACAAGTTAATGCCTGTTGCTCCATCGTTGTACATGAATCCCCGTAATCATGCAAACATCCCTTTATCCCCTCCATGATCAATTGATCATGATTAAGATTCGCCATCTTCTGATCCTCTACTCCGAACGGTTCGTCCTCCTTCAGCAGCATATACAAGATAAATAGATGAATGAAAATCATCGTTTCTTTGCCGATTCCTATTTTGTAGAGTGGATTCAGATCAATAAACCGAAGCTCCAAATAAGCTATCCCATCTTGCATCAGTTCCTCTAAAGGATGTTTGCCTCTTGCTGTCTTCACTCTAACCGGACTATAAAACTCTTTTACACTTAATAATTCTTCCGATTCGATCAAAGCTTGTAAATCATGAACATAATCCTTTAACGAAGCAAAAGATACATAAAGAGGTTTTTCATTTCGATACCCACATTCGCTATTTCGCAGTGAATTCATATTCTGATAATAAAAGCTTTTGTCGTCATCTGATTCCCCGCGAGCTACACATTGTTCCATATAAGTCTTATCAAAAACAGGGCTGGCGCCTGTTAAATAGATAAGAAGCCAACGGTACCGCAATAGGTTGCGGGCTATTTTTAAGTAGGTAGCGTCTTTGAATTCTTTAAAGCTCACCTGCGGATCTGCTATGTCATGAAGCTGTCTCAGAAATTGTTCATCAAAAGAGAAATTGTAATGGATTCCGCTCAGCAATTGTCTTTTGCGACCGTATTTGTCTGCTAGCTGATGTCTGTATTCATCCTCAATCGGATTACCCATCTTGGCAATGGGGATGTCCTGATCATTCGGTAGCCTCGGAGGATTACTACTTGGCCACAGATATTCTTCCTTGAGCTCAAGCGACACAATATCCTGCAACGCCTCCAGAAAGTTATAAGTTTCATCAATAGAATCAAAAGAAGGGGTGACCATTTCAATTTGACTCTCTGAGAAGTCGGTTTGAATATACGGGTTCTCCATTTTGTTGCCAAAAGCTTTAGGATGTGGTGTCAGCGCAAGTCTTCCCTCTGGATCCACTCTGACATTTTCTTTTTCCAGTCCAAATTCGCCGTGAAAAAGCTCCTTATTCAAATGGTTATCCCTCAGAAGCTGTATGAGTTTACGATTTAATAAAGCCATTTCAACGATCATCCTTTGCTTAGTAGTTTACCTGCTGTTTGTTCATTTTGAATAAAGATCTTCTAAACCAGAACACAAGAATAACTCCTTTAAACACACTGCTTAGAGCAATCGACATCCACACCCCACTCAAGCCAAAAGGTCCGGATAAGATCAAGGCTAGTGGAATTCGCAGTGCTGTAAATGTAATACTAAAGATCGGCGGGATATGGGTTTGGCCAATACCGTTAAAAGCACCTACTGTCATCAATTCCATACACATGAATAATTGTGAGTAACCAATGATGCGCATATAATTAGTGCCTAATTCCAGGCTTGTCTGATCTGATAAAAATAAGGAAAATAGCTGCTGCGGGAACGCGATAAATATAAGCGATATGATCACGCCAAAGATGGAGGTTAAGATCAAAGCCTTACGATAGCCCTGCCCAATACGGTCCAATCGGCGTGCTCCATAATTTTGACCAAAAAAGGCAGCAATAGCTCCCTGTAGTCCTCCAATTGTCATATAAGAAATAGATTCAATTTGAATCCCTACTTTTTGCACCGCAATCGCATCCGCCCCAAAACGTACAATGATCTTAGCAATGACGATCGATATGAGCGTAAAGGTGACCCGTTGGATTGTGATCGGAAGTCCCATACGGATTACTTCTTTCATTTGACGACTGTCCCATGCTGATGTGTTCGAAATGATTTCTGACTTTCTTGTCTTTATGATAAAAAGAGCCGTAACTAAGATGTTCGCTGTCAATGTTGCCGTGGCTGCCCCCGCTACTCCCCAACCTTCAAAACTGCCCCAGCCAAAAATTAAAAATGGATCAAGGACAATATTAACCATAAGACCAATGGAGAAGATCTGAAACGGTTGTTTACTATTTCCCATCGAGTTTAAGAGTGTGGCAAACAAAGTATTTACGATGGAAAATACCGTCCCGAAGATCGAAATCATTAAAAATTGCCGTGCCATCCGTTCAACTTCATCACTTCCAAGATCAAAAAAACCAATCAACCGATTGTTGGTCAACAGAACTAAACTCATATAGAGAAGTCCTAATAAAATAGACATCATAAACCCGTTTTTCATATAAGATTTAGCCTTCTCTATCTGGCCAGATCCCATACAAAACGCAACCTTAATCCCTGTACCGATCGTAATCATAGTCGACAATGCAATCGCTAGATTAATGAAAAAACTCGCCGTGCCAATCGCGGCAACAGGACCACTTCCTAATCTTCCAACCCAAATCATATCGACGAGGCCATAAGTTGTGGAGATGAAATTCGTCGCAATAATGGGAAGCGTTAATTTCATTAAGGTAGGCATAATAGGACCCTGAGTCAAATCATTCATGCCCTGCAATTCCTTCAAATCTAATAACACCTTCTTCATCTGATTTTCAGATTTATTATATAACCAAACACTTATATAATCAATTGATTATATTTCAGCAATCTGTTGGACCAGCCTTTCAAGCATCTGTATCCGATTACGGAGTTCCAATTCTTCTTGTCTCAATCCGTCCAGCAGAAGATTCAGAGATTCACCTACTTCCTTAATCAACTTTGCATGGCCACACCCATAACTCCTTTTCAATTTAAAAATAGACTGGATATCCCTTAGCTTCACTCCATAACTTTTCAACTCTTGAATGGCAAAATAATCTGCCAGATGCTGCTCTGTATATATCCGTTTACCATCTGGTCCCTTGGACATAATCAAGTCCAGATCCTCATAATGTCTGATGGTGTCTTTCGTAGTTCCTGTTAGGGCTATAAATTCACCGATTCGCAAAAGTACAACCTCCTCCATACAAATATAAATTGACACGGGGTTAACCCCGTAACGTTTAATTTTATTAATGGGGGTGCATCAAATGATAGGTTCAAGCCTTATAATCTTATATGGAATGGTTAGTGTGCTTGGGGCAGTGGGGATTCTAATTAAGGGCTCCGCTAAATCTACTGTGGGTTATATTTATTTGTTTTTGCTATCTCATATTACGTTAGTCGTCATCACCCTTTATGCCTTATGTAAACCGCTTAACTTCATTTGGTTTATTATCGGTTTTCTCACCTGTCTTATCTCCCGCTGGCTCAACGGTAAGTTTGTCTTCGGTTGGAATAACTGGCTTCATTACTTTATTGTTGCGCTGATCTTTACTGTGGGCTACTTCTTAACCTAGTCTCTTCATTATGAGCCTGAAGACAGAAAGTGGAACTCCTAAAAAGTATATAAATTGTGTAGACATCAAAAGACAGTTCCTAATGCACAAAATGTGCCTACCGGAACTGTCTTTTTTTCGTAATTAAAATTTCTTTTGTTTTTCAGTCGAATGGCTATTGAAAACGAATTTTAGTTCGTTTACAATAAAACCAATAATAAGTTCTATAATTATAGAACAAATAATTGTTTCAGTAACTTACTCAAAGAATGGAGAAGCTCATGGAATATAAAGTAGAAGTCGATTTTGCCCCCATGTATGAATGTGTGAACAGTATGACTGCTTTTCTAAGCAAGCAGAACCATACTGCTATGGATTCCGGTAAGCTCTGGGTACGTGAAGTCCAAGCAAGATTTGCCCCGATGTTGCTTCGTAAAATGCAAGAGGTCGTTAAGAAACTTGATGATTTCAGTTTGGCTCCCTATATTTGGTGCTGTCCAGTAGAACGTTCGGTTAGCAGCTTTCTGGATTGGTTTGATGGGTTAACTTCGGGTGAACTGTATGAAATATCTGGACGTTTCGGCCAATCGGTCCCCTCTAATCTTTCCGAGCTAAGAGACACTGCCTCTGACATCCTGCGCGAATGGAACGCGGGTTACTTCAATGGAATCGACCCTAATATCCTCAAAGGGCTAGAACAGGAAGCAGAGTCAAGACGAATGACACTGAACGGGAACAATGATATGGAAGTCTTTGAAGCAGCAACCGACGGAATGCGCCTCTATCCAACCGAACGTCTGAAGCAGGTCATTATCATTCCGCAATATCATGCCCGCCCACTGGTCACCACCTCTATGTTTGATGAATTCGTGTTCACTAGCTACTCTTGTGATGTTCTCCCTCCGGAAGCTGGCCGGCCTGCTCCAGCACTGCTTCGACTTACCCGGGCACTCTCGGATGAGACGCGGCTGTATATCCTTCGTTTGCTTACAGGCAAGCAGTTGAATTTCACGGAAATCGTGCGGGAAGTCGGACTTTCTAAAAGTACAATCCACTACCATCTGATCGCGTTGCGCGCAGCAGGGCTGGTCATTGTCCATACCAACGTTAAAAGCACATCGTACAGCCTGCGATTGGAAGCCTTAAATGGGCTACCGCAGCAGATTGGGTCGTATCTAGAGAGTCAAGCATAAACGCCTTAAGCGTCCATATAAGGACGGTAAGCGTATATGCGAGAAATATAAGAAAGGAGTGAACAGGCTATGATAAAACGCAGCTATTATGGTTTACTCTCAACCATAACTTTAAGTGCTTTTGGGGATGCTTTTGGCTTGTTGGCTATGGAATGGCTCGTCTATGAATTGACGGGTTCCAAGCTAGCGATGGGAGCACTCGCGCTCAGCTCCGGCATACCTGAGCTGCTGCTGCGCTTGCTGGGCTCGCCGCTGTCCGACCGACTCCACCGGGTACGCTTTATGGCCTGCTTGGCAGCCATTCGCCTGTTAGCTATAGCACTGCCGCTAGGCATGGGTCTGGCTGGCCAACTGCAGCTGTGGCATCTGTTTGTCGCCGCTGGTCTCAGCGGGGCCTGTGCCGCTCTGTTCATGCCAACAGCCATGGCTGTTATTCCCGGCGTTGCCGATAGCCGGAAGCTGGTGCGGGCTTTTGCTATCATCGATGGCAGCAAAAGTGCAGCAGTCTTGCTGGGCCCCGCCCTGGCTGGGGCTTTGACCGCTGCCAGTGGAGCGCTGCCAGCCCTTAGCATCAACATGTTATGTTACGTTGCGGCCATCACTACCTTGCTGTGCCTGCAGAAGCTACCCAAGCCCTCTCCAGCTCCAGGCCGTTTCTCCATTACCGTCTATGTTCGCGAAATAGCTGAGGGTTTTACCTTCTATAAACAATTCCCCGCTATGCTTACGATAATGATGATGGCCTCTATTAGTAATCTAAGCTCCATTGCCGTCTGGACCATGATGGTTCCTTTTGTACGCGAAGTGCTCCACCGTGATGCGGCGACGATGGGCACACTTAGTACAGTTTTCGCACTTGGAACCTTAGTCGGACTAAGCATCATTTCCATGATAGGGGAAATTAAAAAGAGGCGGTTTGTCATGCTCGGCAGTCTGGGGACCATCGGTTTAGTAACAACATTATGGGGGTTATTTCCTAGTTTTTCTTTTGCTCTCGCCGCCGTATTCGCCACCGGAACGATAGCTCCCTTCTTCGGTTCCTTAAGCTCTTCACTCCATGGACGTCTGGTTCCGGGTAATCTGCAAGGAAGAGTCAACTCCATCCGTTTTTTAATCGGTGGCGGCTTGCAGCCTTTTGGTGCTTTTGCCGGCGCCGCGATTGCTGAACTCTATGGCGTGCCTGCGCTTTTTGTCATCGCCGGATTGCTTCCACTGCTCTGTGCCAGCGCTGCCTTGCTGCTCCCCGGACTCAAAACACTGGACGGCGACCTCTCCACACTTGAAGCCACTCATCGGCGCCCCGTGGTGGAAGGTTCATCGCAAAGTGTTGTAACTGAGCGATAGATGGTAATAGGCTTAAAAAATTCATTTTAATTATTTATGATGAAATGAATAAAAAAAAGAGATGCTTATAAGCATCTCTTTTTTTGACTAAACAGTTAACCTTTGTCTCGGATAACTCGCCGTCACGCACGATTATTTTATGTATAAATAATAACATATATTCTAAAATTAATAAAGAAAAAATCATTTCATTCCTAGTTTAAACCAATCTGAATGCTTTCCCCGCCCCATTCTTTCGAACATCTTTACCATTAAGCTTTTTTCACGTTTTGAATTACAACGTCTAAAATAAAAATCTTTAAATAGCTTTTCTATATCTTTTAGACTTTCAAACTGGGAAAGTACTAATAAAGTGTCATATAGTCTTATTTCATAATAAGTTGAAATTCCTGCAGTATTAATTTTAGTTCTTAAACCTAAATCATTTATCAAACCCGAATCAATCCTTAAACGATTCGATGTCCGAAATCTATTAACTAATTGAAAATGTGCACAAGTATTTCTTAATTCAATAAAAATTCGTACTGAGTTGATAAACTTTTGTTTATCAATGTACTTCATCCCCATATCTTCAATAACCTTTTCAAAAATATCTCTTTCAAATCCTAATAATAAACTAAAGAGAGAACCAAACTCAAGGACTTTAATAGTCACCCAGAACGGATCATAAGTAGATATATAAGGATATTTAGCTCTGCAATGCTCAATGAAATTACTATACGTAGCCCCATTGAAATAAATATTTGTCTGAAATATTTTATGTCCTGTAATATTCTTAGCTAAATCTTTAGGTAAACTCAAATGATTTGAACGTGGATTGGTATACTTATTGATATCAATGTAACATGCAGAATCAGAAGCATTTAAATAATGTTTTTCACAAAACCGATATGCCATGGAAGATTTCAAACGAATTTCAAATTTATCTAAAATTTTCAAAATCTCTAAATTCAATTTTTTATCAAAATCATACAACAATAAAAAGTCTTCAAAAAAAAGACCATTGTATTCTTTATTAGTAGCTTTTGAATCAGTTAATAACAATGTTTCAAATCCATTTATTAAGTCAAAATAATTCTTTTCTAATAAGTGTCGTTTAGCTTTTTCTTCATCCCTAATAATTAATTTTCTTTCTTTTAATAAATCAATTTGTTGGTCTAAAGATTTGAATGTTTTGGTAACATGTGTGCTCAAATAAATCTCCCCATTATTTTTAATCTATTTATTTAAAGGTTCTATAATTTTCTAAATGAGCGAGATACCTAGTTTACTTCCATTTTTCGTAAGCAAATGTAAAAAAACACTCTGAATTATACATTAAATAAAAAAATAGGGATATGAACTTCTAGGACGTTTGGCATAATGAATGAGATACTCCACAGAATCGACAAAAACAGGCGATACCGGAACATCGCCTGTTTTTATAAGTTTTCACCTAGGAGCATCGCTACTAGGTATATTCTCTTTTCAGTGGCTTGTCACAGTGGCTTGATTCGTAGCCACTAGTTCCCCTCATCCTTCCGCTAAAAACCGAAGTGGGAGGCGTTAAGCCTTGTGTTTGTGTATTTGTGTGTTTGTGTATTTGTGTGTTTGTGTATTTGTGTGTTTGTGTTTGTGTGTTGGTGTTTTGGAATTCGCGCTGATAGCAGCGGAGAGAACGGACTGATTGTGGAAAAGCGGAGCGTTCGCCCGAAAGCTTTCCGAAGGAAAGCTCACTTCGTAAGCATATGCTGTGTCCGGATTTTACCGTTGAGGTTAAAAATTCAAAAAAATCTGGACACAACAGCGATTGGAACAATAGTCCGTTCTCGGAGCGTCCGCCAGCGCAAAGCATAAAGCATCCAACACCCACCAGCAAACCCTAAGGCTCAATCAACCCATATTTCGTTTTTA
This sequence comes from Paenibacillus sp. FSL H7-0735, assembly GCF_038008505.1. Classification (NCBI taxonomy): domain Bacteria; kingdom Bacillati; phylum Bacillota; class Bacilli; order Caryophanales; family Paenibacillaceae; genus Paenibacillus; species Paenibacillus sp. FSL H7-0735. The sequence goes on along the minus strand of NZ_JBBOZH010000001.1, from coordinate 943,417 downwards.
TCCGATCCAACTTCTCAATCATAGGATTAGCAATAAAAAACAAAAATACCACCGTCGAGATCGCATGCACCATATCAAACCAAAAACCTGAAATATAAGTGGTCATTAAAGCCGGCCAGGAGAACTCTGAAGTGAACATCATCAACGAGCCTATATTGATAATGCCTCCGTATACGAAAAACGTCGCTAAGCCTCCGAATATACATAGCGAAAGCTTATTCTTTTTAAGCAGACCCTTCTTGAAGAAAATGCCCGCCAGGAAGCCAATGATGCCAAAACAAAACATTTGCCAAGGCGTCCAAGGTCCCTGCCCAAAGAAGAAATTCGAGACAAAGCCTGCAACAGCGCCAACCAAAAATCCTGCCTCCGCTCCCAAGCTTACCCCTGCGATGATGACAATAGCAACCACTGGCTTAAACTGCGGCAACATAAAAAAGGCTGCGCGTCCCGCCACGGCAATGGCTGCTAACACCGCTATAACGATCAGTTCCCTCGCCTGCGGCTTCCGGTTCTCGAACACCATCGCAAAAGGAACCATCGTATAGATAACAATTAATAGACTGATAAAATAATACTTCCGATCATTTAGCACAAAGATGCCTAATAAAATCGTAGCTGGAATGACTATGAGGATTAGTAGTGCCGCTAATAAAGTTCGACGACTCAAACGACGATCCGTTATCTGCTTCTTTGACATAAATCAATCACACCCTCTATCGTTACTCCCTCATTCCATACATGACGCGCCATACGGTTGGCAGCAGTTGTATAGAAGCTGTTTCCCGCAAAAAACTTCTGCGCTTCATTCGTAGTGATAATGCTTCCATCAAAAAACATGGCGCAGACCTCAGCGTATTTGGCACAAAATTCAACGTCATGCGAGACCATTACAATAGTAACGCCTTCGGCATTGAGCTTTTGCAGGAATACGGCTAGCTTCTCTTTGAAGGGCCCATCCAGTCCTTTGGTCGGTTCATCCAACAGCAGAATCTTTGGTTCTAACAAAAGGACCTTCGCCAACGCTGCACGCTGTTGTTCTCCCCCGCTGAGATCATACGGATGCATGGAGAGGAGATGTTCCAGTTCTGCGAACTTAACCACAGCTTCAACTCTGGCGTTTTTTTCTTCCTTCGTCAAAGAGAGCTGGGATAACATTTCATATAAATCTAGCTCGACTGTTTTTTTCACAAATAAGGTTTGCGGATTTTGCGGGAGGAAGCCCAGATTGTTAGTAAACAACGCTTTGGCATTCATCTTCGCAGGGTTGCTCCCGCCGATAAGAACTTTCCCTCTATAAGGCTGAAGGATCCCGCTCATCAGCGACAGCGTCGATGTCTTCCCTGTTCCATTCCCGCCAACAATACAATAAAATTGCCCTTGCTTCACTTCAAACGACAAATCTTTAATGACATCCGGCCCATTTTTATCATATTTAAACCATACGTCCTTAAACTTTATGACTACAGGGCCGGCCTCTTTCGTGCTAGGCTGAGTTTCTGCCATCGTTGCAGGAGTCTTACCCTTTAGAAAAGCATCCAACCATTGGCGTCCTTCCTTTACAGTAACAGGCCACACTAAGTCATGATCTACTCCTGCAACAATCTGCATCGGTGAGGGCATGGACAGAAACATCGGATGGTTCAGCTTACATAAAACCTCGCCCACCTTTTGCGGGGGATCATCAGCTATCACAGCTCCCTCATTCAGCACAATCAACCGATCTGTAAGCGGAAGAACATCCTCTAGACGATGCTCGGTCATGATCACGGTTGTTCCCAGCTCACGATTTATTTTTTTGACCGTCTCCAGAAAATCGGAAGCCGCAATAGGATCTAGCTGGGAGGTAGGCTCATCGAGGATTAGAACCGAGGGATGCATAGCCATTATGGATGCTAAGTTAAGCAGCTGCTTCTGGCCGCCTGATAGCTCGGTCACACTTTTATGAAACCAGGTCTGGATCCCAAAAAAACTAGCCATTTCCGCCACACGCAGGCGAATCGTAGAATTATCGTACCCTAAGCTCTCAAGCCCAAAAGCAAGCTCATGCCATACTTTATCTGTCACAATTTGATTGTCCGGACTTTGGAGTACATAACCAATTTCCGCTGCCTGTGTGCGTTGATCGATCTCCTCTACAGGTTGACCCTTATAATAAATTGCCCCTTGGCGATTGCCATGTGGGGTTAGGATTGTTTTCAGTTGTCTAAGCAGAGTGCTTTTGCCACAGCCTGACTTTCCACAAATGGTAATGAAGTCTCCACTTTCAATCGTTAGATTAATATTCGAAAGAGCCGCTTGCTCTTGTTCAGGAAAAGTAAAGCTTAGTTCTTCGATTCGATAGATTTCCATTTCATTGCCTCCACCATATTGATGAGCACTGGGATCATACATAACGCAAAATAAGCGATATATATAAGAATACTAAAAGGTGTAATTGTGCTCGCTTTAATCGATGGATAGAATCTCATGGTGTTCTCACCCATCACTGCCCCTACGGCTACCAGCGCAATTAAGCCTGTCATGATCAAGAGAACTACTTTGTCTCGGGCATCTAACCGAAAGATAGAAAAGCTTGTACGGCCCGGCAATCCATACCCTCTCGATCTCATGGAATCCGCTGTCTCAATCGCATTTTCCAAAGCCCAGGTGGTCATAATGGAGAGAATCGTAATCCCATTCCGCGCACGCGCGAGGAGATTTCCCTGTGAGACATCCCGGCCTATACATTTTTGAGCATTAGAAATCACCTTGATTTGCGCTAAATATCTAGGAACAAAACGAAGCACCATCGAAAAAATCAACGACAGTGCCGGCAGTATTTTTCCGAATATATAAATAAACTTATCCGAGGTCATCACGACGTTATAACAGAAGAACCAAATAATTACCGTCACAAACATACACGCCGCTGCCACGCCATAAAGAATCGATTCCTTCGTAATGGGGTTCCCGTTGTTTAAATAGAACAAGATCGTTACCCCTTGATGATTAAAAACAGGATTCATCACTGCCATAAATAGCAGAAAAGGAATCATGTAAAGCAGATTAAATCGGATGCCCTTTTTTCCTTTTAACATAATTGAGTAGGCTACAGCACTACTAAGGGCGATCACCTGAAATATAGGATGCATAAACACCATGCTAAACAGCAATACAACAACAAAATATAGAAAATTCACAAACGGATGAAAGGTAGAAAAGCTATCCTTCATTATTTCTGAGCTCCTCCTGTGGCTACATACCCACCTACATCTCGACCTAGATCACAAGTGTATACCCAATCAATGACATCGCCATCTTTGAGAACATAACGGCTACTGCCGTAGTTAGGGAACCAGCCATTTACTTTGTACATCCATCCACTGAGCTCTCCAGCATCGAATTCATACAGATTATTTATGCCTTCAATATAATTACTGTTATAGATCGGCGTCATGCTAAATTCCATATGGATTTTATTCTTCTTCATTTCTCTTAGTAAAACATCAAACACAGACTCACCTTCATAAAAGGTTACCTTCTGCGCTTTATAAATGATACCATCTGCCGGCAATACTTCAAGCTTATCCTCATTAAAAATATCCATGTTATCTAAAATTGTTGCCGCTGAGACGGACAAGGTAGCCGTTAATTGCTTCTTCTTATCTACTGTTGCATCTTGCCATTCCACTGGTTTAGGTTTCCCGCTCGGCACTGGATCGGTAAGAAATTTATCCCTTTTCGGTTCCTGCTTGGTTTCTGTTGTCGCTACTTTTGAATCAGGTTTTGTTACGGGTTTTGCCGTCGCTTTCGTTTCCGGCACGGGCGTTTTAGCCGCTTTCGGCGTTGCGGTAGGTTGCTTCGTTGCAGCAGGTTTTGTTGTTACGACCGGTGTTACAACTTCTGTTGGTGCTGCAGTTCCTGTTGGTGTTACAGCTTCCGTTGGTGTTGCCGATTCATTTGGTTTTAGGGTTTCAATGGGCTTAGCTGTTTCACTTGGCGTAGCTGACGGTGTTATCTCTGTTGTCTCAGTAGCGATTGCCTCAGTGGGTTCAACATCATCATTTGTTGCGGAAGCAGTGTTCTCAGGCTCTATAACCTGTGTCTCAACGCTACTATTAGCGACCTTGTTTGGGCTCTTCTGGTAATCCCCGCCCCAAAAGAAGGCGATAGCCAATACACCTATGATTAGTATCGCGGTTAACCATTTCTTCTTGTTCATTTCTCTAGTCCCACCTTAAATAATAAGCAAGGGTATACACGCTACCCTTGCTTATCTCTCTAAATAAAATTCTATTTGACGTCTGTCATATCATAAAGACGTGTCTGGCCATTAACGAGCCGATCATAGGAAACCAGTGCATACATCGCCTGATCAGTAGCCATAAGATCTACTTCTCCTGGTTGCGCGCCTCCATTGCCTACTCCACCCTGCTTCACGTGATAAAAGCCACCTTCAGGTGCAGCAAAACTAAGCAATGCGTCTACTGCGGAATGTCCATTTTTAATAAATCTGGAATCCTTATGCGGGTCAATACCAAGGCCAGTTAAAGCTACAATCACCTGAGCGATGCTTTCGGAATTTGTAGATTCCCAGCTTGCAAAACCACCGTCTGCTGTCTGTGTTTTGGATAACCAAGCAATCCCCCGGTCCACAGCAGCTGTTACTTTGGCGTTGGTTTTGTAATAAGGCGTTAAGCCTTGAATGACCATCCCCGTGATATCTGGATCAGCCGCTGTAGCATTACTGCCTAGTGCCCATCCACCGCCGCTGATCTCTCTGCCCAAAATATAATCAATGAGCATCTCTCTAGTCGTCTGCGTCTTTACATCCTTAACCACTGGAATGTCGTAATGATTACTGTCCAGTGCAATGAGAGCAAACACAGGTCCATTAATACCTTGCTTAATTACAGTATCAAAATCCGCGAGCGGTTCCAGTAGGTTATAACCCGCCACTTTATCAATATTTTTGTTGATTGAAGTTAATGCCAAAATAACTCTATCATATTCCGTATATTTTACGCTATGCAGCTTCCCTGATTTTTCTTTAAGAGTCGCTTCTACATTTGCATAGTACTTAGTGTAATAACTATCTGGAACCTTCACACCAGAACGTGCCAGTCCGAAGACTGTCCAATCCCCGCCAACCGAGGAGATGACCGGGTTTGTTACTGTTTTTTGCAAAAAGGCAGCTGTGTTCTGAATATAAGAACTAACTGCTGAATTCTGAATAGTTGGACTAACCACTTTGTTCCCACTCTTATAATCATGGGTTCTAGTAGCTACAACAGCCGCCATTTCTCTGGTTACTAGCTCTTTAGGCTTAAATTGATTATCATCACCTAACATCAAACCAGTCGCAACAACGGTCTCTACATCTGCTTTGGCCCATGCCGATACTGTGTTGATATCTTTAATCGCTGTTCCAGGCTTCATCGCCGGGATGGCCAATGCTCTGACGATAATTGCGGCCATCTGCTCACGAGTAATCTTGTCATTTGGCTTAAATTCATTATTAAAGCCTGTGATTAGACCTGCCTTATGCGCAGCATTCACATATGGATAGAACCAATCGCCTAGAGCGACATCCTTATAGGTAATGCCTTTATCACTCTTAATATCAAGTTCTAATGCAGAAACGAGAATCTTAGTGAACTCCGCTCTTGTGATATAAGCCTTCGGATTCACCTGACCATTGTTACCTTGGATATATCCTTTTACTGTAGCTGTTTCAATCGCTGAATAGGCCCAGGAAGAAATCTTATCAGCATCTGTATACAGTTGTTTAATATCATTCGTATTCTGGGTAGGATCCTTAGGAGTCACTGTTGGAGATGGACTCACATTTGGATCACCACTGCCTTCCGGATTAGCTCCCCCACCAGGAGCCGGAGTAGCACCAGGCTTAGGCGTTGGGGTTGGGCTCATCGTTGGTATCGGTGCATTTAGATCCACACCCAAATTCGTAGTATAACGCCACTGAATTCTGTCCCCGGCACTTAGGTCATATGAAGATGCACCATAATTAGGATATTTCCCATTCACATTATACATCCATCCACTGCCGCTGCCATGGTCAAATTCCCCATCACCAGCTATGGATTCAACATATACACTTCCAAAGTCACTGTTCCAGGAATCTCTATAGTCGATACCGCGGCTATCCAGCACTCTTTTTAGTACAGACCACACTGTGTCACCAGATTGTAGCTCTACCTGTACAGATGGAACAACATATCCCTTATTAATCGTAAGCTTATCCACGGACAGGATTACATATGGTTTCGATGGAGTGGTTCCGCCACCATTGTTGCCGCCATTTCCTTCACCATTTCCGCTACCATTACCTTCGCCATTACCGTTACCACCGTCGCCGCCAGGTGTTTGTACTGCACTGGAAGCATAAGCAATGTAGTCAGTGAAGTGATTGGTTTTTACAATTAAATCATTTCCACTATCATAGGCATACTCAGACTTACCGCTTGCAAAACCTAAGTCATCACTTGCAAATTTTTGAATGGCATGAGGAGTGCCATTTTGAATATAAGCTGCATCTTTTCCTTTAAGGTCCTTAAAGGTTAACGTAATAAATTGACTGAATTCTACTCTTGCACTACCACCCATGGAAAATGTTTGAAGAATATTATCAAGCTTCTTGTCCCCGGGAATAATCTGATTCACACTATCTTTTAGTGCAGATTCTCCACCGGTTAAAGCTGAAATCAGTTCAATTGCAGAGGCATCCCCACTTGTAACTTTTGCACCCTTAGGAATGACTACAGATACGTTACCTTTTATGGCCTCTATCTGAGGAAGGTCGCTGTTACTTGGTAAATTGACACTAACCTTCGATTGATTTCCCTCCGGAATAGCTACTGTGATTTCTTTGTTGCTATCTCCAGTGCTGATCGGAACGATATAATCATTAGCGTCATTTGGGATTTCAACTTTCGGGTTCTCCCCAGAAGGTAACGGAAGTTCTTTCGGACCCTCTGGTTGCCCAGGCCCCGGTTCTTCTGGTTGTTCCACTTTCACATCATTCATATCAAAGAGACGGTTGCTATGATTGATCAGACGATCATAAGACACAAGTGCATACGTACCTTGGTCCGTTGCCATATTGTCCACTTTGCCTGTGAGGATATGCTTAAATCCACCCTCAGGTGCAGCAAAGCTAAGTAATGCATCAATAAGCGAATTTCCACTTTTAACAAATCTAGCGTCCGTGTGCGGATCTACACCTACACCAGTTAAGGCTACAATTACCTGCGAGATACTCTCGCTGCTAGTGCTTCCCCAGCTTGTAAATCCGCCTTGATTGTTTTGGTTATCGGACAGCCATTGGATGGCCCGATCCACGGCAGTTTTTACATCATCACGGGATGCATAATAAGGTGCAAGAGCTTGCATCGCCATCGCAGTCATATCGACATCTGCTTTGGTTACGCCTAATGCCCAGCCACCAGCTTCTGCTGTACCTTTTTTAACCTCTTTATCTAAAATATACTGAACTAGTTTTTCTCTTGTGGTCTGTTCTGTAATTCCTTCAACTACAGGGATCTCATAGTTATGGCTATCTAGCGCAATCAGAGCAAAAATCGGACCATTATTGCCTTGCTTTTGGATATATTGATAATCAGCGAGTGCTTTTCTCAGATCATATCCCGCAACATTTGTGATATCTTTTCCGATAGAGGTAAGCCCTAGAATCGCTCTGGAATTCTCTGTGCTTTTATTGGCGTCGAGTTTTCCATCCTCTTTAATGATCGATGCTATTTTCGTCGCTACATTGTTGTAATAAAGATCGTAATAACCGTTAGGTACTGTATAGTTCGCCCGTGCCAGAGAAAGGATCGACCATTCTCCACTACCTGTACCAAACGACGGATTCTTTACAGTGTTTAGAATATAGGCAAGGCTTTTATCTAACTGTTGTTTGACGGCAACTGTAGTTTCCAGTTTGTAAGTAACTTGATAAGTTACATTTGTTTTGTTTCCAGCTCCGTCAAGAGCCGTTACAGTAATTGCATTACTGCCTGAATTCAGAGAAGCTTTGTACTCCCCATTCGCAGGTGATAAAGTAACACCATTCAGCTTCACTTCTGGAATGATGTCACTATATACATTGTCTGTGACAGCTACTTTGAAGCTTATTTCTTTATTGGATACTTCCTGTTTATCTTGTATGCCACTTACTGTAATAACAGGGGGTTCTATGTCTAATGCATGGTTAAGCCCTACAAGTGCATGATCTACACTTATTTGAGAGCTTGCCATATTTTCGAGCACGGAATAGGCTTGATAAACTGCCGATTGTACTACTGGTCTGTCCAAAATAGTTTCTTTATTAGGGTCACTGTTAATCTCGGCGATTTCCGCAGTTAAAGCATCCTTATTGGCAAGTTGAACTGGGATTTCTCCCCAGCCACCAAGATCAGAACCATAGCCATAAGTGGTGAACTGAGTTCGAATGATATCACCGTCTTGAGGCTTATAATCGGTCATCCCAAACGGAGGAAACACATTATTTACTGCATACATCCAACCCGACATGGAAGTATAGTCAAACTGACTTAACCACTCTGGGTCTGCTTTAGTGCCGACTGTATTCCCATCAGCTGAAATCATATCTAAAATATATTGTGGAATATTGACTTCGCTTCTGCCACTATCTTTAACTTCTGATAAATAAAAACCACTATCTATATTTCCTAAATATCTATAATTCCCATCTCCTAGCGCACGTGTTATTAAAGATGCGCCATTATCGCCTTCATAAATCGGAACTTTAATAGGTTCCTTAATATACCCTTGGCCTACGGTGAATTTCTCTACGGCTACAGTTACGTACCCTTTAAGAGTAGAGCTTGCTCCATTTGCTTGAGCCGGGATAACACTTGTAGAGAATGTCGTGATAAATACAGCTACAATGAGTAACCACGCTAAAAACTTATTTTTCTTCATTTTTCCATAACCCTTCCCTTCATACCTATGATAAAAAAACAGAATAAACTTTCTTATAACCACAAAAAAACCACTCAACATAAACGTCAAGAGGTTAAGATAGTGAACCACAATACTAGCTGGCAAACACTATTCAAGCACCTCTCTATCGATCGTAGAGTTTGATGGTGTAACAGAAAAAGGCAGATATTCTGGCTCAAGTATCATCACCCTTACTGCCTTCCCAGTTTCCCAGTGGCATTTTGCAAGGACTCCTCTTTCACAGCGGCGGGACCGCGCGGGATTCACACCCGCTTTCCATTTAACCAATCTATGATTGTACTTCCGCAACATTCATAGTTGGCACCTATTTCTAATTTTAAATTTTCATGCTTCATCATATCTAATATATATGCTTTTGTCATGTTATATTTCTTTTTTGTATAACGGGCAGCTAGAGATAATCCTATTGAATAACCAATTTCTACGAGTAGGGATATTTAAATAATTTCTTTATCCAACTGTGGGGAAAATTAATTTAAATCACTAATTCTTATATGAATTTGCCACAAATTAGTAAGGTACTCGCTGAGTGAATTCTATGTTAGGGTATATTCAGAAAGCGTTTACAAAAATAACAGTGGAGGTGTTCGTGTTCATCTAACCACCAAGTACAGCGTCAAAGCCAGGTCCAAGCATCCTAAATTTATCTCACAAAGGAGAATTCAATGACTACGCGAATCCAGAAATCCTTCTTATCATTGACACTTGTCACCGCTCTTCTGCTCTCTCTGTTCTCATCCATGGCTGCAGCTGCAACTAAGGATGAGCAACAAGCTAAGGCAGCGCCAAAGAGTAAGATCCAATCCTATGTAGACGAAATGCAGCCCGGATGGAACCTCGGTAATACTTTAGATGCTACAGGTGAGGACGAAACCTCCTGGGGCAATCCTCGTGTGACCCAAGAACTTATTAAAAAGATCGCCGCTCAAGGCTATAAAAGTATTCGGATTCCTGTGACCTGGGATACTCACATGGGTGCGGCACCAGACTATACCCTAGAAAAAGCCTACCTCGACCGTGTGGAAGAAGTTGTCGGCTGGGCACTGGACGCCAAGCTTTATGTCATGATTAATGTCCATCATGATTCCTGGCTATGGGTAAGCCATATGGAAGAAAAACACGATGAAACGCTGGCGCGTTATAATGCAGCCTGGACTCAAATTGCCGATCGCTTTAAGGACAAATCAGATAAGCTGATGTTCGAGAGCATAAATGAGCCTCGGTTCACCGATGGTGGAAGCACAGACGAAGCAAAAATGGAGCAAATGCTTACTGAACTCAATAACTCCTTCTATCAGATCGTGCGGAAATCCGGTGGGAAAAACAACCTCCGCCCACTTGTATTGCCTTCATTAGAGTCTTCACCTACACAAACAAGAATGGATCATCTCTATAAGACGATTACGGCTCTAAACGATCCGAATATTATTGCGACCGTTCACTTCTATGGCTTCTGGCCTTTTAGTGTGAACATTGCCGGCTACACCACATTTGAAAAAGATACAAAAAACGATATCACTCAAACTTTTGATAACGTTTACAATACATTTGTAGCTAAAGGCATCCCTGTCATCGTCGGCGAATTTGGTTTATTAGGTTTCGATAAAGACACAGGTGTGATTGAACAGGGCGAGAAGCTTAAATTCTTCGAGTATCTGACTTATTATTTGAAAGAAAAGAAAATGACTTCCATGCTCTGGGATAACGGGCAGCATTTCAACCGTAAAACTTATAAGTGGTCTGATCCTGAACTCCACAATGTATTAATGTCTGGTCTGAAGGAGCGTTCCTCCAGCACCGAAAGCGATTTGGTCTACCTAAAAAAAGGTGCACAAATCAAAGATACCAAGGTTAAGCTAAACCTGAACGGCAATAAGCTAACCACCATTAGTGCCAACGGAAAATATCTGACCAAAGGTAAAGATTACACATTAAATGGTGAGGAGCTCATCCTCAAAGCCAGCCAACTCAAAAAGCTCACAGCTTCCCAAAAATACGGTGAAAATGCCGTGCTGACTCTGAAATTCAACAAGGGTGTTGCGTGGAGACTTAAGGTGATTGTGTATGACACAGCTAAATTAAGCGATGCAAAAGGCACGACTGAATCCTTTGCCATTCCGACCACCTTTAATGGTAACCAGCTTGCCACAATGGAAGCTGTATATACCGCTGGTGGCAATGCAGGTCCGCAGGACTGGACTCCATTTAAGGAATTCGGCAATACCTTCTCACCTTCTTATAACACTAAAGAAATCAAGCTGCTTCCCGCGTTCTTTAAAGATGTTAAAGACGGCGAGGTTATCCTAAAATTCCACTTCTGGAATGGGGATATCATCACCTACAAGATCACGAAGAGCGGAGCAAACGTTGTAGGAAAGTCCTCTTAAGCATCCGTCCTGTTAACAACACAAATAGGGGTGTCCCTACGCGGGAACACCCCTATTTGTATTGTACCCATCACATATTAACCTCGTCATACGAAATTATCATCAACCGATAAATTAAATAAACGCCAAGATAGGCTCCGGTAATAAGAAACATTGGATTTAAAAATATCGCATGGATCGAGGTCATAAATACAGCATGATCCCTTAATATTTCGTAAATCGCCAAAGCGGAAATATTTCCAAAGATAATCGCACTTAAGACCGAAGCAACATTGAATACCATACGCCACTTTATCGATTTACCTTGTAACATCAGCATGACAATGGGAACAATAATACTACCAAGTACGATTAGAAATTTCATCCAGTCACCTCGGTAAATTTTAATCGTCCAGTTCCACGCTTTCGATTTGTCCGTCTGCATTTACCGTCCACTCGATTTCAACGCCATTATTTAATCCGAGCTTGTCTTCATCTTCAATGACTATATGATCAGGAATCGTTAAGGTTTGCTCTTTACCGCCCTCCACTTGAACGGTAATCTGTTTATCCTTAACCGCAGTGATCCTTCCGTCATATTCAATCTGCTGCAAAACAATCTTTTGATTCTGATCTGTAATGGTAACCCGCTTGCCACCGTCGCTTAACAGTTCAACCTTTTTATGATAGCTATCTTTTAACGAAACATCCTTGATAACTCTCTGAATGCTCACTCCCTCTGGAAGTTCCCCAGTATTTGAACCGGGTGACGCAGATGTCATGGGTTGTTCTGTTGCGTTATTCGTAGGCGCAGGTGTAGTAGCTTCTGCAGAAGGTGCTGTGGTTTCTACTTGAGCCGTTGGAGTAGCCACTTGAGTCTCATCCGCTGCTTTAGTGCATCCACTTAACAATACCGTACATGCACAAATACAACAAAGAATTGTAGCCCTGGTAAAACGTTGTGTTGTTCCTTTATTCGATCTCATCTTTTACCCCCGCATTTTAATGTATTTTTTTCTCTATAGTGGACATAGTTTTACCTCTTATCTTCCTTTTATTCACCAGAATATGGCCATCTGAAAGCAACAGTTAGATAACAATTCATGAATATGTCAAAAAACCGCCCTGATTTAGATCAGTGGCGGTCTCCATGAAATGATGAGATAAATTAGATCTTATTAATTTACAATATGTGTGCCAGCCTGTTGGCTCATCGCAGCTTTCATATTTTCCGGATTAGTAATGATAACTCTACGTCCCTCTTTTTTCAAAAAGCTAAGACTTGCTTCAATTTTAGGCTGCATACTGCCAGCAGGAAAATGACCCTGCTCCGCATATACCAACATTTCTGCCGCTGTAACTTCTTCAAGAGCCTTCTGCTCAGGCGTACCGAAATTCACACATACCTGAGGAACTCCTGTTGTAATGATCAGCGATTCTGCGTCGATCTGTTCGGCCAGCAGACTTGTAGCAAAGTCTTTGTCAATGACCGCATCGATACCTTCGTAGGTATTATTTTCGGTTTTGATCACAGGAATCCCGCCTCCGCCAACAGCGATCACCACATAACCCGTCTCAATGAGTGATTTAATGACGTCCTTTTCAACGATATCAATCGGCTTAGGCGATGGAACAACACGGCGGTAACCACGACCTGAATCCTCAATGATGACCCAATCTGGCTTGGCACGCTTCATCTCCTCTGCTTGCTCAAGCGTGAAGAAGGATCCCACTGGTTTTGAGGGAGACTGAAAATTCGGATCATTTTTGCTAACCTCGACCTGAGTAATGACTGTGGCAACCTTTTTGTCTAATCTGCGATGAATGAATTCATTTGTTAAGGCCTGCTGAATTAAATAGCCTATGCCCCCTTGCGTGCCCGCCACGCAATTGACCAGCGGAGTAACATCCATTCCAGTGACTTCCGAAGCCACCTCGCTTCGTCTCAGCTCGAATCCAACCTGTGGACCGTTGCCGTGAGTAACCACCACATCGTTGCCTGCTTGCACCAGATCAGCGATATTGACAGCAATTTCACGTACTGCCTCAGATTGATCCTCTATAGAATCGCGGCCATTGTCTTTCACCAATGAATTACCGCCAATGGCTACAACTATAAATTTACTCATTCCATTCCTCCTGACGGATCAGTTGATCCTCATTGATTAGCGTTTAAGGGCCAGCTGAAATTGTTCCTTCGCGGAGTGAAAATCCGGATTGGCAGGATTATAGCTGATAGCAATATCTATTTCTTGAATGGCCATTTCATGATCACCAAGTAAACCAAGTGACTGTGCCTTATGATGATGATATAAAGGATTGCTCGGATCGTTAGCAATTGCGTTCTCAATCGCCTCAACTGCCTCTTGATGCCGGCCAAGTGATCTCAAGCTGTTCGCCTTATGGAACGAGAAATCATACCGTTCAGGCTGCTGTTCCAGAAGCTGATCCATAACTTTGACCGCTTCCTCATGCCTGCCCAACTCTCTTAAATAATTGGATTTATGATAGCGGAAGAAGCTTTCGCCAGGATCGCGTTCTATCGCTTTGTCATACTCTGCTAATGCTTGCTCGGATCGCTTCATCATTCGGTAGGCATTTGCGGTATAGAAATAGAAATCAAGGTCATCCGGATCAATAGTAAGTGCCTGTTGATAGGCTGCCAGAGCTTCGTCATATCTCCCGAGTTCCCCTAAGAAGTATCCTTTATAGTAATAGAAATCTGAATTATTACTGTCCACTTGCATTGCATGTTCCATAACCAAACTTGCTTTCCGGAAATCCTCTGCCCGAGCTAGCTCTTGAGCGCTTTGAATACTTGGATGAATCGTTAGCTTTTCTTTATTGAGAATACGGATGACCCTCTCCTGACCCAGCTCTTCTGCATGCTGCAACGATGATTTTCCGTCACGATCCGGCAAATGAACATCCGCTCCAGCATCCACCAACAACTGAATAATATCGGAGTATAAACGGCCACCATTCCCGAGAATTACTGCCTCCAGCAAGGCAGACCATCCCAGATTGTTCATATGGTTAACTGCAACACCTGCTTCCAAGCATTTCTGAACAGTTCTTAGATACCCCTTCTCGCTGGAGGGAAGCAGTGTAGTTCCCCCAAAACGATTTACACTGGTTGTATCCGCACCTGCGGCAAGAGTTAAAGACAGAATCTCATGAAATCCATTGGCACCGGCACACAGGTAGGGTGATAACATAGTGATATCTCTTGCATTCACATCACTGCCTGCTTCAATCAGCTTTTGAGCGAGAGGAATATGATTTTTTTGCGTTGCCGCCATCAGCGCAGTACGACCACTGGCATCCTTATGATGAACATCGGCACCACGAGCCAAAAGCTGTTCTACGGCAGCTAAATCCCCGCGATCCGCTGCTTGAATTAAATCTTCTGACAGAGTTTGATTAGTCATGGCTTAGCTCTCCTATTTCTTTTTATCAATTATTTATTCGGATTGCAGCTTGTTCGCTGGGTCACGAAGGTCTGAAAAATGCTTATAAACAAATAATCCTGCCACCATCAAGTAGGCGTATACGAACGGCATAAGTGAAGCTTGAGCAAATCCAACAGTCGGCGCGTGAATGATTCCAAATAAAGATAGACCAGACGCGATTACAGCAAAGACAGCAGCCCGCAGTGGTTTATTCAGGATAGAGAAAATAGTGATGGAGCCCCAAATCAAGCTGCTAAGCGGTGCACCATTTCCTAAATGCATCAGGCCGTTGTAATAAACCCCTTTGCTTAATAAGAGATCAATCCCCACCTTGGAAGCCGAAGTTTCAGCCGCATTAAAAATGTTGTTCGCAAGCGTTAAAGCCCAGTTGGCGATCCATGGGAACAAGGTGATAAAGATAACGGGCACTTCATTTTTAGGTGTCTCTCGAACCACCTGATTCGCCGTAACGACCCCGACATAGACCAGAATCGGAACAATCGCCACAACAGGTATGATAGACAACAGCAGTGCTCCTATGCCAAAGAGACAAATAATTAACATGGAGAAACCAGAAGCTATGGTATAACCAAGTCCAGCCCCAATAGATTTCCAGCCTGCATGACCAATATACACAGTTACCGGGAACGGATTACCTGTGAAAGCACCAATACTTGAAGCAACCCCATTCGTTAGCATAACGTTACGAGTGTTATAAGGGTCTCCGGCAGCATGTGCGCTCTCAATATTTTCAAGGTCAAAAATATAATTCGCCAGTCCCAATGGAATTGCAGAAGCCAGGTATGGCAAGGCATGCGGAATCCCTTGAATTAAGCTGGTAATATGCACCTCAGGTGGATTAAACCCAAGTGTTGAAAGAGCCGTTGTGATCGCTTCTGGATTCTGCAAGCCGAATATCCAAGCCAGCGCGGTTCCAGCAATCAGCAGCAGAAATCCTGTAGGAATTTTTTTGAATATCGGCGATTTGCCAAACCAGTTAATAAAGATGATCACAAGTACAACAAAAGCAACCACTGGTGTTTCGAAGGATTGTAGCATCGGGTTCATGGCCAGCAATAACAATCCAAGTCCAGATAAACAAGATAAAAGTACGGTTCTTGGAATAACCTTGCGCAGCACATCTCCCAGAAATGAGCCGACAATAAGGATCAAGGCTTCGAACAAACACCATACGAGACCAATTTGCAGCGCAAATGATGCATCATTGGTTTCTCTAAATACGGGAATTAACACTAGAAAAGTTACTGTAAAAATCGATGGAGCACTAGGCCCTGAAGGTAATGCGGTTATATCCGTTCGACCTGTTTTTTTGGCTAGCTGATATCCAAACCAGCCATAAGCAATACTTGCGATAAAAATCGCGAGTCCAAACGCAGGAACGACTCTGCCGTAAACCATACCTTCCGGAAATCCTACTACAAAAATTAACAATGAAATCATCGTAAGCAGATTGGTTAAATTGTTAGCAAGCAGCCCGAAAAACGCGGCCCAATCTCCCTTTTTCCAGAACATCTTCATAAATACTTGATCCATAATAAATCTCCCCCTAGATCGTTAGCGCTTACATACCAATGGCTTATGAAGCCCTCAGACCCTTGAATAGGCCTGAAGGGCGGGTGGTTCTATGAATGCATGCTCTGGCTAAAAGCGAGAATGGCTTGCTCGAAACACTCGATTGGAGGATGAGTGATTCCGGCTCCAATCATTCCGATGCCCGGATCCTTATGGGCAATAGCCGTGTTGATCACTGGCATAATGCTGGTTTGACCCACTTTACGAATATCGATTCCAGTAGGAATTCCGCGGAAGTTCAATAAAGGAATCGTCACATTTGGATTCTCCGTCGTAGTGATTTCCTTCATTTTCACAGAATAGTTCATGGCATCATCTACGGTTCCCCCAACTAATGCTACAATCGCCGGCGCGGTTGCCATGGCGAAGCCACCTATACCATACGTTTCGGTAATCGCACTGTCTCCGATATCGAGTCCCGAGTCTTCCGGCTTATACCCTGCAAACATCGGTCCGACAACCTTTTGCGCAGGACCGGTAAACCAGGTATTGCCTGGCATTCCACTGACACGAATACCAAATTCCACGCCATTGCGGGCCATCGTTGTTACGATGGTGCTATGCTCGATGCCATGGGCAGCATCAAGTGCACATTTACAAAGAGCCATCCAAGTTGGTCCGGAGAAATAATCACTCATTGCCACAAAGTCGAACACTTTGATTTTCTGCTCATTGGTATAATCCGTTCTCAGGATAAGCGGCGTTAATGCCTGAATCAAAAGAGTCGTTCCAGCGTTGTTGCGGTTATGGCATTCATCTCCCATATGGAGCGCCTGTGATAAC
Organism: Paenibacillus sp. FSL H7-0735; assembly: GCF_038008505.1. Classification (NCBI taxonomy): domain Bacteria; kingdom Bacillati; phylum Bacillota; class Bacilli; order Caryophanales; family Paenibacillaceae; genus Paenibacillus; species Paenibacillus sp. FSL H7-0735. Next base: position 926,235 of record NZ_JBBOZH010000001.1, on the reverse strand, counting down.
ATGAGCCGCAGATCAATGCCGTTCTCAGAGAACTTCATCGCCTCACGCAGCATCGGTCCAAGCACATCTCTCATCCAGATCAAACGGGCAACGACCGTTTCATCGTTTGCACCCATCCGCAAGATTTTCGACAGTTGCTCACTAAGGTTCGTATAAGCGATGTTGCCATACGTTTTATTCTCTACAATGTGCATAAACATAGAGGCTGAGGTTACTCCTGCCATGGAACCCACACAATTATGCTCGTGACAAGGGGAGAACGTAATCTCACCTGATGCCGCTAGTTCGGCAGCTTCATCGAGATCCTTCGCCAAGCCCTCAAAGACCAAAGCGCCGGTAACTGCACCTTTCATGGGACCACTCATCTTATCCCAAGTAATCGGAGGTCCTGCATGTAATATCGTAGTCTTAGTCATCCCTGGTACGACGTTGATCGCTTGGTCAAAACCAACCAATACCGGTTGTGAATTCACGATTCGCTCTACAGCCAGCTTGTTGGCAGCCTCAATCTTTGCAGCAATCCCCTCTTGCTCTAACGCATCCAGTGCGGCAATTAATTCGGGCTTACCTCCACCAGGTGGCTTCCATTCCAGATGGGTTACGTTGCCTTTTTGCTTCAGGATATCACCCTTGAACATTTCTAGGCCGACATTGATAACGTGAAGTTCACTCTTAAATAACTCATTGATTCTGCTCATGTTATACTCCCTTCTCTACAAAACCTCTGGCAAGAAGTCCTGCATTCGTATTACTGCTTGCATAGGTAACACCCACGGATACCAGCTTATCAAGCTGTTCTTGGACCGAAGGTGTATCCAGATCGGTTCCAAGGACATAGCCGACAATCTCCAAATGTCTGCCTTCTTGTTCCGCTGCTTGCTTAGCCTCAATAATTGCAGGCACCATAACACCTACTGGATCCTCATGTGATCCATAGCCTAATACAAAATCCATAATGATCACGCCCACCGCCGGGTCCTTCGCTTCCTGCTTGAATCTGGCAATCCGTAAAGAAGGATCAATCATCGGATGTGGTTTGCCGTTAGTGAACCCATCATCCCCAAAGTCAATAAACGTATGTGCTTGGCTGATATGGATATCACCCAGCTGATATTCCGGATCTTTTGGAATGTTGCTATAGACATCGTCGTATTTCTCCATCGCTAGATACATTGCTTCATCACATAAAGTACCGCCGCAGAATAACCCACGAATATACTTCTGTTCTGGCTTCAGCTTGACCTTAATCTCCTCAATCAGCGGAAGGTTTAGCGAATGCTTGTCAATTTGACTCTCATCGATGCCGGATAGAATTACCGCCTTCAGCGCGGCCTCTTTGGTTGTTTTGGCAAAATGTCCACCTGCCTCCAGAACAGCTTCCTCCGTTCCTCCGATAAAGCAGACCACGACAGGCTTATGCATATTTTTGATTTCATTCAGCACTTTTTGTTCCACACTTTTGGCTGGTGGTTTGGAAATCAACACAATGACCTTTGTGGCTTCGTCTTCGTTAAGCGCTTTCATCGCATCAAGCATCATTACTCCGCCGACACGTTCACTTAGGTCTCTGCCGCCTGTGCCAATCAACTGTGAGATGCCTCCGCCAAAATCGTGAATCCGCACGCTGATTTCCTGACTTCCTGTGCCAGATGCACCCACGATGCCGATATTGCCTTTACGAACTTTATTGGCAAAACATAATGCCATATTTCCAATGATCGCGGTTCCGCAATCCGGCCCCATCATCAGTAATCCACGCTCATGTGCTATTTTTTTTAATTCAATTTCGTCTTCTACGCTTACGTTGTCACTGAACATCATGACATGGAGATTATTCTCCAGCGCTTTTCTTGCTTCTCTGGCTGCAAACGATCCGTTGACTGAAATCACTGCAAGATTAGCTGCTGTCCTATTCTTCACTGCCGACTCAATTGTTGGATATTTAAGCTCTGTACCGCCAACTGCACTATCTTTTTTAATAAACAGCTCTTCGATTGCTTCCAAGGCAACTTCAGCCAGCTCAGGGGATGCTGCTTTGATTACGATCATCAGGTCACTATTCTTAGCTTCCTCTAGCTCAGGGGTTATCAGCCCTACATTCGCTAATACCTCTTTATTCATTTGAGTAGCCATTGCGATAAAAGCTTGTTCGACACCCTCTATTTGATTCGCTTTGGTCGACAACGACATGAGCGAGACGGAATCAAAGTATGTGTTTCTTTTAATTACTATTTTAGTCGACATATCTTACCTCCAACGTTGTTCTAGATTAAGATCCAAACCGCTAATGATCCCCAAGGCAATATCTGTTCCGGAAGAAGAACCTATATCCAGCACTGCCGATAAGCCAAGAAGCATATTTTCCTTACTCTCATACATGAGCGAATGCAGCATCTGCCCCATTGACTCTCTCACCTGACCCCAAGCCGCTTTTTTCAGAGCCATATAGCTTATTTCATTCGTTAATTCAGCTGCTTCGTTCACGACTTCCCTGCACCACGGCTGGTATTTACTAATAGGACTCTGAGGCAGATGGATCACAGCAAACAATCCAACTAAATAATCATCTCCCGACGGTGTCAGCCCTGGGCCTAATCCCATTAGTCGAATTGCATAATGAGCAGCATCTTCCATGCTGTCATTCGCCAAGGCGTTCAGAAGACCTGAAGATCGCTCTTCCAGCAGCCGCATCGTTTCTCTCTCAAAGCTGCTAGAACCCGCAAACTGCTTCATACCGCCTGGTTTTCCATAGCTATTGATATAAGCTTTTGCCGCAGCCAAATTATCTCTTAGCGTCTTTACTTCTATTGGAAAAACAGATAAAGAGCTCTGCCAAACTGTCAGTTCCTTGATCGATATTGAAAGCTTAGTGCCAATATATAATTGATCATTCTCCGCAAAAACTTCTTCTCCCACAACCAGTCCAAGAACCGAAAAACTACTAACCTCTGTAATCAAAGTATTAGGCGCATTATCTACCCTACTGCTCGCAATGGTATATAATTCATCAGTTGCCTTGCACCTTACATTTATCGTCCGCTCAAATATGCTGTGTATATTTCCGGAAAATCTTGATTCTCGAATCCGATGAAAGAACGCGCTATCACTGGATATCCCAGCTTTTAAATAAGAGGTACACTTGCTCTGAGAATACTCCGTTTGATCGCCCCCTTGAGAAGGAAGTAGATAATGGTTTGGTCACTTATTGTCAGGTTATCCTATATAGAAAGCGTTCTCATAAAAAAACCGTAACGGTTGATGATGAATGATAGAAGATGTTACACTCAGTTCATAAAATTCCAAGAATGATAAAGATTGAGTTGCTTTCTGTGTGAAAAAGGATATTTTTGTGAAATATATCACAGTTTAACGGTTAAACGTTACCTGACACCCTTATTGTAGTCCTCCGTACACTGGGGGTCATCATACAAGAACACTAAAAACAACAAGTAATCACTATGCACATTGCACAATGGGTGATGATGAGAGGTGTGAATTGATGCTAACGATAAAAGATATCTTACAAATCAAATCCATCGAAGGCATAAAGATCGTTGCGGGGCATTCTGGCCTAAACAATCAAATCTCTGTAGTTAATATCATCGAGAATCCGGACGTATTTGACTGGCTGACCTCGAACGAGCTGCTTTTATCCACCGGATATATCTTCAAAGACAGCACAGAGCTGCAGAACAAATTCATTCATGAGCTGGTGGAGAATAACTGTGCAGGACTCTGCATCAAAATGAAGCGATATTTCGATGCTATCCCGCAGAACATGATCGAGCTTGCTGATAAGCATGGACTTCCGCTACTGGAGCTCCCTTTTGAATACACCTTGTCCAGAGTCATTGCGATCATTAACGAAAAGACCAACGCGGATTACGATGCAGTGAACCGACGCTCGCTCGACCTTCATAATGCGCTGTTCAAAATCGCACTCGAAGGCGGCGGTATTGAGCAAATATCGGCGGAATTGTCCGACACGATCCATAACCCTGTTCTTATATTAGATAGAGACTGGAACCTACTCTGCTATACAGATCATAAGGATAACCCATCTCCACTTCAGGAATTCCTGCCACTGGTGAAGAACAGGCCTGTTTTTCCAACAGAGTTCACGGTAGCTTTCCCAAAGTATATTACTGAAATCAAAAAATCCATCAAACGCACCTACTATTCTCAGGGTCAGCCGTACAAGTGCTGCATTATGCCGGTTTCTGTATCCAGTAACGCTTACGCGTATATCGTCGTTCTGCAAACGGTACGCAAGCTGGTTGAATTTGACTACACCGCACTAGAGCATGTATCCACGATGCTTGCACTGGACCGGATCAAAGCCAAGGAAATCGAAGAGGTAAAGCATAAAATTAGGCAGGACTTCTTCGACGACTTATTAGCTGGCAATATTACTTCAACAGAAACACTGCATTCCCTATCTGCTATGCATGGGCTTAAAGTTAACTATGCGTATTACTGTACAGTTATCCATATTGAAGCTACACAGCTGGAAAACTACACGGACATGGTTTATAGAAAATATGAAATGGAGCATATGGTCAAAAAATGTGTCAATTTGATCTATGGCTTGTCCAGTAATGCAGGTGGAGAGCTAATCTGTTACTATCGCAATCAGCAAATCATCATCTTGATCGGCAAAAATGAAAATAAACCGCCAATTTCCGTAAGCGATACGAAAGCCTTTGCTCAAGAGGTGCTGCAGTTGCTGGCTCAGGAAATGACTAAAAATCATTTTCTCATCGGCATTGGCAGTCAGTATAAGACACTTGCTTCGCTCCATCGAAGCTTCTTCGAGGCCCAGGAAGCTATGCGGCTCATGCAGCGGTTTAATAAAGACAGCCGGAGCATTGCTCACTTCGAGGATTATTCTGTCTATCATTTTCTGGATTCCAACATTAAGCCTACGGAAATGGAGACATTCTTTAACAAAGTTCTGGGAGGCATTCATGAACATGACCAGACGATGAACACGAGATTCATGTCTACCTTGGAGTATTATTTTATGTACAATCAGAATGTAACCGAAGCCGCCAAAGCGATGTTTATTCACCGCAACACCTTTATTTACCGGATTGATAAAATCAAAGATTTGCTAAATATAGATCTGAAAAACTCAGATGAGTTATTCGAGATTCAACTGGCACTTAACCTCTATCGATTGCTGCAAAGGGGTTAAAATAACGCAGGGTATTCCCGGCAACCATTACTCTAGTTGCACTGGAATACCCTTTTTTTCATAACGTCATAGCACGTCCATATCTTGCTAAATATTCTTCCTTCTCCTTATAATCCGGCATTAGGCTTCCAACCCGTCGCCAAAAGGAGCGATCATGGTTCATATGCAGCAAATGACATAACTCATGGATGATCACATAATCGATAACCTCCACGGGAGCCATGGCCAGACGATAGTTAAAGGTTAGCTTTTTATCGGAACTGCAGCTTCCCCATTTGGTCCTGGACTCTACAATTTCGATACTCTTAGGTTTTACTCTAAGCTGCGTCTGGTACCTAGTGATCCGCTCTCCTATAAGCTTCTTGCAGCTAGAGAAATAGAACTTTTTCAGCTTTAACTGAAGTTGTTCTTCACTTAGCTCCGCTGTCTCTATAAGCTCATGCAGAGAATAATATTTGCCTAGATACAGGAACTTTCCTTCATCTTCGTACGCTCTGATCATCTTTGGCGTTTCACGAGCCGCTTCGAGACTTTGCAGCTTCTCCACAATCATTTTGCCATTACGCTCAACCACACTTTTAATCGTCTCTTCAGATGTTTTCTTAGGTACCTTGAGTGTTATGCGCCCTGACGAATCTATATGAATGGAGATTTTTTTCCCGTTTCCATATTGAACATTAAACTCGATCACCTGATTGTCGTAATCAATCTTCATACCCACCATCGTTTCTATAAGATTATTCGCAATAAAAAAGAAGAACGCACCTAGGCGTTCTCCTATTTTAACACGATTCCTCAATACACCGGATATCCCGCTACAAACATTGCCAAGTAAAGTATACTACCCACAACAGATATAACAGTAAGTGCAACATCCTTCGGCTTTTCATTAGTAAGCGCAACGGCTGCAAAAGCTAGCGGAAAGGCAACAAGCAAATAACGCGGGGCTGACAGCAGCCAGGTAGCTCCCACTACGAAAGCAAAATACACGATAAAATAAGCAGTATAGGATGGCCGTAGTTTTCTTGCTCCCATAAACATGATAATTAGTGCTGAGAATATAGCGATTAAATTGGGCAGCCACATGCCGAGAAAAGAACGGCTATCTCCACTTTTAAAGGTGCCCACCGCATATTCCATCTGATATCTTACGGTATCGAAAAAGAGATAGAACTTCTGTGACCAATGCTCCCTCTGGTAAATACTGAACTGAAAAGCATTTCCCGTAACATAGTAGTTGATGTAAAGATAAGCCAGCAAACCCATCGAAATGATAGCAAGACAACCAATGGCGGTGGTCAGCTTATGTATAAACGCTTTTTTATCTAGTAATTTATAATTCCCTATAAGTTCCCGTGCAAATTCAATCGCAACCGGTACAATCAACAGCACCCCTGGAGAACGCGTATACGCTGCGAGTGCACCGCATAAACATCCGATGAGCCATTCTTTTTTTCTCACAAAATATAAACACAACAGCGATAAGGCCAGAAATAGAGATTCGGTCATTGGGATGAAGAAAAAGAACGCAGCCGGAAATATAAAAATATACTTCACTACTCGCATAGCACTCTTTCGATGCATGTCTAGTGCGGCAAGCTCATAGGCGACCAAGGCAGCAACAAGCGAGCAAATATTAGAAACGATGAATCCAGCTACGAGATAATTCCCTACGAATACTTGAACTACTTTAATTAGATTTGGAAAAAAAGGAAAAAAAACAATATGGTATTTCGGATCTCCCTCCGTCACATACCAATTCTCCGCGATGCCCAAATAATGTGAAGCGTCGATCCCCGATATATGCCAGGTCTCAGCTATTTTGTTAAACAAACCACCGGAATAGCCATTCTGTATGATCAAAAATATATACCCGATAATCATAAGCAAGACCCTACTAGCCACTACCCAGCCGATAATATATAGCCAAGCCTGCTTTCTGTCCCGTGTTTTATTCTCCAAAGTTACTTCAGGCGCTGGATTTGTCAGAACAAAATCTGTCAAAACAGGTATAGTACGGAGTCCCAATAATATAAAAAGTACGAAACAGGCCACGGAAGCAAGGGTACCCATCATAGTCCAACTAGTGGTCGAGTTTACCCAGAAAATAGCCGTCACCATCATAATGAACATGAAGATGAAGGAAAGGATTTTGTCGTGCTTTTTCATTTGAACCTCCAGAGATAAATTCTTACAATAATCTAGTTAAAAAAGGAAAATATTACGCATAGAAATATAATAGTCTCTGGAAATTTTTTTGTAAATCATTTCTTAGATCATCATAGATTCTAAAAAAGCCTATGCACTGAAATGCATAGACTGTATGTATAGCACTATTTTAACAACTCTAACACGCCTTGAGGCTGTTGATTAGCTTGAGCCAACATGGCTTGTGATGCTTGAGATAAGACATTGTATTTGGTAAACTTCATCATTTCCTTTGCCATATCCGCATCTCTTATTCGTGATTCAGCTGCTGTTAAGTTCACTTCGTAATTGGTTAGGTTATTATGGATATGTTCTAATGCATTTTGATACGCGCCGTACATTGAACGCTTGGATGAAACGGTATTTATAGCTTTGTCTATTTTCGAAATCGCTAATTCGGCACCTTGTCTAGTTGAAAGATCTATATCCGCAATTCCCAGAGCAGTAGTTCTAGCATCTGTTAATTTAACAGCGAAGTTATTCCCAGAGTTTGCTCCCACCTGAAGATTTACTGTTTTGTAATCATATGTGGTACCAGGGTTTGATCCGTAAGATACATTGAAATTGGTTATCCCAGTTGTAGTTGAAAAAGTGTAACTTCCGTCATCATTACTAATAATGTTATTTAATCTATCCGTAGAGCCCCCACCATTTAGATTAACATTAGCCAATTCATTTCCCTGTGGATCAAAAATGGAAAGACGATAATTATTATCTACTATTCCTCCAACGATGTAATTCCCATCTTTCATTTCTGTAATGCTAGTAAGTTGACTGGAGTTGGAAGTTTCATTTGAGATATTCTTCTCCCATAATACGTTTCCACTACTGTCTAGTTTATAGATTAATCCACTAGTTTTAGTAGAGTCGTTATAAGAACCAACAATTATGGCCCCTCCATCACTGGTTGCGATGGCGCGGTAACCTTCATCATCCCCAGCAGCACCGACTCGTGTGTCCCATAACGGATTTAAGTTACTATCATATTTCACAACCCAGCTTGACTTATCGGTATAAGAACTGTTTAGTTTGAGACTTGATGAACCAATAGCCAAATAACCGCCGTCAGCAGTTTCAATAATAGAATTAAATTCTTCGCTTCCATAGCCAACAGGATTGGATTGTGAAGAACCCGCTATCGAGGTGGATTGTTGCACACCACTACTATTAAATTTAGCCATAAGGCCATCCCAATTTTGAATACCGGAACCCGTCCCTGCCACAATAAAGGAACCGTCACTAGTCTCAATTACTTCATTCCCCATAATGGAGTAGACGCCAGATACCCCTGTACTCCACTGCTCCTTCAAATTCCCATCCCATTTAATTATATTTATCCTTTGATCGGAAATTGCCCCTGCTGAGAAATCATTTCCTAATAAAATATAACCACCATCACTAGATTCCTTAATACTATACACATCCATATTAGGAATTGCTTGTGACCAAACCAGATTACCCATACTATCTAATTTGAAGGGATTATTACCGGGAATTCTTATTCCGACGTAACCTCCATCTGAAGTCTTAGATAAATCTCTGGCAGGTATGTTAGCTGTCCAGTTCGTACTTATATTGCCCTGTACTGGCGTAATATTCGTGTTTACTTCGAGGTCATTATTCAATAAATGAATTCCATTAAATTGAGTGTTATTAGCAATATCATTTATCCCAAGCTTTATCTGCTCAACTTCTTTTTGAATCAATGTTCGATCAAAATTTGTTAAGGTATCACTTGAAGCCTGTATTGCAAGCTCCCGTAGTCTTAGCAGATTAGGATCTTGTATAGTTCCAAGTCCACTCTCAGCAGTCTGAATTAGTGAAATACCATCCTGTGTATTCCTTGCTGCCTGAGACAATCCACGAATCTGTGCTCTCATTTTCTCAGAAATTGCCAATCCTGCAGCATCATCTGCCGCTATATTTATCCGAAGTCCAGAAGATAACCTCTCTTGTGAACTTGTAATAGATTTATTATTTTTATTTAATCTGTTCAAACTATTTAAAGACGTGATGTTGTGACCGATTCGCATTTAATCACCTTTCAATTGTTAGTATCTTCTATATCGGATAGTCCTTAGTAATTTTTTAGGTCAAATTACCCGTGTCTTAAGGCCTCGCCTTAAATTCCTACCGTCCCCCGCTGAAAAGTTGAATATTCACATACTAAAACGGCGATCTATCACCGGTTAAGCACCGACAACAGATCACCGCTAAAATTCTGACTAGATCATTATCATTCAAACGGATAAATCCAGAAATGCTCTGTTCCAAACCGAGCTTGGATCTCTTTATCATTTAAAGGTTTGCTGCCCAACAGCTCAGCAGCTTGGAATTGGGAACGATGCGCCTGAATGGACGCCATCTTGTGCTTGAGGAAATCTCTCACATCATTGATAACCTTTGGCTCCCCAATCTCTACAATATTATTAGCAAAAGCTATACAGTGAACAGGAGGTCTTTCTTCCTTCGGCAATCTTGCAACGGTTCGGATCACTGCAGCTCCAGTAGCATCGTGATCAGGATGAACGCTGTACCCTGGATAGAAAGTGATGATTAGCGAAGGTTTAAGCTCTTTCAAGAGCGCATCAATCTGCCCATCGAGCAAGACTTGATCTTCGAATTCTATCGTCTTGTCGTGAAAACCAAGCATTCTTAAATCCTGTATGCCAATAGCCTCGCAGGATTCCTCCAGCTCCTTCTTACGTATTTCCGGGAGGGTTACCCGATTCGCAAAGGGCGGGATGCCCATATTTCGGCCCATTTCTCCAAGCGTTAGGCATGCGTAGGTAACTTGGGTCCCATTTTGTATATGTTTGGCAAGGGTTCCTGATATACCGAAGGCCTCATCATCCGGATGTGGCAAAATAACAAGAATATGTTTTTCCACAGAACTCTTCATCTCCTCTTCCATTAGAACGGCTCTCGGCTTAATTGTAACGATACGATCAGTTTGCCTTGAGCATCATGTCCAGCCATAATCAATCTGCCTGTCTCACTCTCTTCATAGTGAGTTAGCCCTTCCGAATAAACCCAGCCCTGCGACATTTTTAAGCCGACCCGATAAGGACCGTTGCCGGAAATCGAACCATGGGAATATCGAATAATAGCATTGGTAATAAAAGTAGCGGCTGGATGCTTCGAACTATCTAAATGGGCAGCGTAGGCTCCCGTTGTCATCTCAAGATGGATATATAGATCCTGATCTTTAAGCAGGTCGATCCTATCTTGTACTTCCGATTGATTGATTAGCTGCAATGTTGCGCCTCCGTCTCTGACTGAATATATACATACAAAAAATAAGATCCATACCTTATAGAAGGACGGATCTGTTATATGATAAGCGGGTCCGTATTTCTTTTCAAAGTATAACGTGCAATGCTATGTAATTCAATGGATAGAGCGATCCCCTCCAAGTGTAACAGTAATGGACTGGCTTTTTACTGTTCACCTGAAGGGGATAATATCACTAAGAGGTTATGCAGTTTATATTAGATCACAAACTGATCTAACATCTTTACGATGACTTCACGCTTTACAGGCTTGCTGATATACTCGTCCATCCCGGCAGCTAGACAATTTTCGCGGTCACCCTTCAAAGCATTAGCCGTGACCGCGATGATGGGCGGACATTTCTCTTGATGCTCATCTCTTAACATCTTCATAGCCTCTATGCCGTTCATAATGGGCATGTGAAGATCCAATAAAATAAGATCAAAGGGTTCTTTCCGTGCTGCTTCAACCGCATCTATGCCGTTTGTTACGGCGATAACGCTGTGACCCATTTTTTCGAGTATTTTGGTCAGTACTAGCGCATTGATAGTGTTGTCTTCAGCAAGTAAAATTCTTGCCTCACGTGCGGTATGAAGCTTGTTAATGTTAGCCTCTTGGCGAGGGATTACCACTGATTTCTTGGGCTTGATTGTGAAGGTAACCGACGTACCGCTCTTGCCGTCACTCTCCGCATAGATCTCACCACCCATCATTTCGACAATTCTGCGGCTGATGGCAAGGCCAAGCCCCGTACCTTCATGTCTCCGCATCATAAAGCTATCCACCTGCTCAAACGGTTCAAAAATATCAGTAAGTCGATCAGGATCAATTCCAATGCCAGTATCGGTTACCGTAAAGGCAAGCAGGGAGGGATCTTCCTTTACAAGCCTAACTTTTACCGATATGCTGCCCGCCGGTGTGAATTTCACAGCATTGCCTAGCAGGTTCAAGAACACCTGCTTCAAGCGTTCCTCGTCACCGTAAATAAATTCCGGAACGTCATGATTTATGATGCTGGTGAGCTCCAGATTTTTTTGTTCAGCTTTTATTGCGATAACAGAAAAGCTGTCCTTGAGGCAAGTTCGCAGATCGAATGTATCCTCTTGCAGCTCGCTACGGCCTGCCTCAATTTTTGAAAGATCAAGGATATCATTGATTATATTGAGCAGGATTCCTCCGCTTTTGCGAATGATTTCTACATATTCACGTTGTTCTTCATTAAGCTCTGTTTCAAGCAGAATATCAGTCATGCCGATCACCCCGTTCATGGGAGTGCGAATTTCATGACTCATCATAGCCAGGAACTCACTTTTAGCTCTATTCGTGGACTCTGCGGCTTCCTTAGCTAGCGACAATTGCCTTTGCTCGGAAATGTCCTTGCATATAAGGTAAAATCCGATATTATGATTGTTCACATAAATGGGTGCAATACTGGTGAGCACTTCAACTACTTCGCTTTCCTTAGTGACAAGCTTATTGATATACTGCTCAACCGTATTATCGTAAAGGGCTCTTTCCAGAATGCGCTGGACATTCTCTTCTCCAATCAGACTTGCAAGCTTCATCCCGATCAACTCGGACTCGATGGCGTAGCCCGTTATCTTTTCAGCCATACTATTGGTGTTAATGATTCGACCATCAAGGTCAAAGGAAATGACGGCGTCATGGTTGTATTTTTTAAGCGACGTATACCGTTCAACAGACTCCTGAAGGCGTTGCTCGGATTCCTTTTGCTTTGTAATGTTAACGATTTGGCAAATGAAATATGCTGGCTGATTCGACTCGTCGCTGAATAAGTGGAGAGTAAGCTGTCCCCAAATATAATCTCCATTTTTTGTGATAAACTGCTTTTCCATCTGCAATCTTGTTTTCTCACCCAAGAGTGCCTTTAAATCATGAAGGTTGCCGAAATCTTCGGGGTGAGAAAGGTCTTCTAACCGCATACCCTCAAACTCTTCAGTGGAATAACCAAAAGTCTGTTCAAAGGCCGGGTTTACGGTCAGAATCAAACCATTTGGCGCTAAAAGGGCGATCCCAAAGGAGGCGTGATTAATCACCTGTTGGTTGAACTGTTCCTGGTTTAGATTTACGCGATGCATAGCGACCTCCATGGATGATGTGATTTTTGCGTGAAAAAATAGACCTTCTAATTAGAAGGTCCTATTTATAGCTTATAGTCTAATTTACCCACTTTGTTGTTAATTGAATCCGTTAATTTAACGGGATCGAATAGAACACTCTGGACCCCTTATTGTTCGTATACCAAATGATTTTGTCCCCACTAATAATAGGACTGCACTCTGATAAGGCAAAATACTTGATCGTTTGGATGTCGCTAGTAGCTTTTCCCGCTCCATCTATAAGAACATATTTCAGGTCACCCGGATGATTCTCTTTATCAAACTCCTGCCACAGCACCATCATTTTGTCGTCTGTAATTTTTACTAGTTTAGGGATGGACGCGATCAGGTTCGTGCCTACATATTTAGCCAAGGTGATGTGATTCACCGAAGTACTGCTCAGGTTGGACTTGGGCAACACACTAAGCATGACATCCCTTTGGTCCGTTTCTAAACCCACCATCTCATAAGATGTATACTCTTTGACTAGTGAATGATCTACCGAATTCATAGCGACTATATAGTTCGCCGAGGACAGCTCAAATCCGCCTATAGAAACACCCGTCGCGTTCGCTCCGATTTTGCCGGGAATATTAAATAAGTCCACTTCGTTATAACTGGCTCCGTCTCCTTTATTCAGAACAATCGAACGAGGATAAGCATCACCATGATCGACTAGAACATGCGCTGCACCATCAAACAATACATATTGGTCAAAAGAGTGACTGACATGATTCTTCTGGAATCTTCCCAGATCATTGGTCACAGTCATGGATTTAGTATTTACGATAATAGTAAGCTGGGATTGATGATTTAATTTATCTTCTGTCGTGTATCTTGTACGTGAGGTGTGAAATACAAGCGTATCTCCAGCCTCAGCCATACTACCGGAGCCTGAATCAAACGGGCTAACGGTATAGCTCTCCCCACCCTTTATGGAGACACTGTCTACTCTATTGAAGCTTTTATCATAACGGGCAATACGAATGACTTCTTTGCTATCATTCTCTTCGCGGTTCTCTTGGCCAAAAGCAATATAGTTATACTTCTCCCCACTAAAGAAGCCACCAAACACCGGAAGCTCAAAAGGAATGCTCTTATTGCCTGTTAGTTCGTACTTCTCATTGTACGTTTCAATCGTAAACTCTTTGTTCGCCTCAATAACACTTACAGTCCCATCCTTATTATTCACAAGATAAGAAGAGGCCGTACTTTTCCATCTAGGAAAATAAGAAGATTCCCCGTTACTCTCAACTACAGCCGCCGTCTTTACCCGGTAAGCATGATCTGGGATTTTGGAGAATAACGATATGCGATCAGACTGAACGTCAAATTCAATATCGAACGGGATTTTACCCGCCAAATCTCTCAACTGAAAATAATTGTTATCATCAATATTGTACGCCGTAATAGACTGCAACTGTCCATTGACCAGCACCTTAGAGTTGGAAAGCGTAGCTGCATAATTTTTATTGCGGCTATAATAGTTGCTCGTAGTTTTCTTTTCGGGCGTATAAGCTTGTCCAGTTATGATCTCAATCGCATTGTTCGCTTTATTCCAAGTGATATCAAACTGGCTGCTCGTTCCCGAGAAATACTCTGCCAAATCGCGTAGTCTGAAATAATTGTTATTCGATATGTTGAACCCATTCAGGTTCCGCTGTTCTCCATCAAAATATGTACTGCTCTCTGTTACCTTAGCCTTCACCGTATTGCCCGCAAAGGTTGTAGTGCCGAGCGCTGGTATAACCAGTAATACAATTAGCAAAACACTAAAAATCCTCTTCATCCAACTTTCCCCCATTTATATATAAATAACAATACTATAATTTTTATCGGTATTTTATTCGTATTCCTCCACCACATAACTTACAAACGCCAAGCGCTTACTATCCGGAGACCACGAATTCACGTTAATCGTACCTTGTCCTCCAATCAATTGTACTAGTGTGCGATAATCTCCTCCCGTGCTTGCCATCAATCGAATCTCAACATCCTTATTCGCAGGGTGATCGCCAGGATCTACATCTCCTTTGCGGTAACTCAAGTAAGCAATCGTCTGCCCATCTGGCGATACATGCGGGAACCAGTTATTACTCTCATCAAAAGTCATCTGTGTTTGCTCAGTGCCATCGGCATTCATTCGCCATATCTGCATCAGCCCTGTACGCACCGAGTTGAACCATATATTTCCCCCATCTGGTGAATATTCAGGCCCATCATCCAGCCCAGGCGAATCCGTCAGTTGTACCTCTACTCCCCCGTCTACTGGAATGGTATAAATATCATATTGACCATTGCGCTCTGCACAGTAAGCTAACTCAGCACCGTTTGGAGACCAACCATGTAAATAACTTGGAGCATTCGGTGTAACTAGAACCGGTTCGCCACCCTCCATGGGAAGAATATATATACGAGATTTACCATCTTCTTTCGTATGGTGACTAATTGCGATCTTAGTGTTGTCAAAAGACAGAACATGATCGTTATTACATTCCGCAGCAAACCCCGAGTCAATTTGAACAAGCTCACAGGTTGCGATGTCGAACGAATAGAGACAACCTCGACTATTATAAATAAGACGCTTACCATCGCTAGTCCAATTGGGTGCCTCGATTAAATAATCAAATGAGCGGAGGGCAGTACGCTCCCTAGTCTGTACATCTACGATTTCTAATGTGCTAATCACTTTCATTGTCCTCTCTCCCATCGTTAAAATATGTACATAACCCACTTCGACAGCTATTCTAAATCCCCTTTCTTTCTTGGTAATACAATTATAAAGACAAAAAGATCCGCCTCGAAGAGTTCACTCCTCAAGGCAGATCCATAATCATCTTATAAACGTCCAGCCGCTTTTACTTTTACCAGCAAGGCATTACCCGGCAAGTATGCAATCGGAATATCCTCAGACAATACGATCTGAACGGTATCGCGATCTGCACCGGCTAGAACAGCTTGCTCTATTGCATGGCTGCGGGCATCTTCCTTAGCTTCATCATAAGACATTTCGTCCAGGGAATAAATCCGCTCTGTCTCCCCGCTCACCTCACCTAACGCAGCGCCAATCGCATTTGCAGCATCATAGTGATCCGGTCTTACAATCCGTGATACACCTTCAAGCTTGTCTGCCACAAGAATACTTCCGCCACCGACCAAAATGACGTCAACAGGATCTGAGCTTGTCTTCATCCGATCAATCGCTTCCTCGATATCCCGCGTAATGATCTCATCTGCTCTCTTGCAGATCGATTCATCAAGTGCCTCAGTCTGCGCATCTTTCCACTCGTATCGATTAAGCTTCACCGCCACATCGGTTGCTGTGAGCGTATCACCACCAAAGATGAGACCGCGCTTCAATAGCTCGTACCCCACGCTATCCGGACCCACTGTTACCTGATCCTGCGTTTCATCCAAGCGAACGATTGTACCGCCGCCGATCCCGATCGATAAGATATCCGGCATGCGGAAGTTCGTGCGAATCCCGCCAATCTCAACCGCAGCGGAGGATTGACGCGGG
Source organism: Paenibacillus sp. FSL H7-0735 (assembly GCF_038008505.1). Lineage (NCBI taxonomy): Bacteria > Bacillati > Bacillota > Bacilli > Caryophanales > Paenibacillaceae > Paenibacillus > Paenibacillus sp. FSL H7-0735. The sequence goes on along the minus strand of NZ_JBBOZH010000001.1, from coordinate 909,917 downwards.
AAGCCTTGCATCAGGACGCCGATATCTGTCGTGGTGCCACCGATATCAACAACAAGTGCATCATTCAGACCTGACAAGTGTGCCGCGCCCCGAATGGAATTCGTCGGACCGCAAGCAATCGTCAGAATCGGGTAACGAAGCGCATATTCACTGTACATCAGTGTTCCATCGTTCTGACAGATGTATAGGCTCGCGTCAATTCCATAAGTGTGAAGCGCCTCTTCGAAGCCCTTTACGACTCCAGCAATGACGTTAAGTAATGCGCCGTTCAGCAACGACGCGTTCTCACGCTCGAGCAATCCAATACTTCCAATCTCATGAGACAACGTCACAGGCATATCTGCGCCAAGTACTTGCTTCGCTAGTTCTTCGACACGTTTCTCCTGCGAGGTATTCACTGGGGAGAACACACCACAGATCGCAACCGCTTCGACTTCACCCTTCATTTTCAAAAAGCAGTCTAGAATCTCTTCTTCATCCATTTCAACAATCGTGCGGCCATCATACTCATATCCACCTTGAACAACATAAGCATGTGGGCAAACCGTTGCCTTAAGTGTATCGTCCCAATCCGCAAGTGGAGGAACCGCAGTTGTTGCCGGTGCCCCGATTCGAATCAAGCCGACTTTCCCCAAGTGCTTGCGCTCTACAATAGCATTCGTACAGTGCGTAGTTCCGAGCATTGCATAACGAATCTGCGCCGGATTCACACTACTCTCTGCTAACAAACGACGGATGGATTCAGTAATGCCTTCATTCACATCACTTGTGGTATGCACTTTTATCGTATGAATGGTGTTTAGCTTGGAGTCGAGCAAGGCTGCATCTGTATTTGTCCCGCCGACATCAATCCCAATGCGGTATATTTCTTCCATGTTGTCTACATTCGTATGAGACATTACTCTGCTCCCCCTTTCTCTGCTGCCAATTGTTCAATTGGAACATAAGGTGCATCATAGCCAAAATATTGTGGACCTACCGTCTCGAGGCCCTTTGGTGAACGCCATTTCGGATCACAAGGGAAACCAACCACACTAACCCGAGCACCGTATTTCAAATTCTCAGTCGTGATTGGCATACCGGTATCCTGGTCAAGCACAGAGATCAGGTCAGGAGTAATAGCAATTGAATGTCCATCTTCTGTGGCAAGAAGGAACTCATTCTGGAAGAACAAAGTCATCGTACGTCCTTTTTTAGCATCTGTACCTTCGAAGATCGCTTCACCGCGTGTAAATCCACCTTCTGTACGACGGCGAATGTCTACTGTCTTACCCTGGAACAACGCATATCCATTCAGCTGCTTCAGCAGCATTTCAATTGGATTCTGCTTCAATTCCTTGGACTCAAACAATGTTTTTCCGATTTCATACGCAAGCGTCAAGGTATGTGGAATTGCACTTTGCTTTACCTGCGCTCCAGTTACCGGATAATCACAAATCGAAGCTGATCCGCCCATTTGAATCGTAACCGCACGCGCCATCCGCTCTTCCCAAACACCGTCGATCGCATGCATAAGCACACCGTTGCCGCGTTCATCTGCCATCGTAATCGGACTGCAGTCAATACCGTCCAAGTAGAATGTCACCATTTGCGATTCTGGAAAAGCCCGTCCCATGGCATCCGCATCTACGATAGGAATATTGCGTTCCGCAGCCGTAATTACGGGAACCAGAGAGTTACCGCCACCGACCTCAATCGGCATAATGGCGCTCACCTTACGGCCCAGCTCTTTCTCAATCATATCCAAAGGCTTGATCATTTGCTGAATCGAAGGAATCTTCTCATTCATAACCGTAGGTGCGCCAATCATGGATATAGGAACAACCAATGCATCGTCCTCCAGATCCTCAGGACTTACTAAACGAACAGGACCATATTTGCGAATGGCTTCCATCGCCATCAATTTACCAATATGCGGGTCACCGCCCCCGCCTGTTCCAAGAACGGCTGCACCAACAGCAATGTATTGCACCGCTTGTTCATTTAATTCTGTTAGTTTGTGATTTCTCATGTTGTTATCCCTTCTTTGTCATGATTTTGCCGACAATCCACTGCACGATAAAGGCGAACATAAACGCATCTAATGCCGGTACGCTCGTGATTTGGAACCATCCAAATCCATCTGGCGCTGCGGTTGTCATAAAAGCGAACAACGTAGCTGCAACCCACACCGCTAAGGAGCGAATCACCCAGTTCTTATTGCGATCCAGACCTTCAAAAGTGAATTTCTTTCGATCTACAAGCAAAAATTCGGACGTGTAGATCCCCCCGATTGGAGAGACAAACACCGTAATAATATTTAGGAAAGATAAAAACTTATCATAGATGCCAAATACGGCAAGCAACGTAGCAAAGATACCTGCCACAATAGTAATTAGCTTTTTCGGAACCTTTTGGAACACGACAGAGAACCCTAGCGAAGCAGAATATAAATTGTTCGTGTTTGTCGTCCATTGGGCAAGGGTTAAGACGATAATGGCTGGAAGCCCAAGTCCTAGCGCAATGAAAATATTCGTCAGATCATCTGTGTCCATAATTCGAGATAGGAAAATAGCTACAATCGTCATGAAGCTGTTACCCACAAAAAAGCCGATAAAGGCCGCGGTTATAGCGTGCTTCGGTGTGCGCGCCCAACGAGCGATATCCGGTGAAAGCACCGTGCCGACAATAAAGATACCAATAACAAGCGAGATCGCTGTCCCCATCGGGATCGCTGCTCCGCTAATCGGTTCCCACACGGCTGAAGCTCCTTTGGTATGGAACGCGGAATAAATAGCCACTCCGATAAACAAAATAAGCAATGGTACGGACCAGGTGCTTAGTCGTTCAATAGATTGATATCCCCAAATAGCTGTCGACATCATCAAAAGCCCACCTATGAATGAAAGCACCCCTAAGGACAGATGAATATCCCATAATTGACTAAAAGCAGTCTGCATATTCGAAGCGAAGAAGCCGACCTGCACCCCAAACCAACCGAGTGAGAAAATACCGAGGATAACTGCTACGACACGTGCACCCACATTTCCGAATAGAAACCGAGAGATCATCGATGTCGATAACCCTGTTTTAGCCCCTACATACGCACATAACGCTCCGATCACCCCTAGGATTAACGAACCGATTATTGTTGCTGTGAGTGAATCCGTCAGATTCATTCCATTGCCAAGCTGAGCACCCAAGAACATCGCTGATAGGTCAATTCCGATGGCGATCCAGACGAGCGACATAGATAGCCATTTTTTACGCAAATGCGCTGGAACCGGCTCTCTCTCAAAATCCCCCGAGCTAAGCTCGTTCCCCTTTACTTCACTTACTTCTGCCATTCTCCCCATCCCCTTGTTGTTATCTTCTTCTGTAGCGCTATGAGGACGCACCTTTCCAATACATTTCAAACGCATGGTTTAGCTTACGCTCATAAATTCCCTTAGAAGTGTAATAGAAATACTGCATGCTTAATCCATCCATCAAGTTGAGAAAAGCATCTGCGAGAAGCTGCACGGATTGATCGCGAATTATGCCCTCTTCCATTCCTTTCAAGATGAATTGTTCAATGATCTTCGTCAGCATCGCGTCGGACTCTAGAAATGCTTGCTCAATCGTTTCCTTTAAGAATGCCGGTGGGAATACCACATACCTCAGTACAATTTTGCTTGCTTCAGGGCTCTTCTGATAGAACTCATACTGTCTAGACAATATGCCTCGTAGACTTTCCTGCGCACTCAATACTTTCTGCTCTTCCGATAGCTCTTGAATATAAGTGTTATAGGACTGCATAGCCTCACGAAAGACCGTCATAAACAAATCTTCTTTATTCTCAAAAAAGGCATAGATCGCCGGAGTCTTCACGCCAACTTCCTTCGCAATTTCAGAGAGAGCCGTACCCTCGTAACCCTTCTCTCCGAATAGTCGCATCGCTACTTCTTTCAACTTGTTTTTGGTCAAGACATTCCACATCCCTTACTTACTTAATTAACGTTAATTAAAAAACACTATACATCTTTATGCATAATAATTCAATGTTTTTCATAAAAAAAATAGCCCTCAATACATACAAAAAAAGCCGACCAACATCAGGATAATCCCTGAATTATGATCAGCTGAACGGTGAGCTGGGTTTACTTTAGAAGCAAAGTTGTTAATGTAATCTTTCATCAAACATGAGTTGAATTTGAATACCAAAGGGATCCTCAATGATACCGTAGGCTTTACTAAACACATTGCTGGATAACGGAGAAATAATTTTCACGCGCTCGTCTGTGATTAAGCTTTTATAAAAACCTTCAATCCCCTCTAAATCAGCACTTTGAATACATAATGAAGTGTTATTGCCCACTGTATATTTCTCATTCGTATTCATTGTATCTTCTGCTATCATTATTTTTGTTTTTCCGATTAACAGGACAGAGTGAGTAATATAATCCTTATTTTCATCCGTAAGCTGTATGGAGCTGTCACGTTCTGCGAGTTGTTGATAGGTAACACGTAACAATTCCTCTGCATCAAAATGCTTTTTGTAAAATTCTATAGCTTCCTTGGCTCTTCCCTTCATCGATAAGAAAATAGCTACTTCTAGTGTTGTACTCATAGTGTAAATCTCCTTCGTATATTTGATATGTGATCTTAAACTTATTATCATATATAAAGGTATCAAAACATGACACCTTAATAAGGAGCTTTTTATATGAAGAAATCAGAACGATTAAATGACATGATGAGATACTTAAACGGGCGAGAGTTTTTTAATCTAAGTAACCTTATGGAGAAATACAATATTTCAAAAAGCACAGCGCTACGTGATGTTACTTCATTAGAACAATTGGGTATGCCTATTTTCGCGGAACATGGAAGACACGGACGTTATGGTATTCTAAAAAACAGATTGTTATCCCCTATTATTTTCACGATAGATGAAGTCTATGCGCTGTATTTTGCCATGCTGACGTTAGAATCTTATCAATCTACACCCTTTCATCTAAGTGTTAACAAGCTAAACGAAAAGTTCGAGCACTGTCTATCGAGTACACAAATCAACCAGATTCACAAAATGAAAAAGGTCCTGCAATTCGAAATGTATCAGCATAAGCATGTCAGCCGTTTTTTAGATAAAATCCTAGCAAGTATTCTAAATGAGAGTGCCTGTAACATTGAATATACAAAAGAAAACCAAACAAAAAGCTACCCTGTTCAATTCTTTAGGATTTCCGCTAAGTTTGGTCAATGGTATGCCACTGGAATAGAGCTTGCGACGAATACATATAGAGTTTTTAGATGTGATCGAATAACCTTCATTGAAGAAGAGGAAAGCAAGGCTCGTTATTCTATAGAAGAACTTCTTAGTCGTTCATTAGAAATCTATCAGTCTGCGAAAAGTATTGACTTTGAAGTTGAGATTGCGGAACAAGCAAAGGATATTTTTTATAAAGAACATTATCCTTCTATGGAAATAGAGGTGGGTCCGAAAACAGTCATTAAGGGATTCTATAATCCAGGTGAAGAGGATTTCTTGGCTAATTATTTTATCCGATATGGTCATGCTGTTACATCCGTGAAACCTGAAGCCTTAAAACAAATAATCAAAGATAAGTTAGAGCAACTGGTAAATCACTATCAAAAAATATAAAGCTAATCAAAAAGGGGTAAAAAACATAGCTTGGAGAACTGCCTTAGCCTTTTTGAGGTTGCGCGTATCCAGTTGGTTAAGCATGTCTACGATTTGACTCATTTCATCGTTTTCCACTGGCTCAAGAGATGCTCCGGTAGTTAATAGTTCTTTTTCAGCAACAGATTCCGAATGAACCCATGACGCTTCCAAAGTATCCTCGAAGGCTTGGATTATAAATAACAATTCATCCGTGTTATATCTCTGTAGAAACCGGTTTATCCCTTTATTCATCTGCTTATGTAGGGCTAAATGCAAATCGAATATTTCTTTCCCTAGAGGTGTTGTAAGAAAAAGCACTTCTTTTTTATTATCGGGGAGAAACTCCGTGCGAATAATCTCCTGTTGTACTAATTTTCTAGTGATTTTGGACACGCTGCCTTTTGGAATTCCGAATTGCTTCGAAATGGTAGTACCATTCACCGGCTCAAGCTGTCCAATCGCATCTATTACATGCAGCATCATGACTGTGGAGTCTTGGAGGAAATCAATGATATGGGGATTACTGCAGTTCTGAATCAACCATTCCTTCTCTTCATCATCCTCCGATTGAAATCGCTTTTGTAATTGGGGAATCTTCTCTATTAATTTTTTTATCAAAATATCCTTATTAGGTAAGTTCTCGAAAGAATGCGTCACTGTTAAGTCTCCTCGTAAATTCATCTTATGCTCATTTTAACAAGACACAGCTCATAAATAAAGTTTCCTAGAAATAATATTGACAACAAGGAAACTTAAAACGTATTATTGTTTCCGTAGTTAATATTTAATTTCGAGGAAACAATTAATCATAAAGAAGGTGTTTATATGAATGTCTTAATTATTTTTGATCATCCCTACGGCGCATCAGCGTCCGAGAATATCCCCCATCAGCGAAGCTATTCCGCAGCCTTATTAGCCTCCGTTATGCGAGGTCTTACCACCAAAGATCATACGATTGATCTTATCGATCTGCATGCCGATGGATTTGATCCAGTCATGTCGCACGAAGAACTCACTGCTTGGCGGCATATGAGAACCACCGACCCGCTAGTCGCCAATTATCAGCAGCGTCTTATAGCAGCGGATCATATCGTCTTCATTTTCCCTATATGGTGGGAAGCTATGCCCGCTCTTACCAAAGGTTTTCTTGATAAGGTATTCGCAAAAGGCATTGTCTACGAAGAAACTAAACCTGGGCGGCCCTTCAAATGCTTGCTCCCGAATATCAAAGGAGTGTCCCTCCTGACCGTAATGAACACACCCGACTTCTTTTATCGCTGGATTTTTGGAAACCCCATCACCAAAATTCTGTTCAGAGGCACCTTCCGCAAAATGGGAATACGAAAGAACCTGCGTTGGTATAATTATGCCGGGATGTCAGATCGCAGCTTAGAAGAGCGGGTGAAGCATCTCGATAAAACAGAACAACGGTTTGCACGACTGTACTAAACTAGACTAGATTAAATTACTCAAGCGCTGACTGATTCTGAGGCTAGCCTAATATAAAAAAACACGCCAATAACTGGCGTGTTTTAGTTAAATTTATTAAAATTCTTCATACGATGCGGGATCTTGATCAGCTATGCGACCTGTTGGCGAGGTTAATGCGGAAATAACGGTCATCTCAGCTTCCGATAATTGAAAATCAAAAATATTCAGATTATCGCGCTGATGCTCTAGAGAAGAAGCCTTTGGAATGGGAATAGCCCCAAGCTGTATATGCCAACGTAAGATAACTTGCGATATCGATTTATTATGAACCTTGCCTATTTCCGCTATTTTCTCATTTTCCAGTACGCTGCTAGCTCGTCCCAATGGACTCCACGATTCAATCACTACCCCATGCTCTTTGTTCCATGCACGTTGCTCTTCCTGATTAAAATGAGGATGCAGCTCAATCTGATTCATGCTCGGCGCTACGCCAGTTTCTTGTATCAAACGCTCGATATGCTCCGGCAAAAAGTTACATACACCGATGGAGCGGATCAAACCTTGTTTCCGTGCCTCGATCATCGCCTGCCAGGCTTCAACATATAAATTCACTCTAGGGTTAGGCCAGTGGATGAGATAGAAATCATAATAATCCAACCCGGCTCTGAATAAAGACTCCTGTATGGTGGCTAATGCTTCTTTATAAGAGTGATGGCGACCTGGCAGCTTGGAAGTAATGAGCAGTTCTTCCCTAGGCACAGAAGTTTGCCGAACAGCCTGGCCTACAGCACCTTCGTTCTCATAATTAAACGCAGTGTCGATCAGACGATAGCCAACATCAATCGCCTTAGTGATGTTTTGTGCTCCCTCAGTACCATTTAACGCGTAAGTACCAAAACCAATAGCAGGCACCTTCACTCCATCGTTCAATATGATTTCAGGTATTCTCTCAGTCATCGTCGCACTTCTCCTTTGTTGTCATTTAAGCCCCTGCCGATCCATCTTATAATTATTATAACATCTTCATAGTAAACTCAATCATTGGGTTACCTGAACAACCTCTAGCTTATTGGTAAGCCGCTTTCGTGGGCATCCGATTTATTTTTTATAGTAAAATGAATCTACAGCACTGGATTTTCGTAATGTTATGAATTAAAAGTAGAGATAAGAGGTGTACCCAATGAAGGAGCAATATCCAGCTAGGCTTGAATTGTTCGCAGACAACGCTCAGAGGATCAAAAAAGCTTTTCCATGGCAAAATGCAATGGTTAATCGGTTAGCGGCACTATTGTATGCTGTAGAGGACAAAGTTGCAGATGACGAAGCCATTCGTGCTAGCTACGAGCTAATTAAGGAGAGTACCGGGATTTTCTCTCAATTTAGAGGGGCTTCGGTGATCAGCATTGCTGCCCTGCTTTCACTTTCTGACGAAAAGGAAACTCTGCTTGCAAACACATTTGCCGTGTATGATTTAATGAAGGAAGCCAAATTCAAAGCCTCTGATTATCTCGTCGTTGCTGCCTATCAAATCGCTGCTAATGCAACATCGGATCGATATCAGCGTACGGTAGAACGGGCAAAGCTATTTTACGATAGTATGAAAGCAAAACATCGTTTCCTTACCGGACAGGACGATTATATCTTCTCCGCTATGCTTGGTCTTTCCGATATCGATGTTGAGAGTGGCGTGGACCGCATGGAGCAGCTCTATGTAACACTTAAGCCCGAATTTATGTCAGGCAACAGTGTGCAAGCCCTGACCCAGGTATTGGTTCTTGGGGAAGAAGCCTCTCAAGCAGCGGACCGTGTATTGGCATTAAGAGATGCATTTCGTGCACAGGGTATCCGGCTAGACAAGGAATATACCCTCTCCTCGCTGGGCGTGTTATCCCTGCTCCCTTGCAACAAGGAGGACATCGTTACTGATGTCTCAGAGACTTACGAATTTTTGCGTACAAAAAAGGGCTTCGGTAACTGGTCTATTGGCAAGCAGGAATTACTGCTCTTGTCTTCTGCACTGGTAGCCTTCAGATCTGTGGAGGATGTACAAAACGGCGTATTAACTACGATGCTCTCCACCAACATTACCAATATTGTGATTGCTCAGCAGGCGGCTCTTGCCGGGGCAGCGGCTGCGTCAGCTGCGGCTGCAGCTTCTTCTTCGAATTAGATTGAATCGTGAGGGAGAGACATGGACTCCATAAAAAGCTTCACAACTAGAAATGAAGAATTGTTAAACCGTCTACTGAACATTTGGGAATCATCCGTGCGGCATACTCATCTTTTTCTATCCGAGCAGGATATTGATGCTTTGCGGCCACTGGTCACGCAGGCGCTTGAGGGCATAAGCGATTTGTTTGCTTTTACTGATGATCAAGAGCAGGTGATTGGCTTCTTAGGGGTTCAGAATAATAAGATTGAAATGCTGTTCGTAGAACCTGCTGCAATGGGAAAAGGGGTTGGAAAAGCGCTCCTAGCTTATGTCATGCAGGAACTCGACGTACACCTCGTGGATGTGAATGAGCAAAATCCCCAAGCTTTAGGTTTCTATGAGCATATGGGATTTCAGGTTTTTGAGCGTTCAGCACTAGATGAACAAGGTAATCCTTTTCCTATCCTGCACATGTCGCTTAAGTAGCTTTTTCCTAAGAAGGAGACAGTTCGATGCATTTTAGTATCGTAAAAGACAACAGAGCAGCGATTCTCAAACGAGAGAATCGCTGCTCTGTGTTTTAGTTGTCTGCTTCAATAGAGTTTAGGTTAGCGAAGCTAGGAGCGGCTAGGAGTAGATATGAGGAGCTAGAAGCAGATAAGAGGAGCTAGGCGAAGCGGCTTCGAGTATTCGGTTCACCTATAACTAATATCTGCATCTGCATCTGCAACTACTTCTACTTCTACTTCTACTTCTACTTCTACTTCTACTTCTACTTCTACTTCTACTTCTACTTCTACTTCTACTTCTACTTCTGCTTCTACTTCTGCAACTACTTCTAAATCTACGCATATCCCCTCATGCACATCACCCAATCAAAGCTCTCTGTTGCTTGCGGACTCAGATGACGCTATTTGCTCATTTATCGCCCTTGAAGCACAGTTTCGGACTCCAGTGTCGCTATTCTATAGAAAGAGCATCATTTCTGGCGTTTTTTATGCCAATAGCTGCTATGGAGTCCGATATCATTCCAAATGACGGATAATCCGGCGTTTAAGGTCACCTGGGTCCGATAGGGTCCGATAGGGTCCGATAGCGTCGGGCATAGATTCAGATAGCAAACAATATCGTCAGAAATCATCGGATGGCATCGATAGCGAACGATAGCGGCGGTTCCTAACCATCCCCAGTTACTTACGGACCCAGATGACACTATATGCTCATTTATCGCCTTTGAAGCATAGTTTCGGACTCCAGTGACGCTATTCCGTAGAAAGAGCCTCACATCTAGCGTTTTTTATGCCAATAGCTGCTATGGAGTCCGATAACATCCCAAATGGCGGATAATCCGGCGTTTAAGGTCATCTAGGTCCGATAGCGTCGGGCATAGATTCAGATAGCAAACTATATCGTCAGAAATCGTCGGATGGCATCCGATAGCGAACGATAGCGTCGATTCCTAACCATCCCCTGTTCCTTACAGAGCCAGATGACTCTATTTGCTCATTTATAGCCTTTGAGGCATAGTTTCGGACTCCAGTGAAGCTATCCATAGAAAAAGCCGCAGCTATGGCGTTTTTAGATGCTATTCCACCGACTTCAAAGCCTCTATCATATGGATTCGTTTGAGCTTAATATGCATGAACGCCATGACAATACCGGAGAACAACAGTGTTAGGAGCGCCGCATAAATATAACTTGGCCACTTGATGATCGGAGCGAACATCGTCGCATCCAGCTCAGCCGTCTTCAGGACGAAGCTATGCAGCACTATGCCGAGACCCGATCCAGCCACAATACCGAGTAGGCAAAGCAGCATATTCTCGCGGTAAATATACATGGTTACTTCTTTGTCGTAGAAGCCCAGTACCTTAATGGTTGACAGCTCCCGGATCCGCTCGGACACATTGATATTGGTCAAATTGTAGAGGACGACAAAAGCCAATGCCGCCGCTGAAACAATGAGCACCAAGGTTACAACGTCCATACTCTTCATAGTCTCATCGAAGGCGGAGCCTACACTGCTGGAAAAGCTGATGGCAGCGACGCCCTCATTAGCCGTCAGCTTTTCACCAAATTTGTCTTCCCATGTTTTATCATGTGCGGTGTAGTTCAGCAGTTCTGTGTTGAATACTGGTTTTTCTCCGAACACAGAAGCATAATACGCCGGTGTCATATAAACATAGTGCATTACATAATTCTCTGTAATCGCCGCGACCTCAATCTCGAATGTTTCATTATCTTTGTCCACCACGGTCAATTTATCACCAGACTCCAGCCCATACAGCTTAGCCAGCTTCTCTGAGATAATAGCCCCATCATCCGTAAGCATCCGCCCTTCTCCACTTTTTCGATCCCGCAACTCCACGAAATCAGATAGAGAGTCAACGGAGGTAGGAACGAACAGATGAACCTCTTGATCATTTACACCACTAGCATGTGCGGTCATCCGTTCTTGCGCCACACTCAGCGTCCCAGTTACTGCAGATTCACCAGTGATTAGTTGGTCGTAGGCTTTTAGCACATCGGCAGACACATCTTCATGCAGTGCCACAAGTGCATCATATTTCATAATCGTGCCGAACTGCGACCCGGCGATGCTGCCAATTGAATCCTTGAGACCAAATCCCGTCAGGATCAGCGCTGTACAGCCAGCCACACCGAATACAGTCATGAACATCCGCTGCTTATAGCGGAATAGATTCCGTGCGGTAACCTTTTGGACAAAGCTCAATCTCTTCCATATAAAAGTGACCCGCTCCAGTAAAATACGCTGGCCACTCTTTGGTGCCTTCGGACGCATCAATACGGAAGCATTGCTGCGTAATTCTACCCGTGAAGCAATCCACGCCGTCAACGTAGTACATATTAACGCTACGATAACGGATATGATCGAATACGAAAGATAGAAATTCTTCGTGATATCCGGCAAGTTATAGATTGCACTATACGCATCGTAGATAATACCCGGAAACAGGGTAAAACCAACCGCAAGACCCGCAATTGAAGCCGCCAGACTGGCAAGCGTACCATAGACCAGGAATTTGGCCATGATGTCGCGGTTAGCATAACCAAGTGCTTTCAGGGTCCCGATCTGCAGGCGATGCTCCTCAACCATCCGTGTCATGGTCGTCAAGCTGACCAGCGCAGCAATCAGGAAAAAGAACACAGGAAACGCACTCGCAATCGCCGACAACCGATCAGCGTTATCTTTATATTCGGCATATCCCGGATTAGCGCTTCGGTCAGTAACGTAGACCTTAAGCTGCTCCAGCTCTGCAAGCTTTTGCTCCCCTGCCGCCAATTCCTCCTTGGCCGAAGCAAGTCCGGCAGCAATTGCCTTCATACTTGCAGCCTGTTTCTGCTGCACTTCCTCCGGCTGGCGCTGCAAATCCGCAAGCTGCTGCTCGGCGGCGGCCACCTTTGCGCGGCCACCAGAAAGCTCTTTCTCGCCTTCCGCCCGCAGCTCAGCAAGCCGTGCTTCCGGCACGCCGGACATCGCCTGCTCTACAGCATGGGTATGCTGTTCGATCAGATCTTCATACTCCGGCGAATAAGCCTTCACCCCGGCTGTATCCTTAAAGGACAGATAAGCTTCTGTATACACCGGAAGCTTGAAATCTGACTCCGGGATCGCGGCGAACGCATCCGCCGTACCTTTGCCGATCCCACTGGTGCCCCGGGTACTTTGCTCAATAAACTGTGGACTTCTAACAAAGCCAACTACGGTATACTCCAGTGTCTCGAAGCTATTCGACAGCTCCGCATCCGTACCGTTTCCACTGAAAGATACCTTGTCACCCAACGCATATTCTTCCGCTAGCTTATCGTCCAGCACGATTTCACCGGAATGCGCCGGTAGATGGCCTTCAATAATACGGTATTGATTAAGTGGTTTATCCGTGTTGTAAGAATTGACTTTAAGTATTAAGGCATTATCACCCATGAATACATCTGCACTATAGCTCGGCTGAATCTCATCGATCCCCTGTACATTTCTGAGTAACCCGATGTTGTCTTCAGTCAGGCCGTAGTTAGTCTGCACCTTCAGATCCATCAAGCGCTGCTCTTTGTAAAAGGTTCCAGCTGTATTCAGCATATCTGGCCCTGTAGCCTTGATTCCGGCAAAAAAGCTGACGCCTAACATAATAATTGCAAAAATCGAAATAAACCGGGCTTTGGTATGCCCAATTTCACGAAAAATATCTTTCCACAATGCTCGCTTTTTCATAGATGCCTTCTCCTTACCATTCAATATCGTCAACGGATACCGGCGAAGGATTGATCACCATCTTCCGCACCTTAGCGTTGTTAATCTCTATAACCCTGTCAGCCATCGGGGCGATCGCCAGATTATGTGTAATTACGATAACCGTTGTCCCGGTGTTACGACAAGTATCCTGCAGCAGCTTCAGCACCTGCTTGCCGGTGTTATAATCAAGCGCTCCTGTCGGCTCGTCGCAGAGCAGCAGCTTCGGTTGTTTAGCTAACGCTCTGGCGATAGCGACACGTTGTTGCTCACCACCGGACAGCTGAGCCGGGAAATTATCTAACCGCGCGCCCAGACCCACATCCTCCAGCACCTTACGTGCATCTAGTGCACGCGGGGAAATCTGCGAAGCAAGCTCAACATTTTCCAGTGTGGTCAGATTAGGCACTAGATTATAGAACTGAAATACAAAACCTACGTCATTTCGGCGGTAGCCTGTCAGCTCCTTGGCACTAAACTTGGCGATATCAATGCCATCCACAATGACCTGACCTTCATCGGCGGAATCCATTCCACCCAGAATATTAAGCACTGTAGATTTACCCGCACCACTTGGGCCGACGATCACGGCAAATTCACCTTTTTTTATCTCAAAATCAATCCCGTCATTCGCGACAATTACATTCTCGCCCATCTTGTAACGCTTGTACTCCCCTTTTACAGCAACAAAACTCATTTCTCTTCCTCCTGTCCCTATCCGAACTAAGTCTAATTACTCTAGATTGTCTCAGTTTATCATAATTAGAACGCTCAAGCCCGAATGGCAAACCCTCATTACACAAGGTGAAATTCACATCATTAATAAGTTCATTTTTTTGTAACAATAATGTAACAAGGAAATTTTACCGTAAACGATACTTAGTCATTTGATAATGTTATAATCACTTTGTTTTATTTACTCTTTTCAGGCAAGAGTGAAAGAACAAGAACAATCAGAAACAGGTGATCAGATGTTCGAACTGAAATGGCTATGGCAGAACCTAGAGGGAAACCGGACGCGATACATTCTGGCACTCTGCCTTTCGGTGGTGGGCTCAAGTCTTACAATCGTGAATCCGTACATCAGTCAGCGCATTGTCGATACGTTTATAGCCGGTGACAACGCCCTGCAGAATCTTACACAAGAACGGCAATTATTGATTATGCTCTGTCTGGGCATGATCGGATTTTCGCTACTGCGCACAGGTCTCGCATATTTCACGACCATGCAGTACGAGATATCCTCGCAAAATATGATGTACAATGTCCGCATTTATTTGTACAACAAAATTCAGGGACAGGACAGAAAATACTACGATCATAATCGTACCGGCGATCTCATGACCAAGATGACAGGCGATCTGGACATGGTCCGTCACTCTATGGCCTGGATTTTTAAGACGATCATTGAATCGCTAACGATCTTCCTTGCCGCCGTTATCTATTTTTTCACCATAGATGCGGAACTGACGCTGTGGATGCTTATCCTGTCACCGCCCATTTTTATCGTGGCTTACATATTCGCTAAACGCGTCCGTCCTATGTATATTGACCTGCGTGAACGGCTGTCCCAGCTTAACACGACTACACAGGAGAATATCTCAGGCAACCGTGTGGTCAAGGCTTTTGCCCGCGAGGAATTCGAGGTCGAAAAATTCACAGAGAAGAATGTCAACTATTCTACGGCGAACAAAAAGGCCGCCCTTGTATGGCTTGATTATTTTCCTTATCTGGAATCCTTCGCTCAGGGCTTCAACGTAATTCTTATGTTGGTTGGTGGTTTGTTCCTTATGAACGGCCGGATCACCTTCGGTGAATTTATGGCCTTCTCTTCGCTTATTTGGGCTATATCCAACCCTATGCGCAACATTGGTATCATTATCAACGACATTCAGCGCTTTTTTGCGAGCTTGTCCAAAATCGTAGATATCTATTATGCCCGGCCAAATATTGTTAACGAGCATACTGTCACTGACAAACGCCGTTATGAAGGCCGTATTGAATTCGATCATGTCCGCTTCAAATATGATAGCGCTATCGTACTGGACGATATTAGCTTTACCGTTGAACCCGGTGAAACTGTAGCAATCATGGGCGCGACAGGATCAGGCAAAACAACAATCATCAACCTCATCCCTCGCTTCTACGATGTAGCTGAAGGGCGCGTACTCGTAGACGGTGTTGATGTTCGGCAGCTGGAGCTTGATGAACTTCGTGGAAATATCGGCATGGCGACCCAAGATGTACTTTTGTTCTCTGATACCATTGATGGAAACATCGCCTATGGCGATCCTGATCTTCCGGAAGAAGATGCAATGGGTTATGCAGAGCTCGCAGCCGCACACGACTTCATTACCAAAATGCCTGAAGGTTATGATACCGTTGTCGGGGAACGCGGAGTCGGACTATCGGGGGGGCAAAAGCAGCGTATTGCCTTAGCGCGTGCTTTGGCGGTACACCGTCCTATCCTGATTCTCGATGATACGACCTCTGCGGTCGACCTTGAGACGGAGGAGCATATCCAAAAAAGTCTACGTGAACTGGACTATCCTTGTACGAAAATTATTATTGCGCAGCGTGTATCTACTACCTCGCAAGCGGACCGTATTCTCATTCTGGATGGCGGGAAGCTAGTTGAGGAAGGGACTCACACTGAACTGCTGGCGAAACGTGGTTACTATTACGAAGTGTTTAAACTGCAGAACGAGGGTATTGGAAGGCAGGTGACCGCAAGTGGCAAGGAATAAATTTGACGTCGATGAAAATCTTGAATCGCCGTTTAATATAAAACACTTCCGGCGTGCGATGGTATATATCAAACGAAAGAAAACGCCAATGATTGTTGCGTTCGTGCTCAGTGCACTTTCAGCAGCCATTTCACTGTCGGCTCCGCTGATCATGCAACATGTCATCGACGTGACCATTCCGGCAAAAGAGAAGCTTGCACTGCTGGGTTGGGCTGCACTGATGCTTGTGACCATCGTGGTCAGTGTTTATCTGGCTACGATACGCTCGCGCATCATGACGAGTGTTGGGCAGGATATTATTTTTGACATCCGAACGGATTTGTTTAAGCATCTGCAAGAATTGCCTTTCAAATATTATGACGACCGCCCACAGGGCAAGATCCTTATCCGGGTCGTAAACTACGTCAACGCCGTTTCAGATGTGCTGTCCAACGGGATTATCAACTTTATTCTAGAAATCGTGAATTTGCTCTTTATCGCAGCCTTCATGTTCGCTGTCGATGTACGACTCTCATTTGTCATCCTTGCCGGACTGCCAGTCTTCCTTGGCATCATGCTGCTGATCAAAACCCGGCAACGCCGGGCATGGCAAGCAGTGTCCAACAAAAGCTCCAACCTAAATGCCTATCTGCAAGAGAGCATCAGCGGTATTGGTGTGACGCAAATGTTCTCCCGGGAACAACGTAACGAAGGAATCTTCACACGTCTCGCAGGTAATTTCCGTAAAGAATGGATGAAGGCTCAACGTTACAACTTACTTATTCCGTTCTCTGTAGACAACTTGTCTACGATTGTTACATCATTGATTTTCCTTGTAGGCCTACTAACTCTGAGTCCTCAAGACATGACCCTCGGTGTCATTCTGGCGATGAGCAGCTACGCTGCCCGCTTCTGGCAGCCGATTCTGAGTCTTTCGAACCTGTACAATAACTTCATCAACGCCGTTGCCTATCTTGAGCGTATCTTCGAAACGCTGGATGAACCGGTTACCGTCAGTGATATTCCGGATGCAAAAACACTGCCATCTGTACAGGGCCATGTCACCTTCGACGATGTAACTTTCGCCTATGACCCGGGGCTTAATATTCTGGAGAATATCTCCTTCAAGGTCAAAGCGGGAGAAAGCATCGCGCTGGTAGGACCCACAGGTGCGGGCAAAACAACCGTCGTCAATCTGATCTCACGCTTTTATAACATTTCCAGTGGTCAGATTCTGATCGACGGCCAGGATATCTCGCAGGTGACGTTAAAATCTCTTCGCAGCCAGATGGGGATTATGTTACAGGATAGCTTCATCTTCTCCGGTACTATTCTGGACAATATTCGGTACGGCCGACTGGATGCGACCGAAGAAGAAGTAATCGCCGCTGCAAAGGCCGTTTGCGCCGACGAATTCATCCGTGAATTCGATCAAGGCTACCTGACAGAGGTCAATGAACGTGGCTCCAAGCTGTCTCAAGGACAGCGGCAGCTCATTTCGTTCGCAAGAACACTTTTAGCAGATCCGCGCATTCTCATCTTGGATGAAGCCACTTCTTCCATTGATGCGAAGACTGAGCGCTTATTGCAAAAAGGGCTGAATGAACTGCTTAAGGGACGCACCTCGTTCATTATCGCGCATCGCCTCTCCACCGTAAAAAACTGCGATCGTATTATGTACGTATCTAACAAAGGCATCGCGGAAAGCGGCTCACATGATGAGCTTATCGCACAGCGGGGCCTTTATTACCGCCTCTACACAGCACAGAAGATGGAAGCTTAATTGAAGAAATACCAAAAGAGCTCAGGCCGATTTGCAGCCTGAGCTCTTTTGGTGTTTTATATTTTCAAAAAATATCAAAAACTAATCTATCGCCGTCCAAATATTTAGCGCAAGTGAGCGAACCGCAAGGTTCGTGTGATTTCTGTACAACCGCAGACGCTCTGCAGGCTCTGGACTCCACAATAGAGCACTTCCGGCAACTTCAAGCAACGAAAGTCCAATATACTGAGATTCGTAACGGCTCTCAGACCCTAGAACATCTACAATTTCCAATAAAGTTTCCGGACTCCAGTATCCCGTGCTCTCTTCTAAATTATACGCGACCTGCTTATAAACATCGCTTAATAGCTGGGGCTGATTTGAAATAGTGGTAACGATCCGATTCAGATAATTGGCGGATTCCTCCACGTTATTCCAGTCTATTGCTGCTATATACAATTTCATCACAGCTTGCTGTAAGGTCTCATCAGATGCCAGACAGTCAATCAGATCCGTATACAAAGGGATAAGGTGCATCCGGGTGATTTTTGGCAAAGCTATCAGCTGGTTGACTAATTTCAGTAGACGTTGCCGATGAGGCAAATCTCTTTTGGCAGTGGCGTTCCATTCATCCCTTATCGCTGCACTAACCAGTCTCTGACATACACCAACTACAACCTCATTGATCTTACCATCGCGACAGGTTTCTACCAGCGTGTTCATAGCAGTTTCCCATCTAGTTCTGTCTTCCAAATCCGTAATAGACTGAGCGGTGGCAGCTGCAACAATCCCTTCATTTCCATTTGTCCACCGCATCATAGAAATGAAAGCATATCTGCCAATATACGCATCCTGGTGCCTTGCAATTTCAAGGATTAATCCTAGATAACGTGGTCTAAAGTCTAGCGGAAGAGCATTAGGCTGTTGAGATAGTAAACTTCCTGCGATGTCACTTTCTGATGAAGAAGCCATTGTACTTAACATATCCCAAGCGCGTTCATCATCTAAAAGCTGTTTCGCAGCATGCCCTATGGCTATGATTACATCCTTGTGTGCATTGGGTTTCTGGAACTCGTTCATCAATAGCGGAAGACTGTCATCGCTCCTATAAGCGCCCAGTAAGCGAACGGCTTCTTTTCTGACAGTGATCTTCAGCTTATCCCGATTCAGCAGCTCTTTCAGCATGGTAACCAGTAACACCGGATTCACCCTGCGGATGCATCTGGGTATCGAGTACATGGCTACACGGGCCCGGTCCCCATCCAGATTCTCCAGCAGAACGGGAAGTGCCTTCTCTGGTTCTTCCATAAGTGAAAAGGCATGAAGTGCAGCTTCTACTACAGTTACTTCCTTATCCTGCATAAGCCCAAGTAACCTATCCGAACCGAGATCAGGCATGCTTGCCATGATCTTAATAACGCTTGCACGCTCCCAAAGATTACGTTTGGCATCGTATGCAATTTTTTCTAATAAGGCACTTAAAGCTTGTTGCTGACGTGGCAGCCATCTGTGGAATCCCTCCGCGGCCGGCACAAGATAGATAGTTTTGCCTGATAGGAACTTGCCCTTAATGACAGCTCCTGAAATAAAAGGATCGAGCCATTCCTGTCGCTTCAGATGCAGATGCTGGAACACTTCATGGATCGTAATATACGATTTATCTAAAGCTAATAATTCCTTAACTCTGGCATCACGCGTTGTATGAGGCGCAAGCCAGTATCTGGCCGCTTGTATGGCTGTAGAATCTGCCTTTGCCCTCGTTGCTTCCTTTAACAGATTCTGAAGTTTTATGATGCCGTAACCTCTTTTACCGAATGAGCTAGCTAGGCCTAACACCAGATTGTAGTCTTCTCTTTTGTTGGCCTGTACAGCTAATGTATAAATTTCGTCGAAGATAATCTCTTCTACTCCCCTGGGTAAATTCTTCTCCAATGATGGAAGGGAAAGCTGCCCATTCTGCTTGGCCAATTTCTGAATCGTCTTTAAAGAAAACTTAAACAGCTCACCATTAGGATGTAATGCGTTATGCCGGAGAATAGCAACCGCCAGTTGTTGAACGGAAAATTTTGTACCATATGAAGTATCTCTGGCCTCTATAACACTATCAACAAGCAAAGTAAGCTCTTGTACATGGGTATCCGTGAACACAGACGCAGGACTTTCCGATAGCTCTTTAAACACAGCGCCCCGGACAGGATCCTGATCATTTTTAATCCGGCCCAGGTACACCAAAGTTTCATTCATGCCCTGTCTCGACAGAACGGTACTTCTGATCAGCTGCATAAGCGCCGTGGCACGTTCGTCTGCACTGGATACCTGTGTTGCTTGTTCAAGTCCCGCTCTTGAATGAAGAATAGAACGGCAAGCTGTAAATCTGATTGTTCTCTCCCGGTCATCATTGATTTCACGAAGGCCAAGCATCCGGGTGGCTTCCTTGTCACGCAAGGCATGTGGTAATACATACAGTAATCTTTCCGGAAAAATGCGTTCATTGCGTTTATCTTCTTCATACACAGCATCGAAAATGACCTTGCGCTTAGAGGGTGCAATATTATGAAGCAGCTTTGCTATGTGCATAGGGTGATCTGCGAGTAGTTTCGCTATCTCAATCCATTGATCAATGGATAAATATTTTTTCCTTTTAAGAACAGCTTCAGGAACACCATAAGAAATCAGATCGCTCCGCGACTCCGTTCGTGTTAACAGCTGATATACCTTATTAGGATTTTGGCGTACAAGCGTGCCAAGCTGTTCTTTTAAAGCAGGATGTATGATGTCCATGGGTCCATGATTCAGCGCACACTCCAGCACCAAATCTGCCTTCAGATTGCATAGGATCTCCAGAGCTGATGAGAATCTCCACCAGACATAGCCTTTTTCCCTGAGTGGTGTGCTTTCCAGTGTTGTTGCAAAGTATTCCGCCACTACGTCAAGATGCCGGCTGGATAATTTCTTCCAGTCTTTTATGGCATACCCGATATCAGCTAGCCATTTACTTACCGTTGCCGAATAACAGGCCTGCAATATAATCGCGGCTTCCTCTGCTCCCCACCGGGCATACACTACAGGCAATAAGCGTTCCGCTAATTCCTGACGGTTAATCTGTGAAATACTGTGCAGCAGCTTGCGGCGGCAATCATGGGATAAATGGGGGAGCTCACGTTCAATATCAGCATCCGAAGCCACCCTTGCCAAAAGACCCGCAGCCGTATTTCTGATACTTGCCTTGGGATGCCGCAGTGCTGATAGAATAATAGCAGCATCTTGTGTTGCAATGGCGCCGATTAAGGCAAGTCGCGCTTCATAAACGCCATCCTCCAGCAAAGAGGCTAGTAATTGGGAGTACTGGACAGATCCGAGATGATCACGGCCTAAGATTGCTACTTTTTTGATTCTGTCGGAATAGCCTAGCGAATCCAATTCTTTAAGTAAACTCTGTTTATCCAATGGATCTCTTTTGAAAATCATAAGTCCTCCTCGTTAACCTGTTCTTATTCCACCCGAACTTTATTCTCTATACCCTAATCTATCCCCTTTAAAAAAACTAGAATTCAGCATCTGGTTTCGTTGACCAAAAAATAAAGGTAACCCTGAAGTCGGTTATTCAACCTCCTTCAGGATTACCTTCATGTACTGCTTGCTCTAGTCATTCTTTTTCTGAATAAACACATACGTACTCTCATCCGACAGCTCATCAGCAAAGCTGAAATCAAATCCGTCGAAGCCTTTGATATCCTCCACACAGCTGATTTGCCGCTCAGCCATGAAGCGTACCATTTCACCTCTGGCCATCTTGACCAGGGTCGCTCTCTCTACTACCTTACCGCCGATCTCCTGCCCGAATACACAACTAACCATGCGAACATTCCCGCCAATGTAAGGGGAGATGCACTTGCTGTATTCCTTAGAGGCCAGATTCAGAATGATGTCAGTCTCCGACAATAGCTGATCTGCCAGCTTCCTGTTCCAGAACTCGTAGATAGACTTGAAACCAGGTCCGCTAAGCTTAGCCTGCATCTCCAGCCTGTACGGAACAACGCCGTCAAATGGCCGGACGATTCCATAGAATCCGGACAATATCCGTAAATGCTGCTGAAGATATTCCAGCTCCTCCATTTGAAGTACCCCGGGTGCCATGTACTGGTACTGGATACCCTCATAAGAAAAAATAGCCGGTGTAAGATTCCGTGTTACATCCATATCCCGAATCCGTTCCACATTCAGCGTGGCGATGGCATCATTGCATTTCCATAACGATTTGGCTTCTTCATAATTCAACTTTTGTAATAAGGCCAGAAGAGTCTGCGACTCGCTTATGAATTGCGGCATCTGGCGGCAATCCAAGAAATCCGTATCCATCTTCATCTTCTTGGCAGGCGATATAATGATTCTCATGGTGCTCCCTTTTCTTACCCCCGCGGGGAATTTAAATGTAACCTTATCCTATCACACTTAATCTTCGTAGGCTTGGGGCAAGTTCATGAAATTTGTTCACTGCCACCCACCTTGTGCGCCACCGCCATCTGTACCTGGGTTGCCGTTTCTCCTTGTCCCACCATTCATGCCGGGAGATCCGCCCCCATCTTTCCCCCGCCCGCCGGTGAAGCCCTGTCCCCCGTTCGCTCTTGACCCGGAGTCAGTACTCGTTATCTTCTGTGCAGTAATAGCATCGCAGGAGACGAGCACCATGGAACAACTTAGCACTGCTATGAGCAAAGCGAAATATCGCTTGATCCGCATCTTTGAATCCCCTCTTTCCGAGCGAACATAGTTAACGTGGAAAATATCTTTTTAACATATAATCGTATACGTCCTTAAAACCCATGTAGGATAATACGATCAGCAGCGGATACACCGGGTAAATATACCGGGACTTGATCTCCCATAAAAGATAGAATCCGATAAAGCCCAGCACCACAAGAATCAAAGAGGTCTCTTCAAATCTTTTGGCTCTTATTCCACCAATTAAGCGAACGAGTATAAATACATACATCAGAAAATTCAGGACATACAGCAGCCACAACATTCCGCTTCTATAATTGGAGTCTGCCTTAAACAAATCCGTAGCAGCATTAGTGTAGCTATAACGGTCCATGACAAAGCCCATTCTTCCCCCGTTACTGGATGATCCGTCGTTTCCGAGCCCATATCGTTCCATCTGGTAGGTTCCTTCCGTCCAGGTCCAAACGATTTTTTTATAATACATCTTCACTAAGTCACTTAGGCCCGCCTCGGAGAGTTTATTACGGATTTCTTCTTTAAATAACTCCGTACTTTCTGCCTTATTATAATTTGCATCCTGCTGATAGATTGCGTAGCTCTCCCGGTTGTCCCAGAACCCAAACGTCTCCAGATTGATCCCCATATTCAGCCACATGTAGACAGGTGCGGAATTTTCGTTCATCGGTTCATCTGCAACATTCGTCGACTGCAGCACAGCATTTTGCGTCCAGCCGGGAACATTAAACAATATGGCCGTGATAAACAAAGCGCTAAAAACCTTTTTCACCCCGATAGAACGTATGTTAAATAAAAGACCCGCCACCACGGTAATCAGAAAAATAACACCGATACTGCGGAAATAGTTGCCTATTGCCAGTAAGAGAGCTGCGAAGAGAATATCCTTAATGGACCTTCTTTTGATAAATCTTATGGCAAAATATAAAGCACTTGTCAGAAAAGCGGTAGCGATCACATCGTTATAGATAAAATTACTCATAAACAATGAAGGGATATAGGTTGCGGCAAACACGAGGATGCCATAATCCTTATCCTTGGACTTATAATTGAGCTCTTTATACAGCATATAAATCATTAACGAGGTTAAGAGTGTAAACAGAATATTAAATATTTTGATTACCAGATAATTATCCGGAAAGATCAACAACAACGTCTTTAAATATAAAACGATCGAAAAATTAAACGGAAACATATGCAGATAGCCGTTCGTGTCAAACGACGAATAATCATTCCTGTACAGCATGTCGAGTGCCAATGAAAGCACTGTCTGCGAATCATCCGTCGGCAAGCGTGGAAACAGAAAGATAATCACCATCTGGATTGCAAAAGAAAATAGCAGTGTGGCTGGAATGACTATTTTCCAACTGTACTTATTAAGCTTCAGGCACATTTTATACAAAATAACGCTTAATGCCAGCACCACTGCGATCACTAGAATAAAAAGACCCAGCTGTTGTCTCTCCAAAATTGGCGTATCCCCATATACGAAATAATTATATTTCGCCCTAATAAAAAAAGAGGACGCGATAAAAAGACCGATAAAGAATGCAAGTATGAGATACAATGTTTTTTGAATTCCTCTTATCATGGAAAACCTCCTTTACGCAATCGAAAGCCCTTTACAATCCGCTGCCCCGATTCATAAAAAGCATTATAAACACCCAAACTGAAAATCCAATGAAAATCGGATATGTGGGAATTCGCAAAGAAGAGATTTAGAAAGATGGGTACGTCCTACAATTGGGAATCAAAAAATCGCAAATGTGATACGGAAGTTTCAAAATGGAGAGAGTTGCGGAGACAAAGAGAGAAAATGGAAAACTACTCCAATCCTAGGGAGTATTATGACAAGAGTCTTAATTCTCTTTCAAACGATTATGCTATACTGGTGGAGCAAATAGAATAGGCTTAAAGGGTCGGTCGGCTACCTCTCACCGAAGGGAGGGATGCCTTGTGACAGTGTTTGAAGCAATGATGCTTATGCTAACCTTTGGTTCGCTTATCGTAGCGCTGCTGTCCAATAAACGCAAATAGACCGCCCACTCACAAAGGCATGCGGTCTATCTGTCGTGTCCTATTTGCTGAAGCCTACCGCCCTTAAAAGCGGCTATTGCCTTGGGAGTCGTGTTACAGCACGGCTCTCTTTGCATTTTACGTCTTTTCTGCCTTTAATATACCACAAATAATTTAATAACGTAATAATGTACGGTGTTACATTACATTTCCAATCTCCCAGAAAATCCATCCATCCTTGCGTACATCAGAAGAATTTACTATCCATCTTTTTTAAAAACCGATTATCAGCGATTAAACTTTTCACTCTCTTCGTTGTATTAGGCCCTTTCGGTGTGCTACCTCTTCTATTCAGCAAAATCCACCGTAGACATGCCCAGGCTTCAAAGATTTCAAGTTCTTCCTGATCTATATCATTTTCCAATAGATAAGCAGATCGGAACACATCAGCATAACGCTCGGAGATATATATTTTCAGCAGAATAAGTGACCAGGCAAAATCATATCTAGAGTCTCCCAACTGGCCGTTCGTCCAATCAATTATGGTATATCGCTCTTTATCCTCCACTATATTTCCGATATGAAAATCCCCATGAATGATACAGTCCTGCTTCATTGGAGTTTGCTCAACAAGAGTAGTCAATACATTAAAAATATCAGATTGTTCTTTGGCTTCAGGGAAAAAGTAGCCGATAAAATTGTATTTTGGCAGTTGTATATTTCCAATCTCTTCAACGCGAATTTTATGTATTTTTGCTAATAGGCTTGCGAGTTCCTTCATTTTCCTGGTATTCATTTTATGAATAGGGGTTCCGTCAAAACCTGTTAACAACACCTTATATCCCTCCGGATTGATTCCCCAGCCCACTGGTTTAGAGACGGCTACTCCTCGTTCGGATAGAACATCCAATAAACGATATTGAAACTGGACATCCGGTCTGGATTCCTTATTCCATGTTTTCAGTACATAGCTCTCTTGATCAGAATTAATCCTTATGACCTCAGCTTCAAATCCTTGATCCATTGTATGCGCAGTTAAGCTGTCTTCCTGATTTAATAAGTCGTTTATGATTTCGTTGTGCTCTAGCCAATTTATGATAGATATAGGAGTTTTCAAAAATGGGTCTTCCTTTCGGAGTCAGCTACAACAGATTTACGCAACCCAAAATTACAAATAACATAAAATAGATTGTTCTATCCAGTACATAAATACAGTATCCGGGCTTTCCTTTTCAAACTTTTTCATTTTTAAATACATATCCATTCCATCAGAAACATCATGCCATAAATCCGTAAATGCAAAATCATATTTCTCCTTAGACATATGTTGTTCTGCATATTCGAAAGCATCTGCTTGGATAAGCCTGATCTTGTGAGCATTACTGAATTGTGGCAGTACATATTTATTAAATAGATCAATGACATCTTGATTTTTTTCAACAACCGTTATGCTTTCAACATTATCTTTTTCAGAAACCATATAAGCATAATAGCCAAGCCCAAGCCCAAACGTAAGAACATTCCCAAACGCTTTATCTACAGCTTCTTTCATTGTTTCTATTTCATTTGGCGTGATGGTCATCCAGATTCTATCATTCTCCAAGACGGCCGGGAACATGAATTCATTTTGAAAAAAACCAACCTGAGGAATTTGTCTTCCCTCTTCTGTCCGGATGATATCATTGCAAACAAAACCTTCAAAAGGTTTATATTTTTCATATTTTAATTCACTATTATTAATCTTTATAGTAGGAATCTTGATATTTTTATAATATGGATTGTCATAATATTCATTTGCATCAAGCTTATGAAGCATATTGCTAAAATATTGGTTAAACAATTCCTTATCATCAACATTATCAACCGTATCCATCCCAAAAGCAGCAGCCAGCATTAAACCAAAAGCGTATTCATAAGATACACCACAGTTTACGATTTCTTCAATTTCTTCTTTGTTAATAAAGTCGGGGGTATTATTCAAATAGCGGCTTAGTAAAGCAAACACTTTATAGTTATCTTCTTTTACCTTTTCTTTTATTACATTATTAAATTCCATATTCTCACCTATTAATTAGAATTTGTTTCTATGTCTCATGTTAGTCTTTCCGGATTGACTAGTAGGCAATACTCTCATTTTACCATTTAAAAATCCAGAAGAACAAAAACCACTTTACTAATCCGTGACAGTTCCGCTCCTACAGTAAGAAAATCTTACGCCAAAATCTTCTAATTACAAGGTTTATGGCCTATATCGCGCCTAATCTGCTCAATATTTCGTTACCCTATGTTAGAATAGACGACTTGTATAATTTGTGAAAACTTTCACTAATAGTCATGATTGATGGTATACTTAATAAGAAGATGAACTAAAGAGAATAACGATGGAAACTGTGGACGTAACCGTAGAAGATTTGAAGTTAGGAGAATAACAGCGACGCGCGCGCTTCTCCACTTCCAACTCCCTCTGATACTTCCTTTCTTTTTTGTCGGGTTCTTTTGGTACATCTTAAGTACATCTTAATAGAGAAATATAAAAGTGGAGGGTTAACAATGAAAAAGAAAGCAGCTGGTGCTCTGAGTCTCGTCCTCTCTGTCATGCTCGTTACCGCAGGTTGCGGTAATGGAAACGACAAGGTGAACGAGAGCAAGAGTAATAACAACGAGAAAAAAGAAGTTGAAGCCGTCTCCGGGGCATCTGAAGCAAGCTACACACCATTCGATCAATTAAAAGATAAATATGATATCATCATTGTCGGTGCGGGTGGTGCGGGAATGTCCGCAGCGCTTGAGGCCAAAGAGAAAGGCATGAACCCTGTTATTTTGGAAAAAATGCCGGTTGCCGGCGGGAACACAACCAAATCCTCTTCGGGAATGAACGCTTCTGAAACGAAATTTCAAAAAGAACAAAACATTGAAGACAGCAATGATTTATTTTATGAAGAGTCATTAAAAGGTGGCCATGACACTAACGACAAAGAAATGCTTCGTTTCTTCGTTGATAATTCCGCGAGTGCGATCGATTGGCTGGATTCCATAGGAATCCGCTTGAACAATATCACCATTACAGGCGGCATGAACGAAAAACGTACACACCGTCCTGAAGATGGCTCTGCTGTGGGTCAATACCTTGTCAAAGGTTTAGTGAAAAACGTACAAGAGAAAGAAATTCCACTTTTCGTGAATGCTGATGTCAAAGAAATTACCGAAAAAGACGGCAAGGTTAATGGCGTTAAAGTCCTCTTTAACCAAACAGAGGAAAAAACAATTACGGCAGATGCTGTCGTTGTAACCACTGGCGGGTTCGGTGCCAATATGGATTTGATCTCCGAAGTAAGACCTGACTTGGAAGGCTACGTTACTACTAACCAAATCGGCAGTACCGGAGACGGCATCAAGATGATTGAGAAACTCGGCGGCACAACCGTCGATATGGATCAAATCCAAGTTCACCCGACTGTGCAGCAAGAAAAATCCTACCTCATCGGCGAAGCTGTTCGTGGGGAAGGCGCTATCCTTGTTTCCAGTGAAGGCACACGCTTCACCAACGAATTGGATACCCGTGATAAAGTAACGGCTTCCATCAATACACTGCCTGAAAAAGCAGCTACGCTGGTCTTTGATTCCGGTGTTAAATCCCGTGTGAAGGCTATTGAACAATATGACAAAATGGGCTTCGTGATTCAGGCGGATTCCATCGAAGCTTTGGCCAAAGAAATCGGTGTTCCAGAGGATAAGCTGGCAACAACGCTTGATACTTGGAACAGCGCGGTTAAGAATAAAAAGGATGCCGAATTTGGCAGAACTACAGGAATGGACAATGACCTGTCCACTGGTCCTTTCTACGCTATTAAAATTGCTCCTGGGATTCACTACACCATGGGTGGTGTGAAGATCAATACGAACACAGAAGTTCTGAATAAAGATGGTGAAGCTATTCCTGGTCTGTTTGCGGCAGGTGAAGTTACAGGCGGCTTACACGGACAAAACCGGATTGGCGGCAACTCTGTTGCAGAAATCATTATTTTCGGCCGTCAAGCTGGGATCAAATCTGCTGAATTCATAAAAGCAAAATAAGTAGATACTATAGGCCTCACAGCAAAAAGCTCAAGCATCGGCAAGTTAGCCGCTGGCTTGAGCTTTTTTAATGTAATTAATCGCCAATAGTTCGGATAATAGTATCAAACGGATCTAATTCCAACGTTTGTTGTCCATATTCTGTATCAATCGTAGTTTTTTGAAGCTGGTCGCTATTGTTAATCACGACGAGTATTTTACTTTCTGGATAATACGCACACTCTGTATATAAATTATCCGTAATATACTTTGTTTCCTTTAACTCATTCCCGGCATAACGAATCACATTTAACAGCAATCTTGTATTTTCAAAGCTTAAGGTGAAAGAAGGCAGGTAGATCCCCTTTCCTTTACCAAAGGCATGGGCAGACAATGTTATCATCCCACTCTTTTCACACAATACCGCTGCCGAGCCATCCGTAAGATAAATGTTATTTTTAGGTGTTATGCTGGCTCCTTCAGGCACTAAATCTTGCTCATCTCTAGCCTCAAATGTCCATCTTCCATGAGCTACCTTGGAGCCTGTATCCTCATCCAGACCAAGCACATGGGCCATTCTGAAAAAGCTGTCATAACCTTCAAGCGCCGAAGGCTGATTGACACCTATAAAAGTACCGCCCTCATAAACCCACGCTGTCAGTAAGTCCACGCACTTATGGTCACTCCAGTATTCTCCGCCACTCCATGCTGAACCTGCCGAGCCGGCATTAATCACTACATCACACTCTTGTAATACTCCCTTACGGATATCTTCAAAATCAATGAACTGGACTTCAATCGGCAATCCGGACAAAGCCTCATTGATATGAATCAGATCATGCATATACGTTTCATGGAAATGCCCGGACAAAGTCCACGATCTCAATTTACCCCAAGCGTGTAAAATGGCTACCTTCGTCTTAATGTGATACGGTTTGCCTTTATGATGCAGCTCTTTAATTTCTCTGAATTCATCCGCGATCTTTTCGATATAATCACAAAAATCCGGATAAGGCTCTACAAGATGCAAATATCCGCCCAGTCCAATCCGATCTATAGGCTCTCTGAGCAAGGCGCGCCGGATATTAATCCAATACTTTTTGGCATCGAGCGTAGGGTTACCTCCCTCCATAAACGTAGGGAGCCCTCCCAATCCAACCGGAAATAAATAGGGATGCAGCCGAATCTCATGGGTATCTACTTTTACACCAGAACAAAGCCTTGCCTCAAACCCTGAGAACACACATTTAATCATCCCGTCAAAACCAAACTCCTCAAAACGGTCATTGTAAGGCTCCATGCCAACCCAACTATCATCATAGAAGACATACGCCAGCTTATCGTGCTTATGCACAATATCAATTAATTGCTTACCAAATTCGATGACAAAATCATTGATAAATGCCATATAGTCCAGCTTCCGCTGCTGCGCCGGGATATGACTGACCCGATATTTCCCACCATTCACAAAATCCTCGGCCGTGAGCGAATACCCATATTTTTTGGCAAACAGATCAAGCGCTCTTGAGCTTACCGTAAAATCATATGAACCCCAGTCCGAGAACAAATGGCGATTGCGCTCATCACTGCCCCAGATCCAGGCGAAATTATAAAAGAGGGAGGTAAACCGAACCACTGTTGTTTCCTTATGCTTATGACACCAATCTTCTATCCAATGGAGTAAATATTTTTGCGTTTCTACATAGATGGGATCG
Organism: Paenibacillus sp. FSL H7-0735; assembly: GCF_038008505.1. NCBI lineage: Bacteria > Bacillati > Bacillota > Bacilli > Caryophanales > Paenibacillaceae > Paenibacillus > Paenibacillus sp. FSL H7-0735. The sequence continues at coordinate 879,432 of NZ_JBBOZH010000001.1, read as the reverse complement.
ATCTGCATCAGATGCTCTTTTTCCCAGTGATTCGTGGTGTGATTGTACATGGAGATCTCTTCCCAAATCCGGTAGACCATGAAGCTGACTGTGTATTTATGCCAAGGTGCAATTCCGGTAATGACTACATTTCCCGATTCCCGCTCATAATTCCACAGTTCTCTTGGAACCTCTTCGCCCGTCGTTCGGTCAAAAACCTGCCAGTACTTAAACGCCTCTTTGGAATCATTCACTCGGAATTGTTCAGCAAAAAAATCCTCCATCAGATAGATGGATAAATAATCTTGTACCGCTACCTTCGGATTAGTTATTAAAAAGCTCTGCTGCAGTTTGTCTGAATTCTGTGACGCCCATTCGTTGTGATCTCTGATGATGCAGATTGTAGAATAAATGCCGTATCCTGCGTTGATAATCTCATCAGACAACTGTGTGCCGTCACTGTCACGGATGACATCGGCACCCCAACGTTCAGCTAATTTCAGGGTCAATGCCTCATAACCGGATTCTCCCGGCAGTGTAAAGGCCCCCGTTGTTTTTTTGGACAACTTGGATCCCTCCTATTTAAGCATATCGGATAGAAAAGCTAACGCTAAGCCTTGACCCCAGCCTTGAATCCAGTCTTTTGGAATATTGCGGTATCCTTCCCGATCCTTCATAACCGCTGTTCCGCCAGAAACACCCAGCACCCGTCCATCATCACTGATATTGTTCAAAATACCTTTCAGGGCCTTTTGCACATATTTGGTATGCAGCGGGTTGCCGTTATTGATCATAGCAGCCGCAATGCCGCAAGACGCGGATACTTCTTCATAAGACTCCTCATCATCTAGTACAGTCCGCCACAGGCCGTGCTCCGTTTGCACCAGCTTGAGTGCGGCCAGTTGATCGCGCAGCGAACACTCTACGTCCATACACTGGGGATACAAATACCATTCTTTCAAAAGCTTTTTAACTTGCGACATAGTGTATGCGCCCCAAGCATTCGCTCTGCCCCAGAATAGTCCAGACATGTGATCCTGCTTCACATTATTGTAGCCGTGGTACCAAAACCCGCTGCTAGGATCTTGCAGGTATTTGATATGCCAATAATATTGATTCAAGGCATCTTGGATCATTTCCTGATCCTTTAATTTGCTTCCTACACGGAGCAGGAAAAATGCCGCCATAAACAAGGTATCCGCCCATGCCTGTTCTGGAAAATCATTAGAAATAGAGACGGTATGCTGCAACACATGATCTCCGAATCTAAGCGCATTGTTCTGCAGATAATCCACTTTGCTCATCACAATATCCCAATACTTCTGGTTACCTGTTTCTTCATACAAGGTGATCAGCATATGGCCCATAGCACAGGTGTTAACTGTCCAATCCGGCAGACCCAGCTCGATATATTCATCTGCCCACTGGACAAGCATATCCAAATACTCTTTATTTCCTGTAGTTTCATAAGCTCTGGTTACCCCATAATAAGCCACACCACAAGGCCAGTCCCATGTTAAATCCATCGCCATTGTTTTTCTGACCACTTTATCGATGACCCTTAAAATCTCTTCTCTGTCATAAGTTAATTGAAGCATCTTGTTTCTCCTCTCTTTCGCACACGCCCCCAAAGGCGCTTGAGAGCTGTCCGTCCACATTGTAAACGCTTTACTAACTCTATTGTAAGTAGTAAAATGGTCTGATTCTAAGCATATTCATAACTAAACTGTGCAATTTCAACCATTAACTAGTAGTTCTTATATTTCGGGATTGGCCGTGACTACAGAGAATGTTTGGACTTCCGGCCGCTGTTGTCGTAAGAATTTCTTGATTTTATACCGCTCTTCGCGGTGGAAATCTGCTGACAAAGGCGGACGCTAACGCTCCTACAGTTCCAAACTTCTCCTCCGCCACTTTTTTCCAAAATTGTATAATATCAAGTTCTCTTTATATAGTTGAATTTGATATAACGTTAACCTATAATCTACTCAACCTACGTAATAAGAATGGGAGTATTGAGAATATGCCCAGAAAAAAGAAGCCCGTCATTGAATACCGCCACTACAGCTTACCGATAAACTTTCCTATCCTGCTGTTAAGCGGTGAACGTTGGAAGATTTCTGATATTAAAAGTGAACATCTGCATTTCCATAATCATTTGGAGATTGGCATTTGCCATTCGGATAGCGGCATCATGGAGATCAAAGGAGAATCTGTGCCTTTTAAAGCCGGAGATGTGACCTTCATCCCTAGGTATCTCCCTCATACAACTTATAGTTCGCCGAATGAAGCCAGTCTGTGGTCTTATATCTTTTTTTCGCCTGAGGATCTTTTTCAGCAATCCTTCAAGAGCGCTTACAGCAACTTTGAGCCGAATCTGTGGGCAATTAAGGGAACAAACTGTATTTTGAACAAAGAGGAACATCCCAAGGTTTATACCCTTGCGACATCGGTCTTAGAGGAATTGAAACAAAAAAATCCTTACTATCAAGAAAGTGCCTACGGCTTATTGTTATCGCTTTATATAGAACTCCTTAGAATTCATTCCCGGAATGAGCCCTTGGTTGATCAAGAAACAGAGCATAGCCTGAAGGGCGATTTTGTCATCTCACCCGTTCTGGAATACATCACTAAAAACTACATGATGCCGATTACCATCGATTTTTTAGCTGATCTGTGCCACCTAAGTACCACTCATTTCCGCAGGAAATTCCATGAGATTATGGGGTCCGCACCTCTCGACTTCCTAAACAGTACCCGTATTGAAGAGGCCTGCAAGCAGTTAAAAAGTACGGATGATTCCATTCTCTCCATCTCTGAGCAAGTAGGTTTTCAGTCCATATCCAGCTTCAACCGATGTTTCTCCAAGCTTATGGGTGAGTCACCTAAACAATGGCGTAAAGGCGCACAATCCGAAGCACAATCCGCTAAAGCGTCTATATTGGAGTTTACGGGGTGGGTTTGATCCATTTATCCATTCGTCTATTCTAGATCATCTTTCTCCCGATCGTTTTATATAACATGGTTCTTATCTTCTTTAACTGCGCAAAGTTTTCTTCAAATGAAATGCTGTGGGTCAGTGCCAGCCCTTTTGAGAAATCTTTTTTATATAGAAAAATTGATTCCAAATACAAACCTATGACATGAATCTGGTTCCAAGTAGGATAACTTGAATTATGATAGAAGACAGTCAGCGTTTCTAATGCATAAAAATTATGACACCATCTCGCTTCCTCCATTATGTACTTCATTGCCGGTCCGTTATTGTTAATCATTATGTCCCGGAATTCATCTAAATAATTAGGCTGAACATCGACATATTCAATTGCATAAAATGGCTTTACATGCCGTTTTCTCGCGCCTTCCCCTGGTGTAGGGTACGTACTGTTTGGTGTAGTTACAAGTAACTCCATACGGATTGTTTCGAGCACGAAAGGTATATTCACATTTTTTAAGTTAGGTAAAATGATTTTGGCATCTTCTTTTTCCTTGATCTGCATTAGGATAAGATAATCCCATATAATGAATTCTCCATGTTTTTCGGCTGTTTTGTTATGACTGTAAACTGAAATATCCTCCACAGCATTATTTTGAGTCATGGATCCTAGAACGTCTGTGAGTTGGCTCTTTATTTCTTTTTTCATATGCTTTTTATACTTCTTATCGACTCCGATACTCCAAGCAATATAATAAGTATCATTTTGTGGTGTCAGTTTTAGATTCTCTACGCTTATTTTCTTATCCATTTCTGTTTCCCTTTCTGTACATGTCCCCAGCCATCGATGTATAATTCGTCTAAGATTTCTAATAGCTCAGGAGGGGTTTGAAGCAAGGCTGCTTATGATTAATCGTAACGCTGCTTCCCAATAAACGCAAATAAGCCACCCCCTATGAACTGCCCCATCAGGCACAACAAAAAGGCATGCGTCCGGTACACTACCGAATTCATACCTAACAAGTCGCCTAATAAAATAAGCTGTTATGTGATAAGGCTAGCCTTTACTTGACCTCACAAAATCTATTTAACAAGGGAATGATTTCTTCCTTGCTCATAGGGGCGTCGTGCCCCGGGATATACGTAGTAAATGAAAGAGTCGATAAAAACTCAATATATTTTTTCATTTTTATCGGATCAATTTTACCTTCTCCATGATAATAATCCCCGCTATGTGCATCACCTGCGAATAAAACTCCCGCTTCTTTTATATATACAACACAAGAATCGTCTTCATGTGGCCCTCCTACCTTTATAATCTGGCAAGTGGTGCCCCCTAAATCCAGCGTTAAAGCATCCTCGAAAATAATATTTCCTGTGCTAACCTTAATCTTATCAAACGTATCATATTCTTTTTTCATACAGTTATAGGCGAATGCTATTTCTTCTTTGGTCTCTAAACGTTTTACCACAGCTTCTTCATCCCATTCCCATGCTTTCAGGCGCTTTAGTGCCTCATTCGTTGCTGAAGAGACTATAGTTCCCCCGTCAAAAGCATGCATACCAAAGGTATGATCCCAATGCCAGTGCGTGATCAAAGCATATTTGGGACGTGGCAGATTGTTATCATCCAAACACTTTATAAAGGCATCTAAATGCGATTTTGAATTGCCACAATCAATCATAATTGAAAAGCTGTCACCTAAAACATATCCCAAAACAGGTCTGTCTGTTTCTCGGACACTTTTCAAATAATAAATAGAGTCATTTATTTTTTTGAGTTCCATCCTATTTTCTCTCCTTTATGGATACAGGTAAAGATACGCTCTATGGGGGAGATGATTACCTATTTATAATGGATGAAGCAGATGCCATTGAGCAAGGGAGAGTTTAGTTATATTCACAATGTACTACGCCGTAGTTCATAAAAATATTGCACAATCGGATGCTTTAACTGCATCTTCTCGCTCATGTTTAAAATCCGCTTTTTCCCAACCCGTCTGTCCACTAAAGCCAGAATATTCAATAAGATATCATCGCTCTCTATGCTTTCCTCTATAGAAGTAGATAAAAAATTATTAGCTATAACGATAAAATTCGATTTACTTAATGAGGTCTGTGCTGACAAAAGCTCCTTTGCAACTTCTGATATCTTTCTGCTTCTTGCAATGACTATTAGACGATCCTCCGGGATGATCCCTTTACTATCTTTTCTAACCGCTTCGATGTCTTCAGGATGGATTGGAATTTGGAGTTCTGAATCATTCTTAATCTCCTGCTCCGTCTGATACCATCTGATTGAGCTAGTTCTATCATTCATATTGAGTACGTTCTTTTTATCTACCGAAATATAACAGCTCCCTGATTTATCAGGTAAATAACGGTAACTGCTTGCACGATATTCAACCTTGCCGGATAACGCAGGACAGAGAAAACTCTCCAGTTGTTGCTTTAATTTGCTCCAGGACATGTATCCTCCAACAAGACGATCTCTTCTCCTCGTCTTTGTCTTATTTTTATATTTTCTTTTCCCCAAGAACACATAACATCCACGATCTTATTGGCTGTAACGCCATATTCCGTGAGGCTGTATTCAACTTTTGGCGGCATCTGCTGGTACACGAATCTTTTGACAAGCCCATCCCTCTCAAGTTCACGAAGCTGCTGGATCAGAACCTTTTGTGAGATGCCCTGAATATTACGCTGTAATTCACTTGTTCTTTTGGCACCGGACATCAAAAAGCAAATGATCAAAGCTTTCCACTTTCCGCCGATGATTTCTAGTGTTGCCTCTATCCCTAGATGATATTGTTTCATAGAATAACACCTCGTTCATGCTGATCAAATTAAGCTTACTTAAAACTTCATTGTTGCATATATTTTTTTCGGAGTCCAGTACACACCTCGAAGTAACCATCTTACTTTATTGTGTGTATTTTCTTTTTTTACAACCTGCAAGATAATAATAATATTCATAAATAGTATAGGCCTGAGAATGGAGATTCATCATGAAAACACTAGTGATTTTGGCGCATCCGGGCCTTGAGAATTCGAGGGTCAACCAGCGCTGGAAAGAAGAACTGCTATTATATCCCAACGACATTACCCTTCATGAGATTTATAAGGAGTACCCTGACTGGAATATTAATGTTCCTAGAGAGCAGAATCTAATGGAAGCATATGACCATGTGATCTTTCAATTCCCGTTGTATTGGTACAGTTATCCGCCGCTATTAAAAAAATGGTTTGACGATGTGTTGGCTTACGGGTGGGCTTATGGATCAAACGGGAATAAGCTTAACGGGAAAAAGTTAGGGCTGGCCCTGTCCATTGGTGATAAAAAAGAAAATTATCAGCCAGAGGGCTCTGTTTCTTTTACCGTAGACGAAGTGATCGCACCCTTTAACGCCAGTGCCAAACATGTAGGCGCAGAAGCCCTACCGTACTTTGCTGTTTTTGGAGCTTCATTCCAAGCCAGCGATGAAGAAATTAATACTAGCGCAAAAGAATATATCGAATATATCTTTAATCACCGTATTTGACACAAAAAAAATTGGGCTATCCTTAGTCTTGTTCAAAGACTTTAAGGATAGCCCATAACATTGTTGAAGCGGTCTAAAGATTCTCTGTAGTAAGTGTGAATCCTTCGATCACGGCATCTTCGTCAACCTCAATCAAAATGCAGCGTCTCCCATGATAATTCACTTGCTTCACATATTTTAAATCCTGCGGGCTGACCGAAATCGTAGCTACCTTTGTATCGATCTTAATCGATTTGGTAGTGAATTTCGGCATTACGCTGCTCGCCTTCATCTCATAATGCTTATCGTCAACGATCGTTTCAAACGCCCGTTCCACTTTTTCCATTGTCACGTTCTCTACGCCACTTACCGTCAGTACACGTTCCAGATCTCTATAATCGAGCATTGGAGGTTCTTCCTTATCGTCGTTGGTTTCGATGACCTGATGGATCTCCTCGTACACCTGTGCGAGAGTGGTTGCATCAAGCTGTTCGCCCGCCACTTCCTTCACGATGTCTTCGAATATAGCTCTCTCTTCCAGAGCCGTATTGGATCTTTCGGCATTCAAGACCTCTCCGACAAAATGCGGATCCGGGAAGTTCGATTTCCCCGTACAATACAGAATGCGGTTCACATCGGAATAATTGTCCGTCACGCTTGGGTAAAAGAAACCTTGCTCCGGCGTACTTAACTTGACAATCGGATCTACAATGACATTGTACTTGAACTCCCGCTCCACGTAATCAAACAAGAGAGCTTTCCGTTGTTTCTCCGTGGAATTCACGCTGCATAGGATAAAAGGATGCGCGAATAGTTCGTTTTTCTCACTTTCCTCGGCTTCATCGTTTCTATCTTTAGTCGGGCGGAAATACTGTCCGCGAACGAAAGTGATCACCGTATCCCGTTCATAATGAGTATCCGCCATCATTCTGTCCACCAACAGCAGCATCAGGTCCTGCCATTCATCCGGATCCCCTGTCACCAAAGCTTGATGAAGCATCACCTGCGCTGGCTCCTCCGCTTCCGCTTGAAACTTCAACTCGAACAATTTCTGATCCAGTTCACCGGTCAGGAGTTTTTTGAAATTGCCCATATACAGCTCCTGCTTCTCTCTGTCCACCATTCCAAACGGCTGGCGCTCCCAATGATAGATCTCGTTGCTTTCCTTCATAATATACACGTTGAGAATATCGTAAATACTCATTAAATCGTGATCCAGCTTAAATTGCTTGCGTATATGCGCGACTTCTTTCTTTATCATGATTCGTTAGACAACTCCTAGGAAGATTAATTGGTCTTTTCAGTATAAAGGATAAAAAAAACCTTCGCTATATTAGTTGAAGTTAAGATTTTTCTATTAAAGTAAGTGCGTGACTGCGGTGAATGTTTGGACTTCCCCTCCATTCGTGCTCGTACTCATCAATTTATTGCATGCTCTAATGCATAGTCTTCAAGCTGAATATCTACCTGTTGATTCATGGCCAGCTTGGCTAGCTGCTCACCAAGAAAGGGTCCCATCGTTAATCCGGATGACCCTAGTCCATTAGCAACAATTAGTTTATTCCATCCTTGGACCCTGCCTAACACGGGAAGAAAATCTGCAGTAAAAGGACGGAACCCTACTCTTATCTCATTTAGGCTACAATCCGCAAGGCCGGAAGCCGTTTGCAGACCTTTATTTAATATTTCTTGCATTCCCCCTGCGGTTACAGCAGTATCATAACCTACGACATCATTTTCGTGAGTAGCACCTACAACGATATTTTGATCCGCAAACGCAAGGATATATTGATCTGTAGGCGGCATTACCACAGGCCATTGCTCTGTACTCGCTTGTTGAGCAAGCTTCAAATGCATAATTTGAGCTTTTTGATAACGCACCTGGAGCATGATCCCAAGCGGATGAAGCAAAGCGTTAGACCAAGCCCCTGCGCACACAATCACTTCATCGGCTGTGAATGTCTGTTCTCCTACTCGAACCCCTTTAATTTCATGATCAGCATACTCTAAAATAGCATCGCCCTCAATCATTTGCGCACCGTTACGCTGTGCCGCTCTTAGCAAAGCATCACGTAATTCACGACCGTCCACTCTTGCTGCACCGGATACATGAAGCGCATGGTAACCTTCCGACAATAAGGGAAACTTCTCTTGTGCTTCAAGATCCGTCAGCATCGTAAGTTCCCCTATTTCAGGGGCGTCCTCTCTGCGCAGCTCCGCTCTTTCTTTCATCGCGAGTAACTTTTTCAAATCCTCATGGATACATATCGCTCCAACTTTTGCGTATCCAGTCTCGGTTTCTCCAGCCTCTTCTAACTCTTGAATAAGTGCCGGATAAAAGCTTGCTCCCGCTTTAGCAAGACGATACCATGCTTTGTTTCTGCGTTGAGATAACCATGGACAAATAATCCCTGCTGCTGCATCCGTTGCTTGTCCAACATCCTTACGATCTATAATGATGACCTCAGCACCTAACTTACTTAGCTGATAAGCTGCTGAAGCCCCTAATATCCCTGCACCAATTACAATAACCTTGTTCATATTCGAAGTCCCTTCAGTTATTCATTTTTTAATCATTCACTACTTACCCATTGTATCTTAAATTTGACATTTATAATGAATTATCGTACTATAAATCTCACTCAGTTAAAAGTACTTTAATTGGAGTACTAAAATAAAAGTGTTATTCAGAAGAAAGAAGGTATACCGTTGAAGTTTTCACAGTTTTTGAAGTCCAAAGGGGCCATTGGTTCTATTTTTATGGGTGTGTTCTATGCCATTGCGATGCTTGGTATTTTCTTACCAGGGTATACAGCACTTCCAGGGAACATGGATGATTTAAAAATTGCTATCGTCAATGATGATGCCGGTCAATATGGGGCTCAGATTTCGAATCAGTTCTCAGAGAGCTTACCATTCAAAACGATAAAAACCGATGTATCGAATAAAAAGGCGATGGATGAATTAGAACATAATAAGTTAGCTCTAGTTGTCCATATTCCAGAAGAATTTTCCGCCAACGTTCAAAGCGGTAAGGTATCCGCAAGTATTGATTTCACAGTCAACGAAGCTTCTGCCACCATGGTATCTTCAGCCATGTCTTCCGTTGTAGGGGAAATTAACAAACAATTAAGCGCGAACTTCTCAGAGCAAACCGCAAAAGGTGTGTTAATGAACTTTAACGTACCAGAAGAACAAGCCACCGCAATGGCTACACAAATTGAAAATAGTTATGTCGGGAATTATGTTGTCATCAATGATGTTCCGGACGGCATGCACAACAACATGCTACCTATGTTCTTAACTATGGCTGGTTATGTTGGGGCAATGATTGCCTCCATGCAATTAGTTGCTTCTTTTAAAGCGAACCGCGGGAAGGCAAGCAAGACAAAACTGTTTATGTTCGTTCAACTCACAGCTTTATTAATCGCTGTATTATCAACAGTCGTTGCTTTAACCATTGCCTTCTCTGTTGCAGATGTAGACCTATCCTTACTGTTACCAGTTGCTGCTCAGCAAATTCTAATGTATATGGCTGCATTTAACGTGTGTGCGATTATGGTCTTCCTAGTTGGCGAAGGCGGTATGGTCTTAAATATTCCGATCCTGCTCATGCAAACCATCGCCAATGGTGCTACCATGCCTCGTGATATGATGTATACACCATACGATTGGTTCGGCCGCATCACCCCGATGTATTATTCTGTGCAAGCTTATTTGGCACAAATGTTTGGTTCTATTAGTCCAGCACCCTTCTTATGGGGATTAGCAGGCGTATTTGCCGGGGCTATGATGATTAACATTGTTATCGTCCGGTTTGTTCATAAATCTGTACCTCTGACTAAAGAAACTATACTGCCCGTTGAAGTTAAAAATACAGCTGAAATAACCGCCTAGGTTTGGTAAGATAGAGTTTAGCCAACAATTAGGAGTGGGTTCTGTGATGTCAATTCAAATTTATATCTTAAGTAAGTTAATGGATGAAAATAATTATCCTTATAAATTAAAAAAAGAACTATCCACCCCTATTCCATTTGATACATTGCTAAATCTGTCTGAAAGCAAACTATATTATCATTTTGAATCCCTTACGAAACAGGGCTTAGTTGAACAGGTAGAGATTATCAAAGAAGAACATCGCCCAGACAAACAGGTGTTTTCCATTACCGATAAAGGGCGCAAGCAACTCCCGCTCAAAATTTATAAGGTAATAGAAGATGCAGAATCTATTTCAGATATGATTGTTGCTCTTGTGAATCTTCGTTTTGTAGAGACTGATAAAGTGATCCCGATTATCGAGAAGAAAATTGAACAGTCACTTATAAAAAAAGATCAATTAAATCAAATTTACCAGCAAATAGATGTAGATAGCTCCACCCGTGACGTCGTAGATTTCATGAAAAGCTACTACGCTTCTCAACTAGAGCAATCTATTTACTGGTGGAAAGATCTTTTAGAAAAGCTGAAAACGAAAACTATATAAAAAAGAATGCCTTGGATTATAGCATAATCAAGGCATTCTTTTTTTATTTCCAGCACCATCACACAATAGCTTTTTTCAGTTATTCACTTTTAATCAATAAATATAAAAAGTATGGAGCACCGATTAAAGCCACGATCACTCCTGCTGGTATTTCAGTATTGGCTACCACCATTTTACCAAGCGCATCTGCAATAACAACTAATCCGCCACCGATTAATAAACATGCGGGAATCATTATTTTATGGCCACGAAAGAGTCGTCTAACTAAATGTGGAACTACTAGTCCTACAAATCCAATACTCCCACTAACAGCAACCGCTGGTGCCGCCAATAAGACACTACACACTAAAAACCAAACACGATATTTATTTAGAGATACCCCTAAACTAATGACTACAGGATCGTTAAGCCTTAGTACATCCAATATAAGATGATTCCGAATTAATAAAGGCACAATAAGAAGTAACCAAGGCAGCATAGCATACACGTGACTCCAATTACTATTCCCTATGTTCCCTGCCAGCCACACCTTAATCATCTGATATTGCGAAGGATCTAGTACGAAGGTTAACACAATCATAAATGCACTAATCGCAGCCGCAACAGCAATACCCGTATAAATTAATCGAATGGGAATAATGCCTTGATTGCGATCATAAGAAAGCATAAATAATAGAGCGACAACGATAAATCCGCCCAATAAAGCATACAGTGGCTGAACATAGGTATGTAAGCCGGTTGAGCTATTTTGTAAGAGTAAAAATAACATCATGGATAATCCAGCACCAGCATTTATCCCCAGTATGCCCGGGTCTGCTAAAGCATTTCGGCTTATAGCTTGTAGCAGCATTCCTGCTATTGCCAACGCGCCACCTACTAGAAAACCCAAGATCATACGTGGAATACGGAACTGAAAAAGTACAAGCTCCTGCCTCGGTGTTCCCTTTCCTAATACGGTTTGCCATAACTCTTGTAAGCTTAAGCTGCTTTGACCAGTAGATACACTATATATAAAGCCTAGCAGTAAAATGATTGCTATAATTATAAACTTCCATCTTAGCTTCACTATAGCTCCCGCCTTTCTTTACGAGCCAAATATAGAAAGAACGGAACACCAATAACCGCAATTACAGCACCTACAGGTATTTCATAAGGGGCATTTACGATTCGTGCCACTAAATCAGCAAGCACAACAAGGGTGGCTCCCAGAATTGCGGATAATGGAATAATATAACGATAATCCACACCCACAATGTAACGTACCAAATGCGGAGCAATTAAGCCCACAAAGCTTACAGATCCGGCTAAAGCACATGAAATCCCAGCTAACATAAATGCGGCTAAAAGCGAAAGATTTTTGATAAGTTTTATATTAACGCCTAACCCTTCCGCTGTCTCATCCCCTACAGAAAGTATAGTAATCGACTTTGAAATTACGATGGCAAGTAATAGCGCAAGAAGCATCCAAGGCAACATTTGCTGTAAATGAGCCATACTAATGCCACTTAAACCTCCTCCATACCAAAAAGCCACCTGCTGTGCCACTGAAAAAAAGATACTTATTCCTTCACTTAGGGCAGTTAGCATTGCAGAGATGGCAGCACCCGCCAATACAAGCCGAATAGGCGTCATGCCTCGTTTACTTAATAAACCAACACTAAAGACTAAACCCGCTCCCAATCCCGCACCTAGAATACAGAGCCAAAGTGTACCTGTAAATGTTATCGTCGGCAGGAAAACCATAGCAATAACTAATGTGACCCCTGCCCCAGTATTTAACCCAAGAATCCCCGAATCGGCTAAAGGATTGCGACTAATCCCTTGAATAATCGCTCCACTTACTGCAAATCCAGCGCCCGTTGCCATAGCGGCAAGTACCCGGGGTAAACGAATGGATTGGATCACCTGATGAGTAGAAGCCTTATCATCAAAAGCGATGATCGACATGAATACATCTGCGAAGGGTATTTTTTTCGCGCCAAGGGCCATAGCAAGCACTAATACGCCTATTAATAGGAGGAGCATGAAGATTAGCAATATTAAAAAGGAGAACTTTTTTTCTCCTGCTAGTGATGATTTCTGAACATTTGCGGCCAATGTTTCCAACCCTTTCCCTTCACTTTACAAAAAGAGCCAGCCAAGGGCCAGCTCAGATGCAAACGATATGATTTCTAACTTAAGTCAGAGGATGTGGTAAGCAAAAATTTGACGGCCCGACTAATCGCACCCGAGATTACGCTCACATGCTCCTCTTGCTCAAGCAATGCCCAGCTTACTTCGAAGCTTGGAAGGTGTAAGGCCATCATACTGTTACATAAATCCAAACTATCCTTGACCATATAATCCAGCTCTTCTCCACCGACAATCATAAGTGTTTTAGGTAACTGACTTAACGTATTGCTGTGTAAATCAGCTTTAAAACTCTCATACTCCTTTAAAAGTGCGTAATCATTCCACCAGATGGACGCACTACTTGCAATATAATGCGAAAACAAGGTGGGTTGTGTAAACAAAGCATGCAGAACAAATAATCCGCCAAAGGAATGACCAAACAATGCTTGCTTCTGCTTATTGATAACGAACCGCTGGGCAATGGCTGGCATTAACTCTTTTTCAAAAAAGGCTAGCAGCTCATCTGCCCCGCCAAATGCTGGCCAAGGCTCGCCGTTGGGACGTTTCGGTAAATTCGCGAGCTCGGCGGGCATGGTTAAATCATAGGTTCGACGCACGGTATCAAACGCCTCACCTCCAGGATAACCAATGCCAACAACAATCGCGGGTGGATAGCCTTTAGGCTTACGCGTCAGCAATCGGGTGATTTCAGCAGCGGTTTCAAAAAGCCCATTACCGTCTAGTACATAAATGACACCGTAGCCATCTTTTGCAGGCTCATCCAAAGGCTTAGCAATAAAAATTTCATAGTCCTTATGATTAGCTTTACTCGTGATCAGCATCGTTTCATAGTTTGGTTTTACGTACGGTTTGATAATCATGGCAGCAGGAACGCTACAATATCGTCCATCGTTTTTTGATAAGCAATTAATCCGCTGGATCTCCAGTGATCGCCATCTACCTCGAACACTTTACCTGCTTGAACTGCCGGCAGCGCCTTCCATAAAGGACTAGCTTTAATGTCTGCTAGGAAGGCATCCCCGAGACCATCATTATCGTTAATAAAGATATAATCCGCGTCTAAATCCGACAGCATCTCCAGCGAAATATCAGCGGACATTTCACCTTCTACAAGAGCACTTTGAGCAAAGCCTAGCTCACTCAGCACATAACCCCCGTAATGGAAGTTGCCCACTAAAAAGATCGCACGCGCATTCGCATTAATATATATCGCTTTTTTACCGGCAGAAACGCTAGATAATTGTGCTTTAGTCTCTTCTAGCTTTGTATTATAAGCAGCAATAGCTTCTGTTGCTTTATCCTCTAGACCTAGCAATTTCGCAATCGTTTCTGTCGCTTCCACTACATTGCCGAGTGCATTCTTAAACACGTAAGTTGGAGCAATTTGCGAGTAGTTTTCATAAACACCATTTTGTGCATAAAAAGCAGTGGGGAATATAATTAATTCCGGCTCCAAATCTACTACAGATTCTGGAGAGGGAACACCATTAGCAAAGCTGATTTCTTTTACACCACTTAACGTATCCTGTAGATACTGCTGCGGTCTTTCACCCGTGGACCATTGGGCTACTGGGGTTACACCAAGCGTAACTAAGTAATCCTCTAAACCAGGGGCATACACCTTTTGTACAGTCCCCGGAATGTTTACTGTATTGCCTACTTGATCAGTTACTACAAACGCTTCTCTAGCCGCTGCTTCCGTTTCTTGTACAGTTGGTTCATCCGTTGCAGTTGCGCTCGCTTCACTGGTTGTTACTGGAGTATCTGTTGCTTGCTGATTCGCTGTATTATTGCCCCCGCAAGCTGTTAGTAGAATGGATAATAAACCAACCATTACAACATAACTTATTGTTTTTGTATTAAACCCCTTCATGATAGACCTTCCCTCTTTCCTATATTCTCAATAATAATCATTCTCAGTATTGAGTGTATAAGAGATAGGACGCATTGACCATGTAACATCTTATGATTAGACATGTACATTTTCAAGGTATCATCATTACTGCAACTTCCTCTAGCATTCGTTTTAAAGCCACAGGAGAGTATTCAAACCAAGGATCGGAGTGAATAACATAGATTTGTCCCTGTTCGATAGCCTCTAACTGTCTAAACCCAACATCTCTCTGCAAATGATGCCAAGTTGCTCGTGACTCATCATCGGGGCAAATAATCGTAAACAGCTTATCTACCTTCAATCTACTTAACTCTTCAAAAGTAATCTCTGCATTATATAGACCGGGCTGCTCATAACTAGATTCCGCTCCCAAATCCTGAAATAAAAGATGCTGAATGCCTGTATTACAATAAGCAAAGATTTGCTGCTGATAGATACGTATAACTAGAACTTTGGGTGGTTTAGTGGGCCAGTCTAACCTGCACCGAACGTCTTCCAATCTTGCCCTATACTGCGTGATCCATTGTTTCGCTTCTTCTTGTTTATTTAATCGGGCAGCAAGTTCAGTTAACGCTATTAAGCAATCTTGTTTATCATCCAGCCAATAGATTGGAAAATGATCCTCTATCCGTTTTACCAGCTCTGACGACAAATCTTTGGGAGAAATAAGAAGATCAATTGGCAAATGCAATAGCTCATTGGGGCTGCAATAATTTTTGTTTTGGGTCAAGGTTACCTTATGCTCGATTTCTTGCGCCCACAAATTATAGTAATACGGTGTCCACTTTGCACTTAAGGGTGCAGCAAATGGGATGATTCCTGCCGCATGTAAATACCCCATCATATTTCCAGTTACAACACCGATATTTGATTTTTGCTGGCTGGAATACATCGTTGGGGATATCCCTTCGACCTTTTTGAACACCCGGCTAAAATAAAACTCATCACTATATCCAACAGCCTCTGCTATAAACTTCAAGCGAACGTCTTGTTTCTGCAATAATTGTTTAGCCTTCTGAATCCGCAGCTGAGTAACAAACTCCATTGGACTTTGTATATATTCCTGTTTAAACGCCGAGGAAAAATAACTGGAGCTAAGACCAGAAAGATTAGCTAAATGTGCTAAAGACAGGTGCTTCGTGAAATTCTCTTCTATATATTTTCTAACCTCAGTTAAATCCGTCTTTTGCGATTGTTTTTGCATGCTGTCACCTCTTTACTGCTTATATAAATGCACTTAACTCTTTATTCATTCATTAATTGATAATCATTATCAATTATACTTTTGTTTTTGGGGGGTGGCAATGGTTGGGGAACGTTCTATAAAAGTGTGCTCAAAAAAAGAAGACGCTCAGGGGACTAATCCCCTCGCGTCTTCTGTGTGTAACTATAGGCTGCTGCTGCCCGAAGTAAGTCTTTTATTTTGAATCTACAGCCGGAGCCGGAGCTGCAACCGCTGCTCCATTCTTTTGCAAGTTCTCCTTCACTTGACCTTGCTCTAAAGGCTGAACAGGCGCACCAATGTTAAAGCTATCAATGATTTTCCCTAGTGTAGCTTGATCAAAATCTACTTGGGAATACAACTCTACTGTATAGCCATCCTCTACCCAAATCACAATTCCATTTGCAAAATAAACTTTAGTCCCGTTGATTACTTCTGTCTTCACTTCTTCTGTAGTGCTGATCCCATTGTCGCCGCCCTTGGAGATTAGGAAATTAACAGCTTTATCCCCGGAGTTATACTGCACTTCAACCATGCTGGTCCCCTGAAGAACACAATTCACAAACTCATAGTCTCCCATCCAGTCGGGTGCCGGGAAGTTCATGCCAAGTGCTGCACGGGCTTCATCCAGATTTAACTTAGCTGCAAACGGCAATTCAATGACCGCATTCTCCCCGCCTTGGGCATCTTCAGATAGAGTCATTGACTGTGCAGCCGATGGAATTTCCTTATCGTATTGTGTGATTTCGAGATTTCCCACTTCAAACTTTGCCATGATCGACTGGAACATGTCCTGTGCATAGGAGGTTGCAGAGAATGCCCCACCCAGACAGATTACTGCACTGCCAATCACTATTGCATTTCTCCAGCTGCTTTTTTTCATCGTTATCCCGTTTTTTATCTCTGATTGGGGGCTAAGAGCCCCATGGTCCAATTTGTATATCAAGCGGTTATAGATTCTTTCTTTGGCGGTAGTGCTGCCCTGTTCGGCATTCTCAAGCCGTTCTATGGTCTTGCTGAATTTGGTGAGATCATCTTTCTTATTCATTTTTGAACCCTCCTGCCTTTAAGGAAATATGCAGTTTTTTCAAGCTTCTATATACTACGACACCGATATTGGACTCACTAACTCCCATGATCTGTGCAATTTCGGAATTTTTCAGCCCAGCCCCATATTTCATTGCAATGATATTCCGCTCCTTCTCACGCAGCTTGGAGAGCGCCTTGAACAGTGCCTGATTATTATCCTCACGGATCGCCAGCTCCTCAGGAGACGGCTTGGGAAATATAAGTTCCAGCAACGAATCCAGTGAGGTATAGCTTCTTTTCTTCTGCGCCCGAAAATAATCCGTTACAGCGTTTCTTACAATGGCAAACAGCCACACCTCAAAATTGGATTTTTCTTGTGAAAAACTATAATACTTACACATCACAGTCTCAAACACCTGACTGCATATGTCCTCTGCCGCATGGTGGTTATTAATTCGATAACAGATATATTTGTAAACACGTTGGTAGTACGTATCATACATCCGGGTAAATTCCTCTTTGGACATGATAGCTTCACGTGATCTTTCGGTATTCATGTAACGCTCCACTTTACCCTGGATAACCTCCATCTCCACCCTCCTTCCATCTCACCTTCATCGAAAAGCTAAACAAATTGCGCAATTTGTTGTGAAGAAACTTACATATGTTAATACGGAGAAAAGGGCGGAGCATTAACAAAATGTTTTGATAATTGTGGATAGTGAGAAAAAACGCGGAAGCCAGCGGCTTTTTTCAACATTCATTCAATAGAAGATACAGCAACTTCGAGCCGAATTTGTGGGATAAGGGAAATTCTATTATGAACAAGGTCAGCCGATGTTTCAGTGAGCTTATAGGCAAGCGGACGAAACAATGGCGGTAAAAGCGTGTTATCCGCGAAAGCGTTGATACTAGAGTTGCGGGGTGGATATAGGGAGGTGAAAAAGGGGAGAATCTCTGCGTTACAATTAATTTCATAATTTATGTACTTCAATTGTTCAAGTGAAATTTCCTTTCATTTCATTAATAATTTCCACAGTACTAATCTTCCAATTTAATCTCTCACGAACCAAAAAAACAATAATTCGCCGGAGTATACCTCTTTTAGCACATTTTCCGAATTATACACCATCACTTCAAAACCAGCTAATACTTCCATAGTATTTAGAGAGCGTTTGAGGACATTTAGTCTAACCGAAGGAGCAGGTAAACCTTCCTGTTCATCAAAAGCAAGAAATTCAGAGATATTATTAGGATAAAGGATAGGGTTACTTTTATTGAATGGGAACTCAGATATGTAGTGATTGATTTCTTTAATCCCCCTGATAATTAAACTAGCACGAATACTTAAAGTATTCGTGCTAGCTACACTATAGCCAATTCCACTTACGTATGATTCAGCTTGAGTTCGATGATGTTTTCGTTCACCTTACTTCATTTTCACTAACTTTAAATATTCCGAACTTCAACAACCTTCCCTAAGTCCACATACTGCTCATGATCCAACTTCACCTTCACTCTGCCCCTTCGGCGTTTCTCACGCCATTCACGAAGATCTCCCTCCGTTTCTAAGCGAAGCTCCGCGATTTCCAAGGCACGATCCAGAATATATTTACTCGTATAGAGCACCGTTTGTATTCTTTGACCACCTAGCATGATAGGAGACGTAATTGCTTTCCATTCCTCAACCGTAAATCGTACATACAGATCTTCTTCAGTACCCGGGCGACAAGGAACCTCTTTAATCTCATTACGCCGCAGCACCTTCCAATCCGCTACTTTCCCTACCCAGTGAATCCCCGTTTTTGCAGGATCAATGAACTTTTTGCGGGATTGGCACATCGCTACGTATTCAATTTGCGTTAGGATCTTCTGATTTGCAAGATTCCTTAACGGCATGTGATAAAAAGCTTTCTGCAGCGCCACTTCCACTTGTTCGGGTCCCCGGACAGAACCAACAAGCACATTTTTGCCCGCAAGCTGGTTGGCATAGTATTCTTTCGTGCCGCGCGGACGAGTCGAGCGTTCATAAGCTTTTTCCGGACTATCCTGAATAATCTCATCCAAGAATCGCTCCATCAGGCTTGTAGAATTCGGTAGGAATGGCAAAGCGCCAATATTCAATAGCTCGATGCTTTTGTAGAATTGGTGGGTCTTATACCGCTCCTCATCCGGGTAGGGGAATAACACATAGGCGCCAAACATGCTTCGCTCATATTCTCCCGATCCCTTCTCCTGATACACAATGGCATCCCGATAACGGTGCATGGTGTTGATGTCATCCTCTTCAGGCCCAGGCTGCCTATAAGTGCGGTGATAGGAAGTCCCTTCATAAGCCGGATTTAAGCGATATTTCGCATCAAAAACATACTTATACTCTTTGATTTTGCCAGCATCCTTCTTCTTCAGTGTCAGCACATTATCCGGACGCTGGCTGAGCGTCGGGGTCCTATCCGAGCTAGGAATCGCATTATAATACAGGATGAACTGCTCTCCGTTAACTGGATTCTCGTACACCATCTTAGCGCTCTGTGAGCGGTCAAGTGTAACAAAAATACCATTCCGATTCACCTTAATAATATCCTGCTTCACCAGCTTATACTTCTGACCCAGAAGCTGATTCAACTTGAGGAAGCACCAGTATTCATAGAGCTGCGCGACATCCTTCATAGACAGGCGCAGCAGATCACCTTGGATCGACAAGCCTTTGAGCAGCATGAGATAACAGCGATAGACCTCGCGGTATCCAGGGGCCATCTGCAGCACCAGTGTAACGGACATCTGCCTCAGTACTCCAACCTCACGCAAAAAATCCATCTTGAGCACCCGCTCTAGTTGAGTAAGCATGGTGTCTAACCTTTTTATAAGTAATGGATCTGGGGTTCGGTTTTTAATCTTCCAGCGACCCTTGAGCTCTTTCAGCTTTCCATGAATACGTTCCAGCATCCAGCGGATGAACCTATTCTCATTAGTATCATAGGCGAGGCGTCTTCGTGTCTCCATTAAATGTGTGGCTGTATAATTTCGGCTGCCGATTGTCAAGAATCCATGGTCCTTGTCTTCTCTTAATCGTTCGGGATGCTTCGCGAGCTCGCGGATGTTCTCTCTTCCTGCCTTTTTGACCCGATTGGCATCCACTAGTCGGCGGTCCTGGAGCAGAGCGTAATTAGGATTCTTGTTAATCCGCTCAACGGCATCCAAGAGCTGTCTAAAGACATGCTGTAGTATGGTGAAAAACTCCGTCAAGCTCTGATGCTGCGTCTCCCGCAAGCCTGTTAGTTGGTAGGTTTTGCGCAAAAAATCAAAGGCCAAATTATAAATCTGCTCATTCACTTCATTTAAAATATTCTGGTAATCCAGCTTGTAATCCATTTTAGAGGGGAAGATCTCCATCTCTACCCGCAGCAAAGCCTGTCCCGAACTGCGGATCTCCCATTCCGTCAAACCGACCTCATTCCCAAAGTTCAGCACACCCGCAAGAATAGACTCACCTAGAGGCTTAATTGCCTGCCGAAGCAGCACATTTTCATGATAAAAAGAGAGGTTAGCAGCGGTCTTCCTCTGGATCACCAGCTCATACGACTGTGTCTCATAAAAACAAGGAAAAACAGACTCCCCCGGCTGCCAGTCCACCATCCCGTGGACTTCAGGGGAAAACACTTTAATCTGAATATTACCAAGACGTTCGGAGCAAACAAGCCCAAGCTGCGCATTCACCCACTCCTGACTAGAAGAACGATGAAGCTGCAAGGTCTCCACCGTAGGATGATAAGGCCGTCCTTGAAGAAAAAGAGTAAAAAGCTCCGTTTCTACACGGAGCAATTCTACCGTCTGATTAAGAGAGCCAGTAAGAGGTAAATCCATCTTCCTCTAACCTCCTAAGCATAAAAGCCAATTTACGCGCACTTTGTGGATGTTTAGCCGTAGGTGGAGTTTGGCCAGCAGCCCATTTCAGGTAGAGTGGAGAAGCATCATCCATAAAAGCTGGGAAGTCTACCGTTACACCAGATCCGGTACCAAGAGCCCCACTCATCAAGTTCAATAATACCCGGCGAACCGAAGAATGGCTCCCTTGAATGCGCGGCAGTATCTTTTGCAGCAGTTGCCAGTCAAAGGCTTCTTCCTCACTCATCAGCTTGTACCGTTCGTTATAGATCATATAGAAGCAAATCGCATCCCGTACCCGAAAACCTACATGAGCGTGGATATCCTCAAGCAATGCATTGATCTTAACCAATCTCTCTGTCGTCCGTACAACCAGCTCTTTGTTGGTATCATAGGCATCCACTAGCTGCAAATAATCTGAACGAAGAAATAAATGATTTAGTTTACTGGCCTCAGGGCTATCACTGGTCTCAACCTGCTCACCCAAATCCGGGTACTGTTGCAGATTAATGTAATTGAATTCTAGTGTGTTGGCTCGGTCCAGTACCTTTTTGCTAAAAGGATGTGTCGTTTCGTCCATATTCACAGTCCCGATTAAGAACACATTCTCCGGGATACCGAGGCTGCCAAACTTCCCTTGATCCTCAGGCGTATCCAGCATGATAGAAGATATGAGATCCTGTGTCTGGATCTTCCCCTCCTGCCAGTCCTGTGTTTCCAGCACACTTAGCAGATCACTGAAATAATGCTCTACCCGCGCCAGATTCATCTCATCCATGCAGATAAAATATGGCTTATGTCCATTCTCTGGCTTCCGCGCCTCTACTAATACTTCCGTGAGCGGACCTGGTTTGAACCTGCCCGAAAGATCCTTGTACCCCAGCAGATCCGCAGGATCACTCCAATCCGGCCGCACTGGGATCAAGATAAACTGTCCGTTAGTCCCCGTTGCACCAAGAGCTTCTGCAAACAGCTTCACCAACCGAGTCTTCCCTGTTCCGGATATGCCTGCCAGAATGACAAAAGGCTTAGTCTTTAGCGAGAGGTAAAAGTTTTCAATAAGGTGCTCAGGGAAGAAGAAGCCTTTGCGACGGATGTGGGATTGGATTTGGTGGAGGATACCTGTTACTTGTTCATCCTGTAAGGGCGCCGCTTCTTGCGTCACTACTTCCACTTCCTCATTATCAGCTACATTACCTGTAGAAGTCACAGTGTCCACATATAGACGGTAATCTTCCATCACATTCTCGAGATCTTGGATTAGTTGCTCGTCATTCGGAACGGCTCCTCTTTCATACTTGATGTAAGCGATAGTAGACACCTGATAATCTTGACCTAGACCACTATCTACCAGGTGTATATTATCATCCTTATTCATATGGTTCAGTGAAAGGAGCCCTTGTATGTCTTGTGTTCGAGATCGCAGATAGGCATAACCTTCTCTACGCCCCTTCTCTTGAATAGGCGCCGTCACTCCTTGATTAAAAGTAAGATAGACAGCACTCATATCCTCAGCAAACAGATACACAACATACTCCCCACGCTGAGTCGTTTCCGTGATCCGCTTATCCAGTATTGCAAGCCAAGGAACTGTTGCCCAATTCCCTTGACCAACAGAACCTTGAATTTTATATTGATCATCTAAGAATGGTAACGCTTTGAGCTCAGAAGGAAGTGTCTGACGAAATAACGTACCTAGTGCATGACTTGCAAAGGTTTCTTTTTTGGCAGAAGTGTACTCCGCCATGATCTTCTCCAGATAACCTTGCAAAGAGAAATGCTGCAAAGCGGCATTATAAGACTGGAGTTCGTCATTAGCTAGTCTCTCTAATTGCGATAGCTCCTCTTCCCCTAGCTGTCTTTGAATCTGGCTATGAAAACCTATGGTGTTATCCTCCGAGTTCACAAACAAAATATGCGAGAGCGCATTAATTGGACTGTTAATAATATCTTTCAGCTGGCTTTTGGGTGCATCACTCCATAGTTCTCGACCTGGTGGCAGATCTACCCGGTTTCCACTATCCTGTTCAGCTATAAAGTAGTTAAGAAACCGCTGCTTCACGTGATCGTACGATACGCGCTCCTGATGAAAGGCTCTCAGCTCTTCGATTAAGGATAGGATGAGGACCATTTTGTATGATTTTTGCTTACGCTTGAAAATCTGCGTGACTGATTCCGGTAATGGCATGTTGACCTCCAAGACTAGTTAACGATTTCTAGTAGTCATATTTTTTTACATGAAGTTTGCGAATCTTTGGTCGGACAACAATATATAATTAGCTTTCTCTCACTTATACAATTGTTTGAGATATGATTCACTGGGTTTACATAGCCTTTGTCTTACGACAGCTTGGATAATTACTACAGCCCCAGAAAGTTGTGCCCTCCTTACTTTTACGCTGAACCATTTGTGCCCCGCATGCGCAGGTTGCGGCTTTGACTTTGCTACTACTAGCTTTTTTAGGCTTTAATTTGCCTTTTGTAGGCTGCCATTTTCCCCAGGCTCGAAGCTTGTTCTCGATTAGAGCTCCATGCCAGTAATCGACTTTAAATTGCTCCGCCTCCCGTTTTGCATCCACCGTAAGATCAGAAGTGGTGATAAGCAGAGACAAGATGCAGTCATGGTTTCTTTTAGCACCTACCAATTCACGAACCGTCATAACCTGTACTTTGTTGTGTTCAGCATAACACTTGGCTTGCACCGCGGTTTTCTCTCCGCGCTTATCGATAATAACCAAGTCTACGCCCCCATCTTTGCCACCTACTCCTACTTCTTTGACGATATAGCCTTGATCCCGAAAATATAAAGACAGCAATCTTTCAAACTCAGCACCATTAATTTGATCTAGGGGCGCTTTTAAGATTACTTCATCCGGCCTACACACTGTAGAGGAACGTTTAAAGGTAGTGGCAGTGTTTTTCTTAACGGGTGTTTTCCGATTGTCAGAACTGCGTCGTTTTTTCTTCTTATTACCTTGCATCAGTCCGGACAAGATAGATAAAAGGATGATAACTGCTATAAATCCAATAATTGATGCCATAAAATACTCCTCTGATTAATTAGAAAAATTTAGATAGCTATATCATTACTCGCTTGAGTCGGCCTTCCAGATACTCTCAATTTTAGGCTTTTCTTTCCCGGCACTGAGCCGCATCCCCATTTGATAAATGCATTCTCAATTTCCACTGTTGGCTGGTTGCTATCAACTTTCTCCTGGAAAGCTAGTGCACAGCTGCTGCAAATGATCATGTATGCTCCCCTATAAATCAGTATATTTTTCTTTCTTCCCAAATGCCTTTTCAATTGGATACTTGGCTTCATTCTTCTTCAGCTTAGCGAGTATTATATCTTCAAGGTCTAGCTCTAACGACTGTGCTAAGTACACTGCGTACACTAGTACATCTGCAATTTCATCGGCGATCTGTTCCTTTTTGGACTGAACTGCTTCCTCGGAAGACTTCCACTGAAAGATTTCTAGCAATTCAGACGCTTCAATACTCAACGAAATCGCCAAATCCTTCGGATTGTGGAACTGTTCCCAGTTCCTATTGTCTCGAAAGGCCAAGATTTGTTTTAAAAGCTCTTCTCTCATCTGTGTGCTCCTGTCATGATAAATAAGTAAAGAACGCAAAAAGAGGCAGTTCTCCCTTTACCTAGGATTCGCCTCTGAATGGTCACTCATGGCCACGCTTTGGCCTTGTTATATGCTTCTTAATTAAGAATATTATGGAGACCAGGAATAGTCAAACTAAATAAGGTAGACAACTCTATTAAACCTTCCGCATATTATATAGATTCACTAGATAACAAAACCTTCTGTACTTCAACTGCGTAGTATTATCCTGTACTGATTTGATTTCACTTATATCATCAGTTAAGTTGTTCAACTGCTCATCCACGTTCAATCCATAACAAATTGCAGTTTTCATAATCACAACCAACCCATCAAGCAATCCCTTTGGATAGGTATGAAGAAAGCGAACATACTCATCCAAGAGTTCTATTTTTCCAGATAAAATCTCTACAGCATATAAATTCACTTTTGCCAAATGTCGAAATTTACAAGCAATTTCTTGCCCCTCCGTTCCTAAGTCCTCTAACCACCCAAGTTCTACATATCTATAAATACTATCCCTGGCCTGCTCGTAATCCCCCAGATGCTGATATGCAACTCCCCGCATCTGTTGACTGAAACCAAAATAATAAACAAGAGGGCGTTGCATCTTAACTAAGGGAATCGTTGTCCCCATCGCTTTACAGTACAACCGCTCTTCATAAATACGCTGGGCATAGCTATGCAAAATATCTGCAGTGTATAGCAACTTGTTCCACTGTTCGAAGTAGTGCGCAGTTTCCAGCATTTCGACAAGAAAATCTGGGTTGAAGGACTTAAGAATTGAGAGGTGCATAAGTATAACCTCCTTATAAAGGGTTTTTCCAGAAAAAGCTTCTTTCTCGATTCATATGCAAGTAGTAGAATAAATAAAATATACTACTCATAAGAAGTTTTTTCAATAAATTTTACCGCCTATGAATCCCTGCTATTTATACCTTTACTCTCCTACCCTTTAGGAGAGGTGAATAATAATGACAAAGTTACGCAACTTGGTTGGAGATAGAGTAAGGGATATTCGGAAATCAAAGGGCTTAACCCAACAAAAACTTGCGGAGTTATCAAATCTGGATGATGCTTATATAGGGTCAGTAGAACGAGGAGAACGAAACTTTTCCATAGATTCACTTGAGAAAATTGTGATAGCCTTAAAGGTTCAGCCAAGTGAGTTTTTTCAGAATTACGATAAACAAAATGAGGTTGAAGCTGCTCAACAAGCGGCAGTTGATGAGTATATGGTTGCTGTGAGCGGCTTAAGTATTAAGCAAATTGAGGCTATGATGAGGATTGTAAAAGAGGTAAGCGGGGTCCTAAAATAGTGCACTAGCTCTTTTAGGTTATCTTTGTTATTTTCCCTTCATACATAAACGTTTTTTTCTGTAAAAGTCTAAAAATGGCTTTAGTATTTTGGAGTTGATTGCAAATATTGGAACATCGAAGCTTTGTATTCAATCTCTATGAAAATCCAATCATGCAGGAGACTAAAATGGCGAGAGAACTTGTTTTTGAGAAAATAGGCTTTAATAAATGGGATTCTGATCACATCCAAGCAGATTATTTAATCAACCATCCAGTCATCTATATTCTTTATAATCAAAAGTTGTCCCAAGCTTATATTGGACAAACTGTTCACGTGAAGAGACGACTAAATGAGCACCTTAAAAATCCACAACGCAAAATGCATAATCAAACAATAATTATTGGGGACGAGAGGTTTCATCAATCTGCTACTTATAACATCGAGACCAATCTAATTAATTATTTCATTGCTGAAAATCAATTCAAACTCCAAAATGTAAGCCAAACAGTAAAAACCCAGATGCACAATTATTACCAAAAGGAATATTACAACCAAGAAATATTCATGCAAATATGGGAAAGGTTGAAGCAAGAACATATTGTAGAGCAGACACTTGAGAACTTAAGAAATAAGGATACGTATAAGCTTTCTCCGTATAGAGAGCTCTCGGAACAGCAACTAGAAGTAAAAAATTCGGTTATCGAGTTTTGCAAAAAGCACGCTAAAAAAACTACTCCTCACGTACTATTAATTGAAGGCAACGCAGGCACAGGCAAAAGTGTATTATTAAGTTCTCTATTTAACACTATTCAAGATTATGCTAACGATGATAGCTCCAATTTGAATGGTACAAATAATTACTTATTGGTTAATCATAGCGAAATGTTAAAAACCTATCAAAGTATAGCTAAGAGTCTCCCTAATTTGAAAAAGAAAAACTTTTTGAAACCAACATCTTTCATAAACAAAACAGTTGATCCAAATACCAAACCAGCTAATATTGTATTAGTAGATGAAGCACACTTACTCTTAACTAAAGAAGACTCTTATAACAACTTCCGGTATGCGAATCAATTGGAGGAGATCATTAAAAGAAGTGCTGTAACTATTGTAATCTTTGATCCGAGGCAGGTTCTCAAGATTAAAAGTTATTGGAATAAACAAATGCTAAATGAAATAACAGAAAAATATCACACCAAAAAATTCCTGTTAACCGATCAATTTCGAATGGATGCAGGTCCAGAAATCATAAATTGGATCGACAGTTTTCTTTCTAAGAAGCTTGTCAAGATTCCTACAGTAAGCAATAATGCATATGATTTACAAATCTTCAGTGACATACATAAATTGAAGAAAGCGATTGAAGATAAGAATCAGGAATTTGGTTTATCCAGAATGGTGTCTACCTTTGATTATGAACATAAAAAGGATGGGGAGATATACTACGTAGAAGCTGATGGGCTGAAAATGCCGTGGAATATAACGAGAAACAATACTACTTGGGCCGAAGAAGTTCATACTATTCAAGAAGTAGGTTCTATTTATACGATCCAGGGTTTTGACTTGAATTATGTGGGTGTAATCCTTGGCCCATCCATTGGATACGATGAGAAAACAGATCAAATTCTAATTGACGTCACTAAGTACAAGGACGTAGGTGCCTTTACCTCACGAACTGATTTCTCCAATGAGAAAATAAAACAGATTAAAGAAGAGATCATATTGAATTCGCTCAATGTTTTAATGAAACGTGGCATCCATGGACTCTATATTTATGCTACCGACCCAAAGCTAAGAGCAAGATTATTATCATGTCGTCCCGATGCAGGCTCTTAGGAGTCTGCAATAACCTTCTCTCTCACTTCACTTCTCTAACTACATCTTTTATTGCCTATTTCATCGATCATTAATCCACCTCATTCAAATTACACGCCATTGTCCTTCTAATTATCAGAAAACCATGGTTCAATTTTTTCACTAAAAACTTATCATTCAGAACATTCCCTATTAGAATTAACGCCTCAGGTGAAACAATGCTGAATGGTTCTGTCGAGGGTCGCTCACCGTTAACCAATTGGTATAACCTTTACTTCATGACTCTTTTCAGTTCAAATTGTGTTGCCTCTAATAGATAAGTCTGTCATTATTCACATCCAAAAAACTTACGGTTATAGCAAGTCCTGTATAAGAGTCGGAGATACTTAATACTTTTACTTCATCATTCATGCTTAAACTCGGCATATCCATTTTATAAACTCTATAAAAAGAGTCATTATTATAGTGTACTTCTGTAATGTTATAAAGCGGAGCTTCTAGCTCATATTGATAAACAGGAGAGTAGTGTTCAAACCCTTTTGATAAAAAGGAATCTTTTTTGATTATAATTTCATCACCAATAACGCTTTGCCCTGTTGGATATTCTGAAGCATCATTATAAGAATTCGCAAATCCTAAAATTTTTTTAACTTTCCAAGTTCCATAGAAGAACTTCTCAGTTTCACTATCCAAATCCTTACTTCCTACAAATGGTTCAGATGTATTACTTGGAATAAGATTATCTTCTTTTCCGGCATCCATTATTGGTTCAACCGTAGCGATATTCTTTGCAATTCCATCATCTTGATTTTTAATACCGATACATTACTACATCCAAACAGGCAGACAATATAGTCACGAAAAGAAATATTTTAACCCTCATGATTCACCCTCCAAACACCTGTTCATTTTATCTCGTTCTCAAACGCAGAAACCGGTAGTCTCGCTTGTTTTACGGTCCTCCTTCTCTAAATTCATACAAAAACCGAGAAAAAGCACTTCTTTTAAAAGTGTCTATTTCTCGGTTATCGTGTATTTATTCGTTATTTAATTAGTTAGGTTACCCTTCCATCGCTCTAATAGATTCATCCACCTTCACCATCATGGAACATTCGACCCTCTTGCGGAAGACGTCACAGCTGAAGTCATAGGTACCAATTAAGGAACCCGTCGCGTGCAGTGCATTGGCAGGACAACCACCGCTGCAGTAGAGTTTAGCCCAGCAGTCTTTGCATTCCGGCTTCGAGTAGCAGTTGCTCTCTTTAAATTGACATTGCAGCTCTGGCTTTGTGATGCCATCCCAGAGGTTCCCCATGCTATACTCTTCATCCCCTACGAACTGGTGGCAAGGAAAAAGCTCTCCCCAAGGGGTGACAGCAAGATATTCCGTTCCTGAACCACAGCCAGTGATTCTCTTCTGGATGCAAGGTCCTTCCGAGAGGTCAAGCATGTAATGATAAAAGGTAAACCCCTTGCCTTGTTCACCGCGTCCGATCATTTCCTTAGCGAGAATTTCGTACTGGTTATATATCTCCGGGAGGTCCTCCTCGGTAAGTGCATAGGGTTCCCTTGGATCACAGATGACCGGTTCCATCGAGATTTTGTCAAAACCAAGATCTGCGATATGAAATATATCATTGGTGAAATCGACATTGTTACGAGTGTAAGTTCCCCGTACATAGTACTCTTGGTCCCCGCGCTTACGAACGAATTCCTTGAACTTCGGAAGAATATGATCGTAGCTGCCTTTTCCGTTAACCGTTTGGCGAAGTCGGTCATGAACCTCTTTTCTTCCATCCAGGCTTAATACGACATTGTACATTTCCTGATTTAAAAACTCAGTGACCTCATCGTTCAGCAGCATCCCGTTCGTCGTAAAGGTGAAGCGGAACTTCTTTTTGTATTCTTGTTCTTTGCTTCTTGCATAAGCTACGATCTGTTTAACTACTTTCCAGGCCAAAAGCGGCTCCCCGCCGAAAAAGTCGATGTCCAGGTTGCGATGATGACCCGAATTTTCAAGCAGGTAATCGATAGCTTTTTGTCCAACCTCATAGCTCATGATTGCTCGATCTCCGTTGTATTTCCCTTGGCTAGCGAAGCAATAATCGCATGACAAATTACAGGTATGCGCAACATTGAGGCAGAGTGCCTTAACATAAGTTTTTCGTTTTTTTAAATCAAGCGAGAGGTTCTCATACTCATCTTTTGTAAAGAGCTGTCCCTCATTTATAAGCGCCTCGATATCCACGATGGTTTCTCGAATTTCACTCTCAGAAATGCTGGAATCGTGCTTATATTTCTCTAACATCATTGTCACGATTTGATCGACAGAAGTTTTCTCATAATCCGCTATAATTTCATATGCTAGGTCATCAACAACATGCACCGAGCCACTATAGGTATCGAGCACGATATTGTATCCGTTTAGTTTATATTGATGAATCATACTTACTAATCAAGCTCCTTTTGCACACAAGTAGAAACGGCTTTGCCTTCCTTTAGAGGTAGCATCCATTTCTTAAAAATAGCCGCCCATCAGCAGAGCAATGGGCGGTAAAATTCCGAATCCTATCTGTTCATTGCATTTTCACACTTCTGGTTTGCAACGCCGCAGGAAGTTTTACAAGCGGACTGGCAAGAGGTCTGGCATGCGCCGCATCCACCGTGTTTTGCGGTATCCATCAGTTTGCGGGTGCTTAAGGTTACGATTCTTTTCACGTTAAATAACTCCTTCTGTAATTTCTTGTGATCACTTTCACTTAATTTCCATGGAACATCGTAGCAACATCACGCAAGTACGTCTATGATGCCCGTCACCTAACAGAGTAGAGAGGGCTTAAACATAAGTATCAACGTTAATTTTCGTGCAGTCTTTCATGCTTGTGATCGTAGGATGCGGTAGCAGGAACCAGAGTCAGGGCAATACTAAAAAAGTGAAACAAAAAAAGAGACGGCAATAATGCCATCTCTTCAATAAAACACTTGTATTTTTCCATTGATTTTCCGGTCAAATAAGTATCAATAACAATTTTGTATCATACGTGACAGTAAAGTCCAATAAATATAAGGATTCATCACACTATATCCTTGCTTACCAGTAGACCGACAATCTCCGATTCCATATGCACCATATGTGGACATCCCTCCCATTGTCTGGCTTTTGTTAAGATAACAAGTCGCTTAGAATAAGGAGATTTTGTATGGAGTGTTTCTTAAATATTCAATGAAGCTATTTATTTTCATTTTACTACGCCTTAGTTCATAAAAATATTGCAATTGGATGCTAACTTCATCTTCTCGCTCATGTTTAAATCCGCTTTTTCCCAACTCGTCTGTCCACTAAGGCTAGAATATTCAATAAGATATCGTCGCTTTCTAAGCTCTCCTCTATGGAAATAGATAAATACTTAGTAGCTATAACAATAAAGTTCGATTTACTTAATAATGTCTGAGCTGACAAAATATCCTTTGCAACTTCTGATATCTTTCTGCTTCTTGCAATGACTATTAGACGATCCTCCGGGATTGTCCCGTACTATCTTTGCTAACCGCTTCAATGTCTTCATGGTTGATAGGAATTTGGAGATCTGAATCATTCTTAATCTCCTGCTCCGTCTCATACCATCTAATTGAGCTAGTCTATCATTCATATTGAGTACGTTCTTTTTATCTACCGAAATATAACAACTCCCTGATTTATCGGGTAAATAACGGTAACTGTTTGCGCGATATTCAACCCTACCGTATAACGCAGGACAGGGAAAACTCTCTAGTTGTTGCTTCAATTTGCTCCAGGACATGGGTCCTCCTATGTTCTATATTATTAATACCTGTTGAGGCGGTCATTCTAAATATTCATAATAAAATTCCAATAAAACCCAAATAAAATCTTGATATAAAAAACAGAGGAACAGCTTGATGGATTTGGTTTTTGTCCCAATCTCCATTCATCCGATCCTCTAATTTATTCACGTCATATTCAATTTCTAGCACGGGTTTTTATGGAGTTATACCCTCATAAACCAACAAAGATACTGATTCAACATGTGCTGAGTAGCAGGGAGTACAGAATGATTAAGCAGGATCCTACTCATACACAATCATAGTAAAGTGCCCTGTCATTCACTTGAGCGGCTATCTGATTAGAAATTAATAAATATATCATCTGCTTTAGATTTATTCTCTGCCTCGATGAGTTGCATGTATTCTAATGCGTTAAAGTAACTTAATGCTACTAATTTACTGTTTCTCCTTTTGCTAAAACCACGTCCGAAAGTCTGTTCTATCTTGAAAATATTTCTTTTTAACTCCGTTTCATCTTGTAAGAATATACCTTGTTGGTTTTCAAAACTTATTGCTAAATTTATAGGTTTCTTAAAATCATCCATTAACTGCTCTTCTTGAGTAAAATTTAAGTCGCGTACTAAAATACTCTTTTTGTTTAGTAACAATGAGAGTAAATTTTCTATTCTCTGCTCTTTTATCAGAAGTATCGAAAACTGGCGACTGTTCTTAGAGGAACTTTTTTTATGGTATTTACCTATTTCAGGATACTTTATGGAATATCTTTTTCTAATTATTTTTTCGGCTTTTTCAAAATCGAACCTATTTGCTCTTTCATTCTCCTTCAGATTAAGAATCTCCTCACTACAATCAAAGATGAACATACGGTTATAAATAATCTCAAGATAACTTAATAAAGTCACATCCTCGTGTGGGTTAACACCGGATGCATCAATATAATTAATAAATTGCTTAATAATCGGATAAACAAAGACTTTATCAAACAACTGTCTGTCAGTTTCATAATAGAAGTCTAACATATTTAAATAGATAGGTAGGTTCGTGCTACAGAAAATACTTGTAAGTATTTCCTCTCGTTTTTCATGGTTATATATTGCTATAGCACCAAAGTAATCCATGAATGATTTGTGTGCCCATTTGTACTTAAGTCCTATTTTTGAAAATAGAGGAACTGTCTCTGTCAAATCCTTTAATATATTCTCTTCATCAATTTCTTTAAAATATTGACTTGATTTGGCTTCACTTATAAGTTTTAATACTTTATTTTTATCATAGTCGTTGTTATTTTCTTGTACACAAATAAATCCAAGTTTCATTAAAACCTTTTCCATATTCCTTTTAGTTAGACCACTATATTTATCTCTTTTTAAACTATCTTTAGACAAATCGTGTAACTCAAATAATGCGTCATAAACCTTTTCATAAAATTCTATTTTTACAGTAGGCAAATCCTTCTGATGCTTAAAAGTCAAATATAAAAAGGATGCTAGTAAAGGATTTCCTAAAAAGGATTCCAAGTCATCAAATTGGTTATTCTCAAGATGCTCCTCAATATGTTTAGAAACATCCTTGGAAAGGTCTAATTGTGTAATAGCATCGAATTTTTCAAATAACTTAAAAGCCTCATCTTTGGTTAAATCCAGAATTTCAAATTTTTGAAATTGCCCGAAACTAGTGAGTGAATCATCTGGTCTAGATGTCAAAATAAATGTATTATTTGAGGCATGTCCAATAAACTGCTTCAAACTTTTAGTCACATATTGCTTATGAAGAAAAGGTATTTCATCATATCCATCTAGAAAGAAAATAAAATCCCCTCTATTTATTATTTCAACAATAAACTCCTTGTTATGTTCATCCTTTAACTGATTAATTTTTTTAAAAATAAGCGATACAACATCTGGATTTTCATGTAATTCTTTCAATTCGATGAATATCGGTATTCCTACATTTTGTTCTATTGATGAAATAAACATCTTTTTCATCAAAGTTGACTTTCCCATACCTGCTGAATCTTCAACAACTATTTTTCTATATTTTTCAACAAACGTAGAGTTGTAGCCATCAACTATAATTCGTTCTCTCTTTTCTTCTGAATAAATTGTCACAGGAATATATATTTGTTCTAGCTTAATTTGCTGTTGTCCTAGGGCGATAATATTAACTGATTGATGTTCTTCATAAGAATTAGCTAGATAGCTATGAAAAACATCAAAAACAAACGATTCTAATTTTTCATTCAGTTCTCCCTTTTTCTTTATAGTCTCTAACTTCGGTTTTAACCATGTGTTAAGAACATGTTTTATTGGTTCAGCCAATAGAGTAGAAGCAGTAGTAATAATTGTTTTTGATACCAACTCATCCATATTTTAATCACCTCAACAAATGTTTTCCTAAGATATATTCGCTTAGAAAACGCTCATCCCCTCCATTTGGAATATATAGTTGTCGAATATTGGGGCGAAAGTTTTAATTATATCAAGAAAATCTATAAAGAGCAGACTCCCATTAGTAGATATTCATAAGCCCCCTAATTTACCCAATAAGATTCTTGGTATACTTAATGAGCAAATTCGACTTTTCATTATAATAACAAAAAAGAGGGGTTCGCCCCTCTTTGCTATTTCCGCCAATACATCTCAACTATTAGTCACTATTAGTCATTCCTAACCAACAGTGAGAAACATTCCACATGTGTCCAGTATACAGTGAAAACAAAACATGATTATGTCTGAAGGAATAGTGTTTGCTCTAAAATATATATCGGGTCATTCATCAAATTAAAGCACAGAATGCACAAAAAAAGGGAATCTCAGCTCCCCCAATTAATCTCATCTAGTTTTTCCAAGAATTCCATACCTTCATCTGGTTCAATCATTTTTATGAAATTAGCCATGCCATATAAGTATTCTTTAAAATACGATTTGCTTTCAGATTCATTTTTTTTCAAATGACTATAAACACCAAATTTTTTACAGTAATAAATATGTTGTTCAAGTCTTTTTTTGTATTTTCTTTTTACTTTTACATCTTCATTTACAATTAATCCAGTTACCTCTTGCATGTTTTTATTCGTCTGTAATCTTAATTTTCTGTAATTAATATCAAATCCTTCATTGATTATAATAGATTTTATTGTTTCTATATATTTCCTAATATTTTCATCACCTGATATAGTGATGTCGTCTGCATAACGTGAATAGTCAGCATTCATCTTTACTGCAAGAGCCAACAATCTCTTATCCATTCTTTGGCAAATAATATTTGCAATGGACGGGCTGGAAGGCGCACCTTGAGGTAGAGCACCATTGAATGTAGTCAATGCAGCTAAAGAATATGATATTTCTTTTGTATAACCGTTATGGTAAAACATATAAAATACACGCTCAAATTTTATACTAGGAAAAAAATTTTTAATATCTATGTTAAGAACTAATTTTTTCTTCGTATGTATTATAGCATTATCTTTAATATTTCTTCCTTTCACAAATCCATATGCATTAGAATGAATAGCAAAAGAAGATAAGATATTATCAAGTATCCATCTCTGTATTGTTTTCATATTATAGCTAGGTGTTGAAATAGTTCTAAGCGACCCGTTTGATTTAGCTATTTGGTGTTCCTTATAAAATTTATTTGAACTAATAATATAATATCCTAGTATATTACTTTCGATTCCCATTAATAATGATAAATGTTTGTTGTCAAATATAACAGGTAATCCATGATCAGCTAATTCTTGCGCATACTGCATACAAGTTTCTTTATACCTTTGTCCATATCCTTTTTTTATTAACATTGCTTCCATTAAGTTTAAGTCCATGACACCCTCATTTAAATAGTCAGCAGCTTCTACTCTGATCTAGTTTTTTAAAATACCTTTAACTTGTTTTGAAAATCTGCAAATTATTGATGTGGTTTTCATAAATTATTTGCAACTACAACGATTTTTGTTGTAGTTGTGAAAAGTAGCGATTTCCTGCTTTTCACATATCAATTAAGTAACATTAATAACGATAGAGACTCTCTACCATATCTAGAAGACTACTGACTATTACATAATAGTTTACCTGATTTTTTTTGTAAATCCAATTGGAATATATACTTCATCAAAACTCATTGATTTTTTTGTAAATATACTTTTAACTTCAAACGACTCAAAGTAATCTATGTTTAACATATTATACTCTTCTAATAGCTTTAAAGCGGTTGAAGTAAGTTTATAGTACCCGTCTAATGCTAGCAGGTTTTCCTCTTGAAGCTTATTAATTAAACTTTCTACCTGAAAAAAACTTAGACCAAAACTATCACTAATTTCACTATACGAGTAGCTAGCCTGAACCGAATTAAAATACACCAATATCAGTAGATATTTATAATCCAACCTTGCTCCCCCCACCCTCTCTTTTAACTGATAAGTTTTGGTTTGATCTGGACTGTTTTTTATTTTTTCTATTTAATTGTGTGTATCTTTTAAATAAGGAATTCCATTCTTCTTTCTTCCCAGAAAAATCTGTATGATACCAAAAAGAACTGATAGTATTATTAGGTATGTTATGAGAAAACCCTACCAATAATTGGCTATCCCGAAATCCCATAATATTCTGATGTCCTTTTCCCCAAATTGTTTCTTCAAAATTATTAATTAGTATTCTATGCGAATCATTTAAGAATTTATGGTCTTTGAAAATCTTATCGTACTTATATTCTGCAATTACTTTTACATCAAGTTCTTTTTGAGTATCTAAATACTCATTGATCATTATCTCCGCTGTTTCAGTAATTACAATAAGTCTTATGATAATTTTTCGTCCAATTAAATCGCTCTTGTTTTCTTTAAGAAAAGTAACAATAGTCCCTCCAGTTCCAGATATGTCATCAAAAAAAATTAATGTAGAGATATCGTCATCAATTTGATCTAAACCAACTTTTATTGTATCTTTGTACAACTCTATATCATTTTCTTTAATAACTTCCTTTAGGAGCATTGTCAAATCAAAGGAACTGTTTGCTCTACCATCTTTAGAAATCATAGGAATAATACAAATACTTTCAAGAGCATAACTACCTAGAACATCTACTAATTGACTTTTCATCACTTCTTTAATTTCTCTTTTTGTAAAGAAAATAAATTCTGAAAACAGATGCAACAAAATCTCCTTTATTTCCTCTAAAGTAGTGTTTTCTAACCACGATACCAACTTACTTTCTATATCCTTAGTATAACGCTCTTCTTGACCATATTTCTCTATAAAAACCTGGGCGACCTCATTTATGTTCATTTTGACCCCTCGAATAACAAGTTTGTAAATAACTCTTTGCACTGAACCATTATTTAAATGGTTGTATTCCCAATAACTTTCATTTTGGATTTAATCTTCAATTACGTGTCCCCGATTTGAATCCAGAAATACAGCCATTTTACTTGTAAAGAGCTGATTTTCAGAGGCATAGACATAAGTATCATTTAATAATCTATGAATACAACCTCAAAATCTATATGCAACTCATCAAACATCCACTAATATGTACAGAATTTTTCATTATTTTACTTGAAACACGATAAGATTAATTATATCATTCCCCAACCATTACCAAGCTACTTTTTTATTATCCCCCCACCGAGTGCCTAGTGAAAAAGTTAATACTTTTGTGCTAAAGTTAAGGCTCATAACCTCCTCCTAAACTAAAAATTTGACTAAATCCTTTTGTACGCACAAAGAAGCCTCTATCATAATGTTAATGGGGGCGAGAACAAGAAGAGTGATATTTCTAGATTGACATAGAGAGAGCCAGTATACCTATTCCCCATCAAAAATATGCTTGATAAAGCCCCACCTTCTTCATAAACACAAAGGCTAATGCACAGCAACACTTGAAAGAGCTTGCTAGCGTCACAAAGAGCCTGAAGAAGCTTAACAATGAATTTCAAAACCTCTTGGAACTCTACTCAAAAAAAATTATCGGTATAGTGCAGTTCAAAGCACAGAATAAACATATCCAAACGGAACAAGGTAGGATTTCCAAAAGGAAGGCGATTGTAAGCCTACTTGAAACAGAAAAAGACACAGAAGAACAACTCCGTGCCTTTAGAAAGCAAATATCTCGATTCACCGAACTTGACATTGGCGATGAGCAAGTCTTGAAGCAGGTACTTCAAAGACTTATACAAAAAATCGAAGTTATAATGAAGACGGTTCAATCAAAACCATACTTTACAACATATCCCGTCCTCAATCCGTAAGGACTTTAGAACAACAAGGGATGCAGGAACTAATCCTGCCCATTCCATTTTAGTAACACTGTACACTCCACATGGGATGAGTGTCGGTCACTGTAAATTAAGCCGTAAGAAGAGCGGTGGCGGCAAACTTGTAATGAATGTTTACCGAACCATCCGCTTGAACTTCAATCCTATCAACCAAACGATGCACCATTTCAGGAGTAAGTTCCTTAAGCTTCATAAACTGCTTGAGTTCTTTCTTCAATCGAGCAATACTT
The DNA here is from genome assembly GCF_038008505.1 of Paenibacillus sp. FSL H7-0735. Classification (NCBI taxonomy): domain Bacteria; kingdom Bacillati; phylum Bacillota; class Bacilli; order Caryophanales; family Paenibacillaceae; genus Paenibacillus; species Paenibacillus sp. FSL H7-0735. The sequence continues at coordinate 841,317 of NZ_JBBOZH010000001.1, read as the reverse complement.
TCCCCTGTACTTTTATTCCCATGTTGAGACTGGAAGCCGTTTAACTGTTCCTGTAGGCTGTACAGTTCAGCATTTCCGCTCTCCGTTGCTTCCTTATACTCTATCTCAGTAATCGTACCGCTCGCCAACAACCTGATTAATCCTGTCTTTTGTTCCTTCAACTTTTCAATACGTCTTTCTAGCGATTGTATTTGCTTTTCAGTTTGCTTTCTTGCTTGTTGGCTCTTTACCTCAAGCCGCCCCATAATCTCGTTCTCATTAAGAGTCTTGGCACTGTTCCGAATGTCGCTCAAGACAACCTCAATGAGTTGCCGTTCCTTCACGCTATGCTGGCTACAAACATGCTTTCCGTGCTTATAGTAGTTACCGCAAACATAACCTTTACGGTAATGGACGTACCATAGAGCCTTCCCACAATCAGCGCAGTAAAGATAGTTTGTAAACAGATGCTTCTTAGCCTTGGGCTTTGCTTGTTGTCGCTTTCGCCTCTCCATATACTGTTGGACGGCTTCAAAATCTTCTCTTGAAATTATAGCTTGGTGGGCGTTTTCAATAATGATTTGCTTTTCCTTTGGAATTTCTTCACGTACTTTTGACGTGACACTAACTGTTGTCTGCCTTCCTTGAACTAAGTCGCCAACGTAATGAGGATTAGTCAAGATTTTCTTGATAGAAGTACCTTGCCAGTATAGCCCTGCGTTTTTCTTGCCGACAACTTGGGCGGGTGTTGGAAATCCTTCACGAGTTAAGGTACGTGCGATTGCATCGAATCCTTTTCCCTCCAAGTACATTCGGAATATCCGCTTTACATTGTTGGGGGTGTCGTCCTCCGCAAGAACAAGCCTTCCGCTGTTCAGCCTGTACCCGTAAGGCGGAACTGAACCCTTGAACTCGCCTTTTCTTGCTTTACTACTGAGGGCGGCTTTAATTCGAGTGGACGTTCGCTGTGATTCTTGCTCGTACATCCAAGCGTATAGCCCGAACATTTCACCTTTACCCTCTAGCGTGTTAATTGCGTTGTCTAAAGTGACAATATGAATACGGTTCTCCATCGCTATATCCCTAATTTGATAGGAAAGACCACCATTACGAGCAAGTCGTGATAGTTCTTTTGCCGCTATAACATCAAATTTTCGTTCTTTGGCATCCTTTATCAGACGTTGCAAGTTTTCTCTTTTACCAGTCGTTCCACTCTCAACGTCAATATAGAAATCAGATACATCCCATCCTTGTTTCTCAAGGTATTCATAGAATAAGCTTCTCTGATTCTGCAATGACGTTTTTTGCTCTTCTTTATCTGTCGAAACACGAATATAAACTGCACATCTCATAGTTACGCCGCTCCTTCACTATGAGATGTATTGGCGTTGCCTTCATTATACTGGGAATTGGCTTCTTGTTCTAGCAGTCTGTCAATTTCCGAGTACACGAGCGGCATAAACAAGTCTAGGAATACTGCTCCATCATCATAAGTGCGTTCTACATTCATTTTCTGCTCCCCCTTGGGCGTGTTCGCAGTAACCATCGCACCGGGAGGGGAAAAAATTGCGGTTGGATGAATATTTTTTTCAATCGGCATAACCCGAATCCGCTTTTTAAATGAAAGTCGCAAATATCTCAATTTACAGATAAAATCAACGAATTTTACGATTAGCGAAGTTCCCACAAAGTGCAATAAAGCTTAGAAATTAGTTACCTTCGTTCTCTCTCCCCTTCCTGAACTAAATGTCCCGTGTTTATCGGATGATTAAAGATTCTTCAATATTTCTACGCGCTTTTGTTAATCCTGCAATCCGCTTCCTTATATTGTGTATGTAACAAATTCACAACCGAAAGGGGCGGTCATCATGGAACGCTTATTCACCATCCGTGAAGTCATGGACATACTGCAACTATCTTATACAACGGTTTATGGCATGTGTCATAACGGACAACTCCCAAGTTGCAAAGTCGGTGGCTCAATTAGGATTCCTCAGGAAAGTCTCAGGAACTTCATCCTCAATAACACTACGGGAGGTCAGCAATAATGGAAGACATGAAAACGTATCTAGGTCGCTTGTACAGTGCAGACGAGGTAGCCAAGCTATTGAGCATTGATATGAATACCTGCTACAAGTGGCTTGGAGAGGGACGCATTAAGGCAATGAAATTGGGCGGCTCTTTATGGCGTGTGCGTGAAGCCGATTTAAGAGCCTTCGTAGAGCTATCAATCAATGAGGGGAGACGCTAGTCATGAAGAAGTATTACACGGTCTCACAAATTGCATATAAGCTATCTGCTCACAGTCGTAGCCGAATGGTAAGCGAAGATGCAGTCTACGGATGGGTTAAGCAAGGTAAGCTACATGTTGAACGAATCCCCGGCAATATCCGGGGCGTAGGTAAATATCCGTTCTGGATTGAAGAATCTGACCTAAAGGCATTTCTACGGGAAATGAACTATGACGTGGATAGGCTCTTTCCTGACAATGACTAGCCGTCCGAATGGTAATGAACACAAGAAAGCCCCTGCTGAGTCATGGCAGGGGCAATAAGAAGGAACGTGTACCCTCATTATAGGAAATTCCTACTGCAACTGAACAATAGGTTGCAACGATTACTAGCACGAGAGGGTTGTTTTTTTACCCTCTGCTGTCACTAACTTATACCATTCCAAGGGGGAACAGGACATGAAAGAAATATTGAGTCGCAAAGAAGTCGCAAAAGCTGTTGGAGTTAGCACTAGAACTATTCTGAGAGCCATACAATCGCGTCAGCTTGACGCTGTGAAGATAGGTGAGGGTAAGACCTGTTCTTACATGATAAGCCGCTCAGCCGTTGTAGAGTACATCCAGAGAAGGGGGCGGAAGTAATGAAGGATAGATTCATACTCTACCATAACGGATTCTACTCCCTTCCGAACGAAGTTGCATGTTGTAGCCGCTTGACAGGTGATTCATTGAAGTTGCTTGGGCTTATTGCCAATCGCGTCAATACCGCCGAAAAACAGGGCAGAGAACTGAAAACTGTTGCCATGTCGAGACTTCTGCTAAAGAGAGTATTCGGGAACAGCGTTGACAGGACAGTTAAGAACTACGCCAAACGATTGAAGGAACTTGGGTTTATCGAGTCTTATTCCCTTCGAGGTGGGGACGGTGGAGAGTTCATATGTACCATCAATGACTGCCCTGAAAACAATCCTCATGTGCTTCTGAGCCGTATTGAAAATGAAGTGATTTACCTCACTGAATTGCAATCAGGACAGGAAGCGGATGCCTTGCTAGAAGCCTTCACAGCCGCTATTGAAGTCGTGGAGCATGATTATGTCATAAAGTTAAAGAACGCCGCTGAGAACGAACGTGAGACGATTCTAAAAGCATACGGCAATTATCTGAGGGAATCCCTTCAAGCTAACGGAAAGATTTGCATAGGTGTCAATCAAACTAAGATAAAGACCAAGAAAGACAAGCCTTTACCGACAGAGACAGCCTTACCCGATGATGTGCAGTTATGGTCATATCCAGAGTTTGAAAGTCACTTCCTCAGAGAGTACCGAAAAGTTACAGGGAAGAATCACACCACCAAGAGTCGTAAGACGGGTAAAACAGTCGAGGACTGTATTAAGGACTTACAGCACCATTATCGAGACCATGAGAAGGCAGAGCGTAAGCCGATGATGAAAAGTCACATTGAAGCGTTCTTCGTAAACTATCCGCCATCTGAAAAAATTACTCCGACAGCTTTTCTCATGGCGGACTGTGATGCTCTTTATAATGTCCAACGCTACCTAGAGACCGGAAGCAAACATACCCCGTATGAAGAACGGTCATTCAAGGACAATAAGAGCATGAGTCAAGCTGAAATGAAGGCACAGCAAACAAGAGAAGCAAAACAGGAAAACAAGGGGATGTCGCTTGAAGAACTAATGAGAAGACTTAGTGGTTAGAGAGAAGGTCGAAAGGAAAATAAATTTCATACACAAGGAAAAATTTTTCCCTGCACATGGAATTTATTTTCCTTCCAATCGGATTTTCAAGGAATTATTTTTCCACCCCCTGCCCGTTTTACATAGGTGATACCTGAGCATTTCGCTTCTCTAAGAACTTACATTAAATAACGAGAAAAGAACTGAAAACAACGTAGTACGGACTAATCAGGAGTTCAAGGTTATTGTAAAGCGGCGGAATAGGAATGATTACTTTTTACGTTGACTCCTTTATCTTTTCAAGCCTCCTGTTCTCTGATTCCACCAAGTGCGGCACAGCCGCCATTATCAAAGCTTCCATTGACCCAAAACGTTTACCAGTAAAAGGACAGATGAAGTTGGGTTTCACTTCCAATCGTGCAGATTCCGCCCCCTTGGGAACAGTACCCGTAGAAGTACTGCTCTCGCCCCTCTTTAACTTCCGGAGCGGTTGACTCGTCAAAGTTTGCAAAGATATTCCAATACTCCTCCGCTTCCTTTCTACTCCCCCCAATTATCCCTATGATTGAGGTCGCCTGATTCAATGATAATATCAGCGGCTTCTATGGTTGAATTTACTTTATTCATAAGACTTTGAATATATGCCGCTACCGTCGGAGGCGGTCGCCCTAAGACAGATAATTAAGAAGCTAAACAAAGCTATCAAGCTCCATGGGAGCGAAAAATTAACGGTAGCATAAATTGAGGAAATGACAGGCGTAAGCAAGAGTTCACTTTACAGTGAACTTAATCGAAGGAAACAAGAAGGAACAAATGCGATTGAAACGGTCTAAGAGCCGTAGAAGGCTTATAAAGACTGATAGAAGCAGAACCACCTTTAATGTGCTCCACAGGGTTTGTACGGGCATCTAATTAAACCTACCGGGTATCGAATGAATTATTTGTTTATGTTGAGACAGAGTTTACCCTTCTCTACCCCGTACTAAATTTTTCTGAAAGGGCGTTGTACGCACTTTCTTATTGAGTGAGTATGTTCATTCACCTTCATTATATGGTACAATTTACCTACGTCACTTTTCTGTGGGAGGGGACTTTGTGTACCAAAGACTTATAAACAATATTCTCTATGTCATTTCAATTTCTTTTCTTGTTGGCTCAATATACGCATACGTTTTTGTAAATGATGATTTTACTTGGTTGTCATTATTTGGTACAGATGGTCTAACATTCTTCGGATTGATTATCGCATTAATTACTATGGTGGCAATGAAGATTCCAATAATTAAGAAATTATTCGGATGGATGTTGCTAAGGTTTAACTTCTCGCAGATAGATAACAGAACGGAAGCAATAGTCAATATTTCTTCTGATAAAAACATTGAAAATATAAAAACAATATTATCCGCCTCTCTTACGAATTGTAATCTATTCAAAAATAATAACTTTGATGTTAATCAAAATACGGACTTAACCTACAGTATCTATCACAGAGGGATGGCGGCTAACATTATTATTAAAAAAACTGCCCCTTCTATTTACCGTGATTTTGACGAACAAATCGAAGATAATGTTTGGAAATTAGAGATAAATGGCGGTAACGTGTTCCATAGGATGGAAAAAAACATTAAGTTCTTTGTTAATAATTTTCTTGAACAGTTATCTCTAGAACATACTAAACTTGAGAAAATTAATCTGACAATAACCAATGAAAATACAGAATACAATTTGAGTGATAAAGGACTTCTCATTGACCCTAAGAAATATAAAATTAGGTACTCAAGTGTTGAAATTGCTTCAAGCCCAAACACTACTATCAGCATCAATAGCACTTCGGGACTCTCAATAACTTCAACAAATAAAGGTGATTTTTCTAATGCTATGGATGCATTAAAAAATATACTAATCAGCTAGTAGTCTGGAGGAAAATATTGTGGGGAAGGTCATTACCATAAGTAGCATTACAGAATTTCCTGATAACTTCGAATCTACAGCAGTAGGTCAGGAAACAGTAATAATTGAAGGAGCACAAGCAGTAGCGGAAACACGGATTCATCCTGCCGAAAATAACGATGTAGATAACTTCAATAAATACATTATAAGGCATAATCAAAAGTTTGCTATTGAGGGCACTGTTTTTGGAAGAGATTTTCGAGAGATTCTTAGAACATTTAATATTTCTGTTTATAAGAAAACAGGCTTAGACTATGCTCTAACAATAGGTAATGCCAAAGGGAATATCGCTAGGTCAGCTTTTAATAGACTTAGCGGACAAACAGCAGTTAAATGTTACCCCATCGAAATTGATTTAATTCAGGCTGTTGAACGAATTGTTCTAAGCAATTCAGGAATCTTAATTAATTCCGGTTGGTTCAGCAGATTAAATCTACCCAATTTAAATAACGCATTGCTTCAAGGTGATGATGTTAACCGTGGCGCAGACTGGCAACGTTTCAAGCAAACGCAAGGGGCATCTTTATCCAATATAGAACTGATAGTCCATGATACTGCTTTCCCAAATGGCTATATTCTAATTTCACTCAGTCAGCGAGGTTTTCTATTCTGCAGAAAAAATCTGTCCAACGATAAGTATCTTGAGATAACCGAAAGAATTCTAAGAATTATTTTTCCTTAAACAAAGAACCAACAGCAATTGATTACATAATCGATTACTGTTGGTTCTTTTGTTTTCCGCCAATACACCTCAATTATTAGTCTTTCCTGACCAACAGTGAGCAACACTCCACGTGCACCGTATGCGGGAACATGTCCACCGGAGTTACCTCCACTGTCTTGTATCCGCCATCTTCGAGCACCCGCAAGTCTCTTGCCAGTGTCGATGGATTACACGACACATACACCACACGCTCCGGCTTCATTGCAAGGATCGTTTCAAGTAACCGCGGGTCGCAGCCCTTCCGAGGTGGATCGACCACGATAACATCCGCCGTAATCCCTTGCTCTTTCCAATTCGGAATGACATCTTCAGAGGCACCAACCTCGAACACTACATTCTTCATCTCATTTAACTTCGCATTCGCCCGGGCATCCTCAATAGCTTCCGGTACAATCTCCACACCATATACCTTAGCTGCATGCTGCGCCAGGAAGAGGGAGATCGTACCGATGCCGCAATAGGCATCGATAACCGTTTCGTTGCCAGTCAGTCCGGCATATTCAACGGTTTTACCGTACAGCACTTCGGTCTGTGCCGGGTTCACTTGATAGAACGAACGCGCTGAGATAGCGAACTGTACATCGCCGATGTAGTCATAGATGACGTCTCTGCCCCACAGGACGCGGGTTTCGCCACCGAAGATGACATTCGTACGCTGAGTGTTGACGTTCTGGCAGATGCTGACTACATCCGGCAGCTGTTCGCGGATGCTGCCGATCCAGGCGTCCAGATGCGGGATGTCGCGGCCGTTGGTTACGAGGACGACCATCATTTCACCTGTGCGGAAAGCTTTCTTCACGACGACATGACGCAGCAGGCCACGGCCGGTTTCTTCACTATAAGCAGAGATGCCAAGTTCTCTGCCGATATCTTTCACCTTGCGCACAACGTCATCATTATCTTCATGCTGAATCAAGCAGGTTTCCATATCGATGATACGGTGACTTCCGCGTGCGTAGAAGCCGCCCACAAGACCGCCTTCTGTAACCCCAATTGGCACCTGTGCCTTATTGCGGTAACGCCAAGGCTCGTCCATGCCGAGTGTAGGGCGAACAAGAATGCCATCTGTCTGAGTTACTCCAGCGCCATCAGTCGTACCATCCACGATGCCACCATCGTTAGCACTATCTATCTGACTCTCAACAGCTTCATTCTCTTTGCTCTTTCCGCTGTTCCCGCCACCAGCCACCCGAAGCTTCCCAATCCGCTCCAGGTTGTCCACGACCAGTTGCCGTTTCCACGCCAGCTGAGCAGTGTAGTCCATATGCTGCAGCTGGCAGCCGCCGCATTGGTCATAGATCTCGCAAGGCGCCGCGATACGGGCGCTGCTCGCTTCTACTATATTCAGCAGTTTGGCGTAGCCATACTGCTTTTTGGTCTTGAGCACCCTTGCCCGGACTTTCTCTCCGGGAAGGGCTCCCTGCACAAAAAGGGTAAAGCCTTCTACGCGGCCTACCCCTTCACCTTCATGGGTCATGCCGATAATATCGAGCATAACCTCATCATTTTTATTCACAGGCAGTCCGGCGACAGGCGCCTTGCCGGCTGGGCGGCTGGTGCTGCGTCCACTGCGGTGTTTACTCATTATTTATTGTTCACTTCTTTCATTATCATCGCTGTATAATCCCACACTCTTACTTTCAAATAACCTAATTATTCTGAGCAAAAATCCGCAGATGCTGCGGCAAAATCCGAAAACGACCCGGAAGCTCTCCGCCAAGTTCTCCATCCAAGTTCAATTGGACATGCCCTGGAGAGATTACATCCATTGCATCCGTACGGAAATACACAACCTTTTTATCCTGCAAATGCTCGCCACGAAGGGCCAATCTAACCAAACGGACAAACTCTGCCAGGTTGCATTTTTTAACCGCAATAACATCTAACAGACCGTCATCGATTCGAGCGCCGGGAGCAAGCTTTTCAAAGCCGCCGACAGAATTCGTATTTGCAATCAGGAACAGCATGAACTCATCATGAATAACCTCCTGCCCATTGGCACGAATGATTAGTTCCTGAGGAGATAGGCTGACCATTTTTTCAATACCTTTTAAATAGTACGCAAGCTGCCCTATCATGGTCTTCAGCTTACTGGGAACTTCATAGGTCAGTTCGGTTAGACTGCCACCGCCTGCTATATTAATGAAATAACGATCATTGGCTTTACCGATATCAATCGGACGCGACTCTTGACGAAGGATCAAATCAACGGAATCTTCCCAATTCTTCGGGATCCCCATCGCACGTGCAAAATCATTGGTAGTCCCAAGTGGCAATACGCCAAGCGGGGGGAGATTAGGTTTCTCCGCCATACCATTGATAACCTCATTTAAAGTGCCATCCCCACCGGCTGCTATGATTAGATCATAACCGCGCTCTACTGCATCCGCAGCAGCTAACATAGCATCGCCTTCTCCGGTCGTTGCATGGCAGGAGGCTTCAATGCCACCCGTATCCAGCCGGTCCAAAATGTCGGCGAGCCGCTTCTTCATTTCTTCCCGTCCAGAAGTGGGATTATAAATCAATCTCGCAGTTTTCATTACCGGAACGCCACCTGTTTTTTATAATAGAATAACCTAATTGATTATACCTAATTCGGACCACTACAATCAATGTCAGAGGACATTAATCGTAAATATTCCATTATACAACAATTCACGACACCTTATTAGGCAAAAACAACTATATATATGTCTATGCAGCAAATCCCGTATTATCCACGGAAATGGGCACTATTTTTCATGATTAAGTGGACTAAAAAGGAAGCTTTTTAACTCTTTTTTCGAATCTGTTCGAGGAGTGTCTCTACCTGTCTCTCAATCCAATGCGGAAGAAGCGGATGCGGCAAAAGCGTCTGGCCAGAATACTTATAGGTTAACCCTTTAAGTCTGTTCGGAACCACATGTTTAGTGAAATAACCTTCACTCAAAAAAAGCGGCGCCACCAACACCTCGTGACCCTGCTCCTGCCAATACTCCACTTTGCTTCTTACACTGTCCGGATTCAGCAGACCGTAATCGGCCGCCGCTACGCCGCTCACCTCACGTACACGTCCTGCCAGTGAAGAGATACCCTGCTGCCAACGCTGGCGGAAGCCCTCATAGATGCTGCCATGACCCACCAGCAGAATTGTCTCACGTTCAGGTTCCGTAGACAGCTTACGAAGCTTGTCCCAGATCATCACAGCGATGTCCGGGTCATCGTCGACAGGATAACCATAGTGAACCTTAGCCTTCACGTGGAACGGCTCTAAATCGGTCTCACGTTCAGGTTCAGGTTTAGCCCCAAGTGCATATTCTATTTCATCGACATGTGTGCTTCCCGAGGAAACGAACAATGGGATCACAATTATATCTGTGACCCCTGCATGTTCCAGTTCATTTATTCCATCTTGAATCAGACGGCCCTCTACCAGCTCTAAAAAAGAGACCACCACTGGCATCTCTTCATCTAGCGATAATTCGCTTACGGCCTCTTCCACGATCGACACCCAAACCTCGTCGCGGGAGCCGTGACTGATAATAAGTACGCCCGGTACCATAAATTAGCGTCCCAAACGTTCCAGCGTTAATTTATAACCATCATTTCCGTAGTTCAAGCAACGTTTTACACGGGAAATAGTAGCTGTACTTGCTCCTGTCTCTGCTTCGATCTGATTGTAGGTCGAGCCTTTGCCGAGCATACGCGCTACTTCCAGTCGTTGCGACAGCGATTGAATCTCGTTCACGGTGCACAAGTCATCAAAGAAAACATAACATTCTTCCATATTCTTTAATGTTAAAATGGCTTCAAATAATTGGTCTATACTTTTATCATTTAACTTCTTAAGTTGCATCAATTTTTCATCCCCTAAAAGTTCTATCAGCATTAGTTTCTCTGATTAAGCTCCGTACAAAACTAGCTCCGGAAACATCAACCTAATGTCACTATCCTGCCTTTACTATATTGCACTGGAGCGCATTTTTCAAGCATTAACGATTTCACGCTGTAAAGAACGAAAATGATGGACAAACGTCCACCCCACGCGCACACCATTTATGTACCCCAATACAAGTATTTTTCTCTACATAAGAATTATCGCCTACACTATAGTACTACAAAAGCGCCGAAAATCAAGCTCGTACACGGTTTCTTCACTACTTTAGCCTGTTTATAGGCATACGCCCTTTTCCGCTCCTATCCCTATTACCCGGGCATTCGTCTATACCGTATGTTCGCCCATGACATACAGTATAGCAGACCACTAACAAAGGAATGTGATATTATGCCTGATCATTACTATAATCATTCCCGCCGGAATCAGCGTTCACTGAGCGATTCGTATAATGCCTCTGCCTACCCTGGCCTCAGTTCATATGCGCCCTCAGCTCTCCCAGGTGAGACCGGAATCCTTCCTGCTTTAGGAGCAGAAGCTGCCACCGAAACTGCGCTGGCGCTCCCTGCAGCTGAAGCTGCAACAAAGGCAAGCGGCGGGCTTGCCGGACTGCTCAGCGGCTTAGGAGGCGGTGGCGGAATTGGTGGGAATATGGAGCAAATCAAAGGTATCATCGATCGTATGGGCGGCATTGACGGGATCGTAAACTCTATGGGTAAAGTACAAAAGGTGATGTCCGGCTTCCAGCAGATGGCTCCAATGGTTAAGCTGTTCATGGGTAGCTTCGGTAAAAACAAAGGCGCAGCAGGCGCACTAGCCGCCGAAGAGGATGCCGCCCTGTACAGTCCTAATCGCCGCAAAAAAAAGCGTTCCACCTCACCCCGTCGCAAATCTACTACAACTACTCGCCGGCGCTCTACTTCTTCCACCGGAAAACGTCGCCGCAAATAGCGGTGACGTTTTCTAGCTATGCACCAGAAAAACAGCAATTCTCGCGGGAAAGAGATTTGCTGTTGGCGCTTTCTGCTCTATTCTTACTTAAACCAGCCACTCCGTCGGAACCATCGGAACATCCCAAAACCAACTACCAGCATAAACAGCAGCACACCAAAATAACCATACTTCCACTCTAGTTCAGGCATCTTCACAAAGTTCATCCCGTAGATCCCGGCGATAAGCGTCAGCGGCATGAATACGGTCGTGATTACCGTTAGTGTTTTCATAATCGAATTCATCCGGTTGGAATTGAGTGAAATGTAGCTGTCACGCAAATCCGCGGTCATTTCCCGATCAGCCTCAATCATATCGGAGAGCTTTAGCAGATGATCATAAATGTCGCCAAAATAAATCCGTTCCTCGCCGTTGCTCTGGACATGCTGTGAATTCACGATCCGGTACATCAAATCGCGCATTGGCACAATCGTCCGCCGCATTTTGAGCAGCCTTCCGCGCACGCCAAACACTTGGCTCATCAGTTCCTCAACCGACTCACTGCTGCCGCTACTCTCCAGATCCGCAAGCTCGTCCTCTAAACTGTAGAGACATGGAAAATACTTGTCCACCAGCTTGTCCATCACCGTATAGGCAGCTGCCATCGGCCCACCCGACCAGCCTTTTCGACTATGTATTTCGCTCTTCACTTGTTCCCACGCTTCATTCATCTCTGCTTTTTCCTGATGGTGATAGGAGACAAGAAAGTTCGAGCTTAAAAATAAGTCAACCTCCTCAGCATCCAACGTCCGCTCATTCAGCGCATGCAGCACAAAAAACTGCACATTCTCATAATGATCCAGCTTCGGCCGCTGTAACACATGCATACAGTCCTCTATCGCCAAGGGGTGAAAATGAAAATATTGATCCAGCAAAAGCGTCTCTTCTGGCGTAGGCGTAGCAAAATCTGCCCATATCCAAGCATAATCCTCCAGCCGGATATTTTGCAGAGGGATCTCTGTCAGCACCTCACCTTTATGTGTGACAACAAGTGTACGTATCATAAATGTTCCTCCGCTTCATCTTCTTCCACGCCTCTATTGTACAGCAAGAAGACAAGTCTTCCAAAAAGCAAAAAACATAACCAGCAGCACCGCTTAAGCTAGACTAAAAAACATTTGGTGCTTCGTCGTTCGTTAATGCTGGATTCATTTGTGTAAGGGTGGGGGCTGGGGGCGAGCTATCCTTATTCTCTGCTGTCGGTATCGGGTTTATGAGTGAGATGAATTCACAGCTGTGAATTACTATCGCTATTTTTACTAATTAGTTGGTGAAAAAGTGCTCCTTTGGGATGGTAAACAACCCTTCGATCGTAAGCAAGCTGGACTTGAATTCGCAAAAGGTTGAGTCCATCGCCTAGCGTTCATTTAACGTAAGTAACATATGTTTTACTTTGGGCTGGTAGTGATTTGTGGGATTGGGATGCAATCCTTGGCAGGATACTGTGAATATAGCGATGCTCATGGACGGCAGAAAAGCAGGGAGAAAGAGAATAGGGTTGGGTTGGGTTGGGTTGGGTTAATTTGGCCAGGTTACGTTACGATGGATCGGGCTGAGTTAGTTTGTACTAGGTTACTTTACGATGGACTGGATTAAGGTGCGCTGGGTTCCCTTGAAATGTGTTACGTGGGACTATGCTGAAATGAGGTAAGTTGGGCTGCGTTGAGTTAGTTGGATCTAGGTTACTTTACGATGGACTGGATTAAGGTGCACTGGGTTCCGTTGAAATGTGTTACGCGGGACTGAGCTGAGTTAATCTGGGCTAGGTTACTTTGCGCAGGGCTGGACTTCGGTGCGCTGGGTTCCCTTGAAATGTGTTACGCGGGACTGGGCTGAGTTAGTTTGTACTAGGTTACTTTGCGATGGACTGGATTAAGGTGCACTGAATTTCGTTGAAATATGGTAAGTTGGGTCTGCGTTGAGTTGATTTGTGTTAGGTTGCGTTACGATGGACTGGATTAAGGTGCGCTGAGTTCCCTTGAAATGTGTTACGTGGGACTATACTGAGTTAACTTTGGCTAGGTTACTTTGTGCAGGGCTGGACTTCGGTGCGCTGGATTCTGCTGAAATGAGGTAAGTTGGACTGGGCTGAGTTAGTTTGTGCAAGGTTACGTTACGATGGGCTGGATTAAGGTGCGTTGGGTTCCCTTGAAATGTGTTTAGTTAGGCTGGTCCACCTTCATACAAGTCAGGTGCCGTCATTCTAAGGCATTTATGCCTTTCTTTCTGCTTCTTCGACGAAGTGTCTCCAATTCTAGGGCAGTTATGCTCTTCTTTTTGTCACCACCCTCGAATTTCGTAAATTCAGCGGGATTTATACCGTACATTCCCCCTCCATCGCCAAACTCCATCATTTCTACGGGATTTATACCGTACATTCCCCCTCCATCGCCAAACTCCATCATTTCTACGGGATTTATACCGTACATTCCCCGTCCGACGCCAAACTCCATCATTTCTACGGGATTTATACCGTACATTCCCCCTCCATCGCCAAACTCCATCATTTCTACGGGATTTATACCGTACATTCTCCCTCCAACGCCAAACTCCGCCATTTCTACGGGATTTATACCGTACATTCTCCCTCCAACGCCAAACTCCGCCATTTCTACGGGATTTATACCGTACATTCCCCGTCCGACGCCAAACTCCGCCATTTCTACGGGATTTATACCGTACATTCCCCGTCCGACGCCAAACTCCATCATTTCTGCGGGATTTATACCGTACATTCCCCCTCCAACGCCAGACTCCGTCATTTCTACGGGATTTATACCGTACATTCCCCCTCCAGTGCCAAACTTCGTCATTTCTACGGGATTTATACCGTACATTCTCCCTCCAACGCCAAACTCCGCCATTTCTACGGGATTTATACCGTACATTCCCCATCCAACGCCAAACTTCTTCACTTCTACGGGATTTATACCGTACATTCCCCCTCCATCGCCAAACTCCATCATTTCTACGGGATTTATACCGTACATTCTCCCTCCAACGCCAAACTCCATCATTTCTACGGGATTTATACCGTATATTCTTCACTCTCCTCATGTCCACATAACAAAAAAAGATGTCCGCAGCCCAATGGCTAACTGACATCTTTATTAAAGGGTGTTTAAAAAATGATTTTGAAAATCAGACCTGCTAATACCGCACTGATTGGAATCGTGATGAACCAAGTGACCACAATACGTCCGGCTACTCCCCATTTCACTGCAGAGAAACGTTTGGCAGAGCCAACCCCGAGGATCGCAGATGTGATCGCATGCGTTGAGCTTACTGGCAAATGCAGCAGCGTTGCTGAGAAAATAACAGATGCCGCGGAAATATCAGCCGCGAAACCGTTAATAGGTTCGATTTTGAAAATCTTCGTACCCATAGTCTTGATAATCTTCCAACCGCCAATGGAGGTACCGAGCGCCATAGCCGTAGCTGCAGCTATCTTAACCCACAAAGGGATAACATCCATAGTTTCTTGACGTCCTGAGGTAACGAGTGCAAAAGTAATGATCCCCATCGCTTTTTGCGCATCATTCGTACCATGTGTGAACGACTGTAACGCTGCCGTAAGGACCTGCATAGAGCGGAAGCCCTTGTTGACCGTATGTGGACTACGCTTAGCAAAGATCCACTTCAGGATGGTCATGATTATATAACCGATAACAAACGCAATGATTGGGGAGAAAATCAGTCCTTCGACAATTTCCACAAACCCGCCCCAATTGATGTGTGCTGAGCCTGCCCCCACGTATACTGCACCCGCTAAAGCGCCGATCAGTGCATGAGACGATGAGGATGGAATCCCGAGCCACCAAGTAATCAAATTCCAAATAATCGAAGCAATCAGCGTCGCTATTATGATATCCAACCCATTTTCAAGCAAGGTCGGGTCGGTGATACTTCCGCCGATTTTTTTGGCCACACCTGTAAACATCAAGGCCCCAACAAAGTTCATCAGTGCTGCCATAATAATTGCTGTTCGCGGTTTTAAGGCACGTGTTGAGACAGAGGTAGCAATTGCGTTGGCCGTATCATGGAATCCATTGATAAAGTCAAACGCAAGCGCGAGAAATATAACAATTCCAAGAATCCATATAGATGTTTCCATATTCTAGTACCCCTTATGAGTTGCGCATGATGATCGATTCCAACATGTTGGCTACATCTTCACATTTGTCTGTAGTGGTCTCGAGCCGCTCATACAGTTCCTTGCGTTTAATCAGCTCAATCGGGTCTTTTACAGTTTCGAACAGGACCTTAGTACAAATACGCAGCACTTCGTCCCCTTGATTCTCAAGGTCATTCAGACGGATTGTATATTCACGGATCGCCAACAATTTCTTCTGGGAGAGCAAATGAACCGCTTTTTGGATTTCATAAGCACACTGACGAAGGATTTCGGCGAATTGTACAATGTATTCATCCGGGTCAAGAAGGTTGTACATATAGAAACGTGAGGCGGATGCCTCCAGACCATCGATGACATCATCCATGCTTGTGATCAAGTCCATAATGTCGTCACGTTCAAGCGGCGTAATAAACGTCTTGTTCAATTCTTTGATAACGGTGTGAGTGTAAGTATCACATTGGGATTCGTATTTTTCATCTCTGCAGCGAAATTATCAACATTATTCCGGAGATCAGTGATATTCTGAGCAAAATAATCTGCAGCTTGGACAATAGTATCGGCCATATTTTCCAGCGTCTCAAAGAATATGTCCTTTTTTCTCAACTTCATTGTTTTAAACCCCTTTACATAAAATTACCGTGAATACAGAGCCATTCATATGTAAAAAGCATGAAAATGAATGACAACCCTTGTTATCTTATCATATCCGTACAAGGTATAGAAGCTATAGAAATGAACTTTTTTACACTCTATTAACACATACCCATTATTCCGAACACAAATCTGTATAACACTGGATATTCCGACTTTCTTATGTTGTACCATCCGCCCCGCCATATACCACATGACTGCTAAATGAAGGCGCATTAGGGACCACCAAAATATGGGTAATTCCTGGATACATCAGCTCTTCTTTTCCATCCCTCACAAAGCGGATCACATCCCCTGGTTCACGCGACCATCTGCCTTGGGTGACCTGTCCCCGCTGAAAAAGCAACGCTTCCCCGCCAAGCTCCACATCAATCTGAAGTCTTCCGACATCATCAAGCACTTTATGATCCGCTCCTATAACCATAACATTGGCCGCTTCCACCGGATTATCGTTATTTAGATCCAAATGAGGTTTGTCATTCACATAACGCTGATAGGTCTGACGTTTAGTATCATATTTATAGTCAACTTTATAACTTTTGAGCAGATAGTTTATGCTAAATTCAGCGGCTTTCTCTCCGTCCGCCGGTATGTAATCTGGATTATTAAAAAGATACCCGGGCACCTTCACACTTTGCGCAAACCCAAGCTTCTCGGCACCTTCCCGCAGTTTGGCTGCGTTGCTGTACAGGTTATGTGGTGCTTTTCGCGCTTTATCCCGCCAAAAATAAGCTCCGGCACGGCCGATCTCGTCCATATCTTCTTTTTTCTCTTTTTGCAAAATGGCATAAGCCGCCGGACTTCCTCCGGCATACCGTCACACCACCGTAGCTCTCGCCAATATCCAGCAGATAGGGGCGGATACTGCGAATCGGTCCGATTTTCACCACACCTGTATGGCTCTGAAAAATACCAATCAAACGCGTAATGCCACCTTCGGCAAGAATTTCATACAAAATATCTGCTTCACTAACCCCCGATTGCGGCCGGGCGGCAGGAGCATTATTTATCATTACGGCTAAGGGACGTGGGAGACTGTCTTCAGAAACCGGAAGACCTGTTAATCCGGATACGAGCTCAGCAGCGGAATCAATAGTAGGTGAGGGTTGAATCGTTTCGATAGGCGTGGGCTCTGCGGTAGGCTGCTGTGTCGGGGTGATCTCATTATTTACACTCTGTGTTCCGCAAGCGGAGAGCAATAGGGTGGTCAATACAATGGCAGATAACAGACGGGAAGAAGAGCAATTTACTTTCATAA
This sequence comes from Paenibacillus sp. FSL H7-0735, assembly GCF_038008505.1. Taxonomy (NCBI): domain Bacteria; kingdom Bacillati; phylum Bacillota; class Bacilli; order Caryophanales; family Paenibacillaceae; genus Paenibacillus; species Paenibacillus sp. FSL H7-0735. The sequence goes on along the minus strand of NZ_JBBOZH010000001.1, from coordinate 823,832 downwards.
GCTTGTAGTTCCTCCTAAACGTTTTATGAAACTCACTGATTCCTTCCATTTAATCACAGTCAGTCCCATTTGTCTTGATCACCTACTCCCTTTTTCATAGCAAGCATAAGGAAATTTTATAGCATGGAATAGATAAATTCTTATATTAAAAAAAGGGTACAGCCAATCGCGGCTGCACCCTACGGGTTTCTTATTCATTCAGTTAGTCTAGCTTCCAGCAATTCAGACTTAATGTCCCATACTGATACGCCTGAAATATCCGCTCTGCCTTCCTGCTGCCATCCGCTGTTCCCATCACGTAAAAGAGAGGTGCAAAATGCTCTCTTCCATAAGAAGGAACCGCATCGCGTACATGTGGAGCTTTTTTCTCATACGCAAAAAGTGAAGGCAAATCCCAGGCTTCTAGTCCCTTGGCAATCCAGGCATCGAATTCAAGTGCCCAATCCTCAGGCTGCTCACTTTCACTTAGCATCCGCAAATTGTGAACAAGTCCACCGCTTCCAATCAGCAGTATGCCTTCGTCACGAAGCGGCGCTAACATCCGCCCGATATTGTACTGCTCCTTGGGAGAGCGCAGGGAATCGACGGATAAAGCAACTACCGGAATGTCGGCGTTGGGGAACATTTTTTTCAGTATCACCCAGACTCCATGATCGAGTCCTCGCCCCAGAACGGGCTGATGTGATAGATTGTTATCCTTGAAGAGCTCAGAAATCCGTCTTGTTAGGGCCGGATCGCCCGGGGCCGGATAGGTCAGCGTGTAAACTTCTTCAGGGAATCCGTAGAAGTCATGCTGTGTCTCGTGCAGTTCATCAACGGTAAGTAGCTGTTCAGGGCTATCCCAATGCGCTGAGAAAACTACTATACCGCGTGGCGCTTCAAGTTCTTGACCAAGCCGCTCCAGAAAACGGGTATACTCGTTATCCTCCAGTGCGAGGAGCGGAGAACCGTGCGCAATAAAAAATGACGGTAATTTCATAGGATGCCAACCTCCATAACCCAGTATATGGTGTGCATCTTTATTTTACCGCTTATTGCAAGTTAATGCGAATAAAAACCTTCTCCTAAATCATCCAATTCTGCCACTCTGTCTGCAGATGCTCTTGTTCATTCATCCAATCTATAGTCCGCTTAAACAGCTGCTGCTGCGCCGGTCCAGAAGAAAAGGTGTGATCCCCTTGAAAAATGATCTCTTTATCGCAACGTCCTTCGGGACGTGTCCAGAACAGCTTCTGGTAAAGAAAAGCGTAATCCACCGGAATGACATCATCAGAGGTGCCATGAATGACGAGTACATCGCCGCTAAATTTGCTCGCTTCTTGGAAGGGCTGAAAAGCCGCCAAAGAATTAAAATATACCGGCGTAAACGAGTAGCCCACATAATCGGCTGATCCATTCTTCACAGCACGATCATAAGCCTCCCGCCCTACAATTTTCACAATATCATTGAAAGGATAACCCACAGAGGCCCATAACACGAGATTCTTCACGCGGCGATCGCGAATACTTGTCAGCAGCGCCACCGCGCCACCGAGGCTATGGCCAATCAGCGTCACCCGCTGTGGGTCCACATCAGCAGAGCTAATTCCGTAATCCAGCACTGCTCTAGTCTGAGCGATCATCGATTCCATGTCTTCACCGCCATAATTCCCGCTGCTCTCGCCGCAGCCCGCATAATCAAAACGAATAACCATATATCCCTCTTGTGCCAGCTCACGAGCCGCCTTCACAAAAATCCGGTCTACACCAATCCGATTCCCCACAAATCCGTGGCAGATCACGGCTAATGGCAGTCTATCCTTGCAACGCGAAGAGGTTCCCTTCTCTTTGTTCGGGTAATGTATGCTCGCCGTCAATTCTTCTCCGTTATGCCGGATTACAATATTCCGTTCCATTGCCGCATCCTCCTATAATTATATTTATAATTTAATTTATTTTAATTTATTAGAATTCCGATTAACTTAGTATGAATTATAATCTAATTATAAAGATTTCGTTCATATTGTCAACAGCAAGGGAACAATTCTTAATAAACGCACGGAGTATTGGGCATTAGAGTCTGCACGACAAACAGGGTGTTCTGCAAGATATGAACATGACTCTGGGGCGCACACGTCGAGTGGATTGGAACCTACCTCTTAAACCTCTAAACGCCAACCTTTGTTGGATTAGTTAATAATCGCGATTCAGTAGCTCCTTCGGACTCAGTGGCTCCATCGAACTCAGTAGCTTCATCGGACTCAGCGGCTCCTTCGGACTCAGCAGCTCCTTCGGACTCAGAAGACCCTATTCGCAGATTTAGCACACCTTTTGAATTCTATCGGACCCCATAGTCGCTATCACCCTGAAAAACAGCAAATACGAGCTTCTTTTCGAGCAATAGCGTCACTGGGGTCCGAAACTGTGCTGAAAAGGCGATAATTTGGCTAATAACGTCATCTGAGTCCGAAAGATGATGAATCTAAGACAATCGGGGGCTCTGGGAGCTCTGGGATTCCCGGGTTCCGGGGGTGCTTGGGTTTGGCTTTGGCTTTGGGTATGAGAACCCCACCAAAAACAAAGAGCAGCGATCCCCAGATCGGAGGATAGCTGCTCTGTTGTTTTTTCGAGATGAATGACCAGGGTTGTTAATCAATCGTAGCTGTCGTTAAACATCTCATGGGTTTCATGGCTGCCTTCCCAATCCTTAAGCAAGCCCTCGGGGGTATCTTCCGCGGAAATCCCGCTGCTGAATCCATCGGATTCAGCAGCTCTATAGGACTCAGAAAACCCTATTCGCAGATTTAGCACACTTTTTGAATTCTATCGGACCCCATAGTCGCTATCACCCTGTAAAACAGCAAATACGAGCTTCTTTTCGAGCAATAGCGTCACTGGAGTCCGAAACTGTGCTGAAAAGGCGATAATTTGGCTAATAACGTCATCTGAGTCCGAAAGATGGTGGATGCTACGACAACCGGGGGTCTGGGGGGCTTGAGGTTTGGGTTTGGGTTTGGGTTTGGGTTTGGGTTTGGGTTTGGGTTTGGGTTTGGGTTTGGGTTTGGGTTTGGGTTTGGGTCTGAACCCCACCAAAAAACAAAGAGCAGCGATCCCCAGATCGGAGGATAGCTGCTCTGTTGTTTTTTCGAGATGAATGGCCAGGGTTGTTAATCAATCGTAGCTGTCGTTAAACATCTCATGGGTTTCATGGCTGCCTTCCCAATCCTTAAGCAAGCCCTCGGGAGCATCTTCTGCGGAATCCCACATGCTGAATCCATCGGAGCCGCCCCAATCCCCCATTGAATTATTGGGCGTAGGCTCGAAACCGTTGCCCATGGATCTTCCCTGTTCTTTCTTGTTCTCATGTTCCATAAAGCTCCCAACCTTTCCCAATGCTATATTGATCAAGCAACAACATTATCAGTGTTCACTCTTCTAAAAGGATTATGCATATCGCCATAGAAATGGTTGTCCTTGCGTAGACCTGTCATGCAAACGTATACTCTAGGTTAAAGACTATACCGATTAACAACACTGGAGGTTTACATCCAAATTATGAAAGTGAAAGATATGATTAAGGAAAATAACGCCCTGCGTGAGCAGTTGACGCCCTTCAATCGCTCCTATTTAGAAGATATGATCCTTGCAATGCGGGCCAGTCGAATTGACACCCTGCGCGGAGAAGAACTTTTGCTGGATGCGGCCAAGCTGCTGTTGAAGGAACAACGTAAAGGGAAAAATGCCAAGCAAGTATTCGGCGAGAATCCGCACGATTATTTTAAAGAAATCATAGACAGTGTTCCCGGGCGCCCGGTGCGCAGTAAATGGAACTATTACTTGATGATTCCCTGCGCAGCTCTGACCTGTCTTTTTGGGATATTAGCAATCGGTGGACTCTTCTTCCAATGGACTGACGATTCACCTGGAATGTTCGGACAGATCAGCCTTTTCACCCTGCTCGCTGTGGGAGTAGGCTCCATTATCTTAATTGAACTGATTATGAAATGGATGTCTTCCTTGTCGGAAAGCGATGCACCAAGTGCCAAGCCTTTTGATATAAAAAGCCTTGGAATCTATATTGGCATCGCAGTAGCTGCTGTATTTATCGGCATGTTCCTCGATCGGTTATTTCCGGTCATTACAATATCCCCGTGGGTAAGCTTAATTCTGTGCATCATTGGGGGGTTGGGACTTAAGTTTATATTTTTTAAAAAATAAATATCTAGGCTGAAAACTTTATTCCATCCGATAGATAGGGGGAAACTTCCATGATTAAGAAACATTATATTCTCTACTCCGTTCTAGCTATAGCCTTAGGGCTAGGCATAGTACCCAGTGCTATTCACGCCGAAGGTGCTACCAGCCCTCCTGGGGAAGGCACTAAGGCAATTCCTCAAGCAGCTAGCAATAATCATGCAGAGGCTGTCTATAAAGCTGCATTACCGCTGTTATCTACCTCTGACAAGTTACCCGAAGCCATAAAATATTTGAACTCCAATATGTATGCGGTAGGGTCATATCGTGCAACAATGATGACCCTGAAGCTTGAGAATCTGCATAAAGCTGCGCTGCAAGCCTGGGAAAGTAAATTCAGTACCAGCACTGTCCAGCGGAAGCTCACCGCCATTTATAAAGCAGGCGCCAGCATGTCGTCTCTTGCCGCTATTACTGATGATCTCCAGCTGCGTACACTGCTTAAAAGTGCCAGCGAAAGCGGATATAAGCTGGAGACAGCAGAGGGTACTTTTTTCCCGGTGATCGATTATGGGGCTTACCGCAAGTACAAGCTATACGTTACCAATGATATCAGCGCTTATATTACCATTATGGCCACCGAATCGGACCTGCCCTCTTCCAAGGACAACGGGCTAGTTATCGCCTGGACTGAGGTTGCAGCCAGAGCTTTATCTCAAGAGCAATTCATTCAAAATCATCCAAAGTCAAACCGAATTTCTGCTGTAAAAGCCTTGTACACTATGTATGTGAATAATACGTTTTACGGCCAGAATAACACTCCTCTCTTCCATTATGACAATCTGGAAATGGATTTGGAGGCGCAAAAGGCTTACTCCAGTATTCTGACCAAAAATAATGACAGCAGCCCATTTCTACAAAAGCTGGATAGCTTCATGAAATTAATGAAAGACAATAGCTACAAATTGACCGATGAGGTCGAGCAATATCGTAAGACTTCGTTACCTCTCTAATAAAGAAATCACAAAAGCCCGTCCCTGAAATGAATAGGGACGGGCTTGTTTATGTTCATTAACGTGATTATGAAGTGGATGCGAATTAAATAAGGATGTTAAAGAGATTAGAATCCTTATTGATCTCTACATAATCGACGCCCTTCTGCTGCATCCGTTCGATGAGAGGTTCGTAGGCATCCGTTGACAATAATTCAATGCCCACAAGCGCGGGACCATTTTCTTTATCATGCTTCTTGATATACTCGAAACGGGTAATATCATCGTGAGGTCCAAGGATTTCTCCCAAGAACTCACGCAGCGCACCTGCCCGTTGCGGGAAGTTCACCATGAAATAGTGTTTTAAGCCTTCATAAATCAATGAACGCTCTTTGATCTCCTGCATCCGGTCAATATCGTTGTTGCCGCCGCTTATGATACAGACAACTGTTTTGCCGCGGATTTGATCACGATATTGATCAAGCGCTGCGATAGGCAGCGAACCTGCTGGCTCAACCACTATGGCATTCTCGTTATATAGTTCCAGAATCGTGGTACAAGCTTTACCTTCAGGCACCATTACGATGTCATCCAGATGACGGGAGCAAATATCATATGTCAGGCCACCAACACGTTTTACAGCCGCTCCGTCCACGAACTTATTAATTTCCTTCAGAGTAACCACTTCTCCAAGCTTGATCGCTTCCGTCATAGAAGCGGCTCCGAGTGGCTCCACACCAATCAACTTGGTAGAAGGACTAACTGTCTTCACATAGGTGGCTATGCCCGCTGCCAGGCCGCCTCCACCAATGGTTACGAACATAAAGTCTGCAGGGTTGTCCAGACTCTCCATCACTTCCATTGCAATGGTGCCGTTGCCCGCAATGATTCGTGGCTCATCAAAGGGATGGATCAGCGTCATCCCATGATCTATACAAGCTTGCAGTGCTTCATCATAAGCGTCATCAAAGGTATCGCCCTTCAGAATGACCTCAACAAACTCACCACCGAACCGCCGTACCTGCTTAACCTTCTGGTTAGGCGTAGTGCTTGGCATATAGACCTTGCCTTTAATTCCAAGCGCCTTACAGGAATAGGCTACGCCTTGTGCATGGTTGCCCGCACTTGCACAGACAATGCCTTTTGCTCTATCTTCTGCTGACAAACTACGAATCATATTATAAGCTCCGCGGATTTTGAAAGAACGTACAATCTGCAAATCCTCGCGCTTCAAATACACATCACAATCATACTTGGCTGACAGCACAGCATCACGTTGTAGAGGTGTCCGGATTATGACTTCACGCAGTACGTGATGAGCCCGCACAATATCTTCCATTCCTACGATTCGGTCTTCCTCTTCTCTCATAACCCTCTCGCCTCACTATCTATCTGTTATTCTACTTCTTGTAACATACTCTCCCGAGGACATTTTTTCAAGCATCCTAATCAGTGATAAAGAAAAAGAGACTAAAGGAACCCTATAGTCTCTTACTAATATTTGCTATCCCTACGCTATGAAACCTACTAGTCCTGTTGCTTCAGCATCCACTTCACCAGGTCTGGTAAGCTTGTCCACAAACGTGAATGTACAATAACATATTCGATAGCCTCGTTAGCGTCACCCACGCCTACAAAATCAGGCAGGTTATGCGGCAATCTTTTGATACCTAACAGATAATCCGGCACATGCTTGTTCACATTCTTCGCCACGCGGTAGAGCATTTTGAGCTGGGAAGTAATCCCGTTCTTCTTATATTCTAAAACCATACGGTCATATGCTACTGTTGCTGCTGCATCCTTGCCGAACTTCTCCAGTACCTTCTCGGTCTTCTTAAGCTTATTGGTGTAAAGGTACGTTGCCGTTAGAAGGTAACGCGCACCTGTGTTATCTTCTGGGTTCAATTCTAGAATGTGCTCCAACGTCTTTTGTGCTTCTTCTGCATTTCCGCTAAACCAGCAGGAGTCAGCGTAGCTTTTGCAGATTCGAATGTACGAACGTGTCTCGTAAAGACCCCAGAAATGTCCTTTGTTCTCAGTGAAAAAAGCTTCTCCAAGCTCACGCGCACCCGCTTCCATCCCTGCTTTCAGATAAGCACGGGCATCTGCTTCATTCTCGGCTTCCTCAGCCAAAATGAGATAGGCGTCCGGACTGTCCGGATAAACTTCCAATGCCGCTTCTGCTAGCTGGATCCGACGATTGGATGCTTTAGTTTCCATTGCTTTTTGCAGCAAAGCCTGTTCCTGATCCTTCGGAGTGCCTGAAACGTTGAGCAAAAGTAATTCTTCCTCTGCCCCGCCCATGCCATACTGTTCGATATAATTAAGCATCTCTTTAACTTTTCTGGAGATGGTAGGTGCAGTAACCTCATGTTTGATCGCTAGATCAGCTTGAGTTTGAAGGAAACCATATTCCTCAGACAAGATAAATTCGATAGCCGCGCAGAAGGAGCCCATTTTCTTCACTGCAGGCTTGATGTGACGGGAATAACCATTCCATAGAACCAGACCTTCCCAGATTAGCTCCCGGTCATAGCTGTCTCTCATGGTCTCAATAAGGTGCATAGCCAATTGTTCATGTGCTGGATGCTCCCATTTCAGATCACGTGACACCTTTTTTTTGAGCGTAGTTAGGGTAAGTTTAGCTTCAGAAATGGCTGCCGCTTCTGGTTTGTCGGCCACAGCCACAGTAGCAGCGGATTCTTCCGTTGTTACCAGTCGCATGATGGATTCCACAGCAGAAGTTTCTTTCCCTAGGCAGCATTTCTTATATTTTTTCCCGCTTCCGCAAGGACACATATCATTTCTTCCAATCTTACTCAAAACGAATTCCCCCTTAAATCTGTGAGTAGCCATTCGCCATAAGCGTATCGCTAGTATGCACTATAAGTATCAACATTTTCAGGCACGAGGCATCCTTTATAAGGTTACTGCACAAAGTCTGAAGGACTCCGATTTAAAAGGGCCTTCCCATGATCGGAAAGGCCCTTATCTGTATATATCCGCACATTTTCCCCCGTACGTGTAGTATTATAGCACTTCTTCTATCACTTGTCAGTCCTTTTTTAGGACTTAAAGCGCAAAAAATTGCTAGATACAGTGCTTTATCCTTATACCAGAGCCTTCATAGCGATGTCGCTGCGATTCTGTTTCCCGGAAAAAGAGATTCCTTCAGCCCTAGCATAGGCCGCTGAACGAGCTTCGGCAATCGTAGCACCCAGGCCTACCACGCCTAAGACCCGTCCGCCGTTCGTTACCCAGCTGCCATCTGCCCCCCGTGCTGTACCGGCATGAAAGATCAGCCCTCCTTGGCTGTCCTCAAGCCCTTCAATCGGCACTCCTTTAGGATAATAGCCTGGATATCCTCCAGAAGCGAGAACCACGCACACCGCTGCTTCGTCGCTCCACTCAATATCGATATCCGCAAGTCTGCCCTCGGTTACTGCCAAAAAGATTTCTAACAAGTCGCTCTTCAATCTAGGCAGCACGACCTGTGTCTCCGGATCCCCAAACCGGGCATTAAATTCGATGGTCTTTGGTTTACCTTCTGGAGAAATCATCAGCCCTGCGAACAAAACGCCGCTAAACGAACGGCCTTCAGCTACCATAGCCTTTGCTGTTGGCTTAATGATGGTCTCAATCGCTTCTTGGATAATCGCCTCGTCGATATGCGGCAGAGGCGAATAGGTGCCCATTCCACCGGTATTAGGACCTTTATCTCCATCGTAAGCGGGCTTATGATCTTGAGCGGCAGCCATCGGACGCACTGTCTCTCCATCAACAAAAGCCAAAATCGACATTTCCTGACCCGCCAGGAACTCTTCAATGACAACCTGAGCGCCAGCTTCACCAAACACTTTGGTTACCATAATATCAGCTAGTGCCTGCTCGGCCTCTTCCCGTGAATAGGCAACGGTCACGCCTTTTCCTGCGGCAAGCCCATCTGCCTTGATTACGATCGGCAGCGGTTGCTCGCGTAAGTAAGCCAATGCAGCTTCATAGTCATCAAATTTTTCATAGGCTGCTGTCGGAATATTATATTTGTGCAAAAGATCCTTCATAAAGGTTTTGCTGCCTTCGATCTCAGCTGCATTCTTGCGCGGACCAAACACAGGAATAGCCTGTGCTTCAAAAGCATCCACAATGCCCCCTGCTAACGGATCATCCGGTCCGATTACGACAAGGCCAACTTCCTTCTCTTTTGCAAAAGCCGTCAGACGGTCGAACTCAAACACACCGATAGGCACACATTCTGCTAGCTGCGCGATCCCGGCGTTGCCGGGTGCGCAATAGATTTTACCAACCTTGGGGCTTTGGGACAGGCTCCAAATAATCGCATGCTCCCGGCCGCCGCCGCCAACCACTAAAATATCCATTAGAATAAAATCCTCCCAGCGTTCTAGTGTTTGAAATGACGGACGCCTGTGAAGACCATAGCAATTCCATACTCATTCGCGACCTTGATCGATTCTTCGTCTTTAATGGAGCCGCCTGGCTGAATAACTGCGGTAATGCCTGCTTTGGCTGCCATTTCAAGCGTATCTCCCATTGGGAAGAAGGCGTCAGAGGCAAGGACTGATCCTTTGGACTTCTCGCCAGCTTGTTCAATTGCAATTTTAGCTGCGCCAACGCGGTTCATTTGTCCTGCACCTACGCCAACTGTCATATCATCCGCAGCTAATACAATCGCATTAGACTTCACATGCTTAACTACCTTCCAGCCGAACAACAGCTGTTTCAATTCTTCTTCGGTTGGCTTACGGTCCGTAACAACTTGCAGATCATCCGGGTTCACAGAATGCACATCGCTCTCCTGCACAACCATTCCTCCATCAATAGAGGTAACTACGAAGCTGCTCTTACGCGCGCTAGCCGTGCTGAGATTGCCGATTTTGAGCAGACGCAGGTTCTTTTTCTTCGTAAGGATTTCCAGTGCTTCTTCCGTAAAGCCTGGCGCCAATACGATTTCGAGGAAAATCTCTTTCAGCAGATTAGCAGTGTCCGCGTCGATAATCCGGTTAGCGGCTACTATTCCGCCAAAGATAGAGGTTGGGTCTGCGTTGTAAGCTTTTTGATAAGCTTCGTATACACTTTCACCGACACCTACACCACAAGGATTCATATGTTTAATGGCTACGACAGCAGGTTCTTCAAATTCTTTCACGATTTGCAGCGCTGCGTTAGCATCGTTGATATTGTTGTAGGATAATTCTTTGCCATGCAATTGCTCAGCTGCTGTAAGAGTATCCCCCGCAGCCAAAGGCTTGCGATAGAATGCCGCTTTTTGATGTGGATTCTCGCCATAGCGCAGATCCTGAATTTTCTCATAAGTCACGGTGTAGCGCTCAGGAAGCGGTTCGCCAGTAACATTAGCCAAATAATCGGAAATTAAGGCATCGTAAGCCGCCGTATGACGGAACACTTTTGCCGCAAGACGTTTGCGTGTTTCCAGCGTTGTATCTCCACCTGCGCGAACCTCTTCAAGCACTGTAGCATAGTCGTTAGCATCTACCACTACACTTACAAAAGCATGGTTCTTCGCCGCAGAACGCAGCATCGTCGGTCCGCCGATATCGATATTCTCGATGGCTTCTTCATACGATACATCCGGTTTAGCAATGGTTTCCGCGAACGGATACAGATTTACTACTACCAGATCAATGTAGTCCAGACCAAGCTCTTTCATTTGACGCGTGTGTTCCTCATTGTCACGAACCGCTAGCAATCCGCTGTGTACAGCCGGGTGCAAGGTTTTGACACGTCCATCCATGATTTCCGGGAATCCTGTAACATCGGAAATACCGATGACTGGAACACCTTCCTTAGCCAAAAGCGTGCTTGTTCCACCTGTGGAAATAATCTCTACGCCTAATGCAGACAACTCGCGGCAAAAATCCACGATACCTTGTTTATCCGATACGCTAACTAGCGCTCTTTTGATACTCACTTTGAATAGTCCTCCTTCGGGTTGTACGTGCGATTTAATGTGATGACATCTAAAAGCTTGGGAAATTACTATAAGAAAGAATCTGACTCTATTACCTACTACACGACACATAATGCCGCTTATGCAATATTTCCCGAGAAATACCCTGAAATCTCTCCGCCTGTCACCAAATGTCGATCCAAAACTTCGAATGGCTACAGTGTGGCTTACTTTTCGCGGATAATCGTCTTTCTTCCACTCAGTTCCACTTTCCCGCTGGCGAAAGCGCCAACCACTTCAGGATACAACTCATACTCAACCTTATGAATCCGTTCCGCCAATGAATCCGCCGTGTCGTTATCCAACACAACTACGCTACGCTGAGCAATAACTGGCCCGGTATCCATACCTCCATCGACAAAATGCACAGTGACTCCCGTCAGCTTCACGCCATAATCCAGCGCTTGTCCGATCGCATCCTTTCCAGCAAAAGCAGGCAGCAGCGATGGGTGAATGTTAATAATCCGACCCGCATACGGCGTTAAAAGCACTGGTGTAATGAGGCGCATATACCCTGCCAGCACAACCAGCCCGATTTCCCGCCGCTGAAGCTCTGCGACAATCTCTGCTTCGTAGAGCTCACGGCTGGCGAAGTCTTTTGGCCGCAGCAGGAGGGTGGGAATTCCCGCATCCTCCGCACGTTGTGCTACAGGCGCTTCCGGCTTGTCAGAGACAAGCAATTCAATCCTGCCGTCTCCAAGCAAGCCTGCTCTCTGTGCCTCGATCAGTGCTGCAAAATTGCTGCCCTGCCCCGAAGCAAAAACAGCGATTCGACTTGATTGCATCACACTTCAGCTCCAGTAAAGGTTACTTTGCGTTCCCCTTCTGTTACTTTACCAATGATATACGCCTCTTCTCCGCTAGCTTTAAGCAGTTCAAGAGCGCGTTCTCCATCAGCAGCGCTAACTACCAGAACAAGACCAATTCCCATATTAAAAGTAGTGAACATATCACGGTTGCTCACGTTTCCTTTGTCCTGCATCAATCCGAAGATTGGCAGAATCGGCCATGATCCGTAATTGATCTCCACGTCTACATTATCAGGCAATACGCGTGGGATATTCTCGATGAATCCGCCACCCGTAATGTGAGCCATACCTTTTACCGGAAGCTGCTCCAGCAGTGCCAGCAAAGGCTTCACATAAATCTTAGTTGGTGCAAGGAGTACATCCGCCAGCGGAGCGCCAAGCTCAGGAAGCACGTCTTTCAGACCATAACCCTCTTGCTCAAGCAAAAGCTTACGCACCAGCGAGAAACCATTGCTGTGCACACCACTGGAAGCCAGACCAATCACTGTGTCTCCAGCAGCGATGTTAGCGCCTGTTACCAGCTTCGCTTTGTCAGCTACGCCCACTGTGAATCCAGCGATATCATATTCACCTGCTGAATACATACCCGGCATCTCAGCCGTTTCGCCGCCAATCAGTGCACAACCCGCTTGGTGACAGCCTTCAGCGATTCCAGCTACGATAGCTTCGATTTTCTCCGGCACCACTTTGTCGCAAGCCAGATAGTCGAGGAAAAAGAGTGGCTCTGCACCTTGCACTACAATGTCGTTCACGCACATAGCTACAGCGTCGATGCCAATCGTGTCATGGCGATCCGCCGCGAATGCGATTTTGAGCTTTGTGCCTACACCATCAGTTCCCGATACAAGCACTGGCTCTTCATATTTATCTTTATTGAGGCCAAACAGTGCTCCGAACCCACCAAGATCCGTCATTACTTCTGGACGGTAAGTACGTTTTACGTGCTTTTTCATGCGTTCTACCGCTTCATTACCAGCCGCAATATCCACTCCGGCGTTTTTATAAGCTTCCGACACTATTGGACACCTCATCTTTTAATAGTTTAGAGCGCGTTTGGGCGCATTCGGCTTTTGGGTGGTTGTAGGGGAGTTACTGCGAGGAATGTTTGGACTTCCGATCGCTGTTATGCTCGAATTCCTTTGAATTTTTTACCGCTGAGCGGTAGAAATTCGAGCATAAAGGCGAACGCTAACGCTTCTACAGTTCCAAACTTCCTCTCCATAACTCCCTCCAACCACCGGTTTGTCCCTACTGCAAGCCGCAGTGCGCGCCTTGCATACGGACCTCAAGACCTCGGTGCATGAGCTGCGCCATGCAACCTCTTCTAGCGAAACAAGCGAGTAGCGCATTTGCGTAGCAAACAGGGACGAGCTTGGGGAGCTGCTCTTGGCGCTTAGGGTGCAACCGAGCGCCACCTTAGCGAGACAAGCGGCCCTCGTATTTGCGAAGCAAACAGAGGGAAGCTTGGCGAGCCAGTCCCGGCGGCGGATGCAGCCGGGGGGCGAAGCGCCGTAAAGCGTGTCCCGTCCGTGCGCAGCACACAGGGACAAAGCGAGCACTCGTACCCAAGTCTTCTTAGCAAGTTATAACCCAACTCCTACCGCCGAGCTTTCGGGTGGCCGGAGGGCAGAGCCCTTCGGAATCCCCCTTTGAAAGGGGGACTTAGGGGGATGTCAACACGAGCAGCCATCTTTCTCTGCCCCGCCAAAATCAACCTGCGTCGGGTAATCATTATCAAAGCAAGAAAGACAAAGTCCGCCTTTATAGTCATCTTTGTTGTGTCCACCAATGGAAGAGATTAAGCCTTCCGGCGACAAAAATGCCAAGGAATCGGCGTTGATCTCTTCGCACATTTCCTCAATGGTCTTGTAGGACGCGATGAGGTCGCGGCGGTCTGGTGTATCAATGCCGTAGAAGCAAGGATTCTTGAACGGTGGCGAAGTAATCCGCACATGCACTTCAACAGCTCCCGCTTCCCGAAGCAGATTGACGATTCGGCGTGAGGTCGTGCCACGAACGATAGAATCATCGATCATAACGACACGTTTGCCATCAACTACGCTGCGCACGGCGCTCAGCTTCATTTTCACACCTTGTTCACGCAGTTCTTGACTCGGCTGGATGAAGGTCCGTCCAGTGTACTTATTCTTAATGAGCCCAAGCTCATAAGGAATTCCCGTTTGCTCGGCATACCCGATGGCTGCTGAAATACTGGAATCCGGCACACCGGTTACGAGATCAGCATCGACAAAAGCTTCCAGTGCCATGCGGCTACCCATCCGCTTACGGGCGGAGTGCAGGTTAGAGCCGTTCATATCACTGTCTGGGCGGGAGAAGTAAATATACTCCATCGCGCACAGCGCTTTACGTTTGGGTTCGGTAAAACGGTCCTCTAAGAGGCCGTTTTTGTCGAGGACTAGCAGTTCGCCCGGCTCAATATCTCGAACCAGCTGTGCCCCAATGACCTCTAATGCGCAGGACTCGGAAGCAAAAATATAAGCTTCACCAATCCGTCCCATCACTAGCGGACGCAAGCCATGGGAATCTGAAGCGACAATCAGCTTGTCATTTGTCATAAGCAGAAAAGCAAACCCGCCAACGAGCTGCTGCAGCGCATCTTTTGCCGCTTCAACAAAATCCTTTGGCGAACGGGCAATCAGATGCGCCAGCACTTCTGTATCACTCGTAGTTTGAAAGATCGATCCGCTTTGCTCTAGCTGTTTGCGAATCAACGGTTCATTTACTATGTTTCCGTTCGTAGCAATCGCCAAATCGCCGTCACGATATTTAAATACCAGTGGCTGCGCATTGGTTAAGCGGCTGTCCCCACTGGTGGAATAACGTACATGCCCAATGGACATGTCTCCAACCAATGAGGCAATTTTGTCCTTGTCGAATACTTCTTTTACTAACCCCATCCCGCGGTGATAGTTGAAATCGCGACCGTCTGCTACGCAGATTCCCGCACTTTCTTCCCCACGGTGTTGTAAGGCGTGTAAGCCGTAATAAGACATGGACGCCGCTTCCGGGTGTCCGAAGACCCCGAAAACGCCGCATTCTTCTTTTAATGTGTCAAAAATATCTCCCGAGCCCGTTCCTTCATTGTAAAAGTCACCAGTCCACAGGATAGGAGTCTCCTGCTCTTTCCCGGTCTTTATTTCATAAGACATGGAATAGCATCCTCCCAAACGAATTTCAATTCTGCTACAGCTTCATCTAGTGCGGACACGCCGTCCAGATTTACGCGCAGTCTGTCTCCACCTACAGTTCCGATGATCTCCACTGGAACACCGCTGGCTGCAATCGCTGCTTTCAGCTCTTCCGCACGTTCAGGAGCTGCTGTCAGTACAATGCGTGATTGGCTTTCGCTGAACAATACTACATCAGATCTAAGACCGTTAGCTGAAAGCTCAACGTTTGCTCCGATTCCGCCGCTGATACAGCTCTCTGCAAGCGCTACGGCAAGTCCACCTTCGGACAAGTCATGCGCGGAACGCACCAGACCGCCACGAATTGAGGTAAGGACTGCGTTCAGCAGTTTTTTCTCAGTAGCCAAATCCAAAGCCGGAGGACGACCTTCGGTCACACCATGAACAGCATATTGGAATTCACTGCCGCCCAGCTCAGCCTTGGTCACTCCCAGCAGAAGGATGGAATCGCCTTCTTGCTTGAATCCCTGAGTCGTAATATGATCCGTGTCCGCTACTAAACCAACCATGCCGACAACCGGCGTTGGATAGATGGAGCCCGTAGTATTTTCGTTATAAAGACTGACATTACCACCGATAACCGGAGTATCCAGCACACGACAAGCTTCGGCCATACCATCAACCGCACGCTCCATTTGCCAGAACACATCAGGCTTCTCAGGATTTCCGAAGTTCAGATTATCCGTAATAGCCAGCGGTTCAGCACCGGAACAAACGATGTTGCGTGCCGCTTCGCTGACTGCAATACGTCCGCCCACTTCAGGATCAAGATGAACATAACGGCCATTACAGTCTGTAGTCATTGCAAGTGCTTTACGAGTACCATGAATGGTAACTACAGCCGCGTCAGATCCAGGACGTACAGCTGTGCTCGTCCGCACCATGTAATCGTATTGATTGTATACCCATGCTTTACTTGCTACGGTTGGTGATCCAAGTACTGTACGCAATGCACCGCCCAGATCCGTAACTTCCTCGTAACGAAGAGTATCTACCTTTTCATTCGCAATATAATAAGCAGGAACCTCAGAAGGTTTGTTATATACTGGACACTCATCCACGAGCGCCGTTACTGGCATGTCACCAACAACCTCGCCGTGATGATACAATTTCAAGCGGCCATCATCCGTAACTTTACCGACTTTACAGCAGATAACACCCCAGCGGTCAAAAATCTCTTGTGCCTGGGCCTCATCCTTCGGCTCAACGACGAACAACATCCGTTCTTGTGATTCTGAAAGCATCATTTCGTAAGGCGTCATGCCCTCTTCACGTTGTGGCACCTGATCAAGATACAGTTCCAGACCATTGCCTGCTTTACTTGCCATCTCCGCACTAGAGCATGTAAGACCTGCTGCGCCCATATCCTGAATCCCGATAACGATGCCGCTGTCGATCAGTTCTAGACAAGATTCCATAACGAGCTTTTCCATAAATGGATCGCCGACTTGTACAGCGGTACGTTTAGCTTCTGATTCCTCACTAAGCTCTACCGATGCAAAAGTAGCACCATGAATTCCATCACGACCTGTAGGAGGACCTACATAGAAGACTGGGTTGCCAACACCCTTAGCTACACCACGTTGGATTTTGTCATGATCAATCAGACCCACACACATTGCGTTAACTAGCGGATTGCCATCATAGCTATCATCAAACATGATTTCGCCGCCAACAGTGGGAATCCCGATACAGTTACCATAACCAGCAATACCAGACACAACATGTTCGAACAAATATTTTACTCGATCACTTTCCAGCTTCCCGAAACGTAGTGAATTGAGGATTGCGATAGGTCTGGAGCCCATGGAGAAAATATCACGGATAATCCCGCCGACACCCGTTGCCGCACCTTGGAAAGGTTCTACCGCTGAAGGATGGTTATGACTTTCGATTTTGAAAACAACCGCTTGGTTGTCACCGATATCTACAATCCCTGCGCCCTCGCCAGGTCCCATCAGGACACGTGGTCCGGAAATTGGGAAACGTTTCAGGAGTGGTTTGGAGTTCTTATAGGCACAGTGCTCGGACCACATTACGCTGAATACGCCGATTTCAGTGTAGTTCGGCAAACGTCCCATAAAAGACTTGATCAGCTCATATTCGCTGTCCGACACACCGAACTGGCTGTAAATTTTCTGCTCCGCAATCTGTTCTGCGGTCGGTTCCTTAACGGATACTTGCTGCGTCATGACGATCCCTCCAAGTCTTCAGTATGGATGTAAACATTCTTTTGCCGTCTTCTGAACCAAGTAAACTATTAGCCGCGCGCTCAGGGTGAGGCATCATGCCAACCACATTCCCTTGTACGTTACTAACACCCGCAATATCGGCTACGGAGCCGTTAGGATTATCGCTATAGGTAAACACGATCTGATTGTTAGCTTTCAGCTCTGCCAAAGTCTCGTCATCACAATAGTAGTTTCCTTCACCGTGTGCGATTGGGATGATGATTTCTTCATCTTTAGCATAGTCAATAGTAAATGGGGTTTCATTATTAACAACCTTAAGCACTGTATCGTGACAGCGGAACTTCATCGACATGTTGCGGCGAAGCGCACCTGGCAGCAAACCAGCCTCAGTAAGAATTTGGAACCCATTGCAAATGCCCAGCACGTATTTCCCTTGCTCTGCTGCTTTAGCAACTTCCGCCATAACAGGAGCAAATCTGGAAATCGCGCCACAGCGCAGGTAATCACCATATGAGAATCCGCCTGGAACCAAAATGCAATCATACGCCGACAAATCCGTCGCTGTATGCCACACATAGTCGACTGGTTCGCCGAGACTGTCCTCTACCGCCTTGTAGCAATCAATATCACAGTTGGAGCCTGGGAAGACAAGTACAGCAAATTTCATGTCGTTTAGTCCTCCAATTCGTAGCGGTAATCCTCGATCACCGTGTTGGCAAGTAGCTTTTCGCACATTTCCTTGAGACGCACTTCCGCTTCAGCACGGTTATCCGTATCCAAAGTCAGCTCCATATATTTCCCGATACGCAAGCTTTCAACTTCTTGGAAGCCTACCGAATGAAGTGCTCCTTGTACTGCTACCCCTTGTGGATCAAGAACGCTTTTCTTTATGGTGACATATACCGTCGCTTTTAACATATGCTTGTAGTTCCTCCTAAATTTTAATGAGCATACCCTCTGAAACTGAAATTCTACAATGAGTACATTTAGCTTCAAAAATATATACTGAATTTATTCCCATGAGTGCACACACTATGTTGAACTATAAAGACTTGCCAGTAAGACGATGATAAATGTCCAGATAACGCCGTGTAGTTTCTTCTACTACTTCAGTTGGGAGCGGATCAGGTTTACTATTCTTATCCCAGGCAGATGCAGATAGATACGTACGAACAGGCTCTTTATCCATACTATCAATTTCAATATCAAGCGCGTATTTATCCTTAGCCCAGAAGCGGGAAGCATCCGGTGTAAAAATCTCATCGATCAGAATCACCTTGCCGTCCAACAAGCCGAATTCGAATTTGCAGTCCGCAAGAATGATCCCCCGCTCAGCACAATACTCTCTAGCAAAAGCGAACAGCTTTAAGCTCTTTTCCTGCAGCTCAAGCGCCAGATCAGCTCCGATTAATTCCTGCATTTTCTCAAACGGAATATCCTCATCGTGACCTACATCATTTTTAGCCGCAGGGGTAAAAATCGGCTCTGCCAGCAGCGCGTTTTTGCGGAGGTTAGCAGGAAGCTCAATACCATTTACCTTGCCGGTTTCTTGATACTGTCTCCAGCCGCCGCCAGTGATGCATCCACGCACTACGCATTCGATATCAATGCGCTCCGCTTTGCGTACCACCATGACACGGTTTCTGAGGGCCTCTTTGTCCTTAACTACGTCGCCAAGCAGATCCACATCGATATGAACGACATGATTCTCCATCAGCTCTTTAGTCTGTCCGAACCAGAACGCGCTCAGACGGTTAAGCACATTACCCTTTTCAGGGACCGCCGGGTCCAGCACATAGTCAAAAGCAGATATCCGATCCGTAACTACGATCAGTACATTTTCCCCTAAATCGTATAGCTCGCGAACCTTCCCTTTGTAGAGCAGCGGCGCATTGATGAGTTCCACGGCTGTGGATACGGCCGATGATGTCATGACCTTTCCTCCCTTGAACTAATGATCATTAATTATTACTTGAGCGAAAACGTCTCTTGCAAAATCGGAAATATCTGTTGGGTCAATCGGGCCACTACAAGAAATGTTTGGACTTCCGATCGCTGTTATCCTCAGATTTCCTGATTTGAACCACTGCCCGTGGTAGAAATCCGAGGATAAAGGCGAACGCTAACGCTTCTACAGTTCCAAAATTTCTCTCCGTTCCTTATCGACCAGTTGCATTTCAATTCTGCACAACATTAACCGCTCGTACTATTCCTAGCTCCTTAGTTCACCACTAACTTATCTTTTTTAGATAAGTTCTAGCTTGCGGAAGATGGTATCCACATGCTTAAGGTGCCAAGAAGGGTTAAATGCATCTTCAATCTCTTCTGGGGTGAGGACATTAGTGATTTCAGGTGTAGCTTCCACGATATCACGGAACTGCTTTTGCTCTTCCCAAGCTTGCATCGCACGTGGTTGAACGGTATCGTACGCTTGCTCGCGGCTGAAGCCTTTATCAATCAGCTTGGTTAAGATCCGGCCAGAGAAAGGAACGCCGAAGGTACGGTTCATGTTACGCTTCATATTCTCTGGGAATACAGTCAGGTTCTTCACGATGTTTCCGAAACGGTTCAGCATGTAGTTCAGCAGCATCGTTGCATCCGGAAGGATGATACGCTCCACTGAAGAGTGCGAGATATCGCGTTCATGCCAGAGCGGCACGTTCTCATAAGCTGTAACCATATGTCCGCGAATCACGCGGGACAGACCGGAAATATTCTCGCAGCCAATAGGATTCCGTTTATGCGGCATAGCAGATGAACCCTTTTGACCTTTGGCAAAAGCTTCTTCTACTTCGCGAATCTCACTCTTTTGCAGAGCGCGGATTTCGGTAGCGAATTTGTCTAGCGAGGTTGCTACCAGAGCAAGAGCTGCCATATACTCAGCGTGACGGTCGCGCTGTAGAGTTTGTGTCGAGATCGGTGCAGGGCTTGTACCCAGCTTACGGCAGACAAATTCTTCTACGAATGGATCAATGTTGGCATACGTACCAACGGCTCCGGAGATTTTGCCAAATTGCACACCGTTCGCAGCATGGCGGAAACGCTCCAGGTTACGTTTCATTTCTTCGTACCACAATGCCATTTTCAGACCAAAAGTAGTTGGCTCAGCATGAACCCCATGAGTACGGCCCATCATCGGTGTATCTTTATAAGCAATAGCTTTATCTTTAAGGATCTCAATAAAGTTGATGATATCCTTCTCTAGAATCTCATTCGCTTGACGCAGCAAGTAACCCAGTGCTGTATCCACCACATCTGTGGAAGTAAGGCCGTAGTGTACCCATTTGCGTTCTGCGCCAAGGCTTTCGGAAACCGCACGTGTAAAGGCAATTACGTCATGACGTGTTTCCTGTTCGATTTCATCAATACGTGCGATGTCGAATTTAGCATCCTTACGCAGCTTAGCAGCGTCTTCATGTGGGATGACTCCCAGCTCCGCCCATGCTTCACAAGCGCATATTTCCACTTCCAGCCACGCTTTGAATTTATTCTCCTCAGTCCAAATGGCCCGCATCTCGGGTCTGCTGTAACGTTCGATCATATTCTTTAGTTCCTCCAAAGTTTAGATTGCTCCACCCAGGATAGGCCGTCTCCGGTATCCTTGCACAGCAGATTGATATGACCCATCTTACGACCAGTCTTACTCTCAGTCTTGCCATATATATGAAGCTTAGGTACAATACCCAGCTTATTATCTTTTTCCTCATGTGTACAGGTCGCTTTAATAGCACCATCCAAATGCTGACCTAATACATTTACCATAACTACAGGTGTCAAAAGCGTTGTATCGCCCAGCGGCAGATTACAAATCGCCCGGACATGCTGCTCGAACTGTGAGGTCACGCAAGCATCCATGGTGTAATGGCCGGAATTATGCGGCCTTGGTGCCAGCTCATTGACGAACAATTCACCGTCCGCTGTGACGAACATTTCCACGGCAAGCAGTCCAACCGCATTCAGCCCTGCGATTAAAGTCTCAGCCAGCTCGCAAGCTCTGCGCTGAATGTCTGCTGACACTCTTGCAGGTACAATGGACAGATGCAAAATATTATTTACATGAATGTTCTCAGAAGGCGGGAAGCTTTTGACCTCCCCAGATGCACTACGTGCAGCAACAACGGATATTTCGCATTGAAAAGCTACAAACTTCTCAAGCACCAGCTCCGGAATCACCTCACCGGGTGCAACCTGCCGGAAAGCTTCTTCCAGCTCTTCTTCCTGACGAATCACAGCTTGACCCTTGCCGTCATAACCGCCTGTGGCTGTCTTGAGCACACAAGGTAGTCCAAGTTCAGCCGCCGCCTGTTTTAGCTCCGCAAGGCTGTCCACCTTCCGGTACGGGGCGACCGGAACGCCCGCCGCCTCGATGGCGGCTTTTTCGCGCAGCCGATGCTGCGTGGTATACAGCAGCGCGCTGCCCTGCGGCACGTACGATTCCTCCGCCAGCAGCGCGGCTACGCCCGCGTCGACGTTCTCGAACTCGTACGTGATGACGTCCGCGCGGCGGGCCAGCTCCCGCGCCGCGTCCCGGTCGTTATACGCCGCCGTGATCTGCGGCGTAACTTGACCGCTAGGCGCATCCGGCGCAGGATCCAGCGCCACGAAGCGGTACCCCATGGCGCTGCCGGCCAGCGCCATCATGCGCCCGAGCTGCCCGCCGCCGAGCACGCCGACGGTCGAGCCGGGCAGCAGCGTCCGGACGGTGTCCGCACCGGACGCTTGTGCGGCTGGCGAAGCTGCGCCGCCAGCCTCCTGCAGCTTCAGCTCCTCCGGTCTCATAAGCTGTCGCTGCTTTCCAATACTTCATCGCGGATCGCATCCCGCCGCAGCTGCACACGCTGCTGCACTTCAGGGTCGAACGCTCCGATGATCTGTGCGGCCAGCAGGCCTGCATTTACAGCGCCTGCTTTACCAATAGCTACCGTTGCTACCGGTATGCCCCCAGGCATCTGCACGATGGAGAGCAGCGAGTCCAGCCCATTAAGTGCTTTCGACTGCACTGGCACTCCAATCACTGGCAGGATTGTCTTTGCAGCCACCATACCCGGCAAATGCGCGGCGCCGCCTGCTCCTGCAATAATCACGCGAATGCCGCGGCCTGCGGCTTCCTCCGCATAGCGGAACATCAAGTCCGGTGTACGGTGCGCGGATACTACCTTCTTCTCATAAGACAATCCCAGCTCTTCCAGCACCCTACAAGCGTGCTCCATCGTATCCCAATCCGACTTACTACCCATGATGACAGCTACCTGCACAGACATGATTCGACCTACCTTCCAATCACTAGTATGAGATATCTTTATCTTGTAAATCCGAACAAGCAGAGACTACATTCTCGTCCTTCAGGGATGACTATCGTTTTCCTTAATAATATAAGGTTGATATATTACGTGTAACTTATTCCTTATATTAAAAAAGCCCGATGTCCAGACGCATTTTGCTGCGGGAGGATCGGACTAGTAAAGGAATTAGGAAAAAACACTCCCGTTTGCCTCTCACCAAACTGGCATTAAGCGCGGAAAGCTGCACAATGCATCACTCCATTATCTGGACTGAACTATCGCATTCTAGCATCCTATTTCCTCGTAGTCCGGTAATTTACGGTTCCCGGGTAGAAACTTCCGGGCCATATTCCCGGTTTTATACGAGCTCTTCATGACATCAGTTTAACAATCCCCTACACATGATGTCAACTCAAACACGAACATTGGTAAAAACACCATAATAAATGTTCGCTTTTGGACGAATTTAAATTCTCAACAACCTTTTATTTTGTCAAGAAAGACTTCTTTCCGTACACTCCTAGCTCTAACACTCTATGTTGTTTAAGCTCCAGAATACGACCTATACTTCCTTAAATTGAAAAAAAGGAACGCTATCAGCGTCCCTTTGAACTCTATATTATTTTACAACCAGCACTGGAATACGAGCGCTTTGTACTACATTATGGCTGACACTGCCCAGAACAAATTCACGTATACCGCCAAGCCCACGGCTGCCGATAACTATGATGTCTATAGCATTTTCCTTAGCATATTTCAAAATCACTTCCGCAGGAGATCCTTGTAAAAGCTCAACCTCAGCATTCAGGCCTTCAGCCTCAAGGCGTCCCTTCACTTCTTCGGTAGTCTGCACTGCCAAATCATAATATTCTTTATTTACTGAAGCTGGTAGAGGTGCAAGAGCTTCTCCGATAAAAAATCTTGGGAATTCAAATGCGTGTACGACATGCAATATAGAACCTGGTGTGACTTTAGCGAGTTCAATTGCGCGCTCCAATGCTTGATTAGAAGCCTTTGAACCGTCATAGGCTAGCAAAATTTTAGAGAATAACATGTACGCCACCTCTTTTTCTAGTTTGTAATCCTAAAGACTATTATCTTAAAAAATAGCTGTACAAAAAGATATTCAGCAGCAGCAGAAGCGGAATTCCGATCCTGAAGGATGTATGACGCGTCTTGTGGCGCTTACGGTACATGGCAATCAGCACACCTAGTGCGCCGCCCATGGCTGCCAGCAGAAAAAGTGTTTTCTCAGGCACACGTTCCCGCCTTTTGCGGGCTTTGTTCTTGTCCTCGGACATCACTACATACCCGATAATATTAATTACCACAAACCACAACATTACAACCTTGACCATTCTCCCGGGCTCCTCCTCCTTGCTTCCTATCTCTATTATATTCCCCTTTTGCACAAAAAACCAATCATCCTTACACATTCTGCCAAGTCTGTTAAGTTTCTTTTAGCTGCTTCTGCTTCGTATCCTTCATCCATACCCAGGATAAAATTGTAGCCAACGCCGCCGCAATCCCACCTAACCAGAATCCTCCGGTCAAGCCATATACAGAGCTCATCCAACCTGCTACAAATGGCCCTGCTGACATCCCTATCGCATAAACGGCCTGATAGAACCCCATAGCTGTAGCCCGTTTAAAGGGATCTATTTCTGATACGGATTTACTCAACAGCAGCGGAAAAATAAGTCCCTGCATAAAACCATTCCCCACCTGAGTCAGACAAAGCGCCGCTAATGTCGGCATAGAAGGAATGAGCAGCGTAAACAACGCGCTTCCCGCGAAGCCTAGCACAAGCTTCCCTCTATCACCCAGCAGCCCTCCAAACAGACGTGAGCCGTAGAGCGTTGCGATGGCATGCGGAATCATAAAAGCGAGTGTTAGCCAGCCCAAACTTTCTTTGCTTGCTCCGATATTCAGCGCCTGGTTCGGAGTATATCCGAACATCGTTATAAATAGCACACAGTGCGCCAGCACAGACAACAGCGAGACTTTTACCAGCAGAGGTTCCTTTACGACACCAGCCAGCTCCTTGATCTGTATGGCATTTTGCCGTTTTTCCTGCTTTTGTTCCGGTAACCGAAGCGCAAGAATTAGTGCCGCAATAGCTACAATTCCACCAATCAGGAAGGGGGCATTCCAGCCCCAATGCTCTACCATATAGCCGCTGATCATCATGCTGGTCAATTGGGCGATTACTGTAGTAAATTGCAGCATGCCCATCGCTTTTCCAGCTTCCTCTTTTGGAAAATATCCTGCGAACATCACAGAGTACACAACCCATGCCGATGCTGCTATCCCGGATACCGCACGTGCTGCCAACGCCCAACCCGGCTGTGCTCCCCACATAAAAAGAAAACAGCTGACTCCACTCGCAATCAATCCCAGATAGATAAACGGCCGCCGCCTATTTAAATAATCTGAACCGATGCCAATGGGTATACGGAATAGGATCTGCATTAACCCATATATCCCAAGCACCATACCCACCATAAAATACGATGATCCCAAATGCTCAACATATGGTGAAAGCACCGGCACATAAATATAAGAAGAGAACCAAAACATAAATACAATAACCAAAAAGAAAAACCTGCTGCTTCCTTGCCCCTGTGGGCGATCTGCCGCTTTCAACGGATTCGCCTGCTGCTCAGCTGCCACCTAATCACCTGCTCCACTCATTTGCTTACCATTCTAATTCAAAGCCTATCCGTAGACCACATAAACTTACTAGGATAGAAAAAAGACTACTGAGCACACTCAGCAGCCTTCATTATTCTAATCATTCGTTTTAATTGAAGCTAACCATCCGATGATTCCTACTACTTATCCTTCTTTTGTCCTTCAAGCGCTGCTTTCAGCAGTTCCCCAAGGTTAGAACCAATGCTTTCCTGCTTACTGTATTGCTGCACCAGCTTTTGCTGTTCACGTTTATTAACATGCTTGTGATCCTTATCTAAGGTCTCTGTGATTCCACAGCCTAGACATTGTACGAACATGCCTGCTTTACCCTCTTTAAGCTCCATTTTCTTATGGCACTGTGGGCAGCGGCGATTCGATAGTCTTTTCTCACCTGCACGGGTGTAACCACAGTTATCTGCAGGACATACCAGCAGCTTCCCTCGTTTGCTCTTCTTCTCGAGTAGTCTTGTACCGCATTCCGGACAATGGCTGTTAGAGACATTATGCGGCTTATATTCTGCTCCGCTAGTTTTCACACCTGTTACCAATTCCTGTGCCATACTGCGGATACCTTGTAAAAAGAGCTCCGGTTTGCCTTGACCACGCGCTATTTTCTCCAGCTCAGCTTCCCAACGTGCGGTTAGATCCGGGGTACGTAGCTGAGTGGATACCAGCTCGATTAACTGCTTACCTTTTCCTGTCGGATGCAGGAGATTACCTTGCCGCTCAATCGTATCGGAGCTTACCAGCTTCTCAATAATATCCGCGCGGGTAGCCGGGGTTCCGAGGCCGTGTTTCTCCATTTGCGTCAACAGCGAAGCTTCATTATAACGCTTCGGTGGCTGCGTTCGGCCAGCACGCACCATACAGCGGCTAATCGTGACAGCTGCCCCTTCGCGCAGCTCAGGCAGCTTTACACTGCCCGCTGCCGGCTCGTCCGCAGATTCCTCCTCGTCATCACTACTCATATCTCCGCCGTATACTTCGCGCCAACCGGCATCTTTAACCGTCGTCCCTTTGACATGAAAATTTTCGCCTTCTACATTGACGGTTACAGCTACCGCATCATAACGAGCTGGCGGATAGAACAAGCTTATAAAACGCCGCACAATCAGATCATACAACTTACGTTCCTCAGTACTCAGACCATTTAACAATACGGTCTGTTCTGTAGGAATAATAGCATGGTGATCATTGACTTTACTATCATCCACGATTCGTTTCGTAATCGGCAGCTGCTTGCGCAGCAATGGACGTGCTAACGCTGCATATGGACCGACCGCAACACTATCCAGTCTTTCCTTGAGTGTGCCCGTCATATCTGAAGTTAAGTAACGACTGTCCGTACGCGGGTATGTGACAAGTTTATGCTGCTCATATAACCGCTGCAGCACACTGGAGGTCTGCTTCGCGGAGAAGCCGAACTTCCGGTTCGCATCACGCTGCAGTTCAGTCAGATCATAAGCCAGTGGATGAGGTTCACTTTTCTCACTCTTCTGTACCTTAATAATACGGCCGCTGCGTCCTGTAAGCTTATCCTTTAAGCTGGCTGTCTTATCCTTTTCGAATATCCGACCATCACCGTTACTGGCCCGCCATGCCGCTTGGAAATCCCCAAAATCAGCAGTCAGCGTCTCAAAATCGACGGAACGGAAACCCGTAATCTCCTGTTCACGATCCATGATCATCCCTAATGTCGGCGTTTGTACCCGTCCCGCTGAGAGCGGCGAACCGAACTTACAGGTCAAAGCTCTCGTGACATTCAGTCCAATCATCCAATCCGCCTCTGCGCGGCAACGTGCAGATTCATACAACCGATCAAATTCCCGACCCGGACGGAGTTTTGCAAATCCCTCTTTAATTGCCTTATCAGTCTGCGAGGATATCCATAACCGCCGGAATGGCTTTTTCCACCCTGCCATATTCATAATCCAGCGAGCCAGCAGCTCCCCTTCACGGGCAGCATCTGTAGCAACAATAAGCTCCTCAATGTCCTGACGTTTCATTAGATGCTGGACAGCCTTGTATTGCTGGTTGGTCTCCCGCAGCACCTTCAGCTTGGTCTTCTCCGGCAAAATCGGCAGATCCTCCAAGGCCCAAGTTGCAAACTTTTTATTATAATCCTCAGGCTCTGCCAGGCCGACCAAATGACCAAGCGCCCAGGTAACCACATATTTTGGACCTTCAATATAACTCTTCTGTTTATTATTACATCCCATGACCCGTGCAATCTCGCGTGCAACAGACGGCTTCTCCGCCAATACTAGTGTCTTCATAATGCTCCCCTTTCCACATCAAATTTCATTATAGCATTAAATGAATGTTAGCAAATATCGTCAGGCTTTACCGTATGCCTCTGTTATACACTAGATCATATCTGATACCCGAAAGGAGTCATAGTCAATGAATGAACAAGAAAGCTATAATATAGTACCTATAGGATGGGTTAGAGGTACAGCACAAAATTTGCAGCTTGAAATCAACCCAGAATTTAGGCCGGCGCTTAAAGGTTTATCTCAGTTTAGTCATTGCCAAGTACTTTGGTGGCTGCATGAGTTTGCAGATGATCATTTCCGGCAGACTACACAGATTCAGCCTCCTTATGATGCGGCCTTAACTGGAGTATTTGCTTCCCGTTCCCCTATTCGCCCTAATCCAATTGGGCTTAGTGTAGCAGCAATCCTGTCCGTCGATGTAGACTCTGGAATAGTAGAGGTGGCCGGGCTTGATGCCTATCCGGGTACACCGGTTCTCGACATCAAAGCCTATTTTCCTAGTGCAGATCGCGTAATGGAAGTGACCGTTCCCGATTGGGCTGCTGCTTGGGGCGACTGGACAGCAAATAATTGAAGTAATACGTTATCTGAAATTCATCCATAAAGGCCGGTCTTGTGATATCCCTTCTACCTATAAATATATCTACGGAATCTGGCTGCCGAAAACAGAATACAGGATGTCCATTCCATTTGAATTGGAATATTATGGCGAATTGTACCTTGGACCAGATAACGAAAACTCGGTGAGTGAAATTTACATTCCGTTAGAATTTTCACAAGAAAAGACTACGTTGTCGTCTTTTATAGATGACAACCGTTTCTCTTAGAAATATAAAGATACTATAGTTTTGTAGCTTATAAATTCTCATTTTTTAACAAAAAGCCCGTATCTGCTATGCAGACACGGGCTTCTTTTTGCTTATGGGATTAATAGTTACTTTTGCTCCACCTGAATCGTTTGTTCAAGCTCCGGATAATAATGTTTAACTAGTTTTCCTTCTTCATCCTTTAATGCTTTATGATTTTCATCAATGGAGTAAGTAAACGGCTTAACTGTAATTGTCTTTGGTGTTTGCGCGAACGGAATGAAATCTTTGTCTACCAAAGGATAGACTATAGCTGGCAAGTTAAATGACCCACCCGATGAGAACGCATTGCCTAGTTCATCAACAATTTCATAGAACATTTCAGAGGTTGTGTATCCATCCTTTTCTTTCACAGTTGGCGCTTTACCTTCTTCGCTGAGCTGTAATCTGCTTGTGGCTGGAGTTAATTCCAGCTTGGTAATCGTATAACTGAATTCTTCTGCCTCTTTTGTTTGGTTCAGATCAAGCTTGATAATTCCTTCCGTTACTTTTTTCACCGGCACCTTGATTACAAAAGGCTCTGCAATTTGTGTAACCGGCACACTGATGCTTAATTCAAATTCATCCCCCAAAGCCTCTATATTATTTAGATTTCTGTAATCGTATAAAATAGCATTCTTTTTTCCCTCAACATCACCAAAAGATGACATTTGGCTCTCCAGTTTTTTCTCATTCGGCAATTTCACTTCTGCTGAACCCAACAACCCTTTTTCGGACTGGTTCATTGTCACTTTCGCATGTTGTTCTGTTAGCGATGGATCGAACTCAATCGGTTCAATAATCATCTCAGCCATCATCTTATCATTATCAATGCCTTCCCGTTCAATCGCAAATGCCAACCGCGAGCCGTCATAATAGGCATCGGTAACCTTTAAGGTCACTCCATCATGAGTAACGCTTTGGTTAGGGGCAGTAGATAATCCTTTTTCCTCAGCAGCATTTAGACCTTTATCGTCAATTCCCTTGAAAATACTTCCTACAACAGGAATCTGCTTCAACGTTTCAGCCATGACCGGGGATACAAATCCGCTACCGATTATGCCCGCACCCAACACTGCTGCTGCCGAGGCAGCCACCAATGATTTTTTCAGGATCTTATTTCCATTCTTTCTTGTCGCTCGTTTTTCCATTCCCTCGTCTCCTATTCGCTTCATAATTGAATCGCTGAAACTGTCTACCGGCATTTCATAATTTTGGAATGTTTGACGAATGTGCTCCATCTTCTGACTTTCAGTTGGATCTTGCCATTTCTCCATGAGGGCTGCCTCCTTCATTCATTCTTTGCCGGACTAACTTTTTGCGTAGACGTTCAAATTTTTTGCGTAAAGTAGCTGAATTACAATCCATAATCTGACCCATTTCTTCAAAACTGTATTGCTCAACCACCTTAAGAATCAAAAGATTGCTCTCTTCGGCTGTCAGGTCATCCATAAATAACTTCTGCAATGGCTCCTCATCGTTAGGATTATAATAGGCTTTGGGCTGCTGCTCTTTATATAGCGACAACAGACGCTTTCTTCGCTTGCGTTTGCGAACCTGATCCAGACAATGATGATAGGCCACTTTATACAGCCATGCACTAAAAGAGAATCGTTTCTCATAACGTCTGAGTTCCTGATACACTTTTACAAATATATCTTGCACAGCATCCTCTGCTTCTTCATGACTTCTCAAAATATAATAGCAATACGTATAAATCTTTCTTTCATAGGCTTGTATTATAGTTCTATAGACTTCGCGGTTACCCGCAAGAACCTGATCGATAGCCTCTTCAATTATTGTTTGATTCACTTGGACCCCGGGGCTGCGACGTTCCAAAGAATCACCTCCTTGTTATTGACTACAACTATATAACGAATGTGATCCCTTTAATTGTGACAGGCTCAAAAAATTTTTCCAAATATGTTAGAAACATTATCCGTTTTTCAATAAAAAAAGCGACTGCCCCGATTGAAGTTCGGAGAAATCGCTTTTATAATAATATTCCATATTTATAAATTAATTACTCATTTGTACTATTTGACACTTTTAACGCTATACATGCTTCAAAATACACAGTATCACTATTCTGACCGCGTACATATATACCATCATCCGTTACAGCTGAACGTAAAATAGTCAGTTCATCCCCAAACTTAGCTTCTTGTAGATAAGTAATCCGGAAGCGTGTGAACTCTGCATTATCCCATTCCGCTAAAGTGAGCGCATCACAACATAAATCCCCGTATCGGGCATTATTCAAATGTCCGTTGCTATCCAGCCCACTATATCTTACCTGATACCGATAAGCTTCTTCCATAGTAATATCAGAAGGGATTGTTACCTTAACAGGCATATCGCCTACTGAATCGCCATTATAGTGCTTAACCTGAACTGGAAGGGCATTCGGTCTAAGTATCTTTCTCTTCTCAATATCTACTAAAGCCCATATGGATCGTGCTGTGGCGATTTCTATATGATCTGCATCGAAAATACGATAATCCCGTTGCCACAGTGCCCCTTTAGTGCCTTTACTCCAGGTATGTACGCTAAGCACATCATTTGGGCGGGGAATACGCTTAAAATCAAGATCTAACGTAATCATCATCCAGCCCATTCCTGCATTCAGAATCTCTTCCACACTTATCCCCAAATTACCCACTGCGAAGTCTGCCGCACATTGCATGATATCCAGAATAAAGGATAACTTACCCTGCGAACGATAATCCGTGTCGCTCGCATGTACAGAAAAATCTTCTATCCACACAAGATTGCTACTGTTGTCCATTGTTTATCCTCCTGCCATGCAAAATATCCTTGCATTTACTTGGAGTATCCACATATACCACTGCTCTATCCACATAAATTGGGGACTACTTTCATTTTTGAATATATTTTATTATTTCATCCACATGTTAGTAACTTTTATAATTTCGTTAATTCCCCATAACTTATCCACATTATTTAAATTAAGCGATAAAGGGAACAAAAAAGCCATTGTTGATAAATCAACAATGGCTTCGTGTGCTTGGCAACGTCCTACTCTCCCAGGACCCTTCGGTCCAAGTACCATCGGCGCTGGAGGGCTTAACGGTCGTGTTCGGGATGGGTACGCGTGGAACCCCTCCGCTATCGCCACCAAACATGCGTCTGTGAAACAGACGCTGCCGCGTGAAATTCGGTTCATCACCAGAAGTGACAATGAATTTCTAAGCGTATTTCAGGCTTGATGCCTGAAAACTGAATCCGAAACGAATTTGCATTCTAAGTATAGGATAAGCCCTCGACCGATTAGTATTGGTCAGCTCCATGCATTACTGCACTTCCACCTCCAACCTATCTACCTCGTCGTCTTCAAGGGGTCTTACTAATTGGGAAATCTCATCTTGAGGGGGGCTTCACGCTTAGATGCTTTCAGCGCTTATCCCGTCCGTACGTAGCTACCCAGCCATGCTCCTGGCGGAACAACTGGTGCACCAGCGGTACGTCCATCCCGGTCCTCTCGTACTAAGGACAGCTCCTCTCAAATTTCCTGCGCCCACGACAGATAGGGACCGAACTGTCTCACGACGTTCTGAACCCAGCTCGCGTACCGCTTTAATGGGCGAACAGCCCAACCCTTGGGACCTACTTCAGCCCCAGGATGCGATGAGCCGACATCGAGGTGCCAAACCTCCCCGTCGATGTGGACTCTTGGGGGAGATAAGCCTGTTATCCCCAGGGTAGCTTTTATCCGTTGAGCGATGGCCCTTCCATGCGGTACCACCGGATCACTAAGTCCGACTTTCGTCCCTGCTCGACTTGTAGGTCTCGCAGTCAAGCTCCCTTATGCCTTTGCACTCTGCGAATGATTTCCAACCATTCTGAGGGAACCTTGGAACGCCTCCGTTACTCTTTAGGAGGCGACCGCCCCAGTCAAACTGCCCGCCTGACACGGTCCCCGTACCCGATAAGGGTACTAGGTTAGAACCTAGATACGATCAGGGTGGTATCCCAACGGCGCCTCCACCGAAGCTTGCGCTCCGATTTCTACGGCTCCCACCTATCCTGTACAGATCGTACCCAAATTCAATATCAAGCTGCAGTAAAGCTCCATGGGGTCTTTCCGTCTTGTCGCGGGTAACCTGCATCTTCACAGGTATTAAAATTTCACCGGATCTCTCGTTGAGACAGCGCCCAAGTCGTTACGCCATTCGTGCGGGTCAGAATTTACCTGACAAGGAATTTCGCTACCTTAGGACCGTTATAGTTACGGCCGCCGTTTACTGGGGCTTCGGTTCATAGCTTCGGGTTACCCCTAACCACTCCCCTTAACCTTCCAGCACCGGGCAGGCGTCAGCCCGTATACTTCGCCTTGCGGCTTCGCACAGACCTGTGTTTTTGCTAAACAGTCGCTTGGGCCTTTTCACTGCGGCCCCCTCGTGCTATTCACACTACCGGGGCACCCCTTCTCCCGAAGTTACGGGGTCATTTTGCCGAGTTCCTTAACGAGAGTTCTTCCGCGCGCCTTAGAATTCTCTTCTCGCCTACCTGTGTCGGTTTGCGGTACGGGCACCTTCTCCTGGCTAGAGGCTTTTCTTGGCAGTGTGAGATCATGACCTTCGCTACTATAATTTTCGCTCCCCATCACAGCCCAGCCTTAATGATGTGCGGATTTGCCTACACATCAGCCTCACTGCTTAGACGGACATCCATCAGTCCGCGTCACTACCCTCCTGCGTCACCCCATCGCTCATAGCGGATTACGGTGGTACAGTAATTTCAAACTGTTGTCCTTCGACTACGCCTTTCGGCCTCGCCTTAGGTCCCGACTTACCCTGAGCGGACGAGCCTTCCTCAGGAAACCTTGGGCTTTCGGCGGATCAGATTCTCACTGATCTTTTCGTTACTCATACCGGCATTCTCACTTGTGTAGTGTCCAGCGCTCTTTTCAGTACACCTTCAACCCCTACACAACGCTCCCCTACCCCAGATGCAAAGCATCTAGCCATAGCTTCGGTGGTGTGTTTAGCCCCGTTACATTTTCGGCGCAGAGTCACTCGACCAGTGAGCTATTACGCACTCTTTCAATGGTGGCTGCTTCTAAGCCAACATCCTGGTTGTCTGTGCAACTCCACATCCTTTCCCACTTAACACACACTTGGGGACCTTAGCTGATGGTCTGGGCTGTTTCCCTTTTGACAATGGATCTTAGCACTCACTGTCTGACTCCCGGCAATAAGTATATGGCATTCGGAGTTTGACTGAGCTTGGTAATCCTTGCGGACCCCGCACCCAATCAGTGCTCTACCTCCACTACTCTTATACCGAGGCTAGCCCTAAAGCTATTTCGGGGAGAACCAGCTATCTCCGAGTTCGATTGGAATTTCTCCGCTACCCCCACCTCATCCCCGCACTTTTCAACGTACGTGGGTTCGGGCCTCCAGTGCGTGTTACCGCACCTTCACCCTGGACAGGGGTAGATCACACGGTTTCGGGTCTACGTCCACATACTAAGTCGCCCTATTCAGACTCGCTTTCGCTGCGGCTCCACCTTCTCGGCTTAACCTTGCATGTTAAACGTAACTCGCCGGTTCATTCTACAAAAGGCACGCCATCACCCATAGATCGGGCTCTGACTTTTTGTAAGCACACGGTTTCAGGTTCTATTTCACTCCCCTTCCGGGGTGCTTTTCACCTTTCCCTCACGGTACTGTTTCACTATCGGTCGCCAGGTAGTATTTAGCCTTAGCAGATGGTCCTGCTGGATTCATACGGGGTTTCACGTGCCCCGCACTACTCGGGATCCGTCTCGGAGAGAACACA
The DNA here is from genome assembly GCF_038008505.1 of Paenibacillus sp. FSL H7-0735. Lineage (NCBI taxonomy): Bacteria > Bacillati > Bacillota > Bacilli > Caryophanales > Paenibacillaceae > Paenibacillus > Paenibacillus sp. FSL H7-0735. The sequence goes on along the minus strand of NZ_JBBOZH010000001.1, from coordinate 789,569 downwards.
GTTTAGGTTACAGGGCTTTTACCTCTATCGCGGGCCTTTCCAGACCTCTTCACCTACCATATTCCTTTGTAACTCCATGTGAGACGTCCCACAACCCCAAGAGGCAAGCCCCTTGGTTTAGGCTGTTCCGCGTTCGCTCGCCGCTACTGACGGAATCACTATTGTTTTCTCTTCCTCAGGGTACTTAGATGTTTCAGTTCCCCTGGTCTGCCTCTACACACCCTATGTATTCAGGTATGAGTAACTGCGAATTACCACAGCTGGGTTTCCCCATTCGGACACCCCCGGATCAAAGCTTGCTTACAGCTCCCCGAGGCAGTTTCGTTGTTCGCCACGTCCTTCGTCGGCTCCTGGCGCCTAGGCATCCTCCGTGTGCTCTTATTAGCTTAACCTTGATTTTTCCGAAGAAAAATCTCACTAATAACATTTACTTGTTTGCACAAGTTGCTAAAAGATGTTCTAAAACGCAAATTCATTTCGGTATCCAGTTTTCAAGGATCAAGTCTTACTTGAGAGCTTAAACTCTCAAAACTGAGCAACGAGTGAGTAACAGGCCTAAACCTGAGTTTTGGAAGCTGAGCTTCCGATTTGAATGTCTTCATTGCAGAAGACGATTCTCCATAGAAAGGAGGTGATCCAGCCGCACCTTCCGATACGGCTACCTTGTTACGACTTCACCCCAATCATCTACCCCACCTTCGGCGGCTGGCTCCCTTGCGGGTTACCCCACCGACTTCGGGTGTTGTAAACTCTCGTGGTGTGACGGGCGGTGTGTACAAGACCCGGGAACGTATTCACCGCGGCATGCTGATCCGCGATTACTAGCAATTCCGACTTCATGCAGGCGAGTTGCAGCCTGCAATCCGAACTGAGACCGGCTTTGATGGGATTGGCTCCACCTCGCGGCTTCGCTTCCCGTTGTACCGGCCATTGTAGTACGTGTGTAGCCCAGGTCATAAGGGGCATGATGATTTGACGTCATCCCCACCTTCCTCCGGTTTGTCACCGGCAGTCACTCTAGAGTGCCCAGCATTACCTGCTGGCAACTAAAGTTAAGGGTTGCGCTCGTTGCGGGACTTAACCCAACATCTCACGACACGAGCTGACGACAACCATGCACCACCTGTCTCCTCTGTCCCGAAGGCCGCTGCTATCTCTAGCAGATTCAGAGGGATGTCAAGACCTGGTAAGGTTCTTCGCGTTGCTTCGAATTAAACCACATACTCCACTGCTTGTGCGGGTCCCCGTCAATTCCTTTGAGTTTCAGTCTTGCGACCGTACTCCCCAGGCGGAGTGCTTACTGTGTTAACTTCGGCACCAAGGGTATCGAAACCCCTAACACCTAGCACTCATCGTTTACGGCGTGGACTACCAGGGTATCTAATCCTGTTTGCTCCCCACGCTTTCGCGCCTCAGCGTCAGTTACAGCCCAGAAAGTCGCCTTCGCCACTGGTGTTCCTCCACATATCTACGCATTTCACCGCTACACGTGGAATTCCACTTTCCTCTTCTGTACTCAAGCCACCCAGTTTCCAGTGCGACCTCAGGTTGAGCCCAAGGTTTAAACACCAGACTTAAATAGCCGCCTGCGCGCGCTTTACGCCCAATAATTCCGGACAACGCTTGCCCCCTACGTATTACCGCGGCTGCTGGCACGTAGTTAGCCGGGGCTTTCTTCTCAGGTACCGTCACTCCGGTAACAGTTACTCTACCGGACGTTCTTCCCTGGCAACAGAGCTTTACGATCCGAAAACCTTCATCACTCACGCGGCGTTGCTCCGTCAGGCTTTCGCCCATTGCGGAAGATTCCCTACTGCTGCCTCCCGTAGGAGTCTGGGCCGTGTCTCAGTCCCAGTGTGGCCGTTCACCCTCTCAGGTCGGCTACGCATCGTCGCCTTGGTGGGCCGTTACCCCACCAACTAGCTAATGCGCCGCAGGCCCATCCCTCAGTGACAGATTGCTCCGTCTTTCATTCTTCTCTCAGGAGAAAAAAGAAATTATCCGGTATTAGCTACCGTTTCCGGTAGTTATCCCAGTCTGAAGGGCAGGTTGCCTACGTGTTACTCACCCGTCCGCCGCTAAGTTATTTTGAAAGCAAGCTTTCAAAATAACTCCGCTCGACTTGCATGTATTAGGCACGCCGCCAGCGTTCGTCCTGAGCCAGGATCAAACTCTCCAATTAGTATTGAAAAGAGCGATATGCTCATTTTGAAACATCTGACGAGAAAATTAATTCTCTAATTTTGGATATCACTTACGTGATTTCCTACTCACTCGTTGTTCAGTTTTCAAAGATCAAGTTCTCGTTGACGCCGTTTAATGTCTCAGCAGCAACTCTTATAATATATCATGTTGTTTTCAGAAATGCAAGCTTTATTTTTCGAAGCTTTTTATCAGCCTCGTCTGTATCGCCTGTACGCTGTCTAACAACGCTTACCTATAATACCCCAACTATTAATAGAAAAGCAACCCCTAATATAAAAATAAACAACTAGCTTAATAATTAAGCTAGTTGTTTATTTAATAGAGTTATGTTTCTAGCGGCGAATTTAATAGTATTTTGCCGCAGTATATTTGCTTGAGGCTTTAATTAAATCGGTTTTCTTATCACTCTTTGCAAGTCCTGCATCCACTGTAGTATCAATGGTAACCCACTTCCCATTAAGCAATACTTCGTTCCAGGCATGATATTGCGTAACGTAGCTTGTATTCCCCATTACCAACTTAGCAGGAACATCTACACTCCGCAGCATTGCGGCAAAAAGAGAAGCGTAATCATAGCAAATCCCTTTTTTAGTAGTCAATGTCTTATCGATGCTTGGAATATAATCAGTAGTTACACTATTAGCAAGAGAGTAGTCATATTGTACATTCGCAACTACATAGTTATAGATCGCTTTAACTTTCTCTTCGTCTGTTGTTTTGCCTTGTACTAATTGTTTAGCTTTGACAATCGCTTTATCAGAAGAACTCCATTTCACATTCTGTACGGAGCCCAAATATACGGAATTCGAGTCACTCATGGTTACGTCTACTACTTCGGAATATAACGCTTTGTATTTATTACCGGTTGTGTTCTCCAGAACCGAAACCTTATAAGTCCCATTTCCTTGTTGCAAAGGGAAGTCCTCAGCTTGTCCAGAAGCATACAAGTTATAAGTATAGCTGCTGTTATCTTTGGTGATCATGAGTTTGATTCTTTTATCTTTCGGAATATCATAGTTAATACCAATAACACCTTGAGCCACTTTGGATGTAATCAACCAGCTGGCATCTGCACTTGCAGCTTGAGCTGTACTTACCGGAACTGAAGTCATTAGGACGAACAACGCCACCAGCATAAAATATACCTTTTTCACGGATAAAACTCCTTTCGGTAGCTGGCTGCCATCCTTTCGGGAAGGCCCTTTAGCTTTGCGTCCCTACCTTTCGATAGGTTTGCCGTTATCGTATAAGCTCTATCTGTTCTAGCTTTACTAGATATAATTGATAGAATCCATTTGAAACAAACAAAAAAAGCCTCTTCATTCGGTAGCTGGCTGCCATCCTTTCGGGAAAAGGCCCTTTAGCTTTGCGTCCCTACCTTTCGGAAGGTTTGCCGTTATCGTGTTTAGCTTTTATAGTATAATACTATCATATTTATAGTTGTGAACAAGACCTAATTTACTAGATTACCCATTATTTTATAAATATCTCCCGGTATTTGTGTTTTCTTGTCATTCACTATTCTCATTTTGTTAATTTAGCATGAACAATCAGCCGATGCGTTGGATTCACTAGCGGATCACATGTAATCAGAGTAAGAATCTTATCCTTGTCATTCCCGTCAAGAACGGAGACATCACTCGGATCTACAACAGAAATATCGTATACCTCATAGTTAAACACCTGATCACTAGTCTTTACCGTGATAACATCCCCCACAACAACCTCATTCAATCTGTTAAACAAACGACCCGTAGTTCTAGCCCGATGCGCCGCGATTGCAGCATTTCCGATCTCTCCAAGGGGTGCCGTTTCTTTCATATGGGCTGCAGCATGTTTCATATTAGCTTTTGTAGCCCCTTCTAATACAGGCAGCTTCAAATCAATCTTACCGATTTCAATTAGTGCGATTACTTTGCCACCGACCTCAATCTCCGGTTCAGGCTTTTCTGTCTCTTGGGGTTGGGACTGTGCCTGAGCATCCAGAACCGATTCCTCTGCTAACAGCTGAGTAACTTCAGCATACCTGCTCTTCAAATCTGGCTGGGGAGTACTATCGGCAGTGCTTAGTTCAGCCGTTTCTAATAACTTCTCCTGCTGCCTGTCGTTGTACCATTCGTTAGCTGTCGGATATAACATGATAAGTATCCCAGCCAGTATGAGTAGATAGGAGAATTTACGCAATGTTATTCACCTCCGTATATTGTTTCTATGGTTATATACAAATCAAGCAGAAACAGCTACTTGCCTTTAAGCATAGCAACTCCTTCTGCCTGAAATTAATGTTTAAAATACCCATTTACGACTTCCAAAGAAATTGATGATCACCGTGATAAAGGTAACCAGCACCTTGGAGATCAAGACTTGAATACCTAGTCTGTCTGTCAACAGATGCATTAGCAGCAGTGATATTCCGAGCACTACCAGATTCAGCACGATAAACTTGACCAGCTGCACGCGGTCGAAGCCTTCTTTATTCCCCCGGTTGCGATCACGAAAGGTTACTTTTTTATTCAAAATAAAGCTATTCGCCGTACCTGCACTATAGGAGATCACCTGCGCCAATGCGTATACCATCCCTAGTGAATTCAACAATGTGAAAATCACAAAATCAATAAGCGTATTGAGCAAACCTACGGCATTAAATTTAAGGAACTGTATGAATGCAGCACGCAAGTTCTTATCTGACATCATTGTGGTCCTTCCGGCGGTCCAGTTGTTCTTCGTTCTGGTAGCCTTTAGTCTCACTAACAATGTATAGCGGTCTATCTTTAGACTCGTCATAAATCCGTCCGATATACTCCCCAATCACACCTAACAGCATCAGAACGATACCGTTAAAGAGCAGATTGACGCCTACAATGGAAGCCCAGCCCGGAACCGTCCAGGAGGTGAAAAATATCTTTTGAAACAAGACGAAAAATAAATAGAGAAAGCTAGAGAATGAAAGGAAGAATCCAATATACGTAGCAATCTTAAGCGGCTTATGTGAAAAAGAGGTGATGCCATCTAACGCAAAACGAATCATTTTCTTCAGCGGATATTTGGTTTCTCCGGCAAAACGTTCTTCCCGTTCATATTCCACCATAGTCTGCTTGAAGCCAACCCAGCTCACCAAACCTCGGACATAGCGGTTCTTTTCTTTAAGTCCCCGCAGGACATCACATACCTTACGGTCAATAAGACGGAAATCGCCTGTATCCGTAGGAATATCCACACTTGTCATACTGCTGAGCAGGCGGTAAAAAAGCTTCGCGGTGACCTTTTTGAACATCGTTTCTCCGTGGCGCTTCAGGCGTTTCGCATATACAACGTCGTAGCCCTCTTTCCACTTCTCGATCATTTGCAAAATGACCTCCGGAGGATCCTGAAGATCAGCGTCAATAACAACAACCGCTTGACCTTCGGCATAGTCCATGCCAGCTGTAATCGCTACCTGATGTCCGAAATTACGCGAGAAGTCAATCAGCTTGACATGCTCGTCTCGTTCACAGATCTCCCGAATCATCTGGGCGGAACGATCACGACTGCCGTCATTGACGAAGACCAGCTCATAAGTATCGCCGCACTCGTCCATTACTTTTTTCAAACGTTCATAAGTATGGCTAATTACTTGCTCCTCATTGAACATGGGTACAATCACACTATATCTGGCTTTCACCTTTATTCCTCCTACAAGCTTTTTGGAGCGTTACATCCATCTACACTTCATAATAACGCTGCATGCATAAACTTATTTTATAGATTTTTATTAAATCCTAGAAAACCCAAGTAGGGAACCAACGCAGCATATCTTTCACGTAATCTCCACTGACCTGCATCCCTGACAGTACCGGGTAGAAAGCGATAAAGAGCAGCAAAGCAACGGCTACATAGACATACTGTACGTAACGGGCCTCAGGGAATTTACTATCCAGCAACTTCATTATATATACAATACCAAGAATCATAAATGGTACCATAGCAAAATAATGGTAAATAAATGTTTCTCTTGGGACAAGCATCCACGGAACATATTGCGAGAAGAAGGCGATCCAGATCATGTAGAGGTTCTTATCTTTACGTTTCAGCGTAATCCACAGCGTTGCCAGCATCGCAAAAATACCCGTCCACCAGATAAGAGGATTCCCCATAGTCACTATACTGCTGACCTGACCTTCCGGCAAACCTTCACCGCCGCTAAAGAACCAGACCGGTCTCTTCATAAACGGCCATTGCCACCATGAGGAAGCAAAGGGATGTGTAGCTACAAGCTGACTGTGGTAGTTGTACATATTCTTTTGGGAATCAATCAAACCTTTTATAGTGAAGCCCTCTGCTGATGCAGATAACCCTGGCACAAAAGATAAGCTATAAATAATTACTGGAATAATTACAAAGAACCCGATACAACTAGCCAACGTAATAATAGTCTTTTTCCAAAAAGAATCTACCGCTTCACGACAGGTGCCCAGCAATTCCTTGTCTTTAATCTTCCCCTCGGCCAGCAGGCGTCCGGAGGCTTGGTATTCTCTGTAGCGTTCAAAAAGGGAGATAGCCAGCATAATGGCCAGCCCTGCTCCTCCATAGAGCACAATCCATTTCGAAGCTACGCCGATTCCGAAGAATAAGCCAGACCAGAATAACGGAATTAATGTTTTTCTCAAAGGCTGCTTGTAGAAATTCATTGTGTAATACCGCTGCATGAAATAGAACATCAACATAATGAAGAATACTCCGTATACGTCAATCGTGGAGATTCTTGTCTGTGTGAAATGCATGAAATCCAGTGCAAACAATCCTGCCGCGAGGGCGGCGTATTTGCTTTTCTTAAACAAACGCAGCGCCATTACATATATGAGAGGTAACATGGCAACTCCGAACAAGGTTCCGATAATACGCCAGCCGAATGGATTGACCCCGAACAGCTCCATCCCTATGGCAATTAACAACTTACCAAGCGGTGGATGCGTATTCTCGTAAGGCACAATCCCGTGTGTATATTCATAAGCTGTTCGCGCATGATAGATCTCGTCAAAATAAGTGCTATTCATAAAGTTAGAATATTCCGGAATGAGCGACTGCTCGTCAAAAAGATTGGCCGCTGCTCCTCTTTTAGGAACTGCGTTAGCATCCGGTGTCACACCAGCAATAGGAAGGGGTATTCTTTCTCCCCCCTGCTCATAAAAGGCCATTTCGTTCAAAGTGAACCCTGGAGAGGTAACTGTAAACTTCACATATCTCGCAGTAACGTTCAGGGGTTGGCTTTTCCAGATGAAGACATTCCCGACATCCTCACTGACATCCATCGGACTGCTCCAGACCTCAGGATTGTCGCTGAATTCCAGCTTGAACTTCCCCGTGCCTACGCCACCAAAGATATTGACCCGTTCCAATGGTTTACTCTGCCCCAAATCTACATAGAAGCTTTCACCAATGGCAGCAGGCTCCCATAAGGTCTCTGGAGATTTAGTAGAGCCAAGATTATATAAAGCAAGCGCTGCGTAAACGGCCGTAATAGCTATTAGGCATATCCAATCTATACGCTTAAACTTCATCGTTAGATCGCCCTCCCTTCTGATGCGGTTTAATTTGCCCGACAACTCTCAAATCTTCTTCATATTGTTCTTCCTGTGTAATTGGTGCTGGAAGAGGTTTTATACCCTTGCGGACATACACATCGTAACCGATATTCAGCATATAAAGCAGTAATGCTAGATTAGCTATAGCAGTCACTAATACGATTCCGTCTGCACCCGGGCTAACATCTGCATTCAGGTGGGATAAGGTGTACGCCACATTGATGTATTGCGTTAAGCTGAATCCGAGAAATAGCGATAAAAAGCGGCGGTCCCGACTTTCTATATAAGTAAACAAACAAAGAATAAGAGCAGGGAACATATAACGTTCATGCATTTTGGTGCCAAGCACAAAGACCACTACTATAAGCACCATGCCGATAAAATAGGATTTGGTCAGGTCCAAGCGATCCTTTTTAAAGGAATAAAATGCCGCAACAGCTACAGCCACTAAAATAAATATGAAGCCCCATACACGGTATGGAATGCCAAGCCAGGTTAGATCAAGGGATGACCACATCGGATCAGTCAGTGCATACAGATTAAATGCATTCACTGAAGAATACGGATAGGAAGATAACGTACTCTTGTAAAGATCAATAATCCCTACCAGACCTCCGTTATTCCAGAAAAATGGTGCCGCAAGCAATCCGAAGATCCCTAATCCATACAAAGCTCCGAATCCAAGCTGCTTCCAAGCGCGGTGATGATAAAAAGCAAACAACAATACCGGCGTGAATATCAACGCTTGCGGTTTAATTAGCGTCGCTAAGGCAAACAAAATTGCGGAGCGAACAAACTTTTTGTTCGCAGCGCCGTGGATACTGAGCAGCAGGAAGATCAAAAAGAACGAATCTGCTTGTCCCCAAGCCGCTGAATTAATAAGTACCGCAGGATTAAACAGAAACAACAACATCAAGCCGAAAGCAATTCCTGTGCCGAGTTTTTTGCGTGACATTTGATAAATGAAGTAGCCGAGCACCAAATCAGAAAGAATCGCAGGGAGCTTGAAGAGTAAATTCTCTCCACCTGAGCCCTGAGTGAATCCTAAAACGCCACGTATGGCGCTAAGCACGTACAATATGTACAAATAGCCTGGAGGATAATCGGCAAAATAACCTTCTTCATAAAATTTGCCTGGACCTAAATCCACCATACGCTGTCCCCAAGAAATAAAGGTATTCATATCATTCTGATATCCTTGCGCGGTAAGACCAATCCACACCCTCAGGATAAAAGCAACTCCGATGGCAATACTCAGCCATTTGGAATAAATATTCTCAGGCTGCTTCATAAGCTTCTCACTACGGAATGCTTTAGTATAAAGCACTGCAAAAAACACACTAAACAGCGCTGAGATCAGCAACATCTTAGTTGGAGATACTTTATGTGGAGTGTCTGCCTTTTTGTCGCCTGCATCTGGACTAACCGCTGCACTATCCAGCGAAATGACGTTAGCCCCTTCGGGAGCCGCGTCTAATTTTTCTACAGCAAAATCATCAAAATAAGCCTTACCTTGAATTAAGCTAGAGTAGCCGCCCAGACTTGCGCCTATGCCAAATGACTTCTGCTCCGGTCCTGTCTGGCCGATATATTCAAGATACTGCCATTTACCTGCCGTATCAGTTACGCTGGGATACCCCCCGCCTACTCCAACGGCAAGAATGTTGGCGCCTATTCCCTCGCCTGCTGTACTTACTACTTTGATCCATCCAGAGATTCTATAATAACTATTCGGCGTAGCCTCAATCGTCTGCACCCATTTCAAATGATTGGGTTCGATATTCTCAATGACTGCCGCCTTGCTGCCGGAATGAACTTCCTCCGATTGGATTGAAAGTAGGCCTGAGTTGTCTCCTGAAATCCACATATCCTTAGTCCAGTTAGAAGGCGCATCATCTCCCCCCTCCTCAAAGCCAGGGTTCTGCAATAGATTCCCCTCTGCATAAATGCTTGTTACAGGAAGCACAAACAATAACAGCATCAATACAGTCATTACGGCCGCACGTGTACTCTTGATCATCGTCCCAACCTCACCTCGTCCTATATTCATCTTAGTCCAGCCAAAAGCATATACCTTCTGAAAAACAGCTCCCGAATTAGTGTGTTTCACCGTTGCTAAGAAATCATTTGGATTGATTTTCTCATAAAAGAGCATATAAATATAGGGCATGTTTACCTTATCTGGATCGCAAACCCTTCCATCCACAATACTCCATTCCATAGGATCGCCTAAGCTTCAAGGCTCTTATATAGACTCTTATATAGAATAGAAGAATCGCAGTGGCTAAAGCAAATGCCGGAGCAAAAAAAACAGAGATCAGGATCAAGGTGGGGAACAAATTGGACTCTAACACCAAGGCTGCCTCGTCCTGAACATCACCTCTTCAACAATATAATCTAAATCATAGATGATGAAAAGCTAGAAACATAGACTAACCTGAACGGTTAAGTGCCAACAAAAATATAAAAAAAGGGCCCCCTCAGTTATGAAGGAGCCTTTGAATGCACATCTGTATGCTATATATGAGTTAGCCCGCACTACCAAGAAATACATAACGGAGAATAATCAGAATAGCAAGTACCCACATCATCCAGTGAATATCGTATTTTTTCTTGCCAGCAAGGTTAGCTACACAAGCAAGGATTACATAAGTTACGATACCAAAGGAAATACCATTAGCAATATTATAAGTGAAAGGCATGATTACTAGAGTAAGGAACGCTGGAATCGCAACAACCATATCTTGAAAATCAATTTCGCGAATCGATTGTGCCATGAGCACGCCTACGACAATCAATGCTGCGGCTGTAGCAGATCCAGGGATCAGAGCCACTATTGGTGCAAGGAATAACGCAAGCAAGAAGCACACACCCGTTGTTACAGCTGTAAGACCTGTACGTCCACCTTCAGCAACACCTGCCGCGCTTTCTACAAAAGCAGTAGTAGTGGAAGTACCCAATGCCGCACCACCAGCTACAGCGATAGCATCGACAAACATTGCATTACCTACACGTTTGTTACCTTCTTCAGGGTTGTCCATAATACCAGCGCGTTGAGCAGTACCTACAAGTGTACCAAATGTATCGAACAATTCTACAAAAGTGAATGTTGCGATTGCTGAAACAATACCGGTGTGCAGGATACCATCCCAGTCAAATTCGAAAAAGTTCAATTGCGTCAGGTCAGGCACCCAAGGGGTTGTCGGACTGGACAATGAGCCAAAATCAACTACACCCATCAGTATACCCGCGAGGGTTGTACCCAAGATACCGAATAAAATCGCACCTTTAACTTGCAGTACCATCAGGATGGAAATAAGAAGCAATCCGATAATTACCAATTGTACATCAGTGTTCTCTAGACTACCCATATGAATAATTGTTTCAAAGGATAGGACATCTGTGAATGTATTGGCCGAAATATCTTTACCAGCTTCGACACCAATCGTCATCAAACCACTATTCTTAAGCCCAAGGATTGTAATGAACATCCCGATACCTACGGTAATGGCATGCTTTAAGCTGTCAGGAATGGCTGTCAGTAAGATCTGCCGCACTCGGGTAACCGTGAGCAGGATGAAGATCAAACCGGAAATAAATACTGCGGTCAGACCCATTTGCCAAGTGAATGGATGTTCTGAGGTTGCAGAAGACAAAATTACGGAAGCAAAGTATGCATTAAGTCCCATACCTGGTGCCAATGCTACTGGAAAGTTTATAAACACGCCCATTGCAATGGTGAAAATACCTGCTGCCAGCGCAGTCGCTAGAAATACAGAGTACCAGCCCATATCGATGCGGCCAAATGCTGTTAATGTGCTCGGATTAACCGACAGGATGTAAGCCATAGCCATGAATGTAGTCAAGCCGGCCATTATCTCTGTACGTACTGTAGTGCCGTTCTCTTTCAACTTGAAAAACCGATTCAAATTGTTCTCCCCCTAAGGTATGTTGTGGCTGACAGCAACAAAAAGCCGGTATCTGATCGACACCGGCTCGAAAAAAAGAGTAGCACCAAAGACTATAGCCCTAGATTCAGGACAATACGGGTTGCTCAGCTCTTCTTAATCGTAGCCAGGTCATTACGGTGACCTCGTAGAAACTTCCAGGCCTATTCCCGGAAATATACGAAAGAATTATGTTGTTGTGCTTTATCATTTTAGGGGGACATCACATAAGTTGTCAATGAAAAAAGCGAACATTTTCGACTTTATTTTTTCTATTGTTCGTAATTCATACATTTTTATCTTTAACTCCAACCCCAAAATCCATTAAATCATGCAGCTTATTAACTATCAAAAGCCTTATCAAATGGGTATTTTTCCCTATAAAACAGTTTCAACATGCCCTAGCTTATTGGCCTTTGGAATACTGATAGCTATGCCAAGAATTAGCAAAATGCCCTATAGCTAAACAAATCACTGCAATACCTAACCAGAAAGATCTGCCCCATATAGCCGCAAATCCAAATGCACAAACAGGGAGAACTGCCATGGGAATCGGAAGAAACAATAATGGAGCCCATAATAATCTGAATTGCTGTCCCTTAACCATATAACGAATCCATAAACCGTAATAAATCGTGATAAACACAAAGATAAGTGCAGCCCAGATCCCGAATTCTACATTTTCGAAGTTATCCTTTGAAATCGCAAGAATAGCTATACACCCCAACTGCCCTACTCTCTCCAAAAGGGTGTAGACGATGCCGGCATCTTTTAAACCGCTGGGAACATGATCGGGCGGAAACTTAATCATCAGTAAACTTGGGGCAAGAATAACCATAGCTATTAGTGTTCCAATAAGTGAGAATCCCATTCTAATGGCTCCTGTAAGTTTATTTTTTCCAGTTTATCACATTCTCTAAAGTTGCTATATAGGGTCCGTCACAAGCTTCACGGTTAATAAAAAAACCTGCAGTCCCTTAATAAATAAGGAGCTGCAGGTTTCTTATTGCTATATGCTATTCCCACTCAATCGTTGCAGGTGGTTTCGAAGTAATGTCATACACTACGCGGTTTACATTCTCAACTTCGTTGACAATACGTACAGAGATTTTTTCAAGAACATCCCATGGGATACGTGCCCAGTCAGCTGTCATGCCGTCGATGGAAGTTACTGCACGAACACCTACTGTGTAGGAATACGTACGAGCATCACCCATAACTCCGACACTCTTCATGTTAGGCAGGGCAGTGAAGTATTGCCAAATTTCACGGTCTAATCCCGCTTTAGCAATTTCCTCTTGCAGAATGTAGTCAGAATCACGAACGATAGTAAGCTTGTCCTCTGTTACTTCACCCAAGACACGAATAGCAAGACCTGGACCTGGGAAAGGCTGACGCCATACGATCGCACGTGGCATGCCCAGCTCTTCACCGAGTTTACGAACTTCATCCTTGAACAAGGTGTTTAGCGGCTCGATCAAGCTGAATTTCATATCTTCTGGCAGACCGCCCACATTGTGATGGGATTTAATGGTTTGCGCTGTAGCTGTTCCACTCTCAACGATATCCGTATAAAGCGTACCTTGTGCAAGGAATGAAAAATCTCCGAGCTTAGCCGACTCTTCGTCGAAGCAGTAGATAAACTCGTTACCAATGATTTTACGTTTTTGCTCAGGATCTTCAACACCTGCAAGTTTGCTCATGAAGCGATCGCGTGCATCGATTTTCACTACATGAATATCGAATTTGCCTACGAAAGTCTCCATAACGCTTTCTGCTTCACCTTTACGCAGAAGGCCGTGGTCAATAAACATACAAGTCAATTGATCTCCGATTGCACGGTGGATAAGCATAGCCACAACGGAAGAATCCACTCCGCCACTAAGAGCGCAGAGTACTTTTTTATCTCCGACTTGATTGCGAATATCTTGAACGGCTTCATCGATAAACGATTCCATTGTCCATTTGCCGTCGCAACCACAAACTTGGTATAAGAAGTTCGAGATCATCTCGTTACCTTGAACGGAGTGACGTACTTCTGGGTGGAATTGCACAGCGAACAATTTGCGCTCCGCATTGCTCATTGCTGCAATTGGAGCACTTTCTGTACCTGCATCCAGCTTGAAGCCTGTTGGAAGCTCAACTACATGGTCACCGTGGCTCATCCATACAGTCTGGCGGTTCTCCAATCCTGCAACTAAAGCAGTTCCTTCTGCAAAGTCAACATCAGCTTTACCATATTCCCGTTTAGCTGAACGTTCTACTTTACCATCAAGCTGATGAGCCATCAGCTGCATACCATAACAAATACCGAAGATCGGCACTCCTAGATCATAAATAGCCGGATCTACGTGTGGTGCATCTTCAGCGTATACACTGCTAGGTCCGCCAGAGAAGACAATTCCTTTAGGCGAAAGTGCTTTAATCTTGTCAACTGGCGTATTGTACGGCAAAAGTTCGCTGTATACTCCCAGATCCCGAATTCTGCGCGCGATAAGTTGGTTGTATTGTCCCCCAAAATCGAGAACGACGATAATTTCATTTGGCTTGTTCATTACGTGCCTCCCTTGATTATTGGATTCATTATACTCATGGTTAATTCTCATCGTCAAGGAAAGGAGGACACGCCTCTCATAATCAGAGAGTGATAAAACTTCATGCAGAACCTTCCTTGCTATGGCATAAATTAGATAGCGGATCTAAGCGTTCTTGGCCGTTTATGTTAAACGGAAGGTAATGAGCAGACATTCGCGGATAAACGCGGCCGCATCAGAAGCCGCAGGCTCGCCGCCAAGGTCGGGAGCGGAGTTTACGGAATTGCCGCGGGCAGAGATCACGGCTGTGGAGGCCAAAGCTGGCGCGTACGCCAGGGTCTCCCACTGGCGGACGAACTGCCGGACGGCTACATCTAGTCCGGCATCGTAAATCCGCAGGGAGTCCACATACTCCCTGCCAGTAACGCCGGGCGGCGGCGGTCCAAACCGCTCCGCCAGCCCGTGCCAAGCCAGAGAGGCCGCGCGCAGCTGCCTCTCACGGCTCAAGCTGCTGCCGCGACACGCGGCCAGCAGCAGAGCCAGACTGCGCCGCCAGCGCCAAGCGGCGGCGGGAAGCAGCGCCGCGGCAGTCAGCGGCGCTGAAAAGGGTCCGCCCGCCAGCGGCAGGACGGGTAGTTCCGCGCTGCGCGTTGCTTGCGGCGCGAGCGCCGCTGCCGCAGGCCGTGCCGGCGCGGGGAAGCCAGCCGCAAGCGCAGGACCCGGCGTCGGATCGAAAGGAACCCAACCTGCGCCGGCAAAATAAACCTCTACCCAAGCATGCGCATCCCCTTGGGTGACTAAATACTTCGCCGGCATGGCTTCCTCCTGCTGGGTTCCAGGTCCGTACCCTTGAACATACCGCGCTGGAATGCCTGTGCTTCGCAGCAATACGGTCATCGCTGTTGCAAAATGCACACAATAACCTTGCTTGGTCTCAAACAGGAAATGATCCACAAAATCAGCGCCAGCTGGCGGAACCATGGTATCCAGCGTGTAAGAATACCCGTTTTGCAAATAATCCCGAATGGCGGTTGCGGAGTCATATCGGTTACCCGAGGAAGCTGTGAGCTTCTCTGCCAGAGCTTTCACTCGCTCAGGTAATAAATCAGGTAGCTGCAAATATTTGTTCTTTATTTCTTGAGGATCAGCATCACCCAACCCGCGCAGCAGTACTGGATTACTCTCGGGAAGTATAGAATCAACTATATACTCAGTGATCCGAGTTGAACCCGCCGAATCTGGCAGACGAAAGGTATCCCTGTCCTTATTCGCCAGAACATAACCAAGCTGGCTGCCATTAGATAGTTGAACTGTCTCAACATCCGTTATGGTGCCCGCATTGAATACAGGAATTCCTCCGGAAGAAGGGCTGGCAAATTGTATCCGCTGTTGTAAAGTCCGTCCACCATTAGTAGTAGTTACCGTCGCCGGAATCTGAGGCAGGCTGGACAAGTTAAGCGGAGTAAATTCCTCACCCCCTCTGATCCAACGGCGTCCGTCATAATAGGCAATGCTCTCCCCGCGCCAATAGGTACGCAGGCTGGTCAATGCTGCGAAGACTGGCTCGGTATTGCGTGACAATGGAGCACCCAGTTCTCCATCATTTGTACTATACCCTGTTGTTCCTGCAGGTATAGCCTCATTATCTTCCGGCATATGGCCCGAAGCCCATTCCTGCAGCTTTTCAAAGGTTGACTGGAGTGTAGTTTGGTTAGGCGGTCGTACTTCATATACCTGCCCACCGAACCATGCTGTCATCATTACGAATATGGCAGCCGCTAATGCCAAAACTCCCCATCGGGCATACGGCAGGTGAATGCTGCCCACCCGTTCCCGCAGACGGAGCAAACCACTCATTGCTTGCATCCATACAATAAGCCCCACTGATATTACAACATCCGTTGTCGTATTAACGCCAAAGCCAATATCCAGAACCAATAGATAAATGAGGGTCACCGCTGTAAACAGCAGCGTGCTTCCTCTGAAAAGTGCAAGCTGCTGCACCGAAGATACCAGCAGCCCCCAGCCAACAATCAAAATCAAAAGTCTGCTGATCTCGCTAAGCTGAGAAACATGCCCTGAAAAGAGCAAAATCAGATCATTTGGAATTTCTACTGCATAAATGCCCAACCATCCTGTCCCTACGCTCTCACTGCATAGATATAGCCAAGCCGTGCCGATCATCAAACATTGGATACTTAGCAATAGCCATCCGGGAATCTGAAGGATTCCCCACATCAACAGCACGGCAGCAGAAATCATCAGAATCTGCAGCAATCTAGCAGTATCTTCCAATGAAGTCGTTCTATATAAAGGGAGCAGCCATTCTAAAAACAGCCCCAAAATAGCCAAAGAGAACAGCATGCGATAATACAGAGGTATCTTTCTCTGTTTACCGGCATGACTGCTCTCTAGTTTTTCCAAATGGAGCTGCTTTGGTTCCTTCCCACTTTGCCCATTCATAGAGAAGCTTGTGTCACCCGGTATCCGCTTACCGTAGCGTTGGTTTTCCGGATGATTCATGGTACTCTACCTCCCTGAGCCTGTAAGCTGGCAATGCATCATCCAGACAAAACATCCGTGCTCCCAGACGACCCAGACTATCCCCAACCGTTCCCCGCACAGGCTGGCGGATCTCCTGCAGCGTTACCTCCGCAGGCACCGGAGCTGGCTGATCCCAAGCATAATAGAGCTCAACTTTTACACCTTGCACTAAGAATTTAGCGATAACCTTAGCGGATTGTTCCTCTAATCTTCCGGTCACTATAGCAACGGTCATTCCCGGAATCCAGCCTCTAGAAGCATCCTCCAACAGCTCGGACAGGGTTCTTGTTCCATTCGGAGAAATATCAGTTAGAATATCCAGCACTCTCCCTGGGATTTTGCCCAGTCCTTCATGCCTAGCCATTCCTTCCGGCCAGCCTCCGCTGAATAACTGGACATAAGCACCTGACTGCTCAGCAAAGAGCATCAGCCCCATCGCCGTTGACACCGCCTTCTCAAATACCGGTGGCTGCTCTTCCCGACTGCCACGAGGTGTAAGTGCATTGGTTGGAATCTCATAGCTTTTTGGATCATTAGCCAACACGATACAGCTCATTTTTGCCTTTTCACGCTCTGGAACTTTGCTCTGCAGATTCCCTAGCCGGGCACTGTTCTTCCAATGGATTCGGCTAAGTGGATCACCGGGCTCATATTCCCGCGATTCCATGGTCTCATCATTGCTGTTTCTTCCCCTTCTGGAATAGAGCGAATCACCGCTAATAAAGCCGCTGTCCGGTACTGCTCCGCCATAATATAGGGGGGCTGGCAGCACTTTAATGCTATGCTCTTCAGCAGGCTCAGATCGGCCTGTGAACCAGCCGGGCAAATCTCCCCAGGTTACTCTACAGCCCTGCAAATGATGATGTCCGCGTAGCATATTCTCAAGAATGTAGGTGTATTCAAAAGAGCGTCTGAATCCCGGAAACAGTAGCTTGTGATGTCCTCTGTCCCCCCAAAAATCAGCGATAGTCAGCCATGGCAGTGGAAGCCGGGAAGAGAAATTCACCCGCACCTTCACAAGCAGTGTATTTCCAGCTATCGGTCTTACAGGAGTGATTGTACGTTCAATCTTTATCGCCCGTGGACCTGAAAGTTGAACGATAAGTCCGCCAACCATGATAACGCCTACAGCGATCAGCAGAAATAAGAGTGATGCGCCTCCGCGCCATGCATATAAAACACCTATAATTCCAGCCACAGTCAGCACCCGCAACCATTCAGCCAATGCACTACGGCTACGCGGATAGGAGAAGCTTCTAACTCTTTCAGTCTTGTTATTTAATTTGTGTTCTACTTTTTTTGAAGAGGACAATGGAACACCCTTCCTTTGGGTCTAGACTTGTTCCCAGCTGAGGAACTTATTACTATCTATTCTTCCCATGAAAAAGGGTGCCCAGACATTGTTTTTTTCTTTTAGAAAAACTGCCCGAGCGCTAAATCTCAGAAGGCTATTACCCGGCGCTCACCTTCCGTCACGCTTATATTTAAAGGAGGGTGATCGGCTGTCTCCAGCAGCTCACGCAGCGATACCCAGATAGAACCGCCAATCATCTCCACACTGGCACCGTTTATCTTTTGAACATGATCAGGAAGATTTAAAAGGAGTTCCTTGTTCGCCACATCCGCGATGATATCTTTGCCGTTCCAGGCAATCCTTCCACTGCGACTGCCCGCATCCCAGCTAATCTGCCCTCCCAGCCGTTCGATCACAGCGCGAAGTGGCACCATATATTTTCCTTTTTGCAGAGTATATTCACCTGGCGCCAGCTTCGTCTCCAGCTTTCCAACCTCCAGCACCAAAGGTTTGCCGGGCGCAAACAGCTCTGCGTTCGGTATGATATTCGAGGTGATCCAAGCTTCCGAAGGTTTCACTCTGCCCAAGCTATTGGCTTTTGAGGAGACTCTGAATTGTACAGGCTCCACCGTCTCATCTAAAAGGCCAAAGCTGTATCCAGCAGCCTTATAACGCGCAATAATATCAGGCAGTGCTTTAACACTCTCCTGATGGCCGCCGCCATCATGCAGCAGCAGAATAACCCGAGAGGATTTCAGATCCGCGGTTGACCCTTTTAAGATTTCTGACGCCGGTACCCCTTTGCGTTTGGAATCCCCGCTGTCCACCGTCCAATCCGTAACGATATAACCGGCTTGCTTCAACAAATTGAAGTAGGTATTATCAAAGTGATCAAAGGTTCCGCCCGGGGCGCGGATAAGTTGTGGGCGAACCCCTGTAATGCCCCGAATAATTTCTTCGGTCTTTTTAATCTGGCTCCAAAATTCAGTGAATCCACTATATAAATCATGGTAATTATGATTATAGGTATGATTGCCAATAGCATGTCCTTGTTCCCATATGGCATTAATTAGCTCTGGATGGCTTTTCGCTTGATTACCAAGGACAAAAAAGGTCGCCTTCACACCTTGCTGCTGTAAAATTTCAAGAACGTTGAAGGTATTGTCACTCGGTCCGTCGTCAAATGTAATATAGACTGTTTTTGAAGCTTTCTTTGCGGCTGTGATTGCCGAATATGTTGTTGACACCTTGGATACTTGTGCCGTACTGGAATTCAATTTAACTTCTGGAGAAGCAGTCACAATGGACTCTGCTTTAGGAGGCAATTCTTGCATCGCCACTAACGGGAGATTATTCTTAACAGAGACAGACTCCGCGCTTGCGGACTGTAATGAACGATTCATCCAAGAATCTACACTCTCCCCTGCGTTCCATCCCAGCATTACGATGACGATTACAACCATAACAAGCAATCCGCTTATCAAGTTTCGGCGGCCGTGAGTGTTTTTGTTACCTTTCATCTTCTCTACCTCCAGCATTCTATTGGCTCAAAAGCCATTTGGTAGATTGTATGAAGACAAGCTTCAAAATAGAATAAGGCAACTGCCCCTTGGAGAGTGAGAATCTTATGGAAATGCTGAACTTTATACAAGAATTATTCAGCAAATATGGATATAGCGTATTGTTTTTTGGATTGCTGCTCGAATTCGTTGCCTTGCCGTTTCCCGGAGAAACTACCATGGCTTTTGCAGGTTTCCTTTCCTATACGGGAAGACTTGATTTCATAACGCTGATTCTAGTGGCGTTTGCAGGGACCACCGCCGGGATGACCCTCACCTATTTTGTCGGATTAAAAGCCGGAATGCCCTTCATCCAGCGATACGGCAAGTGGTTGCTGTTCTCCCCTGCCAAGCTGGATAAAACGCAAAAATGGTTCGAGAAATACGGCAGCATCCTTATTTCCATCGGATATTTTATTCCAGGCGTTCGTCACTTCACCGGCTATTTTGCTGGTATAGTTGCGCTGCCCTTCCGTAAATTCGCCCTCTACGCTTATAGTGGAGCATTATTCTGGGTAGTGCTGTTTCTTGGCATAGGACGGGTATTTGGTCCGCAGTGGATGGGTATTTTCCATTTATTCGAGTTATATGCACTATGGATTATCTCCGGCGGTGTAGCTATAGCTGCCCTTGTAATCCTGTATCGCTACCGCAAAAAGATAAGCATCCGCCTGTTCCCGCGCAAAGCTGCCATAAAGCTACAGACTCAGGTTAAAAAAACTTCCAAGGGACGGTGAAGCCACCGCCCTTTTTAAGTACGTTTTTTCTTGCTGCGTACCCCCGCATATCCTGCAAGCAAAAGCGCAACTGCGGCAAATCCCGCTCCCCCAACAAACCCTACCATTCTTGGCTCCACCCCTTCTAATAGCCACCCGGCGAACAGCATAGATAACCCCAGCAGCGTATTTCCTACTGCAGACAGAAGTCCAAACACAAAGGGCTGTATAGCAGATGGCGCTTTCCGCATAACAAGCGTATCCAGACAGGCATTCCCCGTCCCCCCGGCAAATGACAGCAGAATATATAACATAAATGCTGCCGCAAAATGATTGCTGACACTGATGCCCATCAATAATACACCTTCAAGTAAAAGCCCTCCGATGGCTACAATCAGCAGCCCCTTTTTTAAATAACGTGAGGTGAAAAAACTAAGGCTAAGACCGACGCCAAGCGCCGCATAAAATGCCCCTACTCCAATATCCCCCGCGTGAAATACCTGTATCGCATAGACACTGATCAGTACATTATCCAGACCATTTAGCAACGGCACCAACAGCTCATAACCGAAAATGACCTGCAACGTTAGGCTTCCGCCAATTACCATTCCCAGAGCACGCAGTTGACCGTATTGTGCTTCTTTATTGGATTTTTCTAAGTCCCCCTCAGGTGAATATGTAGCCTTCTTAGCCACCGTCGCCATTTCCGTATGTTGTGGAAACTCGATACCGTAAATTAACATCGCCGCAATTAAAAAAGACACTGCATTCATAATGAACGCTGCCTCCGGACCAAACCACATCGACACCCCCCCTCCACTGAACGCCCCAAGGATCAGCACGCAGCCGCTCATTAACTGCTCTAGTCCGTTGACGGTCAGCAGAGAATCTTTGGTGACGAGCAAAGGGATAGTGGACTTACGAACAGGGCTGTAAATGGCTTCGCCCGCTGCCAGCAAAAAACTTGCCATATATAACAACCACAGGTTCTCCTCCCCATCCACCCATAAAAAGGCTAAGGCTACTGGGACCCTCAGCATATCTGTAGCTATCATGATATATTTGCGTGGAATTTTACTGCCAAGTATGCCTCCAAGCGGGGCCAGAAATAAATAAGGAAGCAGTCTCACACCTAACGAAATCCCCACCGCCATGCCTGATCCCGTCAACTGCAGAACCAGCGCCAGTACTGCAACGCTAGTAAAACGATCACCAATTCCATTGATCAAGCCGGCTGTGAACAATCGTGAATATCCCTTATGACTCCTAAACATCGCAACAGCTGAGTGATTATTCATAAAATAAACCTCATTTCATCTATTTATACATACATCTAATTAGATGTTAATCGAATCATTAATTTATGACAATGCTTTATTTTCAAGGATTTGCTAAGATGAAATACAGCATTACTTCACGGAAATCTCCGGGAAAGAAGGAATTGTCTTTTGAAAATAGATCGATTGCTCTCTATCGTTATCCTGCTAATGAACCGCCGCCTAATTCAGGCGAAGGAGCTAGCCGATATGTTCGAGGTATCTGTGCGCACGATTTATCGTGATATTGAAAGCATTAATGGAGCCGGAATTCCTATCGTCACCTATCAGGGAGCTAACGGTGGGATCGGGCTTATGGAAGGATACCGGCTGGACCGCAATGTCTTGACGGATCGTGAGCTGGCGGATATTTTCACGGCTCTGCAGAGCGTCTCGTCTTATGGAGGAAATGAACATACGCTGCTCATGGAAAAGATCAGCAGCGTAATCCCGCCCTCCCAATCCGCCGCCTTCCGCAGCAAAACGACTCAGCTCATCATCGACTTCTCCCCATGGGGTCTTCAACGTATTTTGGAAGAGAAGCTTGCCACTCTAAAAGAAGCACTTGAGGAAAGCGTGACCGTAAACTTTGATTATGTAGATGCTGCGGGTCAGACAAGCCAGCGTTCGGTAGAGCCCTATACTTTAGTGCTGAAGGGGCAAGCCTGGTACTTATATGGATTTTGTCTGAATCGTCAGGATTTCCGTCTGTTTAAGCTGTTGCGCATGAAAGAGCTCGTTAAGAATACCCAAGTTTTTATTGCAAAAGATGTAGATGCAAGCGAGCTGCCTTGGAGCAACGAGTATCAGAGATCAACCGTAACAACAGCAACACCCATCGTTTTGCAGTTTAAGGCTGAAAGCAAACATCTAGCGGAAGAGCGGTTTGATTCTACCGAGCTACTGCCCGACGGTAATGGAGGTTACAAGGTTACCATCAACTATCCTGAGGATGGATGGCTATATGGTTTCCTGCTAAGCTTCGGGATGCATGTAGAGGTCTTAGAGCCACCGCATATTCGGCAAAAGCTGGGGCAGCTTGCAGCAGGCATAGGAGCAAAATATACAACCTAACAATAAACCTGACGGAATGCCGTCAGGTTTATTGTTCTATACTGAACTTAAAGCGGGCGCTCGAGAGCTTGCATACCTTTAAAGGAGTGTCAAATATGGGACATGAACATGTAGAGCAAGGAGATCTTAAAATTTGTCAAAGCTGTGGGATGCCAATGCCTACGGCAGAATTGCTTGGAACGGACCAGGATGGCAACAAGATCGAAGATTACTGCGTGTACTGCTATGAGAATGGTGCATTCAAACAGCCTAACATCACGTTGCAAGAAATGGCTGACATTTGTACAGGCTATATGGTCGAAGAAGGAATGGACGAGAATGTTGCCCGTAAACTTCTCGCGGAGCAGCTGCCACATCTGAAACGTTGGAGCGATCCTGCAGCTGTGTCTCCAGCTAACTAATAGCAGCACAACAAAAAGAAGCGCCCTACGGAACCATAACGGTTTGTAGGACGCTCTTTTTCTTCATTCTTTTTTGCCCAGCTTTTTATTGATTGTCCTGCTGTGGCTGCACTTCTTCCGTCTTCAGGAAGTCTGGCTGCGGTGAAGTCTTTTTAATAAAGAAAGCCAATACCAAAGCAACTACAGTGATCCAGGTAGCAATGTTAAAGGCATGCGTAACCCCGCTAATTGTAGCCTCTTGCGTAAGCTTAAGCATGGCTGCTTTATCGTTTAACGAAACCGTTCCGCTCATAAGCGTATCAGTGATTGTGCTCTTCGTCTTATTGGTCATTAGACTGACGAACAACGCCATTCCCAGCGCGCCCCCGACCGTCCGCAGCGTATTCGACATTGCTGTACCATGCGAGCTTAAACGCTGTGGAAGCTGGTTAAGTCCAGCCGTTACAATCGGCATCGATAACATCGACATGCCTAACATCCGAACCGTGTAAGTAATAATCATATGCGTATACGTCGTACTGTCTGTAAGCTGGCTGAATTGCCAAGTCGTAATTACTGTAATAATCAGGCCTACCACAGACAGCCATCTTGCCCCGATTTTATCAAATATAATCCCCGTGATTGGAGACATAATTCCCATTAGAATGGCTCCCGGCAGCAGCATAAGACCGGACTCCATTGGTGTAAAACCACGGATCGTCTGCAAATAAATCGGCAGCAAAATCATACCCGAATATAAAGCCATCGTAATGATGATATTGATTAATGTCGTGAGTGAATACATATTGTATCTGAAAATCCGGAACTCAAGCAGTGGTGTCTCAGCCTTAAGCTCTCTCCATACGAATAAAGCCAGTGCAATCACACCCACAATGAGGCAGGTAATGACTGTTGCACTTCCCCAACCATCGGTTCCAGCATCACTGAAGCCGTACAACAATCCCCCAAAACCAATTGTAGACAGGATAACACCCGTTTTATCCAGTTTCGGAGAGGTTGTTTGCCCTACATTTTGCATTGTTTTCATACCTAGCAAGGTAGAAAGAATGGCCAGCGGAAGAACGATAAAGAACAATACGCGCCAAGAATAGTTCTGAACTACCCAGCCTGACAACGTTGGACCTACAGCTGGAGCAAAAATCATGGCTACCGCCATTAGCCCCATCGCTTTCCCCCGCTCTTCAATTGGGAAGATACGAAGAAACACAATATTCATTAACGGCATCAAAATCCCTGCGCCAACCGCCTGTATGACTCTGCCGACCATGATCATTTCAAAGCCTGTTCCGATTCCACAGACAAGTGTGCCTAACGAAAAAAGTGACATCGCGGTGATGAATAGCTGGCGGGTCGTAAACTTTTCCACCAGAAATGCACTAATCGGTATCAGCACACCGTTCACGAGCATAAATCCCGTTGTTAGCCACTGTGCCGTATTCGTAGCGATTTTTAGATCGTCCATTATGCTCGGCAATGCCACATTAAGAAGTGTTTGGTTCAAAAGTGCGACAAACGCACCTATTAAGAGCGCTGCAATAATCGGTCCTCTACGTATTCCCTTAGTTGCCGCTGCAGCGTTACCTGTAATTGTACTCATAAATTCTATTTGTCTCTCCCCTGCTCTAAGATCTGAATGATTTCGTTATGAATCCTAAGTAATTCACCTGCATCCTTGGCAGGTATATTGGATAGTGGAAGTAAGTGTCTTCTGAGCGATTGCTTACTTCTTTCCCTGATCTCTCTGCCCTTTTCAGTAATCGCCAAGTTGTATATACGCCGATCTACCTCAGAGCGCTGTCTTGTGATCAAATCGGCTTTCACCATCCGGTCCACTACGCCGCTCGCTGCACTGTTCCCCAAATGTAATAGCTCGGCAAGATCTGTAATGCCAATATCGGGATTTGCAGATATTTTGCGGAGAACCATTAACTGTGTTGGTGTGATGTCCAGCTCTTCGGCATCCTTCCACAGCAACTGCTGGAATGCATGGCTAATCCGGCGAAAAGAGGAGAAAATATCATCTAATTGCTGCTCCTTATCTTCCAAATCTTCACCTCCAAAGAATTAATTAGTTAGATCATCTAATAGTTCGCATGCGTACTATTTTACACCTTAACTAAATTTCGGTCAATAATTTGCTGTAACTTTCTGAAAGGTAATTTTATATTGCAGGAAAAACATGAAAATCATACATAAGTGCACAAAGCATAAAAAAGCGAACCAAGGTAGATCCTTGGTCCGCTTTTTCGTCTGAACAATGCTCAGGTTAAGCTGTATGAACTTTCAGGTAAAGTCTGCTGCTGAGGCTTATCCGGCAGTTTTAAATTAGACGGCTTAGTCTCTTCCTGGCTGCTGGCAATTGACATCATCAGCTTGATCCGATTCGCTTGGTTGACTACGCTGACTCCAGCATCATAGTCAATCGCCACGATATTTGCACCCGGATATAATTCCTTAAGACCTTTAATCATCCCACGCCCGGTGATATGGTTGGGCAGGCACGCGAACGGTTGAATACAGGCGATGTTGTTCACTCCATTATCCAACAAATCCATCATTTCTGCGGTTAAAAACCAGCCCTCACCCATCTGATTTCCTACGGACACCAGTCGGCTGGCCTTCTCGGCAAGACCATAAATATTCTCCCGTCCTTTAGCTAACCCCGCATCCTCAAGGGCAACCTTAATCGGCTTACGGTAAATTTCCAGATAAGAGATCAGCATGGGATTGATATAGCCGAGCCGTTTGCTTTTGCCGAATTGCTCAGCTTTGTAGATCGGATTATATACACAATAGAAAATGAAATCCAGGAAGTCCGGCATTACCGCCTCCCCGCCCTCTGCCTCGATCATCTCTATAATGCGGTTATTGGCATCCGGATGGAATTTGATCAGGATCTCACCGACAATGCCCACTCTTGGTTTAGCAATACCCGTAACGGGCAGCTTGCAGAACTCTGCAACAATCTCACGAATCAGGCGTTTGTATTCTCGGAATGAAAAGTTGGATAAGCTTGCCTTGCAACGCTCCATCCCTTTGCGGAATAGAACTTCCGCACTTCCTGGAACAACCTCATGCGGCCTAAAGTGATTTAACATCCGCATCATAAGATCACCATAACAAGCGGCAGCTATCAACCGATTCGCCAGCTTAAGACTGATGCGGAAACCCGGCTGATTCTCCATCCCTGAAGCATTGAGTGAAATCACCGGAATTTGTTCAAGGTCTGAATCCTTTAAGGCTTTGCGCAGCAAAGAAATATAATTCGTAGCCCGGCAGCCGCCACCCGTCTGTGACATAATCACAGCAGTACGATCCGGATCATATTCCCCACTCTTCAGCGCTGATAGAATCTGGCCAATCGTCACAATTGCCGGATAACACGCATCATTATTAACGTATCTCAGACCTTCTTCTGTCTCTTCGGGTCCGGTCGTCTCAAGTATCTTCAGACGGTATCCGGCATCGCGAAACACCTGTTCAAACAATTCAAAATGAATAGGCGACATCTGTGGTGCAAGAATGGTATAGGTCTCTTTCATTTCCTTCGTAAATAACACATTAGCCTGCACTTTTGGCGGCTTTTGCGGCACTACCTTACCTTTTTCACGCTCACGCATTGCCGCCAGCAATGAACGAAGCCGAATGCGCGCTGCACCAAGATTGCTGATCTCATCGATTTTGATCAATGTATATACCTTGTTATGTCTTTCCATAATATCCTGTACGGCATCACAAGTGATCGCATCGATCCCACAGCCGAAGGAAGTCAATTGAACAAGCTCCAGATCCGAGCGGACTGCAGCAAGGCGGGCTGCACGGTACATCCGGGCATGGTAGGTCCACTGATTCACAACAGCCACATCTCCTTCGCTGTGGTCCAGGTGGCAGACAGAATCTTCTGTCAGCACGGCGAGTCCCATCCCGGTTATCATATCCGCTATCCCGTGATTAATCTCAGGATCGGCATGATAAGGGTGCCCGCAGAGCAGGATTCCTTTGGTTCCAGTATCAGCTAGATACACAAGGGTCTCCTCACCTTTAGTACGCACATCACTTTTGGCGTTATCAGCCTCTGTAAGTCCCGCCTGCACCGCGGACGTAATCTCATCTCGCGGAATGCTGGTAAATGTCTTCACCAGCCCTTTGGTCAGCGCAGAAATATCATCAAAGGTCAGGAATGGACTGACAAGCTTGATTCCATTGTCCTTTAACCCATCCATATTGTTGCGAATGACTTCGGGGTACGAGGCGACCACTGGACAATTGAAGTGATTATCCGCGGCTTCATCTTCTTTTTTCTCATACACCACCGCTGGATAAAAAATAAAATCGACACCTTTACCGATCAGGCTTTGCACATGTCCATGTGCCATCTTCGCAGGATAACATATCGATTCTGAAGGAATTGTATCCATTCCGCTTTCGAAAAGCTTCTTGCTGGATTTAGGGGAGAGAATCACCCGATAGCCAAGTTTGGTGAAAAAGGTGTGCCAGAACGGGTAATTCTCAAACATATTCATGGTACGCGGAATCCCGACGGTCCCCCGCCATGCCCCTGTTTCCGGTAAACTCTCGTACTCAAAAAACCGTTCATATTTATACTGCATCAGATTCGGCAGGACATTTTTCTCTTTTTTGACTCCTGCGCCACGTTCGCAGCGATTGCCGGTCACATAAAAGCTCTTATCCGGAAAACGACTGATCGTCAGCGCACAGTTATTCCCACAGCGGCCACAGCGGCCTGAAGAAACCTCATATTTAAAGCTGGCAAGCTCCTCTGGTCCAAGCAGCGTACTGGATCCGTTAACCCCGGCTTGCTCACGCGCAATCAGTGCACAGCCGTAAGCCCCCATTACGCCAGCTATATCCGGTCTAACCACCGTCCGCCCCGTCAAGGACTCAAAGGCGCGCAATACAGCTTCATTATAGAAGGTACCGCCCTGAACGATGATATTTCGCCCTAAGTCCTCCGGATTGCGGATTTTAATTACCTTTTGCAGAGCATTCTTGATCACAGAGTAGGCAAGACCCGCCGATAAATCCGCTAATGACGCGCCCTCCTTCTGAACCTGCTTAACCTTAGAGTTCATAAATACCGTGCAGCGCGAGCCCAAATTAACAGGCTGAGTCGCTTCGAGTGCAGTCTTAGCAAATTCCTCGATGCCAAGTCCCAGGGCAGAGGCAAAGCTCTCCAGAAAAGAGCCACACCCCGCTGAACAGGCTTCATTGAGCATAAGGCTGTCGATAGCACCGCCACGGATCTTAATGCACTTCATGTCCTGACCACCGATATCCAGTATGAAATCTACTTCTGGCATGAACTTGGAAGCTGCCTTGTAGTGTGCAACAGTCTCTACTTCTCCGCCATCCGTCCGCAGAGCGGCCTTGATTAACCCCTCACCGTACCCTGTCACATATGAGCCTGCAATGTGGCAGCCTTCAGGCAGAACCCGGTAGATCTCCTTCAGTGCATCGCTGACCGAATGCAGCGGGTTGCCTTTGTTGCTGCCATAAAAGGTATAGAGAATTTCGTCAGCGGAACCGGTTAACACGAGTTTAGTTGTAGTTGAGCCGGCATCAATCCCTAGATAACAGGGTCCACGATATAAGGCTAAATCTGATCTCGCTGCAGAGGCTTTGCCGTGACGAAGCCGAAATTCTGCAAGCTCGGCGGCATTCTCAAAAAGCGGCGGCAATTCAGCATCCGCAGCTCGATCCGCAGTAAAATCAACTGCCGCAATTCGCGTGATCCAGCTTGAAAGTGGCAACACGACTGGATCAGCATCGGAGAGCGCAGCTCCAATCGCCACGAAATACTGTGAGCGTTCCGGGAACAGGATATCCTCCTCCGCCAGCTCCAGCGTTTCCGCAAAACGCTGCCGCAAGGCAGGCAGGAAGGTCAGCGGGCCGCCAAGAAAAGCCACCCGTCCTCGAATCGGACGTCCACAAGCAAGACCGCTAATCGTCTGATTAACGATACTCTGGAAGATCGAAGCCGCCACATCCTCCCGGCGTGCTCCTTCATTAAGCAGCGGCTGTACATCGCTTTTGGCAAATACACCACAGCGTGAAGCTATGGGATAGATTCGCTCATGCTTCTCCGCCAAAACATTTAAGCCTGCCGGATCGGTCTGCAGCAGCGCTGCCATCTGATCGATGAACGCTCCCGTTCCGCCCGCGCAGGCTGTATTCATACGCTGCTCAATGCCGCCCCGAAGATATATTATCTTAGCGTCCTCTCCACCCAGTTCAATCGCCGTGTCACATTCCGGGATCAGCGCACTGATCGCCTTCGTGCAGGCTATCACCTCCTGAATAAAGGGAACTCCACCTAATTTGGATAAAGACAAACCCGAGGAACCGCTTACAGTAAGCCTAGCTCCCCTCTCTGGGAATCTGTCGCGTACATCAGACAGAAGAGAGAGGGCCGCTTTTTTAATATCGCTATAATGTCTTACATAGTCTTGATAAACAATGATGTCCCGCTCTATGACAACTAATTTAGCAGTAGTTGATCCGATATCAAGCCCAATATGCAGCATTATCACTCCACCACCTCTTCTTGCTCCAAATTTGAAGCAATTATGAGGAAACTATATCATGACAACACCTTATATAAGCTGTTAAAAATGTAATAGACATCTATAAAAAGTAATTAGTAAAATTTATGATTCGCTTATTCCTGCTATCGTGTTTGCGACATGCCCTTTTACCCGTACCTTCCGCCATTCTTCCACTAATATCCCCTGCTCATCAATCAGAAAAGTAGATCGCACAATCCCCATAAACTCTTTGCCGTAAAGTTTCTTAAGCTGCCATACGCCGAACATTTCACTTACCTTATGATCCTCATCAGACAGCAGTGGAAAGGGCAGACTATGCTTCTCTGTAAATTTAGCGTGCGATGTCAAAGAGTCCGGACTAATGCCCAGAACAACCGCACCCACCGCCGTGATTTGATCAAAAGCGTCACGGAATTCGCAGGCCTCCTGCGTGCAGGCTGGTGTCATATTTTTAGGGTAAAAATATAAGATGACCTTTCGGCCCAAGTAATCACTCAAACTAACCTCATGCCCATTGGAAGAGGGAAGGGTGAAATTGGGTACTTTTTGTCCAATAGCTACTTCGTTCAAGATAGATCCACTCCTTCTTAAGATTGGGGAATTATTCCTAAATTGCACGTATCCCCAAAAGAAATTATAATGTAGTCAACGTGAATGCGAAAGGAAGAACGAGAAATGCCACCTAGAAAGAAAAGGCACGCAAAGACTGGTAAGTCAAAAAAGAAACCGCTGCTTTGGACGTTGGCCATTATACTCCTCCTTATTATCGGTGGGGCCATTTTCTACATTACAACCATTTACAATGAGCTTGGTAGCATGTCGAATACTGAAGATTCACCTTTCCAAAATGCAGAGACCGTTGATGTTGACACCCCTGAGCCTCCTAAATGGGAAGGTACAGAGCCGGTCAATATCCTATTAATGGGTGTGGATGCCCGAGGTGTGAAGAAAGGGGAAATCCCCCGTTCAGATACAATGCTCGTCGCTTCTCTTGACCCTGTGAAGAAGAAAATCAGTGTATTTTCAATACTGAGAGATACGTACGTTCCGATTCCGGATCATGGCGAGAAGCGTATTAATACAGCGATTATTTATGGACCTAATACTGCGATGCAGACCGTCAGCGATCTGCTCGGTATCCCAATTCAATATTATGTCTACACGGACTTCCAAGGATTCATCAAGCTGGTTGATGCCGTTGGGGGTGTGGATTATGAAGTCGAAAAAGATATGGTCTACAAAACCGTTGCAGACGGTCCGGAATATGATATTGATCTGAAAAAAGGATACCAGCATCTTGACGGCAACATGGCGCTACAATATGTTCGCTTTCGGCATGACGCTACCTCCGATTTCACTCGAACCGAGCGCCAACGCGGTTTTCTCAAGGCTGTGGCTGATAAGCTGATCAGTACCACCTCCATCGTCAAGCTGCCAAATATCCTGTCGCAGGTTACGCCTTATATTGAAACCAATATGTCAGTTAATGATATGTGGAAGCTGGCAAGCGTAGGGTATAATAGCAGTATGGGTGGCAGCGAGCAAATTCCGCCAATGGATCTGCTCACCGAGGAAACTACAAGTGACGGATCACAGGTTATTGGAATTCGTAGCGAAAAGAAGCTAAAAGAATTTATACAGGATACCATAAATGGTCCTGAGCCAACACCAACCCCTGCATCGGAGAACACCTCCAATAGCAGTTCTGGCGGGACCAATTAAGGGCCTGACAAGCAAAGTTCACATGTACACAAAGCAGTGACTTGGTATAATACGGGCGGACAACGGAAAACACCGTTGTTCGCCCGTTCCCTTGAGCACCAACAATCGAAAGGATGATCACATTATGAATCGTTCCACATCTGAACAACTTTATCACGAAGCCCTCCAGCATATCGTTGGAGGTGTAAATAGCCCTTCCCGCTCCTTCAAAGCCGTTGGCGGCGGAGCACCCGTATTTATGAAACGCGCCAGTGGATCTCACTTCTGGGATGAAGACGGCAATGAATATATCGATTATCTCCAAGCCTATGGACCGATCATTACCGGCCATGCCCACCCTCATATTACCAAAGCAATTACTACAGCAGCAGAAAATGGTGTTCTTTACGGAACCCCAACCCAGCTCGAAATCAAACTTGCTAAAATGCTAAAGGAAGCCATTCCATCTATGGATAAAGTACGTTTCGTCAATTCCGGAACCGAAGCGGTTATGACAACGATTCGTGTAGCCCGTGCCTATACAAAACGCAGCAAAATCGTAAAATTCGCCGGCTGTTACCACGGCCACTCCGATCTGGTGCTCGTAGCAGCAGGATCCGGACCTTCTACACTTGGCATTCCAGACAGTGCCGGTGTTCCAAGCAGTATCGCCCAGGAAGTAATCACCGTTCCTTTTAATGATCTGGACAGCCTGAAAGAGGCGCTGGAGAAATGGGGCGAAGATGTCGCAGCTGTTATGGTTGAACCGATTGTAGGAAATTTCGGCATGGTGATGCCTAAGCCTGGTTTCCTCGAAGGACTTTGCAAGCTGGCTCACGATAATGGCTCCCTTGTTATTTATGACGAAGTCATTACTGCCTTCCGCTTCCATTATGGTTCTACACAAACCTATGCAGGGCTGGATAATCATGAGGACATCACTCCTGACCTTACTGCACTTGGCAAAATCATCGGTGGCGGCCTGCCTATCGGCGCTTACGGCGGCCGCAAGCATGTTATGGAACAGGTAGCTCCACTTGGACCGGCATATCAAGCTGGCACAATGGCAGGTAATCCTGCGTCTATCTCTGCAGGGATTGCTTGTTTAGAGGTTCTGAGTGCAGAGGGTGTATACGAAGAAATGGATCGGCTTGCAATCCGCCTCGCCGATGGACTTCAAGCATCTGCCGACCGTCATGGCATTCCACTGACAATCAACCGCATCCGTGGTTCGTTTTCCACTCATTTCTGTAACCATCCGGTTACGAATTATGACGAGGCTCAGGATACAGACGGCGAATTGTTCGCCAGCTTCTTCCGTCATATGCTGAATCGTGGCATTAACCTTGCCCCTTCGAAATACGAAGCTTGGTTCCTGACCACAGCACATACTGATGCAGATATCGATGCTACACTTATCGCAGCTGAAGAATCCTTCCGCGCTATGGTGGCTGAGAAATAAGATTGTTTTGAAACGCAGTGCTCTATAAACTAAAAAAAAGCTGAATAGATTAACGGGCTGTCCCAGTCCCATAAACCGCAAATGTTAAAAGAGCAGCGTTTCTCCTGTATTGGAGGATCGCTGCTCTGCATTTTTACTCATCCACGGTCTGCATCTGTAGCTTGTGGCAAGCTTAAGCCAGCCGATCTCAAGCGTCAATTTCTCTATGCTACGTAACAGGTATCGCCGGACCTTCTCTGTGTTAAGTACAAGGGTTAGGGAGCTTCGATAGATATTTAGGAAAATTTACCTTAAATTCAGGGATTTCTGGTCATTAAACTAATAATTGGGGAAATCCTCCCTATAATTTAGCTAATTTAGTGGAAAATAAAGAACTTACCCCGTTTTTTAGGGAGAAAATCCCTAATTCTGTTCATTTACAGAGAATATAGGTTATTTTCAGGGAGTTTTTCCCTAATAACTCTGTAGCTCACACCGCAAAAAGCTCAAATACACTTTATCTACGGATTTCATCCGCTAACAGCGTTTAGAAGTCCAAATATTCTACTGCTCTCATGTAAAATCCACCTGCTTGTCCAACGTAATCTCAGTCATTAATGGTCTTAACATTTGCTCGCTCCCGGGTACCAGCGAAAACTCTACACCCTCCAGATGCTCCGGCAGCGTTGGGGCGACCAAGAATTGCATTTGTGTATGCGCTCCACCTCCATGACCACCATGCGGCTGCACTTCATATTCATTCTCACCCGCCACTTCAAGCGTTAAAGCCGTTCGAAGATGAATATGTCCTACAGCTTCTTTTAAATATTTGATTTCCACAGTAACTATGCTGAAGGCTTCATACTGCATAGCATGCGTAAGTATATATTCACATTCTTCAACGACCGTCCGCTTTACAATCGGAAGCACTCCCAGCAATAAACCAGGCTCTTCCCAATATTGTCTTCTGGGTACAGCTTCATTCAGAAGGTGCAAATGCTGCACAATCTGAGTAGTGTTCATCTCGAATCTAGTTGCCCATTCCTCAAGTAGCTTACTATCAGGGGATAATCGTTTCTTGCCTGTTATAGCTTTACGTTCCTGAATCAGACTCAAAATCTGCTCATCAATCTTTTTAACCTCATCATTATATTCGTTGGCGAATCCTCTAATTGGCATTCTGCTCCAGTTCATTTAACGCCCTCCTCTTATTACTAATTTAAATCCATTAATTGTAAGGGTACATCCTTTCGATTGATTTGTAAAATATTTGAAATATCATAATCTTGCCGATAGGTAAAAAACAAGCGACCATCAGCTTTACGCTGTAAGGTCGCCCGCTTTTTAATTCAGAGTTACTCTCCTACTCATATAAGTTCCGGATCTCCACGCCCTGAGGCAGCTTAAACGGATTCTCCTTGTTAATTCGGTCATAGAACATAATCCCATCGAGATGGTCTATTTCATGCTGGATGATGATAGCTTGGTAGCCCTTAAATTTAAGGACAACCTCCTTGCCTTCCAGATCATAACCCTTCACCTTCACGGTTTCATACCGAGGTACAAAGCCATGCACGGGACGATCAACGGACAGACAGCCCTCGCTTTCTGGTAAGTACACCATAGACAAGGAGTGGCTTATGATCTTAGGGTTAACCCAAGCATGCTCTACAGCCCGCCCTCTCTCGTCTGTAAGATACATCGCGAACATACGCTTCTCCAGTCCGATTTGATTCGCCGACAGACCTACGCCAGAGCGCAGCTTATATTCTTCGGAAATCTCCGGGTCCTGACTGTTCTTCAGAAATTGAAGCATACATTGCAAAGCCTCACGATCTTCCGCCTGTAATGGAAGCTCCACTGGTTGTGCTACGGTACGAAGTACGGGATGACCCTCCCGCACTATATCATCCATGGTGATGATATATTCAGCATTATATTTTGAACTAGACAATATTCCATCCACCTTTTCCTTACGGGCTTAATTTAATTTCTTATGATGTATAGTATGCAGCTTTATGGATTTATGAAAGCAGTTCGCAGTTTGCTGCTGTAATTAACATCGAATCCAAGTCCTGTCGCCAAAGCGGCAAGGGGTAAGTAGGTTTTGTCCTCCTTACCTACCTTTTGCAGAAAAGCTGGAGTATCAATAGCCACGTTCTCTCCATTCACCTTAATAAATTTCGAGCCAATGGTGATCACAACGGTTCTTCCGCCATACACGATGGTAGCGCTGGAGGTTTTGTTATCCCACTTCCCGCTTGCGCCCACGGCATTTAGAATATCTTTCAGCGCCAAAAAATTCTGCCCATTTTTAAGGATAGGCTTATTGGGTGTATTCAACTCCACGCCCTTCACTACAATCGACATCGGTACCGATGCAGTAGCCATTGTAGCTACAGTAGGAACACGATACTCTCCCCATTGTAACTCCGCGAAAACCTTAGCAATAGTCTCATATCCAAGCTGCGTTGGGTGAAAATCAGTTTGCCCTGCTCCAATAATATGTGTCAGCGAGCCTTCTACCCCGGCAAACTTTGCCGCAACATGAGCTACAAGCACCTTCGCTCCCTCTTGATTTACGCTTGCAGCTACACTATCCGCTGCTTCCGTAAATTTGCCCGCTGCCGTCATTAGTCTGTTGTACATTTGACCAAGCGCGACCTTAGGGGCAGGTTGATATTGATCGGCCAGTATAATCGTCGCTTGCGGACTTACCGCACGAATATTCTCCAGCACTGCCTTCACATTTGTTTGATAATCCGCTAACCGCTGGTCCAGCTGTGTTTGGAAATCCGCATCCGTCAGCTCCTTGAACTGCAAGAACAGACTGCTTACATCATTCCCACCAATCGTAATGGTAATCAGATCAGCTTCCTTAAGCTCTGCTGCGATCTGCGGAGTTAGCTTCACGAACTGCTCTATTCGTGGATCTGGGAGACCTGCCTGAACTCCTTCAGCAGTAATCACTGAACCATCCTTGATTGCTCCTGTGTAATTACGTAATCCGGCCGTAGTCAGGCCTAGGATACCATAATTAGTAAGTGCACTTCTGCCATGATACCAGCCCTGCTCAAGCAATCTCTCCGCATAGCCGTATGGCTTGGTATTCACGTCCGTCATTCCTGGCTCGTAGCCAGCAGTAATGGAATCACCTAGAGCTACGATGCGAAAGACATCCTGCCCAGAGTCTTGTATTGCAGTCGTGTCAGCCGCATTTGCCGTGCCTGCTCCTACGCTAATCAGCGCAGATAACAAAAGCAGGCTGCTTATGCCAGCTGCCCAAATTTTTTTCCAATTGCCTAGCATCGTATCCCTCCCAAATTGTTCTAATTCCATTCTACCATCCCAGGGTAGCAACGCAAAAGAGCGGCCTCCTATATTCAGGAAACCGCCCCTCGCAAATCACTGGCTATTATTTGTCTGAATCTTCATCTGACTCTAACTTCTGCCCTGCACGCTCCAGATATTTATCATACCGGTCATCCAGCTCATATCCAATCTTACGATAACGCAATGTTTCTTCCACAATAGGATCGAGCGTAGTCTGAATACGAATTTCATATTTAGGTGAGATTTCCCGGATTTCTTTAGCCGTACGATCGCCTTGTTCCATCTCACCATCTACCAACATTTCGCTCAGCTTGCGTTCCAAATCATCCTTCTCACTCATGCTGTATCGTCCTCCCTAAAGCTTATATCCTGTTGCTTCAGCATTCTTCAGTGACGAAACCAAATATTCGTGAATGTGGCCATTACTTGCTACTACATGGCGTGTACCAATATCATATGAACGTCCTAGGGTATCCGTAATCTTGCCTCCTGATTCAAGTACAAGCAGTACTCCTGCTGCACAATCCCAAGGGCTTAAGCCCACTTCCCAATAGCCATCTACCCGGCCTGCCGCCACATAAGCTAAATGTAGAGCAGCCGCGCCTCCGGCACGAATACCACGAATCTGCGGAAGAATACTTTGCAGTCCGGCCATATTCACAGGTTGTGCAAACTCACGATCCGGCGGAAAGCCCATAGCGATCAGGCTGTCCCCAAAATCAGTCTCCGTAGAAACCGAGGTAGGAACACCGTGCATGTAAGCTCCCTTTCCTTTTTCAGCGACGAACATTTCATCACGAGTCGGATCATAAATAACGCCTACTGTTAGTTCACCGCGAATCACCAATGCTATGGAGACACAGTAAAAAGGAAATCCGTGTACGAAATTAGTCGTACCATCTACAGGATCTACAATCCACAAATATTCATGCTCACGAGCTTCTTCCAATGCAGCGGTAGCCGCTGCTGCTCCCGGGGAAACCCCTTCTTCCCCGAGAATGGCATGGTCGGGAAAATGTGTCAGGATCAGCCTGCGAATCATTTGCTCAACGCCTTTATCAACTTCCGTAACCAGATCTTGTGCTGAAGTCTTTGTATTCAGCTCCTTCACGAGACCCTGTCTGCTCTTTATCCATTCTCCTGCTTTGGCAGCCGCATTAATGGCCACCGCCGTATGTCCCTTGCTTGTTACTACATAGGGTTCACGTTCATTCTTACCCTCTGGATTTAAAGGACTCATATCTTCACTCCACTTTCTTGAACATAATCGCCAATGGCTTTAATTCTAAAGCAATCCTATTCACAATACCGTGCAATACGTCAAAACGTTCCCCAAGTTCCCAAACTTCCGCCAAAAGAGGACCCAATTCTCACCTGCGAGCATAAATGCCCTAGGTCCATATAAAGACGATAAGCGATTAAAGTTTCATTCAACGTACCCTATTTCAAGTTACATATCAAGTCATGATAGGACCCGTATTCGGGACCTATCTCCTTATTTTCATTGTTTAAGGTTCAATATTCACGCTTGCCCCATTTAATAAGGAAATTCCGTTACCAGCCTCAGCCAGCTCCTTCATAGCCTCCATCAATCCAAATAACGCGCCATCTTTTAGTTTCGCCTCAATCATAACATCGACAGCAGGCGTATCTGCGGCGATACGTTTCAGAAAAGCCAGCAAAGGCGCAGGTTCCACGCCATCCGCATGGCTGCGCGGATCAGACGGGCTGCGCGGACTGGAAACATGAATCTTAGGCGGCAAAAGCTCTCCCGAAGGAACATCCTTCTGTGCTAGCTCGCTTCGCCATGTCTTCAAAATGTCAGGCCACAGCTCCCAAGGGAGCTCTCCTTCATTATTCACCCATTGGTGGTGAATATCCAGCACCATCGGTAATCCTACGCTCTGACTGACTGCCAGTGTCTCCGGAGCTGTAAATGTCTTATCGTCATTTTCCAGCGTTATACGCTCCTGCAGCGCTGACGGCAGCGCGCGGAAATGCTCCTCGAATCGCTTCGCCGCTACAGGCTTGTCCCCATAAGCTCCGCCAATATGGATATTGTTCTTCGCCATGGCAGGAAGCCCCATAGCAACCAGCATGTCCACATGGTACTGCAAATCCCGTACGGAGTTTATCAGCACCTCCGGACGGGGTGTACTAAGTACTGTAAAGTGATCTGGATGAAAAGAAACACGCAGCCCGTGCTTTTTCACATATTGGCCCACTTCCGCAAATTCCTCGGCGAGCGCCGCAAACGGATTCCAGTCCTGCAAATCCGGATGCGTCGCCAGAGGAATGATTTTGGAAGTGAGGCGGTACACCATGATGTCCGAAGCCACATTATGCTTCATCAACCGCAGCGTATTATGCAGATTCATTCTAGCGATGTTCTCCAAACGCCGAAGTGCCGCTTCACGGTCATCCAGCTTCTTAAAAGAGGCCATCGTCATTGTCTTAGATGGGGAGCAGTCTTTGATAACGGTGGACATCGCTACATATCCGAAGCGGACAATCATCCCTGTGCTCCAAAAAACATTTCCTCAGCCAAAGCCGTCTGCACTCTGGACTCTTCTTCATTCAGCTTACGCACAAGCTCCATCTCTACCGCGGTAACCTCATGTCCTTGAAAATTAATCTCTGCAATCGAGGCTGAAATTTTGACAATGGCTACAGCTACGTTCTCAGGGGTGTAAGCAATAACCTTCTGACCTGTTGGATACACACGAAAGCCTTGTTTCACCATTTTGGTGCGCCCATATTCCAGCAGCTCGTACAGCTCTTGTTCACTCTTGAATTTGCAGACGGAGTTGAATTCTGTTTGAAAACCCATGTTCTTCTCTCCTTCCAGTCGGGATATTCCCGCTATAGCTTCTATTACTCATTGTCGTACTTAAGACCTTGTTTAAAATTATAGCGCTCCAAGGCTAACTCAATCATTCGGTCTAACAGAGCTCTATAAGATACACCCGTCTCACGCCACAATAGCGGATACATGCTGTAAGGAGTGAAACCAGGCATCGTGTTCACTTCGTTAATTAGAATTTTACCATCCGATTTTCGCAAGAAGAAGTCTGCCCGGGTAATTCCACTGCCCTCAATCGCTCGAAAAGCAACTATCGCGGACTCCCGCAAACGATCGGCCACTTCAGAATCCACTGGTGCAGGAATCATCATTTGCGATTTGCCGTCCGTATATTTGGCTGCGTAATCATAATATTCACCAGAAGAAACGATTTCACCCGGAACAGAGGCTTCTGGTTCATCATTTCCAAGCACGCCAACCTCTACCTCACGCGCATCCACAAACTCCTCAATAATAACTTTGGTGTCATAACGGAAAGCAAAATCAATTGCTTTTACAAGACTATCCTTATCAGCAGCCTTAGAAATACCTACACTTGAGCCTAGATTGGCAGGCTTCACGAATACCGGATATCCCAGTTTATCCTCTACACCAACAATCAACTCATGACGTTTTCTTTTCCAAGCGCTGATGTTGAAATAACAATACTCGCATTGATCCAGGCCGGCATCAGCGAACAGCTTCTTCATGACAACCTTATCCATACCTGCCGAAGAGGCAAGAACACCAGCACCGATGTAAGGAATATTCGCCATTTCGAACAACCCTTGAATCGTTCCGTCCTCACCATACGTGCCGTGCAGCAGCGGGAACATTACGTCCACTGTTTTGTCCGCACCGGATAACCCACTAAATACCACGTTCAGGGCTGTGCCCATATCTTCGGTCGCTTCTGCAAGCTTGAGCTGCTCCACTTGGCTGTAAGGCGCTGATAACTTCTCTCCAACCTTCCACAATCCCTGTTTTGAAATGTAAAAAGGTATAATCTCATATTTATCATAATCAAATGAGTTCATCACGGCAAAAGCCGTCTGTAGCGATACCTCATGTTCTCCTGATTTGCCCCCGTACACCAGCCCTACGGTTAGTTTTGCGTTCCCCATTCCCTTAACCTCTTTCTGTACTATAAGTAGTCGTTAATATGAAAAAAACGGTATTTCGTTTGATCAGTCCATGCGTAGGAATCACGATAGTCCCAATAGCGATGACGGCTGCTAACGGTACGTGCATTCACAAGCGGCATGCCTCCTGCATCAAAAGCTGTGACGATTGTGCTGTGCTGATACTGCCCGTTGCCATCCCAGTCATATTGAATGATATCGCCCAGCATCAATTGCTCCGGCCGCTCCATGACTTCCGCACGCAAGCCACTGCTCCGACTTCCGCTCAAATAGCGTTGCAGACTGTCTGATACAGCCCAGCTATAGCTCCACCATTCTTGTTTGCCTTGGTAACCTTTGTACCACCAGCCCGTTTCTCTTTTACCAGTATAGTTGATAGGTGCTCCCCCTGCAAAGAGACATTGGGAGACATAATTTGTGCAGTCCACCTCGAAGGTTTCGAACTCCGGATTGCCGTCTTTCCACCAGCGGTCGGCATACGCCACAGCTTCTTCACGGTTATAACGAACCTCTCTTGAACCGGCAATTTCTCCGAGAACATTCCGGTTAAGCAGGGGCTGTGATGGCAGCGGTGCCGGCAAAGCCTCTCCCCATTTGGATAGTCTGCCCGATAGCTCTACCTCTGCCCGATGAACCGTATTTCTTTCAGGGACACTTCGTTCCACTCCAGCAATCTCCCAGCCCCCACCGTCCCGTACAAAGGTCAGCCGCTCCAGCTCGATAATATCCTCGCGGTGGTTAACGCCGCCTTTTTCATAATAAAGCGCACTATGCAGTGTAACCTCTGCTACTACCTCGGTCGGAGTCTGCCGGACGGTCCGCAAAGTCTTAACCCCTGTCTCTCCGCGCAAAGGAGTTATCCCACGTTCTTTATACCACTCAGCAAGACGTCTTGAACGCTCCCCTTGTTCTACCAGAAAACGCGGATCCTTAACGGACACGGAAACGGTATGCGATGATGACTTAGGCTCCACCCTGGCCTTATTCACTTGATCAACATATACATAAAGACTTTGCTTCCACTGTTGTTCCATTATACTCGCGCCCCTTCTTTCCCTTTTAACTGCTGTTCTATGTATATGAAAGGAAACAGGCCGCTATACAGATCGGTTGAATAGTTAAGGATGTTTCAAGTAAAAACTCTAACCCCAAGTACGACATCTCAATCAAACATCGACAACGAGGACCATATCACCTAATAACTGAGGAAGAGAAATTCTGCCTGCATTTCCCCTAATAAATAAGTAAAACCAAGGATTCCGGTGAATTCCTTCGTATTATCTCCTTTTAATGGCTCTTTTTGAGGTAAAAAGAATATCCCGAAACGATACAATATAACAATGGAAGGGTAGCTTGGCATTTTCTCAGGCATAATTCGGGCTTTAGATGTAGGAAAAAAAACTTTACTCCCCACTTTGTAACCGTTATAATTAAGCTAGAAGCAATTTGAAATTGGGTTTCATTAGACGAAACAAGGAGGCGCATATATGCCAAGCAAGGATCATTTTTCATTGGCTCGGACCCTGGAATCAGGCGGCAAATCTTATCGCTATTATGATCTGAAGTCCCTTGAGGAACAAGGATTGGGCTCTATTTCTTCCCTGCCTTTTTCGATCAAAGTCCTACTAGAGGCTGCTGTTCGTCAGTTTGACGGACGGGCAATTACTGAAGAACATGTGAAACAACTGGCCGATTGGTCAGGTGACATTGACCGTAATAAAGAAATTCCATTTATCCCTGCTCGTATCGTGCTTCAGGATTTCACCGGAGTTCCGGTAGTCGTGGATCTCGCAGCTATGCGTGATACTGTAAAAAAAGCCGGAGGAGATCCTAAACAGATCAATCCGCTTGTCCCGGTTGACCTTGTAATTGACCACTCTGTCATGGTTGATGCTTTCGGTACAGCAGACGCCTTGGAATACAATATGAACGTTGAGTTCGAACGCAACGAGGAGCGTTACCGTTTCCTTCGTTGGGCACAGACAGCTTTTAACAACTTCCGTGCAGTTCCACCGGCAACAGGTATCGTGCACCAGGTAAATCTAGAGTATTTAGCTTCCGTTGCCACTACTAAAACTATCGATGGTGAAACTGTCGTTTATCCAGATTCCCTTGTAGGAACGGACTCCCATACCACGATGATCAATGGTCTGGGTGTTGTGGGCTGGGGTGTAGGTGGCATTGAGGCTGAAGCAGGAATGCTTGGACAACCGCTCTATTTTGTTACACCTGATGTAGTGGGCTTCAAGCTTACAGGCAGCCTTATCGAAGGGGCTACAGCAACGGATTTGGCACTGACAGTAACTGAAATGTTGCGTAAAAAGGGCGTAGTCGGCAAATTCGTCGAATTCTACGGACCCGGCCTTGCTAACATCAGTCTGGCTGACCGGGCAACTGTTGCCAACATGGCGCCAGAATACGGAGCAACTATTGGTTTCTTCCCTGTAGATGACGAGACACTCGCTTATCTTCGCAGCACGGGTCGTCCGGATGATCTGGTGGCGTTGGTTGAATCTTATTACAAAGCGCAAGGGATGTTCCGTACCTCGGATACGCCAGACCCTGAGTTCAGCGATGTGATTGAGCTTGACTTAGCTTCTGTCGTTCCTAGCTTGGCTGGACCAAAACGTCCGCAAGACCGGATCGAACTTACGCATATGAAAGAAAATTTCGAAGGCATTATCCGTACACCTGTAGACAAAGGCGGTTATGGTCTCAGCGATGAGAAAATCGCTCAAGTCGTAGAAGTACAGCACAAAAACGATACTACTAGCAAGCTCAGCACAGGTGCAGTCGTAATCGCAGCTATTACTAGCTGTACGAATACTTCTAACCCTAGCGTTATGCTTGGAGCAGGTCTTTTGGCGAAAAAAGCTGTGGAACGTGGTCTGACCAAACCAGATTACGTTAAGAGCAGCTTGACTCCAGGATCCTTGGTGGTTACTGAATACCTGCAAAAAGCAGACTTGCTGAAGCCACTCGAAGCATTAGGCTTCTACTTGGCTGGTTATGGCTGTGCCACTTGTATCGGTAACTCCGGTCCATTGCCTGAAGAAGTTAGTCAAGCCATTACTGACAATGACATGACCGTAGCCGCAGTCATCTCCGGTAACCGGAACTTTGAAGGCCGCGTACATGCTCAGGTAAAAGCTAACTACTTGGCCTCACCGCCGCTCGTAGTTGCTTACGCACTGGCTGGTACAGTAAATATCGATTTGCAGACTGAGCCACTTGGATTTGATCCACAAGGTGAGCCAGTATTCCTGAAAGATATCTGGCCAACTACTGCTGAAATTCGTGAAGCCATTGGTCTCTCCCTTAGTCCGGAGATGTTCCGTAGCAAATACGAAAATGTATTCACCGCTAACGAACGTTGGAATTCGATTCCTGTTCCGCAAGGCGAGCTGTATGAGTGGGATGATAATTCCACGTACATCCAGAATCCGCCATTCTTCGAACATCTGGCAGACGGTCTGGGAGACATCAAGGATATCAAAGATGCACGCGTTCTAGCGCTGCTTGCTGATTCCGTGACAACCGACCATATCTCACCAGCGGGTAATATCTCTACCTCTGGTCCTGCTGGCGAATATTTGCGCGATCATGGTGTAGAACGTGCAGACTTCAACTCCTACGGCTCCCGCCGCGGAAACCACGAAGTCATGATGCGCGGTACGTTCGCTAACATTCGGATTCGTAACGCAGTAGCTCCTGGTACAGAAGGCGGCGTTACTACCTTCTTGCCAAGCGACGAGGTTATGTCCATCTATGATGCTTCCATGCTCTATCAGGATGCTGGACAAAATCTGATCGTCATCGCTGGTAAGGAGTACGGTACAGGAAGCTCACGTGACTGGGCAGCTAAGGGTACGCTTCTGCTTGGCGTTAAAGCAGTTATCGCTGAAAGCTTTGAGCGGATTCACCGCAGCAATCTGGTCGGTATGGGTGTACTCCCACTTCAATTCCAAGAAGGCCACGGCTGGAGCAGCTTGGGACTGACCGGACGCGAGACCTTCAATATTACTGGTCTCGATAACAACGTGGCACCAAGTCAAGAGCTAACTGTCACGGCTACCCGTGAAGACGGCACACAATTCGATTTCCCTGTCATTGCACGACTCGACAGTACAGTCGATATTGATTACTATCGCAACGGCGGTATCCTGCAGACTGTTCTTCGCCAGATGCTGGCAGATGCTACAGACTCTTCCGCGGTGTCGGTAGAATAGGTTTAAAGTAACTTAAAAAGGGACTGTTTCACGGCCATGAGTGGCTGTGAGCAGTCCCTTTTTTATGGGGTGGTTCCAGCAGCCAATTTGTGGCGGGTGGGGTGCCCTTGTCTTTTGGATCTTCACCATTGCTGCGTTGCTGGTTCCAAACTCCAAGCGTCGTTTGATTCGATGATATTCGCGCATAGGAGCAGCTCGAAGCAATTCACGGACAACTTACGGAATCAGCCGGCTTTAAACGTAGCTATATCCGACTTCGGGACCTGTAAGCCTCGGGCATCAGTAGGATTCGGCGCTA
This sequence comes from Paenibacillus sp. FSL H7-0735, assembly GCF_038008505.1. Taxonomy (NCBI): domain Bacteria; kingdom Bacillati; phylum Bacillota; class Bacilli; order Caryophanales; family Paenibacillaceae; genus Paenibacillus; species Paenibacillus sp. FSL H7-0735. The sequence continues at coordinate 744,866 of NZ_JBBOZH010000001.1, read as the reverse complement.
TCGGACCTAGCTGACCTTATACGCTGGATTATCCGGCTTTTGGAATGCAATCGGACTCCATAGTCGCTATTGGTATGAAAAACACACTAAAGGTTCCCGTTTGGGTCGAATAGCTGCACTGGGGTCCGAAACTATGCCAAACTGGCTGTAAATTCGCAAATAGCGTCCCCAGAGTCCGCACGCCTCAAGGGACGCCTAGGATTCCGCATGATCGGACTCAGATGACTCTATTCGCTCGATTATCCGATTTTTGGCGTGCTATCGGACTCCATAGTCGCTATTGGCATAAAAAACACGCTAAAGGTGCTCGTTTGGGTTCAATAGCTGCAATGGGGTCCGAAACTCTGCCAAAATGGCTTTAAATTCGCAAATAGCGTCCCCTGAGTCCGCACGCCTCAAGGGACGCTTAGGATTCAGCGCTATCGGACCCAGATGACCCTATACGCTCGATTATCCGACTTTTGGCGTGCGATCGGACTCCATAGTCGCTATTGGCATGAAAAACGCGCTAAAGGTTCCCGTTTGGGTCGAATAGCTGCACTGGGGTCCGAAACTATGCCCAAAAGGCTTTAAATGGGCAAATAGCGTCTTCTGAGTCCGGAAGCCTCAGGGAAGATCTAAATAACAACCCGAGATTACTTGTGTACGAGTTATGAGATACGTGGGTTCGTGGGTTCGTGGGTTCGTGGGTTCGTGAGTTCGTTGGTTCATTGGCTCGTGGGTTCGTTGACTCGTGAGTTCGTGAGTTCATGAGTTCATGAGTTCATTGGTTCGTGGGTTCATTGACTCGTGGGTTCGTGGGTTCATTGGCTCGTGGGTTCGTGGGTTCGTGGGTTCGTGGGTTCGTGGGTTCGTGGGTTCGTGGGTTCGTGGGTTCGTTGGCTCGTTGGCTCGTAGGTTCGTTGGCTCGTAGGTTCGTTGGCTCGTAGGTTCGTTGGCTCGTAGGTTCGTTGGCTCGTAGGTTCGTTGGCTCGTGAGTTCGTTGGCTCGTTGGCTCGTTGGCTCGTAGGTTCATTGGCTCGTGGGTTCATTGGCTCGTGGGTTCATTGGCCCGTGGGTTCGTGGGTTCGTGGGTTCGTGGGTTCGTGGTGGTTTCTCTACCCTCCCGCCCCTCCGTCCCTCTGCCTATCTAGGCCCTGGGTTCAAACGCTCGTGCCTCAGCATTACGAGTTACTGAGGCTCCCAAAGGTACGTATATTCACTGAAGCTCACCATACAAACGCAAGGTGGGGAGCCGTTAGCCGTTAGTTAGTCATCAGTTAGCTGTTGATTAGCCGTCAGTTACGCATCTATCATCCCAAGTTACCCGTCAGACCGTCAGTTACCCATCAGTCAGCCATCAATTTATCCATCAGTTACTGATCAGTCACTCATCAGGCCATCAATTCCCCCTCAGTTACCCATCGTTTCCTGCCACTTTACCCACAATCGACTAAGCATCCCTCCCCAAAACATCAAAACAGCGATCCTCCAGTAACAGAGAGATCGCTGCTTAGTTTCTTATATGTCTCAGCCAGCGAATTAAGGAATCATCATGCCCATTTCACTAGCCGCTTCCTTCAGTACCGCGGCATATTCCACTAACGTATCCCTTGATAGGCGACTTACTGGACCTGACAGTGATAACGCCGCGATCACATTTCCACTGCGCCCCGTAACAGGCACCGCCACCGCGGCCGCGCCGGGCTCGCGTTCCTCGAAACTGGTGGCATATCCGAGCCGGATAATGTCATTAAGCTGCTCTTGATAGACATCCTTCTCAACGTAGTCCGGCCATCCCGAACTCTCCAGCAATTCTTTCAGCACCTCTGGAGGAGCATAGGCTGCCAGCACTTTACTTGATGCGCCCACAGATAAAGGCAATCTCGCACCGATCTGCGCCACTCGCCGTATGGCCTGCTGACTCTGAACCGCCTGAATCCGCACACGTTCTATGCCGTCGCGTAAGTATAAACTAACGGTCTCCCCTAGCCGATCCCGCAGCCGTTCCATTGACGGCAACAATACCGCAGCCGACTCATCAAAAGCAGGCAAATGCGTAGACAATTCCCAAATTCGTATACCCAGGCTGTATTTCTCAGTGGCCGGATTACGAATGAGGAAGCCCTTTTCCTCCAAGGTTGCCAGCAGCCGATGGACGGTACTTTTATGTAAATCAATCTTTGAAGCGATCTCCGTCAACCCTAAATCTCTGTCCTGCGTAAAACAAAGCAATATATCAAGCGCACGTTCTACCGCACGCACTGTAAGCTTTCGGTCCTCCATGACAATCTCCCCCTCGTGTTTCATCAAATGAAACTCGGTTACATTATAACTAACTCTATCTTAGTGCAAAACTCTATGGAAAGTCCAGTATATTCACTCCTCCGGAGTTGTGCCAAAAATGTGCCGGAAAAGGTTGGGCCGCACTTTACAGTTACATTACAAAAGCGTCTAATTCATTGACTTTGTAAGGGCTTTTTCATACGATTAACATATTAAATTATCTACTGATGCTTTAGAATCATTTTTACAAATTCTTCTAGGCACTAGTACTCACATCATTCTTAGGAGGGGACCATATGGATCTGGCAACTCGCCAAACCGGCACAACCGTCTCCCGTCGACCTAAACTACCTAAACAAGGCAGTTCGTCCCGGCTATCGCTGCGGATGATTCGTGTGAAGCATATTATCGTTGCACTGCTATTATCTATTTTTTTCTTTTTAGCCTTCTGCTTTGTCTCACTTCATGGCTATATCGCCTGGGTATTATCTAATCCAACGGTCGCACCTCTGTATTCCAATCCCATGCAGGCCAAAGGTCTCGCATACGAGGATGTGACGTTTCCAGCTAAAGACGGCAGTCGAATGATGAGCGGCTGGTATATTCCCTCCGAAGGGGCTACCAAAACGATCGTGTTCAGCCATGGCTATGGCGCCAACCGTGAAGAATCTTGGGTACCTATGTACGATCTCGCTCACTATGCACACAGTCTGAATTTCAATGTCGTGATGTTTGATTACGGCTTTGCTGCCCAAGGCAACAAGGATATTGCAACCGGGGGTAAAAAAGAATCCCAGCAGCTTCTAGGCGCTATTGATTTTGCTAAGGAACGTGGAGCTGAGGAGTTAGTTGTATGGGGCTTCTCCATGGGAGCAGGCACAGCACTGCAAACAGGATTAGTATCAGAGGACATTGACGCGATGATTCTGGACAGTACCTTTTTGTTAGAGCCAGATACGCTGTATCATAATATTAAGCAAAATATTGATCTGCCCCGCCAGCCTTCCCTGGCGATTATGGAAATGCTGTTCCCAGTTCTGAACGGTACGGGGCTGAATCAAATTCCTTATGCGAAGGTCAAATCCGAAGATTATCCTTTCCCTATTCTACTCATGCATGGAACCGAAGATGATAAAGCTCCTTATCCTATTGCAGAAAAGCTGGCCGCGAACCAAAGCAATCCGTTCTCAGATTCCTGGGTCGTAGAGGGCAGCCATCATGAATTGCTGTTCCGTGAGCACCCGCGTGAGTATTTGCGGCGAGTCTCTGCTTTCTTAGGAAATGTTCAACTAGCCAAAACCTACAATGGCAATCAGCCGGCGATGGCAAGTAACTAGTTAAGCACTACAATCCGCCTCTGTCCCCTGATGGGTCAGTTGCTTCAACCATTTACCACGGCGAAAACGCACGTAACCTATAACCAATCGAACAGCCTCTTCCAGGGACAGAAAGAAGTATACCCAGGGAAGAGGCTGTTTCCATCCCCATGACAACAGTAGCCCTAGAGGCACCCCAAGCAACCAAGTTGTAGAGGCTTCCATAATAAAGACGAACTTACTATCGCCACCACTCTGCAGAATCCCTCCCGCAATCATCATATTGCCCACCTTTATCCATAAAAAAAGAGCAAAAAAGCAGATAACAGAAGTGGCCATTCGGCGTTCTTCCACTGTTAAGTTAAAGGCTGAGACGTAGAGCGGGGCTAGAACAGCAATAAGAACACCAAGCAGCAATGAAATCCCTACTCCTATTCGAACAAAAAAACGAGCATACTGAAAAGCACCTGCATTATTATTCTCTCCCAGCTTATGTCCGACCATAATCCCAGCTGCACCAGAAAGCCCAGCCAGAAGTCCAATCGTCAACCCCTGCAGCGGAAAGGTCACTGTCATAGCGGTCATCTCTGCTGTGCCCATACGGCTATATATTACGGAATAACAAGCTTCACCTAAAACCCAAACCAATTCCGTTAAAACAATAGGCGCTATCGTTCTTAAAAAAGGTATACACAGCGCTTTCGAAAACGAACTCAGCTCCTTAATTCCTCCGGCACCCGGCAGTTTCCCGCGATACACAGCTCCGATGATCAAGGTACTTTCGACTATACGTGAGATTAACGTTGCATATGCCGCACCTGCAAGTCCAAGCTCTGGAAACCCCCAATGCCCAAAAATAAGCGCATAGTTTAAAATAATATTCAGTCCTACAGCAGCTATGCTCACACCCATTGGATACTTTACATGTCCTGAACTTCGTAGAACCGCCGAATAGAGCATCGTCAACATCGTTGGAATATAACTGAGGGCAACGATTTTTAGAAAAATGTACCCCTTCTCCAACACTTCTTTATCCGTTGTAAAAATAGACAGGCATAGCCGAGGGTTGAAAAAAACAACTATCGTAAATGAACCCGACAATATCAGGCCAATTCCAAGACTTAATCCCAGTAGTGGTGTGATGCTCTTTCGATCTTTACTCCCCCAAGCTGCCCTACCATCAATTGATCTACTAAATACAGCACCGCCATGACTAGACTTTGGAGGGATATCGGTACCGCTAATTTTAACAGCTGATTATAAAATTGTTTCTTCTCAAGCTTGTTCATACCCTCATCTCATTTCTCAAAGTTTTTCTGCTACCCCAAAGGATTTCATTAATCGGTCCACACGACAAAAAAAGGTACACCCTCCTTTTCGCGAGGTTGTACCTTTCGGTATCATTGCCTTTATTTTCCTGTATTATTTCACCATATCAAACGGTTGTCAACGATATTATTATCGCGTTCTTATGCTCTTCATAAGCTATCATGAGCACACATATAATGGACTGATGAAGACATATCACGGGAGGTTTTCTTGGAATGTTATATGTATACGGGCCGATGCTGCCAGTACGTATTTTAGAAGAAATCGTATTCTGGAAAACACAAGAGAAAGAGCATACCGAGGTTATCAAAGCAATCGTACCTAACCTGGAGGAGCCCTATGTTAAACTGCTGGATGAATGGGCGGTGGTCTTCGGTGCCACAGAGATGGCCGCTCAACAGTTATTGAATTCTGCCCTCTCTGCTTCTCCACCAAGTCAGGCTGAACTCACTGCGGAAACAGAAAAGCTGCTGCACATCTCCTGTACCCAATCCCAAGAATTTGTTCGGCAGCTTTTTGCCATCATGGAAAGCAGCGCAGCCGTCAAAGCCGTCCCCCTTGCTACCACTGTGATCCTGCATATTATTCGTGAATCAGAGTATTTCCTTGCCGTACTACACACTTTGAGCTCGCCCGGACAGCTCACGCAAATTATGAGAGATTATACAGCAGCCGACTATGTCGTAAGAACAGAAGAGGACAATGTCACGCGGAATGAGGGACTTATTCCTTCTACAGATACTATCCTTGATATTCGTGAAATGAGTGCTGTGCCAATTGGCGGGCATACACTGCCTCCATTGCCTTATGCTTATAATGCGCTGGAACCATACATCGATGAGAAAACCATGCGGATTCATCATGATAAACACCATCAAAGTTATGTAGATGGACTAAACAAAGCGGAGAACAAGCTAGCCGAGGCTCGCAAGAAAGGAGATTTCGATCTTGTTAAGCATTGGGAACGGGAGCTAGCCTTTAATGGGGCTGGCCACTATCTCCATACAATCTTCTGGAACGTAATGTCACCTCAAGGTGGCGGGCGTCCAACTGGAGCCTTACTGGAAGCCATTGAACAAAGCTTCGGCAGCTATGACAACTTCAAGAAACAGTTCACAGAAGCTGCGAATAAGGTTGAAGGTGGCGGCTGGGCTATTCTCGTCTGGAGTCCACGCAGTCATAGACTGGAGATTTTGACTGCGGAGAAACATCAGAACCTGTCACAATGGGACGTTGTTCCGTTACTGGCTCTGGATGTATGGGAGCATGCCTATTACCTTAAACATCAGAATAATCGGGCCGATTATATTGAGGATTGGTGGAAGGTCGTTAACTGGCCTTACGTCTCAGAACGTTATGCTGCTGCCAGTAAACTGGCCTGGAAGCCCTTTTGATATTATTTCAATTCACAGTGAACATCACTCTTATTCCCACAGCCTGACCAAAAAGGACCCATCATTCACATTACGTGAACGATGGGTCCTTCCAATTTCGAGGTATGCACCCCGATATTTATTCCTTAATCAAGCTTAGAAACTCCGCACGAGCGGCGGCATCCTCACGGAAGACCCCTCTAGTAGCCATAGTTACCGTTTTGCTGCCTGGCTTCTTCACTCCGCGTGCACACATACACAGATGCTCTCCCTCCACAACAACCATAACACCGTGGGGGCCTAACACCTCCGTCATAATATCAGCAATTTGCGCCGTAATGCGCTCTTGAACCTGTAGACGCCGGCTTACTGCTTCAACAAGCCGAGCTAATTTGCTGAGCCCAGCAATACGTCCGCTCGGAATGTATCCTATATGCACTTTACCAAAGAAAGGAGCCATGTGGTGTTCACATTGGCTGTAATAGACGATATCCTTAACGATCACTAGCTCTTCATGAGACTCATCAAAAGTAACGCCGAGCGCTTCGCGGGGATCTATCGAATAACCGCCGAATATCTCCTCGTACATCCGCGTAACACGTGCCGGTGTTTCCAGCAGTCCCTCGCGGCCGGTATCTTCACCGATTAATTCTAATATTTTCTCAACGTGATACTCGATTTGCTCACGGTTCTCTGCAACTTTACCGTTCACATATTCCTTGATGTTCCCCATGATGTCTCCCCCTTCCGCACCCGTATACATGTTATCCGGACCCGGTTACTTACTTCTACGTTTATTCCCTTTAGCTGCTCCAGGGCGCGCACCTGGCTGTCCCTGAGTCTTCATCATTTGCTGGGCACGCTGCATTTGCTTCCCGTTCAGGTTATAACCCATTTGCTTTGCAACCTTTTGCAGCATTTCAGGATCATTCTGCATGTTTGTCATTTGTTTGCGCAGATAATATACACCGATGAAAAAACCACCGATGAGACCTACGACCAATGTAATAATAGGTAATGCGATACTCATCTAAAGCCCACCTCTACACTCTATTGTCTGCATCGCCATATGGCACGCGAATCTATCATAGCATTTCAGGAACTGGACAGCAATTGGCAATATGCAACCTGTCTATGAACTTTTTCCTCCATTAATATCGCTGTCCTCCCGTGCCTTCTTCCCAGTAAGGAGCACATCCTGCGCCCGGCTTAGCATTTCCCTCACCGTGCCATCCTCCTCGCGCTCTAAACCCGCTTCTACAGCCGCTAGAGCCTCATCACCGCCAATACGTCCAAGCGCCCAAGCAGCAGTGCCCCGCATCTCTGGCCGCGGTTCTTTCAGAACAATTTCTGATAGCTTTGGCACAGCCCCGGCTTCCTTGAAATTGCCTAGGGCAATGATCGCATTTCGCTGCATCGGCTTTTTGCCTCTCCAGGCTGCTGAGCTATTGCCGAATCTCTCTTTGAACTCACGATTGCTAAGATCCAGAATCGGCAGCAGCAGCGGCTTCACGATTTCAGGATCAGGTTGCATCTGAGGGCGATGATTCCAGTTCTTACCTCTATTCTTGGGACATACAATCTGGCAAGTATCACAGCCGTATAGACGGTTGCCGATCTTGGTCATATACTCCTCGCTAAGGAACCCTTTAGTCTGCGTCAAAAAAGAAATACAAGCCTGTGCGTTAAGCTGCCCCGGACCCACCAGCGCTCCGGTCGGACAAGCATCAATACACTTGGTACACTCCCCGCAGCCTTCTTCAACAGGTTCATCCGGAGCAAAAGGAATGTTCGTAACCATTTCCCCAAGATAAATCCATGATCCCCATTTGGGCGAGATGATAGAACAATTTTTGCCGCTAAAGCCTATTCCCGCTCTTTCCGCTACCGCTCTATCTACTAGAACACCGGTGTCCACCATGCTTTCCAGCACAGCCTCCGGTACACGCTCGTGAATAAATTCCTCTAGCTTACTTAAGGCTTCCCTCAGCACATGGTGATAATCCCTGCCCCAAGATGCCCGGGCGAGGATGCCCCTACGTGCACCCGGCTCAGATTTAGGAGGTTTCTCCATTTTAGATGGATAAGCTACTGCAATCGAAATAATAGATAACGGCTTGTCTCCAGAAGACAATGCTGGAACTGTCCTTTTATCCAGATCGGGTTCCTCGAAGCCAGATTCATATCCTTTGTCCCGATGGTCTTGCAGTATATTTTTTAAATATAAAAAAGGTTCTGCTGTTGTAAACCCGATATCATCAATACCGAGTGATGTCGCAGCCTCCTGAATCTCTGCTTTAAGCTGTGCCCACTTGGAAGGCGGGGGAGCATACGATGACTGAAATGTATTGGTCATTTCCGCCTTCTCCTTTCATATCTTCGCTTACTTTCTTATAATCTATTCAGTTTTGACAGAGGCCACCATATATAATCAGCCCTGCCGACAATCATATCCTGTGAAATAGAGCCGAAGTAACGGCTGTCCTTGCTGGCTGATGCATGACGGTTATCGCCCATTACAAAATAATTGCCACCTTCTACGGTTAACGCTGCAAAATCCGGATCTTCAATCTCAGTATCGATATAGGGCTCATTCACTATTTTTCCATTTACGTATAACTGATGATTCCGTACCTCTATGATATCTCCAGGTATGCCAATCACCCGCTTCACTAAATACTCCTTATGACTAGGACCGGTACTTGGATCATGAAGAATGACAACATCACCATGTTTTGGATTTACGAACAGCAATGAAATTTTATTAATGAAGAGCCTTTCTCCTTCCCAGAGTGTTGGCTGCATAGACTGACCTTTAACTGTTGATATATTGAACACAAAAACATTAAGAACAGACATCACAGCAAAAACAATCACAGCTGTAAGCAGCCAATCCTTCATTTCCGAGACCAAACGACCGCCCAGGGTAGTCTTGGATCTGGAGGATCTATGTCTTTGTTTCCTATTTCTCGTGTAATCTACTTGGGGCTCCTGATTCAATATGTCACCTCTTGTTCTCAATAATTGAAGATTATACTTGCAGATATTATAACAATAAAAAAGCATATCTCCCAGCCATTAGCAATGGACTTCTGGGAAATACGCTCGAGTATGAATGAAACAGACTATATCGTCAGCTATAGTTCTTTTTTCTAGAAAATGTTTCCGCTTTCGCAGCTGAGTGATCAAAATTACCCAACAATGCTCAGCTTCCGGACAGATTTGAAGATTTGATTCTCGCTATATCCCATAGCTTCATACAATGGCAAAGCAAAAGAATTATGCTCATCGACGGCTACATAGATACCACTGACTTTACGAGCTTGAAACCTGGATTCCATAGCCGATACCAGACTTCTGCCGACTCCTCTGCGGCGATAATCAGGATGTACAGCAATCCGGAAATAACAACCGTGGTTTTTCTCAATCGTACCAATCAGTGCTCCAACAATTTCTTCTTCATCTTCCGCAACTACAATGAGATCTGAATCCCATGAAAGCTGCCTGGAGAAAGGCTCGATAGTGTTCTCGAAACACTCTTCCGATAATGCGGTTTGCAGCAAATCAGTCACAGGGCTAACGTCGCTTAATTGAAAGGAACGAACGTGCATTCTTTAAAATCTCCCTTGTCTATGGCTTATGAATTTAACAAAAAGAAGGGGTTCCCTTAACATAGAGAAAATAAAAAAAAGCATCAAATACCGAGGAATACCTGCTTTTAAATCTATTAAAGCACACTTTTCTCGTGATATCATCATTTTTCTTTTGAAAGCGCTTAATATCAAGCGTTTACATTTTAGATGGGGTTCATTTCTTCATTAAAAGGGTATTTATAAGGATATATGTCTATAGGATTGGGGACTATTAATTTTAACATTCCAAATACAATTGTAAAACCCTTTCCCTCTCCAATTATACTTTATAAACATTTATGTTTGTTTAGTGTTGCATTATTGGTCTAGATACGGTTTAATTAAGGTATCCTATCGGGCGAATACCCTATAGTACATATTTACAATAAAGGATTTTGACGTTAGTTCGCCAGAATTCTTTATCTATAACAAAATTCTAATATAACTCAGGAGGGATTTTTCCATGGCATTTCAATTACCGGCACTTCCTTATCCGAACAACGCACTCGAACCACACATCGACGCATTGACGATGGAAATTCACCATGACAGACACCATAACACATATGTAACTAATCTGAATGCAGCTTTGGAAAAAGCACCTGAATTGCAAAGCAAAAGCATTGAAGAGCTTCTTACAGATCTGAACGCTGTACCTGAAGCTATCCGTACTGCTGTTCGCAACAATGGTGGCGGACACGCTAACCACACCCTGTTCTGGGAAGTTATCGGACCAAACGGCGGCGGCGCACCAACTGGTGCATTGGCTGAAGCTATCGATAAGGAACTGGGCGGATTCGAAAAATTCAAAGAAGATTTCGCAGCAGCAGCAACTACTCGTTTCGGCAGCGGCTGGGCTTGGCTAGTTGTTAAAGATGGCAAACTGGCAGTAACAAGCACACCTAACCAAGACAACCCAATCAGCGAAGGCGCTACTCCAATCCTCGGATTGGATGTATGGGAGCACGCTTACTACCTGAACTACCAAAACAAACGCCCTGATTACATCAAAGCGTTCTGGAACGTAGTAAACTGGGAAGAAGTTGGCAAACGTTACGAAAGCGCAAAATAAGAAATTACATTTGGCTTAAGCCATTGAACTAAAAAAGAAGGTATCTCAGAGCCGAATTGGCTATGGGATACCTTTTTTGTTTAGGTTGGAGATATAGAGAGATACAGATAGAGATACAGATAGAGATAGAGATAGAGATAGAGATAGAGATACAGATAGAGATACAGATAGAGATACAGATAGAGATAGAGATAGAGACAGAGACAGAGATTGATTGATTGATTGATTGATTGATTGATTGTTTGATATCCTCCCAGACACCGCATTTCACGCCGCTTGCGTCGCTTAAATGGATACACTGGATCGGAATAAATCGCAATAAATCTATACTCGGCTTACGAAAATCTGCTTTTGGAGTCGCTGAGCAATAGATTAGGGAATAACTCCCTGAAAATCTGCGATAGGCTCCATAAACACATGTAATTAGGGAAATACTCCCTAAAAATCATCCGTTATGGGCATAAAACCGATATTCGCCAAATTATTAGGGAGGTTTTCCCTAAAGTGATCAATTACAAGCCAAATCGACCTTTTTTTAGGGAAGAATTCCCTAATTAAATTTCACTCACTCTCGTAGCCATAGGAACACCAGAAGAATTTAGTTGGAACAAGACTGAACTAGTCTGAGCCAAATAAACAAAGATTTGCTACGAAGAGACTGAAGCATACGACCATACTTAGGTGCATACGACCATACTTAGGTGCATACGACCCTACTTAGGCGCATACGACCCTACTTAGGTGCATACGACCATACTTTGGTGCATACGATCCTACTTAGGTGCATACGATCCTACTTAGGTGCATACGACCCTACTTAGGTGCATACGACCATACTTTGGTGCATACGACCATGCTTAGGTGCATACGACCATACTTTGGTGCATACGACCATACTTTGGTGCATACGACCATACTTTGGTGCATACGACCATACTTTGGTGCATACGACCATACTTAGGTGCATACAACCCTACTTAGGTGCATACGACCATGCTTAGGTGCATACGACCATGCTTAGGTGCATACGACCATGCTTAGGCGCATACGACCATACTTAGGAGCATACGATTCTACTTAGGCGCATACATCAAACTGAGGTTTTGTACATTTAGTGCTTTAGCAACACAACACGGCGAATCTTCTACTTCTCTAGCTTCGCCCGCTCTTCCTGCTCATCAAAATAAAGGTTCAATAGCTTCAGAAAAACGTTAGGGAACGCATAGTTAGCCATGTCTCCGCGGCTGATCCAGCGCACTGCTCCGCCGTCCTCTGGACTAGCGTTCCCGTCCTCAAATCTCTCGATAGGCATGCTGCTGTCGATCCCTGAGAACAAGTCCGCGTCCGCGTTGTACACCGCCCGTCCTTCTGCCGCTATCGGCAGCGGAAGGGCGTCCTCTACGCTGCAGCGGTACACCTGCAGCGTCCACACGATATGGCTGAAGATATGCTCAGCAGCCATCCAGTGCTTTTCAGGCCGGGCAGAGATCCCGGCCTCCCGCAGTGACCGGCGCAGCCGGTCCAGCGCCGCTGCTTCCGGCAGCCGCGCGCCTTTGGCGCCGCCTTCCACAGGCGGCGCCGGCCAGTGCGGCAGCTCCCACATGCGGGCTAACAGCCCGCTTTGTGGCCGCTGCCGGATGAGCACTTGGCCCGCGTAGGCACCGCGGCCCTCGATTAAGGCCGCCAGCCGCTCCTCAGGGCGCGGCGGCTTGGCCTTGGTCTTGACGGGCAGCGAGGTCTCGCAGCCCGCCAGGCGCGCGGCGCAATGCTCCATCACCGGGCAGGTTAAACAGCGCGGTGACTTAGGAGTGCATACGAGCGCCCCGAGCTCCATCAGGGCCTGATTAAAAGATGCCGCTTCCCCCTCCGGGATCAGTTCAGCTGCCAAGTGCTCCATTTTTACGCGGGTGGGTCCCTTGGCGATATCATCCTCTATCAGGAAGTATCGGGACAACACCCGCATCACATTGCCGTCGACCGCTGGCTCCGGCCGATTGAACGCAATGCTAAGGATAGCCCCTGCCGTATAAGGTCCCACTCCCTTTAAACTGAACACAGCCTCGCGATCATTCGGCACCTGCCCGCCATACAGCTCTTTGACCTGTTTGGCCGCATGCTGTATATTGCGAGCACGAGAATAATAACCTAAGCCTTCCCAGCACTTAAGCACGTCCTCTTCTGGTGCATCGGCGAGCGACTCCACGGTAGGAAACCTTTCGATAAACCGATTGAAATACGGGATTACCGTATCCACCCTTGTCTGCTGCAGCATTATTTCAGAAATCCAAATATAATAAGGATTGCGGTGCCGACGCCAAGGCAAATCCCGTTTCTGCCCTTGATACCACTCCAGCAAATGATAGCTGAAATATTGCTTAGCCTCCTGCAGCTCCTGTTCGTCTTGAACTTGTAGATCTTGTTGTGTCATTATAACGCTCCTTGCCCTTCTATAATCAGGGTTCAATTTATGAACCTGGCCCTTCCACGACGGCAAAAGCCGAAGCCAAATCACGGCCATGTGTTATCGTAAGATGAATGGTATACCGCTGTCCATCTGGCAGATCTAGTCTGCTCCAGGCTTCACACGATAAAGTTACCTCTGGTTTTCCTTTAACATCAGGCAATATCTCAATATCCTGAAACCCAACTACATTGCCGATGCCACAGCCTAAAGCCTTCACAACTGCTTCCTTGGCAGCAAAACGCCCGGCTACGAACTCAGCCAACCTCCCGCTTCGCTCTTCAGCAAGTTGATATTCTTGCTCTGTTAAGACCCGCTGGTTAAATTTCTTACCCAGTCCTCTATTTATTACCTCTGAGATTCGTTCAATTTCTAACACATCATGTCCGATTCCGTAAATCAACACTTCACGCTCCTTATGGACGTGTATCCCATTTTGCTTCAATAATGGTATGATCAATCATATGAAGTATTATTAAAAGTAATAGTCCTGCAAGATTCTTTCTGCTATCTTAAAAGAAAATGCGCTTTAAGTCTAATAAGACTATCCAGCGACTTCACGATAGACTAGCTGATTTACTTCATTTTTATATATGGAGAGGGGATTACCCTATGAATCATCGTAATTTTGAAATACCTGCCGGAGACGGAGCTGTTCTCCGCTGCTCACACTTCCCAGCCCAAGGCAAAGCCAAAAGCGTTATAGTTATAGCCCATGGCTACAAAGGTTTTAAAGATTGGGGAATGTTTCCTTACATAGCCACAACTCTCAGCCAAGAGCATGAAGTAATTACTTTTAACTTCTCTCATGCTGGCATCGGGGAAGATCTGCTGCATTTCACTGAGCTTGAGAAGTTCGCCCGCAACACCTATCGCCGCAGCTTAAAGGACATGGAAATCCTGTTGTCCTATCTTAGCCAACACCCGAAATTCGGCAGCCTGCCCTTATTCCTTCTCGGCCACAGTCTCGGAGGGGGAATTTGTTTGGTCTACACGCTTGATCATCCCAATGAGATCAGCGGAGTAATCTCCTGGAACGGGGTTACGAAACTCGATTTGCTGACGGAAGAACAAAAGCAGCAGATGAAGGAAACAGGAAGAACCTATGTCCTTAATGGACGTACTGGCCAACAAATGCCGCTGGATGCTGTAATTTTAGAAGATATGGAGAACAACAAAGAACGCTATAACATCCTTGAACGCATACAGAAAGCGTCCTTCCCAGTTGTTCTTATTCAAGGCAGTCAAGATGGAGTACATCTCCGCCAAGGGTCTGAGCATCTCATCAAACTTCGGCCAGATATTAGCTGGGTGCAGGTTCCTGAGGGTAATCATACGTTCAACACTGTGCATCCTTTTGCTGGCACGACTCCGCAATTAGAGCTCGCGATTGCTGCGACAACTAATTTTATCGATCAGACACTTACGCTTACAGAATAATTATTCTTCTTAGTCTATCCAGCTATCCAACTCACAAAAACCGCCACGAGCTCTGCTGCTACGCAGACCCGTGGCGATTTCTAGTTCAACCTATTCTAAATCCCCGGAATAACATTACGCTTATGTGCCGTTCTCCGGTAATAATTCTCAAGCTTCTCAGCTACCTCAGGATTAACCTGTTTACCTTCCAGATAGTCGCTGTTATCGTCATAAGTAATGCCCAGCTCGGTTTCATCCGTCTGACCCGGCCATAAGCCCGCCGTAGGTGCTTTTGTGACAATATCCGCAGGCACACCAATATGTGCAGCCAGCTGACGTACCTGACGTTTATTAAGTGTGGATAGTGGTGTAATATCTACAGCGCCATCGCCCCACTTCGTGTAGAAGCCGGTAATTGCTTCAGAAGCATGATCCGTTCCTACTACAATCAGATTGTTCTCAAAAGCGAGTGCATATTGCATAACCATACGTGTTCTGGCTTTAACATTTCCTTTGCCTTGATGCGTCATATGGCGGTGTTGGCCTATTGATTTCAGACCATGCTCAACTTCAAGGGCAATTTCATTTACAGCTTCCTCAATGTTGGTCTCCACAGTATGAGTCAGATTAAAAGCTTTGGCAACATCATAGCTGTGCTCGATATCTTCCTGAACCCCATAAGGCTGGAATACTCCAAGCGTCATATACTCTGTGCCTTTTTCTGCCGACAGCTCGTCCGTAGCCTGTTTACAAAGACCCGCGGCTACCGCACTGTCCACTCCACCACTAATGGCGATCAATAATCCTTTAGCCCCTGCGTTCAGCACGTACGACTTTAAGAAATCAACCCGTTTGCGTGCCTCAACCTCTACATCAATCGTTGGCTTCACGCCAAGATCCGCAATAATTTCCTTCTGTAAACTCACCAAACACACCTCGTTCCATCAGAAATGGTTCCATATCCATCAAAATATCCACCCAAACGAAGCTCATGCTTCTAAGCATATTCTATCCCATTATTGCTCTTATATTTTGAAAAATCCCGCATGCAGCCGATTTGCCGGCTGATGCGAGATTATATGGAATAACTGTTTTTACTGGCACAAACGATTGAAGACCTCTTTCAATTCAGCAGCAATTTCAGCAGCCGAACGATCTTCTACGCCATGACGTTCAATAAAGTGAACGAGTTCTCCATCCTTCATCAGTGCGATGGAAGGTGAGGATGGCGGATAAGGAGCAAAATATTCACGTGCTTTAGCAGTAGCTTCTTTCTCTTGACCTGCAAACACTGTGAACAAGTGATCCGGAGTGATTTCATTTTGCAAAGCCTGAGCTACACCTGGACGACATTGTCCAGCAGCACAACCACAGACCGAATTTACGACTACAAGCGATGTTCCTTTTGCGGTTGGAAGAGTAGCTTCCACCTCTTCTGGAGTCATAAGCTCCTGAAACCCGATACTTGTCAGGTCATCACGCATAGGCTGAATTGAATCTCTCATATATTGATTAAAAGACATGGACATTTCTCTGCACTCTCCTTCACTTTTCAACTGTTTGTCAGATAATATTACAGCAGTACTTACTAACTTTATTATACATTCATACTCTGTGAAAGCAAGAGATGCTGTAGAGGGTGATTCAATCTAAGAGCGAACCCCGCTGGGTTCCTCCTTATCCAATGGGAAGGAGATCGTAAATACCGTCCCCTCTCCTTCTACAGACTCTACATTTATTTTACCGTTATGCCGCTCCACAATACTTAGGCACAAGGATAAGCCTAGACCTGTTCCCTGGATTTTCGTCGTAAAAAAGGGAAGAAACAGCTTCTCACGTTGACTTTCTGACATACCAACGCCGCTATCGGTGACAATCAACTCCACTTTATCATGAGTACTGCGTGTTTCCAGCGTCAGCACCCCCTTAGGTCCCATAGCCTCCATGCCGTTGCGTCCTAAATTGAGTATGAGCTGCTTGATTTCCCGGACATTCAGCTCTAATTCATGCAGTGATGGGCTCAGCTTCAGTTCAACACTTTGACCGCGAAGATTAGCATCAGCCCACAGCAATGGACTAACTTCTTCTATAATATGGTGCAGCAGCACCTTCTCTTTATCAGAAACCCGGCTCTGTGCCAAGGATAAAAAATCATTAATAATACTATTAGCGCGGTCCAGCTCTTCCATCACAATCTGATAATAAGAATCCAATTCTTGAGCACTCTTTTCTCTCATCAGCTGCAAAAAACCCCGAACTACCGCCATAGGATTACGAATCTCATGGGTAATTCCAGCAGCCATCTGCCCGACCAAGCTCAAACGTTCCACATGATCGAGCTCTACACGTAGTTTTTCCTCATTGGTCATATCCTGCACAATAATTACAGCACCACTTGTTACCCCTGAGCTCTTATGCATTAACGGCGCTGAATAAATCTGATAGATGCGCGACTCATGAATCATTTTTTCACTGGAACGCCGTTTAGAGCGGATATTATCACTTACCCGCATATATGCCTGTGTATCCACTGAGCTGTGAAAAAACTTTTTTACCGGTTCGTCAATAATATCCTCTTTTCGCAAATTGGGATAATGAGCCCGCATCATTCCTAACATGCAATCGTTAAGGTCAGTTACAACTCCGTGTTCATCCAGAGACATAATACTCAGAGGGACTACATTGGTAATCTGCTGCAGCTTCTCGGACTCCCACTGGAAACTTTCACTGATATTCTCCATCTGTACTTTATCCTGCAATCTACTTCTAACCATCTCAACATAATATACAAAAATACCACCTAAAGCGATGGTGAAAAACAGATATACCGTAATCAGAAATGCTTGCACGGAATTAGATTCATATATATTTTTCCCGCCTATAATAGGGACTAACGCAATAAATAGCATGCTTGGACAAAGAATCATCCATAACATACCGATCTTCTCAACTACTGTACCTTTCTTAAAAGGTTTGGCCAGTCCAAACAGTAGCGGATATAATAAAATCCCTGAATTCAATATCACATTACTGATTCCTGTAGGCTCCGCGATGATTACATTGCAGATAAGCAAAAAAATGGACAGCAAAATGCCCGAACGAGTAGTTCCATATAAAATACCAATATACGCAGGGATTAATCCTAAATTTAAATAGGCTACACCAAACAAAGTTGTCGAAAGAAGAGAGCACAGGATAAGACTAAACGTACACGCCAAAATCAAAAAGGTCTGATCATTTGGAAGCTTCCCCTTTTTCCGTGTCACAAATCTACGGTCCACCCACCATTGAAAAAGAAAAAGAAAGGAGCATGCTGCCGATATTTGCAATAAGATATCCTTAACCGCACCCATAATTACAATCACACCCCAAAATGGACAAATTACCCTACATGCTTAGATTAAAGCACAGGATTACTCTCCTGACAACGATAATCACCTAATGATTGGACAAGACTGGTTACATGTGAATCAGAATGGTATGATTCCGTTAGGAATACCCGCGGAATAGGCTTCCGTGTCTTAACATGTAAAGGAGTTAAATTTCATGAGCAATTACGATGTGATCGTCATTGGGGGCGGCCCTTCGGGTCTAATGGCAAGCGTGGCCGCTGCAGAACACGGGGCATCCGTTCTGCTAATCGACAAGGGAGCAAAACTAGGCCGAAAGCTCGGAATATCTGGTGGCGGACGCTGCAATGTTACCAACATCAAGGAAAGAGACGAGCTAATCGCCCATATTCCAGGAAACGGGCGTTTTTTGTATAGTGCCTTCGACCATTTTAATAACCAGGATATCATCGCCTTTTTTGAAGGTTTAGGCATTGCATTAAAAGAAGAAGATAACGGGCGGATGTTTCCCGTTTCCGATAAGGCCTCTAGTGTCGTCTCTGCCTTAATTAGCAAAGTACGGAGTCTAGGCGTACAGATTATGACCGACAGTCCCGTCTCAAGAATAATCTATAACGAAGGGGCTGTTAAGGGAGTCCAGCTGAGCTCGGGCAAGACGATCGCCTGCACTGCTGTTATCATCGCTACCGGAGGCAAGTCCGTACCACAGACCGGCTCCACGGGAGATGGTTACCCTTGGGCAGAAGCCGCAGGGCACACGATCACCGAGCTGTTCCCGACAGAGGTGCCGATTCTTTCACGGGAAGAATGGATTAAGTCCGGCGAGCTGCAAGGTCTGTCGTTACGTGATGTGGTCCTTACTGTGTGGAATCCTAAAGGAAAGAAAGTCATCTCTCATCGAGGGGATATGATATTCACCCATTTTGGATTATCAGGACCCATTGCACTGCGGTGCAGCCAATTTCTGAGACAAGTCCAACGTAAATCCGGCACAGATACGGTGGAGATGTCCATCGATCTCTTCCCTGATCTGAACGCACAGGAAGTAGAATCTATGTTGCAGGATAAGCTGGATCAGGAACCAAAGAAAGCGATCCGCAATTCGCTGAAAGGACTGTTGCCAGAACGTCTCATCCCCCTCTTGCTGACTAAAGCTGAATTAGATGGGGATACAACCGGTCATCACGTCTCCAAGAATGGATTGCTTCTATTGGCTGGGATTTTGAAACGCATGCCAGTTTATGTGCATGGCACCCGTTCCCTATCCGAGGCCTTTGTTACCGGCGGTGGGGTAAATCTGAAGGAGATCGATCCCAAAAGAATGGAATCGAAGCTTATGCCGGGGTTATTCTTCTGCGGCGAGGTACTCGATATCCATGGCTATACAGGAGGCTACAATATAACAGCGGCCTTCTCAACAGGATATACAGCAGGCAAACACGCCGCTGACATTCGACTGGGATAATCTCTAGTGCAACGTGAATATCCTCCAAGCAGCTTACTGCTTTGAAAATGGCGGACCGCGCCATTCTCTCATTAATTGGAGAATCGCTCCTCTGTTTTGGGTTCGTTAGCTATGTGGAGCGTCTGCCTAATCAGCTACTGCGGCTTCGGACCCAGATGACGTTATTTGCGTATTTTTCACCTTATTGGCAAGGTTTCGGACTCCAACGACGCTATTCCTTATAATGAGGCTCATATATGGTGTTTTTCATGGCAATAGCAACTATGGAGTCCGTTAGCATCCCAAAAGTGGAAAAATAGTATGTTTTGGGGCAGCTGTGTCCGATAGGCTAGCTAGGTACCTCATACGTACGTGCGTGCAATAGATCGAATCAAGACAAAAAAAGAAGAGTGCCCCAGCAGCCTTTTTGATATGCTCCCCATATAGTAGACAGGTGAAATAATAAAAACCTGTCGCTGTATGGGGAGCATTTTTATGGAACAAAAGAAGTATACAGCACTGGAAAAGTTAACGATTCTCCAAGAAATTGAACGGGGCGACATTGGTTTGAAAGCTGCGGCCCGGAAGTATGGAATATCCAAAAACTCTATAGTGAAGTGGCGGCAACGTTATCAATTGTATGGATACGAAGGGCTGGAAGTCCGAAGCTACAATCGTACGTATTCTGCAGAACTTAAACTCTATGCCGTTAAGGATTATCTCGAGGGAGGATTGTCGCAAAACCAAATCATCTGCAAGTATAAGATTGCAAGTGCAACCCAACTCGCCAACTGGATTAGGAAGTATAATGGTCATAGCAACAGCTTAACAGCTCATTCAGGAGGAACTAAAGCTATGACCAAAGGACGCGTAACCACTTGGCAGGAACGGATAAATATCGTGCTGTACTGCCTTTCGAACGGAGAAGACTATGCGAAGGCGGCAAGCCATTTTCACGTGTCTTACCAACAAGTATATAGCTGGGTAAAGAAGTACGAAGCAGGTGGTGAAGAGGCATTACGAGACGGTAGAGGACGCACCAAAGCGCCTGAAGAACTTACGGAAGCAGATCGCCACAAACTCGCGATGCAAAAGCTGGAATACGAGAATGCACGCCTGCGTGCGGAGAATGCTTTTCTAAAAAAGTTAGAGGAACTCGAAAAGAGGAGGCGTTAAGAACCATTCGCCAGGTGAATATCTACCTGGCCATTCAGGCTGTTCAGCAGGAACAGTCTTGCTCCATTCGGCTTTTGTGTGACATCGCAGGGATTTCACGGTCAAGTTATTACAAATGGTTGAATCGCAAACCCAGTTTTCGAGAGGCTGACAACGAGAAACTGACAGAGGCCATGCTCCTCTTGTATGAGAAGGTGGAACGAACCTTTGGGTATCGCCAATTGACCCTGCATTTGCGCAGACAAATGGATAAATCTATTAACGCAAAGCGAGTGTACCGGCTGATGAGATGCCAAGGTATCCAGTCAGTCATCCGCAGAAAGAGAAAGAAGTATGTAGGCTCCACGCCTCAGCAGGTTGCAGAGAATGTGCTGAACCGTAATTTTGAGGCTGAAGCTCCAAACCAAAAATGGGTAACGGATGTAACGGAATTCAAATACGGCAACGGCAAGAAGGCGTATTTAAGTGCAATAAAAGATCTGTATGACAAGTCCATTGTTGCTTACGTTCTGGGTCATTCCAATAATAATTCGCTAGTTTTTAACACACTGGAATTAGCTTTGCAGGCAGCACCGGAGAGCCGAACCTTACTCCATAGCGACCGTGGTTTCCAGTATACCTCTCTGCATTTTAAGAAGATGCTGGACGATGCAGAACTGAAGCAAAGCATGTCCCGAGTAGGCTGCTGCATTGACAATTCGCCGATGGAATCCTTCTGGGGAACATTGAAATGTGAGAAGTACTACTTACATACCTACCAGACCTTTGAAGAACTCCAAACAGATATTGATACCTACATTCACTTTTATAATAACGAACGGTTACAGGCAAAACTAAACGGCCTCAGTCCCATTGAATTTAGGACTAAGGCCGCTTAAACTACTTTTATTTTTTGTGCTGTCTACTTGACGGGGTGCAGTTCATTTTACGGCTTATGGGGCACTCTTCCGTTCTATTTATATCTTTATTTCGCTAAGCGAAATGTTCCAAATATTCTAGAGCTAAACAGTGCAACGATATAACCTAGCGGGATGAACAGGATAATCCCAAACCATCCATATAAGGAAATACAGATCAGCGCAGAACAAATGATTGAAAAAGGAAACAGTAAGATAGGGACCGCACGCAGCCCCGCTTCGGCTTTTTGTTCTTTCGTAAACGGCAGAATTCCGATGTAATCATCTCCCACGAATAACGACCAGAACGACAACAGCCAATTGGTCATGAGGGAAACTAAAACTATAAAGCCCAGCCATTTGAACCCTGATGGAATGATAAATATCGCTAGAAGGGACACAGCAGTAAACGATAAGTAGAGCTTTAAATGGGCCGGATTCCGTACAAGTGCCTTAATCGCTGCCGCAGAGAAACGGCTCTCGGCAGTTTTTGATTTTAGCAAAGGCTGTGATTTTCGGAAAATCCACGGCTTATGGCGGGTCGGACGCGGCTTATCCAGTACGCCGCGGAGCAATAGGGCCGCTATTTTCATCCGCTGCTTATAATCTTCACGCACATCGTTCATGAATGTCCCACGCATCACTATACGCCGCTGAAGAGCGATTACCGCTACGACTGCAAAGAGTGCTGCAATCAGCAGCATAAAAACTGGACGGTTGTTCCAAAACGCAGCTGCACGGAAATAAATCCCACAGGGAACGGAGATGGCCAGAAACAGCCACAGCCAGCGCCGCCAGCCTTGCTTTTGTACTTTTACAATATGCCCAAGTAATTTAACGCACCAGCTACATGCCAGAGTTAGAGCGAACAGCGCCCATACCTCGGATGACAGCATTCCATATCCCCGAACCAGGAAAGGTAATAACAGCACAAAAGCTACACAGAACTTCAACGATGTTACGATCAGGCTGTACAGCAACCCGCGAAACATGATCGTATTTATCCATCGCTGCCGTTGTCTTAGAAATAATAGATCCCCTTCCTGCAATAATAGCACCAGTCCACCTCTACAGAGCAGGAGCACTAATAATGAAGGAATCAACATAAACGGCAAATCTGCACTCCAAGCTGGCAGTGCCTCATTCCAGAACCCGTAATATAACCGTCCTCCCAGAAATCCTCCGGGAATCAGTATATATAACAGCACAGTCCAATCGGCTGCCGTACGAATAATAGCAGATTGCTCACGCCAATGAGAAAATAATCGCCGCCAGAATAGCTTTTTGGAGGTAGGAAAAGCAAACCCTCGCTGCTTCTGCTTACTCATGTCAGTTCGTCGAAGCAATCAAACAACGACGCCTCCGGCAGCCCAGCATAATCACGTATATCTTCAAGCGTTCCTGCAGCGGCAACCCTGCCACCCGAGATCAGCACAAAATCATCGCAAATTTTCTCAGCAGTATCCAATACATGCGTAGACATTAATACACCAGCTCCGCGCTGCCGCTCCGCTTCCAGCAGTCGCAGGAAATCTTTAGTGGCCCGAGGATCCAAGCCGATAAAAGGCTCGTCCACAATATAAACATCCGGCTGTACCAAAAAGCCCAGCATCAGCATCATTTTCTGTTTCATACCCTTAGAGAAGCCAGCTGGAAGATCATCACGGACATGATTCATACCGAACTGCTTCAGTAATCTCTCCGCCGTTTCTTGAAACTGCTCATATTTTAGTCCATAAGCAGCAGCAGCCAAATCTAAGTGCTCCCATAAGGTCAGATCCTCATAAAACACCGGCTGCTCCGGTACATAAGCATAGGACTTATTAACTCCATTAAAGGAGACCTTAGCTTTGGTATTCTTAAGCAAACCGAGCAATGTTTTGATTGTAGTACTTTTTCCCGCACCATTTGGTCCGATCAGTCCGAGCAGCTGTCCACGCCGCACCTGAAATGAAATATCGAATATGCATGGGGCACCTGCTTCATAGCCTGCTTCATCGATCTCAACATCGAGTACAATCTCTTCGTCGCTCTCGGTATCCCCTGTTATTTCTACATTCTCCATATTCGCCAACTCCTAAATATTTCTTATAAATATTATTATCGAAATTCCAATCCAGAAAGATAGCTTCTCTAATCGTACTATATATACTTTCTCCAAGGAAGCATACTGATTTTTTCACAGCTAAGAGAACTACTCTTATATTTAAAAAGAAACCTCCCATTAAAGAGAGGTCTGTCCGAGAAGCTCTAGGTTATTTGTTGCTGAAATTCCTTCCTCACGTTTAATTGCCGCTTCATCTCTCCGCTCGATTTTACCACGCAGCATTAACAGCAACACTCCAAGCAGGGCTGTAAGCGTACCAGAGAGAATGAACGCCGGGACAGGTCCTGACGCTGTAACTAAAGCCCCACCGGCTACAGGTCCTAAGATAACAGCCGCACTTGTTAGACTGCCTATAGTTCCAAATACACGGCCCGTGTATTCCGCAGGGGTCCGCTGTTGCAGCATAGAATTGAAGGGAATAAACGCAAGGCCTGCCCCCACACCAGCAAACATAAAAGAACCAAACAAAGCGATGTTCATCCAGAGTCCAGCCTGACCGTGGGCAGTTACAATTCCTGCACTTGAGAAAACACCCCCCATAATTACAGCTCCCAATCCCATGAAGACGAGCGTATGTTTACCACTGCCTATACGGCTTACAAGCAGGGCTGACAGTAAGGTGCCAAGACCACTGGCTGCCACACACCAACCCAGCAGATCTCCGTTCACACCCGGAATTTCCCGGAATAACGTTACAATCTGCGAATCACCAATTTGCAGCATTAGCAGCACTAGCACCAGCATAGCAATCCCGCAAAGCACTACAGGCATTCCCACGATCACCTGCAGACCCGCCGACATTTCTTGGCGAAAAGACTTCCGAGCACCATTCTCCCCTGTGCTATCCTCTGCTGCATCTTTCTTCAGTGCAGCCGTACGCGGCAGTCCTATTAAGATGACCGCCGATAAAATGAAGGTAGCCGAGTCAATCACATAACAAGCAGCAATACCAAATGCGGCAACCAGCAGTCCACCGAGAGCAGGACCTACAATTTTAGTTATTTGTTCAATAGATGAGCTAAGCGCCATGGCTTTATCCATCTGGGCCGCAGGGACAAGCTCCTTGAGCTTTCCGCTTTTGGCTGGTGAAAAGAGTACATCCATGATCCCTTTAGCTACCAACAGGACATATACCTGCCAGAGAGAACCTGCAAATACCAAACAAACAACGATTCCGGCACGAGCAAGATCGGAACCAATCATCAGCGCCTTGCGGTTAAACCGGTCACTTAAATAACCTGCAAACGGCCCTCCCAAGAGCAACGGCACAGCCATACATAAAGATATAGCCGTAATTTCCCACGGTGTAGCATTCCATTTAAAACCTACCATTGTCAGTAGCGCTAGTATATGCAACCAGTCTCCCACATTCGATACAAGCTGTGCGGCAATAAGCAGCATAAAGGGCTTATTCGCCGTCAGCTTTCCTTCTTTTGAATCATGAGCCAGCTGTTCCTCCATCTTACTTCACTCCCCGTTACTATTTCTCGATGAAGTAATAGTAAAATATTGGAGAACATCAATCATCCGTCTGGAGGCGTAAATAGTGCTTGAACCTAAGGCTGAAATTCTTATCCTTTCAAAGACTGAAATCAAAAAAACCTTCGTTTTTATCGTATTTAAAAAATTGTTTGATTTTTAATAATTAAAAGTGTGCTCATTGTGACAAATCACATGTTCTTCATTCGCTCTTTCACGTATTCTAAGGTTATCTCAAGGTTCGTTGCACAGGTAACCCGTGCACTAATGACTATTGATTGCAAACTGTGCGATGAGTTCACACATGATTAACGATAGAGGGTGGAGAAGCATGATACAATCTTACGAACGTGATACGCAATTAACACTACATTTGTACCGGGTATTTGCCAAGTCTTTTAAGAGCATTAATGAACATGCTGTTACCGGCAGCAAAATTGAAGGTTTTAATCCGACTGCCTTTGCCGTTATGGAAGTGTTGTACTATAAGGGACCACAACCCATTCAACAAATTGGCGCCAAGCTGCTGCTGCAAAGCGGCAACGTTACTTACGTAATCGATAAGCTTGAGGAACGCGGCTATTTGCAGCGTAAGCCTTGTCCGAGCGACCGCCGCGTGATTTTTGCGGAGCTGACTACGGAAGGTGAACGTCTCATGAATGAGATGTATCCGAAATATTCAGAACGCCTGCATCTTGCTTTCAGCGGTCTGAATGATGATGAGAAGGAACAAATGATTGTTCTCCTCAAAAAGATGGGTCTACAAGCTGAGAAGCTGTCCCCTCTTCCCCGTAAGTAAGAGTCGCTTATTTATGTGTTACAGACAAGCTGTTATTGATTTCTGTTAATGGTAAAAAGAAAACCAATAGGCGATTCTCCGATTTATTTGAGAATCGCCTATTGGTTTTTTTGTTCTGCGCCGGCTTACTTGAGCAGATGATCGGTAAGTCGATGCCGAAGACGGACTTTGAGGTCCGCTTTTGGCAACCCTCGGATCATAGTCATCCTTATTCGGCAGGCGGGACTTGCGAGCACGATTCCGATTAGACTTGGCGAGCACGCTTCCGATTGGGCGTCCCTTTCAGCTGACCGTTACTATCGCTCTCGGTAAAATTCACTTTTGATGTAACCCGCTATATTTTCAGCGCCGGATCTTGATGAACCTGAGCAGTAACTTAGGGAATAACTGCATTCTATACAGCTATTTCGTATGCAAATCCGCTCATTCTAACTTTAAGTGTATTCTGTACAATTAAAAACCAGACAAACCACCCCTAGGCGAGTAAATCAAGAAAATAGGTGTACTAAATACAGCTATATCCATTGAAAAAGTTACCAGCAGGATTATAGTTGTACGAAATACAACTAAACGCGTCTATCCACTGCTTCCATCGACTCTCTACTCTAGAGGTTACATCAATCTGGCGTGCCACCGTCCGTTATTCCGTGCGTGATTCCATGTGCTACTCCGTCCGTTAGTCCATGTGTCTCTCCATGCGTCATTCTATGTGTCACTCCGTACGCCACTCCAAGAGTCAATTCGTATGGTTCAACCACTTTAACACGCTATCTACCTAATAAGTTATGCCTTTTTCAAGGACGATGTAGCATCCTCTACTGAAGGCACACCCTTGCGCAAACCCCAGGATATTATCAGCGACAAAACAGCGAAAACTGCCATTACGATAAATAATGAATGAAGACCACCTTCAAGGGCATCACGCAAACTATTTGATACTTCCCCAGACAGGTTAGTTCCTGCATGCGATCCAAGCAGCTTATTAATATCATCTCCTGAGATGTTCGAATCCGGTTGTTTTCTTAACAGCTTATCAATATTCAAGTTCAGCCAAGAACCAAAAATAGCCACCCCAACAGTCTGTCCTAAAGAACGCGTGAACGCATTAAGCGCTGTAGATGCTCCCCGTTGCTCATACGCAACAGAGGACTGCGCAATAATCGTAAAGACTGTAGAAGAATACCCAAAGCCAACTCCACAGACCAGCATCAAGCATAAAAGCAGCAGCTGTGAAGACTCACCTGTTAAGAAAGCCAGGCCAATAGCCCCGGCAGCGATCATAATCAACCCAAGCATTGCGGTTCGACGCGAGCCTGCTTTTAGAATCATCCGCCCTCCGGCGATCGAACCAAACATCCAGCCTACCGACATCGGCGCCAATAGCAAACCTGAGATGGCGGCGCTTTTTCCGGATACACCCTGCACCCATAATGGCACATACGTAGAAAGCCCAATAATTAATGTGCTTACCAGCAGGTTAGCGCCAGTAGATACCGCTATGTTGCGGTTCGAGAATAGACCCAGCGGCAACATAGGTTCAGGAGCACGACGCTCCACAAAGAAAAATAAGACTAGCAGGATAACAGCCACACTTAGAGTTGCGATTAGCAGTGGGGATGTCCACTCCAGATTCTGTCCTCCTGTGGAGAGACCGAAGAGCAATGCGCCCATACCAGCAGCGAACAGCAGCACCCCTGCCACATCAATTTGTGCTTTCCGACGTACCTTCTCTTCCTTCAGATAACGGGCAATAAATACCATTGCTAATAAACCGAATGGCAGATTAAAAACAAATACCCAGCGCCAGCTTAGGTAATCTACTACATATCCCCCAAGAAGAGGACCTACCAAAGAGGAAATCCCCCATACAGAGCTAAGTAATCCTTGTGTCTTCGCTCTCTCCTCGATACTGTAAATATCCCCGATGATGGTAAAGGTCATTGGAATGAGCGCACCCGCGCCAATCCCCTGTATTGCACGGAACAGGATCAGCTGCTCCATACTTTGCGAAATACCGCATAATAACGAGCCTAATAAAAAAACAGCTGCTCCCCACATGAACACCGGCTTGCGTCCAAAGAGATCACTGATTTTGCCGAAAATAGGAGTAGTAATAGCCATTGCCAGCAAATAAGAAGTGAATATCCAGCTAAGCCACTGCATTCCCTGAAATTCACCTACGATAGCTGGACCCGCTGGTCCTGTTACCGTTCCTTCAATCGCAGCTAGAAAGGTAGCTAGCAGCACCCCTATCAGTATTAATTTACGTTCTAAATCCCCTGTTGACTTCAATGTTCCAAACCCTCTCTTTATGTAATAAAATCATTCCCATTCCCCACGTAGAAGCGCATGTAGGGTCACATCCTGAAAGCCGGAAGGTGTCTGGCGATATTGACGCAGTATACCTTCCTTCTGAAAGCCGAGCGTTTGAACCAGCCTCTCCGCACGATTATTATCAGGATGACACAGCGCTTCTATCCGATTCAGCCCCATCCTATTAAAGCCGAAGTCGAGCACTAAACCAAGCGCTTCTTTCATATATCCAAGTCCCCAAAAGGCAGGCGCCAGATCGCAGCCAATTTCCCCGCGGTAAGCTCCCTGCAACTGCCAATAGTTATAACCGCAGCTCCCTATAACTTCACCTTCGGGTCCTACAATACTCCAGCGCAAGCTCTCCTCTTCCTGAGCCATCTGTAATAAAAAAGCAATCAGTTGCTTAGTCTCTTCTATAGAGGATAATGCTGGAGCCCCCAGCCAGCGGGTGACCTCTGGATGAGACCAGATCTGATATAATGCTGAAGCATGCTCAGTAGTCATAGCGCACAGCTTCAATCTACTGCCGACCAGTGTGGGTATCACTCCATTGCAGATATACAAATCTCTGCCCCCCTTCAACTTATCAATTATACATCATTCAAGAGTATATCCTTAAGATAAAAGTTCTAAATTCTTTAACATTGAAAAGAACAAATTCTACGCGTTAACATAAAAAGACGTCTGCATCAGGGGGCATACACTCCCTTAATACAGACGCTTTTTATTAAACTTAACTACAATGATTTCATTCCGCTTCATGAATAACTTCACTGCATAACACCTGAAGTTTGGCTCGAATATCCTTGAACTCTTCAATTCCAGTCCCCGTAATACTGTACCCTTCGGTATGGGCAGTCAGAAAGTTGTCCAGTGTCAGCTTTTCCAATTCCTGTTTCACTTCGCGTTCTCCTACACGATACCCCAGATCTTCAAGTCCGAGCAGCATCTCTGAGATCGTCACATCTTTATCCCGTGCACAATAAAGCATATGAATTCCTATGAACAAGTTCTGTACATCAGCGCGCATATTCCACCTCTTCCGGCTATATAGCCTTCGGTATTTATACTAGCATTACCCTCTGACCGATCCTCGGAAACATTATTGTGGCTGTTGCGCATTTCATGGACTTCAAGGAACATTCCATATTGTTACAGATTGGTATTGTCGCTTGACGTATCATGTCTAGCTGTACTATGTTGATAATTACAGTTAGGAGTTCATATTTGAATTTAAAGTACAGGAAGGTGATGCTTCATGTTTCAAGCTATGCCTTACGATGGAACACGCAACGAGCAGTTTGAAGCGGTTCTAATCCAACTAGAAGCATTAGTAAAGGACGAACCAAGTGCTACGGCCAACCTGGCCAATGCTTCGGCACTGCTTAAACACGCTATGCCGGATACGAATTGGGCCGGTTTTTATTTATTTGATGGCAAGGAGCTTGTGCTCGGACCTTTCCAAGGTCTTCCTGCCTGCATCCGCATCCCGTTGTCTCGTGGAGTCTGCGGAACGGCTGCTGCGGAACGACGCACGCTAGTAGTTGGAGATGTCCATGCATTCCCGGGACATATCGCCTGTGACGCCGCTTCAAACAGCGAAATTGTTGTACCGCTGATCAAGGATGATCGTTTGCTTGGCGTACTCGATATCGACAGTCCGCTGAAAGATCGTTTTGATGATGAGGAACGCCGGTTCCTAGAGCGGTTCGCTGCCCTGGTATCGGAAGTTATCTAAAGCAGCTCTGCCTTATAAAGCATAAGAAATAGGCTGTCTCATTTGTAGGAATCTCCTACTTATAAGACAGCCTAATCTTGTTGAGCCTATAGCCGTACCGGACTGATATTCCAAATCTCCGCGGCGTAGCGGCTAATCGTATTATCGCTAGAGAATTTACCGGAATGGCCAATATTTATAATAGACTTCTTCAGCCATTCCTGACGGTTGCGGTATGCCCGGTCAATCTCGACATGAGTCTCGACATAACTTGCGAAATCCTTAAGCACAAAGAATTCATCGTTATTATCCAAAAGAGAATGGAAAATGGTCTCAAACTCCGCACCATGACAGCATATAGGTCCCGGATTAACCAACTGATCCAATACTTCCTTCACACGGCTATCCCCATTGTAGATATCACGTGCGTGATAGCCGCCATGCTGATAATAATCCATTACCTGCTCAGCGCGAAGACCGAACAGGAACATATTGTTGTCCCCTACCATCTCATGCATTTCCACGTTAGCGCCGTCCATCGTACCTACGGTCAATGCACCGTTCATCATAAACTTCATATTCCCCGTACCGGAGGCCTCTTTACTCGCTGTAGAGATCTGTTCACTAATATCCGCAGCAGGAATGATTTTCTCGGCCAAAGATACCGAATAATTCTCAAGGAAAAAGATACGAATCTTGCCTCTAACATCCGGATCGTTGTTGACAGCCTCTGCCACAGTATTGATCAGCTTGATAATTCGCTTCGCCAAATGATAGCTTGGTGCCGCCTTTGCTCCGAATATAAACGTGCGCGGTACCATATCCATCGAAGGATTATCTTTGATTTGGTTGTACATATGCAGAATATGCAAAATATTAAGCAGCTGCCGCTTATAAGCATGCAGGCGCTTCACCTGAACATCAAAGATAGAGTCGGGGTCTACATGTACTGAATGCTTGCTGTAGATGTATTCAGCCAACTTGAGCTTATTCCGCCGTTTAATGCTGGCCACTTGTTCTTGGAAGGAAGCATCCTCACAATATTTAATCAAGCCAATCATTTCTTGCGGATGGCTCATCCAGCGGGTTCCTATCGATTGATTGATAAGGTTAGCCAGATCCGGATTGGCATGCATCAGCCAGCGCCGGTGAGTAATCCCATTCGTCTTATTATTGAAGCGGTGCGGGTACATTTCATTAAAAAGCCGCATTTCGCGTTTCATCAATATTTCTGTATGCAGCGCCGCTACCCCATTGACACTATGGCTCGCCACAATCGCCAGATGGGCCATGCGAACCTGATCGTCATGAATAATCGCCATCTGTGAAATCCGGTCCTGATCACCGGGATAACGGCTCATCAGCTCGCCGCAGAAGCGGGCATTGATCTCTTCAATAATAAGAAAAATACGTGGAAGCAAGTCCCTGACCATTTGAATAGGCCATTTCTCCAGCGCTTCGCTCAAGATCGTATGATTAGTATAGGACACCATACGAGTTGTAATACTCCACGCCTCATCCCATCCTAATCCATGTACATCCATCAGAATCCGCAGCAATTCAGGGATTACAAGCGTCGGATGTGTATCATTGATATGAAGTGCAACCTTGTCGGGCAACGATTGTATAGGGAGTCCAAGCTTTCCAAAGGTTCGCAGAATACTTTGCAGGCCAGCACTGCAGAGGAAGTATTGCTGCTTCAACCGCAACAGCTTGCCTTCGTATTGTGAATCATCCGGATACAGAAACTCCGAGATGGATTCTACGGAACGCTTATATTCCAGGAATTTATGATAGTCTGAACCCGCAAAAGAGCCAAATGTTCTCGCTGGCTGAGTGATGGACTCCGCACTCCAGTTGCGCAGTGTATTCACATGCCGCCGATCTGCACCAATGATAGGCACATCATACGGAACTGCACGAACGGCCTCATATTGACTATGCTCAAAGATAAGCCGCCCGTTCTCCTCGCGAGTCTCAATCACGCCCCAGAACCTTACTTCTACCTGCTTGTCTTCACGACGCACTTCCCATACATTATCATTTTGCAGCCAGTAATCGGGCAGTTCCACCTGATACCCGTCAACGATTTTCTGCTCGAACAAGCCGTATTTATAACGTATACCGCAACCATGCCCCGCATATTGCAGGGAGGCCAGTGAATCCAAGAAACAAGCAGCTAGACGTCCAAGTCCTCCATTGCCAAGCCCAGCGTCGGCTTCTACCTCCTCAATATCCTGCAGCGAGAAACCAAGATCGGCCAATCCCTCACGCACGACCTCCAGCACGCCCATATTCAGCAGATTGTTCCCCAGAAGTCTTCCGATCAGAAACTCCATAGAAAAATAGTATACCTGCTTATCCTTATCCGTCTTGTACTTTTGATTGGTATCCGCCCAATTTTTCCCGGCATTCTCGCGAATCATGTTGCCTAATATTTTATAGACATCAGCATTCGAGGCTTCCTCCAAAGGTTTGCCCAATTTACTGATGAGCGTCTCGCGAAACACCTGTTTGAAAGTTTCTTTATCGTTAAACAACAGCAGGTTCCTCCTGACAAAAGCTTTTTTTAGGGATGCATTAGACTATGCCTGTAGATCAGATAGGTTATACTGTTTCGTTTCATCTAATCCAGTTGGTTTATATTTTGCTGCTCTTGGCGATCACAAATGGACGTTTACTATCCCCGACGAGAATTCGATTCTTACTTAAATGTACGTCCTTATCCATGATCACATTCTCAATAACAGCATCTTCCTCTATAATGCACTTCTGCATAATTACAGAATTGATGATCTTCGCTCCTTTACGTACCTGAACCCCACGAAAGATCACGCTGTTCTCCACCGTTCCAGCTATAATGCAGCCGTTAGCCACCAGTGAATTGCTGACATTTGCGCTTTCTAAATATCGGGTAGGAGCCTCATATTTAATCTTCGTCTGCACGGGACTTTCTTTGAACAGACTAAAGTAATTCTCCTGCTGAAGCAGCTCCAGACTATTCTTATAATAGCTTTCCAACGAATTAATTACGGCATGATAGCCATGATATTCATAAGCAGCGATTTTGAATTTATGGCGGTTTTTCTGAATCACATCACGGAAAAAATAACTCTCACCATGTGCAATGCAATGTTCCACCTGCTCCAGGAACAGTTTTTTCTCCATAATGAAGATATCGAGATATAAATTGGGATGATCCTTCTCATGATGGATATTGGTCACATTATTCTCTTCGTCCACTTCAATACGCTGGCATAACTCATGTTCTGGCTGCAACTGCTCTATTTTTTTGTATACTACTGTAACGTCGGCACCCTTCTCCAAATGATAGCTGTACAAGTCCTGGAGATCGATAGTATTAATATGCTGGCTACCGGAAAACACAATATATTTAGCAGATCCCCGTTTAAAAAGATCCAGATTATTATGATAATGCTGAAGGTCGCCAAGAGAAGTATCGGTGGGATCATTCCAGTCCGGAGGCAAAATAAATAGTCCCCCATGCTTGCGATTCATATCCCAAGATTTCCCGTCACCCAAATGGTCCATTAAAGAACGATATTTACGGCGAACAAACAGGCCCACGCTCTCCAGATCCGCACGCATCATATTGGAAAGCACAAAATCTATCAACCGATAACGACTGGCAAAAGGTACGGCTGCACCACAGCGGAAATAAGTGAGTTCATTTAGTTTATCGAGTTCATGATCCAGATTAATTACACCCATGAGTTGCTTCATCGGAATCCACCGTCCTCTTATAATTTATAAGAAAGTATAAGTTTCACTATATACTTTATCCTTATAAATCTCGCATAAACGCTTACCGTCCCTAGAAGGACGCCGAAGGCGTTTTAGCTTGATTATATGGTTTTGGCCACAGCTGATTTACGTTTCTTGCTTTTATTGTCGATCAGCAGAATTTCGTTCTCGTTCTCCCGCTCGATGCCTATTTCCATATAATCGTCGATTACCGTATTCTCACTAATAATCGCTTTATGAATGCGTACGTTCTTACCAATCTTAACCTTAGGCATAATTACGGAGTCCGTAATCACACTGCCTTCACCTACTTCTACGCCATAAAAAAGAACCGAGTGCTTCACTTCACCATGCACAATGCAGCCTTCATTAATAATGCATCCTGACACTTTCGCCCCAGGTGCGACATATTGGGCGGGTTGATTCGGATTGCGTGTAAATATGCGCCAGCTGGGATCATTTAGATTAAGCGGTGGATTATCGCTCAGTAAATCCATATTCGCTTCCCACAGGCTTGCTACCGTACCAACGTCTCTCCAATACCCTTCAAAAGGGTACGCAAATAAAGAGTTCCCGTCTTCCAGCATCAAAGGAATGATATCTTTACCAAAATCGTGAGATGATCCTATATTCTCTCCGTCCTCCAGTAAATGCTTGCGGAGAATTTCCCATTTAAAGATGTACACACCCATAGAAGCTAGCGTGCTTTTTGGCTGTGCAGGCTTTTCCTCAAATTCGTAAATTTTCAGATCGTCCTCCGTATTTAAGATTCCAAATCGACTTGCTTCCTCCAGCGGAACGTCAATCACAGAAATCGTGCAATCTGCGTTTCTCTCCTTGTGGTATTGCAGCATAGCATGATAATCCATTTTATAAATGTGATCACCGGATAGAATAAGGACATGCTCGGGGTCGAACTGATCTACAAATTTAAGATTTCGATAAATCGCATCGGCTGTTCCCCGATACCAGCTGCTTCCATTCTCACGTTCATGCGGTGGCAATACGAATACTCCACCATTCTTACGGTTCAAATCCCAATCACTGCCTACTCCGATGTAAGAATGTAGTATAAGTGGCTCATACTGTGTCAATACACCGACAGTATCAATACCCGAATTGGAGCAGTTACTTAAAGGAAAGTCGATAATCCGATAAGTGCCCCCAAAATAGACAGCGGGCTTGGCAAGCGATTTGGTTAAACCTTTCAATCTTTTGCCTTGGCCTCCAGCCAATAGCATGGCTACCATTTCTTTTTTCTTCATGGAAGAGCCTCCCTTGACTTATGGGTAATATAAAGTTCAGCAAACCTAGGATGAATGAACAGAATTCCAGAAAGAAGTGAATTAGAAAAGAAATACACCAGAAAGAAATGAGCCTTGATAGGAAGATGACAAAGTTGAAAAAACGAGGAAGGAAATTTTACACGTTCGGATGATCTAACCTAAAATAGGGAGAGCATTCTCCAAAATCAGGAGCCTGAATCAGGAGATTATCCTTATTGTAAAGTGTTCTATATTCTTCGTCAAAACCCTTTATCGCAATTCCGAAAATCCGGAATTTTTAACCCTGTTTGTCATTAAACACGTTAATATTCCTTATAACTAGATTAACCAATTTAAAGCCATGTGAAAGAAATCCACTCATTTATTCTAGAAAAAGAATCATCCGGTCTTCAGCAAACATTCAACCGGATATGGCATAATGAAGCTATCTATCACCGATTTGGAGGAACCTATGATGAAAGCAGTACAAGGAGTTCGACTTCTGCTCGTAGATGATGAGCCTCATATATTACAGTTCCTGGAGCTGGGTCTCCTTAACGAAGGTTTTGAAGTACGAACCGCGTCGGACGGGCTAAGCGCCATTTCGATTGCAGCTGAATTCAAGCCCCATGTAGCTATCCTGGATGTTATGATGCCGGGTATGGATGGATTCGAGGTATGTCACTATCTGCGCTCAGAAGAGACAGAGGTAGCTGTCATCATGCTTACTGCAAAAGACGAAGTGGATGATCGCGTAAAAGGACTATCTATTGGTGCTGACGACTATATGGTCAAGCCCTTCAGCTTTGATGAATTACTAGCGCGGATCCAAGCGCGGCTGCGGAATCAGTTTCCGGGGCTGCTAGGCGAGGTCCGCTGCGGTCCTTTCCGAATTGACAGCCGGCGAAAGGAAATTCGCTTCAGGGAAGAAGTACTTGAGCTCTCCCCTACGGAATACGAGTTATTGCAGTATCTCGTTATCAATCACGGCCTTGTACTCAGCAAGCCTATGATTCTTGATAAAGTGTGGGGCTATGATTTTGGCGGTGAGGAAAATATCGTTGAGGTCTATATCCGTTCGCTTCGTGAGAAGCTCGGAGATAAGGAGCACCGTATTATCCGTACCCTGCGGGGCGCAGGCTACCGGGTGGATCTATGAGCACTCCCATCTTCAGATGGCTTCGCAGACTACCTGCACCACGTTCCCTGCGTAAACAGCTGCTTGCCACATCGCTGCTCATTCTATCAGGATTGCTGCTGCTAATTGGAGTCTTACAATATATCCTTATGCGAGATTTTATATACAGCAATAGAGCGGAGTCTATGGAAGCGCAAATACGTTCTGTCCCCCGTGAGATGTTTTTTAACTTTTTTAATTCCTATGACGAGGACACCACAGGTATAAATGACACAAACAATGAGTTTAACAGCAATTTCCCGTTGGAAAGAGAAGACATGAATAAAATGCCAAGTGGGCTGCGAACTGGCGAGAACCGGCGCCCGCTTCTGCTTGATGCCCATACAACTCTCGCCATGTACAGCTCGGATGGCACCTTCAGGGATTTACAGCAATTAACCCTCTCAGATATAGCAGCACCCAGGCTGACCAATGAGCAATACGATGCGCTGCTGATTCACACCACAGATAGGGCAACAGGAAATTACAAGCTCATCCAAGCTGAAGACGGCACTGAACATCTAGCCATATTCATGAATCTTTATAGGCCTGGAAATACTAGATTGCTGCTGCAAATGAGTGTGAGCACGGGGCCATTAACGGATGTG
Organism: Paenibacillus sp. FSL H7-0735; assembly: GCF_038008505.1. Lineage (NCBI taxonomy): Bacteria > Bacillati > Bacillota > Bacilli > Caryophanales > Paenibacillaceae > Paenibacillus > Paenibacillus sp. FSL H7-0735. The sequence goes on along the minus strand of NZ_JBBOZH010000001.1, from coordinate 707,903 downwards.
ATTATGCAGCAGCTGCTGATCTACGCAGGTTTGTCAGTGATTGCTTTATTGACTGGATTATTCCTATACTTGCCGGCCCTGCGAAAGACGTTAGTTCCTCTTTCTAATATGGGAGAATCGGCTGAGATCATTAATGCCGGTAATTTGGACATTCGGTTTCCAGTTGACCAAGGACAGGCCGAGATCGACAAGCTTGCTCATTCATTCAATGGTATGCTCGAACGTCTCGAAATATCCTTTCATAATGAACGGGAGGCCAAGGAGCAGATGCGCAGGTTCGCTGCCGATGCTTCTCACGAGCTTAGAACTCCGCTTACCTCAATACACGGTTTTCTTGAGGTCTTGCTGCGGGGCGCCGCCGATAATAAAGAACAGTTATATAACTCGTTGCGAAGCATGCATGGTGAATCGAAACGGATCAATAAGCTGGTCGAGGATCTGCTACTGCTCGCTCGAATGGATGGAGCTCCACAGCTGCAGATGACTGACCTGATTCTCAGCGAGGTAATTCACGAAATGAAGCCGCATCTGCTTTTGCTCGCAGATCAACGTAAAGTTACTTTTGATATCTCCTATGGCATCCGTGGTAAATATGATCCCTATAAGCTCAAGCAGGTGATTCTGAATCTGTTCCACAATGCAGTTCAGCATACCGATGCCGCGGCAGGCAGCATTCATCTCTCTTTACAAGCCGCAGGAAATCAGACTCTCTTAAGCGTGCGGGATAATGGCTGCGGAATTCCCGCAGAGCATATCCCACATATCTTTGATCGATTCTACCGCAGTGACTCCTCTCGCACACGTAAATATGGCGGATCAGGTTTAGGCCTCTCTATCACAAAATCTATTGTCGAGGCGCATCACGGCAAGATTAGTGTAAATAGCACCGTCGGCGAGGGGACAACATTTACGGTCAGCCTGCCTTGTGAGGAAGGATTAGCCAAGGAACAGTAACAACCGTTATAATTAAGAGGAACTGGAGCATCGCTCCACAAAACCAAGCGTATGCTTTCGTTGCCAGTTTTGCTCCACAAAACCAAGCGTATGCTTTCGTTGCCAGTTTTGCTATGTAGTCCATTCTAAGGAGCATCGCTCCACAAAACTTTTAGGAGGTAAATACATGTACGAAATCGCCGTAATTGGCGCCGGTCCTGCCGGTGCAAGCGCAGCCCTGTTCGCCGCCAAGGCGGGCAAAAAAACGCTGCTGATCGACAACGATAAGGGCATGACCCGCAGAGGTTGGTTTGAGAACTTTTATGGAATTTCCGAAGTAGGTGGTCCTGAGCTGGTCGAAACTGGGCATAAGCAAGCCGTTAAATTTGGCGCTGAGCTGGTTTCCGAGCAGGCTATCAACCTCACCTCCAGCGGCAACGGTTTTGTCATTGAAACTGAAGATGGAATTATCTATGAAGCAAAACATGTTATTCTTGCCACAGGCGCCCTTACAGATCTAGCTGCCAAAGCTGGCGTAGAGACTAAGGATGGTACAGAGCCAAGAATCAAAACTGTAGTAGCCGTTGATGCTGAAGGCAAAACGAATATCGCAGGTATTTGGGCTGCTGGTACTGTTGCTGGAGTAAGTGTACATGCCATTATTACCGCAGGCGATGGTGCGAAGGTAGCTATTAATGTAATTAGCGAGTTAAATGGCGCGCGTTACGTTGATCATGATGTGTTGAAAGCTTAATCTTCAGTACTCAAATCATAATCCGGAGGATGATTCTTAGGAATCGGTCTTCCGGATTTTTTCGTCACCAAGGAGAACCAAGTTACGAGATTTTAAAATAACTGCACTTGATGCAGCTATTTCAAACAATAACACCCACACGGCTGTTTTAAGTGTATTTTATGCAACTAAAAACAGGCTAAATGAGCATTATAGCTAAGATGTGAAGATATAGATGTATCAAGTGCAACTAAATCGATTTGCAGCTGTCCCCCCATACTTTTAATTGTATAAAGTACACCTATTTGCTCGTCCCTCACCTGCCCATTGAACACCACACGCAAAAAAACTGCTTCAAAACCTCATGCCACCGCCGAAGCCGATGTTATGATCATTTGAAACAGTTCCTCTCCCTCAACTGTGTATACTCCGATGCAAGGAGTCCACTTCTTCTTCTCTTCCCTTAAGACTAGCAGCCAGCTCCTGCAAATACGGAACCAATAATGGGCGCAAATCCTCCCGCATCAAACCTACCTCCAGCGTGGCCTTAATGTAACCGAATTTATCACCAATATCATAACGCTTGCCGATTAAATCGAGCGCCAGCAATCCTTCATGCCGGCATACCTCGTGCAAAGCATCCGTCAGTTGATATTCACCGCCCGCTCCACGTTCGAGGTTAGCCAGCACTGTGAATATCGAAGGCTCCAAAATATATCGCCCCATAATGGCATACTCTGAAGGAGCTGTTTCAGGCGAGGGCTTCTCTACCAATCCTTTTACTTCATGAACTCCATTTAGTGGGCCGCTGGAGGAGATAATCCCATATTTGTTAACCTCCTGCCGTGGCACATGCTGCACACCGACGATGGTCTGCTCCTCTTGCTCATACAATCTCATCATCTGCAACAGCGCCGGGTCCTCCGAGACCATGATATCGTCACCAAGCAGAACAGCAAAAGGTTCATCACCGATAAATTGTTCCGCACAAAGGATGGCATGGCCTAGTCCCAGCGGCTCCTTTTGCCTAATGTAATGGATGCTCGCTAGCTCACTAATTAGCTGGACTTCACGAAGTAGATCCTCTTTCCCTTTTTCCAGAAGCGTCTGCTCCAGCTCCACCGATTTATCAAAATGATCTTCAATCGACTTCTTATTACGGCCGGTCACGATGATAATACTTTCAATACCAGACCGAACGGCTTCCTCTACGATATATTGAATCGCTGGTTTATCCACAATGGGCAGCATTTCTTTTGGCTGAGCCTTAGTTGCAGGCAGGAAACGAGTGCCTAAGCCCGCGGCGGGAATGACAGCTTTTCTAATCTTCATCAGGAATCCCTCCCTTGCAGTTTATTTACGGAGATGGGTCACAGGGTGCTCACGAACATTCTTTTGCTGCCCCTTACCTTCATAGAACTCTTGGACAATATAAAGCGGACGTCCCTTAGTTTCATCATAAATCCGGCCGATATACTCACCTAGTATTCCTAGCATAATGAGTACGAAGCCATTAAAGGTCAGCGTAATTCCAATCATCGAAGCCCAGCCCTTAACGACTGAGTCTGTAAAAATTACCAGGTACAATACATACATAAGGTACAGAAAACCAGAAGCCGACAGCAGTGCGCCCAAATATCCTGCCAGCTTCAGCGGCTTATAAGAAAAGGAGGTGATTCCGTCCAAAGAGAGCTTGATCATACGTTTTAGTGGATATTTTGTTTCCCCCGCCAGACGTTCATCCCGTTCATATTCAATCGCCTTCTGACGGAAACCAACCCAGCTGACCAGTCCGCGTACGAAACGGTTTTTCTCCGGTAGACGTTTGAGCTCTTCGCAAACCCTACGATCTATGAGCCGAAAATCACCTGTATCCACAGGGATAGAAATATCGGTTGAATAACGCAGAATTCTATAAAACAGGCTGGCCGTCCACTTTTTGAATAAGGATTCACCGTTTCGCTTCACCCGTTTAGCATATACAACTTCATACCCCTTCTTCCATTCTGCAATCATGTCCAAGATCAATTCAGGCGGGTCTTGCAAATCAGCATCAATAATGACAACTGCATCCCCAAGGGCATAGTCCATTCCGGCAGTAATAGCGATCTGATGTCCAAAGTTACGTGACAAATCGATCAGCTTCACACTCTCATCCCAATAGCTATATTCCTCGATCATCTGGGCACAGTTGTCTGTGCTGCCGTCATTCACGAAGATCAGCTCATATACTTCCTCCGTCATTGCCATCACTTTTTTAATACGACGATACGTTTCCTGAATGACTGCCTCTTCATTAAACATCGGTATAATAATGGAATAGCGCACGTTGATACTCATGAGCAGCTCCTCCTTTAATTTGAATGCTGAAGCGTGCCTGCAAATGTATTAGCACGCTTCGTATCCTAAAACACTGAACTAGTTAACTGTAACTTTGTATAACGTTCCGCTGTTGCCAGCGTCGTTTCCTGCCCAATCCGCTGCTGGAACCTCTGTGCCATTGTCGGTAATCCAGGTAGATAGCGTAGAATTCCCTCCACGTCCACCACCCATACCGCCGCTGCTCAGCAGGAAGTATTTCACCTTGCCACTCTCTACTAACGCCTTTAGGGTATCTGTGGTATATACTGTGTCCGAATTGGAAAAACCGTTCAGAATAACAACCGATGCCCCCTTATCGACGATATAAGGAGCTGCTGTGCCATAATCCAATACGGCAAACAGATAAGGCTCCCCAGTATTATTTTCCTCCAGATAGGACAACAGACTCTCATTCGCACTTGTGGCGCTATTACGCCCAAAGTTGCTAGAATTGCCGCCCATTCCTCCTCTGCCCTCACTGCTCCCTGGTCCTGCTTCAGGGGTTTGGCTATTCAGGCCATAAGTAATTGGGGTAGCTGCCCAGTAGAGCGGGCCAATTAACAATACTAGTACAGCAGCAGTACTTGCTGAGTAAACAAATGGCTTCTGTTTGCCTTTAAGTACGACCAGCACCAGAGAAACAACTATACCGGCAGCCAGAATGCCAATCGACCAGCCCCTGCCAATCGTATCGTCATAAGGATGAATAATGTACCATTGAAAAACTGCTGTAACCAGCGTCGCAACTGGCAATAGCCATGACAGCCAACCAGAGTGCTCGCGATACAGACTCCAGAGCTTTGACCAGCCTGCACCGACCAGCGCGGCTATCGGCGGAGCCATCATCACCAGATAATATTGATGGAAGAATCCCGCAATACTGAAGAATCCCATCACCGGGACCAGCCATGCTAACCAGAATAGAGCTTCTTTATGCCCTTGCGTAAAGTTCCTTCTCCGCAGATTAGCGAATAATCCAATACAACCAAACAATACAAAAGGCAACATCCAGCTTGCCTGACCTGACAGCTCTGATTGGAACAGGCGCAGTGGACCTGCGGTTCCAGTATTGAACATTCCACCTCCGCCGCCATTCATGCCGCTGCGTTGTCCTTGGCCCCCACCTTCACCACCAAATTGCCGGTTTTGATTATCTGTTCCACCGCCGGGTGGTTGCCCTGGTGAACCTCCATCATCGGCGCCATTTTGACCGTCTGAGGTTGAATTTATGCCTTGCCGACCCGAAAATGCTCCACGTCCGCTATCCGTACCATTTTCAGCATCTGCCCCGTTCATAGCGGGTCTTTCACCGTTCATAGCTGGCATCTCGCCATTCATGTTCGGCATCTCACCACCATTCATTGAAGGCATTCCACCTCCGCCACCTGTCCCCCGATCACCCGTCAACCGCGCGACACCATTATAACCAAAGGCAAGATTGAGCACGGAGTTAGTACCGCTGCTACCGATATAAGGTCGTTTACTAGCGGGAATCGAATCCACTATCACTGCCCAGGATAACGAGACCACGAGTAATATAGCTGTCGAGGCCGCTAATACTCCAGTTTTTCGCTTCCAGTTCACTTTCGCAGCCAAGACATAAAAGAGATAAAAAGCCGGCAAAACCATATAAGCCTGCAGCATCTTCTCATTAAACCCAACACCGATTAAAGCGAATGCGGCAAGGAGACTGCCCAGCTTATTACTCTTCGTTCCTTTAAATAAAAACCAAACCGCCAACAGTAACGTGAATACTAACAAAGCATCAATGTTATTCGTCCGGCTAACAGCCGCCGCTACTGGAGTTGTTGCCATGGCCAGCGCTGCTAAACGTGCTGCCGCTTTACCAAAGGTAGGTTTAACCAGAAGGTATACGAGCAACACGGAGCCCACGCCCCCAAGCGCCTGAGGTAAAATTACACTCCAGCCATGCAGCCCGAAAATGAGTGCGCTAAGAGTCTGAATCCAAAAGGTGACCGGTGGTTTATCCACCGTGACTGAACCTGCAGAGTCGAGTGAAGCGAAGAAGAAATTATGAAAGTTTTGCAGCATACTTCCCACGGCAGTGGTGTAGTATGTATTCACATAGTGGTCATTCCAAACTCCATAACCGTACAAAAAAGCAGCGAGTATTAAAATGAGCCACAGTATAAGATCCGAGCTTATTTTTCTAGCAAAACTCATCTCCATTTCACTCCTATCCCTTGATCATTCTATATGCCGGCAGTTCTGTAACTCCGGCCCAAGCTTTCCGTAGGTGTATTATTTCATCCATACCTTAACTCTCAATGAGTGCAAGCTGAATGTTTGCTGAATAAATGAGGCTGCCAGAACGCAAAAAAGACCCCACAATGTGGAGCCTTTCGGTACTCTTTTCAATCCAAACTATGTTATTCCATCTTGCCTATGGCAACAAGCTTATTCACCGTGTTCCAGTTGCGTGCGGTAATGGGCATCCCGAGTATTTTGTCAAAAGGGACTTTAAAAAGCGGCGATTGGCTCACACTGACCTCATATAATATATACATCTCTCTGCCGACAAAACGTACTTTATCCGGTCCATTCTCATAAGTGCGCAGTTTATCCAATGCTTCCGCTGAAGGCTCGGCTGGTAAAAAAGTAACATACCATCTTTTGAATTCCTCTGGCTCGGAGAGCTGAAAGGGATCGTTAGCGATCACGTTCTCCATCTCCGCTAAAGTACGGATAATAACAGAGACCTCGAATCCAAAAACCTCATGAATCTGACGTTCAATGACTCCGCTAAGCAGGCTCACCGAACCTTCATCACTCTCAAATACGACATTTCCGCTCTGAATATACGTTCGTACATTTGCAAATCCAAGAGCTTGAAACATCGCCTTCAGGTCCAGCATTTTAATAATTTTGTTCCCGCCGACGTTAATTCCACGCAGCAGCGCTATATAGGTAGTCATAGAATACGCCTCCGTTTTGTGCCATGATCAGCTTACCTCTGCGGCTAAGGTGTGTAGACGTTTACGAACTTCTTTTACCAGCAGCTCCTTCTCTGGAGGCGAAAGCCCCTCCACCAGACGCGCGGCCGCGATCGGCAAAATCCAGCGGTCTACGTCCTCATAAGTGTGTCCTGATAATCTGAGATACTCTTGAATGTATCCCTTAGTTAATCTTTTTCTTATAAAACCTAACATTAATTTGGAGAAGGCAGAAGCTCCCGGAGGCATAGCTCCCAAACTGAACATCACTACGGAACGCGCAGCATCTCCAGCAGGTTCTCCCACTACACCCGTCATCCAGTCGATCACCCAGAGCTGTTCATCCATAAGCACATTGTCGGGATGAAAATCCCCATGACATAAACGAGTGCCTTCCGGCAGCTTCTCCAGATACTTCAAAATGACGGATTTTTCCTCTTCGCTCAGCATAGGGGCAACCATGATCTGACTTTTCAGCATATCCTTTTGCTGGCCGATTTCCTCTGTAGTTTCAAGCTTATGCAAATCACAATGAAGCCCCGCCATCAGCCTGGCATATTGGGTAACTTTCCAAGGCTTCTCACCCATCACCTTTAGTAAAGAGGGACCCTGAATTTGTTGAAAAACGATACCTTGTCGATTCTGTTCAGTAATAAGCTCAAAAGGCTGAGGGGTCCGAACACCCCGCGCATGTACAAACCGGCTGATTTTATATTCCCGGCTGACGTGTTGCTCTGCTATATCCTCCCGGTACAATTTAAGAATCCTCTGATCGTCATGTTGCCAGATCTCCGCTGTTCTGCCTTCCCCAACAAGCTTCGCCTTCATTCGGTATCCTCCATTTAGTCCAGATTAATGCGGGTAAAATGCTCAACTACCGGAAATGGGTCGTAGTAATGGTGAAGGAGTGCTTTCCATTCCTGATATTGGCTGGATTCTCTAAAACCAACAGTGTGGTCTTCAAGCGTTCTCCACTTCACCAGCAACAGATACTTATGATCATCCTCCAAGCAATGTTGTAATTCATGGCCCATATAACCCTCTATCGAGGAGATTAAACTTGACGCCTCCTTGAAGCTTTGCTCAAATTCAGTAGTCAAACCAGGCTTTACTTGCAGCATCGCAGCTTCCAAAATCACAATCATCATCTCCTAAAGTTATGTATTTAAAGCATCACGGAAAAACTCATGATAGAAATTAATGATGACCAACAGTATAGCTAGTGACTCATTGACACTGCCTACCTCCAGCGAATGATTAGCATCATCGATTCTATACACCTTCAAATGATTCAGCCCACTAATTTCACCGGAATGTTCTTGACCAAATACGGGGTCACTGCCGCCATAGATTACAGTACCACGACTCCGCTGAATCAGCGGCACCGCCTCAGGCAACGGGGTGATATATAGATGAGACGTCTTCTTCTGTATTTCTAGCTCTTCAGCTATTCTACCTGCAATAACAGCGCCCATGCTTTTACTTATAAAAAGAAATCTCTTATAATCCGGAAGAGAAGCGATCACAGCTTTACATTCCTCAATGATAATACTCATTTCTTCACGTTTGAAATCCACCCTTGCACTCTGGTAACCATATTCTAAAAGCAGAACATCACAATTATGCTCCCGGGCAGCTTTAGCCGCATAATCTAGCAGAGAGCGATCAGCTGAATAATTTTTACCCGGAAAAATAACAGCCAGCGCTTTGGACCCTTGGGTGATATATTTATGTTTAACCTCTCTACCCCAATAAGAGGACATAATGATATTGCTAACGTTCATACATGTTTCCCCTCTTCTACTCCTTAGACGGATTTAAAATGTTTAAAGAAATCTATCGTTTCTTGCAAATCTGCCTCATCTTTATAGATACTCATTATTCGCCCAATTTCAAGCGCAAAGTCTACATATCCATTCGGTTTAGCGGTAATGATTGTTCCATCGACAAAGACGTTAGATACCCCAGATTCATTGTCCACATAAACCTTACCATCCAGTACTCCGGCAGCCTTAAGAATGGATACCCCACCGCAAATGCCCGCGATGACTTTTCCTGCTCGATTTAGGCTTCTGATTAAATCTAATAGAGCCTCCTGCCCTATTAAATTATCTGTTTCCCCACCAGGGATAATCAATAAATCTATGGTGCTAACGTCCACATTTTCAACCAATACTGATGGATTCACAGAAAAACCCTCACAGGAGATTAACGCCTTATCTTCCAAGCTTAAGGTATAGACCTCGCCCTTTGTTTTCATAAAATAAGCTGCCAATGTAACCTCAAACTGCACAAAGCTATCATATATAAGAATATATGTATTCAATGATAGATCAGCTCCCCTGTTCTCAATAAAAAAGTAAACTCTATCTATGTATCTATCATTATAGCATCATCGCCTTCTCCTGAAACTTACGGACTCAGAGGACGCTATTTGCACATTTCCCGCGGCTTTAAAAGCGTAAATGTGATCAAATAAAACGAAATAAAAAAAGACACGGGCAACCAGCCACTTTAAGGCTTACGAGACACCTGTATCCTCCTATTAGAGCTATTGCTGCGACTGCGGCGCTAGCTGTTTATTTTTACGCCGGCTCACAACAATTTCAGCGCAAATCCATAACATCAGTGGAATAATCACCTGAAAAGGAAAGGCGTATATTTTATAAATATGGTAAGAAAAATAGTACATTTCCATAATATCCTTGTACACAAAATCCGCAAAATAGATCATGAGTAGTCCCATCTGAAGCACAACAGAGCGGTAACTCTTGAGCTTGAGTACTTTTGCTATCCCACTACTCGCTACATACAGACATAAACTTGTCTTGATAAAAGTAGTGATTACAAAAGCAACTGCCGATGAACCTTCAATTCGGGTCAGAAAATCACCTACATTAATACGGCCAGCAGACACATAAGCGGGAAAATATAAACTGGATAGAACTTCAGGACCCAGCATCAACAGGTTACGCAAAGTAGCCATAATGATAATCACCCCTGAAATTACTAGACTACCAAATAATATCTTCCGTATTGAGCTCTTGTCCGATAAATTACTGAATGCTCCCAGAAATATTACAATCTCCGCAAATGGAAAAGAAAAAGTACCCAGAGTGTCGCTTAATAAAGGCTGCCAGCCTTTGTCCAACAGAGGAAGTAAATGATGATATTCCAGTCTGGAAAAGGCGAGTGTTATCAGTACTAAATTAACAAATACAGCAAACAGCAACAGGAGCTTAGCGCTTCTCCCCATCACTTCAATCCCCGCCTTAACCACCCAAACACACAATAGTCCCAGACATATCATAGGTGCTAACATAGGGGTATCCGTTAAGGTAATTGTGCGACTGAATTCTCCAAAGTTTCTAATAATTAGTGCCCCCAAATGAAAGGAATACCATATATAGAGAGTGGAGATGATTCGACCCAGGATTCCGCCAAACACGGTAATCAACATATCAAATAGATCCTTACCCGGTAATAGGACGTGGAGTCTGGCATATATCAGCAAAAGTGGGGCAACCAGCACCATAGCTAACAATACGGCGATCCAGTTACTGTTACCGGATTGTCCCGGTACGCCCATAAATATTGAAGTCCCCATAATAAATAAGACAGCAATACTAATAGCATGCCCTGTTGATATGATCTCTTTATTCATACTCTATTCTCCCTTTAGGCTAATACCTAGAATAGCTTCTTGATCCAATACACAAGGAATGGTGACGGACTAGGAATCGACCATCTCATTGCCAATGCAAAGGCAATACAGAATGAAATTAGACATAATGCAGAAGAAACATAAAAATCCTTCTTCATCCCCTGCTTCCACAGACCATAAGGATCAATTAAAACAATTACTACATAGATAAACATGACCACCACAACCAATATTATCACCTATTTTTGATGAATCTTGATAGACCTTGTCGTTTGTGCACTGTTCTCAATAATCACCTTGGAATTCACTACTACTTCGACGTTGGAAAATTCTTTCACCCAGTTTTTCTGATTTTCTCCCAGGTCCGCGGCATTTTCTCATGAAGGAGCTCTCCAAACCCAAAAATATCTGCATGGTAATCCTTCTGAACCTTATGAATAACTGAGAAAATCTGCTCTTCTAGTTCTTTTTCAGCCCACCTTTCTATCGTTTTCTTGCTGTCCAGACTATTGAATTCGCCCGAAGATTTGACCTCGTCCAATCCGGCATGTGTCAGTGTATTAAGTTTTATTTGGAGCTTACCATTTACCCATACAGGTTTTATTTTTGTGCGATTGGATAAAATTTCGAGCGAAAAGTTAGGCTCTCCACTTTCATCCTTTACGATTAACACACCTCCCTGGATTTGATTGTTGGCAAACAGCATGTATTTCGTTTCTTCGCCACTGATCATACCGATCATTTTATCCATTTTGAATATAGCTGTTCCGCTAACTCGTGCATTCTTCATCTTATTTTGTTCATGGACATAAATTAACGGAGCGATAGCATATTCTCCAGAAGCCTCAAGCTTGTCAATGAAATCCCAGATTTCCACAACAGGCGCTGTGCTGACATTCTTCTCAGTTCTCATCTGCTGTGCAAGTGCGTAAGACATAATGCTCTCAGTTGAACTACTTAGGCTTATGATTTCTTGAGCCGGTTTGTCTTTAGCGACAAAGATATACACATCTGATCGGGTTTCCGTATCCCTGTTGTACCAATCAATTACTTTGGTGACTCCCTCCCTTGCAATCTCCTCACTGAGGATAATCGCCTTAGAATGGCTCCAAAATAACTTTTTTCCAGTAATCGAGATCATCCCCCGCACAATATCAAACATGGTCTCGCCCGCGAGCGTAATCATTTTGAAACCAGCCTGACTTGATTTCAACCCTTCCTTCGTATCTACAATTTCTGTCGTTACCAATAACTGACCGTCTTTTTTCCCCTTATCAATTGCGACCCCAGCAACAATCGACATATCGTCAATTTCAAAGTAGTTCCAGCAGCCTGTATTGCAGATCAGAAGCATCATGGATATAACAATCAGAAGTATCCTTTTCAGCTTGCTCATGGTCTTCTCCTTACTTTATTGGAACCTTTTCTCCTCATATTTCGTGCCCCAATCAACGCCGGACGCAGATACATATGCCACCACGGCGCCCTGATCGCTGTATCTTTAATGTCCTGAGGACGGATAGAGCCTACTTCAAGCATGTATGGAACCCCAAAGCTGCGCAAACTCATCAAATGTACTACTAAACCAAGCATTCCAAGAAAATATCCGTATATCCCCAGGAAAAAACTCGCACCCAGCAGCAATGTTCTTACGATAATTAAAGGACCGGTCAACCTAGGATTAAGTAGCGTCATGATCCCTGTTAAACCGACTACAATAATCATTGGAGCACTCACTATTCTGGCCTCCACTGCCGCTTGTCCTAACACGAGAGCGCCTACGATACTGATAGCCTGCCCTATATAGGTAGGTATCCGCTCGCCCGCCTCTCTTAATATTTCAAAAATAGTTAACATGAATAGCGCCTCTACTATTGTAGGAAAAGGGACTGCTACTCTTGCTGTAGAAATACTGAGCAACAACATGGTGGGGATCATTTCCTGGCTATAGGTAACTAAAGCTACATAAAGAGCAGGAATACTGATCGACAAAAAAGCTCCAAAAACTCTTAACATTCGATTGAACGAACCAAAATAAAAGTTAATGTAATAATCCGAGCTGGCTTGAAAATTCTCTACAAATAGATAGGGAACGGTCATTGCAAACGGGCTGCCTTCTATAAGCACGGCAACTCTGCCCTCCATCATGTTACTGACTACGGCATCCGGGCGCTCTGTACTTCCTGTCATCTCAAAGGGCGAATAGGGTTCGTCTCTAATTAATTCCGCCAGAGATGCCGTGTCCAGAATAAGATCTATGTCAATCTGTTCAATTCGATTCTGTAATTCTTTGAGAATAGCCGGTGATGCCAAGCTCTCCATATAACAGATACATATCGGTGTTTTGGAACGTGTTCCCAGTGAACTAAAAACAAACTTTAACTCGGAGTCTTGCACCCTGCGACGAATAAGAGTGAGATTCACTAACAGTGATTCCGTAAATCCTTCCCTTGGACCTTTGACACTTTTTTCGGTCACCGGTTCCGCAAGAGCTTTCGTCTCCCAACCCTGTGCCCCAATGTTCAGAACACCCGCAAAGCCGTCTATCAGCAGTAAGGTCTTGCCAGCTATAATCGAATAAATCATTTCATCAAAATCTTCAGAGGCGACCACATCACTAATGCTAATGACCTGCGTCCGGATGTTCTCCATCAGCTCGGCTTTATTGTCACAATTCTTTTTGGTAAAATCAAAAGCCATAACAGGCTTAATAATCCCTTCCTGGATCAAATGCTTGTCAACCATTCCGTCAACATAGACTAACCCAAAGCGAAGACTATCAGTAAACATGTTGCTAAACACTCTGATTCTAAGCGTTTCATCGTCCTTGAATATGTTTCGAAACAAAGTCATCATTTCATCCAGTGACGTACTCAGAGTCTGCTCAGATTTTGTGTTTTTTTGAGACGTATTGCTGTTTCCACCTGCTGGCCGTTCCTCCACAGTAGTCACTCCTGTCAGAATTAGGTTTCCTAGAAATTATCCCCCGTCTCTCCAAATCCTATCCGCCAAAATTATACTGAAAAGGGATCAACAAGAAAGAAACGAGACTACTCCATACGCCGGGTTCGGCAGGTAAGTAACCCAATCAGCCCTTGGGGTCATGCCAATAGTGACTCACCGCATAACATCCTCAGACGCTTCGGCTCAGGCACGATAACACCGCATATATCCTCAGACGCTTTCGGCTCAGGCACGCAACACCGAGTACATCCTCAGACGCTTTCGGCTCAGGCACGCAACACCGAGTACATCCTCAAATGCTTATGAACCTAGGGAAGATAACACCAAGTACATCCTAAGGCGCTTACGGACTCAGGAGGCGTTATTTGCTCATTTATCGCCTTTTTGGCATAGTTTTGGACTCCAGTGCAGCTATTTCATCAAAAGTGGCTCATATTGGGCGGTTTTCATGCCAATAGCGACTCTGAGGACCGATAGCACGCCAAAAGTCCATAAATGCAACGTTTAGGGGCTACTGGGTCCGTTACCGCCGAATCACACTCATCCCTTGGGGTTTACGGACCTCGCACAATAACACCCAACACATCATCAGACACTTACGGACTTAGCCGCGATAACACCACTTGCATCCTCAGGCACTTACGGACTCAGGAGGCGTTATTTGCTCAATTATTGCCTTTTGCGAACAGTTTCGGACTCCAGTGCAGCTATCTCATCAAAAGTGGTTCAAACCGGGCGTTTTTCATGCCAATAGTGACTATGGGGTCCGATAGTACGCCAAAAGTCGATAAATGCTACGTTTAGGGGCTACTGGGTCCGTTAGCGCCAAAACACCCTCTCCCCGGGGAGCTTACGGACCTAGCACAATAACACCGAACACATCCTCAGACACTTACGGACTTAGCCGCGATAACACCACTTGCATCCTCAGGCACTTACGGACTCAGGAGGCGTTATTTGCTCATTTATCTCCTTTTTGGCACATTTTCGGACTCCAGTGCAGCTATTTTATCAAAAGAGGCTCATATTGGGCGGTTTTCATGCCAATAGTGACTATGGAGTCCGATAGCAAGCCAAAAGTCGATAAATGCTGTGTTTAGGGGCTACTGGGTCCGTTAGCGATCTCTTGCGTTCAAATGACATACCATGAAGCAAAGTTTGTTTTAAGAGCATGGGGGATACGAGCATGTGATTAGGTGTTTTTGAGTTGTCAGCTCTGAGATAGCAACTTCGATCTAGACGTTTGAGGCTGGTATCTCTATGCTAGCAACTTTGATCTAGGCGTTTGGGGTTGGCATCTTGTTCTAGGCGTTTGGGGCTGGCACCTTTGAGCTAGCAGCTTTGAACTAATAAAGCTGGCGTTCGGGACATACGGTCAGCAGCAAAAAAACACAGGTACCCCACCAGTCATTGGCATGACTAGGACACCTGTGTTTTTTATATCTTGTATTGCTGCACGATTATTGAAGCTGCGCAAACAGGCGGAAGATCACTGTCGCTGCTTGCGCTCTTGTAGCCTTGCCGTTTGGTCCAAATTGGTTGGATGTCATACCGTTAATAATTCCACTAATACGCATCGCTTCTACAGCTTTGGCTGCATCCGCAGACAACTGATTCACATCAGAGAATGCTTCACCAGAAGCATTTGTTCCGGCAGTCAATGGGATATTAATCGTCTGAGCCAAACGATAAATCATGACTGCCATTTCCTGACGAGTAATCTCCTCGCTTGCACCAAAGTTGCCATCCGCTTTGCCTTTAACAATGCCGAGCTTTTGAGCGCTCGCAATCGGACTGGCATACCATGCCCCATCCTTAACGTCTGTAAATGTGCTTACAGCCGTCTCATCTAGTAAATCAAAAGCGTTCATCAATATTTTGATGAATTCTGCACGGGTCACATTTCCACTTGGATTAAAGTGTTCAGCATCCATCCCTTCGATTGCACCTCGTGCTGCGAGTGCTTCAATGCTGTTTAACGCCCAATTAGCTGTAGCGATATCTTTGAATGAAACATTCGAGTGAACCACTACATAACTGCCAAGCTGCGGCAAAGTTAACTCAAGCATCTGTGTTCCTGTATTAAATCTTCCGTTCTTAACGATCTCTAGTTGCTGATTACTGTTCAAGTAATAAACCACTACTTTATGAGCTTTCTCACCAGACTTCAGCGTATAAGGAAGTGCCAGCTTGACCCCCGATGTCTTCAGAACATCACTCGGAATAACCACACCGTCTACGCTAAGACTGATGTCTTTAATTGTACCAGCATTCAACTGACTGCTTACCGACAGTGGCAATCCGGATACATCTCCAGTGCCCACAATAAGCTTAAGTTTGCCGTTCTTAGCATCTGTGTAAGTCTTCAAGAAACTTTCCGGCAGCATTATGCTTGCTGTTCCTGTATCAATCTTGAGGGATTTAACATTTCCCGCTGCTGCCAGTGACTGCAGTGGCAGCTCAATTACAATTTGTTTCGCGTTTCCGGCAGGATTCACGACAATGGACAGAATACCATCCTTTGCATCCTTTCCTGCCTTTTCAACATCTGCGGCAGTGAGTTCAGCCAATGCTTTTCCATCTGCTCCGATGACCGTCTGGACCACGATTTTACCACTGCTTACAGCAGGGGTTGCTGTCGCAGACGCGCTAGGCGACAGTTTGGCCGTGGCTACCGGCACATAAGTACCCGGTGCCTCTGTTGGTTTTGGTGTTGACGTTGGCGTTGGTGTCGCTGTCGGTACAGGTGTTGATGTTGGCGTAGGTGTTGGCGTAGCTTCTGAAAGCAACTTCAGGCCCGCAACCGCCGCATTAAGCTGACTTAATGCCTCATCAATGTCTGCCTGAGTGGCAGTCCCACTCTCCAGCAATATCACTGCTCGTGCTACTTCTTTCTCAAGAGTATTCCAGCTCTCCTCTACATAAAGGCTCTTATCCAAAGCTTCTATTGCTCTAAGCTTCTCTTCCAAAGGTGCCGTTATGAGAGGCGGATTTACAGAAACCAATGTTAAGGTATACGTTCTGGTCGTTGTTTTATCCAGTGCTGTCACAATGACCTTGTAACCCGTTTGGATTTCTCCCGCAAGAGTAATGCTATCAGGTTCGTACACAGCGAAGGTAACCCCTACCGGAACAGTAAGTCCTTCCTTCAGCTCATCAAGCGTAGTCGTATCCGGTAAAATAATTTCTTTGGCTACCTGATCAATAGATCCGCCCGGAATTGTGATTCCGCTGATCGTTGCATCATGAGCTTCGACAGGCTGTAAGGCTTCAAAGGCATTTTTTAAATTGGAATATGCCACATTAATATCACCATCGGTAGCACCGTCATTTGCATAAGTGGCTTTAGCAGCCTCTAGTGCAATGCGTAGTGCCTCCCATTGCTCAGGCATTCCGGTATAATTCTCTTCATTTACCGAAGGATCTTCCGCTGTATCAATGGCTGCTTTAAGTTTAGATTTATCGTACCTCACACTGATGCGGCAGCTGGCAGCAATATCAGTGCCCGCCACTTTACCAAATATAGTGAAGTCTGTAGCAATGGTGAGTTTGTTAAGGGGAATTCCCTCCCATACCACACTTGCCAAGCCTGTCGTTTTATCGGCGTAAGTTACCGTAACCTTAGCTGGAAGCGTAGGCACGACGTTAACTGTCGTACTCACCGCAATCTGTTCAATGCCCGCAATCGCACCATGGTCGCCGGGAGCAGGAACTTCTCCTTCTGGCTTAGACGAAATAGCCCGCCATTCCTTAACGCCTGTCCAAATACTGGTGGACTGCTTATTAAGAATCAAACGGAGTTTATCCGTCTTCACCTCGTCAAAGGTTACCTCGTTAAATGCATTTCTTGCTTTGCCTTTCTCGCTCAAGCCCGTTACCGGTACATATTTTCCAGCATCCTTATCCCAATATTCGAAGTTGTAATCTCCCGGTACCTGCACACCGCCTTCATCATCATAGAAGTACACGGAGCTGCCTGACAAAGTCACGGGCTCTTTCCAGGTCAGTTGCAACCAGTGGCTTTCACCGGGACCGCCCCAGTTCCCATACTGAGTTTCTGCTTCGCTATTGTAAATACTTGCTGAAGTATAAGGGATATAACCATCATTAATGCCATACACAGACTCCCATGCCGAAGTGTATGAGGCACTAGGGGCAGCCAAAAGGGCAGCATTTCTGTATCTAAGGTTATCCACCGCCATCCGCATTTGATCCGTTGCCACCTTGATCTCTTCCAGCGTATATTCTCCCTGAGCCAGCAATGCCTTGGCAGCAGTCAGCGCAGCTTGCAGCTCTTGCCATGTTGCCGCAGTAAAATCATCCTTGTTCCGGACAAGTCTGCCGGAATCCCGATCCGCAAACTTCGCGATCATCTCTGTCAGTTCCGCAGTAGCTACAAATACGGTGACTGGAACCTTCACGACAGTTTCCAGTTCTCCATCGCTGACAGTCAGGCGGTATTCGTATTCACCAGTCGTCTTAAAGGTAGCTTGCAGCATGGCTTTATCAAGCCCTGTCTCCTCTACTTCTCCTTCACCTGAAATCTTCTCCCAGGTATAAGTCAGCTTGCCACTTGGCAACCCATCATCAACGATCTGCGGCATAATCGTCAGAGGAACATTTTGCTCAACCTTCAATGGTGTTTCTAGATAAACCTTTGGTGCTTGATTGGCAGCCGCCTTAACCTCCAGATTATTATTGTAGATCTGAATCTCCTTGATGGCGGTCGCAAGTTCCAGCGGATGCGTCACATGAATGCGAATCGCTGCAGTATTAACCTTTTGGAACTCCACATTGTTATAGTTGGAAGCAATATATTCCGGATAGCGGAATTGTCCCTCCACTGGTTTCCAGCTTCCATCAGCATCCTGATATTCGACACCAAATGTCTGTGGTGTACCATAACCGTTCAGAAGCCGGTCATTATAGAAATAGACTTTTACATTGTCCACAGCCTGGACTCCATCAAATTTGAACGTAACCGTATCGACAGAATTCGGCGAACCGCCGAATAAAGCTGTGTTTGACGTATGATTAATTGATGCGATTGTCGAATTGTCCGCCAGGTTGCGGATATTCGAACCGCTCTTGATATAAGTCGATTCAACAGTAGTGCCTGAAGCAACAGCCAGATTCGTACCGTTATTAACAATATCAACGCCTGCTTTATTAAACATGTCGACAGTCTTCTCATTGCTGGCTAAGGATGTTTGATCTGCCGCAGCAAGCGTCGTAGCACTGCCTTTTTCATATAACACCTGTGTCTTCGAGTTGTCGCCAACGGCCCCAGTTACATCCCCTGAAGGTTTTTCCACCTTGCCAGTAGCTGTATCATAAATCAGATGGGACATTTCGTTAGTTGTCATTACGAGTTCATCATTAATGAAGAGCGAATAACCTGCTGGAATACCTTGATAATGAGGATTGTCACTATACTTAGCAGGATCCTGCCATACGATAGATAAGTTAGCATCATGGTAACGCACGTTATCTACAGCAAAATAGTCATAATCGACATTAATCGGCCATAGCTCGATTTTGTCATCTGTCCGTGGCTGAATACCCGCCATATCTTCAACCACAGTGTAATTCATCATGCCAAGCGTATCGTGGTGAATCCATGCCCGTACCATATCTCCACTAGGGTTAGGAGGATTGTCTTTTGTCCATGGTGTGCCGAAGAAGTAATCCTCCAGCCAGAAAAATTCATTAGAGTCCAGGTGGTCCGTATTGCCCGGTTCCACTGTATGCAACCAAGCGCCCCAATCAAACAGTGTTTTGTAAACGTCACTGTTGATATTATCTATAGGATAATAGCGCAGAGAGGCACGAACGGTATTAATATAGTTGCCGAAGTTACACCATGCGAACTGGTCTGTACCGAAGGCATCCGTCTTGCCATTCTTGAAATCTTCTACCCGCTTCATAATGCTGTTCTGATCCGCTGTAAAGAAAGGAAAGATCGGATAATAATTCGGATCTGCGTAATCAGACAACTGAGATAAATATTTCGCCTCATATCCTTCTTCACCTTCAGTTGGTACTACACCAAAGTTAAAGACAAACATGTTATTATCCCGCCAAGGGTTGAATACATCGGTACCGCCCACAACTTTTTTATACAAAAAGCTGCCTGTACCATTCGTATCTGCCACACCGTCACCATCAAAGTCAGCCTTGTCGTACCACATCTCATTCAGAATTGAATTCTTAATATTCTGCGCAACAGTGTTCATTTTAGCTGCACCCGCAGTATCTCCAAGCTGCTCGTACATCTTCGCTGTTGCCACTGCATTGGCGTAGGTAGTAGAAGAACCATCCAGGCGGGCATAGTTACCACTGCCATTCCAGTGCATGGATACGGTATCTCCGTCATTACCTGTAATCGGACCATGGTTATAATAAACAAGATTTGGATTAGTGCCTTTAAAATGTTCAAGTGTGCCGGTAACATCAGTCGCAGAAAAATCAGCGAACTTCTTCAATATTTCCTGACCACCACCGTAAATCTTGTAAGCGTCCCAGCCTACTTGCGACGTGTTCTGCATCATATCCCAGGTCCAGATGTTAGGACGTCCGGGATTATTTTTATAATTCTTATTCTCGGAATATTCCCCTTGAGCCAGCCAGGTTCCATACAAGTAGGAAGGATCACGCAGCCATTTCAGATCCTGCATCGCCCAAGGTACACTGACCGTAATCCCGTTGTTGTAGCCGAGAACGCCCTCCATGTTCATTGGGAACTGCCAGTCATTGCCCGGAATGTTGGCATCCAGCAAATTAAAGCGGTTACACCACCAACGATAATAAAGTACCTTCTTCACATTCTCATCGGGAACATCGATATATGGAATGTTCTCTGCCCACCACTCGTTGTACTCCCGCACCTGTGCAGAGAAGGCCGTGTCATTGCTGTCAGCAGCCTTAAAGCTCTCATAATGCAGCTTTGAGCCCGGTATTTCATCCGCGAGCCAACCCATGACTACCTTTTGGTCAACGGAGCCACCGGCGGGCACTGTAATCTCTCTAACCAGTTCATTTCCGGAAGGACTCATGCCGTTTCCGCTCAGATGAACATCCACGTAGGACATCGCTTCAACTACCTTTTGCCCGGCTTTGCCTATCATTAGCGGAGCAGCCACTCTGTAACCCACCAGCTCATCACCCTCAGCCGCTGAGACGAAAGGTGATTTAACCTTCATCGTCAACGTTATATCACTGGCCGTAGGATTCTTCAATTGAAGCAGCGTTACAGCACTGTTATAGCTGGAAATAAATTTCCGCTGGTTAATCTCCAGGCCTCCGCTTGTGTAGGTCTGATTCTCATGACTCGGGTAGTTCTTCCGCACATTTTTCTGTTCCGCCAAGTCTCCTGTAGAAAGGGTGATGTTATACATCGTGTCCTTGTTCAAAGTATCCGCGTAATGCACCGTTCCCACAAAACCCAGCTTGGTATTATCCTGAGTCTTCATGTACAAAGCGCTTCCCCGGCTGAACAGAGTATTGGCGCTAACTTCATCGTTGACATCATCCGGAATGACACCTTCGTTAACAAGCAAGGCATCAAGCCAAGGCAAATCGGAATTATCTTTTGCAAAAGCCTCAAAATCAAAAGCTTCAATCGCCTGCATCATTTCTCCGACGGTGACATCGCTGAAATTAACGCCTTCCTTAACAATAGAATTATCCTTCCACTTCGCCTGCCCGTAATCGGTGCCTACGCCTTCATGATAGAAATCAGTCGTGTAGTTAGCCGATACGGGAACAATCCCTGCATTTAATACAACAGCCGCACATAATGCCGCCACAGAAGCTCTTCTGGGCCATTTATGACTTGTCATTTGGATGAATTCCTCCTTTTTATCCCTTGATTCCCGTTAATGTAATGCCCTCAACAAAATATTTGTTGCCGATCAAGAAAAATACTAGACAAGGAGCTGTAACGACGAGCGCCAGTGCCATGACCTGTTCATAGTTCGGAATGCGCATCCCGTTCACAATATACAAGCCCATAGGCAGCGTATAATCTGCTTCAGTCTTCAAATAAATCATGGTATAGAAAAATTCATTCCAACAGTTAATAAAGCTGAACAACGCCACAACAATCATTGCGGGACGTATAAGCGGCAGCATGATGCGGGAGTAGATACGGAAGTAACCCGCGCCGTCAATCTTGGCAGCTTCACTGAGTTCTAGCGGAATCGTCATAAAAAATTGCCGGAGCAAAAAGACAAAATACGCGTTGCCGCCTGCACAGAAAAAGGCCGGAATAATAAGAGCAGGTTTGCCAGCTAGTCCCAGCGAAGTGTACAGGGAATATTGTGGCAGCAGGGTTACGGCACTAGGCAGCATCATCGTACTGATGACCAGCACGAACCACATCCCGCGCAGCGGAAAGTTCAGCTTAGCAAAGGCATACCCGGCAAAGCTTGTCGTCAGCACCGTCCCAATCACATAAGGAACTACAATCGAAACTGAATTCCAGAGCTGCCGCAGGAACTGAATACGTTCCAATCCAAGCCGAAAATTATCGACATTTAGTGACTCGGGGAAAAACACAGGCGGCCGCGCCAGTATTTCTGTGTGGCTCACGAAGGCACCTCGCAGCAGCCAATAGAGCGGAAAAGCAAACACCACTGCGAGCAGACAGGAGAACAGAATCAGCCCGGTATTGATGGCTTTAGCTCTTTTCTTTTTTTTCTGGATACTTGTATAATTCATAATTGCGGTTGCCGCCATTATCTCACCTTCTTTCTTTTGCCCATCGAATCGTCCCTTTTAAATGCGCCCTGGAAGTAGAACAGCACACCAGTAATGGCCATAGTGATTAGGAAGACGACCCATGCCTCAGCAGACGCCAAACCGCGCATCCCTACCTGAACAAATGAATGGTCATAGATCATAACGTTGATAAAATAAGTCATCCGATCGGGTGCACCATTTCTGGACAACACCACACTTTGCGTATAAATCTGGATAGAGGTCATCATGCACATAATCAATTGGAAAAAGAGGACAGGCTTGATCGTCGGATAGGTTACTTTGAGGAACTTGTGCCAAGCATTTCCCCCGTCCATCTCGATGGCTTCCAGCAATTCTCCCGGAACATCCTGCAGCGTAGCGATGAACACAACAATCGTCCCACCACAGGTCCACAAGCTCATGATAAACAATGTCTCAAAAATACGGATGGGATCAGTCAGGAAATCAACAGGGGCTATTCCTATCTGCAATAAAATCCAGTTAAGCAGTCCACCCTTGGCTTGGTTCTGTAGAAGCATCTGCCACACAATCGTTGTCGCCAGCATCGGAACTACAGACGGCAGAAAGAATATAGCCCGCATCAAGTTTCTGCCGATAAATTTACGGTTCAATAAGAGTGCAACAATCAGACAAAAGGTGATTACAAGCGCCACGTTAATGAAGGCATAAATCAAGGTCACCGTTATGGATTTCTTGAATTCGGAGCTGGTATTGGTGAATATGTACCGGAAATTATCCAGCCCAATCCATTCCATAACTTGGCTTCCGCTCATAATCGTTATTTTATGAAAGCTGTAAAACAAACTGGCCAGCATCGGATAAAGCGTCAATACCAAAAATCCAATAATGGCCGGTGCTGCAAACATATATCCAGCCACCGCCTCTTTGGTGACACCTTTGGCATGCTTTTTAACATAGACCGCAGCCGTTTCGGTTTTGCTCTCTGGGTTCATAAGCAATAGCCCTCTTTTCAAATATAAGCTCTAATTAGGAAACCTTGCCGCTCTCGAACAACTGCTTGATCGCTGGCATGATCGCGTCATAGACTTCTTTAACACTTTTCTTACCTGCCAATGCCTGATCAATAGATTTCTCATATTCAGTATTCATCTTGAGGTAGGCAGGAACGTAATATGCAGGCCATTGTGCGATAGAATCTTTCGTTGTCGAATAACTAAGGATAGTTTCTTTTGCGCTTTCAGGAAGATCGGAGGTCCACTTTTCAACCAAGGTAGGATCGGTATACCAATCTGCCTGGTTTGGCAACCACGCACCACTCTTCAGCAGCTCCAGACTGTTCTCAGGGTTGACCATGTAGGCATAGAATTTCTTGGCTTCCTCAATGTGCTTCGATGTATTGTACACAACAAGCGGAGCACCACAGTTCACCGTTACTGCCTTTTCCATCTTAGGCAGAACCCCAACGCCGATATCTTCATTTCCTTTGATATTAGCTAGATCCCAAGAGCCGCTGATCGCCATGGCATAACCACCACTCAAAGCGTCTACCGCAGAACCAATTCCGGAATTCCAAGTGTAATTGAAAGCGGATGCAACCTTATCTTTGTTAACGAGATCAGCTAGCTTCTGGATGGCATCAACCGTTTTGGGAGAATCCCATTGAAACTCCTTTCCATCCGGGGAAACAATCCCGCCACCGTTGGCATAAGCTGCCCAGAAATGGTGGAACTCCCGTCCCGCTGTCATACCAAGCCCGTAGTTCTCGGTCAGAGCAGCATCAAAGCCTTCATCTGCCGCTGTTTTTCCTTTAGTATCTGTCGTTAACTTTTTCGCGTTTGTTACGAATGTATCCCAATCCCACGCATTTTCAACTTTGGAGGGTGGATATTCAAGACCTGCTGCATCAAATTTGGACTTGCTATAGTAAAGCAGCTCCAGCTGGTTGGATAGACCGACTCCGATCACTTTTTGCTCAGGTGAATGGATTGTTATCGCTGATAGTTTTTCAGGAATACTTCCGTCCGCTAATAAATCGCTGATATCTTCGATAATTCCCATTTCATTGTACTTTTGGATATCGCCTTCGCCCATATAACTGATATCTGGAAGTTCGCCGGATTCGAGCCGGGTCTGAATAAATGTATCAAAGGAGCCATCCGCTGGAAGCACTTGTGCATTGATTTTTACTCCGGTGTCGGCTGTATATTTTTCTGCTGCCGCTTCTACCAGCTTTTTCTGTACATCATCACCCCAATACAATAATTCCAAGGTTACATCTTTATCAGGCGTAGTTTCTTTGTTGGCTGCTCCAGACCCTTCAGATGCCTTTGGAGCCGCATTGTTGGAATTGCCCGAACAACCTGCCAGTGCGGAAAAAACCATCATTGATGCTAAAGATAGAACTAGAGTACGTTTTCCAAACTTCATGTTTGTTGCCTCCCTTTTTTCATATCTATTTATTTCAAGCCAAGCATTTAAAGCTTTAGCCTAAAATCATCATGGTTTGTCATTCTTAGCGATTACAGACAAGGGCTGAACATTCCGCCTGCCAGTCTTACGTGAGGCTCTAGCATCCCCTCAGTTGTGCGATATTCGAGCTTGTCCTCAAGCAGCACATATCTTGACGGATATGCAGCGTAACTTGTTACGATCCAGCCCTCCGAGTCTTCTTCAATATAACCGTTAATACAGCGCATCTTTCCGCGTGGATCCCTGTACAAATATGTGGTTGTCCCGAAGCCCATTAGATAGGCCACTAGCTCCTCCCCCATATCCCAATCATCTCCTGTCACACCCGAGAACAGCGAAGCAAACAAGGAATCACTTGCCCCCACAAATACGGATTGCCCAAAACGGTTTCGCGACAATTCTGGCATATTCAGGTTAGGAGCTGCCACACTATATGTAGAAGCTGCCTCTCCAGGCAACAAACGGCGTGGAGTAGAGCGTACATTCCAATCGTAACAATTGAATACTGCCATCGTAGAACGGTAAGCGGCTTCCAAATATTCAGGGTCTCCAAGGAATTCATAGGCAACCCGGGATGCTCCTGCTACCAATCCACCCCAAAGGGAATGAATCATATAAGACAAAGCTTCCCACCAGCGATCCGGATTCTGCACTCTGTAATCATTGCTGAATCCGATATTTGCCAGAATTAGTTGTCCATAACGCTGGGCCTCCTCTTTATTTCCAAGGTGACACAACGTTTCACAGGTAGGGCCAAATCCTGCATTATCGTAAAAATGCTCCGTTATAGCTCCCTCATACTGCTGTATCCCTGTCTCCAGATTTCTACCAAAGCGCTCCCATAAGGTAAGTAGACGTTTATACTCTTCTGAAAGACCGCACTGCTTCAGTGCTTCTAATAAATCAAGAATATAGAGCACAAATATCCCATTTAGACGGCTCTCATCCTTCTCACGCTGGCCACTGTGCCGATCAGGGTCTAGGCGAAGACACATGATTTCGGCAGCCCATTGTAGATATTCTCTAGGAGAATGAATTTTAAGTAATGAACCATCCATTCGTGACAATAGATAAAAGACATGCCCAATATAATCCAGATCATAAATGCGGTAGAATTCTCCGTACAAGGGACGCGGATGATTAAAATCCCCGCCTTCAAACCAATGCTCCTTCACATCCAATACTGCTGCAATCTCGGCCTTAGCTACTTGTTCTGGGACAGCCTTGGCCATGCTATTCTTCATCAGTAGAAAAGCAACCTTACCCAGCGATTCTCCCTGATTCGATAGCGGACGGAAGGCATATGGCCTTTCGACCTCCCCTGTCCCTCCAAAGTTATTATTTACCAACCACTCGGCTCTCTTTTCCAGAATCCGGTCAATCGACTCCAGTACATTCCAGACCAGGATATCGCTCCGTCCATCTTCTAGCACCAGCTCCAGCTTATGTTCTCCCGGCTCCAAACGCTGTAAAGATATAGCATAGCTACTGCCTGATTCCAACCGTACAGCTTCGTTCGTAATATTCTCCTGGCGGATCAGCTCCGTCCCCGGTAAAGTGCTATACAAACGCAGCTCACGTAGAACCTGGCCCTGCGGCAGATCAACAACAGCTTCGAACCTTCCTCCTCGGGTTAATACAGGCGTATAGCTCCAGCGCGGATGTCCATAGGCCATGCCCTGCCTATAGAAATCATCTCGATTCTGACAGGGATGGAATATGTATTCCCAGCTGTAGGTCTCCCCAGCGCCAAGATCCAGCGGACTGTAAGCGCCACCATATATCCAGTCGGCAGCTGCAGATTCGGTCATAGATGATCCGTCCTCCACCAACGATAGCCGATGATACAGCAGACCATCCAAAGAAGGGGAGACCTGCTCAAGAAAACGATTCTTATAACTACAATAAGTACCTACGCTTACTGTTCTGCCCTGAACCCCATAAACACCCAGATGTGGTGCTTTGTTGCTCCGTCGAATAGCAGCGATTTTAGCGAAATCCCCACCAAGATGGGGGAACACTGCACAGGACTGGCTCATATTGCGCTGCACATTTTCATCTCTGTACATGATATACGCGAGCGAAAGCCACACATGAAGTCCATTAATTCTTACAGATTGTGGTGAGCGGTTTGTAGCTTCAATAGTCCATCTTAGTCGCTCATCTTCCAGAGAATATGTAAGTCTGATTGCAATCGGTGCGCCTTCAAAATCCACAATTACACGGTGTTTTCCTTCTGGCGTAATTTTGGGCAACAGATCAGTGCTTTTTATGATATTCCCGTCCAGCTCTATTGTCCATTCTCCGAATAGCTTATCTGTATCCGCATAACCTGCCTCTTTCAAATAAGACGGATCAACTACCCAATTCATTTCACTAGGGTCGCCCTGTAATATCAGAGACTGAAGTGCTCCGCGGTCGCTTAGCTCCATCGTGAAGTTTTCATTGCCTAGAATCGTCATTGCCTAGCACCTCTTCGATATTTTAAGTTAAACGTTTAGATTTATGAGGAAAAAGGAGCTGTGAAACTTATTTTTGTTTCACAGCATTTTTTAACGTAGCCACGGAATCACGTTCGATCAACCGGCACTCCGGCATGGTCAGTGAATCCATCTTCGTCCCCTTGATTAAATTGAACAAAACCTCAATAGCTTGATAGCCCATCTCATGTAGCGGAAGTCCCATTGTTGTTATACGCGGGCGTAAGTAATCACTGAATTCACGATTATCAAAACCGACAACCGACAGATCATCCGGTATTTTAACCCCTTTTTCCTCTGCCGCCTGCAAAATACCTACAACCATTACATCATTCATGGAAAGAATCGCGGTTGGGGGCTCCGGCAAAGCGAGCAACTCGGAGGTAAGGCGATACCCTGATTCCCTCTCCCAGTCTCCCATCTTAATTAACAGTGGATCGAACGGTAATTGATATTCAGTAACTGCCTTGTAATAACCGTTCAGTCTTAATCTGGAAGGGATAGAATCCATCAAACCACTGATTACAGCAATTCTGCTATGTCCTTGGTTAACCAAGTAGGACATGGCTTGGTAAGCAGCTTGCTCATCATTATACTGGATAGAGATATCGTCCTGTGTGTAAGAGTAGGTATACACAATCGGCTTACCCTCCGTATCGATTAGACCCGTTAAATCACGGGGATGAACACCGATATAAATAATCCCATCCACTTGATTGCTGAGCAGTTCGGCAACCGCATTAGCGGCATACTTTCGGTAGTCTTCCGTATTCGAGAAGTTACGGCCGATACGCTTGTCTAAACGAAGATTCACCAGTAAAATATGCAAATCGTTTCGATCTCCAAAATCATTAATTCCATCGATAATATCGGGGGTGTTAAATACCGTCACATCTTCTGCAATAACACCTATTGTATTCGTACGGTTGAGTTTGAGACTCTTCGCAATAGCATTCGGCTTATAATTCAACTCCTCAATGGCGGCAACAACTCGTTCCCTTGTATCAGAACGTACATTGCGGGTACCATTAAGCACATAGGAGACTGTAGCAATCGAAACATTAGCCTTTGCGGCTATGTCTTTAATGCTGGTTTTCCTCATTACACCTTCTCCTATCTTATTATGGAACTCTTTCAATCACATTGTTAAACGTTTAGATTATTTTTACAGTTAGAATATACCACGCGTATTTATTGCTTTGCAACCCTTTTTTTGCTATCCTCAAAAAATCCTCCTGTTCGTCCCCCGTTTCGTTTAGAATTGATTTATCTGTTGAGCAATGGATAAAAATAAGATATAGGAGCTTGAGCTTGCTATGACACCATTTACTGAGAGAGTTATTCATATCATACAGTCTATACCAGAAGGTAAAGTGATGACTTACGGAGGAGTTGCCCGCGCGGCAGGTAGCCCAAGAGGAGCGAGGCAGGTCGTTCGCATCCTTCACTCCATGAGCAAAAAATATAAGCTGCCCTGGCATCGGGTCATTAATGCTAAGGGAATGATCGCACTAACTGAGGATGAGTCTAACTCCCTCCAGAGGCTCTATCTACAGGGAGAGGGAGTTAGTTTTAATGAAAAAGGTGTGGTAGATCTGAAGCAATTCCAGTTTGAGCCGGAGTGTACCGATTAGTACCCTCTGGTAACTCTTCGTCTTTCTCCGGTGCCAAGAGCATTGAGTAGACAATACATCGTCGCGTAAATGACCAGCAGGACAAAGGCAATGAACAAGCTGAAAAATACGGACTGGAGATTCAGGCTATCCAGAACAAGTTGATACAACTGATGCCTGTCCGTCAGGACGTCCCAGCTATTGAGTCTGTAGACTCGGCCAAGCAGTACACCATATCCCCCGAGCATACATGCCGCAAGCACAAATACCCATGACCACAGCAGGTTGCTTTTACGATAAATGACCGTCTGGAACTGATACAATGAGAAGAACCCGGTCAACCATCCACTCCAGGTGAACAATAAAAGAGTGACCAAGTCATACCAGTAGCGATTCTGAATGGCTCCCTCCACGATATATCTACTTTTTCTTACCGTTAAATGCACCAGGTCAGTCATGAGATAAGGCGCGTTTGGAAAGAACAGCAGCCACGCGACACCCAAAGGAAGAAGTAATAAACCGCCTATCTTCCTTTTGTCTAGCTCATAAGCAGCCATGGAGAATAAAAACGGAATCCAAGCTAAGAACAAATTCCAAATTAAAAAAGCGTAAAACGAATCCGTCTGAAGTGACACTACACGATATACCGCCAATGTAGCGACAGACAATCCCGCCAAGAGCATAAACACCTTCGGATAATTCAATTCCTTCATGAGCTTATATTCTCCTTATCGATATTGATTACATTAAACTTATACCCAATTGTACAAATTCAGAATTCCGAAGTCCAATTTTAATACAAAAGCCCAGACGCAAGAATAGCGCCCAGGCCGACTTTATTTATTAAGCTCAAGTACCGCTGATTAGTTCAGAGGCAATGCTGGCTTCTTGCGTCCTGTCAGACCCCGTAGTCCACCTGCATCCTCCTGACAGGATAATGCCGTACACTCCCTAAACGCCGCATGACTGCATCCGATACATTTGTTGTGATTAATACTGCTAAGAGCTTCATTGATCGCTTCACCGGTATGATGATAAAACTGTGCTTCTCCTATTTTGTCATATAGCCCGGTTCTCTTAAGTAGCTCAAGCGGCTGTGGCTGAACACCAGAGATCATTAGTTTCCCTCCAACAGCATGTAAATGCCGCACCAGCTCCGCCAGATTGGATTCGCCCGTAGTATCCATGAATGGCACTTTTCCCATCCGCATTAATATAATTTTCGGCTGATCGGAGCCATAACCCGGCATGGTGTCATCAAATCTATACGCAGCGCCAAAAAACAGCGGCCCTTCCACGGTATAAATCCCAATCTGCGGACAATCATGACTCTCCGTTACCATATGTGCCCCTACCTTGACGGAATTAGGATCAGGCAATACTTTGGATACCAGATGAACCTCTCCCATCCGTTTCACAAACAAAATCACCGCAAGAATTAATCCCACCTCTACGGCCAGCGTTAAATCTGCAAATATCGTCAACAAGAAGGTGATGAATAATACCAAAGAATCACCTGTTTTGATTTTAAGCAAATGAAGAAATTGTTTGCGTTCACTCATATTCCAAGCTACTACCATCAAGATAGGAGCCATCGCTGCCAACGGAATACTAGAAGCATAGGGTGCAAACAACAAAAGAATTAGGAATACCACTACCCCATGAACGATCCCTGAGATCGGAGAAACTGCACCGCTTTTGATATTTGTGGCGGTTCTGGCAATGGCACCTGTAGCTGGAATTCCTCCAAACAATGGAGCTGCAATATTGGCGATTCCCTGACCAATCAGTTCACGGTTGCTGTTATGGCGGCTGCCTGTCATCCCATCAGCTACGACAGCTGACAATAAGGATTCAATAGCACCCAACATCGCGATGATAAAGGCCGGACGAATCAGCATTGTAATCCGCTCCCAGGTAATGGTCGGAAAACGGAAGCTTGGCAGTGTATTAGGGATATTCCCATAGGCCAAACCAATCGTAGTCACCTTACCGCTAAAAAATAACGCTGCTATGACAGTCGCACAAAGAAGGCCAACCAATGAGCCCGGCACCTTCGGAGCGAAGCGAATCGCTAGGATAACAACGGCCAGACAAATCGCGGCGGTCAGGATACTATATCCATTGATCGTCGATAGATGAAGTCCAATTTCTTTCATGTTATCTACAAAGCTCTCGTGCCGTTCAATATTCCTTAACCCAAGGAAATTAGCAATCTGTCCGGTGAAGATAATAACCGCTATTCCTGCTGTGAAACCAATCGTGACCGGCTTCGGAATAAATTTAATCAGTACACCCAGCCTTAACAATCCCATGAGGACTAAAATAACCCCCGCCATCATCCCTGCTAACAGCAGGTTCTCATAACCATACTGCATCCCAATGGCGAACAAGATAGGAATAAATGCACCTGTCGGTCCACCAATCTGAAATTTCGATCCCCCGAACAATGAAATACATATGCCGGCAACGATTGTCGTATAAATGCCATATTCCGGCTTTACACCAGAAGCAATAGCAAATGCCATCCCTAAAGGAATGGCAATAACTCCGACGATTGTCCCCGATATCAAATCCTTGCGAAAAGCGTTCATGTTGTAGCCTTTATAACGACCCCGCCCTGTCATGTTCAAACCTTCTTTTCTTTAAATATCTGATTATTTGAATATAAGAAGAACATTACTCTAGGACGCGACTGTTGTCAACGCCAAAATAACGTTAATCTATGCCATTTTCACTCGCCGCGCATGCCTTCCAGCAATGAAATGGTATTCACGAGATGGTTATCAAATATTTGTTTGGCCACTACCAGAAGGTCCTTGATCAGAGGATCACGTAAGGCATAAATGACTGTGGTGCCTTCTTTCACACTGGTTACTACATTTTTGGCGCGTAAAACAGCTAGCTGCTGGGATACAGCAGAACCTTCCGAGCCGAGAATAGCCTGCAGTTCATTCACATTCTTCTCACCTTCGCTGAGCAGCTCCAGAATACGAATACGCATCGGATGAGCCAGCGCCTTGAAGAATTCGGTCTTAAATTGCTGAATTTCGGTGTTCATAGCTTTCTACTCCTCTTGCTTAACTTTCTGAATCTAATGTTATCTTTGTATGTTATCTTAGTCCCTAAGAAGCGTCAAATACTGAAGGGATAGATTCGCACATCACGGACCTGCAATTCTACGAACACACCCAGTGCCATAGGTTCACCGAGACACTCGAACATCACTAACCCTTCACCTATTCGTAAGTATCCTGTGCCATCTTCTTCAATATTCTCCAACACGCCCGTAAAAATAACCCTATCCTGCTCGAGCCTGATATTGAACTCACCTGCAGGTACAGGATGGATATCCACCCACCTCATAAGCAGCTCCGAAAGCTCGAATTCCACATCCATTTCTGCCCCTGGATTCACAGGAGCACCACACCAGATTCCCCGGCCCTCCCCAAATTCTGTGAGAAAGAATACCTCGTCCTTTTTCAAACCACTTTTTGTAATTTTGATTTGCATAGCCAATACTCCACCCTAATGATTTATAACGATCATTATATCATGAGAATTAGCCCAATTTATCAAGTATAATTCTGGGTTACCTTATTCAGATAAGTACTAGGGTGTAGCCAAGGATGCTTAAAGAACTCACTTTTACTGGTAATCTTCCGCGAGACACTCAGGTCATAATCGATCATAGACTTTATCTGCTCTGCAAAGGCCTCCCCTTTTACCAGCATTCCCAGCTCAAAATCGTGGCAGGCACTTCTTTCGTTGATATTATATGAACCATGAAAAACGGCTTGTGATCTATGATCATAGGTAATTTTCCAATGGGAAAATCGACCGGTGGCACTGTAGTCATAGAAGGAAACACCGTTAATAAACGGCATATACATATTGCCTCTTACCGCCGCGCGATTTGTAGGATGATCATTGACCTCCAGCGGGTTGCAAATGTTCAAATTACACGAGCATTCCGGACCAAGCAGCCCGAGCCGATCCCAAAAATCCTGATCAATCAAATAAGGATTCACGATGATAGTCTCTTCAGCCGCGTAAGTAATTAAATCCAGATAATATTGTTGAATCAGGTTAACCGGGTTACCTGGAAAGCTTGCTAACAGCGTACATTCTTCCTCACCAAAATGATAATCTACATCAGGATAATAAAAGACATCATTCACGTCAAAATGATCTCCGCCTAGTAGCAGCCAGCGAGAATAGAACATCGCATTCAAAGGCTGCGCTGCAGCGCCGCGAATCCGGAAGCAGCCATCATGCCACTCAGCCTCTTTACTAGGAATCCCCTGTGGATGTCCGTCTATACTCATTGCAGAGGACGCCTGAACTGGGGTCTCATACGTATATTGGTCACCAATGTTTACACTGCCTATAATCGAGGTTACCCCATCTATGACCATAAACTTCCGATGGTCGATGACATTTAGTCCTGTGACCTCAACATCCTCTTGCACTTTATCCTGCAGAAACAGAATACTTTCCGGCACTCCCTCTTGCTCCAGCGCCTTTCGTTTCACCCGCCATTCCACGGCTGTATAATACGAATTG
Source organism: Paenibacillus sp. FSL H7-0735 (assembly GCF_038008505.1). Classification (NCBI taxonomy): domain Bacteria; kingdom Bacillati; phylum Bacillota; class Bacilli; order Caryophanales; family Paenibacillaceae; genus Paenibacillus; species Paenibacillus sp. FSL H7-0735. The sequence goes on along the minus strand of NZ_JBBOZH010000001.1, from coordinate 674,442 downwards.
AAGGTATTCAGCAGCTTGGCGCCTGCATTCTCAAGCCGATCAGCAATCTTGGAGAACTGGCCGTACTCCAGATTATTACCGTACCCCAATGCCGTCAATGTGTAATTGACCATAACCCTTACCTTAACGCCACGCTTAAGAGCATAAAATAGCTCATCTGCAACCAGATTGCCCGAACGATCATTAAAGAAAAGCATGACAGACAGGTGGATATAATGCTGCGTTTTTCTAATCTCCTCTAATATCATTCCTAGACACTCTGGACCATTCACGTAAGGTGTTACTTGATTATTCCAAGTAGTCTGTGGAGCCAGAACCTTTAGCTTGCCTGAGTCTAGTCTGCCCAATACTTCAGTAAGTTGTTCCAGTAAGCTTGGGCTAAATCCAGGAAGCTGGAATAGCTGCTGACTTGTCGTAATGACTCCGCCAAGCGTCTGACGATAGGCTCTGGCAGCCTCTAGGTCTATCCCCTCAAGCTTACGCTCCACCTCTTCTCCTGCTACACCCATAATACGGGCAAGCGATCCACCGGATAGATAATAATTCAAGAAATCAATCATATTTCTCTGTGTCTTCATATGTAAAGTCCCCCATCGTTTATATTGCATGCCTTTGAATCAAGGTAAGGATAGATACCCTAGATCTCCTTTTTATAAACGGGGTGTAATGCAAAACAGGGATGCCCCACAGCCTTTATGGCTATGGATCATCCCTGTTTAGGTTTAAACAGAATTCCTAAGAATGGAGACAGCTTATTTTACCTGTTCTGCGCTAAATACTTTAACATCTAGAGGAGCAGCCAAGAATTCGCCAGCTTTAGCTGAGAAAGCAGTGAAATGAGCGCTCGTATTGTGGCTGGATACTGCTTCAGCATCACGCCATTGCTCAATCATGATAAATGAGTTGGCTTCTCCAGCATTCTCATATAGCTCATAAGAAAGGTTACCCTCTTCAGCATGAGTAGCAGCCAGTAATGCTTTAGACTCCGTCAAAAACTGTTCACGACGCTCTGGATTAACTTTAAGTACAGCATGAATAATGATCATTGTATATTCCTCCTAAGATTAGTGTTTATGGTAGCGCGTTGGCTTACTAACTTTATAATTATTTCCACTCAGCAACTTTATCGATAGGCAGACGAACAGATGGGTAACCTGCATCAACAGCTTTACCAATGGAGAGTAGCATTACAGGAACATAACGATCTTTTTCCATACCAAACGCTTCAGCGATTTGGTCTTTTTCAAATCCACCAATTGGGTTTGTATCGTAACCATGTGCACGAGCAACCAGCATCAGCTGCATAGCAACAAGTGCGCCATCGATAAGCACGGTGTCTCTGTTAATTTCCCGTGGCAGGTTAGCGAAATGAGCGGATAATCTGGTTAATTGATTTTCTTTTACTTCAGCAGGCATAAGTCCACGTTCAACAGCAGTACCGTAAATTTCTTCAGCATAATCGAAGTTGTTCAGATCACCAAAGATGGCAATCATAGCCGCAGAAGTCTCTACTTGTACGTTATTAAAACGAGCGAGAGGCGCTAAAGTAGCTTTAGCTTCGTCACTTTCAATGACCAGAAAACGCCAAGGCTGCATGTTCACTGAAGATGGAGCAAGTGTAGCTTCGGTAAGGATCTGTGTCATTTCTTCTTTGCTGATTTTAACGGATGGATCATATTTGCGGATAGAGCGGCGTCCTGTAATAATTTCTTGAAAGTCATTTGTTTGTGTAGCGTTCATATGTGTAATTCTCCTTTGAGTGTGTGATTTGTAAGTTACAACAGAATGATATTAGATTGCAGACGATTAAGCATATCAATGAGCACTGCTCGCTCCTGATCGTTAAAACCTGTTAGCAAAGTAGCGATAAACCGCCTTTTCTCTTCGCTATATTTAACCATTCTTTCCCGACCTTGATCGGTTAATGAGACCAATGTGACCCTGTTATCGGCTGGGTTATTGCGGCGGGCGATCATGCCACTCTCTTCCAATCCCTTCAGATGACGTGTGACGGCTGCCCCATCAATCTCCATTTCCTTTTGCAGACTGATTTGGCTGACTTCGTCTACCCGAAACAGTTCGTGCAGGAGGCGAAGCCGTGTGGGACTAATCCCGGCACAACGTTCGAATTTTGGAGAGATTCCTTTGTTTAAAGCCTGCAGCAGTTCAAATATATGCTCTTCCTCAGGACAGTGCTCCGTCAAAATATGCCTCCTTTCTAAATTTAATTGCATGCAATTGTTTTGTACAAAATTATACTAACGCATAATCATTGACCCGTCAACTAATATATCAAATCATTTTTAAAAAATCAACATTGCTTATCCTTATCCGGTGCTATACGCTTGAACAAAAGAGGAGGATACCTATGAGAATATCCCTGATTCAGCTGGATATAGCATTTGGCAATCCCGCTATGAATTATGCTGCTGTTGCCCAGAAAATAAATGAAGCTGCTTCCGCAGCCCCTGATTGTCTGATTCTCCCTGAGCTATGGACCACTGGCTATGATCTGACTCGCTTAGAAGATATTGGCGATCTAGAAGGAGAAATTACCAAGGAATTCATCTCCAGCTTGGCTAAACAATACAGCATCAATATCATCGCCGGTTCAGTGGCTAGCCGTAATGATGCTGGGGTCACCAATCGTATGTATGTATTTAATCGATCAGGTGAGCTTGTTGGACAATACAGCAAGCTGCATTTGTTCCAGCTGATGGAGGAGCATTTGTATCTCCAACCGGGAGAAACTAAAGGACTCTTCACATTGGACGGCATCTTATGTGCAGGGCTAATCTGTTACGATATCCGTTTTCCGGAGTGGGTTCGCGCCCATACCGCACAAGGGGCGGAAATCCTGTTCGTCTGCGCTGAATGGCCACTGCCCAGGTTGTCCCACTGGCGGGCGCTGTTGATCAGCCGGGCCATCGAGAATCAATGTTATGTTGTAGCCTGCAACCGTGCAGGCAGCGATCCAGCCAATATCTTTGCTGGGCATTCTATGATTATTGATCCTTGGGGAGATATTGTGTGTGAAGCTTCTGAAGAGGAAGAAATTCTAACTGGAGATATCGATTTACATCAGGTGCGTGAGATTAGGAAACAAATTCCGATTTTTTCGGACAGACGTCCTGAGTTGTATAATTAAAAGAGCGTGATTGAATATTAAAAAAAGACGTTTCGTAGGCTGGCTCTAGCCAGCTTTCCATTACGTCCTTTTTTAACAGACTCCAACCCATGCTTAGCCCTCAGGAATACCGCTCGCGAAGCACCCGCGTTGCATCGAGCACACGTGGATCATCATAGTCCAAGCTGTATCCTGTCTCTTGCTGCAAAATGCCGGATGGTCTAAGAGACACTCCCCGGTGAATTAAAGCCTGAATAATTCCCTCCACAAACACTGTCGCCACTTCAGGTCCACCGAGTTCACCAAGTCCAGCAATCGTCTCTGGACGAACCCGTGGATAAGCTAATGAGGAGTCTCCTCCGGAGGCTTGCGCATAGAAATCGCGGATTTGTTCACCGCGTTCTTGTCCCGAGCCAGAAACTACAACAAATGCATGTACAAAATAAGCATTATTCTGCCTACGCTGAGCGATCCCACAAAACTTCCGACCATTAATGGCCAGATCGAAATCACCCGGGCAGTAAGAACCAACAATCTCACCAGCCTCAATTTGCGCCGCAGCCTGTGGATGACTTATAGCAACCGCTTCCGTGATCAAAGCAGCCAAGAGCTTAAAGTCATCATGAAAGTCCAGCTTTCCACGTCCTTTGGGCAGAACTAGAGAAACATTAACGATCCCTGAATCCAGAGGCACCGCAGCCCCGCCTGAATGCCTAACCGCCGTTCTAATCCCTTGCTCCTCAAGCATAAGCATCGCCTGAGCTGCACACGGTAGCTTACTGTCCCGAAGTCCAAGCGCCACACCACCAGAATGACTCCACAGATGTAAGCTAGGAGGTATAATGCCCGCTCCAACATCCCTGCATAAGGTTTCCTCAAAAGCGAATGGAACCAACATATCTTCTAGGCTCCCTGCTTCTGTATCTTTGCTCTCATCCTTTGCACTCAGATGTTGAAAGAGCCCCATTTCTGAAGGAAGTTTACTAACTATTGAATCATACTCACGAGTATCCACCAAAGCCCCTCTTTCCCGAATATGAGCCACGAGACCTGCTATTCTCTACCAGCTAAAGATCCAAGCCTATCCGTATAAATAATGATAGTAATATTGTAACCGATCTGTCTCTATGCTGTGAGTAGAGAATTGAAATGAGGTTATGATAACGCTATTCTTATAGTAAATGGACTTGCCCCAGAGCATAATAGGGGAAGCCCTAAATTCATGCTATCCCAAACGTTAAGGAGTGATGCTGCATGACAGGAGACAAGCTGACCAAAGAACGACAGCTAACCAAAACAAAGCAATGGGAACAAGCCCTTAACCACCTTTATATCAACTTTTGGGATTACAGCCATGACGCATTAAATAAATTCGCTGATGAAGATATCCACCAGGCAAGAGTGAACTGCCGTAAGCTGCTAAGTCTATTATCCATTCTTGATCCGCGGCACACTTCAGGCCTGTACCCTATTTTCAAAAAAGCGCAAAAGAGATTAGGTAAAGTGAGAGATGCAGATGTTCTAATAGAATCTTTTAAGAACAAGCGCAAGCAAGCGAAGGAGAACGGAGATTCTAAAACTGCAGACCTGTTAAAGGCAGTGATTGCTTACCAAAAGGACAAGCGCAAAACTTACCGCAAGAAGCTCACTAATGAGCTGCCTGAACTAATCAATGAAGGCCTCGAGGAAAAGTGGAAGACCTTCCTAAGCGAGCAGCTTGAAGCCCTAGTCGCAAAAAAGAATGTTAACGTTGTTATGCGTGAGCTTGAGATCGCTTATGAGCAGAAGAAAAAAACCTGTAAAGCTATTTTTCATGAAGACAATGCCGAATCTAAAGAAGCCTTCGACGCTTTGCACCAGCTAAGAATTGCCGCTAAGGAACTGCGCTATACCGCGAGTGCAGCCGATTTTGCGTTAAATCAGAAATTTCATGCGCATGAGGAGATCTATAAGGAGATTCAAGATCAACTTGGGCTGATTAACGACAAACGTCTGTGGCTAGAAACACTGAATGCTATTGGACGTGAAGAACTGGACATCGGTAAAAAAACATGGAATGCCTTCACATCTCAATTAAAGGATGAAGTGCTCGATGCACTGCATCAGAATGATGTCATTCCTATCCAGACACAAACGAAGTAGCTCCATACAACATTGCAAATAGCCCTTTCTATTCAGCCGATGTATCTGATGCACCATACTCTTCAATATTCAGTTTCACTTCATAGGTAATCGGAATCTCGCTAAAGGTTTCATCCCAGTTATCCTCTACGCTCCGCCATACGGCTGGATGTTGAATACGCAAAGCGTTGCCGAAACCTGCAACCTCTGTATGCAGCTCCTTCTGCATTTTTTTCACAGTGACCTGAAGCATGTCTACGACATGCTTCTCTAGCACTGCTTTATCCTCCTTTACAATGCCGTCATGTAACTTCTTCGCACTCTTAGCAAAAGCCTCACCATATCTCCCCGTAGATTCTATTTTCACATGAAAGGAGATCTTCCCATCCTTCACAATAGCCTTATACTTGCTACCCAGGGATTTGATTTCATAGGTAATGAGCTTATTGTTAGACGGGTCGTATGCTTTGAGAGCACCCCCCTCTCCCTTTCCAGTCAGCCAGACCATTCCTTCCAGCTCCGATGCATCAAAAAAACCAACGAGTTTTCCCGTTTTCCCTTTAATTACGCCTGCTCCATCCAGCTTTGTCTCCTTCTCTTTTTCTAAAGATATTACATTCTGCAACATGAAACTTCTTTTACCATGCAAAGGACCCGCTACTTTAGCTATTGAAACTGGCTCCCATATCCTCGTGCTCCGACTTCTATTCACAAAAATCCCCTCTAATACAAATGAAGGGGTTTGGCCCGGCAGCGCATTTTCCAATACATCTCTGGCTTTTCCCTTGCTGACATATAGTAGAACACTGGGACGAATATCGTTATCCCTGCTAAAGAAATCAATTAACTCAGAAAACTTAGTAGAGCGTGCAAGCTTCTCACCGATCACAATGACCTTAAGGTGATGTCCGATCGGAGTACGTCTAGTACGCAGTGAAAGTGCCCGTAATGCTTCAAACATCGAATCACTTACTTCACTCATGTTATAGTAATTTCTGGTTGAGGATGGGGAAGCCCCAGACTTCATACCTGACCCTCCTGAGCCTTGAGGAATCGTAAACTGATAGGTACTCATTATTTGGGCAGGCATGGGATTCCCCCCACCTCCTTGCTGAGTTGCCTCCTCATCCCCTGTCTCCTCCGCACTGTCCAGGGCAACACCAATCTCCATACTCAACTCCTCAACAGGTGTACTGCTCCAGCAACCGGTCAACAGAATACATAATATAAGAAATGTAATCGACACTCTCCACTTTTTCATGAAGCCGCCCTCCGGAAATGTGCGATGATTAACAGCGGCAATGGAATTAATCCAAATAAAACGATCATCCAATTCCCCACAACTGTCCCTAATGCAAACAGAGCATTCACATTTGGAGGCGTTCTGGAAACTACATAGGCTACTGGAAGTATAGCCAATAAGCAGCTATTAAATCGTTTATGAAATATTTGAGAAACTCCCAAAGCAGCAGCATAAATAGTGATGCAGAAGGTGCAGAAAATTTGCATAATCCAGATTACCAGCAGCAGCGATTCAAACCTCTCAAAAATAAGATAATTCACCTCAAAGCTTCTCACTAGATCAAGAAATGGCCAAGTTCTTGTGACCACTCCATCTATAGAAAACGCACCAATAGTCATTACAACGGCTAAAAGATAAAAGAACGTTGATATACATGATCCAGCAATAATTACCTTTACTGCTTTTTGTGGCTTATCCATAAAAGCAACAATGAACAGCATCGCTTCACCAGCAGTAAAAGTCAGAATGGTTGGCCTGATGCCCTTCCATACCGGTCCTAACCCATCTCCAAGAAAAGGCCGCAGATTATCGATATCAAAAACTTCAACACTAAGCAAACATACCCCAACAAAAACTGTCCATGCAATCGGAACAATCAACCTACACATGCTAGTTATGGCATTAAGCCCTCCTCTGCACAAATAGAAGGCTATCCAAATAAACACGGCAACAATAGCCCAAGGAGGGGTTCCCTCCAGCAGAAAAAAAGAGGTCACTTCCTGCACGGAACGTGCTTCAAAACTGGCTATGCACAGAAAATAAACAATCACTAATATAGAGAGAATCACTCCAAGTGGCTTGCCAATGATTTTCCCGCTAAATTGAAAGATGGTTTGACCTGGAAACCGTTGACTAAGCTTCACTATAATTAAACCTGTAAAAAAGGTAATCACTCCCCCTAAAAAAACGGAGATCCATACGTCTGGAGTCTCACTAGCCTCTACAATCGTCCGAGGAAGTGTAAGTATCCCTGCCGCAATAGTATAATTGGCTAATATGATCGTTGCTTGAACAGCAGTAATTCGGTCCTTAACCTCGGTACTCATAATTTCTTCCTCCTTTACCTAGACCCCTCACCCTTTGCGTCGGGGGTCCTTCGGCTTCAACAGCGTAGGGCGGCCTGTTAGAAATTGCAGTGGCATACGGAATATAAAATCTTTCCAATCCTTAATCTTATACGGTATGAACATGCCAAGATAGGGCATGCCAAAGCTTCTTAGCTTGATTAAATGGGCACTCAGGAAAAGGAAAAATAACACAACTCCATATAATCCAAAGACTGCTGCAGAAAACATAGCTACAAAACGGAGCGTGCGAAGTGTCATTCCAGCACTATACATAGGGATGGTGAAGGAAGAAATTGCTGTAACTGAAACAACGATGACTAGAATTGGACTCACAATTCCGGCTTCTACCGCGGCTTGACCGATGATTAGACCGCCAACAATCCCCATTGCAGGACCGATAGGTTTAGGCAGCCGGAGTCCAGCCTCCCGTAATATTTCGATTGAGGTCTCCATAATCAATGCTTCGATTAATACCGAAAAAGGTACACCTTGGCGGGAGCTGATGATTGAAATAGCCAACTTTGTCGGAATCAATCCTGGCTGAAAGGAGAGGAAGGAAATATATAGTGCCGGTGCAAACATTGATATCAATGCCGCGAGAAAACGCAGTAAGCGCACCAACGAACCCACCATCCACCGATCGTAATAATCCTCAGGTGATTGCAGCAGCATCCCGAAGGAAACTGGCATAATCAGGGCAAAGGGAGTGCCATCCAGTAAAATAGCTACTCTCCCTTCCAGTAGCGCTGCCATTACGCGGTCAGGTCTTTCCGTATTCTGAATCTGCTGGAATGGCGTGAAGCTATTATCTTCGATTAATTGCTCCACATAACCAGATTCTTGCACATCATCTATATCAATCGTCCTAATTCTTCGTTTGACTTCTTCGACAAGTTCATCATTCGCGATATCTTTGATATAAGTTAGAACCAAATCCTTCTTCATTCTCTTTCCTACAGTAAACGAAATCATCGCTAGCTCTGTGCTTTGCCCGTGCCTGCGCAGTAATGCTGTGTTGTCACTTAACGTCTCATTAAATCCGCTTCGTGATCCCCGCAAGACTGCCTCTGATTCAGGCTCCTCTATCCCTCTTGTGTTCCCCTTCGGGGTGCTGAGCACAATAGCCTCCGGTATCCCTTCCACTAGCAGCACTACAGAGCCGAACAACACCTTTTGAAGCGAGAGCTTCACATTATCCGTAAACTCAACTTCCGAAATAAGCACAATTTCATGAATGAGAATATCTTTTAGATCCTTTGCTTCCGGTATCGTATGGGGATCCTTAAAGACCTGATAAGCATCCATTAAAGGCTTCAGAATATTGCGATCCATTTTATCTTTATCCGTCAATCCATCTACAAATATAAGGGCCGCTTGCAGCTTTATACCTCCGATACGCAACTCCCGAAAACTCACATCATGCATATCTGTGCTCATCTCTTTAAATCGTTGCAAATCCTCCCGAAATTGACCGCTATAGCTTGCTCCTGTAGGACCTTCACTTAGATCAGCCGATCCATCTGGCTTAGCAACCTTTTTCGTGCCGCTAGTACCTATAGATGTTTCTCCGTAAGGAACACCCCCGCCTATGCTGCCGGCAGCTTTTTTTGCTCTAGTACTTATCGTATCTTCCTTTGCCCTAGCCCAACTCGTCGTACGAATTAGAATAAACGGAACGAAAAAGATCATAAAACCTTGGAAAATTACGCTCCATTTAGGAATTAGCTCTAAAATACTACCCCACACCCTCATCACCTCCTTTATAGCTGTGTTCGTATTTTTTACCGAAGATGGTTAATTCATGCACAAAAAGAAGACCCCACAATATGGAGTCTCCCTAATTTCATCTTTATATTTATTGCCTTATGCTTGGAGAACCTTGTTCAGTATGCCTTGGTAGGCTGCTTTCGGACGCAGACCGACCAGCTTTTCTATAGGCTGTCCCTCTTTATATACAATGACAGTAGGCATCCCCATAACACCAGCTTCCCCAGCAAGATCCGGAAGTTCATCACAATTCACCTTTACAATAGAAACATCGTCTCCATATTCCTGGTGAAGATCTTCCAGAAGAGGCAACAGCACCTTACAAGGGGGGCACCATGGCGCACCATAATCCACCAGCACGGTTCCTCCACCACGTATTTCTGCCCGCACCCAATCCGCGCTATCGGCATTTATAATTGACATTTGCCATTCCTCCTCATATTTTCCAGCACCAGCAGTACCTATTCCAAGTTCTCCAGTGTACACGCGCCCAACTTGCTCTCATCCTGCTCCTGCAAGATAGATGCCATTCGTTCTTCCAAATTCCTCTTGATCTGATTTAGCTCTACAAGCTGACGTTCAATATCCTCCAGTTTACTGCGGTATAGTGGCATCACTTCTGCGCAGAAGGCTTCTTTGTTCTTCAACACACAATGTAGAAAGCCCGCGATCTGCTCTGTCGACAGACCCAGGTTCAAATATAGTTTAATCGTTTCTACCGTCTCTACAGCAAGTAAAGAGTACTCCCGATATCCGTTGGCCTGACGGATCGGCGAGATTAATCCCTGACTCTCATAGTAACGAAGTGAACGGACGCTTACGCCCGTCAGTTTAGCAAGCTCACCTATTTTCATAGCATTCTCCCCGGGGTTCATGAGAATTGTTCTACACCAGTATAAACCCTGACACCAATGTTAGAGTCAACAAAAAAATCCAACCGCAGTTAACCCGCAGTTGGACTCGTGTTTTATGTTACAACAGGTATATCCGCTTATATCCTACAATAATCCCGCCGCCCAAAGTCCACCTCTACGAATCATCTGGCGAAAAGGCTCTACGGAAAATGACGGCAAATGATGACCAGGCATTAAATAAACAACCCGGCCTAGACCAAACTCATGGCACCAAGCCGCCTGCCTCATTGCCCCATCATGAGGATATTCCATAAGCACAGTTGTTTCGAAATAGGGATGCTGCTCAAAATAATAAGGCTCATCATCGATCACAAATTCTTCGATTCCCTGCATAATGGGATGCTCCCCTGCCGGTATGGACATCTGGAGCGAAGTGAATTCTGGATGATGAGTGAAATGGGCTCCCAGCATGGCGCCTAGCTCCTGATTACGCTGTAAGGAGATTCCGTTATGTACCACTAGTAATCCGCCACCATTAGCCACATAGGAGAGCAATGCGCTGCTTTGTTCCGCCGGTATTTTATCATCGGAGAATTCGGTATAGGAGATTACCAGCTTGTAGTCAGATAATGTTTCTTTATTAAGCAGCCCGTAATCTTCCGAGGAGATTACCTGTAGATCATTGGCCAGTATCTGCTCAATCTCCCGGTCTACACCCGCAAATGGATGATATTTAACCTCCGTATAACTTCCGAGTGCCAGTGCTTTTAGTATAGACATCCTATCATCGCCTTTCTTCGTGTACTTTTTTTGATTACGGGAAACCCCTCTACCAAGGCCATGTATAGCCATCCACATCAAGATAGGCCGGCTCATCCCCTAGATATTTTTTATACTCCATAACCTGACTTATAATCTGATCTGCGGACACATCAGGTGAAATATCCGCTTGCTCATTTTTTTCGCCATGCATATAAGTCTTCATCCAGCCGGGGTGAAACACCATCACTTGACCCCCAAGCGTCTTTAGATGATTGTGCATCAGAGAGGACTGCATATTCAGTGCCGCTTTAGACATGCAGTAGCCGTACATATTAATACGCTTATTTCTGCCAATGCTGCCCGCTTCCGAAGAAATATTAACAATTAATTTATCCTTACTTTGCAATAATAGGCCCATAAGTGCATTGCTGACTCTCAACGCGCCTAGCGTATTCACATTATAAATCTCTGCCATGCCCTCATCATCCATATCCACCAGCATCGTAGCATCATCTGCGGAATGAATAATTCCGGCATTATTAATAAGAATATCAACATGCCCAGTTCTGCTGGCGATAGCCCTTGCTGCCTGCTTTACACTATCCTTACTACCAATATCGAGTGGAATAAGTTCCAGCTGTTCCGGATACTCTTCTTGAAGCGCTTTCAATTCATCTGCGTCTCTCATGTATTGTCCAGCAAATACTGAGAACTGTTTCTCTAAAAGAGAGTGTACAAGAGACAATCCAAGACCCCGATCAGCTCCAGTCACACATGCGACTCTGTTCATTCTTATCAACACTCCTACCTAGTAAGAATTATTGAAGCAAGTTGTCTTGCTTTCACCTTAGCATGCCGTCCCCTTTTTTTCAACGCGCTAAAATGAGGGTTTGGTCATCCTTGGATTAGCGGCTCCAGAATCCTTTTTGTTTTAAATTTAATATATGTTACAATCATGATTACAGGTTGTTAACAACACAATGGTTAGTAAAATAACGATCCCAGGAGGGTGATATCTATGTCTATTCAACAACTTCATACATTGGAAGATCTTAAGCAGTATGTGGCTAAACCTGGCAAAAAACTGCTGTTCAAACACAGCACTACCTGCCCGATTAGCGCCAAAGCTAATGAAGAATTCCAGGCTTATCTAAAGGATGCGGATACTGCAGCAGCAGTAGTTCTAGTCATCGAGGATCGTCCAGTTTCCAATCAAATTGCCGAGGATTTCGGGATTAAGCATGAATCTCCACAGCTCTTCCTGCTTGAGGATAATGAGGTTCGCTGGAACACTTCCCACTGGAAGATCACAAGAGATGCTATCAAAGAGGCTGTGAACCAATGAGCCAGCAAGTGATTGTTTATTCAACAGCAGGCTGCAGCGATTGTAATCTGGTCAAACAATATCTTACGGAGCAAGGTATCCCTTTTGAAGTAAGAGATGTTATGACTAGCACAGTCTATCAAGAGGAAGTCGAAAAGCTTGGTTTCATGGGTGTTCCTGTTACTGTAGCAGGGGATCATGCCACCAAAGGATTCAATCTTCCCGAGCTGAAAGCACTCATCGAAGCGGCCCAGTAATTCATCCGGTTAATTATTTAGCACTTGATATATGCATACCAAAAAAGGGTATTCCAACAGCCACTTGGCTAGGAATCCCCTTTTTTCATTGTTCTAAAGCTTAAGGTTCCTCACGCATAAGATTTGCCACGACCAGTACATCTACATTTCTGGCCGAACGCAGAATCTGCTTAGTGACATCCCCACGCAGCCATTTACGTACCCAGGAGCGTTGAGATTGGCCGATAATAATCTGTGTGCTCTGTAAGGCTTGAGACCTTTCAAGCAGCAAGGAAGACACTCGTGCCGGGAGCACGTTAGGAATCATCTTAAACGTTCCACCCAGTCGTTCCGTCAATTCTTTCAAATCATTAATTCGTTTATCGTAAGAAGGCCCGCTCTGCTTATATTCCTGTACGTACGTAACATACCAGCAAGCTTTTAGACGATAGGCAATCCTAAAACCTCGCCGAATCAGACGTTCCGCATGATCTCCTAAGGTGATGCACACATAGATCACTTCCTGCCGCCGCCAAGGTCCCCGCAGCGACCCGACACGTTCCCAGGCCTCCAGACGTTCATCCACATCATCAGCAATTTCCCGCAGCGCCAGTTCACGGAGGGCGATTAGATTGCCGATTTTGAAAAAAGCCCCCAGCGCCTGATCCACTTTGGTCATCGCATATATTTTCCCATCCTTCATCCGCTCTTGCAGTGTTTTAGGAGATACATCGATAAGTTCAACCTCGTCGGCCCGTTGCAGAATGCTGTCTGGGAAAGTCTCTCTAACTCTAACTCCGGTAATTTGTTCTACAGCATCATTCAAGCTTTCTAAGTGCTGAACATTCACTGTGGAGATTACAGAGATCCCTGCATCCAATAGCTCCATAACATCCATATACCGCTTCTTATGTTTGCTGCCCGGCATATTGGTATGTGCCAGTTCATCTACCAGTACGACCTCCGGATTACGCTTAATGATAGCTGCCGTATCCATTTCCTCAAGGACAGTCCCCCGATAGTCAATACTCAGTCGCGGAAGGATCTCCAGATCACCGATCTGTTCAAGGGTTTCTTTACGTCCATGCGTTTCTAGTAGTCCAATAACAACATCGATCCCTCTCTTTAGGAGATCATTTCCTTCTCGCAGCATCTTATAAGTCTTGCCCACTCCGGGAGCAGCACCAATGTACACTTTAAATGTGCCCCCACGAATGGCATCGATTTTATCCTTTACTTCCTGACTGCTTAATCTGTGATAGGCATCGGCTTTCCGCTCATTTCGGCTCTGCCGGGTAGGAAGAACGCGTTCTCCCTCACGCTCAGCACGATCAGCCACGAAAAACACATCTACTCCGCGGATTTGTTTTAACAATGAGTTAGCAATCGAACCCTTCCACAGCTCCTGCCACGCCGTTTGCTTGGAGTGTCCCATAACGATACGGGTAATATTATGCTGGATGGCGTATTTCACTAGAAGTCCCGGAATCTCCCTCTTCGAGCGAAAAGAAATCTCCTCCATCGAGGCCCCAATCTTCTCAGTCAGCTTCCATAGGGATCGCTTGAAGGTTGCTGCTTCCTTAGAGGGCGTCAGGCCCTGCTTCCAGAAGGATACCACCGCCAGATCTCCGTTTAACCGTTTAGCGATTTGCTGTCCACGGCGGATATGAATCGAGCCATTCCAATAATACTGTGCGGACACCAACACTTTTTCGGCAATCCCCGAAGCCCCCAGCAATCCTTGCTCCTCCCGATGCTTCTCCAGCGAGCCATTAACATCCTCCGCAACCATTCTCAGCGCCAGCTCCCGCAGCTTGCTTAGATTCCCTTTGTTAAAAAGCGAAGTCCGCTGCTTCTTGCCCAAATGTCCTTCGGACAAACGTTGAAGTATCTTTTCCGGAGTCACATCAATTAGAACGATATCATCTGCAAGGGTGAGCACTTCCGCAGGCAAGGAATATTCCACTTCAATCCCCGTCCACTTTCGCGCTAGATCTGCTGCGCCCTCCAGCTCGTATACGTTTACAGTTGTGATGACACTAATTCCACAGCCCAATAAATATTTGATATCCTCCAGCCTAGTTGATCTCTCCGCACCCTCGCGATTATGATGAGCCAATCCATCGGTCAGTACAACCTCTGGATTACGTGCCACAATAGCCTCCACGTCCAGATCCTTCTTCTCGATCTCCTTCTGAAACCAATGAATACTTGGAATCCGTTCCAAGTCACCCAGCTGATCCCTTGTTTCTGGACTCTGGTTGGTTGAAACCGCACAGATTACAACATCGATGCCCTGTGCTTTCAGCGCCTGACCCTCACGCAGCATCTGATAGGTTTTGCCCGATCCGCTGACCGGACCAATATAGATCTTCAGGCGTCCACGATGCAGCTCATAAATAGAGAGCAGCAGTTCCTCCGGCGTCTTCCTCCGATATGTTCCCATCAAGACCACTCCTTAATAACCCGTTCATCCATTCACTCTTCTATGCCAGAAAGCAAGATATCCCTGACCCAGTTTGAACAATCGGGCAGGGATATTAGCTATATTTATTTGTTCGTTAATTTCTGCAGCTCCATGTTCAACTTCAGAACATTTACCCGCTCTTCACCAAACAGCCCTAGATCGCGGCCTTCGGTCTGCTTACTCACTAGCTCTTCCAGCTGCGTGGCTGGAATCCCGGTCAAATTACTGATCCGGGGAATCTGCACAATTGCCGACGCAGGAGTGATATGCGGATCAAGACCTGAACCCGAGTTGGTTACTAAATCAACCGGCAGCTTGTTTACAGGGACATCCGGATTATCCAGCTGCCACTGTGTGATGGAATCCTTCGTCCGCTGCAGCATATCCGGGTTGGATGGGCCGTAGTTATTGGAGCCTGAAGCTTCCGCTTTATAATCAATGCTGGATACACGGCCATGGAATAACGCCGGGTCCGTAAAGCTCTGCCCGATGAGTTCTGAACCCAGAACAACTCCAGCGTCATTCTTCAGCTGACTGCCGTTTGCTTGCGATGGCATCAGAACTTGAGCAATCGCTGTAGTAGTCAGAGGATAAATCACTCCGCAGAGAACAACAAACACTAGACATAGCCGTAATATGATAAAGAAATTAGCACCCTTCGATGGTGACAACTGTTCTTCAGCGTCCGCAATCGATTTTCTGTTATTCACGATGCTCTCACCCTTTCAATGATTAGTTAATCCGTTGTTATATCCATACACTTACGAGCAAATCAATAAGTTTGATGCCCGCAAAAGGAACGACTACCCCACCTAAACCATAGATAAAAATATTACGTCCCAGCAGCTTCGTAGAACTCATCGCTTTATATGAGACACCTTTCATCGCCAATGGGATCAGCAGCGGAATAATAATTGCATTAAATATTAATGCAGATATAATTGCCGAGCTAGGTGAACCCAATCCCATGACATTCAGGGCTTCCATTTCAGGAATAGCTAGCATGAACATTGCCGGAATAATCGCGAAGTATTTAGCGATATCATTCGCAATACTGAACGTTGTCAACGCGCCCCGCGTCATCAGTAGCTGTTTACCAATAGCTACAACCTCAATGATCTTCGAGGGATCGGAGTCCAGATCAACCATGTTTGCTGCTTCCTTAGCGGCTGTAGTCCCGCTGTTCATCGCTAAGCCCACATCAGCTTGGGCGAGGGCAGGTGCGTCATTCGTACCATCACCAGTCATTGCCACCAGCTTGCCTTCGTTCTGCTCGCGGCGGATAACCGCTATTTTATCCTCAGGTGTACTCTCTGCAATAAAATCATCTACCCCTGCTTCACGGGCAATAGTAGCTGCGGTCAGCGGATTGTCCCCTGTACACATGATAGTCTTGATTCCCATTTTTCGCAGCTCATCGAACCGCTCTTTCATGCCTGGCTTAACTGTATCCTTTAAGTAAATAAGTCCATAAATCCGGTTGTCTACCGCAACAGCAAGCGGGGTCCCCCCCATCCGGGCGATAGCATCGGAATTACTGTCGAGGTTCGCGGGAATGACTCCGCCCTTCGACTGTACCCATTTCTTCACGGAATCGACTGCCCCTTTACGAACAGATCGTCCATCCCGCAGATCTATACCACTCATCCGGGTCTCAGCCTTAAACTCCACGAACTCTCCGCCTTCAGCAAGTTTGCTGTCATAGCTGCGTTCCAGCTTCTTAGCCAGCTCAATAACAGAACGTCCTTCCGGAGTCTCATCCTTTAGCGAACTAATAGCTGCCCAAGCCGTAAGCTCAGCTTCCGTTTCATCTCCAACTGGCACAAAATCACTCGCCATCCGGTTTCCGAAAGTAATCGTACCGGTCTTATCTAGAATCATTGTATTAATGTCGCCGGCAGCTTCAACGGCCTTCCCTGACATAGCAAGGACATTAAACTGTGTGACGCGGTCCATCCCTGCTATCCCGATAGCGGAGAGCAGTCCCCCGATTGTGGTCGGGATCAGACAGACCAACAGGGCGATCATAACAGGAATATCTAGATCAACACCCAGATAAGTCGCAATTGGCCGCAAGGTCACTACTACAATCAGGAAAATCAACGTCAGACTGATCAAGAGTGTATTTAGTGCAATTTCATTGGGTGTCTTCTGACGTTTCGCCCCTTCAACGAGGGAGATCATCCGATCCAAGAATGACTCACCGGGATCACTGGTAATTTTGACTTTAATCTCATCACTAACTACCCGGGTGCCGCCTGTGACTGAGCCAAAATCTCCGCCGGCTTCCTTAATAACAGGTGCAGATTCACCTGTAATTGCCGATTCATCTACGGAGGCCAGCCCTTCAATCACTTCACCATCGCCAGGGATAAGTTCTCCCTGACTGACGATCACGATATCTCCTTTCCGCAGCTCGGAGGAAGAAACGGTCTTCACAGACCCTCCAACGAGCTTATTAGCTGTGATATCCTGTTTCGTTTTCTTAAGCGAATCCGCCTGTGCCTTCCCGCGGCCTTCAGCCAGCGCTTCAGCGAAGTTGGCAAACAGCACTGTGAATAACAGAATGAACAACACCGTGATATTGAAGCCTACCGATTTCTCTGCATTAAAATATCCGGGGGCCAGTACCATAAGCAATACAATAATCGTGCCGATTTCGACTACGAACATGACCGGATTTTTGATTAACGTCACCGGGTTAAGCTTAATAAAGCTATCCTTTACAGCGCTTAGGAGTATGGGTCCCGTCAGCAGCTTTTTTCTTTTTACAGTACTCATCTTGTTCTCCCTCTTCCTACCGTAAGGTCAAATATTCTGCAATCGGGCCGAGCACAATGACCGGCAGAAACGTCAGCGCACCGATAATCACTACCGTACCAATCAGAATTCCGGTGAACAGACCATTGTCTGTGCGGAATGTGCCAATCGTCTCAGGAACCGGCTTCTTCTGGATCAGTGAACCTGCAACTGCCAGCATTGCGATTATAGAGACATAACGGCCAAGCAGCATTACGATCCCGGTTGTAACATTCCAAAAGGTGGTATTGTCCGCAAGCCCTTCAAATCCTGAACCATTGTTCGCGGCAGAAGAGACATATTCATATAACACTTGGCTAAGTCCATGGAATCCGGGATTCGTAATGGAACCGTTGCCCAAGCCCGTTAAGAACGCACCTGCTGTTGGTACAAGGATAATGAACGGATGCACAAGGATAGCAATCGCAATCAGCTTCATCTCCTTGGCTTCTATCTTTCGCCCGAGAAACTCTGGTGTTCTGCCAACCATTAGTCCACATAAGAAGACGCCCATGATGGCATACATCAGCATATTGATTAGTCCTACACCTTTTCCCCCGAAGACGTTATTGAGCATCATTAGGGCCAGAGGGGTAATGCCACCCAGCGGTGTTAGCGTATCATGCATATTGTTAACACTACCTGTCGTAGCTGCCGTTGTTACCGAAGTGAACAGAGAAGATTGCGGGATCCCAAAACGTACCTCTTTACCTTCCATGCTGCCTTGCGAAGACTCGATCCCCAGCGCATTAATAGCGGGATTCCCTTTAGTTTCCGCATAATAATTCAGCCCCAGCAGCAGAACGAACAAGGTCATCATTGCTGTGAAAATCACCCAGCCCTGACGTTTGTTCTTAGCGAACAACCCGTACATATATGGCAAAGAGGCTGGCAACATCCACATAGAGAGAATCTCCAGAACGTTCGTAAGTGGATTAGGGTTCTCAAAAGGATGCGCTGAATTGGCTCCGAAGAAGCCGCCACCATTCGTACCTAAGTGTTTAATTGACTCCAAAGAAGCGACTGGACCGATAGCGATTTGTTGCGTCTGCCCTTCGAGTGTAGTGACCTCAAGCGATGGCTTGAGCGTTTGTGGCACATGCAATCCTACCAGCACCAATGAAACTAGCAGAGCTAATGGAATGAATACACGAATATGTGCTTTTACGAAGTCCTCAAAAAAATTCCCGACTGATTTCTGTCCTGTAATCCCTCTGACAAAAGCAACCGCAACAGAAAATCCGCTCGCTGCAGACGTGAACATCATCATCGTGATGACTGCCATTTGTGAAAAATACGATAGTCCCGTCTCCCCGCTATAATGCTGCAGGTTCGTATTGGTCATAAAGCTGATCACCGTATTAAATGAAAGCGTCTGTTCCATATCGGCAATTCCATTCGGGTTCAGCGGCAATCCCCGCTGTAATCTTAGAAAAATATAACTGAAAGCAACCAGTACGATATTAGTTAAAACAAAGCTGAGTGCATACTTCTTCCAGGACATTCCGTCCCGTTTTTTCAGGCCGATCAGCTTATAAATACCTTTCTCTGTGCCTGCAAACCAGCGATCCGTACGATTCGGTTCGTTAGAAAATACATGATATAAATACGTCCCCATCGGCTTGACCAACAAGATGAGAATTACAATTACGACGACTATTTGCAAAATGCCCATGAATGCCCCTCCTTAAAATTTCTCAGGATGAATCAACGCGTAAACCAGATATATAAACAACAGTAGGGTAACAGCGATTACTAGAATCACAGCTTATCCCTCCCCGTATCCTCAACTACACCTGCGCACCAGCGCATAAAGCCATAAAATAACCCGTAAATTACAGCTAACGAAGCCACCATATACAGATCCATCATATCTTCCGCACTCCTTCCATTATCCTTGATGAGGTGATCTATCGATTAGAAAATCAGCATCACCACTATGGGAATAGATTACATAGCTCGCACCAAGTCTTTTATAGACCAATCTAGGATTTATAGAACTTGTAATCACAAAAATTGGCTGTGTCGTCCAGGTACGGCACATCTGAATATAGCGGCAGCAAAGCGGAAAGCTGCTCTCAAACAGATATACCCTGCCTACCGGGAACGATGGGCGAAACCAAGTGCTCTGATGGCGGGTATCCACTAGAATAACCTGCTCGATTCCGAGCTCCTCTAGTAAAGCTTTCTCAGCCAGATTGTTGGTTAATCCCGCCATCTTAATACCCCTGAACTTCAGAAGTTTAATGAAATGTTCTCCCGCCTTTGTAGGCGCACATACAAGCACATATTCATTCTGATCCGTCATCTCTTTTTTCTCCTCCTGCTCATTTACAACAAGGAGGCAACGAAAATCTCCGAAAGGATGTTGACCTATCGTCATTTTCGGGCACAACCTAAAGCTCGGTTGTGTCACGTCATTAGACGCTGCCTTACAAATACCGCTAATGATGAATTTAGCGACCTCTTGGGGGAGGCCTCCATAAATGCTTTGCTTCTAAGAGCACAGCAAAAAGCCACAAAGGATCTCCTCTGTGGCTCGCTAGCGGTCACATTGCACTCATCCTCTCTCCATACGCTTACGAGGTTAGCTGTCGGATTCGGGCGGTGAGAGTCGCCCTACCTGTATAGATGCGAGCTCACTCGCACCCTCTACAGGATTCACCCCATAATCAGCTTCCGACTCTCACATCGGCTGCCGATTGTTGGTTCCCCCGCTTTCCTTATCGGAAATTAAGCGGATCAAATATTCGATTGTCGTTGAAACAGGAGTAATCATACTCTTATGCACGAAGACTTGTAAAACCTGAATGATGCCAAAATAATGCAAATTAAAAACTATTTTCCCATTAGATAGCGCTTACTTGATATCTAATCTCTCTATATCTCTTGTTTACTCGAGTTTCGAGCGTTTAATCGCTATCTATAACCCATGTGATTTTATTCACCTTTTTAGGGTGAAAATACTGCAAATTCCCTTTATAGGTAGAAACGCAAGAAGCTGAGGTTGAGCGAGAAAGAGGCGCGATAACACGCCATAAATACCTATTTACCTCGTTTTTCAGTCGTAGTCGGCAGGATATGGTTAAAATCGCTCTAAAAGAACATTTTCCGTTTTTTACAGAAAATCTTGAAAAGAGTATGATTCGGGTTGAATCTAATTCATGAAAAACAATCAACGCTGAGTTCCTGCATTCGCAGGGAACGGGGGAACCATCAGGCCACCTGGCCTACTTGGGGTGAATCCAAAGGAGACTGCGTAAGTCTCAATAGGTAGGGCGACTCTCACCGTCCGAATCCGACAGCTAACCTCGTAAGCGTAAAGAGAGAGACCCTTGATCCGCCACGCTTTGGCCCAGGTATATCTGCCTGTAATCCAAAACCGCAGCAGAGGTCCTCCTCTTGCTGCGGTTTTTGCGTTACCTGAGCCTATTAGGTGATAGCACGCTGGATGGGGTGAATGTTTTGAAGCACTATTATTTAGGGATACATCAAGGGCTGCTTGAGCCGATAAGTCTAAATTACGTTTGTTTCGGGGCCTTATGGTTCGAAGAAAATAATCACAAGTACATTGTAGGTTATGCATTTGGCCAGAACCAGATCCAAGCCCTTCGCCAATTCAGTACACCTTCTTCTTGTAAAGACTGTTTAGACTCTAAGATTGTATATGAAATATATAAAAAAATTCGAGAACAACAACAGCAGCAGGATTGGTCATCGCATCAAAAACTCCCGTGGTTTACAGCCTTCAAGGAGCCTTGGAAAGATGTAAGCGCCGGTTGGTATGTCTTGAGATCCCGCAGCACCTTTCCCTTACATCTATCTGTTATACGGAAAGAGAAGTTCCGACTATGGCTAGAGCATACCGCAGTCTGTGAGAATAAAATGGAAATGCTCGCTTGTGTAGAAAAGGCTAGTGTCACTCATCATGTAGACTTAAAGCTTTTGGAAATCTAAGGAGGAACCCTACTATGGACCAGCGCAGACTATCCCGCATTGAAGTATTTGTATTGGATGAACCCGAGCCTATTCACTATGGAATGGAAGGGGCTGAAGGCTGCCGTTATGGTATTCTGAAGCTCACCTGTAAGGGAGGTTGCAGTTGGGGGGCTTGTCTAATCTCTGCCAACACCAAAAATTTCGATCTCATTAAATGGAGTTCTTTTTTACGGGCTATCTGTCATTGCCGTCTTGAGGAAGCGCTGGATAAGGTCCGCCGCGAAGGTTCAGATTGGGAGCAGGTTAAGCTTGAGCTAGTTCAGGGTGCTTTGCAGGATTTAAAGGCCAAGCTCCAGGGTAAATCCTTGGCTGGGCATATTCAGCAAGGGCGTCTGTACAGTGTTGCAGCTGGGGGGAGCAATTCCAGAAGTGAACGGCTCTACTACAAACCTTCCAAAGCTTTATCCACTGCCTCCCAGCAGAAACACAGTTGCCCGGAACCAGACACCGCCGATCTTATCAATAAATCCATCTCTTACTTTTCTATATTATAGATTCAAGCAAATCTCTCATTCTGAAAGGATCGTGTTCACCATGCCTGACCCCTTACCTCCCGTGTCCACCTACAGTGCTAAATTTGCAGAGTGTGTTCAAAAGTATACTAATGAAGTCTACGTACTCAGTTCCATGTTATTAGAACAATCTAATGAGGCAGACAAGGTTACTATCCGCACCTTCACAGAGCTTCATAAAATATATCGTCAGGATAACTTCGACCCTCAGTTATTCTCTATCCACGCTTACCGCACTTGTATTCGCCAGTGTGCTGATTCTTTTGCCCGGCGCTCTCTTCTATCGGCTAAGGGAATACCTTGGGAGGAACAGCTTGTGAAGGTATTGTGGTACGGCTTAAAGCTGCCTCTTTCTCAAATAAGCGTTATTCTGCAAAAAAGTGTTCCTGCACTGAAAGCACAGCTTAGAGCTGTACGGGAGCAGATGACCGCCCAAGCGGATATACTAACGAGCGCAAATCTTTCTATAATTTAGTCACTGACTAGAATTCAGACGATCTTTAAGCGCATGAAGCATCTAACGGACTCAGGAGCCTTTAATTGAAGCTTTTCCTCAAATTTGGCCGGCGTTCGGACTCCAGTAGAAATCCCGAGCGATGAGCGTCTCGGATCGTCTTCAAGCAGGCCCTAATCATCTTCCACCAAGGCAAGGCTTACGGACCCAGATATCGTTATTTGCACGTTTATCGCCTTTTGAGCATAGTATCGGACTCCAGTGCAACTATTTGGTTAAAAGAGCTACTAATTCACTGTTTTTCATGCCAATAGCGACTATTGTGTCCGATATCTTGCCAAATCTCGATGATTGTTGCATTTAAGTGTTGCTGGGTCCGTTAGCTATATCAGCTCGTATACAAAGAGATTGCCAACTCAAAAACGGGGATATCCCAGCAACCATAAATGGCTGTTAGGATCCCCCCGAAAATTCAGTACCTACTATTGTGCCTTACTCTTACGCGCCTTACTGTACATCCACAATCCTGCCAACATCCCCACTATAGCAACACCGGTCAATACGCCTTGAACGAAATCCATAAAAGTGGAGCCATCCGGAAGCATTCTACTAACCGAAGCCAGTGATACCGAACTCATTAAAAGCATAATGGTATATTGTTCGCTTGTAGACATCATTAGCACTCCCTAAAAGTTATATGAGGCCTTCTTAGATCTTGTATGCTTTCATTGCTTTTCTGATTTCTTTAATACTTGGGCGTTTGCCGTACATCAGTACGCCGGTACGATAGATCTTGGCTGCCAGCCATCCGAAGATGAAGGTAGTCACAAGCAGGATCAGCAGCGATACAATGACTTGCCAGATCGCCACCTCACCGACACCAATTCGGAGCAGCATCGTCAATGGTGAAGTGAAAGGTACATAACTCGCTATCTTAACCACTAGAGTATCTGCATTGGAGATACTGAACAGTGGAACATAGAACGCTACGAAGCCTAACATCATGATTGGCATTACCGCCTGACCGAGATCCTCCGTACGGCTGACAATCGAACCTACAGCCGCATACATCAAGGCATAGAGGAAGTAACCTAATACGTACAAGACAAATCCATAGAGCAGCAAGTTAATATTGAGCTGGCCTAAATCGAGATCAAAATCAGCCAATACAGTCGCATTATGCGGGAGCGTCAAATTGACGACGATCGCTGCGACAAAGATCCCAATTTGCAATATTCCTACTAGGAAAACACCGATAACTTTACCGAACATTTGCGCTAAAGGTGAGGCACTTGTAATGAGAATCTCCATAATCCGCGAGCTTTTCTCAGAGGTTATCTCAGCGGCAATCATGTTGCCTGTCATCATAATGGACATAAAGAACAACATAAGCATGGCATATACGATAATGTAGTTAATGGCCGGAGTGTCCTCCTGAGAGCTTTCACTGCCACCGCCTGCCTTAAGCTGTTGTGTAGTAATCTGCACTGGTGTTGACATTGCAGCAATCTGTTCAGAGGTCAGCTTGTCGCCAACGATGAATTGTGTGTTTGCTTGCTGAAGTGCATTTTGAAGATAAACTTGAACATCTCCGTTTAGTTCTCCATCATTACTGTGATAAGTAACGGGTGGAAGCCCTTCACCAGTAGGTTCTGCAAAAGTAACATAACCTTCTACTGTCTCTTCATCTAATGCTTTCTTTAACTCGGCATCATCCGCAGAAGCATATTGTACTATCTTAGCCTGTGGCATGCCCTCTGGCGCAGTATAAGCCTTCAACAATTCTGCAACCTGATTTCCCTCTTCAGCAATCACAGCAATTTGAGTAACTTCACTTTTGGCCGAATCACCCTTAAACTGATCGATGATATAGGGAAGATTCATCCCTATGCTGAGCAATAATACTAGAATCAAAGTAGTAATCATAAATGATTTCGTTCTAACTTTATTTTTAAAGGTAAAGCCGATAATTGTCCCCATCTTATTCATTAGATTCACCCACCGCTCTGATAAAGATTTGGTTTAACGTAGGTTCCTTGATTTCAAAATGCTCCACTTCACCCTGTGCTATCGCCTGCTGTAAAATACGCTGTGCTGCACCGATCTCACTGATCGATAACAGATACCCACGCTCCAGCCGTTTCACTGCTGTAACGCCTGCGATGGACTCCAGACCTTTTACCTCATTAGCTGTACGCAGCAATACTTCTTCCCGCGGGTAGCCATTCTTAATCGTGCGGATATCCCCTTGAACGACCGTATTGGAACGATCGAGAATCGTAATGTTACGGCACAGCTCTTCTACATGCTCCATCCGGTGCGTAGAGAAAAGGATACTTGTTCCCGAATCACGCAATTCTTTGACCGTATCTTTCAGCAGCTCCACGTTTACTGGGTCCAGCCCGCTGAAAGCTTCATCTAGAATCAGAATCTGCGGTTTATGAACGACAGCGGCGATAAAGCCCATTTTTTGCTGATTTCCTTTGGAAAGCTCTTCTATCTTTTTATTGTAATAATCCGGAACCTCAAATCGATCCAGCCAATAGCGCAAGCTCTTATCTGCATCACTAGCTGACATCCCACGCAGGCGGGCTAAGTAAACGATTTGATCGCTGATCTTCACCTTAGGATATAGCCCGCGTTCTTCGGGCAGATAACCCATAAGTTGCTGCAGTTCACTGTTGAAAGGCTTCCCGTTATACAAAATTTTGCCCTCATCAGGGTAGATTAGGCCGAGTACCATACGCATCGTGGTTGTTTTTCCCGCGCCGTTCGCCCCCAGTAATCCGTAAATTTCCCCTTTACCTACAGTTAGGTTAATTCCGTTTACTGCGGTTTTTTCTCCATATTGCTTAACTACACTTTCCAGCTTTAAGGCTTCCATTTCTCTAGTCCCCTCTCTTGTGGTCAATTAGAATAGGACGATGACCCTGTGTCCATAAACTTAATATTTCGTCCAGTTCCAAACTGCGGCTCTTGATAACCTTTACGCCCAAGTTATGAATGCGTTTCTCGTTTTCAGAAAATTGTTCTATGATAAAAGAAGCTACACCCGGTGTATCCATTGTAAAGTGCAAGCCTCCTGGCAACTCAGCCGATAACTCCGCAAGCTCCTCTTCATCCGCAGCATTCACCCAAACCTCGGTCCAAGCACCGAACAGACTGTCTTTTTCAGCCATGCCCAGCAGTTCTCCCCGATGCATAAGGACGATATAATCCGCCAGCCGCCGCACCTCATCCACAATGTGTGTGGAGATGATGATCGTTGCGTTGTTCTCATCCATATATTTACGAAGTGTCTCGATCATAATCTTCCAGGCAAAAGGATCAAGACCTGATGAAGGTTCATCCAATAGCAGCAGACTTGGCCGCGCCGCAAGTGCTGCAGCAATTTCGAATTTCCGACGCTCCCCTTTAGACATCTTCGAAAGTCTCATATGATACGGAACCTCCAAGCGATCCATCAGCTCCTGAAAATATTGATCGTCCCAATTTGGATACCAATACTTCCGAAATCGAGCTGCCTCCTCTGCATTCCAGTGGTTCTCCTCAGTAATTGACGTTTCAGGAACATAGGCAATGGTCTGGCGAAGCTCCAGAGACAACCCGCTATCATACCTGTTCTCAAACCAATATATCTCGCCTTCCTCTGGATTAGTCAGCTGCATCAGCAGATTCAGCAGTGTGCTTTTGCCGGAACCATTCTGACCTACCAAAGCTGTAATATATCCTTTAGGCATATTCAGGGTCAGCGGCCCTATCGTCTTGTTTCGCCGCCGTTTAAGTACATTCCGCAATTCTATAGCCATCTGTACCATATGAGTAAGCGCCCCCCTCTCAATCCTTTTCTCTATACTTGCGTTCTACAATCTCCATAAAAATCTGTTCAAGTTCATCCTTGCTGCAATGTACCGATCGGCCGATATCCACTGCACTTTCAAGTGCTTTGCCAACCGTTTCCCGTTTATATTCTTCCATTGCTCCGTCACCTACATGGGATACAAAGGTACCTGTTCCTTGTCGCGTTCGCAGCAAACCTTCGTTCTCCAGATCCTGATATACCCGCCGCACGGTAATTACACTGCATTTCAGATCTCCTGCGAACTCACGAATTGAGGGCAGCAGCGTACCTTCTGTAATGACTCCGCTAATGATTAATGATCTAAGCTGAGTCTCTATTTGATGATAGAGGGGCTCTGCACTATTTTCGTTGATTTGTACCGGTATCCACATTATTTACACCTCGCCTTCCACTCTAGCGTGCTAGAGCGCAGTCCTTGCCATTTCCGATTTTTTATACGAGATTGCGACTTTTCAGCCGATGTATAGTCCATTTAGAGAATAATTGCACAGATATTGTCCCCAGCAGAAGTGACCCCCACATGATCGGAGATAACAACCCCCACTCCTTGGAATAGGAGATACTGTATAAGAACAAACTGCCTCCGCCCAGTGTAACTAGGAACGATGTTGCCCACGATAAAACTACGATAAGCAATGTTAGCCATAGATAAGCTTTGCCGCTAAAAAGATATTCAATAAAAATATATAGACCCGAGACCATGAATCCGAAGCCGAGCCAAGTAATCGCAAAAGCTATATACGAAGGAACCGCCAGTTCTGTCCGGAAATTCTCTCCTAACAAGTAAATAATACCGAAGAATAACGTACCATTTAGTGTAAAGGAGCCCACACCCTGAAGTTTCCTCCGCGATAATATTACTGCAGCTGGAATCGGTAAAGTCCGTAAGTAAACCAACATTTTTGTGTAAGAGTCTTCACTCCAATATTTCATGGAGCGGCGAGAGAATGTTAATCCCAATAAGGGGATAAAGGAGAGAAATAAGAAATCCGCTAGCATCGTCCGATCCTGCTCACCTAGTACATCATTTGCTATCAGGCTAGTCAGTCCACCAAGATAACTCATAAAAACAACTGTTATTACGAGGGTCCCTAATATTTTTAATTTGTCTCCGCGAAAATCAGAGCGCAACATAAACCATGAATCTTTTAATGTTCTCATTAATGCTAACCTCGCTTTACAATGTCTTCAGCGTCTAGCAGAAGCAGGTGTTCATATCCCTGTGCTTACTGTATATATCTATATACACAGTATATGACCTTGGTTTTTTATTGTCAATCCTGTAACTGGAAATTATTCAAAAGAAATAGGAGGTTTGGGCAACCTCATACTTCAAGTTTATGGAGATACTCTCAGACGTTAGGTACCGCTTATTTATTGAGATTAACTACAATGAGGGGGAATTGAGGCAGAATGCTACGGGGCGAATGTAACTGGGATAATTGAGTTTATTAGATAATTCATTCAGTGGAATGAATTAGTAAGAGCTCACTCTCTGCTTCTATGCAACGTGTTGGTGTGATGTGCGTTGAGAGAGGCGGGTGGCGGAGCAGATACTGGTTCGGGTTAGGGTGCTAGTGCGGCTGTGGTGCTGATTCGGGGGTATGATGCGTGTGCGGCGAATGGTGCAGTTCCGATTGTGTGATGCGGGTATGGCGGATGGTGCGGTTTGGGTGCGGGATACCGTTTCGGCTGCTAGTGCAGTTTCAGGTGTGGGATATGGGCGACTGCCGGACGGAATAGAAACATTAGGGAAAAACTCCCTAAAATCAGCCAAATAGAGCTTAGATTACGAGCTTTTAGGGAATTCCTCCCTAAAAATTCAGCTATTACTCTGTTATTGGGTTAATTCCATTCAATTTTAGGGAGGATTTCCCTAATTATGGCCTTTTTTAGCTAATTTCGTTCATTTTCAGGGAGGTTTTCCCTGATTGCGTCTTTTTCGAGCTAGCTTCGTTCAATTTCAGGACAGATCCCCGAAACTCCACAAATGAAAATAAGCCCATTACCCGCAATCCCTACTCAGGAACAGACAGATATATAGGCTTATTTCATAACTATTTACGGTTCTACTCTCTAATACTCTTCATTCGCTCAACGCACTAAACTCTGTGCTCTATTCAAGCACTTATTTTACGCACCCAAAATAACTTCCCACACCGGCTTGGTGTGTCCACCTGGATACAAAACATACAACAGCACGTACACCATAACGCCTGTAATCGCTGTGATAAACCAAATTATCGATGTCACTCTGCCCCACTTACGGTGCTTGGAATACTTCGCCTTGAAACCAAGAGTTAACGTAGTAAGTCCGAATACCGCAGCTACGGTTGCCAGGACGATATGGAAGATCAGAAACACTTGATAAATCGTCTTCAGTTCATCCGGACCGCCCCATGAGGTATTCCCCACAAACAACGTTCTCGATACGTAAACAATAAAAAACAGCAGCGCAGCGATAGCGGCAGCAATCATCGTTTTCTTATGCGCCTCGCGTTTGCCCTTGATAATGAGCCACCAACCTATAGCCACCAGCACCGCGCTGAGCACGATGAATGACGTACTAATAGTCGGGAACACTGTGAAAATATCCATGATTCTCCCCCTCGGCAGTCTACCAGTTATGCACGGTTCAAGTTGCTCTCCTGAAGTGTTGAGGATGGCGTCGACAATTCATCGTCGTCTTGTCCGTTCTCTTTTTTATACCAATGATAGAACACATAAGCAAGCATAGAGGCAAAAATAAATTCCTGAATGAACTTCATCGCGATGCCTCCCACCTGTTGATCCACCTTCGGCGACATCACTTCAAAGAATGCAGGACCTCCAAAATTCTGAAGTAAAACAGTGGGGTCACCCGAGATACAATAGCCCATAGCACGCGCCCAAGTCTCTGGATCACTGTAAGTGGCGTAGAGCGGATGATCGGCAAATATAATCAGCCCGCAAGCTGGCGTCAGCAATACCATGTTCAGAAAAATAAACCCAATCTTCCCAAGCCCACTAGCCATACGATGTTCCGGCAGCGGATTAATCAGCGTCCACCACATTAAAGCAGAGGTCAGGAACAAAATAATGTAATAAATACGATGAACAGTAAAATGCAACATCACATAATCATGAATAACAGGAATATGGTACAAGGAAAAAAGTCCGTTAAACAATAGGGCAGCGACCACTGGATGAGCTAAAAAAGATAACCGCCGAAGCGGATTCACCTTTAGTATCCTGCGCCAGATAAAATCTGGAATTCCAAGCATAATCAGCGGCACCGCTACCAGATAAGACAAGGCCATACTGACCATGTGGAAGGAAAACATCATATGCCCTAAAAGGCTAATGGGTCCTCCTTGTGCCAGATAAAGGGCAAGCATCCCACAGACAAATAACGCTCTACGCCAAAATGGCACCGTAACTGAATCGGCATAACGCCCAGCAATCGGACCAATCCACACAAAATAACCTGCTGTCAGCAGCAGCATTACCGCTAGAAAAAGCGGACTCCATAGTTCAGCAAAGCTAAAGTATTCTAATCCCAGCATAATCCCAACCTCCTAGCGCAGGAATTCTTATATCTAAACATCAAAAAGAGGGGGCATCGCAGCCCACCTCTTTCATTATTGTCCGTTAGTTCCACCAAACCCAATACAGCGACATAACAATACAGGTCCCAGCGATAAAGAAGCCGCCCAGCATGAAGAGAATCGGCAGAAGATGCCCTTTATCTTTTAGGTGCATCCAGAAGCCCATCTGTACAATCACCTGAAGAACAGCCATTACCAGCAGCAAAATAATCGCAAAGGTTGCATTTACTCCCCCAGCCGCAACAGCGGCGAAAGCAATCAATGTTAAGACAATGGAGAAAATAAAGACAACAATATGTTTCTGTGGTCCTTCATGCCGATGACGTTGCTTATACCCGCCGCTATCTGGCATATGCTGATCCGTCGTCATAGTGCCTAGCCCACCTTTCCGAGTAGGTATACAACCGTAAAGATGAAGACCCATACCACATCGATAAAATGCCAGTACATGGCTGACACATACACTTTTGGTGCAGTAATTACCGTTAACCCCTTGCGGGCGAGCTGCCCGATCAAGATGGAGATCCAAGCGATCCCGAAGGCTACGTGCGCACCATGAAATCCTACCAGTGTGTAGAATGCCGAGCTGAATGCACTTGTGGTCATTCCGAATTCTTCGTGTCTTACATATTGAGTAAACTCATAGATCTCCAAAACCAGGAAACCTAAACCTAAGACTACAGTCACTAAAAGCCAATTTCGTAGCAGAGCCGGCCGATTTCTGTGCATCGCTTGAATAGCGAATACACTTGTCAGACTGCTAACC
The DNA here is from genome assembly GCF_038008505.1 of Paenibacillus sp. FSL H7-0735. NCBI lineage: Bacteria > Bacillati > Bacillota > Bacilli > Caryophanales > Paenibacillaceae > Paenibacillus > Paenibacillus sp. FSL H7-0735. The sequence continues at coordinate 643,435 of NZ_JBBOZH010000001.1, read as the reverse complement.
AGCAGGATGAATGTTGCAGCGGCTACTAGCGGCAGGTGAAACAGCTCATTCGCCGAAGGCCCCTCATTCGTCTGATTACGCAGTGCGAGGAAAGTAGCGAACAACGTGCCGAACAATACCGCTTCGCCGCCTAGAAACAACCAAAAGGCAAGAACCTTGTTGCGTCCTTCGAGCGTAGCTTTTTCCGGCTCGTGCGGAAAGGTATCCTTAGAAGCTTCTGCATGTGCCGTTGTCATGTCCGCTCACTTCCTTCCAGCTCTTCAGGTTCAATATGCCATCCGTGATCATCATACAGCGAACGCATCAGCATGGATCCAAATGTAATAATAAGACCGATGGCTGTAACGATATAATTATTAAACAGGAAGCTCATAAAAGCATTGCCGAATTCATCACGGCTAAACATAAAGCCAAGCCCAGCGATAAAAATTCCGATAGACATCGTAAACGGTAAAATCGTTGCCGACGGCATATGAATTGAGCCCACCGGCTCTGCTGGTGTCATGCCTTTATTCCCTGCTACTTTTTCTTTCCAGAAGGCATCAATCCCCCGAATAAGAGGTGTTTGCTTGAAGTTATATTCTGGCGGCGGTGAAGGAATGGTCCATTCCAATGTACGTCCATCCTCCCACGGATCATTGCTTGCATCCGCTGGTTTTCTGGAAGTCAGGAAGATGTTCACCAAGAAAATAATCATACCGACACCCATAAGTCCTGCACCGATGGTACTGACTAGATTCAGGAAATCAAATTGCTGATTAGGTAAATAAGTAAATACGCGGCGCTGCATCCCCATAAGCCCAAGGAAATGCTGTACAAAGAAGGTCAGATGGAATCCGATGATAAACGTCCAGAAAGTCCACTTGCCCAGCTTCTCACTCAGCATCCGTCCGAACATCTTCGGCCACCAGTAGTGCAGACCTGCGAACAGGCCAAGCACCAAGCCACCAACAATAACATAGTGGAAATGCGCTACGACAAAATACGTATCATGGAACTGAAAGTCAGCAGGTGCGGACGCCAGCATCACTCCAGTTACTCCCCCCATAGTGAAGGTAGGAATAAATCCAACAGCGAACAGGTTAGGGGTTGTGAAACGTACTTGCCCGCCCCACATCGTGAACAACCAGTTAAAAATTTTAATCCCGGTAGGAACCGCAATTAACATCGTTGATACGGAGAACAACGCGTTAGCTACAGGTCCAAGTCCAGTTGTGAACATGTGGTGAGCCCAGACCATGAAGCCTAAAAAGGCGATCAAGATGGTTGCAAACACCATGGAGCTATATCCGAACAGTCTTTTACGCGAAAAGGTTGGGATGACCTCGGAAATAATCCCGAAGGCAGGCAGAATGAGAATGTAAACTTCCGGATGACCAAATATCCAGAAGATATGCTGCCATAGCACTGGACTTCCTCCGGCTCCAACTTCGAAGAAATTGGCTCCGAGAATCCGGTCGAATGTCAACAGTACTAAACCTACTGTTATTGCTGGAAAAGCAAACAAAATAATGGCGGAAGTGATAAATGTGGTCCAGGCGAACATCGGCATCCGCATATAGGTCATTCCCGGTGCACGCATCGTAATGATCGTGGCTAGAAAGTTAATCCCCCCGATGAGGGTCCCTAATCCGGCAATTTGTAAGCCGATCGTATAGAAGTCTACACCGTGTGTAGTGCTGTATGTACTCGTAGATAGTGGGGTGTAGGCGGTCCACCCGGCGTCAGGAGCGCCACCCATAACCCAGCTAAGATTCAGTAGAATCCCGCCGAACAGGAAGGTCCAGAAACCAAGTGCATTTAGAAAAGGAAAGGCTACGTCACGTGCACCGATCTGTAGCGGAATGACGGCATTCATGAGTGCGAAGATGACTGGCATGACGCCGAGGAAGATCATCGTCGTACCATGCATGGTTATGAGTTCATTAAACGTTTGTGCATCCAAAAAGTTATTCATCGGCTTGATGAGCTGCCAGCGAATCAGAAGCGCTTCAATTCCCCCGATGCCAAAAAATAATCCTCCGGCCCATAGGTACAAAATCGCGATTTTTTTGTGATCGACGGTTGTTAGCCAATCCATAAGTCCTGTATGGCGCTTCACACTGTGGCCGTGCCCCAGAGGCTTGGATGAATTCAAGGTATGCGCTGCTTGAGCCAAAGTTCGTCCCCCCTTTTCGAAAGTTCCGCCCGCCTTTAGGCTAAGGCATTAGTCCAGCTTATAGTTGGCCAGATACTCTGCAATGCCATCAATCTCAGCATCACTCAGGCCCAGATCTTTGGGGTTAGGCATCAGATTGCCTGGTTTTACGGATTGCGGGTCGTGCAGCCAGGTTTTGAGATTCTCTTCAATCGGCGCACCATCTTCCCTTGTGTCGTCGTTGAGCAGAATTCCAGCAATCGACTCCCGAGAACCAATTCCGGTCAAGTTCGGCGCATTATTAATCCCTTGATCGCCTACAGCGTGGCAAGTCAGACATGCCGCTTTGAACTTCTCAGCTAAAGCAGGATCCTCCGGCAGCACAGCGACAGGCGTTTTCATCGAATCAATCCACTTCTGAAATTCCTGTTCACTAACTGATTTCACCTTAAATTCCATCAATCCATGAGAAGGCCCACATAGCTCCGCACATTTCCCACGGTAAACGCCTTCATTAGGCGCACTAAAGCTAAAGCGGTTAATCGTTCCAGCTGGGTTGGTATCGATTTTACCGGAAAGAGAAGGGACCCAGAAGGAGTGCAGCACATCTTTAGTTTCCAGTTCAAAGGCGATATCTTTGCCCACCGGAATAATCAGATCCTGTGCTGTAGTTACCTTATAATCGGTATACTCAAACTCCCACCAGTATTGGTGGCCGGTTACTTTAACCTTGATCGCATTCTTGTCATTGGAATGATCATCTCCAGCGGCAAACACTGCTTTCACCGTTGGCACGGCCAGTACTACAACAAGGATAAGCGGAATAACTGTCCAGAGAATCTCAAGTTTAATGCTGCCCTCAACCTGCTCAGGGATTTCATTCTGACCCGGTCTTCTGCGGAAGCGGATCAGTACATAAGCTGCAATCGTAAAGACAATCAGCAGCACCACGATCATAATGCTGATCGACAGCTCCATTAATCCGTAAGATCTGTCTGCTGCAGGTCCCTGTGGTCTGAGTACTGACAAGTCCTCACGACCGCACCCGGCAAGAAAGAGTCCAAACATAGCGGTCATGGGAAGGAGTCGCTTTACAGCCTGCCACGTTTTCATCATTGATCTACCCCGCTTTTCCCGATTTCGTAGATTCCTGTTTTTTTCTGTCAATTATAACAATCACTATTAATATAAGTTTAAGGGAAAGTTTTGTCAATCGTTCACAACTAGTTCACATTGTAATTTTCGACACAATAAACCCTTGTCCCATCTGGATTTGATGGCATTTTATGAAAACGCAAACAAATAAAAATAATAAAGAAAGCGCATACACTTTAAAATGTGTCTATTAATTCATTTGACTATTCTATGAGGAAGACTTTTCCTTATTCGTAAATGGGCATACAAAAAAAACCGATTCCAGCAACAAAAGTTGCTCGGGCACGGTTTATAAGAATCCTCGTGGATGTTATTACTCAAAATGATGTCTAAAGTTAAGCAAGTGACAAACGTATCTGTTAGCTAGGAGACGGATGAATTCATCCGTACCAACTCGTGTTCCACGACCATGGTCAGTTCCTCTTCATAGCCTCCTGTAATCCGATACTTTCGGACGTACTCCTTTACGAATTTCTTGGGATCTTTGGGCCGGAAAATGCGTGTCATTTCCCGTAGACTTTCCTTGACTTCGTTATGACCTTTACTTGCCATGATCAGTTCCCTCCCAAAACATTGAAAATGAATGCTCCGTTGTAGAGAATGCATGATGAAAAGTACGCCGTAACCTCGAATGCAAGTGAAGTATCCATTACACATACGTGGCTTGCACTATCCGTCAAAACGTGGAATCTAAAGCTATGTCTAGCCTTTGAAACACCGCCTTGCCGGTGAAGCAGGTTCGTCGTGATTTGGGCTGAGAGTAAGGACGCCTGATGAACGATAGCTCCTTGACACTTTTATTACCCGAAGAGCCACTTACTGAATCACTCCTTTCGGGCCTTATCGTTATATTGTATCATATTCCGGATTAACTTCCACCTTTCCTTGTAAAATGTACTATTTGGAAAATATTATTTTTTTACAACTCTCTTCGTAAGTCATATGTCTCCAAACTGGTTAAAATACAATAACCAATACAGCAAGTGAAACTGCATTTATCAACAAATGAGAAGGAGATCGTTATGGCCCAGCCTGTAATTCCCGTAATGACTACCGCAACGCCAGAGGACACAGCTACACGCCGGGAGGGTCTTGAACAAGCCCATCAAGCTATCCTAAAAGAATATCCCAAGATGCATAGCATACTTATTGTGCGCCATGGCAACCTTATCTTCGAACGTTATTATAACGACCATCATGCTGGAGCATTAAATGATCTCCGTTCTGCTACCAAAAGTTTTGTCAGTGTCCTTACGGGAATCGCTATCGACCGTGGCGAGATGCCTGATCTCCATATTTCTGTATCTGAGGTACTTCACAAGCATATTCCATACCTTCACTCCCCACATCTCTCAAAAATCACACTCCGTCATCTTCTTACCATGACTTCCGGCTTTAGCTGGATCACAGGGAAGAAGCTCGGTGAACCTCTCGTCCGGAACCTCCATCGCAGCCGCCGCTGGGGTTCCTTTGGCCTTAGCTTGAACATTATTCCAGAACATATCGGCCAGTTCCAATATCGAAGCATCGACTCACATCTAATCTCGATGATGATTAGTGAATCTACAGGTCTTGATGCATTTTCCTATGCAGCACAGCATTTATTTACTCCACTCCGAATGGCTAATACCGCTTGGTTACCTAGTCCCGAAGGACATAGCATGGGCCATATCGGCTTGCACTTAACCTCTCGGGATATGGCTAAATTCGGAATCTGCCTGCTGAATAATGGAGTGTTTGCAGAGCAGCAAATCATCCCAGAGCATTGGTTGCAGGATGCACTTACCGCTCAAACTAAGGGATATCCAGCGTTTGGTGATTACGGATATCAGTTTTGGATCGGTACGATGAGCGGGCAGCCCTACAAACTCGCCCACGGGCATGGCGGGCAGCAGATTCTGCTCTTCCCCAATCTGGATACTGTCGTGGTCTTTACAGCAGAGAGCAAGACAAACAACTGGAAGAACCCACGCAAGCTGCTTGAAAAGTATGTTCTCCCTTCAATGAGCTAAACATACTTTTTCCTGACAAGTCATAGGCTTGTAAGGAAGAAGGATTCGAACAATCAAGCCCCTTCTTCTCCAAGCAGAAGGAGAGTGAGCCTATTGTCCCCTTTTAAATCATCTACCGGATTGCCCGATAATATAGCGGGCGCGTTGTGTTACTTTTTCCCTTTTCTCGGCGGCGTCGTATTTCTCGCATTGGAGAAACGCAGCCGTTTTGTGCTGTTCCATTCACTGCAATCACTGATCACCTTCGGAGTGCTGATGATCCTCCACGTTCTAACCGGATTGGTCCCTTTCCTCGGTCCCTTGATGAGTGCCCTCGTCTCTCTCTGCAGCTTTGGATTGTGGCTATTAATGATCTACCATGCCTTAAGTGGCAGGTGGTACAAACTCCCTTGGGCAGGTGATATCGCAGAAAGTCAGATTCGCCATCTGTAATCCCCCAAAAAGCAGCCCCTTCTGATCGCTGAAAAGTATTCCCTTTTGCCCATCCACTCCTTACAATGTAGAAAGGGCATCAATGGAATTCTACAGGCTGGAGGAAATTATATGTATCTATTTATCATAAACCCGCGTTCCGGCGGGGGAGCAGGCGGCCGGACCTGGCATACTGTAGAGGCGCTCATGAAGGAGCGTTCGCTGCCTTTCATGTCCTTGTTTACGCACAGCGTAGAGGGTGCAGAAGCCCTTGTTTTAAATACACTAAAGCATCGCGAGGATTGGAAAGCTGTGATTGTAATCGGTGGTGACGGCACGCTCCATAGCATTTTGGGTGCACTTTGCGGTAAAGATATCCCCATGGGCGTAATTCCTGCCGGCTCCGGCAACGACACCGCCCGGGGGTTCGGCATCCCGCTTTCGATAGAAGCCGCGCTGGAGGCCGCCCTTAGTGAGCGGTATATCGAAGCAGACCTGCTTTCAGGAGCAAACGGACTGACCGTAACAGCCGTTGCCAACGGCTTTGATGCTCAGGTGGCCGAGAATGTGAATGCCAGCCGTTACAAACGGCTGTGCAATGCCATTGGAGCAGGCCAGCTGGCGTATATCATCGGCATATTGCATACGCTGATGACGTTCAAGCCCTGCCGGGTAAGCGTAGTCTGCGACGGCACGGAGCATGCCTTCGAGAAGGCATGGCTGGTCTCGATCTGCAACCTGCCCAGCTACGGCGGCGGGCTTTTGATCTGCCCGCAGGCAAAGGCCGATGACGGCCAGCTCGACGTCTGCGTCGTGCACGGGTGCAGCCGCGGGCAGCTGCTGCGGCTGTTCCCTACGGTACTGAAGGGCAAGCATGTGGCGTTGCCCTTCGTGTCTATGCTGCGCGGACGTAGCGTAGCCGTAGGCTTTGCCGAGGCCCGGCCTGCGATCGGCGACGGCGAGAGCCTGGGCAAAGGGCCGCTGGCCGTTCGCTGCGAGCCGGGGGCGCTGCGGGTGCTATCGCCGCTGGCGGCGGACAGCGTACAGCTGCCCGTCGACACTGCAGCGGCATGCGGCAGCAACGGGTAACCTGACCCGTGCATACCATACACACAAAAAACAGCAAGCGACTGGTTCGTAACCAGTTCGCTTGCTGTTTTGTATATCCTATAGCTTTTGACTGAGAATTCATTCCAAAAGACTCAAACAAGATGCTCTTCCTCGTCTTCCACGAAAGTGACTCTTCCGTCCTCCAGCGAAGCGATACGCACGAGTGATTCTACGCGATATCCCGCTTCCTGCAGCAGCCGATTCCCTGGCTGGAACGCTTTTTCGATCACAATGCCAATTCCAACCACACTTCCGCCCGCCTGCTCAACAATACGGGCAAGTCCGAAGGCGGCTTCACCATTCGCCAAGAAATCATCAACAATCAGCACCCGTTCTCCGGGAGCAATGAATTTCTTCGAAACGGTAATTTCATTCGTTTCTTTCTTCGTGAAGGAGTATACCTTCTCCACGTAAATGTCTTCTGTCAGCGTCAGCGATTTCTGCTTACGGGCAAAAATCAATGGAACCTCCAGCTCTAATGCTGTCATAATCCCCGGAGCGATTCCCGAGGATTCTATAGTCAGCACCTTCGTAATTTCTTCGCCAGCGAACCGGCGGATAAACTCACGGCCAACCTCGCGCATCAGGAAGGGGTCCATCTGATGATTCAGAAAAGAATCCACCTTGAGCACTCCTTGCCCGAGTACAATACCTTCTTTCAATACCTTTTGTCTCAACAGCTCCATAGTGCTCCTCCTTCTCCCATCATTAAATCCATTCTCCCCACATTACAGGCCTGTCGGCTTCTGAGGCAATAAATTTCCAACGATCGATTTTAAATTATGATCATCCTTGCTCTTTTCCTGACCGTTATCATAACCCGTAATTCGAATCTCCAAGAAATCTCCCGGATTTACCGGTTTAAAAATCAATTTCTCGCGGTCTTCCAGTCTCACGTTAAAATTCATATCCTTAAACATTTCGACCAGTTCTGCTTCTCCAGGAGATGCTCCCTTATCCAGAAACAATAGTCCACGCAATTTCTTAGGACCATCATTGTGCACCACTTCAAAATGAACGATACATTCCATGCTTCTCACCTCCCTATGATAATAACTACTGCGCCTGTTCTTCCCCATCATCGCCTTGATCATACATAACATATTTGCTATGAATTTTGCTGTAACGTTCTCCATAACGCTCTACTAATTCTGCGCCCATATCCTGCTCCAGCTCGAATAAGACCATTTCCTGTGTAAAATGATTCAACAGCAGCTCCACTAACACCGGGTGCTCTGTTACCACTGCTTGTGCGGATCCATCATCATAACGCATCCCCAGCATACACCAGCTCCGGTCGATCACAAATGAGAACTTCCGTCCATCCGCCCGCTGCGAATCTTTTCCGAATGACGGCCATACCGGGTAAGAGGCAGCAGCAGCATTGCCACCGTCAAAAGCCCATAAAAGCCTAACGCCACGCAGTTCGGCCTGTTCAAGTTCGCTCCGCAGAAGCGACGCTTCCTCGCGCCACATATCCACTACAATCTCCTGCTCTGCCATGTTAAGCTGGCGAATCAGCGCCCCCATTACATTGCGGTCGCCCTCTACATTATAAAAAGAAGGACTAACAGGCCCCCCGCGAGGCATCTCACTTTCCATATAAGCCAGCGAAGCTTGAACTCTTCCCGAGATCATCGTCGCCAGCTCCTCTGGATTGAGAACACTATACCGCGCAGGCTCTCCTTCACCACATCGTACATATCCCTGCTGTGTTAGGCGCTGAAGCGCCGCATACACATTTGATCTTGAAACTCCGAGCTGTTTGGCAACCTCATAGCCAGAAGCCTGACCTTTAGTCGCAAGCTCGACCATGATTTTGGACTCCATCTCCGTGAAGCCCAGATTGCGCAGATGCAGCAGCAGCTGTTCCATCTTGTTGTCCCCCTAAGCCCTAAGCTGACTGATATCTGTACTATATTTGCTCCGATCCACAACGCGGGCACCATAAGGAGCCCTTTGGCAATTCATTCCGACAGATTTGACACTTAATCATATCACGTACACCACTGTCCTGGGTGACTGCGGACTCCTCCTGATGTTCATTCGCATTCCAATCGCGGATGCGACGATCCAGCTCAAGCTGTCTTTGTCTTTCCCGTTCCAGCTGATCAGCATGTCTGCGATCCCGTTCAATGTCATGTTCGTTCGCCGCATATTCCTCCAATGGCAGCTCATCATCCTCTGAAGGCAGGATCTCAGAATACACCATACTTTGCGGATGGAGCTTCATTGCAATCTCCTTCTCTTCATCCGTTAGCTCATCTGCACCATAGTATTGATCCTCATCCTCTTCGTCCTCATCCACAGTTTTGACGAATACGGGCGGTGAAGGAATCTTTCTTGAAGTGGTTAGCTCCTCCAGCTTACTTCCACACTTTGGACAAAAGTTTGCATCGAGCGCCACAACATTGCCGCAAGAACATAACCGTTCATTTTTCAGTTCAGCAATCCTTGCGCGTTGGACTTCGATTTTTTCCTGAAGTTTGGAACAGGTCCGTGCCAGCTCTACCATTTTGCCTTCAGCTACCGACATATCCTTAGTGCGATACCCTTCATAAAAAAGCCTGCCCATTTTCGTGAATTCCACTTCCATCTCACGTTCAATATCGGAAATAAGCCCGTTCAGCTTGCCAATCTCAACAGAGCTTTGTGCTTTTTCAGTAACCCGGCTCGCACTATCTTTGATTCGTTTCATAAAACTCATTACAGTTCCTCCCTCTCCAGCGATACGTGATTCTATCATACCAAATGTATCGAACAGATTCATTAATGTGCTTTAATACGCGATTTAGCGGAGAATGTTCCTATAAATTCTTATTTTCACTGATTTCAGACGTTATTTTGCGTCAGGGGTTCTACATCGGTTAAAATAGAATTAATCACAAATAACGAAATTGGGAGAGTTTCAGTGGAAGAACATGACAGCACACAGCTTACGCTAAAACAGATGCAGGTACACGTTAAGGATCTGCAACATTGGCAGGATAACGAGGATTTCACAAATCTTATCAATGAGTTTAAGTCTCTGCCAGCACTCTATCGCCATGCACTAAATGATCTTGAGAATAAAATCGATGTGATCAAAACGGAATGGCAGGTCCGTGACGGCTTCAGTCCCATCGAACATGTTAAATGCCGAATTAAAGAACCCAAGAGCATCCTGCAAAAGATGGAGCGCAAAGGTTTCGAGTTCAACTTGGAAAATATGGAGCAGCACATTCACGATATTGCAGGTATGCGGATTGTATGTGCTTTTGTTAAAGATATTTACCGTCTGGTTGATCACCTCAGCACACGCGAAGACATTCGCGTATTGGAGATCAAAGATTATATAGCCCATCCCAAGCCGAATGGGTATCAAAGCCTGCATCTTATCGTCGCCATTCCGCTCGTCCTGCTGGAAGGAACACGCTGGGTCAAAGCAGAAATACAGCTGCGAACCCTAGCCATGGACTTCTGGGCAAGTATGGAACATATTCTGTATTATAAATTCGATAAACAGCTCCCTTCGCATGTTGCTGAGGAATTGAAGGATGCCGCACGCGCCGCCGATGAACTGGATCAAAAAATGTTGCGCCTGCGCCGTGAGATTCTGGAACTTGCAGAAGGGGAATCCCCTGCCGGCGGGCAGGTTTAAGCTTTCATATTTCTACATTTCTCAAAAATTAAGGGGATGTCTCATAAGCCATGACAATGGCTGCTGGGACACCCCCTTCTTTTTAATCGATTAGGCCGTTTGATCGATACCCTTCGCCGCCGAAGCAAGGTGTTATCGGACACAGCCGATCTTATTCACAGAATAATCCTCCATTTTGCATAATAACGGACCCCAAAGTCGCTATGGACATAAAAAACACCAGATTTGTGCCCTTTTATATGAAATAGCTGCACTGGAGTCCGAAAACATGCTGGATAGGCGGTAAATGTGTGAATAACGCCCCCTGGGTCCCTAAGCCTCAACGGCTAATCATTACATCCGGCATTCCGCTGTATTCAGCCTCAAGGCTTGCCAACCAAAGGCTTCCATGTAACGCCACCATCTGTAGTGGTCTGTAGAAATTCAGGACCCGCCAGCCAACCGTTTTTCGGCGTAACAAACTGAATATTCTCTGCCTTTGTGAATAGCTGCGAAGTAGCAATTATCCTCCAGCTTACACCCCCGTTGACAGTCGCCACCAGTTTACCACCCTCCTGCAAGGCCCAACCTTCCCGAGCGTTCAGCCATGTTGTTCTCACCGCCTCAGTACCGAGCAATTGAGGGCCCGGCTTCCATGTCCTACCTCCGTTATCACTTGTGTAAAACACCATACTTCGAATCCCATCGTCAACAATCTCCAGCGGCAGGATGCCTTTCATATTGTCTTTGCCTGAGAATTTAGGTGGATAACTATTACTGTAAGTAAATGCTGCCATAGCAGCCGGCTTCTTTAATTGTTCCGGCTTCCAGCTCTTCCCGCCATCCGAAGTTCTGAACGTTAAAATGTATTCTTGCCCATGGTTGCTGGAGGTGATCCAGCCATTCCGGGAATCCTGAAAGGTCATCCCTGTTGGATAGGCTTTAATACTCCCCGTTAGATTTCCGATTCGCTTCCAGCTGTTCCCGCCATCTGTCGTGCGATACAAGGATTTCTCCATCATCCCGAGACCAGGTTCTGAATCCAGCAGCACATACCCGTTATTCACATCGATAAAATGAATAAATCCGCCACTGTATCCTTGCTCCCAATCCTCCGTGACGGGAAGTTTTGTCTCCTTCCAGGTCTGGCCCTGATCAGAGGTATGATAGATCAGGACAGGTTGACCCATACCATGACTACTTATAATCCAGCCATTTGTGGCATTCAGGAAAAAGCTTGCTGCGGCAAAGATGCCTGTTTCTTGTGGAATAGGAACGATATTGCTGTCCGGATGGTACCAACTACTCCCTCCATCGTTCGTAGTCCATAATCCAGTCTCGTCTATTCCCCACCCATGCTTTATGTCATTCATGCTAAATTTAGCAGGATACCCCTGCAAAGAATTCATATCCGTCTTCAGCTCAGCGGTATTTGTCCCCATACTCGAATCTAAACCAAGCTTATCGTTTACCATGCAGGATTGCAGAAATAACCCGGCAATGATTATCGGGGCAAAAACGGCATATAGTCTCAAATGAAATCCTCCTTTTTCCATTTCCTTCTATTCTATAATCATAGACAGAGTTTAATAGTAAAAGGTTACAGAAGCTTTACACAAAGAAGCCGCCTCCTCAGATAGGATGCGACTTCTTTACACTCCACTGCTGTTTAATTACGCCTTACTTGCTCGACGGGCAGCAGCTTCTGCTACTCGATTCATAATCAAAGTTAGGCCTTCTAGCGCCTTAGGTGTCTGAGGGAGCAAAGCTCCCCAGTCTTCCGTTACCGCTGCTACTACCGGCGATGAAGGAAATGGCCTAGCCGTAATCTCATGGAACTGCGGTCCCGGCTGGTGAAGCGAACCTTCAGCAGCCGCTTCTGCAAGCCATTCTCCAGAGGAAATTGCGGGGCCCTTGCGCTCTAGCCGTGCTAATTCCGTTGCAAGCTCACTAACGGGGGCTGCCTCTGTCTCAGAATCATCGGCGGCTATATCACTTTCAGCCCAAAGGGCAAATATTCCATCCAGGAGTTCTCCCTTAGTAAATCCTCTCAGAGAAAGCGCCAGCAGCGGTTCTTCAGCAAGTCGTTCTTTTATAAGCTGCAGAGTCTCCGCCTGATCCTCTAACCCTTCACCCTCAAAGAGGGCCTGCTCCAGCTCTGTATCTGTAGGCAGAAGATCCAGTTCCGCCAGCCCACCCGTTAATCTCCCCTGCAACAATGCAAATACCTCATCCGGACTTAGCGCCAGACGCCGCAATATTTCTTTTCTACGGGCAGCATGCCATACTGGAACCTTCAGAGAGAGAGGTCGCTCCGGTCTTTGTCCCTGAGGAACAGCAGAAGTACCGACATTCCATTCACCCTTTGCCCGTGACCCTCCCGTCACTTTCCCGGGCGAAGTCGTCCATGCTGCTTTTACTAATCCAGGCACAACTTCCAGCCGCATCTCTAACAGTTCACTCATTGTTTGATCCCTCCGTATTGCTCATATCTTTCCTTACATCCAATCCTGATCCTGCAGTTCAATAAGCTCCTTCAGTTCATGATTAGACATCTCGGTCAACCATGTTTCACCAGAACCAACAACCTGCTCCGAAAGGCTTTTCTTCCGCTCAATTAATTCGTCAATACGTTCCTCCAGCGTTCCTTGGCAAATCAGCTTATGAACTTGAACATTCTTATCCTGTCCAATTCGGAAAGCCCGGTCTGTCGCCTGATTCTCCACTGCCGGATTCCACCAGCGATCGTAATGAATAACATGATTGGCCCGGGTTAAGTTCAAACCTACTCCGCCCGCTTTAAGAGATAACACGAAGAAGGATGGACCCTTGCCCTCTTGAAAATCATGCACCATCTCGTCACGCTCTCGTTTTGGAATCCCTCCGTGAAGGAACAATGGCGATGTACCATAACGCTTAGTAAGCTTGCTCACCAGCAGCTCACCCATCGCTACGTATTGCGTAAAGATCAACACAGATTCGCCAACTTCAGCAATACTGTCCAACACCTCGAACATAACCTCCATTTTACCGGAATGTTCATTACGCGGACTGCGACCTTCTTCTTTCCGGAATAGCTGAGGATGATCGCAAATCTGCTTCAGCTTCGTCAGAGAGGATAACACCAGTCCACGGCGAGCCATACCACTGCTCTCCCCGATCACGCCGAGCATTTCATCCACAACACCCTGATACAGGGCAGCTTGGGTCTCGGTCAGCGGGCAATAAGACTTCAACTCCAGCTTCTCCGGTAAATCCTTAGAAATATCCGGATCACTCTTCAGACGCCGCAACAGGAAGGGTGATACCAAGCGATGCAGCTCCCGCAGACGCTCCCCACCCTCCCCAGACACATAACGCTGCCGGAAGGAATGATAGGTTCCTAAATAGCCCGGGTTTAAAAAGTGGAAAATAGACCATAACTCGCCAAGTCTGTTCTCTACCGGAGTACCCGTCATAGCTATGCGATGCGGCGCTGATAACTTCATCACACTCTGCGCCTGCTTCGTACGGTGATTTTTAATATATTGAGCTTCATCCAGCACCACTGTTGACCACTGAACATTAGCTAAATCCTCGCTGTCACGCCCTGCCAAGTGATAGGTCGTCAGTACGATATCATGACTGGTTGCCAGTTCTAAGAAGCTATCTCCCCGAACACGGCGTCCACCATGATGTATGTGTACATTAAGCGAAGGAGCAAAGCGCTGCAGCTCCCGCTGCCAGTTGCCAAGAAGCGAAGTTGGGCAGAGAATCAGCACAGGCTCCTGCTTCTCTTCAGGGGGAGCACTTAACGCCCGGTCCAGCAGGCAGGTGATAACCTGCACCGTTTTACCTAGACCCATATCATCGGCGAGACATACCCCAAAACCCAGACCACTGAGCTCGGCCAGCCACTGATAACCCCGCTCTTGATAAGGTCTTAAAGTTCCATGCAGACCTTCAGGTACGGGACGCACCGGAAGATTACGTAATACATCTCCGCGCATAAGCGATGCCAACAGCCCGGATGTCTCCATCCCAGTGACGGACATTCCTTTCCAGAGCCGATCTTCACCATCCTCGGCTTCTAGGCGCATCCAATCCGCGGCAGTCATTTCTCCGTTTTCATGGCGTTTCATATATCTAAGAACCTGGCGGATTTCTTTAGGATCTATCTCGATCCATTCCCCGCGGAAACGTACAAAAGGTACGCCAGCCTCTACTAATGCGTTTAGTTCTTCCTCACTAATCGCACTTTCTCCAAGCGAGGCCTCAATACGGAACGAGATCAGCTCTTCCATACCCAGAGCCGCGGGCGCAGGACTATCGCCCCCGTTCACGCCTGGCTGCATTTTCATCTTCATGCCAATGCGGCGGCGTCCTTCACGGCTCCAGCGCGAAGGCATCTGCACCGTTATTCCCCGATCGCGCAGCTGCTGCACCGTCTCCTTCAAAAAGAAATAAAGACGTTCTGGTTCCAAATCTGCCCCCGTAGGCGCAGGCTTAGCAAGAGCGCGCTGGATATCCGGCGATATCTTCGCAGCCCGGCCCAGCGCTATAAGCAGCTGCTGCTGGATATTGCGATAGCGTTTCCCCCATAACGTAAACTCTCGTTCCTTACTGCTCCAGATCGATTTGGCGGGAAACCAGAATTCCCCTTCTTCCTTATTCTCCGCCCAGAAGGTTAACCGCCAGACTTCATTATTGTCTTCTGGCGGCTCCAGCCGTAGCCCAAGACCCAGCTGCCCGCTCCGCGCTTCCTCTGGCTCTGAATGTGGCACATCGCTACCAGCGGTCTCGTTCACAGTGACCAAAAGGTCCGTCACCTCTGCTGGAGTTCCTTGCACGGGTATATCTCGGCTTCCAGTGAGAAGGCTATTCCACCACAGTTCAGTTAAAGGAGAATAACCCCGGCGATAATTTGCTTTATAAGGGGTTAACTCACTTTCAATGCCCGCAATTACCTTTTTTATCTCAGCAGTCATTACAGCCTGCATAAAGGAGTAAAGCACATAAGCTCCAGCCTCATCGCGAGAGGATAGATCCCCTGCCTCTGCGATATGCGTTCCTAGTGCAAGAACAGGCATGGATGCTGCCAGCTGCAAAAAGATCTCTTTGTCCTCCTGCTTTCGGAAAGCTGGCGACCAGCAGACTGTCGCCGCCTGTTCTCCGCCGCGGCGACGTGAGCCCACGGGGCGTGGTGGCAAGGCTCCCGGCGTAATCCCGCCTGTACCCATCAGCTCCAGCGCAAAACGTGCCGCTGCTGCCCAGTAACGCAGTTCGCCGCCTGGCTCCACTCCCTGATCTCGGCATAACGTCTCATCCCATGCCAGAAGCAGTTGAAATGCATCGCTAGGAACCAAGGCGAGCCCTTCGAACGTTCGTCCGGGCAATCCGCGCCGGGCTGGCTTCCCCTCTACAGGGGGAGCCGGATATTTCACTTCTGCCAGACGCAGAGCAGCAGTTGCAAAAGGACGCACTCCTCCCTGTAGCTCCATCCGCTTCACTACGCGAGTCCAAGCGTCAACCTTCGGCTCCGAAGTTTCGCCAGAGAAGCAAAATAAAACGTCCCCTAACCATATTGCATACAGATGCTTAGTCATCGGTGATCTCCTGTCTTTTAAGCAAGCAAAAAAAGAACCAGCCCCCCACCATCAGGAAGGGTAACTGCAACCTTTTCCGCGAGAAATAAATTTTGAAGCTATACAAGTAGAAGCCGCCTCTTCCTCTTTTAGAGAGGGGATGCGCTCCTGCGGTAAATATAAGGATAAAGAACTAGGACAAAACTTATATTTTCTTGAATCTTCATCTCTTCATCTTATACGAAAAAGCGCTGATTTAAAAACATTTCTGCATATTTTCTGTAGATTTTTATGAAATAAAGTTGAAGGATATAGAAACACCCAGTAATTTGATTCATTTAAAATACCCCGCACTACTGCCCTGCTATCCAAGAATGTTATGACTCACTAGTCACTTCTTTTCTTTTTATAGTCTTAATTGTGCCAAAAAGGGGTATATTCTAAATAAGCAACACCCTATTAAAAAAGCTAGGGAGTGAATTATTTGAGACGTTATAATCCTTATAAATGGTGGAACCTCGTATTCTTTGTGGGTGTAATTATCGTAAATGTGCTGGCGGTAACCTTGCCTTTGGGCGGAAACAGTACAGGAGAGATCTCTGACAAATATAAGACTTACATGACTCCTGCTGGCTATGCCTTCTCCATTTGGTCGCTGATTTATTTATTGTTAGCCGGTTTCGTTATTTATCAATTCCGCTCCTATACAAGCTCTAGGGATTCTGTACGAGTTATTTCGTTCTGGTTTATCCTGAGCTGTGTTTTTAATATGAGCTGGCTTTTCCTCTGGCAGTATCTATACATCGAGCTTTCATTGATTGCCATGGTGTTAATGTTAATTTCAATCATTGTTATCTATCGCAAATCGCGCCAGATCGCAAATCCTACTTCAGGTGAGAAATGGTTGATCAAGCTACCCTTTAGTATATACCTTGGCTGGATCTCTGTGGCTACTATCGTGAATGTTAGCGTTGTTCTAGAGAAAAATCATTGGGATGGATTTGGACTTAGCGGGATAACCTGGGCTGTGATCATGCTCTGCGTGGGGACACTGCTTGCGGTGTTAGTCAGCTATCCTAACCGAGACAGCATCTATCCTCTGGTCTTCGTATGGGCTTTCATCGCGATTGCCCTGGAACATAGAGAGGCTAATGCAGTCTTTGTGACGGGCACAATAACGGCAGGTCTTCTGCTGCTCTACAGCATTTGGCTATTGCTCACCCCCCGCAGAAGATACAGCAGATACTGATTGTCCTTTTGATATTATTAAAAGGCAGGCTCAGAAGGTGATCCTTCTGAGCCTGCCTTTTTTGTAGATTAATTTAGAAGTGCGAAATCATATTTATTTTTTACGCGCTACCGCTTCGATCTCAACAAGGCCATCTTTTGGCAGACGGGCAACCTCAATGGCACTGCGGGCAGGATAAGGTTCTTTAAAGAAGGTGCTGTAAACCTCATTAACTGCTGCAAAATCATTCATATCCTTTAGGAATACAGTGGTCTTCACTACATGATCCAGTGATGCACCA
Source organism: Paenibacillus sp. FSL H7-0735 (assembly GCF_038008505.1). NCBI lineage: Bacteria > Bacillati > Bacillota > Bacilli > Caryophanales > Paenibacillaceae > Paenibacillus > Paenibacillus sp. FSL H7-0735. The sequence goes on along the minus strand of NZ_JBBOZH010000001.1, from coordinate 625,898 downwards.
GCCTCCTCAAGAATAGCTTGTACATTGCTAAGTGCTTGACGAGCTTGTTCCTGAACGCCTTCAGCCAAATTCCCTGTCTCTGGATTAAGGCCCAGCTGTCCTGAAGTGTATACCCAACTACCGGTGGTAATGGCTTGACTATAAGGACCAATGGCTCCAGGTGCTTTTGTAGTAGCTACTTGTTTTTTACTCATCTTGTTACCCCTCTCCATTAAACGCTGATCATTTATTGTCCATTGTAAGTCCTGTTCTCACCGTAATGCAAATTTATTAGCAGCCCGAAAAACTTATCGTTTTCCAATCACATGTATTACTTCATTCGTGTAGATATGCAAACCATGCGTGTCAGCAGAGGCAATGTTAACCATAGCTCTCGCCACAGTTACACCAGGTATGGCACGATATTTAGCCGCTTTGCCAACCATTACAAACTCCAGTGCTTTCATCAATCTAGCCGCGACGCGTTCTCCCAGTCTGAATTCCTCACGATGACCCAGCAGCAAGGAAGGCCGAAACAAATGCAGCCCTTGAAAACCGATATTGCTTAACGCTTCCTCTGCTCTACCCTTAGTCCGACTGTAGAAATTGCGCGATTTGGCATCTGCCCCCATGGATGAAACAACCAAGAACTGTTTAACACCGTGATCTCTCGCAATAGCAGCAGCTGCAAGCGGATAATCCAGATCGACACGTTCGAACTGCTCTTGTGAGCCTGCCTTCTTGATCGTAGTCCCGAGGCAACAGAAGATGGAATGAACGCCTTCGAACGAATCGCTATACTCCGCCAGGTTCTCCCAATCCACAACGATTTGCTTAAGCTTGGGATGTTCTAAAGCTAATGGAGTCCGTACAAGCACTCTCACCTCACCCCAACCTTCATGATTCAGCAATTCCTCCGTAACCGCTTTCCCTACTAATCCAGTAGCTCCTAATACCAACGCAATCCTTAACATGGAATAGTCCCCTTTACTTCTATTCGTCCTTTAGAATACGACGGCCCAGCAGGAATGCAAGAGCGATCATAAGCGTTCCCACTACCAACTGCATACCGTATACTTGGGTCCATTGCGGCCAGTGCGCAATTTTTTCATACAACTGTCCCCCGATAAGCGGACCAAAAAAGGATGATAAACCCGTAAGCGCCGCATAGGTCGCCATATACATAGGCCGTTCTTTTTTCGGCGTGTCTCCAATAATAAAATTAAACGCCAGCTGGTTGAAACCGCCTACACCTACACCAAAAACAATATGAGCGGCAAACAACACCAACAGCATCGGCAACACAGACAAGAGTCCCCACATTAAAGAGGACAAGGCAATAATCGGCAACGTAAAGAACAACAGACGTTTATTGCTATATTTTGCATTTAGATTGCCCCAAACGTAGAAACTGGCCATCATAAAAAGAGTCTGGGACACATTAAGTAGTGATAACGTTTCATAATTTATATGAAGTAACTGCAACATGACATACGAGTATAGCGGAACAGTTAGATTCTGCAGCAGCAACCAGGCGGCCAGAAACAAAGTAGACTTCATAAATAAAGTATCTTTAAGCGGTTTCTTAAACATCGGCAAAAATTTATGTTCTTCCGATTTCTCGAAAGGCACGTCGGGATAAAAAAAGAATACAACGACGTTAGAGATCGCGAAGATCCACACAACAATATAAAGAATCAGAAAGCCATGGCTCCCGGGATAACGATCCAAAACGATACCCCCACCATACATTACCAGACTACCGAGTGCATTCAGGAACGTATTACGAATCCCAAAATAACGTCCGCGTACACGTGCTGGAACAAGATCGCTGATCACAGAGCTCCACAGCACACCACCCGCCGTATTGGCAATAAATGCAGTAGTATATAAGGCTATAAAAGCCATGACCCAATACTCTTTAGGAAAAATAAACGGAATTAGCCCCGTAGAACTCCAAAGTATCCTATGCAGGCCGATAAAAGTAACCATAGCCCATTTGCGGCTTGGCAGCTTCTGAATCAAAAAAGCTACCCCGATCTGCATCACATTAACCAAGGTGGTAAGCGCTAGCACAAATCCAATTTGACTTGAAGTGGCTCCTAAATATAGTAGGAATCCTGTTAGAAACTGCCCTTGCAGCAGTACCTGGAAAATGGTCGATGGCACACCTTCCCAGGTAGCAATGCGCAAATTTCTGCGATGCACTGAGGTTTTACGGACACGCTTTGAACTAGTAACTGTGTGCTTAGTTTCCATGTTGTTCATAGAGAGGGGTAACACTCCTTTGATGCGGCATTTGCTTCATTCTACTCCGCATCAATCTACTGTCAATACGCCAAATTAACAAATAATATTGGAGCTTACTCTTCTATGATTTCGAGGGGTAAATAAAGCGAAAAACGGCTCCCTTTACCTTCCTCACTTTCTAAAGTAATGAAACCTCCGAGCAGTCTGGCCAAATCATTACTAATAGAAAGCCCTAATCCTGTTCCGCCATATTTTCGACTAATTGTTCGATCCGCCTGTTGGAAGGCTTCAAAGATCATGGCATGCTTCTCTGGTGCAATACCAATACCGCTATCTTCTACCTCAAATACAATCCAATGCTTCACAATAGCTCTTTCCCCACGTTCCTCTTGACGAATACGGAGTGCGACATGGCCAGACTTTGTAAATTTAAAAGCATTAGAAAGCAAATTGCGCAGGATTTGCTGAATCCGCTGCGGGTCGGAATGAATCATTTGTGGAACATTTTTTTCCATATCAATATTAAATTCCAGTTCTTTTTGTTTCGCTGTCACAGCGAACTGCATAGCCAGAATCTCTGGAATCTCACTAACACTTAAATCTTCATTAATAATATCTAATCGACCTGCTTCCACTTTGGACAGATCTAATATATCGCCAATAATCATCAATAATTCTTCACCAGAACGGCGGATAATAGCTGCATACTCCCTCATTTCTGCTTCCGTAAGAGAATTATCATTGTCTTCAATTAATTGCGACAAATTAATAATGCTATTCAGTGGCGTTCTAAGCTCATGAGACATATTTGCCAGAAATTCGGATTTAAATTGCGAAGCCATCATTAACTGATCGGCACGCTCTTCAAGCTCGATCTTATTCTTATGCAGCTCATCCGTCTGAGCAGACAGCTGTTCATTAGCACGCTCAATCTGTCCATTCCGCAAGAGACCCAATTGAAAGTCACGGATAATTAAGGAGAATAGAACACTTAGAATCAATCCGGCAGGGAAAGTAATCGGCATAATCTCTTTTATGTACTCTGGGGCGGGGATCACACCAAACACCATAATGTTGATTGCGTTCATTACATTTATGACTAGAATCACGATCAAACCTTTGTTCACCATACATAAGTTAGATCGTCTGACCCAGTAGCTAAGCGCAGCACAAACAAATCCTAGAATGGACAGATTAATGGTTCCGGCCATCGCCGCCTCATTTACTCCAAAAGTTAACCGTGTAAGACCTGTTCCTATACCGATCAAAACAAGAATGAAAGGATGCGGATAAGCCAGCGTTGATATAATAAGTGGCACAAAACGTAAATCAAAAATCACATGCTCACCCAGCCTATATCCAAAAAGAGTACTAATCCACCCGGCAAAAATGGCCAGTAATACCCAGCTTACCTTCTTTATTCCTACACTTGCATTTGAAATGGTGTTTTTATATATAAGATTAGCCAAATAGGCTACAGCTATTAGCATTGCGGTATTTCCAAAAAATATTTTAAGATAACCCATAGATTCACTCCCACCTCGGCAAAATAAATTACAACTTTCATCTCATAATACTACCATACTAAAGCCCCATTCGATAACTAACGCCCATGGACGCAGAAGAAGAGCGCAAATCAGATGCGATTTGCGCTCTTCTTCTGGAATTTTATATTAACGTCATTAGTAATGAATTAATCGCGGTAGGAACGTCCCCAGGTTTGGTACTCTTTCTCCGCGTCTTCTTTCGTATGTCCATAACGTTCTTGTAGTTTACCTACTAATTTATCCTTTTCACCGTCAATTACGTCAAGATCATCATCTGTAAGCTTGCCCCATTGCTTCTTGGCCTCGCCTTTGAGCTGTTTCCATTTTCCTTTAAATACATTGTTGTCCATTATAAGCTCATCTCCTTAGCTGAATTAATTAGGGTAGGATTGTTATCCCGTGTTACCTTTACTTACCCTTCCCCATTCGCTATGAATCTTTCCACATTTCAAGACATTCGCAAATTAAGTCGTATTCTGTCACATATATTTTTAAATATATGTATTCAAATCTTTTAAAATTTGATATAATCCAGATATAAATTAAATATTTAATTTTTTAAGTGATTTATTTCACAATGGTTTTCCTAGTCCATGTGCTAGAATGCCATCGGAGATAAAACAACATCATTAAATTTTTTCCTAATGTATGCCGATATAAGTCAAGATACTGTTACAAATGGGTAATAACGTATGAGATTAAAGTGACAAATATCATTTATAAAGTGATTTTTATCACTTCGCTCGACTATTAAAATGTTTTACATTTTAATATATATATTTTAAACTATATTTTTGGAGGTCATTTGAAATGAAAAAAGCTTCTGTTATCTTGTCGAGCGCACTTATCCTTGGATTGCTCGCAGGTTGTGGTAACAACACAGACAACGCCGCAGCCCCTACTAACGCACCAGCTGAAACAACTGCTCCTGCAACAAATTCCGGTAACGCTGGAACTGAAGCTGGACAGTACAAAGACGGAGTTTACTACGGTACTGCTGACGTTGATGCTAAAACTGGCTGGCAATATTTCGCACTCTTAACTGTAGAAGGTGGAAAGATCACTAAAGCTGACTGGGATGCCTTTAACGTTAACACTGCAGGCGACCTGAAGAAAAAAGTTTCCGAAGATGGTAAATATGGCATGAAAGCTGGCGGTGCTTCTTCTGAATGGCACGAGCAAGCAGCTAAAGCTGAAGAATTCCTGATCGAAAAACAAGATCCAGCAGCTATAACTTTTGATGCTGAAGGGAAAACTGATGCCATCTCTGGTGTATCCGTACACGTATCTGACTTTGTAAAAGCTGCTCAAGCTGCTCTTGCTGCTGGTCCAGTAGAAGCTGGTCAATATAAAGACGGAGGCTACCATGCTGAAGGCGAAATGGACGCTGAATCCGGTTGGAAATCCACTGTTGACCTGACTGTTGCTAACGGTAATGTTGTAGCTGTTAAATTCAGTGGTTTGAATGCTGCTGGCGATGACAAGAAGCAATTCTCCGTTGATGGTAAATATGGTATGAAAGCTGGCGGCGCTTCTGCTGAATGGCATGAAGAAATCGCTTTGGCTGAAAAATACTTCCTTGAAAACAAAGGTGTTGCTCCAACGCTTGATGCTGAAGGCAAAACTGATGCAATTTCCGGCGTGAGTATTCATGTTGGTGAATATTTTACACTTGCAGAAAAAGCACTCGAAGGCGCGAAATAATTTCGCAGGACCTTCTGCAGCTAATCAGACGAATGAGGTGAATTTCTCTTGAAGAAAATAGTCATTTTGGGCGGCGGCTACGGCGGCGTACTCACGGCTAAAAAACTGGCAAAGAAATTTAAGAAAAACAAAGATGTTGAAATTACACTGATCGACCGGAATCCATATCACACTCTATTGACTGAGCTGCATGAGGTTGCCGCGAACCGTGCTCCAGAGGATTCAATCAAGATCGATCTTAAGAAGATTTTTGCGGGCCTTAAAGTAGATGTTGTTCTTGATGAGATCAGCAATATCGATTTCAAAAGCAGAAAACTTAAATCGGATAAAGCTACCTACGCTTACGATTACCTTGTAATCGGCACAGGTAGCAAACCAACCTTCTTCGGCATTCCAGGCGCAGAAGAAAACACCTTCTCCTTCTGGTCTTACGATGATGCGGTAGCATTGAAACGTCAAATCCGCGATATGTATACCAAAGCGGCTATGGAGAAAAATCCAGCTGTACGTCGTGCTATGCTAACCTTCGTTATTATCGGTGCCGGCTTTACTGGTGTCGAGCTAGTTGGTGAAATGGCTGAACAACGCGAGGAATTATGCAAGGAGTTCTTTATCGACCCATCCGAAGTAAGACTGATTGTGGCTGATATGGCTCCGAAGATTCTGCCAATCCTTCCAGATAAGCTGATTCAAAAAGCTGAAGCTCGCCTTCGTAAGCTGAACGTAGAAATCGTGACTGGCGCTAAAATCACCGAAGTAGGCAATGGTAGTGTTGCACTTGGTGAGAAAAACGTTGTCGATTCCCAAACAATTGTTTGGACTGCTGGTGTTGAAGGCTCCGAAATCGTTGGTGGACTTGAAGTACAACAACAAGGCCGCAAACGGATTGTTACGAATGAGAACCTGGAAAGTGTAGATCATAAGAACGTTTACGTAGTAGGGGACAACATTTTCTACATTCCTGAAGGTGAAACTCGTCCTGTACCACAAATGGTTGAGAACGCTGAACAAGCAGCTCCGATTGTTGCTGGCAACATTGCCGCTGACATTCAGAACACTGCTAAAAAAGCTTACAAACCAGGTTTCCACGGTACAATGGTCTCCATTGGTAGCCGCTACGGTGTAGCAAACGTTGGTCTGCCAGGTAAGTTCTTTATGCTTACTGGATTCATGGCAATGCTATCCAAACACTTTATTAATATGTTCTACCTGTCTCAGGTTGTCGGATTCAATAAAGTATGGACATATATGATGCATGAGTTCTTCCATGTTGAGAACCGCAAGAGCTTCTTGGGTGGTCACTTCTCCAAACGTTCACCTAATTTCTGGCTCGTACCACTTCGTGTTCTACTTGGTGGTATGTGGTTATACGAAGGTATTGAGAAGATCCAAAAAATTTGGAAAGATCCAGATAAGATTTTCTTGATTCCAGCTGCTCCTTTTGCAACGGATGCTTCATCAGCAGCCAGTGTTGCAGTAGATGCAGTTAAAGACACCGTAGATGCACAATCTGCAGCTTCAGCAGTATCCACTGCAAAAGAAGCTGTTGAAGCGTTGCCTGTACCTAACTTCGTATACAACATTACAAACTGGTTCATGGATTTGATGTTCTACAACAACGACGGAAGTTACACTTTCCTCGCGAAATGGTTCCAAATCGGTATGGTATGTGCAGAAATCGTCTTCGGTATTATGCTCATCGTTGGTCTCTTCACTGCACTCGCTTCTATAGCGACTGTCGCCATGTCGGTCATGATTTGGTCAACCAAAATGGCATCGACAGAAATGTTATGGTACGTTGCTGCTGGTATTGCCTGCATCGGCGGATCAGGAAGCACACTTGGTCTAGACTATTATGTACTTCCTTGGCTTAAGAAACAGTGGAAGAGAATTCCGCTCGTCAGACGATGGTATCTATACACCGACTGATAATAAAACCCTGAATTAGTGTAATTTATCATATAGAACATATGTGCAAATTGTATTTTATTAGGGTTAAATATGGATATACTTCAGAGTAATGTGTCCCTAGGACACATTACTCTCCTTATTTACAAGAAGAAAATAACCTTCCTAATCCTAGGAAATGGTGGTTTTTTCTTGAATGAATGGTTTTGTAGGGATGATCGGGGTATGGTTTCTTCCGGCAAAACCGACAAGAAGGAGAGAATCTTGTGAACAAACAACTCATAGAAGATACCCTCCGGTTGTTGCATACTGAAATGTCACCTATTGCCGGAATTGAGCTTCAGCCCTCTCCGGCTGCATGTGAACAGTTAATCTCGGTACTGGAACGCCATGATCTGGAATACAGCCGCAAAGTCAATTTGCTGGGTATTTACACTATTCTCACTTTGGCAGCAGAGCGCCATATGGAATGTATCCCACATCATCCCGACCTTACACGCAACATTTTGGATGGAGATTATTTGTATAGCTTTTACCTGCAGTTTGCGGTGAAATGCCGTGAGCTCGACTTAGTTGCTTATCTAGCTCCTTCGATCAAAAAAATGCAGATTAGACGGTCAAATGGAGACTTCGCGGAACATGATCCAGCTACTGGAATCGAAGAGTTCTTGATCCAAGAGTGCAGACAGCGTAATCGCACAAGCAAAGCCATTTGACAGGTGGGATCCATAAATGAAGCTGCATGAGGCCTTAAATATAGACATAAATGAAATCAACCGCGAAATCGTAAACCTTGTGGCGCGTGATAAAGATGTACCTAAGAAATCTCAGCTCGCGCAAAGTGTTCTAGAGCTTATAAATTCCGGTGGTAAACGCCTTCGTCCCCTCATGGTCATTGTTGGCAGTCGGTTTGGCCGTAAGGATACCGGCCGCAGAGCGCTTCAATTAGCTGCTGCTGCTGAATTTATTCATGCCGCCTCATTAATTCATGATGATATCATTGACCGTTCAGAGTTACGGCGGGGCGTACCCGCCTTACATATTAAGACGGGTACATTGTCAGCAGTACATGTTGGTAATTACATGTCCGCTCGGGTCATCGAGCTGCTGAGCAAATATACAGGAGATAAAAACAGATACGTTCATGACTTATCCTCTGTAGCCACCGCTCAGCTGTGCCTGGGTGAATATCAGCAAATGGAACATGCTTTTGATTATGAAATTACAATGGATCAGTATTTGGAGAAATCCTTAAACAAAACCGCTCTTCTTATGGCAACCTGCTTACGGGTTGGTGCTTTGTCCACTGAAAGCACCGAAGAAGTTGCCAATCTCCTTTATAATTTTGGAGAAGCCTTAGGGATGTCCTTTCAGATACAAGATGACTTGCTAGATTTCACACAGTCCGCCGATGTCCTAGGCAAACCTGCCGGTAGCGACCTGCGACATGGTCAGGTCACCCTGCCAGTGCTGTACGCCTTGCAGGACCCTAAGCTCTCGCCTGTGATCCGTGCAATCGGCCCGGATTCTTCCGACGCTGAAGTAGCACATGTGCTCACCCTAATTAACAATAGCGATGCCCTCGCTCGCGCTGAACGGGTCAGCCAGAACTATCTGGATAAAGCTGCAGCTATTGTGCAGCAGCTCTCCTCCTACCCGGCACATGCTGATCTGGAAACGTTGCTGCAATATTTTGCGGACCGTGATCGCTAAAGCGTACGTTCTAATACAAATAAAAATGGATACCTCCCATTCACTTGGGGGTATCCGTTTTTTTGATTTAAACACATCATTTCATTGATCTTGTCGCAAATTCAAACCGATATTTTTCCGCTTCAACAAGACAAGCTAACACGCAAACGCAGCGTAGCGCACATGAGCTAATTTAGTCATTCTACTCCATCGGATATAATTAGGGAAAACCTCCCTAAAATTAGCTACTAATCGCTCGAAAACTACGATATTAGGGAAAACCTCCCTAATAAAGTCCACTTTAGCATGCTTTTAAGAGTAACCAGCTATATTTCAGGGAGAAATTCCCTAAAACAGAGTTTAAAGATAATAAACGCAATAAGATTAGGGAGGTTTTCCCTAATCTTTGCATTTAGCTTCCCCCTTACAGAGCGGGGAGCGAGTCAACACAAAAAAGGAAAGCTAGCGTAGCCAGCTTTCCGATTCCTTTGCCTACCCCTTTTGGGTAGGCTATTGTCTTTTGTTGTTAGTTTGCGGGCAATGCGCCAATGCTCAGCCAGCCGGCTCACCAAAGCCAGCTCTCTAACTAACATAGAAAAAATCAATCAGCGTACACAATAATATCACTATGCTGATTACCTGATTTAGATTATAAGAAGCCACCTTCATCAGCTTACGATTCGAAGGTTTTATTATCTTATGCTCGGTCATCAGGAGCAATGTAGCAATGCCAATCCCAACCAGATACATCCAGCCGAGATCCTGCCATACGTATAGGAATAATAGCAGCATAATCATAATGAAATGTAGACCTTTGGCGATACGCAGCGCATTCTCTAATCCAAAGAAGCTCGGAATAGACCATAACCCATGCCGCCGGTCAAATTCAATGTCCTGAGTGCCGTAGATAATATCAAATCCGGCAATCCAGAGCATAACTACCGTTCCGATCACAAACGGTGTAAATGCGATATTTCCAGTTACGGCAAACCATGCACCAATCGGCGCGGAAGCAATGACAAAGCCTAAATATAAATGGCTGAGAAAGGTGAAACGTTTTGTATAAGAATAAGTCGATATCAATACGATTGCTACCGGCGATAAGAGCAGGCAGAGCAAGTTCAGCATGCCTGAAGCCACAATAAAGATGGCATAATTGACAATAACAAAGACAACCACTTCTTTTTCTGCCAGTAACCGTTGTGGCAAATGCCGATGTGCCGTACGAGGATTCTGTTCATCAAACGTACGGTCTGCCAGCCGATTGAATGCATTAGCGCCATTACGGGCACCGATCAATGCAATCAGACCCCAGATCATTACATGCCCTGATGGCCAGCCCCCAGCGGCCCACACCATAGAGATAATGGCAAACGGCAGCGAAAAAAGTGTATGAGAGAACATCACCAGTTCACTGAACATTTTCAGCTTTAGGCCTGCAGTTTTAAAAATGTTTAGAATAGCCATTCGTTTTCCTCTTTCTTCGCTACTTGAAATTCATTGTATTAGACATTAAGCTCCGCAAGGACTTCATTCAGGTTGTTAAGCAGCCCGTCGATATCCTCTTCCGTAATAATCATCGGCGGTTGAAAGGCTAGTACGTTGCGTCCTATGCCATTTTTGCCGATCAGGTATCCTCTGTCTTTCATCGCTTCCAGTACTTGATCTGTAAGCGCCGCAGAGCCTTCAGCATTCTCACCGGCAAGCTCCGCTCCCAACATAAGCCCAATTCCCCGGACATCCACAATAAGCGAAGGATAACGCTCTTGAAGGGTCTTTATCCCTGCTTTCAATTGTTCTCCGAGCAGCACTGAGCGTTCAGGAAGCCGTTCATCGCGAATATAATCAAGCACAGCCAGTGCTGTTGCAGCAGATACCGGATTGCCTCCAAAGGTTGAAGCCGACGGACGGTTCAGCGCAAGTGCAATCTCATCCGTTGTCGCAAAAGCCGCAACCGGAATTCCATTCCCCAGTGCCTTAGCCATACTTATAATATCGGGCACTACGTCAAAATGCTCCATAGCGAATATTTTGCCTGTACGACCAAATCCAGTTTGAATTTCATCAGCGATCAGAAGTACGCCGTATCTCTCCAGCAAAATTTTGACCTCACTGAAATAGGTTGGCGTTGGCATAATCATACCACCATTGCCTTGGATTGGCTCTACGATCATTGCGGCGATAGTATTCCCCTTCTCCTCAAGCACTCGCTCCAGAGATTCCAGGGAGAGTGCAGCGGCTTCCTCCAGAGATAGCTCTGGATGATATGGGCGAGGAATAAACTCAACGTCATGATCCAAGTATTTATCGGTACGCCACATCGGCAGTCCTGTCACACTCATAGTTAGATTGGTACGGCCGTGTAGACCACTCTCCAATGCAATGAACCCCTTACGTCCTGTATACATCCGGGCGAGCAGCAATGCCCCTTCATTAGCCTCTGAGCCGCTGTTCACGAAGAAGGTTCGGCGTAGACTGCCTGGCATAACCTCTTCCAGACGTTCAGCCAAATCCACATTTGGCTGAGTTAAATAGATCGTAGACGTATGCTGCAGCTGCTGCAATTGCTCAATCGTACGTCCAGTTATGGCTGGATTGCAGTGCCCACAAGCGACTACAGATACACCTGCGAAGAAATCTGTATATTGTTTGCCATTTTCATCATACACAAACTGCATCGAACCTCGCACAAGCTGAGGCGCATCGCGGTAAAAATGCTGTGTACACGGATAGAAATATTGCTTACGCTTCGCCGCTACGGCTTCTCTTCCGATGAATTCTTGCTGTTCCATGATTATTCCCTCTCTTCTTGTGAAAATAGTAACTTATTGATAGAGTACTGTGCATTCTTCTTACTAGCAGACGATATTTTGTCCAGAAAAATAGAATTAGTTAAATTGCAGCGAACCTAGAGTATAACCCGCATAAATGGGCTCAAGACCACCTAGCATGTCATCTTTCACTTCAGTACGATTCATAGCTTGTTGATAAGAAATTATAATTTCACGCAACTGCTGAGCACTATACGTCGCTCCTTCAATACGGAAGCTAGATATGCCTAGATCAATCATCTCACCAAGTAACGGTAAATAGCAGAGCTCTTTTGCGAACAAAAGATGGCAACGGCCGTGCTGATCACGATATACCGGATTTTCACCTTTGTCTGTTTTTAGAACCAATACATTATTGTGCACATATTGATTATCCTCTTCAGCGATAGGCTCCATTACTTCAGTATTCTCATAAAGGTCATGTTCCATATACATTAGTGCAGGTGTACCATGTACAACAACTTCCAAAGGCGTGTCACAACGTGAGGCAAAGGTAGCAAAGTGCTCCAGCGTCATTTCCGGTGAAACCGAAAGCTGAGTCAAACCTATTTTTGCATATAATTGGGCTGAAAGATGATTGTAGACATTTAAACTACCATCTCCAATTAACGGATAACCTGTAGAGCTGTATCTGCGAATCGCTCCCAAATTAGTAACGATTATACCGTCGATCGGCAAGCGTTCTCCACCAAGCAATTGATCATATTGATCGAAATGCAGCTCGGTCATCATGCGTGGCAACCCTAAATATATTTTGCTATCGCCTTTTAGTTCACCAAGTTCCTTAATATCACGTTTTGTAAAAGGTCTGTCCGGTTCAAATACATCGCCCGGCAAATACAGACTATCCACACCCAGTTCCAATACTACGCGCGCCTGTTCCATATTATTCACACGTACAGCCAGCTTCGCTTTTGTTGTCTTAGGCTTCTTTTCTTGCGCCAAACGTTCCCGCAATTCCTCTACACGTTTTTCAGATAGCTCACGTTCTGCGGTTGGTGTGCTAAATACTTTTCCAGTGCTATAGAATTTGCCCGTACCTTCATAACGACGGTTGATATTAGCTAACCCTGGTTTACCAAAAGCATAAGCTGTCGAAAAGTCGCGCTTGCGGTTGTTGTACAGTTCTTTGGTATCAACCGTACGATCAAAACCAATCGGATCATCGATATATCGGTCAATGGCTTCGCCGTAGCTATTCGCCAGCATCACCATAAATTCCTTATCACGCATACGGCCCTCAATTTTAAAAGAAGTAATGCCTGATTCAATCAATTCCGGAAGATGCTCATACATAAACATATCTTTGACAGCCAGTGGATATTCAGCAGGATATACATATCCGTCTTTTTTAACCCGATAATCCCAGCGGCAAGGCTTCATACATTTCCCCCGGTTGCTGCTCATACCAAAAACATGGGAACTAAAGTAACAATTTGCACCATGCACAGAGCACATATCTCCATGAATAAAATATTCCAGCTCCATGCCACTCCGCTGACCAAGCAGCTTAGCTGTCTGCAGGTCCATTTCCCGCGAGGTAACTACACGAGTTACACCCAGATCACGCAGCGCATAGATCATCTCCAGGTTGTGAACATTCATCATTACTGAAGAGTGAATAGGAAGGTTAAGCTCCATCTCCCGAATAAGCTCCAACACTGCCATATCCTGAACAATCAAGGCATCCGGCCGAGCACTATCAAGAAAACGCAGGTATTCTCTAGCTTCTTCCACATCTTCCTCACTAAAAAGATTATTCACAGTGATATACACTTTTTTATCTAGACGGTGAGCGATATCAAGTGCCTCTACAATCTCTTCATGAGTAAGATTATAACCTTTACGCATCATTCTCATATTCAATACAGGTCCACCAAAATAAACTGCATCACACCGTGATTGGATCACTTCCTTGAAAATCTCAAACGTTCCTGCGGGTGCGAGTAATTCAACTTCTCTACCGTTAAAATAACGTGCCATTCAAGTTCCCTCCCAAGTTGATACTACTAATAGGGAATGAGTATTATAACAAAGCTACTGCAATTCCCATGACCACAAACATCCCAATAAAAACAGTATCGAATTTGCCCCACCTAAGGCGGTGATACCGACTGCGGGGAGCATCCATGCGAAAACCGCGGGCTTCCATGGAATACACCAGATCCTGAGCACGCCTAAAGGCACTGGCGATAATCGGGACCAGCAGGGAGACTAACATCCGTCCCTTTTCCTTCAAAGGCAGCTCTTTTAGATCGGCTCCCCTTGAGGCCTGCGCTTTCATTATGATCTGCGATTCATCTAGAATCGTAGGAATGAAACGAAGTGAAATGCTGATCATCAGCGTGATACGGTCAGGGGATAAGCCAAGCTTTTTGAAGGGTGTCAAGATCCCCTCCAACCCTTGATTCAGCTTCCCCGGCGTTGTTGTGAAGGTCAGAAGCGCTGTAAAGGTGATAAGAAAGAACATGCGGATGACCGAAAATGCCCCTAATCTTAGCCCTCCCTCATAGATAGACCAGGAACCAAGAGTCAGCACTACCTCCCCTGTCTTCACAGACACCACCTGCACAATAAAGATAAATAACATTAAATAACGTAAAGGCTTAGCTGCTTTCAGGAAGTATTTAAGCGGAATCCGCGTGGAAGCCATAACGGCTATCGAAAAAATAGCCAACACAGCCATGGCCATCCACGAACGTGAGAGCAGGATAACAGCTACGTATAATAGCATGCCAGTGATTTTGGCACGAGCATCCAGCTTGTGCACCCACGAACCGGTCTCAATACTCCGACCTAAGATCAGTTTCTCATTCATGGTCATCCCTCTTTCCATCGGGCTTACCAGTGCTTATTGATTCCGCTGGCAGCGAAGCTATAAGCTCTGCCAGACTCTCAGCCGTCAAGCGGGGGACTTCATCCACAAGACCTAAATGATCAGCAACTGCACGCCAGTAACGAAGGGACTGCGGAACCGTCAAACCACACTGTTCCAGAATCGAAGGATCATCTGCAAGTGCCTTTACACTGCCCTGAAACGCCGTGCTGCCCTCTTTAAGTACAACCCAGCTGTCCGCATAAGGCAATAACTCATCCATCCGATGCGTAACGATAATGATCGTTCTGCCCTGTTCACGGCATAATCGCTCCAGCAAGCTGATTAGCTCTGCACGGCTAATGGGATCAAGCGTTGCCGTGGGCTCATCCAGAACGATGACCTCCGGGTCCATAGCTAGCACGGAAGCGATAGCCGCCTTACGCATTTGTCCACCGCTCAATTGGAAAGGATTCCGCTCCAGCAACGCGAGATCCAGCCCCATATCTGACATGGCCTGACGTGCACGTGACTTTGCCTCATCGAGACTCATACCGAAATTAAGGGGACCGAAAATGAGATCCTTTTCGACCGTATCTTCGAACATCTGCTGCTCCGGAAATTGAAATACCAATCCGACTCGGCGGCGCAGTGGCATTAGCTTAGGTGACTTCTCACCAGCCTGAATGGTTACATCAAGCACTTTTACCGTACCCTCGGTTGGTTTCAGTATCCCGTTAAACATTTGCAGCAGCGTCGATTTACCTGAGCCCGTCGCCCCCGCAATACCAACCATCGAGCCAATGGGTACACTGAGGTTAATGTCCCGGAGCGCCGTCAGCTTCCAGAGGCTTCGGTCAGCGTAGGTGTAACTTACTTGCTGTAATTCTATGGCCATAACGTGTCTATAAGCTCCTTTTCACTGATCGGAACATCCACATGAATACCCTGGTTCTGCAGCTCGCGTGCAAGGCGCCAAGGATAAGGTTCACGCAGATGGCATTTTTCCAGAAGCTCCTCGTTCCGGAACAACTCCGCCGGTGTAACATCTGCAGCCAAACTACCTCCATGCAGCGCAAGCACCCGATCCGATGCCAAAATCTCATCTGCATCATGCGTAATCATGAGGATCGTGTACTTCCCTTCTGCCCGCATATCCTGCAGAATGCCGAGAAGGTCATTTCTGCTTCCTTCATCCAACATAGAAGAGGCCTCGTCAAAAATGACGATGCCTGGTTCCATAGCAAGAATGGAAGCGATAGCAACACGCTGCTTTTGGCCTCCCGACAGCTCACCCGGATGCTTGGACAACAGATGATTTATTCCTAGTCTTGTCGTATAGGAGTGCAAACGTTCAGCCATCTCTTCGTACGGCAAACAAAGCCCTTCCAGGCCGAATAGGATATCTTCCTCTACAGTGGCTCCAATAAACTGATTATCTGGATTTTGGAATACCATTCCGATACATTGCCGAATGCTTCCGATCGTTTCCTCACTAAGCAGCATGCCACTAACCTCAATCTCACCAGCCCCCTTAGGCAGCAGAGCATTGAGCAGCTTGACCAACGTAGACTTCCCGCAGCCATTAGGACCAACCAAGCTGACCCATTGTCCTTGTGAGATAGATAACGTTATATTTTGAAGAATCGGATGCTCGGGATCATAGCCAAACGATACCCCATCCAGAGAGATGACTGCTTGTCCTTCTCCCTCTAAGTCTTGACCTTCGTATGATTCATTCATGTTAGTCATCCTTCCGCTGATGTGACTAATCAGTCCAAAAATTCTTCAAACAGCGATATTTTTGACAATGACGCCACCAAATAACGGACTGCATAGCCCACGGCAATTCCTGTTACTACCCCAGTGATCAGCAGCATGGGAAGATAATAAAAAATACTAAGTGATGCAAATACCATAGAAGCTGCCAGCAGCTGACCGATATTATGTGCAATCCCACCAGCTATACTAATTCCGATCAAGCTTATACTCTTACCTTTGCCACTAATCAGCATCAGCACAAACATAACAACAAAGCTAAAAAGTGAACCAAATAAACTAAACAGCAAGCTTGAGAAGGTACCTAGCAGAAATGTAGTAAGCAGTGTTTTGAGGATGACAAGCAGGAAAGCATCCCGTCCACGTAAAAAGTAAATACAAGTCAAAATCATAATGTTGGCCAGTCCGAGCTTAGCACCCGGCACCAGTCCCATCCCGGATAACGGAATCTGTGCCTCTATTAAACTTAACACTACTGCCACTGCGGCGAAAATCGCAATAATCACTGTTCTTTTTAAAGCTGTTGCAGATTCACTACTGGACATAGGCATCTATATCATCCTCCCCCGACGCACTGGTGATTTCGACTAATACTCTATGCGGTAGACAGACAATCGTCTGTTTGGGCAGGGTAATAAAACCAAAACCTAGGCAAACTTTATCAGCGCAATCGGCATCGTACATTTCAATCCCGTAATCATGCACCTTCAAAATGTTATAGCCGCGTTCCGTGCGGACCTCAATGGTTTGTTCTTCTTTTGTAAGCTTTACCGTTTTAAATAACTCACCGTCCACCGTTACATTGGCTATGAGATTTTTACCGGCCCCACCTTTGTCATCATTGTCCGAAAACCATCTCGGTACGAGAAAAGCGAGCGCAGCAATCAATACGATGGAAATCAGCCACACATCTGCGCGTTTCATAAAAATCTCCCTTATTTTTTAATTAAAATCCAGACTTATTAATTATAACGGTCTACCCTCAATCCTTCAATCAATGTTGGAGTTTATTGTCAGTTTTAGAGAGCTGTTCACAAAATAGGCACGCAAAATAACCCCAGCAGACACAAGCCCTTCGTCTCTGGCATTTTCAGTTGTAGTTTGTAGCGTTTGCAAAAATATCCAACTTACATTTTAGCCCATTTGCACCGAGATCGCCCATCTCCTCTGGTTTACTAGCTTTTCCGGAATAATTCACAATTAACCCAATTTAAGTTACTTTCGAAATCTAAGCGCTCCCTATCGAGGTTTGTTTCTCTCTAGAATCAAATAAACCTTATCTTGGAATTCATTATTATATTTGCCTTTTAAACAATAGTGTGTTATATTTATATGGTATTTGTTTTTCGATATATTGAATATCCCCACCAAGAAGATGTCAGGCCGACTATTATACACATCGGCATTTTGGACAAAGAGGCTTTATGTTTTCTTGCAGTACTCTTCCTTTTTATGAGATTAAATTCGAAATATAGCATTCCGATTCACACTGGCGCGGTCAATGGAGCCGCAAGGGCAAAAGAGAGGTAGGGCTTTTGTCGTATTGGAAGGATTATTCTCGCCACACGGCTGCTGGAAATAACAAGGAATCAAGACACCCGTTACTCACGAACGGCGGGGGATGAATATAACGAGAAAGCATGACGGTACGATCCTTATTCAAGGACTACGTCATGTGTGGAAAAATATAGGCGCCCGATAACCGCTACCTAGCGGATATCGGGCGCTGTCTACGTTCAGGACTTATTTTACATATCGGCTTACAAAAGCTGTTACTACATCTATATACCCCGCCTTATCCGTATCATAAGACAATCCATGCCCCGCTTGCGGCACTATGAGCCTCTCTTTTGGACTCTGGCATGCCTCATACAATTCATTCATCATAGCAAAAGGTACAAAGTTATCCGCATCCCCATGAATAAAAAGAATCGGAACCTTCGCTTTCCGCACTTGTTTTAATGCAGAGGCTTCACCAAAACCATACCCCGCCTTCAAGCGGGTGATTAGACTTGCACTTTGAACGAAAGGGAAACTTGGCAAACGATACATGCGCCGTAGTTGGTAAGATAATTGTGCTTTTACTGAGGTATAAGCGCAGTCCGCAACAATAGCTTTTACCTGCGGTGGAAGATCTTCCCCTGAGGTCATTAGCACTGTAGCACCGCCCATAGAAACACCGTGAAGCACAATTTGAGCACTAGACCCAGTCTTTTTAATCATGTATTCAATCCATTGCAAATAATCTTTTCGTTCCGGCCAACCAAAACCAATGTAATCCCCTGCGCTATCTCCATGCCCCCTTGCATCGGGAATTAGGATGTTAAAGCCTAAGTTCTCGTAGTAGATTTTGGCGTACGCCCCCATATCCTTTGCTTTACCTGAATAACCGTGGGCTAGAATGGCTGTGCGTCCCGCAGCACGATTAGATTGGAGTAAGAAACCTCTTAGTTTAAGTCCATCTGCAGATACGATCTCAATATTCTCGAAGCTCTGGCGAGAGACCCAATCTTTCCCCTCCCCCCAAGAAGCTCCGGCAACCGGAGGATCAGCCTTCAGATTAGGATTATTACTTAGAAATACCTTTGGTGCTCGTTTAATAGCAATACCATAGAAGAAAAATCCCACATAGATTAGAATCCCTATGATGATTACAGCGCTAATAATGAACCATATCAATTCGCCTTCGCCATCCCCTCTTCATTTCTTTTGCAACAAGAGTATACCATCTACTTAGAATGCACCAAACTATCGCAATCATGACATACAAATAGAGCCGCCATCAGGACACCCCCGAAAGCGACTCTATGTTGTGCTCTACCGTTTATTATTTATTCTTTTTGGAGAACTTGGTTCTCATTAATAATCCGATAAGTGCAAAACCTAAACCTGCTACATAGTAAGGTGCAGGACTTGATTCACCCGTTTTTGGCAATTCCTTCACAGGCGGCTTACCTAATGGGATCGTATCGTCCACTACGATGATTTCATCAGGTGTTGGTGTTGGCGTTGGTGTCACTGCCGGTACCGGACCTAATGGGATCTCATCATCATCAACAAGTACTTCTGTGCTATTCGACGGTGTTGGTACTGGCGCTGGTGTCGGCGAAGCTACAGGCCCAAGCGGCACAGGATCTTCTGCAAGAACTATAGTGCCAATTACGGATGATGGCGTTGGTGTCGGGAACACCGAAGTCTCTGGTGTCGACGTTGGTGTTACCTCTGGAGTTGGTGTTACCTCTGGCGTTACCGTCGGTGTCGGTGTTGCTTCTGGTGTTACTGTCGGTGTCGGTGTTGCTTCAGGCGTTACCGTCGGTGTCGGTGTTACCTCTGGCGTTACCGTCGGTGTCGGTGTTGCTTCAGGCGTTACCGTCGGTGTCGGTGTTGCTTCTGGTGTTACCGTCGGTGTCGGTGTTGCTTCTGGCGTTGGCGTTGGTGTCGGCGTCACTGTTGGCGTCGGCGTTGGTGTTGGTGTCGTCGTCACTGTTGACGTCGGCGTTGGTGTCACTGTCGGCGTCGGTGTTGGTGTCACTGTCGGCGTCGGTGTCACTGTTGGCGTCGGCGTTGGTATTGGCGTCGGTGTTGGTGTCGGTGTCGGCGTCGGCGTCACTGTTGGCGTCGGCGTTGGTGTTGGTGTTGGCGTCGGCGTTGGTGTCACTGTCGGCGTCGGTGTTGGTGTCACTGTCGGCGTCGGTGTTGGTGTCACTGTCGGCGTCGGTGTCACTGTTGGCGTCGGCGTTGGTATTGGCGTCGGTGTTGGTGTCGGTGTCGGCGTCGGCGTCACTGTTGGCGTCGGCGTTGGTGTTGGTGTTGGCGTCGGCGTTGGTGTCACTGTCGGCGTCGGTGTTGGTGTCACTGTCGGCGTCGGTGTCACTGTTGGCGTCGGCGTTGGTATTGGCGTCGGTGTTGGTGTCGGCGTCGGTGTCGGTGTCACTGTCGGCGTCGGTGTCGGTGTTGGTGTCGGTGTTGGTGTTGGCGTCGGTGTCGGCGTCACTGTTGGTGTTGACGTAGGCGTTGGCGTCGGTGTTGGCGTCACTGTCGGCGTTGGTGTCGGACATGGTGTTCGGTGTCGGCGTCACTGTTGGTGTTGACGTAGGCGTTGGCGTCGGTGTTGGCGTCACTGTCGGCGTTGGTGTCGGACATGGTGTTGGTGTTGGCGTCACTGTCGGCGTTGGCGTTGGTGCCACTGTCGGCGTTGGCGTTGGTGTCACTGTTGGCGTTGGCGTTGGTGTCACTGTTGGCGTTGGTGTCGGCGTTGGTCCAGGTTCATCACCATCGTATGGATAGTGGTGAAATTCACCACCACCAGTCCCTTTGAGTGAAGCCGCCACTAAAGTACCGTTAATCTGACCATTAATAAAATCAACATGAGCATAGGGGGCAAGTATGCTTCCCATTACACCTATGCCTGCCATATCCAGATACGCAGCTTGGCTAAAGTTAAGCAAAATTTTCTTGCTGTTCAACACGTTATTAGGTAGAAATCCGAAGTTTTTCATTTTTACGTTAGAACCATCAATATTAATAATTGCTGTAGATCCTGAAGGAACATTTATTGTAATTCCATAGGTATTAGAGACGTTATCTCCTGGAACATTAAAAACATTGACCGCAGGATCTGTACCTGTCAGGGTAAGACTGCCATATTGGTACACTGTTGTTCCATTCGCCGGCAATGCTGCAAGTTCTGCTGATTTGTCCTTCAAAGACTGACCTACGGCTGAAAAGTCAATCGTACTCCCCTGTCTTTTTGTACCTCCCTTGAGGAGCGTTACATTCCCTGAAAAATCTCCCCCGTGCACGATATTCCCATAAACAGTACCTCCGTTGAAAGTAAGATTCCCTCCAACAACAAGTGTGTCAGTCAAGGAAACCTCAGCAGCGGTCAACCTATCTCCAACACTATAGTTGGTTAAGTTAACGTTACCTCCAGCAGCAAACCTTCCTTCCGTATCCGAAACCGTTGTTATATCCCCTAGAATAAACACGTTGTAGACCCCTGCAATTCCCAATGTAGAAGAACTACTAGCTCCAGCAACTCCAGCTCCTAATGAGGAAAGCCCACTACCTACCGTCAAAATCCCAGCTAATACAAGCGAGAGTAACGGTCTTATTCTTCTTTTCAAATGGCACACCTCCTAAAACTATGATTTATATTAATCAGAATAATTACCAGAAACTCTAAAGGACCTAACAACAAAAAAGACCGCCAAAAAGAAGTGGAATTCCCTTCTCATGGCAGTCGGACGGTCATTGTGCCTTTAAGACACTTTAGACTCCTGGACTTTGCGTCCCGCCCTTTCAGACGGTTTGCTATTATCATGACTATATATATGTATTACACTGCAAGTCCAGAACTGGTAGCCGAAGCATTCTCTCCAATAACCGTCTATGACTTTTAATACTTTTTGAATTAATAACAGTTTAGCGCCCCACACCCACAATTGTCAATCAATTCCTTTCGATGATCCCCCTCATTATTACCATACAAAAAAAGCGCCTAAAGGCGCTTCGCATAAGGTTTTTCATTAAATTTTAAAGTAACTGTATATAGCCCAATATGGATATCCATAAGGGAACACTCAGAATTAAACCAAAAAACAATCCACGCTGGAGGCTGCCCTCTTTTTCCATCATAATTCTCCCTTATGTGCGTCCTATACATTAATTTTTATTATTACAATTTTAATATAATTTATTCTTCGTTATTTAGTTGTGAATTTAATCACATTGGATAAGCTGTTTAGAAATACCATTGATTATTTTTGGAATATCGGGTTAGAATACGAATATACGTTCCTATTAGAGGTGATGAGATTCATGCATAGAGCAGAAAGCAGGGACAACATGCTGGTGAAATCTTATTTATTGCTTCCGATGATTTTATCAGCTTTCGAACGGGACTCCGCCATTTTATCTACACACTTACGAACACCCGCCCCTTATCTGGAGGTGCTTGGAACAGCTGCTGCAGTAGCTACAACAGATCTAAGGGATGTTCGTGCAGAAATGAGAAGACGGGGAATCAAGGTGTATGAGCAAAACAGACTTAATACGGGAATTGAAGCCAAGTATATATGTCGTGGCTATCACGAACGAATGCTGCTGTTGAATGACATTGTTGCGGCTCAGGCTGCCATCCATATGCGCAGATACCTAGGGCTGGATATTTCCTCTTTTAAGAGTTACGAAGAACAGTTTCAAATTAAATAAAGCTGTATAGAAGCCGCTCTACTCCCCCCCCATCAATTAGTGAACAAAAAAATAGGCCTTACCATGGGAGTTGGCAAGACCTGAGAGAGATATACCACAAAACACTGGGGGGTGTTTGGTGTCTTCAATATATACCTCGAACCTGAAAAAAAGCTGATAGGCACATAAAAATTACATTAAAAATATCATTCGCCGTTCAGAAGT
The DNA here is from genome assembly GCF_038008505.1 of Paenibacillus sp. FSL H7-0735. Lineage (NCBI taxonomy): Bacteria > Bacillati > Bacillota > Bacilli > Caryophanales > Paenibacillaceae > Paenibacillus > Paenibacillus sp. FSL H7-0735. The sequence continues at coordinate 602,976 of NZ_JBBOZH010000001.1, read as the reverse complement.
GATTAGAGTGCTCCCACAAGCTTAGCCGACCTTTAGCTGGAATTGGATGGCTTAATGGATGAACCCCTTCAAGCTTCCAAGCAAACCGTCCTTCGCTATAGTCGCCAAAATCATATTCGTTCCCATTGATCCATTCCCTTAAATCCACCTCTGGAGTAACCACATAACATCCCGCGAGCTGACCTGTAGCAATAATAGCTCCTGTCGGCAAATTATTTGCTGTATAGCCATGTTTCGCCAATACTGATTTGTACGGTTCCTGTTCACAAATCTTTTTGTCAATCCTCATTCCGGCATGAATGCCTAACTCGCCGCGGTAGGCTGTTCTCCATGAACGAGTTTCAAACTCTTTTTCACCAAGAGCAATTAAGGTCGCCCAAGGCTGCCGTATTGTTATACACCGCATGATATCTATCCCCTTTGTTTATGTTGGACGCTTGTCACGAATACCACGGGCCTCGATCTCGCGTTGTGTAATCTTGCTCGCCTTGATCTGATAAATAATCCCAACCGTTTGGTCGATACTCATTTCCATCAATGATCGCCTCTAAACTAAGAACATTCATTTTTATTATATACAAACAAAAGTTCTAAATATCAATATTATTGACATTCACCTGTAACTCCCCACAATTTAAACAAATAAAACAATTAAAATTGATAAAGGAGAATATAGTTTGTATACTAATCAAGTAGTTAGTGTGCAAACTATTTAAAGAGGGGAATTAATTTATGGACAACCCAGGACAGTTATTAATAAGAGTAAGTCTTGAAATGAAAAAAAGCTTAACAAAAAAACTTTTACTTTATAATGTAACAGCTCCTCAATGGGCAGTATTAAAAGATATATCTATTCATTTAGAAGGAACAACTCCAGCTATGATTGCAGAGCGAACTTACTCGGATCGCCCTACAATAACGGGTATACTCGAGCGACTTAAAGCAAAAGGACTTCTGGACATTAGAGATAATCCAAATGATAAACGATCAAATCTTGTATTCATTACAGATTCGGGAATGATAATTAAGAGTCAAATAGAAGTTCTTAGTGACGAAATCATGGATAACGCACTTAAAAATATTTCTGAACAAGAAATGTCCACGTTTATGAACGTGCTTAAAACGATCTATTTAAATATTAGTTAGGGAAGTGAGACTTATGATTCTAATCACAGGGGCAACCGGTAATGTAGGACGTGAAGTGGTTAACGAACTAAGGAAAAGTGAAACACCTTTTAAAATTGCCTCCCATCGAAAAGACAGTGAGTATGTTTATTTTGATTTTGAAAATGCTGATTCTTTTCGTCCAGCGTTAACAGGAGTGAAAAAATTATTTTTACTGCGCCCTCCTCATATAGCTGACGCAAAAAAATATTTCCAACCCCTCATAGATATCGCAAAGGAAGTCGGAGTTGAACACATTGTGTTTCTATCTCTATTGGGCGTAGAGAAAAACCCAATTGTTCCACACCATAAAATTGAAAAAATCATTAAAAAATCAGGAATTCCATATACTTTTTTACGCCCAAGTTTCTTCATGCAAAACTTAATTTCTCAACATGGGGAAGAGCTTCGTAAAGAAAAGGAGATCTATGTACCCGCAGGAAAAGGCAAGACTAGCTTTATCGATGTTCGTGATATCGGTACTGTAACAGCTAGAATCCTAACTGAGAATGGTCATGAAAATAAAGGTTACTCGTTAACGGGAACTGAAGCGCTAGATTACTATGAAGTAGCTGAAATTTTATCTGAAGAGCTAGGAGAAACAATCAAATATGTTAATCCATCAGTTCTTCAGTTTAGAGATAAAATGTTAACAAAAGGAATTCAAAAAGAATTTGTGACTGTTATGATTGGAATTTACTTCACTGCAAAAATTGGATTAGCCAAAAAAATCACGCCCGATTTACAAATATTACTTGGTAAAAGACCCATTACATTCAAAGAATTTGCACATGACTATAAGTACGAATTAGTTTAATCATGGTGGTTTTTTGGCTAAACCATCAGGAAGCATTTCAGGATACATTGTTACTGCCGCGTGCGAGGGGAATCAATAAAGGTCGTCATAATGGATATGCTGCTGTTTATTCTTATATTGGTAATGTACAAAATGCTATGCCTGTGCAACCGATTTTAAACTAATGTCGTAACCACTAGAGGGGAAGGTCCATGATTCAAAAACCACGTACTACTATTAAATGGACTCTTATTTTTGTTTTTTTGTTATTAGTCACCGCCTGTAGTAAGAATGATGAAGTTTTGAAAGGAATTGTACATACAATAGATGTAGAAAATAAAAGAATTTTAGTAATTTCCGAATTAAAAGAAGAAGACTTGAACAAGGAATACAAGGAGGTTCTCGAATCTAATGAGTACTCTCAAGCCATTTGGGTAAATAAAGTTGCACCTTCTAAATATAAAAAAAGCGATGAGATTAAAGTATTTTTTGAAGTAAGTGATGATTCATTCCCTGCACAAGTTACCGCCAAAAAAATCACCAAAATCAAGAATTGAGCAAAAAGAATAGAATCTACTATAAAGAAGCGGCGTCTCCAAAAGGGGCGGCGCTTCTTTGTGTAGATTTAAGGAGAAATCCATATTTATAAATGCACTCTGTGCAAAAAAGTGACCCCACCACTTTCGGCAGGGTCTAGATCTATTTTATAAGGGGGTTATGTGATTACTATAATCCTCTTAGCTTAAATAAGTATGAAGCCCGTCTAAAGATTTGCTGAAATATTATTATTTTTATCGAAACCGATCAAATATAGTAACGTATCAATCTTAATTTTCAAATTACTACATATACAAAATGGAGGTGTGTATAAAGATGAAAATATTCAGTCTATTGCTTGTAGCATTGTCTTCCATTGGAGTAGTTGCCACATTCGGATTTTCAACATTCAGCTTAATCACAGGAATTATAGGAGGGCTTATTGCAGCATTTGCAATTTCAGGCTACTTGCAGTCTGTCAGACGTGATTACCCCAATGAGAGCTATGAGAATAAACAAGTTAAGTATCAATCGAACTATAATACTTGGTAAGCAAAAGCCCCACCTTAAACTGGTGGGGTTTTTCATATTCCCAAACACTTGTAAAATCACTTTGTGATATTAATGGTAGAAGAAACAAACGAGGGATAATGGCTAGCTGTAGAAGTGCTTTCACCGAAAATTCATTCCTTAGTTCATAGACTACTTGAGCTTTGTCTTGTTTGGTGATTTCCCCTTGTTTTGAACCTCTAGTTTAATCTGTGCAGGATATGATGTATAGCCCTTTTTAAAAGCTTCTTTCCCATGATGTTCATATTGACTAATCCAATTACTGTATGACAATTAAATAGAAGAGAGCTGCTAAAACAAACCGGTATAGAGCAAACCACTCCAATCGAAGTCGCTTAATCAGTTTGATGAACGTCACTACTGCAATCATTGCCACAAGAAAGGATGTCGCAAAGCCAATTAACATTAGAAGTAAATCGTCAGAACTCAGCAAATCACGACTATCGTACAAATCCAACAAGCTTGCACCAAACATAACTGGCACGGAAATAAGGAATGTAAAATCTGCGGCGGCTTTTTGGCTAGTGCCAAGCAACAGGCCACCTGAAATTGTCGAACCTGATCTCGAAAATCCCGGCCATAACGCCAAGCATTGGAACAGACCAATTCCGAAAGCCTGTTTATAATTAATCCCATCGATAGTATCAGCGGTTTCAGTCCGCCTATTCCGCGCTGCAATGATCATCAACACCCCACCAACAACTAGACCGATCAAAACAGGGGTTGGACCAAATAATTGGCTTTTTATTGTGTCCTTGAAGAGAAGATATAGGATTAATGCTGGTAACATAGCCAAAATCATATGAATGACATTTAATCCTTTGCTTTTGGAAAAATCCATTCTAATCATATTAACCCCAATTTCCAAATACCTTTTCCAATAAAGAATTAGAACTGCCATCACTGCACCCAACTGAATAACAATTTTAAAAGTTATTGCAGCATCTCCCTCAAAGCTAAGCAAATCGCCTGCTAAAATAAGGTGTCCAGTAGATGATACTGGTAAAAATTCAGTTAAGCCCTCTATTATGCCAAGTATTATTGCTTTAATTACGTCAGTCATCAGTGGATTGTCCCCTTTCGGAAATAAAATCATTTAATTTCCAGTATAAGGGAGACACGTAAACTTCCCCATCGATTAACCTAACAATATTCAATTCAGAATGACATAATTGTCACATTGCTCATTATTTCAGTCTTAAGGGGGCTTTGGTTTGCAAAACACAAAATATTAAGTATAATGTTACTGTCGAAACGCTAAGGCGTCTGTACAGGATGGCTACCTGGCACTGATGATGGCAGGCCAAGCGCTTTATAAAGTTTTCTTTATGTGTATTTATACTTTAGGAGCGTGGTTATCTATGAAAATTAATATTACCGCACATTTTAACATTAATATTACTTTATCTCTTCATCTGTTAGCCGTAGCCAGTCTTGCTTTTGAACTCAGTTCACTGACGAGCTCGTGAAATTCGAGCGAAAAGTATCTGTACTAAGACACCTTGTGGTGTCTTTTTTATTTTTATAGTAATTACCATCTAACCAATCTGCCCCCGCAAGAAAAAAGCAGCTTATGCTGCTCCTCCTCCACCATCCTTCATTCTGATTGCTGTCAGCTTGCGACACGCCTTCCATCTGCTCGACAGTGACCACTAGTCATACCGTTTTCATTAGCGATTTCGCCATGTCTTATCTTTTAGAAGAATGTTAGAAGCCAGGGGATTTAATGAAAAATGACGCGGTCCCGAACCCTCGGAAATCCGCGCCACATATGGTTTTTTGGGATGCTGGTGAAGGGAATTGAACCCCCGGCCTACGCATTACGAGTGCGTTGCTCTACCCCTGAGCTACACCAGCTTAAAGCTGATTTTTCTGTCAAACAAAAAATATTATACAACTTTCAGCCAGAAACGCAAGCCTATTTCTCCCTGTTTTCCGCCCTCCTAAACTGCTAATCCACCTGTAGCTTACGCTCCACAGACTCTAACTTTCCACGGCTAGTGGAGGGTTTATCGCGGCGGTCGTCTATTTTAAGTGAGGTAGAGACACGTTCTGCACCTGCGGCAAAAGGAGACTCATGCAAAGCTTCTACCGCGGCAAAAATGCGTTGCAGAGGCCCTTCGATGATCGTCCCCATGGACGTAAGTTCATATGTAATCCCTTCTACTGTCTTCAGCACCCGCTGCATATCCGCAACATAGCTGCTAAGACTGGTACTGCCTGTTCCAATTGGAATAACTGTAACTTCAGCAATAGGCATGAGAATACCTCCTCGAAATTTTATAGTACCTATCTTCTTCCATTGTAACAATTCCACCGCTCTGTCACAAACTAAGCAAGATTATCCTCCCTTATCTCTTCTATTTCTTCTGATTACTCCAAAATATGACTTTGGGCTAAGAGTATTTTCTCATGCGCAAATTCTAGGGTCATCTGCACTATATTTATGGACTCTTTGTGGCATCTTTTCGGACAATTTATGAATCATTTCGCATCTCCCTGTGGATCAATTGTGGATTACTTATGGACAGCCTGTGGATCATTTGTGGAGTACTTTTAAAGAACCCGCTCCCCGCGCGGGTTTTCTAAAAAACTGTTTACAAACACAACATCTTGGGTTATTTTTATCTAACGACAACAAAATATAGTGGAGACAGGCGCTTTGATCCTTAACCGGATTTAGAGCTTAATAGGGAAGCGCGGTGAGAATCCGCTGCGGTCCCGCCACTGTAACCGGATGGCCTTCTTAAGCTTCTGGGAAGCTTGAGAATCCACATCTCCCGGCAGATGCCACTGAGGGTTAGGAACACCCTTGGGAAGGCGCCGAGAGATCCCACGGAAGCCAGGAGACCTACCTGTTTCGACGACACCAACTATTGATGCCTGCGAGGAACAGGGATGGTGTCCGCATGCGGTCATCTACGTAGAGACCTCTGCAAATATCCGTGTGGATATTTACATAACGCATCGGGCATTTTCTGCCATCCTCGGGTAGGGGATGCTTTTTTTATGTAATCAGAACAAATATACGACTGCTTATGGCAGTCCAACTTCCTATGGATATATGGATTTGATGATAGATGTTTTTCTTTTATACTGAGAGGAGAGCTGTACAATGACGTTGTTGGAGAGACAATTTAATGGAGTAGAAAATGCACGGGAAGTTCTTTTAGAAGAGCTCATTGATTTAGGCCGGGATATTATCGACAGTCGGGATATGGACCTATTGCGCGAGAATGCCAATTTGAATGGAGAGAGTTTCTCCGGTAAAATGAGCAAGTTCGGCAGTGAATATTCAAAATGGTACGCCCGCAATTTTACGATGCCGCCGCAGCTAGTGCAGGCTATTGATGACAATGTCGTCTATGTGCATGATCTGGATCAATACGCGATTGGAACGACGAACTGTATTTTTATCCCGTTTGATAAACTTCTCCGTGAAGGTTTCAATACCGGCAACGGCAGCGTTCGTCCTCCGAACTCAATAATGACTGCTATGTCTCTGGTAGCGATTATTTTCCAATCCCAGCAAAATGCTCAATATGGTGGTGTATCCGCCAATAAACTCGACTATGATCTGGCACCTTATGTAACCAAATCCTTCGCCAAGCTGTTCCGCAAGGGTCTGGATTATTTTGAAGAAGGACAAGCTGATGAATCTTTGGGCGAGATTACGATGAGCCGGACCGATCTGGCGGAGTTATATCCAAGAGCGTTCCGTTTTGCACTAAAGGAAACCGAAATCGAAACCCTGCAAGCGGCTGAAAGTATGGTACATAATCTGAATACCATGTCCAGCCGATCCGGTGGACAAATACCGTTTACCAGCATCAACTACGGTACTTGTACTTCACCAGAAGGTCAGCTTGTGATCAGTTCTCTGCTAACAGCAACTATGAACGGACTTGGCAGCGGAGAAACACCAGTGTTCCCGATTCAAATCTTCAAATGCAAGCAAGGAATCAATCAACAACAAGGCGATCCTAACTATGAACTGTTCCTAAAAGCGGCTGAATGTTCTGCGCGCAGACTATATCCAAACTTCGCTAATCTGGACGCTCCGCTCAACTTGCAGTATTATGATCCAAGTGATCCTGATACGGAGTTCGCTACAATGGGCTGCCGAACCCGAGTGCTCGGTGACCGTTTTGGTCGTAATCATTGCTCTGGAAAGGGCAACCTTTCCTTTAATACACTGAATCTGGTTCGGCTAGGTCTGGCACACGGCACAGTAACAGGCAGACGTACCATCGCAGACGAAGCTGGCTTCTATGAAGATCTAAATCATTATATGGATATTGCGCTGGAAGGACTTCTTCATCGGTTCCACATTCAAACCGCACAAAAAGCTAAAGCTTCCGATTTCATGATGCGAGAAGGCGTCTGGGAAGGCGGCGAGCATCTTGCACCTGATGACACTGTAGGCGATCTGCTAAAGCATGGCAGTCTGTCTCTTGGCTTCATCGGTATGGCGGAATGTATGAAAGCTATGTACGGCAAACACCATGGCGAGGATATGGAAGTTCATGCCAAGGCGCTGGCTATTGTGCGTCATATGCGGGACTATTGCGATCGGAAAAGTGAGGAACTGGATCTCAACATCACTCTGTTCGCAACTCCAGCAGAAGGTTTGTCCGGTAAATTCACAAAAGTTGACCGCAAGGTACTGGGTTCCATTCCGGGCGTAACCGACCGTGAATATTATACGAACTCTTTTCACATCCCTGTATACTTCGATCTGGGTGCTGCTCAGAAGATCAGCTTGGAAGCTCCTTTCCATGAATATTGCAATGCCGGGGCTATTTCTTATGTCGAATTAAACGGCAATGCCCGCAACAACCCATCGGCTTTTATCAAAATCATTAAATATGCGCTCGAACAACAGGTCAGCTATTTCAGCATTAACCATCCGATTGACCGCTGCTCCAGCTGTGGATACGAAGGCGTAATTGGGACAAACTGTCCTTCCTGCAACGCACATGAGAATGACGTGCACATCCGCCGTTTGCGCAGAGTTACAGGTTATTTAACCGGCGACTATCAGACCCGCTTTAATGCCGCCAAACAAGCTGAAGTACGGGATCGCGTTAAGCATCTATGAATATTTGCGGTTACTATCCGGAGTCGATTAACGAGGGAGAGGGCATGCGGGCCGTCCTCTTTCTCAGCGGCTGCCGCCATCGTTGCCCGGGATGTTTTAATCCCGAGACATGGAACTTTAAATATGGAGAAGTCTTCACCTTAGAACGACAACATGAAATTATTGCAGAAATCGCCGCTAACCCTTTGCTGGATGGTCTGACACTGGCAGGCGGCGATCCTTTTTTCTCAGCAGAAGAGTTGCTGGGGTTCATTCATGAGCTTCGCGCTGTACTGCCAGGCTTCTCAATCTGGATTTACAGTGGTTATACGTACGAAGAACTTACAGCCCTTCCCGGTACGCCGGAATGGGATCTACTTAAGCAGTGTCAGGTGTTAATAGATGGAAGATTTGTAGAAGAACTGAAAGATACTACGCTTCTCTACCGGGGAAGCTCCAACCAACGCATTATCGACATTCCGGCCAGCATGAACGGCTCGGAGGTCTTTCTGTGGCAGCCTGCTGCGCTATAATATATCAATTTTTGATATTGAAAATTAATTTGAAATAAGAAGGGATGAACTAACCATGCCGCAATTCGTAGTAAAACCGGATAATCGCCAACTGGCTTTTGATGAGAACCGTCTTTCCGTCTACGCTGACCGTATTCTGGAAGGTCTCGATCAACTAAATAAAGAAACTTTGCTGCGTGGAGTGAATTCCAAACTGCGTCGTGACTCGGTAAGCGGAGAAGAAATCAGCAACGCCTTCACCATGAGCGCTCTAGAGCTTGTAACAAAAGAAGAGCCTACCTGGAAGTTCGCAGCTGCCCGCGCCCTTCTGACAACCCTTTATAAAAAAGCTGCTGTTCATCGCCGCTACAAAGCTTATCCAGAAGAGCCTTACGGTGAATTGTATCCACTAATTACGGATCTCGTGAAAAAAGGAATCTATCGCGAAGAACTTCTAAGTCATTACACCAAAGAACAAATTATCGAACTAGGTGGGTGTATCGATTATACACGCGACCTTTTGTTTGACTATATCGGTCTGCTTACGCTATCCGACCGTTATTTGGCGCATGATTTTGACGGCCGTGTGATGGAGCTTCCACAAGAACGTTATATGATTATTGCCATGTACCTGATGCACCGTGAGCCAGCTGAGAAACGTCTTGAGCTTGTAAAAGAAGCTTATTGGGCTATGAGCAACATCTACATGACTGCTGCTACACCTACAATGTCTAATGCCGGCAAAAAGGTCGCTGGACAGCTATCCAGCTGCTTTATTGATACTGTAGACGATTCCCTAGAGGGTATCTTTGACTCCAATACAGACGTAGCACGTCTAAGCAAAATGGGTGGCGGCATCGGCGTTTACCTTGGAAAAGTACGGGCACGTGGTTCGGATATCCGTGGCCACAAGAACACAAGCTCCGGCGTAATCCCTTGGATTCGCCAGTTGAACAATACAGCAGTCAGCGTAGACCAGCTGGGCACACGTAAGGGTGCTGTAGCTGTTTATCTTGATGTATTCCATAAAGATATTCTCGCTTTCCTTGATCTTAAGCTGAACAACGGTGACGAGCGTATGCGTGCACATGACGTGTTCCACGGGGTCTCCCTGCCTGACCTGTTCATGGAAGCTGTAGAATCGCGCAGCCACTGGAACCTCTTCTGCCCTCATGAAGTGAAAAAGGTCATGGGCTGGACTGATAAAAATGGCCGTCCACTAGGATTGGAAGATTTCTACGATGAAGAGCTTGGCAAAGGTACTTTCCGTGAAAAATATGCTGAAGCTACAGCGAACCTGGAATTATCCCGGATCACTGTTCCTGCGATCGACATCATGAAACGGATTATGAAATCACAGCTAGAGACGGGTACACCGTACATGTTCTACCGTGATACCGTGAACCGGACCAACCCAAACCGTCATCAAGGTATGGTTTTCTCCTCCAACCTGTGCACAGAAATTATGCAGAATCAGTCTGCAACAGTAATTGAACAAGAAGAATTAGTAACTAAAGATGGCCAGACCCGGATCGTTATTTCCAAAATCCCTGGCGACTTCGTAGTCTGCAACCTGAATTCAATTCACTTGGCACGGGCGATTCCAGCTGGCGTATTAGAAAGACTTGTTCCGATCCAAGTCCGTATGCTTGATAACGTAATCGACATTAATAATATTGAAGTTCTGCAGGCACAATACACGAACAGCCAGTACCGCGCAGTAGGTCTTGGCACATTCGGCCTGCATCATCTATTGGCACTCAAGGGCATTCGTTGGGAATCCGATGAAGCCGTAGAATATAACAATCATTTATATGAACATATCAACTACCTGTTGGTTCGTTCGAGCATGGAGCTCGCCCGTGAAAAAGGCCGTTATCCGAAATTTGCTGGCTCCGATTGGGAGACTGGCGCATACTTCACTTCCCGCGGGTATGTTAGCGGTGAGCAAGAAGGTAAATATGTAACGACTGAGCAATGGCGCGAGCTGCAAGAAGAAGTAGCTAAGGACGGCGTGCGTAACGCTTGGATGTTCGCCATTGCGCCAAATGGATCTACATCGATTATTGCCGGCTCCACCGCCAGCATTGATCCGCTGTATGAACTGCTATCCTATGAAGAGAAAACAACTTATAAGATCGCTAACCCAGCACCGGATCTGTCCGACAAAACGATCTGGTACTATAAGACAGCATTTACAATTGACCAAAACTGGTCGATCCGCATGGCTTCTGCTCGCCAGCGTCACGTCGATCAAGGCCAAAGCTTTAACCTGTATGTTCGTCCTGACATCAAGGCTACCGAGTTCCTGGAACTGCATCTGAATGCCTGGAAGGGCGGCTTGAAATCAACTTATTATGTGCGTAGCCGTGCTTTGACTATAGAAGAGTGTGAATCTTGCGCTAGCTAATTATCTTAGTGCCCTGAATAGAAAAACGATGATGAATTTCGTAACTGCGAGGAATGTTTGGGCTTCCGGCCGCTGTTGTCATCAGATGTCTTGATCTTTACCGCTATTAGCGGATGACATCCGATGACAGCATATGCTTTCGATGCGAGCTTTCCTACGGAAAGCTTTCGGGCGAACGCTGACGCTCCTACAGCTCCAAACTTCCTCTCCGTTACTCCATCACCGTCTTTCTATGAACAAGACACCAAAGAAAGATTACCCGCGCAAAAAATGGAGGGAAAATAAATGCAACTACAAAAGATTTTTAATACTGAAGCACCTAACCAATCCACACGCATTATCGACGGTGAATGCTCAGGTATTCTGAACTGGAACGATATTCGCATGCCTCATATGTACAAGCTGTATAAGGTGCTGCTGCTTAATCACTGGATCGCGGATGAAATTCCAATGTCCAAGGATGCGCAACAATTCCCGATGCTGGATGCCGAGGAACAACGCGTATTTAAGATTAATATCTCCCTACTCGCTGTGCTGGATTCGATGCAGACGATGTTCGTGAGCGACGTGAAGCGTTATTTCACCGATTCCTCTTTGGAAGCTATCTCCGCTATTATCGGGCAGCAAGAAGTGGTGCATAACCAATCCTATTCCTATGTTCTATCCTCTATCGTGTCGGAGAGTGAGCAGAAGGAAATTTTTGAATATTGGAAAAAAGACCCTGTCCTGCTGGAACGCAATCAGTTTATCTCTGATATTTATCAAGAGTTCCGTGATAACCCTACGAGACAGACCTTTTTCCATGCGCTGGTAGCAGATCTCATCTTGGAAGGGATTTTCTTCTACAGCACTTTCGCCTTCTTCTACAATCTGGCCCGTGACCAGAAGATGATGGCGACCAGCCAAATGATCTCTTATATTCAACGTGACGAGAATCAGCACTGCTACTTCTTCGCAGAAGTATTTAAGCAGCTGCTCGTAGACTTCCCTGAGCTGAACACCAAAGAAAACATGGATTACGTATACCGTACCATCGACCGCGCGGTAGAGCTCGAAACCAACTGGGCTTACTACACACTTACTAACGTGCGTGGCATTGATCTTAACGAGCTTAGCGACTACATCAAATATACAGCGAACAAACGTCTGACTTTGATGGGTATGGAAAAAGCTTACCAAGGTGTTGACGTTAACTGTATGCCTTGGATCAAACCTTTCTCCGATGATGCGCTTAATGCTACCAAAACTGACTTCTTCGAAGCCAAGTCCCGCAACTACGGTAAGGTTGGCGACGATAACGGATTCGACGATTTGTAAGACCGGATATATAACGAGCCCTATATATAAAAAGAGGCCATTCTCTACTTTCACAGTGAGATGGCCTTTTTGCTATAGCTTATATAATGCAAAAAGCGCCCCTCTCCCCTGGTATCAGGGATGAAAGAGACGCTTATACATTTGTTATTAGCACTAAGCACAGAAGGCTTGCTACTTAGTCTTATGCCTTGCGTTCCACACGATGTGTAGTTTCTTCAGCAAGCTCATCTAATGCATCGTTCAGGCGCAGCTTCAGCTCCTCAGCAAGCTCTACCACTCCGTGATCATTACGAACCACTTGAGAATCCACGGCATAAACGCCGCCAAGAATGTAACGTGCGCCCAGTACGGACAACACAGGTTTCAATGCGTAATCAATTGTGAGCAGATGTGCAAGACTGCCGCCCATGAACAGCGGGAGTACAACTTTTCCGGCCAATCCCTTTTGTGGAACCAGATCTAAAAAGGTCTTCAGCACACCTGTATAAGAAGCTTTATAAACCGGGCTAACCACGATTACCGCATCAGCTTCCGCTACAAGGCCATTGGCTTTGACGATAGACTCACTTTCAAACTTAGTGTGAATCAAATCCTCCGCGGGTAGTTCTGCTACGTTAATACGCTCAACCTCGAAGCCCTGATTGGTTAAGCTGGCCTCCGCATATTCTATAGCTGCATTGATACGCGATACCAGGGAAGGCGTTCCGTTAATCACAACAATTTTAGCCACTTTTCCACCTCTTCCATCCCACTTAAGCAGCTCACACTGCTTTATTTATTATCCCGACAAAATTACTTTAAATTAATACTAATCCTAACGTAGAATTGATATTTTTGTCAAACCATAACCACTTGCGCTCCTCCCGCTCTTAAGTTATACTAAGCAACAATATTAAATCCAACAATCAGGCCAATGATCGGCATCCAACCGTGAGGCGTCTGCGACCGGAGTCTACAACAACTCCCTAAGTTCACCGGGTTTCGCCCGTTACCGCGAAGACCAAAGAGGGTCGGATTGTTCCTGCAGTTAAGGAGATTCGATCAACCTGGGTGGCACCGCGAGCTGACGCTCCTCGTCCCATGGATGAGGGCGTTTTTTGCGTTTTTTTAACCAAAAAGGAGCGAAACGGTATGCTGGATATGAACTGGATCAAAGACAATCAGGAACTTGTAAGAAACATTACGGCTTGGAAAAGAGTCGACTTCCCACTGGATGAACTGCTGGAATGGGATGAGAAACGGCGCGAATTGCGCCAAGATACGGAACAGTTGAGAGCCCAGCGTAACGGCCTGACCAAAGAGGTTGAACGACTTTTACGACAGGGTGACAGCGTGGCAGGAGAAGCAGTTAAAGAACAAGTAAGAGAACTGAACAACCGCCTGAATCTCTATGAGGCAGATCTAACTGAAGCAGACCGGCGCTGTGGAGAACTCATGCTGCTCGCACCAAACCCTGTATCGCAGGATACACCGATTGGTCATGATGATAAAGATAATGTAGAACTGCGACGAACCGGAACGTTGCCGGAATTCGGCTTTAAACCGCGTGATCATGTAGAGCTAGGCGAGCTCCACAATATCATCGATATCCCCCGTGGCGTCAAAGCAGGCGGTCCACGCAGCTATGTGCTGAAGGGTGCAGGCTTGTTGTTACATCTGGCTGTACAGCGGCTGGCCATTGATGTACTTACGGCCCGCGGGTTCACGGTGATGGATGTTCCCGTGATTGTCCGTCCGGAAGCGCTGGAACGTACGGGCTTCTTCCCCGGCGGGATGGATCAGACCTATGAGCTAAACGGAGACAATCGCTGGCTGGTAGGCACATCGGAGGTGTCGCTTGTTTCGCTGTATAGCGATGAGATTGTCGAACTGGATTCGCCAATGCGGCTCGCCGGAATGTCGGCCTGCTTCCGCCGTGAGGTAGGATCGGCGGGACGGGACGTGCGTGGCCTGTACCGTGTTCATCAATTCTCAAAAATTGAACAAGTTATCGTGTGTCGGAATGATGAGGGCGTATCGGAGGGCATGCTGCAGGAGATTCTTGCGAATGCAGAGCATATTCTACAGCTCTTGGAACTCCCCTATCGGATCATGGCTGTCTGCACAGGAGATATGTCCCTGAAGACACATAAGCAGTATGACATCGAGACTTGGATGCCAAGCAGAGATGCATACGGAGAGACACACTCGGCTTCCAACCTGCTCGATTTCCAGGCTCGTCGCTCGGGCATTCGTTACCGGGATACAGACGGTAAGCTGCAATACTGCCACACCTTAAATAACACCGCAGTGGCTACACCAAGGATCCTAATTCCGCTGCTGGAGAATCATCAACTGGAGGATGGATCCATTTACATTCCGCAGGCACTGCGTAAATATATGGATGGAATTGAACGGCTTGAGCTTCCGCACCAGTAATACTGTGTTGTCCAAATAGATTTTAAATTAATAATGCCCTTCCACTTCTCGATAAGAAGCTGGAGGGGCATTATTTTTGTTCCGATACATTCAATATAATTTTAATCTCTATTGTTTTCCCTATGTAAAAATTAACAAAACTCTAGAATAAATTTGTCGTAATCCATACTGAATTCAACAATATACATAACATGCAATTAACATGTTGGTGCTCTATTAACCATAAAAATACTAGATTTATTATTAATATTGTATTTATGCACTGTTTTTATACTAAAATCACAACATTTCAATTTTTAGATTTAATTGATGCAAACTTTAATTTATATTCATGTAAGACAACCTTTCATTTTACATTTGAATGCTAAGATTTAATAGGTTGTAAATAAAAGATTCGAGGGGAGAATGACTTATCCAAATGATTATTTCTTCAAGAGTAAGAAAATGGTTCGCTACTGGACTGGCAATGTTAATGGTTGCCGGCAGTGTGTTACCAGCTGTCCAGACTGCCGAGGCAGCACCGGATAATAGCAACATTGTTATCTCGCAGGTCTATGGTGGTGGTGGAAACGGCGGAGCGGAGTTTAAAAATGATTTTATTGAATTATACAATCCTACGAATCATCCAGTAGATTTGACTGGATGGAAAGTTCGGTATACCTCAGCGGCCGGAACCTTTAGTAGTGGAACAGACTTAAATGGAACTATCCCGGCAAATGGATACTTCCTTATTGAGGAGGCCGCTGGAGCTGGAGGAACTACCGACTTGCCTGCTCCTGATGTTAGCAAGGGAATCCTTGCTATGAGTGGAACAAACGGCAAAGTCGACCTCGTTGATAAATCAGGTACAACGATTGATTTAGTTGGCTACGGAACAGCCACAAATGTCGAGGGAAGTGCGACCGCTGCTCTCTCCAATACGACAGCCGCTATCCGTAAAGCTGCGGCTAATGCACCGGCAGACAGCCGCGGTCTAGATATGGATAACAACTCTACGGATTTTGTTGTCCAAGCACCAAGTCCACGAAACAGCAGCTACGGTACATTACCTGAATTACCGGAGACTGCTAGTTCCGTATTAGCTTCACCAGCCTCTAATGCCTGGCCGGTAGGCACAGAAATATCTTTAAATTCTCCAACGGTTGGAGCATCCGTCTACGCAGCTGTTTATGGATCAGGTGGTTCAACTAATTTTCAACCTTACACAGGACCTATTACCTTAACTGAGGACACTACGATTAAAGCGTATGCTTCAGAACCAAATATGCCAGACAGCCCTGTATCGACTTTTGATTACACGATTCTGGCCAAAACAGATGTTGCAACAGCACGCCTTGCTAGTAAAGGTCAGAATATTTTAACAGAAGGTATCGTAACTCACATTAATGCAGCAAAAATGTATATTCAGGATGAATCTGGCGGGATCGTACTTTATGGATTTCCAGAGTTCGCAAACGTTGGAGATCGTGTTGAAGTAAGCGGCACAATGGATATCTACAGCAATCTGCAAGAAATCAAATTCCAAAGTGGACTTCAATACAATGTAGCTGCACAAAATGTTGGGGTGCCTGCACCAAAATTGATCACCGCAACCGACTTGTCTGCCGCGAACGGCGAAAGCCACGAAGCTCAGCTGGTAACTATGAATAATGTGACCATAGACAATGTAAATGGCAGCACGGTGACTGCTAGCCAAGGTGGACAACAATTCACAATTTTTTCAACCCTGCCTAAACTAGTTAAGGGTAAAACCTTTGACAATATCACTGGGGTTATCGAGCAATATAATACGATTTATCAATTCATTCCACTTAACGAAAATGCTTTGGTGGAAGAAACTTTTTCCGTTATGGCCAGCCCTGGCGCAGGTCGCATCATCAAAGGAAGTTCTGTGACCCTTTCCAGCCCTACTCTTGGAGCACAGATTTACTACACGACCAACGGAACTGAACCAACAACAGCAAGTAAACTTTATTCAGATCCGATTACAGTTAATCAAGATCTTACCGTCAATGCAATTGTCGTAGCAGATGGCAAGACAAGTAAGGTTTATACCTTTGCTTATAAAGCGTCTGAACTCCCTCGTATACATGATATTCAAGGAGAATCTCATGCTTCTGAGTATACAGGTCAGAACGTTTCTGATGTAGAAGGCATCGTTACCCAATACGGGTACACCTTTGCAACTGGCGCTTATAGAGGTTTCTTTATGCAAGATCCTCAACCAGACGATAATGTAAACACTTCGGAAGGTATTTTTGTATACAGCACTAATTCATCCCTTAAACCTCAAATTGGAGAGTTAGTCCAAGTTAGTGGAGCTATTTCCGAATACAACGAAGGTAACGCAAGTAATTTAACCTCTACTCAAATTACTATGACTTCAATAAAAGTGGACTCCTCTTCAAGTTATACTGTGCCGGTGCCTGTTGTACTTGGTAAAGGCGGGAGAGCAATTCCGTCTACCATAATTGACAATGACGGCATGGCTAATTTTGAGCCTAATGAAGATGCAATTGATTTCTACGAATCGTTAGAAGGTATGCTAGTCAAGCTCCCTACCCCTACGATTATCAGTCCTTATTGGACAAGTGGTAGCGGAAATTCTATGCTCTATAACATCCCTACAAGAGTAGAAAATGATACACCTGATGTCATCACACCAGCTGGTGGATTAGTTCTCAAAGAATACAACCAATACAATCCTCAGCGCCTCATCATCGCTTACGGAAATCCGGGGCAAGAAGTCATCACCGGAGATAAGTTCGCTGGAGATGTTACTGGTGTCATCGGATACAACAACGGTAACTTCAAAGTAATTCCGGAAAACGGTAAGCTTCCAGCCATCACTCCAAGTACCTTTAAGCAAGAAACAACTACTCTTGAAGTCAATGATAGTAAGTTGTTGATTGCATCGTATAACATTGAAAACTTCTACCCCGGTGTCGGAGCAACAAAAATCCAGAAACTAGCCGACTCCATCACAAACAATATGAAAAAACCTGACATTATCGGTGTTGTCGAAATGCAGGACAGCAATGGTGAAACCAATAATGGAATCACTGAAGCAAGTGCAGCCGAACTGATTAAAGCCATTGAAACCGCTGGCGGTCCCGTATATAAATACACAGACATCGCTCCGGAGAACAATATGGATGGCGGTGCCCCAGGCGGAAACATTCGCGTAGGATTCCTGTACAATCCAGCAAGAGTACAGCTTGCAGACAGTGTGAGCGGACAAAAAGGTACAGCTACACAACCCGTTGGATATAATGCAGCGGCAGATCAATTGACCTACAATCCGGGCCGAATTGATCCAACAAACTCTGCCTTTGCAAGTTCACGTAAACCCCTTGCTGCACAGTTCGTATTCGGTGGCGAAACAGTAATTGTGATCGCTAACCATTTCAATTCAAAAGGCGGCGATACCGGTCCTTTCGGAAACGTTCAGCCCCCTGTATTGTCCAGTGAAACACAGCGCCATAAAATCGCGGCGGTCGTAAACGGATTTGTCAAAGAGGTTCTGACTGCAAATCCTAAAGCCAACATCGTAGCTCTTGGTGATTTGAATGACTTCCAATTCACTAAAACTGCAACCCTCTTAAAAGGTACAGAACTAGACAATTTGATCGATACATTGCCTTTAAATGAGCAGTATACGTACACCTATGACGGAAACTCTCAAGTGCTAGATCATATTCTTGTCAGTAAAAATCTAACGGCTTCTTCTAAAGTAGATGTCGTTCATCTAAATGCCGACTTCTCACCATCGAATGGCCGGGTATCCGATCATGATGCGGTTTTGGCACAGATTGATTTTAATACTGCTGAAGACTTCCCACTAACCATTCTGCACACCAATGATACACATGCAGGATTAGATACTGTCAGCTCGCCAAACAACATCTTGCGCCGTGTAACAGCAATCCAAGATGCCAAGGCGACTACAGAGAATCCTATTCTTGTAGACGCAGGTGATGTGTTCTCCGGAACACTTTACTTCAATAAGTATCTGGGTCAAGCAGATCTGGCCTTTATGAATCTGGTCAAATATGATGCTATGACTTTCGGTAATCATGAATTTGATAAAGACTCTGATGTATTATCCAAATTCATCGGCAACGCTAAGTTCCCATTCGTCTCCTCCAACGTGAACTTCTCAGCGGATGATATTCTTAGCAAAATGTTCACCAATGAAATCGCCCGGTCAGGTAATGCTGGAACCATCTACCCTGCGCTGATCAAAGAAGTAGACGGCCAACAGGTCGGCATCATGGGTCTGACGACAGAAGACACGGCGAACATTGCTTCACCAGGTAAAGTGACCTTTGAGAATGCCTTCGCTAAAGCGGAAGCAACGGTCGCTATGCTTGAAAAAGAGAATGTTAACAAGATCATTGTTCTCTCACACCTTGGCTACGAAGAAGATCTCAAGTTAGCCAAAGCTGTTAACGGCATTGATATTATCGTTGGGGGGCACAGCCACACGCAACTGAATCAAGCCGTTGTTGATAACAGCGATCCTAACGCACCGAAGCTTATTGTACAGACCGGTGAAAAAGGTCTTTTCCTTGGACAACTTGAAGTTAAATTTAACCAAGATGGCGTACTGACCGATTGGAAAGATCAATTAATCTCCATCGATGCTAAAAACGGCACTAACTACGTTATCGCCGAGGACCCAGAAGCCAAAAAGATCCTGGATACGGAGTATAAGCCGGGTATTCAAGAACTAACCAATGAGGTAGTAGGAAATTCAGAGGTTGTTCTAAACGGCGTTCGCGATAATGTGCGCACAAAGGAAACTAATCTTGGTAACCTGATTGCCGATGGCATGCTTTATGCAGCTCAAAAAGCGGGCACTAATGCCGTAATCGCCCTGCAAAACGGCGGCGGTATTCGCGAATCCATCAACGAAGGACCGATCACACAAGGCGAAGTACTCGGCGTACTTCCATTCAACAACGATCTGGTTACGATCACTTTGACTGGACAAGAAATTAAGGATGCCATGGAGAACGGGGTTTCCAAAACGCCGGCAGCAGACGGACGTTTCCCACACGTTGCAGGGTTGAAATTCTATTACGACTCTACGAAACCTGTGAACGAACGTGTACTGCGTATTGAAGTGAAAAACGGGGATAAATACGTCCCTCTGGATCTGAACGCATCCTACGAAGTAGCTACGAATGCTTTCACAGCTAAGGGTGGAGATTTCTATACTTCACTTGAAAAGGCCTATAAAGAAGGTCGCGTGAATCTGCTGTACCTACCGGACTTTGATGTATTTACGAAGTATCTGCAGAAGGTTGGAACGGTCACTGCGAACACTTCCGCCGTTGAGGGCCGGATTGTTGATCTGAAAGGTGCACCGCTGCCGGAGACAAATCCAACTCCGACACCAGACCCAACACCAGATCCAACTTCAGTGCCTACATCAGTACCAACATCGGCTCCAACAGTACCTACCGCTACAGCTACACCATCACCAACTGTTGCTCCAACTGCGGCACCAATTGCTTCAGCACAAGTAACAACAATTGATGCTGCTGATCTAACCAAACAACTTGCTGAACTGCCAGCGGGTAGTCAAGAGCTGGTTATTCCGGTTAAAGCTACTACAGGCGGCGCTCAAGTAGTACTTCCAGGCAGTGTGCTTGTTAAACAAGCAGCAGCACAGCCTAACACAGTTCTTACCTTTACTACTGATGGCGCTTCTTATTCCTTGCCACTCCGTGTTGTAAACAGTGCAGCGCTTGCCGCTCAATTAGGCACCAGCGACTTTACAATTACGGTATCTATTCTACTAGCGAATTCGGGAACACTAAGCAGCACAAACCAAGCTATCGCATCACAGCTAGGTAATGCTACTTTAGCTGCTCCAGTAATCGAATTCAGCGTTTCAGCGCAAGCCGGAAGTAAGAGTGTGCCGCTGAACAATTTCGGCAGTACTTACGTGAAGCGCACGATCAATGTACCTGCCGTCTTAAATTCAAATAATGCAACGGCAGTGGTCTTTGATCCTGCTTCAGGTAAGATCTCTTTCGTACCTGCTATCTTTGTTCCTAAAGCAGATGGAACAACGGATGTTACGATTAAACGGAACAGCAACAGCTACTACACCGTTGTTAAGTCTTCCAAAACGTTCGCAGATATTAACGGACACTGGGCTAAATCATCCATTGATCTGTTAGCTTCCAAGCTGATCGTCAGCGGAACAAGCAACGATACGTTCTCTCCTTCACAGTCGATCACACGTGCTGAGTTCGCCGCATTAATTACGCGTTCTCTGGGACTTGCGACAGCTAATGGTGAGACCACATTTAAAGATGTAAACCCAAGTGCTTGGTATGCTGATGCTATACGCACCGCAGCAGAAGCCGGTTTGATTTCCGGTTATACCAATGGCAGCTTTAAGCCGGGTAGCCCAATCACTCGCCAGGAAATGGCCTCGGTATTAGCAAAAGCCATCAAGTACACAGGTAAAACCTTAAATGCCGATCCTGCAGCACTGGCTAAATTCAGTGACGCAGCAAGCATTCCTGCTTGGTCCCAAGCAGCAGTAGCAGAAATCGCTGCTGAGGGCATTATCCAAGGAGCAACGGACGGTTCCTTTGCTCCACAGAAGCTGGCAACTCGTGCCGAAGCGGTTACGATGCTGGAGAAGACATTGAAATCTCTCCAGTTTATCAACTAGCAAAAACTGATCTCCAGCTCTGAAGACAAAAAGGCGGTTCCCGAGTGCGTAACGCACCCGAGGAACCGCCTTTTTTAATAAACCAACCTGATCTGTAGGAAGTGTTATGATTCCATCCCAGCTTCACTCTCTTCGTAATGGCTCGTATCCCCGTGCAGCAGGATTTCCGGCACACCATCCGTAAAATCAACCCTGCATAAGCAGGTCGGATAAATGTAAGGCAGATCCCAGAGCTTAGGCAGCGCTCTGCCCTCAAAATAGGCCATTAACAGCTTAATCACTACTGTATGTGTGACGATAAGAATGGTCTCACCCTGATGGTCAACGAGAATTTCCTGAAGCTTGCCCAGCGCCCGTGCCTGCACCTCTGCGAAGGTCTCACTGCCCTCCACTTTAAACTGCTCAGGATCTTGCCAGAAATTGCGATGCTGCTCCGAATACTCGCTCTCCAGCTCATTAGAATCACGGCCTTCCCACACACCCATACCAATCTCTTTGAACGCCTCAGAGGTCTTAAGCGGAGTACTCCGCTCTCCACGAATAATCTCAGCTGTGCGCAGCGCCCTTGGGCTGGGGCTTGCATAGATGACATCCAGCTGTTCAGTGCGCATTCCCCGGCTCAGCCATTCTGCCTGTTGCACACCAAGAGCCGTCAGTTCAGAATCCATATGTCCCTGCATCCGATGCTGCACGTTCCATTCCGTTTGACCATGCCGGGTTAAAAATATCGTTGTTATACTCATGCCAGCTTCTCCTTCCGTTTCCCCTATCCAATGAGTTTTACTTCCTGTTCTGTTCCATCCAGTTCACTGCATAATCAACGATTTCCCGTTGCGGAATCAATTGAGCGGTTGCCGAAGCAACCTGTCCATATGTAATAAGTCCCGTCTCTTGTCCAAACTGATCTGCCAGCTGAACGAAATCGTCAGAATCCCAATCCAGCTCCTTAAATTCAACCCACTGTCTAACTCCATCCACCATAATGGGCGCCCCGCCAAGGGTTTCCTTCTTGCCAGCATAAGATGCGCGGCATTCGGCAAGATGCAGGGAAGTATTATTAAGATTGCCTACTCCCAGCAACAGTACATGTCCGCCCAGATCGTAAATACGAGCCAGCGGAGAATCTTCCCCCAGACCCATTTCAAGCGCATGACCATACATAACTTCATCTCTATGCTTGCCCCAAGCGGCAAACGAATGTATCGGATGGTCACTGCGTTTTACTCCGTTTTGTTTACGGAAGCAGTCCGGAATAACCCCCATTCCTCTAAGCTGGGTCAGGTCTGGATCATAAGGCGGCATCTGCTCGCGGATACTCTGCCACCACGCCTCCGGCACCGGTGGGTTGCTCCAGCCTGCGGGATCAGTCAGGTCACTTGAATGAGTAGGCATTACCAGCGTGCCAGATTCTCCGAGGACCTCCTCCAATGCCAAAATAACAGCGACCGGGCCCCCGGCTACCCATTGGCCTAACGATTTAAAAGAAGAATGCAATAAAATCGTCATGCCCGCCTTAACGCCCAGTCGACGAAAATCCGCTGCTAATGTCTGAACCGTAATCAAATTGCCTTGTATTTCTTCCACCCTTCATTCCTCCAATGAATCTTCTCAAATCCATTATATAGGAGGGCCGCTTCTAAATGCATCTTCAATAGCCTCAACACTCTTCGGATACTATTTTCGCTCTATAATCACCTGGGGAAATCCCCTCCAGCTCTTTAAAAACACGGGCAAATTGTTTACTGTTCTCGAAGCCTACCTCTTCTGAGACTGTTGCGAGCTTACTGCAGCCTTTTGCCAATAGCTCTTTAGCGTGACGGATACGGACCTTTTTTAAATAAATAACAAAATTCTCACCGGTATATGCCTTAAAGGCTTCGCTAAAATAAGAATAATTCAAGGATACATGATTGCTGACCATAGCCATATTCAGTGGACGGGCGTAGTTGGCTTCAATATAGCTCAGTGCCTCTTCCATATCCGCATGCTCGGTATGCGCAGACCTTACACCTACAATGTATTCATTCACACTCAAGAGTAAGTTCTCCAGCGCACGATAATATTCGTGGAAATGACGATAGTTGTACATATTGCCTACCGTACGATACAGCTTCAATACCTCTACCGAGGCTTCGCCATGCACCCGAAACACTTCATCCAACACCAGCTCGTTTACATTCTGTCCCACGGACTCCAGATAAGCTAGGTCCAGTTCCTTCAAATGCTCAGTTTGAAAAATCACAGATAGAAGATGCTTCATCTCCTTCTCGCGTTCTGTTCCCAGCATATTGAGCAGCTTGCGAAGCTCCTCCTTAGGTAACGGAAAGTTAGACCGTCCCTGGCCAACATCCCCATAATCCAATAAACTCACTTGCGGATATAAAAAAGTATATTGCAGTGCCCGGCATGCTTCCTTATAACAGGAACGGAGGTCCTCAAGACTTCCTCCTTCGCTGCTAATCCCAATCGATAATCCCTTTATTTCCTTAGCTTCAGCTTGTCTGGACAGCTCCATAAAATCCTGTTTTCTACTCCCGATCAAGACTAATTTGCCATCCCAATCCGTTGTGATTTCCGAGAAAAACTTTTCAAGCGGTCCGATCAATCGTTCCGCCAGTCCCTGAACATCCCCCGACTTCATTCTTGTTCCGTCATTGTAATAGTAATTCAACACACCAACTGTAAAAGGTGCTTGCAGATCACTTAGCCACTCTTGCTGCTCACGCTCCAGCGGAACCTCCTGCTGCATTAGCAGTCCCCGTAAACGACTGGACCGCAGTTCCCTGCGGAAGTGTTCCGTTTCCTGTTCCAGCTGCCTTGCGCTGAGATCCTGTTCTTCCTGTTCCTTATCGATATTCTTCAAAATTTCGAACAACTCATCTCGGCGAATCGGCTTCAGCAAGTAATCCTTTACGCGATAACGAATCGCGCTTTTGGCATATTCGAAATCATCATACCCGCTTAAGATCAGCACTGCCGGGCTTTTCTCACCACTTGTTACCTTAGATATCTGCTCCAACAGCGTAATTCCATCCATCACTGGCATACGTATATCTGTAATAATAATATCTGCACCTTCGGTCTTAAATATATCGAAACCCTCTGCGCCATTACTCGCCATTGTGATGGTATACACGGACGGAAATTCTCTTTCTATCATAGTCTTGAGACCGTAACGGATATTCTTTTCATCATCAATGATCAGTAGCTTCTTCATAGTTGTTTTTCTCCTGTCAAAAGAACTTTCGGCAAGGTCAGACGTACCATCGTCCAACTCCCTGCTTCACTCTGTACTACAAGCCCATATTCATCACCATAAAAGATTTGCAGTCGCTGATGTACATTCCTCAGTCCAATACCACCTGTTCGGCGGTCAACATCCCTCTGTTCTGAGGCACTCTCACAGCGCTCATCTTTCGCATAAATCGCCTCGTTCAAAGCAACCAAACGCTCTGGATTTAAGCCGATGCCATTATCACGAAGCTCTATACAAATATCACCTTCCGTTTCCGAAATATGAATATGAATGTTCGGGTCCTGTAAATTCTCTTTCCCGTCGCACCAAGCATGCTTAACACTGTTCTCTACAATAGGCTGCAGTGACATTTTCAGCACCTCCAGCTCCAAATATCGAGGTTCAATATGAAGCACTAACTTAACCGGATATTCAAAACGAATATTCATCACTTCAATGTAATTTTCGATATGGCGGACTTCATCCCGCAGCTTCACATACTCTCCGGACCATTTAAAATTATAGCGCATCATCCCACCCAGCGAAGTCAGTGCATCCGAGATCGTTCGCTGGTTCTCAATTTCAGCCAGCATTTTTATATTTTCCAGCGTATTATATAAAAAATGTGCGTCAATCTGGTTATGCAGCGTACGCAGCTCTGCCTCTTTAGACAACGCCTGCTTGCTCACTGCCTGAGCCACCAACGTATTGATGGTGTTCATCAGCTTGGAGAAATGATGGGCAAGCTCCCCGACTTCCCCTCCACCACGAATCATTATTCCAGTGTACGCTTCACCTCTGCGCACTTTTTTCATCGTTTCGGTCAATCTACGTAGATTTTTTAGAATAAAGGCATTTGTCACATAAGCGATCAGCGTTAGTAAAGTAATAAAGCCAACATTGGCTCCAATAATTAAGTTGCGCGTGCGGGAGATATCCTTCATCACTCCCTCCATTGACACTACATTTAACAAATAAGCATCAATTCGTTCTAGCGGAGTGTTAATTAACAAAAACGATTTACCATTCTCCGAGTAATTACTGTCCCATTCGCCAGTTTCCCGGAACTGCTTATACCGTTCTGCAATCATATCAGCCATCTCTAGATTATCCTGCAAAAAAGAATTGTCCGGCCTGGTGAAAAGCTGCAGCTCACTATCCACAAGGAACATCTGGGTCTGATTATCCCGTACATCTGTATACGTCTTGGGTGTAAACCGACTCAGCAGCATATCCACCTGCACCATGCCGATATGATTGTCTGCTGGCCGACTCTTCTCACGCAGCAAAGAAACCTTTGGCAGACTCTCCGTCGGTGCTCCCAAGTATCTCTGCATCAAATCCGGATCACTTTTCTGAAAAGACCAGTATTCCTGCCCCTTCAATTGAAGCGCTTTCTGAAACCATGGGGTGGAAGAAACTCGCTCTTCGCGAAAGATAATCGGCCAAATTTCATGCACCTTATTGCTTCTCGAATACAGCCGTAAATGCTCAATATTCGGATTATTAAATTGAATACGAGTCATATTCACATAGGCATTTGTATTAAAATCAACCAAATCTACTAGCTGCGGCTCGGTTTCATTCGCTAAGAATTTTTCTACTTCGGCATCAGAATAAGCCATTTGTGCCGCCCGTTCCATCGCCTCAATCTGATTATGAATGTGCAGCTTCTCCATTTGCGACAAATAATCATTTTTCTCGACGGCATCGCGGAGATAGGTATTATTAATGGCTTTATAGGAATAGACAGAAACCAGCATACACGGGCCTAAAACAATAAAAACATAAGCTGCAATTAAACGGCTCTGAAGAGATCTCCGCCCCCACCAATAACTAAAAGAATGCCATAATGCTCTGATTCGATCTCGCCTATTCACTTTATACACTTCTGTCCTGTCCACCTCGCTAAAATAGTGAATATTCAAATACTTAATAACTATTCCTTATTATAATTCGAAAATAACCCAAAAGCCCGCAGTTAGCGGGCATTTTGGGTCATGCTTTTTATTTTATGGACAGCTTCACTTTATTCTCTTCATATTTCTTTTGTTGGTAGGCATCAAATACATCTTCGCCTTCCTTCTTTCTCTTCTCTAAATACTCATTCCAAATCTTATCGAATTCTGCATCGGAAGAAGCCATGAGCAATTTCGGCATAGTTTTGCCGCGCAACTGTTTCAGCTTCGAAGCGATGATGCCTTCAGGAGAGTTTCCTGTTGGTTCGATTTGTTGGAACTCAGAGGAGCCTATGGATTTACCTCTAGTCCAATCTTCCAATTGCTTAAATGGTTCTACCGATTTAGGAGCCCATTGGTCCGTAATGTTCGTATTTTGCAGCATCCAGAATGTAAAGGAAGATCCGATTTGCTTATCAAACGTCGAACGGTCTTTATTCATCAAATCAAACACTTCTGGTTTAAATTGATCTTTTCCATCAATCGTATCGTAGCTGACACCTTTTTCGCCTAAGAACAAGTCTTTGTTGCCTTCTTCACTGTTCAAGTAGCTGAGGAAGCGGATAGCACGTGCTTTATCCTTAACATCTTTGGAGATCAGCGTTACCGTCCAACCGGAGATACCAGGGCCATCAAGGGTTGGTTTATCCAAGTTCGTATTGGAAGGTCCGTCAACAGCGATATACGTTTTGGTTGGATCCTGTTGGTAAATCGTTCCTAGCTGTGCTGCAAAGTCTGTACGTTGATACAGCATTGCGAAATAACGGCCTTGGGCAATTTTTTCTTCCATTTGTGGGCGTTTGTCGATAAAGATATCTTTAGCCAGCAGACCGTCTTGATTCGCTTGACGAAGTGCCTTCATCCA
This sequence comes from Paenibacillus sp. FSL H7-0735, assembly GCF_038008505.1. Taxonomy (NCBI): domain Bacteria; kingdom Bacillati; phylum Bacillota; class Bacilli; order Caryophanales; family Paenibacillaceae; genus Paenibacillus; species Paenibacillus sp. FSL H7-0735. Next base: position 575,417 of record NZ_JBBOZH010000001.1, on the reverse strand, counting down.
GCGGATATATTCAGGATCAGTTTCACGAGCATATACCTTGCCATCTTTTTCTCTTGGGATTGCCAAGAAGTTCTGCAGGTAACCTTCCAAAGAATCGTTACCGTTCTCGGTAAATTCATGCAAACCAAGTGGAATAAGCGGCTGTCCATTTACGTCAGGGAATTTCTCTTTCGCTAATTTAAGCGCATTCAAGAAACCTTCTGGTGTGCGCATATCTGGACTTCCAATAGCTTCATACATATCCTTGCGGACAGCGAATACTTGGTTGGATACGTAATTTTCTCCATATTTCTCATAGTCGGCAGGAGAGGAAGAAGAGTTAGGATAGCCATACACATTGCCGTCTTCTTGTGTATACCAGCCCAGCTTATCAGCATCGGATACTTTAAAGAAGTACGGATCATATTCATCAGCAAGTTTGTTCAATGGAAGAACAAGTTCACCTTCGACCATTTTCTTAATCGCATCTTCCCAGAAACCCAAAGTGATGAAATCAGGCAATTTACCGGATGCAATCAGCGTATTAAGCTTCTCATTCTCGTTACCAGCCGGAACGATAAAATTAATATCAACTCCGGTCTTCTTAGTTACATATTGGGAGGTTGGGTCCACGCCCCATTTATTAGGGAACCATGAGAAGTTCAGGTACCAGTCAAATGTAATGGGTGAAGTATCAATCTTCCATCCCGGTTCATCTGCTGATAATGCAGCAGCAGTCGGTTCAGCACTTGCCTCCGTATTAGTAGCTTTAGCGCTGTTAGCATTACCTTCGGCATTCTTGCCAGCATTATTTCCGCTGGAGCAGCCTGCGGCTGACAATGACATCATTATTGCGAGAAGCAGAACTCCCATTGCTTTTGGCTTACGTTTCATGCCCATGCTTGTTTACCCCTTTTCTATGAATGTTAATTATAAGCTCAACCCCAGTGCCTACAGCTGTAGGCAACCGGAGGAGTTATCACTGCTAGACATCAGCCCTTAATGGAGCCGATCATCATCCCTTTAACGAAATAACGCTGCAGGAACGGATACACGAATACTATCGGCAGGGTGGTCACTACCATCGTCGCCAGCTTAATGGACTGTGACGTTACGCTTCTCGTAACGCTGCTGCCTTGTACAGCGACCATCATTTGACTAGAGCTCGATTGTGCGACGACCCGGAACAAATACGTCTGAATCGGCTGCAGATCAGTATTATTGATATAGATCATACCCGTGAAGTAATCATTCCACTGATACACGCCATGGAACAGCGCAATGGTAGCAATTACAGGCATGGATACTGGAAGTACGATTCTTAAAAAGATGGACCAATCATTAGCACCGTCAATCCGTGCCGCTTCTTCCAGCCCATCGGGAATCTCCCGGAAAAAGGTCATGAAGATAATAAGATCAAAGAAGCTAAACATAACCGGAATAATATAGACTAGGAAATTCTCCAATAGGTGAAGGTCCTTCATCAGCAGGAAGGTAGGAATGAGTCCCCCGCCAAAAAAGAGAGTCACTGTACCCATCAGCATGTAGAACTTACCGCCAATGAGGTTTTTTCTGGAGAATGCATAAGCTACCATCGCTGTGAAAAATACATGCAGTACAGTACCCAAAAGTGTTTTGGCGACAGTAACCCACATCGCCTGCATGATGCCGGGGCTGGCAAACACGGCCTCGAAATTCTCAAAGCTGAACATCCGCGGCCACCAGTAGATTCCTCCCCGCATGGCGTCATTACCGTTATTGAAGGCGTTAACCAATACGTACCAGATCGGGTAAAGCGTTATGAAGCAGATACATAACATGATAAGGTTATTGATGATATCGAACAGGGCCTCGCCCTTCGTTTTACGCTTAAGTGCAAACATATATGGTCCTCCTTATCCTAGAACAACGATGTATCGTTGATTTTTTTAGATACTTGGTTGGCAATCAGCAGCAATATTAGAGCGATAACCGATTTTAACAATCCAACTGCAGTTGAGTAAGAGAAGCGGCCTGAGAGAATCCCTGTATAGTACACATAGTAATCAATTACATTACTTGCACTATCATTCAGTGAGTTGCGCAGGACCAGAATCTGATCAAAGTTGGAGTTCAGCACTCCGCTGACCGCGAGAATGAAGAGAATGCTGATTGTCGATTTAATCGCCGGCAAGGTAACATACCACATCTTCTGAAATCTGCCCGCGCCGTCGATTGTCGCCGCCTCGTACATTTCAGGAGATACACCGGAAATTGCTGCTAAATAGATAATCGCTGACCATCCAAGTTCTTTCCAGATATCAGAGGAGATAATAATTGTCCAGAAGTAACCCGGCTCAGCCAAGTATGTAATTGGCTGATCAATAAGATGAAGCGCTAGCAAAATGTTATTGATAATTCCTACATCAGCAAGCCATGTAGCCAAAATCCCTCCGAGTACCACCCATGAGAGAAAGTGGGGCAAATACGAAATCGTCTGTATGGTCTTCTTGAATTTCATTGAACGAACTTCGTTCAGAAATAGAGCGAAGATTATCGGCAAGGGAAATCCGATAATTAGCTTAAACAAGCTAATGCCGAGTGTATTTTTAATTACATTCGAGAGATTGTCATCATCCATGAACTCTTTGAAATGTGTAAGTCCCACCCATGGGGCTTCTGCAATCGTTTTAACGATGTTGTAATCTTTGAAAGCAATGATAATTCCATACATGGGAATGTAGTTAAAGATTATCATCCACGCAATGCCGAGTAGAGCCATTGTCTGCAAATGACGCTGGGCAATGAACCTCTTCCAAAGCGGACTGCGATTTACTTTACCGGTTTCGAAATTGCCAGGAATTAACGGCTTCATCGCTGAGCTTACTTCCATGCTTTTTTTGTTCTCCATCCTTTGGACCTCCAGGCTCTATATCTGTATTTAATCTAAAGCGCTTACAATGTTTATGTATCCATTGTATTTGCTTTTGCCTGTCTCCGTAAGGCTTTGAATTTCGGATTATAGGTTCCATTTTTCGGATTCATTGAAAATTTAAGGGCGAGCCGCAGCTCGCCCCTCTATTTTTATGCTAATACTGCTTGAATTTGCGCGATTTCTCCACGCCGCAGAGCCTCTGCCTCTTCACCGCGCACGAACGCTCCAGATATTTTAGTCACAGTTCCATTACGGTATACAAGCATCAAAGATTGAATGCTAACCTTCTTCTCGCCAAAGGTATTTTCACGTTTTGGGTTAGAATAGATTACCTCCGTATTCCCAAGGAAAGTGAAGGACAGATTGCCATCTTCATCAAACAGCCATCCTGGCAATACCGGATCAAGAGACAGCGTAAGCGCTCCATCCTCCAATCTGAAAACATGGCTTCCAGCCATCATTGTTCTCCACATGCTTAAGAATTCCGCGGTCGATCCACTAAGTCTCGCTACGAACCCTCTACCGTGGTTATTTGGATCAGGATTGCCTCCAGTTGCGATAAAAGATGAATTCTCCAGTGTACTGCGTCCATAAACAGCAGGATCAAGGAATGGCACCAGCGACGTCTTCAGCTCACCGTAGAATTCCTCGTACAGCCCGCCCTTCAGCAGCTCAAGCAGATACTTATAGGACATGTGCAGGAAGTTAGACTCCCGTTCTAGCCAGCCTGGTGTAAAGGCTCTCATTCGTCCGATTTCATGCGATTCACCTTCTAGACTAACAGAGGTCTGATACATAGATGTTGCCCGATCATACAGCTCTGTTTGCTTAATCAGATTATAGATCTCTTTTGCCTGCACCGGGTTCTTCATCGTCTTCAACCAGCGGGTAGGTCCTTCCAGGAAATAAGGCAAGGCATAAGCCTTAAACTCCTCAACCACAGCTTTTGGCAGTCCGTATCCGCTAATGACTGGCTGACCCTCAGCATCTGTTACCTGATGGAATTTCTCCGCTTCAAAACGGAAATAGGTGGGGGTAAGTCCATTGCCCATTTCTACCGCCTTGTTGATCCCCTCATCAATTTTAACTAGGAACTTGGAAAGGGCTTCGCGGATGTGCTCCAGCGTTACTGCGGACTCAACACCAGTAATGCCAAACCGGATACTTGCTCTATAAGCTTCACGGGCTGAAGCTACTGTATCCCAATAGTTGAATTGTTCCACTTCTCCTGCTAGGACAGCAGTTACCGCGTGATATACCGCTTCAAGCAGCTCCGCGATTTCTTCTGGCAGCTTTACAGCTCCCTGTACATTCTCAGCACCGTTCAGCACATCCAGCAAAAAGACTACAGTACGCTTCAGCTCAAAAGTCTCACTCATTCCGGAGCCAAACAATCCTGGCAGACCGTTCATGGCATCGTTCCAGCCCGGCTTGTTGCCTTCCATCTCCACACCCATGCCGTAAGGGTCAAGCGTAGCAAATTTATTCAAAGAAAGAGACAACATCTTCACGAACAGATTGGTGTGGTAAATAGCACCTTGCCCACCTTCGGCACGCAGCCAATGGGTATCTCCTGCTTTCCATTTCAGCTTATGCAGCTTCTCCTCATCCTCCAGGAGGGCGCCATATTGCCGGGCTTTTCCGTCACTAATTACATACTTCTCACTACGTGGCAGCACATATGCTGGGCTGTCATAGAACGCATAAGTGTTATCCCCAAATAAAAGCTCCTGCTTCTTGTCAGGGAAGATGTCCAAATAACCTACTACGAGATCCAAATTATATGTCCAGTGATCAGACCAGAAGCCTTCGCCAAAAGCAGCCTCAATGTTTTGCTGTGACAGGGCTAGCAGACCCGACAGAAACTCCTGCTCACTAACCTTCAACGTAACGTTATGATCCGCAATGTAATTGATCAGGCTGCCTGGGGTGAACCGACTGTTGCATAGCTTAACAAGCTCAGCTTGATGATCCGCAGCCGCTTCTCCGATCCATTCCGCAGCCTTCGCTCTGCTGTCTGACTTCACTTCAAAGGTTGTTCCTTGAACACTAAGTGGGTTGTAGCCATCTGCTTGAATTAAGCTATAGAACATTTTGATGTTGAAGCTGCCCACCTTCGGATTAAAAAACACATCATTCCGGCGGTTCTGATTCATATCGCGGAAGTTTCCGTTCCCCTGTGAATAGTATTCTGGGGCAAGCGAGAAGAAGTTATAGTCGCGCTCCAAATCGCCATGTTTACGGGAATATAAATGAACCACAAAGCCATCTCCGCCATTGTCAAAAATAAAAGGATAGCCTCCACGCAGGAAGTTATCGAGATAGGACTGACGGCAATAAGCATCAAACACAGCCGATGAAGTGTGCGTGGCAATGTCTTCTGTTAATTCCTCTGTCAGACCTGCGGCTTCTTGGGATTTGGACAGAATATATTCATCTCGGCATAAATGCTCTGCCTTTTTGTTGATTTTATCGATGTCATTTACATGCCCAACCAAAGTATTCAGGGTCAAGCTGCTGCCGGGTGCCAAACGTCTAGCCACACCACTGAAGCCGCAAGGAACCTTATTGACTGGATATTGTGGAAGCTCACTCAGCTCCGAAAGCGTTAATCCCGCAAAGCGGTCTGGGTAAGTAAGAGAGGTATTGCCGCCGAAAATAAGCTCGAAATCAACGATTGGCGCGACTTTTTCTCCTTCTCCAGTAAACGACAGATAGAAATGCCCATTTGTGATTTCGCTAACCTGCGCGCTATCGTTGGTGCTGGAACGCAGCTTATAGAACGGAATACCGTTCTCCAGATTGTATACGTCCATCCAGCTGCGAAGCAGGTTACCAATCTCCTTGTAGCCGCTGTTTTCTACTCCGTAAGGCAAGATCTCAGGCAGACCATCCATCAGCTCCAGCTCAATCTCTTTGCCCCCGATATTCTCAATCTCCACCCGACGTACCAACGCGGCATAATCGTCATTAGGCAGATTGAAATAGTGTACGGTCGTCTTCAGCCCATGCCCGGCATGGCTTTCTTCAAGGGTCAGTCCGTTAGGCAAAATGGTCATGATCCGCTTGGCGGCAGGATCTGGACGTGCCGATTGAAATGGCTCATAAATCTCTTGCTCGCCTTTTATTTTAATAAAGGTTCGGAAGCCGGTGGTTCCTACGTCTTTATAAGAGATATTTGCTGGAGAAAATTCCATGATTGGCGAGTTCTTGTCGCGTACTCCAAAGCTGCAAATCGCTTGCCCCCGGTTCACATAAAAAGTCCACATTGGAATTCCCTTAAGACCTGCAAGACCTGGCAGGAAACTAGAGAAAGGCTTTCCTGTATCAAACTGCTCCATTACAAAATTACCTGATTCGAAATAATAATTACTCACGTTAATGTCCTCCTAAACTGTTACTTATTTATGAAATCAGATGCGTTACGATAGAATGAGGGGATAGCTCGCAGTTGGCAATCTCTTCGCCAAACCCCAAGGTTACCGTGCGAGCTTCTTCGCTCTCATTCATCAATATGACAGCAAGGCTGCCGTCCGGATTACGGAATGCTGTGGATAGGATTCCTTCCGCTTCAGAAGTAAAGCCAATCCGTACCGCACCTGGTGCGATAAATTTACTGAAATGCCCGATATAATAATAAGAGCTGTTATAGTGCAATTCGTCTGTTGTTGTATCTGCAATAATTGGAGCATCACAGAGATTCCCTACATGATTGGGCCCGCCGGTCTCATCCAGTACCAGGTTCCAGTCCAGATACCCTTCTGTCCATGCATTGAGATCCCCAATCATATTTCTGCCGTAACGTTCACCTGTAAACCATTCGCCAAGCTTGACGCCGCCCTCTTGACAGCCCTCAGTGAACAATAGATGTTTGTCAGGAAATAGATCATGTACCTTCTCTACCTTGTCGAACTCCTCACCACCATACCAGTGGATGCCTGTACCCCACACATATTGTGCAGCTTCAGGATCAGACAACACGACCGAAGCACGTTCGACCATAATATCGCGGTTATGATCCCAGATAACAATGTTCACATCGGAATGGCCTGCCTGCTGCATCACTGGACCGAGATGATTTTTAACAAAATCGCGTTCCTCTTCCGCACTATAAATGCAAGAATCCCAGACTTGAACAGCAGCCGGCTCATTCTGCACGGAAACCGCCCAAATAGGTACGCCTTCCTTCCCATAAGCTTCAATAAATTTGGTATAGTAGCGTGCCCAAACTTCAGCGTACTCTGGCTTGAGCGATCCTCCATTATTCATTTCACCATTTGTTTTCATCCATGCCGGAGGGCTCCAAGGAGAGGCCAACATCGTGAACGGTCCACCTTTTACCTGCATTGCATCCTTAATCAGCGGAAGCACCCACTTATGATCATGGGAGATATCAAAGGTAGCCAGCTCCGTATCATGATCAGCGACATAAGTATAATTTCCAAGCGCAAAATCACAGCTATGAATATGAACACGACCCATGTTATAGCCTAATCCCTCTACCGGATGAAAGTAGCGATGAATAACCTCTGCCCGTTTCTCAGGACTGAGCCGTGACAACGTATATGCCGCAGCTTCTGTGAAAGCGCCGCCAAATCCTATCATCTTTTGGAACTCCTGCTCTGGCTTAAGCTCTACATCGGCAGATCCAGAATCAACTCTTGTGCTAAAAACAATTGCCTCTTTCGGAGTTAAGCGTTCCCCTGTATCTTTTGCAGTTACTACAGTTTGAACTTTTGCCATTTCATCCATCTCCTCTAATTGTTTTGTTACTAACAACAAGCACTGTCTTTACTGGATCACCATCCGATGTTAGGGTTCGGAGCGATGGGCCACTGAAACGTTTGAGAAAATTCAAGGAAGCCTTCGGTAAACTTTGATTTCAGCTCATTCGAAACCTAAAATCGAAACCGGTTTCGATTGTTGCGAAAAAAAATGATCTAACGAAGAGCAGGAAAAAAAAGCGGCATAACAATATACCCATTATAGCCCCATTCCTCTGAATAAGCTGTAGCAAATACCACATAGGAAGAATTCGAGCTATGATGTCCTCTACTTTATCAGGACTCTTTTCTTTTCGTCAAGATTTATCCTGTGGGCAGCAGCCTGCTCTCTGTACTTATGGAATTTGATACAGCCCTAATTTCCGCTCGGAGGCGCACAGGATTCCCGTTCGATCACTTCTACCGGAACTAGAACCGCTTCCTTATCCAACTGTTTCCCTTCAATCGATGCTAAAAGAATGTCCGCTGCTCGGCTTCCTAAAAGTTCCGTATCCTGACGAATGGTTGTCAATGCAGGTGTAACATACTCAGCTAGATCAATATCATCGTACCCCACAACTGAAATGTCCAGCGGTACGGAAAGTCCACTATCTTTTACCGCCATAATAGCCCCTAAAGCTAACATGTCACCCGAAGCAAAAACAGCGGTTGGCCGATCAGGCAGCTTAAGAAGCTCCAGCATCGCTTGATAACCACTTTCACGAGAATAAAAAGCTCCATTCACAACATAGGACTCCAGCACTTCAAGCCCCTGCTGCTTCATAGCGTTCTTATATCCTAACTCCCGGGTTTTACCAGGGAAAGTGTTCATACCTCCGGAAATATGAGCAATCTTGCGATGACCCAAAGAAACTAAATACTCTATCGCAAGCTGAGCTCCAGCCGTATTATCCGAACATACCGTATGCGACTGCGTAGTCTCAAAATCCAGAATCACAGTAGGAATATCACTCTCTAGCAGCTCACGGAAATAAGGGTCCTCGTAATCAGACAAGAATACGACAACACCATCTACACCACGAATTCGGCAATTCTCCAAATAACCACTTTGTTTACCTCCAACATCCTTGGAAATAAACATGAGGGCATACCCCTTATCCACAGCAACCTTCTTAAAGCTCTCAATCACAGCGCTAAAAAAGGGATGGCGAATACCAAATCCCGTATTCTCTACAAACAATACACCGATGGTCCATGATTTCTTAGTAGTCAGTGTACGGGCATGGGAATTCGGCAAATATCCCATTTCTTGGGCAACCCGGAAAATTTCCTGGCGAGTCTTCTCCCGTACATCGGAATAATTATTAAACGCCTTGGATACCGTTGTAGGAGAGTAACCGGTTCTTTTGGCAATATCATATATAGTTGTCAATCCGGTTCACTCCTTGCCCAGACTAATGAAATACCTTCTGATACCTTCTGTTCACTGCAATTTTAACGTCTTTCGGTACCGCCGTCCAGCAAAAAGTAACTTTGTACGGAAGGAAGCAGCGTAAAGACTTGGATCAAAAGCCCTAGACTCATATAGATCAGATGTATGATTGCCACACTGTTCAACATATACGTCTGCACCATAATCCAAATAATTAACCCAAATCCGATATATAGGGACAATGCCCAGAAGCTATATAATTTCTTAAAGGGATTCAAAGTATTCACCCAGCGCAATTCTAGTCTCTTGATCAACCCATAAAACACAAACAAGGGCAGGATACCAAATACGATGAATAGCAAAATACCCGGAATTAAAAAATCTGAAAATGGCGATCTTTCCAGCATAGATGTGGGCATGTGTATCAGATCACCACTAGGATCTATGACCATTGACCCGCCTCCTGCTAACGCTCCAACCCCCAAAAATATATGAAGAATATAAAGCAATGTTACCGTAAACGGCCTTCTTTTGGTTGGTTCCATTTCAATACCCCTTCCCATGTTAAAAAAGTAGAGCATTCCTTACTGCTCTTTTCAATTTTACATGTTTTTCCTGAACGTCACCAAGATAGATATCACACAAAAAGCCGTATTTAAGCTTTTTTTGAGTGCGATGTGAACGATTGTATTTTACGCTATACTAAGATTAGAACGAAATGTTAACCCTGCCGACTGAATCTAATAAATAAAATACATTGGATCCTAAAAAACAAGGAGACAGGACGGGCGCAAAGACGCGCTGAACCTAACATATCTATGAACGATACCCATCTTTTATCCACCAAACAATGTACCTATTGCCAGCAACAGAAGCCGCTCTCTGAATTTCGTAAACGTACCGGCAAACGTTCCAAAGGCCAGTCTCGCCGTGGTGCTTGTCGGGAGTGCCGCAAACAACGACAAAACATAGATCTGACCCTTGCAGCAGGTCCCATTCCAGTACAACCTGTTACTATTGAAACCCCTTCTTCGGCTGTCAAAGAACGCTCCAAACAAGGAAAGCCTTCTTCCACGGTTGCTTCTTCACCGCAATCCAACCCAAATCAGCGCATACGGGGCTTGGAACAACGAAGGAAACATTCTCATTCTCAAGGCGCGAAACTGAGTCCCGAAGATCCAACGCAATTGATTCCCTCTGCCAAAGGGAAAATTCTAATGCGTGGCCACAGTGATAAAGGACGGCGCTGGCATCAGGAAATTGACTACGAGCTTGCGGTTACTCTAGTCAGAGAACATGCCGCTATCGTAGTGAATCGCCGAACCATCCGCAGGATATACAGCAATAAGGATTTCCGTGCTTATATATTGACCAGAGACAACTATACCTGCTACTTCTGTGGCTCCTATGGAGACACTATAGATCATCTGCTGCCCCGTGCTAAAGGTGGTCATACTACTCCGGATAATTGCGTTTGCGCTTGTACGTTATGTAATCAGACCAAGGCCGATCAGTCCGTTGAGGATTTTATGAGCAGATAAAATAGAAAAACGCCCCAATCTCAGTTGATTAGGGGCGCTTTTTAAATTAAAGGTGAATTTTATTATTAGTTAGCAACAATATTTTTAACTCGTCCTACCTGTCCACTGGTTAAACGCACCTTGATGCCATGCGGATGTCGAGGTGAGTTGGTGAGAATATCCTTCACCGTTCCATGTGTTAGCTTACCCGTCGGCTGATCCTGCTTAAGCACAATATCCACTTCAAGCCCAGGACGAATATCGGCTCTTACCTGTCCGTTCATGATGTAATCCCCTTTCAATGGGTTATAATGTTGTCAACTATACTAGATAAGGAGGAGACGTAATGGCCTTCGGCATCAACAGAGAAGAATTAACCCGCTGGAAAAAAGCAGTCTCCGCAGGAGAAATCGCCTTCTTAACCCATTACTGGCTAGACCCGCGTTTTCCCGGCATGACTACTGTCACCAAGGTAGGCTGTAGTGACCTAACCAGATTAACCTATTGGTGTGAGGAAAATGGACTGCCGGCTAAATATATTCATAATCGTTCCCCATTCCCCCACTTTGACCTTATGGGACCCAAACAAGCAGAAATCCTTCGGAAGGAAGGCTTATGGGAACAGTTGGAACGTTTCAAAATGCTCTAAAATTATTTCTTTTTACGTAAATCCTGCATGATCTTGCGGCCGGTAGGTGTCTGTGCTAATCCGCCACCTGCGGTCTCGCGGTGTTTTTCTGGCATAGCTGAGCCTACCTCAAGCATGACCTTGATTACTTCATCTGAAGGGATCACGCTACGTACACCAGCCAGTGCCATATCGGCGGCGGCGAGCGCGGTCACTGCACCGAATCCGTTTCTAACGATACAAGGAATCTCTACAAGTCCTCCCACCGGATCGCAAATCAGTCCTAATGTGTTCTTAAGCGCCAGTCCAACAGCATGCACTGCTTGTGCAGGCGTCCCTCCACGCAGTTCGGTTAAAGCTCCTGCCGCCATCCCGATGGCCGATCCGACCTCGGCCTGACAGCCACCCTCTGCGCCAGATACAAACGAATTGTTGGCAATGACATAACCGATTGCTCCCGCAGCGAACAAACCGGAAACCATATAATCATCATCCCAGCCAAACCGTTCCTGACAGCTGAGAAATACACCCGGAATAATTCCGCATGAACCTGCGGTAGGTGTAGCAATTATTCGGCCCATTGAGGCATTAACCTCGGATACAGCCAAAGCATAGGCCATTGCTTGACCAGCGGGTCCACCTAGGCATGGTTCATCTGCTGCGTTATAGGCTCCTACACGCTGGGCATCCATTCCCGTAAGGCCGCTGCGCGAAGTGGTATCTTCATGCATCCCACGATGAACAGCCTCTTTCATGACCCCATAATATTCACGCATAGTGGCAAATTCCTGTTCACTGGAACGTCCAGATTCCGCGCTTTGCTCTTCGAGCATAAGAGCTCCAATGGTGAGGCCACGTTCCTCACATAATACAGCCAGTTGGCTAAGTGTTTGAAAATTCATGTTAAGCTTTCCTTCCCCTTCTCATCTTGCTTACCTTCGTTTAAATTAACCAATTTCACCGATTTCACCGCAGTGAGCGCTTTAAGCGCTTCAATAAGCTCAGGAGTAGCAGCTTCATCCAGCTCCAGTACCGTTAAGGCTGCACCGCTGCGATTCTTCCGATCCAGAGACATATGCCCTATATTAAATTGTCCGTTACGCATCACTTCTGTAACACTCGCCAGAACACCTAAATAATCCATATGATGAATCAATACCGTCGGATACATTCCCGTAAGCTTTACTCCAAAACCATCCACATCGACGATCTCAATGTTTCCACCACCGATGGATGTCCCCGTTAAAGTCAGCTCACTTCCTGTCTCTTGTCCGATAAGATGCAGTTTAACCGTGTTAGGATGAGGAAACAATCCCGTTCCTTGCTCAAAAGATACTTCCATCCCAGCTTCAGCCGCCAACTCCAGAGAGTCGGGTAACCGATGATCATCGGTAGCGTAATCCATAAGTCCTCCGACAATAGCCCGGTCTGTACCATGTCCCTGATAAGTAGCTGCAAAAGAACCAAAAAACGTCACTTCTGCCACACGCGGCACTTCACCCAGCACCTGCCTTGCAGCCCTTCCGATCCGTGCTGCACCGGCTGTATGCGAGCTTGAAGGCCCGACCATGGCGGGACCAATAATTGAAAACACATCTTTAAAACGCATAAAAGACCTCCTGCCTGTAAATAGGCAATTATCAAACTCATATATAGTATACTGCACTGGCAGTCGGAGTTCACCGTTACATTTGCTGTGATATATCCACTTCTAATCTAATGATATTTTACTTAGATAGTATCTTCATTTCGCATCTTATGTATCACAAGATATCCTGGGAGTATAACATAATTCCACCTCTATACTGCCAGTCTATCCCTTCCCAGAATCCTCTTCCTTGTTCATTGGTTCCTATAACCATCAGATGGCATTTTGCAATACCAGCTGCATGTAAATTACCGAGACAACGCTTTACAAGCTCACGCCCGATGCCCATGCCTCGGCAGTCATTACTAACCGCCACATGATACATATAACCTCTTCGCCCATCATGTCCACACAATGCAGTTCCTACAATCCGCCCGTCTTCATTCTCGCAGATCTGGCTGAAGCCAGCATTACGCTCCAGATAACGCGCAATCTCCAGCCTCGAATCTGCTTCGCTGAGTCCCATTCCCTCTGTATTTTCCCATAGCTGGTAGGCAGCTTCATAATCATCCGCAATCATCTCTCGATAATTCATGTCTATCCCCTCGCTTGTATAGAATGACAAAAAGCATAAAGAGCACTCCGCGGAAGCTTTTCCAGCATCAGCAGCGCTTCATAAGGGTCACCTTCCAAACCCAGCACTTGCGCGAAGGCAGGTTCGGTCTTCCACCCGTTCGTTTTCATTGTAATGATCTGCTGGCGAAAATCATTATCCAGCTGAGCTAGAATTTCCGCTTCAATGATCATATGTAAGTAACCATTCTGCAGAGCTGTGGGTCGCGGCTGCCCAAACAGTTCTATAGGCCAGCCCCCGGCCATAAAGTTAATTTTCGTTCGAGGGACCCCATCAACCACACGCGATACACTAGTAAAATCATCCATGGTTCCGAAATATCGACTAACAATGTCCGTAAACATTACGGAATCATGAACCTCACAAATAATATCCAGGTCGCTGCCCTTCACCTGAATTCCAAGCGGCACTGTGTCAACCAGCACCGGGTTATAGTCGGCCAGCAAACTCATAATATTTAATTTTCTTAACAGGGCATAGACCTCTTTTTGCACTGGAGTTCCGTGATTCAAATAATCTATATTTCGCCAATCATTCATCTCGGACAAACGCCCCTCCGACTAGGATATAAACACAGGTATAACTGGATAACAGCGCACGCTTTTCTAGGCGCATGCATAGAAATATACGGAAGATAGAAGGCAAGGAGGAGTGTATGTAAAAATGAATCCCACCTACCCCTACTATGGGGAACAAACGATATGTAAGGAACAGCCTATTGCTTTTCCCCCGCAGCACCAAGACCGTCAGCCAGGTCTAGAGAGTCTAATGAATCCTCGCCCCATCAGTGAAGATCCGGAGATTGCCGGCAGTGGAAAGCTGAAAGGAAAAATTGCACTCATCACCGGAGGCGACAGCGGGATTGGTAAAGCGGCGGCCATTGCTTTTGCAAAGGAAGGCGCAGATGTCGCTATAGCTTATTTATACGAAGCTTCAGATGCAGAGGTCACTCAGCGGCGAATTGAGGAATTAGGGCAACGTTGTTTGCGGATCGAAGTTGATTTACGCCATAAGGAAAACTGCTTCAAGGCTGTGGAGCATACCCTTCGCACTTTTGGCAAGCTGGACATCCTCGTCAACAATCATGGCGTCCAGTATCCACAAAAAAGTATTTTGGATATCACGGAAGCACAGCTCTACCAAACGTTTCAGACGAATATATTTCCATTCTTTTACCTGACGCAAGCCGCACTTCCACATCTAAAAAAAGGCGCAGCCATCATCAATACTGCGTCCATTACTGCCTATCAAGGAAATAAAGAGCTTATAGATTATTCCTCAACTAAAGGTGCGATCGTATCCTTTACCCGCTCTTTAGCCTTATCACTCGTAGACTCTGGCATTCGTGTCAATAGTGTAGCTCCCGGACCCGTATGGACACCACTAATTCCCTCCAGCTACTCCGCAGATGAGGTTAGTGTATTTGGGACGGATACACCCTTTAAACGTGCCGCACAGCCATATGAGTTAGCAGGAGCCTATCTTTATTTAGCGGGACCGGATTCTTCGTATGTTACCGGGACATGTATTCATGTCAATGGTGGAGACATGGTCACCAGCTGATGCATTACACCACGAGAGGAATGTATATCAAATGAATAAGATAAACGATTATGATATCTCTTCTGTCCGCCTGAGCAGTGGCATGTACGCATTAACCAAATTAGCCTGCGCAGGGTTAACCTACGTCCTTGTTACCTTACTTATGCTTGGATTTCCACAATCCGACGGAATCCCTGAAGGCTGGCCACTATCGATTCCTTATGCCATTTATGCTTATGGATTACCTGCGGCGTTAGTAGCGGATATACTGCTGCATATTCTGCGTTCGAAATCGCAAATCCTGCCTCTGGCTGTATACGTCGTCACGGGTTTCGGCGCAGGTTTATGGCTGGCAGCGGAACAAGGTGCAGAGTATCTGCTATGGGGTCTGGGTGGAATTCTGGGACTACTCATTCTTCGAGTGACCCAGCTTGGTGTGGAAAGATTACCTCTGTTGCTGCCAGTGTTCGCGCTGTTTCTGCCACTGCTCTGTTTACTGTTGTCATAAGCCTTATTAGGTGTATTCAAAGCGCTTCAATCATATCTCCGGCAATGATAGCCGCCGGATTATTCCGCTGACGGGCTGCTCTCTCTCCTGCTAATCCGTGCAGGTATACCCCAAAAGCTGCTGCCTGCGTAGCATGAAGTCCCTGAGCCAGCAGACTGGAAATCATGCCCGTTAGCACATCACCGGCTCCACCAGTGCCCATGCCGGGATGGCCTGTGGTATTTACATAAGCTTGCCCTTCAGGAGTTGCTATCACGGTATGCGCTCCTTTTAACACAAGTGTAACCCCATGCTCCTTGGCATAGTCCATAGCCAGACCGATCCGGTCACGCTGGACCTCAGCCGTAGTTAGGTTGGCTAGACGAGCCATCTCACCTGGGTGAGGGGTCAGAATTACAGAATGACGCCGCACCCAACTCTTATAATCGGAGTCAGCCAGAATATTTAAGGCATCCGCATCGATAACCAGCGGGCAATCACTGCCTTCCCAAAGACTGCGAAGCCAATCTGTATCTCCCGGGAATCGTCCAAGACCAGGGCCCACAGCTATTACATCTCGCTCTTCGCTTAACTTCAGTAGCTCTGACACGGTCCCAGCCACCCAGTTTCCTTCTTCACTGCCACCTACATCAGCCAGCATCAATTCAGGAACAACACCGATGACGGAAGGTAACAGCTTCTTAGGAAGCGCCCAGGTCACCAGTCCGCAGCCCGTGCGTAGCGCAGCACGGGCTGCGAGTAGTCCAGCACCGCTCATCCGTAGGGTGCCGGCGGCAAGGAGTACATGCCCATAAGTACCCTTATGGCCTTCAGGCGACCGCCGCTGGGCCAGATCGACACCCAGATGGGCATGCAGCACTTCCGGTGTCAGCAGGTGTGCCTGCACACCGCTGTTAAGAGCCAGAGCAGTCGGAATGCCGATGGCCCGTACCTTGACATGCCCCGCCGCGCCTGCACCGGGGTATTGCAGGAGGCCTCGCTTGAGAAAGGCGAGGCATACCGTCACTGACGCATGAATGCAAGGCTCATGCGTCTCTCCTGTGTCCGCGTTCAGACCACTGGGGATGTCCGCGGACACAATGACCTTGCCGCTGCTGTTCGCCGCGGCAATCAGCTCCGCATAGGCGCCGCGCGGGGCTCCCGCGCCGCCGGTGCCGAGCAGCGCATCTAAGATGCCGCTGCACTCGGCAAGGTCCAGCCGATCACTGCCGTATACTACGGCAGGCAGGCCCATGGCTGCAGCCGCATCGCGCTGCAGGGCGGCCTCGCCGGAGAGCGAATCCGGCGGCACCGCATAGACGAGCGTGACGGCGATGCCGGTCTCGCGAAGGTACCGTGCGGCGGCGAGGCCATCGCCGCCGTTGTTGCCTTTGCCGACGAGGATGAACCATCGCTCGGCTGCGGCAGAGGCAAGCGTCAGCGCATGATCTGCGCTGACCTTAAATGCCTTACCTGTGCCACCCAGCGCGGCCTCCCTTAGCCCGGTATCGTTCCCTTCGGCTGCATTCCTGCAGCCTGCCCCGCCTCTCTCCCGGCAAAGCGCGATGATCTCCTCGGCGATAACTCTTCCCGCATTCTCCATCAGCGCAATCGCTGGAATCCCCAGCTGCTGGATCGTTTCGCTGTCCAGCTGCCTCATTTGCTCAGCAGTTACCAGATACATGATTTGGCCCCTTTCCGCTATCTACCGTTCCAAAGCTTCACACGCAATTCCAAGTACAAGTCCGAGCGCAAGTCCGGCGCAAGTCTGATATCAGTAAGCGACAGTAAATCTGGCCCGACTAAAATTCCCTTCCTCCAGCTCGTCCACCATAGCTACAGCGAAATCCTCCACACTAATCTTGCTTTCACCATTCTCATCTAGAATAAGACGGTCCAATCCGATGCGGAAATGACCTGTACGACGACCTGGATGAACTACCGCAGCAGGACTGAGATACGTATAATCCAATTCTGTATTTTTGTAAATCTCATAAGCCTGCGCATGCGCCTCTGCAACTGGTTTAAACTCTTCCGGAAAATCCGGTGTATTCATCAGCAGCTCTCCAGTTTCAGTCTTTAAGCTACCTGCACCTCCAACAACCAACAGCCGATTTAACCCTGCCGTCTGCATACCCTCCACCAACGCTTTTGCCGCCGTAATCAGATCCTGCTCGTGGCCCGCTCCTGGTCCATAAGCACTGATTACCTCTTCATGGCCACGGACTGCAGCTGCTACTGAAGCCGGATCAAGAATATCCACCGTTGTTACATGTAAACGCTCGTGTTCGAGAGTTATTGACTCTGGATTGCGTACCGCAGCTGTTACTTCGTGTTTTCTTTTTAATGCTTCCTGTACAATTGCCTTTCCAATCGTTCCTGAAGCGCCCAATATTACAACATCCATCTTGTTGTTCCTCACATTCTACGAGCAAAGCCATTATCGTGCAGCCTTCTGCTCAATTATTTTTTTGATGCTCATCTGAATAGCTTTTCCCTTACAGCCTTTAAACATTATTTATCCCCTGAGATCCAATCGAAACCAGATCGCACCTACTAACCCGCTTTCAGACCAAAAACCCCTTAACCAATACAAGGGGCACTCTCTACTAAAAAAAGCAGCATGTATTCGCCTTAGCTTAGCGACGCAAAAACATTCCCTGAGAACGTGGCATAACCGGTTCAAAACCATATTGTGCGTAGAGCTTCGAGGCTTCTCCATCTGCAATCAGACTTACATACGCCTTGTCTGGTACAGTATTAAGGAATTCTCTGATTTCCCGCATGATCAGCTTTCCCAAACCTTGTCCTTGATGTGAAGGCTTGACCGCAATATCCGTGACCTGAAAAAAACATCCCCCATCGCCAATCACCCGCCCCATCCCGATTAGGTTATTCTCCTCATACAAGGTTACAGCAAAAATAGAACGAGGCAAACCGATCGCTGCACCTTCCACACTCATTTCACTCAGCCCAGCTTCTTTTCTCAGCGCCAAATACTGTTCCACTGAAGGCTGTTCATGGCGTATATCAAGCTTACTTGTTGTTTCCACCCGCACTCCTCCGTTCAGCATTGCTGTTCCCACTATATACGACTGCATGGTTCACAGGCAAGGCTCACTGCTAGGGATGTTTTTGAAACTGAGGGATAAGTTTTATATTCTTGAATTCCTTTACTGACTGTGTGGAATAGTATCTGTAACAATATTTATAAAAGGGTGGGTGAAGCATTATGTCTCCTGTAGCCAAGCTGTTCAAATGGGGAACATGCCTTTATGAAGCTTTTCTGGCTCTGCCGTTGATCGGCGGACTCTTTATCATTGCAAATGGTTGGGTCCCTTTGGCCATTGCCTTTTTGCTCCACGCTGTAGCCATTGTTGTGCTGCAGAGAGAGCATAAACCATTCATGGGTAACGTTCTGGGCATTATCACCTCGATTTTAGCTTTTATTCCGATCGTTGGTTGGATTATGCATGCCATCACTGCGTTCATCCTGTTAATGGAGGGCGTATCCGCCTCACGCCAAGCCCCTCGTTATTAACAAACGTACCTGCAACATCAAAATATGTAACTGTCCCACGGGCCGAATCATTTGTAAAAGTCGTAAAAAGACAGATCATTCCCGGCGACCTACGGACCCAGATGACGTTATTTGCGCCTTTTCAGCTTTTGGAGCGTGGTTTCGGACTCCAGGGACGTTATTGCTTAGAATCAGGTCCATATGTGGTGTTTTTTATGCCAATAGCAGCTATGCGGTCCGTTAGCGTGGCAAATGTGGCATAATACTGCGTTTAGCGTCAACTGAGTCCGATGGGATGCGTCATACGTGCCAGAATATCCAAGCATACAAAGAAAAGGAGTTGCCCCAGCAGCCATTACGTGGCTTATGTGACAACTCCATAATCTTTTATCCAAAAAGATGAGATATATCTTTATGATTGCCCAGAGATTGAATCAACGTCCCGCGGATTGAGAATCGGCCCGCCGGCCGCCGTTTTCACCAATATAACGTCCATTTGCGTTGCCACTGCTATTCTCAAACCGTTTGCGTTCCGTACGCTCCATCTGAACAATCTGACCTTCATGCACCACAATATGCAATGAGCCAAATTCCATATCATCCAGAAGTCCTGCAATCCGCGTAAGCCATAAATCGTCCACTTTCAGCGGTTTAGCCATTCTCTAGCCTCCCTTTCTCACCAAAGGATTGTATCCGCCTAAATTCCTTATTTCTTCAATTCCGTTATTACCAACCAGTATACTATGAATTAACTTAGCATGGAACTAAAAGTCATGTCAATGGGCATTTTTTCGCGACAACCAGCTTTTAATAATCATCGTTACCAAAGCCAATAACAGGAGCAAAGAAGCTACTGCAAAAGATGCTGAAAATTGATATTCGTTATACAAAATCTCAACATGCAGCGGCAGCGTATTCGTCTCCCCACGTATGTGCCCGGACACCACAGAAACCGCACCAAACTCACCCATGGCCCGCGCATTACACAAAATAATGCCGTATAGTAATCCCCATTTAATATTAGGCAGTGTGACTCTGAAAAAGATTTGCCACCCATGTGCTCCGAGTGTAATTGCGGCTTCTTCCTCCTGTGTACCCTGATCCTCCATCAGCGGGATTAACTCACGCGCTACAAAAGGAAACGTCACAAACAACGTGGCTAGCACGATACCCGGAAGCGCAAATACAATCTTGATATCATGTGCGCTTAGCCAAGGACCAAACCATCCGTTAGCACCGAAGACGAGCACAAAGATTAGACCGCCGATGACAGGCGAAACTGCAAAAGGGAGATCAATCAAGGTAATTAGAAACCCTTTGCCGCGGAAACGAAACTTGGTTACAGCCCACGCCGCTGTTACACCAAAAAAGGTATTCAGAGGCACCGTTACCGCTGCAACAAGCAGCGTCAATCGCAGCGCTGAGCGGGCATCCGGATCAGTCAGGGCAGCTATATATACATCCCAGCCCTTCTTCAGCGCCTCGGTTAACACAACAACTAATGGCAGAGCAATCAGCCAAAAAAGGACTAGCCCAGCCGCTCCGATCAACACCCATTTTACAATTGGGGTTTCTGTTGTCGCGGACGAGGACGCATTCTTTTGTAGCCGGGGGGTGTAGAGGGGGACGGTACCGGCCAAAATTATTCCTCCTTTAAGGGTTTTACGAAGACAAGATACTTCGAGTATGCAGTATCGACAACAGATACGAATTGTCTCCGAGTAAGTTTGAACATGATCGGATGTCAGCTGTCACGGAGATTACCCTCAACGAGAAGTCTTACGAACCCAGCGCTGAAGTGTGTTAATAACAAGCAGCATAAGGAAGGAAATGAAGAGCAATAGCAGGGCTACGGCGGTAGCTCCGGCATAATCATATTGCTCCAGTTTAGACATGATAAGCAGCGGAGCAATCTCCGTCCTCATCGGCATGTTACCGGAGATGAATACGACGGAGCCGAATTCACCGATGCCCCGGGCAAAAGCTAGAGCAAAACCTGTTAGCAGTGGCGGGAACAGCTCAGGCAGTACTACTGAGCGAAAGGTTCTCCAGCGGCCTGCGCCAAGGGTTGCCGAAGCTTCCTCCATATCTCTGTCCAAATCCTCCAGCACCGGCTGCACCGTCCGGACAACGAACGGTATGCCGATGAACATCAAAGCCAAGGTAATCCCGAGCGGAGTGAATGCCACCTTTAATCCCAGCGGCTCAAGCCAAGACCCAATCCAGCCATTGCCTGCATAGAGCGCCGTCAAAGAGACACCGGCTACAGCTGTCGGCAAGGCAAACGGGAGATCGATCAGCGCATCAAATATTCTTTTGCCCGGAAATTCATAACGTACCAGTACCCACGCCAGCAAAAGTCCTAGAATTGCATCTACAAAAGCGGCCGCAGCAGCTGTCGACAGGCTCACACGATACGAGGCTAATACCCGCGGGTCCGTAGCTACATCCCAGAATTTCGCCCAGCTCAGACCTGTAGAATTGAACAGCAGCGCCGAAAGTGGCAGTAGAACCACTAGACTCAGGTATAGTACACTGTAGCCCATCGTCAGCCCGAAGCCGGGCAGTATTTTGCGCCGTGTTGCTGCTGGTGCAGCCGTAGTGGTGACATTCATCCCCTATTCATCCTTTCTCGCCTTCGGCCTTTTAGCCGATCAGCCCCTACCGGGACAAATCTCAATGATTACATCCTGCGTTTCATTCATCTGTTATTTGGCACCTGGCACATAAATCTTGTCAAAGATCCCGCCATCATTAAAATGCTTCTCTTGCGTTTCTTTCCAGGTTCCGAATTTGTCAGCCAATGTGAACAGCTTGATTTCCGGGAACTTATCTTTGTATTCTTCTTTCACGCTATCTAATGTAGGACGGTAGTAGTTTTCAGCCGCGATTTTTTGTCCCTCTTCACTATAGAGGTACTTCAAGTACGCCTCGGATACCTCACGCGTGTCTCTTTTATCCACAACCTTATCTACTATAGCTACTGGCGGTTCAGCCAAAATACTCTCCGAAGGATTCACGATATCAAATTTGTCCGGTCCCAGCTCTTCCACAGATAAATAGGCTTCATTCTCCCATGCGATCAGCACATCACCAATTCCACGCTCCACAAACGTTGTCGTAGATCCACGCGCGCCGGTATCCAGCACTGGCACATGCTTGAACAGTTCTTTTACAAATTCCTCAGCCTTAGCCTCATCGTTATTGTTCTGGTCTAGTGCGTAGCCCCAAGCTGCCAAGTAGTTCCAGCGTGCTCCACCTGATGTTTTCGGGTTTGGTGTAATAACCTCTACGCCCTCTTTGAGCAGATCTGGCCAATCCTTGATTCCTTTCGGATTCCCTTTGCGTACAAGGAACACGATAGTCGAGGTGTAAGGCGAGCTATTATGATCGAATTTACTTTGCCAGCCCTCATTGATCAGTCCCTTTTCCTGCAAGGCATCAATATCATAACCAAGTGCTAATGTCACAACATCCGCTTCCAGACCATCAAGCACAGCACGGCTTTGTTTCCCTGATCCACCGTGGGATTGTTTAATGGTGACCTTCTGTCCTGTTTCTTTCTCCCAATAGGCAGCAAAAGCTTTATTATAATTCTCGTACAATTCGCGAGTAGGGTCATATGAGACGTTCAGTAGTTCTACTGGATCTTTAGATGGAGTTTTTGTTGCTTCAGCCGCATTTGTGGCCTCCGCTGAATTGGTTGTTGCTGGTGCGTCTGTTGCCGGACTAGCACTATTGCCGTTATTGTTATTGCTGCCGCAAGCAGCAGTAAGCCCTGCCGTCAGCAACAAGCTAAACCCTACAAGAAGCCCTTTATTCATCTTTTTCTTCATCTCTTCCACTCCCCCATGTTTTTTCGTACCAGACAAACCCTTGGGTAACACAAAAAGAACGGAGGAAAGCCTACGTATGGCAGGTCAAACCGGTCCTAAGACCGTGTCTGCGAGCCTAATGCAGGCGTTCCTCCGTTCGTACGGTAAGAACTTTCTTCAATTATTCCTATCTACTTAGTTGGTTTATATGGATATAATACTGAAACCCTTTAACTGTGTCAAACCTTTTTTTCCAGCCTATGTCAAAGAAAACTCCCACACATCACACCGTACAAGCTATGGGGTCGGTTCCTGTAAGATCCACTTGTTATTGATGCTATAAAGTAATATTATTGCTACAGCTTATGGGTTAAGAGAAAATACCGCTTTATGTCAGGGGAGAGAGTCATGGGTATGGAGTTAGAGTACGTCCCTGCGCCGTTGAAACCACGGCTCCACAGACGTATGGCTCAAGAAATTGGACGAAGAATTAGGGGAACCTACCGTTACGATACAGCAGTTTGGAGAACAGCTATAGCCGGTCTTTGGATAGTATGCTTTTTAGCCTTTAGTACAGCCGTGTTAGGCATTCCTACTGGATTAGGTAAACCTACCGATATCGCTCTTGCTGCAGGTGCAGGCACTGTCCTGCTGGCGATTTCCGGCAATATCTTAGCTGTTCTGCTAGCGTTGACCGGACTGCGTATCCCAAGATTATTTGCAGGCTGTGTATTGAGTGATTTTGGAGCTATTCTACTAATCTTATATTACGCAGATTTTGAGATTGAAGCCGCGGTTGTCATCGCGGTCGTGCTTGCACTGCTAGGGGCATTAGGCGGACTAGCCATCGGCCTGCTCCGCAGCAAAAGAATAACACTAGGGCTTCTGCTAACAGTGGCGGTGACTTTTTCCCCACTTGCGCTGGCAAGCGGAGTACAAGAACTTCCTATTTCAGAGTCGGTCGATATCAACGATACGGAAGTCGTTCCACTGACAGCCTCCGATCCGGGAATACCAGGCAATCTAGCTTATCAGACCTTCACCTATGCCAGTGGTACCGATCTTCATCGTGCCGAATACGGCAAGGATACAAGCTTGATATCCTCTACGGCCGATGCTTCTGCTTATATTAAGGATTGGTCAAAGCTGCGCACTTTATTCTGGGGTTTCGATTATAAGGCACTTCCCCTGAATGGTCGCGTATGGATGCCAGAAGGTGAAGGTCCATATCCAGTAGTGCTGATGGTGCACGGCAATCATATGATGGAAGATTACTCTGATGGCGGGTACGCTTATCTCGGCGAACTATTGGCAAGCCGGGGATTTATCGCGATCTCGCTCGATGAGAATTTCCTGAATTATTCTGCTTGGTCCGGCATTCCGGACAATGATTTTAAAGTACGTACTTGGATCCTACTGAAACATTTAGAGCAGCTAGCAGATTTTTCAGATGATCCGGGCAGTCCTTTTTATCAGAAAATAGATCTCACAAAAACCGCCCTGCTCGGCCATAGCCGCGGAGGACAAGCCGTAGCTATGGCCGCGGATGCCACTCGTTGGTTTAAGGATGATCCGGTGATGGCGGCAGTTAATCGCTTTAATATAACCTCTGTAATCGCGCTTGCACCGACGGACAAAACAATAGATGACCAGCAAGCCCGTCTCAAAGACATCAATTATTTGACCTTGCAGGGAGCCCGCGATGGAGATGTACATGATTTCTATGGTGATCGGCAGTATATACGCACTTCCTATTCCCAAGGATCATCTGCTTTCAAAAGCTCGCTGTATATTGCGGATGCCAATCACAGTCAATTCAACAGCGATTGGGGCGGGTATGATCAGACCTTGCCAGCTGGACTCTTTTTAAATCGGACACAAATCATGGATGCAGACAAACAACGGCAAATCGCCAAGGTCTATGTATCAGCTTTCTTAGAGACCACCTTGCATAAAAAAGAGGAATACCAAAGCTTGTTCCGGGATTATCGCAGCGGGCTGAAGTGGTTACCAGATACCGCCTACTACAATAGATTCCAAAGCGGGGGATATCGTCCTGTAGCCACATTTGACGATGACCGTAACAAAAACACTGTAGAACTGGGAACAGCAGCAGCATCGGGTATTTCTTGGTCAGAAGAGTTAGCTAAAGACCGGGAGTCGAAAAGCAAAGCCACCTATGGTGTTGTCCTTGAACGCACAGCCAGCAAAAACGAAGAAGCTTATTACAACATTAAGCTTAACGACAGTGTCCGTACTGAAACTGCTCTTTTAGGGGCAGATGGCCTTACGTTCTCCATGGCAAATCTGAATGACGACATGAATGAAGAAATGGATGTTCCACAACCTCCAAAGGTTGAGGTGGAGTTAACTGACCATAACGATACCTCAGCACGCTTGACGCTGGATGAAGTAATGGACATACTGCCACTTCCACAAACTCAGTTCACGTTATTCCCATGGCTTGAAGAGCGGATAAACGATGGCAAATACGGCGACCTTTCCGAAGCTGTATTTCAAACCTACGAGATGCCGTTCGAACAATTTCAGGAGGAAGAACCAGAGCTGGATCCTGACAACCTGACGGAAATCACCTTCTATCTTGAAGAAGAAGGCGACCGGATCATGCTTGATGACATCGGTTTTTACGATTTAGGTATCAGAAATACATTTTAACAATCACTTGCTATTATCCTTAGGTCTTCATTTGCAAAATAGGGCTATTCCCAACCTCCACTCACGAAAAAATGAATGGATTACGGGAATAGCCCTTATTTTTACGACATACAATAACCTAGTCTCAGCCTACAACGCTTGCACACAAACAGGTGACTTCATTTCCAATTCATTTCCTGTAGGGATTAATCTGCCACTCTCACTATCGATGGAGAACGAGGTAATATTATCACTATTCTGATTAGCAGCAAGCAGCTTATCCCCAATAATTGCAAAGTTACGCGGAGTACGCCCGCCGGTAACCTGCCAATCCACCGCTTCAAGCAGACCCGTTAATTCATCGATATGGAACAGGGCGATACTGTCTTGTCCGCGATTGGAGACATACAGGAATCTGCCACAAGGGGAGACATGAATATCGGAAGCTGTATCGTCACTACCAGCAGTATAATTATCAGGAAGCGTGCTAAGATGCTGTAAAATATTTAGATTTGCATCCTGTTCATCATTAGCAAATGCCGTTACTGTACAATTCAGTTCATTCGCCAGGTAGATCCATTGTCCAGAGGGATGCACCGCCAGATGACGCGGACCTGAACCAGGTGGCAGATTAAGCTCACGATGTTTTACCAGTTTGCCCTCTTCAGGGCGATAGATCACAATTTGATCCAGTCCCAAATCGCACACCAGCACATGTCTACCACTTGCGTCCGGAATGACAGAGTGCGGATGCGGAGCCTCCTGACGGTCTTCACGAATGCCTGAACCCACATGTTTTACTTGGTCGGACATTTCTTGAAGCGAACCATCTTCATTTACAGGAAAAGCATTAACATTGCCTCCCGAGTAATTGGAGACGAATATGTAATCTTCCTTAGGACTAATGGAGACATAACAAGGAGCGCCGCCTTCCGTAGAACGACTTCCAAGTGATTGCAACGCTTTAGTTGCGGGATCAATTGCATATGCGTAAACCTCACCTTGATCCTTCTCACTAACTGCATACAACACGCTGCCTGCACTATTCACAGCTAAAAACGATGGGTTCTCAATTCCCTCGGTACCCTCAAGAATTCTCATTTCCCCCGATAAAAGACTAAGCGCACATAACTGAATCGCCTTCTCATTCTCAGAGTTATACGTTCCTACATAAAACAATGCCTCATTAGCCCGTTCCATAATAGTGGCTCCTTTATCTTTATGTATTGTATTACTTCTTACTTACCCTTTACTAATAGGGGTTTACTCATAATTTTATAATATTTTTTCACTATAGCATGTTTATAGTTGTAATACATTATCGAAACTGCATTTAGAGCCTACTCCCTAACTATTCCGGAAGAAGTAAGTTTTTCCATGTGGTTTAAAGATGGTCACAAAGGTTAATAGTAGACATCGCAAACAACAAAACGAAGGAGTTGAAGTAACATGAGTTTTCTATGGATGTTAATCGTTGGTGGGGTTATTGGTTGGTTGGCTGGTCTGATTATGGGCAGAGATATTCCTGGTGGTGTTATCGGTAATATCATCGCTGGTATTATCGGTTCATGGCTCGGTGGTGTGCTTCTGGGAAGCTGGGGACCTAAAGTAAGTGATTTCTACTTCTTCCCTTCTTTGATCGGTGCGGTTGTGCTGATCTTTATCGTGAGCCTTATTCTTCGCTCGACAAGTGGACGCAGCCGTTCGTAAGTCTGGGCTGAGATAATAATATTCACATCAATAAATCCTCGTCAGAGTATGCTCTGGCGGGGATTTTTGTATGTATCGCTCCTTTAAGAAATAATTCCTAAGCTGGAATTGTAGCGGGTATGGAGCCAATACACTTCAATGTTTTGCCATCGTTTTTCTGTTATAATGAAGATACAAGTGACTGAAATCATAGAGAGGTCGTGTATCATGGGTAACATAAACCCCTCGCTTCTACATATTGGCTCTACATTAGGGGCTTTGTTCATGGCGCTGATGGTTATTTTCATTCGTCTAAAAGCAAGCGCACGTCCGGTTACCATTCGAAAAATATGGATTCCACCTCTCGGTATGTCGACGGGTTTTGCCATGTTTGTGGCACCTGCGGTCAGGTTCCCATTATGGTGGGCGGCAGTCGCCTTTCTGATTGGCTGGTTCATCTTCGCGTATCCTCTTATACGCAGCACCCATTTTGAACAACGTGATGGACAAATTTATGCTCAACGCTCCAAGAGCTTTGCGTTTATCCTGCTCGGACTTCTTCTAGTCCGCACTTTACTCCATGAATTTATTAACCGTTATGTGTCTATCCCACAGTCCGGTGGTTTGTTCTTTATTTTAGCCTTCGGCATGATTGTTCATTGGAGATTTTTTATGTTCAAGCGTTATAAGGCTATGACTTCCTCGGGGAGTCTGCTGCCCCAGCCATGATTGTCAACAATGATCCTAAGAAGCCATCTCAGGGTGCTTACCCGATATCCTTGAGATGACTTCTTACCTCTTGTAACTCAAGCTTATGTTATATCCTCTGCTTTTTTCTACTTTTCACCCTTTTCTGACATCAATTAGCCATCCTCTTATTACATCCTCTTTTAGTACTTTACATACACTATAGGAATAGATCACTTAAAATATCTAACTCGTTATGTCACCTATTCAGCATTAAAAAGAAAAAACATAATCTTTGTAAGTCCGATGTCAGGTAACCTGCGAAGGGATACGTTAAACTATAAGCATACCTAACGATAAGCTTCCAAAAGACCTTAATGCTGAAATAAATATCATTTGGAAACCTATACTGCGTATAACTTTTAGAGAGTGAGGACAAGGCAATTGAAAAGTAAATCGAGAAAAGTAGCCATCGTCGGGGCCGGAATGGTGGGTTCAAGCTGTGCTTACTCCATGGTTAATCAGGCTATTTGTGACGAGATAATGATGATCGACCGCACCTATGATCGGGCTATGGCACAAGCACTTGATCTCTCGCACTGTATGGATTTCACAAGCACACGCACAAAGGTATATGCCGGAACCTATAGCGATTGTGCAAAGATGGATGTAGTTATCTTAACCGCTGGTGCTAATCCAACAGCCGGGCAGACCCGACTTGACGTATTGGAAGCCTCTGCTGTTATTACTAGAGAAATCATTACCAACATCATGGCTGGGGGATTTGATGGAATATTCGTAGTCGCCGCTAATCCGGTCGATATTGTCACTTATATGGTCTGGAAAATATCAGGTCTGCCTCGCCACAGAATTATCGGTACCGGAACCTCCATTGACTCGTCGCGCCTAAAAACACTGCTCTCCGATGTGTTCTCCATTGACCCGCGTAGTGTTAATGGCTACGCGTTAGGTGAACATGGCGAATCTCAATTTGTAGCTTGGTCCCATGTGACAATTGGCGGCAAGCCTATTCTACAAATTTTGGATCAGCATCGCGAGCGGTTCCCGCATCTGGATCTGGAGGATATCTCCCGCAAGACAAAAGATGCCGGCTGGGAAATTTTCACCCGTAAAGGCTCCACACATTTCGGGATTGGCAGCGCACTTGCCTACATTACCCGTTCGATCCTGAATGATGAGCACAAAATTATCGCCGTATCCGCCATTCTGGATGGAGAATACGGACATAGTGGTGTATGCACGGGTGTGCCCGCCATTATAGGCAACACTGGGATTCAAGAGCTGCTGGAGCTTAATTTAAATACAGAGGAAACCCAGAAATTGAACAACTCCTGCAATATTGTACGTGCAGGCATCGAGAGTCTACAGCTGGAAGAAAGCATTTAATCTCATAAAGAACAAAAAAAATCGCTACTTTGGGAATTGGTGAAATAAGCCCACCAGCTCCCAAAGAGCGATTTTTTGTATTATAAGGAGATGAATCTCAGTTTATCTCCTACTTTTTAAACTTCTCGATTTCTTCTTTCAGCACAGACATCACTTCATTAAGTGATTCCGCCGAGGACACGACATCCTTCATAATCTCCGTCTGCTCCGCTGAAGCTAATGAGACCGCCTGAGCATTCTCAGCAGATTCTTTAGCTATTCCGAGCATATCGGATATAGAAGCCGTTATTTCTTCTGTGCCAGCTGACATCTCTTCATTAATTGCTGACACATCCTGTATTTGCGACGATACTTCACGGATCGAAGAACGGATATGATCAAAGGAAACACCGACGTTTTGCATTTTTCCCATTCCATCGCCAATTTCCTCAATACTCTTCTTCATGGAATCCGCTGCACTTGTTGTCGAAGACTGAATGCCGCCGATCAGCTCCACTATACTAATGATGGAACTGTTCGTCCGCTCCGCTAACTTCTTCACCTCATTCGCAACTACACCGAAGCCACGGCCATGTTCCCCAGCTCTGGCAGCCTCAATAGAAGCATTTAAAGATAATAAGCTTGTCTGATTGGATATCTCAGAAATTACATCCACAATTTGTCCGATCTGTTCCGATTGCTCACTTAATTTACCAATCATCTCGGCTGTCTGATTAGCTGTGGAACTGATAACAGCCATCTGTTGCAGTGTAGATTGGATTTCCAAATAGCCACTCTCTACTTCTGAGTTGACCGTCTCAGCCTGATCTGATACCGCTGCAGAGGACTCAGCAATACGTTGCAAACCTACGGCCATCTCTTCCGTTGCTCTTGCCGATTGCTCCGAGCCTCTGAATTGCTCTTCCATTCCTTGAGCCACTTCTTGGATAACTGTTGCTACCTCTGCTGAAGTATAAGACGACCGTTGAGCCGATTTCAGCATTCCTTCTGAGGAATAAGAAACCTCCACTACCGTTGTATCAATCTTGTTGACAATACCGGAGAGTGTCTCAATCATATCATTGATATTTTGACTCATCTCGCCGATTTCATCTCCGGATTGCACTTTAACCCTCTCATTCAGATGACCCTCTGCCACCTTTTTCATAGTGGAGGAAATAGCTTTAATGGGTCTAACGATAAGGCGAGTAAGGTAGAGAGAAACAAAAATTATGACGAGTATAACTGCCAATAAGATGAACATTGCTGTTCTTTGTGCAGAGGTCACTTTGGCAAAAACCTCTTTCTCCGGTACTGTTACAAGAAGCTTCAGGTCAGTATCTGGAATGGTCTTAAAGTATGTAATGACTTTCTTACCATCTTCGCCCTTATAAGTTTCGGACCCCTCTTTGTTGCTCAAAATCTTGTCAACGACCTTCTGAAGAGCCGGCTCTTTAGCGTAATCGGTAATTTTTTTGCCCATACGACTGACGTCTGGATAAGTATAATACATGCCATCATTTGAGATTACGTATCCAAATCCGGTATCCGCCATAGTAATTTCATTACTCATTTGGGCAAGAACTTCAGGAGTAATCGAGAAGACAATACCTCCCATAAATTGCTTATCCTTATCCATGACAGGAACTACGATCGGAATGATATATTTATCAAGCTGCTCCAGATAGGACATTTCCCCCAACACAGGCGCATGCGTTTCTTTCGCTTTCAAGAAATAGCTCGCATCTGCTACACTTGCGGTCATGTTCATCATATTAGTTAACTGGCCGTCTTTACTGATGACACTGTAACCTTCTGTCTCACTGTCACTTTCCTCCAGCACTTCTATCACAGGGAAGATACTCGCTGGATTCGTAAAATCGAACTCAGGATGCTGGGACACCAGATCCTTTACGGACGAGGTTTTGTTGGATAGCCACTCATCCATCCGGAATGTGTTCGTATTAATGGTGTCCTGCGCCATTTGCTCACTGTCTGTGCGTGTGACATTGCCGAAATAATCAAGTAAAAATATGGTCGCTACCATGAGCGGCACGATTGCAATAGCTAATATAACAGATGACCACTTAAGTTGAATTGACGTCGCTTTTCTCTTCGTTACATTTTTTCTCATTTTTTTCATCTTGTTTCCTTTCATTTCATTTTCATTCACGATGAAATAGCCTCCTCACTCCATTTGTTATAATGTCTCCTGATGTGGATATATCTTCTATATCGGCAAAAAAAGACAAATTCTTTGCTGGCAAATAAAAAAAATAAGCCCTAAGACCCCTAAAACTGGAATCCTAAAGCTCACTTTTGTTGAAATCATTTATTTAAACACCAAAGATACTTAACCCTCGTCTTGCACTTTTAAAGCTCGAATACTGTTCAGTACGGCTAGTACGGTTACCCCTACATCTGAGAATACAGCCTCCCACATCGTGGCAATCCCGAATGCACCGAGCAGAAGGAATATAGCTTTTACACCTAAAGCAAAAATAATATTTTGCCATACGATGGTCCGTGTACGCTTGGCAATTCCGATAGCTACAGCAATCTTCGAAGGTTCATCGGTCATAATTACAATATCCGCTGCTTCAATGGCAGCGTCGGAACCGAGTCCCCCCATAGCGATCCCGACATCGGCTCTAGCCAGTACAGGAGTATCATTAATTCCGTCTCCGACAAAAATAATCTTCTCGCGTGGAGACTTTTCACGATCCAGCTTCTCGATGGCCTCTACCTTATGCTGTGGTAAAAGCTCTGCGTGTACCTCATCTACCCCTAACTGCTTCCCTACATCTTCAGCTACGGCGGAAGCATCACCTGTCAGCATCACCGTCTTGCGTATACCAAGCTTTTTGAGGCGCTGAATGGCCTGCAGTGAGTCCTCCTTCACTTCATCGGCGATCACCAGATAACCCTCGTATTGATGATCTACCGCAATGTGAACAACTGTACCGCTCTGCTCTGGGACCTCATAAGCAATTCCCTCACGCTCCATCAGACGTGCGTTGCCTGCAAATACGGTCTTGCCTTCGATAGTTACTTCGATACCATGACCAGAGATTTCATTGTAATTCGTGATAGCTTCCTTAGAAATCTGTTCACCATAAGCCGTCCGAATCGACTCAGCGATCGGGTGATTGGAATGGCTCTCCGCATAAGCGGCTGTCCGCAGTAATTCATCCTTAGATTTGCCACCCGACGGATAAATCCCCGTCACCTTAAACTGTCCCTTGGTCAACGTTCCCGTTTTATCAAAGACAACTACCTTCACATCATTTAGGGCTTCCAGGTAGTTGCTTCCCTTAATCAGAATACCGCTGCGTGAAGCTGCACCAATCCCTCCGAAGAATCCCAGTGGAATCGAGACCACAAGCGCACAAGGACAAGAGATTACGAGGAATACAAGTGCTCGGTAAATCCAATCCGAAAAAGTCGCACCACTGATCAGCAGTGGAGGAACGACGGCCAGCAGAACTGCTGTGATCACTACTACAGGCGTGTAGGCACGTGCAAATTTAGTAATAAAGTTCTCGGTTTTAGCTTTGTTGCTTGATGCATTCTGCACTAGCTCCAGTATTTTGGATACGGCCGATTCTCCAAAGGTCTGAGTAACTTGCACAGTAATTACGCCGTTCCGGTTAATAAAACCACTTAACACCGCACTTCCTGGACCAGCTGATCGTGGTACCGACTCTCCAGTAAGTGCAGATGTGTCCATCATGGCGTTACCTTCAAGTATAGTTCCGTCAAGGGGTACCTTCTCACCGGGTTTAACAACAATCAAATCTGCGATGGCTACTTCCTCAGGTGAGACCTTCTTCAGATCATTTCCAAGCTTGAGATAGGCAAACTCGGGGCGAATATCCATAAGTGCCGTAATAGATCGGCGTGAACGATTCACAGCCAGACCTTGGAACAGTTCTCCAATCTGGTAAAACAGCATTACTGCCACGCCCTCTGGATACTCACCAATCGCAAATGCACCGATAGTTGCCAGAGCCATCAGGAAATTCTCATCAAACACCTGGCCACGGATGATGTTCTTAACCGCCTGCCAGACAACTTCACCACCCACGATAAGATAGGCTGCCAAAAAGATCAGCAATTCAACTACTCCATCCACGGGCAGGAATATCCCAGCTAGAGCAAGAATTCCACCAGCGCCTAACCGCAGCAATATTTTGCGTGTGTCGCCTTCCCCATGCTCATGTGTATGACCATGACCTTCAGCATCCTCATGATCATGATGATGTCCATCAGCTTGATGGCCGTGCTCATGACCATGCTCGTGAGCATGCGTATGTTCATGAGCACCGCTATTGCGCGCCTTGTGATTTCCCCCAACCTTCTCTTTCACATTTACGTGGGGCTCGAGTGCCTTCACCGTTTTCTTCGCTTCTACAATCGCTGATTCCTCATACCCTGCGGCGGTTTCCAACGTCATTGTTTTTGTTACAAAGTTAACGGAACAAGACGATACACCTTCAATCTTCTTCACCTTATCTTCAATTTTCATCGCGCAATTGGCGCAATCCAAACCTTCTAATTCCCACTGACGTTTTAATTTTCCTTGCATTGTATCCATACGGCACATCTCCTCAAATAAAAACCATATATGAGCACTTGTTCATATGTTATCTTAGCCCTATTATATTCCCTTTATATTTCAAGGTCAATACGCGATATACACCATTTTTCTACATTATCTTAAAAATTAAATCAATTGACCTTTACGTGAAAATATGTAAAATCATGTATGACCGAAAGTAAGTTTCTTACATACGAATGACCCCATTATCAATGAAGCTCGATGGGCAAATGATTTACACAGAAGGGATGAATTTAGAACATGTCAAAGCTAGCCAAAACGTCTTCTTTTTCACAGAAACACCCCATTTGGAGCGTAGTTATTATCGAGGTGTTATTACTTGTAGCCGTAACTGCCGCCGGGGCTTACGCAACCATTAAGGAACTTGCGTACAACGCCCCTGTACTTATCTCCTTCATCCCAATCGCGCTTGTACTCATCATCTACTTTACAGTTAAGCGCAAATGGAGCACGCTCGGCTTCCGACCTCTAAACACCATATCCTCGGGCAACTGGATCTATTATGCCCCACTAGTAGTGGTCCTGATTACCATATCCTTTAAGGGTTTTCGTGAGATCAGCGCATCCGAGGTACTGTTCTTTATTTTTTTCACCCTGCTGGTCGCTTTTGTGGAGGAAAGCATCTATCGCGGTTTGATTTTTAAGACCTTGCTTCCTAAAGGGGCTAAAACAGCAGTGATCACTTCAAGCATTCTCTTCTCTATTACCCACTTACTTAATGCATTATCCGGCACAGATATCACACAAATTCTTCTACAACTCGTATATGCGCTTCTGATCGGTTTTGCGCTAGCCTTGCTGATGCTAAAAAATAATAATATTCTTCCGCTGATATCCTTTCATTTTATACATAATTTAATTCAGTTTGTGGGCAATGATAATACGAGTGAATACATGGGAATCGATCTATTTATCCTGCTAGTGCTCGCTGTGCAATGTGTCTGGCTAGTGTTGTCCTTTAGAAAACCAAACCTAAAGAAGAACCTAAATCAAGCCAGTTAATAAGCTAAATCCTTACTTCGAAATACAAGGCTTCAGTTGATTCAACTTGGTTTCATTAGAGCAATATTTGTCGCAACCCACACAGCTAACGGACCCAGTTGACCCTAAAAGCAGTATTATCCCCGATTTAGCATATTATCGGACCCCATAGCTGCTATAGGCATGAAAAAGAGCAAAATCAGACCTCTTTCTAAAGAATAACTGCAGTGTGGTCCGCAACTCAGCTCAAAAAGCGATAATTGTGCAAATAACGTCAGCTGGGTCCGTAAGCCGTAGTGGATGGTTAGGACTCGTCGGCATAATAAAAAGAGGGACTCCCAAAAGCCATCCAATGGCTGCTGGGAGTCCCCCTTTTTGCAACTAGCTATTCGTGTCGGACATGCTCGTGGGTCTGTAAAAAGATCTGCTCCACATGCGCATCGTTCAGCGAATAGAATACCGTTTTCCCCTCTTTACGGCGTTTCACGATCCGTAGATTCCGTAAATAACGGAGCTGATGGGATATCGCAGATTGGCCCATATCAAGGATCACGGACAAATCATGTACACATAATTCTTGCTGGGACAAAGCGTAAATGAGCCGCACTCGTGTTGGATCACCCAACGCTTTGAACATTTCTGCCATTTTATCAGTAATCCCACGGTCTGGCAGGATCAATGCAATGGATTCCGGTTCAAGCTCTGAACCCTTGCATGTATTGTCGCAATCTTCTAATGCCGTTGGCTCCATGCTCTCGCCCTCCTCCATCTTAGCTAATTATATTCTTTAATTATAAGAAAAACAGCACGGGATGTCCATTGAGGAGGAGTTTATAGCATCTGATTGTGAATCAGACTGCTTTACGATAAAAGGAGATTAGTCCTGCGGCAAAAAAGACAATCAAGCTCCCTCCCACTATCATCATCAGTGTCTCTAAAGGCAGATTAAAGGCACCAAATCCGTCATCACCATAAGGACTCATGGCCAACATCGGCTGTACCCAAGGATAATAGGGGCCGTAGGTTGAAGAATTAGCGATCAGTATATTGGGAATAGTCAGACTCACATTCAGCGCCAGCGGTGCGCCGAAGCTGCTCCAGCTTTGCGAGATCGCCAGCTGCAATGCGGCGAGTGGTAGGCAGGCTACAAAGCCGCCAAATACTGATTTTAGCAGCAGCGCCCAAGGGATTGGATCTGGAGCCCCACGGAACAAGCCCATTCCCAGCACCATAACGAGGAACGTTATTTGCACAGCAGCCAGCAATCCGATGATCATCACATATTTTGAGAGATACACCGACAACCGGGTTACAGGCAGAGACAACAATAGCTTCCAGCCACCGTCATGATGCTCATAACGACAGATCAGGGCCGCAAAAATGCCTGAAAGCACAGGCAGAAACAGCAAAGCATGCATCATTGACATCACACTTAACAGCAGCTCCCAAGTCATCTTCTCGCCTTGATTATCCGATAACAATCCGGGAACCAGTGATAAAACCGGACTTCCTATGACTAAAAGCCAAACATATGATTTAGACATTTTTAATCGCTCTGAGGATAATACTCTCCAAAATGACTTCATCTTAATCCACATCCTTTCGAGCGAAATGCACTGCACCCGGCAAAAACACCAGCATTCCCAGCAGCAGACCCGCACCGCTGAACAAGAGGCGATTAGAGGAGTCCCACGCCAAATATGGCCATGTTAAAGGCACCCACTCCGAAAGGAACATGGAGAAAAATGACGTCAAGGATAATGTGATCCCCAGGGCAACCGGCAGTGTCTGATTACGATTAGCCAGGGAAAGCCACAGCTGTAGCGCGATGACCGGCAGAGCCGCAATATAGGACATAAAGCCAATTCTGAGTACATCCACATAAGGAATAAGATCAGCTTTGAAGCCCAAAATAAGCCCTAAAACAACTATCCCCACTGAGAGCAACAAACAGGAAACTGCCACAAGCAGCAGACAGAGCGTTAGCTTAGCCATAAACACTGAAGTACGGGAGATAGGCAGTGCCAAGAGCTGCTTCCACGAGCTCATCTGATGTTCGACATTTGCAATCAGCGAGCATACTAAAGTGCCTCCCAGAAAAAGAGCTGTGGGCACAAACCCGGACACATTATCCAGTAGTCCTCCCCATAAATCCGCGCTATACTGCTGACGCAGATAATCATAACGAAGGCCAAAGTTAAGGCCCTGCATGGCTACTAGACCAATCGGTCCTAGAAACACTAGAAACCAAATTCCTTTGCCGCGGATTTTAAGCCAATCCGCTGACAACGCCCGCCACATCATGATTCCCCGCCTCCCACAACCTGTAGGAAGAAGTCCTCAAGCGATTGTCTCCGCTCCTCTACACGATAGACAGCGTGCCCATTCTCTACCAAAGCTTTGACTAGCAGCGCTACTCTTGCATCGTTCATTCTTGAAAAAATCAGTTTTTGCTCATGTAGTGTCCCTTCATACCCCCGGCCTCCAGCGAGACGTAAAGCAGACTCTGGTTCCGAAACCGCAAGGCGTATCTCGCCAGCAGCCTGTTGTTGCAGATTAGCTATTGTATCTTGGTACACCATTTGCCCTTGGCGAATAATACCCACGGTATCTGCCATTTGTTCAATTTCACTAAGCAGGTGACTGGATACTACAACCGTAATTCCTTGCTCCTGTGGCAAACGTTTGATAAGCCCACGAATTTCCTGAATCCCTGACGGGTCGAGTCCGTTCGTTGGCTCGTCCAGAATAAGCAGCTCTGGATTCCCTAACAAGGCAGCTGCGATACCAAGTCTCTGCTTCATCCCGAGGGAGAACCCTTTGACCGGACGTCTCTCTTCCCCGGTTAGAGAAACAATATCTAGCACCTCAGCGATTCGTGACTTCGGAACATCCAGAATGCGGCGGATCGCTTCGAGATTGTCCACAGCGCTCAGATGCCCATAATACGAGGGGGATTCGACAAGCGACCCTACCTTCCGTAAAATTTGCAGCTTATTCTTCCGAAGATCCTGGCCGAACACTTCAATTTTTCCAGATGTCGGTGTAATTAGGCCAAGCAGCATACGGATTGTTGTAGTTTTCCCAGCTCCGTTGGGACCCAGAAAACCATAAATCTCACCCTTGCGGATATTTAAATTCAAATTTTCTACCGCAGCCCGGCCACGATATTTTTTCAATAAATCCTTAGTTTTAATCACTGTTTCTTCCATGTTCTTCACCTCGGTATACAGCATAACGTCCCAAGGTTAAGAACAAGGAAGTGCCAAGTTTAAGTTTTGTTTAAATTTCACGACGCGGATCAAAGATTACAATAGAAGTGCCTTCGCCTGTGCTCTCCATAACCCATTCCAGCTCCATATGCTTCATCAAAAGATCGACGATAGACAATCCCAAACCTGCCCCCTTGTAATCGGATGGACTCTGAATGCCTCGACCATGATCCGCAATAATTATGGCACGTTGTTCATTACGTTGCTCCGTTGAGATCCCGACATAATGCCCGCTGCTGGCATGTCGTACAATGTTTTGATACAAATTATCGAGAATACGGCGGAACCAGACCTCATCCACCCTCCAGAATAGCGGTTCGGCTTCCAGGTTAATATCAATGTCGAAGCCCTCTTTTTCCCATACGGGGTACCAAGCAGCCGCACTTTCCCGCAACAAGCGTAAAACATCTTTACGTTCCAGCTTTAAGGTTACCCGTCCACTATTGAGCAGATTGTAAGATAAAAGATTCTCGATCAGGACGCTAAGATCCGCAATACGCTCATCCATAAGCTGTAAGGACTGCTTACCTTTTGAGGTCAGATCCTCTTTGGTCATAACATGGATATGGCTGCGAATGACGGTTAGGGGTGTGCGTAAATCGTGAGATAAATTCGAGACTAGACGCTTACGCAACTCTTCCTCTTCTATTTCCCTGCGTCGGCTTTCATCCAGTTTGGTTACCATCGTATTAAAAGCTTCCTCCAGGCGACCTATCTCGTCCAGTTTGCCTGTCACTATAGACTTAGGCATTCTATCCGGGCCTGTAATCGTCATCGCGGTTTGCAGTTGCAATAGCCGTTTGCGAATTTTTCTAAAGAACATCCACGAAACCAGAGCGAATCCTCCAAAAAGGGTAAATAACACAAAGTTATACCAAGCCCAAGCCCCTAATCCCCCATAAGCCCCTTTGTTCAGCAGCTTGCTTGGAATTTGCATCACTATAAATCCCTTGCCTGCCTCCACCTTGTCCCCCACGAAAGCAACGATCGCTAAAGGATCACGATTCGTACTTTCTTTCATAAATGAAATAGCCTCAGCCGCAGTCCACTGATCAGGAACTTCATGGTAAATCTTATCCGTATCCCCTTCATCAGGTGTGAGAATCAGCTGGGTTTTTCCCTGCCCGTCTACCCAAAACATAGTAGTCTCAGTGTATTTTCGACTCAGTTCATGCAGCCGCTGATTTATGGCTTCCGAAGAAGCATTTTCTAAGTGAAGTGCCTCCTTATGCCACATAGTCTCCAGCGGTGCAATATTCGAATACAGGGATGTATCTACAGGCGGGGCACCTTGGGTCACTTCGTTAACAATATTGTAGCCAACAAAAGACAGCGGAAGGACCACAGGGATAAATAGCAGTGCAGAAACGATAATTAGCAAATACCCTGATAACAAAGAGGAATTGCGTTTCTTGCGAATGCGCTCCAATCCTCTCATGCTCTTACCCGGTATCCGATCCCACGGACAGTTTCGATAATTTCCGGATTACCCGGATCAAGCTCCAGCTTTTCGCGCAAATAACGAATATGTACCATCAGAGTTTTATCCCCTTCGATATAAGCCTCACCCCACACGGCCTCGTAGATCTGCTCCTTCGTCATAATTTGGTTAAGATGACGCAGCAAATAGGAAAAAATCTGAAATTGCTTGCCTGTAAGCATGATTTCTTCCTGAGTCTGAGCATTCATCACGCGGTTATCCCCTTCATATACGACTAGATGTTTAAGTGTGAGCGAATC
Organism: Paenibacillus sp. FSL H7-0735; assembly: GCF_038008505.1. Taxonomy (NCBI): domain Bacteria; kingdom Bacillati; phylum Bacillota; class Bacilli; order Caryophanales; family Paenibacillaceae; genus Paenibacillus; species Paenibacillus sp. FSL H7-0735. Next base: position 535,603 of record NZ_JBBOZH010000001.1, on the reverse strand, counting down.
CTGAACAGATGCCCCATTCCTTCGGAGCAGCACCTCGATTCGAGCGGCCAATTCATCCGGATGAAAAGGCTTGGTCAAATAATCATCCGCGAATTCCAAACCTTGCAGCTTATCATCAATCGAGGTTCGGGCAGAGAGCATTAAAATGGGCAGCTTAGGGTAGGAACGTTTCAATCGTTGCCCGATCGTAAACCCATCCAGACCAGGAAGCATAACATCGAGAATAGCCAGTTGGCAGGCGCCGGCTTCTTCCATCGCACCTTCGCCGCTCCGTAGCCAGCGGACACTATATCCTCTTTCGCTTAAATCAGCAGACACTACGCTGCCAATCTCACGATCATCTTCAATATATAACAGAGTAACGCTCATGTAGCTTTAGCTCCTCCCCGATATGAATACCTAAAAAGTTGAAGTCATTATAACACATCAAACAGCCCTCCTACCCCATAGGGGATAGGAGGGCTGTTTGATCAATTCAAGGCTATAGCTTATGGCTGCCATACTCCATGCTCTTTATTGCTACCTACATACTCAATACGTGTTGGAGTAAGCTCCAAAATCACATAATTAGGATCATCAGGTCCAGTAAACCATGGCTCCAGCTCTTTATTCCATACCTTGGAGCGCAAGCCTTCATCCTTAGAGACGGTAGCGGTCGCTTCAATCTCCAGCACATCTTTGCTTCCGCCGGCCTCATAGCCAAGCAGTACAAAAGCATTCGGATTATCGGATAGCTCCTCCACTTTATGAGTTTTGCGATTTGTAGCCAAATAAATCTTCAAACCCTCATGGAAAATGGCCATATAACGTACTTTCGGCTTATTTCCTTCTTCGATCGTACCAAAGGAACCGAACTTGTTGTCATCCAATGCTTTAATAATGAGTTGTTCCAGTTGTTTGTTATCCATTACGTAAATCTCTCCCTTCAAGCATGTAAACAAAAGTTTATATATCCAAGCTCACCGTTTGGATTTATCATAACAATGGTGCTTATTATAATGTACCCTTCAGGTTCACATTGAATCCGACCTTACTCCATAAACTACATCAAGATAAGGAGCTTACTTCGTGAAAAAACTGATTTGGATCGGCTGTCTCTCCTACTTCGTTATCGGTCTGGCACATGTTGTGCTGGGATCTATTCTGCCCGTTCTACTGCAACATTATGATCAAAATTACAGTGCTGGCGGTGAATTAATCTTTAGTCAATTCGCTGGTTTTTTAGCAGGCGTGTTGGTCTCTCCCCTACTTAATCGCCGCTTCGGTAAACGTGGAGGCATCCTCATTGCCACCAGTCTTCTAATAGTTGCAGAAGTTGCCTATGCCTTTCTACCGCCTTGGGGCTGGATGTATTTTATCGCTGTTGCCGCAGGTTTTGGTTTCGGGATGATCGAAGCGGTTATCGGCACCATCATTATTGGTGCTGTAACCGAAGGAACGGCTATTGCGATGAGCCGGCTCGAAGTTCTATTCGGGATAGGCGCACTCGTGATGCCGCTTATCGCCAGTCCGCTCATTGCTGCCGGAGCGTGGAGATTGGCCTTTCTAATCGTCGCTGCCTTCTCTTTGATTTCTCTTATCCTCTGGGCAAGAGGACACTTTGGTAATCTACAACGCATGCTGGATGAACGTGCCTCTGTCCAAGGAGCAGACAATTCGCATTCCTCAAGCTCACGTTCTAACAAAAAATTTCCGTATAAAGGTAAGCAATGGATTCTGCTAGGGATCTTCATCGTTTTCTTTTTTCTTTATGTAGGCACAGAGATGAGTTTAGTCAACTTTATGCCGGCTATCTTTATTGCCAAGCTAGGGATGACAGAGTCTGCGGCAGCACTGACAGTCACTTTCTTTTGGCTGGCGATGTCTACAGGAAGATTGTTTGCGGGTGTAATTGCCGAAAAAATATCTTATCGCGTGTACATTCTCAGCAGCTGTTTACTAACCTTGTTACTGCTGACACTCTTTCCGTTCACTGAAAATCGTATGGCTGCTTTCATTGTAATTCTGCTGCTGGGGCTGTTTATGTCCGGTATTTTCTCCATTGCATTGGTTTTCTCCAGCAAAATGCTGCCTGGCACCGAAGAGTCAACACCCAGCATTATGATTGCTTCCGGAGGCGTTGGTGGTGCTTTGCTACCTCTGTTTACGGGCTGGTCTATGGATCATTTAGAAGTGGCGCAAACAGCCGGATTACTTGCCACTTTTGCTGCCTTCTTGTTCCTGCTAAGCATTGCCGCATGGAGGTTCCAAGCCAGGCAAGCGGTGGAAGGAAAGAGTTCCCGTATTTAGAATAGTATCAACGTTATCCTTTTAGGGTAATGTGATCTATAAGCATATTCTGAGCACAAGGATGGACAATGAATGAATGAGTCTTTAAATGAGTCTTCAACTGAGCCTTTGTTACATACTGCGCTTATGCAGTTTATATTTCCCTTCTCTATAAAAAAGGGCGATTCTAAGCAGCTTATCCAGCAATTACAGGACGACGGATTCACACGTTTTTTTCTGGATAACAAAGAACTGGAAGCTGCCTATTATGGAGAAGGTTACTGTGTTTCCCATGAACGAATGGAGCGCACCTATTTACCGTTTGCCGCACACGTCCTTTTTCCGCGCAGGAAGGATGCCGACTCGTTTCGCCGTTTTTCCAGAGTAAATAATCTCGACTGCATTCTGGAGATTCCGCAGCATTCTATATTTTTCAAAATTCTCTCGACGGATATATTCATATGTCCCTTTCAGCTTGGATTCGTGACGATACGTGTCCAGCTGGAGGGGGATTCGATTCCCTTTAGTATTGCCCTAGAATTCGCGGATCGTTTCCGTGCGCTAGAGAAAACCTTCATACAGGATGACTACACTTATATTCATTGCGGGGAACAGACCTATGAGATGGTAGAGGATTTTGTCTTCCGAAATTTGGTGGATGGACTGGAGCCATATCTGGATCAATCGGATATCAATGGGGCTTATTTTGAGACCCTTCCTTTTTTCGTAGATGAAAGAATGCAGGTACAAGCTTTTTACGGCTTTCAGAATGAAGAAAGTTCTGATGAGATTAGTGTAAATCTACGCTATCGCGCCTCACAGCTTGATGGAATTGATCTGAACGGAAAGCCCTATGCCAGTGCAAGCGATCCAGCGTATATTGCAAACTATTGTCATGAGCATTCCTATAATCGCTGGGGTCCAGACACGTATTATATGATGAATGAGCAGACCTTTTGCTGCATGACCCGGGCTGAACAGGAGATTGCTGTAAGTCTAGCCAACCAGATGTACGGGCAATATTATTACGGATTTTTACTCAATATTTTCCACAAAATCGTTCTGCTGAAGCTCGCCAATATGCACTCCCGACTTCGGATTAATCATGATTATGAGGAAATAGACAATCTAATCTATTCCATCAATAAGTTCTCGGCAAAGTTCTACTTCTTGGAGTTGATTTCCCAGTCGCAGGGCCGGGAGATATTTCTTCAGCTGCGTAAAGTATACGGAAACGACGCTTTATTCGAGGAAGTGAAAGAAACCTTAAATGACCTGTTTCAGTATCAGGATAAGTTTCAGTCCAAGCGACGGGATAATCTGCTGATGATTCTCACTGTATTTACGGTAGTAAGCGGGATTTACGGCATGAATCAGGTCATTGACGATCTGGATGGAAAGATTCAATGGAGTAAAATGATTGGATATTCCCCCTTTGAATTTCTTGCCCTCTTCGTGATCATGAGCGGGATTCTGATCAGCGTTGTCCTCACGCTAGGGGCGCTGGTTAGTGAGCTTAAACGGCGTCACCGCAAGAAATATAAAGATCTAGACTAGCAAAAAAGAAACTACTGGATTGGAAAAATTCAGGAGTGCACTACTAGACATTCCGAGTACAGCCGTCTATAATACACCGTATGCGAGAAATATAAGATATAAAGTATGGGTACAAAACTTATACTTACTTATATTGCACATAGAAATACCCGTTAACTTCATAGAACCAGGGGTGCTGGAATTGGCCGGCTGAGATTGTATCCCACAAGATACTGACCCTTATACCTGATCTGGATAATGCCAGCGTAGGAATCGCCAATTGGTTCTGGTCCCTGTGACCTTGACTAACCTTGCGCCAAGCCAGCGTCCCGATCACTCGGGGCGCTTTTTTTGTAAGATCACTAAAAGATGTAGAAAAACGTACATACTACACTTTACGGTTCATGTTGTGAAGACGGGATTCTTGTAACCTTAAAGGAGAGAAGAAGACATGCACCTCAAAAAAGCACTTACGTTGTGCCTCACCTGTGTACTCATTCTTGCCATTGCCGGATGCGGCAGCAACAATGGGAATACAGCCGGAAACAAAGCAAATGCTACTGATCCAACTGCAGCGGCTGGCACGGATGCTCCAAAAGAGCTCACCAAAGTTAAAGTCGCACTCGACTGGACACCGAACACAAATCATACCGGTCTATACGTAGCTAAGGATCTTGGTTACTACGCTGAAGAAGGCCTGGACGTCGAGATCGTTCAACCAGGCGCAGCGGGTTCTGATACTATGGTTACCTCTGGCGAAGCCGCTTTTGGAATCAGCGCCCAAGAAGGATTAACGCTAGCCCGTCTACAAGGCGTACCCCTTGTCTCGATAGCAGCTATTATTCAGCATAATACGTCGGGATTCGCCGCTCCAGTAGATCGCAATATTAAATCACCAAAGGATTTCGAAGGTAAAACCTACGGAGGCTGGGGCTCACCAGCCGAAGAAGCAGCCATGAAAGCTATCATGGATCCTGAAGGTGGCGATGTGAAAAAGGTGAAGCTGATCAGTATCGGTGAAGCTGATTATTTTACCGCCGTCAAACGTGACATTGATTTCGCCTGGATTTTCTACGCTTGGACTGGCGTTGAGGCTGAGTTGCGTGGCGAGCCATTGGATATGCTGTACTTAAAGGATTATGCGCCACAGCTCGATTATTACACGCCTGTGCTGACGACGAGTGAGAAGCAAATTGCAGATCATCCTGAGCTGGTGAAGGCCTTCATGAAAGCCACATCAAAAGGTTATCAATATGCCATTGATCATCCGGAAGAGGCTGCCGGTATGTTATCGAAGGCCGTTCCTGACCTGGACGCCGACCTTGTCCTAGCTAGCCAAAAATGGCTTAGCCCAAAATACAAGGACGATGCTGCCCGCTGGGGCGAGCAAAAAACCGAGGTCTGGCAAAATTACGGCGACTGGATGTATGATCTGAAGTTGCTGGATAAACCGCTGGATGCTGCTAGTGCATTCAGTAATGATTTTTTACCGGCGGAGTAGAGAGCGGACTTCAGAACCAAGAAGGTTGGACGTTACTTGAGGAAGGAGGAACGGAGCGTAGTGATGTGCTACGTGAGTACCGGACTTCCCAAGTTCGTTCAAGATTCGATGTCGAGTTTGCTTCCTGAATTACTTCGCTATCAAAGTTGGCTTTTTGAACTTACCTTATAATTTAAGAGTTCAAAAAGACGGCTTTCAGAACCAAGAAGGTTGGACGTTACTTGAGGAAGGAGGAACGGAGCGTAGTGATGTGCTACGTGAGTACCGGACTTCCCAAGTTCGTTCAAGATTCGACGTCGAGTTTGCTTCCTGAATTACTTCGTTATCAAAGTTGGCTTTTTGAACTTACCTTATAATTTAAGAGCTCAAAAAGTCGGCTTTCAGAACCAAGAAGGTTGGACGTTACTTGAGGAAGGAGGAACGGAGCGTAGTGATGTGCTACGTGAGTACCGGACTTCCCAAGTTCGTTCAAGATTCGACGTCGAGTTTGCTTCCTGAGTTACTTCGTTATCAAAGTTGGCTTTTTGAACTTACCTTATAATTTAAGAGTTCAAAAAGTCGGCTTTCAGAACCAAGAAGGTTGGACGTTACTTGAGGAAGGAGGAACGGAGCGTAGTGATGTGCTACGTGAGTACCGGACTTCCCAAGTTCGTTCAAGATTCGACGTCGAGTTTGCTTCCTGAATTACTTCGTTATCAAAGTTGGCTTTTTGAACTTACCATATAAAATGAGAGGATTGATTATTGTGGCTAACACCCTACTAAGCATTCAAGTAATTCCAAAAACTCCGAACAATGAGGATTCCATCCCATACGTAGATAAAGCGATTGAGGTCATTCAAAAATCCGGTGTTAAACATCAGGTGAATCCGCTGGAAACCACAATGGAAGGTGAGCTTAGCGAGCTGCTGGAGGTTGTGCGTCAGATGCAAGAGGCGTTGATCGAAGCAGGCAGTCCAAGCGTAATTTCGCAGATCAAAATCGCTCATAATCCTAACGGAATCAGCATGGATAAATTGACGGAGAAATATCGGCCGTGAGATCGACCTGGAAGCTAATATGGCCGCCCCTTGTGGCGGTCGTCTTCTTTTTAAGCGTATGGCAGCTATCTGTATCTGTATTTCATATTGAATCCTGGATTCTGCCGAGTCCTGCTGATATTGCCCGTGAATCCACCAGTAACGCTTCTGGTCTTTGGGCTCATACGATGGCTACGCTGCGGCTCACTTTAATTGGTTTTCCCATCGGTACGGGGGTAGGTCTGATCGTCGCTTTGCTTTTGCATCTTTTGCCTTGGGCTAGACGGGCTTTTTATCCACTCATTATTCTGAGTCAAAATGTTCCCTCCATCGCGCTCGGCCCCCTGCTCATTATCTGGTTCGGCTTTGGTCTTTTGCCCAAAATCGTGCTGATTACACTAGTATGTTTCTTCCCTGTAGCTGTCGCTGCGATGGGCGGCCTGGCCCAAAGTGATCAGGTCATGATGAATTATATGAAAATGGCTGGCGCAAGCAAGTGGCAAATCTTTACCAAGCTGGAGCTGCCCTCTTCTATCCCGGCACTATTTTCCGGTGTAAAAATATCTGCTACTTATGCGGTTATGGGCGCCGTGGTCGCTGAATGGATTGGCGCGGATAAAGGTATTGGCTATTATATGCTTCTGCAGAAATCGGCTTATCGTACGGATCGGATGTTTGTCGCTATTGTTATTATTGTACTTTTAAGTCTTGTACTCTTTGCTATTATTGCATTGCTGGAAAAATGGCTGGTTCGCTGGAAGCCGCGCCGTAACTCATAGAAAGGAAGATGCCTGTATGTCTCAAGCGATGCAAATGCAACACAGAACAACAGAAGTCATCAGCTCTCCTGAAGCTCATACCGCGGCACCCGCCCTTGAAGTGAGCGGCATCTCCAAATCTTTTTTCCATCGTCGCCGTGAGACAAAAGTTCTGAATAATGTCTCTCTCAAGGTAGAGCAACAAGAATTCGTTTCGATCGTTGGTCCTTCCGGCTGCGGAAAAAGCACCTTATTCCATATGATTGGCGGCCTTGTGAAACCCGATGCAGGCACGATCCGCATGAACGGTAAGGTCGTTACAGGTCAACGCGGTGAAATTAGTTATATGCCGCAGCAGCCTGCTCTTTTTCCTTGGCGTACGATTGAGGATAATGTGCTGCTTGCTGGGGAGATCAAGGGCGCACTGCGGGATGGAGCCCGCGAGGAAGCACGCCAGTGGCTTGCCAAGGTTGGGTTAAGCGGGTTCGAACATGCTTATCCGCATATGCTGTCTGGCGGGATGCAGCAGCGTGCAGCTTTTCTCAGAGCATTACTCGCTCCGCAGGAGCTAATGTTGCTGGATGAACCTTTCAGCGCACTCGATGCACTAACTCGCAGTGAAATGCAGCGCTGGCTGCTTGAGCTGTGGGAAGAGAATCGCCGCTCTGTGCTGTTCATTACTCACAACATCGAAGAAGCGTTGCTGCTCTCTAATCGTATCTATGTATTTTCCGGCCGCCCCGGCTCCATCCTGCATACAGTCGATGTGCCGTTTCCGCGGCCACGCCGTGATGAGATTACGGACTCTCCCGAGTTCCTTAAGCTCAAACGCCAGTTGTCACAGTGGATGCGAGAGGAACAAGCTAAAAATAGGCAGCCGCTAGCTTAATCGCTAAGCACTGTAAACTGATATCGCTGGTATAGCGGTGTCAGTTATTTATTTGCAGCGATAAATTCCCTAACATATTTACAATTGGTGCGGATGTATCTGCTCATTTAACAAATTTCACTCATCATAGTAGGGATCACATTAAATGTGTGGCGAAAACGGCCTCCGTGTTGGTAATGGATAGTAACCGGGTTGGGCTGGGGACATTTACGGGATTTATACCGTTGATTTGTTTCGTTGGGCCGGATTCGGCTCATTCTACGGGATTTATACCGTTGATTTGCTTCGTCGGACCGGATTCGGCTCATTCTGCGGGATTTATACCGTTGATTTGCTGCTTCGGGCCAGGTTCGGCTCATTCTACGGGATTTATACCGTTGATTTGCTTCGTCGGACCGGATACGGCTCATTCTACGGGATATATACCGTTGATTTGCTGCTTTGGGCCAGATTCGGCTCATTCTACGGGATTTTTACCGTTAATTTGCTGCGTCGGGCCGGACTCGCTCATTCTACGGGATTTATACCGTTGATTTGTTTCGTCGGGCCGGACTCGGCTCATTCTGCGGGATTTATACCGTTGATTTGTTTCGTCGGGCCAGATTCGGCTCATTCTACGGGATTTATACCGTTGATTTGCTGCTTCGGGCCGGATACGGCTCATTCTGCGGGATTTATACCGTTGATTTGCTGCTTCGGGCCAGGTTCGGCTCATTCTACGGGATTTATACCGTTGATTTGCTGCTTCGGGCCGGATTCGGCTCATTCTACGGGATATATACCGTTGATTTGCTGCGTCGGGCCGGATTCGGCTCATTCTACGGGATTTATACCGTTGATTTGCTTCGTCGGGCCAGATTCGGCTCATTCTACGGGATTTATACCGTTGATTTGCTTCGTCGGACCGGACTCGGCTCATTCTACGGGATTTATACCGTTGATTTGTTTCGTCGGGCCGGATTCGGCTCATTCTGCGGGATTTATACCGTTGATTTGCTGCTTCGGGCCAGATTCGGCTCATTCTACGGGATTTATACCGTTGATTTGCTTCGTCGGACCGGACTCGGCTCATTCTACGGGATTTATACCGTTGATTTGTTTCGTCGGGCCGGATTCGGCTCATTCTGCGGGATTTATACCGTTGATTTGCTGCTTCGGGCCAGATTCGGCTCATTCTACGGGATTTATACCGTTGATTTGCTGCTTCGGACCGGATTCGGCTCATTCTACGGGATATATACCGTTGATTTGCTTCGTCGGGCTGGATCCCAGTAATTCTAAGGCATTTTTGCCTTTCTTTTGCCTCTTCGGGCGGAATTCCAGTGACTCAAGGGAATTTATCCCCTTATTGTACCCCTTTAGCTTTTAGCTTGAATTAAATACGAGGCTATGGCATCAACCAGAATCGGTGTTGTTTATTATTATTAATTTGTTTAAAGGTCACAACTATAGTCGCACTTACATTCTACTCGCTACTCTTACACTTACTCCCACTACTCACTTTTACTCCTACTCCTTACCTCAATCCCACTACTTACTCTTGCTCCTACTCCTTACCTCAATCCCACTACTCACTTTTACTCCTACTCCTTACCTCAATCCTACTACTTACTCTTGCCCTACTCCCTACCTCAATCCCACTACTCACTTTTACTCCTACTCCTTACCTCAATCCCACTACTTACTCTTGCTCCTACTCCTTACCTCAATCCCACTACTCACTTTTACTCCTACTCCCTACCTCAATCCCACTACTCACTTTTACTCCTACTCCCTACCTCAATCCCACTACTCACTTTTACTCCTACTCCTTACCTCAATCCCACTACTTACTCTTGCCCCTACTCCTTACCTCAATCCTAATACTCACTTTTACTCCTACTCCTTACCTCAATCCCACTACTTGCTCTTGTTCATACTCCTCATCTTACTCCCACTAATCTCTCCTACTCTTCCCCCTACTCCTTACCTCACTCCCACTAACCACTATTACTCTTCCCCCTACTCCTCACCTCACTCCCACTAACCACTATTACTCTTCCCCTTACTCCTTACTTCCTACTCTCACACCTGCCTCCTCTTCCTCTCACACCAACCGAACCAAAAAAGGCCCCCATAAACGAGGCCTTTTCTTCATTTCTTAATCATAGCTCGGAACACGAATTTGGGCAGAACTGCCTGTCTGCGCCATCGCGACTTTTGTCCCTTCGCAACTGGAGCGAACAAAAGTCGATGCAACCACTCCAGATTGAGTTTTTTCCATAGCGCTGGTGCAGGAGTAACTTTTCCCGCTATTACATCCAAGCTGCCCCCCACGCCAAAAACAACTTTTACCTGCGTAAGCTCCTGTTTGTGCTTATATACCCATTTGTCAGAGTATGGCGCCCCCATCGCAACGATCAGAAAATCCGGCTGTGCACGCTGAATCTCTGCTACAATGGCAGGCTCCTCTTCCTTGGTAAGAAAACCATTATGTCTTCCTGCAATCTTCACATTCGAATATAACTCCGTGATCTTTTCGACCGCTTTACAACTGGTAAGCTCATCTGTTCCCAAGAAATAAAAACTCCATCCCAAGCTATTTCCTTGCTCCAAAAGCTCAAGAAGCAGCTCATATCCAGTTACCCTCTCAGCAATAGGATCGCCTTTTCTTTTTGAAGCCATCACAATGCCAATCCCGTCAGGAGTGATTAAATCCGCTTCTTGAAGTATGGTTCGTAGCAGCTCGTCCGATTGACTTGTTATCGTAATTTCCGGGTTAGCCGTGATCAAATGGAAAAGTTTCGGTTCTCCGGATTGAATATGTTTTGTTAGATGAAGTGTTGTCTCATGTAGTGTTAGTTTTGAAAAGGGAACTCCTAATATTGAAACTGTCCCGTCCATATAATCACCTCTCACTAAAATTCCACTTCAATATACCTTACCATAATCAAGAGGAGGAAGGGGAGTCATTTAAGTTACTTAATCACTACAGCCACTTACCCAAACACTATAGCCACTTCAACCACCCGACCATTCCACCACCCTAGCCACCACAGCTACTACGCTACTACAGCCACTACAGTCCACCATAGCTTCACCTCATAATAACCATTTCACTCCCTCCGCCACCTCTCCAGCCATCACAGCTACTACGCTACTACAGCCACTACAATCCACCATAGCCACTCCACCTCACAATAACCACTTCACTCCCTCCGCCACCTCTCCAACCACCCCAACCACTCAACACTCACCCTATAGCTCCACTCACTCCTCCATAAACTTCCACCACTCTACTAACCAAGGTTCATTGATCCCCCGCATGCGGAATTCCTCTACAAGTATCTTCCGGAAACGTTTTTCCATTTTGACAAAGTTATTATCCTCCTGGTACATAGGGGCAAAGGATTCATCATCTCTAATAAAACTCCAAAAATCGCCCGCACACTCCGTAATCTTTCGTCCGACAGTCGTTTGTTTGGCTACAGGTACCAGCCATTTGTCGTAGGGGTAGGGATAACCTTCAATAGTAATGGCACAGCGTAATGCAACTTTATAAAGAGAAACCGCTAAAAATAAAATAGGAAAGGCATCGCCACGCACTACAGGATTATCTAAGCTTTTGGCATAACTTCTTAACTGTATGTATGAATTCTTACGAAATCTCATTAGGACTTCAGGTTGGAGGGGCATATAGGCATCAAAAAGTGACTTTACATCCAATCGGTCATAGTAGATATAAGAAATAGAAGCATTCCACAGCCATTCCATATTTTCGCTCATTAACGCCGCTTTAATTTCTGATATTTTATGCAGTGTGTAATGTCCGGACTTGCCGCTGGGGAGTCGTAAATCCATAAAAAAACTACTTTGCTCCGGGATCAGCCCCGCTTGTTCGAACCGATGATTAATGCTGCTATAATACTCGTCCTGACAAATAATGATTACATCCACATCCGACTGCTCATCCACCACACCAAGTGCGGTCGATCCATCAAGGAGAATACTTACCCGCTGACTCTCCTCTTTCATTAACGGATGATTTAGAATTTCTTGCGTGATATACTGCCCAATTTCCTCTAACAATTCACTATGAAGCTGCGTCTTATCAGGTGTTAATAAAATATCCGACAACACTGATTTCACCATCTCAACCCCAACCTCCAATCAATCTCAATTTTCCAAAAAATAAAACGCTTACACATAACCTAATATTTGGATAATGGAGTACCATTCTACACTCCTAATATATATCTTGCAAGGATAAATGAAGTACCCTTTTGCCTAAGCCTAAATATAATGAAGTATCTATTTACTTGGAAAGGGGTAAAAGCATGGCGCAGCCAAAAGTGATTGCTACAGTCCGCTCTGCCGGACCGATCGGAGATATAAAAGTAAATGTCGTTACGAATCGAGTATACTTTGTAAACCCAGACACCGAGGCTGGAACTATCGGGGTATTGGAGGGCAGAACTAATCGCATTATCGCTCGGATCCCTGTAGGAAGACTGCCGTCTCAGCTCGGAATCAACCCCCAAACCAACCGGATTTATGTACCTAACTTCCGTGACGAAAATGTCTCTGTCATAAACGGGCGGACAAACCAGGTAATCAAAACTGTCAAAGTAGGCCGATTCCCAGACAATATCGGAGTGAATGTTCGAACCAATCTGATTTATGTAACTAGCGCATTCGGAACCCTATTCGTCATAGACGGGAAAACAAATCAGGTCCGCAAAAAGATTGAAATCGGTGGACGCCCTTCCAGAATCGTTATCAATGAGCTTACAAACCGTGTCTATGTGACCAATACAGCAAATGATAGCGTCACCGTCATTAACGGAACTACACAGGCTATCATTGCGACAATAAAAGTCGGAAGTAACCCCGTGATAGCGCCAGCACTTAATAAAATTACCAATCGTATTTATGTCGCTAATAACTTAAGCCGGTTTCTTTCTGTGATCAATGGCCGAACCAACAAATTGTTGCGTAATGTACAGCTGGGACGTCTGCAAAGCGAGGTCGTTATAAATCCCCTGACGAACCGTATTTTTGTTTCAAGTGCACAAGTTGAAGGTAAAGGAAAGCTATTCGTCATCAATGGAAATAACAACAAAATCATTACAACAAAGGTTCTTCCTACTTCCTCCAACATAACCATTAATCAGAATACAAATCATTTATTTGTTGGTAATTTCGATAAAAATCATATGTCCGTTTATAACGCCACCACGTTTAAACGGCTCGCAAGATTCCCCTCTGTATCAGGCAGTACTGTGCTAAACCCGCTCACAAATAGAATTTATGTAGGTGGAAACGACTCCATAACGGTCATTCAGGATGGACCAAGACTCACTCAGAGCTCTATTTTTAATTAAGACAAAAAAGACGCCCACCACAGGTGAGCGTCTTTCTGCATAGCAAATTACATCGATCTAGCGGATGAAACTTGTTTAACAGCCACTTTTTCTTCGACTGTTTCTGTATCCTTAGGCTGTATCCCTCTTTTTATGAAGAAAGCTAGGATAAAGGCAATGATGGCTACGCCTACTGACACTAAGAACGCATCGTTAATTCCTTCGATCGTTGCTTTTGCGATGACTTGGTTTTGAATACCAAGCAATTGCTCTGCAGAAGGTTTAGCCGTTAATTTACTCACAGCTTCTGCTACCATATCTTTGACATGTGAAGTGGTACTGTTAGACATAATCGTTACAAGCAGCGCCCCGCCAATCGCTCCGGAGACTTGCTGAATCGTACTGTTCATGGCTGTACCATGCGGTGTATATTTAGCCGGGATGGAGTTCAGACCATTGGTCATCACAGGCATCATAACCATTGAAATCCCGAACATTCTCACAGAATACAAAATCATAAGTGTCGAATATTTCGTTGTTTCAGTTAGATCACTAAAGAAATACGTACTGATCACTACGATAGCCAGACCGATTAACGCCAAGACTTTGCCCCCGAATTTATCGAACAATTTACCTGTGATTGGAGACATAACTCCCATAATTAACGCACCAGGCAACATTAGGAGTCCCGAATCCAGAGGTGAAATGCCTCTAATATTTTGCAGGTAAATCGGCATTAACATCATCGCTGAGAACATCGCCATATTCAGTGTAATCGAAATCGCTGAGGATAAAGCGAACATCGGATATTTGTACACTCTGAAGTTAAGCATAGGCTCCTTCATTCTCATCTGGCGCATTATGAATATCACTAAACCAATTACCCCGATAATAAGGGTGGAGTAGACCATTGGATCATCCCATCCTTTATTCCCAGCGGAACTGAAGCCGTATAGAAGACCCCCGAACCCAATCGCTGATAGAACTACAGATAGAATATCGATTTTAATAGCCACATCTTTTTTAGGATCATGCAGTTTGAAGAAGGCAAGAATGAACACCAATACGGCGATAGGTGCAATCATAAAGAACAGCACAGGCCATTCATAATGCTGAATAATCCATCCTGACAGTGTAGGACCAATGGCTGGTGCAAAAATCATAACCAAACCAAACATCCCCATGGCCGAGCCGCGTTTTTCAGGTGGAAATGTGGTAAACAATACATTCATTAATAATGGCATCATAATTGCGGCCCCTGAGGCTTGGACCATTCTCGCAATCAATAATACAGGGAAACTTGGAGCAAAGCCTCCAATAAAGGTCCCTATTGCAAATAATCCAATGGCGATTAAGAATAATCGTCTCGCTGTATACTTTTGAATTAAAAAGGCCGTTGAAGGAATCATGATCCCGTTCACTAGCATATAACCCGTCGATAGCCACTGTACCGTTGAGGCACTGACATCAAAATCCTTCATAATCGATGGTAGAGCTATATTGAGTAGTGTATTACTTAGTAAAGCAACAAATGCACCAATCATAAGGATTGCCAAAATCCCATAGGACGCTTTACTTTCTTTCGTTTTCATTTTGGAATCCTCCATTCTATAATCATACCGTCGGTTCAAATTTGAACTTATGTTACAATGTAGAATATATTACTCTTATATTTACTGCTTGGCAAGTCAGAATTCATTTAAAAACTAAATTGTATTAAGTGGAAATATAAGCTAGTCTATTCTACGTGAAGTGTTTTTTTTGCACAAAAGAGTCCAGCTTAAAGGGGCACCTAAGATGATAAATAAACGGAAAGAGCAAGTAATTCAAAAAGCACATGAATTATTTATTGAAAAAGGCTACCACGCCACATCCATACAGGACATTCTGAATCACAGCCGGATCTCCAAAGGATCTTTTTATAATTATTTCCCTTCCAAAGGGGATCTCTTTAAAGCTGTATTCACCTCTATTCATGACCAGCTGGAAGAAGGCAGAAATGGCCTGCTCATTGGCCAGGACCCCTCTGACATTGATATATTCGCTAAACAAGTTCAACTGGTTATGAAAATCAATAAGAAAAATAAATTGTTGCAGCTGGTTGAAGATGCCCTGGTCTCCAATGATCCGGACTTAATTACGTTCATCAAAAAAACTAAATTCACCTTATTAACCTGGGTGCATGAACGTTTCCTGCATATATTTTCTGAAGATAAGAAGCCCTATCTACTGGATGGAGCCATCATTTTCACAGGCATCTTGCAACATATGCTGCAAATTAACAGTGCCATGAATGAAGTCATTACCTCTCAACAAATCATTAATTATTGCACTACTCTTATCCAGACGATTGTTGAGGATGTAAGCGAAAAAGGAATCCAGCTTATCTCCCCCGATCATGTAGGGAAACTATTACCTGTAGCCGAATACACTGATTTTTTTAATAATGATTTATCGTTTGCGACCGTGAGCTTAAAAAAAATCATAGATAAATCATTCGCCGCTGATGATCCTAGCCTGTCCAATGCACTAAAGCTGTTATATTTTATCCAAGAAGAGATCATGAACAACAAGGAACCAAGAGAGTTCTTAATCGAAAGCGCCCTGCTCTCCTTGAAAATGTGCCCTCAATTTAATGAAACGAAGGAATTTGCGCATTATCAGACAGTGTTATCTGCAATGCTCTAAGCACAATCAAAGTATGGCTTCAATCGTTTAAGCGTATTCTAAACGCAAGGTACGAAACTAAAAGTGTGGTGACCGATTTGTTCAAGCTTTTATTAATCGAAGATGATACAACGCTGTTTAATGAGATCAAAGAGCGGCTTACGCAGTGGTCTTATGATGTATATGGCATTCAAGATTTCAACAATGTTACGCAGGAATTCACGGAAATCAAACCTGATTTAGTGATAATTGATATCCAATTACCCAAATTCGATGGATTTCATTGGTGCAGAATGATTCGCTCTCACTCTAACCTGCCGATTATCTTCTTATCCTCCCGGGATCATCCGACAGATATGGTGATGTCCATGCAGCTGGGAGCCGATGATTATATCCAAAAGCCCTTCCATTTCGATGTACTCATTGCCAAGGTGCAAGCCATTCTCCGACGTGTGTACAATTACAATTCGGATAACATTGAACTCAAAACGTGGTGCGGAGCTACCGTCGATTATGAGCGGAATTCAGTGACCAACGACACGGGATCGATTGAGCTTACCAAAAATGAGATTTTCATATTGAAATTACTCATTGAGAAAAAGAATAAAATTGTCACCCGCGAGGAATTAATTAATAGCTTATGGGACGATAAGCGCTTTATTAGTGATAACACCCTCACCGTCAACGTAAATCGGCTGCGCAAAAAGCTGGACGAGCTTGAATTAGGGGTGTTTATTGAGACGAAGGTTGGACAAGGGTACGTAGCCATTGAAGAGGATTGTCTATGATAAAAAAGTACCTGCTCGAAAGACTCGGTTGGATTCTGCTCTTTCTCTTTGTACATCTATTTATGCTCTTTATCACCTTTATGGACCCGACCATCCCCCTGTCTTCAGTGCTCTATCTGGTCTCTTTATCAATGATTTTTTTCGTAATTTTTCTAGTCATTCGCTATCCTAAGGAAACCAGATTTTATAAAAGCTTAAATGAGCGGGACGATGATCTCGATCTGACAAGTATCGCTCTTGCCGAAAGTCCTTTTGAGAAAATCATCGAAGAGAGCATCACCAACCAAGTGAAACTGTTAAAGAGGACTGCTTCAGACAATCTAATGAACTTGGAGCAAGAGAAGGATGAGCTGTTATCCTGGATTCATGAAGTAAAGACTCCACTGACCGCAATGCATCTAATGATTGAACGTATAGAAGATGATGTTATGAAGAGGCACTTGACCTATGAGTGGCTGCGTATTCATCTGCTGCTGGATCAGCAGCTCCACCAAAGACGGATACCCTTTATTGAAAACGATCTGTATATGGAGCAAATCGATATAGAAACGCTTATTTTTAGTGAGATTAAGACGTTACAGTCTTGGTGTATTCAGAAGGGAATCGGCTTTGAGTTGCACTTAGAAGCTGCTGAAGTGCTTAGTGATGCTAAATGGCTGGCTTTTATCCTCAGACAACTACTAACCAACGCCGTAAAATATAGTGAAGCTTCTGATATTACAGTGAATAGCTACCAGCAAGCTGAACATATCGTTCTTGAGGTGAAGGATTCCGGGCGCGGGATAGATCCGAAGGACCTGCCGCGCATCTTCGATAGAGGGTTTACTTCCACTACTGTACATCGCGACAATGCAGCCACAGGCATGGGCTTATATTTAGCTCAGAAAGCAGCTCAATCCTTACTCATCAGCATCGGAGTTCAATCCAAGCTTGGAGCGGGATCAACATTTACTCTAACCTTCCCACTCAAAAATGAATTCGTTAAAATCTCAAGCATGTGACAACAATGTCACATGCTTTTATATTTTGTTCGGGCAATCGCAGGATAAGAACAATAAACTTTTTTATAATAAGGCTATACAAGAAGAAACGAAGGAGTGAATCATTATGGCAATTCTAGAAGCTACTAAAATTCATAAAAGCTATGGCAATAAATTAAACAAACAATCCGTGTTAAGCGGACTCGATATTCGTATAGAAGAAGGCGAATTCGTTGGCATCATGGGGCCTTCCGGTTCAGGTAAAACAACCCTACTCAACGTACTCTCGTCGATCGACAAAATCAGCAACGGATCTATTACCATTGAGGGCAATGAAATCTCCAATATGAAAGAGAAGCAGCTCGCGGAATTTCGCAAAAATCATTTAGGTTTTATTTTTCAAGAATATAATCTCTTGGACACACTGACGGTAAAGGAGAATATCCTGCTGCCACTATCCATTACCAATACACCCAAGAAAGCCGCCAATCAGAAATTCGAAAGTCTCGCAAAGGAATTGGGGATTTTGGAATTAAAAAATAAGTACCCCAATGAAATCTCTGGCGGTCAAAAACAACGTACCTCAGCAGCTCGTGCCTTCATTCATGATCCAAGTATTATTTTTGCTGATGAGCCTACCGGGGCGCTGGATTCTAAATCCGCTTCTGATTTATTAAATAAGCTAAGTGAACTCAATCAAAAACGAAAAGCAACTATCGTTATGGTTACACATGATCCAGTGGCTGCCAGTTATTGCAGTAGAGTTATTTTTATAAAAGATGGAAAAATCTATACGCAGCTAAATAAAGGAGAACAATCAAGACAAGTTTTCTTCAACGACATTATAAAAACACAGGGTGTATTAGGCGGTGTGCAGAATGAGCATTAATGTATTAATGATTCGAAATCTGCGAAAAAACATTCGAAATTACTACCTATACGTGTTTGCGCTAGTTTTTAGTGTGGCCTTATATTTCGCCTTTGTCACCTTGCAATATGATCCCTCGATGGATGAGCTGGAAAGCTCTATCAAAGGGGGCGCAGCAATCATGGCTGCCTCGATTTTACTAGTCGTAATTGTCTCTATTTTCCTGTTATATGCTAATACGATCTTCATCAAACGACGCGGTAAAGAAATTGGCTTATTTCAGTTAATTGGAATGACCAAAAATAAAATCTTCCGCATTCTTTCGGCAGAGAACTTTATTCTGTATTTCGGTTCCTTGGTCCTGGGGATATTGGTTGGCTTTTCTATCTCAAAATTAATCCTCATGATCTTATTTAAGATAATGGGGGTCGATGCTATAGCCTCCCTTCATTTCTCTATCGAAGCTTTGATTCAGACGTTGATCGTATTCTGTGTGATTTATCTTTTGATCATGCTGATGAATTATGGATTTATTAAAAGACAAAGTATTTTATCCTTGTTCCGGGTGACCTCAACAACAGAAGGTACAGTGAAAAAGTTATCCTTCTTTGAAATGATCATAGGGATTGTCGGAATTGGCCTAATCCTACTGGGCTATGTGCTCTCCTCTAAATTACTTACCGAAGACGTAACCTCAATGAATCAATTGGCTATATCCATGATTACTATTTTGGGATCCGTCATTATTGGGACCTATCTATTTTATAAAGGCTCGGTAAGTTTTATTTTTCATATCATTCGTAAGCGGAAAAACGGCTATCTGAACATTAGAGAGGTTCTATCTCTTTCCTCCATTATGTTTCGCATGAAATCCAATGCCGTATTATTAACCATCATTACAACGGTATCGGCACTAGCCCTGGGTTTATTATCCCTTAGCTACATTTCCTTTTACTCTGCTGAGAAAACTTCCAAGCAATATGTCCCAACGGATTTTGTATTCACGAATGCCCAAGAGGCTGAACAATTTACAAAGATCCTAACGGCAAATGATTTAGTATTTACAGAAAGAAGGACCCAAGTCCTTCAGGTCGATGTAGATGTTGAAGAGATTCTTGTTAAAAAACCGGACGGAGACAATATGTTTTCAAATATTATGACCCTGGCGGTCATAAGTGAAAATGCACTTGAAGACGTTGATCTAACTCCAGATAAAGCTTATTTCACGAAATCAAGCAGTACATTGGATAATTTTGTTACTATGAAAGATAAAGGTGCGATTGAACTCAAAGGGTTACATGAGGTTTTTCCGCAGGATTATAAAAGATTAGATATCGAAAGTCCCATTTCAGGGTATTACACAGGTGGTGGCTTACCGGTTGCGGTTGTAGACGAATCGATCTTTAAGCGCTTAAAAAAGGATTTAGATCCTGCCCTTCAAAGAGGATCCTCCCTTAATATCGGGATTGATATGAAAGTCCGGGCCAGCGTTGAACAGGCAAATGAACTTTTTAAGACCTTAAAATTTGATGAGAATAACAAACAAGACTCTCAATTAGAGTCGATAAAAGGTCAAAAACAAAATATGGGACTCATTATGTTTATCGTTGCTTTTCTGGGGTTAACCTTCTTGATTACCTCCGGATGTATTCTATACTTTAAACAAATGGATGAAAGTGAAAATGAAAAACCTAACTACACCATTCTGAGAAAGCTTGGGTTCACGCAAGGCGATCTGCTCAGAGGTATACAGATGAAGCAATTGTTCAATTTCGGTATTCCATTAGTCATAGGTCTGCTTCACAGCTACTTCGCCGTTAAATCCGGCTGGTTCTTATTCGGCACAGAGCTTTGGACACCGATGATTCTGGTGATGCTGTTATACACTGCTTTGTATTCGATCTTTGCAATATTGTCCGTCTTCTATTACAAAAAGGTGATTAAAGAGGCGCTTTAAAATAACGAAGGTGTTCCTAAAGCCATCATGGCTTAGGGACACCTTTGTTTGATTTGATATCATTTACAGGTAGGAGGCACCGGCATCTATCGAACACAGATGAACCTCTTTCTAAGCAATAGCGTCACTGGGGTCCGTAACGCTCAGAGGACCTGTGGAATCCCTCAGCTATTCACAATCCCCAATACAAATCCATCATAACCTTTGCTTCCCACCGTCTGAATGGCAGTAGCCGAAATTCTAGACTCTTCAGCCAACAGATCATAAAATTCCCGTACGCCTACTACACGAGGGTCTTCGCTATTCTCATTAATGACCTCACCTTCACGAATCACATTATCTCCAAGGATCACCGTTCCGGGCTGGGAGAATTGCAGCGCCCACTTTAAATAGTTAGGATTATTCGGTTTATCGGCATCTATAAAAATAAAGTCGAAGGGTTCAACGCCCTCTTGTTTCATCTGAGACAGTTGCTCTAATGCATCCCCTACACGAAGCTCTACCAGATGATCCACCTCGGCAAGCGAAAGATTAGCTTTAGCTACCTGCGCATGAATGGGATCCAGCTCCAAAGTAACTATCTGTCCGTCAGACGGCAGGGCTCTTGCCATCCAAATCGTACTGTACCCGCCCAAGGTGCCAATCTCCAAAATCCGGCGTGCACCTTTCATTTGCACCAGTAGATTCAGGAATTTCCCCTGACTAGGCGAAACATCAAAGGGCGGCAGCCCTGCCTGTTGATTGGTGACCAACACTTCTTCCAACACAGAGTCCTGTGGAATCAGGCGCTCTGTAATATACTGATCGACTTTATCCCAAGTAGTCGTTTGATTCATATTTATCACTTCTCCTTTAGTATTTGTTCATGGTTGAAATCCGGAGACAAAGGCGATCGCTACGCTCCTACAGTTCCAAACCTCCTCTCCATTACTCCTTTCCCTAATCTCATCTTTCCAAGTTCATCTTTATATCTGTATTGTAAATCAGTTATAATCATAAATATAATATATCTTTAAGTCTAATTTATATATTTAATATATAAATCGAAGAATGGGAGTTTAACCATGAACCTACATGCCTTACGCTTATTCCATGTAATCGCATCGACAGGCAGTGTGACACGCGCTTCAGAAATTTTAAATATAAGTCAGCCTGCCATCACTGCGCAGATTAAGAAGTTCGAAAAAGAACTGTCCTTTACCCTATTTAAACCTCAAGGCAGAGGAATCGCTTTAACGGATGCTGGGGAAGAGCTTACTCTACTCGCCAAGCGACTGTTCGCCGTAGAACAACAAATTGAACAATTCGCTCAAGATTATGTTAACGGCACTAACGGAAGTATCCGTCTAGCCGCAACGTATTTGCCTGCTCACTTTCTCATTCCTACCTGGATTGCAAAGTTTAAGCAACAATATGAACAAGTGGAGATGATGATCACCACTACCAACTCAAGTGATGCCCTCAAGCAGCTGTTAAATGTAGACGTGGATATAGCTATTTATGGAGGAATCGCCGAGGCTTATCCAGATACAATCCAGACAGAAGAGTTATTTCAGGACGAGTTATGGTTTGTAGTCGCACCCGATCATCGTTATGCCAATCAGCAAGTTTCTCTATCCGAAATGATGAAGGAACCCTTTGTTATGCGTGAAGAAGGAAGTTCAACGCGGGAGCGATTATTATCTTTATGCCGCACATACAACACACCCGCTCCTATCATCTCTTTGCAATTTAATGGACTACATGAAGCCATCAAAGCCGTTATCGCCGGATATGGCGCAAACTTCGTTTCTTCATTAGTCGTACGCAAATATGTAGAGCGTGGAGAATTGTGCCGAGTATATGTAGAAGGAATCCATCTGAAGAATACCATTGCGATCTGTACACGTAAAAATGAGCTCTTATCAGCAGCCGCAGTGAATTTAATTGAGATGATTCGTCACAATCCTTATACGATATAGCGGAATGATCGCTCATTCCCAACAAAAGAGGCCTTCCCTTTCGGGAAAGCCTCAAAGTTTCTTTTTTACACCGTCCGATCCAATTTAACTTCAAACGCACCTCCAGTTACATAATCCATGTACCTAGTATTTCCATCGAAATCCAAATAAGCTTGATAGCGGGTACGAATAGCCGCTGCAGAAATCAGATCCAGCACCTTCTCCTTGGCTACCCACATCACTTCAGATGTTTCCTCCGAAGTACTTAATTCTCCTCCCACGGGCTTGCAGATAAAGTCTAACATGACCTTGGTAGGAACATCCGTCTCACCGTCATACCATTTATGCATACCTGTATTCGAATACACGCCAATCAATTGAGAAACAACGACATCTATTCCACTTTCCTCTTTAATCTCGCGAATTAGTGCATCCATTAGGTTTTCTCCAACTTCCACTTGTCCTCCAGGAAATACCCACCCACCATGATGTGTTTTTACTAAAAGAATATCTCCCTCTTCATTTATTGCAATTCCACCCACCGCTACAATATGTGTTGGCCAAGCCATCGATAGCACCTCTTTTTTTTAGAAGAGTCTAGCAATTTATCGATAATCTGTAAACGATATTTTTCTATTCCATAACGCTTTAAAAGCTTCGCACTGTTCTATTAAATCATCAAACTTCCCTTCCCCAACAATTGACCCTTGATCCACTACCAGTATCTTATCAACGTCTTTTATAAAATTAAGCCTGTGGGCCACAATGATGATAGTTTTGTCCTTAAATTCATTCAAAATCGTCTCCATAAGACTCTGCTCAGTGATATTATCAAGCGCTGACACCGGCTCATCCAGAATTAGAATATTTCTTTTTTGGGCAATGATTCTGGCAAAGGCTAATCGCTGTCTTTCGCCTCCTGATAATTTTAGACCTTTTTCGCCCACCAAAGTATCTAAGCGATCCGGCAAATGGCTTACTTTTTCCTGCAAATGAACTTTTTCCAAAATCTCATATAGCTCTTCATCGGACAGAGTATCCTCATCGAATACAATATTATCTCTTATCGTAGCATCGAAAATCGGCGTGTCTTGGGATAGATAGGAAATATGATCATAGTAGCTATTCAAACGAATCTCATCGATATCCTTACCGTCCAGTAAGAGTTCACCTTCGCCCTTTTTTAATAACCCCACAATCAATTTAATCAGCGTAGATTTCCCGCCTCCACTTAATCCGACAATAGCAACGGAAGTTCCTCGCGCAAGCGAAAATGACAGGTTATTCAGAATCTGCACATTCCCATAAGTAAAGGACACCTCCCTAAAGTCAATATTACCTTGGAGCTCAGTGATGGCTTCTCCGGATTCCAAGTTCTTATCTTCTGGGGCAGCAATAAATTCCTCGAATCTTCTGTAAGTCACTTTATTCAGTCTGTAATCTACAAATAAAACATTGAAGATGGCAATTGGGGTATAAATTTTATCGATGAACATAAACAATGCGACCACAATACCAAGTGAGGTCTTGCCTGCGACAATGCTTTTCACACCATAAATCAGGACAACAACTTTAATGATCGTGACAAATAACTCGAATATAGCAAAAAAAGCTTCATGGATCATTTTTAGCTGAGCATTTTTATGAATGATAGTGCGTGCGGTCTGGCTTAATTTCTCGATCTCTTTCTCATATCTCTTGTTGGTTCTAAAGACGACCAATTCCATAAACCCGCGGATAGAGAATCTGGACATCTTTTCTTGCTCTTGGAGAATGGTTGCCTTCATGGCATACAGAAATTTCAACAGCAGATTTGTTATCAGAAAGACGACCACGTAGCCAGCTGCAATCACTAACATGATCCTTAGATCGTAGAAGCTGATAAAGACTAGACTGAATAGAAGAGTAGGTAATAGCTCATGTAGTGTTTTGAGAAAAAAAGAAAAAATAATACTGTTTCCAGCCGCTGCCCCGTTCTCGATCACCTTAATCATTTGCCCTGTTCCCATATCCTGATACGCTTGATAATCCATTTTTGATATTTTGGACAGTGCAATGATCTTTAACCTCTCCGTGATGCTGTTCGATAAAAACACACTCGGGTATTCGTCTATATAATTCAGGATCGCCACCCCAGCCAGCAGGGCCCCATACACCATAATTAATGTTGCTATTTCATCAAAACTGTTGATTACCGTGGCCTTATCTAATATTTTTTGAAAGACAACAACACCTAAACTACTTAACAGCTGAATGGCAAAACCCAATAAAATATAACCACCTACCCACCATTTTAGGTGAGCTAGACTCTTTTTTAACATATCGTTTATCCCCTCTTTTAATTGAATTCAAAAAAGCCAGGCACCCCTATCCCACTGTAAAAAACCATCCACAAATAAACGGTTCTCTAAGTTAAATAGGTTAAGTGCCTGGCTCTACAAAAATAGCTGCCTATGGCACCGTTCAAAGCTCTAGTTAGTTGTAATCAAAAGGGTAGACTCCCCCCTTGATAGCTGGTACGCGTTTCACCCAGCCCGATAACTAGTTCCTTGTAACGGTACGGAAAGACATCCATTTCACCTCAATTAAAAGAATTGACCCTATTATAATTCTGTAAGCCTTTTAATTCAAGAATTACGTTTAACGATACGAAGTCCGGCCACTTGACCAACCTTATGTCCTTCATGAGAAGCAAACTTGATCGTAACCGCTGATTTGCCGCTCGTGATCGGTTGCGGGAGTTCATAGCGAATCGTCTCCAGCTTATTCATCTCCTCAGACTCAAGAGTGCCTACACCAAGTTGCTCCCCATCCGCCAAAATATCGAATGCCAGAGAAGTATCGTTCGACTTCAGATACGTGACCACCAGATCCACTTGCTCATCCGGCAAAACTTCCATCGTGAAGGAGAACCAGCCATTGATCCAGCTGTCCCGATACTTACGATTGTGGATTTTGCCTAGGCCTACAAATTCACCTGTGAAATTATGATCGCGTTCAGGCTGCATTTCAGCAGGTTGTACCGAATCGACAGTTAACTGCTCAAGCAGCAAGTTATTCTCCACAGCTTCGCGATATTCAGCCTCTGCCAGCTTCCACTCTTCCGGTGTGAACAAATCCCAATATACGGAATAACGATGATCATGCATAGGGTAGAACGGACGAAGCTCATGATCCCCTGTATACCCTAAACCTTTCATCCGGAACACATTTTTGCTCACATTAGATTGGATGAGGTTGTCCGTCAGTGTGTCCCGATCTCCGATTAATACGGAAGCAAGGGCGCGATCGCTATTGGCCTCTGCATTTATAGGCCCAAAATCACCTGCGAGCACAAGTGGACCGTAAAGGAATGCAATTCGGTTCGGATTATCCGGCATCGTCTCGATTCTCACCGACATCGGAATATCATATTCGACAACGTCTCCATCCTGCCACTCTCTATCCAAAGTAAAGTAGTTAGATTTGCCTACATTTACTTGAACATCTTCACCATTTACGCTAACACTCATCCCTTGCTCAGCCCAGTAAGGATGTCTTAGCTTTAATGTGAATTTCGTTGGCTGTGCTGCACTGATCCGCAGTACACCTTGTCCCTCTGCCGGGAACTTGGTCTCTTGCTGCAAGCTAATGCCTTGCTCTTTCCAAGCCACTGTAGAAGGTACGTACTGATTGACATAAAGCTCATCTGCACTATGGAAGTATATCGCCGAGCCATACATAGAATGGCTTTCCATTCCCGAGCCTACACAACACGTAAAGCTTTCGAACTGCGAATTAAATGATTTATGTCCACCCATCTCGAGAGATACAAAGTAACATACCCGGCCATCTACCGGCTCCTGAGAGGCTAAGATGTGGTTATACATCGCACGTTCGTAGTAATCCGCATACGCTGCATACGCATCCCATTGGAACATATGCTTGGTCAGCTTCAGCATGTTGTACGTGTTGCATGTCTCACAGGAGCCTTCGCCCAATCGGTCATTTAACTTATCCGGTTCACCAAAATGCTCATTATAGCTGTTGCCGCCGATCACATAAGAATGATGATTCACGACCCGATCCCAGAAGAAGCGGGAAATACCTGCATAATGCTCCTGCCCTGTTACCTCATATTGTCTAGCAGCTCCGATGATTTTTGGAATCTGTGTATTAGCATGTCTTCCAGCTAGGGTATCTTTTTCTATAGCAAGATCATTAAGCACTTCCCCATGATAAAAGCTTTCCGCTAACGCGAGGAAACGCTCTTCCCCGGAATCCTCTGCCAAATCCGTCAGCGCTTCATTCATGCCGCCAAACTCACAACGCAGCACCTCTTGGATCTGATCTTTACTCAGCCCTGCAAAAATATCCTCAAGCCACAGGCCCAGCTTCGTTTCAATAACGAGCGCCTTCTGATTGCCGGCCAGTCGATAAGCATCGCGAAGACCTGCAAACAGCTTATGCATCGTGTAAAGTGGCACCCAACCTCCGTTGAGGTCAAAGCCCTGTGAGCGAATGTCGCCTGCCTTCACTTCCTCAAATAACTCCTTGCCACGAGGAATGCCGGAAATAAAGCCATTGCCATGCGCATCCTGACATTGCTCTAATTCATCTACTACATAATTCACGCGTTGTAGCAGCTCTTCATTTCCCGTAGAGGCATACATTAACGCACATCCAGAAATATAATGGCCTAACGTATGGCCGCTAATGCCCTGAGATTCCCAGCCCTCGTAGTGAGCAGCCTTAGGCTCTAAGCCAGCATATTCGCGAAAACGCGACAGAAGCCGATCTGCCTCAAGCTTGAGTAAATAATCAGTATTTAACTCCATCGCATGGAGAAGTGGACCTGAATCAATTCGTACGTTCTGTAGATCAAAAGCTTGCGTCTTCAATGAAATCGCTCCCTCGCAATCTTGTCAGGGTTAGATGACAAGTGTATATTTGTATCCATAAGATAACACCGGAACGTTGATTTGTCGGTAGATCAGTCGTACAAATAGTGGACAAACCCGACTTATTGATTACTAGGAGGACCGCATGAGCTATTTAAAAATAAATGCAGATGTACCTGTTCATTTTACAGCGGCAGGTGAATTTATCTCAGAAACACCATGGAAGCATGTGGAGCGTGTTATGGGGAACTACGAACTAATCATTGGCGTGAACGAAACAGTATATTTGAGTGAGGAAAACAAACAATTTGAAGTAGGCCCTGACGAAGCTCTTCTGCTCATGCCTAATCGCACACATGTCGGCTATAGAGAGTCACGACCCGGGGTTAAGTTTTATTGGTTTCATTTCGAACTGACAAACGAGGGGCTATTGCTGAGTGAGGAGGAAATGAAGCCTGAGGCAGAAGAAATCTTTTCGCGCACACAGCGCTTATGGTCCGTACATGATCTATATCTGCCCCAAATCATAAAAATCGAACATAGTGACCGGATTCATATTCTGGCGAATCAAATCCTTCATGTGGCCAATTCGGGGTATTTAACCTATTCCAGCGTTAATTATTTGCTGACCTCGCTTTTAATTGAGCTGTCTGAGCATGCACTTCAGCCGTTCGCCAGTAAGCTGATCCGCGCACAGCAAGATGTCACCTTCGTCAAAATAGCTGAGTGGACAAGGATACATGCAAGCGAACCGCTTACCGTGGCCATCATCGCGGATAAATTCAATTACAACAAGGACTATTTAGCTCGGCTATTTAAACAGCATACCTCCATGGGACCATTGGAATATATCCATTCAGCACGTGTGACTAAAGCGAAGGAGCTACTAACCAGAACCGCATTAAGCGTGAGGGACATCGCGACAGAGACGGGGTTCACCGACGATAAATATTTCATGCGCCTCTTCCGAAAATACGAAAACATGACGCCCACCCAATATCGTAACGCTTATCATAAGACGTTTATGAATAATGACTGAAGTAAAGCCACCCCTAAATATGGAGTGGCTTCTTGTTTGGGTATTGTCTATTGGATAGAATGAACTTCACACCAATTACGTAGGAATTGCAGATTAGTATTGAAGTAATGATCGTTTTGCCACCCACAACTCCAAACCTGTGCGTTCCCTGTGTGCAGACCCATCAACCATATCTCCCGGATAGCAACAAATATAGGGATTGCCTTTAGATCGTTCTCAGATAATACTTTATGCTTTTGGTATGACTCCAGGAAAACAGTCCATTGTTCATTGTCAAAATGCTCTCGTTCTTTCCCTCTAACCCTTGACCACAAAAACACGGAAACATCATAGGCCCTCCAGCCAAAACCTCCGCAATCAAAGTCGAAATGAGTCAGGGTATCCTCGTAGAAATGTACGTTCGCTCCATGAAGATCACCATGACATGCCCCCCAATCCAGCTCTGATGAGATTTCTGCTATGCTATTTGCCAATACTTCCGACAAAGATTCTAGATAATCGATATCCTCTTGCCTGTGGGATAAAGGCTTGCGAATCGATTGAAGCGGTTCTTTAAGCAGATGATCCAGATTAAGCGTAAATCTTTGCTGCCCACATTCGAAATCATCCATAGCCAGATGCATCTTAGCCACTTGTTCACCGTATAATTCACAGCTAGTTTTTTCATCGGAATAATTGCCTTTTGCAAAAGTAAACAGAACTGCGTAACGTGTTCCTTCAGGAGCCTCCAGCTCAATTAGGTAACCACCATCCCTGCTGATTACCGGAGCCGATACAGGGATATTCTTCTTATTTAAGTGATTCAATAACTCCACTTCAAAATCAATCTCATGTTTATTTCGCCAATGAGCTTTATAGATCCTAAGAATGTATTTATCAATAGAGGTCTTTAGTAAATAGGTATCATTAAGTCCGTTCTCATAAAAACCACACTCCAAAACATCCCCGATTTCATAAAGATCATTAATTACGTGTACTAAGGCATTGGAAGAAATAACGGAATGATACACCGGTAGTTTCAGCATATAAATCACCCTTCAACGTTAATTGCTACTCACTATTTATTTTCACGTTTGGCCCGTATAAAGGCGAGGGATTTATTAAATATAGCTAAACTTTCCGCATCGTTAATTTAATTGCTCTATAATGCTCTGCTTCGATATTGTTCGTCTAACAAACTGAACCATACCAGTCTGGACAAGTAAAATAACCAAGAAATACAGGAAAATAGCACTCCAAGGGAATTGGTATTGAATGTAGGAAAGCCCCCCCATATTCCCCGCACTCTTACTTATCATGTATCCCATTAGATTGCCCGTAACAAGAGCCATCGTAAAGCTTCCGACAACTAAAAATCCTGTTTCATAGGTTAACATAGCCATTAATTGTTTTCGGCCCATTCCTATGGCTTGCATAAGGCCTAGCTCCCCTTTTCTTGCAGAAATAGTGGTGATTATGGTGTTCAAGAGATTGATCATACTGAATACTGCTATAAAAACCATAAAACTATACACTGAAATAGTGATAGTTCTAAAAGCAATTCTATTGGATTCCACAACTTCGGAAAAAGACAATAATTTGAGTGTATCCTCATTGAGAATCATACCCTCTAACTCACTCTTTATTAACTCTTCATTCGCTTTATCCATAGTAATAACTTCGTAGCTCTTATTGCTATTAAAAGGGGCTGTAGTTTGCATTACTTTGGGTGGAAAATAAAATGAAGTTCCTGAATTCTTATCCGGAATATCTCCAATGATCTCAAAATCATGTTTGGCCTTCTCCTGATCATTAGCAATTATGAATGAAATATGATCACCGACAGCGTAATGAGCCCCGTAATAATCTAAGTCACTACTGGCGCTGTTCAAGAGAATGTAGGATGCATCCGATGAATCAACATCCGGGATCTTCCCCTCAGCCAAATGACTACTCCATCTTTCGTTGTTTAACGTAGGGATATTCTCAATACTGACTATCGCGGCCCCGTCATCCGTTTTTATTCCTTCGATAGCAGCTTCAATATACTGATGTTCGATTACGTCCTCAACTTCATTTATAGCTAGGATTTTATTTTTTAAAGAAGTAGATAGTTGCCCTTCCGTCTGAAGATCACTTAATGAGGTTGTTTCAGAATACAAATCATTATTAATTTGAATATCAAACTGACCATGATTTGGAAAATATTTCTCTGCTTTTGAGATTGGGTCGACCGAGTTTAACAATGTCCCCAAGGAAACAAATAGCGTTCCGCTTAAAAAAAGAGACAGCAAAGTTAACACCGTCTTTTTCCTGCTTCTTGATAAGTTCAATGCAGCTAAAGAAAATGGTGTTAGTCTTTTAGAGTTTCTTTTCTCCTTTTTTGTATTAACATCGGCATCTACATGTCTAATCGCTGTTATAGGGGAGATTCTTGATGCGAATTTAGATGGTGCGTTTAATGAAGCTCTAACTGTTACTTTGGTGAGCAAACCTGCTAAAAAAGCAAGTGAAAAACTTGGAGCTGCATTCCAGAGAAAGCCACTTAAAATCCAGCTCATTAAACATCCAAAGATAACTCCAATAGGGATATATTTTCTTGAAAGATTTTTCCCTTCATATAGAACAAGCTGTTTTATCTGCTTTTTTGTTGCACCGATTGCTCTAAGTTGTCCGTATTGTTTAATTC
Organism: Paenibacillus sp. FSL H7-0735; assembly: GCF_038008505.1. NCBI lineage: Bacteria > Bacillati > Bacillota > Bacilli > Caryophanales > Paenibacillaceae > Paenibacillus > Paenibacillus sp. FSL H7-0735. The sequence continues at coordinate 504,504 of NZ_JBBOZH010000001.1, read as the reverse complement.
GCTTAGTAATTGAAATATAAAAGATATTGTAGATGACAAGCCAACAAGCCAGTACGATAATCAGCATGATAGACAGGATGGTTATCACAGTGCTTCCTGACAGATTATTACTATCCACATTCACATTATTGATCTGAATATTTCTCTCAGGGATACCCATTCGCTGCCCTATTTCTTTGATTTTTGACTTCAGTTCCTCGTTGGAATAACTGCTGCTATTGTTGATGCTAATTGCCGCGGAGTAATCTTCTTTGGAAAGAAACGGATCCGCCTCAACGAACGCGCTTGATACCAGAGCATTGTAACCGATTCGATTCTCGTTACCTGATGCGGTTGTTTGCAGAATTCCAGTAATCACAAATTGGCTGGTTTGAAATTCTTTGCTGGCATTGTTTCTAAATTGCAAAGAAATAGAATCGCCAAGCCCCAGGCTTCGATCATCGGATAACTGAAAGTCTTTTTCTATTGCAATTTCATTTTCTTTTGTAGGAAATTTCCCCAGAACGATATTGGCATTTGATAAATCCATCATGGCTGGATCCGTGTAGAGAATGGACAATAAACGTTCTTCTTTTTTCTCTCTGCCTATTTCCTTATAGAGTCCGATTTTATTAATTTCCTCTATTTCTTTCAATCGTGAGATCTCATTGTTATTGAGGTTATAGAATAAAGCTTGGAAATTCGACTCATTTTGTAGGTTAGTAAAAGAATTATAACCAAAGGTCATTACAACAGTTAATAAAAATGCAGCTAAAGCTATTACACTGCCTACAAAATAATTTTTGGTTTTTTCCGCTTTTAAATTCGCTTTTGCAATTCTTATCATTACTGTTTTATTCTGTATGGACATTGATACATCATCCTCCTATCGTGTAACGAATATTCCTCCCTTTACATCAACAAGTGAATACTTTCACTATTTATTCTATAGATAATATTCTCCAACAAAGATCAATCACCCTTTAAATAGATGATATACACTATATTTACTATTCATATAATATATGGATACAACAAAAAAAGACTTCCCCCTCTGGAGCGCTTGAGTATCTCCAAGTTAGTGGAAGTCTTTTTATGCTTAATATGCCTTGTGTAGCAAACATTTAGATTAATAAATTACGCCTCGGCACTTCTATCCTGAAGCGCACCGACCAACGGATTCCACCGCCAGCGCGGAGTCAATCCTTGCAGATGTACACCTCCAAACCACTCATCGCTGCCATTCTTCTGCACCCAGTCTTCGTTTCCAGTTATTACACTCTTACCTAGCTCTGTTAATACAAGCTCACAGTCTTTAAATTGCATTACTGAATCGTTATAAACAGGGAACTCATTGCATCCATGGGTTTGTAGCAAAGGGTACGGGCCTTGCACCAGCTTTCTTAGAATATGCCAATATTGCAAGTCGCCCATTCCCAAGATATGAAGCTTATCACCCACATTTTTGAACAGCTCATAGGGTGATTTTATTCCCTCATAGATCATCTCCAGCGTGAGTTGTTCTACGATACCAAGTCCGTTTGTAGTAGAAGGAAAGCGTGATAAATGCGCCCGGAAGGCGTCATGTGCAAAGGGTAAAGCCGATGTATCGGTAGTTAATCGTTGTTGCAGCAATTCTGGATTCGGTGATACATAGGCTTCCCAGAGTGCTTGACCTACTTCTAGTTCTTTGGCTCCGATTAGCTTCCATGTGCCTGATAATGTTTCCATCTGCTCTATAGAAAGTTGTCCAAGTCCTCGAAATAACTTTATTCCAGGATACTCTCCAATGCATAGTAAGCTTAGCTTGGTGGTTAACATTTTCTGCTTCGAGAACCAATGGAGTAAATAACTGAGCATCGTCTGATCGAAAAGATCATGCTCGAACCATAACACCACTTCTTCATATTTATGAAAATCAGCTAAAATCTTCTCTTGCCTCTCACTATTTTCAATAAATTCCCTCTGCGGAATTCCCATCGTTTGTTCCAAATATTGCGCTCGAACTGCACGGTTATCTCCATCGGCAGGATCCAAAAATACCGGCCCATGCGAATATACCTCTCTCCACACTAGTACATCACCTTTCACGATTCCTTGCCGCAGCTTCACTCCCACTACATCTCCATTTACAATGTGAAGCACATCTTTTCCCCCTTCGTACAAATGGTTGAATACGGAAAGAACATCTGCCACAGGCAATGCACCTTTCAGTTTGCGGCGGGCATCAAAAAGTCGCTTCTTCAATACCGAAACCGAAGTCCCCAGAAAGTCAGCAATCTCTTGTAGTGAGTAGCCTTGAAAATAATATAATTGAACGGCAATCCGCATATTGGACGTTAATGCAGCTATAGACTCGTGAACCAGCCGCTGGGTTTCCTTTTTTTCAATAATATCTGCTATAGAAAATGAAGATTCTGTCGCTTGCGCAGCTTCATCGTAGGGTAATGCAGGACGCTGCTTGCTTCGCAAGATACGATAACATTGCCGCACCACAATAGCTTTAAACCAGCCCGGGAATGCCTCTACTGCTCGTAATTTATTCAAATGCAAAAAGGCTTCTGTGAAAGCTTCCTGCACAGCATCTTCCGCTAACTGATAGTCACGCAGCTTTTCGGACGCAACTGCAATTGCCATCGGTGTAAAGTGCCTAACAATCTGTTCAAAAGCTTGTCGGTCTCCTTGTTTAGCCTCCTCGATATACTGAAGCATTTTCTCCCCCACCCCCTTCTTCCGTATTATATACAAGTGCCAATGAAGTTCCTAAAGGTTACGGATGGGATTAAAAAGTCAGACGTTATTTATTTTTTCCTATTACATCCTTTGCAACCTCTAGAGCAGAAGAGGCTCGCGGCCAACCTACATAAAAAGAAAGGTGGGTGATGGCCTCCACGATTTCTTCAAGTTGTAAGCCGTTCTCTAAAGCCAAGCGCAGATGATAGGGGAGTTGTTCCGTCATGCCCCCCATCACCAAGGCAGAAATCGTAATCATGCTACGATCCCGAAGTGATAATTGCTCACGTCTCCATAAGTCCCCAAATAACACATTTTCCGAGTATTCGACGAATGCCGGAGCGAACTCGCCTAACGATTCCCGTACATTTGTGGCGATTTTCTGATGCGCCATATTACGCCTCCCTAACCGGAGGTTGTAGCATTTGAGCAACACCGTTACCAAACGACCAATCTTCGAATTCCGTATCGACGAGCACAATGAATATATCTTCTTTTCTGATGTTTAGCGTCATCGATAATTCCTCGGCTAGCCTCGCGTAAAAGCTTTTCTTCTGTTCCGTTGATCTTCCGGATTTTAGCGTAACTTGGATATATATCAGTCCGTCGCTTCGTTCAATATTTAAATAATCTTTACTATAAAAATATTCCCCCGCTTTATGCGCATGAAAAACCTGAAACATATCATCCTCCGGTACATGGAAATGCTGAATTAACGCGCTCATAATCGCTCTGCATATTCCTTCTAGCTGATGAATGTCGTATTGTTGCTCCAGATAACTGACTCTAATGAAAGGCATTTTAATTCACTCCTTCTTTGGAATTCTTTTATTGTACTCTCAGTATTTTGATTTATATAATTGAATAAGATAATAATCTTAATCAATTATACCGATAGAGGTGACAATCGATGGATCTAAAAGAACTGATGGCTTTTAAGACCATTCTTCAAGAAGGCACTTTCTCACGCGCTGCCGAGAAGTTGAATTATGCGCAGTCTACCATTACCAACCAAATTCAACGACTTGAAAAAGAACTGGGCATACAACTCTTTCACAGAGGCTGGGAAGTAGAACTGACAAGTGCTGGGCAAGTTTTTGCAGCGGAAATCGATAACCTTATTCAACACTGGAACTATGTATCAGAACTCACCAAAGCTTTACAGCATGACGAAATTGGCACACTTCATATCGGAGGCATTGAATCCATGATGGAATCCGTCCTACCGAACGCCTTGCGAAAGTTTCAGGAGCAAAAACCAAAGATGGCATGTAACTTCATTCAGGGTAACACTGATTCCCTCTCACAGCTTGTCCTCCAAAGTGAGCTGGATTTCGCCATCTGCGGTGAGCCGTCCGACCTGTCTTTCATTTATTTCGAACCGCTCTATCACGAGAAAATCGCTTTTATAGTAGATGAAAATCATCCTTTAAGCGGACGAGACGATATTTCATTTCGAGAAATTCTTGAATATCCAATTATAGCTGGAGGGCGCACTTGCTTATATTACCTTCGGTTAGCTAAGCAATTTTCGAGATTCGAATCAAAGCCCACTTTATCCACCATAAGCCAAATTTCTGCTATTCCTCATTTTGTAAGAAAGAACCCTGGGGTAGGGGTAGTGCTTGATTCGACAGCTTTAATGACAGATATCGTAAAAATAGATGTTGCACTAAGCGAACCGTTCATACAAGTAGGTATATTGCAGCGGCGCAACCGAGAATATCTAGCAACATCATCTAAAAAACTAATCCTAAAAATCATAAAAGAAGAAATTGAGAGGATTAGTAACGCTAATCCTACGCTCCACATTTGAACCTCAAGCTAGTTCCATATATGATAGCTTTATCATCGTTATCAGGGGAGGATTCATAGAAGTGGCAGTATTAATCAATGAACAAATCAGAGCATCCGAAGTAGTCCTTACAGGACTTAGGGGTGAGAAGCTGGGTATCGTCTCCCGGGAAGAGGCGCTGGCCATGGCCAGATCAGCAGGTGCTGATCTGGTATGCACCTCGCTAATGAGCAGCCCACCGCCCTGCAGCCTAACTGCAAAAGGCAAAGCAAAAGCGGCCGCGCAGAAGGAGGCAGCCTCAGCACGCAAGGCCAGTGGGGGTTCAGCTGCAAAGGGCGGCAGCAAGGAGAAGGTCAAAGAACTCCGCTTCACTGCTCATATTGAAGAGCACGACTACGATACTAAGCTCCGTCAGGCTGAGAAGCATCTCCGCTCCGGCAAGCCGGTGCAATTAGTTGTCAAAGCATCCGGTGCGAAGGAAGCTGCTGCCTCCAAGGCCGTATTGGAGCGACTAGTGACTGACTTGAAGGAAGTTGGAACGAAGGAAACGGGCATACAGACAGGCGGCAAAGGTTCACAGGTGAAATTAAATCCACGGTGAAGAGTGGAATTTCAGATAGAGTAGGCTCAAAACTAAAATGAGTCGACCATTTCATGAAAAGCTGCTGCTATCTGCCAATGTAGCTTTATTGCGAGCAGAATTCAGAATTGCGTTCGGACACCACAGCCCTTATTCGTAACTATTTCGCTGTTCTGGGATGCTAACGGACTTCAGAGACTTTATATCACTAAAATAGCACGATATTCCCTCCATTTATGGAAAATAAGATCTCTCGAGTCCGCAACTTCCTCCAAAAGGCTTAAAATGTACAAATAGCTGCATCTAAGTCCGTTAGTACAATAGCAAGTGGAAATCAGGAACTGGGCAAGGGGCACGATTCTTATATGCAAGCAAAAATGCCCTCGATGTCCCTAAAGAACGGTAAGCGCTTATGCGAGAAATAGAAGGTAATGTATCGTGCCGAACTTATACGTTCTTGTTGTATTTAAAAAAAAGGCCATCCTCTGCGGGATGGCCTTTCACTTCATAGACAATATCCTAGCTCGCTCTTAATCAGTCACCTTAAACATGATTACCCATTAATCCCCTTGGGCGATAGTTCATACCCCAATGGTGAAGCATATAATTCAACCAGACCGATAGATGCCATGCGTTTTCCCAATGCCGCTGCTGCTTCCTGATGCCCGAATTCCGTTAGATTATCTATGGAATAGTCCGGATCACCATGACGAATCAGAAATATTTGCATAACAATACCCTTCTCCCCTCAAATCCAGCCTTTTTCTTCCGCCAGCCGTACCGCCTCAATCCGGCTTTTCACTTCCAGCTTGTTGAGTATTTCAGAGATGTAATTGCGGACAGTGCCGTAAGACAGATGCAGCGAAAAGGCTATCTCGCTCGCGGTTTGCCCTTCTCCAGCCAGTTTTAAAATCTCTCGCTCCCGTGCTGTTAATGGATTCTCCTCCCGCAAACTGCCAAAGACTAACTCCGGAGATACCTCCCGATGTCCAGCCATGACACGACGAATAGATTCAGCTAGCTTATCTACAGGCTCGTCCTTCAACAAATACCCTTGAATACCAGCCTTTACTCCACGCTCAAAATATCCCGGACGGGCAAAGGTAGTCAAAATAATAATACGGGTCGGACAACCCTTACTCCGCAATATTTCTGCAACCTCCAGCCCGCTCTTGAACGGCATTTCAATGTCCATGAGACAGACATCCGGCTGAAGCTTGTCGATTAAAGCTAACGCCTCCGCCCCATCACAAGCTTCTCCGACTACTTCGATATCGTCTTCAAGATCCAGCAAAGAAGCCATCGCTCCCCGAAGCAGACGTTGATCCTCCGCTATAACAATGCTTATCATGCAGTCTCACCCCCTTGTGCATCTTTTACGATTAGCGGGATGGCAACGATCAGCTTAGCTCCCTGACCCTCAGCTGAGCTTAGCGACAGGGAGCCATCAATCAGGGATAGGCGCTCCGCCATCCCCTTCATGCCATTTCCATCGCTAAGCCCGCCGTTCCCTTTCTCCCCGTGCTGTAGGCCAATGCCGTTATCTTTAACGGTAATTCGCACTTCTCCAGCCAGCTTTGCCACTCCTATGAAGCATTTATCCGCTCTGCTATGCTTCACGATATTAGTCACCGCTTCTTTGATACAGAGGCTGAGGATATTTTGCGTCAGGTCGGATACCCCCTCCAGAGAGATATCCCCTTCCACTTCTAAGGCGATCTCTGCCGTCCGCAGCATCTCTCCAGCTTCAGCCAGTTCCTCTGCTACTGAGACCGCACGCATTTCCGACACTAGCTCACGCACTTGACGGAGCGCAGCCCGTGAAGTGCGCTGGATTTCCCGCGCTTCCTCTTGGGCTCGCTCCGTATTTTTCGTCACCAGCTTCTCTACGAGTTGGCTCTTTAACGTAATCAAGGACAAGGTATGGCCAAGGGTATCATGCAGGTCACGGGCGATTCGCATTCGTTCCTCACGCTTCACCAGCTCTTTAATTACCTCATTCGCTTGATCCAGCTCTTTCTCCAGCTTCTGATTCCGATTCATGGACCTCACTCCGAACGGACTAATCAACATAATAACAATAAACGGAGCTAAAAATATCACACTTCCCCACTCCATCCCACGACCCACTAAGACCAGCACCGAAAGGATCATGATCACAAAAGAAGTAAATGCAATTTTGAAACCTTTATTCTCCGTATAATATGCGATAAAATTTGCGGTGAAAAAGCCCATGTACAGATTATAGGGGGTATAGAACACACTAAGCACCACGATGATCAACATTTGAATAATTAACCAAACATTAAACACTCCACCCCGCACCCAATACAGCTGGCGATAGCTGAGGGCAAATACCGCTATCATAATCCCGCCCAGAATGAGCTTCATTCCAGTCTCCCCGCGCAAATTCAGGATGGGCAAAACCAGATAAACAGCCCATACAAAAGGGAAAAACCCCTGTTTTTGTGGAAATAACCGGAACTTCGCACGCTCAGCCATTCATTCACACCGCTTCCTGTTTTTTTCGAATATAGACCGATAGTAACATAAAAACTACCAAATATCCGAGCAAAATCAAGACATTACTCCACGTCGGAGCTGATCCACGAACGATCTCCCAGGCTCCATTCCCATAGTTATAGGAAGGCAACCAATGACCAATCCGCTGCATTAATCGTGGCAGAATCTCAATCGGCATCCACATGCCCCCTGCTACAGCAAGAGCCATATAAATCACGTTGCTGACTCCACTGGCTGTATCCACCCGTTTCATAGCACCTACAAGCGTACCAATCGCTAAAAATGGTAGAGAACCGATCAGGATCCACAGCCCGCTAAGCACCCATTGACCCGCGGATAAAGAGACGCCATTGATTAAATAGCCTGCGATAAAAATACAAATGACCGAAAACAGATGCATCATCGTCTGTCCGAACATTTTTCCGAAAAAATAGATCGAACCCGGCAGCGGTGTAATCCGAATAAAGGTGGTCCAGCCCTGTGTTCGCTCTTGCACCAACCGGATGCCAAGCGTCATAATGGCTGAGCCCATTACACTGAAGGTCGCCATAGACATTAAATAATGAGCACGCCACGTTAGGTCATCGCTACCTGTATTGACCACCCGGGTGAAGATGAAATAGAACATGATGGGCATGAGCAAAGACCAGAACACATAATAGGGATTACGGATGATCCGCAGCATTTCTGCTTTACACTGTACAGTAATTAGTCTCATGGTTAGACAGCCTCCTCTTGGTTCATGGTCAATTGTTCAAAAGCCTCATCCAAACGTCCCTGATCAATTCGAACATCCTTCACGGGAAGTCCAGCCACAAAAATCGCTTTAAGCGCCTCATCTGTATCCTCTGTGGTCACATGAATGCGGCCATCTTTTTCATAACAATCCTCTATAGCAGCTAGGTCTAGCAGGTTGCTGCGCAATTGCGAGCGATCACCCACAGGCAGGAAGGACACGGAACGCTTCACAATCCGCGATTTAATCTCATCTGGACTTCCGTCCGCAACTAAGTGGCCTTTACTGAATAACAGAATACGATCCGCGATATCTTCTGCTTCCTGCAAATAATGGGTCGTGAACACAATCGTTTTTCCTTGCTCCGCAAGTCCACGAACCGTTTCCCAGAACCGCCGCCGGGAAGTAATATCAAGTCCGACTGTAGGTTCATCGAAAAAGATCAGCTCCGGATTACCCGCGAGGGCTAGCGCAAAACCCAAACTACGCTTTTGACCGCCCGAGAGCTTCTCGGCGTATCTATTCAAATCGGCTGGCGCAAGTCCAGTAGCCTTAATTAGAAACTCCATATCCATAGGCTTTGGATAATAACTGCGGATCAGGTCAATGATCTCCCGCACCTTTAGCCGATCCATTACACTTACCTCCTGCAGCATCGCTCCTGTCTTTTCTCGTACCACTTTATCCTTCGGATGATGCCCGAATAACTCCACTGTACCCTCGGTAGGCTCTATTAGCCCCAGCAGCATGCCTAATGCCGTTGTTTTACCCGCTCCGTTCGGTCCCAGAATAGCTGTAATCGAACCTTTAGCAATGTTAAAGCTGATATTATCTACAGCCTTTTTATCCTTATATATTTTGCTGACTCCGTGCATTTCTATAATATTATCCATAACGTAATCCCTCCGCTTCCGAATGCGTTTGATCTATTTCAATCATATGGAAAAAGAAGACATGACATTAGTATGGACTGTCATTTCTTTAAGATGACAACTGTCACCTTCCTGGCTCCGAATAAAAAAGAGAGGCTGCCCTATCAGTAGAATGAACTACTAATAAGGCAGCCTCTTTAGGTGAAGAAAGTTTAGTTATCTTCGAAGGAATCCTTTTTCCAGCAGGAACTCCTTCATATGCAGCCGTGCTGGCTGTGCCAATCGCTCCGCCATAATGGCCGACCAAGGGGTGTCTTTGGCACCGTGGGTCCGCTCACGCATATAGTCTGAAGAGACTTTATCGTAAGTTTTGACCTGCTCCACAGTGGTTTCCGCATTGTAGCGATTACGATGCAGAACAGCCTCTAGTGGAAGCCGCGGACGCAGGCCCGAAGCTCCGTCAGGATAACCCACACACATCCCAAATATCGGGTAGACCAATTCAGGCAGTCCCAGCAATTCCGATACCTCAGCGATCCGGTTACGGATTCCACCGATATATACAATTCCAAGTCCTAGTGATTCCGCAGCCACTGCAGCATTCTGTGCAGCAAGCGCAACATCAACGGTAGCTACAATCAGGTTCTCAGCAGAATCTTCATAAGAAGTCTCTCCCTGCAAATGAGGTTTCGTCACCTCGCGCAGCCGATACAGATCAGCGCACCAGACCAAAAACACTGGGCATTGTTCTATATAAGCCTGATTGCCCGCTAATCCCGCAAGCTCCGTCTTTAGTGCCGGGTCAGTAACTGCAATAACACTATAGGCCTGAACATTGCTTGAGGTTGAAGCCATCTGAGCTGCTCCAATAATAGCGCTAAGCTGATCTTCACTTACTGGCTTATCCTGAAACTTGCGGACAGAGGCATGTTTCATTAACAGAGAAATTGTATCGTTATTTACTTGCACTGTGGCCACTCCCTAAATAGTGATGGTGATATTACAGCTTTACCCGCTGTAGCCGAAGTGCATTCAAGACAACAGACACGGAGCTAAATGCCATCGCAGCTCCTGCCAGCCATGGGGCTAGAAACCCAAGTGCAGCAATCGGTATTCCTATTGTATTGTAAGCAAGCGCCCAGAACAAATTTTGTTTAATATTTCTCATCGTTTTGCGGCTCATCATAATCGCATCAGGAATACTCTTCAAATCCCCGCGCATCAGCGTAATATCTGCTGCTTCCATAGCTACATCCGTTCCTGTCCCAATCGCCATACCCGTATCGGCAGTAGCCAGTGCCGGAGCATCGTTGATCCCATCCCCAACCATGGCAACCTTAGTCCCATTTTGCTGGAGCTTGCGAACCTCTTCAGCTTTGCCCTCTGGTAGAACCTCTGCTAACACTTTTTCGATCCCTGCCTGCTTCGCAATAGCCTCAGCTGTAATTTTATTGTCACCAGTGATCATAACGACTTCAATACCCATATCATGAAGCGCGGCTACAGCCGCTTTTGAGGTCGGTTTAATCGTATCAGCAACGGCCACAATTCCAGCGATTTCTCCCTCTACCGCTACTAGCATAGCTGTCTTTCCCGACTCCTCCAGCTTCTTCATAATTGGAGTCCATTCTGTGATATCGAGCTGATGATCTTCCATCATCCGCCGTGTGCCTACCATAACCTGCTGATCAGAGATAACCGCCATAATTCCACGTCCGGGCACATTATCAAACTGCTCAGCAGTAGGCAAAGCCAAACCTCTATCAGCGGCGCCAGCAACAATAGCCTCCGCAAGTGGATGCTCTGATAGCTTTTCGGCGGCTGCAGTTAAAGCTAACAAACGGTTTTCCGCGTTTTCTTTTCCATAAGCTGCAATTCCAGTTGTTGTCACAACATCAGTAAGCACGGGTTTACCATTCGTCACTGTACCTGTTTTATCTAGCACAACGGTCTGGATCCCTTGCGCTCCCTCTAAATGCTCCCCACCCTTGAAGAGGATTCCAAGCTCTGCTGCCCGGCCCGATCCTGCCATAATGGAGGTTGGCGTTGCCAGACCTAGCGCACATGGACAAGCGATTACGAGCACTGCAATGGCTTTTTCGAGGGCATCAGCGAACTGGCCAGGGGCTGCCCAGAAATACCAGATCAGAAACGTTATCACAGCAATACCCACAACAATCGGCACAAAAATCCCTGAGATTACATCGGCAATCCGTTGAATCGGAGCTTTGGAGCCTTGAGCTTCCTCCACTACTCGGATAATTTGAGCCAGCGCAGTGTCGCGACCCACTTTATTTGCTTTGATTCTCAAGATACCATTCTTATTCATAGTGGCACCGATCACGGTATCCCCTGGTTTTTTCTCCACAGGAATACTTTCTCCGGTCAACATCGACTCATCCACAGAAGAAGATCCCTCGACAACTTCGCCATCCACAGGCACCTTAGTACCGGGCTTCACCAATACAATATCGCCAGGAATGACTTCATCTGTCGGGATATTCATTTCTTGCCCATCCCGAATTACGAGGGCGGTTTTTGCCTGAAGCCCCATTAAGCTTTTGATTGCGTCAGAGGAACGGCCTTTCGCCAGCGCCTCAAACCATTTACCGACGAGGATAAGGGTAATGAGTACAGCACTCGTCTCATAATACATTTCTACAGTATGATTCATTCCCTTCATGCTTAAGGAATCAATGGTCAGATAAAGACTGTAGAAATAAGCTGCCGACGTCCCTAATACGACCAACACATCCATATTGGCACTCCGGTTACGAAGGGCTTTATAGGCACCGACGTAGAACTGCCAACCGATGATAAATTGCACAGGGGTAGCCAGAACAAGCTGGAACCAAGGATTCATAAATATATCCGGTGTTGGAATCCAGCCGGTGAAGGAGAAATGACCCGCCATCGCCCATAACAATGGGAACGAAAGAATTGCAGAAATGATCCATTTCCACTTTTTATGCTGAATTTCTTTTCCACGACGATCCACATGATCTTTGCGGTCTTCTTTAAGAGAAGCTTTATAGCCGATACTGCTTACCTTCTCCATGATCTCCCTTGGACTGATATTACCGGGTGTATATTCTACATGTGCTGTTTCCAGCGCCAAATTCACATTAACTGCTGCTATGCCCGGTGTACGGCTCAACACTTTTTCAATCCGTGAGGAACAAGCAGCACAGGTCATCCCCGATATATCAAAATCCGCAGATTCTTTAATAGTGTCATAACCAAGAGAACGGATTTTATCTTCAATTTGTGGCAACCCTGATACTGTCGGATCAAATCCAACAGTAGCCTGTTCCAAGGCTAGATTCACATTCGCACGAGATACGCCGTCCATCCGGGACAAACCTTTCTCAATCCGGGTTGCACAAGCGGAACAAGTCATCCCTGTAATCTGTACAGTTGCCTGCTGTTCGTTTGGTGAAGCTGTTGTTTTGGTTTTATCCATGATTTCCACGCCTCCACATACCCCTATAGGGTATGATAATTTCTAAAAGAAAAGGCATTGGAGCTTCGGGTTGCTTCCCCATATCACTCCAAGCCTTATTACTGTGCTTCAAACTAAACTACGTCATACCCTTGATCTTCAATCGCTTCTTTAATCGCGCCAAGGCTTACTTTGTTCTCATCATACTCGACGGAAACTTTCTTAGCAGCAAGATCAACTTTAGCTGTTGCTCCAAGATTGCCTACGGCTTTCTCTACGGAGTTAACACAGTGACCACAAGACATTCCTTCAACGTTTAATGTAGCGTTTGACATTAATATAACCTCCAATAAATGTTGTGAAGCTATGCTCTAGAAGCATTAGCTTATTATTTCATTAATTTGTTAACCGTAATTAGGAGCTCGTCGATAACCTCATGTTCGCCAGCTTCGATTCGCTCAACAATGCAACTTTTCATATGCCCTTCTAGCAGCAACTTACCGACACCATTTAACGCCGCCTGTACCGCTGCGAGCTGGTTGAGCACATCATCACAATAGGTATCCCGCTCAATCATACCCTTTACCCCGCGGATCTGGCCTTCAATCCGGTTGAGGCGCGTATTCAAGTTATTCTTGAATTCTGCCGAATGATGACTTTTTCGTTCTCCTGATGATGAAGAATGACAATTTATGTCGCAGGATTCTGCTGCTTGCTCTTTCTTGGCAGTAGACATAAGAATCAGCCTCCTTGGTTATAATATAATATACCCCCGTAGGGTATGTCAAGAGGCATTCCTAATTCATCCACAGATGATCTCCACTGGTAGTTTGTCCCTATATTACCGCCGTATTCTTCTACGGTTGGCTATACATCTCTATTTTTTAAAAAAAACTATTGCCTCCCTATTCAAATTTGAATATAATAAATTTTGCTTCTAATTATGAACATTTTTCGAACAGAACTATCACTATCACTATTAAGAAAAAGGAGCTGCGAAGCATGCATACTAAAGAAAGTAATCTTAAACTCGTAGTGGTTGGCCTGCTGCTTGGTATTCTTATGTCCGCAATGGACAATACCATTGTAGCTTCAGCTATGGGAACGATAGTCTCAGATCTTGGCGGTCTGGATAAAATCGTATGGGTCACCTCCGCTTACATGGTAATGGTAATGGCCGGAACCCCTATCTTCGGCAAGCTCTCTGATATGTATGGACGTAAACGTTTCTTCATTTTCGGATTGATTGTATTCCTGATTGGCTCGGCTCTGTGCGGTACTGCCACCAGTATCACACAGCTCAGCATTTACCGTGCCATTCAAGGGATCGGCGGCGGTGCACTAATGCCAATCGCCTTCACCATCGTTTTCGACATTTACCCGCCTGAAAAAAGAGGGAAATTGACCGGTCTCTTTGGAGCCGTCTTCGGAATTTCCAGTGTACTTGGACCTTTACTCGGTGCCTATATTACCGACTATGTTGGTTGGCAGTGGGTATTCTACATTAACCTGCCGCTAGGAATTATTGCACTGTTCCTGATTGCAACTTCTTATAAGGAGTCGATCTCCCACGCTAAACAGCGCATTGACTGGGGCGGAGCCTTCACTCTGGTTGGCGCGATTATCTGCCTAATGTTCGCTCTGGAACTTGGTGGTAATCAATATGCTTGGGATTCCAGTGCCATCCTTGGCTTATTCGTAGGTTTTGCTGTTCTCTTGCTGGCGTTTATCCTTATTGAGAGAGTAGCTGCTGAACCTGTGATCTCGTTCGCTATGTTCCGCAAACGGTTGTTTGCAACAAGCAGCGTGACCAGCTTATTTTATGGTTCTGCTTTTATCGTAGCTACTATTTATATCCCTATCTTTGTGCAGGGTGTATTTGGCGGCTCAGCTACGAACTCAGGGCTGATCCTTATGCCGATGATGATCGGTACGGTCGTTGGCAGTCAGACCGGGGGACTGCTTACAACAAAAACCAGCTTCCGCAACATTATGATCCTATCCGCAGTCTGCTTTGTCGCAGGGGTCTACAGCCTAAGCACTTTATCACCAGATACCTCCCGCCTCATGCTTAATGTATTTATGGCTCTGACTGGGTTCGGCGTAGGCTTTTCCTTCTCCGTGCTGAGCATGGCAGCTATTCATAATTTCGATATGCGCCAACGGGGGTCGGCAACATCAACCAGTACCTTCATGCGCTCCCTTGGAATGACGCTGGGAATTACGATCTTCGGGATTATTCAGCGGAATAGCTTTACTAACAGTCTAAGCGATGCTTTTGGCGGTAGTGAACAGTCAGCAGCCTTCGGAGATCCACGCGCTGCGTTAACACCTGAAGCAAGAGCGAAGATCCCTGCTGAAATATTAGAGAAAATATCAAGTGCGTTATCCACCTCTATTGCACAAACCTTTATGTGGGCCTTGATTCCTGCAGTGCTCGGTCTAGTCTTTGTACTGCTCATGCCAAAAGACCGTCTTACCATTCCTGCTAAAGCTGTTCAGGCGTCAGAGGGCAAAAGGTAACCATTATGTCCATGAAATTAGCCATTTTAGGTTTACTGCTGGAGCGGAACATGCATCCCTATGAAATCACATTAGTGATGAAGGAACGTTCCATGGACCGGATCACCAAGCTGCAGATGGGATCACTCTATTATGCTGTGGATAAGCTTGCACAAGATGGTTATATAGAAGCTTTAGAGATCATCCGCAGCAGTGATCGGCCGGACAAAACAATCTATGCCATAACGGAGCAAGGTAAAGCTTTATTCGAACAGCTTATCCTGCAACAAATTAAGAAAAACGAACCCTTCTATCATCCGATGTATATGGCCCTGGCTATGTCCCGTCATATCGATCAGAGCAAGGTTGAGAAGCTGCTCGAGGAACGCCTCCGGGAAACAGAACATCAGGTTAATCTGGCTTATCAGGTATACGAGGAGCATATCTCCATCGTGCCTCGTTCTGCCCTGCATCTAATGTACGGTACATATGAGCACACCCTGACTGAGCTGAAATGGCTGCAGCGCCTATACGATGATGTTGTAGCACGCAAGCTAAAAGACATAGGGACACCGTTGAATTTAGAGGCCTAATGGCCTCTTTTTCTGTTTAAGGGAGTCAAAATACGTTTATTAACGAGCACAATATCCATTAAATCTCAAAGGAAGACGAGGCGGTAAAAATGACCCAAGAAAAACATCAGCTGAATAGTGGCAAACGGGATCACCCGGAACAATATCCAACAGAGAAAGAAAGTCTATTCGATCTTCATGAAAGTGAGCAGAATGTAGACCCGATTCCGATGGAAGATTTGACACTGGAAAAGCAAGAGGAAAAGAATAAAGAGGAGACCAAACACCGCTCTTCCAGCGACAAAAAATACCATACGGGCTTCTGAGAGTGTACAATAACTACAAGTACGCAATCATATTTTCCAAGGAGGAATCACATTGTTGAAAGCGTTACCTTTAAACAAGCGCGGGATTCCCGCAAGCCGCATTGCTTTAGGCTGCATGGGACTAGGCGGTGACTGGGACCATGAGCCGATTACTGCGGAGAATGTTAAACAAGGGCATGAAGCGGTCGATGCCGCACTTTCCATCGGCATCAACATGTTTGATCATGCAGATATTTACACTCGTGGCAAGGCGGAGAAGGTATTCGGTCAGATTTTTAAGGATCGTCCAGGACTACGTGAAGAAATTATAATTCAATCTAAATGTGGAATTAAGCTAATGGAGCCTGGGGACAGCACTAATACGTTTGATTTCTCTGGCCAACATATTCTGAACAGCGTGGATGGAATATTGTCACGACTTGGGACCGAATACATTGATATTCTTCTATTGCATAGACCCGATCCCTTAATGGATCCTGAGGAAGTAGCCTCCGCATTACATCAACTGAAGGCCGCTGGTAAGGTTCGCCATTTCGGGGTTTCCAATATGAGCGCCGCTCAGATCAAGCTGCTGCAGACTTATTGCGATGAACCTTTTATCGTAAACCAGCTGCATATGAGCTTGGCTAAGATCAGCTGGGTGGATGCTGGAATCAGTGTAAATCGTGAACCCTGGAAGGATATCATCTTTCCTGAGGGAACCCTTGAACATTGTCGAATGGAGAACATTCAGCTTCAAGCCTGGGGGCCACTCGCCCAAGGTCTATTTAGCGGGCGTTCATTAGAGGATCAACCGGAGAATATCGTCCAAACAGCAGCTATGGTCCAACAGCTTGCAGATGAAAAAGGAACAACACCCGAAGCCATTGTATTGGCTTGGCTAATGACACATCCAGCTGCCATTCAGCCTGTTATTGGAACTGTGAATCCGAAGCGTATTACTGCCTGTGCCGATGCGGACAAGCTGGAGCTTAGCCGTAAGGAATGGTACGACCTGTATGTTAGTTCACGTGGTTCAAAACTTCCGTAACATATACATTTATATTCTCAACTTCATTACTCCACTTATACCCGGCTCGCGTTTTTACTGCGAGCCGGGTATTTTTTTGCGAATCACCCTAATAGATCGTTCTTTATTGCGAATATATTTAGTAATCGAGCGATAAATAGAGTTATTCAGAGATAAATTATCATTTTTGTTCTTTATAGAGTACAAATGCGCGTTATTGGCAGTTTTCTTTTTGTTTTATTCCATGTATGATTCATTACAGAAGTTGTTCTTAATAAAGAACGATAATAACGAACCAAAGAAACAGACATTGAGGGGAGGTATTCCTCTGAGACCCAGATCAGCAAGGAGAAGACCTAGAAGAAACAGGAAAATTGGTTTACGTATACTGCAATCAGGAATGGCTGTCTCCGTCTTATTTCTATATACCTCGCAGCAAGTTGGTGGTACCTATGGAGGCTTTGGAGCTGCTGCGCAAACCACTAGCACGATTAGCTTTTGCGAAGTATTTCCGAATTCGATCAAGGCACTGCTTACAGAGTTCAAAGAGCATGTTAATCGAGCGCTCACTTTAAAAGAATCACTACAACCCTTTTCCTCATCAGCTAACTACTCGGACGTTTCGGGAATAGAAGGGATGTCGCTGGAAGAGCTTGATGTCGCTGCACAAGAGATTTCTTCGCAAATAGCGGCGCTTCAATCCCAAATAGATAGCGTTAACGAGCAACTGGCGGCTAACAGCCAAATTTGGAATCAAATCCACAATGAGCTAAGTGCAGCAGCAGCCTTACTCTTCCAGATAGGAGGATATATGACTTCTCTAGATTCAAACTGTCTAGAAATCAAGGATGAGCAATTTTTCAGAGATTTACAAAGCAGCCTGAATCAAAGCGGTGTGATCTCGGAATCCTTGAATGCTTCCTTAAATGGAGTTATTAGTTACCTAACCTCCATACACGATGTCGGTCTTCCATTCGCTTCGGTAGTTACCAGTGATGTTTATGGACAACTTGAATTACGCGAAGGAGAGTTCCCACAGCCACTGCCATTCCTGATTACCTTCACTCAACCAGATGGCGTGATCTCTAGCGACCTCACCTCCACTTATGAAGCTCTAAATACCGAATTGACTAACCTTAAAGAATCGGCAACCTCAGGTATCACTACCCTTCAAGATAAACTCCAAATGATCAGTCAGACTCGCGAGCAAAAACTAGAAGAGCTTGAAAAAGCTCGGCTAGAAGAAGAGCAAGCAAAGAAAGAAGAAGAAGCGAAGAAGGAAGAAGAACGTTTGGCTGAGGAGAAAAAGCAACAAGAAGCCGAGGATAAAGCGAAAGCTGAGGCAACCCCTCCAACGTCAGGTGAAGCTGCTCCGGAAGCCCCAAATAAAGAACAACCTGAAGCCCCAGCCACTGACCCGGTTAAGCCGGAAATTGGCGAAGAGCTCACAATTCCAAAAGATGTTCCTCAGCAAGAGGCTCCACAAGAGACGGCAAAGGCGGAAGACAGTACGACTACCCCGCCGGTAGCAACCCAAGCTCCTTCGGACCCTCAACCTGAGAAAGGTGGAGAATAAGATGCGAATTAAAAAAATTATCAATAATACCTTATCGAGCTTAATGCTTGTGATCTTTATTCTGCTGGTGGCAGCCGTAGTGTTATCCAAGGCCTCCGGTGGTGAACCTGCTTTCTTCGGATATGAGATCAAAACCGTACTCTCAGGATCGATGGAACCAGGAATTCAGACAGGCTCAATTGTCGCATTAAAACCCGGAGGGGATATGAATCGTTTCAAACCAGGCGATGTCATCACCTTTAGGAACGAAGATAATCTGCTCATTACTCACCGGATTGTAGAAGCGACCGTCAATAACGCTACTGGTGAAGCTGTTTATCGCACTAAAGGCGATAACAACGACGCACCCGACATGAACCCTACCAGTTCTGCGAATGTTGTAGCTCAGTATACCGGGGTCACTGTACCCTATGTCGGTTACGCTATGAATTTCGCGGTTTCCAAAGCTGGAAGTGTAGTCCTCATGATCGTGCCTGGCTTGATGCTTCTGCTCTATGCTCTGTATACCTCTTGGAAGGCTGTAGCTGCATTAGAAAAGAAAAATGCTGCCCTACTGCCAGCCTCACCGCCCCCAACAGAAACACAGCCCTAAGTTGATTGTCCACTTCCGCTTACGAACCGGAAGATACAATATATAAATTTTATAAAAAATTCAAACACAAATTTGAGGAGGAATTTTATTATGGGTATCAAGAAAACATTGGGTCTTGGCGTAGCATCTGCAGCACTGGGTTTATCATTAATCGGCGGAGGAACCTTCGCATACTTTAGCGACACTGCGCAAAGCACAGCTACATTCGCAGCGGGTACACTCGATCTGAACTCCGACCCTTCTGTCATCGTTAATATTCCTAACCTGAAACCAGGTGATACTGTAACTAAATCCTTCAAATTGAAAAACGATGGTTCGCTCGATATCGGATCTATCATTCTGAATACATCGACTCAAATCACGGATGCTAAAGGAGATAACTACCTGGATTTAGCCGAGTTCATTAAAGTTAAATTCCTTAGAAATAATGATAAAGGAGTACCTATCGTCTCTCCTGAAAATGTAGTTTATGAGACTACACTTGCTGCTTTAAAAAGTCAGCATCCGGATCTCGTAAAAAATACAGGTTGGGATCAACTCTTTACCGAAGCATCCGGTATTAAAGCCGGTACCAATGACAGCTTCTCCGTCCAATTCGAATTTGTGGAAAATAACCAAGATCAAAATATTTTCCAAGGCGATAGCTTAACACTGACTTGGGATTTCGTAGCTAAACAAGGTGCGAAAAAAGACTACTAAGATCAATAAAGTAATTTAATAAAATACTCGAAGAGCAGCAGATCCTGAATCCGGCCACGGATAAGCAGATTGCTGCTCTTCTCTTTACAATAAACTTTGTCCGATTTATTGATATTTGCTATACTAATAACAAAAATTACGGAGGGGCGTCAGCATAGTGCCACAGAATATGGGCCAACGTATCCAGCAGCTCCGCCTAGACAAGGGTTTCTCCCTATCTGAGCTTGCGGACAGAGCAGATGTGGCTAAGTCGTATCTTAGCAACGTGGAGAGAAACATCCAATCCAATCCATCCATCCAGTTTATCGAAAAGATCGCTGACGCGCTTCAGGTATCCATTCATGCCCTACTCTATGGAGAACCAAATGATGCAGAGGAATCACATTTAGATTCGGAATGGTTCCGATTGGTGCAGGAAGCTATGGACTCAGGCATTAGCAAACGCGAATTCAAAGAATTTCTGGACTATCAGAAATGGAAGCTCGATCAAAAGGATTAATACTTCCTACTAATCTGGTACGATCCTCTCTTCTACTAAATCATATCGAAAAAGGACACAGCGAAGAACCGCTGTGCCCTTTTTCGATATGTAACCCCTCTAATGTATTACTGCACGATCTGCACAGTTTTCTCATGAAAGAACTGGCGGATTTCATCTGCCTTAATGCCAGCCTTCTTAGCTGCTAATAATAAATGTACCCACTCTTGATCCAGATCAATAAACTGCTGTTCTCTGTTGCTACCCTGGTTGGACTTTTCCAAAAAATCTCCCCCTAAGATTTTACGTCCCCAGGCAATCCGGCTGTCATAGTATCTCTACCTTAGACCCGCGACTTTGTGCCCCTGCCTTTCGGCAAGTTTACCTTTTACTGGACCCTTTTCACGAAAGGATCTGCTTAAAAAACTATAATATTACTATCTGCAATAACATTATACAAAAAGAAAGCGGAAAAGTGTGTCGATTCCTGGTTACTTTCTATTTTAAAAACGAAAAATAAAAGATTTTTTTTCAAAGATCTTGTCCGATTATCACGATACTCGTCCGTTACATAAAATAAATTGTACTAGCAAAATAAATATTTACTGACCTAATAGTTAAAAATAAGGATAATAGAATCATTTTAATAGGCCTTTAGAATGGGTAATGAGAAGAAACACCCTTCTTTTCGTTAGAACAAGCTAACCTATACCATTTTGCGAACGTATTGGACGAAAGAATGAATTGATTACAGTGGCTGAAAGTAGCACAATAAGATGAGAAATGAAACCGCAATCATCACAGCTCCAGTAAGCGTTGACACAAAATGTCACTTATGGAGTTCATCCGTTAAGGAGGATGTATTCATGGCAGCCAAAGAGCCCTATAACGAATCCATTTGGAGTAAGTATTACGGACCCAATTTAGGCTACATTCAAGAAAGATATGAACAGTTTGTGAAAGATCCCTCCACCGTAGAAAATAATTATCGCGAGCTTTTTACAAATTCGGGACCCCCTCCCCTAACTCCGGATAGCGAACCGGCTCCTCAGCCGCGCATCTCGGGAGACACCGAATGGCTTAGAAAAGCAGTAAGAGCTTCCAAGCTAATCGCCAATATTCGTATATATGGCCATATGGCCGCTGAAATTGATCCGCTGGTACGCGATCAGAATCCCATGGCAAAATATCTTGAGCCTGAAACCTATGGGCTGACCCGCGAAGACCTGATTGCACTGCCTGCCACGCTTATATGGGAAAATGCGCCGAATGATGTGCATACCGGGTGGGATGCCGTGCAACGTATGCGTCAGGCATACACCAAGACTATCGCCTATGAATTCGGGCATGTGCATGAAGAAAAAGAACTGCAATGGCTAAATAGACAGGCAGAATCCACCAGCTCACCAGCACCCCTGAATAATACAGAACGCAAAGAGCTCCTGAACCGCCTGATTCAGGTAGAGCAATTTGAAACCTTCCTCCACAAGACTTTTGTAGGTCAGAAGCGTTTCAGTCTTGAAGGCAATGATGCTCTTGTGCCGATGTTAGACGAAATCGTACGCGCTGCTGCACATGACGGTGCAGAGCATATTTTGATGGGCATGGCGCATCGCGGTCGCCTCAACGTTCTTGCACATATTTTGGGCAAACCTTATGATATCATATTTTCAGAGTTTCATCATTCTCCGAACAAGGAGCTTTTCCCTTCCGAAGGCTCCACAGGCATTAACTATGGCTGGACAGGTGATGTGAAATACCATCTCGGTGCAGACCGTGCTGTCCGTGAAGGAGAAACCGTACGCACAAGAATAACACTAGCGAATAACCCAAGTCACTTGGAATTCGTCAATCCTGTCGTGGAAGGTTTCACTCGTGCCGCACAAGAAGACCGGAGCACTGCAGGACTGCCGAAGATTGATACCAGTAAAGCTATGGCGGTGCTGATGCATGGTGATGCTGCTTTTCCAGGTGAAGGAATTGTTGCAGAAACGCTTAATATCGGCAAACTTCAAGGTTATCAAAATGGTGGGACGATCCATATCATTGTTAATAACCGAATTGGTTTTACGACTGAAAGTGAAGATTCCCGTTCTACGCATTATGCGAGTGACATCGCCAAAGGGTATGAAATCCCGATAGTCCATGTCAACGCTGATGACCCAGAGGCCTGCGTAGCAGCCGTACGTTTAGCTAGCGCATACCGCCATCAATTCAAAAAAGATTTCGTAATTGATCTCATCGGCTACCGCCGTCATGGTCACAACGAAATGGATGATCCTGAAACCACACAACCTATTGTCTACGGCAAGGTTCGCAATCATCCGACCGTCTACAAGGTTTATGCAGAGAGACTGAAAAACGAAAAGGTTCTTACCGCCGAAGACGTACAAAAGATGAATGCTGAAGCAGAAAGCGTATTGCAGCGTGCGTACGATAATATGAAGGAAGGCAATCATAAGAAAAAAGAACCCAAAGCCTTCATTCCTCTACAAACGGACCGCGCAGCGGCAAACACTACAGCGGTATCCATCTCCAGCCTGCAGGAGATCAATCGTGAACTGTTGACGGTTCCAGCTGGATTCCAGGTTTATCCGAAGCTGGAGCGCATTTTACAACGTCGTAAAGATGCACTGAATGAGGGTGAAAAGGTCGACTGGGCACTGGCTGAAACGTTAGCCTTCGCTACCATTTTGAAAAATGGGACGCCCATCCGACTGAGCGGTCAAGATGCCCAACGCGGAACCTTCGCACATCGCCATCTGGTGCTGCACGACAGTAAAACAGGAGATTTATTCTCTCCGCTACATCAGCTAAGCGATTCCCGTGCCTCCTTTGGCGTATACAACAGTCCATTGTCAGAGGCATCAGTATTAGGCTTTGAATATGGTTATAATGTGTTCGCACCGGAAACCTTCGTAATCTGGGAAGCACAGTATGGTGATTTCGCCAATGCGGGTCAGGTTATTTTTGACCAGTTCATTGCGGCTGGACGCGCCAAATGGACACAGCGCAGCAATCTCGTCATCATGCTGCCGCATGGCTACGAAGGACAGGGACCTGAGCACTCCAGCGGTAGGCTGGAACGGTTCTTGCAGCTATCCGCTGAGGAGAACTGGACAGTCGCTAATCTGACTACCGCTTCGCAATATTTCCATCTGCTGCGGCGCCAAGCAGCGTTATGCGGGCAGGAAGATGCTAGACCGCTAGTCATTATGACGCCGAAAAGTCTCATTCGGAATACGCGCAGCACTTCTGCCGGAACCGAGCTGGCTTCAGGACAATTCAAGCCTGTATTAGCTGAATCTTTGCTTGGCCAGAAACCAAGTGAAGTTAAACGGCTCGTAGTCTGCAGCGGTAAAGTGGCTATCGACATCCAAACAGAACTGGAAGCAGCACAGGATAAGGATTGGTCATGGCTGCATGTTCTTCGCCTAGAGCAGCTTTATCCGTTCCCGGAACAAGAGTTAAGCGAACATTTAAACTCCTTCAGCTCCCTTCAGGAAATTGTCTGGGTGCAAGAAGAGCCGAAAAATATGGGCGGCTGGAGCTATAGTGAGCCTCGGTTACGCGCCATCGCACCAAAGAATGCCGGCGTAAGATATATCGGCCGTCCGGAACGTTCCAGCCCGGCCAGTGGTTATGCAGATGTGCATAGCTTCGAACAACGTAGAATTGTAACAGAAGCCCTAAAATCAAATTCGAACGTACAAGCGGCTGTACCGTCCTCTTAAGAGGACGGTATCACAATAGCGTAAACCATTATGTTTGGGGAGGAAACGGCCTGTGTCAGAAATCTTAGTACCCGATCTGGGAGAATCCATATCCGAAGGAACCATCTACAAATGGCTGGTTAAAGAAGGCGACACGGTAGGTCAAGGCGATGTGCTCGCTGAGCTGGAAACGGATAAAGTCAATCTAGAAATTAGTGCAGAGGTGGAGGGTGTCATCTCCACCATCCTGCGTCAAGCGGGCGAGAACGTAGCCGTTGGCGAAGCCATCGGCATCATTGGAGCCGCAAGCGGCAGTACGCCGCAGGCCGCTGAAAGCGAAGCCGAAGCGCCTAAAGCGGCTCCGGCAGGCGGCAACGCAGTAGCAGCCGCCGCGCCTGTAGCCGCGCCCGAAGTGCCTGCAGCAGGTGGCGACAGCCACGCTGCATTGGCATCGCCGGGCGCACGCAAGCTGGCACGGGAGCGCGGCATCGACCTCGGCGAGGTTAGCGCCCGTGATCCTATCGGCCGGATTGGTCAGGCCGATGTGTCCGGTCATGGTGCAGCAGCGCCGCAGGCCGCTGCACCGGTAGCTCCGGCGCCGCAAGGCAAGCCGGAGCCAGCGAAGCCGGCAGCGAGCAAAGCCACGCTGGACGAGGGCAAAAACGTGGAGCGCAAGCGCATGTCGCGCAGACGGCTCACGATTGCCAGCCGCTTGGTCGAAGCGCAGCAGACCGCGGCCATGCTTACCACCTTCAACGAGGTGGACATGACAGCGATCCTCGACATCCGCAAGCGTCGCAAGGATGCATTTAAAGAGAAACATGAAGTTGGACTAGGCTTCATGTCCTTCTTCACCAAAGCCGTGATCGGTGCGCTTAAAACCTATCCACTGCTGAACGCCGAGATCGACGGTGAAGATCTGGTCGTTAAGAAATTCTACGACATCGGTATTGCTGTTGCAGCGAAAGAAGGACTTGTAGTTCCAGTAGTCCGTGATGCGGATCGGCTCAGCTTCCCGGAAATCGAGCGCCAAATTGGCGAGCTCGCTTCCAAAGCACGCGCCAATACGCTCAGCCTCTCCGAGCTGCAAGGCGGAACATTCACCATCACCAACGGTGGCGTATTCGGCTCCTTGTTATCCACACCGATTCTGAATACACCACAGGTGGGTATTCTAGGGATGCATAAGATCCAACTGCGTCCGATCGCGCTGGACGAAGAAAGAACCGTAAACCGTCCAATGATGTACATCGCCCTTTCCTATGATCACCGGATCGTTGACGGCTCTGAAGCGGTAAGCTTCCTCGTCAAAGTGAAGGAATTGCTGGAAGATCCAGAAGCACTGTTGTTAGAAGGCTAACGCTCTTCGACTTTTCGACTTAAGAATATAAAGAAGGTATCCCTGCAGCTCTCGCTTGGGGGATACCTTCTTTTATATCTGGATCGACTTGCTGCCTTCCCTGCATACGATTTAACTGTATTTTATACACTTATATCTTTCTGATCCGCTCATATCCTCTTCTCTAATTGCATTCTCTACAACTAAAATCCGTAAAAACGTCTATTTCCACTAATCTAACCAGTAATAGCTGCATCAAATACAACTAAAGGACCTATATACAGAATATTAGTGATCTTTAATTGCACATAATACAACTAACTTAGCGCATGCACCTACAAACTACTAACTACTAACTACTAACTACTAACTACTAACTACTAACTACTAACTTCAAACCTCAAACCTCAAACTTCAAACCTCAAACCTCAAACCTCAAACCTCAAACTTCAAACCTCAAACTTCAAACCTCAAACTTCAAAACTCTACTTCAATAGCTCCTCAGCCAGCTGTAAAAATTGCTCCTTGGTCAAAATCTTATCTCCATAGCTGGTGAGTGTATAATACGCATCCTGCTTCTCGTTATACCAATTCAGATAATCATAGCTGACTTCTTCCCTTACTACCTTGTTATAGATAACATCTGTGCCTGCGACTGTGAGCTTATTAGCTTGATTCTCAGATGTTTGTTCCACGAAAACCTTGCCGCCATGCATGAGCGTTGCTGAGATCCCTATAAAAGCATTGTTCTTCGAATAAGTTACACTTAGCCCCCCTGGCTCGGACCACGGTATAGCCTTCATAAACAAATTGCGCGTCCCCTTATCCTTATATGCCTGAGCGGTAAGATCATTTAATGTTTCCTTATACAGAGAACCTAGCTTAGCTGTATCCGTAGTCGGAGAATTAGGATGGATTACACCATATTTAAAAGCGTACCCCGCTGCCGTTTCGGGAAGCATTGGCGCCCCTGTTCTTTTGATTTCTTTTATAAAGTCAGAATACGCATCTATCCGCTGCTCTTTATACTTAAACTGCAATTCTGTCGCCAAGCCTGCTGCACCTGCTTTATTTTTCACAAGATAGCCGATCAATTCACCCGGTTTAGCGAACTGTTCTGCTTGCTGCGCATATTTATCATAAGAAGCCCTCTCTGCAGATTCTGTCGGCGCAATATGTTGAACCTTCACTACTCCTTCACTATTGCGGATTTGGATATATTCAGATGCAGCATACGCAGTCACAGAGATCAGCAGAAACAGCGTTAACATGCTAGCCACTGCCGTTGTTTTATTCATCACCCTCAGCGAGAACGATCGCTTTCGACCTGTTATGCCAGTAATACGCCCCATGACCTTATCTTCTACATCTACCTCATCCAAAAGTTCATTGCCAGCCGAGGCATAAATTATATCTTGGTATTCATTGCTGATTTTGTTTCTTTCCATGTGATCTCCTCCTCCGACTTCATAGCTTCCTGAACCTTTAGCTTGATCCGATTCATTCTTTTAGTTAGCGCATTGGGACTGACCCCTAGAATCTCACTTATCTCTGCATAAGTTTGTTCCTCAAACACCCGCAGAATAAGCATGTTTCTCTCCTCAAGCGACAATCGCGCTAAAGCTGCAGACAATGAAGGACTATACAACCGAGCATCCAGCTCCTGTTCAGGGCTTGCAGACAGTACTTCCGGACGAAAAATACGCATGACTTGCTTGTGCAGACGATGCCTGCGCAGCAGATTTAAGCAATGATGATATGCGATACGATAGAGCCAAGCCGAGAAATGCATTTGCGATTTGTATTGCTGGATAGATTGATAACCCTTTACCAAAATATCCTGAACCGCGTCCTCCGCATCCTGCTTGTTTTCTAACAAACGATAGCAATAGCGATAGATCGGCTTTTGGAATGCTCTGACAATTAAAGCATACTGCTCGGAATCCCTCTCCTGAATCCTAACGATTAGCTCTTCCAACTCTGTCGAGTCTAGCGAATCCTGTGGCGATGTAAGCACCTCCTTAACCTTTATATCTCTATAACACTTGACTGCCGAAAAAAGTGCCTATGTAAACCAAACTAAAGGAAATTTTATAAAAGGTGATAATCACAGCTTCGGAGAATATTTGAATTTCTGACGGCTGGTGTGCCCGGATTTCTTACTTATACCATTATGCACGGTTAAAATCTGGTGAGTCTATGCTTAGCAGATGCATAACAAAACCTCCCATTAGACCTGATAACTCCAGGTTTGCTTCTAATGGAAGGTTTTTTAATAAGGCTTCATTATTCTAAGACTGAGGTGTAACTTCAAAGCCTACTAGATTGTAAATTGTACAAAGGCTACTCTCTTATCATGGAAGGAGATAGAGTGATCGTAATCGTCTTATCGAACGGGGTCATAAAATTGACCAACACCACCTTGCTGTTATCCTGCAGCTTCGCCTCACGCACCGTAGCCGCCAGATGGCCAAGCTCGCCCCCTGTCAGTTCAATCCAGTCCTCTTCACAACTATAGCGGAGGTTACCGCCGTTCCAGAGATAATGGTCCTCTCCGACAGCCTGCAATTCGCCCGAAGTGAAACATCCTTCCCGTCCAAAAACGAAAGACAACTGTGTCATAACCTCTCTAGGCTCCTCAGCATGCAACCGGAGGGTCCACCCTCTGTCCGTACGCTGAACCTCCGTCTCCACACGGAATGTCTGTTCATGCGTAAGTGCGCGGCTCTGGTGCGGGAGCAGATACCAAGGGCTTACCGGCTCCGCAGATGTTTGCGGAAGCAGTTCGCCTTCGACAGGACCGTAATACCCCTTCTTTTGTTCTCCTGACAGGTGGTATCCTTCCGGCAATTTGACCATTTTCTGCATCGGTACATATCCCGGAGAAAAGTAAGAAGCCAGCTGCACTGCAAGCAGCCTGACGGCACCGTGACGGAGTGCAAAAAAAGACGGCGTCTCCGTAATTAAGGTCACGCTAGTGTTCCCGTCCCTGTAGCGCGCAACCGGTGCTCCGAAATCAGTATGCAGCCGGCTGTGGTAAATTCGCCCTTGATGGCCGGACTTCTCCATACCCTGCAGATAGCCGTGTCGCGGAAAATCGCCGTTCAGTATTTTCTCATATTTTACAGGCAGAGCTGCCGAATCTTCAAAAGGTTGCTGAAGCTCCGGCTCCAGCAGCATCCGTACAAGTACGTTGACAGAGCAGACCCCCGGATTTTCCAGTGCACTGCCTGCCCATTCGGCCATCCCCGCAAACAATGGCTCCTTATCGAAACGGGCCAGAATAGCGTACGGTAAATAATATGGAGACAGGTCGTGAAAGCTCCCCAGATCCTGGCGCCCAGAATAATCGGTCACAACTTCGCCCTTAGGATGCACCAAATAGACCATCATGTGTAAATTCAGACGAACTGGCTCCAGCAACTGGGGCCGATCCAGCAGACGAGCGGCATGAATCAGCATGATGTCGCTGACCGCACTATAAATACCGTTGCTGCGTTCCGTCCATTCTCCATCAGGTGTAATATCCATCCCTTCCGCCAACCACTGATCCGCCCGCTGGACAGCCTCCTCCAGTCCGAACAGTTCATGCAGAAATCCCAGTGCTGCACACAATACCCAACGGTGATTCGGCGTGTGACAGCCCCCTGTAAGCATGACGGGAATAGTTCGCTTAAGAAACAGAAGCATATTATCAAGCACCTGTTGCAGTGGTGCCCAATCCTGCGACGCCAACAGTTGGTATAGCTGAGCGTAGCCGACGATGACAAAGGCTGTGTCCGGGGGAGAATGATAGTTCGTCCAGCCCGGAGAGATCGAGCCATCCTCATGTTGTGCACGCAGCACGAACTCCGTCGCCAGCAGCAGGCGGGCCAGAAGCAGCTCATCACGGTAGAATGCGGAACCCGGGTTAACCAGAGCCGCTCCCCAATAACACATATCGGTTGGTGTGCCGGTCGTATGATTAACCCAGGCAACGCCAGTACCCGGATCTATTGTCCCTCCGTAATAGCGGCTCGTCGGATCAAGTACCTGCCGGGATAATCCCTCCACTGACGCTCTATCATTACTGGCTACCAGTTGCTTGTACATTATACTTCCCTCCATGTTAACAATCTGCTCAATGTCTGGGTGGTAACAGGAGCTGAAGCCGCACCAGCTCTTGTCGGATACGTTCAGGAATTTCCGTGAACAGTTGAATCCAAGAAACGAACAATTCCTCCCGGTCCGCATATTCCCAGATCGAATAGGACAGGGAAGGCGTGAACCGGCAGGTTTGCAGATAACGGTGGACAAGACGGTCAGTTTCTTCATCCGATGCCAGTATATCGCGGAAAAAGTCACCATAAATCAGACCCTCCGCACCTGCCCCATCCTGTGTACTGGATGCGAATCCTGGTAACAGCTCAAAGACTTCAGGGAACGGGGCGAGGGCATGCTTGCCGGGTTGGACATAGAGGTCCACCCGTGTTCCGCTTAGATTGCTGCCCCCGCGCAGCAGTGCTTTAAGAAATTTCCCGTGAAAGCTCGCTTCGGCATCCACCACTTCCCCGTTTCTACCGATGTAAACCCACACATGCTCCAGATCATATAAATGCTGAATATCATAATCGTAATAAATCGCGTATTCCACAACGAACTGCACATCCGGATGCTTCACAGCTAGACGGCGCCGGAAGGAAGGAGACTCCTCCTCCTGCCGCATCACCGTTATACCGAGACGTACCGGAAAAAACGGCTCGTTCTGATCGAAAAATAAGCGCGGAGCATACTTCATAGCTAACCTACGGTCTTCATCGTTCAACATCAGACCTGCCCTCTACGCGCCAATTTGGCCATAAGCAGCCGATGACTTTCATCAATTTCTTCCGGCTGGCAAGCTGCCTTCAGCTCATACACTTTGACCTGCGCCCGTTCAATCATCGGCAGATACGCATCATAGAATTCCATATTCCCGCTGTTTACATAAGGGCACCAGTGGTCAGACAGACCGATGGTCTCATGAATGTGAACACCTACAATATCATCCATCAGACCTTCCATTTCCCCCACACTGTCGTACAAACCCAAACGGTCCATCATAATGGCATGCCCGATGTCATACCATATGCCCACAGGCGCTCCCTTTAGCGCCTTAATAATCGTTTTGGCTTCCGCAAGCGTCGGAATCTGCTGCGGTTTGGAACGTGTTTCGATACCAAAGCGGACGTTTAGCCCCTCAGAAACTGCCCGGTTACATACTTCATCTAGGCTTTCAATAATTTTCTGCACATAGCCGGCGCTGTAAGCTTCCCGCCGCTCCATCAGTTCCGCCCATTTGCTGCGATAAGCGTTAGAATCTCTACCCTCTCCGTTATAAATCTGCTCCAGCTCTTTACTGATATCATTTGGAAAGGGTACCTCACCGGGATGCACAACAACGGCTTCTCCTCCGTAACGCTGAGCGTACTTAGCCGAGCCAATCAGCAGCTCAATCGCCCGCTGCCGCTTCTCCTCATCCTCAAAACCTAGCAGCACGGAATCTGTGCCATAATCGGAGTCATGCACATGCGGGAAGGTGTTGTGGACACTGGAGATCCCCATCTCCCCCCGCTCAAGCATCGGCTCGATCGTTTCCAGCATTTCCTTAGTCACATTATAGTTCAGCTCCACCCGCTGAAAGCCGAGATCGCGGATTTCCCGCAGCATGGCGTCACCGGCAGTGTGGCGCTTAATGTTCCAGCAAGTTGAGAACGAAAATATGCCTTTGTCCTCCATAATTATGTTTTCCTCCCTTGTTACAGCTTACGGTTCAACCTTTTACGGCACCAAGCATTACACCGCTGACAAAATATTTCTGCAGCCATGGATATACGGCAAGGATCGGTACTGTTGCAAAGATAACGGTGGCCGCTTTTAGGCTCTCTGGTGTCAGCGGGGTCCGGTTGGCACCTTCCATTTGTGTCAGTTCGGATACCATGTTGTTCTGCACCATCTGGAACAGCTTAAGCTGGAGCGGATACAAATCCGGATTATTGATATACATCAAAGAATCCTGAAAGCCGTTCCACCTTCCCACTGCGTAGAAAAGAGCCAACGTGGCCATAACCGGCATGGATAGCGGCAATATAATACTCATCAGTGTACGAAGATGGGAACTGCCATCGATCTCGGCGGATTCCTCCAGGCTGGCAGGAATGTTATTGAAAAAGGAGATCAGGATAATCAGGTTAAAGGGGCTGACCAGACCTGGCAGAATAAGCGACCAGACCGAATTAATCAAATGTAAATCACGGATCAACAAATATTCAGGAATAATACCGCCGCTGAAAAACATGGTGATAACGATCAGATACATAAAAAATTTGCGGCCCTTCAATTTTCTTTTGGTCAGCGGATAAGCTGCTGCGACAGTGAAAAGCATACACAGCACCGTTGTGGCAAACGTCAGAATAACCGTAAAGACAAGAGAGCGGATCATCGCATTATTGGAAAAAACATTAATGTATGCATTCCAGTTCAATTCAATGGGGAAAATCGTTACTTCTCCAGAAGTAATTGCCCGGTTGGAACTAAGCGACACGGCAATCACATGCAAAAATGGAGCCAAGCAGAACAACACGAACAAGGCAACAAACGTTATATTGACGATATCGAATATCCGGTTTGAGGTACGTTCACTCATAGCACTCCGCCTCCTTCTTTCTTTATCATAAAATACCGTCTCCGGTCACTTTTTTCGAAATATAGTTGGAGCCAAAAATAAACACCAGTCCCACCACAGCCTGGAACAATCCGACTACGGTAGCCAACGTATATTGTCCGGATTCTAGACCCACCCGGTACACAAAGGTACTAAGCACATCAGAATACTCACGCACAGCAGTGTTACCGATAATGTAAGGACGGTCAAAACCGATGCTGACCATCTTTCCCAGATTGAGGATAAGCAGCGTCACGATAGTTGGTTTTATGCTGGGAAGCGTAATGTAGCGGATTTTCTTCAGCCTTGTCGCTCCATCCACTTCAGCAGCTTCGAACAGCTCTCGGTTGACACCGGTTAACGCCGCCAGATAAAGGATAGTCCCCCAACCAGCACTTTGCCAGACGCCTGTGAATAAGTAAGTGATCAGCCACGGATTTTTTTCAGTCAGAAACGGAATGGGAGTAAGGCCTAAGCTCTCCAGCACACCGTTCACCATACCGGACTGGTTGCCGAATAATTGATACACAATCCCCCCGATGATCACCCAGGAAATAAAGTGGGGGATATACAAAATCGTCTGCGATATTTTCTTGAACCACACCGAACGAATTTCGAACAGCATAATCGCCAGGATAATCGGAGCCGGAAAAGAGACCAGCAAATCCAGAAAATTCAGCATAAAGGTATTGCGCAAGGTGGTATAGAACTCTCTCATTCCAAAAACCTCGCGGAACGCATCAAAGCCGATCCACTCGCTGCCTCCAATCCCTTGAAACAAATTGAAATCCTTAAAAGCAATCTGCACACCATACATCGGACCATAGCGGAAGATCAGAAAATAAATAATAGGCAGCGAAAGCAGCGCGTACAATTGCCAATACCGTCTAAAGTATGTCGCTTTGCTCAAGTCGTTTTCCTCCTAAGGAGAAAAACCGGGTGGAGCGCAGCACCATCTCCCCCCGGTTTTCACTATATATTTGTTTATTGAGCCGAAAGTTCCTTAAACGACTTCTCCAGTTCCTCTTTCAGTTTGGTTCCGCCCAAAGTCATGTAATCTTTCATTTCCTGCTCGTAAACTGCTTCAAACTGCTCTGGTTTGGCCATTGCTGTCTTTACAATAATTACGTTGAGCTTATCTTTAAGCGTTGTGCCATATTGGGATTCCGCTTCTATCGGCTTGCCGAAGACGAGCGGACCCACCGTGTCAGCGTTGGCGATAGCGATTGATTGAGTCAGCATCTCCCGGTTACGTTCCGGGAAGCCCAGCGCCCATGCTTTTTCATTAGTGGCCTGATCACCAATGTTTTTGCCGTTGGAGATAATGGCCATGTCACCCGCGTTAAACAGACGATCGGCGAACTCCTGGGAAACATCTGTTTTAGCCACTGGAATACCGTCTACCAGGTCGTAGTTTTCACCTTCAACGCCATTTTGGATATCAATCAGATTATTATCCGAAGCCATCCAATCGAGATACTTAACGGCTTCCACGGCGCGTTTACTACTCTTCGGAATCATGATGTACATGCCGTTGGAGGCATACCGGGATTTAATGTGCTTGTTATCAACGTTGGCGTTGGTTAAGACGTCTACCGGCAGCACCTTGCTTCCCTCTACATTTTTGTAGAGATTATCTAGGGTACCATCGGCATAGAACAAGACATCCACATCCTCCGACCAGTAGCCTACATTGCCGTTCTGGATATCCTTGGCCAACTGTGTTTTATCCTCGTCCAGACTGAAGTCCTTACTGATCATCCCTTCATTGTAGAGCTTATTAAGAAATTGCAGGGCATCCTTAAAGCCCTCATGCAGCGGCAGCTCATAACGTTGGCTGTAGGTCAGATCGCCGCTGATCGGCTTCATGAAAGAGAAAATCAACGTCTCGAATTGGGCTGGTGCCAGTGCCATGCCCATCGGGATGTTTTTGCTGCCGAGATTGCCCGGATCCTTTTCTTTAAACGCTTTCAAAGTGGTGTACAGCTCATCGGTCGTCGTTGGCACAGGCAATCCTAATTTATCTAACCAATCCTGACGGATGTAGGAGCTATAACGGCCTGTGATCGCCCGTTTACCAGGGATCGCATACTGCTGGCCTTCAAGCTGGCCGAACGCCAGCGTATCCTCGCCAATAAACTTTTTCAGATTCGGGCCATATTCATCGAGAATTTCTCCGACATCAGTCAAGCCACCTTGCTGGGCATACCGATAAAACACACTGGAATCATACGTAAATACGATATCGGGCACATCCGTATTGCTCGCCATCAAAACATTCAGCTTGGTAACTTCCTCAGAACGTTGGATAGGTACAAATTCCACATCAATGTTATTCGGATCTCCGAACTTTTCCTGCACTAGTTTAGTTAAGTAGTTATTGGTAATGGTATGAGGGGCTGGGCTGTTGCCGCGATCAAATACTTCCACCTTTAATGTAACGCGCTTGGCACTTTCGCCGGCTGCGGCACCCTCGGATGTTGTGTTGTTTTTAGAATCATTGGAACAGCCTGCTAGCAGAGAAACGCCCATTATTGCGGTTAATCCGATCCCGATTGCTTTCTTCAGAACTCCTTGATGTACGTTCACTGTCATTTTTCCATCCCCTTCGCCCTTGCAGGCTTTAATGGTGTATTTATGATCCCCTAGCCTTAACTCTATCCATCCCCAGCGGAATCCATAGCTCGTGATGCTTTTTACTGCCGTGCTACTGGGTCGCTTGTTGTTCTGGATGCCCACAGTATTTCATGAATTTCGGCAGTATGACAATAAACCTCTTTCGGATGCTCATATCCCAGCAAAATCGGACTTCCGGTTTATCCATACAAACCATTTTCGTAGAATAAACCGCTTTCAAAAGTGTGAAAATAAAGACCGCATCGGTGTTCGCGCCCCCATCATAGAGGTTGGCGTGCACAGATGCGGTTATAAAAAACTATTGTTCACTTGCTATTGGATTAATAAAGTCGGCAGCCTATAGTCTGGAGGTCCCGCGCCCGCGTTTTAAAGAACGGTAGTCACCCGGCGTGATTCCTAATACTCGTTTGAATACCCTGCCGAATGTAATTGCATTCGCATACCCCACCTGGAGTGCAATATCCTGCAGCGAACATTCCGTTTCCACTAAAAGCTTTTCGGCTTCCTTCATGCGTAGCTCTGTTAGAAAATCAACAAATTTCATTTTAAATTCTGTTTTAAATAGATAGCTGGCATATTTGCCGGATACCTGAAACCGGTCGCTCAAATGCTTTAAGGAGAGATCGGGATTTGTAAAATTCTCTTCTATATAGTTCTTCATCTCGGTTACCATCGCCCGGTAGCTTTTAGTCTCACTGACAGAAACATAAGTGCGGAATAAATCAGTCAAATACTCAAACAAAATCCCCTTCATTTCATCTATGGATTCTGCCTCTTCCAGCCGCCTCAGCTGCTTCTCCGCATTTTCTGCTGACAACTCATCCTGCAGCTGCTCAGACATGACAGCCACTTCCCGGCTCAGCATCTGTAGCATGGCCTGAATTAGAGAGCGAATATCATCATCTTGTAAATAATCCTGTTTAAAACCATCAAAAACACCTTCCAGCAGTTCCCGCCATTGGCCGCTCGACATCCGGAACTGCTTAACAAACTCAGCAATCATTTGTAGATACTTGAATGTCTCAAGAAGCGGCTGGCGCGTTTCTCCAAATTCCGTTAAAGCGATGTCTTCGTACATTAAAAGCTTGTGCTGCATCACATTCTCCGCTGCCGCATAGGAATCGCGAATCTCCCCTGGCCCAGCCGCCACTGGCCCGATAGCGAAGCTTAGGGAGAGGCGCAAATTCTGCTCCACCCAGGTGCGGCAGTCCTCAGCGAATACACGGATTTTCTCTGCCATCTCTTCATCACTTCCTGTGGTCAGGAAGAGAATTGCCGCCCGGTCAGTCCCAATCCACTCCGCCCAAGCCTGCAATTCCGCACTCCGCGCCAATTCTTGAAAGACATTCATCAGGGCAAATTTAAGCGTGTTCTGATCGCCCCTTGTATACCGATCTTGAAAAACCTTGTCGTAGCGGTTGATTTCGCTTAGCACAACCATAAAGCGGGATGTGGAATGAGCTCCGGAGAGCGGCGACAGCTCTTCCATCCGCTGGACGACATTGTCCAACCTCTCGCTTTGCAAGAGATCGTTGAAAAGCTTGCTGCGCTGTAACAGCAAATTCTCTCTGCTTTTCTTATCATAATCCGTCATATGGTTGATTAGATCTTCCAGCACCCCGTCAATGAGCATCATTTCGTCCGGTCTGTCGCTGGATTGGTCCAGCTTGCGAATTTGATGGCCTTCAATCCGGTTCATAATCACCTGAATTGGCTTATAGTTCCGCCGCGTAACATAGATCAGGTAAAAAATCGCGCACACAACCGTACCTAAGGCAATAGCTACCCAAAGGTAAGAAATCACTGACACCCAGCTGAATAGACTGCCCGTTTTGATTCCGCTGGAAAACGTCCAGCCAAGCCTTTCCATATATAAAGTGTTCAACTGCTTCCCATTCTTGGCACCTTCACTGTCCGAATGGGCCTGATAGACCACCTGTCCATCTGCGCCAAAGATGGTCAGAAAGGACAACTGTTCGTTGACCATACCGTCGACGATCTGTTCCATTCCGCTCATTTTCAGATTGATTACGAGAACTCCCTCCGAACCGAAGGGCAGCGGCATACCTTTATTTATGGTAAGCACACGTATAGACGTACGCTGAAATTCATCTTTGTATTCCCTAACAGGCTGCCAGCCTTCCGATAAAGAGCCGGAGGTGATGCGGCCAATCCAATCCTCGTCTACAAATCCTGAAAGGTCCTTTAATCCAGTTTCTGTTAAAACGCTTTCATTTCTCTTGTCATAAAGATAGATGGACTGAATATAGGGCGATTCACGCGTCAAGTTGCGTAGATTCTGGGCAACAGCGTAGACGGTCGCCATATCCATCTGGCCTTGATTGTTAAAATAACGTTTATAAGCATCGCTGCGTTCAGCAGCCTCCAGCACTGACAATTCAGCTTCCTTGATCGTTCGGTCCACATTATCCATAAGATAGCTGGCGGTGATACGGTCCGCTTTTTTGGTTTCCATTCGTGAAATATCATTAATAAATACAAAAGAGGCAAAAATCAGTATCGTCACAGTAAGCAAAAAAATAGGAAAGTAGGACAGCAGCAATCGGCGATACCAGGAACGGAACAATAGATAACCCCCTCTGTACAACCGTTAGGATACCCGGCCACGGTTCAGCCGTTAATGCACGAGTAGTTCATAGATATTTGGCTGCACCATCATGGAAATGGAAACTCTTCCGCCTAATTTGCTGCCATTATAACACATACAACATGAACCCGACCAACGAAGCCATTCGTATTTTACACCTGCTCATTAAAAAGGCGAGGTGCGCACAGCCATAGCCGTGAACCCCCGCATATAAATCTGTCCGAGCAGCTGCCAAGCACCAAGTGGTAGCCCTCCTTGGCCTATAAACCACTCAGATCTCTGATATAACGGCGCGCCTTGATCGCATATTCCAGTGGATCGGCAAGTGCCGGATCCTGCTCCGCTTCCACTACAAACCATCCCGTATAAGAGTAACTTGCCAATTCGGTGAAAATCTCCGCAAAGGATATACATCCATCGCCAGGTACGGTGAATGCGCCCACTTTTACAGCCTGGAGAAAACTGAGCTGATCCCGCAGCACACGCTGAACAACCTCCGGACGTATATCCTTCAAATGAACATGTTTAATTCGAGGTAAATGGATGTGCAGCACTTCTAAGGGATTCTCACCGGCAAAAGCTAGATGACCGGTATCGAACAGCAGGGACACCTCTTCCGGTTCCGTGAGCTCCATTAGCCTAGCAATTTCGCCCCCAGTCTGCACCCCTGTCCCCATATGATGATGGTATACAAGCGCCATACCTTTTTCAGCAGCCAGTCGGCCAAGCCCACCCAGTCCATCGGCAAGTGCGGCCCACTCCGCTTCTGTGAATACAGGTTTATTAGCAAATAGCGGCGTATCCATTTGTCCCTGAATACTCCGCCCTTGCTCTGAGACGACAATCACCTTCGCACCCATCTCATATAAAAAATCACGATGCGCGCAAAAAGCCTCCGCTGTCTCCTCATATGGCCGCACAGTCAGATACGCGCTGAACCAAGCGCTGGCAATCTCAAGTCCACGAAGCTCCAGTGCCCGGCGCAGCCGTTCCGGAGAGCGTGGATACTTGTTGCCCACCTCGCTTCCCTGAAACCCGGCAAGCGCCATTTCGCTAATGCACTGTTCAAAGGTATTGTCTTTTCCCAGTTCAGGCATATCATCATTAGTCCAAGCGATAGGAGCAATCGCCAGCTTGACCGCATGTTCTTTGAACATCATCGATTCTACCCCTTCCGTTTCACAGTATTACTAATACTAATAACTGCGGGCCTTTCCAAGCTGTTCAAGCTTCTGCTCGTGGGCAGCCCGAACGGCCTCACTGCCGGACACTTCTGGAACACCAACATTCCACCAGGCTCCGTAACCATGTGTCATTGTCTTGGGCAGCACCTTAATGTCGATTAGGGTGGAACGATCCTGCAGCTGAGCCTCCCTCAAAGCGTCACGCAGCTGCTCAGCCGTTGACGCACGGAAGGTCTTCACTCCATATCCCGCGGCACTTGCTGCATAATCTATGCCTATCAGTTCGCCGCTCAGCTGACCTTCCGGGCCCCGGTAGCGGAATTCAGTCGCCATGCTATCCAGTCCTTGCTCCATCTGCAGGTTGTTAATGCAGCCAAACCCCATGTTATCTAGCAGAATGACGTTGATCTTCTTATTCTCCTGAAGGCTCGTCACTAGTTCTGAATGCAGCATTTGATAGCTGCCATCGCCCACCAATGCATATACCTCCCGGTCCGGCTCCGCCAATTTCGCACCGAGTGCACCGGAGATTTCATACCCCATACACGAAAAGCCATATTCCATATGGTAAGTATCCGGCACAGTGGAATTCCACATCCGCTGCATGTCACCCGGTAAGCTGCCTGCGGCTCCTATCACAATGGCGTCTTTCGGAAGATATTCATTGAGAATCCCGAGTACCTGTGTTTGCGCCAGCGAAGTGTTCAACTTCGCCGCATATTCAGATAGCTTCTCGTCAAGATGTCCGGCAACTTCCGGCACGAAGGAAACTGAAGAACGATCTGGACGATCTGAACGATCTGCCTTCTGATTCACCGTATACTCCACGTCAGATAGACGCTTTCTTTCCACTTCCCATGCCCTTTTTGCCACTACAATTTCATCTGTATAAGCGGTGCGGTAACCGCGCTCCTCCAACGTGGCAGACAGCGCTCTAAGACCTTCGGCAGCATCGCAGACCACAGCCAGCGCATCCAGCTTGGAGGCATGGTAGAGGGAAGCGTTAATTGTCAGGAACTCCACCTCGGGATGGGCGAACAAACTCTTCGAACCTGTCGTGAAGTCCGTAAACCGGGTACCCACACCGATCACCAGATCCGCTTCTGCGGCCAACGTATTAGCACAGCCATTCCCGGTAACTCCTATGCCACCGAGATTGTAGGCACAGTCGCTTGCCACGGCACTTTTTCCGGCTTGCGTCTCACCGAATGGGATGGCGAATTTCTCTGCAAATGCACGTAATTCCATCCCTGCATCTGCATACCGGACTCCACCCCCACAGACCAGCAGAGGTCGCTGTTTGCTGGCAATAAGATCAGCAGCCGCAGCAAGCTCATCCGGATGCGGAGTACGGGAAACGATCCGATGGATGCGCTTGCGGAAGAACTCAAGTGGATAGTCCCAGGCCTCCCCTTGCACATCCTGCGGCAGCGCAATCGTGACTGCCCCGGTGTCTGCCTGATCAGTCAGCACACGCATCGCGTTCAGCAATGCTGTCATCAGTTGCTCTGGCCGATAAATCCGGTCCCAATATTTGCTCACCGCTTTGAAGGCATCGTTGACCGTTATCGACAGATTGTAGGTGTGCTCCATTTGCTGAAGTACCGGGTCCGGTTGACGGGTGGCAAAGGTATCGCCGGGGAGCAGCAGCACGGGAATCTGATTCGCCGTCGCAGTGGCAGCGGCTGTCAGCATATTGGCTGAACCCGGCCCTACCGAAGCGGTGCAGGCCATGATTCGCCGTCTGCGGCTCTGCTTCGCGAAGGCAGTCGCCGTATGAACCATTCCTTGCTCATTTCTCCCCTGATAGACCGTCAACTCACCCGGCGCCTCCTGAAGTGCCTGCCCCAAACCAAGTACATTGCCGTGGCCGAAAACGGTGAATATACCGTGTACAAAACGCTCCGGTCCATTGCCAAAGTCCACATATTGCTGGTTCAGAAATTTCACCAGCGCCTGCGCCGTCGTTAATCTAATCGTATCCACATGAAGCCTCCCTTTCGCCGTTTTTGTTACTGCCAGCGGGCAGTGACGACTTTTTTGCGTGTATAAAATTCAACCCC
Organism: Paenibacillus sp. FSL H7-0735; assembly: GCF_038008505.1. Lineage (NCBI taxonomy): Bacteria > Bacillati > Bacillota > Bacilli > Caryophanales > Paenibacillaceae > Paenibacillus > Paenibacillus sp. FSL H7-0735. The sequence goes on along the minus strand of NZ_JBBOZH010000001.1, from coordinate 463,864 downwards.
GTCGCTTCCATTCGCATGCAAATCGCCATAGAAGGAATCCTTCCAGCCGGAGAAAGGGAAAAAGGCCATCGGTGCTGGCACTCCCACATTGACACCCAACATGCCTGACTCGATATTTTCCCGGAAATAGCGCACTTTCCCGCCGTCATTCGTAAAAATACATGCCCCGTTGGCAAAACGAGAGGTATTGGCAATTTCAATCGCCTCTTCTACATCCTTGACACGGATCACTGCCAGGACAGGCGCGAAGATTTCCTCCTGCCAGATTTTCATTTCCCGGGTCACTCCATCAAACAAGGTTGGCCCGATAAAATAACCCTGTCCCTGCACCGCGGCATCCGCCCGGCCGTCCCTTAGCAACTTAGCACCCTCAGCCACGCCTTGTTCAATATAAGCGACCGTTTTGTCTTTGTGACTTTGGCGGATAACCGGCCCAAGAAACGTGTCGTCGTCCAAACCATTGCCGATGTTCATCTGCTCACATTCCCTCAGGAGGATGGAGATCAGCTCATCAGCAACCTCTTCCTGCACCGTTACCACGGAGCAAGCCATACAGCGCTCTCCCGCCGAGCCGAAGGCTGCGTTGACAATCTGTGTTGCCGAAGCCTCAAGATTCGCGTCTGCCAACACGATAGAGTGATTTTTCGCCCCTGCCAACGCCTGAACCCGCTTCAAACACGCCGTACCCTTCTTGTAGACATATTCGGCCACTGGCTGTGAGCCAACGAAGGAAATCGCCTTCACATCAGGATGCTCCAGCAGGCCGTTTACCACCTCATGCGCACCGTTAACCAGATTGAGCACGCCTTTCGGAAGCCCGGCTTCCTCTAGCAATTCGACCAAACGCGCTGCCAGCAGCGGTGTGCGTTCGGAGGGCTTCAGCACAAAGGTATTTCCACAGGCGATGGCCAACGGGAACATCCAGCAAGGCACCATCATCGGAAAATTAAACGGTGTGATCCCGCCGACTACACCGATGGGATAGCGATACATCCCAGACTCGATGCCTGTCGCGATGTCGGGCAGCTGCCGGCCCATCATCAGCGTCGGCGCACCTGCCGCAAATTCCACACACTCAATGCCGCGCTGCACCTCTCCGTAGGCCTCTTTGAAGCTTTTTCCATTCTCCAGCGTGATCGTCTTCGCCAGTTCATCCCAATGGTCCACCAGCAGCTGCTGATATTTGAACAAGATCCGCGCTCTGCGCGGCACCGGTGTCTTGGACCAGCCTGCAAAAGCCGCCTTTGCCGCCGCCACTGCCCGATCAACATCGACTCTGCTGGACAGCGGAACACTTGCCATCTCCTCACCAGACGCTGGATTGTATACCGTTTCTGTCTGCTCCGCAGCCGCCTCTACCCACTGCCCGTCAATATAGTTGTTCAGCACTTGCACGGTTTGCTGTGCCATTCTACTCACTCCTTCATCTCTATTAATGCGATCCCGCGAATGTAATCTAATCTTGCATAGCTATTCGATCTGGGGTTGTTTGAGTTGTGTCCTCTCCAACCTCCGCCTACTTACTCTGCACCTGAAGTGATTTCCTCGTTAGACAATAAAAACGCTTCCAATTCATCCAAGGTTGGCATGGCATCCGAACAGCTGTGGCGGGAGATGACAATGGATGCCGACGCGCTGCCGCGGCGCATGGCCTCACCCACGCTTTCCCCCCGCATTAGACTGTGAATAAAGGCTGAGGCGTAAGAATCTCCGGCTCCAAATGTCTTCAATACTTTAGCGGGAAAAATACCACTCCGATGCTTCTGCCCATCCGCCGTGTAGGAGATTGAACCACTCCCGCCATGCTTGATAACGACCAGCTTTGCTTGGTGCGAGAACCAGCGGTTAACTGTTGCTTCGTCATCTGCATCTGTTACATTGTACAGGCTCTCCATCATATTAAATTCCTCACGGGTACCGATGATACAATCGCATTTCTCAGCTGCCAGATTATAATAAACCGCTGTTTCTGCGGCTGACTTCCACGTATAGGGGCGGTAATCGAGATCAAAAAATACAGTGACATTGTGCTTGCGGGCGAACTCCAAAGCGACAAACACAGCCTCACGGGACGGACTTTGTGCCAGTGCAGTACCTGAGATCAGCAGTGCCTTGGACTTCCGAATATACTCTTCCGAGATCTCCTCCGTACTCAGCAGCAAATCAGCCACATGATCCCGGTACATCAGAATGCTGCACTCCTGAGGGCTCTTTATTTCAGTAAAAGCAAGCCCAGTCACTGCACCAGTCTGGTCAACACTCACCTGGCTATCGTCAATGCCATTCCTTTGCAGATAAGTTCGGATAAAACGGCCCATCTGATCATCGGATATCTTACCGATAAAGCCAGTGCGCATCCCTAGCCGTGCTGCTCCAATTATGATATTGGCAGGAGAGCCGCCAACATATTTGGTAAAGGTCAGTGTCTCTTCCATTGGTCTTCCGGTTTCATTAGCGTTCAAGTCAATACAGAGCCGACCGACAGCGATTAAATCCAGCGGTCGTGCAGGATCGAACTGTAAACCGTTCATTATGACGCCTCCTTGAGAAAACTTCAGTGAAATGGATTAATGAGAAACAACAATCATCGGGGGATGGGTTAAGCGCTTAACCTAATTTCCATTAGTATAGTTTAGAAATTGGAGTTTGGCAATCCTGAACTTAAACGAAGTTGGGATCTGAACTCATGTATCAGAAAAAAGCAAAGAAAAGACCTGTATCTCGCCGCTAAGCGAAGTACAGGTCTTCAGATAGGAGTCGGCGTTCTTACTCCGTTTGTAGAGTTTGTGTCTTCCTAATGCGGTGCCGGTCCGGTGGAATGGCGGACTATCAGTTCCGGCATCAGCATGATCTTGCGCTTAGGACTATCGGGATTGTCGATAGATTCGTTCAGCAGAATCATCGCCTGTTCCGTCATCTCACGCAGAGGCTGAGCAATACTGGTCAAGGTGGGATGGCAAATTTCAGCCAGCATTGTATTGTCAAAACCCACTACGGACAGATCACGGGGAATTGACAAGCCTGCGCTGCGCGCCTCCTTCAATATCCCAATCGCGAGCAGATCGTTGCAAGCGAATATCGCGGTCGGCCGGTCTTCCTGCGCCTGAGCTAGCATCGCGGCAGCCGCTTTGCGGCCGTTCTCCAGCGTGGCTGAGGTATGCGTGAGATTAGCCGGATTGTCAAAGCCAACACCTGCTGCCTTGAGCGCATCCATAAAGCCTTCCACGCGCAGCTTACTCCCCGGTAAATTGTCAGAGATAACGCCGAGCCTGCGATGGCCCAAGGACAACAGATATTCTGTCGCCTGATAGCCTCCCTTATAGTCATCCACCGTGACGCTGTTGCTCTCCATCATCCGGATATCAGCCGAAAATAACACAAGCGGCACGTGATCAGCCAGCAGGCGGCGGACCATATCCGGATTCCCTGTATGAGAAGCAATGATTATACCGTCCACCCGTTTGCGCAGGAGCAGTGAGATATACCGGGCCGCCTTCTCATCATCCCGGTCTGTACTGCATACAATCAAGTCGCTTCCCTGCTCCTGAGCATAATCCTCAATACCTCGGGCCGCCTCAGCAAAAAAGGGGTTGGAAATATCGGGAATCATCAGCCCGATCGTTCCCGTTCGGCGACTCGTCAGCGCAGAGGCCACCAGACTCGGCTGGTAATTCAGCTCCTCCATGATCCGATGAACCTTCTCCCGTGTCTTATCGCTAATTCTCCCGTTCTTGTTCAACACCTTGGACACCGTAGCGATGGAGACTCCCGCTTCCCGTGCCACATCATATATCGTAGGTTTCATCGTTAGTGAGCCCGCCTTTACGTTCGTACAATCAATCCTATACCTAGATTATAAGGAACTCTTCTGACAGTGTCTATTAAGCGGTGCAAGGGACTCTGTTACTGTGGCGAACATTTGGTCAATACATCGACACAAAGAAGGAGCCTCCGCCTTGCGGAAGCCCCCTTTTCGTGCGTGCTGCTACACTATTCCTTCTTATCCTTCTGGTGTTGCTGCATCTCGAACAGCCATTCATGTTCCGGATCATTATGAAAAACCCATGTGCGGACCGGACCTGCCATCACATTGAGATAATAAGAATCATAACCCGGCGGTGCCGATACAGGATGATAGCCCTCTGGAACCAATACAATACTGCGGTCAGACACCGCCATCGTCTCATCGAGGCTGCGGTCATCATTATACACCCGCTGCACTACAAAACCATGAGCCGGGTTAACCCGGTGGTAGTATGTCTCTTCCAGATAAGACTCAGCAGGTAGATTGTCACAGTCATGCTTGTGCGGAGGATAGCTGGACCAATTGCCGCCACCCGTTCGTACTTCCACGACCAGCAGGCTCTCGGCTTCACTCTGCTCAGGCAAAATGTTGACCACTCGCCGTGACATGCTGCCAGAACCGCGGGCTTCGGCTACAGTATCGCACGGAGCGATCAAACGTGGCGCATATTTGCCCGTTCCTGGTGCAAGGCAAACCGCAAGTTCCAGCTCCGTCAAGGCCGTAACTTCATAATGCCCTCCCGCCGGAATATACACCGCATACGGCGGCAAATCCTCAAATACAGACATACGTTCACCGATCCCGGCGAACAACTGGGCGCCTGCTCTCACATCCGCCTTGCCCGCCAGCAGCACCAGACAGATTTCATTCCCTTCCGCGCTGCGGCTCAGCGTATCCCCAACCTGCAGCTGGTACACTTCAAAACCTACATACTCCCATCCAGCGCTCTCCTTGCTAACTGCCGCTACAAGTCCATCTTTGCCGGGTGCTCCGGCTTTTATGATTAGATTGGACATCTTCACAGACCTCCCCCATCTTCAGCATCTGCATCCGCTTACAAAGCATGTGTCGCCGATATTCCCTCTCCGGCACAAGAAGACAACTTGACCGGAAGCCCGGTAAGATAGGATTCTTTAGCGGCTTCGGCAATCCGTTCCGCCTGTTGCCCATCAAGCCCGCTGCAAATGATAGGCTCCTGCAAGCGGATTGCCCGGGCAAATGCGGCAACCTCTTCCACGAAAGCCTGGTTATACCGCTCGAGAAAGAAATGAAGCGGCTGATCGCGTGTGACCGAAGCAGCGGTTGAAACCTCTACAGTTGTTGGACGGCAGTTGTCGGCGGTGGCTGAGCCGCAGGAACCGAACACCTCCACACGTTGATCATAACCATATACAGCCTTACGGCTGTTATCAATGACGCAGATTGCGCCACTGGCAAAGGTCAGCGTGATGACAGCTGTATCCACATCATCGCAGCGCCCAAACATCGGATCAACGAGATTGGCACCTCGGGTATAAACTTCTGTTACTTCCTCACCCATCAGATAACGGGCCATATCAAAATCGTGAATCGTCATATCCATAAACATCCCGCCGGAAGACCGCACATAAGCCTCACCCGGAGGCTGCGGATCACGTGATGTGATCTTCACAACATGTGGACTGCCTAGCTCTCCTGACTGAACCAGTTGCTTAAGTTTGCGGAAGCTAGGGTCCATTCGCCGGTTGAAGCCGACCTGTAGCAATACACCCTCATCCTCCACTATCTTCAGTGCCTGGTGGGTAAACTCCGACGACAGGCTGATCGGCTTTTCACAGAAAATATGTTTCCCAGCCCGGGCTGCTAGCTCAATCCAAGAGGCGTGGGTATCCGTAGGTGTGCAGATAAACACAGCCTCGATCTCAGGGTCATTCAGAAGGTCTTGCCCATTCACAAATGCAGAGCCAAGATTCCGGCTCTCTGCCCAGACCAGCAATTCCTCACTTACCACAGCCTCCGCAATGGATTTCAACTTAAACGACGGCATTACACGCAGATTATCTGCATGAAGCCGGCCAATTCTGCCTGCCCCAATAATGCCAACTACGATCGGATTTACCATGTTTGCTTATCCTCCTTCAAGGTAAGCGCTTAACCATCCCGAAAATAGTATACTCCAAGCACCAGCGAAGTTACAAGCAAATATTTCTCCAGCTTTTTTGACTCTCGCCTTAGCTATTTACTCAACCTCAACAGTAATGTAACGCTTCACCTAGTGCGACTAAAACCATGGCCTGCCCGTAGGCCATGGGGGCAATAATGATTTGCTTATAATCTTCTTTTGCAGCACCAATCGGAGTGCCGCCGGATACACCAAGCACCGTGCCTTCATCGTCAATTCTGTCCAGCACCGCCCGGATCGCTTTCAGGGCATGACCTGCATACGATTCCGGCAACAACCCCCTGCGTGCGCTATGCAAAATACCCGCTGCGATAGCTGCTGAGCCTGACGTTTCAGTATAACTGCTAGAGTCGTCCAGCAGCGTATGCCATAATCCGTCTCCGCTCTGGCAGGCTAATAAAGCTGTTGCCTGTGCGTTCAGGATCTGTTGGAGATATTCAAACACTCCACTGTCCAGATACGGCCCCATCAAATCCAGGTATTCAGGCAGGCCGAGTGTAAACCAGCTATTACCCCGGCACCAGAAGGCTTCGCTGAAATTATGCCGGCCGCCAAAATGCCAGCCATGAAAAAACAGCCCTGTCTTTTTATCATACAGGTATTTGATATGCAGCAGCAGTTGGTAAAGCGACGCTTGCCGCCATGCGGAATTATCGTATTTCACACCCATTTTTGCCGTGAACAAAATAGCCATAAATAACGTATCAATCCAGATTTCATTATCGTTGAGCGTAACTTCATCCTTGCTCGCTCCTGTTGTGACATGCTGATAACCAGACTCCTTCGTCCGCGGCAGGCCATGCATCAACCACTGTACCCATTCCAGGCTTAATTCCTCCGATTCCTTCAGTTCCATCAATGACAGCAACGGCGCTGTTGTATTGATATTCCGGCTCGGCAGCCCCTTGCCCAGCTGCTTGCTCATCCAAAGCTTGGCATATTCTTGATAACGCTCATCCTTGAAATGCTGCTCAAGTTTTTGAAGTCCGTAAAGCCCCACTCCCTGCGGCCAATCCCATTCCTCCATGCCAAAATCACGAGCAAAATACCCCCGTCGTCCCGCATCCTCCCCTAAATTTTGCAGTTCGGCTTCGTTTTCCGGCCGCTCCAGCTTCAGCAGCTTATCCGTCACGCGGTTCAGCTTTTCAATGATCTCAACTTTACTAATCCGGCTGTTGTTCATCTGTTTTCCGCCCCTTCGCCTGCCATTTTGGGTCTTCCCTCATGTTGGCTAGTTCCATTCACCCGTAATATATCAAACCATTCCATACAAAAACTACTTTATATTTGCTGTAATAACCCTCATATATTGCAAATCTTGCTTTTCTGAACATATAATAAGTGCATATTACAGAATAAGGCGGTGAGAGCATTTGCTTGAAAGCGACTTACTGTACGAACAAGGATATAGCGTACGTATCAACACGCCCGTTGATCCCCTTTTTTACTATTTTGATTATGACCAGCGTTCTCACGATATCAATATGGAGTTTCAGCATTTTCATGATTTTTACGAGATTCATATCTTAATGGATTCCCGAGCCACTCATATTATCGATGGGAATGTCTGCGCCCTCCAGCAGTATGACATCGTGCTCCTGCGTCCTTATCGGATGCATAAGACACAATATCCGGAAGGGCCGCCGTTTAAGCGGCTGATCATAAACTTCGCCATGCCCAAGGATATACCCGGTTTAGAGAACGCTTACAAAAGTATGTTTCTCTCATTTTGGGAAGAAATACCGATCTACCGTTTGCCAAAAGAGTTGCGCAAAGCCGTGTTTGATCCTCTTAACGCTATCTTCACCTTATCACACAGCACTTCACCATTAAATCCAGTACTGATTCACAGCCTTTTCCAACAGTTTCTATGTGCTTTATACCAGCGCAGGGATCAGAACAGCTATGTCCCAGAGGAGATCGGAAATGCCATTATGCAAAAAATCTACTCGATCACCGCATACATCCATAGCCATTACAACAGCGAGTTATCCCTTGATTTCCTCGCTAAAGAGTTCTTTATCAGCTCCTATTATTTATCACACCAATTTAAGTTAATTACCGGCTCCACGCTGACAGAATATATTCAGATGACCCGGGTCCGTAATGCCCAGCAATTGCTGATTTACACCCGCCTGAAGATTTCCGAGATCGCCGGGCAATGCGGATTCAACAGTTTCTCCCAGTTCAACCGCATATTCAATAAACTTAGCGGGGTCTCCCCATCCGAGTTCCGCAAGAATCAGATCACATCCAACACTGCTTCGACCACACTGTCCTATTGATGTACTTGCTTACCTAGTTACAAAAAATCCGCTGTGCGTCCGACAAATCTATCCACCCTCTAAATAAACATATTGAGCAGTAACGGAGGCAATGTTTAGACGCAAAAGAGAGACGAAGGGAAAGGAATGGCAAAAGTGATGGTGCAGGCGCACAGACGTTGGTACAGATGCAGGTACTGATGTAGGTGCTGGTGTAGGTGCCTGTAGTGATATAGGTGCTAGGTGCTCCTAGTGATGTAGGTGCTAAGTGCTCCTAGTGATGTAGGTGCTAGGCGCTCGTAGTGATATAGGTGCTGGTGCTGGTGCTGGTGCTGGTGCTGGTGCTGGTGCTGGTGCTGGTGCTGGTGCTGGTGCTGGTGCTGGTGCTGGTGCTGGTGCTGGTGCTGGTGCTGGTGCTGGTGCTGGTGCTGGTGCTGGTGCAAGGGTAGTCACGTTTAACTGTATTTCATACAACTATTTTTTCACGCATCACGCCACCATTAGATATAGCTGTATTTGGTGCAACTATTTCCTTGGTTTTTTCGCCTCTAAGCAACATCTCGAGGTTTTAGTTGTACAGAATACAGCTAAAGTCCGAAGATTCACTATTTCATACGGAATAGTTGTACAGAATGCAGTTACTTCTCAGATCCCAGCAAAACTCCTTCTCCCAATTGAAGATAATCCGCCCAAACAAGTCTCAGCTCAGCAAGCCACCGCAAATCAAAAAAACAGGCAGCAATTCTCCACTAACCGGAGAATCGCTGCCTGGCTCTAACTTCAATTACACCTTAAGCCGTACGTTCCGTTGCTTTGAGACGCAGCGCTTTTTTCTCTTTCGACTTCGCCACTGGCGGTTTCAGAGAAATCGCGATGATGCAGGCCAGCAGGCACAAGAGGCCAAAGATAACAAAGGTTGGTTTGAACCCGCCTAGGAAGACGGCGATAAACGAACCGGAAAGGGCACCAATACCAAAACCTTGGTAGACGATTCCGTAGTTCTTACTGTGATTTTTCAGTCCGAAGAAGTCGCTGACAATGGCCGGGAACACCGTGATATTCCCGCCAAAGCAGAACGCAATGGCTGCTACACAAGTGAAGAAAAGTCCGAAATTCAGGGTCGCGTAGCTGAGGGTCAGCATAGCCGCCGCAGTTACAGCAAGTGATGCGCCTACCAGCTTCAAGCGACTCATTTTGTCAGATAAAGCACCCAGAATTAAACGTCCCGCTGTATTAAAGATCGCAATCATAGCCACCGCACTAGCTGCAGTCTGTACATCAAGTCCAGCCAGCTGCACGCCGATATCTTTTACAATACCGATCAAATACAGACCACACATACAGGCGGTGAAAAAGATGATAAATAGCAGATACGCTTCTTTTGTCCGCAGCATTTCTTTGACCGTATAGTCTTTCGGTGAACTCATTACTGCAGCTGTCGTTGAACCCGCTGGTGCTGGGGCCGCTTGAACCGGGGCTTCTCTTACGAGCAAGGAACCGATTACAATCATGCCCATAACAATCAAACCCCAATACATAAATGTATTAGACACACCCACTGAGTCAATCAACCCGCCGTTAATATATTTAAAGATCAAACTCCCTGTTCCATAAGCACCAACGGATACGCCGGAGATTAAACCTTTATTATTCGGAAACCATTTAATTAAATTAGATAATGAAGTGATATAAGCTGTCCCATCCGCAAAACCAACGATCACCCCAATCAATAAATAGAACATGAAGAGTGAATTGGCCTGCGAGCTAAGGATCAATCCTAGTCCGAGCACAATCCCAGCAGTAGCAGTCAAACGGCGAAGCCCGAAACGATCCTGCAGCTTCCCTGCGAACAAGGTCGCGAAAGCGAGTGCAAAGCTCGTTATAGAAAAAGTAATCGAAACGGAGTTAAGCTCCCAGCCAAATTTTGTTACCAGATGCGCATTAAATAAACTCCATGTATAGATGGTACCTAGACCCATTTGCATAATTACTGTACCTAATACGATTAGCCACCGTTTGGTGCTTTTGCTGTCCATTGTCGTAGTCATGGTCTTTTCCTTCTTTCTCTCTCGTTGTCTGCTACAAGAGCTTCTATCGCCTCTTTATTGTAGCTAAACCAGCCGATGTTGAGAGAAATCCGGCATGAGATGACGGAAATGAAGAATGAATTGCATTTATAAGCGCATAATCTGCCTGAATTCTTTTACCTTACTACGACTTACCGGCACTTCAAAATCTAAATCATGCAGGCGCAGCAAATACGTATTGTTGAACCACGGGATGATTTCCTTGATCTTGGACAGGTTAACAATATAGGAACGATGGCAGCGAAAAAAACGATCCTGCGGCAGCCGCTGAAAGAAATCGCTAATACTAAGTGCCATGCTGTATTCCTCACCTTTAGTCATCACACTTGTACTTTTTTCCTGCGCGGAGGCGTAATAAATATCGTCGGCATTCACTACGATAATCTTTTCATTTTTCCACAGATTAACCTTGTCACTGACCGGATTACGCTCCTCTTCCCCCTGTCGTCCACGGTTGGCAAACGCATTTTCCAGCTTGTGCAGCATGGCTTTAATGCGAACCTCGCTATACGGCTTAAGAATATAGTCAAAAGCTTCAATCTCAAACGCCTCAGCGGCATGCTCCTTATACGCAGTGATGAACACTATGTAGGGTTTTACCGAGAATCTACTGATATTCTGTGCCAACAGCACCCCATCGATAGAGGGAATATTAATATCCAGAAAAATCACATCTACCGTATCACTCTGCAAAAATTTAAGCGCGTCCAGCCCATCTTCAAACTGTGCCGTTATATCGATCCCGCTGTGCGTCTCTATTAAATAAGCCAGCTCCTGTCTTGCCAGCTCTTCATCCTCTACGATGATCGCTCTCATTGGTCCTCCTTTTTAACATCAAAAAAGATGTTCGTCCCTTTATCCAATCTCTGAATGGTAAGTCCAGTCCCATAGATCAGCTTTACCCGTTGGTGTACATTAAACAGCCCGATTTTATTCTCCGGCATATCGCCAGTATAGACCTTCTCTATCGTTTCCTCGCTGATGCCAGCTCCGGTATCGCGAATGCCCACCCGTACGGTATCCCCGTGGTCTTTTACAGAAATCGTTACTGTTCCTGTCCCTCTTACCTTCAGTATGCCATGTATAATCGCATTTTCTACAAGCGGCTGAATGATCAGACTCGGAATCCGAACCTGAACCTCATCAATATCATAAAGCACGTTAAGCCGGCTTCCAAAACGCGCCTTTTCGATCTCTACGTATTGCTGGACCTGCTGTAGCTCTCGTTTGATATCAATGAATTCATCGGTAAGCTCCAGATTGTATCTCATATAACCGGACAGATTCACAATCAGCTCACGCGCCTTATCCGGATTAATTCGAATCGAGGACGCAATCGCATTCAGTGCATTGAATAAAAAATGCGGGTTAATGCTGGTCTGCAGTGCCTTCAGCTCCGCTTTGTTCGCCATTTCCTTAATGCCTTCCACCCGCGACACTTCCATCAAGGTAGAGATCATTTGCGACAGACCCACGGCCATAGCTTGAAGTGAGTAGGTAATCTTGTGGGCTTTGGTGTAATAGATTTTGAGCGCTCCCGTCACCTCACCCTTTTCCTTTAAAGGAATAATGATCAGCGACTTGATCTGCGGATTCACGTAATCACTATCATCATTACGGATCGTAATTTCACCACTGGACAACGTTACTTTAGTTTCCTCACTGATAATATCGTTAGTTGTCTCATAATCCTCCTCACCCACACCAACATAGGCACGAATAAACCGAGTATCAGTAATCGCTACAGCGTCTGCACCGATATCCTCTTTGATGATCTGGCAGATGGTGTGCAGCGACTCCTGGTTAATATTGCGAAAATACGGCAAGGTCTTATTGGCAATATCAAGCGCCAGCTTGGACTGCTTAGCCGCAATCCGTTCCTTCTCACCTTCCACGCTCTGCACTAACACGACAATCAGGCCGACACTAATCTGGCTCATAATCATCGGAAAAGCGATCTTGGACACGATATCCACACCCAGCGACATCGGCTGAGCCATCGCTAGAATGAGCAGCATCGTCAGTGCCTCACAGGCCATTCCCGCCAAAATGCCTGCTATCCAGCGACGCTCACCAGAGGTGCGGCGATAGATTATCCCAGACACTATGCCCGCGGTGATACTCGTAATCAGACAAGGAAGAGAGGTTACCCCTCCGATATCAATCAGAAAACGGTGAACCCCTGAGATGATGCCTGTTATAAGTCCAACCCATGGCCCGAACAAAATCCCGCCAGATACGATGGCGATAATTCGTACATTCACAAGCGAACCTTCCACATTAATTCCGCTATAAGTGCCGAAAATGGCAAATAAGCTGAAGATCATCGTTGCAATAGCAAGCTCTTGCGGAGCGTAACTCCCTTTTTGAAAAACCTCTTTAAACCGCGGCAGACGAGTCAATACAAATAGACACATCAGCAATAACGCAGCTCTTTCCAACAATTGCAGTAATATAGTAAACGTATATTGCACGGTCACCGCCTCCAAAGGTCTCGATGTCGATTCATTATAAAGATAGTTCATGCCTCTGTCCATTCAGCCTGTCCCTTTATACCTCTATTGAAACTCTTGTTGTATGATATTAACAGATTGGAAGCATGAATATTAGGAGGTGGCAGTTTGCGCAAGATAGAACACGAGGCAGATATCATTCAGCTTGTACATAATGATCCCTGGATGATGGATATTTTAGAAAATGCCAGATCGCTACAGTTACCTGACTGGTGGGTTTGTGCGGGGTTTGTACGTTCAAAAATCTGGGATACCTTACATGGATTTGAAGAACGGACCCCTTTGCCAGATATTGATGTTATTTATTATGACGGCAGCAATCTTCATGAGGAAGTGGAAAAGCAATGGGAGGCAAAACTAAGAGATTTAAATCCCCATGTGCCATGGTCCGTTAAGAATGAAGCAAGAATGCATACCATTAACAACCTTGCACCCTATACGTCATCTGTAGATGCCATCTCCAAGTTTCCGGAAACAGCTACAGCGCTTGGGCTTTCCTTAGATGAATACGGTAAGGTTATCCTAACCGCTCCGCATGGGATTGCGGATGTTATTAATGTAGTGTTGCGGGCTACCCCTCATTTCAACAATAATCCAAGCTTACTCCCTATTTATGAAAAACGAATTGCACAAAAAAACTGGCAGGCAACGTGGAAGCAATTGCAGGTCAGCGCTACCTAAAGCTAAGTTGTGTTAGCATCGGAATAAAAAAAACAGCAAGCCTCTGCTACAGAAGGGCTTGCTGCTGTTGCTTTATTACACCGCTAAATCAATACCCACCACGCCTACTACATCTCCCTGACGATTCCGGATTGCTCTAGATAATGTAATACAAGAACGTTTCGTAATCGCAGATACGTAAGGTTTAGAGACATATTCACCTTCATTCATGGCCCCATTCCACCAATCACGCCGCTTAGCATTCAACAAGCCAGCCGCTGGCTCGGAGTAGATAAAGGTTCCATCCGTCCGATTAGACCAAATGGCTTGTACATCTGGAATTTTCTTAATGTAAGCGTTCAAAACACCTTGATGAACTTCAGTATCTGGAGCGTAAAGTTCTTCCTTGGCGGAAATCGTCTCCAAGAGACTCTGCATTTCCTGAAGCCGGGCTGCATATTGGCTCATCTCAATTTCCGCTCTGCCCGCAATGCTAGTAACCGATTGCTGCAAGGATTGCGACTCCGCTAACAGATTGGCGCTGACTTCGTTCAGCTGCCCAATTTGATCCCGCTGCCGTGTCACCTGCTCCAGCGTAAGGTCTACATTGGCAATCGTCTCATTCACGATCGCCACCGCACCGCTCAGCTCCGTTGTCACTTCTACAATCAGCTTGCCCTGCTTCGCGGCAGCATCGATTGTTTCCGTCACGGCGCTGCCTACTTCATCTACTCTCGACGCGATATCATCGAGTCGAAGCTTCACCGTGCCGACCTCGTTCACCCCACGCTCCACTGAGACTTGCTCTTTCGTAACGGATTCCAGCACCTGCTGTACTCCATTATTAATGTCAAGCAAGATGCCTGAGGAGCGGTCTACCGAGCTCTTGCTTTGATCAGCCAGCTGCCGAATCCGGCTGGCCACTACTGCAAATCCGCGGCCCTGTTCACCGGCCCGGGCCGCTTCAATAGAAGCATTCAGCGCGAGCAATGAGGTCTCATTCACAATGGAGTTAATCAATGTATTGATCTCCTCTACCATCGCAATATGATTACTCAGGGTAGTAAACTTAGCTAACATGTCCCCACTCTGTGTTTGCAGATCCTTCATCACCACATCTGCAATGCTCAGGGAATCTACCATTGCTGTCATTCCTTGCCGAGCATAATGCATATTCGAGCCTAGTTTTTCCGTCAATTCTTCGATATGTGCTGTAACTGAGGCTACACCGCCCATCGTCTGATAGGCCCCTTCAATATTGGCTTTAGCCTCGTTGCTGCGAATCCTTAAATCCGTTTCATACGCGTGTGAATAATCTGCAGTCTGCTGCAGCTGCTCTGTATGGCGGCTGATTTCTTCAAGTGCACCATGCAGCCGATCCGAGGTAACTACAATCTCATTGCCAAGAAGCTCCACTTTGTCCTGTGACTCCTTCAGCAGCGCTTCTTTGCGATAACCGTAGCGGGATGTATTCAGCGAGAACCATCCTAGAGAACCCATAAGCAGAATAATCACCAGCTTATGCATCCAGAGCATATCAATCAATAAGCTGTACACACTGACAAGAAGCAACAGGACGACTACGAAAATCTGGTTTCGACGGATCTGCATCTTTATTCCCACTCCACTCGATTGATGTTATGTATTCTAACATTATATCAGCAGAGTTAATTAAAGGAAATACTTTCTATAGTATTCCTTTTCGATCAATCATTCCCCGGGCCAGGCAATCTCCCCTTATAAAGATGCTTGTTGAACTCCCGCTTCCAAGAAAGCCATCAAGAGGAAACCTGAGCTTATTGTCGAATATATAAGCATATTGCCACTGGAAAAGAGGATCACATTATGCGCGCCACACCTCAAACTCCTCGTCAGACCTATTGGAATCGTGTGCTTCTCAATTCATTCTGGATTATCCTGATTGTGTATTTAAGTATTCAGTTCATTGTGACTCTATCCTTATGGAGCCAGCGTCCGGAAACCCCAACCAGGAACGGTTATATTGAGCACTCGTTGATTTCTGATTCCATCATAGTGAGTTTGATCATTATTCTAGAAGTAATCTATAGATGGAGGCCTCTGTGGGCCCAACTCTCCATTACGGTTGCAAGCCATCTATTTGCGGTTTTGATTATCGTCAATCTCAGCGATGAGTTGCATGTTAAATCATTAATTATGCTGTTCCCGCTACTAGTCTCGATGATCTATCTGAAGAGCAGTTATATGATAGCCACTTCTGCTATTTCTCTACTGTACACGATCATTTTATTCACCAAGACATCCATTCACGAGTACTTCCCGATCACCCAAACAATCATTATCGCTCTTATTTTTGCAGGTACTGCTTTGGCAGGTTTTGCAGTAATCGTTCGCGGACGTGATTTGATGCAATCCCTGCAGAACTCCGTCAAGTCAGAACAGGAATTACGCATTCAGAATATAATCATGGATCGTCTATCTAAGATAGATCCCCTGACTGATCTGTATAATCACAAGACTTTTCACGAATATTTGGGTTGGCTAATCGAGCATCAGCAGAGTAATCCATTCTCCATGCAGCTTGCCGTTATGGATATCGATAATTTCAAAAAAGTAAATGATTGCTATGGACACTCCGTTGGAGATATCGTATTACAAAAAGTCGCAGCGATCCTGCTCGAGTATATCGGTCCTGATGATTTCGCCGCACGGTACGGGGGCGAGGAGTTCATTGTCATTCTGACTACCAAAACATTTGAGCAATCCTATGGAATCATGCAACAAATTCTAGCCAAAGTCGCCGATACCCCTTTTGCTGAAATGGAAGGAAAAAGCATAACCGTCAGTATCGGGATGCATGATTACACAGGCGAAGACTCCAAAAATACCACTTTTCAGCAGGCTGATGATGCACTTTACGAAGCTAAAAACACCGGGAAGAATAAAATTGTTATCAGCTAATGGAAAGCTCCACAGACACTGTTTATCTGTCGGAGCTTGTTTTTTTTGCAAAGCCTTAATTTCAGAAGCATTTCACACCAAAAACCCCCACCTTGCAGATGAGGGCTGTGTATCAACTGCTATATTCCGTAACGCTTCTGCGGTTCCAAAAGCTCTACCACTTCCTGCTTAGGAACAGGTCTGCTAACCAGATATCCCTGTACCTTATCGCACCCCGATTTTCTGAGGAAATCCAGCTGGCTGATCTCTTCCACTCCCTCCGCAACGACCTCCAGCCCCATATTGTGGCCCAGCTGTATAATGGTCTGCACAAAAGACTGGCTGTAAGCTTTTTCCGAAAGCGAATCGATAAAGGTTTTATCCATTTTAAGCGTAGAAATCGGCAATTGCTGCAAATAACTAAGAGATGAGTACCCCGTTCCGAAATCATCCAGCGCAATACGAATGCCTTGGGATTTGAGGAATTGAAGCTTATTCACGATACTCTCAAACGATTCCATAAAGATAGACTCGGTGATTTCCAGTTCAAGACAACTAGGCTTTAGCCCGCTTTCAGCCAGACTTTCCTGCACCATCTCGACGAAATCATCCTGCAATAGTTGAATAATGGAAATGTTAACTGATATCTTGTAAGGAATGCCCATACGATCTTGAATGCCCTTCATAAAGATGCACGATTCCCTAAGCACCCATTCTCCAATATAAATAATCAGCCTGGAATCCTCGGCGATTTTGATAAAAGAAAGTGGAGATACAAAGCCCAGCGTTGGACTATTCCAGCGAATTAAAGCCTCAAAACCAGAGATTAATCCAGACTGGATATCCACCTGCGGTTGATAATATAGCTCAAACTCATTATTATTCATGGCACTGCGCAAATGCTTCTCTATATTCATCCGTTCATTAAACGCAGTATGCATGGATTTGTCATATACCACATAAGTCCCCTTGCCATCCTCTTTTGCCCGGTACATAGCGACATCCGCATTTTTTAAGATTTGCTCGGTGGTCTCCCCATCTTCCGGATAAAAGGAAATTCCGATGCTTACGGAAACGTACAAATAACTCTCTCCGATTAAAAAGGACTGCCTGAACGCTCTCATGATACGCTCCGCCAGGTCTAACACATCCTCGTGGTCTTCTATATCCTTAATAAAAATCACGAATTCATCCCCACCGAGCCGAGAGAGCATATCCCCTTCACGCACCAACGACTGCAGCCTTTTGCTAGCCTTCTGAATGAGAACATCACCGGATTTATGCCCTAAGGTATCATTGATGTATTTAAAATTATCGGTATCTACGAACAACAGCGCCGCCTTGCCTCCTGAACATTGCAGATATTTCTCCATAGATTCCAGTAGACATACACGGTTGGGTAAATTACTAAGCTCATCCACATAAGCTAGACGATGCATGTGTTTTTGATTCTCCACCAGCATATCGTATTGCTCTACAAGCTCCTGCTGTGTGGCTGTTAGCTGTTCATAGGTTGCCTCAAGCTCCTGATAACTGTTGCTCAGCTTTAGCTCTACCTGCTTCCGCTTACTAATATCAATCAGTGAACCGATAAATAACACAACTTCATCCTTTGGATCAACGATAGCTTTACCACTTACCTCAAACCAGACGAATTGATTATCTTTGGTCCGCATGCGGTATTCCGTCTCGTAGATAGGTGTTAAACCTGCCAGATGATCATGTCTTGCCTTTTGGGATGATGGCTGGTCATCGGGATGAATAATACTAAGCACCCCATTTTCGAATGAATTAATTTCATCCTCCGTATAGCCCATGAGCTTGTACCAGCGATCCGATAGATTATACAGTCCTGTCTCCCAATCAAGCTCCCACATGTAAGCACCAGAACCCTCTGTCGCGAGACTGAACCGTCGTTCACCTACCTGCAGCTTAGCAAATTGCTCCTGTAGCTCGACCTCTGTCGCTGACAGCTCTTCGTAAGTAGCTTCCAGTTCCTCATAACTTTGCTGAAGCCTTAGCTCATTTTGTTTGCGCTCATCGATATCCACTCCTACAAGCACAAAAATATCAGCTGCCTGCTTATCCAATCCTTTTAACAAGGTGGTCCGAAATGAAAAATACCGCGCTGCTGGCGAATTGTCCGGAAGTTTATGCTCAATATTATCAACATAGTCAAGCTGAACTGCCCTTTCCAGCAGATTCCGAATAGCCGCCGTACTGCCTGCCAGACCCTCGATATCCTCAATGTTTTTGCCCACTACTTCATTCTCGCATAGGCCCGTCATTCGCTCAGCGTAATTGTTAAACCGAACTACCTTTTTATCCGCCTGCACAGCCCAAACCACCATACCGCTATGCTCTATTACATCCTCAAAAAATTGCTGTTCCGAATAAACCGCACGCCGTAAGTGATTAATATACATTTTTAGCAAAACCGCACTAATGATTAGAAGACCAAGCAGAATAATGGCTCCCACAATAAATCTATTGCGCATCATAACTTTATAATAATCTGAATGAACGAAGAAATAGTGCTGATACAGCTCTTCAAAAGCACCGGAACGATGCAGGCGATCCAATCTCTCGTTAACATAAGTTACTAGCTCCGGAGCGGATTTACTTATTGCAAAAGCAACATCCCTAGGGTAGAGATTGCTCATTTTTTTGATAATACTCCCCTTCAATTTCTGTTCAGCAATCAGATAATCGATCACTTCCTGATTCTCAAATAGAAGGTCGATTTCCCCTTTTTCAAGAGCCATTAAAGCTTCAGGAGTCGTTGCATACTCTATGTAATTTGTAATCCCCACCTTGCTGTTCAGCACGGTTGCAGAATACTGTCCATTCCCTAACCCAATCTTATAACTTCCCAACGTCTTTAGATCGATCTCATCCTCAAGCTCTCGCCTTGCATAGATGGAAATATAGTTTTTAATAACTGGATCTGAAAATAACACCTCTTGGTTACGCGACTCCGTAATTGCCATAAGACCTGCTATCTCAATATCTCCTTGAATCAGCCGACTGTAAACTTCATCCCATTGCCCAGTACTGTAGTGAATAAGATAATCCTGCTTCTCAAAAATCATCGTGCTCAAATTAATATCAAACCCGGTCAAATACCCATTTTCTACATATTTATACGGTGGATATTCCAGTTCTACTTGGTACCTTATATCCTCTCTTTCGGCGTGAGCGGCTGTAGGAGGTACGAGCAAAAGCAGAAAAATAATCAGAAGCAACATTGTGCACCGCTTCATTGCCCAATTCCCCTTTTTGCAAAAATTTAGAATTTAAAGCATTATTCTAAAAAGTATTCGACAAAATATGGTAAGATTCCTGCTAATTCTTTCCTAAAACCACACATTATACGCAAATCCCCATCTTTCGATGGACTCTTTTATTTGTAAATGATAAAAGTTACGAAGTCTTGATTTTTATATTGCTTTTTACATAGAAAATGTGGATAATAGCAATAACGACAAACGATGATAATGATTATCATTATTATAAGCGTTAATAATTTCAATTTACTATATTTAAGTTAAAAGGAGACTGATCACCCATGAACGTTACCTCTACCCGAACAACATTACAGGTTGACGATTATCTGGATCTGCTCAATCTTGCCGTTAAAGTTGGAGATTTGAAATGGCAAAAAGAAATTAAATCCAGACTGCAATACATTCTCTGTCTGCCGACAAGATAATGCTTCTGAATATACGCCGTGTTCCCTTATTGGGAGCATGGCTTTTTTTGTTGGTATGCCGACATAGCTATATAATAATAGGAGTATCTCCAGGTCACCTGATGGTTAATGATATAGTATAATTATCAGCATAATATATAGAATAAAAAGCCCTTCAGATCGGAGCGTGTCAGCTTGAAAAAGTATATAGCTTTATTCTTAATGCTCAGCCTGTTATGGATACCCGGTGCATATGCCGCTGGAATTCCTGCACAGCAGGGATTCGTTACCGATAACGCTGAAATGTTCAGTTCCGCAGAAGCCGCGTCTATTTCTGCTACCGCTACTGGAGAACTCCTGACCATCCACGTACTCACTGTAGATTCCACAGACGGTACTCCAGCTGATAAGTATGCAGACAAGGTTTACGACTCGTGGAAACTGTCCACGCGGGATCTTCTACTGCTGATCTCCGCTGGTGACCAGTCCATTGAGCTAAATTTCTTAAATCCAGACTTTCAAAGCTCGTTAAATACTTGGTCTAAGAATCAGGGAGGGTCCTCGGGAAGTTCAGCCATCCAAAAACTGCTCGACACTTATTTCATTCCTTATGCCAAAAAAGGGGACTTCGCTGGCGGGACAAAGACTTTGATTAATGCCATCCATTCTATTGGAGATCGTGCCGGCAATACTGGAGGAACCGCAGGAAGCGGGAGCGCAGTCGGCGCCGGGAATGGTGTAAACCGCTCCAGCAGCTCCATGTTTATGATTGCAGCGATTCTTATCGGAGCCCTTCTAATCCTCCTTGTACTCTTTGTAGTGGTTACGGGCCTGCGTCGTCGCAAGCAGCTTAGCGAGCAACAGAAACAGTTATCTAATTTAATGGTCCAGGCAAATCGGGCACTGGAATCGCTAAATCCTTTTCAAGGGATCGTTCAAGGCAAGACGGGAGAGCTAGTCGAGGGTATTTCTAAGCGGCTGTCTGCCAAGCTCGTTGAAATCTCTGCACTACAAAGCGAAGGTCAAGGCGTTCAGCCGGCATTTTATCGCTTGGCTGCCCTCAAGACAGCTGTGAAACAATTACAGCTGACCGAAGCTTCCTTCCGCGCAGCGCTTGAAGAGGAAGAGAAACACATTGCTGTCATCAGCGAAGCTGACCGCAATGTCAAACAGCGTATTACAGAGCTGAAAGAGGATACGCCGGAGCTTGAAGAGCAACTGCAAGGTGCAGTTAAAGAAACCGGGTATGAACTTCAAGAAATTGTAGAAGAACTTAAGGAGCTTGCGGAGGAGACAGCTAAGGCAGACCAATTAGAGCTTTTTGATCCCATTGCTGCACAAGAGGTTACCGAGGATGCACAGGAACGTCAGGAAAAGATCGAACAGGATCTGAAGGATGTTGATCTCTATGATGATAAGCTAAACAAATTCCCTACGGTATTAGCTGCGGCACGTGCCAAAATCACCGGGATCATTGAACAGAATTCACTGCACAATATGAAGGTTAAGCCATATGATCACCTGGAGCAGGCCCGCGCAGAATCGTTGACTCTTGAAGCGCCACTGCGTATAGGAGATATGGATGAGGTGCGCAGAATCGGCGCCAGTCTAGACCTTCTTCTGGATGAAGCTATTGCTATGACAGAGCAGCAAGCACTGCTGCGGCAGAATAACCGTAGAGATCTAGAGACATTCCGCACCACATGGAGCCATTTGAAACAGCGGCGAGACGAGCTGCAGGCACGAATTACAGAAGCACGTGTACATTTCGAAGAACAGCATGTAGCTACTATAGAGAATATTCTGACGGAGTGGAGCACACGTCTTCGGGAAGGCGCAGGTGAAGTGGCGCAAATTGAGAACTGGACCAGTGATGAACGGGGCGAATATGACAAGGCCCACGATGCGCTGGAGCGCTTGCTGTCATTGCAGGATGAAGCTGGCCGGCAATATGACGGTGTCTCTGAAAGTCTAAATGTATTAAATGAAAGACTTGATAAAGTACAACGTCTCTTCTCCGAAGGACAAAGCCGGGTAGAGACGACCCAGCGAATGCTGCACAGCAGAGGCTTGTCTTCCAGAATCCGCTTTGAGTTGTCCTTATTGCCGGAATATAGCCAGTTGGAGCAACGGCTGTCATCCCGGCCTTACAACCTAGAGGAACTGGAATCGATTGGCCGCGCTTATGACGCTCAGATCACTTCCTTTGTGAATGAAGCGAACCGAATCATTCGCCAAAAGGAAGAGGAAGAACGGCTGGCCCAGCTAGCCATGATGAGAGAGCAACAGCGGCGTGCACAAGCCCGTAAACGAATGTCCTCTGGTCCTCCTTCTTCAGGTGGATTCGGTGGGGGACGTTCCTCCGGCGGCTCTTCCTGGGGCGGAGGCGGCAGTGGCGGCAAATCCTCCGGCGGTTCTTCTTGGGGCGGTGGCGGCGGCAAATCCGGTGGAAATTCATCGGGTGGCTCAAAGTGGTGATTCCTCACCATTAGATGCAAATGGATATACAAAAAGACTCTTTCGCCTATACCGGGCGGAAGAGTCTTTTTAATTATGAATTATTGCTGTTTCATTTGTGGTATGAATGTGCCATTGGAAGATAAATTGTAACGGCTGTGCCCACTCCCTTTTCACTAGCTATTGCCACATATCCTCTGTGGGCAGTCACGATTTTTTTGACAATCATGAAGCCAAGTCCATTCCCATCACCTCTGGTCGTGTGAAAGGGCTCCCCTAATTTCTCCAGAACTTCCTTGTTCATACCCTCTCCATTATCGGTAAAGGTAATCACCTGGAATTCATCCTTCACATCAAGAGTTACTGTAATGCTCCCGCCAAAAGGCAAAGCTTCCATTGAATTTCTTAGGATATTCAGGAAAATCTGCTTAATCTGATTGCGGTCACATTCGATCTCAGCATCATAATGGATCTTTGTATTCAACGCTATATTATTCATCTCCACCTGAATCGCGAAGATATTCAATACTTCCAGAAGGATCGTACTACATTGTTCAGTCATATAATGCGCAGCCTGCGGCTTACCCAGAATAAGAAACTCGCTCACAATGAGATTCATTCTTTCCACTTCTGACATAATGAGATCATAATGCAGCAGACGTGAATCTTTATTAGCCAGTTGAAGCATCCCTTTCACCGTAGTCAGGGGATTGCGGATCTCATGTGCAATGCTCATGGCCAGTTGTCCTGCGACCACTAGCTTTTCTGTATTGCGTAGCACTTCTTCCGTTCTTTTCATCTCCGTGATGTTGCGCAAACTTCCAATCACACGCGCTAAGTAACCATTCGCATCGTAAACGGGTAGTACATCTAACATATAATGCTCGAACAACCCGTTTTTCTCCTGAATCACTTCTAACCCGGCACATGCGACATGATGTATGATGACATGTTGAAAGTATGCGCCCACATTCCTAATTTCAAAGACACTAGTTCCAACAACAGACTCTTGATGCTCACCACCCAAATGAAGCATGGCTAAACCGTTCTCATTTATATTCACGACTGTTCCGAATTGATCTGTTATAATTACCCCTAAGTAATTGGTCTCTAGCAAAATCCGATTTAATAATTGCAGCTGAGAATTTCCTCTCCGCAACAAAATCTCACGTTCAATCGAGTCAGCCATCGTACAGAGCAGAGGCAGCAAATGGGGATGGGCTACATCTATATCTGCCATAAATGAAATTGTACCTAAGATTTCCTGCCCATTTTCTTTATAAAATGGAGCCGTACAGCATACTAAATGATGCAAAATATGATGGAAATGGTCTCGTCCTGTCAGCTGGAATGGCCTCTGATATTCAAGGGCTAAAGCGATTGAATTGGTACCCACCTCTTTGTTCATCTGCACGCCTTCTTTGATGCCTACCTGTCCTACGAGATCAATAATCGTCGCATCTCCCTGGAACGCCAATAGATAACCTGCATCATCCGAAATCGTAATTAGGATCGGGTTCCCCTTTACTGAGGACAGAAATTTTTTGACAAAAAATTCGATAACCTCAATCACTTCACTATATACGCTAAGCTGCGCTCCCAATTCATCAGCAGAATATCCCTTTGCAAAGACAGGCGGTTGCTCAGGATCAATTCCTTGGTCTATACAATGCTGATTGGAAGCCTTAATAATGGTCTCATCCGTCAGTATCCCTGTTGTCTCATCCAAAGCCCTTACCCCATTCTGTATGAATCTTCAATTTTGCATTGCATAATTATGTATTCTACCTCTCTCCCTCTAATCCTTTTCAATCCTTAAAAATCAAATAATCCCAATGTTAAAAAATAACTTTCTGCACAAAAAAACTCCACCCCTGTAAAAGAGCGAAGTTTTGGAGGATTATTATTTTCTGTTTTTCTGTTAATGCTTAGTGTCATCCAAAAAAGGTTTATTCACATAATAATACATTACCCCCATCAGTACGCCACCGCCAATTAAATTGCCGATCGTAACGGGGACAAGGTTATGCACCACGCCATACCACGATACCGTTCCGGGATGATCAAGTACAAGCGCAATCGCAAAGGTACACATATTGGCAATACTATGCTCATAGCCGGAGATGAAAAAACAGAATACGAATAAGACCATTGCGAACATTTTGGCCCCATCGCCTTTCATATTCATCGGTATAAAAAAAGCCATACAAACGAGCCAGTTACAAAGAATAGCCCGAAAGAAAAGCTGACCTGCCGGGGCTTCCATCTTATGCTCCACTACATATAGCAAAAATCCGTTTACATCTGAGCTATAGAACAGTCCTGTCAAAAAAATCAGCAAGGCAAAAACGGCAGCTCCAAGAATATTACCGATATAACTCATGATCCACATCCGGACAACCTCAGACCATTTCATTTTCCGTCTAAGTGCCGTGTATGTGTAATAAAAAGTATCTCCGGTGAATAAATCCCCGCCACCAAAAGAAATTAGAATAATAGCCGCTCCGAAAGTAATCGCAGCCATTGGATAAGCAAAGGGGGATTGCTCCATAAAGAAATAGTTGCCTGTCTTAAATGCTACAATTACACCGAATCCGATAAACATACTGGCCAGCATGGCTCTGGCAATATAGCGCATTACGCTTTGCCGGAATATCTTCTGTTTCTTAAGTGCTAAATGTTCAACCTGAAGCAGCGCCTCGTTCTCCATGTGACCTCCTTAGGGATTTTGGTATTTCCAGCTGATTATGGGCTAATCGTACAGCCTTGCGTTATTATACCCAATAACCCGCTGGAAATTACTTGAACCAATTCACGCCAAAAAATCCCTGAATACTTACGGGGAAGCGAAGCTACCTCTTGCTAATTGTCTTCATTCATTTTAGCAATGGCTTCTGCTTTTTCACTGCTGGCGACGATGATAAGCACGAGTATCAAACAGCCTAAAACCATAGCCTATCCCCACTTCCTCCACATGTAGTCTTGTGACAACTTATGTATGTGGATAGGGCTTTATGTTTGGCTACAGCAAACTTCGTTTGATTAGATCGCGTTTACGCCTATACAGCAGGTGAAGCAAACTACCCCATAACCAAAAAAAAACAGAGCAGCGAGCCCCCAGAAACGAAGGCTCACTGCTCTGCTATATTTTTACGGTCTTTTTTTAACTAATTAGTTCAAGAAACTGCTCAGTTGGCTCTCTGCTTCACCTTGTTTCAGCGCCTCAGGCTTGTCCGCTTCATTGAGACCTAGACGATTGCCCAATTGGGTATTGATCGTCGTCATTTTGGATGTATAATCCTGGCAGCTCTCGATAATACGACGGTTTGACTGTTCCGAAGTGTCTAATGCGCTAAGCAGATCGCCGATCGCTTGATTCACGGCTTCCATAGACATGGAAGGTTTGGATAGAAGCTCGGTCGTTTTTTCTGTAGTCGTACGCAGCAAGCGTGCATTTTCTTTAAACTGATCTTCAATCGTCTTATTTGTTGCTTCTACAGCATTGATAACATTCTCCTGATCGGCCAGCGACATCGCAATCATTGCCGACACTGTGATCAGATTAGAGGTCTTATCAATCGCATTATTCACGGAATCGATCAGTTTATCATTATTGTCATTGATGATATCTGTAGCAGCGATCGCTTGATTGTACAATAGAATCATCTCTGTCATGGACTGAATACGAACCATCACTTTACGTAGACCACGCTCCAGATAAGCTTTACGGAACTCATTCTCAGGCTTCGCAATCTCCACCTCGAACAGCTCTTTTAGCTTATTGCCGAAGGCAATTTTGGTCTGCAGGTTATAGATCTCCTCCATAGAGGTACGTTTCAGCTGGCGCATATTTACAATACTCTCTTCGAGGGTATCTCTGCCGTCGCGTAGGCCGGTAACAATCGCATCAATATTCGTGCGGACAGACTGATATTTGTACACATAGTTCTTCATCGGACTCTTCCGCAACATTTTGCCGAAAAAGCTAACATTCTTACTCTGTTGCAGATTTTCACACTCATTCCGCAGCTTCATAATCATGTTAGGCACTTCAACACGCTTACCGGACATCAGGTCATTTACCGGACGATCCAGCAGTTTGAGGGTTTGGCCTGCTTTTTCCTGCGTCTTCACCCCAAGCTTCCCGATATCATCCATTAAAGAATCCAGTGTGACTGTATCTGTTTGGGATACCTTCTCGATCAATTGTGCCGCTTCTTCGACTACCTTTTGTTCATCTTCTTTTTTTAATTGGATCAACTGCGTGGACATGGGTTTCCCTCCTATAATTCGGAACTGCTATACCGCTGATGAATCAGTTCCGCCTTCGTCTGAAGTTCCATCAGGTCTTTATGTTCGATCGTCGAAGCAATATCCGATATTTTGGAATCAACATCTCTTAGACCGTTCAGCAGCGTTCTCCGATTCTTCGTCTTTGCTTCACCACTTAGGCGCAAAAATGGGTTAATCACACCATTCAAATCCTTCAGAATCAATCTGCGGACCGTGTGATTAATATCGCCATTATTGAGCTCCTGCAGCAGCGGAATTACACGTTGAAGTCTCGCAAAAAGCGCCAGTGATTTCTCGACAATTTCATTGTCCAGTGTATCCTTCTGCCCTTCGGAGATAATCATATCTTCCAGAATGCTAAGATACTCAACTACCGGAGCAAATTCCGGTCCAATCTTCGTCGGTTCGGCCTCAGTTCTACCACTATTGCCCGGATTAAATGGTGCAGCATTATTTGCCGCACTATTTAATTGCGGAGCATTTGCAGAGGGAGCTGGAGCAATAGGTACCGTCTCTGGACCTGCTGGCAGCACCTCAGCCGGAAGGTTGGTTCTCGGACTTCTCGTTGCAAGAACCCCTACAGCAGCACCTGCTACAGGCAACAGCAAGGAGAGTAACTCAGGCAGAAAAGAGCTCGTTAATACAGCGACAACATAGCCAATACCGGCATACAGCAATATTTTCGATTTAAATTTAATTTTTCTCACCTCTTGTGAGCGAGATTGCGAACGCTCAATTCACGGGATCCGAAATTACGGATTCGCCGTTTATTTTCATAATTAGCGGCTGCTCTACATGGCTGGCAAGCACATTATCGCCGAACTCCGCAGGCTGTACCTCTCCGCCGAGTGCACTTTTGACAGCCAGGTATGGAAAGTTAATTCCAGACAGACAAGAAATATGAAGACCTCCAGACATCCGGGGGTTAATCTCCAGCAGTTTAGGAATTCCACCACTATACTTCATTTGAATATTGAAATTGAAAGGTATTTTATATACCTCTGCTACCCGAGAAGCGATCTCCTCCAGCTCCGGAATATGCTCCATCAGCCGCAGACGGCCGCCAGCTTTACGACGGGGCACAGCCGCTAACAGTCTGCCGTTCTCATCTGACAAGCAATCTATACTGTATTCATAACCTTCCAGCAATTCCATCACCATAAGTTCAGGGAATGTAGCTTCACTTCCCAGAATACGATAAGCCTCTTCGAAGGATATCAGCGGTGTTACATGACCAAACAGCTCCTGCAGAGGACTACGTGTGTTATCAATGATACGGAAGCCGAGGCCCCCCTCTGTCTCCGTAGGTTTAAAGCATACGCGATGCCCTTTGGCTACAAGATCATGATAAGCCTCTTTGAACTGCTCTGCTGTACTGACCACATGATAATCAGGAATTGTCATAATCCCGGTTTCCTTAACACTTTCGTAGAACTTACCCTTATCCATGATGGTCTCCAACAAGTCCAAATCTCTACAGACCAGAACCTTGGTACCAATCGCATCAAACATAGCAGCATGCAAAGCTATATCCAGCATATGTAACCGTGGAATAAAGATATCGATCTCATTGCGGCGACAGAAATCCACACAAAATTGAACATATTCTATTCCAGTCAGTGCCGGTTCAGTCCCAGCAACATCAGCCCCTTGAAGTGACATATGGTGAATATCTGGGTGCGTGGCGAAGATTTGTACAGGAACGCCATCCTCATTATTGCGGATGAGATTCATATAATGGTAAGCGACGGAAAACCAGCGATTGAAATAAATGTTTACCTTTTTCATAGTGGCCCAACTCCCAATACGGTTAAGTTATTATAGATCATGTTTACATACTGTAGAATTTCATCACCAGCAAAAACACCCGCTTGCTTCGTAAAGGGATACCTTGATTTTACAAGACCACTCTGCTGCTCTGCAAATATTTCTCCATGACAAGGAGCAATCGCATAGTCCGCACTTTCTAGTAAACTCTTATCCAACAAGGAATCTCCCGATGCTACCATCGGTTCTGACCGAACCGTCCGGCGTACATAAACAATCGCATCACTTTTATTTACAGCGGCAGGAACGACATATAGCTTGCGCCCTTGTAAGGATACCCGCCAGCCCAAATCGTATAATCGCTCTGCCAGATTCGTAATCTCATCCATAGGTAATAAATCACGTACTACCACAAAGGTATAGAATAAATCATCACAATACCGCTCACTAATGATCCATTCCTCGTGCACTACAGACCTAACGTGCATTCTAACTTCTTCTGCCGCAGCCGATTCATTTTGAACAAGCCTGCCCACAGAAGCTCTCCAGCTCTTATCCACTTCGCCACCAATCAGAATATTCCCGCCATTACTAGTAATCGCGTAGTCTGGAATAATCGTGTCTTGAAACAGATTAATACGCTTATACTGCGCGATTGTACGTGTTGTAACGGGCATAAAGATAATACGGGAAGTAAGCTCCATCAGATCAGCCAATGCTTTTTGGGAAATGTATGAAACCGTCTTGCCATCCACAACCTCCGCAGGAACCAGGCCCGGAGTATTCTCCGGGACACCGATTGCATTTAGGGAATAGATTAACGTTCGGTCCAAATCACTGGCATAGATCATTCCGTCTCACCTCTCAGCGGTTTAATAATCCCGCAACAGGAATAGGTGAGTCCAGGGAATACTTCTACTGGAACCCCCCTATCCTCTGCTAAGAGAATAATATGACGGAGATTTGGATTATCCATAGTATCGACAAGAATCTTCCACGGTACTCTGCGCAGCAGCACTCGGGTTGTTTCTCCGACTCCGGGCTTGACCAAATTGATGTTATCTATGCCGAACACTTCTTGAATACTCTGAATATCACGCAGCCCCTGCCATGTAATTTCTGGCGGGGATTGCTGCATCTGTTCAGCAATCGCTTGTGCTTCTTCCGCAACGGAGGAGAAATACGGGCAGATCGCCGCAATGAATACATTAGATACATCCGTATCGAGCCATTCCTTGTAGAATTTAGCCCCATGGAATTCTTCCGGACCGATTAAATCGTCGCGTAGCACTGTCCGGCTCATCAGCCCTGACACCGTAGAATTGAGGCATGCACTAGGAATAAGATAATCCTCTCTAGTACCGAACGTGCCTGAACAGTTCCCGGGATCAGCCAATACGGCCAGGTCATCATTTAGCCGAATGCCATATTTCTCATACAGGCTGTTGCACGCTTCAATCAATACCTGGCGAATAGCTCCTTTCCCCGTCCATCCATCGACAAACTGCAAATCAGCGTCAAGCCCGTGCTTTTGCAGAATATAGAGGATTGCGTTCTCATCAATCCCCTTGCCCCGAATGATAGAGATACTATAATGCGGCAAATCAGCATCATATCGCTCTTGGATATAACGCTTAATCAGTACACTAATTGGTGTTCCCGCTCTTGCCAAAGAGACTAACACCGTATCAAGTCCCCGTTGAGCGACAATCATCTCAGAGACTACCGCTACTGCTAGAGCGACCTTCTCCGCAGATTGCTCCAGCGTCTCGTGAAATAACTCAATATACTGCTCAGTAGGCTGATATTCCACGGGCAGCATCTCAGAGTAGTGTACACCTGATTGAATGGCGGCCTCTCTTTCGTCAGTCGCCCGCTCCAGTGAAACATCGCTCAGATCCTTAAGCAAAAATATAACATCTGACGGAGAATAGCTGCCTAGCGGAACCGGTTCGGCTATACTTCTATTTAGAATTTCTTCAGTTACTGTTCCCTTCATAGGTAGGGCCTCCACTTCTTCTTTCCGAGGTCAGTACAATAAGATGCACTTTATGGCGGGCCAGTTTCTTCAGTATATCAAGCATAGGTTTCATACGCTCATGCGGTACATCACGCTCAATCAGCACAAATATATCATCGTATTGACCAGGAGCTATATTATAAATAAAGTTTGTGATTTCCGGGTCACCAGCTGAAGGATACGCAGCAGCACTATGTACCCCATAATCCGGCCGACGCTCAGGGTGGATTGGACTTCTTGTGGAAGACTGGTAAGCAATCCCTTCCCCTATTTCCGCCGCCACTCTCATCGGAAGATACATAAATTCTCCTACACCCATTACCAAGGCTTTCGGTCCTCTACGCAATTGCCGCAGCTGCTCAGCTATTCGTTTCACACCCTGATCAAGCTCCAGATTATCCCGTGACTCAATTCCGAAGCGTCCACTATATTTCATATACGGCGCTGTGTTGATCTCACCATAAGAATCCATAGAGGATACCTCCAGTCGTTCCATTCCATCTTGAGCATAAGTGGTTACAACCTCACACTCTAAAGCAGCCTCTCTATCCAGCTGCTCTGTATCCTTATTAAACACCGGTGAACCTATCACTTCAATATTCCCTTGTAGCAGACATAACGACTTAATGCGAATCCCCAGCTCCTGTTCAAGCTCACTATAGTGTTGAAGATTGCTGCCGCTTCTCCAGTCCAGAAGAGAGACTACCACATATTCCTCCCGCGGGAACTTTGATTGAATATCTCGAATCGTATTAATCGCGGTTTTTCCGGTCGTAATCTCGTCATCTACCAATATAATGGGCTCTGTCCCAGATAAGAGTTCCGTATCCAAGGCATAACATAGATGATCAACTGCATGGGAATGCTCTTCTACAAAACTTACAACAGACTCCAAATCAGGAATATGCTCACGCGTAGTATGAATATAGGATGCCTGCTCAGCAAAGATGTTGTACACACTGTGACCCAATGCAGTTGCCGTTTCTGCGAATCCAATAAAAACCACAGGCTTGGGCAAAACCAGTCGGGCCGCTAGCAATTGTTGATAGGCTTCCTTAGCAAATTCAGGATGAATCAGCCCATGAACCGCCATATCCAATAACTCTGTCATACGATCACTATCCACGGAATCGCCGTTCATCTCCTGATATAACAGCAGCGCCAACGCTGCTCCGCTTAGAAGTGAAGTATACGGATCGACGGGGATATGCTTGCCAAGCACCTTACTGACAAACAGAAAAGTTCGTTTTTTATTAATTCGCGCCGCCATAGAAAATAAAGAATCCAGAGGCATATGAAAGGGGTTAAAGGTTTCGGTTACATTCACTTGCAGGTTCTCGACTATGTTATACGTGCGTAAATTCGTTTTCGGGTAATAATCCGACAAAATGCTGTTGTTCATGTAACACCCCGTATATTTGAGATCGTAGTAAAATTCGTCTTGCCCAATTCAGATGGGGCTTAATTTCGTTCATTTTATTAAAATATTGACTCTTAAACACGCCCAGACTGCCATCATTACTTTCTACAATGCTTAAAGCGTCAACGTATTCCTCATGCATCACCGTATACATCGCCTGAACAGGTCTAAGGTGAGAAGGATGAATAATCGTCTTACCCACAATTCCATTCTCTTTATCCAAAATAACCTCACGAATTAGCCCGTCCACACTGCTCGAGATATAGCTATTCCGCATATCACGGCCGTTTTTGCCGTAAGTATCCTCAAATGGCGTCTGCCGCAGCTGCGGCCGGAGAACTCGATGACCTTTATTCGCAAAATACTCCCAGACGGGTCCTGAGATCACATATCCCTCTTCAACCCGCCCAAACACATTGATAATGTCCGAGATACAGTCACGGATAGGGGTAAGATCATAAATACTAACATCAGGACTGCGACGCAGTCCGAACAGACTGGAGAAATCCGTTGCCCCAATTCTGACGTTTAGGACAAGTTCACGGTAATTACGGAGTAAATCACGGATAGATAGCAGACTGTCCACTCGACTTTCCCGATAAATAATAGGTGCAGTTTCCAAGATTGGCATCCCGTAAAGCACAGGATCATTATAACCACGCGTATTGTTGTACTCAGCTAACGTTTCAAAATATTGAATTCCATTGTCTACAGAGAACTTAGGAAATACAAACCCTGTTAACATCGTTACCAAGGATCCCAAGCGGAAAATCATTTGCCGGAGTTGGTCCGGGTTACGTACTCGTATAAAAAGAAGCGGGAGGCTGTTCGATGAATCCAGCTCATTTTCTGCGTAAGCAGCTAGATAAATGAGATGTTGGATAATAGACTCCTCTGCATTGTCAACCTGGTCATCTCCGATTGCGTCCTCCAGATCTATAATAACCGTCACTAGACCTGCATTTTTGAGCTTAATGATGTCTTCTGCAACACTTGCACGGGTAGCCGGCATATAGAGGGCAGCGCCGACAGCGTAGGCTAGCAGTTCCTTGTTCGTGGTATGATCAAATGAGATAGGCGGAGTGTAAAACAAAGAGATTTCTTGTTCTTTCGTCAGGTAATCGAAGTATCTCAAATCGGTTCCCCCTTATAGTTTTGCGAAGCCAAGCAAAACAAGCGTAGACCTCTCCTCATAGAGAGTGTCAGAACCGGCAATACTCTCCCTTGGGGATGGCATCTTGGCTCTCTCAAATATAAGTGAAGGCCTACGCTATAACATATACGATTACCTGAAAGAAGCAGGCGTTTCTATTCTTGCATGATCGGCTCCGACTTCTCTATGGTGCAATTACTTTTTTAATCATGCACTTTTATGGGCATCTTTTTTCTTACGTCTAGCACTATAGAGGATCGTACCCACGAATACCGCTATAAGGATTGTAAAGAATACGACATGCGGCAATTCAAAACCAAAAGCACCCGCTAGCATCTTACCCGCAATAATGGCGATAAGCAGGAACGCTGCCTGTTCCAATTCAGGGAATTTATCAATAAGCTTCAAGAATACCTGCGCTACTCCGCGCATCATCAGAACCCCTAAGATACCACCCATAAAGAGAACCCAAACCTGATCGCTAAGTCCAAATGCTGCAATAACACTGTCAATACTGAAAGCAATATCCATTAATTCAACAAGGAGAACCGTCTTCCAAAAAGAAGTGCCTTTATTCTCCGTATGCTCTTCGCCACTGCCCTTAAATAAACCTTTATATGCGATATAAAAGAGATACAGTGCACCAAGAACCTTAACCAAAGTAAACTTAATAAGAAATGTCCCTAGTCCAATGGCCAGGAATCTGAACAAATAAGCCCCTAAGATACCGTAGAAAAGAGCCTTTTTCTGCTGCTCCTTAGGTAGATGCTTAACCATAACGGCAAGCACAAGCGCATTATCTGCTGAGAGCAAACCTTCTAGTAGAATTAAGCTTCCGATAATCCCCCAGCTCACAGGATCAGAGAGCGTGCCTACTACATCACTCCATGAGAAAAAATGCCCGTAATTCTCACTAATATTTCTAAAAAAATCTGCGAACCAATCCATTACACTTTGCGCCTCCGGTAAAATCGATTATTTGCTGCCCGCAACCCAGCGCAGCCCCCAGCCATAGGCTTCATCCATCTCACGATGACCACTGTAATATTGCACCAGCCGTTCAACACTAAATGTTTCATTGCTTACATTCCGGAATAACGCAATGGCACACATCCCTTTTCGGTTGTTATGCTCGTCCAAATTTACAATGATATCAGGTCCTCCGCCTTGTTTGATGGTGACAACTCCATCGGCCTCTGACCAGTTAGTTACCCCTTTATAAATAAAGGAAAACACTAGAATGCGTTCAATCTCGGAAATTTTGATACCATTTATACGCAAATTCTCACCAGTAGTTACGGAGCCTGTCCGGTCATCCCCATCAAGCATGACATAAGGAGGTTGATTTAGTGAGCCAAAGGCATTACCTAACGCTTGTACCACTCCTTTACTGCCATTCTTCAGTTCATACAGACAAGCAAGATCTAGGTCTATACCATTTTTACGACTAAAGAGTCCGCCCTGCTTCTGGTTCCAGTTGAGATTAATCAACAGTTCCCCTAGATCACCACTAGCTGATTTTTTCAAATTGATGGAATCGCCTTTTTTCTTCAGCTCGATTTTCTTCAAGTTGAGATTCATTGGCGAAGGCGGAGGTGTCGGTGGAGAGCTCTCTTCACGTTTCACTGGCTGCGCAGGCGGCGTTGCGAAGATTTGTGGTGGAATCTGCGGCTTAACCTCCGGCTGTGGAGCAGCAGCAGGAGCAGGCTCCTCGTTCGCTTCAATACCGAAGTTGCTGCATATCTCTTTCAAACCTCCGGCAAACCCCGCTGCAATGGCACTGAACTTCCATTCACTGTTATATCTATATAATTCCCCTACCACAATGGCCGTTTCCACGGAGAAAAGATTGTCGAGATCACATCGGAGCAGTTCCGCACCTGTCACTTGATTGAGAATCCGAAAATAGGCCTGACTAACTTGCCCAAAACTTTGACCCCTTTTCTCCCCATCATAGATGGTAAGCGTAAAGGCAATCTTCATCACATCGGAAGGAATCTTATCCAATTGAACTTCGAATTGCTTGCGGTCATTGAATCCTGGCACATCCTTATACCTAATATAAGATGTGGCTGGATTATTATAAAATATCAGATCCTCGTCTTTACTTACTTTACCCTCTGATCCAAGCAGGAAAGCAGAGCTGTCAATCTCCAGAGCAGCCGGAGCATTCCAGCCGATCTCTACGATTATAGAATGAAGTCCAGCATTTCCTTTGGTCAGATCAGCTTTTTGCCCTTTGACTACGTTAACACTCATTCTTACGCCACCTTTATAAATGGAGTAAACCAACTAATAATTTTGTAAAAAAGAACCCCACAAAGTGGAGTCTGTACTGCTCTAAATATTTAGAAAAAGGGCAGGATCGGTAATGACCCCGCCCACTTGGATGTTATTGCGCGTCCAGTCCATAGTTTTTGCATAAAGCGCTTAGACCGCCGGCAAAGCCACTACCAATCGCCTGGAACTTCCAATCCGCACCATTGCGGTAGAACTCACAGAATACAACAGCTGTTTCAGTTGAGAAGTCTTCACCTAGATCAAAGCGGAGCACTTCACGATCGTTAGAAGCATCTACTACACGTACAAAAGCATTGGAGACTTGTCCAAAGTTTTGTGCCCGAGTTTCATAATCATAGATCGTTACCGTAATTCCGATACGCTGGATATGAGCAGGGATTTTGCTAAAATCCACAATAATTTGCTCGTCATCTCCATCACCCTCACCCGTACGGTTATCACCTGTATGAGTCAGGGAGCCATTGCCACCCGATGGATTGTTATAGAATACAAAATCATCGGAGCCCTTGGCTTTGCCATCTTCATGCAGTAGAAAGGCTGAAGCATCAAGGTCAAAATCTTGGCCGCCGCTATACTTATTAGTATCCCAGCCCAATCCTACCACTACCTTCGTCAAACCCGGATTAGTCTTGGTAAGATCAATCCGTTGCCCTTTAGAGAGACTGATCGTCACTGACAAAACCTTCTTTCATTTATTAATTCAATTCAACTTTAGCATGCAGAACGAAATTTATTGCAGGCCGTAGTCGCGAGTCAAACCGCTTAAGCCGTCTTTGTAGCCACTGCCGATAGCATTGAACTTCCATTCTGCACCGTTACGATACAATTCACCAACAACTACGCCAGTTTCAATGGAGAAATCCTCGCCGAGGTCGAAACGAATCAATTCTTCATTGTTCAGATCGTTTACGATACGTACGTATGAACGGGAGACTTGTCCAAAGTTTTGGCTTCTTGCTTCAGCATCATAAATTGTAATAGTAAAAGCTACTTTGTCCACATCAGCAGGGATGTTCTGAAGATCCACTTGAACCTGCTCATCATCACCATCGCCTTCACCTGTACGGTTATCTCCGGTATGAACAACAGAAGCATTCTCATTTTGCTTGTTATTGAAGAAAATGAAGTTGGTTTCTTTATCAACTTTACCACTAGCATTGGTCAAAAAGACGGATACGTCCAAATCGAAATCTTTTCCGCCATCATATTTATTAGTATCCCAGCCAAGACCTACAGTGATTTTGGATAGACCTGGGTTTCCTTTTGTTAAATCGATCTTTTGACCTTTGGATAGATTAATTGCCATGATTACATACCTCTTTTCTTATATTTGGATTATACGTAGCGTTCTGCAAGTTGATTGATATGAGCGGCGTGGCTGCCTTCACCAATTGCAGCGAACTTCCATTCTCCACCTTGGCGGTAAAGCTCTCCACAAATAAGTGCCGTAAAACCTGTGTAGTTGTCTGACAAGTTGAATTTAATCAACTCACTATTCCCGGCAGCATTTATTACCCGAATATACGCTGATTTGATCATTCCAAAATCCTGTTTGCGATTCACCGCATCGTAAATGTTAACGACAACCAGAACCTTATGAACATCGGCAGGAATAGCTTTCAAATTAACCATGATTTGCTCGTCATCTCCGTCGCCTTCACCCGTCAGATTATCTCCGGAATGAATGACCGAGTTGCAAGGACTTTGCTTGTTGTGGAAGCAGATCAGGTTACCCTTCTTAGTTAGCTTACCATCCTCATTCAGCAGCAAAGCTGAAGCATCACAATCAATGTTAGCCTGCTTTTTGACACCGAAAAATCCCTTTTTAGCCTCTACCGGATCCCAGCCTAAGCCAACTATTACATTGGATAAGCCCGCATTACCTTTAGTCAAATCAATCTTTTGACCTTTTACCAGATTAATTCCAGCCAAATCAACGTACCTCCGTTTCCGATAAAACTATTATCTGTTAGTCTAGCTTTTAGGTGTTATATCAGTGATACGATAAAGAATAAATTACGTTTCAACGAACTTTTATCTATGACTTCACCTAATTTATAAACTGAATTCGCTAGGGTTTAATCCTAAGACGCCACAAATATTCCGCACAACTGCTTTTTCATAATCATCAAAATCACCATCAGCCGAACCAATTGCCGAGCATACACCCACGATAAGACGTCCCGCTTCTGGCTTGCCGCTAAACTTCGCAATGGCTTTCAAAGCCTCTTGTTTCCCTATTTCCGGAGAGAACTCGAAGTTACTAACATAATGGTTGAATTGAGCAATGACATCTCTCATGTCAAACACTTTCAATTCATTACTTAGATTTATATAACCAACCATTTTATTTTTCTCTGCATCTTCTATTTTACCGTCAGCCGCAGCCACCAAAGCGCAGCCTGCAACTATCGCGTTCATGAAGTCTTTATTTTTGAATTTTTTCACTTGATCTGTTAGTCCGTTTTTGGTTGTGTTTAACCAGTTTTTAAATGTGCTCATCGTATTTCTCCCTCTATCACTGCAAGATTATGATAACAAAAGATATCTCCAGAGCCTCCTCTCCACGTTCCGACAGATTTTGCATATAAATCCCTGAATTAACCGTTACTCTTCTAATATACCTGATAAAATAACAAGATTCTACTTTCCACTAAATTACAGTACCTTTGATAGAAAGGATCGTGTCCGTTCTTGCTTAGGATTTTCGAACAGCTGCTCCGGACTTCCTTCTTCCACAATCTCACCTTGTTCCATAAACAGCACACGATCCCCCACCTCACGCGCAAATCCCATCTCATGTGTCACCACGACCATCGTCATCCCCTCACGGGCCAGTTCCTTCATCACCGCCAGCACTTCCCCTACCATCTCCGGGTCAAGCGCTGAGGTTGGCTCGTCAAAGAGCATAATTTGGGGCTCCATAGCCAGCGCCCTTGCAATCGCTACCCGCTGAGCCTGCCCCCCAGACAATGAGGCTGGATACATCTCTGCCTTTTCACTTAGGCCTACTTTTTGCAGCAGCTCCAGCGCTTTTTGCCGTGCTTTATCCGGAGACCATTTACGCACCTGAACCGGCGCCAGCATAATGTTCTCTATAACCTTCATATGAGGAAATAGATTAAACTGCTGAAACACCATCCCAAGCTCTGTACGGATATCGTTAATCTTCGTACTCGCCGCCATCAAAGAAGTGCCTTCAATTACAATCTCGCCCCCCTGCGGCTGCTCCAGTAAATTAAGGCAACGCAAAAAGGTGGATTTACCCGATCCGGACGGCCCAATAACCACCACTACCTCCTGACTGAAAATATCGATACTTATGTCGGCCAGCACCGTATTTGTTCCAAATGATTTATGTAAGTTCCGTACTGAAATCATAGGCTCCATCCTATTTCAGCCTCCGTTCAACGTAATTCAGCAGCTTGCTAAGAGAATAGGTAAGAATGAAATAAATAAGTGCCGCTGTCAAATAAGGCTCCCATATCCGCAAATATTGCCCTTTCATCGTGTTGGTCCAATACATTATTTCCGGTGCAGCCACTAAAGCCAGAAGAGAGGAGTCTTTCACAAGCACAATAAACTCGTTACCAAAAGCCGGAACCATCCGTTTGATCGCTTGCGGTAAAATAATAAATCTCATCGCTTGCCGACTAGTCATCCCCAGTGAAATAGCCGCTTCCCGTTGCCCACGATCAACCGACTGAATGCCTGCCCGAAAAATCTCAGCCGAATAAGCAGCCGAATTAAGCGACAGAGCAACAAACGCAGTAATTAGAGCATTGGTTTTGCCGTAAAGCGGGGGAATCATTCCAAAGTGAACAATCAGAATCTGCACATACAGTGGTGTTCCTCGAAAGAAATTGATATATGAATGAAAAGGCCAGCGCAAATACCATTTAGGAGCCATTTTGCCAAATCCGATCCCCAGTCCCAAAATAGAACCAAATAAAATAGAAACTACAGAAATACCGATAGTCAGCAATGTCCCTTTTAAAAGGACGGGCAAATAATGAATAATAATGTCCATTCTAAAATCCATAGGACTCTCCCCTTCTCTTCTTTATGTCATCTCTCTTTAAAAAAATAAGCATGCGCAATAGCTATCATTACGCATGCTTATTAGGTTCTTTCCTTATTTTGCGTTCAATAAGCTATCCAGGTTAGGTTCTTCGCCGAACCAAGTTTTGTAGATTTCCGTGTACTTTCCGTTTTCCAATACCTTCTTAATAGCCGGATCCAGTTTCGCTTTTAACTCACTGCCCTTAGGGTAAAGAATGCCGTAATATTCCGCTCCGAAGTTCTCCGTGTCTACAATCCCCACCAGCTTCTGCTTAGGATTGTTTTTCATGTACTCACGTACAATAGCAATATCCGCTACGACCGCATCGGCTCCGCCGCCATTCAGTTCCATCAATGCCACCGCATTGCTGTCGAAACGTTTCAAGTTAGGGTTGTCGACACCCATTATTCCGCTCATCAGGTCATCTGCAGTTGTGGCCCCTTGTATTGCAACTACTTTATCTTTAAGATCAAGT
The DNA here is from genome assembly GCF_038008505.1 of Paenibacillus sp. FSL H7-0735. NCBI lineage: Bacteria > Bacillati > Bacillota > Bacilli > Caryophanales > Paenibacillaceae > Paenibacillus > Paenibacillus sp. FSL H7-0735. The sequence continues at coordinate 423,815 of NZ_JBBOZH010000001.1, read as the reverse complement.
GCATTTTTGATGTCGCTGCCTTCTTTAACCATGATCATATTGGCAGATTCGAAATAAGGGATGGAATAGTCATAGGTTTCTTTACGTTCATCCGTAATCGATACTGAAGATAGCCCTGCTTGATACTCCGTTCCCTGCTTCACACTTTGCAGCATCGTTTCCCAGCCTGTGTTCGTTACGTCATAGTCTATTCCCGCTTCTTCCATAACCGCCTTAATGAAATCGATGTCGAATCCTTTGATTTTATCCGTGTCCATATACTCCATAGGAGCGTAGCTCGCATCACTGGCAAACTTAATTTTCTCTGCCGGGGATTCGTTACCAGCTTTACTGTTATTTGCTCCACAACCTACCAATCCAACCACCACCAATGCGATAAAAACTGACATTAAAGCGCGACTTTTTATTGTCATATCTCCATACCCCCTATTTTCGGAAATAACTTAAAGAGATTTTAACAGATTAAAGGATTCATGACAATTAACTTTTCTATTTTATGTAATGTTATATAACATAGTATTATTATTTTATAAGTTTTATACGTACATCACTCTCAAAAAATTACCATCAGACACAAAAAGGCACTGCCAGAGATTGTATTCTCCCTAGCAATGCCTTTAGATTTAACCTTAAACCTTAAACCTATTAAAGTGTGATATCTCCATCATAAGAACCGATCAATTTATACAAATCCGGCCGGCGGTCACGGAAGATTCCCCACTCGATCCGTCCAACTTCCAAAGCATCCAGATCGAATTCGCTTACCAGCACGGTTTGCTCATCACGTCCAGCCTCAACGATTTTATTGCCCTGAGGACCTGCAATGAATGATGAACCGTAGAAATTAATGCTCGAATCCTCATCAATTTCTTCACCAATACGGTTGGAAGCCACGACTGGAATAAGATTAGCAGCTGCATGTCCAAGCATACAGGTCTGCCAATGATCCTTGGAATCGATCGATCCATCCTGCGGTTCAGAACCAATAGCCGTTGGATAGAACAGAATTTCTGCTCCCATCAGGCTCATTACTCTAGCCGCTTCTGGATACCATTGATCCCAGCAGATACCTACGCCAATCTTGGCATAACGAGTGTTCCATACCTTAAAGCCAGTATCTCCCGGATTAAAGTAGAACTTCTCTTCATAACCTGGGCCATCTGGAATATGACTCTTGCGGTATTTACCAAGCACCGTTCCATCAGCATCGATTACAGCAAGTGAATTGTAACGCGCGTAATTCTTTTTCTCATAAAAACTAATTGGCAGCACCACTTGCAGCTCCTTGGCTACTGCTTTGAAATGATTAATCGCCTTGTTATGCTCAAGCTCTGTTGCATATGCGTAATAATCAGCTTTCTCTTTTTGACAGAAATACGGAGTCTCAAACAGCTCCTGCAGCAAAATTATTTGCGCACCCTGTGCTGCCGCTTCTCTGACCAATGTCTCGGCTTTGCTGATATTCTCATCAATATTGCTGGAACAACTCATTTGTGTCGCAGCTACTTTTACATTTCTCAAGAATCTGTCCTCCTTGTATATAAATGTCCCTTTGGACGTTTAGTTTCCTTCAAATTATTGCTGTGCAGGCATTTGCTGCGTAGTGCAATGTACATTCCCGCCTTCGGTGATAACGGCCATTCCGTTAACTGTACGAATCTTGCGATCCGGGAACAAACCAGCGAGCACTTTCTCAGCAAGTGTATCCGTTTCTGTTGCGGTGCCGCCAAACACAGGCAAGATAATTCCGCCGTTCACGAAATAAAAGTTCAAATAACTGAGCGTCAGACGACTGCCGTCATGATCGACCCGTGGTGGCTGCTGAATCTTGATAATCTCCAGCTTACGCCCTTTGGCATCTGTAGCGTTCTCCAGAATACGCAGATTTTCTTGCGTAATCTCATAGTTCTCATCCTGCGGGTCCTCACAGACCTGGATAATAACTTTGCCTGGTGCAGCAAAACAAGCAATATTATCAACGTGACCATCGGTTTCATCGCCGCTAAGACCACGTCTCAGCCAGATAATAGCTTCTGTACCTGTATAGTTCCGCACGTACTCTTCGATCTCTTCGCGCTTCAGCTCCGGGTTGCGGTTTAGGTTAAGCAGACACTCTTCTGTAGTAAGCAAAGTGCCTTCTCCATCCGTATGAATCGAGCCACCCTCCATCACAAGCGGTGCATCAAAACGGGTGATCTGTGCATGCTCCAGAATCTGCGGAGCCACTTCGTCATCCAGATCCCAAGGTGAATATTTACCGCCCCAAGCATTAAACTTCCAGTTCACACCTGCCATTTGTCCTTCTTTATTAACAATAAAGGTAGGTCCGTTATCACGCAGCCAAGCATCGCTATGCGCAATAGGCAGCAGCGTTACATTCGGTCCGCCGACCAGATGTTCTACCCGCTCCACGTCCTCCGGGTTCACAATGACCGTGATCGGTTCAAACTCGGCGATGGCTGTGATAATGTCAGCATAACCTTGACACACTGACTCGTGGTTGTCCGGGAAACACATAGATTCCTGCACCGGCCAGGAGATAAAAGTACGTTCATGCTTGCCCCATTCCGGTGGCATTGTATAGTTCAAATCTTTAGGATTCATGTGTTAACTACCTTTACTAATATATTTGGAGCCATTCCTACCCTTAAAACTCCTTCCTCATCATACAATAATATGTTCTAGTGCTCAATTCCCTGGGACATTAATAATGTTGGAAGGAATTTTTTTTCGCAGCCCCCATTTTACAGTTAAAAAATTTAAGTTTCATCCGTTACAACGAAGCTAACAGAACCCAATTCCCCAAAAAGCTCACTGAATTCATACACGGTAACGCTGTTGCTGACGTTGTCTAATCCCATGACAATTATTTTTTCCCTTGGCGTATTCAGCGCATCTGGCGTCCTTCTGTCTCATAGCAGCTCCAATATGCCGTTTCTAGTTAGCGGCGTCTTTCTGGGTTCCGCATTATGGTGGATGGGTTTGACAGGGAGCACCGCTTTGTTCAGAAACAACATAATGTCAGGACGTTCGAAACAGCTCATGTTCAACAAACTATCCGGATTGGTAATGTTGTCCTTTGGCATTGTCTCCCTTGTTCAATCTCTCAATCTTCAGGAGTTCCTTTAAACGATCCCTCTCACTATACGGTAATCTTTTTTACCACATTGCCTTCAAAATCCTTAACGATAAATTCCCCGCCCTCTAGAACAGCATAGGAATTCGGATTATTCTCTTTAGGCAGCGATATGGAGCCGGGGTTCAGCACGTACACTCCCTCCTTTACATCGGCAACTGGTATATGGGTATGTCCCTGAATAAAAATATCCTTCTCGGAAAGCGCCGGCAAATGCTCAATGCTAAAGCCATGACCATGTGTAGCGTAAATCCGTTTGCCTTCGTGCAAAAGCATTACATAATCGCCCATCATCGGGAATTCCAGCAGCATTTGATCTACCTCGGCATCACAGTTTCCACGCACTGCGGTTATCGGCTTGTTTTTGTTATATGCATTAAGCTTATTAGCAACCTCTTGTGGGTTATAGTCCTTCGGCAGCGGATTTCTTGGACCATGATATAGGAAATCTCCTAGAATAATAAGACTGTCCGGCTGCTCTTCTTCTACCTTTTCCAAAGCCCGTTCCAGCCAAAATAAAGATCCGTGAATGTCGGAAATAAACATTAACTTCATCATGTATTCTCCTTTTCAACTTAACTTAAGTAAATATGTGCTTAGACAATAATCTTAACCTTGAACATACCACAACGCAAAGCAGACGTTCCCAAAGGAACGCCCTGCTCGCTATATCTTAACACTCACGGCAAATTCGAGGATCCCATCAAAAAGCGGTCTACTTCGCGCGCAGTCTGACGCCCTTCGTCAATAGCCCATACTACAAGGCTTTGCCCGCGCCGCATATCACCTGCTGTGAACACACCTTCTACATTGGTTACTTGTGCTCCGAACTCTGCTTTGGCGTTCCCCCGCTCATCGCGTTCCACCCCAAGCTCGCCCAGTACAGTTTCTTCAGGCCCTGTGAATCCCAAAGCCAGCAATACCAGCTGCGCTTGCAGGGTCTCCTCACTGCCCGGCACTTCGACCGGTACCATTCGTCCCTGTTCATTACTTCTCCATTCAATGCGCACTGTACGCAGCTCCTGCACTTGCCCGCCCTCATCGCCGACAAACCGTTTCGTCGAAACCAGATAACGGCGTGGATCTTCTTTATACAGTGAAGCGGCCTCATGCTGACCATAGTCCACTTTAAGCACCTTTGGCCATTCCGGCCAAGGATTGTTAGACTGACGGGTCAGCGGCGCCTGTGGCATAATCTCAAGCTGAGTCACACTGCGGCAGCCGTGACGGATAGAAGTGGCTACACAGTCTGTTCCAGTATCCCCACCGCCGATTACAACTACATCCTTACCTGCTGCTGATAAATATTCCCCATCGGCAAGCCCTGAATCCAGCAGGCTCTTTGTATTCAGCGTTAAAAACTCCATAGCTTGATGAATCCCACGCAGATCGCGTCCTTCTATCGGCAGATCACGTGCCTGTGTAGATCCACCACACAGTACTACAGCATCGTGCTCTGCCTTGAGCTGTGAAGCTGGGAGATCTCGGCCAATCTCTGTTCGAGTTACGAAGGTAATGCCCTCAGCCGCAAGCAGATTCACCCGGCGCTGCACAGTCTTTTTATCCAGCTTCATGTTGGGAATACCATAGGTAAGCAGACCACCAATCCGGTCCGCCCGTTCATACACAGTTACCGTATGTCCAGCCTTATTAAGCTGTGCCGCACAGGCAAGCCCTGCCGGACCCGAACCCACTACAGCTACCTTTTTACCCGTGCGATGAAGCGGCGGCTCAGGCACAATCCAACCTTCCGCAAAACCTCTATCTACAATCGACTTCTCAATAGATTTAATGGTGACAGGTTTGCCATTCATCCCTACCGTACAAGAGCCTTCGCAAGGAGCGGGACAGACACGGCCTGTAAATTCAGGAAAGTTGTTAGTCTTATGCAGACGTTTCAGCGCTATCTCCCAATTTCCACGATAGACCATATCGTTCCATTCAGGAATCAAGTTGTGCAAAGGGCAGCCGGAAGCCATACCAGACAACAGACGTCCTACATGACAAAATGGCGTACCGCAATCCATACAACGCGCCCCTTGCTCGCGCAGCTTTTCTTCATCCATAGGTATCGAGAATTCATTCCAATTCTTAATTCGCTCCAACGCCTCACACTCGGAGGGTGTCTGTCGTTCAAACTCTAAAAATCCGGTTGCTTTCCCCATCTCTTTCATCCTCTCACCAAAGAAAAGTACTCTCTGTCACTTTCTGCTGTTATGCCACTCTAAAGCGCCAAAGTAAATGCCTTAATATTAGCATCCTAGATCTTTAACGAAAATGAGTAATGTCACCTTTTTATGTAAAATAAGAGCATCCATTCAAAAGAAAGTTCCACACAAAAAAGCACGCAGTGTACTGCACTCATTGAGCACAATACACTGCATGCTTTTGAAGGATTATCTGTAAAAAAACATCTACTCCACCGTCAACACTACCATTCCAATCCCGCTTACAGTTAGCTTATTACCCGTCAGATTCTGCACAAGATCGGCTCCAAAAACTGTTTTCCATGCACCAAGCTGTGGCAGAACCAAAGCCGTCTGTTCTACATTAGCATTAAAAAGCACATAGATATGCTTCGCCGCATCGCCTCCAGCATGGCCACGCAATGTATACGCTACCGAACTTACCGGTGCTTTTTCAAATACTAGATGATTCCGAATGTCATCTGCCGTTCGCATACGGAAAGCCGGATGCGCTTTACGCAAGGCAATTAGCTGCTTCAGATAATCCACATCGTCCTGATGCGCGGCGCACAGCTCCCAATCCAATTGGTTGATCTTTACCGAGGATTTATAGCTGTTCTCTACCCCGTTTTTCGTGCGCATAAATTCCTGACCCGCATGGACAAAGGGGATTCCCTGACTCATGAATACTATAGCAGAAGCTAACCTATGCATAGATTGGCGCTGTTTGTCCGTCTGCCCTTGTGTGGACAGTAATATCTTATCCCATAACGTATGATTATCATGACATTCCACATAATTGACGGTTTGCTGAGGCTCCACGGCAAATTGTCCAATGCCTGGGGCAAAAGCAATGCCTCCCGCGACCCCTGCCTTTATCGCAAGCTCCAGTCCCATCATTCCGCTGATGAAGCCCGGTTGATCTTGCAGAAAAATATTCCCTTTAATTGCATCCCGGAAATCATCATTAAAATGTCCGATTCCCGGCAGAAGCGCAGCATTCTTCTGATGAGCGAGCCGCTCCATCGGCAACTCTGTCCCCATCATCCAACCTTCACCAATCGTCATGATAGACGGGTCAATCCCATCCAGACGACGCCGGATTTCCTCCATCGTGTCGAGGTCAATCAAGCCCATCAGGTCAAAACGAAAACCATCGATATGGTATTCTTTGGCCCAATAAACTACGGATTCCACGATGAAGCTGGACATCATCAATCGTTCTGAAGCCACGTCATTCCCGCAGCCAGAGCCATCCGACAGGCTTCCGTCTTGCTTGTAACGCAAATAATAGCCGGGAACCAGCTTGGTGAAATTCACGCGGTAGCCATCGTACACATGGTTGTAAACCACATCCATAATGACGCGGAGACCCCGATCATGTAGTGCTTGAATCAATGTTTTTAGTTCGCGGATACGCACTCCTGGCACATAAGGATCTGTAGCATAGGAGCCTTCTGGCACATTATAATTCTTCGGATCATAACCCCAGTTATAATGCGGTTCATCCAGCCTCGTCTCATCTACACTCTCTGTAGAATAATCATAAACAGGCAATAGCTGCACATGGGTTACACCGAGGTTCGCGATATGATCGAGTCCAGTGAGAATACCCTCCGGTCCGCGGGTTCCTTCTTCCGCCAAAGCAAGATATTGTCCTTTATGGGTCATACCGCTTGCTGGATGAATGGATAAGTCACGCAAATGAAGCTCATAAATAATGGCATCCACAGGATCATCCAAGGGCGGCTTATCTTCCGTCCACCGTTCAGGATCTGTTTTGCGTAAATCTAAAATAGCTCCCCTATCACCGTTCACTCCTACAGCACGTGCATAAGGATCAACCGCCTCATTCCACTGTTCTCCAAGACGTACTCGGTAGGTATAGAACTTGCCATCTAAATCACCGTCAACTGTAATTCTCCACGTTCCCCGGACATCACGGATCATAGAATACTTACACTCTGCTGCTCCCTGCCATGAATTATAGAGTACCAGCTCCGCTTCTTGAGCGGTGGGCGCCCACAAACAAAAAGCTGAACTCCCCGGAGAGTATGTCAGGCCGAGATCGTCCCCATCATAGCTGAATAACTGATCAAACTCCTGAGCAAACACGGAAACCCCTCTAGTAGCCGCAGGATCCCCATAATAAATGGGTTCCTTCATTTCCCTTTGTACGGACAAAGCACCTATCCCCTTTTCCAGTTATTAACTGGATTATAGTATGATCGTCTAAGTAGTGCAAACGTTTGGACTCAAATTTTTCAAGCTATTTTGTCAGGACAATCCCTCTACCTCGATGCATCTGCAATATCTAGCCCGACCATCGTAATAATGTCTTTATTTGCAAAATACGGAATACGCCGTTCTTTCCCTAGAGTGACTCTACCGTCCTTGTACCGCACACCATTATCGTGAACAATCAGGGTAGGACGCTCTCCATCATCAAATCCCTCATATCCTATACCTAGTACCCAATGGTAATCGTAAGTAAACTTGCCTCTCCACCGCAAACGAAACCACTTATCAAATTTAACAGCCACAGGCCGGCCTGCATCAATCTCTGCTTTATATACTTCAAAATCATTAAACGTAGTAATAAGTAACTTTTGCTGATCCTTCGGTAAAGTCGCTGAATGGATATAGTTCTTCAGTCCTTTGGTAAAACGGCGCACACCCATCCCCCAAGGTCTTCCGCCGTGATGGCTGTATATGTAATTAATATGAGCGGCTTTGGAAGGAAAATGACCTTTCCCCCGAATAAAGTCCGCTCCTGTATGGGTGTTCCAATACTCCGTTAACGCTGCCATCGTAGCTGGGCCACACGCAGAGGACGGGGATTTGACCCCAACCTCCCACTGTGTATATGGCTCCGCAGGCAGTTTCTTACTAATACGAGGCTGTCTATACTTCATTCGGATAGATCCCCTCTTAAAGGGCTAGACTTAGGAGTAATATGTGGAGTCGCCTCCGGAAGTAGAATTACATTTGCACCGGCATCCAATTCTCCTTCTGCAGCTGCTGCCCCTAACATAGTTGTCTCCCGTTCTTCTGTCTGCACTGTATCTTCCACATCTATCTCAGCTTTACTATCAGGATGGATCTGCAGCGTGAAATAGAAATTAGAGCCCTCTCCTTCACTGCTCTCTACAGCGATGGCTCCACCCATCAGCTCAACGAGCTTTTTACAAATCGCCAGCCCCAATCCGGTCCCTCCATATTTGCGATTAAACGAGGAATGCAGCTGATAGAAGGACTGAAACAGCCGATGCTGCTTCTCAATAGGAATGCCGATCCCCGTATCTCTAACATTAAATTTCAAAGTTAATTTCTTTTGATCTGCGGACAGCTTCTGCTCTACGTAAATACTGATGCTGCCCCGATCTGTAAACTTGATTGCATTGCTGACCAGATTGACCAATACCTGACGCAACCGCCCGGCATCGCCCATAATCAGTGGCGGCACTCCAGGTGCCATGCTGCATGATAACTGAATATTTTTCTCCAAAGCCTTAGCTGTAAATAGATCGATTACGCTGTCCAATACGGCTTGAAGCTGCACGGGCTCATTTACAATCATCATTTTTCCGGCTTCAATTTTGCTGTAATCCAGTATTTCATTCAAAATAGATAGGAGCGAGCTGCTGCTCTCCTTAATAATGTCTGTATATCCAAGCTGTTCTTCATCAAGCTCCGTTTCCGCCAGGAGATCCGTCATCCCTACAATTCCGTTCATCGGTGTACGGATTTCATGGCTCATAATAGCTAAGAACTCAGACTTAGCCTGGTCTGCTTTTTCCGCAGATTCCTTCGCACGAATAATTTCCTTCTCATCCGTGATGTCCCGGAACACTACAACAACACCTTTCGGCTCCCCCTTATCAAACAGAGGGGTTACCTGGTATTCCGCAAGAAAGCTAGAACCGTCCTTACGCCACAAGACCGCATCATTACTCTGATAAGATACACCTGACTTAATAGCCTTCATCAGTGGAGATTCCTGCGGCCGATAATGGCTCCCATCAAGCGCTATTTGCTGAATATGATCCAAATAAGGATGGCCCATAATTTCATCATGTTCATAGTCCAGCATTTGCAAACCAGCAGGGTTAATGAACGTCACCTTCTCCTCCATATCGAGTCCAAAGATGCCTTCTGAAACCGCATTTAAAATAAGGGTATACTCATTGCTAAGCTTCTCAATTTGTTCTGTATAACGGATGCGCTCTGTAATATCACGGGAAATCCCATACACACCCACTACTTGGTCATCTACAATGATCGGAATATTGGTAGTATTAATTTCTACAAAGTGTCCGTCTTTATGAATAAGCGTTAGATCATAGCTTTGAGGATAACCTTGGGCGGCTAAGTTAAAATGATACAACGTCTTCTCTATGTCCTTCTCATGCACAATGGGGCCAAAGTACATTCCGATCAGTTCCTCCAGCGAATACCCGGTCAACTTCTCCAAATTCGCATTGGCGGTCAAATAATCTCCATGCAAATTCATAGAGTACACAGCAGATGGATTGTATTCGAACAATGATTTATACCGTTGCTCGCTCTCCTTAAGCTTGAACTCGAACTGCTTACGCTCCGTAATTTCCCGTCCAATCGCTATAATCTCCATGATATTTCCCTCATCATCATAGGTATAACGACTGCTCGACTCGAACCAGACATAGGTGCCGTTCTTATGGCGGTAGCGGTAAGCTACAGCCGGAATAACGCCAGAGCTGCGGCTCTGCTCCATTAAACCTTGCATCATAACTAGATCATCCGGATGGAGATAATTATAGGCGCTTGTCCCAACCATCTCTTCAGGCTCATAACCAAGCAGGGTACGACTAGCCGAAGAACAATATAAGAAAATACTGTCTTTGACCGCATGACGCGAGATTAAATCCAGTGAATTCTCGGACATTAATCTATAATTGCGTTCACTTTGACGAATTTGTTCTTCCATTTGCTGCTGCTGATCCCGATGATCCACCGTTTCCTGAGCTGCGATCTTTAGTTCCGTAATATCCTCGGCATATACTATAATATATGAAGGGGCTTGTCCTTCTTCTGCTCCTAACCCAGAGAACATGAGAAACAGGCAGACGGGTTGACCTTCTTTGTTTAAAAAACAATGCTCCTTCTTCCAGCTGCCCGCTGGCGATTTCTGAAGCTCATCCATTACCACTCTATAGGAGAGCTCTTTTGAATGTGCCTCTCTATTTTCCGATTCTGTAAAAAGAGCCCCGGCAAGAAACTCGGCTTCCGTAAAGCCAAGTAGATTGCAAAAAGCCGGATTGACTTTTATCCAGTTGAAATTGCCGTTATTCGAAAACAGTACGGCCATTCCTTCTGGAGACCTCATAAATGCATGATCCAGAATTGCGTTAAATTCTACCGAGCTGCCCATTTAAGCCAGACCTCCTTTGTTGCTAGCGCTAAAGCTCTCATACCTTCTTATGTCAGTATACGATAAGAGAACTGGGGAAAGAAATGTCTAGCGCATTATTTTAAATTGGAAATATTTAAATTTAAATTATTGACGCAAGCAAATAAACAACTTATATTTAACAATAAATATATCGTTCGTGACCTATTACGATGGAAGCACCCGTAATAAAGGCTTTTGCCTTTGCTACGGGTGCTTTTTTGTTGTCTTCAGGAATACGGACAAAAGGAGGAGCGAATCAATGAACGCACTAAAGTCATTCCCCTTACTACTACTGGTGATCCTGCTATCGTTAAGCACATCAACAAGAGCTTTTGCTGCAGCAACGACTGAATTAACGCCCTCAATTCAAGCGGCTTTTGATCTAACAGCTGCCACTGCCGAGGCTCCTGCAAGGATGAAGATGACTAATCTGTACAATGAATTATCTACTTTAAAGATGCAATACAATAACCGTGAGGAGCAGATCCGAACCCTTCACTATAACAATGAGCAAACACTGATTGCGGTACGTAAGCAAATTAAAGAGATTGATTTAGAAGCCGTAGCTCAGCTGGAGGTCACCGTTAAGAGCTGTAAACAGCACTATCAGCCCTTATTCGACCAATACAATGCGCTTAATAAACGTATCAAGATCGCCAAGGGTCTTAAAAATAAGACTTTGAATACCGTACTACAAGCCCAAGGCGATGCTATGAAGGTCCTGGTTCAGTTGGCTCGCAAAGAGATTAGCGAAAAACAGAATCAGTTGAATGCAGCCAAACAGACACGTACCCGAAAGATAACCTATGCCCGCAAAACCTTGTCTGGCATTGATAGCCCACAAGTCTCAATTAAATCTAACAAAAGCGTAGTCACCTCATTGAATAAACGGATTTCCGCAGATTGGAGTGACTTCAAAGCAGCAATTCGCAAGCAAAACCTTACATTAACCACTCAGTCTCTGTCCTCACTCGTCTCGGGTTACCGCCAAATCGCAACGCACAAGCAAAAGATCATAGAATTAGAACAAAAGATTTCTGTTGTCATTGCTAATACGAGGAAACAGATCATTTAGTATTTTTTTTCTTCTCATTCGCTCTGCGGTAAGCCATTACTTTGCGGTACATGCTTTTATCAGAAAGATGTTTAAAAATATATGGGTCCGGACTAGTATTCACTTCAATAATCCAAGGCGTCATGGATCTATCCAATCCTACATCGACACCAATCTGTCTAAACCCAGGATATTTCTTATGGTAGAAACGTCCGGTATCTTCTCCTAGCTTTCTCAGTATCCTAAGCATTTGCGCTTGCTGAGCTTCGTTCAGATAAGGAGACAGCAGCTTTTCCATAGCAGTTAGTTTGCCGCCGCTATGATAGTTGGTAACAATCTTACCTTTCTCAGCTACCCGACCAATCAGACCGGTAGTTTCCCATTTGCCCTGCGGGCTGAGCTGGACCATCACACGGATATCAAAGCGGTGTTTCCCGTGCTTTAGCAATACTATTCCTCTCTGGATCAGGTAACTACGTCCACGCGTCGCTTTCTTTAAGGATAAATGGAAGGCGTCGAAGGTTCTAAAAGTCTTAAGTCTTGTTCCACTTTGGTACTTGTATTCTGTTCCATAAGTCTCTCTACTCTGTTCAACCTTCATCACACCATTGCCATAGGTACCGTATTCTGGTTTGACATAAACCATTCCATATTTCAGCAGCATAGCTTTCAGATTGACTTTACTGAATTTTACTGTTTCGGGAATCAACGGTGAAATTTCAGTGCTTCGCATGAGCACCTTGGTTTTAATCCATTTGCTGGTCAATGCAGACTTTAACTTCTTTCCCAACTGTCCTCTCCCCTGTCCCTCAGAAAATAATCACGACCTTAGTAAGCCTTAGTATTTTATGCTGCAACTGTACAAATGGCATGAGTGAAACGCCCTCTCCGCTTTCGGATGTATCTACTGTTTACTGTGTTGCATATGGTGGAAGAGGATATCCATTAGCGGATAAAAGGAGGCGTGAACCATGCACATTTGTATCATTGCACCGGAGCAGTTCCCAGTTCCGGGAGACGGTTCAGTAGAAATCTGCATTTGGGCCATTGCCAGAAGGCTCGCGGAGAGACATAAGGTAACCATTGTAAGTCGGAAGTTACCTGGACTACCTGCTGCCACTATATTGGAGCAGGTCAGAATTATCCGGTTGCCCGCAAGCACCCCAGCCCATTATCTTACTTCGGTATTAGAATACATTCAGAAAGAATCCTTTGATATCATTCAGGTTGATAATCGCCCCCATCTTATGTCTGCTGTAAAGAAACAGCTTCCTCATATCCCGGTATTTCTGTTCCTGCACTCTCTTACCTTCACACCGGGTACAGATAAAGTGGCAAATGCCTTGGCAAAAGCAGATCTGATCATTGCCAACAGCCACTCCTTACAGCGAAGATTGGATCGCCGCTTCCCTCAACTGACCACAGGGATTCACATTGTCTTATTGGGAGCCGATCTTGATCGGTTTACCCCTGTGCAGACATCTGAAAAACAACAGCTTCGTAGTTTTTACAGACTTCCGCAGACCTTTACCGTTTTGTTCGTTGGTCGGGTTATACCCCGCAAAGGAGTGCCTATATTAATACGTGCTATGTCGCATTTAAACAAACACCTCCCCGCTCATCTCGTCATCGCAGGCAAGGGCAAACCGTCGTACATACGGCAGTTGAAGCTACTTGCACGGCGGCTGAGAGTGTCGGTTACTTTTCTAGGAAATGTAGCTCATGAGAATATTCACACCCTTTATCAGGCAGCAGACTGCTTTGTATGCCCTTCCCAGAATCATGAATCCTTCGGGCTTGTTAATGTAGAAGCTATGGCCTCCGGTCTACCTGTTATCGCTTCTAATAATGGGGGAATCCGAGAGATTGTCGCCTCTGGCCATAACGGTTATCTGGTAGAACGATATCGCGAGGCTTTACCCTTTGCCCGACATTTGCTGCGGATAGCCCGCAATCCACAATTGGCAGTTACCATCGGATCACAAGGGAGAACAGATGCGCTTGAAGCCTTCAATTGGTTGCGTACAGCAAACCATTTAGAACAGCTGTACCAAGCTTCTACATCACCACAGCAGGCGTACAGAACTCTTGCAGGCGGAATGCAATTGTAGACTCAAGAAAAGTAGGGGGGCCCATAAGCCATCAACTGGCTGCTGGGTTCCCTTCTTTTTGGTGTTTGCTTGAGCTAAACAAACACCAATCTCCGATTGAATTAGGTCATATATGCGTATAAAAGGTAGCTATCGGACACAGCTGACCCCAAACGCAGCTTTATCCCACATTTGCAATGCTAAAGGACCCTATAACCACTATTGGCATGAAAAATGCCCAATATGAACGCATCCATAGGAATAACTTCAGTGGAGTCCGCAAACATGTTCCAAGGGTCAAAACTAACAAATAACGTCATATGGGTCCGTAAGCCTCAGAGAAGGATTATTACTCCACGATGCAGACAGGCCATAAGCAACAACAAAAAGCAGCGATCCTCCAACACGGGAGAATCGCTGCTCTGCTTTTTTTGTGAATTTTACATTACATAGGTAAGTTTCATTCAAATCAATTGAATAACTGTAAGCACAAGCCCTACGACAAACCCGCATAAAGCTCCGTTCACACGAATCCATTGCAGATCTTTACCCACTTTATCTTCCAGCATATTCACTAGACTAGCGTCATCCATGCTGTCCAGATTCTCTTTTACCAAAAGACCTATTCTGTAGTGGTTAGCCTCTACAAAGGCAATTAATGAAGCGCGAATCCGCTCCTCCCAGCTGCTGATCCATTCTTGTTCCTTGCCAATACGACGTACAAGCAGGGTATATAACGTGAACAGCTTGCGTCCGCCAGCCGCCCGATCTTCTTCCAGTAGGGAAATTGCTTTGCTGCGAATGTTCTCCAATTGCGTATGCAGAAATACGGTTGCCGCTTCGCCTTCAAGCTCATTTAGTGCCCATTCTTTTAATGAAGCCAGTCTAGCCTCATCATTAACAATCTGGAACAGGGCCACTCGAATCTCACGGATAATCTCTTCACGGTATGGGCTATCCTCTTCCCGAAAATCGCGGATACCGGACTGCAACATACCTTGCAGCATTTCACCAAGCATATCTGCATCCATAAACCCGACAAAAGCCTGAAAGGCCATGCCTTTAAGTCCGCCAAGCTTCACTTCAGCCAATTTCTCGCTGGCGATCTTGCCAAGCATAGCTTTCGTTTCAGGACGTCCGCTCCAATTAGATACCCCTTCCAGCGCATAGTCCAGAGCAGCTACATCTTTACCGTCATTCATTAATTTAGTAACTATTTTATCGGCCGCAGCGCCAAGCTCAGCTTCACGAACATATTCGGAGGCTGCCTTTTGCAGAAACGGTACTGCCTTCTCTACCGGAAGACGAGACACGAATTCGCCAAGCTGCTCCAATATTTGTACTCTTGCCTTCTTTTTACTAAAAAACTTTGTCAGCAGCTTGGAGCCCATTGATATAAAGCCAAACTTACGCAGCTTGTTCTCAATGCTTTCCTTGTTAAGAAGCTCAGTCTCCATCGCGGTGATTAGTGATTGGATGATCTTATCGCGATTCTTGAGCAGTAGTGAGGTATGTGGAATACGTAATCCCATCGGATGGCGGAACAACGCCGTTACCGCGAACCAGTCGGCAATCCCCCCCACCAAACCGGCCTCGAAACCACCTCTCAGTAGAATCACGGCAAGGTTTTCAGGTAGAAACAGTGTAATCAGAAACCCACATGCCATAAAGGCGAGTGACATGGTGGCTAAGTTTTTGGATCTCATAAATAGTCCCCTTTACATAAGCAGCTGCCGATGTCCTTACGCAGGAAAAATACCGTCGGTCACGTTCCTCGAACATAAGCTGACGATAGATTCGGCTAGTCGGTTAGTTTGACAACTATTGTACCACGACTGAACTATTTTCTAAAAATATACTGTAAAAACCTTTTATCTCCTGTTGGACGTTCATTATTGTACAGTTGCATGAAAATGGTTTTTGGTTTTCAGAATATTAATGATAAGATACAAGTAACGTTTCAATACCCCTTAAAAAGTACCACTTTACCTGGAAAAGGAGCTCATACAATATGCTGATTGCTTTAGATATGGATGGAACATTACTGAACGAAGAAGGAAACATCAGTCCAAAAAACCGCGAAGCTATTATAAAAGCTCAGAAACTAGGTCACATTGTTATCATTGCTACAGGGCGCTCTTTTATGGATGCAGAACGTCAGCTTCGGCTAGCGGATCTGGAATGTCCTGTAGTCAGTCTAAATGGCGCAGTCGTCACATTATCTGATCGCACCCTCGCGGCAAGCACGCCGCTGAATAAAGCGGACATCATTCCCGCTCTGCGCTGGATGAACGAAATTCCGGACTTGTATTACGAGGTTTACACTGAGGATAACGTTTATGTAGAGCTGAACAAACGTGTACGGTTAGAGAAATTATCTGCACTAAGCGATGAAGAAGTTCCTGAAGAAGTCAGCTGGCTGCTGAAAGCAATGATCGATCAACAGTTTCAACAAGCAGCGGTAACCTATGTGGAGAGTATGGAAGAGGTGTGGAGCAAGGAGGAAAATGTTATTTATAAAACATTGGCTTTTTCTCTAAACCGAGAGCTGCTCAAGGAAGCCTCCACCCGCTTCGCGGCTATTCCGGGCTTAATTATCACCGCCTCCCATGTGAATAATATCGAGATTAACCATGAAGAGGCCAACAAAGGCTCCGGTGTAACCATGCTTGCTGACCATTATGGTATCTCGCTAGCGGATGTAGCTGTCATGGGCGACAGTTATAACGATCAGCCGATGTTCGAGAAGGCCGGCTACCGGATTGCTATGGCTAACGCTGCGCCAATCCTTAAGGAAATGGCGGAATTCATTACCACCAGCAATGAGGAAAACGGAGTCGCGGCAGGAATTGAGCATCTTTTGAATAGAAATTCTAAAGAATAATTTCTGTATAAAGCAGTGAATGCACAAATAGCATCGTGGGCAGTTCTGCTCACGGTGCTATTTGTGGGTTTATTTTTGTTAGGCAGGGGTCTCTCATTTACACTTTAGGTTTAGGTTTAGCTTGTGGCGTGCCTATTGCATCCCCCGTCCCTCTCAAGAATTAGTTGTACTTCGTACAGTTAAATGCCCTCTTTTAGGCGCTAATTCGGATTTAATTGCACTCTGTACACTTATATTCAGCAAATCTATTCAAAACGCAAAAATTCGCGATTTTTAACTGTACAAACTACATCTAAATCGCAAGACATTCGCTACTCCACGAAATAGTTGCACTGAATACATCTATTTCACTTCAGCCACGCAATCTATCCATATCTATAGCAGCCTCCGGGTTAAAGCGAACTACCTTTCCATTTATCCCAAATCATCAAGGAAGCTGTCCTCCCCCTCCCATTCGGCAGACACTCGTACGTAGTCATCCACCTCAGGAAATTCCAACAGTTCAATGATAATCAATTCGAGCGCTGTAATGGCCCGCAGCCCATGCTTCGTACCAGCAGGAATCGTGACCGTGTCCCCGGCGGCAACCGCATGAAGATGGCCATTCATCCGGTATTCTCCATTCCCAGAAAGAAAAGACCAAACTTCTTTAGTATGCCGATGAAAATGGTAGCTGGTGTGCTCACCTGCCAAAATGGTTATTTTTGAGGTCGTAACCTCAATACCGGCTGCCGTGCGAGAGAAGTCCAAAATGCGTGAGGTGCCCCAGCGTTTTTCTTCAATCATCGGCTTCGCTGCATGGCCCTCCAGCTTCTGCTTAATTCGTTTTGCCTGCTCTATCCCAGCAACCAATATACCATCTGGCCCTGCCGCCACGATTAAACCAGGAGCGCCGATGATATGCACAGGACAAGAGAGTTCGTTGATCAAATGGGTACCTTTTGAATCCTCTGAGATACTCCCCTCGCCAATCACCGTTCCTTGCAAATGGGGAACAAGCGCATCCCAGCTGCCAATATCCGCCCATACCCCAATATAAGGGATGACTACCGCACGCCGCGTGTGTTCCAGCACCTCATAGTCAAAGCTTCGTTCTGGCAATTGATCATAATGCTCCATAAATTCCATGTAATCTACTGGAAGATTCCGTTCCTTCATACTTGAGAGCAAATATCCTAATGAGCAGGAAAACACGCCGCAATTCCACAGTCCTCCCTGAGAAATGAACTCAGCCGCTGTCGATTCGTTCGGTTTCTCTGCAAACTGCTCAACATTTAAAAAAGACGTCCCTCCTACCCCTGACCCTTCACCAGGCAGAATATAACCGAACTGTGTAGAAGGAAATTCAGGTAAAACACCAATCAAAGCAATATCTGCTTGTGATTCGGCAAGTACACTAGGAAATTGATGAAGCTGCTTAAAAAAAGAAGTCTCCACATACGAATCCACCGGAATGACCACTACGATCTCTTTTGAGTCCATCCCCTTCACAGAATGCAGATAACTCGCCGCCAGAGCTACTGCAGTAAAAGTCCCCCGTTTCTGCGGCTCCGCTAATAAAGGGACTTGAGCACCAACGGATTTGCGAGTAATCTCCACCTGACTGCGATGAGTCACAATGCAGCTTGAATCCAACAAGCCTACTTCTTCCAGCCCTCTGCATACCCGCTCGATCATCGACTCCACACCGCCAGCTTCTGTTGGAAGCAGCCTTAAAAAAGCTTTAGACCTGATCTCATTTGATAGCGGCCATAACCGCTTCCCCGATCCCCCTGAAAGGAGTACGATCTGCAATCCTATCGCCCCCCTGCGCTGGATTTAGCCCCCGGTGTCCTCACATACCCCTTTCGTTTATGAAAAGACAATGATCTATACTTCTCAGCCAGCTGATTCACTCTCTGCTTGGATAGCTGTCCTGCATTCATATGGAGACCTTTATTACGCGCTTTTTGAATCTTCATTCCCTCGCGATTCTTCGAATACAGGTAATTGGCATAGGTTTCGAATTCAGAAAAGGCAAATTGCTTGGAACGGTTCATACTGTGTAAAATAGCTCGATACCAAGGCATTTGGTGTTTTGCTTCTATCTCTCTTTTCATTTGAGCCAATTGACTGCGTTCAAACAGCATATAATGGGTCACAAATGACGATTTTGCGGTCACCTTGCGGCCCATGAGTTTCCTATAGGTTACAAAATACTGTGGTTGGCTCCAGTTCCGGCTGTAAAAGAGTGTCTTGCCGTCCGCCCGAAAACGGTGGGGGGTGATCAGAACGGTATCGGCATCAATAACCAGAAAATAATCCGCCGTGCAGAGCTTGTCGCCATTCAGCTTCAGCAGCTGTTGGAATAGCCAGCCGGAACGTTCCCAGGTGCGTGAGCGATAATGAATGTCTTTTTTCGTAATCGGCAGCACCGTATTCTCATCAATAAAGGTACAGCCTTTTGTGCGACAGAACTCAATCATCCGTTTCTTTTTGGGAGCAACAATTAATATCCGGCCGATGGGATGCTTAACATGCTTTCTAACAGCGTCAATCACATGGGGAAGGGTCTGTAAATCTTTTTCAATCGCGGGAATCAGTACGTCTATAGTAACGGCATGTCTGATGCGGACCTTACTGGGCGAGGGCATAGGGTCATCTCCATATCATGTTTTTGCTTTAGGATATGAGCATGATAGGAAAAGGGAATGGGCATCACAGAATTGTTCAGGAGAGTGGCAAATGTGCGCTGGACAAGTCTGCGATGCGCGGGGCGGAAATTTTTATATTATAAAAATAGAAACAGACCTGCACCCAGCGCCCTTTAGTAGGGCGAATATGCCTCTCATTTCGCTTACGGAGGCGGATTCATCCTTTTCTAGGGCATTTTTGCCTCTCATTTCGCCGACACTGCCACATTCCTGCCAATCTACGGGATTTATACCGTACATTTCGCCCACGCAGCCACGATCCAGCTAATCTACGGGATTTATACCGTACATTTCGCCCACGCAGCCACGATCCAGCTAATCTACGGGATTTATACCGTACAATCCGCCCACGCGGCCACGATCCAGCTAATCTGCGGGATTTATAACGCACATTCCGCCCACGCAGCCACATTCCAGCTAATCTGCGGGATTTATACCGCACATTCCGCCCACGCAGCCACATTCCTGCCAATCTACGGGATTTATACCGTACATTCCGCCCACGTAGCCACATTCCAGCTAATCTACGGGATTTATACCGCACATTCCGTCCACGCAGCCACATTTCAGCCCATCTGCGGGATTTATACCGTACATTCCGCCCGCGCAGCCACAATCCAGCTAATCTGCGGGATTTATACCGTACATTCCGTCCGCGCAGCCACTTTCCAGCCTATCTACGGGATTTATACCGCACATTCCGTCCGCGCAGCCACATTCCAGCTAATCTACGGGATTTATACCGCACATTCCGTCCGCGCAGCCACATTCCAGCTAATCTACGGGATTTTTACCGTACATTTCACCCGCGCAGCCACAATTCAGCCTATCTAAGGGATTTATACCGTACATTTCGCCCGCGCAGCCACAATCCAGCTAATCTGCGGGATTTATGCCTCACATTCCGCCGACACTGCCACATTCCAGCTAATCTACGGGATTTATACCGTACATTCCACCCGCGCAACCGCATTCCAGCCTATCTACGGGATTTATACCGTACATTTCACCCGCGCAGCCACGATCCAGCTAATCTGCGGGATTTATGCCTCACATTCCGCCGACACTGCCACTTTCCACCCAATCTACGGGATTTTTACTGTACATTTCGCCCACGCAGCCACAATTCAGCCTATCTAAGGGATTTATACCGTACATTCCGCCCACGCAGCCACAATCCTACCTATCTACGGGATTTATACCGCACATTCCGTCCGCGCAGCCACATTCCAGCTAATCTACGGGATTTTTACCGTACATTTCACCCGCGCAGCCACTTTCCACCCAATCTACGGGATTTATACCGTACATTTCACCCACGCAGCCACAATCCAGCCTATCTAAGGGATTTATACCGTACATTTCACCCGCGCAGCCACTTTCCAGCCAATCTGCGGGATTTATACCGTACATTCCGTCCGCGCAGCCACAACCCTACCTATCTACGGGATTTATACCACCGTTGTGTCCCACTCCCACACCAATCCCCAGATTTTTACTGGCTCAATATCCAACACTTTTCCTGTGCAGCAAAAAGCTTGGGATGGTATATTGTAGATTGGCTAAATTTTCGGCACATTTTAAGATGAACTCAAACATCATAGAACTAGGTTTGTTGAGATCACTACTCTATACAGAAATAATGAAGGTGAATCTATTGAATAAGCTTTTATTTCATACTATCCCGCTGGGAGCTACTGGTGAGCGGATCCCGCAAGCGGCTGTGGCCTCAGCGCAGACAAGCCAAGAACTGGTGAAGCGAGAGGATGAGGACTCCGCTTATTTCCGCAGGCTGGAAGAAGGCGGCATCCTGCTCAACCGTCCGCAGATTTCTGCGGTACGGCATCATAAAGGGCCGCTTCTAACACTGGCCGGCGCAGGCTCCGGCAAAACCTCGGTTCTGATCTGCAGAACCGGTTATTTGTTGTCCGTGCGCGGCGTCTCGCCAAGTCAGCTGCTATTGCTGACTTTTTCGAGTAAAGCTGCGGCGGAAATGCGCGAGCGGATCGCCCTATTACCGGGAGTAGGCCCAGCGGACGTCGCGCGGCTGCAGGCCCGCACGTTTCATTCCTTTTTCTTATTTTTCTTGCGCAGACAAGGATTGCAGCAAGAAATTTTCAGTGAGACGCGGCGCCAGCACATTCTGTTGAAACAAATCATGCGTGAGCTCGGGCTACCTAAAGATGCCTATCCACCGGAAACGCTACTCTCCCTGCTCTCTTCCTGCAAGATGAACATGGGTACCGTAGAAGGCTTGCCTGAAGGAACCACCGCTGAAAAAGAAATGAAATCCATTCTGGAAATCTACGAACAATGGAAACTAGACAATTTCAAAATCGACTTCGATGATGTCCTCTTAATCGCCTATCGGATGCTGAAGGAGCGTCCAACGCTTTTGCAGGAATTGCAGATGAGATATCTATACGTGATGGTGGATGAGTTCCAGGATACCAATGCCTTGCAGTATGAGTTAGTCAAAATGATTGCTCACCCGCAGCATAATCTGATGGTAGTTGGCGACGATGACCAGACGATTTATTCCTTCAACGGGGCACGCAGTGAATTCATTCTGGAATTCGAGAAGCTGTACCCGGGAGCAAGGGTTATTACACTTGATATTAATTACCGCTCTGGTCCAGCTATAGTCGGGCTCGGCAACGGTATTATCCGGCACAATACGCGCCGGCGTTCCAAAACCCTGCAAGCTGCCAAAGGCAGCGGGAGTCAGCCCCGGTATATGCGTCCGCAGACAGCAGACGAGGAAGCTGAGCAGATGGTTGAGCATATTTTAAACGAGGTTTCGAGCGGCAAAAGAGAATATAGCGACTTCGCCATGTTATATAGAGCGTCCAGCAGCAACCGGGCCGTTCTGGAATTACTTCTTTTACGCGATATTCCCTATATTGATTATGGAGAAGGCCAATTACTGTACGAACACTGGCTAATTTCCCCGGTCGTGGATCATATGCGTCTCTCCGTGAATCGGCGGAATTTTGCCGCTATGGAGAACATCCTGCCTACTCTATATATGAACCGTGAAAAAGGTATGAATCACATCCGGCAGATGGAAGCCAGACAACCAAAGCAAGGCCCACTAATCCATCTGTTGTCCATGCCCGGCATGGAGGATTTCAAGGGCACTAAGCTTAGAGAGCGGCTGGATCTAATTCGCAATATGCGCGAGTTAACCCCAGTCCAAGCGATTCGCCAGATCCGCACGCAATTCTACGATTATTTCATCGAAGCGAATGAGCGGCATCAAGCAACCTTACATCGCGAGACGTTAAAAGAAATGCTAGATGAACTAGAATCGTCTGCAGAGCGATTTGATAGTATCCCTGCCTTTCTGGATTTCATAGATAATGTTACGGAACGTAATGAACATAATCGTCAGCCGGGTACCAAAGAACAAGGGAATCGGATCGCGCTTATGACCATTCACAAATCCAAGGGCTTAGAGTTTCCTGTGGTCTTTTTGATTGGAGCCTCTGAAGGAATTCTTCCGCATAGCTCCGCACTGGAGGGCGACCGGCTCAAGGACCGCAAGCTGGCCGCTGCAAATAGCGGAAGTTCAAGCTTGGCTGCCCTGGAAGAGGAGCGAAGACTGGCTTACGTAGCTGTTACTAGAGCCCGGGAAGAGCTATTTATCAGTTCACCTGCGAGGCATCGGGGCAAAAAAGCAGAGGTCTCCCGCTTCATGTTATCAGCCTTCCGCTCTGCTGTTTCTTCCACAGCAACGACTACGGTGAGCAGAACAGTAACAACAAGATCCTTACCTACCAGTCGCACAACTGCGACAAGAACCCATGTCGTTCCAGTATGGAATTGTACCAGCAATACCTGTCCTGGCTGGACACGCATGAAAGCTGGCGGAGCTGAGGATCATTTAACCTCAAAGCCCTGCCCGCTATGCAGTTCTCCTATGTCAAAAGACCAACGAGAAGTTCCTGTATGATTCAACGCAAAAAAAAGCAAGTTTCCTCTTCACTGGAAACTTGCTTTTTTATATAAAAATATAGGTTTAGGCTGGAGTTACTACCGCTTCTTCTTCCTCTTCTTCATGCACGGTCTTGATCTGGATCATTACGGTTGACGGTTCGGTCAACACTTCAATCCCGTCCTTAAAGATCAGATCAGAGACAAGCAATTGGTCGCCAATATCCAATCCGCTAATATCCACTTCCATGGAGGTAGGAAGATCTTCAGGCATACAGCGAACTTCCACTTCATAAATTTCAACCTGAAGCGTACCGCCTGCTTTAATACCTACGGCTTCACCTGCAAAATGAATAGTCACCTTGCTGTCCATGCTCTTTTTCATATTTACATGTTGAAAATCAATATGCAGAATTTTGCCGGACAGGGTATCCTTCTGAATGTTCTGAACCACGACCGGAACCTCTAGATCTTCCGATACCTTACCTTGCAGAATTGCGCGCGGATTCTTTTTGAGAATGTCCAGAAGTTCTTTTTCATTCACTTCCAACGTCAGAGTCTCTTTACCAATA
The DNA here is from genome assembly GCF_038008505.1 of Paenibacillus sp. FSL H7-0735. Taxonomy (NCBI): domain Bacteria; kingdom Bacillati; phylum Bacillota; class Bacilli; order Caryophanales; family Paenibacillaceae; genus Paenibacillus; species Paenibacillus sp. FSL H7-0735. The sequence goes on along the minus strand of NZ_JBBOZH010000001.1, from coordinate 399,830 downwards.
CCATATAATACAGCCGGAATACGTCCTTGCTTACGCGCCTGATTGATGTTGGACTTGGTGTCAGTCTTACGTGTGTTGAATTGAATAAACTTATTCATTGGGTTTCCCGCTCTCTTTGACCATAAATTCTTGTCACACTAAGTGTAACATGACCATATAATCTAGTCAAACCAACTGAAAGAACGCTAGGATTCATATTCGTCAAACGGGTCCGCGATCTCAATCTGATACGCTTCTGCGTCACTCACCCCTACAGACAATACCGCCCGGCCTCCTCCAAGACGTTTCAAGCCACCGCTGAAGATGACATCCTCCAGTTCTTTGCGCTTGCCCGGGCCCGCCGGAAAATCACTGCGGACTGCTATTATTTTGACCGGAGTTGCCTTATAAGTCTCAGGATTCAGCGAAAAAGCCATGGCATAATAGTGTTTGTTTCCGGCGCTATCGAAGCAAGCAATGTGGCCCAACACGCCCACCTTCCCACCCCGCAGCAGATGAGCTTCATTGGCTCCACCCCACTCTTCGGGCACGAATTGATCCTGTAGCACCTCGGCATCAATAAAGGTCTGCTCATTCAGTTCGTCCAGCGAAGGAATCACTGTGAACCCAATCTGCCCTCGCCCACCCCGTTCGCCCTGCGGCCGGGTAAATACGCCTACACTGCCATTATCAAGCTCGATAAGCCGGATATCCTTCATCGTGCCGGGGCCTGAAGAAAAGTGGGTCAAAGAATCGATGTGATAACCCCGGTAGAACTGGGTCACCCAGGAGATAATCCGATGCGGATCATCCGCTGCCGTAATCACTTCCACCCCGCCCACAATAAGTTCCCCCCTGATCCGGGTCCAGCACGGGTCCTGTAAATTGTACGTATGCGTATGCGCACGAGGTCTCCAAACCCCATCATGGCATGTAAAAAAGAAGACTTGAGAGAACTCACTGTCCCGTTCCTCAACTCTTCCCATTAGTACCTCTTCCCCGTTATACATAAACGGGGCGGTTATATTATAGACATCCCGGTGCCCAACACCGGTGAACGTCAATTTATTTACAGTGGTTGTACCGCGTCCGGCATGATATGTATCCAGAAGCTGCTTACAGGTGGCTGTCTGTGCCGGGTTCCTTGTCATCGCCGTCCTCCTCATAATCATTTGAACGATCGATCACCCAATCGTTGTCTTCCGCATCCATGGCAATCAGCTCGCCGGGCTGGACATTAAAGTATACACATAATTTTAGCAACAGATCCCTTGGATACTGCACCATCTCATTCTTATACATTCGGCGTACCGAATCAAAATGGTAATTGATCTCTTTAGCAAGCTTGCGGATCGATAATTTCGGATCATGCCTCTCCATGACCTCACTCAGTTTACTGCGTATGACTGGCATTCATACACCTCCTCCAATAATATATCCGTACTAACCCCAAGGCGTCAATCGAATTGACAAGATAAAACGGTCATGTTACAGTTGGATTAGGAAATAATTTGCAACATTTCTAATTTTAGAAAACCAAATACCTTTCCCTATTCAGAAAATAGAGTCTTCTTTATTTTCTTTTTTTGTATCCAGACCAATCGCAAGACCATTAGGGAGGCTCTTTGAATGAAAAATACAGTCCGTAATCACAACATCGTGTTCCTGGGAACCAGTCTGCCGCGAGAGTGCGGTATCGCCACGTTCACACAGGATCTGCTAGATGAACTTATCCACCTTCCCGGCTTTAACCCGCCCCGGATTATTGCCATAAACAACAATGAAACCTACGCTTACGATCAGCAGGTAATACGGCAGATCGACCAGCATAATTACGCAGATTATATAGATACGGCCGATTTCCTCAACAATTCTGATACCGATTTGTTGGTCATCCAACATGAATTTGGCATCTACGGCGGAGAAAGCGGTGAATACCTGCTCCCCTTTGTCGAACGTTTGAACATTCCGTATGTTGTTGTTTTTCACACAGTGTTGACCAAGCCCTCCCCTAAGCAGCATCAGATCATCCGATATCTGGCCGAGCGTAGCGTGCAGGTCGTGACGATGGCAGAATCAACCCTTACCGATTTATCTACTATTTATGAGATCCCAGTTTCCAAAATCACATTCATCCATCACGGTGTCCCTCAAGTTAGCACAGCCTCACGCACCAGCCTTAAAGCACAATACGGTTATCCAGACCGCAAGATCCTCTCCACCTTCGGCTTCCTCAGTCCCGGCAAAGGGATTGAATACAGCATCGAAGCCATGCGCGGCGTGGTCAAGCGCCATCCCGAAGCACTTTACATTGTCTGGGGCAAGACCCATCCGGTCGTCAAGCTGGAATCCGGGGAAGTTTACCGCCAGAAACTGACGGACCTCGTAGAAATGTTTGACTTGCAGGACAATGTCCAATTCGTCGATAAGTTGCTGACCCAAGAAGAAGTAATAGAGTCCTTGGTCATGTCAGATATCTATGTGACTCCTTATCTGGGTAAGGATCAGGCCGTCAGCGGCACCCTGGCCTACGGAGTCGGTTATGGCCGGGTCATCGTGTCGACCCCTTACCGCTACGCCCAGGAAATGCTGGCAGAAGGCCGCGGTCTACTGGCTGATTTTCATGATTCTGCTTCCTTGGAAGCCTGCATTTTGCGCTTGCTGAACAGCCCTGCTCTGGTGCAAACAATGGAAGACCGCACGTTGAAGCTCGGGCTCACTATGCGCTGGAACGAAATCGCCAAAATCTATGCCGCCTTGTTCCACAGCCATATCCAGAGCTCGGCGTCAGCTGATCGGAGCGTGATTTAATGGAAACCTCCACCACAGTACAGTCTAAACCAGGCTATCTGCGCAGAATTACGGACGATACAGGAATCTTTCAGCATACCAAGTTTGGGGTTCCGGACCGTTCCAAGGGCTACACTACCGATGATAATGCCCGCGCCCTGATTGCTGCGGTCTTAATGTACGAGAATTCCCGGGATGCCGTGGCACTCGATCTCATTCATACGTATATCTCTTTTATCTATCATTCCCAGACAGCGGACGGCAATTTTCGCAATTTCATGGATTATAACCGCTCCTTTATAGAGGATAAAGGTTCTGAAGATTGCCAGGGACGTACCTTGTGGGCACTAGGGTTCGCCTTGTCGCATGCAGCTTCCCTGCCTGACAACCTGATGAATACCTGCCGGTATTTGATCAATCAGGCACTGCCGCATCTGGAAGCCTTGGGCTCACCTCGGGCCGGAGCCTATGCCATCATCGGCTTAAGTTATCTTACCGAAGCACCCGGCCCATTAGGTTATGCTTTTCCATACCCGCATACTGAAAACACGACCGAAGAAGCCGCCTTTCTGCCAAGGGCAACCATTGAGAGTCTGATCGAAAATATTGCGGTTCGGCTGCATAATCAATATACCCGCTATAAGGGGCACGGCTGGAATTGGTTCGAGGACAGCATCACTTATGGCAATTCCATGCTGCCCTGGGCTCTGCTTCGGGCCTACCTAATCTCCGGGAATAAAAACCTGCGGGAGACCGCCAAGGAAAGCCTGGATTTCCTAGCTTCCACCACCTTCTCCAGCAAAGGCTACTATAAACCGATCGGCAGCCATGGCTGGCTGCTGCGCGATGGGCTGGCTGCACCCTATGATGAACAGCCCATTGAAGCCTGCGAGATGCTGCTGGCCTGCCGGGAAGCAGCTGTTGTTCTTGAGGACCCCTCTTATCTTGCGCAGGCAGAATTATGCTACAACTGGTATCTAGGGCATAATTCCTTGGGAATCCCCCTAATCGATCCGCAGACTGGTGCTTGTTATGACGGTATTCATGCGGCGGGGCTCAACCTGAATCAAGGCTCGGAGAGCATTATATCCTTCACAATTGCCCGGTTGGTGATGCATCATGAATAAATATGCTACGATCCTAGCCGGCGGGGGCGGAACACGGTTTTGGCCCCTGTCCAGACAAGAAATCCCAAAGCAGCTGCTGAACATTAGTGGCAACGACATTATGTTAAACGATACGATTGAACGCTTCAAAGGGATTATTCCTCAGGAGAATACAGTTATCGTTACTAATCGTACCCAAGCAGTATTGTTGGAGAGTATTATGCACAGCAGCGTTCTCAAAGCTAATATTCTAATTGAACCTGTGGCGCGAAATACAGCCGCTAGCATTCTTTTTGCAGCATTATCTATAGAGAAGTCTCATGGCAATTCTTTAATGGTCGTCCTTCCTTCCGATCACTATATAACGGATGAGGAACAATTCCGTCTTACACTAGACGAAGCCTGTACTGTTGCCATGGAGTCAGACAAGATAGTAACCATCGGAATCAAGCCTACTTTCCCATCTACTGGCTACGGCTATATTGCCTTTGATAAGACGCCGATTGCGACAAGCCCAGTGGCTGTATATGATGTAGATGAATTTGTAGAGAAACCAAACTTTCAGAATGCACAGAGTTATCTGGCATCCGGTAATTATCTATGGAATAGTGGGATTTTTATTTGGCAGACCTCTGTCATTATTGATAATTTCAAACGTTATCTACCTCGACTCTACAAAACCATGCTGCCCATCAGTGATTGTTTGGGTACAGATCAGGAAGAGGAAGTTATTAATGCCATCTACCCAACGCTTCAGAATATTTCGATTGATTACGGCATTTTAGAACGCTCTGATGAAGTTGTTGTGCTTTCCGGACAATTTGGCTGGAATGATATCGGTAGCTGGGATGCACTGGGTTCAATCTTCCCTCCGGATGATGCAGGCAACATTATAAAAGCAAATCATGTGGGAATAGATACCCATAACTCAATCATTTATGGAAATGGCAGACTTATCACGACCATTGGTGTAGACGGGTTCATCATTGCCGATACTGGGGATGCACTATTAATCTGTCCCAAGGATAAAGCGCAGTCAGTCAAAGATATCGTGGAACTTCTAAAGGAACAGGGAATGACAGAATATATCTAACTAAAAAGAATGCAAAAAGACGGGCCATTGCAGTACATGCATGGTCCGTTTTTTATCTAATTATATAAGTTGAACAGTTTGTACATGTTTTGTAAGCGCCAAACTTAGGTCCAAGCCCACAAGAACCCGTCTCGATCCCAAGCAATTCTCCCGCCATGGAGTTTCCGGAAAGCTTTCTTCACTTCTTTGGAGAGTGAGGCATTGCCGTTCTCATTCACAAATACAAATTGTTCTCCAAAATTCTCTTTCACATATTCAATCGCCGCCGTCTGATGCAAGGTACCCGTAAAACGAATCTCCTTCACCATCCATTCTGCTACTTCTTGTGCGGTTATTTCCATATGGATGCGCCTCCTCTCTGTGCTTACTGCTAAAATGTGCCCTCATTATAACATGAATACAGCCCAACCGGACAAACGTCCGAATTGGGCTGTATTGAAGTCATTTTACATCACTGTGGATAGATATGGTTCGAAGGATAACGGGACTTCTGTCCTCCACTCACCATCAACAGAATCCCAGTAATTAAGTGCAAGAACCAGCCCACAAAAGGAATCCATGCCAATAAAGAAGTTATAATTCCTAGTACTGAACCGTAGATAGACTCACGGTCTCTTGAAGATAAAATCAATGTAATCACATGTAGAATAAACATCAACCCCAGAACGGAATACCCCGTGCCAATAACAATAGCAGCACCCAGGATTGGAATTGCCAAAATAATTTCACAGGAACCCGTAATCCATTTCATAGCTTTAGAAGCGCTCAATAGACAACCTCCTAATTAGTTGAAATATATGATTTTTCTCGTGCTAATTATTTTATTTCATACCAACGGCAAAGGTTCTTCCACTTTGTCATGGGATTGCTTCTGCACAAGTGGAGGCAAGCCCTCCTTACTCATTGCTGCCGAAGGGGCCAGCCCCAAACAGTGGCACATTAAAGGAGCCATTCGCAGCTGTGGCAGTACTTCTTCCTCTTTTTCCGAAGATAATACATCTACCCCAAACGTATATAATGGCACATCTCGCTCGGAAGGAGTTATCCCGCCGTGGTACCCATTTGCGTTCATTCCGTGATCTGCCGTAATCATAATCTTATAGCCCTGTTCCATCCAAATAGGCAAAACAGTGGCCAACAGACCGTCAGCATTACGCACTGAAAACTCATATTCCTTGCTCTCTCCGCCATAACGATGCCCGGCGTCATCTATATTCATGGAGTGAATGTATAGGAAATGCGGATCATAGGCACTCCGTAAATACACAGCGTCGGCAAACACATGACTGTCGGGATAGTGATCCTCGAAATAAAAACTGCCATGCTGAATGGGCTTCATCACATTGTGCTGATGGCGATCAGCAAGCGGATCAAAAGGGGCCGAATTATAAAGCTCACTGACCCAATGATAGGCGACAGCAGCTGTGCGCAAATTAGCGCCCACTGCCAGATGGAATACGCTCTCTTCATGGCTTGGTCTCACAATATGGTTAGCCGTAATTCCATTTTTGGACACGGGTGTACCCGTCAAAAGCACTTCATAAAGCGGGCGTGACAGACTGGGTAATTCCGATTTCACTCGGTGACATGATATTTCCCCCTGCTCCACCAGATGCTCCATATACCCCATATATTCACGTGCGGCCTCATATCTAAGTCCGTCCAACACTACCACAATAAGTTTATTGTTCATTTCAGTCATCTTATTACGCTCCCTCTCGTTCCAGATGCAGCAGCTCAGAAGGGTTCAGAGCCAAGGTGACGTTAGCCCCTTCCACCAGCCTCAGCCAGCGTCCGTCATTTAAAAGATCAACCGTTAAGCAAATGTCTTCCACCTCTACCGTACACCTAATAATATTGCCCAATACGGAGACAGATTTAATGATGCCATCCACCAGTTGCACTCCGGCAGCAACCTCGTGAAGTCCCGCGCCCTCATGCAGCAGCGTAACCGCCTCAGGCCGAATAGCAAAGCGGTCCTTCATGCTATCTATCCCCCGGAACAACGTCATCACTTCTGATCGGGTCAATACATTGTAACTGCCCATAAACCGGGCAACGAACTCTGTTCGTGGTGCGGAGTACAACCCCTCAGGTGTGCCATCCTGCACAATCCGGCCACCGTTCATAATACAGATGCGGTCTGAAAGAATCAGCGCCTCCTCCTGATCATGCGTCACGAATAGTGTCGTCATGTTAAACCTTTTTTGAATATCACGAATTTCAGCACGTAAATTCTTGCGTATCTTAGCATCAAGTGCGCTTAAAGGTTCATCCAGCAGCAATACTTTGGGCTGCACCGCTAGAGAACGAGCCAGCGCTACCCGCTGCTGCTGTCCACCAGAGAGGGACTGCGGATATACATCCCGTTTATCCTCCAGATCGACCAATGCCAGCAATTCCGCGCAGCGATGATGGCGGGCTGATTTCGATAGTCCCCGCATTTTCATTCCATACTCGATATTTTGGCTCACCGTCAGATTGGGGAACAAGGCATAAGACTGAAACACCATTCCTACCTCGCGCTTACGGGGCGGCAAACTTCCCAGATCTTTATTTTCCAAAAGAATTCTGCCGCCATCCAGCTCTGAAAGACCGGCTATGCAGCGTAGCAATGTGCTTTTTCCACAACCGGAGGGGCCTAGCAGTGTCACAAGCTCACCTTCACGGATCTCCAAATCAACATTGTCTAACACACAGGTATTCCCAAACATTTTGCGTACACCCTGCAGCTTTAGATAATCATTCATCCCTTAATACCTCCCCCCATCTTTTTACCGAGCTTCATTAGTACCATCGAAAGAATTAGAATAAACAGAAAATAAGAGATCGCAATCGCACTGGCCAAATGTCCACTTTCACCAACCCTTTGATATAGATATACCTGAATCGTCTGAATATGTCCGCCAACTAACATGTTCGTAAGAACAAATTCGCCGAATAGAACTGAAAATGATAACAGTGTAGAGACGATAACCCCAGGCCATATATTAGGCAAAATCACATTCAAGAAGGCCGTTCTTCGGCGGGCACCAAGCAGCTCCGCAGCATGCAGCAGTTCTACGGCATTAACCGTTAACAGACTATTGCGAATGCCCTGATACATATAGGGAAGGATGACCACAAAATATGCGCCCACCAATAAATACGCTGTTCCAGCGATATCAAAAGGACCAGAGGAATAGGTACGAATAAGACCTACCGCAGCCACAACACCAGGCACCGCATAAGGCAAAACAACAATACCTTTCATAAAGCTCTCCCAGCGCGGAAAATAGAGGGTGATGACAAAAACAGCTGGCAGCATCACGGCCAGACTCAGCACCACGCTGATCAGGCATAAATAAAGCGAGGTCCAAAGCGCCTCCAGAAAGCGAATATCCTCAAACATTTCCCCAAACCAATTCAAGGTCCAAGCTCGGGGCAGCAAGGTATTCTGCCAATCTTGTGCAAAAGCATAAATGCCCGTTGCCAAAAGAGGAAGCAGCAAATATACCATGAGCAGCAGCATGAAGGTGCGTGGAGCAAAGCCTGCTTTACGTATATTCATTGCCCTACCTCCTCACGAGCTGTCCATAAACGCCGGGGAGCTGTGGTTTTCACATCCGGTTTACTGAGCGCTTTCGTTCCGAACCTCTCCGCGCGCCGCACCATTAAATGGTTCAGATAAACCGCCAAAATCGTAGTCAGACCAAGAAGAACAGCAAGCGTACTCCCCATTTGTGGCTGTGTAACCACATCTCCGGCAACCAGTGAACCGATACGTACCGCCAACAGATTGTAATTTCCGCCAACCAATGCGTAAGCCGTGGCATAAGCACCCATTGCATTAGCAAAAAGAATTCCAAGTGTGCCAAAGATCGCTGGAGTTAGAATAGGCAGGCCAATCGTCTTCCAGAACTGCCAAGGCCCAGCCCCCAGTAAAGACGCTGCCTCTCTCCACTGCTCACGGATTCCGTAAAAGGACGGGTACAAAAGCAATAAGGCTAACGGAACCTGAAAGTATACATACACCAGTATTAGACCTGACCAGCTATATAGATCAAAATCGGCAAAAACACTCCAGCCCCACTGTTTAAATAAGAGTGTAAACACCCCATTATTTCCGAGCAAAATGATATAAGCAAACGCCAGCGGAACACCTGCGAAATTAGAGGTCATATTCGACAGCATTAGAAGTCTATCGCGTACTCTCGGGGTAAACCGGGTAATGCAATAAGCACAAAAAAGTCCGATAATGATCCCTATCAGACTTGAGGTTATGGAGATTAGCAGACTGTTCTTAATCGCCTGCATGTAATAGGCACTTTGCAACGCATGCAGATAATTGCCTAACGTAAATCCCGTTCCGTCCGCTGTGCGTAAGCTTCCCGTCAGCATGGATATTATAGGTACCAGTTGAAAGGCTAACACCATTAGTGCAAATGGAATAAGTGCCAGGATCACACCGCGGCTTCTTTGTTTCATCTTACTCGCTCCTTGTCGCGGGAATAGAACAAAGGCGCCTTACGGCATCATGACGAAGGCGCCCTGCTTCTTTTTTGGGGAGAAATGAATACTAATTCAAATGTACAAGCACACGTTCCTGCCACAATTGAGGAATGGTTTTTGCCGTCTCTTCCCATACCTTGTAATCACCAACAGGCTTAGCGTTGACATATTCGTCTTTTGGTAGCAGCTTAGCTGCAACATCATCCGGCAACGTTACACTGTCACGGATCGGACGAGCGTAACCTTTGGCAAGATTAATCTGTCCTTCATCACTAAGGATGTATTGGCGTGTAAGCTTCGCCGCGTTAGGATGCGGCGCATATTTGTTGATGATCGTGGCATACCCGCTCACGACACTGCCTTCTTGTGGAATGGCTACAGCGAAGCCATCTTTGTTGATCTGGTCTCTATAATTCAAAGCGTTGAAATCCCACAGCAGGGTAACTTCCACTTCACCTTTTTCAATGTTGGCAAGGGAAGCCTCTGCATTGGAGAGACGTCCTTTTTTAGCTAAATCCTCGAAAAAAGCAATCCCTGGTTCAATGTTCGACTCGTCGCCACCAAAGGCAATCGCTGCGGCCAATACAGCCATCTGTGCTTGAGCAGCTTTGGTTACATCACCAACGATGATTTTGTAATTGCCGTTCTTCAGATCTTCCCAGCTCTTCGGCGGATTCGCCACGAGCTTAGTGTTAGTCAGAAAAGAGATGGTGCCTTGATAGCCGACGATCCAATTTCCGTCCTTGTCCTTAGCCCAATCAGGGATTTCATCCCAGTAGGATGTTTTATAAGGCTGTGTTACCCCTTTCTCCACGGCAACCGATCCAAACGCAATCCCCACATCTCCGATGTCGGCCGTTGGTTTGTCTTTTTCCGCATCAAACTTGGCAATTTCCTCCGCGCTCGACATATCGGTATCCAAATGTGTAAGACCATACTTACTGTCCATATCACTCCATGTATCTTTCCAGTTCGCCCAAGAATCCGGCATTCCTACACTGACGATACTGCCCTCTTCTTTAGCTTTACTCTCGATCTCAGTCAGACTTAATTCTTTGGTGCCAGCCTTTCCATTCGTTGTTTCTTCAGCCTTGGCTGAATTTCCACAAGCAGCAAGCAACAGGACGAGCAAGGATAACATTAGACCCATTGATAATTGATTTTTGATCCCTTTTTTCATGATTTCCCCTTCACTCCTATTTCTTATTTGCGGGCTTCTTTATGCTCCAACTGTTAGGCACCCAATTGCAGTATAGGCGTGTACTATTTTCGCGGCATTAAGGAGAATAGGAATATTTGTAAATAAAAAGAAACGACCTGTCGTCTTTTTTAGATGACCGCCGTTTCCCTTAGAAATACAATTTACTTACAATGACAAGAAATATTCGTATAAACTTCAGTCCAAGTAAAAAACTGCCCGACATTTCCAGGCAGTTTTACATGTATGAATATAACTACCGTCTACGCGCTGCCACACTGACAACACCGTATCTGTAAAGCACCTTCTTACCGAACCAGCCAAAAAGCCGATCCGTAAAGAAGCCCATAAAGCCAAGGCAGAACAACCCGACAAAGATCCAATCCGTACGGAAAAACAACCGGGAATTCCAGATCAGATAACCTACACCTTCGTTCGAAGCAATCATTTCCGCGCCGATAATCGCCATATATGAGGTGCCCATCGCTAACCGGATACCCGTAAAAATATAAGGGATCGTCGCCGGAACGACCACATGAATCAGAATTTGCCACTCACTGGCGCCCATACTGCGGGCTGAGCGGATTTTGTCCTCTTCCACGGACATCACACCGGTTAAAGTATTCAGCACCACGATAAAAAAGGTGGCGTACATAATTAACGCAATCTTCGACTGCTCCCCAATACCAAACCATACTAGGAACAAAGTAATGAATGCAATCGGCGGGATAAAACGGATAAAGTTCAGGAAAGGCTCCGCAAAAATACGGATCAAGTTCACCTTCCCAATGATTAGTCCTACGGGAATCGCCAGTAAACTGCCGAGTACCCAACCAATGAGCACCCGATAAAAGCTAATCCCTATATATTGCAGCAAGGTTCCGTCTTCCAGCAGCTCCCGTCCGCCCTTAAGTGTACTCCATGGTCCGGGGATCACATCGGGGCCATAGATTACAGCTCCAAGCTGCCAGACGCAGAGCGCGGTAATCCATAGAAGGGTTACGGAAACCCACTTCTTCTCCACCCATTTCCTCATCTGTCTCACCCTATCCTATTCTTCGAAATGACCTTGAATTTGATTGTATAACGAGTAGAATTCCGGTGAGGTTACGTCCCGCGGATACGCCAGTGTATTGTCATAAATATCTGTAATATTAGAGGACGGTCCTACTGACATAATGCCAATTCGTTCTCCCAGCAATAACGCCTCCTGAATATCATGAGTTACAAAAATCACCGTCTTATGTGTCTGGCGCCAAATGTTGACCAATTCCTTCTGCATCGTTCGGCGCGTCATCGCATCCAGCGCACCAAATGGCTCATCCATTAGCAGAATCGCTGGATCATTCGCCAGCACCCGAGCCAGCTGAACACGCTGCTTCATACCCCCAGACAGCTCCTTCGGGAACTTCTCCTCATGCCCGTTCAGCCCAACAAGCCCGATGAACCTATCCGATATTGTGTGCCGTTCCGCCTTTGCGATTTTCTTCATCCGCAATCCGAACTCCACATTCTGCCGGACGGTTAACCAAGGGAATAAGGAGGAATCCGCCTGCTGGAACACAACCGCCCGATCTCTGCCGGGCTTATTCACCTCTACATTATCCACCCGTAGATGCCCACCAGATTTGGAGACAAACCCGGCGATCATATTCAGCAGTGTTGATTTCCCGCAACCACTCGGCCCAAGCAGAACGAAGAATTCCCCACCTTTAATTACGAGATCTACATCTTTTATAATGTAGTGAATGTCCCCAGCAGTTGGTTCGCTGTAGCTTTTACGGAGCTGCTCAATATGAATGGTATGCTGCTTAGCAGGTAATGACATTCTGAACTCCCCCTATTTCTTGTACGTAACCTCTTCTGGCAATGCCTTCGCCAGCGGCTCAAGATTCAGCTTGCTATCCAGATCGAAATCCTTCTCGATGATTCCGTTGTCGACCATATATTTCTTCTGCTTGGTCAAACTGTCATACGCTGCTTGAGTAAATCCTAGTGCCCACGGATTATTCGGCAGGTCTTTTATCGTAGATTCCTTAGGCTGCTTCACTTCCTTATACATCAGATCAGCAACCTCATCTGGGTGAGCCTGAGCATAGGCTCCAGCTTCATCCACCGCTGCTAGGAAATTCGCTATACCTTGCGGATTCTTAGCCGCAAAATCATTTCCAGTTACAATCCCCATCCCCAATCGAACCGTGGTTTTAGACATATCCGTCAGTTCATGAACACCTTTAAGCGCATAGAGCTTATCATTCAGAACCGAACCATAAAACCATGCTCCATCCACAGCACCTTGCTTCAAAGCGATATAAGCTTCATCAAAGGCACCCTGTCCTATTAACTCCACATCACTGAGAGCGGCATTATGCTCTTTCAAATATTCATCCCAAAGGTACGGAATGAAGGTGCCGCGTATGAAACTCAGCTTCTTTCCCTTCAAGTCTTCAGCCTTCTGAATATCGTCCTGTACGAACAATTTCCATTCAGTGGACGCTTCATCAGTCGCTAATCCCGCCGAGGCGATAATAGCATAATCGCCCTTCGCCACTGCGTTCAGCAAGGGGAAGTCTGCCCCGAAAGCCACATCCACCTGTTTAATAAAAAGGGCATTTACACCTTCCGCAGGGGAACCAAAGTTGACTAGTTCAGCGTCAATCCCGTGTTTGGCAAAGATGCCTTTATCTAATGCCACCCGAAAAGTGGGATTCGTATTGATGTCAGCAATTTTTATCTTTAATATCTCATCTTTGCTGTTCGCCGCTCCCTCTTTAGAGGCATTAGAGGCAGCCGCATCGCCCTTGGAGCTGCAGCCCGATAAAAGGATAACCACTGATAAAGATAAGAGCAGAAAGCTTGAGCTGATCCATGATTTTTTCAACCGACACATCTCCTCAAATTTGTTAATTTACCTTGCGGCTGCTGCCTTCATCCGTCGTCGCCACACAAGCAGCTCCTTCAACAAAGGGCAGGGTTGTCGCCACACTTACCACAGAATCCGATCCTTTAGGTGCAGCCCCCGGGACTCTGAACTGTGTTACGTCTATTGGCTCAATCGCTTGTTCAACTGGCGCTTCCAACTGTGGTACCCAGGCATAAGGCACACGGTAGGAACGATAGACCATGTTGGTATTTCTGGAGTCCGTAAATGGCGAGATATATTCCCATACCAGTTCATGTTCTGGCGTAACCTCAAAGAGTCTGCCGTTAGAACCTTCTGTAATTAAGGTATTGCCATTCGGAAGCCGTTGAGCTGAGCTGATATATGGACTGTAGAATTTATAAGAATCGGTTGGGACAGAGAAACCAGCTTCTGCCGCTGTATATTGCCACTCAATCTCAAGAGTCACGGGATTAATCTCCAGAATTCGCGAGTGGTCGCGGAGTGCATTTTTTTGCCCAAAAGGAGAAGATGGATTTGGAAGACCATAACCGCCCCAGCCCCCGTTATCGAATACAAGTAAGTTACCTTCTCCCGGCAAACCTTTCGGAATGATGTGCGCATGATGCTGGCCAATGATCCAGTCGATATGCTTCACTTCTGGCAGCGAGTAATCCGGACCGATTCTCCAAACGATGGCTCCGGTACGCTTATCCGTTATCGCAATAATATTTGCTTCCCGCGCATCCCAGATCACGTTATCCGGATGGAAACGCTCGTCACCTGCATCGTAAAACTTATTGGGTCCTACATAAGAAGCCGAATTGATATGCAGCCAGTCCCCAACACCGCCACCTAGATTTCCGAAAGAGCGTGAGTTAGGATCACGGAATAGTACATTTTTGGCAGCTTCATCAAAGCCTAGCTCATCAAAATGTTCATTTGGAGCCCACTCCCAGACGATATTCCCCTCCCAGTCCACCTCAAGGATCGTGTCATCAAGCAATTGTTTGTCGGAGATCTGAGGATTGTAGATATTTTTGTGAGCAAGAATTAGCGTTTTGCCACTGTCTACCTTGGGTTCAAGCCCTGGTGCAAAATATCCGACCGGATTGCCTTCGCGCTGATAGTCATGATGCTGGCGGGCATACCAGAGGGGTTCATAACCCGGATCTTCTATATGTTCATAGCTGTTATATTTCCACACGATGTTCCCATCCCAGTCCACCTGTACCAGATCTACATTATCCTGTATGCCGAATTTGGGATCTCTTCTTCCTGTGCTGCCCAGCACATAACCACCCGGGAAGATTTTAGCCGGAAATCCAAGCAGCCCCTTCCACAAATGTACCTCTTTACCGTTCATATCTATCAGTACAACACCTTCTTCACCAGCTTGAAATACAGTATAGCCACTCCAGGCTTTGTCAGGGTTATATACGGTTGCTCCAGTTGGATAAATGGTTGAATGTCCCATCGTTCATCTCTCCTATTTTCAATTTTTAGTAGCTAAGATAATTACTTTTTTTGGTGGTTGTTCGTGGCTTCTGTTCAAGGGTTGGAGAGGTCTCTGCATTCTCCTTGGCGAGCTTCAGCAGGATATCCGAGAATCCTTCTAAATTGCTAATGATCCGCTGATAAAAGTCATTTTGCTGCGCCAATTCCTCCTCTGTAAACCCCTCAAACAAAAGCGAAATACATCGTTCTCCGATGTTGCTGTTCTGCTCCGCCAGCTTGCGGCCTTTATCCGTAATATCCAGCATTACCGTTCTACGGTCGCCTTCTTTACGTCTGCGCACGGTATATCCACCCGCCTCAAGCTTATCGCTCAATGCGGTAATCGCACCTGAGGTGAAGTCTAGTTCATCCGCTAAGTCTCCTAGTCTTTGCTCACCATCGCGAATGATTTTGTGCAGAATCAGCATGCCTGGTAAGGAGATGCCTGCTACGGCGACCTTATCCCGCTCTTTCACGAATCTGCGAACCGCCTTGCGAAATGCCCAATCTGTCTCCTCCAGCTGTCTCCAATATTGTTCGCTCATGCTTACCTCTGCTTTCTCCCAATCAGCCCATAAAAAAAGACTCCCAGCACCTACCCCTGACAAGGGAAAAGTACGGGAGCCTTTGGTGGTCCAATCAGCTCGGTTGAATTATTTCACTGTTCATTTAATTACTGTTTAAGTATTGGTGATATCATATACCCCTTTATTCCTACCTGTCAAGTGCGTATTTTTAAGAATTCAAAAAAAGAGCACTCACAAAGGTGCCCTCCAACTTGTAAGCTTATTGACCACTTTCCAGTACAAGCGCATGACTGTCTTCATCATAAACCTGCATAAAAGATTATACGGCCGGTAAATAACGCTCTAACCGGTAAATATATTTTACCCGATTCCTGAAGTGGCAGATTGGAGATATTTAATTTCACTTGCACTCCTTGCAATCTATCTTTTATTTCGAAAAATTTGAAAATTAAAAATTAATCCAAAATATTATATATGAAAAATCATATGAGTAGTGAGAATTTCCTTTTTTTCATAGAAGAACATGAAGACTACACGCCAAAAATGACAAAAAGCAGACCAGAGTCACCTCTGCCTGCCTTTGCCATCCAATCTTATAAATTAATTATTCCATATAACAGTTTTGCGATTTCAGCGCGGGTTACTTTACCACGAGGGTCAAAGTTATTGTTGCCCTTGCCGTCAAGGATTCCCTTAGCCTGTAAATCAATGACTGCTTGCTTCGCCCACTCAGATACGCTATTCATATCCTTGAAGCTTGCAGTAGCAGCAACGGAAGCTTGCGATCCAGCTTTATACTGCATCAGTTTCTGCAAGACAACTGCCGCTTCCTCACGGGTAATTGCATCTTTAGGGCGGAACTTGCCATCACTGCCTTGGATCAATCCAAGCTGGACAGCTTTGTCTATCGACTGTGCATAATAAGCATCTTTAGATACATCTGCGAAAGCACTCTGGGCGATAGCTCCACTTGCCTCATCCAATCCGAGAGAACGAATGGCCAGTGTAACAAAGTCTGCGCGGGTTACATTCGCCTGTGGTCCATAATGCGTATCGTCAATCCCTTTAATCACATGCTTAGCAGTCAGCTTGGAAATATACGACTCTGCCCAGTGGCCAGCAGTATCCCTAAATTGCTTATGGTATTCCAGCACCGCAAAGGAGGAAAAGTGATTTGTTGTGAAGGTAACGGTATTATCCTTAAACACTCCACCCAAATATTCCAACGTGCTGCCATTTACATAATAGACACCCGCAAAATCCGTATCGAGCTTAGCAAACTGTTCCTTAGTCAGCGTCAAGGTAACCGTAACAGCACCTTTAAGCTGATGGATAGCTGTTTCTTTGCCGCCTGCTGATGTACTGAGGTTCATCGTAACGGTAGCTCTAGCTGGACCCATTCCAGCGACATTGGCCTGTACAGAAATCATACTCATATCAATGCTTAGTAGCAGCAGATCACTGCCTGCCGGGATGGCTGGTAAGGAGCTTGTCGGTACGCTCAATGTAACGTTAGAAGACACAATATTCAGGTTCAGCTTCTTATCGATAGCCTGTTGTATACTCGCTGCATCAAGAGCAATTCTAATCTGATCTTGAGCCGAAGCGGCTCCGCCTATGCTAATCTTTAGGCTTCCCCCTGTAGCAGCTTCTTCTATCCGCTTCTTCAAGGCTGACGGATCAGCTGTATACGTTCCATTACTTCCTAATGTAAGTTCAATGTTTCCTTTTTCCGCTACCGGTGTGGTGGTAGGCGTTGGAGTCACTATTGGCACTGGTGAAACTACTGGAGGTGCCGTTGTCACCTCAGGTGTTGGTGTCGGCGTCACTTCTGGCGATGGCGATACCTCAGGTGTCGGCGTTACCTCTGGCGACGGTGTTGGTGTCACCTCTGGTGTCGGCGTCACATCCTCTTTTCCAGTGTAAAAGCCCCAGATATCTGAAAGCACACTGCCGGAGTGATCATCCTCAACCTTTGTGTACCATTGGTAGTAGCTATCCGGATTTAGCTTACTCCAAATGACCTGAGTCTCCGCGCCACTCTCTACTTGTTGATTGGCCGAAATTTCCTGATCGCTGTAAACCTTGACTCCGATATAGTCGGTAGCCACACGTTTAGTCACAGGCTGTAGATCCAGATCCAGAACGAACTCATCTTTGCCTGGATATTCGTCTTCATCATAGTAGTTATAATCATCCAAATAAGGCGAATAAGTCTTCACGCGAAGTTTGTTATTAGCAACATCGAACTGAAGCAGACGGATATAGCCAAGGCCTCCTTCTTCAGCACCTTGATAATCTGCCAGCATTTGATAGACACTGCGGTCTGGAATACCGTCACCGTTATCATCCAGCTCGTCCACCTTAAGCTCAGCATCATGATAATGGCCGGACAGTGCTGCGATTACGTTTTTGTTAGGTTTCACAACCATTTCAAAAATTTTATCCGCAATAGGTGCACGGTTATTAGAAACCAGCAAATATTCATGGAGACAAAGAATCGCTTTACGCTCTGGATAACGGGCAACGATCTCATTCATCCATTCGATTTCTTCCTCAGCCAATCCCCAGCCCATGTATACAATAACAAAATCATTTCCGTTCGCAGACACTAAATCGTAATGGCCCCTGTTGTTGTCATAAGAGCCACCGAAGGTCGGCATATTCTTGAATCTCCACTCCCCAAAATACTCCCAGAACTTCGTGTAATCCCCGGTTTGATGGCCTACGTCATGATTACCCGCAAGAACACCATAAGGAATGTTAGCTTCCTCCAGAACCTTCATGTTCCGGTCAGCTTCCTTCCACTCATACTCCTGATAGGATTTATCCACGACATCTCCTGTATGGATTACATATTTCAGGTTCAAGCTCTCTTTGTTGTCAGCTATCCATTCTACATTTTTACGGTAAATGTAAGGGTAGCTCTGTGAATAATATTGTGTATCAGACATCCATACAAAAGAGAAATCATACGTATCTTGTGTTACTGTAGGTGCTGTCTTAGCCACAGAAGCAATTTCGTCCTGAACCATTACGGCAATGCTATTTCCATTAGCATATGCTCCAGCTGTAACCGTGGATTTCAGCTCAAAATCCTCTGTTCCAGCGATTAAATGATCCAGCTGTACCCATTTTTGTTGAGCAGGGCTCCAAGCGTAGAGACTTACTTTACGTCCCGGCAACGAATTCCCTTTCCATTCAATATCTACACGATCTGACGCCTTAACCGACTCATCCAGCTTAATTTCATAACGCTGATAAGGGAATTGATCAACAGCATCATTAATTAAATATTGTCCGTCCACCGCACTTATTTTACTGTAGTCGTCACCGCTAAGCGCTTGTTCGCCCGCAGGTTCGGATTGTTTCGGCGGCTCTGTATCGGATGCGTTTATAAACCCAGCAAAGCCGTGCTCTGGATGGTTAGCATCGTACTTGAATCCTCTAAAGAAGGTAACGTTTATCTTATCCTGATTAGGATCTTCAACCTTAACCTTTAAAGTCGGATTAGTACCTACAGCAGTCTCCCAGTTCGTAGGAGAAATAAGCAGAGGTGCAAATGGATTCTCATTCAGCACATGGAATGCAATTACCTTTTCTGCCTGATTGCCGATCTTATCCAAGGCTGTGATAGAAAGCGTATGATCCCCAGCGGATAACTTCCCGGATGAAGTAGCATAGGGCAGTTCAATGACATTACCGTCCAGCTTCACACTGACCTTATCTACACCCGCATAGGTATCCTTAACTTCAGCAGCAATTTCAAAATTGCCACGGTAAGTTTGTCCTTTTTCTATCGATGCTTTAATGGATGGTGGCGTGTTATCGACAATCACGTTTGATGATACTTTCGTTCCACCTTCGGTAAGCGTTACTTTATGTTCTCCGTCAGGTACTTCTTTAGTATTCCAGTTATACGCCTTTGAACGGAACAAATCCGCTTTCAGATCGAACTGGAAGCCGAGGGATTCGTGCTTACCTGCGCTGTCCCCCATCTTGATTTCCTTATCACGTTCTGCATAAGCCGGATCCCAAATTTCGGTACCGTCTGCCAGCAGGAGACGAACATTTTTCACTTCAAAATCATCCTTATTCTCCTCAGGACGAGGATCAAAGGGGGAAGATTTAGAGCCCGCCCGAATGTAAATCACATTATCCGCACCCACTTGTAAAGCGGCAGAAGAAATAGGAAAAGTCAATGTAGTATACGTAGTAATCGGGTCCAGAAAGGTATACAGAATACTGGCATCTCCTAGTTCTTCCGGTCCCATCGTGATGGCATTTTTAAAATAATAATCCACATTTTTGGCTTCAAATACAAAGTAGGCATCATTCTCAAGTGCAGTATATGCCTCGTTATTGCCCAGTAGCAAACTGTCGATGCTCAAGCCTAAATCATCAGCCTTAGCGGTGGCAGAGGTTCCTTTTACGGTCACAGAACCATTGATCAATTGCCCCTCCTTCACGTTCAAACGAAGTGGGGATTGATCCTGTCCTCCTGTAACTTTTACTTTTATTACTGGAGATTGTGTTTCATTCGTTCCATCAGAAACGACAAAGTAATATTGAATTTCATTTCTGCCAATCAAATCAGCAGAGGTCAATTTAAAGTGATACAAGCTGTCGTTGAAGTCTTGGGATAGATTGTGGCTAACAGCCTCCGGCTGCTTGTCCGAAGATACTCTAACCTCCACAGAAGTAACAGCTTTATTGTCATCAGCAAAAGCCTTCAAATCGAGACCCATCGACTGGTCAATCTCCGTTACGCCCGTCAGATCTTCTACTGATGGTTTCTCTGTATCCGGCTCCACATGGATCGGCGTGTTTGGAAGTTGTGTTACATCTGTATGGCCTGGTGACGGAACGGCTGAGCCCGTACTGATCTTGAGCATTTTGCTTAGTCCATTGACAGGATACTTGTATAGAAGGGCTTTATTTTCTTTAGTATCGTCACCTTTAGCTCCACCATCGTAGGTGAGGTCTGCATCATAATACGCGGAGGAAATTTCTTTCTCCGTGTTACTTTTGATTACGACTGCCCGGCGGCCTGAGTTCGCCATACCATCGCTTTTGATCAAAAAGAGATTGGTGCCTTCAATTAAGTTTGTGTTGAATTCTGTATTGAAATCATTAGCAGTGTAAGTGCTATTTGCACTATTAATAACCCAAAACACCACGGACTGCTGTGCAGGAATCAGAAAGTTCTCTGGTGTCGAAGGCCACTTCACATCAGAAGCGTTACCTTTATCGGGATAACGATAATAGACCTTGTATTCCTTGAAATTAACTGGTGCATCGGTATTGTTATAGACCTCAATGAATTCAAAAGCGTCGCTGCTCGTTCCTTTTACATTCGTCGAGTTTGGCAGCAGCTCTGTGATTAACAATGGTGGCACATTGTTCGGATCGAACGCCGGCAGATTCACATGAACAGAATAACTCTCTGTCACATTGTTAACGCGGATGCTGTAATGCAGCTCCGGCTCTTCCAGCGCAGCTGCAGGAATCATTGCCGCATAATCGTCCCCACCTTTTGAGGTCATGGTGATTACCGTATCTTTCACCTGAGAAGGAGAGCCATACTGTAGCTTCACTACGGGTAGTGATCCATCTGCCCCGCTTTCCAGATTAGTAATCTTCGCACTGATAGGAAGATCGGCTGGATCAACACTACTCTGTGCGATATGTTCAATCACTGGCTGCTTGTCCCCAGGAACTAGCTCAGGCACTTGTTCTGCCTCTACGGTTCCAGGCGTAGCCACAACCGTTCCCGAATTCGCCATGAGGTTCATAACGGAGCTATCTGCCTGCAAATATTGATAGAAGATCCCGTTATTCTCCTTCACCTGTTCTTTTCCATAGGAAGCAGAAACAATTAGCGTATCTCCTGCATTGCTTTTAATTTGTAAATTACGCGCAGAAGTATTAGCCATCCCCCCGCCACCGTTGATCCGGAACAGATTCACTCCTTCCTGCAAAGCTGCAGAAGGACTAAAGTTTTTGATGAAATCCTCCGTAGGAACATTCAGATTATTGCCGTTCATAATCCAGAAAACAATATTTCCATGCGCCGGTATTACAGCATCACCATTAGGTGCCCATGTATCTTTGTCATTATAAAAGAAATAATAATCCTTAAAATTAACCGGCTTGTCCGTATTATTGTAGATCTCAACAAACTCGTAACCATCTACAGAGGTTCCATCTGTCCCTTTTACATTTTTAGTATCCGGAACAACTTCTGTAATCAGTAATGCTCCTGGATGGTTAGGTACCGCGTACACATCTGCCATTACAGTCGGTTGACTTAAAAGCGTGTCGAGCTCAACCTGTTCATCAAAATGCGCCTCTAATTCGGAAGATGTCTGCTCCATCTCCAGCTGCTGCTCCTCGGCATATCCTGCTGGAACCATGATTCCAAACATCAGACTGCTGGCAATTACGCTGGATAGAAAACGTTTAGCTTTTGCTGTTATTCTCAAAACTCCGAACACTCCCCATTTGTTTGATTGTGATTCAATGCATAAATATGCATTGAAGCTCATCTGGAAAGTATACCTGTGGTGTATTATCGCTATATCATAGCCGTGTTAAATCTTTAGGTTATTTTTAATATTGCTTAAGCTTCAGTTCAGCTTCACGGGTTACAATATAACTAGTTAGAACCCATTTTAAACGATACTTTAGACGGATGCTTAAGCAAGATAAGTTATTGCAGAACAAGAAAAGAGGACTCTAATGGATATAAAAAGAGTGATCATAGTCGGAACGGTAGTTGTAGTGATGTCTTTTGGAAATGCTTGGACTAGTCTTACCGCTAATGCAAGTTCGCCTGTAAAATGGTCCACCGCAGAGGTCGCGGATCAAGACGAATTATTGGAGGTACTTAACCAGCCAACGGACGAGGATCTATACGAGGCCATATATGACGGTAAGTCACTTCAAGATATTGCATCAGAACAAGGCCAAGATATTGAAGCTGTAATCGATCTACAAGTTGCCCAGCTAACGGATCAACTGGATTCACGGTTAGCCGCTGGAAGCATAACAACCGAGCAGTATGCGGCATATAAAGCGGAGCTGAGGGACATCGTTTCAGATAGTGTCCATACTTCCTTCGGTTAAGGGAATACATACAGCGACGCTGTAACATACACAAAAAACCCGGCTAGATGGACCTTCCATTTAGCCGGGTTTTGAATGTTTAATACTTATTTTATAACAGAATCCCTAAGTTCCTATCTTGTTCTCTCTGTTAATTTCCAGAATATCAAGGAAGAATACAAAGATCGGAATCCCCAGAATCAGACCCCATACCCCGAGATAATGCTCAGAGAATAACAACACGATAAACGTATAGAACATAGGCAAATTCATTTTGGATGACATCAGTTTAGGATTTAGGAAGTAGCCTTCTACAAAATGCAGTACGGCAATCATTGCCAGTACGTATATCGTCATGACTAGGCCACCAATATTGTAACCAATAATACAAAGTGGGATTAGCGAGATAACAAAACCTACAACCGGAATTAAACTAAGCAAGAAGATCATAATGGATAATGCGAAAAGGTAAGGAAAACCTAAAATCCAGAGTCCGATCACCGTAAAGCATGTATTAAACAACGCGATCAGAATTTGTGCTTCGATCACTTTTCCGAAAGAGGAGATAAATTTTCTGCCAAAATACTCAAGCTCTACATAGAACCAAGAGATTTTGCTCTCTTTAAGGCGGGAAGTGAAGCTAACGATCCTGTTTTTCTCAAGTATAAATACAAAGCTCAAAATGGTTGATAAAACAAAGCTGGTGCCCCAATTGCTTATTTTCAAGACATATTCAATACCGTCTTTCATGTACGACTGATAGTTCAAATCCTTAAGCTGGGCGAATATATACTGCACAATATCATTCTGCGGGATGTTCTCAGGGGTCAAATTGGTCAAAAAATTCGTTAACTGTTTAATCTGTATGAAAACCTTAGGCAGATAATTAACGAGGGTTATGACAATTACAGCGATTAAGGCAAGGTATAGAATAACAATAATCACTTTGCTGTTAACTGCTACATATTTGTTAATGCGTTTCGTGAGCAGCACTTGAAAGCTATTCATTACATACGCAATCAAAAACGTCAACAGTACCAAATTAAGCATATCTCTAATACTGAATAGCAGTAGAGCAACCAATCCTAAAATCAAAAAACGCCGGACCGTTAAATTTGCGTAATAACGCTTAAACAATTCCATCAGTTCTCTCCATTCGCCTACCAATTAGTACTCTGTTTATAGTCTACAGTAAGGAATTCACTTATAGCAACTAGTGATTCGCCTAAAATGACGAAATTACTCACTTTTTGTAATCTCATCATCAATAAAAGTGACACTTTTCATGCTCCTGCATCCATATGAGTCAATTCAACGATTCGGCGTTTCGGATCATATTTCATATCTATATGCAGATCTTTGCATAATTGATGAAACGGAACCATCAAGGTTCCCTTCCTCATTTCAGGAGAATTCCTTACCATATTCACCTTTTGGTTGTTCAAGGTCAATTCCATGGGCAAATCGATATGCTTCATCTGATCAAGCGTCAACGCAGCAGTAAGTGTCTCACTTCCCCCGTTAATTCGTGCGGCATTCCGATCCGCTCTAGTGTTAATCCCATCCTCAATTTTGAAGGTCAGTGAAATCCCCAGCGAATCACAAACAGCCAGCAATCTGTCATTGTAGGACCCATAAGGAAAAGCAATTGCCGAATCCGTATTGCCCAATTCTTCTTTCAGCCTTTGCTCCGCCTTGGCCAGATCACGTGTAACTCTGCTGTAGTATTCAACATTCATCTCATTCCTGTTCTCATCATCAACATATAACAAAGCACTTGCAGCTGGCCGCTGCCCGCCCTCGGCATCCACAATCCCATAATGGTGTAAATCATAGGTATGACTATAAAATCCCATCCCAGCATGCTTCATTTCCCGCATTTGCTCCCAAGTGAGCTTCGGCACGCTATTCGGATCTGGGTGATCAATTGTAGATACGATAACAAAATTGACGGCTGTATATCCGTATTTTTGCAAAACGGGGAACGCCAATTCATAAAAACTTTCATATCCATCATCAAAGGTCAGCAGCACTGCATTGTCCGGAACTGCGCCGTTATTCAGCATAAATTCGCGGTATTCCGCCATGGTGATCACATGAAAACCTTCCTGCTTCAGCAGATTCATTTGATCGTCAAACCGATCAACCGATAACACCCAAGGAAACTGTGGCATGGGCTTCTCGGAAAGATGATGATACATCAGCACAGCCACCTGATCTCTGTAGTAAATGCCTTTCGGAAGCGGTCCGGATTTCTGCCAGCCGATTTGTGTATTTAGTGCCTGTTCAGCTACTGCCTTCGGGATCATAAGATCATCAGACGAGGCTGGGTTGGCAGCTATCGTCTTTATCATTTGACCATTTACGTTAATAGTAATTGTTGAAGGTTCACGTTGTGTATTCAAAATAGCAGCAAGGCTTAACAGTAGAACTATGATAACAAGCAGCATATTTTTTTTCGTTTTCAATCTCAGAATCTCCTTAACAACATTTCTTGTCCCTATGTAACTATATATTTTATGGAAGTTCCACCTGCTATTGGTTACATTTTCTTCTTATTTTTGTTTCTTTATCATAAAAAAGAGGGCGAACCTCAAGCCTGAACCGGCTTAAGGAACACCCCGCAAAAATGGAGATCTATATACAATTATGTACATCTATATGTGATTGTAGACGGTCTAGGACCTTCTCTTATCTGCGAAGTAATTCTCTTCCCCAAGCTCGTCCACGAACTGCTGCAGCCAATGATAATATTGAACGGCATGCTCCAGCTTCTCCAGATCCTTCAGGCAGAATTGCCGCTCCTCCTCAGACGTATCCACGGCTTGAACCAGTCCCTCCAGCTCAGGAATGACAACGTCCAAGGCTTGCTTCATGACATCAATCTCCCGCTGCAGCTTCATCCCAAAAAAGTTCTTAAAGGTCTGAAAGAAATCTGTCTCCACTGCATACAGATCCTTTCGGTCCCGCTTCTCCTCCAGCTTAGTGACCATCTTGGAAGCCATCAAAGAACGGACCCCATAGCTCATATTACTCTTGCTCATATTCATCACATTCTTCATCTCTTCAAGCGTCATCGGACGGTCTTCAAAGAACATAATTCCATACAGCTGCCCGAATGAATAATTCGCACCATATAGGTCCATCGTCTGAGCAATCGCATCGATCATCGGACGCAGCAGCTGCTCGCGCGGAGATAAGTCTTTATTCTCTTCACCAAAGGCTACCTGTTTCATAGCTGCACCTTCATTCCACTTATAATCTACCCTTCTATTTTACACAAAATAGCAACTACCTGCGCTAATCTCTTAAATTTTTACATAATCTCGCATCGATCTTTACGTCCACTTGACCACGCAGCTGCTCGATGAGTGTACAATTTTTTTTGAACGGAAGAGCTTTCCTCAGAATTATACCGCAAAAAACAGAAGATGGAATGGGGTATCGACAGAATAATGAAACGTTCGAGATTTATAGGGGAGTTGAAACCGGTGCTCTTCACCTTGCCGGCAATGATTCCATTCGTTGTATTTTGGCTAGCGCCATTACTTTATGTATTTTATCTCAGCTTTACCGAATGGGACTTCATGAGCCCCGAGAAAACCTTTGTCGGACTAACCAACTATCTGGATCTGTTCAGCAATCCTGCCTTCTATAAAGCACTTAGAGTGACTCTGTTATTCTGTGCGGGAAGTGTGCTGCCCGTTATTCTGATCGGACTTGGACTAGCACTCCTGATGAACGGGAAGCTGAAAGGCTCCACCCTCTATCAGGTATTGCTGTTCTCCCCTTGGGTCACGCCGACCGTGGCTGTATCCATTGTGTGGTCCTGGATCTATGAACCCGAAATCGGCCTTGCCAATACTGTACTTGATCTATTAGGTCTAGAAAAAATCGGCTGGCTTCAAGATCCTAAATGGGCGCTGCTCGGCGTTCTGCTCGTGACGATATGGAAATCGGTAGGCTGGGCGATGATTTTTTACTTGGTAGCACTACGCAATGTCCCTACGGATCTGCTGGAAGCTGCTCAACTGGATGGAGCAAATGCTGTTCAAAAGTTCATCCGCATTACCTTACCGCTTATCTCACCAACGACACTGTTTCTGTTCATCGTACAGATCATCGGGGCGTTACAGGCTTACGACCAGATTAACGTACTTACACAAGGTGGACCCTCAGGATCAACACGCACCTTGCTCTATATGTATTATCAGTCTGCTTTTGAAGCCTTCCAGATTGGAGAAGCCTCTAGTGTCGCAATGGTTCTGGTATTTATATGTATGCTGCTATCCGTAGTCTCGCTAGAGGTTAGTAAACGGACAACCCATTATCAATAACAACTGCTGTAAAGGAGAACGACTGATGAATGCAACGATCGTACGCGTGGGCAAGCTGACCCGCCATCTATTTTTTACAGCTATTGCACTGATCATGGCCTTCCCCTTCTATTGGATGGTCACCAGCGCCTTAAAAACCAATGATGAAATCTGGCAGTCTCCGCCCACAATCTGGCCTAAGGATCCGCTGTGGAGTAATTTTTCAGCCGCCTGGCACGAAGCCCCTTTCTTCAGATATATGGGCAATAGCATATTTGTCGCTGTGTCGATTGTTATTTTGCAGGTAATAAATTCCGGGATGATGGCCTATGCGCTTACGCATATGAAATTCCGCTTCAGAGGGCTGTTCTCAGGCGTTATTCTTTTCGGCTACATGGTTCCAGCCACCGCTGTTTATCTTCCCGGATATTTGGTATTGTCCCAGCTCCATCTACTGGATTCATATGCCGGATTAATTCTATCCAACTGTGTAAGTGTCTTCTCCATTTTTCTAATTCGCCAGGCCTTCCTTCAGGTTCCCCATGAGCTGGTGGAGGCTGGAGAAGTGGACGGTTCCTCACATATGCGGATTCTGTGGACCATTCTTGTCCCCATTACACGTTCTTCCTTTGCTGTGCTAGCCCTGATCACCTTCATTGATCAGTACAATAACTATTTCTGGCCGATGCTGATCACCAAAGACCCTAATCTCCAGCTAGTCTCGGCGGGTCTGCGTAGTTTCTTTACTCAAGGAGGTGCTTACGGATTAAAATGGCCGCTGATCATGGCCGCTAGCGCATTCACCATCGCCCCGTTGCTGCTAGTATTTCTACTAGCTCAGAAAACGATCATGCAAAGTGTCAACATGACCGCTGGTTCCAGCAAAGGATAAGCTAACAATTCTATTTTAATAAGAGGAGAATGATGATGAACGTATTGAAGAGACTGTCCACCCTGTCTTTGGTTGCCGGATTTACAATGTTAACAGCTTGCGGAGGAAATGCGAATACAGGCAATGTTACAGCGGCAAATGGAGCTTCTTCCTCCCCCTCCACAGAGGCTGCACCCACACAAAATGCGCCGGTAACGATTGAATTCTGGTATGGTCTCGGCGGCAAGCTTGGTGAGAATATGGAGGCACTGATTCAGAAATTTAATACCTCTCAGCAAGAGGTCATCGTCAAAGGTATCGCGCAGGCAGACTACACGGAAACCGAACAGAAGCTGCAAGCAGCTATCGCTACAGGAAAAGTGCCTGCGGCTGCTCTCTCCTCCAATGTAGATTGGGCCCGTAAAGGATATTTCGCTCCGATAGACGAGCTTATGGCACTGCAGCCAGATTTTAATAAAGAGGATTTTGTCCAAACCTTTCTAAATCAGGGCCAGATTGATGGTAAGCAATACTTCCTGCCGATGTATGGAACAACGCAGGTCATGTACTATCGCAAAGATGTTTTTGAGAAGAATGGGATTGATGCGAGCACACTAAAGACTTGGGAAGATCTAGCTGCCGCAGCTGCGAAAATGACAGTGAAGGACGGCGGCAAAACCACCCTTTATGGTTGGGAGCCTATGTGGGGTTCAGGGAACATGATTGATGCCGTACTCAGCAAAGGAGGCACTATCCTTAGTGAGGATGGAAAACAAGTTATGGTCGACTCTAAAGAGTGGATTGAAACCTGGGATTTGTTCCGCAAGTGGATTCACGAGGATAAGATCATGCGAATTCATTCCGGCGGTCAAGGCTGGGAGTATTGGTACAAGACGATTGACGATGTAATGAAGGGTCAATCCGCAGGCTACACCGGCTCCAGCGGCGATCAGGGAGACTTGGACTTCAGCATTGTTTCGGCTATGGAGCAGCCAGGCTGGGCAGGGATCGGTGAGGGCAAACCCGTAGCCCAAGCACTTATGGCCGGCATTCTATCCAAAGCTAACGACAGTGAAAAGGAAGCAGCTATGAAATGGCTAACCTACTTCACAAATGCTGAGAATACTGCGTCCTGGTCCATTAATACGGGATATATTTCGGTGCGCCAATCCGCATTGCAAGACCCGGCATTTGTGTCATTCAGCGAAAGCAATCCACAGATTAAGGTCCCATTGATGCAAGCTTCTCATGGTTCTGCACCTTTCCAAGACCCAACTGGCGGCAAAATTAACGATGCGTTGACAATCGCCGCAGATAAGGTGCAAATTGAGAATATCCCAGCAGCACAAGCACTTAAGGAAGCACAAGAAACGGCACAAGCAGCGCTTGATAAATTAAAATAAAGGGCGGTGGACTTCATGTCTGAGCTCATCACTCCGCAAGGCAGATACACTGTAGCAGCTATTCTATTCGATAAGGATGGTACGCTGCTCCAGTTCGTATCCCTCTGGGGCAGCTGGGGCGAATGTTTTTTAGAGAGATTCACGAAGTATATGAAGGAAAAAGGACTACAGATTGCAGAAGAGCAGCTCCCTGCATTAATGGGAACTATACACAATGCCCAGGGGAGCATTACCGATTATGATCGCAACGGACCGCTGGCTATGGGGACTATGAGTGATCTTTATGCCATTCTGTCATGGCAGGATTATCTGCAAGGTTTATCTTGGGCGGAGTCCATGGAGCTTGTCCATCAATGCCGTCTCGAAGCGGATGTTATGTTAGAAGAGAAACGCCCTGTTCACTCCCTTCCGGGACTTCATCGTTTTCTTGATGAGTGCGTGAGTGCAGGCATCCCTCTCGCCGTGGTGACCGCAGATGAAACAGAGGCCGCAGACAAACATCTCCAATGGCTGGGCATACGGCATTATTTCTCCGAAGTAATTGGAACAGATCTTGTGGATCAGGGTAAACCTTTCCCCGACATGGTGCAGCTGGCCTGCAAAAGGTTAGCCGTGGAACCCGCGTACACAGCGGTTATCGGCGATACTAACGGGGATATGCGAATGGCTAAAGCAGCGGGTGTACAGGTAGCTATCGGCCTAGCAGAAAGCGAAGGTACTAGTGCTTCAACACATATTCTCCCGGATGCAGATCTCATTGTACAATCTTATGCTGAGCTCAGAATTGAGGTTACTTCCCTGTGAGAATAGAAGGAATGTGGGCATGGATGTTTCTGACGCTGGCTATTGTGTTCGAACTCTCAGGGACCATCTCAATGAAAATATCTCAGGGGTTCACCCAGCTCTGGCCTTCCGTGCTTATGTTCCTGTTCTATGGAGCCAGCTTCACCTCCCTGAATTATGCTCTCACCTCGATTAAGGTAGGCGTAGCTTATGCGATATGGTCAGGAGCGGGAATCATTCTGATTTCCTTCATAGGAACCCTGTTCTTTGAAGAAAAGCTAACCCTATCCTCACTACTATGGATAGCCGTCATCATTGTCGGGATCATAGGACTGAACATTAGCGGCAAGACGCATTAGCGAACAGCAACAGTATTGGATAGGTTCATAGATGAAGGAGGATGCCCAAACATGAGTACGAACACATCACCTGAAGATAAACCAGTTATCACCTTTCAGATCATTACGGATACCCATGTCACTGCTGACCGCAATCATGAGTACAATCTTAACTTCGAGCTGGCACTCCGTGATATAGCAGCGCATGGGGAAGGCAGCAGCGGGATTATGCATATCGGTGATGTCACAGACCACGGCTTCCCTGCTGAATACGAAGAAATGCTTCGTATCCTCAAACAATATAAAACCGACCTGCCCGAGATTACCTTTACCTTAGGCAATCATGATGTGGGGCTCGGAAATTGGGAATCACGTTTAGGAATGTATACGTCACAGACCGGAATGTCCGGACCCTATCATGATCACTGGATCAATGGTTATCATTTTATTTTGCTAGGGACGGAGCAAGGATTGCCCAAGTTCTGTGATCTCTCCTCTGAGCAGCTTGATTGGCTGGAGCATAAGCTTGGAGAGCAAGCTTCACCAGAGCAGCCTATCTTTCTCTTCCTGCATCAACCGCTTAAAGACACCGTAGCCGGATCACTGGAATCGCAAGATTGGTATGGTGTCACACAAGATAAGGAATTAAAAGAAATTCTGTCGAGATATCCCCAGACCTTGTTATTCACTGGACATACCCATTGGGAGCTGGAGGTAAACAACACTATGTTCCCTGGCCATGGAGAGATCGCAACGATGTTTAATGCTGCTTCTGTCGCCTATCTTTGGACTAATGAAGATAAACATAAGACGGGCAGCCAAGGCTTCTATGTGGAAGTGTATAGCGATAAAGTGCTTGTCCGGGGCAGAGATTTTAAGACAGGAAGCTGGATTGAGGCTGCACAATATGAGGTAGCTTACCCAGCGGTAAGCGTATATTAATGATAAGCATTTAAGCGAGAAATATAACAAAAAAAAACGATTGTGCACAGGGAGTCCTTCCCCGCAACAATCGTTTTTTACTGTAGCTATTCAGCTTATCGTCCAATGGGCGCAATCCGGTAGACAGCTGTATCTCCATCCGCTGCCTTCGTATCGCTCTCGATCTGCCAACCGAAGGACAACACAGAGGCCAAACGTTCCTTCTCGGCCAAGGTTAAAGCCACCTCAGCGGCTTCCTTACCTTCCTCAAGCTCCAGAGCCGCTTCTTTGTCCAGAGCTACCCATATCCAGCTGCGAATCCCACGAATCGTATTGTATTTGATCTGATAGCCTGTCTTCACCGCTTGCCCGAACAACTCCGGCTGCTCTGACTGCAACGTGGTCAGCTGCTTATAATCAAATTGGTATTCGCTCTCGTCAACGGGCAAATCGCCCTCTGCCACTTTACGAAGAATATCCTCATCAGACCACCCCAAGGAGCGGAGTGATTCCACCAATAACGCATCCCACTGGGATAACTTTACCCGGTTTAAGTTCTCTGACATTCTGATCCCTCCCAATCTATATATAGAGTCTAATCATACCGTAAAATCATAAGCAACATAATGGCCCGGGCTTACTTCCTGTAGTGTAGAAGTCTCAGCTCTGCCGTACTCTTGCGAGTATCCGTCTAAAATAATTCTCTGATTGGCCCGCCGGGGATCCGTCTCCAAGATGGAAGACAGCAGCGCCTTTGTATAAGGATGAATAGGATTATCGTACAGCTCATCACTTTCGGCTACCTCTACTAGTCGACCGCCATACATCACGCCGATCCGGTCAGAAATATGCCGTACCATCGACAGATCATGTGCGACAAAGAGATAGGTCAAGCCAAATTCGGACTGCAAATCCTCCAGCATGTTCACTACCTGGGCCTGGACAGACACGTCCAGCGCTGAGATCGGCTCATCACACACGACAAACTCAGGTCTTACGGACAATGCTCTGGCAATCGAAATCCGCTGGCGTTGTCCACCGCTGAATTCATGCGGGAAGCGGTAGAGATGTTCTCTTTTTAAACCTACCTTTTCCAGCAATGCCGCAACAGCTTCTTTGCGTTCTTCACCTTCGTGGATGCCGTGGATTTTCATAGGCTCACTGATCAGATCAAGCACATTTAAGCTTGGATTAAGTGAAGAATAGGGATCTTGGAAGATCGACTGAATGCGTCTGCGAAAAGGTTTTAACTGCTTCTCTCCAAGCTTGCTCAGCGGCTGCCCGTCAAAAGACACTTCACCGTCTGTGTAATCATATAAGCGCAGCAAGCAGCGTCCAACCGTGGACTTGCCGCTTCCTGACTCTCCAACCAGCCCAAAGGTCTCTCCCTGACGAATCTGAAAGCTTACGCCATCTACTGCCTTAAGCACCGATGTATCGCGTCCCCACATATCCTTGCCTTTGGAGAAATGTTTTTTGAGATTATTTACGTCTACTAGAATCTTATTGTCACTCAACCGAACCGCTCCCTTCAACGCCAGCTACGGCTGAAGTCTCCTGCACACCATCTGCTAACCAGCACATCGAACGGTGACCGGGCGATAATTCGATTACCGGAGGACGTTCGCTGCAACGGGCAAAAGCATTAGGGCAACGCTCCATAAAGGGACAGCCAGAAGGAGGATTCAACAAATCCGGAGGTGTGCCTTCGATTGGAATTAGACGTTCACGCGATTTGCCGTCACGTTTCGGGATCGAGCGAAGCAGACCTTTCGTGTAAGGATGCTGTGGGCGGTAAAAAATATCCTCCACCGTACCTTCCTCCATCACTAGTCCACCATACATTACGATAACCCGTGTACATACCTGAGCCACCACACCCAAATCATGGGTGATCAGTGCTATAGCTGTACTGGTATTATTTTTTAGCTCTTTAAAAAGATCAAGAATTTGGGCCTGTATCGTTACATCAAGCGCAGTTGTCGGCTCATCCGCAATCAATAGCTCTGGCTGGCAGGAAAGAGCCATGGCGATCATGACCCGCTGCCGCATCCCGCCGCTGAATTCATGCGGATACTGCTGCAGCCGCTGCTCAGGATTATTTATACCCACCTGCCGCAGGATACTTGCTGCTTCTTTGAGCGCTTCTTCCTTATTTAAGCCGCGATGCCGCCGGATGACCTCCGTAAGCTGCTGGCCGATTTTTTTCACAGGATTAAGAGAAGTCATGGGATCCTGAAACACCATCGCTATGCGGTTGCCGCGTAGTTTTCTCCACTCTTTTTCCGAAAGGTTAGATAAATTCTCACCACGAAAATTAATATTTCCAGCGATAATTTTACCCGGAGGTGTAATCAACGACATAATCGCCTTCGCAGTTACACTTTTCCCGCTTCCGGATTCACCAACAATCCCTACCGTTTCTCCAGCATCTATATGAAAGCTAACGCCACGAACTGCCTGATTCTCCCCATCTCGAGTTTGGAAGGAAACCTTCAAATTCTCAACAGACAATAGCCGTTCCGTCATGATGTCTTCACACTCCTATCTTCGGATCAGCTTCGGTTCAAAGCCAACCCGCAAAATATCGCCCAGAACATTAAAGCTCAGAACCGTTAATAGTATCAATAACCCCGGGAACAATGCCAAATAAGGTGCCTGAGCGATATATCCCTGTGCATTGTTAAGCATACTGCCCCAAGTGGCATTCGGAGGTTGTACCCCGAACCCAAGGAAGCTTAGGGACGACTCCATCATAATCGCGGAAGCGATATTATTCGTCGCACCTACAATCACAACAGGTACTAGCCCCGGAAGAATATGACGCCAAATAATTCCGAAGTTGCTCTGGCCGGAAGCTTTTGCATATAGTACATATTCCCGTTCTTTAATCGTCATCGTCTCCGCACGAATCACACGGGCAATGTTCATCCACATTAATAGAGCAATAATTAAAATGATGTTTCCTACACTCGGCTTCAGAAATACGCTGAGCAGCAGCAGCACAAGGAAAGATGGAATGGACATCACTACATCAAGCATCCGCATCAATAGATTATCAATCCATCCGCCAAAATATCCACTGATTACGCCCACCGTCACACCTATACCCGTGGCAATGATCATTGAAGCAAAACCAACTAGCAAAGATACCCGGCCGCCATACAAAGCTCGGGCAAAATAATCCCGGCCGTAATCATCCGTACCAAACCAATGATCCGCTCCGGGCGCTTTCAAACGTGCCAAAACATCCATTGCATTCGGATCATGTCCGGACAAAAAAGCAAATATAGAGCCTAGTGTGAAGACGATTAAAGTAATGAGGGCTGCGACACCCAATTTATTCGTAAATAGCTCATCTCCAACACTTTTCCATTTACTGCGATTCATGAGGTCACCTCGTTAATTTAATTCGTGGGTCCACGAAGCTATATAGAATATCCGCGACCAGATTGCCGATGATCAGCATTAAAGAAGAGAACAAAGTTATTCCCATAATTACGGGATAATCCATCCCTTTAACCGCAGTCATCCCTAAAGAGCCAATACCCGGCCATGAAAATACCGTCTCCGTTACAATTGCACCCGCCACCAGATCACCCATCGACATCCCGAGCAATGTAATTACTGGCAACAGTACATGCTTAAGCACGTGACGGAACAGAATCGTTGTCTTGCTGGATCCAAAAGCATATTGAATCTGCACATACTCTTCTTTTAGCTGTCCAATCGTACTAGAGCGGATGTATCGTACGTAACCGGCCAGAAATCCAAAAGCCAATACGGCGCAAGGCAGAATACCATGCTTCAATACATCAACCGCTGATTCCACACCAATGGTTCGCATCCCCATAATAGGCAGCAGGTGCAGCTTAATTGCAAATAAGTACATAAGTAATATGGCCAGCCAAAATAAAGGTACTGAAATTCCGATATAGGATAAAAAGTTAATTAGTTTATCCACCCAGCGGTTCCGGTTAGCTCCAGCAAGCAGACCCATCGGGATCGCCAACAGAACGGCTAAGCCGATTGCACTGCCCATCAAACCTGCTGTTGCAGGTAAACGTTCTAGAATTTGCTCCAATACAGGCTGATGATTCACAAGGGAATAACCGAAATTGCCCTGCAGTACTTCTTTGATCCATATAAAATATTGAATGTAGGCTGGCTTATCCAGCCCAAGGTTATGCCGGATGCGCTCAATATCATCCGCGTGCATATTCGGCGTAACGAAGGATAGTACCGGATCCCCCGGAGCCAGCTTAATCATCGCAAAGCACACAACCGAGACAAAAAACAGCATCGGCAGGGTTTGCAGTAATCTTCGGACGATAAGTTGTCTCATACGTATATTCTCCCAGTTCTATATCGGTAAAAAAATAAGCTGGATTGACCAGCTTATTTTTTCCCGTTCTTATTTAAGGTAGATTTTCGATAAATCTTCAAAAATAACGACAGGCTTCAAGACTGCTTCTTCTAGACCGCCGTAGTTCTTGGAGACAGCTACAATAGTCTTAGTATTAGCAATTGGATAAATCGGTGCATCGTCAGCAATGATCTCTTGGATCTTCTTATAGATCTCACCACGTTTAGTCACATCTGCTTCTCCTGCACCATCATTGAACAACTTATCGACTTCAGCATTATTATAATGCGAGTAGTTAGAGTCTGCAGTAGATGTATACAAAATTCTGTAAGCATCAGGATCGTAACCCATAATATAACCTGCAATCGCAAGTTCAAAATCTGTTGAATTCATATCACTGAATTTCTGACCATATGCCGAGGCATCCATATTTTGCAGTTCAACTTCAGCGCCAATGGCCTTTAGCTTTTGCTGCACGTATAGTGAAATGGCTTCCTGAGCTTTATTACCGCTCGATACAATCAATCTCAATTTCAGATCGCTAACCCCTGCCGATTGCAGAAGCTCTTTGGCTTTTTCTACATCATTATCAAAAGAAGGTACGTCATTAGTATAGAACAATGCATCCGGAGTCAAAAAGGACTTCGCCGGGTCTGCATACTCGTTAGAGGTATAAGCAGCCTGAATGATTTCATCACGACTTAGGGCTAGAGACAAGGCTTGACGAACTTCTTTTTTAGCAAGAGCACCTCTATCACTGTTTGCATTGAACAACAGGTAGGACAATCGGCCTTCACTATAAGGCAGGATTTCAAAATTGTTCGAAGCCTCAATCGTTCCAACATCCTGTGGATCTAGATATTTAATGTTGATCTCACCATTCTGAAGTGCGAGATTCGCAGCATTCGTATCTTTAGCAATCCGGTACGTTATAGAATCAAGATGTGGTTTGCCACCAAAGTAGTTATCAAATCTCTCGAGTGTAACATATTCGCCTGCTTTGTATTCTTTAAATTTAAATGGGCCAGATCCAACCGGAGCAGCATTCTTGGTGCTTTTCTCTAGATCCGTCTCATTCTCAAAAATATGCTTTGGAATCGGAAATACTTGCACTAGTGTAGCTTCAAAAGCTGGGCTGACCTGCGGAAGCTTGAACTCTACAGTCAGATCATCCACCTTAACTGCCTTAACGGGTTTATCACCGATGAATAAGTTCGCTCTCAACATGCTGTTTTGCTTCTCATCGAGGATGCTATCAATCGTGAACACGACATCGTCAGCTGTAAGCTTTTCTCCGTCATGCCAAGTTAGTCCACTTTTCAGTTTCAATGTATAAGTCAGGTTATCTTCGGAAAGTGTCAGGCTGTCTGCCAAGTAGAAGGTCTTCTCTCCGTTATTCACTTGGAACAATGGCGCGTAGAGCGCTTGGTCAATCGTCAGACTGACACGATCACCAGCATAGTTCGGATTTAGAATGACAGGATCTGCAGCGACCCCAATAATTAAGTTGCCACCATCTTTTGGTTCAGTGCTTGCTGTCGATCCTTCAGTAGCCGTAGGCGTCTGATTTGTATTTGTGGAAGCGGCGTTATTTCCCCCGGAGCACGCGCTAATCAAAAATGTTAACAAAACCAAAGTAATAACTCCAGATAATCCTTTACGCATAAGTTTCTCCCCCGTGTCTATATTGTCTTTGTTTGTTTTTTATATTGTATATCGGGATACTAGGAATTACAATGGATAGCATTTCACATTAATGTAATATTGAGGGAACTGAAAATTCCGACCTTTTTCATGACTCATCCCCACGCTTTAAAGTATCCACATGGTCCATACCTGAAATGACTCTTCCGAATACAGTATGCCAAGGGTCGCAATACCCCCTTGGACAATAAATCCACGAACCACACGTTGGAAAGTCAGACCGTTATAAAAACCTTGATGGACCAGCTTCATCGTGACTACTCTCCTAAACTCTGTTCAGCCACCAATATGAGCTTCAGTCTTCGCTGTCTCTTCCGGTACGTATATTTCCTCAACATCCCCATCCAGCAGAGGTCGGTATTTACCCTTTGCATCATACCAGAACACATCCGCACGAGGATTCATGGCCAGTAACAGATTGATTAACTACTGAGCTTTTTGTGGTGATTTATCCATTGTCTCATTCCTGTGCTCATCTGGCTGGCATTCTTATCTAATTATCCGGTAATTGTACAGCAGATCCATAAAAATTAATATATCTAAAAAGTTCAATTTATCCAACTCTCATTTCTCATTTACTATAAGAACTTTGCGAAATAAGGATTATTACTATCTAACTGTAAATATATTGAGAACATACCTATACCTCTCGGAAGAAAGGGAGAGTCCCCCAAGGAGGCCGCAATGAATAAGACACGCGTATTAATCGGCAGCCCGATCCATCAAAAGCCCAATGTGTTGCGAGAATTTCTGAATTCCCTGCTGCGCCTGAATATCGAGCAAATCGAACTGGATTTCCATCTGATTGATGACAATGATGATGAAGCGTCCAGCCGGCTGCTCCAGGAATTCAAAAGCAAGGGTGAGCATATTTTTATTCAAAGCTCCGGCTTTCACGATGCGTACATTCGCAATGATACGACCCACTTTTGGAGTTCTGATTTAGTCTGGAAAGTCGCCAACTTCAAAAACCTCATGATTAACCGAGCGCAAACCCTGAACTATGACTACCTCTTCCTGATCGACTCTGACCTCATCCTCCACCCAGATACGCTAAGACATTTAATAGGGACGAACAAAGATATTATTTCAGAAGTATTTTGGACACAGTGGCAGCCAGATACCATGTTTCAGCCGCAGGTCTGGATGCATGACGAATACAATCAGTGGGAGATACTTCCCGGCGAAAAACTGCAACCCGAGGAGATCAACCGCAGATTTCATGAATTCATAGCCAAACTCCGCAATCCTGGAATCTATGAAGTGGGGGGTCTCGGCGCTTGTACATTGATTAGCCAGCATGCGTTAAAAGCCGGGGTAAGCTACAATCAGATCCGGAACATTTCATACTGGGGCGAGGATCGCCATTTCTGCATTCGTGCCGCAGCCCTTGGCATTCCACTATTTGTTGATACCCATTATCCTGCCCTTCATTTGTACAGAGATAGTGATTTGAGCAAGGTTGAAGATTTCATCCGGGAAACAACAGGGGTAAAGGCTGACTCGACGCACACACCCATCGAGGAAAATTCCAATGAGGCTGCAGCTGCTCCTATAACCAAAAAACGCCCCAAGCTAACCCTTACCATGGTTGTAAAAAATGAAAGCGGGCGCTTCCTGCGACAGGTTCTGGAGGAACACCGCAAATATATCGATGAGGCTGTCATTATTGATGACGGCAGCACCGACAATACAGCAGCTGTCTGTCTGGAAGCACTTGACGGCATTCCCGTTCATCTCATGCATAATACCGAATCCAAGTTCAGCAATGAAATTGAGCTGCGAAAACAGCAGTGGGAGGAAGTCCTAAAGACAAATCCCGAGTGGATTCTGAGTCTGGATGCGGATGAGATCTTTGAAGCCAGCTTCGCGGAAAATATAGATACCTTGCTGTTTGCTGATGGGGTCGATCTGTTCTGCTTCCGCCTTTACGATTTATGGAACGCGAACCATTACAGGGAGGATACCTACTGGCGCTCTCATCTGAACTACCGCCCTTTTTTGCTTCGCTATAAAGAAGACTTCAACTATGTATGGAATGAATCCCCACAGCACTGTGGGCGATTCCCGGAAAATATCTTCGAGCTGTCTCATCAGCTAAGCAACCTGCGGCTCAAGCATCTCGGTTGGTCCAAAGCCGAGTTCCGGCTCGAAAAATATCTGCGTTATATGCTCCTCGACCCCGACGGCAAATACGGCTGGAAAGAGCAATATATGTCCATCTTGGATGAACAGCCTCATCTAATCCCTTGGGTGGAGTGAGGCTTACAATAAAAAGGACGTCCACAAAGCCGTTACGGTTTTGTGGACGCTTTTTTTATTCAGAACTCAATTCAGAACTCTGTGGCCCATCGACTTCTGGCTTCAGAATGGTTACCGCAAGCTCGTTGCCGGATTCATCTACCTGAATAACTGATCCCTCTGCGGCTTCACCAGCAATAATCGCACGTGCCACACGTGTCTCCAAGCTGCGCTGGATGAATCTTTTCAACGGTCTTGCTCCATACACAGGATCAAAACCTTCCTTAGCGATAAAACGCACCGCCGATTCAGTTAATGCCAGCCCGATCTCCCGTTCTGCCAGACGTAGACGCAATCCATCCACCAGTTTGTCCACAATTTTCTTGATCTCACCCAGTGTCAGCGGCTTGAACATTACAATGTCATCCACCCGGTTCAGGAACTCTGGACGGAAATGACCACTCAGTTCCTTCATCACTCTATCCTTGGCAGCTTCCGTGAGCTGACCTTTTTCATCGGTGCCTTGAATCAGATGAGGTGAACCGATATTAGAAGTCATAATGATGATTGTATTCTTGAAGTCAACCATTCGGCCTTGTGAATCAGTCAGCCGTCCATCATCAAGCAGCTGCAGCAGAATGTTAAACACATCGGGATGCGCCTTCTCCACTTCATCGAGCAGCACTACAGTATAAGGCTGACGCCGCACAGCTTCCGTGAGCTGCCCGCCTTCCTCATATCCAACATATCCTGGAGGTGCGCCGACGAGACGGGAGACACTATGCTTTTCCATATACTCCGACATATCTATACGGATCATGCCATCTTCGCGGTCAAAAAGAGATACCGCAAGCGACTTAGCCAGCTCAGTCTTCCCTACACCCGTCGGGCCAAGGAACAGGAATGAACCAATCGGGCGATTCGGATCTTTGATTCCTGCTCTTGCCCGAAGCACCGCATCGGCCACCAAGCTGACGGCTTCGTCTTGGCCCACTACCCGTTCATGCAGCGTATCCTCCAGACGCAGCAGCTTATCCCGTTCGCCTTCTACCAGTCGGCTAACCGGAACGCCGGTCCAGCGGGAGACAATATCTGCGATTTCCTCTTCAGTAACAGCCTCACGTAGCAATCTTGTATCCTGATCCTGCTGTGCCGCTTCTTCCGCTGCTTTCAACTGACGCTCCAGATCAGGAATAATGCCGTAGCTCAGTTCGGCTGACTTATTAAGATCATATTCCTCCTGTGCATCGACCAGATCCTTACGTGCTTGCTCCAGCCGTTTTTTGAGGTCGCGAATCCCTTGGATGGCCGACTTCTCTTTCTCCCAGCGCGCCGTCATCCCTAGCTGCTTCTCCTTCAGGTCAGCGAGCTCGCGCTGCAATATTTCGAGTCGGCGTTTGCTGGCGTCATCAGTTTCTTTTTTAAGCGCCGCTTCTTCAATCTCCATCTGCATCAGGCGGCGGGTCACTTCATCCATCTCACCCGGCATGGAGTCTATCTCTGTGCGGATCATGGCGCAAGCCTCGTCCACTAGGTCAATCGCCTTATCCGGTAAAAATCGATCCGTAATATAACGATTGGACAATACCCCTGCGGCTACCAGGGCGCTGTCATGGATTTTGACCCCGTGGTGGACTTCAAACCGCTCCTTCAGACCACGCAAAATGGAGATCGTATCCTCTACATCGGGTTCGCTCACGAGCACCTGTTGGAAACGGCGCTCCAGCGCAGGGTCCTTCTCTATATATTTGCGATATTCATCGAGCGTTGTGGCACCGATACAATGCAGCTCACCCCGGGCCAACATCGGCTTCAGCATATTGCCCGCATCCATCGAGCCTTCGGTTTTACCTGCGCCCACAATTGTATGCAGCTCATCAATAAAAAGAATAATGCGGCCGTTGCTTTCGCTAACCTCTCTCAATACCGCCTGCAGGCGTTCTTCGAATTCACCACGAAACTTCGCGCCTGCCACAAGTGAACTCATATCCAGTGAAAAAATCGTCTTATCCTTCAGACCCTCCGGTACGTCTTTGCGTACAATCCGGTGTGCCAAGCCTTCCACAATGGCTGTTTTCCCTACACCTGGTTCACCGATCAGCACAGGGTTATTTTTCGTTTTACGGGACAAAATCCGGATTACTCGGCGGATCTCGCCATCACGACCAATGACTGGATCAATCTTGCCCGCGCGAACCTCAGCTACAAGATCACGGCCGTATTTCTCCAGCACCTCAT
This sequence comes from Paenibacillus sp. FSL H7-0735, assembly GCF_038008505.1. Taxonomy (NCBI): domain Bacteria; kingdom Bacillati; phylum Bacillota; class Bacilli; order Caryophanales; family Paenibacillaceae; genus Paenibacillus; species Paenibacillus sp. FSL H7-0735. Next base: position 357,980 of record NZ_JBBOZH010000001.1, on the reverse strand, counting down.
AAGTAGCTTCTGGCTCCCGGCTGGTTACCCGCTGATGTCCACGAATCTCAGCAAGCACCGACATCAGCTTCTCACGGGTCAGCCCACGGCGGACAAAAAGATCCCTTAGCTCACGATTCTCCCCGCTCGAATCTGACACCATGGCCAGCACAGCATGCTCCACAGAAACAAACTCATCCTGCATCTTCGCCGCTTCCTTCTCCGCCTGCTCCAGCAGATGAATCAGCGATTGCGAGGCGTAACGCCGTACCGTGCTTGCTCCTGACCCGCTGATGCTCGGCTTGCGTTGAAGCAATTCATCCGTGCTGCGCATCAGCTCAGCCACAGGGATATTCATCTTTTGCAGCAATCTTGGCAGCAATCCTTCTTGCTGCTGGAGCAACGCTTTTAACAGATGGAGATTATCGATCTCCTGATGACCGCTGTCTGATGCCAGCGACTGCGCCGCAGCCACTGCTTCCTGCAGCTTTTGAGTTAATTTATTGAAATCCATAGCTCTCTCACCTTTCTATTTAAGAGTGATTATATTAAATCGGCCTTTTTGGCCGGGGATAGGTTAATTTAGCGGGATTTATACCGTTGATTTCGGACTACTGGCTGATTTGCTCTCAATCTACGGGATTTTTACCGCTCTTTTCGAGTAACTAGCCGTTTTGTGCTCAATCTACGGGATTTATACCGCTCTTTTCGAGTAACTAAACGCTTTGTGCTCATTCTGCGGGATTTATACCGTTCTTTTCGAGTAACTAGCTGGTTTGCTCTCATTCTGCGGGATTTTTGCCGTTCTTTTCGAGTAACTAAACGCTTTGTGCTCATTCTACGGGATTTATACCGTTCTTTTCTTATAACTAGCTGGTTTGCTCTCATTCTACGGGATTTTTACCGTTCTTTTCGAGTAACTAGCTGGTTTACGCTCGTTCTACGGGACTTTTACCGTTCTTTTCGAGTAACTGGCTGGTTTGCTCTCATTCTGCGGGATTTTTGCCGCTCTTTTCGAGTAACTGGCTGGTTTGCTCTCATTCTACGGGATTTTTACCGCTCTTTTCGAGTAGCTAGCAGTTTTGCGCTCGTTCTACGGGATTTTTACCGTTCTTTTCGAGTAACTAAACGCTTTGTGCTCATTCTGCGGGATTTATACCGCTCTTTTCGAGTAACTGGCTGATTTGCGCTCATTCTACGGGATTTTTACCGCTCTTTTCGAGTAACTAGCTGATTTGCGCTCATTCTGCGGGATTTTTACCGCTCTTTTCGAGTAACTAGCTGATTTGCGCTCATTCTACGGGATTTTTACCGCTCTTTTCGCACATCGAGCCCCATTCGACGCACTCTAAGGCACTTTTGCCTCTCTTTTCGCCCAACGAGCCCCATTCGTCACATTCTAAGGTACTTTTGACTTTCTTTTCGAACAACGAGCCTAATTCAGCGCTTTCTAAGGCACTTTTGCTTCTCTTTTTGCACATCGAGCCCCATTCGGCACTTTCTAAGGCACTTTTGACTTTCTTTTCGACCATCGATCCCAGTTTGGTACTTTCGAAGGCACTTTCGAAGACACTTCTTTTCCCACCATAGTATAGTGCCGACTTTCACCGTTTGAGCGAAAAGCTCTTTTATAGTTAGTGGCTAAATAAGTTACTGTTCTGCAATTAGCATTCAAATCACCTTATTCACCAATCAGAGTTGATCACAAACGAGTGAAATCACCTCACCTCTACCTCTTCTACCTATCTATTAATTACCCACTTTCGCCTTCTGCCGCTGGGTGCCAGTGTTTTGACGTTTAGCTCTGGCTTCGAAAGGGCTGGAGTCTGCCAGCTTTCGGTACAGATTTTTCTCCGCTTCGCTGGTGGGTTCAGGGATAACAATCTCAATACCAAATAAAATATCGCCGTTCGCACCATTCTCACGTTTTAAGCCCTTGCCGGGGATGCGTAGCGTTTTACCGCTCTGAATTCCTGCTGGAATCTTCAATTTCACGGCGCCGCCACCCGGTAATGGAACCTTCACTTCTCCGCCCAATACCGCTTGCCAAGGAGCAATTTCAACCATGCCATATAAGTCACCATCGCGAATCTCATAAATATCATGAGGAAGAATATGAAGTGCCAGCAGCACATCGCCACCCGGAGTGTTTCCCGCGATTTTAATAATTGTACCCTCATGGGATCTGGGCGGAATGTTCACATCCACCGTTTTGTCGCTGACCTGTACTCTTACAGTGGCGCCCTTATAAGCCTGCTCCAAGGTAATATCCAGCTGCGCCTGCATAGTACTGCGGGCCTCGCCCCACGGATTGCCATTCGCACGCCCCGTTCCACTTCCCGAGAAAAAATCAAAGCCAGCCCGATCCGCCGAGCCCCGATTTCCAAAAAACATCCCGAATAAATCTTCCTCCGAAATACCAGAACCTCCCGTTGAATAAGTCCCACCGTTCCAGCTTCCACTTCCACTTCCACTTCCACTTCCACTTCCACTTCCACCAAATTTTGAATCCCAAGAAGAGGCTCCACTCGCCGCCCCTCCACTAGCTCTGCCACGTTGAGCTCCATAAAGCAGCTCTTCATCATAGAGTTTTCGTTTATCCTCATTACCAAGTACTTCATAGGCTTCAGCTGCTTCTTTGAATTTCGCCTCTGCCTCAGGGGCTTTGTTAACATCGGGATGCCACTTTTTGGCAAGCTTCTGATAAGCCTTTTTAATTTCCTGTTTAGTAGCTTTTTTGCTCACGCCCAAAGCATCATAATAGCTTTTACTAGCCACTCGCGCTTCCTCCTTTCCATCCCTAATCTCATACCGACCACCATTGCACTCCGAGAAAAGACGCACCATAGCCGGAATCCTCCACTACAATGCGCCTTCTATTTCATAACACTATATTAAAAGCCCGCTGCCATCTCTAAAAGACTGAGCGGAAGTTCATCCCGCTTAATTTATGCTTATTCAGACTGCGAACCCGTAGAATTAGAATCTCCGTCTTGAATCTCGATGCGTTTACCTTGCATTTTTTGCCGTTTGGGAACTTCCAGCTTCAGCACTCCATCTTTCAAAGACGCGCGAATTTCTTCCTCTGCAATATCTTGAACATAGAATCTGCGCACATATTCACCATATCGGCGTTCTCTGCGTACAATCTGATGTTCATTGTTCTCCTCGGCATTTTCTTCCTTACGTACCGCTTTAATCGTCAAATAAGGACTGGCATAATCAATGTCGATTTCTTCTTTTTTCAAACCAGGAAGTTCAGCTTCAATCAGGTAAGCCTGCTCACTCTCATGAATATCTGTTCTGAAGGACATCGTGGAACTCTTAATCGGTGCAAAAAAATCATCATTAAAAACATCATTCAAAGACTTAGCCAGCATACCAAAAGCATCATCTCTACGTTTACCAAAAGGAACCATATCAAACATTATCCATTCTCCTCTCATTGACTTTGACTTTATTTGACCTATGACCTTATTATAGTCCCCTAACTGAGGAATAACAAAACCGATTTAAGCCGATTATCGCTCAAATTCAGGCGAATTAACTGATTTCGCACGAGAAAATTAGTTCTTTTTATTTATTTGACCAATTTTGACCTTTGTTTGATCTTTCGTAAATGACACCTATATAATCATGACCCAACTTGCAGTACGATTATTATATGTTCAGACCTTCCGTTCAATACAAGCCATTAGCTTCTAATCATCTCCACGCCAGCTTTTAAACGGAGTTTCCTTACGAGCTATCAAAATTTAACGATTTAAAGATGAAGCCTGCAGAAGTGATATAATGAAAGACAAATAAAGACCATTTTCGTTACAGGAGACCAATTGTATGCAACCAACCTATGCTATGGATGATACGCAGTGGAGTAAGCTCATCCAAAATGTCGCCTATTATTTCGATGATCTTACCCTCAAGCGAGGGTTCCAATATTATAAACAAAATCGAGTGCAGCCGTTTACCATGACGGAGCCTCGTAAGATTAACGCTCTAGTTGAAGGTAGAGAGGATTACCGCGTCACCATTGATCTCGACGGCTTCACCAATTGTCATTGTAATTGTCCAGTATCAGGTCATTGCAAACATATGGCTGCTGTGCTGCTGAATTATGCCGAACAACAGAATAGATCTGTACAGGTTCTGGCCAACGCTAAAGCTGCATCCTTTTTGCCCAAAATATCAAGCACAGCAACAAATGCCTCTATTGGAGCCGATGCAACTCGTCAGCAGCAAATGAAAGAGATGGCCAACCGCATTGCTGGCGGAAAAATCACGGAGTGGCGGGAGTATTTTGAATTCTGTGTCTCCCCTCTAGCCCATACCACCCGAAATCCTGAATATGTGAGTCGGGCCTTGTCTGCAATCAATAAATTCAAACCGAAAATGCTTCCGGAAACGGAGAAGCTGTTCACTCTGCATGCTCATCTTTTTCTGTTGGAAAAGCTTGCTAAGCCTTCTGCGCAATCCGTCGGTCAGGCCGCTTACGCCCCTTCTCTTGGTTATTACACACAGGTAGCGGTCTCAGAACTACAGGAAGTAATCACAGGTCTATTAAAAAAGACACTCCCGCTATCTCCCGAGCAAGAGCAGGATCTATGGCCGTATGTCATCGATACTTTATCTTATCTGCGGCGCGAGATGTTGACGGAGTCACGGGATCGCTCACGGGATCAACCCTCTTTTTCTCTTAGCTATGATCTGCTGTGGAGAAACTGGATTTATCCAAATACAGGTGGAACTAAGCTTTACCTGAATGAAATCGAACAGCTGCAGCAAGCAGAGGGTGAATTAGGTGCTTCCCTTTCACAACATGCGTGGCTGTTAGCTCAGAGCCGTATGTATTACTATCTGATGGATGACCAGAAGGCTTGGGACTTATTGAATAAAGCGGCCGAGCGCCCGGGTCTCCATCCCGATGAGCTCATGAGCTTCACCTCTCCGCTGCTGGATGCAGGGGACTGGTCCCGTTTGGTGGGTTGGCTTGCTCAAATCGGTCCACTGCTGAGCAGCAGACTCTATAATCTCAATAGCTATTCAACCAGTTGGGAAGAAGCTGTTCGTCACCTGCCTGAAGCTGAGCCGCAAATGTGGGATACACTAGCCACCATGTTACCTATCTCTGGCGAAGTCTATGAAGAGAAGCTAATCACCTATGAGAAATGGCAGACCTGGATGGATTATCATCTGTCCATCGGTAAACAGCCCTCCGAATTTCGTGTCAAAGACCTCCAACCGGTGGAAAAGAATGCGCCTGAGGTTCTGCTGCCCTTTTACCATCAGGCCGCCGAAAGATTTGTGCTGGATAAGAACAGACATAGCTACAAAGCGGCTGTGAAATTATTGAAACGATTATCCAAGCTGTATAAAAAGCTGAAACAAGAAGAACGCTGGGAAGAGTTCCTCACTGCCTTCGCCATTAGGCATAGCAGGCTCCGTGCGCTGCAAGAGGAGCTTCGGAAAGGAAAGCTAATACCATGAACATGCATTTACGCACGCTGACCATCCGGCTTGCATTAAGCCAGTATGGCGATGCTTTAATATTTGGAATGAATGAGCGCGAAGATCTCGTGCCGGGCTTGCAGCTTAAGCAGCGGCTTTTCGCCTGGCATGAAGCGTCTTTTTATGGTACGGAGTTAACCGTGCAGCCAGCTGGCGAAGGCGTGGAGCTAGTGATTCTTCCTGCTGAGCAGGTCATCCCCTTCTTTGCCGAGCAGAAGCTTCTGGCGCATATCGAATGGAGCTGGGAGGGCGATGCCGCCCAGCTCACAGAACTGGCGCCACTTTTGGCAATATGTCTGGAGCACAAACAGTATATTCCCGACATCTCAGCCTACCGCGCCGGGAGGCTGCAATGGACTTGGGACGAAGGGGCTCTTGCGCAGGTGGCAGTGGACAGTGACACTGCTAAGGGAGCCCTTGAGGCGCTAAATGGCGGCAGCGAATTTAGCCGCGGATTACGTGCGGCGTTCTCTGCCGCCGTATCGCAGCGCTATTACAGCACGGAGGCCGAGGCCGGCGACCTCCGCAGCGAATTCCCGCTTCTCTTCGATAGAAGCGGAGCACTTGCAGCGGGCATGGATACCGCCGCGTGGCTTATCGCCATTGGCTGGAAGGCGGACACCGCGCCTTTCCGGCCCGCGCTACAGCTACTGGAGCCCGATGAGGATGAATCCTATTGGCGGCTGCAGCTGATCCTTCAGGACAAGCGCGATGAATCCGCGCTTGTTCCCATCAGGCTCGCCGATAACGGCGAGCCGTACGGCTTGTGGCCGGCCGCGTGGTCGGCTCACGTGCATGAACGGGCCGCGGGATGGCTGGAGCGCCTCCGCGGCAGTCTGCCGCCCGAGCGCTTCGCGGCGGGCGGCGATGTGCTGGCCGAGCCGCTCAGCGATGCCATCGCCTGGCGGTTCTTGACGGCCGAGAGCCAGCGGCTGCTGGAAGCAGGCTGGCAAGTGCTGCTGCCGGCGTGGTGGGAAGCCGCCAGCCGGAAAAAGCCGCGCCTGCGCGCAAAGATCAGCTCCGGCGAAGACAAACGCAGCAGCGGCGAGTCGCTGTTTGGTCTCGATTCGATCATCGATTTCGATTGGCGAATCTCCATCGGCGATGCGGATCTCACTGAAGCGGAATTTGCCGAGCTGGTCGCAAGAGGGGAACGGCTCGTCCGCTTCAAGGGCAAATGGGTCTCGCTCGATCCGGCTCTGCTGGCGCAAATCCAAAGAGCCATGGCGGGAATGGACAAGTCGCAAGGCTTGTCCTTCCAAGACGTGCTTCAGCTCCACTTGCTAGGAGCTGGTGAAGAGGCAGACGCTGAAGCTACGGAAGAGCAGCTGCAAGAGGATGCCGCGCGTCTGCGTCTGGAGGTAGAGCTGAACGAGCATTTGATCAGCCTTATCGGTCAGCTGGGCCAGCGCTCAGAATGGCCTAAGCCGCCCGTACCTGCAAGCCTTAAGGCGGAGCTGCGCACCTATCAGCATGAAGGATTCGCTTGGCTGACCTTTCTGCGCCGCTTTGGGCTGGGGGCCTGCCTAGCCGATGATATGGGACTAGGCAAAACAGTACAGCTCATCGCCTATCTGCTACACATCCAAGAGAACACGGATGCAAGCTCAGCCCGGCGGCAGACCGACCCACCAGGTTGGCCTTCATTGATCATCTGCCCGACCTCCGTGTTAGGCAATTGGCAGAAGGAGCTGCAACGCTTCGCGCCTTCGTTGAATGTTATGCTTCATTACGGAAGCCGCCGTCTGGACGCAGGATTCTTCTATGGCGCAGCTTCGCAAGCCGATGTGGTACTCACCTCTTATGCGACTGCCGCGCTTGACCAGGAGCTGTTGAAGGAATTCACTTGGGCGACGATCTGCCTGGATGAAGCTCAAAATATTAAAAATGCCCAAACCAAACAATCCGCTGCTGTACGTAGTTTTCCAGCACTACACCGGGTTGCCTTAACAGGGACGCCTATAGAGAACAGATTATCCGAGCTGTGGTCCATTTATGATTTTATAACCCCAGGTTATCTGGGCAGCGCCAAGTCTTTTAATGACCGATTCACGAATGCTATTGAGAAGGAACACGACGCGAAACGTACAGCGGACCTACAAAATCTAGTGAAACCTTTCATGCTGCGCCGCAAGAAAAAAGACCCTAATATACAGCTCGATCTACCTGATAAAAACGAAATGAAAACCTATGTTCATCTGACTGCCGAGCAAGCAGCGCTTTACGATCAGACCGTAAACGGACTCTTGGAACGGATGAAGAAGCTGGAAGGCATTGAGCGCAAAGGGGCAATTCTTGGAGCTCTGACCGGGCTTAAGCAGCTATGCGATCACCCGATGCTTGTAACAAAAGAGGCTATCCCTGAACTGGATACGGACAACAAGCTGGATACCAGCTTTCTTATTAACCGTTCCTCCAAACTCGAAAGACTGCTGGATATGGTCAAGGAGCTGCGCGCGGAAGACGAGCGCTGCCTGATTTTTACTCAATATGTGGGTATGGGAAAAATGCTTCAGGCGGTTCTCCAGCAGGAGCTGAGCGAACCTGTCCTTTATTTGAACGGAAGCACCTCCAAACAGGCGCGCGACCGTATGATCGAGCGGTTTCAGACACCAGCCCCTGCTGCGGAAGATGGGTCTACACGCCCAGACGCACCGCCGTCTGATCAGCCGAATGTATTCATCCTTTCACTCAAAGCTGGGGGTGTTGGCCTTAACTTAACTGCAGCTAATCACGTATTCCACTTCGACCGCTGGTGGAATCCAGCGGTGGAGAATCAGGCAACTGACCGCGCTTACCGCATGGGCCAGACTCGTGATGTCCAGGTGCATAAGTTCATCGCCCTGGGTACACTCGAAGAACGGATTGATGAAATGCTGGAGAATAAGCAGCAGCTCAGCGACAATGTGATCTCCAGCTCAGAAGGCTGGATTACCGAGCTGTCCACTGAGGCTCTGAAAGATCTCTTTACCTTGCGTAGAGACTTAAATGACTAGCAAAAGGAACATTCGCGTAGATGCGAATGTTCCTTTTTCACAAGAATAATTACCATTGCTCGGACATTTTAAAGGTGACTGCGAGATCATCCCCGCCCGAGAGGGAGTTTACCACCAATGTGACAGGTTCATCATGGAACTCGTATGAGAGTCGCTCATTAAGCAAATTGACCGCCAGATTCGCATACGCACCAGAAATCCCTGATCCTGTACCTTGCATAATAACTTTTCCACCCGTGACCGTAGTGCAGGTATAGTTCACTAGCAGTGCCGTGTCCGTGGCAGGAATATTCGTAGTCGGTGTAGGATAATTCTCGAAGGTCCCATCAAGTGTCCCGCCTGCAACGATCATATAGCGCACTGGTCTTTTGGACATAACATCTAAAGCTGCCGGTCGAATCTCAGCCGCAAGACCTTGTGGAATAGCAAAGCCGGGACGCCTCATAAAGCTGATTGCTGCGAAGTCAGTCGATGTAACGGACACGTTATCACGTATTTCCGAAGTTATCCGGCTCACTTGAAACACTTCAAGATCAACGGCGGTCCATACACCGTCCACATCAACAAGAAAAACCTGAATCTTCATCTGCTCCTGCGAATATACAAAATTAAATTGGAATAAATCCTCTACCATGACATAGGTCTTGCTTAAGGTCTCCTGATATTGCAGCTCAAATAACTCTTCAACAAAAATGGCCTGGGGACTGACACTATTGGATAAGCCCGTAATATAACAAAACGCGCCAGCCGATCCATTGTTAACAACTTTGATCACTACTTGATCTATTGGCCGAGTACCGTCGACAGGTAAATTAATAATGGTGTTTGTGGACAGAACAGGCAATGTCATCACACCTCCTATATATCAATTCATATATGATATGTAAACATTGTTTAGAATTATTGGATGTAATTAAAATACAAGAGATGTTCCAGAGCCTAAATAGAGATTTGCCACTAAATAACGAATGTGGTAAACTCGACTTAACTTTTTATGAACGGAGGGTTACGTGTGATAGACTTTATCCGAGTTAGAACTTTGCGCGGCTAATTGAATAGCGCTAAAGCTCTGCCCATGTGCAGAGGACTCAGGATTGGTCTACCCATTTTTAAAGGTAACCCGATAATTTAACAACAGCGTGTAGGGAGGATTCTCTTCACCTCCATTCCTTTAAGAATTGAACATCCATAGAAGCCGATTAGCCAACTGCTGCTCGCAAGGGATCAAAGTGCCTCTTCCCTGCGACTGGACTGTTGTTTAATTCATTCTACCTATGGAAGGCCCTAACTCTGACGTCCTCTAACGAACCGTAAGCACAGGCAGATTGCCTGTGTTTTTTTGCGTTTATTATTTACTATTGGAGGATGAATAAATATATGGAACAAATACGAGAAAAAGCAATTATAGTCGGTGTCCAGCTTCAGAACGAAACGAATTTCGCCTATTCGATGGAAGAGCTGAGCAATCTGGCAGCTGCCTGTGACCTTGAAGTCGTAGGAGAGCTTAGTCAAAAGGCAAGTCGAATTAACCCCTCCCATTATATCGGGACAGGTAAAATCGAGGAATTATCGGCACTTTTAGAAGCACACGATGCTCCTATTGTTATTTTTAACGACGAACTGTCACCTTCACAGATCCGCAATTTGGAGTCCGCACTGGACCGTCAGGTCATTGACCGGACCATTCTAATCTTGAATATTTTTGCGGAAAGAGCGAAGACCAAGGAAGCACAGCTGCAAGTTGAAGTAGCCAAGCTGCAATATATGCTGCCGCGCCTCACAGGTCTTCGTGAGTCGCTGGGCAGACAAGGTGGCGGAGCTGGACTTAAAAACAGAGGTGCGGGTGAAACCAAGCTAGAGCTGGACCGCAGAAGAATTGAAGAGCGGATCACTGCTTTACAGGTTGAACTGCAGCAACAAGTAGCAAGACGTCAAATCCAGCGGAAACAACGGCATAAAAATGAAGTTCCCGTCGTCTGCCTTGTAGGCTATACGAACACCGGAAAGTCCAGCTTAATGAATGTCATGGTAGAGACTTACCATCCAGGTTCCAATAAACAAGTATTCGCCAAGGATATGCTGTTCGCTACACTAGAGACATCGGTTCGCAGCATTGAGCTGCCTGATCACAAAACCTTTTTATTAACAGATACTGTCGGATTCGTCAGCCAGCTTCCCCATCATCTGGTCAAAGCGTTCCGCTCCACTCTTGAAGAGGTTACCGAAGCGGACTTATTGATTCACGTAGTCGATATTTCCGATCCGCAGCATCAACAACATATGGCGGTTACGGATGAGACGCTTAAAGCACTCGGCGCTGACCAGATTCCAACGATCTATGCCTATAATAAGGCTGATCTGACTGATTTGCCTTACCCGCAAATTGAAGGTGACAATGTCTACCTTTCCGCCAAGCAAAATAGTGGAATGGCTGAACTTACCGCTCTGATCCGCAGCCATGTTTTTACGGACTATGTCCAGTGCGAGATTCTGGTTCCATTTGATCGGGGTAATGTAGTCTCTTATTTCAATGAACATGCCCATGTTCAATCTACTAGCTATGAAGAAACAGGCACACGCCTTGAGCTGGAATGCAGAAAATCTGATTTCGAGAAATTCCGCAACGATTTTATTGAGCTATAACAAATTAGAAACGACGTGGTAGTCCTTAATTAAAAAAGAGGGATAGAGTTTTCAGAGTTATCTGAAGCTCTATCCCTTTCTTTTGTGAATAAAAAAATGAACAATACAAAAGTGCCCTCTCTTTGCATTGCTCAGTAAGTATACAATAGGCAGACGCTAGATCTTATAAATATAGTTTCTAGACCCTATTCTTGAACATACAGTGTATCGGAAGCTTCTATTGTTGGCTGCCGGTAAAACCGTTCCTGCAGATAACCGCTGTAAGTAATTAAAGTCTGGATGCACCGATTCATCCGTTAAATAGGCCGAGATATCACTCCCATATACTCTTTCCTGATTCAGAGAGTCTATGATGATCTCTCCAGTAGTAATCCCTATGCCATGGCCGTAGAACAGATCATTTTCAAGCTTAATTGCATTCTCGCCCTGCCATTCTGGCTTGCTCGGAGCATGATCGGGATTCTTGAAATATACAACGTCTCCCCGCTGCGTGTGGTCCTTGTTGTAGTTTGTGATTAAGCGTAAATTCTCATCATAATTCCAGTCCCATAAGAACAAGTCCTTAAAATACTTATTAAAGGCTCCTTCACCTATAGCTTCAATTGTCGCCCTATACAAAACAATAACCATGGCTGTCGCGCATTCGAAGGCATATAAATGTCCATTCCGAAAAATATCTTTAATCCCCACTGTGGGTTCCACGCCAGCGTTCAGCTGAAGTCCACCAATCTCTGTACGTGTCCAAAACAGCGGATTACAGCGGGAATCATCAAATGTTGCAAAATCCACTCCACTTTCATTTAAAGCTTCAGCCGATTCCACGATGCTTTCTCTCATTTTGCGTTCAAAGTCAAGGGCATCGGGTGAACGAACTTCCTTCACCATGCTTAGTCCCTCCAATGTTATAGGTTCTAAATATAGGTTATTGTACGTGTTCGTCACCGGGTTGGTGCTTAATTCTCATGATTCCCAGGCATCGACAAACCATTGGTTAAGCTGCCGTGTCTCTTCCGTCAAAATATCGAGGAAAATAGAAGTCCGATAACCCGTATCCTTCAAGCTTTTGCCCGTAATCTCTGCGATTCGGTTTAATCTATAAAGCAATGTATTAGTGTGTATATGTAAAAAAGCCGCGGATTCCTTTAAATTGCCGCTTAATGATAAATAGACAGCGATGGTTTTGAGAAAATCACTTTTATGCTCGCGATCATGTTCTTTTAGCGGATATAGCAACGGGCTTTTACGAATTCGACTGCGCTTTTGCTCCATAATAGCCGGTATATATGCCCAAAACCCAATCTCCTCGTACAATAGCAGCTCCCGCCCATGAAAAGGCAGCAGCTTTTTGATCTCCACAATGGATACCGCTTCCCAATAGGCAATAGCCGCGGACATATATTCAGTGTAATCGAGACTACAGCCAGCAGCCAGTGTGCAGCCTTCACTCTTATACATATCCTCCATTGTTTTATGCAGGAATGAAGATAATCCACCCGCCCCTTCGATCACAAAGCTGAAAGAAAACAAAATAATCAGCCGATTATGCTCAGCCGTCAGAAATAATAATTGCAGGCCGGAATAAGAAGCCACAACCTGCCGAAACCGGAGTATTAAATGATCATCGATTACCTTGTCACTCTCAAACACGCTAATATAATATTTTTCCGGCAAAAGAATGGACCAAAATTCCGCATCCTTTTTAATATTTGCTTCGTTGTCGTAGTGGGAGGTAATCAGCTTCCAGAAAAAATCCTCATGCGTTTTATCCTGCTTCGTTTTCCAGCCTCGCTGCTTAAGTAAATAACGGCCTACGATACCTGCCGCTTTCTCAACGATATTTTCGGCATGCCCTTCTACCAGGTTGCCTGTATCTACTACCCATATGTACCCGAGAATTTCCTTCTGATGTTTGATACAAATGGCCAGCCGGGGACCAAGTCCCACCTCCAGCACCGCAGGAATTCGAATGGGATGTGCCGCGCTCTCCAGCTGCTGCATAATCCCTTTTTTGCGCAAGCCAATAATCACAGCGTTAGGTACACGCTTCCCGATAATCGTTGAAATCCGCGCGGAGTCACTCTCAAATTCATGCGAGCTGTAGCCAATCACATGATGATTGCTGTCCTCGATGGTAACTTGAGACTGTAGCGATTCACTTATCGTATCCGCCAATGATTCCATACTGTCGAAAAAACGATCAAATAATGGATCTTTATCTGTCACTAGCTTCACTCCCACCTGAAGAATAACCAAATCCTGTACTCTAGAGTGATTTCATTATAGTATGCATCCCCCTAACTGACTATAAGATAAATAGCTGGTTTAGGTGAGGGACGAGATCGGCTAGTTGAGGAAGGTGTTTGGGACGGGGATGTTTGGTGGGGGTTTTGTTGGGGGTGGTGTGGGAAGTTTTGTGGGGAGTTTTGTCGGGTGTTTGGGAAGGTTTAATAGTTGTTGGTGTTTACCGAATGTTATAGATGGTTTTTAGGGAACATCGCCCGGAAATTCTGTGTTTTAATCATCACACGATCATAATTAGGGAAATCCTCCCTAATATTCTGCACTTTAAGCATCACACGATCATAATTGGGGAAATCCTCCCTGATTTTCTTCCGTTTTGCGTATAAACAGGCGTATTCCTCGTTTTTTAGGGAGGAATTCCCTAATAACAGCATTTTAAAGCTATTTTTGCGTTTTTTTAGGGAGAATTTCCCTAAACATCTCTCATCAAAGCTTTCACCGTCGCAGAAGCAAAAACTAATCAAAATTAGCTTGATCTAGCCAACTTCACTACGTAATCTTTCCACCATCACACCACACGAGCAAACATCTAATGTATCTAATCACACTGAAACGCAATCTATTTACTTTAATACCGTACTGACAAACTTCCACCTGATCTAGCCAACTTCACTACGTAATCTTTCCACCATCACACCACACGAGCAAACACCTAATGTATCTAATCACACTGAAACGCAATCTATTTACTTTAACACCGTACTGACAAACTTCCACCCGATCTCCTCCCCAAGAAACGCCAAACAGCAAGCTCCCCCCAGAGAGCTTGCTGTTTGGCTCATTCCATTATGGAACGTGTCTATTTTAGATCAATGTGAAAGTCTGCTCCATGGCTTGCTCAACCGTATAAGGTGTCTCACCCAACGCTTCGGCAACAGCTTGGCAGGTGATTCTGCCATTGGCTACATTCACGCCGCTTCTTAGGCCGTCATTATCCTGGATCGCCTTGATCACACCTTTATTGGCAATTTGCAGGGCATATGGAACTGTAACATTTGTTAAGGCAATAGTTGAGGTCTTAGGAACAGCGCCCGGCATATTAGCCACGGAATAATGCAGCACGCCGTGTTTCACAAACACGGGATTATCATGTGTCGTCACTCTGTCGATGGTTTCTACAATGCCACCTTGGTCAATGGCCACGTCGACAATCACCGATCCCGGCTTCATGGTCTTGACCATTTCTTCGGTAACCAGCTTCGGTGCTTTGGCACCCGGAATTAACACGGCGCCTACCAGCAGATCGGCTTCAGCCACTGCTTTCGCAATATTATAAGGGTTAGAGATCAACGTATTGATCTGTGCTCCAAAAATGTCATCTAATTGACGTAGTCTCTCCGCACTGAGGTCAACTATCGTAACATCTGCACCTAAGCCAATAGCCATTTTAGCTGCATTAGTACCTACTACACCGCCGCCAATAATACTCACTTTACCTCGGCTAACGCCAGGAACACCGGAAAGAAGAATACCTTGTCCGCCGTAGTTCTTTTGCAGGAACTGCGCTCCCAATTGGACGGACATCCGGCCAGCTACTTCGCTCATCGGTGTTAACAGCGGCAAGGTGCGTCCATGAACAACCGTCTCATATCCGATCGCAAAGACACCTTTGTCTTTAAGCGCAGCAGCCAAGGCAGGCTCTGGAGCAAGATGAAGATACGTAAATAGAATAAGGCCTGGACGGAAATAGGGGTACTCCGTTGCCAATGGTTCTTTTACCTTCATCACCATTTCAGCGGAGCTCCAGACTTTTGCTGCATCCTCAATCAGTTGTGCTCCGGCAGAGACATACTCTTCGTTAGGAAATCCACTGCCCACACCGGCTCCAGCTTCTACGAGCACTTGATGACCTTCAGTAATTAAACTAACTACACCCGCAGGGGTTATGGCAACACGATTTTCATTGTTTTTAATTTCTTTAGGTACTCCGATAATCATCATTCATCTCTCCCATCTAATGTAGATCCCTTATGTAAAGAATAATAACATACGATTAGCATTCCCATTTTGTTAAAAAATTAAAATATTATCTACCATGATTGTGTTTTTACACAAAGGATCTGACTTAACTGCCCATTAATCTTTAACCACTTTGGTACTCAACACAACCATCTTTATTATCTCATAAAAAAAGACACCCTATAGAGTGCCTTTTTGACGATTTTGTATGAAATTAAAGCGACTACCATATCGCATAATGTTATATTAAGTTACATGGACTATCTTGATAATAACAACATCACTGTTTCTAACACTACATTTACCCCTTTTTCGCAGTCTTCATAAGAGGTTAGTTCCTCTTCACAATGGCTTTTACCATTCACGCTAGGCACGAACACCATTGCGGATGGCAGAAAGCTGGCTACGAACTGTGCATCATGCCCTGCACCACTTGCGATCTTTCGACTGGAATAACCTAAGGTTTGAGCCGCTTGCTCCACCAAATCACACACATTCTGATCAAACCACACCGTATCTCGGCCCCAAAGCTTAGTTTTGCTTACTTCACAACCCAGCAGTTGCTCTGGCAAACCGTTAATAATGGCTTCCACTTCACGCACAATCTCCATATCTTTATGTCTGGCTTCAATAGTGAAAATCACTTTATTGGGAATGACGGTATGGATATTAGGAAGCACATTCATTCTGCCCATGGTATACACAAGCTCGGAATCGAGCGCCCCCAGCTTGCTCCGCAGCTCAATAATCAGGTCTGTGGCAGCAAACAAAGCATCTTTGCGCATCGCCATGGGGGTTGTGCCCGCATGATCGGATTCTCCCGTCACCTCAATCTCGTAACAGGCCATACCAACTACACAGTCAACCAGCCCAATCGCCAGCTCCTCTTTTTCAAGAACAGGCCCTTGCTCGATATGAAGCTCCAAATAAGCGGTGGCTTCGGTGATACGATTGCTCATCTCTCCCTTATATCCACTCTTCTCCAGCGCTTCACCAAAGCTAATGCCCGCTGGATCCTTTTTGTTCAACATAACACTTTTATCAAACTTTCCGGACAACACACCAGAGGCCATCATCGATGGCTCAAAACGTGCCCCCTCTTCATTCGTAAAATTCATAATCGTCACCGGAACCTTCGGCTTAATCCCGTGATCTACAAGCGTCCGCACAACCTCTAGACCCGCGATAACCCCTAGGACGCCATCGAATCTGCCCCCTTTTTTCACAGTATCCATATGCGAGCCAATCACAATCGGAGGCCCGGAAGTTTCGCCTGCCAATGTGGCATACATCGTCCCCATATCATCCATCTTCACAGACATTCCGAGCTCTTCACAACAGGCACGAAAATACTCCCGAACTTTAATATCCTCTTCGGCCAGCGATAATCGGGTCACGCCATTTTTATCTGTACGCCCATAATCGGCAAATGCCTCGATTGTATTCTTCAGTCTCTCACCGTTCACGAATATTTTTTGCAGCTGCATCCCAGATCCCTCCGCTTCGAACGTTTTGTTGGCTTTCTATCTATGTTAAACCAAACCATAATATTTTCATTTTACATATTGTAATAATTATTATTCACATGATGCTACAACGAGTAGAGCCAGCAATAAGTAAACTAAAGTAGTATATACAATCTTTTCATACGAGGGGTAAGCTTAAGATAGCTTATCGTCCCGTTTTACACAGGAAAGGAGCGAGCCCATGAATCTAAGCCTTGTGATCCCGGTATACAATATAGAGCAGTATATAACCCCTATATTCAATTCACTCCTTGACCAAAGCGATCCGCATTTCGAGGTCATCATCGTAGATGATGGTTCTACGGATAACACTTACAACGTTATAGAAAAGATTCTTTCGCGTAATCCCGCCCTTTTCTGTAAAGTCATTCGAACGGAGAATCATGGAGTAAGCGCGGCTAGAAATAGGGGTTTAGCTGAAGCCACAGGTAATTATGTTCTTTTTGTAGATGGAGATGATTATGTCTCCGCAGACTTGGTCTCAACCCTTCAGTCTTATACCCAAGATGAACAACCCGAGATTATTTGCTGGGGTTATAATCATGTCTCCGAAGGCAGAGAAACTCTATTGAGCTGTACCTCTGATTTCAGCGACGTGACGGGAAGTGAAGCACTGGCGCGGATTTTCGTGAACAAGAGCTTGCGAATATGGACAGGGAGTATCGCTTATAAGCGAGAATTCCTACTTCTCCACGAGCTAGGTTATACAGAACGCTGTGTGAATGGAGAGGATCAAGAGTTCATCTACAAAGCCTTGTCCAGAGCGGCCAGAGTCATCTCAATCCCGGATATACTATCATTTTATTTACAGAGAAACTCCTCCATCTCCAACAGCTATAACGTGAATAAATTTGATGTAGTGGATGCTTTTAAAAGGGTGGATGAATATTTCAAAACCTATCCCTTTGCTGAACTAGATACGATTTCCCCATTGTTAATGAACCGGGAGCTGATTGAGAACTACTTTTTCAACCTCAAAACCTGTCTAAATGGTACGGAAGGGGTAAGCATTCAGGAATTACTTCGTGACATCAACCATACCTATCCCAAGCTCAATCAAGAAATGGATGAACTCATAAGACGTTATAGAGGAGATAATCGCAGATTAACCCTTTATATCAGAACATTTTTAATCTCCCCGCTTCTATATCACAGATTCATCTCTGTGGAGAGAGGCTTATCCAGGTTCAAGCGAAACCTACTTAAAGGGAACGGAACCCGAAAGGAATCTAGAATATGAAAAAAATGCTGATATACGCCTATACTGAATTTAATCTGGGCGATGATCTATTTATTAAGGTGCTGTGCGAAAGATATCCGGATACCAGATTCAGAATCTGCGCACCACGCCTCTATAAACTATGTTTCAAAGAGATCCCTAACCTCAAAGTGTATCCTTCCGATTCCCTTCTTCTAAGAGGCATTGGCTATATTTGCAGGAAGCTAAAGATACATAATGTGGCTCACAAATATCTGGCAGATCACTCCGATGGCGTCGTTCATATCGGCGGCTCGATTTTCATGGAGGCAGACCACTGGGCAGAGCATTTCAAGAATGCAGAAGTCATTCGTAATCAAAATAAGCCTTACTATCTGTTAGGATCTAATTTTGGCCCTTTTACAAATCAAGAATACTATGATGAGCACAAGCGGATTTTCAAGGATTATACAGATATATGTTTCAGAGAACAGTACTCTTATGATTTATTTAAGGATCTGGATAATGTCCGCTTAGCCCCAGATATTATTTTTCAGCTAGACCCGCCAGATATTCCAAACGAACCGGAGGATTACATCGTCTTATCCGTTATTAAACCTTCTGCGAAAGGTCTGAACGGTTTTGACAACCTCTATTATGAAAAAATGAAAGAACTCGCAATTTATTTCATTGAAAAAGGTTATGCGGTTCATTTCATGTCATTTTGCGAACACGAAGGCGATCAACTGGCAATTGAAGAGATTCAGCGCCTTATCGGTCCCTCCTACAAGGATGCTATGCAAGTGCATTTATATAAAACGAACATGGAAGAAGTATTGTCCGTGTTAGCTAATGCCAGATCTATTGTGGCTTCAAGATTCCATGCAATGATTCTGGGCTGGGTATTTAATAAACCGGTAT
This sequence comes from Paenibacillus sp. FSL H7-0735, assembly GCF_038008505.1. NCBI lineage: Bacteria > Bacillati > Bacillota > Bacilli > Caryophanales > Paenibacillaceae > Paenibacillus > Paenibacillus sp. FSL H7-0735. Next base: position 338,952 of record NZ_JBBOZH010000001.1, on the reverse strand, counting down.
TCCCCGTAGCCTACAGCAAAAAAATGATCAATGTAATGAAAGATGTTGGGTTCACAGGTCTGTATGCCGATTTCAATACGCTGGAACAGGTCCAGCCTGCACAGATTTTTGAAAGTATGATCACCTGCTCTATGGATGTCACACTGCAAGCAAAACAAGCCGAAAGGCATTTCGAGCATCTAGATACGTATTTATCGCTTTACGAAAGGGGGATTCGTTATGAAAGCCAAGCGGAGCATTCTTAACTTATCCTTTGGACTGGGAAGTCAACTCATCACGATCATCCTCGGTTTTTTTATACCCAGACTGATAATGGTCAACTATGGCTCTGAGGCCAATGGGTTGATCGCTTCGATTGTGCAGATTATTAGTTATTTGGCGCTGCTGGAAGCAGGTGTTGGAGCGGCCTCGATCCAAGCGCTTTATAAGCCGGTAGCTTCGAATAATAAAAACAATATTAACTCTATTCTGGCTGCCACCTCCAGCTATTATAAAAAAACAGGCATTTACTATTTCTTCGCCGTACTGCTACTCGCCATCGTGTACCCGCTGGTGATCTCTTCTGAGATCGATAAATTATCGATTATGGTCATTATTTTGCTTACAGGGATGGGCGGAGCGATCAATTATTATTTTCAGGGAAAATTCAAGGTCCTGCTCGCTGCGGAGGGAAAAAGCTATGTAGAGACTTCTATTGTCACTGTAGCTAATATTATGAACAGCCTGATCCGGATTCTGTTATTACTGCAAGGTGTGGACATTATTGCCGTTCAAGCTTCCTATTTTATCTTAACCTTACTTCAAATTATCGCTTTCTATATTTATATGAATAAGAATTACAAGTGGATCAACCTGAATCTTAAACCAGACTATGAAGCTATTGGCCAAAAGAATTCCGTATTAGTCCATGAAATCTCCTACTTGGTGTTTAGAAATACGGACGTACTTATATTAACCATCTTTACGAATCTAAAAATCGTCAGTATCTATGTTATGTACAATATGATTTTTACGATCGTGGATAATATCGTCCAGACCATAAACGGAAGTGTGAAGGCTGCCCTCGGGCAAAGCTACCATGAGAGCAAAGAAGCATTTATTAAATTTTATGATGCTTACGAAGTGTATTTTATGGGGCTTATCTTCTCGATTCTAACGGTGGCTTACATTTTGATTTTACCCTTTATGAAATTGTATACGGCTGGGGTAAACGACGTGAATTACATTGATATGTGGCTGCCGATCCTGTTCGTAGTCATCAAATTATTAACCAATGCCAGAACGTCTTCCAATAATGTGATTACCATCGCTGGACATTTCAAAAAAACACAAAACCGTTCCATTCTGGAATCCGCCATTAATCTGGTGGCTTCTATTGTCTTGGTAATCTTCATGGGAATTTACGGTGTACTAATGGGAACGATAGCTGCCCTCTTATACCGCTCCATAGATATTGTAATCTATGCCAGCAAACATTTACTGGACCGCAGTCCTTGGGTCACTTTTAGAAGATGGCTCACGAATGCAGTAGTTTTTGTAGGTATTATTCTCATCACCACCGCCATCGACATCCCGATCCATTCCTATCTGGGGCTTATGATCTGGGGTGTACTTCTAGGACTAGTGATCTTGCCTGTATATTTTGTGATCGGCTCTTTAATGGAACGGGAAGTCTTCCTCTATACATGGGAACATCTCAAAAAGTATCGATATAAACTCAAAAATAAAATTAACGCTCAGCCTGAGGTAAGTGGTTTATCCAAATAACACAACAGGAGGACTGGAAATGGATCATAGCGAGGTTTTGCAGCAAGCCTGTTACGTCTTTTTAAATGACCTAAATGATGAAATAAACCATTCACCCACCATCCAAATAGATGATACAGAACTATTGCAAAGATGCCGCCAGATCATAGATCAAGAACAAAATGTACAAATCAAACCTTATCTGGAAACCTTATCTGAAGTTATTCATGCTTATCTCACGGGGAGGGCTTCAGAGGATACCTTGAAATTCTATTTATCTGAACAATTCAGCATTGTGGCCAGCGATATCGATGGTTTAATTCAGGGGTTGGTTAAAATGGAAAGCCGCATTTCGGATACGGAAATTTCCTATCCAACGGTCCAGTCCTTAGCCGATTCCCCCAAGATCAGTGTCATTATCACTACCTATAATAGAAAAGCATTCCTATACCAAGCGATCCAAAGTATCTTAATGCAGGACTATCCCAATAAAGAGATTACAGTGATTGATGATTGTTCTACAGATGGCACGGAAGAGTTAATGCAGCAACACTTTGGGGCGGAGCCACGGGTCATTTACATGCGCAATGCTACCAATAGCGGACCTGGAAATAATCGCCGAAAAGCTTTCGCTGCACATGGTGATGGGGAATATGTTCTTTTTCTCGATGATGATGATTATCTGATCGACATGAATTATTTCAGTAAAGCGGTCCGCTTCCATCTCCTTCATCCCGAAATTTCATTTGTAGCTGCGAATGTATTCCTGGAGTATTCCAAAGCCAAACAACTAAAAATCTCCAATCTGCAGCTTAGCAGCATTATTAAGAAACGCGATTATTTCATGAATTTTGAGAAAAAAGAATATCCAAAACCCGCCTCTACTTTAACTACTGTTTTTAAACGAGAGGCCTTAATGGCTATGGATATCCTAGATATGAATATGGTCAACGATGCTTCCATCTATTTGCGTTCCCTGCTGGTAGGTGATGCGGGCTTCATTGATGTGATTGCCGGCGTGTACAGAATACACGGGAACAATATCACCTTTAATCTGAGCCAAGGATTCTTAATTGAGAATCTGGAAGAAAAGAAACTCATTAAGAATATGGCCGTGCAGAAATATGGATATAACGCACAGGAAATGACGGAATGGTTCAACCATAATGCTTACGATACGATCTCATACTATTTATTAAATTCTGCAAAAGATGCTACAGACTTTAAATTCATGTACCATTGGGCGCTTAACCATTGCCCGCTGATCTACAATCAATTAAAAAATGAGTTTCGCATGAAGCTTATTAAAAAACAATTATTACGAATCTCCTTACTCCGTACGCTACTCGGCAGATGATTCGCTCATTAGCTTATCGAGCAGCAGAAAAAACTCTCTAAGCTTTTCTTTTGGGATGTCGGCATACTTGTCTCCAATGCTGATCTCACAATAAGAAGTATGTTCCCCGGTAGCTCTTATACCCGCGCTTAAACCGATTCCTGTCGCCTCATACACCGCTGACAGGATCGGTTCAATTTGTTCCTTAGACATTTGAAAATGCATGTGAAACATATTGGAGACAGGTTGAGCGGGCAGAGTGGTTACGTCGTGACATTGATTAACCCAAGCAGCAAGCTCCTTCGCGCCTTCATAATACTGCTGCATCCTGCCCTCTCTTTGCCGGAAATAATAATCAGAAGAAATGATGTACGGATATAAGCTGATTAAGTCTCCACCATGCCGCCGTTTCCATATCTTTGATTGCTTCGTAAAGTCTTCGCTGCCTGCAAGAATTGCCCCGGCGATTCCTCCAATTCCTTTATAAAAGGATATATACACACTATCAAAGAGTGCAGAGATTTCAGCTGCTGACTTCCCGTAATACGGAAGAATCTCAAATAATCTCGCCCCATCCAAATGCAATTTAATGCCGCGTGCACGGCAATGAGCAGAAATAGCTTCAAGCTCCGTGTACTCTGGCAGCTGACCACCAATCTCGCGCTGGGGTAATTCCAGCAACAGACAAGCGATATCGTCCTTTAGATTCGCCACATCCTCCAAAGTGATTAATCGGTCCTTATCCGCAAGCAAGATAGCCTCAATATGATGTAATTCCTTCATGCCATCCTGCTCATGAATCTCCAAGTGGCATAAGGGATGATAGGCTACTTTTTTCACCTCTTTTTCATCGCACCAGATTCTTAAAGCGATTTGCTGCGCCATCGTTCCGCTCGGAAAGAAAACTGCGGTTTCTTTGCCCAGGATATTCGCCATTTTCGTCTGGAAATCTTCAATCACTTCGCCCGTTCCATAGATATCAGATGCCATACTGTTCTCTACGGCTGCCAAGGCTTCCTTCAACACTTGCACATCTCTATTCCCATTCCCTGCGATTCGATAGGCCGTTTCATTAAAAGCCTCTTGTACTGATTTTTTTCCGTTCATTCGTTGAATAACCCCTTCCGGATTTGCCTTGTCCCTAATATAGACGAATTTCCAAAAATCCCATCTTAATTTTACCCGATCTAAGGTGAAAAAACATGAGCGCTGTGCTACAATATTGGAATTGCAACGGCAATCTTAGGGAGGGTTATTGAATCACATGCTCATTATTGGTATCGCCGGCGGCACCGGCTCGGGAAAAACAACCGTAGCCCGCTCCGTCATTGACCGTCTTGGAACGGGAAAGGTAACTTTCATATCTCAAGATAACTACTATAAGGATCACTCACATCTCAGCTTTGCTGAACGTGAATCCATTAATTACGATCATCCTTTCGCTTTCGATAACGAGCTGCTCATTGAGCATCTTAAATCTCTGCGTGAAGAACAGACCGCATTCGCTCCCGTGTATGACTTTACAGTCCATGCCCGCTCCACTACAGAGACGGTAGAACTGAAGCCAAACAATATTGTAATCATTGAGGGACTCCACGTCCTTTCTGACGAGAATCTCCGTGAAATGCTCGACATCAAGGTATTCGTGGATGCCGATCCTGATGTGCGTATTCTCCGCCGGGTCCTTAGAGATATTGAAGAACGTGGACGGAGCATCCAGTCGATCCATCATCAATATTTGAGTACAGTTAAACCTATGCATGAAGCGTTTATCGAACCATCCAAAAAATACGCTGACCTGATCATCCCTGAAGGTGGCCATAATGAGGTTGGTATTCAGTTGTTGTCCATCCTAACGGAGAAGCATTTATATAACGATTGGACGTCTTAAAGTCTTAATTAAGCGCTTCTAGCTAGCTGCAGAGAATCTCTCTGCGGCTTTTTTGGTGTGTATGAACCCATCTATGGTTCAGAATAATCCCACCTCATTATGGTAATAGCTATATTTACAGCACCAGCGGAAGAGGGATAACAACTATGGGATTTCTGAACAGAACAATAACAAAAGTTTTTAAGAACCCTTCATTAGGGCACCCCAACCCCACTAAAGAATTACCTAAGGAACCTATTAAAGAAAAACTTCAAGATAATATTCAATATATAAAAACAACACTCGGCAATAGTACAGATCTTGTGATTAGAGAATTCTTTATTGGTTCCAAACACCAGATTAAAGCAGCTATTTTCTATACAGATGGATTGGCGGATAGTAAAGCTATTCAGGATTTCATTCTGGAATCACTAATCTTAGAACTTCCAGATCCAAGTCTTGATACACAAACAGCCAACTATCAATTATTAAAAGATCACATGCTCACTGTAGGGGATATTAAAGATGCGACGGAGTTCAATTCTTTATTCACCTCTCTATTATCCGGAGATGTGATCCTCTTACTCAATGGATATACCAAAGGGTTCACCATAGGCATGCGTGACTGGAAAGACCGTGGCGTAACGGAAAGTGCCACTGAAACGGTGATTCGTGGACCAAAGGAAGCCTTCACAGAAAGCTTACGCACGAATACCGCATTAATCCGGCGGAAAATAAAAGACCCCAATCTTTGGTTAGAAACACAGCAAATTGGACGTGTAACACAGACAGACGTAGCCCTCATGTACATCAATGGCATTGTTAGTGATGAGATTCTGCAAGAAGTACACTCACGTTTAGATCGGATCGACATTGACGGTATCCTGGAAAGTGGCTATATCGAAGAATTAATCGAGGATGAAACCTATACCCCATTTCCAACCATCCATCATACGGAACGTCCTGACGTTATAGCTGCTGCTCTTATGGAAGGAAAAGTAGCCATATTAGTAGATGGGACTCCTATAGTAATGACGGTCCCTACCTTATTCGTTTCCTTCATGCAGACAGCGGAAGATTATTATCAACGTGCCGATGTCAGCACCTTAGTACGGATGCTTAGATACTTCAGTATTTTTATTTCACTACTAGCCCCATCTTTGTATGTAGCTATTACTACCTTTCATCAGGAGATGCTGCCCACAACCCTGCTGATCAGTCTAGCTGCACAACGGGAGGGCGTACCGCTTCCAGCATTTATTGAAGCACTCTTAATGGAGCTTGCCTTCGAGATTATAAGGGAAGCGAGTGTACGAATGCCTCAAACCATAGCCCAATCTGTATCCATTGTAGGTACCCTGGTGATTGGGACTGCGGCAGTTGATGCCGGCATTGTTTCTGCTGCCATGCTTATTGTCGTCGCTATTACTGCTATCTCCAGCTTTGTGCTGCCATCCTTCGATCTTGCCCTGACCATCAGAATGCTCCGTTTCCCGATGATGTTCCTTGCTGCATCTTTTGGTTTGTTCGGTATCATCATCGGGGTTATTGCGATAGTTCTTCACATGTGCAGCTTACGTTCCTTTGGCGTTCCTTATTTGAGCCCATTTGCTCCCTATAATCTCGCCGATCAAAAGGACACCTTTTTCCGAATGCCGCATTGGGCTATGTTTACCCGCCCTAAGCTAATCAATAAAAAAAATATCGTTCGGGAAAAGAGCACACCACCGGAAAAACCGGGAGATCTCACAGAGGAATAGCCCCTGAAACCTTGACCTATGAAGTGATAAATTGGAGTGAACAAAGCCATGCTCGAAAAAGGTAAAATAAGTACTCGCCAGCTTACCATACTGGTTATGTTCCTTACGATCGGGGACTCCATTCTCGTAATCCCCCCTTCCACTACACACTACGCCAGACAAAATGCCTGGATTTCCGCATTAATTGGCATGATCGTAGGTTTACTAGCCATCTATATGTACAGCAAGTTCGCAAAGTTGTACCCCAAACTAACGCTTATTGAAGTGATTCAAAAGGCTTTTGGAAAATGGATTGGGACTATTCTATCGCTTTTGACCTTAATGTATTTTCTTATCGTCACCGTTGGAAGCATGCGAGAACTCAGTGAGTTCGTTACATCCGAAATATTACCGAGAACCCCTATTCCGGCTGTTTTAATCTTATTCATGGTGATCGTGATTATGGCTACACGACTAGGTATTGAAGTCATAGGAAGAGCTGGAGAGATCTTTACACCTATGATTATTATCCTATTTCTGATTCTGACGGTCGCAATTATTCCTCAGATGGAGATTGTCAGATTACTGCCCATATTGGAGGATGGCATAAAACCAGTGGTGAGAGGGTCTATTTCCATTACGGCTTACACCTTTTTAGAACCGGTTGTTTTTTCTAATGTTTCTCCCTTATGTACACCAACAACAAAAGATAACCAAAGGCTTATTACAGGGCTGTTTCTTAGGCGGTATTATTATCTTCCTGACAATCACTATTTCCATATTAGTGCTGGGTCCGGATCTGACAACCAGGGATATCTATCCCAGTTATAACATTGCAAGGCGCATATCCGTTGGTGGTTTCTTCGAGCGGGTGGAAGCCATGATAGCACTACTTTGGATGTTAACCTTGTTTATAGAAGTTACCTTATACTTCTATGCTTTCGTTCTGGGGTTGTCTCAATTATTCAAACTAAAAGAGTACCGAGTGCTAACTCTACCCACAGGATTAATTTTGGTTACACTAGCACCTCTTATTGCGCCAAATTACACCTATTACAACAAAGTATTCGATAATTATTGGGTGTACTATGTTATAACCTTCGGGTTATTTCTACCCTTGGTGTTGTTAGGTGTGGGGATGTTTCGAAGGGCACTGAGCAAAGGCTTAAAATCTAGAAGCTAAAGATGGGCTGGGAGTCATGAATACCGAAAGATCTAACGGAGGATTAAACCATGAAACGAAGATCGCTTCTGATTTGTGTTCTTATTCTCATGCAAATATTTGTAACAGGTTGCTGGAGCCGCCGAGAATTAAATGATCTTGCGATTGCTGTAGGAATAGGTATCGATAAAATTGGAGATCAATATCAAGTTTCTGCACAAGTGGTCTTACCCAGTCAAATCGCTGGCTCAAAGGGAGGCTCTCCTCAGGCACCAGTCAACCTTTACAAAGCGACGGGGCATACCGTATATGAAGCCCTTAGGAAAATCACAACCGTTAGTCCACGTAAAATTTATATCTCTCATTTACGAATCCTAGTCCTTGGCGAGGATTTGGCTAAAGAGGGAATTAGTGATGTTCTTGATTTCATGTCAAGAGATACCGATACGCGAAATGATTATTTTATAGTGGTAGCAAAGGATGCAAAGGCAGAAGATGCGTTGAAAATATTAACCAGTCTTGAAAAGATTCCTGCCGTGCGATTGTTTTTCAGTCTGGAAAGCTCGGAGAAAAATTGGGCACCTACATCTACTGTGACATTAGGAACACTAATTACAGAACTTGTGAGTAGGGGTAAGAATCCAGTCTTAACAGGTGTTGTCATCGAGGGGAGTCTAGATGTAGGAGAAACTCCGGATAATGTTGAAACGGTAGACTCTCCAACAGAATTGAAATACTCCGGATTGGCCGTATTCAAGGAGGACAAATTGATTGGTTGGCTAAATCCTGAGGAATCAAAAGTGTATAACTATTTAACCAATAAAGTTGAGAGCACTGTTTTCTATATCCAATGTCCCGAAGGTAAAAAGGTTTCGCTTGATGTATTTGAAGCCCGTTCCAAAATGAAAGGCAGCATCCATAGTGACAAACCAGAAGTCAGTATTGAGCAACATATAGAATCAGATATAGGAGAGGTTCAGTGTAGAAATCTAGAACTGACAGACACAAAAACTATCACCGAATTAGAACAAATCGCCAATAAAAAAGTCCAAAATTTATTTAAAACTACTATTAAAAAGGTACAGAATGAATACAAAAGCGATATTTTTGGATTCGGCGAAATCATCCATCGTTCTAACCCGCAGGCGTGGAAGAAACTGCGAAACAATTGGGATGAGACCTTTGTTAACCTTCCAATAAGCGTAAAGATGGATATTAAGATTCGCCTGTTAGGGAAAGTGACTAACTCTTTCCTAGAAGAGACGAAGTGATGAATTGGAGTGAACAAAACCATGTATAACATCGCAAGGCGCATATCTGTAGGTGGAATCTTTGAGTATCGAGTGTTAACCTATTACTACACTTGGTTTTGTTAAGCGCAGTAATGTTCAGAAGAGCACTGAGCAAAGACTTAATATCACGAAACTAGATGGTTTGGGAGGTTGTGAATATTGGGTATAGTAGTGATTCTCATAGTTGTAGCCATTATAGCAGCCATTGAAGTTCCCCTGATGTGGAGGAAAAAATTAATCAAGGAGATGTGGATTTTCTCATTTCTTCTGTTGCTGGGAACTTTCTTCAGTCTTATTAATGCGTTACATATTTCGTTCTCTAACCCACTGGGATGGATGATATTTATCTATAAACCCGTCTCGGATATGGTAAATGCCTGGTTATCCTAAAATGGGACTGAACCATTCCCTTGAGATGGCTTAGTCCCCATGATTAAACGACGTTGCCAAATCAGCAAGCGCCCTAAAGTTTGTTGCTAGCCGTTCACGCGCCAGCCAGTAATAGACTTCCTGGCCTCTCTTTTTATGGTCAACAATGCGGGCATCCCGTAGGATTTTGAGATGATGTGAAATCGCTGGCCTGCTTATTTCGAATTCACCTGCAATTTCCCCAACATTCAGCCGACCTTTATTCCCTAATAACGTAACAATCCGAATCCGAGTAGGATCACCAAATGCGGTGAGAAACCGTGTGATGCTGTTGATATCGTTAGGTTTAATCTCTTGCGGTTCTATCTCCCCACCCCGATTCGTAAATAAACTTAAACATACTCACTTGTTGAAACTACAATAAAGACCTCGTAGATTCTCTAACTATTAATTCTGCCGGGAAAATCTGATGCGCATGATTAACCTTCTTATTGATGAGATCAAAAAGAATCTTAATCGTCGCTTCCGCAATCTCTACTACCGGCTGTTTGATGGTAGTAATAGAAGGATTATAATAGAAGGAAATATCCAATCCGTCATAACCAGCAACCGAGTAATCTTCCGGGACTCGCTTGCCCGCTTCAAATATCGCCTTACAGGCGCCGATAGCCATACTATCTGATAAGGTGAAAATAGCGCTGAACTCTTCTCCTAACTCTAGCAATTCTTTTGTAACCGCATACCCATTCTCCATGCTGTAACTGTCGATATCTTCTTTCATCCGCCGCACTAACCGTTCATTATAAGTGATTCCATGATCAGCTAAAGCCTTTTTATAACCTTCATATCTTAACTTACCGATACTTACATCTTCTTCTGGTGCAGTAATGACCGCAATTTTCTCATGCCCCTGATTACATAAATAGTCGACAATTTTATAACTCTCATTAAAGTCATCGACAGATACAGAAGAATAGTCGCTCAAATCAAACTCTTCCGTCATCCCAATCGTACTAAGGACAAATGGAACCGTTAATTGCTGTAATTTCTCTTGAGAGTGTGAGAATAGCCCTCCTAAAAAGACAATTCCCTTCAACCGTTTTTCTTTCTCCAGCTCAATCGCCACTTCGATCTCATCTTGATTCTCATCAACTCGTTGTAGGATGAAGGAGTATTTCTTGCGTTGGATCTCTTTTTCGAACACTTTGATCATCGGGCTAAAAAATGGATTGGATATCCCTTTAATCAATACTGCAATCGTTTTCGAATCAGAACGTTTTAAATTTCTTGCACTGTTGTTCGGGACATAATGATTTTCCTTGATAACCCTCATAACCATAGCTTTTGTTTCTTCGTTAATATCCGGATGATTGTTAATAGCCCTTGATACAGTAGTCACGCCAACACCGCATAATTTGGCGATGTCTATAATAGTCAGTCTCTCCATTTCTATCTATCCTTTACTTGTTAGTATCTATCAAACTCCTTAATCCTTATTCAACTTCATAGTCAAAATAAGAAAGCAGGGGATTCCTGATGGTCACCCATCAAGAAAAACACCCTACTCGCTTCTTACATGAATATTAATTTATTTAACGAGGTAGATCAAGCTTAACCCTTAACCGCACCTGCAACGACACCTTCGATGATGTACTTTTGACAAGTCAGGTAGAAAATGATGATTGGCACAATAGCTAAGACCAGCATCGCCATCATAGCTCCCATGTCAATCGATCCGTATCCACCTTTTAAGTACTGGATCGCAATAGGAATCGTTTTATACTCTGTACCAATCAGCAGGTCTGGCAATAGGAAGTCGTTCCATACCCACATTACATTAAGGATAGCTACAGTTACAGCAATAGGTTTCAGGATGGGCAATACCACTTTAAAGAAGGCCTGAGGTGGATTACAGCCATCAATCATTACCGCTTCTTCAACTTCAAGCGGGATAGACTTCACAAATCCGCTAAACATAAACACAGACAGCCCTGATCCAAACCCTAAATAGATTAAGATAATCCCAATCGGATTGTCGAGATGCAGCACGTTTGCAGTCTTAGTCATTGTGAACATAACCATTTGGAAAGGCACGATCATCGAGAATACAAACGCATAATACATCATACCTGTGAATTTGGACTTCACCCGGGTAATGTACCATGCAGTCATGGAAGTAAATAACACGATCACAGCCACCGAGCATACCGTGATAAACAAGGACATTCCGAAGGCACTGAAGAAATCAATCTTTGCTGCACCACTAGTATAGTTCTTTAAACCAACAAATGTAGTCTCATTAGGGAATAAGAACGGCGTATCACTAATGTAGAACTTACCCTTGAAGGAGTTCATCAGAACAATAAAAATAGGAGATAAGAACGCAATGGCCAAGACCAACAAAATGGTGAATATGGAGTAATCTTTTGCTCTAGTCTTTTGCATTAGTTCTCAACCTCCTTTCTTCTAGTAATGACAAGTTGTATTAAGGCGATTAAGGCTACTAAAGCAAAGAATACGACGGCTTTCGCTTGACCGACACCTTCCCATCCTGATTTTCCGTAGAATGTATTGTAGATGTCCAGTGCTAACATGGAGGTCTGCTTAGAAGGAGCACCAGCGGTTAACGCTAAGTTCTGGTCAAACAATTTAAATGAATTGGATAAGGTTAAGAATAAACAAATAGTAATGGACGGCATTACGAGTGGAATAGTCACATTACGCAAAATCTTAGAACGTGAAGCTCCATCAATTCTTGCGGCTTCTACTATATCTTTAGGAACATTCTGAATACCTGCAACATAGATAATCATCATGTACCCTATCAATTGCCAATTCATAAGAACGATTAGTCCCCAAAATCCATACGTTGCATCAGAGGTCAAAGTGACACCGAATTTGTACAAAATCCCATTAAAAATCAACTGCCAGATGTATCCTAATACGATACCGCCTATCAAGTTAGGCATAAAGAAGATCGTTCTAAATACGTTGGTACCTTTTAGCTTTCTAGTTAACAACATCGCCAAGATGAAGGCGAACACATTAATAGTAAGAACAGATAAAACTGTGAATTTAACAGTGAAACCTAATGCATTTAGAAACTCTTGATTCGAAAAAGCTTTAGCGTAATTGCCAAACCCTATCCATGTTGCATCATTGACTGTAGTAAACTCTGTAAAAGACAAATATATACCCAACAGAAAAGGGATCACAAAGGCAATTCCAAAGGCTATTATGGTCGGTAATGCAAAAAGAGCAAAATATTTTTTTATCGATTTTTCCATGGAGTCTTCTCCTATCTCAGTATGGAAAATGATGAAACAGATGTAGCAAGATCCACTCCAATTGTTGCTTAGTGCCACTGAATCCCGAGGGAGCCCAGTGGCACTAAGCTTTTATCTGTATGACAACTGAGTGTTATTCAAGCATCTTTCCATGCATTTATTATTTTGCTTTTTCAGCCTTCCAAGTGTCCTTGAAGATGGTTACAACTTCATCCCAAGTTTTGTTTCCTTGAGCGTATTGCAAGAGGGCATCACCAAAAACGTTTTTGAATTCTTCACTTGGGAATGCTGCAAATGTCCAAGCTACAGAAGTAAGATCTTTTTCCATCCAAGCAGATACTTCTTTAGCAAGTGGGTCTGCTGGTTTTTCACTGTCTTTAAAGGTATTGAATGGAGCGATGAAACCCAGATCGTTAGTTACATAAGCTTTACCTTTTTCACTGGAGAACAACCATTCCAAGAAAGCGATAGAAGCTTGTTGGTTCTCAGCAGATACTTTGCTGTTGATTGCGAAATAGTTTTCTGTACCTACAGCCAGACCTTGTTTTTCTTCGCCTTCCATACCTGTATAAATAGGCAAGAATTTGATTTCTTCAGCTTTAACTACGTTACCGTCAACATCGTTGATTTGTGACCAAGCCCAGTTACCATTTTGAACCATAGCTGCGTTACCAAGTGCAAATTCAGCCATGGAGTCAGCTACGGATTTACTACCCAGCAAGGATTCTTTAGTTACAGAGTTCTTGATATACAGATCGAAGATGTTTTTAAATTTATCGTTGTATTTGAATTCAACTTCTTTAGAAGCTAGACCCGCAAGAACGGTGTTGTCAAACTCAGTATTGTCTTTGAATTCATAATACAGCGGCAAGTTTGCAAGGTGAGTCTGCCATCTCCATTGCTCACCAGCAGCGAGGGAAGTGGAGGCGAATACACCTTTAATGCCCAGTTGGTCTTTTTTAGCCGTCATATCTTCTACTACTGCTTTCAAAGTGTCGAAGTTATTGATCTCAGTTGTGGAGGAGATCGATACCGCTTTATCAGCCAAAGCGAAGTATTTCTTCATAATTGCGTCGTTGTAGATGATGCCGTATCCTTCAACTACGTAAGGGATACCATACACACCTTCACCTTCAGTTACAGCCAAGCTTTTGTCGGACAGATAGCTGTAAAGCTTAGTATCTTTCAAATCCAAGGTGTAGTCTTTCCAGGATTGAAAACCAACAGGTCCGTTAATTTGGAAAATAGTTGGCGCTTCAGACTTGGAGATTTCGGATTTCAATTTAGTTTCGTAAGTACCCGCAGCAGCTGTTACAACTTTTACCTTAACTCCTGTTTCTGCTTCGTAATCCTTAGCGATCTTTTCATATATTTCTGCAATCTCAGGTTTGAAGTTCAAGAAATAAACTGACCCTTTTTTACCAGATGTAGCGTTTCCATCATTGGATGCAGAATTATTCTCTTTATTCCCACATCCTGCCGCTAAGACAACAACCATAGACATTACTAACATGAGCCCTAAATATTTTTTGATATTCTTCATTCTTCTTCCCCCTCGTACTTTTTATTAGATTACCTCGCATGAAGACGTTCCGATGCTGTTAGTGAAAATTATGTCAGCGTTTTCATTTGCTTAAGTAATCCCCAGCCCACTTTTTGGTATCCTTATCGGTATCCTTATCGGTAACGTTTTCAATTGAAATATTAGCACACCATTTTGAACTTTTCAATAGCCAATCTTTTAGAATCATTTTATGGAAAAACTGCCCACGGCAAACCTTGCAAGCGTTATAATAGGATCATCCTTATTCATGAATGGTGAATGCTTAGGACATACTAATGGTTAAGACCCATTAAATAACTATGAATAGGTGATTGCATATTTTATCTCTGATCGAACAGTATGAGCTACAATTCTCCAATAATAATTATTTTGGCGATATCGGGGTAGATCCCTCCTACTCAATTGTAGAAGGCTCCCTTCCTGTACTTGTCTCAGCTCCACATGCCATTAACCATTTTCGAGAACATGCTGTAAAACCAGCTGACATGTATACAGGCTCCCTTGCCCTCTTGTTACAAAAGCTCACTAATTGCTACTGTATTTATTCAAATAGCTTCTCCAAAGAAGACCCAAATTACATCTTAGGCGGAGAATATAAGGCTGCGCTACGAGCGCTTGTCAAAGAACATCGCATTCAGTTTGTGATCGATCTGCACGGGGCTTCCAAACTTCGAGAGTTTGATATTGATCTAGGGACTCTGTACGGAACCTCTATACGAGAAAATAATTTAAATGACGTCGTAGGCATCTTTAACAATAATGGTATTACCAAAGTTCGACAAAATCATACATTTTCCGCATCCCATCCTGGAACGATTACTTCATATTGCGCTAAAGAATTGTTAGTTCAAAGTATTCAAATTGAAATTAATCGAAATTATCGTAACCCGAATGCGTTTGATTTATTCCAAAAAACCATTCATTCCCTTGAACAAATCATTAAACTATTGGGCGGTGTCTGACATTATTATCGAGCAAACCTTTACTATTCTAGACAAACAAAGCCTTCAACCTCGTGAAGAAATCACAATGAACTCTGAAGAGTTAAAGGAATTAGGTTTAGTCCAGCATATCTTCGTTGATCTTACAGCAGAGAATGGTGTGAAAGTCAGCTGTTTAATTTTATCGGCAGATGAGGTGCCAAGAGGTTCAATCCAATTATCCAAGCGGGCAAAGGACAAGCTTGGGGACTGCCTCACTGCAGGATTAACTATAACGAAGCCAGAATACGACACAGTTCTTCGGGGAATTCCTAAAGTGGACGAGATTGCTAAACCCTATGTAAAAGCCTGTCCAGCACTCGTCCGTAAATATACGAATCAAGTAGAACTTATCAATCCCAAAAATGGCTTCCGGGTAAACCTAACTTTACGAGAAGATAGCACAGCCAAACCGAATACCCTTTACTTCAACAGATACATCATGTTATTGCTGGAAACCCATTCCGAGGGGCATGACCCATTAATCATTACTCGCGCTAGGACGCGTTCTCAACCCAAGCCAGGCATACATAAACTTATAAATCAACTGATCCAACGGTCCTTAAGTGCATTAGGGAACTTTTTTATTGGCAAAAGAGAGCTCACCCTCAGAGTGGGCCATCCTTACCCTTTTGATGAGCACCAGAATTTATGCAGAATTCATCCGAATGTTAGAAAACTGCTAGGCATGGAAGAAACAGATCAGATCGTGATCACCTATAATTCAAAACAAATCACCATCCCCATCTTAGACATCGATACGGAGCATATTGCCCAGTCGGTCAAGCTACATGCGGATAATGAGCAGCTTAAATTTATCGACAGCCACTTATTTATCGGGATCACCGCCTTATCGCGTAACGAGTTAGAAATCCCAAGCATCGGCACATCAGTTACCGTAAAAAGAAGTATGTACTCCTTATTCCTAAAGCACTTAAACAAACTGGTCTTACCTGTTATCGCTTTGTTGTTCACCATAGTACAGCTATATAAAGATTTGAACTGGAGCATCGCTCTGACCGTCATCATTTCTCTTGTGTTACTTCCGATTATCATCTACACAACACTATCTGAGGAACGCGCCAAAATTAATTAAATGGAGGGATTTCCGTGGAATTCACTTCACAATCCCAAGTAGAAGATATGATCTACAGCTCTTACCTAAGGGCCATTAACAACATTACAGAGACTTTGGATGAAGAAGTTAGAAAACCGGAGTTCACCAGAGCATTACTGGATGCAGTTGGAAGTCCGGATCGTAATCAAAAATACATACTGGTCACCGGCAGTAAAGGTAAAGGCTCCACCTCTAGATTTATTTCCTCTCTGCTAAGTCACTTGGGATATAAAGTGGGATTATTCACCTCCCCTCACCTGGTAGATTTCAACGAAAGAATCCGGATCAATGGGCAGGCAATAGCCACTGAAGATTTTGTACGATTAGGTAATGTAATTCACAGGGGCTTCCACCAGCTTGAGGAGCAGCTTGCTGCTGACGAATATCAAGGTCCGGTTGGGGTTGCTTTGGCTATTGCAGCTTTGTACTTTAAAGAGAAGGGTACAGATATCAATGTGATTGAATGCGGTAGAGGAGGAAGATTTGATGACACCAATGTCCTGAGCAATGACTGGGCTGTCATTACCCCGATTATGGAAGAGCATGTAGCCCATTTGGGACCTGATCTGAACAGCATTACATTACACAAGCTGGGGATTATCAAAAACAACACAACAAACGTCTATGTTAGCAAACAGAAATCCGACGTTCTTGCGATCATGAAGGACAACCTTTCCTCCAACCCTGTACAATATTATGAAGAACAGTTTCTAGCTGAATCTATCACAACCACTTCTATCGGAACTACTTTTGATGTCCGGACGAAGCAAGCCTTTTATCCAGCCTTGACCCTCCCGCTATTGGGACAGTTTCAAGCGGTCAATGCTGCCAGTGCAGTGTCACTTTGTGAAGAGATTACAGGGGGACCCTTGGATCAGGAGATCGTACACCACTGTTTTAAACAATTACAATGGCCGGGCCGTTGTGAAGTTATCTGTCATGACCCGCTGACGATTATTGACGGAGCTATTCATAGAGATTCTGCAAGCTATCTGGCTGAACTTATTCAATTAGTGAATCTTGAGCGCAGCCGTACCGTCACATCCATCATCGGTGTCCCTAAGGATAAAGATTACACAGGGGTCATCGAAGTCATGAGCACAGTCTCGGATCAACTAATCGTAACCAAACCCGATATAAGCCATCTAATTTTCCCTACGGATGCCCTGCTTATCGCTAAAAGTTTTCTCGAAAAAAGTTCCGAATTCCCTTGTTTAGAGGATGCTCTTACGTATGTTAAAGAACAATCACCTTCGGAGATTATTGTAATCGTGGGTACGCAAACTCTAATCGGAAATGCCAAAAGATTATTCGGACAATCGCTGCTGAATATCGGCTTATAACTGATTCATACGCTGAAGAATAACTTCCCTGTAAAGGTCTGAGAGGCCAGGTACTTCACTTGGATTTTGCTTGCAATATTCATCTAACATTACCTTATGGTTGACTTCGATCACCATCAAGCCTTGATTTGTCTCTAAGATATCTACTGAGCAGAAATCAAGGCCCAGCGCTTTAGAGGTCCGGGAGGCCAGCTCCGCCAGTGCCTCTTGTTTGGCCTGATCTTTCACCTCAATCGTAACAGCCCCGTTAATCAAATTATGCTTCCACGAACGAACTCTTTTTTTGCCAAGGAATACACGAGCCTGATAATTAAAAGTTACAATTCTATACTCAATCTCCGCTTCATAATAAGGACCTATTGCCCCATTAAGCTGTAAAGAAAATAATAAATCCAGCTTTTCATGCAGATCGGCTATCTCATTGATTTTGTACACATGATTTCCCTGCGCCCCGTTATCCTGCTTCATAACTACCTCCCCATTGCACGCTTGGAAATAACGCTCAGCCAATGGATATGGATTCAAATTGCTAAATTTGGAGTCTGGATGCGGCAAATAAATATGTTCTACGGCTGGGATATTCGCCTTATGCAAAACATCATAAGTTAGAGATTTACTCATGGCAATGATCGTAGAAGCACTGTTATTTAGTCCGATTTCAGCGTCTACCATCACAAATGATTTCACTCCATCTGTCGCTCTATATACGAAATTCGGTGTAATTTCCTCAAAGCCAATCCCTGAGGCTGTAACAGAATGCTGGATCATTTTTAAGTAAGGTCTAGTCGTCATTCAGTTTCCTCATTTCTAACAAAATATGACCAAACCTAATCATAGCATGAGAAATATCAATAAAAAATAATAATATTACGTTATAATAGTTAACACATTCATCCCTCCAATCTTGTTTTAGGTCCGTTTTTCACAAAAATCGCAGAATATATGTTACGTTTAATGACTGATAGCGCTTTTATAGTTAAAATAAGTGTTGATTATTTAGTGATCATCCTCTATGATAAGCTTATTAAAGCGAATCAAAAAGTTAAAGCGGTTAAACTTTAATAACTTTTCACCTACTATTATTGCTAATTAATAGTGTTAGTATGATCAAAAGTTAAAGCGCTTATACTTTTAAAACGAGAGGTTGGTGTGTCATGATCAATCGCGAGAACAGGCGGCAGACGTTCTACATGTATCTGTTCATTTCTCCTTGGATTATCGGCTTCCTAGTATTCGCCCTGTATCCTATCTTATCATCGCTTTACTTCAGCTTTACTGATTATGACATCATACACCCACCTAAATTTATCGGGCTCGCTAACTACACAGAGATGTTTCACAATGACCTGTTCTGGAAATCGGTGGTTGTCACGTTGAGATATACCTTCATCGGTGTACCTATCCAGCTTGCGCTCGGTCTTGGCTTTGCGCTATTGCTCCACCAGACCATTCCTCTACGCGGCTTTTTCAGAACAGCAATGTATTTTCCAAGCATGGTATCCGGCGTGGCCATGTCCCTGCTGTGGTACTGGATCTTCAACCCGCAGATCGGGCTCTTCAATTACATCCTTTCCTGGTTCGGTATTCATGGACCGGCTTGGCTGATGAACCCAGACACTGCGCTATATGCCTTGATCATCATGACCTTCTGGACAGCAGGTTCAGGAATGATTTTATTCCTCGCAGGTCTGCAAGGCGTACCGGCAAGCTTGATCGAAGCCGCTAACCTTGACGGTGCAGGGCGCTTCAGAATCTTCCTGAACATTACCTTACCGATGATCTCTCCCGTGTTGCTCTTTCAACTAATTATGGGACTGATCGATTCCTTCCAAGTCTTTACCCAAGCTTTTGTCATGACTCAAGGGGGGCCGAATTACTCTACCTGGTTCTATGTCTATAATCTCTACACCAGCGCTTTCAAAGAATATCGTGCCGGTTATTCCTCAGCCTTGGCATGGGTGCTCCTTATCGTAGTTATGCTGTGCACCGCACTAATTATGAAATTGTCTAACCGTTATGTTCACTATGAAGGAGGCGGACGCAAATGAGTACAGTCAGAGCGCTAAGCCCCCGGACTAAAGGAACAAAACGTCGCCGGAAAGCGGAGCCTGTTAAGATTTTCAGCTTTATCACTTTAGTAGTTACAACATTTCTGATGCTGCTTCCTTTGTTCTTCATGGTCTCCACTTCACTTAAGTCCAAACGTGAGATGCTGAAGTTCCCACCCACCTTTCTTCCGGAGAGCTGGCAGTGGAGCAATTACACAGAAATATTTGATACTCTGCAGTTCGGTACACTTTATAAAAACAGTCTGATTATCGCCGGCTTTAGTGTTGTGGGAACCTTGATTTCATCGGCGCTAGTCGCCTATGGATTCGCCAGATTCAGAGGTACAGGTAATCAGGTGTGGTTCATCCTGCTGCTTAGCACCATGATGTTACCTTATCCAGCCATTATGATTCCGCAATTTGTACTCTTTTCGCAAATGAATTGGATCGATACCTTTTTACCCTTGATCGTGCCTGCTTTCTTCGGCTCAGCCTATAATATTTTTCTGCTGCGCCAATTCTTCTCCACATTGCCTGAAGAGCTGTTTGATGCGGGACGCATTGATGGCTGTGGCGAAATACGGATGTGGGCTACCATAGCAATCCCACTCTCCAAACCTGCACTTGCAACCGTAGCTATCTTTGCTTTTATCTACAACTGGAATGATCTGCTTACGCCAGTGCTTTACTTAAGCTCATCAGATAAGTTCACGCTACCCGTCGGGATGGCTTCTCTTACCTCATCGAGGTTCCGCATTCCACCTTGGCATCTGCTAATGGTTGCTTCGGTTCTAGCTATGGTCCCAATCGTTACGCTGTTTGCTGTAGCCCAGAAACAGTTCGTCGAAGGGATTGTACTTACAGGGATTAAGTAATAATCCGCCATAAGGCGGCCAAATATACTTGAAATCATGGAGGGTTTAGCTAATGAACAAGAACAGGAAAAGTATTGCACTTTTACTTGCAGCAACCATGCTCGTTGTTCTAGCCTTATCAGGCTGTAGCGGCGGCAAATCGGCGGGTAACGCCCTATCTGAAGGAGACGGTAGCTCTACTAATTCTGGAGGCAAAGCAGAAACGGTAACGATTACCCATTACACAATAGATTCAGAAGACCGCACATTTGTCGAAAAGTTAATCCCTGATTTCGAGAAGCAGCATCCGAATATTAAAGTGAAAGTGGAAAAAGCGCCATATGAGCAGTTCGACAGCAAGCTGCAAACGCTAATTGCCGGCGGCAAATCGCCCGACGTGACAAGTCACTGGGGGTATGGAGGTTTCGCAGAATACTACAATAAGGGTATGTTGCTCGATATGACCGACCTTATGAAAGAGGATGGTTTCAAGGCAGAGGATTACAGCATCCCAGAGAATCTGATGGGCATCTACAAGGTTAAAGATCACACTTACGGCATCCCGGTCAATATGTATGTCACCTTAATGCTCTATAACAAAGACATGTTTGATGCCGCCAAACTGACTTATCCAACAAGCGATTATGAAGATAAGAGCTGGACGTTTGAAAAAATGGTCGAAGAAGCTAAACAAATGACGCTTGTATCCGATGATATTGCCAAAACTCAATATGGCGTAGACTTCACTTGGTCCGAACGCGATATGCGGCCATTATATTTTGGAGCGGAGCCTTACTCAGAAGATACATGGACTAATGGCGGCGTGCCTTCCGAGACTTATTTTGACTCCTCCGAGGTGATCGCTGCCTACAACAAGCTTTTTGATCTTGTCTTTAAGGATAAAGTCTCTCCTTCTTCCGAATGGAGCAAAAGCGTAGCTGGACAGAACGGTGATCCCTTTGTTGCTGGTAAAATCGGCATGTCTATCGGAGGCTCATGGAACCTTGCAGGCGCAAATGACTTCCCCTTCAAAATTGGCGTTGCTGCTGTCCCATGGGGAGGCAACGATAAGGTACGCAGCACCCTTTATGTCGATCCGCTGCTGATCTTGAAGGACTCCAAACATCCGAAGGAAGCTTTTGAATGGATCAAATACCTGATCACAAGCGAAGTGCAAGAGAAATCCATTGAGCTTAGTGGCGGTAACCCGCCAGTCAACACCGAAGCTGCAGAAGCTTACTATAAACATTTTGACGGTATCGATCCACAGGATATCAAAAATGTCTACGAGGGTGCTGTTAACTACGGCTTCGAATCCTATAACCACTTAATCACCAACTACTCGCAAATTAATGACATGTTCATTAATGAATTGCAGCCAGTAGAAACTGGACATAAGACGGTTGAAGAGGTGATGGCGACGATTCAGAAGAAGGTTACAGAGATCATTCAGCGATAACTGTTTGGCAGGTATACCGCCCCCTTTAGGGACGGTATACCTGCGTGAAATCATACGTTTAGCGGACAGTCTGCCAACCCTGTATACTGAAAGTAGAAAACAGGATCGGAAAATCTGCCGTGAGGAGAATTAAAGATGAAAGTGAGTATTTTTGATGTAGCCAAAAAATCCGGATTATCCGTTGTAACCGTATCCCGGGTGTTAAATGGGGCCGAATCGGTGCGTGAGAATAATCGCCAAAAGGTACTGGAGGCAATTAAAGAGCTGGATTACCGCCCTAATGCTGCGGCACGCAGTCTGGCAAGCGGTAAGACGGGAATTATCGGCATTATTGTCACTACCCTGCAAGATTCCTTTTTTGACGCAGTGGTCAAAGAGCTGAATGAAATATTAGCGATGCATGGTTATTTTTTAGCCATATCTATCTCAACAGGCATCGAATCGGATGACAGCCATTATTTAATTCAGGAGGATCGTGTAGACGGCTTAATTCTGCTCTCTCCGATGGAAGAGGACAATTATATTGTGGAGTTAAAACGGCGGGGTATCCCTTATGTGCTGATAGATAATCAGAAGCCCGAAAATGATACCTACTCCATCACGATCGACAACTTCAAGGGGGGATATGCAGCTACGCGTCATCTGCTGGAGCTGGGACATACTTCAATCGCTCATCTCTGCGGTCAGGAAATGTTCCGGAGTACGCGGGAGCGGCGCAGTGGATTCCTACAGGCGCTTCAGGAACAAGGGCTGACCCCCTTTGAGATCGTACCAGGTGATTTCGATATTGGGATGGGATACGATACCTGCAAACGTTGGCTGAAGGAAGGAAAGCTGCCCACCGCCGTATTCGCCGGGGATGACAATATCGCGCTAGGAGTCATCAATGCCCTGATGGAAGCGGGTATTCAGGTACCCGAAGAGGTGGCAGTGGTCGGCTATGACGATCATTATATTGCTTCACAGCTTCATCCACATCTGACAACAATACGTCAGCCTGCGGATAAAATCGGGCTGGCAGCCGCGGATATGCTGCTCAAACGCATCTCTGGAAAGATGAAACGCGGAGCCGGGATGCGGATTGATCCGGAACTTATCGTACGTGAGTCTACCGGAGCTGAGTAGATTAAATTTTATACACTAGGAGTGACGACCATTGACTTACTACTTGGGGATCGATGGGGGAGGCACGAAAACCTATGCTCTGCTAAGCGATGAACATGGCAATGTTCTTGGTAAAGGCAAGAGCGGTAACGGCAACCACCAGACAGGCGCCCTTGAGGCCGCCAACAGTATTCAAGAGGCCACATTCGGGGCACTGGCTGAAGCCGGACTCCGGTTGGAAGACATCCAGCATACCTATCTCGGACTTGCCGGTGCTGATCGCGAGGCCGACTACGCTATTCTCCATCCGATGATACGCCAGATAGGATTCACCAAATACACTATTAACTGTGACACTATGATCGGTCTACGCGCCGGAACGAATCGCCCATATGGTGTCGCGCTCATCTGCGGCACCGGCACCAATTCAGCAGGCAGAAACCTGCAGGGAGAGCATTATCAATGCGGCGGCTTTGACTATATGTACGGTGATTTTGGCGGAGGTGGCGCACTCAATATTGAGGTGTTTCGTTCCGTTATCCGAGCTTGGGACGGCCGGGAACAGCCCACCCTCTTAACAGGCTTACTGCTAAAAATGCTAGGTTATGAGGAAGTTGGGCATTTGTTTCACGATTTCCTCGATCATTGGAAAAAAGTCCCTGTAAATGTTGCTCGCCTGCTCTTTGAAGCAGCAGCTGAAGGCGATGCCGTAGCGTTGGAGATTTTACATCGGCAAGGGGTTGAACTAGGTAAGTCTGCGGCAGCTATCATTCACAAGCTAGGCATGGAGCAGGAGACCTTCGATGTGGTGCTGGCAGGAAGTCTGCTAACCCGAGGGGATCGCGGTTGGATTCGCCAGCCTATCGAGAAAGCTGTACATGCTGCAGCCCCTCAGGCAACCGTGGTTACCCTTGCCACAGAGCCTGTAGTCGGTGCAGTATGGTCAGCTATGGATCAAGATGGATTGGCCCTTAGTAGTGAAGTATATGACAAAATGCGGAAATTTCAGGATTATGAATCGATCAAACAAACTACAAGACAGGAGTGATTAATCTTGGCAGCTAACCAAGGATTAAAGATTGCAGTTATCGGTGGAGGTTCTTCGTATACCCCAGAATTAGTAGAGGGATTCATTCTTCACTATAAAGAACTTCCCGTGCGCGAATTATGGCTTGTAGATATTGAGCCTGGTCTTCGCAAGCTGAATATTGTAGGTAACTTGGCAAAACGTATGGTGGAGAAATCCGGCCTTCCGATTGAGGTTCATCTGACAACAGACCGCCGTAAAGCTATCGAAGGCGCCGACTTCGTCAGCACCCAGATGCGTGTCGGCATGCTTGATGCCCGTGCCCGTGATGAGTCGATTCCGCTCAAATATGGCGTTATTGGCCAAGAAACAACAGGTCCTGGGGGAATGATGAAAGCACTGCGCACCATCCCTGTTATTCTGGATGTATGCCGTGATATCGAGGAACTGGCTCCCAACGCATGGCTGCTCAATTTCACTAACCCTGCTGGGATGGTCACCGAAGCCGTTCTGAAATATTCTAAGGTTAAAAGTATTGGCCTGTGCAACGCACCTATCGGCCTGATCAAGCAAGTCTCTGCCAAATATAATGTAGCAGCAGACCGCGTATATGCCGAATTTGTGGGCCTCAACCACTTGCACTGGATTACTCGTATCGATGTTGAAGGTGAAGACAAGCTGGATGATATGCTTGCAGATACAACCAGCTACAGCGCTAAGAACGTACCGGCAAGAGAATGGAACCCGGAATTCCTGCAATCCCTTCATGCACTGCCCTCATACTATTTAAAATATTTCTATATGACCGATGCCATGCTCGAAGAGCAGATGGAATCCCATAAACAAGGCATTAACCGTGCTGAAGTCGTCAAACGTGTAGAAGAAGAGCTCTTCGAGCTTTATGGCAATCTAGAGCTAAGCGAGAAGCCGAAGCAGCTGGAACAGCGCGGCGGTGCTTTTTACTCAGAAGCAGCTGTTAATCTCATGAGATCGCTCCATAACGGATCAAACGACATTCAGACCCTAAATGTCGCTAACCGCGGCATATTGGACTTCCTGCCAGATGACGCCAGCATTGAAGTGAACTGCGTGGTCACCAAAAACGGCCCGCTACCTCTGCCACTGACCAAAATTCCAACCATGGCTAAAGGACTCATTCATGCTGTCAAAACCTATGAACAGCTGGCGATTGACGCCGCTGTAACCGGAGATCGCGCCCTTGCCCTTCAGGCGCTCGCACATCACCCGCTTGTTCCGTCCGTGGACGTAGCGATTCGGATGCTGGACGAAATGCTGGAAGCTAATAAAGAGTTCCTGCCGAACTTTTTTGCGAATTAATTCATACCTCCTATCGAGAAATAACTAAAAGAGACCGAACCCGGTCTCTTTTTTTTCTTGTTATAAATCTTAAATAATCCTCTAAATATAGTGAAGTCACAGCGAGCAATTGATTCTCCCCTAACAGGAGGTTTTATACTTGGATTCAGTACAGCAGCCAGAAAAGAAAACCAAGGAGGATTATAGATTATGAGATTACTTGAAATCACACTTGTCTTATTTAATGTATTGTTGTTGGGTTGGCTAACCTTAGGACGGCCCAAAACACAGCGCGGGTGGCTGATCGGCGGCGGGATTTCTACTGCTTTACTGCTTATCCATGCATTCGTGGAAGGGTTGCGGTGGCCGATGATTCCAGTGTATCTGATCACACTATGGGCAATCGTGGGCGGAACAAGACTTTTCTTCCGATCCGCAGCAAAGGCAGCAAGAAAACCGCAACGGCGTTGGAAAACACTAGTGCTGACTGGAGTTGGGGCGGTTTATGCTGCCGTTTCCATTGCTCTGCCCCTCCTGTTCCCTGTATTTTCTTTTGCGGAGCCCACAGGTCCTTACAAGATAGGAACCGTCACCTACCATTGGACCGATTCTGCACGGGAAGAAAAGTTCACAGAAACATCCGGTGACTCCCGCGAATTAATGGTGCAAATCTGGTATCCAGCAAGTTCAGAGTCTACAGGGAGCCCGGCGCCATATTTATCTGATCCTACTCCGTATATAGAAGGGCTGCATGAATTTTTACAATTGCCGGAGTTTTTATTCTCAGGATTAAAACTGGCCAACACCCACGCTATTGCGAATGCCGGTTTGGCAGATACGGAAACTAAATATCCGGTGCTTCTTTTCTCACATGGATTTATGGGCTACAAGAATCAGAACACCTTTCAAGTCGAGCAATTGGCAAGCCACGGCTATATTGTCGTAGGGATTGAACATGCTTATAGCAGCGTAGCTTCGGTATTTCCAGACAAGTCTGTGGTAACGTTTGATTCAGAAGGAAAAACAGGCTATGAGCAAATGAAGTATTCTTTTATGGATCGGCGTAATGAAGTCTGGGTAGAAGATGCTAAGTTTGTGCTGGATCAAATGGAGACCTTATCTGCGGACGATCCTAGTGGTCTGTTTACAGGCCGGATCGATCTTGAACATATGGGTATGTTCGGTCATTCCTTTGGGGGAGCCACGACGGTGCAGATGCTGATGGATGATCAAAGAATACAAGCAGGCATTGATATGGATGGGGTACTTTACGGTGAAAAACGGATTCCTGCAGACGGCTTGAAGAAACCTTTTTTGCTCATGAGTGCCGATGACACCTTAAAAGGAGTAGACCAAACCAGCGATGCTGAAATCGCCGCACTACGGACGGATAGGAAAGAGATTACAGCCTACTATAATGAGCTATTCGCCCGGTATGAGCCAGTAACTGCAGGCGGGAACTATTGGCTGACTTTCAAACAAAGCAAGCACATAAGCTTCTCAGATCTATATCTGCTTACCCCCTTGTTTGAATGGATGGAACATGTGGATGTGCGCGGAACACATGAGCTGATTAATGAGTATACGCTGGATTTTTTTGACCATTATTTAAAAGGACAGCCCTTGCAATATTTGAATAACAACCTGGGAGACCATCCGAAGTATACACTTCAACAAGGTGCGGAATGAGAATTCTCCTGCGCAAGCTTCCATTCTAGCCCTTCCATCAGCAAGGCGTTGCCTCTCACAATAACATCCCATTTGGGATTGAGGAGCAAGCATAGTTTATTAAAGCGTTCTATCCGTTCGGTAACAGCAGTTTGCATCAAATGAGCATATTGGCGGAAAAAGGCAGCTTTATCGCGGAACTGCTCTGGACCTGCATACATCATCACAAAATCTTCAACAATTGCCTGTACAACAGCGCTGTCTGCTGATAGTTTTTGTTGCAAGGCTGCTTCTACCCGAATTCGGATATTCTCCAGCGTCCGAATCCAAACCGCAGCGGGAACGCGGGGATGTCTAACCATATTGAAAAAAGGCAGCTCAAATCGGACAAGCTCCTCCATGTACTGTGTATCGTTCATAAGTGCTTGTAGTTCGTTCCAAGCTACGGTTTGCGCGGCTGTCACTTTGACTTCATTCATAATATATTTATTGAACAAATATAAAAAGGTATCCCGCCATTCGGACGGCAATTGACCGAGCGGCTGTATTTCTTCTATTTTACTGGAGATGAACTGGGTTCGCTTATCAGCATTCATGGACAAAGAGTCCACCAGCTCATTCATGTAATCCATGGAATCACCTGTTGAGACATGCTCTTGGGCTTGGCGCAGAATCGAAATCATATTGGTCAGCGTACTGACCTGGGTCTCCAAAGCTTCAATCTGCCAGTTGAGTGCTGTAGTGAGCTGGATTTCTCCAGCGATAACTTGGCGAATCTCGTCAATGCCGAAATCCAAATAACGTAACGTTGTGATCAGCCGCAGGCGGGAAATATCTTCAGGAGTATATAAACGGTGTCCGCCTTCGCTGTGGCTGGATGGTTTCAATAGATCGATATCGTCATAATAACGAACGGTTTTAATAGTTGTGCCCAGCAGCTTAGCCACCTCGCCGATGGTTTTCGTATCTTTACGCAAGTGATCACCCTTTTTGATGGAATCATACGATGTTGGAATGGATTGTACCGAAAGGAACGACAACTTTCAATTTGCTTGTTGCTGATACTCGCTACCCAAGCAAAGATGGATAAAGCATCTTGGTAATTTGCACTTAGCCAATTCGATATCGGACACAGCTGACCTTAAAAGCGGCTTTTTCCCACTTTTAGAGTGCTATCGGACCCCATAGCCGTTGTTAGCGTGAACACCACTCAATATGACCACTTTCTACTTGAATAGCGGCGCTGGGGTCCGAAACTCTGCTCCAAAGGCTAAAAAATAGCAAATAACGTCATCTGGGTCCGCATGACTCGGCGGAAGATTGCACCAGAAAATGTGTTCGGATATTTATAGAGAAACCAGGGATTACTGACCTTTTATTATAGATGGCTCCCAGCATTTCCACCATTATTATCCACTGATTTATCGCTGCGCTCTCAGCGTATTTCTTGCATTACCTGTTCAATGCCAGAGCGAATATCCGGCTCTTTTACACTGGATACATTAAGCTTTAGAATCTTCTCTTTATTAAAAGAGGGCAAATAACCGCTGTCCGCCATTTCGATGCGAATGAACTTTTTTTGCAGACGTTTGATCATCTGTTCTGTCTTTACGCTGTCACCAAGCTTCAGATACGTATGCACGCCAAGCTGGCCGGTTGGATGGTAAGAATAATGCTGTGCTGTTGCTGTATCTAACTCTCTCATAATCGATTCATGGAGCAGCGTGGATCTTTTTTCGTAGCAGGAACGCATCTTTTTTCGGTGGCGCTCGAACATTCCGCTTTTCAGATACAACTCCAGGGCAGCCTGAGACAGCATAGAGCTATCTATATCCATCAGTCTTTTGAATCGGTTAAAAGAGTCACACAGGACCTCTGGCAGTACAGCGACACCGACACGCAGGCCCGGAAAAATAATTTTGGAAAAGCTTTTCAAATAGATCACATGGGAAGCATCGTCATAAGCGTAGATCGGATCCTCTTTTGCATCCTGCTCCAAGTCCGCCATGTAGTCATCCTCAACGATGTACACATCGTATTTAGCTGCTAGCTGAGCAATCGCCTTCTTCTGGGTACGGGTATAGGAGACGCCAAGCGGATTATGAAATCGCGGGACGGTATAAAAGAACTTGAACTGGCCTGTCTTAAATAACCGCTCTAATTCATTCAAGTCAACCCCAGCGTCCGAACGCTTTATCCCCTCTGTCTCAATGCCATACGTCTTCAGATATTCCATAAACAACGGGTAACCCGGCTGCTCAATCAGCACTCGCTGCCTGCCATTCGGAAAAGGAATTCGGGTCAATACGCCAAGCGCCTGCTGCACACCTGAGGTAATAAAAATCTGATCCGGATTGGCAAATACCTGATAAGAAGCCAGATGGCGCTGCATTTCACGAATAAGAGAAGGAAGCCCCTGCGGCGTTCCATAGATGAACAAGTCATTGCGGTACATATCAATCGCTTTATTAATACAATGTTGGAAATCCAGATACGGAAAAATATCCGGGTCGGGTGC
This sequence comes from Paenibacillus sp. FSL H7-0735, assembly GCF_038008505.1. Lineage (NCBI taxonomy): Bacteria > Bacillati > Bacillota > Bacilli > Caryophanales > Paenibacillaceae > Paenibacillus > Paenibacillus sp. FSL H7-0735. The sequence continues at coordinate 309,152 of NZ_JBBOZH010000001.1, read as the reverse complement.
AGACACCGTAAAATCGATCCAATGTGCACCTTCGTCTTTTCGCTGTCCGCTTCGTTTCATGACATAATAACCACTTTTTGAGGCGGCATAGATTAAATGTTTGTCCTGAAGATCCTGCAACGCGCGAATAACCGTACTTTTACTACATCCATAACGTAAGGACAACTCCCGGATAGACGGTAATTTATCTCCCTCACGATACGTATCCTCGGCAATTTGCAATTCCAGCTCGTTGATTAACTCCGAATACTTATACATCCCTTTCACCTTCCTCCAAGCTTATTCTGTACCGGTACAGATGAATAATAATTACATTGTAGCACAGCTACTCTAGCCTTAGAATAAAGAGCAGAACAGGACCGGTACCTAAATGCGCGCAACACTTTGGAGGTCTTTACTAATGAATACATCTTCTACTCAAAAAGCGATAGCAGCAGCTGTCTTGAATGCTATTATTGTCGGGTTTTCCTTTATATTTGTAAAAATGGCCCTAACCGTCTCGGATCCTTTTGATACGCTAGCTCATCGCTTCACGTTATCTTTCCTTGCCGCTTCTTTATTTACTTTTCCAGGGTGGGGGCGGGTGAATTTTGGAATATCCAAGGCAGCAGTGATAATCCCACTGGCTTTAATGTATCCAGCGTTGTATTTCACCCTTCAAGCGTATGGACTTCTGTATACAACCTCCGCTGTAGCGGGTATTATTCAGGCGACAATGCCCATCTTCACCATCCTTTTGGCGGCGATGTTCTTGAAGGAAACCACGAGCAGCTTCCAAAAGATCTCTACATTAATCTCAGTTGCAGGCATTATTCTTATCTTTGCCATTCCAGGTTTGAGTATCTCTTCTTCTAGTCTTTGGGGCGTCTTGCTCATCCTAATCTCAGCTTTATCCCTTGCCGGTTATAATGTTGCGGCTCGAAAGCTGACACGTACCTGGAGTCCCAAAGAACTTACCTATATGATTACTTTATTCGGATTTATATTTTTTAATGGACTGGCGATCATTAAGCATGGTTCGGCAGGAACCTTGGATCAGTATTTCACACCTTTTCAAGAGCCAAAATTCATATTCTCCATGCTCTATCTCGGCGTACTCTCCTCCCTCGTGACCTCCTTCCTCTCCAACTATGCTTTATCACGGATGGAAGCTTCACGCGTGAGCATTTTCGGCAGTCTTTCAACAGTTGTCTCTATTCTCGGTGGTGTACTTCTGCTGAATGAGCAACTGGAATGGTACCATTGGACTGGTACAGTGATGATCATCGCCGGGGTGATCGGTGTGAACTGGCGGAAGCAAGTAAGGGCCAAAGGCAAAGCGTGAAGATTGATATGCATACAAAAAAGACACCCCGCGAGGTGTCTTTTATCTTTACCCTTTTCAGTATCTCTATTCTGTATCAAGCCTCGCTAATCGCCGTTATTTGGCTGTTTCAAGCTCCTTGATCTTCTCTTTATATTGGTCCAACAGATTAGCTAAAGCTTCCTTGATCACAGTCGCATCTTTGGATTTAGCGGCACTATTCAGATCATCTTGGGCTTTGAAAAAAGCTTTATCCGCGTCGCTAAGATCTGGAATGGAAATAGCAATTGAAGTCGCATCTACAGCTTTAATTGAAGTAGTGATATTGCTATCTACCTTCATATCATCGACTACAGGTACTACTTCAAGGTTACGACCAGCTTCAATATATCCCGCAGGTAGAGCTTCGATGGATAGTATTTCTTTTGATAATTGAACTCCCTCCACCAGTTCCGCAGGCACAAGCTCGGCAAGTGCGGTTACACTAAATCCAGCAACCTTATAATACTGATCCAAGGTGTTCTTCCAGTCTTCTTGGGTATTAGGTGCGTAGGTCTTAGCCAACTCCAGGGGATCTACCCAATCAATAGTGGTTACTTTAGTGGCAATTGTTCCTTTAGAGGCAGCAGTAACCACGGCTGCGGCCGTTGTTTTCGTGTTTCCGTCTTGTGCTCCACTTGCTGCGTTCGTTGCAGACGGTGCAGCAACGGCGGACACTAGCAGGGCGGACAGCGCTAACTTTTTAAATAACATCTGTTGATTCATAAATACAACACTCCTCGTCGATTCGAATGATCTTACAAGACCAAGCTTACAAAAGGGGTGTGGCAGAACATTGGTTAATTTGTGGAAAAACGATGGCAGCCGCCCCTACCCACCTCTGGATTGATATACTTGTAGGAGAATAATTTGGAGGTAACCCGAAATGAATAATCCATACCTCATTGCCGTAGTCGACGATGATGAACATATACGCAATCTTGTTGAAGCTTATTTACAAAAAGAAAATTACCACACCATCGGCCTTGGCAGCGCTGAGGAAGCATGGACCTTGTGGCAGACAAACCCCCCGGATATGTGGGTACTCGACGTTATGCTCCCCGGCATGGATGGTTATGAGTTCTGTAAAAGGATTCGTAACGAAGCCGAATTACCGATCATTATGATCTCCGCAAGAGATAATGAAGTGGATAAAATATTAGGATTGGAGCTTGGCAGTGACGATTATCTAGTCAAGCCGTTCAGTCCTCGTGAGTTAGTCGCCCGGATCAAACGGCAGCTTCAACGCTGGTACAAAATGAGTAATCAGGCCGAAAAATTGAACAGTCAGGCCACTTCCACCCGTCTTGAAATTGACCAGCTTCTACTATTGCCGGAAGAAAGACGTGTATTCTGGTGTGGTGAAGAGGTGGACTTGACCAGCAAGGAATTCACCATGCTAAAAGTATTCGCTGATGCCCCTAACCGGGCATTTACAAGAGATGAGCTGCTGAGCTATGTGTGGGGAGACGACTATTTTGGAAGTGATCGCGCCGTGGATCATCTAATTAAACGGATGCGCAAAAAACTGGAGCATTTGCCCATTGAGGCAGTATGGGGACACGGATACCGCATGAGAACAGATGGGGGTGAGCATACGAATGAAACTAGCACATCAGATTAATTTAGCCTTTAGTATTGCATTGGTATTGCTACTATCTATTACTGCTGTCGTGATCCATTTTGTACTGCTCAACCATTTTGTCGGAACACAAAAAGAGGATTTAAGAACCATTGGTGCAGCGATGTCAGCTACATTGACTGAAGAAAGTAAATACATCGGGGAGATTGGCACTCAGCTGGAAGCTCTGCCCGTGACCATACCTTCTCTAAGCACTGCAGGCGTCGAAGCCATTCTTAGCGATGAGACAGGAAAAGTCTTGTCCACATCATCAGAGATGAGTTCAATTGCAATAAACTACGATGCCAAGAGTGTCACAGGCCAAGCCACTGAGCTCCAGAACATTTGGAATGGAACAGATACACGGTATATTACTGAAGTGAAGGCTACACCTATAGGCACGCTAACTTTACTAACCCCTATGAGCGCAGTCACTGCTATTGAACAAGCTTTGCTCAGAAGACTGCTGATCGTTTTCAGTGCAGCGGGAGCATTTATGTTCCTATTTGGCCTATTTATCACCAAGAAGCTGATTCAACCTCTAATGAGGCTGCAACAAGAACTCCGCAAAGTCAAAGAACGCCACTTCTCAGATGTTAAATTAATTAAGGCAGGAGGGGAACTTGGCTCTGTCGCACAATCGGTATATGACATGGCAGATGAATTGAACCGTTTTAACCATGTGCAGAAACAATTTTTCCAGAATGCGTCTCATGAATTAAAAACCCCCTTAATGTCCATTTCCGGCTATGCTGAAGGAATCAAGGATGGAGTTTTTGAAGGTGAGAATGTAGTAAAAGGGCTAGACATTATCATGAGCGAAAGCAGCCGCTTGAAGAAGCTCGTGTCCGAAATGACTTTACTTGCGAAGCTGGACAGCGAGGAAGATATATTCAAGCCTACGGATATTTGTTTAAAAGATCTACTTACAGAAACCATCGAAAGAATGAACCCTCTATTGATGAAAAAAGAATTAACCCTCCATATCTCCCACGATCATCAAGATTCTCTTACGATTCGTGCGGATAGAGATAAGCTGCTACAGGCGCTTCTTAATGTAGTATCGAATGCCACACGTTACGCTAACCAACATATCTATATCCATGTTTCGGTCAAGGAGGGCCGGGCCCTGTTATCCGTAAGTGACGATGGTCCTGGAATTTCGGACGATCTGCTCCCCTATCTCTTCCATCGGTTTGTAAAAGGAAAAGACGGAGAATCCGGACTTGGACTGGCTATTTCCCGCGCAATCATCGAGCGTTGTGGAGGTCAGATCAGCGCCGGCAACCGAAGAAATGGCGGTGCGGTAATCTCGATGGGGTTACCTTTATAAATATTCAGAGGCTGTCTCAAAAGTAGTGAATTCTACTTGGGGGCAGCTTCTTTTTTATGGAATGGAATTGAAAAGAAAAGTAATGGATTTTACTGTGCCATATGACACTACGCGTAGTGTTCTATGATATTGGGTTGGGCGGTGGGCGGTTGGGCGGTGGGCGGTGGGGCGGTGAGCGGTGGAACGGTGGGGCGGTGAGCGGTGGAACGGTGGGGCGGTGAGCGGCGGTAGGCGTAGGCGGTAGGCGTAGGCGGTAGGCGTAGGCGGTAGGCGTAGGCGGTAGGCGTAGGCGGTAGGCGTAGGCGGTAGGCGTAGGCGGTAGGCGTAGGCGGTAGGCGTAGGCGGTAGGCGTAGGCGGTAGGCGTAGGCGGTAGGCGTAGGCGGTAGGCGTAGGCGGTAGGCGTAGGCGGTAGGCGTAGGCGGTAGGCGTAGGCGGTAGGGTTTAAACTAATTAGGGAAAAACTCCCTGAAAATAACCGATATTCGCTCTAAATGAACGAAATCAGGGAATTCTTCCCTAATAATTAGGGGGATTTCTTAATTAGTTACTAAATCGGCCGAAAATCAGGTAAGTTTTCCCTAATTATAAGTCTGATGAACAGAAATCTCTGAATTTCAGGGAGAAATTCCCTAATTACTCTATAAATACTTCACTTATTGCATCACTTGCAGCATCACTTGGTGCGCCGCTTAATTCAATCGCTCAACATCTACATAAGAGCCGGAATAGGCCTCATCAGCTGCTGAAACATTCATCATCACCCTCTATATTCATCTTGGTAAATGATGCCGTTTCTACTTCATGGTAAATATAGCTACTATTTTGGGTAATATATAGTCGAAGTAACAATTACACCTTACCTCGAATAAGAGTTAGATACTACATTTTTTCACAAAAAGGAGATCACAACATGAGCAGACTTGCAGGAAAAGTAGCTATTATTACTGGTGGAGCAGGCGGTATTGGTAAAGGAATGGCCTTGGCTTTTGTTAAAGAAGGCGCTAAGGTAGCCATTATTGACCTCAATGAAGAAACCGGCAAAGAAACAATTAAAGAATTACAAGAATATCAACCTGAATCTATCTTTATTCAAGCGAACCTCAAGGAACACGATAAAATAGCTCACCTTGTTAAACAAGTAGCTGATAAATTCGGAAAAATAGATATTTTAGTAAACAATGCTCACGCATCCAGAATGAAATCTATCGAAGAAACTACACAGGCTGATTTCGATTTATCTTTTGATACAGGCTTCTATCCAACCTTCTATTTCATGCAAGCAGCACTACCCTATTTAAAAGAAACTCAAGGTAAAATTATTAACTTTGCATCGGGTGCTGGCCTCAACGGTGACACCAATCAAGGAACATATGCTGCTGCAAAAGAAGCCATCCGTGGAATTACCCGGGTAGCCGCTAATGAATTTGGTCCATTTGGAATCAACGTAAACATCATTGCTCCAATTGCTAATTCCCCTGGCATGATTGAATGGGCAGAAGCAAACCCTGAGTATTACCAAAACATGATTTCAAAAATTCCTTTGAGAAGATTGGGTGAACTGGAAAGTGATATTGGTCGTGTTGCGGTATTCCTAGCGAGTGAAGATTCCGATTATATTACGGGCCAGACTATCATGGTAGATGGCGGATCTATTAAGCTTCGTTAATTTCAAGCAGATTCTCGTAGACCTTAAAATGAATAAATTTGATGCTAAATAAATAAGCCGGAAGTGAACATCGTAAAATGTTCGCTTCCGGCTTTACTACTTTCTATTTAATCGTGATTTCGTCCACATATACGGTAGCACTACCCACCGGATCGGTTGCTGTGGTCATGACTTGAACGCCAATCGCTTGGGTCAAATTACGATCCGCTACCTTGCTGATATCCAATGTTATTGTAGTAAATCCATTGGTATCTACTGGTGCAGCCGTAGAAGCAGTCCATGTTCCCCAGCTTGAGCCACTTTGGGTGAACAGCTGAGCCATTACACCGCTAACATCGCTTGCATCAATAGGTACAACCTTGATTTTAAGCGTAATTGTTGATGCATTCGCTAAGTTGGTAACCACCATACGACGCAGCTGGAATTGCCCTCCATTTAATGTTAAGTCCGCTTGCATCGAATGAGTTCCCTCAGCATACACAGCATTGCTCACCGATAGATTCTGGGCCAGTGCTGTATTATATTTATTATTTTCATCCACATTGATGCTGAAGCCTTGCAGTGTATTGTCCTCGAAGCCATAGACGACAGCTTCAGGTGCGGTACCATTCTTCAGGGTCCGAACATCATCCAGATACAGCGTAGAAGTTCCCGTACCGCTGAATCCCTCGAGCTTGATACCTATGGCTTTTACACTATTAAGATCAGCAATACCTGCCAAGTTGAGCGAAACCGTAGTAAATCCACTCGAATCTACTTTCACAGCTCCACTGTCAGCCCAAGCCCAGGTTGATCCCGTCTTAATATACAAACGTGCATCCGCTGTTCCGTTCGACAGTTTAATTTGTGCGCTTAATTTATCTACCGCGCTCAGATCCAGACTGCCATTTTTGCTGAGCTCAAAAGCTCCACCTGAATCGAGTGAGAACAAGGAGCTTAACGAATGAGTTCCTTCAGCAGCCTCATCAGTCGAGATCACTGCCGCGCTTGCACTGGCATTATTTTGCTCTACTGTCCAGTCCTGAGTATCTTTTTCGAAGCCATACAACAGCTTCGCCTGTTCTGGCGTGCTGCCAGGACCTTCGCCCCCGTTAGGGACGCCACCCGTTCCATCATTAAACGCTGTAATATCGTCAAAGTACAGCGTACCAGACGTACTTGCTACTGTGTCCTTTTTATTTACGTAGATAGACACTGCCCGAATGTCCTTAAGGTTCTCTTTAGTGATTACTTTACCAGCATTTCCTGTATCCCATGGCGCTGGAGCGAACTGGCTGAATGGAATTTCCACCATGCCAGGTGTCGTACCTGCCAGTGAAGGATAAGCTTCAAAAGAGATGCCGCTTGCATTGACCTGAATAACAAGCTTGTGGTCACTGCCATCAGGTGCAATCCAGAGCTTCAATTTGTTGGCGTCCGACCAGTCGGCATTATTCATGTTTTTGGTACGACCTGTATAACCTTGACCATCCACATTATAATCGAACCTCAGGCCATACTTGCCATCATTTTTATGGTCCGCATCAAGTGAGATCGTATTTAGATCGCCCGCAGGACTTAATGCCGCACGAAGTAATTCATCATTCCCTTTGTAATTCTCAAAAGTATCTACAACCAATGGATCCCCATTGCCCTGCACGTCACTTACAAAGATTTGGATCGTTTGTGAAAGTACAGAACCATCCTTTGCATAGGACTTAACAGTAAGCATCACGCCAGATTCGTCGAAGGCTACACCTGGCGTCCAATCTGCCAAGTAATAGAAACCTTCTGCGTCAGCTGCCATGCTGTACTCTGTTGTGTCATCCCCAATCAGGTAGGTTACTTTATCCACGTCTTGATTTAACACACGAACACGAAGGGTCGATGCTTTTGTCGTGGGCACTGTTTGGTTTGCCGTTGGTGAGGCAATGTGTAAAAAAGGTTGCTCGGCTTCTGTAGTTACCTGTTTCGAATAAGCATCCGCAACAGCCACCTCATGGCTGAAGCTTGTATACGGATCATTATAATAGTCCACAAAATCAGGGAGCAGTTCATGATCCCCTAGTCCGTTTGGAGCATTTCTATAAGGGACAAAGATAGAATCTGTATTGAAATTCGCCCAAGTCTGCATGTAGGCCATCCGTTTAGCATCCGGATCAGACTGCAGCGCAGTGATTAGCTTGGTAAAGAACTTCAGGTCCTTCGTGCCGGTTGGCTTCACACCCGAATAACCGAACTCAGTAAATGCTGCAATTTTCCCCTTATCATCCGCCAGCTTCGAGATCAACTTAGCATCCTTCACGACTGAATCAAACCAACCCTCAGTGGTTCCGTCATAATAATTATCGAAGCCCAGGATATCGACATAGTCATCTCCCGGATACGTCTCAAGGAAGGTCGCATCTGTGCCGTTAAACGGACTTCCCGGTGAGAACGCATACAAGAAGTTATGCACATCTTTTTTGTCCCGTAAATATTCAACGGTATGACGATAAATTTCAGCATACTGCTCCTTCGTACGGTAAGGTGCACCCCACCAGAACCAGCCACCATTTTGCTCGTGGAATGGACGGAAAATGACCGGAATAGCTTTACCATTATCATCTTTTAAGTTATTCGCAAAGTCCGCAATCATATCCAGGAATGCATTAAATTCTGCATGTTTGTCACCACCGGGTAATATATGCGTAAGCACATTCCCTTTGGTGTCATAAAAGTCCTTTCCTGTGACGAAGTTCGGCATATGTGAGCTTAATGTAAGCACGCCGCCTTTTTCATAAGCAGATTTCATCACGCCGATTAATTTATCACGATTCTCCAGCTTGGTTGCGCCTAGATCGCCTGGTTTCTCAAAACCTTCAAGACTAAGCGTATCCCAGCCGAACAGGCCCGGAAGGTCGCCTACTGCATTCTCAACCTCAGACTGCGTTCCGTCCTTTTCAGTAATAGAAAGTCCTTCTGTAGTAGCATGCTGATGTCCAAACAAGATCTCACTGCCGCGGATATCCTGTAAGTAGGCGAATAGTGATTTAGTCTCACTACTTGCATCAACATCCGCTAAATTCTCGATACGTCCCACAGGACCCGTCGGGGCGGTCGGTGTCGGTGTTGCTGTTGCTGTTGGTGTTGCCGTTGGTGTCGGTGTTTCCGTTGCTGTTGGTGTTGCTGTCGCTGTAGGTGCCGCGGTTGGATTAGTCGGACCTGCCGGCGTTATTGATGAGCCTGATGCCGAGGTAGGCGCTGGGGTAGCCGTTGCTACAGGACCTTGATTGCCTTTGATAATAACAATTGTGCCAGGAGCAATGGGCTTACCGTTCAACGTTACTCCTGTTGCTTTAACGTCCGCTTTTGCAATGTCGCCCTGACCAGAAATGGTGGTTCCAGTCGCTTTATCAGCAACGTTTAGATTTGCAATCGATGCGCCTTCACCTAGGATCAGTCCCACAGTTCTATTTAGAATTCCCGTGGTGATCATCGTCCCAATTCCAAACTCCAGCCTTGCTAGACTATCTACCGTTAGCTGAGAGATTTGGGTTGTACCACTCGTGAGGACACGAACCTCACCCTCTTTACGATTTATATTTACTTTGCCTAATGAGCTATTCTTAATAAGAATGGAGTTTACCCCGCCACCTGCAATAAATGTGGTGCCCGTAACCTTAATGCCCTCAAGGGTCACTTCGCCGTTACCGATCCCAGCGGTTAGATACAGGTTTCCGTTTATCGTTGCATTTTTTAACACAACACCATCATGATTAACGACTACATTTCCAGAAACTATTCCTCCTTCAAAGCTCCCAGATTGCGAGTAATAACTCTTCACTATTTTATTAATTAACGTTATAACTTCGGCACGGGTGATCCTTCCAAGCGGCTTAAAGGTTCCATCCTCATACCCTGTGATCAATCCTGAGAGCGCATCAACTGCATCCTTAGCATAAGCTTGAATCTGAGAGGAATCATTAAATCCACTCAATGATGAAGCGCTTTCAGTAGCTTGAAGAGTAAATATCCGAGCCAACATCGTCACCGCATCCTGACGCGTTATATAATCAGTAGCTTGTGCTTTATTCTCTGAGTAGCCTTCATAATACCCAGCATATCGTGCCAACGAAAGCTGATCTGCATACCAATCGTTTGCTTTTACATCGGAAAAAGATTGATCTGACTTCATATAGAAACCGAATACCTTATTCAAGATCGTAGCAAACTCAGCTCTTGTAATTCCTTCATTGGGATGAAAAGAACCATCCTGATACCCGTTTAAAACGCCATTTTCTACCCACTTCGCAATATTTTGTTGTGCCCAGTGACCCTTTGTATCACCGAATCCAACAGTGGATGGTGCTGCTGCTGCAGAAATTACAGATGGGAAAGGAGACATTATCATTGCACAGGCAAGTATACTCCCCAGCCACTTTTTCGCTTTTTTCATTCCTAATTCTCCTTCGAAAATAAATGGATTTGATAATAAGAATAGCCAACCAGCTGTTATGAACCCAATAACTATCTGTCCTTATAGAAGACAATTACAGACCTACTCGCTAACTATTCACCTCCACATCTCCAACTTTGTTATTGATAACAAACGCTAACAAAAACTCCTTATTTCGTTACACATTCCGGTATATGCAAGATTATAGCGGTTACATTGGCATAAAACAATCAAAATATTGCCTTTTGTTATAATTATTTTATCTTTTACGTTAGCACATATGTTAGTTATTCCGAAAATAAATAACAAAATTCAATTTAATATAACAAAAATAGACACCCCGCAGGAGTGCCTCCCAATAATCATATAGATGAGATCCTATTCATTTATCATGTTTTATTGGTGGCACGGAAACACAGATGTTCCTTCCCGCACCTCTTTCGTCAGATCGTCCATAGTGACAAGATTATGTGTAGTTCCGAGAACGATAATGACATAATACGATTGCCCACTTGAATCCTCGAGCACTACCTGATAACCTGACCCTCCAAATAAGGGTTTGCAAATCGTTGCAACTCTCAACGACGCACTTTCCGTGTACTCTTTGCGCACATAATCCATTCCAAGACTTCCTGCTGCCCGCTTGTTCTGACGCTCCGAGTTTCCGTGAATTACTGCTATTATTACCGCTCCAATAATTATGATAATAAGGATTAGATAACCTGAATGTTTTTTTCTCATCTTTCCTCCTTATTATATAGAGTGATATTGGCACAGCAACGGGGCGATTAGCAATAATCTTATTTCTGTAGGTCCCCCTATCCCGCGATTAAGTGCCGAAGCCAATATCTATATGAAAAATTTTACCACTACAATACCTCAAAAGCTTTCCCTTTATAAAAATAAAAGGCACCCCCAAGGGCGCCTTCATTATCACTGCATATTAGTTGTGCTAGTTATTTATAAGACTCTGCCAGCGAGTTCGCCACCACTATCGCATTGTACACATCTTCCGGAGTAACCGGGAACGGCATATTGCCCATTGTGTCTCCTTCTGCACAAGCAGCTTCAGCAACTTGGCGCCATTCGGATTCGATAAATTCCGTACACCCCAGATCGGCGAGGGTTAGCGGAAGATCTACATCCTTGATAAGCTTAATGACAGTTTCCAGCTCCTCATTTGAGGCATTTTCCAGTACTAACTGGGCTAAAAGACCAAACGTAACCTTTTCACCATGCTGAGCTTTGTGTAGTGAAGGAACGGCTGTCATCCCATTATGGATAGCATGTGCGGCAGCCAGACCACCAGATTCAGCACCCACACCACTTAGATAAATTGTCGCTTCAATGGTTTCCTCCACCGCGCGTGTATAGAGTTTCTGATCGACCGCACGTTTAGCTTTTACCGCATTCTTAAGTAGAGCTTCATAACAAAGTCTTGATATACCTAGACCCGTTGTAGAGGGTTTCATGAGTACGAGATTGTCACCATTAGAGGCATAACAAGCACGGGCTTCAAAATAAGTAGCCAGTGCATCGCCAATTCCAGCTGCGAAAAAACGGGAAGGCGCTGAAGCTAAAATCGCTGTATCAGCCAAGACTACATCCGGATTACTTGGGAGGAATAAGTATTGATCAAATGAACCATCTTTATTATAAATGACAGCCAGCGCTGTACATGGTGCATCAGTAGATGCAATCGTCGGAAAAATAACTACAGGCAGCTTCTCATAATACGCAGTAGCTTTTGCGGTGTCCAGTGTTTTACCTCCGCCGATACCAACGATGATATTCGCCCCAGCTTTACGGGCAAGTTCCCGATTACGATTAATCTCTTCCTGAGTACATTCATAATTGAATTTTTCAAAAGTAGCCTTATTCCCCGCACCTTCGATGGAACTTCCCGCCTCTTTCTTAGCACGTTCCAAAATGAACTCATCACAGATCACATAGGCATGATCGCCAAACGCCTTAATATACTCATTCAGATCTGAAAGTAAGTTATGGCCGGAGATAAATTTCTTTGGTGAAGTAACGGATCTAACGAAATGTGACATTGTGCAAGACTCCTTGTTGTGTGTTTTAGTAAGCATAAAGACGCAATTCCTACATATTATTACCCCGCTACCCAAGAAATACTCAAGCTGCATTCTCCAAAGGCACTCATCAGAGCATGCAAAAAAGACACCCCTCAGGGTGTCCTTTGATTTTTTTATATCTATTATATAACACGATGCTGAACCCATTTCTTGCCCATAAATCGCCGCAGGAAAATCAAACCTCTGATCCCCCACTCACAATTCATCGCCAGCCAAACGCCGAGTATACCAAAGTTCAGAACAATACCTAAGATGTATCCGAGCACTACACGGAACAGCCACATCGTAAGCATCGAAACCATGGAGGTAAACTTGGAATCCCCTGCTGCTCTAAGCGCCGAAGGTGTAATAAAGCTTATGGACCATAACGGAATTTGCGCAATCGTATTGATGAGCACAATCAGGAAGATATCTCTCACAATCTCAGCAGGAGGATGGAACATCGACACTAATGGATTGAAAAAAGGCATAATCAGCAACCCCATTACCACCAGGGAAAGAGAAGAGGTGACAAGGAATGATTTAATAAATTTTCGAGCATCCTTAACATTATTGCTTCCCATACATTGTCCCACCACTGTAATAATCGTTAAGGACAACGCATTCCCGGGGATTTGCATAATCCCTGCAAAGGAGGAGGCAATCGCATTAGTCGCAAGTGCATACGTACCCAGACTAACGATAAAGATCTGAGTCAGAATTTTACCACCATTAAAGAACATCTGCTCCGCCGCAAACGGCATCCCGATGAACATTATTTTTTTCAGCATAGACAGCTTAACCGCTACAAGATCGCGAATACGGATATGCAGATCGTTGTCCAGTCGGAATAGATAATAAAGTGCGCAGAACGCCCCCAGGTATCTAGCAATATTTATAGAAATGGTCATCCCCAGAACACCCATATGCAACAGGTTAATAAAGACGAGATTCAATAAGACGTAAGTTAAATTCATAATTAGCGAAAGCACAAGCGAGGCCCTCGTTCTACCGATTCCTCGAAGAGCACCACATACCGCTTCCACAACAGCTATACCAAGATAAGAGATACAGCTCCCAATCAAATATATTCGGGCGTTCTCCATAACCTCTGGTGAGGCCGCTCCAAATAGTAAATTTAACAGCGGATTGTGAAAAAGAATTCCGAACATCCCAATAGCAAATGCCATCAGCGAAACAGATGACGTAGCACCTGCCGTAGCTTTTGACACCATGAGGTCATTGCCGCTCCCTTTATACTGCGCAACAACAACCGTCCCACCTGTTGAGACGGCAATAAACACACTAATGAGAAAAATATTAAGAGAATCTATCATATTGACCGCACTGATAGCTGCCACACCAGACGAGCTTATCATAGCTGTATTCACTAGATTAAGACCCACCACAAAGGCCTGATCCACTAGGATAGGGATGAATAAAGCAATCATCTGACGATAATCTATCGATTCACCAGAGAAATACTTTTCCAGAAACCGCACACTTTGCTTCGTATTTACACCTACATTAGGCTCCATCTTTGCTTCACTTCTTTTACATAGAGTTTGTCAAATTGAATTATGCGTATAAATAGAAAAAGGCTCTTCAGGTTGAAGAGCGATTCAAAAGTATTGCCTGTTTATATGCACTTAGGTATGCGGTCGAGAGGACTCGAACCTCCACGGGGGTTAGCCCACACGGACCTGAACCGTGCGCGTCTGCCAATTCCGCCACGACCGCACAAAATATTAAAAAATACAGTGCAGAATATAAGTTAACATGATTTCACAGAAAGAGCAACAACAAATTTAACAAGTAAAAGCGCCATCGGCGTCCTTGTAAGGACAGTAAGCGTTAAAGGGAAGACTATAAGAGTATTGGTGCCACTTATACTTTCTTATATTTAAAAAAAGTGTATCGATGCCCTCACGAGGATCATCGATACACTTTTAGTTAGAACAATAGAATTATGATGCTTGTCCAAGCATGCGATAGATGATAACCGCTGCTTGAGCGCGATTAGCTATACCCTTAGGTGCAAATTTCCCACCATCAACACCGTTGACGATTCCCAATTGAGTTAGCTGTGCGATAGCCTCTTGTGCATAAGGAGCAATACTGGATTTGTCTGCAAACTTACCCAATGCTGCATTTTTATCAATCGGCTGTAGTTTGTCTTTCAGTGCGTTAGCAACCATAATGGCCATTTCTTCACGAGTCACTTCACGACCCGGTTCAAATTTGCCATTTCCAGAGCCTTGTACAAGTCCAGCCTTCACCGCAAGGGCGATAGAATCCGTGTACCAAACTCCTTGTTTAACATCGTTGAACGAACTGGTTGTTGCTGAACCCGTAAGATTCAGTGCGCGTACCAGCATCGTAACGAACTCTGCTCTAGTCACTGTTTTGGTTGGCGCAAAAGTATTTGCATCCAGACCTTTCAGAATGCCCTTAGCAGCCAATGCTTCAATAGCTTCTTGCGCCCAAGCTACCTTACCCAGATCCTTGAAGTTTGCTGCTGGCGCAGTAGTTGGTGCAGGTGTTACCGTTGGTGCTGTTGATGGCGCTGGTGTTGCTGTTGGTTTCGCGGTTGGAGTAGGCGTTGGAGTTACACCGGTAGAACCGCCTCCACTGCCATTGCCCGATCCCGAATCAGCCTTTAATTTATTAATAATACGTCCTTCAATGGCCGCTTTAATCTCTTTGCCATTAAACGTTTTTACAATGTAGTCGTAGAATACGTCCAAATCAATAGGTCCAGCCAATGAATCACTAGCTTGAGTCAGAACCTTGTAGTTATCTCCACCCGCAGCCATAAAGTTATTTACTACTGCTGTATATTTCTGCGTAGGATTAATTGGTGTTCCATCAGTTAGTGTGAGGCTCGCAATACGATCGGCTACTGGCAGATACATATTCGCTGTATATTTCAGTCCGGAAATTTGCAGCGTTTTGATATCTGGTGTTCCATCAGCTTTTACATTCCATTGCTGTTGCAGCAATGTTTTGATTTGCGCTCCAGTTAGTGTCAGCTTCACAAGCGTGTTGCCGAATGGCTGAATTTTAGCCAGATCGCCGAAGGTTACAGGACCTTTTGGAAGGTCCGCACGGATACCGCCTGGATTCATAAAGGCGAAATCGGCAGCTTTTGCACCATCGCCGAAGTCAGCATTACGCATAGAGTCAGCAATCAGATTCCCAAGTGCAGCCTCATTATTGTAAGCATCGGTACGAGTGATAGTTCCGTCCGTTGTACCTACTGGTTGGGTAAGCTCAGGATGCTTCTCAAGGTAAGCATTAACCAGTGCCACACTTTCCGGATCTGGTGTTACACCCTCATGGAAGGTGGAAGTTACCACAGCAGACTTGTCCTTCACATCACCTGTTTTAGGATCAATGATCAACTTGATATCCTCAAATGCTGTACCGTAAGAATAAGCTTGTACAATCAGCTTGCCGTTTACTGTTCCATTTGCAAGTGCATGGTTATCACCAGCAACGATAACATCAACAGGGGATTCCGCAGGAAGCGCATTGGCTAGATCAGCCGCTTCACCTGTAGTCACACCATCTTTGGTTGTTGCAGGATCATGTGCAAGCACGATAATCGTCTCAACACCTTTAGATTGAAGCTCCTTAGCGTATTTCTCCACAGCCGCCACTTCCTCATCAGGCGTGAGGAAATGCACGCCGGCCGTACCGGAAGGCGCTACCTTGCTTGGTGTGGATTTTGTTACAAGACCAATAAAGCCAATTTTCACACCGCCCACTTCTTTGATTACATAAGGATTAATAATTGGCTCGCCAGTTTTGGCATCCACTGCATTCGCATTAACATAATCAAAATTGGTACCCTTGTGGGTAACATTGCTGTCCTTAGGGTCCACGCCGCCATAAAGCTGTGTCATCAATGCATCGACACCTTGGTCAAATTCATGGTTTCCTAGGGAGCCCACATCAAATCTCATCAAGTTCATCCACTCAATCGTCGGCTCATCGCGCTCAAGCGAAGATACTGGAGCAGATGCACCTACGGAATCTCCGTTATGGAAGAGTAGAGAATTATCGTATTTAGCCTGTGTTTCTTTCAGATAAGTCGCAAGAATAGCAGCTGTCCCCACATTCTTATTGTTGACGACAGACACCGTATCCAGTTGACCGTGGAAATCATTAATTCCAAGAAGGTGAACTTCTACGTCCTTAGCTGGTAGAGCCAATTTATAAATACTAAATCCCTTAACATCTTTTTCACCAGTGTCCTTAATGTTGGCCGGCATAACTTTCGCCGCTTCTGGTGACGAAGTAAACGTGAGATTTACGTTATCCGAAAGTGGAGCCAAAGACCAGTTGCCATCCGCAGAAGGATCTATTGTACCTACTTCTTTGATGTAGTCCATAAGGATCTGGCGATTCTCATCCTGGGAATCGACTAGAATCTCCGAACCCTTCACACCTGGGAAATTCCCTCCGCCACTCGCACGGTAGTTGTTAGTCACAACAATGAAGTCTTGGTTAGGATCCAATGTTTTTCCTTTATACGTAATTTGCTTCACACGACTCGATGAAGCATCGTTTATAACACCGGTAGGAGTATATTTTGCAGGTTTGGTTACATCGATTGTGTACTTAATGCCATCAATAACATCGAAGTTATAAACAGCAAACTCCCCATTCAGCAAACTTTGTGGAGCTGTGCTGTCTACTTTGATAGTATTAAACGCACCCGCACTCATTTCAACCCATTCCTTAACAACAGAGCCTTTAACTTTAATGGCTTTCAGCGTGTTGTCATACAAATACAAGTCACTTGCACTACGAATAGTCAGTGGACCTTTCTCAATACTCGTGTACTCTGAAGGACCGTTACGTCCAGCCTTGAAAGGAGCACCTACGCTGAGAATTGGAAGATTTTTATACTGTGGAAGATTGGTATCAATATACTTCTCCACATACCACTTCTGGGCATTGGTAACAATCTGCACGGTAGGGTCGTCCTGAACCATTGCAAAATAGCTGTTCATCGGAGCGGTAGTAACACCTAGCTCTTGACCTGTATAGTCAATAGTAGCTTGGTGATCTGCTGCAACAGCAGCATCAACAGCAGCATCCGGTATAGCATTGGCTATGGAGCGGGTTGAGGCGATGGATTTATCTTTGTCCACTTCCCATTTGCCGCCTACTTCCACCAATTTGAGATCAATCAGACCCAAGTAACCTCCACCATAACCCGCTTGCACGGCTGGAGTCCCATTAATGTGGCCATAAACATTATCAACAACAGATTGAGCGTTATTATACGCCTGCCCTGTTAGGGGATCCTTGAAAGAAGCGTCAAGGGATTTATCATCAACTGTTGGGAACACTTTGTGAGTGTGTGAGAAGGTAATCGCATCAATGCCGTCAACCTTACTTAAAAGATTGATAGCATTCTCTGCACCAGTACCCGCAACTGCGGTTGCATCGAAGCCGGTATGTGCCATTGCTACGATTACATCGACACCCTCACTCTTCATGATAGGAACATATTTTGCTGCTGTTTCAGCAATGTCCTTAGCAATGACTTTGCCTTCCAGATTAACCTTGTCCCATTCCATAATCTGCGGGGTCACAAGACCAAGCACACCGACTTTAATATCCCGGAGCTGGTTATCGCTATCCACTATTTTTTTATCAAGAATGACATAAGGTTCAAAAGCATTTACGTCATTATCTGGATTACCATCTTTATCATCAATATATATATTGGCATTTACATAGGGGAAGTCCGCACCACTCAATGGGTTATTAGCACTGCCCTTAATAGTCCGATTTAAGAATTCCAGCCCATAATTGAATTCATGATTACCAAAAGTCGCAACATCATATTCCATAATATTCATAGCCGCAATCATAGGGTGTAGCTTAGTCTCTGATTCTACTAAATTACTTTCATTCGCGATGTAAGTACCCAATGGCGTACCTTGAATCAAGTCCCCATTGTCGAGCAGAAGATTATTATCAGGATATTCGCTCCTAGCATAAGTAACCAACGTAGCTGTCCGATCAAGTCCTACAGTTACTGAAGCTGCATTCTTAAAATAGTCCCAGCCGTAGACATTGGTGTGCACGTCCGTCGTGCTCATCAGCCGGAGTTTGGCTGTGGCTGCGGATGCTGCTTCAGCTTTATCTGTAACCCAAGCTGCACCCAAACCAATACCTCCAAACACCTGCAAAGAAAGCACTGCAGTTGCTAATACAGAAGCAATCGGCTTATTCCATCGTGTCTTCCATCCCATAATAATATTAGTCCTCCCTATCATTTTCACATAATTTCTGTGATATTATATCACACAAACATAACCAATTATCATATAATTGTAAAAATAATATAAAACAATGTTAAATATAATAACATAAGAAGAAAGACCTAAACTTATGAATCCGTTTTTATAGGTCAAGAGTCAATAGATGCAAAAAGAACACATCTTCACCAGATGTGTCCTAAAAACAATCCTATATAAAGTCTAGAAAAGTCGAATCTATATCCGGCACTACTTTTTACCCATTCATAGCAGTAATCCCAAAACAGATTGCAGTTATTAGAGATAAGGGTGTCATCACAAGTTTTTCTTTCATGCTCCTCGACAATAAGTTCATTATAGTATTAAGAATTAAATAGACTGCGAAAAAATAACATACCCTTCTATCAAAAGGTAATCCAATAGAGATCACATTACCTGCCTGCAATAAGTACAGGATGGCAATTAGCTGTATCACTACTGAAACTCCACACGCGACTCTCATTTGTGGAGGCATAATTCTATGCCTTCCTCCCATTGCAAATTCCCCATAAGGCAGTCCCAGAGACAGCAGTACATACAGAATCACTGCTCCCAAATATTTTTTTATGATGAACCAGCACAAGCAACACAAAAATATCTGAGTAATATAGAAGTAAATAGACCAATGAGGTGATCCGCAAATGGCAAATACAACGAAGATTCGCAAACGTGCTGAACAGCTGAAAGGTAGACCCGTATGCATTACGCTACATGATGGACGTACGTATGTAGGATGGATAACCGGCCTCGATAAGAATGGACTGACCCTTTCCAAACCGCGTAAAAATAAACACAAAAAATCAAAAAAACACTCTTCTTCCCGCTCTCGGAAAGCAAACGTATCAGGATTAATGCCCTTATTCGGCTCACTTTTCGGAATGGGTGGAGGCGCTCTAGGCTCCGCAGGAGCAGGGGCTTCCAGTTCTGGAGGCGGTGGATTTGGCGGATTTGGGGGGTTCGGGGGAATCGGCAACTTTATTGGAATGGTACAAAAAACTATGCCGGTTATGAAGATGGGCTACAATATGATTAAATCTATTTCCCCCTTCCTTAACGGGCTAAAAGGATTAATGGGATAATCAAAAGACACCCCTCAAGGTGTCTTTTATTTTTGCTCATAATCTTATCAGGTTCTTTAACAATCTGCCTGCAGATCTTAACCGTGGACGTTTTAGATGCTCCTGTACATAACGATAATTCGTCAATTCAACCTTAGCATCACTGAGGGCATAGGTAAAATCATCATCAAAGGGCAACTTATACTCCCAAACGCGCTTACTCCAGTGCGGAATATTTGCTTGCATCCATGGATCGTCTATCCCGGGATGAATATAGGTCTCACTAACGCCATCCGGCAACGAATACAGCTTAGCAATAATAGATCTTTTAAAACTTTCATACGTCTCGCCTTCCTCTACACCAAAAGGATGCGACAGCAAATAGTCGGGAATCGGCACCCCAAACGTATCCGCCAGCCCTGCTCCAAGGGCAACTGGTCGTTTAATATTTTTCAGCGATGCCAAAAGCGGATCCTCAGCATGGATGTATCTGAAGAATCGTGAGGGCAATCCCCAGCGCGAAATTTTCCACAACGTCTGCGGTAGCAAGCTGCGTCCTGTTTCCATTCCGTATAAACTACCCATGTGGTTGTCTACATGGCTAATCACTATTCCCGACTGTTTTACTCGCTCGTACTGCGCATCTATCTCCTTTAGTACGGCTTTTGTCTGCGCTCCCTGTTCGAACTCTTTTACCGTCCTATATTGATGTCCGCTCTCGTCGTGAAGAGAAGTCTCTCCCGTCAGGCTCGCCCAGCGCAAAGCCTCAAATTCACTAGTCATCGTCAAGTGAAGTCCCACATTTCGTTGTTGCCTGCGACTACACCATGCAGCTGCCTCCTCAAACCCAGGGGCCACCGCCATAATCGTTGCGGAGGATACTTTTTCCTCTTCCAGCAGATGTTTAATCGCCTGATTCATGGGGGGACTTTGTCCAAAATCATCACAATTGATGATTAATTTTTTGTTCATAGTCAGCCTCACCTCTCAAAGAGTCCATAAATGTAAATTTCATTGTGAAGGATATGACAACAGCTATGGCCAACAGACATAATGGCACCACACTTATTAAATACCTAAATGTCGCTTCAGGATTGGACCCTGGGTCATCACCGCCTTGATAGCCAAAGATCATACCTACAATGAAAAAAGCTAACGCAGAGATTAACCCGCTTGAACGAGTAATGAATCCGCTTACAGCCGTGTAGATTCCTTCTCTTCTCAGACCTGTTTTTTCCGCATCCTCATCAATAATCTTGCCACCTACTATTGCTGGGGTCACTAGAAATCCGGCTAATCCGAAACCGACAACTACGCCAGCAGCCACACCACTTAAGAGATCATAACCAAACCATAACGGAATTACCGATAACGCATATAAGATCAGTGATAACCGCCACGCCTTGACCCCGTCCATCTTACGAATCATCCAGTACCACACGAATACTAATGGAATGACCGAAACAAACACAGCTGCGAGTAAAATCGATACCTGAGCCTCTGAGATATGAAGTACATATTTTGCATAAAAAGGAATCATCGAGCTTACAAGTCCATTCACCGTTTGAGCAAAAGAGTTCGAAATATTAAACACCCAAAACTTTTTATTCCGAATGGTCTCCCGAAAAGCTGGAATCAACTTCAAGGGTTCCTGCTCTGTGGGCTCCTTCTTTTCTTGGACATTCATCATACATAAAAACATAAATACTCCAAAGAGACAGGCATACACTATAGCCATATTAGAGAAATTAATAGCTGCAAAAATAATTGGCGTTAAGGCAGTACCGATTAACAAAGCAACGACCTGATAGCCTTGCTGAATCGCGGAAGCTTTTGCCCGAATACGGTCTCCTCGGAAGAGCTCCGGGAGTAACGCTCCATAGTTCACCCACAACACAGTAGCGACTGCCTCATAGAAAATAAGTGTGACTAAAAACCAAGTGAACAATCCATTCTCAGATAATCCGCCGGGAGGGGAGAAAACCAGTACAAATGCCAGCATAAATAACGGAATTGAGCCAAATACCCATGGTCTGCGTCGACCTAAACGAGTATCTGTGCGATCTGACCAATAACCAAATAACGGATTGTTTACCGCATCCCAGATCAGAAAGATTGTTCTGGCTAATGTAGCAAGTCCAATGCCCAATCCTAATTTTTCTACATAAAAGTAACTGTAAAATGAACTAAATGCCTGACTTGGAACCATCATCGCAAACATCCCTAAAGCAAAGGTGTACGGCGAATTGATCCATTTACGCTTCACTCACATACCTCCCATATGGAAAAGATCCGGTTGTAATATATTACCATACCAATGAGAGAACGCCATCAATTTTTTCCTTCGTAGAATCTACGGATAAAAAAAAGAGGCTCCGCAGACCATCAACAAATGGCTGCGGAGCTTTTTCACAACTAGACTATAAAACATCCTTCAGCTTGCTCCGGCTCTGAACATCCAGGGCTAGATAATCACGGATTTCGCATCTTTTCCCATTGATATCTGTAAGAATGATTCGCTTATGACTTGGATATTGCATATGCTCGTGCAGGTTCCGCATAACGATCCGGGTCTGGCCCAGATTCGTTTGCAGCTCCCAAATCCACATATCTGCTTTTTGCTTAATAGAATCAATGCGGGTTACAACCGGAAGAAAATACCGCAGCCGGAGCTCTGTGTCCACTTCCACGCGACTTTCTTCATCGAGCTGATCAATGTCACGAATGACTCCGATCTCCTCACTCTTGGAGTTACGAACTGAAATATACTCCGTGGTATATTGGAATGGAAATATACGAAAAAGAATTAATTCCTCATAGACCTGACCCTCCACTACTCCTTGAAACACGCCACCTTGACTGCGGCTAAAAGAGATTGCACCCGGTTCAAGAATGTTAATCTCATAGGGATCTTTAGGATTCAATTCCCCGTTAACAAGATTCGGATCACTCATGCATCTCAACCCCCTTAATCTGCGACATTTCCTTCTGTGCCTCAACTAGCTTGAAGTAAGCACCTTCTGCAGCAAGCAATTCCTCATGTGTACCCACTTCAATGATCTTACCGCGTTCAAGCACTACAAGCCGGTTCGCATTTCTTAGCGTGGATAATCGATGGGCAATCGCGAATGTCGTTCTGCCTTTTACCAGTCGCGAGATCGCTTCTTGAATTTGCCGCTCGGTCACTGTATCTACAGAAGCTGTTGCTTCATCTAGGATTAGAATTCGTGGATCGTGAATTATTGCTCGGGCAATAGACACTCGCTGCTTCTCTCCACCAGACAATTTATGTCCACGTTCCCCAACTCTTGTATCATAGCCATCCGGCAATTGAACGATAAAATCATGGGCGTTGGCGATTTTTGCAGCGCGCATGATTTCTAATTCCGTAGCGTCCGGTTTAGAATAGGCAATATTCTCAGCAATCGTTCCGTCGAATAGAAACGTCTCCTGCAGCACTACACCGATCTGACTACGCAGATCTGACTGGCTGATATTTCGGATGTCCACACCATCGATGGTAATGGTTCCCTCATCTGTGTCATAGAAGCGACAGATCATATTAATGAACGTCGACTTACCGGCACCTGAATGTCCGACCAGACCAATCATCTCGCCCGCACCCACTTTTAAATCCACGTTCTTGAGCACAGGATGATGTTTTTCGTATCCATAAGTAACCCGCTTAAACTCAACCTCACCATTTACGCGGCCGATGGCTGCTGGATTTACTGTATCAGGCACATCTGACGGAGTATCCATAATCTCAAAGACCCGATCTGCTGCTGAAATCGCATGGCTGGCCCAGTTGATCATTTGGCTCACCCACTGCAAAGGTCCGAGAAGCATCCCAAGGTAGGTCACCAAAGCAATTAGCGTACCGATGGATAATTGACCCTCCAGCACCGTTTTTCCGCCATAAAACCAAATTAATAACGTACCCACACCAGCAACCAACGCAAAAGCAGGAAACATCCCCTGCCATAAGCCTTCGATCCGAATATTATGCCGCACCAACTCCTTATTGGCGACCGTATAACGTGACATCTCTGTTGTTTCCTGGCCGAATGCTTTGACTACACGAATCCCCTGCAAAGAATCGCCAACCAAAGCGTTTAATCTAAAAATAGATCTCCACTGCTGGTACCAACGTCTGCCAATCATCGGCCATAACACGGTCGACAGCACCACCATAAGCGGCATAGGCAGCATAGCAAGCAGCGTTAGCTTCCAATCCATACTGAACATAATAGTGAAAATAGCGATTACCCGCAGCGATTCACCCGAGACCCAGATTACACCGTCAGTCATAAATTGCCGCATCGCCTCTGAATCATTATTCACCCGTCCAATAAATTGCGAAGATTGTCTTCGGTCGAAAAAAGATAAAGATAATTTCATCAAGGAATGATACACATCATGACGAAGATCACCCATGATTTTGGAACCAATCCATACCCCTATAAGTCCACGTACAGTCTGCATTAAAGTTATTACTAAGGACGTGGCTGCTAGCCCAATCACAATCCATAGAAGCGTCGAGCCCATATCCTTTTCTGTCAACACATTATCAACGATCATCTTCGTCAAAAATGGTGGAACAAGCTCTACCAATGTAGTAAAAATCAACATAATCGCCGCAGCGATCATTTGGATCTTATAAGGCTTAGCGTAACTCAACATCCGAAATAGAACCTTGCCGTTACTCTTGCACACCGGACAAGCTTGTGAATCTTCCGGCAGCGGATTGCGGCATTTTGGACAATTTCTTGGAAACTCTTTTTCAGAAGCGGTTGGCCGTTCCTCGCCTTTAGCTACAGCGCCAATTAATTTAGCAGCAAAACCAAATATAGAGGTAAGTGATGCTGTATAACGTATAAGTATAATCGGCCCCTCTTGGGTATCCACAAGCAACGAACCGCCGCCTACCCCGCCTACTACCCGGGCATCGGTAATATTCGAGACTAGAAGCTTTGAGACCAGTTTCCCGTCCGTCCCCCAAACGGAAACCTCCTTCTCAGTCAATACAAGCCACTGCTCACCGAATTGCCCATCTTTCATTAAATCAGATACAGAGTGAAATAAAGGTTGTTCTGCAAGCTGTATTTCTATAGACTTGGGAAGTTTATCAATAGATGTCATACATTTCTCCCCTTTCTTTACCCACCTATTTACTCACATATATTTACAGTGGTAAAGATGAAAAAATGATTATAATTGTTTTGTATGGTTACTTGAACAAATAAAAAGACACCTCTAAAGGTGTCTTTTTGTATTACTTCCTATGGTACTGGCTATACGTTTATTTCAAAGCTTTCCATACCCAGTTCTCTACTTCTGGCAAATCAATACCCTCTTCACGAATGAATTGGTGATGTTTCTTAACGATAGCATCCATTTCATCTGCGATCGCTTTATAGTCGTTAGCATTAGGCAAGCTCAGAACAGCTTCCTTCGCCAAGTCAAAGCGGTCCATTTGATTCAATACGCGCATATCGAATGGTGTTGTGATATCGCCATTCTCGCGGTATCCGTGTACGTGCAGGTTATGGTTATGGCGATCAAAGAACAAGTCTTTAATCAGACCTTCATATCCGTGGAAAGCGAAGATAACTGGTTTATCTTTTGTGAAAAATTGATCAAACTCTTCGTCAGATAAGCCACGCGGATCTAATTTTTGACTTCTCAGTTTCAACAAGTCTACCACGTTGATATATCTAATCTTAAGGTTCGGCAGTTTTTCATGCAGGATAGAGATTGCAGCCAAGCTTTCGATAGTTGGTTCTGTACCTGCAGAAGCAAAGACAACATCAGGCTCTCCACCTTGATCGGTGCTTGCCCAGTCAATAATCTTCAGTCCTTTATCCACCAGCTCTTGTGCTTCATCCGCACTGAACCATTGTGGACGAGGATGTTTGGAAGAAACGATCAAGTTAATTTTTTGACGGTCATTTAAGACGGTGTCAAAGACAGCCAGCAAGGAGTTCGCATCAGCCGGCAAATACTCACGGATAAATTCTGGTTTTTTATCAGCCAAGTGACCTAGCAAACCTGGATCTTGGTGAGTGTAACCATTGTGGTCTTGTTGGAATACAGTTGAAGTTGCTACCACATTCAATGATGGAATATCCGCACGCCAGCTTTGATCTGTTGCTTTACGCAGCCATTTGAAATGCTGAGTAATCATCGAATCCACGACACGCAAGAAAGCTTCATAGCTTGCAAAGAAACCATGGCGACCTGTCAATACGTAACCTTCAAGCAAACCTTCTGCCTGATGTTCAGACAATTGGGAATCGATAACACGGCCATAAGAAGCTAGGAATTCATCATTCGGCTCAATCACTTGATCCAACCATTGACGTTTCGTCACTTCAAAGACAGGTCCCAGACGGTTGGACATTGTTTCATCCGGTCCGAAAATTCTGAAATTGCGGTTCTCTTCGTTCAGAGAGATAACATCTTTCATGTATTTACCCAGAACGGCCATGTCTTGTGCTATTACTTCACCTGGTTTGGAATTATCAAGTGCGAACTTACGGAAATTGGGTAAGTTTAGATCTTTAATCTGGTTGCCAGCATTAGTAACTGGGTTCATTCCCATACGTCTGTCGCCAGTTGGCAGAATCTCAGCAAGTTCAGCGTTCAGACGACCATTGTCATCAAATAATTCTTCTGGTCTATAGCTGTTCATCCACTCCAATAACGCTGGAGCATGTTTCATATTCTTTTGATCCACTGGAATCGGCACCTGATGGGCACGGAACGAGTTCTCATTCGGAACACCATCCCATTGCTTTGGACCCGTCCAGCCCTTAGGAGAACGGAAGACCAACATTGGCCAAACCGGACGCGTAAGGTCATTGTTGTCACGTGCATTCTTTTGAATCGCTTCAATTCTTTCTACGATGGTATCAAGCACCTTAGCCATTTCTGGATGCATTAGATCAGGATTTTCGCCTTCAACGAAGAACGGTTCCCAACCCATACCTTTAAAGTATGCAGTAATTTCTTCTTTGGATTGACGAGACAGAATCGTTGGGTTACTGATTTTGAAACCATTTAAGTGCAAGATCGGCAGAACTGCACCATCAGTAACTGGATTGATGAACCGGTTGGAGAACCATGAAGCCGCTAATGGGCCAGTTTCAGCCTCTCCATCGCCAATAACAACAGCGGAGATTAAATCTGGATTATCCAGAATTGCACCTACACCGTGGGATAGAGAATAACCTAATTCGCCACCTTCGTGGATCGATCCAGGTGTTTCAGGGGCAGCATGGGAAGCAACTCCACCTGGGAAAGAGAATTGTTTGAACAATTTCTTCAGACCTGAGATATCTTGTGTAATTTCCGGATAAATTTCAGTATAGCTACCATCGAGATAGGAGTTCGAAACCATGACCTGACCGCCATGACCAGGACCCTCGATATAGAACATATTCAAATCATATTTAGTAATGACCCGATTCAAATGGGCATAAATAAAGTTCTGGCCGGGAATAGTTCCCCAGTGTCCAATTGGCTTAATCTTTACGTCTGCTTCTTTCAGCGGTTCTCTTAACAACGGATTATCTTTCAAATACAGTTGACCTACAGAGATGTAGTTAGTTGCGCGCCAGTATGCATCAAGCTTCTCTAAATAAGTTTTTGATGAGTAATCAACATCCATGGATAATACCATTTCTTCCACTCCCCAAAATTTTTTCTGTGTCTACATTGCCGTAATTTCTTCCACAAGTACATCATACCGCCGCCAAAAATTAATTCAACCTTTTCAACAAATGATACGGTCCAATTTTGTGAAAATATGAACATAGTATGAAAAACGGTGTCAATTGTCTGTAAAAATACGTCAATATTAATATATATGTAAAAATATGGGCTGAAGTTTGCGGGAGATATTTGCTGCTTTTCCTTCATCTATTTTGCGCAAAATAAAAAAAATAAGACCGAGAAAAATTCCCCAGTCTTACTTTTAATGAACGGACACAAAGGTATTAAATTTTAAGTATTTATAGTGGAAACGCATATGGGAGAATTCAAAGGGTGTGCCATTATCTAAAAAGAAAATCCCTTCCATAATGCTTACTGGCTCATTCGCCTGCAAATGCAGCAGCTCTTGATCCGTAGCCTCAGAGGGTTCTGCGGATATCGATAAAAAGGATTTGGTTACCGCCAGGTTCCGTGAATCCTCCAAATAATTAAAGATAGATCCTTCAATAATAGTCTGATTTAAGTTCTGCACGATTTTGATTGGGATATAACCCGTTTCAATCATAAAGGGTTCATCATCAAAAAGACGCAAGCGAACGATTTTGTATACAAAATCATGTGGTCCTAAAAACAGATCCCGTTGCAGTTCTTCCGTTGGTGGAATGACCTCGAATTTCAGAACTTTAATCTTTGGCTTCTTCCCATTCATTTGAAAATTGTCGGTGACACCTAAATTAGAGCCTTCGTAGTTAAAAATAGATTCATTTTTTATGTATAAAGGATTTATAAATGTCCCTGAGCCACGCTTTTTAAAAATAATTCCGGCATTTGCCATTTTAGTCAGAGCACTTTTAATAGAACTACGACTCACTTGATAAGTTTCACTAAGCGTTCGTTCATCCGGTAATTTCATATCGGGGAACTGCCCAGCAAAAATTTTCATTTTTAAGTCATCAATAATTTGTTTGTAGACAAACTGTGTCATGAAGTACTCCTTTTCAGGTCGATACAAGTTTTATTTCAATCTTTACTATAACATAATAACCAGACGTTTATAATCTATCCGGCCACCTTATTTACGACGGCGATTTGTCATGCGATTGTACATCACTAAACCGGCAATGACCATGCCCAGCGTTCCCATACTACTCGCTGCTTCAGCCTGCATACCAAACAAAATGCACAGGTTAGTGACCAAGCTTTTTGTAAGTACAGCAACAATAATTAACATCAACGGGCGCCAAATGTTGTATCTTCTCATCCAGGCAACACTCCTAATCCAATTTTCTCAAACTATCGATCGATTTCATCTATTATATCACAAGATGGTAACCGCATTCATTTCCTATAACCGTAAAGGAATCGAAGCCGACCTGCTATTTTTTATTAATTCTATATCTTAAAATGGTTTTCAACTTTTCGTGTTCTACTTTTCTAGCATCCGACAGATAAATTTCTCTATGAACAAGCGTTTTTAGCACATAATTGTTTTCATCTATAAACATTTTTAATTGTTGGAATGATTCAGGTTCACTATCATATGAACCAATATGCAAGATTTGCACCGATAAGCCATCTTCTAATTCATCAAAATATGCCTCTTTCAATAGGGGGTGAGGTTTCTTTTTATTTACTATCTCAAAAGCTCTTTCTACCGTCTCTCTTGTTACAAAATCCGGTTGTCTTATCATTATTGTATATAGTAATTCATCTTTTATTAAATCCTTGTGATTTCTACCTTCCTCTGTCAAATCCCATAATCCTTCGAGTGGATATACCGTATAATCAAAATAACCCTCCGGAGTAAATCCATTTTTAGGCATCATTTTCACCGCATAGGCCAGAGAGTATAGAACCCCGACTCTTTCTGAAAAATCCTCATGATTAGGATCACCTTTACCTTTTATACAGATGAATTTCTGTTTCCCAACTTCTAATAATTGCGGCTTAGCTTTGGGTTGATATAACTCCTTTTCATGCTTTCTATATTCATGTTTTGGCATTTTGCTTCCCCCTATCTTTTTCTGTATTCTAGCATAGCGAACATGACGTCTATGCGTCATATTCGGTTTCAATTCCTCCGCTCCTCCTATCCGTCAATTACGCCTTTATTCGACTTTTGGTCTGGACTTATCCTTTTTCACGGATTATAATAACGAATGCACACCAAAAGACGAACATTAAGGCGGAAATCATGAGAAAATATATGCAAATATTCCTAGGCACTTCATTTTCTAGCCTATCCCCAAAAGAAATTCAAATTTTAAAGGACCATCTCTTCTGTATCAACACGGATGGGATGATAGAAATGATTGTTGCACCGAAGCACCCCGACTATCAACCCTTGCTTGATGCTTATCAAGGTCAGGACAATTTTCATGTATTAGCTGAAGGCCAGTATTTTTTGCCCGGCTTTATCGACCTGCATGTTCACGCGCCACAATGGGCTCAATCTGGAACTGCATTAGATATTCCACTCTATGATTGGCTAAATACTTATACCTTCCCACTGGAGTCTAAATTCTCGGACCTGGCTTTTGCAAAAAAAGTCTACGATGACGTGGTTGGCACTTTGCTCGCAAACGGAACAACTACAGCACTTTATTTTGCAACGGTGCATAAAGAGGCCAGTTTATTATTGGCTAAAATATGTGCGGAAAAAGGGCAACGTGGACTCGTTGGAAAAGTGGTTATGGACGATCCGCAGGGAAATCCTGAGAATTACCGCGACTCCGACACCCATACCGCACTAGTGGATACGGAAGAATTTATACTAGCTGTACAAGAACTCGCTAAATCTACTAAACAAGGCGTATATCCGGTAGTGACACCAAGGTTCATTCCAAGCTGCACTAATGAGGCTTTACAAGGCTTGGGAGAACTAGCCGCTAAATATGATACGTATGTTCAATCGCACTGTAGTGAAAGTGATTGGGCGCACGGTTATGTGCAAGAACGGTTCCAGAAGAACGATGCTTTTGCCTTGCATGATTTTGGTCTGCTCAGTGATAAATCTGTAATGGCACATTGTAATTTTTTAGATGAAGATGATGTGAATTTGTTTGCAGAGACAGGAACAGCAATTGCTCATTGTCCGATATCCAACGCGTATTTTGCCAATAGTGTTATTCCGATCGCTGACTTCCATGCCAAAGGCGTGGAGATTGGTTTAGGCTCTGATATTTCCGGAGGTTTTTCACCTAGTCTCTTCGATAACATTAGACAAGCCGTAATGTCTTCAAGAATGCTGGAGGATGGTGTGAATCCTTCCCTGTCTGCACCAAATCGCGGAGTACCCGGATCACGGATTACGATCCATGAATCCTTTTATCTTGCTACCGCTGGCGGCGGGGAAAGCTTAAGCTTACCTATCGGCCGGTTACTAGAAGGTTATACCTGGGATGTTCAAATTATTGATACGAAATTACCGTCGGCGAAATTGCCCATCTTTGATGAGAATGAGGATTTGCAAGATATTTTTCAAAAGATAATGTATCTGGCCCGGCCTGAAAATATCCGTGAAGTCTGGGTACAGGGTGAAAAAGTTCATTCGCGTTAAAGATTAATTAAACTAAAAAACTTAAGGTGGGCATCGGAGTGAAAACACAAGCAAACGTACAAGAGCAAGCACATTTGGAATCACAGCTATTAACTGTCCTACCCGATGAAAAAGTTTCATTTAGTAAATCCGTCATTCTCGGTTTTCAACATGTATTGGCTATGGATGTCTATGTAGTGCCATTCCTTATTGCGATGTTAATCGGCTTACAACCCAATCAGTCCAGCGCGTTAATCCAATCCACCTTTATTGCCGCAGGACTTGCAACGATTGTGCAAACCTATTTCTGTATGAAGCTGCCTATCGCTCAAGGTCCTTCTTATGTTCCGCTTGGTGCGATCGTCAGTATTTATGCGGCTAGTGGTGGCGGGGAGCTCGGTTGGAGCTCCGTGTTAGGTGCCAGCTTAATCGGGGCCATCCTGGTTATTATTTTGGGCTATGCTGGAATTTTTAATAAAATCGTCAAAAACTTTATCCCACCTATCGTAGGAGGCACAATCATTTTCATTGTAGGTCTATCTTTATTGCCTGTTGCGATCAGAGATAATATCTACGGAGCCTCCGGCGCTTCAATTAATCAAAACGTATTATTAGCCCTTATTTCAGGCGCTACACTGCTTATTTTTGTGATTCTCGGTACTTTGTTCCGTAATAAAGGATCTATCTTCCGAATTCTTTCCGTAATGATGGCGTTAGTAGTCGGATGTATTTCCGCTAATATTATGGGCGTTTTAGATTTCTCAGCGATAAGCAACGCTAAATGGTTTAGCATGCCGCGGATCGCTTTTGTTGATTTCGGCTTTTCCTTCAACTTTTCAGCTATTATCACCATGGTTATTATTTATATCGTGCTGCTGGCTGAAACAACAGGCACCTGGTTTGCGGTCAGCAATGTAATCAATAAACCTTTGACAGACAAAAATATTAACCGCGGCGTAATTGGAGAAGGAATTGGCTGTCTTATTGCCTCTGTGCTCGGTTCGACTCCTGTTACAGGTTATTCAACTAATGCAGGGATCATCTCCATTACAGGTGTTGCCAGCCGCCGGGTCTTTCTCGCTG
The DNA here is from genome assembly GCF_038008505.1 of Paenibacillus sp. FSL H7-0735. Taxonomy (NCBI): domain Bacteria; kingdom Bacillati; phylum Bacillota; class Bacilli; order Caryophanales; family Paenibacillaceae; genus Paenibacillus; species Paenibacillus sp. FSL H7-0735. The sequence goes on along the minus strand of NZ_JBBOZH010000001.1, from coordinate 276,979 downwards.
TAGGAGGATGGTTTGTCCTCTTTGGTTGTTCTGGTAAACTCGCCGCTTTGATCTCTTCCATTCCATCCGCTGTAATCGGCGGCGTCTTCGCCATCATCTGCGGCATCATCGCAATTAATGGTGTGCAAGTAATGAAGAATGTAACTATCGGCGAAAAAGAAATGTACATTATTGCCTTACCTATGATCATCACCTTGGCGTTGGTACTCATTCCTGGTGACTACTTGAACTCTTTACCTACATTCGTGCAGTATTTATTAGGCTCACCTATCCTAGCTGCTTCATTGGCAGCGATCTTATTGAATAAATTATTACCTAGTGGAAAATAGAAAATAAAAAGGAGCAGCCCCTAAAGGAATCGATAGATCTCCTTTAGGGGCTGTCTTTTTTAAAGATCATCCCATATTGGCCCCTGTCCACTGCCTATTTCGATCCTTAAAGGCGTTTGACTAGACCAGGCTAAAGTCCCTGAATATATTGTTATTATTTATCCTATTCAAGGGCTTTTATTAAATGGTGGGGGTGATCATTCTGGCTATCCGTTACAGCATCATAATTCCAACCTATAACCGACTTCAGCAGCTGCTACTTACACTCACTTCATTCGAGACACAGACCTATCCCAAGGATCGATTCGAGGTGATCGTCGCAGATGACGGTTCTACAGATGGTACCAAGGAAATGGTCGAAAGCTTTCAAACTTCTTATCCGCTTATTTATGTCGCTCAGCAGGAACAACGCGGCCGTTCTGCCGTGAGAAATCTGGGGCTGAGTCAGGCAAAAGGGAAATACGTCATCTTCTGCGATGCGGATTTTCTAGTATTCCCTGACTTCATTAGGATCGTAAACCAGTATCACCGTAAATATCCTAAGTCCATAATTTCAGGTATTCCACACTCATGGGATGACGCTTATACCCACTACTACCCAGACTTTTCTCCTGAAGAAAAAGAGCATTGCCGCAATACACTTTCGCCTTCTAACTTATGGAATCCCGACTTCGAATCAGCGACTGAAATCATCCCATTAATCACACCCAATGATATCCTTCAGCAGACGGAGACGTTATCAAAAGTCACCTTTCCCTCAAGAGTTCCTCCAAATACTAAAAAACAATTTGCCAGCACAGATGTAGCCCCTTGGATGTTACTCGTCACACGTTGTGTGTCCATAAGACGCAGCCAATTAACTCGTGCTGGAGGTTTTAATGAACAGTTTATCCTCTATGGACTCGAAGATTGGGACCTTGGGTATCGACTGCATCGATTAAAAATCCCTTTTCACAGCATCAAAGAAGTTGTCGGCGTTCACCAAGAACATCCAACCCACTTCAGAGGAAACCTCATAAATATTGAGAATCTAAAAATCATGTTCAAAAGCTACGGGTTCAATGACTCCTCCCTAAATCTGTTCGCCCTTGTTCCCCCAAACGAAGACTTAGAGAAGTATAAACATACTTTACGGGTCTTGCGCAGAGGATACCGAACGAAGTTAACCCGTTCATCAGCAATATTAATGAGAAGAACGTTACGGATTGCCGCCAAACAGCTCTATGAACCCAAGGATACCGCCGTATACCAAGAGTCGTTAAGACGGATAAGTGTAAAAGTAAAGAGAAGAAAAAGCCGGGTTGCCCGGGTTTTGCGAGAGATTTTGGTGAAGGCTGAAAAACTGGGAGAATGATATCTAAAAACACATTAAGCCGGGCATCAAATGATGTCCGGTTTTCACTTATTTTCTCAATTTATTGGGTAGCGGAATATGCCTAATCGACTCAATGGGATGATAGAGCAGCATCCACGGACCAGAAAAACGCATAACCCCTTTAATTCTTTGGCGATAATCCGGTTTGTAACAATGAACAGGACATTTGGCACAAGCTGTTTTCTCTTCACCAAATTTACAATAGGCTAGCCTCTTCAGCGCATACTCATTTAATTCCTGACATTCCTCACAAAACCCCTTATGATGATGTTTTTTCTTACAATATATACGAATCATTTTGGTAACAAGCTCTTGTTCTTTTTGAATTTTAGGACCCTCATTTAACTGCCGGTTTACCTTTGTTATCATATATGAACCCCCTTGTAACTTGTACAATAAGATCTCATGTAATTATAAAGGGTAACCCTACTGTGAAACCAGCCTTAACGCTGAACCTCCTTAATTCCCTCACATACCGGGGATGAAAGCGATAATTGTATAAATCAAATTTTTTAAAAAAAACTTGTAACGTTTATAGCTTTTTACGGATATATAACTTGAGGAGGTGAATGGATGCAGGACAACGAGCAATTATACAGGGAATATTCAACCCAAGTATATAAATTCGTATTTAGCCTTTGTCATAATCACTTGCTGGCAGAAGAAATTACCCAAGAAACTTTTTATAGAGCTATAAAATCGATAGACAAATACGATGGGACCTGCAAAGTATACGTATGGCTCTGTCAAATTGCTAAACATGTGTGGTATCAGGAGCTGGACAAGCAGCGCAAGCGGAAGTCTGAGGAATTAGAAGACGCTTCTTTGGCTAACGCAAATTCAACAGAATCCCAGTTCATTTTTGCTCAGGACAAAATGGATTTATTTAAACAACTTCATTTACTTGATCCAAATACCAAAGAAGTATTATATCTGCGTTTAACCGGAGAATTCAGTTTTCGGGAAATTGGCGAAATTCTTGGAAGAGACGAAACCTGGGCAAGAGTTACCTTTTACCGTGGAAAACAAAAATTGATGAAAGGAAGATCTTCATGAAATGCGAGATTATTCAGGATTTATTACCTTCCTATATTGAAAAGCTAACCTCTGTACATAGTAACGAAGAAATCGAAAAACACCTGCAATCCTGTGAAAGCTGCCTTCAATCCTATAATGAAATGACCGCCACAGCAAATCTAAGTGTGCCTATTATTGATAAAGAGGAAGTTAACAAACTCAATTATTTTAAAAAAGTGAAAAAAAAGAATATAAAAACTCTCATTTTTTCCGTCTTATCGGTACTTATACTGGCTACGGCCCTTATTGGATTTTTTGTTATCGGTTTCCCTGTATCCTCTAAAGATGTAGTCATAGATTATCAGAAGACAAAGGATCGTTTGGAGGTTCATCTAACTTTGGAAAATGGCAAGGACCTCGTGTTCTCAGGAAAAACTAAATTTATCCGCGATGAGAATAATAATGTAATCGGTTCTGAAACTAGGTATACGCCTAGAGGTTTACTTCATAATCCCTTTGATGATGTAGGAAAAAAAGTTATGTTGGGGACGGAGATTCATACCGATCTGGATTTTCCAAACAAGTTTATTCTTGAATTCAAAGATAAATCTATGACGTTTGTTAATGGTGTTTTAGTGGAGTAGACATGCCGCAAAAATAAAAAAAGACACCTTTCAAGGTGTCTTTCGCTTTACACCTACCAAAAAAGTTAGCATTTTTGTTCGTTTTTTCGCTAAAATATAGGGTTATCGATTTACTAAAAGTATCTTATAATAAAATTACACATGGATATTTTACCCCTTTGTGAACGCGCGTTTATAGATTGACCCATTAACCACTTAATAGGAGGAATGGTTATGCAATATGGTTATTTTGATGAAAAAAACAAGGAATACCTCATTACCAAGCCGAATACGCCTGCCCCTTGGGCGAATTACCTCGGCTCGCCGGAATATGGCGCGATCATCTCAGGTAACGCAGGCGGTTATAGCTTTGTAAAATCTGGCGCAAATGGGCGGCATATCCGTTACCACTTCAACTCTAAGGACGAGCCCGGACGCTATATTTACGTGAGAGATTTGGAGAACGGGGATTATTGGTCCGGCTCCTGGCAGCCTGTGGGTAAAGATCTGGAGCAATATAAGTCCGTATGCCATCATGGAACCGGATACACGAACCTCGTCTCGGATTACGATAACATCCATACAGAATCATTATATTATGTGCCACTGAACAAAACCTACGAGGTGTGGCGCATGAAGGTGCGCAATGATGACTCCAAAGCACGCAAGCTGGCTCTCTTCGGATTTGTTGAATTAACCAACAATAACAACTACGAGCAGGATACCGTCAACCTTCAGTACACTTTGTTTATTTCACGGACCTACTATAAAAATAATATGATCCTTCAAGTCATCAATGAAAACACCCCCGAAGAACAGACCTGGAGATTCTTCGGCGCTGCAGGTGCAGAAGTTACCGCTTATGACGGTGACCGGGATACGTTCCTAGGCGATTACCGCAGTTATGGCAATCCAGCCTCTGTCGAGAACGGCCAATGCTCCAATTCATTAAACTACAATACTAACTCCTGCGGTGCCCTGCAGATTAACGTAGATTTGCAGCCGGGAGAAGAGAAAGAAATCGCATTTCTACTGGGACAGTATGATGAGAAAGGCGCTTCCGAGATTCTCAGCCATTATAAAGACTTGTCCGTGGTAGATAAAGAACTCGAAGAGTTAAAAGCATTCTGGCACAGCAAGCTTAACCGCTTCCAGGTCCAGACACCAAGCGATAACCTGAACAACATGATCAACACTTGGAATGCATATCAATGCTTTATCACTTTCATCTGGTCACGAGCAGCCTCTTTCCAATACTCCGGTCTTCGTAATGGACTGGGCTATCGGGATACGGTGCAGGATATTCAAGGCATCATTCATCTGGATCATGAGATGGCCCTTGAACGTCTTAGACTGATGATATCCGCCCAGGTTTCCAACGGCGGTGGACTTCCGTTGGTGAAATTTGACCACAATCCTGGGCATGAGGGCACACCGGATGATCCGGAATATGTACGGGAAACTGGTCATCCCCATTATCGGGCCGATGACGCTTTATGGCTGTTCCCAACCGTCATTAAATACTTGAATGAAAGTGGCAACTGGGATTTTACAGATGAAATAATCCCTTATTCGGATAAAGGTGAGGGCACTGTGTACGAGCATTTGCGCCAGGCGCTTCAGTTCAGTCTGGATCGTATGGGCGCACACGGCATGCCGGTTGGGCTTCATGCCGACTGGAACGATTGTCTACGGCTTGGAGCGAAGGGCGAGTCGTTGTTCGTCGCATTCCAGCTGTATATGGCATTCAAGGTGTTCATGGAAATTGCACAAAATAAGAACAAGCCTGAAGACATTCAATGGGCGCAGGGCCTGCTTGATGAGCTGGACGATAACATTCAAAAGCACGCTTGGGAGAACGATCAATTCGTCCGCGGATTTACAGAAGACAACTATACCATCGGCTCCTGGGAGAATGATGAGGCCAAAATTTGGCTTAATCCGCAAAGCTGGGCCGTATTAAGCGGTGCAGCCCGCCCGGATCAGGCGAAGCTCTCCATGGACAAAGTGTATGAGAATCTGCGGACCGATTACGGCACTATGTTATTCTACCCACCGTTCCGTGAATACGGTTTTCCAGTAGCGTTGATGGCTCTTTTCAACGCCTCAACTAAGGAAAACGGCGGCATCTTCAGCCAGCCGCAGGGATGGCTCATTCTGGCGGAAACCATGATTGGCAACGGTGGGCGCGCGTTCGAATACTTCCTGAATTGCAGTCCGGCCAGCATGAACGATAAGGCCGAAATCCGCAAACTCGAGCCTTATGTACATGGCCAGTTTGTCGAGTCCAAGGACAGCCCATATCAAGGCCGGGCCCATGTCCACTGGCTGACCGGCACCGCTTCAACCGTGATGGTCTCCTTGGTGGAAGGTATTATGGGGGTTCAACCGCAATTTGATGGCCTTCGCCTCAACCCGTGTGTTCCTTCCGACTGGACAGACTTTTCCATGGTCCGGGAATTCCGTGGGAAGAAGCTGAACATCCAGGTGGAGAACAAGAAAGGTGTACAAAAAGGGGTTACCCATATCGTTATTAACGGTGAAGAAATTCAAGGCAACCTGATCCCCGTCGCCAAAATGGCGCCAGAAAACAACGTGCTCGTTATTATGGGTTAAAGCGTATTTATGAGGAATAGATAGGAGGACGGACCGATAAGGTGCATCCTCCTGTTTTTACAATTAGAACAAGGTTATTTCAAAATTTTATTTAACTCCTCAGCTTGTTTCCTGCTATTAATTCTGGCGTAGAAATAGAAAGCTATAGTGTGCAGTATAACCGATAACAACAACATTCCAGGCAACCAGGGGCTTATGAAGTTGAACATTTCTTTTGAGAATAACCACACCATTCCCATTCCGCCAAATATACTGAAGGTCGAAGAAATCAGAATATTCCAAAGCGGTCTTAACGTGAAATAGTTCCACAACACATTGTACATCACTCCGAATATCCCCGCGGAAATAATGGCGATACCTGCAATACGCCATAGATATAACATATCAATAGATTGATCCTTGAAAAACACAGTTAACAGTAGCGTTATCCATAAAGAAGTTAAAGTAAACACCTGAAAAAATGAATTTTTTAATTGATTAACCATGATAGTTCCTCCTGAAATTTTTAATATAATAGCGGCTGACAAAATAACAAGAACCATTCGTCAGAATCACTTTTATTCTCGCATTATCCGTTGCTGAGAACTCTTTTATGTAGCTGGTGTTGATTATGGTCTGATTATTAATTTTTATAAACTGAGGTGAATTCAGAACTTCTTCAACAAATTTCAATCGTGTATTAAGAAGAAACATTTCTCCCGTAATTACACGTACACTGCACATACGGCCTTCCGGCTCTATGACCGCGATTGAGCTGGATACAATCGAGACATTGCGATCATTTTTGGCGTTGATGACCATGATCCGTTTCTCCGATGTTTGAATGGCTACTTCGATATTTGCCCAATGTTCCTTTTCAGCCGGGTGGGTTGTTACTTTCGTAGTACCCCGGTCCATTTCTATGTCCTCTTCAAAAATGATTTCCAAGTTGTGCTGCCTCCTCTCAGGTTTCATATTATTATCAAAAAAGGCCTATGACCACTATCTTACGTTTTCTTGCATTAATTTGTCTGTTTGTTGCAAGATAGCTGTTTCCGCTTCCTCCCCGAACGAAAAAAAGACTGCCGGGACCTTCCCGACAGCCTGAACTCATTCTCATAATTGGCAAACCAAGTTTCTTCGCCTGTAACAATCCTCTACAACCTCGGGTCGATCTCTTTCTCTTTCGTTACCTCGAATAACAAGTTTGCTGCAATTTGCTTGTAGTCCTCGTTGTCAGACGAGATCTCATCCAGCTTCACTTCTAGCATTTGTCTGCCCAGCCGGTGTTCGATTAAGGACGTACGAAGCTTAGGAGCGATATTCTTCTGCTTCATCAGCTTGGCATACTTATGTGGAAACTTGTAGTTGTACCCGTAGATGATCGACAGGTAGCCCGGATTGCGGACCTTCATGTATGGGACTACCCCCTTCTGTTCTTGCTCCGGTTTGATTACAATTCCCTCCATATGTTTCTCTACCGTTATCTTTGCGAAATACTCCTCTGCTCTGATGTAAGCATCAGGCTCTTTCAAGTCCAGAACCAGAAATTCATCATCATTTAAAAAACTGTATAGTTCGGAGGTTTTGCCGTCAGGTAACCGTTCAGCGCCATTCTCCAGCACTTCCTTCAGGATTGCAAAAGGTTTGTATGCTAATTCCGCATCACCCGCATACAGCTCCAGTTGCTGCTTGTATACTCGGTAGGCTTCGTCACGCTGGTCAAGATCTACATACGATTCTCTTATGTCACGGACATGCTTAAAAGTCTGGTAAACATGAGACCCATAGTTATTGCTAAGCGTCTCTTTCGACATATGGTGCTGGTCTTGTTCAAACCCGCTTACTTCAAAATCCTGTATCAGTTTACCCAGTGACTCCTCAAATCCATATTGTCTTAAGAAATCCAGCTCTGTCTCCAGCGCCTTGCCAATTGGCCGGAACTGACGCTCAATTAACCCATCCCCAAGCGCCTTCCAAGGCAGCAGCTCGCCATCCAGTAAAAGCACACGGATCTCCTGCTCAGCCATATAGGTTCCGAATTTATGAAGCAGCTGTTCGTAGATAGGCGTCAGATCGACCGCCTGAACCTTATAGCCGTTCCGGCTAATTGCGTAACACTGCTCTAAGTTCCGATAAAGGTACAAACTACAGCGTGATCCCATATATTTAGGCTGCAGAACGACTTCTGAAATACGACGTTCGGCAAAATAATCCAACCCTTTTTGCAGAGACTCAAGCTCACCGGCAGCCACATCCTTATCCGCAGGTGACATCGTCCCGGAGATGAAGTTGACCCGGTTCTGCGAGGAATACTGCAGTCTGCGCACAGACTCGTAATCAAGCTCCAGCAAGGATACGGTTTGCTTTTCCCGGAACAGGATAGGTAGCTCTTCGTGCACCGTAGTCACATGCGATTTTTGACTTTTATAGAAAGGTTTAAACGACATGCGAACAGAAGTTAGTTCATTACCCTGCGCACTCCCTGTGTCAAGGTGGAGTTTGTTTTTGATCCGAAAAGTCTGCTTGGCTGCAATATGTCCGAAGAGATGAAAGGGGTGATTACTCACAGCCTCTTGCTTTAGGAAATCAAGCTGTTCCTCAAAGGAAACCTCACGATCCAGCCGAAAGTTACGCTGATGGCGTAGTGAATTCGTATCCAGCTTACCAATGTACTTATTACGGCAAGGAGCATGGGTAACATAAAAAGAAGGACCTTGCATACCGATATAGCGGTAAAAGGGCTGGGATTGCTCCACTAAAGCCGAAAATTTACTAAAAAGCGCGGGATCCTCCTTAAGCACTTGGGTGGAATCAAAGTACGTTCTTAGCAGTTCCGGATCGGTTCCTTGAATCTCCCCCTTTACGTACTTGTATACAAAGTTCTCGTGATTGCCCATAACAAATAGGAAATGCTCGCGGTTATCAAATAAGAACTCAATCGTCTCCCGCGTCTTTTTACCCTTATCAATCCAGTCACCAGCAAGAATGACTCGTGTGTTACTGAGCTTATCTGTTGCACTTAACTTACCTTCGTGCTCCCGGTAGCCGTAATTACGTAATAGTCCCCGAAGCTCTTCGACACACTCATGAACATCCCCAACCACAATATACTCTTGTGCTTGTAGAAGTACCGTAGATGCATAAGTATCCCAATCCTGTATAATCACCCGGTAGTCCGGATTAGGTATCCCTTCACCCTCGAGAATAAAATCTTTAGCACGCACTTTATGAATCTTGTTGTAACCTTCCCGTGACAGAACAGGCAAGACTTCTTTTCTGAGCCGGTTTAAATGATTGGAGATCAGCTTCTTCGAGCGCTCTGAGGCGTAGTAATCCTCCCGTTTGCGGTAATCAAACAGAATAACCTCCAGATTGTAATTATTTTGCCCGGCGATCTCACGGACTTTACTACGATAATCTTCGGATAGCCCAATGGTATCCATCACCACAAACTCCGCATTAATCGGAAAAGAAGTGACTAACTTCAATCTCTCAAACAATAATTGAAAGGTATGCGAACTCGCTCCAGCATAACCTGATCGTACTTATCATAGTCATAGCCCAATATCTCCTGACGGATACTATCCGAGGATAAGTACTGCACATTCGTACGTAACCCTTTAGAAACATCCTCTAGTTTTAACTGCGGGATCAGAACTTCTTTAGCAAAGGTCGATTTCCCACATTCCGTTGCTCCTACAAGCAGAAATATGGTATGTACACGTGTTTGAATTTCCACTGTCTATTCCTCCTTTCTTCGCACAATAGCGCATTGCGTCGTACGGATCTCGCCAACCCGGTCACCAACCATCAAATATTCGACCTCGACTGCTAAACCTTGAATCGTATCCAAAACCCATTGCCCGAACGCTTGCTGTCCCATTTCCCACTTGTGATCCTCATGCCGGAATCCTTCCAGCTCATAATAACGATTGAAATCAGCATTCGGTGTGGTCACAATAAGCTGTTGAAAATTCACATTACCGATTATTTGCTGAATAAGCTCTGCTGCCTCACCCTCACTCATGTGCTCTACAACTTCTGTTAGAATCACATCAACCTGCTCCCCGTTGTACGACTCCAGAAAATGGTCCAGTGAGCCAAAGGTTGCAATGTTATCAATGTCCTTAGCTTTCGCTTTCCGATTCACAACCTCCAGCAGCTCCTCAGCTATATCTACCGCATAATAGGTACTCTCTATTTTCCCGGCAAACGGAATTGCATAGAAACCTTCTCCGCAACCGATGTCCAGAATCGGCTTATTGAATGGAAGCACACTCGAAATAAAAGTACGCCGCTGCATCGCAGTACCGCCATACTCCAGCCCAATAGAATACTGGTCCGTTTGTTCGATGGAGGCTTTATATCGCTTGAACCGTTCCTTTGAGGTAAGGAAATTCCTTGCAAATAGACTTCTTATATAAAAGGGTGCATCAATGACGTTAAGGCTGCGGATATATTTATCCAAAATAGCATCCGAAATATCTATGTACTCATCCCCAAATATGGATAAGAACAAGGACAGCACACCAACAACATGCAAGAGGTGATACAAGCTTTTATGTGTGGTAATCGTCAGTGAATAGCTCTTATGTGCCTGATGCTGCAAGGAGAAGGTATATCCCTTTAAATGCTTTTGGAAAAATTCAATATAGTGTATCCGCTCAACCTGAACCATATTAATGAAAAAAGAATGCTCATATCCTTCCGCATCCCGTTCATCCTGGGCTTTGAAGGGTGTAGAGAAAAACTCATTGACCGCATTAAGCGGAAATAGAGGTGTATTAAACCGGGAGACATTTAAATACTCAAAGCTCTCGCTTCCGTTTTGCTTGTAGGATATATCGTTATCTGCATCCTTAAAATAAACGTTATAAGTTGCCTCATCAGAATACCATCCATAAGCCACTCCCTGACGAACCGGACGAAGCTGCATACCTGTCACTGGATTTTTTTTAATTAAAAAAGTGAATTTTGGATTCGTAGATTTCAGTTGTACAATAGCCACTACCATCTTCCTCCTATCAATCTTTCTATAGGGCCCGTCCCCATACTTCCTGTAAAGCTTCTCGAAATAGAGCATCCAGCTGATGATCTCTGTTGTTCTCCTTAGCATTCAAGGACGCCGCCACCTTATCCAACACTTGGAACTGTTCTTCTAAATAATCGTTAATCACGGTTAGCTGCGGTCCGTAGTCTAGTTCTTCACCGGATTTTTTTCGTGCCAGCAATTGCTGAATCACCTGCCACAGCTCTTCATCCTTCGGAATAAGCCGCTCTACCAGTACATCGAACTCCATCGGCGGCATCTCTCCATATCGGTGAGTCCACTCACAAGCTAGAACGGGACGAAGCACATAAAAGTACTTTTTGATCTTGACCTGTTCGCCTTGCAGATAATCACGGTAGTTCCCTCTTGCCATGTTTAAATAATGGTACATACAAGACTTCCGCGAAAATGTGTACGGGGAGATGCTTCTAAGCTTCTCTGCTATACTGTACTTTTCTGCATATTGAATGGGTGATTGCAGCCACTCCAGCAGCGGTGGATTTGACTTCCGGAATAAATTCAGTGCTTTACGCAAATCCCAGCCATTGATATCAAGCATATTGTTAATAGGACGCTCGATCACATCCCGCTTATCAAAAATAGATAGATACCATTCCGGTTTATGCAGATAAATAAATCTCACATCATAATCACTGTCCTGCGATGGGAATCCCCAGGCCCGGCTGCCTGATTCGCAGGCATACAATATTGTAACTTGCTCCTCATATTCAATCTGTTCCAGCTGCTCACAGATAAGCTTGTTTATAGGATCCATCTTCATCCCTCCAGATCGGTTACTTCCCTATTCTCTACCATTGATACTATTCGAACGCCTCTTCAGAATTGCTTCGGCTTCATGGATCTATCTTCGCTCATCTTCCCTGTAACGAACAGGGCGGAAGTATGGCGGCGGCCAAAAATACTTCCATTTTATTCAACTCTGGTGCTTAATATAATAAGTACTACTATTTCTAATGGATTCGCTACAGGCTGGAGGGATACAAATGGCCCGGGAAAGTTTTGACAAGGAGATTCAATTTCTTCGCATGCTCTCTTTAGCGGGGGGAGCTTACAGCAGACAACAATTCGCCGATCGTCTCGGCATTTCTGTACATACCTATGACAAAACGCTGCGCAACCTGAAGGGCATGGTAACCGTCTTACAACAAGACCTGCCTACAGAACAAGGAACGGAACTCTCTGAGTGGCTCCGCTATAACTATTATGAATCTGCCGACCCGCTGCTCCTGTTCTTGTTCCGGGCGAAGTCGCTTAAGGAAACGGAGAGCATCCGGCTTACTCTACTATTAACTGCGCTTCAGACTCAGGAGCTAACGGCTAAAGATCTACAGGATGTCTGCAGTGAGCAAATGCCAACCGATTGTCCAATGCCCGATGAGAAGACCATCCGTGGAGATCTGAAATATCTTGAGGAAGTTGGCGTTATTCTTCGTGTAAATGAGGGCCGTCCTTATCGATACAAGGCTGCTAACGATCTGATTGATCAATTATCGGGCGATCAGCTCTTGGATCTTTACGACTATGTTGATGTCATCGCCAACACGCAGACTCCGTCGGTGCAAGGTTACCTGCTGCGCGACACCTTAAAAAAGGTCCTGCGGAAGCGGGGTTATAACCCCGAAGCTACGGAAACCCATAGATACAAGTATAATTATCATTCACGTATTCTTGACGAGGCACACCTATACACAATTTTTGCAGCGATTCAGCAGCGAAAAAAAATTAAGTTTCTATATCTATCCCCTAAAAAGGGCAAAAACTACGCCTCTCAGAATACCAATCCTCTCTTTGAGCGGGAAACAAGGGGCGTCACAGAAACCGTTCTTCCCCTCCGCGTCATCTATGACCATCAATATGGGCGCTGGTATTTAATCGGACATAATTCACGTATGGGCATCATGAAATTCCGAATGGAGGGCCTTACTCAAATTGAGGAGGGCGACACTGTGGAAGAATCAGAGTTTGCTCAGAAACTCAGCAATCTGGAAGAGCAGATGACAAACAGCTGGGTTATAGATACCACCAGTGCAATTAAAGTGGCTGCGAGATTTTATAACCCCAATCGCTCTGGTGTTAATTTTATTCGGGAGCGGGTTGAAGCGCAGGGACAGTGGGGAGTAATTACGGAAGAGTCCGATTCTACATTCCTTTATGAGATCACAGTGAATGGTATTTATGAAATTAAGCCGTGGTTACGAAGCTTTGGTTCGAGCTGCGAGGTATTAGAACCCCCTTGGCTGCGTAAGCAATTTATCGCGGAGTGGAAGGAGATTCACAGCTATTATGAATCCATTTGAGAAAATATTTAACTTCCAAATCATTTCACGCCTCGACGAAGTGGGTTCATTAGCGCTGACCTCCCAGGAACGTTCCTGGCTGAAAACCATGTTAATGCACCCGGCCTCAGAAGCAGCTTTTACACTGGATACCTTAAGTGAATTGAACTCCATATTGGAGGCAGAAGCGTCCACAGAAGTGCAGGGAATTATTATGGAGAAAGCTAAAAGCAAAGAGCGGCAGGTCTATCACCCAATGCTTCGTACACTCCGCCGTATAATCATGCAGAATCAAGCGATCCTTATTACTTTCCATATTAAGCATGGAGGCCAACGAACTGACCAAACCGGGTTCCCTCATAAGCTGGAATACAACATGTATAAGCGGGAGTGGTATTTGCAATGGTACAGCACCCGGCAACGTTCTCTTATGTCCACTAAACTAAAAAACATTGTTTCTGTTGAAGTAGCTCCCTTCCCTGCCAAACGGATTGATGACTTAAAAGCAAGAATAACGCGATTATTAGAGGATCAGAAAGAATGTGCATGTATTCAAGTCATTCCCACCTTTAATGCTGAGCTGTCCCGAATTCTGTACGCCTTTTCCTGTTTTGATAAATCCGTGTCCTTTGATGAAAATTCGGGCATCTATCGAATCAAAGTCATCTACATGAGAGACGACAGCGAATTCCTATTGTCCAAAATCCGTTTTCTTGGCCTGCGCGTAAAAATCGTCGAGGGTGAGCATCTTAAGCGGCGCATGCTGAAATCCGCAGCTATGGCGATTGACCGGTATGGGGAATAACCGAGAATTAGTATAGGCTGGTCAACTATCCTGAAGCGCTGAAACGTGCTTATATAGTAAAGTAAAAGACACGGTTAAGATGTCTTTTACTTTACTTACAGCAGCTTTCTTAAAAACTGAGAGGTTTATTCTCATGAAAAGAAAATCCGTCTTATGCGTATAGTCAAGATGAAAACTCAGAGTTAGTGAGGCGATTAGAAGTGGGAAAGAGAGTTATAGTAAAAATATCAGAATTGACTAAAAAACATAAGATTTCCCTACGAGAATTGTCCAGAATATCCGATGTCCGACATGCTGCATTAAGTGAGTTAGCTAATGGAAAAAGGGAGAATATTAACTTTAGTCATATAAGCAAAATTGCAGAAGCTTTAAATATTGAGGATATTCGTGAGATTATTGATTTGGTTGATGATAAAGATTAATCAAATAAACACAAAATTGATAGTTTTTCAATCGACAATAACTCAAGTAATAAGACCATAAGAAAAAGCAAAGAAAAGCGACCCCTACAGGTCGCTTTTCTGATACTCCATATTAAAGTAGAGGCGGTCAGTTCCCTATTCCAGCTTCATATAATACAGATTCGCCGTACTATCTTTTGTAATGGTATGCGCACCTGCGGCCAGAGAGACAGTGGCAATGCCATTGGTTATAGGGTAACTTGTTCCATCCACTTTGATTTTCGTTCCCTCTGTGTTGAACACTAGGGTTAGCGTTGAAGCTTTAGCAGAAGTGAATTGAATGCTGGTTGCACTCTCAATTTTTAGACATTGGGATAGGGTTAAACCCTGATATGCCACAGTTCCCTTACTTGTTGAGAGATTGCCTTGGATATTGAAGAAGCTGCTTGTTGTTCCATCAGTAGTAAAGTTGTGAACGGTTGCTCCCGCTGTCGGCACTGGCGTTGTCGTCGGTGCTGGAGTCGCCGTTGGTACAGGAGTTGCTGTTGGAGCTGGGGTCGCTGTTGGCACAGGAGTTACTGTTGGCGTAGGTGTTACTGAGGGAGTCGGAGTCGGGTTCGTTGGGTTTGAATTCCCCCCTACAGAGACAAGTCCCGTTGTGTAGCCTCTGATTGCAGACATCAGCGCTGTATTCAGCGCATACGAAACGTCATCCACTGAATCATTAAATTGCCATGTGAAGTCTCCGCCATTCAGACGTCCGGCTTTTGCCATAACAATCTGTTCAACATTGCTTACGTTATCAATATTAGATACGTTCACTCCTGTATTTACGCTCGTGTCGAAGTTATTATAGGCTGTTCCGCCTTTTAGTGCTTTGTATGAGCTTGGGACGGTTTCATTTCTGGACGAAGCTAAGTAAGCATCAAATGAGGTAACATTAGCAGGAGCTGTCCCTGTGTTTGAATTCGCATAGATGAGACTTGAAGCCTCAACAATAAGATTGTTATAGGCTTTAATCACACCTCCATTTTCGCCTGAGAACGTGCCCTCCCCTAAAGCATCTGTACCTTGTAAGGAGATCATCATTGGAAACTTAGCATGTCTAAAATAATTAGATTCTACAAAAGCTGAAGCACCTGTAGTTACACCCACACCGTATTTGGAGATACCATCGAAAAAGTTGTTATAGATATGGACGGAAGCCACTCTAATCCGCGGATGACGGGAGTCCGAATGGTCAAACCAGTTGTGGTGGAAGGTAACAAAAAATTCAGCCGGCTCACTCAAACCAACTAGCGAGGATTTTCCGGAATCCCAGTAATGGTTGTAAGAGATTGTAATATAGTTGGATCCATTTTTAAGGTCTGTGGAACCGTCGCCCTTGGCTTGGTCTGCATCGCCTCCAGCAGCTCCATAAAAAATATCATTATTATGCACCCAGACATTCATATTGCCGGAATCCATTGAAATGCCATCGTCAGGGAATAACATTACACCCAGGTTTCTTACTTCCACATTACCTACATATCTTAGAAGCATTCCCCAACCGTACGCGTAAGCATCATTCCCGATACCTTCAATAGTAATATTCATTTCCGAATAATTGTTTTTACCTTTGACTTCAAGATACCCACTGCTGTTAAGCTGTCCACTCAGATCAGCAGCTGTAACTTTTCCGATAATTCGGATCGCAAGTGGAGTTGTATCATAACCTTTTTGTCTCAGTGTCAGAATACCACCCAGGCCAACCCCTGTTTGTACAGCGCCGGAGCTGTTGATTTTCACACCAAGGGTTACGGTTTGCGCATTCTGAGAGGTTATATACAGCACTTGAGCACCATTCTTGAGGGTTCCATTCTCATTATAAGCCCCTGATCCTGTACCATATTGCGAACTAGTCGAAAAAGCAAATCCTGAGCGGTCATATGACGTTACGGATAGTGGATTTGAAACCGCACTTACCGTCCCACCCCCTGACAAGGTAGCTTCAACTTTCATCACATAATTACCGGCTGCAAGCCCAACAGCATCTGCTCTCCAGTAGGAAGAATATTTGCGGATTAACTCATTATTAATTTGTTGATACCCAGAATCCGCTGCACTTGCCAATTTAACATAAACGTTATACCCTGTCGCATTGCTTACAGGTGACCATTCCGCATATGCCGTTTCATTCCAGCCTCCACTGCCTGTTACCGCAAGACCAGCAGCATGCACCACCGTATTTGTCCATCCACCTACTATTAAAGAAAGAGCAAGAGAAAACAACACAACAATACTGGTTACCTTTGCAACTCTTTTTTTCATTTTATTTCCTCCCGATTTTAATTTGTTGCAGATATTATTGTAACCGCTTGCAAAAAATGAAGTTTCTCTTTTCACCTCCTAAATATTTAGAAAGAGATCCTGCATCTAGCCCCTGTATCCCTTCGAAAATAATACAAATTCTGGAACCAGAACACGTTCAACATATCAAAACTAAAAAAGGTTCCGAAACAATCATTTACTCATATCTCCCATATCTAACCGTGTTCTGAGCTAATGATTATAGGACAGCGAATGGATTGTGATCATACAACACGAATAGCCACACAGTAGCCAGCACATAATAAAATTCACAACCATTAGGTAAACAAGGAGGAATTTTCAATTGAGCGCAAATAAACCAGACAAGAATCTGATCAACACTGTAAAAGATTTGGAAGCCACGCCCGTAAACAGCCTGGAAGCCCAACAGCAGCAACAAGCCCGTAATGATCGCCGCAAGCAATCTCAGCATGACAGCGACGGCAAATTCACGGAAAATGAAACCGGGAACTTTCATTAAAGTCGGGAATACTGTTGGAATCTTCTTTTTAAGCTGCAATAACGTAAAAAGACACCCTTCAAGGTGTCTTTTCTTTTACTACCTATGGAGCCGCATCATAATGTATTTCCTTTAATCAATACGTATCAACTGCTCATCCTGTAATCCAAGCAATGATTTTTTCACGGTCTCACGCGCCGTTCCTGTCATATCCGCCAGGTGTTGATGCGTTAATTTCAAATCGATTAGAACACCTTCATCAGAGGGCACTCCGTGCTGTTCTGTGTCATTAAATTATGATGTGACATTTTTACATTTTATGGGTTTATGATTGAGCATATTTCACAATTTTTCCAAATGCACCATCGTAAAATGGAAGGTTTTGGTTGCTGAGAACAAGAATAAAGTTAAGATTCTAAAATTCAAGAAGTGAGTTGATGAACATGAGTGATAAGATGGTGGCTGTTTTAAGAAGACAGTTTGATCCAACCGTAGAAATGCTGAAGAATCTTATCGAAGTATGTCCTGATCATTTTTGGAAGAATGCCAAGCATAAATACTGGAAGCATATATTCCACGCTACAACCAGCATGAAATTTTGGTTTAGGCAGCAGAAGGATGAAGAATTCAAAATACCTGACTTCGGTAAAGATATAACAGAAGACTTAGATAAGGAATGCTCTGACTACCCTACTAAGGAGGAAATGACGACGTACCTAGAGGAGATATTGAGTGTGGCTCGTAATTTTTTTGATGAACTTACTGACTGCAGATTATTGGAACCATGTGTACTATACGAAGAAATAACTAAAACTGATGTTATCCTCATGCAGATAAGGCATGTTCAACATCATATAGGTTATTGCAACAGCATATTGAATTCGAATCACCTAGAAACAGCAAAGTGGCTATGATAAAATGAGTGACCGAAATCAGCTTCTTTACCACGAGGAGTGTTATTTAATATGGTTTATGAATTTGATAGTGAGATAAAGCTGCTGGAAGGTAAAATGAAATGGAAAGTAGTCTATTTCCCCTATTCAGTAAGGGAGATATTCAATACTAATGGTAAAGTACCTATTCAAATCTCTGTTGACGGGTACGAATTTGACCATACTTTATTGCCGTCAAAGAATGGGCATTATTTTGTTTATAACGAATTTATTCGAAGAGCATTACAAAAAGAGCTCGGTGATACATTACATATAATACTTAAGAAATGCGAGGAAAATCGTAAACTGATTGTGCCAGATTACATTACTACAAACCTTGAAGAGTACCACATGCTGAATACATTTCTAAACCAGCCTGATTACATTAAACGAGAGCAGATTAATTATATTGAGCTTGCTAAAAAGGAAGATACAAAAAATAGACGAATACTAGCTCTAATTGATAAACTTAAGGATTAATAAAGGGACGACAATAAAGTTGAGGTAAAATGAAGACATCAGAGTTAAGCAACGAATATTGATATTTCGCTAAACCCCAACAATCATTTTTAAATGAGCACCAAACTTTAAAAAATCACAAAAAAGCGATGAGAAACAACCCTCATCGCTTTCACATTACTAAAACCAGACTTGTTACAGCAAACCTCTGCCTAGTAATAGGTGATCGTTTAAGAGTCAGCAACCATCTGCCCCCTTACGTGGTGCTAGCACGTCGATCAGCAAGCGCCATCGCGGCGGCATAGCCGGAGCTCCAGGCCCATTGCAGGTTATAGCCGCCGCAATCTCCATCGACATCCATCACCTCACCTGCCAAATACAGTCCAGGGACTAACTTAGATTCCAACGTTCCTTCGGTTAGCTCCGTCGTATCGATGCCACCAGCTGTTGTTTGTGCATTAGTAAAGCTATTGGTATCGGTCACTTTAAATTCCCAACGCTTCAAGATTTTATAAAATATTTTTTTTGTTTTCCACGAAAGATCCTGACAAAGCAGGTGCAACTGTTGATCAATTCCAGCCTCCTTCAGCAGAACTGGAATCAGTTTCTTGCTGACGATACCTATAAGGGAATCGGCAACCGTCCGGTGTCCGAAGATCCCCCAGTGGATCTCCAGAAAATCAATTAACTCTTCCTCCGTGCGCTCCGGCATTAAATCAACCGACAATGTCACCGATTCTCCTATTCCGAGATTATACGCAGCCTTTCTGCTGAGCTGAAGTATGGGCGGGCCCGAGATACCATAGTCCGTAAAAAGAATCTCACCAGACTCAGTGCGGATGACTTCATTGTTTACGATAACATGGGCCTCTCCCTCAAATTTGATGCCCGATAGTTCCTTCAAATACGGATAATCCAGCTTCAATTGTACAATGCCTGGCACCGGGTTGATCAAGGTGTGCCCCAGACGTTGGACAAGCGTATAACCGGAGCCGTCCGTTCCCGTTTTGGGAGCGGTAAGGCCGCCTGCACATAGAAAAAGATAGTCGCTGGTATACACAACCTGTTCCTCTGTCTCCGTCTGGCAGGTTATCGCGAACCGCGGATGTCCCGCCGAAACGGTAACATCCAACACTTTATGTTTATAATATACGGGAACATTCCGATCCTCCAGCGCCAGCTTAAATACACCCGGCACCGAAGCCGCCTGCAGCGACATCGGATACATCCGGCCATTCTCCAAGCTTACAAAAGGAAGCCCGAGCGAGGAGAAAAATTCGATCGTTTGGCGGACACCGAATTGCCGCAATACATGTATTGGGAATCCTTCCTGATTACTGTGATACTTGCGTGATAAAGCGGCCGCTTCATCCGTACCGGTGGCGGTGGATTGGTTCGTAATGTTGCAACGCCCGTTACCCGTCGTTATTATTTTCTTCCCCAGCCGGTCATTGCTTTCAATAATTGCTGTATCAATACCTTGATCCCTCGCTGTAACTGCAGCCATTAGACCTGCAGCACCCCCACCGATAATGAACAGCTCGTGGTGCTTAGAAGTCTGATCCTTATACATGTTAATTGATGCATCCCTTTTCCTAATAAATTTATTGAATTGACTTAGCTAGCGCCATGGCGGCCACATATCCGGAACTCCAAGCCCATTGTAGGTTATAGCCGCCGAAGTCTCCGTCCACATCCATCACTTCGCCAGCCAAATAAAGCCCAGGTACTAGCTTGGATTCCAGCGTTCCTTCGATTATTTCCGACGTATCGATGCCGCCAGCTGTCACTTGTGCATTCGTAAAGCCATTAGTATCCGTCACCTTAAATTCCCAGCGCTTCAAGATTCGATAAAATTTCTCCTTAGTTTTCAACGACAGAGCCTGGCAAAGCAGCTGTGGCTGCTGATCTAAGCCGGTCTCCTTGAGTAGGACCGTAACAAGCTTCTTGTTAAAGATGCCAACGAGAGAATCTGCAACCGTCCGGTGTCCAAAAGTCTCCCAGAGCCTTTCTAAAAACTCAACTAACTCTTCCTCCGTGCGGCCAGGCATCAGATCCACCGATAATTTCACCTGTTCTCCTCTTGCAAGATGATACGCAGCCTTCCTGCTTAGCTGGAGAATTGGCGGACCAGTAATACCATAGTCCGTAAAGGCAATTTCGCCCTGTTCACTGCCGATGACTTTACTGTTTACAATAATATGAGCTTGTCCCTGAGATTTGATAGTGGACAGTGCTCTCATATTCGGATATTGCAGCTTCAGTTGCACAATGGCCGGTAAAGGCTCAATCAGGGTGTGTCCCAGACGTTCAGCAAGTGTATACCCAGGAGGTTCTTTTCCCGCATTTGGACCGGCAAGGCCACCCGCAGATAGAAGTAGATAGTCGCTAGTATAAACAACCTCCTCCTCTGTCTCCGTTTGGCATTTTATCTTGAAGCGCGGATGATTCTTCGAAACAGTAACATCCAACACTTTGTTATTGAGGTACACCGGAACATTCCGATCCTCCAGCGCAAGCTGGAAAATATCCAGCACCGCTGCTGCCTGCAGCGACATCGGGTACATCAAGCCATCCTTCAATCTTGTAAGCGGAAGCCCGAGAAAGGAGAAAAAATCAATGGTCTGACGGATGCCAAATTGCTGTACTACCGCAAGTGGAAATCCGGGCTGATTACTGTGATACTTACGCGATAAAGCGATTGCTTCATCTGTACCCGTTGCAGTGGATTCATTTGTAATGTTACAGCGGCCATCACCTGTCATTAATATCTTCTTTCCAATCCGGTCGTTACTCTCCAGAATGGCAGTATCGATACCCATATCCCGCGCAGTAACAGCGGCCATTAATCCAGCAGCACCTGCGCCGATAATAAACAGCTTGTGGTGCATAGAAGTCTGATTCTCATACATGGTTGATCAATGCATCCTTTATTCCAATTTTTCTAAAAGCACAGAAGCACTTTATTAAATTATAGCATAAGTGTACTGGTTTTCATTTATCTCCTTATGTACTCGTCACATCTTAGGTTAGCCTTTTATCCCTTGACTGCAATTTAGTCCATAAACAAGAAAAAAACCGCTTTGTCAGCGGGTCTTTCGAATAGAGCCTAGGAGAGTCGAACCCCTCTCCGAAGATAACGGCACATAAGCTTCTACGAGTGTAGTTACAGTTTTGAATTCCCCTAGAAGCATTCTAACCAATATTTGATAAGTCATTCTGATTAAGGAGACTGATCAAAGATAACTCCTTAGTATAGTGATGCAATTATATAAGTTAATCCTGAATATATCGGTTTTTAACAGCGTTTCTTCAATATTCAGAAAGTACCCTTGGCGCTACAGATGATGGCTGGATCCAAGCAACAATTATGACCACCAACCACGACGTTGAATGAAGAACGATGAACCTTATGTATACTACCAGAAGGTTTACTAAAGTTTTTTTATAGTTGCTAATTCCCTGCAGAATCAAGATACGCTTCAGCTTCTTCTATCGATTCGTACAAGTTTGCAATATCTTTAAACATACGATTCATTTGCGTTTTGTAGAAAGCTGTAGGCGCAACATACACCCATTTGTGTTTTGTAGAGATTCCAGCTTTCACAGCATCTTCACCAGTTGGAGCAAGAATCGCCATCACTTCTTGCTTAAATACCAGGCCACCAGTGATTACAGTCATACCTGTAAACCCTCGCTTAGTTTTCTTTAGTACCTTCGGAAATTGTTCTGCGTACGCAAAGGCATCCTCAACTTCCATACCGTCCGATGTTACAATAATTCTGTTTTTGTTTTTAACATAATCAATAGTAAAACTCATAATAGTAATTCCTCCGAATATTTTTGCTTTTGAGTGCTTAATGCCATAATCTAATCTTATATCAGTTCGAGCTCTTATAGATGTAGTTTCGGAAAATGTGCCACTAATTATTAACTTCAAAGTGAATGATCTAATTTTAGATGTAGACAACATGTCTACAAAAATGAATATATTAGTTCCCCATAATTCATTGTCTGCATTCGGTCTACAATTCAATCACTAAACAGCAAAAAACCGCTATCTCAGCGGGTTTTTGTTTATGGAGCAAGGGAAGCCGAACCCCTGTCCGAAGATAACAGCACATAAGCTTCTACGAATGTAGTTACAGTTTTGATGTCACAAAATTCATGACTCCCGCCAGAAAATTGTTTACGGTGTAGTTGTAATTCTAAACTCAAAACTGTGCTATAGCGAAAAATCGGTAACACCCTTTTTATAGGAAAATTTAAGACTATATGTTTCTTCTTTTCCATAGGGCATTGTAGCAATTTTAATACGAGTATAATCAAGCCTGCTATCTTTTAACACTCTCTTTATCAAGGCTATACTTCGTTCTTCTTCCGTAATGATACAAAATATATTAAGAGCATATTTTTTCGGGTCGGAAATGCATTTACCCATATCAAAGCCATCAACACAACCTAAGTTAGTATCTACTAGAGATATGTCCAGGTATTCCATGACTTTATCTCTTAACCAGTTATCACGTTGGCTTCCTTTTTCACTTTTTAGAGGATACTGTACTACTAACCAAAATTTCTCACTCATTCATAATCACCAGCCAATGAAGAGATTTATTATAATAATTATAACAAAGAAACTTTGCAAAAGGGTACCGTTAACCATAGTATGGGAACCATCCTCATGCGGATGGTATTCGTGGTGGTAGAGAAATCTTTTGCAGTTTAAAAATATGCATACCAAACATTCCGAGACCACATAGTAGACATGATAAACCACAAGTACACATTTGAGGAATTGGCTGAAATCATTAAAAGGCATTGCCTAACTTTAATTATGAGGATACAAAAAAGCGACCCCTAAAGGTCGCTTTTTCTAAAACTCCATATGGAGCCGAGGGGAGTCGAACCCCTGTCCGAAGATAACGGCACATAAGCTTCTACGAGTGTAGTCACAGTTTTGATGTCACCCGAGTATCGCCCCGTAACCGGCTATACGTTGGGTCAGCCTGATTGTCTTCTTCAGCTCACCGCAGGCGGAGATGAGACAGCGTATCCCACTATTTGTTAGCCCCTATCCCTGTCACATGGGCGATGCAGAGTAGAAGCACGCACACAGTTTCTTAGGCTGCGAAAGCGTAGTTGTTTTGTTGTTTGCCGTTTAATAGGCTTTAGCGTTGATGAAGCGGACGCGTCCCCACTACTCGCTACTCATGCTCGAACTACCCCCGTCGAATCCAAGAACGGCCCCTCATTAAAAAGGGCGCTTCGGATCAAGCGGATCTTCCAAGCAAGAGAGATCCAATCTACAGCTTCTTATTCAAGAAAACTGTAACGAAGCAATAACTAACTTACTTACTCAGTATAGCACATTTATCAACACTTTAACACGTGGGTTAAAGGAATTGAAGGTTGAAACTGGAACTCATTTGAATCGTCTAGTTCTCCCAGATTATCTGGCGATCTTTTGCTTATCACGCAGTACACGCTGGATATCACGTTGAGCATCTCGCTTGGCAGCCGAGTCACGTTTGTCATACTCTTTTTTACCTTTACCAAGACCAATCAGCAGCTTCGCATAGCCATTCCGCACATAAATCTTAAGTGGCACAATCGTAAACCCATCTCGCTTGGACAAGCCCAGCAGTTTATGAATTTGCTCCTTATGCATTAACAATTTACGTGTGCGTGTGGGATCGGTAGGATTGGCACGGTTACCTTGTTCAAAAGGGCTGATATGCATGTTGTGAATCTGAATCTCGCCATTACGGATCGTAGCAAAAGCATCTCCAATATTAGCGCGGCCATTACGCAGCGACTTGATCTCTGTACCCGTCAGCACCAAGCCAGCTTCATAAGTATCCTCGATAAAATAATCATGGGAAGCTTTCTTGTTCTGGGCAAGTACTTTCCCGTCTGCTTTTTTACCCATGAGAATCACTCCTTGAATCATATTCATAAGTTAAAGTAACCATGTCTGTCTAATCTTAAACGACACAGCCATCGAACGTCTGATCTATATTGTAACAAATGGAATCAAATGAGCGCAAGGAACCTTCAACCAAATATACTTCACCTAATTTGTCATAGAGTTGTCAGTAACATTACCCAATATCTAGCATTTGTTACAAAAAAGCATTAAGCTGAGTTGATCTGGAGTTTTTCCACTAATCTCCACATATCTATATCCATCTACCCTATTTACTTATTACCTATTTGTTCTCAATTATCCGCTTCCCTCTTCTTGGATATACATCTATTCGACGCCTATTCAAATAGTGCTGCTTTTACCTATACTGTGCAATCCTATACTGTACCTATCCTATCCTCTACCTATTCACTTGCTATCACCTACGTTTTTCTATATAAATGTATTTCGTGCAACTATTTAAGCCTTATCACCGCCAAAAAACTAATTAGTTGCACTTTCTGCAGCTAAAAAAGCGAAATCAGACCAATTATGGGTAACTGATCAGATTTAGATGTACAAAATGCAATTAGCCACCACTTTTACTACATAACCCAAATTTAACTGCACATAATGCAATTAACCAAGTTGATTATTAGTTAAAAAGCACCGCCACAGGAGGGACGGTGCTTAGTATCGTTATAGAGTTATGCAGCGCATAACCGTCATTTATTTCTTTTTACGCTTACGTGGTGCTCCTTCTGGAGCGCCGCCATTATTGTCACTTCGTTTAGAAGTGACTTGCTCAGATGTCTCTACGTTGCCTGGTGTCACGGACTGGCCGATGAACACCCCGCCCTTGGTTTTCTTTTTGCGGCGGCCTTTGCCTGTAGGAGCGCCGTTACGGCCTTCTCCACCGCCAAAGTTACCCCCGCGATCCTCGCGGCTGCGGAACTTCGTGCTGCCGTCCACGCCCCGCGCTTCGCCGCCGGAGGAGTCGGACGCAGGAGCGCCGTATCCGCCTTTGCCGGAGCCAAAGCCGAAGCTGATGCCGCGTCCACCACCGGCACCGCCGGTGTCTCCGCCGCGGCCTCGCCCGCCGCTGCGCTCACGCGGCGCGCCTGTGTTGCCGCCGGCTTCGCCTCCGCGCTCTGCGCCCGGCGCAGCAACTACCCGGCTCGCATCCTCGCCGGCCTCGCGCCCGCGCTTCCGCTTACCGCGTCCGCCCGCTGCGCCAACACCGGCCGCTTCGCGCGGTCCATCACCGGCGCGCACACCTGCGCCCGGCTTGCCCTTGCCCACGCCTGCAGCAGCGCCGCCCGGCTTGCCTTTACCGCCGCGTCCCTTGCCCGCGGCGCCTTTGCCCCCGGCCGGCTTAATGAAGCTGCCGCCCGAGCGGCCGCCCTTGCCTCCGCGGCCGCCCGCAAAGCCACCGCCGCGGTGCTCACCAGGCGCGCGTGGCTTCATGTCGACCAACTCGAAATCGATCGTGTGGTCATCCATATTTACTTTGGCGACTCGGATCTTCACCTCGTCACCAATGCGGAACACACGCGATGTGCGCTCGCCAATGAGCGCCATATGACCTTCGTCGAAGTGATAATAATCGTCGCTCATTGCACTGAGACGAATAAGACCTTCGACGGTATTATCCAGCTCGATGAACATTCCGAAGCTGGTCACACTGCTGACCATAGCCTCGAATTCCTCGCCTACTTTATCCTGCATGTATTCTGCTTTCTTCAGTTGCTCCGTATCGCGTTCAGCTTCTACCGCCACACGCTCGCGTTCCGAAGACTGCTGAGCAATGTCAGGCATCCGGCTAGACAAATAATCATGCCGCTTCTGGGTCAGTGCCCCTCCATTCTCAATCACTTCACGCATTACGCGGTGAATGACCAGATCGGGGTACCGGCGAATTGGAGAAGTAAAGTGAGAATAATATTCCGCAGCCAGTCCGAAATGGCCCGTGCTCTCTGCATCATACTTTGCCTGCTTCATGGAACGCAGCATCATCGTACTGATGACCGTTTGTTCCTTTGTGCCTTGAATTTGCTCCAACAGATCCTGCAAAGCACGTGGATGAACCGAATTGCCACGGCCCTTCACGTGATATCCGAAGTTGGCCGCAAAAGCCATGAAATTCTGCAGCTTCTCTGGGTCTGGATCTTCGTGAATCCGGTAAAGGAACGGAACCTTCAACCAGTGGAAATGCTCAGCAACTGTTTCATTTGCCGCCAGCATAAACTCCTCGATAATCTGTTCCGCTACAGAACGTTCACGCTTCACGATATCTACAGCCTTGCCGTTCTCATCCACGATGATTTTGCTCTCTTCAAAATCAAAATCAACCGCACCCCGGCGCATCCGCGCATCGCGCAGCTTCATCGCCAATTCCTTCATGAGGCGGAAATCGTCAATCAGTGGACTATAACGTTCCAACAGCTCTGGATCTTCGTCTTCGAGAATTTTACGAACATTGGAGTAAGTCATTCTCTCTTTGGTGCGAATCACGCTCGTAAAGACATCGTGCTTCACAACCTTCATTTGCTCGTTAAATTCCATTTCACAGGACATTGTTAACCGGTCTACCTGAGGATTCAAGCTGCAAATCCCGTTCGATAGGCGGTGCGGCAGCATCGGAATAACCCGGTCTACCAAATACACACTACAACCGCGGTCATAGGCTTCTTTATCCAGCTCAGAGCCTTCACGCACATAATAACCTACGTCTGCTATATGGACGCCCAGCTTGTAATGTCCATTCTCCAAGCGCTGTACGTTTACCGCATCATCCAAATCCTTAGCATCTTCGCCATCAATCGTAACAATGTTCAGTCCGCGCAGGTCGCGTCTCCCTTGCTCCGCAATCTCCTCTTCTGTAATTGAATCAGGAGCGCTATCGGCTTCATCCATCACTTCAGCTGGAAATGCCTCAGGCAATTGATGTTTGCGGATAATGGAAAGAATATCAACACCCGGATCATCCTTATGTCCGAGAATCTCAATAATTTCACCTTCTGCCGCTGCTCGGCCTTCCGGATAACTCACAATACGCACAACGACCTTTTGACCATCAACAGCACCTTTAAAGGATTGTTTCGGAATAAAAATATCACGATTAATCCGCTTATCATCAGGCAGCACAAAACCATAGGTCTCCAGGTTCTGAAATACACCTACCGTCTGCAACACGCCACGTTTTACAATACGTACTACTTCGCCTTCCATACGTCCGCCGGACGGACTTTTAGAGGTAATACGAATCAGAACGATATCGCCATTCATAGCTCCCTTAAGATCATTTGCATGGATATATACGTCAGGATGATCACGATCATCCGGGATTAGAAAAGCAAAACCCTTCGCATGTGCTTGTAAACGTCCACGCAGCAAATCCATCCGTTCTGGCACGCCATAACGTGCAGTACGGGTTAATACAATTCTTCCATCCTGCTCTAATTCAATCAGCAGTTCCTCGAACTTTTTAAACCCCTCGCTATCCTCTAGAGCAAAATGACTCACCAGCTCTTCATAAGTCATTGGTTTATATGCAGTTTCCCGCATGAAATCGAGTAATATTTCTTGTGTTATCATGTTCGTCACCCCAGCCCTCCGCGGCTTCAAGCCGCTGGCAAATATGTATATCTTGTCCTGCCCTGCAGTAATGCCAAGTAAATTTTACCTTTACTACTTCATACCCTAGTATACACGAAATCAATCCTGCGCATCCCTGTTACTGTCATCCAAAGGTTAACACAGTACAAAATTTCCTTTAAATGCTGAAATACATCCATGCCGACTTCAGGTTTACTTCCTATCGATCCAGCCTTTTTCTTTGCGAATATGAAAAGAAAAGCACCCTTAGGTGCTTTTTAACTCCTTTTAATATAACAAAAAAGCCTCCGCTCTATTCCATTTAGAACAGAGCGAGGGCTTACGGTAGATCTTTTAGTCGATTAGAACTGCAGCTAGAATCGCCATGATAAAGAAACCAGCAG
This sequence comes from Paenibacillus sp. FSL H7-0735, assembly GCF_038008505.1. Taxonomy (NCBI): domain Bacteria; kingdom Bacillati; phylum Bacillota; class Bacilli; order Caryophanales; family Paenibacillaceae; genus Paenibacillus; species Paenibacillus sp. FSL H7-0735. The sequence continues at coordinate 248,375 of NZ_JBBOZH010000001.1, read as the reverse complement.
CAAGTCCAACAGTTACACGTTGTAGTACGAGCTCCATACCACGAGCTTTTGTTTTACCAAAGAGATGCTCAGCACCGCCAGAGATGGCACCGGAAAGACCCGCGCTTTTCCCCTTTTGCAGAAGAACGACCGCAATAAGACCGACGGAAAAAATCAGGAGCACAACTTTCAAAAAGATATCCATTCACTTCCACCTCCTACGCCTAAGCATCACTATCTATGGTAATTTAGGTTATCACGATACATAAACAGTATTCTTATTTTATCATAGCGCTGTCGGTAATACAACAGCTTAGACTGTTAAGTCGTAGCTTTTCTTGCAAGATAAGGATAAACCTATTGAAGTCTATCTTCTTCAAATCATAAAAAAGACCCGCCATAACGGCGGGTCTTAGAAGTCTGCTATAAAAGCAGATTATCTTTTGAGGTTGTAGAAGGATTTCAGGCCGTTGTATTGAGCCAATTCACCCAACTCATCTTCGATGCGAAGCAATTGGTTGTATTTAGCAACACGGTCTGTACGGGAAGGAGCACCTGTTTTGATTTGACCAGCATTAGTCGCAACAGCGATGTCAGCGATTGTGCTATCTTCGGATTCACCGGAACGGTGGGAGATAACTGCTGTGTAACCAGCACGTTTAGCCATTTCGATAGCATCAAAAGTTTCAGTCAATGTACCAATTTGGTTAACCTTAACCAAGATGGAGTTACCGATACCTTTTTCGATACCTGTTGCAAGACGCTCAGTGTTAGTTACGAACAAGTCGTCACCAACCAATTGGACTTTGTCGCCCAATTTTTCAGTAAGCAATTTCCAGCCATCCCAGTCGTCTTCGGACATACCGTCTTCGATTGTGATGATAGGATATTTTTCAACCCATGAAGCAAGAAGGTCAACATACTCAGCGGAAGTGTAAGATTTACCTTCGCCAGCAAGGGTGTATTTACCGTCTTTGTAGAACTCAGTGGAAGCAACGTCCATACCCAAGAATACGTCAACACCTGGTTTGTAACCAGCTTTTTCAATAGCTTCGATGATTGTAGTGATTGCTTCTTCATTCGAACCAAGGTTCGGTGCGAAACCACCTTCGTCACCAACAGCTGTGTTCAGGCCTTTGGATTGAAGTACGGATTTCAAGTTGTGGAAGATTTCAGCACCTGTGCGAAGAGCTTCTTTGAAGCTTGGAGCTCCTACAGGAAGAACCATGAACTCTTGAACGTCGATGTTGTTATCCGCATGCTCACCACCATTGATGATGTTCATCATTGGTACTGGAAGAGTTTTAGCGTTGAATCCGCCCAGGTATACGTACAAAGGAATATCCAAAGCTGCTGCAGCTGCACGAGCTACTGCCATGGATACAGCTAGGATTGCGTTAGCGCCCAATTTACCTTTGTTAGGAGTTCCGTCCAAAGTAATCATCAATTTGTCGATGCCCACTTGGTCAAGAGCGTCCATACCGATAACTTCTGGAGCGATGATTTCATTTACGTTCTCAACAGCTTTCAGAACGCCTTTACCCATGTAACGGGATTTGTCGCCATCACGAAGTTCTACAGCTTCGTGAGCACCAGTGGAAGCGCCGGAAGGAACGATAGCGCGGCCTTTAGCACCGGATTCCAGATAAACGTCAACCTCTACTGTAGGGTTACCACGGGAGTCAAGGACTTCGCGAGCATATACATCAGAAATAATAGTCATGTAAGTTAATCTCCTTTTAACATTGTTTTGGTCTTACTTGTATAGCTTAAAATCAAAGGCGTTATACCTTACCTTACTTACGGCTAGCAATCATGGATTGTCCGGTCATTTCCGCAGGTTGAGGAAGTCCCATCAAATCTAGGATTGTTGGTGCTACGTCTGCAAGAATACCGGATTCACGCAATACAACATTCTCAGTAGTCACGATGAACGGAACAGGATTGGTTGTATGAGCTGTGAACGGGCGACCGTTCTCGTCAAATACCATATCTGCATTACCATGGTCAGCGATAATAATGGCAACGCCACCTTTGGCAACAACCGCATCCACTACTTTACCCACACACTCATCCGTCACTTCTACAGCCTTGATTGTTGGTTCCAGCATGCCGGAGTGTCCAACCATATCAGGATTGGCAAAGTTAAGAATGATAGCATCCTGTCTTTCCGCTTCGATTTCCGCTACGCAGGCTGCAGCCACTTCGTATGCGCTCATCTCAGGTTGAAGATCATAGGTTGCCACTTTAGGAGAGTTGATTAAGATCCGGGTTTCACCAGGAAGCTCCTCGTCACGTCCACCGCTGAAGAAGAAGGTTACATGCGGATATTTTTCAGTTTCCGCGATGCGCAGTTGCTTCTTGTTTTGTTGAACAAGCACTTCACCCAATGTGTTATCCAGGTTCTTCGGTGAGTAGGCTACATAACCTTGTACCGTTTCGCTGAAAGTAGTTAGGCATACGAAGTGCAGGTTTTGCGGGAACAAAGGACCACGGTCGAAACCGCGGAAATCTTGATTCGTGAACACTTGTGACAATTGAATAGCACGGTCAGGACGGAAGTTGAGGAACACGACGGAATCGCCGCTCTCTACTGCCGTTACAGGTTTGCCTTCACTGTCTACAATTACACTAGGTTCAACGAATTCATCAAATACCGAGTTTTCATAAGATGAAGTGATGGCTTGCACAGCATCCGTGTATTTAGGACCTTCACCATAAACCATAGCACGGTAGGCTTTCTCTACACGTTCCCAACGTTTATCACGATCCATTGCGTAATAACGTCCGGACACCGTTGCAATTGTACCCACGCCAATCTCTTCGATTTTAGCTACTAGATCTTGGACAAACTTCTTCCCACTATCAGGAGCTACGTCACGGCCGTCCATAAAAGCATGGATATACACTTCATGCATATCTTCTTTTTTAGCCAGGTCAAGCATAGCAAACAGGTGGTTAATATGGCTATGTACCCCTCCGTCGGATACAAGCGCATATAGGTGAAGCTTTTTGCCAGTGTTCTTAGCATTTCTCACTGCACTAACCAGGGTTTCGTTATCGAAGAACTCGCCCTCGCGGATCGATTTATCGATACGAGTCAAATCCTGATAAACGATCCGGCCTGCACCAATATTCAAATGCCCTACTTCGGAGTTGCCCATTTGCCCTTCCGGAAGGCCTACAGCTTCACCGCAAGCAGTGAGTGTAGTGTTAGGATATTGTTTCAGGTAACGGTCATAGTTAGGTTTGTTGGCTTGAGCAACGGCATTACCTTCTGTCGTTCCACGCAAACCAAAACCATCCATGATGATCAAAGCTACGGGTTTTGGAGCTGACATCTTACTTCGCCCCCTCAACCAATTGAACGAAGGAATCCGGTTGTAAGCTGGCACCGCCAACAAGCGCACCATCGATGTCGCTTTGGCCCATGTACTCAGTTACATTCTCAGGCTTCACGCTGCCGCCGTATTGAATACGAACAGCTTCAGCTGTTGCTGCATCATACAGATCTTTTACAAGACTGCGGATGTAAGCAATAACTTCGTTAGCATCTTGGGAAGTGGAAGATTTACCTGTGCCAATAGCCCAGATAGGTTCGTATGCAATAACAACTTTTGCTGCTTGCTCGGCACTAAGACCTTGGAATGCAGCTTCAGTTTGTACTTTACATACTGCTTTAGTTTGATCAGCTTCACGCTCTTCGAGCTTTTCGCCAACACATACGATAGGAGTAATTCCGTGACGGAATGCAGCATGCATTTTCTTATTCACGATTTCATCCGTTTCGCCAAAATAAGCACGACGCTCAGAGTGGCCAATGATAACATAGTCCACACCAAGATCACTTAGCATTACACCACTGATCTCGCCTGTGTAAGCACCGTTATCTTCAAAGTGTAGGTTTTGTGCACCAATCTTGATGTTAGTACCTTTTGCAGCTGCTACAAGTGCAGGCAGGTTAGTAAATGGAGCGCAGATTACAGTCTCAACGCCTTCTACTTCTGCTTTGCCTTTAATTTCAGCAATAAAGCTTTCTGCTTCAGGAACTGTTTTGAACATTTTCCAGTTACCTGCAATAATAGGTGTTCTCATGACTTATGTTGCCTCCTTCTTAGGTCTTACTTATCGTTCAGTGCTTCTACGCCAGGAAGCGCCTTGCCTTCCATGAACTCAAGGGATGCACCGCCACCAGTGGAGATATGATCCATTTGATCAGCCAGGTGGAATTTCTCTGCTGCTGCTGCGGAATCTCCGCCACCAATAACAGTGTAACCTTCAGTAGTTGCACAAGCTTTTGCTACTGCAAGTGTACCTTCAGCGAATTTATCGATTTCGAATACGCCCATAGGTCCATTCCAGACAACCAGCTTGGAGTTCTTGATAATATCGGCATAAAGTTCACGAGTCTTAGGTCCGATATCAAGTCCTTCCCAACCTTCTGGGATTTCATTGTAATCAACGATCTTAGTGTTAGCGTCAGCACCAAATTTATCAGCAACAACAACATCAACAGGAAGCATGAAGTTTTTACCAAGTGCTTTTGCTTTTTCGATGAATCCAAGAGCAACGTCAAGTTTGTCGTTGTCTACTAGTGATTTACCGATTTCAAAGCCTTGTGCTTTAGTGAATGTATAAGACAATCCACCGCCGATCAGGACGTTATCAGCCAAAGACAACAAGTTATCAATAACATCAATCTTGTCTTTAACTTTCGAACCACCGATGATCGCAGTGAAAGGACGTTCTGGGTTAGAAAGAGCTTTACCAAGAACGGACAATTCTTTCTCCATCAAAAGACCGGATACAGCCGGTAGGAAATGAGCGATACCTTCTGTCGATGCATGTGCACGGTGAGCCGCGCCAAACGCATCATTAACAAACAAATCAGCCAGTTCAGCGAATTGTTTAGCCAGTTCAGGATCGTTTTTCTCTTCACCTGGGTAGAAGCGAACATTCTCAAGTACAAGTACGTCGCCTTCGCCTAGCTCAGCGATTTTTGCTTTTACAGCTTCGCCAATTGCTTCGTCAGCTTTAGCTACTGGTTTGCCAAGAAGCTCGGACAGACGTTCAGCAGCAGTAGTCAAACGCATGGAATCTACGAATTCGCCTTTAGGACGACCCATATGACTCGCAAGAATGATCTTTGCACCGTTCTCGATCAAATATTTAATGGTTGGAAGTGTTTCGCGAATACGAGTATCATCAGTAATTTTACCGTCTTCTACAGGTACGTTGAAATCCACGCGTACAAATACGCGCTTACCCTTTACTTCTACATCACGGACGCTTTTTTTGTTCATGATTAATTCCTCCACACCCAAAATTGTTTCTAGCAGGAAACAAGAAATACATTTAGAAAGAGCGGAAACAAGGAATTTCTGTTTCCGCTCTATAGATGTTGCTTATATCAAGTCAATTACTTAGCGATTTTAGCGAATTTCTCCAAAGTACGAACCAATTGTGCAGTGTAGGACATTTCATTGTCATACCAAGCAACAGTTTTAACCAGTTGTTTGTCGCCAACAGTCAATACTTTAGTTTGTGTAGCATCGAACAGGGATCCGAAAGTCATACCTTTGATGTCAGAAGATACGATTTCATCTTCAGTGTAACCATAAGTGTCTGGATCGGAAGCTGCTTTCATTGCTGCGTTGATTTCTTCAACAGTAACGCTCTTATCAAGAACAGTTACAAGCTCAGTCAGGGAACCAGTTGCAACTGGAACACGTTGAGCTGCACCATCCAATTTACCTTTAAGTTCTGGAATAACCAGACCGATTGCTTTAGCAGCACCAGTAGTGTTAGGAATGATGTTCTCAGCTGCTGCACGAGCGCGTCTGAAGTCACCTTTAGCATGTGGAGCATCCAAAGTGTTTTGGTCGCCAGTGTAAGCATGAATTGTAGTCATCAAGCCTTCAACGATACCGAACTTGTCGTTCAGTACTTTTGCCATTGGAGCTAGGCAGTTAGTTGTGCAAGATGCGCCGGAAATAACAGTCTCAGTACCATCAAGAATGTCATCGTTAACGTTGTAAACGACAGTTTTCATGTCGCCAGTAGCTGGAGCGGAGATAACTACTTTCTTAGCTCCACCTTTCAAGTGTTTTTCAGCTGCTTCTTTAGTTGTGAAGAAACCTGTGCACTCAAGTACGATATCAACGCCTAGGTCGCCCCATGGCAATTCTTCAGGGTTGCGGTTAGCAAGAACCTTAACTTCTTTACCATTGACTTTGAAGAAGCCATCATGCACTTCAACATCACCTTGGAATTTACCTTGAGTTGTATCATATTTAAGCAAATGAGCAAGCATCTTAGCGTCAGTCAAGTCGTTGATTGCTACCACTTCGATACCTTCTACATTTTGAATACGGCGGAAAGCAAGGCGTCCAATACGTCCAAAACCGTTAATTCCAACTTTTACACTCATTGAATAGTTCCTCCTAGAATTCGTTTTATTTATTCAAAACAGACGGTGAGGTCTGTCATGACAACAATGTTAAGTATGATGCAAGAAGTATGTTGTATTGCCTGCAATCTAAAAACTACGAAGATAGCTGTAGTTGATTGTCAATTTCCTTGCCTATTTCTACTGCGGCAGCCTCGTCCGTGACGAGAATATTCTCCTGCCCGAAACGCAGCATGGCATGAATGGCTTTGGCCTTGGGTTTGCCTCCTGCAATACCGATGACTTTCTCTGTCCGAATAATATCTTCTAGACGTAGACCCATCGTAAGCATGGTATGGACAACCTGACCCTCTTCATTGAAATAATAGCCAAAAGATTCGGCCACTGCCCCTTCACCCTGGATTTCCGAGACTGTAGCCTCGTCCAGTTTGCGGCGGCGGGTCATTTCAATGGCATCCCCAATCCCATGTACAATAATACGCGAACTGCGGATGGTTTGTACAATCTCTCCAATATTAGAGTCAAGTGCCAACGATTGGTATGCATCCCCACTAAGCAAATCAGGGACATGCAACAACCGGTAGTTGGCTCCAACCCGCTTTGCCATTGTTGAGGCAATCGTGTTGGCTTGAATCTCCATACTCTCTCCTAATCCTCCACGCGCCGGAACAAACCAAGCGTTCTTATAGGAAAGGGACAACGGCGGTGTCAGTTGATCAGCCATATCGGCAAGCGTCGATCCACCTGTGACGGCAACTGTATCATCTGCGCGAAGTATACTCAGCAGCGCTTTCGCACCCGCCCGGCCAAGCTCTCGTTTGGTGAACGGCGATGACTCACAATCACCCGGTACTACAATAACTTTATCCAGACCATACGTTGCTCGAATTTTCTCTTCCAGCTCATCCAGACCAAATAGGCTCTTAACAACCGGCTCTAGCAAATCAAGCAGTCTACGTCCAGCAGCGCTAATGCGCATGCCAACACTCTCGATCTCAATAAGCCCTTGCGATTTCAGAAGATCCGTCTCGGCACGCAGTACCCGCTCAGTCATATCTAGCGAAGCGGCTAGCGTTCTGCGCCCAATAATATCGGACAGCATGATCTGATGAAGAATCGTGTACCGTCTCTTAAGGGTTTCCATGAGATCAGGCAGAAGCTGCTTTTGGATATCTAATAAATTACGCATACTTTCACTCCTGCAACTTCGTCTTCCTCTATTCCCTTGTTCATGGTCTCAAAACGTCCCGGGTAAACTTTTTAAGTCCCACCCATATTCTAACCAAATATTGCTCGAAGCGCAAGTCTTCCGAGAGTAGAATTCTCAAGCACTTGTCTTCTTATACATTAATAAGGTCAGAAAAAGATATAGCGCCCGATGCCTGCCCCTAGAGCGCTTGTCCAGTATTAATATTACATTGCAATTGTGTAAAAATTGTATTATAATCATTTTTGTTGCGCCCGTGGTCCAATGGATATGACGTAGGCCTCCGAAGCCTGAGATCCAAGTTCGATTCTTGGCGGGCGCGCCATTAATTTCATTTTTGCACATAATTTAGTAGTGCCTATACTACTACTTAACCAAAGAGCCGCTTGTCGGCTCTTTTTTTTGAATATAAGTTTGACTTTCTTTGACTTTTTGTTTGAATTTGTTTATCATGTGGGTAATACGGCAAGAGTAAAAATGAATACATTTGAAGAACCAATATCAAGGAGGTTTTCCACGTGAGTTATATTCCTATGGTAGTAGAACAGAGCAACCGCGGCGAGCGCGCTTATGACATCTATTCCCGCCTGCTGAAGGACCGCATCATTTTCCTTGGAACGGAGGTTAATGACGTGGTAGCCAATTCTATCATCGCACAAATGCTGTTCTTGGCTGCCGAAGATCCTGACAAGGACATTCACCTTTACGTGAATAGCCCAGGCGGTTCCATTACTGCAGGTATGGCTATTTTTGATACAATGCAGTACATTAAACCAGACGTTTCCACCATCTGTGTGGGTATGGCAGCTTCCATGGGAGCTTTCCTGCTAAACGCTGGCGCCAAAGGCAAACGCTTCGCACTGCCTAACAGCGAGATCATGATCCACCAGCCTCTGGGTGGTGCTCAAGGTCAAGCAACGGACATTGAAATCCGTGCCCGCCGCATCCTCAAATTGCGCGATAAGCTGAACCGTATTCTAGCAGAACGTACGGGTCAACCTCTAGAACGTATTGAGAAGGATACAGATCGCGACTACTTCATGACTGCTGCAGACGCGGCTGAATATGGTATCGTAGATAAAGTAATCGAGAAGACATTGCCTAGCGGTGTGTAAGCTATAAAGTAAAAATATAAAGAGGCTGTGCTCTAACCATAACGGATAGGGCACAGCCTCTTTATATTTTATAGAAGACCTAAATCCAATCAATTCAGCCCGCCATAACCTAGTGCATCCAGCTTCTCGGCAATTACGCGATAACCCCGGCCATTCGGATGCAAATGATCAATGGATAACAGCCCTCTCTCATTTCCTGCGAACTCACTGTAAATCGAAGCAAATCCACAGACTCGGCTGCTGTACTGTGCTGCGTATTGATTAAACTGTCTGACCCACTCTGTCGCACCAACCACCTGAGGATAGGGATTATATAATCCCACAATTCTAATGATAAAAGGTCTACGCGTCCTCGCCTTCAATTGTATAAGGATATTCATAATTGCAGAGAAATTTTGTTTGCATTCCTGAAGCGATCTGCGCAGTTCTGCGGATAAGTTCCCTTGCTGTCTTGCTGCTGATTTGGCCGCGTGAATCAAATCATTACCACCGATAGACACAGTGATGATATCGGCTTCTCGAACGGCCTCACGCATCATGGAATTTCCGCGCAGCCGCTGCTCCAGCTCTGAAGTAGTCATTCCGTTCACGCCTAAATTCGTAGAGGCTACAGTAGTCCGCAGTCTCCCTTCTGCCATTCTACGGTACACCGGAACAAAACCGTTACCTGGCAGAGCACCAAATCCAGTCGTCAAGGAATCGCCAATTGCAGTATATTGGTAGCCCATAGCTCTCCCCCGTTCATAAACTAGTTACTCCCTTTAGCATATGAACTAGAGACAACTCCGGTAAGGGGGAGATGCCTTGTGCTGACATTAGCGGAGACGAGGTATCTCCATTTATTTCATGCCAGCAAACGGGCTGCTGTCATCCGGCAAAAGCTCTTTGAAACTAAAGGTATACTCAGGGAAGCCTGCAGCATACGCTGTGTACTCATATAATTGGAAGAACAGAACAACCTTGTCATCCTTCAGATAGAAATATTTCTCCGTATTCAATCCGTTGAATCCTCCCAAATAACTATCCTCTGCCTTCAGCAGCTTGCTCAGCTTAGCATTCAGCTGTTTTTTGTAGTTTGGATTAGCTCCAAACAGGTCGCCCAACAATAGACGTTTACCATCTTTAAGCGAGAAGGTGAATGCCTCACGGTTAGTCATTCCATGAGCGCCGCCCGTATCGCTATACTGATGCATCACTATGCTGATCACACCATTCTGATTGTAGGTCACTACATAACCTGAATCATAGGTGTATTTGGGCTCTGCTCCATCTCGATCGGAGATATCCTGTTCTGCACCCGCCGCGAATTTCATAACACTTTCCTTCAAAGTATTATTAATAGCTTGTTGCGCACTGGAATTGCCCAATCCACTGATCTTCGGATAATCAAGCTGAATAAAAGCTTCTGTCCGATCTTTAGCATAAGTTTCCGTGGTTACCGTCAGCGCGTTCTGCGGTCTGTTCACCACATTCAGCTTACTGGCGGCCCGACTCCAATCTACCTTATAACCCATATAATCATTTAACAAACCTGATGGAACGTAGAGGCGATTATTAATTAACTTCCCTTCATACTCTCGAATGAAATAGTTATTCACCCACACAGAAGTACCGTAACTGGATAACATCAACTTCGCCTTGGCCGATCCTTTTCCAATCATGTATGCATTTTCCTTCTTATCATACGCAAGCGGTAATCCCAACACATCTCGCATAAAAGTTATGGGAATCCAGGCCTGTCCTTCCTTCAAAATACCTTCCTGTAACGAATTTATCCCGTTTGCCTTTAAAACGATACGCGAATCAATAGCTTTATTCTCCGTTTTACTAGCTGCTGCATAACCCGTTTCGCTGGGCAGCAGACCTCCACCAAACAATAAACCTGCCGACATCAGACCTATGCCCCATTTGCGTACTGATTCTTTTGAAATAATATTCATCATCTTATTTTTCCTCTCCTTTCCAATTTATTAAACAGAATCGTAGAGAACTTACACAAAAAAAGAGGCGCCCCCCACTATTACTAGTGGAAGATCACCTCTCCTCTCTGCATTCACCTTGTTCTGATACTATTTCAATTCATACATTACGCTTAGCTGAGTTGTAACTTTAACTACTCCGGGTTGCACGGATGTGCTTGCACCAGCATCTGCTGCAGCCATATTCATTTTTAGATTCTGTTCAAAATAAACCGGAGTGACATCGCCATCATTTTGGCTGACCGTGATCACTTGACCCAAGCTGCGTTTAGCTGCCTTAGCAATAGCCCCTGCTTTAACATCTGCATTCGCCATCGCTTTTTCAATCACCTGAGCTTCAAATGCAGAAGTATCTTCCACAGAAAAACGTGCATTTCCGATATTATTCGCCCCTGCCGCAGATGCAGCGTCCAGCAATTCACCAACCTTGGTCAGATCTCTATAAGACACTAACAGCGTATGATTGGCGTTGTACCCCTTCACTTGCTGTCCTTCTTTTTCGCTGTAACTATAATTGGGTTGCACATAAAACTGCGTGCTTTGAATATCTTTATCTGCAATTTTCCAAGTATTCTTCAGTAAAGTCATAATCTTCTGAATTTTAGCGGCATTGGTCTTCTGCGCTTCTTGCGCAGTTGTGGCCGTAGTATCCACACCGATGGTCAAGTATACGATATCCGGCTTGAGGGACAATTCGCCTTTACCTACTACACTAACGACATTTTTCTGCACTTCATCTGCGTAAGCCTTTGCAGGACCTTGGAAAACACCACTCATGCTGATCCCTCCAATTAACAAGCTCCCTACGATCATCACTGAACCAATTTTCTTCAATAAACCTTTCATATTTGCCAGCCCCTTTCATTTCTTGTGATTTGTTATTATCCTCTAGACGAGTCATTTTGGTAAATGTTGCACGTCTCAATCTATTTTTTGGTATTAAAAAAAGCCCCGAAGGGCTTTTGGTCATGCGATAAATAAAGTCTTCCTAGCAGAAACGATGTTGTCTTCCTATTATTGGTTCTCAAGCTCTTCTTTGCTGACCAGACTTGTCAAAGCGTTTACAGCTTGATCGGCATCCGCACCGTCCGCGCTAATGTAAATCTCCGTGCCGGAACTGATAGCGAGGCTCATAATCCCCATAATACTTTTAGCATTTACTTTTTTATCATCTTTTTCCACGAAAATCTCCGACGAAAACTTGTTAGCTTCTTGCACAAACAATGCTGCCGGTCGGGCATGAAGCCCTGTCTTCAACCGAACAACTACCGGGTGCTTTGTCATGAAACGCTTACCCCCTAATTGAGTTCTCCCCAAAAGTTTCACATTAATTTTATATTATTATATCATTATAACGTAAACCACACTAGAAAAAAAGTAATTAGCCGCCTCGAACCTTGTCCGCCAGCTCATCAATCTTACGAAGCCGATGATTTACTCCCGACTTACTGACTGTACCTTTGAGCATTTCACCAACCTCCTTGAGGTTGATATCTGGATGCGCCATTCGAATTTCTGCTACTTCACGCAGTTTATCCGGCAAATTCTCCAGTCCCATTTCTCGCTGCAACAGCTTGATATTCTCAATCTGCCGCACCGCAGCACTTATTGTTTTGTTGAGATTTGCGGTCTCGCAGTTCACGATCCGATTCACGGAATTACGCATATCGCGCATAATTCTTACATCCTCAAATTTGAACAACGCCTGATGCGCTCCAATCAAACTTAAGAATTCAATGATCTTCTCGCCTTCTTTAATATAAAGAATGAATCCTTTTTTACGTTCAATACAGCGTGCATTTAAGTGGAATTCCCCAGCCAGATCCACTAATGCTTTACAATGTTCCTCATACATCGAGGAAATCTCCAAATGGTAGGAGGAGCCTTCCGGATTATTAACCGATCCGCCAGCCAGAAAAGCACCGCGCAAATAAGCACGCTTGCAGCAGTTATTCCCAACAATCTCATCATCAATACCATCGGTAAAAATAAATCCTTCCGACACAATTCTAAGATCCTTTAGGATCTCTTGTACACGGTTTGGAATTCTGACGATATAGACGTTATTTTTCTTCAAACGCATTTTTTTACGCACGAGTAGCTCAATATGGACCTGGTAATATTTCTTAAGTAAAGAATATACCCGCCTTGCAATCGCGGCGTTCTCCGTCGAAATGTCGAGAATAACCTTTTTGCTTGAAAGCTGCACAGATCCATTCATACGGATAAGCGCTGACATTTCCGCCTTCTCGCAGCAGGGTTCACTCTCCACCATCGTCAGCTCTTTTTTGGTAAGGGCCGCAAAAGACAAGGGTCTCACCTCTTTCTTGATAAGTACTTCATTCTCATCTATAAGTTATACCCTAGGGTTTCTGTTTATCCAATCCTGCACAAGCTGATAAATGTGATGGCTAAGCTTATCGGTATCATGTCTCAAATAAGTTCGGAATAAAACCAGTTTATCGGCTATAACCTTGTATCCATTGCCATCCAGCGCTTCTTTATCAAGCTGCACCGGGCGCGCGCCCTTCTCGGCGTACTTCGTCTGGACCTGTTCCGGAATCTCACCGTCATTAACAATAACATAATCGAATAAATCGATCCCGATATGATCATATACAGCTTGAAGATGATCGCTGACGGTATAGTTATCCGTTTCACCCGGCTGAGTCATTACGTTGCAGACGAAAATTTTGATAGCATTCGAAGATACAACCGCTTCTGCCAGTTTCGGAACAAGCAGGTTGGGAAGAATGCTCGTATACAGACTGCCAGGACCCAGCAGGATCGCATCTGCATTCCGAATCGCCTCAAGCGCTTCGGGCAACGGTTCTACATCTGGCGGCTCCAAGGACACTCGTCTGATGATCCCGCCAGCTTCAGGGATTTTGGACTCCCCTGTGATAATCGTGCCGTCCGACATTTCTGCATGCAGGATTACAGCTTCACCGGCCGCAGGCAATACCCGGCCGCGAACAGCGAATAATCTACTGAGCTCCCGAACAGCCGTAACGAAATCGCCAGATATATCCGTGAGCGCAGCAAGAATCAAGTTGCCGAGACTATGACCAGCTAGTCCCTCACCCGTGTTGAAACGGTATCTCATAATCTCTGCCATGAGCGGCTCAACATCAGCCATAGCTGTCAATACGTTGCGGATGTCCCCAGGAGGAGGCATTTGCAGTTCACTGCGTAAAATACCAGAGCTTCCCCCATCATCGGCAACGGTAACAATAGCAGTAATATCTAATGGCTTCTCTTTTAAACCACGAAGCATGACAGATAACCCCGTGCCACCGCCCATAACGACGATACGTGGACGCTGTCTTTGTTCTTCAGCCACTATGACCCCTTCTCTCTAGTGCCGATCACGCTCGGAATCCCTATGACTAACGGTTACGGATTCCGTCTCGCTAACGCCCAGCATTTTACCCAAATACTCGGATATGGCTACGGAACGGTGTTTACCTCCCGTACAGCCAATGCCAATGATAATCTGGGACTTACCTTCCTTACGATATTGCGGAATTAGAAAATGAAGCATATCGAGCAGTTTGGTCAGGAACACCTGTGTTTCAGGCCACTTCATTACATAATCGTAGACTTCACTATCCTGGCCGGTTTTAGGCCGCAGATGGTCCACATAATGTGGGTTAGGCAAGAAGCGGACATCGAAGACAAGATCTGCATCAATAGGGATACCGTACTTAAATCCGAAGGATGTAATATTGACGGAAAGCGTACTTTTTCCTAGATGCGAAAACCGTGAAATGATCTTCTCCTTAAGCTGCACAGGCTTCATACTGCTGGTATCTAAACATAACGTAGCTGAATTTTTCAATTCTTCAAGCATCTTACGTTCTAGCTTGATACCATCAAGCGGCAGCCCCTTAGGTGCTAATGGATGATGACGTCGACTTTCCTTGTAACGCTGAACAAGTACTGAATCTGTAGCATCCAAAAACAAGATCTCACAGCCAATGGTTGACTCATCCTTGATATAGGCAAGAGACTCAGACAAAGCAGTGAAGAATTCTCGACCACGCAGGTCAATTACAAGGGCTACCTTGGCAATCTTACCCTTCGACTGTTCAATTAGCTCTGCGAACTTGGGAATCAGCACCGGTGGTAAATTATCGACACAGAAGAACCCTAGGTCTTCCAGACTCTGTACAGCAATTGTCTTCCCCGCACCTGACATTCCCGTAATAATAATCAGGGTGGCTCCAGCCGTTGGGGTATTGTCCAATTCGGTCATAAAAGCGTCCCCTCCCTAGATTTAGTATATGAATACTTCCCGTCTTTTAAGAACGCAGCAAAAGGCCGGCAGCCCCAACAATACCTGCGTCATTGCCAAGCTCAGCTGGAATAATCGAAACACCAGTTTGAAGCGGAGCCGGTGTCAATTTCGCAAACACACGACGAACCTCATCAAATAGAATATCTCCAGCCTTAGACACGCCGCCGCCAACGATAAATACTTCAGGGTTAAGCACAGCCGCAACAGAAGCCATGGATTTACCCAGATAGTACGCTGCACGATTTACTATACGGATAGCTACTTCATCGCCAGCCTTAGCCGCATCAAAGACTTCTTTCGCAGCAATCTTCTCTACCATAGAGAGGGAAGTACGATCGCCACGAGCTACTGCATCATTAGCCATGCGGATAATACCTGTAGCGGAGGAAACGGTTTCCAGACAGCCCATGTTGCCACAGCCGCATTGAATAGCTTCCAGATCCGGCACTACTGTGATATGTCCAAGCTCACCAGCTAATCCCGCAAAACCTTGATAAATCTTTCCATTAATAATGATTCCGCCACCGACACCTGTTCCAAGCGTATAGCAGACACAGTTATCAACGCCACGTCCCGCACCACTCCAAGCTTCCCCCAGTGCAGCCACATTCGCATCATTGTCTATTTTGACAGGCTTGTTCCAACGATCTTCCAAAATGGAACGGATCGGCACATCTCTAAATCCTATGTTAGGCGCAAGGATGATGATTCCTTCACGAATATTTGTGAACCCGGCTACACCCGCTCCTACACCTGCAAGCTGATCCCAAGAGTACGGGGAATCCTCCACAATTTGGCGTACATACTTCTCGATATTATCGATAACAGTATCGACACCCTCTGCAGTTCCTGTAGGTCCCTCATAAGTATGTAGCAGGGTACCTTCAGCATTACAGATTCCAACCTTAATTGCAGTTCCACCCAAATCCACGCCAACGTAGATATTCTCAGACATGTAACAAGCCACCTTTTTTTATACTAAAATAGTTAATCCTAAGTACCAACTATAATAGAAGCCCTCTCTGTGGTCAAGGAAAGACAACACACCCGGGAATTCCTTATTTTAAGAGTATACTCTATTATATTCTAAAAAGACCCCCTTACGCCTAAGTAAGAGAGTCTTGTACCTATATTATTATCTGGAAAATAACCCAACGTACCGATTTATTCTGATAAAATGCGCTTTTGTCCCTCTAGTGCTCGGATAGGAGCGATATTCTGTGTGAACTCTAGCGTGCCCATATATTGGCCTGACTCGTCTCGTACAGCGAAGTAACGGATGTAGATAAACTTATCCTTGATGTTGATCCAGAAGTCTTCAGCATCCTTACGACCTGCCTTAAAGTCTTCCAAAAGCTTCTCTACCACATGAACACTTTGCGGGGGATGACAGTTCTGTACTGTACGGCCGATAACCGCTTTAGTTCGAGCAAAGATACGTTCCTTCCCGTGTGAAAAATATCGAACGACATCATTCTCGTCAATGAAGGTTAGATCTACAGGCAGATGGTTGAGTACGGTCTCGAGCTGATGCAGTGACAACAACCCTGTCTCAAAACGGATGAACCCGCCTTGCGGCGTCGCTCCTTCTGTTTCTTCCGGCACTGCGCCTTCCGGCTCTGCAGCCCGCTCAGGGATCCACTCCTGCTCCGGTGCGGTTAGGCAGAACCCGATCTCATCGCTCTCCCGGGCGATTTTGACCCATTCATCTTCCGTCAGTTTGTCCAGGGCCATGGGCAGTAGAATATTTTCTTCCTTAAAGATCATTTCATTAACTTCCTTGATGATCTCCTCAAGCTGAACGCCTATTTCTGCTGCGTTTCCGCTATAAGTGCTGAGCGCTGCTTTTGCCTCTTTAATCATACGGCGGATATTATCATCCACTCCCCACATTACCTTGGTTGGGCCATAAATGCCGTATTTTTCGAGGTATGGGAACAGCAGATTTTCTTTTCGGCTATAGTGCTTATCAAGATCCAGCAGCAAGCTAAGATCCTCCAACAACTTGAAGATCAATTCCTCACTATCGTTCTTTTGAAACTTTGTTGCGTGCAGATCCATGCGGAAGTTAACAAGTCTTTCGATCTCACGATTCTCCAATTTGAAGGTGTGTACTGGATGGCCTGGCTGCTCCTCGGGCTTAGACGAGCGGTGAATCTGCTCAATAGAGCCTTTAAAGATGGCTGTATGCACCGAACAAAGACGTTGGACCTCGGATACCGGAATTCCTTCTTCGGTCATTAATGAATGCTCCATCGCGGAAATCTCCGCTACGGTAACATCACCCACAGCTTCGGCGAACCGCGCCTTAACCTCTTCTACACTTTTGCCTGCATGCAGCTCTTTAATAATTTCCTTAAGCATAGCCTGGCGACGAGTCTGTTCCGGCACATCAACTTCACGGTTGTTAATTAGTTCGCTCATATTAACACTCCTTTATTAAATAATCTCGAAACCATGACGTTCAAAAGTTACCTTCACGTGCTCGAGATCCATTTTCTTCAGCTTAATTCCTTTGGATAAGGTCATGAAACGGCCAGCGGTCTGCAGCATGCCAGGCTTGGCAATATCCTTAAAGCCCAGCTCTACCATAATCTCGATGACCTCCGGATGCCGTGATACCATCTCGAATATAGATTCATCCAAACTCAGCACTTTTTCCATTTGACTCTTCTCCTTTATATGAGAACTATTCTCAATAAAAGATTAGCACAGGCCGTACAGGACCATTGTGATTGCAATCACTAATTTCCAAGAATGCAATTATCGTTCTTTTAAAGACGAATTATGTATGCTTTGAACCTAAAAAAAACTGTCCCCTACGCTTAAAAAGCATAAGAGACAGCCTGATCTGTCATTAATTAATTATTTATTATAGCGTTACTCCTGTTTTGAATATGGAGATCTCACGGAAATTATTCTTTTCATTATTAACCCATTCACCGCTGGCCACCGAAATAATATAGTTTATGAAGCTGCGCAGGACCTCATCTGGAGAACCATCTTCCACCAATACACCTGCATTAAAATCGATCCAGTGACGTTTGCCTTCATACAATGGGGTATTGGTAGATACCTTCATCGTTGGCACGAATGTACCAAATGGTGTTCCCCGCCCGGTCGTAAAGATCACCAATTGGCAGCCAGCAGCAGCCAGTGCAGAGGAAGCCACTAGATCATTGCCAGGTGCGTTAAGGAGATTTAAGCCTTTATTAGTGATAAGCTCTCCATACTTGAGTACATCCATCACTGTAGCGTTCCCGGATTTTTGAGTACAACCCAATGATTTATCCTCAAGCGTAGTAATCCCTCCGGCTTTATTCCCTGGAGAAGGATTTTCATATACCGGCTGTTTATAGTCCATAAAATACTGCTTAAAGTCATTAATGAGATCGACAATTTTGTGGAAAATATTTTCGTCCGCAGCACGTTCCATTAGAATTTTTTCGGCACCGAACATTTCAGGTACTTCAGTCAGTACAGTGGTCCCGCCTTGAGCAGCCATATAATCAGACAGACGTCCAAGGAGCGGATTCGCAGTAATACCGGATAACCCGTCGGAGCCTCCACATTTCAGACCGATTTTCAGCTCAGAGAGTGATACCTCTTCCCTTTGATCGCCTTGGACATTATTATAGATTTCCTTCAGCAGCTTCACGCCTTCTTCAATCTCATTCCCAACCTCCTGGGAGACAAGGAAACGCACACGATCCTCATCATAACTGCCAAGCATATCTTTAAAAATATGCAAATTGTTATTCTCACAGCCCAATCCGAGCACAAGCACGCCGCCCGCATTCGGGTGTTTAACCGCGTTAGCCAGAATCGTTCGCGTATTGTCATGATCATCGCCCAGCTGGGAGCAACCGTAATTATGCTTAAGCACGAGCACGTTATCGAAAGGTGCGATATCCCCAACCTCTGCTTTGAAAATATTGATGATCTGCTCCGCCACTCCATTCACACAACCAACAGTAGGGACGATCCACAGCTCATTGCGGATACCTACAGTTCCATCAAAGCGGCGATATCCCTTAAAGGTCAAATTCTCCGCTGCAAAAGGATTCGGCGTCAGCTTCTGCTCAAAGGTATATTCCTCTACCCCTGTTAGGTTTGTCTTAGTGTTATGGGTATGCACCCACTGCCCCGGCGCGATAGACGCTATAGCATGACCAATGGGGTAACCATATTTCAATACGTTTTCACCTTCGCTAATGCTGGATAGTGCAATTTTATGGCCTCTAGCGATATCTTCAGTAATTTTAATCTCTTTTGAACCAATCACAATGGTGTCGCCTGCTTTATAGTCTTTAAGTGCAACAGCGACATTATCAGCCTCATTAATCTGCAATACTTCTTTCATCGTCTTGATCATATCATTGTCACCTCCAGGGTATTAGTTGTGTGCCGGTCTCTTCACGAACGCTTGTAAGGCTTGCTTCATGCCATTTTTCTCAATCGCAATCAGTCCTTCTGTCACCTTGTCAGTAAGTCCAGCCACTTCATTCAGATCACAGCCCCAGCGATTGGTTGCGGCAAGTACTTCGACGGCCAGTGCGCGCAGCCCGGTGTCTGTGCCATCCCATCCTCCCCATAAGGAGGCGAACCATTCCAAAATATCCGCATCATCAGCCAGTTGAATGTTTTCTTCCCCTCTGCGTCCTCTATAGAAGGCAATTAATGCGCTTAATGAGAAGACGAGCTTTTCAGGCAATTGTCCTTTGGCCTCTACATATTGCAGTAAAGAAGGCAGATCTCTTGTCTTAAACTTCGATATAGAATTGAGGGAAATGCTCATCAAGTAATGCTGCACATAAGGGTTTAGGAATCTTTCTAATACCGCGTCTGCAAAAGAATTCAATTCCTCTGCCGGCAGATCCAGCGTTGGAATAATCTCATCGTAGATTAAGGACTTCACGTACGCCCCAACCTCTTCGTGCTCAATGGCCTCAGCAACCGTATCAATACCGTACAAATACGCTACGGGTGTCATAGCTGTATGAGCTCCGTTTAAAATCCTCACTTTACGAGTCCGATAAGGGGCCATATCATCCACCACCAACACATTAAGACCTGCTAGTTCAGCCGGGAACTCCTTTTTAATCCACTGTGGTCCTTCAATTACCCAAAGATGGAATTGCTCGCCGACAACGACCAGCTTATCCTCATAACCCAACTCTTCTGTAATCTCGGCAATGCTGTCTCTTGGATAACCGGGAACAATGCGGTCCACCAGACTGCAGCAGAAGGTATTAGCTTCATTCAACCAGTTCACAAAACCTTCTCCAAGATTCCACAGCTCAGCATATTTCAAAATAACCTTCTTGAGCTCATCGCCATTCCGGTCAATCAGCTCGCATGGAATGATGATAAAACCTTTAGAAGCATCCCCATTAAAAATTTGATAACGTTTGTACAATAAGGCCGTCAGCTTGCCTGGGAAACTACTCTGCGGCGTATCGGTTAACTTGTCACCGGCTTCAAAAGCAATTCCCGCTTCAGTAGTATTAGACACGATAAAGCGCAGCTCAGGGTTCTCAGCCAGCTTCATATACTCCTCATGCTGTGAATAGGGATTAAGCGTCCGCGTAATACAATTAATTACCTCGTGTTCTTTTACAGCCGCTCCGTCTTTAATGCCTTGCAGATAAAGGGTATACAGCCCATCCTGATCATTTAGCATTTCCGCCAGTCCGTTAGCCAACGGCTGTACAACAACCACTCCACCATTGAAATCCGTTTTTTGATTCATAGTATGAATCTGCCAATCTACAAAGGCGCGCATGAAATTGCCTTCGCCAAATTGTAGAACCTTCTCAGGATACTGCTTGTAAGCTGTCCAATTATCACTATTTAATCTTTTCATATTAACGCCTCCTAATAGTAAATGCACACGATAAACTTGTTAAATAAACTATATAAAATCATATTTATATTACTAATTGATTAAATACATGCAAATTTTAGATAGCAACCCTTTACGAAGGTAAAGGATTAGGCTGCTATGCGCAGCCTCTACTTCTGCAACTTCCTGACTGATTCTCTGGCAATAAGCTCTGTCTCGATCGAGATCCGCCCGTCTTTTTCTGAGGGTTCCTTGACCAAGCTTAACAGCTGGCGAGCGCCTTGCTCACTAATCTTCTCAATAGGACGTTTGACCGTGGTGAGTGAAGGATTGGCAAAAAGTGAAAACCCAATGTCGTCAAAACCAACAACAGAGATATCATTTGGCACCTGCAGCCCTCGCTCAAACACGCCTTTCATAGCCCCGATCGCCATATCATCATTGGAGCAAAATACAGCAGTCGGTGGCTTCTCGAGATCCAGCAGCTTGCCCATCGCCTCATATCCACTTTGCATATCATAACTACCGCTTATCATGTAGTCATTACGAACAGGGATATTATGGTCAATCAAAGCTTTTATAAAGCCATCTCTGCGTTCTTGCGTGGATTTAAAGCCCTCCACACCTTCAATAATTGCAATGTCTTGATGCCCGTTTTCGATCAGGTATTTGCCTGCATTATAAGCACCTTCCCGGTCGTTCGAGATGATGTTGATAATGGAGCGGTCATCAATTTCCCGGTTCAGCACAACGATTGGAATGCCTTGCTGGACAACATGGTAAATGAATTTATTATCAGCTTCACTCTGGCTCATTAGAATAATTCCATCAAAACGTTTGCGATGAATAGAGGAGTAATCCGCATAATCGTCGATCCCACGGATGAACAGATTGTACTCTACATCTATGACCCTATTTACACCACGAATCGTATCAGAGAAGAAACCAGAAGTTGTGCCGTTGGCAATGCTCGTGAAGAACAGACCAATGGTATAGGATCGCTGCATCACAAGGCTTTTGGCATTGTAATTAGGGACGTAACCCACTTGCGCAGCGATCTCGGCAATTTTTTTACGTGTGACCTCTTTAATTAGTGGACTATTGTTAAGTGCTCTCGATACAGTTGTATGCGATACATTCGCCAATTTGGCGATATCCTTGATTGTAGGTGCCATGGGTCAACCTTCCTTATCAAACGGGTTTGGCTCTTCCATGTAAGGATATCATAACGATTACCTAGTCACCAATGCCTGTTTCGAGAAATTAAAATAATGATCAGCGTTATTGTAACAGATGTTCTCAATCATACTGCCCAGTAAATCCATATCATCCGGGGCTTCTCCAGCTTCTACCCAAGAGCCTACCAGGTCACACAGGATTCTTCTAAAGTACTCATGTCTGGTATACGATAAAAAGCTTCTGGAGTCTGTTAACATCCCAACAAATTGGCTAAGTACGCCTAGATTAGCAAGTGTCTTCATCTGTTCCAGCATGCCGTCTTTATTATCGTTGTACCACCATGCGGTTCCGAATTGAATTTTCCCTGGAATACCGCCGCCCTGGAAGCTGCCCATTAGACTGGCAATCACATGATTATCATTAGGGTTCAGTGAGTACAAAATGGTCTTAGGCAACGCATTCTCACGATCCAGCGCATCGAGCAGACCCGCCAAAGGCTTAGCAATCACGCCGTCATTGATAGAATCATAACCCGTGTCAGGTCCGAGACGTCCGAACATTACGCTGTTGTTATTCCGTAGCGCATGAATATGGAATTGCATCGCCCAATCCAGCTCGTTATACAATTTGCCGAGGAATACTAGCGTGAATCCTTTATATTTCTTTTCTTCACTCTCACTTACAGTGCCTTCATGAAGTGCTTTAGCGAATATAGCTGTAGCTTCCTCCAAGGTAGTTGGCTCAAACATTACCGCATCCAAAGCATGGTCAGATACACGGCCGGCTCTCGCGTGGAAGAATCTCACTCTGCTCTCCAATGCTGCAAGAAACTGTCCGTAATTCTCAACAGCCATTCCCGAAACTTCGCTTAGCTGGGCTACCCACGGCTGGAAGGTTGGACGGTTGATTTCAAGCGCTTTATCTGGCCGGAATCCCGGCACAACGCTAGCATTGAACCCACTCAGATTACTGATTTTCTCATGATATTCCAGATTATCTACAGGATCATCGGTAGTACAAACCGTAGTCACCTTCGATTTAATGATCAAATCTCTTGCTCCGAATCCTTCACTTTGTAGCTGTCTATTCACTTCATCCCAAATTTTTGGTGCGCTAGCTTCATTCAGCAACTCATATACACCGAAGAAACGTTGCAGCTCCAGATGCGTCCAATGGTATAGCGGATTCCCGATAATCATCGGAACCGTTCTAGCCCAGGCCATAAATTTATCATAATCACTTGCATCGCCAGTAATGAATTTCTCTTCTATACCGTTAGCGCGCATCACTCTCCATTTATAATGGTCGCCATACAGCCAAGCTTCGGTAATATTGTTGAACGTTTTGTTCTCATAAATTTCTTTTGGACTGAGGTGGCAATGATAATCGATAATGGGCATGTCTTTCGCATGATTATGAAACAGCTTAATTGCGGTCTCGCTCGACAATAGAAAGTTCTCATCCATGAATTTTTTACTCATGAGGTTTGCTGCTCTCCTTTAAGTTCAAATGGGAGTTACACAAAGTTTAACGTGAACATTTATTCAATCAGTTGATTTCCTAATAAATATTTTAAACTTAAAATTATTGCTTGTAATAGGTATCAATATAAATTGTTCACGTTAACATTATATCTTCATTGTAAACGTATTTTTAAAATGCGCAAGTCTTTTTATAAGGACATTGTTACAGTTATTTTAACTTCCGAGCGGTAATAAATAAACAACATATTTAATTTCCGGACACGGCCCCACCATTATAAAAAAAGCAGGCAACCTTTTAGAAAAAGGATCACCTGCTTATATGTCATCGGACTACGATTTCTCGCAAAATTAACTATCCAGTGTTTCGCTCCAGTCATGCACCATCGTGCCCTCTAGGTACTTCTCGGCATCCATTGCTGCCATACAGCCAGATCCCGCTGCAGAAATTGCCTGACGATAACGGGTATCCTGCACGTCGCCACAAGCGAATACGCCCGGGATGTTCGTTTCTGTCGTTCCAGGGTTGACCACAATGTAGCCGTTGGTATCGGTCGTAATTTGTCCCCCTAAAAATCCGGTGTTCGGCGTGTGCCCGATCGCGACAAACACTCCGTCCGCTTCGATGAGTTCATCAATTCCCGTCTCATTGTTGCGAACCGTCAGCCCTTTAACGCCAGACTCGTCGGTTGTAACCTCAAGCGGTGTACGGTTAAGAGCCCACGATACCTTACTGTTATCCCGTGCGCGAGCCTGCATAATCTTCGAAGCTCTAAGCTCATCACGACGGTGAACCAATGTTACATTGGAAGCGAATCGGGTTAAAAAGCTGGCTTCCTCCATCGCTGAATCTCCACCACCGACGACAATAATCTTTTTGCCACGGAAAAAGAATCCGTCACAAGTAGCACAAGTGCTGACCCCACGGCCCACATTCTCCTGCTCCCCGGGGATTCCTAAATATCTGGCAGATGCGCCGGTTGAGATGATCACTGACTCCGCTTCTAATACTCCCAATCCATCTACAGTCACTTTAAATGGACGCTGTGAAAAATCAACTGAATCCACCCAGCCATTCTTAAATTCAGCTCCAAAACGTTCAGCCTGCTTGCGCATGTTGTCCATTAAATCCGGGCCTAGAATTCCTTCAGGAAAGCCTGGGAAGTTCTCGACTTCTGTTGTCGTTGTCAGTTGTCCACCTGGTTGCATACCTTCAATCACAAGTGGGTTTAGGTTGGCACGTGCCAAATAAATTGCAGCAGTAAGCCCGGCTGGGCCTGTTCCGATTACAATCGTTTTGTACATAACAGTGGCCTCCTCACAATAGGGTTTATTTAGAAGAAACGGGCCCTTTTTTGGCATGCATAGCCGCCTTCGGTGCCCCTATAAGGAACATTAGCGTTTACGCAAGACATATAAAAAGGGCTCCGTTTCTACGAAATACTACATGATCGATTTAGATATTCTCGGTAAATGGCGGAAGACTGTCGCTCACACTTCCCTCGAAACTACATTCCTCATCTATGCGCCGAGCATAACGACTGACCATAGATACAGAAACATTGTAACGCTGAGCTACTTCACGGTAGGTGACCGGCAGGTTATGCGTTTTAGCAATTAGATATTCTAAGGCAGCACACCAGCCATTCGCATGACGGATAAACGGAATATCCGGATAAAGGCTGCTCAGAAATTGCTTCCAAAGTAATTCAGCATCTTTTTTGTGGATTGCATCATATCTTCGATCCATCATACTAAGGGTCTGATCGATAACTTTCTGCCAATCCTCTCTCCATTCCGGCAGTCCCTTCAGACGCAGGGAAGAGGTTTCTTTGACTTCCTGAAGCACATTCTCTTCAGGAACACTTCCAATCAGCCGCTGCAGACTAAGAAGTGCCGCTTCTTGCAGCTTTTCTTCCTGCAAGGGCTGCTGCTTCAGAAGTCCTTGCAGAATTTCGGACATCTCTTCATCTTCAATCCACCGCAGAGCTTCTGTAACCTGAAGCTTCGTATTGGCATCCCCGTAGCGGAGCGCCCAGAAGAAGGAAGAGCGAAGCAGCGGATTGTTCCGTACCTCTTCGGTAAAGCTGCCCTTGTTGTCCTTCCACAGCTTCAGCTGCTCCTGAAAAGGAAGCTGATAGTTGTAGCTGACCAGCGACAGCGTTTTGCCTTCCCCCTGCGCCTGCTGCAGCTGAGCTAGAAAAAATCTCGGCACAGCCGATTCCGGATCGAGCTTAGCCGCCTTCTGCCAGCAGCGCTGGGCTTCTGTATACAGGCCACTATTGCTGGCAGCAGCCGCACAATAATGATAGAGACTGGCGTCGCCACCGACCTCTTCATCCTTCAACAGACGTCTAAAATGGCCATAGGCGGTTCTATGGCGTCCCAGAATCCCCATGGTGGTGGCCATTTTGAACAGATGCTCCTGATGAAACGGAATAGTGGTCTCCAGAAGGCGTAACAATCCATCCAGTTGTCCGCGGTCACCTTCATACTGAAGGAAGATCGCTAAGTTACAGAGTGCATGCAAATTCCCGGAGTCCTGCTCCAGCACCCGCATAATACATTCCTTAGCTTTGGTAAAACGACCCATGTAAAAATACGCTAGGGCTAGGTTGTTATGTGCCGCCAGGAAGTCAGGCGTATTGCTCACAATCTCTTCAAGCAAAGTGACGGCTTGTGTAAACTTGCCCTCCTCCAACAGTGCTCGGGCTCGCTCATGCTCTATTACACCTTCCCGGCTTCTAATCCGGATAAGTGGAGCAGGACGGTCCAGCTCATATTGCAGCAGCTCCATCAATTCTTCCGATTCGGCCAGAAATTCACCGTTCACATCTTCTTCGAGATAAGTGACGAGTGAGCGTTCTGCCTCCTCATAGCTTTCCATATTGGCGAAGTTGTTAGCCATATAGAAATAACATTCCGTCATTGCCGGATCAATATTCTCCAGTACATGGGTTAAAATGTCATTGGACGCTTCATAATTACCCATTTCTGATAATACGCCAGCCACGTTGCAATGATTGACCGGATTCTCCGGCTCGTACTCTACAGCTTTGCGAAAATTCTTTAATGCCTTATCATATTGAAAGCGATCCAAGGACCGAACGGCTCTTTCAAAGAAAAAATTGGCATTCAGAGTTACAGGAATCACATTATCATTCCCCAGTTCATACTCTGAAGTTCTCTCAATCATGGAAGCAAGGCACCTCCCTTATAAGAAGCTTCCTTATACTAACGAAAAATAGGAGGGCGGCGCCCTATGGGGTATGCCGGAGCTCCATCCTTAATCGCTATTCCGTTCCCTTATTGGGCGCGGGTATCTCCACACAGTATACCACATGTGACAGCGAGAATCTCAAGTTGAGAAAGACTCTACCACTCTGCTTACAACATCTTTTTTGACAAAAAATAAAAAAGACGGGGAATTAAATTCCCGCGTCTCTAAATAGCTTATCGATTGAACCACCCTCAAGGATGATGTGCGTAGCCTGGGCAAGCATCGGTGCAACAGATAATACCGTAAACCGACTTGAATGGTCATCAGGCAGTGCAATAGAATCTGTCGTAACCACTTCCTGAATAGAAGGATGGTCCAGCCGCTGTAGCGCGGGCCCTGAGAATAATCCGTGCGTCGCGCAGACAATACTGTCCTTCGCACCTCTCTCCTTCAGACCTTCTACCACATTCACAATGGTCGTCCCAGTATCGATCAGATCCTCAATAATGATTGGTGTCCGTCCCTCGACATCACCAATCACATGAGTGATTACCGATTCATTATGGGCTGGACGCTTCTTGATCATAATGGCAAAAGGTGAGTCCAGCTTATTCGCCAGCTTCTCAGCCATAGACGCACGCCCTGCATCCGGGGAAACAATGACCAGATCAGACATTGCCTTGGCTTTCAAATGGCTGCTGATCAAATCGAGTGCAGTCAGATGATCGACCGGAATGTTGAAAAAGCCTTGAATCGCCGCTGCGTGTAAATCGATAGTGATCACGCGGGTTGCTCCAGCGGTCGTCAGCACATCAGCCACCATCTTAGCCGAGATCGGCTCACGAGGTGCGGACTTCCGCTCCTGCCGAGCATATCCATAATACGGCACAATAATGTTCACTGTGCGAGCTGAAGCCCGTTTGGCAGCATCTATCATCACCAGCAGTTCCACGAACATCTCATTAATGGGATGCGAAAGGGATTGCACCAAAAATACGTCGCAGTTCCGGATGCTTTCTTCGTAATGAACGTAAATCTCGCCGCTCATGAAGCGGGTCAGCTTTATCTGCCCCAATTCAACACCAAGTCGCTCCGCAATATCAGCCGCTAACTTTGGATTCGACGAACCGGAAAAAATACGTAATTGTTGATGATGCATAATACCCTCCTGCGGATTATAAATTATTATAGTTTGAACTGAACAGTGGTACGGCGGCGTCCCTCAAATACAGCCAGCTCACGAAAACCAGTGTGCCAAAGCATGCTACGCGCCTCTTGCAGCCCGTCCCCCAGCTTGGCAGGATCATGTGCATCGGAGCCTAATGTCAGCGGTATGCCGAGCCTTAGGGCCTCCTGTAGCAGATGCTCTGCCGGGAACATCTCAGCGCAAGGCTTCGTAAGTCCGGAAGCATTCAGCTCCATGGTGATTCCACTATCCGCTATAACCTTTAAGGTCTCTAGCTCCAGCGCCTTCACCTCAGTCTTGCCCTCCGGTGTTTGTGGACCATAACCGAACCGTTTAATAACATCCATATGTCCTATAATATCATATAATCCCGATAACGCCGACTTCTTTACCGCATCGTAATAAAGACGATACACCTCTAGCGCATCTCTGCCTTCCCAACCATGAACCTGGCGGTGATCCGTAATATCCCACTCCCCAAGAAAATGCACAGAACCTATAAGATAATCCCATGGATACGGCGACAAAATCTCGCGGATTTGCTCTTCGTATCCTTCGATATAATCGGCTTCCAGCCCCACCCGCAGGTCTATGACTCCACGGTAACGCTCCTTTAGGGTCAGACATTCCTCCACATAACGAGGCAGCTCAGCCATTGGCATAGCCATTTCAGGATAATAGCTGGCGGGATCTACGTGGATGAGCGGCAAGTGGTCGGACAACCCCAGCTGCTGAAGTCCAAGCTCTATCCCGCGCTGCACATACTCCTCAAGCTTACCCACGGCATGGCCACAGCGTTCATGATGCGTGTGGTAATCAATATGCATCACTCAGTCCCCCTTAGTACTGATCCCGGCGTGGGCGTTCGTGACGGGTACTCAACTCTTCCATAATCTCATCCAGTGGAAGCTTACGTTCTTGCAGCAATACCAACAGATGATAGATCAGATCACTGACTTCAAGG
Organism: Paenibacillus sp. FSL H7-0735; assembly: GCF_038008505.1. Classification (NCBI taxonomy): domain Bacteria; kingdom Bacillati; phylum Bacillota; class Bacilli; order Caryophanales; family Paenibacillaceae; genus Paenibacillus; species Paenibacillus sp. FSL H7-0735. The sequence goes on along the minus strand of NZ_JBBOZH010000001.1, from coordinate 219,511 downwards.
CGCAGCTCGGCGTTATCTTTATTTTTGGCGGCAATAATGGTCTCGGAAGCTTCCTCGCCTACCTTTTTGAGGATCTTATCCACGCCTTTATCAAACAAATAAGTGGTATACGCGCCTTCCGGGCGTTCCACTTCCCGCTCAGCAATCACACGCTCCAGCTCACCAAGAACAGCAAAACGCTCACCATCTGTCAAACTAGACACTGGTTTCGAAGCATCTGTTGTTGGGTTATTCAAAGGAATCTCACGGAAAAAGCATGACGTAGCTCCAGTATGGCAAGCTGGTCCTTCAGGCACAACCTTCACGAGTAGTGTGTCGCTATCACAATCATAGGATATGGAGGTAATAGCTTGTGTGTTGCCTGAGGTTCCGCCTTTATGCCAAAGTTCGCTGCGTGAGCGGCTCCAAAACCAAGTCTGACCACTCTCCAGTGAAAGCTGTAATGATTCGGAGTTCATATAAGCAACCATCAGTACCTCTAAACTGCTAGCATCCTGAACAACCGTAGGCACCAGACCGGCTTCATTCCAGCGAATGCCTGCCAGAGCTTCTTTTTGGCTTATTGTTGTATTCTTTTGTGTTTCGCTCATCGGATTTCTACCCCTTTTTGCTTCAAATCTGCCTTTAAATCATTAATTGCAATCTCTTTATAGTGAAAAATGGTCGCCGCAAGTCCCGCATCGGCTTTCCCTTCCGTAAATACATCGTAAAAATGCTCCTTCTTCCCAGCGCCGCCAGAAGCAATCACAGGAATACTGAGCAAATCGCATACTGCCGAGGTTAGCTTCAGGTCGAAGCCGTCTTTTGTGCCATCTGCATCCATGCTAGTGAGCAAAATCTCGCCTGCGCCCAGCTTCTCAGCTTCTTTAGCCCAAGCCAGAGCACGGATGCCAGTGGGCTTACGCCCGCCATGAGTGTACACTTCCCATTCACCAAAAGCCACATTATATTTAGCATCTATCGCTACTACAATACACTGGGAGCCAAATCGGCGAGCACCCTCCAAAATTAACTGAGGATTAGTGATGGCTGCCGTATTAATGCCGATTTTGTCTGCGCCTGCACGAAGAATCCTTTTCATATCATCAGTTGTAGAGATCCCTCCACCCACTGTAAAAGGAATGGCAATCTCACCAGCGGTCTGCCGCACAACCTCGATCATCGTTGCTCTACCTTCTACGGAAGCCGATATATCTAGAAACACAAGCTCGTCTGCGCCCTCGCGGTCATACAGTGCCGCTAGCTCTACCGGATCTCCAGCATCACGTAGATTCACAAAGTTAACGCCTTTGACTACCCGTCCATCCTTAACGTCAAGACAAGGGATGATACGTTTTGCTAACATTATGAAATCCCCCTTTCTTTAAAAAGCGTTTCAAGCGCCTAAAGTGTGTCGGTCCCCCTAAAGCCCTCTTAGCCCAGGGGGAGCCCAAGGGCCGCTGCCCTTTGGAAACCTTGATTGTTGGCATGGCGGATCATAGCCCACACGGCTGAACCATAGCCCACACTACTGAACATGTGCTATGATCGCTAACCCCTTCGGGGCCACTTCCTAGATCCATAACACCTTCATGTTCCGCGGTTTTGACCCTTATGTGGTCGTAAGAGCTCGCGCCACCTGCAAGCCCACGAGTATTTAGTTGCACAACGTGCAGTTATTTTATCAGCCTTTTTGCAAGCCACTCTTTTAACTGCATTTCGTACAACTAAATCTGGGGATGAGCTTATAAATCAACTCATCTCTGAGTTATAGCTGCACGAAATACAACTAAATTAGCTAATCAGCTCTAAAAAGGAAAAATAGCTGTATAAAGTACACTTAAGTCCTCATCCGAGGAAAAACACCCTTCCCGCCGCCTAATTACGCCTATTGTAGCAGATTGTGCAGCGGGTTTTAGCTCTGTTTCATTTCGTGCAATAGTTTCCTGTAGAATCCACGAAAAGGAGATTTTTAACCAGTTTTGATTGTACAAAGTGAAACACATTAGCTAGTTGGGTTTGTTGCTTTATTGGTCAGCTGGTTTGTTTTAGCTCTTTTGTTGCTTTGTTGGTTTGTTGTTAAGCCCATTTGCTGGTTTACTTGTTTGGTCGTTTGTTCGTTTGGTCGTTTAAACTTTTGCTAGTTTGCTTCTCTGTGCGTTCATTTAATTATTATTAGTTACTCATTTACTGTTACGTCTATTTCTTTTATCCACTGCTCATTGGATTGCTCAACTGTTGTCTTTTTGTTCATTCGCTCGTCTATTAATTAGTTTGGTCATTGGTGATTTGCTACTTTATTCATTACACCTATTTCTTTTACCCACTGCTCATTGGCCAGTTCATCTATTGTCTTTTTGTTCATTCGCTCGTCTATTAATTTAGTTTGGTGATTTGGTGATTTGGTGATATGTGTTCACTACGTTACTGTTAAGTCTATTTCTTTAACCCACTGTTGGTTCTGTCTGTTTCATTGATCCACTATTCCTTGGCTAACCCATGTCGTCTTTTTGTTCATCCGCTCATCAATTAGCGCGTTCGCCCAACGCTACTTCTGCCCAAGCGCTCGCAAAGCTCCAGAAAGATCAATATTGCCCGTGTATAACGCCTTGCCAACAATAGCTCCACCTACACCACTGCCGCTGTGCACGTTCAGACGCAACAGATCATCAAGACTGGTGACTCCGCCGGAGGCGATCACTGTTTTACCACTGGCTTGCGCCATGGACAGGATACCGTCCACGTTCGGCCCCTGCATCATCCCGTCTCGGGAGATGTCGGTGTAAATGAACGTCTCGGCTCCTTTTGCCGCCAATTCTTTGGCAAGAGCTTCAGCACGAACTTCGGAAGTGTTCAGCCAGCCGTGTGTCGCAACATAACCGTTGCGCGCATCAATGCCGATCGCTACTTTATCGCCGTATTTTGCCAATACCTCTTCGGTAAAAGCATGATCGTTAATCGCAGCAGTACCAATAATAACGCGGCTAACGCCAAGTCCGAGCAATTTCTCTACGTCCGCAAGATTGCGAAGACCGCCGCCCACCTGCACAGGAACGTTAGCATTAGCAGCAATAGCCCCGATGATCGCATCGTTCACAGGATGACCTGCTTTCGCACCATCTAAGTCCACCAAATGAATGAACTTTCCACCTTGCTCTTCCCATGATTTTGCCACCTTTAGTGGACTATCATTGTATATCGTTTCCTGATTGTAATCCCCCTGCTGCAGCCTGACGCACTTTCCATCCCGGATATCAATCGCCGGATATACAATAAAAGAAGACATTTGGCGCTCCCCACTTTCGTTACATTATATTTATAGCGTGGCTTACGCCCGCTCTCTCTTAATCTTCAAGTATAAACGCCTTCGTCGTCCTTATAAGGACGGTAAGCGTTTAAGCGAGAAATATAAGGATAAAGTGTATTGTGAAACTTATACTTTCTTATATTTCAAAAAATTACCCAACAGCTTGATTCCCAGCTCTCCGCTTTTTTCCGGATGGAACTGCATACCGAACACATTATCTTGCCCGACAATAGCCGTGACTGGGTAACCATAATCTGTGACAGCCAGCAGATCACTCTCTTTTGCTACAAGCGCGTGATAAGAGTGGACAAAATACACATGCCCCTCCTCAAGGCCAACAAAAAGCGGATTCTCCGGCTGTCTAAAGCTGAGCTTGTTCCACCCCATATGCGGCACCTTATAGCCATCTCTAGGAGCGAACCGCACCACTGAACCCGAGAGAATATCTAGCCCCTCATGGCTGCCATGCTCTTCACCGGTGCTAAACAACAGCTGCATGCCAAGACAGATCCCAAGCAGAGGCTGCTCTCCAGCGGCTACCTGTTTGACGACAAGATCCAAACCATTCTCCCGCAGATGCCCCATCGCATCGCCAAATGCACCGACACCTGGCAGAATGACACTATCAGCAGCGAGAATTTGCTCGGCATCACCCGTCACTACACACTCATAACCGAGACGTTCTACCGCCTTGCTCACACTGTGCAGGTTGCCCATGCCATAATCGACGATTGCAACAGTCATCCTACAGCACTCCCTTCGTAGAAGGCACACCCTTCACACGTGGATCAATCAAAGTTGCCTCATCCAGCGCCCGTCCAAGCGCTTTGAATACAGCCTCAATCATGTGATGAGTGTTAGAACCGTAGTGTACGATAACATGCAACGTAATCCGTGCTTCGAGCGCGAACTTCCACAGGAACTCCTGAACAAGCTCCGTCGAAAAGCTGCCTACCTGCTGTGAAGGATAGGTTGCACGATATTCAAAGTGCGGGCGATTGCTGATATCGATCACAACCTGCGCCAAAGCTTCATCCATCGGTACAAAAACACTCGCATAACGTTTGATTCCTTTTTTATCACCCAGTGCTTCGTGCAGCGCCTGCCCTAGGCAGATCCCAATGTCTTCAACCGTGTGGTGGTCATCAATCTCGATGTCTCCACGCGCCTGTACAGACAGGTCAAATTGTCCGTGCTTCGTGAACAGATCCAACATATGATTCAGAAAAGGAACATCCGTCTCCAGCTCTGAAACTCCACTTCCATCTACATTAAGAGACAACTTTATATCCGTCTCGTTTGTTTTGCGGCTTAATCCAGCTTGGCGCAAGGCCTGTTCGTTATTGTTCTCCATATCCGTTTCCACCTTTTCCTTCGTTTTTGAGTCGAATCTCAATGGCTCGTGCGTGGCCTTCTAACCCTTCGCGGCGTGCCAGCTCTATAATGGTCTTCCCATCACGCAAGAGTGCTTCCTTACTGTAATAGATCAGACTTGATTTTTTAATAAAATCATCCACATCCACTGGTGACGAGAACCGTGCGGTCCCATTGGTTGGGATAATATGATTCGGTCCGGCAAAATAATCACCCACGGGCTCAGAGCTATACGCTCCCAGGAAGATGGCTCCAGCATTCTCAATGCTGCCTACGAGGCCCATAGGATCTTCGACAACAATCTCCAGATGTTCTGGTGCCAGTCTATTCACTACGGAGATCCCTTCCTCCATAGATTCCACAACAATGATCGCGCCGTAATTCTCTACGGAAGAACGGGCGATCGCCTGACGCGGCAGTTCTTGCAGCTGACGCTCCACTTCGGCCGCCACGCTATCCGCCAGGCTCTGCGATGGCGTGACCAGAATCGCCGAGGCCATCTCGTCATGCTCGGCCTGCGAGAGCAGATCCGCTGCGACATAAGCCGGCTCAGCGGTCTCATCTGCCAGCACGACAATTTCGCTGGGACCCGCGATACTGTCGATATCCACGGCGCCATATACCTCGCGTTTAGCCAGCGCAACGTATATGTTGCCGGGCCCACATATTTTATCTACCGGCGCTATGCTCTCCGTCCCAAAAGCCAAAGCAGCTACCGCCTGCGCTCCGCCCATACGGTAGATTTCATTCACACCTGCTTCTGCGGCAGCAACCAGGATATAAGGGTCAATCCCTTCTTTGCCGCCGGTGGATGGCGGAGTCACCATGACGATCTCCGGCACACCCGCGATCTGTGCTGGGATCACGTTCATCAGCACCGAAGAGGGATAAGCTGCTTTGCCACCAGGTACATATACCCCTACCCGCCTCAGCGGACGAATAATCTGCCCCAGAATCGTGCCATCCGGCTGCAAGTCCATCCATGAATTCCGTTTCTGTCTGGCATGGAACGCCCGGATATTGGCTGCAGCTGCTTGAATAGCAGATACGAAAGATTGCTCTACTCGGCCATACGCTGCCTGAAGTTCTTCCGGCGTTACCCGCAGTTGATTCGGCGTAAGTGCAACCCGGTCAAATTGCTCCGTATAGCGAAGAAGCGCCGTGTCTCCTTCTTTTTTAATGGCGGCCACAATTTCCTTTACCGCCTGATTTTGCTCTGGCGTACCATACTCCACTTCCCGCTCTAGCTTAAAGTCCTTGCTCGACACAACCTTCATCGCTGGTTCCTCCCTTTACCCCTAACATCTGTTGCCGCCTACCGCAAATTAGGTTGCCCTATAACTGCCTGTAGTCGGTCACACAGTTGCTGTATCTCTTCATTTTTCATCCGATAGCTCACACGATTCGCCACAAGGCGGCTTGTAATTTCGAATATACTCGTCATTTCGATTAATCCGTTGTCCCGCAGCGTTTGCCCGGTCTCTACCATATCCACAATACGATCGGCCAGACCAATCAGTGGTGCAAGCTCGATGGATCCATTCAGCTTCACGACCTCGACCTGTTGGCCCTGCTCCCTAAAATACCTTGAAGCTACATTCGGATATTTCGTCGCTACACGCTGCTGAATTCCCGGCTGCCAGTTCGGCAATCCGATGATCGACATCCGGCAGCGGGCAATGCCAAGATCAAGCAGCTCGTATACATCACGATCTTCCTCCAGTAAAACATCCTTGCCCACGATCCCAATATCCGCCACGCCATATTCTACATATGTAGGTACATCTACTGGTTTCGCCAATATAAACTCCATCCCTGCCTCAGGCAGCGGAATAACAAGCTTGCGTGATGCCTCACCGTCCGGTGGAATCGGAAGACCTGCCTGGCGGAACAGCTCAGCAGCCTTTTCGTAAATCCGGCCTTTTGGCATAGCCACCTTCAATATCTGTGCCATTGTTAAGTTGCCTCCTTTTCCATCTCCATGCAAAATTTATGTTAATCACTTTTTGTACTAGCGATATCCTCAGCCATGCTCACTTACAAAAGATACGAATGTATAGATCTCACCGTACCGTACACCCTCTGCTTCAACCGTGTCCGTATCCAAACGCTTCACCGTTTCAAGCTCTTCTGGACCTGCAGCAAGTCTAGTAACGACTGCATGACCCTTTGACCGCAGGCGTGTTGCCTCTTCCAAGCCTTCTTTTCTGCGAATCGCATCATATTGGATCAAAATAGGCAGCTCTTCCTCTTCGACCACTCCAGTTACACCATCCAGGATGCGATTCGTTTTTAAGGAAAATCCTGTGGATGGGATCGGACGCCCAAACTGTTGCAGCAGATTGTCGTATCTACCACCACTGCATACCGGAAATCCTAATTCCGCTGCATAACCTTCAAAAGTCATGCCTGTATAATAGGAAAAGTCCCCGATCATCGTCAGATCAATCAGTACATGCTGTGATACGCCGTAAGAGACCAGCACCTCCCACACCTTGCACAAATGATCAATCGAATGACGGGCGAGCGGATGATTGCTCAGCTCTAGCGCCTGTCCACAAATCTCCTTGCCTCCGCGCAGACGCAGCAGCCCATCCAGTTCGTTCTTCTGCGCTTCTGTAAGATCCAGCCGCCGTAAAGTCTCCCGGAAAGAAACATAGTCACGGCCCAGCAAATGACTTTTCAGCTCCTCTTGAGCCTCAGGCAGTTCAGGAAGTGCCTCTTGAAATAACCCATTCAGAAAGCCTACATGCCCCATAGCGATCTTAAAAGACTTCACACCCGCGGCTTGCAGCGAAGAAATAGCAAGCGCCACTACCTCCGCATCGGCCTCTGGTGAATCATCACCTACCAGCTCTACACCTGTCTGGAAGAACTCCGCTTCCCGCCCCGCTTCTTCCTCAATAGCACGGAATACATTCGCGTGATATGACAGACGCAATGGCAGTGGCTCATCCTTCAATAGAGAGGCAACAACACGGGCAACCGGGGCAGTCATTTCTGATCGGAGCACCAAAGCCTGACCACGATTGTTAAGTAATTTATAGAGCTTCTGGTCGGACGTAGAGCTAGCCACGCCAACTGTATCGTAATATTCCAACGTTGGAGTCATCATTTGCCGATATCCCCAGCGACTCATGCAATGCAGTACATCGTTCTCAATTTTGCGCAATTTCGTTACGGCCCGGGGCAGATAGTCCCGAACGCCAGACGGCTTCTCAAATCCCTTTGGTTTGGACATCTTCATTGTTCACCTCGTCAGTTATCATTAGTTACTGTTTATGTTTACTTTACTATGGTAAAGTGGTAGCAAATTAAAGTATTTTCAATATCGTATCATGTTCACTGCTTTTTCGTCAATCAAACCCTTAGTCGAGCGTTTGGCATTTTCTTTATTTTTGCCTCCCCGCTTATCGAATACTATAATGAGCTAATACGATTGTACTTCATAATTTTGTAATTGGTGTTCTAAAAATATACTTTCACCTAGAAAGAAGGGCTAACGCTTGACTAAATCCTATATGATTGGCGTTGATATTGGTACTACAAGTACAAAGGCAGTTCTCTTCGAGGAGAATGGAGCCATAGTTGCACAAGCTAATATGGGTTATCCCTTGCATCAACCCTCCCCTTCTATAGCGGAGCAGGACCCAGAGCAAATCCTACGTGCAGTTTTTCATACCATCTCTAATGTCATGCGGCAAAGCGCTGTATCTCCAGATAAGATCCTATTCGTCTCCTTCAGTTCAGCCATGCACAGTGTCATTGCGATTGATCAGCTGGGTAAACCACTTACTGCCTGCATCACTTGGGCTGACAACCGTAGTGCCGGGTCTGCACTTCGCCTGAAGAACGAGTTTAACGGACATGAGTTGTATTTGCGCACAGGAACGCCTATTCATCCTATGTCACCGATTACCAAGCTAATGTGGCTTCGGGAAGAGCAGCCTGAGTTGTTCCAACAAACCTATAAATTCATTTCTATAAAAGAATACATATTCGCTCGGCTGTTCGGCGAATACATCATTGATCATTCCATTGCCTCTTCTACAGGCATGCTCAACCTTGAACTTTTGGAGTGGGATAAAGAGGCCCTGGAGATAGCCCATATTTCACCAGATCAACTCTCACGGCTTGTTCCCACCACAGAGATCATGCAAGGCCTGCTTCCCGGTCTAGCAGAGGAGCTGTTACTGCTCCCGACGACACCTTTTGTCGTAGGAGCCAGTGATGGCGTCTTGTCCAACCTTGGCGTAGGCGCGATTAAACCCGGTGTAGTGGCTGCTACGATTGGAACAAGCGGAGCGATTCGCACCGTAGTGGAACACCCGCTTACCGACCCTAAAGGACGGACCTTCTGTTATAACTTAACCCCAAAACATTGGGTGATCGGAGGACCCGTTAATAACGGCGGTATGTTGTTCCGCTGGGTACGGGATGAGTTCGCTGCTTCTGAAGTCGAAACCGCCAAACGTCTTGGCATTGACCCTTACGAGGTTCTAACTCGCATCGCGGAACAAGTTCCGGCAGGTAGCGGTGGTCTTCTGTTCCATCCTTACTTAACTGGTGAACGGGCACCGCTGTGGAATCCTGATGCTCGTGGCTCCTTCTTCGGCCTTTCTATGAATCACCATAAGGAGCATATGATTCGCTCGGTACTAGAAGGCGTAATTTTCAATATGTATATGGTTCTGCTGGCTATGGAAGAGCAAATCGGGCGTCCTAGCAAAATTCTGGCTACAGGCGGCTTCGCCCGCTCCTCAGTCTGGCGGCAGATGATGTCTGATATTTTTGATCAAGAGGTCATCATTCCGGAGAGTATCGAAAGCTCCTGCCTCGGAGCAGTAGTGCTTGGTCTTTACGCAACGGGCCGTGTGGACTCCTTCGATGTTGTATTCGACATGATCGGCTCAACTTACCAGCATGATCCGATTGATGAACATACCAAAGTGTACAAGCAGCTGCTGCCGATTTATATTTCCGTCTACCGTAGTCTGGAAAGCCAGTATCAAGCTATTGCGGAGTTTCAGCGGGAACAGGCTGGAGAATAGACGAAAAATAAAAAGCGCCGGTCAACCCGCATATACGGGAGACTGGCGCTTTTATATTACCTAGCAGTAAACTATGCGCTTTGGGAACCTGTTTTAGCTTTCTTTGGTGCGCCTGATCCGAAAATAATCCAAGACGCAGGCACATACCGGAAGACGAGAGCCACTGCCAGCCATGAGACCAGCAGCGCAACAAGCCATCCTCCTGCAATCGCTGCGATGTACGCAAGAGAACCCCCGTGAAACGGTAATTTTCTATAGAAATATAGCAGCATAGGGTGCAATAGATAAATCCCGAAGGAGCATGCTCCTACGGATACCAAAAGTCTTGTCAGCAAGCTACGACCCGCTCCATAGAGCAAGAAGGAGATTTGCAACAGCACCACACAAGAGAGTAGCGCATGTAGATTAGAGAAACCCTCATACCATAAGCTGTTGATGACAGTTTTTTTCGTGTAGTTGTTAAACCATAGCTCAACATGAACAACCCCTGCTACAATCCATAACAACCACAACGTAATCCAAACCGGACCTTTACCGGCGCGCCAGCCTTCACGTGAAGGCACTAGCCATTTTTTCAAAGAAGAATAATACACCGCAATCCCAGCACCCAGCAGGAAATACGAGAAATAAGTAATCGCCAGACTCCCCTTGGATAACTGCCAATACCCGTGATTGGTCATGTATTTATTCAGCAGCACAAAACCCCACTGTAGTAATAACCCGATCAGCGGCGCCCAAGCCGCCAGATGACGAACCTTTTGCAAACACCACAAAATGAGCGGGAATAACACGTAAAACTGGATAATGATAATAATATAATACAGATGCGTATATGCCGTTCCTGTCCATAAATACTTCCATAGCTTAGAAGCCATCTCCCCTGGAGGTAAGCCCCAAGTATTCCCGGCATTCATTTTTAACGCAAAATACAGCAGTGAAAATACTACATAAGGCACAATAATATAAAGCAGCCTTCTAGAGTAGAACTTTCCTAGCGTTTTGCCACCCAGCGGACGGTCAATATAGTTATAGAAGAGCACGAACCCACTCAAAAATATGAATGAAGGTACGGCGAACTGGCTGAATTTATTAATAAATAAGAACGGATGAAACATGTTTGTGCCTAGTGTCTCCGCCAACGTTCGTGAAGTAGCATGAATAGCCAGCACTGCAAAAATAGCAATCGCCCGAAAAATATCCAGCTGCGGAATTCTTTCTTTTTGTCTCATAATCTTTCCTCCTGTTAAGCTCCGCATCGAAGTGATGCCTTTTTAATCAAGTATTATGAAGGCTACCTCCCCACGTTTAAGCGTGTGCGTGTATGAGACCTTCTTTTAACGTTATTTCTCCTGCTGCACGAATCCCTTTGCCCGTTCCTCAGGGATATAACCTGACTTTTCCTGCGGACTGGACTCCAAAGAGCGAGGCACGCTTCCAAAAATAATCCATGAACCCGGAACTCGCCGGAAAGCAAACTGCACAATAAGCCAGCTCCCTCCCAGTGCGACCACAAGCCCACCGTAGATGAACAAAACATATGTTAGCGACTCTAGGGGAATATGATATCTGAACCTGCGATATACCGCCAGCAATAGCGGATGAATCAAATATATCGCAAAGGAGAGTTCACCCAAACGAGTTAAAAAAGCAACAATCCCGCGAGGAGCCTTACGATAGATCAGAAATGTAGCATACAACAGAACCAATGCAGATAACATCGTATGGACATTCCATAATAGCTCGTACCACAGCGAATCCGTCCACACCCCAAAATGGCGGGCCACATACCATAGCTGCACATGGATAAAGGCTGCAATTAACCACCCGCTCACTAACAGGGCAGTCCATCCTTTTTGTTTGGCAGTTAGCTCCCTCCATGGCTTCATCAGCCACGTCTTCACCTTCTCAAAGTGAATTGCGATATAAGCACCCATCATATAATAAGCCAGATAAGAGATCGCCAAGCTCCCTTTTTCAACAATGTGCAGTTCGTATTTATTCCAGAAAATAAACCCCCACTGAAGTGCCAATCCGAGTGGAATCGCCCATTTTATTAAAAAGCGGGAACTCTGGAGTAGCTTAAGCAGTACTGGAAAAAGCAAATAAAACTGAATGCTGATAAATACAAAATACAAATGCGCATATGCGGAACCTGAGAATAACGCTCTAATAAAGCTGTACAGGTTGCCACCGAGGTTCTGGGTCAATCGTCCGTTCACATATAAGGTTAGTGCGTAATAGCCCATAGAGGCTAGCAGATAAGGCAATAAAATATACTTTAATCGACGACGGTAGAAATTAATAATCAAGCTGCGTGTCACAGGGCGCCCATAATAATTATAAAACAATACAAAGCTGCTCAGAAAAATAAATGAGGGCGTACCGAATTTAAAGAAAATGTTGATCCAGTTCAGCCAGTAATAATAAGGTGAATGCAGTGCCTGCTCTCCAGCGGCAAAAGATGAGGAATGCACATGCAGTACACCTAAGATCGCTAATGCTCTGAAGATATCCAGCTGGGGCAGCCTTTCCTTTCTCGCAGTGTTCATATTATATTCCTCTTCTCTACTATGATGGTTGTTCATAGAGACGCTAAGCGGAATGTGGAAACTGAAAATACCAGGAAGCCTGCACCTGCTGATTTTACATTCTGATATTTGAAGCTGAATGCCTAGCGTGGGATTCGCCTTATCACTAACGCTAATTATATCGAATGTATCTGTTCTAAAAACTTAAGAAGAACTTAAAGTTTCCTTAATAATCTTCTCTAAGACGCAAGAAACCCTGCAGAACCTGCGCTAAAAAAACGCAATATGTAACTGCAGGGTTAAAAAAGCATCGTTTACACTTGTTCCGCATGTTCTTCCGTTGAAGAGGGGCGCAGCTCTCGCAGTGGATTGCCTCCGACAAAAGAGCCAGCTGCCACATTTTTGTGCACCACGGAGCCAGCAGCTATAACTGCCCAATCTCCAATGGTTACACCGGGAAGAATCGTTGTATTCGCGCCGATCAATACATTTTCACCGATCACCACTTCGCCCAGGCGATATTCCTTGATCAGATACTCATGCGCCAGAATCGTCGTGTTATAACCAATAATAGAATTCTCACCTACCGTTATTTTCTCCGGAAAAAACACATCCACCATTGCCATAAGACCAAAAGCCGTGTGTTTACCAACTTTCATCCCCAGCATCCGTCGATAGATCCAATTCTTTAACGGTAGAATCGGACAATAGCGGGCAATCTGAATAAAAATAAAGTTGCGGACACCCTTCCAAGGGCTGACCGTACGGTAAATATACCAAAGTGAGTTATGACCTTCTACTGGATAACGGGTTACGTTTCTCACGATTCATTCGTTCCTCGCTCCATAATTTCTATAATATCCTTCATGTTATGGATGATAAAGTCCGGATCATACTTGCGGAGCGTATCCTCGCCCTTCAAAGACCAAGATACTCCAACAGCGTATACACCGGCAGCTTTGGCTGATTGAATATCAACCGCACTGTCACCTATCATTAAGGTTTTACGAGGATCAACGCCAAGGTTTTTGACCGCTGTCAGAACGGGCTCCGGATGTGGCTTTGGTTCAGTAACATCGTTCACAGTCACAATCGTATCCATGTACTTAAGCAAATCGAACCTTTCCAGAGTCTTGATCGTTGTTGGACGGATCTTAGTAGTTACAATCCCAAGTTTGATCCCACGACGCGAGAGCTCCTCAATGGTCTCCTTTACAAGCGGGAAGGACCGCACTAACTCATCATGATGCTCATTATTATAAGAACGATAGGACTTTTCTAACGTACCATTTACATCCTCTAGTCCAGAGAATACTCTCATCTGTTGCTGAAGGGTTGTTCCCATATGCGGAATTATCTCTTCTCTGGTCAGTGGAGCCAGACCATTGTCCTTCAGCGCGTACATAAATGAACTAATGATTAGCTCATTCGTATCGACAATCGTTCCATCCAGATCAAAAAGAACGCATTCTATCATAAGTTTTACTGCTCCTTCTTATCTCCATCCGCTGGCTGTCCTTGCTCAGGTTGTGTTCCTTGACGAGTTTTCTGCGGTGTATTTACTGCGCTTTCTGGCACTACAGTATCTGCTTGGATCGGTTTAGTACATACGATAGGGTCAGAATAATGTGCTTTAGGCTCTCCGGTTACTCTGCGAATAACGATTAATAATATAGCTGCCACAATAATCAGTAGAGAAAGCAGCTGAGAAATACGAATATTACCATAGGCAGGATCCAGATATCCTTGTTCAAAACCTAACCATTCCATCGGACTCCATAAGCCATTTATAAACGAAGCCAGTCCTGCACTTCCGTTAAAAGCTAAACTGTCAGTACGCACAGCCTCGATGAAGAACCGACCGATGGAATACCATATAAAGTAAGACATGAAGATTTCTCCAGCACGTACAAACTTCTGACGACGGAGAACCATCAATAACGCAATCCCTAGTAAGCTCCAAAGAGATTCATACAGGAAAGTCGGATGATGAAAAGCATCCCCTATGTACATTTGATTAACGATGAAGTCAGGTAAATGCAGTTTATCCCGTAAAAAAGATTCCTCAACTACGCTGCCGTATGCCTCTTGGTTGACAAAGTTTCCCCAGCGGCCAATCATTTGACCCGCCAGTAGTCCAGGTGCGCAAATATCAACAATACGCCAGAAAGGGTAACCCTTATAACGGAAATAAATAATTCCGCAAATAATCGCTCCTATTAATGCGCCGTAAATGGCGATGCCGCCATTCCAGATCTTAAAGACGTCTATCAGATTATGCTTATAATCGTCCCATTTAAAAGCTACAAAATAAATCCGTGCCCCTATAATTGCCGAGGGTACACCCAGTAGCAGCATATCCATAAAGAATTCTTGCGGGATTCCGAACCGTTTGCCCTCGCGGATCGCAAGAAATAATCCCGCGAGTGCACCGACCCCTAGTATTAACCCGTACCAGTGTACAGGCAGTGATCCAATTGAGAATACAATAGGATCTATTGCTAATGGGAACATTGTCTCACACTCCTAATCGAGATCGTCCATATCCTCAGATATGGTCGCAGTTAACTTATTCGTAAACTGCAGGGCTGCATTAAAGCCCATTTGCTTCAGGCGATAGTTCATCGCAGCAACCTCAATAATAACGGCAAGGTTACGTCCTGGACGTACAGGAATGGTTACAAGTGGAACATCGGTATCAATAATCCGCGTCGTTTCCTCATCAAGTCCAAGCCGGTCATACTGCTTGTCTTGCTGCCAAGCCTCTAATCTAACGACAAGTGTAATCCGTTTATGATTACGGATAGCACCCGCACCAAAAAGTGTCATTACGTTAATGATACCTACTCCGCGAATTTCCAACAAGTGACGGATCAACTCAGGGGCTGTACCATGCAGCTGGTTATCTGAAGTCTGGCGGATTTCCACGGCATCATCAGCGATCAGTCTATGTCCACGTTTTACAAGTTCAAGGGCTGTCTCACTCTTACCAATACCACTACTGCCAGTAATCAGCATACCTACACCATATACATCACAGAGTACACCATGAATCGTTGCTGTAGGGGCTAATCTCCCTTCTAAGAAGCTCGTCAAACGGCTGGAGAAAATAGTCGTAGCCATCGAGCTACGAAGCACAGGAAGTCCCTTTTCATTACTTATATCAATTAACTCCTGTGGCACATCCAAACTACGGGTAATTACGATACAAGGTGTATTGTCATTACAGATTCCACGAAGCCTACTTTTACGTTCAGCTTCAGGCAGCATGGAGAAGAATGCGAGTTCTGTCTTACCTAATAGTTGAACACGTTCTTCCGGATAATATTCGAAATAACCAGCAATCTCTAGTCCAGGGCGATTCAGGTCATCGACCGTAATAGGTCGCTTTAGACCTTCCTGGCCGGAAATAACCTCTAATTGAAAATGTTGTACCAATTCAGATACTTTTACTTTCTTAGCCATGTAAATTCGTCCTTTCGTCACCTGCGGTATATGTCCGCTTACTGCGTCCGGTTGACAGCGATCTCATTACAATTCCGGAGGTAATTCTCCTGCTATCTTAATTGATAACGCTTGTGAATGCAATCTTAACGCCTATCCATTACGACCCTAATTAAACAATAAAGCCACCCTTTCGGGTGGCTTTATCAAGAGAGAAAAGATCCTGCGATCTTATCCCAACAGAATGTTAACTTCGGATTCTTTATCGAAGAAGTGAACTTTGTTCATATCGATAGCCAATTTTGGCTTGCTGCCTTCGCGAGTAGTGGAACGTCCATCTACACGAGCGATTACAGTAGATTTACCAAGGCCGCTCAAGTAAAGGAGCATTTCGTGACCAAGGTTTTCAGTTACATCAACCAATGAAGTAAAGATTGTGTTCGGGGAAGCTTCCAAGAATACTGGCTCTTCATGGATATCTTCTGGACGAACGCCCATAATTACTTCTTTGCCAATGTAGCCTTTGCTGCGGATGATTTGAGCTTTTCCGCCTGGTACTTCAACATCAAGGTTCTCAGCACGGAAACGGACAGAACCGTTTGCTTCGGACAAAGTACCATTGATAAAGTTCATTGTAGGGGATCCGATAAATCCAGCTACGAACAGGTTAGTTGGTTCATTGTACAACTCTTCAGGGGAAGCAGCTTGTTGAATGATACCATCATACATAACTACGATACGGTCACCCATTGTCATAGCTTCTGTTTGGTCATGCGTTACGTAGATACAAGTGGTTTCAAGGCGTTTAACCAGTTTAGTGATTTCAGCGCGCATTTGACCACGAAGTTTAGCATCCAAGTTGGAAAGAGGCTCATCCATCAAGAAGACTTGTGGATCACGTACGATAGCGCGTCCCAAAGCGACACGTTGGCGTTGACCACCGGAAAGTGCTTTTGGTTTACGATCTAGCAAATGCTCGATATCGAGAATTCTAGCAGCTTCACGTACTTTCTTGTCGATTTCATCTTTCTTCACTTTACGAAGTTTCAAACCGAAAGCCATGTTTTGGTATACGCTCATATGCGGATACAGGGCGTAGGATTGGAATACCATCGCGATATCGCGGTCTTTAGGTGCAACGTCGTTGACTACACGATCGCCAATGTACATTTTACCTTCGGAGATTTCTTCCAGACCAGCGATCATACGCAAAGTTGTGGATTTACCGCAACCGGATGGTCCAACCAATACTAGAAATTCCTTATCTTTAATATCAAGATTGATATCCATTACTGTTGCTTTATCTGAACCCGGGTATTTTTTGAAAATATGCTCTAAACGTACGCCTGCCATTGTATTTCCCCCTCGAGTTAATTATTGATTAATTGAAAAATTCTTTTTTCCTTGTACATTTATATTACCCTAGACGGGACACGGTGGCTATTTGTAACGTTCACAAAAAACCTATTTCCTTTTCGTCACTTTATACAAAAGCATAGTAAGCTTCACAATAGCAGCGTCCCCAAAGCTACGCACATCCGCGCCAGTCTCCTGTTTGATCTTGTCCAGACGGTATAAAAGCGTGTTGCGATGAATATATAGCTTCTTGGCTGTTTCACTTACATTACAATCCATCTCAAAAAACGTCTCCAGGGTCATCAGCATCTCTTTATCCGATAATACGGAAGAATAGTCGCCAATCTGTCCAAGTAACTGTTTACGCCGTGCGTCAGGAATGCTGTTAACCAATCGTTCCAAATGCAGCTCCCAAGGTAAATGAATATACTCACCCACTTGGAAAATACGACCGAGTACAATAGTCTCCCTCAGCAAGGCCACGGATCCCGTCAATCCCTTAACAGGAACTATAGCCGGAGCTACAGCCAAATGGAATACACCTACCCATTCGCTGGCTATCAGTTCGTGTAAGCCCATGCTGGTCTGAGCCAGAATTTCATCTACACTCTCTTCTTCCTCATCCTTATCATCTCCGCCCGTGAGTAGTTCCTTCCGGGCCAATATTAACCATTCTTTTTCTTGAAGAGGTATAAGCAGAATTTCATTCTCAAAATAGCTGCGCAGCAGCTTCATTAAGGAACGATAAGTGATCTGCGGGCTATGTGCATTCTCACTGCTAAGTAGGAATGGAACCATATCTCCGAATAAACGTCCCTTTAGAGCCATCTCATCGGGTATCTCAGAGTCATTTTTCTCTTGCTCCAGTTCGGTGTTCAACCAGGTTCCCAGCTGCCGAGCCTCCGCTTCCCCTTCTTCTCTAACCCCAGTAGCTTTTAGTGCAATTGCAAAGTTTCGAACCGCATAATTCACTAATTGAATTTCCAAAGAGTTAAGTCCATCCAATTCCACCCAGACAGCGGTTACACGTCCATCAGTCTCATATAATGGTGCCCAAAGATGACCCTCATGGATTACCGGCTGTTCCTGTGCTTCCAATCCCATGCTAAAAAGAGAAGCTGAATGTTGCCTACCTAACTGCTTGATTCCGGTTTTCTTTCCGGTGAGCTGCTCTAACTTTTTTCGCAATGTTTCGCTATCCATAGTCACCATACTCCACCACTTTTGCTCTTTTCGCCTATTTTAGCATATTCTCTAATATTATGTTAATCACTACAGCAGCGCGCTACTATAATACGACATAAAAACACAAAAAAAGCCACCACCCTAAGGTGATGACTTTCTGTTTGGGATGAGCCATGAAGGACTCGAACCTTCGACACCCTGATTAAAAGTCAGGTGCTCTACCAACTGAGCTAATGGCTCATAAATGGTGGGGGATGATGGATTCGAACCACCGAACACGTACGTGAGCAGATTTACAGTCTGATGCGTTTGGCCACTTCGCTAATCCCCCAAAAAAGGTGGCTCGGGACGGAATCGAACCGCCGACACGAGGATTTTCAGTCCTCTGCTCTACCGACTGAGCTACCGAGCCATAAGATTACATGACAATTAAGCGGAAAAGTCTTACACTTCCCACTCATTTTGTGGAAAAAATGGCGGAACCGACGGGATTCGAACCCGCGGTCTCCTGCGTGACAGGCAGGCATGTTAGGCCAACTACACCACGGTTCCGCATTAATTAAAAATGGTGCCGGCGAGAGGACTTGAACCCCCAACCTACTGATTACAAGTCAGTTGCTCTACCAGTTGAGCTACACCGGCACGGTGTAAAAGCAATTCTAAAAAGATGAAAATGGTGGAGGCTGAGGGGATCGAACCCCCGACCCTCTGCTTGTAAGGCAGATGCTCTCCCAGCTGAGCTAAGCCTCCAGGTATTATGGTAGCGGCGAAGGGGATCGAACCCCCGACCTCACGGGTATGAACCGTACGCTCTAGCCAGCTGAGCTACACCGCCACAATAATTAGTATTGCTATGGATTGAAAATGGCGGAGAGAGTGGGATTCGAACCCACGCACCGCTTACGCAGTCTAACCCCTTAGCAGAGGGTCCCCTTATAGCCACTTGGGTATCTCTCCAAACGATATCAGTACCACAGCAATCCAAACAGGAATTTGACTCCCTGAAAACTGAATCCGAAACAAATCTGCATTCTAAGTATAGGATAAGCCCTCGACCGATTAGTATTGGTCAGCTCCATGCATTGCTGCACTTCCACCTCCAACCTATCTACCTCGTCGTCTTCAAGGGGTCTTACTAATTGGGAAATCTCATCTTGAGGGGGGCTTCACGCTTAGATGCTTTCAGCGCTTATCCCGTCCGTACGTAGCTACCCAGCCATGCTCCTGGCGGAACAACTGGTGCACCAGCGGTACGTCCATCCCGGTCCTCTCGTACTAAGGACAGCTCCTCTCAAATTTCCTGCGCCCACGACAGATAGGGACCGAACTGTCTCACGACGTTCTGAACCCAGCTCGCGTACCGCTTTAATGGGCGAACAGCCCAACCCTTGGGACCTACTTCAGCCCCAGGATGCGATGAGCCGACATCGAGGTGCCAAACCTCCCCGTCGATGTGGACTCTTGGGGGAGATAAGCCTGTTATCCCCAGGGTAGCTTTTATCCGTTGAGCGATGGCCCTTCCATGCGGTACCACCGGATCACTAAGTCCGACTTTCGTCCCTGCTCGACTTGTAGGTCTCGCAGTCAAGCTCCCTTATGCCTTTGCACTCTGCGAATGATTTCCAACCATTCTGAGGGAACCTTGGAACGCCTCCGTTACTCTTTAGGAGGCGACCGCCCCAGTCAAACTGCCCGCCTGACACGGTCCCCGTACCCGGTAAGGGTACTAGGTTAGAACCTAGATACGATCAGGGTGGTATCCCAACGGCGCCTCCACCGAAGCTTGCGCTCCGATTTCTACGGCTCCCACCTATCCTGTACAGATCGTACCCAAATTCAATATCAAGCTGCAGTAAAGCTCCATGGGGTCTTTCCGTCTTGTCGCGGGTAACCTGCATCTTCACAGGTATTAAAATTTCACCGGATCTCTCGTTGAGACAGCGCCCAAGTCGTTACGCCATTCGTGCGGGTCAGAATTTACCTGACAAGGAATTTCGCTACCTTAGGACCGTTATAGTTACGGCCGCCGTTTACTGGGGCTTCGGTTCATAGCTTCGGGTTACCCCTAACCACTCCCCTTAACCTTCCAGCACCGGGCAGGCGTCAGCCCGTATACTTCGCCTTGCGGCTTCGCACAGACCTGTGTTTTTGCTAAACAGTCGCTTGGGCCTTTTCACTGCGGCCCCCTCGTGCTATTCACACTACCGGGGCACCCCTTCTCCCGAAGTTACGGGGTCATTTTGCCGAGTTCCTTAACGAGAGTTCTTCCGCGCGCCTTAGAATTCTCTTCTCGCCTACCTGTGTCGGTTTGCGGTACGGGCACCTTCTCCTGGCTAGAGGCTTTTCTTGGCAGTGTGAGATCATGACCTTCGCTACTACAATTTTCGCTCCCCATCACAGCCCAGCCTTAATGATGTGCGGATTTGCCTACACATCAGCCTCACTGCTTAGACGGACATCCATCAGTCCGCGTCACTACCCTCCTGCGTCACCCCATCGCTCATAGCGGATTACGGTGGTACAGTAATTTCAAACTGTTGTCCTTCGACTACGCCTTTCGGCCTCGCCTTAGGTCCCGACTTACCCTGAGCGGACGAGCCTTCCTCAGGAAACCTTGGGCTTTCGGCGGATCAGATTCTCACTGATCTTTTCGTTACTCATACCGGCATTCTCACTTGTGTAGTGTCCAGCGCTCTTTTCAGTACACCTTCAACCCCTACACAACGCTCCCCTACCCCAGATACATACGTATCTAGCCATAGCTTCGGTGGTGTGTTTAGCCCCGTTACATTTTCGGCGCAGAGTCACTCGACCAGTGAGCTATTACGCACTCTTTCAATGGTGGCTGCTTCTAAGCCAACATCCTGGTTGTCTGTGCAACTCCACATCCTTTCCCACTTAACACACACTTGGGGACCTTAGCTGATGGTCTGGGCTGTTTCCCTTTTGACAATGGATCTTAGCACTCACTGTCTGACTCCCGGCAATAAGTATATGGCATTCGGAGTTTGACTGAGCTTGGTAATCCTTGCGGACCCCGCACCCAATCAGTGCTCTACCTCCACTACTCTTATACCGAGGCTAGCCCTAAAGCTATTTCGGGGAGAACCAGCTATCTCCGAGTTCGATTGGAATTTCTCCGCTACCCCCACCTCATCCCCGCACTTTTCAACGTACGTGGGTTCGGGCCTCCAGTGCGTGTTACCGCACCTTCACCCTGGACAGGGGTAGATCACACGGTTTCGGGTCTACGTCCACATACTCAATCGCCCTATTCAGACTCGCTTTCGCTGCGGCTCCACCTTCTCGGCTTAACCTTGCATGTTAAACGTAACTCGCCGGTTCATTCTACAAAAGGCACGCCATCACCCATAGATCGGGCTCTGACTTTTTGTAAGCACACGGTTTCAGGTTCTATTTCACTCCCCTTCCGGGGTGCTTTTCACCTTTCCCTCACGGTACTGTTTCACTATCGGTCGCCAGGTAGTATTTAGCCTTAGCAGATGGTCCTGCTGGATTCATACGGGGTTTCACGTGCCCCGCACTACTCGGGATCCGTCTCGGAGAGAACACAGTTTAGGTTACAGGGCTTTTACCTCTATCGCGGGCCTTTCCAGACCTCTTCACCTACCATATTCCTTTGTAACTCCATGTGAGACGTCCCACAACCCCAAGAGGCAAGCCCCTTGGTTTAGGCTGTTCCGCGTTCGCTCGCCGCTACTGACGGAATCACTATTGTTTTCTCTTCCTCAGGGTACTTAGATGTTTCAGTTCCCCTGGTCTGCCTCTACATTTCCTATGTATTCAGAAATGAGTAACTGCGAATTACCACAGCTGGGTTTCCCCATTCGGACACCCCCGGATCAAAGCTTGCTTACAGCTCCCCGAGGCAGTTTCGTTGTTCGCCACGTCCTTCGTCGGCTCCTGGCGCCTAGGCATCCTCCGTGTGCTCTTATTAGCTTAACCTTGATTTTTCCGTAGGAAAATATCGAACGATATCTTCTTTGAAAAATCTCACTAATAACATTTACTTGTTTACACAAGTTGCTAAAAGATGTTCTAAAACGCAAATTCGTTTCGGTATCCAGTTTTCAAGGATCAAGTTAAAAAAGTTATTCATTTAAAAATTTATGGTGGAGCCAAGCGGGATCGAACCGCTGACCTCCTGCTTGCAAGGCAGGCGCTCTCCCAGCTGAGCTATGGCCCCATAAAATTACTCTATAATGTTATATGGTGGGCCTTGGTGGACTCGAACCACCGACCTCACCCTTATCAGAGGTGCGCTCTAACCAACTGAGCTAAAAGCCCATATAACATATATAACATTGTGAATCAACCAATGAATTGGTTGTCCGCTTGGCAACGTCCTACTCTCCCAGGACCCTTCGGTCCAAGTACCATCGGCGCTGGAGGGCTTAACGGTCGTGTTCGGGATGGGTACGTGTGGAACCCCTCCGCTATCGCCACCAAACGCATGCGAAAGAGACTCGCTCTTTCAAAACTGAACACGAGTGAGTGTTCGAACCCGAAGGTTCTATTATGGAAGTTAAACTTCCGATTTGAATGTCCTCATTGCAGAGAACGATTCTCCATAGAAAGGAGGTGATCCAGCCGCACCTTCCGATACGGCTACCTTGTTACGACTTCACCCCAATCATCTACCCCACCTTCGGCGGCTGGCTCCCTTGCGGGTTACCCCACCGACTTCGGGTGTTGTAAACTCTCGTGGTGTGACGGGCGGTGTGTACAAGACCCGGGAACGTATTCACCGCGGCATGCTGATCCGCGATTACTAGCAATTCCGACTTCATGCAGGCGAGTTGCAGCCTGCAATCCGAACTGAGACCGGCTTTGATGGGATTGGCTCCACCTCGCGGCTTCGCTTCCCGTTGTACCGGCCATTGTAGTACGTGTGTAGCCCAGGTCATAAGGGGCATGATGATTTGACGTCATCCCCACCTTCCTCCGGTTTGTCACCGGCAGTCACTCTAGAGTGCCCAGCATTACCTGCTGGCAACTAAAGTTAAGGGTTGCGCTCGTTGCGGGACTTAACCCAACATCTCACGACACGAGCTGACGACAACCATGCACCACCTGTCTCCTCTGTCCCGAAGGCCGCTGCTATCTCTAGCAGATTCAGAGGGATGTCAAGACCTGGTAAGGTTCTTCGCGTTGCTTCGAATTAAACCACATACTCCACTGCTTGTGCGGGTCCCCGTCAATTCCTTTGAGTTTCAGTCTTGCGACCGTACTCCCCAGGCGGAGTGCTTACTGTGTTAACTTCGGCACCAAGGGTATCGAAACCCCTAACACCTAGCACTCATCGTTTACGGCGTGGACTACCAGGGTATCTAATCCTGTTTGCTCCCCACGCTTTCGCGCCTCAGCGTCAGTTACAGCCCAGAAAGTCGCCTTCGCCACTGGTGTTCCTCCACATATCTACGCATTTCACCGCTACACGTGGAATTCCACTTTCCTCTTCTGTACTCAAGCCACCCAGTTTCCAGTGCGACCTCAGGTTGAGCCCAAGGTTTAAACACCAGACTTAAATAGCCGCCTGCGCGCGCTTTACGCCCAATAATTCCGGACAACGCTTGCCCCCTACGTATTACCGCGGCTGCTGGCACGTAGTTAGCCGGGGCTTTCTTCTCAGGTACCGTCACTCCGATAGCAGTTACTCTACCGGACGTTCTTCCCTGGCAACAGAGCTTTACGATCCGAAAACCTTCATCACTCACGCGGCGTTGCTCCGTCAGGCTTTCGCCCATTGCGGAAGATTCCCTACTGCTGCCTCCCGTAGGAGTCTGGGCCGTGTCTCAGTCCCAGTGTGGCCGTTCACCCTCTCAGGTCGGCTACGCATCGTCGCCTTGGTGGGCCGTTACCCCACCAACTAGCTAATGCGCCGCAGGCCCATCCCTCAGTGACAGATTGCTCCGTCTTTCATTCTTCTCTCAGGAGAAAAAAGAAATTATCCGGTATTAGCTACCGTTTCCGGTAGTTATCCCAGTCTGAAGGGCAGGTTGCCTACGTGTTACTCACCCGTCCGCCGCTAAGTTACTTTGAAAGCAAGCTTTCAAAGTAACTCCGCTCGACTTGCATGTATTAGGCACGCCGCCAGCGTTCGTCCTGAGCCAGGATCAAACTCTCCAATTAGTATTGAAAAGAGCGATATGCTCATTTTGAAACATCTGACGAGAAAATTAATTCTCTAATTTTGGATATCACTTACGTGATTTCCCACTCACTCGTTGTTCAGTTTTCAAAGATCAATGTCTCATCTTTCGTCGTCGTTGCTTGTCAGCAGCGACCTTTATAATATATCACAGCGCCTTTGTTTTCGTCAAGCATTTTTTTAATTTCTTTTTTTGCTTGACCGTTTCAGCAAGTTGTTAATCAACAGCTTGTCCAAACGGGCGAGACTTAATGTATCATATTTTTCAAAGCCACGTCAAGCATTAAAATAAAATTATTCTTAATCCGAGCAACATAACCACGCCAGGAAGCCCAAGAACCGTTACTGCGCCTATAGTTGCAGGGTTCAAAGGGATATACACCTGCGTGAGCAAACCTGAGAAGTTCACTACATATATCCCGAGTGCAGCCAATACCAAATGAACCCCAAATAAACTTAGCCACCCAAAACCCAGCTTTTTTCTAAATACAACTAAACCTAATAAGATAACAGATAATATCAATACGCCCATAGCTATCATTCTAAGCATGTAGATCCCCCTTATACATTTATTTATAAGCCCTTATATTTGACTACTGTTCAACCCCAAGCTTTTTGCATGTTTGAGATGTATCTGATATTTACGTTCTGCAGCCTCCAGAATATATATCGCGTAATCTATCTGATCCTGTCCCAATGCCTCGTCGAACATCAGATACGCCCTCTCCCACTCTGAATGCGCCTTACGGACCTCTAAGAGGGTTTCCCATCCCTCACTTTCCTTTTTGCCTTGTTCCTTATCCACTCCCCGCCACAGCTCTCTCCACCATCCCATTTCAATTCCTCCTCAGAATAATTTTGATGCAAAATACACATCTCGTTATTCTCATTCATATCGGGATAGGGACAAACTTAGAACAAAAAAAAGGAAACCCGAGGGCTTCCTTTTTGAAAAATACCACTATAGAGCTGCTAGAATAGCTCGCGACGGCCTTCCAACGCTTTGGACAAGGTAACTTCATCAGCGTATTCAAGATCGCCACCTACAGGCAAGCCATGAGCTATCCTGGTGATTTTAATCTCAAACGGCCGAACAAGACGAGAAATGTACATCGCCGTTGCTTCTCCCTCGATGTTGGGGTTGGTCGCCATAATAAGCTCGCTTACTCTTTCATCACTCAGACGGGTCAATAATTCTTTCAAGCGAATATCATCAGGGCCGATACCTTCCATAGGTGAAATTGCACCCTGAAGAACATGGTAATATCCATTAAACTCCTTGGTTCGTTCTATAGCCACCAAATCCTTAGAGTCTTGTATCACACATATCACTGAAGGATCTCTAGTTTTGTCCTGACATATCTTACATGGGTCCGTATCCGTAATATTACAGCAGACCGAGCAATAGTGAAGATTGCGTTTGACGCTTACTAGCGCTTTTGCAAAATCAATGACTTCATCCTCTTTCATGT
This sequence comes from Paenibacillus sp. FSL H7-0735, assembly GCF_038008505.1. Classification (NCBI taxonomy): domain Bacteria; kingdom Bacillati; phylum Bacillota; class Bacilli; order Caryophanales; family Paenibacillaceae; genus Paenibacillus; species Paenibacillus sp. FSL H7-0735. The sequence continues at coordinate 193,643 of NZ_JBBOZH010000001.1, read as the reverse complement.
TAAGCACATGAAAAGCTAACCGGGCGGCTGTCTTCGGTCCAATCCCGGGCAAACGCGTAAAAGCATCGATCAGCTTAGCTAGCGGTTCGGGATAATACAAATTAATAATTCTCCTTTAGACTGAAGTGGAGTGGGCTATTAGAACAAGCCTGGGATCTTCATTCCACCAGTGAATTTACCCATGTCATTGTTAGCAAGCTCTTCAGCTTGAGTCAATGCATCATTTACAGCAGTGATTACAAGATCTTGCAACATTTCAACATCTTCCGGATCAACGGCTTCCGGTTTAATTTGAATAGACAGCAATTTTTTGTGGCCGTTTACTTGAACAGTAACTACGCCGCCACCTGATGAACCCTCAATAACCTTGCCTCCGAGTTCCTCTTGAGCTTTGAGCATTTGCTCCTGCATTTTCTTAACTTGCTTCATCATTTGGTTCATATTATTCATACTTCGTCTCTCCTTTGGAATGCGCAATTAGCGCTAGTATGTTTATATTACTCTTTTATGACAACAAGGTCTTCTCCAAAAAGCTGGATAGCCTCATCAATCCAAGGTTCAGGTTTAGCTTCTGCAGTATCGTGTTCATGCTCCAGCTGCAGTTCTTCTTTGCCAGTCTGTCCCACAGACTTCTGGGCAGCTTCATTCCAGTCACGAAGCATCATGGTTACAAGTCTATAAGGTTTGCCTAGACGCGCTGCAAGCACACTCTCAATAACCTGTCTGTTTGCCGGCTTCTCAGTAGTATCGCGGTGAATCGTGTTCTTGAATGCAACAAGCACCGCATCCTCCATAATCGATACTGGCTCACCGTCTACAAACCATGCATGAACCGTTACCTTTTCCTCTTTTACTCCCTGCAGGACAAGGCTCCACTGTTTATAGATTGCTGCAAAATCGGGACTATCTTTACCAGCAATAAACTTATCTACGTTAGGAGGCATTTTTGAGGCTGAAGAAACCCGCGGTGTTGGAACCGCATGCGATTTCGGTGCAGAAGCACCATCACGCCCTCCTCCGGAAATACCACCGGATTGCATAGCCTGTTCCAGCTTCTTCTCCAGTGCTGCGATCTGTCTTTTGAGAAGATCCAGTTCACCAGAGTCAACACTCGAATTATTCGCGCCTACTCCGGCATTTGTTTCACCTAACGGAGCAAATGCGGCGCTCTGACTTACCTCTTGCTGCAAGCTGCAAAGCTTCATCAGCGCCACTTCAAACAGTGTCTGAGGATGTGTTGCGTATTTCATTTCACCTAGGTATTTATTGATTGTATCTACAATTTGAAATAGACGCTCCCGAGAAAATGCGGTGGCCATATCTTTAAATTCAGCAGGATTCAGCACCCGCTCTGTTAATTGATCGGCCTCGGGTACCATCTTAATCATCAATAAATCTCGGAAATAATACATGAGATTCTCTAGGCATTTATCTGCACTTTTACCTTCATGCATAAGCTGCTCAACGAGCTCCAGAAGAAGACCCATATCACCTTCCAATATGGCAGTGGCAAGACGTGCAAATTGCTCGGAGGGAATTCCTCCTGTCATTCCTAACACTTGTTCGTACGTAACATTACCATCTGTAAAGGATGAAATCTGATCCAGCAAGCTCAATGCATCACGCATACCGCCATCAGATAGACGGGCAATATACTGCAATGCGTTGTTATCCGCTGTAATCCCTTCCTTCTCACAAATAGCAGTCAGATGGGCGGTCTGTTCTTCTAACGCCACTCTACGGAAGTCAAAACGCTGACAACGGGAAATTATTGTCGCTGGCAATTTGTGAGGTTCCGTTGTCGCAAGAATAAACATCGCATGTGACGGAGGTTCCTCCAACGTCTTTAATAGAGCATTAAAAGCTTCTGTAGTCAGCATATGCACTTCATCAATGATATACACTTTACGGCGTACCTCGGTAGGTGCATACTTCACCTTTTCACGCAGATCACGGATCTCCTCTACGCCCCGGTTTGATGCCGCATCTATTTCCTGCACATCCATTACATTACCCGCAGCGATTCGCAGGCAGGATGGACATTCGTTACAAGGTTCCGGACCTGGCCCACGTTCACAGTTAACCGCTTTAGCTAAGACTTTAGCAGCACTTGTCTTACCAGTTCCCCGCGGACCGCTGAACAGATAGGCATGCGAAACCCGCTGTTCACGAATTGCGTTCTGCAGCGTTTGGATAATGTGCTGTTGTCCAACCATGTCTTGAAACGACTGCGGCCGCCAAGCACGGTACAGCGCGATATGTTCCACTATGCATTACCCTCTCTTAAGCTGCCGCTTTCCCGGCATTTGTCGCAAATTTATTATACTATATTCATCGGCTATTGACCAAAAACAAAAAGCATCTTTGCTTGTGGCAAAGATGCTATGATAAACAGAATTATAAACCGTGCACCTGTTATTGATGGCTACGATCCAAGCGGCAACCCTACATGACTGCTCGAGTTAGGCCACCCTCCGGCACAAGAGTAATCTTACTTATGGCTGCTTCCTTCCGGACCTGACCAGGTTCATAAGCACTCATTGCGGAGGACCCAACTGTCAACACAGCCCATAGGAACCAAGGCCTCACATCGATAGCACCTCTAACAGGAATTCAACCTCGCTACAGCGGATTGCGAGTTACAGGGCACCGCTACCTCCCCGTCTAGCACGGCGAAGATAAGTATAGCTCACGCTCGGACAAAAATCAACTCCAAGACATAAAATGAGCCCCTCAGCTATACAGCTGGGGGCTCAATCTAACCGTTAAGCCGCAAAGCGACTGTTCAAATTAGATACCATATTTCTTCTTAAATTTATCTACGCGACCGCCGGCATCCAGGAACTTCTGCTTGCCAGTGAAGAACGGATGGCAGTTGGAGCAAATTTCGACACGAAGCTCTTGTTTAACAGAGCCAGCTTCGAAAGTGTTGCCACATGCGCAGGTTACCTTAGTTACATTATACTTTGGTTGAATTGCTTCTTGCATTTTGAATTTCACCTCTCATGCCCTAAGCCTCATGCGGACCCAGAGTTATATGATTACACTGTGGTATTTTAGCACGAAATATCGAAATGGGCAATATGTTTCATTTTTACATTTTAGCCGCTTAAATATTGATTCCCCGCCGCTTAGCCCGCGCCATATCTGCTGGTGGCACATGTGTATAAGAGCCTATAACTACATCCGGCAGTTCATCGCGGAAAATATCAAGCATCGTCTTCATCCCAAGGATTTCACCCTGGGCAGGAGGAATCAACTCTAAATAGCTCTCCGGGTCAATGTTTAGATTACGCATCTGAATAAGCTTCAGATCAGTACGTCTTACAAACTCCAGCATCGCTTCAATCTCTTCTTCGCGATCAGTCACTCCAGGGAAGATTAGATAATTGATCGACGTGTAAACCCCCTGCGAAGCAGCGTATTTCAAAGATTTCTCTACATTGGCCAATGTATAACCGCGTGGTTTGTAATAAGCATTATAATGGTCATTAAGGGCACTGATTGTGCTGACACGCATCAAATCGAGCCCAGCATCAACGATTCCTCGCATATGATCGCTTAATCCCGCATTGGTGTTGATATTGATATAGCCCATATCAGTAATCGAGCGCACTTCACGAATAGCTTCTATAATAAGTTTTGCTTGCGTGGAAGGTTCCCCTTCACAGCCTTGTCCAAAGCTGATAATCGATTCAGGCGTCTTTAAATGCTCCAACATAACTTGTGAAATTTCGTTGACCGTAGGCCGGAAATTCATCCGAGTCTGCGGAGATACAAAGCCGCTATCATCAGGTTGCTCAGAAATACAGCCAAAACATCCAGCATTACATGAATAAGAGACGGGTACACCGCCCTCCCAACGCCCTAAAAAGGTATTGGAGGAAGTCAGGCATTCATAGCCAAGCGCACAGTTAGAAAGATGCTCATAGAGACGGTTATCAGGATATTTGGCTGTCATCTCACCAACGCTGACTTCAAGATCTTCTTTGTCACAATTAAGTGGATTCCATTTCTCTGGATTATCGGTAGGGTCTGCCGCAACATAGAACCCGCCATCCTTCCACACTACAGCCGAATACCCAAACAGAGGAAGCTTATAAGACTTATCTGTCTTCACATAACCAGGAAGACATAGACGAGTATAGCCTTGCGGCAGCAGCGCTCCGACAGCCTGCGAGCCTTCCGGCAAAGACATCATTTCACCCGTCTCAGGATTCATACCCACAGCACGTGTACTAGGCAAGCCCACGAGCGTAGCACCTTCTGGTAATGGAATTAATTCTTCCTCCAGCATTTCAACAATCATATCCCCGCTACGAGCTAGCCCGTACAGTTCGGGATGATCATATACGTTTCCTTGCCCGTCGGCATATACCAAATACATGTTAGTCTCCTCTTATTATCAATTCTCAAGTTGTAGGTACTGAAGGTGTCTTCGCCCGCGTGGTACGACGAGCAGCTGTACCACTGTTGGAAGTGCCCCCGTTACTTGCAGTCCCGTTTGGTGTTGTTTTTGCCCCAGCAACGTCAAAGGATGCCAAGAACTCAGCATTAGTCTTCGTATCACGCAGCTTTTTGATGAATCCCTCCACAAAATCGTAGGATTCGTTCATATTTTTGCGAATCGCCCAAATCGTATCCAGTTCTTCTTTGCTCAAGAGCACTTCTTCGCGACGTGTACCTGAACGACGAATATCGATAGCTGGGAATATCCGGCGTTCCGCCAATTTGCGGTCCAAATGAAGCTCCATATTACCGGTACCCTTAAATTCTTCATATATAATATCATCCATACGCGAGCCAGTATCTATTAATGCTGTTGCCAAAATAGTTAATGAGCCGCCTTCTTCCACATTCCGTGCAGAACCAAAAAACCGCTTCGGCCGGTGAAAAGCCGCCGGGTCAATCCCCCCGCTAAGTGTACGTCCAGAGGGTGGAACCACCAGATTATAAGCACGCGCCAGACGCGTAATGCTATCCAAAAGAATAACTACATCCTTCTTGTGCTCAACTAAACGAAGTGCCCTTTGCAACACAAGCTCAGCCACTTTAATATGATTCTCTGGAAGCTCATCAAACGTCGATGCAACCACTTCGCCTTTTACAGAACGCTGCATATCGGTTACTTCTTCAGGACGTTCATCAATCAGCAATACAAAGAGCTCAATCTCAGGATTATTAGTGGAAATACTATTGGCAATTTCTTTTAAGAGGAGCGTTTTTCCTGCTTTTGGAGGTGCTACAATCAAACCCCGCTGCCCCAAACCTACAGGAGCGAGCAAATCCATTATTCGGGTAGACAAATGAGTAGGGGATGTTTCAAGCGGTAGCTTGTCTTGCGGATAAAGTGGTGTTAATGCTGGAAAATGAAGACGCTCCGCTGCACTAGCAGGGTTCTCGCCATTAACGGCATTGACTTGAAGCAGGCCAAAATATCGTTCATTTTCTTTAGGTGTCCGACATTTACCAGACACAAGATCTCCGCTTCTGAGATCAAACTTACGAATTTGTGAAGCTGAGATGTAAATATCTTCAGCACTGGGCAAATAGTTAATTGGCCTAAGAAATCCATAGCCCTCAGGCAAAATTTCTAGCACGCCTTCCATAAACATGAGACCGCTCTGCTCTGCCTGTGCCCGAAGGATCGCAAAGATCAGTTCCCGTTTCTTCAGCTGTCCGTAATAAGGGATCTGGTATTTCTTGGCCAGCTTATATAACTCGGTCAGCTTCATTTCTTCCAGATCGGAAATTTGAAGATCCATGTAATAACCACCTATTCAATTTTTAAATGAGTTCTTCCTAGTCTATCTACTAGGCAAAAATATGATTCTATTAAAATGCTCATTAGGTTAGTATTACCCCAAATGGAAGGAAATATGCGGTTTGGCCGCAAATTAATACTCCTTCCAAGCGGGATATCCTAATATTATTCATTCTCACGCCAAACATGAGCACCAAGTTGCCGAAGGTTGCTCACTAAATTATCATAACCACGATCAATATACTCTACGCCGGTCACTTCTGTAATACCATCCTCTACTGTTAACCCGGCAATGACAAGGGCTGCACCCGCACGCAGATCAGCTGCCTTTACTTTTGCAGCATTAAGTTTACTGCCCTCAATAATTGCAGATCGGCCCTCAACACGAATCTTTGCGCCCATTCTTACCAACTCTGGCACATGCTTGAAGCGGTTGCTGTAAACGAAATCGCTAAGCACACTAACCCCTTCTGCCTGTGTCAGCATACTTGTCATAGGAGATTGTAAATCTGTAGGAAATCCAGGATAGGTCAGTGCTTTAACATCTGCATGTTCATAATTAGCTCTACCTATAACTCGGATACTTTCATCAAGCTCTTCAATATCCACGCCCATCTCTAAAAGCTTGGCTGTTAAGGCTTCCAAGTGCTTAGGAATAACATTATCTATCAACACATTACCACGCGTAGCCGCAGCGGCAATCATATAAGTTCCTGCTTGAATCCGATCGGGAATAATGGAATGACGGCAACCGTGCATTTCCGAGACCCCTTCGATCCGGATGGTTTCTGTACCAGCGCCTTTAATAACAGCGCCCATAGAGTTCAATAGGGTAGCTACATCTATAATCTCAGGCTCTTTAGCCGCATTTTCAATAATTGTAGAGCCTTTGGCTCGTGAAGCCGCCAGCATGATGTTTATAGTGGCACCTACGCTTGATACGTCCAGATAAATCTTCGCACCGCGTAGCTCTTTTGCATATAAATGGATAGAACCATGTTCGTTGGTAACTGTTGCTCCTAAAGCCTCGAAACCCTTGATATGTTGATCAATTGGACGAGGTTCAAAATTACAGCCACCAGGAAGACCTATTGTCGCTTCTTTGAATCTTCCAAGCAGAGCTCCCATCATATAATACGAAGCTCTAAGTTTCTTAACCGGCCCATTGGGCATTGGAATAGATACAATACGTGAAGGGTCAATTCTCATCTGATTGCCTGACCAGGATACATTAGCGCCAAGCTCTTGCAAGATTTCGGAGTAAACGGCTACATCACTAAGGGACGGTAAATTATCCAGAACAACTTCAGATTCGGCCAAAATTGCCGCAGGAATAAGCGCAATGGCACTATTCTTTGCTCCACTGATGGTTACAACGCCCTCTAGCGGACGTCCACCGCCAATCATTAATTTTTCCATAGATTTATCAATTTCCCCCTACGTGTATTGCAGCTGGGTGGGCAATACGTGCTGTGGACTTTTAGTGATGAAAATGGAAAGACACCGGCTAAGCGGTGTGCTTTCCTCATCAAACTATTCAACTGGACAGAGTAATAGCCCTATCCTTTAACAAATTGCTTGTCCACCTGAGGCGGAAGCTACAATGATTAGGCTTTGTTGTTGGATCCAAATTCGCGAATTTTACCAATAACGGTTTCTTTGATTGCATCGCGACCTGGTGCGATGAATGTACGTGGATCGTAAGCATCAGGTTTAGCAGCTAGAACTTCGCGAACCACTTTTGCGAACACGATTTGGTTCTCAGTGTTCACGTTGATTTTGGAAGTACCCAGGGAGATGGCTTTCTTGATGTCATGTTCAGGAATACCTGTACCACCATGAAGAACCATTGGGATGTTAGTAGCGTCACGGATTTCTTCCATTTCTTTGAATCCGAGGTTAGGCTCGCCATGGTAAGGTCCATGAACGGAACCAAGTGCAGGAGCCAGGGTGTCGATACCTGTTTCTTTCACAATACGTACGCACTCATCAAGCTTAGCATACATGATGCCGCCGATAACGTCGTCTTCTTGTCCACCAACAGTACCTACTTCAGCTTCTACAGAAACGCCTTTAGCGTGAGCATATTCAACGACTTTTTTAGTCATATCGATGTTCTCATCGATTGGGTGATGGGAACCGTCGATCATTACGGATGTAAATCCAGCATCAATTGCTGCTTTACATTTATCAAAGCTAGATCCATGGTCAAGGTGGATAGCTACAGGAACAGTGATATTCATGTCAATAATTAGACCTTCAACCATTTTAACAACAGTAGTGAAGCCGCCCATGTGGCGTGCTGCGCCTTCAGATACACCAAGGATTACTGGTGATTTTTCTTGTTCAGCGGCACCAAGAATAGCTTGAGTCCACTCCAAGTTGTTAATGTTGTACTGACCTACTGCATATTTTCCTTCAAGTGCTTTGTTCAACATGTCTGTCATAGATACTAATGGCATGGTTTCATCCTCCTAAGAATGTTGGTTGGCTATGTTTTTAAACCGACATCACATACAGGCTTATTATAGCACATCCTGTGTCAAATACTAAATAGGGTAAACAAAAAAATGTCCCGGTGGGACGATTTTTATCCAGCCCATATAGCAATTAGACTCATCCTCTTCGGAGTCACCACGCGAAATAGGACCGATACAGAAATCACCGTTCTAACTGCATTGATCCACAGACTTGTTATGAAGATGCATGTTTACCGCTACGCGCATTTCGTCTATGTCGAACGGCTTTGTAAAATGCATTAACGCCCCTAGCTTGGTCGCCTCCTTAATCATGTCCAGTTCACCATATGCCGTCATCATAATTACCTTAATGGACGGATTGATCTCCTTTAGATGCTTCAGAATCTCGAGTCCATCCATTCCCGGTATTTTCATATCGAGTAAGACCAAATCGGGTGACTCGCTGCGAACAATGTCTAATGCCAATTTTCCGTTAGCCGCTTGAAATGTTGTATATCCCTCACTATTGAACACTTCCATAAGAAGAATCCGGATCCCGTTCTGATCATCGACAATTAATACTTTCTTCTTTTCCATACGATACCCTCCCAGAAATTAAGGCAGATTGACTATACCGCGCTCTCCACAGCGACCGGCCCCTTTAGAAACTACTCCATACGAAACCTATTATTCGTGCTTTACTGTCCAAATCCTGCTAATTGGATAAAATGGGTAAATAAAGAGTCTAAAATGAAATAAATGTCAGTTACAATATTTCTATTAAAGGGTAATACAAAAAGAGAGCCTTCGGATGAAGGCTCTCTTAGACTATTTAAGAACCGATGGGTTCTTTCTGTCTGTGTATAAATTACTGCTGCTCGGAATGCGTCAAAGAGGCTTTGACAAATTCACGGAATAGCGGTTGCGGACGGTTCGGACGTGAAGTGAATTCCGGGTGGAATTGAACCGAGAGGAACCACGGATGCTCTGGAAGCTCTACGATCTCAACTAGACGGCCATCCGGAGAAGTTCCGGAGATAACCAGTCCCGCTTTTTCAATTTCATCACGGTAAGTATTGTTGAACTCATACCGGTGACGATGACGCTCATATACCAGTTCATCATCATAGCAAGACATTGCCAGAGAGTCCGGAATAATCTTACAAGGATACAACCCAAGACGCATAGTGCCACCCATATCTTCAATATCTTTTTGCTCAGGAAGCAAATCAATCAATGGATATTGTGTATTTGGATCGATTTCGGAGCTGTTTGCACCTTGTAGTCCAAGAACAGAACGGCCATATTCAATTACAGAAACCTGCATTCCAAGGCAAATACCAAAGAAAGGTATCAATTGCTCACGGGCATAACGAATAGCGGAGATTTTACCTTCGATTCCCCGATCACCGAAACCACCAGGAACAAGAATACCGCCAATGCCACGCAGCATTTCGTCCACGTTCTCATCCGTAATTTCCTCTGCGTTCACCCAGCGGATCTTAACCTCTGCATTCGCAGCAAAACCTGCGTGTGAAAGTGATTCAACAACGCTCAAATAAGCATCATGCAGTGCTACGTACTTACCTACAATTGCTATTTCTACTGTCTTCTCTAATTTCTGAATCCGGCTAAGCATACTTTCCCATTCGCGCATATCTGGCGTAGGTGTTGTAAGCTTCAAATGATTAACAACAATCTCGTCCAATCCTTCATCACGAAGGTTCAATGGAACTTCATATAACGTCGAAGCATCGCGGCATTCCACAACAGCATTAGCATCAATATCGCAAAAGAGTGCGATTTTGGCTTTCATATCTGCGGAAAGCTCATATTCCGTACGGCACACGATGACATTCGGTTGAATACCGATACTGCGCAGCTCTTTAACGCTATGCTGTGTCGGCTTCGTCTTCACTTCTCCAGCAGCCTTGATATAAGGAATCAAGGTTACGTGGATATACATCACATTTTCCCGGCCAATATCACTCTTGATTTGACGAATCGCTTCCAGGAACGGAAGACTTTCAATATCCCCTACAGTACCGCCGATCTCTGTGATAACAACATCAGAGTTAGTCTCGCGGCCCGCGCGGAACACGCGTTCTTTGATCTCATTCGTAATATGCGGGATAACTTGTACAGTTCCACCCAAGTACTCTCCACGACGTTCCTTGCTGATTACGGATGAATAGATCTTACCTGTCGTCACATTGCTGTTCTTCGACAGATTGATATCAATAAACCGTTCATAGTGCCCAAGGTCAAGGTCAGTCTCTGCACCGTCATCCGTTACGAAGACTTCTCCGTGCTGGTAAGGGCTCATTGTTCCAGGGTCTACGTTAAGATACGGATCAAATTTCTGAATCGTTACCTTTAGACCTCTGTTCTTGAGCAGCCTGCCCAGCGAAGCGGCGGTAATGCCTTTACCCAGGGAAGACACAACGCCACCCGTTACAAAAATATACTTTGTCACTGTAAAACCCTCCTAAATAAAGTCCAAACATAAAAGCGGCACATGGTGTTTATCGTAACCCGTTTTACTATCATCAAAACAGGGGAAATCAAAAGTTTAATTCACCGGGGAAAACATAAAACGTCATCCCGCAAATTCCATTAATCTACAGCTACTTTGCATCTAAAAAAACAAAAAAGTGACACCCGTAGAACCGGGGCACTTTTTATTTTAGAAAACACGTTTATTAACTTACATGATAAGCCCATGCAATAGTTTACTCTGACGATCCCCCACTGTCAAGGGAGGAATTATGCCACAGACAAGACTCTTCTGATTATTGATCTTACTTGTCATCCTCGGAATCTTCATCGTCGCTATCTTCTGCATCGTCTTCGTCCGTATCGTCTTCGTCTATGTCATCTTCATCGATCACGACATCTTCGTCGACTTCTTCTTCGCTGTCGTCGTCAGAATAGAGGTCGTCGCGATCTTCATCGATAGCGTCGAAATCCTCTTCTTCAGCTGTGTAGTTTTCTTCTTCATCAGCAAAATCGTCATCTTCCAAATCATCGTCTTCATCGTTGATGATGCGCACCCGTTTAGTGTTACCAACCGGATCATCGGAGCGCTCTAGAGGATACCAGCGTTTCAGTCCCCAAAGGTTGGTTCCGACACAGGCAAAACGCCCGTCAATGTTAATCTCGGTATATAACTGGGCAATAGTATCTTGGCTTTCTTGATCGGTCATACCGCGTAACTTGGCTACCTCGACCATCAGATCACGGTAATAATACGGTGTATTGGCTGCTTTAAGCACCAGAAAGGCAAGATCCACCATTGGCATTTCTTTAACTTTCTCAGGGTCTAGCTTTAAATTGAGTGGCGTACTCACTAAAGGACACTTCCTCTCACGCATTGTTCACATTACGGTTTATTTCAATAATATCCATTAACAAAACTAAGTAAAACCTATTTAACAACAAAATGCAAGTCAAATGCAAGAACCGCCCAACAGAAAAAGCCTCCTGCTTATTATCCATACAGGAAACCTGTCTTCATCAAGAAGAGTTGATATGTAATTGTAGCAAGGGTCGCCGCACCCAAAGTTTTTAGAAATGGGATTTAAAAAGGCGGAGGAAGACCTCCGCGCATGACTGTATCCACGCCAAGGATCGGCTCCTTACGGGATGTTACAAAGAGAGTTTTAATCTCTTCTGTTTATTTTATGTAAAGCGCCGTCTTTTGACACGCTGGGCAGCCCATTTCCTTAAAAAAGGGCAAGTTCCCATTCGGACCCCTCCCTCCGCTCATACAATATGGCAGCAGGGCACCGAGGGGGGACAGCGAAATCTATGGACTATTACAAATTTTGGAACATGCTTCTTGAAGAAATATCGGTTGCCCCAAAAAATGGTGAGCGGCGTATTCTTACCTTCAACGATCCCCGCCAGTATGCCGGAGCTTTCTCCCAATGGAAGGCTCTAAAAGCAAAGCAGCCCGAGCTGCGTCAAGTACAGGTATCTCCGCTGATTCGGGCCTTCTTCGTGCCTGCTGCCGCCGGAAAGCTGATGAACCGATTTGCAGACCTTCTAAACGTCGAAGACGATCTGCAGATTCAAATTCATTCTATAGCTAACGAAAAGAGCGGAATCGCCGCCCTCCCTTGGGGGGTGAAAGCGATTCATGCTCCTCAGGCATGGTCTAAATCAACCGGAGTTCACGTCAAAATCGGCGTCATTGACACCGGCGCGGATTACCGTCATCCCGATCTGAAGCATTCATTAGCCTCTGGAGTCAACCTACTACACCGCGGGATGCTGCCGCTGGATGATAACGGGCACGGAACTCATATCGCCGGAACCTTAGCGGCAGCAGGGGGAAATCGCGGAATGATGGGAGTGGCGCCGCGAGCGCTGCTATATCCAGTCAAGGCCTTTGATCATAGTGGATCAGCCTATGTGTCCGATATTGTGCTAGGTATTGATTGGTGTGTGCAGAACCGAATCGACGTCATTAATATGAGCTTTGGAATGAAGACTAGAAGCAAGGCGCTCCACAATGTGGTTATAAAAGCATATCGGGCCGGAATCGCCGTCATTGCCTCCTCTGGGAATGACGGCAAACGTGGCGGGGACTATCCCGCACGTTATCCCGAGACGATAGCCGTGGGCGCCATCGATAAAAGACACCGGGTTGCCGGCTTCAGCAATCGCGGTTCATATATCGATGTATACGCGCCCGGCGAAGGCGTGCCCTCCTGCTGGCTGAAGGAGGGCTACAAAGAAATGAGCGGCACCTCCATGGCGACCTCGCATGTCACGGGAGCCGCCGCATTGCTGCTCGCACTGCGACCGGGCCTCACGCCAAGGGAGCTGAAGCTGCTCTTGCGCCGCACCGCGTCCCCGGTGCGGCTACGCAAGGGGCAACGCCGCGCATCCCTAGGCGGCGGCTCTGCCGATGCCCTGCGACTGCTGAGAGCAGGAGTAAGGGCGAAGCGTTCGGTCTCCGCGAACGTGTAGACCCCGCCCGGGCACCGGGTGGGTCACTCTGACGTGAGCGCAGCTGATGCCGGTGCGAAGAACGGCAGCAAAGAAAAATCCGCCCCCCGGAAACCGGAAGGCGGATTTTTTGTCGTTTGCTGTTGATTTACATGCGATCCGGTGCAGAAACTCCGACAAGACGCAGTACATTGGCAATAGTAGTACGCGTTGCGCCAAGCAATGCAAGACGCGCCACGGTTTGAGCAGCATCCTCAGTAATTACACGTTCAGCTTTGTAATAACTGTGGAACATCGCAGCCAGCTCATATACATAACGGATGAGGCGATGTGGAGCATAACCTTCAGCCGCAACAGCGATTTCTGCCGGGAGCTCACCAATTTTTCGCAGCAGGTCATATTCATGCACTGCTGTCAGCTTGGAGAAGTCAATTTTAGCGTAATCAGGGATAGAAATCCCTTGCTCCTCTGCCTGACGGAAAATACTGCAAATACGGGCATGCGCATATTGAACATAGAATACAGGATTTTCATTAGAAGTAGAGATCGCCAAATCCATATCGAAATCAAGATGAGAATCCATGCTGCGCATGGTGAAGAAATAACGAATCGCATCGATTCCTACTTCCTCCATCAAATCTTCCATCGTAACCGCTTTGCCGGTACGTTTGGACATTTTGACCTTTTCACCATTCTGGAACAGGCTGACCATCTGAGCAATCAGAACCACTAGCTTCTCAGGATCATTGCCAAGGGCTGACATTGCCGCCTTCATCCGCGGAATATAACCATGGTGATCAGCGCCCCAAATGTTAATCATTTTATCGTAACCGCGGCCATACTTATCGCTGTGATAAGCAATATCCGGGGTAAGGTAGGTATATGTGCCATCATTTTTGATCAAGACACGGTCTTTATCATCGCCGTATTTTGTCGTTTGCAGCCAGGTTGCCCCATCTTGCTCGTACACTTCTCCACGATCACGGAGCTCGTCCAGCGAGCGCAGTACTTCTCCGTTCTCATACAGCGAGGTTTCACTGAACCAGATATCGAAGTTTACACGGAAAAGACCTAGATCACGTTTGATTTTATCCAACTCTTTATTAAGTCCATAGGTCCGGAAAAAAGCAGCACGCTCACTAGGGCTCATCTCGAGCAAGGTATCGCCCTTTTCTGCCACAAGCTCCTTCGCAAAACCCTTAATATCCTCACCATGGTAACCATCTTCCGGCATTTCTGCCTCTTGACCCAGCTCCTGCAGGTATCTGGTTTCAATGGATTTACACAGATTAGCCACTTGGTTACCGGCATCATTAATATAATATTCCCGGGTCACCTCATAACCTGCATAATCAAGCACATTACACAGCGCATCACCGACAGCAGCACCACGGGCATGCCCTAAATGTAGGCTACCTGTTGGATTGGCACTGACGAACTCCATTTCAACCTTCTGACCTTGACCCAGATTAATACGGCCATAGTCATCCCCCTGCTCAGCAACAAGGCTGATGATTGGGTACAAGTAGTTCTTAGACAGGGTAAAGTTAATAAAGCCTGGTCCTGCAATTTCCGCTTTCTCAATAGAAGCTCTGCTCGTATCCAAATGCTCAATAATAGCTTCAGCAATCTGGCGTGGATTACGTTTAGCAATTTTGGTCAGCTGCATAGCAGCGTTCGTAGCCAAATCACCGTGCGCCTTATCTCTTGGTACTTCCAGTACAATATCCGGAACCTCTTCCGGTGCAACCAGCCCAGCATTCACAATCGCATCGGCGATGGCTTCTTTTACCCGTTCATTTACAAGCTCTAACGGATTCTTACTATGTGTCATAATTTCGGTTCCTCCTGTATATGCAAACTAATAGCGAACTTTCCTGTCAATTCCTCGTAAACGTACAAATCATATTCCCAGGCAACCGTTAAAGAGCGCCCTTCGCGCACAACTTCCAGCTTGTTCGTTTCCGTAGAAAGATTGAACTGCGTATATGGCGAGCGGTAGAATCCTGGCAGACGCCGTCCAGCTTCAAAGCTCTGCTCTGACTGAATCCCGCCATGGCGGATTAGCTTCAGTTGATTACCTGCAATCTTTATCGTTGTACGAACAGAAACTTCCTCCCCGCGAGGACCCTGCTCTAATTCTTCATATTGAATATATAGATGCGGTCCTTTGGATGTTACTTCTCCATTCGCTTCCATAACATTTCGCTGACCATCTTGAAGGCTCACGAGCGTAATAGAGACATCATATTTGTCAGACTGTATTTCAGGCATCACACGTTCCTCCATTCTGCAAGCCTCTGCATTCTGCATAAGAAAAACGTCTAATGGCAAAGCTTAAACATTTTTATATTAATCAAAGGCCTATTTCGCTTTCCCATTGTACACTATAATCCAGTTCAAAGAAGCATTTCAATACAGAATCAAGCATATCTTCATAAGCACATAAAATATTACCATATTGATGATTAAAAGCACACTTTGAACGTCCATTCTCTATGTATATCATTTACTTCGATAATATTTGCACCTACCAAGCACCTATCGGACATAAATGACCCTATGCGCAGTATGATTCCATATTTGGTGCGATAACGGACTTCATAGTCGCTATTAGCCTAAAAAACAACCCATTTGAACCTCTTTCTAGGGAATAGTGTTATTGGAGTCCGAAACTCTATCCCAAAGGCCGAAAATTTGCAAATAACGTCATCTGGGTCCGTAACCCTCCGAGGATGAGGGATCTGATTAGGGCACTGATAAGGGTACTATTGAAGCAAGCAAAGATACCAACGACAAAAATACAGAGCAGCGATTCTCCAAGTATCCGGAGAATCGCTGCTCTGCTGTCTATTTGCGATTTTCACAATACATCGGAACTTATATTCTTGCACTGTAAAGAATTATTGGGTCATCACTTTCAAAGAAAACCTGCGTTCCCATGAAGCTCCGCCGTCTTTGGTCACATACAAGGAAGAGTAATCAAGCTCACGGATGGCGAGCCAGCCCTCTTTATTACTAGTGAAGGAGATTACCCCCTCATAACCAGCGAGCGCCGGAAGATTAGTCCATTGCTTACCGCCGTTATAAGAGCGTCCAACCGCCACTTTCTCTGCTGCTGGGGAAAACCCCACTAAAAAGGAGGTGCTGTTTCCCACAAGCTGCAGGTTCCCAGGTTTGCCAGCAGCTGGCCCTTTATTGAATTCAGCCTTGCCACTTCCTGGCGCAGGTCCGCCGCCCGCAGTTTCCTGAGCGATCACACGATTCCAACTTTTCCCCCTGTTCGCACTTTCATACAGCGAGTAGGAGGTCTGACTCATCCCCGTACCGCCATAGAGCACTACAGCGACCTGATCTCCCTTAGCGGAGATTTGTCCAAACTCGGGCTCGGCAAAAGCCGCCTTAAGTGAAAGGCTCCAAGTTGCCCCTCCATCTGTGGTCTTCATTACCCGATACCCGCTTCCCGGCACGATTACAACCGCCCAGCCGGTATTCCGGTCACTAAAATAAGCACCTCTTGTATTGGGTGGGGTGGAAATCTTACTCCAGCTCAGCCCCCCGTCTTTGGTGTAATACGTTGCGGTTCTATCATAAGCAAAACCTTTCTTACTATCTATAAAATTTATTCTTTCAAAGCTGACGGCTTTGTTCGAAAGTCTCTTCCACTCCGAGCCACCGTTAGAGGTACCGATTAAATATTGAGCCTGCCCCTCCTCTACAGAAGCAAGCGCAAAGCCATGTACATTATCGGGAAAATCGAATTGTTTGAAGCTCCATTGGCCTTGATAGATCTCTTGAAAATGGCAGCCTCCGTCAGAGGTACCAATCATAAATCCATTACCTGCTGCCCGTCCGGTATTCCCTTTCAAAAACTGAACATCAGAAAAGCTAAGCGGTGTGGATATATCACCTGAGTGCTTGTTTTGCAGGGCCTGTAGCAAGCCGTGATCTCCTGTGCCGCAAGTCGCTGGTGCTGGTGCAGCCGCAGCATGTACAGAAGTTACTGGTGCACTCCAGCCTGATACCATAATAAGCGTCGCCGAGAGGGCGGTTATTGTCGTCTTATGAATCTTTTTCGTCCATTTCATGATGACACCTCCTAATATGTATATACCCTTACTTACAATCCCTACTCTGTTATACCGCCAGAGATGATGGCCTATCTACCTTAAACAATCACAAAATAGAAACAATTTGTTACCCTCCATATCCCTAATGAATATCCTTCCAGATCCTTCCCCATAATATGAGAGAAAGGAGTCTGGTGCCATGACACGCGAATCAACGAATCCACCGAAACGAAAAAGCCGCTTCCGGCGTTTATTTCGGCTGCTGGCAGCCTTGATCATATTATTTGTATTAACCACCGGAGCTCTGCTCGGTTATCTATATCAAAAAGATCTTCCACCGATTAGCGATGATGTGCGCTCCAAGCTGTTTGACTCCCGGGGCAATGTTCTTGCCACCTTTACCTCAGACGGCCGCAGCCGCGAACCCGTCAAATTAAGTCAAATTTCTCCCCTGCTCATTGAAGCTACACTAGCAGTCGAGGATCGTAAATTTTATGAACATTCCGGATTTGATCTGAAGGGGATGGCGCGAGCTGTTCTAGTCAATCTGGAAGAGGGAAACCGGTCGCAGGGTGCTAGTACGCTAACTCAGCAGCTCGCACGTAACCTCTACCTATCCCATGAAAAAACATGGACGCGCAAGGCTAAAGAAGCTGTCTATACGATGCAGCTGGAGATGAAATACAGCAAAGATGAAATCCTGAACATGTATTTAAATAATATCTACTATGGCCACGGTGCTTACGGCATTGAAGCAGCCTCACGGATGTATTTTGGTAAATCTGCAGCGGATTTAGACCTGGCAGAGAGTACCATGCTGGCTGGAATTCCAAAGGGACCTACCTATTATTCACCTTACAACCACATGGACAATGCTAAAAAGCGCCAGAGAATCATCCTGACCGTCATGGCCAATTTAGGCAATATCACTCAGGAAGAAGCGGGACAAGCCGTCCAGGAGAACTTAAACTTCAAGCCGCAAGGACAAAAGGATACGCTTGTAGCTGCGCCTTATTTCCGGGATTATATCCGCAATTTGGCCATAGAGTCTCTCCACATCAGTAATGATGAGCTGGAGCAAGGCGGATTAAATGTCTATACCACCCTTGACCCTGACATGCAGCATGCCGCAGAAAATGCCGTTGACAAAGAGATGGATCAAACTAGTGATCTGGATACTGCACTTGTATCCATCGATCCTCGCACCGGTTACATCAAAGCAATGGTCGGCGGAAAAAATTATCGTACCAACCAGTACAATCATGCTTTGGCCACCACACGCCAGCCGGGTTCTTCCTTTAAGCCGATTATGTATTTGGCCGCACTCTCATCCAAAGAGATGACAGGACTTTCGGTCTTTAATAGTCAGCCAACGATGTTTCATTATGATAACAACCGCAAAACGTATCAGCCCCGAAACTTTGGGGATAAGTATCTGGGTGAAATTAATATGCGGCAAGCTATCGCAGCATCCGACAATATCTATGCTGTTAATACAATTATGAAGATCGGCGCGGATAAAGTAAGCGAGATGGCTGCGAAGATGGGCATTGACAGTCCACTTCAAAGCGTACCTTCACTGGCCCTAGGCACTTCACCGATCAGTCCGCTTGAAATGGCTGCAGCTTTCGCTGTAATTGGAAACGGCGGTCAGAAAATGCCGATCACAGCCATTCTAAAAATAACCGATTCAAATGGCATGGTCCTGTATGAAGCACCTCAACCCAAAGGAGTAACCGTCGTAGAACCTTCAGCTGCCTATGTACTGACTCGTTTAATGGAGGGAGTATTCGAGACTGGGGGGACGGGTAATCGTGTGGCTTCCATAATTAAACGTCCGGTAGCCGGCAAGACCGGCACCACGGATACAGATGGCTGGATGGTAGGTTTCACCCCGGAGCTATCAACTGCAGTCTGGGTTGGTTACGACAAGGGGCGCGACATCGCAACTACCGACGGACGGCGCGCAGCCCCCATTTTCGCCCAATTTACTGAAAAAGCGCTGGAAAATGTCCCTCCAAAAATTTTCCCTATTCCAGATGGAGTAGTCAGCGTATACGTCAATCCGCAATCCGGCAAACTTGCTACAGCAGCATGTCCCGACAAAGAACTGGAAACTTTTATTAGTGGAACTGAGCCCACCGAATACTGCGAACTGCATGGCACAGGCTCCGCTCCTGCTGTGGATGACACACAAAGTAAGGTAGATTCTGCTGAAGAAAACCGTTCCCTGTGGAAGAACATTAAACGCTGGTGGTTGAATTAGCCTCTTCATTTATATTGAAGGGGTTTTTCTTTTTTTATAAGTTATATATTGTAGTAACAACAGGATTGCCAAACTCAAATATCACTTATCGCACAAGGGATGTAACCGTTTTATTTATTATGTTTACCCCATTCTCTTAACTCTCAATTACTGCTATAATAGTTATTAGAAACCAAAATATAATGATGTAAATGAGGGACATGGGATGAAGGATACAGGCATGATCCGGAGTTTAGACAGTCTTGGGAGAATTGTGGTTCCCGCAGAAATCCGTATGACGCGTAATATCGACATTGGTGATCCTATCGAATTTTTTGTTTTAGACGAAAAAATCATCGTCCTTAGGAAGTACACCTCGACAGAGTGTACATTTTGCAGAAGCCACGACCATGTCACCTACTATAAAGAGCAGTTTATTTGTAGCAACTGTCTAAAAGAAATTGTCGATCCTGAACGCATGTCTCAATTGCCAGAGTCACGTGAAGATTTTGTTGTTGAGGCATCGGAGCAAAACACCAGTATCCGAAAGTCAAAGACAGAGGAAATGTGCCAACGCCTGGAACAAGCTATTGAAGATCATCCCTATGCCAACCAAAAAGAGCTTGCAGAAATCCTCGGTATTAGCCAAGCGAGAGTGAGTCAGCTCAAACGCAAGCTTAGCAGCACAAGCAAATCATAAATTAAAAAAGCTTCGACGCTCCTATTTCCGGAGGTCGAAGCTTTTTCTATATCGGATAACCCTTCTGGAGGCTCCTATACTATTCAGTCAGTGCAGCTTTAAGCTCATCTGAGGATGCATTCCACCATGCTTCATTATGAGAGATCAGAAGGGATTTGAGCGCCGACTTCTCAATGGCTCCAAGCCCTGCCACATCGATCTTGCGTTTAAGAGCTGCATCCAGCTTATTGACATGCTCGGCAAGAATTTTCCATCCGCGGCGCGCTTCTGTATCAATCCACATTTCACAGGCTGTGATTCCACCATAAAATTGAGCTTCCAATGTACGGTCTACCGCTACCCATACCACCCAAACCTGTCTTCCATTCGGTACATCTTCACGATTCATGGAAAATTTAATTCCTTTTTCCACTTTGCTCTTGGCATGCATGGCACCGATATCAATAACCGCCACATCACCATCAATAATGACAGGTGAAACGTTGTTGAGATCTATAGAGCCTGCTCCAAAGCCTTTATGTTTACTTTTAGCGTTCACAATATTTAAGGCAATCTGTTTCTTGCCCTCCGGTTGTATGTTGTCCACGAGTGCACACCCTTCCTCTTACGAATAATTTAATTTTAGCTAATAATGCGGCGATTGCAAACATATACATCCCGTAGATGCTTGTCACGGGAGGAATCACACTATGAAGTCACTATCATTAAAGTACATCATCTTTGCGACCCTGGCCATCCTCGCGCTGCTGGGAGGAGGAATATGGGCCTTTTCAGGGGATAGCTCTACAGCTTCTGTTACTAGCTTTGCTTCAAAAGAGGCCAAGTCCTCCAGCGGCACAGCGCCTGCAGCCGTACCACAGCAGGTATTGCCTGAGAGCGCGCCCGTCCCGGCAGAGGAGGCTTTAAGCCAGCGGGTAGTCGAGTATCACATTGATGTCCAGCTTGTTCCTGACACAGAAACCTTAAAAGCTTCTGAGACAGTAACCTGGACACACCCCGGAGTAAAGCCAGTAAGTGATTTATATTTTCACATGTATCCAAATGCATTTGCCTCATCAGATACCACCTTTATGAAGGAATCCGGGGGGACGCTCAGAGGCGACAGTATGCCTGAGAATGGCTTCGGAAATATGACGCTGACCGATCTGCGCACGACAGAAGGAACTTCGCTAATGCAAAGAGTGCAATATGTCCAACCTGATGACGGCAATATCAACGATAAGACGCTCCTAAAGGTACATCTTCCTCAGCCTGTTAATGGTGGGGAAAGTGTAACACTTAAGCTTCAGTATGAAGTCCAGCTGCCCAAAATCTTTGCTCGCATGGGTGCTTCAGGTAACTTCGTTATGGCTGGGCAATGGTTTCCTAAGCTTAGTGTATACGAGCCTAAGGGCACACGCGGAGTTAAAGAAGAAGGCTGGGACCTGCATCAGTATCACGGGACTTCTGAGTTTTACAGTGATTTTGGCATCTTTAATGTAACGATTGCCGTTCCTTCCAACTATACGGTGGCAGCGACCGGATTTCCTGTAAAAAATGCCAAGCTCAAACAAGATCAGAAAATATATCAGTTCTACGCCGATGATGTCCACGATTTCGCTTGGGCCGCTTCCCCTGATTTTACAGTAGCTGAGGAAGCCTTCTCTACGCCGGAGGTGCCTGGAGTACGAATTAAGGTGTATCTCGACCCACTACACAAAGATTTAAAAGAGCGTTACCTTCAGGCTGCCAAGGCTGCCCTGACCTACTTCAGCAAATGGTATGGTCCTTATCCCTACTCTACGCTGTCTATTGTCGTCCCACCTAAGGAGGGCAACGGTGCTGGAGGAATGGAATACCCTACCCTTATTACAGCCTTTGGGGCCGCGGATTCTTCTCCAGATACCTCACTTGAAAGAACCGTCATTCATGAAATCGGCCATCAATACTTCTACGGTATGGTAGCCAGTAATGAATTCGAGGAAGCCTGGCTGGATGAAAGCTTCACTTCCTATGCCGAAGACAGACTTATGGAGCAAGAATACGGTATCAAGTCTAATTTGCCTTTACAGGCCAGCCTGGTGACTATACCTGAGCCGTTAAATCTGGAAACGTGGAAATATGCAGGGGCGGATTCCTATAGCCGAAATGTTTATATCCGCGGCAAGCTTGTACTTAAAGATATCGAACGCCAGGTAGGTACCAAAGCAATGAACAACATCATGTCCTCCTACGCTCGTAAGTTCCGTTTCCAGCATCCTGCTACGTCAGATTTTCAGAAAGTCGTTGAGAAGGTAACCAAAAAATCATGGCAGGCCTATTTCGATGATTACATTTATGGTGATGGAGCGCCTGACTTCTCAGTAGATACGATTACTTTTAAAAAAAATAACAGCGGCGATGCTCCAAGCTACGAATCATTAGTGAAGATTTCAAACAAAGGGAGCCATTACGTTGATGTTCCCGTGAAATTCACATTCGCCGACAGCTCTTCGGTGCAGCGGGTCTGGAACGGTGAAGGAGTAGAGACTACGTTTCAATTGTTAAGCGATAAGCCTCTTCTCTCTGCTGAGATTGACCCTGAACATTCCATCTTATTGGAGAGCAAACATCTAAACAACTTTAGGCTGGCGGAAATAGAGCCCAAGACGCTCTCTCGCTGGACATTAAGTGTAACTAAACTACTTGAAACCGTGCTCGGAACTCTTGTCTGGTGAGGTGAATGATTGTGAGAACATCGATAACCCGCGGCTGGCAAAGCATGAAGGAGCAATTTTATATTTTAATTCTGCTCTTCATCTACCGACTGCTCTGGGGCTACTTTATGTATGGTTTCATCCGATCTGCTATTATTCCAATTCTACTGCGCTATCCGGATAAAGACGCCGGAGGCAGCGGTATGGGCAGACTGTTGTATTATATCGAGGGACAGTTCAGCTTGAATACGGACCCTGCGATACGCACTTGGTTATGGATGCTTCTGGCGCTTGTTGTCTTGCGACTTCTGCTTTCCCCTTTCATAAGGGCAGGATTGCTGCATGAGCTCCACCAGGAGCGAAAGGGCGAGCGTGGACTGTTCTTTTTCCCTGGCATGAAGATCTATGGACTACCTGTCTTAGTCTTTAGCCTAATCGAATGGGTGCTGACCCTGCTGCCGCTTTACTGGCTTGCTCCAAAAATGTACGGGCTGTTCTTATCCTCTTTGTTTAACTACGCTTTGTTACTTCATTTAGTACCATACGTATTGGCATGGCTTATATATATTTTTATCGTGCGCCTGTTTCTTCTATATATGCAGTTTGGTTACACCGGCGGTACAGGAATGTTCTCCTCACTGATCATCTGCTTGCGGTCACTGATTCCTGCTATAGGTGTTTCCATTGTACTTGGGGCGGGAGGCCTGCTCTTACTGCTAGTGTGCGGACTGACGGGTCTGTTCTGTCCCGGCCTACCGGCACTTATAATACGGCAAATCTCACCACTACCTTCTACGCTCTTAAAAATGTGGGGAATCTCTGCACAATATCATCTATGGCGTAGCAAAGCATTTCCACAATAAATCAACCTTATTTGACATAATAAAAAGGTCCCAATTCCTGTATTCAGGAGCTGGGACTTTTTCTCATTACGGATAACTTAAGAGTATTTGCAAAATCGTAAAAGCTCTGTTACAATAAGTCCTGTGCTATTAGTAACAATTTTGTAATCAATTGAAACGATTCCTACATAACTAAATGTATTTATCGTAAGTGTAACTGTCGAAACGTCATTCTCTGGTGCTTAACACGCCTAATTCCTTTGCACCGGGAAGTGGGGGAACCATATTTTGGGTGAATTGATCTCGCTTTACAGGGATCATAGGGAATCTTCTACCGAACCCTTAAGCTAACCTCGCAGGCCTTGGAAGGAGTACATCTTTTGAAAAGACATAATTTAAGAAAAAAATGCGTCGCTGCGGCGCTAGGACTTGTAATGGCATTATCTATTGGTGGAGGAAGCGCCTTTGCCGACTCTAAAATGGACTCTGTAATCTCAAAGACTATTGGAGTTGCCTATAAAACCGGAGGTACAAGCACTGCCGGATTTGATTGCTCTGGATTTACAAAGTATGTATTCAAGAATGTGGGTCTTACTTTACCTCGTACATCAAAAGCTCAATATAGCGTTGGAACTGCTGTATCCAAAAGCAATCTGCGTTCTGGTGATCTAGTGTTCTTTAACACACTTGGCAATGGAGTATCCCATGTCGGCATTTATGTTGGAAACGGAAAATTCGCACAATCGTCCTCTTCGCGTGGAGTGACCATCACTTCACTCAGTCAGGCCTACTGGGCCAATCGTTATGTTGGCGCTAAAAGAGTAATGAGTACTTCAGCTTATCAAGCTGTAGCCTTCGATTGAAACCTTCCTCACAACTATAACCTCACAATTACAACTATATGAACCTGAATCTGATTATGCCCGTAATCAAATTCGGGTTTTTCTTTATTCCATAATATATTTTTACACTATTAGAGCCCAATTGAAACACGTTTATTTGATAAAAATTGCAATTATATTAAAAATTAGGTCATTATTAACGCTTACATATGCCTTTCTACCGTAAAAATGCCAATTTTTCTGCATTAATATGTTAAAAACGATTGCCAAGCGGCTTTCTGTTTGTTACAATTAGCGCAGTGAGATTTTAGTAACATTTTTGTAATCATTAAGTTGTTATTTACAAAGGTTTTGTCATGTATTGATTACAAGCTAATCCTAATCAACAGTATGAGCCGAGTTTCCTAACTATTAGGAAAACGGGGGAACCAACTTTGGGTGAATTGACCTCCATTATATAGAGGGGTCATAGGGGACCTTCAACCGAACCCTTAAGCTAACCTCGTAGGCATTTGGAAGGGGTATACACTTTTGAAGAAGAAGTTAGCAGCAGCAGTACTAAGCTTTTCCATCATCCTCACCATCGGAGCAGGAAGCGCTTTCGCAGATTCCAAAATGGATAAAGTGATTGACAAGGCCATCGGTACTAAATACGTATCCGGCGGTATATCCACTAACGGATTTGATTGCTCCGGATTTACAATGTATGTGTTTGATAAGATTGGCATTAACCTTCCACACCAATCAGGTTCCCAATATCAAATGGGCACAGCAATCTCCCGTGATGATATAAGAGCCGGAGATCTTGTATTCTTCAATACAAGTGGCAAAGGTGTCTCCCATGTCGGCATTTATGTCGGTGAAGGTAAGTTCGCACACGCTTCTACCTCACGCGGTGTTACGATTAGCTCTCTGAGTGATAGCTACTACGTGAAACGCTACGTTGGTGCCAAGCGCATTATGAGCACAGACGCTTACCAATCGGTTGCTGCTGAATCGGAAGACAATGATGATGTGCAATAAATAACGTACATAGGCTCTTTTCCAAGGTACTCTTGGAGGAGAGCTTGTTTTTTTGTCTTATTACTTATTTACCCCTCTCATAATTTGTAAAACATTCCCCCTCATATAAAGTTTCTGAGTCGAACCTCCCCCATTTTGTATATAATTAGTAATATAGCAATGTCCTCGTGAAAGGAGATCGTTGACCTTATGATAAATCCCTCGGTAACTTTTCATGTTGTTCCTATGGAGGCAATTCACGGAGAAGCTATTTGTAAGTGGAGCTATACGCCCCCATATAATATTTATGGCTGGATGCCGTGGGAGCAGATGCAGGCTCTTGGCATCGAGTTTGGTGATCCGCAGCTCCGGGAGGAACAATATATCTCCATATTAAATGAAAATGAGGTTTTGTGCGGATTCGCACAGTTGTTCCCGATGGAAGGAGTCGTCCGTTTAGGAGTTGGGATGCGCCCCGATCTATGCGGCCATGGTTTAGGCAAACTATTCGTAGATGCCATCGTCCAGACAGCCTTGAATCGTTATCCTGATCGTGAGATAGATCTGGAAGTCCTGACCTGGAACCAACGCGCCATTCGAACTTATCAAAAATGTGGATTTACGATTACAGATACGTATGAACGCCGCACACCTACAGGAGACAAACCTTTTTATTGCATGGTCTATGACAAATGATATTAAATACCAGATATTTCATAAGAATGATTGTATTCTCGTTCATTTTTTTGTCACAAACCCTATGATAACGCTTCACCATAAGCTATAATGTAGGGAGCAGCTTACATAGAAGGGACGAATTGGGATGCAGAAATGGATCATGAGCGGTTTGTTTTTTGCCGCCTGTGCCTTTGCGGTAGTACTCATGTTTACACTTCCGGGTAAAGAAGAGGTAGCAGAAGAAAATAAGCCCACGATGCCGGTAGTTCAACTGGACGCGGCAAAGGCAGAAGCAACCGTGAAAGCCAGCTGTATCACCTGTCACGGCGATCAGCTTCAAGGTGGAGTTGGACCAAGTCTTCAGAATGAAGGCGGTCAGCATGACGCTGAGGAAATCTACAGCATCGTCACCAAAGGACGTGGCCAAATGCCTTCCTTTAAGGAGAAGCTAGCTCCTGAAGAGATCGCCAACGTCGCACTCTGGCTCTCAGAGAAAAAGTAACCAGCCAAGCAACCAAAAACGCCCGTGTATGAGATAGGTGACTATCTGTGCACGGGCGTTTATTTTATGATTTTGGCTAAACTAATGATTTTTTTCAAAGGCTTCATTAAATTCATGCGCCTCTCGAAGATCTAGAGCTGTAATCCCATCTTCTTCATTAGATTTCAGGCGCAGGGTAACTGTTTTATAATCAATCGTAATATGTGGATGGTGATCGAAGGCTTCTGAAATCGTGGCTACTTCATCAACGAACGCAATGCCCTTCATATATTGGCTGAACATATATTTTCGCACCATAACATTATCTTCCAGTTTCCAGCCCTCCAGCTTGGTGATCTCCTCACGCAGTTCCTCTTCCGTAAATAACAATTCGTTTCCTCCCTTACAAAAAATTGCAGTAAAGTGCGTAGTTCCCTTTACTTGTCTTAGGCGTTAAACAAAACATCCCTTAGCTTCTGAGGTCCAAGGGATGTGCCAGGATAAAGGCGATATTTTCGATTAAATGTATTCACAAATCCCAGCGATTATAACTCGGCTTTATCAATTTTAACACGGGCTACTAACTACGGGCAAATTAAGTCCAGACGTCTCCTCTGCCTAAATCAAAACTACTGAAGCCAAATCCTCTTCGCCAACTAAAATATTAATGCGGTGAGTGTCCTTATCGTAAATAATTACGCCGCTCCCCACTTCAATCATAGGTTCATTACCCAGCGCGAAGAAAAGATCCTCAGCCAATGCTTCCCATACCTCCAGCTTTGATTCTTGGGGTAGTTCCTGCCACTCGTCCGGATCCATCTCAAAAAATAAATATCCATCGGAAATTCGTCCGACGGCTTCGGTCAAATCGGTTAGAATTTCACCGTAATCTCTACCATGCTTTACACCCACGTATATCACTCCGTTTTCTTCACAGATGAATAATTACTTACCTTATCCATTATAGCCGAAAAAATGACTTCACAAAAAACCGAATGATGTCGATAAATAAGAATATACGTTAATTCGGTTTCGCACAGAGTGCCCTGCCGCTGTTTCAAGGATGATATACGCGGCATTGTCGGAACACATCTTAAATCTCACGGACGAGGTGCAAAATGGAAATTTCAACAATAATTGGTTTAATTTTTGGTTTGGTTGCTGTAATCTGGGGCATGATCCTCAAGCACGCTCCACTTCATGCTTTGGCCACACCCGCTGCTTACGTTATTATCTTGGTGGGTACGGCAGCTTCTATTTTCATGGCCTTTCCTTTCAACGAGGTCAAAAAGATTCCAAGTCTGTTCAAAATGATTTTTATCAAAAAGAAATTAATCAGTAAACCCGAATTAATCACTATGTTCATGGAATGGGCTTCTATCACACGGCGTGAAGGTCTGTTGGCTCTAGAATCAAAGGTCGATGAAATAGAAGATAACTTCCTCAGAAACGGCATGCGGATGATTATTGATGGAAATGATCAGGATTTTGTCCGCGATGTCCTCATGGAGGATATCCACGCCACAGAGGATAGACATAAAGCAGGAGCCCTCATTTTCTCACAGGCAGGTATGTATGCTCCTACCCTCGGGGTGCTCGGGGCGGTTATCGGTCTCATCGCCGCTCTGGCTGATATGAGTGATATGAACAAACTGGCTGCGGCAATCGGGGCTGCCTTCATCGCCACATTGCTTGGTATCTTTACAGGTTACGTATTATGGCATCCTATTGCTAATAAGCTGAAACGTCTCTCCAAACAAGAAATCGAAGTTCGAATGATGATGGTCGAAGGTCTTTTGTCCATACAGTCCGGTGTATCTACTATTGCCATCAATCAGAAGCTTGCTGTATTCCTAACACCTTCGCAACGCGTTAAGTTAAATGAGAAGGACGGTGGATCAGGTGAGCAAAAAGACTAGACACGAAGAGCATGAAGAACATGCCGATGAATCGTGGCTGTTACCATACTCCGACCTCATGACTCTTCTGGTGGCTCTGTTCATCGTTATGTATTCTATGAGTGCAACGGATGCCAAGAAATTTGAAGAGATGAGTCAGGCCTTCAGTTCCGCACTTAATGGCGGTACAGGTATTCTTGAAGAGCGGGCAGCAATGCCTAGTAAGACTCAAGAAGATCTAGGGAAAAATGATAAGATGGGTAGCTCTACTTCCAAGAAAGCTGAAGAAGCAGAAATGGCAAAGCTACGACAAAAGGAACAAGAGGATTTAGAGAAGCTTAAGAAACAATTCGATCAATATATTAAGAGCAACGGCCTAACTGATCTGCTCAGTACGAAGCTTAATCAATCTCAGCTAATGATTACGATCAGTGATAACGCATTGTTCGCTTCTGGCCAAGCCATTGTTAAGGATGATTCGCGGCAATTAGCTAAATCCATCTCAACGATGCTGCAGCAATTCCCGGATTATGATGTAGTAGTGCAGGGGCACACCGACGATATTCCGATTTCTAATAGCAACTATTCATCCAACTGGGATCTGAGTGCGGATCGGGCACTTCAGTTCATGAAGATTTTGCTGCAGAACACGAATTTAAATCCACGCAAATTTAGTGCGATTGGATACGGCGAGTATCATCCTATTTCCGATAATGACACAGCTACCGGTCGAAGCAAGAATCGCCGGGTAGAGGTTTCCATTATTCGAAAATATCAAGAAACCAAAGAGTTTACAGGGATTGTTCCCTCTGCTGAATAAGTGATTTCGTAAGGTAATAAAAAGAGCTGTCCAAAGGTCTTAGACCCCGGACAGCTCTTTTTTTGTTGCAGTACTACATTCTATATGGAACTGTATTATTGTAATGACACTCCTACAGTAACTCGTAGTTCAGCGTAGCTCCAAGCTCTTTCTTCTCATCAGCAGACAGCTCACGCCATTCTCCCGTTTGCAATGCCCCCAGGCGAATATTCATAATCCGAATGCGTTGCAGCTTTCGAACCTCATACCCAAAAGCGCTGCACATACGACGAATCTGGCGATTTTTGCCCTCTGTCAAAATAATACGGAAGACACGCTCCGTAATACGCGTTACCTCACAGGGCAGCGTCTTCTCGCCTAATATTTTCACACCGCTGGACATGCCGGTAATAAAAGAAGGCGTAATGGGTCTGTCCACGGTAACCACGTATTCTTTTTCATGCCGGCCTTCCGCCCGCAAAATTTTATTAACGATGTCGCCATCATTGGTAAGCAGGATTAATCCTTCCGAATCCTTATCGAGACGACCAATCGGGAATATACGCTCATGATGACCTACAAAATCGACAATATTCCCCTTGATATGCTGTTCTGTGGTTGATGTAATCCCTACCGGCTTGTTTAGAGCAATGTAGACCGTCTGGCTTGAGGTTTCAAGCGCTATACCATCTATTCGCACATCATCGCCCGGAACAGCCTGACTGCCCAGCACAGCAGGCTCTCCGTTGATCGTAACTCTGCCGGCATCCACAAGCTTGTCTGCTTCTCGGCGTGAACAGTACCCTGTCTCACTGATGAATTTATTAATTCTCACGTTGTTCTTCACTCCGTTCATCCTTAATGTTAAGCCAAGGTGTACCCCCTCCAGCTGCAGGCAGCTTAATCATAACGGTTGTCCCCCGGCCAACTTCACTTTGTATTTCCAAATGACCCTTATGAGCCTGAATAATACGCTGGCTAATCATTAACCCAAGACCAGTCCCCGATTCCTTATTCGTGAAGAACGGTTCACCCAGCTTAGGCAGCACGTCCTCTGGAATCCCTTCACCCTGATCTTTGATTACTATAAAGACGCAATCCACAGAGTTCCACAGTTCCATTGAAATGACGCCACCCTCAGGCATAGCCTCAATTGCATTTTTAACAATATTAATGAATACCTGCTTCAGCTGGTTCTCTTCACAATGTACAGTAGCAGGTTGTTCAGAGAATTTCGTACTAAATTGAATATCATGTAGATGAGCCAGACTATCCAATAGAGAAACTACATCACCTAATATGTAGCGAAGATCTTTTTCCTGAAAATGAACGGCTTGCGGCTTAGCCAGGATTAAAAATTCACTGACAATAAGATTAATCCGCTCCAGCTCGGATAACATCAGCTCTACATGAAGCGGAACCAAGAGCTCCTTCTCCTGTTGAAGCTGTAGAAATCCTTTTAATGTGGTAAGAGGGTTACGAATCTCATGAGCTACTCCTGCGGCCAATTGGCCGACTGTAGTTAGTTTCTCAGAGCGTCTAAGCAGCTCCTCCATTCGATTGCGTTCCGTCATATCACGAGAAACGTGAATAAAGGAATGGGGGTAACCCTCTTCATCTCGAATTATCGAGGTACTAACGCTAACCTCAACTAATGATCCGTCCCGTTTAAGTCTCACTGTCTCGATCGGCGGCAGAACTGCACCATTTCTTAACGCGTCAAGCCGCTCTTCCTCTTGCTTAAGCGCTGTCGCGGGTACAAGATATGGCATATTGCCTATCACTTCTGTTGCACTCCATCCATACAGCTCCTCAAAGGCCCTGTTAGTGCTAGTGATTCGTCCCTCCATATCCAACGTATGAATCGCATCAGACGTACCGTTAATTACGGATTCCAAATGTTCCTTAACCGCCCGGTTCTCTTCTAGCGTCTGCTTGAGACGATTGGTGCGTTGCATAAGATGAGAAGTCATAGCGTTAATCCGCAAGGCTAATTGACCTAACTCATCACGAGAGGTTACCTTTAATGGAGGTTCGAACTTACCTCGCGCTACATCATTGACTTTGGCAAGTATAGCCTGAATTGGACGAGTAATAAAACCTGAAAGTATGTAACTACATAGCAAAAATAATGCCAGCAACAACAGAGACGTAGTCAAATAATTGGCTAATTGTTCATGAACTACGGATGAAATCACAGAATAATCCAAAACTACACCGATTACGTAAGGCTCCATTTTAGGATTCTGAATAGGAATGAAGCTTTTGAGCACTCTTTTCCCATGTACCCTCGTCTCCAGTGTAACTGGCTTCTGCTTCTGCTGAGCTAATAGAATGGCCGCTTTATCTTGCTCCACATTACCATAAGTATAGGTACCGAACTTAATTGGGCGGTTGCCAAGTTTCTTTTTAAATGCATCGCTTCCATCGCCCGCCATACTCGCTAAACCAAATGTTGTTGGATTAAATCCTGTAAGCTCTAAAATCCCTGGATTAACTTCTTTGGTTCGCTCTACAATTTGATCGGGATTGGTGATTTTGACATATTCACTAGCCGCAGTATTGAGAATAACAGGATTAATGATGTAGTTACTTGCTTCATCATGATAATAACCCCACTTCTCAATGAAATCGGGATTGTAGGTTGAATATTCAAATGGGCCTGACCAAAAATGATCCAATGCCTGACCTTGTCCCACAGTGACTTCCTGATTATCAAATAACTCCAAAAGGGCAAGGTACCAGTAACCCCAACCTTGAGTGGACATTCCAATATCAATCGGATTTGATGCCCTTGTCACCACGATATCATTATCAGTCTTTACCAGAATTGAAATATTAGACACGCCCAACTTGGAAGTTAGGGCCTTTAGTTGAACGTTGGTTATATTCTTATAATCCGGACCCAATTCCTTAGAGGCAAAGATGGCAGCCATTCTTAAGTTATGCGCGATTTGATATTCTACATAGTTAGAGCTATAGTTACTTTGTTCTACAGAAACAGCCATTTGCATAGCGGTGATCTGCATATTATTTACGTTTTCATTTCTTAGATTATTCTGAGCGGCATAAAGGTTAAATGTCAGATTCAATGCTAAAATTAGCAGTACCGCTCCAAAAATAATAGCAGATAGTTTTGTCTTTATGGACAAACTGTTATTCACCTCTTATCCACTGGTAAATCCTTGCGGAGCCTATAATAAACATCATACCTTTTGCCCCCTCATTTGAAAAGGACATTTAAAACAAGCCTATTAATTCACCAAATATTGAAATTCAAAAGGTGTTTCTCTACAATATATAAGAAACCATCCACATCTTATGCACATATAAACAAATTATTAAAGTCCGGTGTGTACAAAAATGTGTATAAGTAGGCTGTTATCCACAGAGTTATGCACATTTTGTTAAGAACGAATATTTGTTCGTTGTACAATGGTTATAGAAGAAGGGAAGATGATCTTGAATATTAAAGCCAGTGAATCGCCAGAAGATATACAAGCGGTTCATGAATATTGGATGAGGCAGGCGATCGCAGAAGCACGTAAAGCTGAGGCATTAGGTGAGGTTCCTATTGGCGCTGTCATTGTTCGACATGGTGAAATTATAGGACGTGGATACAATTTACGAGAAACGACAATGGATTCGACAGCCCATGCTGAGATGGTAGCCATTCGTGAGGCCAGCAATGTCATAAATTCTTGGCGTCTGCTGGATTGCCAGCTGTACGTCACCCTAGAACCTTGTCCGATGTGTGCAGGAGCAATAGTGCAGTCCAGAGTGCCTCTCACGGTATATGGAACGCCTGACCCTAAAGCTGGATGTGCCGGCACCCTCATGAACTTGCTTGAAGAGCCGCGATTTAATCATAGAACTGAGGTAATACAGGGTGTTTTACAAGAAGAATGTGCAGATCTACTCACCTCCTTCTTTCGCCGTTTACGTAAAAAGCCAATAAAACAAAAGGAGGACTCCTAAATGACCCTTACTCTATATCATACCTCTCAAGGCATCTATATTTCTCCACTTGAGCTTAAGGATGCACAGAGCCTGCTGGAGCTTCGTTTAAATAACCGGGTAACCCATGAACCGTTTGAGCCAAAACGTGATGAGCACTTCTTTACCCTGGAGAGTCAACAACAGATCATCAATCAGCGTATTGAGGACGCCCTACAGGACAGAGCTTATATGTTCGGCATTTATCTGCTGGATGGACAGCTAATCGGACAGATCACATTGTCCAACGTCTCACGAGGTATAGCACAATATGCTGATTTAGGATATTTAATGGATCATCGGATGCAAGGACAAGGTTATATGACAGCAGCAGTCGGATTAGTCCTCGGCTATGCGTTCCGGGCCTTAGGTCTACATAGAGTTCAAGCAGCTATTTTATTGCATAATGAAGCTTCCCGAAGAGTCCTGGAGAAGAGTGGGTTCAAACCTGAAGGGATCGCCCGTCAGTATCTTAAAATAAATGGACAGTGGCAGGATCACCAAACCTACGCAATCTTAACCGAAGATGTGCTGACTGAGGAACGGAAATAAGATTCTGCATTGTCGCAGGAATGAGTGCTACTTTTTTTCCTAAAAAAAGACCCGCATGGGCGTATAATATACGCATCATGCGGGTCTTAATCTTGCTAACTGGGATTAATAAGTTCCCATACCACCGAATTCTTCTCCAAGTTGATCCATTGTAATTACATCATCACCTTGAGGGATACCAATCTTGAATACCGGCTTCTCGTTGATTTTACTGTATTGGCCCGTTCCATTTACTGAGAAGGCCACTTTTGTGCCATCTTCCGGATCATTTACTTTAACATCCATCAATAAATCCTGATACACAGCGTATCCATCTTTATCGATCGCAGTATTATAGTGGAACTGGTTGATGGTAAGGTACTTATCAAGATCAGCTAAGCCCTTATCCAATTCAGTTCTAGCTTCACCTGATGTCAGTTCTTCTTTAGCCTTAGCTAGATCTGCATCTTTAATCTGCAGCATATCCTTGTATTCTTCCTTGCTTACGATATCAATGATTTTAGGCAGGGCGTTATTCACCAAGATAGTGATTGCTTCTTTAACATTATCGTTAGTCACTTGGAACTGAACGACTTGTTTAGCTTCCACACCTTCTGGTAAATTAGCATCTTTGGGATCAATCTCGTTAAAATATTTTTCTTCGTCATATTCAGCTAGGACAGTGTCCACCACTTCATTAGACAGCTTCTGCATTTTTTGAGTATCCATCGTACTTGGGTTAAATTCTGCACCCTCCTGCTCTGCCAACGCCTTCAGATCAACCTCTACAAACTTATTGAGGATCGTCTCAGGAATCGGTACGAAAGGAATAGATGGAATCTTAACATACAACTTCTCGGCAGTCATTACCATAGGAACATTAAAGCTCATGCTCATATCGCCTTTCAGATTCAGAACCATAGTTAGTTCTGTCTGCATTGGCTCAGCTTGATATACCCCATCAATGGTAATATCAGCATTCTTAAGCATACTAAGTACCTGTGTAGTCATTGCAGCAGATTCAGCGTCAGAAGTCTCGATCGTAAGATCGTTGATCGTGAATTTACTCTTCATCTCATAAGATGACATTGTAGTCGCTTTAGTAGCGGCTGATTTTAAGGCCTCTTTTGGCGCCTCCTGTTTACTTGCACATCCCGGCAGAATTACTGCTGCTGTAAGCAGCAATGCAGCGGCCGACAAACCCCACTTTTTGTTCATTATTGTTCTCCTCTCCCATTGTAAAAGAAATCTCTCCCCCTCCTATGATAAACCATTTGTAAAAATCAAGAAACACTTCTTTAAAATTCTTAACGTTTTTATTTGTTAACCTTGTGGATTATGGTGGTCAACATGGTTCGCTTGTTTCACCTTTTTAGAACCTGAAAGCGGTTCTGGACCTGAAGGAGCATGGTCTTTTCTCCGCTCACCACTTGTTGGCTCTGCCCCAGGAACAGGGATACTTTTTGGTTTCGACATTTTCATTCCTCCTAAGGATTGGTCAAGTTCTGAAGAGCCTGAGCACATTCATGAATTTGCCGTGAGTATTGCTGTGCCAACTGCTGTACGGCATCACTACGCTCATCAATATGGAGACCGCTCTGTTCCACATCCAGCAGATCCACTGCCACTTCTCTGCTATCTACATACTTGCAGCGAAAATCCAGTGAATAGCCTTGATGACCTGCCGCATTAAAATGAATCAGCAAGCTATTCGGATCCCCATTATCTGCCAGCACACTGAAACTATCCCCATCATCCATCAACGCCGGCAAACGCTCCTGCCAGGCTGAGACAAGCTTATGCTGATCAACTTCTAATGATCTATCCATGATTATGATCATCCTCCTTCTCTAATACATTGCGGAGAAATGAAGCTTTTTATTCTCAATAGAACTAGGTCTACCAAACAAAACAAAAAAACCGTCCCCCAGAGGGAACGGTTTCTATCTAATTATTCTTTAAGTTCATAAAGGAATGGCGGAGAGGATGGGATTCGAACCCATGTGGGCTTGCACCCTAACGGTT
The DNA here is from genome assembly GCF_038008505.1 of Paenibacillus sp. FSL H7-0735. Lineage (NCBI taxonomy): Bacteria > Bacillati > Bacillota > Bacilli > Caryophanales > Paenibacillaceae > Paenibacillus > Paenibacillus sp. FSL H7-0735. Next base: position 157,680 of record NZ_JBBOZH010000001.1, on the reverse strand, counting down.
TTCAAGACCGCCCCGTTATGACCGCTTCGGTACCTCTCCAAATGCATTTAAATTTCACATGCATTAGGATTGTACCATACAATGCAAAGAAAAAGCAACTATATCTTTAAATAGTTTTTGGTTGTATCGATTTTACATTGCGCATATAAGGTTGTAGGCATTCTGGAATCAGAACACTGCCATCCTCTTGCTGATAATTCTCAAGAATTGCAGCAACCGTACGTCCAACAGCCAAAGCAGAGCCGTTCAGCGTATGAACAAATTCAGGCTTCGATTTTGGATCCTTACGGAAACGAATATTTGCCCGGCGTGCTTGGAAGTCTTCTGTATTTGAGCAAGAGGAGATCTCACGGTACATCCCACTCTCAGGCAACCACACTTCCAAATCGTACGTCTTAGCCGATGTAAAGCCCATATCAGCCGTACATAACCCAAGTACACGATAAGGCAGTCCTAACAGCTGCAGCACACGTTCAGCGTCTGCTGTCATTTTTTCTAATTCCTCATAGGAGGATTCAGGGGTGGTGAGCTTCACCAACTCTACCTTGTTGAATTGATGCTGGCGAATCAAACCGCGAGTATCACGGCCCGCCGAGCCCGCCTCAGAACGGAAACAAGAGCTGTAAGCTACATGGTATTTAGGCAGGTCAGCTGCCGTCAAAATCTCTTCGCGATAGTAGTTCGTTACAGGTACTTCAGCTGTAGGAATCAAATAGTATTCGGTATCCCGCAGCTTGAACAGATCCTCTTCGAATTTAGGCAGTTGTCCTGTACCATACAGGCTGTCTTTGTTCACAATGTAAGGCGGCAGCATTTCCTCATAGTTATGCTCACCACTGTGAAGATCCATCATAAAGTTAATCAGCGCCCGTTCTAGACGTGCTCCAAGTCCTTTATAGAAAACAAACCGGGATCCTGTAACCTTTGCTGCAGCTTCGAAATCAATAATATCAAGCTGCTGCGCAAGCTCCCAATGTGATTTCGGAGTGAATCCGAACTCTTTGGGCTCCGACCAGCGGCGTAATTCAACGTTATCATCCTCAGACTTCCCTACTGGAACTGAATCATGAGGAATATTAGGGATATTCATAGTAAGATCAGCAATCTGAGCTTCCAGTTCACGTACTTCGTCATCAAGCTCTTTAATTCGGTCAGATACTGTACGCATTTCTGTAATTAGATCATCTGCTGGCTCGCCGTTCTTTTTCTTTTTCGCTACTTCACCCGAAACTGTATTACGACGGTTCTTAAGACCTTCGGTTTCTTGCAGTAATTCACGTCGACGCAAATCAAGTTGTGGAAAATCAGCAATTAAGTCCAGCGATTTGCCCCGTTTTTCTAAAGCCTCTTCCACTCTTGCGTAATCACTACGTAGTATTTTTACATCTAACACAATGTTTCCCTCCTGAAAACAGCCTAAACTCTTTCAAAATGCTGATTACAGCTTTGAAAGAGTCAGGATGTTCTTTATATGCAATTTTGTTGTTGGACTTCCATATTCGCCTCTACCATATCGGCAAAATATTGGTGCAGTCTGAAATCATCGGTCAGTTCTGGATGAAAAGAAGACACCAGCAAGTTCCCTTCGCGCGCGGTTACAATCTCATCATTATAGACTGTAAGCACATCAACTCCCGGTCCTACCTCGTTGATAAGCGGTGCACGTATAAATACAGCACGAACCGGCTCATCAATGCCCTTAACCTCCAGATCACATTCAAAGCTTTCCCGTTGGCGGCCGAATGCATTCCGGGCTACGGTAATATCCATCAGCTCCAAATGCCCCGGTTCACCACCGGCAATTTTTTTGGCCAGCACGATCATACCCGCACATGTGCCAAAAATAGGCTTGCCCTGATCAGAAAAATCACGGATGGCTTCTATGAAACCATATTTCCGCATTAGCTTTCCAATCGTTGTACTTTCTCCGCCGGGGATAATCAGGCCTTCAACTTCTTCTAGCTGCTCCACACGCTTGATAGGCACGCCTTCTGCACCGGTCTTCTCTATACTAACAATATGCTCCGTAACAGCGCCTTGAAGCGCCAATACTCCTATCTTCATCCTACAACCTTCTCTCTATTAACGGCCACGCTCCGACATACGTTCAGCCGGGGTGAGAGTTGCAATATCAATCCCCTTCATTGGTGCACCAAGGTTCTTGGATACTTCAGCAATCAGTTTGTAATCAGTATAGTGTGTAGTGGCTTCAACAATCGCACGCGCAAATTTCTCAGGATTGTCCGATTTGAAAATACCCGAGCCTACGAATACACCATCAGCACCCAAATGCATCATAAGAGCAGCATCGGCAGGAGTAGCTACACCCCCAGCGGCAAAGTTAACAACCGGCAGTTTGCCAAGCTCATGAACTTCGAGCAACAGCTCATAGGAAACTCCCAGGTTCTTTGCTTCATTATATAGCTCGTCCTTGGACAAATTCGTTACTTTACGGATTTGACTGTTGATAAAGCGCATATGACGCACGGCCTCAACAATGTTGCCTGTTCCTGGTTCACCTTTTGTACGGATCATGGAGGCACCTTCGTTAATACGTCTCAATGCTTCTCCCAGATCCTTCGCTCCACATACAAAAGGAACGGTGAACTCACGTTTATCAATATGGAATACTTCATCAGCAGGAGTAAGAACTTCACTCTCATCCAAGTAATCAACACCCAAAGATTCTAGAACTTTCGCTTCTACATAATGGCCGATACGAGCCTTAGCCATAACAGGGATACTTACCACTTTGAGAACCTCTTCTACAATTGTAGGATCGGCCATCCGTGCTACACCGCCAGCTGCGCGAATGTCAGAAGGTACGCGTTCCAGAGCCATAACAGCAACTGCACCAGCAGCCTCAGCAATTTTTGCTTGCTCTGCATTCATGACGTCCATAATGACGCCGCCTTTTTGCATTTCTGCCATGCCTCTTTTAACTCGCGATGTACCTGTTTCCATGTCCTAACCCCCCGAATGATCTATCTTAATCTAACTTGTAATTTTACCCCAATGAAGGGAAATCTACAACCCATTTACTCGGATTTACTGCTGATTTCGACACCAAACTGCATTAAAACAAGTTCTTGATCCCTGAAAATAAATCACCGAAGAAATCGCCAATCGCTCTAAGGAACAACTTGAACCAGCCAGCTTTCTCAGCTTCCTCTACAGTGATCAGATTAACTGTTTTCTCCTGTGCCGCTTGCATGCCTTCAGCCTTGTAGGAATAAGTAACTTTACCTACTTTAGAGGACTGAGCAATAGGAGCAACCAAAGTTGCAGGGTCATTTGTTACAACAGTTGTAGTAACTTCAGGAGAAACAGTTCCCTTAGGAACAATGAAAGAAACTCCTTCATCAGTAACTATAGAAACATCTTTATTCTTGCCTTTCAGTACCGGAACTGTTTCCGTGCCAGCAATAACAGCCTTCGGAGCTACAACCTGTTTAATTTCAAAGTTGTTAAATCCGTAGTCGAGCACTTTTTTTGTTTCTGTGAATCGATGTGCCTCCGAGTTAGCACCCATAACAACACTGATTAGACGCATTCCATCACGCACAGCAGTACCGGTAAAGCAGTTACCTGCATTTGTGGTATGGCCAGTCTTCAGTCCATCTAGACCTGGATAAGCATATGCCTTAAAGTTGGGAATACTTTTGTTAGCTTCCAGCATCCAGTTGTAGTTAATGATCGGCGCTGTATCCCGATCACGGAATTTATAAGACTGAATCGTTGTAAATTCAGTGAAGTCCGGGTGGTCAGTAACTATAAATTTAGCAAGAGTAGCTGCATCTCTAGCTGACATTACAGTCTCTTTATCAAGATCAGGACGGAATTTCTTCGGCATGTCTGCCCGATCAAGTCCAGTTGAGTTAATAAAATAGGTATTTTTCATGCCCATCTTCTGTGCAGTCTGATTCATTAGTTCTACGAATTGTTCTTCTGAACCCGATACCAATTCTGCCAAAGCAACTGTGGCATCATTCGCCGATCCTACGGCCATCGCTATGTATAGCTCTTTAACCGTATGTTCATCTCCAGCTGCCAGAAAAATTCGTGATCCGACCTGTTTGGAAGCATTCTCTTGAATGATAACTTTCTGATCCCAAGAGATGTCTCCTTTTTTCACGGCATCAGATACAAGATATTCAGTCATCATCTTGGTCATACTCGCAGGTGGGAGTGGTGTATCTGGATTTAGAGCCATAAGTACTTGGCCTGTAGTTGGTTCTATTAGAATAGCAGAACTCAATTCCAAGTTAAGAGATTCCACAGAAGGGATCTTAACTGCGTTGGTCTTGGGTGCAGTTTCAGTAGTAGTTGCGGCACCTTCGGTTGTAACCGGAGTTTTGCCCGCTTCAGCCAATGCTGGAATTACTGGGTTCATTAACATATTTAAAAGCAGACCTACAGTCGCTGTCTTAATTACAATTTGCTTACCATTAAATTTTCGTTTGTGCTTCAATGATTACGACTCTCCTTTAAACCTCATATCAATAGCTTGTTCTATTCTAACACAGGGGTACCCGCAAAAAAAGACAGACAGGACGAAATAGTCCTGTCTGTCCAAAAAATAATACGGTTAGTCCATTATACGGAATAGTTTGGTGCTTCTTTTGTAATTTGCACATCATGCGGGTGGCTCTCACGAAGTCCAGCACTTGTGATGCGAATGAAAGAAGTATCGTTACGCAGTTCTTCCAATGACTTCGTACCGCAATAGCCCATACCTGAGCGCAATCCGCCGATCAATTGATGAACAGTGTCAGAAAGAGGCCCTTTAAAAGCAATACGTCCCTCAATTCCTTCAGGAACGAGCTTTTTATCATCATCTTGGAAATAACGGTCTTTACTGCCTTGTTTCATGGCACTCATGCTGCCCATACCACGATATACTTTAAATTTACGGCCTTGATAGAGCTCAGATTCCCCTGGGCTTTCTTCTGTACCCGCAAACATACTTCCCATCATTACAGCATGAGCACCAGCTGCGATAGCCTTTGTGATCTCCCCAGAATACTTAATACCGCCATCAGCGATAATAGGAATTCCATACTCACGAGCAACTGTCGCACAATCATAAATGGCTGTAACCTGAGGTACGCCGATACCAGCGATAACGCGTGTTGTACAGATCGATCCTGGTCCAATACCTACTTTAACTACAGATGCACCAGCTTCAATAAGTTCACGGGTTGCTTCGCCTGTAGCTACGTTACCAGCAACAATCGTAAGATCAGGATACAACTCACGAATTTGGCGAACCGCTTCAATAATATTAATGTGGTGACCATGTGCAGAATCGACGACGATCAGATCTACACCAGCTTTTACTAATGCTGCAGTACGTTCGAACGTGTCTTTAGAGATACCAACAGCTGCTCCAACAAGTAGACGGCCATGTGCATCTTTGGCTCCGTTAGGGAATTGAATAGCTTTTTCAATATCCTTAATGGTGATGAGACCCTTAAGAATATTATTCTCGTCCACAAGGGGAAGCTTCTCAATCTTATGACGTTGCAGGATACCTTCTGCTTCCTGAAGGGTTGTACCAACAGCAGCTGTTACAAGATTCTCATGTGTCATAACTTCTTTAATCTGAATATTGAAATCATGAATAAAGCGTAAGTCTCTATTAGTTAGAATACCGACAAGTTTATTGTCACTGTCTACAATCGGCACTCCGGAAATGCGATATTTACCCATTAAAAGCTCTGCATCAGATACCATGTGTTCTGCCGTAAGTGAGAATGGATTCGTAATAACTCCGCTCTCGGAACGCTTCACACGATCTACTTCTTCCGCTTGCTGCTCTACAGGCATATTCTTGTGTATAATCCCGATGCCACCCTCACGAGCAATTGCAATGGCCATGGCTGCTTCTGTGACTGTGTCCATCCCTGCACTCATAAGTGGAATATTCAACTTCACATTCTTACTTAGAACTGTGGTCAAATCCACTTCTTTAGGCAGTACCTCAGATTTACGCGGAACCAGCAGCACATCATCAAAAGTTAGACCTTCTTTACCAAACTTATCTTTCCACACCTGGGTCATTCCTCCTCGGTTGTTTTAAATTATACCCGCCTACAAACTTTATGAAAGAAGAACCTTTGACTCCAGTCCATTCACGACAGACAATTCTGTACATCTGGGGGCTGAACAAGTGTAGATCTTCAATTAAGGTTTGAGATGCTTATCCAAAAATATATTATTGCCATCTTAGCAAAGGGCATTTGGACTGTCAAGAACATTACATCATCAGAGTAGGTATTCAAAAAACGGCCCCCGGGTAAGCGAATTATTGGACGTTAGTCCGTGCTCAGTGGACATATAGTGTATAAAAAATCCACAATGCATTTCTGCTCATCTTATTACCCACGCTTATCTCCATCATAGTATTTCAAAATATAGCCTAATGAATTCTCTATTTATATAACAAAAAGACCACTGTCGATTACTCAACAGTGGTCTTGTGTGCTTGGCAACGTCCTACTCTCCCAGGACCCTTCGGTCCAAGTACCATCGGCGCTGGAGGGCTTAACGGTCGTGTTCGGGATGGGTACGCGTGGAACCCCTCCGCTATCGCCACCAAACATGCGTCTGTGAAACAGACGCTGCCGCGTGAAATTCGGTTCATCACCAGAAGTGACAATGAATTTCTAAGCGTGTTACAGGCTTAATCGCCTGAAAACTGAATCCGAAACGAATCTGCATTCTAAGTATAGGATAAGCCCTCGACCGATTAGTATTGGTCAGCTCCATGCATTGCTGCACTTCCACCTCCAACCTATCTACCTCGTCGTCTTCAAGGGGTCTTACTAATTGGGAAATCTCATCTTGAGGGGGGCTTCACGCTTAGATGCTTTCAGCGCTTATCCCGTCCGTACGTAGCTACCCAGCCATGCTCCTGGCGGAACAACTGGTGCACCAGCGGTACGTCCATCCCGGTCCTCTCGTACTAAGGACAGCTCCTCTCAAATTTCCTGCGCCCACGACAGATAGGGACCGAACTGTCTCACGACGTTCTGAACCCAGCTCGCGTACCGCTTTAATGGGCGAACAGCCCAACCCTTGGGACCTACTTCAGCCCCAGGATGCGATGAGCCGACATCGAGGTGCCAAACCTCCCCGTCGATGTGGACTCTTGGGGGAGATAAGCCTGTTATCCCCAGGGTAGCTTTTATCCGTTGAGCGATGGCCCTTCCATGCGGTACCACCGGATCACTAAGTCCGACTTTCGTCCCTGCTCGACTTGTAGGTCTCGCAGTCAAGCTCCCTTATGCCTTTGCACTCTGCGAATGATTTCCAACCATTCTGAGGGAACCTTGGAACGCCTCCGTTACTCTTTAGGAGGCGACCGCCCCAGTCAAACTGCCCGCCTGACACGGTCCCCGTACCCGATTAGGGTACTAGGTTAGAACCTAGATACGATCAGGGTGGTATCCCAACGGCGCCTCCACCGAAGCTTGCGCTCCGATTTCTACGGCTCCCACCTATCCTGTACAGATCGTACCCAAATTCAATATCAAGCTGCAGTAAAGCTCCATGGGGTCTTTCCGTCTTGTCGCGGGTAACCTGCATCTTCACAGGTATTAAAATTTCACCGGATCTCTCGTTGAGACAGCGCCCAAGTCGTTACGCCATTCGTGCGGGTCAGAATTTACCTGACAAGGAATTTCGCTACCTTAGGACCGTTATAGTTACGGCCGCCGTTTACTGGGGCTTCGGTTCATAGCTTCGGGTTACCCCTAACCACTCCCCTTAACCTTCCAGCACCGGGCAGGCGTCAGCCCGTATACTTCGCCTTGCGGCTTCGCACAGACCTGTGTTTTTGCTAAACAGTCGCTTGGGCCTTTTCACTGCGGCCCCCTCGTGCTATTCACACTACCGGGGCACCCCTTCTCCCGAAGTTACGGGGTCATTTTGCCGAGTTCCTTAACGAGAGTTCTTCCGCGCGCCTTAGAATTCTCTTCTCGCCTACCTGTGTCGGTTTGCGGTACGGGCACCTTCTCCTGGCTAGAGGCTTTTCTTGGCAGTGTGAGATCATGACCTTCGCTACTACAATTTTCGCTCCCCATCACAGCCCAGCCTTAATGATGTGCGGATTTGCCTACACATCAGCCTCACTGCTTAGACGGACATCCATCAGTCCGCGTCACTACCCTCCTGCGTCACCCCATCGCTCATAGCGGATTACGGTGGTACAGTAATTTCAAACTGTTGTCCTTCGACTACGCCTTTCGGCCTCGCCTTAGGTCCCGACTTACCCTGAGCGGACGAGCCTTCCTCAGGAAACCTTGGGCTTTCGGCGGATCAGATTCTCACTGATCTTTTCGTTACTCATACCGGCATTCTCACTTGTGTAGTGTCCAGCGCTCTTTTCAGTACACCTTCAACCCCTACACAACGCTCCCCTACCCCAGATGCAAAGCATCTAGCCATAGCTTCGGTGGTGTGTTTAGCCCCGTTACATTTTCGGCGCAGAGTCACTCGACCAGTGAGCTATTACGCACTCTTTCAATGGTGGCTGCTTCTAAGCCAACATCCTGGTTGTCTGTGCAACTCCACATCCTTTCCCACTTAACACACACTTGGGGACCTTAGCTGATGGTCTGGGCTGTTTCCCTTTTGACAATGGATCTTAGCACTCACTGTCTGACTCCCGGCAATAAGTATATGGCATTCGGAGTTTGACTGAGCTTGGTAATCCTTGCGGACCCCGCACCCAATCAGTGCTCTACCTCCACTACTCTTATACCGAGGCTAGCCCTAAAGCTATTTCGGGGAGAACCAGCTATCTCCGAGTTCGATTGGAATTTCTCCGCTACCCCCACCTCATCCCCGCACTTTTCAACGTACGTGGGTTCGGGCCTCCAGTGCGTGTTACCGCACCTTCACCCTGGACAGGGGTAGATCACACGGTTTCGGGTCTACGTCCACATACTAAATCGCCCTATTCAGACTCGCTTTCGCTGCGGCTCCACCTTCTCGGCTTAACCTTGCATGTTAAACGTAACTCGCCGGTTCATTCTACAAAAGGCACGCCATCACCCATAGATCGGGCTCTGACTTTTTGTAAGCACACGGTTTCAGGTTCTATTTCACTCCCCTTCCGGGGTGCTTTTCACCTTTCCCTCACGGTACTGTTTCACTATCGGTCGCCAGGTAGTATTTAGCCTTAGCAGATGGTCCTGCTGGATTCATACGGGGTTTCACGTGCCCCGCACTACTCGGGATCCGTCTCGGAGAGAATACAGTTTAGGTTACAGGGCTTTTACCTCTATCGCGGGCCTTTCCAGACCTCTTCACCTACCATATTCCTTTGTAACTCCATGTGAGACGTCCCACAACCCCAAGAGGCAAGCCCCTTGGTTTAGGCTGTTCCGCGTTCGCTCGCCGCTACTGACGGAATCACTATTGTTTTCTCTTCCTCAGGGTACTTAGATGTTTCAGTTCCCCTGGTCTGCCTCTACACACCCTATGTATTCAGGTATGAGTAACTGCGAATTACCACAGCTGGGTTTCCCCATTCGGACACCCCCGGATCAAAGCTTGCTTACAGCTCCCCGAGGCAGTTTCGTTGTTCGCCACGTCCTTCGTCGGCTCCTGGCGCCTAGGCATCCTCCGTGTGCTCTTATTAGCTTAACCTTGATTTTTCCGCAGGAAAATATCATACGATGACATTCTCTTTTGGAATCATCTCACTAATAACATTTACTTGTTTACACAAGTTGCTAAAAGATGTTCTAAAACGCAAATTCGTTTCGGTATCCAGTTTTCAAGGATCAAGTCTTACTGAGAGCTTAAACTCTCAAAACTGAGCAACGAGTGAGTAACAGGCCTAAACCTGAGTTTTGGAAGCTGAGCTTCCGATTTGAATGTTCTCATTGCAGAGAACGATTCTCCATAGAAAGGAGGTGATCCAGCCGCACCTTCCGATACGGCTACCTTGTTACGACTTCACCCCAATCATCTACCCCACCTTCGGCGGCTGGCTCCCTTGCGGGTTACCCCACCGACTTCGGGTGTTGTAAACTCTCGTGGTGTGACGGGCGGTGTGTACAAGACCCGGGAACGTATTCACCGCGGCATGCTGATCCGCGATTACTAGCAATTCCGACTTCATGCAGGCGAGTTGCAGCCTGCAATCCGAACTGAGACCGGCTTTGATGGGATTGGCTCCACCTCGCGGCTTCGCTTCCCGTTGTACCGGCCATTGTAGTACGTGTGTAGCCCAGGTCATAAGGGGCATGATGATTTGACGTCATCCCCACCTTCCTCCGGTTTGTCACCGGCAGTCACTCTAGAGTGCCCAGCATTACCTGCTGGCAACTAAAGTTAAGGGTTGCGCTCGTTGCGGGACTTAACCCAACATCTCACGACACGAGCTGACGACAACCATGCACCACCTGTCTCCTCTGTCCCGAAGGCCGCTGCTATCTCTAGCAGATTCAGAGGGATGTCAAGACCTGGTAAGGTTCTTCGCGTTGCTTCGAATTAAACCACATACTCCACTGCTTGTGCGGGTCCCCGTCAATTCCTTTGAGTTTCAGTCTTGCGACCGTACTCCCCAGGCGGAGTGCTTACTGTGTTAACTTCGGCACCAAGGGTATCGAAACCCCTAACACCTAGCACTCATCGTTTACGGCGTGGACTACCAGGGTATCTAATCCTGTTTGCTCCCCACGCTTTCGCGCCTCAGCGTCAGTTACAGCCCAGAAAGTCGCCTTCGCCACTGGTGTTCCTCCACATATCTACGCATTTCACCGCTACACGTGGAATTCCACTTTCCTCTTCTGTACTCAAGCCACCCAGTTTCCAGTGCGACCTCAGGTTGAGCCCAAGGTTTAAACACCAGACTTAAATAGCCGCCTGCGCGCGCTTTACGCCCAATAATTCCGGACAACGCTTGCCCCCTACGTATTACCGCGGCTGCTGGCACGTAGTTAGCCGGGGCTTTCTTCTCAGGTACCGTCACTCCGATAGCAGTTACTCTACCGGACGTTCTTCCCTGGCAACAGAGCTTTACGATCCGAAAACCTTCATCACTCACGCGGCGTTGCTCCGTCAGGCTTTCGCCCATTGCGGAAGATTCCCTACTGCTGCCTCCCGTAGGAGTCTGGGCCGTGTCTCAGTCCCAGTGTGGCCGTTCACCCTCTCAGGTCGGCTACGCATCGTCGCCTTGGTGGGCCGTTACCCCACCAACTAGCTAATGCGCCGCAGGCCCATCCCTCAGTGACAGATTGCTCCGTCTTTCATTCTTCTCTCAGGAGAAAAAAGAAATTATCCGGTATTAGCTACCGTTTCCGGTAGTTATCCCAGTCTGAAGGGCAGGTTGCCTACGTGTTACTCACCCGTCCGCCGCTAAGTCATTTTGAAAGCAAGCTTTCAAAATGACTCCGCTCGACTTGCATGTATTAGGCACGCCGCCAGCGTTCGTCCTGAGCCAGGATCAAACTCTCCAATTAGTATTGAAAAGAGCGATATGCTCATTTTGAAACATCTGACGAGAAAATTAATTCTCTAATTTTGGATATCACTTACGTGATTTCCTACTCACTCGTTGTTCAGTTTTCAAAGATCAAGTTCTCGTTGGCGCCGTTTAATGTCTCAGCAGCAACTCTTATACTATATCATGTTCGGCTATTTAATGTCAAGCTCTTTTTTCAATTTCTTTTTCGAGCTCGGCATGTGTATTTCTTGGCCGGACTTAGAATATATCATGTATGGAGAAGCATTGCAAGAGTTTTTTTGAAACTAATATTAAATCTCTACATTCTATAGGAGCAATGAAGTGAAAGCACCGCTTCTAATCAACAGTAGCCAAGAGAACTGTCCTTAGACAGCTCCCTTAAGCCCTGTGTTGTATAGATACTATTCAGTACGGTTACGCATATGTGGAAACAGCAATACATCGCGAATCGATGCAGAATTGGTAAGCAGCATGATCAAACGGTCTACACCGATTCCCAGTCCGCCAGTAGGTGGCATACCATATTCCAGGGCGCGGATGAAATCATCATCCATCTCATGAGCTTCGTCATTACCTTGCTCTTTCTCCTGGATCTGTGCCTCAAAGCGTTGACGCTGGTCAATCGGATCATTCAATTCACTAAATGCATTAGCGTGCTCACGACCCACAATAAACAGCTCAAAACGATCGGTAAAGCGTGGATCCTCATCGTTTTTCTTCGCAAGTGGTGAAATTTCAACAGGGTGTCCCATTACAAAGGTTGGCTGAATTAGCGTTTCCTCTACAAATTGCTCGAAGAAAGCGTTAAGGATATGACCGAACGTCATATGTTTCTCAACAGGCACACGATGTTCTTTTGCCAAAGCTTGTGCTTCGTCATCTGTCATGTGAACACTGAAATCAACACCGGTTACTTCTTTAACAGCATCAACCATAGTTACACGACGCCATCCTGGAGACAGATTTACCTCTTTGCCTTGGTAATCCAGCAGTTGTGTACCTAATACCTCTTGGGCAATATGTGCAATCATATTCTCCGTGAGATTCATGATGTCCTTGTAGTCAGCATATGCTTCGTACAACTCAATCATAGTAAACTCTGGATTATGACGAGTCGACATTCCCTCGTTACGGTATACACGGCCGATTTCGTACACTTTTTCCAAACCGCCAACAATAAGGCGTTTCAAGTGAAGCTCGATAGCAATCCGCATATACAGCTGCATTTCAAGTGTGTTGTGGTAAGTAATAAACGGACGCGCAGCTGCTCCGCCGGCGATCGTATGAAGTGTAGGTGTTTCAACTTCAAGATAACCAAGTGAATCCAAATAGCGACGCATCGATTGAATAATTCTTGAACGGGCAATAAAGGTCTGTTGAACTTCCGGATTAATAATCAAATCAACATAGCGCTGGCGATAACGCAGTTCTACATCTTTAAGACCATGATATTTCTCAGGAAGTGGCAGCAGGGATTTGGACAAGACTTCGAGATTATGCACTTTGATGGAGGTCTCGCCTGTTTTGGTTTTGAATACTGTTCCACGAACGCCAATAATATCTCCCAGATCGAGAACATTAAACGCCGCGTATTGAGTTTCAGGAATGCTGTCTTGACGAACATAAAGCTGAATTCTTCCACTAAGGTCCTGGATATGTGCAAAGCTGGCTTTACCCATAACGCGTTTTGCCATAATACGTCCAGCAATGCTTACTTCAACAGAAAGCTCGTCCAATTCCTCTTTGGAAAGTCCATCATACTTAGCTACGATGTCGCCAGCGTTAGCTGTGCGTTCGTATTTTTTGCCGAAAGGATCAATACCAAGTCCTCTTAGCTCGTCCAGTTTGGCACGGCGGATCTGCAAAAGCTCACTAAGTTCGTTCTCTGCATTGTCCACATTGTTCATTTCCTCGGTCATGCGATTCATCCCCTTATAACTCAGTAATATCATATACACAAGAAGAAACGGCTCCGTCTCCATAGTTAGAGGACAGTCCCGTTCCAGCTCAAAATATAAGCAGTTTGTTTTACCTATCGTTTCTGGATGATTTGAAAAAAGCTTCCCTAAGGAAGCTTTCCCAAACATGTTCCCTTATCTACCTATGTACAGTGAAATGACTAATACATACGGCAGCACATCTATTGACAGACATTAAGGTCTGTATATTACTTCATTCTGATATCGAGAATTTTATATTGAATAACTCCTGCAGGTGTAGAAACATCAACAACCGTACCTATTTTTTTCCCGATAATAGCTTTGCCTACCGGACTTTCATTGGAAATCTTGTTATTCAGTGGATCAGACTCTGCTGTACCTACGATCGTATACTCCATAGTGTCCCCATATTCCAAATCCTCGACACTTACAGTAACACCAATACTTACTACGTCAGTAACGATCTCGTCGCTATTGATGATACGCGCGTTGCGAAGCATCTTCTCCAAAGTTAGAACGCGTCCTTCGATAAAAGCTTGCTCATTCTTCGCGTCTTCATACTCCGAGTTCTCACTGATATCTCCGTAGCCAATCGCTACCTTAATCCGTTCAGCAACCTCACGGCGTTTTACGGATTTGAGGGTCTCCAGCTCATCTTCCAGACGTTTTAGCCCGTCCGGCGTAAGGATGACTTCTTTATCGCTCATCTCAACCGATTCTCCTGTCGTATACAATTATTGAAAACACCATACTATATGCTAATCTAGAAGGATAAGAACCCTCCCTGCTGCATTGCTCTTACTGTAACGGCGATTTTATACTGTGAAATTATATTGGAACCGCTACAAAATGTCAATGACACCACATATAAAGTCAGATGTGTTCAAATATCAGCAGAAAAAAGGTGATTATACAGCAGAAGAAGACATTTCAATGCCCTTGCTCTCTTCTTCATGCTTTAATTGAACGACAAAATCATTCAATATCCTCACCATTCCATCGCGTTTTGTTTCTGTCATGAGAACATCCTTCACTCTAGCGGCAGCCTTCAAGCCTTTTAAGTACCAGGCCATATGCTTACGCATCTCACGGACAGCGACAGCTTCTCCCTTAAGAGCTACCAGTCGATCCATATGAAGAATAGCAACCTTAATCTTCTCATCCAAGCCAGGTTCAGGCATAAGCTCGCCGGTGCTCAAATATTGAATCGTACGATACAACATCCAAGGATTGCCGAGTGCTCCACGCCCGATCATTACGCCATCGCAGCCAGTCTGATCCAACATAGCCCGAGCATCTTCAGGTGTATTAACATCCCCGTTGCCAATAACAGGAATAGAAACTGCTTCTTTTGCCATCTTGATATAGTTCCAGTCCGCATGGCCTGTGTAAAGCTGCTCCCGGGTACGACCGTGTACGCTGACAGCCTTACCCCCGGCACGTTCAACCGCACGCGCATTATCTTCGACAAAAATATGCTCGCTATCCCAGCCAATCCGCATTTTCACGGTTACGGGTTTATCGACAACATCGACAACCGCAGAGACCATTTCATAGATTTTGTCGGGATTCAAAAGCCAGCGGGCTCCCGCATCACATTTAGTTACTTTAGGCACTGGGCATCCCATATTGATATCGATAATATCAGCATTGGTTTCTTTATCAACCACTTTTGCTGCTTGCACCAGTGATTCTCTATCCCCGCCAAAAATCTGCAAACTAAGCGGTTTCTCCCGTTCATCTACAAACAACATTTCGCGAGTACGTGTATTTCCGTGAATAATGGCCTTATCGCTTACCATTTCCGCACAGACCAGACCTGTACCAAATTCCTTAGCGATCAGACGAAAAGCCGGATTGCACACGCCAGCCATAGGTGCCAGAACAACCTGATTTTTCATCTCGATATCGCCAATCTTCAGCATTCGTATCACTTCCTGCCTTTTAATTCTTGGAAATTATGAGTTGGGATCCACAAGCTCTTCTGTTGTAACCCCTAGGACATTCGCAATTTTATCTAAAATTTGATCTTCTAATCGTCTGTTACCCCTCTCGACTGCACCAAGCACAGCCAAGGAAATTCCGGCAAGATCCGCAAGATCCTGTTGAGTATACCCTTTTAGCTTACGGAATGCCCTGACCCTCCGTCCCAAACGCTTGTTGTCCACAACCGAATTCCTTCCTTCCCGTCTATGTCTTGAAGCGCTGCTGTAATCAGCTTGCGAAGTCCGGAAGATTGTTCATTCTGTGGAACGATGTCACTGAGCGGAAACAATACAAAAGCACGCTCTAACATGCGTGGATGCGGTAACGTTAAATGTGGTGTATCGAGCACCTGACCCTCAACCCACAACAAATCCAAATCTACCGTTCTCGGTCCATAGCGGATATCCCGGATACGACCCAACTGCGTTTCAATCCCCAACATCACTTCCAGCAAGGACTCGGGCGCAAGTGTCGTTCGCAAAGCTGCTGCCATATTGAGAAACTGCGGCTGATCTAAATAACCTACTGGCTCTGTCTCGTAAACTTTGGAGCAGCGGACCACCGATATTTCATCATGAGCGTCCAGTCTGTTCAAAGCCTCTGACAGTGTGCCCTCGCGGTCACCTAAATTAGCCCCTAAAGCAATATAAGCCTCTGATTCTTCAGAGGTGGAATGTATATTCATGGACCTTGTTCTCACTTTCTAGTTCTGCGCAGCTCTACAGTCACTCCCTGAAAATGAATGTCGAAAGGCGGATGGGGTTTAGTTACCTTAACCGTTACTGCATTGATAACAGTATAAGTGTCCAGTACGGAGGATGCAATATATTCTGCCAAAGCTTCGATCAACTTAAAAGACTTTATTTCGACAATGTTTTTGACTAATTCATGAACTTCAGCATAATTCACGGTTTGACTCAAATCATCATTCAAGCCCGCACCCTGCAAATCAAGCTCCAGCTCTAAATCAATGTAAAAACGTTGTCCCAGCTTACGTTCTTCCTCAAATACACCGTGGTATCCGTAATATTCCATGCGATGCATTGTCATTTTATCCATGATTAATCCGCCCTTTTTCGTAAAATATAGCTATTCACGCACCACTGGAGGTGCAGCATACAACATCGCATCACACATCTTAACCGTTCGTTTAATCAGAGATACATCATGTACACGTACGATCTGGCAACCCTGAGCTATCCCAAAAGCTACTGTAGCTGCGGTGCCTTCCACAACATCATCAGACGGCAAATCAAGTACCGTGCGGATGAATTTTTTGCGGGAAGTCGCCAGTAACAACGGATAACCTAACTCAGTCAACCCGTCTAAAAGCGTCATTGCCTGCAGGTTTTCATTATAATCCTTAGCAAAGCCGATACCTGGATCCAATATGATATTGGCCGGCTTAACGCCTGCGGCTACCGCAAGATCAATACTTTCCTTAAGGTCAGCCGACATATCCGCACTCAGATTCGTATAATTACGGTCCTGCCGGTTATGCATCAAAATAATAGGACAGTCAGCAGCAGCGGCCACTGCCGCCATTTCCGGATCGGCCTTACAACCCCATATGTCATTAATGATATGGGCACCCGCAGCTATAGCTTGGCGGGCTACTTCAGCTTTATAGGTATCGATAGATAACGGAAGGTGAGGTGCCGCCTTATGAATACTCTCGATCACAGGCAATACACGGGCTAACTCCTCTTCAAGTCCCACCGGTTGATGACCAGGACGAGTAGATTCACCGCCGATATCAATAATATCAGCACCCTCTGCAGCCATACGCAGCGCATGCTCAACTGCTTTGTCCGGATGATCCCAAAGTCCTCCATCCGAAAAAGAATCCGGGGTCACATTAAGGATGCCCATAATCAATGTTCGATTTCCTAACTCCAAGTCTGTATTTCCACAACGGTATGTCCGCTTAAAGAGGACTGGTCTCATTTCGAAATCGCCGTCCTATCTCTATATAATGAAATCAAGCCAGCAGTAATTGTTCCACACTGGCCAGTACCTATAGTAAATCTTGCATCTCCGTGCCACACCCCAGTAACAGGAACGATTTCTTGTACGGAATTGGTAAGAAACACTTCATCAGCAGCTTTTAACTGCTCCCAGTGATATGTTCCTTCTTCAACACTAAGGCCTGCACTAAGAGCCAGCTCCATTACCATTTCCCGGGTAATTCCCGGAAGTATCCCTGTTGTAAGATCTGGGGTATAGAGCCTGTTGTTTTTTACAAAAAAGATGTTGCTGACAATGCCCTCGGCAATAAATTCTTCTGCCGTCAGCATTAGTCCTTCAGCACCATTTGCCGCAGAAGTATACCCTCTAAGCTCTCGCTTAGCCAGAATGTTATTCATATAATGCAGCGACTTGAATCGCACTGTTCCCTCAGGAGTATTACGCCGCAAGGACAACAGCTGCAGCTCTTTGCCTTCACTATAGAGTTTATCTGGTACTTTCGGCAGCGCTTTGATGTACAACAAATGATTAGGCTTTTGATAATCACCAGCAGGTAATCCGAGAATATCCTCACCGGCTGTTACGGTATAGCGTATATAAGCTTCTTTTAATTCATTTTTGTCCATAACGCGCTTAATCCAGTCAAGTAGATGTGCCGCTTCTGCTTCAAATGGAATGCCCAGTGCCTTGCAACCCTCTGCCATACGCTTCAAATGACGCTCCAGCAAAAAGGGAACTCCCCCATAGGTCCTAAAGGTTTCGAACAAGCCAATGCCGTACAAAAAGCCGTGATCCAAGGCAGAAACCACGGTTTCTCGGGCGTCAATGACACCATTGTTAAATCCTATATATTTCATGCCGTTTCTCCGGCTCTCCGTTTCAAGAAATTACGCAGCATCGTATGACCATGATCCGTAATAATAGATTCCGGGTGGAACTGCACACCTTCAATAGGGTATTCTTTATGGCGCAATGCCATAATCTCCCCTTCTTCAGTCTCAGCCGTAATCTCCAAGCAATCTGGGAGACTCTCCCGCTCTACAATCAGTGAATGATATCGGGTAGCTGTAAATGGAGACTCCAGACCTTCAAAAACTGAGGTCCCGTTATGGTAAATAGGCGATGTCTTCCCATGCATCAAACGCTCAGCACGGATGACATTGCCACCAAATGCTTGTCCAATCGCTTGATGTCCAAGGCATACGCCGAAGATCGGAATGATCCCCTTGAAATGATGCAACAATTCCAGACTAATTCCCGCTTCATTTGGCGTACATGGGCCTGGTGAAATTAGAATATGGTCAGGTGCCAGCTTTTCAATCTCTTCGATGGTAATTTCATCATTGCGGTGCACTTTAACCTCTTCCCCAAGCTCACCTAAATACTGTACGAGGTTATACGTAAAGGAATCATAATTATCGATGACCAAGATCACAGTGCTACTCCCCCTTCGGCTCCGCTGGTAGCTGGCAATTCCTGCTGCAGTTCACTACAGAGTACTGCCTTCACTACCGCTTTGGCTTTATTATGGCATTCACGGTATTCACGGTAGGGATCGGAATCGATCACTATGCCGGCACCTGTCTGAATATATCCGACCCCGTCTTTTACAGCCAGCGTTCTTATAATAATATTTAATTCCATATTGCCGTTATAGTCAATAAAACCCATCGATCCTGTATAGGGTCCACGTCGAACCGGCTCCAATTCTTCAATAATCTCCATTGTCCTTACCTTGGGAGCCCCTGTAATAGTCCCCCCGGGGAATAAAGCTGCAATAACCGCATACGCGTCTTTATCCGGCGCAATCTGGCCCTCTACCTGCGAAACGAGATGCATCACATGAGAGTAGCGCTCCACCGTCATCAGCTCCGGCACGCTGACGGAACCGTATGCAGCGACACGCCCGATGTCGTTGCGTTCCAGATCGACAAGCATGATATGCTCGGCGATCTCTTTTTCGCTCCCGCGAAGCTCCGCCTCCATGGCGGCATCCTCCGCGGGAGTGAGTCCCCGGCGCCGGGTGCCGGCGATTGGCCGGGCGCTCACTTTGTCCCCGTGCAGCTTGACGAGCAGCTCCGGTGAAGCGCTGGACAGCGCGAAGCCGGGCGACCGCAAGAGCCCCATGTACGGGGACGGGTTGAGCTTGCGCAGCCACTCGTAAACATCCTCCGGCGGGGACTTCAGCTGCGCCTCCTGGCGCAGCGAGAGGTTCACTTGGAAGACATCGCCTTGGCGGATGTATTCCTGAACGTCCAGCACTGCCTGCTGAAACTTCTCAGGCGAAAAAGCGGAAGCCATGCCCGGCCACTCTCCTGATGAAACTGTAAGGGCCTCAATGCTGCCCACAGCCTCATCATCCAATCCTGCAGCTGAAGATATCAGCTGCCACTGCTCTACCATTTGTCCAGCCTGTTCTATACTGCCAAGATAAAGATTTTGCAGCTCTTCCATCCCACAGTCTGCTGGAACTGGAACGTGAACAGCACAATACAACACATGCTCTTCGTGATCATAAATCCATATCTCGTCAAACCTCATAAAAAGATAATCAGGAAAACCAGGATCATCTTGGGCAAGAGACGGCAATCGTTCCAAAGAACGAACCACATCATAACCAAGGAAACCAATACATCCACCAGAAAAAGGAGGAACATCTTCATCCTTTAACTTAGGTGACGTAAAATCCGACATCCATTGCTGCAGTAGCTCCAGCGGTTGTCCATGTAGTGTTGTTGCCTCAGGTATCCTCTCCTCGTCCACTGATGCTGATTCCAAAGATTCAGTAGGGAAGCTAAATACTTCCGCATTATCCTCCTTGCCCTTCAATATCGAAACAGGGTTCAAGCCCAAGTACGTATAACGGCCACCCTTACCACTTTCTAAAACTACAGAATACTGGGAAGCTAACTCCCAGGCTTTCTCCCAGGACGCGGGTAATTCGTTTGTGCACCGGGGGGATTTTATAATCAAGGGAAACATGCTCCAGTCTTCAGCAGCCCATTGTTCCCACTCGTTCCAGGTTGTTATGATTTCCAAAGCCATCCTCCTAAAAGTTTTGTCTAGCATCATCTTACAGTTTAATCTTCGAGACAAAACTCGCTTCGTAAGCATTTGCTTAGTTTTGTCCAATCATCAGTAGTATATTGCCTGTCAGTATACTGTACTTAAGGCATTATTGAAAAGCCCTCAGCGATAGGAAATTATTATGATTTTTTCGTTTTCTGCAAAAACCAGAGCTTTTTTCAACAATAATAAAATTACCACGTCTAGCCTGCCATATATGCACAGTACCTAATGCCTTTTAAATCAACGAAAAGAGTCTCCATCACCACCAAAAAAGTGGTATGAAGACTCTTATAGATTTACGTTATTGCAAACAATTACGCTTCGAAATTGTAAAGTGGTGTGCTCAGGTAACGTTCGCCGTTACTTGGGATAATGACTACTACTTTTTTGCCAGGGCCTAAATCTTTGGCTACTTTAAGTGCGGCAAATACAGCAGCACCTGAAGAAATACCAGACAAGACGCCTTCTTCTTTAGCTACACGACGTGCAGTTTCGAAAGCTTCATCATTCTCAACGTGGATGATTTCATCATAGATATCTTGGTTCAGAATCTCAGGGATAAAGTTAGCTCCGATACCTTGGATTTTGTGAGGGCCTGGTTTGCCTCCAGCCAAGATTGGGGAAGCAGCAGGCTCCACAGCATAGATCTTAATATCAGGATATTGGCTTTTCAGCACTTCACCCGCACCAGTGATCGTTCCGCCTGTTCCGATACCTGCAATAAAAGCATCCAAAGGACCGCCGATGGATTCAATAGCGTCAATAATTTCAGGTCCAGTAGTCTCACGGTGAATCTTCACGTTCGCTTTATTCTTGAATTGCTCGGATGGGAAATAGCTTGGGTTCTCTTTCAGAATTTCGTCTGCTTTCTTAACCGCACCATTCATACCTTCCGATCCTGGGGTCAGCACCAATTCCGCTCCATATGCGCGAAGGAGATTACGGCGCTCCAAGCTCATTGTTTCCGGCATTACGATAACTGCCTTATAACCTTTAGCAGCAGCTACAAGTGCCAGGCCGATACCAGTGTTACCACTAGTAGCTTCTACAATCGTACCTCCTGGTTTCAGTAGACCTTCACGCTCAGCTTCTTCCACGATGCTGATTGCAATCCGGTCTTTTACGCTTGATCCCGGGTTCTGATATTCCAATTTCAAATAAATATCTGCGGAGCCTTCCTGTGCCAGACGATTCAAACGAACGAGCGGAGTACCTCCGATCAATTCTGTTACGTTGTTAACGACTTTAGCCATGAGCAAAAACCTCCTTAGAATGATAAATGCGATATAAGAACGTAAATTGTGACTTTATGCTTCTGTGTGTGGAGTTTAAATTGTTGACCACCGTCAGTTATTTCCGACTAAAACGGTAGGGTTTACGTTAATATCATATTATCAATCTTGCAGGCTGTTGTCAATATTTATTGACACCTCATATTTATTGCGTAAATTGCTTTCCACCTGCTGCAAGGGAGGGGCTTGCTCCAAAGCCAGCTCTTGACGTACAAGCGCCCGAATTTCTTTCTGATCTGGCATTTCTGGAGAGTGAATACTCTCCAAGCGAATAATGGCGAAGTCTTCCCCTGTCTCGATCGGACCGGCTATATCACCCACATCCAATCCAGCCGCAGTCTTTAACATTCCCTCTGGCCAAAAAGGGTCGTCTTCCTCTACTTTGCCTAAACTGCCTCCATGCTGCCGACTCTCTTCATCAATAGACACTTCCCTAGCCAAATCAGCGAAATCCTCACCCTGTTCCAAGCGATCCATTACCTGCTGACCTTCCTCATAGGATGAAACCTTGATCATAGAAAGCTGCATTTCCTTTTTTGGAACGAAGCGCTCGGCATTTTGCTCTAAATAAGCATCTATATCGGCATCACTGATTGTAATGCCCACCGTGGCTATCGCTTGTAAGGACAGACGATAAGCTGTCTCTGCGAACACTTCCTGACGAGATAATCCCAGCTGAGATTGCATTTGAGCATAATATTGCGCTTCTGATTCGTATCCAACTATAGTGCGTGCCAGTTCCTGCTTAACCTCATCGTCTGTCACGGTAATTCCTAAGGCCTTAGCTTCCATGTCCACGACAATATGGTTAAGCATACTGATTAACACTTCTTCTCCATGCTTTTTTTTGAGCTCATCCATCCACTGCTGATCCGTTATCGGTTGTCCGCCTGCAGTCGCTACATCCGGTGATTCATTGTCTGTTGTATCTCCTTTAAGTAGGGCCATGGCGCGCAAACTCCAGAATAATAGACCCCCGAGCATTAAAGTTGCAACAGCTAGAATAATAACCGTATTGCGAAGTGCACGTTCCTGTCTCGTCATCATCCCAATGCCCTACGAATTCGCTTGTTCTAAAATGACCTGTAAATCGTCCTTATTGAAAACATAAGCCTCATTGCAAAAATGGCATACGACTTCAGCCTGTTCATCTTCTGCAATTAATCTCTCCAGTTCATCCCGCCCTAAGCTAACCAATGTCTGCTCTACCCGCTCACGCGAACACTGACAAGCAAAGTTAATATCCAGTTCATCCATAACCACTGCATCCGGCAAAAGGTAGCGCAGCATTTCTTCTGGCTCCAGCCCCTGATCGAGAAGTGCTGTTACAGAAGGCATCGCCCCTACAGCTTTTTCAATCTCAGTAATCTCCGCATCTGTCAGACCAGGAAGAAGTTGAACAATAAACCCTCCAGCCACAATTACCGACTCATCGGTATCTACCAATACACCTAGGCCAACCGCAGCTGGAGTTTGCTCAGAAACCGCAAAATAATAAGTAAAATCATCGCCAAGCTCCCCGGAGATAATAGGAATACTACCTCGGTACGGCTCTTTCATGCCTAAATCTTTTATAACATCAATGAACCCTTCAGTTCCCACCGCTCCAGCTACATCCAGTTTCCCCATACTATTGCTCGGTAAATGAATGTGTGGATTATGCACATAACCACGCACTTCTCCCAATGCATTGGATTCTGCAACGATTTGTCCGATCGGTCCATTCCCTTTAACCATAATACTCAGCTTCTCACTACCCTTGAGCATAGCGCCCATCATGGCTGCAGCGGTAACTGTACGTCCCATTGCGGCTGTAGCCGTTGGATACGTATCGTGTCTGCGTCTCAGTTCTTCAACCAATTCAGTTGTGCGGACAGCAAACGCTCTCACTTTACCATTAAGAGCCGTGCCGCGGATTAGTCGATCCTTCTTTTTTTCCATTGGGTGCATAGCCCTCCTATCTCTTCGCCTTTTTAGGCTTCTTTATCTTTATTGGTTACGATCGTAAATAATTCTTAATCCTTCTAGCGTTAACATAGGATTTACTTCATCAATACAGTCCGTTTCACCCGCAATTAGCGAGGCGAGGCCTCCGGTCGAAATAACCTTCAGTTCGGGAGCGTTCATCTCGACTTTAATTCGTTTAACGATGCCCTCAACCTGACCCGCATAGCCAAAAATAATTCCGGCCTGCATCGCATGCACCGTATTACGCCCGATGACCTTTTTAGGCTTCTCCAATTCAATTCGCGGCAGCTTAGATGCCCGCTGGTATAATGCCTCTGTTGAAATGCCTAGACCAGGAACTATCGCGCCACCAAGATAATTAGCACCTGCATCAATGCAATCAAAAGTCGTAGCCGTACCAAAATCAACAACCACAAGTGGACATTTGTATTGTTCAATCGCAGCAACTGCATTAACAATCCGGTCTGCGCCAATTTCACGCGGATTCTCATAACGTAAGTTAAGCCCCGTCTTAATCCCTGGTCCAACAATCAATGGGTCTTTCCCTATATATTTAATACACATATCCTCAATAGTCTTAACCAGTGGTGGAACAACAGAAGATATAATTACACCTTCAACGTCTTTGACAGATATACCTGACATGTGAAAAAGATTGTGTATCATTACTCCATATTCATCCACGGTCGATTGGCGCGCAGTGCTTAGCCGAAAATGATGCAGCAATTCGCGTTTTCTATATACACCGAGAACAATATTGGTATTACCGATATCGACAGCAAGCATCATGACAAAGGCCCTTCCTTCTTAGCATTAAGGTCTAGACTGATATCCAGACTGGAGAAGGAGTACGTAAGGCGCCCGACAGAAATCACATCCACACCCGTTTCAGCAATCCCGCGTACGGTTTCTAACGATACATTTCCAGAAGCCTCTGTCTTAACATGCGGAGCTTGGGATTTAATCCTAACCACGGCTTGCTTCATCATATCGTTAGACATGTTATCGAGCATTATAATGTCGGCACCTGCTGCCAGCGCCTCTTCGACTTGCTCTAAATTTTCGGTCTCCACTTCGATGCTCATCGTATGCGGGATGTTCTTCCGAGCACGACCTACAGCCTGCCGAATACCACCCGCGCCTTTGATATGATTATCCTTGATCATAACTGCATCATATAAGCCAAAACGGTGATTAAAGCCTCCACCAATACGAACAGCATATTTCTCCAGCATCCGGTGACCTGGTGTTGTCTTACGTGTATCCACTAAGCGAGTCGGTAATCCCTCCAGCACCTGCACGAAAGAAGCTGTACGTGATGCCACACCCGAAAGACGCTGCATCAAGTTAAGCGCAAGCCGCTCACCTGTTAGAATCGCATGTGTGCTGCCCTCAACCTCAATAATTACAGTCCCTTTGGTTACAGCTTGACCTTCCTCGACAAGGGCTGTAAAACTAAGCGCCGGATCCACAATTTCAAAGACCAGCTCTGCAATTGGGATGCCACAAATTATCCCGTCTTCCTTGGCATGAATAATCCCTTTGGACTCATGGCCCACTGGAATCGTCATCTGCGTGGTTACATCTCCGGAACCAACATCTTCCCGCAACCAAGCCTTGATAGATTGTACTAGTTCTTCATTGTAACCATTAAACATCATCGCTTAATTCCTCCACTATTCCCAGTTCGCGAATTTGAAGCAGGTGCTTACGCCACTGATCATCATCCCGCTGCGGATAATCCTCACGGTAATGCGCCCCACGGCTCTCTTCCCGTGCCAGAGCAGACTCTGTCACAAGCAAACAGCAGGTCAGCATATTAGCAAATTCATATTCCTCACGTTTGGACAAAGCTGATCCAAAGATTGGCAGCTGTCGTTTTAATTCATCTAATCCTTTAAGTAACATCTCTTCGTTACGACGTAGTCCGGCATATCGAACCATTACCTTCTGTAGCTTCAAACGACGTTCCACAATAGCTTGAGTTGGCGAATCTACACGGCCCTCGTTACTGATAACCGATAAAACATCACGGTCCAGCGGGGAAAGCTCATGAATCCGATCAATAATACGCTGTCCAAATACAATGGCCTCAGATAAAGAATTACTAGCTAAACGGTTAGCGCCATGCAGGCCTGTGGAGGAAACCTCTCCGCAAGCAAACAGACGCGGGACGGTACTCTCTCCATTCAGATCGGTCTTAATCCCCCCCATCATATAATGCGCAGCAGGAGCCACTGGAATCCAATCACTTGTAATATCCAGTCCATAGCCCATACATGTCTCATATATTGTGGGAAACCGATGCTTCACCATCTCTGGAGATTCATGTGTAATATCCAAATAAACGAACGTTGATTTAGTAAGTTCCATTTCACTTACAATAGCTCGCGCTACAATATCCCGCGGGGCTAGTTCAAGCAGGTTATGATAACGCTCCATGAACCGCTCTCCATTAATATTGCGCAAGACTGCTCCTTCCCCACGCACAGCTTCGGAGATTAAAAATCTAGGAGCTCCTGGGTAACTAAGTGCTGTAGGATGAAATTGAATAAATTCCATATCTCGTATATGAGCACCAGCGCGATAGGCGATCGCTACACCATCTCCTGTAGCTACCTCAGGGTTGGTAGTGTATCGATATAATTGTCCTGCTCCACCAGAGCACAAAATGGTCGCATCCCCTTGCAGGAACAACCGTCCACCACCGGGCCGCTGCAATAATGCGCCTACACATTCGCCACCTTCAGTGATGAGATCGATAACATAATGATCATCCCAGACCTCAATATTCTCATGTTCCGCTACCTGTTCCGCCAATGCACGAACAATCTCATAACCGGTAGCATCCCCATTAGCATGCAAAATACGGCGGTGGCTGTGCGCTCCTTCCTGAGTCAAAGCCAGTACCCCATCTTCCTTATCAAACAGAGTTCCTAAGCGAATTAACTCATGAACGCCTTCCGGCCCTTCATTAACAAGTGCATCGACAGCTGTTGAGGAGCAAAGACCTGCTCCGGCCATTAAGGTATCCTGCCGGTGGTAAGCAGGGGAATCATCCTCAGCTATAACAGCTGCGATCCCCCCCTGTGCATAGCGAGTATTACTTTCCATTACTGATTTCTTTGTGATCATTATGACACGCCGATCTTCACTGGCTTTAATAGCCGTGAATAATCCGGCAATCCCTGAACCAATAACAATACAATCTGTCTTTACCGTAGGAATATCCCGAAGATCAAAATCAACCAAATATTGTGGAATCATGACCGCTTTTCACCTGTTTCAACGAAAGAGTAGCGCATGCTACCGGACTTGTAGCATGCGCTCTAGGGATGTTCTGGCTTTGTCGGCGACAGCAGGCGGTACATAGATTTGTGGCTTCATCGTCTCCAGGCATTTCACCAGTTTTTTTAGATTATTAACTTTCATATTAGGACAAACAAGAAATTTGGTAGCAAAATGGAATTCTTTATCTGGACTATCCTTACGAAGCTGATATCCGGTACCATCTTCCGTTCCAACGATAAATTGCTTACGATCCGATTTCCGGCAATACTCCAGAATTGATGTAGTGCTGCCTACATAGTCACCCATGGCCACTACTTCAGGACGGCACTCT
The DNA here is from genome assembly GCF_038008505.1 of Paenibacillus sp. FSL H7-0735. Classification (NCBI taxonomy): domain Bacteria; kingdom Bacillati; phylum Bacillota; class Bacilli; order Caryophanales; family Paenibacillaceae; genus Paenibacillus; species Paenibacillus sp. FSL H7-0735. The sequence goes on along the minus strand of NZ_JBBOZH010000001.1, from coordinate 130,353 downwards.
GGATGAACTACAAATTCCGCATCTGGATATTTTGCTCTCATCTCTACTACATCTTTGACGGTCAACATGTCGTGAGTGTTGCAATAGCCTTCCCAGATAATCAGCTTCTTGCCCGTCTGATCTTGTACATATTGACCAAGATTCTTATCTGGGACCCAAATAATCTCTTCGGCGTCAAGGGATTCGATTACTTTCACAGCATTAGCAGAGGTACAACAAATATCGGTTTCTGCTTTAATCTCGGCGGACGAGTTGATATAAGTGACTACTTTAGCATTTGGATGTTGAGCTTTTAGCTTACGTAAACCGTCTACATTGACCATATCTGCCATTGGACAGCCTGCACGTTCATCAGGAATTAGGACGGTTTTGTTCGGGGCTAAAATTTTTGCACTTTCCCCCATGAAATGAACACCGCAGAATACAATAACTTCCGCATCTGTCTCTGCAGCCTTCTGAGCGAGTAAAAAAGAGTCGCCCCGGAAATCGGCAACCTCCTGAATTTCATCACGCTGATAATAATGAGCTAAAATGATTGCGTTTCGTTCCTTTTTAAGCTGTTCAAGACGTATACGAAGTTCTCGATTCTGTTCCTGCTTGCGCTCAAGCGCCAGAGCTTCCACCGATTGTTCTCCCCCTTAAATCCTCGCGGCTTTTCGCCGACATGATGTTATCAAATGGCATGCGCCATCATGGTGAAAAAATGAACATGCTGATATAAATAGTAAGTAATATTAATCACTAATGTACACAACGTTCCAGCCCCTGTCAATGTAACTGGACAGGCTTTAAGGCATAGAATCCCTTAAAAATTAAAATAAAAAATCCGGAGAACAGTTACGTTCTCCGGATAAATTTACATCATATGAATGGTGGACCCAATTAGGTAAGGCTAGTGCCCCCACCTTTGTTGTCATCACCGGAACCGTCATTACCCTCAGAATCAGGGTTATTCGGGATATCCTTTGATAAGTCAGGAAGTGTGGACTGTTCATCCTCAGGCTTGCCTTGAATGCGAACTCGCACATCACCGATATTGTCGATGACAGGCTCGCCAACTTCATGGGCAACACCTTCGCCACCCTCTGGTTTACCATCCTCGGAAAGGAATCCTTGTTCAATCAGTTGTGTGATCTGATCAAGCTCAAGTGTTTCTTTCTCAAGTAATGTATTGGCAATCAAGTGCATTTCTTTGGAGTGTTTGATCAACAGATCTTTACAACGTTCGTAACTCGAAGTAATAAAGTTCTGCATTTCCTGATCAATCTCATAAGCAATGGAGTCACTGTAATTCTGTTCATGCCCAATATCACGACCTAAGAATACTTGACCTTGAGAAGATCCGAACTGCATAGGTCCAAGCTTATCGCTCATACCGTACTCCATAATCATGGCACGCACGATGCGCGTAGCCTGTTGGAAGTCACTGTATGCACCCGTACCGATCTCACCAATAAACAATTCTTCGGCAACACGTCCACCAAGTAATCCAGTAACCTTATCTAAAAGCTCCTGCTTGGTAACGATCATCCGATCTTCCTTCGGAAGCATAATAACGTATCCGCCTGCACGTCCGCGTGGGATAATAGTAACTTTATGCACCATATCGGCGTGCTCAAGGAAGTAACCAGCAATAGTATGGCCTGCTTCATGATAAGCTACAATACGTTTCTCGCGGTCACTGATCACACGGCTGCGTTTCTCAGTACCTACGATAACACGGTCAATAGCTTCATCCACTTCAATCATGGAAATATCTTTACGGTTACGGCGTGCAGCTAGCAATGCTGCCTCATTCAGCAGATTCTCCAAATCAGCACCTGTGAATCCGGTTGTGCGTTTAGCAACAACATCCAGTCTTACATCTTTCGTAAGCGGTTTGTTACGAGCGTGCACCTTAAGTACAGCTTCACGGCCTTTCACATCAGGACGGTCAACCGTAATTTGACGGTCAAAACGTCCTGGACGAAGCAATGCCGGATCAAGTATATCAGCGCGGTTAGTCGCCGCTACAATAATAATGCCTTCGTTACCACCGAATCCATCCATCTCAACCAGCAATTGGTTAAGCGTCTGCTCACGCTCGTCATGTCCGCCACCAAGACCGGCACCACGCTGACGACCCACAGCATCAATTTCATCAATGAAGATAATACATGGAGCATTCTTCTTAGCATTCTCGAACAAATCACGTACCCGAGAAGCACCGACACCCACGAACATTTCCACAAAGTCAGAACCGGAAATACTAAAGAAAGGAACGCCAGCTTCACCTGCTACCGCACGGGCAAGCAATGTTTTACCTGTTCCCGGAGGACCTACAAGCAATACGCCCTTAGGAATACGTGCGCCGACAGCTGCAAATTTGCGTGGATCTTTCAGGAACTCAACGACTTCGACAAGCTCTTGCTTCTCTTCGTCCGCCCCTGCAACATCCTCAAAGCTGATTTTCTTCTTCTCTTCATTATATAACCGAGCCTTGCTCTTGCCGAAATTCATGACTTTACCGCCGCCACCTTGCGCCTGATTAAACAGGAAGAAGAACAAGATGAACATAATTACCAGTGGGATAATTGAAGAAAGGAATGTCAGCCAAATGCTGGTACCTTCCATTTTCTTCTGAGTTAATTCAATCCCATTAACATCACTGGCTTGAATCAGTTCATTGATAGCGGCATCTGTAGGAGGAATATATGTGGAGAAGCTTTTCGATTTAGTATCGGCAGGCAGCTCTCTATACTCGCCTGTGACCAGAAAGGCATTACCCTCAAACTGAACCGTCAAATCCTTCACATTGTTGTTCTTGATCTCCTGCCGTAACTCGTCGTATCTAGGGAAATCGGCGGCTTCATTTCCATTGCTCACAAACTGGACAATACCCACCACGACTAAAAATAAAATCAAATAAAAACCAGAATTCCGGATGAACCGATTCATCCCCTACCTCCTCTCACAACACTCAAGTTATTGTACCATAGCCTCTTGGGACACCTCAAATAAAGGAAGTTGTGGGTATCCGATCCGTATGATCGAGGCAGTCCTTAGTTCAATTGGAATAAATCTCAGGTTTCAGTACTCCAACATATGGGAGGTTCCGATACCGCTCGGCATAATCCAATCCGTAGCCTACTACAAATTCGTCAGGTAACACGAAGCCTGTGTAGCTGGCTTCAAGATTAACAGTGCGGCCTGATGGTTTATCAAACAAGGTAACCACAGAGATAGTAGCAGCATTCCGGTTGCGGAGCAACTCAATTAAATAGCTGAGTGTAAGACCACTGTCAATAATATCTTCAACGATCAAGATATCGCGGCCTTCTACCGATACATCCAAATCCTTAATAATTTTGACTACTCCAGAGGACTTGGTGGATGCTCCATAGCTGGACACTGCCATGAAATCCATCTCAACAGGTACTGTAATGGCTTTAACCAAATCTGCCATAAATATAAACGCACCTTTTAGTACACAAATGACTAAAGGGGTACGACCTGCGTATTCTTCGCTCAGTGTTCGACCGAGCTCCTTAATTTTCTGCTGAAGTTCCTCTTCGGTGATCAATACTTCTTGAATATCGTTTTGCAACTTGCGAAACCTCCTAAGTTATACTATGAAAGACTTACTTCGACCATTACGTTTCTTCGCGGTCATCCAGCTCTGCCAGAGACAATAGAAGTACGGAGGTCGTGTGCCGCCCTACTGCGGCATGCATCGAGCGTCTTACGCCCGGAATCCAGACGATATTGCCCAAACCATCACAAACGAGGGGAATCAATGACCGTTCGGAAGCAGGTATTTTATCATCAATATAAATATCTTTTACCTTTTTGCTTCCGTTTAATCCCATGATCCTTATGGTATCTCCAGGCAATCGGGATCGTATCGTCAGTGGAAAGACCAGTTCATCACGGTCAAACCAAGCCGACATCTTCCCATAATCCTCCCCCTGTACAAAAAAGTTTTCTCTCTCCAGTACCGCCATCGACATCACCTTACCTATTTCCTCCAATTTAAGCTTAGAGTCCGGTAAAAACAGACGATATGTATAGCTTGCCTGTGGCGTCGTGGGCTTGGACGAGAACAAGATACTATCATATTGCCGCACACAAGTCAGGCCTCCACCCAAATCCAAGCTCCAGGTGGTGGGATAGCTCTGCAGCGTTCCCCGACGTACAGTTTCGATCTTGGGGAAATCAAGGGCAGATAAATCCGCCGACAGATAATTTAATATTAGTTTAATCAAACGCCGTTGTAAAGCGGAGGGTATGGCAGCAAATGAAGCTCTGTTAAAGGTGTATTTCCCATCCCCTTCCGAAACTAGCTCTTCAAAGCATTTTGCCGCAGACGTCTCCATATACTCATCTTCAGCTCCCGCAATTTCCGCAAGCTGTACGAGGGATTGCTTCACTCTGCCATTATACTTTTCCAGAAAAGGAAGAACTTCCAAACGAATGGCATTCCGCTTGTATTTCGTCAGCAGATTGGTGGCATCCTCAGCATAAGTGAAACCTTCATTTTGGCATAACCCTAAAAGTGCTGTTTTGTTAATACGTAGGAATGGGCGAATGAGTTCCACCTTTTTTTCTGTTCTTTTCCACTTGATACCCGACAGTCCAGATAAGCCACTTCCGCGTAATAGACGCATAATTACAGTTTCTGCCTGATCATCAGCATGATGAGCCAGAGCAACAGAACGCGCCCCATACCGGTGTGCCGTATCAATCAGAAATTCGTACCGTTTCTCACGTGCAGTACCCTCAGGACCAAGTCCACTCTCTTTAGCCAAGGAGGGAATATCGAATTCCGCAAACTCAAAGGGCAGTCCCAGTTCTTCAGCCATACCACGTACGAGCTCTGCCTCTTCCTTCGACTCCGGCCTAAATCCATGATTCACATGAGCACATATTAAGGTAAGCGGTATAAATTTTAAAGATATTTCATGTAAAACATGCAAAAGAGCCACAGAATCCGGGCCGCCGGAAACTGCGACTACAATGGTGTCATGGGGCGCCCACAGCTCATGCTCGGCTGCTGACTCCAATACAGACTCCACCAGTCCATTCATTTGCTCCATATGCGCCCCCCTCTCTCTCCAACTATATGTATGAGTTCAAAAACGGAATACCCAATAAATCGTAAAGGCGAGCAAAAACAAAGACAATGCGAATGCATTTTTTAACCACCGGGGGGTGTCCATACTATCCGGGCGCTTTCTGCGCGAGTTATAAATATGGTTTCGCCAGACCTCAGTAGCATCCGCAGAGCCTGAGAACCCCCCTTTTAACGCCATACAAATCCAGGAGGATAGTTTCTTATTGGGTAAATTTCTAGCCAGCTTAAATAATTCGTCCACACTTCTCGTCTGCGGCAGCTGTAAGGCTGCCTTTTTGAGCCCTTCTTCATTGAGCAAACGAAGACACAGCACAGCAAATGCGAAAAGATCGTAACCCTCATCGCTGATTCGACTGCCCGCATTCCAGAAACCACGATCATGCCATTCGGTAAACTGCTTCACACTACGACCAATAGGGCTTGTGCCCCCAAAGTCGATCAGTTCCACTTCACCGTATTTCGATACCATGACGTTCTCGGGCTTCAAATCACCGAACACAAATCCACATTCATGCAGTGTGCGCAGCTTTTCAAGCAGACCAAGACCTACCAGGCCTAACCAATCGGGACCGTTTTTCGATAAAAAATGATGCAGCGGTTTGCCTTCAACATACCTCATCACATAGAAGGGGATATTATCCCCATTCGCAAAATCATCCGCTTCCAAAAAATAAGAAGACAATGGATTCTCACGACGAGCCCGATGTTCATTCCGCTTTCGTCGCGATTGCAGCGAGGTCAGCACATTGATCTCCGATTGAAGTTCAAGTGTATCGTATCCGATTTTTAGCGCGTACCTTTCCCGTCTGCCTTCTCTTTGCACAAGATATACGGTTCCGTTCGCGCCCCTTCCCAGCATCCGCTCAACGACATAACGGTTACCCCGCCATTTGCCGTTAATTAAGGTACCAGTAGGATAGGACGGATTAGACGACATACCCACCAATCATCCCTTCTCTTTCGTCGTGGTCATCGCTTAGTCGGCGTCCACGATGTTCATCCAGTGTATCATAACGATAATGTTCAAGCACCTTGAAAATAGCTGGGCCAGTCGGTGTTGCGCCTCTCATGTGTAATTTAGAGAATAGCGTACGAATACCTGACATGTCATGCGTCCAATCTAGATCAAGCTTGGCATCTTCACTGCTGTTATTTCCGGGAAAATGAAACACAGCGATCTCACTCTTGCCTTCCCGTGCTTCTAAACTGAGAGCCAAATCGCGAATTGCATCCTCCACAGCACCCAGTTTAGGTTTCATACTGGCACTGGCATCGATAAGAAGTGCAATGCGCAACGGCGTTGTTTCTGTCAGTTCATCTACAACTGTAACAACCTGTGAACGTTGAACAGGAGGCAGCTGATCCAGTGAGCCGTCGCCTAGTATCTTTTTTACCTCTTTATTAACCGCCTGCTGGATCGTCTGAACCACGGTCTTGCGTGTCATCATCTGAATCGTCTGCGCCAGTTGTGGTGTTCCGACTATTCGGCTAAGGCCTCCCCCGGCCTTGGCAATGTCGGCAATCTCCCGGCTGCCGATTTCACCGATCGTACCATAATCAACTACACCGACCACATTTACGGTGATTCCCTCCTGCAGGGCATGCGCCGCTGCCAACACCGGACTTTCTCCTACATTCGAACAACCGTCAGTAATGAGCATAATTTGCTTCATAACCCTCAACTCCCCCTTTGTTTGAACCTCTGTTTCTAGCATATCCAGAAATGAGAGATTTCAAACGGTCGATGTTAAGTGGGAGTCTAGATCAAAACAGAGGGGTTAGTGAATAGGGGAGCTGCGAGAAATGTTTGGGCTTTCGATCGCTGTTGTCCTCAGATTCCTTGATTAGAACCGCTTCTCGCGGTTGGAATCCGAGGACAAAGGCGAACGCTCCGCTTCTACAGCTCCAAACTTTCTCTCCGTTCCATACCTTCACTAGTAAACAGTTTAGATCTACAGATTCCGTCCCAAGTCAGCCGACCATTGAAACGAGAATAGTAGAGGCCGGCGAGTTACACATCACGGACTCGCCTTGACTGCCTCCATTAGCACGACGCCTTACGCGTGCCTTAAACTATACAAGCAACACGACGCTTCGCGCGTACCCAACATTAAAACCTACTAAACCTAAACCTAAAATAACTAACTTACCGTACGCGGGCGCTCCATACGGCCGATGCCCGGCATATGCAGGCTGGACCATTCCGGATGGAAATGATCAAGACGGCTGACGACAATAGTCATGTCATCAAGGATCTCATTGCCCTGGTAACGGATCACTTTCTCCAACAGGCTGTCCGCTAAATCTTGAGGATCATCACCCTCAAGCTCTTGGATCATCCGTTTCATCCATATCTCCTTATTAACGGCATATCCAGGCGCATCATAAATACCATCGGTCATCATAATTAAAATATCGCCGGGGCGAAGCTGCATACTGATTAAATCCACATCAATATCTTTAATGATTCCTATCGGCAGATTGCTAGAGGTTATTGGAATGACCTCACTCCCCCTCCGGATAAAGCTTGGTGCAGAAGCAATCTTCATAAACGTTGTCTGCGCAGAATATTGATCGATTAAAGCCATGTCGACAGTAGCATAGAATTCATCAGGGGAGCGTAATAAAAGAATTGAGTTGACCGACTTTACAGCCAGCTTCTCATCCATTCCGGATTGCAGCAGCTTTTCTAACATGCCGAGTGCGGCACTGCTCTCCATCCTTGCCCGTTCACCATTCCCCATTCCATCACTGATGGAAACTGCAAAGGTGCCATTGCCAAGCTCTACGGTGCTGAAGCTATCGCCAGATAGCATATCTCCACCTTTAGAAACAACTGCCACACCCGTATTTACCTCAAAGGCTTTGGCTGAACCAAAGGTAACCATCGAGAGTCCTTCCCGGGGATGAACCGCCGTCTCACTCATGACAGCAATATTCTCATCCAGAATGTCGGAGAGGAGTGGGGCAATCATTTTACGGCATTCATCAAAACCGCGATTATAAGCGTGCACTACTTCTATTTCTACGCGTCCGGGGTCCAGACTTAAAATTTCAATGCCATGAATAGACAGTCCCAATTTCTCAAGAGCCTCGCGGATTTGCGCTTCCTGCCGATACATGGCCTGTCCCTCACGCTTAATTTCCTTGGCCAAGTCTTCCATAACCTGTGACACGCCGGACAGCTGCTCGGCAACAAATTGCCGACTATCGTATATTTGTCTTTTCCACCGCATATCATGTTGGTAGAGATCATATTGTCCCTTCATGACCTCAAGCACTTCACCGGTTTTGCCACAAATACGGCTCCATTCCGGTGGCAGCTGAGCAGCCGTAATATCAGGGCATTCCTCAACAGTTGTCATCATATCTGTCATGTATCTATATGTCTGATAGAATTTTGCATCCCAGCAGTGAGTACGGCGAATGCAGCCAGCGCAGGCTCCTTCTGTGACCGTATTCATAAAATCTTCCATTTCACGATCCGATTTGCCCACTTCTCCGGCACGTGGAATCTGACCAAAGCTACTGGAGAGCTGTTGGAATACCTGTGAGAATTGAGTGACCCGTTCTGCAGTCAGATCCCTGACCCTGCGGGCATATTCATGTTGAGATCGGCTATGATCTGACGTGCCCGGTACATATTTTGCAATCGCTGATATCATCGCCTTAGGTGTTATTAGAAACAACACTACTGCTGCGCAGGTCTCCCATGTTGAGGCCATCATATCACCCGGACCCGTAAAATAGACGGAAAGGATCGTTGATCCTAGCAGCATGCCAATAGATACCGCACCCTTTCGCCCACCTTGCATCATTCCCGCTAGCATTCCGGAAAAAGCAAGCAGACTCATCTGATAGATAGCACTGATATCGGCCAGACTAAGGATCAACCCCGTCACCACCCCAACAGCTGCACCGAGGGGAGCGCCCCCTGCCATGGCAAAGAGCAGAATTAAATAACGAGACAATATATGCTCTAATGACAAACCATTAAGGGTCCATCCCACAAGGCCTGTCATTACGGAGGCTAACAGAATAATAAGGCATAAAACCTCCTCATTCCTCAGCGATCTGCTCTTTTGTTTGTAAGTTAGTAGAGGAAGTGCCTGAATGAACACAAGAGTAAGTACAAACCCAAGTAAAGCATCCAGAGTTGTCATCATAAAGGGGTACCAGGAAAGAGAAGGTCCGAGAACAATCTTGAACAGGCCAACCATAAACGAGGATACGAATACCATAAGGGGTGCATAGGACAAATCTATTCGTTCGAAACTTTCAAGCCCTCTATAAACAAGAAAGAAGATAATCAGTTCAGCCGTAGTAACCAAGGCACCCGGAAACGGAGTGAAGAGACTTCCAGCTATAATAGCACCCGCTACAGGTAAAATAGAGTCTCGACGCATAAACACAATGACGGCAAAATATGCGACAGCAAAAGGGGACAGCTCGTCCAGGATCATAGCTCTACCTAGCAGAAACCCCATAAAACTTAACAGAAGCATCCACTTCTTCGCTGTTATAAGCTGAATATAACGCTGCTTCTGACCCCAAGCTATAATACGCGTGCCTAAGGCTTGTCTCTGCTTCTTATCTTCGCTTCCCACTCTTGTCCACTCTGGCAAATTCACCACATTGCTTTTACTCATTACCCTACACCACCCGTTTAAGAATTTATGGTTCTCATTATATAGCGGGTCATTTGAGAAAGTTTGTCAGAAATGGAGGGACAGTCATAAGAAATTTCCGACAAAAAAGCCTTTGTTCATTATTCCTAAAAAAATAGAGCGATCCCTTGCGGCGCAGTAGTTTGCTTCTCCTCAAGCTTGATTCCAGTGCAGTTTTAGGCGCAAGCCTGGCGGTCATTCGCCAGCGATTGCCCTAGAGTTATGTGAAAATGACATGGATGCTGTCGGCAAGTTTATATGACACGACAAAAAAACCGCAAGGGCGAAATGCCCTTGCGGTTATTTATGATGTACAGGTATTGGATTATACGCGTTTGGCTCCACGGCCTCCGCGCTTTCCTTCTGTGTTCTTCTTAATCGAAGATATCCGTTCTTCGCTGTCTTTCAGGAATCGCGACATTTTATCCTCGAATGAAGGTTTACCGGCTGCAGGCTTAAATGGACGCCCACCCCGTTCACGATTGAATCCACCGCCGCCTCCACCACTGCCGCCACCGCCGCCGAAACGGTCTCCGCCGCTAGGACGTTCTGGTCTTGGAGCTCTAGGCGGACGTACTTCCGATGCTGGCTTGTCAACAGCCTGCTTAATGGAAAGTCCGATCTTGCCGTCCTTATCGACGTTGATCACCTTGACGGTTACTACATCACTAATCTTCAGATGATCGTTAACATCCTTGACGTAATTATCGGCGATTTCCGAGATGTGAACGAGACCTGTGACACCTCCTGACAGATCCACAAATGCTCCGAAATGCGTGATGCCTGTCACTTTGCCTTCTAACTTGGTGCCCACTTCAATTGCCATAGAATAAAATGATCCTCCCTTAAAAATATACAGACGAATATTAAGGTCATCCTGTCTGCGGTGATTTGATTATACAGTAAAGAGCAAAGCAAGGCAACAGAGTAAAAGCCTCTTTTAGCCAGTATTATTGCTCTGATTGCTCTGTTCGAATAGGAGTTTCCCCTTGAGGATAGATATTGTACCATTTACGCGCTAATTGGCCAATATACTCATCATCATTAAGTCTGGACACTTCATATTTCAGTTGATTCAAAGATGACGTGACACTCTCGCTAGTCTTTTGTTTCTTGGCGAGTTGCTCGCCCTTGTCCGCAATAACTGCACTTTGATTGAAGTAAGTATAACCCGCCCAGCCAAAAAATACTGCCACAAAGAGAATCCACATGAATCTTCTTCTCTTCGCGCCTGCGGCCGAATTTTTGCTAGGATTACTTTTCTCTTCCGCAGTGAATCTGTTCATGCAGCGTACCCCCTAATTCAAAGGTCAGCGTTTCCGCCATTTGGTAATCCATCCAGTGATCTTCACGATCCAGGCGCTATGCTTAAGCCGTGATAACCATGGAGAAATCCACCTTACAGGTAATACCCAAATTGGCTTCGTTAGACGCAGCAGAAGCTTAAGGATGAATAATAGAATACGACCTAGCAGCACTAGCAACCCTATAATAAGGCGCCAAAGCCAGCGAAGAGGTTTACCTATCATAATCTCCATAAGTCTCCATAGCAATCTGCACATATACTGAACCGATTGAATTAACATTAACACAAAACGCCGCACCGTAACACTGAAGATCAAAAAATAGATCCATATTCCTAGAAATAAACCTAAAAAGACATAAAATCGCAATTGCCCCTGATTTCCGGCATAGAGCATTCTAAAAACAAACAAAGCAGCACAAAGCCAATACAGCAGGTCAAGCATGGCATTCAACCATTTGGGAAAATTGAACTTGAGCGACAGCACCCGGTAGCTGTCATAGGCCAGTCCCATTGTCACCCCGGCCAATATCATGTAGAACAGCGTCAGCCACTGAACTGCAGGATTCATTTAAATAGCTTACCGAGTAGACCTTTATTTTTGCCCTGCGATCCGGGATCTAGATAAATCAGAGAATGTACATTGCCCTCCAAGGACAACAGTCCATTCTCCAGACTTAAATTTTTGATATGTAAATGATTCCCGCGAATGGTGAGATGGCCGAGTTCTGTACGAAGCAAAAATTCCTCGCTATCAAAGCTCTCCACATTTTGCACGCCCGTCAACTCTAGCTGTTTACGACTGCGCATGTGCAGATCATGCTGTTTATTTACCTTTCCTGGCTCGATCATAGCATGTACCCCTCCTTCTTACCTCTAATCTATGGCAGTAGAAGAAGTTATAGAACATTCCAATCCACTAAAATAAGAGAGACAAAAAGAAAAAAAGAAGGTGCAACTCTACAATATGTAAAGTTGCACCTTCTTATTTACTATTCATTATGTTACTCCTACCAGTCCAATCCGCTGCTTTTGGCAACAGGCTCTTCCCGAAGTAGAGTATACATACCAGCGGCTTCGTCCTTGCGCGTCGTTTCGACTAGCTTTTCGACTTTGACCGTTACAAGCTTTTGTCCAAATTGCACAGTAATCTCGTCGCCGATCTTAACTGCACTACTTGGTTTAGATTCCCGCCCGTTAATCAGCACCCGGCCTTGTTCGGACACATCCTTGGCCACTGTCCGGCGCTTGATTAATCGGGACACTTTCAGGAATTTGTCAAGACGCATTAGTTAACGGCTTCTTTAAGCTTGTTACCAGCTTTGAATGCCGGTACAGTTGATTCTGGAATTTCAATCGTTGTGCCCGTTTGCGGGTTGCGACCAGTACGTCCTGCACGTTTACGAGTTTCGAATGTACCGAAACCGATCAGTTGGACTTTATCGCCTTTTGCCAAAGCTTCTGTGATCTCACCCAAGAATCCGTTCAATACTGCTTCTACATCTTTTTTTGCCAATCCGTTTTTCTCGGAAATGTTGTTTACCAAATCTGTCTTGTTCATAATTTAAAGTTCCTCCTAGGATACGAAAAAATAAATGAAACGAGATTCACCGCCATATTATGGGGCAAGTCGTCATTTCGTCTTTATGATATTCTTGATGTCATCTTAAAATCCTGCCACGAATCGTCGTTTTTTAAAAAAAGAAACAGTTATTTCTCAGAAATCGTCGCAGAATCTATTCTATAGCACTATTAAACTACTCGCCATAATCTAAATCAGAGATGAATGCTACTTTCACAGCATTGCCTCATCTTAAGGTCCGTATACCGTACATAGTCTGAGAAAATCACTATACTTTTCGTTCCTCAGTCTTTGCCTCCTGCCACAACTCTTCCATCTCTTCCAAGCTGCTATCCTCTACACTCACACCCTTGGCTCGCAGACTTTGCTCGATATACTGAAACCGACGCACAAATTTGCGGTTGGTCCGGGTTAAAGCTTCTTCCGGATCTGCACCAATAAATCGGGCAACATTGGTAACAGCAAATAATAGATCGCCCAGCTCCAGGATTTGATCCTCCGCGGCTGCGTCAGTATCGATGGCTTCTTGCAGCTCTTCTATTTCTTCACGAACCTTAGCTAAGCAATCCGTAGCGTTGTCCCAATCAAAGCCCACCTTGGATGCTTTTTTCTGAAGCTTGTACGCCTTCATAAGAGCAGGCAAATCACGCGGAACTCCACTGAGTACGGATAGTTCCTCGGGCTTTACGCCTTTCCGCCGCTTCTCCTCTGCCTTCATGCCCTCCCAATTGATCAGAGCTTCTTCAGCGTCATTCGCATTCTTGTCACCAAATACATGAGGATGGCGGAAGATAAGCTTATCATTCAGTCCTTCTATGACGTCAAATACGTTAAACGTGCCAAGCTCCTCTTCCATTTGGGAGTGCAGCATGATCTGCAGCAAAAGATCGCCCAGCTCCTCTTTCATATGGTCTGGGTCATCCTCATCAATCGTCTCAAGCACTTCATAGGTTTCTTCGATTAGATTTTTACGCAAAGATTCATGAGTCTGCTCCCGATCCCACGGACAACCGTCCGGACTGCGCAAAATATCGACAATCTCATGCAAGCGAGCGAAAGTACGACTTCTTAGCTTCTCATCACGATTCGCAGGTACATAGACCAGAGACAAATTGCCATAACCCTCAAGCCGGTCCAATTCGTATAGAGGAACAGTCACAATGCTTTCTTCGTTCTCCACGCCAAGGGCATGACCCACCACCACTTCATATTCCGGCGGATACAGCTCCATCAGACATAACTTTGTCTCCGAAGCTGTAAAGCTGTCATAAACCTGGCCAATCAGAGTATGCAATTCAGGTTGAAGCTGAGCGCTGCGAATGCCTGAAGCATCTAATAACTGGAACCCTTCAATAGGGTCAAACCCCAGTCGTACAAACGCCTCGTCCAGAAAACTCTCCCCGCCTAATATTTGCAGTTCTATTCCTTCTTCCGGGCAACGCTGACGCAGCTGTGAAACAGCTGACTCTGCAACCATGGGATGCCCCGGAACCGCATAGACAATATCTGTACCGTCTGCGGCAGAGCGAGCCTCTTCAATCAATTTTGAAGTAATTGCCGCATAGACCTCAGGAAACGAAGATAATGTTTCATACAGTCCATCAAAGGATTGCGTGGCGATTTCAAGCTCGGTGAGAGCAGCCATGACTGGATGCTCTTGGGTACGAACGTATACAACGGATGCTGCCTTCAGTTTTTTTATAATTCCTAGTGTCAGGCGATCGGGATTACCTGACCCGAGACCAACAACTGTTAATGTTGCACTCATATCTGTTCCTCCTTTTAAGCGAGTTAATTATGGAAATAAACGCAGCTTCTTGAACTTGTCCGCCAGAGACGGGCCGATGCCCGGAAGCTGGCGAAGTTCGCTTTCGCTGAGCAGCCGCAGCACCACCGCGCCTACGGCAAAGACAACGCAGCCTGCGAGCACCCCAAGCAGGCTCTGCGCCAAGCTGGCGGTGCGTCCGCCGCCGATGCCAGCGGCCGTAGCCGCGGCGCCAGTGCCCCAGCTGGCAGCTGCGGCGGCAAGAGCCAGGCCCGCTGTGAGCAGCGCGGGCCGTGCCAGGGCATCTGCGAGGCGAAGCCGCAGATGGCCCTGGCGGTACAGCAGCAGCACGTTAAGCGCTGCTGCGAACGAATGCGCGGCCACGCCAGCGATGGCCGCGCCGGTAATGCCCTGCTGCGGAACCAGCAGCAGGTTCAGGGCCGCCTTGAGCAGCGCGGCGGCCAAAAGGTGCAGGGCCGGGGCGCGCACGTAGCCGAGGCCCTGCAGGAGCGCAGCAGAGATGATGCTGACTGTACCGCCAACAGCGGTAAAAGCCAGCCAAGTCATTGTGCTGCTGCCAGCGGTATCGCCGTAAAGAGCCATATTAATCGGCTCAGCAAGCACTGCAAGGCCCGCTGAGGCCGCTAGACCTAACAGCCAGAACCAACGCAGCGACAAGCTGCAGCGGGTCTCAATCAGCTTCATATCTCCCTTGTACTTCGCTTCCGCCAAAGCGGGAATGAACACAACAGACAGTGAGGTGGCAATCATCGTTATAATCTGCACAAGTGGCAAACCCCGATTGTACACACCAAACTGGGCCATCGCAGCTACTTCACTTCCGTCAGACGACAGCAGTCGAGGCACAGTGAATACATCTACAAGACCGATAAGAGGCATAGCCAGTGCACCTAGCATTACGGGAATTCCATAAGCCAGCAGTGTACCTGCTTTAATGCCCATGAACCCTTGCTTGGAACCTAGTCCATGTCCTGCATCCAGCGCTCTTACACGCTGACTTTCGACAGCAGCAGCTACTTCAGCAGCAGCTTCCTGTTTTACCCTCCGGCGGTGACGTCTCAAGTACAGCAGCATAATTACAAGCCCTGCGGCTCCCCCTCCGGCAGAACCAAGCAGCGCGCCAGCAGCGATGCTCTCAGCTCCTGCTCCCTGCGAAGTGAGATATAAAAGAAGAACAATCATCACTGTAACCCGTACAGACTGCTCTACAATCTGTGACACGGCAGTAGGAACCATATTATGCAGCCCCTGAAAATACCCGCGTATGGCCGACATGACAGGGACAACTGCCAAACCCCAGGCGCTTGTCCGCAAGGCAGGCATTACATGTGAGTTACCTACCCATTCGGCAATGATGGGTGCACCTGCATAGGTGATGGCGCCGATAATCAAGCCGCTGATGCCTGTAATTAGCGCGGATAATAGTAGAATCCGCCGGCCTTCTTCATCGCGTCTCCCAGCCGAAGCTTCGGCGACAAATTTGGAGATCGCCGCAGGCAGACCTAGCATAGCTACTGTTAACAGCATCGTATACAAGGGATACACTGTGTTGTATATACCAAATACAGCATCTCCGCCTAGATTTTGCAGCGGAATTTTTTGGAGTGTGCCAATAAGCTTTGAGATAATGGCCGCGGCACTAAGGATAAATGCGCCTTGCAGCAATCGTGATGTTTGTGTATTGGATTTCATATAATACCTGCTTCTACAACTTTGATGGGATGAATTTCTATATTATAACTTATGTATGCCCACAAGTAGAAACGGTTTTGTGTAAACGACAAAACCCCGTTTGCCCTTTGTATATCTTACCAAAAGGAAACCGGGGTCTAAATTAAGATTACTGCTCCATTTGTTTGCCCAGGAAAGCGGCAGCCGTTTCGGCCATTTTTATTTCCATTTGCGCCATCTTCGCCGAATCATCCTTGCTCACCATCACTACACAACCAATAGGATCTCCACCGGAAATGATCGGTGAGGCTACATATGAGGACACCAAATCCGGATGATCTTTAGCGATTTCATAACTGCCTTCATTGGTTTCTAACACAGTCTTACGGCTGTCCATGACTTTCTCCAACAGCACTCCCACCTGTTTCTCCAAATAATCTTTTTTGGAGCCGCCTGCAAGGGCAATGAAGGTGTCACGATCAGCAATCATCGTAATGTGCCCAGTACCTTCGAACAATGACTCCGCGTACTCTTTTGCAAAGTCACCCAACTCACCAATCGGAGAATATTTCTTGAGAATGACTTCACCGTCCCGATCGACGAATATTTCCAGTGGGTCTCCTTCTCTAATACGAAGAGTACGTCTAATTTCTTTGGGAATAACCACGCGTCCGAGGTCATCAATACGGCGAACAATTCCAGTAGCTTTCATTTCACATGTGCCCCGCTTTCTTAAGAAGTATGGTCTTACTACTGTCCATTATGGGAAAGGATAATCCCAGTGATTTATCGTAATATCTGACCATAGTATTCATCTCTTCCCAGATCCTTATACATAAGCTGACATGTATTAATATCTGCATCAAGATAAAGGTAGTTCTACAACCGTTTCTGCGAAATAAAAAGCCATCTTCACTTTAAGTGAAGATGGCTTTTCTAAGGTAAGCTTGTCCATATTTACCGATGTTTATTCAGCGGCATCTGTAGCACTTGGGGATGCGCTTGGAGCTGTAGTGGCTTCTGTTCCACTATTTGTTCCGGTTTCATCTGCGGAAGCAGAGCTTTTTGGCAGATTGATGTTCTCAATAATGCCTTCCAGATCCTTTTCCATGAACGTTTCTAGGTTCTTGGATACAATTGAGCTCTTAATGCCTTCTTTTTGCTCATCCGTTAACTGGTCGAAAGTCTTGTCTGTACGGGACTCCACCTTGATGATGTGGTAACCGTAAGAAGTTTCTACAGGATCACTGATGGTATTTAGAGGCAAGGTCTGTGCAGCCTTCTTAAATTCATCCACATAAGTGCCTACAGCTTTATCTTTATATTCTCCGCCTGCCTCTTTAGAGCCAGTATCGTCAGAATATTCCTTAGCGATGGCTGCGAAATCAGCACCGCCATCCAGCTTCGCCTTAACTTCTTTCGCTATTTTAAGCGCTTCTTCGCTGGTACGCTCTTTGTTGTCTGCATCTGTCAGACCAATTAGCACATGACGCAGTGTGGCAACCGTAAAGTCGCCTTTAGTCGCTTCGAATTCTTTGACAACTTGATCATCAGTCACTTTAAGCAGCATATCCTGATAAACTGACAGCACACGCTCCATATAAGTACGAATATCTTTCTCTGTAACGTCAGCATCTTTCAGTGTCTTCTTATAGGTATCGCCCAATTGTTCCTTAATGCTTGCAATTTGAGTATCGGCTTCTTTCTCCGCTTGCTTTTTCGCTTCATCCGTTGCTTGGGAAGCCAAATATTCAAAGCCCACTTCTTGCTTCAGAATGGACTCCTTAAACGCATCAATCTCTAAATATTGCGCTTGTTGTGGAGATAGGAATTTCATGATTTTTTGATCCATTGCAAATTCCTTTTGTGTAATCGTTCCACCTTTATAAGTGGCTACAGCTTGATTATCATCAGCACTATTTCCACATGCTGCTAGCATAGAAAAGGAAACTGCCGCTGCCAATGAAACGAGCAGCACTTTCCATGATTTTGTTTTATTTAACGACATTGTGTAGTTCTCCCTTCGATTTAAAAGACTGTTTAGCTTCCTTAAGAAACTGTTCAAGCAAGTCAAGCAGCTGTTTATCACTTAAATCTTTCGATTTGACCCGGATACTGGCTTTCGCATCCCTATCAAATTGTACACGTCTTTCGAAGCTATTTCCAACTTTGGCGAGTTTCGCTGTGTCTAAAGCGCCGAGACTTCCCTCATAGAAATTCAAGGTAACATCATCTCCGCGTCTAATCATGGAATCAATGCCATACATTTTTCCATACACTTTCAAACGAGCAACCGATAGTAGATTCACCACGGCTTCAGGTAACTCACCGAACCGATCCAAGAGCTCATCTTCAAGCTCGGAAGCATCATCGAAGGAGGTTACTGCCGCCACTTTTTTATAAATTTCAATTTTTTGGATACTGTCGTAAATATACTCTGACGGCAGATACGCGTCAATCGACAAATCAATGACTGTATTGCCTTCTTTCAGGGATGTATCTTCCTCCCCAAGCACAGTAACCTTACGCTTACGAATTTCCTCCGCCAGCATTTGTGAGTACAGATCAAACCCCACGGATGCGATAAAGCCATGCTGCTCTGCACCCAGCAAGTTGCCTGCACCGCGAATAGACAGATCTCGCATCGCTATTTTGAAACCAGAGCCCAGCTCCGTAAATTCCTTAATAGACTGCAGACGTTTCTCTGCAACCTCTGTCAGAACCTTGTCCCGTTGATACGTGAAATAAGCGTAAGCGATCCGATTGGACCGGCCTACACGTCCACGCAGCTGATAGAGCTGAGACAAGCCCATTTTATCCGCATCATGCACAATAAGTGTATTAACGTTCGGAATATCTACGCCCGTCTCAATAATACTTGTGCTGACGAGCACATCGTATTCTCCGTCAAGGAAATCGAGAATGGTCTTCTCCAGCTCAGATTCCGACATTTGACCATGTCCGATGCCAACTCTAGCCTCAGGAACAAGCATAGAGATTTGAGCAGCCATTTCTTGAATGCCCTGCACACGATTATAGAGATAATAGACTTGACCACCGCGGGCTAATTCCCGCTCTACAGCTTCCCGCGTAAGGGTCTGGCTATGCTCCACTACATACGTCTGTACAGGGAATCTGTTCTCTGGCGGGGTCTCAATGACAGACAGATCCCGCACTCCGAGCATCGACATATGTAGCGTACGAGGAATTGGAGTTGCAGTCAGCGTAAGAACGTCTACATTCGTTTTCAGCTTTTTCAGCTTTTCTTTATGAGTTACGCCGAAACGCTGTTCTTCATCCACAATTAATAGCCCCAGATCCTTGAATACAAGGTCCTGAGATAACAGACGATGTGTACCGATAACTACGTCGACAGTTCCTGCCCTAACGCCTTTAATCGTCTCGTTCTGCTCTTTACGGCTGCGGAAACGACTTAAGACCTGAATATTAAGCGGGTAATTAGCGAAACGTTCCCGGAAGGTCTCATAATGCTGTTGAGCCAAAATCGTTGTCGGGACTAGCACCGCCACCTGTTTACCTTCAATCGCTGATTTAAAAGCCGCCCGAATAGCCACTTCAGTCTTACCATATCCAACATCACCGCAAAGCAATCGGTCCATTGGCCGGTTTTGTTCCATATCCTTCTTAATCTCTTCGATAGCCCGAAGCTGATCTCGGGTCTCTTCGTAAGGGAACATTTCTTCAAATTCATGCTGTTCCTGTGTATCCTTTTCAAAACCATATCCTGCGGCACTTTGGCGCTCAGCATATAGTTTTATCAAATCATCAGCAATATTCTGAACGGAGGAACGAACCTTATTGGTGACTCGTGTCCATTCATTGCCGCCTAGCTTATATACTTTCGGCTCTTTATCTTCGGAACCGACATATTTCTGAATCAGGTCAATCTGCTCAATCGGAACTGAGAGCTTATCGCCGCCAGCATACAGAATATGCATGTAATCACGGTGAATACCGCTGACCTCAAGCGTGCCGATTCCCATATATTTTCCGATACCATGGTTCTGGTGGACGACATAATCACCGATTTTCAGCTCTGTGTAACTCTTGATCCGTTCAGCATTATCTATTCCTTTGGAAATCTTCCGTGCCTTCCGCTGCTTCTGAGAGAACATTTCCCCCTCAGTTATAACTGCTAGATGAATAGAGGGCAGCTCAAAACCAGAACCCAGATTTCCTTGTACAATCATCGGCTCGTTAATGCCGTAATCATAAAGAACTCTGCGCACTCGTTCAATCCGTTCCTCACTGCTCGCAAGCATCATTACCTTAACACCGGACTTCTGCCAACGCTCCATCTCCGATTTCAGCACATTCATCTGGCCATGGAAATCCTGCATTCCACGACTGATAAATCCAAGAATGTTCTGAGGCTGAATATGCGGAACCTGACGTAAAAAGATTGACATAAACAGACTTTGGAACGGGCGCTGATACATAACAACATCCGTATCGACAGAGAGATCTAGATCCGGTAAAGATTTGCCGTTTTGCAGCAAATGCAGGTTCCATTCCGATTCATCCCGTTCAAGCTGTCTCGCCGTTTCGAGCAGTCTTGTCGGCTCATCTAGAATAAGAATGGTATCCTGGGCCATGTAATCAAATAAATGAGAGCGTTCAGGATATAAAAGACTGATATATTTATAGATCTCCGGGAAATAAGTACCTTCCCGCAGCATTTCCAGCTCACGGCCAATTTCTTCCCGCAGCCTGAGCTTCGCCTGGCGATCCGCCATCTTCTCCAACTGTCGCTCCATCATAGCTGAGGCTTCAGCAGAAGCAGATTCCTGGCGCAATCTACTAGCTATAATCTCTTTAGCCGGTGTAATCTTCACACTACGTACCTTATCAATAGAACGCTGATCCACTGGATCAAAAGTTCTTATGGAATCAACCTCATCGTCAAATAACTCAACCCGATAAGCCAAAGGAGATGTCATTGGATAAAAATCAATTATTCCACCCCGTACGCTCAGTTCACCACGATTTTCAACCCGCTCTACTCTTTCATAGCCCATTTCAATCATGGACATCAAAAATTCATCCAGAGCAAGCGTTCCATCTTGGGAAACGGTGACTTGTGCCTCTGCCATAACCTCTGGGGCTGGCAGCAATCTACGCACTCCTGAGTAAGGAACTACAACAATACCACGGAAGCCCTGAGCACATTTGGTCAGCACATCTATACGCTGAGCCAGTGTCTCTGGGCTTGATACAGCCGCTTCTGCAGCCACTAGTTCATTGGCGGGATAGAGCAGAACCCGGTCAGGAGAAAGCGCTTCCTGCAAATCATCGGCCATCTTCTGGGCCGAAAACATATTATGAGTCACTACAAGTAAGGGACGAGTTGTCTCTTCATGTAATGCTGCAAGCATAATCTGTCTAGCAGAACCTGTAAGCCCCGAAATGAGCTGCTCTTTCATACCTGCAGCAACACCATGGGTGATAGACTGGAAATCGGGATCCTTGGAAAAAGCTTCTATAAGACCTTGTAACAACAGGCGCACCTCTCTTACTAAACAGGCTAACGGTGGCGTAGCCACCGTCACCTATTATGATTGGAATCGAAAAGAAGCCTCAGCTGTAACGCCAAGGCTTGCGGATGACGATAGAGACAGGCGCTTCCACCTTACTGAAGCGGACTTGTCAGCAGGCTAAGCTCCGGATTGTTCTCTAAAGCCTCCTTGCAATAGTCGCAAGTAACCTTTACCGTGATTTCACCTTCTGAATTATACGCTATTATATCTCTGCGCTCCGCAGGGGTCAAGGAATGAAGGCCCAACTGCATTTCTGTAACATCACTTCTATTAATACTGCCTAGAGATGTCTTACAGTGCCTACAAACATAGTTTATTGCCATCTATATGCCTCCTGAAGGTACTATATACCTTCAGTATGTCCGGGCAGCTTCATCTTTAGCCTTAAAAACAACAGGGTTTACAGATTAACCATTGAACTTAGCCATCGTCTGCTCGAATGAATGCTGTAAGCTGTATTCCAGTGCATCACAAGTATTAAGGATCATTTGCTTAAGCGGATCGCTTTCCTTCTTAGGAAAAGTAGAAAGTACATAATCGACAATAGCAAAACCTGGCTCAGGACGAGAAATACCCATTCGTACCCGATTGAAATTCTGTGTTCCTACATGCTGGATGATGGATTTAATTCCATTATGTCCACCAGCGCTTCCTTGATAACGCAAACGGATTTTTCCGATTTCTGTATCCAAATCATCATAAACGACGATCATATCTTCAAGTTGAACTTTGTAATAATCCATATAAGCGCGAACGGCCTCACCGGACAAGTTCATAAAGGTCATGGGCTTAATCAATACGGTTTTGACGCCACCAATGACCCCTTCACCGATGACGGATTTACATTTGCTCTGGTTGAAGGCAATTCCGTTCTGGGCGGCAAGCTCATCCAAAGCCATAAAGCCAACATTATGCCTTGTTTTCGCGTACTGTGTTCCGGGATTTCCCAATCCGACAATCCATTTCATTATCGAACCTTTCCTTTCCATTCCGGCTCTCCGGCAAGAGGAGTCCGTTTTTGGTACAATAGATCTAATCTACATATCTCTGTGCAACCAGAGCGAAATTATACTCCGAAGACAGGTGATAACCCATGCCGCACAAAGGCGAATTATTGACACATCAACGCCATTTTCAGTACCACATCCAATATGCTGTGCCCGTGGAAATATATAAGGGCGACGTGCATATTGATATCGGTGTATTAACAGCGGTAGACGAAGCTTTCGTGGAGCTACAAGGGACACTCTATAACCGCAGTTTATTCACCTTTGTCTCCCGCCCCGGATATTGAATCCAGTAGTTCTACCTGTAGCACGCCGATAAGGGTTACATCTCCGAGAACGGAGGTGTAACCCTTTTGTACTATTCATTCGTTATATTTATTCAATCTCGAACAATTTACTAATCGACAACTCTTCATGAACGCGGATAATTGCCTCACCCATAAGTGGAGCCACGGACAACACCTTGAGCTTAGAGGTTGGATTCGCGCTGCGAATTGGAATGGTATCCGTCACGATAATTTCTTTGATTGGAGAATTCTCCAGACGCTCGTGTGCAGGACCAGACAATACTGGGTGTGTACAGCATGCGTATACTTCCTTCACGCCGCCTTCCATCAAAGCATTAGCACCAAGTACGATAGTTCCAGCGGTATCGATGATATCATCAATCAGGATGGCTGTTTTGCCTTCGATATTACCGATGATGTTCATAACTTCGCTGACATTAGGTTCTGGACGACGCTTGTCTATAATAGCCAGTGGAGCGTTCAGGAAATCAGCAAGCTTTCTTGCACGTACTACACCGCCATGATCCGGCGATACGACAACTGGGTTCTCGATTTGCTTGGAACGGAAATACTGAGCCAGAATCGGTACACCAAGCAAGTGATCCACTGGAATATCGAAGAATCCTTGAATCTGCATGGCGTGAAGATCCATCGTGATTACACGGTGAGCGCCAGCCTTTTCAATTAGATTCGCTACCAGCTTAGCAGTAATGGGGTCACGCGAACGGGCTTTACGATCTTGACGGGCATATCCGTAGTAAGGGATAACCACGTTGATGCTTTTTGCGGAGGCACGTTTAAGCGCATCTACCATAACCAAAAGCTCCATCAGGTTATCATTTACAGGGCCACAAGTGGATTGAACAATATAAACATGGCATCCCCGAACGCTTTCTGACAGCTTGACCTGAATTTCTCCATCGCTGAAACTTGTGGTGTGTGATTCACCCATCGGAATCCCGATGTAATCAGCAATTTGACTAGCTAGCTTAGGATTGGAGTTACAGGTGAAAATCTTTAACTTGGAATCACAATAAGTCATAAAATATAAACCCTCCGTGACGGAATTTAGCTTTCCAAAGGCGCCGGCGCGGAAATATAAGTCCGTCCGGCGCTTCTTAGCAACGCTTTACGATGGACTCGAGTGGTCTTTCTTCGCTTTAGCACGGGAACGGATCTTCTCTGCATATCCCGGTTTGTTCTCTTGTCTTACTCTAGCTACAGCCAGATCGTTCTCGGAAACGGAACGTGTAATTGTCGAACCTGCTACAACAAAAGCCCCTTTGCCCACAGTGACTGGAGCAACAAGGTTAACATTACTGCCAATAAAGGCATCGTCTGCGATTGTTGTCTTGAATTTATTATACCCGTCGTAGTTAACGGTAATCGCACCGCACCCGACGTTTACATTCTTACCTACAGATGCGTCGCCGATATAACTAAGATGTGACACCTTTGAACCGTCACCAATAGTAGCATTCTTGATCTCGACGAAATCTCCAACCTTAACTTCTTCTCCAAGCACAGAGCCTGGACGCAAATAGGCAAAAGGCCCAACGGTTGTCCGTGCGCCGACTTGAGCTTGATTCAATACGGACTGCTTAATCGTTGCTTCATCCATGATCTGACAGTCTTCGATTTCACTAGCCGGTCCGATCACACAATTGTCGCCGATTACAGTCTTCCCTTTCAGGATGGTTCCTGGATAAAGCGTTGTATCTGATCCGATAACTACATCTGCTCCGATATAAGTGGAGGCTGGATCAATGATGGTTACACCACCGAGCATGTGTTTACGATTAATACGTTGACGCATAAAGGCTTCCGCTTCAGACAAAGCTAAACGATCATTAACGCCGATAGACTCAGCTGCGTCATGGGTCTGATATCCTAGTACGGTATCCCCTTGTGAACGAAGAATCCCAATCACATCAGTCAAATAATACTCCTGCTGGTTATTACTGTTCGTTACCTTTTCGAGTGCAGCAAATAATTTAACATTATCAAAACAATAAGTGCCTGTATTGATTTCCTGAACCGCATCTTCTTCCGTAGTGCAATCCTTCTGCTCTACAATCTTCAGAACGCCGCCATCTTCACCACGAATAATTCTTCCGTAGCCCGTAGGCTTTTCCATAACTGCTGTCAATACGGTTGCAGCCGCATTACGCTGTTCATGAAGCGCCATGAGTCCTTCCAGGGTCTCCGTGGTTACGAGTGGTGTGTCTCCACAAATAACTATAGTTGTTCCTTCTTCGCCAGCAAGTAAATCCTTTGCTTGTTTGACAGCATGGCCAGTGCCGAGCTGAGTTTCCTGCAGAACGTATTCCGCTCCATCACCTACATAGGCCTTAACTTTCTCTGCGCCATGCCCAACAACAACAACGGTGCGCTGGCATCCGGTCGCTTTTACTGTATCAAGCACGTGCCCTACCATCGGCTTACCGCAAACGGGGTGCAGCACCTTATATAATTTAGATTTCATTCGCTTGCCTTGACCTGCGGCAAGTACTACAGCCATTCTTTTCAAGAATGCCAACCTCCTACTCTTGAACTCACTACTGAATATATCTCATTCCGGGCAAAAAGAAAAGAGAACCATGAAGTCATGGTTCTCTTTTCTATAAACCCCAAGTTAGAAAAGCATTTATCGCTGCCTTTCGAAGATGTCGTCAAATCCTTCACCAGCAATAGCTTTTCTTGCAAGATCAGGCTGCTAATTCATGAAGTGTATGTCGGTGTGATCTTATCAAAAACGGCGGATCCTACGCCACCCAAAAGGTAGCAGTCTTCCGAGGAAGCCTAAGCTCCCTCTTCAATAACTTCTTCTTCTTCCGTAGCGGCGCGATCGTACTCGGCCAGAACCGCGGATTGAATCTTCTCGCGTGTTCCCGAAGAGATCGGGTGCGCGATATCGCGGAATTCGCCGTCCGGTGTACGCTTGCTGGGCATTGCAACAAACATCCCATTATTGCCATCGATGACGCGAATGTCATGAACAACAAACTCGTTATCGATGGTAATGGATGCGATTGCTTTCATTCTCCCCTCAGAGTTAACGCGGCGGAGTCTGACATCCGTAATTTGCATGTGTGTGTTCACCACCTTTTTCCATCAGAGACTTGGTGTATAATTCCACACAGCAAAGCGAATTCCTTCTTTTTCATTCCATAAAATACCTAAAAAAGAAATATATTTTTTGGGATATGTTGTTTTCGACATACATCGAGTAGTTTTCTTAATATTCCTTACGTTTTCGACAATTTCCACGCTTTTTGAAAATGTAAGAGAATGGCTAATCAAGAGGAAAAGTAGTTGCCCGGATGCGCCGAAATTCTCCGCTCTTTTGAGTCTACTTCACTTAGTTTTACCAAGGACACGTAATCGTGCAACAGACGCTCTTCGGTCTCTACAGCGCCTGATTCCACTAAAACGCCTACCCCAGCAACCTCGGCATTAAATTCACCGAGCAGATCGACCATACCACGTACAGTCCCTCCCGCCTTCATGAAGTCATCTACGATAAGTACTCGCGATTTCTCCTTGAGTGCCCGTCTTGAGAGAGACATTGTGTGTATGCTTTTATGAGATCCTGATACGTAGTTAATACTTACTGCTGATCCCTCTGTAACCTGATGGTCACGTCGCACAAGCACTACCGGCAAGCCTAGCTGTGCTGCTGTTGCATAGGCTAGTGGAATGCCTTTCGTTTCAACGGTCATCACCACATCGATTTCCGATCCGTAAAAGGCCGTTGCGATGATCTTACCCGCCTGTTCCATCAAAGACGGCAACCCAAGTAGATCCGACATATACAAATAACCGCCAGGCAATATCCGGTCAGTCTGCTCTAGCTGCACACATAAGCGCTGCACAAAGGTTAGCGCCATATCTTTAGGCATAACTGGGATATAACGAACTCCACCCGCTGCACCAGCTAAAGTCTGCAGCTCTCCGATGCCTTCACCTTCAAATACTTCTTTTATGATTGCCAAATCTTCACTGATGGAGGACTTAGCCGCTCCATAGCGATCGGCAAATATAGACAGCGGCAGTAGTTCATGCGGCCGCTCAAGTAAAAACTGAGTCATGTCTACCAAACGTTGGCTTCTTTTTAATTTCTTCACGGAATGCTCCTCGCCAAAACCGAATATTTTAGAAAAATATATCACTTTTGTACGGGTTTATACAAGAGAAGCAGACTAATTCAGTGATCTCACTGCGTAGACTTCCTTGCAGAACCCTCGCAGTCCGTTGTAAATCCTTGCTACTTTAGACTGCTTGGACACTAAACCGAATACGGTAGGTCCGCTGCCTGACATCAACACCCCATCTGCTCCGAGCTTTATCATCGCTTCCTTGAGCTGCTGAACCTCTGGATGCAGCCTTAGGGTAACATCTTCAAGCACGTTGCCTAGATGGTTGCATACGCCCCCAAAGTCTCCTGCTTCAATCGCTTGCTGCATCTTTCGAGCAGAAGGATGCACAGCTATATTATTGCTCCGAACGCGTCCATACACTTCTGCAGTCGATACATTGATCGGTGGTTTCGCCAACACAACCCAACATTGTGGCGGGTTGTTGATTGGCGTAAGCTTTTCGCCTCGTCCTGTAGCTAAGGCTGTGCCGCCTGTGACGCAGAAAGGCACATCTGAACCCAGCTCAGCGCCAAGCTCCTGTAGCTCCTGCGCAGGAATACCGAGACGCCACAGACGGTTTAGACCGCGTAGCGTAGCTGCGGCATCACTGCTGCCGCCAGCCAGGCCAGCCGCAACCGGAATTCTTTTATCCAGATGGATATGTACCCCACTCTTCACGTTATAACGGTCTTTAATAAGCCTTGCCGCCTGGAAAGCTAAATTTTTCTCGTCCAGGGGAATATAACCAGCCTGACTTGATATTATAATAGTATCCCTTGGCAGCTCAGACAGCTCTAAGCGGTCTGCTAAATCTACCATGGTCATAATCATTTCCACCTCATGAAAACCGTCAGCACGTTTGTGCAGCACATCCAGCATCAAATTAATTTTAGCTGGTGCCTTTTCATACATTTTCAAGGCGTTCACCCACCTTCAGCTTTTCCCGTAAAAACAACTTAACATATTATATGAGAAACTTCTAATGAAGTCCAATATTAAAAGGGTGTCGCCTTTTAGACGCACCCTTTTTCAGTAATATTCACTTTATAGCCTAAAATTTAAGATTTCCGCGCGGCCTGTTCAGCAAGCTGTATCGCTTTTTTCACCATGTTGCCAGCGTCTTGAGTTGTAATTCCACCCCAGCCCTCACGTTCTACGGTTTCATAAAAACCCAGCTCCTTGGCTAACTCTGTCTTCAGTTCCTCCGACATCATGCCTCGTTTTCTGCGGCTCATTACGGAATTCCTCCCTTATGAAAATAAATGATTAACCCGTTGCCCAATTAGTATGCTTGCTTAGAACACGGATCATGCACCAAATATTTGTCCCAAAAAACGCAAACAAAAAACAGCCTCCAAAGGAGACTGTTCGTGAAACATTAAGCTTTAATATACATAATCCGCATCTGCCCATCGTCTTCACAAACTGTGATTTCCACAGATTCAGTAAGTATATCGGCATAGCTATAGGAGACTCGCTTAAAAGTTTGCTGCTCCTGATCCAGTTTGACAATAAATACAGAAGGGTACGTTTCTTCCAGGACACCTGTGCGTTCAACGGTTTTACGACGACCTCCGTTTGCACGCAATGTGATCTTATGACCGACGTGAGCTTCAAGACTGCGTTTGATTTCCAACAGCGCGTTATTAGCCATTACCTGACGACCACCTCTTTTCTTGTCCATTATACAACTTTTTCAGGACAATGTCAAAGCAAATAAATAATTAATTATAGTTGATGCATATTTCGTTGTCAACGGAATTTTTTTGCGGGAAATCAGCGCCGGACTAATATCCTTGTTATCTGTAATATAGGCATCACAAAGAAAAAAAGAAAGGGTTAAGCTCAGCGCTCACCCTTTCTTTTGGATATTCTATTCAGCCCATTCAAATTACCTATATTCCTGAAACCATAGACCTATCTCTGCCGCTTAAATGGCTGATGGTGTCACTTTTAGCGCCGACAGATTCTGCAGCCGCGGCATTCCGATACGGAAGCTGCCACGGGTCTCAACACCACCAATACCCTGATTACCGCTGATGGTATTATTCAGAACATCACTAAGATTTACAGTATCCCTGATGGAAGTAAAGGATGATTTTGCTGCTACATAAACGGGATCCAGAGCATGGATCAAAATTCGACCAGGTGAACTGGCAAAATTAGCCCCAGCTCCAAGTAATGCCTCGAAATGAGATTGGCAAGCACCGGCAACAATAGTCAACGCATCAAAATTCCGCTCGTACTCCCTAGCTACCCTAATAGCAGCTATAAAGTTTTGCGAATTTTTATAGCTATTCAGACTATACAGATCGTAAGTATGCTGTTGCTTCAGTACCCCATCATGACCAGTGATCACTACAATGTCTGGGCGTACACGGGGCAACAGCCGGTATAACGTATCAGCCATTGCAGATTCATGAACATGATGCCCTTCAGCGGGAATCCGCAGCTGCTCGTATAAGCTAAGGCTCTTATTCAAATATGCCGGATCGCCATCCAGATGCAGTACTTTACCCGGCACTTCAAAATAAGGAGCTTCCTTGGACGGTGGAGCCCATGTCCCCTCTGTTAGGGTTCCCCCGCTCCGCTGACTTTGCTCCTGACGGTCCTTCCGCAGCTGTGTCAGTGATTCCTTCGCTTTGATCTGTGCTTGCTGTCCCCGTTCCGTTATTCGGGTAGGAGGCACTTGAACCAGGTCATCCAGAGGAGAATCCGCCAACAGGCGGAAATCTGTGCCTTTAATGACGGCTCTATCCTGCACAATATTATCTACACGAAATGTTAAATCACCGCCATAAGATTTGCGAACGACCAAGTCTCCTAAATTCATTACAACCACCACCTCTACCCCATCGTATGGGCAAAGGCCTCAGTTGGTTCATAACTCGCCATATTTTTAAAATATAAGAATGTATAATGCTCCACCAGAATAACATCCTTATATTTCTACGAGAAACGGTTGTCGTCCTTTAAGACAACAACCGTTTCTTATTGCTTATTCAATTCCAGCGGCTAGCAAAACACCGCTTAAGCGGGCGTATTCTTCAAGACTGAGTGTTTCTCCGCGACGGGTCGGTTCAATACCCGCTTCTGCGAGTAAAGCCTCCAGCTGCTCACGTCCTTGTTCAGGGAAGTAACGAGCCTTCAGATTGTTAGCAATCGTCTTGCGGCGCTGTGTGAAAGAAGCGTGAACCACTTCAAAGAAATGCTTCTCACTCTCCACCTTTACCGGAGGATGCTCTCTAACCTTCAGACGGATAACAGCAGACTCCACATTAGGTTGAGGGATGAATACCGTACGCGGCACGATACAGACGAGCTCAGGCTCGCTGTAGTACTGCACGGCAATGCTAAGACTTCCGTATTCCTTTCCACCTGGAGATGCAGCCATACGCTCCGCAACCTCCTTCTGAATCATTACAACGATGTTATCAAGGGGAAGCTTCTCTTCAAGCAGCTTCATCAGAATCGGAGTAGTCACATAATAAGGCAGGTTAGCAACCACACTGACCTTGTTCACAGTGGTGAAATCTTCCTTGAACATTTCCTGCAAGTTCACATTGAGGACATCATCGTTACGAACCTTAACATGGGGATAAGGGGAAAGTACGTCTTTTAATATTGGAATCAGTCTACGGTCAATCTCTACGGCAGTTACAGCACCGGCTGTTAGTGCCAGACGTTCCGTCAGCGCTCCAATTCCCGGCCCGATCTCCAGCGCCCCAGAATCGCTATCTAGTCCAGCAGCGTCTACAATCTTGTCCAAAATATTTTGATCAATCAAAAAATTCTGTCCCAGGCTTTTCTTAAACTTGAATCCATAACGTTGAATAATCTCTTTGGTCCGTTTTGGAGTCGAAATTTCCTCTCTACCACTCATGAAGTAATGCCTCCCTGATCAATTTGGGCGAGAGCCCCGGCAAATTCCTCCCGCGTAATCCCAAACATCGCCAGCCGCTTGTACAGCTGTTTGCCGTTACAATATCCGATTCCAAGCAAATTACCAAGCGCCATACGTCTTTCAGCAGCCCGAGGGTGTACAAGCATTCCAGCGGCCATAAGGTCATCAATACCAATCAAAGCAGGTGCTCCTTCAAAAGAGGTATGTACATTACGCAGCGCATGACGAATCGCCTCTGGCGATGCATTCTCTACACCGATATCCCCTTTTCGAGTTGCGTCCTTCTCCGGAATAAAAGCATGCTTGCAGCCCGGCACCTTCGCTGAAACGATTTTACGAATTCGCTCCCCGGCATGGTCCGGGTCCGTAAGAATAATAACCCCTCTGCGTTCCATAGCTAGCGCAATCTTCGCAATTACAGTCCGGTTTACAGCAGAGCCGCCTGTCTCAATCGTATCTGCTTCCACAGCACGCTTAATGGCTACGGTATCGCTTTTGCCTTCAACGACGATTAATTCCTTAATCATATTTCTTGACTCCTTCCAAAAAAAGCAAAAAGAAGAGGATTCGCTCCTCTTCTTTTGGTTAAAGAATGTATAAGTGATGAGCGGTTGCTCTGCGATCAACGAAATGATCATCCAGCGTTCCTTACGGTTATCATCACTATAGCTTATCAAAGGATTTTTTGCAAAAGCTTCAGTTCTAGTTAAGCTCTGGTTTCACAGGTCCAATCACATATACGGTACGTGATTTACGGCCGAAATTACGAGCATGGCTCAGGGAATCATAATAGACATCCACTTTATTGCCTTTAATGGCACCGCCAGTATCCTCTGCACGGCGGAATCCAAGCCCATCGATATAAACCCACCAGCCAATAGGAATTACATTCGGATCTACTGCAATTGTACGACCTTCCGTTACGCGTGTTCCGGAGGCAGTTTTAGTACCTATTCCTGGCTCTTCTGACGAATAAGCTGTCATGGAGACGTTCTTAATCATCTTCTTGTACTCAAAGTCTACGCCAGCCTTGCTTGTGACGTTCTTAGTCTTAGCGCTAACTTTAGTCGTTTTGGAGGTAGTGCTTGATTTGGAAGTTGTTGTAGCTTTAGCAACTACAGTAGGCTTAGGAAGTGCTTTAGTACCAACGGCAATGATCTTATCTTTTGTTACCGTTTGTACTTCCTTGCCGATCATGCGCATAGAGGCCAGTTCTCCGTCTTGATAGATCTTTTCAATATGCTGAACCATGACGCCTGGTTTGCCTGCCTGTGCCACTCTAACTGTTCCCACAGTAAGGGAGGGATCTGCTGTCTTAATAACACGGAAAGGTAAGTTAGTTGTTCGCTGTACCGTTTGCTTGTTGATACGAACGATCTTAATCTCCATGTCAGCAGAGATGGTGGTGTCTAACGAAGGAAAAATCTTATCATAGCCTTCTAGGTTGATACCCAGTTTGTCAATCGCCTGACCGATAGTGTCTTCGGTCGTATATAACGTTTTTGTTGCTCCGTCCGCAGTAAGGCTAAATTTCTGCGCACGATTGATAACGACACGGTCACCGTCTTTTATTTCATCACTCAGACCTAAAGATAATTCATCATGCGGCTGCAGCGAAATTTGCTCTTTCTCCAACACATCACCAAGAAGTGCTTCTCGCGTTTCAAGTGTCTGTGTTTGCCCGTCTATTACTAAAACAAATTGTTTGTTACTTTGACCGTGTACGTACAGCAGAATTAACAGCGCGATTGCGATTGAAATCACACCTGCAAGTAAAAGTACGCGAGTATTTACTTGCTCCCACCGTAATGCGAAAGACCTGCTGGATGACTGCGAATCATGGGATACCTCTGGTTGGAATAAGCCCATTCTCTCCATCCTCCTTACATAGCCTCGTCGTCAATTTGTATATCATGAGGACTGAATTTCTTTGACGAAACTATTTGAGATTGTCACAGGATACGCACGTATTAACTTAGCGTCTCCTGCTCATGGATCGCCTGCTCGGCACAGCTACTCCCACACCTGTTATATAACAGTATGCGGGCAACATTCAGTTTATTCAAAAATAAAGAAGCCTAAAAAGAGTTCTCTTGAGGACTCTTTCGTGGCTTCTCCGATGTCAGAATACGCGGGAATGTTTGTGCACGAGGTTGCCTCTCTTACTTGCGCTTACGGGGTTAGCTGTCGGGTTCGGACGAAAGAGAGACGCCCTATTTCAGGTCACCCGCTCACGGCGGTTGCCCTTAAATTCACCCCAAAGACCACGTGAAGAAATCAAATATTGTTCTGCGGCAATTCCTAGTCGTATTCAAGATACAGGCATGCGGCAGTTCAATATTGGTTCCCCCGTTCTCCATACGGAGACTCAGCGAGACGATCCATGAATCAATGGCTGTCACAATAACAACAGCTCACATCACTGAAAAGATGATATCCTGTTTTGATGCATGTTGTAAAGGACGATTCAACCACGTTTAAGCAAATATATGGTTAAAATATTGTAATAATCAGCCGTTTTTATATTAAAAAAGTTTAATATATCGGCTATTCTCTATTTTTCACCCGTTTTACTCCTGTTTTCAGACAATCCCAAATCGTTCCAGTGCGTTCGCATACGTAATTTTAGCCAATTCTTCCCATGTTAACCCTTTAATTTCAGCCGCAGCCTCTGCTACTAACTTCACATGAGCACTCTCATTTCGCTTGCCACGG
Organism: Paenibacillus sp. FSL H7-0735; assembly: GCF_038008505.1. NCBI lineage: Bacteria > Bacillati > Bacillota > Bacilli > Caryophanales > Paenibacillaceae > Paenibacillus > Paenibacillus sp. FSL H7-0735. Next base: position 96,621 of record NZ_JBBOZH010000001.1, on the reverse strand, counting down.
AAGGGGTGTGGAGTCAAATATGGAGCGTCTGTTTCGATCAATAATCGGTCCAATGGCGTCTGTGCAAGCACCTCTTTAGGCACTCTGGCATTTTTGAACGTTATCGGTCCTCCAAATGACAAATGAAATCCAAGGTCTAGACACATTTTTGCTGTTTCCCAGCTGCCTGAGAACGAATGCATCACGCCACCAATTTCATTTGCTTTTTCCTCCCGTAAAATCCGTACAACATCTTCATGAGCATCACGGTCATGTATACAGATTGGCATTTTTAGTTCACGGGCTAGTCCGATTTGTTTGCGGAAGACCTCCTGCTGCACATCCTTGGGAGAGGTATCCCAATAATAATCCAATCCAATCTCTCCGATGGCCACCACTTTTTCATGGCTGCAAAGAGAGGCGATCCAATCGAGGTCCCCCTCTTTCATATCAATCGCATCCTGTGGATGCCAGCCCACCGCTGCATAAATATAATCATAAGATTCAGCCAGCTTCATCGTTGAAGGGATCGTTTCCCGATTAAATCCAATATTGATCATCTTGCTAACTCCGGCCTCTACTGCACGAGCAATAACTTCCTCGCGATCCTCGTCGAATTGAGGCGCATCTAGATGTGTATGTGTGTCGAACAGATACATTTTAAAGCTCACTCCTTGTTGTTTTTATCAATAGTTCCATAAATATTTGTATTATTTTGCAAAAATCTCTGCTACAGAAGAGGGCAAGCGTGTAAGGGCTTTTTTCAGCTTATCCTGTGGGAAATATAGATGATATCTGCCACGATGAATTCCGCTTATTGAGCGCACAATATCCGATACCTCTGAAATTTCCCGCAATTGCTCATTCCGATCAAGCAGTAAAATTTGATTATTGTCGAAGGCTGCTCCTGGACGGAACACATCATAAGGCAAATCTGTCGGATAATCAATCTCTAGGTCATATTCTGGGTTAAGTCCCACTCCCGCAAAACTGCTGCGGATTTCCGTAATCATATCTGTATCCAAATTCTCGATCTCTACATATTTATACAGTTTACGATGAATAAAACGGGTACACAAGTCGCTTAATAACTCATCTTCTTCAAGTGTCCATTGCATAAAAGCAGTCTGTACCAGTGCCTCATCAAGCATTAAATATTGCTTCACTGTTACTTCTCCTCGAAAGAGATCTTCCAGCGGAGCGATCATAAAGCGAAATTTGTACCCCTCTTGGAACAATTCTTTAGCTCTACGGAAGATTTGACGCAAAATAATTTCAGAGCTGCGCGTCACCGGATGAAAATATACCTGCCAGTACATTTGATAACGTGACATTAAATAATCTTCAATGGCATGCATACCTGATTCTTTTACTACAATCCGCCCATTATAAGGACGAAGCATTCTCAAAATCCGATCAATGTCGATGGTTCCATAGTTTACACCTGTATAGTACGCATCACGCAGCAAATAATCCATACGATCAGCATCCAGCGGACTGGAAACCAAATTGACAACAATTTCATGCTCATAAGTCTTAGAGATAACTGAAGCTACTTTACGAGGAAAATCTTCCTCCACATCACGCAATATTTCGGTAATCTCCGTGTCCTCCAAAATAATCCGGCAGGTCCAATCCTCATGGTTCATTTCAAAAGCTTCTTCTATAGAATGGGAAAATGGGCCATGCCCTAAATCATGCAGCAAAGCCGCACACAAAGTAAGCAAACTTTCTTCCGGAATCCAATCCTTATACCCGCTGCGCTCAAATTGCGAAATGATTCTTCGTGTAATTTCATATACTCCTAAAGAATGAGAAAATCGACTATGCTCTGCACCATGAAAAGTGAGATATGAGGTACCTAACTGGCGAATCCGGCGTAAACGCTGAAATTCTTTTGTATTAATTAGTCGCCAAATAATCGTATCCTGTACATGAATATAATTATGAACGGGATCCTTGAAAACCTTTTCTTCCGTGAGCGGCTGCTTCATGAGATCAACTCCTTCTAATAATTTAATATGATTTTAACTAATATCAGTATATAATAAGTAATTATGTCGTACTTTGTCGAAAAGTATCATTTTTGGTCTTGGTAAATCGACAAAATGCTTTCAGGGCAATTCTTAATTTTTATAGGGACATTCAAAGTTCTTATGGAAATTTTCTTATTCAGCCTATGAAAAAAGGTTGACTGATTTGGGAATCGTTGGTATTATAAGTATCATAAAACAGTGAACAATGTCGAATAATGACGTTTTTGGAACATTGAGAGGAGTAACGATTGTTATGATGAAATCAACAGGAATTGTAAGAAAAGTAGACGAACTTGGACGGGTTGTTATTCCTATTGAATTACGCCGTACACTTGGCATTGGCGAAAAGGACGCACTGGAAATTTACGTTGATGGCGAACGGATTATGCTTAAAAAGTATGAGCCTGCCTGCATTTTCTGTGGCAACGCTGAGAACGTAACTTACTTTAAAGGAAAAATAGTTTGTCATGAATGCATTTCTTCCATCCCTACCCCTGTGACAAACTAAATTAAATAGTATATAATAGAACTAATCAAATTGTTAATTCTAACCTTTTCATATCTCCTTGACCTCCCGTGACCGCGGGAGGTATTTTTTATGTCTGGGTTTGCCCTCCCTAAGGGCAATGTACTTCAAGACGGAACCAGTAATACTTAGTTGTATTTCTTACAGTTATTTTAAATGATTTTTACCATTAAACGAATTAATTGTATTTTGTACACTTATATTCCCTATATCTCCGTGAAATCAATCATTTCCACCTTTATAACTGTATGAAGTACAACTAAACGAACAAATACATAAAAAAATTCAAAAATAACTGTACAAAGTACATTTAACCCACAGATAAATCATTCAAGCTCGGGCCGTTTCCAAGAATCCTTAGTTATTCTAAGAGTTCGTCTACAACACTTACTCTTCTGCTCTATCAAGCAACGCATTATAAATATCCCGTTTGGCTACACCCCGGTCTGATGCCGCTTTTTTCATAGCCTCTTTACGTGGCACATCCTGTGCTTCGTAATGAGCTACATGTTCTTCAATGCTTAACTGACGCCACCACGCCGATTCTGCGATTTCTGCATCTTCCTTGCTCTCCCCTTCTACGACAATAACATATTCGCCTAGCGGAGGATGTTCAGCAAGCCAAAGTGTACATTCCTCAATCGAACCGCGTAGAAACTCCTCATATCTTTTCGTTAATTCACGTGCCAACACAATCTGGCGATTGCCGAATGCTTCTTGAAGATGAGCAAGTGTCTTAACTACGCGATGGGGAGATTCGTAGAACAACAAAGTTCCTTGAGCCGAACGAAGTGGACTTAATACTGCTCGGATGTCCTTACGCTCTCGGGGAAGAAAGCCGATAAAAGTGAACGTATTCGTAGATAGACCAGAAGCGATCAAAGCTGACAACGCTGCGTTAGCTCCAGGGATAGGAATCACCGGAATTCCATGACTTATAGCAAGGGCTACAAGATCCGCTCCAGGGTCAGAAATCGCTGGTAAACCGGCATCGCTGACGAGTGCCAAATTTTTTCCTTCTATTATATAGCGTACAAGCTCAGGTCCACTGGCGGCCTTATTATGCTCATGATAACTAAACAACATCGAAGGTGAAATCTCAAAGTGGCTGAGTAATTTCCGGGTCTGTCTCGTATCTTCCGCGGCAATAATATCACATTCCTGTAAAGTGCGGACTGCACGATAGGTCATATCCTCCAGATTACCGATAGGTGTAGCCACCAGAAAAAGCGACCCTGTTGTCTCCTGAGTACTGGTATTAGTCTTATTTTGAAAACTGCTTTGGCATGATATCGTCATGATTTACCCTCTTTAGCACCATAGTAGATGTCCATAATCTCTGGACAGTATTGATTGTCCTCATTATATACGATGAGCGGTGGTTGTAAACGAACCTCAGGCTTTCCATCACGTGCAGCTTCGATTAATACCATATTAGCCTCTAGATGGGCACGTGGATGTACAAACCGAATAATCTTTGGCTCGAGTCTATATTGTCTCATAAGACTGATAATATCAACCAACCGTTGTGGTTTATGAACCATACTTACCTTTCCGCCCGTCCGAACCAATCGCACACAAGCCTGAATAACCTCCTCCAGAGTACAGCCTATCTCATGACGAGCCATAGCCTGATGGTTGTTCAGCTTCAGATCACTGCCATTAAGCGGCATATAAGGAGGGTTCACCGTTATTGCATCATACACACCATGTCCTGCGGTAGTATATAACTCGCGTAAATCACCTTCATGAATTACAACCTGATCCTGAAGGCCATTGAGAGCCACACTACGACGAGCCATATCAGCTAAACGAGGTTGTATTTCAATACCTTCTATAGAAGCTTTTGTCCGGGTAGTCATTAAAATCGGTATTACACCATTTCCCGTACAAAGATCTAGAACTCTTCCACGTGGCGGAACACTGGCGAAACGAGCAAGCAATACAGCATCCATAGAAAAGCTAAATACTTCATCACTTTGAATAATGCGCAGGTCATGCGTTAGTAAATCATCCACCCGCTCCGTCGGTAACAAGGGGACAGATATATCATTAAAAGAATTCGTCATGTAATAATCTCCTAAAGGTTTTGTTGAAAAAAACTTGCTTCAAATGCATATGTCTATTGGCCAAAATTCAAAAAAAACCGTAGGATTAATCTCCTACGGCTGGATATCCTCATTTATTAAGAAAAGAAAGACAGAACAGACAGTCACCTTCCGTGCGTAAATGTCCAAAATAAACATTACAGATGTGAAAGCCTTCGTGGTAAAGTCGAGCCAAGTTGTCATAACCTTCCCCGACAACCTCTTCTGTTCCCTCTCCGGTAGCTAAAAGAGCTTCCGCCTCCGCAGAATCTACGGTAGGATCCAAAGGTGCATCCCGCTTTAAAATTTTGCGAAGCTGTTCATTCTCCAGAGTTAACCTCTGGTTAGCTTCCATCAGTTCTTTTACCGTCTGTTTCCATTCTCCAAGATTGGCGCGCATCGTTTCCATCTGCGCTTCCATATCCTGCATGTGTGCAAATATATTTTTCTTCTCCAAGTTTCCACCCCGAAAGTAACCTTATATGGTTTACTTGACGACAACATCATCCATTGGAAGTTCCTTAACTTTGCCCACTTCAAACAACTGTACATGAACCGTACGGTTTCCGGCATTGATTCCTACTACTTTGCCATCCCCCAATGAGGTCACGACAATCTTGCCGACCGCTGGCATTTCTTCCTTTACACTCTCATAATTGTCATGCTCAAATTTCAAACAACACATCAGACGTCCACAAAGTCCGGAAATCTTGGTCGGATTAAGTGAAAGGTTCTGATCCTTGGCCATTTTTATGGATACGGGTTCAAAATCCCCTAACCAAGAGGAGCAACAAAGCACTCGTCCACAAGGTCCAAGTCCACCTAGCATCTTTGCTTCATCACGTACCCCAATTTGCCGAAGCTCAATGCGGGTCCGAAAAATACTTGCCAGATCCTTAACCAATTCTCTAAAATCAACGCGTCCTTCGGCCGTAAAGTAAAATATAATCTTATTACGGTCAAAAGTAAACTCTACATCTACGAGCTTCATTTTGAGACCGTGGTCGCGTATTTTATTTAAACAGGTGGTAAAAGCCTCCTTAGCGGCGCTTTTGTTCTCCTCAACTACGCGTGCGTCGGTTTCTCCGGCAATACGCATCACTTTTTTGAGGGGTAGTACAACATCGGACTCCTCCACCTCTTTTTTGCCTACGACAACCTTACCGTATTCCACCCCACGTGCTGTCTCAACAATAACACATTGATCTCGTTCAATCGGAAAATCAAGTGGATCAAAATAATATATTTTACCCGCTTTTTTAAAACGGACACCTACTACGCTGTACAAAAATTAACCCCCTTGTTTGCCGGTAAAAGGAACCTATGGGCATGTCCGCTCCCTGATGATCCATGCTTGTCCTTCCTCGTCTGTTAAAACGATACTTCCAGGTAAAGCGACATCCGGAGGATATATCATTGCTAATCCTTTAACTTTCCAGTCGGATTAAGAACTGCTCCAGACACAACTGGGCATTGGCATTGGAACGCAGCTTCTTAGTACTTTCTGCTGCATATCCCATATAAGCCACCCATTGTTCCGCACTGCGCCCACGGGCATGCCTGGAAATAAAGTCTAACTGATCTATAAAAACGATACTTTCATGCTTGCGGTACAGGAAGTAGAGCATATCTTTAAACCATAGATGGAACATGCTGAAAAGGATATCCAAATGTTCAGCGAGCCCAGTCTTGAACAGCTTCTGCCCGGCAGTTGCTACCGTGGAGCTGCCCTTGCTTAAGGACTCCTTAGCTAATTGTAACACTAGATTTCTCATTTCTGCAAACCAATTCTGTTCCAAAAGTTCCCTGCAACCATCAAGTCCCGAACTGAGTGATACTGCACATCGAGCTAAGGGGATCGGCACACCCTCACTTGCTAGCGCTTGAAGCATAATATCCGGATTTAACGGACTAAATGGAATCCGCTGAGTCCGTGACTGAATCGTCGGCAATAAAGAACGACTATTATCAGATATTAGGATTCCTACTGCCGGAGCTGGCGGTTCTTCCAGAAACTTCAACAAACTATTGGCAGCTTGTACCGTCATTTTGTCTGCCCCATCTATAATATAAACCTTTGGATTCACACCCTCAGATCGATAGGAAAAGACACGCTGCAGCTCACGGATCTGATCTATTTTTATGCTTGCACCGTCGGGCTGCAGCAATGACAAATCAGGATGGTTTCCATGCTCAACCTTTCGGCACTCTAGACATTCGCCACAGGCGTCATCCTTGCTTTCAGTGCAAAAAATTGCTTGGGCAAACATCAGCGCCGTCTTCATTTGTCCACTGCCTGCTGGTCCTGTAAATAAATAAGCATGGCTCACAGCGTCCTTGCGCAAGGCATTTTGGAGTAGCCGTTTAGCATGCTCCTGGCCTACTATATCATGAAAAGGCATAATTTCCTCCCAAAACTTTAAAAAGAAAGGTTGATTAACAACCCGCGAATTTCTCCAACACGTCCCAACAGATCTATTCGGCCCTGCTCACTATTCAGCAGATCGTCTGCCATAGATAGCAAAGCCGCATCAATTTCCTCAAGCAGCTTGTAACGCTTGCCCCGCCCACGTCTATCCCATCCACGTGTCTCTTTCAGTATAACGCCTCTACGAGCGGTTTCTTCCAGAAACCTTTTGATCATCATCCGGTAAATGGTGAGTTCACGAATGGTCATAGACTTAGATAAACGGTCGCCTTGTGACTGTATTTCTTTGATCTGGCGGTTTAGTTCATCTTTGGTTTTCTGTTCACCTTGCTGCTGAAAAACGTCAGAGAACGATTTCTGCTGAACAGGCTTATTAGCCCCTTCTGCATTTGGAAGCTCACTCTTTAAGGGCCTATATCCCGGATTGATCTTCAAAGGTTATCTACCGCCCCTTTTTTGTAAATGACTTGCTCATTTATATTATACTTAATAATGTTCGAAACGATCTACAGGAAGCACGAATACAGTAGCGCCACCGACCTGTACTTCAACAGGGAGCGGTAAATAGGAATCCGTCGTGCCACTCATCGGAGTTACTGGAGTGACTAGTTGTTCACGCACTTTACAGCTGTTACGGATAACGTTTAGTACAGCTTCGATCTGACTGTCTTCTACCCCAATCATAAATGTCGTATTTCCCGCCCGCAGAAATCCACCTGTACTTGCGAGTTTGGTAGCACGGAAATTGGCTTTTACTAGCTCACTGGATAACCGGTTACTGTCTTTATCCTGGATAATTGCAATGATCAACTTCATCTTCGCATTCCCTCCCAAAAAAGTTTTATGGAGTATTACTACTTAATGTGTTCTTAGTAGTAACCTCACTTCATAAGCAAACGCTTAGTTATATGCCACTTCTCTTATTATATTAGACAAAACACCCTAAAAACCCTTTAATACTCTCTCTTCAAGAGTTCTCACGATATCTTGTTCTACCAGATGAATAGGGCGGTTTGCATCAAGAACTACTATTCTCTCCGGATTCGCCTTAATTAATAAATGATATCCTTCACGAACCTTCTGATGAAAGGCAAGACTCTCCATATCCAGACGATTGACTTCGCGATCTTGATTGGCCGCAATCCGTGATAATCCAATCTCAGGTTCTACATCCAGATAAAAGGTTAGATCGGGCATGCGATTTCCAATAGCAAAGCGGTTAATACTCCACACCTCTTCCATACCTAATCCTCTTGCATGTCCTTGATAAACGAGACTACTGTCTACAAAGCGGTCACAGAGGACTGTAAGCCCTTCTCTAAGAGCCGGCTCTACTACTTCAGCGAGATGTTGGCTTCTTGATGCAGCGTACAGCAATGCCTCTGTACGTGCATCCATTGCAGTATGGGTAGGATCCAGAATAATAGAGCGAATTTTTTCGGCGATTTCTATGCCTCCAGGTTCACGTGTAATTCGATAGGGCATGGACCGATTCTGCAAATATGCTGCTACTCTGCCCAGTACCGTTGTTTTTCCGGAGCCTTCGCCCCCTTCTAATGTTATGAAGAAACCTTCTTTGCCCACTTATACTTCTCCGCCCTTCTGAATGTTGTATACCTTAATACGCTGCAAGACCGGATCAGCACAAGCCTGGAACTTCGCGCCTCCATAAGCTAAACCAGTCAGTCTTTGCTGTATCTGATCTGTGATGACCTCACCCGGATATAATAATGGAATGCCTGGTGGATAGGGAATTACCATTTCTGCAGCTACTCTCCCCACGCTGTGTTCAAGATTAATACTTTCTACCTCATTGACTGATACCGGCTTCAAAGAGAAGGGAACAGGTGCTGAGATTTGTAAAACATTCAAATTGTTCCACGTGGAAATATTTCGAGATTCTGAAATGGCAGCGGTGTGCGGTGATTCGGATGTATCCTCCGACTCTATTTCCCGCAGCGCCTGCAATAACCTTGCTGCATCTTCAGCCTTCGAACCGAGGCTGAACAGCAGCACTACGTGCCGGTCGTCACTCATCTCCGGCACACAGCCCTTAGCTTCGAGCCTGCGCTGCAGCTCGAAACCGCCTAGGACCCCGGTGGCGTCATAAATGACGACTTTGAAGGGGTCCTGCATCTCGTACGCCGCCTTATGCAGCGGCGTACCGTCGTGCAGCTGCTCTGCCGGCTGCACCAATCCATAGCGCGGCAGCTCGGCAAGGCCGCGCCGCAGGACATCCACGGCGGCCAGCCCCGCCGTGAAAGCATCGCTGCCCCGGCTGTGCAGCAGCCGCCGGGCAAGATCAAGCGACGCCATCATAGGATATGATGGGCTGGAGCTCTGCACCATGGCGAGCCGCTGCGAGAGCAGGGCGCGGTCGAGCCGCTGCCCTTGAACATGCAGCATAGCGCCCATGGTCATTGCTGTGAGCATCTTGTGCGTGGACTGCACTACGCCATCCGCGCCACAAGCAAGCGCCCCGACAGGCAGTGCCGGATGCTGCCCGTAATGCGCCCCATGCGCTTCATCGACAAGCAGCGGTACTCCGCTGTCGTGGCAGATACGCGCGAGGGGCGCGAGGTCACTGCCCATGCCGTAGTAATTGGGCATGGTGACAAATACAGCGGCGGCTTCAGGATAGGCTGCAAGTGCAGCCTCAACAGCTTCTGCCGCCGGCGCTACTGCCAAGCCGCTGAGTGGATCAATCAGCGGCTCGACGAAAACAGCCCGCACTCCAGCTAACATAAGACCATGAATCACTGATTTATGCACATTTCGTTGAAGGATCAGAATCATTCCAGGCTCGGGGCAAGCCGTTAGAATCAGCGCCAAGTTGCCCGCCGTACTTCCGCCAACTAGAAAAAAGCTCTCCTCTGCTCCAAAGCAATCAGCAGCCAACTCCTGTGCTTCCTTAATGACTCCCTCAGGATGATGAAGATCATCCGTGCCGGTAATCTCCGTAACATCGTACTTCATAACCTCATCTAGATACCCAGCGCCTTCTACGCCGTCATATGCCGCTCCATTTTTATGTCCCGGCACATGATAAGATATATTACCCACAATTCTATATTGCTCCAGCATTTCGTATACAGGCGCCCTACATCGTTGTAATTTATTCATATTAAATTCCTTCCCATAGGGTTCCTTCTATTTTAACGTAAATATTCAAAAACTCCTATGTTTCCTCATAAAAGCATCTGACTGAACAGCAAAACGGCTCCCCCCGCTTAAACAACGAGGAAGCCGTATATGAATATCTCTAATGCAGCCCTTATATCTTTCATCCAGACCGCTCTCTTATCCGCATCAATTAACAGAGTTACTCTACTTACTTAAGCGTTCTTTTGCAATCCGATCTTCTTCATCTGGCCAATAAAAAAACGGTACTTAGCATCTTCTGCCTCGGTACGGATCATTTCTGCCTCACAATCCTCACAAATAAAATGCGAGACAATCACAATACCTTCTTCTTTTTCCTGTCCACAAATGATACAAGCTTGCCCGGTTTGCTGTTCCATAACCATCCCACCTTGACTCTTTTAAGAACAGTATGATACACCTTCTATCATTTTAAACCTTTTCATAGTTTTTTCATATCCTTCGTTTCGTGTATTATATATATTCCGCTGCCCCCATATCGGTGAATATTCGCCCATAGTTTAATAAAATGCTTTCATTCGCCGATATTAAGAACATATGAATCTGTGAGGAGGTTAGTCTATTTTATATGGAATCCAACACCAAAGGCGCTGCTACATTCTATCAATATAAATTAATCAAAAAAATTAATCTAACGGCACCTCTGCTGCGTGTTTATATTTTGCTCCCTTTTTTGGTCCTTGTGCTCGAGACAGTCTTTCTTTCTTGGTGGAGTATTCTCTACTTAATTATAGCTGCTCCGGTTATGTTCTGGGTTCAATATGTTATTTCACGCTCAGTACTTCTAATCTCCGGGCATCCTATTTCAAAAAGATGGTCCATCTCATTTAAAATCCCGTGGCTTGGCTTCATGCCAGATCAACACATTAGTTACCGCATTTTCCGTAAAGTACAGTTACATAATTTTTATATTGGTCTTTGTATTGCAGCTCTCTTTATTTTTTGGTCACCACCGGCATTTACAGTATCCCTGATTATTTGCCACTTGTGGCTTTTACTACCCCGTCTCTATACACTGTTCAAAATAAATCAACGCAACAAGGAAGGCATGCTGAAGTTTAATCCAACCGATGCCTCCTATTACTCTCAATAGAGTACGGTTAACCTGTATTCGCATATAAATAAATCGCCATCCATAAAGGACGGCGATTATTTATTTTGTCTTAAGACCTTTAATTAAGGCCTTCTTTTCTTTAGGAATCATAACTATAAAATAATCATCATGTACTGTTAAATGAACCGTTACTCCATCCTTCTGAAAAACACCAGATGAATCGGTATTCTCCTCTTCCTGTTCAACCCATCCCCAGGCCTTAATAGTATCCATATACTCCTCTGGGATACCATTCTTCTCCTTTAATCCAGGTAAAGAATAACGTACATAATCCATAGCAACGTTTGTCGTAGTCTGGTCTGGTGAGTACGCCTCTTGGGGTACAGGGAAATTCTTCTCGTTTAGCGCACCCTCAAAAGCATCCCAGCTGGGCGCTTTCGTACCGCAGCCTGCCAGTATTAAAGCTACTATACACGAAAAAATTAATATCTTAATAATTCTTGTTTGTTTCATGCCTTAAATCCTCCTTACCTCCACAATGCATCTAAAGACACAAGAAAATTCAAAGTTAGAATTTATGAGTAGTTCCTTCGTATTAGAGATGTTGCTTATTATTTGCACTTATCTATTATACTTGTATCGACCTCAGCGTCGGTAACAAAAATGTCACTCAATTACAGCCCCTTCAGATGTTGTACTCCCCTTCAGATGTTGTACTCCCCTTCAGATGTTGTACTCCCCTTCAAATATCACTCTTGTCCAAAAAAAACAAAAAAGCCACTGCTGATAAATCAACAATGGCTTAATGTGCTTGGCAACGTCCTACTCTCCCAGGACCCTTCGGTCCAAGTACCATCGGCGCTGGAGGGCTTAACGGTCGTGTTCGGGATGGGTACGCGTGGAACCCCTCCGCTATCGCCACCAAACATGCGTCTGTGAAACAGACGCTGCCGCGTGAAATTCGGTTCATCACCAGAAGTGACAATGAATTTCTAAGCGTGTTACAGGCTTAATCGCCTGAAAACTGAATCCGAAACGAATCTGCATTCTAAGTATAGGATAAGCCCTCGACCGATTAGTATTGGTCAGCTCCATGCATTGCTGCACTTCCACCTCCAACCTATCTACCTCGTCGTCTTCAAGGGGTCTTACTAATTGGGAAATCTCATCTTGAGGGGGGCTTCACGCTTAGATGCTTTCAGCGCTTATCCCGTCCGTACGTAGCTACCCAGCCATGCTCCTGGCGGAACAACTGGTGCACCAGCGGTACGTCCATCCCGGTCCTCTCGTACTAAGGACAGCTCCTCTCAAATTTCCTGCGCCCACGACAGATAGGGACCGAACTGTCTCACGACGTTCTGAACCCAGCTCGCGTACCGCTTTAATGGGCGAACAGCCCAACCCTTGGGACCTACTTCAGCCCCAGGATGCGATGAGCCGACATCGAGGTGCCAAACCTCCCCGTCGATGTGGACTCTTGGGGGAGATAAGCCTGTTATCCCCAGGGTAGCTTTTATCCGTTGAGCGATGGCCCTTCCATGCGGTACCACCGGATCACTAAGTCCGACTTTCGTCCCTGCTCGACTTGTAGGTCTCGCAGTCAAGCTCCCTTATGCCTTTGCACTCTGCGAATGATTTCCAACCATTCTGAGGGAACCTTGGAACGCCTCCGTTACTCTTTAGGAGGCGACCGCCCCAGTCAAACTGCCCGCCTGACACGGTCCCCGTACCCGGTAAGGGTACTAGGTTAGAACCTAGATACGATCAGGGTGGTATCCCAACGGCGCCTCCACCGAAGCTTGCGCTCCGATTTCTACGGCTCCCACCTATCCTGTACAGATCGTACCCAAATTCAATATCAAGCTGCAGTAAAGCTCCATGGGGTCTTTCCGTCTTGTCGCGGGTAACCTGCATCTTCACAGGTATTAAAATTTCACCGGATCTCTCGTTGAGACAGCGCCCAAGTCGTTACGCCATTCGTGCGGGTCAGAATTTACCTGACAAGGAATTTCGCTACCTTAGGACCGTTATAGTTACGGCCGCCGTTTACTGGGGCTTCGGTTCATAGCTTCGGGTTACCCCTAACCACTCCCCTTAACCTTCCAGCACCGGGCAGGCGTCAGCCCGTATACTTCGCCTTGCGGCTTCGCACAGACCTGTGTTTTTGCTAAACAGTCGCTTGGGCCTTTTCACTGCGGCCCCCTCGTGCTATTCACACTACCGGGGCACCCCTTCTCCCGAAGTTACGGGGTCATTTTGCCGAGTTCCTTAACGAGAGTTCTTCCGCGCGCCTTAGAATTCTCTTCTCGCCTACCTGTGTCGGTTTGCGGTACGGGCACCTTCTCCTGGCTAGAGGCTTTTCTTGGCAGTGTGAGATCATGACCTTCGCTACTATAATTTTCGCTCCCCATCACAGCCCAGCCTTAATGATGTGCGGATTTGCCTACACATCAGCCTCACTGCTTAGACGGACATCCATCAGTCCGCGTCACTACCCTCCTGCGTCACCCCATCGCTCATAGCGGATTACGGTGGTACAGTAATTTCAAACTGTTGTCCTTCGACTACGCCTTTCGGCCTCGCCTTAGGTCCCGACTTACCCTGAGCGGACGAGCCTTCCTCAGGAAACCTTGGGCTTTCGGCGGATCAGATTCTCACTGATCTTTTCGTTACTCATACCGGCATTCTCACTTGTGTAGTGTCCAGCGCTCTTTTCAGTACACCTTCAACCCCTACACAACGCTCCCCTACCCCAGATACATAGTATCTAGCCATAGCTTCGGTGGTGTGTTTAGCCCCGTTACATTTTCGGCGCAGAGTCACTCGACCAGTGAGCTATTACGCACTCTTTCAATGGTGGCTGCTTCTAAGCCAACATCCTGGTTGTCTGTGCAACTCCACATCCTTTCCCACTTAACACACACTTGGGGACCTTAGCTGATGGTCTGGGCTGTTTCCCTTTTGACAATGGATCTTAGCACTCACTGTCTGACTCCCGGCAATAAGTATATGGCATTCGGAGTTTGACTGAGCTTGGTAATCCTTGCGGACCCCGCACCCAATCAGTGCTCTACCTCCACTACTCTTATACCGAGGCTAGCCCTAAAGCTATTTCGGGGAGAACCAGCTATCTCCGAGTTCGATTGGAATTTCTCCGCTACCCCCACCTCATCCCCGCACTTTTCAACGTACGTGGGTTCGGGCCTCCAGTGCGTGTTACCGCACCTTCACCCTGGACAGGGGTAGATCACACGGTTTCGGGTCTACGTCCACATACTCATTCGCCCTATTCAGACTCGCTTTCGCTGCGGCTCCACCTTCTCGGCTTAACCTTGCATGTTAAACGTAACTCGCCGGTTCATTCTACAAAAGGCACGCCATCACCCATAGATCGGGCTCTGACTTTTTGTAAGCACACGGTTTCAGGTTCTATTTCACTCCCCTTCCGGGGTGCTTTTCACCTTTCCCTCACGGTACTGTTTCACTATCGGTCGCCAGGTAGTATTTAGCCTTAGCAGATGGTCCTGCTGGATTCATACGGGGTTTCACGTGCCCCGCACTACTCGGGATCCGTCTCGGAGAGAATACAGTTTAGGTTACAGGGCTTTTACCTCTATCGCGGGCCTTTCCAGACCTCTTCACCTACCATATTCCTTTGTAACTCCATGTGAGACGTCCCACAACCCCTAAGAGCAAGCTCTTAGGTTTAGGCTGTTCCGCGTTCGCTCGCCGCTACTGACGGAATCACTATTGTTTTCTCTTCCTCAGGGTACTTAGATGTTTCAGTTCCCCTGGTCTGCCTCTACACACCCTATGTATTCAGGTATGAGTAACTGCGAATTACCACAGCTGGGTTTCCCCATTCGGACACCCCCGGATCAAAGCTTGCTTACAGCTCCCCGAGGCAGTTTCGTTGTTCGCCACGTCCTTCGTCGGCTCCTGGCGCCTAGGCATCCTCCGTGTGCTCTTATTAGCTTAACCTTGATTTTTCCGCAGGAAAATATCATACGATGACATTCTCTTTTGGAATCATCTCACTAATAACATTTACTTGTTTGCACAAGTTGCTAAAAGATGTTCTAAAACGCAAATTCATTTCGGTATCCAGTTTTCAAGGATCAAGTCTTACTTGAGAGCTTAAACTCTCAAAACTGAGCAACGAGTGAGTAACAGGCCTAAACCTGAGTTTTGGAAGCTGAGCTTCCGATTTGAATGTCTTCATTGCAGAAGACGATTCTCCATAGAAAGGAGGTGATCCAGCCGCACCTTCCGATACGGCTACCTTGTTACGACTTCACCCCAATCATCTACCCCACCTTCGGCGGCTGGCTCCCTTGCGGGTTACCCCACCGACTTCGGGTGTTGTAAACTCTCGTGGTGTGACGGGCGGTGTGTACAAGACCCGGGAACGTATTCACCGCGGCATGCTGATCCGCGATTACTAGCAATTCCGACTTCATGCAGGCGAGTTGCAGCCTGCAATCCGAACTGAGACCGGCTTTGATGGGATTGGCTCCACCTCGCGGCTTCGCTTCCCGTTGTACCGGCCATTGTAGTACGTGTGTAGCCCAGGTCATAAGGGGCATGATGATTTGACGTCATCCCCACCTTCCTCCGGTTTGTCACCGGCAGTCACTCTAGAGTGCCCAGCATTACCTGCTGGCAACTAAAGTTAAGGGTTGCGCTCGTTGCGGGACTTAACCCAACATCTCACGACACGAGCTGACGACAACCATGCACCACCTGTCTCCTCTGTCCCGAAGGCCGCTGCTATCTCTAGCAGATTCAGAGGGATGTCAAGACCTGGTAAGGTTCTTCGCGTTGCTTCGAATTAAACCACATACTCCACTGCTTGTGCGGGTCCCCGTCAATTCCTTTGAGTTTCAGTCTTGCGACCGTACTCCCCAGGCGGAGTGCTTACTGTGTTAACTTCGGCACCAAGGGTATCGAAACCCCTAACACCTAGCACTCATCGTTTACGGCGTGGACTACCAGGGTATCTAATCCTGTTTGCTCCCCACGCTTTCGCGCCTCAGCGTCAGTTACAGCCCAGAAAGTCGCCTTCGCCACTGGTGTTCCTCCACATATCTACGCATTTCACCGCTACACGTGGAATTCCACTTTCCTCTTCTGTACTCAAGCCACCCAGTTTCCAGTGCGACCTCAGGTTGAGCCCAAGGTTTAAACACCAGACTTAAATAGCCGCCTGCGCGCGCTTTACGCCCAATAATTCCGGACAACGCTTGCCCCCTACGTATTACCGCGGCTGCTGGCACGTAGTTAGCCGGGGCTTTCTTCTCAGGTACCGTCACTCCGATAGCAGTTACTCTACCGGACGTTCTTCCCTGGCAACAGAGCTTTACGATCCGAAAACCTTCATCACTCACGCGGCGTTGCTCCGTCAGGCTTTCGCCCATTGCGGAAGATTCCCTACTGCTGCCTCCCGTAGGAGTCTGGGCCGTGTCTCAGTCCCAGTGTGGCCGTTCACCCTCTCAGGTCGGCTACGCATCGTCGCCTTGGTGGGCCGTTACCCCACCAACTAGCTAATGCGCCGCAGGCCCATCCCTCAGTGACAGATTGCTCCGTCTTTCATTCTTCTCTCAGGAGAAAAAAGAAATTATCCGGTATTAGCTACCGTTTCCGGTAGTTATCCCAGTCTGAAGGGCAGGTTGCCTACGTGTTACTCACCCGTCCGCCGCTAAGTTACTTTGAAAGCAAGCTTTCAAAGTAACTCCGCTCGACTTGCATGTATTAGGCACGCCGCCAGCGTTCGTCCTGAGCCAGGATCAAACTCTCCAATTAGTATTGAAAAGAGCGATATGCTCATTTTGAAACATCTGACGAGAAAATTAATTCTCTAATTTTGGATATCACTTGCGTGATTTCCTACTCACTCGTTGTTCAGTTTTCAAAGATCAAGTTCTCGTTGGCGCCGTTTAATGTCTCAGCAGCAACTCTTATACTATATCATGTTCGGCTATTTAATGTCAAGCTCTTTTTTTAACTTCATTTTCGAGCTCGGCATGTGTATTTCTTGGCCGGACTTAGAATATATCATGTATAGAGATTCATTGCAAGAGTTTTTTTATATAAAATCAAAAGCATAAAACATCATCTATGTATTATCGTATTATAATAACTACCTCCACTTATCATCTAATTATCTAGAAAGTAAAAAACAACTGCAGAAGACAACAGTTGTTTTTTTAGAAGAAGCTTAGACGATTCTAGATTAATTCCGCTTCCTTCGCTCCAGTAATTACGTCAACGATATTGTTTCGAAGGGCATCTGCATCGTGCGCTTCGTATGGATCCACTTTGAAAACAACAGCATCTGCAATAAAGCCTTCTGCAATTTGCCCCAGCTCGTTACCACTCCCCAGAATATCAGCAGCACTTTTAGTCGCAGCCTGCCACGCTTCTCTCCGAGTTAAGCCATAATCAATCAATGTATCCAGTTCTTGAAGGTTATAGCCATGTAGTGCAGGTGTGGCATAATCTGTACCGAATCCAATACGAACGCCTTCTCTTTTTGCATAATGAATGGCCTTGGAATGACATTCGGCAGCGCGGGCAGCTCGGTCGCAAATGATCGGGTTTAACGCTAGAACGCCTTTTGGGTCTGCAGCAATACGATAAATTGATGTGGTGGGCACAAACGCTACCCCCGAGTTAGCAAGTCTTCCTGCCTGATCCTCAGTTAAAAACATCCCATGCTCTATTGATTCCACGCCGGCCTGGATGGACCAGTCTATCGTCACTCCACCCCAGGTATGAACCAGTACCTTCTTATCATGGGCATGTGCATTACGAACAATGAACGCGAACTCTTCTTCGGAAAAGATCGGGTCAACGACTTTCTCGGTAGGTGCTCCAAGCCCGCCTGTGGCCATGATTTTTATCCAACCCGCTCCTGTAGCAAAGATTTCCGCCATTCGTTGTTCTAAATGCTTGAGACCACGGGCATCTGCTGCTCCAATCATATCGCTACTGGTCTGCACTCTTAATGGATGCTGATATTGCTGAACAAGATGCTGCACTGTGCTCGGCAGAATCCCACCTGCATCACGGGCAGTCGTTACACCCGTCCTAAGAGTAGCTTCAAAAGCTTGTTCCTGCATAATTTCGATCTGGTTGGCATCGCGCTTCAATTGATCAGAGTGGTCAAAATCTGTCCAAGCTAAATGCGTATGAAGATCAATAATACCCGGACTTAGCCACAGATCTGTTCCTGCAAGATTTGACTCCACTTGATGCGGCTCCGCTTCAGTAATGGATGAAAAACGACCATCCTTTATCACGACATCAAAACGTCTGCCTTCGATACCTGCTATAAAAATATCATTGAACGTTTGCAGCTCTGGATGCTTAAGGATCATCTTCATTCCCCCCATGCCAGCCGAACAGCTGCTAATGCCTGAACAGGGTCTTGTTTCAACAGTTCGGCAAGCGTGGATATAGCCTTCTCCACACTTTGCCGCTCAGCATTCGTTCCAAAATGGTTGATCCGCAGAAGATGGCCAAATAATTCTCCGTCTCCGGGAGCCACAATGCCTATAGGCTGCTCAATCCGCAACTCTTGCTTTTCAGAAATCCGCACCGTTGTAGTCAGCGTAGAATAATGTCTGCTGTCCTTTTGCCAAGGCTCAAGCCCCAAGGATTTAATACCAGCTACAGCAGCTGCTGCGGCTCGCTCATGGCGTTTGATTACTTGATCCAATCCTTCTTCTTCAATTCGTGTCAAAGCTTGAATCAAGGCTCTAGCCTCCAGCGTAGGAATGTTTGGGGCAACCCGCAGTGGCGCGGCGTCTCCCAGTGATGGTTTCAGATCCAGCAAGGATAAAATAGAATTGCGTGGAGCATTTTCATTCGACTCAAGAAATTCCCAGCCACGTGGAGAAATACTTACGGCACTAACACCGTTGGGTCCAGCTAAGGCTTTTTGCGCACCTATAACTGCAAAATCAACGGACCATTCATCCACCAGCAGGGCCTCTCCCCCAACCGCAGATACGGAGTCCGACACAGTAATAAGATTGAACTCTTTTGCAATTTTAAATATTTCTTTAGCAGGATTAGAGCCTCCAGTAACCACTTCAGCTTGAACAAAAGAAAGGGCACAGGGTTTAAACTCCTTAATCGCGGAAGCAACTTGGTCGCTAGTGACCACTTCATCAAAAGGAACCTTTACTTCAACAACCGTTGCTCCACCCCGCTCAAGCCATTTTCCAAATAAACTTCCATAGGGACCTGTTACTATATTTACAATGGTTCGACCAGGTGCAGCTATTCCGGTGGCTACCGCCTCGATTCCAAGGATTGCCTCAGCCGGGATGATAACTGGAGGGTGCTCAGTAAACAAAACTTTGGAAATTAAATGTGTTAGCTTATTGTACTCAGCCAGTGAAAGTGGCACGTATCCTTTATGTTCTCGGTTCATAAGAAAACCTCCTGATGTACTTTATTTTGGCATTTTCGGAACCGCTGACAACAGCTCATAACTGTATTCATGTTTAGGACGGATGAAGAATTGGTCCCGCGGACTCTGCTCCACGAGCTTTCCTTGCCGCATAACTGCTACCGTATCACTAATTGCATTGATTACACCTAGATCATGAGAAATAAAAAGCATGGTGAGATTAAGCTCAGCCTTCAGCGTATTAAACAGTTCGAGCACACTAAGCTGCACAGATACATCCAACGCACTTGTAGGTTCATCCGCGATCAGGATGTTTGGCTCAACACTTAATGCACGAGCGATCGCTATCCGTTGACGCTGGCCGCCGGAAAATTCATGTGGGAATTTGTCTAAGACCTTCTGTTCTAAATGAACTTGATTCAAAAGCTCTTTGCATCTTTGTTCAACACCTGTACGCCCCACTATTTTATGAAACAATAAGGGCTCGGAAAGAATTTGCCTAATCGAATGTTTAGGATTTAGCGAAGCATCTGGATTTTGGAATATCATCTGGATTGTTTTGTGCTGCTCACGGCTTCTTTTCTTTTTTAATTCTTGGGTACCCAACAGAATCTGCCCCTCATTTGGGGCAATCAGTCCAGCAATTACTCGCGCCAGCGTAGATTTCCCTGATCCGGATTCTCCAACAAGCCCAAGGGTGGTGTGCTGCTCAAGATTCAGATTGATGCGATCCAGTGCAGTAAAGCCGCCATAATGAACAGTTAAATCTTTTATTTGCAAGGCTAATTCCATGAGTCTCTACTCCCTTCAAGCTCTGGCAAAGGAAGCACCGAATCAATCAGCATCTGTGTGTAAGGGTCTTTCGGATTTTGCAAAATATCAAGGGTATTGCCCTGCTCAACAATCTGTCCCTGTTTCATTACACATAGCCGTGAACACAAGTTTGCTGCAATCGCTAGGTTATGCGTAACAAATACCATGGCAAAACTGAGCTCATGCTGGAGGCTCGTGATCGTCTCAATAATTTGCCGTTGAACCGTGACGTCCAGCGCCGTTGTCGGTTCATCACAGAGAAGTATGCCTGGCTTGCACGCCAGTGCCAGAGCGATGACTACCCGTTGACACTGACCGCCTGACAGCTGACTCGGATACCGGTCCTTTTTCTTCAATGAATCGGGGAGACCAAGCCTTTCAAGCAGTTCCAGTGCAATTACCCGCGAGGTCTTACGGCTTACTCTCTGTCTGTAATACACAACTTCAGCCAGTTGTTTGACAACCGTACAGAGCGGATCAAGCGCACCTCTTGGATCTTGAAATACCATTGCACTGCTTACGGCACTTTTAATGGTGCCACCAGTCTGTTCAACACCATTTGGAAGCAAGCCTAAAATTGCACGCAGTGTAAGTGATTTTCCTGATCCCGATTCACCTACTAATCCCAGACTCTCCCCTTTACCCAGCGAAAAACTAACATTATTGACCAATCTCTCATTTGACTTAGCTGCCAGCGATAGCGCCTCTATTTCTAAAATGGGTTGTATAGACATCATTTTTTCCTCCATATGTCTGCCAAACCATCACCTAGGAGCGACAAAGCTATCCCCGTATACACCACTGCAAATCCCGGCACGGCCGAGAGCCACCAAGCTGTAGTGATGAAGGGCTGTCCATCTGAAATCATTGTCCCCCAGTCAGGAGTTGGCGGTGTAATGCCGATACCAAGATACCCGAGCGTAACAATGGCAACAAGCAATCCAATCATATCTGTCATAAGGACGACCACGGCTTGCGGAAGTACATTAGGCAGGAGATGACGTAAAATAATTTTCACTCCAGGTAGCCCTAAGGTTTGAGCGGATGCCACCCATTCCTGATTGCGAAAAGAAGCACTAAGACCTCTGACGACACGGGCAAAGACAATCCATCCTACAAAGATAAAAGTAATATAAATGCCTCGTTCTCCTGCTCCACTAGCAAAAGCAACGAT
This sequence comes from Paenibacillus sp. FSL H7-0735, assembly GCF_038008505.1. Taxonomy (NCBI): domain Bacteria; kingdom Bacillati; phylum Bacillota; class Bacilli; order Caryophanales; family Paenibacillaceae; genus Paenibacillus; species Paenibacillus sp. FSL H7-0735. The sequence continues at coordinate 74,943 of NZ_JBBOZH010000001.1, read as the reverse complement.
AATAACGATCAGATAAAAAGGAAAGGCGATGAATGTATCTGACAACAGCGTAATAACTGTATCGATCCATTTGCCGTAATATCCTGCCAGCATTCCTAGAAATACACCTGTGCAAAAGGGAATGATTTCTGCCAAGACCATGATTTTCAAATCAGTCCTCGCTGCGTAGATCAGTCTAGTAAACAAATCACGCCCTAACTGATCAGTTCCCAACCAATGTTCGGCTGACGGAGGCTGTAAAAAGGCACTCAAATTTTGCTCAGAGGGGCCATAAGGACTTATATAAGGTATAAACACAGTCAAGAGAATAAGAGCTGCAAACATAATAATTCCCACTAGAAGTGAAGGGGTATTCCATATTCGCTTTAAGCCGCTTGTTATCTTACCGTCTTCATACAATCGCGAGTCTAGTCTTATAGTTTTCATTGTTTTCCTTTCGTTCTGGGATCGAGCCACCAGGAAATGATTTCAATCAAGAGACTGATGATCACAACAGATAGCGCACAGTAAAGTGCTATTCCTTGAATAACCGGAAAGTCCCGTTTCGAAATTGAAGTGAACAATAAGCTGCCAATTCCCTTAATTCCAAATACCTGCTCAACGACCAAGGTGCCTCCGATTAAATAAGAAATATTCACACCCAGCAGCATTAGCGTAGGAAGAGCAGAGTTGCGCAGCACATGTTTAAATAAAATAACCCTGTTTGGTATGCCCGCAGCCTTAAGGGTGACTACAAAATCCGATTCTAACACTTCAAGCATCTGCGCTCTTAATGAACGAACAAGCGTAGGAACCTGTGAAAAAGCAACAGTGATTGCTGGAAGTGCAAGACTATGCAAGGTTCCGACCCACCCTTCACTTACTCCCCCAACAGGGAACCAGCCAAGCCGGACACTAAAGAGCAAAATTAAAAGTAAGCCAACCCAGAAGATTGGCATACCTAGAGTAATTGTAGGAAAAATACGTATCAAATGGTCCAGCAGTTTATCCTTATGCGTAGCGGCTACCGTAGCGAGCAGAAGAGATACAAAAATCGCCAACACACAAGCCATCACGATGAGCAGCAAAGTAACAGGGGCCCGTTGTGTAATCAACTCTCTTGTTGATGTCCCCATAATAATGGAGTTTCCAGTATCTCCTCGAGTAAACAGCGTCTTCACAAATCGGATGAATTGCTCCCATAAAGGGAGGTCCAGCCCAAGAGTATGATGCATACTCTTGAGCGCCTCAGGGGTGCTGTATTCTCCCAAAATCATTTTTGCTGGATCTCCCGGCACGATTCTAATGATGAAAAAGACTGCTATCATTACACAGAAGATCACTGCCAATGCTTTTATAAGAGATATCACAAGCCAGTTATAAGAACCCTTGCTTTCTTTCGGTTGATTTAACGCCTGCTTAAGATTCATCATTGGCTGATGCGGACATCTTCGAAACGGGCACTGCCGTTCGGTAGAACAACGAGACCGTCAACTGAAGAACGAATACCTTTTAAAACATCTGGATAGTAAAGCGGAATATACGGAACTTCATCAGCAAGGGTCTGCAGCAGCTTAGTATAGATTTGTGCACGTTCATCGCCATCCGCAGTTTTTTGTCCCTCATATAGAAGCTTCGTAACTTCATTATTTGTATAATGCGTCCAATATGATTTGCTGAAGCCTTCCGGATCAGTTTGGAAAGCAATAATTGAGTTCGCTTCAGGGGAATCCGCCTGACCGCTGTTCAGCATTGCCGCAAAATCATATGCGAAGAAACGTTCACGGAAAGTGGCAAGTTCAATCGATTCAATCTCAATCTTAATCCCGATCGTTTGACCCGCTGCCTGAATAATTTGTGCCTCTTGAGCTCTTGTGCTATTACCGGATGCTACAAGTAATTTGGTAGTGAAGCCATTAGGGAAGGCAGATTTTGCAAGCTCCTCCTTGGCTTCTTCGATATTAAAGTTCAGTGCTTTGATTGTATCATTTGCGTTATAAGGAATCGTTGTTGGCAGCAATGAGTTTGCTGTTTGTGCATAACCAAAGGTTAGCGCCTTGGTCAAGCCCTCACGATCAAGCGCCAGCGCCAGAGCGCGACGGACATGCACATCAGAAAAATGTTCATCCAACGTATTAAAGAACAATTGCTCTGTCACCCAACTACCGTTAGTAACTACTTTAGTGTCAGCCCCAGCTTTAATCTCATTGGCATTTTGCAGAGCCAAAGATTCAATAGCATTAACTTCTCCAGCCTTCAGCTGGTTAATCGCTTGGCTGTCATCTTCAATCAGCTTATAAACAAGCTTATCAATATAGGGTTTACCTTCTTGCCAGTAGAATGTATTCTTAGTGAAGGTCAGATCACCTGCAGTGTCCCATGTTTCAACAACAAAAGGTCCCGTACCGATTGGTTTCTTGAAGAATTCTTCTTCGGATACTCCACCGAAATTGTTAGGAAGGATACCATTTGAGAAATTAGATAGCTCCGAGATAAATGGTGTATAAGGCTCTCTAAGTGTAATAACAAGCGTTTTGTTATCTTGCGCTTTGATTGTGTCGACCTTTGCAGATATTGCCAGCGGGCCGCCTACCTTCAAGTGCCGCTCAAGAGAGAATACAGCATCTTCTGCAGTCACATCCGTACCATTGGAAAACTTCAAACCATCACGAAGCTTGAATGTATACGTCAGACCATCTTCACTGATAGTATGTGACTTAGCAAGCCAATCTACAATTTCACCTTCGCTGTCAAAAGCGACTAATGATTCAAAGACTTTGTCGATTGCAAAAGCATTGTTGGACGTAATCTGATTATGCAAATCCAGCGAAGTTACAGAAGCAGGTCGTCCATAGACGAAAGTCCCTCCCGTTGCAGGTTCTGCAGTTTGAGGACTTTGAGTTGCCGGACTCGCACTTTCCTGTGCCTCTTTATTTGAATCAGCCTTATTATTAGACCCCGAGCACCCTGCAATTAACATCAATAGCAAAACTGCTATTGCCCCCAACAGAATCGGTTTCTTAATAGATACACTAAAGTATGACATAATTTGCTCCCCCTATAATTCTTATATGTTTAGTATGAATTGTATTATGGGTTAAACACTGTAGTCTGTCAAACATAATTTAATTTGCAACAATCCTAAAGTAAATATACATAACAAAAAGACCACTGTCGATTACTCAACAGTGGTCTTGTGTGCTTGGCAACGTCCTACTCTCCCAGGACCCTTCGGTCCAAGTACCATCGGCGCTGGAGGGCTTAACGGTCGTGTTCGGGATGGGTACGCGTGGAACCCCTCCGCTATCGCTACCAAACATGCGTCTGTGAAACAGACGCTGCCGCGTGAAATTCGGTTCATCACCAGCAGTGACAATGAATTTCTAAGCGTATTTCAGGCTTGATGCCTGAAAACTGAATCCGAAACGAATCTGCATTCTAAGTATAGGATAAGCCCTCGACCGATTAGTATTGGTCAGCTCCATGCATTACTGCACTTCCACCTCCAACCTATCTACCTCGTCGTCTTCAAGGGGTCTTACTAATTGGGAAATCTCATCTTGAGGGGGGCTTCACGCTTAGATGCTTTCAGCGCTTATCCCGTCCGTACGTAGCTACCCAGCCATGCTCCTGGCGGAACAACTGGTGCACCAGCGGTACGTCCATCCCGGTCCTCTCGTACTAAGGACAGCTCCTCTCAAATTTCCTGCGCCCACGACAGATAGGGACCGAACTGTCTCACGACGTTCTGAACCCAGCTCGCGTACCGCTTTAATGGGCGAACAGCCCAACCCTTGGGACCTACTTCAGCCCCAGGATGCGATGAGCCGACATCGAGGTGCCAAACCTCCCCGTCGATGTGGACTCTTGGGGGAGATAAGCCTGTTATCCCCAGGGTAGCTTTTATCCGTTGAGCGATGGCCCTTCCATGCGGTACCACCGGATCACTAAGTCCGACTTTCGTCCCTGCTCGACTTGTAGGTCTCGCAGTCAAGCTCCCTTATGCCTTTGCACTCTGCGAATGATTTCCAACCATTCTGAGGGAACCTTGGAACGCCTCCGTTACTCTTTAGGAGGCGACCGCCCCAGTCAAACTGCCCGCCTGACACGGTCCCCGTACCCGATTAGGGCACTAGGTTAGAACCTAGATACGATCAGGGTGGTATCCCAACGGCGCCTCCACCGAAGCTTGCGCTCCGATTTCTACGGCTCCCACCTATCCTGTACAGATCGTACCCAAATTCAATATCAAGCTGCAGTAAAGCTCCATGGGGTCTTTCCGTCTTGTCGCGGGTAACCTGCATCTTCACAGGTATTAAAATTTCACCGGATCTCTCGTTGAGACAGCGCCCAAGTCGTTACGCCATTCGTGCGGGTCAGAATTTACCTGACAAGGAATTTCGCTACCTTAGGACCGTTATAGTTACGGCCGCCGTTTACTGGGGCTTCGGTTCATAGCTTCGGGTTACCCCTAACCACTCCCCTTAACCTTCCAGCACCGGGCAGGCGTCAGCCCGTATACTTCGCCTTGCGGCTTCGCACAGACCTGTGTTTTTGCTAAACAGTCGCTTGGGCCTTTTCACTGCGGCCCCCTCGTGCTATTCACACTACCGGGGCACCCCTTCTCCCGAAGTTACGGGGTCATTTTGCCGAGTTCCTTAACGAGAGTTCTTCCGCGCGCCTTAGAATTCTCTTCTCGCCTACCTGTGTCGGTTTGCGGTACGGGCACCTTCTCCTGGCTAGAGGCTTTTCTTGGCAGTGTGAGATCATGACCTTCGCTACTATAATTTTCGCTCCCCATCACAGCCTAGCCTTAATGATGTGCGGATTTGCCTACACATCAGCCTCACTGCTTAGACGGACATCCATCAGTCCGCGTCACTACCCTCCTGCGTCACCCCATCGCTCATAGCGGATTACGGTGGTACAGTAATTTCAAACTGTTGTCCTTCGACTACGCCTTTCGGCCTCGCCTTAGGTCCCGACTTACCCTGAGCGGACGAGCCTTCCTCAGGAAACCTTGGGCTTTCGGCGGATCAGATTCTCACTGATCTTTTCGTTACTCATACCGGCATTCTCACTTGTGTAGTGTCCAGCGCTCTTTTCAGTACACCTTCAACCCCTACACAACGCTCCCCTACCCCAGATACATAGTATCTAGCCATAGCTTCGGTGGTGTGTTTAGCCCCGTTACATTTTCGGCGCAGAGTCACTCGACCAGTGAGCTATTACGCACTCTTTCAATGGTGGCTGCTTCTAAGCCAACATCCTGGTTGTCTGTGCAACTCCACATCCTTTCCCACTTAACACACACTTGGGGACCTTAGCTGATGGTCTGGGCTGTTTCCCTTTTGACAATGGATCTTAGCACTCACTGTCTGACTCCCGGCAATAAGTATATGGCATTCGGAGTTTGACTGAGCTTGGTAATCCTTGCGGACCCCGCACCCAATCAGTGCTCTACCTCCACTACTCTTATACCGAGGCTAGCCCTAAAGCTATTTCGGGGAGAACCAGCTATCTCCGAGTTCGATTGGAATTTCTCCGCTACCCCCACCTCATCCCCGCACTTTTCAACGTACGTGGGTTCGGGCCTCCAGTGCGTGTTACCGCACCTTCACCCTGGACAGGGGTAGATCACACGGTTTCGGGTCTACGTCCACATACTCAATCGCCCTATTCAGACTCGCTTTCGCTGCGGCTCCACCTTCTCGGCTTAACCTTGCATGTTAAACGTAACTCGCCGGTTCATTCTACAAAAGGCACGCCATCACCCATAGATCGGGCTCTGACTTTTTGTAAGCACACGGTTTCAGGTTCTATTTCACTCCCCTTCCGGGGTGCTTTTCACCTTTCCCTCACGGTACTGTTTCACTATCGGTCGCCAGGTAGTATTTAGCCTTAGCAGATGGTCCTGCTGGATTCATACGGGGTTTCACGTGCCCCGCACTACTCGGGATCCGTCTCGGAGAGAACACAGTTTAGGTTACAGGGCTTTTACCTCTATCGCGGGCCTTTCCAGACCTCTTCACCTACCATATTCCTTTGTAACTCCATGTGAGACGTCCCACAACCCCTAAGAGCAAGCTCTTAGGTTTAGGCTGTTCCGCGTTCGCTCGCCGCTACTGACGGAATCACTATTGTTTTCTCTTCCTCAGGGTACTTAGATGTTTCAGTTCCCCTGGTCTGCCTCTACACACCCTATGTATTCAGGTATGAGTAACTGCGAATTACCACAGCTGGGTTTCCCCATTCGGACACCCCCGGATCAAAGCTTGCTTACAGCTCCCCGAGGCAGTTTCGTTGTTCGCCACGTCCTTCGTCGGCTCCTGGCGCCTAGGCATCCTCCGTGTGCTCTTATTAGCTTAACCTTGATTTTTCCGCAGGAAAATATCATACGATGACATTCTCTTTTGGAATCATCTCACTAATAACATTTACTTGTTTGCACAAGTTGCTAAAAGATGTTCTAAAACGCAAATTCATTTCGGTATCCAGTTTTCAAGGATCAAGTCTTACTTGAGAGCTTAAACTCTCAAAACTGAGCAACGAGTGAGTAACAGGCCTAAACCTGAGTTTTGGAAGCTGAGCTTCCGATTTGAATGTCTTCATTGCAGAAGACGATTCTCCATAGAAAGGAGGTGATCCAGCCGCACCTTCCGATACGGCTACCTTGTTACGACTTCACCCCAATCATCTACCCCACCTTCGGCGGCTGGCTCCCTTGCGGGTTACCCCACCGACTTCGGGTGTTGTAAACTCTCGTGGTGTGACGGGCGGTGTGTACAAGACCCGGGAACGTATTCACCGCGGCATGCTGATCCGCGATTACTAGCAATTCCGACTTCATGCAGGCGAGTTGCAGCCTGCAATCCGAACTGAGACCGGCTTTGATGGGATTGGCTCCACCTCGCGGCTTCGCTTCCCGTTGTACCGGCCATTGTAGTACGTGTGTAGCCCAGGTCATAAGGGGCATGATGATTTGACGTCATCCCCACCTTCCTCCGGTTTGTCACCGGCAGTCACTCTAGAGTGCCCAGCATTACCTGCTGGCAACTAAAGTTAAGGGTTGCGCTCGTTGCGGGACTTAACCCAACATCTCACGACACGAGCTGACGACAACCATGCACCACCTGTCTCCTCTGTCCCGAAGGCCGCTGCTATCTCTAGCAGATTCAGAGGGATGTCAAGACCTGGTAAGGTTCTTCGCGTTGCTTCGAATTAAACCACATACTCCACTGCTTGTGCGGGTCCCCGTCAATTCCTTTGAGTTTCAGTCTTGCGACCGTACTCCCCAGGCGGAGTGCTTACTGTGTTAACTTCGGCACCAAGGGTATCGAAACCCCTAACACCTAGCACTCATCGTTTACGGCGTGGACTACCAGGGTATCTAATCCTGTTTGCTCCCCACGCTTTCGCGCCTCAGCGTCAGTTACAGCCCAGAAAGTCGCCTTCGCCACTGGTGTTCCTCCACATATCTACGCATTTCACCGCTACACGTGGAATTCCACTTTCCTCTTCTGTACTCAAGCCACCCAGTTTCCAGTGCGACCTCAGGTTGAGCCCAAGGTTTAAACACCAGACTTAAATAGCCGCCTGCGCGCGCTTTACGCCCAATAATTCCGGACAACGCTTGCCCCCTACGTATTACCGCGGCTGCTGGCACGTAGTTAGCCGGGGCTTTCTTCTCAGGTACCGTCACTCCGGTAACAGTTACTCTACCGGACGTTCTTCCCTGGCAACAGAGCTTTACGATCCGAAAACCTTCATCACTCACGCGGCGTTGCTCCGTCAGGCTTTCGCCCATTGCGGAAGATTCCCTACTGCTGCCTCCCGTAGGAGTCTGGGCCGTGTCTCAGTCCCAGTGTGGCCGTTCACCCTCTCAGGTCGGCTACGCATCGTCGCCTTGGTGGGCCGTTACCCCACCAACTAGCTAATGCGCCGCAGGCCCATCCCTCAGTGACAGATTGCTCCGTCTTTCATTCTTCTCTCAGGAGAAAAAAGAAATTATCCGGTATTAGCTACCGTTTCCGGTAGTTATCCCAGTCTGAAGGGCAGGTTGCCTACGTGTTACTCACCCGTCCGCCGCTAAGTCATTTTGAAAGCAAGCTTTCAAAATGACTCCGCTCGACTTGCATGTATTAGGCACGCCGCCAGCGTTCGTCCTGAGCCAGGATCAAACTCTCCAATTAGTATTGAAAAGAGCGATATGCTCATTTTGAAACATCTGACGAGAAAATTAATTCTCTAATTTTGGATATCACTTGCGTGATTTCCTACTCACTCGTTGTTCAGTTTTCAAAGATCAAGTTCTCGTTGGCGCCGTTTAATGTCTCAGCAGCAACTCTTATACTATATCATGTTCGGCTATTTAATGTCAAGCTCTTTTTTCAACTTCTTTTTCGAGCTCGGCATGTGTATTTCTTGGCCGGACTTAGAATATATCATGTATAGAGAAGCATTGCAAGTCTTTTTTTGAAATATAATAGATAAATGAGAGACTGTGCTGCCATAAGCCTCAATACTGCGATATATAATGGCTAGCACAGCCTTATTCCCTTGTAACTACCCCCTAAGCAATGATCTCTTGAATATACAATTCACGTTCCAACATCAAGTTAACTATCGTATCTTCAATTTTAACCATCGGACGTGTAGGGTTTGCGCGATCAGTGAAGATAATCTCCCCATGACGGCCATCACTTAATTTGATTCTAGTGCCATTAAAGAGATCAGTGCTCTTCTGTATAAACGTCTGCACAATCACTGGGTCAAGCTTACCGAAGCTTTCTGTCAGAATCTGCTCTAGTACCAAATAAGGAGACTGTGCTCTTCTGTAGGCTCTTTCTAAGGTCATAGCATGGAATATATCTGCTACTGCGACTACTTTAGCGTAGAAATGAATCTGACTGCCATCCAGCTTCAATGGATAACCAGAGCCATCAACCTTCTCATGATGCTGCAAGGCGGCAAGTCTTACCCCTTCATTAATCGCTGTAACATTGCGTAATAATTGATAACCATATGTAGTGTGTCGGCGAACCTCTTCTATTTCACTATTGTTAAGCGACTCCGGTTTCTGTAAAAGTGAGCTGTCTACTTTAGCATTGCCGATATCATGTAATAATCCCGCAAAAGCAATCTGCATCCAATCCTTTTGTGGGTACCCACACCACTGAGCGATTTTATAGGAGGTCAACGCGGACAACACAGCATTGTGATAGTTGTAATCCTCATATTTTAAAGTACGCGGTGTAAACTTCAAGACATGATAATCCTTTAAATAACCTATTAGTGTCTCTAACTGACTGCGCAGCTCAAAAATAGGAAGTGAAGCTGCCGTTACCGATCGATAGCTGTTCTTAATAAGAGTGAGCAGTTTATCGTATTCATCATGTAGAGGAGAATTAGTCTTGGCCAACATCGATTCGTTGATAATGGCTCCAGCTTTAGGGGAAGCTTGCTTAGCTGTTGTTTTGGCTCCATCCGAACTCGCCTCACCTTGGTCACCTTCGATTTCCACTTGCCCAATCAAAAAAGCCTGTAAAATATCTAGATCACGAGGGAGCAATATTTTTCCCTTAGTGAATAAAGTCCCCCCTAAAGGTGTAATTACATCCTTTATTATCTTTGAGCCTGCTTTAACTTCTCCAACCAATATATTTGGCATATACTCAGCCCCTTAATTTCTATAAGCCGTACACCCAGCATTACCTCACATTGATAAGACAGATAATTTCTGAGAAATTAGTACTTTATAGGATTCTATTGGCTAATTATAGTACGGAAAAATGGAAGACACTAGTGCAGTGAAAACTATTCTTTCAAAATATTTATTTTATTTTATGAAGCATCGGTCATTCAAAAAGCAGCAAAAAGAGCAAGAACTTCTGGAATAGAAGCCCTTGCTCTTTTTTGAATTCAACCTATTCTAAGTCAGTGTCTTCGTCCTCAGTCAGAATCTCAGGCTGATCAATATCGCCAGATTCCTCGACTGTATCTTGCCCATCCAGGCCTTCTTGCCCTTCCAAGCCTTCCAGACCTTCCACTTCCTCAGATTCATCCTCTTCGTTCTTGTCAGCTCTACACAGGGTAGCTACTGCGTCATCCTCGCGGATGTTAATCAGCTTAACCCCTTGAGCATAACGGCCCATAGTAGAGATTCCATCCATGCTGGTACGAATCAGGGTACCGCTAGTCGTAATGATCATTAAGTCTTCATCCTTCTTAACGACCTTAAGACCCACTACAGGACCATTCTTATCTGTGAGATTAATGGTCTTGATCCCTTTACCACCACGAGTCTGGGAACGATAATCACCGGCTGGTGTCCGTTTACCATAACCCTTGGTAGTAACAATCAGAACCTCAAGCTCTTTATCGACACAGTCCATACCAATGACATGGTCATTACCGTCAAGCGTAATGCCCTTAACGCCAGTCGCGCTACGTCCCATAGAACGCACATCATTCTCTGAGAACGTAATCGACATTCCGCGAGCTGTACCGATAATGAGATTTTGCTGTCCATCAGTCAGCTTAACCTCGATCAGGGAATCTTCTTCACGAAGATTAATAGCAATAAGACCGCCTTTACGGATGTTGTTATAATCCCCAAGAGGCGTCTTCTTCACGATACCCTCGCGGGTAGCAAAGAATAAATATTTGTCGCTATCGCCATCTTCCACTTGGATTACCGCACTAATCTTCTCACCTTGTTCGATTTGAATCAGGTTGATGATTGGTGTCCCCCGGGCTGTACGGCCCAATTCTGGGATCTCATAAGCTTTAATCCGGTAAACTTTACCCTTATCGGTAAAGAACATCAGATAGTTATGAGAGTTACTCACGAAGAGATGCTCCACAAAATCCTGGTCCTTGGTGTCCATCCCCATGACTCCGCGACCTCCGCGCTTCTGACTGCGGTAGGTGCTGACAGGTAGACGTTTGATATATCCTGTATGTGTAATAGTGATAACAACCTCTTCACGTGGAATAAGGTCTTCATCCAGGATACTTTCTTCACCAACCGTAATCTCTGTCCGGCGTTCATCAGAATATCTATCACGGATATCCTGCAGCTCGTTGCTGATGATTTCCAGTACAAGATGCTCGTTAGCCAGAATTTCACGGTACTCTGCAATTTTAACGATCAATTCGTTATATTCATTCTCGATCTTTTCCCGTTCCAGACCGGTCAGACGTTGCATCCGCATATCGAGGATAGCCTGAGCCTGCTCTAAACTGAGGCTAAAGGTGCTCATTAATCCTTCGCGGGCTATATCAGTTGTCCGCGAAGCACGGATTAACGCAATCACTTCATCCAGATGATCAAGCGCAATGCGCAAACCTTCTAAGATATGAGCGCGTGCTTCAGCTTTTTTAAGATCAAATATAGTACGACGACGAATAACTTCAATCTGGTGCTGCAAATAATGATAAAGCACATCACGCAGATTAAGAATTTTCGGCTCGTTATTTACGATGGCAAGCATGTTGATCCCAAATGTGGATTGCATAGAAGTATGTTTATATAGATTGTTTAATACTACATTTGGATTAACATCGCGTCTCATCTCAACAACTACACGCATACCGTTACGGTCAGACTCATCTCGAAGATCCGTTATACCTTCGATCCGTTTCTCACGTACTAATTCTGCGATTTTCTCAACCAATCTTGCTTTGTTAACCTGATATGGAAGCTCATGCACAATGATGCGAGCCTTGCCGTTGTTCTCTTCGATCGTTGCCTTCGCACGCATGGTTACTGAACCACGCCCCGTACGATAAGCCTGACGAATGCCCTCACGACCCAAAATATATCCAGCCGTAGGGAAATCCGGACCTTGGATAAACTCCATCAATTCCATTGGCGTGATATCAGGATTCTTAATCATCGCCTGCACACCATCGATAACTTCACCAAGGTTATGCGGTGGAATATTAGTAGCCATACCTACAGCAATACCAGATACCCCATTTACGAGCAGATTCGGATAACGGGCTGGCAATACAACCGGCTCATTCTCTTCACCATCATAGTTGGGTGCGAAGTCAACTGTCTCTTTGTTCAAATCACGAAGCATTTCGCCTGCAATCTTGGAAAGACGGGCTTCTGTGTACCGCATCGCCGCGGCCATATCACCATCAATCGAACCAAAGTTCCCGTGACCGTCTACAAGCATATAGCGCATCGAGAAATCCTGAGCCATCCGTACCATTGTTTCATAGACAGCTGAGTCACCGTGAGGGTGGTACTTACCGATAACCTCACCAACGATTCTTGCAGATTTCTTATGAGGCTTATCCGCAGACATTCCAAGCTCCGACATCGCAAACAAAATGCGTCGGTGAACCGGCTTGAGTCCGTCCCGCACATCTGGCAAAGCCCGGCTAACAATGATGCTCATTGCGTAATCCATAAAGGATTCACGCATTTCCACGCCAATGTCCCGATCTTTGACTTGTGGGTTATTTTGTTCAGCCATGAGTTGCTGGACCTCCTTCAGTTAAAAAACCGCTACCCTTAATTATATTACTTTCACAAAAGTAGCACAATTAAACATGATAGCCTTTTATCTTCTAATATTGATTTCTTTTTGCGCTTATCAGGGTATTTGCCCTTTCCGCAAATATCTTTACTACATAGACTGTAAAGACAAGAAACACGGTTTTATTATCCTAATATCGTTCGATAAGGCATAACCCCATATCCTTATATTATACCATTGTTTAGGTAGCTTGTCCTGATTTTCAGCTGTCAAAGATTATGCTGCCACTGCATTTTTTACAACAAGGAACCCAAAGGACCTATTCCTGCACAAAACTCATAAGGAGGAAGATAATGAAGATTCAACGCGTCCCAAGCAAATGGGCTAAAACGAAAGTCATCCTTCAAAATCACTCTCTATTGCAATATGTGCCTGATACCCGTAAATTCGATGTCAATGCTCTTAAGGAAATGCTTGCGTTATATACAATGGTCTATATTAAGCCTGATCGGGGAAGTTATGGTATCGGTGTAATGAGAGCTGAGCAGCGTACTGTAACTCTTAGCACTAGCAAACAGAAAGCTGAACACGGTACCGACATCGATAACGTTAATAAAGAAGAGCCCGAAGAACAGATCTTGTATATTTTAAGATATGGGAAGACTGCGGAAGTGTTTTTCTCACCAGAAGAGCTGTATGAGAACTTACAGAAACGAATTCAGAATCGAACCTATTTGATTCAAAAAGGGATTGACCTTCTGCGTCATCAAGACCGCCCTTTTGATCTTCGGGTTCTTACCCAAAAGACTCCATCAGGAGTATGGGAAACAACAGGAATGCTTGGAAGAGTAGCTGCCCCTCAAAAAATCGTCACCAATTATCACAGTGGAGGCAGTATCCTTTCCGTAAGTACTCTACTAAAAAATTATATGCCGCCCTCTGAAGTCCTAGTTACGATCAATCACCTAAAAGCTTTGGGTATACAAATCGCGACACAGCTTCAATCTGCCTATCCAGGAATCAAAGAGATTGGTCTGGATATTGCCATGGATCAACATCTGGATATGTGGCTGCTGGAAGTCAACACTCTTCCGTCCATTGCTGTATTCAAATTATTTCCTGATAAATCAATCTATCGTAAAATACATCGCTATGCCGTAGCCTATGGACGTGTAAAAGCAAGAAAATCCCCTTATTCGACCCGCAATAAACAATCTACAAGAGCCTAAAAAGAAGCTTGAAATCAAAGAACCTCCAGCGTTCTCATTCCGTTAGGAATAGAAGCCGGAGGTTGTATTAAATATTGTTCTTACACATCAAGGTATCTAACGTTCTTGGCATGCTCATGGATAAAGTCACGTCTTGGTTCAACATTGTCACCCATAAGTGTATCAAAAATACTATCTGCCAGCATCGCATCTTCAATCGTAACCTGGAGCATCATACGGGTCTCAGGGTCCATCGTTGTGTCCCAAAGTTGGGTTGCATTCATCTCTCCCAAACCTTTGTAACGTTGGACGTTAACCTTAGCATTTTCTCCAAAAGAAGCGATAATATCATCGCGTTCCTTCTCGCTGCCTGCGTAGCGGATAACCTTATTGCGCTCAATCTTAAAGAGAGGAGGCTGTGCAATATAGATATAACCCGCGTCTACTAGCTTCCGCATGTAACGATAGAAGAACGTTAGTAATAGCGTTCTAATATGGGCTCCATCGACGTCGGCATCGGTCATAATAACGACTTTATGGTAGCGAGCCTTCGATAAGTCAAAGTCATCGCTGATCCCTGTGCCCAAAGCCGTAATGATGGCGCGAATCTCGGCGTTAGATAAAATACGGTCAAGCCGAGCTTTTTCAACGTTTAGGATCTTACCACGCAACGGTAGAATCGCTTGGAAATGGCGATCCCGGCCTTGCTTAGCCGATCCACCCGCTGAGTCACCTTCGACGATGTATAGTTCGCTGATCGAGGCATCCTTGGATGAACAGTCGGCGAGTTTACCAGGCAGAGCACTGACTTCAAGCGCACTCTTCCGACGGGTTAACTCACGTGCCTTACGGGCAGCTTCTCGTGCGCGTGAAGCGGAAAGTGATTTCTCAAGAACGCGACGTGATACTGCTGGGTTTTCTTCCAGGAACTCTTGTAATTTTTCTCCGAACAGTGATTCTACGATACCCCGCACTTCACTATTTCCGAGCTTAGTTTTCGTTTGACCTTCGAATTGTGGATCTGGAATTTTGACAGAAATAATGGCTGTCAATCCTTCACGCACGTCATCACCAGTCAGATTCGAATTGCTATCCTTCAGTACTCCCGCTTTACGAGCATAATCGTTGATGATACGGGTCAGCGCACTTTTAAAGCCGGATTCATGCGTTCCGCCCTCATGCGTATTAATATTATTCGCAAAAGAGTAGATGTTCTCAGTATACGAATCGTTATATTGGAGAGCCACTTCAACTTGGATCATATCGCGTGAGCCTTCCACGTAGATCGGATCCTCATGTAGTGCTTCTTTTTTCTCATTCAAATATTTCACATATTCAACGATACCACCCTCGTATTTGAACACGTTGGTGACATCCGTCCGCTCATCATGAAGCGAAAGCTCGATTCCTTTGTTAAGAAAAGCTAGCTCCCGAATACGAGTAAGCAGTGTCGAATATTCAAAAACTGTGGTTTCCGTAAATATTTCAGGATCCGGATGAAAGGTTGTAGTCGTTCCTGTCTCATCTGAATCGCCAACAATTTTGATATCATACTGCGGTGCACCGCGTCTATATTCCTGTTGGTAGATATGACCGTCACGTTTGACCTTAACAAGGACCTTTTCAGACAAGGCATTTACTACAGAGATACCCACACCATGCAAACCACCGGAAACTTTATATCCGCCACCGCCGAATTTACCGCCTGCATGCAGCACGGTCATTACGACTTCAAGCGTCGACTTCTTAAGCTTTACATTCTCACCTACAGGTATGCCACGTCCATTATCGATAACAGTGATCGCGTTATCCTCATGTATAATCACTTGAATCCGGTCACAATAACCTGCGAGTGCCTCATCGATACTATTATCGACGACCTCCCATACCAAGTGATGGAGACCTTTAGAACTAGTCGAACCAATATACATGCCCGGACGTTTCCGAACCGCTTCCAGCCCTTCCAGTACCTGAATCTGGCTCTCATCATATGTCGGTTGATTCATTGACATGCCTTCACCTACTTCTTTCTGATTATCTCTTTGTTACCAAATGCAAGTTATATTTCGAGCAAAATTTTGGCTCTTTTTTTAAGAGTGGAGGAGGAAATGGGGGAGTAATACACGATATTTTTAGTTACGACAATAGATTTTGCTTCCTCTTCGCCAATCCGCTCAAGCTTCTTATCCTGCTCAGAGTGAATAACGAATTGCTTAGATACCTTGGAAGATTTCTCAATCGAAATATCAAATATAGCAATTAACTCCGAAGACCTAATGATCTTCTCCCCGCCCAAATGAATATACATGATCGTCCTCCGCTCTTTTATAACTCAACTTTTCCATCATGAACATGAAATAGGCTGGCGCCCTTTAATTTATCGGCATTCAGACCCTCAATTCCGGTAGCGGTAATGAATGTCTGTACCTTGCTTTGAAAGGTTTCAATAAGCTGGGTCTGGCGGTAAGGATCAAGCTCGGATAAAACATCATCAAGAAGCAGCACAGGATATTCTCCGATTTCTTCATGGATCAGCTCGATTTCCGCCAGCTTAAGCGATAAAGCCGTGGTACGCTGCTGTCCTTGAGAACCGTAGACCTGAGCTTCCCTTCCGTTGATAAAAAAGGACAGGTCATCCCGATGGGGACCCGTCAGCGTCATGCCGCGCCTGATTTCTTGTTCTCTCGTTTGTGATAACTTTAACATAAAATTGTCTAATAAGACAGCTTCATCTTCCTCATCCCGATCGCCGAAAGAGGGGACATAGAGCAATTTCAGTTCTTCTCCGCCGTTCGTAATCCCCCGGTGAATGCTTTCAGCCCATATTTGCAGCTTCTTTATGAATTGTTTCCTTTTTTTGACGATTTTAACACCATGCTCTACAAGTTGAGCATCCCAGATTTCCAGAAGCTCTTTCCCTGCAGCCTCTTTTCCCCATAATTGCTTTAAGAGATTACCTCTTTGCAAGAGAATTTTTTGATACTGCTGTAGGTGAAATAGATAACTAGGCTGGACTTGGCCGATCTCCATATCAAGAAAACGTCGTCTGATACCAGGGGTCCCTTTTACAATCTCTAAATCTTCCGGTGCAAACATGACCACATTCAGAGATCCAACAAACTCACTAAGGCGCCGCTGCTCCAAGCCATTGATCTTGGCTTTTTTACCTTTGGCAGACAGGGTGAGCTCCAGCTTGAGATCGCCATACTTTCGTTCTACCTCGGCAACGATCTGAGCTGCATCTCCGGGGGCATCGAAGGAGATAAGTTCGCGGTCCTTAGAGGTACGGTGGCTTTTGGTCATCGCCAGGACGAACAATGCCTCCATGAGGTTTGTTTTGCCTTGGGCGTTCTGACCCAGAATCAGATTCACATCGCCCAGGCTCTCCAGACGCAGCAGCCCGTAATTCCGATAATGCTGCAGACCGATATTTTTAACAAACACGAAATGGTTCCTCCCCTAGCGTACTACTCTTTTACTCCTCCGCCTTCAACCTCAAAGGTCCCGTTATCCTGCACTTCGATTTTGTCACCCGGATAAAGTTTTCTTCCGCGCCGTTCCTCTACCTCTCCGTTGACCAGTACGTGACCTTCCTGCAATAAAGCTTTGGCCATTCCACCTGTGGATACACAATCTGCGAGTTTCAGAAATTGGTCCAGCTTAATGTATCCACTGTGGATAAGTATTTTTTTCATGGTTTTTATCCTTTCAGCCACTTATCCACATGTTCATGAATGTTGGCATTAATTTGTTGTACGGTAAGGCAAAATGATATACAAGCTATTGGTTTGGTCAAGTGGTTTCAAAATGATTGGACTCATCATCCCTGTAAATGCAATAACGAGCTGCTCACTCTCTATGACCTTTAATACATCTAGCATATATTTCGAGTTGAAAGATATTTTGAGAGGTTCACCTTTGAAATCAATGACTTCAAGTTCCTCGCGAACCTTACCCAGCTCTGATGAGCTTGAAGAAATTTCAATACCGCCTTGATCAAGCGTCTGCATACGAACAATATTTGTTTTTTCTTCCCGGGACAGCAAATAAGCACGATCAATCGATTCGCTTAATTTTTTTGTATCTAAAGTTAGTTCTGTTTTGTAGGTTGTTGGAATAATTCTAGAAGTATCAGGATAAATCCCATCAAGGATCCGTGAATAAAACAGTACTTTGTCGATTTTGAAGAGAACTTGATTATCCGCAACGACAATATCAACCAGCATATTTTGGTCAGGGATAATTTTGCTGAGCTCATTAAGGGTTTTACCGGCAATAACAATATTTCCGAAATTGACATTTTCCGTGCCTTCAAGTTTAGCAGCTCTTGTTGCCAAGCGGTGACGGTCAGTCGCTGTAAACTTAAACTCATTGTCGCTCAGATTCCATAGTATACCCGTTAATATCGGAGTTGTCTCTTGGGTAGAAATAGAAAAGGCTGTTTGTTTAATCATATTTTTCAGCAAATCACCTGGTAGAGAGATCGTGTCATTCTCTTCAATGCTCGGCAACACTGGGAATTCTTCAGGGTCTAAACCTACCATCTGAATCTCAGTGGATCCGGAAGAAATGTACGTTTGGAATCCTTCTTTTACTTCCATGTGGATTTCTTTGGAGGGCAGCTTCTTAATAATCTCGACGAAAAATTTAGCGGGAAGAACAACACTTCCTGGCTGATCTATCTTCACGATGGTGTGGCTGTCATTCTCTGCTGGAATAAACGATTGAATAGAAATATCGGTATCACTCGCAGTTAATGTGACGCCTTGATGGCTAACTTCCAGTTTAATACCGGTCAAAATAGGGATTGTTGTTCTGCTGGATATAGCTTTGGATACGTGTTGAATGGATTCGTTGAGCTCATTTTTAAGAATGCTTATTTTCATGATTTCACTCCTAGCTGAAAAATTGGGAATTTCGATGGATTTGAGTCTGTTAATTACGCGTCTTTACATGATGAATTATTATAGTTATTTAATAGTATTAGTAGTAGGGGCGACGAATATGTGGATAACCCCACCAAACAGCATAAAATTAAGCCTACCCACATGTGTATAGATTGTGTATAGGCTCTTTGTTCCTCTTAGGAAGGATTTTTAATTTTCTCCGCAAGATTATTTACCACTTTGTACAACTCCTGATCGACCTTTAATGCCTGTGTAATTTTATCGTGCGCATGAATTACGGTCGTATGGTCACGTCCTCCGAAAGCCTCACCAATCTTAGGCAGTGAATAATCCGTTAGTTCACGGGATAGATACATTGCGATTTGACGTGGAAACGCTACGGCTTTGGTTCTTTTGCGTGCTTTGAAGTCTTCAAGGCGCAAATTGTAGTATTCTCCGACTTTTTGCTGAATATCAGCGATGGTGATCATCTTGGGACGACTGGAAGGAATAATATCCTTGAGCGCTTCAGCTGCCAAATGAGTGGTTACATCCTGGTTGGTAAGCGAAGAATAAGCAACTACCCGGATTAATGCACCCTCAAGCTCACGAATATTGGTGTCAATCTGGTTGGCAATATACATCATGGCCTCATTAGGGATATCAAGGTTCTCTGCCTTAGCCTTTTTGCGTAAAATCGCAATCCGGGTCTCCAGATCTGGTGGTTGAATATCCGTAATCAAGCCCCATTCGAACCGGGAACGCAGCCGTTCTTCCAGTGTGGGAATTTCCTTTGGTGGTCGGTCGCTGGAGATGATAATTTGCTTGCGTTCTTCGTGGAGCGCATTGAAAGTATGGAAAAACTCCTCCTGTGTAGACTCTTTTCCAGCGAGGAATTGAATGTCGTCGATAAGCAAAATGTCAACATTACGATACTTGTTACGGAAGCTTTCACCGCGGTTATCACGGATCGAATTGATAAATTCATTCGTGAATTTCTCAGACGAGATGTAAATTACCTTGTTATTTGGGTTATGTTCCAGGACATAGTGCCCAATTGCGTGCATCAAATGGGTTTTGCCCAGACCTACACCACCGTATAAAAACAAGGGATTGTATGCTTTGGCTGGTGCTTCGGCCACTGCCAGTGAGGCTGCATGCGCAAAGCGGTTCCCAGAGCCGATTACAAAGGTGTCAAAAGTGTACTTTGGATTAAGCAGATGCGTTTGTGCTTCTTCTCTTGATACTACGGGAGTCGGAGCGGATTGCTGAACCACAAGCTCAGGCGGCTTGCTTTCTTCAATCACGAATTTTACATCCACTTGTTTCCCTGTGACTTCGTAGACGGTTGCTCCTACCAGTTTGGTGTAACGACTTTCCAGCCATTCTACAGCAAACGTTGTAGGTGCCGAGATAATGAGAACCTGGGAGTTGAAGGTTATCGCTTTAGTAGCCTTAAACCAGGTATCAAAGCTCGGCTTGCTTAATTTGGTTTGAATAATCGATAAAATTTGCTGCCATAATTCGGAAGTATGGCTGTCCACAGACTGTCACTCCTTTAAATCTTCCAAATGTGGCATCAGCCATGAAGTGGAAATGTCGAAGAAAATAGGTTGGTGCTGATATTTATCCCCAGTAGGCAATATGAAGAGACAAAAAAATATGGATAAATTTGATTTGTTCACAACTTTATCCACAGCTTGTTGATAATTAAGAGAACAAACAAATCTATTCACATTCAAAAGTAATACCATCATAGCAAAACGCCCCTTATTTTTCAATGAGCAGGGCTATTTTATCCACAAATTCAAGCACTTGTGTACAATTATTAGGAACACCACTACATATTGTTGATAATTTGTTTACGGTTCGACACTTTACGCCAAAGGTTCGATAATTTTATACACAGGTTGTGCTCAACTGTGAGTAGTCGACTTTATTTTTTAAGCACAGGTGGATAACTGTCATATCTTGTGGATTACTTTTTTTCTGGGGAGAGCTGTGGATAAACACCTGAGCTTGAGGGGGAGGAACAAGCCGGTTACTAGGTTGACTTTTGCTCATAAAATATGTTTAAATATATAAAGGTGTTTTCTGTAAGGATATGTCTCGATATATAAAAATGATGATTCTTGTAGATACTGTCCCTACTATAAGGACGGCTTAGTCCGTTTCTGCTTATATGACAGTAATTAAGTTCCTGTAAGGGAGGTGCAATTATGAGACCGACATTTAGACCAAATGTGAGCAAACGTAGTAAGGTTCACGGTTTCCGTAAAAGAATGAGCACGAAAAACGGCCGTAAAGTGCTGGCAGCTCGCCGCTTGAAAGGCAGAAAAGTTTTGAGTGCGTAAGTTAGGCCACTAAGGGACCACTGCGGTGGTCTTTTTTTACTGCTTTTTATTATTATTGCTCTGCAAAAGTCTAGGATCTCGCTTAATGCGCTAGCTACACTTTGCGGGGCTATTTAACGTATATTGAGAAATATTTTGTGAGAAGTTGAAATTATTTTTCCTACTATATATAGAAGCTTAATTTCAGCACAGCAAATGTGGTCGTTTATGGCTGCTTGCAAATGCCTATACTATTAGAAGAAAAAATTCGGAGGGACACTTAAACCGGATTTTTATGAAGGAGATTCCCGTGCACAAAAAGTTACGTTTACGAAACCGTGCCGACTTCAGTCGTGTATACCGCCATGGGAAGTCATTTGCGAATCATCAATTTGTAGTGTATTGGTTTGGCAAAAAAGAGGTAGAGCGATTTAGAGTAGGTGTGTCTGTTAGCAAAAAGGTCGGAAACGCGGTTGTCCGTAACCGTATGAGAAGATTAGTTAAGGAAATCGTCCGTCACCATGAACCTGAGATTGCAGGTGGCTTAGACATGGTGTTTATCGTAAGAAAAGGAGCGCTTTCCATGGAGTATGCAGAGCTCGAAAAAAGTGTGCTGCATGTGCTTCGTAAAGCCAAGCTACTCAAGGCTTCCCGCAAATAAAGGGTGCTTAAGAGGCTTGTTTATTTGTATTCATAATTATGGTATGATTTACGGTGGAATGGAATGTTTAAGAGAGGGGTTTTGAAGTGTCTCTAATGAAGACTAGACGAGGAAAATGGTTTCTCCTCATCACGGTAATGGTGTTGTCGTTAGCTGTTCTGTCGGGATGCGCTCCGTCGACTGCTGTCACGCACACTACGGAGGATTTGAAGAATGGAGGCTTCTGGCAAAGTAATGTAGTGTATTATTTCGCCATTGCCTTGGACAAGTTTGCAGATTGGTTTAACGGAGAATATGGTTTAGCCGTACTTGTGATGGTTATTATTGTCCGCACGTTGATTCTTCCGCTTACTATTAAACAGGTGAAGAGCTCGCGTGCAATGCAAGCCATTCAACCGGAACTCCAAAAGATCCAGAAAAAATATAAAGACACACCTGAAAAGGTGCAGCAAGAAACAATGCGTTTGTTCCAAGAAAATAAGGTTAACCCAATGGCGGGTTGTTTACCGCTGATCGTACAAATGCCTATCTTTATCGCTCTCTACAACTCGATCTACTATAATCCACATCTACGGGAGCATACCTTCTTGTGGCTGGAGCTAGGTAAACCCGATCATCTGTTTATCTTGCCAGTGCTAGCAGCATTAACAACATTTATTCAAACTAGAATGATGACCAAAATGAATCCAGTGCAACAACAAGGGCCAATGCAGTTCATGATGATGATCTATCCAGTTCTGATCTTCGTTATGTCGTACAACTTCCCTGCAGCCTTGCCACTATACTGGGTGTACAGTAACCTTTACACTATTATTCAGAACTACTTCTTATACCGCAACAACGATAAACACAAATTGGCAATCGCAAGTGCTGTAAAAAGTACAGATGACTCCAGTCCTGCTCCGAAGAGCAAAGGCGGCAACAAGTCATCGAAGGGAGCCAAAAAGTCAAAATGAGCAAAGTCGTCGCAACAGGGAAAACCATTGAAGAAGCTGTAGAACGGGGACTAACCCAGCTTGGAGTTCAAAAGGACCGGGTAACGGTCAACGTACTTGAGCAGCCATCAAGAGGATTCCTGGGATTGATCGGTGCGAAAGGTGCCAAGGTTGAACTAACCTTGATAGCCGAAGCCGCACCGGCATCAGCGGCGAGTGCTCCGTCACTGCCTCAACAGTCAGCAAGAGAGAGCAAACAGGAGGCCATCGGCGGTGTGCCACGCCAAGATTCCGGACAACCGGTGGAGGAAGCTTACCAAGAAGCCGTTCATTTCATTGTGGATGTCGCTAAGAGCATGGGGCTCGAAGTGGAGGTAGAAATCGTCCACACCAAGGAATCCACGATTCTGCAAATTTCCGGTCCAGATTTGGGACTGTTAATTGGCAGAAGAGGACAAACTCTCGATGCTCTACAGTATTTGGCTAATATTGTAGCTAACCGTTATTCCGACAGTTTTATACGGCTTGTGTTAGATGCAGAGAACTTCCGTGAGCGCCGTAAAAAAACGCTAGAAGAGCTGGCTGATCGTTTAGCCGGACGTGTAATTCGCACTCGTAAAGAGGTTGTATTGGAGCCAATGTCTCCTCAGGAGCGCAAGATTATCCACTCCAGGTTACAGGATCACCGGCAAGTGAGTACCCTCAGCAAAGGCGAAGAGCCAAATCGCCGCGTCGTTATAACCTTGAAGTAAAGACTATATGGATGCAATGACTCCTTGACCAATGTAAGGAGTCATTGTTTTTTTAAAAATAAAAGAACGTTTCTATTCAAAAAATATAAGTTTTGGGGTGAAAAACAGCATGCTTAGTGACACCATTGCTGCCGTATCGACGGCATTAGGCGAGGGAGGAATTGCTATTATTCGGGTAAGTGGCCCACAGGCTATTTCCCAAGTGGCACCATTATTTCGTAGTCGAATTCCATTAACTGAAGCGGAATCACATACCGTTCATTACGGACATATCGTAAGTCCTGATGACGGAGAGAAGATGGAAGAAGTGTTGGTAACCGTTATGAAAGGACCACGTTCTTTTACGACAGAGGATGTAGTAGAGATCAGTGCTCATGGCGGTGTAATTTCTGTAAGAAGAGTGATGGATTTACTTCTGCAGCAGGAGATAAGGTTAGCCGAGCCGGGGGAGTTCACCAAGCGTGCTTTCTTGGGCGGACGTATCGATTTATCGCAGGCTGAGGCTGTTATTGATTTGATTCGCTCTAAGTCTGACCGGGCTTTTTCTGTAGCTTTAAAACAGGTTAGCGGATCCTTATCGGATCGAATTCATGCTTTACGCCATACACTTATTGAAATGCTGGCTCATATTGAAGTGAATATAGATTATCCAGAACATGATGTAGAATCCATGACAGCTGAATTTATTAAAGATAAAAGCAGTGAGGTTATGGAGGGAATAACAAAGCTGCTTAAGACATCTAATGAAGGAAAAATACTTCGTGAAGGGATTACGACAGCTATTGTCGGACGTCCGAACGTTGGTAAATCATCATTGCTGAACGCATTAGCGCGTGAGAATAAAGCGATTGTAACAGATATTCCGGGAACAACACGTGATGTAATAGAAGAATTTATAACGATAAACAATATACCGCTTAAGCTGCTCGATACAGCGGGAATTCGTGAAACGATGGATGTTGTTGAGAAAATTGGGGTGGAGCGCTCCAAAGCGGCAGTTAGTGACGCCGACCTGATTCTACTTGTGCTGAATGCTAATGAAGAGCTGCATGAGGATGAATTGGCATTGATGGAACAAATCCACGGTAGACAGTGCCTAGTAATCATGAATAAAATGGACTTACCGTCCAAACTGGATAAGGATAAGTTGCTCTCGTTTTTTGAGGAGTCAAACATTGTACCGATGTCCGTTCTGGAAGAGGAAGGTCTAGACAAACTTGAAGATGCCATTTCGACACTCTTTTTTGGTGGAAAGCTGGAATCGGGTGACTTGACATATGTGAGTAATGTGAGACATATAGCCCTGCTCAAAAAAGCCTATAAATCACTTCAAGACGCATACGATGCTGCAGAACAGTATATACCGATTGATATGATTCAAATCGATGTACGACTCGCATGGGAACAGCTTGGGGAAATAATTGGCGATACTGCAGCTGACTCTTTGTTAGACCAAATATTCTCACAATTTTGTTTAGGAAAATAAGATTCACGATTTAATATAATTTCAAGGGGGAAACAGGACATGAGTTATGATGGAGGCAACTATGACGTTATCGTCATTGGCGCTGGTCATGCTGGCTGTGAAGCAGCACTGGCTGCAGCCCGGATGGGTTGCAGTACGTTAATGATCACAATTAACCTGGATATGGTTGCATTCATGCCCTGCAATCCGTCCATAGGCGGACCTGCCAAAGGACATGTAGTGCGTGAAATTGATGCGCTTGGCGGAGAAATGGGCCGCAATATAGATAAGACATTCATTCAACTGCGTATGCTGAATACAGGTAAAGGACCAGCAGTACATGCTTTACGTGCACAGGCCGATAAATTCCTTTATCAACATACAATGAAGGAAACTATGGAGAAAACGCCTAACTTGACACTTCGTCAAGGGATGGTTGAGCGTTTAATCGTTGAGGATGGACGTTGTGTAGGTGTAGTTACGAAGACTGGCACTGAATACCATAGTAAGACTGTTATCCTGACAACAGGTACTTACCTGCGTGGTAAAGTGATTATGGGTGAGCTAACATATGAAAGTGGACCTAACAATCAACAGCCATCCGTGAAGCTTTCTGAGAACTTGCGGGAGCTTGGGTTTGAATTGGTGCGTTTTAAAACAGGTACTCCACCACGTGTACATCGTGACACGATCGATTTCTCTAAGACAGAAATTCAACCAGGGGACGATGAACCGAAATTCTTTTCGTTCGAAACGAAATCATCCGATAACGAACAGCTTCCTTGTTGGTTAACGTATACCTCTGAGGTTACTCATCAGATTATTAATGACAACCTTCATCGTGCGCCAATGTTCACAGGTATTATCGAAGGAACTGGCCCACGTTATTGCCCTTCTATAGAAGATAAGGTCGTAAGATTTAGTGATAAATCTAAGCATCAGATCTTTTTAGAGCCAGAGGGAAAAAATACATCGGAATACTATGTACAAGGTCTGTCCACTAGTCTTCCTGAGGATGTACAGTTAGCTATCTTGCGTTCCATCCCTGGTATGGAAAAGGTAGAGATGATGCGTAACGGCTATGCTATTGAATATGATGCAATGGTTCCTACACAGCTATGGCCATCTCTTGAAACTAAACGTCTTCCAGGTCTGTTCACTGCTGGACAAATCAATGGCACTTCCGGTTATGAGGAAGCAGCAGGCCAAGGGGTTATGGCTGGAATTAATGCAGCACGCAAAGTGCAAGACAAAGAACCCGTAATCCTAGATCGTTCACAGGGATACATTGGTGTACTCATTGATGATCTCGTGACTAAGGGAACGAATGAACCTTACCGTCTGCTTACTTCACGTGCAGAATATCGTTTGTTGCTTCGCCATGACAATGCAGATCTAAGACTTACACCTATCGGTTACGACATTGGTTTGATCACACAGGAACGTTTTGATAACTTCACAGATAAGAAAGAACGGGTGGAGCGTGAAATTGTTCGTCTGCAAGAAACAAAGGTTAAACCTGTTGATGTAAATCAAGTACTAGCGCAATATGAATCGGCACCTATTGTAGATGGCAGTAATTTGCTAGTTCTGATGCGGCGCCCAGAGCTTGTATATAGTTTTGTTGATCAAGTATCACCATCACCAGAGATGCTGGACGCAGAAATGAAGGAGCAAGTAGAAATCCAAATTAAATATGCCGGATATATAGAAAAACAACTTCAACATGTGGAGCGCCTGCAAAAGATGGAGAAGAAGAAAATTCCAGATGACATTAATTATAATGAAATCCATGGATTAGCGATGGAAGCGCGGCAGAAGCTGACTAAGATTCACCCGATCTCTATCGGGCAGGCTTCTCGGATTGCGGGAGTTACACCTGCTGATATTTCCATTCTTCTTGTATATCTTGAGCATTACAACCGGGTAACCGCGGCGAAAGGATAAGGTATGGATAATACGGAAGTTCAATTCACACAACTATTACAGGAACGGGGCATATCCCTTACAGCAGAACAGTTAGCACAATTTGATCTGTATTATAAGGAACTCGTAACCTGGAATGAAAAAATGAATCTGACGGGTATAACTGAGCGAGAGCAGGTATATACGAAGCATTTCTATGATTCTATTTCATTAGCTTTTTTCCTTGATATTAACGAGATCACCAATCTCGCAGATATCGGTTCAGGAGCTGGGTTTCCAGGAATCCCACTTAAAATATGTTTTCCTCATTTGAAGCTAACGATTGTTGATTCGCTCAATAAACGAATTTCATTTCTGCAGCATGTAAGTACGACATTGGGATTAACTGATGTACAATTGATCCATGGGCGGGCAGAAGATGTCGCGCGCAAGTTCACTCATCGTGATGCCTATGATTTGGTTACAGCACGTGCGGTAGCAAGACTATCTTTATTGAATGAATTTTGTCTCCCCTTCACACGCAAAGATGGGGTGTTTGCTGCAATGAAGGGTAGCGATCCTTCAGAGGAATTAAGCGAAGCTAAGTACAGCTTAAAAGAGCTTCGTGCTGAACTCAGCAAAGTGGAGTCGTTCAGCTTACCCGTGGAGGAGTCGGATCGACATATTGTTATGATTCGTAAGACAGGAGCAACACCAGCTAAATATCCAAGAAAAGCGGGAATTCCTGCCAAAATGCCATTGATAAAATAATGTTTCACGTGAAACATTACCGCTACTCAAAGTTCCTTTAGGAGCATTCTCTTTAAACAAAGGGAATGCTCTTTTTTATGAAAATAATGAAAACAAAAATCGATAAATATCAAATTAGACAAAAATTAGATTTATAAGCTGATTTGGTTGTTGCACCTGTAAAAATGCAGGAAAAATAGGTCTTTACGGAGAATATGATTATGTAGAGAAAAGTGATAGAATAGCATAGTAGACTTTAATTTTGTATATAACTCCTTCTCTGTACTCTTGTTCGAAAGAAGGAGAGATTATGATGCCTGTTCATTACAGGTAATTCCATAATATCAGAATGTTTTAGATTGCTGTACGATATGCTTTCCGTGAAGAAGGTCAAGAAGATCGTACTATAACGAAATTAGGTGGTTATGAACGGAATGAAAGAACAATTTACCAAGCTATTTGGGTTTAACGAGCGGAGCAGCGGAGAAGAAATCAAACAAATACCAGTTCATGAGGTCGTTAGCAGTCCTTACCAACCACGGACTATATTCGATGATGACAAAATTGATGAGTTATGTCAGACAATTAAAACTCATGGTGTCATTCAGCCTATTGTTGTACGTATGCGAGATTCTATATATGAGATCATCGCAGGCGAACGGCGCTGGCGGGCAGTTAAAAAGCTTGGTTTAGAGACAATCCCTGCTATTGTCCGTGAGTTCAATGATTCGCAGGCTGCATCTATTGCGCTCATAGAAAATCTACAGCGTGAAGGTTTGACCTCCATAGAAGAAGCTGTCGCTTATCAAAAGTTAATTGATCTTCATCAATTAACACAAGAAAGCTTAGCACAACGCTTAGGCAAGAGTCAGTCGACTATAGCGAATAAGATTCGTTTACTCCACTTACCTGAAGAGGTTAAGACAGCGTTGATGGAACGTCAGATTTCCGAAAGACATGCGCGTTCACTCTTATCACTGGATAGTGTGGAAATGCAATTAAAAGTTTTGGCAGAGATTATTGCAAAAGGATTAAATGTTAAACAGACGGAAGCTCGTATTGCTTTCTATAAACAAGTCTCACAAACTAAAAAGTCAAAACGGGTCTCCTATACCAAGGATGTTCGTCTAGCTCTTAATACAATTCGTCAATCTATTGATATGGTGTCAGGCTCAGGTATGGAAATCAAAACGTCAGAAAATGACCGTGGTGACCATTACGAGATTGTAATCCAAATCCCCAAAAGATAAATTGTTTCAAAAGCTGAAGGCGGCCTTAAAGTGATTGGCCGCCTTTTGTGTGACTTGAACCAGGATGTATTGCTCAGTCCTGCATTTTAGAGTTTTAGCCTATATAAAGTAACATAGTTTGGCCGTTTGTACTTGCGATCTACGAGAAGATTCTTCCTAACTATTCGAGGTGAAATTAGTGTCCAAGATTATTGCCATAGCAAATCAAAAAGGCGGTGTCGGTAAAACAACATCCTCTGTGAACCTAGGTGCCGGTATGGCTACATTAGGAAAAAGAGTGCTTCTAGTTGATATCGATCCTCAAGGCAACACTACCAGCGGCGTTGGCATCAACAAGGCGGACGTAGCGAATTGTATATATGACATTCTCATTAATGAAGTAAATCCTCTAGAAACGATACTTGAAACTCAAAATGAAGGACTGCACATCATTCCAGCGACTATTCAATTAGCGGGGGCGGAGATCGAATTAGTATCAACGATTTCCAGAGAGTTGAAATTGAAAAAAGCCTTAAATGCGGTTAAAAATAATTATGACTATATCATCATTGATTGTCCTCCATCCCTTGGGATTTTGACGATCAATTCCCTTACAGCTGCTGATTCGGTAATCATTCCGATTCAATGTGAATATTATGCGCTCGAAGGGTTGAGTCAGCTTTTAAACACCGTGCGTCTAGTGCAAAAAAATCTTAATCCGCATTTGAAAATAGAGGGAGTATTATTAACCATGTTGGATGCCCGTACGAATTTAGGGATCCAAGTCATCGAAGAGGTTAAAAAGTATTTTCAGGAAAAAGTTTACAGAACTATCATTCCTCGGAATGTCCGCTTAAGTGAGGCACCGTCTCATGGACAATCCATTATTACTTATGATCCTCGCTCAAAGGGAGCAGAAGTGTATTTAGAGTTGGCAAAGGAAGTGATTTCTTATGAGTAAACGTTTAGGGAAAGGTCTGGATGCTCTGATTCCTTCTTTATCTATTAATGAAGATGATAAGGTAGTAGAAATCCCATTAGCTCAATTGCGAGCTAACCCTTATCAACCACGCAAGGATTTCAATGAAGAAGCAATCCAGGAATTGGCTGAGTCTATCAGACAACATGGCGTGATTCAACCGATCATTGTACGGAGTGTTTTGAAGGGGTATGAAATCATTGCCGGGGAACGCAGATTCCGGGCTTCGCAATATTGTGGTAAACCTACGATTCCAGCAGTCGTAAGAAATCTAAGTGATCAACAGGTTATGGAGATCGCCCTGATTGAGAACTTGCAACGTGAAAATTTAAACGCAATGGAAATCGCAGTTGCTTATCAAGGTTTGATGGATCAATTTTCACTCACACAAGAAGAGCTATCTCTGAAAGTTGGGAAGTCCAGATCACACATCGCCAACTTCCTAAGATTGCTTACTTTACCGGAAGAAGTAAAAGAATATGTTTCACGTGGAACAATGTCTATGGGACATGCGCGAGCTATTGTTGCCTTGAAAGATCCGGAAGTTATTAAACAATTGGCTGAACAATGCGTGGAACAGCAATGGAGCGTAAGAGAGCTTGAAGAAACGGTGAAAAATCTGGATCGAAAGCCAACGAACGGTACAAAGATTAAAGTTGTTAAACGTGATCCCTATATTGATAATGTAGAGGAAGTATTGCGTGAACGGTTTAAAACAACGGTTAAGATAAAACAAGGTAAGGAAAAAGGGAAGATTGAACTGAATTACTACAGTGCGCAGGACTTAGAAAGACTGTTGGAATTATTGGGTAACTAAATGGGTATCTATGCCAAGAACATATCCTGAGCTATCCGTAATCGGATAAGTAGGGGTATGTTTTTTCAAAATATAAGGATGTATAAAGTAGAGCTGAATATTATCCTTATATTTTCTACAGATAAGGTTATTATCAATAAAGGGTGACAACGTTATTTCTTCTTAATGAAAAAGAGTATGAGACGAGGAGCGGGGTTATGGAAGACTTCGTATATTTGGATCATGCGGCTACGTCCTGGCCTAAACCTCCAGAGGTGGCAGCTGCGATGATGAATGCTTTGCAGTCGGGAGCAAATGCTGGCAGAGGGAATTATTCGCTGGCCATGGGAAGCGGACGGGTGTTGGTGAGAGCCCGGAGTTTGCTGGCGGAGTTGTTTGGGGTTTCTAATGCACAAGACATAGCGTTTACCCAAAACACTACGATGGCATTAAATATGGCGATTAGAGGTACGCTCAAAGCAGGGGACCATGTAATCTCTACAATGACTGAACACAATTCTGTGCGGAGACCTTTGGAATATTTACGTAAGTCACTAGGGATAAGTGTTGATTATCTGAAGGTGGATCGGGCGGGTCAATTGGATTTGAAGGAATTGGGCAAAACGTTTCGACCAAACACTAAAATGGTAATTTGTAATCATAGCTCCAACTTACTAGGTAGTATACTTCCCATTGGTGAAATCGGAGATCTAGCTAAAGCAAAGGGTGCTATATTTCTAGTAGATGCTGCTCAAAGTGCAGGCTCGCTTGATATTGATGTGAAAAAGATGAATATTGATTTATTAGCTTTTCCTGGGCATAAAGGATTGCTTGGACCACAAGGGACTGGTGGGCTCTATATATCACCTGAATTGGATCTCGAGCCCTTAATGCATGGAGGCACAGGCAGTCAATCTGAGAATAGTGAACAACCCTCTGTTCGCCCAGATCGGTATGAAGCGGGAACGCAAAATGCGGTAGGAATTGCTGGTTTACTAGCCGGTGTTCAAAAGGTAAAATCGATAGGGACAAACGTTATCCACGAAAGAGAGTGGAAGCTGACTCAACTGCTGATGGAGGGGTTGTCCCATATTCCAAACATTAAACTACTAGGACCCACATTAGGGGCTCCGAGAACTGGAATTGTGTCGTTTGTAGTGGATGGGGAAGAATCGGCGAATATAGCCCACCGTCTAGATCGTGAGTATAAAATAGCCGTCAGAGCGGGTATGCATTGTACCCCACTGGCACATAAGGCTGTCGATACACTAGAGAGTGGTGCTGTTCGGGCGAGTGTAGGCGTAGATACAACAGAGCATAATATAAGCAGAATGCTAGCTGCTATGGATGAGTTATATGGCTGATGCCCGCAGCAGATAAATAAAAAGGATGGTCCATTCATGTCTGAAATGAATCAATTAATTAATGAACAGTTGCAGTGGTTTGTGTTTGGTTTCGTAGTAATTATGCTAGTGCTGATAGTCACTGTAATCGCCCAGGGAGCTAAGCTGCGGACTATACGGCGCAAATATGAGGCCATGATGGCAGGAAGTGGTGTGGAGGATCTGGAAGGCCTTCTGGTTGATCTGAAGAACCAAAGCGACATGCTGGAAGAAGAACAACGTGAGCAAAAAGCGTTGATAGAAGCTACCCAAGTCAAAATCCGCGGCATGAAGTCAAATGTCGCTCTCAAGCGTTATAATGCCTTCGGTGAACGTGGTAATGATTTGAGCTTCTCGGTGGCTATTCTGGATGACAATAGCAGTGGCATTGTATTAACCAGCCTTCATAATCGTGAGAACTCATATATTTACTCCAAGCCTATGCAAAATGGGGAGTCACAATATGCCTTATCGCCGGAAGAAAAAGAAGTTATAACTCTCGCGTTGCAGCAGAAGTAGCATGTAGGTTCCATTGTTTTAAAGCAGAATATAGACTTGTAGCGATAATATCAGATAATCGCATGACTAGACTTAGCCGTGTATTCTGCAATACGAAATACTCCATAAAGCCGCCGACATTAACGATTCCAGTCAAATGGATATCCCCAACCGGCGGCAATTGTTTATTTACGCCAGCTCCTGGTCTGAGGGGGCCTTCAACGACTTGGATGCAGCCAACACTAGTAGAGTGACCTAAGCAGGCATCTATTCCGATGACAAACGGGTTATTATATTTTTCATTAATTAGCGACAAAGTCTCTTCAAGATTGACGGCATGAACCGGTTCCTCAAGGGTACCGTATAAATGAAACAACGGGCTATGAAAACGGGATAATGCAGTACCAACAAGAGGACCGAGAGAATCTCCGGTGGAGCGATCAGTGCCTACACAGATGACGATAATTTGAGTCTCTGGACGCGTGCGTGAAAAGTGAAAAAGTAGCCGATGAGTAATTGCGGAATAGATATCGGGATCTGTATGTGATATTTTTAAACAGGACGTTTCTTGCGCTGCTGTAGCCTTGGATGAGGAGTTCATACCATCTTCCTTTCTAAAGGTGATTCTATTTGTTGGTATCTAGTATATGGATAGAAGAGGGGTTTTATACTACAGCAGCAAGAGATAGGACGATAAACCTATGGAGAGGCTTGACGTATATGCAGGATGAGATGTTAATAGCATTTGACTCCACCCAGCAGGCGCTTCGTGCTGAAATGCTGCTTGAGTATGCTGAAATAGAAATTGATATATTTCCAACTCCGAAGGAGATCACCGCAGGTTGCGCAATTTCCATTCAGTTTTTTCAAAATGCGCTGGAAGAGGTAAAAAGAATTATAGTTGAACAGGAAATAGAAATACGCGGCATCTACGGAAAACACAACGAGAACTACATATTGATTTAGGGGTAGGGAGGAGTACATGCGATGAATATGTGGATACTGGAGGCTGATACACCCGGTGCGGATACATTAAAAGATGCCATTCGCTTTAAAGATAAGGTGTGGAATTGGTTTACCGATGCTGATATGTGGGCGGATGTATTATTTGCGGGTCTACGGATTCTTGTTATTTTTCTCTTAACCCGGGTTATTATTAAAATTGTTTCTAATATTATTGATCGTTCGCTTGAGCGTAAAACCGGTGGCAGACTTCTGTCCAACACACGAAGGTTTACTACGGTTGGGGAATTGATGAAAAATGTAGTGACAGTTATCTGTAATTTTGTGATGATCATGCTCGTGCTTTCTGAGTTCCACTTTGATTTAGCACCATTGTTGGCTGGAGCGGGTGTGCTTGGTTTAGCAGTGGGTTTTGGGGCGCAAAGTTTGGTGAAGGATGTTATTACAGGTTTCTTTATTATTTTAGAGGATCAATTTGCAGTGGGTGATGTAATTCAAACGGGGACCTATAAAGGAACGGTAGAATTAATCGGACTGCGAACAACCAGACTGTTAAGCACAACTGGAGAAGTATTTATTATCCCGAATGGATTAATCACGAACGTGACCAATTATTCTCTCTCGAATGCATTAGCTGTAGTTGATGTTCCTGTAAAAATGGAGCGCAGCTTGGAGGCCACGCTAGGTTTGATTGGAGAAGCGCTAAAAGGAATAGAAGAGCGTAACTCTAATGTTCTTGCTTATCCTAATGTGCTCGGTATACAGTCCATGAGTACTTCGGAATATGTAATTCGTATAGCGGCTAGCTGTTTACCTAATGCAAAAGAGGTTGCGGAGAGACAGATTCAGAATGATATTAAGCAGGCACTAGAGAAACTAAGCAGTCTAGAGCAGGCCCAAGCTGCTCAAGCCGAAGAGGAAGCGCGTTTGAAGGCAGAGGAAGAAGCAAAGGCTGAAATTGAACTGGCAAAAACAGAAAATGAGCAGGAAGTATCGGATACGCCTGACACTGGATCGAGACGCCAAATCGCAGCTACACAAGAGGGGAAAAAGGGGGAAGGGTAGTGGAACGTAAAGTTTTTCAGCTTGGAGATATTGTACAGATGAAGAAACAGCACCCTTGCGGTTCTAATGAAATGGAGATCATTAGAATGGGGATGGATATCCGCATTAAGTGTACAGGATGTCAGCATAGTGTTCTGATTCCCCGGGCGAAATTCGAGAAGAATATGAAGAAGGTACTGCGTTCTGTAGAGGGGAATACAGACAATAATTAAGCTTGCAAATGGCATGTCTGCATGATACAATTATTTTTGCTGCGGAGAGGTACCCAAGAGGCCCAAGGGGGCTGACTCGAAATCAGTTAGGCGTGTCACAGCGTGCGTGGGTTCGAATCCCACCCTCTCCGCCACTTCAGCATAATATAACATTTTAATGAATCCTTCGTTCCTGTAACGGAGGTTTTTTTGTGTCCAATGAGCTGTTTGCAAAAGATCATAACATGCAAAAAGAAGGGCCCTTTCGGGTCCTTCTTTAAGAGGCAGTACATCAATGATGTTGGAATTTCTCTGTATATAGCGACTAAAGTGATTTAGGCGTTGCTGAGGTTACTGCTTTTTAGACAATAACCCACTACTATTCCCAGCTAACAATAGATGCTGAATCAGATATCCTGTGATTGTGTTCGTCTACGACGGCCAACGGAACCACACCTCTCTTTTGTACTGCCTGAGAATAGTATGGTGTAATGTCGGTTTTTTTATACACATTTATTATTAATTAATGTACACGTGCTTTTTCAACCTTTTTCCACTTCCGATTTTTGTTACTGGTCTCGGGGAAGGTGTCCCCTTTTTCCATTTTAATATGCTGTGGATTCTGAATTTCGGTATGGAAGCTTCGCGCTTCACCTACCTCTGTATACATGCCTGGATTGGGGGCTTTGTCGCCTTTTTCATATTCTGTCTTTTCGCCCATCATTATCGCTCCTTCCTTAAGTGCAGATGAATTCACTGATTATTGTGCGCAGGTAGGGTTTTTTTCATGTAAAAAGAGGGTGGAGGGTTGTCCGGTATTAATATTGCTTGCACTCTGCTGCTCGTTTTGGTATATTAATCAGGTGCGAGTCTATGTTTGTGCTCGTTCCTTGCTCCTGACGTGATTAGGGGCCTCAGACCATAAGGAGGTGAAAATTATGCGCAAATATGAAGTGATGTACATTATTCGTCCTGACATTGAACAAGAAGCTGTTCAAGCAGCAGTCGATAAATTCCAAGGCATCATCTCCAATGGCGGGGAAATTACAAAGCACGAAGTGCAAGGTAAACGCCGTCTTGCGTATGAGATCAAGAAATTCCGTGATGGCGTTTATGTTTTGGTTAACTTCAATGCAGAACCTGCAGTAGTTACTGAATTAGAACGTCTTATGAAGATTTCTGACGAAGTTATTCGTTATCTCATTACGAACGACGTTGCTTAAGATCTTGACAAGCTTTGTAATGAATCGCTCTAAAGGAGGGGACCAGAATTGTTGAACCGTATCATTTTGATCGGACGGTTGACCCGTGACCCGGAACTTCGTTATACTCCCGCTGGTGTTGCCGTAACTCAATTTACGCTTGCCGTAGATCGTAACTTTACGGGCCAGAACGGTGAACGTGAGGCAGACTTCATCCCGGTTGTTACCTGGAGACAGCTAGCAGAAACCTGTGCCAATTATTTGCGCAAAGGTCGTCTGACAGCAGTGGAAGGACGCATCCAAGTGCGGAACTATGAGAATAACGAAGGTAAACGTGTATACGTAACTGAAGTTATTGCTGATAATGTTCGTTTCCTGGAATCTTCACAAAGCCGTGAAGGTGGAAATACTTCAAGTGGTGCAAGTAGTATGCCTGAAGAGCCAGCATATGGTGGCGGTGGTAACGCTGGACGCGGAAATAACAACAATAATTTCTTGCGTAACAACAATACTCAAGATCCTTTTTCGGGCGATGGTAAACCGATTGATATATCGGATGATGATTTGCCATTTTAATTAGGAAGGACTGAAAAGAATATGGCTTTTAAACCAAGAGAAGGCGCTGACAACGACAAAAGACCAGCACGTCGTGGTGGACGCAACAAGCGTAAAAAAGTTTGCTTTTTCACTGTGAACAAGATTACTCACATTGATTATAAAGATACTGAACTTCTTAAGAAGTTCATCAGCGAACGTGGAAAGATTTTGCCACGCCGTGTAACAGGTACAAGTGCAAAATACCAACGCGCTCTTACCATTGCTGTAAAACGCTCGCGTCAAATCGCGTTGCTTCCTTACACAACGGAATAGGACGTTTTATAGAAGCAGTCGGGAAACCGGCTGCTTTTTTTGTTGTGAAAAGCCAGCGTGCGGATTACGTTTGACGTTCAATCTGGAATGTGTTAAATTACAGCTATCCTATAATAAAAGGGGAAATATTGATGTTGGTGACCGTTCTTAACTAGCAATTTCATAACACTGGATTAGGAAGGCTTTAGCAGGCTCGTCTTTTGGCGTTAACGTGCTCTATTTGAGTCCGTCTCGCACAGATGTCTGTTGTTCCTAACGGTGGATGATTTAGTTAAGAACACACGAAGCGTCATATGGCCTCTTTACGGCTATTGTTCTCTTTGTAATTAACCGTGCTCTTAGAGCACGGTTTTTTTGTTTTTCGGCCACCCTGGCTTTTATAGGGGGACCTTAAAACGCCAGAGAACAATAGTATAAAAAGAAGGGCAAGGACTGCCATAGTGGCATTCTTTGTCCTTTTTGCGTTAGGGAGATTTTGTTCCAAAAAAATAGTTAGATCAATAAGGAGGATTTGCTGTGAATTTACAAAGTCTAAACACGTTGGAATACGAAATTATTAAAACCGAGCTTAGCCGTCATGCGGTATCTTATGTAGGAAAGAAAACTGTAGAAGAGCTTATGCCTATGACCTATTTGCCTTCCATTCAAAGAGCGATGGAGGAAACGTCTGAAGCTAAAGAGCTGCTGGAGCGGGGGTCCAGTGTACCGATTCCTTCATTAGAGGGGATTGAGTGGATCATGTCACTAATGGGGACTGGATATCTGTACAGTGAGCAAGACTTCACTGCAGTGGCTACATTTCTAAAGAGCTGTAGTCAATTGCGCAAATATATGGCTTCTAAAGAGCAAAGTGCTCCCCGGATTGCTGCTTATGCCTCCTCGCTGATGGAATTAAATCATGTGCGGGAAGCAATTGACCGCTGTGTCCGCTTTGGGGCAATTGATGATGGGGCTAGTAAGGGGTTAGAGCGGGTTCGTAAACGGATTGGCGTAGCTAAAGAACGTCTTCATAAAAAAATTGACGGGATCATGTCGCGCCATCAATCGATTTTGCAAGAGAATATTTATAGTCAGCGTGGTGGACGTTACGTTATCCCCGTAAAGCGGGAGTATCATAAGCAAATAAAGGGATCGGTACTTGATCAATCCACAAGTGGACAGACGGTGTTCATCGAACCAGATGAGATCGCCTCCATGCAGATTGAGCTGGATTTGTTATTAGGAGAAGAGGCACGTGAAGAAGCTGTGATCCTCAGTATGCTGACCAGCATGGTAGAACAGGAACAAACTGCACTGCACCTAAATATCGAGGTTACAGGCACCTATGATTTTATTTTTGCCAAAGCAAAATACGCACGAACGCTGGGAGCATCTGAGGTTACTCTAAATGATAGGGGTTTTCTAAGGATGAACGGAGGCAGGCATCCCATGCTGCAGGGCATGATTCCGATTAGCCTGGAGATTGGGAAGGGATATAAATCCCTAATCATTACAGGTCCAAATACAGGCGGGAAAACGGTGGTGCTCAAGACCCTCGGGCTGCTGACCCTCATGGCTCAATCGGGGCTGTTGATTCCGGTCGAGGAGGGGAGTGAGTTTACGGTCTTTACGGATGTGATCAGTGTAATCGGAGACGGACAAAGTTTGGCCCAATCACTCAGTACATTTTCGGCACAAATGAAGAGTATTGAGGGAATGCTGAGAGATGCCTCTAAAGGGGTGCTGCTGCTCATTGACGAGCTGGCGGCAGGTACAGACCCTGGGGAAGGAATCGCCCTCTCAATCGCCATTCTGGAAGAGCTGAGCCGTAAAGGGGCGAATATTATCGTCACAACCCATTTTAATGAGCTAAAAGCCTTTGCCGCTGCGACAGCCGGTTTTCAAAATGCACGAATGGAATT
This sequence comes from Paenibacillus sp. FSL H7-0735, assembly GCF_038008505.1. Taxonomy (NCBI): domain Bacteria; kingdom Bacillati; phylum Bacillota; class Bacilli; order Caryophanales; family Paenibacillaceae; genus Paenibacillus; species Paenibacillus sp. FSL H7-0735. The sequence goes on along the minus strand of NZ_JBBOZH010000001.1, from coordinate 36,499 downwards.
CGACAAAGAAACGCTGCAGCCGTTGTATCGTCTGACTATCGGAGAAGCGGGGGAGAGTTACGCTCTGCAAATTGCTAAAAAGCTGGGTATCCAGGATAACGTTATCAAGCGATCGTGGGAGATCGTTGAGGCGCAGCAGCAAAGGCTGCAGAAAGGTGATGGGTCGGCATGGGCAAGTCTTTTTAGCAAAGAGGGAGAGAAAGGGAAGACTGCACCTGTTATAGAGGATTTTGAAAAAGAAGAAACGGCTGTGGAATCACTGAGCGATAAGGAGAAGCAGACCCAGTATGAAATTGGTGATGCCGTTCTTGTAACTTCACTGGGGCGGATAGGAATTGTTTATGAGAAAAAAGATCACTTAGGAATGGTCGGAGTGATGATCCAGAAGCAAAAAATGCGGATTAATCATAAACGTTTAAAGCCATATCTATCCAAAGATGAGCTGTATCCTGAGGAATATGACTTTGATATAATTTTTGAGAGCAAGGATACCCGTAAAAAGCGTAAATTGATGCAGCGTAAGCATGTCGAAGGCCTGAGAATTACGCATAAGGATGAAGAATAATGAAATAAAGGGATCTGCCTATGAGGTAGGTCCCTCTTTTTTTATAAATACTATGAAATATGCGTAAATTCAAGCAGGAGTATAGGCCTAAAGCTTAGAAGTTATTGTAACCATTCTAAAACTTTGTTACAGTAAATATTTATTCCATAGCTTAGATGTAGATATACGTTCAACTAGAGAAGGGAAGGAACACATGAAGAATAAGAAGATATGCGGGTTCTTGTTAACAATGCTCGTGATGACTACTGTATTGTCAGCATGCAGCAGAGCAGGTACCAGCAGTAATTCATTATCTTTACATCACAATGAGGTGGTCGAAAAGCCACAGACTGGCGGAGTAGTTACTTATGGATACTCATCGCCGTTTATGGGCTTCTTTGAGCCTGCTTTTTATGAAGGTGAAGATGATTTTCATGTGCTGGAGTTTATTACTGAGGCCATGTTTACGATAGATGATGATTTATCAACGGTTCCTAATATCGCCACTTGGCAGGAGTCCGAGGATCATAGAATATTTACCTTTAAAATCAAACCGGGAATCCGTTGGCATAATGGAGATGAACTGACCGTAGAGGACTGGAAATTTGCGATGGAGACTATTGCTAGTCCAGACTACACCGGATCGCGTTATTATAGTGTGGAAATGATTCAAGGTGCAGAAGCCTATCATAAAGGTGAGGCGAAGAATATAACAGGTCTTAAGGTTATAGATCCTTATACTTTGAAAATAACAATGACAGCTGCCCGCGTAAATACGATTGATAATCTATGGCCGTATCCGATGAATAAAAAATATTATACTGGAGTCGCTGTTAAGGATATGCCTGAGAGTGATCAGATGCGAAAAAATCCGATTGGGATTGGCCCCTTTGAGGTGAGCCTTATTGAACCTGGCCAGCGGGTGGAGATGAAACGCTTTGATCAATACTATAAAGGTAAGGCTTTATTGGATGGTGTGTTGTATAAGGTATTTGATGACAAGGAAATCATCAGCCTGTTTGAACAAGGCGTAATTGATATAGAGAATGCTCCACGAGATACTTATGAAAAGTTGAGTAAACTCGATAATATTAATATTTTACAATCAAATGAGCTTGCTTATGAGTATATAGGGTTTAAATTTGGGTATTGGGATAGTGAAGCTGAAAAAATCGTAATGGATAACCCTAAATTTGCGGATAAAAGATTACGTCAGGCGATGTATTATGCACTTGATCGGGAGGGGATCATTCAATCATTTTCTCATGGGTTAGGCAAGCCTATAGAAACTCCGGTTTCCAGTGCAAGCTGGGCGAAGATCCCTGATAGTCAGATTAATACGTATCCCTATGATCCGGAAAAAGCGAAGCAGCTGCTTGATGAGGCTGGTTTTGTAGATGTTGATGGAGATGGGCTGCGTGAGGATCAAAAAGGAGAAAAGTTAGTTATTCATTATGATTCTATGCTAGGCAGTCATTCAGCGGAGTTACGAACTGCTGCTATTCTGGAGGATTGGCGAAATGTGGGACTTGATGTGCAGCTTAATGGTGGGGCGTTAAAAGAGCTCAACACCTTCTATGAAGCAGTAGAGGCTGATGATCCGTCCATTGAGTTGTTTAACGGGGTATGGGGATTAGCTAATGATCCTGATCCTTCAGGTCTCTGGAGAGAGAATGATTTGTGGAACTACCCACGTTGGTCCTCGGAGCGGAATGAAGAATTGATTCGCGATGGCACAAGTATGAAGGCGTATGATAGAGATTATCGACAACAAATCTATTATGAATGGCAGAAGCTAGTGAATGAAGAGGTTCCTATGATCTTTTTTGCGGAAAGAGAAAGCATTACTGCTGTCAATAAACGTCTACAAGGTGTGCGTGTTGATTCTTTGGGCTCCATAATTGAGCCTAATAAATGGTGGATAAAGGACTAAATTAAAAAAAATAAAAAAAATTACGCAAAAAGTGAAATCAAATTGCTGTTTCATTCGTCATATATATTATGGAGGATGACAACGATGAAGAGACGGATATTAATATGGGCTGGTGCAGCTTTGATAGTCGTTGTCTTAATTACGGTGTGGAGGCCTATCGAGTTGGGCTTTAAACCGGATATTGACGCGGGTTCAGCAGTGCTGCTAGATATGGATAGTGGAGAGATATGGGTCAATATAAACGGCGATGTGCCTATGCCACCGGCCAGTGTGTCTAAATTAATGACTGAAATGATTGTGCTGGATCACATAACCTCTGGAACCCTTAGGTGGGAGGATAGAGTCCCTATTAGTGCTTACGCCAGTCAAATGGGAGGTATGAGTCTCTCATTAAAACGAGGAGATTTCTATACAGTAAGGGAGCTATTCGAAGGCATCACCATATATTCTGCTAATGATGCTGCAGTTGCATTGGCAGAATATATGGCAGGATCAGAGGATTCTTTTGTACTTATGATGAATGATAGAGCACGTAGTTTAGGTTTATCTCCTAATACGGTATTTACCAACGCCTCTGGACTGTCGAGCAAGGATCTTGGTATCATTCGTCAGCCTACGCATATCGGTGGCCAGACGATGATGACAGCGAGGGATACGGCCAAATTGGCAGCTGCGCTAATCCATAATCATCCTGATGTACTGAATATTTCCGGTCGTACACAGATGCAATTAAAGGATAAAGGGTTATATGTTAGTAATAGCAACCTTATGCTTCCAGGTATGGGCGGCGCTTACGCATACGATGGAGCAGATGGGTTGAAGACTGGATATGATAGCCAGACGGGATATTGTATTGCGGGATCAGCCCAGCGGGAGGGGCACCGGCTTATTGCGGTCGTTATGGGGGCGGAGACTTATGGCAGCCGATTTGAGGGTGCTGCTAAATTGTTCGATTATGGGTTTTTCCGCGGTTTACATTATGGAGAACGGGTAAAACATATTATACATGCCCTTGGGATTCGAAGTTAAATTTGGAGCATCATACCAGTAATTATTACTTGGTATGGTGCTTTTTCCCTATTCATGTCGGTATTTGTTGTTTCTTTTTATCCATTTAGTGATTACAATAGAAATATTGTTTTATCCCATATTATTTTAGAAACGCAAAAAAACTTTTTTTCTATAATTTAGAATGACCCGAATTTCCTGAAAGGGGGGACAATAAGATAATGGAATAAGGGACAGTAAATTCGTCGCTGAGAGAAATAAAACCATGACTGCCTGAGAACGATCAGGAGGCATTGTAAATATATGGTACGTGTAATTATTCTACAATAAAGAAGGAATCAAAGATGAAAAAAATAAAGAAAAGATACATTGCGCTAATTGTTCTCATCGTTATTATAGCGGGAGGTTTTCTCTTTCGGAATTCTTTGGCTGTATTAGCTTTTGACCTCTTTTTGTCCGATCGGGTAGAAAGCAAGCTGAAAGAAGAATCTTACCAGCCACTTAAGGATGAGAATAAGGTTAAGCCAGAGCCGGTTGTATACAAAAGCGATCCATTCTCGCTGATGCTGCTCGGGACTGATCAACGCGACAATGAAACCGCACGTTCGGACACGATGATGTATGCTGTTGTTCGCCCAGAGGATTACAAAATTCTGCTTATTTCTATTCCACGTGATACGTATACCGAGATTATTGGGCATAACGATAATAAAAAAGATAAGATTACCCATGCTTATGCTTTTGGTGGGCAGCAAATGGCTAAGGATACTCTGGAAGCACTGCTGGAGCATGATATTCAGTATTATGCCACCATTAACTTTCAAGGGCTCAAGGATGCCGTTGATGCTATTGGAGGCGTTCCGCTGCCAATCAAGAAGGACATTGTAAACAAGGGTAAGGACCATGAAAAGTTTACGATCGAGGGTGGAAAGTCGAATTATAACGGTCAAGAAGCACTTAACTATACACGCTACCGTGAAGATAGTGACTTTAACCGGACCAAACGCCAACAGGTTTTTATTGATGTTGTAGCTAATAAAATGTTATCGATCAGCCAAATCGGCAATATTCCAAAGCTGCTGGATATTATGGGCGATAATTTTAAGACCGATATAGAGCCTTCAATGATCATTAGTCTGGCCAAGAAATTCATGGGCGGCAAAGACATGGATATCTCAAGCTTTACGGTAATGGGCGAAGGAAAACGTATTGACGGACTTTATTATGATATCGTTGATGAAGAGGATTTGCGTGAAGCTAAGGCGCTGATTGATAATTGGATGAATGCAGGAACACCAGTAGATCAACTGATTGAGCCGGGAAAAGCAAGTAATGCACTCGAGCCCAAAGCAACAGCAGTTACGCAGTAATTCTAATTGGAAAGCTAAACTCATATAAATAAATTGCAGCAGCCATAAACATTCTCATGGCTGCTGCTTACTGTCTTCATGTTATAATGAGTTGGAACTATTATTTAGCTGCTACGTATAATCACATTGGCATGGCAGTAAAAGGAAGTTAAAGAACCGTAATTCCTTCGGAACTCTTTGAGGAGGATCAAGAGATGAATATTGCATTTTTTTTACTTCCGAAACAGGAGGTGGCCTGCGTAACGCTCGATTCTACGCTGCGCCAAACGCTTGAGAGGATGGAGTTTCACCGCTATACAGCAGTCCCGATTCTTAACCGTAATGGAGAGTATGCCGGCACGGTAACGGAAGGTGATCTGCTCTGGTACATGAAAGAGTCGGAGGGCAAGGTTTCGTTTGAGAACGCTTCAAAATTTTTGCTGAAGGACGTTCCATTACGTATGAATAACAAGCCGGTCTCGATTGATGCGGATATGGAAGATCTAATTAATTTGGCTAAGGTGCAGAACTTTGTACCTGTGGTCGATGATATGAACCGGTTTATTGGAATTGTTCGCCGGAGTCAAGTCATAGAGTATTGCGAGAAATTTGTAACAAGACAATCACAGGAATCATTATAGTCCCAGTGTATTCGCGGTTATAGAAGCTATCGGAACAAGGCCTGTATTTCCGGCGATAACGGAATGCGGGTCTTTTTTAAAGAAAGCTCCTCTCCAAAAAGAGGCATAGTCAGCATGGATTGAAGCATACTTAAGGGGCGCGGGGCGTCCAGTGTGACACCGAATTTTTTATGCTATAATGGAGAATAAAGCTTTTTGCCGGAGGTAGAGAGACGTGTCCAATGTGCCGAAGGATCTGGATGTAGCCAAGCGCGCCAAGGTAATTGAATGGCTGAAAACCGAAGTGATTGATCAAGTTTCACGGTTATTTAAAGCGTTATGGGAAGGCAGTACTACCCGTGTCGGTGACAGTCTGGCTAGCTTGATTATGAGCTCTTATATTTTGGGCCGCAGACTAGGGATTCCTTATCGTTCTTTAGATGACTTGCTACTGGAGAAGCTTAGAAAGCACAAGCAGGAAGGGCATCAACTGGAAGATTGGTACCAAGATATATCTGCTTTAGAAGAACATATGCGTAAGAGGTGAATACTGTTGAAATTTCGCTGGTCATCTGTGGCTTGGAGCGTAGCATACTTACTTTTGCTGCTTAGTTTAACGACTCCACTCCTCATCATCACTACCCTGTTTATGATTGTTCCGGCAGTAGTGTTGTTTACTACACTGAACACGAGACAATTTGTGCTGCATGTATTGCCGGTGTTGCTGATTGTAGGCTTGATTACACCAATTTATCTGTTGATAGCTGCGTATTTCTTAATACCGGCTCTGGTTATGGGGCGCTGGTATAAAAGACATGCCCCGGCTATGTCTACTGTGATCGCAGGTACGGTTACGATTCTTGCACAGTTCCTGCTGCTTTTGCTGCTGGGTACGGCATTATTTAATTTTGACCTGTCTACCTATGTGAACGATGTATTGCAAATGGTTAATTCACCTCTGTCCGAGCTCGGAACTACCAATCCTCTGCTCACTGATATTGGATTTTCAACTGAGGATGTAAACAAGATAAGTCATATGACGGTCCAAATGATCCCTATGACTCTAATCGTAAGCTCCTTCATGATTGCTGTGATTACGCATGCTATTGCCCGCCCGATTCTGAACAGTATGAATTATGCAGTGCCTAAGATGAAGCCTGCACGTGAATGGAGACTTTCGAGATCGTTTATTTGGTACTATCTGATTGGTGTTGTTCTACAGCTCTTCTTCTCAGGGTCGGAGAACAATTTCATCCTCATGATTTCTGCCAATCTTCTGCCATTGCTGCGAATTGGCTTTATGATTCAGGCCATCGGATTTTTCTTCTTCCTGGCGCATGAACGCAAATGGAACAAGATGTCTGCCGTTTTGTTAGCGATACCGGTTATTTTACTGCCGCCGCTGCGCATTATTGGTATTATTGATCTTGCGTTCCCACTGCGGGAGTATGTGACCAAATCGAAACGATAGGGTGAGAGTTCATGCCTAAATTTCTGCAAAGACGCTGGCACGGCTATCATACCGTATGGGCGTTCATGCTGCTGTTGGTCCTTATTATAATTGTCAGTGTCTATAACTGGGCGCTTGGGGTCGCCGGCCTGTTTCTGTCAGGTACTTTATGCTTCTATATGTTGAAAGCGGAGATCTCGTTCCGTCGTAATCTGGTGGAATATATTAATGGGCTGTCTTTCCGCATTAAGCGGGTAGAGGGCGAAGCAGTCAGCATGCTGCCGCTTGGAATCATTCTGTTTAGCGAGGATCGAACGGTGGAATGGAATAACCGCTATGCCGGCGATATTTTCGCACGCAAGTCTTTAGTTGGGGAATCACTGCAAGAATTATTGCCTGATATGCAGTCTTTTTTTACAGGTGCTGCAGCGGGTAAGCGGGAGGTCGGCAAAGAAGGTGTGCTCCATGACACCCGCCTTGAGATCACCGTGGATGAACGATTTTATCAAGCTGTCATTATTCCGAGTGAGCGTATTCTTTACTTGTATGATATCACTGAGCTTGTGGTGTTACGTGAGCGGTATGAGGATGAGAAGCTGGCGATCGGCATAGTGATGATGGATAACCTGGATGAATCCGCTCAAGGAATGGATGATCAACAGCGAACCTCGCTGATTGCTAAGGTGACGAGTGAGATCACTGAATGGAGTAAGCAGTTTGAGGTTTATCTGCGGCGGTTGTCCTCGGAACGTTATCTAATGCTGCTTAATCATCGTAGCCTGCAAGCGTTGGAAGAGAGCCGCTTCGTGATTCTAGATGAAGTCAGAGAAATGACTGCTGATCTCAAGGTACCTATGACACTGAGTATTGGTCTGGCCTTTGGCGCAGACTCTGCAAGTGAATTAGGGGCATTGGCCCAATCCAGTCTAGACATGGCGCTGGGCCGAGGTGGTGATCAGGCGGCTGTAAAAGCAGGCCAACGGTTATCCTTCTACGGTGGCAAGAGTAATGCTGCTGAGAAGCGTACCCGAGTGCGGGCGCGGGTCATTGCGCATGCTTTGCGGGATCTGATGCAGGAGAGCGATCGTGTGCTGATCCTCGGTCATCGGACACCGGATATCGATGCTGTGGGTGCTGCAATCGGCCTGTTAAGGGCTGCGCAGATGTATAATGTAGAGGCTAGCATTGTGATGGAGACTCCAAATCCATCGATAACTAACATGATGGAGCAGATTCGTAAGGATGACGATTTGTATAAGTCATTCATCACAACGGAGCAATCCCTACAGATCATGACAGAGCATACCCTGCTTATTGTTGTGGATACACATAAGGCGTCTATGACGATGGAGCCGCGGCTAGTACAATATGCCAGCAGAATCGTAGTGGTGGATCATCACCGCAGAGGTGAAGAGTTCATTAATGATGCTGTATTGGTATATTTGGAACCTTACGCTTCATCGACCTGTGAGCTTGTGACAGAGCTGCTTCAGTATATCCATGAGAAGGTAAAGATCAGTCCGCTGGATGCTACAATGTTGTTAGCGGGGATCACGGTGGATACAAAGCACTTTGCGCTCCATACGGGTTCGCGTACCTTTGAGGCCGCAGGCTTCCTGCGCCGGAATGGTGCCGATACCGTACTTATTCAGCGCATGCTGAAGGAGGATTTACAGGAGTATATTTCCAAAGCCGAAATTATCAAACATGCGCGAATGGTGTATGACCAAATCGCGCTCGTAGTTACGGCACCAGGCATGAAAATCCCGCAGCTTCTTATTGCTCAGACTGCGGACACGCTGCTTGGGATGACCAACGTAGTCGCTTCATTCGTCATCAGCGAGCGGCCTGACGGCCTGATTGGCATTAGTGCCCGATCACTCGGACGTATGAATGTACAGGTCGTGATGGAGAAATTAGGCGGCGGTGGGCATCTATCCAATGCCGCAGTACAGCTTGAAGGAACATGTAAAGAAGCAGAAGCCAGATTACTGCAGGTGCTGGCGGAAATCGAATCGAAAGAGGGGTTATTCGAATGAAGGTCATTTTCATAAAAGATGTTAAGGGTCAAGGTAAAAAAGGTCAGGTTAAAGAGGTATCCGAAGGTTATGCTTCCAACTTCTTATTGCCACGTGGATTGGTTCGTCCGGCAACGGAAGGTAACGTGAAGACGCTGGAGAATCAAGCAGCTGCTGAACAACGCCGTAAAGATAACGAAAAAGAAGAAGCACAGCAATTGGGTAAGAAGCTTGACGAGTTAACACTGACAATGAAAGCAAAATCAGGTGAAGGCGGACGTTTATTCGGCGCTATTACAAGCAAACAGATTGCTGAGACACTGGCTTCCACCAAAGGAATTACTATTGATAAGCGCAAGATTGAATTAGGTGAGCCAATTCGCCATATAGGAGTATTTCAAGTAAGCGTAAAATTGCATACTGAAGTAAAGGCCACACTTAAGGTTGAGGTAACGGAGGAGTAACATGGGTGGAGATCTCTTTTTCGATCGGGTTCCCCCGCAGAATCTTGAAGCCGAGCAAGCGGTAATTGGTGCGGTTCTGTTGCAGGATGAAGCGCTCATTACTGCAATGGAACGGGTGAATACTGAAGACTTCTACGATAAAGCGCATCAAATGATTTTTGAGGCGATGGTGCAGCTCGGAGAAGAGAGCCAGCCGATTGATCTTGTTACACTTACGTCCAGACTGCAGGACAAAGGAGAGCTTGAAGATATTGGTGGTGTTAGCTACTTAGCTAAGCTGGCGCATGCCGTGCCTACTGCTGCTAACGTAGAATACTACGCCCAGATTATCGAAGAGAAAGCCATGCTGCGCCGTTTGATTCGCACAGCCACGCAGATTGTGAGCGAAGGTTATACTGGCGGTGAAGATGTAGCCGATATGCTGAGTGATGCAGAGCGGCGTATTCTTGAAATCTCCAACCGGCGGAGCGGCAGTGGATTTATTGCGATCCGCGATGTCTTGATGGAAGTGTTCGACAAGGTTGAGTTGCTTCATCAAAATAAGGGGGGTACCTCAGGTATCCCAACCGGATTTGTGGATTTAGATCATATGACTAACGGATTCCAACGTAACGATCTGATCATTGTTGCGGCTCGTCCATCTGTTGGTAAGACTGCATTCGCCCTGAATATTGCACAGAACGTGGCAGTACGCGCTAAAGAAACTGTTGCGATATTCAGTCTGGAAATGTCAGCGCCACAGCTGGTACAGCGGATGATTTGTGCTGAAGCCAACTTAGATGCCAATATTATGCGTACCGGTGACTTCAAGAGTGATGATGATTGGTCCAAGCTGACGATGGGTATTCAGTCTCTATCTGAAGCGGAGATTTATATCGACGATACACCAGGTATCACGGTAACCGATATTCGTGCAAAGTGCCGGAGACTGAAGAAGGAAAAAGGACTTGGCATGATCGTCATCGACTACTTGCAGCTCATTCAGGGCCGCGGTAAAGGCGGAGAGAACCGTCAGCAGGAAGTATCGGATATATCTCGTACATTGAAGCAGATTGCCCGTGAGCTGGATGTGCCGGTTATTGCCCTGTCGCAGTTAAGCCGGGGTGTAGAGCAGCGTCAGGATAAACGTCCAATGATGAGTGACTTGCGTGAATCGGGTTCTATCGAGCAGGATGCCGATATTGTTGCGTTTCTGTATCGTGATGATTATTACAATGCGGATACGGAGAAGAAGAATATTATTGAGATCATTATAGCTAAACAGCGTAATGGTCCCGTAGGCACGGTAGAACTGGTCTTTCTTAAAAATTTCAACAAGTTCGTTAACTACGAGCGAGCACATGCGGAACCCTTTGCTGGTTAAACCTGACATGTATAATTCCCGAACGATTGCACATTTCTTTGTGTAATCGTTCGTTTTATTTGACTTTGAAAAAAACCGCTGTTACACTGAGAATTGTCCTTTAGCGGGTTAAATCTGCTTGGCGTCCGGAGGGCCACGTACATAAGAATGACGTATAGGGCCCATATTATGAAAAATAATGGTGCTAAGTAGCACCTACGGAGGAATGAACATGTCAACGGTAGTCGTCGTGGGAACACAATGGGGAGACGAAGGTAAAGGGAAAATCACTGACTTTCTAGCGGAAAGTGCAGATGTGGTCGCCCGTTATCAAGGGGGCAATAATGCCGGTCACACGATTCTGATTGACGGTGAGAAGTTTAAGCTCAGCTTGATCCCTTCGGGTGTATTTTATAAAGAGAAAACTTGTGTAATTGGTAACGGAATGGTTATTAATCCGGCTGCCTTGATCCAAGAAATTAATTATATTCACGAGAACGGTTTTGACACTAAGAACTTAGTGATCAGTGATCGTGCTCATGTCATTATGCCATACCATATGGTGCTGGATGCTCTCGAAGAAGACCGTAAGGGTCCGAACAAGATTGGTACTACACGTAAAGGTATCGGTCCTTGTTATATGGATAAGGCAGCACGCAACGGTATCCGTATTGCTGACTTGATGGACGCTGAGGAATTCGAACTGAGACTCCGCCCCTTGATGCAAGAGAAGAACCAAGTGATTACACAGGTCTATGGTGCGGAAGCTCTTAACGTAGAAGAGATTCTGACTCAATATCTGGAATATGCAGAAGTGCTGCGTAATTATGTAACAGACACCTCTGTTATTCTTAATGAAGCCATTGATGCGGATCGCAAAGTGTTGTTTGAAGGTGCGCAAGGAGTAATGCTTGATATCGATCAAGGTACGTATCCGTTTGTTACTTCATCCAACCCATCTGCCGGTGGGGTATGCATAGGTTCTGGTGTGGGACCGTCCAAAATCAAACAGGTTATTGGGGTTGCAAAAGCCTATACCACTCGTGTTGGAGATGGCCCGTTCCCTACAGAGCTGAATGATGCAACAGGTGATTATATCCGTGAAACAGGTCATGAATATGGCACAGTTACCGGACGTGCGCGCCGTGTAGGCTGGTTCGACAGTGTAGTTGTGAGTCACGCTCGTCGTGTAAGTGGAATCACAGGGCTATCTCTTAACTCGCTGGATGTACTTAGCGGACTTGAGACTGTGAAGATCTGCACAGGCTACAAATACCGTGGTGAGGTAATTACTCATTACCCTGCTAGCCTCAAAATGCTGGCAGAATGCGAAGCGGTATATGAGGAGCTCCCAGGCTGGAGCGAAGATATTACTTCTGCAAAAACATTGGATGATCTTCCAGCAAATACACGTAGATATGTTGAACGTGTATCTGAGTTTACAGGTATTCCGATTGCTATCTTCTCAGTGGGTCGTAACCGTGAGCAGACGAATCAAGTATTGCCAATTTATATCTAAAACCTAGTTATACTAAGGAGCCTCGTTAGAGGCTCTTTTTTTTGTTCTGAGGACTATATCTCTCTCTTTTGGGGCCTAGATTTATGCCTAGACGTTTCCCAAGGCCGGTTCTAGTCAATACTGGATGTATAGAAGAACATGTACATGATCTACCAGATAGACTTGAACATAGGTGAGAGGAGAAATGAAGATGAAGATCGTGAAGCGTGCACTTAGCGTATGTCTGATTGTGGTACTTGCCAGCACTCTTTCAATTCTAACAACGGGCGTGGTTGTAAATGCTTATATTCAGTCGGTACTGGCTAGCTTCGATATTAAAGTGAATACTCCCGGTCCGGGATTTGGAGGAATGATTCGGAGCATTATTGGCATGGATAACAAATCTGACTCGGATACAGCTAATAAAGAAGTAACCACAGGGAGTACAGTTAGCAAGGAGACCGACAAAAGCACGGATTCGCCAGCTAAAGGCAAGGGTGAGCCCGTAGATGATAATACTCCGACTGATGCCTTACCAGTTATGGGGCAAGTTACAACCGAAAGTTCAGCTGATAGCGGAAGTGGAAGTGTTGGTGACCAACAATTAGTAATGACACCTGAGGCACTCAGTGACTTTAAAGATAATCTTCCATCGGAAGAGAAGGTAAATATATTCAATATTTTGATGTCCAAACTACCCCAGGATGAGATGGCAAAAATTTCAACAGCGATGGAGGATGGATTAACAGAAGATGAGGTTAAAGAGCTGCAGCAGGTAATTGCAAAATATGTTGATGCAGACGAATATGAGAGCATAATGAAAATGCTTACACCAACAACAGAATCTACGCAATAGCATTTGTAATTGTCACTTTATAGACACATGAAAAAGGTTAAAATTTCATATTTGCGCAAAAAACCCGCGTATTTGGCGGGTTTTTTGTTATGTCTAAAGTTGAAATTTTTCTCTAAGCTATGGTACAGTAAACAAGGACCTCAAGAGGTTAATTTTTTGTAACCTCCTTAACAACCTTTTTATAGGTTCATTAGAAGCAGGAATTAAGCACTAGTATACGCAGAAATTTACGTGGACGTAATCTATATAATCGAGGTCGTACAATTAGCTTGGCCGCTTTTGTCGGAAGTAAAAGCGGACTGAAAGGGAGAGTTTCATGAAGGGATTTAAGTTCATGCGTCGGATGAGCAAGCTGCAAGATGGACATCCAGCAGAGTCCGAGGCGAATGTTCAACAGAGCCACAATTTCGATCACGACTCCAAACACTTTCAACAAGAGAAAGGTACTCGCAGATTTCGGCGCGCTTGGATTTTGGGATCTGTCGGCCTTGTGCTTCTAGCTACGGTGTTGGTTGGAGCAGAGAAAAGGTATGTAGCTGCTAACACGGTTACCTATTATCAAGTGTTGGTGAAGGGTGAAGAAATCGGAAGACTTACCGATCAGACGCAGCTTAACCAGCTATACGATAAGAAACAACGAGAATATCAGGAGAAATATCCGAATTCAACCATGGTGCTGCAAACAGAGGGCATTACAATAGAAGAGCAGAAGGCATACAAGCCAGAAGTTGATAGTGAGGCGACACTTACTAAACTAGATGGAATGCTGAAGGCTTATGCGGTAGGCGTACAATTGATGGTAGATGGCAAGGCTGTTGGCATAGTTAAGGATCAGGAAACTGCTAATGCAGTGCTTGAAGGGGTAAAAAATCATTATGTCCCACAAGCAGAAGTAGCAACGACGGCTAGTAAGCTAACAAGAACGGCTGCTTCCAGCTCATCTGCTGCAAAAGCGAAGACTCCGGAGCAAGTAGAGTCGGTAGAGATTAGTGAAGATATTTCTATCGTTCCTATCAAAGCAGATCCTAATAAAGTGTTGGATGTGGAGGCAGCGGTCCAGACACTTACCGAAGGTAAAGAGGCGCCCCTTCTTTATACCGTTCAAGAGGGTGATACGATTTCGGGGATTGCCAAACGGTTTGAAATCACCCAAAAAGAGATTTATAGTAACAATCCTAACGTGAAAGAGCTGACGTTGAAGATTGGAGATACACTGAAGCTGAAGGTACCCCAACCAGATGTTACAGTAGTAACTGTGGAAAAAGTGACTGAGCAAATAGTGACTGAGCCGGAAGTGGTTGTGCGTTCGAGCGATCAGCTAGCGGCAGGCAAAAGCAAAGTCGTTCGTCCAGGGCAAACTGGACTTAAAGAAATGGAGTATCGGGTAACGAAGGAAAATGGTACGGTCGTCCAAGAAGAATGGTTAGGCCAGACCGTTATACAAGCCTCGCTGCCAGAAGTTGTTTATCGGGGAACGAAGGTTGTTGGTGAAGGAACAGGCATGTTCAGTTGGCCGGTAAGCGGGGCGACACTGACAAGTAGCTTCGGCGAGCGTTGGAGCCGTGCCCATAAGGGTATTGATATGGTATCTAGCAATCGGAATATAAAAGCTTCTGATGCCGGGACCGTGATCTTTGCAGGTGTGCAGAGTGGATACGGGAATGTAGTTATTGTAGATCATCGCAACGGATACCAGACCTATTATGGTCATTTAAAAAGCATCTCGGTTTCTACAGGCCAACGCTTGGAGCAGGGTGGCAAGATTGGCGTAATGGGCAGCACCGGACGTTCGACGGGTACACATCTGCATTTTGAGATTCGGAAGAATGGCACTGCTGTAAATCCAATGAAGTATTTGCAATAATTCATACTTTGTCCTTTAACTGCTCGATTTCAATCGGGCGGTTTTTATTTTTTTTTAATCTACGAGTGACGGCAAAGCCGTTTCTTTTTGCTGGGCAGGGGGATTGCTTATTTCGTAGGATGTGACGGTTAGACAGGTATGTTAAAATAAAGGAATGATCATTAAGTAAGGATAGGAAGGTGAAGCTGGGACATGCAGATGGGAACGATTCTGGTAGTAGATGATGAACAGCCTATTGCTGATATATTGAAATTTAATTTAGAAAAAGAAGGCTACGAGGTTATTTGTGCTTTTGATGGCAACAGTGCAGTGGAGCTGGCATTGTCCAAAAGGCCCGATCTTATGCTGCTTGATCTTATGCTGCCCGGCAAAGATGGTATGGACGTCTGCCGCGAGGTGCGTTCTGCGCACTTGGACATTCCTATCATTATGCTTACAGCCAAGGACGGAGAGATTGATAAGGTACTTGGCCTGGAGCTTGGTGCTGATGACTATGTGACCAAACCTTTTAGTACACGTGAATTGCTGGCCAGAGTTAAAGCCCAGATGCGGAGACAGCATAAACCGTCACCACAGGGGATGGCGAGTGAACCAGCAGAGAATAAGCAGGGCATTTATCATTTTGATCTGTTTATAGATACAGATATGTATTTGGTCTATAAGGGCGGGGAGCCGCTTGACTTGACCCATCGTGAATATGAGCTGCTCTACTATATGATCAAACATGCCGGTAAGGTGATGACTCGGGAGCATTTGCTGCAGGCAGTGTGGGGATTTGAGTATTTCGGTGATGTGCGGACCGTTGACGTGACGATCCGTCGTCTAAGAGAGAAAATTGAGGAGAACCCCAGCAAGCCCGAATATATTTATACTCGGCGTGGACTCGGCTATTTGATGCATAGCCCTAAAAATGGAGGACTGTGATGAAGTGGCGGTCCTTTATCCGGACAATTCAGGCAAAACTTATTATTATTTACGTATTGCTAATTCTGATAGCTATGCAGTTGATCGGGGTTTATTTTGTCAGCTCGATGAAGAACTCGTTAACAGATAATTTCACCAAGGACCTTAAAGCACGTGCTGAGATGTTGTCTATCCTGACTGCTGATAAATTTGGTAGTGAGGCTGGAACCGCAGATGAGGAAACCGCTGTGGAAAGTCTGCGCGGAATGGTCAATAATCTGTACATTAACGGGGCTGAGATTCAGGTACTGGATGCCAGCGGCAAAATCATCACCACTTCCGTTCCCTCGCAGAATGACTATGTCGGGCAGCGTAACACCCAGACAGTTGTGAATCGGGCCTTGCAGGGCATCAGTGATAACGAGGAATATATTATTGCCGATGATAATGTGCGTAAAAAGGTTGTGGCCAAGCCTGTGCTCTCGGGTGACAAGGTAGTGGGCGCAATCTATATTGCTGCTGACATGAAGGATCTATACGCCACGATGGGCCGGATCAATAGTGTATTTATCTCAGGTTTGCTGTTAGCTCTAGCGTTAACGGTTGTTTTATGCGTCATTCTGGCGCACACCATCACGCAGCCTATTAAGGAAATGACGAGGCATGCTACGGCTGTCGCTGAAGGCCGATTCAATCGTAAAATGCCCGTATTGGGCAATGATGAAATTGGACAACTCAGTCAGGCGTTCAATTATATGACCGGTAGATTGCGTGAGGCACTCTCGCAGAATGAAGAGGAGAAGGAGAAGCTTACCTCTATTCTGACGAACATGAGTGATGGTGTCGTGGCTACAGATGAGAACGGAGTAGTGATTCTGATGAATCGGCGGGCAGCGCTGATGCTCGGAAATGAAGGACCGTTGCCGGAAGGTGCCCCTCTAGATAAATTGTTGGGCTTAGATTACGAACAAAGCGGATCTCTGGCTAAAGGCAATGCCCAATCTGCAATGCTTCATCTGACTCATATGGGTGGAGAAGATTCTAATATCGTAAGAGTGACGTTTACTCCGATTCATCGTCGTGAGGGTGGCATTGCCGGCACAATTGCTGTGCTGCAGGATGTCACCGAACAGGAGAATCTGGAGGAATCACGCCGTGAGTTCGTGGCGAACGTTTCGCATGAGCTAAGAACACCACTTACCACTATTAAAAGCTATGTTGAAGCACTGGATGATGGAGCACTTGAAGATCCGCAGCTGGCGGTTCGATTTGTTGGGGTTATTCGCAACGAAACCGAACGGATGATTCGTCTGGTCACGGATTTGCTGCATCTTTCCCGTCTGGATTCCAAGGAAGCTCTTCTTCGAATTCAGCAGACGGATATTACCGAGATGCTGGAGGATGTGGCGGATCGTTTTTCTTTTCAAATTCGGCAGAAGCGTATAGATATAAGTACAAGGGTCCGCAAAGATGTTACCACGGCGTGGCTTGATCGCGATCAAATCGATCAGGTCTTGGGGAATTTGGTCTCCAATGCGCTAAAATATACGCCAGAAGGCGGTACGATTGAACTGGAAGCGTTGAAGAATGAGGATGGAATGCTCTCCATTTCTGTGCGTGATTCGGGGATAGGGATTCCGAAAAAGGATATCGAGCGGATCTTCGAACGATTTTATCGCGTGGATAAGGCACGTTCGCGGAACATGGGAGGCACCGGACTTGGCCTTTCCATTGCCCGGGAAATTGTGAAGGCACATGGAGGCTCCATTTCCCTGCAATCCGAGCTAAATGAAGGTTCAAAGGTAACCTTTACCCTGCCTTTGAACGAGCAAAGGGGGAGTGAGGCATGAAGGAACGAATCAAATCATGCATTCTAGCCTTGCTCGTGCTCGGAAGCCTGGTTGAAAGCTATTATTTGATCTACCGTTTGCCTGGTGCTGATTCAGCAGTGCTTTCTGAGAACCTGTATGTGAAGACAGATAATATGGGTCCGGAAGAGAAGGTAGAGAACCTGTTATACCCTGACAAAATGATCATCCATATGGGAGAAGGCAAACATACGCTTTTTTATCCGGACTCTACGTTCTATAGCTTGATCATGAATCGCTTAAAAGGTCGTGGCTTCGAAAGCTTCCAACGGCACTCGGTACAGGATTATGATTGGGATAAGATCCGCAATGAGAATCCTGGGATTGAGCTTTCATTCGGAGCGGGCATTCCGGTAACGTTATTGCAGCGGGTGATGCAGTTATCGCCAGATTCCCTTTTTGAAGGAGAAAGCATTGATCGCATTTGGATCTATAACATTAAGAATGATTCCAAGGCCCATGCTATTTTCTTCAGTACGAGAGGCGACATCATATACGAAGCGGCAAAAGCGGATTTAACGGTTCAGGATGTGCAGCAGCATGTTGATTTCGGTAAGAATTGGACGCCTTACAAGACCGTAAGCGGGGATTATTATGTGCCAGACAGTAAGATTTCTCTGGTTCAGGTAGACATGCCTTCCGGGATGTACACCATAGAGCAAATGCAGAGTAATCTTTTCTTCGATGTTGGAAGCACTAGATATATTCGGGAGAAGAACGGCTCGGAGATTTATACGGATAGCAAACGGAGCCTTCAGGTGGACCAGGGTAAGAACTGGATGAGCTATAGTGACCCTGCGGCGCTTCCAGCTGGAGAAAGTACCCCTGCCAAGGATGCTTTGGAAGCTGTAGAATTTGTGAACCAGCATGGCGGATGGAATGGGACTTACCGTTTGGAGGCTACAGAGGAAGGCAGACAGGAGAGAAAGGTCTCTTTTCAACAATATTATGGCTCCTATCCGTACGGCTCCTATCCGATAATGAGCAATTCATCATTACAGTATGGTGTAATAAATCTGGAACTGCAGCAGGGAACAGTATCCTCTTATGAACGTTCTCTAATTTATATAGATGAAAGTAAGGCCGTAAAAAAGGTAGTGGAGCTATCTGGAGGTGCGGATCTGGAGTATAGGTTGTCTCTGGTCAGTAAAACTTCGGCAGTGAAGGATTTAACGCCTGCTTATGTGCCTGAGGTGAAGGAAGATCATCTGGAGCTGATACCTGTCTGGAAAGTTACACTTAGTGATGGCAGTGTTCTTACTTTAAATTAATGGACAAGTGGTTCATATAACAATTAGGAGGTTCGGGTATGGATTGGGGAAGAGCTAAAAATGTACTGATTTGCGCCTTTTTAGGTCTGAATCTGCTGCTATGTTACCAGCTGTGGGTCGATTTGCGCGATCAGGTTAGTGCTAATCTTGATTTTACTTCCCTGTCTGCTGAGACCCAAGCCGTAATGGAGCAGAAAGGGATTCGTGTATTGTGTCCCATTCCGGCGTCTACCCCGCAGCTTCCTAACATTACTTATCGTTATTCTGCTGAAGAGCAGACTGAACCACCAATTAAATTAGATGTACCTATAGACAGCAAGCTGATCTATTCTTCCTTCTCAGAGCTTAGCAAGGCGCTTGAGGATAAGATTCCTGACATTTCCAATTATCGCTTTGATTCACAGGAAAGTGAGGTAGGAAAGTTCGTTCTTCATCCGCTGGTTCAAAATCAGTGGTCGTTGTTCCGTGTTAGGCTAGAGTTGATTAACAGTGATCAAAAAATCGTAGCTTACCGCTGGCCGAAGATTGAAATAGGGACAAGCAGCAGCGATAAAGAACAGAAGGTGCTTCCAGCATCGCAAGCACTTAGTAGCTTGATAGAGAAGTATTTTCCGGCAGATTCCGTAGTGAAGGAGATTGAGCTGGGGTATTACGGTGAGCTGTTCAACTCGGAAAGTCAGGTAGCTTCGCCGATGTGGCGGTTTATGCTGGAGAACGGCAATGCCTATTATGTGGATGCTATTAGTGCGGACATCATCAGTCCTAAGACAACAGAGTAGAAGGAGTAAGGAAAATGGGGATTTCATTTACAGTACTGTCCAGTGGTTCTACCGGCAATGTAACGGTGGTACGAAACGGGGAGACAACACTTATGATTGACGCAGGTTTTAGTGCCAAGCGGATCGATGAGCTGTTGGCCATGCGTGAACTAACGGGTAATGATATAGACGGGATTCTAGTTACACACGAACATTCCGATCATATCAAGGGACTCGGGGCCATGGCCCGTAAATACGATCTTCCGATTTATGCGAACACCAATACCTGGGGAGCTATCGAGAAGGGAATTGGTAAAATACCGGAGTATAACCGTATGATCATGGAGTCTGGCCAGCACAAGGATTTCGGCAGTATGCGAGTAGAATCCTTTGCGATTTCTCATGATGCAGCGGAGCCAGTGGGTTACAATTTTTATGATGGAAAAGAGAAGTTATGTGTAGCTACAGACCTGGGCTATGTTAGTGATAAGGTAAGAGATGCAATTTCAGATGCAGATGTATTGGTGCTGGAGGCGAATCATGATATCGAATTGCTGAGAATGGGACGTTATCCGTGGAATACGAAACGGCGCATCCTAGGCGACATGGGTCACCTTTCCAATGAGGCAGCTGGAGCTGCGCTTAGCGAAATTCTTACAGGGCGGACCAAACGGACCTATTTGGCGCATTTAAGCCGGGATCACAATATGATGGATTTGGCAAAAATGTCGGTACGCGGCGCAATGGAGGATCGGGGCTGTTTTTTCAAAGATAGTGAGTTCAGACTGTGTGATACGTATTATGATCAACCTACGCCATGGGATAAGCTGAGCCAGTCATAAGCTGATCAAGTTCAGCGGTCTTGCGATCTAATTCTTGGCGGGAGATTAGGCCTTTTTCAATCATCAATTCGATCATTGCGCTAAAGGCAAGGGTCATGTGGTAGTGTTCATCCTTTAAGTCACCAAGCTTACCGATAAACTCGACTAAATCCATACTTGTTGAAAAAGAACTCATAATTAATCCTCCTTTAATAGTGTGAATATATAGTGTAATTAGAACTGAAAACTGTAAAAAATTCGCAGGTGTTTTAGCTGAGGAAAATCCCGAATTGCAGGTTGCCTGTGATACAATTAAAAGCGTGATGAGCAAAGCTAAAATTTTAGGGACACTTCTATTTTATTGTAGTCTTTTAAGTTGCAAAATATTCCTAATAGAGAAGATATATTAAAAGATTATCATAATCTAACGATTGATCGAAACTCTTGTGGGGTTAATGGATAAAGTGAAACTTTTTAGTGATATTTGGAGTCTAATGGTTACAGAGGTTTGGTTCGGACGTGGTTGCTATAGGTTCAGGTCTTAACAACAGTGAACGCTTGGCAATAGAAGGGGGAGATTTTCGGTGGGATTGTTTGATGATGATTTCTATTCAACTAAAGTTTCGCGGTCCAGAGGGGATGAAGCATCAAAGGGATCGTTTGCTAACCGTAGACATTCTGTACGCAGATCGCGTAAAGGGCTATCTACCTGGCAAATATCCGCCGTTTGCTCCTTAGTCAGCGCTGTGGTGGCAGTTCTGTTATTCAGTATGTTTACAGGCCAGATGAGTCATGAGACTGCTCAAAAGCCGGTTGTAACAACTGGAAATGTTGCCCCAAGCAGTAGTGATCCATTTGACCGGATTATTCAAGCTGCTGCCACGGTTCGCCCTGCAGTAGTAAGTATTATCAATCATAAAGAAGATAATGAAGAATTAAACATTCTGGATGAGTCCGCACTAGGCTCAGGAGTGATCTATAAAAAGACAGGAAATAAAGCATTTATCATTACCAATAATCATGTCATCGAAGACTCCGGTAATCTCGAGGTAGTTACAGTGAACGGAGAGACCCGTAAGGCAACACTCGTTGGAACGGATAAAGTAAGCGACATTGCGGTACTCTCTATTGATGCCAAAGGAATCGATACCATCGCGCAGCTCGGTGATTCCTCTAAGCTTCGTCTAGGTGAAACGGTCATTGCTATCGGTAATCCGCTAGGACTTGGTGATACATTGACCTCGGGGATTGTTAGCTATACTGAACGGATGGTTCCCGTATCCCTTAATCAGGATGGAGTATATGACTGGGAACAAGAAGTGATACAGACTGATGCGGCGATTAATGAAGGAAATAGTGGCGGCGCGTTAGTGGATCTCGATGGCAAGGTCATTGGAATTAACACGATGAAGATTTCAGATACGGGTGTAGAGGGTCTGGGTTTTGCAATTCCTGCGAATCATGTGATAGATATCGCTAATGAGCTGGCTGAAAAAGGGCATATTGCCCGTTCGTACTTGGGTGTATATTCAGTTGATTTGAACAATCCGTACGTTCCACTAGCAGAAGATCAACGCAATGAATTGAACCTGCCGAACAGTGTTAAGGATGGAGTAGTTGTTCTAGAAGCCGTTGGCCCTGCGAAGGAAGCTGGACTGCAATTCAATGATGTCATTACCAAATTTAATGATCAATCCATCATATCTACCCTTTCTCTTCGCAAGTACTTATATAATCATACGAAGATCGGTGATGATCTGAAAATTACTTACTATCGAAACGGCGAGGCCAAACAGGCAACAGTTAAACTTCTTGAAAAACCACAGGAATAATATGCTGGAAGTCGGTATATAATGAGATAGCAGTTACGACAAGTAGAGCGGACTACCCCTTCGATTCCGAGGGGGTACCTTCTTGAAAAAGCGGATAAAAGTAACGTTTTTGGGAAAGCTATTTTTCTAAAACCATGATAATTATGCCAGAAAAAGGATCTATTTAGGGAATAAACACTAAGTGGCAGCCCTTACATTGGAAGGTAATACTTATTAGGGCAAAACCGGATATATTCGGATGCTTGCTTGCCTTTGCTAATCAGGTGTGGTAATATGATATCAATCATACATTTAGTCCCTAATTCTCGCATTGAAAAGGGCTGTCATATTTGGTAATACAACCTTTTTCAATGTGTGAATTTTTTCTTTGTTTGAAGATAAAAAGAACATATTAATTTAAATTTGTGGAGGTAACACACATGCAAACAGGTACAGTTAAATGGTTCAACGCAGAAAAAGGATTCGGATTTATCGAAGTTGAAGGCGGAAGCGACGTATTCGTTCACTTCAGCGCAATCACTGGCGACGGCTTCAAAACTTTGGACGAAGGCCAACGCGTTGAATTCAACGTTGTTCAAGGCAACCGTGGACCACAAGCCGAAAACGTTGTAAAACTGTAATAATAGAAGAAACCGTCCCAGCTTGTGAAAGTTGGGACGGTCTTTTTATATCTAGTTACTCACTATTGACTTACAGGATGGGAGGAACGGCAATGAACTACCGGAAGAAACCTTTGGAAGAAATACCGGAAGAAAATACCGCAATTTGGGCATGTACCAATGAGGGATGCAACGGATGGATGAGGGATAATTTCGCATTTGAACATGCGCCTTCTTGCCGTCTATGTGACTCTCCAATGGTTCGCAGCACGAAGATGCTACCCCAATTGCTTAATTCGAATGGCGATCTCAAATCGCTGAAGAAGGGTATTTCCATCTAACCAATACCTAAATGAGTCAAGCATTTAATAGAACGACGAACCACTCAAGACGGGTAAACCGTCTTATTTTTTTTGCTTTCTTTATGCTAAATTGTGATCTTTGTCACAAATCATTTGAATTTCACCGTTAAATGACTATCTTTATGTGACATTTATCACAAAAAGAAGCTTAAATTTTTGACAGAATATAATTAACGAAAAGGGGAGAAGGAAGGGACAAATATGGATACAGTAATGCTGTCGCGTATACAATTTGCGTCGACGACAATATTCCACTATTTCTTTGTACCGGTATCAATCGGACTAGCGCTCTTGATTGCAATCATGGAGACAATGTACGTTAGAAAAGGTAATGAAGAGTACAAAAAAATGGCGCAGTTCTGGGGAAAGCTATTCCTCATCAATTTTGCAGTAGGGGTAGTTACAGGGATATTGCAGGAATTTCAGTTCGGGATGAACTGGTCCGATTATTCACGTTTTGTGGGTGATGTATTCGGGGCTCCACTTGCAGTTGAGGCATTGGCAGCCTTTTTCCTGGAGTCTACTTTTATTGGGATATGGATATTCGGCTGGGATAAGGTATCCAAGCGAGTACATTTACTGTCCATCTGGCTGGTAGCATTCGGTACGATGTTATCTGCATTCTGGATTCTAGCGGCTAACTCTTTTATGCAGCATCCTGTGGGTTTTGAGATAAATAATGGACGTGCAGAAATGAATGATTTCTTCGCGCTTATTACGAACGGACAATTGCTGGTTGAATTCCCACATACAGTACTGGCTGCTTATGCAACAGGTGCTTTTCTTGTAACAGGTATTAGTGCTTATAAAATATTGAAGAAACAAGAGGTTTCTTTCTTTAAGAAGTCTTTTCAGATTGCAGCTATCGTAGGGATTATTTCTTCTATTGGTGTAGCTGTTGCTGGTCACGCCCAAGCGCAATATTTGGTTGAAACTCAACCAATGAAAATGGCAGCTTCCGAAGGACTGTGGGGTAAGAGTGGTGACCCGGCACCTTGGACCGTATGGGCAAACATTGATCCAGAGAATCAAATCAGTACTGGAGAATTTCAAATTCCTTATATGCTGAGTTTCCTTTCATACAGTAAATTTTCCGGTGAAGTTAAAGGTATGCTTGAGCTGCAAGCGGAGTATGAGCAAACCTATGGCCCCGGTGACTATATTCCACCTGTACGTACGACATTCTGGAGTTTCCGGATCATGGTTCTAGCAGGAACGTTAATGATTGTATTGGGAATGTACGCTATGTACTTAATGTGGCGCAAAAAAATGGACCGTCCGAACACTTGGTTTATGCGGTTCATGTTATGGGGCTTGTTGCTTCCTCCGATTGCGAATACAGCCGGTTGGGTCATGACCGAATTCGGGCGTCAGCCATGGACGGTATTCGGACTGATGACAACGGAAGACAGTGTGTCGCCTAATATTACAAGTGGTCAAGTTCTGTTCTCCGTGATTTCTTTTACAACGATTTATTTAATTCTAGGATTAGTGTTGGTCGGATTGTTTATTAAAGTGATTAAAAAAGGTCCTTATGCGATGGATAACGATCACGGCGATTCGAATGATCCATATAACGAGGAGGGTTCCCATGATATCTCTTAATGAATTGTGGTTTGTGCTGATTGCAGTTCTGTTTATAGGGTTCTTCTTCCTGGAGGGTTTCGATTTCGGCGTAGGGATGGAAACACAAATTCTCGCTAAAAATGATACAGAGCGCCGTGTTCTGATTAACTCGATCGGACCTTTCTGGGATGGGAATGAGGTATGGCTTATCACAGCTGCGGGTGCAATGTTTGCGGCTTTCCCGGAGTGGTATGCAACGCTGTTTAGTGGATTCTATATTCCTTTTGTATTTGCCTTATTAGCTCTGATAGCGCGTGGTGTCGCTTTTGAATTCAGAGGTAAACGTGATTCATTAGCTTGGAAAAGAACTTGGGATGCCTGTATCTTTATCGGCAGCTTCCTTCCACCATTCCTCTTGGCTGTAGTGTTTGCAAGCTTTATCAAAGGGTTGCCTATTGATGGGGATATGCAAATGTATGCAGGGTTCACAGATATCGTGAATGTGTACACTGTAGTAGCAGGGCTTACTGTTGTCCTTCTGTGCCTAGTGCATGGTCTCATGTTCACAACGCTGCGTACAGTGGGTGATCTACAGGCTCGCGCTCGCAAGTTGGCACAAAAATTGCTGATACCACTCGCAGCTTTATTTACTGCTTTTGTGATTATGACTTATAATATGACGGATATTTTCGAGCAACGTGGAACGGTTCTTATGATTATTGTAGCCCTGGGAGTTATCGCCTTTGTACTGTCCGGTTACTTCATGACGAAGAAGAAGGACGGCTACGCTTTTGGAATGACAGGAGCGGTAATGGCGCTTTCGGTAACTTCTATCTTTGTAGGATTGTTCCCGCGTGTTATGATTAGTTCAATTGATCAAGCTTTTAATTTGACGATCACTAATGCGGCTTCGGGCCATTACTCTTTGAAGGTAATGACGATTGTGGCACTGACCATCCTTCCGTTCGTATTGGGATATCAAATTTGGAGTTACTTTGTCTTTCATAAACGGGTTCACGAGAAGGAGCATCTTGAATACTAATGGATAAAAACTTGCTTGGGTATAAAGGAGTTAAGCCAGTCTTTCTGATTGTAGGCTTCCTTACCCTGGTGCAAAGCTTGTCCATACTTCTGCTGGCTAAATCGCTGGCAGAAGTCATCTCTGCGCTATTTGCGGGAGAACCTCTGAAGGAACAATGGGGCACTGCGCTATTGTTCCTTCTTGCATTTCTTGTGCGCCATGCTTGTGCTATGCTGATGAGCCGTGTCTCTTACCGCTTCGCGGAAGCAACGGGCAGCACTATGCGGAGGGAAATGATGGACAAGCTCTTCCAGCTTGGCCCTAGAATGGTGGGCGGGCGTGGAACCGGGGATCTTGTTACACTAGTGCTGGAAGGCGTAACTAAATTCCGCACGTATCTGGAAGCAATCATTCCTAGAATGGTAGGGATGTCTGTTACACCGGTCTTGGTGCTTATTTACGTCTTTACGATGGACACTACGAGCGGGATTATTCTTACGGTAACTATGCCGATTATTATTGTTTTTATGATTTTGATTGGGATGACGGCCCGTAAGCAAATGGATCGGCAGTTGAAATCATATCGCACATTATCTAATCATTTTGTAGACTCACTACGTGGGCTAGAAACATTAAAATTTCTAGGACGAAGTCGTAGTCATAGCGACAGCATTGCTACGGTCAGCGATCGTTATCGCTCGGCGACCATGCGTACGCTGCGAGTGGCCTTTTTGTCATCGTTCGCCCTGGATTTCTTCACTATGCTGTCTGTAGCATCTGTAGCGGTAAGCCTCGGTTTACGGCTTGTAAATGAACAGATGACATTGGTTACGGGCTTAACGATTCTAATCTTGGCTCCGGAATATTTCCTGCCTGTCAGATTGGTGGGTTCAGATTTCCATGCTACTTTGGATGGGAAAGAAGCCGCTGAAGCAATGAAGAGCATTATAGATCAAGATGAGGTGAAGGCTGAAGTAATCGGCCCTAACGGTAATCTATCTGTCGGTTCTGCAGCAAAAACATCGGAACAAATATTCACTTGGCATGAGAATAGCGTGCTCACATTAAATGACGTTAGCGTGAAGTATGAGGAAGCAGGGCTTTCTTCGCTGGAAGCGCTGAACCTGCAATTTAAAGGAGCTAGCAAAATTGGGATTATCGGAGAGAGCGGGGCCGGTAAATCTACTTTAGTGGATATATTAGGGGGCTTCTTACACCCTACCTCAGGAAGTATCACGGTTAACAGTACAACGGTTAGTGCATTAACGGATGAGGCTTGGCGAAAACAGACCTCATATATCCCGCAGCGTCCGTATATTTTTAGCGGCACGTTAGCGGATAATATACGTTTTTATTACCCTGAGGCTTCTATGGAAGCTGTTGCCGCGGCAGTGAAAGCTACTGGTTTATCGGGGCTGGTGGATACTCTTCCGCATGGTTTAGATGAGATGATTGGTGGCGGCGGCCGTTCGTTCAGCGGTGGCCAGGAGCAACGGGTGGCATTAGCCCGGGCACTGCTTAGCAGCCGTCCAATTATGCTTCTAGATGAGCCAACGGCGCATCTGGATATTGAAACGGAATATGAGCTGAAGGAGACGATGGTGCCTCTTTTTGAAGGAAAGCTGGTCTTTCTGGCTACCCATCGCCTACACTGGATGCTAGATATGGACATTATTGTAGTAATGAAGCAAGGCCAAGTGGCAGAAATCGGTACCCATCAGGAGTTACTTGCCCGCAAGGGTGCGTATTATGAGTTGATTGGGTCGCAATTGGAGGGAATCCATTGAAACGTGAAGGATGGTTTGCTCCCTATGTATCGTCGTATTTTTGGCGTTTTGTGCTAATTATTGTGCTTGGGGCGTTGACGATATTTACAGCCTCTTCATTGATGTATACTTCAGGATTTCTGATCTCAAAAGCGTCTACACCGGTCGAAAATATCCTGATGATCTACGTGCCGATTGTTGGTGTACGTACGTTCGGAACAAGCCGAGCAGTCATTCACTACGTGGAACGGCTGATTGGGCATGACACCATTTTACGGATTCTTTCTAAAATGCGTGTGCGCCTGTACAATATTTTGGAGCCACAGGCCTTGTTCCTGTCGTCGCGTTTCCGTACTGGGGATATTTTCGGGATGTTAGCTGATGACATCGAATATTTGCAAAATGTATATCTGAGAACTGTATTTCCAAGTGTTATTGCTTTATTGATCTACGGGGTTGCGGTGATTGCGTTGGGCACCTTTGATATCGGTTTTGCGTTATTAATGGCTTTGTATATTTTGGTGTTGGTCGTGGTATTGCCGCTTATATCTTTGTTGTTCACCCAGAAACGTCAACGTGAAGTGAAGGTAGAGCGTAATCGCCTCTATCAAAAGCTGACTGACGCCGTTCTCGGTATGGGCGATTGGGTCATTAGTGGACGGCAAAGCCAGTTCGTGGAGACCTATGAAGCAGATGAGAAAAAAGTGGCCAAAACGGATGCAGCGCTGCGCAGCTGGGCGCGTCTACGTGCGTTCATCGGGCAAGCAGTTGTTGGAGTTGGCGTGCTTTCGATGTTATATTGGGCCGCCGGGGAGTATGCGGATGGTGCTATTGCAGGTACGTTGATTGCGGCGTTTGTATTGGTTGTTTTTCCTGTGGCAGATGCTTTTTTGCCAGTATCCGAAGCTGTGGAGAAAATCCCGCAGTACCGTAACTCGCTGGAGCGGTTGTCTGGAGTGGTTGGAGAAGAGCATAATATAGTTTCCGAACAGGCATCTGTAGTTGATGTTCTACCTCAGGCCATAAAAAGTGCTCATATCCAGCTCGAAAATGTGGGTTACCGCTATGGATCAGAGGATAACTGGTCGGTTCGTGATCTCAGCCTCGACATCCCACAAGGCAAAAAAATTGCCATCATCGGCCGTAGTGGGGCAGGGAAATCGACGTTGTTAAAGGCTATTCAAGGGGTTATCCAACCTTCTGCAGGTTCGGCTATGATTAATGGAATCGCGGCGGCTGCCTATGGCGATAATATTCCTTCTATTATTGCGGTGCTAAATCAAAGCCCACACTTATTTGATACTACGGTAGCGAACAATATTCGCATGGGTGATCCGAAGGCTTCCGAACAAGCGATTAAAGAAGCTGGCGCATTAGCCAAAATGGATACGCTGATCTCCTCGTTACCAGAGGGATACAATACCTTTGTCCGTGAAGCGGGGCAACGTTTCTCCGGTGGAGAGCGTCAGCGGATAGCGTTAGCTCGTATTTTGCTGCAAAATACACCTGTCGTCATTCTTGACGAACCGACCGTAGGGCTGGACCCAAGCACGGAACGTGATCTT
Source organism: Paenibacillus sp. FSL H7-0735 (assembly GCF_038008505.1). Classification (NCBI taxonomy): domain Bacteria; kingdom Bacillati; phylum Bacillota; class Bacilli; order Caryophanales; family Paenibacillaceae; genus Paenibacillus; species Paenibacillus sp. FSL H7-0735. Next base: position 7,221 of record NZ_JBBOZH010000001.1, on the reverse strand, counting down.
TTGCAGACGATGTTTGAAGCTATGGACGGTAAATCTCTGATCTGGGTAACGCATCATTTGGTTGGTGCAGAGCAGATGGATGAAGTGATTTTTATGGAAAATGGCTCGGTAGAAATGCGTGGAACCCATGCGGAGCTGATGGAAAAAGAACCACGTTACCGCAGATTGTATGAGCTGGATCGTCCAGTGGAGTTTCTAGGGTAAGATGGAGAGTTGGTAGATAACATTTATAGAAATTAGAGAGATATTAGTGAAGAGATTCCTTTTGCCCGTTTGGGGTGAGAGGAATCTTTTTTTTCGGTAGGGCAAGAATATAGACAATGGATGAACAGATTGCTGGAATGGATAGATAGGAGTTCCATTTTCGTGGGAAGTATGGTAGAACAATAGAAGGAGTATAGGCCGCAGCGGCACAGAAAGGGATGCTTGGTTGAATGTATGTAGTATGTAAAGAACATGTAGAGTTAGCCATCGACAAATTTGTGGACGAGTATGAGGATGCACCTGATATTGTGGACTTGAAGGAGACCGAGTTCTCGGACTGGGACCCGCCGGCCAAATGTGCGGAATGTGAGAAGAATGCGGAATATTTAGTGGTCTAAAGGACTGTTAAAATTTATTAAAAACACCTTGCAGTCCCGGAAATGGGCCGCAGGGTGTTTTTTTGCATGAAATAATATATGTGTTAGCCGATTAGGTCTTATGCATCTGCTGCATCTACTATGTCGGTCAGCGAGCTACTTCGGTTGCCTCGGCGGTAGAGAATAGCTGAGATGATGGCGATTAATGCTGCAATAGAGAGTCCCCAGTAGATATTGGAGTAGGCTGCAGAAAGCGGCAGTCCGCGCTGCCATTCTAGTGCGCTTGCGGCCATAGCCACGCTGAAGGCGCCGCTGAAGAATTGCAGCAGCTGGAACAGGCCCATCCCGGAGCCAATTTGTGAAGAAGGCAGAATCCGAGAGATTTCATTGGATACACTACTGGACAGTGTCGTGAAGGCCAGACTCATAATCATATAGATGAACATGACGGCAATCCATGACCGCCCAGCAAAGAAAGCGAATAGGATGGTAGCGGTCAATACGAGCAATGGTGCAAAACGCAAAATCCCCGCATTGCCATAACGGTCAATGATTCGCCCGACGGAGCGGGAGACAAAGATGGCGAGCAGCGAACCCGGAAAGATCACAAGCCCGGCATGGCTTGCGCTGAAGCCGAAACGGTGAGTCAGAATCTGCGGCAGCAGGAATAACGTGGCAAAGCTGCATAGGTAGGAGGCAACTCCGATCAGAGCCAACACGAGATATGAGCGGTTACGGAAAAGCTCCGGCATCACGAATGGATCAGGTGTGCTGCGGATACGGCCAACAAATAAAGCAATGGCGACAATTCCGGCGATCAAGGCAATCCACAGCCCGCTGGTCAGGAACAGCAGCAGCCCGGTCGTGCCGACGCCCAAGAACAGCCCGCCAAGCACATCAAAGGAGCCACGGGTGGGTACTTCTTTGGGCAGCAGGATACGGAACAGCGGCACTAGAAGCAGAATAGCTGCCGTTACAGAGAATAGCCAAATCCAGCCAAGATATTCGACGATGGCTCCGCCCGCGACCGGCCCAAGCCCTAGACCCAGCGAGACGGCTGACATAATTGTCGCCATTGCTTTGCCGCGGCGAGCTTGCGGGATATAGCGGGTAAACAGGACAAGCGACAAGGACATTACTGCGCCCGCGCCTGAGGCCTGGAGAATGCGTACGATAAGCAGGAAGATAAAGTTGGTGCTGAAAAAGCCGGCAACAGCCGCGAGGCCCAGCGTCAACAAGCCTATAACCAACAGACGGCGAATCGGCAGAAAATCAGAAAGCCGGCTGTACGTGATTGAGGCAATCGAGAACATAATGGAATACCCGGTGACAATCCAAGAAGCGGACGCAGCCGTAATCCCGAAGGCTTCGGTCACATCAGGCAGCGCCAGATTGAACATAGCCGTATTCATGATGACGAGAACCACAGCGACACTGAACAGCAGGGTCAGCAGGCCTTCTCGTGGAAGAGGCGCTTCCGGAACGGAGGCTTCATGATCCGCATTCGCGGAGAGGTTATTTACAGAAGTCATGTGCGAAGCACTCCTTTTATTATTGTTTAATAGTTCGATTACTTACGAACAATTGAAATATAGCATGCGTTGATATAAAATGCAATTAGGAACACCAATATTTTTTTCGCATTCATCGTACGACAAAAGGGGATAATCATCCGTGAAAATACTATTTCATCCGGACCGCAAGGACATTCAGCTTGCCTCCGTATTGTATGCACTCAGCGATCCGATTCGCTTACATATCGTATCGGATATTCACTTAAATGGAGAACAGGCTTGCAACGGCTTCAACGTCCCGATCGCAAAATCCACTATGTCTCACCATGCCCGTACTTTGCGCGAGTCAGGAGTTGTTTTTACACGAGTTCAAGGAACACAGCGCATGTTGTCCCTGCGGACTGAGGATCTTAATGCACGTTTCCCAGGCTTGCTGGACTCTATATTGAGCGCTTATGAAGCTGGGGGGAAACCGGATTTTGTGATGGAGGAGCAGGAAGAAAGTAAGTAGGGATGGATTGAACCTGCTGAGGACGAGGAATACATGAAATTCTAGATTCAGGCAATCTAGGAATACGTGGGATCAGGAGATCCATAGATTGCATGAAAAATAGGACATTTAGGGACTGCGCAAGAGTAGGCCGTTTTAATTGTCGTTTCTTTTCCACCAAATATGTGATAGAACAGAAGGTACTTACTAAAACTACAAGGGACGCCCAGTGCGCGTCCTTTTGCTATTTCTATAGAGGATTATGACAGGAGGCACTTATGCTTATTCAAATTATTGGCGTAGGAAAATTGAAGGAAAAGTACTTGATCGATGGCATCGCGGAGTATGCAAAACGGCTGACACCATACCTGAAGTTTCAGGTCATTGAGGTGGCAGATGAAAAAGCACCCGATTCTCTAAGCGAAGCAGAGGTCGTGCAGGTAAAGGGACGCGAGGGCGAACGCATCCTCGCGCAGATTAAGAGCGAGGCGCATGTCATTGCGCTCGCGATCGACGGCAAGCTGTGGAGCTCGGAAGAGCTTGCCGCAGAAATTGACCGGCTCGGCACCTACGGGACGAGCCATGTCGTGTTCGTCATCGGAGGGAGCCACGGGCTCTCCGACGAGGTCATGCGCCGCGCGCAGCAGCGCATGAGCTTCGGGCGCATGACGCTGCCTCATCAGCTCATGCGCCTGGTGCTGGTGGAGCAGGTGTATCGCGCGGTGAAGATCAATCGGGGGGAACCGTATCATAAGTAGGGCGAACGATCCCCGAGGCCCGGGGGGTATGAAATTGGCGACCTCTGGGGAAGATCGCTGTGCAGACGAACTTGTATACTTGCAAAAATAACTCCGAAATCCAGCGTTATGCGATTTAGGATTTAAACTATTACAGAGTGGAAGAACTTGGTGAGTTCTTCCATTTTTTGATTTGAACTGTGCGCGGTGCTTGTCGTTCACCCCCTCCTTTTTACTGTGTACTCCTTTCGTAGGACTTTTTTTTGCGTGAAAACAATTAATAATGAAGCGTCTATGCATCTAGTTTTGGTAAATAATCAACAAGGAGCGAACATGAATGGAACAAACGGTTAAGAATAAAGTCACAGGAGAACAAATTACTTTTCTAGAAACGGCAAAGGATACGAACGGGGAGTATTTATTAATCGAAGTTGCACTGCCTCCATTTGGCAAAGGTCCACCTTTGCATATTCATGATCAGTTTGAAGAGCAATTTGAAGTGATTACAGGTAAGCTCACCGTAACTTTAGGTAAAACAAAGCATGTGTTATAAGCGGGAAACCGCCGTATTGCCCCACTTAAAACGTCACATACCTTTGCGAACGAGCATGAAGAGCCAGTTGTATTCCGCGTTCGGCTAACGCCGCCAAGCAAGTTCGAACAATCGGTTCGCATTCATTACGGGCTCATGGACGATGGATTAACAGATGAGAAGGGCAACCCCAAGTCACTTGCCCATACCGCTTTCGTTTTAACACTACAAAACACTCTAGTCGTGGGTATTCCATTCTGGATACAACGTTCTCTCTTTAAATTCATTATCAAACGTGCCCGTAAAAAGGGAGTTTATGAAGTTCTGAAAAAGTATACAGGAGAGGTGCTGTAAGGAAAATTAAGCGTCTATTTACCGCATAATCTTATAGAATACTACTTTCGTAGGACTACAAACTATTATATTTATCACTATAATGTCCAGAGGAAGTCGAATTATAGTCGTTTTTTTGTTGCTTGGATTTTATCGGGTGAAGGGGGATCAATGTGAGGAAAGTATATCGTCGTTTACTAGTCGCTGTTATGAGTTTCACATTAATTGGAGGCACAGCCGCAGGGGCTGCCGGCATTCAAAGCGAGCCGTCCCTGGACGACAGCCATGAAGCTCTATCAAAAGTAACGGTATTTGCAGGAAGTGGTGAATTTGACGATTGGGATGGAGCGGCATCAGAGGCTTCTTTTCGTATGCCTCAGGGAATCGCTGTCTTGAAGGATGGTTCTGTGCTTGTGGCGGACACCCGGAATCATCTCATCCGTCAAGTGAAGAATGGAGAGGTTTCTACCTATGCGGGCTTAATGCTTGACGCGGAAGACAACGGAACTCCTGAGGGAGCTTGGCACGATGGTGCTAAAGAAGATGCCGTGTTCAACGGTCCTTCGGGCATGGATACGGATTTGGAAGGTAATATATACATAGCAGATACCGAAAATCATCGAATACGAAAAATATCTAAGGATGGGATGGTAACAACGGTTGCCGGTGATGGCATAATCGGCAATGAAGACGGTATAGGTAATGAAGCGGGATTCTATCATCCCCAGGATGTGGCTGTCGCTGCAGATGGAACCTTGTATGTTGCGGATTCGTTAAATCATTTAATCCGGCAAATAACAGCGGATGGTCAAGTGACTACGCTTAACGCTGCATCTGATCGAGTCGTCGAGGTGATTGGCGGCTATGCTGTTCCTGCAGGTGATTATGCAGATGGTAAGCTTTCAACCGCCAAGTTTAATGATCCTACCAGCATTGCAATCGACCATAAAGGCAACTTATATGTAAGTGATACAGGCAATCAAGTAATTCGCTATATTGATCTGGTCAATCGTACAGTGACAACCGCGGCGGGTTTGTCTGCGGGGGAGGAGCCTGTGTATGCGAATGGTAGCCTGTATGTCGAAGGTGGTTATGCGGATGGTGCCGCTACACAGGCACGCTTTCAGTCTCCTAGAGGAATCGTTGTGACAAAGGATGGGGGACTAGTCATTGCCGATAGCTTGAACCACACGATTCGTTATCTTGTTGACGGGTATGTGAGTACAATTGCTGGTGTACCTGCTCAGTTTGGTCAAGTAGATGGCATTAACGGTCATAATCTGCTCCATAATCCGACAGATGTAGCGGTTCTGCCAAATGGCGGCTTGCTCATTGCGGACAGCTATAACAATAAAATCCGTGAGCTTGAGTATTACCAGCTTCCAACCAATTTGCCCCACAATGATCAGGTGAAGGTTGTGATCGATGATACCGTGATCAGCCTTGACGTGCAGCCCGAAATTGTGAAGGGACGCACGATGGTGCCTGTGAGAGCTTTAAGCGAAATGCTGGGCTATAAGGTTGAATTGTTGGATAACCAGCGTACCATTGAATTGACAAAGGGAGACGTAAGCATCAGGCTGCAAATGGGGAGTAAAGTGATTTCCATTAACAATGCGAAGGCGGATGCAGAAGAGCAACGAGAAATTGAGGCAGCGCCATATACGAAAGATGGCCGTTCCTATGTTCCAATCCGATTTTTCAGTGAGGCATTCGGAGCAGATGTGCAATGGGATCGAAGCACGAGGACGGTTATTTTGCGAGAAATCAAGGAAGCCGTAGATGAGCTACCTGTAGCAGATCGTAAGTCGCGCACTGCGGTTCTTGAACAGATTACAGGAACGGTCTGGGTCACTCAGGCGGGCGGTTCTTTGGCTTACCAAGCCTATAAGGGCATGACTCTTCATCAAGGCGATCAACTTCTCACGGAAAATAATACGAGTGCGATATTAAAGACGGTCGACCGTAAGGATGAAATTACGATTAGCGAAAATTCGGAGCTGTATATATCAAATTTAAGTGATACAACCCTTACAAAGCAAACAAGCTTTATGCTATGGAGCGGGCTGGTTTTGGCCAATGTGTCCTCGCTGATAAATGCCAAGGATACCTTCAAAATCCTGACGCCGACGGCTGTGACCAATGTTCGCGGCACAAATTTCATGGTGGGTATCGATCCGGTTACGGCGCTGCCGACGCTTGTTGTAAATAGCGGACTGGTTCAGGGAAGCGGCAACGGAACCAGTCAGAATCCAATTTTAGTGTATCCTACTCAGGTACTGAACTTTTTTCCAGGATCAGATTCACCAAGTGAGCCTGTTATGGTTGACCCATTCAGTCTCGTTGATCAACTTTCACCTGCTATCATCGAATCACTATTGAATCAAAAGCAGAAAATAGATCAGGAAAATGCGGAGATACTGGAGAGAATGAGGAATGAGGCTTTCGGCTCTATCCCTGGTAAAAATTCGGGCGGCTTGTCTCAGCGCGACCTGGAGCAATATCAAAATAATTTGGATAATCTGCTCAGTAATATTTTAAAGCAGGCGCTTGAAAAGAAAGTAATGAATCAAGGAGAGTTGCAGTCACTTATTGATCAGGTCAATAAGCATTCCGATACAAAGATCGACCTAAATAATGTCCTGCCACTTCAATTAACGGATGAGCAAAAGCAGCTGCAGGAAAAACAGAAGCAATTGGAGGAAGAACAAAAAAGGCTGCTGGAGGAGCAAAATAAGCTGCGTGAACTAGCCGCTGCAAAGAACCAATCCTTATTAGATAGGATCAAAGCTGAACAAGAACGAATCGAGCAGGAGAACAAGAACAAACTAGAAGAAGCTCGTAAACAAGCAGAGGAAAAGTTGAAGCAACAACTTTCGGATGCTGCGAAGCAAAAATTCGAGGAGCAGAAAAAAGCCTTGGAGCAGCAAAGACAGCAGCAGGAACAGGCACAGCAGCCGCAGGTGCTGACGCCGACACCGACACCGTCAACGACACCAATGCCAACACCGACACCGACACCGTCAACGACACC